>NZ_CP081906.1:0-4800000 GCF_020091425.1 Parabacteroides goldsteinii | reverse complement strand
GGTAGTAAGGACTGGGAAGAGTTGTTGCAAGCTTTCAACCGGACCTACCCGGAGTTTCGCGAACGGCTGAAAAAGAAAATACCGAAACTGAGTGAACAGGAATGGCGCATATGCTGCCTGATTAAAATGGATGTTCCCCCTTCTACAATGGCTATGTTGCTCTGTTGTACCAATCAGGCTATTTCGATGCGCCGCGTCCGTCTTTACCAGAAAATGACGGGTGAAAAGGGAACGCCGGAACTGTGTGACTCCTTTATTCGTGATTTTTAAGCAGATGTGAACTGATGTGAAACCGTGAAGGAGACTGTTTCTTCTACTTTTGTCAGAAAAAGCGTATGAAAAAGATGTTATTAGGGCTCATGGCAGCCATGATGGTTTTAACCGGATGCGGGTCGAAGCAGTCGGTCGGCGAATTACCGGAGATTGATTTGACGGCAAAAATGTTTTCTTCCGATAAGGTTGGAATAGCGGACGAAATAGAATCGATTGAGTATATTCCTCTGGAGTTGACCGATGAATCTCTGATTGCAAATGTATTGGATGCATGTGTTTCCGACGAGTATATCTTTATTTATTCTACCCGGCAGGAAAGCGTTTTGCAGTTTGACCGGAAAGGAAAGTTTGTCCGTCCTATCGCAAAGACAGGGAATGGTCCGGGAGAAGTCGCACAGATTATATCGCTTACCATCGATGAAGAAAACCGTCTTTTTTGTGTTAACGAGTATTTTTCTACCTTGTTCTACTCTTTTGACGGCGAATTTATTAAAAAGATAACGAGTCTGCGTCCTAATTCTTATCAGCTTTCCGTCGGGGCGAATACGATGGCCGAATTAGGCCGGATGTATGTCCCTATGAATATTCCGGGAATGTTTAGCCTTGGAATTTTCAACTGGGCAACGGACGATACGATTGCATTTTGGCGGACGATTGGAAATGTGGATGTAATGCCGCTGGAAGAAGTCAGTTTGAAAGGATGGATATATAATGGCAGCATGGATGGTTGGTTTTGCTATTCGGATGGGATAGATACCGTCTGGAATGTGAATGCAAAAGCAATTTCACCGGCATTTCTTATCAGGCATGGTTATTCTGCTGCCGATGAGGAAGAAATACGTTCCTCTAAAACAGGAAATGCCGCTGTGGATGGTAAATTCAGTATTTTCAATATCTTTGAAACTCCCCGGTCTTATTTTGTCAAATGTTTCAAAGGTTCCGACCAGTCTAATTTCTTTTTGTACAGCCTGAATAAAGAAACCGGAGCCTTGTGTCGTGAGGCTTCTCTTATCGACGCAGACGAATTGTTCGGATACAACAGGGCTTTGACCGGCATCGGTATCCGCAATGAAACGGACGGGGGGCTTCCCATCTGGCCTTTCTTCTCCTTTCCGGCTAAAAAACTAATGATACAATTCAATACGGCGGTAGAAATCGAATATCTCAAAGAGAAATATCCCGACCTCAGGAAACACCCTGTCCTGCAACAGGTAACGGAAGATTCGAATCCGCTCGTTACTATTTATCATTTACGTTGAAAGGCTTAAAAGGTATCGGATGAAACGTATTTATAGATAAGGTTGTTACCCGGAAGAGCCGCGTAAGCATCGGTCTGGTACATCCTTAAGGGAATCTGTTTCTACATAATGAAACAACTGTTCCATTATGTAGAAACACTTGTTTCATTAGGATGAAACAGTAGCAATGATTGGGTGTTTTAAAGACTGCATGCCGGTAAGAGGCTAAAAGTTAACCGATTTTATTCATGTAATATTAGGAAGAAACCCGTATCTTTGTGGTTTCTAATTTAAAACCAAACAGCTTTGAACGAAAAAGATTTTGAAATAATGGCGCCGGTAGGTTCGTATGAATCGTTGATGGCGGCTATTCAGGGAGGTGCCGACTCTATCTATTTCGGCATTGAGGGACTGAACATGCGTTCGCGTTCTTCCAATAATTTCACGACAGACGATTTGCGCAAGATTGTTTCTATCTGTAAGGAACACGGGATTAAAAGTTATCTGACGGTCAATACAGTTATTTACGGGGAAGACCTGGCTCTGATGCGCGAGATTATCGATGCGGCGAAGGCGGCGGAAGTCTCTGCGATCATTGCGGCGGATGTGGCTGCAATGAGTTATGCGAACCGTATCGGACAGGAGGTGCATCTTTCTACCCAGTTGAATATTTCGAATGTGGAGGCGCTGAAGTTCTATGCCCAGTTTGCCGATGTGGTGGTGCTGGCCCGTGAGTTGAACCTGAAGCAGGTTTCCGAAATCTATCAGCAAATCGTTGAACAGCAGATTACCGGTCCGGGAGGCGAACTGATTCGTATCGAGATGTTTGCACATGGTGCTTTGTGTATGGCTGTCTCCGGCAAATGTTACCTGAGTTTGCACGAGATGAATGCCTCTGCCAACCGCGGGGCCTGCATGCAGATTTGCCGCCGCGGCTATACGGTGAAGGATAAGGACAGCAATATCGAACTGGATATAGAGAACCAGTATATCATGTCGCCCAAAGACCTGAAGACGATTCATTTCATGAACAAGATGATGGATGCAGGCGTCCGGGTATTTAAGATTGAAGGCCGTGCCCGCGGACCCGAATATGTGCGTATCGTAACGGAGTGTTACAAGGAGGCGGTGAAGGCTTATTGCAGCGGAAGTTATGATGAAGAGAAAATCGCTGTTTGGGACGAACGTCTGAAAAGTGTCTTTAACCGTGGTTTCTGGGATGGTTATTATCTGGGGCAGCGCCTGGGTGAATGGAGCAGCAAGTATGGTTCCGGTTCGACCAAAAAGAAAGTCTATGTGGCGAAAGGAATCAAATATTTCAGCGGTATCGGTGTGGCGGAGTTTGAAATGGAATCGGGTTCGCTGAAGGTGGGTGACGAGATTCTGATTACCGGTCCGACAACCGGTGCGGTGATGCAGACCATCGATGAAATACGTGTCGACCTCAAACCGGTGGAAGAGACAGTCAAGGGCGAACGCTTCTCCTTTAAAGTCTCCGATAAAGTACGTCCCTCGGACCGTCTTTATAAAATGGTATCAACGAACGATAAAGAACTGAAATAATGAAAGAGTATATTTTTAAACTGACAGACAAAGTGCGTGACTACGAATGCGACTTGCAGGGCGTAGTGAATAACTCCAACTATCAGCATTATATGGAACATACCCGTCATGAGTTCCTCGAGTCGCTGGGAGAAAATTTCGGTGCCATGCATGATAAGGGAGTGGACGGGTTTGTCTCTCATGTGGAGATCGACTACAAGACCTCTTTGAAGAGCGGCGACAGCTATATCTCCTGCCTGAATGTATATAAGAAAGGCGTAAAACTGGTCTTTGAACAGGATATCTACAGAGCCTCCGACGGTGCGCTGGCAACTAAGGGGAAAGTCGAATCGGTTGTCGTACAGGACGGCAAGCTGACCCGCGGCGAATATTTTGACGAAATGTTGAAAAGGATACAAGACAAACTATGACAGTATCATGACAGATAAACGGATTTACCAGATTGGCTTAACTATGATAAACGGGGTGGGAGATGTCCTGGCCCGTCAGCTTCTGCAAACCTTCGGCGACGCAGAGGCTGTCTTTGCGGAAAAGAGACAGACATTGGAGAAGATTCCGGGTTTCGGCAGCCTTACCGCTGCTGCCGTCAAAAGCCCGGAAGTGCTTCTGCAAGCCGAGAAAGAGTTGACTTTTATTGAAAAGAACCAGATAAGCTGTTATTTCCTGACAGATGAGAGTTACCCCAAACGTTTGAAAGAGTGCACCGACGCTCCTGTACTACTCTATTTTAAAGGGAAGACCGACTTGAATAGTACACATATTGTCAGTATTGTCGGGACGCGCCACATAACAGAATATGGCAGGACGATGACGGAAGAGTTGATACATGCCTTGTCGGCCTCTTATCCGGATTTGCTGGTTGTGAGCGGACTGGCTTATGGCGTCGATATCTGTGCCCATCGGAGTGCCCTGAAGTATGGACTGCCGACTGTAGCTGTGCTGGCTCATGGTCTGGACCGCATCTATCCTTCCTCACATCGCTCCGTAGCTGTTGAAATGTTGTCTCATGGCGGATTGTTGTCCGATTTCCCCAGCGGAACGGAACCGGATAAGCCGAACTTTGTCCGGCGTAACCGGATTGTTGCCGGATTGGCGGAAGCAACGATTGTAATGGAATCGGCAGAAAAAGGGGGCTCGCTTATTACGGCTGACCTTGCTTTTTCCTATGGTCATGATGTCTATGCATTCCCCGGACGGGTAAACGATTATTATTCCAAAGGATGCAACGCATTAATCCGGCAGAATAAGGCGGGTTTGATAACATCGGCTTCCGATTTGGTGTCGGCACTTTGTTGGGACGTGAATAAAACGCCTTCGCCTGCCCCTGTCCAGGCTGAATTGTTTTTCGAAGAAGACGACCGTGCAGGAACAGTCATAAAACTTCTTCGCGAAAAGGGAGAAATACATATCGACCAACTGGCTACGGAACTGAATCTGCCTGTCCGCGAACTGTCTTCCCTACTATTTGAACTGGAAATGAACGGACGGATTAAGGCGCTGCCGGGAAATATCTATAAACTTCTGACATGATATGATAACGTCCTTTGAATAAAAACAACGGTTCGGTTATTTTGTTTTAGAGATGTAGATAGTTTCTTTTGTGTAAACAGGAAGTATCTTTATCTTTGTCAAAAGCATTTATTATGGAATTGCGAACAGCGAATGTAGTCAGATATATTATGCCTCTCCGGGAGGGAGGTTCGTTGCCGGCTTTGGCAGAAGCCGACGATGAATATAAATATGTCGTAAAGTTCCGGGGAGCCGGTCATGGGACCAAGGCCCTGATAGCCGAATTGATTGGCGGTGAAATAGCGCGGGCATTGGGTTTCCGTGTGCCTGAACTGGTCTTTCTTAATCTCGATGAGGCTTTTGGGCGTACCGAAGGGGATGAGGAGATACAGGATTTATTGCAGGCAAGCCGTGGGTTGAACCTGGGATTGCATTTCCTGTCGGGTGCCCTGACATTTGACCCGGTAATCAATAAGGTCGGAGAAAAACTCGCTTCCCAAATAGTCTGGCTGGATGCCCTCCTGACGAATGTGGACCGTACGACCCGCAATACCAATATGCTGATGTGGCATAAGGAATTATGGCTGATTGACCATGGTGCGTCACTCTATTTCCATTATTCATGGTCGAACTGGCGCAAACATGCTTTAAGCCCGTTTATCCAGATTAAAGACCATGCCCTGTTGCCGGAAGCCGGTAAGTTGGGGGAAACGGATGCCGAATTTAAACGTATTCTTACTCCGGATAAAATCCGTGAAATTGTTTCTCTGGTTCCGGACGACTGGTTGCGGTGGAACGAAAGTCCCGGTACGCCGCAGGAAATAAGAGACGTTTATATTGAATTCCTGACAGAAAGGATTGCCCATTCCGAAACATTTATAAAAGAAGCGCAGCATGCAAGGAAAGCACTTATATGAATACGCCGTTATCCGTTTTGTTCCCCGGGTGGAACGGGAGGAGTTTATTAATGTGGGTCTTATCATGTTCTCTAAACGGGCCCGGTTTATAAAGGCGCGTTATCAGGTGGATGAAAAGAAGCTCTGTCTGTTCTCTTCCGAACTGGATATGGATTCGCTTTATGCCAGTCTGAAAGTATTCGACCGCATCTGCTCCGGCACTGCCGACGGTGGCCCGATAGCCTCTATGGATATTCCCGAGCGTTTCCGTTGGCTGACGGCTGTGCGCAGTTCTTCCATCCAGACTTCGCGTCCGCATCCCGGCTTTTCGACTGACCTGGAGGTTGCGTTTGAAAAGTTGTTTGCGGAGTTGGTTCTGTAAATCTACCGGAACGTTTTTAGCGGATAAAATGCTCTCTTTAATTGTTAATTTTAGCGGTTTTTGCCAGTATTGTATATAGTTTTATCTTAACTAACACTTTTTGGCGAAAGATGCTTGGAGGCTTAACATATATTGTCTGTAAAAAGCTTGACAAACGCTTGCTACAGGTGTATCTTTGTACTGTGGTTTTTTCATAATAGTATTAGATTTAAGGTTAACAAAGTTTGATTAGGGCTTGTCGTGAGACAGGCTTTAATTGTTTATAGAGGTTTGCTAAAAATTGAAATGGTCTGGGTCTGCACCCAGTCTCAGATTCTTATTAAGAGCACTTATCCGGGTCATATCTTCGTCTGTCAGTTCGAAATCCGTACATTTCAGATTCTCTGTCAATCTCTCTTTATGGATGGATTTGGGGATGACTATCACTCCACGTTCCAGATTCCAGCCTAAAACGACCTGTGCAGGAGTCAGTCCGCGCTTTTTAGCAATCTCGGTAATGACAGGGTTTGTCAGAATGTCTGATTTGCCGGCTCCCAATGGTCCCCATGCTTCCGGACGGATATTCCTTTCCAGGCAATATTGGATAGTTGCCGCCTGGGAAAGGTAGGGGTAACATTCTATCTGGTTGACTGCTGGTATGATTTCTGCTTCTTCGAGCAAATCGGCTAAATGATGTGTCTGATAATTGCTGACTCCGATTGCTTTTGCTTTTCCGCTTTTATACACTGCTTCCATCTTTTTCCAGACACTGACGTAAGTCTCTTTTACCGGCCAGTGCACAAGATAGAGATTTACATAATCCATGCCCAATCTTTTCAGGCTGGCTTCGATCGCTTCTTCTACTTTTCCCGACCGCTGGTCGTCATTCCATAATTTAGTGGTCAGGAATATCTCTTCCCGTGGGATACCTGAGTCCCGGATTGCCTTGCCGACAGCTTCTTCATTTCCATAAATCATGGCTGTGTCTACATGTCTGTATCCGACAGATAAAGCTGTTTTTACTGTTTCATATGCAATGTTTGCATCTTCAACCCTGAATACACCGACTCCGATGGAAGGGATTTTTGTTCCGTTGTTTAAAATAACTTCTTTCATTTGATCTTTTGTTTTTTATTCCCTGTATATAAAACAGATAAGTGATGGCTTTGTTTGCCGGGAAAAGGAAGGATTGTTTTTACTATGAATATTCCTGTTATGTGAGTTTTATTGGTTACTTTTGTAAACAGTCAGTAACTCAGTTATTTATAAAATCGATTATAAATGATATCTATCTTTACTTATATATTTATTGTTATAGCAGGAATTATTCTTTTAGTTTTTATTGCCGGCCTTCTTTTGCCGGATGAAAGAACTGCAACCAGTGAATGCTTTTATAATGCTTCACCCGAGAAGGTGTATAATGCACTCATCAATAATGCTGATTACGGTTATCGCAGTGATCTGGAAGAGACTGTTATTGTGGAAGAGAAAGACGGCATAGAAGTCTGGGATGAAATAGCGAAGAACGGCTCTGTTATCCGGTTCAGGACAGCCCGTAAAGTACCTCATTCCTTATATGAATTTGAAATTGTGAAAGGAAACGGATTCACCGGGTACTGGAAAGGCGAACTGAAAGTAACCAGTACGGGAGGAACTCATTTTACATCGACGGAAATTATCCGGATGAAGAATCCTTTTCTGAAAGTCGTTTCCCGCCTTTTCTTTGATCTGGAAAAGTTTATGCATACTTATCAGAATGACCTGCGCGTGAAACTTAGTGAAGATATAGCCTGAAAAAAGGGAGTCTTAATCGACTCCCAGGAATTTGAACGGTTTAGCTTCAACAAATTGCTCTGCCGTGTTGCCGGCATAGGTTTTACCGCTAACCAGGTCAAGCATCTTCACCGGTGCTTTTTCTGAAAAATCCACATCTTGTAAATTTACCCAGAATACATTAGGCTGGATGGTCGATTCAAAGAAATAAACCTTATTCTTTTGGTCGGAAACGGTTCTCCATCTTGTCGATGAGATATTCGGTTCGTTAGGTGTTGTGATACCTAATGGTACTGACGTGTTACGGATTACGCTGAATACACTGGCAACGGCCGTACGGGTATCCGCCACTTTCGGAATAGCATTAATATAGAAAGAGGCTCTGACAAAACGGTCGGCAGCACGGTTGGTTCCTGGTAGGAATGTTGTTCCCCCGATATTTTTCCAGTAATCATTCAAGGCCAGTTGCTGGTCGAAAACCGGGGAGTTAGTCATTACCTGGTATGACTTGTCATGATGGATTTTCAATTCTCCGCCGATATATTCAAAGATCGCATTGTCACCATCGGCATCCGAGATGGAAAGATGTAATGTTGCCATGCGGGTTCCGTCAGGCATCATGTCCGATACAACTTCGAAGGTGCCTTTTTCAACATAGGAAACTGCTTCATCGACTGTGGCGAAATTATCCAGTATATATTGAACCCAGGCGGCAATGGACAGTCCCGGTTTTTTACCATCCCACTGCGGGTATTCCGACTCTGCCAGCCAGAGCAGATTGGCGACCAGTCCCTTTTCGTTCATCCCGTCCGTACTGCAAATATCGTAGGCGGAAGCAACTACACTTCCATATTTGGAAGTCCATTCAAGCGGATTCTTTCCTATTTCTCCATTACGCTTCATACCTCGCGGAAATATCCACAGGTTGCTGCGGGTATCTTCTTTCCAGTCCATCGACCGGGCGGTCAGAACTGTATTGTCTTTTCCCTGATAAACAACTCTGGTGCAGGCTTCTGTGGTATTTAACTGAGTGCCCGCTGTAATGGCAGCTAGCGCTATTCCCCATTTCTGTATACGTCTCATAATCTTATCGTTTTACTTTATATATAAACGATGAAGAGGTTGTAATGTTTAAGTAATCTGACTCTTTTTACGCTGTAGAAGAGTGGATTTAAGGAATTGGTCAGAAATCGCTTATTCCGGTCAGTACCAGCAATGCCGGTAAATAATCTTTCAACCGGCTACGGAATAGTTTCAGTGCTTTCGAAATATGGAATTCTACTGTTTTGATACTGACTTCCAGTTCAGCTGCAATTTCCCGGTTGGTTTTGCTTTCATACCGGCTTTTAAAGAAAATCGCGCGGGTTTGTTCCGGCAGTTCGTTTAATGTTTTTCGGATGATCTCTTTGACTTCGACCGTGAAGAGGTCTGACGGGTCGCACGACTCCAGGGACGAGATACGAAAATTCAGTTCCCGTTGCCGGTGGTCATATAATTGGTCTTCCACATCTGTGCGGATGGTCTGGTGGCGTAAGTGGTTGAGTGACTTGTTTTTTACAGTTGTTAATATGTATCCGGGAATATTGGTGTCGGCTGGCAGTTCTTTTCTTTTTTCCCAGTATTGGATGATTGCCTCCATGTAAATATCCTCTGCGGCGGCCATATCCCTTACGTATGAATTGGCAAACAGAATGAACGGCTCTTTGAATTGACCGAAGAGCGTTGAAAATAGTGAAGATTCCGTTTGTTGTTCTCCCATAACAGATGCAAAAGTAATAAAAAAGTGCCTTCTGATGACGTTTGTGTAGTTAAAAGCATTACTTTTGTAGCTTGTAATTAGTTGAAAACGAAAAAGAATGGATAAAGTAAGTTACGCACTTGGCTTAAGTATCGGAAATAATTTCCAGAACTCGGGCATTAATGATCTTCAGATTGAAGACTTTGTGAAAGGATTGAAAGATATTTTAGGTGGTCAGACCCCGGAAATCAGTTATGACGAAGCTAAGCAGGTGATCAACGATTACTTCATGAAGCTGCAAAAAGAAAAATTTGAAATAAATAAGAAAGCCGGAGAGGAATTTCTGAATATCAATAAAGGAAAAGCGGGTGTAGTTACCCTGCCCAGCGGATTGCAATATCAGGTACTTCAGAAAGGTGAAGGTCCTAAACCGACTGCTTCTGACAAGGTGAAATGTCATTATCACGGAACATTAATCAACGGAACAGTGTTTGATAGTTCGGTACAGCGTGGCGAACCGGCTGTATTCGGAGTATCGCAGGTTATCCCGGGATGGGTGGAAGCATTGCAGTTAATGCCGGTAGGATCTAAATGGAGATTATTTATCCCGTCAGACCTGGCTTATGGCGAACATGGAGCGGGTGAAGCTATCGAACCGAACAGTGCATTGGTTTTTGATGTTGAATTGTTAGATATAGTAAAATAATTTATAGAGAAAAATGAAAAAGATTAATGTTTTAGCTGCTACAGCGATTGTAGCTTTAGGCATTGCTGCCACTTCTTGTGATTCTAAGCCTAGTGCAAATTTGAAATCGGCAGTAGATAGCGCAAGTTATGCTATTGGTGTTTCTACCGGTGCCGGTTATAAAGAAAATTTGAAAACATTACCTGGTGGCGAAGCCAATATCGATGCACTGATCGCAGGTTTTGTTCAGGCTATTAAAGGCGATTCTACAAAGATGACTCCGGAACAGGCTCAGACTTATCTGAACACTTACTTCGTAGAAGCTCAGGCTAGAGAGTCTCAGCAGGCTAAGGAAGAAGGTGAAAAGTTCCTGGCTGAAAACAAAACGAAAGACGGCGTTATCACAACTGAAAGCGGCTTGCAATATAAAGTAGAAAAAGAAGGTACTGGTGCAAAACCGGCAAAAGAAGATAATGTGAAAGTACATTATACAGGAACTCTGTTGGACGGATCTGAATTCGATAGCTCTGTTAGCCGTGGCGAACCTGCTGAATTCAGAGTTGATCGTGTAATCCCGGGATGGACTGAAATCCTGCAGATTATGCCGGTCGGATCTAAATATATAGTTTGGGTTCCTTCTGAACTGGGTTATGGTCCTCAGCCTCCTCGTGGAAGCAGCATCAAACCGAACAGTCTTCTGAAATTCGAAATCGAGTTACTGGATATCGTTAAAGACGATCAGAAAAAGTAATATCTCATTTTGTAGATAAAGAGGCGGGTAAATTATGCTAAAAAGCATTATTTGCCCGCTTTTATTATTTATTTGCTACTTTTTTCTTTCAGAATGATAGATTGTTGAAAATAATTATATACTTTTGATATATAAATAAAAAGAGCGTATAATAAAGCGATAGTAGAAATGGAGAAAATAGACAAACTGGACCGGCAGATATTGAACATTATTTCAAAGAATGCCAGGATTCCTTTCAAGGATGTAGCTGAAGAGTGTGGTGTGTCGCGTGCAGCCATCCATCAACGGGTACAGCGCATGATTGATATGAATGTGATCGTTGGGTCGGGTTATCATATTAATCCTAAGATTCTGGGATATAATACTTGTACATATATCGGTGTGAAACTGGAACGGGGTTCTATGTATAAAGACGTAGTGCCTGAGTTTGAGAAGATACCCGAAGTGGTTGAGTGTCATTTTACAACAGGTCCTTATACAATGCTGATCAAGTTATATGCCCGTGATAATGAACATCTGATGGAATTGCTGAATACAAAGATTCAGGAGATACCGGGGGTTACTGCTACAGAGACTTTGATTTCTTTACGTCAAAGTGTTAAGCGTGAAATTCCTATCTGTAACGTAAACGAATAAATTAGTTTAAAAAATAATGGCCCGGCCTCTTGATGAGTTGCCGGGCTTTTTTATATCCAAGGCAATTACTACTTTTGTAGAGTTGAGTTATATGATCCCATGAAAAAATATATAGGACTGTTTGTTTTGTTATGCTGTTTTTCTTCGTGGCTTACTGCCGGAGAAAGTTACTGTTTTCGTGTCTATTTGAAAGATAAAGGCGATTCCGGCTTTACCGTGGAAGAACCGGAGGCTTTTCTGTCGAAAGAATCCATTCAGCGGCGTAAAAAGGCGGGAACGCCGGTCACCGCTTCCGATCTTCCCATTGCGCATGCTTATCTGGATACATTGGTCGCTACCGGCGCTGAACCGGTGGTGCAGAGTAAATGGCTTTCTACCGTAGTCGTGACCAGTAAAGACAGCACAGTTGCCGACCGTCTGAAAAACCTGACGATGGTCGACTCTGTAAAATGGGTATGGAAAGGGCATGATGTGACTCCGGCCCAGGAAGATGATCAGGAGATCTGTCTTTCTCCTTCTGATGCTCCTTTGAAAGAGAAATACGGATATGCTGAAAGGCAGATCAAAATGTTGAATGGAATCAAACTGCATGATGCCGGCTTCCGTGGGGAAGGGATGCGTGTGGCAGTGATAGATGCCGGCTTCCAGAATGTAGACCGTATCTGCGTTTTCGATTCCCTGCAATTGATCGGGACGCATAATGTGATTTATCCGGGCCGCAGTGTGTATGAAGCAGACGACCATGGGACGAAGGTTCTGTCTTGTATGGCTGCCAATATGCCCGGGATCATGGTCGGGACCGCTCCCAAAGCGTCTTATTTGCTTATAAAAAGCGAGGACAGCGATTCCGAAT
The DNA here is from genome assembly GCF_020091425.1 of Parabacteroides goldsteinii. Taxonomy (NCBI): domain Bacteria; kingdom Pseudomonadati; phylum Bacteroidota; class Bacteroidia; order Bacteroidales; family Tannerellaceae; genus Parabacteroides; species Parabacteroides goldsteinii. The sequence continues at coordinate 4,787,724 of NZ_CP081906.1, read as the reverse complement.
ACCCGATAGAAGAAGACTATTGGGCGGCGGCTGTTGAATATGCCGATAGTGTAGGAGTCGATGTGATCTCCTCCTCATTAGGTTATTTCGCTTTTGATGCAGATGAATTATCTTACGATCAGTCCGCTTTGGACGGAAAGAGTTCTTTGATCAGCCAGGCGGCACATATCGCAGCGCAAAAGGGGATCCTGATGTTTTGCAGTGCCGGAAATGAAGGAAACGGCAGTTGGGGGAAAATTACTTTCCCTTCCGATGCATCGGATATTCTGACGGTTGGGTCTATTACGGAAGATAAAAAGAAAAGTATTTTCAGTTCGGTAGGATTTACTGCCGATTACCGGGTGAAACCGGATGTGGTGGCATTAGGGTCGGGCAGTTGTGTGATCGATCCACAAGGAAATGTACGTTATGCCAGCGGAACATCTTTTGCAACTCCTATACTGGCGGGATTGGGCGTCTGTCTGTGGCAGGCGTTGCCGGAGTTGAGCAATAAGGAGGTCATTGCTTTATTACAGCAGGTTTCCAGCCAGTTCAAACAGCCTGACGCCGAACTGGGGTACGGTATCCCGAATATATATAAAGCCTATAAGAAAGGAATGCAGTATGCCAGGACTGAACATTAATCCGGAATATATGGGCGAAGAACGCAGGGAACTGTCTTTGCTGGAATTGAATAACCTGGTGCGCGGTGCGGTCAGTGAGGCTTTCCCCGGCACTTGCTGGGTTCGTGCGGAGATGAGTGATGTGCGGACGAATGCTTCTTCCGGGCATTGCTATCTGGAGTTTATTGAAAAAAATCCTATAACCGGGCAATTGGTTGCCAGGGCACGCGGCTCGATATGGGCTAAAACGTTCCGGATGCTGAAGCCTTACTTTGAGATGGAGACGGGGCAGATGTTTGCTTCCGGACTGAAGGTGCTGGTGAAAGTATCGGTCGAATTTCATGAACTGTACGGATACAGCCTGACGGTGCTGGATATCGATCCTGCCTATACATTGGGGGATATGCTGAGAAAGCGGATGGAGATTATCCGCCAGTTGAAAGAAGAGGGTGTATTTACATTGAATAAAGAATTACCGTTCCCTGTCCTGCCTAAACGTATTGCTGTTATTACTTCCCCGACGGCTGCCGGGTATGAGGATTTCCTGAATCAGCTGGCAAATAATAAAGCGGGCTATCCGTTCTATCCGAAGTTATTTCCCGCCCTGATGCAAGGGGAGAGAACGGAAGAGTCTGTCATCGCAGCGCTGGACCGTATTTACCATCATATCGATTGTTTCGACGTGGTGGTCATTATCCGCGGCGGTGGTTCAACTTCCGATCTGAATAGTTTCGACTCCTATCTGCTGGCGGCAAATTGTGCCCAGTTCCCGTTGCCGGTGATAACGGGTATCGGCCATGAGCGCGATGATACCATTCTGGATATGGTGGCACATACGCGGATGAAAACGCCGACAGCCGTAGCCGAATTTCTGATCGGCCGTATGGATGCAGCGGCGGAAGAACTGGAAGACCTTCAGCAGGAGGTGAGCGAACTGGCAAGCACGATCTTATTGAAACAAAAAAACTTCCTGCAATTGCTGGGGGCACGTTTACCGGTGATTGTCACGAACAGGATCGAGCGTAACCGTTCTTTCCTGCAAATGGCAGGCAATAAACTTCCGGCTTCTGCTTCGGCCATGTTGCTCCGCCGGCGTTCAACGCTTGAAAGCCTGCAAATGCAGTTACAGAACCGTGCTGCTTCGCGCCTGGCGGAAGGCACGCGGTTTATCCAGTTGACGGAGCAGTTCATTAAAATGGCATCTCCCGATTATGTATTGAAGCGTGGTTATAGCTTGTCCCTGAAAGACGGCAAAATCATCAAGCATGCAACCGATCTGAATCCCGGCGATGAACTGGTGACCCGGTTTGCGGATGGGGATGTGAAGAGTATCGTTAAAAAATAAATTATTCCGAAATATGACAAAGAAAGAAGAAACATACAATGAAGCGGTAGAGAAACTCCGTAAAATTGTGGCCGATATAGAGAACGGTGATCTGGATGTGGATGTCCTTTCAGAAAAGGTGAAAGAGGCTACCCGGCTGATTAAGTTATGCAAGGAGAAGTTGTATAAGGTAGACGAAGAAGTCAAAAAAGTACTGGAGGAACTGGAGTAATGCACAAATATGTATTGATCGTGGCCGGAGGGAAAGGTCTCCGGATGGGAGGCGATTTGCCTAAGCAGTTCATTCCGCTGGAAGGTAAACCGATCCTGATGCATACGTTGGAAGCCTTCCATCGCTGGGATAATGCGGCAGAATTGCTGCTGGTCCTTCCCGAAGATCACCAGCCTTACTGGAATATGCTTTGCCGGGAGATCGGGTGTAAGGCACCTCACCGGATAGCGAATGGCGGTGAGACCCGGTTTCATTCCGTTCGGAACGGATTACAATTCCTTTCGGAAGAAATTGGAAATGCATCCGGACGAAATGAAAAAGTCTTGATCGCGGTACATGACGGTGTACGTCCGTTTGTCTCTCCCGAAGTAATCTGTGCCTGTTTTGATGAGGCAGAAAAAAGCGGTGCTGCTATTCCGGTTATGCCGATGATCGACTCGTTGCGTGAAACCGATGAAAACGGTTCGCATCCGGTAGACCGTAGCCGTTATGTAGCTGTACAGACACCGCAGGTTTTTCGCAGTGATATTTTGCTGGAAGCATACGAACAACCGTTCACATCTCTTTTCACGGATGACGCTTCGGTTGTTGAGGCTGCCGGAGTACCGGTCCGGTTGGTAACCGGCAACCGTGAGAATATCAAAATAACGACCCCGTTCGATCTGCTGATAGCACAGGGATTGCTTCTTAATCAGTCTCAAAACAATATTTTCCGGAAGACACCTCCATAACCGCATAACCATCCTGTATCCCGTTGTATTTAACGTCTTTTGCCTGTTTGATGCCGGAGCGGCATTCTTTTACCGTCTTTCCGGAAATAACCGGCAGATAGACTGTGGCACGGCTTCCAACGGGTATTTCTACATCCATTTTGAACGTATTATTTTGTTTTTCCCAACTCACAGCCGCCTGTCCGAAAGGGGTACGGGTAGAGTAGGAAGCATAGTTGATCGCTTTAGGAGGATAAGGTTTTATGATGATGTGTTTATAGCCGGGTTCCTGTTGGTCGCTATTCAGTCCTGCCATCTTCCTGTAAAACCAGGTAAAGCCGCCACCGAACATCGGGTGGTTGCGAGAGTTGTTGCCGTTCCATTCTTCCCAGGTCGTTGTGGCTCCCTGTGAAATCCACCATCCGTAACCAGGCATATCCTTTTTATTCATTGCTTCGTAGGCCAGTTCGTTCATTCCGTTGTCTGCCAATGTCTCAAAAAAGAACTGAGTACCGAAAATACCTGTGTATAAGTGTCCGTTATGGGCGCGCACTTCTTCCCGTATCGTTTCCTGTACATCTTTCTTTACTTCATCCGGAACTCCCATCACCAGAGCGAAGATATTGCTGCCCGAAGGACCATATGTTTTAGTCACCGGATTATAGAAACGTTTGTGGAAAGCCTGCCGTGTTTTCTCTGCCAGAGCGGAGAAAAGGCTTGCATCCTTTTTCTCTCCCAGTGCTGATGCCGCTTTTGCCGTAAGATCGGCACAACGCCAGAGATAGAATGTATGAACCAGGTCTTTCGGAGGAAATCCGTCTGCCGGGCACCATTCTCCCAGGTTGTGCCATTCGCTGACGTTTCCGTTGCTTTTTATCTGCGAAAGCATGATGCCGTCGGAATCTACCCAGGTTTGCATGTATCGGAGCTGTTCTTTCATTCCGGTGTAATTGGCAGCCAGCAAATCTTTATCTGCATAATGCAGATAAAACTCCCACGGCATAATGTTCATAGCTGCTCCCCATGCCACGCCGCCTCCGCAGCCGGGCTGCCAGGGTGCACCGTTCGGAACATAACCGGTCGCTTTATTCTGGGCAAGCAATATGTCTTTGATCCATTTGGTATATAAAGCTGCGGCATCATAGTTGTGCATGACAGTGACGCAAGCCACCTGTCCGTCGCCGGTATAGGCAGAACGTTCCCGATGGGGACAGTCGCTGATAATACTGCCGTGTGAGTTGTCTGTCAGGCTTCGTCTCCATATCTTATTGATCTGGTTGAAAAGAGGGTTCGAGCATTCGAAATGTCCGGTCGTTTCAATTTCCGTATATACGGCTTCTGCTGTCAGGTTATCCTCCCGGAGTTCACCCGGCCAGTTGATGATCTCCGCTTCCCGGAAAACAAACCAGGTGAAGCGGGCGGCATACGATTCCGGTCCGCCGCCTTTCATTGTGTAAGAGTTTGATCCGTTGGGTGATTCACAGATATAACGTATCTCTACCTTTCTGCCTGCTTCTCCCTGCATATTATGCAGATGTATCCAACCGGATATTTCTTCCCCGAAATCGACTTTGTAATTCCCGTTTTCCAGTCGTGTGATCTTTTTCGGTTTCAAGACTTCCATTACCTTGTCGGAATGAGACATCTGTGCCTGTAGTTCACCTTCCGGCGCTTTCCGTACGACGGCAGACTCCCATCCGTCAGCTGGTTTGTCCGGCGAACACCAATCCGGCTGTTCCAACCGGGCGTCATAATGTTCTCCCTGGTAAATTCCATCTAAGACAATGGCGCTACGCGATACTTTCCAGGAAGTGTCCGATGTGATGACCTCCTCGCTGCCGTCGGTGTAGCCGATATGTAACTGCGCGATCAGGCGTGGCGATCCGTAGGGCATCGTCCAGCTTAGTGCCGCATTATAGAAGCCGTTACCTAACAGGCAGCCGAGTGCATTTTTACCTTGTTTCAACGCTTCTTTCAGGTCGTAGCAGAGATAGAGTACATTATAGCCTCTGAAATTATCGTCGAGGGTCACACGGGTTACATCCAGGTCGTCCCGTTTCCCATAATTGGTCTGGTTGGGGACCAGAACGTCGTTGCCGACTTTTTCTCCGTTCAGATATAATTCAAAATAACCCAATCCGCTGATATAGATTTTTGCTGAAGCTATTTCTTTGGAAACGGTAAAATCTTTTCGAAAGAGTGGGGCAGGGGGAAGTGTTTTGTCTGCTGATTTTGCCGTGGCTTCTTCGCCTTGCCAGGGGGCACCGATCCATTGTGCTTTCCATTCATCGGCATTTAGCAATCCCATATTCCAGCGGGCAGGTTCACTCCAGTCCGATATTTTTCCGTTGGCATCCCAAACACGGACTTGCCACCAGCATTCCTGTCTCGATTGTAGCGGCTTTCCTTCGTAACGAACCAGAAAGGACTGGCTGCTTTTTTTCTTACCACTGTCCCAAAGGTCGGCCTGTTCTTTTTTCAGTTTATCGGCCGATGAAGCAACCCGTATCTGATAGGCGGTCTGCTGTTGTCCTCGTTCGCCGGGAGCGGCTGTATTGATCCACGACAACCGGGGATGCCGGGCATCTATAACGGAGGGATCGACCAGATATTCACAGGTGAGCCTGACAGGAGTAAGAGTTGCATTTGCTGTCAAAACAAAAAGAAATGACAAAAGAATTGAAATACCGGACTTAAGTTTCATATTGACAAAGTTTAGTTTCACATGGATTAGGACAAATGTATATGATTTTTGTCGATGCTCAAATAGTAAACCCGTACTTGTGTCAGATTTGATAAGAAAATTATCAAAATCCAAAACTATACCGACTGTCGATAGGGCGGCAAGGTTTGTGCTTGTTAATAAAAAGTATCATACAAAAAGTATCATACAAAATGTATGATAAAAAAGTGTATATTTGTAATTCATAAAACTTATGCAATATGGCTTTTAGTAGTGTAAATCCTTTTCCAATAACAGGTTATATCGGTAAATCATTTTTCTGTGATCGGGAATATGAATTAATGACTTTAAAAAAACAGGTCGAAAATAATATAAATACGTCGCTTATCTCTCTGCGAAGATTGGGAAAATCGTCGTTAATACATCGTTTGTTTGAGGATTTGAGAGTTGATAACACTTGTCATTGTATATATGTAGACATATATCCTACACAGAATTTGAAAGAATTTACGGAAAATCTGTCACAAGCCATTTTGCAACAAATTCCGGAACACAAAAGTTTCGGAAAGCGTTTTCTTGATTTGTTGAAGGGATTTCATCCGGTCATTTCGTATGACCCTTTGACTGGGGCACCAGAAGTTAGTTTTGGGTTTACTGAGATGAAAACTACAGAAAAGACACTTACCGGTATATTTCAGTTCTTGGAAAACGAAGCTCAGCAGGCAGTAGTCGCAATTGACGAGTTTCAGCAAGTTGCTAATTATCCGGAGGTAAATACAGAAGCATTACTTCGTTCACGGATACAGAACCTGCAGAAGACACGATTTATTTTTAGTGGAAGTAACAAACATATGATGGCAGAAATATTTAATAGTGCCAAGCGCCCGTTTTTTTCAAGTACACAAATGATGTATTTGAATCCTATTTCGCAGGATGCATATTATACTTTTATAAAAAATAAGTTTGAAGAGGGTGGGAAAAAAATAGATGACGAAGCGATCGGTTTCATTCTCGAATGGACGAGGCTACATACTTATTACACACAGGTTATTTGTAATAACACGTATGCTTTACCGTTAAAAAATATCCGTTTGGAAGATGTCAAGCAGGTTTGCAGTAATCTTTTATTATCTCAGCAAGCCACTTATGTTCAATACCGTCAGTTGTTAAGTCCTGTGCAATGGCAACTTTTGATTGCGATCGCCAAAGAAGGAAAAGTGTATCAGCCTCAGTCTAAGACATTCATACAGAAATATAAGATAGGAACACCTGCTAATTCCAAACGAGCACTCGATGCTTTGCTGGAAAAGGAAATGATTTACCGGGAGGAAGATGTTCGTGATTTATGGTACCAGGTATATGATGTATTTCTGTCCCGCTGGCTTGAATTGACTTTTTGATAGTATGTCTAAATGTTTACCCTTAATGGAGCTGGCGTCAAGACTTGTCAACAAGGGGGTAAATGGGGATAGAAGAATTATCAAAATGTAAAATAAGGTCTCTTATCAGTGAGTTGTATGAGGGCTTTATAGGGAAGATGAATTTTTACTCGTTTTATTCGTTATAAGTGTATATCATTATTTTTATATTTACTTGATGTGGGTATCTTTATGATTTTATTTATAACGCATATGTAGGGATTGGTAGAATGAATGGTGTTATCTGTGTGAATTTGCTGTTTGGATTTTGTATGTATTATTGCTCTTTCTAGAAAGAAAAACTGTTTTTTAACATGTCTTTGTGCATGAAAAAGAATGCTCTAAAAGCGCTTTTTTCGACTGCAATCAATAAAAAACTCGTTTTAAACGGAGTTCAACTTCATTTAAAACGAAAAAAATTTTGCTTTAAACGGAGTTGAAATTTGTTTTAAGTGAATAGTTGGAATTGATATTGGCTGATTATGTGTTAAATAATGTATTTATTTTCATTCTATTTTGTCCGTTTTGTGAAAAATAGCGGATATGAAATTTGTGCAAAATGCATTATTCTGATATTTTTTAGGTGAAAAGGATATCTTTTTGATAATTGGGAAATTCTGATTAGTGTTTTAATTTTGAATATACTTGCTGTTAATTTGTGCATTAAATATTTAATTCGGATATTGCAGTTTGAATAACACACAAGTATTGATATGAAAAACGTCATATTACTATTTATTCTTTTCTGTTTGTTCTTTTCCTGTAAAAGTAACAATGAAATTAATTTAAAGATAAAGGAGGCGGAGGAGTTGATCCGGGCTGAACAGCCGGATAGTGCTTTTGCCTTGTTGGACGGTATTACCAATCCGGATATACTAAATGATAAAACCTTTGCCCGTTTCTGCTTGATTCATGCCGGTTTATCCGAGCAGTTGGGTGAAGACATGCCGTTTGTTCCGCAAATGGAGCGGGCGAATGATTATTACGAAAAACACGGCTCTCTGGAAGAAAAGATGAATTGTCTGATGTATCTGGGTATGTCCTATGAAGAAGAGACCGATTTCGATTGGGCCATGAAGTCTTATTTGAAAGCGGTAGAGATGGCGAAAAAGGCAAACAACTATTTGTTAGTTGGGAAATTGTATAAAAAAATTGCCGGGTTACATGACTATGAAGATAATTATGATGAGGCACAGCGTTACCATTTGTTGAGTGGCGAATATTATCTAAAGGGGGGAGATAGCTTGGATTATATTTATTCGATTCGGGATATAGGTTGGCTTTATACGTTGAAAGAAGAATATGGAGAGGCTTCGGAATCATATCAAAAGGCTTATCAGCTAGCATTGAATATGAATGATTCGTTGTTATTGAGTTCCATGACCAATCGTTTGGGGATTAATTATAAAGAATTAGGTGATTATTCATTGGCAGAAAAATACTTGTATCAATCAATAGCTTATGATGAGGCGGGAAGTGCTCCGACTTATTTAGCTTTAGCTGATTTATATACTCGGAAAAAGGAATATGGAAAGGTACGGGAATATATAGAAATGGCTTCTATGTATCGTACTCCGGGGCATAAATTGACAGGTGGCCTTTTGTTTCGATTATATATATTGGAAAAAGAACAGGGCAATTATTCTTTGTCCTTGGACTATTATGAACAGTATGTTAATTATGCTGATTCTATAGCGGATTTACAAGCTCGGGCAGATGTTTTAAAAGTTGAAAGACGATATGAGTATGCTGAATTGTTGAATAATAATAATGAGTTGGAAAATAGAAATCAATGGATTATTATTGCTTGTGTTTTGTTGTTGTTGGTTAGTTTGTTTTTGCTTGTATTGTATAAATATAGAATTACTTTAAAAAATGAATATATACTTAATCAGCAAAAAAGGATTAGTGAAGCAAATAAGGCTTTACAAGAAAAAGAATTTGCAGTAAAAGGGCTAAAAGGTGATATATTGAATATCAGAGAAAATATATTGAGGAGTTCCGCTGTTTATAAGAAAATTATTAAAAACTCTCAATCAATTGAAGAAGCAAAAAAGTATCCGTTAACAGATCAGAATTGGTTAACATTAAAAGAAATACTGAAGACTACTTATTTTCTTTTTATTGATAATTTGCAGAGTCAAATCCCAAATCTGACTGAAGATGAAATACGTTTCTGTTGTCTATTGAAGATTGGACTGAATAGTCAACAGCTGTCTATCCTATTAAATATTCAGTCTGCATCTGTCAGTCATAAGCGCTATCGTATTATGAAAAAGGGGCAGTTGGAGAATACTGATATAACGTTGGAAAAATTTGTTTTTGGTTTGTAAATGACCTCTCCGGAAGGATGAAAATAGGGCTCATACATATGTTTTTATATGTATGAGCTTTTTATTTTGTTTATTATCAGTAGCTTACTGCTTGTTTGGAGGACTCTCCCCATACATGCCTTTCAGCAGATTTGGTCCCCCTCGTTACTATTAAGACCTGTACCTTTGCCCCTGAAATTTAATCTTGAATGAATATGAACAGATTGTTATTAGTAGTCATGATATTATTGTGTGCAACGATTTCCGGTTTTGCAAAAAGGAAAATTGATTTGAATGGTCAAACCAGGTTTCCTAAACCTCCGATAGAGGTGTTTATTGATGAAGAAAGTAAGGAGTTGACATTGGATTTGAGGAAAGGCAAAGAAAATGTCAGAGTTGTTATAACTGATTTTTCCGGTAATAATATATGTAATGATAACATGAAAGTGGATGGTACATGCCTACTGTCATTGCCAATGATTCAGAAAGGTGATTATATCTTGTACATATTTTTAGAAGATGTAGAATTGCAAGGTTTTTTTGAAATAAAATATTAACTAATTATTAATGTGATGAATGTATTTAAATTATGTGTGGCTATAGTATCTTTATTTACTGTAGTATCCTGTTCAAATGAAGATTTAGAAAATGTACTTGGACCAGATCAAAATCCTAATACAAAATCGGTAGGGAGTATAGTTGATAACTCGGTTGTAGCTCAATTGTTAGTATCTGTAGAGATAGATCGGGCGATAATGAATGAAGTGAAAATGGGGATTGATCGTTCTGTAAACTATGGATTGGATGAAGAGTTTCGATTTACTGATATGTTAAGTCCTTCTAATAGCAAGTTATGTCGTATGGGACAAACGCCAAGCTTAATACAGAAAATGAGCGATAAAATATCAAGTTCTTTATTAAGATCCTCAATCTCTCCTTCTGATTTTTTTGAATATTTATCCAAAAATGATATTCAAATCTATTGGCCTTATTCAGAGGATTGGGATGGTGAGACATTGCCCGTAATTACATTTAATCCTGAAAATGGTAATGAAGATTGGAATTATGGTTATAAGCAAGTGAAGGAAGCTGATGGTACGATCAGTATTGATACAGTAATTGTAGATGAAGTATATGTTACGGAAAATCCAGTATGGGTTATAAACAGGAATGAAACAAGATATGAAGATTTACCTGATTTTGAAAATGGTATATATGAAAAAAATGGAGTTGTATTTGATCAGCCTGTTGATACTAATATCATCCATCCGGAGCCACGATATATCATTTGGGAACCTAAGACTGATCCTGATTTGATATATACTTTTTATATTCAAAATATGAGGGTTTTTAAACAGCTAGATGGCGTATTGGCTGGAGGCTCTGAAATAGTTGTACAATGTGCATATCCTGAAATAGAGGGAGGAATGAAAGCTCCTGTAACAAGACTAAAGAAAACTTGGTCGCGAAAAGAAATATCTAAAAGTAAAATAAAGACATTCACAACCCCTTTGATAACCAGTTGGAGGCAAGAACAACTCCAATGCGGTTTGAAAATTATAGAAGAAGACAATGGCGATGCTAAGAACTGGGAGTTTTCTTTAGGAGTTAAGTTTAATGGGAAGGATTATGGTGTAAATGCAAAAATACCATTTCAAAATCATGATGATGAAATTGTCGAAATTATTTTGGATCGGGAATATATAAACTCTAGAAAAAATATAGCTCAAGTAAATACACCTGAATGGGGAATTTGGAAAATGTACTCTGAGAATGGAGTTGCCTATACTTTGCCAATTCTTACCGATAAATAAAGTATAAACAGAATGCTATATCAATGATGCTTTTGGGTATCTTTGGCTATAGCATTTTAACATAAAAAGGTTATGAAGATATTTCTCTGTATAATTTCTATTTGTATATTGAGTTTTACATCACTGCATTCACAACTGTCTCTATCACCAAATGTGGGTTTTAATATTTCTTCTTTATCCGGTATTGAGTCTTCTCAATCTTTTATTTCTTGTAATGCAGGTGTGTCTGCCTTGTATAATTTTTCATCCTTTTGGGGATTGGAAAGCGGAATTTATATTACTCAAAAAGGGGCTAATAATATAAAAGGAACTATAAACATATCAGAATATCCGATAAATGCTGATTTGGTATCTATGGATTTGAAAACAACATATATGAAAATACCTTTGATGTTGTCGATAGGTCATTCTTTGTATAAAGACTTATCTATCCGGTTAAAAAGCGGACCTTATTTTTCTTATGGACTTTCAGGGAAAGGTTCTATAGGGCGACTGGATAATACTTATAAAGCAGGTCTAAGGCCTTTTGAATCTATCTCCTTTGAGACATCATCTTATGGAAGAAAGGTTTTTCCCGGTATGAATCGCTGGGATATTGGTTGTAGTTTTAATATAGAATTAGTTATGTATGATTTACAAATAGGAGTATTGTATGATTTGGGGATTTCCAAATTATCAGATTTTTTTCCTATAAGAAGTGCTGATGATTTAAAAAACAGAACATGGAGTGTATATGTTGCCTATAAACTTCCTTTTCGTTGAATATGTGTACTCTTATATTATTTCTTTTCCTTTTGGTGATAATGAGTTGTCATACACAATTGAGAGATAGCTTATCGATAGGGACAAATTTCCGATTGTAATATATCTGTATTTATCCCGTTTACACTTTGTAAATAAATGAATATATGATGAAAAAGACACTGGTATTAATTGTTATTGCATTGTTCTCTGTTTTTAATTGTGTACAGGCCGCTGATATAGAGGCACGTACCGGTATAATGGGTGGAGATGTATGGGGGCTTCATGCGGGAGCCTATATAAACTTTCCGCAATCAACATTATTTTCAATTCAGACCGGGGTGTTGTTGCATACGGCAAATAGGTCGGCAATCGGTAATTTGGATACATGGGATATTGATTTTAATATCCCGGTTTATGCATCATTCCACATTCCATTGAAGGAAAAGGCAAATCTTCGTCTGAATGGAGGCGCTTATTTTGGTACGGGGCCGGAAGTTCAGGTAGGTGCTACGGCAGAAGTCAGTGTTGAAATGAAAAGAGTCTTTGTCGGCGTTAACTGCTTCCAGAACTGTATAAATGAACAAGAGTTCCTGTTTGGACTATCTGTCGGATACAAATTCAAATTGTAATAAAAGCAGAGTATCTTACTGAAAATGTGAGATACTCTGTTTTCTTATTTGCATAATGCCCATAAAAATGATAAATTCGCTGTCCAAATAGACAGCTATGTTCGATTCAGACCGATGCTGTACTATTGAAAAATCCGTAAAGAAATATGAAAGATTCAGAGATGTCAAATTCGCAAATAATAGAGGTTTTATATGATAAAATCTCTATGTTGATAGAGTCGACTCGTAGACAACTAGCTACAGCTATAAATGTGGCTATGGTGTATACAAACTATGAAATAGGACGTTATATTGTGGAAGAAGAACAGCAGGGAGCTTCTCGTGCGGAGTATGGTAAAGCTACATTGAAAGAATTGTCAAATAGGCTTTCGCAACAATTTGGCAATGGATATTCTTACCCGAATTTGAAGAGAATCAGACAGTTTTATGTAACTTATTCTAATAAGCTCAACAGTGTTGAGCCAATTGAAACGGAGATTTTATCAGGGCAGACCGTCCAGTTTACTCTTAGCTGGTCACATTATCTTGTTCTTATGCGGATAGAAAATCCTGAAGAACGAAATTTTTATGAAATAGAATGCGGCAAACAGAATTGGAGTGTACGACAATTAAGTAGACAAATTGGATCAAGTTTATATGAACGATTAGCATTAAGCCGAAACAAGAACGAGGTAATGCGTTTGGCAATAGAAGGGCAGACATTAGAGAAATCATCTGATATAATAAAGAATCCATTGACTTTGGAATTTTTGGGGTTGAGAATAGATGCTGCTTATAGTGAGAGTAAGCTTGAAAATGCGATCATAGGAAAATTGCAAGACTTTCTATTGGAGTTAGGAAAAGGTTTTTTATTTGAAGCGCGTCAGAAGCGTTTTACTTTTAACGAGCAACATTTCTTTGTTGATTTGGTTTTTTATAATCGATTGTTACAATGCTATGTTCTCATAGACTTGAAAGTTGATAAATTAACACATCAGGATTTAGGACAAATGCAGATGTATGTCAATTTCTTTGATCGTTATGTAAAGATGGATTTTGAGAAACCGACGATTGGTATTTTGCTTTGTCAGGAGAAAAATGATGCTTTAGTCAAACTCACTCTACCAGAGAATGCAAATATTTATGCAACGGAATATGCGCTATATCTTCCGAATAAAAGCTTACTACAAAGAAAATTGAAGGAATGGATTGATGAGTTTGAAGATAAAGGCGATGACGATTATGTTTTGTGAATTATATAGACAGAAATAGACAGCTATGCTTGATTTAGACAAACGATCCCTTATGTATCTGCCGGGTGTAGGCCCGAAGAAAGCGGAGATATTACGGAAAGAGGCCGGAATATCTTCGTATGAGGATTTGTTGTTTTATTTTCCGTATAAATATATCGACCGTAGCCGGTTTTATAAGGTTTCCGAAATAACGGGAAATATGCCTTATATCCAACTGAAAGGACGTATTCTGTATTATGACACGGTGGGGGAAGGGCGGACCCGGCGATTGGTGGCTAAATTTACCGATGGCACCGGGACGATCGACCTCGTCTGGTTCAAAGGTCTTAATTATGTGACCGATAAATACAAAACGGGGACAGATTATATTGTTTTCGGCAAACCGACCGAGTTCGGACATATTTATAATATTCCCCATCCCGATATCGATCCGATGGATCAGGCAGACCAGGTGGCAGCCGGTCTGACACCTTTCTATAATACATCGGAAAAAATGAAAAAGTCGTTCCTTAATTCGAGGGCGATACAGAATCTGCAATATACATTACTGAGTTCTTTGAACTGGATATTGCCTGAAACACTTCCGGCAGATGTCCTGTCGCGTATCCGGATGATGCCGTTGAAGGAAGCGATCCGTAATGTCCATTTTCCGGAGTCGACGGAGAAGCTGAGACAGGCACAGTTGCGCTTGAAATTCGACGAACTGTTTTTTATACAGTTGAATATCCTCCGTACAGCCAGTCTGCGGAAGTTGAAGCTGAAAGGAATCGTATTCCCCACTGTCGGGAATTACTTTAATACATTCTATAAAGATTATCTTCCGTTTGAACTGACTGGTGCACAAAAACGGGTGGTGAAGGAGATCCGTGCCGATATGGGGAGCGGGCGGCAGATGAACCGTCTGTTGCAGGGAGATGTGGGAAGCGGAAAGACGTTGGTCGCTTTACTCTCCATGCTGCTGGCTGTCGATAACCATTGCCAGGCCTGCATGATGGCGCCGACGGAAATACTGGCAACCCAGCATTATGCTACTGTGATGGAATTCCTGAAAGATATGGACATTCGTGTTGCCTTATTGACCGGATCGACGAAAAAGAAGGAGCGTAATAAAATACTTCCGGCCATTGCCAGCGGTGAAATACAGATCGTGATAGGAACGCATGCCCTGATTGAAGAAACTGTGGTATTCTCTTCACTCGGGTTGGCTATTATTGACGAACAACATCGTTTCGGTGTGGAACAACGTTCACGCCTCTGGAAAAAGAATGCAGTTGTCCCTCACGTATTGGTGATGACGGCTACTCCTATTCCCCGGACACTTGCCATGACTTTGTATGGTGATCTGGACGTTTCCGTTATTGATGAGTTACCTCCCGGTCGCAAGCCTATCCAGACAGTGCACCGTTACGATAATAAAAAAGCCCAGTTATATGATTTTCTGCGTAAGGAAATTCAGTTGGGGCGCCAGGTGTATGTTGTTTACCCGCTGATTGAAGGAAGTGAGAAGCTGGACTATAAAAATCTGGAAGACGGTTTCGAAACATTTAAAGAGGTGTTTCCCGAATATAAAGTTTGCATGGTGCATGGGAAAATGAAAGCAGCGGACAAGGAAACCGAAATGCAGAAATTTATTACCGGCGAAGCGCAGATATTGATGGCAACAACTGTTATCGAGGTAGGGGTGAATGTTCCGAATGCCTCTGTGATGGTGATTGAAAGTGCCGAACGTTTCGGTCTGTCACAATTACACCAGTTGCGCGGCAGGGTAGGACGTGGTGCGGAACAATCCTATTGTATCCTGGTCTCTTCTTATAAGCTGAGCAACGATACCCGTAAGCGTCTGGAGATAATGGTGAACAGCAATAACGGTTTTGAGATTGCAGAAGCCGACCTGCACCTTCGCGGACATGGAGATCTGGAAGGAACCCAGCAAAGTGGGGAAGGGCTTGACCTGAAGATTGCGAACCTGGCTGCTGACGGGCAGATATTGCAATATGCGCGGGATATCGCACAGGAAGTCTTGGACAAAGACCCCGAATTACTGTCCGAACCCAACCGGATTTTGAACGAAAGGTTAAAAACACTCTTTACCCGGAAGATAAACTGGAGTATGATTAGCTAATATGTTGTGAAACATGTTTTTGTGTAAGTGTTTGTATTTCAGAAAGAATAGTGCGTCGTTTTGAATTTCTTCACTTTCATTGCGGAAATTTTTCCGGATTGAATTTTGTCAACTTGCTCAAAATAACGAACTTTGGTCGATTTGTAAAAAATAGGGTCTGTTTCACAGCTTATTTTACTTCTGGATTCCATTTCGAAAAATGATAAAAATGAAAATAAGAGCACTACTTTTTATTTGTTGTACTTCCTTTATGGTTTCGGCTGTATCAGCTCAGAAACAAACAGGGACAGATACTCCAAAAGAAACTATACATATAGTAAAAATGGATAAACGCGTATCCGAACTGATGGCTGACCGTGTTACCATCCGTAAAGATATGGGTTTGAAAGAACTGGCAGAGATTAATGCAAGAGTTGATGAATCTCTTGCTGCCAATGAAGCCCTTCTGTTTCCTGCAGATGAATTGTACGGATCGAACTGGGACACCCGTTGGGTAGATCCTTTCCGTGGAGGTGCTAAAGTTGAAATGCCGGATTCCTGCGCTATAGATTGTTCAACATTTATTCTTCCTATCGATACAATGACGCGCGTTACCTCTAAATATGGTCCCCGTCGTCGTCGTATGCATAAAGGAATAGACCTGAAGGTTCAGGTAGGCGATACGATCCGTGCAGCATTTGACGGAAAGGTACGTATCCGTAATTTCGAACGTCGCGGATATGGAAATTACCTGGTGGTTCGCCATCCGAACGGACTTGAAACAGTTTACGGTCACTTATCCAAATCACTTGTTGATGTAAACGACATTGTTCGTGCAGGCGATCCGATCGCATTAGGAGGAAACACCGGACGTTCTACCGGTTCTCATCTTCATTTCGAAACCCGCTTCCTGGGACAGGCTATCAACCCGGCCGACATTATTGATTTCGAAAACTCAGTTCCTCATCAGGATGTTTATGTATTCCATAATATAAAGATTAACGGGCGTAAGAGTAATATTTATACTTCTTCAAGCGACCAGATGGTTTATCACCGTGTGAAATCGGGTGATACACTGGGTAAGATTGCCCGCATGTATGGCACGACAGTTAATGAGCTTTGCCGTTTGAATGGCATCAAGAGTACTTCTATGCTTCGTTTAGGTCAGTCAATCCGTTGTAGTGCCGGAAAAGAAGCGACTGTAGCAGCTAAATCTGCAACCCAAAAGACAAATACGCAAACTGTAGCAAAAGCGGTTAAGACTACAACTGTAGAAGCTGCCACTCCGGTTGCCTCTCTGACTGGAAATGTCAGTGCTGATCAGGAAGCAACACCTGTTTACCACCGCATTAAGAGTGGTGATACCTTGGGTGCTCTGGCTGCTAAATACGGAACAACAGTTGGCAAGTTGTGCGAAATGAATGGTATATCCAAAACTACTGTTTTGAAACTGGGTCGTTCCATCCGCTGTAAATAAGTTATTTTTAAGATAAAGGCAAGGCGCAGATGGAAACTTCATCTGTGCCTTTGTTGTTTTTTTACTATCTTTGCGGCATAATATATTTAGTATATGGCTGATACGAAAGAGCAATTCGAGAAAGTGATCTCCCAATGCCGGGAGTTGTTCGAAAAGAAGTTGAAAGATTACGGTCCCTCCTGGCGGATTATGCGTCCCCTGTCTGTGACCGACCAGATATTTATTAAGGCAAACCGTATCCGCAGCCTCGAGATAAAAGGGGTGAGCATGGTGGACGAAGGGATACGTCCGGAGTTTGTTGCGATCGTTAATTACGGAGTGATCGGACTGATCCAGTTGGCAAAAGGTTTTTCGGATACGACCGATATGACGAATGAGGAAGCGTTGGCATTGTACGATAAGTACATAACGGAAACCAAAGAGTTGATGTATGCCAAGAACCATGATTACGATGAAGCCTGGCGCAGCATGCGTATCAGTTCCTATACCGATCTGATCCTGATGAAGATCTACCGTACCAAACAGATAGAAAGCCATGGTGGCAAGACGATCGTATCGGAAGGTGTGGATGCCAATTATATGGATATGATTAATTACGCCCTGTTCGGTTTGATCAAACTCGAATATGGCGAAGAATAATATATGAACTATAAAGAGACTGCAATAAAGATACTGACAGAGTGCAGCCGTCTGCTGATCGGGGTCGTGTTTATCTTCTCCGGTTTTGTAAAGGCGGTCGATCCGATGGGAGGCGCAATTAAGATAGGCGACTATCTGACTTCTTTCGGGTTGGATATGTTGCAGCCTTTTACTGTCCTGGCATCTTTTGCCCTTTCGGCTGCCGAGTTTGCCATGGGTGTTTGTATGTTGTTAGGGGTATACCGCCGCTACAACTCTTTCCTTGTTTTACTTTTTATGGCATTCATGACGCCGCTGACGTTGTATCTTGCGATATTCAATCCGGTTTCCGACTGCGGTTGTTTCGGGGATGCAGTCGTTATTACGAATTGGGAGACGTTTTTTAAGAACCTGGTTCTTTCGGCTGCTGCTATTATGGTGTTCATGAACTGCGGCAAGATGTTCCAGTGTTTTACTTATAAAGTTTACTGGTTCGTAGCGTTGTTCTCTTACTTTTTCTGCATTGGGTTTGCTTACTGGAATTACAATCATCTGCCGGTCATGGATTTTCGTCCGTATAAGATCGGGGCTAATATCCCTTCTTTAATGGCAATACCCGATGGCGCTCCCGAAGATGAGTATAAATATACTTTTGTCTATGAGAAAGATGGCGTACAGAAAGAATTTTCTTTGGAAAACTATCCGCAAAATGACAGTACCTGGACATTTGTTGAGTCGAAGACCGAACTGATAAAGAAAGGGTATGAACCTCCTGTGGCTTCTTTTAATATCTATAATGCCGAAGGAGACGATGTCACCGATGAAATATTACATAATCCGCAGCCGATTCTGCTGCTGATCGCTCCGAAACTGGAAAAGGCGGATGATGAACAGATTGACGAGATAAACGGAGTGTACGATTATGCGCTGGAATATGAAATGCCTTTCTATTGTGTGACCGGTTCCTCTCCTGAAATGATCGATGAATGGAGCGACAATACCGGTGCCGAATATCCGTTCCGTATGGCCGACGAGGTATTATTGAAGACGATCATCCGTTCTAACCCGGGGCTGGTACTGCTGAAAGACGGTACTGTGATGGGTAAATGGCATTATAACGATATCCCGGACGAGGAACATGTAAAGGCTGAGATCGAAGATCATTTGAACCTGAGTGAAACAAAAGAAAAAGAAGATGGCTGGCTTATTACCATTTTATTGACTTTTACCGTACCTTTGCTGCTCGTTTGGGTATATGACTTTTTCCGATTCCGCCGGAGACGGAAAGAGAAGGCTGAATAAAAGATTTTATTGTATTTATATATTTAATTAATTAAATCATGAGAAAGAATATTGTTGCAGGAAACTGGAAGATGAACACAACTCTTCAGGAAGGTCTGGAATTGGCAAAAGGATTAAATGAAGCCCTGAAAGGCAAAGCTATCAACTGTGATGTAATCATCGGTACTCCGTTCACTCACCTGGCAAGCATCGCTGCTGCTATCGATACTGATAAAATCGGTGTAGCTGCTGAAAACTGTGCTGACAAAGAAAAAGGTGCTTACACCGGTGAAGTTTCTGCTGCTATGGTTGCTTCTACAGGTGCTAAATATGTGATTCTGGGTCACTCTGAAAGACGTGCTTACTATCATGAAACTCCGGAGATTCTGAAAACTAAAGTTCAGTTGGCTCTGGCTAACGGTCTGACTCCGATCTTCTGTATCGGTGAAGTACTGGAAGAAAGAGAAGCCGGCAAACACTTCGAAGTGGTAGACGCTCAGATCAAAGAATCTTTGTTCGACCTTTCTGCTGAAGATTTCGGTAAGATCGTTCTGGCTTACGAACCGGTTTGGGCTATCGGTACAGGCAAGACTGCTTCTGCTGAACAGGCTGAAGAAATCCACGCTCATATCCGTGCTACACTGGCTGCAAAATATGGCAACACAGTGGCTGACGACTGCACCATCCTGTATGGTGGTAGCGCTAATGCCGGTAACGCAAAAGAATTGTTCTCTAAACCGAACGTAGACGGTGGTCTGATCGGTGGTGCTTCTCTGGCTGTTGATAAATTCATGCCGATCGTTGAAGCATTTTAATGACATTATCCTGTAGGGAAAGGGCAAACGCTCTTTCCCTCCCGATTTGAACATAAAAATAAATCACAATGAAGAATTCCCCTTGTATCACTTTCTTATTCATGTTACTGGTTTGTGTGACCGGGGCGTCAGCACAAATGAGTGTCGATGGATCGGCACAGACGATTTTTGACGACCTGCAAACATCGAAGCCCGGTAAAGGCGAGGTGATTGTCAATCAGCCGGAGGCCCTTCGTAAAATGGTGGGAGTACGCCTGTATGGTGATAATGTAGAGAAGACGGATAGTACTGCCTTCCTGAAGATACAGGGATTCCGGACACAGGTGTTTTCCGGAAATAGCCAACGTAAGTCGAAAGATGAAGCGTTCGAAAAAGAAAAGAAGATCAAGGAACTTTTCCCTGATGTCCCGACTTATGTCAGCTATACCGCACCGTTTTGGAAACTGCGTGTAGGTGATTTCCGTTCACACGAAGAAGCATATCATATGCAACGCCTGTTGATGACAGCTTTCCCTTCGTTCGGAAAAGAAATGTATATTGTTCGGGAAGAAGTAAAAATCCCATTGAATTAACTAAGAAAATAAGAAACTTGTCCCCGTGGCTGACACGGATAATTATAGAAATGACAAAAGAAATAGACGACAAGACCTTGGCGGCACGCGAAGAACTGGCCGGCCATTACAAACAAATATTAGGCCTGCTGGGCGAAGATGCCGAACGTGAAGGTCTGATCAAAACGCCGGAACGTGTAGCAAAAGCTATGCAGTTTTTAACCAAAGGATACAACGAAGATCCTGCAAAGGTACTTGCTTCCGCTATGTTTCAGGAAGAGGACTACAAGCAGATGGTTATTGTAAAAGATATTGATTTCTTTTCGCTGTGTGAACATCATATGCTTCCGTTCTTCGGAAAGGCCCATGTCGCTTATATTCCCAAGAAATATATTACGGGTCTGAGCAAGATTCCCCGGGTAGTGGATATCTTTGCCCGCCGCCTGCAAATCCAGGAACGCCTGACTATGCAGATCAAGGACTGCATCCAGCAAACGTTGGACCCTCTGGGTGTCATGGTGGTGATCGAAGCACAGCACATGTGCATGCAGATGCGCGGTGTGGAGAAACAGAATTCCCTGACGACAACTTCCGACTTTACAGGTTTCTTCCAGCAGGCTAAGACGCGTGAGGAATTTATGAACCTGATCAAGAATAACCGGTAGGATTTGCGGTGACCGTACGGGATTATACGGTCACCTGATTGTTTAAGGATGTAGCACGTCTGTGAACACAGCCTTTTGATTGGTGAATTTTAATCCGTTCCCATCCTGGTATGTTCCAAATTCCGAGATGATGGCACCATTGTCGCCTGCACGAAGGAAATGAGGAGACAAGAGTTCCTTCAGCGGAAGTATATCGCCGACTTTCATATAAGTGAAGTTGGAGACAGTGATAGCCTCTTTCTGACTTTCAGGCAATGCCGGAGGATTGGGGGTAGGATCACCGATCCCGAAATTATAAGCCGATCCGTTGCGTACCATCCATGATTCGAATTTAGCCGGATACTCAGGGGTTGCCACATGACGGTGTTCCGGGATCATTTGTCCGGGTAACAGATATATTTCGTGTCCGAAATGGCGGTTAACCGGGTCGTTAACCCAAAATACGCCGGCCATACCGGCATGTTCGAAATCTCCTAAGCCGAAATCGGATATCCACATGTTCTCCTTCATAAAGTCTGTAAAGGGAACTCCATAAAATTCAAACATTTCGAGATAGGCTTTCAGGGCGACTTCGCCGTTGAACTTTCCGTCTACATAAAAATCTGCATTTGTGTACTTTTTGGTGAATACCTTTTCTTTTGTCTGTACCATGTTGTCTTTACTTTTGTTTGTTTCGCATCCGGTGAATCCGCCTAACAACAGGGCGGATAACAGAATGGATGCGGTAAGTTGTTTTGCATTCATTGTTGGTTCATTTATTTGTTTGTACTATTCAGGGAAGCAATACTGTCGGCAAGTGCCTTGAAGTTGTCGAGGACTTTCCGGTAGGTTGCCTGATGACGGGGATCGGGCCTGAACCGCTGTTGTTCCTGATGCAGGGTGTCGATCTTTTCATAACTATTCCAAAGACCTGTACCTTTCAGGGCGAGTGCCGCAGCACCCAACGAAGCCGCCTCCTGCCCGATGTTTGTCTTTTGGATTTCCAGTTCGTAGATGTCGGCAAAGAGCTGCATCCAAAAATCACTTTTTGTGCCACCGCCGACAAATAACATCTCGGAGAATGAGGCGTGATATTTCCGGAACAGATCCAGTGCGATACGAAGATTCAAGGCGATACCTTCCATGGTTGCACGAATCAGGTCGGCACGGGTATTCCCTAATCTCAGTCCGGTAAAGGCTCCTGTCATATCTGGACTGGGCTCGATGCTTGAACCACCAGCCAGGCTTGGGTTGAAGAGCAGGCCATTCGCACCCGGAGCCGAAGTCTCTGCCAGTTTGTTCATGGCTATATAGGCGTCTTCTCCACCTTGTTTTTCGGCCGATAACAGATCGGGACAGATCGTATTTCGTACCCATTGCAGGCTACTCCCTGCCGAGAATATGCAGGTGGCGGAGGCATACATTCCTTTGATGACGTGTGCAAAGACATAAGGCTTTTTGTCAAAGTCGAGCACCGGATTTTTGGATACCAGGGCGATCCAGGCAGAAGATCCCAGCGAGGTATAAATACGGGAAGGCTTGATCCCTTTGCTTCCCAGGGCCATACAAGAGTTGTCCACACCGCCGCAGATAACCCTGACATGTTCCGGCAATCCGGTTTCGAGAGAGGCTTCGGGAGTAATTGTCCCGACGATAGCGTCTGAGTCCAGTATTTCCGGGAATATATCCGGGCGGATGCCGGATGCCTGTACATATTCCTCTTTGTAGTTCCAGGTTTTCAAGTCGAAAACTCCGCTTCCGGAGGCATACGAATAGTCGGTGCAAAGGCGACCGGTAAACCGGTAGTTACAGTAGTCTTTTGTTCCGATTATTTTGTCTGTAACCTCATATTGTTCCGGGAAATGTTTCTTGTACCACATGATCTTGAAGACCGAATAACATTCCGGCGGGAAACCGTTGCCGGTTGTCTCATACCATTCTTTATAATCGATCCGGTTGAAGAACGTTTCGGCTTCGCTACTGGCCCGGCGATCGGACCAGATAGGGGTGGCAACCTGCAACAGGCTACCGTCTTTGCCGATTGGAACGACGCCCAGGCTGTGTCCGGAGATGGCAAGGGCGGTTATTTCATTTTTATCGATCTTAGTCTTATCCAGCAGGTGCCGGGTGGAACGGATAATAGCCTGCCACCAGTCTTCGGGTGCCTGTTCCTGCCAGCCAGGTTGCGGGTAGGCAGTCGGATAGGGGATAAAGACGGAATGTAGAGCCTCTCCGTTGCGATTGAAGAGAGAGGCTTTTATTCCCCCTGTTCCCAGATCATAGGATATTACTTTTTCATTCATGTGTTTCCCTGTTTATACATTCTTCCATGATGTTGAGGGCTGATTTATAGCCAATACCGAAACGGCTGACGCCCATTTGATACATTTCCAGCAACGTGTCGAGCGTGCGGACACCTCCTGCCACTTTTAATTTGATGGCGTCGCCGACGGTCTCTTTGATCAGATCGATATGATGGAGCGTAGTTGCTCCCGCCCAGCCGGTTCCGGTTTTAATGTAATCCGCCCCGGCTTTCAGGATGATGGAGGAAGCTGTTTTTATCTCTTCATCGGTGAGGAGGACGACTTCCATGATTACTTTTAAAGGAAGAGGGGAAACGGCGGCTTTGATCTGCCGGATTTCGTCTTCTATATCGTTCAACATACCGGACTCTAGTTTGCCGATATTCAGAACCATGTCGATTTCGTTGCAGCCAGCCTCTTTCAGTTCTTTAGCCTGGAACAGCTTGCTTGCCGTAGTCTCTCCGCCGGAAGGGAAACCGACAACACCTCCGATTCCGATCTGCGGATGGTCTTTCAGTTTCTCAAAAACGAGCGGAAGCATGCCGGGCATGGGGAAGACGCAGATGAAGTTGTGTTTTATAGCTCCGTCGATGATGTCTTCCACGTCCTGGCGGGTGGAATCTGCACGTACGGCACTAATATCGATCAGACGTGCGATTTCCCGGGAGGAAATGATAGGATTGTGAGTGCTCATGATTATAAACTTGTGTAACCGCCGTCAACAATTAAATCTGTCCCTGTTGTGTAGCGTGCGGCATCGCTTAACAGGTATAAATAGGCTCCGATAAGGTCTTTCGGCACACCGAGGCGGCCGGCCGGGATTTTCGATATCCATCCTTCGTGCATGTCCTTCATCTCTGCAACCAGCTCAGTTGCCATATATCCCGGACTGACGCAGTTGACGCGTATATTATACTTGGCCCATTCGACTGCCAGTGCTTTAGTCAGCAGAAGCACGCCACCCTTTGAGGCACAATAGTTGGCAATTGTCTGTGGGGTGTTGATGATATGGGCGGACATGGAGGCCGTGTTTACGATACTGCCGGCTTTTCCTTCTTTTATCATCTGGCGGGCTGCGGCCTGGGCTGTCAGAAAGACGCCGTTCAGATTGATATCGACAACTTTCTTGAAGTCTTTGGATGATATTTCCTCTGCTGCATAAGTGTTTGCTATTCCGGCATTGTTGATGGCAAAGTCGATGCTGCCGTACTTTTTGATAAATGTGTCCATCATTTGTCCTATATCTTCTGCATCCGTCACATCGCAGCGGATGGCGATGGTGTGGGCTGAGTAACGGGCGGCCAGTTCTTTTGCTGTCTTTTCCGCCTCTGCAATATCTATGTCGACAATGGCGATAGAGGCGCCCATTTCTGTGAATGCATCGGCAAGGCATTTTCCGATACCGCGTGCGGCTCCGGTGATAAAGCCTTTTTTCCCTTTCAGGCTGAATAAATCGAGTGTACTCATGGTTGTGTGTTTATATTATTTGTCGTAAATCTTATTACCTTGTCCGATGACTGAACAGTTTTGCTGTTCGACCTTCAGACGTTCCGCATATTTTCGTAGCTGTGCTTTATGCCGTTCGCAGGGAACGAGGTCTTTTTCAATATCTCCGCGTGGAGTAGCTTTCAGCCGCTTTTGTCCGGTGCGGATGATTTCGACGGCACGGGCATATTTCTGCTTGTCGTTTCTGATTTTATCCAGGCATGGACTGACTTCCGGGCGGTCGAAAGATATTTGTGCGGTCAGTTTTCGGCCGTGGTGGTTGAGGTCCCAGATGTTTACTTCCGTCAGTTTTATTAATTCTTGTATTTCGTAATTATATAGGGGGCTTCGTCCGGCAAGTGTAGAGTCGAAAGCGGACTCATAAACCGGATAGTAAACGCCGTTCAGGTCCATCCAGGTGTAAAGTATCTCTTTATCTTTGGGGGATAATTTCACATCGTGATGATTGCCTTCAATGACCTTTGTCAGTTTGCTGGCATGCGATCCCCAGGAATAAGGCTCCTGTATCTGTGCGGGGCCTCCACCGATGAGTGTAATTTCTTTCTTTACATATAAATTGACGTAGGCGGCATTGAAGAATGGATTTTTGTCTTTTGCCAACACCAGCTTGTCACGGTTCTTCTGGTCGAAATCATGACAACGTACACAGCTTTTATCCAGAATCGGTTGAACCTGTTCCATAAAGGAGAAGTTCCTGGGTGCCTTACCCATCCAGCCATTCATCTGTACAGGAGCCTTTTTTAAGGCCAATGGTTTGGGGCCCATTGCACTCGGAACACTCAGGCGATCTTCGTGGCAACCGATACAACCATTTACCTCTCCCGGCATAACCATTGTTCCGCTGCGCATGGATTGGATCATTTTCTTATCCTTGTCGAGCAACTGGAAATAGACGAATGTACCCGAAGGAACTTCGAAATTAGCAGAGCCGTCTTCTTCTACCGGTACTTCTCCCAGGATACGTTTATTCTCGAAGCTGTGCCAGTTAACGGCCGGTGCCTGCTCGCCTTGTCCGCCCCAGCCGTTCTTTGTCCATGTCCTTTTCTCCGGAGATTCGATGACACGCAGGTATTTGGCTGTTCCCGGTTCGACGCCTTTCATATGTGTGCCATGATAAACATTTTGCACGTAGAAGGAACCTTTCTTATCTGTATAATTTCTGTTGGATGGTATGGCATGAGGTTTAGGGCGCGGTTCGATAATCATCGGATCGAAAAGGCTTCTGTTTCCTTCGATAACCAGTTCCTGTGTACCGTCGCGACCGATCAGGTAGATGCCGGACTTGGAGTCGAGATGCATCCATCCGCCCGGCTTTGCCCAGATTGTACGGGAAGCCAGAAAGAAGTTCTCATTGAGAGGATAAGGGTCTTCAAAGAAGTATTCGATCCATTTGAATGAGTCGAGGTCGCCGTTGTCAACCAGTTTCCTGCTGTCTTCGGGCCATATCTGTACGACGGGTTCAACGCCGTCTACTCCTTTTTTTCTGTCTATAATGGCAAGGGCTCCCCAAGGACGGTCATGGCAGGAGCCGAAGATACAGATTACCTGGTCGGTTCCGGGGATTTGCCGGGCGTCGATTACTCCGCCCGGCGACTGAGTATTGTTGCCATAGTATATAGAATGTTTTGTTCCGTCGGGGTTTACCGTCCATAATCCCTGTGCATCACCGAAGTTGCGGTCTACGTATTCCCAGCGATCGTAGAGGATTCTACCGTCGTTCAATAAAGAGGAATGCCCTTCGAATAACGTGCTAACGCCGATTTGAGTGATATTGGCACCATCTGCTTCCATCCGGTACAGGTTGCACATGATATGCCGGTTGCACATGCAATATTTGGGCTGGCGGGTGGAACTGAACACGATTCCTCCGTCCGGCAGATATAAAGGATCTATATCGGATACTCCTGCGGCGAAAGTCAATTGCTTTAATTCGCTTCCATCCGTGTTTATTTCATAGATATGATAGAAATCATCCTTATTCTTCCGCATGGAAAAGATGATCTTTTTCCCGTCGAAAGACAATTCAGGATCGCGGACCAATCCGTCTTTCAGTTCGATAAGTGTGGTCGTATTCCCTGTGTTCACATCAAAAATACGCATGGCACCTCCCGGGAAGAAACTGCTTTCATTGATTTCCTCTTTCTGGAAAAGAGTGGCGGTATTATGATGGTCCGGGGCATACTGTTCCCTTTCTATATACAATATTTGTTTTCCCGCCAATTGTTCTTTGGCCTTTGCGGTGAGTGTAATTTTCTTCGGGTCCATTTGTTCGGCGGAAAGTTGCATACTCCCTATGCAGACTGTCGCCAGAAGGATGATGAATTTGCTGTAGTTTCTCATGATATGTGGTTATTTATATTGTTATTGCTTACAAGTATATCCCAAACTGGTAGAGATACTATTCGCTGTTAGGATTAATTCTTTTGCGACTACAGGAAAGATACTTTTGGTTAGACGGCCGGATGGACCGGACGTCCAGATTGTTGCGACAATATTATTAAATTGATTAAATATAGGTGCAGCGATACATTGCACACCGGCCATTTCTTCTTCCAGGTCTACTGCATATCCGATTTTCCGAATGCGTTCGAGCTCTTTTTTCAGTTGAGCTTCGTTTTCGATAGTATGTTTGTTGAAGACGGTATATTGTATCGTTTCCAGTGCTTTTTCGAGTTCTTCTTCCGGCAAATAGGCGAGGGTCAATTTGCCGGGGGCAGAGGCGTGCAAGCAAAAGCTTGTTCCGGGACGTAGCAGGAAGGTGAAATTGTGAGATCCCAGCACTTGCTCCAGCAGGACTATTCTGTTTTCCATAAAAACGCCGAGCATAATACTTTCTTTGATCTTATCGCGCAGCGCTCTCATGGGTGAAAGAGATTGTTCCACTATATTGGATTCGCCCAAAGCTGCCAGACCCAGTTTTAAAAACTTTTTGGAAAGGAAAAACTGTTGGGTATCGATGTTTTTTGATAGATATCCCATATTGAGCAAAGAGTTCAGCAGGCGGAAAACAGTCGTTTTAGGTGTATTCAGCAGGTTGACTGTTTCCTGCATGGTTAACCCGTTCGGGTACTTGATAAGTAGCTCCAGCAGTTCAAAGCTTTTTTCAAGCATGGGGATGTTATATTTATCTCCGTTTTTTACTTCTTTTGTTTCTTCCTGATTCATCATATTGTCACTTCCTTCTTTTGTTTCTTATTTGAAATCATATTTCTTATTTGAAACAAATTTCGCGTTTTTATAATAAATAGACTTCATGTATTTTGTTAATTAATTAATAACAACAAGGGGTAAGGTTATATAATTTGTTAATTTACAACCATGGAACAAATGTGTGGAATATGAAAAACGGGAACACGTCAACCGTGTTCCCTGTTTTTATATTTTGATTGATTCAAATATTTTGCTTATGCATTTTCTTATCCTATTTATCTTCAGGTAACCAATATTTGTATCCTTTCGATTTTACTTGTGCCCAACTTTGGGGAGAGATGCTATTCCCTTTGATCGGATCCAACGTCAGGTCTTCTGATTCGAAGGTTAATACATCGGTATAATCCTGCCCGATTACATTCTTGTAATGAATGGTAAGGGTCTTTGTTTTAGGATCATATTTGTTGTCTTCCGTGACACCTTGTACGGTGCTATAGGCAAATGTTTGGGCTGGGAAGTCACTGTTTCCTGCCAGGATGGGTTCGATGGTGTAAGTTCCGGCAACCTGGTCGTTCAATGTGAACAGGTTATACATCCAACCGAAACCATGATAGGCGAAGACTTCGAAACTCCAAACACCGGTTCCCCAGATTATATACTTTCCTTTTAGTTCAGGGGTATCGCCCAACGGTGTGATATATTTATATTTACGATGTCTGCCGTCTGCCGGTATGTTTTCGGCTCCGTTTCCTAACAGACGGGCTGAGAGGTAACGGCCTGTCGGTATTTCTGGTATCGGAAAACCGGACCAGTCGACCACTCTTTCCAGGTCTACATTGAGTTCGGATACCATGAAGTTGTAGTATTGGCGGCTCAGTGTAGCATTTCCTGTCTCTTTTATTTTCAGGGCAAAAGCGAAATCGGCATACGTTTCCATCTTGTCGCGTTCGATGGGAACCTGAAATGTCAGAGACGTGGAGGCTGTTCCTGCTTTAATGACGACAGGGAATCCTTTTCTTGTCTGGTCGTAAGGGATGTTTGTCGTGTACAGTGACGGATCCGGAATATAACGTTCGGCATTTTTTGAAATGTTATAGTCTTTCACGGCTTCTTCGTCAAAATCGATCAGGATTTCCAAATCTTCATGGGCGGAAAGCGATCCTCCTATTCCTATTTTGAAAATAATATTGGCCGTGCCGACTTTGTAGTCTACTAAAGTGTCCGTGTCGTAACTGTCGTTGATGATCTTTAGTGTATCAACGAAAGTATAAGCTTGGACACCTGTTATCTCGCGCTCCGTGGCGGAGGTCGATTCTGAATTGATGATATAAACTTCCTGTTTATAAAATTCTTTATTTTCGTAATCTAGCTTTCCACATGCTGCTGTTATCAGCGTAAGCGTGAAAATGGTTATATAAGACAAATATGTTTTCATATACGTTATTATTTTTATAGGATATTAAAATTACCATCCCGGATTTTGAACAAGGTCTCCCCAGTGATTTGCCACATCCTGGTAAGGAATCGGCAGGAAGTAGTTTTTTTTCTTGAACAGGTAACCGTCTATGATGGTCCGGTCATAAAAACTACCGTCGGTGGCTTGATAATTGCAACCATATACGGGGCCGTTCATTCCTTTGTTGTTACCGAATTGATCTCGTTCGTTTATCTCTGCATCTTTCCATCTGCGCGAGTCGAAATATCTCTTGCCTTCAAAAGCGAATTCGACATATCTTTCTCTTTTGATTCTTTCCCGATTTACATCTTGGTTTCCCGATCTGTAACCCGGTAGTCCGGCTCTGTAACGAACGTAATTCAGATATTTCAAAACATCCGGATTCTGTGGGTCATATTCATTTAATGCTTCGGCATACGATAAATAGATTTCCGCCATTCTGAATACAGGATATTGTTTATCGAAACTTCCGGCTGCGTTTTGATCTTCGTCATTGATCCATTTTACGATCTGGTAGCCGGTACGGATAGAAGGACGGTCGGATTGTAAATATCCGTCAACCATATTGGCACGGTAATCGGCATAGTGTATGCTTCCGGTATTTTCGACATAGCCTTTCCCGATGAACCCGATCGTTGCATAAAAGCGAGCTTCCCTGTTCAGGCATCTGTTGGGCACTTTTTGAATCGTGTTGTTCAGTTTGAATCCGGTTATTATGGGAGAAACTTTGTCTTTCTTCCCTTCTCCATGAATGAAGTAGTTGTCGCCGATGGAGGTCATTCCCAGATCGATGTACAACTCTTTTTCTTCCTCGATTGTCTTGCCGTTATTCATAAAATAAGCATCGACAAGCTTTTGTACGGCACATAATTTACCGGTGTTACCGCCGCCCTGTCCTTTGTTATAGTTGCGGGGGAAACCTAAATAGCTTAACGAGGAGCTTTGTCCGGATGTGTTCACCTGCCAGATTACTTCTTTGTTCCAGTAATTTTTTCCTCCGTTGAATAATGCTTTATAAGACTGATAGGCGTCGATACCTGCGGGACCGTTTGGCCATTCGATATTGTTGCCTTCGAATTCGCCAAGCGGAACGGTTGGATAGCCGTCGTTGGCGGGCATCGTGAACAAGTCGAATTTATTTAAATCGATAATGTCCTTAGCTGCTTTGGCGGCTTTTTTCCATTTCTCCATATCAGGCGATTGTACGTTGAAATACGGAACACCTTCTTTATTAACAAAGTCACTATAATCCGGATTTCCGTTTACCAACGGACTGGCAGCCCATAGTAGCAGGCGAGTTTTCACGGCCATGGCTGCCTCTTTGGAAGGACGGCCGTAGTCGGAAGTCAGGATGTCTTCGCTGTTGGGAAGTTCGGCAATACACTGTTCTAATTCTTTTAGGATGAAATCCGTACATTCGTCTAATGTCGATCTGGTGGTAGGGTATTCTTCCAGCTGCGAATAGTCGATCGTTTTGTCGATGATGACAAACGGGCCATATAATTCTATCATTTGGGAATAATAGAAGGCTCTTAAAAAGCGGGCGTCTGCAGCATAACCTTCTACTTCGCCCTCTTCCAGCAGTTTGTCGTTTGCCAAATGAGAGTTTTCCAGAAATTGGCAGCATAACCGAATGGCTTTGTAATAGTTTTTCCAATATTCGTATATCGGTTTGTCTGCGTCATATTTGCCTTGGGCAAAGGTAAGGCATTTATAACTGTCCAGGCCGCCATGAGCTTCATCGTAATTGCAGTTGAAAGGCCAACCGTTGACCATGTCTGCATAGTTGGGCATGGCTCCGTAGCAAGCGGCCCATGCTTTTCGTATGCTGTTTCGTTCAGTCCAGATATCGTTCAGGTTTTCTACCTCATTCAAATACTCATTTGCATCCAGATAGTTGCAAGAGTTAAAACCCGCCGACAAGCAAAGGCTTAATGCTAATTCTATGATATATGTTGTTTTCATGATTTGTATTATAAATTAAAACCGATTTCAAAACCTAATGTGATCGTTCTTTTTAGCGGATATGCATAAGGAGAGGTTAGTTCCGGATTCCAATCCTTGAATTTGGAGAACGTACATACATTATCGCATCTTCCGTAGAAATAGATACTCTTGAAGAATTGATTTTTGTCTTTAGGTATCCAGTTATAACCCAATTCTATGTCGGCAATTTGCAAATAAGAAGACTCACGAAGCCAGAAGGTAGATTGTTGGGCATTGTTTCTGTTTTCAGATCCGAAAGCCAGACGCGGATAAGTCGCATTCGGATTTTCTGTGGCAGTAGTTCCTGAATAAGAGGCCGGTGTCCAGTGGTCGTTCATTGCGGCATAATACAATGCTCCGTTTTCGTTGATTACTTCCTTGCCGTTGGAATCATATGGATTGAAGGGTATTCTACCTCCGCTGATCGTCCTGTAAACATTCGACTTTCCGATGAGTCGCGATGCCAGAGTGAAGTTTTTGTAACTGATGTCGAAAGCCAACGAGTAAGTCCATTTGGGATACTGGTTTCCTAACCATACACGGTCGGTAGGCGTAATTACACCGTCTCCGTCTATATCTTTATATTTTATATCGCCGGGCTTTACATCATTCCATGTCTGAACAGGACTATTGTTGATGTCTTCTTGGTCTTTGAACAGGCCTAAAGCAATATAATTGAGAGATCTTCCGTAGTCCAGGCCGATACCGCTCTGGTAAGGAACTTTCGGGTCTAATTGTCCGTTTTCTTTGATCTCGTTATTATTGTAACTGATGATGCCCTTTATGTAGTTGATTCTGAAATCATTCCATGAATTGGAATAAGTGAAATCGAAGTCAACACCTTCGGAAACGGTCCATCCCAGATTGGCCTTTGGTATAGCCGGTAAGCCTAATGTGGATGGCAGGCGGTTCAGGTCGATCAATTGCATCTCGTTGTCGTAGTGGTATAACTCAGTGATTAATTTGAATTGTTCAAATAATCCGATTTCTACTCCGAGATTGATTTTCTTGTTGCGCTCCCAGGTTAAACCTAATTGCTCCAGTCGTGTTTCGCCAATACCTCCAATGCCGATGCCACTGCCTGCGGCATTACCGAATCCGAATGAATAACCGGTCAGAGGACCTGTCGCTGCCAAATAACCGAAACGTTTGGCACTACCCGGAGCCCCTACTTCTCCATAAGTGGCTCGGATTTTAAATAGATCCACTACAGGACGTAAGCTCGACCAGAAATTTTCATCCGAAATCAGCCAACCTGCGCCAATGGAAGGGAAAGTAGACCATCTCTTATCCGGTGTAAAGAGTTGAGAGCCTGATGCCCCTATATTCACATCCATAAAGTAGCGATGCTTCCAGTCGAATGTCAAACGGCCTGCCAACGATTGTTCGCGTGAGGCCAATGCGTTGATCAGCAATTCTGCTCCTTCTCCTTTTGGTGCATCTGTCAGATATTCTCTTTGCTTATAAAGGAACAATCCTGTTGTGTGAAGATCGGTGAAGAAAGTTCTGCTGTAATTTGCGCTACCTTGTACTTCTATAACTCTGTTTCCTGTTGGTGCTACATATTTAAAACTCATTTTGTCGTCGACATCCGGGGTTTTATTAATGGTGACCAGGTTGCCTTCTTCGTCTCGTCCGGTACCCATATAACTATGGGCGAAGTCAGGAGCATGTTTTTGATATTTCTTCTCGTACTTGTGCGTGTAATAGTTGTTTTTTGTAAAAGAAGCAATAAAGTTGACAAATAGCCCTTCTGTTATAAAGTCAAGTTTTTGAACGATATTCAGGTTGGTTGACATGTGATTGGCATAATCTTTTACAAAACCAGTCTTTGTCAGCAACGAATACGGGTTTGTCACACCGGACGGCTCTTCTGGAGCTGTACCGTTCGAGTATTCGGCCGGGAAAAGCGTCGGGTTTAGATTATTCATAATATTCAGAAGATTGTCAACGCCTTGCCCCGGTTCTGTCGTTGTATTGTAACGACCGTCAAATCCTAAAGCTAATGTTGTTGAAGAACTCACATCGGCTTTGATATTTGAACGGAAATTGAACTGGTTGTAATCGGCATTGGAATCATTTCCGCTGTTGAACATACCATTTTCTTTATAAAAACCTCCGGACATGTAGTAGGTTACCACGTTTCCTCCACCGCTGATGTTGAAGTTCGCTTTTTGAGAGAAATTATTCGGTTTAACCATAGTCTTGTACCAATCCACATTCGGATAAAAGTCCATATCCGCATCACCGAATTTCTCTATATCCTGATCTGAGTAATACGGTTTTTTCCCTCTGACAACGTATGCTTCGTTTTTCATCTTGGCATAATCAACTGCATCTACCCACTTGGGTTTGTAAGTCGAGTTGTTAATAGAAGCTGAATAGCTGACTCTTACGGATGGTTTTGCTGAAACTTTTCCTGTTTTTGTTTTAATAACAATGATACCGTTGGCTCCTTCCAGACCATATACAGCTGTTGCTGAGGCATCTTTTAAAACGGAGAAGCTTTCAATATCATTCGGGTCTACGTCGTCAATCGTTCTTTTTAATCCGTCAATTAAGATAAGAGGTTCACTATTCCCTGTCACAGAGTTGATCCCTCTGATAATAAAGGAGGCACCATCTTTTCCTGGTTGTCCGGACTTTTGTACAAAGGTAACGCCTGCTACTCTACCAGCCAATTGGGTTGATAATGATCGTGTTGGCGCTTTTAATTCACTTGGTTCAAGAGTCGTAATAGCACCTACGATACTTACTTTTTTTTGAGAGCCGACACCTGTGACAACAACTTCATCCAGAAGTTCAGAGTCTTCTTCCATTTCGACAAGAAGGGAAGTCAGTTCCTGATTCTTTAATTTACTGATATTTATTTCTTTCGTTTTGTAACCGAGATAAGAGAATACGAGGGTCGAATTTCTTGGTACATTGCTCAAGCTAAAACTTCCATCTTCTCCAGATATTGTTCCGATCAGCGCGTTGGCTTTAACGTGAATTGTTATGTACGCTAACTCTCCTAAAGCATCTTTTACTTTACCTGAAACCAGGACGTTGTCTTTGGCTTGTTGGTGTTTGGTCGGTTGTTGAATCAGAGAAGGCTCTCCTATATTATCCGCCCATATATGCCCTACAAAGAATGAGAATAATAATAAAGACCCCAAAGGTCTAAAAATGTGTGTACAGATTGAATTTGGATGATAAAATGTAATATCATCTTTTATGCGATTTTTTTTCATACTTTTGTATGCGTTTTTGTTAGTATTAATTTAATGAGAAAAGAGGTACTAATTTAAGGCTGATAAGTGAGGCAACACTTATTGGCCTTTTTTTGTACAAAGGCAGGTGATTGTGTTTATTTCATAGGCATGTAAATTTAAAATGTTACTAATTATTTAACTGTATTGTCTTGAATTTAAACGAGTAATATCATTTGTTTAAGGTTTGTGATACAAAACATTTAGTTTCTGTATGGAAACTTGGTTTTGTATACGGAACAAATATGGAATTTTTTTATGGAATAAATATAGTTTGATGTATTAAAAAAAAGTGAATATTAAAATATTTTGAAATTTTTACAGATGTAGTAAAATGAAGATTTATGCAGATTTTTGATTTATTATTGTAATTATCCATCTTTGCATACGACTGATATAGTAAACAATACGATTGTTAGTAAATGAAAGCACAGCAACAAGAGAAAGAGTTTATCGCACTTGTAGAAGAATATAAGCAGGTGATATATAAGGTATGCTATATCTATGCAAGTGATCCGGAAAATCTGAATGATTTATATCAGGAGGTCGTGATAAACCTGTGGAAAGCATTTCCCCGCTTCCGGGGCGAGTGTAAGGCTTCCACCTGGGTGTATCGTATCGGATTGAATACTTGTATTTCTTTTTTCCGCAAGTCAAAGTCCAAACCGGAAGTGGTACCGATTTCGGTCGACTTGGAAGATTTTGTGGAAGAAGAAGATAAAACAGCCCAGCTTCATGAACTTTACCGGATGATAAACCGGCTGGGACGTTTGGAGCGTGCACTGATCCTGCTTTGGCTGGAAGAAAAGAGTTATCAGGAGATGGCGGATATTACCGGACTTTCCCGTAATAATGTGGCAGTAAAACTCAATCGTATTAAAGAGAAACTAAGAATCATGTCAAACAGTTAAATTAAAAAGAATATGGAACTGGAGGAATTAAAAGCAGGTTGGAATGTGCTGAACGAGCGATTGGCACAGAATGAGATATTGAATAAAAGGATCATTAAAGAGATGATAATTAATCGGACACAGTCGGCCTATGAACGGTTGTTCAGGTTTGATTTGTTTGGACTTATATTGGCATTCGTGATGTGTGTGTTGTTTCCTGTGCTAGTTGTGACAGGTAAAATCGTGATGCAGCCGCTCTCTTTTGCTGTATTGGAAGGGACTATTGGCATAGGATTTATTATACAAGTCTTTTTCTCCGCTATACTTCTTAGGTTCAATATGGAGAAGAAGAGGATTTGTGAACTGGCCCGACTTACGTTAATTTATAAACTTTGGATGAAAAGGAATTTCATGTTTGCTTCGGGACTTGTAGTTTCAGCTCTGATTGCTTTTCTGTTTATTGAAAAGGCCCGGCTTGTCGCTAATTGGGAAATACGTCTGATATTAATATTGCTCTTTATTTCTATTATGATGTTCTATCAAATCCGTTTTTACCTGAGAAATATCCGAACAATAGAGAAAGGCCTGGAAGAACTGAAGGAGTTCGAAGAAGAAGTGGGTTAGAATAGGTCGGAATGGGTACTGTTATCAATGTCTTCCATGTCTTTTTCAATGTCGGACTCCTTTACTCTGATAGTCCACCCGAATTTATCGGCCAGTTCCACTTTTTTGATTGTCGCATCCATATTATTTATTCTTTAATTTATTGAGACAAAGTTACGTAATTTCTTTGTCTCAATAAATTAAAGAATAATAAACCATTCGTCAAAGGAATCCTTCCGTTTGTCACAATAATTTCCGGACTTGTTTCTACTCGTCTACTTTTGGTGTAAAAACAAAAGATATGAGTGGGAAAAGTGATGACGTGAATGTCCTGAATGTGGCAGGCCATGAAATACCAGTTGCGCGTAATTGTAGAGACCCTGTTTTTGCCTGTATAATAAAAAATCCCCTGTAGTCGTCCTAAATATAGAGGGGTAACATACGAAATTGTTCCGACTCTCGTTTAATTCTCATAACGAATTAAATGAAGATTATGAAAAATAAGAGTTGTGTATGGTTGGTGTGTATGTTGTTATGTATTGCCGTAAAGGGAAATGCACAAGTGATAACGTTGGAAAACGGTTTTGGCATAACATCTATGCGAGCAAAAAAAGCCAGTACGAATAAGGTTTATCCCTATCAGATGTCGTTAGGGTATCAGTATTTGGATAAAGGCTGGTATAATTTATCCAGCAATATCGGTTATACCCGAAGAGGTGGTCAAGTGAAAATATCTTATAATTCGATAACTGGTTCTGAATGGAGTGGGAGGATTACAGAAAAAGATAAGTTACATTATCTTACATTAAGTACAACTTTCGACATTAAGAAAACAAGTCGTGACGGTTATACTTTTTTTATCGGAGTGGGGCCCAGACTCGATTTTAATTTGAAATCGGTAGTAACAACCTATTCGGATTTTGATGATACAGTTTCAGATTATAAGTCGACAAAAGAAAAGCTGGATGGCATTCATCCTGTCCTGTTCGGTTTGAAATGTGTGGGTGGCATCCGGAAAGACTTCAGGAATATGCAATTAGGATTTAATATCGCTTATTTACCTAGTTTTAGCCGTTTATCGGATGGAATACGTGACCGTACATTTACATTTGGATTATCTTTGGGGTACAAATTAGGAACTGAAAAGACGGGTACTATTCGTAGCGTTCGTCGTCATAAATAATAAGATATACAGCTTATGGATCGTAGCAAAGATTCTTTTTATTGGATTGAAAAACTAAATATGTCTCCGCATCCGGAGGGTGGTTATTTTAAAGAAGTATATTGTCCGGACAGGTGGAAACCTATTCCCGGATATCCATCCGACCGCAGAGTGTTGACAACGATTTATTATCTGTTGGAAGAGGCGGACTTTTCGGCTTTTCACCGTATTCAATCTCCGGAAAGCTGGTTTTTCCATAAGGGTGAACCTTTACATATTTATTCTTTCGAGAGAGGGCAACTTGTTTGCCGTGAATTATCGGATCAGGAGGGAGGACAGTTGCAGATCACTGTTGAACCTGATACCTGGTTTGCTGCCCGCCTGAAAAATCCGAAAGGTTTTACATTGGTAAGTTGTGCCGTCGCTCCCGGATTCGAATATAAAGATTTCGAACTGGCCCGGAAAGAAGAACTGGTCGTTAGGTATCCTCAGGAAAAAGAGATTATTGAACAATTGTGTAGATAGAGAAAACTATCTACACAACTAAAATATAGGCTCTGTACTTTGTCTCCTTTGTCACCGGGCATAAAGACAAGTATCCTTCCCTGATTTTGCCATTTTCTATGGTGAGCGGGTAAGCTCCTTTCATGAAACGATGACGTTCGTAGGCTTCCCCGACTTTACTGTCATAAGTGATGTGGAAATCACCAATGGCATACGGAGCCAGATATCTTTGACTGAGACGGAGGGCAACCATTCCCATTGTATAGCGCATATTGATCTCGATACAGGGATGAAGGGCATACGAACCGTCTTTTGTTTTGTAGACGATCATATCCACTCCCAGATATCCACGGTATATATTTCCATAAATGCCTTTCAGGGCTTCTGCAACTGCTTCCTGGGTCCGCAGGTAAACATCTTCTCCTATCCAACGTTTGATCGGTGTAGCCAGATATTCCTGACTTCCCAATACATTTCCGGAGTAGGAACCTTTTTTTTCCGTACTGAAGACGGAGAGTCCTTCATAGGTGACATGGCCTTCCCCATCGGAATAAAACTCCATCGCCAAATCATGGACCTTGTCTAGTCCGCATTCAATACTGACAGTGCCCTGTTTATTGATAGCCCCTTCTATCCAGGTACGGTCTTTAGGGGTGAGTTTACGCTCCGGTATCCAGTGCAAGCCGCGTCCGGATGAAGAATAAGGAGTCTTTACAACAAAAGGGGCATTTTGCAGGATCAGGTATTTTTCTATTTCCCTGATCTTTTTGCAGAATTTTGGAGTAGCCGGTATGGGAAGGTCGGGTAACAGCTGGCGGATTCGTTCAAGGCATTCTGCCGCTGTCTGCCTGCCGGTCAGCCGGAAATATTCTTCTTTCCAGGTCGGTACGGACAGGTTTAATTGTAATTCTTGTTTCAGTTTCTCAAAGAAGTGCAGGCTGTGCGGAGATATTCCCCAGGGAGACGCCGCCAGTTCCGGGAGGGAAGGAGCGAGATTCTTCAACTCTTTTCCGGAAACAAGTGTGGCGAATGGCCTGAGCTCTTTAGGTTGTAAAGAAAAGAAACGGGGTGAAGCGATCTCTTCCGTAAATACATAATCGTTGCTGTCGGCGTACCACACCGGAAGATATGATAACTCCTGTATCATTCTTTGTACGTTTGCCGGAGGGGTATAGTTCTCTGTGCCCAGCAGTACGGCAGTTTCATGTCCGGGATTAAATAAATGTATCTGGGATATCATATAAAATAGTAGATGTATATAAACAACGAAGCCGTCTGTTAGCGAGACGGCTTCGTTTTATTTATTCAAGATTTTCATCTATTGCATCGATCTTTTTAATTATGAGCGCCATCTCATCTTTTAGCTTTTCGATCTTGCGCTCCATTTCTTTCACGAGACCGCCACCACCTTTCGAAGAGATGCTGAGGAAGCCGATATTATTTTCGTATGTCTGCAATTCATTTTTCATGCGGTCATACATTCTCATCAGCTTTTCGCGTTCGCCATACAGTTTGCCTTTTCCATGTTCGCCTGCCATATCGTTCAGGTTACTGCGGAATGACTGCATCTTACGATCTGTCTGGTCTACTTTCAAACGGTCGAACTGGCTGTCTACCGCTTCGTGATATTCTTTATAGATTTTATCTTTTTCCTTGAAAGGTACATGACCGATTGCATTCCATTCAGCCATCATATCTTTCAGTTCAGCCAATGCTTCATCTGCACTCAATGTTTCGTCCAGCTTATTGATCTTTTCGATCAATGCTTTTTTAGCAGCCAGATTTGTCTGTTCTACGCTCTTCTGGGAGGAAACATTTTTATTTTTCTGTTCGAAGAAATAATCACAGGCAGAAATGAAACGTTTCCATACAACATCCGAGTGCTTGCGGGCAACCGAACCGATCGTTTTCCATTCTTTCTGGAGAGCAATCATCTTTTCAGTCGTACTCTTCCATTCTACGCTGTCTTTCAGTGCTTCCGCTTTCTCACACAAGGCTTTTTTCAGTTCGAGATTCTTTTCCATCTCTTCCTTGATATTCTTGTAGAAAGCGCTTTTCTTGTTGAAATATACATCACAGGCAGCGCGGAAGCGTTCGAAAATCTTTACATTGGATTTTTTCGGTGCGAAACCGATTGTTTTCCATTTATCCTGTAAAGCGATCACCTCTTTATTCTTTTCTTCCCAGTCTTTGAATGTCTTCAATGCATCGAAGTCGATACCTTCTATTTCTTCGCAGATAGCTGTTTTTGCGACCAGGTTTTCCTGTTCTTTCGATTTCAGCGATTCGAAATGCTCCTGATGACGTTTGTTGATCACGGTAGAAGCCGCTTTGAAACGAGCCCATAACTCTTCGCGCAGTTCTTTGGCAACCGGACCGATCTCACGCCATTGCTGATGCAGTTTTTGAAGCTGGTGGAATGCGGACACGACATCCGGTTCGGTTTGCAGCTTTTCAACTGTTTCACATAGAGCAGTTTTCAATTCCAGATTTTTCTTGAAGTCGTAATCGCGGAACTGGTTATTGATCTTGATTATATCATAGAATCTTTCGCTGTAAGTCTGATAGTTTTTCCACAGTTCGTTTGCATGTTCCTGTGGTACGGCTTTAATTTCTTTCCATCTCTGCTGGATGTCTTTAAAGTCGTTGTATAGCTTATTGAAGTCGTCCTGACTTTCGGTAAGCACTTTTAACTGGTCGATCAGTTGAAGTTTCAGTGCATAGTTCGCAGCCTTTATGCGTTCTTCTTCTGCCAGGATTGCAGCTCTTTTTTCTTTAAAAACGGCTAGCAATTCTTTCAGTTTGTTTTCGCCTTCATCTTCAGGAGCGACGAAATCCTTTTCTTCTCCACCACCTTCGAGGAATGTTTTCTTCGATTCTTCAACTTCGGCTCTGTGGATTTTATAAAATGCCTGTTTCAACGATTCCACTTCGTTGCGTGCCGTTTCGGCAGCAGCATTTACCAATTCAGCTAATTTTTCAAGAATCTCTTCTTTTGATAATTTACTGATAGCGTTCGCTGTCGCTTCATCCGGGGTTTCAGTTGTTTCAACTTCAGCCGCAGTGTTTTCCGGAGTTACTTCCGGTGCTTTAGTTTCTTCTAATTTGCCGGTTTCTTCAGCTGGCAGATTAGTTTCATGAGTGTCCTTCATATTCAATCACATTTAAGAAAAGGATAAAAAGCATTCCTATATCAAGTCACAAATTAAAGTATTTATTTTTGGATTACAGCATTTGCGGGCAATTTATTTATTAGAAAAGGTTAATATTCGTGTAAAAAGTCCGGAATTAACCGCTTTGTTCTCCAAAAAATGTATTAAACAAAAATCCCTGCAACTTGCATTGAGCAGATTACAGGGACTTTTTATAAATAGTTGCAGTTTTTTTATCCCAGGAATGAGATCAATACGCCGGCTGCAACAGCTGAACCGATTACGCCGGAAATGTTGCTGGCCATGCAATACTGCAATACATGGTTTTTAGGATCATATTGCAATGCAATCTCATTGGCAACACGTGAAGCCATTGGGACGGCACTTAATCCGGTTGCACCGATAAGCGGATTGATTTTCTTCTTGGTGAACAGGTTGAACAGTTTTACGAAGAAGATACCGCCAGCGATAGACAAGGCAAAAGCCAGGAATCCACCGATCACAATACCGATCGTTGTAAAGTTCAGGAAGGCTTCCGCCGTCATGGTTGCACCTACCGACAGTCCCAGGAAGATTGTCGCTGCATTCATGATGCTGTTGGAGGCTGCATCGTACAGACGGAATGTATTGGTTCCGATCTCTTTTACCAGATTACCGAACATCAGCATACCGATCAAAGGCACAGCACTCGGAACGAACAACGCTACCACGGTTGTTACAACAATGGGGAAAATAATTTTCAACACCCGCAGATTCTTGATCTCGGTAGTTGACGGATATTTCTTTTCCTGTTCCTTCATATTGATACATAACTCTTTTTTAGAGCAGAGCGCTTTAACCACCAAAGGGATGATTACCGGAACCAACGCCATGTACGAATAAGCCGCGATAGCGATCGGGCCTAATAAATGCGGAGCCAGTTTGATGGTGGTAAAGATAGCCGTAGGGCCGTCTGCACCACCGATGATACCCAGTGAAGCCGCTTCCTGCGGAGTGAATCCCATCAGGATCGCTACCAGTAAAACGGTGAAAATACCTAGCTG
Source organism: Parabacteroides goldsteinii (assembly GCF_020091425.1). Taxonomy (NCBI): domain Bacteria; kingdom Pseudomonadati; phylum Bacteroidota; class Bacteroidia; order Bacteroidales; family Tannerellaceae; genus Parabacteroides; species Parabacteroides goldsteinii. The sequence goes on along the minus strand of NZ_CP081906.1, from coordinate 4,745,531 downwards.
GGCAGCCGCACCGAAAATCGACAGGCGAAGATTACGAAGCATCGGTCCGAAGTCGGTCAATGCTCCTACACCCATAAAAATGATTGGCGGAAGGAAACCGGTCTTGATCAGCATGTAATAGATGAAGTTCATGATTCCCAGTTCATGCGCAATGTCGTGCAACGGCATTTCCCAGATGTTTTTCATTACCCCGTTAATATTGATCAATCCGTTTTCATCAGCCTGGATCACGCCCATGTCACCTCCGGGGAAGTTGGCGAGCAACACCCCGAATGCAATAGGGACAAGCAGCAAAGGTTCATATTGCTTCTTGATACCCAGATAAAGCAATATGAATGCGATTGCATACATGATCAGGAACTGCGGTTCAGCAATAATATTGCTGAACGCAGTCATTTCATACAGATTTTGAAATATCTCGTTCATTACTGTATAGTCATTAATACGTCGTCTTCAGAAACCGTGTCGCCACCAGCGTAGTTGATGGAAGTGATCTTTCCGCTGAATTCCGAACGTACGGCATTATATGTTTTCATTGCTTCCACATAACAAAGCACATCGCCTTCTTTGACTATATCTCCAACTTTAAGCGGTGTGTCGGAAGCGTTCTTTACGAGGAAGAATTTTCCTTCCAGCGGTGAAAGAATTTCATTTCCGGCTCCGGCAGGCGCTGGAGCGGCCGGTGCTGCCGGTTGTGCGGCCTGGGCAGGAGCAGCAGCAGGTGTGGTATTAGCCGTATCTCCGAAAGCAACTGTTACGCGGTAAGGCTGTCCGTCTACATCTACAGTCAGCACCTGAGGTGTTGTAGGCAGAGCTGCCGGAGCGGCTGTGGCCGGTGTTGCCGGTTGTGCCTTTTCCTGCAAAGCAGCTTTTTTCTGGGCAACATCAGCCAGAAATTCGACTTTCGCTTTTCCGGAACGGTAGGCTTCGTACTGAGCCGGGTGCATTGCATATTCGAACAACTCTTCGTCGTCTTCGCCGGTTTCCCATTGTTTCTCGTTCATCATCTTGCGATATTTATCAAGAGCATCCGGGTAGTTGTCCTGCGGATTTCCTTCGAAGAATTCGCGTCCTTCGGCTTTTGCCTTTTCGATGATTTCAGGAGCCAGCGGACCAGGCAGTCTTCCGGCTTTTCCGAGAAGCATATCCCAGATGTCGTCGGCGATCATGCTCCAGCGTGCTTTCCCTTTTTCCATCTGCATTACGTTCATCAGTGCCAGGTTCTTTACGTACTGGCTGAACGGAGTTACCAATGGAGGATAACCGACACGCGGCCATACATAAGCCACTTCGTCGAATAGCTTGATCAGCAGCTGGTCTTGCGACATCAGCGGCTTGTTGTTCTTGATATTGTTTTTGTTGATCGATTCCAAATTCTTTTCCAGGTCAGACATCAGGCTGCCCATCATACCGCCGGGAAGTCCCGGGCCGATCAGCAACGAGTTCATCAGACGGTTTTTCGGACTGATATACAATCCTAAGAAATCATCCATAAATTCCTGGATCATGCTGCGTACTTTCATGTAGGCTTCCATATTGATTTCCGGCACTTTGTAACCGGCATCTTTCAACATGGCCTGCACGGTCAGCAGGTCGGCATGCCCTGTACCCCATGACAGTGGCTCCATACCTACGTCGATATAGTCGCAACCGGCGTTGCACACTTCCAGGATAGAAGCTACATTAAATCCGGGACCAGCATGGCTATGATACTGGATAGGTATTTCAGGGTGTTTTGCTTTGATATTGGCAACGATCTGTCCCAATGAATAAGGACGTCCGATACCTGCCATATCCTTGATACAGATTTCGTCTGCTCCCAGTTCGATCAGTTCCAGGGCCATCTTGGTATAATATTCGACCGTGTGGATAGGCGAGTGGGTGATACAGAGCGAACACTGGGAGATCATCCCGGCTTCTTTGGCATACTGGATGGAAGGAGCAATGTTGCGTACGTCATTCAGGCCGCAGAATGTACGGGTGATGTCGGTACCCTGTGCTTTCTTTACCTTGTAGAATAGCTGGCGGACATCTGCCGGAACCGGACTCATACGGAGGCCGTTCAGTGCACGGTCCAACATATGTGTTTGAATACCTGCTTCATGGAATGGCTTCGTCCATTCACGTACGGCTTTATTTGGATTTTCTCCGAATAGTAAATTAACTTGCTCGAATCCCCCTCCGTTGGTTTCAACGCGGGCAAAACAGCCCATCTCAACAATAGCGGGGGCAACTCTGGTTAGCTGGTCTACTCTGGGAACATATTTTCCGGCAGATTGCCACATGTCTCTGAAGACCAAACTGAATTTGATTTCTCTTTTCATATGTAAATAAATTGCGCTCCCTATCTCAAGAGAGCCGTTTAAACCATTAATAAATTGATTTTTTTAGAGTTCAGACAAAACAAAAGAGAGCACTTGTATAGATACAAATGCGGTTGGCTATTATCTTTGGGCATTTTATAATTTTACAACAGCTAAGAAAAAAAATTTCATACACGCGTTAAAGGACTCGCAGTCTTGACCGCTTAGCAGTTGAGATCAGTTTCATGAGCGACCTCTTGCTGTTTCTTACGACAACAAGCCAGTAAAAATCGACCTTCTCTATGTTTTTAACCTACTTCTGGGATTGGACCATCATCACGGCTGATTTTAACTTTATAGCCAAGTGCTTCCAGCTCTTTCTTCAAGTAATTTTTCCGTTTCTGCTCCATCCTTTGGTTGAGATATTCCGCACCGAGTTCCTTATACTCACAAGCCTCTTTCAGTACATGCCATACCGATTTCAGGATCGAGTGTCCTACTGCTACTAAAGCCCTCTTTTTCCCTCGACGGGCGGCTAAACGGTGATAACGTGCACTGTAAAAGGTGTTCTTGGTACGGGTGGCTGCCCACGCAGCCTCCGTGATTACGGCTTTCAACTGTTTGTTGCCATGGGTGGTTCTACCACTTTTTTTTTACCTGCGCTCTCGTTATTGCCAGGACAGACACCGGCCCACGAAGCCAGGTGCTTTTCGGTTGGAAAGGCTTCCATATCCACACCTATCTCTGCTATCAGGTCTTCAACCGTTTTCCGGCTAAGTCCGGGGATCTTCTGCAAGAGTTCCATCACATTCTCATAAGGAGATAAAACCTCTTTTATACGGCAGGTAAGGTCAGCTATGATGGCTTTCGTCTGTTCCATATCTTTACGGATGGTCTGCAACATATAGATGTGATGCGGTTCTATAAAGCCTTCACAAGCCTGATAAAGAAGTTCCGGACTGGCTTCAAGTTTTTTATGATAGATGCAAGTTATGTCATCCATTGTTACATGACCCTTATCGATCAACATATCTATCAGCTTGTTCGCCACGACTCCGTCCAGGCTGCACACCACGCTGGAAAGTTTGATGTTACAATCTTCCAGGATACGAACAATACGGTTTTTCTCAGAAGATACATGCTGGATCAACTTGTTACGGTAACGGGTTAAATCACGAAGCTCACGTTGTTCACGCTCCGGGATATAACTCGGTTTCAACAAACCTGCTAAAAGCAGTTTGCAAATCCAGGCACTATCCTTTTTATCCGTTTTGTGCCCGGGAACATACTTGATGTGCCGTGCGTTCACGATCCAGACTTTCATATCAGGACATTCAAGAATCTTATAGACCGGCTTCCAGTAAACACCGGTACTTTCCATGGCTACATGCGTAATGCCACTGGATAATAACCATTCTTTTAATTCTGTCAAAGAACTACTGAAGGTCTTGTAACTGCGGGTTTCAGTTTTGAGACCTTCGCCACTTATCGTAGCAACTACCATGTCCTTGTGGACATCTATTCCACAACCCCGGAGGATGACTTGTTCAAAAGGTACTGTTTTCATTGCATTCGTTTTTTCGAGTGAATGACACTAAAGTAAACAATACCCCCCTATTTACATGCTCTTGGACGAAATTTATTTCATGGATGTTTCATGATATATTATGTATAGCTAGTATTATAATTTTCATGATATATTATGTATAGCTAGTATTATAATTTTTCAATTTTGGTAACCTTTCCTTGTCCACCTGTTACCATGCTGACAGCGGCTACGATAGCAGCGGTAGTCTTACCCGGAATATTTCCGGACTGTCCGGCCGCAACAGGTTGTGTTGTTACTTGTTTTTTTACGATGACTTCTTCCGGTGCGTACTTGTTAACCAATGTGATTAATCCTTTTCCTAAATAGATTACGATCAAAAGAATTGCAAATACTGTGGTCATTCCGACTACCATTAACAAAAGTCCAGTTTCTATGTTTTCCATATCTAATATTTATGACAATAAGTGTTGTGGGAAGCGATCAAAACAATCTCCGCCAAGTTATAAATTGCATGCAAAAATAACAAAATCCCGCAATTTTCTTTGCAGGAAGACTATAAAAAAAGTAAAAGAATAGAATATTTATTCTTTTGAATGTTTTGTTTCGTAGGATTAATGCGGTTTTTTGTGATAAATAGTTATGAAAGCGAGCTTTAGATGACCTGAATAAAGCTATCCTTTTTTTCTTCATCAGGCTCGCTATAATTCACGCTTTGTTGTTGCCGGAGAGGATATTGAAACGCTTCTGTCTAAAGTTGAATTACTCCGGGATATTACGAAACAATGCTGTGAGGAAAGAATCAGAGCCTATGAGGCAAAGAAAAGATAACATGTACACTTATGTGCAATTGTTTGAAATGATTGGTTTGACAAAATGAATTAATATGGAACTGTTCTTGAACAAAAAGATTCTATCAGTCGGATTTTCGTGGCGCAAATATTCTTTCAAACCGATGTTACAGGATGCTTTCGAATACAATATTTAACAGTTGTCTCTTTGAATACATCTTTTGTAGTTTGTTTTCAATAAAAGTAGAACTCGTTTTAAACGAGTTTTTTTTTATTTTAAATGAGTAGGTGGCTTATTTAAACCTGAGATTTGTGTTAATTAATGTTGAATATCCTCCTTTGAGAGGCCCTTTCATGGAGGAAAAGTATGTTGAAAAACATTTTATGTTGTCTGTAGCAGGATAAATGATTGTCGAGGTTGTAGTAGCATATTTGTTGTATGTGTGAAAAGAATATAGCAAATTGTTTTATTGTGTTCTTTATGGATTCCATAAAGATGTTTTTTTATGTATAAATCGGTTGAAGTGTTATTCGTTTGATCGCTGACAATTGTATGAAAAACTATAGGTTTTGACATTGGTCCGTATAACTCTTCTAAGAATGGGTTGATTTGACAATTTGATATTTGTAAATAATGTATTTAGTATTAAGCCGGTTTATACCCTATCATGGTATCTGCTGTCATTTTGTTAATCTCGGAATTCTTAGGTTAATGCTGAATATCTTTGTTTTATTTTTTACCTTTGGCCGGTACTTTTATATGAGGGGGATAATTCGATACAGGATAATGCGATTTTTTCTTATTACCATATTACTTGTGATGTCTGCGGTAACGGCCCGGCCTGTCTATTTTAATCACTTAGGTGTTAAAGACGGACTTCCGCAGTTATCCGTTCATGCCATCTATCAGGATAAGCTGGGCAGGATATGGTTCGGCACAGAGGAAGGGGTATGTATTTACAACGGGGAGGAAATCGTCAATTATAAAAATTATTCCCAGTTATTGAACAGGTCTGTCACTAACTATACTGTTAACCATATAACAGGAACGGACGAGGGGGATGTCTTTTTTACGATCGGTAATCTTCTTGTCCGATATGATCTGAAAGAAGATTGTTTTTATGCCTTGAAAACACGTATCTCTTCGTTACAGAAAACGCAAAACCAGATATTTCTTTCTTCGGGCGACAGTATTTTTACCTGGAATCCAGCAGAAAAGAGCATTGATTTATTTCAGGTAACGGGGATAAAGGATAATATCACTTCTGTTTGCTATGACAGCCGGAAACAATTGTGGATCGGCACGCGGAAAGGACTTTATAGGATGGAACAAGATGGTGAAAAACAATGTGTCATTCCGGAAAAGGATATATCGGCTCTGTTTGAAAGTTCGACTCACGACGTGTGGATAGGAACCCGTCTTTGCGGTTTGTACTTGTGTGGTACGGATAACAAGTTGACAGAATTTGTGTCAGACAAAAATGAAAATTCAATCAGTCACAACTATATACGCTCTATTGTTGAGGATTATTCCGGTAATATCTGGATCGGAACGTTTTATGGACTGAACAAATACGATCCGGTTGCAAAACATTTTTCTTCTTATAAAAAAGATCATGTAAGAGGCTCCCTGACCCATTCGTCTATCCTGTCTTTGTTCGTTGACAAACAAGCTGTGTTGTGGGCCGGGACTTATTACGGGGGAGTTAATTATTTTAATTCCAGGAGAAGTATGTTCAACTTCTATTCGGATGATCCGCTGCGGAAGGAGTGTTTGAATTTCCCTATTATCGGACAGATGACGGAGGATAATGCAGGTAATCTCTGGATTTGTACGGACGGGGGAGGTTTGAACAAGCTCGACCGGAAAACAGGTTTGTTCTCTTATTACACGGCCTCTTCCGGTGAAAATTCCATCAAGCATAATAATCTGAAATGTATAGATTATGACCCGGAAGAAAACCAACTGTATATCGGGACATACACCGGCGGACTCTGCCGCCTGGATATAAGTAGTGACCGGTTTTATAATTATATAGATAAGGAACCGCATTCTGCCGGGCTGCATACGAATATCAGTTGGCTGAGAGTCTATAAAGAATATGTCATTTTTGTGGACGATTACGGACTTTTCAAACTGAAAAAAGGGACTGGTGAGATTACGCCCTTATTTCCGGGCTCCGATGAAAAAACATTCTACGGCAACCAGTTTATCATTGACTCAAAAGATAATTTATGGTTGGCTCATTTTTCAAGTATAACTCGTATACCGCTAAAAGAGCCGTCTGCAAGGCAAACATATAGTACGGGTGAGAAAGGACTAGGAACTGCATTCATGACCTCTTTGGTCGAGGTTGCCGGGAATAAGATATTTGTTGCGACGGCGGGTGACGGCATTTTTCTGTATAATGAAAACGATGATAATTTTACGAATTATAATGCGGAGAAGGAACAGTTGCTGAGTGACTTTTGCTATTCGATGGGCGAGGCACAAAACGGGAATCTGATTATTAGTTGTAATAAAGGTCTTTCCATAATGAACCCGGAAACCGGTGAGCAGGTTTTCTCTGCCAGTATTGCGAAGGACCTGCCTTTCTCTGCGATCAACAGTGGATGCGGGATATACAGATGCAGGAATAAGGAGGTTTTTGTCGGATCGGCGGACGGAATGATCTCTTTTTGGGAGGATAACATTATCTGGAACGATAAGAATTATGACCTGTATTTTTCAAACTTGGCAATTAATCATAAAACAATCACCCCTTCGGACCAGAGCGGCATCCTGACGGTAATTCCCGCCTATACCGCGCAATTGACCTTGTCGCATGAGCAGAATAATCTTATTCTCAGTTTTGCAAGCAATAATTCCCTGCAATCGAATAATTCATCTGTTTATGAATACAAGCTGGATGGTTTCGATCCGGAATGGATACCGACGCACAACATGCATCTCAGCTATACCAACCTTTCCCCCGGTGATTATACGCTTCATGTACGGGAGAAGAAGGCTGAAAATGATCAGTTGAAAGAGATACGGATGGCGATAACCATCCTGCCGCCTTTTTATAATACTCCGTTAGCCTGGGTGTTATATATTGCATTATTCTCCGGTCTGCTGTATGCTTTCCTTTCTTTCCGTCAGCGACGGGTGAAGTTGGAGGCTTCCCTTGAATACGAACGGAAGGAGAAAGAGTATATAACTAACCTGAATAAGGCAAAGATCTCTTTCTTTACGAATGTCAGCCATGAGTTCAGGACGCCTCTTTCCCTGATAATCTCTCAGATAGAGTTATTATTGAACGGTAATACGGTGTCGCTGGCTGTGCGTAACCAGATCAACAAGGTGTATAAAACGACCTTCCAGATGCAAAATCTGATTAACGAACTGCTGGATTTTCAGAAAGCGGAGCAGAAACAAACCTGTCTGAACGTATCTGAACAGGATTTGATCCCTTTCCTTCGTAATATCTATATCTTTTTTGAAGAGAAAGCGCAGACGAACCAGATCCGTTATTCTTTCTCAACTTTAAAAGATTCGATACCATGCTGGTTCGACCCGAAACAATTGCAAAAGGTTGTTTCCAATGTCTTATCGAATGCTTTCAAATTTACTCCGGTGCAGGGAAGTATCGAGTTGGTCGCAGATGTTGTTGATGAGCAGATTGTAATCAAAGTGATCGATAGTGGTATCGGCATCGACAAGAAAGATTTATCGACTATTTTCGAGCGTTACTATCAGGCTTCAAACAGTCTTCTTTCTTCCCAGAAAGAGTTCAGTACCGGTCTCGGACTTGCCCTCTGCAAAGAGATTATCGAATTGCATCATGGAAAAATCCAGGTAGAGAGTAAATTGAATTATGGCAGTATTTTTATAATCACCTTGCTTCCCGGCAAATTGCATTTTGAAAAGGATGCCCATGTAAAAATAGAGGAGACTGCCGGCGCGGTAAATACAATGACCGGTTACATGCCGGTTGAGTCTGTTGCCCTGGATGATTTGCATGATTTGGAGGTGCCTGCTTTGCAAAAAGAAAACGAGAGCCGTTATAAGATTTTGATAGTGGAAGATAACAGGGAGTTGCAGGAAACATTGAACACTCTTTTCTCTCCATTTTATCAGGTTTTACAGGCCTATGACGGGGTGGAAGGGCTTCGCATTGCCCATGAAGAAGAGCCGGATATTATTGTGAGCGATATAATGATGCCCGGAATGTATGGCGACCAGATGTGTTTTGAACTGAAGCAGAATATTGCCACCTGCCATATCCCTGTCGTCCTGTTGACAGCCCTGTCTTCCACCGAAGATAATATAGAAGGGTTGATGAAAGGGGCGGACGATTATATAACAAAACCGTTCAATACGAAAATATTACTTGTCAAATGTAATAACCTGATCCGCAACAGGCTTCTCCAGCAGCAAAAATATCAGCATGAGCCGGCCTTGACCATGCAATTACTGGCTAATAATGAAACGGATAAGAAGTTCTTGCAGAAGGTCGAGTCTGTTATAGAGGCCTATCTGAGCGATACGGAGTTTTCGATCGATAAGTTGGCGGAAGAAGTAGCTATAAGCCGCCGTTCCCTTTTCAGCAAATTTAAACAACTCACCGGGATGACTCCCAATGATTTTATCCTTAACTATAAACTGAAAAAAGCAGCATTCCTCTTAAAGGACGACACGAGCTTGCAGATTGCCGAGATAGCCGATATGCTTGGCTTCGGTTCTCCCCGCTACTTCAGCCGTTGCTTCAAAAACCAATTCAATGCTTCCCCGATGGAGTATAGGAATAGTAGGGGGTGAAATTTTCGACTTTAATATCTAAATCCTTATAAATAAATCTGTTAAAAATGGATATGCACTATTTGTGCCTATCTTTTGCATTATTCTGCCAAGTCTGAACATGCCTCTCCTTCTACTTTTGCCCCGGGTTGAGAGATAAATATCACATTACATAAATCTAATTTCAGGAACATGAAAAACAGATCCATTATCTACATCTGTATTCTTTCTTTTGTTTGTACGGTTTCTTTATGTGCGAAAGGGGAGAAACAGAATCTGGAACAAAACGACAGGGCTTATTGGTGCTCTTTGCTGTATCGTATATCCGAGCCTGTACTGAGTAATATGAGCAAGGGGGAACTTAGAAAGAATATGACGGTCGAGCTGAGTCCGAGTTGGTTGAAAGGGCGTGACCCCGATGTGACTTATCTGGAAACTTTCGGGCGGTTGATGGCTGGTTTGGCTCCTTGGTTAAGTTTGCCGGACGATGATACGGAAGAGGGGAAAATGCGCTGCCGGTTACGTGAATGGGCGTTAAAGAGTTATGCAAATGCAGTAGACCCCGAAAGTCCCGATTATCTGAAATGGGAAGGGGAAGGACAGATTTTATGCGATGCCTCTTATCTGGCAAACAGTTTCCTGCGTGCTCCGAAAGCGTTATGGGAACCTTTGGACAGTGTGACGAAACAACGGTATATAGATACTTTCCATAGCCTGAAGTGGGTACGCCCCGCCTATAATAACTGGTTGCTTTTCAGGACGATGGTTGAAACATTCCTTTTATCTATAGGCGAGGAGTATGATGCTTTTGTCATTGAAGTGGGGCTTCAGAAGATGAACGAATGGTACAAAGGGGACGGATGGTATTCGGACGGTCCGGAAATCTCTTTCGATTATTATAATGCTTATGTGATTCACCCGATGATGGTTGAAGTGACGGAGGCCATCAAAGATACTCCCATACATAAACCGGTCAGTTTCGACCTGGCATTCCGCCGCATGCAACGCTATAATGTAATTATCGAGCGACTGATATCTCCGGAAGGAGCCTATCCAGCCGTCGGGCGGTCGATGACCTATCGCCTTGCCGCTTTTCAATCCCTGGGACTATCTGCTTGGAAATATGGATTGCCTGAAACACTTACAAACGGCCAGGTCAGAAGTGCTCTGACCACTGTGATGAAACGTATGTTCAGCCAGGAAGGTAATTTTAATAAAGAAGGATTCCTTCAGTTGGGCTTTGTCGGTCATCAGCCGAACCTGGCCGATTATTATACGGATAACGGCAGTCTTTATATGACATCGCTGGGTTTCCTGCCATTGGGATTGCCTGCCGATCATCCTTTCTGGACTTCTCCCGCCGAAGAATGGACTTCGCTGCGTGCATGGGGCGGAAAAGTTTTCCCGAAAGATTATCACGAGTCAATCATGAAATAACACATTATATACATATCAGACATGAAGAAAACAGCTTTGTTCTGTTGCTTTTTAATGGTTTTGTCGGTGACAGGTTGTAATCAGAGAAAAGATACGGAAGAGTCCTTTATTCAGGAAAACGTGAATTTTGCATCGGAACAGATGCAGTTATTACTTAACAGTGTAGGAGAATATAACGGAAAAAACTATCCGCGGACAACAGATGCGGAAGGGCGTCTTGTATCCACTTCGAGACATGACTGGACACCCGGATTTTTCCCCGGAGCCCTTTGGTATCTGTATGAGCTGACGGGAGACAAAAAATGGGTGACCTATGCGGAGAAATGGACTTACCCGCTTGAACCGCACAAGTCTTTTACCGGAAATCATGACATCGGTTTTATGATGTATTGCAGTTATGGCAATGCAGAGCGTCTGGCTCCCAAAGAAGGCTATCAGGATATTCTGATAGAAAGTGCCAATTCGTTGTGTACACGTTTCGACGAACGGGTACAGGCTATTGAATCATGGGATTACCGGAAAGCATGGGATGGTTCCGAATGGTTTTACCCGGTTATCATCGACAATATGATGAATCTGGAACTGTTGTTTTATGTATCCCGCATAACAGGTGATGCAAAATATCATGATATAGCTGTCGCTCATGCAAACACGACTTTGAAATATCATTTCAGGGATGATTACAGCAGCTATCATGTGGTGGATTACGATACGATTACCGGTCAGCCGCTGCACCGCCAGACATGTCAGGGATATAGCGACAACTCCACCTGGTCGCGTGGACAAGCCTGGGCAGTCTATGGTTATACGATGATGTACAGAGAGACAAAAGACCCGGTCTATCTGGAAGCGGCCGAAAATTTTGCCAATTACTTTATCCGGCATCTTCCAGACGATCTGGTTCCTATGTGGGATTTCAATGCGGGGGAGGCTGGCTTTACACCGGATGGCGATTCTTATGCCAAAGAGTTTAAAGGAGAAGTCAGGGATGCTTCTGCGGCTGCAATCGTTTGCTCGGCTCTTTTCGAATTGGGCGAGTTCAGCGCCAATAAAGCATATACCGAGATGGCTGTCAGGATGTTGAAAAGTCTTTCTTCACCGGGTTATCATGCTCCGCTGGGCGGCAATGCCGATTTCATTATTATGCACTGCACGGGCAGTCTGCCTCATAAGTCGGAAATAGATGTACCGCTTATTTATGCGGATTACTATTATCTGGAGGCCTTGACCCGCTACAAACATCTGATTAACAAACAAAATATAGATTAGCCATACAGGAAAATCTATTATTCATTTACTCAAATAATATTATTATGATGGAGAATTGTAAAAATTATCCGACATCGAGGCTTGCATTTGTCGGAGCCTTTATGTTTATGGCTTCTGTTGCAGCTGCAACACCCGTTGATAGCCGGGCTATCAACGGTACGGATGTAAATCGGGAGGTCTTTGTTAACCCTTCCACACAACAGGCGAAATTGACGGTAACCGGTGTTGTGGAGGATCAGTTCGGTCCTGTTGCCGGTGCCAATATCGTAGAAAAAGGAACAACCAACGGAACGATTACCGACATGGAAGGTAAATTCACGTTGGAGGTTTCCCCGAAATCGACGTTGGTCGTATCTTTTATCGGATACAGGGAACAACAAATTCCGGTCAATAACCAGACCTCTTTCACGATTAAAATAGTGGAAGATTCGGAAGCGCTCGATGAGGTGGTGGTTGTCGGTTACGGCACACAGAAAAAGGTGAACCTGACCGGTTCTATTTCGTCCGTCAATTTTGAAGATCAGGCGCTGTCCCGTCCTGTGACGAATGTGTCGAATGCACTGGCAGGTCTTAGTGCCGGTGTACAGGTTCAGCAAAGTTCCGGTAATCCGGGTAGTGATGGCTCTAAAATCAGGATTCGTGGTATCGGTACGTTGAATAACTCCGATCCGTTGGTTTTGATAGATGGAATAGAAGGTTCCATGGATCTGGTGAATCCACAGGATATAGAAAATATATCCGTACTGAAAGATGCCGCTTCATCTTCCATCTATGGTTCTCGTGCGGCTAATGGCGTTATTCTGATAACCACAAAGAAGGGTAAAGCAGGTAAACTCTCTATTTCTTATTCTGGTCGTCTTTCGTATGCCCGTCCGACCAATTTGATTGAACAGGTGACCAATTATGGCGATTATATGGAAAGAATTAATGAAGCCTATGAAAATATGGGTCGACCGAACCACTTTTCGGAGGCCACTATTGAAGCCTGGAGGGCTGCAGAAAAAGATCCTAATGGGTTAACGGAGAATGGTATCCCGAATTATGTTGCTTATCCGGATACTGATTGGGAAAAGGAAATGTTTAACCATGGTATAATCAATGATCATAATGTATCTATTACCGGAGGAACGGACAAACTGCGCGTATTGATGTCTGCGGGTTATCTGGATAATCCCGGTTTAGTCGATAATACAGGAATTCGGAAATATTCTTTACGTGCGAATATCGAAGCAGATATAACAAAGTGGTTAACGGTCGGAACCCGTACTTTTGCTTCTCAGGAAGATAAAGAACCTGCTAATTTTGACAATGCGAACGAGGGGCTGAGAAGTGCTATTGCCGGAGTTTATCCGATATGGAATGGTCAGTACGGAGCCCCGGAAGCTCCGGAAGAAAATACGATGGCTAATAATCCTTTGGCGAGATTGCACGATATTGCCGGTTCGAAACAGAAAACGAATTTCAATACGACTTTGTATTCTACCATCACCCCGATAAAAGGATTGTCATGGGATTTTAATTTGAACTATAAACGATATTGGGAAGATAACGAGACATGGACAAATCCGTATGACAGGGTAAGATTTAGCGATGGAGTGATATTGACACCAGCTACCGCACCGTCAGAGATGACTACTGATTTCTATAACCGTGCGGATTACAGTTATACAATACAAAATATATTACGTTATAATGCGACGTTTGCTGAAGATCACGATTTAGGCATTTTGGCGGGATATGAAGAGTATTATTATAAACAGAATACTCGTAATGCAACGAAAAAAGGATTGATTGATTCCAGTATCCATACTCCCGGCTCCGCAACCGAAATGCAGAGTATCGGAGGTGGTGCTTTCGACAGAGCCAGCCGTTCTTTCTTCGGAAGGATTAACTATGCGTATAAGTCAAAATATTTGTTTGAAGCGAATCTCCGTCATGACGGTAATGCCCGTTATCACAGGGACTATCGTTGGGGAACTTTCCCTTCTTTTTCTGCTGCCTGGCGAATAACGGAAGAAAGTTTTATGGATAATACGCGGAATTGGTTGGACAATCTGAAGTTACGTGTTTCTTATGGTTCTGTCGGAAATAATGGAGGTACGGATGTGGGAGAATATGAATATATGTCAACGTATGCTAGTGCGAAATATCCGCTAGGAGGTAAACTGGTTTCTGGTTTGGCTTCGACATCTATTGCGAATAGTATGTTATCATGGGAAACATCCAAAATGGTCAATGTCGGTGTTGATTTAAATGCTCTTAATAATCGTCTTTCATTTACCGCTGATGTTTTCCACAAAAAGACTACAGGCATTTTATTTACTCCTTCTATTTATCTGACAGCCGGAAATAAGACGGCTCCCCGCCAGAACATCGCTGAAATGAGTACTAAAGGGGTAGAGTTGACGTTAGGTTGGAACGATAAAGCGGGAGAAGTGAATTATTCTGTTTCCGGAAACTTTTCATATACGCCGAATAAGATAGATAAATACAAAGGTGTATTTCAGGCGGGGTATGATGAGAATGGCAATTGGAAAAGCAATATCGGTGATGTGGCATCCAGTTCTTCTGCCGTGGATCCTATTATCGAGGGAAATATGAAAAAAGAGTTTTATCTCCGTTCGCCTTATAAAGGTTCGGGAAAGGGATACGATGTTGACGGTGTCGCCGGAGGTCCCGCTGACGGTATGATCCGTACGGAATTGGATATGGCCTGGTTGAAAGCGATGATAGCAGAAGGATATACATTTATGCCTAATAAAACTGTAGATAAAAGTAAGATATGGTATGGAGATTATATTTATGCCGATGTCAATGGTGATGGCATTTATGGAGGAACGGATGACCGTGAATTTCAAAATGTATCGGCAGATCCTAAATTTAATTTCGGATTTCAGATGTCGGCAGCTTGGAGAGGTTTCGATATTTCGATGAATTGGGCTGGGGCCGCTGGTTTTAAATTGTATTGGGGACCAACATTTGGTCATAATTCTCTTGCAGCCAATGTGGGTTATTCTTTAGGTAAAGATGTGGCAGATAATCGTTATTTTTATAATCCAGACGATCCGTCAGATCCCAGAACTAATATAAACAGTAAATATGGTCGTTTGGTCACTACTGCGAGTGGGAATCAGAATGCGGAGGGTACATCTCTTTATTTATATAATGCCAATTATTTGAAATTAAAGAATCTGACATTCGGGTATACGGTACCGGTTTCTGTTTCTAAAAAAGTATTCATTGAAAACCTGCGTGTCTATATTTCCATTGAAAATGTATTTAATATTACGAAATATCCTGGACAAGATCCGGAACTAGGAGCGACTCCCCAATATACCTCTTTGAGGCAGTTTGCTTTTGGTGCTAATATTTCATTTTAAAAATAAAGAATCATGAAACATCCATGAAATAAATTTCGTCCAAGAGCATGTAAATAGGGGGGTATTGTTTACTTTAGTGTCATTCACTCGAAAAAACGAATGCAATGAAAACAGTACCTTTTGAACAAGTCATCCTCCGGGGTTGTGGAATAGATGTCCACAAGGACATGGTAGTTGCTACGATAAGTGGCGAAGGTCTCAAAACTGAAACCCGCAGTTACAAGACCTTCAGTAGTTCTTTGACAGAATTAAAAGAATGGTTATTATCCAGTGGCATTACGCATGTAGCCATGGAAAGTACCGGTGTTTACTGGAAGCCGGTCTATAAGATTCTTGAATGTCCTGATATGAAAGTCTGGATCGTGAACGCACGGCACATCAAGTATGTTCCCGGGCACAAAACGGATAAAAAGGATAGTGCCTGGATTTGCAAACTGCTTTTAGCAGGTTTGTTGAAACCGAGTTATATCCCGGAGCGTGAACAACGTGAGCTTCGTGATTTAACCCGTTACCGTAACAAGTTGATCCAGCATGTATCTTCTGAGAAAAACCGTATTGTTCGTATCCTGGAAGATTGTAACATCAAACTTTCCAGCGTGGTGTGCAGCCTGGACGGAGTCGTGGCGAACAAGCTGATAGATATGTTGATCGATAAGGGTCATGTAACAATGGATGACATAACTTGCATCTATCATAAAAAACTTGAAGCCAGTCCGGAACTTCTTTATCAGGCTTGTGAAGGCTTTATAGAACCGCATCACATCTATATGTTGCAGACCATCCGTAAAGATATGGAACAGACGAAAGCCATCATAGCTGACCTTACCTGCCGTATAAAAGAGGTTTTATCTCCTTATGAGAATGTGATGGAACTCTTGCAGAAGATCCCCGGACTTAGCCGGAAAACGGTTGAAGACCTGATAGCAGAGATAGGTGTGGATATGGAAGCCTTTCCAACCGAAAAGCACCTGGCTTCGTGGGCCGGTGTCTGTCCTGGCAATAACGAGAGCGCAGGTAAAAAAAAAGTGGTAGAACCACCCATGGCAACAAACAGTTGAAAGCCGTAATCACGGAGGCTGCGTGGGCAGCCACCCGTACCAAGAACACCTTTTACAGTGCACGTTATCACCGTTTAGCCGCCCGTCGAGGGAAAAAGAGGGCTTTAGTAGCAGTAGGACACTCGATCCTGAAATCGGTATGGCATGTACTGAAAGAGGCTTGTGAGTATAAGGAACTCGGTGCGGAATATCTCAACCAAAGGATGGAGCAGAAACGGAAAAATTACTTGAAGAAAGAGCTGGAAGCACTTGGCTATAAAGTTAAAATCAGCCGTGATGATGGTCCAATCCCAGAAGTAGGTTAAAAACATAGAGAAGGTCGATTTTTACTGGCTTGTTGTCGTAAGAAACAGCAAGAGGTCGCTCATGAAACTGATCTCAACTGCTAAGCGGTCAAGACTGCGAGTCCTTTAACGCGTGTATGAAATTTTTTTTCTTAGCTGTTGTAAAATTATAAAATGCCCAAAGATAATAGCCAACCGCATTTGTATCTATACAAGTGCTCTCTTTTGTTTTGTCTGAACTCTAAAAAAATCAATTTATTAATGGTTTAAACGGCTCTCTTGAGATAGGGAGCGCAATTTATTTACATATGAAACTAATAAATAAATTTTGCTTGTTAGGCGTATCTATTGTCTTATTAACAGGTTGTCAGAGTGACTTAATGGATTTGAATCCTTATTCTTCTATTGGTTCCGGTAATATGTGGACAACAGAGAATTTGGCTGATATGGGAGTTATGGGTATTTATAATGTGCTCCGTTCTTCAAATGTAGCTGGTGATTTGCATAAATTTGACAGTTATGGTGTGTCGGCTGACTATCGAGATGGAAATTACTCTCTGTTGATGGGGAATGCAACAACCAGCAACGAGTTGTTTTCTGATTATTGGAAGATTCATTACGAAGGAGTGAGCCGCTGTAATGATGCGATAACTAATTTACAGAAAGCTCCTTTGTCGGAATCAAAGTTGGCTCGCTTGATGGCTGAATCGAAGTTTATGCGTGCGTACTTCTATTATAAACTGAACATGGTATATAAAGGCGTTCCTCTTTATCTGGAGCCTGTCGAACTGGAAGACATGGTAAAAGGCCGAAATAGTGAAACTGAAGTATGGAACCAGGTAATTACCGATTTAACAGATGCTATCAATACTTCCGATTTCCCGGATAAATACACCAAAGGAGATGGTGATTACGGTCGTGTGACGAAAGGTGCAGCTTATGCTTTGCGTGGAAAGGTTTACATGTGGATGAACGAATGGACGAAGGCGGAAGCTGATTTTCGTAAAGTCGGTGATTTGGGTTTTGCTTTATTCCAAGGTGAATATAAACAGTTGTTTAAGGAAGAAAATGAGCAATGTGAGGAAATGATCTTTTCTTTGCAATGTATCGGTGAAAGCGGATATGGTAATAACTTTTCTTTTAGGTATGGCTCACGTGGAACCTTTGGTTCTTGTTGGAACACGTATCTGGCAAGTACGGATTTTGTGGAAACTTACGAAGATGCCGATGGCAGACCTTTTGATTGGGATAATTATATTCCGGGTTTTAATTCTATGGATGTTGCAAAAAGAGCAGTTTATTTTCTGCGTGATGGTATGACAGATGAAGAAAAATTGACTATGGAAAAAGCAGGGGCTGATTTATCCAAATATTTGGACAACGAGAATGAAGCCCGTATCAAAACTGCGTATGAACATCGCGATCCACGCCTGATGGCTACAATTATAACCCCGTATTCTGAATATGATGGAGCGGATGGTGTGACGGCTTATACCTATACGCTACGCTGGCCATACAGAGGTTCTAATACGGCCGCTCCATTTGATTTGAAGACTGATACGAATACTAAATTTTATTATTTGTTCCGTAAATTTGTTGCTGAGGGGGCTTCTGAAATTCCGAACCGTGAATATTCTCCAATCGATATTCCTATTATCCGCTATGCGGATGTGGTGCTTTCTCTGGCGGAATGTCTGAATGAACAGGGAAAGACTGATGAAGCAATAGAATGGGTGAACAAGGTGCGTGGGCGTGTAGGTGCAGCTTTATTGAATAGCAACCAGTATACTCAGGTTTCTGGGCAGGAGAATATGCGTGACCGTATCCGCAATGAACGTCGCTGGGAATTTGCTGGTGAGGGTGTGAACTTCTTTGATGAAATGCGTTGGAAAACATGGCATGAAACTAAGTTTAAGAAAAATGCCGGTCTGAAACAGATCTGGGGTATGGTAGAGTTTGCATATAGCTGGGATGGTGATCATTTATATAATTGGGCAATCCCCAGAACCGAAATTCAAAAGAATGATAATCTGACTCAGAATGATGGGTGGATTGATTGATTACAGATGAATTAAGGGGAGGTTTTCTTTGGAAGGGCTGTCATTTTGTGGCGGCCCTTTTCATGATAGGAGCTTATTACGTATGGCAAATTCAAAATAATCGGTATATTTGCCCTCTCGAACATAAACATATAACCATGGGAAATTTCTTTACATCTTTGTTCTCTTCTTCCAAAAGTGAGGATACGGCAGAAGGAAAAGCTAAAAACGATCAGAAAAACTTCGACATATTAAAATATGACGGTATCCGTGCGCAAAAAATCGGCCAGGTGGCCTATGCTATCAAATGCTTTACGGAAGCCTTGAATATACAGGAAGATTTTGAAACAATGAACCATCTGGTATCGGCCTATTCAATGGCAAACCAGACGGAAAAGGCTTTGGAAACATTGAACCGTATGGTGGAAATGGAGCCGGAGCATATCCAGACGTTGTTGACAAGAGTCAGCGTGCTCTTTATGCTGGATAAGGAAGCCGAGGTCATTGCCGACTGCCTGCGGGTGATCGAACTGGATGAGTCGAACCATCTAGCCTGGTTCCTGATGGCAAAAGCCAAAAGAACAACCGGCGACCAGTTGGGAGCCATTGCCGACCTGACGAAAGCCATTGCCTTGCAAGATGATTTCACGGATGCTTATCTGCTTCGTGCAGAGGTGTTGCTTGCCATGAAACAGGGACAGGAGGCTTTGCCCGATATCGAGAAAGCGATCTCATTGGCTCCGGAAGAAGAAACAACATATCTGGTAAGAGGTAAAATACACGAATCGCTGGGTGACCTGGATGCTGCCGCCGATGACTACCAGCAGGCGCTCGACCTGAACCCGTTCAATGAAGATGCCTGTATACTGAAAGGTTCGCTGCTGATCACTAAAAACTTGTTAGACGAAGCCATTGTCTTTTTCGATGAGGCCATTGAAATAAAGCCGGATTTTGCCAAGGCTTATGCCGAACGTGGACGCGCCAAAAACCTGAAAGGCGATAAAGAAGGTGCTTTCGAAGACCTGAAAAAATCAATCGAACTGAATCCGGAAGGAGACGAAGCCAAGAAATTTGAGGGACAACATAATTTTGATAATATGTACAAAGGTGGTATTTTTTAATACCTACATATTAGTTTGTTAGTTGATTTCTATACCGTGGATGAATTGTTCTCCTTTTGGAAAAATAGTATAATCAATTTGAAAAAAAACAGCTAACTCTTTGTTTATTAAAAAAAAGCCTCTATCTTTGCAGCCCGAATTGATATGTAAGATAATAATAAATAAATATATAGAAAGATGAAAAGAACATTCCAACCTTCCAACAGAAAAAGAAAGAACAAGCATGGCTTCCGTTCTAGAATGGCTACTGCTAATGGCCGCAGAGTATTAGCATCTCGTCGTGCTAAAGGAAGAGCTAAATTAACTGTATCTGACGAATATAACGGATAATCTCCGTTAGAAGAAATTAGTATAAGAAAGTAGAGGTTTTTGCTAAAAAGCCTTTACTTTCTTTGTTTTAACGGCTTTGTTTTCTATTTTTGATCCCGCCTACAAAAACAAACAGAGATGAATAACTTTTTTGTTAAACTGATAAAGAATCCGTACGTCTTGAACCTGCTGCTGGCAGTGGTCGTGACGTGTGGCCTGATCTATGGTGCTTTGAAATGGCTGGATCATTATACACGGCATAATGAGGCCGTTGTAGTTCCGGATGTGAAGGGACTGAAGATAGAAGAAGCCGCTGAATTCTTCAAAAATAACAACCTGCGTTATAATGTGATCGACTCGGTATTCTCTAAAGACGTGGAACCGGGAGCTATCGTCGAGCTGTCTCCATTGGCCGGCTCGAAGGTGAAAGAAGGACGTATCGTTTTTATCACCGTGAATGCTTTGACCTCGCAGATGGCAACAATTCCGGAAGTGGAAGACCTGTCATTCCGCCAGGCGTATGCGCTTTTAAAAGCCCGCGGGTTTGAAAATGTGGAGATCGAGTATGTTCCGGGTGACTTCAAGGATCTGGCAGTTTCTGTCGATCTGCGTGGACGGGCGTTGGCAAAAGGTGAGCATGTTCCGCTTACGGCACCGCTGGTGCTGAAGGTGAGCAGCGGTGAAGCCGAGATGCATCCCGACTCTTTGTCGATCGACTCCCTGTCGACGATGCCCATCGAATCATTGGATAGTGAAGAAGAAAACTGGTTTTAGCTATGGATGAATTTTTCGACGAAATGGATGATGAACAGGTTGATGACCTGTTAGAACAGAACGAGGAGGATGCTCCCCGGCTGTATGAACATTTCCGCTTCGTTGCCGATCGCGGGCAATCCTTGTTGCGGGTAGATAAATTCCTGGTAGACCGGATGATGGGCGCCACCCGTAACCGGATACAGTTGGCTGCCGATGCCGGTTGTATCATGGCAAACGGCAAGCCGGTAAAAAGTAATTACCGGGTGAAACCGGAGGATGTCGTGACTATTATGATGTCTCGTCCCCGTCGGGATTTAGCAATTATTCCTGAGAATATTCCTATAAAGATTATTTATGAAGACGATGATTTGCTGGTGGTTGATAAACCGGCAGGTCTGGTCGTGCATCCGGGCCATGGCAATTATACCGGTACGTTGGTAAATGCCTTGGCATGGTATTTAAAAGATGATCCTACTTACGATCCGAATGATCCGGCGTTAGGACTGGTTCACCGTATCGACAAAGATACTTCCGGATTACTGGTTGTTGCCAAGAAGCCGGAGGCAAAGGCGCATCTCAGTATGCAGTTTTTCAATAAGACGACTAAACGCGAATATCGTGCCCTGGTATGGGGTATCGTGAAAGACGACGAAGGCCGTATCGAAGGTAATATCGGACGCGACCTGCGCGACCGGATGCAGATGACGGTATTTCCCGAAGGAGATCAGGGAAAGACGGCTGTTACCCATTACTCCGTGTTGGAACGCCTGGGATATGTGACATTGGTGAAATGCCGCCTGGAGACGGGACGTACGCATCAGATCCGTGTGCATATGAAATATATCGGCCATACGCTTTTCAACGATGAACGTTATGGCGGAAATGAAATACTGAAAGGAACGACTTTTACAAGATATAAACAGTTCGTACAGAATTGCTTTGCTATCTGTCCCCGGCAGGCACTCCATGCCAAGACGTTGGGGTTTGTGCATCCTACTACCGGCGAGGAAATGTTTTTTGATTCCGAAATACCGGCCGATATGACACAACTGATAGAAAAGTGGCGGGTATATGCAAATACTAAAGAGATATAAAAATGAAAAAGAACATTGCTATTGTAGCCGGAGGAGACTCCTCTGAAATTGTTGTTTCATTAAAAAGTGCAGAAGGAATCTACTCTTTTATTGATAAAGACAAATATAATTTATATATTGCCATCGTTAAGAAGGGCGAATGGGCGGTAAAACTTCCTGGAGGGGAACATACACCAATAGACAAAAATGATTTTAGTTTCTGTGAGAATGGCGAAGTAAAGCATTTCGACTTTGCTTATATCACTATTCACGGTACTCCGGGTGAAGACGGACGGTTGCAGGGATATTTCGATTTGATAGGCATGCCTTATTCTTCATGCAGTCAGTTGGTGAGCGCTTTGACCTTTAATAAATTTGTTTGTAATAATTATTTGCGTAGCTTTGGCGTCAGAGTCTCTGATTCCATCCGTTTGTTCAGAGGACAGACAGTTACGGACGAAGAGGCTGTGAGCCGTTTGGGATTGCCGATATTTGTGAAACCCAACGACGGGGGAAGCAGCTTCGGTGTTACAAAGGTGAAGGATGCTTCACAATTACAACCGGCTATAGCTAAGGCTTTTGCCGAAGGAAATGAGGTCATGCTGGAGAGTTTTATTTCCGGAACAGAAGTGACCTGCGGTTGTTATAAGGTAGGCTGTGGTTCGGGAGCAACCCGGAAAGAAGTAGTTTTTCCGCTTACCGAAGTAGTTACAAAGAATGAGTTCTTTGATTTTAACGCCAAGTACAACGGGGAGTCTGACGAGATCACTCCGGCCCGTATTTCTCCCGAACTGACGGAGAAGGTACAACGCGAAGTATCAAAGATTTACGATATACTGGGCGCCAAAGGGCTTATCCGGGTGGATTTTATTATTGAGGCAGACGGTGAACCGAAAATGCTCGAAGTAAATACAACACCGGGTATGACTGCTACCAGCTTTATTCCGCAGCAGGTTCGGGCTGCCGGATTGGATATCAAAGATGTCATGACTGACATTATTGAGAACGAACTGCAAAAGGTAGGTAAATAAAATTAAACGATATGGATACAGAAGTTTCCTATAATTTTGACGACATTCGTCCGCTGAACAACAACGAGGTGAAGGATGCAATCGAGGCATTGGTAACCAACGAAGATTTCGAGCGGGCCTTCCGGTACATCAAACCGGATGTAAACTGGAAAGAGTTTTCCGAAACAATGCGTTCTTTCAAGACGAAAGAAGATTTTAAATCGAAGCTGGCTTATGAGGCAGTGATGATGGTGGCTAACAAGACAACTTTCTCGCTGACGATCTCCGGACGAAGCCGTCTGCCGAAGGATAAAAAGCCTTGTACGTTTATTTCCAATCATCGGGATATTGTATTGGATGCTTCCTTCCTGAATGTCATGTTGTATGATGTAGGTTATGGTATGACACAGGTGGCCATCGGTGATAATCTGATGATCCGTCCCTGGATAGAAACTTTGGTTCGCCTGAACAACAGTTTTATCGTGAAACGTGGTGTTTCCGTACGTCAGATGCTGGATGTAAGCCGTACATTGTCTGCTTATATCCGTCATACGATCAACGAAACGAAAGAATCGATCTGGATTGCACAGCGTGAAGGCCGTGCCAAGGATTCGAACGACCGTACACAGGGTAGCGTATTGAAAATGCTGAACATGAGCGGTGACAAGGATATCGTATCGAATATCATGGACCTGAATATCTTTCCGGTAGCTATTTCTTATGAATATGATCCGTGTGATTTCTTGAAAGCGAAAGAGTTCCAGATGAAACGCGATGATCCTAATTATGTGAAAAGTCAGCGTGACGACCTGCTGAGTATGGAAACAGGTATCCTGAACAATAAGGGCCGCGTTCATTTTACATTGACACAGCCTATCAATGATCAGCTAGCTGCTTTGGATAAGGATATGGAAAAGAATGAACTGATCGCTGCTATTGCAAACATCATAGACAAGGAAATCTATAAACATTACCGTTTCTATCCTTGTAATTACGTAGCATACGATATGTTGACAGGTACAAAGCGTTTCAGCAGTAACTACGGTTTAAGAGACAAAAAACACTTTGAAGAATATTTGCAGGGACAGTTGGATAAAATTGTATTGCCTAACAAAGATGAAGCCTTCCTGCGTACAAAGATTCTGGAAATGTATACCAACCCATTGAAGAATCACCTGGCAACTCAGGAATAAGATAGAAAGAAATCCATATAAAAATATGAATAGCAAAAGGTGTCCCGGAAAGGATGCCTTTTGTTGTTTATAAGCAGGTTTTGTTTAGGGAACCATACCCCGTTTTTCTCTATAGGGTATGGTTGAATACCCTATATTCCGCCCCTCGCTACCTTATACCCAGTTGCATGGTGGGCTATAGGGTAAATAGTTGTAAATCAGCTAATATTAAAAGATAGGGACAGAAAAGGACAAAAAGGACACCGCCACATTTTCAGAAAGTAAGGTTTCAAAAAGCGTTGTCCATGCCGCGGGCTCTCTTTTGCCGTCTGCTTCAGCTCAATGTCATTAAGTTAAGAATATAAACTTTCATGAATCAGAGTCACTTGGTCATTACAGGTTCATTTGCCGTCTGCTTCAGCTGACGGTTTAAAAGCTGTTCTCTCTTTTGGCTTCAGCCACATTTCTCTTATAAATCAATAGCTATAATCAGTAAGAAATGGGACTAAAGTCCAATGAATATATATCAATTAACTATCCGTCAGCTGAAGCAGACGGCAAACAAACCTGTAACTAAGCCCATCATTACTATTGTTTTCTTGCTTAACTTAATGACATTGAGCTGAAGCAGACGGCAAAAGAGAGCCTGCGGCATGGCAGCTTTTTGATGCCTCGTTTCTGAAAATGTGGCGGTGTCCTTTTTGTCCTTTTCTGTCCTGTTTGCTTAATAGGTATTGATTATCAATGAACTCATTTTCTTTTATCGTGCAACAGGGTGTATGTATTTTTACCTGTTTTCTTTTGCATATTTTGACGGGCTAACTCCAAACTGTTTGATAAATGCAGACCAGAAATAAGATTGCGAACTGAATCCTACTGCATCCGATATCTCATATATCTTCATATTTCCCTGTAGCAATAGTTCGGCTGCTTTCTTTAAACGGCTGATTTTGATCAGTTCATTGGGAGTAAGATCTGATATGGCACGGATTTTACGGTACAGTGTCGGGCGGCTCAGGTGCATCAGGTCGGCGATCATGTTTACATCCAGGTCCTGATTACCAATATGTTCGTTGATAATCTCGTTCAATTTTTCAAGGAAACCTTCGTCTGCTTTGGTGTAAGCCATCGATTTCATGTTGGCGATCGGTGAGTTGAAATAGAACTTACGGATATTGTCCCGGTTTGATAACAGATTTGAAATTTGTGCCATCAGCAAGCTGGTGGAGAACGGTTTGTCTATATAAGCATCTGCTCCGAGTTCCAACCCTTCCAGGCGTGACTGCATGGTATTTTTTGCTGTTAATAAAATGATCGGGATATGGCTGAATTCAATATCCGCTTTTACGTGTTGGAGGAGGGCGAAGCCATCCATTACCGGCATCATGACATCGCTTATAATAAGTTGTACACTCTGTTTTTTCAACCAGTCCAATGCCTCGGAGCCATTACCGGCCACCAATACATTATAGTTCTCATTGACCTCGTCTGCGATGAAAGCACTCATTTCCTTATTGTCTTCAACGATCAGGACGGTCGGACGCCCCTCTTCGCAGGTATAAGTTATTTTAGGAAGGGATGTCTGTGGCTGAGATTCCTCGTCTGTTGTCTTTACTGCTCCGGTTTGTTTTACCGGCAGGGTGATACGGAACATTGTCTGGTTGTTCTGGAAGTCCACCAATTCAAGTATTCCATGATGCATTTCGGCTAGCGAGCGAGCTAATGGTAATCCCAGACCGGTCCCTGGCTTGTCTTCATTCCCTTTGATACGGTAGAAAGGTTCGAATATTTTATCTCTCATATCGATAGGAACGGGAACCCCGTCGTTGATAAAGTCGATCATGAATGTTTCGTAATCGGAAGATAGATGCAAGCGCACCACGATGCTCTTGGCTGCATACTTAACGGCATTCGAAAACAGGTTGCTCATTATCTTGGTGAGAGCTTCGCGGTCAACAAAAACATATAGCTCCTGTACAGACAGATCCAGATTTAACAGGAGATTATTCTCCGTGGCTATATCCTGAAAGCGTTTGGCGGTCTCGGAAAGGAGCGAAACGACTTCCGTGCGGACAAAGTTCAGACGATAACCTTCGATCTCTGTTTTCCGGAAATCCAGCAACTGGTTGACGAGTGATAACAGGCGGGATACATTTTTATCCATCAGTGTCAGTGAGTTATTCTCTTTTTCTCCGATCTTGTCCGATTTCAGCAGGCGTTCCAGCGGATTCTTGATCAGCGTGAGCGGCGTGCGGATCTCATGTGCGATGTTGATAAAGAAGTCTATCTTTGCCTGGTAAAGTTCTTTCTCTTTCTTGCTTTCAAATATCTGCATGTTGTATGCCATATTCCTTCTTTCTTTCTTTTGCCAGGAAAAGATCAGGTAAATAATCATTACAAGGAAGAAGAAAGCATAAATTACATAGGCTGTAGTGGATGTCCACCAGGGAGGGAGTACCGTGATATGCAGTCGGGTAATATCATCCCCCCAGCTATTGGCAAGATTGGCTGCTTTTACTTCAAATGTATAGCTGCCCGGATGCAGATCGGTGAAGTAAACGATGTTACGTTCTCCGAGTGAAATCCAATCTCTGTCGAGGTTAACCATCCGGTAAGCATATTGAACCGAACCGGGAGCTATGAAGTTGAGAGCTGAGAAATTGATATTGAAAGACGATTCTTTATGATTTAGTGTAATGCTTTTGACTTCCGATACGGCTGAACTGTTGATAACTTTTCTTCCGTCCGCTCCGTTCTGTATATCCAGGGAACTGATATGTACGTCCATCTTTTCGTCTGCCGGACGTACATCCGTCGGTCTGAAGTGTATAAATCCTTTCACTGTACCAAAATAAAGGGTACCGTCTTCATCTTTGAAAGCTGAGTTATAATTGAACTGCCGGGTAACGAGGCCGTGTGCTTCCGTGTAGGTCGTGATTTCTTCGGTCTGTGTGTTAAGGCGAACCAATCCGTTTGCGGTACTGATCCAGATATGATTATTATCATCGGGGAGAATACGGAAAGCAACGTTACTCGGCATACCGTTTTTCACCGTATAATGTAATGATTCGCCGGTTTGAAAGTCATATTTGATCACTCCTTCCACCGTGGCAAACCACATATTGCCGGATTTGTCTTCACAGGCATCGTTTACTGAATTGTGGCGCTGGGTGTTCAGTTTATCATATTGGAGATACATGCCGCTATTGCTGATCGTATTGAAATAATAGCTGCGGTTGAACATACCGAGCCATATCTTTCCGACCCGGTCCTCATACAGGCAGTTGACGGCGAATGGCGGGAATTGGGTAGCATAGACAAAGCGATCGTTCAGGTAATCGTAACGGAAAATGCCGTCTTCCGTTCCGACCAGTACTTCTCCCTCACGCAGGACCTTGATACATTTGACGGTACTGTTCTTTACCGTTTGTGCATCTTTCAGCAGGTCGTAGTGTTTGATTACTTTCCGGGTCCGTATATCCATCAGGTCGATGCCGTGTATCACATGGCCTATCCACAGGTTATCCCCGGAGGCCGCCAACCCCCGGATATTGGTGTGTGAAAGACTTTTCATGCCGGGGACAGGCTGGTAGTTGGTGAAAGTCCCGGTTTTCTTTTCCAGGCAATTGATGCCGGCGTCTTCTGTCCCTACCCAGATATTCCCGTAGATGTCTGTACAAATGTCGCGTATTACTTCTCCTTTCAGCGAATGCGTTTCGTTCCAGGGATAATATACGTTGAAAGGACGGAAGGGAGAGTAGTAGTTCACACCGTTCTGGTGGAAGCATATCCAGACTCCGTCTTCGCGGTCTTTAAACAAGGCTGAGACAAAATGGCTGGATAGTGCATAGGGGTCCAACGGGTCCTGCCTGATACGTTTGCAGGTTCCGAGGTCCAGGTCATAGATGAACAGGCCCGAGTCGGTTCCGATCCAGAGTTCTTTCTGGTTTTTTTCAAGGAAACAGTTGATCAGGATAGTCAATTGATTTTTTTCCTGGATATTCAGGTCCTGATAGGTTTTTGAAAGAACGTTGAATATTTTCACGTCATCATGTTCAAATGCCACATAGATGTTGGCAGAAGAAGGGGAGGGGGATAACATGGATAACTTCCGGGAGGTAGTGGCAGGTGAATGGGCAAACAGGTTGTGCGATTCCAGACTGCCGTCTTCCGGGTTCAACAGGGAGATAAAGCCTTCCGAATCACCCAGCCAAAGGGAATTGTCTGCCATGATACAAAAGGAGGTATAGGTCTGTCCGTTATTACCGGCAAAGATATGAAACTGTCCGTCGGATACATTATATTGTATCAGTGTTCCGTCCATGAGCAACCACAGCTGATTGTTTTTATCAAACCGGAATAGGTCGATCCCTTTGTTTTTGGTGAAAGGAACATGCAGAAACGATTCTTTAGTCTCATTGTACTGGTACAGTCCGGAGAGAGTGCCTACCCATAAATTCCCGTCACGGTCGCAGTCCAGATGTGTGATCCAGTTGTTGCCGAGCGATTCCGGGACGTCCGGGTCATTCCGGAATACTTTAAATGTATAGCCGTCGAAACGGTTCAGACCGTCACGGGTCCCGATCCATATATAGCCGCTTTTATCCTGTACGCAACAGGTCACCATATTATCGCTTAACCCGTTTTCCACCTGGTAATGCCGGAAAAGGTAATTGCTTTCTTCTGCAAAAAGCCAGCAGGAACAAGACAGGAAAAGTATAGATAAGATCAACTTCAGATAGCTCATATATAAGTTTGTTGTTTGACACTGCAAGATATGCAAAATTGTATTACCAGTTTTCATTTATTGTATCACGGATTTCAAAAATCGTATCATACCGGGTGAGAATAGCACAGAATGAGATAAATAGAGGAATTAATGCAACCGGAACGAACAGACTTTTCTTTTGATAGGGAGTACTTTTGAGCAACGATTGGAAAACACAACAAGAAACCTTTTTATATTACTATCATGAGTACACTACATTTTAATACAGGAATAGGAACAAAGATTCAGCTTTGTCTGATGATGTTTTTGCAGTACATGCTGAGTGCTGTCTGGTGGGTGCCGCTGGCGGCTTATTTGTCTCACACGCTCAAGCTGGAAGTGTATCAGGTTTCTTTAGTATTAAGTGCAATGGCTATCGGTGCAATGGCCTCTTCGTTTATCGGAGCAATTGCCGACCGCTATTTTGCCGCAGAGAAGATTTTGGCAGTTTTGAATATTTTGACGGGAGTTTTCCTGCTGCTGGCTGCTCAGCAGCAGGATTTTCCTCCTCTCATGTTCTTTGTTGTAATGGCGATGCTTTGTCACATGCCGACACAGAGTCTGACAAGTACGATTGCGATGAGCCACGCTCCTTCCGAGCAGTTCCCGCGTATACGTATGTTCGGTTCGGTCGGATGGGTAGCTTCGGGGATTTTCAGCCTGGTAGCTATTCATCTGTTGGGGATGGAAGCGTTCGATGATACGAACCTGCCGATGTATTGCGGAGCGGGTGTCTGTTTCATTGCTGCTTTTGCCAACCTGACACTTCCGCATACTCCTCCGTCGGTGGCAAAGAGTACAAAGATATCGGTGATGGATATTACAGGATTCTCCGCTTTTTCTTTGATGAAAGATAAGAATTACCGTGTGTTTATGATTCTTACATTCTTGTCGATCATCCCGTTTACGCTTTACCATGTATACGGTTCCATGATTCTGGCGGACGAACAGGTACGAAATATCACAGTGACGATGAACTTCGGGCAATTGGCAGAGATGTTTTTCCTGATAATTACCACGACTATTCTGGTAAAATCGGGTATTAAGAATACATTGATATTTGGTATGGCTGCTATGCTGGTTCGTTACGGGGCCTTTTTCTTTGGAGCGGAAACAGGGCAACAATGGTTCTATTATATCGGTATCATTGTGCACGGTTTGATTTTCGGATTATTCTATGTCGGCGGACAGGTCTATACCGATAATGTGGCACCGAAAGAGATGAAGGCACAGGCGCAGGGATTACTTTTCTTCCTGGTCTGGGGGATCGGTTTCCTGATAGGAACTTTGTGGAACGGATGGTTGATCGGTCAGTTCCGTGACGGCGACAAATGTGACTGGCCGGTATTGTTCCTGATCTCTTCGGCTTGCACGGCGGTATTGCTGTTTTTATTCATATTCCTGTTTAAGCCGGTAAGCCTTAAAACTGTCGATAAATAATACGCATTTAATTCTCAAGACTATATATATTTTTTACGCCAAACATGAAAAAGGGGATGACAAAGGTCATCCCTTTTTTATTCTATGGGGGGAGTGTGTTTCTTAACATAGATCTTTCGGTGACATACTGTCACTCAAATTACTATCTTTGGCTCAAAGGCTGTATGAAACGCTTACAGTCTGACAAAAACAATTAAATCAGAAATAGTATGAGACCGGAAGATTACATCACCCGTGAGGGGAAGTTTGGTGCACACAACTATCATCCCCTGCCTGTCGTTCTCGAGAAAGGAGAAGGCGTATTTGTGTGGGACGTGGAAGGCAAACGTTATTTTGATTTCCTGTCCGGTTATTCCGCCCTGAGCCAGGGGCATTGTCATCCTAAAATCATCAAAGCATTAACCGAACAGGCGCAGAAGCTGACACTCGTATCGCGTGCATTTTACGCAGATATATTGGGTGAATATATGGAGTTTGCCTGTAAGTTCTTCGGCTACGACAAACTGTTACCGATGAATACCGGAGCAGAAGCGGTCGAGACCGCCCTGAAGCTGGCACGCCGCTGGGGATACCGCATCAAGGGTATCGCTCCCGAAAAAGCAAAGATTATTGTTTGCAGCGAGAACTTCCACGGGCGGACGATTACAATCATCTCGATGAGTACCGACCCGAGTTCCTATGAAGACTTCGGACCATACACGCCGGGTTTTATTAAAGTACAATATAATAATGTAGAAGCATTGGCAGAAGCATTGCAAGATCCCGATGTAGTCGGTCTCCTGTTGGAGCCGATACAGGGAGAGGCAGGCGTAGTTGTTCCCGATGACGGTTATCTCCGCCGGTGCTACGACCTCTGCAAACAACATAATGTCCTGTTCATTGCAGATGAGATACAGACCGGTATCGGTCGTACCGGGAAACTGTTGGCTTGCGATTATGAGAATATTCATCCGGATATCCTGATACTGGGCAAGGCTCTTTCAGGAGGTGTGACTCCTGTTTCCGCTGTACTGGCAAACGATGAGATTATGCTGACGATTGCTCCGGGCGAACATGGTTCCACTTATGGCGGAAACCCGCTGGCTGCTGCCGTCGGTATTGCTGCATTGGAGGTGGTGCGCGATGAACATCTGTCTGAAAATGCTTATGCAATGGGTGAACTTTTCCGTAGTGAAATGGAAAAGATAGACAATCCGATGGTCAAACAAGTTCGTGGTAAAGGATTACTGAATGCCGTAGTCACCGAACCGCATGACGGAAAGGTTGCCTGGGATATCTGCCTCGCACTGAAAGAAAACGGCCTGATAGCCAAGCCGACGCACGACCATATTATCCGCTTCACCCCACCTCTGATTATTACCCGTGAACAGATGATGGAGGCGGTAGGTATTATAAAGGAGACGTTTGCTCGGTTTTGATAATAATCGTAATAAATTATCATATGAAAATAAACGTAATAGGAGTCCCTCTGAACCTGGGTTGTGACCGGGAAGGCGTTGAACGGGCTCCGAACCATCTGCGTGAACGGGGACTGATGCAGGTTATCCGGAAGAATGGGCATCGTGCCTTTGATTTGGGCAACCTCTATGTCCCGCTTGTGTCGGAAGCGGATAAGTTTGCCCGGAGCAAGAGTATGAAATACCTCGATGCGATAGTGGAGGTGAACAATAACCTGGCGGAACTGGTCTATGATACGCTACGCGGAGGAGCTTTCCCGCTGGTTATCGGTGGCGATCATTCACTTGGGCTGGGGAGTGCCTCCGGGGTTGGAAAAAGTTTTGATGATTTCGGTATCATCTGGCTGGATGCACACGGCGATCTCAATACGAATGAAACTTCTCCCAGCGGAAATATCCACGGTATGCCGTTGAGTGCTTTGATGGGCATGGGTAGCGAGGAACTGGTCAATATATACGGACAAGGGAATAAGGTGAATCCGCAGAATGTTTTTCTGGTAGGTACCCGTAGTCTGGATGAAGGAGAGTTGGCATTGATAGACCGGGAACATTTAAGTGTCTACACGATGGAAACGATCCGTCTGAAAGGCATCGGCTTTGTAGCGGAAGATATTAAACGGAAACTGAAGGAAAGGAAAATACGCAACGTCCATTTCAGTATCGATGTGGACAGTATCGACCCCCGCTTTGCTCCGGGAACGGGAACGCGGGTCAGCGAAGGTCTGATCCCCGACGAGTTTAAAGATTTTGTGGAACATATGCTATCTACGAACCTGATAAAGTCGATGGACCTGGTCGAGCTGAATCCCGATCTGGATACAAATGACCTGACAACCAATCTCTGCCTCGATATTATCGATTATATAACCGCCCGGCTCTGACCGCACTGCCGGAAAGAGATAAAAAAAGGTGCCGCATCTGCTAAAAGATGCGGCACCTTTCTTGTTAACCTGGAAACTACTTTCTATCTTGCCTGGAAGCCCCTTTCTAGCCTGCCTCGAAAGGAGGTTCTAGGTAGGCTAGAATTTTTATTTTTCCTGTCCTCCTCCCAAAGCATGGTAGAGGTTGATGACACCTTGTATTTCGTCGAAGCGGTCAGCCGCCTGGGAAAGTTCGGCCTGCAACAATGATTGTTGGGCAGTCAGCACTTCCAGGTAGGTGATATTTCCGTGGTCCATCAGCAACTGCGTGCTTTTTACGGCCTTTTGCAGGGAAACGATTTGCCGGTCAGCCAGTGTGATGCGTCCGCGTGCCGTCTGCCACTGGGTCAGGGCGTTGTTCACTTCGCTACCCGCATTCAGGATGCTTTGCTGGAAAGCCAGTGAGGCTTCTTCCTGCTGCGCTTTCGCAATCTTCAGTTGGGCGATGTTGGCACCTTTGTTGAATAACGGCTGCGTCAGCGAACCGATAGCCTGCAACAACAGACCGCCGGGATTCGCGATGATGCCTCCTCCGCTGTTGGTCCATCCGACTACACCGCTCAGGTTGATGTTCGGATAGAAAGCGCTCCGTGCCCCGTTCGTTGTATAAAACGCCTGTGCCAGCGAGTATTCAGCCTGCCGTACGTCCGGACGGTTACCCAGGAGGGCGAGCGGAACGCCGGTCGACAATGTTTCGGGAAACTCCTGGCGGTCCAGGTTGCCCCGTTCCACCCGCTGCGGTACTTCTCCGAGTAGGTTGGAAAGGCTGTTTTCCATCTCATTAATCTGTTGGCGCAAGGTCAGGAGGGAGGCTTCTACGCTGAGGCTGTTCGCTTCTGACTGCGAGACGGCGGCTTCGTTTGCCAGGCCTGCCTTTTTCAATGCCTGCATGGCTTGTACATTCTCTTTCCAAAGAGAGGCCGTCCGTTCACTGATGACAAGTTGTTTGTCGAGCAATAATAAAGTGTAGTAGGAGTTGGCTATAGTGGCTATTAGCTGTGTCCGGACGGCCTGTTTGTATGATTGGGTTTGTTCGAGAGCTGCCTGCGCACTTCTTTTGGCGTTTGTCAGTCTCCCGAATATATCTATTTCCCAACTTGCTGAGGCCGCCAGCTGATAACTTTTGGCGGCTTTCGAACCGTCGAAACTGCTGATGGTACCCTGCGGAGTCAGGTTAAGAGCCGGCAGGTAAGCCAGGCGCGACGTCATCAGGGCGGCTTCGGCCTCCTGTACCCGCAGGTGGGCGGTGCGCAGGTCGGTGTTGTTTTCCAACCCTTTCTCAATTAGTGCCTGCAACTGAGGGTCTGTGAAAAGTTCCCGCCAGTCGAGATTACCGATGCTTGTCGTATCCGTAACCGGCGCCTCCTCCCTGAACAGGTTGTCAGGGACGGAGGTTTCCGGTTGGTAGGATTTGTAGATGCCGCACCCGCTCAGTAGCGAGAGGGTGGCGACAGATAATAGAATGATATTATTTTTCATCTGCTTATTTTTCTTTCTTTTTACTATCGAGATATTCTTTCCGCTCGGCAGTTACTTCTTCTACTTCTTCCTGAATCTGCCAGTCGTGTGTCGGTTCGAACTGTATCGGGCGCACTTTCTCCTGCAAATACTGGAATACAATGAACAGCGAAGGAACGACGAACAGCAGGGCGAGCGTTCCGATCAGCATACCGCCGACAGCACCTGTTCCCAACGAACTGTTACCGTTTGCACCTACACCGGTCGCTACAACTAGCGGGAGCAGACCGAAAATCATCGTCAACGCCGTCATCAGAATCGGACGCAGGCGAACTTTGGCGGCAGACAGCGCGGCCGAAGTCAGACTCATACCGGCTGCACGGCGTTCGGTTGCATATTCGGTCAGCAGGATCGCTGTCTTTGCCAGAAGTCCGATTAGCATAATCAAACCGGTTTGCAGGTAAATATTATTCTCCAACCCCATCATTCTTGCAAACAGGAAGCTCCCCATCAGGCCGAATGGTACTGAAAGGATCACGGCAAACGGGATCAGGAAGCTCTCGTAAAGCGCACTCAGGATCAGGTAGATCATCAGGATACAGATGGCGAAGATCACGGCTGTCGTATTGCTTTCCTGGTTCTCTTCGCGGGTGATACCGGCAAAGTCGTAACCGTAGCCTTTCGGCAGGCTGGTTGCCGCTACTTCTTTTACGGCATTGATGGCATCACCGGAACTATATCCCGGCGCCGGCATCGCATTAACCCCGATCGAGTTGTACATATTGAAACGGCTCAGCGATTCGGCGCCGTATACCTTTGTCAGGTTCACGAACTGGCTTAACGGCGCCATTTCGCCGTTTGCCATACGTACGAAAGTATTATCCAGTGAAGACTCATCCAGACGATAATCCGGGGAAGCCTGTATCATCACCTTATACACTTTCGAGAAGCGGTTGAAGTTAGATACATATTGTCCTCCGTAATAACCTGACAGGGTGCTCAGAACGGCATCCGGAGTGATACCGGCACGCTTACATTTAGCTGCATCTACCGTCACTTCCCACTGCGGGTAGTTGATGGAGAAGGTTGAATAAGCGGCTGCAATTTCCGGGCGTTCGCGCAAGGCTCCCAGATATTGTTGTGTCGTATTGAAGAAATCAGTCAGATCGCCTCCTTTTTTATCCTGCATATACATTTCCAGCGCATTACCCATACCGTAACCGGGGATCATACCCGGCGACATGGCGAAGACTGTTGCATCCTTGATGTCGGCAGTCCGTCCGTATACTTGGTTGATAACCGATTGTACATGGTCTTCCTTATCTGTACGTTCATCCCACGGTTTCAGTTTGATGATGAACATACCGAATGAGTTTCCTTGTCCGGATATCAGTCCGTAACCGGATACTTTGTTATATTCCTTGATCTGCGGCAGGTCTTTGATACGGTTCTCGATGTTGGTCATCACGTCGTTGGTCGTAGCCAGTGAGTTGCCGGCAGCTGTTGTAACGTTGACGAACAATACACCCTGGTCTTCGTCCGGCACCAGACTGGTCTTCGTCGTTTTCATCAGGAAGAACAACAGGACAACCGAGCAGGCCAGCATCGACCACATCAGCCATCTGCGTTTGATAAAGAAGAGTACACCCTTCTTGTATTTGGCGATTAGGACGTCGAAAGCAGTATTGAACGCTTTACGGAAACGGGAGGCAAAGTTATTCTTTTGCGAACCGTCCTCATTGATATACGGTTTCAGTATCAGTGCGCATAATGCCGGGCTCAATGTCAATGCATTGATCGCCGAGATACCTACGGCAACCGCCATCGTCAGACCGAACTGTGTATAGAATGTACCTGACGTTCCGCTCATGAACGATACCGGAATGAACACGGCCATAAACACCAGTGAAGAAGAGATAATGGCGGCACTGATCCCGCTCATGGCATCCATACTGGCCATGTACGAAGATTTATACCCGACGTCGAACCGGGCCTGTACCGCCTCGACGACGACGATGGCATCGTCGACCACCGTACCGATCACGAGAACGAGTGCAAACAAAGTAATCAGGTTGATACTGAATCCGGCAATCGACATGAATGCGAATGTACCGATCAGCGACACGATGATACCTACCAGCGGGATCAGGGTCGAACGGATATCCTGCAGGAAAATGTATACCACCAGGATAACCAGTAAGATTGCTTCGATCAATGTCTTTATCACCTCGTGGATGGAAGCGAACAGGAAGTCGTTCGAGCTCATCATCTGTACGATCTCGACACCTTTCGGCAGGTCTTTGCGTGCTTCGTCGAGGAAAGCGTCGATTTGCTGGTTTACCTCGGTCGCGTTGGAACCGGCTGTCTGGAATACCATACAGGAAACGCCGACATGCCCGCTCAGCTCACCTATGTAAGAGTAGTTTTCACGTCCCAGCTCTATTTCTGCTATATCTTTCAGTTTCAGTACTTCACCGTCTTCGGTCGAACGGATCACGATATCCCCGAATTCTTCCGGCTGTATCAGACGGCCTTTGTACTTCATCGTGTATTGGTAGGTCTCCGTAGAGTTCTCACCGAATGCACCGGTAGCCGATTCTATATTCTGTTCGGCCAGAACGGCGGTCACATCCGAAGGGATCAGGTTATATTGAGCCATCACGTCCGGTTTCATCCAGACACGCATACTGTAATCTCCACCCATTACCATCAGTTCGCCGACACCTGAGATTCGGAGGATTTCCGGTTTCAGGTTAATGCTCAGGTAGTTGGCTAGAAAGCCTTCGTCGTATGAGTCGTCCGGGCTATAAATCGAGAAGATCTGCAACATGCTGGTTTGACGCTTAGTTGTAGTGACCCCCACTTGAGTCACTTCTGCGGGTAACTGACCGGTGGCTTTGGACACACGGTTCTGTACGTTTACGGTTGCCATATCCGGATCGGTACCTTGTTTGAAGTATACCATGATGGATACCGTTCCGGCATTGGTTGCCGTAGATGTCATGTAAGTCATGTCTTCAACGCCGTTTATGGCCTCTTCCAGCGGGGCGATCACACTCTTTTGAAGTGTTTCGGCACTGGCTCCGAAATAAGTGGTACTTACCATGACGGTAGGCGGTGCGATATCGGGATATTGTTCGACGGGCAGGCTCGTCAATCCGATGATACCCATGAATACTATCACGATAGAGATAACGGCTGATAGTACCGGGCGTTCTATAAAGGTTCTTAATTTCATATTCCTTCTTTCAATTATTGTTTAACCTGAATCGGGGTTCCTTCACGCAACAAACCTACGCCTTCGGCAACAATCATGTCACCCGGCTTCAAGCCATCGTTCACGATATATTCCTGTCCGCCGTTTACACGGGTGACATTCACCTGGGCAGAGGTTGCTTTGCCGTCTACCACCTTATAGACATATACTTTGTCCTGTATCTCGAAAGTCGCCGTCTGCGGAATTACGATACTGCCGGATTTCTCGGTAGACAGGATGATGTTACCGGAGTTGCCGCTGTAAAGTATGCCGTCTTCATTCGGGAATACGGCACGCAGGCTTACGGTTCCCGTACTGCGGTCAATTACACCGCTGATGGTCTCCACTTTTCCTTTTACGGGGTAAACGGATTTATCGTTCAGTTGTAATTCCACTTCCGGCATCATTTCCAGCGCTTTCTGTTTGGAGCCGTACTGGCGGGTAAGTCCCAGCAGTTGGTTTTCCGTCAGGGAGAAGTAGACATACATGTCCGAATTGTCCGAAACCGTAGTCAACGGCTTAGGCAGACTGGCGCTGACCAGTGCTCCGACGCGGTAGGGGAGTGTTCCGACAACTCCATTCGACGGACTTTTCACCTCTGTATAGGACAGGTTATTGCGGGCATTCAGTTCCAGGGCTTTCATCTGTGCCAGTTGGGCCTTGGCACTTAGCCAGGAGTTTTCGGCAGTCTGTAGGTCGAAAGCGGAGACTACATTTTGTGCATGTAATTCTTTTTTGCTGTCTAACGTCAGTTTTGCAGTGCTTAACGCTGCTTCTGCTGCTTCCACATTGGCTTGGGCTGTCTGTAAAGCCGCCTGATAAGGCACCTGGTCGATTACAAACAATAATTGTCCTTTGCGTACAGCCTGCCCTTCTTCCACACATAATTGAGTGATAAAACCTGAAACCTGCGGATAGATGTCGATGTCCTGACGTCCGCGGATAGTGGCAGAATAGAGACTGCGCAGGGTTTTGTTGGTTGTAGACACTTTTAGTACTTTGTACTCATTGTTCACCATCATGGCCGGCTGTTCTTTACATGAGCTGGCAACAAGGCATAAGAACCCTACCCCGATGCCACCCAGGCATCTGGTAATTAAATTTTTCTTCATTTCTACGTACTTATTTTATTTATAATCCCGGCAGCCGGATTGTTCCAAAATAAAAAACATCAATAGGGTGATATTCAAGTGAGAATAGTTTGTTACTCTTTGATATTTACTGCCTTAACTAATAACCGGTGCAAATGTCCGACTTTTTCTCAAATGAAGTGTGGTTGAAAATTGAATATTGTTGTTCCAAAATTGAACAGGGAATATCACACGAAACCATTTTGCTGACGTCAGCAAAATGGTCGGGATTGCTTTCAGATATATTTTTTATCTTTGCCGTTCATAGAAAATTATTCATGGAACAATCCGTTTTGCAGTTAACTATTGAGGACTTGCTTTCTTTTGGTATGAATTCCAAGTCCTATCAGGATAAATTGATTATTGTCGAATTTAGTGGCAGCGACCATAAGAATCCGGGATTCAAGGAAGGGGCTTCCATCCGGTTGGATGCATTTTCTATTTTTCTGGTCCGGCAGGGAGAGATTGATATTACGATAGATGATTTTACCTATCATTTGTCGGATAACCTGCTGTTGGATATTATGGATATGCATTCGGTAAAGGATTTCCGTATTTCTCCTGATTTCAGGGGATACCACCTGATTATCGAGCGAAATTTGTTTTCGGAGATTATGCTGAACAGTCGCCGTATGCCCGCTGCCTATATCGCTTCCCGGCATAGCCGCCCGATACAGAAACTGAATGAGGAAGAAGGCGTCTTGCTGGAAAAGTGCCTGCACCGTATCGAACGGAATATCGAACGTACGGAACATGCCTGGCAACGGGATATTATTATGAATGAACTTCGCGGTTTTCTGTTGGAAATGAATAATATCGTTTACCAGGCCAACCGCGGAAATGTCAGTCCGAATCCTCCCAGCCGCGATTTGTTGTTGTTCCTGTTCATCCAGTTGTTGAACAAACATTGCCGGACAGAACATTCCGTCTCTTTCTATGCCGGTGAATTATGTATTACTCCCGAATATCTTTCACGCATTATGAAAAGTTTTAGTGGAAAAACAGTCAACCAATGGATTAGCGAGG
Organism: Parabacteroides goldsteinii; assembly: GCF_020091425.1. Lineage (NCBI taxonomy): Bacteria > Pseudomonadati > Bacteroidota > Bacteroidia > Bacteroidales > Tannerellaceae > Parabacteroides > Parabacteroides goldsteinii. The sequence goes on along the minus strand of NZ_CP081906.1, from coordinate 4,705,748 downwards.
CGCTGATACGTGAATCCGAGATTCTGTTGCGAAATCCGGACCTTACAATCCAACAGGTTGCAGATATGCTGAACTTTTCCGACCAGTCTTCGTTCGGAAAGTTCTTCAAAAAGCACCGGGATATTTCTCCGTTGGCATTCAAACGGCAATTTGCAAAAGACTAGGAAAGTTTTTTGCCTTTTGAGCTTTTGTCTATTGATTATCAAAATGATATTTATGTGTGGGGTGGATGGTTTGTACGGGCTGGTGGGAATGTTGGTTTGTTTTTATGAGCCTCTCGTGAGGTTTCTTTTGCTCGTTGTGTCTTGATTAGTATGAAAACATTAGCAGAATGCATCATATTGTTTATGAACTATGGCTGATCTGTTCTGTTTTCTGTTGTTATGTTGGCATATTGCTATTCGCCGCAGATGCTGGTTTTTGGTTGTTCTGGAAACAAAAACTGCCTAAAAACATGTAATTTTCTCTTTTAATAGTACTGATAGTTGTATTGCGGATGTCTTAATTAACAAATTTTTAGTCTAAAAAAGGCGCAATTTCTACTACAACAAAATTTTATCTCGTTTTAAACGAACTAAATTTTGTTTTAAACAAATTCGGACTTTATTTAAAACGAGATAAAAAGTAGCTATTGGATAGCCTATGTGTTAATAAATGTGTAATGAGTCTTTCTGGAATGACTAAATGGAAAATAAGTCTGTTTTCATTTAGGGTTATTATCTGCCATAATGTTTGTATATGTCTTATTCTTTTGTCGTTTTGCTTTTTATATAAACGGGTTATAATTATAGAAAACGACTTTATTTTCTTTCAGTGATTTTTTGACATCGATTAATCGCTGGTTACTGCTGCCTCGGAACAGGAGGCTTTCGTCGTGGAGGGCTTGTTTGAATTTGCCGTCTACCAGAACGTCTACATATTGAAGCAGTGCGGCCTGTTTCGGGTTTTCCAGTAGTTTCTCAAATGTATATCCGGTGTAACACCAGATGTTTTTCCGGCTTTTTTCTTTGATGGCTCGTGCCAGCTTGGTGAATTCTTCCGGCTGAAACATCGGGTCGCCCCCGCTGAAAGTTACATCTGCAAAATCGTCTGCGAGAACCTTTTCCAGTATCTCTTCAGTAGGAACAGGTCGGCCCTTATTGATATCCCACGATTCAGGGTTATGGCAACCCGGACACTGGTTGGGGCAGCCGGCAGCGTAGATAGCGGTCCGGAATCCCGGACCGTCTACAGTCGTATCTTCTATAATATCAATAATCGATAACATCGTATTTTTCTAATTATGAATAATTCTGTCATTCAACTCCGCTAACTTGGCATTGTTCCAGCGGTCGGTTGTACCTACCAGATAACCGGTGATGCGTTGTAGCTTGTCCAGATGTTTGCTGCCGCATTTGGGGCATTCGTCCAGATGGTTTGCTGCGTTTTCGTAGCCACAATCCAGACAGCGGTTGCGGTTATGGTTTACCGAGCCGTAGCCGATATTGTATTTATCCATCATGTCGACCACCTTCATGATCACTTCCGGGTTGTGGGTGGCGTCGCCGTCTATTTCCACATAGAAGATATGGCCGCCGCCTGTCAGTGCGTGGTAAGGGGCTTCTACTTCTGCTTTATGGCGGGCGCTACATTTGTAATATACCGGGACATGGTTGGAATTCGTGTAATAATCGCGGTCGGTAATACCGGGTAACGGTCCGAATTTTTTGCGGTCTCTAGCGGTAAACTTACCGGAAAGTCCTTCTGCCGGAGTTGCCAGTACACTGTAATTATGCTGATAACGTTCCGAGAACTGGTTTACACGGTCACGCATATAAGTCACGATCCGTAATCCCAGTTCCTGTGAGGCTGCGTCTTCGCCGTGATGTTTGCCGGTCAGGGCAACCAGGCATTCTGCCAGTCCGATGAATCCGATTCCCAGTGTGCCCTGGTTGATGACCGGGGCAATTGTATCGGTCGGTTTCAATTTCTCGCTGCCCAGCCATAAAGAGGACATCAGTAGCGGGAACTGTTTGGCATAAGCCGTTTTTTGGAATTCCATACGTTCATGAAGTTGAAGGGCCGTGGTTTCCAGCATTTCATCCAGCTTTGCGAAGAAACGGGCAATCCGCTCTTCCTTATTTTCAATGTCCATGCATTCGATTGCCAGGCGTACGATGTTGATCGTCGAGAACGACAGGTTGCCGCGTCCGATAGATGTTTTCGGTCCGAAACGGTTTTCGAATACGCGGGTACGGCATCCCATGGTTGCCACTTCGTATTTGTAACGTTCGGGATCGTCGGCTCTCCAGTCTTCATGCTGGTTGAATGTGGCATCCAGGTTCAGGAAGTTCGGGAAGAAACGGCGGGCAGTCACTTTACAGGCCAGTTCATACAGGTCATAGTTCCGGTCTTCCGGCAGATAACTTACGCCCCGTTTCTTTTTCCATATCTGGATCGGGAAAATGGCGGTTTCACCGTTGCCGACACCCCGGTATGTACTTTTCAGCAATTCACGGATAATGCAGCGGCCTTCGGCAGACGTATCCGTTCCGTAGTTGATGGAGCTGAATACCACCTGGTTACCACCACGTGAATGGATCGTGTTCATGTTGTGGATGAAAGCTTCCATGGACTGATGAACGCGGCTGACGGTTTTATTGATAGCATGCTGTACGAGCCGTTTGTCTCCGGTCAGGCCATCCAGCGGACGGGTTACATAATCGTCTATTTCTTTATTATAAAGGTGTGAATAGTCTACGCCATTCAGATCTTCCAGATTTTTGACTTCTTCGATATAGCTGTTACGCACATAAGGTGCCAGGTAAAAATCGAAAGCCGGGATCGCCTGTCCGCCATGCATCTCATTTTGTGCAGTTTCTAAAGAGATACATCCCAGGATACTTGCCGTTTCGATACGTTTGGCGGGGCGCGATTCGCCGTGTCCGGCCGAGAATCCGTATTTAAGGATGCGGTCCAGCGGATGCTGTACGCAAGTCAGGCTCTTGGTCGGGTAATAATCTTTATCATGAATATGCAGGTAATTGTTGGCAACCGCCTCTTTTACCTCTTCGCTCAACAGGTAATCGTCAACGAACGGTTTGGTTGTCTCACTGGAAAATTTCATCATCATACCTGCGGGGGTGTCTGCGTTCATATTTGCATTTTCGCGGGTAATGTCGTTCGACTTGATATTGATGATTTCCAGGAACATATCGCGGGTTTTTGCTTTACGGGCAACACTGCGCTGATTGCGGTAGGCAATGTATTTCTGAGCCACATCCTTGCGGCTACTGTTCATTAGTTCCAGTTCGACAGCGTCCTGAATCGCTTCGACTGTCATTTGCGGTTCTCCTTTGAATGAAATATGATCCGTGATCTGGCGGATCAACTGCAAATCTTCTCCATTTTCCGTATGCAGCATCGCTTTACGGATCGCCGTTACTATTTTTTCCTCATTAAATCCGACGATACGTCCATCCCTTTTGATAACTGTCTGAATCATGATAATTGTATTGGTGTATTACTTTTTATTCTCCTGCAAAGGTATACTCAATTGTTATATAGTTTTCTTTTTGGAAAACTTTTAACGGGTTAAATTATGTCAAATGACTGATAGTCATATATGTTATTTGTGAAAACGGAAAACTTTGAAGATTTTGATGATAAAAAGTTTTTCCAAAAAGGCTGCTTGGTGATAATTGGGTATAATGTGAAAGGTATCAATTGTTTATGCAGAAAAACAGAGAAAACAGGGGCGATTCCGGTCAATCGCCCTGTCTGTCGATAGTACGAAATATCTATAATTGCTTATTCGGATTGCTATTTGTCTTTCAGTAATTCGATAAACATGGTTGTCGTCAGTAATATCCCAATGGCAACGCAGACCAGGATTAGTAATAAGTTTACATATTTCGCATTCGGCTTCGAGCCGGTGTGCAGGTTGTTGGCGAAATATTCTTTGAAGAAAAGATATAACGCCGGGACGGAAGCACTGGCCAGCAGGAAATCTTCCGGGATATTGAAGTAATATGTTTTCGACAAGCCGATTAGCGACCAGTGTGTCAGAAACAGGACTATGAACATGTTGATATTCTTAGAGAAGAACAACAGGAGTCCGATGGTGAAAACAACGACCGAACAAGGCATGACCGGCGAAGTTATTTCCGGGAAAGTCAGTCCCCGTGCCATCGATATCAGCGGATAGATAAACGGCATGGCAAACAGGAAGTACGCCAACCAGTCATATTTGCGGGTACGTTCGAAAGTGGTGTATCCTGACAAGGCATCCCACCCCCATAGTATCGCCATGATCGCCCAGAATAAGGCCATCACTTCGTTGTAGCTGCGCTCGGCACAGTAGATGTAGTAATAGATGACCGATATCCACAGATAGACGGCAATCAGATAGATTTTCATTCCGTTCTTTACCCACGGCTGAGGGTTGCGGGTCAGCAGGACGGTCAATATTATCCCGATCAGGATAATTCCCAGTTGCCATTCCCAGGTTGCTGTATTGTAGAGTCCTATCGTTTTCCAGAAAATTTCCATAGAGTTATTCGTATGCTGATGATTTTATTTGCGTCGTGTTAATGAAAAAGCCTTACCCGGCAGGAGGAAGATCGGCAGTGTCGCACCGACCGTCAGCATGAAGATCGCGGTGAAGGTAACGAAACCGTTCGACATGAACATTTCAATATATTTCGCTTTCTGTACCGGTTCGTCCATCGTCTGGAGGAACATGATCAGCGAGAAAACCATGTTGTAGGCAAATTTGCCTGGGATCATCGGCAATAAAGCCGGGATATAAAGCACTGTCATCGGGCAGTAAATCCTGCCTCCCAGCCACAAACTACCGAATCCGATCACCAATGCCCCGAACAGGGAGGCGGTGGCGATATCCACACCAAAGAAAGTCATCAGGCAGAATCGGCAGGCATGGCCTACGGCAGCCAGCAAGGCAATGTAAGGAAACGCCCGCATAGGTGGGTCGGAAATCGCACCGAAACCAATACCTGCAATGGCTGCAAAAAGTCCGTCTAAAAGAATATCCAATACTATCATATCAAATTATTTTTTACCATCATTAATGTGAAAGAAAGCCCGATCGCGATACAGATAATCAGCATCAGTGCATTGACCAGCCGGGCAAAACCGGTCAGTATATACCCTTCGACAATATCGATGACCCCATTGATCAGCGGTACGCCCGGTATCAGGAACAGGACGCTCGTTGCCAGTGCAATGTCCGAGGTCGTGTCGAATATCAACGCTGTAGAGGCACAAAGCGATGCAATAAAGGCCGATACCACGAAGATTATGTAATGATTGAATTTCCGTATCTGCATCTGTTGTTTCAGGAAAAAACCGGTGATAGTCGCAGAAAAGACAATCCCCATCGAAGTAATATCTCCCCCGAACAGGCGGCAGAAAGAGGCATTGGCAAAACCTACCAGTATCAGAACGAAAAGCGGATCGATGTGCGGGCTGGCGATAATCTCCTCATATTTATCTTTTAATTCTTCCAGCGACAAATGTTTGTCATACGTTTCCCAACTCAGAGCGCTCAGTTTGGCGTTCTTCTCGAAACTTATCGGAAGGGCGGGGATATCGATCACCTCGCTGTATGTTTCTTTCGTATCATTGTCGGAGATCGTCAGAATAATATTTTTCTGAAAAATGCTGATTTTAACATCAGCGCCATATGCTTCTCCTATTCGTTTGGAACTCCGGACTACCCGGGATGTGTGTACCCCGCATCCCATCATATGGGCGGAGTACTCTGCGATGAATTTGGCTACGGGTAGCAAAGATTCATTTCTACTCATGTCGTACTTTTTATATATGAACCGGATTCTATTCCGGAATGTTTCTTTTTGCTGGCTGAAAAACGGGCGATAAACCTAAACCGGGGCGCAAAAGTATAAAAAACTTATTTTATATCATTGTTTTGTCTTTTATTTTTGTAGTTTTGCACCGAAATGGTTCTGTATTTTTGATTCTGGAAATACAGATTAAAAGGGAATCGGGTGTAAATCCCGGACAGTCCCGCTGCTGTGAAGCTCTAATAACATTCTGAAAACAACTTATGCCACTGACATGTGTCGGGAAGGCTTCAGGATGGGAGTCAGTCAGAAGACCTGCCGTTCGTTAAAGGCTCATATCCTCGTGGGTTAGGATACGGGTTCGAAATGATTGTTTATTCTAAATTTATCAGATTTATGGAGAAAGATTGTCCGCGTTGTGGGGACTCTTTTGTTTGTCGGGTAGATGATATATCCGCCTGTCATTGTGTGCCTGTGAAATTGGATGAACTCCAGCTTGCTTATGTGAAGGTCCATTATCCGGGATGTTTGTGCAACTCCTGTTTGAATGAGATCAAGAAATATTTCTATGCCTGTGAGGTGAATCCCCGTTATAAACATTTAAAGCATTGATATGATACGGAAGATATTAATTGCAAACCGTGGCGAGATCGCCGTACGTGTGATGCATTCCTGCCGGGAGATGGGAATACAGTCTGTGGCTGTTTTTTCGGAAGCCGACCGGGCAGCACGACATGTACTTTATGCTGATGAGGCCTGCCTGATAGGGCCTGCTGCATCAAAAGATAGTTATCTGGATATTGAAAAGATTATCCAAGCGGCAAAAATTCATAAAGCCGATGCCATTCATCCCGGTTATGGTTTCCTTTCGGAAAATGCAGCTTTTGCCCGCAGATGTAAAGAGGAAAATATTATTTTTATTGGCCCGGCTGCTGAGACGATGGAGGCGATGGGCGATAAGATATCAGCCCGTAAGCGGATGATCGAGGCTGGTGTGCCGGTTGTTCCGGGAACGCAACAACCGTTGCTGGATGCTGCCGAAGCCGTTCGGATATGTAAGGAAATCGGTTTCCCCGTTATGCTGAAAGCCTCTATGGGAGGCGGAGGAAAAGGGATGCGACTGATCTATAAAGAAGAAGATGTGGTGGAGGCTTATCATTCTGCCCGTTCGGAATCGTTATCGTCTTTTGGTGACGACACAGTTTATCTGGAGAAATTCGTAGAGGAACCTCATCATATCGAATTTCAGGTATTGGGTGACAATCACGGGAATGTAATCCATCTTTGCGAACGTGAATGTTCCGTTCAACGCCGTAATCAGAAAATCGTGGAGGAAAGTCCGTCTCCGTTCATCACTCCCGAGTTAAGAAAAAATATGGGTGAAAAGGCTGTTGCTGCGGCAAAAGCTGTCAACTATTCCGGTGCTGGTACCATTGAGTTTTTGGTGGACAAACATCGGAATTTTTATTTTCTGGAAATGAATACGCGTCTCCAGGTGGAGCATCCGATTACCGAGGAAGTTTTAGGCGTCGATCTGGTAAAAGAACAGATTCGGGTGGCTAACAACGAACCACTCCATATCCGCCAGGAGGAGATCGTCCAGCGCGGACATGCCATTGAATGCCGTATCTGTGCAGAAGATACAGAAGCCGGTTTTATGCCTTCTCCCGGTGTCATTAAACAATTGACAGAGCCGAACGGCATCGGTGTCCGTGTAGACAGTTATGTGTATGAAGGATATGAAATACCGGTTTATTACGACCCGATGATCGGAAAACTGATCGTTTGGGCGACAACGCGCCAATATGCGATCGAACGCATGCGGCGGGTATTGCATGAGTATAAGATTACCGGGTTGAAAACGAATATCGGTTACTTACGTCGGATTATGGATACATCCGACTTTGTGCAGGGAAAGTATGATACTTCTTTTATTGAAAAAAATGCCGGACAATTGCAACATCCCGTAGAAGAGGGTGGAACAGAGACTGAAAATATAGCTATGATCGCTGCCTATATAGATTATCTGGTCAATCTGGAGGAAAACAGATCCGGTCAGGCTTCCGACAATCGTCCGATCAGCCGCTGGCGTGAATTCGGATTACAAAAAGGAGTCCTGCGTATTTAATAATCGGCACATTAGCACTATTGAATAATTATTATTTATGGAAATACATATTGGAAAAAGAGTTGCGGATGTTTCGTTGGTCAGTAAAGATGGGAACAAAGTCCGGTTGACTATTGACGGTATCCTTTATGAAGTCGATGTCGTAATGGCCGAAAATGGCGCCTGTTCTATTTTGCACAACGGTGTTTCGTATAATGCAGAACTGATCCGCGGAGAAAGTGGTAAAAACTATACGGTGAATACCCATTTCCTCTCTTATGGTGTGGATATTGTTGATACGCAGGTGAAATATTTGCGTATGCGCAGGAATAGCGAAGAGCGGCAGGACAATAAGATTATTTCTCCGATGCCCGGCAAGGTGGTGAAGGTTGCTGTTCAGAAAGGCGACCGTCTCGAACCTGGCGATATTGTCGTAGTGATCGAAGCAATGAAGATGCAGAGTAATTATAAGGTAAGTTCGGCCTGCACGGTACGCGATGTACAGGTAAAAGAAGGGGATTCGGTGACGAGCAACCAGGTCCTTCTGACTTTGGATATAATAACAGACAAAGAGGATTAAAATGGGAAAAGAACATTTATATAAAACGTTTGAAGAACTGGATAAGGCAGCTTCATTGGGAGGCGGTATGGCACGCATAGAGAAACAGCATGAAGCCGGACGTATGACTGCCCGTGAACGTATTGACATGTTACTGGATAAGGGTACATTTGTCGAACTGGATAAGTTTGTCGTTCACCGTTGTACCAATTTCGGTATGGAAAAGAACAAAATAGCGGGTGACGGGATCGTTTCGGGGTATGGCAAGATAGACGGACGCCAAGTGTTTGTCTATGCTTATGACTTTACCGCTTACGGAGGAACATTGAGCGGAACGAATGCCGCGAAGATCGTCAAGGTGCAACAACTGGCATTGAAAAACGGAGCGCCGGTAATTGCCCTGAATGATTCGGGTGGTGCCCGTATTCAGGAAGGGGTCAGCAGTCTGGCCGGATATGCTTCCATTTTCTATCAGAATACGATGGCCTCGGGAGTGGTTCCGCAGATTTCTGCGATCCTCGGACCTTGTGCCGGAGGAGCCTGCTATTCGCCTGCGTTGACCGATTTTATTTTTATGGTGAAAGAAAAAAGCCATATGTTTATCACCGGTCCGGACGTGGTCAAGGCGGTTACCCATGAAGAAGTAGGAAAAGAAGAATTGGGTGGTGCTTATACACATAGTACTAAGAGCGGTGTTACTCATTTTATGTGTGATACGGAAGAAGAAACATTAATGAGTATCCGCGAATTACTCGGTTTTCTTCCGGGCAATAATATGGAAGATGCCCCACTTGTTCCTTGTACGGATGATATCCGCCGCGAAGAAGAATCGTTGCAGGAGGTGATTCCGGATGATCCGAATATTCCTTATGATATAAAAGATATTATTGAACCGGTGGTGGATAATCACTATTTCTTTGAGGTAATGCCGCATTTTGCAAAAAACATCGTAGTCGGTTTTGCCCGTTTAGGCGGACGTACGGTCGGTATCGTTGCCAACCAGCCGGCATTCCTGGCAGGTGTGCTGGATATCGATGCTTCGGATAAGGCGGCTCGTTTCATCCGTTTTTGCGATTGTTTCAATATTCCACTGGTTACTTTTGAAGATGTACCCGGTTTTCTTCCGGGATGTACCCAGGAGCACGACGGTATTATCCGCCACGGTGCGAAGATCGTCTATGCTTATGCGGAAGCGACCGTGCCTAAAATCACGTTGATTACCCGGAAAGCCTATGGCGGTGCTTATATCGTTATGTCGAGCAAACCGACCGGTGCCGATGTTAACCTGGCTTACCCTATGGCGGAGATTGCCGTTATGGGAGCAGAAGGGGCTGTTAATATCTTATATAGAAAAGCAACCGGGGAAGAGAAAGAGCAGGCAATGAAAGAATATGCGGAAAACTTCTCTAATCCTTACCGGGCTGCCGAGCAAGGATTTATCGACGAGATTATCATGCCGCGGCAGACTCGTTTCAAGCTGATACAGGCGTTGGAGATGGCAAAGAACAAAAGCCAGAGCAATCCGCCGAAAAAACATGGCAATATGCCATTGTAACGATTTGATTTTGTTGTTAGAATTATGAATGGTAAATCCCTGTCGACCGTGAGGCTGGCAGGGATTTCTGCTTATGTCATAGTTTTATAAATAAACAGGAACGTAAAAGTTTAAAAAACTTGTATTTATCATATTGATTTTGTCTTTTATTTTTGTAGCTTTGCCTCCGAATTGGTTTCGTGTTGTCTGTTCGGATGATACGGATTAAAAGGGAATCGGGTGTAAATCCCGGACAGTCCCGCTGCTGTGAAGCTCTAATAACATCCTGAAAACAACTTATGCCACTGACATGTGTCGGGAAGGCTTCAGGATGGGAGTCAGTCAGAAGACCTGCCGTTCGTTAAAGGCTGTTTTTCCTCGTGGGTTAGGGAAATGGTTCGAAAAGAATATTAATTCTAAAGTGTATGAAAATCATGGAGAAGCTTTGTTCGCGTTGTGGCGTGGAGTTTTGCTGTGCCTCAAAAGCGATTGACTATGGAATGGATTCATGAATTATTATGGGGAGAAGGTATCGGACATTCCATCCTTTTACTGTCTCTGGTTATTGCCATAGGGATCCAACTTGGTAAAATCAAAGTATTTGGAATTTCTCTGGGGATAACCCTGGTATTGTTTGTCGGTATTCTACTGGGACATTTTGGGTTTACAATCAATCCATCTGTTATTCATTTCTTTAAAGAGTTTGGATTGATCCTGTTTGTTTATTCAGTCGGCATGCAGGTCGGACCCGGTTTTTTCTCTTCTTTTAAGAAAGGGGGGATGACTTTGAATGGCCTGGCTTGCGGAATTGTCTTTCTCGGAGTTATGATGGCCTTGGTGATACATTTTGTGACAGGAATTCCTATTCCGACGATGGTCGGTATTTTATCGGGTGCAGTAACAAATACGCCGGGACTGGGGGCTGCTCAACAGGCATTTAGTGATATGACGGGGACTTCTGATGATACGATTGCATTGGGATATGCCGTTGCTTATCCGCTGGGGGTCGTCGGTATCATCCTTTCCATGTTGTTTGTCCGGTATATTTTTCATATAAGTTTTGACCAGGAGACGAAAAAGCTGGAAGAAGAGAATAATGTGCATAATAGTGAGGCCACACCTATATCGTTGATAGTGAAGAATCCGGCTCTTTTTGGCAGGAAGATAATGGAACTTGCCGCCCTGTTGGAGCATAGGGAATTTGTCATATCCCGTATTTGGCGTAACAAGACCAATAAAGTAGACATTGTTACCGGCAGTACGATTTTGGAAGAAGATGATAAAATATTTGTGATCACGACTGAACATGATGCAGAAACTATAAAAACCTTTATCGGTCAAGAGATAGAGATGGACCGTAAACAATGGATTCCCGCCGAAAGTGCTTTTGTCAGCCGCCGCATTTTGGTGACAAAGCCGGAACTGACGGGTACTAAACTGGGGGATTTGCAGTTACGCCGTTTGCATGGTATCAATGTAACACGTGTGAATCGTGCCGGAGTGGAACTGGTAGCAACACAAGGTTTGCAATTGCAGGTTGGTGACCGTGTAACCGTAGTCGGTAGTGAACTGGCTGTCGATAAGGTGAGTATGATATTGGGTAATTCGATGAAACGTCTGAATGAACCGAACTTGATTCCAATATTTATCGGTATCGCTTTAGGTATTATTCTGGGAAGTATTCCAATTAGTTTCCCAGGGATTCCTCAACCTATCAAGCTGGGTTTGGCAGGTGGTCCGTTGGTTGTCGCTATCCTGATCAGCCGTTTCGGATACCGTTATAAACTGGTTACTTATACTACCCAGAGTGCCAATCTGATGCTCCGGGAGATTGGTATAACTATGTTCCTTGCCTGTGTCGGGCTGAGTGCCGGGGATGGTTTTGTGGATACTATCGTGAATAAAGGCGGATTTGCCTGGATTGGTTACGGTTTTATTATAACAATGCTACCTTTATTAGTCATCGGATTGATTGGCAGGTATTTTTTTAAACTGAATTACTATACGTTGATGGGATTGCTGGCTGGCAGTACGACGGATCCTCCCGCTTTGGCTTATGCGAATGCAACGGCGGGAAATGATGCTCCGGCAGTAGGTTATGCTACAGTTTATCCGTTGACAATGTTTTTACGTGTACTAACTGCCCAATTAATGATATTATTCTTCTATTAAGTATTAGATTTGGTTGTTAGAAATTGTTCAATAATAATTTTAAAGCCAGGAGCCCCGCCGAAGTGATTCGCCGGGGCTTCGTTTATTTATCGATGTAAAAGATTATTGACCGCTTCCTCCCATAATATCCAGCAATTCATTGGTGATGGCCTGCTGGCGGTTTTTGTTGTATTGCAACGTCAGTTCCTGGATCAGGTCGTTGGCGTTGTCGTTGGCTGTCTGCATGGCAAGCATGCGGGCGGCATGCTCGGAAGTGACAGTGTCGAGCAAGGTCGTGTAGATGTTCAGATGGAGCACTTTGGGGAGCAGTAGGGCCAGCAACTGTTCGGCAGACGGCTCCAGAATATAGTTGCTCGAAGCACTTTCCGGGTCTGCTTCCGGTAAGGAAACCGGAAGGAAAACCTTTTCGGTCAGTATCTGCTCCGCCATATTCTTGAAATGATGGTAGAGTAGTTCCACCCGGTCGACCTGGGCAGAGATATACAACTCCATCAGGGCAGTTGCCAGTTGCGAAGCATCCTCGTAGGCCGGTTTGTCGCCGATCGTAAGGAAGCTGTCATTGGTCTGATAACCAGCTTTATGCAATTCGTCCGCCACCTTTTTGCCGATCGGATAAATGCGCACGGTTATACCGTCCGCCTCATACTGGTGGAGACGGACTGTTAACTCTTTCCATATGTTCGCATTGAAAGCGCCACACAACCCGCTGTTGGAGGAAAAAGCGACAATAGCCACCTGTTTGACCTCGCGAACAGCTGCGTAGGGCGAACTCATATCACTTTCAGCCGACAGCGTGCCCCTTAATATGGCGCTCAGCTTACTCTCGTATTCGAGCATATGTTCGACAATCGTCTGCGTATGATGCAGTTTGGCAGAAGACACCATCCTCATGGCGGAGGTGATCTTCTGCGTGTTTCTGATCGACGCAAGACGGATTTTTATCTCTTTCAGTGATGCCATAGTCTAATTTCTGTTATCAACCTGCTTTATATGCCCCGCTGACCTGGTGGGCTGTTTCTTCCAGGATACGGCTGACTTCATCATTTATCACACCCGATTTTAGTATATCGAGTACGTCTTTCTGATGATTGGTGATCAGAGTCTGTAAGAACGCATTCTCAAAATCGTGTACCTTATCCAGCGGAACCTCTTTCAGTAAACCTTTGGTGCCGCAATACAGGATAGCGATTTGCTGTTCCACAGGCATCGGGTTATACTGGGGTTGTATCAATAGTTGTGTATTTTTCTGTCCTTTGTCGATCGTGAAGGCGGTTACCGCATCCATATCGCCGCCGAATTTTGTGAACGATTCCAGTTCGCGGAACTGTGCCTGGTCGATTTTCAGCGTACCGGCCACCTTCTTCATCGCTTTCAACTGTGCGTTACCACCCACACGGGATACGGAAATACCCACGTTGATAGCCGGACGGTTTCCCTGGTTGAACAGGTCTGTTTCCAGAAATATCTGTCCGTCGGTGATGGAAATTACGTTGGTCGGGATATAAGCCGACACGTCGCCCGCCTGCGTCTCGATAATCGGCAGGGCAGTGAGCGAACCGCCACCTTTTACCTTATCTTTCATGCTATCGGGCAGGTCGTTCATCTGGCTGGCTACTTCCTGTTGGTTGATGATTTTCGCTGCACGTTCCAACAGGCGTGAATGCAGATAGAAAATATCACCCGGATACGCCTCGCGGCCCGAAGGACGACGAAGGATCAGGGATACCTCGCGATAAGCGACTGCCTGTTTCGACAAGTCATCATAGACAACCAATGCATGACGTCCGCTGTCGCGGAAATATTCGCCGATGGCAGCTCCGGCAAAAGGAGCGAAATATTGCATGGCAGCCGGGTCGGAAGCAGTGGCACTGACTACGATCGTGTAATCCATCGCCCCTTTTTCCTGTAAAGTGTTTACCAGAGAAGCGACTGTAGAACCTTTCTGTCCGATCGCCACATAGATACAGTAAACCGGATTACCGGCTTCATAATTACTGCGTTGATTGATGATCGTGTCGATGGCGATCGAGGTTTTACCAGTCTGACGGTCACCGATAATCAATTCACGTTGCCCGCGTCCGATAGGGATCATGGCATCTACGGCTTTGATACCAGTCTGTAAAGGTTCGTTTACCGGCTGGCGGTAAATAACGCCCGGAGCTTTTCGTTCCAGCGGCATCTGGCATTTCTTTCCGACAATCTCGCCTTTACCGTCGATCGGGTTACCCAGCGGATCGATTACACGACCGATCATGTTTTCGCTTACGTTGATGGAAGCGATGCGACGTGTACGTTTCACCGTGTCGCCCTCTTTTACCTGGTCGGTCGGGCCGAGCAATACGGCACCTACGTTGTCTTCTTCCAGGTTCATCACGATGGCTTCCATTCCGTTGTCGAATTGCAACAACTCATTGGCTTCGGCATTGTCCAGCCCGTAGATACGTGCAACACCGTCACTGACCTGAAGCACAGTGCCCACCTCTTCCAGATGGATCGTGGTGTTGATACCTTCCAGTTGTTCGCGTAAAATGGCGGAAACTTCACTTACTTTTATCTGGTCTGTCATACGTTTTTCTTTTTTAATTTTTTTCGATTAGCTGATTTCTGATTTCCCGCAGTTGCCGGGCGTAGCTGGCATCTATCCGGGTATTACCGATACGGAGCACGAAGCCACCGATCAGTTCCGGCTTGATCACTCCCATGAATTCGATGGTGTTGCCGGTTTCTTCCTTCAGCCGTTTCTTTAAATGTTCCTGTGTCGCTTCATCTACCGGAGCCGGCGTCTTGAACAACACACGGGTGATCTTTTTGTCTTTCCGGTACATATGGATATAAATATATGCCATTAGCGGTAACAAGCTCTCTCTCTTGTGCTGAAGTACCAGGCGGATAAAACGGGTGAACAACTCGCATACTTCCAGGCCGGCGGCGGTAGTCAGCAACTTTACTTTCTCCTCCAGGGGAAAGATGGGGTTGTCGAGCACCGCTTTCAGTCCCGGCTCTTGCTCGAAACTGATGGTCAGCATCTTCATGTCATCATATACCCGGTCCTCCTGCCGCTTGTCTTTTGCCAGCGAAAAGAGTGCTTTGACGTACCGGGAAGAGATTGTACCTACGTCCATATCTTATGATTTACTAAACGAAACATTGTCGAGCAGCCCGTTGATGATCTTTTCCTGTTCATCGGTACGGCTGATTTTCTCTTTCATCACTTTCTCTGCAATGGCGACTGACAGGTCGGCGATTTCGGTGCGGACTTCGCGGATGGCTTTGTCCTTTTCTTCCCCTATCCGGCGTGTCGCTTCCTCCAGTTGCAGATGTGCCTCAGCGGATGCCTTTTGCCGGGCTGCGCTGATAATCTGTTCTTTTTCGGCCAGGGCTTGTTTCAGAATCTCATTCTGCTGCTCTCTTGCCTGGGCAAGAATCTTTTCGCTTTCGGCCTGGATGCCGGCAAGTTGTTCGTTTGCCTGGCGGGCCGATTCGAGGGAATGATCGATGTATTCTTTCCGTTGTTCCACGGCTTTGATGATTACCGGGAAACCATATTTGGAAAGAATAACAAAGACGATTCCGAAAGAAAGGATCATCCAGAATAAAAGCCCTGCGTCTGGTGTGAGCAATGACATAGTTTACTTTTATTTATTGGAACAATCCTAAGAAACATACTACGATCGCAAACAGGGCAACACCTTCTACCAATGCACCCATGATAAGCATGGACGTACGGATGTCACCGGCTGCCGACGGTTGGCGGCTGATACCTTCGACGGCACCTTTACCGATCAATCCGATACCTATACCTGCACCGATAGCAGCTAATCCTGCTCCTACTGTTGCTCCAAGTTTAGCGATGCCTGCACCGGCTGCTGCTTGTAATAAAATTGCTGATAACATAACTCTCAATCTTTAAAATTAGTAATCTTATTATTAATAAATATATTTGTTCATTCCCGTACTTTGGCCAATCCGATATAGTTGGCCGACAACAGGGTGAATATATAGGCCTGAAGGCATGCCACCAGCAGTTCGAGACAGTTCATAAACACGGTGAACAATACGGATACGATTGTCATCGTGCCGTTTATGGCTGTTCCCATCGAGGCGGTGATGAATATCAGGCAAGTCAACGCCAGAATGATTGTATGTCCGGCCATGATATTGGCAAACAGACGGATCATCAGGGCGAACGGCTTGGTGAGTATGCCGAATAATTCCACGAAGGGCATGATCGGCAACGGTAACTTCAGGAAGATAGGGGCATTGGGCCAGAATATCTCCTTCCAGTATTCCTTGGTAGCGAACAGGTTCACTGCCAGGAACGTACATAAAGCGAGCATGGCGGTAATGGTGATATTACCGGTGATATTGGCTCCTCCCGGGAAAATCGGAATAATACCGATCAGGTTGTTTATCAGGATGAAGAAGAAGACCGTCAGCAGATAAGAAGAGAAAGGCTTATATTCTTTGCCGATTCCTTCCTTCACTACGCCGTCATGTATGAACATGACCGCCATCTCCATCAACCCGGTAAATCCTCCGGGGGCTTCATACGGATGCTTTTTATACCAACGGGCGGTACGCAGCACGATGAAAAGCAGTAAGCCGCAACTGAGAAGCAGGCCGCATACGTTTTTGGTAAGTGACAGGTCCCAGGGCTTTACTTCTTCGCCTCTGCTGTTTTTTTCTACCACCTTTCCGGCATGTTTCCCTTCCTTGGCGATGTAATAGTTATGATGCACATTACCATGATGCAGGTGTGAGGAGAGGAACAAGTCCCATCCGCGTTCTTCGCTTTTCAGCAGGACGGGCAGCGGTATGGAAATCTCTTTCCCGTTCCACTCCGTGATGTGCCAGGTGTAGGCATCCTTGATGTGTGAGAATACGATATCCTGCACATCTACCTCACCTTGTTTCGCATCCGTGGAGGCGTTTACCGGAAAGCTGATGCAAACCAGTAACAAGAAAGTAAACCAAAACAGGCCGTTATTTTTTATTCTGTTCATCTTTTTCTTTTTTCTCACTAATCATTCTCTTTTTCTCAAACAGATACAATGTATATGTTTCCAGTACAAGATAAATGAAATAGAACAACATCATCGTGAAGCCGAAGGCTTTCAGGTTCTGTCCGACCAAAGCGGCATAAAGCCACAGGAAAACCAGTGCGAGCGTGAATTTGCAGAGGCGGACTACCATATAAGTAACAACTGTGACGTCTCCGTGTTTCCGTTTGACATGATCCAGAAAATAGATCATTAACATACTGCTTAACCAGTAAAACACCGGTATCGACGGATACCACTCAAAATAATGCGAAGGCCAGATGGTGTATAACAAGCCTCCCAGGGAGACGCCGATAACTACATTAATAAAGGTAGTCAAGCCCATTAGCTTCATTCTTAATCTACCGCTCATGATCGTATTTTTTTATTCGATGCATACGGACAGGATATCGTCTTTTATCTCGACGAATCCGCTCTGTATTTTTATTTCTTGTTCTTTCTTTTCATCTGTCTGGTACCGGATAACGCCTTCTTCCAGGGCTGCGATCATCGGAGCGTGATGGGGCAGGACGTCGAATGAGCCTGCCGTACCCGGAAAGGATACATAATCTGTCTCTCCTTTGAATAAAACACCACCAGGGGATATGATTTCCAGTTCCATACGTTTTTAATTTGCTTGTTCTGCCAGTTTCTTTCCTTTTTCAATCACATCTTCAATCGTTCCTACATTCAGGAAGGCCTGTTCAGGGATATCGTCGGTTTCACCGTCCATGATCATATTGAATCCGCGGATGGTGTCTTCGATAGAGACCATTACGCCCGGTACGCCGGTGAATTGTTCCGCCACGGCGAAAGGCTGCGACAGGAAACGTTGTACACGGCGGGCGCGGTTAACCGTCTGGCGGTCCTCGTCCGAAAGTTCCTCCATACCCAGGATAGAGATAATATCCTGCAACTCCTTGTTACGCTGGAGTATCTGTTTCACACGCTGTGCCGTTTCGTAATGTTCCTTGCCTACGACCAGCGGGTCGAGGATACGGGATGTCGATTCCAACGGGTCGACTGCCGGATAGATACCCAGTTCGGTAATCTTACGGCTCAGCACGGTGGTAGCATCCAGGTGCGTAAAGGTCGTTGCCGGTGCCGGGTCGGTCAAGTCGTCTGCCGGCACGTAAACAGCCTGCACGGAGGTGATGGAACCTTTTTTCGTAGAGGTGATACGTTCCTGCATAGCTCCCATTTCGGTAGCCAGTGTCGGCTGATAACCTACTGCCGACGGCATACGTCCCAACAGGGCGGAAACTTCGGAACCGGCCTGCGTGAAACGGAAGATATTATCTATAAAGAACAGTATATCGCGAGTCTCGCCTTCCGGAGCCAGGTCGCGGAACGATTCGGCGATGGTCAGTCCCGATAGAGCGACCGACGAACGTGCTCCCGGCGGTTCGTTCATCTGTCCGAACACCAGTGTCGCCTGCGATTTAGCCAGTTCTTCGTGATCTATCTTCGACAGGTCCCAATGACCGGCTTCCATACTTTCCTTAAATTCTTTACCGTAACGGATTACATTCGACTGTATCATTTCGCGCAGCAGGTCGTTACCTTCACGGGTACGTTCACCCACGCCGGCGAAAACAGAAAAACCGTTATTCTTTTTGGCAATGTTATTGATCAGTTCCATGATAAGAACCGTCTTTCCGACTCCGGCGCCACCGAACAACCCGATTTTACCTCCTTTGGAATAGGGTTCCAGCAGGTCGATCACCTTGATGCCGGTGTAGAGCACCTCTTTGGTGGTTGTCAGATCTTCAAACTTCGGCGGCTCACGATGGATAGGGAGAGCTCCTTTTTTATCCAGCATTTTCATCCCGTCGATCGGATCGCCTGTCACGTTCATCAAACGCCCCTTTACCTGATCGCCGACCGGCATGGTAATGGGCGAACCGCATGATACGGCTTCCATTCCTCGTTGCAGTCCGTCTGTCGTATCCATAGCGACTGTACGGACTGTGTTTTCCCCAATGTGTTGCTGAACTTCCACGATCAGTATTTTCCCATTAGGACGGGTTATCTCCATGGCGTCATGAATACGGGGTAGCACTATTTTCTCTTCTTTTTCATTATCGAAGTGAATATCCACGACTGGACCGATAACCTGTGAAACATAACCTTTTGTTTCTCCCATACAATTCTTTTTAAACCTCGTCAATATATTTTTTCAACCGTGCAATATTACGAAAACAACCTGTCGGAAACCCGAACATATTACTTTTTTGGCTTTTTTGCATTTAGTTAAACTTTAAACTAATTTTATAGTCATTCTGAAATGAACCAATTGTTTTGTGATATGGAACAATTTGAGGAAAAATTACGCTGTTTTTTGAAGAATAAGGAGTGGCATTTTGTGTGCGGAGAGGTTTGGGGGATGGTGGTCTGATCTGTTAAATTATATTACCAGGAGTAGTATTTTAAATTATCAGGTATAGTAATTGATATTATTTGTATTTTTGTCACCGGATTATGGTGTAACGGTTTGGCTTCCGCTGACCGTTAGTAAAAGGGAATCCGGTGCAAGTCCGGAACTGTACCCGTAGCTGTAAGTTCTGCAACCCCGGCAAATCTTGTTGCCACTGAGGATTTTAGGATCCTTGGGAAGGCGGCCGATCATGGGAGAACAAGTCAGAAAACCTGCCATTATTCTATATATACAATGCCTCGGGTAAGGTGTTGATGGAACTTGATATATGCGTACATTATTTATTATAGTATTTATATGCCTGACAGGCATATTTCTGTGCGTGCCTGTTCTGCACGCACAGCAGATCGATACGACTGTTTATCACCAGCTGAAAGGTGTTGAGGTCGTGGAAAAGGCGCGTCCTTCCACAACCCGCGAAGCTACACCTTTACAAGTGATGGACCGTTCGGGTATCGAACGGCTCGGCATACAGGATTTATCGGAGGCTGTTAAACGTTTCTCCGGTGCTACCGTGAAAGATTACGGTGGGATAGGAGGACTGAAGACGGTTTCAGTCCGTAGCCTGGGAGCACAACATACGGCTGTCAGCTATGACGGCGTAACGATCACGGATGCCCAGAGCGGGCAGGTGGATATCAGCCGCTTCTCGTTGGATAATGTGGAGATGATCTCACTGTCGATCGGGCAATCGGATGATATTTTCCAGACGGCACGGATGTATGCGTCGGCAGGGGCGTTGAGTGTGAAGACACGTAAGCCTGTATTCGATGGAAAACCGATGAATCTTCAGGCGAAAGCGAAAGGTGGTTCTTTTGGCTTGTTCAACCCGATGCTTCGTTATGAACAGAAGATAAGTAACCGCTTTTCCGCTTCTTTACATGCCGACTGGCTAAGTGCAAAAGGGGAATACCCTTTTACTTTGGTAAACGGAGATGTTGTAACGGAAGAAAAAAGGAAGAACAGCGATATCCAGGCACTTCGCTTGGAAGGTAATCTGTATGGCGACCTGGGTAAGGCGGGAGCATTGACCGGTAAGGTCTATTATTACGATTCCGAACGCGGACTCCCCGGTTCGGTGATATTATATAGCAACAGTAACCGGGAACGCTTGTGGAACAATAATTTCTTTACTCAGTTGCAGTATTCCAACAAATTAACGGACAATTTATCTTTACAGGCACATGCCAAGTATAATTACTCTTTCAGCAAATACCGTGATGTAAGTAATAAATACTCAGGAGGTAAGCAAGAGGATTTGAATACCCAGGAAGAGTATTACGGTTCGGTAGGCGTACTTTATTCACCCTGGAAGAACTTCTCAACCTCTCTTACGACTGATTTAGCCCATAATATGCTGGATAATAATTTTATGAATGCCCCGCAACCCAAGCGTTTGACTTCACTGTCGGTATTATCCGCCCAATATAAGAACTCGATGTTTACAGCAACAGCCAGTTTGCTGGGCACTTATATGACCGACAAAGTAAAGGCGGGCGATAAACCGGCCGACCGCAAACGTTTGTCTCCTGCGGTTAGCGTATCGTTGAGGCCTTTTCCCGATAATGCCTTTCGTGTACGTGCCTCTTACAAAGATATTTTCCGTGTTCCGACTTTCACCGATCTGTATTATCTCCGTATGGGGAATACGAACCTGCAACCGGAAAAGGCTACACAATATAATCTGGGGCTGACCTGGAGCGGAGAAGCAGGGAATCTCTTTCGTTATCTGAGTCTTTCGGCCGATGGTTATTATAATAAGGTGAAGGACAAGATTGTTGCTATTCCGACGATGTATATATGGAAGATGATGAATATGGGAGAAGTCGATATCAAAGGTCTGGATGTGAATTTCTCATCGGAAACACCTCTGCCGGCAAAGATGACCTTACTTCTTTCTGCCACCTATAGTTTTCAGAAAGCAATCGATATAACTGATCCCGACGCAAAAAATTACAAAGATCAGATACCTTATACTCCGAAGCATTCGGGAAATGCGTCGCTAACCTTGGAGAATCCGTGGGTCAACGTCTCTTATAGCTTGACTGCGGCGGGTGATAGGTATGCTTTGCCTCAAAACATAGAAAGCAACCTGATTGCCGGATATGTAGAACAGGGAATATCCCTTAACCGTGAGTTTGTGGTAAAAAAATGTAAGTTGCGTTTGCAGGGAGAAGTGATTAACCTGGGTGACAAAACATATGATATTATTCAATACTATCCAATGCCGGGACGTTCTTGGCGTTTGAGTGTGAGTATAGTTTATTAATGATAAATAAATAAGTGATGAAAAAGAAAAATTTGCTGTATGTATCTGCACTTTGTGCTTGTATGTCTTTCTCCTTTATGGGTTGTAGTGATGATGATGATAAACAGGAAATCCCATCTCTTCCGGAACAGATTTCTTTGAATGGAGTCTATGTGTTGAATAGTGGAAACAAAGGGAATAATAACTCTTCGTTGTCATTTTATGATTTCGAGACCAAAAAGGTAGAAGCGGATATCTTTAAGAAAGTCAATGGACGCGGATTGGGAGATACAGCCAACGATATCCTGGTTTATGGCTCAAAGGCTTATATAGCTGTCACTAATTCTAATACAATAGAGGTGATAGACTTACAAGGAAAGTCTTTGAAACAAATTGTTTCCGATGGCGATCCGTTACAGCCGCGTTTCTTTTCTTGTTATAATGGAAAAGTGTATGTATCATTGTATGGTGGTTATGTAGCTCGTTTGGATACAACTTCGCTCACAATTGAAAGTAAGGTGAAAGTAGGACGTAATCCGGAACAGATGGCTATAGCTAATAACAAATTGTATGTAGCAAACTCTGGTGGTGCGGATTTTAACACCGCTGTGGGATATGATAAAACTGTCTCTGTCGTTGACCTTCCTACTTTTAAAGAAAAGACTAAAATAGAAGTTGTTACTAATCCGGTGAATATGCTGGCTGATAGTCAGGGTGACGTTTATTTGGTTTCTATGGGTAACTACGGGGATATACCTAATACATTTCAGAGAATTGATTCTAAAACAGATGAAGTGACAACAATTACGGAAACGAATGCAACGGAATTTGCAGCTGTAGGCGATAAACTTTACATCATTTATTCACAGTATGATGCTAACTGGAATCAGACTATTTCTTATCTCTGTTATGATGCAATAAACGAAAAGGTAATCAGCACTGACTTTATTACGGATGGAACGGATATTAAAAAGCCTTATAAAATAGGTGCTGATACCCCGTCAAACTATGTTTTTGTGACTGAGTCTAATTATTCTACAAATGGAGATGTGTACACATTTAATCCAGCCGGTAAGTTACAGTTTAAATTTGAAGCAGGTCTGAATCCTATAAAAGTGATTTCGGCTGGTAATAAATAAGATGAAGTTTTTTATATCCACCCTCTTTCTACTTTGCTTCACACTCAGTTGTAGTGTGAAGCAGAGTTCTTCTGAAGATCAGTCGTTTTCTTCTGATACTATCCGTTACGCCCGTGGTTTCACCATACAGCACTTCACTGACTATACATCGGTAGAGGTCCGCGACCCTTGGGACAGCACCCGCATCCTGCAACGTTATCTGTTGGTGGACCGCGGTGCGTCGATGCCCGGTGATTTGCCTAAGGGGACAGTTGTACGGACACCGGTGAAGAATATCGTGGTTTATACCTCCGTTCATGCGGCTATTATTGACCAGTTGGGGGAAGCGGATAAGGTGATCGGCGTGTGTGAACCCCGGTATATGGATACGCCTTCCATTCAAGAGGGTTTGCGTGCCGGAAAGATTGCCGATCTGGGAGAGGCGACGGCGCCGAATATCGAAAAGATTATAGATATAGGGGCAGAGATCATTATAGCTTCTCCTTTTCAGAATGCAGGATACGGACCTGCCGAGAAACTGGGTATTCCTATCATTGAGGCCGCCGATTACATGGAGTCGTTGCCGTTGGGACGGACTGAATGGATACGTTTCTATGGCTTGTTATTCGGTAAGGAAGCGATGGCGGATTCAATCTTCCGGGAAACGAAAGGCCGTTATCTGGAACTGAAAGAGCTGGCAAAGACAGTCACTAACCGTCCGACCGTCATCTCCGAAAAGAAATTCGGTTCTTCCTGGTATATGCCGGCAGGCGATAGCTATGTCGCCCATCTCTACAACGATGCCGGAGCCGATTATATCTTCAAAGACCTTCCCGGAGCGGGCAGTACCCCTTTGGCTTTTGAAACCGTACTCGACAAGGCGATCCATGCCAATATGTGGCTGATCAAATATAATCAAACAAACGACATGACCTATAAAGACCTTCGTACCGAGTATACGCCCTATGAAAACTTTGATGCCTTTAAGAACCGCCGGATTTATACCTGTAATACGGGAATAGTACCCTATTACGAGGAATTTCCGATACATCCCGATTACCTCCTGAAAGACCTTGTATGGGTATTCCATCCGGAGTTATTGCCGGGTTATACGCCCCGGTATTATCGGAAGATGGAGTAATCCTACTAATTATTAAGACTAACCTATGGACTAACTAATTCAAGGGTTACGACTCAGTGTTTTCAGGGTGTACACCGTAGTTGATTATGGTGTACAGGATAACTAGCCAAGGTGTACAGGGTAATCCACTAGCCTGTACACCCTGATAGTAGTGGGTAAGGACTTTCGTTCTAGTGAGTAAGGAGTTTCGACTTAATAAGTGGTAGCCTTCCTTTTAGTTGGAGGGTGGGTAGGGGATAATAAAACAAAATCCCCGGCTCAGAGATTGAGGCCGGGGATTTTCTGTAGTTTGGCATTTGAATTATAGGGAGTTGTTATTTTGGTCCGTTATGCGTAACCGTTCAGCATTCCGTAGAAATACATCGGTTTCAACATGTAAACTTTCAGTAACCAGGCCGCCCATTGTTCCTTGGATGTGTCCAGCATGCTGAACGGGAACGAGTGAACCGGCTTTTTATCATAGTCGAACTCGCACAACAGTACGTGTCCATAGTCTGTTACGATCGGGCAGGCAGCATATCCGTTGTATTTCTCAACAGGTTCTTTGCCTTCCATCAACGAGATCAGGTTTTTGGCAGCGATCGGCACTTGCATGCGTACTGCCGCAGATGTTTTACTGGTCGGTATCCCGGCAACATCTCCCAGGGAGACGATGTTCGGATAAGTTTTGTGAACCAGTGTCGCTTTATCAACCATCACCCAGGCATCGGCAGCCAGTTTGCCTTCCGTCCATCCCAGACCGGCCTCGCGAACGAAATCGGGAGCCGACATAGGCGGAGTGAAATGAAGGAAATCGTAATCTTCCACGAATGGAGTATATACTTTCTCTTCTCCGACTGTTTCAACCTTTTCAAAATGTACCTGTTTGGCTGCCGTATCGACACCTTTCACGCGAACATTGAGATTGATGGGAATATTACGTTCCTTGTAAATCTCCAGCAGACGGGGAGTATAAAACGGAATATCGTACAGCTCTTTCGCTGCTGTGAAGTAATCCAGTTTCAAATTGTCCCGTGTGCCTTGTTTGCGGCTGTAATCTTCTGTCAGCAAACAAATCTTTTTCGGTGCTCCGCCACATTTATGCTTTGTGTATGTATCTGTGTAGATACCACGGCCGCCTGTCTTTGCGAATTCCTGAAGCGCTTTCCAGGTTTTTTGTGCACCTTCGTAATCATATATACAGTGAGCATTTCCTGCTCCTAATGTATCGTGTGTAATCCCTTCCACCTTTTCCCAGTTAATCTGTATGCCTGGTGTCAGGACTAAAAAGTCGTAAGCGACTTTTCCATTGTTGTTCGTCGTTACCAGGTTCATGACCGGGTCAACGGAGGCAACAGAATCTTTAATCCATTTTACGCCGTCGGGAATGCAATCTTCCTGCTTCTTCCATACTTCGTCCGGTTTATAAACACCGGAGGCGATCAATGTAAAGCCGGGTTGGTAGAACTGTCGGTCGCTGGGGTCTATCAATGTAATGTCCGGGCTATCCAACCAGTGCATCAAACGTGCAGCCATACTAATTCCGGCAGCCCCTCCACCGATTATCAGGATTTTCCCTTTTGCATTGCTAGAGAATGCATGAGCTTTTTGTGTACCCACAGCAGTTATAACTCCTGCTGCTGTTAATATTTTGAGGAAATGGCGGCGACTGATACCCTGCCTTTCCAACTCTTCCAGTTGTTCTTCCAAATCGTGCTTCATCATGTCTATAGAAATTAAGATTCAATTGCACTGGCAAAGGAAACACATTTAGAAACATAACGATTAAAAAGTACTACTACACTACTTGCGCAAATGTTTTGTGTGAGAGGAAATACTACATCAAGCCTTTCTCATGTCTACTACAGTAGCGGGTAATTAATTGTATAATAGCAGTTTGGAGGAATACTGATTCTAGAAAATACTTTTTAGAAATTCATGAGGAAATCAATGAGATTCGTATCGCTGTCGAGTGACAGGCGCTTTCTTAACCGGTACCGTCGTAATTCTATCGCACGGACTGATACGTTTAACAATGATGCGATTTCTTTGGTGGAAAGATTCATGCGGAGCAGGCAACAGATACGTAAGTCGCCGGTGGTAATGTCGGAGTATTGTTGGCGTAACCGGTCAATGAAATTCTGATGGGCGCTGTTGAAATGCGTCTCAAACAACAACCAGTCCGCCTGGTCGTTCAACGATTCTTCCATCAGGTTTTTCATCCGGGTGTACAGTTTGTTCGGATACCGGTCGCCCAATGTCTCTTTCTGTTGCTCCAGTTCGTCAAGCAGTTTCTGTACCGCCTGGTTTCTTTTTACCAGGGCGGAGGTTTGCAGGGTCAGTTCGTTATTCTTGTTTTGCAGCTCGGCTTCCAGCATCCGGCTTTTCATCTGCTGGATTTTCTGTTCTTCCGCCTGCCTTTTTGCATCCAGCTTGCTCTTTTCTTCCCGTTGCAGGTTTTTCAGATGGTAGCTGAGTGTGTATTTGCCTATTACGGCGATGGCGATGATATAGATCAGCCACGCCCATATCGTGTTGTACCAGGCCGGGCGGACGGTGATCGGAATGGCGATTTCAAGGTACGGCCCTTTTACTACATATTTGCGGATCTTGAGTACGTATTTTCCTTCCGGAAGTTGCAGGAAAGAGATCTCCCCGCCTTTTTGCCAGGGCGACCAGTTTGAAGAAACACCCTCTATCATATAACTGATCTGATGGTTCGGGGTAAAGATCGTGCTTCCTACATAGACGGAAAGTTCCTGAAAATTATGGGGGAGAGTGATCTTTTCCGAATTGACCGGCAAGTTGTGTACGCCATCTTTGTCGATATACTTTATTTCGGATATTTGCAGGGGCGTGGCAGGGCCGAGGCTCCCCTCTATCAGGTCGCGTATATTGACCAGCAAGGCTCCCTGCATGGCCGAGATCAGGTGAAGCGTGTCATTCAAAGGATATATCCTTCGGTCTCTGCTCACCATATTCATATTGTAGTTATTGAGCAGAATGCGGCATTTCAGTGTCCCTTTCCCGTTATCGTTATGGAACAGGCCGGCTTCGTTTTTGGCACAAAGCCAATAGGTGTTATCGCCGATAGGATAGATCTGTTCCGCATGGGCAAACTCTCCCAATGATTCGGTGTCGTAGAATACATTGCTGACACGGAGCGAGTCGTACACACTGTTCTGTGGCAGGAGGTGGAATGTCTCTTTCTTTATATCGACCGGTTCAAAATGATCACCGGCGTCTAATGTCCTTTTGAAATATCCGATATTCGTCTGGATATATAATGTGTCGTTGAAGAGCGTAGCATTTTTCAGTTTTCCTATCTGGCTTCGCTTCCCCAGCAAAGTGATCGAGGGGTCGAATGTTATCTGTGAGATGCCGTTGTCGAAAGCCAGCCATATCTGTTGCGCATCCTGGATGCAGATGGCGCGCACGATATTGTCGGGTAATGACTGGTCGTGGGTTGACAGATGGCGCAGGATAATCCCTTCCGGGCTTGTTATATATAATCCGTTGTTGGTGGTACCGATAAAATACAGGTCGTTTATAGTCGTAAAGACAGAGGGTTGTGCATGCAGTATCTCATCGGGCAGGATGAACGGAATGGGAGCGGGCGGTTCTTTAAACTTGACTTCTGCCGGTATCGTGGAGAGCTTATGGTAACGCATAACACCTAAATGGTCGAGGGTCCATCCTCCGAAAGAACCTTCACTGATGGTATAGATCGTGTCGTTGAGGAATGTTACGCCGTTTATAACCGATTTATCGGGTGTTTCATAAAGCTTCCAGGTGTTTCCGTCAAATGTGAGCAGTCCGGAATTATTGGCTACATAGAGCACGCCGTCGGAGGCTACCGACAGTCCCCAGTTCTGACAACTGGCTTTATAATCATCTACCGAGAAGTTTTTTACGAATAAATTAGGGACGACTACCGATGCATGCGCGACCATGAATGTCACCATGAATGTCAGGAATAATAACGGTAGTCTGTACATGGGCATGATTTAAAATTAAACAGGTAGAGACAAGGTAATACCCTGTCTCTACGTATTATGGTCACAAATATAATAAAAATATTTGCTTATTTGTAATCTTGCCAGTCTTTGATCTGGATATCTTTTACATCCATCGTGCAGAATGCTTCGATAAATGCGCTAGCCAGACGAGCGTTGGTGATCAATGGAATGTTATGATCGATCGCAGCACGACGGATCTTGTAACCGTTGGTCAGCTCGCGTTTGCTATGATCTTTCGGGATGTTTACAACCAGTTCGAATACGTGATTGCTGAACATATCCATGATATTCAGGTCGCCCTGTTCATCCGGCCAGCATACGGCAGTCGCTTCGATTCCGTTCTCATTCAGGAACTTGGCGGTTCCGGCAGTACCATAGATCTTGTATCCCTTTGTGCTCAGCAGGCGGCAGGGTTCCAGCAAATCTACTTTGCTCTTGGCTGCTCCCGAAGAAACCAGGATATTCTTTTTAGGAATGTTGTTGCCAACAGCGATCATGGCAGACAGCAATGCTTCGTTGAAGTCGTCGCCGATACAACCTACTTCACCGGTCGAGCTCATATCCACACCCAGTACCGGGTCGGCTTTATGCAGACGGGCGAATGAGAACTGAGATGCTTTTACACCGATCCAGTCGATATCGAAAGCGCTCTTGTCCGGTTTGGTATAAGGAGCATCCAGCATGATGCGTGTAGCCGTTTCGATGAAGTTGCGTTTCAGCACTTTGGATACGAACGGGAAGCTACGTGATGCACGCAGGTTACATTCGATTACCTTCACGTCGTTGTTCTTAGCCAGGAACTGGATATTGAACGGACCACTGATGTTCAGCTCTTTGGCGATCATCTTGCTCACCTTCTTGATGCGGCGCGCTGTTTCGAAATAGATTTTCTGGGCCGGGAATACCAGTGTAGCGTCACCTGAGTGAACACCGGCAAACTCGATATGTTCGGAGATTGCATATTCAACCACTTCGCCGTTCATGGCTACAGCGTCGAATTCAACTTCTTTCGCTCCTTGCAGGAATTCGGATACGACAACCGGATATTCTTTGGATACCTTGGCGGCCAGATCCAGGAATTCGATCATCTGTTCCTTGTTGTGGCAAACGTTCATCGCAGCTCCTGAAAGTACATATGACGGACGGATCAGGATCGGGAATCCTACCTTTTCGATAAATCCGTCGATCTCTTCCATACTGGTCAACTCTGCCCAACGCGGCTGGTCGATGCCCAGTGTATCCAGCATCGCGGAGAATTTGTGACGGTTCTCAGCGCGGTCGATCGACAGCGGAGAAGTACCCAGCACCGGAACATTCTGGCGATACAGTTTCATTGCCAGGTTGTTCGGAATCTGACCTCCCACGGATACGATTACACCCTTCGGCATTTCCAGGTCCATTACATCGAGTACACGTTCGAAAGAAAGTTCGTCGAAGTACAGACGGTCGCACATATCGTAGTCGGTAGAAACCGTTTCCGGGTTATAGTTGATCATGATCGACTTGTAACCCAACTTGCGGGCTGTCTGGGCTGCATTGACCGAACACCAGTCGAACTCTACGGAAGAACCGATGCGGTAAGCACCTGAACCCAGGATAACCACGCTCTTGTCGTTCTTGTAGTAAGGAATATCATGTTCGCTGCCATCGTATGTCATGTACAGGTAGTTTGTCAGTTCCGGATGTTCGGAAGCGATTGTGTTGATACGTTTTACGCTCGGCAGAACGCCCAGTTTCTTACGCAGGTTACGTACACGGATGTTTTCTTTTTCCATGTTTCCTTCCGGATTTTCAACGTAACGAGCGATCTGGAAGTCAGAGAAACCTAAACGTTTCGCTTCTTTCAGTACATCTTCGGGCAGATCTTCGATCTTATTGTATTGAGACAATACTTTCGCATAGTCTACGATATTTTTCAAACCGTTCAGGAACCACGGAGTGATCTTTGACAGTTCGTGGATACGTTCTACGGTATACCCTTCTTCCAGCGCTTTTGCTACGGCGAAGATACGCAGGTCGGTCGGGTTTGCCAAGGCGTCGTCCAGGTTGTCGAATTCCAGGTCGTTGTTTCCTACGAAACCGTGCATGCCCTGTCCGATCATACGCAGACCTTTCTGCATGATCTCTTCGAAGCTCTTACCGATCGACATGATTTCGCCGACAGACTTCATGCTTGAACCGATCAGGCGGCTTACGCCAACGAACTTAGTTAAGTCCCAACGTGGGATCTTCACGATCATATAATCAACTTCCGGAGCTTTGTATGCCGAGTTCGGAGTACCCATTTCGCCGATTTGATCGAGGCTGTAACCCAATGCCAGTTTAGCGGCAACGAAAGCCAGAGGATAACCGCTTGCTTTGGATGCCAGGGCGGAAGAACGGCTCAGACGAGCATTCACTTCGATCACACGGTAGTCGCAAGTATCTGAATTGAATGCGTACTGGATGTTACATTCACCTACGATACCCAGGTGGCGGATCGTCTTGGTAGACAGTTCTTTCAGCAGATCCAGCTCCTTGTCGGTCAGTGAGCAGGTAGGGGCAACCACAATACTTTCACCGGTATGTACACCCAGCGGGTCGACGTTTTCCATGCTTACAACCGTGAAGCAATGGTCGTTTTTATCGCGGATTACTTCGAATTCAATTTCTTTCCAGCCTTTCAGCGATTCTTCCACCAGGATCTGTGAAGAATAAGCGAAAGCGCTTTCTGCCAGTGTGCGCAGTTCTGCTTCATCCTTGCAGATACCGCTACCCATACCGCCCAGTGCATAGGCAGAACGGATCATTACCGGGAAACCGATCTTGTAAGCAGCTTTCACTGCATCTTCCATCGTTTCAACAGCCTGGCTGATCGGAGTTTTTACGTCGATTTCATTCAGTTTCTTTACAAACAGGTCGCGGTCTTCTGTGTACATGATAGCTTCAACAGAAGTTCCCAGTACCTTTACGCCATATTTGGCAAGTGTGCCGCTGGTGTATAACTGAGTACCGCAGTTCAGGGCAGTCTGGCCACCAAAAGCCAGCAGGATTCCGTCCGGTTGTTCTTTTTTGATTACTTCTTCAACAAAATACGGAGTGATAGGCAGGAAATACACCTTGTCTGCTACCCCTTCCGATGTTTGGATAGTTGCAATGTTCGGATTCAGCAAAACGGTACTGATACCTTCTTCTTTCAGTGCCTTCAATGCTTGTGAACCGGAATAGTCAAACTCTCCGGCCTGTCCGATCTTCAGGGCACCCGAGCCCAGAACAATCACCTTTTTGATTCCAATCTTCGACATAGTAATTGGGTTGTTTTGTTTATTAATATATTATAGAATGTTATATCTTACTTAATCGCCACTTGCGGGACACAAAAAAAATGCGTTAGTAAAAATAACCAACGCATCTTATATAAAGAAATTATTATCCCGTAAATTAAAAAAATGAGCTTCGATATCCGGCGTTGAACCGGAAATAAACATCGGATTACAAGTATGTATCTTATTCGTCATGAAACTCTTCCTTCCAAAATTTCGGCAAAGATAGGGGATATAATTTAAATGTGCAATAAAAACAAAGGGATTGTTCTATTTACTGTTTGCCATTTGTTGTAAAAGAAGTTGATAGACTTCTTCTTTCATCTGCCTGGCGGGTTTGAAGCAGGTGTCCGGCTGTTTGGTCAACACGGAATGGGCAGCCAGCCTGAGCTTGTCCGGGTGGTAGTAGTTTGTTTCCGCATATAATTTGGTTAGCAGATAATAAGTATCTATCTGTTCCGGAAGAATATGCAGGCATTGCAGTAAATATTTCTCAGCCAGCTTATAAAGTCCGAGTTGCTGGTGGCTTTGGGCAAGGATATAGTAGAATTCGGGATCAGCACTTAACCGGATGGCCCGACGACTCCAGATGATGGCATTCGAATACTGTCCGGATTGTTGCAGGCACCGGGCGCCTTCCAGCAGGAACTCGGCCCGGTGGGAGAGGCGCGGGTACAAGCTCATATATCCTTGTGCGGCAACTTTCTGTTCTTCCTTTTCTACCAGGATCCGCAAAGTCTTCCATTCTTTGTACGGTTCGTAATAACTTCGCTGTCCGAAAAACAGGATACAGGCGACTAAGGCAGCGAATGTCCCGATATAAGGAAAACTTTTCACGGACGATTTCTGTTGTTTTTCCGTCCGGGTGACACACATTGCCGAGAAGAAAATAAGCAGAACCCAGAATGACGGTAGTTGCAACGGGTAGGAATACATGGAGAAGAAAAGTAACGAAAGGATACCTCCCGTTGCCCCGACCTGTTTGTTTTTCAGCCCGTAATAGAGGCAGAAAGCGATCCATAACGCAAAGAGAAGCAGTCCGGCGATACCGAATTCGAGTCCTATCTGCAAATAATCGTTGAAGGCGAAAGGGGGACAGGTCGCAGCCATCCGTTCCGTATCGGAGGCCTTCGTCGATGCGAGGTAGTTGGCCTGTGTCTGGGCGAATGAGACGGGGAAACCTCCCAGCCCAGTGCCGGTGACAGGCTTGTTCAGTATGGCCTGGGTCGTTACGTTCCACATCAGCATCCGGTTGGCGGATTTCTCGGTGCTGAAAACACTGCCCAATGTCGGCAATCCGGAAATAACGATAAATAAGACAATGCAGCTGACAATCACAGTTTTGTTATGCTTTATAACCCTTTTCTTCAATAACTGCCACCCTGATTTCCGGAGATAGAAGACCCAGCAGCATGAGATTCCGGCTGCCAGCCATGCCGAATAGCTTTTCCCGCCGGGAAGTCCTATCAGGATGAGTATGATCGTGAATGCCGACAGGTAGAATAGCATCGTCCTTGTTTCCCACCAGGCCAGTTTGTCGCAATCGCGAAACCGTAAAGCCAGGTTCAGGCATACGGGGAGTACGATTGCCAGATAACCGGAGAAGGGGCCGGGGCTGAAAATAAGTCCGTCACCTTTGAGTAGCGGATGGTTTGTCGATGCTCCCCCGTACAGTTGCCCCATTCCCCAGGCCGCTTCGAAGATACCTGTACATATAATAATGGACAGGAAGAAAAGCCTGAGTTCCGGGTGGGCTTGCAACGTGGCTCGCAGCATAAACCATAAGGTCGTAATTTGTCCGACGAAAAGAAGTCTTTCCGGTTCCGGGTCCAGCTCATAGTTGTAATTTAGCAAGGCCAGACCGGCAAAAAGTAATAAAAGTCCGTCGGGTAATGAGAAGGTAAAATTGCTTTTTTTCACTGTGGCTTCCATAAACAATACACTGAATGCAAGTAATAAAATAGAGAAATGAAACCAGAATACTTTACCTGTGATGGTTCCTTCAGCAATTTCGGGGTTTGCAGCAAATACAATGCACAAAAGTAACGCTCCGCTCGTAGAGAGGGATAATAGTCGTAGATACTTAAATAAAACTTTCATCTTTAAATTATTTTTAGGGTGATATCGGACTTTCAACTTCTGCAACTTTTCTGCTCCTGCATAAAACATTTAAGACGTAAGAAGGGTTTGGATAATTAACAAATCGTCCAAGAATATCACAAAATTAGGAAAGAAAAACAGTTATTGGCGGTTAAGTTTTAACAAGATGATTGTTTCTTCAAAGTAAAAATAGGCAGGTATATGAAGATGCCGAGGATCGACATGGTCAATCCGCCGATGGTCCCGGCTGCCAGCGGAAACCAGAAGGCTTCTTTATCGGGACCTAACATAAACGGAATAAATCCGAGTATGGTAGAGATCACGGTCAGGAAGATCGGTGTGATCTTGGCATTCCATGCTTTCAGGTAAAGGCGCCAGGCGGGCATTTTGGGGCTGGCTTCGCGAAGTTGGTTATATTCGTTTAATATATAGATACTTGCATTTACCGTGATACCGCATAGCAGGACAAACGACGCAAATCCTCCCTGGTCGAAATTCAGCTTGAACCAGTAGAATGTCAGGAACACCCCGATATAGGAGATAGGGATGACGAAGATAACAGCCAGCGGTTGTTTCAGCGAATTGAACAGAATACTGGTCGTAAAGAAAATAATGGCAATGATCAGCAGCAATAACAGATACTGTTTATTGTCTTTGGTGTTCCAACTCCAGTAATTACTATCCGATTTGGCAGTGTATCCCATCGGTAACGATGCGTTGAATTCTTTCAATACACGTTCCTGTATCTTGGTCCCCTGATTGGATGCACCGATATATTCATATTGAAGGCACAGGCGGTATTGCTGGTTCACCTTGGCTACTTTTTGCGGCATCTGCCCTTTTTCGACGGTGGCCAGTTCCGACAGTTTATAAGGTTTGCCCTTAATGCTCTGGGGGACGTATTGCATGCTCCAGACATCATAATCTTTTGACTGGCGCGAACTTAGTTTCAGCTTTTCCGTTTCATTGTCGACAACGATCGTACCGCTGTAGATATCCTTTCCGAACACTGGGTTGATGGAGGCGAACAGTTCGATCGGCAGGATATTTTCCTGTGCCATCCGTGCCTTGTCCAGATTGAAATAGAATTCCTGATAATCGTCTTTCCACCACGAAAATTCAGAGTTGATCAGTACTTCCTTGATACGGCGGTAGGTAAGAAGTGTATCCTTCAACTGTTCCGCCCAGGTGTATAATTCGTCATAGTTATAGCCGAACATTTCGATACGGAACGAACCTGCTCCTTCCCGTACGTCGTTGCTGAAGCCCTGGTCCTGAAGCCCGTACACACCCCAGCTACCGCCGCCCAGTTCCAGCGCCTTGCTGATAATCTTGCTTTTCAGCGTATAAGGGAATCCGCTTCGCTCTGCCGCTTTGGTGAAATAAATGCGTATGCCCGCCTGCCGCGCACTGTAAATGTTCGTCTGGAACTGGCGTATGTCCTTGAATGTGCTGAGGTAAGCCTCCATGCGTCCCATCAACTGATTCATCTGTTCCAGTGTAGTCCCGTTGGGAAGTGAGGCAGTGACCGACAGGACCGTTTCGTCGTTGCGGGTAAAATAACTGCCTTCATACACTTTTTGCACGAACAGGCGCAAGGTTCCTCCCAGTGCTTTGTCCATTATCGGCTTGACTTTCTCCTTATAGGTCTCGCTTGAGACAATCTTGTTGTATTTTTCAATGAGCAGCGAGTCTGTAGCCGTATATACCTTGTCCTTGTCATCCATTTCTATTTTTTCAGGGAGCAGGAAGACCGGCAATCCGAAAGCCAGTAGCAACAGAAAACATGCGGTCTTTTTCCATCGGCAAAGGAAGCTGATCTGTGCATGGTAATATCTGTTGAAATAGACCGGGAACCGTTTTAAAAATCTGTTTCCCCACCTTCTGATCCGCGGAAACCAGGTGGTTTTCGGTTTCAGGGAGAGCTTCGCTTTCCGGGCGGCGCTTTTCTTTTGTCCCAGTCCCAGCTTCTCTATCAGGGCAGGAACGAAGAGCAGGGCGATCGCCAGCGACACTGCCAGGTTGATGATTACCACAGCTGCAAAATCCTGTAGGTTCAGCCGTATTTTTTCATCGAGGAAGAAAATGATCACCAGCGCACCGATAGTCGTCAGCGTTGCCGTCAGGATGGAAAGGAAGGCTTTGCGGTTATGGCGGTTGCGTATATGGTCGGTCATCACGATCGTATTGTCGATTACCAGGCTTAACGATATGGTAACTCCCGCCAGCGAGTAAAGCTGCATTTCCAGTTTTGCCAGATAGAAAAAGATAACGGCAATACACAGGTTTACGCTCAGGCTGACCACGATCAGGAACAGATAGCGCACATTCCGGGTGATCAGCAGGACGAACAATAAAAGAATCAGGATCGTAAGTCCCGTACGTACATATATCTTATCCAGTTCATTCTGGATAAACTCGGTCGCGTCATAACTGGTATGCACCTCATATCCCTGCGGTAATAACTGGCGGATATGCTCCATCTCCTCTTTCACCTGTTTGGCGAGTTCCAGCTGGTTGGCTGTCTCTTCCGCACGGATGGAGAGATAGATCGAGTTCAGTCCGTTGATACGGTAATAGCTTTGGGGAGCCTCTTCCTGGCGGGTGACTTTCAGCAACTGGTCCAGGCGTATCAGCTTCCCTTCTTTACTGGTGACGGTTATGTGGGAAGCCTCGAAACCCTCCCGTACATCTTCCGGTATCAGGGCGAGGCGAATCCATTCCTCCTGTTCGTTTGTATTGACATTTCCGGTTCCCAGGAATTCTTTGTTATAGTATTGAGCGATCGCATTCTGTATGTCATTGGTGGTAATGCCGAGCGACACGAGTTGCCGGCTGTCATACTCCAGTCGCCATTCCATCGGTGTGGCCCCGCGTACATCGATCCGGTAAATACCCGGGATACCGGCGAGGCGCGGTTTGATCTGGTCCTCCGCAAACCGCTGGATAAAGATCGGAGTTGCCGCCGCATTCAGCGTATAGGTCATGAACGGGCCGGATTCCTTGTCGTCCGGGCGGCTCATCTCCAGTATCGGATAGCTTAATCCGTCGGGCAGGCTGGGCCATGTCTGGCGTACGATCGTGGATGCCTCGAAACGGGCGGCATCGATATTGGTATGTTTGTCAAGTTCCAGTGTCACATATCCCCAGCCATTTCCGGAAGTGGAGTTGATCTCCTTGATTCCCTTGATACGTGCCAGCATCGATTCCAGCCGCGAAGTGACCTCCATCTCGATTACACGTGCCGAGTTGCCGGGCATATTATAGCTGACGGTCAGCCGGGGCAATGTGCGTGAGGGAGACAGCTTGATCGGCAGGAGAGGGATGAAAGCCAGTCCTGTCAGCGCCACACAAAGGAAGGTGACGATGATCGTAAAGGATGATATCTTGGGAGATGTGCTCATTGAATCTGTTACTTATAGTCCGTGCGTAAAATCAAATTCCCGTGCCAGTGATATGCCGGTTTCAAAATCATGCAGTGTCAGTTTCCGTATTTTAAAATAACTCAGCCAGTAATTTTGCAGGGCGGAGATATAGTTGCGCTGTGCTTCCTGCTGGCGGTTCAGCGATAAGGTCAGGCTGT
Organism: Parabacteroides goldsteinii; assembly: GCF_020091425.1. NCBI lineage: Bacteria > Pseudomonadati > Bacteroidota > Bacteroidia > Bacteroidales > Tannerellaceae > Parabacteroides > Parabacteroides goldsteinii. The sequence goes on along the minus strand of NZ_CP081906.1, from coordinate 4,668,606 downwards.
TGATGTCCGCTTTCCCGATCATAAACCGTTGCTTTGTCTCACTGTAAGCCATAACAGCTAGGTCGAGCGCCTCTTCTGCACTTGAGATCAGGTTTTGCTGGATATTGAAGTCACCGACAGTCATGATCACGTCTTCCTCTACCGTCAGTTCCTCCTGGCGGGCGGAAATCTGTGTCACGTTCAGATTATTCTTGGCAATGTTATGTTTTCCTTTCCGTACGCCCCAGTCGACGAGAGGGATAGATACGGAAACGGATACCATATCTTGTTGCAGCGGGTCGCGATATGCGTCACTCAGTTTGGTCGCAACCTGGTTGAATCCTATGCTGGCGTTGATGGAGGCATTGAACATGGCCTCTTTTTTTGTCTTATCCACTTGCTGTTCGGCTTCAAGTACCTGTTGTTTGGTGTCAAGGAACTTCGGGTTGTTTTCGCGGGCAAGTGTCAGAGCTTCGTCAACAGAAATATGCATATCTTTCGGACGTCCTGGCAGGTTTAGTCGTATTTCCGTGTTTTTGTCGAAGTTGAGGAAAGAGGCGAGACTGAACATCGCTCTTTTCAGAGATATTTCTGCGTTTTGTAATGTATTGCGTGCGTTGACGGCATCCAGTTTCAATGTCAGCAGCTCTGCTTTGTTGATTGATGCAATCTTATGTCGCTCCTGTCCTGTCTGGTATAAGGTATCGGTCGACGCTACATTTTCTTTAGCCAGATCATATTCCGCCTGTGCCATGGCCAAGGCAAAGAAGTAGGAGGTAGCCTGTTCACTGATATTTTCAATATTGTACAGTAATTCTTTTTTCGCTTTCTCATATTTGAGTGGCTCGATTTTCCGTTCCCACCGGAAGGGGTTATATCCTAACAGACTTTGGTTATAACCGATTCGGATCGGTACGGTCGTAAACTGGTTATAAGCATTATCTCCGAAATTACGCATATACCCTAAATCCGAATCCAGATAGAAAGTACCTCCCAACAAGTCGAAATTCTGTTTGATGGCGAGGCCGCCCTCTGCGTAATAAGATTGCTGTTTTCTGTAAACATCGATATCATTCTCGGAATCATATCGTCGTGTGATATCGCGATAATACTGTGCCGGAGTCAGGTTCAACGTCAGGCTTGGCAAACGTCCCGCCTTGAATGTCCTGTATTGCCAGTATCCGGCCAAAAACATATTCTTTGTCCTGAATGCCTCCAGCGAACTATCCCCCGCCAATGCAATCGTCCGCTCCAGCGACAGCGTAAGCGGCTGGGCATTCAGATAGACTGAGGTAAATAACAGGAACGATAATAATATTTTACATATCTTCATAACGGCATTATATATAATTCGTTAAACTTCAGTTTGTTTTTGAGGAATCACTGCATTCGGGTCGTGCTTACGGTAAATGAACCAGTATACCAACGGAATGATGAACAGGCTGACGGCTGTACCGATCAGCATGGCTGAGATCATGGCGATGGAAAGGGGTTTTTGCAACTCGCTACCCATGTCGAATGAGAACAGCAACGGGACCATACCGAAGATGGTGGTCAGCGAAGTCATGATGATCGGGCGCAGACGACGGCGGCCAGCTTCGTGGATCGCTTCCATCAACGGAACACCTTCCTTACGTAATTCATTGATCGCATCCAGTTTCAGGATGGAGTCGTTTATAATGATACCGCAGGTCACCACGATACCGATGGCACTCATCAGGTTCATCGTATGTCCGCAAATCCAGAGTACCAGCAGTGATGCAGCCACGTCGATCGGAATCTCGATCAGTACGATCAGCGGTTGCAGGAAGCTCTCGAACTGGGCTGCCAGGATGAAATACATCAGCAGGATAGAGATCAGCAGGATCACCACCAACTCATTCAACATCTGTTTGTTGGAGAAGAAACTACCGGAGAAATCGATCTCCCAGTTCTGTTCGCCCATCTTCTTCACCTCTTCCATCAACGGTTCCGCCTTCTTGACATCATAGAAACTGAACGGGATATATTCGCCGTTCTTACCGGCCGTAACCGTCTTCAGGTCTTCCCCTTGCGTCACCTTAACCAGTGACTGCAACGGGATGTACTGGCTTTTTCCCTCTTTGTCGGCCTGCGTCCGGACCAGTGTCTGCTGCAAGACTTCGTTTACCGTCTTGCCGTCGCCGGCCAGGGCAATCGGCAGATATTGCTGGTAGGAGCGGAGGGTCGCCACCTCATTTTCTTTGAAAGCTGTTTTCAGCAGGCGGTATACTTCATTGTAATTTACATTATAAAGCAGTAACTTCTGCCTGTCGACTGATATATTCAGTTGGTTATCGAAGGCGACTCCCACCGGTGCAATACCGGTAGACGCTTTCATCTGCGATTCCAATTTGTGCAATGTCTGGGCCTCCGGGGCTTCCGCTTTGTTGCGGGCATAAAATTCTGCGACCACGTCAGCTTCTCCCGTCACGAATAACTTTTCGAACACCGTGATCGGCGGAGAGAAGGAGAATACAGCCTGCGGATAATTAGTATCCAACCATTGCGTGATCTTTATCTGCAAGGGAGAGATGGCTGATGATTTTTCTGTCTTGAAATATAATTCGGCTTCCGAAGAAGACAGTTCCCGGTCGCGGTTCAACAGGAATTGCTGTTGACCGACATAGGAGGTATATTCCTGTACATCGCCTGCGATCTGGGCAAACAGTTTGTCCACCCGTTCCCGGTTTTCGTCGATATGGATGTTTTCGTTCCACTCGATATGGGCGATCAGTTCGTTCTGGTCGATCTCAGGCATCCTGCTTTTAGGTACTTCATAAAACAGTAGGGCGCATAACGGCAATGTAACGAAGATAAATATGATATTCGACTTTTTATGACGGAACACGAAATTGACTCCAGCATCGTAGAAGCGGTCCAGCGTATGTTCTTTGATCAGGTTGTTGATCCGGAGATTGAATCCTGTATGTTTGATATCGGGAATGCTGTAAACCAGCTTGTAGAGTACCGGAAGCAGCATGATACCCGTAAAATAGGAGACCATCAGCCCGACCGTCACTGCGAAAGCCTGGTCGTAGAATATAGCCCCTGCGATACCGCTCATGAATACCAGCGGCACGAATACGGCGATTGTGGTAAATGTAGAACTTAACATAGGAGTAATCACTTCAGTTGTTCCTTTGTCACAGGCTTCTGTCAGTGTATATCCTTTTGTTCGGTATTGAGTAATATTCTCCGTCACAATGATCGAACTGTCGATCATCATACCCAGTGCCAGGATCAGTCCGGAAAGGGAAATGATGTTCAGCGACATCTTGAACATATAGAAGAAAAGGAAACTGATAATCAGACTGACCACCATACTCAGACCGATCACTGCCGGACTCTTGATATCCCCCAAAAACAGGATAGCCACTATACATATAAATATAAAGCCGAGCGACAGGTTCTGTTTCAGGTTTGAAATCGTATAATCCAGCAACTCCGTCTGGTTCCGGCTGACACTGAACTCGATATCCGGATAAACCGTTGCGAAATACGCAGTAACTTCCTGCAACGCCTCCTTCATATTATCCATATTCTCGTCCGCCTGCTTGATCACAGCCAGCGTAACCGCCCGTTTCCCGTTTGAAAGTGAGGCGCCTGTCTCCTTTTCCGGTACCACCGCCACCTTTGCCAGGTCTTTCAGCTGGAAGATACGGTCATTTTTATGAAGATAGATATTTTGTACGTCTTCCGGTGTGCGCAGTAAAGTTGAGAATTTGATGTTGTATTCATAATATCCGTCCCGTACGGTCATACTTCCCGGCTCGATATTGTTCGAATTCAGGGCCGATTCCAGATCGTCCAGCGTGATACCGGCCATTTCCAGTGTTTTCATGTCCGGCACGATCTGCAATTGCCGTTTCATCATCCCCGTGATATCCACCATCGCCACCTCCGGCAACTGCTCGATACGCCGTTTGATAACCGATTCGGCAAACTGGCAAAGGTCCAGGAAAGCAGCCTCGCTGTCACCTGTTTTCAGCGTCAGATTCAGGCAAAAGACCGGTATGTCCGTTGCGCTCGCCTTGATCACCCGCGGACGTTCTATTTCGCGCGGCAGGTAGTTCATGGCAGCGTCTATCTTTTCGTTCACCTCGATGAATGCCAGGTCCGTGTTAGTCCCGAAGTCGAAACTCAGGCGGATGATGCCGGCACCGTCGCGTGTCTCACTGTGTATATCGCGCAGGGCAGTCACCTGCATCAGCTGTTGCCGGATCGGTTTGACTACCGTATTCTCCAGTTCGCGGGCCGACGTATTCTGTCCGGACACCTGTATGGTGATCTCCGGTATCGCAATATCGGGCAACAACGATACCGGGATGGTAAAGTAAGTCACCAACCCCACGATAAAACAGGCTGTAAAGGCCATCAGTACCGCGATAGGACGTTGTAGTAGGAATTTGACCATAACAAATTTTTAATTTTCAATTATCGTTACCGGTGCCTCGTGTGCCAGATTGATATTACCGCTGGTAATGACGAAATCATCCTCTTTCAGGCCGTCCCCTTCCGAACTTGTAATCGTGTAGCTGTCTGCATTTTCCAGACCGGTATGTACATATACCCAGCTCGCTTTGGTTCGGGTGCTGTCGAGTTTGAACACCACTTGCTTTCCGGACCGGAGAACGACGGCACTTTTCGGTACGACCAGTTGTTTGCCCAGCGAACGGTGGATGCTGACACGGACGTTCATTCCCTCGAATAACTTCCCTCTGTCCGTAACCGCCGCTTTCACCTGCACCATACCGTTTTCATCGACCAGCGGGTTTATTTCGGTGATGCGTCCTTCGGCTTTTGTGTCGTTCAGGGCAAAAGGAGTGACCTCCACCCGGTCGCCGTTCTTGATCAGAGGCAGTTCGCTCTCCAGAACAGTGAACGCTGCTTCCAGGCTGCCCGGATCGATGACCGTGCAGAATATATCGGAGGTAGAAGCCGTATTGTATTGTTTGGCAAACAGATTGGCAACGATACCGTCGAAAGGAGCCGTTAGTACGGCATTCCGTTCTTCATATTCTGCCAACTGGTATTGGATAAGCGCCTGGTCGTAACCGCTCTTTACCCGGACAAGCTGCATGGTGGCGGGAGGAACTTTGGCCGAGTCTGCCAGCGCATATCCCTGGCCGATCAGCACGTCTTGCAGTTCCAGTTTCGCCCGTTCCAGAGCATCTTTGGAAGTGGCCGTTTTGTTTTTCAGCCGGAAGGTCGACAATTCAGCCAGCTTTTGTCCTTTGCTTACCCGGTCGCCGTTCTTTACATGAATCGTAGCGATCGGTTCGGCTGACTGAAACCGCAGGTCGACATGGCGGCGTGCCGACAATTTGCCGTTACTCACCAGTTCATGGTTGAAGTCGGTAGCCTTTAGTGTCATCACGGTCACCTCGTTGGTTTCGTCCGGTAAAACCGTTTCAACAGTTTCTTCTCCTTCACTGCTGTCTTTTTTGTCACCGGAACAGGCTATCATCCCGGAGAGGAGCAGTATTGCCAGCAAATTGTAGTATTTCATATTCATATAAGCTATGATTCAAATTTTAATTTCCAAATATACAAAAATATTATTACGATGTTATCGTAAATGGCATATAAATAAATTAATTACGATCTGATCGTATGTTATTGAGCATGTTTTTAACTTCTGTTCTCATTTCCCGGATAGCCGTGCTCTCTACTTTCGGTTCTTTTTTCAGTACGGCGTCAGCCGCTTTGATAAACTTATCTTCCTGAAAGAAAGTAGGTTCTGAGTAAAGTTTGGTAAGCAGGTAATACGGATAGATCCGTTCCGGTAACATATCGATCGCATGCAGCAATAAATTTTCCGCTTTTTGATAGTTTCCCATCGACTGCTCATTTTTCGCCGCTATGTAACGTATCATCGGATCACCGCTTAACTTCATAGCCCGATATAATAGCTTATTAGCTTCTGTATATCGTTCAGCCCTATTTAAACATTGTGCTGCCTCGAACAGGAATTCCGGTTTATGTCCCATCAACGGCACCAGTTCCTCATATCCTTCACCTGCCGCTTCATAAGCTTTACTATGATGCAACATCTTCAACGTATTCCATTTTTTATATCCTTCATAATACCCTTTCTGCTGCCGGAAAATCCACTCGCAGCATATAGCCAGCACCCCTATCATAGCGACAGAAAGTATCTTCCTCCCCTCTCGAGAGGGGGTAGGGGGTGTGTCAGCGTCAACCGGAGTATTACTATTAGCCACCCCCATCAACACCACCAACACCACCCAGAACTCCGGCAACTGCAACGGATACGATGCCAGGCTGAACACCATCAGTGCCAATATCCCTCCGGCCGCTCCCGCCTGTCTGTTTTTTACCCCCCGGAACAAGGAATAGCTTAACAACAATACAAAAACCATTAAACCCACCAGCCCCTGTTCCAAACCAATTTGTAAGAATTCATTAAATCCGTATTCCGGACATCCGGCAACCATCATCTCTGTCTCCGAAGCCTTTCCCGAAGTGAAATACTCCGCCTGTGCTTCTGCATAAGCAGCCGGAAAACCACCCGTCCCGGTTCCTGTCCAGGGCTGTTCCCTGATCGCTTGCCCCGTCACTTTCCATAAAAGTAGCCGGCCATTGGCAGAATCTTTCTTTAGCAGATAAATACCCGCCAATGCACCGGCTATGGAGATCAGGATCAAAATAGAAGATACGATAGTTAAGGTCCGGTTTCCATTAATGTATCTTTTAGTCTTTTCCCATCCGATCCGTTGCACCCAATACACCCATCCGCATGAAATGGCAGCCGCTATCCATGCCGTCCGGCTCATCCCGGCAGGAAGCACGACAATGATTGCCAACAAACCGATCCATCCCAGGTAATGCAGATAAATTTTTGTTTGCCGTAGGACCATCCACAGGCAAACCGGCAATACGATTGCGAGATACCCCGAATAAGGCCCCGGATTATAAAAATCCCCGGTCAGCTTGAACAAGGAATGGTTAGATCCCTCGAGTCCATGTAACTGCCGCATTCCCGACACGGCTTCAATCCCTCCGGTCGCAACAACCACCGCCAGGAAAAATAACTGTAACTGCGGCCATCCGGTCAATATGAACCGCAGCAGAAACCACAATACGACTAATTGCCCGCCAAACAACATTTTCTCCGGTTCGGGATCCAGTTGCCGGTTATAAGTAAGTGCAACGATAACCGCCAAAACCAGCACCAATCCGTCTGCGACCGAAAAGACAAACGGCTTTGCCGGTTTCATCAGAACAGCCGCCACCAGACTGCATGCTGCCAGCAGCAACATCGCCAGATGAAACCAAAGAACTTTCCCTGTAACCAGCCCGTTAGCCAACCCTGTGTTGGTGGCAAAAACGGTGCACAGCAGAAAAATTCCGCTGATAGCGAGTAATGAGTAACTTATGTATTGTCTGTATTTCATGATTAATTTTTTTAATGAATTATTTTCATGAATCGTTCCCACCTGAATTTCTCCGTATACGGATCGACCGATTTCCAGATAATCCAAGCTTTCCCCACGATATATTCTTCCGGCAACATTCCCCAATAACGCGAATCTTGCGAATTCATACCGTTATCGCCTGCCATAAAATAGTAGTTTTTCAAGAAACGATAGCCGTCGATCGGTTTTCCATTAAGAAAAGATGTGGAATCCTTGTATTCGAGAGTTCCCTGTTGTTCCCATTCAATCAGCTTTTTATATAAAACGAAGTTTGTCCGATTCATCCGGATTGAATCCCCTTTGGCAGGAATATGAAGCGGTCCGAACTCCTTGATGTTCCAGCCGATAGTACCATCATAAGGGAAACTATGGAATATGCCCTCTTGAAACTTTTCTGTAACGGCAATCTTTTTTTGCGAATCCGTATTACCAAGAGGTGTATTTATTCCGTTTACATGGAAAAAACCATTTCGGATGGAGAGGGTATCGCCAGGTAATCCTACGCATCGTTTGATATAATATTTGAGGATATGCATTTCTATTTTATCCCAACTATTAGGGTGTGGAAAATTGAAGACTAAAATGTCATTGCGTTTAATATTTTTGAAACCGGGAATACGATAAATCTCGGTTTGTTCATTTCGCATGGAAGCAAACAGATTGAATATACGTGGTCCGATCGTTGGCTTCCAGACCAGGATATTATCTCCGGTAGTTAATTCCGGTTCCATCGAATCACTAGGGATTTTGAAAGAGGCAAACAATAAGACCTGCGTGGCGAACCATGCCGTAGCCAGCATACATAACCAAAAGGTTACGTCTACAGTATATTGTACTATTTTTTTCCAATGCTTTTTCATGCTTAATACCAACGAATAATACCGTTTTTATAGGTAAAGATACGATCATTTGTCCCTTTTACCTTTACTCTGTAAATAGTCCCTTCAGGTATATTTTCAAAAGTCATAAAATTATAATCACCTTTTAAACTACCACCTTTAACCCATTGATTATTCCAATACCATAATTCTATGTCTATATCTTTAGGTAAATAATTTTTTGTATAGGGGATATATGAAATTCTACTGATTGACTTGGGTGCACCTAAATCAAACCAAAGTGTATTTTTCCCATCTTCCGGGTTGTTGAACCTGCCTCTGAAACCAGTGGCAGAACGACTGTCGGTAACCATGTTCAGTTCCTCTCCATTGCCAAGCGGTGTGATATCGGCTGACACTTTTACACCTTGAATCGGTTTATCCTCTTTATTCTGTTCATAGAAAGATATTTCACAGAGTGCCAGTGAGTCTTTGGGAGATATTAATTGTATATATCTGTATTTTTGAGAAACAGGAAGATTGATCTCGTTTTCCCATGTATCCATGCTGTCCGTCATCATATATAAGGTATCAGCGGCTAAGGTATTCAAATCATTGCATCCTGTGAGATAAGCCCCGACCAGTGTTTCTTTCGCTTCGGAAATCTCTTCAGGATACAGATAGGCGGTATAGTTTCGTACGGTAACCGGCATTTTCTCCTCTTTGCATTCCAGTTTTTCGCAATTACCGTCTTTAGTCAGGATAAAAGCAGATGCGGCAGGTGTTAAAACACCATTTTGGTAGAACATAGGCAGGTAAACGATATCCCTACCCATCCCTTTGAAAGTCACCTTTTTGTTCCATTCGATTTTACCCCATTGCACGGGTTGCCATTCTTTTGCTCCGAAAACGCATAGATAGCAATAACGTGTGTTTTCGGGAATAGGCTCCGTAATAGTTATTTTCACATCTGTTGTCTGGAAATATTCAGAAGAAACATCCTTCATAAATGGATTTTTGAATAGAGAAGGAATATCTTCTCTAGCAACCGCCTCATTACCCAACGGACCGGAAAAATAATGTTCGAACGTATGCCGGTACACTTTCGGAAGTCTGAATTTTCCCCACTTCAAATCAAAACACTCATTATTGTAAATCTCCTTGTATTTCCACCGGTCATCGTCCCAAAACGGTTCGAAGGGATATGACTCTCCGCCAACGATCAGGCTGTTCCAGCTATGCCCCCCGGAGCGGTTCCCCCATTCCGGCACGAAGTCGATAGCGACTCCCATGCCGAGTGCAGACATCATCAGGCAGTTATACCAGGCTTTATCGTCGCATGAACCTCGTTTTATTTGTTCGAAAGTGGCAGCGTTGCAAATAGGCATGGAGGCAGCGGCCCAGTTATTATGCATAAGGTCGCTATATATTTGATGTAAAGAGTCGGTCACTACTCTGAAATCTTTATTAATATCGTTGAATATACGAGCATGTCGTTTGTAAAAAGTATCCCGGCTCTCGTCCAGACAAATTCCTTCGGCAAAACGATAGGGAAGGATATATTTGCAGAAATCATCAAAAGTATCACTCTGTGTATATACATTCTCTTTCCAAGCATTGAAAGAACGGTCTATTTCGTTGATAAGCCAGTCTGCATTAATGGTTTGGATATCCGCTTTTTTATTAAATAAAGACGGATGGATTTTTGTTTTCTCATTTCTCCAAAGAGAGTCGATTTCTTTTTGCCATTCGGATGAACGCTTCCAATTATGTTGTTTTGATATATCTACGTACTTCAAATAAAAAGGTTGTAGTTTTTCTATATTTGATTGGTTAACACCTGAATGGCCAGGCATATTCATTATTAGAAAACGGGCAGCAGCGAGTTTTTCCGGATCATTTTTATAATGATCTAATATTTTTTCCATTTCTTTCCGGTTGTCTCCGGCTAGACTAAGGGGCATGTCCAGTTGCTTGTCAATTTTTGATTGACAGGCTGTTTGTAAAAGAATGACTAATATGCCGAACAGCAAAAAAAACAATTGCTTCATATATTTCAATTGATTTTGTGAAAATATATTTTTAGTGAATATCTTTAAATTGATATGCAACTATGATTGGATTCGCATTTTCAACATCTTTAGGTAATAATTTTGCTAGTTTAGGGGAGATACTTTTCAGTTCAGGATCTTTTCCTATTTGAAAAATCCCGTAAAATCTATCGTTATAAGACGTTAAAGGTATAGTTATGACATCACGAATATTTTCTTTCGAGATAATTGTTTTTGAATCCCATCTATATGATATCTTATTTATTTTGTCCCAAATATATGGTTGTTTGATTATTCCTCCTTTATATTCTTCATTGGTCGTGAAAAGCATATATCTCTCTGAATCAATAATATTGCCGGTAAATAATGTGTAATTATTCTCTTTGATTAGTTTACATATTTCTGCATATGTCATGTTTTCATTATGCTTATTCCAAATACTTTTGTTTTGTTTGATTACAAACTTTGGAATGAATGATATATTTTCACAAAATTGATATATTGTGTCTGAATAAGTAGGGGTATATATTAGTTTATTTTCAAAGTCATAAGATATACTGTTTTCTATAAAATTGTTTTTTTGTAATTCTTCTAATTGAAAACCTTTATATAGAATAGAGTCTTTATCTGTTATTAGTAATTGCCAACTTTCTTTATCGTTAAAATCTTGTCCGTATGATAACATATTAATGTATATATTATTTATATTGGCTAAATAGCAATTCTGAATGCCTCTCTCTCTTTTTATGAAACTACCATCTTCTGTTGAATAATAGATATAAGATAATCCTAAGGCATCATTTAGTAAGATTTCTTTTTTTGATTCATTAACTTGCATATCCCAAATACTGATAAATTCCTCAGGTCCATTACCCTTTTCGTCTATGCGGAATAAAAGTTTTCCTTGTTTATCAAAAACAAAAACTTGCTGTGATAGAAAGGAATCCATAATATATATTTTACTTTCTGTGATAATCATTTTTCTAATTTCTCCAATTAGATGTTCAGAGTCAAGCGCTATATAGTCTATATTTGAAATACAGTCTGTCAATTGCTTTGTAGAAATATCTTTGGCTTCACTTGTATTGATAATTTGAGGATATTCGTTTTTAATTTCTACTTTTTTTATATTCTCTAACTCTAATTTTAATGCTTTCTTAGGAATCGGTTTGTTGCAACCGATTAAAAACAAGTATATTACAGATAATATATATATGTTGAGTGTTCTATACATGGATATTGAAATGTTTTTTGTGAAATTCTCCATTCTCATTTTGATATAGAGAATGGAGAATTAAAATTTAACTATTAGTGCAAGCACTTTCTATTAAGCAATTTCCATTTCCGTTATTGCAAGTCACTTTCTGTCCTTCATAGGTCTCTTGCCAGAAAGAAGGTCCTGTAGTAACTGTGCATTTTACTAAAACTGGTTTCCAATCGCTACCCAACCAGTGATTTTCTTCTGTGTCCCACTCTTTTCCGTCCCAACTGAAACTTTCTCCGTAGGCTATAGCATTAATATTTTCAAGGAGTAAATCCGAATTCTTTTTTGTGCTATTAGTATTAACACAGATGTTTATACCAGATAATATGCAAGTAATAATAGTGATGAATAGAAATTTGTTTGTTTTCATATATATTTGAATATTTAATATTGTTTGCGTTATCTAAACACTCCTGTTTATGCTCCCTAAACACGGTTGTTTGTGATGTCCAAACAGGAGTGTTTAGGGAATGCAAACAAAAGTAGTTGTTCTGTATTATTCAATTTCAGGTCTGTCACCACCCTCTTCTCCTTTGGCGGCACCCACATATACGATGCGGTTAATACTGCGCGGTGTTTTTAGAAAACGTTGCGTATTCCCTGAATATTGCGTTGTCAACGTCATTTCATATTCTCCGTCAGCCAATCCTGTGGGAGCGATGAATATTAGTTCCGAAGGATTGTTTGTACCGAACATGTCGGAAGTAACTTTTGTCACCGTGTCGTCTGCCAGGTTGCGGAAGGTGATACCGACCTTTTCGTCTGTTCCCTCAATGCGGATACGCGAACCGGTGATGCGGAAGTTACGTCCCGGCGTGATATGTCCGTCTTTTATGTTGTTGCTGCAATCCTGAACGCCAGTGATATAAATAGTGTCAGCTTTTTCACCCAGGATTTCAACTTTGGTGTTTCGTATTTCTTCGCGCAGGACGCGGTTTTGAGTGAATGCGACGTAGATGTCGTTTTTTGCCGGATTCCATTGTCCGTCTTCGACCGGTCCGATGAAGCGGGGAACGGCGTAGAACAATCCGGTGTTAACATTGTGGCCGTTCATCAAAGCCCGTGCCACGATTCGTTCGTAGAGGGTGACTACGTGAACGAGTGTTTCCCGGCGCAGGCCGGTGTCTTCTTCGCGCATCTCTTCGTAGAGTTGTTCGTTGTCAACCGTACCGGCGGAGTTGAGTACTAAGATACGGTCGTTCGGATCTTCTGTCAGTGTGTTGGGGGCTAACCAGCCTTGGAGTTTGTTGCTCATGGTGTTAAATTTTTAGTTGATTATGTTTTTAGGAATCGAAATAAAAAAGGAATAACTTATAGTAGATGATTTAGAGTCTTATTTTATTATTGATGAATAAATATTTAAATCAAGGTTGTCTTCTGATACACCTATGGCATATAATATATTTGAAGAGTCTATGCAAAAATAAGAAATAGCTTTATCTAGTTGGAATATATCTTTTAATTCACCTTCCCAATTAAATTTGTATATAGATGTTTTTGCACTGCCTTGTTTTATATTTGTTCTCGTATTATTCCAACAAAGAGCATAAAAATAATCATTAGTTGGATAAATAAAAGAAAAAAACATATGTGCATCATCTTCTATTCGTAAACTTTTTCTATCTAATGACATTTTACTCTTATTGTAATCATAATTAGGAAAATATATATGTTTTATTAATTTTCCTGATGTAGATATGATATCTATTTGTTTCCAATTTTTGTAAGCAATGACTATTCTTTCTTTATTTGAAGAATAATAAGCATCATAAATCTGCATTACATGACAGAAATCTGAAGCGTCTTTTAAATATCTGTTCTTTTCGAAATAATTCTTTAATTCAATTGTGTGTGTTAGTTTATTGTAGAATGTTAACTGATGGTCTCGTGTTTGATTGACAATAAGCATGCTGTCATTGTCCTGTAAAACATAATTGTAGAGTCGTAAATTTTCAGGAATTTCGGTTTGAATATAATGTGCTTTTTTTGAACTACTAAATATAGAATCAATATTTACGGAATATAGGCTTGTTACATCACCTATTAATAATGTATTTTTAGATATTTGCAAATTATCATTAAATAAAAATCGAGGATTTTTAAAATCATTGGGACCTTCGCCTATTATACCATATTTATTTAACAATGTTTTTTTTTCTTTGTTGTAAATATATAGAAATCCATCTTTATCTTTGGGATCAAAAATAACAAGAAAAGAATCTTTTATACAACATCCCTTAGGAAATAATGAAGGTATATCAAAGGGAGTTTCTTCTAATTGCAATTTAGACACTTTGACATGCTCTAATGTTAGTACTTCTTTTTTCTCAGTACAAGAACTGAATGTGAAAAGCAAAAAAAACAAAGTAAATAAGGTGTATTTTATCATTTTGTTGAATTTAATTGTTTTTTAAGGAGGATGTGTCAATTCACATTATGGCTACAGACTTGGCAGATAACTTATTTAATATATAATCTGTGTTATCTATATATCATTTAGTATTTTGACACACCCTCTTGATTTTAAATAGAACTTTGACTATTGGCTAATTTAGCAATTCATGTATTTAGGCTCTGTTCCACTTCCTTCGGGGCAACCACTTCTGCATTTTGTGAAGTTTTTTGTATCTTCATACCAATCACTATCCCATTCGTATGCAGCATTTCCGCACCCAAAACTGCCACCACTTTCTCCATTAGCCAACGCTTCTACGTTAGCCAGTGCCAAGTCTGACAATTGTGTTTCATTTTTGCTCTGGTTGAAATTCCAGCCGGCTGCAACAGCCATAGCAGAGATAAGAGCTGCTCCAAAGATCTTTTTCTTCATGATCTTATTGTTTATTAAGTTGTGAATTCGTTAATTTTCTATCTTTGCCTACTCTTGTTCAGCTAAGATATTTGAATAATATAAGTATCATTAGATACCGCTATTATTTCGATTGTTGATTTTAAGTGATTTTGATATACCTCCTTTCTTTTATTAAGAGGGAATGGGTGGGGAGTTTGCCGTAACAGTTGTCAGTCTATCAGGCAGACTCCCTCTTTTTTATTTTGCATTCCCCTTAATCTTTACTTTGACAGGTTGATTGTTAATACTGTTATACCTGACTGTCACGACTTCATCGAAGAAACCTGTATCCTTCGGTGTCATCTTGATTTGCACCCGGAGGGATTCTCCGGGTTTTGCAGGTCGTTTGTCATAGGTGGCTGCTGTGCAGCCGCAGGTGGTACTTACGTCCACAATCACGAGGGGACTATCCCCTGTGTTTTTAACCTCTATGGTTGTTTGTTTTATTTCCGATTTGTCGAATGTACCGAAGTCGATATCTGTTTGACTGGCTTTTGCGATTGTTTTCGGTATGTTTTTGTTTGGGTTGTCTTTTCCGGTAATCTGTTTCAGATAAAGGTCTTTGACTGCCGTATTGTGTACGGGGTTACCCAAAACTGCGACTTTGTTGTTCTTATCCAGTAAGAATGTCTGGAAAGTCATATCAGCCGGGAACTTGTTCAATTTGTTTAATCGGTCGTCCAAATCAATACAAATGGGGTGATCAAAACCATCACGTTTCAGCAAGTAACGTATTTCTTTGGCATCTTTTGGATGAAAGAAGAAAAGGAAAGGTACTTTATTTTGTGTTACCGAATTAGTATATTCGATCAACTCTTTCCACTTATGTAATTGTAGTTTACAGCTGGTACAACCAATAGAGTCTACATATATTAATACCTTATACTCGGATTGTGGTATCTGATAATCCGTAGTATCTGTCAAATAGCGGGTAAATATTGAGTTTTCCGGGAATACAATTTGTTTTCCTTGCCATTCGCTTACCAACTGCGCAATCTGTTTCTCCTTTTCTTTCTGCTCGTTTTTACAGGAAAAGAAGATTGGTAATAATACTAGTATGATTAGATTTAAAGTTTTCATCTTGTCCTTTAAATTTTAAATTCTATAATCGGATCATCACTTTTCACTTCGGTAGCGACGATTGTATTTGTTTCTTCGTTTACATCAATGCCATATATCGCGTGGTCAAGAGTGTATTTCTGTACCGGATTCCCTTGCAGGTCGAATACATAGATAAATCTACCTCCGTCTTCCAGACGTTCTCCCCGCTGATAGGCGGCTAATTTGTCTTTGAATTTAATTCCTTGAAATACCGCATAAATGTATTTGTTTGTTACTTTTATATCATTGAAACCCATGATTCCGTTAGGAATGCCTGAACCATCTTTTCCTGTTTTAAACTCCGGTTCTCCTGCCGGACCGTACAAAACTTTATGAGTATCGTTCTTTAGGTTATAGATTTCGATTGCTTCTCCCAACTGTGTAGCCATTGCTAATATGCCATTGTCGGGATTATAATCTATGAAACTTCGCCATGCTTGCGCTAATGCCGGTCGGACAGTCTTTTCGTTGGCTGTTTCGCTGGGAATTTCGCCACTGCTTTTTATCGGTTTACCGTTGTTGTCGACTTCCCAGATGCGGTGCTCTCCCATATAGTCTGGAATCAAAAAGCCCGATTTCATCGTGCGAAAGTCCAGTGAACGGACCAGTTTCTTGTCTAATTTAATCTCCTCTACCCGTTCCGCGGAACCGGTAGAAGGAGATATTTTCCAACGTGTAATTTGCATCTTGTTGGGATCGAGTGCCCACAAAGAATCTAAGGAGTTGAATTGAAAGTTTGCTGCTGATAACATCTCCTCCGGTGCTTCTCCACGTCTGCCGAATGAGACAACGTGTTTCCACCCCGGATAGGTAAAGGCATGTAAATAATGGTCCATATTATGCAGATCCATTACAACGGCAATACTATCTCTAACCGTTACCCGAAATGGGTAACGGAAGAGGATAGTATCCAGGTTAATTACCTGTGCACTGAGCGCCTTGGTTTTGGCAAAGTCTGAGTATCTGGGGAAGTGCGAATCCAGAGAACTCGTGCAGGCGACCAGGCAGCTAATACCTATTAATGTATAAAGGAGATGTTTCATTGTTTATTCAAGGCTTAATCCTTCAATTTTCATTTCGACCCAATATCCGTAACACTCTACAGAGCCATCGCCATAGCAATTGGCTCCATTTCCATGTTCACCGTAGGCCAATGCTTCCACATTCTCTAATAATAGAGACGGTAAATTGTTTTTTGGAGTGGACCCAAAATAACAACCGACGATCAGGCAAGTTACAAATCCTACTAATTTTAGTTTCTTCTTCATATCTGTATTATGTTTGTTAGTGCAAAAATAGAGAGTCTTTTTCGGATGAACTCCTAGAATTCTCTTATAAATTTCTTATAAATCTCCTATATGAGACCTGTATAGGTGTTTTTTTCTTCGTTTTGCCTCTTTTTGAGTGTTTCTTTACTACTTTTGTATTTTAAAATAAGAAGTGGAAATGAAGAATGATTCATCATATGGGTTAATTGGGATTTTAATGGTTTTGCTGATCTTTATAAGTGGAGGATATTGGTATTCTTGTAGTTTGCGGACCCAAGTGACTGAGATTTGGAAGCAAACTTTATGGGAAGATCGTACGAACAGGATGAGAGAAGCCAAAGTAAAGAAGATACATGTATTTACTCCGACAGCTTCCCCCGAAATTAAAATAACAACTGAAGGTCAGACTGTGCATTTAAAAAGGGATAGCATTAAATCTTATACTGCTGATGAAGGAAATTTTCTGGCTGATCAGCAGTATTTGTCACTCAAGAACCCTGTAAAACTGGAAAACTTGGATAGTCTTTTCCGGTTAAAGTTGAAAGAGAATGGATTGGATTATAAAACGGCAGTATCACTTTATAATAATAGTACAGATAAAAAGACATTTTACGGCCAAGAGGATGTGAAAGTCTTACATGATTACTTGAAGTTGACATACAAAGTAGATATTCAGGATATTATTCTTTTGGAAGGATATGTTAAGGGTGGTTGGATAGAAAGCATAGTGTGGGGGACATCTTATTATGTTGTGTTATCCATAGTCCTTATGATTTTGGGAATATTGATAGTAAAAAGAAAACAGAACAATAAGTCTTCAAAATCTCCGGATCAATTTGTTTCTGAAAATGAACAGCCCATGGAAACAGAGCAGGCTTTACCTGATGAACCTGTTGAGCAAAAGGTAGAGCAGCTAACAGAACCTGTAACAGAACCTGAGGTAGAACCTGTGGCAGAATCGTTGGAGTTGCCTTTGCAACCAACTGATAATGTTGTTCGGTATGACGAAAGACTGTGTTCTTTGTTTTACAGCGATCAGACGATACAACTTACTCCTAAGGTATTTGAGTTGTTTTATTTCCTGTCGCAGGGAAAAGACTATTTTCAATCGTATGAATTTCTCTATAAGGCTCTTGGAGATAAAAATGTAGAAGTTGATAAAAAAACTATGGAACAGTTAGTGCTCCGTTTGCGGAAAGATTTGAACCTGACTATACCTGTTTTGAGTATTGAAACTATACGGGCTAAAGGATACCAAATCAAGGGAAAAGACGAGATGGAAATATGCATAGAACGGATAGAGAATAAAGAAGTGTAGTATTTGGCACTTCTTTATATGATATTATTGAGATCTAAATAACCAAATTGAATATCATCATTAAAAGCGAAAATAAGTTGATTGTTGTCGTCGTCATGTTTCAGCAAATACTGGTGTTTGCTCTATCTTATCTTCCAAATCCGTTTCATTGAGATCGTGGTGTGTCAATTGTCAAAAAGGTGTTTATTATGCTGTTTTTGCATTAAAAGGATTTATAATAAGCAGATAAACTTACGGGGGTATTTTTAACAGTGACCGTTTTAGTAAGTTTTCTTACACATTATTTAACACAATGCTTTTCTATACTCGTTTTTCGGTCAAATCGAATTTCGTTTAAACAAAAAATTATCTCGTTTTAAACAAAAATTCATCTCGTTTTAAATGAATATTTTTTCAGTTTAACTGAGATAGGAGTTCGGTTTAACAGAGAAAATGTTAAAAATACTTGAATTTTAAATAGTTCGTGTGTTTTTGGACTCCGAATTGTATGTTTTCTAGCATGTTTTTTCTACAGAAGGCGTCTGATAATGAGATGAAATGATCTTTCATAAATTGCTTATAAATCAGTATTGGAGAATAAAAGGTTATAATAATTCCTATATTATTTTCGGAATTAATCATTTATTTCCATTTTATTAGCAATAGGATATAAGCGAACCTTCGGAGAATGGCTTGGAAAGTCCCTTGCACGTCCTCAGGTTCATATATTCAAACTATGAAGTACTTAAAATGTCATTTTGATAAAAAGGAGAACAGGGATAACGAAGTGATTACCTTGAAGCTGTTTGTAATTAATCTGGGTGAATGAGATCTACAATTAAATTATCGGAATCGTTTTTATCATGAATGTTGTCAACAAAAAGTATGATGCCGTTATTGATTGTATTCCATCCCGTGTAAGGGTTGAATCTGTTCGAGGCTAATTTACTTTCATATACTTTTTTGAAAGATTTGTCAAATAGCATCAGATACAAATCACGTTCATATGCTATTGTGTCTAAATTTTTATGGGTGTCGAAGGTTGTACAAGCAAAATGTAAACGTGCATACACGTTTGTACAAAGATATTGAACTTATTATGTTAGTCGAAGTTATAGGTGCTTTATTTCAAAGGTGATTCATGCTTTTATTGTAAAGAGTGAAGCATTGATTTTATTACCGAAGCCGGTTGCACCCTTCATAATGCGATGTAGAGGATGTCATTCTCATTTTTTGTTATACATTTGTAATGCTTATCACATATGATATTTGGAGATGAATAGTAAAGAATTGCAACTCATAGTGAAATGTGGAGAAACCAGTACGGTCCAGTTCAAGGAACGTTTCTCTAATCAAGATAGTATTGCAGCCGAAATGGTTGCTATGTCGAATGCACGTGGAGGTATGATTCTGTTTGGTATCAGAGATAAGACAGGGGAAATTATCGGATTATCTTATCAGGAGATACAACAAATAAATTCAATGTTAGCTAATATTGCTACAAACTTGTTACGTCCGGTCATTTACATACAAACCGAAACTATCATAATAGAAGATCGTTCAATTCTTGTTGCTCATATTGATGAAGGAGACAATAAACCTTATAAAGATTTAGGTGGGGCTATTTGGATAAAGCAAGGATCAGATAAACGCAAAGTGATGGAAAATAGTGAAATTCGGAAAAAATCCTCAGCAGTACCGCCCTACTTTTGTAATAAAAGCAGTCGCTTTTTGGGGAAATGATATAGCAGGGATTAGCTATAGAGATAGTAAAGATATTTCAGGTACTTTGCCAGAAATATTTGATAAAGGTATGTCTTTTTTAAAAGCTAATCTCCGTAATATACAGGCTGGACAAGGGTTTAATTCTATTGGTAAACTGGAAGTTTCGGAGATAGCTTTGGAAGAGATACTCCAAAATGCACTTGTGCACCGTGATTATACAAAAAATGCTCCGGTGAGATTACTTATTTTTGATAACCGTATAGAGATTATCAGTCCGGGATGTCTTCCGGATGGACTGACAGTTGAAAATATAAAGTTTGGAAATGCCGTTGTTCGTAATCCATTTATTGCTAATTTTTGTGCAAAAACAATGCCTTATCGTGGTTTAGGTTCTGGGATTATACGTGCATTAAAAGAGGAACCAAGTTTAAAGCTTATCAATGATTTTGATGGTGTACAATTCATATCTGTTATTGAACGGCCATATAATGAGGGAATAAGTGAGGGAATAAGTGAGGGAATAAATGAGGGAATAAATGAAATAGAAACTCTTATTCTTACTTTCTTAGAAAAGAATCCTGGAATTAAAGTGAAAGATATATCCAAATATATCAATAAAGGTATTGCAACGACGGAACGTTATATCAAATCTTTGAAAGAAAAGGGATTGGTCGTGTATGTGGGAGCCCGTAAAACAGGGGGGTATTATAAAAAATAAGATGTTTAATATTAATAATAGATTGCATTCCATCTTATGAAAGGAATGAAAAACCGGAAGCAGCGTATCATTCACTGAAAAGTTCTGATAGTTTTGCCAAAAACTGCCTAAACAACCATTCGTTTAATATATATCAAACGAAAGGAACTCAATTGTCAAACGAAAAGAGCATATATGTGTACTATTCGTTCAATATATATCAAACGCAAATTTGAATGGAAACTTTTCTTTAAAAGAATTCTACAATGCAAGGATTGTCATCTATTTGACAAATAATTTCGTTGCCATCTCTATCTGTATATTGTTTTTCACTCTCTAAAAGTTGATCCGGAGTTAAATAGAGGAGTAGGCTATTTTCGCTGTCTCCTACGGTGATTGTGGAAACAAATGTGCCGTAAGAATATTCTGTGGAGGTTGCCTTTCCGTCTTTTTCTATTTTGGTTATATATTTTTTTCCAGCATAATATGTTTGAATCCAGAATGTTTCGTTAAGCGGTATTATGTTGTTAATATAAGAGCCCTTATTTGCTTCTCTGATAAACTCCATTTCGTATGTATTATATAATTCCAGTAATTGTATATCGGAGAGGTAAACTTCGTTATTTGAAAAGAGACCTTTATTAAAGGTTTCTGTTTTGGAGTCGAAAGCAATATAGGTATTTGATATGCCTAATTGAAAAAGATATTCGGAACCGTATTTCACGAATTGTACGGGTCTGAACATTAAATAGGGTATTTCTTTTTTGAGGTATTCGGATAGGATGTTTCCGTTTTTATCTGTCAGTGTCAAAGAATGATCGTTTTGTCCGGTTACCAGTAGGATATGGGAGTTGTCTAAGCGTTTGAATTTATGTATGATGAAAGGATAGCTGATTTTGTTCAAAAAAGTGCAATCATTTGCATCATAAATCTTTAGACTCTTATTGTCTGAAATCCAAATTTCAGTTTTTCCGTTTATTTCATACACATCAAAGTCTTCAATACGAAGATATTCTTCCGGACCTTGTCCCATTTTATTAAGTGAAGTAACAAATTTACCTTTCTCATTGAAGCACAAAATGGACTTTCCCGCTGAGGAAATATAATAATGACCGTTGAACTTTTTGATTTTGTTGATTTCACCAACCAAACTTTCCGGGGTTGTTTCCAGCGGTGTAATGGTATATTTATCGGTGAATAGATCTGTCCATTCGG
Source organism: Parabacteroides goldsteinii (assembly GCF_020091425.1). Taxonomy (NCBI): domain Bacteria; kingdom Pseudomonadati; phylum Bacteroidota; class Bacteroidia; order Bacteroidales; family Tannerellaceae; genus Parabacteroides; species Parabacteroides goldsteinii. Next base: position 4,646,883 of record NZ_CP081906.1, on the reverse strand, counting down.
GATGATCCTCTTGGGGAACAGTGAACTTTCCCAGCAGGGTGACTTGGTGTTTCTGTTGATTACAGGAGCTTACGGAGAATAAACAGAGTAGGATGTAGAATAATATACTAGTGTTTCTCATATCTATTTTTTTATATCTATGGTTATTAGAATCCAGTTGCTATTATCTGTGGATAGAGACGGTAATATTTTTCGTATAGCCGGATAGTTGCATTTTATATTTTGATAGTGTTCTGCCAGATCTTTTTCCCAAACAAGTAAATAGAGTTTATCTTTATAAGATCCGACGAATGGATTGATAAACCTTGATTGGAATTGATCGAATAGCCGGTCAAAAGAATATAGTAAATGATCTTTGAGATTGATGAAACAGAAATCTTCCCGTTTACCTTTTAATTTAAAAAATAATTTACCGGATGCCTGGTAAAAACTGTAACGATTATGAATGTATGTACGTTTAGTGATAATTTCATGCATTTCATGATCTTCGAAACCTTTGTCTGATTTCAAGAAATCTCCGTGAAAATCAAGTGAATAGAGTGGATATAATTCTTTTTGTTGAAAGTTATAGGAGTAGATGGTGTCTATGCGGGGTGGAAAAATGAATATATTATTATTGGTATCTGTTGTATGTAAATTATATGGAGTATAAGGCCATTCGTTTTTCCCTTGCATTGGCATAAAAAGTTTATTGATGGATTTTAAATCAGTCAAAGCCATAAAGTGTCCTTCAATGTTACCGCGTTCGTTGCATGTTCCTCCTGAGTAAACTAAAAAATCATGTTTGTCGGTCGGAATAATATTAGCACAGGGGAAAGGCAAGGAGACTCTTTTGATCAATGTTCCATCCAGTTTGAACTTATTGATTATTTTGAAACGGCTAACTACCCATAATTCTTCCAATTCACGAATAACACACATTGAATTGACCAGAAGTGCATCAGAAAAAGTGAGTTCCTTGATAAATGCGCCTGTGTTTTTGTAGATAGTCACACTTTTTCCTGCGATGGTACTTCCCATAAAGTATAGAAAATCTTTATGTTGTATCATATCTATACACTGTTCAAATAATTTGTTTTCTAATTTGGTGCAAGAAATATTCGTTACCAGACTATCAAAACAGATTGTTTGATAATGTGACATATCAATTCGGGTAACACCATTTTTCCCATTACAAAAGAATGAACAGGCAATGAAAAGAGTTAACAATATATTTGTCTTCATATTCTATTTATATATTACATATTGCAAATATATAAAACATTACGATATATTCGTAATTATGTGATTGTTTATTTATTACGATTTTGTCGTTTTTATTGCGTGGGCACTTATATATTCCCGTTTGAAGTTAGTTTTATCCATCATAATGGATACTTTGTGTAAATATGCCCATTTCGTCAATTATAATTGATGGATTTGGAGAGGGCAGGTAACTAGTATAGGGATTTTGATTATTCAATAATCCCATCCAAATCCAGATAACCGAATTGTATCTCATCATCCATGCACAGAATGATCCGGTTATTTTCCCGGTCATAGCAGAAACTGGATATTTTATATTCAGTTTCCAGTGTTTGGATATAGTTGCCGTTGAAGTCGAAGACGAGTAGCTTGGTTGGGTAATAGGCATCCGTACGGTGGTCCCCTCCCGAATAACCTGCGATGATTTTGTTTCCACAGAAGACGGGTTGGCTGTAATGTGCTGTTTGCGTTGTTTCTTTTTCCCATTTAGGACCGTATATATTGTATTTTAAATTTCCGTTCAAGTCACAAATAGTCATTAGGTCGTAACGGGAATAACATTCGACATATAATCCATATTCAGGGGAGACATCTGCTGTGATATGCTTCTTTTTTATATCGGGGTGTTCGTATTTCATTGGCTGGATTTCTCCTGTCTGCATGTTCCATTTGGCAACAAGTGATTTGAAATCATTAGTGCCTATAGGCTCTATGATACGTCCGATACATAATGTGTTGTTTATATATCGGTACGTATCAGGAAATAACCCGATTTTTATATCGGCTTTTATATTCGGGATATAGAATGGATTTGCCAGAACGCTGTCCAGGTTATAACTGAATATCTTTTGTTTGCCATGATCCGAGACATAAAATGTACGCTGGGCTTCGTCGATACCTACATGTCCCGGTATGGTAATTTCACCAGGACCTTGTCCTTTATAAGCTGTGCTGGTGATATAATGGAAGTCATTCTTATCAAATAGATGAATAAAGCGGTCGTATGAACTGTGATCGACTATAATTAGATATTTGTCAATAAGATAAGGTCGGGTAACCCGTCCAATCAGTACATCTTCGATCATTATCTCTTTTACCTTATCTTTTACGGAGATTACATTATCCCGTCTATTCTGGTATATTTCCGTATCTGTGTTTGAGGTGCAGCTCAAGCATAGTACGATCAATAATAAGAGGGAGACCTTATAGGGATTAAATAAGCAAGCGGCTGTGTTCATAACTGTTCTATTTGATATTAATTGTTTTAGAGTTCTATTAAATCCATTCTTCTGAAACTTAAAACATTTTCATTGAATTCCGGATTCTGGAAATTGTTGTCGGAAATATACAAGCCATCTTTGAGGATGAAGAACATTACTGGGATGTAGATATTTTCGGGGAATAATGTTTCTCCGATTACCTTAAAATCCTTATCTAAAATCATGATAGAAAATTTTTTTCCGGTTTTCATCAGGTCGGTAATATTCTCGTTGGGGCTTACCTCGCATGCCGGCTGGAAGAAGCGGTAATAGACTTTCCGGTATTTATCATAAATGATATTTCCGTATGAAGCGTTTTCGATAGATTCTTTCCGTATTGTTTTAATGTCGGGAGCAGTATGATTTTTAGGAGAACCGTTTATATATCGGCTTTTGCATGGATATTCTTTGAATGTCTTGTTGTCGTTGGTGACATGAATAGAGTTACTGATGAAAAAGGAATAGACAAAATTTGTTCCGTCATAGTCTCTGCTGCATGTGAAGATACCGTTTTCATTTTTTGCTTCCCACAATCTGGGATAGGTAAGTGGCAGAGTTTTCGTTTGTTTTGTTTGCATATTGACTTTTATACATAATGGATATTTCTCAAGATCGTCTCCGCTATAATGTTTGTCGGAAAACTTTAAAGCCTGATATAAATAGATAGAGGAATCCTGTAGGATCATAGGTGTGTAAACTTTGGACGTAGGAGGGTGGGCGAGAGCCATTTGAGTGTCGGTTATCAGGTCATATTTATCCAGAATTTTTCCGGATTTATTAATCTTAGATATTTTGAATTGATTAAATATCAGGATATTGTCGAGATCGATAACTGTGTGACCGATGAAGCGTCCGACTGCATCGGGACCTTCCATGGCTATTTTGATCTTGTGGGATAGTTTGCAGGAATCGAGCCGATAAAAGTTTAGTTCATTGGTTTGTTCATTTTCATAACTCAGATAGGGAATCCCTTCAGGAGTAATGTAAGAAAACATGGACATGCTATAACAACTTGTATTATCATCTATCGGGATGACGATACGTTTTTCTCCCGGTTGGAGTGAATAGTTCTTAGTCTCGTTTTTGCTCATGTTTCCTTTGCAAGAAGAGAACAGAGGAAGTATAACGCAGAAGGATAATAGGTATTTTAATATGTTTTTCATACAAGTTCCGATTTAGAATGTTTGATGTCGTAAATATAGATATAATTACGAGATGTTCGTAGCTTTGACGGGGGATTCTGATTTTTTAGGAACTGTATTGAATTTATAATATGGTTCAGAATTTATCAAAATTGAGCTATCTTGTCCCCGTGCTTGACACGGGGCCGCAGAAGAACCAGCAGTATCAAAAGATACATATAGGATACGGTCTGTGCCTTTGCGATCCCGTGTCAAGCACGGGGAACAGGATAGCTCATTTATTTCTACATCTGAATCAAATAATCTTCTTCTGCGGTTGGATTAAATAAAATATTACCTACATTTGTCCCGTTACCTGCTATTGGGTAATAAAACAACTAAAACTATTGATTTATGGAAAAGTATGTGAACATCATGCTCGACAAGGCTTTTAAAACCGTATTCGGTGAAAAGCAAGTAGCAATCGACTTTATCAATGCCACGCTTGAGGGCGAACGCCAGGTAAAACTTTTGGCGAGGTCAAACTGAAACAGATTTATCTGTCGTTCGATCTGTTCAATCTAAGAGAAGAGGAATGCAAAACGCCTCTTGAAAATATGGTTTATATATTGAAGAATATGAATTTATTTGATATGTCTCCGTTTAAGGAGAAAAACGATGCCTTCAAGCGCCTGCTCGACGTGGCAAACCTGAATGCAATGACTCCTCACGAACGGGCAGTTTACGATGAGAACCTGAAGATTTATCGCGACTGGCGCAATACACTGGAATATGCGGTGGAAGAGGCTGAAATGAAAGGTTTGAAAAAAGGAAAAGCAGAAGAACAACGCCAGATTGCTGCAAATTTTAAAAAGCAGGGAGTTAATGTCGAAACGATCGCTCAATGTACCGGTCTGTCTGTCGAAGAAATAGATGAATTGTAGTTTATTTATGCGATATTGAATCAACAAAGTGCTCCGAATCCTCGGAACATTTTGTTGATTGCTTGTTTTAGTTATTATCAGTTTTGAACTATTGCAATGCTGATCTGTGTCATCTGTGCGCCATTGCTTTATATTTGTGGCTTGAATATAACTAGTTGAAAAGCTTCAAAGTCTTTATTTTCATCCAGTAGGTTGTCTTCAGTAATAAACAGGCCATTATCCAAGACTCCCCAACTGTTATAATGGGTGTATATGTTATTTTCCAATTTGGTTTCGGAAGTGATGCGGAAGTTTTTATCGAAGCTGGTTAGATATAATTCCTTGCTGTCAGATAAGGTTCTAAAAGGAGTGGTAGAGACGTTCTCTGTTTTGTCGAGATGCAGTCGGTAATAGATGTTTTTATAAGGATCATACTGGATTTCAAAGAAATGAATATTTTCTATGTGATGCTTACTGGCATCTTTCATATCGTAAGGCATGGTTAACTCAGACGCCAGGTTGGGTGTGTATCGGCTCTTTCCTCCAAAAGCTGTTTCTTTGCCGGTCTCGATGTCGATCCGGTATATATTCGAACTGATAGGGAAATTATATAAGATATCCTGATCGGTATAAGTGACATTCGGGAATTGTTTGAATCCGAATCTTTTTCCGGCGAATTTTTCTGTTTCAGATCCTTTTAGTTCAAAGGTTTTGAATGTGCCTGAATTGAGGGAATACTCATAAACGATATAGGTGGCGCTCTCTTCTGTGGGGGTAACGGTCAGGTAGAAAACGGAGTTTCTTTGCGGGTGGTAGAATAATTTGATTGTCGCCATAGAGAAATTAGTCTCGACCATGATGAATCCCCCTTCCGGAAACGGGAGTTCATATTTCCCTTTCACTTCTCCTTCGTTGTTAACCAGATACAGGAATCCCTGGCTGTAAAGCCATAAGCTGTCTTCTTGATGAACATATAGTCCGGATACATTTTTTAGAATTCCGTTTTCTCCTTCCTTATTCAATGGGAGATGCGATATGCTCTGGTCGTTGAGATTGAAAATATCCAGCGAGTGCATGGGACTGTTGTAAGCATAAACTAAATTGTTTTCATTTTCCTGAAAGCACGAAATGACTTGATATGAAGTCAAGGTCTTATCATCTATCGGTATATTAATCTCTTCTTTTTCAAAAGAAATCGCTTTACCATATTGTGATTCGATTAATCTGTCTTGTGATTTTGCACAAGACAAAAACAGGCATATAAGGAGGAAACTTGTTAGTATTTCTTTCATGTTTGTTTTTGTGGTAAATATAATTCTTTTCTGATTAAAAATTCTTGTAAATTATCTATTAGTCAGCCTGATTGTTGTCGGTAAATCGGTTCAGCAGTTGGTGCTTCGCCGGGTCTTTCACCGTTATTGAACGATATTTCCTTCCATGAAAACATTTTCGCAATCCTGTGTCTTTATCAGATTCGATATTTCGGCAGGAGTTGGCGACAGGAACAGGTTGTCCGTGATTTTTAATCCGTCGACTGATTTGGCGAAGATAGCGTTTGTGCCTGTCAATTGGAAACGGTTGTTCGTTATGGCGATGTTGCGGTGAACATAGCCTTCGTTGCGGTCGTTTTCCGGAGAAATGAGGATGACCGGTCCGCCGCATTCCATGAAATTGTTGTTGCGGATGGTTACATCGCGTACCATACCTGATTCGAACCAACTGCGGGCATCGTCGGCTATCAGGATACCACTCATTTGCATACGGAAGAAGGTGTTGTTCTCTATCAATACCTTGCGACGGGTGGAAACAAGAATTCCGCGTGTCGGTATGCGGGCAAAATAGTTATTGCGAATGAGGACTTCCGGTGTATAGGTTACGTTTTCAACGACCAGTTCTTTTTTATCCCGGATCGCTTGAGGGATATTCCTGTCGAGGGTTATGAGTATTTCCCGTTCGTTTTTCATTTCCGCCTTTTTTACCTTTGCCGGTGCAAGGCTCATCAGCGAATGGGCATCGATAAATTCGATCTGGTTGCCGGGAAGGAACGATTGGAAGCCATATGTCTGCGGGTGCATGTATTTTACTGATACCTGGTTGGGGGCCGGGTAGCCGGTGACAGCCAGGTGGGTTCCGTGTATATTGATTGGATCGTCGTGCGCTCCGAGGAAACGGGAGTTTTCGATCGTGATCTTACCTTTGCAGCCTGACATCTGTACGAAATCGGCAAAACCGGCACAGGTACGTCCGCTTCCGGCCTCCGGTTCGAATGTCAGATTCCGGTAAGTGATATTTTCTGTCATTTGCCCGACAATTCCGAAGTTACCCAGGAATGCCAGATGTACTCCTTCCAGTGTGACGTTTTTACTGTATTGGATAAGTCCGCAAGCCTGGTCACGGATACCGTCACGCATCTGGAATACCGTACCTTGTTTGGCCTGTGGCGGGGTGTCATATACGAAACGGAGTAGGTTGGTGTCCAGCTCTATTGCCTTGCGAAGGCCGGAAAGCGGCGACCAGCTACGCCAGGTTATATCTTTTTCTTTGTCATAGCTTTGGGCGATACCTCCGGATAGTTCCCAGTTGTCACCGACAAAAGCAAAATGCCCGTCTTTAACGGTGTAGCGTGATTGCGGATGGATGCGTACGGTCATAAAGTTTTCGCCCACTTCCGTAACGGTCAGTTCCGGGACAGTGGGGTCGGAAGCTGTAACGGTAAAGTCCCGTAGAGTGATATTTTCGCACTGGTCGATTACGAAGCTGGTCATTTCGCCATGGGTGACGAAGCGGGCTCCCTGACCGTCTATTGTCACGTTTTTTAGGTCTTTCAACCACAAACCGATATGTTTTGTCTGATCGGGGTTTTCTTTTTCGGAGGCTGTATTGGAGATATGGTAAAGGATCTGTGACGAACTTTCGCGATGGAGGTTATAATCTGCATTTTGCAGTTTGATGACAACCGCTTTCCCGTTATAACTCCGGGCCTGTTCGATTGCTGCCTGGATTTTCTTTGTCATATCTCCGTTTTCCGGGGCAATCCGGATTACATGTTGTGCGTTTGCTATGAATCCCGAAAAGAGACATAGTGCAATAAGGATCGTTTTTTTCATGGTGTAATTAAGAATTTAGAATAATAAATTGACGCAAAAGTAAGAAATAATGCGTCAATATTGTCGGATTACTGCTGGTTTTACGAATAGAACATTATTTGAAATAGTATTTTACCAGACAGAGATTATCGTCTTCCTGTAAATTTTTTACTTTACTGAACTCTTCCGGCGGAAGAATATTATGCAATGTCCCGATCTCCTCCGGTGATACGATGCAGATCATATATTCATCGGTGAAAAGACTTGTTTTCTTGACCTTTGCGCCTCCTTCCAGCGTGTCGAATACAAACGATTTCCCATCTTTTTTGCGATAGAAAACATTACACCATTTATCTATATTCCAGGTATTCAGGACTGTGTAATAATAGTCTTTGTTTTGAAACTGTCGGAAGAAAAAGTAGGGAACTTCGTGTGAATCTACCAGTTGAGGAAATACATTGGGATCTTCTTTTATTCTTTCCTTAAAGGGTTCAAGATTGATATTGCCGGAACCGAAGTCCCATCTATATGCTAATTCTACGGCCTCTTTCGTGAACCGGTATACCTCATTGGAATATTGAGTGGAAAAGTAATTTTCATTGTTATATTTGTAAAAAACATCGATGCACATGTTGGTCATAAAATTATCGTCTGTCGTTTTCCAGAAACCGCCGGCTATTTCCTCTGTGTTTGTATCATAGAATGTGATTAAGTTTTCTGTCGGATCGCCCGCTGTTGTCAGAGTCCAGTAAGCAATCAGCCCTTTGTCGATTTCTATCATATCCGTTTGCCCTCCGCCTCCTGGCAGCAGGTGCCTTTTTATGAATTGCCCGTCTGTTGTATAAGTGTGTATGGCTCCCATCGGACTTAACATATGAATAAGGTTCTCTTCCGGATTGACAATGACTTCATAGATCATATTATATTCACCCGGACCGTTACCGGTCTTATCTATTTTAGATAGAAATTGGCCTTGTTTATCAAAACAAAAAAGTATCCCCATCTCCCTGTCTTCATCGAGAATATAATATTTGTTATCAGCTTCGATCACTCGTCCGATCGTTTTAAGCAGGCATTGTTCGTTTGTTTCCAAAGGGATCACTTCTATCTTTTTGAACAGGGTGGAGGCTGCCAGATCTTTGGGAGAGAGTTCTACCTGCAAAATTTTCTGTTCCGTTTTGCTGTTTTGTTTGTTACAAGAGAGTAGTAACATACAGAGAAGTGATATGAAAAAGTATTTATTCATGGCAGTACTTGATTTTATTCATTGGGCTAATGTAAGTAATATTTTTTATTTTTGTATTCAAACACGGGGTTATTATGGAAGAGAAGAAAACAGGTCTTTGGAAGGCTCTTACAAATAAGATAAATACCTTTCTTCACAATAAAGAGTTGAAGGAGAAATTGTATGTGATCATTTTTGAATCGGATACGCCGAAAGGGAAGTTATTCGATGTCTTTCTGATCGGTTTTATCATTATGAGTGTTCTGGTGGTCATCCTGGAGAGTGTGGTCACTTTTTCCGACCATTTCAGGCTGGCGCTTCAGATACTGGAGTATGTGTTTACTGCTTTTTTTACTTTCGAGTATCTGGTGCGTATTTATTGTTCGCCGAAGCCGAAGAAATATATTTTCAGCTTTTTCGGTATTGTCGATTTGCTGGCAACCTTGCCGTTGTATCTGGGGTTCCTTTTTACCAGTGCACGTTATTTACTTATTATCCGGACATTCCGCCTGATCCGCGTTTTTCGTGTGTTCAAGCTGTTTAACTTTCTGGAGGAGGGGAATTTACTGTTGGTATCCCTGCGGTTGAGTAGCCGGAAGATTTTTGTTTTCTTCTTTTTTGTACTGATCCTGGTGACTTCGATCGGTACGATCATGTTTATGGTGGAAGGTACGCAACCCGATACTCAATTCAATAATATTCCCAACTGTATTTACTGGGCGATTGTAACCATGACGACCGTGGGGTATGGAGATATAACTCCTGTGACTCCTGTCGGCCGTTTTATCTCGGCTTGTGTGATGCTGATCGGTTATACGATCATTGCTGTGCCTACGGGTATCGTTTCTGCCACGATGATCAAGGAACACCGGCGGCGGAGCGAATTGAGATGCCCCCATTGTTTCCGCACGGGACACGAGGAAGAAGCAAAATACTGTAAATACTGTGGTGGAAAGTTGGATGAGTTTTCATGATTTTTTCTATATTTGCGCTCTAAGAAGGGGGAAGGAATATGAAAAAAGTATCTATGAAAACACTACTGGCTACTATTGTGGCCGCATTATTTATTACACTGTTTTTTGTTGGCGGAGCGTATTGTCTATATACTCAGGTGGCAGATCCGGCTTTGTTTATCGTCGCTTTAGGGAGTGCCTGGGCGGTTTCGTTATGGTTGTTATTGTCTACTGTTTTCAGTAAAAGACGGAAAGGGTCTGTTTCTTTTCATTTTCATGACAGGAGTCTGTTAGTCTTTTGAGCTGTTGTTAATATCTTTCCAGGTATCTTTTACAACATACCATATTACACATACGATCATAACCAGCATGACCGCACTGCCGCCTACACTGATGATTGTTTTTATGTATTGATCCATTTTTTCCGGTGTTAGATTTATAAATGTTGTTATTTGATTGGCTAAAGATAGGAATAAGAATATCAATAATTTGAGTTTTGTCGAAAGAATGATGCTGTGTCCGGTAAATTTACGTTTTATATCGTAAGATATTATCTGTTCTTAAATAATATCTATATTTGCGATATGATGGAGGTCGATCGGGAATCTGAATATCTGGAAAAATTGGGGCAGGGGGATCATAAGTCCTTCGATGCCCTGTTTATGTTATACCATCCGCGGGTAAAGAACTTTTTCAAAGGTTTCATTAAGGATGAGGAAGAGGCGTGCGATATGGCGCAGGATATTTTCTTCAAGGTCTGGACAAACCGGGAAAGCATTTCTAAGGTCAGTTCCCTGAAAGCCTATTTATTTCGTATGGCTCGTAATATGGTCTACGATTATTATGAACACAGTCTTGTAAAAGAGTCTTACGAACAGAAATTACAATTTTCATCCTCTGCTTATACCGACCTGATAGAAGAGGACATCTATGCAAAAGAGTTATCGATACTGATCGATATTGCTATCGAACAAATGCCGGAGCAACGCCGGCGTATTTTTAAGATGAGCCGGAAAGAAGGGTTATCGAATGAAGAAATTTCACAGAAGTTGCAAATTAATAAACGGACTGTTGAGAACCATGTAAGTCAGGCGTTGGCGGACCTTCGTGAAGTCGTGCGCGGAGCTTTTTTATTACTTTTTTGAAAAAAATCTCTTTTGGACTGTGTGTGCCTGCTCCTTGTCCCGTCTTCAATATAAACAGGGGATAAAATGGCGAATAAAACGATACATACATTAATCACTAAATTCTTCGGAAATGATCTTCCGGATGCAATCCAGATGTCTTTCCGGAAGTGGTTTGTCGGCGGAACCCATCAGCAGGAAAAGGAAGAGGCAATGCAGGAACTTTGGGAACAGGTTCCGGCAGAAGCAGACGGTCGGACTGTACAGGAACTGGACAGGTTACACCATCGTATGGAAGCAGTTGGCCGTCCGGTAGTTAAGCGATCTATGTATCAACAGGTTCTCCGGATTGCCGCCATACTGCTGTTACCTCTGATCGGTGCCGCCAGTGCCTGGTTTGTGATGCAGGGCGAGCCGAAGGTTATAGAGCCGGAATGGACGGAATGTTTTGTGCCGAACGGCGAGAGAAAGCAAATTACTTTATCGGACGGTTCTGTGGTATGGCTGAATTCAGGATCGCTATTGGTATATGCCGCAAAGTTTGAAGGTAACAAACGAGCTATTTACCTGAATGGGGAAGCGAGCTTCAATGTGGCTAAAGATCCGGAAAAACCTTTCATTGTTAAGACAAGCCATATGGATGTGGAGGCGCTGGGGACGGTATTTAATGTAGAGGCTTATTCGGATTCGGAATTGACCGTTGCGACGTTGGAGGAAGGGAAGGTCCGGGTAAGTACCGACCTCACAGCAGATAAGCCGATCATTCTCCACCCGGATGAGCAGGTCGTATATAACAGTTTATTGCGGACCGTTTCCAAAGAAGTTGTCGATGCCGGCAAAGTCATGCAGTGGAAACACGGATATCTCACCTTTCAGGGGGCTTCGTTCGATTATATCGTGAAGACGATAGAAAGGCGTTTCGATGTGACGATTAACTATGAGACTGGCAAGTTTGCAGGACGTAGTTTCACAATGAAATTCCGGCCGGATGAAGGCTTGAACCAGGTACTGGATATTCTGAAAGAAATGGTGAACGGATTAAATTACAGGATTAAAGATAATGTGATATATATAAACTAAAAAACGGAGGATACATTATGAAAAAAAGAACCCGGGAAGACGACGCCAATCAGAACTCCCCGGATTTGAAATCGTGGTGAACACCAATTAATAAATCGCCTGAAACAGGTGGTAAATAATATAGTATTCAACTTTAAAATCTAATTTTACAAAGGTATGGAAATAAACCTGAAAACACAATGGAATAAACTGAATAGTTTGTTCCGGGTAGCAATAATACTTTTTCTTTTCCTTTTTTCGCAATTTACGGTTATATGGTCTCAGACCATAACGTTTTCCGAAAATAGTCTGACAATCAAAAAAGCGTTTGCCGAGATCGAGAAACAGACAGACATGTCGGTTGACTATGATGAATCGGTTTTGAATATTCATAAGAAGATAGAGCTTGGAACTGGTAATAAAAATCTGGATGAAACATTAAATCAGATTTTACAGGGAACAAATTGCTCTTATGTAATTAAAAATAATCATATTGTTATTTCTGCCGAGAATAAAAAGCAGGAAAAGGAGAATCTGGTGGTAACCGGGACAATCACAGATGAACATGGCGAACCGATTATCGGTGCGAATGTGATGGAAAGAGGAACAACAAATGGTTGTATCTCCGACATCGACGGCAATTATTCATTAAGCGTAAAAGGAAATTCGGTCCTTTTATTTTCCTATATCGGATATATATCCAAAGAAATAGCCGTGAATAACCAAAAGATGATAAATGTGAGATTGATGGAAGACACACAAAAACTGGAGGAAGTGGTTGTCGTAGGTTATGGTGTTCAGAAAAAGGTAAATCTTACCGGTGCTGTTTCTGTAGTGAAAGGGGAAGAGATGACTAAACGTCCTGTTACCAATGCAACTTCCATGTTACAGGGGCAAGTTCCGGGTTTGCGTGTCGTAAACGGTTCCGGACAGTCGGGTAATAATAAAGTGAGTTTGCGGGTTCGCGGACAAGGCACGTATTCCGATGCCGGCTCCGATCCGCTGGTGCTGATCAACGGTGTTCCGGGAGATCTGTCAAATCTCGATCCGAATGCGATAGAAAGCATATCGGTATTGAAAGATGCCGCTTCCGCTGCTGTATATGGTGCGCGTGCGGCTAATGGTGTAGTATTGGTGACAACGAAAACGGGTATAAATAAAAAGACATCGATCAGTTATTCCGGAAACTTTGCCATTTATTCTCCGACACGTATGCTGAATGTCGTTACCAATTCCGTGGATTATATGAATTTATGGAATGAGGCTAAAGCGAATTCCGGTATTTCTTCGGGTTTGTATCCTCAGGAGATTATTGACCAGTATAAAAATGCTAAACCGGGTGATCCGGAATATCCTAATTATGATTGGTTGGGCGAACATATCCACAGTACGTTCTCACATAATCACAATGTAGCTGTTTCCGGCGGATCGGATAAGATGTCATACAATGTTTCTATGTATTATGCCGATGAAAACGGAACAATGGACGGACACGGATATAAGAAGTATAATTTTACGGCAGATCTGCAGAGCCAGATAACTAAATGGATGAAATTCGGTTCGTATGTGGGGTTTATGAGAGGGGACAGAAAACGTCCTTATGAGGGAGGCACAGATGGCAGCTTTACTTCTATTTTTGCACAGGCACCTACTTATGCACCTCAACGTTCCGACGGTTCGTGGGTGTACAAGGCTTATCCATGGGAAAGTAATAACAAGAATGTGATTGCTTTGGTCGGTAATGATGCATTACGTAAAAATACGAGTTATGATGTGAATGCACAGGCCTGGTTGACAATAGATATTGTTAAAGGGTTGTCCTGGCATACAAAGGGAGCGGTTCGCATGATCGCAGAAAGAGAGAAAGAATGGCGTCCGTTGGTAAAACTTTATAATTATCATTCCGGTGAATATATGAATGAACTGGATGTGGGTGCAAAAGGTCTGAATTCGAATGATTATCATACGTTCTATACTTATCTGTATTCTTATTTGAAGTATGACGTGTCAACAAAAGACCAGAATCATAATTTCGGTCTGCAATTGGGTTATTCTCAGGAAACAAATGATTATGATTGGCTGAAGGGGTATAGAAAAGATTTTCCGTTCCCATTGACAGAGATTGATGCCGGTTCGAAAGAATTACAGGAGGCAGAAGGAAATCTTGAGCAATGGTCGTTAATGGGTATTTTCGGACGTTTCAATTATAACTATAAGGAACGTTATTTGTTTGAGGCCAACTTCCGTTATGATGGTTCTTCCCGCATTAATCCCGACGACAGATGGGGTATATTCCCTTCTTTCTCTGCCGGTTGGAGAATGACAGAAGAACAGTTTATGCAGGATTTGCATTGGTCATGGTTGAATAGTATGAAGATCAGGGCTTCCTGGGGACAGTTAGGTAATCAGAATATTGGTATATACCCTTATCAGGCAGTCATGGAAAATGAGGGGAACTATACATTTGATAATTCTTCTTTGTCGACCGGTTATGCACAAACCAAGTATGCAAACCGTAATATAACATGGGAGACTACTACCGTTACTGATATAGGTTTGGAGGCAACTGTATTCAATGGTCTTAATGTTACGCTTGACTGGTATAAAAAGAAAACAAAAAATATTCTCCGGGATGCCCAGGTTACAGGGGCTTTAGGATTGGATGCACCTGTTATAAATAACGGTGAGATGGAGAATAAAGGCTTTGAAATTAATGCGCAATATGTAAATAATATTAAAGGCGGTCTTTTCAAGGGATTAAATTATAATGTAGGTTTCTATTTTGACCGTAACAGGAACAAGGTGACAAAGTTTGGTGCTGATGAAATATCCGGACATTATTTGCGTCAGGAAGGTTTGCCTTACAATTCTTATTATATGCTGGATTGTATCGGTATTTTTAGGGATGAGGATGATGTGAAAAATTCGCCCAAACAGTTCAATGATAATACATTGCCGGGCGACCTGAAATATCGTGATGCCAATAATGACGGTGTGATAGATAATGATGACCGTGTAGTGATTGACGGACGATTCCCTAAATTTGAGTATGCATTTAATTTGTCTGCCAGTTGGAAGGGATTTGACGTTTCTCTTCTGCTGCAAGGTGTTGAAGGAAAGAAACATTATGTTACGGATTGGGGATTACAGCCATTCCGTCAGGGTAGTGCTCCGACAATTGATTATGTAAAATATCGCTGGACAGAGGATAATCCGGATAACGCAAAGTATCCGAGAATGTATTTTGATGATTTCGGCGGTAGCAAGAATACAAGAAAGAATTCTTACTTTTTGAAAGATGCTTCTTATTTGCGTCTCAAGAATCTGACAATAGGCTATACTATTCCTGTAGAGTTGACAAGGAAAATGTTGGTTGAAAGGATACGTATATTCTTCTCCGGTGATAATCTGGCGACAATTACCAATTATCCGGAATTGGATCCGGAAAGAGAAGAAGACGGTCGTTTTGTCGCTTATCCGCAAAATAAGATTTGTTCATTTGGTATTAACGTCCAATTTTAATTCGATATGGTTATGAAGAAAGCTAAATATTATTTGCTGCTGGCATTGGTTGTTATCATGAGCGGATGTGATGATTTTCTGGAAAAGAATCCGCCGTCCAAACCTTCGGAGAATACATTCTGGAAACAAAAAAGCGATTTGGATATGGCTCTGACCGCCTGTTACGGGACAATGACGAAATTTAGCCATGGTTATTTTTCATTCGGTACTCCTCAATGGGATAGTTTTGTTGATAATTGTCATAGTGTGGGAGAAGGAATCACTTTTGATGTATTCCAAGGGAATATAGACCCGTCGACTGTAGGCATAATTCAAGATGTATATAAAGGTTCGTATGTCGGGATTACCCGTATGAATTTATTTCTTTATCAATTGGACCGGTACGAAAATACCGACTTATCGGAAACAGAGAGAGATTTTTATAAAGGACAGGTACTTTTCCTCAGAGCATTTTATTATTCATTCTTGTATAGATGTTACGGAGATGTTCCTTTGATCCTTGAACCCCTCGATCTTGAAACACAATATCAGCCGAAAGTTGAAGCTACAAAAATCTTAGAACAGATCTATTCGGATCTGGATGATGCCATTGGACTGTTGCCGGACAATACCTATTTGGAATTACCCGGAAGAGTGACAAAAGGTGCGGCTCTTGCTTTAAAGGTCAGAATTATGTTATATGACGCATATAATGACAACGGAAAAGCTGATATTGAAAAAATGGGGAATATACTGACTGTAGCTGAGCAAATAAAAGGCTATTCGTTAAGTAATGATTTTGAAAGTATTTTTCAGGGTGCAGGGCAGGAAACGAATACGGAGATCATTTTCTCGACGAAATATCTGGCTCCCAATAATTGGCATACGAGTGATCTGTGGTTTGGCGCATGGTTACGTTGTGCTCCTTTGACGAACCTGGTGAGTGAATTTGAGTTTAAGGACGGTACTTCTTTTTCTACGGAAAATCCGTTATATAATCCGGAAAACCCGATCGAAAACCGAGATCCCCGTTTGGATATGTCTACTTTTTATCAGCAATTGGTTATGGGAGATGTCGAACAGCCTGTTACGGGCGTTTTGCCGACCGGTTACGGACTGAAGAAATTTGTAACCCGCGACAAGACGCAGTATCCGATCGGGTATAATACGCGTAGTGATCAGGACTGGGTACATTTCAGATATGCCGAAATATTGCTGGCTATAGCGGAGGCAGAGAATGAAGTGAATGGCCCGACTCAGAAAGTGTATGATGCTATTAACAGTATCCGTGCCCGTAAAGGTGTTGATATGCCGCCGTTACCGACAGGTTTGAATCAGACACAGATGCGCGAAAAGATACGTCATGAAAGGCGGATAGAATTAGCATTCGAAGGGCATCGCTATTTTGATCTGAAACGATGGCGTATTATTGGAGAAATTATGAATAACTTTGACGAGCCGACATTGCCATTGTATAAATCTGTATTTGAAGATCGTTTTTATTTGTGGCCGATACCGCAGAGTGAGATCGACAAGAACAATGGCGTTTTGGTTCAGAACCCGAATTACAAATAAAACAGAGATATGAATAAGTTAATCAAAAATCGCGGGCTGCTTCTTTCTTTAGGCAGCCTGGCAGTCTTTAGCAGTTGTGCCCAACAACAGCCACAGGAAGCAAAGAAGCCGAATATCGTGTTCATCTTTGCGGATGATATGGGATATGGAGATGTTTCTGCATTGAATGAAAACTCCAAGATAAAAACGACTAATATCGACCGGATTGCTAATGAAGGAGTTGTTTTTACAGATGCACATTCCAGTTCGTCTGTCAGCACACCTTCGCGTTACGGCGTGTTGACCGGACGGTATAACTGGCGTTCCGATCTCAAATCCGGTGTATTGATGGGATACAATAAGGCTTTGATCGCTCCGGACCGCCGAACGATCGCTTCTGTGCTGAGGGATCAGGGGTATCAGACGGCATGTATCGGTAAATGGCACCTCGGATGGGATTGGAATAATATAGAAGCAGGGCCGGATAGTGTGGATTTTAGCAAACCTATCTCCAACGGGCCTACGACAAGAGGTTTCGATTATTTCTATGGGATCATTGCTTCCCTGGATATGGCTCCTTATGTTTATGTGGAAAATGATATGCCGACTGCTTTGCCTGACCGGGTGACTGTGAATGACGGTATGAAGTATTGGCGTAAGGGACCGACGGCTTCCGATTTTGATCATGAACAGACGTTACCCAATTTTATCAACAGGGCGGTGGATTATATTCATGATAAATCAAAGGAAGACAAGCCTTTCTATCTGTATCTCCCGTTACCGGCTCCTCATACTCCGATCTTGCCGATCAAGGAGTACCAGGGTAAATCCGGTCTGAATCCTTACGGCGATTTTGTACTGATGGTGGATGATATGGTAGGTAAGGTAATGAAAGCATTGAAGGATGCCGGTGTTGATGATAATACAATATTGGTATTCAGTACCGACAATGGTTGCAGTCCGCAGGCCAAGTTTGATGAACTACAGGAAAAGGGGCATTATCCGAGTTATATTTATCGCGGGCATAAAGCCGACTTGTTTGACGGCGGTCACCGTATCCCTTGTGTTGTAAGATGGCCGGCACAGGTTAAACCTCATACGGTAAGCCAGACGGTCTGTCTGACTGATTTCTTTGCAACGTTTGCCGCTGTTGCCGATTATCAGTTGAAAGATTCTGAAGGTGAGGACAGCTACAATATCCTGCCTTTGTTGTTGAATGAGAAAGAAAGTAATGTTATCCGTGAGGCTACGGTTCATCATTCGATCAATGGTGATTTCACGATCCGTAAGGGAGAATGGAAACTCTTGTTGTCTCCCGGCTCCGGCGGTTGGAGTTTTCCGAGACCAGGTACGGATGATGATGTAATTAAAACATTGCCGTTGGTTCAGTTGTATAATATGAAGGATGATCCGGCAGAAACAAAAAATGTATATGCAGAACATCCTGAGATTGTGAAAGAGTTGAAGGAGCTGATGATAAAATACGTCAGGGAAGGCCGTAGTACTCCGGGAGTCCCCCAGAAAAATGATGGTCCCGAAGTCTGGAAGCAACTAAGCTGGATAGAAGAATAAATATTTTGAATCGTTGGATAATCCCGGAAAACAGTTACTTTTGTTTTCCGGGATTTTATTTATCTGAGAGAGAGATGTTAACAGAAAAGAGGAATATACCGTATGATTTTGAAGAAATATATGTATCATATTTCTCCAGAATGAAATGTTTTGCTCAGGAATATGTCCTGTCTGAAGAAGATGCGGAAAACATAGTACAGGATGTTTTTACAGAGCTTTGGGAGAAAAAGGAGCTTCTTACCTATAACATAAATTTAGTTGCTTTCCTTTTTACATCGATAAAAAACAGGTGCATCGACCATTTACGCCATGATATCGTTGTAAGAGAGGCTGTAAGCCAAATGCAAGAAGAGTATCAGATTACTTTAAAAGTAAAACTGGCGTCATTGGAATTATTTGACCAATCACTTTTGTCGGAACAGGATATTGAAAAGATAATATCGGAAGTGATAAATTCTTTACCGGATAAATGCCGAGAGATTTTTATTAAAAGTAAAATAGAAGGGAAGAAACAGAAAGATATTGCCGTAGAAATGAATATATCTCTTAAAACTGTTGAAAACCAAATGAACATTGCTTATAAGAAACTAAAATCTGAACTGAAAGACTACTTGCCTCTTCTTTTATTTTTTCTGAATAACTAAAAAATTGAATATCTCCTTTGGGGGTTTTCATCCCTTCATCCGTTTATTAATTATTAAACGGAAAATATGGACGAACGAATAGAAAAATACTTTTATGAGGAGCTTTCCCCGGAGGAACGTTTATCCCTGCTGCATGATGTTGAAGCAAATGAGGAACTGAAGAGGCAATTTGCGGAATATCAGAATATGTACGCTTTATTGAATCTGGGGCATCAGATGGAAAACAGGGAGGTCGGCAAAGATAAATTTGATCAGTTTATTTCCGCGAAACAACGTGGAGTTAGCTTAAAACTGTGGGTACGGCGATTAAGTTATGCGGCAGTTGTTGCAGTATTAGTCGTATCATCAAGTATATTGACATATTTATATATGCAGAATAGTTTGCAACAGAATTTATTATCCAATACAATGAATACTTTATATACACCAGCCGGGCAACGTGCACAACTTGTTTTACAGGATGGAACGGAGGTTTGGTTAAATGCAAAGTCGAGGTTGGTTTATCCGGCCCAGTTTGTTGGGAAAGAAAGACGAGTGACTGTTGAAGGAGAGGCTTTCTTTAATGTGGCGAAAAATCCTTCAAAACCGTTTATTGTCTCAACACAGGATATCGATATGAAAGTACTGGGTACGCAGTTTAACGTTTACTGCTATCCGGATGCCGGATATATACAGACTAGTTTGTTGGAAGGTACTGTCAAAGTATTTTTTCCTGATAAGGAGAAAGAAGGGATTATTTTGAAGCCGGATCAACAAGTTACTGTTTCAGAGGGAAAAATGATTGTATCACAGATAAGCCTCGAAGAGCGTTTTTTGTGGCGTGAGGGTATTTATGCCTTTGAAAACGAGCCTCTGATCGATATTCTGAAGAAAATGGAGTTATATTACGACGTTAGGATTATAGTAAAAGATGCTTCCTTGTTTAATGATACTTATACAGGTAAGTTCAGGCAGCGTGATAGTCTGGATGATGTATTTCGGGTATTGCAGCAAATACGGAAATTTAAAGTAGAAAAAGATAAAGACCGGAATATAATAACCTTAAGTAAATAGAATGTTAAACTAAAAACGAAATGCTTATGAGGAAATAACACAAGTAAAAACAAAAGCGGCAGAAGCTACCAACAACTGCCGCCGATGTAAAGTAAACACAAGACGTAAAATTTTTTAGTATTCACTTTAAACATTGAACAAATGTATGAAAAGAAAAACTTTGTTACAGTATTTTGCTGTGCATAATAACAGCGTTAAAGATTTTTTTAGGATTATGAGAATATCGCTATTACTTTTATTTGTCTGTGTATGTCAGTTGATGGCAACAGATATGGATGCGCAAAACACAATTGTTAAAATCAAACAAAATAATATTTCTATCAAGCAGTTGATAAAAGAGATTGAGTTACAGACTGACTATTTAGTTGTTTTCCGAAATCAGGATGTAGATGTGGATAAGCTGATCTCTTTTAAAAAGACCTCAGCTAAAGTGACGGAACTTTTGGAAGAAGTGTGCAGGAATGCCAATATTAATTATGTATTTGAAAATAATTATATCACCTTATCCAAAGGCATTCAGGAGATAAAACAGAATAAGAAAAAGGTAACAGGAGTTGTAATTGACGCTAAAGGAGAACCGATAATCGGAGCTAATGTTGTAGAGATAGGAACATCTAATGGTATTATTACAGATGTAGATGGAAACTATTCATTGGAAGTAGGTGATGGTGCGACTCTTCAGTTCTCATTTATTGGCTATTTGAGTCAGAGTGTTAATGTGAAGGGAAAAACAGTTCTTAATATTACGATGCAGGAGGATACACAGGCTTTAGATGAGGTTGTAGTAGTCGGTTATGGTACGATGCGTAAAAGAGATCTTACAGGTGCCGTAGCCCAAGTACGTCCTGATAAGTTGCTTAAAGAAGGTATTACTACGGTACAAGATATTTTACGGACAGGAGTACCGGGTTTGAATGTCGGAGTTAGTTCTTCTGCCAAAGGTGGCGGATCATTGCAGGTCAGAGGCCAGCGTTCATTATCGGGTAATAATGATCCTTTGATCGTAGTGGATAATGTTATATTTTTTGGTGAATTATCAGAAATCAATCCTCAGGATATTGATCAGT
Source organism: Parabacteroides goldsteinii (assembly GCF_020091425.1). Lineage (NCBI taxonomy): Bacteria > Pseudomonadati > Bacteroidota > Bacteroidia > Bacteroidales > Tannerellaceae > Parabacteroides > Parabacteroides goldsteinii. The sequence continues at coordinate 4,625,497 of NZ_CP081906.1, read as the reverse complement.
TAGATGTACTGAAGGATGCATCTTCTGCTGCAGTGTTTGGTGCCAAGTCGGCCAATGGTGTTATTATTATAACGACTAAAAAAGGAAAATCAGAAAAACCGACTGTACGTTTTGATGCTAACTGGGGAGTTGTCACTATGGGAAGACAACGCAAAGTGTACGATGCCAATGAATATCTGGACTTTCGTTCAGATTGGTTTGACAGCCAGACTGGTTTTGTTAATCCGGGTAAATATAGACAACCGACTGCTACAAATCTGAAGAAATATGGTTTAACGATTGATGAGTGGAGAGCAATGTCTGTAGAACAGGGGACAGATGATGAAATCTGGCTGAGTCGTTTAGGCTTGTTCGATAAAGAAAAAGAAAACTATTTTGCCGGTAAAACGTATGATTGGTACGATGAAGCATATCGAACAGGAATCAAGCAGGACTATAATGCGAGTATTTCCGGTCGTGGCGAAAAGGTGAATTATTATTTCTCATTGGGATATTTGGATTCAAAAGGACAAATTGTTGGGGATGATTATAAGAGTATTCGTTCGAATCTAAAGGTAGATGCCACCGTTGCCAATTTCTTGACTTTAGGAGCAAATGTGAATTTTCAGGATCGCACAGATGGAAATTTAGCTGTAAAGCCGGAAGATGTATTAAAAAAGAACTCTCCATATTCTACGCCTTATGAAGAAGACGGTAGTTTGGCATGGCATCCTATGGGTGAAAATCCTTTAAATATGGGGTATAACTATCGTTTTGATAGACAGTATAAAGATTTGGAACGTGGTTATACTACACTGAATACTATTTTGACGGCAAAGATTAAATTACCTTTTAATATTAGCTATACGCTTAATTTTACTCCGCGTTTCCAATGGTATCATAATCGTTATCACGAGTCTTCACAGCATCCGGAATGGAAAACGAAACATAATGGTGCTGTAGACAGAGAACAAACACAGCGATTTGAGTGGTTGGTTAATAATACGATTAACTGGGATTATACTTTTGCTAAAAAGCATAAAGTGAATGTAACATTGGCTCAGGAAGCCGAGGAACATAGAAAATGGACAGATAAAATTAATGCACGTGATTTTATTCCGACAGATGCATTGGGGCTACATTATGTAGGAGGTGCCGACAAATTAAAAAGTTCTTTTTTAACAGAAGATACTCACAGTACGGGGGATGCCTTGTTAGCTCGTCTATTCTATTCGTATGATGATAAATATATGACAACGTTATCGGTTCGTCGTGATGGATATTCTGCGTTTGGAACATCGAATCCGAGAGCAACTTTCATGTCGGCTGCTTTGGCCTGGGCATTTACGGAAGAGGACTTTTTTACCTGGGAACCGATGAGCCGTGGTAAGTTAAGAGCTTCTTGGGGATCCAACGGTAATCGTGGTGTCGGAATATATGATGCCCTCTCTAACTTGACGACCGGATCAGGGCCTTATGGTTATATAGGTTCAAATGGATCTTTGCAGGAAATTTCAATGTTGTATGTCAGTCGTATGGCGAATCCGAACCTGCGTTGGGAAAGAACTACTTCCTGGAACTTTGGACTTGATTTTGGCTTCCTGAATGATCGTATCATAGGTAGTATTGAATATTACCATATGCCAACTACAGATTTGGTTATGAGTCAGAGCTTGTCTGATATTACCGGTTTTTCAAGCATTACCACAAATTTGGGTGAAGTTCAGAATAAAGGTTTTGAATTGACACTAAATACATTGAATATTCAGAATAGGAATTTTGAATGGAATTCCAGCCTGAATGTTTCCCTGAACAGGAATAAGATCGTGCATTTATATTATACTTATGAAGATGTATTGGATGAAAATGGTAATGTAATTGGAAGAAAAGAAGTGGATGATGAAAAGAATAAATGGTTTATCGGTCATGATATTAATGAAATATGGAATTATCAATATGAAGGAATCTGGCAGTTAGGTGAAGAAGAGGAGGCTGCTAAATATAAACAGGTTCCGGGAGACCCTAAATTCAAAGATATATATGATGTCGAAAACAGAAGATATTCCAATGATGATAAAGTATTTTTAGGATCTACTTCCCCCCGTTTCCGTTGGTCGTTTAGAAATGACTTTACATTTTGGAAGAATTTTAATGTCTCTGTAAATATTTATTCTAAGTGGGGACAGAAAGGTTCTGAAGAGTTTATTAATAGTGGATATGAAGCAGAGCGACAAAATGTGTATAAGCTAAAATATTGGACTCCGGAGAATCCTACGAATGATTATGCCCGCTTAGGTGGTTCGAATGTGGCTAGTGGTGGTCAACGTATTATAGATAAGTCATTTATACGTTTGGAAAGTATTGCACTGGAGTACAATGTACCTAAAAAGTTTTTATCGAAATACCATTTAGGAGGACTGCGTGTATCGGGAAGTGTTCGTAATGTGGCTTGCTGGACTAAGGAATGGCAGTATAATGATCCGGAATACGGAAGTCTGGTTCCTGTTTCATTTAATTTCGGTTTAAGTTTAACGTTATAAAAACAATAAAACATGAAAAATAAAAAGCATATTAAATATATTATGATGGCTGCAGTTTTGTCATCAGCATTGATGATTTCTGGATGTTCTGAGGATTTTTTGAAACCGGACCCTCTCTCTTTTTATGAGCCATCCAAGACTTTTAGAACAAAGGAAGGACTAGAGTCTGCTTTAGCTACTTGTGACAAGCATTTACGCAATATGTATTTTCATTGGCAAGATGCGGACGGAGCTCCTTTTGTTTCTGAAAATCTTTTTTCAGAGATGGCGGTGAATGGAACAACAGACCAGCCTTCAATACCTGGAGTAGGGATTGATCTTGTTACACTGATGCAACCTACTGCTACTGATAATGCTTCAACGATAAGGTATACTTACTTTTGGAGTCAAGCTTATGCTGGTATTAAATATGCAAATTCCATCATTACGAATATTGACTATGTAGAGGGACTGGATCCTAAGTTACATGATGAAATGTTGGGAAGAGCTTATTTTCACCGTGCCTACAGATATTTTAATACAGTCTTTCAATATAAGGATATACCGTTGTTTACGAGAGAAGTACAGGGTACAAAATTCGATTATAAATCGACAAAGCGTTCCGTTATTCTGGATATGATCACAAAAGATTTGGAATATGCTGTTCAAAATGTGCCGGAAGTTGCTGATTATGGAGGTATGATTGATAAAGGAACTTGTCGCCATTTATTGATTAAATGTTATTTGGCAACAGGACAGTTTGATAAAGCAATTGAAGAGGCTAATATTTTAATCAATAACTCAGGATATGCGTTAATGACTGAAAATTTCGGAACCTTTATCAATCCGATGCCGGATGTTCATCCTGTTACACGCAATGTAATCTGGGATTTACACAGACCTGAAAATAAAATGACATCGGCGAATAAAGAAGCAATCTTTTGTATGATTAGTCGTAATGAATCAGCGGAAAGTAGTATTCGTCTTAAAACAATGCGTAATGCAGTTCCTTTTTGGCCTGCTGCTGGAGCTATTGGAATCATGACTCCGAATGGTAAACAAGGCATGGATATTACTACAACTTATTTCAATTATAAAAAAACTTATGGGCGTGGAGTTGCTCGCATGCGTCCAACGAATTATAACCAATATACGTTGTGGGTAAATGATTCGACAGATTTGCGCCATAGCGTGAAACATGGAAATTGGATGGTAATGGAAAATTTCAAATATAATCATCCTAAATTATTCTCGGAGGGAAATGAGTATGCAGGGAAAAATATTCGTTTGTATGGGGATAATGGAGAATTGTTATGTTCCGATACGATACGAAACTGGTTTAACTGGCCTCATTATAAAACTTGGGTAGAAGATCCTAATTATGAGAATAGCAATAACTATGAAGGAGGAGAAGGAGATTGGTATATGTTTCGTTTGGCCGAAACGTATCTTTTGAGAGCTGAAGCGTATATGTGGAAAGGGGATGTAGCTAAAGCTGCAGAAGATGTCAATACGATTCGTAAAAGATCCCAATGTTCAATACTGTTTACTCCGGGAGAAATGAATATGGGAGTTATAATGGACGAAAGAGCAAGAGAATTATATCTGGAAGAATGGCGTCATGTTGAATTAAGTCGTGTTTCTTATATTTTCGCATTGACAGGACAGACTGATGAATTCGGAAAGACTTATACGGAAGAAAAATTGTCTGATGATAGTTATTGGTGGCAAAGGATTTGTAAATACAATAATTTCTATAATTCGGGTATAAAAACTCGTTCCGGAGTAAAGTATACTATTGCTCCGTATCATATATTCTTCCCGATCCCTCAAGGTACCATTGATGCGAACAGAGAAGGTCGCATCAATCAAAACAAGGGATATGCTGGATATGAGTATAATGTAACTCCGTTTGACAATCTGGAAGAAGCGAAGGCTGCAGAATTGGATTATACCAATTAATAGTATGTCATTTGTTACCATTTGGCCTGGAGTGTTCCTATTTGTATAAGGAACATGTTACAGGTCGAATGGTAGTCTTTTGGAATAGAAGTTTTACGTTTGATAATTAAAAACTCTACATAACATGATAAAACATACTTTTAAATTATTGTTGGTTGTCGTAGCTTTAGTATATGTTCCTTTTGTTAAAGCGCAAGAGGATGACCGGATTGTCTGGATAGGTGCGATGACACGCATTGCCGATCCTGTATTGATTAATCTGAGTCAGAACACATTGAAAAAGAATATGCCTTATGAGTCTTTATCGAAGACAAGAAGTAAGTTTTCGCATCTGGAAGCTGTCGGACGTTTGATTTGCGGAATAGCTCCATGGCTAGAACTCGGACCGGATAATACCCCGGAAGGTCAATTGCGGGCGAAATATATTGATTTGGCAGTAAGAGGATTAAGGAATGCTGTTGATCCTAGTGCTCCGGATTATTTGGTTTTCGGAGAACCTTCCCAACCGTTGGTTGACGCTGCCTTTTTAGCTCAAGGATTGCTTCGTGCTCCTAAACAATTGTGGGAGAAGTTGGATGATCAGACTCAAAAACGGATGATCACAGAACTTAAACGTAGCCGGGGTATTAAACCTGGAGAAAACAACTGGTTGCTATTTGCTTCTATGGTGGAAGCTGCATTGCTGGAATTTACCGGCGAATGTGATATGGGGCGTTTGACATACGGAGTTTTTAAATTCCGTGACCAGTGGTATAAAGGCGATGCCATTTATGGAGATGGAAAGTTTTTTCATATGGACTATTATAACAGTTTTGTCATTCATCCAATGTTGACCGATGTTTTGAAAATGATGAAAAAACATCATTTGGAAGGTGCAGATTTTCTGGAAATACAATTGAAACGTCATACTCGGTATGCAGAACAACTGGAACGTTTTATCTCTCCGGAAGGGACCTTCCCTGCAGTGGGCCGTTCTATTTGTTATCGGTTCGGTGCTTTTCATGCATTAAGCCAAGCTGCATTATTACATATGTTACCAGGAAGAGTTAAGCCGGCACAAGTCCGTTGTGCATTGACGACAGTGATACGTAACCAATTTAAGTCTCCGGCCAATTTTGATTCGGATGGTTGGCTACGTGTTGGATTTACCGGTGAACAACTCGATATGTCCGAATCGTATATCAATACTGGTAGCGTGTATTTGTGTGCTGTCGGTCTGCTGGCGCTGGGATTGCCGACAACGGATGAATTTTGGTCGGAGCCGTTTGCCGAATGGACTAATCTGAAAGCTTGGAGTGGCAAAGAAGTAAAGGCGGACCATGCTCTTTAAATAGAAAAAGCTAGTTGGAATTATAAAAAATAAGTATTTATGAAAAACTTGGTAGGTATTATATTACTCATTTTAATTTTTTGTCAGGGGAATTTGTGTGCTCAACAGTATGATGAGGCCCCTTCTTATGCAGAAGATTATGCATTTGTTACACAGGATGGCGCCTGGTGTTGGTTCTCTGATCCAAGGGCTGTCTATGTGGAAAATAAAATAATAGGAGGATTTGTTGATAAACAAGGAAGTATATGGGCTTTCTCTTATGATCCGGTTAATCAGCAGAAAAAACAATATAAATTGAAGGATCAGCTGGACTATGACGATCATGCTAATCCTTCTGTAATGATTCTCCCGGACAAACGTATTATGATTTTCTTTTCGGCACATGGGGGAACGACAAATTCTCCAATCTATTATGCAACGACTGAAAAGCCGGTGGATATTAGTTCATGGAGTAAATTAGATTCGATTGTTCCTAAAATGCCGGGAAATCTTGGGGTTTGTTATACGAATGCTGCAATGCTTTCTGGAGAGAATAATAGAACTTATCTCTTTTTTAGGGGACGTAATTTTAAACCGACTTTTATTGCAAGTGATGATTTAAAGAATTGGAGTGCTCCGGTAACAATTGTTGTCAACGATAGTATTTACGGTGAGAGTGGACGTCCATACATGAAAATGACAACGAACCATAAAGATAAAATCTTTTTTGCTTTTACTGATGCACATCCGCGGGATAGGGCAACCAATTCTATCTATTTCATGATGTATAAAGATGGAAAATTATGTAAGGCAAACGGAGATGTTGTGTCAGAGAGTATGGAGCATGCAGTTATGCCCAGTCAGGTTGATAAAGTATATGATGCTACAAAAACATTCGATAAAGCCTGGATCTGGGATATTGCATTCGATAAGGATGAAAATCCAGTACTTGTGTATGCTCGTTTCAGTGATCGGGATAACAGTCATTCTTATTGGTATGCCCGTTGGACTGGTAGTGAGTGGGAAAATCATCTTATTACTAAAGCCGGGCAATGGTTTCAGCGATCAAATTATGTAAAAGAAAAACCTGAATATGAATGTAATTATTCCGGTGGTGTTTATTTGGATCATGAAAATCCTTCAATCGTTTATACTTCCCGACCAATAAACAATGTTTTTGAGATTGAGCGATGGATTTTTGTCGGAGGTAAAGAAAAGTGGAAAACGGAAACGATCACCAGTGAGTCTTCACGTGATAATGTACGACCATTTGTCGTTAGAAATCATAAGGGAGGCCAACCGGATGTTTTATGGATGTATAACTATGAGTATCCGGGTTTCAGAGCATACAATTCGGCGATCCGTATCAATCAAAAAGCAAAAGGCTTCAGCTCGGAGTTGAATAAAGAGGCAATATCACAAGTGGCAAATGCTGTCTTTGATTGGCAAATGAAAGATTATAAAGTAAATAGAAATAGTTGTAATCAGGGATGGGTAAGCGGTGTTCTGTACAATGGTTTATTTGATTGGGCTGACTGCTCTAATAATAAAGGCTATATCGATTTTCTGAATAAGATATTTTCAGGTTTCTCCTGGCAAGTGGGTAACAGAATGTATCATGGTGATGATCTTTGTGTTGGACAGGCCTATTTGGATATGTATGCTAAGTTTAAAAAAGAGAATATGTTGGTCCCGACAAAAGCCCGGGTTGATTGGGTGATGGCTAATCCTCCGGCAGAAAATATCGATGTAACGAAGGGGCATAGTGATCGTTGGTGGTGGTGTGATGCTTTATATATGGCTCCCCCTGTATATGCTCGTTTATACACTCTGACAGGGAACAAAAAATATATGAAGTTTGCACATAAGGAATTTTTGGCAACATATGATCATTTATATGACAAAGAGGAGCATTTGTTTTATCGGGATGCAAGATATCTAGATACGAAAGATGAAAATGGGACAAAGGTTTTCTGGAGCCGTGGTAATGGTTGGGTAATAGCGGGTTTAGTGGAGGTATTGAAGAATCTGCCGGAAGAGGATAAAAAGTACCGTCCGTTTTATCTGCAATTATATCGGGAGATGTGTGAAAAACTGATCGAACTTCAGGGGGAAGATGGTTATTGGCGTTCTAGTTTGTTGAACAAAGAGACTTTTCCTATGCCGGAAACAAGTGGAACAGGTCTATTTACTTATGCTTTGGCTTATGGCGTTAACCAGGGGCATTTACCTAAGGATAAATATATGCCGGCTGTAGAAAAGGGTTGGAATGCATTGGTAAAAGCTGTAAATACAGAAGGAAAAATTGGCTGGGTTCAAATGGTGGCAGATAAACCGGGAAAGGTTGAAAAGAAATCGGTTAGAGGCTATTCGGTCGGAAGTCTATTGATGACAGCAGCAGAGTTATATGAATTCTTGGAAAAAAAATAGATATTATGAGTTTTGGGGACTATTTAAAATATTCAATTTGTTTTCTAGCATTATTTTCTTGTCAATATTCGGGAAAGAAGGAAAAGCTTTCCCTGTGGACTGACATGTACAATGTCATTTGGGATCAACCATCTTTGAATGCATCGGAATCTATGCCATTTGGAGGAGGAGATATCTGTTGTAATGTGTGGGTCGAGTCTGGTGATATTTTACTTTATATGCAGAAAAGTGGCTGTTTTAGCGAAAACGGAGAATATTTGAAATTAGGGCGTGTCCGATTACGTCTTTCTCCTAACCCATTTATTCAATATACTAAATTTGAACAATGTTTAAAACTGAAAGATGGTTCCATTCTGATATCGGCCAATAAGGATAACGGAGAGTCTGTTTGTATCAAAGTCTGGGTAGATATATTTACCCAGTCTATCCATTTTGACATGCATTCGAATAAAAAAATAGCATTAGAAGCTTTTTACGAGAATTGGAGAACGGAAGATAAGGAACTGACTGATAAAAATAGAGGACGTTTCGGTTGTTTTGGACTGGAAGGTTATCCGGGGAAAGTTATCAAGAAAAAAGATCAGATTGTTTTTTCTGAAAATGGGATTCTGTTTTATCATAGGAATACAGGGAATACCTTATCACCGGATGTAATGATCGAGCAACAGAAGCTTTCCCGTTATAAAGATGAAATATGCAATACTATTAGTAATCTGACATTCGGAGGCTTTATATTTGGAGATAATTTGGTCGCTGGAAGTATAACAGAAGGAAAGTATTGCAACACCGATTTTAAATCCTGGTCTCTGAAAAGTAAAAAGGCCAGTAATGACTATCATTTCCAGATTGCAACTTATAAGGAGCAAACTGCAGATGTTAATCAATGGATCTCCTGTTTAAAAGAAAAGGCTGCTGTGGCAAATAATGAAAAAGGAAATCCGGAGAGAAACACAGAATGGTGGAGAGAATTTTGGAATCAAAGTTGGATAATTACAGATCCAACCAGAAGGGATTCTGCCTGTTTGTGGGAGGTCGGTCGTAACTATCAGTTATTTCGCTATCAGTTAGGTTGTAATTTATATGGAGAATATCCTTCTAAATTTAATGGAGGGAATCTTACTTTTGACCCTGCATATGTCGATTCCAGATTAGAGCATGATCCGGATTGGCGACAATGGGGTGGAGATGTTTTTACGGCGCAAAATCAACGTCTTCTTTTTTGGCCTCTGTTAAAAAGTGGAGATTTTGACGGGATGATAGCCCAGTTTAATTTGTATAAACGTGGATTGAAGGGTGCACAATTGAGGGTTCAGGAATATTTTGGACACAATGGCGCCATGTTCTGCGAATATGCAAATGATGCAGGACTTGATTTTGGAGCTGGATGGGGCTGGAATGATAGTAATATTAGGCAACGGGGAAAAGAACTGCCATTCGGTTCGCCGGAGATAAAAGCTGTCAACACTTATTTTGAGCCGGTGGAACATGGAGTTATGGCTAATGGTTCTATTGCCTATCATTGGGAATCACAGGTCGAACATGCCTATATGATTTTGGAATATCATCGTTTTACCGGCAGGAATATTGACGAATATATGCCTTTTATCAAAAATGCCTTGATCTTTTTCGATGAACATTATCAGAAAAGAGAATTGATGAGGACCGGGAAAGCTTTGGATAATAACGGTAAGCTAGTATTTTTCCCGTCTACTTCCTGTGAATCATATCGTGGAGCGAAGAATCCTGCGGATTTGGTTTCGGGTATTCATTCTTGTTTGGAGGAGTTACTGAGGTTGAAGAGTGATTCTATTTCAGAAAAGGATAGGACTTACTTCTCTTCTTATTTGCAGCGATTGCCCGGTCTGTATTATGATGTGATGAAAGGGGATACAATAGTGAAACCGGCAGAATCGTTTATTAAATATCAAAATGTGGAGTGTCCGCAATTTTATCCACTTTTTCCGTTTAACCGATATGATATTAATAGTAATAAAATTCAGTTGTTTAAGAATACTTGGAAGCATGGGAGTTTCCCTAAAAATATGGTAATCAGTTGGCACCAGGATGGTATTTTTTATGCACGAATGGGGATGGTAGATGAGGCGTACAGTTATAACATGCAGAAGTTGAAAAGTGCAGAACGACGTTTTCCTACGTTTTGGGGACCAGGGCATGATTGGGTTCCGGATCATAATTGGGGAGGATCAGGTATGATTGGTTTGCAGGAGATGTTGTTGCAGACAGTAGGTGATAAAATACATATATTACCTTGTTGGCCCAAAGAGAAAGATGTGTATTTTAAGTTACATGCACCACAGAACACAACTGTTGAGGTCGAATATAGTGGTGGTAGAATTCAAAAATTGGAAGTTCTTCCAGCCAGCCGTATGAAAGACGTAGAGGTGTTTCTGGAGTAAATTCTAAACAATCGATGACTGATATTAAATCCGGGTAATTCATAGGAACATTCGAAGCGTCACCGCTGGTATATCGTGCACCGGTAGTGGTACTTCGAGTGTACCTAAAAATAAAGCAAGATTGAAAAATGTATGATTTTTATTTTTTTGTTTCTGAATTATGTAAATATATGTGTGGATGGGATGGATTTGTGTGAAAACCAATAAAAACACATTGGTTCAGTAGGGTATGCAAACCTTTGCGTAAATTTTTCTTCTTACAATTGGGACGAATTGGGAAATAATGACATACTTTTGAAATGGAAAAAACTTAATGACTTATTAAAGCCTTATGGCAGAAGTGTTTGGATATTCGTCAAGGTAGTAATCGATATTTAATAAAACAATAATTAAATTTATGAACTATTTGAAATTAGTGCATTTGTTTTTAGCTGTAACCATGATGGGGACGGTAATGACATCTTGTGTAAAAAAAGAAGCACCGGTAAGATTCGCCATTGCATCGGATTTTCATGCACCGGATGTTCCGGGCGGGAAGGAACGTGTTGAAACATTTATTAAAGCGGCCAGTGATGAGAATGTCGATTTTATCATTGAACTAGGGGATTTTTGTCGACTTGACAGTGCGAGCCAAGTGTACAGAGATGTATGGAACAGTTTTAAAGGAGAAAAACATCATGCCATAGGGAATCATGACCTTGACCGTTACAGTGTAGATGAATATGTAGTGGGAATGGGTATGCCGAATCGTTATTATTCATTTGACAAGGGTAATTTTCATTTTGTGGTACTTGATGGCAATAATTATTCCGATGGTGAAGAAATTCATCATTATGACCATGCGAATTATGGGAAGTATCCGTTGAGCAACCATTCGTATATGGACAAGGAGCAAATGGAATGGCTGGAAAAGGATTTGGCATCAACGGACTTGAAGACCGTTTTGCTGTCTCATCAAAGTTTGGATAGTGAACTTAAAAACGGTGTAGAAGTGCGGAACATTCTGGAAAAGGAAAACAAACGTGCGGGATTTAAGAAAGTGCTACTTGCTTTCAGCGGGCATAACCATAGTAATTACACGAAAAATATCAATGGGATCACCTATATGCAGATCAATAGTGCTTCCTATGTGTGGATCGGCAAGGAGACTATGACAGAGAAGCGATTTCCAAAAGAAATCAATGATAAATATGGCCTGATGGCATATTCTATGATGTATGATAAACCTCTGTATGCTATTGTGACATTGACAGAAGAGGGGGCTGATGTAAAAGGAGTAAAGGCTGATTTTATGCCTCCTGCACCGAAAGAAGTCGGGTTGGGTGATTCTATAGGCGTTTATCCTTTGGTGTCGACCATTGAAGATGTCTATGTGGAATTTACCGACAAGTAAAGAAATATCCGTAAACCTTTGCGTAATTTTTTCTTCCGGTTAATTTATTGAATTAGAGAATTAAAGCGTATTTTTGGTTTCTCAACATATTTATCATATAAAACACATGAAAAAAATCTATTCATTTTTGTTAGGGACTATGCTTCTTTCTGCCTGTTCTCAAACGCAGGAGTCGAGTATGCCTTTGCAAAATACGATTAAAATTGAGGAGGGCGACAGTAAGGAAGCTATTATTGAGAAGGCGGCCCATGTCGTTCCGACTCCGAACCAGTTGGCTGCACTGCAAAATGAATTTATTGCTTTTATTCATTTCGGGCCGAATACGTTTACCCGGATGGAATGGGGGAACGGTATGGAAGATCCGAAAGTGTTCGATCTGAAGGAACTTGATACCGACCAGTGGTGTGAAGCGATGAAAGCTGCCGGCATGAAAATGGTTATTATCACCGTGAAGCATCATGACGGCTTCGTTCTTTGGCAAAGCCGTTATACAAAACATGGCATTATGTCGTCGAATTTCCGGGACGGTAAAGGCGATGTCTTAAAAGACTTGTCCGCTTCCTGTCAGAAATACGGATTGAAGCTGGGTGTTTATCTTTCACCGGCCGATTTATTCCAGATAGAAAGTCCTGACGGATTATATGGAAATCTCAGTGAATATACAAAACGAACCATCCCGCGCGAAGTGCCGGGCAGACCGTTTGCCAATCAAACGAAATTTGAGTTTGTGGTGGACGATTACAATGAATATTTCCTGAACCAGTTGTTCGAAATACTGACCGAATATGGTCCGATACATGAAGTCTGGTTTGACGGTGCGCATCCGAAGCGGAAAGGTGGCCAGACTTACAACTATCCGGCATGGAAAGAACTGATTCATAAACTGGCTCCGGATGCTGTGATATTCGGTCGTGAAGATGTTCGCTGGTGTGGTAATGAGGCCGGTGGAACCCGTCCTACGGAATGGAACGTAATCACTTACCAGGCAGATCCGGATACAATGACACAGTTTGCTGATATGACAGACCCCGTGCTGGGCGATCGTGAGAAACTATATCAGGCGAAATACCTACATTACCAGCAGGCGGAAACCAATACGTCCATCCGCGAAGGTTGGTTCTACCGCGATGACACACATCAGAAAGTGAGAAGTGCCGATGATGTGTTCGATATTTATGAACGGGCTGTTGGAGGTAACTCTACTTTCCTGTTGAACATACCGCCTAACCGTGACGGTAAATTCTCTCCGGCAGATGTTGAGTCGTTGAAAGAGGCCGGTAAACGTATTCGCGAGACATACGGCACGGATTTGTTGGCTGGTGCTAAAGGTCCGAAAGAAGTATTGGATGGAAAGAATGATACTTATTTGTTGATGAAAGAGAAGGAGTTTACTGTTACGATGTCTTCTCCTGTTACCCTCAACCGTATCATGCTTCAGGAAGCCATTGCCACTCATAGCGAACGTGTGGAGAAACATGCGGTAGACGCATGGATCGACGGGGCATGGAAAGAGATTGCCGTATCGACCAATATCGGTTATAAGCGTATCCTTCGTTTCCCGGAGGTGACGACCGACAAGCTTCGTTTCCGTTTGTTGGAATCCCGTATGACTCCGGCTATCAACCATATCTCAGCCCATTATTACAAGTCTCGTCCGCCCCGGTTGAGCTTTAGGCGGGATATGGATGGACTGGTTAAAATCGAACCTAAAATGCACGAGTTCGGGTGGAAACCTCATGGAGAAAATGCCGCTGGAAATTTGAATGCCGGATATAAGATTTATTATACGACAGATGGTACTGAACCAGGCGAAACTTCTACCGAATATAAAGAACCGGTTGTATTGGACCGTTGTGAATTGAAAGCGGTTGCTGTTTTACATGGTGAAAAAGGTGCTGTGGCCAGTGAACGACTGGGATTGATTAAGAAAGACTGGAAGTTGTCAGAGGTGAAAGGTAATCCGTTGTATCTGACTATTGACTTAGGAAAGAGTCAGGAACTAAGCGGATTGGCTTATGCGCCACAGGCCGGTAAGAACTTCAAAGGAGGTGTGACCAAAGTTGTTGTCAAAGTCAGTGATGACGGACAGCAATGGAAAACAGTGGAAAGTGTGGAGTTTGGGAATTTAGTGAACGATCCGACTAAACGTTTCCATTATTTCAAGAATACTGTTGCTGCCCGTTATGTGCGTATAGAACCTACTGTAATGGCACAGGAAGGCAAGCTTACTTTGGGTAATATAGACTTGCTCTGATTGAAAATAGTTTAAAAGCTTTTGATGTCTCCGGAAAACAACTACTTTTGTTGTCCGGAGACATTGTTTTATCAATTATAATTCTAATATCATCATTATGCGCATTTTATCTTATTTTTTGTTTGCATTCGCTTTTGTTGCGTGTGCGGAAACACCAAGGGAGAAGCCATTGTCTTTATGGTATGATCGCCCGGCGGAGAACTGGAATGAAGCCTTGCCCATAGGGAACGGTCATGCAGGTGCTATGGTGTTCGGAGGTGTGGACTCGGAACAGTTACAGTTGAATGAAAATACTTTATACAGTGGAGAGCCTTCGGTCATCTTCAAAGATATAAAGGTCACCCCGGAGATGTTCGACAAAGTGGTGGGGTTGATGAAAAAAGAAAAATATAAAGAAGCAACCGACCTGGTATGTGAAAACTGGCTGGGACGTTTGCATCAGTATTACCAACCTTTTGCCGATCTTCATATTAAGAACAATAAATCCGGTGAAGTCAGCGGATACAAACGCGACCTGAATATATCGGATGCCATAGCCGGTACGCGTTATGTGCAGAATGGCATAGCATATGAACGCGAGGTCTTTGCATCGAATCCCGAGAATGTGATTGTTGTCCGCCTGAAGAGTGATAAGCCGGACGGCATCGATATTTCCCTCAATTTCACATCGGAGCATCCGACTGCTGTACAAAAAAGCAAGAACGACCGTCTGGCTGTGCAAGGCAAGGCGCCCGGATATGTGGAACGCCGCACGTTCGAACAGATGGAAACCTGGGGCGACCAGCATAAACACCCGGAGCTGTACGATGAGAAAGGTAACCGGAAGTTTGATAAACGGGTATTATACGGTGAAGAAATAGACAACAAAGGCATGTTGTTTGAGGCACAAATCAAGCCTGTTTTACCTTCAGGCGGTACTTGCGAAATCACAGATTCAGGTATACATGTCAGCGGAACGGATGAAGTTTATTTCGTCATGAGTCTGGCTACCAGCTATAATGGTTACGATAAAAGTCCGAGCCTGGAAGGAATAGACCCGGCTCAGAAAGCAGCCGGTATATTGGATAAGGCAGTTGCTTATGATTACAAAGAGTTGAAAAATAGACATCTGGATGATTACCGGAATTTGTTCGACCGGGTAAAACTGGAACTGGTGTCAGACCAGGAGCAGTTGGCTTTACCTACCGACGAACGTATTATCCGTTTTGATGAAAAAGCCGACCCGGCTCTGTCTGCCTTACTGTTCCAGTACGGACGCTATTTGATGATCAGTGGTTCTCGTCCCGGCGGCCAGCCGTTGAACTTACAGGGAATCTGGAATAAGGAAGTCGTTCCGCCATGGAACTGCGGATATACTATGAATATCAATCTGGAAATGAATTATTGGATGGCTGAAACCGCTAATCTGCCGGAATGTCAGGAACCCTTATTTACTCTGATTAAGGAATTGTCGGAAACCGGAGCAGAGACAGCCCGTGACATGTACGGTCGTCGGGGTTGGGTGGCTCATCATAACACTTCCCTCTGGCGCGAATCCCTGCCGAATGACAATGTCCCTTCCGCCTCTTTCTGGCCGATGGTACAGGGATGGTTATGCAGCCATTTGTGGGAGCATTACCTGTATTCCGGAGATAAGGAATTTTTGAAAAATACGGCTTACCCGTTGACGAAAGGTGCTGCCGAGTTCTTTGCCGACTGGTTGATTGACGATGGAAAAGGCCGTCTGGTTACTCCCGTCGGTGTCTCTCCGGAGAACTGGTTTATTACTCCCAGCGGCGAAAGAACCGCTTTGAGTATGGGGCCGACAATGGATATGGCAATTATTCGTGAAACATTCGAGCGGACCATCCAAATGTCTGAAATGTTTAACCTGGATACCGACTTTCGTAAAGAGCTGGAAGATAAACTGGCTAAACTGCTTCCTTATCAGATAGGTAGCCGCGGCCAGTTGCAGGAATGGATGTATGACTTTAAAGAGCAAGACCCGCAACATCGCCATTTATCTCATCTGTACGGTTTCTATCCGGGCGACCAAATCACACCGGATAAAACGCCTGAGTTGTTTAAGGCTGTAGAACAGACATTGAACTTGCGTGGCGACGCAGCTACCGGTTGGTCGATGGGCTGGAAGATTAACTGTTGGGCCCGTCTGCTGGATGGCAATCATGCCTATGAAATTATCAGGAACTTATTCAACCCGGTTCAGTTCGGACCGAAGAAAAGAAACGGCGGAGGTTTATACAGTAATTTGCTGGATGCTTGTCCGCCTTTCCAGATCGACGGAAACTTCGGATATACAGCCGGTGTCGCCGAAATGTTGATGCAGAGCCATGCCGGGTTTATTCAATTATTGCCGGCCTTGCCCGACGTATGGAGCGAAGGAAACGTGTCCGGCCTGAAAGCACGCGGTAACTTCGAATTAGCGATGCAATGGAAACAAGGCAGTCTTTCAGAGGCGACCCTCCTTTCCAATAAAGGAAACGAATGCCGTTTGCGGACAGCTGTCCCGGTAACAATCAGGCAAGGAAGCAAGGAGATCGCATCGTCTTCTCCGGTAACTTCCAACGGGAAGGAATATTTCGAAACAGTATTTGCGACTACTGCGGGAACAAGCTACCGGGTAATTCCGGTTACGCCTTGATGTAATTCTTTAGCTCCGGTAAGTAACTCTATTTATCTGCTTATGTAATTTGTTGCCGACGCTGTCGGCAATATTGTTGACACTGTCGAAAGCTTTGCCGACACTGTCGTTTATTTAGCCGACAGCGTCGGCAACAGATTACATAGGCAATCAAGTAATAAAACATCCTGTTTAATAGAGATTTATCTTCGGATGGCAATAAATATAAAGCACATAACATAATACAGATCTTTTATGAATAAGAAATTAACTTTATTAAGTACGGCCATGCTTTCAGCAACCAGCCTGTTTGCCGCCGACAAGAATCCCAACATCATCCTGATACTGGCGGATGACATGCGCGGAACAGCAATGGATTTCCTGGGTGTCGAGGACATACACACTCCCAATCTGGATAAACTGGCCGCCGAGAGTACCGTCTTTACGAACGCTCATATCATGGGCGGAACCTCCGGCGCAGTCAGTATGCCGAGCCGTGCCATGCTGATGACCGGTAAATATCTCTACACCCTGGAAAAGCAGGGGGCAACTGTTCCGGAAGACCATAAACTGATTGGTGAAACATTGCAGCAGTCCGGTTATAATTCCTTCCATACCGGCAAATGGCATAACGGCTATCAGGCAATGAACCGTTGCTTCAATGATGGTAAAGGCATCTACTTCGGTGGCATGTGGGACCACTGGAACGTACCGCTCTACGACTACAATGCTGATTGCGATTATAGCAATAAACGCCCTGTCGTAAAAGATTGGGCAAAAAGCAATGTCATTACGTATGAAAAAGGCGAATATATGCTCTCCGGCAAACACTCGGTAGATATCTTTACCGAAGATGCCGTCGAATATATCGAAAAACAAAAGGAAGCCGGCAAACCCTTCTTCCTCTCCGTTGCCTATATGTCGCCGCACGACCCGCGTACCATGCCGGACGAATACATGCGCCAGTACGACTTCGACAAAATCCAGTTGCCACCGAACTATATGGATAAGCATCCGTTCGACAACGGCGAACTGGTGATCCGTGACGAGGTACTCGCCGCCATTCCCCGTGTGCCGGACGAAATCAAGAAACATATCATGGAATACTACGCCATGGTCACTCATGTGGACCGCCGTGTGGGCGATATCGTGAAAGCCTTGAAAGAAACGGGCGAATATGAAAATACAATTATCGTCTTTGCCGGCGATAACGGATTGGCAGTCGGACAACACGGTCTGATGGGCAAGCAGAATGTGTATGAACATAGTGTCCGTGTACCTCTGATGATTAAACAGGCAGGCAAAGACGTCAAAGGACAGAAGAGCGATAAGCTGTGTTACCTGATCGACGTTTTCCCGACTTTGTGCGAGATGGTCGGTGCGAATATCCCTTCTTCGGTAGACGGCGTGAGCCTTGTCCCCGCCATCAAAGAAGACAAACCCGTGCGCGATTATCTCTATTACAGCTATATGGATAACCAGCGTGCCGTATCCGATGGCGAATGGAAGCTGTGCGAATATAATGTAAAAGGCGTGCGTACCACCCAACTGTTCAATTTGAAGGCCGATCCTTGGGAGATGAATAACCTGGCAGGAGAAAAGAAACATGCCAAACTGATTAAGAAACTGCGCAACCAAATGACTTTGGAGCAGGAGAAAACGAAAGACAATTCGTCTTTCTGGAACGGATTTGTATTCTAAAATTACTATCTTTGCGGCTGTTTGAATAAAATAAAGAATTTAGAAATGGAAACAGTAGTAAGTGGCATCAGGCCAACAGGTAATTTGCATCTGGGGAATTACTTCGGAGCAGTAAAGAGTTTTCTGCAAATGCAGAATGAGTATAATTGCTTTTTCTTTATTGCAGACTGGCACTCCCTGACTACGCATCCGCGTCCGGAAAATATCCGTAACAGCGCGAAGACAATCCTGGCTGAATATCTGGCCTGCGGCATCGATCCCGAAAAGGCGACTATCTATATACAGAGCGACGTGCGTGAAGTGGCAGAGTTGTATCTCTACCTCAATATGAATGCCGGTATCGGCGAACTGATGCGTACGACTTCTTTCAAGGATAAGGCGCGTCAGATGCTTCATATCGACCGTGTAAATACGGCGGAAGGCGACGTGGAAAAAGAAATCTTCAACGAAGGAAACCGTCATAGTGTAAGTGCAGGTCTATTGACTTACCCGACTTTGATGGCCGGTGATATCATCATCCACAAAGCTGTGAAAGTGCCGGTAGGAAAAGACCAGGAACAGAATATGGAGATGGCCCGTCGTTTTGCCCGCCGATTCAATTCAACGTTTGAAGTCGATTTCTTCCCCGAACCGGCATCATTCCACCTGACAGAGAAGGCAGTAAAAGTGCCTGGCCTGGACGGTTCCGGTAAGATGGGTAAGAGCGAAGGCAATGCCATCTATCTGATCGATGATGAAAAAGCAATCAAGAAAAAGGTCATGAAGGCAGTCACCGATGCCGGTCCTACGGAACCGAATAGTGTGAAGTCCGAACCGATTGCCAACTTGTTTGCCATGATGGATATCGTTTCAACGAAAGATACATACGATTTCTTCAACGAAAAGTACAACAACTGCGAAATTCGTTACGGCGATTTGAAGAAGCAGCTGGCAGAAGATATCAACAACTTCTGTGCACCGATCCGCGAAAAGATTATCGACATCCGTTCCAACGAGGAATACATGGAGAAAGTAGCCCGCATGGGAGCCGAAAAAGCCCGCGAAAGCGCCGCTAAAACATTAGCGGAAGTCCGTGAAATTATCGGGTTCCGGCCGTATTGATTTCAGGATAGTTTAGAAGAAAAAAGAGAGGCACGCAGAGATCTATTCTGTGTGCCTTTATAATATGGTGAAACCTCCTAATAGGTCTTCAACTTGCTCTTTTAGTTTCGGCAGATTTTTGTTAACTACTCCCCAGATAATGACGTTGTCGACTTTATCATAGCCATGAATTACAAAGTTACGCAGGTCAACAATCTTTCTGGCGTCATCTATCTGAATGTCGGGTTCCATATCTAATATGTGCTTTGCTGCTTCACCGATAATTTCCAGTTCCCGTTCTACTGCTCTACGCAATAGTTTGTTTTGTTCATAAGCGAAGAAATCTCTTTTCTCACCCAGATACTCCTCGATCGATGAGATCGATTGTTGTATATCATATAGATATTTCTGAATACTACGCGCCATAAAGAAGCTGTTTTGTCTGTTCTACATCGGCAATAAAGAATGGGTTTGAGAGTGAACGATGAGTGACAAGATCGATTTTCCTTCGAAACAACTCTGTTAGTTTATTATGTAAAAGAAAATAATTATCGGTATATTCTTCAATAGAAATATCCGGCTCGAACTCTATCAGTAGGTCGATATCGCTTTTTTCGGTAAATCGGGGTGTATTTACCGAACCAAAAGCATAAAGGCTTTTTACTTTATACCGCCGACAAAGCTCCTTTAGAGCTTCCAGTTTATTGTGTAAAATGTGGTTCATACTACCTCCTGTCTTTTTTGTTACACAACAAAGATAACAATCTTGCAATAAATCGTGCTGGATTTGATAATAGATTAACTATCCTTTAGCCCATAATTTCTTAAATATGTGATAAAGATGTTGAAATTATATCTGACTATCAAGAAATCTGCTTTACTTTGTGGCGAATAGTTACAGATAGCAAACGTATGGCAATCATTTCCAGCGGAGAGTTTGAACAGTATTTCAGGGATTTGTATAAACCTCTGTGCTTGTTTGCACTCCGTTTCACTGAACGGTTAGATGATGCGGAGGATATTGTACAGCAAGCCTTTGCCGATGTATGGGATAAGAATATCAATAATGTGTTGATTGAGAATCTTAAATCCTATATGTATCAGGCAGTACGCAACCGTTCCCTGTCGCTGGTGACTCAGCCGGTCGAATTGCAGACTACCGACCAGTTTCCGGATATGGAAGACTCGTCGGAAGAGGAGCAGATGTATAATGCCGAACGCGATGC
This sequence comes from Parabacteroides goldsteinii, assembly GCF_020091425.1. Lineage (NCBI taxonomy): Bacteria > Pseudomonadati > Bacteroidota > Bacteroidia > Bacteroidales > Tannerellaceae > Parabacteroides > Parabacteroides goldsteinii. The sequence goes on along the minus strand of NZ_CP081906.1, from coordinate 4,604,607 downwards.
CCGGCTGTGGAATGCTATCGACGGTTTACCTCCCGAACGCAAAAAAATCTTTTTACTTTCCAAACGCGACGGCCTGAAGTACCAGGAGATTGCGGAAGAACTGAATATCTCAATCAAGACGGTTGAGAATCAGATGGGTAAGGCTTTGAAAGCGTTGCGGGAAACAGCTGTGCGTATCTATAACTTTCTCTTGGGGCTGGCGTGACCTGAGAAAAAAGTTTTATCCGGAGTAGGGGTTTTTTCCATTAACTCTGTCTTAGAGACAAAAGGTATTACAAATTTTTGTTTCACTAAGAATGAGAGAAATGATGATGAAGAAGATTACATCTTGCGTGATGTTGATGATGATGTTGATGTGTGTGACGGAGGTTAGTGCACAATGGTCTGTAACTCCTGAGGCCGGAATGAATGTGACGAAGTACAAGGATTCGCCTGCTGCTGTCGGTTTTAAAGCCGGTGCGGCTGTGAGTTATACTTTTGGTTCAGGATTGTTTTCACTTCAATCCGGCCTGTATTATGTACAACGGGGGACGGGGAAAAGCTTTTATGGAGCAGCTTATGGTAAAACCATGGACAAAGATGGGAAAGAGGTTGATTATTTCCTGAATTTTGCTCCGGGATATTTGGCAAGTTTTGGTTATGGGAACTTTGCTGGTGATGGTGGATATGGTTATTACGGAAGTGGAGGAATAAATTTTCCTTTGGATATGCGGGTAGAAGGTATCCGTTTGAACGAAGGAAGTATTCGGAGAGATTATTTACAGTTGCCCATTTTAGCCCGTTTTAACTGGAAGATCGGTGAAGATGTAAGATTGCATATAGCAGCCGGTCCTTATTTAGCTTATGGGATCGGAGGTAAGAAGCAGTATTCGTTAATGGAAATATCAGAAAAAGGTTTTTCGACGACCTCTGATTCCTGGAACCCGTTTGGAAAAAACAGTAGTTATGAACGTTTCGACTGGGGACTTACGTTTAATGCCGGTATTGAGGTAAAACGCTTTACGTTTAATGCCACTTATGATATGGGATTGGGTAAAGAGTATAAATATGATGATATAGGATTGAAATATCATACTGTAAGTTTTACGATAGGATATAGATTTTAGAGAATGAAATAAAAGATGAACAACGAGCAGGAACATAAACTGGAACAACGCATTCGTTTCGTAGCGAAACACTACGAGGAAGGACGTCTGGATACTGATAAGGCTTGGCAAAAGTTTGCCGGCAAGCATCAGGTACGCCATACGGTCTCTTTCCGTCGCTACTGGATGGCGGCTGCGTCGGTGTTGTTGCTGCTCATTGGTTTTGGTACTTATTTTATGACCGATCGTAATTCGCCCGAATGGGTTGCTGTTACGACCGAACCGGGACAAATCATGGAAGTTTACCTGCCCGACAGCACATTGATTTCGATGGCTGGTAATTCTTCCATCCGATATGATAAAAAAGCTTACGGAAAGGAACGGCGTGTAGTGGAGATGAAAGGAAAAGCCTTTTTCCAAGTGACGCGGAATGAAGCACGCCCCTTCTCTGTATATACTGAACGGACGGAAGTTACCGTGCTCGGCACCAGTTTTCAGATAGATGAACAGCCGGACGGGACGGATGTGGATGTGATGACCGGTAAAGTCAGCTTTGGCGTTACCGGCAGTGAAACGGACAAAGTGATATTAACCGCCGGAATGTCGGCCTCCTATTCTATGGAAAGTAAAGGAATCACGATACTGGAAGAAGAAGACCTTAATACCCTGTCGTGGAAAACCCGGCAGTTGCGCTTCAATGACACCCCGTTGGAGAAGGTGGTCAGCGATCTGAGTGAATACTATCAGGTGAATATAATCAATAAAGCAGAAACTCCGAATCTGAAACTGACGGCCACTTTCAATGATCTTCCGCTGGAAGATGTTTTATTGGTTATCAACCAGACACTCGATACCCGCCTGGCTCCTGACCCCAATAAATAAGTAATCTATGGAACGTATATGGATATTGCTGACAGGGCTTCTTATGCTTTTTTCCCAGGTAAAAGCCGGGGAAGAAGCCTTTGTTGTCGATCTTCCGGTGGAACCGACGCCTACGGTTACGATGGACAAACGACAGGTCCCTTTGTTGGAAATCTTACAGGAACTGGAAAAGCAAACCGGAATCTTTTTCTCCTATGAATCGTCTTTGCTGGATGAGTTTCCGAAAATCTCATTCAAGGCACAGGACGAATCGCTTTCCTATTGCCTGAGAAGATTATTTTCCACCTTGCCTCTTACTTACCGGCAGACAGGGCAGATCGTGATACTGAAACGGAAGCCGCGGCTGTATACGATCAGTGGCTTTGTCCGCGATTCGGTGTCGTATGAGAGTCTGATCAATGCCAATGTCTTTGAGCGTAAATCCAGAACCGGTACGACTACCAATAATTATGGTTTTTACAGTATCACGCTTCCACCCGGAAAAGTAACCTTGCGGGCCTCTTATGTCGGATACGAAGCGAAAGAGGTTACATTTGAATTGTCTTGCGATACATTGATAGATATACCTTTGCTTTCGTCGAGGGCATTGGGCGAAGTGGTCGTGGAGGGACTGAATCCCCGATCGGAGGTATTAAGCACGCGAACCGGGGTTGTGGAGGTGCCTGCCCAGCGCATCAAGTCGATGCCCGCCCTGCTGGGGGAGACGGATGTGGTGAAAACCCTGCAACGATTGCCCGGTGTTGCAGTGGGGACCGAAGGGATGACCGGACTTCATGTCCGGGGAGGTGATGCGGATGGGAACCTCTTTTTGCTGGATGGCAATCCGGTTTATCACACCAACCATCTGCTCGGTTTCTTTTCCGCCTTTAACCCGGATGCCGTCAAAAATGCAACATTTTATAAAGGAAGCTTTCCTGCCGAATACGGAGGAAGGCTTTCGTCCGTAGTAGACGTAAGGACCAATGATGGCGACCGGTATGAATATCATGGTAATCTTTCGATTGGTCTGCTGGCTTTGCGGGGCAACCTGGAGGGGCCTATCGTAAAAGGAAAATCCTCTTTCAATGTGTCTGTCAGGCGTACCTGGATGGAGCTGATTACCTGGCCTTTGCTGAAAGCTCTCAACAGCGGGGAAGAGAAGAAGATCAGGGGTGGTTATCATTTCTTCGATATGAATGCGAAAGTAAACCACTCCTTTAGTGACCGGACACGTGGTTATATGAGTTTTTATATGGGAAGCGACAGTTATCTGAACGGAGAGGAGAAAGACGAAGAAGATCGTGTAGGTAAAGATTTCCGTTGGCGCTGGGGAAACCTGATCGGTTCGGCCGGGATCAGCCATGTGTTCAGTAATAAATTGTTTGCTACGTTTACGGCAGGCTATACGCGTTATCGTTCGCATATCCAGCAGGATAAGGAAGGATATACTTTATCGCCCAATCGGAAGGACCGGCAGTTATTCAGCCAGGAAAACCATTACCGTTCGGCGATGGAAGATGTCAGCCTGCGTGCGTCTTTCGATTATCGTCTGCATGAGAAACATCGTCTGAAGTTCGGGGGAGACTATCTTTTCCATAATTTCCGTCCGGAGCAGAATACGATGAAGAGTTTATACAAAGATTCTGTCAAATCGCAGAAGACCAATACGGTCTATGCAAACTCGCTGATCCGCGGTCACGAAGTGTCTCTGTTTGCGGAAGAAGAGATGCATGTGATAGAACGCCTGACCGCTAATGTCGGTTTGCGTGCAACGACCTTTCATGTGCAGGGGGAGACTTATTTCTCTTTGCAACCTCGTTTATCCGCCCGTTATTTGCTGGCGCGTAATTTATCGGCAAAACTGTCGTATACGAAAATGAACCAGTATATCCATTTGCTTTCCAATTCTTATATCAGCCAGCCTACGGATATTTGGGTACCCGTTACCCGTAATATCAGGCCGATGAATGCCCACCAGTTTACAGCAGGTCTTTATTATACGTTACACAGGCAGTATAATTTTTCCGTGGAAGGATATTTCAAGCGGATGAATAATCTGATAGAATATAAAGACCGCATTCCGGTCGGTACGGATTATTCTAACTGGGAAGAGCGGGTTGGTATGGGATATGGTCGTGCGTATGGCATGGAGTTGATGGCCCAGAAAAAGTCCGGACGCCTTTCCGGTTGGATCGGTTATACGTTGTCCTGGTCTGACCGCCGGTTTCCGGACGGTAGTGTGAACAAAGGGCGCCGTTTCCCATCCAAATATGATAATCGCCATAAGGTTGATCTGGTGGCAACTTATAAAATTTCCCGTAAAGTAGAGTTGACTGCCGCCTGGATGTTTGCCTCTGGTAATCATATTACTATCATGGATCAGATCTATCATGGAGGAACCGGGCAGACCGACCATGGCTATATGCAGGGAGAAGACGTTATACTAAAGGAGGGCGAAGGTGTCGCTTATGCTGCCAGTTCGCGTAATAACTATCAACTATCACCTTATCACCGTCTTGACCTGGGGGTGAACTTTTATCGTTATAAAAAGAAAGGACGTCTGGGAGTCTGGAACCTGAGCCTTTGCAATGCGTATCTTCATCCGAATCCGTTTTCTGTGAGAACTCATTATTATATAGACGGTGAGACAGGAAAGAAAAATATATATCTGGAACAATCCATCCTGTTTCTGTTCCTGCCTTCTGTGTCTTATACTTATAAATTCTGATCGTTATGAAAAAGATATTATTGTTCCCGTTGTCTCTGCTGCTATTATTCATATGTCTCTCGTGTACACGCGATGTGATATTAAAACTTGACCCTGCACCTCCGGTGTTGGTTCTGAATGCATCCGTAACACCGGAACGGGAAGTGGCGGCTTTTTTGTCAAAAAGCTGGTTTTTGCTGGATAGTGTTCCGGAATATGATCTACCGGATGAAGGAGTGAAGGTTGACGTTTACGTGAATGATACTTTCCGGGGAACCATGCAGCGATCCGACGATCCGGCTGATAGCACGGCATATAAAGGGCAGTTCAGACTACCGGGTTGTCACGTGCAGGCTGGTGACAAAGTACGGCTTGAAGCTCAGGCTCCGGGATTTGATCCGGTAAAGGGTGAAACCATTATTCCTTCTAAAACAGATATATTATCACTCGATACAGCCAGTGTGATTACCTCTGATTATAGTTCGGCGCGTACGCGGATATATCTGACGTTGAAAGATGATCCTTCTGTCCGGAATTATTACCGGTTGGTGGTGGAACGTCTGGTCGAGTATCGTAAAGGGGATAAGGTGATGTGGGTAAGTTCATTTAACGATAATTGGGGAGACTCTGTAATTTCCGGTGACAGTGTAGAGGTCGTAATTGTATCTTATGACTTCAGGTTGGTTTATGATGATCCTGCATTTCAGCAAGGCATTCCATCTCCCGCTCTGGAGGAGTATGACGGGACTTATTGCCGGGGTGTTTTATCCGATGAGATGTTTGATGGAAAAGAGTACACGTTGACCAGTTCCTTTTTCCCGGAAAGTTCTTTTAAGAATGATTCGATAGAAGCTATTGTACATTATGATATCCATCTGATGTCTATTTCGGAAGCTTATTATAACTACTTGAAAAAGATTCGCGGTTTCTCTATCTCTTTAGGAGATGCTTTTCTGGATGGTTTGCTGGAACCGACTGCCGTTTATTCAAACGTAACCGACGGTTTCGGAGTAGTGACAGGTTATCAGATTTCCACACGCCGCCTTACAATGCCTTTCGGTGATCGGACGCACGTGTGGTACTAGGTTGTATCCATCTGATTGAGATTTTTAGATCTTCGAACTATGTAATTTTTTATAGATCTCGATACGGGCTTCTCTCTCTGCCTGTGTCAGACTGGCCGGTAATTCAATAGTTGTTCGCGGACCTACTGAAACGAGTATTACCTCGCCAATGCTTTTTTTATACTCTTTCAGTGAATTTTCAATTAATTGATTGGCCTGATTCCTGTCTGACCGCATGTTGATTTCCCTTTTCATACTTTTGTCTATTTAATATTAAGTGATATCGTCTTCCGGATTTTTATTTTCCGGTTCGTTCTCCAAAGATATATTGATCGCATTCATTCCCTTCAAACCACGTTCCAGGTCGAATGTAACAATATCACCTTCTTCAACCTTTGAAAGTAAATTGTTTACGTGGAAAAAGTATCTTTCACCTCTTACCAGTTCTTTGATAAAACCGAATCCTTTGGATGTATTGAAGAAATCGACTTTACCTTTTAAAACGACCGGTTCCTCTTTTTCCTTTTTAGGTACCGAGATCAGTATTTCTTCCTGGTTGATTTCTTCTTTTTTGATATTTTCCGCGGGCGGGGTTGAAGTAATTACTCCATTCTCATCGACATAAGCAATCATATCCTCGAAACTGCTTGCCTTGCCGGATAACTTCTTTTCTTCTTTTTTCTTTTGCTTTTCTGCTCGTTTAGCGAGTCTTTTCTTTTCATTTTCACGTTTGTCAACTGTCATTGATCTTGCCATATAACTTTTTTTATAAGATAAATACTAAGTGGAGTGAGGAGTATAATTAAAGGAGAGACCTGCTTAAAATGATAAGGAGAACTGTGCAATAATGATTTATATCTCTAACTCTTCTACAAAGATAAGCAAAAAAGGGGAATATTCCTAGGTTTAATTTTTTTTGTCTTATCCGATAGGGGTATTTCCTGAAAATCTGTCTTAAAAACAGATATCAACAAATAACAAGATGAAGAAAGTATACCCTGCAAAACAATTTGCCCGTGTTACCTTGGTAGTAATGATGATGATTTTTAGTTTGTCCGGCCTTCAGGCACAGACAAATAGAGTGGATGAAACACGGATGGTTACGTTGAACATGCAAAAGGCCTCTGTTCGGGAAATCCTGGACGAAATCCAGAAGCAAACCGGAGTAACCTTTTCTTACGAATCATCTTTGTTGAGTGGACTTCAGAAAACAACGTTCCGTGCGGATGATGAAGCACTGACGGATTGCCTGACGCGTTTGTTCGCGAATCTTCCGGTAGTGTACAAGATGACAGGAAACGTAGTGGTTCTGAAGCGTAAACCCAAGCAGGTAACGGTCAGTGGTTTTGTGCGTGATAAAAGATCCGCCGAATCTCTGATCGGGGCCTCGGTTTATGAAGCCCATAGTCGTGTGGGAACAGCTTCCAATAATTTCGGTTTTTTCAGCCTGACACTGCCACCAGGGAATATTACAATTCGTTCTTCTTATATTGGTTATACCAGTCATCAGCATATTCTTAACGGACTTGAGCGCGATACAGTGCTTACTATCGAACTGGAGCCTTCGGCTTCGTTGGAGGAAGTTGTCATAACCGGACAAAGTAATGACAAGCAATCTGTGCTAAGTACCCAGATGGGAGCATTGGAAATTAATCAGCAAACGATTCGCTCTACTCCCGTAATGTTTGGGGAGGCTGATATTATCAAAACTTTGCAGTTGACGCCAGGCGTGTCGGCCGGTACGGAAGGAACGGCAGGAATGTATGTCCGTGGCGGTAATGTGGATGAAAACTTATTCCTGATCGATGGTAACCCGGTTTATCAGATCAATCATATCGGCGGTATCTTCTCGGCATTTAATCCGGAAGCGATCAGCGGTATGGATTTCTTCAAATCCGGTTTCCCCTCGCGTTATGGCGGACGACTTTCGTCTGTAGTGGATGTGCATACAAAAGAGGGTAATATGAAGGAATATCACGGTAGTGCTTCAATTGGCTTGATTTCCGGTAATCTAAATTTCGAAGGGCCTATCATAAAAGACCGTACTTCTTTTAATATAGGTTTGCGGCGTACCTGGCTGGATGTACTTTCAGCTCCGGCTGTAGCTATCGCCAATAAGATAACGAAGAAGGATGGAACACGTCTGCGGGCCCGTTACGCTTTTCATGATCTGAACCTGAAGGTGAATCATATATTTAACGACCGTAGCCGCATGTATCTGAGTCTTTACAATGGTAATGATGTGTTGAAAGGAGGAAGTACAGATTTCCCGGATCAAGATAGTGACAATAATTATAATTATGATTCCGATGTATCCCTCCGTTGGGGGAATATCATGGCTACTGCCGGTTGGACTTATGTATTTAATAACCGTTTGTTTGGTAAAGTGTCAGGAGTTTTTACCCGTTATCATTCCAGATTGAGGAATACAGAACACGATGTGGTAGGAAACGAAGGAGATGAGGATTATTCTGATTCGTTCAGGGAGAATGAAACAAATACGGGTATTACGGATTTTGGGTTGCGCACTTCATTCGATTATCTGCCGGCATCTGCTCATCATATCCGTTTTGGAGGTGATTATCTGGTACACCGTTTTCATCCGGAATACAATCGTTCGGTAGCTTATGAAAAGAATGAAGAAACATCGGTCGAGATAGGACAGGAATTTGCAAACGATTTGTTGTGGGGGCATGAAGCCGGAGTCTATGCGGAGGATGACTGGACATTATCGTCTGCCGTAAGGTTGAATGCCGGTTTGCGTTTCAGTCTTTTCAATGTGCAGGGAAAGACTTATACCGGACTGGAACCGCGGGTATCTCTTCGTTGGTTGCTGGATGATAATCTGAGTTTTAAAGCTTCTTATTCCCGAATGAATCAATATGTTCATCTGATTAGTAATAGTTTTATCAGTTTACCGACCGATGCCTGGATGCCGGTTACACGAAAATTGAAACCGCTGATAAGTGACCAGGTCTCTGCCGGTTTCTACTACAATCTTAATAAAGAGTATAATTTCTCTGTTGAAGGATATTATAAAACATTGGATAATCTGTTGGAATATCGTGACGGACATACCTTTACTCCTTCCTTTGTCAATTGGGAAGACAAACTGACGGCTGGTGAGGGACGTTCTTATGGAGCGGAATTTATGGTGCGTAAAGAAACTGGTCGTACGACGGGTTGGGTAGGTTATGGTCTGTCCTGGTCCGACCGTCAGTTTGACGAACTGAATCAGGGAGCACGTTATCCGGCTCGTTTTGACAACCGGCATAAATTGAATATAGTGGTGATGCATAAGATATCTCCTAAAGTTGAACTTTCTGCTGCCTGGTCGTATGCTTCCGGAAACCATGTGACATTATCTTTGGAAAACTATTATGAAAATGGAACAGGTTCTCCAACGAATAATGATAACCATTATGTGGGTGCAAGCGAGTCAATCGATTATTACGAAGGACGAAATAATTATCAGTTGCCAGCCTATCATCGACTCGATTTAGGAATCAAGATATATCGTCCTAAAAAGAAAGGGCGGATGGGTATCTGGACAGTTAGCATATATAATGTCTATTCCCGCATGAATCCTTTTATGATTTATAAAAGTGATAAGACGGTTCCTGATCCAGGCAGTTCTTACGGTAAGAATGTACCGGTCTTTAAAACTATTGGAATAATGCCTATAATTCCTTCTATTTCTTATACCTATAAATTTTAATGATTATGAGTATGCATATGAAACATATATTTCTTTTAGCTCTTCTTTTATTAGTTACTTCCTGTATGAAAGAGATTGATCTGGAGCATTTACGTCCGGAGCCTAAGCTTGTATTGAACTGTGTCATTATACAGGACAAACCGATAATTGCTTCCTTGTCACGTACTTGGTTTTACACGGAGGGCGGAGTTAACCTTCTTATGGAAAACGCGGATGTCAAGTTATACGTAAATGACCGTTTTGTAGAACAGTTATCATTTAATCTAAATGCGTATAATTATAATACATTTGGAGGCTATGTAGCTACTTATGTCCCGGTTGTCGGAGATAAAATACGTATTGAAGCGAAAATGGATGGGTATAAACCGGTTATGGCAGAAGATGTAATACCGGGTCCTCCTACATTACTTAATTTTGCTGTGGAAAATTATTATAATCAGAATCCTTATTATAGCTATTTTCAGGAACGTTTGAAAGTTACATTCCGGGATGATCCATCTGCTGGAAACTGCTATCTTATTCGTTTTACCAGAGGCTATCCGGAGTATGATTATGTGGGGGACGACTGGGAGAAAACGGAGGTTTACAAGGGGTCTTATAAATGGTATTCGCAGTATGTTGATTTTGCTTCTGAACCGATATTTGCAAATAAAATTACTATTCTGGATAAAGTAATGGGAAATGACTGGTTGTCTGGCGGGCAAGGACGGCCTTTTTCGGATGAATTGTTTAACGGGAAGGAGTATACAATGAAGTTGGATAATGGTTATTCTTATTCATCTGAAAGTTCTGAGCCTATTATGCCGGATTCAATGAGGGTTTATCTATACGCTATATCTGAATCTTATTATAAATATATGTTAGCTTTGGCTTCTTTGAATGACGGATCATTGAATAACGACCTTGCAGATATTGGTCTTGCCGAACCGGTTCGTGTATTTAATAATATCGAGGGAGGAGTAGGTATATTGGGAACAGCTTGTGTGGATAGTCTCACTGTTGCTATTCCCAATAAAGTTTTGCCGGATAATGATTAGAGATCAGCGTTCCTTAATTTCAACTTTTGACACATCATTTTGTATTGTTTATTCTTGTCAATCAGCTCGTTGATCTTTGCCACGGAAGTGGCAGAACGCAGACCGTCTTCCGGGGTATTCATACAATAATCAACCAGTATTTCTACAGTAGAAACTGCTACATGCATCCGGGTGTCGCTGGATGCATAATATATAAATATCTTTCCATCTTCATCGGCAATCCATCCGTTGGAAAATAGCACATTCGACACATCCCCGATCCGTTCTCCCCCCCCACGGAGCGAGGAAGTAGCCTCCAGGCTGTGCGATGACTTTGGTCGGATCTTCCAGCGATGTCATGTATAGATAAAGTACATAGCGCAATCCGGCAGCACATCCCCTGACTCCGTGGGCCAGATGTAACCAGCCCGCCGGAGTCTTGATAGGATGTGGTCCCTCCCCATTCTTGACCTCTTTGATTGTATGATAGTGGCGTTTGTCTATAATTTGTTCAGAGAGAATAGACGCGTTTGTTATATCATCGATCAGGCTCCAGCCTATGCCGCCACCGCTACCGGCATCGATAAAACCATCCTGCGGACGGGTATATAATGCATATTTCCCATCTACGAATTCCGGATGCAGCACAACATTGCGTTGCTGGCTTTTCGATTTCAGATCGGGTAACCTTTCCCAGTCGATCAAATTTTTGGTACGGACAATCCCGGCTTTGGCCACAGCCGAAGACAGATCACCCAGGGCAGCTGTCCGGTCATGCCGTTCACTGCAAAAGATACCGTATATCCACCCGTCTTCATGTGCCGTCAGGCGCATATCATACACGTTGGTTTCTTCCGGGTCGATATCCGGCAGATTGACCGGACGTTCCCAAAAACGAAAATTATCCACCCCGTTCGGACTCTCGGCAATGGCGAAGAACGATTTGCGGTCGAATCCCTCTACGCGTACCATCAGCAGGTATTTACCGTTCCATTTGATGGCACCTGAATTCATACAGGCATTTACCCCGATGCGTTCCAGGCAATACGGGTTGGTTTCCGGATTCAGGTCGTAACGCCATTCGAGCGGCACATGTGATGCTGTAACGACAGGGTTTTTATAACGTGTAGCGATGCTGCGGGGAGCATCCAGAGGGACATTCTCTGCAGATAAAAGCATTTCATGTTGTATCTGCAACTTTTCGATCGTATCTGAGAAATTGATATCCATTATCGTATTGTTCTTTATTTATCTATGTAATTTACCGGTATGCGGTAATGTGTTCTGTTCTATTCGATCTCCGGACGGTCGCCTTCGCCACCATCGCCGGGAGTCGTATCTTCCGTTTCGGGCGAAAGTTCGATCCATTCTAGTTCGTCGCTGTCCACCAGGGCATGACTGTAATTACCGCCTGCCATTTTCGTACGTTCGGGAATAAATTCAACGCGGACGGCTTTTACCTGTTTGGCGAAGTTGAAATCCTTGATATCTTTTACGCCTACCGTGTTAAGGGTGTAGCGGAAATAGCCCAATCCTTTGATATGAACGCTCTTGCCTTGTGCCATACGAGTGTGCATCACACCGGCGATATCGCCAAGTACGGCCTGAACGTCCGAGTTGCTGACTGTGGAGATTTTCGCCAAGTCTTTGGCAATCGTTTCCGTTTCTACTGGCTTCCCTTGCACGATGGCGCGAGGGTAATGCACTTTTTGTTTTGAGTTGTACGCTTTCTTGTAGAATGGCATAGCTTTTTGTTTTTTAATTAATAAATATGTTAATTTCTCGATACGCCGTATTGACGCGCTCAATACGTCATATTGAGAATGGCAGTTCGGAATAATGTTTTAAAGACCTTCGGGATAGAGGGAGATGCGGTTGGCACGGTGGAAAGCCGGAGAGCCGGTAGACTGGACTTCAGCTTCAAATACTATTTCTCCCGTCTTCGGATTTATTTCTATGATATGACCACCATAACCATTACTTAATTGATTGTTTATACCAGGACAGAACAATCGATTGTCGGTTTGTTCTAAATATTGAACTCCTGAGACTTGAGTAGAGAAACAATTTTTACCTCGTTCTTTACCATATTCCCATACTTGACGTATAGTCATTGCTTGTTCGTCAATTTCATATTCCACGGCACGACTGTATCTTTCTGCGTCTTTAAAATTAAAAAGACGGCTGTAACCGTTATCGAAAAACATCACGTGCCCGTTAGGCATTTCTACAGGGCAATGAATACCCCATCCCCAGCTGAAATCTGGATGATCTTTTTTTCCGTTCAATACATCAGGGTCTGTAATGGGGTTCCCATTACGGTCTAAAGGAGTCAACAAATATTTTTCGAATTGTTTTTTCCATGCGTTATGCGGGGATACAATCCATTTTAGTGATCCGGAACGTGTGAATTTAACAAGTCCTTGCCAACGAGAGGTACAAAGAATGGAACCATCTGCAGTTTCTTTTACACCGTTATTGTGGCACCAGTTACTTTTTGACTGTGCAAAAGTATTAGCTTCGTAACCATCAGGAATTATGGAGAAAACAATTCGAGAGGAGTCTAATACTTGTGCTAAGTCCCATATTTTACTTATACTTCCCGAATGTGGGTCTAACTCGGCGATATGATCTAGGATTCGTACGTTACTGTTGTCTGCAGTTTTAGCATCAACCTTTGTTGCTGCTATTAATATTTTTTTATCAGAAGTCTCAAACACTTCATGGTGGAATGTAAATCCGAAGTTATTTGTTTTCCAACTATTAATAAGTTCTCCTAAAAGATTTACTTCTACAATCTGTCTGTTGTTAATATCTCCGGCGACATAATTACCGTTTTTCATCCGATGCAGACCGCAGTGCATTCCGATATGTTTTAATTCCGGATGATTATGCCAGTCAAGAATCCAACGGATATTACCATCGGCATCAAACATATAAGGGACTGAAGTATCTTCATCTGATTCACCAGGCGAACTAACTAATGTCATGCCCGGTTCCATTTTGTTTATATCCGCTTTTACTATATTTAAATTCTTAGGAAGAAAAATATCTTTTAAACTGTTGGTTTTTATTTGTATGGTGGAAGATTTCCGTTCATTACCTTGCTTATCGGTATAAGTCAACGTAACCTGGTTATTATATGAAGGATATAAACCGAGAATCGTTATAGACTGGCTTTTTTCTATATTGCTGAAAAAGTAATTGACATTTGGAACTAATGAATTTTCTTTGCTATGGACTGTTACTTTTATACGTCCTAAAGCTGGTAAGTTCATTAAAACTTTGGCTGCAAGAGGATTATATCCGGATGGATTAACTTCTATGTTTGTAATTAAAGATTCAAGTGAAGTTCCGAGAGATGGTATGATATAGCTGGTTCCATCAACAAATGTGATTGTCGATTTCCAGGTATCTGAATTCGTTGTGATATTATCAATAAGGTTTTTTGTTATTTTCACAGATTCGTTTTCAAAATTCAACAAATAATTCTCACCATCATCAGTAATTTCTATCAATAACTTACCCTCGTCTACATGAGATTGAAGACTTTGGAAGGCTAGTGAACAGGAGGGAATATCTTCATCATTACAAGATGTCATTCCTATTGTGAGTAATAGTGATAATGAGAATAAATATGTTTTAAAATTCTTCATGTGATTAGTTGTTTAAAAGAGGCAGTATCAAATTACTGCCTCTTTTGAGTTGAAAATGTATGTTTACTGCCAGTCAGCTTTTTGTGTCATGTTTATGTTCGCATCCACTTCACTTTGTGGTATGGGATAGTACATATGCTTTTTCTGGAAGTTTTCGCAATTTTGTGTGCCTTCGATTCTTCCGGTATATGTATAACCAGTAATGACATCTTTGCCATTCTCATCTTTTCCCCAAGTAAGATCCCAGATTTTTGAATCGCTTTTACGTTTTACTAAGACTTGCTTTAATTCTTCGTAACTATACCAACGAACTAAGTCATCCCATCTGATATTTTCACCTGCAAACTCTAACATTTTCTGATTTTGGAGTTCCTTCATGATTTCATCTTGGCTGCCTAATTGTTTTTCAGGTAGTCCAGCACGTACACGGATTCGGTTGATATCCTTCATTGCATTGGCGTTGTCTCCAGTCTCAAGACAAGCCTCTGCATGTAAGAAAAGAACTTCGGCAAAACGCATAATACGGAAGTTGGTAATACGTCCGGAATTATTATTATACATCGTACAACCACTTTTATTCCACCAAGGAGTCAGTTTTTTCATCAAGAAACGACCTTCCTTCCCTTCGATATCTGGATAAGCAGGACTTTGCCCTAAAGTCATTCTATATTTGTCGGAACCATCTGGTTGCGTTGTCTGATTGAATATTTCATCGAATTCGAAACCGTCAAAGAACGTTTCATCTTCTTTCACGTCCCCGTAATCAGAGTATTTGAAGAAACAAGTAGTGTATAAACGTTTATCCCATTTCGTATCGGCTCCGGAAGGACGAGGTTCAGATATGAATTGTTTGATGAGGAATGGCGAAGGTTGCATTTTATACCAACCTCCACCTGCATTTTGTCCTGTAGCACCATCTCCGTTTAAAGAGGGACCAAAATAGTGTCCGATAACGCTTCCCATGAAAGAGTTTGCACTTGTACTGTTACCCCATGCATCTCCTGCATCACCTGATGCCTCATAATTTATTTCCCAAATAGATTCTTGGTTGAATTCGCTATCATCACGGAAGTTATCTTCATAATCTGCCATCAAATCATATCCATAACCATTCATTAAAGTTTCGAATTCAGTTTTGGCTGCAGCATAATCTTTTTTCCAAATATAAGCTTTTCCTAACATGGCGATTGCTGCACCTTGCGTTACTCGTCCGGCTTCATCGGTTGGACGTTCTTTAGGTAAACGATTCTTGGCTTCTTTGAAATCGGCAATGGCTTGGTCAAGTACAGCATCCGCTGTTGATAAGCCTGGAGCTTCCATTTCGGCTGATTGCGGCAATGTTCTGATGACACCTTCATTGAAATCCGTACGTACACGGAAATACCAGAATCCTCTCATAAAATAAGCTTCACCTAAAAGCTGATTTAATTTATCCTGATCCATTTCTGCATTTGGGGCATTATACAAAAATTCATTTGCAAGTTGAATACCTGTATAAAGGTTTCCCCATGTTGAAGCCGAGTTCGGTGTATTGGTGAAGGATAATATTTCCCAAATAGATTTTTCTTCTCCTCGGGTAGGATACAAATCATCTGATCGCATTTGATAATGCAATTGGCCTTCATAACCTCCGTAATATCCGTATGACATACGGCGTACCGGATTATAGACTGCTGACAGTCCTTTCATTACGTTTGCTTCATTAATCCAAAATGTACTGGGTGTTTGTTCATTCGGATTAATCTCTTCCAGGAAACTGTCGCTACAGGAAGATAGTAGCAGGGGGGCAAAAGCCAACGATATAATGTATTTTTTTAGATTTGTTTTCATATATCTATGTGCTATTTTATTATTAGAAATTAACTTGTAAACCGAAAGTCATTGTACGTGCTGAAGGGTAACGACCGTCATCGCAACCACGTGTCAATACACCCGATCCACCCGATGTTCCTGCACCGTCAGCATCAACAGTACCCAAGTCGGGAGTGTATCCTTTGTAGCTTGTGATTGTAAACAGATTTTCCATTGCTGTGTAAATACGGACGTTTTGCAATTTAGCTTTGTTAACCCATGCTTTAGGTAATGTGTAACCGACTTCCAGTGTTTTCAAACGGAAGAATGAACCGCTTTCTAACCAACGATCAATATATGCCCAGTTTGTTCCGTTGTCATCTGTTCCTTTTACATAACGTGGTATATCTGTATTTCGGTTGTTTTCAGTCCAACTATTAAGACGTTCTGCATATTGATTACCTGTTACTTCATTGTATACTGTCGTATAATATTGTGCATTATAAATCTTATGTCCTAAACTACTATCGAAGAACAGATTGGCATCAAGTCCTCTCCATTCTGCCCCCAGATTCAGGCCTAAGGTTACTTTTGGAAAAGAGCTGCCACAATCTTGACGGTCTAAATCATTGATTTGTCCATCACCATTGTAATCTACAAATTTCAAATCGCCAGGTTGTGCTTTCGGCTGAATCATATTTCCGTTTTTATCCACATAGGCTCTAATTTCTTCTTCACTTTGGAAAATACCGTCTGATTTGATTAAGTTAAAGAATCCGATGGGATAACCGGTTTTTGCATAAGTAATAGCACCTTTACCGTGAGGATTAAATCCTGTCCATTCATCACGATCTCCATTAACTTTTGTCAATTCGTTTTTGAGGAATGTGGCATTGGCTCCGATATGATAATAAACTTCTCCAACATTATTGCGATGGTTGATTACTAATTCGAGACCTTTGTTTTCTACAGTACCTGCATTTAAAGTTGGGCTTCCGGATAACCCAAAACTACCGGGCTGAGGCATTCCTAATAACATATCTTCTGTCTTTTGTATGAAATAGTCAGCTCCGATCGTCAACTTGCTATTCCATAACGCCATATCCAAACCGATATTAAATGTTTTTGTTTTTTCCCAAGTTACAGTAGAAAGAGAAGTCCATTTTTCTCCGGTAATAGCACCTTCCCAAAGGCTAGATCCTTGTATATTATTCAAGCCGGAAGTAACGGTTGATTGGGTTGCATAATTTCCAATGCCATTCAAATTACCTAATACACCATAACTGGCACGAACTTTCAATTCATTCATTACTTCTTTAGCTTGTTCAAAAAAATCTTCGTTCATAACGTTCCATCCGGCAGATACAGAAGGGAATGTACCCCAACGGTGTCCATCTGCAAATTTGGAAGAACCGTCCCGACGAATAGAAGCTGATAACATATATCGATCAGCGTATGAATACATGGCACGTCCGAACATGGAGATCATCGTGTTAGCCCAAGCATCTCCACTGGTGGTTTGATTTGCTACGGAACCTGCACCAATTACATATAAACCTTCGGGTAATCCACTACGTCCTGCACCGAAACCTCGGGAGTTATTACGTTGTGCAGAATAACCAGCTAAAACGGATACAGAGTGATCTCCAAATATATTGTCATAATGAAGTGTATTTTCTATCAACCAATCATTTTCCCAAGAAGTACTTTCATTTAATTTGTAATCCGGATTTTTTGATGTTTCACTAAATTCATAAGGAACTACATATGAATAATTGCGACGCGTATATTTATTAATACCTACGTTGAATTTATATTTCAATCCTTTTAATCCCAAATCGACTTCTGTGTATCCATTCAACAATATGTCCATTCCGTGTTTTTGATAATCATGAGCTTCGGCCCAGCCTACAGGATTATCACCACGTGTCCAAGAAGGAGCGTATGCCCATTCTCCGGATTTATCGTATGGAGCCCATTGAGGAACTGCTGTTAATGCAGAAGTATAGGAGACATCTTCATAATCTTTTTTCCAGAATTTCATCATGAGTGTAGATCCTATGCGAACGTGGTTGTTGAACAAAGAAAATGTATTTTTGGCTCGTATGTTCCAAGCTTCATAACCTGTAGTCTTAACAATACCATCTTGATTTAAATAACTACCAGAGACATTGTAAGTTGCTGTTTTATTTCCTCCAGAAACATTTAAGCCGACTTTGCTAACTAGGGCAGTACTGTATAATTCTTTCTGCCAGTCTGTTCCTTTACCGCCATTCCAATTCAACAAACCTTCTGCGGTAGTATAACCTGTTGTTTTTGCGAAATCACGTAACTCGTTACCATCCATGACATCAATATATTTGGAAACGGTTTGTACTCCGGTATAAGCATCAACAGATACACGCGTCGGGCTTTCTAAATGTCCTCCTTTTGTCGTAATTAATATAACGCCATTTGCTGCACGTGAACCATAGATGGCTGCAGCTGATGCATCTTTTAATACTTCTATGGATTGAATGTCTGAAGGATCTACCATATTAATGTCTCCATAAACACCGTCAATAACATATAGAGGGGAGGTTGAACTTAAAGAACTGACACCACGAATGTTAATGTTCATACCTTCTCCTGGTTGGCCATTTGATGTAGATACATTTACACCTGCAATACGTCCTTGCAATGCGGAAGTGGCACTACGAGCCACATTGGCTTGTAATTCTTTACCAGATACGGAAGATACAGCTCCTGTCAAATGACTTTTCTTCACCGTACCATAACCAATAACGACGACTTCGTCTAATTGTTCTCCGTCAGCCATTGTGATATCAATTATGCTTTTGTTGCCAACTGTAACGGATGAATGTTGCATACCTACGTAAGAAAATTCCAGGACCTGTCCTGGGTTGACATTGATGGTGTAATTCCCATCAATGTCAGTTGTTGTACCTATTGTGGTTCCTTTTACAACAACTGTTGCTCCGATGACTGGGTTGTTCTCCGCGTCTTTTACCGTTCCTTTTACGGTAACTGCCTGTTGCGCCCAACTGGATACCGCAAAGGCTCCTAGTAATAGAGAAAAAGCTAGTTTTCTGTTCATAAATGAAATATTTAAATGATAAAATCTGATTGTTTATGTGATTTAGGTTGTTATTTTTTGATGATCTTGGCTGTCTCTATACCATTTGTTTTTTCAACTTGAATGTAATAGATACCGTTTTTACAGTTGGAAAGATCAAACTGTGCTTCTGTACAATTACCATTGTATGATCTTGTTTTTACAAGGTCACCCATTGTTCCGACAATTTTTACAGATTTTATGGCTGAATCATCTGTTGATTTGACGGTTACATCTGATGTTACTACCGTAGGAGAAACTGCGATCTTATTTCTTTCAGTACGACTGAATAAATAACTATAAGAAATGCCGTCTGTTTTAGTTCCATTGTAATAAAGGAATAATCTAACAGGTTGATAAAGATCTGGAAAATTTGCATTTTCTCGATTGTCATACCATTCATTACCAAAATGGAAGATAACATCTATAGTTTCATTTGCCGGAATTGTGAAAGAAGAAATAGCTGTGTATGATTCTTTTGTGATACTGAGTACGTTGTATAGGTTTTTTGTACCGTAATTTATTTCGAATGATTCACTATTGAGCGTTATTGCTTTATTTGTTTTATTTTTGATAGAGAATTTTACGTTCAAATTGTGAGTAAACATAAAATAATATTTACCGGTATATGGTCTGTACTGCATGATGTCTTCATATGGACCATCGTAGTATTTGGATACTTCTATTGGTTGTACATATATACTTTGAGCAGTCTGATCTGGGATAGGTTCAGGATCAGGATCAGGATCAGGCTTTGGCTCTGGTTCTTTTGCAATAATAGTTTTACTTACATAAGAACCATTGCTTAAACGTGCAGATAAAGTATAAGTTCCTATTGCCTGTTTCCTTCCTAACTCAATAGTAGTATTTGTATAACCAATCCGATAAAAATCTGATGGATAATCCCAAGATGCCGTTAAACCAGATGGTAATGCGCTACCATTGTCAGTAACTATTTTGTATGTGGCAAATGTTGTTAATGTCTCCGGTCCGTCAATCTTATAACTGACAGCCTTTGCACTTGTTCCCGCTAATAAAGCGACAACCAGTAAAATTGTTTGTGTAAAAAACTTTTTCATGATCTTATAAATTTAAAGTTATTCAACGTTTCCTGTAAAGGTTACAACGCTCTTTGCCGGAAGAGTTATCATATATGTATTACCTATTGGTTGAATAGTTTCCAAGGCTTCCCATTTGTGGGTGGCATCAGTCAGGTAACCGGCAAGCGGGCTAGCTGTTTGGTTGTTGTCTAATGCCAGGTCGATAGTCGTTTCTGTGTCGTTGGTATTGATGGCTACAATCGTAAAGTTATTGCCTTTTTTATAACCGGATACCATATAGCCTTGGTCGGAGTTGTATTCGGCTGAGATGCGGGTACTACCTACAGGAATATAGCGTGTAAAGTTTCCGAAAGTCTCATAACGTTTACCGGTTTCGTAGTCCGTACGATTTTTAGAGATATAAATTAACCCTTCATTAGTACCACTGTCGGGTAAGGCTCCTGCCCACCAGATAATTGAACTTACATTGGCTTCACAAAGGTAACGGTGAAATTTAACTGCCCAGTTAAGTCCATCTTCTATGGAAGTGCTGTATGAATTATGCGGGTCGCTGATTTCAGTTAACCATACCGGTATATTTTTTGATTCAGCCTTCGTAAACGGTTCGATACCCGGATCTTTTTTCGTTACCGGATCTACATAACCGTGTCCGGCTGCGATGATCGGGTAATTGGTAATGCGGGTATTGACATTTAAAATATCGCGTACATAATTTTTACTACCCATGATAAAACCTAAAATACCTGTCCATTGTGCATTTTCACCGAAGATAATTTTCACATCCGGATGATTAGCGGCAAATGTCGGCCCCATGTTGTTAACAATGAATCGTCCCAAGGTAGTTGTTCCCGGTAACCAGAGACAAGAACTCCAGGGAGCTGCATATTCCGGTTCATTGGCTGGTGATATGGCATAAGGTTTCAAACCTACTGAACTGTAAGCATCACAAAATGCTGACAGATAATCGGCAAATTTTTGATAGTAAGCAGATTTTAAATTTCCTTCCGAATCACTGCCGTTACTTTTCATATAGGCAGGCGGACTCCAGACGGAATAAACGAATTTATCGACGTCATATAATGCTTTGACACGTTGGTTGATCCATAACTGGCCTTTGCGTTGGGCTATTTCTTCTGCTGCTTCATTCCCGTCGGCGCTGTAGTCGATATCGAAGAATGGATCGTCGAGCAGCATATCGATATCTTCATCCAAATGGAAAGAAGTATCTCCTTCGTTTTTCCAATAATGGGAATAGATTTCACCTCTTAATATATTCAGGTGCAATCCATCTTTTCCGAACATCAGGTCTAATACAGTATCACGTTTTCGGTGTGCATACAGATAATCCGCCCATCCGGCTTGTGCTACACCGAAACCATCAATGTTTTGTTCTTCTGTATTCCAATGGAGTATTACGTCAGTATTTGCAACGGCTTTTGTCGCAATGGAGCCACCAGTTTTCTGGTCTACAATTTCGCTGTCAGTACAAGATCCTAGCAGGAAAAGACAAGCGAACAATCCTAAGGTTAAATTTCGATGTGTTTTCATAATGAATGGCATTAATGTTAATTTCCATTGCAAATGTATGGAATGACAGAATCCGAGAAGTGTCTTATTCTGTCAAAGTAGTGCACTTTTCTGTCAATTTTATTAAAGCATAACTCTTATAAATATTTTATATTTACATAGATTAACAAGACTGTCGTCGAATAGGTGTTTTATTAGTAAATATAAACATTGTAAATGCAAATATATGTATATCGGATTTTTAAGGGACTTATTGTATTAAAATGTTGTTTCTCTGCTGTTTATATGGTTTAGGAGTGTGCTGTTAGGTCAAAAGTGATTGCTCTATTCGGTCAATGGAATAAAGGAGGTTTTCAAATTACTATAACAACAAATCAGCGACCGATAATTATAGCCGCTGATTTGTTTATATGATAACTCGCATTCGTTGGTAGTTCTCACGGTATTCCTGTGGGGTAACACCTTTGAATTTCTTAAATACTTTGTAAAAATAGGATTGGCTGACAAAACCACACCGGGAAGCGATGTCCATGATGCATTCCTTTTCATTATTATTTAGTTCGCGCACAACAGAGTTGATGCGGTATTCCTGCAGGAAGTCTGTGAAATTACGATTTGTGTTCTTTTTGAGGAACCGGGAAAGTGTGGAAAGACTCATACCCATATATTGAGCCAGTTCGTCTATCGTTATAGGGTCGGCCAAATTCTTACTGATATAGTCGAGTATTTTTTTCATTTGGTAGTCTGCCTCCGTATATTGCGGAGATATGTTTTTAGATAAAACGCGTACATCTTCCGACAAAGAGAGCTCATGTAGGAGAATAAAGAATTTTATGACCGAATAGAATCCTTTTTCCGTAGATATCATTCGCATAATAGGCTGTATGCGGTTGATCTCGGCTTGTCCGAATGCCAATCCATGCTCTGCTTTTGCCATCATTTTCATGATTGAATCGAACTGGTTTTTCTGGAATGCAGGGTTAGAAAACAGGGAGGGATGAAACTGGAGAGTGATCTCATGGATGTCATTCGAACGGCAGTTTCCGTTCATCCAGGCATGTTTTAGTTCTGTATTGGTGATCAGTACAAGGTCTTTTTCGCCGATAGTTTCTTCCGAGTCGCCGACAATACGCAAGGCTCCGCTTGCATTTTCTACAAAGTTGAGTTCCCAAACATTGTGGACATGTATAGGGAAAGTGAAAGAAGATTTTGTGCGTTCGAATAGTATGAAACTGTCCTTAATGGATAGTGGCGACTTTTCTCTGAAAACTTCTGTTATCATGGTATGTAATATTAAAACAGTGTGAGCAAAAGCGAAGATAGTGATAAAAATGAAAATATGAACAGATGGAATCTGTTTTATTACTCGTGTTCCTGATATATCCGGTATATATCGAAGGCGTCGAAGGGTACAGGTGTGGAGGATAGCTCCGGAATATTGTATGATTTGAATGTATAATCGTAATGTTCCGGATCTTTTTGGGGTAAGACGAAAGGTTTTCCTGTTGTTCCGTCGGGAGAGATATAAGCAAAGTAGGGTTTGCCATATTGCCCGTCACCCCGTTTACTGGCAAAGACGAACCAACGGCTGTTCGACGACCAGCTATGATACGTATCTGATCGGTCGGAATTTATTGTAGGCAATGAATCGATTTGGCCGTTTTGTAAATCCATTAGTTTTAAGTCTGTTTCCCTGTGCCAGATGGGAAAAGTGCCGTAATCGGCAACCGAATAGAGCAAATAGCGACCATCGGGAGAGGCTTTCGGGAAGCAAACGGAGGCATGATGTTCTGCTGCATTCCAAAGTGTGTCGATATGGTTGCCCCATTCTCCTTTTTCTGCATCGAAAGCGATGCGGCAAAGGGAATAGTGGAGTTGATGAAGGCTCTCCGGTAGTTCCACAGCCGGAGAGGCACAATAATATATCCAATTACCGTCGGCTGAGAAGGTAGGGAAAGTTTCGAATACCTCTTTTCGGGCTGTTTGAGGAGAGATAAGCATTTTGTTGTTGTCGAAATCGGCAATAACTAAGTCGGAAACTGTGTCATATACTTCCAAACGTTTGTTGTTCTGGGCATGATAAGCCGGAATGATGATATTGGAAGAGAAGACTCCATAGCGTCCCGATGGATGGAAATCTCCGTATACGGCACCGGAAACCATTTGGTCGTTTTTAAGTGATAGTTTGCGTAATACGCCGTTGCGGTTGAGGATTGTGCCGCCATTCTTTCCACGCAAATGAAACAGAGATAGATTGCCGCTTTGTTTTCCATAGATGTGACAGTTCATACAGTTGCCATCTACCAGATTGTTGTCGGCAATTACTTTTTCTTCAAACGTTTCGATGTTACGTTCACATAATTGGATGGTATTCCAGACTTCATACCCCGGTTCTATTAAGCGGTAACTTAAGAAACTGTCTAGTTTTTCGGAGACGACCTTCCAAGTGAATGTCGGGTATTGCAGCCATTTACCTTCAACCTTGGCTGTGATAGTGACAGTTAGTGTCTGTCCTTTTTCAGCTTCCAGCAAGTTTTTCCATTTACGGAGTGGAAAACAAACTTTCCTGTTTCCGTGGACGGTCAAACTTTCCTGTTGTCCGCTAACGGTTACCTGTAAAGCGGATACTTCGTTACGAAGCAGGAAGTTTAAAGGGGCAATGTTGTATGGAATGGTCACATTTGCGTAGTCAGGGTAAATGGGAGCAGGTTCGCTCACTTCTGTCACCTGTTTGGGCTGGGAGGTACATGCTGTACATACCAGTAGCATTGTCAATCGAATAAGTCTCTTTATATTATAGATCATCTTTATTTCTTTTTATTGGTTTTGTGCAAAATGATAATAGAACCAGTAGGTTTTCCCGAATTTGCCGGTCAATGCTTGTGGGGTTCCTTTTGATTGTCGGTGTAAACGAGTATATTCTTTAAAATCTTGTACGACAGTAGGATCTACAATAGTCTCCTGTATTTCTTTGCCAGAAGCGTGGTGACGAACAAGATCAATCATCAATGCTTCGGCATATAACCGTTTGGGGGCTTTCCCCGGTTGTTTCGGGTAGTCTTCAATAAAAGCAGGCAAGTTTTTTGCCAACAGGTGCAGGCAAAGCAGGTAGTCGCGTGCCATTTCGTTTTCAGGGTTACTTGCAAGTAGGAGCCGGAGTGATTTGACCACATCGGTTGTGGAGGTACGTATCGTATCTGTTTTAGGAATAAATGCCCTTTTTTCTTTTAACCATCGTTTGACGGAGTCGCTTTCTTTTCCGGGGATTCTGTCTTTAGCCCATTGACTGTAAAATTTTGTTTTTGACAGAATGCGCAAATATTTCATGGCGGCTTCTTCATCTCGGTTGATCAGGTTGATTTCTGCCAATCGCTTTACCATACGGCTACCTGTGTGATTAGGAGAAAAGATCATACCGAGTATCGTGGCATGTTCGGCCATCGTCATGTCACCTAAATGGAACCAGACTTCATTGGCATATAATGAAGAAAGGTAAGAAGAAGAGGAACTGATAGGAATGAACAGCCCTTCGGCTCCCGGTTGGTAATAATCCATCAGTCTGTCAGGCAGTTTGTTTTCGATGGCATTTGCTAAATTGTAATAATAACTGCAAGCACTTATGTGTTCTTCGGGGAAAGATAATTCACGGACTTTGTCCCAATGTCCTGCCTCAGCTTCAATATCGAGTCCTATCAATCGTTCGTATAAAGGATTAGGGGTATCCCACCAGGAGGTAGCAGGATATTGGCAGGCTTGGCTGTAGGTGAGCAAATAACTTTTACTGCATATTCCAGGTAAAACAATCGTTATGATGGCTGCCAGGCAACTCCATAGTCTATTCCTTTTGTATATTAGGGAAGAAATCAACACGAAAAGCAGAAAGATAAAAACTCCATACCCGAACAACCAATATCCTAAAACGATTTCGAAAAAAACGGCTCCGATGCGTAAAAATCTGTTCTTTATAGGATCATAGAGAAGAAATAAACCAATCCCACCAATTAAAGATATTGTGGAAGATAAAGGATAGAGCAATCCGCAAGAACGCATCACCTCCCAACTCATGATAGTGATAGCAGGAATGATGGCTAGCCAGCCGTTTGTCCATTTCCGAAATGCGGCATAACAGATCAGTCCCAATACAAGCATAATCCCCCCCATCAAAATGGAAGCCGTTACCGGAGTACGAAAGAATTGAGTCAGGTAATCACCGGTCAAACAAGATAATACGGCGGGTTTATTCAAATAAGAATATAAAACTTCTGAGGCATAGACAAAAAGTGTCGTCTGTTCTTTGTGAAGCAAATGATAAGGGCAGGTGTGCAAGTAAAAATAAAAACAGGCAATGCCTACCGGTATAAAGGTTAACCAACTGTATTTATTTGTTTTATTCATTTCTATAGATGTCTAATAAGTTGGAAAGTTGCCAAAATTGCTTTATGGTCGGTAGGCCATACTCCAAGCGGTTCAATAACCGGATCGACTGTTTCTTCTATAATGCGTTCACCACGAAGTATATCTCCTTTTGGTCCGATAATTGTTACATCAGTCAGGCTCAGTCCATTGAATGGTGAATACATGATAAAGTCAATACGGTCGCGATCATCGGCTTCCGGTGACCAGACCAGTTTTTTTAAGGCAATGTCCGGGCAATCAGCCGGGCAGGTAAATCCGGGATGAGTGACGGGATCCGGATATTTTTCGCGATAGGAGTCTTTATATCCTGCTTTTTCAAGCATAACGGACACATCCCAGGGAACAACCAGGCCATAATGGTCACGCATATCTTTAGTTGCTTCCGTCCAGTCCAGATGAGAAGGCTCGTTGAAGTCACCTCCCAGGATAACGATGCGACCTGCCGCCTTGTCTTTTTCTGCTTCTTTGATGAAACGGGCGATAGCATCGTCACGAACGGATGCACGGTTCAGTACCAGAATCGAGTCCAGATTCGTAACCGGTTCTATTTTATTCCAATTGTTACCGTCATATCCACGGGCATCATAGTAAGCGCAATTGCGGTAATCCAGATGGGCAGTGTATACGGCAAATTCCTGGTTCCCTTTTTTCGTTACCAGGCGATAGATGCTTCCCCGGTCGTCGTTCAAAGGATAAACAGTGCTGCTGTCGCTGATGGGATAGCGGCTCAGTAATCCGGAATCTTCCGTGTAGAAAGAATAATATGTTTGTCCGCGTTTTTGGAGAGCTTCAACGATACGGTCGCAGAAACGTGTGTTGTGGTAATTTCGTACCTCGCTCAATGTAACGAAATCGGCATCGCTACGAACTATTTCATCTGCAACGGCATCAAATCCGTTTTCTACTACGGTTCCTTCCTGCCAGATATTAAACTGGAGAACTTTAAATGTTTCTGTTTTCTGACAGGACGAAAAACAAAGAGTGATCATAAACAGTAGAACTGTTGTGAATAGACCTTTTTTCATGGTGTTTATGCTTTTTTGTTTAGCTCTGCGAAATTAATTAAATTTCGGATAAATTGGGGTGGATTTTTTTATTTATTAGTGTTACAACGGTTTTACAAGACTCTTTTGTTATCTTTGCAGCAGACAATCAAACACAGAACAGAGTATGGACGGTAAGAGAGTATTTGTCACCGGTGGTGCTAAGGGGATCGGTGCAGCTATTGTGACTGCATTTTGTAATGTGGGAGCAAGGGTCGCCTTTTGTGATACAGATGAAAAAGCGGCTTCGCGTCTTTGCGATCTATTACCTACTTTCGTCCAGTTCTTCCAGGCTGATGCAAGTGATCCGGAAGCTCTTCAAAAAGTTATCAACAGACTTTTCAACATGTGGGGAGATATAGATGTGATTGTTAATAATGTGGGAATCAGTGAATTCTCTCCATTGGTCGAAACGAGTATTGAACAGTTCGATAAAGTGTTGTCAACAAACCTGCGACCGGTGTTTATAACTTCACGGGCATTGGCCATCCATCGGAATAATGAGGAAGGGAAACAGCGTTACGGTCGGATCATCAATATTGCTTCTACTCGTTATCTCCAAAGCGAACCCGGTTCGGAATGTTATGCAGCTTCCAAAGGGGGGATTGTTTCGTTGACACATGCACTTGCATTGTCTTTCAGTGATTATAATATTACTGTAAACAGTATCAGTCCGGGATGGATACAGAATGAAGATTACCGTTTGCTGAAACGGTCAGACCATAACCAACATCCGTCAGGACGTGTGGGTCGTCCTTCAGATATAGCAAGTGCCTGCCTTTTCCTGGCTGCCCCGGAAAATGATTTCATCAATGGCCAGAATATTGTAATAGACGGCGGGATGACTAAGAAGATGATTTATGAATAATCGGTACGTTAATTAATGCCTATCCTGATATTTTTGCCTTTAAACGCCGGATAGAACAGGAACTGTGGATCCATACGTTTGTTCCAGGGATTATATTCATAATTTACTCCGACACCGAAGCTGAAATTATCCTTTACTTTAAATTCAAAAGCACCTCCTACGCTTGTATGATTATAATAGGGATTCAGCAGCATATGAGGATTCGTACGTTCTCCTTTCTGATAGAAAGCATATTGCCCCCAACCTTTGACAGTCATCCAGTCGACCACCTCGATGCTGACAGTGGCGTTAACACCTCCCATAAAGTCAGGACTGTAGTTGAATGGCGTGAAGTAACGTCCGGCAAATGCACCTCCTGTAAGTGTCCACCGGTCCTGGTGCCATACTAATGATGAACTAACCCTTGTAAGTCCTCCTACTCCTGGCCAGGTAAATTGTTCTCCGACTGTCAGCAGACCGGTTGTTTCGCTGATCGGGGTAAAACTAGCCTCCTGAAAATCGAGTGCCATTGGAGATACGCGGCGTAGCATTGGAGTAAACGGATTAAAGAATGGGCGATAGGCGGCTGACAGAACCTGCATATCCATCGGACGTTGATCTTGAATTTCAGGGAAGTCTGGAGTGAATTCCCTGAGTTTCTTCTCCAACTCCGTCCTTAGAGAAGGAGTATATGTTTTATAGGAAAATTCAGGAATATTGAAATTGAATTTTTGAAACTTGGGAATAGCAATCATTTTCCCATCACCATTCAGAACATAGTCAAAAACAGACTGTGCGTGCCCACAGCATACACATGTCACTAGTGCTATAATTATAAAATATCCCCGCTTCATACACAACATCATTTTATTGACGCTAAGATAGATTATTTACTTAAAATAAGATATTTATTGATCTTGTTTTTACTTAAAATAGTAGAAAAACTACATATTAATTCTTGTGGGGGCTGCTAGCAGGAGAAAATATAGCATATCTTTGCCTTTAATAAGAAAAAGAAAGGAATGTTACGTATGAAAATTAAAAGTTATATACTGGTTATTTTATTTTCGCTGTCATTTGCAGCTTGCGAGAAAGAGGATAACAATGGACCAAAAACAGATAATGATGTGAATCTGTGGATAGAAAGGATTATGAGAGAAAACTATCTTTGGTATTCTGAACTTCCTGAAAAAAATAAGTTGAATTTTGATGCGGAACCGGAGGATTTCTTACTTTCTTTATTATCAGATAAAGACGGTAAAGACCTGCCCGAAGGCCATCATTATTATTCAACTCTGGAAAAGGCGGTAGCGACGAAAAGTATTTTTAATGATAGAGATTCGTATGGATTCGATTTCGCTACTTCAAATTTAAAAAGTGGGAATAACATTTATAAAATAGCTGTTGTCCTTTATGTATTAAAGGACTCACCGGCCGAGGAAGCCGGGTTGAAACGTGGTGACTGGATTCTGGGTGTAAATGGGGCAGAAGGCACGATTCAAAATTATGATATATTGAGAGGCGGAGGCAGTGTGTCTCTTCAACTGGCACGATATGATGAGGATAGGGAGGTTATTATTCCGACCAGAGAAATAGCGTTGGGAGCATCCCGTGTTGTGGAAGATACCCCTTTTCTGAAAGATTCGGTTTATACTATCGGTAATAGCTGTATCGGTTATTTGATGTATAATCATTTTACTATCGGTCCGGATGGACGTGACGATATGAGTTATAATCTTTACCTGCAACAATTATTTGAAAAGTTCAAAAGCCGGAATGTAAATGAGTTTGTGCTCGATTTACGGTATAATGGCGGTGGTGATGTGAGGTGTGCCCAGTTACTGGCCTCTTTACTTGCTCCTGAAAGTGTGTTGGGAGATACATTTTGTAAACTGGAATATAATGACAAAAACGAAAGTAAGAATAATGTGATACCTCTCTTGAAAACATCAGAGGTCCGATCTGGAAATCTCAACTTGAAACGGTTGTTCGTTCTGACAGGAAGCAATACTGCTTCATCTTCTGAACTTGTTATCAATTCTTTGAAGCCTTATCTGGGTAATAATGTTCGTCTGATCGGTGTACAAACTTTCGGTAAAACGGTAGGGATGAGTGTTTATGACGAATCGGAGAAATATGGTTGGATTTTTTCACCTGTTACATTCCGTAGTTATAATAAGGAAGGTAAGGCTGATTATGCAGATGGTTTTTCTCCTGATATAAGGATCAATGAGTTTAATTGGAACTTGGTAAGTTTTGGAGAAACGAATGAACCTTTGTTGGCAGAGGCTATCTACGAAATAACAGGTCGGTCTTCATTGAAATCGGTGCGTTCTGCTTCAAAGCCTGTTCCTTTGGATATTTTTTATTCTCCCCAACAGAGTATTAGAAATAATATGGTATTATATATCGAGTGATAATTATTTATTTTTATTTTTCTCCACTATAGCTGCAACATTAGGAGAGGCTTTTTCATCATACAGATAGAGAGTAATATTACCTATGGACGAACAGCTGTTAATTGCCGGATGCAAACGTGGGGAGTCATGGGCTCGTAAAGAAGTCTACGAGCTGTATGCTCCTGCCATGATGAGTGTGTGTATGCGGTATGTCAATAACAGGGAAACAGCTCGTGACTTGTTGCAGGACGGATTTATCAAGATATTCACAAAGATCGGAAGTTATACGGGATCTGGTGCGTTTCCCGGTTGGGTACGTAGGGTGTTCGTTACTACTGCTCTTGAATATCTCCGAAAAAATGATGCAATCCGGTTAAGCGTAAACTTTGATGACTGCGGGGATTTGGCTGATGAGGTCGATATGTCGGCTTTAGACCGTTTGTCGGCAGATGACTTGCATGCTTGTATTGCCCGTTTGCCGAATGGCTACCGGACGGTGTTCAACCTCTATGCGATAGAGGGATATTCTCACAGTGAAATAGCAGAAATGCTACATATAAGCGAAGTAACCTCGCGAACACAGTTTATCAGGGCGCGGAAAGTGTTACAGAAAAGTGTTCAATCATTAATTATGCATGAAGATGCGCAGTGATACGGATCATAGAGAACAGTTGGATGATTTCAGCGAATTCATGAAGCAGAAACTGGAAGATCACCGGTTGCCTGTCGATGATCTTTGCTGGGAGGATATCGAGCCTCATATGAAGCCCCGCGGACAGAAATGGTTGTGGTGGGCCGGAAGCTCTGTGGCTGCTGCCGTCATTGCATTACTGTTTTTGTTTTCACCCTTTCGGGCAGGGGACGGATCCTATGACGGCGTGGTGCCGCCAGTGGCTTCCGTTCAGGATGAAGAGAAAATATATCAGGAGACTCAGGAGAACATTCCGGAAAAAACGAAACCATCTGTTACTGAGTCTGTACCAGCGAAGAAACTGATTGCTGCCGCAAGACCTGACAAGCCGTTGCAAATAACTGGAAATGAAGTACCGGAAACGGAAGTCGTTGAGGAAATACAGGAACAGGAAAAAACGGTGCTGCAGCCGGATATTGAGAAAAGTACAAAGGAGACTAAGGAGCAGCCGGAAAAGAAACAGAAGCAACAGGATTTGTATAGTTATGAATCGAAAAAATATAATTTCTCTTCTGCCGGTAAGAAAAAGACAGCGGAAGGCGGATGGTCTATCAATGCCGGTTTCGGTACTGGTGGTCATGTCTCGCTAGGACTTGGTAATGGAGATCTTGTAATGGATATGGATAATCCTTCGAGTAGTATAACTCCGGGTAATCCGGGAGAGGTATCTCCTCCACCGGTCAAGCCACCTTTGTTTGAAAATTCGAATGTATTGCCTCCTGAACAATATACAGAGGTGGATGCAGCGTTGCCTCTCTCTTTCGGTGTGACGGTTCGGAAAGATTTCAATCGTTATATCGGGGTGGAGGCAGGGTTGGTATATACTTATTTATCTTCCAATCTGTCTGCATGGGATAAAGTTCAGTATAAGTCCCGCCTGGAACTTCACTATCTGGGTATACCTGTCAATCTGGTTGTATCCCTTTGGCAAAATCCACGATGGAAAATATACCTGTCGGGCGGCTTTATGATGGAAAAAGGGTTACGGTCCAAACAGACGGAGAATAGGTTCTGGCAGTTTGAACAGGTGAATAATGTTGAGAAGAAAGGCATAAACGGCCTGCAATGGTCATTGAATGCTTCTGCCGGTGTGTCCTATCGTTTTTACAGGGATTGGAGTTTTTATTTCGAACCACGTATTTCGCATTATTTTGATAATGACCAGCCGCCGAGTATCCGGACAGAGAATTCTGTGATTATCGGACTTGGTGCAGGTATTCGTTTTGATTTTTAATTGAAAGAACTATAAGTATTTATCCACTAAATGTATTGAAGATGAAAAAACTAATGAGTCTGTTTTGTGTGTCGTTGATCTGTTTGTTTTGCGGATGCAACGATGATATGAAAGTGAGGGAGACGATCACTTATACAGTGAACAAACCGGTATATATGTCTGCTGATGTATTCCGTTCTTCCGTGAAAGTAACCACTCAGCCGGAAGAGATAACCCAAAAGGGGAAGATTTGTTTTTATGAAGGTTATTTGTATGTGTCGGAGCCAGGAAAAGGAATTCATATTATTGATAACCGTAATCCGTCATCGCCAGCTTCGGTTGGGTTTATTGAATTGATGGGGAATGCCGACCTGGCAATACGCAACAATCTGTTATATGCGGATTCGTATGTCGATCTGGTGTGGTTCGATATCAGCAATCCTGCTTTACCAGCGTTGAAGAATCGATTGGAAAATGTATTTCTCCAGAGCTTTCCACCGATTGAGGAAGGCATAATCGATTCCGAAGTTTTTTCTGAAGCAGGTAGAGCGAAAGGTGTTGTTGTCGGCTGGACACAGGAGGAGGTAACAGAAACCTATGAGTATTATAAAGATGAAATCTATTATAATGATATGGGGGCCATTTCTGAAAGTAGCAGTGGTGGCGGCTCCACCGGTGTGAATGGTTCTATGTCCCGTTTCGGCCTTTATAAGGATTATCTGTATGTTGTATTGAATAATCAGATGGACATTTTCGATCTTTCCGGTGCGGAACCTGTTGTAGCTGCGGAAACGATTCCTGTCGGATGGAATGTGGAAACTATTTTCAGTTATAAGGATTGTATGTTTATGGGAACGCCGACCGGAATGTTGATTTATTCCGTAAAAGATCCGTTAAAACCTGAATATCAGTCGTCATTGACTCATGTATATGGCTGTGACCCGGTTGTGGTGGAGGATGATATTGCCTATGTAACCGTTCATTCTGGTAATAACTGCGGACAAAACTTCAATGAGTTGATCATTATTAATGTCAGTGACGTGAAACGTCCCCAGCCGATAGTTTCCTATACAATGACTAAACCGAAAGGATTGGGAATCGATAACGGTACGCTTTTCCTTTGTGACGATGGTTTGAAGATCTATAATGCCAATGACCCTCAGACTCTGATGGCCAACCGCCTGGCCCATTATTCCGGTATGGAAGGTTATGATGTAATCCCTTATAATAATGTATTGATGATGATTGCCGAAGACGGTATTTACCAGTATGATTATTCGGATTTGAAGGAGATCCGGTTGCTGAGTAATATTGCGGTGAAGAAGTAAAATCTATTATTAATCATAAAAAGGAGACTGTTTTTTGTAACCTCCTTTTTATGATTATTATCTATTGGGACGTTATTATTGTTAAGTGAGTTATCTATCAGAATCATTCCATCCGCTGAGTTTTCCTAAAATACGATTACCAGAATGTTTTACTTTCTCATTCAGAGTTCCTGAATAGGTAGTGTCAGTATGTGTATATTTTTTCTTATTTACTCTGATAATATATTCTGTATTTGGTTTAGTCGCAAAAGAGATAACGTTTCCGACTTCGATTTTGTATTTTATTTTCTTTCCGTTCTTTTCTTGCTGGACAATGATATTTTCTTTATCAATCCATGGATTTTGAATTTTGCAAATATTACCTTTTAAGCTTTTTATTCCGATTTGGGTTACTTGAGCTTGTTCGTCTCTTTCTGACGATACAATGAATGCTCCTCTGGCTAATAATGTAAAAGCAATTCTGGTAGTATCCCATGCCGACGGTATAGCCGGAAATACTCTGATTTTATTCTCATTGCTTTGGAGTATCATTTCGTTTATGGTGGTTCCGTAATTGCTGATAGATTCCATTCCACACTGGAAGAAATCGTGGGAGCGTATCGTATAAGTATGATTCAGAAGATCATGAATAGATTTGAGATCGTAGATATTATCAGGATAACCAGTTACATTATGCATTAATCCTTGAGGATACATTTGATGAATGTTTACACCATTGATTAAGTATTGTAAAGCCTGATCTCCTAATCCCATTCGGGCTGCTATTTCCGGCATTGGATAATGTGCATTTGCTTCATCTCTGAATTTTACCAGATTGATTACAGCTTTGCCTAAACGCGTATTTTTTTCATCAATACCGATTAAATTGGCAGGAAAAGCGATTGAACCTCCGCATCCCCAATTCCAGGCGGAATAGCGTTTATCCGTGTAATATTCTTCCGCTGGTGCAATTACTTCGCTACCATTTTCGAATTGTTCGAATGATCTTTTCCACAAGTGTTTTAAAACATGCTCCCATCGGATTGTTTTATCTTTATCGACATTTAGTAAAGATGCAGTTTTAATACAATTTTTAAAGAGTTGTTCAATACAATTCCGGTCGCTGATTGCGTTCTTTACATAGTCGATATCGGCAGATTCGTATACGGAAGAAAGTAAATAATATTCTTTTTTTTCAGCATCCCATTGCAACTTATCCAAATAAAAGTTAGCTGCTTTTTTCATAAAGGGATATGCCTTGTTTTCAAGAAATTTTTTGTCTCCTGTAAAAGCATAATAATCCCAGAAAAGAGAGGCTATCTGAGACGTAGGTGTAAAGTTATGTTTCATGTCTCCTCTGTTTTTACTCACTTGTTCTCCTGAAAAACAATGAGCTTCAGTGATTAGCAAGGCATCGTTTGTAGCACCTTTCTCCTTTGCCAGAGCTTCCCCGGAAGGGATCATTTTAAAGTAAGTATTTAAATAGGGAAGCATTAACTGGCAATCGTTTTGTGCACATAATCCCCAATATTGTTGTTGTGTATTCCAATGGTGGGGAGTAACCCAGTTCAGCACATCACGATTCCAGCGCCACAAACCTCCGTTAAATGCAACAGGAAATTCACCTTGTGAACCGGCTGCCATCAAATATCGACGTAAATAATATATATTTTCAAGATAATCATTGCCTAATTTAATAAAAGAATTGGACCAGAAGTTTTTATACCATTGATCTTTTTCTTTTTTGAGTTCCTCGATCCCTATTGCTTCAGCTTCGTTTAATAATTGTTTAGCTGCAATAACAGGTTGGGTATTTTCTCTGTTTGTGACGACGCTTATTAAAATCGTAAATTTATTTTTGTTTGTTTTCTGTTCTATTCGATGTGTGTTGATAGTTATTGGTAATGTTGGTTCTTTTATGATCCTGCAAACAGTCGCAAAGTGTAATCCATCTCCTTTTTCTTCAATAATCATATCATGATCATTGATGGAAGATTGCGTTTTACCGATTCCGACTGTTGTGCTGGCTGGGAAATATCCGGCGTACCATCCGGCAAATGCACGACTTCCCAACCGCTCAAGAGAAATCGTCGCTATTAAATTGTTTCCTAAAATAGCTTCATTAGGTAGGTTGTCACATTCCAGAACCCATATATTTTTACCATGTGCTAACCAGGTATTAATATGAGTTGTTGAATATGCTGTCTTAGCTTTATAGGTAGTTTCTCCTTTTTGCAATGATAATCTACCTTCGAAGTTGTTAAGATGTATCCAATTGAAAACAGGAATGCCGAAATCTATTTTTAAACGGGCTGCATGCCTGAGTACGGAAGTATTTCCTTCTTCCGGTATTAAATCTGTCCATAAATCATTTTTATTGATTTGTAATTCGATGCCGTTATCATGATTCCAAATCATTCCACCGAGATTCCCGTTTCCCATAGGGAAACCTTCAGCTTCAAGTTGTGTAGGGGAGAAATATACGATATCGTGTTTGGAAAGATAACTTTCATCTACCTTAAAAGGAGAGGATTTCAATTGGAGATATTCATAAGTTGTATTTTCCTGGGCTCTTGAGAATAGACTTGTGAGTATGAAAAAAAATAATGTGATATTTTTTTGTATTTTATTTTTGTGTACCATATAATGTAATTATCTGTGATATTTATATTTGACAAAATCGAATAGTCCGTAGTTCTCTTGTTGGGGAATTTGATCTCCGATAAATTTGAGATTTTCTACGCTGCAAAAGATGTAGAAGGAAATTTCGTTTCCGAACCCCAACTGAATTCCATGAGTTTTTTCTTTGTCAATGTACCAAGTTGCGTAATATTTACCCTCTTTTATAGACAAATCGATTTCGAAAATATGCCATCCTGTTTTTAACTTCACCGGAACGGAAGAGTATGGAAAATCCTGCGATGTCATGTAAGCAATCATGTCATCGGGCGAAGCATTCAGTTTTTTCCTGACATCTGTGTTCCCGTATCCCACTTCGAAATCCAGTTCATGATGGTCGTCACAATAGATCCATGAGCCGACACTCGCTTGGTCTTTTTCTCCCATTTGCGGAATGTAACTTCTCCATGTATATCTTCCGGATGTGTATTGCTTACCTGCTGTCCTAATCTTTTTTCGATCCCAGGATTGAGCCCGTGTATAGATTTTCAGGATACCATTTTTTAATTCGCATTGATTTAAAGGGTTGTCATCTTGATGACCATAGACCCATCCGTCCAGATTGTCAAAATTCCATCTCTGGTTATTCTCTTTTTGAGAGTAACTGTGTGTGTAGATAAGGAGTAACAGGTTTATAATTATAATCTTATTCATTTTAACCAATATTCTGTTTGAGATTTTACTTATGATTCCATTTATTAAAAAGAGAGAAATGTTTCACTTTGTACTTAAATACATAAGGTTACATTTCTCTCATATACATTATATTTGTGATG
The DNA here is from genome assembly GCF_020091425.1 of Parabacteroides goldsteinii. Taxonomy (NCBI): domain Bacteria; kingdom Pseudomonadati; phylum Bacteroidota; class Bacteroidia; order Bacteroidales; family Tannerellaceae; genus Parabacteroides; species Parabacteroides goldsteinii. The sequence continues at coordinate 4,567,635 of NZ_CP081906.1, read as the reverse complement.
AAATATATCTTTTATCAGCTATTTTACCATAAAGGGTTTTGTACTAGACTTGGGGATTTCTCAATTTCATTGTGAGGAATCGGATATAGATACATTGCTCTAACCCATTGGTGGTTACGGATCAGTTTCCGGTGAAAGAATGAATTTGGGTCTGAAGGTGGTAAACTGGCTTCGCCATCTACATTCATTCCATAAAATACAGTTTGATCGGCTTCTTCTCCGGCATCACAGATCATCCAGCGGCGGATGTCAAAATAGCGTTGGCCTTCAGAGAAAAATTCTACTTGACGTTCTCTGCGGATGGCATAAGCTTGTGCTTCATAATTTCCGATTACTCCTTTTTTCTTACCAGAATTTTGTAGTTCCTGATATCCGGGAATACCGGCCCTGTCTCTTACCATATCCAAATATTTGATAATGTTCGGATCAGAAGGGTTAATTTCATTACAAACTTCTGCATAATACAGGTAAAAATCAGCTAAGCGAAGTAAAATGGAAGGGCGTGCATATTTTTGTAAATAAGATCCCGCCGGATATAATTCTTGATTACATCTTTTGTATAGAAGATAACCTGTGTAATGTTCACGCCAAGCAATGTTGGTGGAATTGTTTCCATTCACAGAGAAGTCTACAGCCCACCCCTCTTTCTGCTGGATGTGCCAGCTTTTTCCCTGATAGGTAACAGAATGATAGAAACGGGGTTCTCTGTCAACATACATATTAAAGATTTGTTTGTCAATTTGTGGTTTCTTGTAAGCACAAGGATTTTCGATATCAGTAAAACCGGTTTCATCATGTTCCTGATCTTCAAAGATATCCAGACCATTTTTAGTAAAAAATGCATCCACTGCTTGCTGAGAAACTCCGACTCCGCTCCAACCATCCATAATGTCTGTAGGACGGCATCTTCTGTCAAATGAGCCGTTTCCATCTAGCATGTAACCTTCTGTATCTGCCCAAATGATTTCCTTATTGTATTCCTGAAATAAACGATAAACGGATTGACTATGGTTTTCTGCTCCGCTATTTTTGTCGAAAACACGGAAAAGCTGATAACCTTCGTTTTCAGCAAAACGTAAAAAGGTTTCGAGATGTTTTTTTGCAGTTTCCCATTTGGATGCGTTATATTCAGGGAACAGCCGTGTCCCGTCTTCATTGGTTAAATCCAATGCTTCTTTATATCCTCCGTTAAATAATTTGCTGGCTGCATATACCCATAGTTTGGCTCGCATAGCTAATACAACAGCACGGGTCGGACGAACCATTTCATTCATATTTTCAACTTCTTCACCTGTCATGTTGGTACTTCTCAGCGTAGTAGGTAAATAGTTTTCGTCTAATACTTCTTGATAAAGACCGTCTATATAGTTAATCATTTCATCGACCGTGGCTCTTGAAAAATCAAAAGAAGTACTGGATGATTCTATTGCACTTTCAACAATGGGAACAGGACCGTACAATTCAAACAGTGAAAAATAAGAATAAGCAATGAGAAATTTGGCTTCGGATTTCATGCGGTTAATATCGTCTTCCGTTAATTTCTCCTGGTCACTTGCCACACCGATCGGCTTGGCATTATCAAGGAATAAATAAGCTTGCCTGATATATTGGTAAATAGTATTAAACCTATGAAACCCTGCGTTACTAGCATTGAAACCGTTCGTCATCTCGGTTTTTGCAGTGTTATGATTAACACACCCTTCTCCGCATAAAGAATACCATGGGTTTGAAAAACCTGTAGGAGAGTCGAATATACGGGAATATTCAGAAATACAATTAAAAATGTTGGCGTGCCAACGTCTGGTATATTTAACATTGTTGAAGGTCTGTTCAATAGTCAAATTACTAGCTAGTTCGTCAGAAACATCCAAAAAGTCGCTACATGCAGAAAATATCAAACATGCACCGATCATCATAGAAATAATTATCTTTTTCATATATGTATCTGTTTTAATTGTTAGAAGCCAAATTCAAGACCTACGGTCCAAGTTTGATTGAGAGGGTATTTAGAACTACCAGCAGAACCTAATTCAGGGTCCCACATTTTAATTTTATCCCAAACCGCCAGATTATTACCCTGAACATATATTCTGGCATTTTTCATCCCTATCTTGTTCAACATTTTGTTTTCGAACACGTAACCAAATTCCACGTTCTTTAAGCGAAGAAAATTGGCATTTTTATACCACCATGTACTGGCATATGTATTATGCTGGAAATAGTTATCATGTAAACGGGGTAATAATACATTTTGATTATCAGGATTGCGGCTACTCCAATGATTCAGAGTTTCTACACGGGCTGCGCTGGTTTGACCTTGACTAAAAGGTAGTACGCTGCTCACATTCATAGATGTATTTGCTACTCCCTGGAAAAATATACCGGCATAAAAACCTTTATATTCGGCATTGAGTCCGAATCCGTATACCCATTCTGGATTAGCCGCATACACATTATGATTGTAAGTTTGATCATAACTGTCTATTTTTCCGTCTCCGTTTAAATCGCGATATTTAATATCACCCGGGGAAACACCGGCGCTAGGTATGGGTAATCCTTCTTTTAATGTATAATTTTTACTGCCATCCGTTTGATTCTCTGTGATATTGAAATCATCATTTGTATACAAGCCGTCTGCAATATATAAATATGGAGTATTTAGACTGTGTCCAGTATATCTTTGATATTCATAACGAGGGCTGACTTCATCATATTCTGTGATTTTATTGGTTGCGTATGTGAGATTTCCTCTGAAAGACAAGTTGACTTCTTGAATGCTTTGTTTTATAACGATATTTCCATCAAAGCCTTTGTTAGTTACCTTTCCGAAATTTTGCCATGGACTTTGTCTGAATCCGGTTACGTTACTTACTGTTTTTCGTTGCATCAAGATATCCCGGCGATCGTTTTTAAAGAAATCGATACTCATATCCACTCTGCCTCGTAACAATCCCATATCTATACCTATGTTTTTCTTTTCTTCCACCTCCCATGATAGATAAGGTGCAGAAAAAGTACCTTCGATGATACCTTTGCCAGGATTATTCGTGCCTCCGCCATTTGCTCCGACATTAAAACCGAAAGAGTAGCCATCACCACCGTTGTTCAAAGATCCTCGGTAAGGGAATCGGGTTCCGCCGACATCGTCATTACCGGTAATACCGTAAGAAGCACGTAGTTTGAGTTTGTTAATGATATCTTCAGTTGTTTCCATAAATTTCTCATTACTGATGTACCAAGCTAAACCGACGGCTGGAAAGATGCCATAACGATGTCCTTTTGCAAAGTTTTCACTACCTGTTAATCCAAAACTTCCTTCTACCATATAACGGCTATCATAACCGTAAGAAACACGAGCTACGACACTCTGTTTTTTATAAGGTAAACCGCTACCTTGGGTTTGTCTTTCTTTTTGCATGTAAAGCAAAAGTCCGGAGATGTCATGTACATCATTGAAAATGCGTTTATAATTTAAAGAACCTTCCAAATAGATACGTTTTTCACCTCCGTTATCTCCTTTTTGGTGGTCGGTTAGATCCGGAGATCCTTCATTTACCTGAATATATTCTTTTTCGCCGTTTTCGTTTAATATCATTCTGTAACTTGTAGGTGTTTTAGTACGCTTCGTTATAGAAAAATAATCGGCATCAAAACTCCCGGATAATTTTAAGCTTAAACCTTGGGTAATAAAATCCAGTTTTTGATTTAAAGATATTTTAGATTGGATATAAGCATTCCATTGTTTTTGGTAACCAGATTCATTCAGGAAATTATATGGATTTCCGTCTTCTCCATTATAAATAGATGGTTCGGAAAATGTGCCATCAGAAAAAATAAGCGGGAAAAGGTGAGGTGCATAAGCAAACATACGACCGAAAATGACATCCGAACTTTTTCCCGGATAACTGGAGTCTACATATTGTCCACTCATGTCTATGGTCAGATCGGTAGTTTTTGTCACTGCGATGTCAATATTGGAGCGAATGTTATAACGGCTTAAACCAATATTAGCATTATATTTATCAATAGCTTTTGAATCAAATATACCATTTTCATGATAAAATGCACCAGATACGAAATATTTCACTCTTTCTCCACCCCCCCGCAAATTTAATGTAACACGTTCATTCATGGTGTTGTCTTGTAGTAGACTTAAAAAATCAGCATCAGGGTATAAATCCGGATCGGCTCCTGTACGATATAGTTCCATGATATTTTCTGGATATGGAGCAGTAAAGTTTGTTGGATTTCCTCTGGATTCCCAAGTTGCATCATTGAACAGTGATAAATAATCGTACGATCTTAGCATTTGAGGCAGCCTTGTTGGTTTTGCAACACTGAATTCTGCTCTTACATCTAATGTTGGCTTGGAACTTGTACCGCGTTTGGTTGTAATCAAAACAACACCGTTTGCACCTTCCGCACCATAGACAGCAGTGGCAGAAGCATCTTTCAATACAGTGAACGATTCGATCTCATCAACAGTAATATCATTCATGCTCCTGGGGACTCCATCGACTAATACCAGAGGATTGGTTCCACCAGCGAAGGAGCTGACGCCACGAATCCAAAATTCGGAATTATCTTTTCCCGGTTCTCCCGAACGCTGTACTGCTAATACACCTGCAATCTGTCCTGCCAGGTTATTGGTAAGACTTCGTGTAGGCATTGACAACTCTTTGGAAGAAATAGTATTTAAAGAGGAAACAACACTTTCTTTTTTCTGCTGTCCATAACCGATCACAACAACGTCTTCCAAGCCAACTGAAGTTTCCATCATACGAATGTTGATGTTTTTTTCTCCTTTATAAATTTTCTCTTCCGTGTTGTAACCAATGTATCGATACTCGATAATATCACCTTCGTTCACATTATTGAGTGTATATTTACCATCTATATCAGTTGTAACACCTTGAGTTGTACCTTTGATTGAAACAGTTGCTCCGATCACCGGATTGCCATCGGCGTCAGTCAATAAACCGGAGACGGATTGTTTTTTTTGCTGTACTACGGTAAGTGTGTTTGCTTTTTGGGTATTTTCATTTTTAGCAATCGCAATGTAGTCGTCAATTTGTTTAAAAGTATATCCATCTCCCAGAACAGCAAGAAGGGCTTCTTCTATGTCTGAAGTCTGTATATTTACAGACACATTTTTATTTGTGGTTACTTCTCTGTTGCTGTAAGCTATTTTAATTCCTGATTGTTTGGATATAGCATCCAGCACTTGTTCGATCTTTGTATTTTTGAAAGATAGATTTAAAGTGAACTTTTGTTCGAAAATGGTACCGGCTGATAGATTTAGGGCCGTTCCAAGGAATAAACATAGAAATGTTTTACGGTAGGAATCCCTTTTTAATACTTTTTGTAGAATAAAGGATCCTATTGAATGTTTAATTTTCATAACTTTGCATTTAGCAGGTTAAATAAAAAATGAATTTGTTTCTGATTAATCTGTACGGAGGTAGTATCTGATCCATACTGCCTCTGTTTTTTCATGGTGTTATTTCATAATTTTTCCTCCTTCCTCTTTTTTATGTTAATACTATTGTTTACCCTTTCAAGCTTGATGTCTGATGTGTAGCTTATGATTTCTAATATTTTATCAAGTTCGGTATTTCTTTCTGCGATTAATGAATAACGGTTGTTTTTCAAATTTTCATCTTCGTAATTGACAGAGAAATCATACCAACGTTGAAGCTTCTCCATAATTTCTTCCAGAGTTGTATTCTTGAAAATGTATCTACCGTTAATCCATGATGTAAATATTTCTGTGTTAACAGTTTGTATTGTTGTTTGATGGTTTTCGGTGTTGTAAGTGAGTTGTTCCGAAGGAATGATTGTTTGTTGTTTCTCTTTTTCCGGTTTTACTGCAACAGAACCTTCAACTAAGGTTGTACTTATTGTTTTATCATTTGTGTAACATGATACATTAAATGAGGTTCCTAAGACTTTAATATCTGCCCCATTTACTTTTACTATGAAAGGTTTGCTATCGTTTTTTGCTACTTTAAAAAAAGCTTCTCCTATGAGACTAACTTCTCGTTTATTTCCTATAAACTGGCTTGGATAGGTTAGTTCTGTTTCTGAATTTAGCCAGATTCGGGTTCCATCCGAAAGCTGAAGTTGATATGTTTTTCCTTTAGGAATTATTAAAAGATTGTTTTTTATGGTTATTTCTTTTGTTTTTGATTGATATGTTTCATACGTAAGTTTATTTCTTGCATCGTTCTTGATTACCACTTGTTGGTCCTGTCTGGAAAAGGATTCTTCTGTAAGTGCAATTTTTTCTCCATCACCCAGTAATAGTGTAGGTTCATCGAATTCTTCCATTTTTATTTCACTGACAATCGCAATCTGAGGAGATCTGGGAAAGAAAAATAGGCTAATTGAGATTATAACAGTTATCATTGCTGCATAGCGTGTCCATATAGGGAAATGGAATGCTTTTTTCTTGTTGATTGTATGTTGACTGACTTTTAACCAAGCAGAATCTGTATCGAACGTTTTTTCTTTAACTGTATGGGAAGTTACCTGATATAACCGTTTGAGCTTGGTATATTCTTTCCGGTTTGCTTCAGATGCATTCAACCATTCCGTAAAGATATGGTGTTCTTTATCCGTTGCCTCGTCAGCGAGTACGGCATATATGATTTGATATATTGTTTCAATACTCATTTTCTATCCTTTTGTATTTATTACAATCAGGGAGGCCAAAATGGGTAGGTGAATTCAGAAAAAAATAGAAAAAAAATAAATATGAGATGCTTCAACTCCTCTTTCATGATACGGAATGCTTCCCCCAAGTGATATTTGACTGTATTGGTCGAGATTCCGGTTATCTCTGCTATTTCTTTGTATTTCAGTCCTGTTAAGCATCTTAAAAGAAATACTTTTCGGCATTTTTTCGGTAATTTCTGTAGAGCGTCTCTCACCTCTTTCTGATAGATGAAATCTTCTTCTTCATTTAGTTGTTCTTTCCATTCTTCAACCAGATTAGCCAAGAACTCTTCTTTAAAAATTTCTGATTTATAATAATTAATACAACTATTTCTGATTGAGCGGTAGGCATAAGGCAAGAAAGTTTCTTCTGTAACGGACAGATGTTTCTTTTCCCAAATGGAGATAAAATAATTCTGGACAATGTCTTCTCTTACTTGGTAGTCTGTAATAAATCGACCTGCATAATTGCATAAAAGAGAATAATAGTCCCGAAATAATTTTTCGAAAATCTGTTTATCCGCTATTATCATAAGTGTCGTAGTATCTTTGTTTTTACGTTCGTATACCTCATTTGATTTTATATTAGTTCTGCTAGAACTTATGTACTTTTTAGAGGTTTTATCTGATTGTTGCCTAATAAAAAGGTCTATAGTAGGAAAGTTTGTTGTTTACAACCCAACTTTGTATACAATAATTAACAGTTATGAAGTGATTGTTCCAGCATTTTTTCAGCATTTAACCTCTTATTTTAAAAAAAGGCTATATTTGCATTCTTTGTAGTGTAGTTCTAGCAGAACTAATTCGAATTTTCATGAACATTGAGTGTTTGTGATGAACTATTGACTATTGCTGTATCTAGTCTTAAGAAGAACAGTCTTATTGATAATAAACTATCTGTCCATATATATGTTACTTAAATAGGAACTAATTAAATACATAAGGCGATGAAATTTTTTATAGACACAGCGAACCTGGATCAGATCCGGGAAGCGAATGATTTGGGCGTGTTGGATGGTGTGACGACCAATCCGTCATTGATGGCCAAAGAAGGAATTAAAGGAGTGGAAAACCAACGGGCACATTATTTAAAGATTTGCGAGATCGTGGATGGTGATGTGAGTGCCGAGGTGATCTCTACCGATTATGAAGGAATGATCAAAGAAGGGGAGGAACTGGCTGCCCTGAATCCGCATATCGTAGTAAAAGTTCCTTGCATTGAAGCTGGAATTAAGGCAATCAAATATTTTACAGATAAAGGAATCCGTACGAACTGTACGTTGGTCTTTTCCCGCGGTCAGGCCCTTTTGGCGGCAAAGGCCGGGGCTACCTATGTCTCTCCGTTTGTCGGACGTCTGGACGATATATCCAGTGACGGTATTGAACTGGTCGCAAAAATAGTAGAGATGTATACCTATTATGGTTATGAAACGGAGGTGCTTGCTGCTTCTATCCGTAGCACACAACATATTATCCAATGTATCGAGGCGGGAGCCGATGTGGCAACTTGCCCGTTGGCTGCTATCAAAGGTTTGTTGAAACACCCGCTTACCGATAGCGGACTGGCAACCTTTCTAGCCGACTATAAAAAGGTGAACGGATAGGCCGTCGGTGACAAATTATATTTTCTTTGTTTTATAGGGGGGCAGCAAAAAGTTTGTCACGGCTGATTATTAGTGTGTTAGGACGGAAATGGCTTACAACCGGGGTAAAAAAGTACCTACTTTCGACCTCGAGTTTGTCATAGTTAACATTTGTTGGGTTTTTCTCCCGGTTGTAATAAAAACATAGAAAACGGATTCGGCGGTAGGATCGGGATGTTTATGAATTGTCATGTTCTCAGAAAAATAAAGAGGATGGAATTCTTTATTTCATTGAAGAATACTTATCTTTGCATATCAACTTAAAAGAATTAACTATGAAGTATTTAAATCCAAGAGCAGATCTTACGTTTAAACGTATTTTTGGCGAACATCCCGATCTGGTGATCAGTTTACTCAATGCCTTGTTGCCCCTGAAAGCGGGTGAGGAGATTAGAGAGATCGAATACCTCCCTTCCGAGATGGTGCCGGACAATCCCTTGCGTAAATTCAGTATTGTAGACGTTCGTTGCTGCGATGTGAAAGGGCGTCAGTTTTTGGTAGAGATGCAGATGCTTTGGTCGCCGGAGTTTCGCGAGCGAGTTCTTTTCAATGCCTCAAAAGCTTATGTGCGTCAGTTAGATGCAGGCGAAGGCTACGAATTGTTGCAGCCGGTTTATTCGCTCAACCTGGTGAACGAGGTTTTCGAACCGGCTCTGGATGGTTATTACCATCATTATGCAATGGTGCATGTGGAGCATACGGATCATATCATCGACGGTTTGCAATTGATTTTTGTCGAGCTGCCTAAGTTTACTCCCCATACCTATAGTGAGAAACGTATGCATGTCCTTTGGCTCCGTTTTCTGACTGAGATAGGTGAATCGACGCGTGTCGTCCCTCATGAATTACTGGAAGCCCCTGAAATATCGAAAGCTCTGACAGTGTTGGAAGAATCAGCCTTTACAGACGAGGAGTTAGCCGGTTACGAGCATTTCTGGGATGGTATCAGTGTTGAAAAAACTCTTTATAATAGTGCAAGACGTGAAGGGCTTGCCGAAGGAAGGGCTGAAGGAAGGGCTGAAGGTATTGTCAAAGGAAAAGCTGAAGGTATTGCTGAAGGAAGAGCCGAAGGTCTTGCCGAAGGAGAAGCGAAGGGTAAACGCCTTATTGCTGCCAACATGAAAAAGTCAGGTATTGATCCACTTATCATTGTACAATGTACCGGTTTGTCAATAGAAGAGATTGAACGACTTTAAGAGTTACTGGATAGATGCGAACATGATTTATGTCTTAATAGTTCGCATTAAAATATGATCCCGATGATATTCGGATACCATCCCGGTGATGATGAAACGTCACCGAGGTGGTATGATGCAAAAGCTATAGCTTTCGAGATTAGAAGCTATAGCTTTTGTCCTTAAAGTAAGTAGCCTTTGAGCTTAGTTGTTATTCACTTCTTAAAACTTTGACAGGATTGCTCGAAGCCGCTTTGTAAGTATGCCAGCTGACTGTGAGCAGTGTTATAAAAAGTACACTGATCCCACCGAGCAGAAAGTGGAAGACGGATATTTCCGTATGATAGGCAAAGTGTTCCAGCCATTGGTTGAGGAAAAGCCATGAAACAGGAACGGCAATGACAAAGGCTATCCCGATCCAGCCGACAAACTGTTTATTCAGTAAAAACATAATCCTTAATGTGCTGGAACCGTTTACTTTCCGGATGCCAATTTCTTTGGTGCGTTGTTCCGTTGCATACAAAGCCATACCGAACAACCCGAAACAAGTCAGGAAAATACTGATCAGCGAGTACATGATCATTAATTCCGCCAGTTCGGTTGTCCTGCTGTTGCGTTGCATGAACTCTTTATAGACATCCTGGAAAGTAAAATATTTACCCGGATTCATCCTTTCCCATACTTCTTTAATAGCAGCCATTGTTTGCTGACGTTCTTTGCCCACTTTGATCTCTGCAAAAGCATATCGTTTATCATCATCCTGGCCGATGTAAATGATACTGGGAAAAACATCTTCTTCGAGTGAATTGGCAAACATGTTCTCGACAATACCTGCAACGACCACTTTAGGGTTGTTGCTGTTTTTTTCATATTCTTTAAAGTCTTTGTCGTATTTACTTAGTTGCTGGCCGAACGGATTTTCTCCCAGCGGAATCAGTAGGTCTGCATATTTCCGGGTGATATAGGCCGGACTTTGGAATTGTTCGAGCGCCTTATCCGGCTCAACTCCCTGTATGATGTCGATTTTTAATGTTCTCAGGAAATCACGTCCTCCCATGTATTGCGCTTTCATATAATGGCTTTCACTTCCATCCTGGTTTTTGATATTCACGGGAGCTATCCCCATGTTTAGTAAAGGACCACCTGTAAGTGTTACATTTTTTACGCTGGGTATTTTTCTTATTTCGTGTGCAAAAGCCGGTAAGTAGGAATTGTCTGCTCCCCAATTGCCCACCTCGATTAATCCGTGATATCCTTCCGCTTTGTTTTGTATAAAATGAAGTTGGTTGTTTACTGTAAGTGTTGCGATGATCAGCCCGATAGAGACTGTATATTGGGCAATCGAAAGAGCCGTTACGATCCTTCTTTTCTTGTTTCCGGTGAAAAACTCGCGATAGCCGGAGGCCGATAGTTTGGATATTTTCCGGCTGATATAAACAGAAGGAATGATCGATAACAGGAGTATGAACACTGTAATAACAGGTAATGCCTGTCTGTTAAAGAAAAAAGAAGTCTCTATCTTTCCGGAAGTGATCGAATTGAATATCGGGATCAGATCGTGTGTTATCAGCAAAGATAACAGGAAGGATACAATGACGGTCAGGAATGTATCGATAAATAGCTGGTGGTTTATATTGTTTTTTGTCGCTCCCATCAGTTTTTCCGTATGGATCATCCGCACTTGTTGCAATAGGCGGGAGAAGTTGAGATTGATATAATTGAAACAGGCAATTAGCAGGATAAGAATGGCTGAGATCAGCCCGACGTAAAGTAATGTCTTTTGACGGCTGTTCATGAAGAAGTAACTTTCCTGTGTGTATTTTTTGAAATAACTCTCTTGTAGAGTGTACAGACGGTATTTTCCGTCAGGAACAAAGGTTTGTATGCCGTCTTTATGGATTTGTTCGGCAAACTTTTTCGTATCGATCGGGCGGTTGGTCATAAACAGACATACTCCTCCAGGGATTGGCCCGTCATTTCCGATTACGGCATCGAAGTCGATATAAGATTGTTTACGCGATTTCAGCACAGCGGCAATCTGATAGGTGGTTTCATTCTTTCCCTCTTCAATCGTACCATCCTCCCGTACACGGGTCGTTACATTATTTTCACCGGTTATGATTGTTTGGCCGATCGGATTCTCTTTGCCGAAATACTTTTGGGCGCATTTTTCCGATAAGGCGATCTTGTTCGGTTGTGTCAGCACTTCGTTCAAATCTCCATACAATACCTTATAAGGGAAGAAATGGGGAAACGAGGCTTCTGTTGTCATTATAATGATGGGGTCGAAACGGGTATTGTTTACTTTTATGTAATCCATTCCGATATTATTAAGGCATACATGATCTATAATCTCCGGGTATTTTTCTTTAATCTCGGCTGCAATACCACCGGCAGTGAAACAAACCCGTTCACCCGGTTGGATCGGCGAATCCTGGTCCATCATATAAATAGTCTCCCGGTGAGGATTATCCGCCTCCAGGTTATACTCATGGATAACGAAAATAGCCAGCAAGTTCGTGCAGGCAATGCCGATTGCCAGGCTGACGATCGATATGATTGAAAATGTCTTGTTCCGCCACCAGCTTCGCAGGACGAGTTTGAATGCGATTGCTTTCATTTTGTAATTCATAATAGGTTATTCACTTCTTAATACTTTAACAGGATTACCGGATGCAGCTTTGTAGCTGTGCCAGCTGACGGTGAGTAGGGTGATGAGCAGGACAAAAAAACCGCTTATCAGATAGATTCCGATGTTCATATCCGTGTGGTAGACGAAATTTTCCAACCAGCGGTTGAGTAGCAGCCAGGTAATAGGGATAGCAATGATAAAGGAGATGCCTATCCAGGTAATGAACTGGCTGTTGAGCAGTAACATGATTTGGGGGCTGGTCGCTCCGTTTACTTTCCGGATACCTATTTCTTTGGTGCGTTGTTCGGTTGCATAGAGTGCCATTCCGAACAGGCCGCAGCAAGTCAGGAAGAGGCTGATCAATGAATACATGAACAGCAGCCGGGAGAGTTCGGTTGTTTTCTCGTTCCGTTGCAGGAACTTTTGGTAAACATCCTGGTACGTGAAATAGTTACCCGGGTTTACCTTATTCCATGCTTCCCGTACGGCGGCGATACTCTTTTCTCTGTCGTCGCCGAGGCGTATATAAATGTAATTGAATGAATTTTGAGGACTGTTGTTGATCTGTATGGTAAAAGGATAAACCTCACTTTCCAGCGTATGTGTGTATAAGTTATCGACGATACCGGCAATTGTCGTGACCGGTGCATTTGACGGATCATTACCTGTATTCCCTTCGTCGAACCCTTTATCGATCGCATTAATTGGCTTACCGATCGGGTTTTCTCCTTTTTCGACCAGTATCTCTGCATATTTCTCATTGATATATACCGGACGGGCATATTTTTCGACGGCCTGTTCGGGAGGAAGGCCTTTTAACAGCTTCAGTTGTAAGGCGTCCAGGAAATCTGGTTCGCCGAAATAGTTGATTTGTGCCGTATAGTTTTCACTACCATCTTCATTTTTCAGGACGATTTGCATTATCCAACTGTCCAGGATAGAGCTTCCGGCAAGGGATACGTGCTTTATCTCCGGGTGTTTTTTTAGTTCCCGGGCAAAGGGACGGACATAAGAACCGTCTTCTTGCCAATCTCCTATTTCAATCAGGTTTTTATAATTATCTCCTCCTTGGCGGATGAAATGAAGTTGGTCGTTTACCGTCAGTGCGGCAATGACCAGACCGATAGAAATAACATATTGGGCGATGGATAATGAGGTGACTATCTTCCTTTTTTTATTTCCGGTGAAAAACTCCCGGTAACCGGAGTTGGAAAGCCTGGATATCTTTCGTCCCATATAGGCTGCCGGAATTATGGATAACAGCAGGATAAAGCAACAGATGACTGGCAATGATTGTCCGTTGAAAAAGAAAGAGGTATGTAATTGTCCGTTTACGATTGAGTTGAACAGGGGAAGCAGGTCATGGGTAATCAGCAACGAGCAGAGGAAGGCAATGATTACTGTCAGGAAGGTATCCAGAAAAAGTTGCAGGTTGATTTCTTTCCGGCTGGCTCCCATCAGTTTCTGTGTATGAATCATCCGTACCTGTTGAAGGAGACGTGAGAAGTTGAGGTTGATATAATTGAAACAGGCTATCAGCAGAATCAGGATGGCGGAGATTAATCCTACATAAAGCAATGTCGGCTGACGGAAATTCAGATAGTTTGATTTCTGTCCTTCGGTCGTGTAGAAGTAGCTTTCCTGTAAAGTATCCAGATAATAATTCCCCAGGTCACCTTGTAAAGTAGGGATTTTGTCTTTTTTCAATTGTGCTTCAAATGCTTTCCGGTCGATTGGCTTGTTCATCAGTAACAGGCTGGTACCGCCATAGAAGGGATCTGAGATAGCTGTTACTGCCTCCAGGTTTAAAAAGGATTGTTCCCGGTCGGCTATGATGGCGGCAACCTGGTAAGCGTGTTCGTTGTTAGTACTGCCTTTGGTGCTCATCTCTTCATCGGGAAGACTGAAATGTATTATTTTGCCGATCGGATTGGTTTTTCCGAAAAGTTTTCGGGCAGTTTGTTCGGTAAGGGCCAGTTTGTCGGGTTGGGTCAGGGCCTCTTTCAGGTTTCCGGAGAGTACTTTATAGGGGAAAAACTCTGATAAAGACGGATCGGCGGAGACGAGACGAATCGGTGCGTGTTTCACATTATCAATAGAAATGTATTTGACGGTTTTTCCGCTTATCCGGAGATAATTCTCAACTTCGCTGTATTTCTCTTTCAGCATTGCCGGGATATCGCCTCCTGCATAGATAGTCTTTTGTCCGGTTTTCATCGGCCAGTCCTGGCTGAGTATCCAGATACGTTCTTTGTTCGGATTTCCTTTCTCTATTCCATATTCATGAATAGTGAATACGGCCAGCAGGTTTGTGCAGGCAATGCCGATCGCCAGACTGACGATGGAGATTATTGAGAATGTCTTGTTTCTCCACCAGCTGCGGAATACAAGTTTTAGAGCGACAGTTTTCATAAATTCGATATTAGGCTTTTCGTACCGTTCTTTTTCGAATGGCATTTCAAATCTATCCTCTTTCTTTTGCAAGGACAAAGAATAAGTAAAAATAATTGAAGGATACAGTCAAATTGTCTAAATATTAGACAATGGGAGTTGGGAGAAAAAAGAATCCGTATATCTTTGCTTTTGTTATGAGAAATGGAAAGATTATAGTAGTGGACGATAATGAGGCGGTGCTTAAAACATTGCGAATGATTCTTTCGCGTGAATTTAAGACGGTGGTTTGTGCTTCGGTGCCGACTTTGCTGCCTGCTTTGCTTCGGGAAGACGATGTGGATGTTGTCTTGTTGGATATGAATTTCGGAACCGGGAAGCAGAGCGGGGGAGAGGGCCTTTTCTGGCTGGACCGTATTCGTGAACGTCCGGATCCGCCGGAAGTCGTGCTGATAACTGCTTTTGGCGATATCGAACTGGCTGTCTCTTCCCTGAAAAAGGGAGCGGTGGATTTTATCGTGAAACCCTGGGATAATGATAAACTCTTGTCGACTGTTATCGCTGCCTGGGAATCCCGTTCCGGGAGAAAACAAAATTCCTCTCGAAAGGAATCGGAATTTCTTTCGGAAGAAACAGATTCTGTCGTTACATTGCTTGTCAACTCCCTGCTCCGGAAATATGCGACGGCTTATGGGAAACCTTTTCCCGGAATTACTCCCGATGCATTGCATAAGTTGTCGGACAGGATGCTTAATGGTGACCTCAGTCTTTTGCAGCAGACCATAGAGCGTGCCGTGCTTCTTTCAAATTTATCCGTGCTCGATAGTGATGACTTTTATATGGACGCTCCTCCTGTAACTGTTTCCCATCCGGTTACTTTGGAAGAGATGGAGAAACAGTTTATCAGTGAAGTGCTGGCAGAGAAAAAAGGAAATCTGACGCTTTGTGCCCAGCAACTGAATATCAGTAGGCAGACGCTCTATAATAAGATGAAGAAATATAATCTTTAGGAAATAACAGGCTGATATGTCAAAATAATACCGGAAAGACGATGGCAAGTGACCTGCATCTTTCCGGTATTTAATTAGGTGAAGTCGTGTTTATTTCCTGATACCTTGGATTGTTTTTGTTGTCCGGTCTGTTGTCATTTTGAAGAAATATACGCCTTGAGGGAGAGAACCTGTATGAATTATACTTCCCGGATGCTGTATCTTTTTGACCAGTTTCCCGTTGCTTGCATAGATTTCCAGCAATTTGACTTGCTGATTATGAATGATATTCACTTGATCGCTGAACAGGTTGGGTTGAATACTTACTTCTTCTTCCCTCTGTATCTGTTCATTATCGACGCTGGTGTCGGTATCGATTGTAACCGGTTGGCTCTTTTTGTCGTTGTAAAGGGCATATACCTGATAAACAGGAGCGTTAGCCGGTATGTTTTTATCGGTATACTGTGTGCTTGAAGCCGGTAAGGTGACCAATTCCAATTGGTCGCGGTTGATTTGATAACCTGTCGGTTCCGTAAAATCGGTAATCAGGAATCCTTCCGGCGACGAAGAGGCAATCTCTGATCTTATGATTGTCATTTTAGTGCTTTTTACCGGATTAAGTGCTTGTTTCTTTGCACTTAACAGTGAAGCACTATTTGTCAGTTCTCCTTCTTCCGAAGTTACGACGAATGAAATACAGGAGTTGGCATCCAGCTCTTCGGTCGGGAATGTTGCCCACTTTTTGTCGCTCATTGCATAGATATTCCCTTTTCCGTCGATGGCTGGCCCTTCGTCGGCAAAAGCCGGAAAAATCTTTTTATTATATTCTTTGGCATGAATAGCTACAATCAAATCCTGACCGGCATCTATAGTGAAAGGCTTTTTTAATGTAATAGCATTCGTTTTCTGGTATTCAATATCTGTCAGATCTTCTTCATATATCCGGTTTCCCTGTTCTATATAAACGGCGTACGACACATTTTCGACCGGAGTGAAATAAACGGTAGTGATCGTCTTTTTGTGAATTGGTGTCAAATCATTCGTATCCCATCTCTGACCATAATAAAAAGGATCGCCTGATCCAAACTGAGAAACTATCCCTTGATCTCCCCAGCCGATAATTTGTTGATATATGGGTGCTTTCCATTCCAGTTCGATATTTCCGTCTGTTGTTTTCCGGGCTGTCAGGTCCGTCGGTGCCATTAAGCCGGCTTCTACTGTTTGGCCGTCCTGCGACATACCGGCAAGATATGTCGTTCCTGTATTCTGAGGATCCAGCCAGATATCCATACGCTCTTTGCTGTTTTCGCTGAATTTGTTCCAGTGAAAAGAAAATTTACCGTACAGGTTTAGTCCGTTGGGGTCTTCACAAGAAGAATTGCCTCCGCTTAATGTTCCTATAATCAGACCTTTACTGTTGAAAAGCGGAGAACCGGAAGATCCACCTTCCGTTACTGCATGACCGTTGGTCGTTTCATCGAAGGTGGTGTTCCAATGGGCATTATTTGCTCCGGTTTGCTGTGTATCCGCATTGCGCCAGGTGATAGATTCAACCGGATATTTTCCATAGGTGGAAATCTTTTTATAATCTCCTGAAGGGTGATGGATGCCGACTCCTGAAGGCGATGGCGTACCTGTCCGGTCCCAGCCATTGAAGAAAACATCATAATTATCGGGAATGTTCTCGTTCAGTAACAACAACAGACCGTCGGAACCATTCTGAATAGGGATAGCTGCTTTACGGGTACAACCAACTATTGGTTCATACCTATTCCCGGACGAACTGTTGTCGCAGCCAGTGCGTTCCATATGAAAAAAAAACATCCATTCCTGTAATTCTTCGTCTGTCGCCTCTCCCAAACCGTCCATTGTCTGCGAACAGTGGTAAGCGGTCAGGATATAAGGCATCTTATCTTTTGCCGTATTATTAACCAGCGATCCGGAACAGATAAAGTATTGTCCTTTTATCAGCTGGATTGTATGGCACACGCCTTTTTGCTGTAATTGCCAGTCATCTCCTTCTTCACAGTTGATGTTCACCATGCAGGGGCCTGATAATTCTTCTTGGGCGCTTTTCGTTCCTTTTGTTACGTAAAGATGGTTGTATCCATATCCTATGCCGCTGATCCGTAATAAAGGTTCCTCACTCGACGCAGCCGGTACGTATTCCAGTGTAATTTCATCACCGGCAATCGGTTCGGTAGCAAAATGTCCGTTTTGGGGATGGGTACGGGTTGTATAAGCACCCAGTACCTGACTTTTATCTGCATTATAAATAAATAATTTGCCGCCTTCCGGAATGTAAAAATCGGAGTAAGACAAGATCAATGCAATAGCTCCTTTTGCTTCGAGATGCAGTTGCCATACTTTTTGTCCGTCGGGTAAAGTCCTCCAATTTCCACTGTTGGATATACTCAAATCTGTTTCGATCCGTTTGGCAATCGCTAAAGGAGCACCTTGGCTTACCCGCCAAGCATCGACAACTTTAAGGTCTTCAACACTGAAGTTTACCGGGATCTGTACAGGCTGTTCCGTACTTTTCAGATTGGTCATAAACTGAAAACTCGGCGGAAGACCTCCTTCACTGATTTGTGCATGCAAAAATATCGTTGGAAAACAACAGAGACAAAGAATACCTGCTATTAACCGAATGGAATGGTAATAGTAATGATTCATCTTATTTGTAATATAATACTAGTTTTTATTTGTTGCGTCAAAAATAAGAATTATTTATCTTACCACAATCATCACATACTGATTTTCCTGTATTCTCTTGTTGTCAAGGAGATCCAGCAGTTTTTGCTGTTTAGGCGAGCCGGTTCGTTCTACGTTCATACGCATTTCTGTCAGTGTACGGATCATATAAAGATAACCGTCTGTTTGTCCGTCCGGCCAGAAAGTGAGTCCGCCGTCCAGGTCATTGACAAATCCCTGTCCTCTACGCGGAAGGACATACGTTTTACCTTCATCTTTCATATAAACAGCCTGATAACTCAGTGTCGGTTTGTACTCATATTCAAATCCCAGCCAGTTTACGAGCTTTGGACCTTTCTTTTGATACAGGCCCATGAATAAACCTTTTGAGTTTTCATATAAAGTACGCAACCATATCTTCTCATCCGTAACTTCTTGTTTTTCTGCATAGTCAGTCAGGATGCCGTATTTCCCGAGATTCAGATTGTACAAGGGGGTAACTGTTTGCGGATCACGCATCTGGAATACGGTATCACAGAACGGTATCATAAAAGTCATTTGATCCTGTGCCTCATTCCAATAGGATGTCTGGAAGAATGGGATATTATCCGTTTGCGATTTGGAAAGCGTCGATTTATCCTTTAATGTGAACTTTCCGAGCGTTTCGCCAGCCAGGTTAAAAGTCAGCATGCAGTTTGGAACACCGCTTGTATCTTCATAGTGGCTCAACATATATCCGTCGGATGAGAATCCCAGTAGTTTATCTTTTCCCAGGTTGATTGTGTATTTCTTTTCCACTGTTTCAGGAAAAACATACCGGGTGATTGTCAACATCGTATCTAGTGGAGGCAGTTCAATGATTTGTGGGTCGCAAGGCTCTTGGCTTCCTCTGGTTTCCACATCTTTACCGCTCATGGCACAATACATGCGGGTCGTCTTTTTGTCATAAAACAGATTATGCCCGTTCATTTCATTATTCCATTTATAGGCCAGTGCCTTGAAACCGTATCGTTTGCTTGGCCTTCCTGTTTTCCGGTAATAAAGCCGCGGGTTGTTGAACGTGATGAAAGCATTGCTGTCAGGTATGGAAATAGCTTGCTTTACCGTAAAGTTACCGTCTCCAACAATATAATAATCTATTTCCGAAGCGATCTGGCTTAACTTCAATGGTTGCTTTTCGCCATCGAGGGCACTTTCCAAATTTATATGGGTAGGAGCAACAGAATAATCGACTTTCCCTTCATATTTAGGGGGAGTGATTGGACGGGTGCTCTTTCCTTCTTTTTGTTTACAGCCGCTCAGTGTACCGAGACATACAGCACAGGTGGCAATCAGAATATATAATGTTTTCATGATACCGGTTTTTTTAATTGATTGCCTCAAAAATAGGTATTATTTATTGATTTGTATTCATTAAATACGATTTTATCGTTTATTTACGAATAAACAGTAATAATGTTGCATACCAATGATTTAATAGCTTTATTTGTATATAGTAATCTAAATACCAATTAGTATGGATGCAAGTTCGAAACTTTTAGGCGGTTTATTAATCACTTTGGCTACTGTTTCTTGTATTACGGGGAATAAAAACAACGCCGGACGTAAGAATCTTTTGAAGGATTGTCCCGTTGTAGGCCAGTATGTTCAGGTGGGAGACAACAAGGTCTTGTCGTGTGACCAGAAGTTATTGACGGATACGATCCGTCTTCCTCTTAGTTTCTTTACAGAAGATATGGAAATCGTTAAATTGGATGGTAGGGATACGGCATTGGTTACTCAATGTGGTGTTAGTCTTTCCGATAATTATATTCTGATACATAGCGGATATCCTCCTACTGCTTTTAAACTTTTTGACAGGAAAGGAAATTATCTGACGGATGTAGGTGCTGTCGGTCAAGGTCCGGGTGAATATAACTTTGTATATGATGCCCAGATTGACGAGAAAAACGATCGTATTTATTTGATGCCCTGGCAAACGGAGAATCTGTTTGTTTATAATTTAAAAGGTGAGACGCTAGCTCCCATACCTCTTGGGATTCGTTGTCCGAAAGCCATGTTCAAAGTTGATCCGGAAAAGGGTACGTTGACGGTGGCTACATTACCTTTTCCAAAAACTCCGGCTCTTGTCTGGGTACAGGATTTAGCTGGAAATCATATTCAGGAAGTGGCCCCCGGGCATTTGGAAGTTCCCTGGACTTTTAATAATGAGATATTATGTAATTTGAATATGCCCAATGTGTTTGATGTCAATCTTTTATGTGTAGATCCGACTCGTCCAGATTCTCTATATCATTATGATATTGAGAATAACCGGTTGCGCCCGACTTTTACATTTAATCATTCAAAAACAGATCCTATCCCCTGGCATGGTTTTAATGAATGGCCCAATCATTTTGTAGGACAATTTTCAGGTCCTCCTGTTGTTCAGCAAAATGAACATGGAACAATTGCGACACCAGGCGAGACAGTTCATTATATAGTAGACAAGAATACTTGCAAGGGGGCTTACTTTAAAATATATAATGATTATTTCGGAGATCAGGAAATAGAATGGCCTAGCGGAATATTCTCGAACGGTTATTATATCCGTAATATGGAACCGGGAAATTTACTGACAGAGATTGAAACTTTATTGAAAAAGAGTGACCTTTCCAGTGATATGCGGAAAAAACTAACTGATATACAGAATATGATTGATGAAAATGATAATAATTACCTGATGATTTATCCTCTTAAAAGATAAAAGTTTATATAACTATCCTCCTGTCGGTTCCATCGAAAAAGAACCGGCAGGAGGTATAATTTATTTGACGACAATCATTACATTCTGATTGTCCGGCAGATTGCGAAGGAAGTTTTTAAGTGCTTTCTGTTTAGGGGAACCAGTTAGTTTAATGTCTTTTTTCAGTTCGCTGGCCGGACGAATCATATACATATATTCGTCTACTTGACTGTCAGGCCAGAAAGGTAAACCTTCATCCAGGTCGTTTGTCAATCCCTTTGATTTCAATGGGAGCACTTTTGTTTGTCGGCTTTTCTTCAGGAAAACCATCTGATAATCTTCGGAAGGAAATTCTTTGCTGTTTTTCTCTTTTTCTAACCAACCGGATTGTCTATGTGTACCTTCTTTGTGGATTGTTAGAAATACTCCTTTTGGATTCTCGATAAAACCGTTAATCCATGCTTTGTTTTCCAGCCCACTGCTTCTTATAGCTTTGCTAGCCGGTAGTCTGTATCTTCCTAAATGAACATAATATGCCGGAAAGATTGTTTGATGATCTTGTAAACGGTAAACTGTGTCACAGAAATTTACAACGAATGTAGGTTTGTTTTCATATAGATAAAAATTGTTGTAGCAAGTAAAACTGTAATAACTTCTTATCGGAACTACCCCTAAGGAGTCGATTCCGAAATGGAACTGACAGAGTGTGTCATTCTTTAGATTGAAAGCGGTTACTCCCTGGGTAAACGAACTTCCGGGATAATTGAAACGGCGGTAGTACATTTCCGGAGTGAAGCACTCTGCATAATCTGTCAGTAAATGACGGGTTAGGAGTGAGTCCGGATATAAATAATATCTTCTGGCAAGCACGCTGTCTAATGGAGGTAATTCTCCGATATACCAATTGGCATATCCAGTCTCCGGGTTTATTTTCTTTGTTTGTCCATACAGTTTCGTTGTAGCTTTGTCATAAAACAGGTTCTTACCTGAGATATAATCTTTCCAGTCGTTGTATTCTGTTTTCAATCCTACGCGTTTCCGCTTTTTCCCTTGCCGGTAAAGATAGAGTTTGGGTTGGTTCAGAACAATGAAACCTCCTTCAACGGCAACAACATCCGTAATCGGATATTTGTCGTCACCTACCTGGTAGTATTCGATGGTTGATGCCACTTCGCTTAGCAGGACAGGGGAGGAAGTGGAAATAGCCGATTCGACATCTATTTTTTCCGTTAGATTTGTCTTGTCATATTTGGCTGTATATTTCGGACTGGCAGGTTGATAAACGGCTTCTTCCGTTACAGAGGATATGGTTTCTTTCCCTTTTTGTTTGCATCCGGTAAACAGAATAAGGAAAACCAGCAATAGATTATATGGTAAGTTTCTTTTCATGACTCATTGTTTTAATTTAACTGATAGGTTAATATTGTTATCCTTAATAAAAAGAGTGAATAAGGCAACCGATTATCGTATATCCCAATTAATTCAATTAGTTTACCAGGAAGGTGACAGGATCCTTATTTGACGACAATCATCACATTCTGATTGTCCGGCAGATCACTGAGGAAGTTTTTAAGAGTTTCCTGTTTAGGGGAACCGGTTAGTTTAATTCCTTTTTTCAGTTCACCGGCCGGTCGGATCATGTACATATATTCATCTGTTTGACCATCGGGCCAGAAAGGCAAGCCTCCGTCCAGGTCGTTTGTCATTCCTGTAGCTGCCAGAGGCAATGCTCTGGTCTGACGTTTGTTCTTCAGATAAACCATCAGATAATCTTCGGATGGAAAATCCTGATTCTGCTTGTCTTTGTTGTCCAGCCATCCGGATTTGTTACTTTTACCCTCCCTGTGAACTTTCAGGAATACGGCTTGCGAATTTTCCCGTAAATTATCCACCCATGCTTTATTACGCTTATCTCCTCTATTAATCACATAGGTTGCCGGTGCCTTGTATTTGCCTAAATGGATGGCATAGACCGGAGCAATGGTCTGCTGATCCAGCAGTCGGTAAACCGTATCGCAATAGGTCGCTGAAAATGTCGGTTTGTTATCATACAGATATGATGTATGGAAGAGTGTGAAATTGTAAAAGTTATCGCTTTTAATAGTACCAATGGAATCGATCCCGAAATAAAAATGGCAGAGAGTATCGCCCTTTAAATTGAAAGTGTTAACTCCATAGTCAAATCCGGTCCCAGGGTAAAAGAAGCGGCCGACAGACATTTCCGGAGTGAATATCTCTACCCAGTTTTTCAGAAGACGGCGGTTTGGCAATGAGTCCGGATACAGATAATGCACCCTGGCCAGGACACTGTCCAACGGAGGAAGTTCTCCTATATATTTGGTTGAATATCCGGTTTCCTGATTCAGTTTCTTTAATTGTACGTATAACCGGGTAGTCTTTTTATCATAAAACAGGTTATTACCCGATTCATTGTCCCGCCAATTACTATATTCTGTTTTCAATCCGACCCGTTTCCGTTTTTTCCCTTGCCGGTAAAGGTATAGTTTCGGCTTGTTGAGGGCAATGAAACCACCCTCAACAGCGACAACTTCGGTCACTGGATATTTATCGTCGCCTACCTGATAATATTCGATGGTCGATGCCACTTCACTTAACCGGACAGGAGATGATGTGGAAATAGCTGATTCGACATCTATTTTAGCTGTAGGTGTTGAATGGTCATACCTGGCTGTATATTTCGGACTGGCAGGCTGGTAAGCAGTTTCTTCAGTAGTAGAGGATTCTGTTTCATTTTTTTGCTTACAACCGGATACAAGTATCAAAAGAGCAAAAAACAAGCAATATGAGATGTTCTTTATCATAATTATTTCTTTTTATTTCTTCAGGCGACCCAGAAGAATATAGTTATTATCGTTTTCATTTATAGAGATAAGCATTTTTTTCAGAGCAGCCTCTTTATCCGGAGACAGATCCTTTGTTTTCAGTGCATTTTGTAGCTCTGTTTGTAAATTTCCCGGATCCATATTTAGAATGAAATACCCATTTCTGAAATTGGGAAAAGGAGGATGATGTCCATCGAAACTTCTGAGCGGTAATTCGGTATTTCCCAGAAAATCGTTTATCAGATGCATGTATGCCCCCTTCAGGGTCTGTTTGTCAATTATATAATATGCGGGATTAGCAGAGTCAAACATATACTTTGAAACTTGAATTGTAGAATAAGTATAGCACAGAAAATGATTGCTCAGCTCCTGAAAACCATGTTCAGGAACTGGGTCTTCAGAAAACTCTGTGACAAACTTTGGGCGTAAACGGTTATTTTGGAAATCATAGTGATAGAACGTATCTGTCCGTGCCGGCATCACATATCGGATCATTACATCGAAAGCTGAAGTATTACCTCCGGAAATAATTTCTGAGTTATAGTCATAAACAGTCCGGTCTCCCGGTTCGATGAATGCTTTTCTTTCTCCCAGGAAATCCTGTGTCCAGGCAATAGCAGGTAATCCGGGAAATGGGAGTAGGACGGCTGCAATCAAATTGCTGTCCTGAACATGAATTTTTCCTTTGGGAACACGTAAACATAAAGGGATCGGAGGAAGAGAATTACCTTTCAGGTCATATACCAGCAATTGACTACTGGTCCAGGGCAACAAATAAATCCGATCGTTTTTTTCATCAATCTGAGCGTCATAAATTGTTTGGTATTCTCCCGGCCCTTGTCCGATAGAACCGATCATAGTAATGAAATTCCCTTTGCGATCGAAAAGCTTGAACGGATTTTGCTGCTTGTTCCATACGAGGATATAGTTTTCGGAAATAACTGTTTGCTGGTCTCCGACAAGTGCTTCGTTTTTATTATCCAGACGGATTATTTCAAAGTCATCGACTAGCAAACTTAAGGGAATCCGGATAGTATCCTTTAATAGTTTTTGATCGCAAATAATGACGGAATCGTCTCCTATTTGCTTAATGGAACCAACGGCAGGACAGGTGTCAAGTGTCTTGTCATTGGAGGTCTTGCATGAAATAAGAGAGAACAGAATTATAAAACCAGACAAAGTTCTGGCAATTCCTCTTTTATATTTCTGGTGATTCTTGTTTATCATATCAGGGGTACTAATGTTTTAATTTGGCTAAAATGATGATATTATTATCATTTTCATGTATTGACTCTGCCAATGTAGTCAATTCAGCTTTTTCTTCTTCTGTTAATTTGTTAGATTTTAGAGCATTTTCTAACGTGTTTTTCAGATTTGCCGGTTCTATATTCTGGATAAAGTATCCATTATAAAAAGAGAAAATAGGCCAGCCGATTTCCGTATATCCCAGATAGTCATTATATAACCGGAAAAAAGAACCTTTACCTGTTTTTTTGTCTATAATATAATAGCTGGGAGATGAAGCTTCGAATGAAGTAGATGATGTTTGCTTTGGATAAGAGGCTTCTCCCATGTAATGGTTCGGAAGTTCGATATAGCCGTGCCAGGGGATCGGGTCTTCACTGAAATTCATGGTGAAGGTTGGAGACAGGCGGTTGTTACGGTAATCGTAGCGGTAAAGGCTGTCGACGCGTGTTGGTACGATGCAGAGGATATTTACGTCAAAAATACCCGGTACATTATTATATGTACAGACCTCATTACTGTAATCTTGCGGTGCAGCGAGATGGCCGGGTTCGATATAATCTTTCCTGTTCCCGTGAAAATCCTGTGTCCATGCTACTGCCGGCATGTCGGGGAATGGAAGTAGAACAACTGCAACCGTCGAATCCTGAAGGTCTACATGGAAAGTGCCTTTGGGAGCCCGCAGACAAAGTGGTATTGTAGGTTGGGGATTACCCTTCAGGTCATAGACCAGTATTTGGGCACTTTGCCAGGGCAATATATAAATTCGGTCGTTTTCTTCGTCTATATTAGCGTCATAAACATTCAGGTATTCGTTGGGGCCTTGTCCGTATGATCCGATCGTTGTCAGGAAGTTTCCTTTTCGGTCGAAGAGTTTGAAAGGATTTTGTTTGTTGTTCCATGCTAATAAATAATTATCGGAAACGATTACGCGTCCTTCGCTGATCAGCGCTTCATCCCGGTTGTCCAGATGAATGATCTCCGGTTTTTCCGTAAGATAAGTGAGTAGAAGGTGTATGGAGTCGGTCAGTAATTTCTGATCGCACGAAAGAACCTGGTCATCCCCCACCTGTACAAAAGTACCGACAACGGGTGAGTCTTCCAATCCGTTATTGAATGATGATTTATTGCCACTTTGACACGAGACTATCAATAGTAAGCAAAGTAAACCAGTAATAAGATTTCCTACCTTCTTCATAATGTTGCTGTTTTAGAATGATGTTTGGTGCAAATATATCCTTAAATATTGATAACAGACTAGAAAGTCAGTTGACATTTTAGATAATACTGAAAGGGGCAACGGGTAGATATATAGATGTTTACTATCTGATCGTAGTAAAAATGAATTGACATTTCCTCTTTAGCAGTTTAGAACGCATTCAAAAGATCATCCAGAGACAGGTTATCATCCTCAACTCCGAACTTCTCCCGTTTCATACGTGCTTTCTTTTGGCTGATGGCCGAAGGAGTGATATAATAGATGGAGGCAAGGTCTTTCGTGCTGATCCCGCTTTTCAACAGGCAACAGAAGGCGATGTCTTTTGTACGGAGTAACGGATAAGTATTTTTTAGTCGTTCGGCAAAGCCGGACCAGATATTATTCACAGTTTCGATCAATTCGTCTATCTCTTCCGATGTTAACCTCGATTTGTTATCATCTGTGTTTTCTTTTGCTTTTCCGGAAAGGGAAGGGATCTTTTGGGAGGCAGACAGACGGCGGAACAACTGTTCACGTAAAGCCGTAGCTCTTTCACGCAAGGATATCAATTCCCGCTCTTTCTCTAATTGGGCGACCTGGTTTTTTAGTTCCTGTTCTTTTAATTGTTGTTCGCCAATGATTTTCTTTTTCCGGAGACGGTTGTAGACAATATACCAAAGGGTACAGGCTGTAATCAATATCAGACATAATGAAAGGAGGTAGATATCTTGTTGCTTCTTTTTGAGTTTTAATTGGTTGTTTTCATTTTTGAGCAGTTCTTCCTGATATCGTTGTGTCATTATCTGTGATTCGGCATCACCGGATATGTTGCTGAAACTTCCTTCATAGTTTTTCCAGGCGTAGTATATTTGTTCGTCTGTTTTGTTTTTTTCATATAGCCGGGCCAATAGTTGATAGGCACGGGTTGCAACATAGGTGTTTGTGCTTTGTATTGCTTTCTGTAAGTAAACCCTTGCCGAATCGGTTTCGCCGGATGCAATGTATATTTGGGCTTGAGTAAGCATATGGTATGGATAGCTTGTCCGGGTGTTACATAAACTCTGACTTGTTTTCAATGCTTCCGTTGCGTTTCTAATATTTCCCTTTTCTTTTTCAATTTCGCTTATTTTTTGATAGAAAAAGGCTGTTTGTTCCCTTGATTCGATTTCCAGTGATTTTCGGATAGCTTTTTGGTAGTAGATGATTGCACTGTCGGTTTGTTCTGAATATCGATATGCCTGTCCGATTTCTGCTAATACTTCTGCCTGGTAAGCGGCAGGGATAAAGGCACTGTCTTGTAATGACAGTCTATGCTGCTGCAATGCCTGTTTTGCGTTGCCTTTGTACAGAAGGGCAAAACCGCTGTATTCGTATAATCTGGTTCGTACTACAGGATTTGTCGCAAACGGAATACCTAGGGTAAAGAAAGAGTCAGCCCGCATATAGTTTGCCGTTTGCATATTGATAAACCCACTCCAGAAACAAGCATTAGAGGTTTTGGCTGAATCATTGTTGGCAATGAAAATATCAATAGCTTTTGTGAGCAGGGAGTCTGTCCGTATGGCCTGACCTTTGCGGAGTCCAGCAATAGTCTGAAACAGATCGTATTTCGCTTTAGGATAATCGGCTAGCTGGTCAGGGTTCTTTATCTTCTCCAGAAATATTAATGTACTGTCCGGCTTTTTGTCCAGATAATTTTCAGCCTGTTCCAACCAATACTCTGTTTGTCCGCCCGTACAGGCCGACAAAAGTAGTATAGATTGTATAATAAGTAGCCAAAAAGTATTTTTCATGGACATACCGGTTATTTGAAGCAAATATAATGCTTTTAGTATCCCAATTCAAATTCCTGATCGACTGCCGGAACTCCTTCGTCCATCCATTTGGGCATTGGTTGCTTGTTTAGGTAATGCTGGAAGAACTGGAACATACGCTTCTGGAAATCTATCCGGTTTGCCAGACGCATCGGCCAATGAATTTCTCCGGTATAATTGAGTAGCCATACCGGTTTCTGCAAACGTTTGAGTGCTACAAAATATTCTATTCCCTGATACCAGGGTACATGACCATCGTTGTCGTTATGCATGATCAGGATGGGAGTTTCTACTTTATCCATGGTAAACAACGGAGAATTTTCCATATATTGCAATGGAGAGTCCCATAAAGTTCCGCCGATACGGCTTTGTCCGTGTTCATATTGGAAAGAACGGTTCAGTCCTGATCCCCAACGGATTCCACCGTAGGCACTGAACATATTGACGACCGGAGCTCCCGATTCGATAGCGGCAAACAGGTTTGTCCGGGTAGCCAGATAAGCAACCTGATATCCGCCCCAGCTATGACCTTGTGCACCGATCGCTTTTTCATTTATGTATCCTTTGGCTATTAATGAGGTAATACCCGGCATGACACAGTTGAAACAGCTTTCTCCGGGATAACCGTCTACATAACGTACATCCGGATTGAAAATGATATAACCATTACTGGTATAGAAATGGTAATCAATCGTGGAACGATGCGGTTCCGGCATATGGTAAGCATAAAGCGTTTCCGAATTACGTTCGTAGAAGTTTACGATTACCGGATATTTTTTGTTCGGGTCGAAGTTCTCCGGTTTATAGACAACTCCTTCCAAAGGTGTTCCGTCCAGAGAAATCCAGGAGACGAGTTCGGCAGTTCCCCAATTCAGATTTGCTTGTTGTTCTTCTCCGTGGGTAAGCTGGATGGACTTTTTGAAACTAAGGTCAGAAAGCCTTATATCCGGATATTGTTCAAATGTTTCGGAGGTATAGATCACTGCATCTGAATATTTCGCTTTGACGGGTGTTTTCAGCATGAAGTTTCCGGCCAGCAGGGCTTTCGGCGCTTTGGGGGCAGAGAGATGGGCACTGTAATATCCGGAACCTTTTGTCTTTTCATTGAACACTTGTAATAACTGTGACTTTGTTATATCAATGAATTTTTCTTCTTTATCCAATCTGATCAATCGATATGAAAGTTGTTCCTTTCGTCCGTTTACTGTCAGGTTTACAGGAGCGACTTCTGCTGTAGGATCGAATTTCCAGATATCATAACGGTCGTATATCAGGAGGTTGCGGTCATCAGCTGTCCATCCGGCCAGACCGTGAGGTGACGGATAGTCCGGGACGTCATTGTCTTCATCCCAGGCAGCAAAAGTAGTGGGAGTTGTCAGACGGTATTCTTTTCCGTTTGCCAGGGAATAGGTATACCAGGAACTGTCTTGCGCACAATACCAATAAGCATATGTCCCTTTGGGGGAAAGTTGCATATTGCTGTTGCTTGCTTTTTTTATTTGCTGGCGTTCTCCGGTTTGAAGATTAACTGTATAGATATCATAACGGCTTCTGCCTTCCCACATCTGTTCCGTTGCGTAGGGTTGGTTTGTCGATAACAGGGCGATCGGTGCATTACCTTCATCGGCTGTGATCAAATGAGGGATTTCCTTGTCTGCCAGTTGGAAGAGGGTGTTGCCGGAAATGTTATAAACGGCAGTGTAAGTTTTTTTCAGGTCTTTTTCTTTATTATATACTTGTTGAGTATATTGTACACCTTCATCCCATTTCCAGATTTGTACGTCAGGACGATTTTCTGCCAGTACGGTAGTATCTTTTTGCATGGGAGCCGGTGCTGTTCCGAAGAAAATACGTTCAGAGTTCTCTGAAAAACGGATGTCACCGTTCTCGCTGATCACCCAGCCTTTGGGTATGAAGTTTTGTTCCTTATCGGCAACGAGGCGGGCCCAGGTATTATTTTCTGCCAGATAAAGTGAAAATTGCGTATTGGTTGAGTCTTTATCCGGACAATACAGGAATGCTATTTTATCACCTGTTTTATTGAATGTTGCTTTTTTAATTACACCTTTACCTTCAAAAATAACGGTATGCCCTTTCTCCGGAGTAAATGTGGATAAGGTGGAATCTGTCGTGTAATATAGAATGTTTTCTTTTTTAGCGAACCCGAACTCCTTGACATCGGCAAACCGTACCTCTTTTGCTCCGTCCAGCGAACGCACATGGAGTACAGTATCTGATTTACTCTCTCTTTTATAAGCAATCCAGTCTGCACTCTCAGAAAGTTTATATGATTTCAGGGAGTCTATCGTCTCTTTTTGGTCTGAGAGATTGAAGATGACGAGTTCATCCAACGGCATATCTTCTTTTTTGGTCTTTTTCAGTTTCAGGGCTTCTACTTTTTCAAGTTCCGGCTTCCTGGTAACCAGCAGGTAACCGGAAGATGCAGAAAATTCAGCCTGTGCAGCCGGAAGAAAAGAAGCTGTCATTTCTCCTTTGGCATTGTACACGAAAATACTGGCATCTCCCCGCCAGGGTTCCATCTTACAGGCTACCCATTTCCCGTCGTGGGAGATTTTTTGTTCCGTAATACGTTTCCAGCTAACCATTTCGTCGAATGTCATCGCTTTTTTTATTTCCTGTGCGGAAGCATTGCAATAAACACTCAGACAAATAAAAAGTACCCATTGTTTGAAATATTTCATGCCGACCATTATATATGTTATGTTTGTGAATGCAATATTACGACTTTTTGATTTTACCGCAAAAAAAAGAGGTTGTGTCAAAACGCTGGCACAACCTTTTTTTATGCACAAAGCCCAGACTTTCACAAGCCCGGGCTTTGTTATTACCCAAAGTTTTTGTATCTTTAGGCATAAAGTTTTTCATTATGGCAAAGTTACATTTTCGTCCTTACATTCCCAACCAAACAGTTCTTTTTCCCGGAAGAATTGATGAAAACATAGCAGCGAACGATCCGGTTCGCATAGTTAATACTGTTGTTGATAATCTCAATCTTGACAATTTCAAGAAGCTTTATAAAGCAACCGGTCGTTGTCCTTATCATCCTAAAATGATGCTTAAGGTGATTATCTACGCCTACATGAACAATATCTATTCGTGCCGCAAAATAGAGAAGCTTCTCCTACGTGACATTCATTATATCTGGCTTTCCGGTAATGAACATCCGGATTTTATAACCATCAACCGTTTCCGTAATCGTGTAAAAGAAGAGATAAATAATGTATTCACGCAGTTGGTTCTTGTCCTTGTCGACAAAGGTTTCATCAGCCTTGACGTAGAGTATATTGACGGTACCAAGATTGAGTCCAGAGCCAACAAATATACTTTTGTCTGGCGCAAGACAGTCGAAAAGAACCGTACAAAGCTGATGGATAAGATCCGCATTCTCCTGGAGCAGGTGGATGAAGCCATAGCCCAAGAGAACTCCGCCAAAGACACACCCGTAGAGTTCACTCCCGCCATGCTCTCAGATATAGTGAATGAACTTAAAGAGGTGCTGGAACACCAGCCTGTAACAAAGGACAAGGAACAAAAGAAAGTCATCCGGGAAAAGAAGAAACAGGTCCGGGAACTTGAGGAGTACCGTGACAAGTTGATGGAATACGACAACCATCTTGACACTCTTGGAGAACGCAACTCCTATTCCAAGACCGATCCTGATGCCACCTTCATGCGCATGAAAGAGGACGCCATGAGAAACGGACAGACCAAGCCCGGATATAATCTGCAAATAGGTACCCAGAACCAATTCCTCATAGACTTCCGACTGTTTCCCAACCCAACCGATACACTGACCCTCATACCTTTCTTCCACTCCTTTGAGCAACGCTATAACCGCTTACCGACTGTCGGTGTGGCAGACTCCGGTTACGGCTCGGAAGAAAATTACCGGTTCATGCAAGATAATGGGATAGGAGCCTTTGTTAAGTACAACTACTTCCATAAAGAACAGCGTCCCCGTTATACCCCCAATCCATTCCATGCGGAGAGTCTCTATTACAATGCGGAAGAGGATTATTACGTTTGTCCTATGGGGCAGCACATGAACCGTATAGGAACCAGGCGTGACAAAACAGCTAGCGGATACATCACCGAAAGTGCCCGGTATAAAGCACAAAGATGTGAAGGGTGTCCTTTACGTGGCAGTTGCTTTAAAGCCCGGGGGAACCGTATTATAGAAGTCAACCACCGGTTAAACCAATACAAACGGCAGGCACGGGAAAGGTTACTCTCGAAAGAAGGCATCAGGCATAGGGGAAGGCGATGTATAGAACCGGAAGCAGTTTTTGGACAAATGAAACACAACATGGCATACAAAAGGTTCCGGCATGTGGGAGAAGACAAGGTTACAATGGACTTTGCCTTCTTTGCTATAGCTTTTAATATCAAAAAGATGTGTACAAAACTACTAAAAGCAGGAAAGAGAAGGAGTACACACACTATATTTATCTTTATCAGACCACGTGTGGCTCAACATACGACGAATATTAAGCCTTATTACCTAATTACTGAAAAAATAGTCGCATAGACAAAAAAAGAGGAACGACTATTTTTAAGATAAAAAAGGAGATGTGCCTTAGTTTTGACACATTTACCCTTATAAATAGTATATTCCTGATTTTCTTATTTAGCCAGTTCTTTATCGATCATTTCTTTCATCTTGTCCACTCCCATGAAACCGACCTGGAAGTGAACCGGAGTACCGTCTTTTGCCACTACCATGTAAGAAGGGACACCATTGATTCCGAATTTCTTTCCCCAGTATTCCCATTGTTCGGCAGTAACACGGTAGTGTTCACCTTTGATGTCCGGGATCATTTGTTCCCAGGTCCCTTTCGGAGAGTTTTCGGCTGCCAGGTAGAGGAATACGACGTCTTTTCCTTCGTATTCTTTCTTTACCGGTTCTGTCTCTTTCATTGCCATCCGGCAGGGACCGCACCAGGTTGCCCAAAAGTCAACGAAGACAACTTTGCCGCGGTAAGGTGTTGTAATTGCATTGAATAGTTCTTCGGATGGGATATCCGCAATGTTCACACGGTTGACGGTATAGCCGGATTTCTTTTTGTTTTCCTCTATTGTCAGTTTCAGTTTCTCATTCATTTTGATAAGTTCCTCTTTGAGTGCCGGATTCAATGTATTGGCCTTTGCCAACTCTTGTTCATCTAAAGGACGGAACTCGCTGATAGAAGCTGCCAGTTTTTGTGCGGCTAACATATCGAAAAGAAGTCCTTTATCGGTTCCCATAATCCGGGCAATATCAGCTGTATTGTCTGGGAATTTTTCATCTTTCTCTAGTTTGATATCTTTTCCGGTAAAGTTGGTAAACTGAAGGCCTCTTAGCAAATAAGCCGCATTTCCATTATAAATAAAGTAAGGATCATTGGACAACAGTTCCGGCAAGAAATTGAAATAATCCTGGGTAGCAATTGGCTTTACATAGTTGACCAGAACAGAATCTTTGGGGATTTTATTCGTTTGCCGGTAAGCATATTCAATTGCTCTGTAACCAAGCAATTGATCAGCCAGTTCATGCTTTAGTTTCATGGCAATCAATTGACGATGTGCATCGCTGATTCCTGTCAGTTGATTCAGTTGATTGACGGCTTTCTGATATTTTTCTGTCCAATATGTTTTATATTGATCAACCGTCATTGTACTGATGTCTTTCATCATCTGATCATATTCTTCCTGACTTCTGACACTGAATGAAGGTTCTTCAACCGGATTATTGGCGAGGTCGTTGTTTATATCAGCCAATGCTCCGGTGAAATAGAACTTGTTTCCTAATGAAGGCTTGGAAGATTGTATCTTGGATTGTGCACGACAAATTTCCGGCATATTAATTTCGACTGAAGTTGTTTCTCCCGGTTTTATATAGAAACGGGTATGAACAACAGAGTTTCCGGATAATACCACATTTGAAATATGTAACAATGGAATTTCCAGTTTAAAACTTCCATCGGGCTTAACATTTATGGTGTTCTGGTCTGCACCGGCTGTAAGAATATTGAATACCCATATAGGCAGTTCTTCATCCATCCCCGGTTTGTAGCCAATAAATTTACCGTTTAGTGTGGCAATACCCGATTTCAGTTCCGGCTTTTCCAGGACAGGCGCTTTCTCCGGTTTCTTTACGTTGGGAAAGTCTACTGTAGGTGTCTTTCCATCCAATCGTATGCCCCAGATCTTGAAAGCTCCTTTGTCGTTACCTTCGATAAAATCGATTGTTTTCGTATCCTTCGGAAGGGGAGGGAAAATCAAACGAAAAGAAGCCGTACCTGATTCCGGCATCCAAAATTCCTCATTAAGCTTAATACCGTCGCCGGCTTTGATCCGGTAACTTTTACCATTGGCTTCCAACGTCGTTTCATCAACGATCTTGATCCAATATTTGGGTCGGTAATAAGCGTCGACATACATGATGGTGGCTGTGTCGTTCAGAATAATTTTCTGAAATTCGAGCGTATTGGTGTTGCGTACTTCAAAAGCCGGTTGCTCCACTACGCGATCCTGAGCGTGCAAACTTGTGCAACAAAGGAATAGAGTGAGTAAACTGATAATGTGTTTCATACCTTTATTAATTTAGATTGTTAGTCTTTTATAAAACTCTTGAGTTCTTCCAGAAGAGCGTCTTCCCTATATCCTTCTTTGATTTTCAGGATAAGACCTTCCTGGTAATTTTGAATTTACCATTTGCCATTGTAAAAAAGTCATCGACCTGCATTCTGGCTGTATTTCCTTTCATTTCCGCACAACTGAGAGTAATACTGTCTGGCATATTCTGGATATCACCTTCGATTGTACATGTTTTTTGTCCATAAGCGGAAGAAACGGTTAAAAAGATTCCAAATAATAATAGACCTAATGCTTTCATGGATAATTTGATTTGTAGTTAATGCCGGCAATGTACAAGTTTATTTGGATTTGATATACTGGAAAGTACGAATATTTCGTAGGCTGCAACATCTATTAACATGTTGCAGTCTACTCTTTGACTTTTGTAACATTTGTAATTAGATTACCGTCTCCGTTACCACCTGTCCGTCGAACAGGTTGATGATGCGTGAAGCATAGCCGGCATCATGCTGGCTGTGGGTTACCATGACGATGGTTGTTCCTTCCTTATTCAGTTCGTTGAGCAGGTTCATTACTTCCTGACCGTTTTTACTGTCCAGGTTACCGGTTGGCTCATCGGCAAGGATTAGTTTGGGGTTGGCTACTACGGCACGGGCTATGGCAACACGCTGTTGCTGACCTCCGGATAACTGTTGAGGAAAATGTTTTTCACGATGGACGATTGCCATACGTTCCATGGCCTCTTTCACTTTCTGTTTGCGTTCGGAAGCCGAAACACCCATATAAAGTAGGGGAAGTTCTATATTTTCATATACGTTCAATTCGTCGATCAGGTTGAAACTCTGGAATACGAAGCCGATAATCCCTTTACGCAATTTTGTACGTTGTGCTTCCGTATATTTGGAAACCTCTATCCCGTTCAGGTAATATTCGCCGGAAGTCGGGTTGTCCAGTAATCCCAGGATATTCAGCAGCGTAGACTTACCGCAACCGGAAGGCCCCATTATCGCTACAAACTCTCCCTCTTTAACTTCAATGTTCACCTTGTTCAAGGCCCAAGTTTCAACTTCCTCTGTACGGAAGATTTTTTCTAATGCTACTGTCTTAATCATGAGTATAAGAATTTTAATTTACTAATGAAAGAACAAAAGCTGTGCCAATATTGTAAGTGTTTGATTTGTATTGTGTTGGGATTTTAGATTCTCTTCGGCGTTGTGCATATCCGCACGGATATAGTTCGGAAACGCACTTTTAGGGAACAAGTTGTTTACAAAATATCTTCATACAGATTATATAATCTTTTCCTGAGAAACAAGACTGCATATCTTTTCCTGGAAATCAATGTATTGACCGGTATGCCGGTCGATTCTGAAATCTCCTTGAACGGAATGCCTTCCAGTTCCGTCAGTTCAAAGACGGCCCGTTGCTCGTCCGGCAATTCCAATAATGCGTGTTCCAACTCTTCCCAGACGGTAGAACGGATATAATCCATTTCCGGCGACTGGTCTTCGTCGGGCATGAGCTCCGCCAGTTCTTTC
Source organism: Parabacteroides goldsteinii (assembly GCF_020091425.1). NCBI lineage: Bacteria > Pseudomonadati > Bacteroidota > Bacteroidia > Bacteroidales > Tannerellaceae > Parabacteroides > Parabacteroides goldsteinii. The sequence continues at coordinate 4,531,434 of NZ_CP081906.1, read as the reverse complement.
AGGAAAGTGCCGTCTTCTTCGTTGGCGGAGAGATAGGGCATTTCTTCTTCCCGGTGTTTGCGGCTGCGGTCGATGATCTGGCTGCGGGCCACAGAATATAACCAGGCGGCGATCTGTTCGATCGGACTGTTCTCCTGGTCATATTTCATGAACTGGTAGAATATGTTTTGCAGGATATCTTCACTGTCTTCTTTGGAGGACACACGCCTGGAGATAAAACCTTTCAGCTGTGCCTGGTATTTCCGGAAGATATCCGCAACCCGTGTGTTCTGCTCCGAAGCGGAGCGGTTTTGAACTATTTCTTTCATTGGGCATTATCACCTGAAGACGGCTCCTGTGTATTAAATCTGCCATTGCGGAAATCAGCCATATGTCTGCGGATATGTTCCCGGCGTTCTTCCCAGGGCATATTTTTCATCTGCTCGTGGAAGCGGTTATGCTCTTCCCGGTTACCGAAGAAAAAGCCCCCGGGATGATGACCGAAAGGACCGAAATGTCCAAACCCTCTGAACCCTCCGAATAACAGCCGGCAAAGAACCATCAAACCAAGCGCCTGCCAGTAGTTAATGACCGACCAGCCGATAACGGCCGGTATCAGCCAGTTCCACAGATACATAACTCCCAGGCTGGCCAGTGCAAACAGCCCTATAAAAAATAAAAAGATGAACGCTCCTCTGAATACTCCCGGATTTCTCATTGTTATTTAATTTAATATGTTTATTACTCTGTTATTAATTCAATTGCATAGGTTTTGCAGACATCGACACAGTTACCGCAACCTACACAGCTTTCCGGATTGACCACCGTAGCATAGCTGCAACTTCCGTTATTCACCATTTTCAAAACCTCTCTCCGGCATCTCTTTACACATTGTCCGCAACCACTACACTCATAAGCAAAGACTTGTAAAGATATGACTTCTTTTCTCTTTCTTCCGAACATTTTTCGTTTCCGTTTTAATAATTAAAAATCTATTAGTAAGACATGCCTTCTATTGTTGTAGACGATTGAGCCGGAAGAATATTTTAAATAGAAATATTTTTTTGATGTATATCCTGCATTAGTCAGTATATTTGTGCCGTTCAAAAGTAAAAAGTGATGAGCAATGTAAATAATGTATACTGGTTTATTTTCTTCAACGACCAGTTACTGCTTCAGAGAAAAGGTGAAACATATACAATCCCTTATAGTATCAATCCTCCTGTGCCGGTTAAGAATGTGCTGGAAGTCAATTTATTGGAAGATATGCCGGCTTGTACGGCCTCTGTGGATACACCGCTGGAAGAAACGGCTGAATACCTTCCGATGGGTTTGCGGGCATCCTATGATTACCTCGATCCTGTCTTACATAAAATAGCCGGAAAAGCGTATGAGTTGATTTATTGGGACCAGCATAGCCGCTTTTGTCCTTCATGCGGAACGAAAACTGTCATGCAGACAACTATTTCCAAACAGTGTCCAAACTGTAAATATGAAATCTATCCGGTAGTCTCCCCGGCGATATTGGTACTGATCCGCAAAGGAGATGCTATACTGCTGGTCCATGCCCGGAATTTCAGAGGTTCTTTCTATGGTCTGGTTGCCGGTTTCCTTGAAACGGGAGAAACGCTGGAAGAATGTGTAAGACGGGAAGTTATGGAGGAAACAGGATTGGAAATTAATAATATTACCTATTTCGGGAATCAGCCCTGGCCTTATCCGAGTAACCTGATGGTTGGGTTTATAGCCGATTATGTAAGCGGCACGATCCGTTTACAGGATGAGGAATTGAGCGAAGGCGCTTTCTTCACTAAAGACAATCTGCCAGAGTTACCCCGTAAACTCAGCCTTGCGCGGAAGATGATCGACTGGTGGCTGGATCAGTAAAGTGTAAGATCGTATAACGGCATAATATGCTTATTGAGCATTATCATATTCATATTGTGCCGTGAAGTTTGATCTTGAACTGTATAATACCAGTTCGCTCGATTCGGATCGGATAAGGTTATAATTGCTATCGTATGTGTTGATCACTTTTCTCAGGGCTTCGCCGGTCGGGGAGAAAGTCACTGAACGGGTATTCAATCCGTCGATAAAAGAATGCTGTGTATAGTTGATTAACTGGTTGTTTGCCATATAATGACATTCCAAAATCAGTTTGCCGACCTTATCATACGAGTGGGTCGTATAGTTTTCCAATACTCCCGAAGTCCCGTAATGCTCTTTCCGGTCAAGCATATTGTTTTTGTATTTATATAATGTATATTCCGACTGGGATATCACCGGATAATGGGTGATTTTTTTCTCTAACTTGCCATCATTCGAATAGATATATACCTGTGTCTGAAGATTGATAAATCCTGTAGAGGTATTTTTGTTCGCATTAAAATTGGTGGTCATGACCAACTGCTTATCTACGTTATATTGATAAATATTGTAACCGAGAGTATCGGTAATTGCTTCCCCTTCAAACAGGCAGTTAGAAATCCTGGATAATTGACCTTCGTCATTATATTCGTAAATCTTGCCGGAATAAGCGGAGTCGCTGGCGGGCGAGGTCATCCGTTTTAACCGGGCATTGTTAAGCGACAATCTTTGGGGAACATCGTCATTTACGAATGCCACTTCCGGATTCTCGTTGACCGGAAGTTTGTCGAGATCGGAAGAGTCGCAACTGGTGATCCCGCTTATGAAAAACAGGAGGCAGACCAGTGAAGTCCATATATGTGTAGTTGCGATCGTCATTGAGGGGAGGGTTTATATTTATTGGGTATCTAATGCATCGAGCCATATATCCAGGCATAATTGGGGATAGAGATAGAAACTTTCCTCCAAAGTGCCGGTTGCTCTCATCTGTTCCGCAATCTGATCGGCAATAGCCGGTTTGGATGATACGAGAATGTCACTGATGATGTTAGAGAAAAAGCTCAGTCTGCTTTTCAGGAATTTATCCATCAACAGATAATAGATATGGGGTGAGGAAGAAAGGAGAAAGTTTTTAAAATCCTTATATTCTTCCGTTTCCATATAAGTGTACGGAGAAGTTATGTGATCCATTTCGTTACATTTCTCCTGGAATAAGTCGAATTTCTCCTTAAATGTTTTTCTCTCGGATTTGGAGGATAATTTCATCCCCTGGTTAATCCTCAACCGCAGGTCGGGAGTCACCTTATACACATCCGGCTCCTGGAAGTCTTCGCTGTCGCAGGAGGTGAAGAATAGTAGTGCCAATGAGGCAAGCAAAAGTGCCAGTATCTGTAATTTAGTCATAATTGTCCGTCTTTTTTTATCTTAACCTTAAGACGCAATATTTCAAGGAAATGCTGCATCTTATCCGATTAATTTATTAATAGTCTTTAATTATAAAACGGACAAATTATGAAATACTGCATGACAAATAAAAAAAATTACACTTTAATACTGCGGATCACAGTTTGTTCGGTTTCGGCAAAGAGTTCGGCGAAGGGCTTAGCCTTCACTGGAATAGGGTCGTGGATGATGAGTTCGATACGGTTGCCGATTCCCAAAGGAAAGGAACCCCATTTGGTCATCTTCCATGAGTTGTTGATCGTGACCGGTACCATGTAGGCCGACGGTGCATATTTACAGAGGATTTTCAATCCATTTTCGGCAAAAGGACGGGGGTTGCCTGTTTTGCTTCGTGTCCCTTCCGGGAAAATTACTGCCGAGCGTTTGTTTGTTTCAATATATTCGGCCATTACACGGATGGCTGTCAATGCCTGTTTCGGGTCTTTCCGGTCGATAAGGACGGAGCCGCCGTGGTTGAGGTTGTACGAAATACTGGGAATACCTTTGCCCAATTCGATTTTACTGATAAACTTGGGATGAACTTTGCGCATGAACCAGCAGATAGAGGTTATATCGTAGAGGCTCTGATGGTTCGAAGCAATGATCAGGGGCGAGTCGGTCGGGAGTTTCTCCAACCCGCTTATTTTGTATCTTGTTCCCAGAATATAGGTGTTGAAAACCAGGAAAAAACTCAAGATATCCACGCTCTTTTTATGTGCTTTGTAACCGAACAGGTTAAAGCATATCCACTGTACCACATGGAAGAACACCAGTGTAATCCCAAATAACAAATAATAGATGACTGAAAGCGGATACGAAATGATTTTTTCCATTTTATCCTTTAAATTGTATATTTATAAATTTGACTTTACCTTTATTAATAGGGTAACAAAAGTATAAAAAAATATTCTACTACTGTGATTACGGATAATTATTATAATATTTCTGAGTCCGCCAGCGTTGTGCATTTTTCCTTTTATGGCGTGCACTGGGCATAAAAACCTGTTGTAACATATCGTCGAACGAGATGCCGGACGGCTTTCGGGCTTCTGCACGGATTCCCGGTGAGACCTGGAAAGATCCCAGCATTTTCACTTTGGGTAACGGTTTATTCATTCCGTATAACATGAATACGGCGGGAGGAAGGTCTTTCGGGTCCACTTTACGGTTTGGGTTATAGTCGGTATCTTTGGGACGTACGTATTCCGTGAAATCTTTTTGTATGGATTGTGCAGGGGATAGCTCGGGTGCCATGATCATATTTGAAGCCGGTTCTTCCGTATTGATCAGCGTGCCTGACCGGATAGCTTTCAACGCTTCGGGATTCAGTTCCAGCTTCTCCTTGCCGGAGAGTATATTCCGGAGCCATACCGAGTCCTTTTCTGTCCATTGGGCATATAGGTATCCCGTATTGCTCAGGCAGATTAATAGTAATGTAATTATTCGTTTACTCATCTAAAAAGTTCAACTTCCCGTACATATTCTATTTATTGAAATGTGCGGGAAGTCGAAATACTGCATCGTATTTGGGTTTATTTAGTTTCGATGACTTCTTTTACCTTTGCTTTCATTGCATCGCCACGCAGGTCACGAGAGATAATCGTACCGTCGGGACCAAAAAGAATGATATGCGGAATGCCGTTGATACCATATAGTTTGGTCGGCTTATCACCGGCGTTCAGAATCTGCGGCCAGGTGATTTTAAGTTCTTCTATTGCCTTTTGGGTATTTTCTGGATTGTCCCATACGGCTACGCCTAACACTTCAAGGCCTTTGTTTTTATATTGATTGTAGATTTCTGCCAATACCGGAGTTTCGGCACGGCACGGTCCGCACCAGCTTGCCCAGAAATCAACCAGGGTATATTTGCCTTTTCCTACATAGTCGGACAGGGATACTTTGTTACCGTCTTTCGTTTCGATGGTGAAATCGACGAACGTTTTTCCTTCGGCAGTCTGTTCCAAAGCGTTGAAACGTTGTATCGTTTCCTGCATATTCGGTGTGTTGCGTACTACTTCGCTCAGTTGAGGGAGTTTCGCTTTGATCTCGTCCGGCGAAAGATAGCCGTCCATATAATTCAGTGCGATAGCACCGATCGGGTTATCCAGGTTTCTGTTGAAGAAACCGTCGAGCATTGACAGGTAAGCGGGTTTCCATTCATTCTGGAAAAAGTTCTTTTGCAATTCCATGCGTTCTGCTTTATCCTCTGTCTGTTTCATGAATTCCTGTCGTTTGGCATCGATCAGGGCAGACATACTGTCTTGTGCTGCAAAGAAGCGGGCGATCTCATTGTTCAGAGGACTTCCCGACGGAGTTACCGGTTTGCCGAGGTCGAGATTGATTGTCCCGTTTTCAAGAATGAAATTGACATAATATTCACGGCTGGCATCGATACGGCAGTAAGCTGCGGTGTCCATTTTACCGGTAAAGGTGAACGTATTTCCTGTTACAACTGTGCTGTCTACATAGACGTTATTGTTGTTACGGTTATAGATATAGATCATTTTTCCGTCCAGCGAATTATCGGGGATAGTACCGTTTATGGTATAAGTCGCAGCAGGCTTTTCCGAACAGGCGGTAAAAACCAGTAGTCCGGTTAACAAAGTGAGTAAAAAGTTTGTTTTCATATGCTTGATAATTAAAAATATACGTACTCCGGTTAAATGGATATACGAAAGTAGGAAAGATTCTTTTATATCCGGCATAATTTCCCCGCATAATATTAATATTAATTCTTTTTGGGAAGTTTGCCTGTAATAGTCCCTTTATCTAAAAGTGTTTCTCCCTAATGAAACAACTGTTTCATAGTGTAGAAACAAGTGTTTCATTAGGGAGAAACACTATTCTGTCTTTATAACTTCTGCCGGATTGATACGGGCTGTTCTTAGTATCTTAACTAAAATAACGACGGCTGTAAATGCCATGATGATAAAGAAGATGCCGAACCAGAATAACGGATTGTTGTAGTTGAAACGGATAACCCAGTTTTTAAGAGTTTCATTCGTTGCTAACCACATAACAGGAAAAACAAAAAATGTTGCGATCAGCAGTAACTTCATATATAATTTAGCGAATAATAACAAGATATTCTTTAGTGAAGCTCCGTTTATTTTACGGATAGCAACTTCCTTCTGACGGCGCTCCGTGTCTTGCGAGATAGCGGCGTAAACGCCCAGTAATGTAATAATCAGACAAACAGTAGCGAAAAATGAAAATATATTACGCAGTATACGTTCCGTACTTTGCGTATGTTCGCATTCCTCTTTTAGGGTATGAATTTCCGGTTGGATACTTTCTGGTAAGAATTCTTTGATTGTCTGTTCCAGATAAGCCTTGCCCTCCTTCTCCTTTCCTTGTTGGATACGGACATAACAATTTCCCTGTCCTTTTAATAACCCGATTACCATACATGAGAAATACTCAGAGCCGTCCATGAAGCGTTCAAAAGAATTCGTGACACCATTGATTCTGTACTGTTCCGGCTTATTATTTATCTGTAGGCTCTGGTCTACCGGATTTCCTTTGATAAAATCGATGAATCTTTCGTTAACCAGGACACTTTGTTCATCCAACAGTAAAGAACCGGTAACAGGCTTAAGATGAAGGAAAGAACAAACATTCGAAGAGGCATATAAGCTGCCTCCTAATGTGTTTTTATCCATTTCTTTCAAAGAGTAATCCTGTATTCGTTGGTTGGATAATTTATCCTGTACCTCCAGAATATCCTCTATCATACTGTTTGCTTTCCATTTGGAAAGTAATACCTGATAAGTGGATTCCATATATTTGTGATCTGTGCGAACAAAAAATATCCTTTCTTTTTCAGCCTTACTAAATGTGTTGAATAGTTGTTGTTGGCCGGCTTGTGTTTGGAATGTAGCTATCGCTGCACCGGAAAGGAAAAGGAGAGCAATGACATATTGAATACCCAATAACAGGTTTCGAACCCGATGACGGGAGAAACGAATCCCTTCCATCAGAGATATCCGGTTTAACCGGACACAAACCGTCCAGCAAATGATAGCAGCTAAACAGGTACATAGTAAAAGATATTCTCCTATTTGTTTGAATAATAGTGTACTGTTGTAATCTATTTGTATGCGGAAATAAGAAAAATGTAATCCGGGAGCAATTAGTTCTGTCAGGCATAAAGTAAGTATGCCAGTGAAGAACAGTAGTAAAAAAGATTCTGTGAAAAGTAATATGAACAATTGTCTTTTGTCTTCTCCTATATTTTTACGAATACTGAATTCTTTGATACGGTTATAGAAATTACCGGTAGTGAAGGAGAAATAGTTCAATAAAGCGGATAAGAAGATCAACAGGCCGATAAAAAAGATGAATCCATATAGAAGTTTCATCCCTAATGGGTCTTTATCTCCTAAAGAAAGAGCTTTCACTGGGGCGGAACCATTAGAATAATCAGCAGTTAGTTTTAAATTATCTAATAGCTTATCTAAATCTTTTGGTTTATGTCCCAGATGCAAAAGAGCGTATGTTTTACAACCTGTTATATCTTTAATCTGCTTTTCAAGGAAGCCATTGAGAACTGACACTGTTAAAACTTCAATCAGGTTATATGGACTGAAACTATTGTTTTGGGGAAAGTCCTCAAATATTCCACCGATAGTATATATTTTCAGGTCTTCTCCGGTTACTTTTTTACCAATAGGGTTTTTATCTCCATATATTTTTTTAGAGGCGGACTGACTAAGCAAAAGAATATTTGGTTGGCTATTTATTGATTTCAAGTCTCCTGACAATAGTTTCCTATCGAATACCTTGATGAAATTTGTATCGGTTTCTGCAACGTATATTTCATAAGGTAATGTCTTGTCTTCTGTTATTTCGAAAGAGTAGTTTTCGATATTATTAAAAGAAGCTCTGGTTAGGTATTTGATAATATCTAACTGTTTATCCCGTATTTCCTGCGCCAAATAAGCAGGAGTGCCGTGTGTGAGTCTTTCTCCTCTATCAGAGACTATGACTATCTCGGCTATTTGTTTCTTATTTTTTAAGTCATTGTCTGTATCCATCCAATAACGTATCAGATAAGTACATAAAGCAAAGGATAATAATCCCACGGCAAGACCAGCTATGGAAATCAATGTTTGCCCTTTATTCTTTAGCAGGTTGCGCAAGGCAACTGTCAGATAGTGTTGTATCATGTTTCTCTTTTTTATTCACTTTTTACCGATTCCGCCGGATTTGCCAGTGCTGCTTCCTTTACCTGACGGAAGATGGAAAGGAGGACAATTACACAGGTAATGAAAAAGACGGCGATGAAAGGCCATATCGTCAGGTGGATGTGGTTGGCATATGTTTCCAGCCAGCGTTTCATCAGGATATAGCCTATCGGTAAGGCAAACAGGTTGCTGATTACGACTAATATCAGGTATTCCCTGAAGAATAATTGCAGGATATGGTAGAAAGTCGCACCGTTCACTTTGCGGATGGCAATCTCTTTTTTACGCTGTTGGGCGGAGAGGCTGACCAGGGAGTAAATACCGAAAGTGGAGATCAGGATACAGAGGATTGCAATGATACTGAATACACTGAAAATGACTTTCTCCGGCTGGTTGAACTTATCCACTAAATCCGTTAGTGGAGTACATAAACTAGTGTCTGTCACTCCGCTTACGTTGAACTTTTTGGCTATCTGCCTGATATGTTCGGTTACTTCTTTTTTATGTCCCGGGAGATAACGGACATAGAAGTATTGAACAGGCGTATAATTCTTAGCATCTTTATCGGTATGAAGACGGAAAAAGACACTTAATACAGGAAATTGCATAGGAGCATAAATGTAATCGTTTATTATGCCCGATACTTTTTGGGTAGTTGCCGAATATTGTTTTTCATCATATCTGTAAATGCTTCTTTCCAATAAGTCTTTATAACCCAACTGACGGTAACCGGTTTCATTGACGAGATAAGAACCCGGATTACTCTCGTCCAGCCATTTTCCTTCTTTCAGGCCGATATGGAACAGTGAAAAGAAATCTTTACTGACTAGCATCAGATTATCTTCCCGGAACGGGTCTGTTTCAGCCGGATCAAATGATAAATGCGTAACTTCTGTTCCATACCAGTCTCCTTGTTCCGTAAATACCGGAGAGTTTACTGCTGTGTAACAGACTTCTTGTATATAAGGATGGTTTCGTAACTCCGGTTCGAGAACTCTCAGGTCATTCTCGTATGCATTTTCGTATCCCATATCCATCTGAAGCACATTCTCATACTCTACACCTTTATCTTTGTTCAGAATAAAATGCAATTGCATGAAAAGAATAATAGATGTAATGAAGAACAGCGATCCGATAAATATCTGACCGGCTATTAATCCTCTTTTCAAAGCAACGGACTGGGTGCCCGGGTTGCAAAGTATCCTGCGGATCGGCAGATAAGTAATTATCCAGAATAATAGCGTACTGGCGAGGATTGCTGTTATCGCATTGAACACTAATGCCGATTGGTCGATATGGCGGGATACGCCTTCGTACATTCCGTAACGATTCCAGGTGGTGTAACTGTCATAATAGGGATAAATGACTTCGATCAGGCAGAATGCCAATAAATAAGCGATGAACATGGGGAGGAATAATTCCGTCCAGCCTTTTTGCATCATCTCTTTGGTAGAAGCCCCGATACAAAGGTATGTCCTGTTTTTATTCTTTTTCCGTTGTTGCTGTCCGATAAAAAGGACCAGCAGGTTCATAAGGGCACTCATGAAGGCCATTAAACCGGCGAGCGCCAGGATATGAATGTTCCGTATCCTGTTATCCAGTTCCGGATGGCAATATAAGTGAACTTCCGAAGGTGTCCGCAGGTTTATTTTCCATTGGTCTACATGCTCGTCTCCATAAGGATCATCAGCATGGCTTTTATAAGCTGCCAGTTTTTCTTTTACTTTTTTGATATTACAGTCCCGATGTAAACGTACATATGTTTTATTTCGGTTTACGTGCGTCATCGGTTTTACCTGATCGATTAAAAGGAATTCGAAGATAAAGTCTGAATTATCCGGATAATCTTTGATCACTCCGACTATGGTAGGGCGATACTGCCCTGTTAAATCAAAGACTTTCCCGATGCAATCGGTCGTTCCGAAAAATCTCATAGCCGTGCTTTGGGTGAGAACAACCGATTGACCGTCGAGGACAGTCCCTTTGTATGTCCCGGCGACAAAGTCGGAACGGAACATTTCGAAAAAGGAATGATCGCAGACAAGCCCGTAAATATATTTGCTGCTATTATTTTCTTTTATCGTGAAATTGCAGTTTGCGAATTTGCATACTTGTTCGATCTCAGGCAATAGTTTTGTTAGTTCGGCCAGATCGTTCATATGTAACTGGTCCAGGTCGGCATCCGCTCCGGTTGCTTTTTTCACCAGTCCGGTGGTGGTCAGGCAATAAAGCCGATCGCCGTTCGGATGAAAGTTATCGAAATGTGTTTCCCACCACAGCCAGTAACCGCCCAGGATAAAGGCCGTGAAGCCGATTGCCAGTCCGATAATGCTGACCAGCGATTGGGTTTTATATTTGGCAAATTCCCTGAGAGTGACTTTTAAATAATGACGTATCATAAGATTCATTTTTTATTCGCTTTTTATGACTTCGGCCGGATTCGTTTCAGACGCTTTCAGTGTCTGGTAAAGGACGGTACAGATAATCAAAGCGCTTGTTGCTAACAATATTATGGCATACATCCATAAACCGATACTGATGCGATAAGGATATTGTTCCAGCCACCCGTGCATAAACAACCAGGCTAGTGGAAGGGCAACCGCATTGGCAATGACTACGATTGTCAGATATTCTTTGAAGAACATGCTGATAATTGTTTTCGATGAGGCGCCCATCACCTTGCGTACGGCTACTTCTTTCCGACGTTGTGCAATGTTGCTGGATGAAACGGAATAGATTCCGAAGATCGAGATCAAAGTACAGAGTATGGCCAGCAGGGAGAAGAGTTGCAGGCTGGCATCTTCCGATTTGTTCAACTGGTTGAAAACATCTGTCATTGTCTGTATTTTGGGAGTTGTATCTCCTTCTTCCTTGTGCTTCTCAAAGACTGTCCGTATTGTTTTGATGGCAGCCTGTTCATTTTCGGGTTTCACACGGGCATAATAGCAGTAACTGTTCCATTTACTCCCGTCGAGCGTGATAATCGCCGGGAGTATAGGGTTACGGAGGCTGGCCGCCTGGAAGTCTTTGACGATGCCTACTATCTCCAGCTCTTTTTGTCCTCGTTTTCCGTCTCCGTAAATAACACCGTTCCAGATACTGATCTTTTTTCCGATCGGGTTGTCTATTCCCATGATCCGGGCGGCTTCTTCATTGATGACGGCTGTGTTGCCCGGCGTGGTCCAGTCTTCCGGATCTGAGTCGCCTTCATTTATAAAATTACCTTTTAATAACGTTATTTTGAATGCATCCAGAAATTTACCGCCTACTTTGATTACCTGGAAATTCGGATTGAAATCGTCCGGCTTTCCTTCCCAACTGACTTCATTTTGAGTATGAGGTTCGTGAGTGATGGAGAAGACGCTACATTCTACAAACTCATCGATTATCGAAAGGGTTGCCAGTTCGTGGGTGATTCCGGACCGGTCATGATAATCCATTGTGATATGAATCAATCCTTCTTTATGGAATCCCAAGTCCTTATGTTTCATTAATGAAATCTGTCGGAGCATGATGAAGGTGCTCATCAGGAAGAATACGCAAATACCGAGTTGAATAGTCATGCTGACCTTGCGGAACGAACCCTTCCGGTTAGCAGAAATACCTCCGGACAACATCAGTGAAGATGTTCGTATGAAACGCAGTAATAAGGGGAATGAGACAACTATCAATACCCCCCAGCTGACTAAAGTGATTATAATCAAACTCGTATAAAAATCAGGGTCGGCTATCTTCGTATCGAAGGTTTTACAGAACAGCGAAGAAGTGAGTTCCAGCAGACAAAAGGCCAGAACAAAAGCTATGCTGGTTTGTAATGTGAGTTCGGTCAATAGCTGTATGATCAACTCCCGTTTACCGGCACCGATCGAGTTTCGGAGCCTTATCTCTTTTATGCGCTGGTAGATACGGTTTAGAAGGAGATTGATGAAATTGAAGAATACGCACAGTAATAGCAAAATGGTTGTTATGGCAAAAGTGCGGATGTAGGATAAGTTGAACGATAGCTCGCTTCCAAAAGTATGCCGCATGTCTGTTAACGGAATCATCTTTACCGCAAGCGTATTCAGGTAGTTGTTTTTCTCCAGATAGGTTTGCAACTTTTTTCTGAATACATCCGCACTGGCTTTGTCTTCCAGTAGCAGATAAATTTCATTTTCAAATTGACTCCATCGTCTGTCTTCCGATATCCTGTCCGTCATTTCAGTGGTGAACTTATCCAACTCGAAGACATCCTGTTTGAATGCGGAATTAGCAGGTGCATCTTCCACTACCGCCACGATGGTGAGTGTTTCCCGGTATCTGTTTTTCATTACTTTCCCGATCGCATCTTCCGGGCTTTTGAAATATTTGAGGGCAAAAGAGCGGGTTATAACAATTTCATCCAGTGAATGTAACAGATTCGTTTGCCGCCCGCTAAGCACTTTCCTGGGGAAAAGGGTAAAGAAGTTGTTGTCGATAAATATTTCTTCCGGGTCTTCCAGTATCTGATCGTTATATTTAAAGGTAGAACCGAAATTTCCGTATACCAGTGCCGTTTCTTTTATTTCCGGAAAATCCTGTTTGAGTTTGCGGGCCAGAACGAGTGGTAATTTCCGCTCTTTTTTTCCGGTTTGTTTGTTGATACCGTAGAGTGTGTACATTTGTTTGGACTTCGGATAAAAACCGTCGTACGAGGTCTCGTATTCCAGCCATTTCATCCCGTAGGTGAAACAGACGAGTCCGATAGCCAGTCCGATAACGCTGATAAGTGTTTGCAATTTGTATTTGATAAAATTGCGTGAGGCGATAGTGATATAGTGTCGTATCATGATTCTCTTTTTAAAGGTAAATTGTTTTGATCTTAATACAAAATATGTGCCAATGTTATAATGATGTGATAATTAATAGTTTGTAATTCATTCCCTTTCTTTAAAAAAGTGCATATACGCACAGTAATCGTTCGTATATGCACTTTTTATTCAGATTTTATCGATACAGCCGGATTTGCTTTTGCTGCTTTTAAGGTTTGGTAAAGAACAGTGCAAATGATCAGTATGCTTGTAAATAACAGGATGGTCAGATACATCCATGCACTGATATTGATCCGGTATGGATATTGTTCCAGCCATCCGCGCATGAATAGCCAGGCTAAAGGCAAAGCAATCAAATTGGCTACTATTACAATAGATACATATTCGCGAATAAACATGCCGATAATCGTTCGGGAGGATGCCCCCGTCACTTTCCGGATAGCTACTTCTTTCCGCCGTTGGGTGATATTGCTGGAGGATACGGAGTATAGTCCGAAGACCGAGATGAGTGTGCAAAGTATCGCCAGCAGTGAGAAAAGTTGCAGGCTGGCATCTTCCGACCGGCTTAACTCTTTTAATACATCGTTGACCGTCGTTATTTCCGGTTGCTGGTCATACGGGAAAGTATGTTTTTTGTAAACGTTCCGGATCGCTTTGATGGCAGTTTGTTCATCCCCCGGATTTACTTTGACATAGTAAAAGTAACTATTCCACTGGGAAGGATTTAATATAATGACAACAGGGAGAATCGGATTTCTCAGGCTGGTGGACTGGAAATTCTTTACTAAGCCGACTATTTCTACGTCCTGTTGTTCGTTGTTCCAAAAGCTGATCTTTTTCCCGATCGGATCATGATATCCCATGATGCGTGCAGCCTCTTCGTTAATAAGTGCTTTGGAACCTACCAACCGTCTTCTTTTTCCTTTGACCAGGTCTGTGTCTTCAAGCTCCCGTCCTTTTAATAAAGGTATCTGGAATACGGACCGGAAGTTTTTACTGACTTCCAGCATATGGAAATTCACTTTAGTATCCGGGCTTTTTCCTTCCCACTCTACTTCTATTAATGAATAAGGTTCGTGCATGATAGAGAAAAATGTTGCAATCACCAGTTCTTTTACGATGGGGAGGGATGCGATTTCACGTGCGGTACCTTCTCTGTCATCATTCAGCATGGTAATCTGTATCAAGCCTTCTTTTTCGAATCCTAGATTTTTGTTTTTCATCAGAGAGGTTTGTTTAAGCAGGATGAAAGCGCACATCAGGAAAAATACGCAGATACCCAGTTGGATTGTCATTGCTATTTTGCGGAACCCGCTTTTCCGATGAGGTGCAACACCACCGGATACCAGTAGTTGAGAGGTCCGGATAAACCGGAATGATATAGGAAGCGAGATCGAAAGAGTGATTATCCAGCTGAATAATGAGATTTTGATCATGTCGACATACAACTCTTTACTATCAATTGTCGTATGGAAAATATACTTGAACAGGGGAAATGTAATTTCCATTAAACTCCAAGCAAATAAAGTAGCTATAAATATCATCAATGAATATTCCAGTAATAGCTGGCTGATCATTTCTTTTTTACTGGCTCCGATAGCGTTGCGCAGTTTCATTTCTTTGATTCGTATATAGGTCCGGTTGATTTGCAGATTGATAAAGTTGAAAAATACGCATAGAAGCAATAATAATCCGGTTATAGCAAAAGTTTGGATATAAGTAAGATTAAAGGACAATTCGCTGCCGAATGTGTGTCGGACGGCTGTGACGGGTATCAGCTTCAAAAAGATGGTCTCATTGTATTTATGGATAGAGGTATAGTTTGTTATCTTTTTTTCGAATGTGTCGATATGCGTGTTTTTATCCAGTAACAGATATATTTTAGAATTTAAATACATCCATTGATTAGCTTCTGGTATTTCTACCTCTGCCCTTCGTGTATACTGATCTAATTCGAAAGCTTCTCCGACAAAGAGAGAATTGTCAGGTGCATCTTCCAGAACGGAAACGATCCTGAGGTTTTTTCTCATAACCACAATTTAATACTTTATCCAGAGCTTTTTCCGGACTACTAAATAGTTTAACGGCAAAAGAACGAGTTATAGCAACATCATTAGACGATTGCAAAATATTATCCTGTCTTCCGCAAATGACTTTTCGTGGAAAGAATGAAAAGAAATTTTCATCGATAAATACTTCATCCGGATTAGGCACTCGCTTTTCATTATAGGAAAAATCAGAAGAATACTTTGCGTATATTTGTGTCGTTTCTATTACTTCCGGGAAATCCTGTTTTAATCTTCTTGCCAATATCAGGGGGAGTTCTTCCGTTTTCTTGCCGGTCTGTTTGTCTACCCCGTAGAGCATGTAGATTTGTTTGGATTGCGGATAGAAGCTATCGTATGAGGTCTCATATTTCAGCCAGTTGATGCCGTATGCAAAACATACCAATCCGATAGCCAGGCCGGCAATACTGATGACGGTCTGCAATTTATATTTGAAGAAATTACGTATGGCTATGATAAGATAGTGTTGCAACATGCTTGGTGAATGTTTATCAGTTATTTATTTCGTTATTCGCTTTTAATGACTTCGGCCGGATGCAGAGTCAGATTTTGTTCTTTAAGCTGTATTTAATAACATCTCTGCCTCCTTGCCCGTTGGGAGATAAAGCTAATAAATACTCGCCGGATTTCTCTGTGGCTATTTTCCGTAAATTGCGGTCTGCCTGTAATACGGCTTGCTGTTTGCCGTTCCAGTCGAATACATAAATAACCGAATTACCGGTAAAGTTTGTCGATCCGTCGAACAGACAGAATACATATTGTTCTGAACTGCAAATGTCGATGAAACATTTCTTGCTCTGCTCTGCGTCCAAGTATTTATTGGAAATATCGGGGACCGGTATGGTATAATAATCAGCAAAAGAAACCGATGCAGTCATATCACAATTCATATCATAGAAGTTGACACAGTCGATAAATCGCAGGGCAGCGACGATCACTCCTTTTTCCTCGTTGAGCGTCAGGTCGCTGGCATACCCCTTTTGAAGGACTGTTGCCGGTATCGGAACCGTGATCTGAGGATAACCCGGAACAGCATATTGTCCGTTTGTTTTATTGGATGAAAAGAATACCTGTGGTTTGTGAGGATTGAACTGAACGGCATATAACTCTTTGGAAGTGATACAACAGTTCGTGCAACCATCTTTCAGGCCATAATCAGACATAGACTCCGATTCAGCAGAAAGAGCCGGAGATGTTTGATCCAGATCCATACGTTTCAATTTGCGTGAATCGTTGTCCCAGACAGATACCTTGTTTTTATTATTCTTGTTGATATAATCATATTTAGTAAAAGACGGATAGGCGATTATAAAAGTATCTTTTTCTCTTTCTCCTATTCCGTGAAGCGATAAATCTTTTTTACTTCTTATTTGCAGAAGCGTGTCGCTATAATAGTCCATAAACGCGTAGTAATCGTTGGTAATCGCTACATCGTAATAGTTATGTATCCCTTGTCCGGCGAAAATAACTTCGCCGGATAGTTTGCTTGTAATATCCGTAGTCGCTTTATACGTTTTTACACTGTCTTTGCTGTTAGGGGTGGAACAGGCAAAGAATACGGAGAGACTGGTGAGTAGACATAGTAACTATTTCATATTTGTCATGTATTTATTATTCGGAATGTATGATTTCTGCAGGGTTTGTACGGGCTGCCTTTCGTATTTGCCAGATCAGAGTGAGGAATGAAATACCTCCGGTCAAAAGGATCGCGATGGCAAAAATCCACCAGGTAATATGGGCTTTGTAGGCAAAATCGACCATATATAAAGTGATGGCCAGCCAGGATAAAGGCAAACCCACCAGACAGGCTATTCCATATAATTGACTGTATTTGATAAATAACATTTGCCATATGGCTTTGGTCGTTGCTCCGTTTATTTTTCGAATCGATATCTCATGAAACCGTTGTTGTATATCGAATAGGGATAAACTGAACAAGCCCATAGCAGAAATCAATATGGCTATAATCGCGAAAAGGGAGGCGACACTGACCAATTGCTTATCCTCCTTGTAAATAGACAACACTTCATCTTTCAAAAATGTATAAGGGAGTTCATTTCCACATGACTCGTTGTATATTTTTCGAAGAAAGTCGATTGCTTCCTGTTTTTTATCCGGAACGATACAGACTAATAGACCGGATGAAAAGCCTTCTTTATAATAAAAGAAAATCATCGGTTCATAGCCTTTAGACAAATGTTGTGTACACATATCTTTAATAACTCCGATAACTTGATACCTGGGAGCCGGTTGCTCTTTCGTTTGCGGACTGTAAACAAGCAGGCGGTCCAGAATGACTGGTGTTTCATCGATATCTGTAATACCCAGTTCTCTTTTTGCCGATTCATTGATAACAATCGAAAGATCCATATCATTATCGATGGAGTCATTCCATAGCCGTCCTTCAATCGCCTCTATCCCCAGAATACGGAAGGAATTTTGATTGCTTACTTGGGTTCCTATACTTGTCCATTCTTTTCCCGGAATATGTGCCCAGCAATTTTGCCCTAAACGACTGATCGGGCCGGGAGAATAGCTGTGCAGCTTGATGAGCGAGGGAGTATTTTTCAGGTTTCTGTCCAGTTGTCGAACAATCAGATTGTATTTATTCCACATGCTCATATCGCTTCCCCGTGGCCCTTCTATAGGTGAGATTTTGATAATATTATCTGTTTCATATCCAAGATCGGTATTCAGCATAAAGTTTAACTGATGGATAGAATAGATAGATACGATGGTTAAAGCTAGTGTGATAATATATTGTAAACAAAGGAATACTTTTCTGGATATAGTAGATTCTCCGCCTCTCCCGATCTTTTTTAAAGAAGTTACCGGAGAAGAATAATTATATTGGAAGAAGGGGTATATGGCCGTGATAAAAGGCAACAGGAATAGAATCCCTACAGAAAGGCTGGCGTCAAATAAAAAATGCGAAGGAATCCGGATCATTAGAAAAGTATTGACCAGCAACGTCCCTGTTTCTATGAATACCCATGCCAGAAATAAAGCTACGAGAGTCATACATAAGTTTTCAGTATACAATTGAACGGCCATTTGCCGGGTATTTGCTCCGAATACTTTTTTCATACCGAATTCACGTGCCCGTTTCTGGATCAACACTGTGTAGACATTGATAAAATTGAATAATCCTACCAGCATGATCAATACGGCAATTGCTATCAGGATAAGTACGTGCGTATAATTCCCTACCAACCGTTTATCCAGGTATGTGACTACCTGTTGATCGAAATATAGCTTCTGTAAAGGGTAAAAGCAGATGCGCAGGCGGTTGGTGAAATTGGACATTTTACGGAATGCTTCGTATTCCTTGTTGACGGAGGCTGCAGAATGGCCTTTATGTAATTTGACAAGGGAATGGGGCATTGAATATTTTCTGTAGTTGGCCGATTCATTCGATATCAGTAGGTCGAAAGGCATGGAAAATCGGGTATTCGGTTTACCCATGACGGCAACGACAGTTACAATCTTTCCCATCGAGGTAGTGATTTGTTGACCGATCGGATCTTCCTTCCCGAATACTAATCGGGATAGGTCTTCCGAGATTATTGCGTCTTGCGGATTCTCTAATAATTTATTCCGGGACGTTTTTAGTATGGGGATCGGTACTATTTTCAGATAATTCGTGTCTGCGGCTAAAGAGGCAACATTGTACAGTTTGTTATCGACTGTAATCTGATCTTTGTCACTCTGGAATAGTGTAGATACAATTTCTACAGCCGGATCTTCCAATGGGCTTGGGGTATATCCATATTCAGGTAACAGACCGTAGAGTCTTTTCTGGTGGGTTACTTCATCCTCCATCACTGTATAGCAAACCCTGTCTACTTCCGGAATAAAATGGTCGGTGGTCATTTCACTGTAGACATACCGGAATATCAATATACAGCAGGCCAGGCTGAGTGCCAGACCCAGTATGTTGATTACCGTATAAAGCCGGAATCGGAGGAGGGTTCGTATGGCTAACAGGATGATTTTCATTTTTATTTATTCTGATTTAACGACTACCGCCGGATTTTGATTGGCTGCTTTCCAGATTTTCCAGCCGACGCTAGCTATGATAATAAGTTCGATTACAATAAATAATAGAGGGTAGATCCATATATTTATTTCTGTTTGTTTTACGTAACTCTCCAGCCAGTATCTCATTGCGAGATAGCCGACAGGGAATGCTATGGCTGTACTTATTGCGACAAGGAAAAGATATTCATTGAAGAATTTTTTCAGAATGCTTTTGGTTGTCGCTCCGTTTACTTTCCGTATGGCTATTTCTTTTTTACGCTGTTCACAAGTCAAGGTAACGAAGGAAAAGACACCAAATATTGAGATAATAATGCAAACAGCAGAGGTGAAATGAAGCATCTTTAATAGCGCATCTTCCGATTTAAGGTACTTGTCGTACTCTTCTGTCGCATTGTAGATATATGTATATGTTCCTTTCATCTCTTTCTTAACGCTTTCCAAATG
Source organism: Parabacteroides goldsteinii (assembly GCF_020091425.1). Taxonomy (NCBI): domain Bacteria; kingdom Pseudomonadati; phylum Bacteroidota; class Bacteroidia; order Bacteroidales; family Tannerellaceae; genus Parabacteroides; species Parabacteroides goldsteinii. Next base: position 4,511,619 of record NZ_CP081906.1, on the reverse strand, counting down.
CTTTTTTATTGTTGTCCAACTTCCTTCTTTGTATTTGAAAATAATATCTTGGGGAGAATTATAAAATAGTTGTTTGTATTTCTCCGGAGACAAATATAATGTCGGATTGACTGGTGTCGTAGGAGATGCATTATAAGTATCTTTGATCAGTCCTTTTACTTGATATACGTCTTTAGGTTGAATAATACTTTTTCCTATGGGATCGTTCCATCCGAATGCTTTTGCTGCTGCTTCATTGATCAGTACCTGACCGGACAGATCGGAATCGTGGATCATCTCGCCTTTAAGTAAGGTGAGGTTATAAAATTGGGCAAGCGATTTCGTGCCGCAAACGACTTCCAGACTGATTGGCTGATCATTTTCCTTTTTATCGCTCCAATCTTCAATATGATAAGAAATCCGGCTTCGGTAAGGTAATAGGCTACCATGTTCTGTCAGTATATCCGTTACTTCGGGCATTTGAGTCAGTGTCTGTTTATATTTTTCTGAATAAGGATAAATGGAGATGGAAGCGATATTTTTTCTTTCGATACCAATATCTGTATTTCTTAAATAGTGGAGTTGTTTAACCATGATGATGGAGCAGAAAATGATTCCGATGCTAATGATCAGTTGGAAGATAATACACACTTTGCGAAACATATTATTCCCCTGTCCCTTGGTAGCCCCTTTGATGGAAGATTGTAATGTTTTATGGCGGAAATAGCTAAGAACAATTAATATTAATGTATAGGAACAGAGTATGATAACTCCAATATAAACTAATGCTTCTGTAAATACGAGTGTTTTATTGGAATGAATCTCCGAGAGTTCCTTGAAAGACGGATACACAAGTTCGATTAGTACCATTCCAACCAGAAGTGCAATAAAAAACAATGTGAAAAATTCGGTAGATAAGAGTGCCAGTAATCCTTTAAAAGAGGCTCCGCATATTTGTCGTAAAGCGAGTTCCCTGTTTCTCATGTGTATTCGGGAAACAAACAATGTCAGGAAATTGAATAAGGAGCAAAGAATAACCAGTCCACCGGCTAATGAAAACAAGAGGATGTGATTGAATTTTATTTCTGTTTTAGTTTGCGGATGATCATAGCGTAAAGAAGTCAGAGGTGTTACTACCAGTGGTGCTAATTTTATGTCATCTTGCTTTATCTCCATTTTGCCCATTTTTTCCGAAAACTTATAAAAGTCGGTTTTGGGATATAATTTGATGTATGTCTCATGTGAGAAGTAGGTCCATTGCTTTTTATCGCTATCACTACAAACGAGTCCGAATGGAATATTACTGTGTTCTGACCAACCCTTTACAATAGCACAAATCTTCCTTTTTTCTTTATCGGCACCGAACTCTATTTCTTTCCCTATAGGATTTTCATTACCAAAAAGTTTCTTAGCTAATGCTTCTGTGATAGCCAGTTCTTCATTATAAGGAATGAGAAAATTAGTATTGCCTGATATGATCTTTATATCGAAGAAATGCATAACAGTAGAATCTGCTTTTAGTATCCTTGTTTCATAAGGTGTACCGTTTAATGCAATGTCGTTTGTCCATGAAGTCGTAGCGCAGGCAATCTCTATTTCAGGGCATGTTTGTTTTAAATATGCAGCTAAAGGTCTAGGAGTATTGCTCATTCCGGATTCGTCAAGAATACTTTTTTGCCGCACCAGATAAATCCGGTCGGCATCTTTGTGAAATGAGTCATAAGTCATTTCATAATGAATCCATAGAGTCCCTAAGGCAAAACAGGTAAACCCGATTGCCAGACCGAGGATACTGATAAACGATTGTGACCGGTATTTCAGCAAATTGCGTATTGCTATTTTGAGATAATGTTTTAACATACCTATTTTATTCCGATTTAATAACTTCCGCCGGATTCTGATTGGCTGCTCTCCATATTCTCCAACCTGTACATAAAGTGATGAGTGCTGCTAATACCAGCCATATTACCGGATAAATCCAGAAGTCTATCCGGGTTTGAAGTACATAACTTTCCACCCACGGTTTCATGATGAGGTAACCGGTCGGGAAGGCAATGGCAGAGGCGACCAATAATAAAAGCATGTATTTCAACAGGAAAGACTGCATGATATGAGGTGTTACTGCGCCGTTCACTTTCCGGATGGCAATCTCTTTGCGGCGTTTCTCACAGTCGAGAGTGACGAGTGAGAAGACTCCGAACAGGGAGATCAATACACAGACCAGTGTCACGAAATCCAGCATCATCAGCAAAGCGTTTTCCGATTTCAGGAATTTACCGTATTCTTCTTCCATATTGTTGATCCGGCAACTTCTGACGTCCGGATTTAGTTTTCTCACTAATGCGTCCAGCCGTTGTTTGCAGTTAGTCCAGGTCCCTTCCTGATATTTGAACAGGATGGAACTGTCGTTAAATTCGGCTTTTTTCTTGAATACCATAAAGCCAGGCTTGCATGGTACTGTCGGAGGTGCAATATAGAAGTCTTTAATGACACCGGAGATTATCCAGGGATTGTCGCCTCCGATTGTTTTCCCGATCGGGTGATCCATATTCAACTCTTTGATTCCGGCCTGGTTGATTAATATATGATCGCTGTTCCCATCGGCAGGGATCTCTCCTTCAAGAAGTTGGAATTCATAAAATTTGAAGTATGCCTGGTTACAGTCGAACATCTCCAAGCTGACGGAAGCAGTGGAATCCTGGCGTCCATCCCATCTGTCTATTGTACTATAAGAACGGGCATAGCGAGGGAAGATGGCTGATATGCTATCGGGAAATATTTCGGTTATAAATGGGACTTTCGCCATTTCTTCTCTTAATCCGTCGATGGACGGATATGTATTAATGCAGGCCCGGTTTGTCCGTTCGAATCCAAAGTCGGCCTGGTTCAGATGGTGGATTTGTTTCATCAGGATTACCGCGCAGAAGATAAAACAGATACTGATCACGAATTGTGCTATCATGCTGACTTTCTGGAATATATTTTTGCTTTTGCTTCCGGTTGAACCTTTTAGCATGGCATTCAGTGTCTTTTGCCTGAAATAATAGATTGGGTATAAGGATAATAAGAAAGAAAGGGAGGCTACGATTGCGGTATATTTAATGGCAGCCAGGTAGATATCCATATTATCCAGTTTTATTTCTGATAACTCCCTGAATGTCGGCAATGCTAATTCTATCAGGATTAAACCGGTGAATAAAGCAAGCAATAAGGTGATCGAATATTCGACTCCAAATAAAACCATCTGGTTTTTATCAGACGATCCGCAAACTTTCCGTAAGGCAATTTCGCGGCTACGCATCCGGATCCGTGTAATAAATAGAGTCAGATAATTGAATAAGGCACATAATATGACCAATCCGCCTGCCGAGGCAAACAGGAGGATATGTTCGTATTTGACTGTTACAACCCGATTGGGACGGTCATAGCGCATGGAGGTAATAGGTGTCAGTACGATCTTATCGACAGAAAATGTTTGGCCGGGTTTCGTCTTATATTCATCGAGTTTTTTTCTGAATGCCTGAATATCGGCACCTTCCCGCAGTCTGATAAATGTTTGCCAGGCAGAGGCATTCCATTCTTTTCCGAAACTGTTTGATTCAAGAAAATCGAACGGCAGATTACTATGCGTATCCCAGGGCTTAACGACTGCACAAATGACCTTATCTCCATAGATATCGATTTCTTTTCCGATAGGATCTTCTGCGCCGAACAATTGTTTGGCAAACCGGTCGGTGATAGCCAGTTTATTATTATTCTGAAGCATAAAATCCCGACTACCGCTGATTAGCTGAAAATCGAACATGTTTACTGTCGCAGAATCGACTCCGATCTTAAATGAAGTATATTCTTTCCCTTTATATTTGAATGCCATCCCCCAGGCTTGCATATTGCAGGCATCTTCCACTTCCGGAAATGTCGCTTTCAGGAAACCGGCTAACGGATAAGGCGTAATTTCCGATATGCCGCTGCTGGACATATATGATTCAACGCGTACCAGATAAATCCGGTCGGCCCCTTTATGAAAAGTGTCGTAAGTCTGTTCGTATCGTATCCACAAGGTAGACAGGGCAAAACAGGTAAAACCGATAGCCAGGCCGATGATGCTGATAACGGATTGCGATTTGTACTTTATCAGATTACGGAATGCGAGTTTGATATAATGTTGTAACATGCTCATAATATAATCGTTGAATTTATTCGGATTTAATCACTTCTGCCGGATTCCTGTCTGCGGCTTTCCATATGCGCCAACTTATGCACAAGGTAATAATAAATATGAGACAGATCAAAAGAACCGGATAAATCCAGGCGCTTATCTCTGTTTGTATCACATAATTCTCCAGCCAGGGCTTCATGATGAGGTAACCGACTGGCAAGGCGATACATGCTGCCAGGCAAAGCAGCAACATATACTCCTTAAAGAACATGCGTATAATCATTCGGGCAGTAGCTCCGTTTACTTTGCGGACGGCTATTTCCCTACGGCGTTGTTCGCAGTTGAGGGTTATCAGGGAGAAAATACCGAACACAGAGATGAGGATGCAGACTACCGTAACGAAGTCGAGCAACTTGATCAGGGCATTTTCCGATTGGAGGAATTTGTCATATTCTTCTTCGGCGCTGTCTAATCTGTAGAAGGTAAATTCCGGGTGCTTTTCTTTGATCAACGCGTCGATCCGTCGTTTACATTCCGGCCATTGTCCTTCATGGAATTTGAAAAGCAACATTCCTCTGGAACTGATCGAATAATAGTATTCCTGAACGGTGAACATAATCGGTTTCACCGGTATGGTAGGCGATTCTTTACAGAAGTCGCGTATAACACCGATAACCTGTAAACGGGTTGAATCGAACTTTTGGAAATATTTACCGATCGGGTCCCGCCATCCGAACTCCCGGACTGCTGCTTCGTTGATCATCACTTTGTCCTTTTGATCGTCGTCCTTTAGCATTTTACCACTCAGAAGTTTCAGGTTATAGTAATTGCATATTTGTTCGCCACTGGGGATAAGTTCCAGGCGTATTTCATTTGCTGATGCCGGTTTTTCATCCCATTCCTTCGTTGTCATATATTGTTTTCCTGTGAAAGGTATGAATGCATTATGATTGCCCGGGAGAATAGTTGTAATCATAGGTATTTGTTTCAGTTCCTCCCGCAGACTGGCTTCGGACGATTTGGTACTGAATACGAAAGATGCCCTTCCGGCCCGTTCCACGACACGGTCGGAATGTGAAAGGAAATGTATCTGTTTAATCATTACGACCGTACAGAAGATAAATCCGATACTGATGATAAACTGGAATACCAGGAAGAACTTCTGGAAATAATTCTTTCCGTTCCCTTTCTCCGTCCCCTTGATTGCAGCGTTCAACGACTGGCGGCGGAAATATTGGATCGGGAATAAAGAGATAAAGAATGACAGTACTGCCACAAAAAGCGAATAAAGGATAGCTTCCAGGTAGATTCCGTTGGTGGCCGTATGGATTTCGGATAATTCCCGGAAAGTCGGTAGTATCAGTTCGATCAGCAACATGCCGATGAAAATGGCGGCTAGCAAGGTCAGTAGATACTCTATGGAGAATAAACCCATCAGATGCCGGTCTGAGGAGCCGCACACTTTACGTAAGGCAATCTCTTTTCCGCGCATTCGTATCCGGCTGACGAACAATGTCAGATAGTTGAACAGCGAACAGAGGATAACCAGGCCGCCCGATAATGCAAACAGCAGGATATGATTGAATTTAACGGTCGCTTCCTCTATCGGATGATCGTAACGCAGCCGGGTGATCGGTGTCAATACTAAATGTTCCAGTAGCGTATGATCTTGTTCAATCGTATGTTCATATAGCTTTTTGCTGAAAGCCTTGATGTCTGTCCCTTCCCTGACTTTGATATAAGTAGACCAGTTGAGAGCGCCCCAATATGCATATTGATGATTGGCTTCTATTATATCAAAGGGGATATTGGTATGTGTTCCCCATGATTGGACGACTGCACAGACCGGTCTTTTCTCATTATAGATCATCAATTCTTTTCCGATCGGATTCTCTTTACCGAATAGTTTTTCGGCAAGTTCTTCGGTGATGGCTATTTCTTTATTATCAGGTAACAGGAAATTGGTGTTTCCGCTTATCAACCGGACCGGAAATGTTTTCATCAGGGCGGAGTCCATATCTATTATACAGGATGGATGGGTAATTCCCTCATATTTGAATTCAGAATCGCCACCCCGTGTATTGCCGGCCTGTTCTATCTCAGGAAATGTCTCTTGCAGGTAAGCCGCCAGCGGGGAGGGGGTGACTGTCGATAAACCGTCTTTGCTGTTTTTGTCTTCGTTCCTGACAAGGAAGATACGTTCGGCTCCTTCACGGAAGTTGTCGTAAGTCATTTCATATCGTATCCATAATGTTGCCAGGGCAAAACAGGTAAATCCCATCGCCAGGCCGATAATGCTGACGATCGATTGCGTTTTGTATTTTAATAGGTTGCGTATAGCAATCAGTAAGTAATGTTTTAACATGGTTTTAATTGTAATTGTATATTGAAAAATACAAAAGATGTGCCAAATGGGTAACTTCTTAGTAGCTATGCTGTTATCGGATGTAGGGTGTTGGGGGCTGTGTGTGTATCCGCACGAATTACGTTCGTTTGCGCACGGTGTTGTGCGAATGGTACGGAATAATTAACGTATCCTTCCATCTACTTTGCCGTAGAAAATGTAAAGCGGATTGGTTATATTTTATAGTTTTGTGGTTTATAACTCTATAAGTATGCAGATACCCGTATCACGATATATCTTTTTAGTGGCTTTTTGTTTGTTTGCCAGCCTTCATATGCAGGCACAGTTTCTGGATTACGGCTCCGATCCGGCACGGTTCAAATGGAACATTGTCAAGTTGCCCCATTATAACCTGGTGTATCCGCAGGGTAACGATTCGATGGCTTATAACTACGCCCTCTATCTGGAAAATGCTTATCCGCATTTGCAGAAGACGATCGGGACAGGGATGCAGAAGAAATTTCCGGTGATTCTCCATCCGGCTAATATGTCGTCCAACGGATTGGTATCGTGGGCGCCTCGCCGTATGGAACTGATCACGACGCCTTCCTCCAAACTCGATGGGGTGAGCTGGGACAAACATCTGGTGCTGCACGAGTCGCGGCATGTCCTCCAGACAAGCAAGGTGATGCGTGGCTGGTTCAAACCTTTATACTATATAATCGGTGAGCAGGCGGCGGGTGTTGCTGCCTTTTTCATGCCGAGCTGGTTTCTGGAAGGCGATGCGGTGGGAACAGAGACTTCCATGTCGAACGGCGGGAGGGGACGGTTGCCGGAATTCAGTATGCCTTACCGTGCCCAGATGCTGGGAGAAGGAAAGAATTACTCGTTCGATAAATGGTATCTGGGTTCTTATAAAGATTATACGGGCGATTATTATGCATTGGGTTATAACCTGACTTCTTTTGCCCGCCACCGTTTCGGGGCGGATATATGGGATAAGACGACCACCCGGTATGTGAACCGTTTCTTTGCGATCCCGATGTTCAGCAATGCCTTTAAACATAATGCCGGGATAAGTATTGACGGACTGTATAATGAGACGTTCGACTTTTTGCGTAAAGAATGGAGGAAGATGGACACTGCTGCCGTTATTCCCGATTATCTTTCGCCGAAACCCGGAAAATATACTTCTTACCGTTATCCGCAGGCTGTGAACGACTCGACGGTTATTGCCGTTAAATCAGGTTTGCAGGATATCAATTCGCTGGTTTCGGTAACGAACGGAAAGGAAAAGAGATTGTGCTATCTCGGAACGATCAACAGCCGTTTGAACCTGGCCGGCAATAAGGTGTACTGGACAGAGATTGTTCCGGGCCTGCGTTGGACACATGAAAATTATTCCGTTATAAAACAATATGATTTAGAAACGGGAAAGGTGACGATACTTACTCCCCGCGGACGTTATCTGGCTCCGGCTATCGACAAGGACAACCGGACGGCAGCCGTTTCCCGTTTTACGGTAAGCGGTGAAAACCAGTTGGTGCTGGTCGACCTGGCAACGGGAAAGGAACAGCGTTATTTTACTGTTCCGGATAATGCCTTCATCAAAGAGTTAACCTACGATGATAATGGAACGATTACTGCCGTAGCCGTAACCGCTACCGGTATAAGTCTGCTGCAACTGGATACGCAGACCGGTGCATGGAGTGAATTGCTGGCAACCACTTCCGTAAATATTACCGCTCCGCTTTGGAGCAACGGCAAACTGTTTTTTGAATCGGGAGCCAACGGAACTAATAACATATATTATCTGAATCCGTCGGATACAGCCACTTACCGGTTGACATCTGCCCGTTTCGGGGCTTTCGATCCGGCTTTTACTCCCGGTAAAGACAAACTGCTTTATTCGGATTACCAGGCAGACGGGTATCGTATCGGTTCTTTGGCGGTGGATAGCCTGGAAGCGGAAAAGGCGGATTTGGGCGAACCTTATCATTCTCCGCTGGTTACTTCGCTGGTTGAACAGGAGCAGTTCAATCTGGATTCAGCCAAACTGACTCCTATCGAGTTTAATCCGCGTCCTTACCGCAAAGGAGCGCATACGTTTAAGTTACATAGTTGGGCCCCCTTTTATTATGATGTGGCGGAAGCGATGAATACGGGGGCTGACGATCTGAGTACGATCGTGAAACCGGGCGTTATGGTCCTTTCGCAAAACACGTTGAACACGGCTATCATGCAAGCTGGATGGTATTACAATAAGGGTGAACATCATGGCAAATTATCATTTACCTATAAAGGTTGGTTTCCGGTCATCGATATCGCTGCCGATTATGGCGGTAAAGCATTCGATGTAACCTGGGTGACCAACGACAAGGATAAGGAAGTGGCACAGGCAGCAACCGTAAGACGTACCTTGCTGGAGGCCGAGGCGCGTGTCTACCTCCCTTTCAATCTTACCCGCAACCATTATATCCGGGGAATACAACCGGCGGTTGCCTATTATTTTACCAACGACAGGTATCAGCAATATGAAAGCCGTACATATAGCAATTTCCAGTATATCCTGCCGGAAGTATTGTTTTACAGTTACCGCCGGAAAGCCCAGCGTGATATCCTGCCCCGCTGGGGATATCAGTTGCGGTTGCAGTATCTCCAGTCTCCTTTCAATAAGGAAAACTACGGAAGCCTGTATGCCGGACGCCTGACGACTTATTGGCCGGGTATCCTGCGTAATCACGGATTGATGTTGCGTATGGGATACCAATACCAGAGTGTGGACAATAAAACCCTGTATTTAACCAAACATTTGATAGATAAGCCTCGCGGATATAATTTCATGTATCAGACCCGTCAGCAGATTGCCTTTAAGGCTGATTATGCTTTTTCTGTCTTTTCACCGGATCTCAGTCTCGGGCAACTAGCTTATATCCGCCGCCTGCGTGCCAACCTATTTTACGACCTGAACCGTAACCAGGCTGCCAAAGGTCATGACTGGACAACACAAAGTTCATTCGGTACCGATCTGATCTTTGACTGGAATGTCTTCCGGATGAGCTTCCCGCTGACAACCGGCGTACGGTTGATACAACCGATCGATTATGGCAAGTTCCAGGTCGAGGCACTGTTTTCTATCACATTTTAGGAAATAATCGTTCACCCTTCACCCTGATTGGTGTAAGTTGTTGTTTATTTGTTATTTGTGTTGTTGTAAATCAGGTGAATGGTTTATCCGAACCCTTCACCTGGCTTCCTGCCGAGGTTTTATTTGTTAATTGGAAATAGGCTTTCGCGGTCATATTAGAAATAATTGAGCTATCAGTTTATAGCGACGGGAGTAACCAATTCCCCTCTCGAGAGGGGAGACAGGTACAACCAGTCACTATAAATAGCTCACATCTGATAAATTCTGAACTATACCTTTATATCGAACTATCATTCATGTAATAGGGAACTAATCGGAAAGCAATATATAACTAATGGTAAACATACTATCCGGTCGTTTTTTGACTGCCATCGTTAAGCTTGCCGACGTAGGTGGTTAAGCTTAGCGACAGTGTTCGAAAAGCTTACCGGGCGTGGTCGTTAAGCTATTGGGTTATTTCTTTTGTGTTAATATACTATTGTTGGCGGGTTAATGGGTTATATGATAATTGGTAGTAGTTCAGGGTGAAGGGTTTGTAGTAGCCATTCACCCTTTTGCTAAACCGTTCACCTGGATATTGTATTGTAATTGTCATTATATTAGTTATATACGACAGAAAGGTGAATGGTGAACGCTTTTTGCCCGAATTATATAGGTGTACTTGTTTGTCTCCCTGATTTATTCCGTCTTGATAGCTTTTGCCGGGTTTGTCCGTGCCGCTTTTCGGATTTGCCAGATCAGGGTGAGCAGGGAAATACCTGCGGTGATCAGGAAAGCAATAGCGAAAATCCACCAGGATAACGGAGCTTTATTGGCAAAGTTTTCCAGATATCTCGTGATTGCCAGCCAGGAAAGAGGAGTGGCTATCAGGAAAGAGAAACCGAGTAGCTTGTAATATTTCCGCAATAACAAATTCATGATGGCTCCTGTCGTTGCCCCGTTCACTTTGCGGATCGCTATCTCTTTGTAACGCTGTTGAATGTCGAAAAGGGAAAGGCTGAATAATCCCATCGAAGAGATCAGGATGGAGACGAGGGTAAAAACGGAATAGATCCGGGCAACCAACCGGTCCTTTTCGTACATGGCACTGATCTCGTCTTCTACAAAAGTGTATTCAAATTCTCCTCCGATAGTCTTGTCATGGAGTTCTTTCAGAAGTTTGATCGCTTCCGACCGGCGTCCGGGGACAATGGATGCCATGAGTTTCCCAGGATAGTATAGTTCATTCTGCACATCTTTGAAAGTCATGATGACGGGAAGATTACGCTGGGAGAGATGCACTACCTGAAATTCGGGAGTAAAACCTTTTACCAGAAGCGAACTGATGCCATTATACGAATCTTTTTCCAGCTCCGTAGGAGGGATTCCTCCTTTACTGAATAATTTTTTAGCCGTTTCATTCATCAGGATTTCTTTTTCGCTCTTCGGAAAGCCGTCTGCGTAAACTGGTATTTGGTATAAATCAAAGAAACTTTTATATAGTTTGACATGAAGTACCTCCTGCCATTCTCCTCCGGGGATGCGCATACTGACCTTGTCGTAGTTATCAGTTGGTAATTCATACGGACTTTCTCCATAGGAGAACGACTGGAACAGAGGGGATGCTTTGAGTGTTTCCTGTATGGCGGAGGAAACGCTTTCAGTCTGTTTCTGTTCTTCTTCACCATAGAACATCTTTGAAGAAGGACGTATAAACCAGGCTTTTATAATGTCTTTAGTTCGGTATCCCAGGTCAGCATGCAACATGAAGTGCAGTTGCTTCATAAAGAAGATGGATGATATGATCAGGCAACAAGTGATAACATACTGCACGACCAGAAACAACGAACGGGTAGCCATCTTGTTTTTTCCGGGGGTGACTCCCTGAAGTGAACGGATGGTTTGCCGGAAGCTATAGTTGAAAAATGGATATAACGTAATAATCAGTGGAAGTCCCAGCAAAAGAATAACGGTTAATATCATATTGAAAGAAGAGCCGACGGTGGCAGTGATACCTAACTGGTTTTCTTGTATCGGCAGGGTGATTTCGATAATCATCCAACTGAGAAAAAGGGAGATAGTTGTCAGTACCAGATTCTCTGCGTATAGCTGGATGAATAATTGTGCGGGTCTTGCCCCGAATACCTTTTTCATTCCCAGTTCCCGGCCTCGTTTAATGATAACGACCGAATTGATATGGATAAAGTTGAACAGTCCGATCAATAAAAGCAAGATCGCAACGAAGGAAAGGATTTTCAGGCTGTCCGGGTTTCCCTGGCGGAACGTATTTACTCCTTTGTCGACAGCTTTGTCCATGTATAGTTTATCCAGCGGGATGACCCGGAAAGAGAACGTTTTTTGGGCGGCTTTATGGTTTTCTGCCTTGAGTTTTTCGTTAATACGATCCGCATCGATACCGGGATAGGCTAAAGCAACACTAAAGTAATTAACCGGCGGCCAACGCCATTGCAGTTCTTTAGATATCAACAGGTCGAAGGTTAAAGAACTGGGTGTCTCCGTTTCTCCGATAATTCCCTGGATAGTCAGTATATTTCCGTTATAGTCGACGTTCTTACCGATCGGATTTTCTTTACCGAACAGTTTCCGGGCGAATCGGTTTGTGATAACGGCTCCTTTAGGGTCGGCCAACAGTTGTGCACGGTTCCCTTCTACCAGCGGAAAATCCAGTATCTGAAGGAAAGTTGTGTCTGTAGCTAATACATGTGCTTTGAATTTATTCTCATCAACCTGTATTTCGACATTACTGAGGGAGACAAAGGAGGTTCTTTTCTCTATTTCCGGTATATCCAGGGGATTGATATAGTTCTTTTTCAGGAGTATATTATCTGTTGTAAACAAAAGAGGTATCTGTTCACCGCTTTCCTACTGACGTACACTCAGATATATCCGCTCATGGTTGGTATTGAAATGGTCTGTTGTCGCCTCACTATAGACATACCGGCTGATAATGATCACACAGGCCAGGCTTAGCGCCAAGCCAAGGACATTAATAACGGTGTATAAACGGAAACGCATCAGTGAGCGTATGGCTAGTAGGATGATTTTCATATACATTGCTTTTATTGTTTACGATCCCTAAACAAGCTTGTTTGCGATGCCTAAACACCTTTGTTTGTGATGGGCAAACAGGTGTGTTTAGGCATCGCAAACAGATTGTCTTATTCTGCTTTTATGGCTTCCGCCGGATTGGTCCGTGCCGCTTTCCGTATCTGCCAGATTAAGGTTGCCAGCGATATTCCGGCAGTTATGAGCAGGGCGACAGCGAATATCCACCAGGATATAGGGGCTTTGTTGGCAAAGTTTTCCAGATATTTGAAAATAGCCAGTAATGAAACCGGAAGAGAAATGATGAAAGCTAATCCCAATAGTTTGAAATATTTGCGTAGCATCATTTGCATGACTGTACGGGTGGTTGCTCCGTTCACTTTGCGTATGGCAATTTCACGGTATCGCTGCTGAACATCAAATAGAGACAGACTGAATAACCCCAATGAAGAGATCAGAATGGCTATGATTGTAAATAAGGAATAGATGTAAGCCGCCTTTTTATCATCTTTGTAAAGAGCGCTGACTTCGTCTTCGACAAATGAATACTCGAATTCGCCGCCAACGGTATCGTTGTGGAGTTTCTTCAGAAAGGCGATCGCTTCCTGTTTCTTTCCAGGGACAATCGAAGCCATTAGCTTTTGGCTGTTGTAACTTCCAGAGTTGGAAATGACCAGCGGGGCGTTGGGCTTTGACAAGTGTGTGAACTTGAAATCCTTTACTACACCGATAACCTGATAGGGAGGATTGGTACTCATATCATTCCGGCTGGTTATCCATAAACGGCTTTCCGGCTGTAATGATGCAGTTTCTATATTGGTTATGCCAAACAGTTTTTGTGCTGTTTCGTTAATGATGAACTGGTAACCATATGTATTGTCAATAGAGTCGTTCCAGAATCGTCCTTCTTTTAGTTGCAAGCCGTACATTTGTATATTGGTGGCAGACATATAAGCCGAACAAACTTCTTTGTATTCTCCATCCGCAGTTTTCAGACGGATACCGCTTTCCTGTATCGTGTGAGGACTGTCTCCATATACCCATTGATAGAAAAGAGGGCTGGCATTCATTTTCTGCTTTATCTCACCATCCAGCCGGTTAATGTTATTGAAGTATTTGGTCCGGTCTTCATCCGGCATGCTCCATACATTGCTGGGGTGCTTGATGAACTGAGCTTTTATAATATCTTTGGTTTTATATCCCAAGTCAGCATTCAGCATAAAATGAAGCTGTTTCATAAAGAACAGAGAAACGATGATCAGGCAGCAGGTGATAATATACTGAAAAACGATGAAGACAGCACGTGAAACCACTGAATTACCGCTGGTATTTACAGAGCGAAGTGAGGTTATGGGTGGTGTGTAATTATATTTGATAAAAGGATACACGGAGGTTATGGCCGGTAACAGTAACAGGATACCTGTTGAAAGCAAAAGATCGAATGTCAGATTATTTACCTGCGAGATTCCCAGGGTCGATTCGATAGCTCCTCCGCTTATCTCGATTAATATCCAGGCAATAAAGAGGGCACAGCCTATCATTACAATGTTTTCACCGACGAGTTGAACCAGCATTTGGAAGGCTCTTGCTCCAAATACTTTTTTCATTCCCAGTTCGCGTGCCCGTTTCAGCATCAGGACGGTGTAGATATTGATAAAATTGAAGATGCCGATAAGTAAAATTAAAAAAGCGACACCGGCGAGCACCAGGACATTGCTATAGTTTCCTCGCAGGTAAGTATCATCAAACATATTGACGGTCTTGTCGAAGTACGATTTACCGAGAGGAAGCAGTTGGTTCGGTATTTCCTTACTTCCTTCTTTTTTGCTACTGATAAATTCCTTATTCAGTTTATTGATATCAGTACCGGGAGCCAGTAATACGAGAGCGTGGAAAGCACGTCCCCATCTTTCTTGCAGTTGCAAGGAAACGAGCAGGTCAAACTGGATAGAACTTTTATCGACAGGTTCGTCGAGAACCGTGGTGATCGTAATTGTTTTACCGTTGGAATGCTGTATGCTTTTTCCTACTATATCTTTGTCTGTGCCGAACAGTTTACGGGCAAAGTTCCGCGTAATAACAGCTCCTTGCGGGTCTTGCAGCGGAATTTGTTTATTGTCGGATACTACCGGATAATCCAGAATCTGCAAAAAGGCAGTATCGGCAACCAGGATACGTGCATTGTATTTTTTATCATCGACTGTTATATAGTCTTCTGTAAAAGAAGAGAACGGGGCCACTTTCTCGACAGACGGATTATTTACCAACCGAGCGTCTCCTATGCCTGTTCCGGGATTGAAATTGTAATAAAAACGAGGTATTATTTCTTGTTCGAAATGCTGTGTGACCAGACATATACGATCCAGGTTTTTATTGAAATGGTCTACTGTCAATTCCCTGTATACGTGCCGTGATATGATCATGACACATGTCAGGCTCATTGCCAGCCCTAATATGTTGATGACTGTATAGAGCCGGAAACGTGAAAGGGACCGGATAGCAAGTAGTAATATTTTCATGGTAGTTCTTCTTCTGTCTTTTTTATTTCAAAATCAACTCTTCCGCGTCGCCAAAAGTACTGTATCCGGTGACAATAACCTTATCGCCAGCTTGTAATCCGCCGGTGATCTCATACTGCTGCGGGTTCTGTCGGCCGATGCTGATGTTTACTTTGCGGGCTTTTGTCCCGGTCTCGTTCAGCTTATAGATCCATTGGCCGCCGGTCGTTTGGAAGAAGTCGCCGCGCGGGATGACCAGCGCCTCTTCGGGTTGTCCCAGTTCAACCTGTACGCGAAAGCTCTTTCCGATGCGGACATTCTCGGGTGATTCTTCGGTAAAGACAAGATCCACATCGAAGTTACGATCTTTTACTTCCGGTACGACCTTGGTGATGCGTAGCGGATATTTCTTTCCCTGCCAGGTGATGGTGGCGGGAAGGCCTGTCGTGATACGGTCGATATAATATTCGCTGAGTGACGTATGTATCTTGAACTGGTCGAGTACCTTGATTTCGGCGATGGCTTCGGTGCTTTGCACCTGCTGGCCCGGAGTTACCTTGACAAAACTGAGTTGTCCTGCCAATGGGGCGCGGACGATCAGGTTCTCCATGCGTTCCTGGGCGCGGTCGTATTTCTTCCGTTCACGTTCCAGGTCATTCTTCATCAACTCACGGCGGAGGATGGTGGCAGCGCTGTCGTGGCGCAGACCTTCCAGTTGCAGGGCGGTGCTTTGCGTTTTATATTCGAATTCATCCCGCTGTACTTCCAGTTGCGCCTTGCTCTTTACACCCATGCGGAACTCCTCTTCATCGAGGGCGAAGCTCTTTTTCAGGCGGTTGAGTTCATAGGTTGTCTGTAATGTTTGTTTTTGCAGGTCCAGGCTTTTCTGTTCCATTTCGATCTCTTTTTCCTGGAAGGAGATCAACTGCTTTTCCCATTCGTCGCGCTGGTCGTCGATGGTACGTATCAGGTCCGGATTGGTCAGGGTAAGGATGGTGTCGCCCTTCTCCATCATCGTACCTTCTTCAGCTACGATACGTTCGACGCTACCGGCTTCACGTGCGTTTATCTTGATGGTGAGGATGGGTTGAACCACGCCTTCCACATCCACATATTCCATGAATTTATCGGCTTGTGCTTCGCCGATGATGAGGTTATCCGCTTCGGTGCGCAGTTTGCGTCCGCCTGATGCAACGATCGATACATACACCAGCAGGATGACAAAAGCGATACATCCGGCGATATGCCAGCGGTAACGGTAATATACGGGTTTCTTTTCAATAGGTCTGTCCATTATTTATTTCATTAATTGTTCATAATCGAATGTCAGTTCACGATTTTGTTCGAAGTCGTAGCCGGTCATGCTGCGCAGACCGTAGTACAGGCTCCAATAATTATATAAGGCTGTTATATATTCTCTTCGTGCCCGGTCCTTTTCGCTGATGGAGGCATTGAGGTCGAGGATAGTCGATTTACCCAGCAGGTACAGTTTTTGGGCAACATCGTTCCTGCGTTGGGCGGTCTGGTCGGTTTTTTGTGCGATCATCACTTTATCAGCCTGCAGGTTGAACTGTTTGACCATTTTGATGACATTCAGTTCGAAGTCGTTGCGTGACTGCTCCACCTCGGTATATACTTTGTCGCGGTTGCTGAGGGCAACTTTTACCTTCCCTTTACCGACACCCCAGTCCAGGATCGGGATGCGTATGCCAAGGCTGACTAATTGTTGATCCAAAGGGTCCCGGTAAGCCTCTTTCAGTTTTTCGTTTGTCTGCGTCAAGCCGAATTGCATATAGAGGTCGGCTTTGAAGCCGCGGGATGCTTTTGCCTGTGCTACCGCACTTTCGCTTTCCAACCGGCGGCGCTGGAGGTATTCCGGTTCCGGATTATTCTCGTAAGCCAGCTCGAGCGCTTGCTTTACTTCCACATTGAAACGGGGGATTTCTTCGTTTAAACTGGCGATCAGTTCCGAAGCATTGGTGATACCCAGGTAGCTACGCAATGATTGAATACAGTCGTCTACTTCAATACGCGCGTTCATCATATTAGTCTGTTCGGTCAGGAGGTTCAGTTCCAGTTGTAGCATTTCATTTTCAGTGATCGTCCCGATATTATACCGTCCCTGGGCATATTGATAGAGGGTATCGGCATTTGCGTAATTATATTGTGCGATTTCCCAGTTGGTCTGTGCGGTGGCCAATTGGAAAAACTGTTGGGTTGCCTGTGCGGCGACCAGTTCGAGTGTTTCTGTCAGGTTCTTTTTTGATTCGGTATAACGGAGAGGTTCGATTTTCCGATCCCATTTGAACTGGTTGTATCCGAACAGGTTTTGTTCGTAGCCGAGCACGATGGGAGTGGTGTTATACGAACTTGTCTTTTCCGAAAACAAATCGAGTCTTTGCAAGGCTGTTTTCACGAAAAGGCTTCCTCCGGTGAATGGTATATTCTGATTGATCGTGAGTCCGGCATCCACCATCAACTGGTTGCGGTGTACGAAACTTTCGCCTCCGTCGGGTAAGGTCACCGAACTGATCGACCGGTTCAGTGAAGGACTGGAGGTGAAGGTCAGACTGGGTAGCATGTTTGCACGATAGGAACGCCAGTTCCAGTAAGCCGCCCTGAAAGAATGTCGGGCAGCGATGGCCTGTGGAGATTGTTCCTGGGCCATGCGTACGGTCTCAGATAAGGTGAGGCGTAACGTATCCTGCGAGTAAGCCGGGAAAGCGGCCAGTGCAGCAAGGATTATCGATAATATGTGACTTCTCGTATGTTTCATATATTATTAAAAACAAATAGTATGCCATGTTTTTAATATCTTGAATATTAGACAGTAAGTAGTGCGTCCGTTTTTGTGATCAGTGCGTCAGCGCACAAAAAACGTTCGTATTCGCACGCCCTGTTTATTGTTTTAATGCTTATCTTTACCCCCACATATTTAATATACGCATACGATATGAAACAAGGGAAAATACTGATCATCGACGATAATGAAGATGTGCTTTTTGCACTGAATCTGCTGCTGGAACCTTATGTAGAGCAAATCCGTGTGACCACACAGCCGGAGCGTATCGAGCATTTTATGGAAAGCTATGTGCCGGATGTGATCCTGCTGGATATGAATTTCCGAAGGGATGCCATTAGCGGGCAGGAAGGTTTTTTCTGGTTGGAGAAGATAAAGAAGGCGGATCCGGATGCCGTTGTCCTTTTTATAACAGCTTATGCCGATACGGAAAAAGCCGTGCGTGCCATCAAAGCCGGTGCGACGGATTTTATCCCTAAACCCTGGGAGAAAGAGAAGTTGCTGGCCACCTTATCTGCCGCCTTGAAACTTCGTGAAAGCCGTACGGAAGTGCGGTCGCTGAAACGCCAGGTAGCGGCTCTGGAAAGTTCGGATGAGGAAGGTTTCGAGATTATCGGTGAGAGTAATGCCATGCAGGAAATCTTTGCAACGATCGAGAAGTTACGTCATACGGATGCCAATATCCTGATCCTGGGGGAGAACGGAACAGGTAAGGATCTTGTTGCCCGTGCCCTGTATCATCATTCGCCGCGTAACGGACAGGTCTTTGTGGGTATCGACCTGGGAAGTATTCCCGAATCGCTTTTTGAAAGTGAACTGTTCGGTTATGAAAAGGGGGCCTTTACGGATGCCCGCCGTGATAAGCCGGGGCGTATGGAGGTGGCAACCGGCGGGACTTTGTTTCTGGACGAGATAGGAAACCTGAGCATGCCGATGCAGGCCAAACTGCTTACTGCGATCGAAAAGCAGCAGATCACCCGGCTGGGGGCTACCCGTCCGGTTTCGATAGATGTCCGCCTGATCTCCGCTACCAATATGAATATTCGTGCAATGGTGGAGGAGGGGACTTTCCGCCAGGACTTGCTTTACCGTATCAACACCATCGAACTGCATATTCCTCCTCTTCGGGAGCGTGGGAATGATATCCAGTTGCTGGCGGATTATTTCCTGATACGCTATGCCCGTAAATATAAGAAAGAGATAAAAGGTTTATCCCGCGAAGCCCGGAGCAAACTGCAAAACTATAACTGGCCGGGGAATGTCAGGGAGTTGCAACATGCCATCGAGCGGGCAGTGATCCTTTCCGACGGATTGATGCTGAAACCGGAGAATTTTATGCTCCAGCCTTCCGTTACCAAAAAGAAAGCGGAACTGGAAGAACTCAACCTCAGCATTCTGGAGAAAGAAGCGATCGAACGTGCTTTGCGGCGTGCCGACGGGAATGTGACCCGTGCCGCCGAGTTACTGGGTATTACCCGTTTTGCCCTTTATCGGAAATTGGATAAATTGGGCCTATGAAACGGTATACCATCCTGATAAAGATCGTTCTGATCGTTATATTGTCGCTGACAATTGCGTTCCTGATACTGAAAAGCCTCTATTTCACATCGGTAATGATGAGCGCTATCCTGATCGTATTGGCTTTCTCATTGTATCTGGACCAACGGAAAACGATTCGCCGGATGGAACATCTGATTGCGAATATTCATTACGGAGACCTGAATCTGTCTTTTCCGGTTCCTACTTCCGGAGGGGCGGAAGCCGAGTTGACTCGTTCGATGAATGAGGCCCTGAATGCTTTTCGTTCCCGGCTTTATAATTCGGTGGTGGCGGAGGCTGAGACAGAAGCCTGGCAGAAACTGATCCGCGTATTGACTCATGAGATTATGAACTCGATCGCTCCTATTATTTCCCTGTCGGAAACGGTGACGGAGCGTGCCGAATTAAACGGAATGAACGAGCGTGACTACGCAATCATGTTGCAAGCCATACAAACGATTCACCGTCGGAGCAAAGGGTTGCTCGACTTTATCGAAAACTACCGGAAGTTGACCCGTATCCCAACGCCGGCCATGCGGATATTTCTTGTATCGGCCTTATTTGACGATTTGCAGAAGCTGGTTCCAATGGATGGAGTCAATGTTGTTTATTCTATCAGGCCGTCCGAATTAAGATTATATGCAGACCGGGGGATGATTGAACAGGTACTGATTAATCTATTGAAGAATGCGGTAGAAGCCTGTGGCGACAGTATCCGTCCCGAAGTGCGTGTAGAGGCTTTCAGACAAGATGGGATACCGGTGATAACCGTATCGGACAATGGTAGCGGGATTGTACCCGAAGCATTGGATAAAGTATTTGTCCCATTTTTCACCACTAAACCGAAAGGCTCAGGGATTGGACTTAGTGTATGTCGTCAAATCATGAACCGTCATGGAGGAAATATTATGGTCGCTTCCGAAATCGAGAAAGGGACGACTTTTACTCTTCAGTTTCTTGATACGCGTATTCTTTAAAAATTTTTTTGATATTCCAAATATTAACAAATATCCGCGTAGTTCCCGTAGGACTATGGTTTAAAATTGACGCAAATATAGTGTAATTTTCTTATAATTTAATAATAATACCCCGTAAATTTCACATAAGTGTTAATTTTTTGACTGAAAACAGATAGACTTATAGTGTCTGGTTAACAATTACATCCTATTAACGGTACACAATTAGATAACAAACGAAATCGGCAAAAGTTCATTAACATTTATTTGCTAGAATAAAAGCATCTACACAAGCAGAAAAATCACCTAAAATAAATTTATACAATCTTGCTAATCAGTAGTTTAACAACACAAAACCCATACCTTTTCCGCTCTGTTTTCGATGCTGCGAACGGAGTCACAACGGACTCACAACGGAGTCAGAACGAAGGCATACCAGGGGTAAAACGGGATTAAAAAGGTTTCATACTGTTAACTTATCCAAAAAACCGACACGATTCATTGTTCGTTTTATTTATGCTTATTTAATATATACACAATGCAGCGCGGACCTATTTAACATCTGGTATATATTTATTTCAAAAAGAAATATATGTTATTATTTCTCTCCCTTTGAAAACTCTTGTTACCATAGTCCTACGGGAACTACGATTTCTAGTGTTAATATTATTATCTGATTTAATACATAGTGTCTATGAAGAAGAAGCTAACATTTATCTTGCTGTACCTGGTTATAGGTATCTGTACAGCAATGGCTCAGTACACGAAAGTGACGGGTACCGTCACTTCGGCGGACGATGGAGAGCCGATTATCGGCGCCTCTGTTATGGTTAAGGGTACGACTATCGGTACTGTGACCGATATAGACGGTAAATTTACTCTTAACGTTCCGCAAGAAGGGAAAATCCTACAAATCTCTTATGTAGGTATGAATTCACAGGAAGTAGCCGTAAAGCCGGTCGTGAATGTTTTTTTACAAACCGATACGCAGAATCTGGATGAAGTGGTTGTTACCGCCATGGGTATCTCGCGTTCGGAAAAAACGCTGGGTTATTCGGCAACAACCGTAAAGAGCGATGAAATTATCAGTTCGCGTACTACTAACGTAGCAGATGCTTTGTCCGGAAAAGTGGCCGGTCTACAGGTTAGTTCTACATCTGCTGATCCGGGTGCCGTAAGTAATATTACGATTCGCGGATTTAGCTCCATTAATGGTGACAACCAGCCGCTTTACGTAGTAGACGGTGTGCCTTTGCAGAACAGTATGGGTTCGGGAAGCGGTAAAAACGTAGCCCTGGGCGGTATCAGCAACGTGGCTTCCGAAGATATCGAGTCGATGACGGTTTTGAAAGGGGCGGCAGCAACTGCCTTGTATGGTAGCCGTGCGGCAAATGGTGTGATCGTAATCACTACCAAGTCGGGAAAAAGAGGCGACAACCGTAACTTCTCTATCAATTATAGCGGTAGCGTACAGGCTCGTATGGTGTCGCTTTTACCTGATTTCCAGAATACCTTCGGACAGGGATGGAACGGCGCACAGACCTTCATCGAGAACGGTTCGTGGGGTCCTGCAATGGATGGCTCTATGCAAGTCTACGGTCCGGTATGGAACAATCAGCAGCTTATCCACGAATACAGTGCAAAGAAAGATAATGTGAAAGAATTCTTCGAACCGGGGTGGTCACAGAATCATACACTTTCTTTAAGTGGTGTGACGAACGATGCGAAGATGGATTATTATCTGTCTTATTCATATACGAATGATGATGGTATCATGCCTTATGATTATGATACGTATGAACGTAATACGATTGCTTTCCGCGGCAGCTATAAAGCAAACGATTGGTTGAAGGTTTCTTCTTCTGTTAACTTCGCACGGAGTAGCACGGATGCCGTAGGTAGTTTCCAGGGTACTTCCGTAATTGACGGTGTGCTCGAATTGCCGCGCGACGTCTCTGTTGTGGATATGAAGAATACAAGCTCGGCATTCAATACGCCGGAGGCTTATTTCACTCCTTATGGCATCACCAACCCTTATTGGGCATTGGAAAACAATTATAACCATACGGCTTCAAAACAGGTATACGGAAAGGTTCAGTTGGATGTAAATCCGATCAAAGACCTGCGCCTGTCTTATCGTATGGGATTCGACTATACGGATTACGACCGTAAGGTGGGCAGTCCCCAGATCGCTCTTGACGATGCTTTGATTAATAACGATTATGGATATGCCCCGTCGAATATGAACCAAAGCGGTTATGTGTATGCTGCATACGGACGCCGTTATGAGTTCAATCATGATTTCCTGGCAAACTATGCCAAACGTTTCCTTGATAACCGTCTGGATGTAAACGTGAATGCGGGTGTCAATATGAATGAACGCAGCGCAACTTCTATGACCGGTCAGACCGACGACTTGACTTTCTACAGCGGGTTCTGGGATCTGAGCAACGGTGCGACAAAAACAACTTTGTCCGAGAGCCAGAGCAAACGCCGCCTGGTAGGTCTTTTCGGTGATGTTACCCTGGGATGGGATGATATGATTTATTTGAACGTGACAGCCCGCAACGACTGGTCGTCTACATTGCCTATCGACAACAATAGTTTCTTCTATCCGGGAGCTACGTTGAGCTGGATTTTCACGCAATTGATTCCTGAAAACAAGATATTGACTTTCGGTAAGGCTCGTCTGGCGTATGGTAAAACCGGTAATGACGCCTCTCCGTATCGTACGGGTGTGACTTATGTACAGGGTACGGCTCATGGATATTATGGTAGCGATGTGGCTAAGTTCCCCATGAACGGAGTGAATGCCTTCATGTCGTCCAACACAAAGGGTAGCAATACGTTGAAACCTGAAATGACTTCGGAGTTTGAAGTCGGTTTGAACTTGCAGTTCTTCAACGGACGTTTCGGAGTGGATGCCGCTTATTATAACCGTAATACGAAGGATCAGATCTTTACCCTGCCGACCGATCCGTCGACTGGTTATAGCTATATGGTAACCAACTTCGGTGAAGTAAGTAACAAAGGTGTGGAATTGGTGCTGAATACGGTACCCGTCCAAACGAGAGATTTCCGTTGGGATTTGAGCTTCAACTTCTCAAAGAATAAGAATGAAGTAATTTCATTGCCTGAAAGCCTGGAAGGTGGTAAAGTCTCCATATATGATTTCTCAGCAGGAAATGATGCTGTTTATATGTATGCCGAACAGGGTAAACCGATGGGACAGTTCTATACTTATTTGCCTAAATATACAGCCGATGGCAAGCCTATCGTGGATGCAAACGGTCAGCCCGTTTTAGGTACAACGGTTGAAGATACCGGAAAGAATATGAATTTCGACTGGACAGGCGGTATTAATACGGCTTTCACGTATAAAGATTTCACGCTGAGTGCTGCTTTCGATATCCGTAAGGGTGGCTACATGTTCTCCCGTACGAAAAACCTGATGCAGTTTACCGGTAACGGTATCGTGACTTCTTATAACGAACGTCGTCCTTTCATCATTCCTAATTCGGTGCGCGAAAATGCCGATGGTACTTATACGGAAAACTCCACCCCGATTTATTTGGGCAACGGAAGTTATCAAACTTATTTTAATGATTACGGTTACGGTTTTGGTGGCGAGGCTTATTTGCTGGATCGTTCGTTTGTCAAGTTGCGTAATATCAGCCTGACTTGGAACGTACCTAAGAAATGGGTTCGTAAGATGTCGTTGAGCAATCTTTCCGTGACGGCATTCTGTAACAATGTCTTTACTTGGACTGCCTCAGATAACTATTATGTGGATCCGGAGTCGACTACAGTGTCTCAGGCTTCTTACGGTGATTTGGCAACGCAATTCGGTGAGCTTTATACCAATCCGTCTTGTCGTGTATTTGGCTGTAACCTGAGTGTTAAATTCTAAAATTAAGGAGAAAGAAGATATGAAAAAAATAATATTAGCATCTGCCCTGGCATTGGGGTTGGGTTTCAGCTCTTGTAACAGTTATTTGGATATCAATACCGATCCGAATTCGCCGGCCGAAGAGAATATCGAAACCTATATGTTGATGCCTGTCATCGAGATGAACATGGCTTCGAGCTATGGTAACTTTTTGCGGATTGCCGGCGGTTTCCATGCACAGCAGTATGCCCACCTGTTCGGTACCAGCAACTATGTGGATTATTCACAGTTCAATATGTCGGCTACGCGTAGCAGCGGTACCTACACACAGTTCAATCAGAAGGCCCTCTCTAACTTGAAAACGCTAATGAATAAGTCGGCCGCCGAAGAAGATTGGGGAACTTATCTTGCCGGTACTGTATTGAAGGCTTTTGTCTATGAAGCTTTGGTAGACTGTTATGGCGAAGTGCCTTATACGGAGGCCATGGATTTGGATAACTACCCTACGCCCAAGTACGATGACGGACAGACGGTGTATGAGGGGGTGATTGCAGAGATCAACGCAGCTTTGGAAAATGTGGTTGCTTCGAGTCCTGTTTGTACGAACTTCCTTTTCCCGTCGGCAACGGCTGGCAAGTGGATTCAGTTTGCGAATGCATTGAAATTAAAAATGCTGATGCGTATGTCTACGGTGAAGGATGTGAAGTCTGAAGTGGCTGCTCTGATCGCGGAAAATAATTTTCCTGACGAGGATGTTAGTTATAAAGATTGCTGGAATAATGTGCCGGGAGCCATGAACCCGTTTTATTCGGAAGAATTTGCTACGACTTGGGGATCTACTCAGACTAATATTGCGGCCAACCTGGCTATCATCGGTACTATGCGTATAGAAGACAGCGAAGGTAATGTTGTGTATGAAGACCCTCGTTTGCCTAAATTCTTCGATAAAAACAAGGCCGGACAATATATGGGCGGTATCTCGGGTACTAACTATCCGAAATCGACTACTAAGTTACAAGATTGGTGCCGTCCGGTGGCCAGCTACGATATGCCGGTTTATTTGATTACGTTGGCAGAGATCGAGTTTTTCAAGGCTGAGTATTATGCCCGCTACGGTTCGGCCGTTGAGGCTGCTTCGCATTATGCAGCTGCCGTTGAGGCTTCTTTTGCTTCGGCTGGTGTAGGAGGGGCAGCTGAGTATGTGGCCCGTTATCCTTATAATGCAAGCAATATGGAACAGAGTCTGGGTATTGCCAAATGGGTAGCACTGTCTGGTGTGAATCCTTTCGAAGCCTGGTGTGAAATGCGCCGTCTGAATTATCCGGCATTTGGAAAGGCGAAGGGTAGCGATTTCTATACTGAAGGTGATCAGGATTCTTATAATGTGTCGGCTTATGTTCCCGGTACGTTGTATACTCCGATCCTAGTATTCGGACAAGTGGGAGAAAATAAGCTGTTGGAACGTTATCCGTATGCAGAAAGTTCTTCTTCGCGTAATGAAAACACGCCCGATTTCCCGGGTTATACATCACCTGTGTTCTGGGGTAAATAAGTAATCATTCAATATAGAGAAATATGACGATGAAAAGTAAATTAACATATATGATAATATCCGTACTGGCTGTTTTTTCGTTGGCCGGTTGCGGGGATGATAGTACGGAGGGAATGACCTTTATAACCTACTATCCGGAGTTGACTTTGGAAAATTCGGCGGATGGAGGTACAACACTTTATTGTGCCAAGGGAGGTACGTTTACCGATCCCGGTTATACAGCGATTCTGAATGGTGAAGATGTGACCGATCAGGTGCAGGTGGATTCTAATGTAAATATGGACAAGTCAGGCATATATACGGTGGCTTACTCGATTGTGAATGCCGACGGATTCGTTACAACTGCCAGCCGTAAGGTGATCGTGACAGATCAGAATGATCCGGTAGAAGGCGTATACTACGTTGATCCGGCAAGTTATCGTGTCAGCAGTGCCGGCGAAACGCCTTATGGTGCCAGCTACGAAATGACTGTGTTCAACAATGGCAACGGTACGTATGCAGTGAGCGACTTGCTGGGCGGTTGGTACGACAAGCGTGCTAATTACGGTATCGCCTATTCTATGCCGGGCGATATTAAAGTCTCTGAAGATGGTTCTATAGAGATGCTTTCAAGTTCAGTTGCCGGCTGGGGCGATTCGGCCGACTATATGAAAGAGGGTAAGTTCGATTCGGCTACAAATACGCTTTCCTGGCAAGTTGGATATGCCGGTTCCATGGATTTCTATGTAACAATGACTAAACGATAAGGATATGAAGAAAGTAATATATTTATTGATGATGTGTGCAGGAGTCTTGCTGTCTTCCTGCGAGAAAGACGAAATCGGCGGGACAGCTACCGAGGCCCTTGCCGGTGAATGGACTGTAACGGTGGATGCTGTCGACGGAAGCGGTAATGTGGTTGAAGAGGATTTCTTCGGATTGGGACGCGTTATGCTGAATACTTACAATACAGCAGCTAATCTGCCTACAGAAATGTATGTGGATGATCTGGGGAACTTCTGGGAATATAAAGTAAAGGTTCAGTCAGATGTAAATACGTTGACTTTTGCCACATCGGGAGCTGCAACAAATGAGGTCGGCGATCCGATCAATGTAACGATCGACGGTGGCAAGATTTTGCCGGGAGCAGCTACGACGCCTCATGGTACGCCAGCTGACAGTATCGTATATTACGTCTCATTCAGTGACGACGAGTATCCGGCTCAATACGGCTATGCCAAATACAAAGTGTCCGGATATCGTTATACAGGACTTGCCGTTGATGATTAATAGGGACATATACAATATATCAAGCTAACCGAAATTTTTTACTAGACACACAAGTTGGCCGGAGTGAGTAGGGATACTCGTTCCGGCCTTGTTTTTAATTGTACTATTCATTGTGTCTGATTATAATTACCCTGCAATTTCCGGGTACACGTTCCATATAACAATAGTCTACAAAAGCTCTGTTATCTTCTTTTTCAGATCGTTGGGTTTGATCGGTTTGGCTACGTAGTCGCTGAATCCGCTCTGTTTCACCCGTTGTTCGTCTTCGGCAAAGGCAAAAGCGGTTACGGCTATAATAGGGATAACGGTATTATCTTTGCGTATCTCTTTCGTTGCCTGATATCCGTCCATAAGCGGCATTTTCAAATCCATGAGGATCATGTCCGGATGATATTTTCTGTATAAGTCTACTGCTTCCTGACCGTTCCAGGCATGTACCAGGTTGTATTCCTTGAGGATTGCTTTTATATACGTGTAGTTGCTTTCGTTGTCTTCGGCAACCAGTAAGGTTGACTTTTTATTGTTATTCTCAGTAAAGGCATTATTCTGTATTTCTATTTGTACAGGTTCTGCCGCAGCAACGTGCGATTCTTCAATCACAGTATCAGGTAGGGTGAACCAGAAAGTCGAACCTTGCCCCAGTTCAGATTCCACGCCGATCTCTCCTCCCAGCTTCTGTACGATCATCTGGCTGATAGACAGTCCGAGCCCGGTTCCCTGAGCGAAACTGTCTAACTTGACAAAGCGCTGGAAAACGCTGTCTTTGATCTTTTTATCGATACCGCATCCTGTATCGGAGACAAAGAATAGTAATTTGCCGTCCTTATGTTGATAGCCGAAACGTATTCCGCCTTCTTTGGTGAACTTGATGGCATTGTTAATAAAGTTGGTTATTACCTGCGACAAGCGGTTCTTGTCTGTCCGGATGATGCAATGAGACATCTTTTCGACAAATGAAACCTGCACGCCTTCTGCTGCTTTCAGGCGGGAGGTCTGCTCTATATCACATAATAACTGATTGATATCGACATCTGAATAAACAAATTCGAGTGTATTGGCCTCGATCTTGGACAGGTCCAGAATATCATTGATCAACTGCAACAGGAGTTCATTATTGTTATTGATAATATTGATGTATTCTTCGCGCTCCTCCAATTCTTCGGTCATGGCAAGCAGGCCGGAGAAACCGACAATCGCATTAAGCGGCGTACGTATCTCATGGCTCATATTTGCAAGGAAGGCCGATTTCAGGTGATCCGATTCTTCCGCTTTTTCCTTAGCCAGTCTCAATTCGTTCTCAGCTAGTTTCTGCTTGGTGACATTTTCTTTCTTGAATACTACCCCCAAAAGATTTTCCTTTGCATCGAGTATCGGGTTGGCAAATACATGTGTATATTCACCCGGGGCACATTGCTTGACGAGCTCAAACGGTTTCCGGCTTTCCATGGCGGAAATCAGTGCACATTCATCGCAGAATGGTTTTTGCCCGTCTTTAACCAGGCAACAGTTTCTAGGACCATATTGCGGACTGCAAGGCATTTTTATCTGATTCTCCCATTTGACCGAATAATCCGGTTTGATGAAACGGATAGAAGACTGAATGTTATTCATAATAATAACATTGTCTTTCTGCAGGTCCATCAGTTCGTCTTTCAACCGGTTGGTTCTGAACAGGAAGAACAGGATCATTATCAGGAAAAGCAACAATACGCATGCAACGATCAGCAGGATCTCAAATCTGTATTTGATAAACAGATTGCCCTCCACATTGATCAGCGTGGAATCGGCAGGCAGACGGTCTCTTTCTATATTGAACTCTCTTAGTTTTTTGGCATCGAAAGTATATCCGTTGGGAATACTTACTGCCTTCATCTCTTTTTGGAGTACTTTCTTTGTTTGGATATCGATAGCCTGTTTGGCAAGATCTTTACCGATGGAACGGTATTTAGGCATGTAACCGCCTATTGCCCAATGGCTAAGTCCGATAGAAGTCAGTGTAATAGCCGGAAGATTCGGGTTACCTGCCATCATGGTGTAGGTTGCGTTACCTACATAATACCCGTCGTTTACATCTACACGCCAGGTTCCCAGTAGGATTACGGTTTCCTTTGGAAGTCTCTTTATTTGTTCGACAATGGTGTAGATATTATTTTTCCGGCCGTCCAGCAGTATGAGATTCTGGTCCGGGAACTTTTTCATTTCCTTTTTTACCAGTGCTTGCAAGGAGATACCTCCGTAGCTGTTATCCGTTATTAAAGCAAAATGTTTTGTTGCGGGATAAAGATTCAAAGCCAGTTCTATATTCTTTTTTATATCATAATTATAGATAAAACCAGACAGATAGAATCCGTTGTCTATGTAACTTTGGATATCGATACTCTCCGGGTCCCAGTCTGCCATTACGGTATTGGAGTCCGGCAGAATAACTGCATTTCGGCTAACCATCCCACACAGGATAGGAATATCTTTTAGGATCGGTTCATCCTGCGACAGGTAAGAAGACCATCCTTCCTGGCCTAGAATGACTATGGCCTGCGGAGTGTTCTCGTTGTTATATTTTTTTAGCAAGGTTGCCATTTTCCCTTTCCATAAAGGAGCCTCCGGCAAACTTTTACAGTTCATGTTTTCTATGATGACCGGAGCTGTACCTCCCAGACGTTTGTACTCCTCCATGAATTCGGAGATATTTTGCGTGGTATTACGAGTATCCGGGTTATAGGAGCTGATAATAAGGATCGGATGGGTGTCTTCAGCATGGGCCGGGATAGACATAATAAGACATACAAGTATGAATAGTATTTGTATGTGGCATATAATATTTCTTAGAATCACTTTCAACATTGATATCTTCTCTGTTACTGTCTGTTTCCCGGCTACAAAAATAGGAATTATTTGTGATCTATGTAGAACTATGGTCAATAAAAACAGAAGAAAATCAAGGGTATTATATTTCTATCATGATTCCTATACTGGGCAACATCGTTCCCGTCATGCGTTCTACCGGCTTCAATTCATACCGTTGTTCGCCTTTAGGGGCATCGGGGTTCAGTATTTTACCTGTTTTTATATAGACGTCCTGTTCTTTGTATTTCGAATTAAGTACGTTCTGAAGATCGATATAGAATCCGAGCATTACTTTTTTCAGATAAAATGTTTTATCTATGCGCAGGTCCAGCTGGGTGAATGGTTTCAGGCGTTCGCTATTGAAGCGGCTGTAGTCGTAATAGAGACTGCCGCTGGCATCCCAGGCTTCCACATAACTGCTTTTCTCCACATCGTAAGGCGTGTATGGTGCGCCGCCTACTACCCGGAGTTTGGTGCCTATGTCCCAGTTTTTGGGGAGTGAATAGGTGCCGCTGAAGGTGAACAGATGTTTGTTATCCCAGGCGGAAGGAAGGTATTTACCTGTATTTCTTCCGTCTTTATATTCACTGCGGACATAGGTGTAGGAAGCGATGAAAGTGAGTCCTTTGTAATTATACCAGCGTCCCATCAGTTCCATTCCGTAAGCTCGTCCGGTAGCGGTGGAGGTGACGGCTTCATTTCCCAGAACACCGTAGTCGGTTCCTTTCGAAGCCAAAGGAATGCTGTCGATGACCGACATCGGATAGCGGTTATAATGTTTGTAAAACCCTTCGGCTGTGAATTTAAGGAAAGAGGAGGGACGATATTCCAGTCCCAGTCCGGCCTGGTCGCTGCGGATATATTGAAGGGCGTTTCCCTTGTTGACATAATTCCCGTCGTTATCCTTAAATCCCATAACGGTGTACGGAGGTAACTCATAGTAACGCCCGGCGTTGGCATTCAGGTAGATATCGCCGGCTATCCGGTAAGACAACGAAAGGCGTGGCGAGAGTTGGTCAAGCATATTCTTCATTTTAGATGAATAATTGTTGGCATCGGCACGAAGTCCCAGCGAGGCGGTAAAACGCTCATTGTCGCTTTCGTAGATGGCGGTGGCATACAATCCCCATTTCCAGATTCCCAGGTCGGTCTGATAGGTGATCTCACGGGGAATAGTGGTAAATTGTTTCTGGAATGTATGGTTTGTATACTCCGAATAATCGATGTTGCCACCTGCCTGGAGTTGTATGTAAGGGAGGCGGAAGATATTTTCGCTACGGAGTTTGTTCTCTATCTCGTCCGAGCGGTAATTGAGCGTAAGATTTTCCGGCATGCTTTCGTCGTTATCCCGGTATTTGATGTTTTTGTTGTTCATCTGGCTACGGCTGACGATAACTGAATAGATGTTTTTCCCGGTATAATGCTTGTAGACGGCTCCCAGGGTATAGGTCTTTTGTTTTACAACCGGCAGATAAGCCAGGATATATTGGTTCTTTTCGCTCATATCTTTCATCCCGGTATTCAGTTTCATATCATCTATGGCTCCTAATCCGAGAAAAGTGAGTTCGTTTTTCTTGTTGAAAGCATGTTTGATCTTGAATTGGGCATCGGTGAAAGTCGGCAGGAACGGCAGTCCGATCATATCGAACAGAAATTGCAGATATGAACGCCTGATGGAGACCTGGTAGGTTGTTTTGTCGCCCATCGGTCCGTTAACCGACAGTCCGACATCGGAGGCTCCGACCACCCCGCGCAGGGAGAACTTTTCTTTATTCCCGTCCTGTAGTTTGAAATCCAGCACGGAGCTCAATGCATTCCCTCTGGCAGCGGGAAATGCTGCCGAATAGAAGTTTACTTCGCGTATGAAATCAGGATTAATGATTCCGACCGGTCCGCCCGAAGCGCCTTGTGTTGAAAAGTGATTGATATTCGGAATTTCTACTCCATCCAGGAAGAAACGGTTCTCAGAAGGACCGCCGCCTCTTACCATCAGGTCGTTCCGGAATGCAGCTGTGGAAGCGACTCCGGGAAAAGATTGTACGACACGCGATATGTCACGGTTACCTCCGGCACTCTTTTCTATCTCTTTGAAGCCTATAACGCGCAGTCCGAGCGGACTTTCGGCTGTTTTACGAAACGGGGAAGCCACAACACTGACTTCCTGCAGGTTTTCGCTACCCGGCTCCAACTCGATCGGGTAAAATATATCTTTATTGGCAACGCGGAACTCGGCGGTTACTTCCGGCTTATATCCCAGGAAGGAGGCCTGAAGACGGTAACTGCCGGGGGCGACTCCGGTGATCTCGAAATTACCGACGGAATCGGTTGCTGTTCCTTGTGTTGTGTTCCAGATCACCACTGTTGCGTAAGGCACCGGTTCACCACTTGCAGCTTCCTTTACGATCCCTTTTATGGAATAGCTTTTCTGGGCCTGCATGAACTGGATGCAGACAATAAATAATACCAGGAAGATATATGCTCTTTTATACATCGCTATCGGTTTTTTGGCAAAGATACTATAATATTAGGGAAGGATTGGTTCTAATAGGATATGAACTGTAATTATTGCATCATTACCGGGCGCATACTAGGATTCCCCAAGTTCTTATCCGGTGAAGGATGGAAATATCATATATTATGATACTGTATTTTCATATATTATGCGAATTAAGTATTATAATATATGAGAAAGTAATATCATAATATATGATACTAATGTTCTCAGTATAGGGTTGACTTTGCCTGAAATAGGGTTAAAGCATGCCTCTGCCTTACTCTGTTTAATTTTCCTTACCTTTGCGGTCAAATGCAAGTATAGTAGTGCAGAATCAGATGAAACGAGAATTACAGCAGACGGCTGACGGTAGCCATACATTATTTATTCCGGAGATGGATGAACATTACCATTCGGTAAACGGGGCGGTGCAGGAATCGCGCCATGTATTTATTGAAGCCGGATTGCATCATCAGGCAAAAAAGGATATTACAGTTTTTGAGATTGGTTTCGGGACGGGGTTGAATGCTTTCCTTACTTTATTGGATGCAGAAGAGAATAATCGCTCTGTGAATTATTATTCCATAGAACTTTATCCGCTTGGAGCCGAACTGGTCCGGGCGCTGAATTACGGCGACGTGATTTGTCCGGAAAAGAAAGAATGGTTTGAGGCCCTGCATGTTGCCACTTGGAATGAAGCTGTAAGAATAACCGATCGTTTCATTTTGCATAAAATACAGGGAGATAGTAATCACTGTGAATTGCCGGAAGGAATAGACCTTGTTTATTTCGATGCTTTTGCTCCGGATAAGCAACCGGAAATGTGGAGTCAGGAGATATTCGATAAATTATATGCGCATATGGCGGAAGGAGGAATCCTTACCACCTATTGTGCCAAAGGAGTAGTCCGCCGTATGATGCAGAAGGCCGGGTATTCCGTTGAAAGAATACCCGGCCCTCCGGGAAAACGCGAAATGCTCCGCGCTATAAAGTCTTCATTATAGAAGTGCGTCGATTTTAGCTACGAAAGCCGATTTCTGTGCTGCACCTACTTGTTTGTCTACTAATTTCCCGTCTTTAAAGAAAAGAACGGTCGGAATATTGCGGATACCGAACTGGGCAACGACATCGTTGTTGTTGTCTACGTCCATTTTACCGATTGTAACCTTACCTTCGTATTCGGTTGCCAGTTCGTCGATGATCGGACTTACCATGCGGCAGGGGCCACACCATTCAGCCCAAAAGTCAAGGACCATAGGCTTGCCTGCGTTTACTAACTCTTCAAAATTTGCATCTGTAACTTCTAGTGCCATAATTATATATCTAATTTAAATTGTTCCCTTTTGAGGTGCCAAAAGTAGTAATTCTTTCCACACCGTACAACTTTACCCGTTAATTTTGAAATCAATAGTTGAATTCTCCTGCAGGAATTCAATCAGCTTGCCTGTTACGTTTAACCGGATATTCTGTGAGAAGAAATTTTGTGAAATATTATGTTCGCCATCTACCACTTTGAAATATAACAAGCTCTGTCCCGGATTGTTTTTGATGAGCACGGATAATTCATTGACTGTGGGCTCGTCGAGATCGTGGATCGGCAGAGTGATACTGATTTTTTCGATCAGCTTATCCTTTTCGTCCTGCAACAGGCGGATGGAACCGATATTGAAATCGAGTTCGTTTTCATTCCAGCGGCGAGGCTCTACGCGGGCTGTGATGAGCAGGTACATACCGGGTTTGCAATATTTGCTGTATTCGATATAGTTATTACCGAACAAAGCGATCTCTCCACTGCCGGTGAAATCTTCTATTTTAACTACTCCGTAAGGCTTTCCTGTCTTGGTCATTCCCTCACGGAAATCGGTTACGATTCCGCCTAACAACATTTCGCGCCCTTTCAGGCTTTCCCGGTCGTTGATCTCTGCCATGCCCGTATTGCATACGTATGTCAGAACGATACGATATTCATCCAGCGGATGGGCGGAGAGGTAAATACCTATCAGTTCCTTTTCTTTATTCAGGCGTTCCAGATCACTCCAACGCTGGCAAACCGGAATTTCGGGTTTGGCGATGGCTACAAGCAGGTCATCTCCACCGAACAGGGAGTTTGCTGCTGAGTTTTTATCCATCTGGAACTTATTGCCATAACGCACCAACGTATCCAGAAAGACTTCGCCTTTGCCTGTCTCGGCAAAGAACTGTTCGCGTTGGATACCGAAATTATCGAAGGCTCCGGCCAACGCAAGCGATTCGATGTTTTTCTTATTACATGCTGTCAGGTTGACGCGTTCCACAAAGTCGAAGATATTTTTATACGGACCGTTTTTCTTCCGTTCCTCGATTATATTTAATACGGCCGATTCACCTACGCCTTTCACGGCGCCTAGCCCGAAACGGATGTTCTTGTTTTTATCTACGCTGAACTTCAGGATGGATTCGTTGACGTCCGGTCCTAATACCTGCATACCCATTGCTTTGCATTCGTCCATAAACTTCGTGATATCGACGATGTTGGACAAACTTCGGCTCAGAACGGCTGCCATATATTCGGACGGATAGTTTGCTTTCAGGAAGGCCGTCTGATAAGCAACCCACGAATAGCAGGTGGCGTGGCTCTTGTTGAAGGCATAGGAAGCAAACTTTTCCCAGTCGGACCAAATCTTTTCAAGCGTTTTTGCCTCGTATCCATTATCCTGTCCACCTTTCATGAACTTCGATTTCAGGTGGTTCATCTTGTCGATCAACTTCTTACCCATCGCCTTACGCAGAGCGTCACTTTCACCACGGGTGAAGTTTGCCAGCAAACGCGACAGAAGCATGACCTGTTCCTGGTAGACGGTAATACCGTAGGTGTCTTTCAGGTATTTTTCCATGACCGGTATATCATATTCGATCGGCTTGCGTCCGTGTTTACGGTCGATAAAGTCGGGAATATAATCCATTGGTCCCGGACGATACAGGGCATTCATGGCGATCAGGTCTTCGAACTTGGAGGGTTGAAGCTCCTTCAGGTATTTTTGCATACCTGCCGATTCAAACTGGAATGTACCGGTCGTTTTACCGTCGCAATATAATTTATAGGTTGCCGGATCTTCCAGGCTGATATGGTCGATATCGAGTTCGTGTCCGGTAGTCAGGCGGATGTTTTCAATAGCCTCTTTGATGATGGACAACGTTTTCAGTCCCAAAAAGTCCATTTTGATCAATCCGGTTTCTTCGATCACCGAACCTTCGTATTGAGTAACCAGCATTTCCTCACCGGTCTCTTTATCTTTTGCCGTACTGACAGGCACGACGTCCGAAATATCATATCGTCCGATGATGACACCACAGGCATGTACACCGGTATTACGCACGTTGCCTTCCAGCATTTGTGCATATTTTAATGTATCGCGTGCCAACGGATCGTTACCGGTCGCTGCTTCTTTCAGTTCAGGAACGTAGTTGATCGCATCTTTCAGTTTGAACTTCTTCATATCCGGTATCTTATCCGGTACCAGCTTAGCCAGACGGTTTGATTCGGAAAGCGGAAGTTTCTGTACACGGGCAACGTCCTTGATGGCCGATTTGGTAGCCATTGTACCGTAGGTAATAATATGTGCCACACGGTCAGCTCCGTATTTTTCCGTTACCCAACGCAATACTTCGCCACGACCGTCATCGTCGAAGTCGGTATCGATATCGGGGAGGGAGATACGGTCCGGATTCAGGAAACGTTCGAACAGCAGGTCATACTTAATCGGGTCGATCTTGGTGATTCCCAGGCAGTATGCAACTGCCGATCCGGCAGCCGATCCACGTCCCGGTCCCACCGATACGCCCAATTCTTCGCGGGCAGCGGCGATAAAGTCTTGCACGATAAGGAAGTATCCGGGAAAACCCATTGTTTTCATGATGTGTAACTCAAAGTCCAGACGTTCCCTGACTTCATCATTCAGGTTGTCTCCGTAACAAACCTTTGCACCGTCGTATGTCAGTTTTCTCAGGTAGTCGGCTTCCAGCTTGATACGGTATAATTTATCGTATCCGCCAAGTTTCTTTATTTTGTCTTTGGCATCTTCTTCGCTTAACACTACGTTGCCGTTTTCATCACGGGTGAACTCTTCGAACAAGTCCTGTTCCGAGAATTTTTCGCGATATGACTCTTCTGTCCCGAAATCTTCAGGGATGGCGAAGGTTGGCATGATAGGACCACTGTCGATGGAGTAGAAATCTACTTTGTCTGCTATTTCAAGCGTGTTGCTGAGTGCTTCCGGGATGTCTGCAAAGATGGCATTCATCTCGGCTGTCGTTTTCATCCATTCCTGCTTGGAATAACGCATACGTGTCGGGTCGTCCAGATCCTTTCCGGTACTGAGGCAGATCAGGCGGTCGTGTGCTTCGGCATCTTCCTGATTAACGAAATGGACGTCGTTGGTAGCGATCAGCTTGACATTATGTTTGCGGGCGAGTTCGATCAGGACCTTATTCACTTCCTGCTGTTTGGGATACGTGGTGCAATCGGCGTTCGGGTCGTGTGTTTCGTGCCGTTGCATTTCCAAATAATAATCTTCTCCGAACAGTTTTTTGAACCACAGGATGGATTCTTCTGCTTTATCTATCCGATCATGCATAATATGCTGCGGTATTTCGCCACCCAAACAAGCGGAACAGACAATCAGGTCTTCGTGATATTTCTCCAGTAATTCATGGTCGATACGCGGACGGCCGTAAAAACCTTCTGTCCAAGAGATGGAAACCATCTTGATCAGGTTTTTGTAGCCTTTTAGGTTTTTAGCCAGTATGATCAGGTGGTAACCGCTACGGTCTTCCTTCGCTGTTTTGTTATGCCTTCCGTTGCGGGCGCAGTAGCACTCGCAGCCGATAATCGGTTTGAATATCTTTTTCTTTTCTGCTTCTATCAGAGACGGAATCTCCTGCAGGCGTACCTGCTCTTCGGTGGAAAGAGCTTCTTTCCCTTTGAGGGCTTTCTGTTCTTTTTCCAGGTCTTTGATGGCTCCAAGCGGTTTCCCGTTCTTCTTGGAGACCTTGTTGAAGAACTCCTTTATACCGAACATATTACCGTGATCGGTAACAGCAATGGCGTTCATGCCGTCTTTTTGTGCCTTGTCAATCAGTGCATCGATCGAGGCTTGTCCGTCCAGCAGCGAGTACTGGGTGTGGACGTGTAGATGTATAAATGGTTCCATATATAATTGAAAAAGCTTTTATATTTTATCAAACAAAGGTACAGCTTTTGTTTGAATAATGTGAATGTTTAGAAATCTGTTTATGAGGGTATCCTCTAAAATAAAATACCATACAGGAAAACATCTGTTAAAATCATAGAATAAGTATCATCATTAGAAAAAAAAACTATCTTTGCTCATGGAAAAGAGGATATAATATGAAAAAGATAGGATTGGTAATAATATTAGTGATGTTGATGATTGTGCCGGCTACAGCACAGATCACTTGGGGTGTGCGTGGTGGCTTGGCTTATTCGTCGCTGGTGCAGAAAATAGACAACAATTATCAATCGGGCGCCCGTTTCGGATTTAGTGTGGCGGGACTGGCTCAGATACCTTTATATAAAAGATTGTCGCTTCAGCCGGAAGTCGCTTTTGTGCATCAGGGTGGTAATTACCTGTCAAAAATCTCAGAAGGAGACGGTACGGATTTAGCTTATCCGAAAACAAAATGTAACTATTATTCTATTCTTGTGCCTGTAAATCTGGTATATACCTTTCAGTTTACCGATGTTTATTTCAGTGTGATGGCCGGTCCGGCTGTCGATTTCTCTCTGTTTGGAAAAATGCGTACTAAGAATGTGGATAGCGATATCGTTTTCGGACAGTCAGGCGAAGCCGATCTTAAAACTTTCGACTTGGGGGTAAACCTTGGGTTACAGGTAGAATATTCGAATTTCTTCTTCTCCGTATCTGCCCTGTGCGGAACACTCGACCGCCGTACCACCAAACACGACGGCGAATCATCCCTTTATCAGAATAATGTAACATTCTCGTTGGGGTATTATTTCCGCCGGTAAATTTTTTCAATTAAAATAGGAATTAGGGAAAAGCATAACTCTCCGGCTATTCCCTTTTGTTGTATATCTTCTGCTCATAATCGTTTGGATGCGAAAAAGATGTACAAATGTTTTGTATTTCGAAGAAAAGCCGTACCTTTGCAAGCCGAATATTATCAAATTGTACTAAGAGTTTAGT
Organism: Parabacteroides goldsteinii; assembly: GCF_020091425.1. NCBI lineage: Bacteria > Pseudomonadati > Bacteroidota > Bacteroidia > Bacteroidales > Tannerellaceae > Parabacteroides > Parabacteroides goldsteinii. The sequence continues at coordinate 4,472,897 of NZ_CP081906.1, read as the reverse complement.
TTCTAGCACATTATTACGTCAAGTGTCCGTAGTGATAATGATAGCGAAAAACTAGGCGCTTGTTTTTTTAGAGTTATTAATTAATTAATTTATTAAGCAGTGGATACTTTAAGTTTTAAGACCATTTCTGCAAACAAAGCAACTGTAAACAAAGAGTGGGTCATCGTTGACGCTGATGGACAGACTTTGGGACGCCTTTGTGCAAAAGTAGCAAAGCTTTTGCGCGGCAAGTACAAACCCAACTTCACTCCTCATGTTGATTGTGGTGATAATGTAATCATTATCAATGCAGATAAAATCGTTCTGACAGGAAACAAATGGAACGATCGTATTTATTTGAGATATACCGGATATCCCGGTGGACAGATCGAGTACACACCTAACGACTTGATGAAGAAAGGTGCCAGCCATCTGTTCAGAAAAGTAGTAAAGGGTATGTTGCCTAAAAACCGTCTGGGTGCTAAGTTACTAGCTAACTTATATGTATATGAAGGAACAGAGCACAAACACGAAGCTCAACAGCCTAAGTCAATCGATATAAACTCACTTAAATAATAACTATGGAAGTAGTAAATGCAATAGGAAGACGTAAAGCAGCAGTTGCTCGCGTATTCGTTAGCGAAGGAACGGGAAAGATAACTATCAACAAACGTGATCTTGCAAATTACTTTCCTTCTACAATCCTTCAGTTCATTGTTAAGCAGCCGCTTGCAAAGCTGAATGTTGAAGAACAATATGATATCAAGATCAACCTTGATGGTGGTGGATTCAAAGGTCAGTCAGAAGCTGCACGTTTGGCTATCGCTCGTGCTTTGATCAAGATTAATCCGGAAGATAAGTCTGCCTTGAGAGCAGAAGGATTCGTAACTCGCGATCCTCGTTCTGTTGAACGTAAGAAACCGGGTCAGCCAAAAGCTCGTAAGAGATTCCAGTTCAGCAAACGTTAATGTTATTTGTGAGTTTCTTACAAGGACAAAGCGTTTAGTATCTAAATTGTCGGGATTTCTTTTGCATGCAGACATGCCGGGGAACTACCTGATAGTTGAAAATTAAACAGAAAGTAAACGATTTAAAAAGAAAAAAATGTCAAGAGTTAATTTTGATCAGTTATTAGAAGCTGGTGTACACTTCGGACACTTAAAAAGAAAGTGGAATCCCGCTATGGCTCCTTATATCTTTATGGAGCGCAATGGTATTCATATCATTGATTTATATAAAACAGTTGCTAAAGTAGACGAAGCAGCAGAAGTAATGAAAAACCTGGCAAAACAGGGCAAGAAAGTACTTTTCGTTGCTACTAAAAAACAAGCAAAACAAGTTGTCGCTGATAAGGCTGCTTCAGTAGGTATGCCTTACGTTATCGAACGCTGGCCGGGTGGTATGTTGACTAACTTCCCGACTATCCGTAAAGCCATCAAAAAGATGACTACTATCGATAAGATGACAAAAGACGGTACATTTGATAACCTGTCAAAAAGAGAAAAACTTCAGATCACTCGTCAGCGTGCTAAGCTGGAAAAGACATTAGGTTCTATCGTAGACCTGACTCGTCTTCCGTCTGCTTTGTTCGTTGTTGACGTGATGAAAGAACATATCGCAGTTCGCGAAGCCAACCGTCTGGGTATCCCTGTTTTCGGTATGGTTGATACTAACTCAAACCCGAACAACATCGACTACGTGATCCCGGCTAACGACGACGCTACTAAATCAGTAGAAGTTATCTTAGGCGCTATCTGCGAAGCTATGAACGAAGGTTTGCAGGAACGCAAAGCTGAAAAGATCGATACAGAAGCAGCAGGTGAAGGCGAAGGCGCTAAAAGAGAACGCAAAGCTAAAGCTGCTGTAAAGAAAGAACGTACTAAGAAGGAAGACGAAGAAGCTTTGAACGCTAAAGTTGCCGACAAGTACGCTAAGGATATCGAAGAATAATTCAGTTGACAATTGCCGGTTGACAATTGACAATTAGAATATAAATACAATGGGCAATTGGCTTTTGACAGTAAGAGATTGTCAATAGGTAATTGTCCATTGTTCGTTAATAAAGAAGTAGAAAGAGTATAAACATTAAATAAGAAGGAAATAAGATTATGGCTGTAACTATGGCTGATATTACCAAGCTGCGCAAGATGAGTGGAGCTGGTATGATGGACTGCAAGAAAGCGTTGACCGAATCTGATGGCGACATCGAAAAGGCAATGGAAATTATCCGTAAAAAAGGACAGGCTATCGCCGCTAAGCGTTCAGACCGTGACGCTGCAGAAGGTTGTGTGTTAGCAAAGAAAGATGGCGGGTTCGCCGCTGTTATCGCTTTGAAATGCGAAACAGACTTTGTTGCTAAGAACGAAGATTTCGTTGCTTTGACTCAGGCTATCCTGGATGCTGCTGTGGCTAACAAATGTCAGACTTTGGATGAAGTAAAGGCTTTGCCTATGGGTAAAGGTACTATTCAGGACGCTGTTACTGACCGTAGCGGTATCACTGGCGAAAAGATGGAACTGGACGGTTATAATGTGGTAGAAGGTGCTTACACTACTGTTTATAACCATATGGGTAAAAATCAGCTTTGTACGATCGTTGCTTTCAACAAAGAATCAGAAGAAGCTGCTCACAACATCGCTATGCAGATCGCTGCCATGAATCCTATCGCTATCGATGAAGCTGGTGTTCCTGAATCAGTAAAAGAAGCTGAAATACAGGTGGCAATTGAAAAGACAAAGGCTGAACAGGTACAGAAGGCTGTTGAAGTTGCTTTGAAGAAGGCAGGTATCAATCCTTCACATGTAGATAGCGAAGACCATATGGAAAGCAATATGGCTAAGGGCTGGATTACTGCTGAAGACGTAGCTAAGGCTAAGGAAATTATCGCAACTGTTTCTGCTGAAAAAGCTGCTAATTTACCGGAACAAATGATTCAGAACATCGCTAAAGGTCGTCTTAGCAAATTCTTGAAAGAAGTTTGCTTGCTGAACCAGGAAGATATCATGGATGGCAAAAAGACTGTAAAAGAAACAATGAAGGAAGCAGATCCTGAATTGCAGATTCTTGCATTCAAACGCTTCACTTTGCGCGCTGAATAATTTTGCGTTAGCAGAATAAAATAAAAAAGGGGCTTCGATTATTTCGGAGTCCCTTTTTCTATATATAAAAGTTTACTTTCTCTTATTTCAGTTCAGCCAAAGCCTCTTTGATACGTTTGATGGCTTCCACGATGTTTTCATCACTGGTAGCATAACTCATACGGATACATTCGGGAGCACCGAATGAAGTACCGCCTACGCAGGCAACGTGTGCCTTTTCCAGCAGATACATAGCCAGGTCGTCAGCATCTTTGATTGTGTTGTTTCCGTCAGCTTTACCATAATAGTAGCTACATTTCGGGAACAGGTAGAAAGCGCCTTCCGGCTTATTTACTTCGAATCCCGGAACTTCTTTAGCCAGATTAACGATCAGGTCACGACGGCGTTCGAATGCTTTACGCATTTCTTCAACCGGTTCCTGTGAACCTGTGTAAGCGGCTTCGGCAGCTTTCTGGGAGACAGAGCAAGGACCTGAGGTGTATTGACCTTGTAATTTGTTTACAGCCTTCACGATCCATTCCGGTCCGGCAATGAAACCGATACGCCAGCCTGTCATTGCATATGCTTTGGATACGCCGTTTACAATAACGGTGCGATCTTTCATGCCGTCGACAGAAGCGATACTGTGATGTTTGCCGATATAGTTGATGTGTTCGTAGATCTCGTCAGCAATAACGATGATATCCGGATGTTTTTTCAATACTTCAGCCAAACCTGCCAGTTCTTCTGCACTGTAAACAGAACCAGTCGGATTGGACGGAGAGCAGAGGATCAACGCCTTTGTCTTCGGTGTGATAGCTGCTTCCAGCTGTGCTGGAGTGATCTTGAAATCCTGTTCGATACCTGCTGTAACGATTACCGGTTTACCTTCAGCCAGTTTGACCATTTCAGGATAGCTTACCCAGAACGGTGCCGGAATGATAACTTCGTCTCCGGGATTAACCAACACCAGAATTGTGTTACAAACGGATTGTTTAGCTCCGTTCGCGCAGGAAATCTGTGTAGCTGCGTATTCCAACCCGTTTTCATTCTTCAGCTTGGTAACGATAGCATTGCGTAATGCCGGATAACCGGGAACCGGAGAGTAGCGAGAGAAATTGTCGTCTACCGCTTGCTTGGCTGCTTCCTTGATGTGATCAGGTGTGTTGAAATCAGGTTCTCCCACACTCAGGTTGATAACATCGATACCTTGTGCTTTGAGCTCATTGCTCTTCTGAGACATCGCCAACGTAGCGGAAGGCGATAAACTTGCTAAACGATCTGAAACTTGTGTCATAACACTGCTGTTTGTATAGGTTATTTTAAATAGTTGCGACAAAAGTAATTAATAATCGGATTCTTTGCAACAAATTGCTAATTATTTGATGTTATGGAGAACATGTCCCATACGCTCCTTTTTTGTCTTCATATAAAATTCATTATATTTGTTCGGAGTGACTTCGATAGGAACGTTTTCCACAATTGTTAAACCATAAGCTTCCAGGCCTACACGCTTGATCGGATTGTTTGTCATCAGGCGCATTTTGGTAATGCCGATGTGCTTCAGGATCTGTGCTCCGACGCCATAATCGCGTTCATCAGCCTGGTGTCCCAAATGCAGGTTGGCGTCTACCGTATCCAATCCTTCTTCCTGAAGTTTGTAAGCTTTCATTTTATCCATCAGGCCGATGCCGCGTCCTTCCTGGTTCAGGTAGACGATAGCTCCGCGTCCTTCTTTTTCAATCATTTGCATGGCTTTGTGCAACTGTTCGCCGCATTCGCAACGCATAGAACCGAAAATATCACCGGTTGCACAAGATGAATGTACGCGAACCAATACCGGTTCCTCTCCGGATATATCGCCTTTTATCAGAGCGATATGCTCCAATCCGTTACTTTTCTGTCGGAAAGGGATCAGGTGGAAATGACCGTACTGGGTCGGCATATCGACTTCTACACCTTTGTCAACAATGGACTCTGTTTTCAGGCGGTAGGCAATCAGATCCTTAATACAAATGATCTTGATATCGAACTTTTTAGCTACTTCCACTAATTGCGGCAGACGTGCCATTGTTCCGTCTTCATTGATGATCTCGATCAATGCCCCGGCAGGATAGAGGCCGGCCAGGCGGGCCAGGTCGACAGCTGCTTCGGTATGTCCGGCACGACGGAGTACACCGCGTGAACGGGCTCGCAGAGGGTTCACATGTCCCGGACGTCCCAGGTCAGAAGGCTTTGTCTGTGTATCAGCCAGTGCACGGATCGTTTCGGCACGGTCGAACATGGATACACCGGTCGTGCAACCGCCACCCAGTTTATCGACAGTTACGGTGAACGGTGTCTCGAGCATAGAGGTGTTTCTGGCAACCTGCATATCCAGGTCCAGCTCCTGGCAACGTTCTTCGGTGATCGGGGCGCATAATACACCACGACCGTATGTCATCATGAAATTTACTTTTTCGGGCGTTATCTTTTCCGCAGCAACAATGAAGTCCCCTTCGTTTTCACGATCTTCGTCGTCAACAACGATCAGGAATTTACCTTCACGAAAATCTTCGATTGCTTCTTCGATGGTGTTTAATTTGATCTCACTCATATCTGTTTTAATTTTTAATTTCTAAGTTCCGGATCATATCTTCCAATTCGCGGCTTGTTTTTTGTACTACTTGTATATCATGGCGTAATAATTTACGCTGGTATGTAGCAAGCAAATAGACCGGAAGTCCGATCGGGAAAAATATACCGAATGCCAGTCCGATCTTTCCGTTGAGATTTGCATTCAGTTGGTTGTATCCGCCGATAACAGGATAATCCATCAGTTTGTTTAGTACCAGATTCTGATCGGAGTTACCCAGTTCTTCAATGATACCTTCCATTTCTGTAGCCAGCTGTTCTGCCGTATGATCCTTTCCGCCTTGTTTCCAGAAAGTGAAATAGTTCAACCAACGTTTATGGCTTTTGAGATATTCGGCGCAGTTTTCCGCCAGCTTATCCAGGCGCGGCAACATAGCTGCATAGTCCGGATTAAAAATGATTACCTCTTTTTTCTCCACCTTACGTCCGGCCCGTTTACCAATAAAATTCTTTATGGCGTTCAGATAGGTGTCTGCATTCAATATGACACTGTCATTAACAGCCTTATAAGTCAGGAAAATCCCTAGTGGTGCCAGAATAGCGGAACTCAGCCACATTCCTTCCCAGGCTTCCCATATACCGTCGCGTGCCATTTTAAATCCGATATTGTCTATAATGTAATAGAATATAAACAGGATTACGGAAATAACGACCGGCATTCCCAGTCCTCCTTTACGGATAATCGCTCCCAGTGGGGCACCGATAAAGAAGAAGACCATACAAGCGAAAGATAAGGTGAATTTCTTATGCCATTCAGTCAGGTGGCGGCGTACTTTGTAAGCCTCGTCTCCTAATGTTGCAGCTTTGAAATAATAATCGGCCTTTACACTTTCAATGTTTGATTTGGCACGGACCAATAAGGCGGCTTGCCCGCTTGGTGCTTCGGCTTTATACAAACTGTCGAAATTGATTATTTTGACCGGTTCGTTTGATATTTTGGTGAGAGAATCAGCGTCGTTTGCTGTTGCAGTATTGCCAGTTCCCGTTTCTGCCTGTTGGGCTAATTCCCTTTTGGGTTTGGAGAATGTCTTTTTATAAGACATGTCATACACATTTTTGGAATTGATCGCCTTGATACTGTCGAGCCGTACGGTCATGGAGTCAATAGAGGTCTGTAAATCCTTCAGTTGCTTACCCATATATTGGTTTTGCATAAAAGATTCATCCGTGCGGGTGAAGTTTGCATCGAAATCTATCAGAATATCTTTGGTGCTGAATGTCTCCCTGCGGTAGGGAACAGCCGTTTTCCGGTTGTTACTGCCTGTCTGGCCTTCGGACAGGTTTTCAAACGACTCCCCATTAAAAAGGGATAAGACCAGAAACAGCTTGTCCGCAGATGTTTTCAGTCTGCCGGAGTCTGCAAGGATCACACGTGCGTTATTGAAACCTTTCGAATAGTCATAGATCATGACATCTTTCAGCAATCCGGTCTGATTGTTTTTTTCTTTTACATATACATTATATCCTGTGATTTCCCCATAAAATACACCTTCCGGAATATCCAGCTCCGGCGACTTCTGGCGCATGGAGTAGAGGAGGGAATATAGTTTCACCTGTACGACAGGCATTGCATTGTTCTGGAAAAAGAAAGCGCCGATACTGATAATCCCGATTGTGATGATCAACGGCCGCATGATATGTATCAGCGATACTCCGGCAGATTTCATCGCCAGCAATTCCAGGCGTTCGCCCAGATTACCGAAAGTCATCAGAGATGCAAGCAAAATGGCCAAAGGTAAAGCCATGGGGAGGAGGAATAAAGCTGCATAAAAAAACATTTCGCCGAGCACAGGAATCCCCAGTCCCTTTCCCACCATGTCGTCTATGTACCTCCAAAGGAACTGCATGAGTACAATAAACAGACAGATACCGAAGGTCATAATGAACAACGGCAGGAAAGTCTGCAGCATAAATGTATATAATCGTTTTATCTTCAACATTGCCTATCCGGGTTGACGGGGCAAAAGTAGTGTAAAAAACGATAAGAACATTACATAATTCTCTAAAACAACCTAAATCCCGAGTGTACGTTTCAATTCATAGACTTGTGAGTCCCATAAATTGATTGAATCTTTCTTTTCATCCGGCTCGGCAAAGTCGGTTATTTCAAGAGCAGTTGCTCCGGTAAGTTCAACCGTGTGAATTAAAAATTCGAAGTAAACATTATCTTCTTCCTCGTCTGTCCACCGGTAGCGGATACTAATTTCCGGTTTTACCGACAAAACTTCTGCCTCCTGCTCATCCCTGTTCCACTTAAAAACATACGTGTTGTCATTGATCGTTACGTCATCAGCAAACCAGGCAGACAATCCTGGAGGGGTAGTGAGGTGATTCCATAAACTTCGTCGCGAAACTTTATCGAAAATGTATTCGATATGAAACTTCTCTTTTTTCATCTTTCATACAATTATTTGCGCAGCAAGTTACTCAAAAGATTCATATTTCCCAATATTATTAGAGTAAAAAAGCATCTAATTTTTAACGCCTTAGCTGAAAGCCCTGAAAAATAAAAGATTTTTTTTCGCAAAAGTGTTGCATAATATAAAAATAACCTCTACTTTTGCAGCGTCAATAAGAAAAGTTGACGACATGATGGCGAGATAGCTCAGCTGGTTAGAGCGCATGATTCATAATCATGAGGTCCCCGGTTCAATCCCGGGTCTCGCTACTGAAAGGCTTACAAGAAATTGTAAGCCTTTTTTGTTTGTATCTCCTCTGTTTCTAATCTCTCCATTTAAGCTATTATCCGGATAAATCCTGCGAAATGTACTTTTTTTGAAAAAATATTGCTAAAAAGTTTGGTGGAGTGATTTTTCTTGTATCTTTGTCATATAATAATAGTACAATGTTTCTATAATATAATATACATCTATATGATTAAGTTTTTATTGGATTATTCCAGCGGCGTACCGGTGTACCGTCAGATTATCGACCAGATCATATTTGGCATAGCATCCGGACAACTTAAATTGGGTGAACAGCTTCCTACAGTCAGGGCACTTGCTGTGGAACTGAAGGTAAACCTGAATACGGTATCCAAAGCGTATAAAGAATTGGAGATCAAAAATATTCTGGAGACTCAGCAAGGTACCGGCACTTTTATCAACAAAACAGAAAATGTGGTGTCGGAAAAGGAAAGGGAAGATAAGCTGAAAGAGATTTGCATGCAGTTTTCTTCCGTAGCGTTTAGTTATGGCTTTAATCTGGATGAAGTCATGCGGGAATTGAAAGACATTGAAACCTCTAAAAAATAATAGTTATGACAACAAATGTAATTAACAAGGGATGGTTTAATCCAATTTCTCTTACAGTATTGCTGGTATTGATTTCTGTATCGATCATTCTGTCTGTTTTACAGATTGTAAATGTTCAGGTCTTTGTGCTCTTAATCCTCTTTTCCGGATTATTGGCTACTTCTATCCGCATTGCCGACCAGTGGGAGCGGGCAGTGGTGTTACGAATGGGTAAATTCAAAGGTTTAAGAGGTCCTGGTCCATTCATGATTATTCCTATTATTGACAGTGTCTCTGCTTATATCGACCAACGTGTGAGGGTAAGCGCCTTTAAGGCAGAGCAGACCCTGACCAAAGATACGGTACCGGTGAATGTGGATGCTGTTGTGTACTGGACGGTTTGGGACGTTGAAAAAGCAGCTCTGGAAGTTCAGGAATATCAAAGAGCCATCGAGCATATTGCACAGACCGGTTTAAGAGATACGATCGGTAAACATGAATTATCTACTCTCTTGCAGGAACGGGATAAAATAGCCGAAGACTTGCAACATGTTCTGGATCGGAACACAAATCCCTGGGGAATCACTTGTCAAACCGTTGGTATTAACGACATCGCCATACCTCAGGACCTGGCCGACGCCATGAGTAAAGAGGCACAAGCTGAGCGTGAAAGAAGAGCACGCGTTATCCTGGGAACGGCGGAGACTGAAATTGCCGAAAAGTTTGAACTAGCCAGTCGAAAGTACACGGATAATCCGGTAGCCCTGCATCTCAGGGGAATGAATATGTTGTTTGAAGGCTTGAAAGAAAAAGGCTCTATGGTTATTGTCCCCAGTTCGGCGCTCGATTCCATGAACCTGGGTGCCATGGGAGGATTGGTTTCGTTGGCAAAAAGCAACGAGGCGTTTGCACACGAATGATATAATGTATGAATTAAAAGGACTTTTATAATTTATGAACAGACATAAGCACGGACTCTCTTTGATCCTTCTATTTTTTATCTTTATAGGTTATTCTCAAAAACAATCTTTGGATTGGGTTCCATTCAATTGGGAGGGTGATACTATTTCCGGACAATATATTGAAAAAGCATATATATATGTACCTGTAAAAATAGATGGTTTGCCATATGATTTTACGATGCAGTTTGATCTGGGAACGTATCAATCCGTATTTTATGGAAATTCATTAGAACCATATCTTGCGGAATGCCCTTCTTTAATGGGTAATCTGGATTCGACCGGAATGTTTAGAAATCTAAGCCTGAAAATGGGAGCGGTTGATTTTAACAGCATTAATATCGGTTATAAAAAAGACTTTGGTGATAAAATTCCTGAAGATTCGCTTCGCTCTAAAACCCCGAAACATATCGGAACAATTGCTGCCGATATATTCCAGGACAAATTTCTAATAATCGATTATAAATTAAACAAATTTGCTATATCTGATTTTTTGCCAGCTGAATATAACGACTTGCCGGCCGAAAAATTTGAATTGACGGCTGGTATCATACGACTTCCGTTTTGTATTAATGGCAAAAATTATAAGTTAATGTTCGATACCGGGTCAAGTCCCTTTCAGTTGGTAACAACGAAAGAGAGAGCGTTGGATATATCCGGTTCGGTAATCGTCGATTCTTTGAGTGGTCCTTTATGGTGGGGAAAGGAAATAACTTTCTATGGGCTTGAAGTCAACAAGCCCATAGAGTTTGCTGGAAAAGCTTTGGGAAACTCACGGGTCTATTATGATAAAGAAGGACTCTGGAATGGTATTTATGATTCTTTTAATGTGTGGGGAATAACCGGAAATGCCTATTTCTTCAATAATACTATAATAATAGATTATAAGAATAAGTTGTTCAGGATAGAATGAGAGCAAGAAATTAGCTTTTTTCAATTAAAAATCTTGTTTCGCTCAGTTTTAGAAATAATTGAGTTATCCCGTTCCCGTGCTTGACACGGGATCGCAAGGGGACAGACTGTATCCTGTATGTGTTTTTTGATACCGCCAGTTCTCTTGCGGCCCCGTGTTAAGCACGGGGACAAGATAGCTCACTTTTGACAAATCTAACCTCATTCTTTATATCACTTCAAAGAATATTTTAAACCGGGTATAACCCTCTTCTGTCGACAGGCTGAATCGGCATCGATGGTTTGTCAGTACCTCTCTGACAAACATCAGGCCGATCCCCTGTCCGGATGATTTGGTGGTGAAGAAGGGGGTGAAAAGTTTTTGTTTGGCCTCCTCGCTTATTCCGGGACCATTGTCTTCTATGATAATGGATAAAGGGGAATGGTGGGTACTGATTTTTATCCTGCCGTTTTCCCCGATTGCCTCGTAAGCATTTTTGATGATATTGACCAGAACCTGTTCAAACTGGATGCCGTCTACGTGGATATATTGATCATTATCGGTCAGGGATAAAGACAATTCTATATTTCTTTGCCGGCATTCGATGCTGGTCAGTGAATACACCGAACGGGCCTGCTCATTCAGGGAGATCAGGGAAAAAGTCGGTTCGGGTATGCGGATAACCTGCGCCAGGTTGCTGATAAAACTGGCCAGATGTCCGCAACGGTCGAAAGAGGCCTCGATAGCCGGCAACACATATTCCCATTTGTTGCTCTCGTCCTGCTTGAAAATATCGGCGACAACATTCAGCGTGGAACCGATCGCCCCGACCGAATTATTTACCTCGTGAGACATCATACGGATGATGCGTTCGTATGAATCTTTCTCTATTTTAAGCAGTTCATGCGTGATCTCTTCAATCAATATAAAAGGATGGTTGAATCCCTGGTCAATAAAAGACGAACGGATACAACGGTACACTTTGTTTACCGAATTGCGGACCATCATATCGTCGCCCTGTTTTAATTGCCCTAAAGCAGGGGCCAGTTCGAATGTGGAATCGTTGAAAGTCTTCCCTTTGATTTCTGAAATATCGGAAATGTTTAATAGTTTCAACCCCGAAGGGTTTACTTCTACGATCTGTTTATCAAAGTTCAGAATAATAATCCCCTGTGGCGATGCGTGGATAAGCAGGTCAAGGAACTGGTTTTTTTCGCGTACTGCCAGCCGTTCACTCCGTAACTGTGAGATCATCCGGTTGAAAATCCCGATCAGTTCGTTGGCATCTTTATTTTTGACCAGACGTAAATGGGTTGAGAAATCCTGGTCTTTGAGTAATTGCATTCCGCTAAGCAGAATGTGATAGGGCTTGACCAGTTTATGATAGATAAAGGTAGCCAGCAGGAGCGATAAAATGGCAATGCACTGTATTACCCAGAAAGGAATCGGTTCATTCCGGAACAAAACGAACCCTATACCGCTCGATATACAAGCGATAAAGGCCGCGATCGTCCAGAATATCCATTTCGATTTCATTCGGGAAGTTTAATGTCGTATTTTTCAAGACGGCGGTATAAAGTCTGTCTACTCAGTCCCAGTGCCGCAGCTATCCTGGAATGATTGCAACCATACAATTCGACCGCTTTTTGTATCATGTTCCTTTCCACCATTTCCAGGGAGAGGATTGTATTCCCGCCGACAGGTTGGCTGGCAGGAACTTCAATATATTGCTGTTTGAAATCAATATCTGTGATGACATCCTTTCCTGAGATAAGAATTGTTCGTTCCACCAGGTTTTTCAGCTCGCGGATATTTCCGTGGAAAGGCAGTTTTTTCAGATATCCGAATGCTTCCTGCGATATTTCCGCTTCAGGCAGATTGTTTTGTTCAGCCTGTTTGCGGGCAAAATATTCAACCAGCAGGGGAATGTCTTCGGGACGTTCGCGTAAAGCCGGCATCTGTATGGTGATCAGGTTGATCCGGTAGAACAGGTCTTCGCGGAATGTACCTTGCGCCACCATCTCCGGGAGATTCTTGTTTGTCGCACAGATGATACGGGTATCCACCTGCCTGGGCTTGCTCTCGCCCAGCGGTTCGAAGGTCTGGTCCTGTAAAACTCTCAATAGTTTTACTTGGCAAACCAGATCCAGTTCCCCGATCTCATCCAGAAAGATCGTCCCTTTGTCCGCCAGCTCGAACCGTCCGGTCCGGTCGTGGCGGGCATCGGTGAAAGCTCCCTGTTTATGACCGAACATTTCACTTTCGAACAGCGACTGAGAAATGCCTCCCAGATTGACTTTGATAAACGGTTTGCCTTGCCGGCCGCTGTTTTCGTGGATTGCTTCGGCAATCAGTTCCTTACCTGTGCCGCTTTCGCCGGTGATCAGCACAGGGGCATTCGTCTGGCTGATGCGTGAGATTGTATTTAAAACCTGTTGCAGAAGGGGAGATCTGCCGATGATCTTGTCAAAACGGTCCGTTCTTTCCGTTTTCCCGTTTTTCGGGTCCGGATTTTTTTCTTCGCTGTCCCTGAGTTGTATGGCTGTTTCTATTGTTTTCAGCAAAGCCAGGTTGTTCCACGGTTTCGTGATAAAATCGAAAGCACCGGCACGTATGCCTTGGACAGCGAGGTTGATGGAACCCCAGGCCGTGATCAGGATAACCGGGACTGCCGGGCAAAATACCTGTACTTTGGCAAGCAGTTCCAGTCCTTCTTCCCCGGTCGTTGTGTTGCTATAATTCATATCCATCAAGATCAATTGCGGACAGGTATGACGCACGAAATCAATGGCCTCCTGCTGGTTTGCTGCCGTAGCTACCTCATATCCGGCCCGTTTCAAGACCAGTGTAAGCGAAGTCCGTACCGTTGTATCATCGTCACAGATAAGTATCATATTCGTTTATTATTTATCAAAGTTACAAATTTTATTCATCCCGTAGGGCCTCTGCCGGAGGAATCTTTGCGGCTTGTCGGGCCGGGTACCATACGGCTATCAGGGATATCGTTGCCAACAGACCGAAAGTCAATACATAGTTGATAAACTCCTGTTCCATTCCTATGCCTGCCTCCATTCTGTTGGAGATAGGGATGTCCAGCAATTCCAGTAACTCCGTCTGGTTGATGTTAAGGCAGATATTTACACCTACCACACTGGCGATAAATAATATCAGTAATGTCTCCCCGAAAATCATCTGTTTTACTCCCTGCCGGGTTGCCCCGAGTGCCAGCCGCAGACCGACTTCGCTCCGGCGTGTCTGTGTCCGGTACCAGAATGTCCCGATAATCCCCAGGAATATATTCAGGATCAGAAAAGTGGTGATGGCATATATCCCGTTCAGGTCGCCTGTCGGCCAGTTCATTTCTCTTGCATTTTTCGTCGATGAAAAGACGGAAGCCAGAAAATAAGGCCCCAGCATCAGTTGGTCACGCATTTCACGGGTAAACCGTTCCGCAAAATCATTGTCGATTCCCGGACTCACACGGATATATATCTGCATATTCGCCAGATCATATTCTTTTTTATCCAGCGGTTGTATCATATTGCTGTAAAAAGAATCAAAGTAACTGTCTTTCATCTTATCGGCAGTTCCGATAATAGTGTAGACCGCCTTGTCATGGGTAGCGGTTAATTGTTTTACGTCGGATAGCGGTACAGCATATTCCGAAGAACCGAACTCCCCGTTCCGGCTGGGGGTGATCACGATCATCCTTGTTCCCGGTATTCCCCAATCGCTGTGTTCTTTGACTGTATTTTTTATTTTGAACACATCGAAGAAACTGTCGCTGACCCATCTCATCCGTAGGGTTACCATGTTGGCTGTGTCTTCATTAATATAATAACTGCTCATATAATTCGACCAGGCAAAAGGAGCACCCCATTTCGAAAAACTCACACTTTCCACTCCCGGATAGTTGTTTACACGATTCAGAAAAGTCATAGCCAGCGCTTGTTTGTCCGTCTCTTCCGTCGGCCCGTCTTCTGTCGGAAATGCGGCACTGTCTGCCGGCTTTCTCTGCATATTGATCTGATAGGTATGTTCTATGTCGAAACCATTCGGTTCAAAATAGCATTTTCCCATATAGAAAAGATAATCGACGCAAAACCAGAGTACGCAGAATACAAGTACATACTCCAGGGTGATCCACGCATTCGTTTTACGTTCGTTCCAGATGATTTTAAATATGTGGCGTATCATAATCAGTTATCATTTTGATTGAGTGAATTAATAATCTTCATCCGTGAAGCCCGGTAGGCCGGTATTCCTGCAGAAAGCAGGTTGATGACCAGGCAGACGGCAAATACCGCCAGCAGGACCGGAATGGAAATCAGCGTATTGACCGGTATTGTACTGCCGGACGGAATATCAAGCAGCCAGTCCCGCATCCGGAATACTATAACGTACGACAGGATCAGACCGATCACCCCACCGATCAGCGAAGTAATCAGGTTTTCAAAAAGCACCTGTATCAGGATCGTGTATCTTTTTGCACCGAACGCTTTCCGTATCCCGATTTCTTCCGTTCGTTTTTTCATGCGCGAAAGGCTTAGTCCTGAGAGGTTGATTGCCGGTATCAGCAAAAGTATCAGCAGGATGAAGATCATTTTCCTGTTCTGGATGGTGATCGATTTCGTAATATCCTCGACGCTGTTTCCCCGGATGTCTTTCTGATAGAATTGATTGTTCAACGGTCCTTTCATATAAAGCGTCCAGGGAGCATTCTCTGTGTTGTATTTTTTCTCCATGTTTCTCACCTCTGTGGTTATTGCCGCAAAATCGCTGGTTTTTTCAGCCATTATAACCACATCGAAATATAGGTTTTCTTTTTTCAGGGATGAATAGGGTACCCATAGATCTCCGTAAGCCCGTTTGAATACCGGCGATACATCCTTCACGATTCCTATGATCCGGTACGGTTTGAAGTTAACCAGAATCGTTTGTCCGAGTGCTGTTTCTCCTTTGAATGCTTTTTTTGCCAGCGTTTCAGAAACGACTGCGACAGATATTCCGGAATTAAATTCCCCTTCGTTGAACGGACGTCCCTTTATAAAAGAAAAAGAAAATATTTTCCAGTAAGTGGCATCGGTGAGCCTTTGGTCTGCACTTATAATCTCGCTGGATCCTTCCCGGCTGACCAGTGTGGACGGACGTTTGGGATGTATTGATGTAACGGCCGAAACATATCGGGGAGTTTTCAACGGGTACAGGTAATCTTTTACGATATCATACGATAGACTGCCCGATTGCCAGCTGTTTTTTGTCGTGTCTTTTTTTACCTGGTAGTTGATATGTAAGGTTCGCTCCCTGTTTATTTCCGGTTGGGCGCTGATACCTTTTATTTCATCGGCCACGATGATTGTCATGATCATCATGATTGCCAGTGCCGTTCCTATAATTGCGATGGCGCTGATAAACTTGTTTTGTTTCAGCATCAGCAGCGCCTGTTTGAAATATATCCTGTACATAGTGGTTCCTTTATAAAATTATTCAACTCGTCTTCCATCGAAAAAACGGACAATGCGTTGCGTTGACTCGGCAATATGCTCGTCATGCGTGACCATTACTATGGTGGTACCATCCTCATTCAACTGAAACAGAAGTTCCATAATCTCCGAACCCATTTTACTATCCAGGTTTCCGGTTGGTTCATCCGCCAGAATGATCTGCGGATTCCCGATAATGGCCCGTGCCAAAGCTACACGCTGGCATTGTCCACCCGATAACTGTGTAGGTAAATGTCTCATCCGGTGTGATAGTCCTACCTTCTCCAATACTTTTTCAGCAGCTTCCCGTCGGCTTTTAGCTGTTGAATTACGGTAGAGCAGGGGCAGTTCTACGTTATCCAGTACATTCAGTGAATTGATCAGGTGAAAACTCTGAAAAACGAATCCCAGCATTTTGTTCCTGAACTCAGCCATTTCTCCGTCTTTCATCTGTGTGGTTTCCGTCTCGTTGATCAGGATTTTTCCCTGATCCGGCAGATCCAGCAATCCCATTAGATTGAGCAGGGTACTCTTTCCGCATCCCGATGGCCCCATAATAGAAAGAAACTCACCTTTTCTGACTGTGAGATTTACATTTTCAAGTGCTGTGGTCTCTACTTCCGTTGTGCGGTATACTTTTGTTATACCTTCCAGTTTGATTATTTCCATATTATCCTCAGTTTATCTGTCTCTATAGTAACAATGTATATGCCAAAACCCTATTGTGTTGAAAATGAGTGTTCGCTTTATGGGGAGAGTGTCCGAATACGGACAAATTTGTCCATAAACCGGAATAAAAAAAGCCCGCATTCTCAGATTGTCGTTTATAAACAACTTGAGAATGCGGGCTTATTAATTATGTAACCTCACGGTTATATTAATTAAGGTTTGCTTGCGGAATTAAGGGTTCACACAAGCAGAGTATAGGGTAAAATTTCACAAATTGTATTGTGTCTACAAATGTACTATGTTTAGTTGTATTTGTAGCATGTGTATTTCTATCATACGTGAGAGGCGTACCTGTCAATCTTTGCTTTGATTTATTGCGTGGGTGGTAAACATGTCAATTGTGATCTGTTTGCCTATGCTGTGAATATAGGCAATGTAAATCAATGGTTTTGTTGTAAAAATTAACGCATGTGTTACTATCATAAAGGGCGGTAAAGCTATCACGGAGAATCGCATGTATGAAAAAAAACGGCGCACACGCGGAACTATCCGAATGTGCGCCCTTATGCATATAAAAAATTGAGGGTCAAATTTTAACCAATTGTAACATGTTGAATAACTGTACCCCAGTCTGTTACAACAATATTGCAATTGTTTTTTGAGAGGTCAAAAGTAATTTCTGACAGTTCTCCTTCGTTTACAGACACTTTCTCCGAATTTTTGACATTTTTTGAAGAAAGGATCATGTTATCATCTTTATAAAGCTCTATAGTCACGTCGGAAGCCGGTAAAATAGCTGTGTTGTCAGCAACAACGTTACCTTTTGCGTCCATGGTTGCAGGGATGATATATTCAATTTCTTCGCCTGTCAATTTACCGTTGTGATCAAAAGAAGCTTTTGTTTTCTTTACTTTGTAATAAAAATTACCTTCTCTGGAATCAAGCATTTTAATAACGCCTTTTGTAATCAGGGAAATAGAAGAAACTTTACGTTCGATTTTTAGAGTTTCAACACCAGCCTTGGTAGCAGTGTTCTTTAAAGTAATCTGTCCGTAGAATAAATCTCCCGGTAAAGCGGCTGCAACGCCGTTATTCTGCTTCAGGCTAACCTGTAGGTCGGAAATAATATTCGCTTTGCTCATGGCGCTGATATTTTCGCTATCGGAAGAAAGACCTGCCCATGCAACAACTGTGATCTGTTTTGAACCCGGACAGCTGATCTCAACCGGTTTTGCCTGTAGCAAATAAGTTTTGTCAAGAGACACTTGTGTGTAGTAGTCACCATTCTGATCAAAAACGAACAGAGTAGTCTGGTCTACGTCACCCTTAACAGTAATATCTTTGTTATCGGAATAAGCTTTCAGTACAACAGAGAAAGGAGCCTCGGTCTGAGAATCAGCGTTTTCGATTACGCTTTCATCAATACCTGAGTAAGAAGAATCGCTATCAGCGGAACAACTAGTGAAAGAAATTGCTGCCATCAGTGTGCAAACAATAAACAAACAATTTGTGAAAATTCTACCCTTTTTCATGACCTTAATTTTTTATATGCTTAAATTACCCTATACTGTCCGAGAGATTTTCTATCCGGTTAAGACCCTCATCAAAACCTTTTGTCTCTCGTTGACATTGCAAATATAGATACAAAAACGATATGATTATCAAATATATTGACAATAAAAGTTAAAACGATCAAGGAGGTTGCTGAAAGCATCACATTGAGTGGTGTAAAACTCTCAAAAGGTGGTAAAAGAATCATTTTATACTCTTAAAATGAAAATGTATCAGATTAAAATATATTGGATGGCGTGATATGAATACATGTTATATGATAGGAATACAACCTGTGTGGGGCGGGGATTTGTTGATTTGGCGATGGCGTTGTTGGTTTTTCTATATAATAATGTGTATATCTGTTTTTTTGGGGATATTTCTATTATTATCAAAAGTGAACTATCCTGTTGTAATCGGTAACTTTGTCTCGTCAAAAATCGGAAAAGTAAAATCGACATGATTCTAAAAAAAATAGCATTGTAATTTTGTGGTGCGAACTACTAATTACAATGCTATGACCGAGACTTCCCAATTAAAGAAGTATCTGATGTGGTACAAAGTTAACGAATTATTTTCAGATGGCCTAAATAAGACACAAATAGGTCAATCCTTAGGTCTTCACCGTCAAACGGTGGCCAAGTATCTGTCCATGACAGAAGAAGAGTTCATTTCCAGCCAGAGCTATGACCGTCATTACGGTCATAAACTTGACGGCTATGAATCTTATGTAGTCAATGAGTTGCGCAAGTGGCCTTTTTTGTCCGCTCCGCAACTCCATGACCGCTTGAAAGAGCATTTTTCGGATCTTCCCTGCGTAACCCCCAAAACGGTCTTCAACTTCGTCAACCGGTTGCGTTTAACGCACCATCTTCCCAAGGAGTTTGAAAAGAGTTACCGCCCCTACGAGAAGCAACCCGAGACTCCCTATGGCGAATACGCCCAATGCGACTTCGGTGAACGGTGGATGAAGACACTTCAGGGACAGTCTTTAAAAGTGTATTTCTTTGCGATGTGTCTGAGCCGCAGCAGGTATAAGTTCGTCTACTTTAGCCGTACACCGTTTACCACCGCTCTTGCTGTTTATGCCCATGAACTGGCTTTCGAGTTCTTCGGGGGAGTACCCCGAAAAATAGTTTATGACCAGGACAAGGTGTTTCTTGTCAATGAAAACCTTGGTGACCTGGTGCTTACCCGCGTTTTCCGCACCCTTGTCCGTGAACATGGCTTTGAACCCGTGTTCTGTCGCAAATCCGATCCCCAGAGCAAAGGTAAGATAGAGAATGTCGTCAAATATGTGAAATACAACTTCCTTCGCGGCCGCGAGTTGGTTGACATGGACCTGCTCAACAAGGAAGTCCTTGGCTGGTTGGAACGCACGGCCAACGGCACGGAACATCACGGCATACGTCGTGTCCCGTCTGAGGAGTTTGAGACGGAAAAAGGACACCTCATGCCTTATAAGGGAGTCCCGACTGTTCCTTGCGAAACCCTCTTGCCGCATCACGTGCGAAAGGACAACGTGATAACCTACCGGGGCAATTATTACAGCGTTCCCACAGGCACCTACCACGGCCATCAGACGCTGGTCTATATCGAAGAAAAAGAAGGCCGGCTATATATCTACAGCCATGAGACAGGCAAAACCCTTGCCGTTCACAAAATAAGCGGAGATAAGGGGCGTCTGGTAAGCAATACCTCCCACCGGCGTGACCGCGAAGCCTCGCTGGATGATTATGAGGCTTTTGTACGCAAAGAACTTCCTGCAAGCACGGTGATTGATACATATTTATTACAACTACGTGTGCATAAGGCCCGTAATTACCGCGACAACCTCCAGTTTATAGTCCGGCGCCACGCGGCATACTCGGACATCACGCTTACCGAAGCTTTTGACGAGTGCCTTAAAGCAGGTGTCTTCAACGGATGCAGCCTGATGGAGGTAGCCGAGACCCTCAGGATCCGTAAAGGAGAACCCCCCATTGAGGTCCGGACGGAAACCGAGCCGGTTCCCGGGGCTGATACATCCGCCATGATCCCCGAGAAAACAGACATATCCACCTTTAACACCCTTTTCGTATGATAACAAACGAACAAATCAAAAACCTGTGCTCGCGTCTGCGCCTGTACGCTCTGCCACGCCTGCTGGAATCAGAAGCTCATCTGGCGCAGGAGCAGGGAAAAAACCATGTCGAGTTCCTGCATGACCTGCTCTCCCGCGAGGTTCAGGAAAGAGACAGCAAGGACTTCCAACGGCGGCTGAAAGCGGCGGCCTTGCCGGCAAGACACGACCTCGACCTTTTCGACCACAACTACTCGCAAGGTATAACCGCACCAAGATTGCGTGAACTGCGCCGGCTGGGGTGGCTCGAACAGAATTACAACCTGATACTCATGGGACCTTCCGGAACAGGTAAGACCTTTATCGCCGCAGGACTTGTGTACGAAGCTGTGGGGCAGGGATACAAGGCGTATATGGTCACGATGGAGGATGTCATAAACACCATCAAGATGAAAACGCTGATGCCTTCGGCCATGAGCGCATACAACCGTCTGCTCAAAGCCGACTTGGTAGCCATCGATGACATAATGCTCTTCCCGGTGAAAAAAGAGGATGCCGCAGGATTCTTCAATCTGATCAACACGCTTCACGAGAAAGCCTCACTGATAATTACCACGAACAAGGCACCCACCGAATGGGCCAAAACGCTGGATGACGAAGTGCTGGCTTCAGCAATACTGGACAGGCTGTTATATCACTGCGAGGTCATAAAACTCACCGGGCAAAGCTACCGGATGGGAAACCGAAAATCCATTTTTGAAGAGGAAAAAGACACATCTTTGGCTGGGGGTACCCCCAGCCAAAGATGACCGACATTAAAATGTAATCAATAGTATAAACTGATAGTCTCTATTATTAGATGGTGATTTAACTTTACCGAAAAATGACGATTTAAAATTTGCTTATTACACCTGTCCCCGTGCTTGACACGGGGCCGCAAGAGAACTGGCGGTATCAAAAGATATTATAGGAAACGGTCTGTGTCTTTGCGATCCCGTGTCAAGCACGGGAACGGGATAGCTCAATTCTTTCTAATATCTCTTCTTTTGGTGGGGATGGATTGAATGATATGGATTGGTTATTTTAAGAAGGGTGGTAAATCTGTCATGTGTGATGCATTTACCGCTGTTGTTGATGTAAGTGTTGTAAATCAATGCTAATGTTGTAAAAATTAACATATGTATTACTCTCACAAGGGGTGGTAAGGCTATCATGGAGAATCGCATATATGAAAAAAAGCGGCGCACACGCGGAACAATCCGGATGTACGCCTTTATGCATATAAAAAATTGAGGGTCAAATTTTAACCAATTGTAACATGCGTGATAACTGTACCCCAGTCAGCAACAACAATATTGCAATTATTTTTTGAGAGGTCAAAAGTGATTTCTGACTGTTCTCCTTCGTTTACAGACACTTTCTCTAAATTTTTGACATTTTTTGAAGAAAGGATCATGTTATCGTCTTTGTAAAGCTCTATAGTCACGTCGGAAGCCGGTAAAATAGCTGTGTTGTCAGCAACAACGTTACCTTTTGCGTCCATGGTTGCAGGGATGATATATTCAATTTCTTCGCCTGTCAATTCACCATTGTGATCAAAAGAAGCTTTTGTTTTCTTTACTTTGTAATAAAAATTACCTTCTCTGGAATCAAGCATTTTAATAACGCCTTTTGTAATCAGGGAAATAGAAGAAACTTTACGTTCGATTTTTAGAGTTTCAACACCAGCCTTGGTAGCAGTGTTCTTTAAAGTAATCTGTCCGTAGAATAAATCTCCCGGTAAAGCAGCTGCAACACCGTTGTTCTGCTTCAGGCTAACCTGTAGGTCAGAAATAATATTCGCTTTGCTCATGGCGCTGATATTTTCGCTATCGGAAGAAAGACCTGCCCATGCAACAACTGTGATCTGTTTTGAACCCGGACAACTGATCTCAACCGGTTTTGCCTGTAGCAAATAAGTTTTGTCAAGAGACACTTGTGTGTAGTAGTCACCATTCTGATCAAAAACGAACAGAGTAGTCTGGTCTACGTCACCCTTAACGGTGATATCTTTGTTATCGGAATAAGCTTTCAGTACAACAGAGAAAGGAACCTCAGTCTGAGAATCAGCATTTTTAATTACGCTTTCATCAATACCTGAGTAAGAAGAATCGCTATCAGCGGAACAACTAGTGAAAGAAATTGCTGCCATCAGTGTGCAAACAATAAACAAACAATTTGTGAAAATTCTACCCTTTTTCATGACCTTAATTTTTTATATGCTTAAAATTACCCTATACTCGAGAGATTATTTCCGGTTAAGACCCTCATCAAAACCTTTTCTCTCATCTTGATGTTGCAAATATAGAGACTAAAATGATATGTGTATCGTATAGTGAGATAATAAAAGTTAAAGCAATCAAAATAATCGCCGAAAATATCAAAACAAGTGGTGTGAATGTCTCAAATAGGTGGTGTAAGTGTCGTTTTAGCCCTCGAATCAGTTTCTGATATTACTGTATTTATATCTTATTTGATAGGAATAGCCTGTGTTTGTGATACGAATACACCCGCTTTTGCCCTGCCGGTTAGTAATAGTACTTATTTCTGTTCCGGTCAATCCCATTATTATGCTAAATATTACTGATAAGCTGGTTTGAATATCGGAAATCGTGCGAAAAAAATATGATAATCATTTCTTTTTACGCAAATAATCTTGCGTTGATGTTCGCAAAACGAAAATTTATTATCATCTTTGCATAGATGATTATACACAGTTATGAGGAGGGTTTACTGTTGGTTCTGAAATACTCGGGAGAAAATTATCTTAGAAATTAAAATATATATATCATTATGAATAATAGAACTTTGTTCAGGAAGTGGTCTGTCTTTCTTGCATGCTTTGCTTTTTGCGGTCAGCAGGCATTTGCAGCAGGAGGCTCCGCCAGCCCTTTGGAGATAACTGTTCTTGTAGTAGTCATTCTTTTGGCATTGTTGTTTGTCCTGGCGGCTTTTTATTTGAGAAAGATGTATGCCGGTTTTTCGAGCCAGTCCCAAAAGGCGGTAAAGGAAAAGGAGTTGCTTGTCCTGAACCAGATTGAGATTGAGCAAAAAAATAATGAGTTGGAAGCTGCTAAGAAGAAGTTGGAGGAGCAGAAGGAGGCTATCGAGTCCAAAGCGGCAGAACTCGAATCTGAGAGAAATGAACTGGAATCTCAATATAATGTATTGTCAACAGCGAATAAAGAGCTGGTTCAGAAACTTTCCACGCAGGAGACGATGATCTCTACGCTGAATAGCAATAAAAAAGACCTGGAGCAGTTGCTCGTCACCAAGATCAAGGAGAGTGATGCCATGCAGCGGGAGGTTGCCGACAGGCTTTCGGAAGCCGAGTCCCGTTTGAAGGATGCCGAAATGATCCACGATAACTTCTTTATCGAGACAATCCACGAAATGCGTACACCTCTTTCACTGGTGCTCGGTTCATTGGCATTGGTGGTACAGAATAAGGATGAAGAAAAAGATATGTCCACCCAATTACTTTCGGCTTATCGTAATACACTTGCTTTGCAGGACCTTGCCGATCAGTTGATCGGAACCCGCCGGGCAAACGATGTCGCCAATTATCTGCGCATCGCCCGTTACGACCTGGTGGAAATATCCCGGCAGATATGCGACCTGTTTGTAGACTGGGTTGCGATGAATAATGTCGATTTCCAGGTCAATACCCAGACGGCTAAGTTATGGATCTGGCTCGACCGCCGTAAAATGGAATATGCTTTACGTACATTATTATCTAATGCATTTAAGAATACATTTGTTTATGGCAAAGTCACGCTGGATATTTCAGTCGTCAGGAAAGACGGGAAAGCGTATTGCTCTCTGTCCGTGCAGGATGAAGGATTGGATGAGAATGAAAGTGCTCGCCGCGGTTTGAAACAGGTGCACGATATGGTGGATGACATCGGCGGATTTTATAGCAACGAAACGACTTCGTCGGGCACTGTCTATACATTATTAATACCGTTAGGCAAACAACACCTGATGGAACGCCGGGTGGAATTTGTAGAACCCGAAGCTGACCTGGTGAGATTGAACGACCGTCAGAAGGAAGAGATTGCCGAATTTATTCAGGTTGTCCCGCAGAAAAAGCTCACCGGCAAGAAAATCCTTGTCATCGACGACAGCGACCAGATCCGTTGGTTCCTGAAACATGTCTTTACTAAGGAATATGAGATTCTCGAAGCCCGTAATGGGGAGGAGGGAATACAAGTTGCCTTTGCCAACAATCCGGACCTGATCCTTTGCGACGTGATGATGCCTGTGAAAGACGGTTTTCAAACCTGCAAGGAGTTGAAGGCCGATCCGCGCACTTCGCAGACACCGGTTGTCATGCTGACGGCGAAGGTGGAGAGCGAAGACATCATTGTCGGTCTCGAAGCCGGGGCGGACGATTATATCACCAAACCGTTCGATGTGGAGATTCTTCGCAGCAAACTGAACAACCTGGTGAAACGCCGCGAACAATTGAAGCAATTCTTCACCAAGTCGCTGGCAGGAACAAGCGCACCGAATACGGATGAAAGCGATTCCGGCATACCGAGCAATCCGTTTATGGACCTGGTTGTTAAAAACATCGAGATGCATCTTGACGATTCCACCTTTGAGGCAAAGGTGCTCGCAGACTCATTAAACATGAGTCTGCCGACATTGTATCGTAAAATTAAGCAATTCTCTGATTGCAGTATCCTGGAACTGACCCGTACGATTCGTCTGAAAAAGGCCGCCGAATTAATCCAGACGCAGCAGTATTCGGTGCAGGAAGTCGCAGAAATGGTCGGTTTCAACGACACGGCCACCTTCCGCAAACGTTTCACGGAACAATATGGAACGACGCCTTCGCAATACGGGCAGCCGTAAGATCAGTATATAGTTATATTTACCTGAAAACCCGTTTTAAATGAGCACAAACTTCGTTTAAAACGGGTTTTTTCTCGTTTTAAACGAGATTTTTTGCATCATCGACCTTTAGAAGATGAATGTGTCGGTATTATTTTTTACCGTTTATAGCTTCCAACAAGAATTTGCCTGGTTTGAATTTTACGGTTGTTCTGGCCTTGATCCGTACCGGAGTGCCGGTCTTTGGATTACGTGCCATCCGGCTACTTTGCGGTCTGGGAATCAACGTTCCGAAGCCAATAAGGGCTATTTCTTCATTTTGGGACATTTTTTCAGTCACGATCTCCATATAGGATTCCAGGACTTTTTTTGCTTTTTGTTTGCTCAATCCGGACTTTTCAGCTAAAGCCTCAATGAGTTCTGCTCTGTTCATGGGTATTTATTTTAATGATTAATAATTCTGCAAAGCTAATGAAAACAAACTGTATAATAGAATGGTTCCGGCAAAAAATATAGATGTTTTTGACAAAATGATATTTAATGTGTCTTGTAGGTGGATTGTACGGAATGTAGCACGATATTGATTGTTTGCAGGCGATTGTAATAAGGTTATGTGTATCCGATGTGCTCTGTATGTCGCGTGATAAGCGTCATAATATTCCATGTTAGTTGTGATTCTTGTTATAATGCTCGTTTAGGTGTCTTTTTTGTATGAATTTTGATAGTTGACTGCGGGTGAATATTTCTGTGCTTCCGGAAGGAAAATATGTTCCATAACACGTAATATAGCGCTTGAAAAATTCAAAAAACGGGATTATTCGTCTTTAATTAACAAAAATTTGCTTTAAAACGAAATGAAATTTTGCTGCAGTCAAATTTTATTTCGTTTTAAACGGATTTGAAATTCGTTTTAAATGAACTTTTTTTTGTTTGCAGAGAGTTGAAAAGTTAGTTGTTATCGGATGTTGTGTTAATAAATGTGTATTTTGTTTTTCTAAAAGGGAGAGATATGGCAATTTGAATGTTACTGAATTTGCTATATCTTTATCATAAAGTTGGAAAATGTGCTTTTGTTGCTGCAAAATGCTATTAAAGTCGTTGGATAATACCGAACCTATCTGTATTTACATTGGCATATTCCTTCATTATTCTTATCTTTGTATTGGTACTTAAAAACGACGGAAATATGGAAACAATGCCGATCAGAAAACTCCCGGTAGGGATACAGGATTTTACAAAATTGCGTGAAGAAAATTTTTTGTATGTTGATAAAACGGCTTTGGTCTATCGAATGGCTGTTTCCGGAAATCCTATATTCCTGAGCCGCCCGCGCCGTTTTGGCAAAAGCCTGCTGCTTTCGACGCTCGAAGCTTATTTCCTCGGACGAAAAGAGGTCTTCAAGGGACTCGCTATCGAGCAGTTGGAAAAGGATTGGAAAGTATATCCGGTGCTTCATCTGAGTCTGAATGCCCAGTATTACGAGGATAAACGGAGTCTCGAACAAGTGTTTGAAGTTCATTTTATTGAATGGGAAAAGCAATATGGTAAAACAGATAAAGAAGTGGGCTATGCCGGACGTTTCATGCAAATCATTCGTCAAGCCTGTGAGAAAACAGGGGAGAAAGTGGTTGTCCTGATCGACGAATACGATAAACCGCTTTTGCGTACATTATTTAATGATGATCTACAAGACGTTTACCGTGAAATGCTGACCGGCTTCTATACCGTACTGAAAGATGCCGACCGCTATCTGCGTTTTGTGTTTATCACCGGTGTAACGAAGTTCTCACAGTTGGGAGTCTTCAGTAACCTGAACCAACTGATGGACATTAGCATGAATCCCGACTATGCAACCGTTTGCGGTATGACAAAAGACGAGATCGAACGCGATTTCCAACCCGAACTGGCTGCGCTTGCCGCCATGAATAAACTGACTTACGAACAGACGGTAAACGAATTGGCAAAACGTTACGACGGTTATCATTTTTCGGAGTTCCAGACAGAAGGAGTCTTTAATCCGTTCAGTGTGCTGAATGCATTGATCCAACGACGTTTCAGCAGTTACTGGTTTTCCACCGGTACACCTACCATGTTGGTCGAAATGCTGACAAAGACAGATTATGACCTTCGGAAACTGGATGGCATAGAAGTACCTGCTGCTGCACTGACCGATTACCGGATGGATTTTCATAACCCGGTACCGATCATTTACCAGAGTGGGTACCTGACGATTAAGGAGTACGACCAGGAGTTTAATTTTTATCGTCTGGGTTATCCGAATGCCGAGGTAGAATATGGATGGTTGAATTTCATCACTCCCTATTATACATCGATGTCGGAAGCAAATGCACCGTTTTATATTGGCAAATTCAGCCGTGAGTTGCGTGAAGGTGATGTCGACAGTTTTATGGAACGCCTTCGCGCCTTCTTTGCCGGTATGCCCTACGAACTGAACGACAAGACGGAACGTCATTATCAGGTGATTTTCTATATTGTCTTTAAGCTATTGGGGCAATATGTCGATGTCGAAGTGCGCAGTGCCCGTGGTCGTGCCGATGCCGTCGTAAAAACAACAGATTATATCTACGTATTCGAATTCAAACTGAACGGTTCGGTAGACGAAGCCCTCCGTCAGATCGACGACAGAGGCTATCTGATCCCTTACACAGCCGATGGCCGTCAGTTAGTCAAAGTAGGCGCCTCCTTTAACAAAGAAGATCGTAATATCGGTGAATGGAAAGTCGTTGACAGTTAACAGATGACAGTTGATAACTTCAGAAATGAAACAAAAAATCAGCAAAGCTTTCCGGAAAGGCGAAACTTTGCTGATTTATATAGTTCTGGATTATAATTCGTTTATCTCTTCTATGGACAGACCGGTACATTGGGCTATCGTTTCGATGCAGATTCCCTGCTTTTTAAAATTGGTTGCAATCAGACGTTGCCCTTCCGCAAGCCCTTCTGCTTTCCCTTCTGCAAGACCTTCCGCTTTCCCTTCTGCTTTCCCTTCGATCCAGCCGGTTTTGATCACGCTGCGCTGATAACGCAGTGCTTCCATATCTGCATAATATTGTCGCCGGTCTTTCTCATTTAACTGGTCTATGCGCAGGCGTTCGCGAGCTTCCTGTAAACCATGAGCTGTGCTGTTCTGGTCGATCTCGCCTGTTTTCAGGAAAGCGATCCATTCATCGAGCGGGGTTTTGGCCTGCTGGTTGAAGCCGTCCACGCGTAATACGTAATATTCAGGAAAGATATCACCGGCTTCGTGGCGGACAAACTGCTCTTTCTGCCGGACAGAGAGTTGAAGAACGTCATTGTAATGGATACCTTTAAAGGTTGTTTTTCCATGATAGACATAATCTTTTCCCTGGCCTAACTCAAAATAAACGATGTTGATCGAATATACTTTACGAATAATACCATATTCCTGTCCTTCGTTGATATAATCGGTGATGGCCTTGGACGCTCCGTAGAGCATACGGTGGAAATAATCCAGTTCGCGGTTGTTCTGAACTTCAATGATGATAAGTTCGCCTTTGCTGTCTTCAGCAAGCATGTCCACGCGGTTGAACTTATCCTCTGAGGTTTCTTTATTGCTTTCGCTTTCCAGCATTTTGACAATACGTATCTCTTGCCCCAGTAAAGTGGACAAAAAACCTTCCAGCACAACAAAGTTCGACTTATTACGCAAAAGGCGCTTGACGGCCCAATCAAAATGAACCAATGCAGAATGATTTTTCATAGTTACTCTTATTTATATGTTACTTAGGCAAAGATAAGTGATTTTCTCATGCCAAAGTCCTCTTTCTCATTTAAAATCAATTTATTTCCGCGGCTGCTCAAAAAATCTCCTTCTTCCACCCTCAAAAGAGATTTTTACCCCTTTTTTGAGAGTCTTGCAGTTGTCTCTAAATGCTTCAAAAGACCCGTTGAAAAACATTTAGAGTTTTACCGCTGATATTCTTTTTGAAGATGATAGTTTTATCTATTAAGATAGAGAGAACCACCTATACCCCATCCTTTTCATAACAATTACTTTTGCTACATGAAAATAAGGTAAAATATAAATATCAAGGATAGGGTAAAGTCAATCCGAAATTATTAAATTATGGAGTATAATAAATTAATTACAAAACAAACCATTTTTCTGGCGTTGGCGATTGTAGCTCTGTTTGCTACAAGTTGCATAAAAGATAATTTGGATGAGTGTCCAGGGTTGACACTCAAAGTTGTGAATCAGAATAATGAAGATGTCACTCCACTGGGAGCAGTAACTTCTGCGACACTTTATGTGTTCGATGAAGATTTGAAATTACTCGAAACACGCAGTCTGGAGGAAGCTTTCATTAAGAACCGTCAAAACATACAATTGAGTTATCCGGCTGATACGAAGTTGCATTTGGTCGCTTGGGGTAACCTGACGGGAGAAAAGCAGGTCGTTCCTAATGCAAAAAGCGCAGAGGAATTGAATATCATGCTGAATTCTAATAATGGTGAAGCTCAGTCTCCGGATGATTTATTTTACGGCTTAAAGGAATTTATTATTGGAGCCGGAGGTAGCCAGGAAATTGTGATTGCCCCGAAAGTCGGACAGGTTACCATGCAAACCGAAGGACTGCAATATGCAATCGAAAAGAATCCGTCGTTTCGTTCTGCTTCTGTGTCCGGTTCTTCATCGGCTTATGAATTTCAGTTAAACCGTACATTGAGCGGCTATAATTATAAAGGCGAACAAATCGGTGAAAGCGTATATTATAAACCTGAAGGTGATTGGGATGAGACTGCCACCGAATGGGTAACGCCTGAACCTAGTAACGTTTGTGAAGGGCAAAATTTATCATGTTCTTTTATGGATGAAAATGGAGTATTACAGACAGTCGATGAATATGAACATTCGGACGGCACAGTTGGTCCGGTTGACATAAAAGTATATGAAAACATACTGATTCTGTTCAGATGGAACGACCAGGGTGCTTTCATCGGAGCCAAAGTAACTGTTACTCCCTGGGGAGTTGTGGAAGATAATCCTGATTTGAAACCTAAAAATTAATCAATCATGATAAATATGAATAAGATATTATATGCAGGATTCGCTTTATTGCTATGTGCTTCCTGCTCAAATGACAATGATCGGGATATAACTTCGCTACCGGAAGCAAAGATATCCTTGCAGGTGAAAGCCAGCGGAACGAACAAGAAAAGTCCCCTGAAAGCTGGTACAAAAGCTGGTACAGATGCAAACGAACTTGCGGGTGAAGCATACATTAATAATATAACTGCATTTGTGTTTAGCGAAGACGGTTCTCAACTTCTTTCTTCTGCTCCTTTTTATCAGGAAACAACCCCGGCTGACGGCGAGTTGACTATTCCGAATATTCCGGCACGTGCAGCAAAGGCACGGATCGTACTGGTCGGGAATGCAAACGGAGCTTTGAGTAATATTACCTCGTATGCAGGTCTTGAAGCTGCTCTTTGCCAACTATCGTCGCAAGAACAGGATAATCTGACCATGAGTAGCCGGGTGATCGAAACAGAGGAATCACTGGTAGCCGGTGATGAGAATTATATCGGTTATGAATCGATGGGCAAAAATAATATCAACGGAATATCTACTCCGTTGGAGTTGACTCGCCTGGCGGCCCGCCTGGACGTTGTCGGAATAAAGACAAATTTCACTCGTCCCGAATTGTTGGGGCGTATCGTTACAATCGAATCTATCACGGTTGATAACCAAAAGACGGCTTCACGTTTCTTTAGCCACGATTATTGGGGTGCCGTTGTTGCTGCCGGAAATTTAGGAACGAGTCCGTCCACCCCTATGGATCTGGTAGTCGACAACAATACATCGCTCAGTGAAATAGCTTACCGTACTTACGTGATGGAAAACGACGGAAGCGAGCAGCCGACCGAATTGCTCATCAAGGCAACCATCAGCGCCAAAGATCCTTATCAGGCCCGGACACGCGAATTCAGGGCCGTTATCAATGAAAAAGGGTTGTCGGCTTACGGACATAATTTCGTAAAACGTAACTATGTATATAAAATATCTTTAGTATTTGATGACGAGAGCTTTAAAGAAGATATATTATACGGAACGGTACGTATTGTAATTACAGTTGCGGAATGGAATACGGAAATTATTGATATTCCGGCTATTGACAGCTGATTAATCGTTTGATAAGGTAAAACTCTCAATGGTTGTTTGTAAATCTATCAATTTAATGAGAAGTAGAATCACCTGCATTTTTTGAGAGTTTTGCCTGTCGTAACGAAGTCATTTCGGGCGTTACATTTGCATCGTCATCCAGACAATATTAAAACATTTGAATACAAAATTCAAAATTAATAACAAGTTAGGGTAATATTATTAACAAATTAAATTTATAAGTTATGAAAGTAAAGAATCTCTTTATTATGTCTTTAGCTGCTTTTTCATTGGTAGCATGTTCAAATGATGAGGAAGCAGTTGTTCCTCAGGAAGGAAGCGTTGTTGTTAACTTAACTACGGCTGATTCAAAAACAAAGGCTGATCCATTAACGACAGAAGGCTATGATGCTGAAAATGCAATGAACTCAGGAAAAGTTTATGCATTTTTAAATGGAACGACATTAGTTGAAACAAAAGACTTTTCTACAAGTTCAAACAGTGTTACATTTGATAAATTGACAGTAGGTAGTAATTATCAATTTGTTGCTGTGGCAAACTCTAGTGCAACAGCTGTAACTGCCGAAGGATTTAAAACGATTGAAATTAACGCTCCTACTGCAAAAGAAAACTTTGTTATGTATGAGGTAGCATCAGTAACCTCTTTAGCTGCTACAAATGATATCAGTATGACTGTTAAACGCGTTCTTTCTGCTGTTCAGCTTGGTACTGTAACAAGAGCACAAACAGAAGCTGTACCTTCTCTTTATAGAAATGCAACAATGACAATTAATTCTTTGACTTTGTATAATGTAAATCCTTCTGTAAATTTGGATGGTAGTAAGAAAGTTGGAACCGCAGAAAATGCAACAGACTTGGCTGCTTCATTTACGAATAAAACTGTTGCAAACAGCGCTTCTGTTAATATCAATGGTACAGATGTTACAGCACGTGCTTACGCTTGTCCTACCGCAGGATCTGCGACTTTATATGGCGTTTTAGAAGTAACTTATAGCGATGGGATAGGTAAAAAATATTATAATATTCCATTAACTGCAGGTTTGGATGCTAATACCTTATATCTTTTAAATGTAAAGATCGTGGGTGTTGGTTCCAATGAACCAGGTGATCCTGACGAATTCGGAGGTGCAACAGGTACGATAACTCCGGCTCCATGGTCGAACGGTTCAGTTATCAATGTTGATAATCAAGAAGGTTAATTGATCAAATCTATAAGAAGTGCCGCCAACCTTCTTGGTGGCACTTTCTTTTTTCAGGAAGCCCTGTCAACCCTCTTGACAGGGCTTTTTTGTTATAGGAAGCTTTGGCAATCCGATTTTTTCGCCTTCTTTTCCCAAAGAAGCCCTGATAATCCGATTTTCCCTCCCAATAAATTAGAATATCCACTGTCAATCGCTTACCTTTATTGCTCTCTGGAAAAAATAAAGTATTCATCCTAATTTAATGCACATGAAAAAAATTACGACACTAAATTTAAACATTCTTCATGTAGAAGAAAGTTTCGGCTACCTTAAACTGGTCAGTGCGGAAACTCCTTTACTGAATCCTGGAGGCGGAGGCGACCGCCCGGAAATTGAATCAGCCCGCTGATTCCCGCCAATAGAAGAAAAAAAGGAGGACAATGCATTAAAAAACATTGTATTCCTTTGTTGTTTTGACGCTTCGACCTTTGTAAATCTATCTCTGGTTAGGGGTGTAACTATCAATTTTCACTACTTTTCCACATTGCCACTTTTACCCCTTAAACATGAGATTCTGACCTATCCCCACTTATTTCGGCATACCCTACATTTGCAATATAAAATCGAATGAGATAGTAAATAAAGCAATAAAATATAGGGTCATGAAATTACAGAATATCTTCGCATTAATCGTTACATTGATTGGTTTCGCTGCTTGTACTTCCGAGAGCGAACTACTTGATACTCCTGTAGAGAACAGTGATTTAGTTCCGGTAACAATAAGTTTAGGTTCTATACAGACAAAAGCTTCTGTTGATTTGGATGCTCAGGAAGGGAATATAGAAAATGCTGTAATCGGTATTTTCGATAGCAACGGCATTCCGACAGTTGCTCCGATTGTATTAACGAGTTCAACAAATGGCACAACTCGTCTTCCTTTGGTGAAATCAAATGCTTATGCTTTTGTAAATGTTTCGGACGCAGATATTAATGCATTGAAAAATATCAGTAGTATGAATGATTTTAAAAATTATGCTATAACTAAACAACTTACTCAGGTAGCCGCTACTTTACCGAAGTTTGGAGAAAAAACAAGTTTTACTCCGACTGCAAATGGTAATATCGAAATTCCGGTACACCAGTTGACAGCACGTTTAGATGTAAATGTATCTGTTGAATTGACTGAAAATAATCAACCTGTTACAGATGTCGCTTTTGTGCTGACGAAACTAGAATGGTCTGGTATTGATGCAGCGTCTACTACTAATGGGAATAATGGTCAGTTCACAACCATTATCAATGGGGAGACCTACAATCAGGTAATAAATCGTACTTATTCTTATCCGGGTGTAAAACCGACTTTATCTTTACAAGGTACGATAGGCGAAGGTGGTGAAAGAAAATCATATGCTTATACCTTTAATAACGCATTGGAAAAAGACAATGTTTATTTATTGAATGTGAAAGTGAAAGGTGATCTTTCATCTCCGGCAACTGTCACTATCGAATATCAGTTGGTTGATATGGGAGAAGTGAAAGTGGATGTTCCTGCTTTTAATTAATGGAAGAGAATAGGGTAATAAATTAAAAATAGTAGATTGTATGAAAAGATATGGTTTATACGTATTAAGTTTATTTGCAAGTATATTTTTATTATCTGCTTGTGTAGATGAACAAGCTGTTAAATCTTCTACCGATGTAGAAGAAGGGCGGGAGGTCAATTTGTCTTTGCCTTTTATAACAGGAGATCCGGAAGTTATACAAACAAAAAGTGCTTTGATAGAAGGTTCTGTATCGGATCTGTATGTGCTACTTTTTGATGAAAGTGGGACACGCGTTCCTATAACGAGTAGTGAAAAGGGATATTTTGAGAATTTGAACGGATTATCAGGTTCTGTTTCTTTTCAGACTACCACCGGTAAAAGGCGCCTTTATGCTGTCGCTAATCTAAAAAGCGATGCAACTGAAAATATTAAAAAATCATTAGATAATATTGCACAAGAAAGTGATTTAGCAACGATACCAGTCCCTTTAAAAGATAATATTGTTTCTTTTACTGGTAATTCTTTTCTTGCGTCCGGTTATTATACAAGTGGTAAAGAGGCAACAAACGAACCGGAAGAAGCAGAACTTGTTTCTATTGACTTAAATGATAGTGGACAAGCTGTTATTAAAAATGATAATGGTAATACAATAGATGGTTCAATTAAATTAATTCGTTTGTTTTCGAATATAACATTTTCTATAAGCAAAGCTAGTAATGTAGATTCGTTTGAACCTATCTCGTGGAAAATTGTTAATGTGCCTGTGAAGTCCTCTTTGTATAAGGAGGGAAGTTTATCCTCAGAGTCTTCAGACTATTATTTTCCTACTTCAGTCAGCCAACGATTTGTTAATAATACATTTGAATTTGCTATGTTGGAAAATTTGCAGTCGGCTACTGATATTTCAGATAAAAATATTCGCGAAGCAGCAGACAAGCGCCCGTCAAATGCAACTTATGTAGAGTTGAAAGGACATTTTGTTGGCACAGGAAAGAGAAATGGTTACGAGAAACCTGCTAAGGTAGATGCAAATGTTACATATTTCATAAGCTTAGGTATGGGGTCTGATAAAAATACGACTGATTTTGGAGATTATAAAAGTAAAAGAAATAAGATTTATGTATATAATATTCAGGTTGCAGGAGTTGATGAAATCATAACAGAAGTACAAGAAAAGAGTCCTTATCATAGAGCTGACGGCGATGTGACTTATGTCGAAGGTGAAGTTGATAATTATGATGCACACTATGAAAGTAGTGTATATACTTTTAATATAAAAGATATAGAGGCATATGGCACGGATTTTTTGGTTAAAACACCATTTACAACAGGGTATATTAAGCTTTCAGAAGCTAAGGAAAATGATGAAAATTATGCTGAAAATTGGCAATGGATTCATTTTATGGTAAATGAAAAGTCTGGCAACTCGTATTCTGATAATAAACAACGATATCCAAATGAGAGTAATAAGTCCAAATTGATGGATGTGAAAGAATTCTCGAAGTATCTTAAAGAGAAAAATAATTATCTTAATAGTGAACTTAAAGTTACATGCTTTATTGATGAGTTTTATTATAAAAATAAGAACTGGACAGAATTTGTAAATACTGAACCACGTGTTATGCAAATAATGTGTAATATTGATAGTTATACTCATAATA
This sequence comes from Parabacteroides goldsteinii, assembly GCF_020091425.1. Taxonomy (NCBI): domain Bacteria; kingdom Pseudomonadati; phylum Bacteroidota; class Bacteroidia; order Bacteroidales; family Tannerellaceae; genus Parabacteroides; species Parabacteroides goldsteinii. The sequence goes on along the minus strand of NZ_CP081906.1, from coordinate 4,436,928 downwards.
CTGATCATACCAGCTCATTAAGAGAGGCTCGTTATACAATTTCCCAGAAATCAATACAAACGATCTATGCTTTAGATCCAACAAAAACAGCTTGGGGTATTGAGTGGGTAAATGAAACGGATTCTATTTCTGCTAGTAATTATGGAGATAATACCAAGGGGGAAAATATGAATAATGGATATGCTAATTTATTAGCAGAAACACAGTTGATAGGTAAAGATTGGTATGCAAAGGGAGCGGATTTTAGTTCTGAGCTAAAAAAAGCTTATGCAGCATGTATGTCTCGTAATAGGGATGAAAATGGTGATACCAAAATTAGTAAAGATGAAATGAAATGGTATTTGCCTGCTATTTATCAGTATATGGATATTTGGATGGGTACATTCGGGTTGCCGAATGGTTTTGCTCTTTATCAGAAGAATGGGGACTATGATCACTTTTATGCAAGTAACAAAAAATATATTTTGTGGGCAGAAGAAGGGTCTTCGTTTGGAAATGATAATGATAAATATGAAACAGGTCGTAATTATGGAAGATCTATTCGTTGTATCCGCAATTTAGGTATGTCTAGTAAACAAGAAGCTGCAGGTACTTATCCGGATCAATATTATTCAGAGAACAATTTAGTTTTTGATATGTCAAATATGAATAGTCAATCAATTCGGGAACAGTTTTTGGAGGGAGAGTTGGATGAGCATGTTCATACTGACTTTAATGGAGCTAATACTCCCTATAAAAGATTTAAGTTTGCGAAAAATGTTGTATCCAATTTTACAGTTAAAGTTTTCAGTTCGACAGTTTATGCTACGGGAGGTAAAATACATAATGGAAGATCTGGATATTATAAGTGGAATGGTGGACCTAAGGGATACTTGAGAGATGAAAAAGATACTTTTAAGGAAAATTATACTAGTTATTATCGTTATTATAAAACTGAAAAGCAGGAAGTATGGACCGATTATACTCAGTCAATGATAACACGTACAGATTTGGCTATTAACATGAAACTAAATAATTCTCCTTGTAAATATTATTCAGAGGATGGAGATTCAAAAGGATGGAGAGTTCCTAACCAGAGAGAGTTACAAATGTTGATACGTGCTGGAAAAACCAACAATATAGCGGTGTATTCATGGACAAGTTATGCTTTTACAGAGAATCGTGTTTATATGTTTTATGAAAATATTTTACAATTAACAAGTCCGGGGAATCCCAATTATGCCAATCCTTCTTTATATATCCGTTGTGTGAAGGATATAAAGTAAAAATGGATAATAGAGTAGGTTGCGATTAATAATGAGATCGTAATTTGAACAGTGTCAGTAAAAGGAAGTCGGTTTCCATTTTGCTGACACTGTTTTTTATGCGTGTTGTATTTGATTTTTTGAGTATTACTGTAGACTGTATATTTTCTGATATTTTTATTTTCAACTCTCTGTTCCTGAATCTACTAGAATCCTCCAATTAACGGAACAAAAGTGCAATTAAAAGAAAAAAAGTGCCGTTTCGTCACGTGAAAACACATAGGTCTTCAAGGCCGTAACCTCTCGCCGTATCTTTGTTTCATAATCATTTAAAACAAAATAGTATGGCATTAAAGTATGTAATAAAGAAAAACGTATTCGGTTTTTGCCTTTTTTCAACAAAAAGTACCCGAATGTTCCCGAATAGTCCCGTATCCTTCCGTAGGTTCCCTTGGCCCCTGACCGGTATCCTATCTTTGTAACATCATCGAGAAACAAAGGTCTGACGGTGTTTGGATGAAAAAACGGTTGCGATTAGGAACATATATGGCAGTAAAACGATTTATTCCTATTTAAACCTTCTTATCCCGCACTAAACCGCTCTATCCCGTTTTCGTCGGAACAGCCTGTCGTACCTTTGTTTCGTAATCATAAAACAATAATAGTATGGCATTAAAGTATGTAGTCAAGAAAACTGTTTTCGGTTTCGATCAAACCAAGACAGAGAAGTATGTAGCCCGTCCTCTGCTGGCCGGTACAGTGAATTATCCCGAGCTTTATGAACAGGCCGCCAAACGTTGTATGGGAGTGTCGAACAGTATGATAAGAATGGTTATCGACGATTTGATCGAGGTGTTGGAATGGAATCTGCTCAATCACATGTCGGTGAAGTTGGATGATTTCGGGACGTTTCGTCCGGGACTCGGATGTAAGCCTCAGAGTGAGGAAAAGGATGTGAATGCAGATGTTTTGTGCCGTCGCAAAATAATCTTTACCACAAGCGGAAATTTCAAAAGGATACTGGATAATGCAAGTGTCCGGAAGTCCGAAAAACGATGAATTTGTAGTCTCTTTTTTAATAATCATTTAATAACAAATCAGTATGGCATTAAAGTATGTAGTTAAGAAAACTGTTTTCGGGTTTGATAAAACCAAGGCAGTGAAGTATGTAGCCCGTCCATTGTTGGCAGGTACGGTAGATTATTCCGCTCTTTGCGATCAGGTAACCAAGGTTGGTATGGCGCCCCGTGGCGTAGTGAAAATGGTGACTGACGGTCTGATCGATGCTATCATGTGGAATCTGGAAAATCATTTGTCGGTGAAGCTGGGTGATTTCGGGACGTTCCGTCCTGCTTTCGGGAGCAAGAGCCAGGATACGGAAGAGGCTGTAAATGCCGAGGTTTTGCGCCATCGTAAAATCATCTTTACCCCGGGGGCTTATTTCAAGGGTATGTTGAACGAAGTAAGTATCCAGAAGTTCGAAATCCCCAAAACCGATGAAACCGGTTCGGGCAGTAGCGAAGGCGGTGGTTCCGACCGTCCGGAAATCGAATAGGAACTATTCTTTTTCTGATTAACAAAGCAGGCACGGACCGGATAACGGGGCGTGCCTGTTTGGTTTTAGTAAATATTTATGTGTTATAGTATGGCTATTTCTTCGAGAGAAAGTCCGGTATATTGGCTGATAGTTTGCGGATCCAAGCCTTTGGCTTTCATGTTAAATGCTATAGCCTTAGTGGCTTTTAGGCTACCTTGTTCAATCCCTTGCTCAATTCCCTGTTCAATTCCTTGCTCAATCCCTTCTTCCTTGGCAGCACTTAGGACGTCGTTTTGGATCATTATATTTTCTAAGTGACGGTCGTAGGCTTGACGTTCCTGAGGGGGCATATCGTAATAGCGAAGTTTTTCGCGCGCTTCGGGAAGTCCCGGGGCTTTGGCTTCGGAGGATATTTTCCCGGTTTTCAGGTAAGTGATCCATTCTTCTAAAGGAGTTACGGCAAGTTTATTGAATTCGTTGACGCGTATCAGATAGTATTCCGGGAAAATTTTATCTGGTGTTTTTCTGATGATGGCATTCTTTTCTTTCAGACTGATTTCGAGTTCATCATGGGTGTTGAGTCCGCAGAAGCGTGAAGAACCCTTGTAAATATAGTCTTCTCCTTTTCCCATATCGAAATAGATGATACTGATGGAATAGATTTTTTTACGGATGAGTACGAGTCTCCTATATTAATATGTTCGGTAATTGCTTTCGCTACCCCGTAAAGAATGCGTTCAAGATAATAAATCTCACGTGTGTTTTGTATCTCAATGATGATGATATCGCCTTTACTGTTCTTTGCTTTGATATCGACACGGTTGAATTTATCACTCTCGTCTTCCATGTTTGCTTCACTTTCGAGAATTTCCATGATATGAATATCTTCTTCCAGAAGAGTTTTGAGGAATCCTTCGAGTACGTCGAAATTCGCTTTGTTGCGTAAGAGTTTTTTTGCGGCCCAATCGAATCGGATGTAATTTTCTTCTTTCATAGTTGTATAATATATTGATATTTATAATTATACAAATATACGACATTCTTGGAATACCATTCGCGAAAGTCACTGCTTTTTGAGAATGAAATCCAAGAAAATCGCAACTTTCCCAGATTATGTTTTGTCGGTATTTCTATCCGTAGAGGCGAGGTGAGGTGGTGTTTCTATCAAAACCGGCTAATTTGGTAGAAACACCCTATTAACTTGAAAGACTTGCCTATTATTTGGAATAAAGTAAATAACTACTTTTGTAAACGTTGAAAATCTTTCTTTTTAATTAGATTTGCAGGGTAAATGAAATTATAATAATAATGTATATGAAAAAAGTACTTTTCCTCTTTTTGCTTTTGGCAGGTATGACGAATGTCTATGGACAGAAGTTTGCGGTGAAGTCTAACTTGCTTTACGATGCAACTGCTACCATTAACCTGGGAGTAGAGGTCGGATTGAGCAAAAAGTGGTCGCTGGATTTGTCCGGTAACTATAACGGCTGGATGCTGGGAGACGAAGCTCGTTTTAAACATTGGCTGGTACAGCCGGAAGCACGTTATTGGCTGTGCGAGAAATTTAACGGACATTTCTTCGGTGTGCATGCTCATTATGCTGATTATAATGTGGGTGGTCTGAAGATTCTGGGTGAAAACATGGAAAATCACCGTTATCAGGGACATCTGTATGGGGCAGGTCTGTCGTATGGTTATCAGTGGTTGCTGAGTAACCGGTGGAGTATGGAAGCTGTGATCGGTGTGGGTTGGGCGCATTTGGAGGACGATAAGTATCCGTGTGCTGTTTGCGGCTCTATCGAGAAAAGCCGTACCAAGGATTATTTCGGCGTGACAAAAGCCGCTCTTTCCTTTATTTATTTCTTTAAATGATCGGGACAATGAAAAACAGAAAGAATATCTATATAGCAGCCGCTTTGTTGGTGGCCGGTGTGGTTCCAACAGGAGCACAAACGGGAAACAGTCCGATCAGTGTCGCTTGCAACGACCTGATGCAGAAAGGGGATTCACTTTATATCGATGCAACAATCCGGGTGAAGGGTGACCTGATCGAATCGCGTAAGTCATTGACATTGACTCCACTGTTGGAAAGTGCAGAACAGAAAGAAGGACTTCCTTCCATATTGCTGAACGGAAAAAATCGTGCAAAAGTTTATAAACGTGAAGTCGCGTTGAAGAACTTGCAAGATGAACCGCGTTATCAGGTTCTTCGGGCCAGTGACGCTTCGGAGCATACTATTCCTTATAAAATGGTGATAGCCTGGGAGCCATGGATGAAAGATGCCCGTTTCATTCTGGCACAGGATCTGTGCGGTTGTGGAAAAGAAGAAGCGGTGGGTCCGTTGCTGATCGCCGATAAGATTCGTATGGCACCGACGGAACGGTATAAGGTGCAGCCGACACTGGCATATATTTCGCCGGAGGCTGAAACTGAGAAACATCGTGCCGAAGTGGGAACAGCTTATCTGGATTTCCAGGTGGGAAAATCGCAGATCTTGCCGGATTTCCGTAATAATGCGTCTGAATTGGATAAGATCAACAGTACGATCCGTTCGGTAACGTCGGATAAGAATATCACTCCGAAGGGTATTATATTAAAAGGTTATGCTTCGCCGGAAGGTTCGTATGCTTCCAACGACCGTTTGTCGGATAACCGTGTGAAGGCTTTGCGCGATTATATCCGTTCGAAGAATGATTTCCCGCAGAGTTTCTTTACGCTGGAAAACGAACCTGAAGACTGGGCCGGTTTCAAAGCGCAGGCAGAGGCTGACTATGATATGCCGGCACGTGACGAAGTGCTTAGTATTATCAACAGTGACTTGCAGCCCGACCAGAAAGAGGCTAAACTACGTGCTTTGAAAAGCGGATCTGCTTTTAGTTATGTTTTGAAAAATATTTTCCCGTCGTTGCGCCGTTCGGAATATCGTATCGACTATACGGTTCGTGAGTTTACGGTAGAAGAAGGTCGTGAGATTATCAAGACCCGTCCGCAACAATTGAGTCTGAGTGAAATGTTTGCCGTAGCCAACAGCTATGAAACGGGAAGCAAGGAATATAATGATGTATTTGAAATTGCTGTACGCATGTACAGTTCTGATCCGGTGGCTAATCTGAATGCTGCTAATATCTCTATAGGAAAAGGTGATTACGAATCCGCTAAAAAATATCTGTCGAAAGCAGGTAATTCGGCTGAAGCAATCCATGCCCGTGGCGTTATAAAATTAATTGAGGGTGATCTTGATGGGGCAGAAACTTTGCTGAAACAGGCAAAAGAAGCCGGTGTGATAGACGCAGCAGCTAATTTGAGAGAATTACAGAAGAAAAGAGATGATAATGCTTTATTTGATAGTTTCAACATGCATAATTGATATGTATACCGTGTGGAATTATAATAAATAGAGTCTATTTTTGCATCAGAATGATTTATGGAAAAGCATAAAAATAATAATATGGAACATGCTGCACAAGTCGAATACGTTTTAGTAAACGAGATTGACAACCAGAACGGAGTGCATCTGTATCTGGAAGGAAATAAATGGTGCGCCTATGAACGTTCCGCTTATTATCTGGCTCAGTTGAAAGTGCCGGTTGTAATAAAGAAGGAAATAGTTCGTGACGGATATGACGTGATTCTGTTGAAAGCTTTTTTTGAAGTGGACGACATGCGTTTGCCTCTTGCTCCGAAGACTATTCTGAAACAAGTGGCTGACGACAAGCTCTTATTTCAGTTGAACGATCAGATCGATGGCTTCCCCGAATGGAAGGCTTGTCAGCTGAATAAATTACCAGCATAAAAGGTGAAGCCGTGAGGCTTCGGTTAAGTATACTAAGTTGTAAAATTGAGGGTGTATTAAGTCCCCGGAAGTGAGTGGTTATCCTTCCGGGGCATTTTTTTTAATTGAAAATTGAAGATTGAAAATTATGCGGGGGACTGGAAATAGACGATTAATCGGGCATCGGGGGATAAGGTGAGGGTAAACTCGGTTCCCAGGGCTTCGTTGAGGGAGCCTTGCCACCAGGATGTCAGGCGCCGTCGGGTGATGGGCCATCGGAGGCCTTCGGTGGTTATTTCTCCACAGGGATACATGGAAAAGATGGATATTTGCTGGCCGGGTGTGCATGGTAGCGTTGTTGTCCGGAGGACGGGGATGAAGCGACCGTAATCGGAGAGCATTTCCACGACTTCGAATAGAGGAGCAAAGTCTGTCAGCAAGGAGATGTTTCCGAGCGTATGGTCTTCGCGAAGTCCCGTAGCTCCGAGAATCAGTATTTTCCGGTAACCGGAAGCGTGGGCGAAACGTACAGCCTTGGTCAGGTCGTTTATCTCCTGGTCTTCCACGGTATGGATACGGTCGGCATATAGCCGGAGCATTTCCGATGGAATACTGTCCAGGTCGCCGACAATGGCCGACGGGACCAACCCCCTTTCATGAAGGTTCTGCACGGCCCCGTCGCAGGCAATGATGACGGGTGTTGCTTTTAATAATTCCAACGGCCCCGCTGTTTGCGGAAAACTGCCGTTAGCAACTACTACACAATCATATAATGTTTCCATTTGTATTTATTCCTTTCTTTAAACTTTATTCTTTTAATTCAGCTTCAATTTCTTCTATTGAAGGCAGGCTTCCCTTGAAGTCTTCCGGACATAGGCGAGTTAGTTCGTATTCCGAGACGCCAATGGGCTGACTAATTCCTTTCAATGAATATTCGGCAATAAAGCTATCTTTATTTTTACATATCAACAGACCTATTGACGGATTATCTGCAGGGTGTTTCAATAAATCATTTACTGCAGTCAGGTAAAAACTTAATTTGCCGGTATATTCTGGTATGAAATCGGTTGCTTTCAACTCGATAACAATATAACATCGTAGTTTTAGATGATAAAAGAGTAAATCCAGATAAAATTCTTTATTACCTACTTTTAAAGGTATCTGGCGGCCTACGTAGGCAAAACCAGCTCCTAACTCAATTAAAAATTTCGTGATATTGTCGGTTAAGGCATTTTCCAGTTCACGTTCTTTATAGCTATCTGTAAGTGTAAGAAAATCGAAATTGTAAGGATCTTTTAGTAATTCCTGGGCCAGATCACTCTGGACTGTTGGTAACAAACGGGAAAAATTTGATACGGAATGCCTTGTTCGTTGGTAGTCTTGTTGTTTGATGTGTAATTCTAAAATACTGCGGCTCCAACCGTTTTCAATTGTTTTGTGTATATAAAAAAATGCTTCTTCAATGGATTTGCATTGAATGATAATACGTAAATTATGTCCCCAGGGAATTTGTGAAACTGTTTCCCGTAATTGGTCAACAACTTGTTGACCAATTGTAATGTCTTGGTTATAAAATGAATACCATCTTTTGATGTATTTGATATTGGTTGTGGAAAAACCTTTCATCTCAGGAAATTCCTGCTGTAGATCTGAACTTAATTGTTTTATCAAGCCATCCCCCCACTGTGATTGTTCCTGTTTGGAAACAATTTCCTTTCCAAGCTCCCAATATAGGTTGATTAATTCTGTATTAACTTTCAATGCCGCTTTGATTTGGCTGTTTCGTATACGGAATTTAAGATCGGTGAGCCATTGCTTGTATTCAATGTCAGATTTAAGAATTACATTCATAAGGTTTTGTTTTTAATAAGTTTGTAATACCTCACAAATGTAGAGTTTATTTTCAACATTTCATATCCGTTCTTTATTTATTCCTTTCTTTTTCCAGGTGAAATATCCGACGATGGCCAATATTGCGTAGCAAATGTACAAAAACATGGTTGGATAGAGGCCACGGAGGTAATAAAGATAAACGGATACGAAATTGACGATTACCCAGAAGATCCAGTGTTCGATGATACGGCGGGCCAGCATCCAGGTGGCTACGATGCCGACGGAGGTGGTGAAGGCGTCGCCCATCGGGATGGGGGAGTCTGTGAAGTTATGAAGTACGTAATATAATAAGGCGTATATAGCTAGGATAGCGGAAGCTATCCCTGCTAATAACGGCCAGGTGATATGACGGTAGAAAATCAGGTCATCGGAGACTTTCTCTTCAGTGACGCTTTTTTTCGTACAGGTCCATTTTTTGAAACCGTAAATGCTGATGGCAACATAGTAGATATTCAGCCCCATATCGGCATATATCTTTGAGAAGAAAAAGACAAATACGTAGACCAGGGAGGTGAGGAAGCCTACTACCCACATTGCTTTATGCTGCCTGATCTCTAATAACAGGTAGAGAAAACCTGTAATGACACCGAAATATTCTAATAGTTGTTCCATAATTTATATTTTTCTAGAACCTGATTGTTACTCTGACCATGGCGTTTGTGCCGGCCTGGGTGAAATAACCGTCGTCTTTGTTGACGATCCCTTTGCTGATGTAGGTATATACCCAGGCGTTTGTTTCATATTTCTCGTTGAAGAGGTTGTTGATGGTGACGTCGACGCCGATCTCCTTGACAAACTTCGGCTTGAAAACATATCCGACACGCAGGCTGTTCACGAAATAGGGATTGATGGAACGGTCTTTGGTGGAGGTATTGTCGATGTATTGACGGCCTACAAACTGTGAGTTGAAGCTGGCGGAGAATCCTTTCAGGTTGAAATCGAACATGCTGTTGGCGATGATGCCGGGAGAGAAGGCGATGTCGGTTGTTCCCAGATAATAACTTGCCTGGCCTCCGTTATCGAAGTCATCTATATAATGAGTGAAATTCTTTATTTTGTTACGGCTCAGAGTGACGTTTCCGTTCCAGTCCAGCCAGTGGGTGATACTTACGCCTCCGGTCAGTTCAATTCCCATGCGGTAGCTGTCTTTGATATTGCTGGTCAATGCTTCACCGATTTCGCTGATTTTGCCGCTCAGGATCAATTGGTTGTTGTAGTCCATAAAATAAAGATTGGCTCCGGCGCGGAAACGCTGGCTGCCGAAGCTGTAACCGGCTTCGTAGTCGTAGAGTGTTTCGTGAGTAGGACGTTCGTTGACTGCAGCTTCCGTAAAATTGTCGCGATTGGGTTCACGGTTGGCGACGGAGAAAGAGACGAAAGCATTATGACCGCCTTTCTGGAAATTGATACCGGCTTTCGGGTTGAAGAAGTTCCAGTTTTTGTTGACGTAGATTTCCTTACCGGTATTGTCGTCACTTCCTTTGATCGTGTAATGGATGCCACGGTATTGCAGGTCGAGGTATCCGTTCAGGTAGGGGTGGAACCGGTAGTTGCCTTTTACGTAAAAGTTATAATCCAGTTTGTTCCCTCTGTTACGGTAATATTCGTAGTCAGGCGAGGGGAGTGCTTCTGCATTTTTGACCCACATGACACGGCCGAAATGGTCGCCTACATATTTATTGACAGCTGAACCGAAGCTCATCTGGAGACGTTCTGAGCGATAGTTCGCACTGTAAACTACACCGTAAAAGTCGTTGTCCAGCCATTTACGGCGGACGAGGTCGGAACTGACGATTGTGTCGCCTTTCCCGTTAATATAAGACTCGGGGAGTTTGTATTTTGTAAATTCTTCATTGGGCTTATAGTCTTCGTAATATCCCTCTCCATGTGTGTAATGGAGTGTCAGGTTCATATTCCACAGGTCGCTCAGTCGCTGACTTGCCATCAGGTGGTAGTTTTGCTGCCGGTAATTGTCTGTCTGGTTGTCGTAGAATTTTTTAACGCCGTTCTCTTTATATTCTCCGCAAGGGTTGTAGGTCCGGTCGCTTTCCAGATAAATGGAAGGGACACCGTTCCAGGCCTGATACGTTTTTTCTATATTGCCGAATGTCTGGAAGCGGACCAGAGTGTTGTCGCCGTAATAGGTGGCTGAGCCGAAATAAGAGTGCATATTGGCTGTTGCCCGGTCGATGTATCCGTCGCTTTGGACGTTAGAGTAGCGGGCGTCGAAAACGAAATGATCCCGGAGTAACCCGGTTCCTGTTTTGACTGAGTTTTTGACGGTTCCGAACGAACCTGCCGAAAGGCTGTATTCGGCATACGGTTTCAGGTCCGGCTTTTGCGTTTGCATGGCGACGGTGGCACCGAAGGCGGCGGCTCCGTTGGTCGATGTCCCAGCTCCCCGTTGTATCTGTATGTTATCGACGGAAGATGCGAAATCGGACATGTTGGCCCAGAAAACGGTGTGAGACTCGGAGTCGTTGACCGGTACGCCGTTGACCGTGATGTTGATGCGGTTGGCATCTGTGCCGCGGATACGGAAGCCCGAATAGCCGATACCTGTCCCGGCGTCCGAAGTCATGATGACGGAGGGGGATTGGGAGATGAGGTAGGGGATACCCTGACCGTCGTTTTTGCGGCTGAGTTCGTCTTTGGATACTTCGCTGTAAGCCACCGGAGTGCCTTTGGCTACTTTGGTGGCGGTGACGACTACTTCGTCCAGTGATAAGTCACGTGAAATTTTGAGAGAATCGACAGGCTCGGGACGGTTTCCCGCTGCTGCGAATGTTGCCAGAGATCCGGCACAGATAATCAATACACTTTTCATCCTTTTTACCTTAATGTTTAAAAACCTGATAAGTGAATAGGAGAGGTGTGTTGTGTGAAGAAGTATACCATGTTTTACAATTCCCTTCGACGGCATTATCCGTATCAGGTAATATGGGTATAATCTCAGCCTGCGGCACGTACTGTATCGGTACGTGGCAAGCACCCCTTTGTATTCGGGGCACAAAGATAAGGAAAGTCAGGGAATTGTACAAATGGAAAAAACCGCCGCGAATCACTTCGGGGCGGTTTCGACTCCACAATTTTCCATCAATTATGTTGTAATTATTTACTGTGGATATATCTCTGTTTATTTGTTATTCAATAGTGGTGTACCAATTGCTCTTCATCCAGTTCAAAGGAGCGTACCAGCTGTCTTCCTTACCTCCCAGATGGGCATTCAGGTTGGCTGAGTTATAGTCTTTTTCGTCAGCCGGATACTGGATGCGGTCCAGAGGAAGCGGAGTTGCGACAGATTGTGGGTCGCGTTTGAAATAAATTTCCGGATATCCGGTACGGCGGACAACATTCCATGCTTCATATTCCTGGATAGCACCGTGATGGATCCAACGCTGTGTAAGGATACTTTTTTGCGGATTGCTGGCGTCCCATTGTGTTTCGGCATATGCTTCAACTTCGGCTGCTGAGGGAGGAGTTAACGGATCACGGTAGGTACCGGTTGAATTCAAATCAAAATAGAATTCAGTGGAAAGTTTTATACCGTTGATATATTCGCTCTTGGCATTACCGGTAGCCCAGTTGTTGGCATAGGCCTCCGCCTTCATGAAAGCAACTTCGGCTGCTGTCATCCAGAGTCCCGGGAATCCGGGGTTACGGGTGAAGGTCGATGTATCCAGGGCTGCGTAATATTTAGCCGTACCATGTGTAGAGATACTCATATTCGTTTCCTGTTCTGTGAGTGTTTCAGACGGATCGAGGCCGATATATTCGTTATTCCAGTTACTGTCATACAAGACTTCCAAACGTGGGTCCGGATTATTGGTGTTGGCATTCAATGCGCGTTGCATTGGGCCGGACATGCGGTTGTAAGTTGAATTCTCGATTGCGTTTTGCAGGTCGCGGTCAAAATCAAACTGGTCATCGTCGGTTTGTGGCACTGTGATATTATCAGAGTTTAGATCTACCATCGGATAAGTACCGGGATTTTCCAACATGGTTTTGATCGCAGCACGTGCTTCACTTACCAGGTCACCGTTAGAAGCCAGGTGAGTAGCTACACGTAAACGCAGGGAGTTCACATATTTACGCCATAAGGTGATATCGCCGTTGTTCACATAGTCTTCTGCATTCAGGTAAGTACTGGCATTGGCTGTAAGCGAACGGCCGTTGAGATATGTGTTGACTTCGTCCAGGTCGCTCAGGATCATTCTATACAAATCGATATCCGAGTCGTATTTAGGTTTGGAAGCTTCTACGTCTCCTGTTGCCCATAATGTGCCGGCTTCAGAGAATGGTACTCCACCCCAGGAGGAACAAACTTCATAAAGTTGTTCTTCCATTACTGTACGTCCCAGCAAGAAGAAGATACGATAGTCTTCTTTTTCTTCTTCCGGAAGGTTGTTGAATTCGGTTTCCAACACTCTGTACTGGGTGACAGTGTTATAGAAGTTTTTCCAACGTTCGTTGAAATACCCCTGACCAGCACCGGCAAAGCGGTCTTTACTGTTTGTATGACCGATCACTCCGGAGAATAGGCCGGAAGTGGTGGAAGATACATAATATCTGTAATAGACCGGATTCATCCATGTATTAGAGGCTTGCCATACTCCAACCATCAAGGCCGGGCATGATACCGTCTGTGTCTTTGACGGGTCCTGATATTGATCCGTGAATTTGTCGTCACTACAGGAAGACGTTGCCAGAAGGGCAGCACATCCAAGTGCGAGTGCATATATTTTTTTCATAAATCTTTCAATTTTAATATTCTATATTATTTTTCGTCAATTAGAAGCTTGCACGTAATGAGAAGCCGAATGAACGTGTTGTGGCTGTTGAACCACCAATCTGTGCCTGCGTGATCCAGGTTGTACCGTCTGTACATTCTGCATCGAATTCTTTCAGGCTCTTATAGAAGTAGAACAGGTTACGACCGTATACGGAAACCATCAGGTTCTTGCAACCGAATTTGGAAGTTATGTTTTTCGGTAATCTGTAACCAAGGCTCAGTTCACGCATCTTTACATATGAATTCTTCTGTATTGCGTTTTCGTAGGTGATGTTTCCGGAATATCCCCAACCGTATTGGTTGTAATATGATTCACCGGCAGTGATGATCGTATTGTTCGGAGTACCGTCCTGCTTAACACCCGGCTGGATTACACCGTTATCGTAAACCATGTTACCGTTAACTGTAGATCCGGCAGGCTGGTCTGTCAAATGACGTTTTGAAGGGTCTGACAGGTCGTTGCCGTCTGCATACCAGGTAAGACCGCCACGTGAAGCGTCACGGTTATCCAATGTACAATCCAGGATACCGAGTTCGGTCATATACTGGTAAGGCAAGTTCAATACGTCACCACCAATACGGAAGTCGATAGTGGCATCCAGATAGAAATCTTTATAGTTCAATGAAGTGCTGATGCCTCCGACAACTTTCGGCATGGCGTTACCTGCTCTCTGGCGTTCTGTATAGTCTACGATATACAGACCGTTATCGCCAACGACTTTGTTTCCGTTCTCGTCTTTTACCGTACCGTAAACATACCAGTCACCCATCGGGCGTCCTACTCTGGATTGCAGCACTGCGGCTCCGTTATCTACTGTAGAATGGTCGATAGAGTTGATACCGTCTATCAGTTTCGTTACTTCGTTCTTGTTCCATGACCAGTTGGCGCGAATGTCCCAGTTCCAGTCTTTAGTCTGGATAACTGTACCATACAGAGACATTTCAACACCGGCATTCTTTAATTCACCGACATTCATCCAGATGGAAGTACCTCCTGAAGATGCTGATGTTGTAGTCTGAAGGATCTGGTCTTTTACTGTATTCTGGTAATAAGAAAGTTCGAAGCCCAAACGGTTGCCGAGGAACTTGTTTTCCCAACCCAATTCGAATTCGTATTTCTGTTCCGGTTGTATTTCATTGTTTCCAAGTGCCTGTGGAACCTGATTGTAGATATAACTGCCTACAGCGCTCTGGTTGTAACCGGTAGCTGCTTTATATATTTCCGGGGCGTTACCTACAACACCGTAGCTAAGACGAATTTTACCATAATCCAGCCATTCGGGTTTATTATCTTTCAGCAAAGATGAATAAATGACGCTACCGTTCACAGAAGGATAAACGAATGTGTTGGATCCGGGGTACAACGTAGATGTTTTTTCCTGGCGCACAGTTCCTTCCACATAAGCCCAACTGTCGTAACCGAAAGAAGCTGTAGCAAAGAAGGCTTGTTTTAACAGCGATGCTTTTTTCATCGATGGATTTGCCGGTGTTAATCCGGAAGAGTTCAGGTGGAACCAGTTTTCAACACTCAGACCTCCGCGGGTACTCACTGAGGTGTCGAACTGACTTTCCTGACGGGCAGACCAACCTGCGGTTGCAGCAACATTGTATTTTTCAGCAAATGTACGGTCAAACATCAACATGATATCACCGTAATAGATCTCATACTTTGAATTTTTCAATGAATAGGATCCGGTATAGTTGCCCGGCTGTCTGAATACGTTCGGAGTTTCTGTTGAGTTCTTATTCTCAATTACATTGTACGTCAAGTCTGTTGACAGACGGCCGCGTGCGGTCAAACCCGGAATGATTTCCCAACTTGGCGTTACACTCGCGATGAAACGGTTATTGTCTTCCAACTGTTCTTTACCTAAGATATTCCAGAAATACTCTGAAGACATCTGATAGTTGGCCGGATTCCAGTCCCAGGCTTCATCAGGAGTCAATGTATTGCTGGTATAAGGGACGTTCATGTATCCCAAGCTGGTAACAGTGCTGTTCTTCATTGCTGCGATGTCATCATATCCGGTGAACATACCTGCATAGTTTGTCAACAAGCGGCTGATACGGTAAGCGCGGTTTTTAACATGCTGGCGCATGTAGTTTGCCGAGTAATCCACTTTTAAGTTTTTCAGGATATTGGCGCTACCAGAAAGAGCAAAGTTGTGCTTGTTGTTGTGCGAGTTCAACTGTGTCGGCGTATTATCCATATAGGTATAGGAGAAACGCAGGTTGCCTTTTTCCGTTCCGTTGGTAATGGCCAGGTTATAAGTCTGGTTGATACCTGTCTGGAAAACATCATTCCACTGGTTGTGGTCGATAGGTGCGTAAGTACGAATAGCCCCGTTATAATTGTATAATTGGGTGGTATAGTCGTATGGACGTCCCCATGAATAATACGTATTACGCGGAGAGATTACCTGGTTTCCGTTACGGTCTGTACGGGTATTCTGGAAACCGGTTTGCTGTTCGAATTCACTAGCGGTGGCCAACAGGGCATTGTCGTATCCCGGACCGAATTCTTTCTGGATGCTCGGCATGTAGGCTACTTTGTCAAAGCTTACATTTGCACTGAAGTCTACACCGAGACCACTCTGGCCTTTACCGCTTTTAGAGGTAATCATCACAACACCGTTGGCTGCTTCAGATCCGTACAGGGCAGATGCGGCGGCACCTTTCAGGATAGAGATGCTTTCGATATCTTCCGGGTTGATGTCTACCATACCGTTGGATTCTACACGCTGGTTGGTCCAGTAACCGTCTTTGTTGGCGTCGCCGTTGTGGATGGGCACACCGTCCATTACGATCAGCGGCTGTGTCGTACCGGTGATAGAAGACAGACCACGTACGGAGATGGATACGGAGGAAGTACCACCACCCGGAGCTGCCTGGATGCGCACACCTGAAGCCTTACCGTACAATGATGTGGCGAAGTCCGGAGTACCCGTTTTGATCAACTCTCCGGCATCGATTGTACTTACGGCATAACCTAGTTTTTTGGCGTCTTTCTTGATACCCATGGCGGTAACGACTACCTCGTCCAGTTTTTGAGTATCTTCAGCCAGTAGGACTGATAAGGAAGATTGACCGGTGTATGTCACTTCCTTTGTTGCATACCCGATGAAAGAAATCTGGATGACGCTTCCGTTCTTTACATCGCTCAGGCTAAAATTACCTTCTGTGTCGGTAATTGTGCCGTTTGTGGTTCCTTTCACGACTACAGATGCTCCGGCGATCGGGCCGAATTCATCTTCTACGGTACCGGTAACTTTCCCGTTCTGCTGGGAAATCGCGGTTTCATGCTTCTCTGGCGCAAAGTCAGCGGATGCACTTACGGGAAGTGTCATTGCTCCTGCGACAAGAATCAAGCTGACAGGTTTGAAGTTTTTCAACATAATAATTGATTTTATTAATAAATGAGGCGTTCTCTTTGTCCCCCTTCTTTTTCTTTTACTCTATTTTGTTTAAAATGTGTATAGAAAACTTTAGATCCTGACGTTTAATAGTTGGCGAATTCATAGTCCTAAAAGAACTCACGTGCTTTTATTATGTTGATGAATTGGGTTTAATTTGCATATTATCAGATAGTTAAATGTATATTGGGTTTGGTGTGTATTCGGCCTGTTGGAATTTGAAAAAATCAGAGGTATATCAGAATGAAAAAAATTAGTCCGTTTATGTCTGAATTATTGAAAAAAGCGCCTGTTTTTAACATAATCCCCCTGCTTCATGAAGAAAATTAACAGTTTGTTCCCGGATAACAGATTGTTCTTCTACTGCGGTTCAATATTAATCTCTAAGCTGCTTTTTGTAGTTATATTACATATTTATAGTGATTTATGGAAGATATTTATACTGCCTGAAAAGGTCGTGTTGTGCAATGTTTTCTTTTTTAACAATATGTATCGCTTTAATGTTTATTTTATATATTGATAAATAAATCTTCGCGATTTTTGGGATTGAGATATAAAAAAGTATTATTTACGATTAGTTAGGGATATAATTGTTGGCGATATGTTAAAAAACGGACTGTCAATCATTTTTTTTAAACAAAATGCAATATAATGAAACAATTATTCTATATATTTGCACTGTAATAATTGTATAGAGTTCTTTTAGAACTATGTTATATATCAATGAATTGAACTCATTTCTTGCCTTGTTTTTTATGTTTTCACCTGAATCCATCCATTGTTTTAATTTCCTAAAAGATGTAACCTATATTAAGTATTGAGATAAAGAGAGTTTATCTTAGGCTGCAAAACGAACTTTTCTGATAAAAAGATTGTATTTGTTTGAAAACTCACTGATTATTTGTATATTTGCGGGCGATTAAGCGAAGATGAGGAGGGGGCGGGTAGTCCCCTTCTTTTGTTCTTAACAGTATGTTTATGATTGAAAAGGGAGTAATAACTCAGTTGGTTGAAGAGAAATTGGCTTCTTCCGACAATTATTTGGTTGACGTAGTAGTTAAGCCGGGAAACCTTATTATTATTGAGATTGATAATGATGAGGCAGTTTGCATTGATGATTGTGTGGAATTGAGCCGGTATGTAGAGGAACATCTGGACCGGGATGTGGAAGACTTCGAGTTGGAAGTCGGTTCGGCAGGGGTTACCTCTCCTTTTAAAGTACTTCGTCAATATGTAAAAAATATAGGGAACGAAGTGGAGATGCTGCTGAAAAGCGGTGTGAAACTGACCGGAGTATTGAAATCGGCCGATGAGAACGGTGCAATAGTTACCGTTGAAAAGCAGGTAAAACCTGATGGTGCCAAACGTAAAGTTACTGTCCGGGAAGATCAATCCTATACATTCGAAGAAATAAAATATACAAAATACCTAATAAGATTCAAGTAAAGAAAGATTATGGCCAAGAAAGAGGAAACAATCAGTATGATTGACACACTTGCGGAGTTCAAGGAGTTGAAGAATATAGATAAGGATACGATGATCAGCGTGCTGGAAGATTCCTTCCGTAACGTAATCGCTAAAATGTTCGGTACGGATGAGAACTACGACGTAATTATCAACCCTGAAAAAGGTGACTTCGAGATCTGGAGAAACCGCACGGTTGTGGCTGATGACGAACTGGAAGATCCGAATCTGCAACTTACGTTGACCGAGGCCCGTAAGATCGATGCCGACTGTGAAGTAGGAGAAGAAGTAACCGATGAGGTTCATTTCGCCGATTTCGGACGTCGTGCTATCCTGAACCTGCGTCAGACGCTGGCTTCAAAGATTCTTGAATTGCAGAAGGATAGTTTGTATGCTAAATATAAAGATAAAATAGGTACAATCGTAGCAGCTGATGTATATCAGGTGTGGAAGAAAGAGATCCTGTTGCTGGATGACGAGGGTAATGAGTTGCTGCTCCCGAAATCAGAACAGATTCCTTCCGATTTCTATCGCAAAGGTGAAACCGTACGTGCGGTTGTACAAAAGGTGGATAATTATAATAATAATCCGAAGATTATCCTGTCCCGTACAGATAAAATGTTCCTGCAACGTTTGTTCGAACTGGAGGTTCCCGAAATTAATGACGGTTTGATCCTGATCAAGGCTATCGCGCGTATCCCGGGAGAAAGAGCAAAAGTGGCCGTTGAGTCATACGATGACCGTATCGACCCGGTAGGTGCCTGCGTAGGAATGAAAGGTTCTCGTATCCACGGAATTGTGCGTGAGTTGAGAAACGAGAACATTGATGTTATTAATTATACATCCAATGCGTCGCTGTTTATCCAGCGTGCATTAAGCCCGGCTAAAATTTCCTCTATACGAGTGAACGAAGAAGAACATAAGGCAGAGGTTTATCTTCGTCCTGAAGAAGTATCACTGGCTATCGGTAAAGGCGGTTTGAATATTAAACTGGCCTGTATGTTGACTGAATACACGATCGATGTATTCCGTGATGTGGAAGGAGCCGACGAGGAAGATATTTATCTGGATGAATTTACAGATGAAATTGATAGCTGGGTAATCGACGCACTGAAAAATATCGGTTGCTATACGGCCAAGAGCGTGCTTGCTTTGAGCCGTGAAGAACTTATTGAACGTGCCGACCTTGAAGAAACAACAGTCGACGAGGTACTTGCTATCTTATCTGCCGAATTTGAAGATGAAAGTCAGGAATAAAGTATTACGACAAAGTTAGATATGCCTATAAAATTAATACAAGTACAAAGAAAATTAAACGTAGGGATCAACACGGTTGTTGAGTTTCTACACAAGAAAGGTCATCCTGTTGAGGAGAATGCAAATCCCAACACGAGGATCAGTGATGAACAGTATGCTTTGCTCGTAAAAGAGTTTGGAAAGGATCTGCCTGAGGGTGGTTTTGAACGTCCGCGGGTAGAACGTCCTCACAGAGAGAAAGAGAGAGAGGCCGCTTCTGTGAAAGAAGAGAAGACCTCGGAAATAAAGACCGTGATCCCGGAAGAGTTCAAGCCTAAAATCGTAACGAAAGGCCGTATCGACCTGGACGGACAGCATAAAAAAGTTCAGGAGACTCCTGAAGTGAAAGAAGAACCGGTAGTAGCCAAGCCGCAGTCTGTCGTTGAACCGCAGCCTGCCGTTAAGCCTCAGCCGGAAGTCAAACCGCAGCCTGTTGCAGAACCGCAACCGGTTGTCGTTTCTGCTCCTGCTCCTGAAAAAAAGACAGCAGAAGCCCCTGCAAAACAGGAAAAACAGGAGGTTGCTCCTGTTGAAAAGCCTGTGGAGAAAAAAGAAGTAAAAGAGATAGTTGTGGAAAAAGAAAGAATCGAAGAGAAAAAACCGGAAGTTAAAGTGAAGCCGGAAACGACGACAAGCTCTTCTGAAGAAGTGAATAAAACGGCCGCAGAGGGTCAGACTTCTGCTGAATCGGAAGACAGTAGCTTGTTCCGTTTGAACACTCCGAAGTTCGAGTCGAATATCAAGGTAACCGGCAAAATTGACCTGAATGCCTTGAACCAGTCTACTCGTCCTAAAAAGAAAACAAAGGAAGAGAGACGGAAAGAACGCGATGATAAACGCGAAAAGTTCAACAACAATAACAGACCCGGACAACCGGGATTCCATAAAGGACCGAAAGATCCGAATGCCAAACCGGGTGCACCGGTGAAGCCGGGAGCTCCTGTTAAACCGGGCGAAGCCAATGCGGATGCGAAAAAGAAACGTAACCGTATCAAGAAGGACCGTGTGGATGTGAACAACACTCCGGGTACGAACTACAGCCGTCCCGCTAACCAGCATCAGCGCGACGACCGTGGCAAACCCCGTCTGAAAAAGCCGGTTAAGGCCGAAGTAAGCGAGGAGGATGTACAGAAGCAGATCAAAGAAACCCTGGCTCGTCTGACGAACAAGGGAAATAAGAATAATAAAGGTGCCAAGTACCGTCGTGATAAACGTGATGCAGCCGTTAAACGCGAGCATGAATTGCTGGAACTGGAAGAACAGGAAAGCAAGGTATTGAAGCTGACCGAATTTGTTACGGCAAACGACCTCGCCAACATGATGGACGTGCCTGTGACGAAGGTTATCGCTACTTGTATGAGTATCGGTATTATGGTTTCAATCAACCAGCGCCTGGATGCGGAAACGATCAATATCGTGGCCGATGAGTTCGGGTTTAAGACTGAATATGTCAGTGCGGAAGTGGTGGAAGCCATCAATGCCGACGAAGAAGACGATAACGAAGAAGATTGGGTAGCACGTCCGCCTATCGTAACAGTGATGGGACACGTCGACCACGGTAAAACGTCTTTGCTGGATAATATCCGTAATGCCAATGTGATTGCCGGTGAAGCCGGTGGTATCACGCAGCATATCGGTGCTTACAATGTGAAGCTGGCCAGCGGACGCCGTATCACCTTCCTGGATACTCCGGGTCATGAAGCGTTTACCGCTATGCGTGCCCGTGGTGCCAAGGTAACGGATATCGCTATTATTATTGTAGCTGCCGACGATGCCGTCATGCCGCAGACCATTGAAGCGATCAACCATGCTTCGGCTGCCGGTGTACCTATCGTATTTGCTATTAATAAGGTAGATAAGCCGCATGCCAACCCTGAAAAGATCAAAGAAGAACTGGCTAACATGAACTACCTGGTGGAAGACTGGGGTGGTAAATACCAGAGCCAGGATATTTCGGCCAAGAAAGGCATGGGCGTTGAAGAGCTGCTTGAAAAAGTATTGCTGGAAGCCGACCTGCTGGATCTGAAGGCTAACCCGACAAGACGTGCAGTCGGTTCCATCATCGAATCATCCCTGGATAAGGGACGCGGATATGTTTCTACCGTATTGGTTGAAAACGGTACCCTGAAAATGGGTGATATCGTCTTGGCCGGTACACACCACGGACGTATCAAGGCTATGTTCAACGAACGTAACCAGCGTGTGGAAAAGGCCGGTCCTTCCGAACCGGTTCTGATCCTCGGATTGAACGGTGCGCCTCAGGCCGGTGATACATTCAATGTATTGGAGACTGAACAGGAAGCACGCGAGATTGCAACCCGCCGTGAACAGTTACAGCGCGAACTGGGTATCCGTACACAGAAAATGCTTACGCTGGACGATATCGGCCGCCGTATCGCTGTGGGTAACTTCCAGGAACTGAATGTAATCGTGAAGGGTGACGTGGACGGCTCCGTAGAAGCATTGTCCGACTCTCTGATCCGTTTGTCTACCGAAGAGATCCAGGTGAACGTGATTCACAAAGCTGTCGGTCAGATTTCCGAATCGGATGTGGTACTGGCTGCCGCTTCGAATGCGATCATCATCGGATTCCAGGTTCGCCCGTCTGTACAGGCTCGCCGTAATGCAGAGAAGGATGGCGTTGAGATCCGTCTGTACTCTATCATCTACGATGCGATCGAAGAAGTGAAGAGCGCTATGGAAGGTATGCTTTCTCCGGAAATCAAGGAAGAGATTACTGCTTATGTGGATGTACAACAGGTATTCAAGATCACGAAAGTGGGTACGGTTGCCGGCTGTATGGTTAAAGAAGGTAAGATCAAGCGCACGAACAAGATCCGCCTGATCCGCGACGGTATCGTTATCTATGCCGGCGAACTCGGATCGCTGAAACGCTTCAAGGACGACGTAAAAGAGGTTGTGGCCGGATTGGATTGCGGTTTGAATATTACGAACTTTAATGATATCCAGGTAGGCGACGTGATCGAGTCGTACGAAGAAACTGAAATAAAGAAAACTTTATAAACATGAACTGGTTAGACATTGTACTAGTATGTCTGGCAGGAATTGGATTTGTGAAAGGCCTGTTTGATGGAGTCATCAAACAGGTTGTTTCGCTTATAGCCCTGGTTGTTGCCATCTTTTTTTGTTCGAAGGCGGCAGCCTGGTTGAAGGGATATATCGTTACCCTGAACTGGTTTCCGCCTGAAGGGGTGACCATACTTAGTTATGTGGCCGGTTTCCTGCTGATCGTGGGAGTGATCATGCTGGCAGGTGAAATCATGAGCCGGGTTGTCGGAGTTACGCCCCTCAGTGTGCTGAACCATCTGGGAGGAGGAGTGGTCGGGCTTTGTTTTATGTTAGGATTTGTCAGTCTTATACTGAATGCACTCGAAGGCATAGATAGGGGATCCGTGCTGATCCCGCGTCAGGCTAAGGTGGAATCCCATTATTATAACCCGGTTAAAGAGATTATTCCAACCATTTACTTCGATAAATTGTTTTGGGGAAAAGAGTAAATATCTTGAAGGTTTGTTATCCGGCAAGATGTATAATATATATAAATGTATATGGAAGATTCGAATAAGATAATAAATGAGGTAACGAGCAGCGACTATAAGTATGGTTTTGTTACTGATATAGATACGGAGATGATCCATCGCGGTCTGGATGAGGAGACCGTCCGTATCATCTCGGCCAAGAAGAATGAGCCTGACTGGCTGCTTCAATTCCGCCTGAAGGCTTTCCGCCACTGGCAGACGCTGGAGATGCCCACATGGCCTCATCTGACGATTCCGCCGATCGATTATCAGGATATAATCTATTACGCCGCTCCGAAGAAAAAGGAAGGTCCGAAAAGCCTGGATGAAGTAGACCCGGAGTTATTGAAGACTTTCGATAAGCTGGGTATTCCTTTGCACGAACGTGCTCAACTGGCCGGTATGGCGGTCGATGCCGTTATGGACAGTGTTTCTGTAAAGACAACCTTTAAGGAAACGCTGGCAGAGAAAGGGATCATCTTCTGTTCGTTCAGTGAAGCGGTGTTGCATCATCCGGATCTGGTACAACAGTATCTGGGAAGTGTAGTGAGCTATCGTGATAATTTCTTTGCGGCATTGAACTCGGCAGTCTTTTCTGACGGTTCATTCGTTTATATACCGAAAGGCGTACGTTGCCCGATGGAGCTGTCCACCTATTTCCGTATCAATGCAGCCAATACCGGACAGTTCGAACGTACACTGATCGTAGCCGACGATGAGGCATATGTAAGTTATCTGGAAGGATGTACCGCCCCGATGCGCGACGAGAACCAGTTGCATGCTGCTATCGTTGAGATTGTAGCCAAAGAACGTGCAGAGGTGAAATATTCGACTGTACAAAACTGGTATCCGGGCGATAAAGAAGGTAAAGGCGGTATCTATAACTTCGTGACCAAGCGCGGCCTGTGCAAAGGTGAAGGCAGTAAGATCTCGTGGACACAGGTGGAAACCGGTTCGGCCATTACCTGGAAATACCCGAGTTGCATCCTGGCCGGCGATAATTCTGTCGGTGAGTTCTATTCGGTTGCTGTAACCAACAATTACCAGCAAGCGGATACTGGAACGAAGATGATCCACCTGGGTAAGAATACGAAAAGTACGATCGTGTCGAAAGGTATTTCGGCCGGTCATAGCCAGAACAGTTATCGTGGCCTGGTGAAAGTATCTCCGCGTGCGGAAGGTGCCCGTAACCATAGCCAGTGCGACAGTCTGCTGCTGAGTTCTACCTGTGGCGCCCATACATTCCCTTATGCCGATATACAGAATGAAACGGCCGTGGTGGAGCACGAAGCTACAACGAGCAAGATCAGCGAAGAACAATTGTTCTATTGCCAGCAACGCGGTATCTCCGTCGAAGAGGCCGTCGGTCTGATCGTAAACGGCTATGCCCGTGAGGTAATGAACAAGCTCCCGATGGAGTTTGCCGTCGAAGCACAGAAGCTGCTGACCATCTCCCTGGAGGGAAGCGTTGGATGACTCAGCTAAGGCGAAGGCATGCGCTTAAGCTAGCACGCGCAGTGCGTCCTACCTATGACGCATGATGCGTTCTACATTAGCGCGCACGGTGCGTCATAGGTAGAACGCACACTGTCGCCTTATCGTATCTGTTGCCTATATCCGGGAAGGGGAACTGCCGGGAGAAGGGAAGTATAATATATAATAACTATAAATATGTTAGAAATAAAGAACTTACATGCCAACGTGAATGGCAAAGAGATATTGAAAGGTATCGACCTTTCTGTAAAGGCTGGTGAGGTACATGCCATCATGGGTCCGAACGGTTCGGGAAAGAGTACACTCAGCAGTGTGCTGGTAGGTAATCCGGCTTTCGAGGTAACTCAGGGCGAGGTGATCTTCAACGGGAAGAACCTGCTGGAGTTGGAACCCGAAGACCGCAGCCGTGAAGGTATTTTCCTGAGTTTCCAGTATCCGGTGGAGATCCCGGGTGTAAGCATGGTGAATTTTATGCGTGCCGCCTTGAATGAGCACCGTAAATATAACGGTCTTGAACCGGTTTCCGCAACCGATTTTCTGAAACTGATGCGTGAGAAACGTGCTATCGTCGAACTGGATAACAAACTGGCGAGTCGTAGCGTGAACGAAGGTTTCTCCGGTGGTGAAAAGAAACGTAACGAGATTTTCCAAATGGCTATGCTGGAACCTAAACTGGCTATCCTGGATGAGACGGACAGCGGTCTGGATATCGATGCGCTCCGTATCGTGGCGAATGGTGTCAATCAGTTGCGTACACCGGAAAACGCAGCAATCGTAATTACTCACTACCAGCGTTTGTTGGATTATATCAAACCCGATGTGGTACATGTATTATACAAAGGGCGTATCGTAAAAACAGCTGGTCCGGAACTGGCCCTCGAACTGGAAGAAAAAGGCTACGACTGGATCAAGAAAGAGATGGGGGATGAGTGAGATGAGAGCCGAACAACAATATATCGATCTTTTTACCAGATATGAGGACCTGGTGTGTCGTCATAGCGCAGCGGTGATGAATGCTCCGCGTGCTGAGGCACTGGCCGATTTCGATCGCCTGGGTTTTCCTTCGGTAAAGAGTGAAGATTATAAATATACAGATGTAGCGCAGGCTTTTGCCCCCGACTACGGGGTGAATATCAATCGCTTGGCTATTCCGGTCAATCCGTATGACGTGTTCCGTTGCGATGTCCCGAACCTGAGTACTTCCCTCTATTTTGTCGTGAACGACACGTTCTACGATAAGATGATGCCGAAAGCGCATCTGCCGGAAGGAGTATACGCCGGCGGCTTGAAAAACTTTGCGGAGCAATATCCGGAAGTGGCAGCCCGTTATTACGGCAAAGTGGCAAAAAGCAGCCATGACGGTATCATCGCATTGAATACGATGCTGGCACAGGACGGTTTCGTGCTTTATGTGCCGGAAGGTGTGGCTGTGGAACGTCCTATCCAGCTGATTAATATATTCCGCAGTGACGTGGATGTTATGGCAAACCGCCGTATCCTGGTTATTATGGAACCGCGTTCGGAAGCCAAATTGCTTATCTGCGATCATAGCATCGACGATGTGGAATTCCTGGCTACCCAGGTCGTTGAGATATTTGCCGGCGAAGGTGCTTACTTTGATTACTATGATCTGGAAGAAAGCAGCATTTCCACTTCCCGCTTTGCCTCGGTCCATGTGAAACAGGAGGCTTCCAGCAATGTCCTGGTAAATGGTATTACCTTGAATAACGGCCTTACGCGTAACAACTATTATATTGAACTGAACGGCGAATATGCAGAAACAACCCTTTGTGGAATGTCCGTTATGGACCGTGAGCAACAGGTGGATACGTATAGCCATATTACGCATGCTGTGCCGAATTGTACCAGCAATGAGTTATTCAAGAATGTTCTGGATGACCATGCAGTCGGTGCATTCAGCGGCCGTATCCTGGTAAAGGAAGGTGCCCAAAAAACGGCTGCTTTTCAGACAAATCGCAACCTCTGTGCTACCCGTGAAGCCCGTATGTATAGTAAGCCGCAATTGGAGATTTATGCGGATGATGTGAAATGTTCGCACGGTATGACGACCGGGCAGTTGGATGAGAATGCATTGTTCTATATGCGTAGCCGCGGTATACCATTGAGCGAAGCCCGTATGATGCTGAGTGTAGCATTTACGTCGGATGTGATTGACCATGTGCGTCTGGATGCTTTGAAAGACCGTTTGCATAAGCTGGTGGAAAAACGTTTTCGTGGAGAACTGGCACGTTGTGCCAATTGCCGTATCTGCAAATAAGATATTATCTGATTTTAGAAAGGCCCGGATAGATGTTATGTCTGTCCGGGTTTTTTGTCTATCTTTGTATTTCACCAATCATTTATTATCATATGCAATTGAGTCATATAGCGATTTGGACGAAAGAATTAGAACGTTCCCGTGAATTTTATACAACGTATTTTAATGGGAAAAGCAATGAAAAATACGTGAATCCCAAGAAAGGGTTTGCTTCTTATTTTGTGACTTTTGAGGGAGGGGCTTCCCTGGAAATTATGCAACGGACAGATATTACAGAAGAGAGGGCTGGGCTGTTTATAGGTCTTGCCCACTTTGCTTTCTCTATCGGTTCAAAGGAAAAGGTAGATAGTATGATAGAACTGTTTCGTGAAAATGGTTATACAGTACTCGGTGAACCACGAACGACGGGAGATGGTTTTTATGAGGGGGCCATTGCTGATCCTGACGGAAATATTGTAGAAATAATTGCCTGATATGGAGATACGTATTGAACAAACGACAGACTATCCTTATGATTTGCTTCTGTTAGCGGATCCGAACCGCGAGTTGGTAGATAGTTATCTGAAAACATCCGATTGTTTTGTCGCTTTGTGTGAAGGACAAGCCGTAGGAGTGATTGTTGTTCAGAAACAGTCTGTAAACGGGGCAGTAGTGTTGAACCTTGCCGTAGGTGAGTCTTTCCAGCGGAGAGGTATTGCACGCCGTTTGCTTCGCTTTGTCTTTGATGAATGGGCGCGATCGAATCGAATCGCTCTGTTGAAAGTCTGTACCGGTACTTCTGCTCCCGGTCCCATGATGTTGTACCAGCAGGAAGGTTTTGACCTGAAAGAGTTGGACCGTGATTATTTTGTACGTAATTATCCGGAACCGATCTGGGAAAATGGCATTCAGTGCCGCCACCGGTTAATCCTCGAAAAAAAACTGTAACAACTAATTTATATAAAATAAATACAGGAAAACCGGATAATAATCTTTCAGGTTGGTATGTAATTTCTTCAATGCTTTGGAAATATGGTACTCGACCCCTTTTGTGGTTATTCCCAACGTTTCCGCAATCGTTTTATGAGATTTGTTTTCATAACGGCTCATAATGAATACGACTCTGGTTTGTTCTGGTAAAACGGCCAGGGTTTTATTGACTATTTCTTGTGCTTCGGCAGTAAATAGTTCGTCGGGATCACAGGCTTCCAAAGTCGATATGCGGGTATTCAGTTCCCATTCGGCATGATTCAGTAATTGTTCGTTGACATCTTCTCTAACCTGCAGGTGCTGCAAATAGTTCAGGCATTTGTTTTTTATGATAGTAAGAATATAGGCAGGCACATTCGAGTCTTTTTCCAATGAATGACGATTCTCCCAGTAATACATCAGGGCTTCGATAGTAAAGTCTTCAGCAACAGCTATATCCCTTACATACGTATTAGCAAAGCGGATGAACCGGCCCTGGTAATCTGTAAATAATTGATTGAATGCTTTTAAGTCTGTTGTATTCTCCATTCCCCGAAATTTGTAATCGGTCGTAAATATAATAAAAATAATGTTACCGTTTCTCTCTTTGTTTGGGGGATTCTTATATAAAACAAAAGAACGACCTTCAATTGTTCTGAAAGATCGTTCTTTTATTTGGATTAGGCTTTATTTTTCAATGAACATCCTCATTCATTAATTTAGCCCAAATATTTCCCGGATACAGCTGAATAGCCTGATTAAAATCATTTTTTGCTGCCGACGGATTCTTCAGTAGCAGATGTATCAGACCGGAGTAATAGGAGATATTGCTCTGTTGTACGTTCTGATTGGCTTCACCGAACTTAGCATATGAATCCATCAGGTTTTGTTGCATGCGTTCCAGTGTTTTTTGCATATTGCTTAAAACAGCATCTGCTTTTTCATTTTTATTTAATTTCCTGAGAGATTTTATTTTGTAGTAATTCAGATCTGTCAGGTAGTCCCTGAAGTGTGTTTCAGCAGATTTTTCAAAACATTCCCTGGCTTTGTCTGCTTGTTTCATAGCTTCGTATGCAATACCGGATAAATAATATACCTTGGCTTCATAACCACCCCGGGGAGACGGAGCTACTTCCAAATTGGCAGGATACTGATTAGCCAGGTCGAATTCCCGGATCGCTTCTTTATACTGTTTTCTTTTTAGAAGTTGCATTCCTTTCAACATATGCGAATCAACATAGATGTCGTGTACCTGTCCGCCGCCTTCCCATAAATGGAAATGTCTGGTATCCATTATTTTTATTGCTTTATCATATTTTGCTGTGGCATTATAGAGTGTAAGTAACCGCATTACGGCATCGTCATGTTTCATGACGGTTTTCAGATGGGATTCCAGTCTTTTTAATCGCTGGGTTGCCGGAACATTCGCCTGCTCATATATTTTATCCGATTCTGTTAGTAATAACGGATCATTCGGGTTAGCATTGATTGCTCTGTCATAATACTTCATGGATTTTTCCAGATCGTTCAGACATCCGTATCCGAAACCAACATTACGCGCTGCGATAGCGAAGGCAGGATCAGCCTCTGTTGCGTGTAGCCAGTGTTCTAGACCACTCTCTTTTTGTCCCAGGTAATAGAGTAAGTTCCCCAGGTGATAGTGGAGGAGTGCATCATTCGGTCTTTCCTGCAATAGCGTTGTGAAAAGAACTATTTCTTCGATCCGGAAAGGATAGTTGTTCAACGGCGATAATGATGCGGCTTTATCCAGACAAGCCTGGAACTCTGTTGTATTCTTTCCTTTCAACAGGTTATATGCTTTGTAATAATAAAGTAGCGGATAAGAAATATAGGGTTCGCCTAAAGAAATGGCACTGTTCAGTAAGGTCAGTGCATCTTCTGTGGCTCCGATTGTCATGTAATTGTTCACGACCTCCAGCAATTCCTGTACGGCAATGATCCCTTTGCTGTTATGATTCGTTCCGGCTTTTAGGAAAGAAGCACCTTGTGAAACGGATAAGTTGGTTTCGGCAGCACTCCAGTAATCGAGCGGATCGATCTGCTGGATATAACGGATCGTTTCCTGTGCTTCCTCTTTCTTACCCTGCATCCGAAGAATGTAGGCTTTGAGAGTAAGTGCCTGTAAGTCGCGTCCTCCTACGTAAAGCGATTGGATAATCATGTCCATAGCCCGCTTGTAATCCTTGTCTTTCACTGCCAGGACAGCCAGTTCATAGAAAGAACGATGTTTGAAGTCGGGAGTCCAGGTAGCAGCCCAATAAGCATCCGTCGCTTTGCCGATATTGTCTGTCATCTGATATAGATACCCCAGATAATAAAGCGCTTCCGTGTTCTTTACCGTTGTATAATCGTGAGACAAACGTGTCTGGGCACGTAATAAATGTTGTTCCGCTTTTTCCCATTTCCCCTGACGGATATAATGTTTCCCTACTTCGATATTTACGCGGGCATCCATCGAGTCACGTAAAAGAGCTTCGTTATAGAAATCCATATAATCCAGACGGGCATTGTTGAACTGGTCGACGCGGAGACCAGCTAGGTAAAGCTCTTCATTTGTTTTATATTCTTTGACTGGCTTGGTGCCGTCGATGACTTTAGGAAGCGGTTTTTCTTCCTGTACGATCGGACGGTAATCGACCAGTAGGTTACCTTCAGCATCGTAAAGTGCAGTATAAAGTGCCGAGGGATCTGACGGATCGGGCACGGATACCTGTTCGAGGAAATATTTGTCCGGATCGATGTTGATCCGCCTATCCATTATTATCCGGTCTTTATATTTTACGACAACACGGGCATTTTCGTACAAAGTAGTTGCGCAATAACCTACACGATAGTTGTTGCCTTCGGTCGGTTCAAAGTTTACGGCTGCATCATTCGTGGCATTCTTTACGCCTTTGATACCTTTTATCGGATACCATATTTGGCTGAATTCGCGGATTTCGCCCGGGTTTATCCAGCTGTAATCCGGTTGGTTATCGGAATAACCGCCTACCATCAACTCCAGGTAATGTCCGTCGTTGTCGGATAGTATTTTGTTCCACATCTCGCCGTTCGCGTTGTTTCCCCATAAGAAGAATTTCTTTCCGGGTACGATATGGCGGTTAGCTACATGTACTGTTCCTGCATCTTTTCCATAGTCGTAACCGGCAAGGAAAGACATTTCGCTTCCCCAGGCAAAAATTGAACGGGAGTTTCCTGTAAAGTTTTTCCACCAGGATAAATCGTCATTTTCCCCACTGCCGAGGTTTGCTTCTCCGATCGGCCAGTTTGTGAAGTATACTTTATGGTGGTCGGCTCCGAATTGTACATCAGGCGGGAATATCACCTGATATTGATCGTTACAATGGACGGATACATTTGCCCAGTACAGCATCGACTGGATCATCGGGGTCGGGTTGATCACTTTGATTTTTGCTTCCACCCAGGAACGGTTGGGGTATACCGATACACCTACCGACCATTTTAGCCGGTGACGTAATTCTGTTTCTCCCACCCAGATTGTCTTGCTTCCGTCTTCATTTTCTTTCATTGTCCAGTTGATGGGCATGTAACTGCTGGCACGGTGATGGTCGGGGATATTCCATTCGACACCTCCCGAAAGCCAGGCACCTAACATACCGATCAAGGCTGGTTTTACTCCTGTTTGGGTGTAAAAGAAAGGATAGTCGTTGGTTTTGTCGGAGGCGGCAAAAATACGACCGCCGATCTCCGGAAGAATGGCAATGTCGACATACTGATTGTCCAGCCGGAGTACATTGTAATCTTGCTGGACTTGCTTTTCTGTCAGGACATCGTAAAGGGGATAAGGATAAATATATCCTTCCGCTCCCTGATAAACGCGGCCGGTAAAAAAGATCGGATCAATTTCCGGGGCACCGATCTGATAGGTCGGAATTTTCTCTGTTACAGATTTCATGTTAACCTGTTGTCCCCAAAGGGTACCGGCACACAATAATAGAAGTGGTAAGAATTTAGATTTCATGGTTGCTATAATTAATAATTTAAGAATGTATACATAAAAAGAAATTAAAAACATGGGTGAGGAGTAAAACTGCCCCGAGATCACTCCCGGGACAGTTCTTAATAAGGCTTAAGCCTTAGAAAAATTTGACTAATACCTTATTTGTAATGTAATTCAACGTGTTAGGTTTGAATTCTGCTGTTTGTCTGTTGAGGGATAAGGTAAATAAATTGACTTTTCACCTTGCCATGTAGTTGCATCAGGAATTAATACAGTTTCTGCAATAGAAACACCAGGAGCTACTTCAATCGGAGTATTGGTTTTACGTTCGTTGAAGGTCTGTTCCAACAATTCCATACGCATCTGGTCGTCACGGCGAGTTACCATACCAACCCAGTAGCCTGCAACTTCCCAACCGTGTTCTTTAAATGCAGCATCGGCAAAAGCAGAACCGCTTAATCCGGATACCGGTTCCAAACCTGCACGTTCTCGTACTTTATTCAAACATTCATAAGCCATGGCATTAGGAGTACCATCTGCACGTGCCTGTGCTTCAGCGTACCATAGCAACACTTCTGAGTAGCGGATCAAACGGTGGCGATGGTCATTGGTCATCCAACCGGTATTGGCTGGTTTCGTATAATCATAATCACCACCATCTTCACCGATTGTAAAGATACAGAACATAGGATGTTGTTCCGGTATATCCTTATCCCACCAGTCCAGTAATTTATTTCCTGCTGTATTTTTCTTCAAGATTTTAGGGTTATAGGTTGCATCTTTACGAGGACCTGCTGGGAATTCTTTCCAGAACTTAATTTCACCCCAACCATCACCCCAACCACCGAGCGATTCGAACAGGTTACTATCTGTCATCTGAGAGTCTTCAACCCATGTAAATGCACGAGAGTAGTTGATACCTACAACCGTTTCGTTTGTATAATTATGACTCGGAGCGTATACATATTTATATTCCGGTTCCAGAATATATTCATACGTACCTGCGTTTACACCATCGATAACAGCCTTAGCCTGTTCTGCTGCGGAAGCATAATATTGCGTTTGTTTCAATGGCCAACCTGCCATTGCCATATAAACAGCAGCCAAAGTCGCTTGAGAAGCTTGCTTCGTGATATATACATTAGCACCTTCATATTTGCGCGGAGCTGCAGAATAATCAGTTGGAAGTGTTGCAATACAATCTTGCAAGTCCTTTACTATTTGAGTATACACTTCTTCAACAGAAGCCAGTGGACGTTCATAATTCACTTCATTATCCAATACTAAAGGTATAGGTCCCCAACGACGAACTAACCAGAAATAGTTGACTGCACGCCAGTATTTTGCCTGACCGATTGCAATGTTGACTTCTTCCTTTGTGGTTGGAGTCCTTTCTGCATTTAAAATAATGTAGTTTGCAGCCTTGATAGCTGTATAAGAGGTTTGCCAGGCGGCTTCTATTCCTTTATTCGCATCGGTCGGATGGAATGCATCAACCTCTGCATAGGCTTGTTTATTACTGCCTGGATTAGTAGTCAAATCGTCACCCTGCCAACTGGGAATGGTAGGATTGGTATTGGTTTGGATCATACATATCTTATTATATAAAGCATAAGTAGCCATATCCAATTCTTCCTGAGTGGAGAAGAACGTCGAGGGAGTTAATTGTCCCTTCGGATCTTCATCCAGGAAATCATTACAAGAGGTTGACAGTAAAGCCAGACCTAAAGCATATACTATATATTTAGTTTTCATAATATTATATCTTTATTTAATGGTTAGAAATTCAAGCGAACACCAAATGTATAAGAACGAGTCAACGGATAAGCTCCTAAATCAATACCGTCATTTACGTCGACGCTACCATTACCAATGAAAGAGATTCCTGCCGGATCCATTCCTTTATAGCTGGTAATCGTAAACAGATTCTGACAACTGAATGTAAAGCGAAGATCAGCAAACTTTGCTACTTTTTTCGGTAAGTTATAAGATAAACTTAGGTTGTCCAAACGGAAATAGTTTGCAGATTCCAGGAACTTCGTGGAAACGGAGGCTGATTGATAATCATTGCCTGTAACAGAAACTGAAGGATAACGGGCTGAAGTTCCCTTCACATCATAGTTGTTATTTAAGTATTCACGTAACGTGATGAATGCGAAATCTCCAGTCATAGCAGTTCCCGTAAAGCGAACCAAATTCAGGCGGTCGGCTCCAAACGAACCTGTAAAGAATAGATTCAAATCCCAATTTTTCCAACGGAGCGTATTATTCCATCCTAATGTAAAATCAGGAGTGGATTTTCCAATGAAAGAACGGTCGCTGCTATCTATTATGTTGTCATTATTTATATCTTCAAACGAATCTTTGCCTTCTGCATCCAGACCAGTCCATTTGTAACCGTAGAAAGCACCGATAGGTTGTCCTACTTCCACGCGGGTTACACCATCTGTCGGGATCATACCTGCTGCCGGAGAAATTCCGGAAACGAAGTCTAATCCACCTAAGTCTTTTACTTCATTCTTCAGATAAGTACCGTTGAATGTTGAACTCCAGCTAAAATCAGGAGTGTCGAAGATTGTTGCATTGATAGAAAAGTCAATACCTCGGTTGCTTACTTCAGCCGCATTTACCCAATAAGAACCACCGCCATCATAATTCGGAATGGAGCGTTGCAACAAACCGTCTTTTGTTCTCTTATCAAAATAATCAAATGAGATATTCAGACGGTGATTCAATACAGAAAGGTCTACGCCTAAGTCGAATTGATGTGTTGTTTCCCATGATAGATTCGGAGTAGCCACTGTTGTTCCTACCCAATAACCTGTGTATTGAGAAGCACCTCCGAAAGCATACATCGCTTTAGACATCAATCCTAATGTTGCATATGGGTCAATAGCCTGGCTACCGATCAAACCGTAGCTGGCACGAATCTTCAAATCCTGGAATATGTTTTGATTTTCCATAAAACCTTCATTACTTAAAGACCAGGCAGCAGCAATAGATGGGAACCACCCCCACTTGTCATCAAAGAATTTGGAAGAGCCGTCGGCACGGATTGTCCCTGTCAACATATATCGGTCTTTATAGTTATACATTACGCGGCCTACACCTGACATCAATGCCCATTTAGAATAACTGTTGTCTGAAGTACGGCTGGAAGCCATATTAACATTCCACCAACCAACACTTTCGGTCAACAAACCAGAACCGTTTAATGTCATATAACGATATTCGGACTGAGTCGCTTCGTAAACAGCAGTTGCAGTAAGAGCATGGTCATCCCATTTGTTTTGATAAGTCAAATTGTTGGTCGTTTGTAACGTCATCCGGTAAGCATCACTATTTCCCATACCGTTATTGCTGTTAGTAACCTTTTTGGTTGAGAATGAATATCCTTTCTGATCATTATAATCTATACCATTACTAGTTGTAAATGTTAATCCAGGGAGAATATTAAATTTTAAATCGATGCGGGCATTGACAATATCGTTAAGAGTTTCTCCTACTTGTTCTCTCAGTATTCCCACCGGATTATTTTGGGTCAAAGCACTGTATGGATCTCGGGTATATGTACCATTTTCATTTAAAATACCGAGTACTGGAGAATAGTTCATTGCTACATTAATAATATTACCTTTTCCAGCATTGAAGTCTCCGCTTTTTCTTACATTATGAGATGCATTCACATCAGCGGTAACATGCAACCAATCCAATACTTGAGAGGTGATATTGGCACGAGCTTGATAACGTTTGTTTGAATTCTCAATAACGACGCCTTCTTGTCCTACATAGTTACCGGAAACTAAATATTGAATTTTATCGCTACCACCGGAGAATGTCAGTTTGTAATCTTGCGTAATACCTGTCTTATAAATCTCATCCTGCCAATCTGTACCAGCCGTTCCATTTTGAAAAGCAGACAATTGATCGGAAGAGAATGTATTGGCTCTATAAGTATTATATAATGTAGCAAATTCATATGGATTCAGCGTATCATAACGTTTAGCGACTGTACCGATACCGATTTGTGCATCGAGCATCACCTGCCGTGTGTTGGCTTTACCTGTTTTTGTCGTAATCAAAACAACACCGTTGGCTCCACGCGAACCGTAGATAGCCGTAGAAGATGCATCTTTTAAAATCTGCATAGACTGAATGTCTTCCGGGTTCAATCCTGTCAGACCACTTTCACGAACAATGCCGTCGATTACATACAACGGATCATTGCTACGGTTGATAGAACCTGAACCGCGGACACGGATCTTAACCGTACCGCCCGGTACACCACTATTCTGTACTTGAACACCTGATACGCGTCCTTGCAATGCATCAGAGACCTGTTTGATCGGTTGGTCTTTAAATGATTTGCTGTCCAAAACGGATACAGATCCGGCCAAGTCTGCTTTACGGACTGTACCATAGCCAACAACTACAACCTCGTCAAGAGCTTGATTGTCCTCTTCTAATACAATGTTGAACAATGTCTGGTTGTTTATTTCGATTTCTTGTGGCAGATAGCCGATGTACGACACTTGCAGAATAGCATTTGCCGGAACATTTTCCAATGTGAATTTTCCATCTAAATCAGTAATAGTTCCGTTTGTGGTTCCTTTGACAAGGATATTAGCTCCAGTTACTGGTCCCATGTTATCCCTTATGGTACCTGAAATTGTACGAGTGTCTTTCTGATTTGTTTCAGTGTTTACAGGTACTTCTTTCTTTGAAATGATTATCTGACGGTCAGATATAGAATAGTTATTTTCCGGCACGGAAAATAACTGATTGAGTATTGTATCTATCTTTTTGTTTTCAACATTGATAGACACTTTGCGGTTCAAGTCGATTGATTTGTCGAGATAAAAGAAAATAAACTCACTGCTATTTTCTATTTCATTAATAACTTCTTTAACTGTCTTATTATTGTAGTTGATAGAGAATGATGCTTCCTGAGAATATGTTTCTGAGGCAAAGCATGATCCGACGGTTAAAAATGCAAAAAGTAAAAAAAATTTCATGGCGCGTATTAGTCTTTTTTGTTTGGTTTTCCCTTGACTAAACCAGGTTTGCTTATTCATATTCTGTAACGATTTAAGTTTATAATACGGTTTAATACTAGTGATTTGATA
Source organism: Parabacteroides goldsteinii (assembly GCF_020091425.1). NCBI lineage: Bacteria > Pseudomonadati > Bacteroidota > Bacteroidia > Bacteroidales > Tannerellaceae > Parabacteroides > Parabacteroides goldsteinii. Next base: position 4,400,149 of record NZ_CP081906.1, on the reverse strand, counting down.
ATGGGTAAGTCCTAGACTTTTACCCAGCTTAATTTAAGGTCCCATATTAATTTGAATTTTAATGTTTAACAATAATGTTTATAAATTCATTTGTTTGTTCTATTTCAATCGGCGCAGCATTCCGCAGTGCATTGAATACCTTGTCCAAATCATCTTTCAGATCCAGCTTACCGCTACAAGTTAGTTCACTAACTTTATCGTCCCAGTGGATTTTAACCCCATAGTACTTACAAAGTTTTTCGAGTACAATATTCATCTTTTGATGCTTGAACTGGTAATAGCCATCTTTCCAGGCAACATAATCCTGGGTATTAACAGTTGAAGTATAAATCTTGTCATTAGAATTGTCGTACGAGAACAACTGGTTCGGACTGATAGTGTTTTTCTTGCGGCCTTTTACCTGTACTTCCACTTTCCCTTCTACCAGTACGACATTGCTGTAGGATTCGTTTTCATAGGCTGAGACATTGAACTGCGTTCCGAGGTCTCTGATTACCATCTTTTTTGTCTTCACGATAAACGGTCGTTTTTCGTCATGAACCACATCCAGATAAATTTCACCTTCAACGAAGATCTCCCGACTATGATCTGAGAATTTGTTCGGATAAATAACTTTCGAACCGGAATTTACCCATAATTTACTACCATCTGCAAATGTGACGAAAGAACGTTTGCCGACAGGGACGATCAATTGGTTGAACGATTGAACTTCTTTCTCTTTTTGTTTTTCTTTCCCTACTTCTATATCTTGTGAATTAACGCTAATACTTCCTTCTTCATTATATTCGAGTTGAGTCTCTTTCCCTTCAATCGAGAGCTTTTTATTCTCTGAAAGGATTAATTGAACATTTTCCGAAGCATCATCTGTTGAGGGGATCGATTCGATAATCGCTTCATAATTAATTTCGGATTTATTGGAATATATGCTATACCATCCATAGGTAAGTATAGCCAGTAAAGACGCGGCTGCTACAGCTGTTATTTTCAGGAAACTGTTCCGGCGTTTCTTTAAGTCATACTTATTATTTGCTGTCTGAATACGTTTCCAAAGCTCTTTTTGTTCTCCTCCCGGTAAAAAATGAGCTTCTGTAGATGTTTTTATATTTTTTAGGAAAGAGTGTGCAATCTGCATCTCCTGTTTAAAGGATTCGTTTTCGTCCTGAAGTTGTTGCCAGAATTGATGGTCCTGAGTAGTCGGATGTAATATCGATTCCAGGAAATAATCATCATTCAACAGCTGATGGGCTTTATATTTTGTATAATCCTTATTCATTTCGGAGGTGCTTTTAGAATGAGGATACATCAATTCTTTTTTTATACTCACTTAAAAAAAGAAATTTTAGAAAATATTTTATTTTAGTGAAATAGCGAGTATTAATAGGAATACTTCAATGGAATCGTAATTTTGTCTTACTTTTTTGAGTGAACGCTGAATCAGGTTCTGTGCAGATTGATAATTAAGGTTCATCAGTATGCATATTTCATCCATACTTAATTCTTGGATAAAACGGTAATAGATAATTTCTTTTTGACGGGGCGTTAAAAGAGCAAGGATCTCATTGATCATTTTCTGCTGATTGGCATATTGTTCATTATTGATGAAATCTTCTTCGACGGTAGATTCTAATGAAAATTGAATGTTTTCCGGTAATTCCCGGTCATAAAAAGATTCCTTATATAGAGTGCGTATAAGGCAGTTTTTTACAGAAACGAATAAGTATACTTTGATATTATCAGGAGTGATGAGGCTATTCCTGTTTTTATACAGCGAAGTGAAAACTTCTTGTATACAATCTTTTATAATTTCAGGGTCAGAAGTAAAACGGAGGCCGTACCGGTATAAAATTTGTACATAAGTAGTGTATATCCAGCTGTACGATTCGTTATCACCGGAAACAAATTGACGCCATTTTATTTTACTTTCATCTACTTGCATACTTGTGTTTTGTGTAGCAAATATAAGACAATTATACTAAAATCAAAGGTTCGGTCTATCGTTTATGAGAAATAAAAAAGCTTTGGGAATAAAAATAAAGACCTCTGATAGAATATTTTCTCAAAGGCCTTTAATTCAAATTTATTTAGAGCGTTTCGAATACGGAGAAATTTATTATCTGAGGATCCGCTTTCGATTCGGTCACAACTAATTTTATCGCTTCAACTGTTTGGGAGTCAAATCTGTTAATATGTTTATGTCCGATGCTGCTACCCGAAGATAACTCGATCCATTCATTTTCTTTTTTACCTTTCAGTAAATATTTCAGTGTCCGTTCCCCTTTGGATATATCTTCCTGTATGACGACACGGTTTATGCTGGTCGGTTTATCGAAAGAAATGGTGTATTCTGATCCGGTACCAGCTATTTGTTGTAGCGGTGTTCCATATTGGCGTGCAATCTCATGGCCAAGTGCTTCGACCTGACGGACGTCGGCTTCAGGGATAAGACCTTTATTATCGACAACCAAACCTAAAAGCATATTCGTGTTTCTTCCTACACTGGTCTCATATTTTGTTAGTAGTTCGGGGAGAGTGAACATCATGCTATCCTGTCCGGCCGTCCAGAACCAGCCTCCCTGGAAGGAACGATTCCAGCGCAGGGTGAAATCTGATTCCCCCGGACACCAGAACGGGGCGAAAGGATCGCCGTTCAAGCCATTTATAACACGCGTGCCGTCGGCATTGGTTGTCGAATCGGCAGTAGACCAACACGGATAAGGGGCGACACCTTCCTCATTGCCTACCCATCTGATCAGGTTGGGATGACCGTACGGACCCTGGAAAGCGATGGCATTGGGTTGTAGTTTCTGTACCAGGGATAGTACGTCTGCACCGCCCTGGTCTTTGGAAAGCACGCCGCCATCAAACCATATTTCAAATAATTCCCCGTAATTGCTCCATAACTCGGTCAATTGCTGCGTTACGATTTTGTTGTATTCTTCCTGAGTGACCGGACCGCCTTCCTGGACAACGCCGGGATTGTCTACATACAGATAACCGTTTGCCGTTGTGCTGGCATAGATTCCCGGTTTGATGTTATACTTTTTACAGGAAGCGATAAAATCGGCAACAATATCACCTTCGCCGTTTTTCCAGGGGGATTGTTTGATACTGTAATCATGTGCTTCCGTTGGCCACAGGCTGAACCCACTGCAATGCTTGGCTACCAGTACGGCATATTTGGCTCCCAGTTTGTGCGCGGTTTCCAGCCATTGGTCGGTATTCAATTCTGTCGGGTTGAAAATGGATGCGTCCGGATGCGTTCCCCATTTCCTGAAATTGTAGTCCGGTTGGTAAACAGGCATATCAAAATGGATCAATACGCCGACTTCGGCATCGGCCCAGGCCAGTTGCCGTGCGTTTGGGGTGACAACGTTCGTCGGTTCGTTGGATGAACAGGAAACAAGAACTGACAAGGCTGCCAGTAATCCTACAAATGTTTTTTTCATGATTGAGTCAGATTATATTTCAGATGCAAGTATAGTGAAAAATAATATGCCAATATGCTAATGTGTCAATATGCCAATAAAATACCATGGATCTAAAATTCTTAAAACTGGTACATTAGCATATTGCCTTATTGGCATATTGGCACATTAGCTCATTGGCACATTATTAGTTTGTCCAACCCGGATTCTGCGGTAACAGATTAGGATTGTAAGTAAACTCGTCTGTCGGGATCGGATACAGGTATAAACGATCGTACCATGTACGTGTCATACCCGGATAGAGAACACGGTATTCGCCGGTTGCCGGGTCACGCGGACCCAGGTAAGTTTTCTGGTTTTCCAGTAATTTACCGGCTTTCCATCTGCGTAAGTCATCCCAGCGAAGACCTTCGCAGGCTAATTCTACGCGGCGTTCACGACGTATTTCATTGAGAAGCGGAGAGATCGCTGTTTCCCATTTTGGCCAGTTCGGGTCGGTGAAGCCAACATCGACTGTTAAATGTTTCATACCTACACGGTCACGCAGTTTGTTGATCGTTTTATCCAGAACAACCTGATCACATTCTCCCAATTCGGCTTTAGCCTCCGCATAGTTTAGTAGAACTTCACCATAGCGGTAAATCAGGTCGTCCAGTGTACATTTAATAAATTCATTATCTTCTGCTAATGGAGAATACATCTTATACAAACGGTAGCCAGTGAATGTCATGTTGTTAAAAACCGGAGAGTTTTCATACTCCTCCGAACCGTCAGCCAATATAGCGATAGGGCGGTCAGGGGTGTAAACACATTGTTTCAATCGAGGATCGCGATTTTCGAATTCATCCATGAATTTGGCATCTCCTTTGTAACGATCGCTTAATGCAATCGGTTTACCGTCATCACATAAGAATGATTCTACAAAATCTTTGGTCATGCCTGTACCGGCTTCGCGAACTGTACGCGGGCGGTTATTCATACGCTTATCTGTAACATAGGCAGCAAAAAAGATCGCTTCTTTATTATTCGTATAATCCTGCTGATTGAACAAAGCATGGTAGTCATCTTCGATATTACCTGTTGTATAGATGTCGAAATTACCACTATTGATAACTTTTTCGGCAGCTTCAACACTGGCACGAAGATATTTTTCTGCATTTTCAAGATTTCTGTATTTTCTCCAGGTCCCTTCAAATAGACAAACTCTTGATTTTAATAATAGTGCTGCATATTTACTAAGTCGTGTGTCGTTCATGGTTTCCGGCAACCATGCACTGGCTTTGTCCAGACAGGCACAGATAGAATCGACAACTACTCCACGATCATTACGCGGGTTATATAACTCTTCCGAAGAAGTGGTCAGATCTGTTGTCAACCAGGGTACATCGCCGAAGCGGAGCACTTTCTCGTAATAAAACTTTGCTTTGAAGAAGTAAACCTCACCTACATATCGGTCGATATTCTCTTGAATACCTTCTACTGTGTGGTAACGTGCTAGGAAATAATTACAGCTTCTGATGTTGGCCCAATCGCTTTTAGACCAGCCTCCTCCGGCTGTAGGGATGGTATAATCACTCCAGATGAAAGCATCTTTCGACTGATGTGCTTGGTTGTCGGAAGCATTGTCGTTACCATATGCTCCTGTATTGTCTAATGTGGTATAGAACTGGTTGGCAAAGTTTTTCAAGTCGCTTTCTGTCTTCCAATAAGTCTCGTCATTGATCTTATCTTCGGGATATAAATCCATGAAGTCATTATTACAGGCTGAAAATCCGAGTAATAAAGACAAGCTCGCTATATAATATACTTTTTTCATTCTGTTTTTAATTTTAATTATTCTACAATCTTCCATCTTAGAATGTCAGGTTAGCACCAAAAGAGAATGACCGGATAAATGGATAAGCATTTACTGTAGCCAATTCAGGATCGAAAGTGTCGGGCATTCCGGAGAATTCAAACAGGTTGTCTGCATTGAAGTAAACTCTCAGCTTGGAGATTTTAGCCTTTTCCGTGATATATTTTGGAATCGTATAGCCCAGTGCTAACTGTTTACAGCGAATATAAGCACCATTCAACATAAAACGTGTTTGATTTTGATTGGTCGCATCTGCATTAAAGCGAGCGCGCGGGAAGAATGCTTCGCGATTATCTTCTCTCCAATAGTCATAATTCATTTTTTGAGGAACAGACCATTGAGAACCATAATGCGACAAATAGAATGTCTTAGATGGTATAATATCACGTTTCATAGTTCCCTGGAAAAATAATGTGAAATCGAAGCCTTTATATTCGGCCGTACCGCGAATACCGAAGTTATAACGTGGTGTTTCATTACCGATAACTTTCAGGTCACCAGAATTATTGACCGTGTTTTCGCCTCTTGTCACTTTGCCGTCACCATCCAAGTCTGCAAATTTAATATCACCGGCATATTGCGTAAAACCTACAATTTTTGACTGATCCCATGCAGAAGCTTCTTCGTCCGATTGGAATAAACCTTCTGTGACGAATCCCCAGATTTCACCCAGTTTCTTGCCCTCATAATAACTATCGGACAAGTTCTTTGTCGGGTTATCATATTTGGTAATTTCAGCCTGATAGTCGGATAAAGATAATGTTGCGCTATAGGCCAAGCCATTTTGTAGTGAAGACTTCCATGTTAAAGCTACTTCCCATCCTTTGGTCCTCAAGTCGGCAGCATTCATTTGAGGCTCAGAAACCCCTAAGATGGAAGGCAGCGTCTTTGATTTTGTCAACATATCTTCTGTTGTTCGTACATAATAGTCGAATTCTCCGGTCAACTTGCTGTCAAACATGGAGATGTTAAAACCTAAGTCCCATTGTTTAACTGTTTCCCAGGTTAACTGATCGCTTACCAATCCAGGGGCATATACACCCATCTGCTTTTCACCGTTAAACAAATAGCCTACTTCACCTGTGGAATAAGTAGAAATATAAGGATAATAAGAGGCATATCCATTTTGATGTAACACCTGATTACCTAAAGCTCCATAAGAACCTCTGATCTTGAAGTCATTAACGATGTGTGCGATTGGTTTCCAGAATTTCTCCTGTGAAAGTCTCCAACCCAATGAGAATGTCGGGAAGAAAGCAAAACGATCATCTTTCGGGAAACGTGAAGAACCGTCGTAACGACCATTTACCTGTACCAGATATTTGTCGTCGTAAGCATAGAACAGACGGAAGAAAGCACCACGGATGGCCCACTGGTTCATATAATCACTGGTTGAGCGGTCACCAGTTGCCAGGTTCAGGAATGGAATATCGTTGGCGATCAGATTGTTTCTGCTCAGCCCTACACCTTTATAAGTTGCATTTTCCTGGTTGAAACCGATCATTCCTTCCAAAGCATGTACTTTATTGAATTTCTTCTTGTAAGTAGCGTATGCATTGAATACGTCATATTGAGATTCATTCTTCGTATAAGATACCTGATTCGGAGAAGTATGCGGGAAGATTGAACCCGGATTTCCGTCAGCATCATAGTCAATGTATTCACGTACATGGTTCTTGAAAGAATAGTTATAGTAATTATATGTATAATCGACGTTAATTTCTAAACCTTCAAGTGGGTTTAGTTTTGCAAATGCCGTTGCATACATATTATTGTTTCTCATTTCGGCAGAACCACCTTGTGATAACCAGGCTGCCTGATTCGTAAAGTAACCGTCGCCACAATAACCGGCAAAATGGCCGTCCGGATGATAAACAGGCATTAAGGGGCGGCTGTCGCCCGGAATGGTTGCTCCCAAAGAGTTGTTACCATATTTATTTTGTGGACCGGTATTCATTTTTACCATTGACAGAGTAGCTCTCAAGCCAACCTGCAACCAGTTGTTTACCTTGTAGTTTACGTGTTGCAATACATTGAAACGTTTGTAATCTTCATCTGTCCATTTAGAGATACCGTCCTGCTGGAACATACCGGCCGATGTCATATATTTGGCTGTTTCGCTACCGCCTTGTACACTGATGTTGTACTGTTGCATCGGATAACTTTTCTTATTCAAGGCTTCATACCAGTCGGTATTGCCACAATAACGGTATTTGCTGGCTGCATCGTCCGGATGATGGAATACCGGAAGATTATTGACCGGATCATTGTAATAATTTCGGACATGCTCCATAGTAATGTCATCGAAATAGTTACTACCGTTGCTTGTCGTGTTGGCATCATTCATCCATTGTGTATATTCCATGGAGTTCATATAATTGGCATGAACGGTCGGAACGTTGATGGAATAGTTTGCGCTCAGTGAAACGACCGGTTTTTGTGATACGAAACCTGTCTTGGTGGTGATTAGGATTACACCGAAAGCGGCACGTGCACCATAGATAGACGCGGAAGCCGCATCTTTCAATACGGTTACATCCTTTACGTCCTGCGGGTTGATTAGGTTCGGATCCATTTCGATACCGTCTACCAGGATCAGTGGTTCTCCCCCTGATAAGTTCGTTGTTCCACGAATATTGAATTTAGAACCTGTTCCCGGAGCACCGTTGGAGGAGCTGATATTCAAGTTGGCGATTGCGCCCTGCAAACCGGCTCCCAGGTTGGTCAACGGGCGGTCTTCGATCACTTCCGAACCGACGGTTGCCACAGAACCTGTCAAGTCTGCTTTTTTCATGGTACCGTATCCTACGACAACGACTTCTTCCAATGTCTCGGAGTCTTCCTGTAAGATGATTTCCATTCTTCTTCCGGCGTTAGCTTTCACTTCTTCTCTGACATAGCCGATGAAAGTGATTACCAGCGTAGAGCCTGATTTTGCGTTAATAGAGAAATTCCCTTCTACGTCCGTTGTAGTTCCGTTGGTTGTCCCTTTTTCGACAATGTTGGCACCGATAACGGGGTCTCCATTGGTGTCGATTACTTTACCTCTGATTGTACTACTTTGTTGCGGAGCAGCAGCCATAGTCTGTTTGCCAAGTACGATATGGTTTCCTTCTACAGAATATGTGATACCCGAATTAGCCAACAATTCTTCCAGTACTTTGGAGACAGGCTGGTTTTTAGCCTTTAACGACACCTTCTTGTTTACGTTTACCTGGTTGTTGTAGATAAACAGGTAATCAGTCTGGTGTTCTATCTCGTTCAGTACTGTTTCCAGTTGAACATTTTTCTTGTTAATACTGACCCTCGCATTTTGTGAATGTGTATTTTCTGCAAAAGTGCAGAACACACATACTAAGAGCAGGAATGTCGTGATTCTCATAATTCTGAAAATTTTTAAGGGTCGCGGTGCCCGATAATTACACCTCGACAAAGTGTTTTCTTTCATACTTTGTTGTGATTTGAAATTAATAAATTAATAATTTAGTTTGTGTTAATTGGATGTCTGCCGGCTATTGCCCCCCAGCTTTCACCGGCATTACGGTTAACAAATTTTTTATCCCATAAGCATTTTAATTTAGGTGAAACATATTGTTAAAATCATTTGATATAAATAATGTGATTGTCGTCATCCCGTTCATAGGCAAACTTTATATCTTTTTGTAAAACCCTCAATGCATAATCAACGCCGTCGGTTTGTCTGAACTTTCCTGTATACAAGTATTTTTGTACTTGTTTGTTTGTGATATAGATGTTTATCCCATAGTATTTCTCAAAATCTTTCATGATCGATGCAAATGTCTCGTTTTTGAAACAGATCAGGCCTTCCCGCCAGCGGTAAGGCGTATAATCGTCTACCGGTTTCACCCGCAGTTTGCCATCATGCAGATAGGCTTTATTGTGTGGTGTGAGCATCAGGCTTTCGTTTGCATCGGTCAGGGAAGAAATTCTCACACTTCCTTCCATCAGGGTTGTTTCAAATATTTCTGTTTCCGAATAAGAGTCGACATCGAATTTAGTTCCCAATACCTCTACGTTATAATTGTTTGTTTGCACGATGAACGGTTTGCTTTTATCTTTTGTCACATCGAAATAGGCTTCGCCGTCCAGTTTGACCAGACGTTCCTTTTCGTTAAAGGTGATTGGGTATTGAATGGTAGTCCGTGCGTTCAGCCAGACATTTGTTCCGTCAGCTAATGTAATATTGATGCGTTGTCCTGCCGGGACAGTGATTGTTTGCAATGCTATCGGAGTCTTTTCCGTTTGCATTTGCCGGTAGATAAAACTCCCGCCAAGCGTAAGGGCGATGACTGCGGCTATTTTGATTAACTCAGTTCTAAAAGAACTAAGGTTTATCTATTTCTCTAGAAAGAGTTTTAATATTTCTTTGGAAGGATTCAAAAACAGGCCCGGCAGGATAAAAAAAGAAATAAAATGTAAAGTATCATTTTATTTCAGCTCTATTGGGCGGATCGGATTTCTACCGCAGAAAGTTTCTTTCGCTAAAATTCCCCACTGTTTTTGTTTATGTGGGGAATTTCCCCCACTACAAAGGGGAATAATCCCCACAGCAATGGGGAAAAATACCCACTGCAATGGGGTGAGAGTTAGACTTCACAAACAAATTTGATAAAATCAGAGCTGTTTCTGTCTTTATTGACACCACTGGAAACAATATCATATAAAGGAAAAATTGAGTTTGTAATATTTTTTTATATTTTTACTAGGGATATGCAAGTCTGAACTGCTATTAGTATAGAAGGGTAATCCTAAACGATATAAAATGAACAAAGATATATTATATAAATTTTTTGAAGGCAACGCATCATTTGAGGAGGAAGCGGCTGTAAAACAGTGGATGGAAGAGTCTGCTGAGAACCGCCTGGCCTTTTTGAAAGAACGGAAATTGTTTGATGCCATGTTGCTTTTGGGGAATGAAGAAATAATTAAGAACGGAAAGAAAAGATTTTCTATAAACCTTAGTTCTCTTAGAACTGAGTTAATCAAAATAGCCGCAGTTGTCGCAATCACTTTGGGAGGAAGTTATTTTTATTATCAGTCTTCGTTGGAAAAAGAATTGATGGCGATGCAGACAATCACTGTCCCGGCAGGCCAACGTATCAATATCACATTGGTCGATGGCACAAATGTCTGGCTAAATGCCAGGACTTCACTGTCATATCCGGTGAAATTCGGTAAAAATAATCGCCAGGTGGTCTTGGATGGAGAAGCCTATTTCGATGTGACAAAAGATAAAAGCAAACCGTTCATCGTGCAAACGGATAATTATAACGTAGAGGTATTGGGTACCCAATTTGATGTAAATGCCTATTCAGAAACAGGCGAGTTTGAAACAACGTTAATGTCGGGTAGCGTAAAGGTAGCTTCAGCAAGCGACTCCACGCAAAAAATAACTCTGAAACCGAACAATAAGGTTTTTCTGCAAGACGGTAAATTGCATGTAACCGCTGTGGACGACTATAATCCTTACCGATGGAAAGAAGGCTTGATTTGTTTTAAGAATGAAACGTTTACATCCATTATGAAAGATTTTGAAAAATACTATGGATTAACAATTCAGGTGAAAAACAAGAATGTCTTTAAATACGTTTACACAGGTAAATTCCGACAGACAGACGGTATCGATTATGCGCTGAGGGTATTGCAGAAGGATATCAAGTTTACTTATCAGCGAGATGACGAGAACCAGATAATTTATATAGAATAAGATTATAAGAATGATATTATTAACTTTAAAAGAATGCTTATGAATATACATGATCACTAGCTGAAAAATGCCGGCAAACGCTGGGGGGCAATTACCGGCATTCAATCAACACAATTCAATTAAAAACTGTATTAACTTCAAATCATCAACAAAGGTATGAAAAAAAACTCTTTGTCGGGTAGGTATTATCCTAAAAGCCCGAAACTTAAACAAATCTTTAGAATTATGCGAATCACCACGTTCCTACTCTTAGTATGTGTGTTCTGCTCTTTCGCAGAAAATACACATTCACAAAATGCCCGGGTGAGTATTAGTAAACGTAATGCCCAGCTGGACGAAGTATTAGGCGAAATCGAAAAACAGACCGATTATCTGTTTATCTATAATAATCAGGTAGATGTGAACCGCAAGGTCTCTGTCAAAGTTAAAAATGAGCCGGTATCGGCAGTCCTTAGAAATATCCTGAAGGATTCGGAAATCGATTTTGATATGGAAGGTACGCATATCGTACTAACCAAAGTAACAGGAAAAACGGATGCTGAAATCCAGCAACAGGTAAGAAAAATCGATGGAACGATACTCGATTCAAACGGCGAACCGGTTATCGGGGCGAATGTGATAATTAAAGGTACGACTAACGGTACCGTGACAGATATCAATGGAGAATTTTCCATCGAGGCCCAATCCGGCTCAGTTTTGGAAGTTTCTTATATCGGTTATCTGACGAAAGAAATTACAATTACCAATCAGAATACGCTTCGTGTTATATTGGTGGAAGATACCAAGACTCTGGATGAAGTGGTCGTAATCGGATATGGTACACAGAAGAAAGCCGACCTTACCGGTTCCGTGGCAAATATCAGTACCGAGAAGCTGAGTACGCAGAGTAATGTGAATATCGGGCAGGCCCTTCAGGGTAAAATTGCCGGGGTCGATATCGTATCCCAGGGGGGGGCTCCGGGACAGAGTAGCCGTATCATGGTTCGTGGTATCGGAACTTTGAACAATGCCAGTCCGCTGTATATTGTGGATGGAATGTATATGAGCAGCATGGACCATCTGAATCCGAACGATATTGAAAGTATAGATGTACTGAAAGATGCCTCTTCTGCTGCCATCTACGGTTCACGTGCTGCCAATGGCGTTATTATTGTTACCACAAAATCCGGTTCCAATACGGAAGGAAAACCGATTATCGATGCTTCGGTGAATGTCGGTGTGCAAACTCCGTCCAAATATCTGGATATGCTGGGAGCGGAAGATTGGGCGCGCCTGACAACTGTTTCCCGTCAGGCTATCGGTGCCAGTCCGCTTGAAATGGCAACCGATATGAAAGAAAGTAATGACTGGCAGGATGAAATGATGGGACCTGCCTTGATGCAGAATTATAACCTGACGGTCAGAGGCGGCACAAAGTATTTTACTTATTATACAGGTCTTGGTTATGTCAATCAGGACGGAACAATAAAAGGTACGAATTATCAACGCTATAATGCCCAGTTTAAATCGGAATATAAGCGTGGTTGGTTTACTTTTGGAAACAATGTCGTGTTCAGTTCACAACAGAATAATCCTTTGTACGGTTTTGCACGCGGTGGTTATCTGGGTATTATCCTTCAGTCTATACCGACTCTTCAAAAATATGATCCGACCAACGAAAAGGGAGGCTATGGTAAAGTGTATGGTGATGCAACCGATATTCCTAATCCGTTGGGTATCCTGGATGAAAACCTGACGCGCAGGACATGGAATGCATATAATGCTTATATCAACCTGTATGCAGAGGTTAAATTGCCTTTAGGATTTAAATACCGTCTGAATGCAACTCCTGATCTCTCCTTTGAACGGAATACATCTTATGAAAATATCTATGATTTCGGTTTGCGTAATAACGCTGTATCCAATATGACCGAATATCGTTATCAAAAGAATAATTTCCTGATTGAAAATCTGTTGACGTTTGATCAGACATTCGGCAAACATAAGATCAGTGCTTTGTTGGGATATTCTTATCAGAATTATCATACCCGTTATATACTGGCTTCCGGTAAGGGGTTGCCTGAAGGAATAACTGAAGTAGGTGCTGCTACACAGGACCGTATGAATGATACATGGTCGAAAGAGAGCGCGTTGACCTCAATCATTTCCCGTGTATTCTATTCATATGATAATCGTTATTTGATTACAGCGACTTATCGCCGGGACGGTTCTTCCAAATTTGCCAAAGAGAATCGATACGGACATTTCCCCTCCGTTTCGGTCGGTTGGAATATCGCGGAAGAACATTTTATGGAACAGTCGAAGAGCTGGATGGACCAGTTGAAGTTGAGAGCGGGATATGGTATCCTGGGTAATCAGGAAATTGACGACTATATGTACACCAGTGTTATTACATCCAATATTAATTATCCGGATGGTAACGGCGGTTTGATCAGTGGTGCATTCCCGAAAGATTTTGCGAATCCGGCAATTAAATGGGAAGAAACGGAAATGACCAATATCGGTGTAGATATGGCTTTTATGAACTCACGGTTGATGATCACGGGTGACTGGTATCGTAAGAATACTAAAGATATATTGTTGACAGTGCCTATTCCTATTTCGACAGGTGGTGCAAACGACCCCGTCCGTAATGCCGGTAAAATTAAAAATACAGGTGTGGAATGGACTGTGGGTTGGAATGATGCCCCTTCAAAAGATTTTTCTTATGGAATTACCTGGACCGGTAATGCGATGAAAAATGAAGTTGTAGAAATGGGTGATGCCAACCAGGTGATTGAAGGTGGTAAAAACCGTACCAATGTAGCTACGACCCGTACGTTGGCCGGCTATCCGATCGGTGGTTTCTGGTTGATCCCAACAGAAGGTCTGTTCCAGAACCAGGCGGAGATAGATGCATATGTAAAGGATGGTAATTTGATTCAGCCGAATGCAAAACCCGGAGATATCCGTTTCAAGGATTCTAATGGTGACGGAAAAATTACGGATGACGATCGTGTCTATTGCGGCAGTCCGTTCCCGACACTGACTATGGGATTAAATCTGAATGCAAGCTACAAGGGATTTGACCTTTTATTGGGCATGCAGGGTGTTTTTGGCAATAAAGTGTATAATGGAACCCGTTTAGAGTTGGAAGGTGTAAATAAAGGAACGAACTTCCTGGCTTCTACGCTCGATTACTGGACTCCGGACAATCCCGGTGCATCGCATCCTCGTTTAGTTTGGGATGATCCGAACCAGAACACCCGGCCTCAGAGTGATCGTTTCCTTGAAAACGGTTCATTCTTCCGTCTGCGTAATGTCCAGTTAGGATATACATTCCCGAATCGTTGGTTCCAGGATAAAATACAAAAACTGCGTGTATATGTGAATGCGGAAAATTTGTTTACAATCACAGGATATAGTGGTTACACTCCTGATATCAATAATGCAGACAATGCAACGTCCCGTGGTTTCGATAACTTTGTTTATCCGACAAACAGAGTATTCATGTTGGGACTTAATCTTACATTCTAAAAAATCATGTCATTATGAAAACATTAAAATTAATCATATTCGTTTTTATTTCCATTGCACTTAATGGTTGTGAAGGCAAACTGGATCTGACTAATCCGAATAAGCCGACCGGAGAAACTTTCTGGAAGACGGAAGCCGACTTCAGACAGGCTATGGCCTCTTGTTATACACCGCTAAAAAACTGGAATGGCGGATATTATGGAACCCGTGGACTGATGACTCGCATTTCACGTGCGGATGATATTGAGTTCCGTAATGATATTCAGGAAATATATTCAATGCATCGTTTCACGAATGATCCGAACAATGCAGTGGCAAATAATATCTTTTATCAGTTCTACAATGCTATTTACAGGGCTAATTCTATTTTGCAAGAAATAGACGGTAAAGATTTTACAGAAGAGTTCATCGACCAGATTCGTGGTGAAGCTCTTTTTATCCGCGGCATGTATTATTTTCAGTTGGCAAAGGAGTTTGGTGATGTTCCTCTGCGGTTAACAGCTTCTCAGGACCCGGCTACTTTCCAGTTGGCTAAATCGAGCCAGGCAGAAGTGTACGGGCAAGCCGAAAAAGACTTTATCGAGTCAGCTTCTCTGCTGCCTTTGGCAAATGATAAAGGGAAGCCGACACGGGGAACTTCGTATGCTTATTTAGGTAAATTGTATGTGTATATGGAAAAATGGCAGGATGCTAAAAATACCCTGGAACCATTGACTAAAGCTCCGTATACGTATAAACTGGTAGATGATTTTACCTGGAATTTCGATGAGGAGCATGAAAACAATGCAGAAAGTATTTTTGAGATCCTCTATGAGCCGGTAGGCGGATCGGACCAGTGGGATAATGGTGAAACAGCCAATTCTGCCCAGTCGACCACCATTGCTGTTGAATATGCGGCCGGTGCTGTTGGCGGATGGTTTGAGGCAAAACCGACCCAGAAGATGATGGATATTTTCAGGAAAGAAAGAGCGGCAAACGGAGAGTATGATTATCGTACATTGACATCTGTTGCCTGGGATTATCCTGGCTGTATGTATTATATGAAGCCTATTCAGGAAGTATTATCCGGTGAAGACCTGGCTTCTTACTGGATTCTTAAATATCAGAATTCCAAAACCCGTGAACAGGAAGTGGAAACAATTCCTTCCTATATCAACGAACGTGCCATGCGTTTTGCCGATGTGATCTTGTTATTGGCTGAGTGTGAACTGAATCTGAATAATACGGTACAGGCAATCGGTTACATAGACCAGATACGTACCCGTGGAGGTAACTTGCTTCCTTATTCCGGCAAGACAGATGCTGCATCGGTTAAGGAAGAACTGATCCATCAGCGTGCTATCGAGTTCTTTAAAGAAGGGGAACGTTTCTATGACCTTCGCCGTTGGGGGTTGCTTGAACAGGAGTTGAAAGCGCAGGACCCAATCCGTTTTGCCAGCTTCCAGAAACGTCATTATTATTTGCCCATACCGGCTAAAGAGATACAAACCAACTTGTTGTGTACTCAGAATGGTGACTGGTAATTGAATGGAATAAGTTGACAGGATAAGGCCGTTACCGTCTGGCAACGGCCTTATTTGTCTCTGATAACAACGTAAAAACATATTTGTATGAAATCGAATAAAATAATAGTTGCTATATTTTTAAGTATCAGTTTTAGTATACAGGGACAGGCGCAATCGACGGTAGGAGTCACTCATTCCGGCCAATCTACCGGGCAAACACCTTTTCCCGTAGATACGTATGCAGAATTGCCTAATCCGGCAACAACGGATCCGGCATTATGGAAAAATGTAAAAGGGACAAGTGTAAGTTGGGGTTCTACCGATATACGGTATAAAAAAGAAGAACCGGCACCAGTCGGCCGGATAAGTAAAGAGATCGAACTGACGGCATGGAAGGGAGAACGTGTTGCTTCCCAGTGGGTTGTATGGGGTGATCAACCTTTACATAGTCTATCCTTTTCTGTAACGGAACTGGTTCATAAAAATAAGAAAAGCAAGATTGGTCAGGATCGGTTGTTGTCAGGTTTTGTTCGTTATGTAATGACAGACGAACTGAATAAGGATGGAATGGGGGGATGTGGCTCCCGTCCGGATGCTGCTGCATTTGATTCGTCATTGGTTGCCGATCCGATAGATCACCTGACAAAAGTACTTTCTTTACCGGAGCGTACTACTCAGGGAGGATGGGTGCGCGTATGGGTTCCTCAAGATAGTCCGGCTGGTATTTATGAGGGCAAAGTGATTCTGAAAGACGGGGATAAAACACTCGGGGAACTTATTTTAGAAATCAATGTGAAAGATCGCATCTTACCTATGCCGTCCGAGTGGACTTATCATCTTGACTTATGGCAGAATCCGTTCGCAATAGCACGTTATCATCAGGTTGAACCCTGGAGTAAGGCTCATTTTGATTGTATGCGTCCTTATATGGAGATGTATCGCCAGGCGGGAGGAAAGGTCATAACTGCCTCCATCATGCATAAACCCTGGAATGGGCAAACGTACGATTATTTTGAAACGATGATTACCTGGATGAAGAAGGCAGACGGCAGCTGGTCTTTTGATTACACTGTTTTCGACCGGTGGATAGAGTTTATGATGAGTGTCGGTGTAACGCAGGAAATAAACTGTTATTCGATGGTTCCCTGGAGGTTATCTTTTCAGTATTTCGACCAGGCAACCAATAGTCTGAAGTTTATAGATATGAAACCCGGTGATCTGGAGTATGAAGATATATGGGGAACTATGCTGAGATCGTTTGCTGCTCATTTGAAAGAAAAAGGCTGGTTCGATATTACCCATATTTCTATGGATGAACGTCCTATGGCGGTTATGCAGGAAACATTGAAAGTGATACATAAGGCCGATCCGGACTTCAAGGTTTCTTTAGCCGGTGCTTTACATGAAGAATTGTCTGACGAACTGGATGATTTCTGTGTGGCATTGCGGATGAAATATTCAGAAGAGATGAAGGCTAAACGTAGGGCTGAGGGTAAAGTCACTACCTTTTATACCAGTTGTGAAGAACCTCGTCCGAATACATTTACCTTTAATCCGCCTGCCGAATGTGAATGGTTCAGTTGGTATGCGGCGAAAGAAAATCTGGATGGTTATTCCCGCTGGGCATTGAACAGCTGGGTGATCGAACCGTTGCTTGACAGCCGCTTCTATACCTGGCCGGGAGGAGATACTTATTTTATCTATCCGGGTGCAAGAACCTCCATGCGTTTTGAGCGTCTGATTGCCGGTATTCAGGCATTTGAGAAAATCAGGATTTTGAGGGAGGAGTTCAATTTGTCAGGGAATCAACAGGCAAAAGCTAAAATAGATAAGGCATTGATCCTGTTTGATGAAAAAACATTGGAAAGTGTTCCCGCTTCGGCAGTTATATCAGAAGCGAATAAGATCATAAATGGTTATTGATTTGCCGGACATAATAATGAGAACTGTAAAGGGGAAGACAACGATTTTCCCCTTTACTTATTCTATAGTATAGAAACAAAATTTGAGCCCTTAACATTATAAACAAAAAAAAATCCCTATGTTTGTAAAGAACTTTATTTAGAGAGACGGGATATTTATTACTGCCTTAGGTATGAGATCTGTGATTATGGGAATGAATGTAGAGATTGAAGAAAAATATTTGAAAGAACTTGCAGGAGGCAGCCGTAAAGCCTTTGAAGTACTTTATATGACGTACGCTCCCCGTGTCGAGTATTTTTTGCGTGGCTTGCTTAAAAACGATCTTGAAGCGGAGGATATAACACAAGATATATTTTATAAGATATGGAGTAATCGTGAAACGATTGCCCAGATCGATTCGTTTAAGTCTTACCTGTTCCGTATGGCGAAAAATGCCGTATACAATCATTATTCCCATTTGCTGGTTAAAGAAAACTATATCGAGATCGAGAAGAACAAACAAGATTATGAGGATTTGATCGAGGAGAAAATACATGCCGAAGACCTGGAACTGCTCATCGTTATGTCAATAGAAAAAATGCCGCCTCAAAGAAAGAAAATATTTAAGATGAGCCGGTTCGAACATTTATCCAATGATGAAATCGCACAACAGTTGAATATTAGCAAACGTACTGTGGAGTCTCACATCTCGCAGGCAATGAGTGATTTAAGGAAGCTTTTGGTTTTGTATGTGATCACTTTCATGTAAATAAATAATTTTTTTCAATAAGACTCCGTGTGCATAGCTACTTGGCTGTCTTATATATGTAACACCACTAAGAATGAGAACAAATTATATATATTCCATTTTTACGAAATTTTTTGGCAACGATATGCCAAAGGAAGTTCAACTCCGTTTCCAGCACTGGTTTCTTCAAACTGAAGACAGCCTGGAAAAAGAGAAGGCTCTTCATAAAATATGGGATGGGATAGAGGTAAAAGCAGATGAGAAAACGCGCAGGAAATATGCGAAACTGAATGCCCGTATCGATCTGGCGGAAGGGAATAGGAAATATTTTGCAGTGAAGCGGATGGCGGTTGTCGCTGCCATGTTCCTGCTGATGTTGGGATCGGCTTGGATGGCGTGGAATATGAAAGATATGCAGGATGAAGAATCTTTCTATATCGTAGAAGCGCCGCTGGGTGAAAAAAGTAAACTGACCTTGCCTGACGGAACAGTTGTTTGGTTGAATGCCGGTTCGCAATTACGATATTCCAGTCATTTTAATAAAAATAACCGGGATGTCACTCTGGAAGGAGAAGGTTATTTTGAAGTCACCAGGCAACAGGAAAAAGAATTTGTCGTTTATTCTGCCGGATGTGGGGTGCATGTCAAGGGGACGGTATTCAATGTAAAAGCATATCCGGAAGATCCGACCATGGAAGTCCGTCTTTATGAAGGTTCGGTTTGTTTATCCACCCCTTCTGTCAGAGAAGAAGACGGAATTTATATGGAACCAGGCGAAAAGGTCCATTATAATAAAATGAATAAGACCACCAGGAAAGAAAAATTGCTTTATCAGGATGATTTGTCCTGGAAAGACGGATATTACCATTTTGCAGATAATTCACTGAAAGAGATTGCTGCCGAACTGGAACGTATATTTAATGTCCGCATCAAAATAGAAGATGACGATATTGAAAAATATAGATATCATATATCCTTTGTAAATCATGAAGTGTTGCCTGATATGCTGGATGCGATCAACAATGATAAAAAGTTGATTATAACGTATAATAAGGATACGATTGAGATAAGAAAGAGAAGATAATAACTCAATTTATTTGATAGAGATATAGGTAGTAAGCTGGAGCGTACGGTCAGCTGACGGATATTTCTATGCATGAATGTAAACTTTGTATAAACAATTAAATTAATTAACATGAGAACAAGACAGTCCTTTTATGAAAAACCGCTTCTTCTGTTTTTCCTGTTGATGATCTTTGTTTCTTCTACAGTGACGGCACAGGGTGCTGAAAAGATTTCCATGAAGTTAACAAATCTCACGATAGAACAGGCATTGGAGCAGATCACTAAACAGAATGGCTATTCGTATGTGATAAAAAGTTCAGATCTGAATATGCAGAAAAAAACTTCTGTAGATGTCACGGATGAACCGATCAGGGAGGTCCTTTACAAGGTGTTTGAAGGGCAGCCGGTTTCGATAGAGATTGTAGGGAAGAGTATCCGTATTTCAAAGGAAAACCGGAATGCTTCGACAGGAACTTCGCAGAAGAAGGTGGTGAAAGGAACCGTTACCGATGAGACGAACCAGCCGGTAGCCGGAGTGAATGTCGTTGAACAGGGAACGACAAACGGAACGATTACGGATATGAACGGGAATTATTCCCTGGAGGTAAGCGGTCCGAATGCGATATTGCAATATTCTTTTATCGGTTCCAGGACGATTACGCAAAAAGTAGGTAATCAAACTTCCATTAATGTTGTTTTGCAGGAAGATTCGCAGGCTTTGAGTGAAGTTGTCGTGGTTGGTTTCGGTACGCAGAAGAAAGTGAATCTTACAGGATCGGTTTCTACGGTTGCTTCAAAAGCCTTGGAATCGAGACCTGTTGCGAATGTCAGTCAGGCGCTTCAGGGATTGGTACCGGGATTGAATTTCTCGTATGCCGGTTCCGGAAACGGAGGAGAACTGAATAATGATATGAAATTGAATATCCGTGGTGGTGGTACGATCGGCGATGGTTCGAAATCGTCTCCACTGGTATTGATCGATGGGATGGAAGGTGATATGAATGCGCTGAATCCCCAGGATATCGAGAGTGTTTCCGTTTTGAAAGATGCTGCGGCTTCTTCAATCTACGGGTCAAGAGCGCCTTTTGGAGTGATATTGATCACTACCAAAAAAGGGAGTGCCGGAAAAATATCGGTAAACTATAACAACAGCTTCCGCTGGTCTTCGGCAATCAATACGCCCGACATTGCAGATTCGTATACTTATGCCCAATATTTTAACCGGGCCGCAGAAAATATGGGAGAAACCGGACGTTTTACACCGGAATGGCTTGAACGCATTAAGGCATATCAGGAAGGAACGTATCTTCCGACAACCGTACCGGATCCTAATAACCCGACCCGTTGGGATTGGCAGGGAAATTCCAATAACGACTGGTACGATATCTATTTTAATAATGCCGCGTTTTCACAGGAACATGCCGTCAGTGCCAATGGGGGAAGTGAGAAATATCAATTCTATGTGTCTGCCAATTATCTGGACCAGAGCGGTCTGCTCAAATTTAATACGGATAAGATGCAACGTTATACCGTTACCGGTAAAATCAATGCTAAGCCGACAGATTGGTTAAGTTTCAATTACAGTTCGAAATTTATCCGGAATGATTATAAGAAACCCTCTGCGGTGGATGATAATGTTTTCTATCACAATATCGCAAAACGCTGGCCTATGGAACCGTTCCTTGATCCTAACGGACATGGAATGAGCATGGCTGAAAGTTTGTTGCAGGGTGGAGATTATAAGACTCAGAAAGACAACCTGTACCAGCAGTTCCAGCTTATCCTGGAGCCAATTAAGGACTGGAAGATTTTTGGAGAACTGAATTACAGGACTACAACGGAGTTTCTACATAAAGATGTGAATCAGGTAACCAAATATGACGTGAACAACAACCCGTGGACAAATCCGGCTGAACAGTCTTCCGTATTGGAACAGGCAACCAAGAATAACTTTTTCAACCCGAACGTTTATACGGAGTATTTCAAGGAACTTAATGGCGGTCACGCTTTTAAAGTAATGGTCGGTTTCCAGGCGGAACTGAATAAATACCGGGAACTGGGAGCTTCCAGAACGGATATGATCACATCCAATTTACCTACCCTGAATACTTCCACCGGAACGGACAAGATCACGAAAGGCGGATATTCACATTGGGCTACAGCCGGTTTCTTCGGTCGTATCAATTACAATTATAAAGAACGTTATTTGCTGGAAGTAAATGCCCGTTACGACGGAACGTCCCGCTTCTCCCGCGATAACAGATGGAATGTTTTCCCTTCTGTGTCTGCCGGTTGGAATATTGCACGCGAAGCATTCTGGGAACCTTATACGGATGTTGTGAACAATCTAAAGTTTAGAGGCTCATGGGGTGAATTGGGAAATCAGAATACAACCAATTTGTATCCTTATTACCAGTTACTCAAGTTCGCAGCGAACGATGCAAACAGTCATTGGTTGCTGAATGGAATGAAACCCAATACCGCTAATGCTCCTGATCTGATCTCCACATTATTATCGTGGGAAACAATGCGTTCATGGAATATCGGTATCGATGTCGGCGCTTTGCAGAACCGCCTTACGTTCAGTTTTGACTATTTCAACCGTAAAACACTGGATATGGTAGGACCGGCACCTGAATTGCCTGTTATCCTGGGTGCCACCGTCCCTAAAACGAATAATGCCGATATGGAATCGAAAGGTTTTGAATTGGATATCGCATGGAGGGACCGGATCGGTAAAGTCGATTACGGTGCACATATCTTGTTGTCGGACGACCGTCAGCGGGTAACCCGGTATTCAAATCCGACAGGAACATTAAACACCTGGTATGAAGGACAGTATTCCGGAGAAATATGGGGATATGTAACTCATGGTATTGCAAAGACGGATGAAGAAATGCAGGACTGGCTTGCCAACCATAAGCAATCATTCGGAAATAGCTGGGCAGCCGGTGATATTATGTATGAGGACTTGAATGGCGACGGTGAAGTGAATGAGGGCAGTAATACGATTACCGATTCGGGTGATAAGAAAATCATCGGTAATTCCAGTCCGCGTTATAAATTCGGTATCGACCTGGATGCTTCCTGGAATGGATTTGATATCCGTATGTTTTTCCAGGGCGTAGCAAAACGGGATTACTGGTTAGGCGATAATATGTTTTGGGGGGCCAGTGGCGGATTGTGGCAGAGTACTTGCTTCACGGACCATCTGGATTTCTTCCGTTCTGAAGGTGACGACTGGGGATCGAACCTGAATGCTTATTTTCCTCGTCCGATATTGGATGGCGGAAAGAATCAGAAGAAACAGACTCGTTACCTTCAGAATGCGGCTTATCTGCGTTTGAAGAACCTGCAGATAGGTTATACCTTGCCTGCCAGCCTGACGAATAAGGCGGGGCTGTCAAAGTTAAGAGTCTTCCTTTCGGTGGAGAACCTGTTTACGATCAGTGGCTTGCCGGATAGCTTTGATCCTGAAACATTAGGCTCGGGATACGGAAACTGGAATGGTGCGGTAACGGAGTCTGCCAAATCATATCCTTTGTCAAGAACGGTTTCGACCGGATTAAGTGTAACATTCTAAAATTAATACATTATGAAACTAAAATATATCTTACCCATACTGATAGGAGCATTTTCCTTCACATCATGTAATGATTTTCTGGATAGGGAACCTTTGGATAACGTCACGCCCGAAGCTTTCTTCTGGAGCGAGAGCGATCTGGCTGCTTATACAATCAAACAGTATAGTTTTGCGACTCATGACGGTTGGAATCTGGGCACATGGAAAGATGACAACAATACCGATAATCAAGTAACAGGTTCTTTCAATAACCGTTGGGTGCCGGGCGAATGGCGGGTAAACGAATCATTCTCCAGCCGGGGCGATGACCCGTGGAACTTCGATAAGATAAGAAATCTGAATTATTTCCTGGAGATTGCAGTGCCCCGCTGGCAGAACGGAGAAATAAAAGGGACTGATGTCAATATTAAGCATTATATCGGAGAAGCCTATTTTATGCGCGCCTGGCAATACTTGGGTAAGCTTCAGACCTTAGGAGATTTCCCGATTGTACGTAACACATTGCCGGATGAACAGGAGGCTTTGACCGAAGCCAGCCACCGTCGTCCGAGAAATGAAGTGGCCCGTTTTATTATTTCAGACCTGGATTCGGCTATTATGTTATTGAATAACAATTCGGCTGGCGGTAAAAACCGTATAACACGCAATGCCGCCTTATTGGTGAAGTCGAGAACCGCCCTGTTTGAGGCAAGCTGGGAAACATATCATAAAGGTACGAACCGTGTACCGGGAGGTCCCGGATGGCCGGGTGCTTCCGCTGCTTATTTGAAGGATTATTCGATCAACATCGATAACGAGATCAATTATTTTCTGGACGAAGCGATGAAAGCTGCTGCCGAAGTTGCTGATAATGTTTCTTTGACTGCAAATAACTTCGGGAAGAAGATGGATAATCCCTATTATGCACAGTTTGCCGCAGAAAGTATGGAAGGATATGAGGAAATACTTCTTTGGCGGACATATGATATGGAGTATAAAGAGAAGCATTCCGCCGGCTATTATTTACAGCGTGGAGGAGGTAATTCCGGTTTTACCAGAGATTTTGTAGAAACATTCCTTTGTGAGGACGGCCTTCCGATTTATGCCTCTTCCAACTATGTGAGCGATAATACGATTGCCGAAGTGAAAGCAAACCGTGATTTCCGCCTGCAACTGTTCATGAAAGAACCGGGTGAGCTGTTAAGCGAACTGTCCGACGTCGATACGTTCGGATATCCGGATATCCTGGCAAAACAGGAAGTGCGCGCCGTAACAGGTTATTGCCTGCGTAAAGGAATGCCGCATACCTGGTATCGCGACGGTGACTATTGTGTGGAGGGATCACCTGTCTTTCGTGCGGTAGAAGCCTATCTTAATTATATAGAGGCTTCTTGCATGAAAAATGGCGGAAGCAGTATCGACAGTAAAGCCGATTCTTATTGGAAAGCGATTCGTGAACGTGTCGGTCTGCCGGCAGATTACCAGATGACAGTAGCAGCCACCGATCTGGCAAAGGAAAAAGACTGGGCTGTATACTCCGGGGGCCAGCCGGTATCCAAACTGTTATACAATATCCGTCGTGAACGTCGTTGTGAACTGATGGAAGAAGGTTTCCGTATGAACGACCTGAAACGTTGGAGAGCGCTGGATCAGATTAAGAATTATCAAGTGGAAGGATTCAAGTTGTGGGGGCCGATGCAGTACAACTATGTGGATAGCCAGGGCAACTCATCTTTGATTCCGGAGGGAACCGAAGGTAAAACAGCTAACGTGTCCAGCCCCAAGAACAGTGAATATCTGCGTCCATACCAGATCGTTAAAACATCGAACCTGGTCTATGACGGATACAACTGGTGTGACGCCCATTATTTAAGTCCGATCGCCATGCAGCATTTCCGTATTACGGCAACAGATCCGGAAAACGGGGAAACCTCCGTGATATATCAGAATCCGGGATGGCCTTTGAAAGCAAATGCCGGAGCAATCGGTTATTAAACGCGTAATCCGAAAAAAATATAGTACTTTAGCCAGCCTGGAGGACACAATTGTTGTGCCGGATTTCCAGGCTGGCTTTTCATTTTAAATCTTACATGCCATGAATACATATTTAAAGAAGTCTTGCTTGATTTTCATCTCTTTGTTTGGGATGTCCCTTTCTTTGTCATTTGCCCAGTTGAGTGAGCCGTTACCTTTTATGACTCACGCTAAGCCTCTCTCAGCCGAGATAGTGGATCTCGGGATGCTGGATACGGTGCCTTCTACGGCTGCATTGGTTCGTTTACCTAATCGGAAAATCGTTTATATGGTAAAGGAACAAGGGAAATGGGAACCTTTCTATGTGAAGGCGATTGAAACCGGTTATTGGGATACCCGTTATGAAAAAGATACCGATTATGATTCGGTATTTGCCGATATGCGAGAAATGGGAGCCAACACAGCCTATGTCATGTTGCATTGGGAAGATATAGAGCCGGCCGACAACCGGTTTGATTATTCTTTTGCCGATTCGGTGGTTGCGGCGGCCGGAAGACAGGGCTTGAAGGTCGGATGGGTCTTGTTCCTGCATGCTCAGAAAGAGCGGGTTCCTTCATTAAAACCTGAAACGGCCTGGACATTTCACCTGGATGACCGTGACTCGTCAAACTATACGATGCAGTGGGTGAAGCGGGACGGTAAGTTGTATTCGAATATCAAGGATATTTTAGATTATGGGGTACGTCCGCTACATGTATATGGTCATAAGGAAATCTTTTACAGGGTGAGAAGAATGCTTTATCAGTTGGCCCGGCATTATAGGTTTGACGAAACGGTTATCGGTGTCCAGCTAGGAAATGAAGAAGGATTCAGCTTTTTGGATGAAAGCGATTTTAATCCGGTAACGGCTGAACTTTATAAAGAATGGATGCATAAAACCAATAAAACAGATTATGCCCAGTTTAAAAAAGAGGCAATGGATTGGTGGTGGCAACAATTTACTTCTGCTTATCATGAGGGTGATCCGTATAAAATAATATCCTTCAACCTGGATGCGGCACAAGCGGAAGCCGGAGATCCCGAACGGGTAGCTATGACCGGAACAAGCGCCTCTACCTATGCCGACGGAAACCTGGATGTGATAGGTACTATGTTCTATAAAGGATGGGGCTATAAAGCTATTCTGGGGTTAGATCACAGGTATAATAATTCATATAACTATCAGTTGCCCATATTGATCCCTTCTGAAATAGGTATCGGTCGTTTCAACTCACCTGTCTGGTTCCGTCATTTTATAGCGCATACCCTGGAAAGGGCGGCACAGGGATTCGGCGTTTATTGTTACGGGGAAGTTCGTAAAGAATTGCCGGAACTGGGGGATGTACGGAATGAACTGATCCGGATGCTGAAAAATATATCTCTGAATGAAGATATCATCTGGGAGGGATTACCCGGACCGGGTGCTGTGTCCTGTCAGGTAGACGAACCGGGGGTACAGGTAAGCCATCTGAATAAAAATGGGCAGGAGACATTGATCTTGATCTATTTCCCGGAAGCAAAAGAGATGACGGATAGTAGCCGGATAGCTCGCCTTCAATCCTTGAAGTTGAATTGCAAGGCGCAGAAGAAGGGGCATTATAAAGTGGATGTTTATAAGAATGGCGAATGCATAAAAAGCAATTCACTCTCATTGAAAGCTGGCATATCCCGGTCGATACCTATAGATGGAATAAGAATGGATGATATTGTATTTGTTTCTATCCGGCAAGATATCTGTAATAAAAATAATAATAAAGGCAAAGAATTATAAAAGTTAAATTAAAAGTAATATATTTGTAACTACTAACAGTGAATTATCTTCCTTAGTATTTATATTAAACTTTAAAACCATGACACAAATTAAAGCGATCGCGCATGTTAACAACCTTACAAAAGATGATTCTACTGACTATTATCTCATTCCGCAGATTTTAGCCACTCTAGGACCCGATGGCATTATTGAACGTTTAAGAAAACGTGAAATTGCTACCAAGAATGTTGATGGTAAAAGCTTTGTTGAGACATTCTTAGAAGAATGCTCTGTAGCATCGGCTGAAGGTTATAATATTGTAACCAGTTTCTTTAAAAGCTCCATCGGCCTCCAAGGCGTAGTTTACGCTGAGGACCTAGGCCATCCTATCGCTGCCAACCGGCTTAAAGTATTGGTTAATCTAACTCAGGGTGAAGGTGCTAAAAAGGCTATCGAAGGCACTTCTATCTTTGCGTATGAACAAACCGGTGCAGTCGGTCCTATCATTCAAGCTGTAATGGATCCGACAGAGATGGTCGCTTCCCATCTGAATCCTGGTTCAATGGTTCTTATACAAGGTATGCGGCTCGCTTTGAAGGGCGACGCAGAATCGGTCGGTATCTTATTTACTAATGCTGACGATTCATCCAAGACAGTATTTATTACTCCGGCTAAGGTATATCCGAATACTTCTACCAAACTTCAATTTGTACTTCCTCCGGAAGTAACTGAAGGTACATGGTTTATTACAGTAACAACACAAGCTAGTGGTAATAGCACCATTCTGACTAAAGAACCCCGGTCATATCAGTTTAATACTATATTAAAAGTAGGAAATGCAGGTAGTGGAGGCGGTGACCGTCCCGAGATCGAATAAAGCTTCTTCCATCACATGGAATAAGTAATGTAGCAGACACGGAAATGGTAATGTAGCAAACACGGAAGTGGTAATGTAGCAGACATGGAAGTAGTAATGTAGCAAGCATGGAACAAATTAGTTCTTAAACTAAAATTTATAAGGATATGTGGATTTATACAATATATCTATAAATAATATATATGTATTTATCCACATATCTTTTTTATCACTACATTTGAACATATATAAATTATTAACAATGAATAAACTAATTATTTATCTTATATCGATTTTTTGCTGTCTTCCTTTATGGGCAGCATATCAACCGGAGTTCTCGACTGCCGGATTCTTTCGGATGGATAATTCCGGACGTGAGGTTTTCTCGATGAATCCTGCCTGGCGTTTCTATAAAGGAGGTCTGGCTGGTGCAGAAGCTAACGATTTTAATGATAAAGACTGGACGGTAGTTTCCTTACCACATGGCATCGAATACCTGCCGACAGAAGCCAGCGGTTGTGTCAACTATCAGGGAGAAACCTGGTACCGCAAGCATTTCACACCGGATGCCGCTTTGAAAGGGAAAAAGCTATTCCTGCATTTCGAAGCCATCATGGGTAAGAGTAAAGTGTTTGTGAACGGAAAACAGTTGACGGAGCATTTTGGCGGTTATCTGCCTGTAGTGGTGGATGTGACAGAGGTACTGGATTGGAACGGTAATAACGTAATTGCAGTCTGGACCGACAATAGCGACGATCCTTCCTATCCTCCCGGAAAGGCACAGGATGTATTGGATTATACTTATTTCGGAGGAATTTACCGCGACTGCTGGTTGGTAGCCCATAACAATATCTTTATCACAGACCCGAATTATGAGAATGAGATTGCCGGAGGCGGTTTGTTCGTCGCTTTCGACAAGGTCTCGGATGCTTCGGCCGAAGTTTTGTTGAAAATACAGGTTCGTAACGAAACGAAGAAAGCATTTACCGGTGTGGTAGAATATGAATTGCAACAACCGGATGGCAAACAGGTGGCTTTTTTGAATGATAAGATCAGGATAAAAGCGGGTAAGGCTGTGACAAGTTCGGATAAACTGTTGGTGAAGGATCCATTGCTATGGAGTCCTTCTTCTCCTGCATTATATAACCTGTTGGTTCGTATCCGTGATGAAGAAGGGAATGTGATTGATGGCTATCGTCGCCGTATCGGTATCCGTAGCATTGAGTTTAAAGGGAAAGACGGCTTTTGGCTGAACGGCAAACCTTATGAAAAACCATTGATCGGGGCTAACCGTCATCAAGACTTTGCCGTTGTGGGCAATGCTGTGGCAAACAGTATCCATTGGCGTGATGCTAAAAAGCTGAAAGATACTGGTATGGAAGTGATCCGTAACGCCCATTGTCCGCAAGACCCGGCTTTTATGGATGCTTGCGACGAACTGGGGTTGTTCGTTATTGTGAATACTCCCGGCTGGCAATTCTGGAACGATGCGCCTGAGTTTGCGCAACGTGTTTACAGTGACATACGTAATCTGGTGCGTCGTGACCGTAACCATCCTTCGGTATGGCTTTGGGAACCGATCCTGAATGAGACCTGGTATCCGGCAGACTTTGCCAAAAACACCAATGATATCGTGCATGCCGAATACCCTTATCCTTCCTGCTATTGCGGCAGTGACAGCGAAGCACGCGGTCATGAAGTCTTTCCGGTGCTCTTTACCCATCCCCGGAATGCAGATGCGGAATGGGCTTTGAAACAATCGGATGATTCGAAGACCTATTTCACCCGTGAATGGGGAGATAACGTAGACGACTGGAATTCACATAATTCACCCAGCCGTGTTGCCCGCAATTGGGGTGAACAGGCCATGCTGGTACAGGCACAACATTATGCTTCTCCGTCTTATCCTTATACCAGCTATGACGCTTTGTTTCAGACTTCCCGCCAGCATGTGGGTGGTTGTTTGTGGCATTCGTTCGACCATCAGCGTGGTTATCATCCGGATCCTTTCTACGGAGGAATCATGGATGTATTCCGCCAGCCTAAGTTCTCTTATTATATGTTTATGGCACAGCGTCCGCCAGTGAAGACCGGTCTGATTGCCGAAACGGGTCCGATGGTTTTTATTGCCCACGAAATGACGCCGTTCTCAGGAAAAGACGTGGTTGTTTATTCCAATTGCGATGAGGTGCGGCTGACTTACAACAAAGGAGGAAAAACATATACTTATAAGAAGGATAAGAACCGCAAGGGGATGCCTTCGCCCGTTATCACTTTCCCTGATGTCTACGACTTTATGATAGATAAAGCCTTGTCGAGAGAACGGAAACAAGCCGATGTCTATCTGCTGGCTGAAGGGCTGATAGACGGAAAAGTAGTTGCTACCCATAAAGTAACACCTGCCCGCCGTCCTGAGAAACTATTACTTTGGGTGGATAACGAAGGGACGAACCTGGAAGCAAACGGCTCTGATTTTGTAACAGTTGTTGCCGCCGTAGCCGATAAGCAAGGCAATATCAAGCGGCTGAACAATTACTTCATCAAGTTCCATATCGAAGGTGAAGGACGTATCCTGGGAGGTTCCGATGTGATGGCAAATCCGGCTCCGGTGAAATGGGGAACAGCTCCGGTACTGGTACAGTCTACCTTGAAACCGGGGAAGATCAAAGTCATAGCCAGTGTCCTGATGGAAGGCTCCCAGATGCCGATCAGTGCAGAACTTGAACTGGAAAGTACCCCGGCCGTTTATCCGTTACTCTATAACCAATCGGAGGCCGCTCTTATTCCTCTGACTGTAACCGGCAAGACAGATATGCAAATGAGCAAATCATCAGCCGAACGCGAAGTCGAACGTCTTCAAAAAGAAGTGAATGCCTTAAAACTGAAAGAGGTGGAAAGACAGCAGACTGAATTCGGAGAACAGAGATAAGCAATTCTAATCCAAAAGAACGAATGAAACTGAATAAGATACCGCATACTTACACAATTATATCTGTTGTAATCCTGATCTGTGCCGCTCTTTCCTGGATCATTCCTGCCGGCGAATACTCCAGGGAGGTACGGGTTGTCAATGGTACCGAACGTACGGTTATTGTAGATAACTCCTTTCATGCAGTCGATCCCGCTCCGCAGAGCTGGCAGGTCTTCGGTGTGTTGCTGGAAGGATTCGAGAAACAGGCTGGCATCATAGCTTTCCTGCTGATTATCGGGGGAGCTTTCCAGATTATGAACAGTAGCCGGGCGATCGATACCGGGATACTATCTTTCTTGCGTAGTTCGCGTAAGGTGGAGAAATATGGCTTTTTCCGGATGATTGGAGTGAATAATGTCGTGATATCCTTGATTATAATCCTGTTCAGTTTGTTCGGAGCCGTATTCGGCATGAGTGAGGAGACGCTTGCGTTTGTCATCATCATTGTGCCGCTTGCCATATCGATGGGGTATGATTCTATCACAGGACTCTGTATGGTTTATGTGGCGGCACATGTCGGTTTTTCAGGTGCTATACTGAATCCGTTTACAATCGGGATTGCGCAGGGATTGTCTGACTTGCCGCTGTTCTCCGGTTTCGGTTACCGGTTGTTTTGCTGGGTGGTACTTACTTCTATCCTGATCGTTATCGTTCTCCGTTATGCGGCGAAGGTGAAAAAGAATTCGAAGCTGTCTCCTATGTATGAGGCGGATGCCTACTGGCGGGAAAAGGGAGAAGTTGCTTCCGAAGAGATACAGGAAGAAAAGACGACGCGTTCCGCCTGGGTTGTCTACCTGTTGTTATTGCTTTCATTGACAGGCTTTTCGATCTATTATCCTTCTACCACATTTGAAGTAGGAGAGAGTACAGTGAGTTTTCCGGCAGTACCGGTGTTTACCGCCCTTTTTGCTTTGACCGGTTGGTTGGGACTGCGCAAGTCAAATCAGTTTTTTATTTTGAACTTATTGGGCTATACTATTGTCTTTCTGGTAGTAGGAGTAATGGGGTATGGATGGTATCTGATGGAAATATCGGCTATCTTCCTGGCTATGGGACTGTTGTCCGGGTTTGCCAATAACGAGGGAGCCGACGGGATCATCAGCCAGTTCCTGACCGGAGCTAAAGATATGCTTTCGGCTGCACTGGTAGTCGGACTGGCGGGCGGGATTATCCAGATACTACAGGACGGGCGCATCATCGATCCGATCCTGCATAGTATGGCAACTTTGATGGGAGAGGCCGGAAAGATTGCTTCCCTCGGAGTTATGTACTTGATCCAGACTACGATCAATATTATTATCCCTTCCGGTTCGGCGAAGGCGGCATTGACTATGCCGATTATGGCACCATTCTCGGATGTGATCGGTATTTCCCGCCAGGCAACAGTGCTGGCGTTCCAGTTCGGTGACGGGTTTACCAATATGATCACACCTACTTCCGGTGTTTTGATGGGAGCGCTCGGATTGGCTCGTATACCTTATGAAATATGGGTGAAGTGGTTTTTCCGCATTCTTATCCTGTTTATTTTGCTGGGAATGTTATTGTTAATTCCCACAGTTTTAATACCTTTGGATGGATTCTAATCACTTATTCTAAAATACTGCGATATGAAAAAGAATTTTTTAGGGCTATTGGCCTGCTTGGGCATGATGATCGCCTTACCGTGTTGTAAACCCTCACCTGCTGAGTGGAAATTGGTTTGGGAAGATAACTTCGACCAGACCGGTAGTTTTGATCCCGCTTCATGGAGTAAGATCCCTCGTGGCAAATCCGACTGGAATAACTATATGTCCGATTTTGACTCCTGCTATGCTATGCGTGACGGGAAGTTGGTATTGCGCGGCTTAGTTAATCACAGTTTGCCGAACGATACGGCAGCCTATATAACTGGTGGTGTTTATACAAAGGATAAAGTAGGCTTTACTAACGGGCGTCTGGAAATTCATGCAAAGCTGAACGGAGCGACCGGCGCATGGCCTGCTTTCTGGCTACTGCCCCAGGATGGTAAATGGCCCGGCGGAGGTGAGATCGACATTATGGAGCGTCTGAACAATGATAGTATCGCTTATCAGACAGTCCATTCCCATTATACTTTCGATCTGGGCATTAAAGATAATCCGAAACAGGGGAGCACGGGACTTATCAACCCGGATGATTTTAATACCTACACAGTAGAAATGTATCCGGATAGTCTGGTGTTTTTCATAAATGAAACCCGTACGTTTGCCTATCCCCGGATTGAAACGGATAAGGAAGGGCAGTTCCCCTTTAATGACGGTAAATTCTATCTGTTGCTGGATATGCAGCTAGGCGGTAGCTGGGTAGGTGCCGTTGATCCGGAAGATCTGCCGGTAGAAATGGAGATCGACTGGGTTCGCTTCTATCAAAAGCAATAAAAATGACTTCATAGGGTACAAGAGAGCCTTTCGCGTAGAAACGAAAGGCTTTTTTTATATTCTTATATCTGTATAAATGAATAAATCGCCGTTGTTAAAATAAACATCGTATCTTTGGCGTTTGTTATACGACTAAAGATACACGAGCTATGTTAGATATACAGTCTATCCGGAAAGATTTTCCAATACTGGAACATAAGATATACGATAAACCGCTCATTTACTTTGATAACGGTGCTACAACGCAGAAGCCCCGGTGTGTGGTTGAAAAGATAGAAAGCGGTTATTATAATGTAAATGCCAACATCCATCGCGGAGTGCATTTTCTGAGCCAGGCTGCAACCGAAGCGCATGAAGAGGCACGTAAAACCGTACAATCATTCCTGAATGCACGTTCTTCCAACGAAATCATTTTTACACGCGGAACAACGGAGGCAATTAATCTGATAGCTTCCAGCTTCACCGACGAATGTATGTCGGCTGGCGATGAGGTGATTGTCTCTGTTATGGAGCATCATTCCAATATCGTCCCCTGGCAGATACAGGCGGCCCGCAAAGGAATAGCCTTGAAAGTGATCCCGATGAATGAAAAGGGGGAACTGGATATGGAGCAGTTCCGTGAACTTTTCTCGGAACGGACGAAGCTGGTTTCCGTAACCCATGTCTCGAATGTGCTGGGTACAATAAATCCGGTGAAAGAAATAATTGAGGAAGCGCATAACCATGATGTGCCGGTATTGATAGACGGTGCGCAGGCTGTGCCTCACCTGGCAGTCGATGTGCAGGATTTGGATGCTGAGTTCTATGTATTCTCCGGTCATAAAGTATATGGGCCTACCGGTATCGGTGTGTTGTACGGAAAAGAAGAATGGCTGGATAAACTGCCTCCTTACCAGGGGGGGGGCGAAATGATCGCGACTGTCTCGTTCGAGAAGACGACATTCAATGAATTACCGTTTAAATTTGAAGCCGGTACTCCTGATTATATCGGTAGTACGGCTTTGGCAGAAGCCTTGCGTTATGTCAATCGTTTGGGGATGGATAATATCGCTGTTTACGAAGACGAACTGTTACGTTATGCGACTGATAAGCTGAATGCAATCGAAGGGATGCGTATTTTCGGGCAGGCTGACCATAAGGGGGCGGTCCTTTCTTTTTTGGTTGGCAATATTCACCATTATGATATGGGGATGCTGCTCGACCGTTTGGGTATTGCCGTGCGTACCGGTCACCATTGTGCCCAACCGCTGATGCAGGCTTTAGGCATTGAAGGAACCGTGCGTGCTTCTTTCTCCTTTTATAATACGAAAGAGGAGATCGATACTTTTGCAGCCGGGGTAGAACGTGTAAGAAAAATGTTTTAATAAGTAGTCTATGTTATATTACCTGAAGAAATATCCAATATCCTTGACAATCATTCTGGTTGTTATTTATCTGTCGTTTTTCAAGCCGCCTTCAGTGGAGATCGGAAAGATCCCGGGAATAGACAAGGTAGTCCATATTTGTATGTATGCCGGATTGTCCGGTATGCTTTGGATCGAGTTTTTACGTAATCACCGGAAATATGATGAGGTCTTGTGGCATGCCTGGATAGGTGCCGTGCTTTGTCCGATCCTGATGAGCGGGGCGATTGAATTATTGCAGGAATATTGTACGTCATATCGGGGAGGCGACTGGTTTGACTTCCTGGCAAACATCACAGGAGTTGTACTGGCAACCTTATTCTCTTATTTCGTGTTGCGCCCCTGGATGATAAAAAAGAAGATAGTAAATTGATTCATACAAATAAAACGCTATGTTGTTACCTTATTTGGAAGCGAACCGGATAGAAGCCGGATGTGATGAAGCCGGACGCGGATGTTTGGCCGGATCGGTATTTGCCGCTGCTGTTATTTTACCGCCTGATTTCAAGAACGATGATTTGAATGACAGCAAACAGTTGAGCGAAAAGAAACGGTATGCCTTGCGTCCTGTTATAGAGAAAGAGGCAATAGCCTGGGCTGTCGGCATCGTTACTCCTGAAGAAATTGATAAGATAAACATACTGAAGGCTTCTTTTCTGGCTATGCACCGTGCCATTGACCAGTTGCAGGTAAGACCGGAGCATTTGTTGATCGATGGAAATCGCTTTACTCCTTATCCCGATATAAAACATACGACAGTGGTGAAGGGGGATGGTAAATATCTGAGTATCGCCGCTGCCTCCATCCTTGCCAAAACTTATCGTGACGATTATATGGATGAACTTGCCAAAGAGTATCCGGATTATCACTGGACTGAAAATAAAGGTTACCCCACTAAAGCCCACCGTGAAGCAATCCGTACGATCGGAATTACCCCTTATCACCGTAAAACATTTACTTTATTACCGGAACAATTAACATTGAATTTTTAGTTTTTATCCTTCATCTTTTATTCTTTAGAGGATAAGCCTTGACTTGTAAAGCAGTTTGAGGTGAATGATCTGACCGTTCGGGTGAATGGTTATGATCTGTTATTCCCATAACCAAAAAGTGTTTAGTGCTCTCTTTGGACTATTTTTTTTAACATAGTTCACATAGGACTAGGTTAAGAAACCGATTGCAAATATAGTATTTTTTGCAAAAACAATATACTTTGATGCAAAAATTAATAAAATAAGGCTATAAATCACTTCTTTCTTGCAGAGAAAAGTCCCTTTATCTTCTTAAAAGACCTAGTCCTATGTGAACTATGTTAATAATACCACTAGTGTTGATATTTTGAAAAACTTAGTTTGATAAAATATGCAGGTAACTCGATCTGATAATTTACTATTGGATTGTCTTCTTTGGATACATATAGAATATTGTTGTTGTTGTTGATTTTTAGAAAAAAAACGCTAATTGTTTGTTGTGGTATAAAAACGCTAAAAAGTTCCTGTCTTCTGTATTGTGCAGAGGGAGATATATACATCTAAAAAGTCTATATAAAATTGTCTAACTTTTATTCCAGGTTGATTATGAGGTACAATAGCAGCTAGTAGAGGAGGTAGAAGGATCGTTCCTTTTTTAACCTAATCCGTGAATAGTTTTTTTATTCAAGTTCTAATCGTTAATTAATTAAGTTATGAATAATTACACAAAGAAAGTTGCCTGCATGGCCATTCCTTTGTTTTGTCTTAATTTGACCATGGCGGCTGAAAGCAATCTTTCAGACCTTGATATCCGGAAAGCCGTAGCAATAGAGGAAGCAGCATCGGTAAATCAGAATACCCGCAAAGTGACAGGTGTCGTTAAAGATGAAAACGGGGAACCGGTAATTGGCGCCAGTGTTGTTGAAGTAGGTACCACTAATGGTATTATGACAGATATGGACGGAAAGTTTGAATTGTCCGTCAAAGCTAACGGTTCATTGCAAGTCTCTTATGTAGGCTTTGTAACCCAAACAATAAAACCAGGAAATAAAAACAATATTCAAATCATATTACAGGAAGACAACCAGGCTTTGGACGAAGTGGTGGTGGTAGCTTTCGGTAAAAGTACGAAAGAAGCCTTTACCGGTTCTGCCGGCATAATGAAATCGGACGACCTTCTGAAAGCGCAGGTTTCGAACCCGGCCCAGGCTTTGGCTGGGCGTGTAGCCGGTGTACAGTTAAGCAATTCTTCTTCACAACCGGGTAGCTCGCCTTCTATTACAATTCGTGGTTTCGGTTCAATATCTTCAGATACAGAACCTTTGATCGTGGTTGACGGTATGCCTTTCGATGGTGACCTGAACCTGATAAACTCGAATGATATCGAGTCGATGACCGTATTGAAAGATGCAGCTTCCAATGCATTGTATGGTGCCCGTGGTGCCAATGGTGTTATCATGATTACCACGAAGAAGGGTAAAAATGGCGATGCAAAAGTTTCTGTTGATGCCAAATGGGGTGCTAACTCGAATGGTCTCCAGAATTATAAGACGACAAACGCCCAGCAGTTCTACGAAACTTATTACAAGATGTTATATAACTATTATATAACTGAACCGGGCGGCTCTATGTCGGCAACAGATGCTCATGCCTTGGCAAATCAACATCTGACAAACTCATCCAGTGGTGTCGGCCCGGGTTATATGATATATACGGTTCCCGAAGGGCAAGACTTTATCCAACAGGGTGGTGTAATGAATCCGGGAGCGACCATGGGAGCACTATATGATTATAATGGACAAAAATTCTGGTTGCAGGCCGATGACTGGGAAGAGATCGGTTTGCAGAACGGTTTCCGTCAAGAGTATAACGTATCGGTATCAGGTGCTTCCGAGCGTATAAACTATTATACATCTATAGGATATCTGGATCAGGACGGTATTCAGGAAGGCTCCATGCAAAAACGTTTAACAGCACGTGCAAAGCTGGATTACCAGGCAAAAAAATGGTTGAAAGTCGGTGCAAACTTCAACTATACAAAATATAATTACAGTCAGACATCCGAAGGTACAATCGGTACTGGAACTATCTGGAGCACCATAAAGAGCCAAGCTCCCATTTATCCTGTTTACCTCCGGGATGCAAATAAGAATATCATGATCGATCAGTGGGGAGAGAAAATGTATGACTTTGCACAAGCTTACGATCTGACTCGTGCAGGCGGTGTGGGAGGTAACTGTATTTTCTCAAACAAATATCGTTCTGATGAAACGACCGGTAACTCTTTTATTGCCAGTGGTTATGCAGATATTAATCTGACTCAGGATCTGACCTTCACGTTTAATGCCAATGCATATGATTATGATCGTCGTTATACCTATGCAACCAGTCCTTTTGTCGATTACTATACCAGTTCTTCTGATAATGGCTACTTGTCGAAAGCTTCTTATCGCACTTTCACTTATAATACGCAACAGTTGTTGAATTATAACAAGCAGTTCGGTAAACATGATGTCGGAGCAATGGTCGGTCATGAATATTATAATTACAAATATGAATCATTGAGTGCTTCCGGACGTAATTTCGGAATCGATGGAACACGTGAACTGGCTACTCTTTTGAATTTGAATAATAATCCATATTCTTATTCAAATTCTTATAATAATGAAGGTTACTTCTTCCGTGCTATGTATAATTACGATGCGAAGTATTTCGGTTCGGTATCTTATCGTCGTGATGCTTCTTCACGTTTTGCGAAAGAACACCGTTGGGGTAACTTCTGGTCTGTCGGTGGTGCTTGGCTTATTTCTAAAGAAGCTTTCTTTAACGCACCTTGGGTGAACTCTTTGAAGCTGAAGGCTTCTGTCGGTTCTCAGGGTAATGACAATATCGGTGATTATTTGTATGCCGATTCTTACAAAGTGGTAAATAATGATGATCAGGCTGCTTACCAGTGGCGTCAGAAAGGTTCCAGTGATATTACTTGGGAAACCAATACAAACTGGAATATAGGTACAGAATTTGATCTTTTCGGCGGACGCTTGGGCGGTAGCCTGGATTATTTCTATCGGAAAACCAGTGATATGTTGTTTTCTCTGAATACACCTCCTTCTATTGGTTACACCAGTTATTTCGTTAACTTGGGTGATATGCGTAATGCCGGTATTGAGTTGGTTTTGCAGGGAACTCTGATCAGCAATAAGGATTTCAAATGGGATGTCAACTTCAATATTTCTCATGTAAAGAATAAAGTATTGACTTTACCGGATGCAATCAAAACAACAAAGGTAGACGGACATAATGGTTATGTCAATCTGGATAAATCGTTTGTATCCAAGTACAAATATTTTGTGGCAGAAGGTCTTTCTCTGTATACTTGGTACTTGCCTAAATTTGCCGGTTTGGATCCTGAAACAGGAGAGTCTTTATTCTATAAAGATATTCTTGATGAGGCAGGAAATGTCACAGGACAGGAAACAACCAAAGATGCAAGTCAGGCAACCGATTATCTGATTGGTGATGCTCTTCCTTCTTTCTATGGTGGTTTGGGTACTTCATTATCCTATCGTGGTTTTGACTTCTCTATCAACCTGAACTATCAATTGGGTGGAAAGGCTTACGATTATACTTATCAGACATTGATGCACACCAGCACCACTACGTCTACAACTTGGCATAAGGACATCTTGAATGCCTGGTCGCCGGAGAATACAGGTTCAAATATTCCGCGTTTGCAGTTTGCAGAAAAGTATTCACAGAATCCGCGTTCAGACCGTTTCATTACTAACGCAAGCTATCTGAATATCCAGAATATTAATCTGGGATATACATTGCCTTCCAGTCTGACACAGAAGTACAATGTTCAGAATATACGTGTTTATTTCTCGGGAGAAAACCTGTTCTACTTCTCTGCACGCCAGGGATTCGATCCTCGCTATACATTGAAAGGATACAGTAATCCGGAACTTTATTCTCCGATACGTACTATCTCAGGTGGTATTTCATTGACATTCTAAACACTAAAAAGAAAACATCATGAAGAAATATAAGATTTTATTGGCTGCTGCGGCTCTTCTGGGGTTAAGTAGCTGTATCGAAGAAACATTGCCGACAGAATATGTGTTGAATGACCAGATTCAAGCATCGGAATCGGCTTTACAAGGGATGGTCAACTCTATTTATACTTCAATGGGCGGGTATATAAATGATGACGGTGGTATAGAAATGATTTCGTATGGTAGTATGCGTGCCATGCTTGAACATAGTACGACCCAGTTTGTCTGTTCCGGAGCGAATGGGTATAACACCATGGGCGCTTATTGCTATGGAGCGATCAGTGCTACCGGTTCCAATCGTGGATTGTATCCTTCTTATCTCTATTATTCTTATATCAAGAATGTAAACGATATTATCGGCATGATCGATGTGAATGATTTGGATGATACGAAAAAGGGATATCTGGGCGTCAGCTACGCTTACCGTGCACTTTATTATCTGGATCTGGTTCAGATTATGGAATACAAGAAACCGACCGATAGCCGTTACAGCTATGTAAGTCCTGAAAATGACTTGACGAATTTGGGTGTACCTATTGTAACGGAGAAGACAACATCGGAAGAGGCTTCCAATAATCCGCGTGCAACAGTGGATGCAGCCTATGATTTGATCCTGAGTGACTTGCAGCAGGCAGAAACATATCTGAGCGGATATACCCGTACTGATAAAACCCAGCCGAACCTGGCGGTTGTGTATGGTTTGTATGCCCGTACATATGCTAATCTGGCTTCTCGTGTGAAAACATCCGTTACCTATAAAGACGAAGCATCCTATTGGCAGAAATCCGGTGAATATGCAGATAAGGCTATTTCTGTAGCCGGTTGTACTCCATTGACGGAAGCAGAATGGACCGATCCGGTTAATGGCTTTAACAATCGTAACTCTCAGAATTCATGGATGTGGGCTACTTCTATTTCCGAAGGTAATACCACTGCTGCTACGGGAAACAATCAGTCATTCTCTTTTGCTATGATCTTCGGAACGGAAACGACTTTCAGTGTGTATGGTTGGCGTGTTGGTCGTTCACTCGATCGTAAATGGTACGAGCGCCTTTCGGATAACGACTTCCGTAAGAAATCATGGTTGGACCCCAGCTTTTTCTATGAATCGAAAAACCAGAAAGAGGGTGAGCCGTATTTAGTGGAGAGAGATGCTGATGGCAAGTTTATTAATAACAAATGGGCATTGAACGATGTAAGTACAAGTACTACTCAAAGCGATTGGAGTGATGATTATTCTGGATTCGGTCCTGATAAATATCAATATAAGTACAACAGTTCTGCCTCATGGATTCGTGCACGTATCAATTCGTCTAACGGTTTCCAGTCATGGCCGTGGTTGTATGTAAATATGAAATTCCGTCCGCATAATGGAGACTATCGTACTCATACTGTCGGTGGTGCAGTCGATTATCCGATCATGCGTATTGAGGAAATGTATTACTTGAAAGCAGAGGCAGCACTTCATACATCGGGAGTACCTGCGGCAGCAAAAGCATTGGAGGATATTGTGAAAACACGTAACTCCGCTTATACCTGTACAGCAACTACTGCCGACGCATTCCTGGATGAATATGTTTTCCAGAAAGGTATCGAATTCTGGGGTGAGGGAATTAATTATTTTGATGCTAAACGTTTGGAAGTTGGTATCCACCGTGCTTACAAAGGTTCCAACTGTGAACGTTATCAGCACTGTATTGATATGGATGGTGCCTATGTAGGTTGGACTCCGGGCTGGAACCAGGCTGAATTGAATGCTAATCCTGCCATCTTCCATTATAATAATCCGTATACGAATCCGACGACTTATTATGTGTTTAAGTCTAATGATGAGCTTAGGCCGTATTATGGTACCGAAATCACTGAATAAGAAGGATTATTTGAAATAGTAGAAAGGTATGTCGCGGTTGTCGGCATACCTTTTTTGTTTGAATTATCCTTGTTCTTTTGTGCGGTAGGCCAGTGCGTACATTCGCATTTGCTTGACCATAGCCACCAGGCCGTTTGAGCGGGTAGGGGAAAGGTGCTCCTTCAATCCGATCTGCTCAATGAAATAAAGATCGGTATCCAGAATCTCCTGCGGGGTATGGCCGGACAGGACGTTGATCAGTAAGGATACGATACCTTTTACAATCACAGCGTCGCTTTCGCCTTTGAATATAATTTTACCGTCCTCGTAGTCTGCCTGAAGCCATACACGGCTCTGGCAACCTTCGATCAGGTTACTTTCTGTTTTATACTTTTCTTCCAGCGGGGGAAGTGAGTTGCCTAAATCGATCAGCAACGCATACTTGTCCATCCAGTCGTCGAAGGCTGAGAACTCTTCAATAACGTTATCCTGAAGTTCGTTGATAGTCATTGTTTGTATTATTTCTTTTGTCGGTTATATACTACTTCCAGTACCGTTTGCCCTACCGCTTTAAGGGTTTCGCGGTCGATATTTTCCATATTGTCCTTTTGTGTATGCCAGTACCAACCGAAACCGCTTTTGCTGTCAGGGTCGTAGTTGATAATGTCGATACAAGGGATATTGCGTCCTTTGATCACATATTCGTGATCGTCGGTGATGGCGCCGCCTGTCGCATTGATGAAATACCTGCCGTATCCGAGGTTACGTGCCGTGCTCCATACCATTTCCACAATGTTGCCAGCCTTGCTCAAGGAAGTCTGTTCCTTGAAGAAAGTGGCATTTTTAGCTCCGACCATATCCAGCAGGATACCGAAGTCGGCGCGGTAATTGGGTACGTGCGGATTCTTTGCCCAGAACTGGGTACCCAGACACCAGGTGTCGGGTTTATAATCGTCTACAAACTCCGGAGTACCGTAATCTTCCGCATCGAAGAAGATGATGTCGATACCTACTCCGGGATCTTTTTGCCCGATCTGCCTGGCTATTTCAAGCAAGGCTCCTACACCGCTGGCTCCATCGTCGGCTCCGTCGATCGCTTTGCGATGATTAGCCGGGTCGGGATCGTGGTCGGAATAAGGACGCGAATCCCAATGGGCGAAGAGCAGGATGCGTTTATTGTTTTCCGGGTTGAAAGAGCCGATGATGTTTTTGGCTTCCAGTCCGGTATTGTCGTAGGCGGTAAGCATGGCTTCCTGTTCGTATACTTTGGCCCCGAAACGTTTCAGTTCGGAGGCGAGATAGTTGCCGCATGCTTTATGGGCATCGGTGTTCGGTACGCGTGGGCCGAATTTTACCTGGTTTTCAACAAAAACATAGGCGCTGTCGGCATTGAAAGAAGGCGTTGTTGTCATTGGCGTCTGGCTGACTGTCGTTACTTCCTGTTGCTGGTTCTTTGCCTGGCTACAGGCGAGCAATGAAAAAGCAAATAGAGCTATATACAAAACGTGCATCATATATCTGTTAGTATTTCTTTATTATCATCCGTTATAGGCCGACTGTACACGTGACATGACACGCAGCAGGTTGCCTCCCCATATCTTTGCAATATCATTCTCCTTGTAGCCGTCTTTCAGAAGGCGCAGGGTGATATTGATCAGTTCGTTGCTTGCCCGGCATCCGATCAGTTCGCCGTCGCCGTCGAAATCGGAGCCAATGCCCACGTGGTTGATACCGATCAGGTCCACTATATGATTAATGTGGCGTATGGCGTCGGTAAGCGATGCTTTTTCAGCATCTTCATTGATAAAGCCTTTATAAAGGCATACTTGTACTACGCCTTGTTTTTCGGCCAGTGCTTTCAGTTGGTCATCCGTCAGGTTGCGCGGATGGTTGCACAGGGCGCGTGCCGAAGAATGTGAAGCGATGATCGGTTGTGTGCTGATTTCCAACGCATCGTAGAAGGTACTTTCGGCAGCGTGCGACACATCTACCAGGATGCCCAACCGGTTCATTTCGGCAACCACTTCTTTTCCGAAAGGACTTAGTCCGCCCCATTCTGCATCTCCGCGGGCAGAGTCGCATATGTCGTTGCTCCCGTTGTGGCAAAGCGTGATATAGCTGACGCCCAGCTCTTTGAAACGGGCTATGTTTCGAATGTCTTTACCTATGGCATAACCGTTTTCCAAACCCAACATGATTGCTTTCTTGCCGGCATCTTTCGTTACCCATACTTCCTGTGAAGTCCGGGCGATGTTCATTCTGCCGCGGTTAATTTCCATTT
Organism: Parabacteroides goldsteinii; assembly: GCF_020091425.1. NCBI lineage: Bacteria > Pseudomonadati > Bacteroidota > Bacteroidia > Bacteroidales > Tannerellaceae > Parabacteroides > Parabacteroides goldsteinii. The sequence continues at coordinate 4,356,298 of NZ_CP081906.1, read as the reverse complement.
GGCGATGAATCTCGTTCAACCGGTTCATGGCAAAATCGGTTGCCTGCTGCAATGATTCGTCATCCCGTTTGCCTTGCGGGATATAAGCGACCATGATCGCAGCGTCGACCATTCCTTCTTCCATCAGCGGCAGGTTTACTTTGCCTCCCTCTTTCAGTCCGATATTGAACTGGCCGGGGAAGATCATCGGTGTGTCCGTATGAGAATCGAGTATGACGTTCCGGCTATGGATGCGTTTGGCTTCCTTGAACAGGCGGGCCATTTCCACATGATGCCTGAACAGTTCGAGCATAAGTTCGTCGTCGTTGGCAGCCATTGCTTCGGGATGCCATTGCACACTGAAAATCTCTTTTTCGGGATGCTCCATGGCCTCGTTGATACCATCCGGGGCAACTGCCGTTTCTTTAAATTCGGGTGCGATATCTTTGACTGCCTGATGATGGAAAGAGTTGACGAATATATCCGGTTCTTTCTTTAATATATCGAACAGGCGCGAAGAAGTGTCAGTGATCCGTACGGAATGGGAAACCTGTTCGCGCGGCATTGTCTGGCTGTGCTTGAACAACCTGGCTTCGTGTTGCGAATGGATATCCTGATATATGGAACCGCCGAAGGCTACGTTGATAAGTTGATGGCCGCGGCAAATACCCATGACGGGTAACTGGCGGTTAGTTGCCAGCCTAAGCAAGATAAGATCGAACTCGTCGCGGAAAGTATCCACATCCTGTAATTGCGGAACGGGTTCCTCCCCGACATAAAGCGGGTTGATATCTCCGCCGCCGCTCATCAGCAGTCCGTCCAGTCCGGATACAATTGCCGTAAGTGCTTCCATATCCGTAATGACAGGGATCAGCACCGGTGCGCCTCCTGCTTTCAGTACGGATTGCACATAGGTATCGGCTATACAGGAAAGTCCGTCTTTCCGGTTTGAAGATATTCCTATGCGGGGAGGTTGAAGTTTTTCTTTTTTCGGACTGAAATTGTCAACTTCCCTGAATAAGGCTTCTAAACTCGGACGACGGACTTGATAATTCATAACTATATTTTTAATTGACAATTGAAATTGACAACTGACAATTATAGATAGTCGCTAATAAATTGTCAATTGTCTATTGTTAATTGTCCGCTGATTAAGCGTCAATATTTGCGTAAGTTGCATTCTCTTCAATAAACTCGCGGCGCGGACCTACTTCTTCACCCATTAACATGGCAAAGATCTGGTCTGCTTCTGCTGCGCTGTCGATCGTGATCTGCTTCAACGTACGGTTTTCAGGATTCATGGTTGTATCCCATAACTGGTGGTCGTTCATTTCTCCCAAACCTTTGTATCGTTGTGTATGGATCTGGTTCTCGTTACCTCCACCATATTTATCGATGAATGCCTGGCGTTGTTGCTCTGTCCAGCAGTATTCTTCTACTTTACCTTTCTTACAGAGGTAAAGGGGAGGAGTAGCCAGGTAAACATATCCGTTTTCGATCAAGGAACGCATTCTGCGGAAGAAGAAAGTAAGAATCAATGTGGCAATGTGGCTTCCGTCCACGTCGGCATCGGTCATGATGATAACCTTGTGGTAGCGGAGCTTGCTCAGGTTCAATTCCTTCGGATCTTCCTCTGTACCGATAGTAACACCCATTGCACGGAAGATGTTCTGGATTTCTTCACTTTCGAACACTTTGTGGTCCATCGCCTTTTCTACGTTCAGGATCTTACCACGAAGCGGCAGGATAGCCTGGAACACACGGTCGCGGCCCTGTTTAGCCGTACCGCCTGCCGAGTCCCCTTCGACCAGGAATAATTCGCAGATTGCTGCGTCTTTCGAAGAACAGTCGGCTAGTTTACCGGGCAGACCGCCACCGGTCATCGGTGATTTGCGCTGAACCAGTTCACGTGCTTTACGGGCAGCCTGACGTGCCTGTGCGGCCAGAACGACCTTGTCGACGATGATTTTTGCTTCTTTCGGATGTTCTTCCAGATAATAACCCAATGCTTCTCCGATGGCCTGGTCTACGGCACCGGTCACTTCACTGTTACCCAGTTTTGTTTTTGTCTGTCCTTCAAACTGCGGTTCGGCCACCTTGATAGAGATAACGGCTGTCAGACCTTCGCGGAAGTCATCGCCCTGGATCTCTACTTTTGCTTTTTCCAGCAACTTGGAGTCTTCAGCATATTTCTTCAGTGTACGTGTCAGACCACGACGGAAACCGGCGAGGTGTGTACCACCTTCAATTGTATTAATATCATTTACATAGGAGAACACGCTTTCGTTGAAAGATGTGTTGTATGTCATGGCTACTTCAACAGGAATACCCTGCTTTTCTGTAACGATATGGATAACGTCAGGAATCAGGGATTCTTTGGAACGGTCTACGTAACGGACGAATTCTTTCAATCCTTCTTCCGAGCGGAACAGTTCCGATTTAAAGGAGCCGTCTTCTTTTATTACGCGTTTGTCAGTCAGTGTCAGACTGACACCGGCGTTCAGGAATGCCAGTTCGCGTAAACGGGTAGCCAATATTTCATATTTATATTCAGTAACCGTAAAGATACTGCCGTCCGGTTTGAAAGAGATAGTTGTTCCGGTCGTATCGGCTGTACCGACAACTTCTACACCATGCAACGGTTTACCACAAGAGAATTCCTGCATATGGATTTTACCTTCACGGCGGACTTCTGCTTTCAGATAAGTGGAAAGTGCGTTCACACAGGAAACACCCACGCCATGCAGACCTCCGGATACCTTATAAGTACCTTTGTCAAATTTACCACCGGCGTGTAGAACGGTTAATACTACTTCCAGGGCTGATTTGCCTTCTTTCTCATGAATACCTACCGGTATACCACGGCCGTCGTCCGTTACTGTGATAGAGTTATCTTCGTTTATAACTACGTCGATCTGGGAACAAAATCCGGCTAGTGCTTCGTCAATAGAGTTGTCAACAACTTCATACACCAAATGGTGTAGACCTTTTTCGCTGATATCGCCAATATACATGGCAGGTCTTTTTCGTACTGCTTCTAACCCTTCAAGTACCTGAATACTGTCCGCAGAGTATTCCCCGGAAGTATTCTTCATTTCTTCACTCATGAGTTTATATCCTTTAAAATCACTAAATTTCTATATATCTAAAAATGCTAACAAATGTAGTGAAAATAATTGACTTAGATGGTATAAATGTAGTGAAAATAGCAAAAAAAGCAGGGTGGAGAAAGCGTGACGGGAGGTATAAAAACAAAGCAGTCGAATCACAATTGATCCGACTGCTTCTGTAAAGTAGCCCATAGGGGAATCGAACCCCTCTTTCAAGAATGAAAATCTTGCGTCCTAACCGATAGACGAATGGGCCGAAATATCCTTATGCAAGCTTGTTAACGTGCTTTGTCAATTTGGATTTCAGGTTGCTAGCTTTATTCTTGTGAATAACGTTTTTCTTAGCAAGCTTATCCAACATAGAGCACACCTTCGGTAACAGAGCCTGAGCTTCGTTTTTGTCTTCAGTAGCACGCAAAACACGCATTGCATTTCTAGCAGTTTTTGCATAGTATCTGTTATGTAAACGTCTTGCGTTGGTCTGTCTGATCCTTTTGATTGATGACTTGTGATTTGCCATTTCTTAGCTATTCTTTATTGAATTTTTAATCTTGTTTATTGTAGCCCATAGGGGAATCGAACCCCTCTTTCAAGAATGAAAATCTTGCGTCCTAACCGATAGACGAATGGGCCATCATGTCAAAGTTCTCACTTTCAGCGCTCTGGGGTTGTTGATTTCCCGATTGCGAGTGCAAAGATAGATGTTCTCCCTGAACTACCAAAACATTTCAAGGTAAAATTTAATAGATATTCTTGTTTTAACTTCTATTTAGAACTTATGTCTTGTAAATGTATTTCGAGAGCCTTGACGGAAATGTTTATTTCCCAGATACATACGCATAGGGAAGCGGCCAGTAGCAGCAGTGCGACACCGAATATCCAGGCGGCAATGATTTGCCATGAAATATAGATAAAGAACATGGAAATTACGCAAAGGAGCAGACTGAGTATCCCGAGTATCTGCATCGAACGGGTCAGGTAAAGCCGTTTGCGGAGGTTTGCAATCTGTGCAATATCTTTCGGATCGTGTGTCTGCTGGTGTTTTTCTTTCAATGTGCGGACCACGCTGGCGTACGACAGGAAACGGTTGGTGTAGGCCAGTAATATTAATGATATGGCTGAAAACAAAAGCGACGGGGTAGTAAGATCTAACATAACTCAAATGTATTTATAGTATTATAACCTGCAAATATCGTAAATAGTTTGTTGTTTTGTATCTTTGTATCCGATAAAGAACGGAAGATATGTTATGTAAAACACGCGGGATCGTCCTGCATGCCATCCCCTATAACGATAAGTACTCTATTATATATATGTATACGGAGGCGTTCGGTCGTACTTCTTATCTGGTGGCGCGCAGTCGTGGAAAGAAGTCGCCTGTTTCCAGGGCGCTGTTTATGCCCCTTTCGGTTTTAGAGATGGAGGTGGAGCATCTGAATAAGCGTGACCTGCACCGGATTCGTGAGACGAAGTTGTGTTATCCGCTGACTGAAGTCTTTTGTAATCCGGTCAAGAATGTGCTGGCGCTTTTCCTGGCGGAAGTATTGTTCCGGGTAGTAAAGGATACGGAGCCTGACCAGCGACTGTTCGATTATTTATATGAATCCATCCACTTGTTAGAGTATGCCGATAAGGGAGTGGCAAATTTCCATCTGGTGTTCCTGCTCCGCCTGCTTCATTATATGGGGATTTATCCGAATGCCGATTCGTATTCGACGGGTTGTTATTTCGATATGCAGAACGGTGTCTTTGTGGATCGCATTCCCATGCACCGGCATTATCTGAACCGGGAAGAGAGTCAGGTCTTTGCCCGCCTCTTGAAAATCAGCTTTGAGAATATGTCGTTGTATTCTTTTTCCCGTCAGGATAGGGTCGGAGTTATCAATCGTATCGTTGAATATTATCGCCTGCATTTGCCGGACTTTCCGGAAATAAAATCCCTCTCCGTTATGCAAAGTCTCTTTGATTGATCAGATTACTGCCTGAATACTTGCCAGTTTGCAGAAAAGATTATACTTTTGCCCCCACTTTATATAAAGTTGCCCCTGTAGTTCAACGGATAGAATAGATGTTTCCTAAACATTAGATAGCAGTTCGATTCTGCTCGGGGGTACAAAAGACCATACTTTTAGGAAGTATGGCCTTTTTTGTTTTCTTTATTCAATCCGAGTGTCGTTTTTGCATTGAGGGGTGAAACGACGGAATGTCCCAGTTGACTTTCTAGTTGTTCACGGGCAACTTGGGCAACTTTTCCTCCCTGGTGTGCTATGTTTGCATGTTCCTGAAATTCTTTGGGGTCCTTTTCTTTTGACAAATCTGTTGTTGCCGCTTCTGCTAGCATATTGAGAACAAGTTCCGTATTTGTCATATTATCCCGTAGATTCTCTTTTTTCAATCCTTTGAATTGTTTGTACTCTTTGGCTGTTTTTCCTGCCCACGTTTTATAGATAATATCAGTAAGTGTTGCGAATTGTATGTCTTCCTGTAAATTGTGTTTCTTCCATTCATCGGTTAGGTCCTTGCGGATTTCGATGGATTTTAATCGTTGGTTTATCCAGCTATCGGAATATCCGAGACGTTTATAATCCATCATAGCTTGTTCGATGGATAGTTCCGGGTCCTGCATCTGATCTAATCGTTCTTTGGCAATCTGGGCTATCCAAAGTTTGAATGGTTCGGCTTTGGGAGAAGGTATAGATTGGATAAGGCGAAAAAGTTGTTCGGTAGTCGCTACATCTGTCAATCTCATTTTACCATCAAGTGAAGGCATTTTCAACTGGCTACAATTTGTAGCCGTTTCATTGCCTTCTTTTCTAAGCCTTGTCTTTAATACGCTCCAATATTTGCGGGGATTATCACTTTCCGTTAGGACTGCTATCACATCGATTATTGAAAAGTACCATTCTTCAGTTTCGTCATCCCAGAGGGTGCGGACTTTCTTTTCCTCAAAAAATTTGATTGCTTCTTTTTTTGTCATAGTCTGTTTTGTAAGTGGTTGCTAAATGGTATATTTATTTATGTGGACAAAAATAGATTAAATAATTCATATAGTAAAGAAATTGTGAATTAAAATATAGAAGGACCATACTTGCAAATATGCTTGTACAGTCCTTCTCTCACTTAACCAGTAATGAAAATCCATCCCGGATTTTCTCCCTTTTATTGATATAAATTTAAACGCATTCCTGTAAGCAGTTCTCCTACTGTAAATGAACCGGTATAACCGTAACAGGTTATTGTAACCGTATCCGAAAGTTTGTTGCCGGATTTTACGGTGATGTTATACATACTACTCCTGTTGGTTGTGAAATTATTGATAATACTAGTGTTGGATGATGTTGCGGAACGACTCTGGAGTGTGTATGTCAGTCCGTTATAGACGGCACGCAATTCTCCCGAAACACCGATATTGGCAGCCAAGTAATTGTCAACCGCAATAGTTGCATTGCTGAATCCCGGAGCACTGATGACTATTTGTTCACGGCTGTCAGGCTGGACCGATTTGAACTGAACGGTCTGCTCTCCGGTTGGTGCCATGTTGTAAGTATAGCTATACCCACCGTTTACGGCATTCCAGCCTGCCTGAGACGTAGTCAAATTCTTTGTTGCAATAAATACAGTCAGCGGATATGTCGGAGGATAATCCGGATATTCGGGAATGGTAAATTTGAGGGTGGCAGAATTGCCTGCTCCATAGGTTACCATGTTATTTCCATTGACAGATACTCCTTCAAACTGACGCGATATCAGTTTGACTTCAGCCGTTTTGAAATAATCGTTCTCTATCGTTATTGTTTCGTTGCTGTTGTCCAGGCTTGTTTTAAAACTCAGTTCTTTAATGCCGGGACTGTATACCCAGTATACATATTTATAGACGCCGTCCTCGAATGCTATTTCCAGGTTCTTGTTCGGCTCTACCGGATACAAGTACTTTGTCGTCACTTCGCATTTCAAAGGATACAGATAGTTTGGAATAACATCCGGTATGCGGAATGATAAAGTCTTATCCTGATCCTTGCCGGTATATAATTTAGGAGATAAGGCGGCCGGGTCGAAACTATATAATGTACTGGAAGTAACAGTGATTATACGGGAGAGTTCCCCCGCCTTCACCAATAGGGTCGCTTCATTTTGGCCGGCTGAAACTTTGGCGACACGGGCTGTGATATTCCCGTTACCGTCGTACGACAGGCTGCTGATGATACTACCTCTGTCTTCCTGTACCGAGACACTGATCTTGCTATCGTTCAGCACTTCGTTTTCCGTATAATGTGCTGCAACGTTCAGCGTGCCACCCTGTGTGAACAGGAAATTCAGCCTGCTTACCGTCAGCCGGTTATTGTCGCTGTCGGAGATAGAGGGTGAATCCTTGAAGACTTCGGCATAGATGTTATTGGATACTTCCGAATTTTTGGCATCCGCAAAAGTCGTACTACCATTAGCCTGGTCACTGAATGAATTGATTATGACTTTATACTGAAAGTTTCTGACGATCGTATAAGGTTTTTTATCGGTGTCCAGGAACTGTATTTTGTAATACAGTTCCGGACCTCCTCCTTCCAGGTGGCCTTTGATAATAAGATAAGACTGGTCATTGAAGTAGTTAGGATTCTCGAACATATATTTGGCTTCCAGGTTGCAGTCCGCATCGCTCTGGCTTGTTTTAGAGAGCGTACCCAGAGGCAACGTGGTGGCATTATCCTGTATGATGAACGGGTTTGGAGTCATCTCCGGCATAAACGGCACAACAGTACCGCTGGTTGCCATATTGCCGAGCGCATAACCGGTAACCGTAAAGTTGGATGCTTCGTTTTGCACCGTCACTTTGGCCTGATTACGGAAAAGTGTCACGGATAAAGAAGAAGAAGTAACTTCACTTCTTCCCCAGAAAACCATTTTATTGCCATATAAAGAAGGCATTACTTCCTTTTCATCTTTTTGCAGGGAAGCATTGTCGTTGAAGGAAGACCAGTTGTCGTAGTTGGCTACCACATGGATGATCCCTGTTTCTTCGGGTACTTCTGCTTTAAAAGAACCGCTGCCTACACCGTCTGCCTCCCCGCTGTTCAGTTCGGTTGCCTGAACACGTTCAAGGAACAGTCCGTTCCGGTCGAACGCCAGCAACCAGACATCCGAGAGGTTGTTTTCGAAAGAGGCCGCACGTGTGGCAATCCTATATTCCGGGATGTTTACCGATACCCGCAAAAGCTCTTTGCCCGGTTTCGTTGCTTTCTCCACTTCAAGTTCATTCTGACAGGCGAACAATGCAAGTGAAGCCATTAAATATATGATAACATTTTTCATAACATTTCTATTTTAGAATTTAACATCCCTGACACAACGAACTGACGAGTGCAGTGCATTGAAAGAATTTGTATTACCCACTCTGGGGTCCATGAACTGTACGGCAGAACTGGCCCTGGCACTCCAGTACCAGCTACCTTCCAAGATCTTTTTTACTTCTGCCACCTTGATATTCTGAAGTACATCGATCAGATAGACCTCAGCCAGGGTAGGCATACGCCAATCCGAATACCTTTCATTGGTGGTGGCATCGTTTTCCACATATGCTGCGCATTTATCCCTTGAGTTCGTATAGCTGTCTGCCGTTGTCACCCCGTGCTGGGATGCCAGCATAAGGCGTGGCGATATACGGCGGTTGTTTTCTTCCGTATCGATGGTCTGGCCCTCGCTGTCTGTCAGCGGATTTCCTAATACGGCATTGTTTCTGATATATTCTGCATATGATTTACCTAATGCAGGATTGGCTGCATAATGGGTGTATCCGCTTCCGAAATCTTCGTCAAACTCATCCGGATCGGGTAGGGAAGAGAAGTCGGCAACGAAAGAACCGATCACGAACATCTTATTATTGTTCTGTCCCTGGCTACCGCCCGGTGCGTCGGCGGAAATATCAGAGCCTATATATAAGGCGGGATATTGTAAAACCGTTACTTTCTGTGTCAGACCTACGCCGTTTTTTACGATGAAAGTGATCTCTTTGGCAACGAAGTTTTCAGGTAATGCGCTGACTATGATGATATCACCGGTTTTTACATTATGCGAATAGTTGATAAAAACTCCTTCACTGCCGTTTACGATCTCCTTGCCATTGACAGCTATATCAGATACTTCGACATCCGGTGTGGATGACTGGAACGTGGTTGTAAATTTAGTGCTGTTAGGTAACTTTATATTTGTATCCTCTACATAGATAAAGTTGAAACCTTCCACTGCAACGATCACCTCTTTGGTTGTCCAGTCTTTTATCACATAATTGGCACTGATCTCGATTGCAGTCTCAGGAGTGGGTGATCCCGGCTGGTCTACCAGAACTGTTATGTCGTACAGGTGGTTGCGTTCTAATCTGTATATTGCATTACGTTCAGCCTCCTGTTCTTCGGATGGATTTGCCGTATCATCGGCCGGAATACGGAAGTTGACAGGCACTTTATAATAGTTCTGTGCATACTCCTTGCCATCAGGGCCTGTTGCCGGGATGTTGACTATCAGATAGGTTTCATTCTGTTTCTTCAGGCTCCAGTCGTTCGGATAGGAATAGACAACAATTTTATCTGTTCCCGTACCGGGGGTAATACCGGTAAAACCGGACATACTTTGTAACTGAGGAACAACCGGATTACCGTTTTCCAGTACGGAGATATTTGTTGCGTACTGGAACAGCTTTTTGCTGATGGTTCCGCCGGCGAAAGCCGAGAAGCTGTTCGTATAGGCTGTCGATACCCTGATTTTTGATGCTGCCCGTTTCAGTGAGACTGCAATTTCCTTGTTAACGACACGTCCGTCATTCAGGATATTGGCGGCAGTACCGTCCATCAGAAAACTGTCCTGTATTTTATCGGGATTCAATGCTGATACATTCAATGCCTTCAGGTCTGAGCGGCTAAGTCCGCCAGCCGGTATGCTCCCGGAATAGTTGGATACCACATAAGTATTATAAGTTGCATTCTGGACAAACTGATCCTGCGTAGCATGCAGTGTTGCGGTATATTCCCCGCTTCCTGTCTGCTCCGGAGAAGGGGTGATATGCTGGTAGAAAGAACAAGTTTCCTGCTCTTCCCTGTAAATGAAAACGTCCAGTGTCTTGATCAGGTTTTCATTCAGATCATTTTCTCCAACTTCCGTATCGGCCCGGGTGACGGCCGGTTGCGACAGGGATAGCCGGAGGGCTATCTTGCCGGAACCGGATACAGCCTCCGGCTGGTCCATCAGTTCCTCCTGGCTACAGGAAGAGAACAGCAGGACCAGTGCCGATATCAATTGAATGATGTAGATATTATTTCGTTTCATAACCCTTTTCTCCTTTTATTTATATTCTGTTTGTGTGATCAGAATATCCGTGTCGTTGTTACCCGGCAGCGCCCGCTGTCCGTTGCTGCGGACCGGATTGATCTTTAACTTTTGCCCTTCGGCGGTGATATAGAGATAGACTTTCCTTTCCTGGCTGTTCCAGGGTCTGGAAGCTCCTACCTTGATTTCATATGTATTGTCGCCGGCAATCCCTTTCGATATGGCAAGTTTGCCATTGGTAGAACCTTCCGTTCCGAAAGTAAACTCCAGGCCGTTTGTCAGTGTCGCTGTCCAGACAGCTCCGGCCGGGGCCGTCAGTTTGAAGTTATAACTGGCATACGATGTACTGTTCTGTGATTCACCGTTCAGCACATAAGGATACTGTACGATTCCTGTTGCTGCTTCCGTGTTATTGGCACTGAAGCTGTAATCTCCCTCATTAACCACATGGCCGATCTGTGAGGATGATTTCGTCCACGGCAAAGTGGTTGTTTTAAGTATCAGCAGATTATCCGGATTATCAAGCATCGCGATAATGCGGTAGACCGTGTTGCGTTTCAGACTGTACTTATCGGTTGTTTGTCCGTTGTCGGTGATGTACCCCTTATACCGGTGGCTCACCCCGTCTATGTCTGCTGTTATCAACAGGTAAGGAGTAACGTTTGGATCAGGGTCTGCCGATGCAGCAATATTCTGGTAACTGTAAAAAGATTCCGTCGCATTGGCGGGAATAATTCCTGACATATCATCCGGCATGACTCCCAGTACATTGTTGCTACTGATCGTTCTGAGGTCATTTTGAGTTTCGACCGGCGATACCATGATCGTATTCTGATATTCTCCCCGTGTATTGGTTATTTGGTTGACCAGTTCGATGGACTTTAAAATAACCGTGTTGTTCTCTAACCTTCTGCTTTTGAACATATATACATCCAGGCGGGCAACGAGTCTTTCCATTGGAATAGTGGCATCTGTCACAAGACCGTCGATTTGAACCACCTGTTTTCCGACCATCAATAGGTTTGTATCTTTAAACCCGTTCTTGTTCGATATAGTCATCGTTTCCAACTTCGGCAAGAGTTTGGAACCGTCGGGTATCATCGAATAAACTTTATCCTCGTCGTTGTAATTGCCGATGGCATAGATGATTTTATCCTGTGGTGAGACCTGAATTGACCGGGTTAACTCGTCCACGTATTGCGGAGTGATAACCGGGATTAATTCCGAGTATTCGCATACGCCGTTTTCCTTGTTGAATATGTAAAGTGCCAGGCTGGAGAATTTACCGTTGCCACCTTTTACCTTGTTCTCTTTATGAATTTAAACAACTAAAATTCAGATAAGTTTTAGAAAGTATGTAGAATAAGAAATTTTGACATAACATTTAGTTTTGATGATACTATTTAAGGTTAAAAGGGCTCAAAAGTAACATAATCGTCGCCTAAATAACCGGATAGTTCATCGTAATATATATGTAGGTCGTCAAAGTAAATATAGTCTCCGTTAGAGTATTCCATATAAATTGTTCTGTAGTCGTCATCCCATTCCCACCAAAAAGTAGATTCCAATTCTTCATAGTCATCCGGAAATCTGAAATAGCGGGTGATAATTTCTTCGCCCCTGCCGTCAGAATGGAAAATAAGCCGTTGTGTGCAATAGAAATTATCAATGTCTGTATACTCGTCAAACCAGCCAGAGCCATTGCATAAAATATACTCCGGATCTTCTATGGGATCAAGCGGCTTATCCTCGCAACTATTGAATCCGCAAAGGATGGTAAGTAAAAAGATGAGACTGAGTATGTTTTTCTTTTTCATAACGGTTACTTTTGTTGAGTACAAAGATACTCTTTGTTTTTACAATTGTGCAACTTATAGCTGCACAATTGTGTATGAAGTTATTCCGGCAATTCATTTTCTTCCGGTTCATCCCACTCGCCGTTGTTCCCGATGATCAGGTTGAAGGTGTTTTCTGTTTCATCCGGTTTGGGAGGCGTATATAAGATACCTGTGTAGCGGATTATTTTGTTGGCGATGGGAATAATATCGGTTACTGTCCGCTTTCGCAGTACCTGATTATCCGAACCGGTGGCCGTGAGCGTGACGGATATCTTTTCATCACCTGTCGGAATAAAGGAATAAAAGGAATGGATTTTACCGGATTGTCCTTTTTCTTCCGTTTTGAATTCATAAGAGAAATCGTTGGGCCCAGCAGATACGATTCCTTTTCCGGTCAGGATATCGAGCCGGTCGGGATGATTGCTGACTGCCAGTTCAAACCGGACGATATCTTCCGGAATCTTGTCGGCTGCCTTAAACTCTATCCGGCTGACAATCCGTTGCAGGTTTATATCGACGTTGGTTTCGTCTCCTTCTTTCAACTGGAGCTCCTGGCCATTATAGAATGAATCAGATAGTTCGTCAAAGCTGAAAGCGTTTTCTGAAAATGTAGCTTTTTGTGACTGATGAGCCAGCAGGTAAATCTGATAATTGCCGGCAGGAAGCGTGTCGTAAACAATGCCGAAGTCCGGTTCTGCGTCTGCATGATAAGTCCGGTGTTTTACCAACTCCGGCTGGTCGCCGTCTTTGTAAACCAGATATTCGATGGCAGAACATAACTCTTTTAACTCTTTGTCTGGATTGTCTCCATCCGGAACAGTCGGTTCGGGCACCGTGTTAGGTGGCATACTGCGGGTAGAGGAGAACGGAAGTACCTCTTTTTGAAGTTGAACACTAAATTGTACAGGAAATAAATTCTTTACAATTTCAAATTCGTCCGAAGCCGGATCACTACAACCTGCCAGCCAAAACAGGCAGGCTACTGCACATAATTCTTTCTTTTTCATAGCAAGGAAAATGTTAATGATAAAATCTACACAAAGAAAATACTTATTTTGGAATTTAGAAAATATTAAGGAGGGAACTTGCAGATTATGAGCGGAACTTTTTTAGATTTGTAGAAAACAGACTCAATGTAATAACCTTAAAATTAAAAGAAATGGCACGTCCAGTAACATTATGTACCCTTCAATGGGGGGATTTACCCCTCGAAACAGTTTGTGAAAAAGCGAAAGCATTCGGATATGACGGATTGGAACTGGGGTTACCCAACCATCTGGATGTCCGGCGAACGGATCAGGCCTATTATGACGGCATAAAAGAATTGCTTGCCAAATATGACCTGCAACTTTATTGTATCTCTATCCATCTGATCAGCCAGGCGGTTTGCGATACTATCGACCAGCGGCATAAGGCGGTTCTGCCTGATTGTATCTGGGGCGACGGTGAACCGGAAGGTGTGCGTCAGCGTGCAGCCGAGTATATGGTGCAGACGGCGCGTGCGGCAAAAGCTTTAGGTATCGACACGGTTGCCGGATTTACCGGTAGTCCTATCTGGCATTGGCTTTATTCTTTCCCTCCCGTTACAGATCAGATGATTGAAGACGGTTATGCCGATTTCGCCCGCCGTTTTATCCCGATCATGGATGAATATCAGAAGTTAGGTGTCCGTTATGGTCTGGAGGTGCATCCGACGGAAATAGCATTCGATACTTATTCTGCCCGTAAAGCGCTCGATGCGCTGAATAATCATCCGGCATTCGGGTTCAATTACGATCCGAGCCATATGGGATATCAGGGGGTAGATTATGTGGATTTCATTTATCAGTTCTCCGACCGCATTTTCCACGTACATATGAAAGATGTATACTGGAGTGATAGCCCTAAGCAGATCGGTGTGTTCGGCGGCCATTCCACTTTCGGCGATTCCCGCCGCTTCTGGAATTTCCGTAGTATGGGACGCGGACGGATTTGTTTCGAAGAGATTATCCGTGCTCTGAACGATATCGGTTATCAGGGGCCGTTGTCCGTTGAGTGGGAAGACAGCGCGATGGACCGTGAACATGGAGCACGCGAATCGTGTGCCTTCGTTAAACAGGTCGATTTCCAGCCTTCGGGGCATGCTTTCGATGCTTTTTTTGATAAAGGTCGATAGTTGATAATCAGCGGAAGCTCACTTATTTCTAAATTGTAATTCTATACAGTGATTGTTGGTGTATCATTATTTTAAAAAATCGGCATTTTGTCTATCTTTATGATGGTAAAATGCCTTTTTTTATAACCGAAATATTCTCTCATATCCTCTTTTGGGAATACTTGATTATGTGTTTATTAACATAAAAGATCGGTTTTTTCTCCTCTGCAGCCGAAAAACATTTCGTTTTAAACAAAAGTAGATCTCGTTTTAAATGAAATTTATTTCTATTGTAAGCTAGATTTAGCTTGTTTTAAACGCTTCAAAAACTCAAAAAAGAGTTTTTGAAGCGTTAGATTCTATGTTAAAGAACACATCTTGTTTTTGGAACAACAGATATAATAAGTGTTTTTGTAATGTCTATAACTTAGTAAAATTGCTACATGGATAATGTAATGATATTTAAAATCCATGATACAATGTCGTTGCGATCTTTATTGTTTAATTATTCTGTCTTTTTGTCGATCTGAATCTCCTCTACATTTGCATAAAAATAAGCAACGCAAGATACTATCCGGTACAGCTTACTCATAAGGTATATAATATAGCATTTTGTCAATTCAGAGTTGCCGGACAAAGTCGTTTCACATTTTTCTAAATTGGCACATCGGCACATAACCCCATTGGCTCATAATTCAGTATATTTGTCATAGAAAAAAGATCGAGGCTCGGGTATCGGACATATTTGTCCGGTATCCGGCCTCTTTGTTTTTTATACAAATCAGTTAAACCTTAGATCAATACGTCCTCAGACTTGTGCATCGTTAACCGTTAACCTCGGTGCTTCAAGTAGAAACAACTTAAAAAGAAACTAGTATGAAATATCTAATAGAAAAAGTATCCGGGTACTTCCCGCTGTATACGACTCTGTTTTTATCGCTCAAATCACAAACCTTCATTCAGGCAAATGCTCCCCCTAAATGTATTTCTCATTCCAATCACAATAACAATCAAACAGCAACGAATCATGAAAATAAATAGAACATGGGGCCATACAGAACTGGCCCGATTATATTTTCCGGGTATTCAGCCCAAGTCTGCCTCAGCTCAACTAGCCCGATGGATCAGGCTGGATGAAGACCTTTTTGTCGAATTAACGAAGGCCGGATACAAGAAAGGACAACGTATGTATTCCCCTCGTCAGGTAGCTATTCTGGTAGACCATTTGGGCGAACCTGAAACCAGGGAAATCCGCTAAAAAACGGGTAAAATGAACCGAAACACCGAAAAACGGGAAAAAATGCAGTTTTTAACCCCTTTATACATTAATGTACGCGTGTACATTATATACATATAGATAGTGATATCTTTATGGTATAGGGTCTGAAAATGTTCTGTAGGCTATGAAAAATAAGGTTTTTGTGTGATTTGGGAGATGACTAGAAAAAACGTTCCTTTTTTCTAGTCACAAATTTACGGATAAGTTTTGAAACTACAACCAAAAGGCTAAAATTAATTTACGAATGTATCTTCTTTCTTATCAACTGAATACGAAAGTGAGTACGAAATTATCTCTTTTTGTGACCAAACAAAATCCCTCAAAAAAAATGACTAGAAAAAAGGAACGTTTAATCTAGTCATTGGTATTAAACAGACTTACTAGTTAATGATATTAAACTTACTAAAAGCAAGACTTCAGTCGAGGTGGAGCGAATAAAAATGATTACAATGAGAAATTCATACCTATTGAGTATTTTATTGGTGGCTTCAGGCATTTCAGGTTTGTCTGCACAGATCCCGTTGATACCGAACGAAGCGAGAGCTTTGTATAATTATCAGATGAAGGATCGTGTCGCTCCAGTTGTTGTCGCTGATGAAAACCTGACAGTGAATGAGATTTATCGCTCACCGGTTGACGGTTGCTATTTTGGTATCGGCGACGCTCGTAATACCTATGATCCGGCAGGTATCGATTGCGAAGAATGTGAAAATGCCGGCGGCCGTGCCAAAATCAACGGTTCGTATGTATGGGGCCTGACTGAGTCCGACAAAAAAATATACTGGGGAACCATTAATAACCTGCTTTGCCAGGCAGCCTCAATGGCTGGCAGTGAAGAAACGGCCAATCCTTTGCTGACTCCTTATGAAACAACTTGTTGGGTTTGCGAAAATGAGAAAGGAGCCAATGGCGACCTGTTAGGTCAGCTTGGTGACATGCTTCCTCCCCGTGTTTTTGTGTACGATCCGGCCGATGGTACGGTAAGAGATATTACTCCGGATACGGATGCTGCCGCAACATGTACCGGTTTTCGTTCGGCAGGTTCGCACAAAGGAGTTGTATTTATGGGCGGCCCGGATTTTGTTCATGGACTGACCCTGTTTGCTTATGATTCGGAAAATAATCGATTCATGGGAGCCAGCCATCTGGAAACCCTCTCCCACGAAAATTTCAAAATCACCAATATACGTAAATGGCATGTTATTGAAGGTGTCCTCTATTGTGGAGTTAAATATGAGACAGGCGATAAGTCAGGCGGTGCAATTCTGCGCTGGAATGGAAGCAAAGAAGACCCCTTCAATTTCGAAATAGTAGGGTATACAGAAGGCGAAGCCTCTGAATTAGAATACCATAACGGACGTATTTATGTAGGCGGCTGGCCGGTAGGAACTACCCCGGCAGGCGTTTACCGTAGTCCTTTAATCCCGGCCGGCGGATTTACTGCTGCCGATGCAATCACTTGGGAAACCGTATGGCGCTACTCTGCTTACGAGAACGATGCGCTCTGCCTGTTGACAGCCGGAGTAGGCGGTTTCAAATCATATAAAGGCCAGTTATACTGGGGGATGCTGTATACAACCTGGGCCTATCCGATGATGTTGCCTGCTGTATATGGTTTGAAGACCGGCGATGAATTACTAACAGGTATCCTGGGAGTACTTCGTAGTGCTCCGTTGTTCCGGGCAACCGATTTTTCAACCCCTGAGGATGTTGAATTATTATATGGCGAAGAGAGACTGCCGAAATATAATACCACCTCGAAAGAATGGAAAATCCTGAAAAACGGTATGGGAGTAAAGCCTAAATGGGGACGTTCGGGTCTGGGAAATCTGTATACGAACTATATATGGTCGATGGAAGTGTATAACGACCGTCTGTATGTGGGTACCATGGATATGTCGAACCTGATCAAACCGGCAATCAAAACGTTGATGCCTTCTTATGCCTCTCTGGTAAGCATGTTAAAACTAGATGAAAGCAAATACGGATACGAACTCTTGCTAATAGATGATCCGGATACGGAACCGACGCTTTTTACCGATAACGGTATGGATAATGCAGCCGCTTACGGTGTACGTAATATGCTGGTTTACGATGATTATATGTATGTAGGAACGGCTAATCCGCTAAACCTCGATGAAAACGGTGGCTGGCAGTTATTTACTTTAAAAGACAGCCGGATCATTACCGGTAACGAAAAAGCACCTTCGGTAGCGCGCCTGCTAATCAGTCAAACTGAGCAGGCTATTCAATTCTCTCTGATGGACGGTGATCTGATCAAACAGATTAAACTAATCGATATGAACGGACGGAATATTCGTCAGGTTGAAGGTAACACGACGCAGTTGACGGTTTCGTTAACAGGCTTGTCGGCAGGTGTATATATCGCTACGGTCTATAACGGAGGCGATCCGATATCGACAAAAGTGATAGTTAGGTGATTTATAGAGAATTAAATAACAGTTTTTATTAATTAATTGTATTACACATGAAAAAAAGTACTTTGAAAAAGGGAGGAATAGTCCTCTTAGGTGCTCTGGGGGTGGCAGGATTTTCGTTCGCGAATATGTTGCCTCAAGTAGCGAGAACAAGAGCTCCTTGGTATGACACCCGGGAACATTTTGAGACACCGTCTATTGGGGCAACTCAGTTGAAACCGATTGAGAAAGTAAACATTCACACGCATGCAGCAATTGAAGGTGCTGAGTATGGAAATTATTACTCAGTAATCGACTTCGCAAACATGAAGGATGCAAAATTGATGGCTGGTGTGTATGCTTCATTCCTGAATATGGAAGAAACGGAACAATTACCTTTTGACGGACAACATTTGACCATGGCTTATGATGAAATCAAGAACCATGAGAAAATGAACACTGCTTCTACTTTTACTTTTGTAGATGAAACAGAGAAGGCTTGTTTAGGTATTTATCAGAATACAAAAGCTAAAGCTCGTGTGGATTTTACCTATAGTACAAAAGGACTAATTGGTGTAGAGGGTATTGATATTGATATGGCAGCTTATGGAAATAAAGAGCTTGTCAATCGTTCTATTGATTGGTCTTACAATGTTTATATATATGATCTGGCTGGAAAATATCTTTCTAACCCAGTACAGGAAAAGCCTATCTTTACTGCCGAAAATCATCAGATTGGTGCAAAACATGCTTGGAGAAACATTCTTCAAATATCTGATGGCGGTGTTTTGAAGCAAGGTGACTTGGATAACAAGATTATTGTAATCATGTTTGAGAGCACTCGATCTGTACCGGATAAAACATTGGAATCTACAGTCGATAAAACAAAAGATACAGAACCATTGACTGTATTCCGTAATGCACGTATCGCTTTCAATCGTCCTGATGTGGAAATTGAAGGTGAAACTACTGTATTTGAGGCAGGTGCCGGCCGTAATACTTCTTGTAACAAAGCAACATTTACAACGACTGTTGAGTTTTGGAATACGTTGTATAAAAAAGGTGAAGCAAACAATAAGTATACAGCTACATTTGATGATGTAGAGGATCGTGATGGCTTAGTTGATGCAGATAAGGAAATACAGCAAGAACTGGCATATTATGAACTGCACGTTAAGTACCCGTTTATCGTTGATAATATGACTGCTTCTAATTCTGAAGATTTCACAAAAGTTGGTGATGCTATTTCTTTGGATGGTTTTATTGTAAAAGGTACTCCTGGAGTATCAGATGAAGTTATTTATCGTATACCTCGTGAATATTTTGTTCAAAAGGATGGAGTTGATGATAGAGATTGTATTTCTAATGCTACATTTGATTTCTATTTTGCTCCGCAAGAAGTTGCCGAATTTAAGGCTGATAGCTACATCTGGGCTACAACAACAGCTGAAGCTTCTGATACAGCAAGATTCGTTTTAAGTGGTTCTTCTATTCCTACATACAACGAAGTGAACGACTTGAACTTCGATGAATATAAGGATTATAAGACTGCAGAAATTTCATTCAAGAATCTGCCGTATTTCAACTCAAGAGGTGAAAAAGATTTAGATGAAATCCATTGGGGTGAAATTACTTTGGCAAATCGTACGAAAGCTTACGAACTAGCAACAGATCGTTATGATGACGATGTGAATCTGGTTGGTTGGAAGATCGTATATAAAAATGCACAAACAGTGAATGGACTTGATTCTACTTATGTTCCGGGTCGTTATTTGCCGATGAAGGTTAATGGTCATTCTTATAAGGATTATGTAGAATGGTTTAACCAGTTCTGTGCAACATGCCAGGTTCCTGATGCTCCGGTGATAGGATCACATACAGATGATATGCCTGTTATTGATTGTGCTGGTAATATTGAAGAAAACATCGTTAGTATCAATGCAATCTTCCGTTATTCTCGTGGTGATGTAAATGTAGATGACGATGAATCATTGTATGTTCGTGAAAAATATACAATCGCTCCTGCATTGACATATAAAACTGCAACATCAAGATATGACAAGAATTCTAAAACATTGGAGACAAATGCCAAATATACTTATTCCGCTCAGGATTTGATGGATGGTAAGGCAGGTGCTGTTTACGAAGGTCCGATCTGGATCAGCGGTACTAATACATTCGTATGGTATAACTTCGAAAGTGATGATCTGTTGAGTCATGCTATGGGTATTGTAACTCCGGTTTTGGCTAACGTGAAAGATAAAGACAGATTGGATCTGTTCTTCTCTCCGTATGATGAAACAAGTACTGTTCGTTTCGAGTCAAGACCTCATACTGTATACATCAAGGCTACAGGTTTGAAACCTGACGTTGCCGGTGGTACAACTGCCACAATCAAGGTATTCAAAGAACAGTTCTCTAAGAACGAAAGCACTGATGATGCTTTGTATCATACAAATGCATTCCTGTTCACTGCCGGTGAAAAAGAATATGACAAGGCTTACTGGTTGTCTAACAACATTAGCAATCCGGTTAAGACTATGGCTAAAGATGTAAATGGTGTATATGGTAAACTGAAAGGTACTGCCGTAACAGATACATTGTATTTCGAAGTTGATTTGGACGATGTGGCTTTGGTTAACCGTATTAAGAACGAAGGTCTGGAAATGAAAGTTGTTTATATGCCGTTCAACGACAGGAACGACAAAGCGATCATTTGGGATCTGATCCAAGGTTGTTGCCCGGGTCTGCCTAATGTATTCGACCATATCGCTCAGTTCGGTATCAAGACTGCAGACGTGAAGGGATTCAATGAATTCTACACTGTAGGTACAACCGATGCCGGTTTGGTTACTACTATGAACGCAGATGTAAGAGAAGGTTCTTATAACAGTTTCTATCCGTTCATTCTGAACCAGTTCAGCCCGGTTGAACATGGTGCTACTATCAAAGGAATCTATCGTGAAGCATTCACTAAAGATTACCAGACTCGTTATGTGAATACTTGCTATCCGGAATATACAGGTCAGTTTATCATTGCCGGTATCAACGTGATGGATCCGGTTGACATGACTACTTTCTCTAACAAGTCTACTGCATATAAGTACTCATTTGTTGAATTGGCTGACTTGAACGGTGTTGTTTACAGTACAATTGATTCAGTAAACGGTAAGGTTCAGATCAATCCGAATAAGTACGGTGAAGTTTTGATCGCCGTGAATGTTGCATTCGATCCGGTTGACCGTGATGGCATTGCTATGAGCATCGATACGATCAATACAGGTTCTGCAAAGGGCATGTGGGCACGCTATTATGCCAAGGATACAATTCAGTTGGCTCCGCAACAGCGTTCTAACGAAATCGCAAACCGTGTTCGCTTCTATGATTTGAATGATTATGAAAGAACATTGAAAGTAGATGATAAGAAATGGTTGAATCTTGGTTTCTTTGCTCCTTACGGTATCAATATCAACGATACTTTGACTGCTAAGATCAAGGGTGACGTTAAAGTACCGGAAGTATGGTACAGTTCTGACGCTGAAGGTAAGAAGAAGATCGAAAACTTCCAGTTTGGTGTAGTAAATGCAGGCGATATGAAAGATTCTGTAATCTATATTCAGGGTCGTGACCTGCCTCATTACGGAACGTCTACTATCGAGTCTGAAAACAAGATAGAACAGAAGATTAATTTGATCAGCAACTCTGATATGTTCACATTCGGTACAGCTAAAACAAAAGAATTGAATGTTCGTGAACAATCTTTGGCTTTGGCTATGAATGGTAACATGGAAGACGGGTCTCTGGACTATGTTTTCAAAGGTGGTAAGGACGATCTTGTTAAAGATGTAATGCGTGGTGACGTAGTTGCTAAGATCGATCTTCGTGCTACTCCGAATGTAGAAGACTTGTGTGACGTAGAAAATGTTATTTCTTTGGCTGCTGTTTGCGATGTAAACAAAGATTTGGGTGTAGCATTTACTGCAGGTTTGGCTAATCCGACTATCAAAGAACCGACATATGGTGAAATTGGTGGTAGCGATGCTAAATTCAACTGGGAAGCTGTTCCGGGTGCTGAATATTACAAAGTTGCCGTAGGTCGCTTCACTCCGAAGTTCACTTCTGAAGATGTATTTATCTCTGAAGTTCGTGCCGACAAAGAAAGCAGGACTATCTGGGTTGAGTTGTTCAACGCTACAGGTAGTGTAATCCACCGTGACAATCAGGTTAACTACTGGTTGGAAGTTACCAAAGAATACAAAGAAGATGGTGTTGTCAAGAAAGAAACATCTATCGTAGGTGTTGACAACTTCAGCATCCAGGGTAACTTGGATCCGATCGACAGAAAGTGGTCTTATGCTCCGATCGCTCACCAGATGAATGACATGGATCTGACGACAGATGTAACTAATCCGATCAAATACACTATCCGTTTGATGGAAGGATTCCAGACAGACAAACATCAGATCGATATTTATCTGTTCGATACTCCTGAAACATGGATGGTTAGAAAACCGGTTAGCCCGATGCCGATCAACAATGGTGAATTCTATACAGGTGACTGGAGAACAGAAGTCGGCTCATTGCCTACTGCTTATTACGAATGGCAGGATGATATCAACTTCGACGGCGAAGAATCATTCGACATCGCACCGACATCAACATCTATCCAGGTTCATAACCTGATCCCGCAGACTGCTTACACTGTACGTGTACAGGCATACAACAAGTGTGTAGGTGATGCAAACCAGATGATTCCGTCGGTAGACTACTTGGATTTCGCAACATCTAAGACTGCAACCTCTACGGGGGATATCTACTTCGATAATGCTGATCCTTCAAATCCTGTTGGCAACGAAAGCATCGATGCTACGGCAATCACTGCTATCGGCGGCAAGGGTCAGGTAACGATCCTGAACGCAGGTGGTAAGAAAGCGGTAGTAGCTAACGTACTGGGTCAGGTAATTGCCAACACAGTGATCTCTTCCGACAATGCTACATTCCCGGCTTCTGCAGGTATGGTAGTAGTAACATTGGAAGACGGCACAGTGCTGAAAGCAATGGTTAAGTAATAAAGAAATCCTAATAGAGGGATATTAATAATAGTGAAAGCTGCGCAATGGTTCTCCCAGCGGGGAGAACCATTAAGTAACCCGCGATGGGGGAACGAGTGGTTATATTAATACTAAAGTAATGAAATAAAGTTCATCCTATTAGTATTGCTGTGAAGCAAGAACAAGGAAAAAAAGAGGCCCTGGTAGTAAGGTTAATTTTACGGCTAGGGCCTTCTTTCCTAAAAGGATAAAAATGAAAGCATATATGCTTTGAAATAGCTGTCGGGAGTGTCCCGGCATGGTCTGCAGACGTTCGTATTAAACATAATGAACGCCTTGTACAAGCAATATTTTGATGGATACTGAGACCGACGTTGAAATCATCTAATGAAAAAAACTCAACCCAAAAATCACAGCATCTAATCAATTTAATTATGAATGGAAAACATTATAAATGAAATACTTAAAAGTATGGGAAAAATATACTTTAGGGATGTAAGCAGAAGACTACTTTTGTTTGCATTATTGTTGTTGGGAGTCGTGACGCAGGCGATGGCTGTTGATCGGTATGTGATTGTGTTCAAAGACTTGCCTCATGGAACAACGGAAATTCCGTATGGGACAAGTGCGGATGTTATAAAAAGTGATTTTTTTACTGTTTATGGATCAAATGCCACCGGGGTAGGCGATTTTGCTGCCTTTGTGGATGGTGGCGGTGACCAGTTAAAAAATAGTTCCTTTGAAGATGCAAAGGGTAAATTAAAACTTTCAAATACGACATCTACAGACTTTTCCTTGGTACAACCTACCGGAAATGTTGTATCAGCGGTTGATGTAAAGATAAAGGCTTATTCATTCGGGATAACTAAACGCTATATTCTCCGTTTAGGAGTTGATGGAAAAGTTACATCGTTTAAAGATTTTTATGAGCTCCCTAATCCAACAACGACTCAAACCGCAGGTTCCATCTCTTCTGTAACGAAAAAGATAGATTTACCTCTGTATACATTTTCTGTGACAGATGGTAACGCTACAGTCGCAACATTGAAGAATGATATTCTGGCGAAATTATTTGCCTCAATTGGGGATATAAGCGGATTAACAGCGAGTGATGTTACATTGCATAGTGGTACAGGTGATGTTTCTAGCACTACTCTTATTGCTGGAACGTATACCTATAAATTTAAATTATCTACTCCCGCAGGTATTAAAGCAAGTTTTGCCCGTGCGGACGGGGTAGCGGCTCCAACTTCAGTAGAACCTGGTCAAACTAACGCAGAAGTCGAAGTGTCGGGTTCTATCGTTGTGACTGATAAGACGGTTGTTACGCTGAAGGTTCCGGCAAAGGAAATGTTAAGCTTTTATGAGAAAGAATCGAATGCCAATGTTGCGACTTTGGGTGATTTCATTGCAGCAGAGATTGAGAAGACAATACCGAGTGCGCATTCGACAAATATAACCGTATCGAATGTTCGGATTCTCAAAGCCGGATCGGTTCAAAGCGGAGATCTTGTTGCAGCAGATTATAGTTATCTCTTTGATGTAACTGTAAATTCGGAAGGCTATGTTGTTAATATCGAAAGATCTAATTCTGAATCTTTGGGGGCTACCATAACTCCTTTCAGAATAGAAGCAACAGGAAAAGAATCTGTGAAAGTCGGCAACAGTATCGTAATCAAATCGGTGCTGAGTGGCTCTGTTTTCTCTGCCAATTATACGACGGTAAGTAATCAGATACAAAATGAAGATGCTTTGAAACAGGCTATTCTGTCTGGCTTGTCAAAGAAGAATCAGGCTTTGAAGGATGATATTTATTTCGAGAACATACAAATTACAGGTACTCCTGCTTATCCTTTGGGAGCCGGTACTTATTCGTATACATTCGACGTACGTGCTCGGAAGGATTTGAAGATTGCTTTCCCTGAATCTTCTACGGCAGAAATCAAAGAAATAAAATTGAATGAAAAGTCTGCTTTTACTGTTTCTGATAAGATTACGGTAAAAAAGGTTGATCAGTCTGCTGCATCAATAAGTTTTGGTTCTTGGTCTTCCTATACTTATGGTACTCCATTAAGCGGTATTGAGTCTCAAATAACATTCACGAAAGTAAATGGTATAACCGGAATAGAAGATTGCTCGGTCTATTTCGTTAAAGACGGAAAAGAGACTCTTTATGAAACGGGTAAAACAGTGTTGCCTGTGGGTAAATATAATGTAAAAGTTTATTTCCCGGCAAGTGAGATTTATGACTACTCCTCAGTGAATGTAACAGGCGGTACAAAGAAGGTAGAGACCGACGGGCGCGCATCGTTTACATCGACAGGTGTTCTTACAATTACGCCAAAAGCAATCGGAAAAACCAAACTTCCTGTGTTTACAGAAGGTGGCGACGGCTTGTTGGCTGAAGGAACTGCTGTCAACCGGGTTATTGCTGCGATAAGAGCAGCCATACAATCGGCAGACGGAACAGCAGCCATACTGGCTAAGAACGGTATCGAACTCTATTCGGATGAAACGTTTACGCAAAAGTTGACAAAAGGCGTTTTAGAATCAGGCAAAACGTATAGTTATCGTGTCATATTGAATGAAAATTATAAGCCGGGAACTCAGACGGAAGCTTCTGTAAGTGGAAAACTGTCTGCCAATACGTCTATAAACGGATATGACCTGAAGAATGCCGTAACTGCGACCAAAGCGGAAATAAAAGTCGTTTTGCCTGACTTTATTTCAACTCCGATAAAGATCGGTACGATCACAACGAAAGCGGAATTGGAGAAAAAAGTGTTGGATGCAGTGAATAATGCTAATTCCGGTTTAGAAACGGTTTATAGCTTTACTCCGCAAGTGACAACCGAAGCTCCTTTAACAAGTGAAGGTTATCTCTCTTATACTATAACATTAAAAGAGGGTGCAACCCATAAACTGGCCGATTATAAAATAACTTACCAGACACAAAGTTCGGTATCCAATAAATTGAAGGTTGCCGCCGATGGCGTAACGTGTACGTTTAATGAGGCAATTCGTTTTGTGACTGTTTTACCGGTAGAGCATGCCTTTACTTCTCCGAAGAATATTCCGGTTGATTATGTGAAAGACATGAAACCGGCTGCAATCACCTCTTTGGTAAGTGATAAACTGTACCAACTGAATGGCGGGGTTTTGGCTCTTACGGATAAAATCCAGGTGACATTGCTTGATAAAACCGGCACAGCTGTGAAAACAGTGTCCGAGTCGGAAGCTGTTTACGGTTATAAGGTTAGAGTTGCAAAGAAATCTGGCGTACTTGAAGAACTATATGCCGGAAAGGTAGATGCAGACGTGACGATTGATAATTCGGATGCTACTTATATTTATGTAACAGTAAAGAATGGTATTCAATTAAACGCTCGTCCGGTGGCTGAATTTGACTTCCCGACATATGAATTTGATTATATAGTGGGCGAGACTGACGAGGTTTCTCAAATATTGGAACTGATCAAACGTGATTTGGTTTATAACAATCCAAGTGTTCTTTTGGCCTCTTATATCGAAGAAATTACCTCTTCTGACCTGAGTGTACCGGAAGGAGGAACAATGCAATATCAGGTCAAGTTTAAATCGGATTTGTTTGTGGATTATTCGAAGGTGACAGTGAATGGAGAGGAAGTGGCAGAAACTTATCCGCTATCTCCTCAAATAGCTGTCACGATCAATCCGCGTGCGGATCTTACCGTAAACTTGAAAACGTATAAATTTAAGAAAGAAGGTGCGTCGGATGAATTGATGGCGCAACATATCATGGCAGATATTCTGTTGAATAATCCGGATCTGAAAGGCAAGTGTATTCTACGTGTTGCCATTGAAGGGGATGGATATAGGGTGTACTTTGCTCCTACTACCAAATACCGTACAATCACGGTAAAAGGTGCAGATGGCACAACTTTAAGAACGGTGAATTCGGCAAAGGCTGCAACAGGATTCCAACTTCTTTATGCGACTTCTATAACGCTTTTGGATAACGGAGGTATTACCTTGATTGAAATTCCGATGGATATAGAAACGGAATTGACATATCTGAATGAAAATTTCGGTTATACTGCCGGTCATTATGCCCGTTTGATCCTTGATTTCTTGAATAAGCATGTCACGTCGACGGTTGCAAACTTCGTAAAACCGGACTTGGAAACTTGGGGAGTAAAGGTGAATATTATTCGTAACCAGACACAAGTAGATGCCGGAGGTACAGCCGAATTGATTCCGGAGGATGAATATTTGAAGGTTTCCGACTTGTATGGATATCAAGTGGTGTTGACGAATCCTTATTTCAAGAACTACTATACCTTGACTCTTAAACCACAGGCAAACATGAAAGTGACGGAAGAAGTTCCCGGTCAGACTTGGAATGTGCTTCTTTCCGGAACGATTACCAAAAATGCAGTGACTCCTGTATTGCCGGTTGTTACAATTGATTATGACGATGCTAATACATTAGCTGTAGTGAAGGCGCAAATCAAGGATGCTGTGCTTAGTGATGCCGCAAATACAGAGTTGTTCAGATTGGTTGCTGCAACAGGTATTCAGCCTAGAGGTAGTTTCTCTGTTGAATTGACTGCCGATAGTCCTGTACCTGCCGGCAAATATGATTATACATTGACGTTTAAACCGATCGTGACGGAAAATGTGGATATCGCATCGGTTACCGGCAGGCTGGTTGTAAAGAAGGTTAAATTGGAGTTTGAATTCCCTACCGATATAACGTTCAAGTATGAACAGAAGAAAAAGGTAATGGAAAGCAAGATTCTTGAAGAGTTCTTGGCTATGAATGCAAGAATCTTCGATCAATATGCCGACTTTGCCAATCCTGGAGATATCTTTACTGTGACATTGAAAGATGCTGCATGTACGGGTGAAGCCAATGATCCGATTGCTGCAGGTACGTACGGATATGTGATAAAGATGAATGATGCCCCGGCTAACTTCACTTATAACATCGAAGCGGGTGGAAAATCTATGCCATCTTCTGTAATTGTAGCACAAAAGTCTTTAACAGTTAAATTACCTACATATTTATTGAATACACCTGACGAAATCAAACCGGAGGATCAAGCGAAAGCTGTCTTTGTTTATGGTAAGACCTTGTCTGAAATAGAAAACCAAATAAAGCTGACCGATATTCCGGCATTGAATAAAAAGTTGGCTGCTGCGGAAATTCAGGCTGTTGTTTTGCTGGGTGACGATGGAGCACAAACAAAGAATGCCACGCCGATTGCCGGAGTATACGATTATAAGGTGATTTTGAAATCGGATAATTATACCTTTAAATATGATGCGTTAGGTTGTGAGGTGGAAACAACAACGGATGGCAGTGTTATCGTTAAAGGTGGTTTGCAGATTGTGGAATATCCGGTTACTGTAGGTTTCTCTGAAGCGAACCGGTCTATTGCCGGTACTTGGGAAATAAAAGATGGCAAACCGGAATATTCATTATCTATAAATTGGATATCCGGGAATTACGGATATGACTTGTTGGCTATTTCCGATGAAGTCAAGAAGACATTGACTTTGGAACGTTGGAAAATGTATTTCAATAACGATTATCTGAACTGGGCATTGGTGGATACAAAAAATGAGATTGTTGTACAAGACAAGTCATTGAAAGTTGTATTAAATACTTATGTTCAGGCAAATTTGACTTCAGGGACTTACTCCCTGCAGGTGGTAAAAGGAGGAACAGAGGTTCCGCGCCTGAAGTCTGCTGTCGGAGATTTCGATATCAATTTGAATACGACTTTGGCAACATTGACGGTTACCCCGGCAATCGTGACGGTTACCCCAGCAAAAGCTGCATATAGAAAAGTCTATGGGCAGTCAGGCGTTTCATCTTTAAAGCCGAAGTTGGCATTTGCGACGACACCGAAGTTGAACGCCGCCACTTTGGTTGCTGACTATGACCTTGAAAATCTCTTTGTTACGACAGATCCGGCCGATGCTGACGTGTTTGCGGCTTATTCACCTGTGGGTGATTATACAATCCAAACCAGCGCAGCCGCAGGAGTTGTCAGCGGTGCATTTGTACCTGTGACAGGTGTCGTGTTCGAGGCCGGTACGGAAAGTGCGATTGTAACGGTTTCTCCTGTCCCGATGGCAGATGCTGTACAGTTGAACGTTTCTGCTTCCCGCGAATATGGCGAAGATCCTGTGGATGGTGACGTAGCCGTGGCAGTAACACCGGCCGACGATACAGTGGATCAGATGTTGGTAGACGAGATCAGCACCATCCTGAACACAGCCGAAGGCCGTGTTGACTGGATTGACTGGGCAAGCTTCAACAAGAAGACAAATGCAGGCAAATATGAAGTACGCTTTACCTCCGATGCAATAGCTTCTATGGGTGGTTTGCTTACTAACTTCGATATGGGGGGTGTGACTATAGTATTAGACAGCTTGGAAATCCGTAAAGCAGATTTGACGGTGACAGCCGAAGACAAGAACCGTGTATACGGTGTGGCTAATCCGGAACTGACAATTGCTTACGAAGGCCTGAAGAATAATGAATACCAGAGCTTGGATGATGTATTCGATGGAGATTTCTTACCGGCGGTGGCAACAGATGCAACCGTGGATTCTCGTGGTACCTGGGATATTTATTTCACTCAGAAGCCGACAGCCAAGAACTATCATGTTACTTATGTGACAGGTAACTTGTCGATCGATAAGATTAAACGGGTAATCGTTTGGCCGGAAGATCAGCGCAACCTGACAATAGCCGTAGGTGAACATGTTGAATTGTCTGCAGCCGTAACGTCTGCTGACGATAATAGACTGTCGATCACCGGCTTGCGTTACGAACTGACCAATAATGATCGCGAACGCGTCGTATTGTATCAGAACGAGAACGGTAAGATGGTGATTGAAGGAAAGATCCGCACGTTGGACGGTCCTGTAAACATTACGGTTTATGCCGATGGCGATGAAACAACTTATATGGATGCCGAGCCTGTAACCGGTACGGTCACAGTGGTTACTCCGGAAGGTGAAGCTGCGAATGTAAATATCATCGTATCGAATGTGACATCTGTTTATGACGGTACTCCGCGTGCCGTAACAGTAAAGGTTGCTGATAAGGATGGTAAAGAGGTAGATTACAAAGTTTTCTATGAAGGTGACCAAACTGCGTCTACCGTTTATCCGTCCGATCAGAATGCTCCGGTGGATGCTGGTGTTTATAAAGTGATTGTAAAAGCAGAAGTAGGTGCAACAACGTTTGTTTACGAAGCCAAGAATAAGATGATCATCGCTCCGCGTGTAGTGGAAGTGAAGGCTCGCAGTTTCGCAACAACGTATGGAAAGACTGTACCAGACTACTCGAAAGCATATGATTATGATAAGAGTGACTTCCTGGGCGGTGAAGATTTTGATGCCGATAAGATGCCGGTAGTACGTGCCGAGGCTTATAAGGGAAATGCCGGAACTTATAAATTGACTCCGTATTCCGTACAGGATTTCGGAAAGAACTATAAGGTATCTTATATTTCAGGCGAATTAGTTATCAACAAGGCTCCGCTGACAATTATCGCCGATGATAAGGAAAGCGTTTATGGAGAGGACTTGGCAGAACTGACTTATCAGTTAGACGGTCTTGTTAATGGTGAAACCATCAAGAACCTGGGCTTTGCTCCGCGTATCAGTTCGACGGTAACGAAGGGTGCTGATGCAGGAACTTATCCGATCGTGTTTGCCGACAATCATAAGTCAACGAATTATGAGGTGGCTTATAAGGAAGGTAAGTATGTGGTAGTACCGGCATCGCAGAAGATCAGTTGGAATCCGGAAACATCATACAAGGTGGAACAGCGTAACATTCCGTTGACGGCAGTGGCATCAAGTAAGTTACCGGTTTCTTATGTATCCGACAATGACGCGGTAGCTTATGTGAACCAGATAGGCGATAATTGGATCCTGACATTGGTATCTGACGGTTTGGTGAAAGTGAAAGCTATTCAGAACGGGAATACGAATTATTGGGGTGCAGAACCTGTGGAAGTAACATTTGCCATAGGAAATGCTTATGAAAGTGTGGATAATGAGACGATAGTCGTATCCGATCATATCGAAGTTTATCCGACCGTATTCACGACCAATGTAACGGTAACCGCTCCTTCTGCCATCAAACGTGTAGAATTGGTGTCTTATGCAGGTGTATTGTTGAAAGTCTTCAATAAACCTGAGTCTGTAATCAATTTGTCAAACTTCGGAAGTGGCTTCTATCTGCTGAACGTAACGTTGGAAGATGGCACTTTCAAGAGCGTGAAGTTGATTAAGAAGTAAGTAACCTGTAAAATAAATTTAGTATGATAAAGAATATTAAATCAATAATAACATCAGGAAAGCAGCTCATGCTGCTTTCCCTGATACTTGTTTCAGGAGGTAGTGTGGTACATGCACAAGAGGCAACTGGTGTTCCGGATACGGTGTATGTGAGCTTTACGAATTCAGGGGCATTGCCTTCGATGGTTTATGGAACGGCATTCGAGGATTACATGGCGGTAAGCACATTTAATGAAACATCTTTGAAGTACATGTGGGCACTGGCTGGGAATACCGGTAGTCATCAGTTGATGAAGAATTACCAAAATAAATTTAAGAGTGGCAAATCTTTTAAGGATATTATGAAATTTTCCGCCACTCCGACTGTTAAGGATGGAGTGAAATTACAATTGGTAGAAACTGCTCTGCAAGATGCTTTGGATTGTTATCTGTCGGTTACGGAGCTTTATGGATCTCCTGTTGTATATAAGTTAAGCAAAGAGGCTACGGCTACTTTGGAACGTACTATTCCGGTAACACGGGCTGAATTGACTATCACCCCGCGTGATACTGTTCGTTTCTACGGAGATCCCAATCCTGTTTATTCATTGGCAGACTTTACGATTGAAGGTTTAGCTGCCGGTGATGATGCTGCTACTATTTTCGCAGGTGAAAACGAGTTGGCTGTTACATTTGGAGGTGACGTGAATACTGCTGCCGGTCAGGAAGTTTATGTAACATTGGCAGCCGGTACTGTAGACAATTATTCTTGGGAACAAAAGCAGGCGAAGATGGCAATCAAGAAAGCTCTGCTGTCATTGGCATTGCCGGATAGCAGTCGTTTGTATGACGATAAGAATATCGCTAAAATCAAAGGTGAAGAACTGTTGGTTACCTCCGGGACATTGAAGAATGATCAAACATTAAGTGATTTGTTTTTCTCTGATGAATTGAATGTTATTCATACCGCAGTTTCTGCCGGACTAGGAAAAGTAAAGAGTGATGTCGGTACATACAGCTATCAATTGGCAACCCAAGCTGATACTGCCAAGGTTTATTGGCGTTTGGCTAACTATGACGTGCAAGCGATAGCCCCCGCCAACTATGTAGTCGAAAAGGATACGATTACCGTAACTGTATTCCCTTCTGATGCTCAGGTTGAAATAGAAGGAAAGAAAGTGAGCGTAATGCAAAAAGTTTATGGTGAGAAGAATCCTGATGGTTACTTTTGGTTGACAAAACGTAAAGAATCAGCTGGTTCTTCTTCTCCTTCTTACACATTCACCACGGCTGCACCTGTTGCAAAAGATTATATTTCTGCTGAAAATGAGGCTGACAAAGGTTTCACGGTTGCTCCGGTTGTATCCTATCTGGATTATGAAGGCAATGCTGTAACGGAAAAGACCGATGTGAACCTGAAACGTGAAAAACCGAATCAGATAGAGGACAGTCTGTATGTTGCCAAGGTCGGTAATGCAGATAAGATTTCTTCCAAAAACTATGCCTTTAAGGTCGTTGACGGCACATTGAAGATCAATCAGCGTCCGTTGGACTTCCAGAAAGTGGTAGTAGATCGCATTTACGGAGAAACAAAGCAAGACACAACCTGGACTTTTGAAGCAAACAATGCTGAAAAGCAACGTGGTTTGGCTAGTTTCGATGCTGCATATCAGATATCGACCAATAAGAAAGCTTTCGAGCTGATTGATGTAATGCCACAGTTGGTTATCAAAAAACAGGCTGCCGACAGTACATTGTGTGCTGGTAGTTATATCGATACGTTACAGATTAAGCTGGTGACTGTGGATAACACCGTTACTCCGAAGTTTAAAGCAATGGATCGTAATTACAGTCTTAAGTATTCGTTATTGACTGATAATGCTAAAACGAACGACAGTATTCGTCTGGAAGTGGCCAAGGCTGACTTGAAGATCAAACTGGGTACAATTCAACGTACGTTCGGTGCGGCAGTGCCTGACTTTAATGATGTGGAAATTCAGAAAGAGTTTATCACTTATACCGGTTTCAAACTGGATGAGTCAGCTAAGAACTTGGATTTGGTTGCGACCGTTGCTGAAGGCAATCGTATCAAGAATCTGGAAATAGCCGATCAGCCGAGCGTATTGCCGGTAGGCATTTACGAATTGACAGGCATCCGTGATATCAATAAGGAAAATACCAACTATGCGATCACAATTGAAGGAAAAGCTTTATATCAAGTAATTCCGGATAATTCTTTGGTCTTGGAATGGAACCCGTTGACCGTCGACCTGATTGTAGGCGATAAAATCAAGCTGGATGCAAAAGTGAAGAAGGATCAGAATATAATAGCTGAGGGTGCTCAGATAGATTTTGTATCATCCGATCCGGCAAAGATTCAAATTGAGAAAGTGGGTGATTATTGCTATCTGTTTGCCAAAGCATTAACAGATAATGACGGCGTAACGATTACTGCCAGCTATCATGGTCTTGCCGGTTATGACGAAGTAACGAAATCTGTGGTTTACAAGGTCATTCGTCTGAAAAATGAAGCTGATTACAATGTGGTATTGGGTGACATGAGCTTCGTTTATGACGGAACGGCCAAGGAAGCTGATGTAAAAATAACTGATCTGAAAGGTCTGAATGAATATCCTCATTATGTATTGTATAATGGTGATACCGATCTGCCGGTAAAAGCCGGTACATACAATGTGTCGATCTATCTGGAAGAAGGAAAGGGAGAAAGCAACTTGTTCATTCGTAAAGAAACAATGAAGATTAGTGCCGGCGAAGTGGTTGTAACACCGGTAGATGAAACAATCGCTTATGGTGAAGCAATTCCTGAATCGTTTGCTTATACGGTTAGCGGATTTATCGGAAACGACGGCTTCAAGGCAGGCAAAGAACCGAAGGTAAAAGTGGCTAGCGACATAACCGGCGCAGGAGAATATACCTTATATGTAGAAGGTGGTGATCCGGGTGAGAATTATACGCTTGTAACGAAAACTGGTTTACTAAAGGTTACTAAGTCCGGATTAACTATTAAGGCTGATACGATCCATACGGTTTATGGAGAAGAAATACCGCCGTTCACCCTGACAATAACCGGCCCGAATGGAGCGGTAGATCCTGAAACATTGAATGATATCTACACCGTGAAAGCAAAGGTAGATCCGGAGGATGCCGGCGAATACGATTTGATCGTCGATTGTGTCGGAGTAGGAGAAGGCGACTATTCTGTAACCTTGGTTCCGGGTAAACTTTATATAGCTAAGGCCGATGCCGGTCTGGCATGGGATATAGCCGGAACAACCCTTGCTGGTGGCGACAGTATTTTGTTGACTGCCGAAGCTGTTTCGCCTGCAACAATCGCTTACACAATGCAGCATGATACGGTAGCAGCCGTGAAGGTTGTAGAAGAAGGTGTTTGGATTACCGGTAAGCATCAAGGTGTAACAAAATTGTACATCTCGATACCGGAAGAGAAGAACTATCTGGCTGCTAACGATTCTGTAACATTCAACGTAACATCGACTGTCGCCAACGAAAGCATCGCTCTGCAAAGTGTAGGATTGTATCCGACATTTGTTGAAAACGAAACGTCTGTAACATCCGACAGTCCGGTGGCTATGATCCGTGTATTCGATGCTTCCGGCCGTTTGGTTAAGTCGATCGAAAAACCGGAATCGTTGATCAACCTGAGCGAATTGAGCAAAGGTTACCATCTGGTACAGATCGTACTTGAAAGCGGTGAAGCGAAAACAGTACGTATTATGAAAAAGTAAATAATCCGATTATTCTGTAATTAAGGAATATATTTAGAGGTTAATTAATGGAAGAGATGTTCTGTGGAGATAGCGATCTTTTGTAGAACATCTCTTTTGAAAAATAGAGTCTATAATAAAATATACGGAAAATATGGTAAAGAGAGAGTTTGTTAAAGAAATATCCGAACGTATGTCTATAACCCAGGTAGAGGCAAAACAATTTGTAAAAGTATTTCAAGATATTTTGACGGAAGAGTTACAACAGAATAGACCGTTGGAGTTACAGGGATTTGGAACATTTAGTTCTTGGAAACAAATCGGGCGTGCTGCCCGCAATCCGAAAACGGGTGTACCTTGTTGGATAGAGCCTCGTGTGAGTGCAAAATTCAGGCCTGGAAAATTTTTACTGGAAGCTTTGAATGAAGCGGATAAATAGAATTAAAATAATGAGAAAGAATCTACTTAAATTTATTTGCTTCCTTTTGATTGTCAATGACTATGTGTTTTGCGGTTCTCTTGGTGCCCAATCCATTCCCAATGGAGATTTTTCGGCAGAGTGGGTAACTGGTTATAACGGAGTCGGTAAACAGCCTGCCGGATGGAAAGCCTCGAATGTCAATCAGCTGGGAGTAAAAAAAGAGTTGGTAACTTGTAATCCGGATGGTTCCGTGTTATTGACCAATCGTTTTGTAGGTCTGTTGGGTATAGGTTCGAATGCACCGGCTTATATATCTTTGGGAACTCCGTGGGTCTATGCGAATGTATCGAATATATCTCAAAGTGACGGAGGTACGACCGGAGGCCTTGAATTCACGCACCGTCCGGATTCTCTCGTGGGCGTGTTCAAACGTAAAGTAGTAGCGGAGGAAACCGGTTGGATTATCTTTTATCTTTGGAAAGGGACAAGTGTGTCCTATGGTCCGGATAACAAAGAGTTGATAGATAATGACCGGGATATATTGGCTGAACATGGTTCTGTAACGCTGATCGGGAGGGCTGAATATGAAATAAAGGGTACTTTATCCGATTGGACGCGTATTTCCATACCGATTGATTATTTATCGGATGAAACACC
This sequence comes from Parabacteroides goldsteinii, assembly GCF_020091425.1. NCBI lineage: Bacteria > Pseudomonadati > Bacteroidota > Bacteroidia > Bacteroidales > Tannerellaceae > Parabacteroides > Parabacteroides goldsteinii. The sequence goes on along the minus strand of NZ_CP081906.1, from coordinate 4,320,069 downwards.
TGAAAAGATGAATGTTATTCTTTCTGCAGCTGATTATCGTGGCGACCGAAAGAAGATAAAGGAGTATAATACTTTGTCGGTACAAAGTGTGGAACTGGTGTATAAAGATCCGGTATCGACAGAAAAGATTAATCTGTTATCCGATCGTTTTTCCGTTATCGACAAAATACTGTATCTTGATGGGAGTTATAGGAATCTAGCTGTCTATACAATGGATGGAAGGCTGGTTTGTAGTTCTGTCCGACCGGAAAAAACAACTACTTTCTCTTTTCTCTCCGCAGGGGTTTATCTGTTGAGAATTGAAGGGGAACAAGGAGTAGAAACGCAAAAGTTTCAGATTCGTTAAAAATGTAATCTGTTTTTTTCATATCATTATAAAAAGGTTGTAGCTCGGGTTTCGTGGATTGTATGTAAATACATCTATGAGATTCGAGCTTGATTTGTTTGTAATAAGGATTTCTTAATAGTGTACGGATGGATTTTCGCCATAAATAATTAACTTTGCGGTTGGTTGAAAAGTAAAAACTAAAGTATGAAGAAAATTAGAGCCGCCATCGTTGGTTATGGCAACATTGGAAAGTATGTGTTAGAGGCCCTGGAAGTCGCTCCTGATTTTGAAGTGGCAGGTGTTGTACGTCGTAATCCGAATGACGTACCGGACGAACTGAAAGCTTATACTGTGACTGACAGTATCACTAAGTTAGATAAAGTAGACGTTGCTGTTCTTGCAACTCCTACCCGTAGTGTAGAGACATACGCAAAAGAAATTCTTTCATTAGGCATCAATACGGTAGATAGCTTTGATATCCATGGAGGTATCGTAGACCTGCGCCGTTCGCTGGATGCTGTAGCCAAAGCACATAATACGGTTGCCGTTATTTCTGCCGGATGGGATCCGGGAAGCGACTCTGTTGTTCGCGCCCTGCTGGAAGCAATGGTGCCGAAAGGTATCACTTATACAAACTTCGGCCCGGGGATGAGTATGGGACATACGGTTGCCGTGAAAGCGATCGAAGGTGTCAAGGCTGCTTTGTCCATGACAATTCCGATGGGAACAGGCGTTCACCGCCGTATGGTTTATATCGAAGTAAAAGACGGTTACGATTTCAAGCAGGTAGCTGCCGCAATCAAGGCTGACGATTATTTCGCACACGACGAAACACACGTAATGCAGGTGGAATGTGTCGACAACCTGCTGGATATGGGACACGGTGTGAACCTGGTCCGCAAAGGTGTATCAGGCAAGACCCAGAACCAGTTAGTTGAATTCGACATGAAGATCAACAACCCGGCTCTTACTGCCCAGATCCTGGTAGCCGTTGCCCGTGCAAGCTTCAAACAGCAGCCGGGTGCTTACACTATGATCGAATTGCCGGTGATCGATATGATCTGCGGCGATAGAGAAGACTTGATTAAACGACTTGTTTAATACATAAATTATGCTCGATTTTATTACCTGGACGGCTGACCCCGCCATCTTTTCCATAGGTTCACGCGAAATTCGCTGGTACGGACTTGCTTTTGCTATCGGTTTCTGGATTGGTTATTCCATTGTAAGCCGTATGTGGAAAAATGAAAAACTTCCTCCTGCATGGATCGATTCCCTGCTGATTTATACCATGGTGGGTACTGTGGTCGGCGCCCGTCTGGGACATTGCCTCTTTTATGATCCCGGATATTACCTGGCTAATCCAATAGAGATTTTCAAGGTCTGGGAAGGCGGACTGGCGAGCCATGGCGGTACGCTGGGTATCGTCATCGCGATCTATTTTTATTCCAGGCGTATCACGCATAAAAGCATGCTTTGGACATTCGATAAACTGGTTGTTCCGACCGGACTGGTGGCAGCTATGATCCGTTTGGGAAACCTGATGAACCATGAGATATACGGTCATCCGACCGATCTTCCGTGGGGTTTCCGTTTCATCGAGAACCTGCATGCCTGGAAAATGGGGGCAGAGCCTGTCTTTACCGTTCCCAGCCATCCGACACAGCTGTACGAGGCATTATGCTACCTGGTTACATTCGGTATATGCATGTGGCTTTACTTTATCAAAAAGGAGTGGAAGCGGGAAGGTCTTATTTTCGGGGTCTTTATGATTTGTATATTCGGCTCGCGTATCTTTATCGAATTCCTGAAAAATAATCAGGAAGCGTTTGAAGATAACATGGTCCTGAATATGGGCCAGTGGCTCAGTATTCCGTTCGTGCTGGCAGGTTGCTGGTTTGTCTGGAGGGCGCTCACAAGGAAGCCGAATAACTATGAAGAGCTAAAAATAAAAAAGTAAAAAGTATAAAATGTACAAATTAAAAGAAATAGCAGATAAGGTATATTATGTAGGAGTAAACGACCGTCAGAAGGCCCTCTTCGAAAATATGTGGCCGCTTCCGTACGGCGTTTCTTATAATTCGTATTTGATCGTAGACGAAAAGACTGTATTGATCGATACAGTAGACGTTTGCTATTCTGATATCTTTTTGAAAAAAATAGCGGATGCGCTGGACGGACGTACGCTCGATTATCTGGTCGTGAACCATATGGAACCCGACCATGCCGGTAGTATCCGCCTGTTGCGCCAGCAATATCCTGATGTGCAGATTATCGGTAACAAGCAGACATTCGGTATGCTGGACGGCTATCATAATATAACGACCGGGCTTTACGAAGTGAAAGAAGGCGATACGCTGAATATCGGCCGCCACCAGCTTTCTTTCTACATGGCTCCGATGGTGCACTGGCCGGAAGTAATGGTGACTTACGATTCAACGGATAAGTTGCTGTTCTCTGCCGATGCTTTCGGAACGTACGGAACGTTGGACGGTGGGGTGATCGATGAGGAGATGAATGTGGATCATTACTGGGAAGAGATGATCCGTTATTATTCCAATATCGTCGGCAAATACGGTAATCCGGTACAGCGTGCTTTGCAGAAACTGTCGGCCCTGGAGATCAACACGATCTGTTCGACACATGGTCCGGTATGGCGCAAATATGCTCACAAGGCAATTGAAATATATGACCGTCTGAGCCGTTATGAAGGGGAGGATGGTGTTGTCGTTATTTATGGCAGCATGTATGGAAATACGGAGCAGATGGCGGAAGCGATCGCTTCCTCTTTGTCGGCAAACGGTGTAAAGAACATTGTGTTGCATAATGTCAGCAAGAGTCCGGCTTCGTATATCCTGAAAGATGTATTCAAATACAAAGGCGTCATTATCGGCAGTCCGACCTATTCAAACAGTCTGTTTCCAGAAGTGGAAGCCATCCTGAGCAAGATCGAGATGCGCGAAGTGAAAAACCGCCTGTATGGCTATTTTGGTTCGTTCACCTGGGCTGGTGCGGCTGTAAAACGCCTAACCGCTTTCGGAGAAAAGATGAAATGGGAAACTGTTGGTACTCCTGTGGAGCAAAAACAAGGTCTGAAAGCCGATAAGTATGAAGAATGCTGGGCTTTGGGAGAAGCTATGGCTAACAAATTGAAAATTGAGAACTGAAAATTTGAAAGGACCGGTTTTCGTCATGTAGAGAATATTATTAACGAAAGATCTAATTAATAAACACAGAAGATTGTCTGTTGATATTGGAAGTTCCTGTAATTTTCAATTTTCAATTTTCAATTTTCAATTAAAAACACTTGTTATGAGACTAATTATTGAACCAGATTACGAGCAACTCTCGAAGTGGGCTGCCAACTATGTAGCTGCGAAGATTAAGAAAGCGAATCCGACAGCTGAAAAGCCATTTGTTCTGGGCCTTCCTACCGGATCATCTCCGCTGGGTATGTACAAGAACCTGATTGAACTGAACAAGCAAGGTGTCATCTCCTTCCAGAATATCATCACTTTCAATATGGATGAATATGTAGGATTGCCGAAAGATCATCCTGAAAGCTATCATTCATTCATGTGGAATAACTTCTTCAGCCATGTAGACATCAAGCCGGAGAATGTAAATATCCTGAACGGTAACGCTCCTGATCTGGAAGCTGAATGTGCTGCCTATGAAGCCAAAATGAAAGCTGTAGGCGGTGTAGACCTGTTCCTGGGTGGTATCGGCCCTGACGGCCATATCGCATTCAACGAACCGGGCTCGTCATTGGCTTCACGTACACGTGTTAAGTCACTGACTACAGATACGATCATCGCTAACTCACGTTTCTTCGACAACGATGTAAACAAGGTTCCGAAGACTTCTGTAACAGTAGGTGTCGGTACGGTATTGGATGCGAAAGAAGTGCTGATCATGGTAAACGGTCACAACAAGGCTCGCGCTTTGCAACAGGCTGTTGAAGGCTCGATCAACCAGATGTGGACAATTACTGCTTTGCAGATGCATCCGAAAGGTATCATCGTAGCTGACGAAGCAGCTTGTGCTGAAATAAAAGTAGGTACATATAACTACTTTAAAGATATCGAAAAAGATAATCTTTGTCCTTGCAGCTTGCTGAAGTAATTGTTGAGTTTTATTTTGCTAAGAAAAACAAAAACCGGAAGGGAATTCTTTCCGGTTTTTTTGTTTTTGTATGTGTTAATTCTCCTTTGATTAGCAATAGTTTTGGAATAAATGCGTTTATATAATTGTTTTGTTCGGAGAACCGACTGGTATTTATTAATTAAACTTAGGAGTGTATCATGAAAAGGATGTTGTATTTATTCGTTTGTTTGTTGATTCTTGCTCTGCCAATTTCTGCTCAGAATCAGGTTGTGGTGGGATTAACAACGGAAGGAAAGGAGCTGAAGGCCCGTAGTTTTGAATTTGACGGAAGGATACGGGATTATAAGATGGATACAACCGGTACTTTTTTTATGGTGAAAATAGGGTATCTGACCAAAAACGAACAATCTTATAAGAACAAAGGTGAACTGGTTGTTATTGATTTTCCAGCAGGAAAGGAGTTGTGGAAAAGAAAGATGAATTATATGACAGATCAGTTTGCATTGCTTCCCGAAGGTGTTTTATTCAATTCGAAAGGAGTGAAAAGTTCTTTGCTGGATTTGCAGACAGGGGGATCGAAATGGAATAAAAAAATCCTACCTTATATATTGGATCGTGAGGACAATAAATTGTGGGCTTACAAAAACGGGGCTTCGAAAAAACTGGAATGTTATGAGATGAATTCCGGAGAACTTTTGTGGACTCGGGAAGTTCCCCATACATATGGCTGGAATTATCACGGACTGGTTGATGATTCGACAAGGCTGATCGTTTCTGACGGGATGCACCTGGTTAATATTAATAATGGATCGGGAGAGAGTTATCCGATGATAACCGGAACAACGAATTATACGGGAGCGGTGGCATTGGGTGCTTTGGGTGTACTGACCGGCGTTTTAACCGGCTTTAGTGCAGTCCCGATTGGTGCTGGAGTTAATGCGGTCGTGGAACTGACTTCGAATGTGTTGAGAGATGATACCTTGTTTTATTTTGCCAATCGCACACAATTACTATGTCTGGATAACCAGCTGAAAATGAAATGGGGATATCCCCTTCCGGAAGATCTGACATCCCACTCGCAACTGTTTGATTATGGTGAGAGGTTGTACATGATCAATTATGGATCAGGCTATCGTACTAACTTGCGGGATTTACCTTCTGTATATGAAAAAAAGATGATGGAAGTCAATATCGGAAGGCCTTTCATTGCCTGCTTCGATAAAAATACCGGGAAAAATATATATCTGAATCAACTGACAAAGAAAAAAGACAGGATTGAAGACGCTTGTCTGAAAGGGGAGCGGAATACATTATATTTATTGTTTGATGATGGAATCTCCTTTTGCCAGTTATCAGATAGTTCGGAAATAGAAGTTTCGTCTTGGGATGAGAAAAACAACGGAAAATTACAGGGGTTTGTGTATAATTCATTTTATATGGAAAATGCAGATAGTATTTCTTTTAACCGGATCACACCGTCCGATTCTGCATCATGCTTCGTTTATAATGATCGGTATGAGATTTTAGAGATCGATGAGCAGATGGAGGTTATTCGCACTTATCAGCCTGAAAGTTTGTTTTTTTCGGATCTGAACTGGGATGGTTATTCTATTATCAGCCGGGGAAGAGCTCAATATCTGATTGATTTCAATAGAAAGAAAATAGCGGAATTATATATTCCGTTCGATTTGTTTGTGATAAAGGATAGAGTGTTTACGTTGAATGAAGAAAGAACTAAACTTTTGGAAATAAGCTTGAAAGAGTTATTCCCCGAGCGGATTATTGAAGATCCGGTAATATAATAAGTGAAAATGTTTGTAATTTAATTTTAGTATTTATCTTTGGTCCGTGTTTATGAGTGAAAACAGACATTGCAGGAGTAGAATCGTTTATGTTTATTGAGATAGAATTTGTGTTTAATATCTAAAACAATTTGTAGTATGAAAAAGATTGCATGTTTATTACTTCTTTTCGTGGCATTTCAGGTGAGTGCACAAGAATTTCATTTTATCCCGAAGATCGGTTTGAATTTTGCCAATATGACAAACTCTGATGGTAGTATGAAACCCGGTTTGAATATCGGGGTAGCCGGCGAAGTGATGATGACTAATAATTTTGCTATTGAACCGGGTATATTTTATTCGATGCAGGGTGCAAAAGGGAAAGGTGAATCTTCTGGTTTAAAGATAAAGAATGATTATTTGAATATTCCTGTTTTATTTAAAGGTTATGTTTATGAAGGTTTTAATTTATTTGCCGGGCCACAATTAGGTTTCAAGGTATCGTCAAAATTAAAGTATTCTAAATCGGGTACTTCTGTTTCTACCAGTGAAGGGAGTGATTTATTTAAATCCGTTGATTTTGCAATCATAATAGGAGCAGGCTATCAATCTTCTATGGGCTTACTGTTTTCATTAAGTTATAATATTGGGTTGGCGAATACTATCAATGCAGATAAGTTCGCCGCATTACCCGGAGGTAGTGGCATGGAAGGTGAAAAGAGCCGTAACGGTGTCCTCCAGTTTAACCTTGGCTGGCGCTTCTAACTAATTTATGCCGGATTTTGCAAACTTTAGGTCGAAATCCGGCTATTATTATATGTAAAAGATCTATTATTTTTGTGGTAATAAATACTATTGCCATGAAATATTCTTTTGTAACGATTTTATTTTTAGCCTTGTCCTTACAATTAGGCTATGGGCAGGATCTGATTTTACCTGTCCCGTCTAACCAGCCCAGTTCGGCACAACAGAAACAGATTGCCCGGAAGTATGGGATGTTTATTCATTTTGGTATTAATACATTCCATGATCAGGAATGGACGGATGGCTCAAAGCCGGCTTCTTCTTATCGCCCTACAGCTATCGATGCCGATCAATGGATCAAAACAGCCAAAGATGCCGGCATGAAATATGTCATATTGGTAGCCAAACATCATGAAGGCTTCTGTCTTTGGGATAGCAAATACACCGAATATGATGTGGCTAATTCGGGGAATAAAACGAATGTGATAGAAGAGGTAGCCAAGGCTTGCAAAAAATATGATATAGGCCTGGGCTTGTATTATTCATTGTGGGACCGTAAGGTGAATGCAGATGTAAAGGATAAAACTCTGGATGCAGCCTACAACGAATATATGATTAAACAACTGAATGAGCTGATCGATATCGTACAGCCATATACTCATATCGTCGAGTTCTGGTTTGACGGGGGATGGGAGAAAGAACATGAGCGCTGGCCTGCAAGAGAGATATATCAGACAATCAAATCAAGGGAACCGGAATGCCAGATCGGTATAAACTGGACAATCGGCCTGCCCGAAAATCCGGATGCTCATCCCGTATTACCGGAAAATCAGAAAGAAGGTTATCCGATCCGTTATTTCCCGAGTGACTTCCGTTTGGGTGATCCGTACCTGCCCGCCGATAATGATCCGAAACTCTTCTCGCATGACGGCAAATTATATTATATGCCCTGGGAATCTACTATCTGTATAAGTGAACGTTGGTTCTACAATACAACTGATAAAAAGTATAAGACGGTAGAAGAGTTAACCGGTCTGTACCACCAGTGCACAAAGAACGACAATATCCTGATCCTGAACTGCCCGCCAAACCGGGAAGGAAAGATACGGGATGCCGATGTTACATTGTTAAAGGAACTACGGAAAAAGATTCAGATGTAGAAATAATAGCACCGACCGGTTTCTGTGAAACAAAAGAAACACAGTTGTGATATGCATTACTTTGCACTTATAAATTGTCTCTTAGTGATTATACATATCTTTGTTATAAAAATCTAATATTTTGATCTGGGCATTATAGGCGGTTTGTGCCGGGCTGTCGGGGTTTAATTCGATAGCCATGAGGTAGTTGTTGAGTGCCTGGCGAATATCGCCCATCTTGCGGTATACGTTTCCGCGCAGATAATACGCTTCATCGTCTGAATCATTTTTTTTGATGTACTCGTCCAACAAATGGAGTGCTTCGTCTGTTTTATTATCGTTGATAAGTTGTCTGATAGTTTCCATATTAAAATAATGTGATATTTTACGGACAAAGATAATTCTGAAGAGGTTACATACATAATAATCACGGTTTAAAAAACTGTTTTTTTGTTACTGATGTACGGTTACGTTAATTATTTGTGTATGTTTGCACTCGATTTCTAAAAAGTGAAAAGTGATTATGCAAAAGAATCTGGTAATAGTGGAGTCACCCGCCAAGGCAAAAACCATTGAGAAATTCCTCGGAAAAGATTTCAAGGTTATGTCGAGTTACGGGCACATCCGCGATTTGAAGACAAAAGAATTTAGTATAGACGTAGAACACGATTATGCTCCGCAGTACGTGATCCCGGCAGATAAGAAGAAGCTGGTTTCCGAATTGAAATCCGAGGCGAAGTCTGCCGAACAGGTATGGCTCGCATCCGATGAGGACCGCGAGGGAGAAGCTATATCCTGGCATCTGTACGAAGTTTTGGGATTAAAACCGGAAAATACAAAACGTATTGTTTTCCATGAAATTACCAAGAATGCTATTTTGCATGCGATTGAAACGCCGCGCGATATTAATATCGACCTGGTAAATGCCCAGCAGGCACGTCGTGTATTAGACCGTATCGTGGGGTTTGAACTGTCTCCTATCTTATGGAGAAAGGTAAAACCGGCTTTATCTGCCGGACGTGTGCAGTCGGTAGCTGTCCGCCTGATCGTGGAACGTGAACGCGAGATCAACGAATTTGTGTCGGAAGCCGCTTACCGTGTCATTGCCAATTTCATACTTCCTGACGGAACAACGATCCTGAAAGCGGAATTGAGCAAGCGTCTGAAGGATAAAAAAGAGGTGATGGAGTTTTTGGAATCCTGCAAAGCAGCCTCTTTCTCTATTGACGAGATCACTAAGAAACCGGTAAAGAAATCACCTGCACCTCCTTTTACTACGTCTACTTTGCAACAGGAAGCCGCCCGCAAACTGGGTTATTCCGTTTCTCAAACCATGATGATTGCACAGCGTTTGTATGAATCGGGATTGATCACTTATATGCGTACCGACTCGGTCAACCTGAGTGACCTGGCATTGGGTACGGCTAAGGAAGCTATTCTGGATATTTATGGGGAGAAATATTATAAATTCCGCCAGTATCATACAAAGAGTAAAGGTGCACAGGAAGCGCACGAAGCGATCCGTCCTACTTATATAAGTAATACGGAAATCAGCGGATCGGCGCAGGAAAAGAAATTATATGAATTGATCCGTAAACGGACGATCGCGTCACAGATGGCTGATGCTGAACTGGAACGTACGACAATCTCTGTTTGCATCAATAATAAGAAAGAAAAATTCGTGGCTGTCGGTGAAGTAATCACTTTCGACGGTTTCCTTCAGGTATATCGTGAAAGTTACGATGACGAAAACGAAAAGGAACAGGAAAACGGTTTATTGCCGCCGGTTGAGCTGCATGAAGTGTTGACACTGAACGATATTGTGGCTACGGAACGTTTTACGCAACGTCCTCCGCGTTATACGGAAGCCAGTCTGGTTCGCCGCCTGGAAGAATTAGGTATCGGACGTCCTTCTACCTATGCTCCGACTATTCAGACGATACAGAATCGTGAGTATGTGATTAAAGGAGATAAGGAAGGGGTAGAACGTATTTATAGCGTGATCACACTTGCTAAAGATAAGATAAAGGAAGTTGACAAGAAAGAGATCGTAGGTGCCGACCGTAATAAGTTGATGCCGACCGATATCGGTACTGTCGTGAACGACTTTTTGATGGCTTATTTCCCGGATGTGTTGGATTATAATTTTACAGCCAGTGTGGAAAAAGAATTCGATGCTGTTGCTGAAGGAGAAATGGTCTGGACGGAAGCGATCGATAAGTTTTATAAGCTATTTCATCCGATCGTAGAAGAAACGGCTGCCATAAAGACTGAACATAAAGTGGGAGAACGCCAGTTAGGTGTGGACCCGAAGACTGGAAATCCTGTATTTGTAAAGATCGGTCGTTATGGTCCGGTCGTGCAGATCGGACAGGCCCATCCGGATGATAAGGAAGCACCGAAACCTCAGTTCGCTACATTGATGAAGGGACAGTCTATTGAAACGATTACACTGGAAGAGGCACTGAAGTTATTCGATCTTCCCCGTACCATCGGTGAATATGAAGGAAAAGATATGGTTGCAGCCGTAGGCCGGTTCGGACCGTTCATCCGTCATGACGGCAAGTTTATCTCTATCCCGAAAGATCTGAATCCGCTTTCCATCACCGCGGAAGAAGCGATCGAACTGATTGATGAAAAACGGAAAAAAGATGAACAGCGTTATTTGAAGAAGTTTGACGAGGATCCAGAATTGGAGATCCTGAATGGACGTTATGGCCCTTACATTACGTATAAGAAAGCCAATTACCGGATACCGAAGACGGTTACCCAGCCGGAAAAACTGACTTATGAAGAATGTATGAAGATCATAACCGAAGCAGCGGAGAAGCCTGCTACACCGAAGAAGCGGACAACCAAGAAAAAAGCGTAAAAGTAAATATCCTTTGGGATAACAAAATAAAAAACCTCCTGGTGATCATTCAGCAGGAGGTTTTTCGTATTATACTTGGTTGTTACATTCTTTCCGGAACCTCGATGCCCAGTAACGACATGCCTGATTTTACGACTTTGGCGACATTTTCAGATAATACCAGACGGAATTGTTTGATTTCCGGATTCTCTTCACGGAGGATAGAGAAGTCGTGGTAGAACTGGTTGTATTCTTTTACCAGGTCGTAAATGTAATTGGCAATATAAGCCGGGCTGTATTCTTTCCCTGCTTCTTTAACTGTTACAGCGTAATCGGCAATCATCTGGACTAACCCTTCTTCTTTTTCAGAGATGGGAGTATTGGCCGGCAATTGTTTCGGTAATACGATGCCTTGTTCAGCAGCTTTTCGTAAAACAGAACGGATACGTGCATATGTATATTGTATGAATGGTCCTGTATTTCCGTTAAAATCAATAGACTCTTTCGGGTTGAAGGTCATATTTTTGCGCGGATCGACTTTTAAGATGAAGTATTTCAGAGAACCTAATCCGACAATGCGGGAAATATTGGCAGCTTCTTCCGGAGTCATTTCATCCAGTTTACCCAGTTCCTGCGAAATTTCATGAGCAGTACCGATCATTTCTTCCATCAGGTCGTCTGCATCGACAACCGTACCTTCACGGCTCTTCATCTTACCTTCCGGAAGTTCTACCATTCCGTAAGAGAAGTGTACCAGACCTTTTCCGAATTCAAAGCCCAGTTTATCCAGTAAGATGGAAAGAACCTGGAAATGATAGTTCTGTTCGTTTCCGACTACATAGATCATTTTATTGATGGGATAATCGTCGAAGCGCAACTTCGCGGTACCGATATCCTGTGTCATATATACGGAAGTTCCATCGGCACGGAGCAGCAGTTTCTCATCCAGTCCGTCCTTGGTCAGATCAGCCCATACGGAACCGTCTTCGCGGCGGTAAAAGATACCTTTTTCAAGACCTTCCATCACTTTTCCTTTCCCTTCCAGATAAGTTTGTGATTCGTAATAGATCTTGTCGAAGTCTACGCCCATCATCTTATAGGTTTCATCAAAACCTGCATATACCCAACTGTTCATCTTTTCCCACAAGGCACGGACTTCTGCGTCGCCGGCTTCCCATTTGCGGAGCATTTCGCGGGCTTCGGCCATCAAGGTCGACTGCGCTTCTGCTTCTTCTTTGGTAAGGCCTTTTTCTTCCAGTTCTTTTAACTCCTGTTTGTAATGTTTGTCAAACAATACATAAAAATCACCGATCAGGTGGTCACCTTTCTTTCCGGATGATTCGGGAGTAACGCCCTCGCCCCATTTCTGCCAGGCAAGCATAGACTTACAGATATGGATACCGCGGTCGTTTACGATATTGGTCTTAACCACTTTGTTACCATTGGCTTTCAAGATCTCAGACAAGCTATAGCCCAACAGGTTGTTACGTACGTGACCCAGGTGTAACGGTTTGTTTGTATTAGGTGAAGAATATTCGATCATCACCAGCGGAGATTGTTCCGTAACGGGAACTATTCCGTATGAAGGTTGCTCATTGATCGTGTTCAGCAAGTCGATCCAGCACGGGCCGGCAACAGTCAGGTTCAGAAATCCTTTGATTACATTGAACTCAGATACGGCCGGTTCGTTTTTCTGCAAATATTCGCCGATTTCCTGTGCTGTTTGTTCCGGTGATTTCTTCGACGCACGGAGGAATGGGAATACAACCAGGGTAAGATGTCCTTTAAACTCTTTTTTTGTCTTCTGTAACTGTATCTGGGCGGCAGGAACTTCTGCTCCGTACAGTTCTTTTATGCCGGCAATGATCGCACCGGTAATCTGCTGTTCAATAACCATATTCTTACTTCTATATATTCGGATTTTATTTTGCCTGCAAAGGTACATGATTATTTTCTAAAAACCTGCGTATGGATATTTTGAATTAGCAGTTTGTCTATCCTTTGCTATATCCTCCAAAAGAGAGGGAACCGAGTTTACATATTTGTTGGTAATATTTACAAATCGTGCAGTATGTATGCTTATTTTTTCATTTTTTGAAAATGAAGTGAAAATAATCATCATTATTTTCAAAAAAGTGGAATCGTATTTGGATTTACTCTTGAAATGAGTCGTAAAGGGGAGTGTTAACGCATAATATCAGAAACAACAATAGAATAGTAATTTGTTTGATAACAACGATCTTTGTAATTGAAGGGAAGAGTGCTATTAGGATTCTTTTTCTTTGAGATAATAATGGATGCTTGAGTTTTGCTGATTTGGTAGCAAGATTTTGGGATACTACCGAAAGTCGGATAAGCACGAAATGTTATGACTTGGGATAGTTTGTATATGCTGATTTAGAAAGTAATGTTATTAATGATTGTAAGCGAATATAAAATATATAGAGTATTAATTTATTGTTTATTGCTGGTTACCTTTTTCGCTTGCGCGGATGAAAGTTTTGTCGGCGAAAACAATAATGGGGAGTTCTTGTCAATTACTGGTATCGGTCCTCTGAATGTGACACATGACGGGACTGCCGAAGATCATATTGTGAGTACCCTTCGTATTATAGAATTTGATCCTGCAACCGGTATTTGTCTGTCAAATGTTCTGTACACGAAAGAGCAGTGGACCAATAACATAATAAAGCACTCAATAAAACAGGGAACTTATGATTTTGTATTTCTCGCCAATGAGGCTACTAGTACATCTGTCCTTAATCAGTTAAACGGAGTTTTAAAATATGGGGATTTAAATAAAATAGCTTATCCTGCAAGTGCTTTTTCTTCTGATCTTGACATTCCTATGATACAGGAAATCAAGAAGGTTACTGTTTTGCCAAAAGGAGGAGGTATTGAATTGAGTGATGGAACGCAACAATCTTTTTTGAAGCTGGCATTGAACAGATTGGGAGTACGAGTCGATGTCGTATTGGAAGCCGAAGATGATTTTGAAGCCGTTTTTACCGGTGTTGTATTCAGCAATATACCTGATTTAGTCCCTTTGACAGCTAATTATAGCGGAAGTATCGGAAGGAGTATCATACGTAAATTTACATTAAGTGAAAATGGAAGTTATTTTTCAGACGGAACTCCTTCTGCTGTGGGAATAACCTGGGCAAAGAATATAAATCGGATTATTTTACCTTCAAGTGAGCCTGTGGATAAATCAGAGAAATCGGAAGCTGTCGTTTTTACTGTTAATATGGGGACTAATTATAATCCTTCCTGTGAGTTGGAGATAAATTCGAATCCGGTAGATTATAGTCTTCCGATGAATAGTAAGCTTGATTTGACGGGTATTATCCGGGATGCTTTGCATGTAAATGTAAAAGCTTCGGATTGGAGTGAATATGATGGAAACTGGATTATATCCGGCAATAAAAAGCTGAATGTTTCACATACACAAGTCAGTATAACCGATTTTAATGGGGCACGGATTTCATTTTGGTCGAATATGCCTGAAGTGAAGGTGTTGCCTGAAGTCTTTATAGGAACGAGTACAGTTACGGCAGAAACAGAAAGTATTTTTAATGATTTGGTGTTGAAAGATATAGATGTAACGGATAATGGAACGACAGTTACTTATGCAACTTCCCGGTTTTCTTATACTTATGATAAAGTTTCCGAATCAGGTTCCGGTTATATGGATATCCTGCTTGATGAGCAGAATGCCGCCGGGCAAAATATATACCGGATCATTTTGTCGGCTGAAGATGAATACGGAGGAAAATTGCAAAAAGAGATAGAAGTGAAAACCAGTCAGTATGGCGGACGTTATGCTTTTACAGAAGGAACAAGGTATGTCGGAGCTTTTTACCGGAAAAATGAAACCGGAGAAAGGGTTGTTACCGGACAGCAGGAAAGGAATAATGACTTGCCGGAATATGACGGACTTACAACATGGAAAGCAACCGTTATCGACGGAGATTTTGTTGTACTAAGTACAACTCCCAGCTTCGATCCGGGCATAGGAACATACAGTCCCGGAAACCCGGAGAAATATCCGGTTACTCCAAATGAATATAAGGGAGAAAGTGGGCGTATGGTAGAAGGTAGAGGACGTATTTATTTCCGTATCGGCCTTAATTCGACGCATAGCGGGGACAAGCCGAGATATGCCCTGGTTTTGGTGGAACGGTATGGAGGTATCTGGGGAGGTGGATATTGGACGTATAAAGATTCCGTCTTTATTTGGCAGGGAGAAGATCCGGATTATATTTTAAGGCCAGGCACTGAGGATGCGATAACCTCGGGGCAGTTGCAAGACCAGCCGCGCAATGCGGCCAGAATGTTTTCACCGTTTAACTTGACCGCTCCTGAATTTAAAAATGGTGGTGAGGCTGCTAATTATCAGGTCGGTCATAAAAATGGAGTTTTTGTTAAATATCCCAGTCAGGCTGGTGCCTTCTTTCAGTGGGGGCTTCCTGACAGTACGCATTTGGAACCGTATTTTCGCCAGGCTTATCATCCGGTTAATCCGGTGATTGCGTCTTACTGGAACAAGACGTTACAGTTTTTAACGACCAACAGTAGACTATTTTTACCAGTATGGAATACTGCAACAGGAACAGCTGATCCGATATATGACTATGGTTATAAAGATATTTTTGAGATTTGTCCGGAGGGGTATCATCGCCCCAGTGATGGATATACTGACCGGATTTCCTGGAATGGTCTGTATCCTAATATGGTTAAGTATGTGAATGGGGTGAAGGTCGGTACTGCATATGTTGATGTGTTTGAAAAACAAAAGGATACAATCGCAGTAGACCACGGGGAGAATATTGCTTATTCTGAATGGAGGCAGTCGCTTTTCAAAAATCCATTGGCCGGTGATGCTGCGCGATTGGAAAATATAGGAGGATGGGACGGATCATCGGAAAAAAATGGTATTAAAATAGATCGAGAACCTAATTTTTGGCAGGATCCGAATGATACGGAAGAAGCGAAAAGGCACATCACTTTTGCTTTCGGTTTTTATGCAGACGGCTATTTTGACCGCCTTCCGGTTATAAAAAAAAGTGAGTATTCTTTTGGGGTATCTGTTGATAATGCACAGGTTGCTTATCGTGGTATTTTAGTTTATAATAAAGATAATGAGAATGCTTCGGTTTTCTTCCCTTCAGCGGGGAGACGGGCTTCTGTTTCCGGACAGGTTGAATTTTCAGGTTCGACAGGTTATTACCAGTCATCGTCTATCGGTCCTTATTCTGCGAATACACCTCAGAGTGTGTGGAGTATTAGTTTGGGGAAGTGGCCTAATCCGGGGCTCTATTACCAACTACCGACTTTTGCAGAATCAGCCCGTTGTGTCAGGGATGAAACTCTTTCCCCAAATCGTTGACGACTATGTTTTTTGAAGGTAATAAAATGAGGAAAATTATAATACATATAAACTATCTGTTTCTTTTAGCTATTCTGCTATTTGTGACCAGTTGTGAACATGAGGTTTTGATATCGGAAGATCCAGAAGAAATAGTAGATGATAAAGTAAGAATTGAGATTTTTACCCGTGCAGATTCATATAAGCTTCCTGTTACCAAAGGTTTGAATGATGAAAACACGGTAGGTATTACTCCTTGGATACTAGTGTTTAAAGGAAATAATGAAGCTTCTGCAACTTTTGTAGAAGCTGTCCAGGCTTTTGAACTTATAGGGAAGAGATATGTTTTGCTTACTAGGCAACCTTCTGGTACGAAGTATCATTTATTAATATTGGCGAATCCGCAGAGTGAATTTTATTATGGAGATGCCGATTCGGGATATGAATTTGAAATTGAGAGTTTTACAGCTAATCTGAAAGTTGGTGTAACGACTTTGTCAGAGGCATGTTCCAACTTATTAACTGAGCCGTTGGCTATTCCTGCACAGTCGGTTGTTCCTTATAGTGGCGAAGGCGAGACAATTCCTATGAGTTACCTGTTAGAGGTTGATGAGATAAATAATTCGACAAGAATAGAGAATACAGATGGCAGTTCTTTGTTATTGAGCCGGGTTGTGTCTAAAATAGCCATAGTCAATGCTGCATCTAATTTCGATTTCACAGGCATTACGGCGATTGTGAATGTTCCGCGTCAAGGACAGTTACATAAATCCGATGGTGCTGTTTACAATACCTCAGGTTTAACTGAATTACGTTATGATGCGAGCTATTCGTCTCCTTTAATCGCAACCTCTGCTGTTTCCGGCGGTCAAAGTACGGCGGACAAGCCGATTTATTTATATGAATCGCCTGTATCTAATAATACTTATTTTATTATTCAGGGTACTTATGAAGGGCGTAATTATTTTTATAAAATAGCGATCGTGGATGATAATCTGACTTTGATGAATCTGGTGCGTAATAAGTTATATACGTTTA
The DNA here is from genome assembly GCF_020091425.1 of Parabacteroides goldsteinii. Taxonomy (NCBI): domain Bacteria; kingdom Pseudomonadati; phylum Bacteroidota; class Bacteroidia; order Bacteroidales; family Tannerellaceae; genus Parabacteroides; species Parabacteroides goldsteinii. The sequence goes on along the minus strand of NZ_CP081906.1, from coordinate 4,302,713 downwards.
CTATAAACAAAGTTCATGGGCCGGGATTTGATACGGTTGCCGATGCTAAAGTTTCCAAGCCATCGAATACGGCACTTGATTATAGCGTACTGGTCGATGATAGTAATACATATGAGATAATAGCCAATAATGATTATTATTTGGGCGTAAGTAACTCCGTCTTTTTTGCTTATACGAATGAAACTGCCGAATATGAGGCTTTTAGGATAATAACCGATTGTAAGACTATTTTTCCAAATTCGAATAAGATAAGTGATGAAAGAAGTTTGGCTGATTATGCATATAGATTGGTTTCTCCTTTTGGGATTTTTATTGCGGGGGCTGGTTCTTCGGACCCTAATGTAACTCCCGTAAATGTGGAAGTAAAAAATTATTTACAGTTTTATGATGAATTTCAGTTTAATCAGGAGGGTACAGCACTTAGACAAAATGCTTACATCACACTTAAGCTAGGAAATCTGGAGAAGCAGATCCATATTAATCAGAGAAAGGCTATTAATGCCGGAGGGGAGACGATACAATATATGCCGACGACAAACAGGGACCCTCAGTATAGAAAGGTAAACTATACTTGCTTGTCTGGCTATGTGGAAGATAATGCGGTATATAGTCCTAAAAACTGGATAAAGTTGCGTCCTTCTTCCGGTGAAGAACGAAATGATACGGATAATATCACAGTAGATGACGGAGCAATATTTATAGAAGTTTTGCCTAATCCGGGCACAGATACGCGAAACGGAATTGTGTATTTGACAACTATTGATAATAATTCATCATCCGGCATGGCGACACAGCGTATTAAAATAGATATAACTCAGTTAGGAAACAGTATTTCCGTAAATTAAAAGTAATATAGATGAAAAGAGCCTTTATACTCCTGTTCTTCATGCTCGGATGCCTGGTCATCGAGAGTAAAGCGCAGAAAATTGCAGTCAAAAGCAATCTATTATATGATGCAACGACGACGGTGAACTTGGGATTGGAATTTGGACTGGCCCGTAAATGGACATTAGATATTCCTGTCAACTATAACCCGTGGAAACCGGATAATGGCCGCCGCTTGCGTCACTGGGGCGTACAACCGGAGGTGCGTTACTGGTTTTGCGAAAGTTTCAACCGTACGTTCGTAGGGTTGCATGGACATTATGCCGACTTCAATGTCGGTGGCTTGCCGGGTATTTTCAGCAAAAATATGCAAAAGAACCGGTATCAGGGACATCTGTATGGAGGCGGTATTTCGGTCGGGCATTCCTGGATATTGAAAAAACGTTGGAGTATAGAAGCGTCTGTCGGTCTGGGATATGCACGTATAGAATATGAAAAATATCCTTGTGCGGAGTGCGGCTCTAAACTGAAAGATACCGGACGAAATTATTTCGGCCCGACGAAAGCAGCTTTGTCAATTATTTATCTGATTAAATAAAAGAAGAATGATGAAAAGAAATATACAATTCATTATATGCCTGCTGGCTTTTACCTGTCTGAATGTTCTTCAGGTAAAGGCACAGTCGCGCTCTTTTGAAGGAAGTATTACGGTAAATCCCGTACGGCTGGAACAGGTGGGAGACTCTCTTTATATAGATATGGACATCGTCCTGAATGGAGTGAAAGTCAAATCGACTCGTGGTGTGGACCTTATCCCGCAGCTGGTTTCTTCAGAAAAGAGTTGTAATCTGCCTGAAGTAACAATGAAAGGGAGAGATGAATATCGGGTTTACGAACGTTCGCTTTCTCTGATGAATGCGGCGGAGAAAGCCGGTTATGAAAAACCTTATATTGTTAAGCGAGTGCATAGGCCGACAAGCGAAACGATTCAATATCGTTATATCCTTCCTTATGAATCATGGATGGCTGATGCCCATCTGGATATTCAACGAGATGAATGCGGTTGTGGTGAGACATTATTGATGAAAGTGGAACCGGTTGTAGACAGAGTAACACTGGAATATATACCGGAACCCTACGCTATTGTACCGCATATGGCTTTTATTAAACCGGTAGTCGAAGAAATTAAACGCCGTGATATACAGGTGGAAAGTTTTCTGGATTTTGAGGTGAATAAAGTAGATATTCGTCCTGAATATATGAATAATCCCCAGGAACTGGCTAAGATACGGACGATGATCGATGAGTTGAAGTCGGATCCGAGTGTTGAAGTTAAAAGTCTGGATATTGTAGGATATGCTTCTCCGGAAGGCTCGCTGGCTAACAATAAGCGTTTGTCCGAAGGACGTGCGATGGCATTACGTGACTATCTGGGTTCCCGTTATGACTTCCGCAGGAATCAGTATCAAACCATTTTCGGGGGTGAAAACTGGGACGGTCTGGTGAAAGCACTGGAAGCCGGAGATATGGATTATAAGGAGGAGGTGCTGGCTATCATTGATAACTATCCGCTTGAAACAGAAAGAAAAGCGAAGTTGAAACAGCTTCAGAGCGGTATGCCTTATCAATATTTGCTGAGAAATGTATATCCGCGTCTGCGTGTTGCTGTTTGTAAAGTCAACTTTAACGTAAAGAACTTTGATGTGGAAGAAGCGAAGGAAGTTATTAAAACGCGTCCGCAGAACCTGAGCCTGAATGAAATGTTCATGGTTGCCAATAGTTATCCGGCCGGCTCACATGAGTTTGTCGATGTATTCGAAGTGGCTGTACGGATGTACCCGGAAAATGAGATAGCCAATATGAATGCGGCAGCGGCAGCTATCTTGCGTAAAGATCTGGTTGCGGCCGAGCGTTATCTGAATAAGGTGGATTCAAAAGAACCTGAATATATTAATTCACGCGGTGTAGTAGCTTTATTGAAAGGAGACTATAAACAAGCTGAAAAATATTTGAAAGCAGCCGCAGGTTCAGGACTGGAAGCAGCCAAAGATAATCTGGATGAATTGGCAAAGAAAAAGGCGAATATTGCTGAGATTGAGAAGACAATTAGATAAATAAATGAGTGAAAATTACTAATTAAAATTGAGTGAAATGAAAAAGAAGAATCTTTTTATGTTTGCGCTTGCATCCTTTATGTTTGCAGCGTGTAGTGAAAATCTGCCGGATGGTGGAGATGACGGCGGCGGTACTGGAGCAGGAGGTGATGCTTGGGTTTCTCTGAATGTTGTGACAACGACAACTACCAAGGCTTTGCATAATCCTGATCAGGAAAATGGTACGGCTGATGAATCGAAAGTCAATACAATGATGGCTCTTTTCTTTGATAGCCATCTTACAGGATCGAATAATCCGGCATTGTTGACTAAATTGTCATGGGGGACGGGAGAGCCTGAAATAGGAACTCCGGGACAGCCTGACGGAACCCCGACAAAGGCTTTTAAAGTGGATAAGAATTCGAAAGCTTTTATGATCATATTAAATCCATCTACTGAATTTACAACAAATGTGGCTTCTGCCAGTACATTCGATGATGTAAATAAAATTATTGCTAAGACTAGTGTAGGTGCAGTTATCGGCGGTACAAATCAGAATAACTTTATGATGACCAATGCCAAAGGCAAGCTAGAACCGACAACGGTTACAGATGCAGGTGGTTCGGTTACTGTAACAGATAATGATCTGGTAACTTATGCGACTGCAGGTGAGGCGGAAGGCAAACCTTATAAAGTTACCGTAGACCGTGTAGCTGCAAAAGTTCGTTTGTTTGCGGATGTTAATTATCCGCAATCCACCTTGGATATTAATACTGTCGGATGGACATTAAATGTGACGAATAAAAAATATTACCCGATGTCTGAGAGAACTAAGACGTGGTTGGAAACAACGGCTCGTGGTTGTATCACTCCGTTTGATAAATGGCATTTCGGTTCTTACAGGGTAGACCCGAACTATGATGGGCAGAAAACGTCTATGGCGGATATAACAACCACTCCATATACGGAGAATTATGATTATTATACGCATGCTACTGTATTGCCATCGACTTGGGTCGCTGCAACAGCTGACTCTACAGGTCCCAATGCCTCTAAGATCCCGGCTTTGTATTGCCTGGAGAATACGCAGGAAGAAGCTGACAACTATCAAGCCTACACTACACATGTTTTGTTGAAGGTGGAAAGTCAGCCTAAAGGGTTGTTGCTTCCGGATAATGACGATAATTATACTGGCGGATCCTATGATGGAGATGCTAACAGCGATGACGATGTGGATGCTTCAGGAAATGTTAAACCTGGAAGTGACTGGATTCAGATTGGTACTAATGGGTATTATTCTTACAAATTGGTTCAGAAGTACATTGAGGCGGAATTAACGTCAAAATATAAGGATAAAGACCCGGATAATTACCTTCAGACTACGGTTACCAATTCATTTGGTGCTTACATTGATTCTTTAGTGAAATATAATGTATCAGGTGTGGATCCTGTTACTCTTCCTACCAAAGTTCAGTTTGATGCTAAAATTTCTGATGGAACTTATGCTTCTGTGGAGGATGGAGCGAAGAAAATTGCAGCAGAATTCTATCAAACTGAAATTATAGCACATGGAGCAGCCGCTTATGGAAATGTATATTATTACAAAGGAGGAGAAGGCTATCATGTTATTATGATTAAGCATGATAATGATACGGATAACACGAACAATAAACTCGGAGAGTTTGGCGTGGTGCGTAATTCTGTATATGACATTGCTATCAAGGATATAAAGACTCCGGGTTATCCGACTATTCCTGAACCGGATCCAGGCAAGAAAGATGAAGAAGAAGAAAGTTTCATCTCTGTTGAAATTGGCATCAATCCTTGGACTTGGTATAGACAAGAGATAGATTTATAATTACGAAATCTTTTTAATATAAAAGGAGGTGAATTCTAAGTCCTCTCCAAACAATATCTATAAAATCTTACCCAAGTTTACGAACATTAACGTATCCTTGGGTAAGTTCGTATATAGACATAATTACTCTTCAGAAGTGTATAGCTACTTCCTAAACCTAAGATGTTTTCGAAATTAAGGGCCTTTTTATTATACGACTAATGTTACAAATGGAGTCTGTCTTCGTATCACAGCAAAAGACCTTGCTATGATTTTGGCTCTTACAGCATTGATTACAGATGCTTTATGTTTCCCCTCCGCTATTTTCCTTTTATAATATGCTTTCATCTGCGGATCCCAAGAGATGGCAGTAATAGCTGCCCGGGTAAGGTACACTTTTACTTCTTTGTTAGCCAATGGAGAAGTCTGCGTTTTTCCCCGTATGGAAATACCTGAAGTATGTTCAAAGGGAGCAACCCCGCAATAACAAGCAAACTTCCTTGGGTTGTCAAATCTTTGAAAATTGTTAGTAACACACAGTAATACAATGGCATTGATTATCCCTACACCTTTTATACTTCTTAATAACAAGTAGTTTGTGCAAAGAGAACAACTAGCGGCTATTAGTTGCTCCATAGCCTCTTCCACCTGCAGGATCTTTTCTTTTATCGACTTGAGCTGCTCTTCCAAAAAAGAAATGGAGTCTGTCACATCAGCCAACTTGGCCATCTGGGAGAATGTTTCCAATAACTTTATGCTTGATACTTTTTGCTTGACCAAATTGTCACGTATAATAATCCATCCCCGCAGTCTCACCAAGTCTTTGTCAGGCAATTTGTATAACTCTAGTTTTCGATAGTGTAATACCGCATAGTTCGCTATTCTTTTAGCGTCAATGCGGTCATTTTTGCCTCGTTGCAAGCCTATGGACTTCTTGATGGTCAACGGGCAAACCAAAGCTAGGGAAAAACCCATAGAGGCACTGGAAACAGATAACTCTGTGACATAACTTCCCATGTTTTCAGCACAGAACAAGAGTTTGGATAAAGAGAGATGATAACCTGCTATCCAATCTAATAAAGATTGGATCCCTTCTGAAGTGTTATCAAAAGACTTGTGAGACAACTCTTTTTCGTCCGCAGACATTAAGGATGCATCGAAAGTTTTTTTCCCTACATCAAGACCTACAAAATGAGAATAATTCATAACTTTGTATTTACAGTATTAAACATGAAGGAGAAACAGCTAATACATTTATTAGGTCGTGAGCCTACAATTCTAACTGGCTAGGTTCTCCAATTAAGAGAGTTGCAGTCTGATTCAGCCCATAGTCATTTAAGACTAGTGTCAAAGTTAGTTCACTGCAACTCTTCTTTTCAAATATACACTTATATTTTTATTGGGATATTTAATACTGCAAATGTAAATGTGTCAAAAGTCACTATCCTGTCATCCCGGGCTTGTCCCGGGATCGCATATTAATAATGTATTTAATCTAGTATGAGTTGGCGGATCAAGTCCGCCATGACAAAACAGACTTTTGTGACACCCCCCTTTATTTTTAGCAAAAGAGTTGCCGGAGACTTGATAAAACTCTGGGATTTATATTTGACGGAACAGACAGTTCTGTCCACTGAATTGGAAATAACGAGAAAAGAAGAAATATCTTTTCCTCTATATATAGAATAATTAGAAAACTGAAAAATATGAAGCTAAAAAGCCTATTACGTCACATAGCCATGTGGTTTGTCCTTATCGGCCCCCTGATAATGACTTCATGCGATAGCTTTAACGAAGATCTGCTGGAGTGCCGTTTGTTTGTTAAGTTTAAGTATGATTACAATATGGAATTTGCTGATGCATTCCATTCGCAGGTGGATAAAGTGGAGCTTTATGTATTTGATAAAGACGGCAAGTTCCTGTTTAAACAAGCAGAGGAAGGGAGTACATTGGGAACAGGCTGTTATTTGATGGAAGTTAAGTTACCTGTCGGACAATACCAGTTTATGGCATGGGCAGGTGCACATGATTCATATGATATAACATCGTTGCAGGCAGGTGTTTCCTCCATCGCTGACCTGAAGCTGCAATTGAAACGTGAGGAAACACTTATCATCGATAAAGAACTCGAGCCGCTTTGGTATGGTGAGATTAATAACGTGGACTTTACCGGTACCACCGATCAGACGGAGGTCATCAACCTGATAAAAGATACCAATAAAGTACGGTTTGTTTTTCAGGGAAGCAATGAAGACTCCTGGGGGGTAGATGTGAATGCCTATACCTATGAAATAATCGAATCCAACGGTTATCTGGCACACGATAATTCGCTGCTTGGAGATGATAATCTTAGTTTCCGTCCTTATCATATCGAACAAAAGAATCTGGCAGCAGGTATTGTCGAACTGAATACGATGCGGTTTCTTGCGAACCGTAACGCCCGTTTTGTGGTAACAGAGAAGGCTACAGGTAAAAAGGTATTCAATATCAATCTGACCGATTTTCTGGTGATGACAAAAATCGAAGGGCATAATATGAGCGCTCAGGAATATCTCGACCGGGAGAGTGAATATAAGATCGTCTTTTTCTTTGCCGACAACGATCCCTGGCTGGTCCTTCAGATTAATATTAACGGATGGACCTGGTATTTCCAGCATGAGGGTGGTCTTTGATCGCATAATTCATTTGATTTACTCTATTCGTGCTGTGCGGAGCGGATGGTCTGCAAATTGAGAGTATATATGTTTGACGTATTCTCGTTGTTGCGGAAAATGAAATTAAGATAACAGCAGTTGCTTACAAAGAGGCTTTCTGGAGTCGCCTGGTGCGGCATGAGAACCATAAATGCAATGATAATTGATTGAAAAGCAGGATCTTTGTAATGTGATAGATGAAACGGGACCGAAGTCCCGTAATCATGTTTTGTTCGGAATAACAATGTAAATGTGTCAAAACTAAGGCACATCTCCTTTTTTATCTTAAAAATAGTCGTTCCTCTTTTTTTGTCTATGCGACTATTTTTTCAGTAATTAGGTAATAAGGCTTAATATTCGTCGTATGTTGAGCCACACGTGGTCTGATAAAGATAAATATAGTGTGTGTACTCCTTCTCTTTCCTGCTTTTAGTAGTTTTGTACACATCTTTTTGATATTAAAAGCTATAGCAAAGAAGGCAAAGTCCATTGTAACCTTGTCTTCTCCCACATGCCGGAACCTTTTGTATGCCATGTTGTGTTTCATTTGTCCAAAAACTGCTTCCGGTTCTATACATCGCCTTCCCCTATGCCTGATGCCTTCTTTCGAGAGTAACCTTTCCCGTGCCTGCCGTTTGTATTGGTTTAACCGGTGGTTGACTTCTATAATACGGTTCCCCCGGGCTTTAAAGCAACTGCCACGTAAAGGACACCCTTCACATCTTTGTGCTTTATACCGGGCACTTTCGGTGATGTATCCGCTAGCTGTTTTGTCACGCCTGGTTCCTATACGGTTCATGTGCTGCCCCATAGGACAAACGTAATAATCCTCTTCCGCATTGTAATAGAGACTCTCCGCATGGAATGGATTGGGGGTATAACGGGGACGCTGTTCTTTATGGAAGTAGTTGTACTTAACAAAGGCTCCTATCCCATTATCTTGCATGAACCGGTAATTTTCTTCCGAGCCGTAACCGGAGTCTGCCACACCGACAGTCGGTAAGCGGTTATAGCGTTGCTCAAAGGAGTGGAAGAAAGGTATGAGGGTCAGTGTATCGGTTGGGTTGGGAAACAGTCGGAAGTCTATGAGGAATTGGTTCTGGGTACCTATTTGCAGATTATATCCGGGCTTGGTCTGTCCGTTTCTCATGGCGTCCTCTTTCATGCGCATGAAGGTGGCATCAGGATCGGTCTTGGAATAGGAGTTGCGTTCTCCAAGAGTGTCAAGATGGTTGTCGTATTCCATCAACTTGTCACGGTACTCCTCAAGTTCCCGGACCTGTTTCTTCTTTTCCCGGATGACTTTCTTTTGTTCCTTGTCCTTTGTTACAGGCTGGTGTTCCAGCACCTCTTTAAGTTCATTCACTATATCTGAGAGCATGGCGGGAGTGAACTCTACGGGTGTGTCTTTGGCGGAGTTCTCTTGGGCTATGGCTTCATCCACCTGCTCCAGGAGAATGCGGATCTTATCCATCAGCTTTGTACGGTTCTTTTCGACTGTCTTGCGCCAGACAAAAGTATATTTGTTGGCTCTGGACTCAATCTTGGTACCGTCAATATACTCTACGTCAAGGCTGATGAAACCTTTGTCGACAAGGACAAGAACCAACTGCGTGAATACATTATTTATCTCTTCTTTTACACGATTACGGAAACGGTTGATGGTTATAAAATCCGGATGTTCATTACCGGAAAGCCAGATATAATGAATGTCACGTAGGAGAAGCTTCTCTATTTTGCGGCACGAATAGATATTGTTCATGTAGGCGTAGATAATCACCTTAAGCATCATTTTAGGATGATAAGGACAACGACCGGTTGCTTTATAAAGCTTCTTGAAATTGTCAAGATTGAGATTATCAACAACAGTATTAACTATGCGAACCGGATCGTTCGCTGCTATGTTTTCATCAATTCTTCCGGGAAAAAGAACTGTTTGGTTGGGAATGTAAGGACGAAAATGTAACTTTGCCATAATGAAAAACTTTATGCCTAAAGATACAAAAACTTTGGGTAATAACAAAGCCCGGGCTTGTGAAAGTCTGGGCTTTGTGCATAAAAAAAGGTTGTGCCAGCGTTTTGACACAACCTCTTAATATTAATACTAGTGTGGGTTCCAGGGGGCAGTGATGTTCTCTGGAATTATTTTATCATATATTATGCGAAAAGAATATCATAATATATGCGAATACTGTATCACAATATATGATAAAACAACATTCCAACAATGAAAGAATAAAGAAGGTGTTGTAAAACTGACAAATGACACTTTTGCAACACCTCTTCGAATATGAAAATATTCCGTTTCTTACTGAACCTTGTCGTTTAACTCTGCGCCGGGTTTAAATTTGATGGCTTTGCGAGCTGCGATTTCAATGGGTTGTTTTGTCTTTGGGTTAACGCCTTTGCGGGCTGCTTTTTCAGTTACGGAGAATGAACCGAAACCTAGAAGAGCAATTTTTCCTCCTGCTTTCATTTCGTCGGATACTGTTTCAACAAAAGCATCTACTGCTTTCTTGGCATCAGCCTTACTTAAACCGGATTTTTCCGCTACAGCTGTGATAAATTCTGTTTTGTTCATGATGGATTGATAATTAATATATTAAACAAATCTGTGATAGCCTAAAAGTCGGTTCAAATGTAGTTTTAATTTGATATTCTGCAAAGAAAAAATCTGTTTTTTTTATTGATTTACTATGTTTTTAGTACTATTTGAAGGAAAAACAATCAAAATATATTTACCTTTGCCCGCAAATTGATATATGTATGATGAATCAAAATGGCTCCGGGTTCTTGAATAGTATACCGCCCGTTACAAAAAACCTTATCATTATCAACCTGCTATTCTGGGTAGCCAGTCTGGTGTTGCCGAAAGTAGGGATTGATTTGGTGCAACTATTGGGATTGCACTTTCCGGGTGTGAAAGATTTCTACCCGTTTCAGTTTGTTACTTATATGTTCATGCACGATACGCACTCTTTTGCACATGTCTTTTTTAATATGTTCGGGGTGTATATGTTTGGACGTGTACTAGAAAATGTGTGGGGACCGAAACGTTTCCTTACCTTTTATCTCGTGACAGGTATCGGTGCCGGTATCGTACAGGAACTGGTATGGGCCTATTCGGTGCAATCTTTTGCCAGTGCGAATGGTCTGACGCTGTTTGAACTGGTTCGTATGGATACTTCATTGAATATGATGATCACGATAGGGGCTTCCGGTTCAGTGTTTGGTATCTTGTTGGCATTTGCCATGCTGTTCCCGAATGTGCCGTTGTTCCTGATGTTTATTCCGATACCTATTAAAGCTAAATATTTTGTTGTGTTTTACGGTCTGGCAGAACTATTTATGGGTGTTTCCAGTTTTGGTGGAGATACGGTCGCACACTTCGCCCATTTAGGCGGTATGTTGTTCGGCTTCTTTATGGTTCGCTACTGGAAAAAGAAAGATGCAGACAATGGAAAGTATTTTTACTAATCTGAAGAATACGTTCCGGGCAGGAAATATACTGGCAAAGCTTATATATATTAATGTAGGGCTTTTCATCCTGATCCGGTTGATGGGGGTGATATTTCTCCTTTTTAATATCCCCGGAATATCCTTTTTGCAATATTTGCAGATGCCTTCTTCGCCGGAGTTGCTGATGTACCGGCCGTGGACGGTCATTACTTATATGTTCACCCATTTCGACTTCCTGCATATCCTTTTTAATATGCTTTGGTTGTACTGGTTTGGTGGATTGTTTCTGACATTTTTCAGTGAACGGCAGTTGGGGGGATTGTATCTGCTGGGAGGTATTGCCGGTGCAATACTGTTTATGCTTGCTTATAATATCTTTCCGTATTTTCAGACGGTGGCTTCTTCAAGCTATCTGATGGGGGCTTCGGCTTCGGTGATGGCAATAGTTTTTGCCGTATCGTTCTACCGGAAAGATCTGGAGATAAATCTGTTCCTGATAGGGCGGATCAAATTGATCTATCTGGCGCTCTTCACTTTTGTGATCGACCTGTTGGCTATTACTTCCGAGAATGCCGGTGGGCATATAGCCCATATTGGGGGTGCCTTATTCGGTATCTGGTTTGCCATGCGGATTAAGGAAGGGAAAGACCTGACGGCACCGATGAATCGCTTGTTGGATTGGGTGGTGAATCTCGGAAAGAGAAAACCTAAAATGAAGGTGACGCACAAACGTGCAGAAACCGATTATGAATATAATGCCCGTAAACACCGGGAATCGGCAGACCTTGATGCTATTCTGGATAAATTGAAACGTTCCGGATATGAGAGTCTTTCAGCCGATGAAAAAAGGCAATTATTTGACGCAAGTAAAAAATGAGTGAAGGATTGAAAACACTGAAGCTTTTATTCAAATCATTGTTCGTTCTTGCCAATGTTTTGATTGTCGTGCTGTTTGTTATTTCAGCTTATTCAGATCGTGTTTCTCCTGATACTATCCTAAGTTTTTCTTATCTGGGATTGGTTTTCCCTATTTTATGTGTCCTGAACCTTTGTTTTATCCTCTATTGGCTGTTTTTGTGGGAATGGCGTTTCCTGCTGATCGGATTATGTTCTATCCTGATCTGCTGGGGACCGGTGAAAAAGTATTTCCCTTATCATAGCCGGACGAAAGATATTCCAAAAGAAAATGTATTGAAGGTGCTGACTTATAATGTAATGGCTTTTGCTTACCTGAACCATACGACGGAATCTCCTAATAAGATTCTCGAATATATTGCCGGTTCGGGGGCCGATATTGTCTGTTTGCAGGAGTACGCCGTGAGTAAATCCGACAAGTACCTGACATCTTCGAAGGTATATAAGGCACTTGATATGTATCCGTATCGTTCTGTTTTTCCTATAAATAAGACTAGTTATGCAGATTATGGGATAGCAGTCTTTTCTAAATATCCGATCTCGAACAGCCGGAAGATAAAATATAAAAGCGATAGCAATGCTTCTTCTATTCATGAGTTGAATGTGAATGGGAAGAAACTGACTTTGATCAATAATCATTTGGAATCTTTTAAATTGACGATGGAGGACCGGAGCCGCTATACTGCTTTTATAAAAAATATCGGCACGGATACTTTCGATGGGATTAAAGGTGCGCTTGAACAAAAACTGGGCCCGGCCTTTAAGATACGTGCCCGGCAGGCAGATGCCGTCGCAGAAGAAATCTCAAAGGCAAAAGGTGATTACATCCTGGTTTGCGGTGACTTTAATGATACGCCGATTTCATATGCACATCGTACGGTACAGGGACCTTTAGTCGATTCGTTTGCCGAATCCGGACAGGGGATGGGAATAACCTATAATCAGAATATGTTCTGGTTTCGCATCGATAATATATTGCATTCAAAGAATATGAAATCCATGAACTGCACTATTGATAAGGTACGGTATTCCGACCACTATCCGTTATGGTGCTATCTGAGCCTGGAAGAATAAAATAAGGGAACCCCTTGCCGGAATCCCCTTACATTAATATATATAGTCTGTTTATTTTTTACTCGTCATTATCTGCTGCACTAAACACATCGGCAAATAAATTTTCTGCAAAAAAGAAGGTCGCATTACAGAAAAGTAATGGGTCTTTGATCAATGCGATCGTATTGCTTTTCCCATTGTTGGCAATAACGTTTTCGGCCGGATAGGTCTTATATTTCTTTTCGTTGTTCGGATCGTATTGATATGAAATATCCGTCAGCTCTACATTATATTTCTCGTCGTGGCAATAGATTCTCATCTTGTACTTGACGATTGTTTTATCCGTATCGTTCAGAAGTAGTTCGACCTTGGAGTTGATAAATATCGTTCCTTTCGATTTGTTGGAATTGACACTCGACAGGAAAACATCTTTCCCATAATTCTTCTTGGCCCATTTGTCGATCGCTTTAAACAATTCGCCTTTCTTTACGCCTTCAACGTCTACTTCGTCGCTGTAGCAAACCTTCCCCTCTTTCATCGGGGCACACGACTCTACACTGCCTTTATGTCCCTGTGCCATAGCAAGCACGGGACATATCAGCAATAGCAGTAATATTGTTTTCTTTATCATCTTTGTATTTATCTGATCCATACGTTAAGTATCTCTCCAATAACGATTTTCTGTTGTCCTTCGCTTGACTCGCCTTGCTTAACGCACTGAATCATGAACCAGGTTTCCGTATCATCCTTTTTGGTGAAAGTGATCGTGTAGATGTCGTTATCTTTGACTGCTTTGTAGACTTCACTTTCCGGGCTGATAGAAATAGAAGCGATATTCTTTCCGAACATCTTGCCCATTTCTTTCCAGGTGGCATATCTCTCGATCAGATTCTCTTTATCTGCCGGTGTTACCTGCATTCTGCTATCCGGCAGCATATTCAATAGGGTAGACGGGATTTTATCCGGTTCGAAAGCGGATAAACCCTGGCATACCTCTGTATTGTTGCCGACGGGAGCCTGTGCGATTTGCTGGGCAGGAGCTGCCGGTCTGACTGTTTGTTGCTGCTGTTGTACCGGAGTTGCAGGGGTAAGGGCATAAGCAGGTGTTACCGTACCGGCCGGCTGGATACCGAATGCGGCATCGGCACTCTGGAACATATTTTCCGCAAAATCAACTGTTTTACGACGGAACTTGCCGTTACCGCGATTCAGTTTATCTTTCTTTTTGTTCAGTGCATATTTGTCTGTGATCCATTCTTCTGCTGTGTACTTTTCAGGTTCACGCTGATAGGATACATTGTATTCGTAGCGGATGCCGGCCAGTTTAATTTTAGCTGCATTGTCTTCGCATTCGATGGTTACGCGGTAATCCATCAGTGTGCGGTCCAATGATAAAGCTGTGCTTTGGAATACCAGGTATTCTTCACCTACTGCTGCAATATCGCCTTTGTCCTTGTCAGAATAGACCAGTCGGCGTCCTTCTTCGCTGAAGAACTTTTCGGCCCATTGGTACATGATATCGTAAATCTGCCCTTTCGAAAGCAACGGCATATTTATCTCTTTGGTAAATACGACTTTGCCTCCTTCTTCAGGGATAGCACCGGCTAAATACTTTTGATCTTCCTGTGCCATAAGCAGGGAAGGAATAAATAAAAGGAATAATAATAGCTGTTTCATGGTCAATCTGTGTTTTTTTACTGGCAAAGATATATATTTGTACTTGAAATTAACTAAGAGAGTGACAAATAATTAATCTAATTACTATTTGACAAAGAAAAAAAGCCTATATTTGCACCCTGTGAAAAAACGAAAATAAATAATGTAATAACATAAACTCAAGATTCAAATGCAAAACAAAGGATTTGTAAGGGTCTTCGCGGTGTTACTTACGCTTGTATGTTTGTTCTATCTATCGTTCTCATTTGTAACAAGATATTACAACAATAAAGCCGCTGAGTATGCGGGAGGGGATCCGTCGAAAGAGAGTCTTTATTTGGACTCATTATCTACTCAGAAGGTGTGGCTGGGCTATACGCTTAAGCAATGCCGTGAAATGGAAATTAGTTTAGGACTTGACCTGAAAGGCGGTATGAACGTCGTTCTGGAATTGAATGTGGCAGATGTAATCCGTTCGCTTTCAAATAATAACCAGGATGAGAACTTCAACAAGGCTTTGGATTTAGCTTATGCTCGCCAGGCAACCAGTCAGAAAGACTTTATTGACTTGTTTGCAGAAGAGTACAAGAACCTGGATAATGGCGCACGTTTGTCTGCTATTTTCAGTACATTTGAGTTGAAAGATAAAATTACTCCGCAGAGCACAGATGCTCAGGTCGTTTCAGTATTAAAAGACGAACTGAAGAGTGCTATCGATAATTCATTCAACGTATTGCGTACCCGTATCGACCGTTTCGGTGTGGTATCTCCTAACATCCAGCGTTTGGAAACAGCAGGACGTATCCTGGTGGAACTTCCGGGTGTAAAAGAACCTGAACGTGTTCGTAAATTGTTACAGGGCAGTGCAAACCTGGAATTTTGGGAAACTTATCAGTTGCCGGAAGTTTACCAGCAGTTGGTTGCTGCCGACAATGTACTGGCTACTGTTTTGAAAGAACATAACGACGAAGTAGCCGTAACTGAAACAGAAACTGTTTCTGCCGAAGGTACTGAAACAACTGCTACGGAAACTGTTACAGATAATGCTGCCGCTACTAGCGAAGCTGATTCTCTGTTACAGCAGATCGCTCAGGATAAACCGGAAGCTCAGGCTAACCAGTCGATGGAAGAATTTGCAAAACAGCATCCGTTGTTTGCCTTGTTACAGATCAATCAGTATAACGGCCAGTTAGGTCGTGGTGCTGCCGTTGGTGTGGCTAACGTAAGAGACATTCCTAAGATTAACGAATACCTGGCAATGAAACAGGTGAAAGACGTGTTACCTCGTAACCTGTCTTTGAAATGGGGTGTTAAGGCTATCGACGAAAAAGAACAATTTTTCGAATTATATGCTATCAAGGTTACTAACCGTGACGGAACGCCTGCTTTAGGTGGTGACGTAGTAACTGATGCTAATGCAGACTTCGTACAGCAGGCTGGCCGTTCAGAACAGCAGGTTAGTATGGCCATGAACGCAGAAGGTGCTAAGGCATGGGCTCGTTTGACAAAAGAGAATATCGGTAAAGCTATCGCTATCGTTCTGGATGATATGGTTTATTCCGCTCCAAACGTAAATGACGAAATTACCGGAGGACGTTCTCAGATTACAGGTCACTTCACTCCGGAAGAAGCGAAGGACTTAGCTAACGTATTGAAATCAGGTAAGATGGCTGCATCTGTACATATCGTACAGGAAGACGTTGTCGGTCCGTCACTGGGTCAGGAAGCTATCAGCTCAGGTGTTATCTCCTTTGCTTTGGCATTGATCCTGTTGATGATCTATATGTGTGCATTCTACGGAATTATCCCGGGTCTGATCGCAGACGGTGCATTGGTATTGAACATCTTCTTCACGATGGGTATCCTTGCTTCTTTCCAGGCTGTACTTACTTTGCCGGGTATCGCCGGTATGGTGTTGACACTGGGTATGGCAGTCGATGCTAACGTGTTGATCTATGAACGTACAAAAGAAGAGCTTCGAGCCGGTAAGTCGTTGAGCAAAGCTATTGCCGATGGTTACAGTAACGCGTTCTCTGCTATCTTCGACTCCAACTTGACATCTATCATTACAGGTGTTGTATTGTTCTACTTCGGTACAGGTCCTATCCGTGGTTTCGCTACTACAATGATTATCGGTCTGTTTGCTTCTTTCCTTACTGCGGTCTTCCTGACTCGTATGGTTTATGAAGCATTATTGGCTAAGGATAAACTGAAGAATGTAACATTTGTAACATCTATCACGAAAGACCTGTTGACTAATCCGAAGATCAACTTCCTGGGTGCCCGTAAGACTGGTTATCTGATTCCTGCCGGTATCGTTCTTTTGGGAGCGATCTCCATGATGACGATCGGTTTGAATAACGGTATCGACTTCACCGGTGGACGTAACTATATCGTTCGTTTTGCACAGGATGTAAAAACGGATGAAGTTCGTAATATGCTGGACGAAAAACTGGATGGTGCTGTAAGTGTTATCACGATCGGTACACCGGATCAGGTTCGTGTTTCTACCAACTATAAGATCGACGATGCCGATCCTGCTGTAGACCAGGAAATCGAATCATTATTGTTCGAAGGCGTTAAACCGCTGCTTCCGGAAGGAACAACATTGGATCAGTTCACAACAACTTACATCCAGAGTTCTCAGAAAGTGGGACCGAGTATGGCCGACGACATCAAGAACAGCGCTATCATGGCGGTTATCTTCGCGATGTTCTGTATGGCAGCTTATATCCTGCTTCGTTTCCGTGACTGGTCGTTCTCAGTAGGTGCATTTGCCTCAGTAGCAGTGACAACATTGTGTATCATCTCTTTCTATACTTTATTATGGAAAGTGTTACCGTTCTCTATGGAAGTCGACCAGACATTTATCGCGGCTATCCTGACGATTATCGGTTACTCTATCAATGATACCGTGGTTGTATTCGACCGTATCCGTGAAACAATCGGTCTGTATCCGAAACGCGATCGTTACCAGGTGATCAATGACGCTTTGAACTCAACGTTGTCTCGTACATTCAATACATCATTGACAACATTGGTTGTAGTACTTTGTATCTTTATCCTGGGTGGTAGCACAATCCGTAGCTTTACGTTCGCTATCTTGCTGGGTATCATCGTAGGTACATATTCTACACTGTTCGTTGCAACTCCGATTGCATACGAAATACAGAAAAGAAAGATCAACAAAAAAGCTGCCGAAGCTGCTAAGTAACAGACAGTTTTTATGAAATAATGAAAAGGCCATCTCATTGCGGGATGGCCTTTTTTCTTGTTTACAATATGCTTCTAAACATATAGCCGAAATTGTCCGGTTGCACGGAAATATCTACCTTGTAGGCCACTTGCAATTGTTTTATTCTGACAAATTGTAAGTTTATTTTAAAACGTCATCAGTTATGGATATACATCTAGGTAGCCAATTGCCGGCATATCCTTCTTTTGTTGCCGGTATCCGCCGCGCCCCCGATCGCGGTTATTCCCTTACGTCTGCACAAACTGAAACAGCATTGAAAAATGCCTTAAGGTACATTCCGAAAGAACTTCATGAGACATTAGCACCTGAATTTATGGAAGAGCTTCGTACCCGTGGAAGAATATACGGGTATCGTTATCGTCCGGAGGGTGATCTGAAAGCACGTCCCATTGATGATTATCGAGGAAACTGCCTGGAAGGAAAAGCTTTCCAGGTAATGATTGACAATAACCTCTGTTTCGACATTGCCCTTTATCCTTATGAGTTGGTGACGTATGGAGAGACAGGTCAGGTCTGTCAGAACTGGATGCAATACCGGTTGATCAAACAATATCTGGAGATCATGACACAGGAGCAGACCCTGGTGATTGAATCGGGCCATCCGCTCGGTCTGTTTCGTTCCAGGCCGGATGCTCCCCGGGTAATTATCACCAATTCGATGATGGTCGGTATGTTCGATAATCAGAAGGACTGGCATGTGGCAGCCCAGATGGGGGTTGCCAACTATGGTCAGATGACAGCCGGAGGGTGGATGTATATCGGACCGCAGGGTATTGTGCATGGAACCTTCAATACGCTCCTGAATGCCGGTCGCCTTAAACTTGGCATACCGCAGGACAAGGACTTGCGAGGACATCTTTTCGTCTCGTCCGGATTAGGAGGAATGAGCGGGGCACAACCGAAAGCGGCTGTTATTGCCGGTGCTGCCTGCATTGTGGCGGAAGTGGATCGATCGCGAATAGAAACACGCCATTCGCAGGGATGGGTCCAGTTGGTTACAGATAACGAGGCCGAGGCTTTTCGCCTGGCTACGGATGCTTGCCGTGCCAAAGAGCCTCTTTCGGTTGCTTATCATGGGAATATTGTAGACCTGTTGGAATATGCCGCATCGGAATCTATTCCTATCGACTTGCTGAGCGACCAGACTTCGTGCCATGCTGTTTATGAGGGTGGATACTGTCCCGCAGGAATCTCTTTCGAAGAACGTACGCGTTTGCTTTCGGAAGACCAGGAAACGTTTTGTGCCCTGGTGGACCGTTCTTTGCGCAGACATTATGAAGTGATAAAACGGCTGGTCGAGGGCGGAGCCTATTTCTTCGATTACGGCAATTCATTCCTGAAAGCGATTTATGATGCCGGTGTAAAAGATATATCCAGGAATGGTATCGATGAGAAAGATGGTTTTATCTGGCCGTCTTATGTGGAAGATATAATGGGACCGGAATTATTTGATTACGGCTACGGTCCTTTTCGCTGGGTTTGTCTGAGCGGGAAAAAAGAAGACCTGGTCAAAACCGACCATGCCGCCATGGATTGTATCGATCCGGACCGGCGGGGACAGGACCGTGATAACTACAACTGGATACGCGATGCCGAAAAGAACAATCTGGTAGTAGGCACACAGGCCCGTATCCTTTATCAGGATGCCGAAGGCAGGCTGAAGATTGCGCTCCGTTTCAATCAGATGGTTCGTGACGGAGAGATCGGGCCGGTGATGCTGGGACGTGACCACCATGATGTCAGCGGGACAGACTCGCCTTTCCGGGAGACGTCCAATATCTACGACGGTAGTAACGTCATGGCCGATATGGCTGTACAGTGCTTTGCCGGAAATGCAGCCCGCGGAATGAGTCTGGTAGCCCTTCATAACGGTGGTGGTGTCGGTATCGGTAAAGCGATAAACGGAGGATTCGGTATGGTTCTCGACGGAAGTAACCGTGTTGATGAAATATTACGTTCCGCCATGTTATGGGATGTAATGGGCGGTGTGGCGCGCCGTGCCTGGGCACGTAACCGGCATGCTCTGGAAACAAGTGAAACATTTAATAAGAATAATGAGAATCAGTATCATATCACTCTTCCTTATATTCCGGAGGAAGAATTGATACGAAAAACAATAAAGACCTCTTTAAATACCTGAATTTATGAGTAGTTGGAATAAAATTATGGAGTGTGTCCCCAATTTTAGTGAAGGTAGGGACTTAGGGAAGATAGAAAAGATTATTGAGCCGTTCAGAGCCAGGCAAGGAGTAAAACTGTTGGATTATAGCAATGATGAAGATCATAACCGCCTGGTCGTTACTGTAGTCGGTGAACCTGAGGCGTTGAAAGCCGCCCTGTTGGAGGCTGTAGGACAGGCAGTCGCTTTGATAGACCTGAACCGGCATAGCGGACAACATCCGCGGATGGGAGCTGTCGATGTGATCCCGTTCATCCCGATCAAAGGATGTACAATGGATGAAGCGATTGCTTTATCCAAAGAAGTTGGTGAACAGATTGCAACCTTATACCAGGTCCCTGTGTTTTTATATGAGAAGTCGGCAACCGCCCCTCACCGGGAGAATCTGGCAGCAGTCAGGAAAGGTGAGTTCGAAGGGATGGCTGAGAAGATTAAACTTGCAGAATGGCAGCCGGATTTCGGACCGTCGGAGCGCCATCCGACAGCCGGTACGGTTGCCGTTGGTGCCCGCATGCCGCTTGTTGCTTATAATGTCAATCTGGGTACGGCCGATCTGAATATTGCCAGCGATATTGCCCGTAAGATCCGTTTTATCGGCGGCGGTCTTCGTTATTGTAAAGCAATGGGAGTCGAACTGAAAGAACGGGGTATCGTGCAGGTCTCGATTAATATGACCGACTATACTCGTACGGCCTTGTACCGCGCTTTTGAACTGGTGAAGATAGAGGCTCGCCGTTATGGTGTTGCGGTTGTAGGTAGTGAGATTATCGGATTGGTTCCGATGGAAGCATTGATTGATACAGCTTCTTTCTATTTAGGGTTGGAAAACTTTTCCATGAACCAGGTGTTAGAAGCTAGAATAATGGAATAAAACATGAAAGGAGATAAATTACTGATAAGGAACGCATCGCAAGTTGTAACCTGTTCCGGTTTTGAAGCAAAAAGAGGGACGGCAATGTCTGATCTCCATATTATAGAAGATGGAGCAGTGGTTGTTTCCGAAGGTGTTATAACGCATGTCGGTCCGACAAAAGAAATAGTACGTCAGGTAGATCCGGACGAATACCTGGAAATCGATGCCAGTGGAAGGGCATTGCTTCCCGGGTTTGTGGATAGTCATACCCATTTTATTTTCGGTGGTTATCGTGAAGAAGAGTTTTCCTGGCGGTTGAAAGGCGACAGCTATATGTCGATCATGGAGCGTGGCGGCGGTATAGTCAATACGGTCAATGCCACCCGTGAACGTGATTTCGAGCAACTGTGGAGTATCGGTTATGAACGGCTCGACGAAATGTTGGACATGGGCGTAACGACGGTGGAAGGGAAGAGTGGATATGGTCTTGATTTCGAAACCGAACTGATGCAGTTGCGTGTAATGGCAGACCTCAACGAGGAACATCCGGTCGATGTCGTGTCCACTTATTTGGGAGCTCATGCCGTTCCCCCTGAATATACCCACCAGACGGATGATTACATTACTTATATGATCGAACAGGTCCTGCCGGAACTTCGTCTGGAGAGAACGGTTACTTTCTGTGATGTTTTTTGTGAACAGGGAGTATTCTCGGTAAAACAGAGCGAACGTTTGTTACGTGCCGCCCGAAGCCAGCGGTTTAAGTTGAAGATGCATGCCGATGAGATCGTATCTATTGGAGGTACGGAACTGGCGGCCCGTCTGAAGGTTGTCAGTGCCGATCATTTGCTGCACGCTTCGGATGAAGGCATCCAACGGTTGGCACGCAGCGGGGTGATTGCCACCTTGCTTCCGCTCACGGCCTTTTCGTTGAACGAACCTTATGCCCGTGGTCGTGAGATGATTGACGCCGGTTGTGCAGTTGCGCTGGCTACCGATTATAATCCCGGCAGTTGTTTTTCCTGTTCTATCCCGATGCTTTTCGCTTTGGCGTGTATCCAGATGAAACTGACTCCGGAAGAAGCGGTTACCGCTTTGACGATTAACGGAGCTGCGGCTTTGGGGCGTGCCAATAAGATCGGCAGCATAGATGTTGGAAAGAAGGCCGACCTGATCCTGCTGAAATATCCGTCCTATAAATTCCTTCCTTATAATGTGGGAATGAATATCGTGGATACGGTGATTAAGGACGGAATCATTTATATGATTTGAGAAACAGTTTATTCATTGTTTAATACCTTAAATATAAATACCATGCTTGTAGACTTGACAATTAAAGAATTTCTGGCGGAAACAGCCAGTAACGCACCGGTTCCGGGCGGCGGAAGTATTTCAGCCTTAAACGGTGCTATCGCTACTGCATTGACGGAGATGGTCGCCAACCTGACCATCGGGAAAAAGAAGTATGCCGATGTGGAAGGGCAGATGAAAACGATAGCTACGGAAGCGGCCCTGATCCGTGAGCGCCTGATCCGCGACATCGACCGTGACAGTGAAGCCTACGATCGTGTGTTTGCCGCCTTTAAACTTCCTAAAGAAACGGAAGAGCAAATCGCCGAACGTGCCCGGGCCATTGAAGATGCCACGAAAGAGGCGGCTATTGTTCCTATGCAGGTTGCCGAAGAGATCGCGTCTGTGATGGAAACCGTCATTTATGTGGCACATAAAGGAAACCGGAATGCTGTTACCGATGCTTGTGTTGCCATGATGACTGCCCGTACCTGTGTCCTGGGAGCCCTGCTGAACGTACGTATCAACCTGGCTTCCATCAAAGACGAAGCTTTTGTGAAGCAGATGAAAGTGAAAGCCGACCATATGGAATCGGAAGCGATCCGTATTGAAACGAAGTTACTGGATTGGGTTAAAACAATAGTATAACATGAGCAATGTCTATTATGTAGGTTCTGAACCGCTGACATTCGACAGCATTGAGTTGATCCTGACTCAGAACATGAAGCTCGAGTTAAGCCAGGAAGTGCGCGAACGCATCCAGCGTTGCCGCGATTACCTGGACCGGAAAATCGAACAACAGGATGGTCCGCTTTATGGCATTACAACCGGCTTCGGCTCGTTATGCAATAAAAATATCTCGCCCGACGAACTGAGTACCTTACAGGAAAACCTGGTGAAAAGTCATGCCTGTAGTGTCGGTGACGAGGTGAGTCCCGTTATTGTCCGGTTGATGATGCTGCTGAAAGCACACGCTTTGTCTTTGGGCCATAGCGGTGTACAGGTTATTACCGTACAACGTATCCTCGATTTCTTCAATAATGATGTCCTGCCGATCGTTTATGACCGGGGGTCCCTGGGAGCTTCCGGCGATCTGGCTCCGTTGGCGAATCTCTTCCTGCCGCTGATCGGAGTGGGAGATGTCTATTATAAAGGAAAGAAGCGCGAAGCGATCAGTGTATTGGATGAGTTTGCCTGGAAACCCGTACGTCTGAAAAGTAAAGAGGGACTGGCTTTACTGAACGGAACACAGTTTATGAGTGCAAATGGCGTTTTTGCCCTGATGCGTGCTTTTCGTCTTTCCCAAAAGGCGGATACGATAGCGGCCTTGTCTTTGGAAGCCTTCGACGGTCGTATCGATCCTTTCATGGATTGTATCCAGCAGATGCGTCCTCATCCGGGACAGATTGAAACGGGAGCAGCTTTCCGCCGGTTGTTGGAGGGAAGCGAACTGATCAACAGGAAAAAGGAACATGTGCAGGACCCTTATTCTTTCCGTTGCATCCCGCAGGTTCACGGAGCGACAAAGGATGCGATCAATTACGTTTCCGGCGTATTGCTCACGGAGATTAATTCGGTGACGGATAATCCGACCATCTTCCCGGAAGAAGACAAGATCATCTCGGGTGGTAATTTCCATGGTCAGCCGCTGGCTATATCTTTCGACTTTCTGGCCATCGCTTTGGCTGAATTAGGAAATATATCCGAACGCCGTGTCGCCCAATTGATCATGGGACTTCGCGGTTTACCGGAATTTCTTGTTGCCAATCCCGGGTTGAACTCCGGTTTTATGATCCCGCAATATGCCGCCGCAAGCATGGTCAGCCAGAATAAGATGTATTGTTATGCCGCCAGCAGCGATTCGATCGTATCCAGCAATGGTCAGGAAGATCATGTCAGCATGGGAGCCAATGCTGCAACCAAACTGTTTAAGGTAATGGATAACCTCGATCATATCCTGGCGATTGAATTAATGAATGCGGCACAGGGAATGGAGTTCCGCCGTCCGGCCAGGACTTCACCTGTCCTTGAAAAATTCCTGAGAGACTTCCGGAAGGAGGTCCCTTTCATAGAGGATGATATTGTAATGTACACGGAGATCCATCGTACGGTGGCTTTCCTGCGGAGGTATCCGTTGTAGTTACGCTGATCGTAGATAGTTCAGCTATATGTTTTGAGAGACCTTTGTTTCTGAATTATCCGTGTGGATATGGCCTGATTGTAGAGCCGAAGCTTTTGAATATAAAGCTTCGGCTCTAATTTTTTATGAGAATTTAACTGACTAAAAAAAACGATCGTTTTTTTTAGTCACCGCGAAGGTACTCACATTTTTTTATTTATAGATGTTTATAAAAAGAAAAAACGACTGATTCATTGCATTTTATACTTAGAAATACACTCATAAATCAGGTGTCTTCTTTTACTCAAAAACAGCTAAAATCGTGACTAGAAAAAACGATCGTTTTTTCTAGTCATTCAATATTTTCATATAAAGAAAATCCACTGTTACAGAGGTTTGTATTTATATTTTTGGCTTTGATTGTGTAATAGAATTCTAAGTAGACGCTTTCTGATGGATATAAGCATACGGCAATTAAGAAATAGTAATGAGCAAATGTTTAAAAGTATTGTAGAATCTTATTGGCCCCGTTTACATAAGTTCGCCCAGATTTATGTATTGGATAGAGAGGTGGCCAAAGAGATTGTGCAGGATACTTTCCTTGTTTTGTGGAAACAACGGGAAAAATTGGACAAAGAGACCTGTCTGATAACTTATTTAATGGTGATATGCCGGAATAAATGTTTTAATTATTTGAAAGGTTTACAATTGGAGCAGGTCGAGATTAATGATTTAAATGAGTTTGCTATTTATCAAAGAAGTAATGTTTACGTTTTGGAAAATGATTCGTTGGAAATACTGATGACAAAAGAGTTGGCATCGGCTATAGAAGCTTCATTATCGAAATTATCTGCACGTACAAGAGATATTTTTATGATGAGCCGTTATGACGGTTTCAAAAACAAAGAGATAGCCGAAAGTCAGTGTATAACGGTTAAAGCTGTCGAGTTTCATATCAACAAGGCCCTAAGTCATTTGAGAGATGATCTGTCCAAAGAATATCTCATTCCTATTATTTTTTTGATTTTGTATATAGGATTGAAAAAATAATTGTATTGTTTGTGTGTCTGATTATCAAAGTTTTATGGCGTGGCTATGAAAAAACTTACCAAAAAGTGAAAAAAATCTCCATTTTCTACTAGGGTAAAATTAAAAAAAGTTGTTCCTCCTCTGTCTGGTATCAAAAGATAGATTATGAACAACGATTTAGTTATACGATTTATAGAAAGAGAATGCACAATAGAAGAAGCGCGTGAAGTTCTGCGCTGGATTGAGGCAACTGAAGAGAACAAGGCTGTTTTCTGTCAAATGCAGGCTGTACATGCTTCTATTGGAATTGATCATTCAGACCGTACAGAAAAAGTAAGCCCGGAAGATGTCCGGAAGATAATGAAAGAAATAAGCCGCAAACGGTATCGGCTATTACCTTATGCCGCTGCGGTTGTTTGTGCTGTTGTGGCTGTCCTGTTATTTATTATCTCCCCTTTGAATGAAAGAAATCTTAGTGAATATGAAAAAGTCCTGGCCGGAATTGAAGATAAAAAAGAGATTACTCTGACTGTCAACAATGATAAGGAGATAGAATTGTCTGATACTTCGATTGTTGTTACGTATGATAAAAAAGGACAAATCCTGATTAATGATACAGTGGCTGTTCCCGGGGAGAAGGAGAATCTTGATCATTTGAATACGATCCGTGTTCCTTACGGGAAGCGTTCCACTTTGATTCTGGCTGATGGTTCCAAAGTGTATCTCAATTCTGGCTCGTCATTAGTCTATCCGGCTGTGTTTGCCAAAGATAAACGTGAAGTTTACCTGGATGGTGAGGCCTATTTTGAAGTATCGAAAGAAGCACGGCGGAAATTTGTTGTGCAAACGGCTTATAAAGCAGTGGAAGTATTGGGAACGAAGTTTAATGTATCGGTCGATAAAAGGCAAAGCCTGTTTGAAGCGGTATTGGTGACTGGTAAAATCGGTTTGGAAAGTAATACCGGCAAAATAGAACTTATCCCGAACCAATATTATGGTTATGATCCGGATTCCGGACAGGATGAACTGAAAACAGTAGATGCCAGGGATTACATCTCCTGGATTGAGGGGAGGCTCAGATTTAATCGTGAGCCTTTGGATAAAGTAATCCATCGGTTAGAGAAATCTTATAATATAAAAATAGAAATTCTTGATTCTAAATACCTCAAATATCAAATATCGGGTAATCTGGATTTGAAAAGTACGCCGGAAGAGACAATGAATGTTCTGATGAGGATTCTTATTCCGGGTTATAATTCTCAAAAACAAAAGTTATACCAAATAAAAGAGAAATGATTATGAAAGCCTATGTAATTAAAAAATTATTGTTTAACAAAAAGAATCTATCATTATGAGAAAGAAGACAAGCACTAGTAAAGCTGGTCCATGTGGACGAGCATCCTGGAGAAGGTTCCTGGTTGTAGGTTTGTGTAGTTGTGTTTCATTGACAATGTATGCCAATGTATTAAAGTCACAGGTAAGTTTATCCTTCAATAATACTACATTGAAGGATGCTCTGGAACAACTTCAGGAACAAGCGGGAGTGAGTATTATTTATTCGAACAATGTGTTGAATGATGAGGCGGTTGTAAATCTTAATTCCAAAAAAATTTCATTGGAAGATGCTTTACATATTTTGCTTCTTAATCAGAATTGCTCGTATAAAGTGGAAAATGGGCAGGTTATATTGTACCCTGTGGAGAAAGTACAACCGGCAGTCACTGTAGTCGCTCAAGAAGGTTTTAAGGTAAAAGGTAGTGTTTCTGATGTTACAGGTCCTTTGGCTGGTGTAAATATTATGGTAAAAGGAACTATGACAGGTGTTATATCTGACATGGATGGTAATTTTGAAATTACTGCCCCTTATTCAGGAGCTAGTTTGATTTTTTCTTATATCGGTTATCAACCTCAGGAGGTACAGATAAATGGACGAAATACTCTAAAAATTACACTGGTGGAAGATACTAAAGCTTTGGAAGAAGTTGTTGTCATAGGTTATACTACTCAGAAAAAAGCAACAATTACTGGGTCTATATCGACCATAACTACCAAAGATTTAAAGCAAAGCCCGACCGCAAACCTGAATAATGCCCTGGCGGGTAGAATGCCTGGTTTGATGGCTAATCAGTTTGGTGGTGGTGAACCAGGTGTGGATGGAGCAGAGATACGTATCCGTGGTATGGGTACATATGGAGACAAATCTCCGATTGTCATTGTAGATGGTGTTGAACGCGACATGAGTTATCTGGCTCCTGAAGAAATCGAGACTTTTACAATTTTGAAGGATGCTTCTGCAACTGCTCCTTATGGTGTTCGTGGTGCTAACGGTGTTATCATTGTTACGACTAAACGTGGTAAAGCTTCTGAAAAGCCTAGTGTGAATTTTAAGGCATCGGTAGGGACAAATGCTCCGGTTAAATTTCCTACTTATTTAGGATCTGCGGATTATGCAACCTTATATAATGAAGCTATGATAAATAGTAATCCCGGAACAGATCCTTCAAAACTTGAGTTGTTTACGCAGGATGCTATTAACAATTACAGAATGGCTAAAGGAGATAATTCCGACGGTTTAGGCTATAACTGGGACTATTTTGATTATGCGTTTAAACCGGGAATTCAACAGGATTATAGTTTGTCTATCCGAGGAGGTTCTGAGCGTGCGCGTTATTATGTGAT
Source organism: Parabacteroides goldsteinii (assembly GCF_020091425.1). Taxonomy (NCBI): domain Bacteria; kingdom Pseudomonadati; phylum Bacteroidota; class Bacteroidia; order Bacteroidales; family Tannerellaceae; genus Parabacteroides; species Parabacteroides goldsteinii. Next base: position 4,274,777 of record NZ_CP081906.1, on the reverse strand, counting down.
GGCTAATTATTATTCTCAGGATGGAAACTATGAGCATACAGATTTGACGGAACACGATACTCAGGCTAGGTTTAAGCGTTATAACTTCCGTGCAAATGTCGATGTCGATATTACAAAAGATTTTTATGTGCGGGTAGATTTAGGCGCTCGTATTACGGATCGTCATGCTCCGGGAACAACAGCATCTACAGTTGTTAGTTTATGTAATACGTTGCCTCCTTATTTGCCGATAACAGTACCTGAAAATGATAATCCTGACAATGAAGATTATGTATTGAATAATCCATACGGCATGTTGTATGGGGATTATAGGCATCGTAAAAATATTTTAGGAGAGTTATCAAGAACCGGATATCTGATTGAGAAGAAAACTTATCTGAACGGATCATTTGCAATCGGACATAAACTTGATTTTATAACAAAAGGATTGAAAATTGAAGGAGTTTTCTCTTATGATGCCTCTGAAGGTAACTGGGTCAATCGGAAACTAGGTGTCAATAAAGATGGTTATATGGAGTTTACTAAATATGCTACATTCCAGCCAGCAGAAGGTAGTTACGGTTCATTTTATATGAATAATCCGAATTATACGGGTAAATATATATTAGGAAATCCTTGGTATGACAAAGATGAGACAATAGAGAATACATTTAGCCATAATGCAGCTGAAAGTAAGACCTATTATCAGTTAAAACTAGATTACGCACGTACATTTAATGATCATGATATTACGGCTATGGTTTTGTTAAATCGTTCAAACCGGAGTTATGATAACCGTGTTGCTTATCGTTATCAGGGGCTGACAGCAAGAGCGACATACGCTTTTCAGAATAAATATTTGGCAGAGTTCAATATTGGATATAACGGTTCTGAAAACTTTGCACCGGGTAAACGATACGGAACATTTCCTGCCGGATCTATCGGATGGGTTATTTCCCGGGAAAAATTTATGAAGGGAACTGATAAATGGTTGAGCAATCTTAAATTGAGAGCTTCTTATGGTTTAGTTGGTAGTGATAAAATTTCTGATAATAATGATGACCGTTTTGCTTATTTGCAATTTTTTCAGGGAGGAGACGGTTATTCGTATGGTGTGAATGAATTCGGAAATGGATACAACGGGTTGAAAGAGGGGAATTTTGCGAATCCGAATTTAACTTGGGAAAAAGCACGTAAGTTGAATATCGGTATTGACGCTTCTTTCTTTAATGAACGTCTGACTTTCTCAGCTGATTATTTTTATGAACATCGTTTTGATATTATAACTAACTTAAGTAATTCCGGAAAATTGGGATATCCAGGAATAGTCGGAAAGGATGCACCATTTGTTAACTCAGGTATTGTGGATAATAGAGGTATAGACTTTGAGATCGGCTGGAATGGTAGTATAGGAGATGATTTCCGTTATTATATCAAGCCAAATTTCACATTTGCACGAAATAAGATCAAATTCATGAATGAAGTATCGTATGATAATGACTGGCGTGCAAATACCGGAAAACGTATTGATGAATATTTTGTTTATGAAGTAGACCATTTCGTGTATGACCAGGCGGAAGCTGATCGTTTGAACTCTATGAATAACGGGGAAGGTTTCCAACCTTGGGGAACGTTATATCCAGGTGATGTAGTTTATAAAGATTTGAATGGAGACGGAAAAATAGATGACGAACATGACCGTCGTGCGATGGGAAATCCTCGTACACCGGAAATTCAATTTGGTATTCCTCTTGGTCTCCAGTATAAAGGTTTTGACTTGAGTCTGTTATTTCAGGGAGCTGCCAACTCAAGCATTTTGTTGAACGGTGCAGGTGTATGGGATTTCCCACAGTATGATAATGACCAGATTGGTAAGGTAAAACCGATGCACATGAACCGGTGGACTGAAGAAAGCAAAGATTTTGCAACTTATCCTCGTTTGACAATTGGAAAGAATGACAATAATAAGAATGAGAACAGTAGCTTATTCTTATATAATGCTTCTTATTTGCGTTTGAAGAATGTTGAGATTGGATATACTTTACCCAAAAGTGCTATTCGCTTTGCCGGGTTGCAGAATGTTCGTTTTTATGTACAAGGCATGAACCTGCTTACTTTTGACGGGTTGGATCATGTGGATGTTGATCCTGAAACAAATAATGGAAACGGTGCTTGGTATCCTATCCAGCGCATATTCAATTTTGGTGTTGATATTACTTATTAATTTAATAACAAACGACAATGAAGAAATTATATATATTAGCCGGCTTGGTTGTAGGATTATTATGTGTGACATCCTGTGATGATTATTTAGACCGTACTCCGGATGACAAAACGACAGAACAGCAAGTTTTCACACGTTATGATAAAGTCGAGTCATTGGTTACCGACTTATATGCACATGCAAAATATGCACAGCATCCATTGATTTACTTTAATCATTTCGGTTTGTCGAGTATTTCGGATGAATGTAGTGCAAGTAGCCATGAAGGGGCAATTCCACATCAATTTCATACAGGTAATTATGGTCCTTCTCAAGGAATGCCCTCTGGCAGTAGCGCAGGACAATACTGGGATGATTTGTATTCTACTATTCGCTCTTCTAATATAATATTGGAAGGTATTGCAAAATACAATACACCGGATAATCCGCAGGATGGACGAACGGGAGATTTAAAAAGGCGTATTGGTGAAGTTTATTTTTTGAGAGGTTATTTGCATTTACTTTTGATCCGTTCTTATGGTGAAGCTGTTTATGTCAATCGTGTAATAAATCCGGGGGATGATATGACTTTTGAGAAAGAATCGTTCCATTCGATGGTTGAAAAAATCTGTGCAGATGCTGATTCGGCTTATAATCGTGTTGATAGCTGGAATGGAGGACAATACTTCGGTCGTGTCGATAAAGGAGCATGTTTGGGCTTGAAAGCTATGGCTCGTTGGCTTGCAGCTACACCTCTTTGGAATGGTGGTAATTTACCGAATGATAATCGTATCTTCAAGTCCGAATACGGTTATGACCAGAAACGTTGGGAATTGGCAAGAGATGCAGCTAAGGCTGTATTGGAGTGCACAAAAGAGGACGGCTCTTTACGTTATAAATTATACGAAACCTATACAAAGGATGACTTCAGAGATGTTGATGGTAAAACTGATACGAATAATAAAAAAGTCCAGCAACGTTTGTGGCAGATGATGTATGATATGAATGCTATCCAGGATGAATGGGTTTGGTTCGTAACAAGAGATAAAGATACGGGCTGGTCCGGCGACGTATTGCCTCCGTCACAAGGAGGTCATGCCCGTCAACGACCTTTGCAGGAACAGGTTGATGAATATGAATATATTGCTCCGGATGGATATGGTTATCCTATCTATTGCAATCATGCAGAAAAAGATGGATACGATGATGGCAATCCTTATGAGGGCATTCAACGTGATCCTCGTTTGTATCGTGATATTCGTTATCATGGTTCCTGGTATGGAGGTAACCAGTTGAATACAGCTGAAGGTAATGATGCGGTCGGGGGGAGTTATTTGGATCAGGCTTCTCATACGGGGTATTATTTGAGAAAGTTCTATAAAGATGGTTGGGATCGTGGTCATGGTGGCCATACTATTAACGGACCGGCTATTTGGCGCTTACCGGAATTCATTTATATCTATTGTGAGGCCGTTAATAATCTGACAGGTCCTAATGATGAAATTTATAATTTGATTAACAAGGTTCGTGACCGTTCTTTTATGGCGCCAATGCCACCGGCTGCAAAATCGGATAAAGAATTGATGGAAGAATATATTCAACGTGAACGTCGCGTAGAGTTATTTTATGAAAATAATCGTTATTGGGTTGCCCGTCTTTATCTCCAACCTGGAGATTATAACACGACCTCCAATGTAAAAGCTTCGGAATGGCCATATCCGAAAGATCAGCGTCAGTCTCATGGGATGAAACCGGTAGAAGATCCTAATGGAAAAATAGAGGTTAATGGAAAAAAATATCGTATGGAGCGTTTTGTTGTAGAAGATAACCGTGTGTTTAGTGCTCCCAAATCGTATTTATGGCCGATTTTACAGGAAGAACTGAAGCGTTGTCCTTCCCTGGTACAGAACCCCGGCTGGTAAGATAAGCCGGAACTCCTTTGTGTTTTTAATTTGATGAAAAGCCTGCTGTTTCAATTGAGCGGCAGGCTTTTTTTATCAATAGATCCGTTGAAGTTAAATAATTCATTATACATTTGTAAACTTAATTTTTTAGACAAATGAAATTATCAGTAGCAATCCTTTCGCTCGCAATCCTATCGGGCGGGAATGCCTCGTTTGCCCAAACCGACAAACAAGACAAAAAGGCGAAGGCCTATATGGTAGCCGACGCCCATCTGGACACCCAATGGAACTGGGATATCCAGACAACGATCAAAGAGTATGTATGGAATACGCTCAGTCAGAATCTGTTCCTGTTGAAACGCTATCCCGACTATGTATTCAATTTTGAAGGTGGTGTGAAATATGCCTGGATGAAGGAATATTATCCGGCGCAGTATGAGGAAATGAAAGAGTATATCAAGAACGGCCGCTGGCATATCTCCGGCAGTAGCTGGGATGCAACGGATGTGCTGGTGCCTTCTACCGAGTCGTTTATCCGCAACATTCTGCTCGGACAAGAGTATTACCGGAAAGAGTTCGGAGTGGAGAGCACGGATATCTTCCTGCCAGATTGTTTTGGTTTTGGCTGGACATTGCCGACGATCGCTGCCCATTGCGGTCTGATCGGCTTCTCCTCCCAGAAACTAGACTGGCGTAACCATCCCTTTTACGGAAAAAGCAAACATCCTTTCATGATCGGTTTGTGGAAGGGAGTGGACGGTGCTTCCATCATGCTGGCTCATGGTTATGATTATGGCAGAAGATGGAAAGATGAAGATCTGTCCGAAAGTAACTATTTGCTGGAACTCAGCAAACGTAATCCCTTCAATATCGTCTATCGTTATTATGGAACAGGAGATACGGGCGGTTCACCAAATCTCGCCTCTGTCCGTTCCGTTGAAAAAGGTATTAAAGGCGATGGCCCGGTGGAAGTGATCAGCGCCACCAGCGACCAAATGTTCAAGGACTTTATGCCTTATGACAAACATCCTGAACTGCCGGTTTTTGACGGCGAATTGTTGATGGACGTGCACGGTACGGGTTGCTATACCTCGGAAGCTGCCATGAAATTGTATAACCGTCAGAACGAAGTACTGGCAAATGCCGCCGAGAATGCTGCCGTTGCCGCAGATTGGTTGGGAACTGCCGCTTATCCGTTGAATACATTGACTGATGCCTGGAAACGCTTTATCGTTCACCAGTTTCATGACGACCTGACGGGTACAAGTATTCCCCGAGCCTATGAATTTTCATGGAACGACGAACTAATCTCTCTCAAACAGTTTGCCGGTGTACTGACTTCTTCTGTGAGTGCGGTTGCCGGTCAGTTGGATACCCGTGTAAAAGGTATTCCGGTTATACTTTACAATGCCCATTCTTTTCCGGTAACCGACCTGGCGGAAGTTGTGCTGGATATGCCGAAGTCACCGAAAGGATTTACCGTTTATGACGATAAAGGAAAGAAAGTTGCGGCCCAGATGCTTTCTTATGAAAATGGGAAAGCCCGTTTGCTGATCGCAGCTTCCGTTCCGGCAAGTGGTTATGCCGTTTACGATGTTCGTGAAGGTGGACCGGCAACCCGTATGGTTTCAGCTGAAGCGAACGCATTGGAAAACTCCATGTATAAGATCCGTCTGGACGGAAAAGGAGATATCGTCTCTCTTCTCGATAAAAAGAACAATAAAGAACTGGTGAAAGAAGGTAAGGCGATCCGTCTGGCTCTTTTTACAGAAAACAAATCGTATAACTGGCCTGCCTGGGAGATTATGAAAGAGACGATAGACAAAGAACCAGTCTCTATTACCGAAGATGTAAAGATCTCTCAGATCGAGAACGGAGAGTTGAGGAAATCCCTTTGTATAGAGAAACGTCACGGACAGTCCGTATTCAAACAATATATCCGTTTGTATGAAGGTAGCCGTGCCGACCGTATTGATTTCTACAATGAAATAGACTGGCAGTCGACCAATGCTCTGCTGAAAGCTGAGTTCCCGTTGAGTGTCTCAAATCCCGAAGCAACCTATGACTTGGGTATCGGAAGTGTTAAAAGAGGAAATAATACGCAAACAGCCTATGAAGTATATGCACAGTATTGGGCAGACCTGACGGATGCAAACGGTTCCTATGGTGTATCTGTCCTGAATGACAGTAAGTACGGTTGGGATAAACCGAATGATCATACAATCCGGTTGACTTTGCTTCATACGCCGGAAACCAAAGGCGGTTATGCTTATCAGGATCGTCAGGACTTCGGTTATCATACATTTACTTATAGTCTGTTGCCTCATTCGGGAGGATTCGGGAAAGCACAAACAGGTGTCTGTGCCGATAAGTTGAACCAACCGATCATGGCATTTGCCGCCAACAAACATGCCGGTCGTCTGGGTAAATCTTTCTCTTTTGTCAATTCGGATAACACAAGTGTCGTTATCAAGACATTAAAGAAAGCCCAGGTATCCGACGAATTGGTGGTTCGTGTCTATGAAATCGGTGGAGTAAAGGAACAGACTGCCGAAATTTCTTTTGCCGATGCCATTGTCAGTGCAAGCGAAGCGGACGGAACGGAGAAGACGATTGGTAAAGCTAGTTTCACTGGTAATAAGTTACAGGTATCTGTTAAACCCAATTCGGTGAAGACGTTCAAGGTTAAGCTCAAACCATCGGATGTTTCGGTCGACAAACTGCAATATGCGAGTCTGCCTTTGAATTATAACAAGAAATGTGTCAGTTGGAATGAATTCCGTCGTGAAGCCGATTTTGCTTCCGGTTACTCTTATGCCGCAGAATTACTTCCTGATTCGATCGTTGTCAGCTCCATTCCTTTCAGGTTGGGTGAAAAAGAGGCTGTAAACGGTTTGACTTGTAAAGGAGACACGATAGAACTACCGGCAGGTGACAGCTATAACCGCATTTACTTCCTGGCTGCATCGAGGGAAGGTGATAGCGAAGGAACTTTCAGACTGGGAAAAACGGAACATGCGATAACAGTTCCCGAATATACCGGCTTTATCGGTCAATGGGGACATCTGGGGCATACGGAAGGTTTCCTGAAAGAGGCAGAAATTGCTTATGTCGGAACTCACCGCCATGCTCCGGAAGGAGACGAAGCATACGAATATACCTATATGTTTAAATTTGGTATGGATATTCCCAAAGGGGCGACCCAACTGGTTTTACCGGATAATAAAGATATCGTGCTATTTGCGGCAACAGTGGTGAAAGAAGAGAATCCGCAGGTGACTCCTGCCTCCGGGTTATTCCGTACGGCATTGAAACCTCAGCAGGGCGATAAGGCAAATGCTCCGAAAGTCAATCTGATGAAAGGGGCGAAAGTGATTGCCTGTTCCGGTTTCGTCAATGAGGAAGAATCTCCCGAATGCATGATCGACGGTGATACGCAGACGAAATGGTGTGATATTACCGGCGTGCCTAATTATGCAGACTTCGATCTGGGTGAAACAAAAAATGTCAGCGGTTGGAAGCTGGTGAATGCCGGACAGGAAAGCCATTCTTATGTGACCCGTACTTGTTTCCTTCAGGGAAAGAACAGTTTGTCGGAAGAATGGAAAACATTAGGACGCCTGGATGACAACCGTAAGAATGAAGTAACCGGTTTGCTTACAAAACCGGAATCAGTCCGTTATATCCGTTTGTTGATCGCCCAGCCGTCGCAGGATACAGGTAGTCGTGACGCCCGTATTTATGAGTTGGAGGTTTATTGACGAATTGTCTGACAAAACATATTAATTTATTAAACTAAAGCGTCTGAATCGGATTTTATTCTGATTCAGACGCTTTTTTTGCTCTCCGAAAAAGTTTGTACACTTCTCCTTTCAGGTTTCATTCGCATGGCAGCCTTGAATAATAAAGAACTGAAATGAAGGGTTGTATGTTTAGGCTTTTAAAATGCCGATGGCTGGTTATTCGTTCGTCTACCAATAGTTATCCATTCATCTACGGATAGTAGTCCGCTGGTAAAGCATAGGTGTTTCGAAATGTTAAGTCAGGACTTTTGATAACGAAACATATATGTTTTGAAGACAAAAGTCCTATGTTTTGCCAGTCGTTATTTTACCTTGAATTTTCGTATACATTTTTTTACAGTTTCATCCCTTCAGCCGGATACTTTGAAAAACACTCCATTCGTAGCTGACTGAAAGCTGAAAGCAATAGCATGCAATAACATAGAGAGGTGGAGCCAACTAACAAACGGATTCATGCTATATTCAATTTAACTCAGAAAACAGTTGTTTTTGATTTCAAATACTTAAGTATTTAGTTACAAATACAATTGTATTTGAATCCGGAAATAATAGTGTTTTTTCTACTATCCTTTGCTCTGATATGGGCGTGCTTATATTTTATTCATGTAATACTCATTTTTTCGTTTTTTCAGCTAGGGTAAATTGAGAAAAAGTTGTTCTTCTTTAAATTCATATAATTAAAAAATCTGTTATGAAAAGAAGAATAGCCTTTTGTCTTTTACTGTTAGTCTGTGTACTTGTTTATTTTAAAGTTCTTCAAGCCGATTTCCTTTATTATTGGGATGATCAGGTTATCGTAATGAATCAGTATACTGTCGGAGGTTGGAGTTGGAATAATCTGTGGCATATTTGTACTGATTTCCATGCAGGACAGTATGCTCCTGTCATGGAGATGAATTTCCTCACGTTATATACTTTCTTCGGTTATAATCCTTTTTGGTTTCATTTGGCGAATCTGTGTTGGCATTTAGGGTGTGTTTGTCTGACCGGACTGTTTATTGTAGAGTTATTAAAAACACATGGCCGTTTTTCAAATAAAGAGATTCATCTGATTGCCTTTTTGACTGCGTTTATTTTTTCTATTCATCCGTTTAATGTAGAGTCTGTAGCATGGGTCAGTGCTGTGAAGATTTTGATATATAGTTTTTTCTATTTATTGGCTACCATTTGCTATCTACGGTATATTAAAACGATGAAGGAAAAGGATTATCTGCTGACTCTTTTTTTATTTGCCGTTTCGTTTCTGGCGAAGGAGCAGGCTGTTACACTTCCTTTGTTATTGATACTCATAGACTGGTTTTGCCATCGGAATTTGAAAGAAAAGGCATTATGGGTTGAGAAACTCCCATTTTTCATATTGTCTTTGTTTTTTGGAATAATTACGATCCTCTCTCAGGCTGGGGGAGGAGATGCTCCTGTTTTTCCATTCGGACAACGTATTGTTTTGGCCTGTTATACACTCTTTGAATATTTAACAAAGTCGTTATTCCCCATCGGGTTAAATTATTTATATCCGTTTCCGATTCTTCCCGGAGAGAGTTTGCCTGTAAGGTTCTGGATTTATCCATTGTTGGTGATCTGTATAATTTCCTGGTTATGGGTTAATAGGAAAAATAAGTTATTACTTTTTGGTGCATGTTTCTTTGTCATTCACCTATTGGTTGCCTTAAATATTATTTCCACATCCAGACAAGCCATAGTGGCAGACCGATATTCGTATATGAGTAATATTGGAATAATCTTTTTAGTTGTGGTCATGCTCGTCTGGTTAAAAAGTAAATGGAGAAATAAGTATAAATGGAAGGGGATACTTGTTGCTTTCTTAATGTATAGTTTCTATTTGGGAGGATATACATATATCTACTCAACACGTTGGGAAAATACAGAGACTGTTAAGCTGCATATCAATGAGTTGTTGAAAGAGAGAGAAACAGAAGAGAAAAATCAGGCTCAGTCAGAATCGGTTGAGTCGAATTATTAATATAAATATTTTACATTATGAAAAAGAAAAACATTATTTCTTTAGCTGGTGTGGTAGCTCTGTTAATGGGGCTGGGTTTGAATCTTGAATACGCACTGGATGATTATGGATTAAAGAGTAACTCATTGAATTTATTTGTGTTGGCACAAGCGAGTAATTCGGGAGGAGATCAATCTTATGGGCGTCAAGGAGAATCGACTGCTCACTGTGTAAAAACAACAACAACGGTTACAACTACGACTTCTGGAAATTCTTCTTCTGTAAGTGGAGGTGTTTCAGCAGGATGTGGAGGTATTTCTGGTGGAGTATCCGGTAGTACAGGTAGTTCTAGTGGAAATACGACAACTACAACGGTAACTACAACTGAAGAGTATGATGCCAAAAAGCTATATTGTGAAGATGCTACTAACATGGTAGAAGTCTGTGTAAACTTTAATCCTTGTAGATAATAGAGATTATCTTGGACAAGTGTTTTTTGAGTTGATAATTAGCTTAAAAAATACTTGTCCGATGTAATTTGAATTATTATATTTATAATACGAATTGGACATGAAAAGAAATATCTTATTATTTTTATTTACTTTAATTGTACTTTTTTCATCTTGTAGGAAAAGTTCCCCCAATTTTTCTGATAATAAGGAGGAGATTTCTCTTTTAAGAAATATAGAAAAGCCAATAGAAGTTCATATTGATTTGAACAATGATTGCTTGCCTTTTGATAGCTTGATGAATAAAGTCAACTATGTAAAGTTGGAAACTACAGGTGATAATCTTATAGGAGAAATTTCTCAACTTTTGTTTGTAGATGACAAAATCATAATAGTAGATGCTGGACAATCTAAAACAATTACAGTTTATAATGAAAAAGGCCATTATTTATATAAAATAGGAGCCTTTGGACAAGGACCAATGGAGTATGGAGCGTTGAATCATGTAGCTTTTACTCCGGGGAAAGAAATGCTTGTCATAACAGATTTGAAGAGTGGACGTCTAAAATATTATAGTATAGATGGGCGTTATGTGAAATCGGTGAAACTACCTTATTGGTTTAGTCGTTGTGAATTTATTACAGATAATCTGATTGCAGGATTTAGTTTAGCAGGAAATGTTATATCAGAAAGAAATAAAAAATATAAGCCTCTGCTGATAGTTACGGATTTGTGGGGGAATATTTCATGTTCTAATTTTCAAAGTTATTATAAGAAGGAATTTACGAGTAGTATCTTAGAACCGCTCCGGAAATTTGAGGATCGAGTATTGTACAATAATCCAAATACAGATTCTATTTTTCTGTTGACACCCAATGGTATTGAACTTGCTTATCATCTGAATATAAAGGGGGCTAAGCCTATAGTGCAAAATGAAGATATTACAAATAAACTGTTGGATGAACAGCATCAGAATAATCCTTTTTTTTACGGTGATTTTATAGAATTAAAAGATGGTGCTATTTTTTATATTTATGAATTAGGTCTGAAATGGTATCGTTTCGGTATTTATTCTAATACCAAACAGCGTACTTTTAGTTGTAATGGACTTCTCCAAAATCCTTTCTTCTATTTCTTTACATTGGAGTCTAAAGCCCGCTATAAAGATAATACAGTAGTTGTAGATATGCGTCCGGATATTATTTTAGCCTATAGAGATGAATTATACAGACTAGGGAAGAAGGAGGAGATTGATGAGTTTTACAAAGACTTGACAGAAGATAGTAATCCTGTCTTATTTTTTTATGAATTAAAATTTTAGTTTTATGTATAAAGTGAAAGTAATAATTGCTATTTTACTTTTGGTTGACATATTGTTGAGTGTGATATGTTTGAACCTGTTCAAAGATAAAGCTTCGTTGACTGCCGAAAAACAATCTGTAAAGGATGATAGATTAATAGAAGTACTGGAAAATAATTTTAAAATAGGTGTTTATAATGATAATTCTATTTTAGATACAACTACTGTGGTTTATGATTTGAATAAGAATGAAGTTGGTCTGCCTGAAATTTTAACAGATAAGCCTTGTTTGATTATTCGATTTGCGGAAACAAATTGTGAAGAATGTGTTCGCTTTCTGCTGATTAAAGTAATGAGATTGTATAATAGTGATCTTTTCAACAAAAGAATTCTGTTATTCGCTTCTTATCCAAATCGGCAAGCACTTAAAATATTGGTAGATCGTTTGAATATTAAATATCCAGTTTATCTAGTCGATAAACTGCCGATATCCTGTGAGCGGATAAATTTTCCTTATTGCTTTATGTTGGATAGTACAATGCGGACAAGTCATGTTTTTGTCCCAGACAAATATGAACCTCAGATTGCAAATACTTATTTCGAACTAATAGAAAATAGATATTTTAAATAGAAGTTGTATCAAATAACTATATAACAGATGAATAAAATTATATTAGGAATTGCTTTGGTCTTTATTTCTTTTTGGTCATGTCATAAATCTTCTCAGAAACTTCAGGAAAAGATTGATAACTCTGTTCCAGTAGCTTCTATGATAAGTCACCAGAAGTCTGTAGAGGTGAATATTGACTTAAATAAAGATTGCTTACCATTCGATAGTTTAATGACTAAAGTCAGCTATGTAAAGTTGGAAACTACAGGTGATAATCTAGTTGGAGGTATTTCTCAAATTTTGTTTGTTGATGACAAAATTATTATAGTGGATGCTGAGAAATCTAAAACAATAACAGTCTATGATGGGAAGGGACATTTTTTATACAAAATAGGTACATTGGTACAAGGACTAATGGAGTATGGATCGTTGGATCATGTCGCTTTCACCCCGGGGAAAGAAATGCTTGTCATAACAGATTTGAAGAGTGGATGTCTAAAATATTATAGTATAGGTGGAATCTACGTAAAATCAGTAAAACTTCCTTACTGGTTCAGTGAGAGTGAGTTTTTAACAGATAATTTGATTGCAGGTTTTTGGTCAGGAGGAACAGTTATACCTGGAGAAAATAAAAATTATAAGCCTCTCTTGGTTATCACAGACTTGTTTGGTAATGTCTCTAATTCAGCATTTCAAAGTTATTATAAAAAAGAATATACGAGTACTATATTAGAACCTATTCGACAATTTAATGATCGTGTATTGTACAATAATCCAAATACAGATTCTATCTTTTTGTTGACTCCTAATGGTATTGAGTTAGCTTATCATCTGAATATAAAAGGAGCTAAACCAATGATATTAAATGAAGATATAACAAATGATCTATTGAGAGAACAACGCCGGAATAACCCATTTTTCAATGGAGATTTTGTCGAATTGAAGGATGGCGCTATATTTCATATTTTTGAATCAGGATTTCCCGGTTATCGTTTTGGTATTTATTCTAATGCTAAACAGCGCACTTTTTGTTGTGATGGCTTTCGTTATAGTCCTTTTTTCTGCTTTTTTGATGCGCCGAAGGCTCGTTATGGTGATAATACGGTAGTTGTTGATGCTCGTTCGGATATTGCTCTTGCTTGTAAAGATGAACTATACAAACTTGGGAAAAAAGAGGAAATAGATGAATTTTACAAAGGCTTGACAGAAGACAGTAATCCGATCTTGTTCTTTTATGAATTAAAATTTTAGTTGTATGTCCTCTGAAAATGAAAGAATGAAAAAAATATCTGTTATAGGTCTACTATTTATAATTTTATGTGTATTCTTCAGAGTTTTTTGGGGAGAGATCTGTCTTGTGCCGTCTTCGAGTATGGAGCCTACAATTCTTATCGGAGATTGGTTGTGGATAGATAAATTGACTTATGGTGCTCGTTTGCCTGTTCGTTGGAGTGATATTCCATTAATAAATGTGTTTACATGGAACAGGACTTTACGGGAAAAAGATAGAGGAACAAATTGGGGGTATCGTAGAATAAAAGGTTTTAGAAGTCCCTGCATCTCTGATATCATTGTTTTTAATAGTCCTGAAAGACCTGATATTTTGTTGGTGAAAAGGGTTGCAGGAGTTATTTCTGCCGGAGATACTATTACTTTTAATAGGGAGAATTATTCGAGTTTGAAGAAAATACTTGATAATGAGTATGTCTCTTCCTTTATGAGGAAAAATAACATCTATATAAATGGTAGAAGTGATTCCTGTTACCGGGTAAAGCAGAATTACTATTTTGTGTTAGGGGATAATTCCTCCGAATCTTACGACAGTAGATCGTTTGGTTATATTCCGGAGAGTTCTGTGGTTGGAAAGGTCGACCGTGTGCTGTTTTCGATCGATTGTGATCAGAAGGAATTTTGCAGATTTCGCTTTTTCAGATTGTTTCATTGTTTGCATTGAGATATTTGTCCGTACTTGACATTACAACAGTCAAGTACGGGAGAGAAGATCTTTTTGTTCGTTACTTATTGTTATCGGTTGATTGATTGACAATCTTTTCCAGTAATTCCTGCATCTTTCCGATAACCGGTTCTTTTTCCAGCCCATATTCCGATGCCAAGCGTTCCATTTGAGGGAAAGAAGTCCATACTTTACCGTTCTTATCTTCCCAAACAGAAATTTTAAGAGGTAACTCAATAGAGATGGCCGGGTTTTCCTGCATCAGCTTTGTTCCTACCTTCGGAGATCCGAAGACAATAACCTGGTTCGGGTGTAAATCTAACCCTACTTCTTTTGCGTTTTTCTGATGATCGAATTTGGCGAATACCGGGATATCCATTTTCTGAAGGATTTGTTCGATCCGTCCCATCGTTTCGTCTACACTGAATTTGCTTGCCTGATTATTCATATTATTTGCTCCTTTTTGTGCCAGCACCACTCCTGCAAACAGGAGCCCTGCCAGAATAGATAAATACTTTCTCATGTTATACCTTTTATTATATATCATTATTTTACAAAAATAGCGGAATGAGATGCTTTGTAAGATAACAGTTTTGCCTGTTGATTTGTCAATTTTCCGTATTATTTTACTACTTTGGCAGAAAATTTTTGAAATCGCATGCAGTATTCCCGCAGTCATTACATTTATATAATAAACACGCGCGGCGTTGATGGGTGAAGCAGAACTGATAAAGCAGTGTATGCGGGGTGTGAATGCAGCCCGTAAAGAACTCTACGATACTTATGCGGAACAAATGTTAAGCATTTGCTTCCGGTACACAGGAGGTATGGACGTAGCTTACGATCTGTTGCATGACGGATTCTTGAAAGTATTCTCCTCTTGCTCAAGTTTTTCGTATCGCGGAGAAGGGAGTTTGAAAGCGTGGATGAGCCGTATATTTGTAAATACGGCGTTGGAGTACCTTCGGAAAAAGGATGTCCTCAAACAAGTAGTCCCCCTTGATATTATTGCTGAAACAGAAGAAGAGCCTCCGGAGGAGATCGAACAGATCCCGACGTCGGTCCTGATGCAATTCGTCCAGGAGTTACCAACGGGATATCGCACCGTGTTTAACTTATATACATTTGAAGAACGAAGTCATAAAGAGATTGCCGAGCTTCTGCATATAAACGAACGATCATCATCGTCACAACTATGCCGGGCAAAAGCAATGCTGGTAAAGAAAGTAAACGATTACATTCAGAAACAAGCCGGAAGATGAAAATGGAAGATAAATTAATAGAGGAATACCGGAATCGGTCGGTTGAATACCGTCTGCCGTTGCCGGAGGATGGCTGGGAGAGGCTGGAAGCTGCGTTCGCTCCGGCTCCTGCTGAAGTTCGTCGCTTCCCTTATCGTTGGTTGGCGGCAGCAGTGTCTTTTTTGGCAGTTTTAGGTTCTGCTCTTTACTTTATGGGGATAGATAAAGAGATAGAGCCGGTCTTGTCGGATATCGTTCTTCCTGCGGAAAAAGTGGAGAGTCCGTCTGCTCCGGTTGTGCCAGTAGAGCCGATCAAACCGCAACCGGTAGTGAAAAAACTGGCGGCTACAGTGAAAACGGCTGAACCGCAGTTGCCAGACTTGTCGCAGGTAGTATCGGAGGTTTACATGTCTATTTCCGCTTATTTTCATGCGGAGATAGGAGAAGAGCATGCGACGGAAAGTAATTCGTACAATAACCGTTCCGTAGTGGAAAGCGGGCAGTACGAATATGTTCCGGAGAAGAGTTACGAGCCGTTACCGGTGAAACCGGCTCCTTCTGCTAAAGGATGGAGTTTTAGTTTGTATGCCGGGAATATGTTTGACCGCTATTCCTCTGCCACAGGAGGATTGCAGATGTTTAACGCGGCACCCCGTTCGGATGTAAGTGTGAATAATAACCCGGGTTCAGGGACATTTGACGACTACATGAAAGATGTGGCGTCGAATGCTCCTAACTTCCGGGATCCGGCAGACTTTACAATGTTTGAGAAGATTGCTGCTGCGAATTATCAGAAATCGACCGGAACGAAGATGAAGCACAGATATCCTTTGTCTGCCGGCCTTTCGGTTAAGAAGCGGATAAGCGACCGGTTGTCTTTGGAGAGCGGATTGATTTATACTTTCCTTTCTTCGGAGTTGACTGCCGGTGAAGGTGATTTCTATAAACAGGAACAACGCCTGCATTATCTGGGAATACCTTTGAAGGTGAATTATACGATCTGGAAGAAAGACCGTTTGTCATTCTACGCTTCTGCCGGTGCTATGGCGGAGATGTGTGTGGATGGCAGTCTGAATACGGATTATTATCTGAATAACGTCCGTCAGCGTAAAAGTAAGACAGACCTTGATGTTGATAAAGTACAGTTTTCTGCTTTAGCAGCGCTTGGCGTACAATATGATATAGCAAAACCCGTTAGTATCTATGCCGAACCCGGTATCGCCTATTATTTTGATGATAAGAGTGTGGTTGAGACGATCCGGAAAGAGCAGCCACTCTGTGCATCGGTACAGTTCGGCGTGAGATTTGCTTTTTGATGACTAGGTGATGTTGATTTCCTGTACAGGAAAAAAGATGAGCAGAGTTTCCGACGGGAGGCTCTGCTCTTTCTTTTATATGTGTATATTTAATCTTAAGTTACGTTTATTTTTTCATCCAAATAAATTGGAGAATGCAGATGGCAACAGTAAAATAGTCCTTCATAAGATCACATTTCAGTTGTTTTAAAGCGTTGTTGATATGGTATTCAACATTTTTTGTTGAAATTTCCAGTTGATCTGCAATTTCTTTATTTCTAAGACCGCTGTATCGGCTTAGCATAAAAATCTCTCTGGTCCGCATTGGCAATTTTTCTAACGAGATTGCTATTGCCTGGTTCAGTTCCTTTGTAATAAGTATTTCCAGTGAATCATCTTCAAGGACATATATATTGCTCCTTTGATAAACGGTATATTCATTCAGATCATCTATCGGTATTGTATTTAGTTGCAGGCTTTTTAGATAGTTTAGGCATTTATTACGGCTGACAACCATCAGATAAGTGATCAGGCAGGTATTATCATCCAGAATCTTTCTTTGATCCCAAAGGACCAGAAAGGTATCCTGTACAATTTCTTTTGCTGCCTCTTTGTTTATCACATAAATATTGGTAAATGCATATAAACGAGGCCAGTAAGATTTAACTATCTGTTCAAAGGCTTTTTCATTGCCATTCTTTAGTTGCTGTATCAGAAAAGATCGGCCCATAGTCCAATGGAGTTTTATCCATCAGTTCCCGAAGTGGATGGTTTATATAAAGGAAGCGTGAGAACTGTTGATATATCTGCATCTGAGGCTCTCGACTGCCCATCTTCATGATATAAACAACAGACTCACGCTCTTTATCCTGAATACACAAGTACATAATATACCTGTCAGTGTATAACAAGGAAAAGAACATGAGCGTTTTGTTGTCTATTATCCATGAAGATTGAAATTGTCGAGATTTCAGATACAGGATAATATCTTTAAACGCTTATGTTTTGCTAATAAGTTGCATCCGGCAACGCTTTGCCTGTCTGCATATCATTTGCAAATATAAACAGAAGATATGAATTTCTTTAGTTTCTGCTCAATTTATTGTATTTTCGTTTTCATGTGATAAAATAATAAGATCGGATTATCATCTTCCGTAAGACCATCTAATAATAATTCAGCTAACTTTGAATCGCATTTTTTGAGTATATCATTTCTAGCTCCCACAATCTTGCTGGCACTAACCGGAACAACGATTGTATTATCTCCATAATAAAACCAAGGAATATGAAAAAAGCTAAATAGTGGATTTTTGCATTTTCCATTGTTTTCATAGGTTCTATCCTCTGATTTTACATATACTCCCCATGTTAAATAATCGACATTACTCATGTAATGAAAAACAGCGACATCTTTTAAATCAATAAAATGACTATTGAAATAATCGATGTTTCTCATTTGTTCTCTAAAATCGTCATCAGTTGTTGTCTCATCGATATGTAAATGGTTACCCCCTGCTATATTAAATGCATATTTTGCTTTAAAACTATTTTTGTTAACTTCAAATATAGTATCATTGAAAGGAGGATTAAAATAAATATTTGAGCCAAATCGATGAAGGGGATACCCTGTGGAATAGTGGAATTTATTACTATAATAACTTTTGTATTGTGAATAATATACTTTTCCATTCAAATCCGTTATTATAAATGTCGGTTTATCCGGTGTGCCTGGAATTTCATTTCCTGCATCATAATATCCAATCACAAGCTGATCCGTTATAAATTCCATATTAGAGAATGTATAGGGACGATGTTCTGTTTTTGCTAAAGAAGAGCCTGTTAATTGCCCTCCATTGTCATTAAGATAAAAATATTTCAGAGTCATATTCCCTGTATCCATGATTACCACTTGAGAACTATCAGGAGTTAAGGTCACATAGCTTAAAAATGCATATTCGTCCGGGGCTTGTCCCAAGCGTGAAATTTTGTTCAAAAACCGTCCTTGTTTATCATAAACAGTGACTGTCTTTGAGTTTCCTCTGTCCACCGCAATAATATTATCTTTTGTAAATAATAAATAGTTTATATGACCAATCAGGTTCTCATCCGTAGTCTCCAGTTTTACGAAAGAAACACTATCTATCAATTCATCATAGAAATAACCTTTTCCATGAGGATTCAATTTTATTTCTTTTACATTTTCCAGTGATGGAGCAAGCAGAGATACTTCAGACTGATCTTTCTCCGTAACCACAGATTTCTCTTTTTCTTTTTTGCAAGAAAATAAGAATGGTATTATAATACAAAATAGAATAAATCGTTCATTCATAATTTTTTATCTAAATGATTTGACATTTACAAAGTTTGCCGATGGGAATAGCCCATCGGCAGATACTATTCATTTTCAATAAAATCCATCGCATGGGTTATAATTTACACATCTCTCAACCAAATTAGTGTCATCACACCAATAATGTTCCCCTGTAGTCGTTTTTATAGTAGTAGTACTACCATAAACAGTTTCGATACTACACTTTATCCCTTCTTGATGTTGATGTCCATAATCATTCGAACTGGTACTACCACCACTTCCTCCGGATTGAGCTAATACCATAATCGGTAAAGAATTTGTTTCAATACCGTAATCAGCTAGTGCATACTGAACATTCATTACTAAACCTAACATTAGAACTATTGCTCCTAATGTTACAAATACTTTTTTCTTTTTCATAACAATTATTTATTAGTTATTATTGAATGGTTCTCCATGCTTTTTTAAAGGAGAACTGTTTTCTCTATTTTTAATTAGTTTTCTAACATGACTTTTTAATGTATCTGTGTCTTTCCAGTCTTTTGTGTAGGAGAAACAGTAAGTACCTAAATAAATTAGATATAAAGCAAAACAAGCCGAAATAAGTAACCTTTTCCATTTCTCTGATAAGGCTTGAATTAAATGAAAAAAAATCCAAACTGTTAAAAAAGAAGTTCCTATGCATCCTAAATAAAGATAGCGGTCAGCTACTATGGTAAAACGGGATATTGAAATTAGATGTAAGGCTACTGCAACATGTAGAACCAGAAATAAAATGGAAAACATTACAATTTTATTTTTCCTGTAAACAAATAACATTCCAGATCCTGTCAACACTATAATAGGATAAAACCATAAACGTAAAGGAATAGACTCTTCCGGTAATACAGGGAATGGATATATGTATGATAAATTTACAGGTAAAAATGATTTAACCATATATTCGAATGTTGTATAGCAGGCAAATAGAATTCGGTAATCCAACGAATAAATAAGTTCCTCTCCTTCGCTTCCTTGTGAAAGGATTGTTAGAATCCCTCCTAATAAAGACAAAGAGAAAAAAGAGATTTTTTCTACCCATAGTTCTCTATTATGAAAATCTCTGCCGACAAAATAATCTATGAGAAGTAAACAAACCGGTAATGTGACAGCCTGTTCTTTTCCTAAGAACGAACAGATAAAGAAAAACAGAGTTAACAGAAAATATGTGTTTCGTCGATTTTGCACATATTTTAGATAACAAAGTAAAGACAGCAAATAAAAAAACGTATATATTAAAACTTTGGAGGCACTAAGCCATGCTACAGATTCTACATTGACCGGGTGAATTCCCCATAGTAATGCGGTGAAAAAGGCTATAATTCTAATATTATACTCAATGTAGACATTACTCTTACTCAATAGCATAATAAAGAATCGATAAACTAAACAAACATTAGCTAAATGCCAGCATAGACTGGTAAGATGAAAAAATGAAGAATCATAACCAAATAAAGTATGTAACAACAAATAATTCAATTCATTAAAAGGAGCATATTGGCCATGGTAAAAATCAGTTAGTATATACCATAAGTTATTAATATTTATTCCTCCTGTGGTGTAATGATTCATCACAACCCATTGATCATCCCATTGATACAGAAAATTATGGTTTATTACTGGGCAATATACCAATATAACTATTGGTATGAGCATCAGATAAGGCCAAACAGTGTCGAATGTAGTGTTTTTTTTCATACAATATTTAAAGTTTACAAGGATTGCTTTTACAAGAGGAACAACTTTTTTGGATTTTACCCTAGCTAAAAAATGAAATATTTTTACTTTTTCATCAAAATAAATTGGAGGATGCAAATGGTTACAATGAAATAGCCTTTCAGAAGATCATTTTAATTAGTTGTAATTCGTAAAGGTCATCTATCGGTGTGAGGGGATTTTAGATAAGGTTGAGGTGTTGATTTTCTATACAGGCAAAAAGAAGAGCAGGACCTCCTGTCGGAAATCCTGCTCTTTTTTACTTTTTACTAACATGTACCCGTTGAGTGGGTGCCATATTGTCGTTGCGGTAGTTGATCTGTTCGACTACGTTTTCTGCCAGTTCGCGGAAAGCTGCTCCGGTGATCGTGTCGGGATTCAAAGCGACAGGTGTTCCGTTGTCGCCTCCTTCGCAGATACTCTGTACGATGGGGATTTGTCCTAACAGGGGAATATTCAGTTCTTCTGCCAGACGTTTGGCTCCTTCTTTTCCGAACAAGTAATATTTGTTCTCTGGAAGTTCGGCAGGAGTGAACCAGGCCATGTTTTCAACCAGTCCCAATACCGGTACGTTTATCTTTTCGCCGGTAAACATGCTGATACCTTTGCGGGCATCGGCTAAGGCAACTTCCTGAGGGGTGCTGACAACGATAGCGCCTGTGATAGCCAATGTCTGTACCAGAGTCAGGTGGATGTCGCTTGTTCCCGGCGGCAGGTCGATCAGGAAATAGTCGAGATCGCCCCAGTTGGCGTCGCCGATCAGTTGCTTCAAAGCATTGCTAGCCATAGCTCCGCGCCATAAAACTGCATCTTCCTTGTTTACAAAGAAACCGATTGAGAGTAGCTTTACTCCGTAGTTTTCTGCCGGTTGTATCAATTCGCGGCCGTCTACCTCTTCCATATAGGGACGGGCGTCTTCTACATTAAACATCTTAGGCTGGGAAGGACCAAAGATATCGGCATCCAGCAAACCTACCTTATAGCCGAGTCCTGCCAGGGCTACAGCCAGGTTAGCGGCAACCGTACTTTTACCTACGCCTCCTTTACCGGAAGATACGGCGATGATATTTTTAACCTGCGGAAGCAGTTTGTCCGGTTCGGGGCGTGCGGCCTGGCGTGCCAGAACTTCGATGTTTCCTTTGATGTCGACATCTTCGCCGACATAAATCAGGATAGCTGTCTCGGCTGCCTTTACGACTGATTTGATAAACGGGTCGTTGGGTTTCTCGAAAAGGAGGGAGAAGCTCACTTTATTGCCTTCGATCCGTATGTTGTCTTCTACCATGCCCATTTCGACAAGGTCTTTTCCTGTACCCGGATAGCGCACTTTTGCAAGTGCGTCCATGATAAGTTTAGGATATATAGCCATAATATGATTGTATAATTGGTTGTCTTATTTGCCTGAAGCCAGTGCGCTGCGCTTGCTTCGGTTGAAACTGCGGTAAGGATCGAGCTCGATCTCTACGTCCGGTTCTACCAGTTCGTCTCTTTCTTCACAAACAAACTTGATGTATTTGATGTTCAGTCCGCGGTCGAGCCATTGTTGTTCGTAATAGGTTTTGATAGACAGAATATCGTCTACCAACCCTGAATGATACAGGTCGTTGTTGCTGAACAGGACTGGATAGTTGTTGGCTTTTACCATTTCACAGGTGTAAGTGTACATAAAGTTACTGTCGGTTTTGAGGTGGATGATGCCATCACCTGACAGTATTTCGCGGTACATCTTCATGAAACGGGTGGAAGTCAGTCGTTTGTTTACCTTTTTCATTTGCGGGTCAGGGAAGGTAAGCCATATCTCGGCTACTTCGCCGGCTGCAAAGAAATGTGAGATCAGTTCGATACTGGTACGCAGGAAAGCTACGTTGGTCATTCCCGAGTCATAGGAATCCTTGGCTCCGGTCCACATACGGGCTCCTTTGATATCTACGCCGATAAAGTTCTTGTCGGGGAACAGGCGTGCCAGTCCCACCGTATATTCACCTTTGCCGCAACCCAATTCGAGTACGATCGGGTTGTCATTTTTGAAAAACTCCTTATGCCAGTGTCCTTTCAATTCAAATCCTTTCTCTTGCAGAACGGCAAACGGATACTGGAAAACATGCGGATATCCCGCCATATCGTCAAACTTTGCTAACTTATTTTTTCCCATGCTGCAAAGATAATACTTTATTCAAACAATGCCGATACCGATTTTTCCCTTTCCCGTACGATCCTGTCGAATTCGTCTTCCCGTTCTTTCGGTAACCGGGCTTTTTGTATCCATTCATCACTTCCGTAGACACCGGCTTTTTCGTAATCGAACGGTTTGAATCTGATTTTCCGGATCGCTTTTTGATTATTGAAATGGAAATCCAAGCGGTAAGGATCTTTGAATGCAGGGTCTTGTATGATAGAATGTTTGTCTTTGATGCCTTTCCAGGTATTCCAGTCGTTATCCAGGAACTTGGGAGGCATATTGTTACGCAGGTCCCAATAGCAATTGTAGTCCATATCTATGTTTGCTTTGTCCCAGGGACCTGACAGATATACTCCGTGATCCATTAGTATGATATTGGAAGTAAAGCTGAACGACTGATGTTCTTCGACCCGCGTAAATTGCAGTTGCTGATGATGATTGAAGGCGAAAATATTGTTTCGTATGCTATTCTTTTCTCCGTAATGCTGATGGAAACCTCCGCTTTTACAACCGTATACCAGATTGTTTTCCATAACGACACCGGTACTTCCCTCATCAGTATAAAGTCCCCAGCCGCCATAATCATAAGAATAAATATGATGGATTACATTATTGTGGATACGGGTTCCGAGAGAGATACCCAATGTGTAAACGGCTCCCATATCGGACAATTCTCCCCAACCGATATGATGAATATTATTGTAAGCGATCTCATTATTAACGGCGTAGCTTTTCCCATATCCCCAGACCCAGCCGACGGAAACTCCTGAATACAACAAATCGGATATTTCGTTATGAGTAACTTTGTTGTCGGAAGAATTGAAAATGGCGACACCGACCCCGCATGGAAAAACAAATCCGGTTTTCTGTATGATATTGTTATCGACTGTAATCTTTTTGGTGAGAAGGTTCGGATCGGGAGTTTCATATTCTCCGATCTTTACAGCCCCGGCTCCCAGGTCAGTCAGATAAGAATGTTCCAGATTACAGTTCGTACAGGCTTTTCTGAACCATATAGCGTAGTTTCCTGTATGTTTGATTTCACAGTTTTCAAAACGGATATTATCCGCAAAGTCGAGATGGATTGCGGCATCGATAGGGGAAGCGGCCTGGGCCGGATTATTACCGGTCTTCGGCATGACATACCCTGAATGTTCAAAAGAGAGGTTACGGAATGTGATGTTTTTGACCGGATAGCCTTTTTCTCCCTTTATTGTGAGTAGCCTGTTTAAAACCGGGGCATGGGCGGTGCTTGTTTCCATGATCTCTCCTTTACAGGGAATATAATATAAGTCGCCGGAAGGCTCCATAAACCATTCCCCTTCGGCCGTCATGGCCTGTTTGTAGTTTTCGAGGATGAAACGGCTTCCTTTTTGTATGGGGTTCCAGGGTTTCATCCCTTGTCCGTTCAGGAAAAAATAACCGGAGTCAGGTATTGCCATGGAGAGATATTTACGGGTATTATCCCATTTATGATAGCACATAACCATTACTTCGTTCAACTCTTCTTCGGAGAGACCTTGCAGGGATACCATATCTTCCGGCTTTGCCTGAATACGTTGTGTGGCATATTCCGGGGAACGCCCCGTCCCTTTATAATGAATGGTCTCATCTGCTTTTTCCACAAAGAACCATCCGGTATCGGGAGTCCGGGCCCGGGTGGCTCTGTTTCCATTGACGTACAGTTGCTCGATCTTTAATCCATAACGGGCAACTTCATCGACGTGCGTTTTCCACCATCCTTCGGGAGTTTTCTCCCAGGAAGTGAGAGTTATTGCCCCGCTGATTACCGGCTTGTCTTTCCCTTCTCCTTCAATAACAACCGGTACGGAAGGAGATTTATCTATCCGTAATGTTTGGTTCAATGGATAAAAACCGGATTGGATGCGGATATGAACCGTATCGTTGCCGGTAGTATTAAGTCCTTGTTTCAGGGCTTCTTCAATTGTCCCATAAGGAGATTCAGAAGTCCCTTTTTGAATGCCGGTCGTTCCGGGAGATACATAAATCGTATTCTGTGCAATGATTGCAGATGAACAGACGGATAAAAGATATAAGAATAAATGCCTTTTCATATGTAAATAAATTGCGCTCCCTATCTCAAGAGAGCCGTTTAAACCATTAATAAATTGATTTTTTTAGAGTTCAGACAAAACAAAAGAGAGCACTTGTATAGATACAAATGCGGTTGGCTATTATCTTTGGGCATTTTATAATTTTACAACAGCTAAGAAAAAAAATTTCATACACGCGTTAAAGGACTCGCAGTCTTGACCGCTTAGCAGTTGAGATCAGTTTCATGAGCGACCTCTTGCTGTTTCTTACGACAACAAGCCAGTAAAAATCGACCTTCTCTATGTTTTTAACCTACTTCTGGGATTGGACCATCATCACGGCTGATTTTAACTTTATAGCCAAGTGCTTCCAGCTCTTTCTTCAAGTAATTTTTCCGTTTCTGCTCCATCCTTTGGTTGAGATATTCCGCACCGAGTTCCTTATACTCACAAGCCTCTTTCAGTACATGCCATACCGATTTCAGGATCGAGTGTCCTACTGCTACTAAAGCCCTCTTTTTCCCTCGACGGGCGGCTAAACGGTGATAACGTGCACTGTAAAAGGTGTTCTTGGTACGGGTGGCTGCCCACGCAGCCTCCGTGATTACGGCTTTCAACTGTTTGTTGCCATGGGTGGTTCTACCACTTTTTTTTTACCTGCGCTCTCGTTATTGCCAGGACAGACACCGGCCCACGAAGCCAGGTGCTTTTCGGTTGGAAAGGCTTCCATATCCACACCTATCTCTGCTATCAGGTCTTCAACCGTTTTCCGGCTAAGTCCGGGGATCTTCTGCAAGAGTTCCATCACATTCTCATAAGGAGATAAAACCTCTTTTATACGGCAGGTAAGGTCAGCTATGATGGCTTTCGTCTGTTCCATATCTTTACGGATGGTCTGCAACATATAGATGTGATGCGGTTCTATAAAGCCTTCACAAGCCTGATAAAGAAGTTCCGGACTGGCTTCAAGTTTTTTATGATAGATGCAAGTTATGTCATCCATTGTTACATGACCCTTATCGATCAACATATCTATCAGCTTGTTCGCCACGACTCCGTCCAGGCTGCACACCACGCTGGAAAGTTTGATGTTACAATCTTCCAGGATACGAACAATACGGTTTTTCTCAGAAGATACATGCTGGATCAACTTGTTACGGTAACGGGTTAAATCACGAAGCTCACGTTGTTCACGCTCCGGGATATAACTCGGTTTCAACAAACCTGCTAAAAGCAGTTTGCAAATCCAGGCACTATCCTTTTTATCCGTTTTGTGCCCGGGAACATACTTGATGTGCCGTGCGTTCACGATCCAGACTTTCATATCAGGACATTCAAGAATCTTATAGACCGGCTTCCAGTAAACACCGGTACTTTCCATGGCTACATGCGTAATGCCACTGGATAATAACCATTCTTTTAATTCTGTCAAAGAACTACTGAAGGTCTTGTAACTGCGGGTTTCAGTTTTGAGACCTTCGCCACTTATCGTAGCAACTACCATGTCCTTGTGGACATCTATTCCACAACCCCGGAGGATGACTTGTTCAAAAGGTACTGTTTTCATTGCATTCGTTTTTTCGAGTGAATGACACTAAAGTAAACAATACCCCCCTATTTACATGCTCTTGGACGAAATTTATTTCATGGATGTTTCATGATTAATAGAGCTTGTCGTTAAACCTAACAAAAATAGCATTTTATTTTAGCTTTATCCGTCAGCGGGTTACATTCTTCCCATCTTGGCAACAAATTCGTCGAAGAAGATATCCCGGTAGTTGTTTCCGATGGCTATTTCGTATTTGTCAATATAGATATCATTATTATCGAATGAGGTAATCTGCCGGGTATTGACAATATAGGAGCGATTTACCCGCAGGAATATTTTAGGGAGCAGTTCATGGATTGCTTTCATACTGGTCTTGGTGATGATACGCTGGTCGGGAAGCTGGATAATGACATAATCTTTAAGCCCTTCGATAAAAAGTATATCTTTGAAATTCACTTTGAAGAAGCGGCGTTCGGACTTGACGAACATAAATTCGCTTTCTACATTTTCAATGTTTTCCTTTTCTCCGGTCAGCAGAAGGGCATGGTAAGCCATTACCTTTTCAACTGCTTTTTGAAATCTTTCGGGAATGATCGGTTTGACCAGATAGTCGACGGCATCCACTTCGTAACTGTCGATGGCATATTCGGCATAGGCTGTTGTAAATATGACCAAAGTGCTTTTCGGGATGGTACGGGCAAATTCCAGTCCGGTAACCTTAGGCATGCGGATATCCAGAAAGATTAGGTCGACTGGGTGCTCATGGATAAATTTGGCTGCTGAGGCGGCATTGTTGAAAGAGCCGGCCAGCGTCAGTTGTCCGGTCTCATTTATCAGCATCTCCACAGCTTCACGGGCCAGCGGTTCGTCGTCTACGATTATGCAATTCATAGTTCCAATTGTAAATTAACGGTGTAACTTTGTTTCATTTCAATGATTTCCAGTGAGTGACGACCCGGGTATAATAACTCCAGGCGTCTTTTGATATTCTTCAGTCCCAGGCCACCGATACGTGGCTCTTTTACTTCCTCTTCCGGGAGCGGTATGGAGTTTTCGCATCGGAATAGCAACCGGTTGTCCTGTACGATGAAAGAAAGATGTACGAACGAAGCATTCTCGCTGTCCGTATTATGCTTTACTGCATTTTCAACGAAAGGGATAAACAGGAGCGGAGGAAGCCATACCTTATTTATATCACCTTCTTTCGATATGATATAGTTGAAATTATCCCGGCGTATCTTTTCCAGATTCAGGAAATCATTCATAAAATGAATATCCGAATTGAGCTGTATCTTTTCTTGCGAACTGTCGTTAAGCTGGTAACGCAGCAGGTCTTCCAGCTTGAATAAAACTTCTGCCGCTTCGTCGCGTCCTTTTTTAATCAATACGTAGACGTTGTTTAGCATATTGAAAAGGAAATGCGGATTGATCTGGCTTTTCAGGAATTTCAGTTCTGATTGCAGGGTGGCGGCTTCCAGTTCGTCTATGCGCTGGTTGTTGCTGATCCAGTGTTTAAAAATGACGAGCGCGGATGAGGCGGCAACCAGTAATCCGCAGGAGACTGTCGAAGAAATGATATTCAGCCACATCACCGAAGGACTGGGTGGAATGCTTTCGAAGCGGGTATCTTCGAAAAGGGTTTGAAGTGTACCGAGTATGATGATACATAACAGGACCAGGGTCGTTGAGCTGAGCAGGTAACGGAGAAACCGACCTTTGAGCAGGAATCGCGGTACCAGTACATAGGCATTGACATAGATAAGCATGTCGATCATCAGGAAATAACCGATCCAGGAGCGGATTCTGGGCGGGGTGATAATCAGTTCATCCGGTGTATCCCAGAATACATTGATCGTAATAAAGAAGACGATCAGTTGCAGCAGGAGATGCCTGTAAACCCTTTTCTGAGGACTTAGCAGAAAGTCGGGTACTATATGGTCTGTCTTAGTTGCCATGTGTATTCATTTTTAATGTAATGGTACTTGTACCTGTCGTCTTTTCCCGCGTGACGGATAAGGAATAATTCTCCGGATAAAGAAGATCGAGGCGGGCCTTTAAGCTGTCCAGTTCTTTCATCTCCGGTTCTGTCGGATCGTCGAATCGGCAGGTGATATGTATTTCTTCTCCTTCCCGGTCGGCTTGTAACAGGATAGAAGGGCGTTTTTCCTGTTTCACCGTTCTTTTCAAGGCATACTGGATGATCGGAACAAGCAGCAGGGGGGGAATCAGGACACCTGTCAATGCTTTGTCGGAAACGATCTGATAGTCGAAAGTGTCCGAATAAAACTTCTCCAGAGCCAGGTAATGAGTCAGGAAGTTGATCTCGGAATTAAGCAGAACCTTATCACGTGCCCCGTCATACAGTTGATAGCGGAGTAGCTGGCTTAGCCGGAGCACCATATCGGCAGCCTTTTGCGGTTCGCTTTTGGATAGTACCCCTGTGCGGTTCAGCGTGTTGAACAACAGGGAGGGATTCACCTGCTCTTTCAGGTTGTCCACTTCCGATTGTATCTGTTTTCTTTCCAATTGGTTTACACGCTGGTTTTCTGTCATCCAGTGTTTTAACAGGACAGTCATGGATATACCGGTAATACAGATCATGTTCAGCATATAATCCGATAAACTATCCAGGATGCTTACCATATTAAAGTAAGAACCTCTGACGGGAGGAATACCGGATGAGGTGAATATCCAGTATTCCTGTACATAGCGTAGCAAGATGAGCAATAAGACGGACACGGAAGAGCAAAGGATATAGACCAGATACTTTTTCTTTAGCAGCAACCTGGGAACCAACAGATAAAGATGCAGATAGCCTACAATGAAATAGGAGATCAGGGTACATACCCCGGCCAGGTAGACCTGATTTCCCAGTTGCTCTAGTCTGGCCCCAAAGGTATAGACGTTCTGGTTGAGCGATACAACTGTTACAGCCGCGAGCAACAAAATATGACGGGCTATCCTGTATCTGGGTTCAATCAGGAACTGGTATAAGAAAGTTTGTTTATTCATTTTGTTGTCGACCATACAGCGGCTTACTCTTTAGACTGTCCGAATTTACTATTTTATTTGGTATCTGTTTGCATACCGGTTAGAATTCTAGTTTGTAACTGATATTGCTGATAGGAATGCTGTTCCCGTTCCGTTCCATCACACCGCTTTTCAGATTGTAGTGATAACCGTAATATTCTTCCGTTCCGGTCACATTCAATGCCTTGATGGCGAACTCGTGTGCTACTTTCTTTCTGTTTATTTTGTAGCTGACCGTAAAGTTTGCGATAAACATGACCGGATACTGTTCGGAATAAGCCCTTGTTTCGTCATATAGTGCTTCCTTGTCGGGATGTGCCAGGCTTGCTGCATGGTCGAGGGGAGAATAACGCTCTCCTCCTTGCAGGGTGAATTTGGCGTTGGCACTTAATATGTTCTGTCTTTTGGAACCTACCATCCACTCTTTGCCGATCAACGTATTAAGGATAAATCGGCGGTTAAACCGTGTGTTGTGCCAGACGCCGTCTCCTCCTTTGTATTTCGAATCGAAAACAGAGGCTGTGACCAGGTAATAGAATCCGCGGTTCAGATATTGTTCCAGTGTGATGTCTACCCCGATATTACGTCCCTTTCCTTTGTTTACGAGAGCCTCTTCCACATAAAACTCTCTTCGGTTCAATACGGAATAGGAGCTGTCTGCAATAACCGGAACGTCGTACAGGAATTGTGCATAAGGTTCGACTTTAAGAAGCAGATTGTCGGATAATTTATAGCCGAATGTCAGCATCAGATGGTGAGCCTTGGTAAAGTCGAGGTCTTTGTTTACGGATTCTTTTCCGGTACTTTTGGAATTGACGAAGTAGACATCCATCTTTTCCATCCGGCTGTGCAAGCCATATGCCAGGGCAAACGAAGACTTAGTGGTCGGCGCCCATTTAATTCCCAACCGGGGTTCGAGAGTCCAACTGTTATTAAGCGTCAGAACCTGGCTGTTCAAGCCGGCATTTACCGAAAGCCGGTCTGTGATACCGAAAGAGGAACTGGTGTAGGCTGAGATCAGGTCGGTCTGTCCTTTTCCTTTTGAGAGAGTGTTTAGCGGGGCCGTTTCAAAAGGAGCCAGGTTTAGACGCATATTATAGAACAAACGGGTATAGGTGAAACCGGTCTGGTTGGTATGGCGTGCACTGAATTTCCTGTTGTAGGAAGATGTCAGGATCAGGTTCGTCGTGTTGTTCTTCTGATAGGTGAACGGGCTGACGGTGTGATCGGCTGCATGGGCATCTTCTGTCGCATTCATACCGGAATAGGTGGCTGCTAAAGTTGTTTTCAACATTGCATTGTTCGGAAAGAAGTACCGGTGGCTTATCCCTCCGGCAGCCATATATTGTTTGGCTGTCGACTGAAAATTATCCCGGGTATGTTCCCATTCCAACGGATCGTCCTCGAAATCATTTTCGTATTTGTCGATCAGGCTGGTTCCCCACACGGCAAAAGTCCCGGCTTTACGTGTCGGAATGTTGAATTTGAAATTCAGGTCCTGATAATTAAGCGTACCGCCCATGTCGAGGCCGGGATAAATGCTGTTGAGAAGTCCGGTGGTAGAATAGCGGTAGTTGAAGATATAGGAAGCCTGGTGATTCTTGCTTAAAGGACCCTCCGAAGCGACATCTATCCCCAATATACCTACCTGAAAGGTATTCTCCATTTTCCGGTTGTTCCCGTTACGCAGCTTCATGTCGAATACGCCGGAAACGGCATTCCCGTATTCGGAGGGAAAGGCACCCGTGAAGAAGTCGGAATTACCCAGAACCTGGCTGCTGAGAGATGATAAGATACCGCCGCCCAGTATGGATATATCGGCAAAGTGATTCGGGTTCGGTATTTCCACATCTTCCATTCTCCATTGCAGCAGGTGCGGGGCATTCCCGTGGATGGATATTCCGTTGCTGGACAGGTTGGCTGCTACTCCGGCAAACGAACTCACCAGGCGGGCGGGGTCATCCAGTCCTCCGGCATAACGGCAGGCTTCTTCCACACTAAGCATCCGGGCACCGGTAGCCGCCATTTTGTTGAGAGGCTGCTCCTTGTTAATCTGTGGGCGGACAACGACTTCGCTTAATTCGTTGACGTTTTCTTTCAGTGAGATGTCCAGATATACTTCCTTCGCGGATGTTACCAGTATTTCGCTGAAGATTCCAGGTTCGTATCCAAGAAAAGAAGCCTGTACATTATGTCGTCCTACCGGAATCTCCGGCAAAACGAATTGTCCGCGTTCATCGGTTGTAGTGCCTGTGCCCGGCATATCTGAAAGCATGATGGTGACATCAGGCATCGGATGACCGGATGCTTTGTCGATAACTGTTCCGCGGATAGTCTGCGACGGCTGGTTGCCGGTTGTTTTCTGGCTATACGCTTTGCCCTGCGATAACAGGCTGATAAAAAGGAGTAAAAAGATTATTGTACGATACATATATTAGTTGTCTGATAGGTTTGTTATTTACTATGAAAGGTTGCTTTGTTTATTGTTTTTCTTTTCTTTGATAAGACTCAACAGGCCGTATATCTGTTCAAAGACGGCATTTTTCCATTTGCTTCCGGTTATCTCTTCCGTGAAAACATCTTCAAACGAGTCTAATACCCTGGCGCAATCCTCCGGGTTGACTCCCGACCTCTCTGCTACTGTTGCAATAACTTCTCTTTTGTTCATCTCTTTTTGTTTTTATGATTATGCCACGAAGGTAGCCTGCAATGGAAAGTGCTTTTTAATTTGTAGACGGAAGTGCTTTTCCAGTATACGGAATCCTTCTTATCGTCGACCAGACCGGTTTGCATTATTATACATCTTGCTATTAGCTACCATTATCTTAGGTACTTATTAAACCAAAGGTTATGACAAACTAATTGTTAACACCTTATTTAGTATAATTACCCTGTACAGGATAATCAGATACGCTGTACACCCTGGTTAATTATCCTGTACACCTTGTCCGACTACCCTGTACACCCTGGCAATAAGGAGTCCTGACTTTTCAATTAATTAGTAGGGAGGAACCGGTTAGTTTCCGGTGTCCGCGGGTTAGTTTGTAATTACCCTGATGCGGTTACCCCGGGCAGGAATAACGGTTTCATTTCAGTAACAAAAAAATACAGTTCAGTAAATACAGATTACAGTTCAGTAAAATAATCCCGGCCTCTTATACCTATATATAATAAGTTTGTTTCAGAATTAATGTAAGATGATTAAAATTATAGAGAGATGGGAAATACTTTTTTATTAGCTTTGTTGGCATCGTTTACGTGTGCAGATTATCGTTTGGATCAAATAACACATGAACCGGTTCCGGAAGGAGAAAAAGTGGCTCCGGAGATGCCGGATAGATTTCCTTTTGATGAGTGCGGACGAACGATCGATGAATAAGCCGGATGTCTTTTGCTGACATTCGTTGTGTGTATTGAATTAATTCTGTTACTTAAAATTTAAAGACGTATGAAGAAGTTATTTTTATTTGCTTTGGCTGTTACGGCTTTATTCTCTTCTTGCGAAAAAGATCCCGATCTGAATAAGCTCGACAGCGATTATGCTGTTTATACGAATTATGATAACGGCATTCAGTTTAACAAATTCAGTTCTTATTATCTTCCTGACAGTATTCTGGTCGCCGGTGGCGGTATGAAAGCCCAATACTGGAAAGACGAGAATGCTCAAAAGATCATCAGCGAGGTGGTTGCCGAGATGGACGACCGGGGATATACCCGTGTGGATGACAAAGAAAAAGCCGATATCGGCTTACAACTGTCCTATGCACAGCAGACTACGCAGATCATAACTCCGGGTTACGGTTACGGCTATGGTTGGTGGGGTGCCGGTTTCTGGGGCCCGTTCTGGAATGACTGGTATTATCCTTATCCGGTTTCCTACAGTTATGACACCGGGACGTTTGTTGCGGAAATGGTTGACCTGACAGCTAAATCTGCCGATCAGAACAAGAAAGTCGATCTGCCGGTTATCTGGCATGCTTATGCTTCGGGGTTGGTCTATAACAATTCGCGTATCGACATGCAGCTGACACTTCGTGCTGTGGAGCAGGCCTTTGAACAATCTCCTTACCTTAATATACTGTATACTGATAAATAATAAATCCGGAAGATTATGAAAACGATAAGATACATTTTTAAGAAACAATTCATATTGTTGATGATACTGTCCGTTTTCTGTTTGAAAGGACAGGCACAGGTGGAAGATAACCTTCATTTTAATGTGGACTGGCAGATGAACGCACCTATCAGTACCGACTTTGCAGATAAGATCAGTGGCTGGGGGATGAATTTCGAAGCCGGTTATTATGTGACGCCGCGCTGGTCGTTGGGAGCATTCCTGAGTTTCCATACCAATCATAAATATGTGGACCGCCAGACATTGCAATTGTCGCCGACCCAATCGCTGACTACCGACCAGCAATTGTCGGCTTTCCAGCTTCCTTTCGGTCTTTCCACTTCCTACCGTCTCGGACATAATGATTATCTGAAGCCGTATGTCGGAGTGAAATTGGGAGCGATGTATGCGGAGAACTCCAGTTACATGACGACTGTCCGTTATTATTCAAATCCCTGGGGCTTCTATATTTCTCCGGAGGTCGGAATGAATATTTATCCCGTACCGGATAAGCGTTTTGGCTTCCATGTGGCTCTGTATTACAGCTATGCCACCAACCAGACAGATTTGCTGACCTATTCGATGAACGGGCAGAACAATCTGGGGTTCCGTGTCGGTTTATGCTTCTAATCAATCCAACAAATAATGCAAAACAAATACAACCATTTTTTCAACTTTTTCCTGTTCTCGGGATTAGCCTGTTTCTCACATTTGTTTCTGGTGCTTTATTCGGACCTTTCACCGCAGCATCAGAACGTGTTGATTTCTTTCTGGGCTTTCCTGTTGGTTGTATTTGTTTTTAATGTGATCGGGTTCAGTATTGTTCTTATCAGTGAATGGCAGCGGAAAAGCTATCAGGTCCTGATGAAAAGGAATAATCAGTTACTGATCAATTGCCTGTTGATGGCGGGACTTTTGTTTTTGATAAACTATCTGCTGTCTTCTGTCGTAAAAGTCTTGTTGGAGATACCTTCGCCGTTTGTGTTGAAGGGGGCCGGCTTCCGGATGATGTTTGTGGTATGGCTGGTTGAGATGGTGATTGTTTGTCTTACGATGGTGGCTAACTTCTACAGGCAGTTGATCGTTCTCCATGAAAAAGCGAATAAGCTGGAAGAGAGTGCGATAAAGTCACAGTATATCGCTTTGCAGAATCAGTTGAATCCCCATTTTCTTTTTAATAACCTGAATACGCTGATTTCGGAAATAGAATATAATCCAAAGAATGCAGTTGTGTTCACCCAGCGTCTGTCGGACGTTTACCGTTATATTCTGCAAAGCCAGCAGGAGGGGCAGGTCACTTTACGTTCGGAACTGACTTTCCTGAAATCTTTTATCTTCCTTCATCAAGTGAGGCTGGGGGATTGTATCCATGTGGATAACCGGATCGACCCTTCCTTGCTGGAAAAGAAAATACCGTCTTTCACATTGCAGCTACTGACTGAAAATGTGATTAAACACAATACAATCAATTCGGATAACCCGATGACGATTTATCTGAGTACTTCGGATGATAAAAAGAAATTAGTGGTAAGCAATGAAATAAGGCTCAAGCAGAATGTTGTCAAGTCGGGTACCGGACTGAAGAATTTATCTACCCGTTGTAAACTGGTTAGCGATCAGGATATATCGATAGAGAATGATTCTAAATGTTTTACCGTTAAAATCCCATTATTAAATGAATAAGATAAAAGCAGCCATCATAGAAGATGAAATCCCGGCGGCACGTTTGCTAAACAAAATGTTGACGGAGTTGCGCCCTGAATGGGAGATCCAGGTCTTGCCGGGCAATGTGGAAGGTGCCGTAAAGTGGTATCAGGATAATCCCCATCCGGATATCCTCTTTTTGGATATCCAGCTGACCGATGGCGTTTCTTTTTCTTTTATCGAACAGGCGAATCCGGAGAGCATGATCGTATTTACTACGGCTTACGATGAATATGCGATCCGTGCCTTTAAAGCGAACAGTATCGATTACCTGTTGAAACCGATCGATAAGGAACGGCTGGGCGAAGCTTTGGAGAAATATGAAAAGCTTACTTCCAAATTCTATAAAGAGTTTAATAAGCAAGGAGATATCCTGGAGATACTTCAGAATATAACCAATCCGGCAAAGAAATACAGAACCCGTTTCCTTATTTCGGGGGAGGACAAATTATTTACGTTGCAGGTGGATGATATTGCTTATTTCTATTCTGAAAATAAAATAACCTTTGCCGTAACTAATCAGAATAAAGAACATATTATAGATTTGTCTCTGGATAAGTTGTGCGAGCAGCTGGACCCGGACCGCTTCTTCCGGACAAACCGGCAAACGATAGTTAGTGTACAGGCCATCCAAAAGATAGAATCTTATTTCCTGGGTAAAGTTATCGTGAAAGTTATTCCTCCTTTTAAAGATAAGATTATCGTCAGCCGTGAAAAGATCAGTGCTTTCAAGCTGTGGCTGAACTATTGAAAGAATCTGTTTTAGCTCTAAATAATTGACTGATTTGTTTTTTCAGCGAATATAATATACTTTTGATGCAATAATTGCAGGAGTAATATTGTAAGCAATTGAAAGAATGGAGAAGGAGTTAGAGGTAAAATATCTTGAAGCATTGGGAGAAGGAGACCACGAGGCATTCAATATGCTTTTTATGTCTTATCATTCTTTGGTAAAACGATTTCTTTTCGGGTTTATCAAAGAGGAAGATGAGGTGTTGGATCTGGCCCAGGAGGTTTTCATTAAGGTCTGGACCCATCGGAAATCGGCTGCATCGGCTGATTCTTTCAAAGCCTATTTGTTTAGAATGGCCCGTAATGAGCTTTACAATTATTACAAACTAAATGCAATTCATGAGAACCACCTGGAGAAATATTATCAACAATCCGTCTGGGTAGATGATTTGATGGAAGAACGTATTTTAGCGGAAGAACTGGGACTTTTACTGGACATCGCTGTAGAGAATATGCCTCCCCAGCGAAAACAGATTTTTAAAATGAGCCGGAAAGAAGGCCTTTCGAACGAAGAAATCTCTCTTAAACTGAATATAAACAAAAGAACTGTTGAGAACCATATAACTCAAGCCCTGGCGGACTTGCGGAAAGTCCTGAAAATAGTATTACCTTTTTTTATTTAAAAAAAATCACTTTTAGACTGTGTGTGTTTCTTTTTCTGTTTGTCTTAATTATATAAGACTAAAAATAGAATGGAGAAACGACATCTACATACTTTGTTTTCGCGCTTCTTTGGAAATGATTTTCCCAAAGAGGTACGTAATCGGTTTGCCACCTGGTTTATCCGTGAAGAACAGGCCGATGAGAAGGAAGAGGTATTAGAAGATATATGGAACTCATTGCCGGAGACGATAGATTTTACATCTTACGCAGAGTTGAAAAAGGTGAACAAGCGTATTCATCCTGAAAAGAACTCTTTCTACCGGCGATTGGCTGTTATTGCTGCAATTATTGTATTACCCTTATTGGGGATTGTCACTACTACATGGTATTATAAATATGCCGGCATATCATCTGATATGCATATGGTAGAATGCTTTGTTCCGAATGGGGAAAGAAAGCAGATCGTTTTACCGGATGGTTCTATTGTATGGTTGAATGCAAATTCTGTTTTAATCTATCCCGAGAAATTCGGAAAAACACGAACGTTGTTCCTGAGTGGAGAGGGGCATTTTACAGTCACTAAAGATAAGGAAAGGCCTTTTATCGTAAAAACGAATTATTTGAATGTCGAAGCATTGGGAACAGTCTTTGATGTGCATTCTTATCCGGAAGAGAGTGAAACCACAACCATCCTGGAATCAGGCTGTGTCAGGGTTGACGATAAAATAGGTTCATCGGGTTCTGTCATTCTGCACCCAAACGAACAACTGACCTATAACCATGCAGATGCTTCTTTTCTTAAAAGCTATGTGGATGCTTCCCGGTTAAGCACCTGGACGAAAGGGTATCTGATTTTCCAGCAGGAAACGTTAGCGAATATTTTCCGTGCGTTGGAAAGACAATATAAGGTAAAGATCAATTACAATGATACCAAATATGCAAGCATGACATTTACTGTTCGCTTCCATGCCCGGGAATCCCTGGAAGAGGCATTGGATGTTTTAAAAAGAATAGGAGTTAACTTTAAATATAAAATTGTAGACAATGATGTATATATTCAGTAGCAACTAAAAAAAACAACAATATCATGAAAAAAAGGTATCCGGGAAGCTGACGGCCAATCACTTCTTCCCGGACTGAAATCGAAAATCATCCCGATTTTTGGGGCGTTATATATGCCCTTAAATCAAAAAGATAGTATTCAATTTAATTCTTAAATATACAAAGTTATGAAAATATATAACAAATCACGAAGATGTGTGGTAAATACTTTTTATAAATCTATTTACATTGCATTATTCTTGTGCAGTTCTTTTATAGTAAAAGCTCAAAATCAATTAATTACACTCTCGAAACAAATGACCTTAAAAGAGGCTTTTGTTGAGATAGAAAAGCAAACAAATCTTTCAGTAGACTATAATGACCAATTAATAAATGCGAATGAACGTATTAAAAAGGCATATAATAATACGCAGTTGAATGAAGTTTTAAATGCTATATTGAAAGACGCCAGTTGTTCATATTCAATTCAGGGAAGCCATATCTTAATTACACCTAAGACTGCTCAGCAGGTGAAAAATCAGACTATAACCGGTACGGTTACTGATGAGTTGGGCGATCCGATTATTGGTGCCAATGTAATTGAAGAAGGTACAACTAACGGAATTATGACTGATATTGATGGTAAATTTTCATTGTCAGTATCAGCCGGTTCTAAAATTCAGGTTTCATATATAGGATATATAACTCAGGATATAAAAGTCGGAAATAAGAAAACTTTCGCGGTCGTATTAAAAGAAGATTCTCAGGCTTTGGAAGAAATTGTAGTTGTGGGTTACGGTACACAGAAGAAAGGTGTCGTAACAGGATCTATCGCAACTGCAAAGGGGGATGATATCATCAAGAGTCCGACTCAGAACTTAGGACAGGCTTTGGCCGGTCGTTTGCCGGGCCTTATCGTGACTAACGGTAGTGGTGAACCGGGTGCTGACGGGGTAACGATCAATATTCGTGGTAAGAGTACAACCGGAAATAATGATCCGTTGATTCTGATCGACGGTATTGCCGGTCGTGGTTCTTTGGACAGACTTAATCCAAATGATATTGAGAGTATTACAGTTTTGAAAGATGCTTCTGCTGCTATCTATGGTTCGCGTTCTGCCAATGGTGTTATTCTGGTAACAACCAAGAGAGGTAAAACAGGAAAACCGTCCATTAGTTATTCTTTCAATGTAGGTTTACAGCAACCGACACGTGTGCCGGATCTGGCAGATGCTGCTACTTTTGCTGAAGTGACGAACGAGTTGGAATCATATGACGGACGTGTTCCCCGGTATACCGCTGATGAAATAGAATTATTCAGAAACGGATCGGATCCGATACATTATCCGAATACAAACTGGGCAGATGAGGTACTAAAGAAAGCTGCTTTTCAACAGAGACATAATGTATCTGTTTCCGGAGGTACGGATGCTGTTAGTTATTATGTAGGTGGTGGTTATTCCAGTCAGGACGGTATCTTTAAAAATGGATCGACAAAGTATGAACAGTATGATATACGTTCAAATATCGATGCTAAAATTACTAAAGACCTGAAAGTGTCGGTGGATATCTCGTCTCGTTTGGAAGATGCAAATTTCCCCAGCATGAGTGCCGGTGATATATTCTGGCGTATTACCAGATCATATCCTACAGTTTTAGCCCAGTATCCGAATGGATTACCGACAAATGGTTTGGATAGTAACCCAATCGTGATGGCTACAGATAAAACTGGTTATGAATATGATAAGAAGGCAGTATTTAATGGAACTATTACTGCAGACTGGAATTTATCGTGGCTGTTGGATGGTTTGGCAGCAGATGCTTATATGGCTTATGACCGTATCGGTAAAGATCATAAAAAGTGGCAGACACCCTGGTCTTTTTATACATGGGATGAGGCTACCGATACTTATACGGAACACATGAACACACTTGTTCAGCAGACCTCATTGAGACAAGAGCATTTAGCTGATTGGTCGCTGACATTGAATGCCAAATTGAAGTATAAGAAAACATTTGGCAGTCACGGGATAGATGCTATCCTCGGTTTTGAACAAAACAGCTATAGAAAGGATAATTTCTGGGCATCTCGTGGTAGTTTTATGTCTACAGCTATCGACCAGTTATTTGCCGGTACATCCAACAAAGATTATTATGATAACTCTGGTGACGCTTCAGAAAGCGCACGTCGTAGTTATTTCGGACGTGTCGCGTATGATTTTGCAGGTAAGTATATGGCTCAGTTTAATTTCCGTTATGATGGTTCATATATTTTCCAGGCAGGACAGCGTTGGGGCTTTTTCCCGGGTGTGTCTGCCGGTTGGAGAATGTCGGAAGAGAGCTTTATCAAAGATAATATCGACTGGATCAATAATTTGAAGATACGCGGATCATTCGGTAAGCAAGGTAACGATAATATCGATCCTTTCCAGTATTTGCTTAAATATAATCTG
Source organism: Parabacteroides goldsteinii (assembly GCF_020091425.1). Taxonomy (NCBI): domain Bacteria; kingdom Pseudomonadati; phylum Bacteroidota; class Bacteroidia; order Bacteroidales; family Tannerellaceae; genus Parabacteroides; species Parabacteroides goldsteinii. The sequence continues at coordinate 4,234,494 of NZ_CP081906.1, read as the reverse complement.
GGTCGTAATTACGTGTTTGGCGGAACTGATATGGTTGGTTTATATCAGAAAGGTTTCCCGAATAATAATGTAACATGGGAAGTTGCCGATACCTGGAACATCGGTACTGAAGGAACATTCTGGAATGGACTTTTAGGTTTTGAAGTTGAATATTTCAAAACAAAACGTTCTAATATTCTGGCAAAGCGTAATGCTTCTATTCCTAAGTATACAGGTTTGATCGATTTGCCGAATGAAAATATCGGACGGGTTCAGAACCAGGGGCTGGAAATACAGTTAAGTCACTTTAATAAGATCGGCGAAGTGAACTTCCGTGCAAATGGAAACTTTATGTTTGCCAGAAATAAAGTGTTGTTCATAGATGAAACCCCATGGGGAGAAGGACATGAATATATGAATGAAACAGGAGGTCCAATGGGAGCAGGTTTACAGTATCGTGCTATAGGTATTTTCAGAGATCAGGCAGCATTGGATAGCTATCCTCACTTGGAAGCAGCTCGTCCTGGTGACTTGATTTTTGAAGATGTTGATGGTGACGGTAAAATTACCTCACTGGATCGTGTTCGTCAGAATTTGACCGGTTTCCCGGAAATTATCTTTGGTTTGAACTTGTCTGCAGACTGGAAAAATTTTGATATTAGTGTTCTGTTCCAGGGACAGGCTCGTGCTGTAAAAGATATCATCTGTCGTATGGATGCTACTTCAAACTTCTATAAATGGAGAGCTGAAGATCGTTGGACAGAAGATAATATAGACGGAACTATGCCCCGTGCCGGTGGTAGCATCAATTATGGTGTTGAAAATCCATCTAGTTTCTGGACAAAAGATGCTTCTTTTGTACGTCTGAAAAACCTGGAAATAGGATATACCTTACCTAATTTGTGGTTTAATAAACTGCGTATATCAAATTGTAGAGTTTATTTGAGCGGACAGAACCTGTTTACTTTGGATCATATAAAATATGTGGATCCGGAAGGAAGCGGAGAAGGTGGCTATTATCCTCACATGAGAATCTTTAATCTAGGATGTAATTTAACTTTTTAAAAAGGGAAAAAGATGAAAAAGATAATATATTGGGCAGTTTCCGCACTGTTAAGCTTTAGCTCTTGTAGCGATTTTTTGGATAAAAAACCGTTGGATTCACTTACTGAGGATGCTGTATTTAATGATGATGCTTTACTCACAGCTTATGTAACAGCTTGTTATAATGCCTATCCAAACGGCTTTGATGAAGCAATGTCATCCTCGGCTACAGATGAATCATATACTCGTCATGGAGATGGTAGTTCTAATATTGTAGCAAGGGGAGAAATGAACCCGGATAATGTTGAAAACTTTGACTCCGGTCGATTTTCCAACTTTAATTACTGGAATACAGCTTATGAGTATTTGCGTAACATCAACACGTTCTTTGCAAAATATGAAGAAGCGCAGGTTACGGAAGAATTAAAGAGCCGTTTATATGGTGAGATGAAATTTATTCGTGCTTTTGTGTATTCTAATCTGATATGGCGTTTTGGTGGTGTTCCTATTATTACGAAAGCGTATACATTGGAAGATACGGATTATTCTATCACACGAAATACGTATGAGGAATGTGTAGATTTTATCTTAAAAGACCTGGATGAGGCTATTGAGCATTTACCAGCAAAAATGGAAGGTGGAAATAAAGGTCTCGCCTCTGCGGATGCTTGTAAAGCGTTGAAATCGAGATTGTTATTGTATGCTGCAAGTCCTTTGGTAAATACTTCTAATGATCTGAAAAAATGGGAATTGGCACGTGATGCGGCTAAAGCTGTAATTGATCTGCCAGGTTATAGCCTGGCTTCGGATTATAGAACTCTTTTCCTAGAAGACAATGACGAAATTATTTTCAGACGTTATTATACGAAAGCGAATGCTAACAGAGTGAATTTATTTAATTCTCCTAATGGTTACGGCGGTTGGGGAGGTAACTGTCCTATTCAGAATTTGGTGGATGATTATGAAATGAAAGCAACGGGTAAAAAACCGGCAGAAGCTGGTTCCGGTTATGATCCGGCAAATCCGTATGAAGGTCGTGATCCTCGTTTTTATGCAACGGTTCTTCATAATGGTGCAATGTTCAGAGGACGTGCGGTTGAAACATTTATTCCTAACGGACAAGATAGCGAACAAGGAGCTATTGGAAGCTGGAACTGTTCGAAGACTGGTTACTATTTGCATAAATTTCATGATGAAAATCAGGTTATTAATGAATCGGAAGCAACAACTGTTCCATGGACTTTCTTCAGACTGGCAGAATTTTATCTGAATTATGCTGAAGCTCAGTACTATTTGGGAAATGAAGAAGAATGCCGTAAAGCTATCAATGTGATACGTTCCCGTGAAGGAGTTGAAATGCCTCCGGTAACAGCCTCCGGCACGGAACTGCTTGAAAAACTTCGTAATGAGCGCAGAATAGAATTAAGTTTTGAGAACCAACGCTATTTCGATTTGAGAAGATGGAAAATTGCTGATGAGTATGAAAACAAGAATTCTATTGGCATAAAAATTGAAAAGGATGAAAATGGTAATTTTAAATATACTGAAATCACTGTTTTGGAACGTAATTTCCTTCCGCAGCATTATTGGTTGCCAATTCCTCGCTCAGAAATTATAAAGAGTAATTATACTTTGGAACAGAATCCTTATTATAATTAATTCGAGTATAAGTAATTGATTAAAAAAGCGCATAAATGACACAAATTTGTCAAATAACAAACATGCTATTATCATTTTTGTTCCTTAATTTGTGTTATTATGTGCTATTTAAATAGAAAAAGATGAACTCAAAAGTTTTTATATTCATACTTTTAAGTGTATTGCTGCTTCCGACAAGTTGTGTTGAGGCAAGTAAGGCAAAAGAGGAGAAGAAAAATACCGCTCCGCGAATAATCAATATTGTCAATTTTATCCGCCAGACAGACTATCGTCTGGAAAACTCGGATGCACTGATGTTTGAAACGGTGGAGAAACAAATCGACCTGGTTAATCAGTATAACTTTCCGGCAACATTCCTGTTTCAGTATGATGCCCTGATCAATCCGGAGTATCAGAAATTGATGAAAACCAAGCTTAATCCTACATGTGAACTTGGTGCATGGTGGGAAATTACCCAGCCTCATGTGGAAGCGGCCGGATTGAAATGGCGCGGAGAACATTCATGGGTATCGACAGCCAATATCGCTTTTACTCCGGGATATACTCTGGAAGAAAGGGAAAAACTGGTAGATGTCTATATGGCGAAATTTAAGGAGATTTATGGTAAATATCCTAAGTCTGTAGGTTCTTGGTATGTTGATTCACATACGTTGGAGTATATGTATAAAAAATATGGTATTGTCGCTTCCTGTAACTGCAAGGATCAGGTTGGTACTGATGGCTATACATTGTGGGGAGGGTATTGGAACCAAGCCTATTATCCCAGTAAGCTGAATGCATATATGCCGGCCCAGACAGACGAATACCAGATCCCGGTACCTGTATTCCGTATGTTAGGTAGCGATCCGATGTACCAATATGATGCTGGGATAGGCTCTAACCATCAGGGTGTTATAACACTTGAACCCGTATATACCGAAGGGGGGAAAAGTAAAAAGTGGGTGGACTATTTCCTTAAAACGATTGTTGATGAACCCTGTCTGGCATTCAATTATGCACAGGCCGGTCAGGAAAACTCATTTACCTGGTCAGGAATGGGAGAAGGTCTGATTATGCAATTTCCTCTATTCGACTCATTGAGTAAAGCCGGGAAGATCCGGGTAGAGACACTGGAAGAATCCGGTCGCTGGTTTAAGGAACAATTCCCAAAAACTCCGGCTACTGCGATAACTACTTTAGCTGATGTCCGTAATGAAGGAAACAAATCCGTATGGTATAACAGCCGTTTCTACCGTTCTAATTTGTATTGGGAAAAAGATGGTTTCTGTTTCCGGGATATTCATTTGTTTGATGAAAAAATGAAGTCTGAATATCTGGATACTCCGGGTACGGGCGGACAATTTTTCTATTATACCTTACCGGTTATCGACAGATTCTACTGGAGTACGCCGGACGATAAGATCGGACTTCGGGTTGTGAAGCTGGATAAGAATGGAAAAGGGACGGAACTTGTTTTGGCCGACCCCGTAGTCAGCGAACCGTCAAAGAGTGTTTTACATGTCGAGTCTAAAGATAAGAGCGGGAATAATTTTATTTTCACGTTTAACGAGGACAAGATCGATATTTCATGTAATGCAGCAGAAAGTGATTTGGATTGGGCGCTTGAGTTGAGGGTTCCGCAGGACAGACTCGACCGCCTGCCATTTAAAGACTTTGAAAAATCGTCCGTAAAGTCTGAGTTCAGAGGATTCAATTATAATGTAGCATGTGAAAAAGGTTGTATAGTCAAAGGCAATAATACGGATTATGTGTTGAGATTTGTACCGTCTGGTAACAAGTTGGTCATTGATTGCACAACCGGTCAATGAAAATAAAACTTTTTTAATCGGACGGTTGCAGGGCCCGGTTTCGAGTTCTGTAGAGAAAAGAAACCGGACTCTTGTTTTTTGAAGGAAACAGACAATAGAAGTATAATTTAATCTAAGTTTATCATGAGAACAATAACATCTTTATTTATTCTTTGGGCATTTCTTGTCATCTGCAACCCTGTTGCTGCTCAGGTTACCGAAAAAGAGTTTAATCTTGACTTATGGGAGAACGGACTTCCGAATACTAATGGTATAGACCGTACTCCTTTCGATGATAATATTCAGAACTATAAACCTTCGTTGCGCATTTTTCTGCCTCCAAAAGAAATAGCTACCGGACGCGCTATAATAGCTTGCCCGGGAGGTGCTTATGGCGGACTGGCTTATAATCACGAAGGTTATGACTGGGCTCCTTTTTTTAACAAGTTAGGGATTGCCTATGTTGTTTTGAAATATCGGATGCCGAGAGGAAATAGAGAGGTTCCCTTCTCTGATGCGGAAGAGGCGATACGGCTGGTAAAAGAGAAGGCGAAAGATTGGAATATTAATCCGGCTGATATAGGGATCATGGGGTCTTCGGCCGGTGGACATCTGGCTTCCACTATGGCAACACATGTAAAATCAAGTGTGCGACCGGCTTTTCAGGTGCTGTTTTATCCTGTGATCACAATGGACAAATCATTTACACATCTCGGCTCTCATGATAATCTATTGGGAAAGGATGCTTCCCAAGAACTGGAAGATCTGTATTCCAATGAAAAGCAGGTAACTAAAGAAACCCCGAGAGCTTATATCGCTTTTTCGGACGACGATGATGCAGTTCCTACTAAAAACGGTGCACTTTACTATCTGGCATTAAAGGAAAATAAGGTACCGGCTTCTTTCTTTATCTATCCTTCCGGAGGACATGGATGGGGCAGCAGAAAAGATTTCAAATACAATAAGGAGATGTTACAAGATTTGGAAGCCTGGCTTTTGAGTTTTTAAAAAACAGGTATCATTTAGATACTATCAAATATATTACATCAAAAATCATTTTTATAACCAATATTTTTCTTAGAATATAGAGCTTTGGAACGGCTAATGTTTTGACTAAGATAATTCATATAAATGATTTTACTATAAAATAACAAGCGGATGAAAAAGCTTATATTGTTTATTACTGTTACTACTTTCTTTAGTTATTCCGGGGTTAGCGGGCAGTCTGTTCGTTTGACCGGCTTACAGAGTGATCACCTTGAAACCCCGATAGGTGTCGATAATCCGACTCCTCGTCTTTCATGGAGGATGGATGACAGTAGGCAAGGAGCGAAACAGACTTCATATCGTGTGCTGGTAGATAAAGACTCGATGAAAGTTGTTAACGGGAAAGCTGATATATGGGATACCGGAAAAATAAACACCGGAGATATGTTGATCACTTATGCGGGTAAACAACTCGAACCTTTTACTAAATATTACTGGAAGGTGATAGGTGGCGATCTGGAATATAAAGAAGTATTTTCGCCTGTCAGTTCCTTTGAAACTGGAATGATGGACATCAAGAACTGGCAGGGATCCTGGATTGGTGACGGGCAAGATATCAATTATGAACCGGCTCCTTATTTCCGGAAAAAATTCACGACAGGCAAAAAAATAAAATCGGCACGTGCCTATATCGCTGTCGGCGGATTATATGAATTATATATCAATGGTGAAAAGATCGGTAACCACCGTCTGGATCCGTTGTATACCCGTTTCGACAGACGTAACCTGTATGTCACTTATGATGTTACCGGACAACTCCGGAATGGCGACAATGCCATAGGAGTCTTGCTTGGAAACGGATGGTATAACCATCAATCGAAAGCAGTGTGGGATTTTGACCGTGCTCCCTGGCGGAACAGGCCGGCTTTCTGCCTGGATCTTCGTATCACTTACAGTGACGGCAGTGTAGAGACCATCCCGACGGACCTTAGTTGGAAAACATCTTCGGGGGCGTTGATATTCAACAGTATTTATACCGGTGAACATTATGATGCCCGGCTCGAACAGAAAGGCTGGAATACTCCGGACTTCGATGATTCCAAGTGGAGAGGCGTCGGACTTAGAGGCGTTCCTTCTCAAAATGTCGTGGCACAGCAGGTCCGTCCGATCCGTAATGTGCTGACTATTCCGGCTAAGTCGGTCAATAAGATAAATGACAAGACATATGTTTTTGATTTCGGTCAGAATATGGCAGGTGTAACCAATATCAAGGTATCGGGCGAAGAAGGTACCGAAGTCAGAATTATGCATGGAGAACGGCTTTTTGATAACGGACGCATTGACATGTCCAATATTGATGTGTATTACAGGGGGGATAAGGAAAAAGATCCTTTCCAGACCGATATTTTAATTCTTAGCGGTGGCGAGGATGAGTTTATGGCAAAGTTTAATTATAAAGGTTTCCGTTATGTGGAAGTAACCAGTGACAAACCGATTGAATTAAACCAGAACAGCCTGACCGCTTTCTTTATGCACAGCGATGTGCCTGCTTCCGGAGAGATCAGGACATCGAGTGAGCTGGTAAATAAATTGTGGTGGGCTACCAATAATGCTTATCTGTCGAATCTGATGGGATATCCGACCGATTGTCCGCAACGCGAAAAGAACGGATGGACGGGTGACGGTCATTTTGCGATCGAAACAGCTTTGTATAATTTCGATGGGATTACCGTATATGAAAAATGGCTGGCTGACCACCGGGATGAGCAACAACCCAATGGGGTACTTCCCGATATTATACCTACCGGAGGCTGGGGGTATGGTACGGATAACGGACTGGACTGGACGAGTACAATAGCTATTATCCCCTGGAACCTGTATATGTTTTATGGAGATAGCAAGCCTTTGGCTGATTGTTATGAGAATATCAAGCGTTATGTCAATTATGTGGATCGTACGAGTCCGAATCATCTGACATCCTGGGGACGTGGAGACTGGGTTCCGGTTAAGTCCCGTTCCAATAAAGAGTTTACATCATCCGTTTATTTTTATGTAGACACTAAAATATTGGCGACTGCCGCCAAGCTGTTTAACAAGCAGGATGATTATACATATTATACGGCATTAGCCGAAAAGATCAAAGAGGCTGTTAATAATAAATATCTGAATAAGGAGACCGGAATATATGCCGGTGGTTCCCAGACGGAATTAAGTGTTCCTCTGCAATGGAAGATCGTACCGGAAGATATGATCGCTAAAGTTGCGAAGAATCTGGCAAAGAAAGTGGAAGAAGCCGGATTCCATCTGGATGTCGGTGTATTGGGGGCAAAAGCAATCCTGAATGCATTGAGCGAAAACGGATATCCGGAGACAGCTTATAAGGTAGCTGCACAGGATACCTATCCGTCATGGGGTTGGTGGATCGTCAATGGGGCTACGACTTTATTGGAAAACTGGGATTTGAAGGCTGAACGTGATATTTCGGATAATCATATGATGTTCGGAGAGATAGGCGGATGGTTCTATAAAGGTCTGGGAGGTATTTTTCCCGATCCGGAACAGCCTGGTTTCAAACATATTATATTGCGTCCGAATTTTGTAAAGGAATTGAAGCATTTCGAAGCAAAACATGATTCTCCTTACGGACAGATCATCTCTAAATGGGAGTGGAACAGAAAGAAGATCAATTATGAAGTGGTTGTCCCGGCAAATAGTACGGCTACGCTTTATTTACCGGACTATGTAAAAGAGAATAAAGTGATCAAACTGGAGGCTGGTAAGCACAATCTTAATTTCTTTATTTTATAGGGGGCAGCAAAAAGTTTGTCATAGCTGATTATTAATGCGTTATAGCAAATATGGCTTACAACCGGGGTAAAAAAGTACCTACTTTTGACCTTGAGTTTGTCACGATTAACATTTGAAAACATATTGTTTAATAGATGTTCGCTTTTGTATCTGTTTGGTTTATTTATAGAAAGATTTGAGCTATCTGTTTATAGTGGCGGGAGTAACCAATTCCCCTCTTGAGAGGGGATAAGGGGTGAATTCTAAGTCCTCTCCAAACAATATCTATAAAATCTTACCCAAGTTTACGAACATTAACGTATCCTTGGGTAAGTTCGTATATAGACATAATTACTCTTCAGAAGTGTATAGCTACTTCCTAAATCTAAGATGTTTTCGAAATTAAGGGCCTTTTTATTATACGACTAATGTTACAAATGGAGTCTGTCTTCGTATCACAGCAAAAGACCTTGCTATGATTTTGGCTCTTACAGCATTGATTACAGATGCTTTATGTTTCCCCTCCGCTATTTTCCTTTTATAATATGCTTTCATCTGCGGATCCCAAGAGATGGCAGTAATAGCTGCCCGGGTAAGGTACACTTTTACTTCTTTGTTAGCCAATGGAGAAGTCTGCGTTTTTCCCCGTATGGAAATACCTGAAGTATGTTCAAAGGGAGCAACCCCGCAATAACAAGCAAACTTCCTTGGGTTGTCAAATCTTTGAAAATTGTTAGTAACACACAGTAATACAATGGCATTGATTATCCCTACACCTTTTATACTTCTTAATAACAAGTAGTTTGTGCAAAGAGAACAACTAGCGGCTATTAGTTGCTCCATAGCCTCTTCCACCTGCAGGATCTTTTCTTTTATCGACTTGAGCTGCTCTTCCAAAAAAGAAATGGAGTCTGTCACATCAGCCAACTTGGCCATCTGGGAGAATGTTTCCAATAACTTTATGCTTGATACTTTTTGCTTGACCAAATTGTCACGTATAATAATCCATCCCCGCAGTCTCACCAAGTCTTTGTCAGGCAATTTGTATAACTCTAGTTTTCGATAGTGTAATACCGCATAGTTCGCTATTCTTTTAGCGTCAATGCGGTCATTTTTGCCTCGTTGCAAGCCTATGGACTTCTTGATGGTCAACGGGCAAACCAAAGCTAGGGAAAAACCCATAGAGGCACTGGAAACAGATAACTCTGTGACATAACTTCCCATGTTTTCAGCACAGAACAAGAGTTTGGATAAAGAGAGATGATAACCTGCTATCCAATCTAATAAAGATTGGATCCCTTCTGAAGTGTTATCAAAAGACTTGTGAGACAACTCTTTTTCGTCCGCAGACATTAAGGATGCATCGAAAGTTTTTTTCCCTACATCAAGACCTACAAAATGAGAATAATTCATAACTTTGTATTTACAGTATTAAACATGAAGGAGAAACAGCTAATACATTTATTAGGTCGTGAGCCTACAATTCTAACTGGCTAGGTTCTCCAATTAAGAGAGTTGCAGTCTGATTCAGCCCATAGTCATTTAAGACTAGTGTCAAAGTTAGTTCACTGCAACTCTTCTTTTCAAATATACACTTATATTTTTATTGGGATATTTAATACTGCAAATGTAAATGTGTCAAAACTCTCCTCTTTTTCCTGACTTCGTCAATGCGCCACCCAAATCATTTCGGTTCATCGGCGAAGTCTAATAGTGAGCGTATCGCCCGATGTTTATCAGTCAGGAATAGGGTCTTAGTATAAATTTCTACATTTTCAGGCATCTTCACTCTGATGGTAGTAATAGTTTTGACGGCATCAAGTACCTTTCCTACGCTCAGGTCAATGTTCTTTTCTTTGATAATTCGCTCCAATTCCTTATATATTTTATAGGCGACAAAGCAAATGCAAACATGTGTGCTTCTATTCTTCGCGCAGGCTGAGATACACGTGCGATCACAAGATGTCGCAAGATCTCGTCCGGTATGCGATTGAAGCCAATATTATCATAGATACAATCAAGCAGCAACTGAGTTCCGTTGATCAATACAGCATCCATATTGCCGACTACTCGCTTGGTCTCTTCGAGTTCTCGCTGACCTGCATAGCTGTTAATCCATCTTTAGGCGGCATCACACAAATTTTCCGTGTCTTCTATTGAGTCCGCGGTGCCAAAGCTCTTTATTTCCTCATACTTACCGGAGGATTTGCTTACTACAACGACACTGATAGTGCCAGAGCGGTTCTTTTTCTTGCGCACATACATGCCGCAAAATTACGTTTTTTAGCTTGCGCCACCTAAAACAAAACATAACTCGTTGATAATCAATTCACGCCGTGGTAGCGCAGAAAAGTGATGAAGTCAGGAAAGAGTACGTCACACAAAATTACAGGGCGTGGGTGAGCAGATATAATGTCGCCCTGGATAGTATAGATGTTTTTCCGAAGACCGTCTATATAACAAAGAAAATACCTGCCCGCCTTTGGGGATTAGGCTGTCTGTCGGTTATGGGGCAGGACGATCCGGACTGTCGCCATATGTCGAAGTGGGGGTGTATTACAGGATTTGGTAATTTGATTTGATATTAATACTAAAGTTAGCCGTCTTGCTTGTGAGAGTAGGGTGTTTTTTGTGTTTAATAACATAATATTTAGCTTTGTGGTATGTAGATAAAATAATAAATTCAAAGCATTTATTAACTCTTTGTAGTTCTATAATCCATTTGTTTAACTTATTAAATTATTATTATGAAAAATCTATTATTTGCATCAGTGGCTTTTATGTTGTTTTTTGCGTGTAGCAACGAAACAGTATTTGAAGAAAAGGATGATTCTACCATAGATGTCGTTACAAAAAGCATTAACGATAACGGCCCCTTTAATTTACATGATTGGAGAATAGAGGTTATTGGGGCTATTATGTATCATGGCTTTGATATGGGTCCATATTGGTCGGATTATGAGAGTAAAGGGAAAACTACATTCTTGACCGGACCTCTAACAATCGAAGAAACAATAGCACAATTTGGAGGATGTGTAGGATATAATATTTTAGGTCTTACGGATATTTCAAACTGGCTATATTCTTATAATATGCGTTATAATATTATATCTTTTCCTGGTCCACCTGATGATTCTAACACAGAATCTGATGGCTCTAAAAAGGAAGAAAAGACTGCGTGGGAGAAGCTTAAGGATAGGTATGAAGGAGCAGCATTTATAGAAGAGAACAATTGTCCTCCAGGATCTTCTTTTACTTATGCACAAGCTGCAGCTATTATGGCTCGAATGGATAAGCAAAAAGACGATGAGTTTCTGCCTTTTGTTTATATTAAAGCATATCCCTCCACCTCTAGTTTCAGTATTATATGCTGGAGTCTTTACGGGGCAGTAAACAACAAGACGACAGGACTTATTTATAGCAATCCTTATACTAGGATAGCTAGTGGCATTTTAGAAGCTTACAATAATCATATATATTCTGGGGTTACGTGTAGCGACCTTAATTAAGAAAGAGGCAGTCTCAAGATTTGAGCAAATTATGGGTTTAAAGGTGCAAATGAAATACCAAACAGAAGTTATTCGCCAATTGATATACCATTAATTCGTTATGCGGATGTAGTCCTTTCTTTAGCTGAATGTTTGAATGAACAGGGAAAAACAGATTTGGGGTGAACCTCAATATTCTTATACTTGGGGAGGTAACCATTTATACAACTGGGCTATTCCTAGGTCTGAAATTCTGATGAATGAAAACCTAAAACAAAATGAGGGTTGGATAGACTAATCCATTCTTATAAATTTCTATTTCATGAGGGTGTCAGATTACTTTGACACCCTCTTTCTATTATTCTATACAATCAACAAAGTGCGTGCTCGTATCGATTAGTATTCCCAACCCGGTGTAGGTGTCAAATTCGTATTAAGCTCTGTTTCACTCTTGGGGACAGGCCAAGTGTACCACTGGTCGCCAATCCAATCATAAACAGTACCTCCGGTACTCTCTGTTCCGCCCCATGCATGCTGGGCAACCTTTTCACTGAATTTTGTTTCTTTCAACGTACGCCAACGCATTTCATCAAAAAAGTTTATACCTTCGTTCACAAACTCACGACGACGTTCGTCACGCACATAGTTACGTGCAGTTGTCTGATCTAAGAAGCTGGAAGCCATAGTCGGTATACCGGCACGGTCACGGACCTCTTTCACCTTGGCCATAGCACCTGCCAAGTCATTCTTTTCAACAAGTGCTTCGGCCCACATCAACAATACATCTGCATAACGAATGATAGGTTCATCTACCGGATTCTGCTCACGACGCAGGTATTCCAACCCCTCACCGATAAATTTACGATGAATATATTTAAATTCAGCCTGTGCATTCATAAAACCGGAAGCATAATAATCGTTCGGTAACTCCGGATTGGCATTCGGTTCGGCATTTGCCTGATCTGCATAATATTTACCAGCAACAGGCCAACGGAACGTGTACCACGCTTCTGCCGTAGAATTACTATTTACCCCCAAATAATTGGCATAAGGTGTCACAACATTGTAAGCCAAGCGCGGGTCACGATTGGCATATGCTGTTTTTAAACGAGCCTCATTACCTTCCGGCAAATAAATAGCCTGAATTTCTGCGGGCAATTTGGCCAGTTCCGTATCAACTGCCTTCGTAACCGTAGAATGGATTTCCTTTCCATTCACGAACTTATCGCGAATAAAGAATACTTTGCGATATTTCGTGTGTCCTTCGGCTGTCTCCATGTCAGTCACTTTCTTCCAATCAGACAAATAGTCCTCCCAAGCAAACTTTTTAACAGTCTGCCCATTCACCTCTTCATAAAGGTTTACCAACGCAGGAGTCACCTGCAAGTCACCCCAACAGCCACGGCTATCTTTAGCTCCCTGGGTAAATGCCGCACAATACTTTTGTATTCCCGTACCATAACCCGTAGGATCTTCTATATACTGCACAGCCAAAATAATCTCTTCACAACGCTCGTTAGCAACCTTAAACAGCTGTTTGTAGTCCGGGAACAATTTGTAACCACACTCACCTACCTTAGCAAAGTCTGCTATTGCTTTATCATACTCCTTTGTCAACAGATATGCTTTACCACGCAAAGCATAAGCAGCCCCTTTACTTACTCGTCCTTCTCCTTGGATTTGATTGTCAGGTAAATTCGGCTCAGCTATAGCATCGCTTAAATCCTTAATAACTTGAGCCCATACCTCCTGTTCCGAACTTTGAGGCTTGTCACATTCAGACGGGTTCACCGGTTCCGTATACAAAGGTACCCCTAATCCGCCATTACCGAAAAGAATGTTCAAACGATCGTAAAAGAATGCACGAAGTACTTTACACTCAGCAATCAAACGAGCTTTTTTAGCTTCATTGATAGGAGCATTTTCAATACCAGCTATAGCGGCATTAGCCCGATGCACACCGTCATACATCCATTGCCATGTTTTTAAGAAAAACCCGTTACTGGGATTGACCGATTTAGTAAACAAGTTTTGCATGCCATACTCTCCCTGTCCGGTCATACCAAACGCATCATACCCATAATAACCAATCATGGCATCGGCACCAATAATTTGATTTCCATGGAAAGGTCTCTGCAAGGAGTAATACACGCCAATAACGCCCTGGTCAACGCTTTCTTCGGTAGTCCACATAGTACCACTGGAAAGCTTATCATTAGGTGCCGTATCCAAAATATCCGTACAGGATGTTGCGACTCCGAAAACAGCCGCCAATGTTAACAAATTAAATATCTTTTTCATCTTTATGTGCTTTTAATTAAAAGGTTACAGACAGACCTCCTGAGAACATACGTGCAATCGGGTATGCGGCAAGCGAGCCACCCAATTCAGGGTCTACGCCTGGGAATCTATCGGATTTGAAAGTCAACAAATTCTCTCCGGATACAAATACTCTCAAATTATTGATCTTTGCAGGTGCAACCCACTTCTTAGGCAATGTATATCCGATTTGTAATGATTTCAGCTTAACAAACGACGTATTATACAAATAGAATGTATTTGAAGGGGTAGTACCACCGGAAGTAAGCAGACGAGGATACTCGTTAGAGATTCGGGCATTCGGGTCAGCTGCAGGATCGTAGGAAGAACCGATGACAACGCCCTGCTCATTTTTAATGATGCCAGCATGTGAAGCTTCCGAATCGTAGAAATAATATCTGTTCCAAGCATCGCCAGGCAAAGCATCACCGGTATTAGTAATCATAGATCCATTTGCTCCTTTCGAATTAATGTAATGATAACCGCCAAAGCGTCCTGACCACATCATATTCAAATCAAAACCACGCCAAGAGGCATTGATATTAAAGCCCAAAGTAACCTTCGGAGTCGAGCTCTTACCGGTAAATTCGCGGTCATCATCATTTCCATATTTACCATCACCATTCAAGTCGGCCATGATCAAGTCGCCATACCATAAATTGGAACCATTCGAATTAATTTGTTTCAAATTATTATTGAAAGTATATCCGGCAGCCAACATCGCAGCCACCCAATCCAAATCGGCCTTCGTACGAATCATACCGTCACGAGGTCCTCCATTCGGATTAACACTACCGTCGGCCAACTTATAAGAACCGTCACCGGAATAAGGACGACGCAAGAAAAACTCATCTATCATGTGTCCTTCTACACGACGGGTATCACCTCCGGTAGAAACATCTGCCAAATTAGTATAACGCATTGTCGGATTACCCCAGATATCTTTGACATCTTCATCTAACTCATACCACAATTCGCCTTTAAAATCGGTTACTCTATTCTTATTGAAAGCCAAGTTGATCCCTACGCCATAACGGAAATCTTTAATCTGATCGTTCCAACCCAAGTTCAGTTCAAGACCACGGTTAGACAAACTGGCTGTGTTTGACATAGGAGCACTGATACTACCCATTGTTTTATACATAATGGAATTAGTAAGAATATCCGAAGTCTTTCGCAAATAGAAATCAGCTTCCAAACTTAAACGTTGGTTAAGGAAAGAGGCATCCAAACCGATGTTATAAGTGGTCACTTTTTCCCAAGAAAGTGCCAGGTTTTGAATAGAAGATTGTATCAAACCATTTTGTACTCTTTCGTCAAACACATTGTTCACTTTCTTATACAAAGCTTGCCAGTCATAATTACCCCCTACGGTGTTACCCAACGAACCATAAGAAGCACGAAGTTTCAAATTGTTAACTGCATTTTTGACGGGTTCGAAGAAAGATTCTTCACTGATACGCCAAGCAGCAGACCCGGATGGGAAAAAACTGCTACGATGTCCGGGAGCAAACTTGGAAGAAGCATCTGACCGGAAACTGAATTCAAACAAATAACGGTTATCATAAGCATAGTTTGCACGTCCGAAATAAGATAATATAGCATTCACCGACTTGGCACTACCACCAATGGATTGCATTTCCGCACCAGATGTTATATCAGTAATACTCCAATCTATCAAACCTTTCTTTGTTGCACTGAATCCTGTAGTTTCACCACGATACTGCTCATAACCGAACAAACCTGCCACATCGTGTTTCCCGAATGTATTGTTATAGCGTAACATCAAGTCAGCCGTATAACTGGTCGATTCATACGAATAACGATAAGTCGTAGCCTGGTCCAAGACACCCAATCCTTCTTTCGGTGTTTCAAAACTCTCGCGAAAACTATAACGAGGCAGGTTTTGAGAGTAATGTTCGTCTTGGCGGCTGTACTGGCTCCAGTTGAATTTGGCTTCGGCTACCAAACCTTTCAAAGGTAACTCGACGTTGGCATACCATGTCGTATTGAGGCGTGTATATGTATTCTGTCCTCCATTGGCTGCCACTCCTTGCAAAATATTATCCTTCTGGGTTACTTCCGGATGTTCGCTACATCCATACTTGCCATCATAGATAGGAGTCTGCCCGGGCCATGCCTGAAGCAAATAAGTCATAGACGTACTTCCCGGATCCTTGAACTCTTTGGTTCCATAGGTTTGTGTTCCGAAAGTAATGATATCTGCTATTTTTGTTTCTATATTGGCACGGATATTGAAACGTTCCATGCTTGTATTATCCAATGTACCCGGATTATTCTGATAACCCAGCGAAAGCAGATAAGTGGTATTCTTGCTACCTCCCGACACATTGACACCATATTTCTGATAAAAGGCGGGTTCAAACAAAATTTGTGCCCAGTCTGTATTCGGGTATGCCAACCAGTTTGGAATCTGTTGCCCTGTAACAGGATTCGTATAGATTCCGTTCGGATTCAAATCAGCTTGACGCCATTCTTCAATACTTTCAAGGCTATAGTCTGGTGTATTGGCAGTCGGGTTGGCATTCAGCTTAGCAATATTGTGCAACTCCATGAAATCTGCCGTACTTGACATCAATTTAAAATCGGTAATCGGCTTTTCCTGTGCAAACATAGCATTGAAAGTCACTCTTGGGCTTTCGTCTTTTTTCCCTTTTTTGGTTGTTACCAAAATAACACCGTTGGCTGCACGTGAACCATAGATTGCCGCCGCACTGGCATCTTTCAAGATTGAGATGCTTTCAACGTCATCCGTATTCAGCGGAGCCATATCAGCAGCAACACCATCGACCAATACCAATGGGCTACTATTGTTGAATGAACCTTGGCCACGCACCTGGATACCGATACTTTCGTCACCAGGGTTACCACTTCCTTGAGTAACGCGTACACCTGGAGCCGCGCCCACCAAAGCCTGTCCGAGGTTCATCACCGGGCGGTTGGCTATTTTTTCCGCACTAACGGATGCTACCGAACCTGTCAGGTTCACTTTCTTCTGCGTACCATAACCAACTACTACCACTTCTTCCAACGCTTGCGAGTCTTCTTTTAGGTTAATAGAAAATGACGTTTGGTTTCCTACAGGGATCTGTTGTTCCACGTACCCGATAAAAGTTATAACCAAAACAGCATTAGGAGAAACTTCCAGATTGAATTTACCGTCCATATCGGTGATCGTTCCGTTAGTTGTGCCCTTTTCGACAACATTGGCTCCGGCAATCGGTCCTAAAGCGTCCTCAACTGTTCCTGTTACTTTCTTCTTCGCTTGTTGAGGAGAAGCAACAAGCGCATCGGAAACGGGAATCTCTATTCCCGGATTGGCTGAAGCCAACCCCACAGATGTCAAAAGCATAGTTGCTCCTAAAAACATCCGTTTTGATAAATAAAAACGATTAAAATCCTTCGTCATAATAACACCAGATTTAGTTAATGAATAAATTGTGTTTGCGCACACCAAATCACTGCAACTTGTTGTGCAAGAATTTTAGCCCGTTCGTTTCACATAAAAAGGAAATAGTCCTAGCTGGACTGTGTCCATTTATTCATTAACTAATTATTAGATTTTGGCTCATCAGTAATTTTTTACAAATAAGAAAACAACTGAGAATAAAGCTCTTTCTCTTTTTGTTTTTCAATAGCAGAACAAAAGTAGTTTAGAAAAGTCGTTGGAATTCTATTACTTAATATTAATAGAAAAACAGTAATTGATATAACCTAATTTTGAGAAATGAATGTTCTATTTCTACCTGTCAGAACTTCAATAGTTAGTGCAAATTGACCATAATCTATGCACTATATTCATATACAGCCCATTACTATTGTGTTAATTTTTTATTTTTGGACAATAAATGCACCAATATTAGACAAAAATGTATGTTAACAGATCATACGATGTGTTACTTTTGTGCCGTACTGTTTTGTTTCATGATATGGACACAGTCCAGCTAGAACTATACTCTCCACAAAAAAAAGGATAAGGCATTAATCAATAACACCTTATCCCATAAACATTTCCTCATCAAAAGAACTTCTTACAATTCCTGTTTAAGGATTATTCTTTTAACAGAGTAACTATTCGGTAGAACAGATCTCGATAATTAGTTTATCCAACCATCATTCTGAACCAGATTGCTATTTCTTTCACATTCCGTGCTTGGAATAGCCCAGGTATAAAGATAATCTCCACCCCATGAGAACGGATTTACGACAGTACCCCAGATTTCTTTGGAACCATCACCAGTTTTACACCAGTCACCGATCGTTCTCCAACGAATTTCGTCATACAGGTTAACACCTTCCAAAGATAATTCCCAACGACGTTCGTTACGGATACGGGTACGCATATTTTCCTGGCCACTTACATAAGTAGGTTTACCGGCATCTGTTGTCTGCAATAATGCAGCACCGGCTCTCTCACGTACAGAGTTTACCAAATCAACAGCTTCCTGCTTAAAGCCTTGTTCATTGATAGCTTCAGCCAACATTAAGACTACGTCTGCATAACGGATCA
This sequence comes from Parabacteroides goldsteinii, assembly GCF_020091425.1. Classification (NCBI taxonomy): domain Bacteria; kingdom Pseudomonadati; phylum Bacteroidota; class Bacteroidia; order Bacteroidales; family Tannerellaceae; genus Parabacteroides; species Parabacteroides goldsteinii. The sequence continues at coordinate 4,215,913 of NZ_CP081906.1, read as the reverse complement.
ACGGATAATCCCAGGGGCAATATTCACGATTAGGAGTTTCAGACGATCCTTCCGCAACAAATTTGCGATACAGATAGTAGAACAAAGTCTGGCTATCCGTTCTCAGGTCATACGGTTCGACTTCATCCGAGTTGGTTGCCGGCCAACGCAAGGTATAAGTATATTCTTTTGAACCGATTGCCCCGTTATATTCAGCATACGGAGTAATGACAGTCGCTTCCAGACGAGGATCGCGATTTTCGTAGGCTTTACGCAAACGGGCTTCATTTCCGGAAGGTAGATATTTGGACATATCAGCTCCATTTTTCACGGCCAGTTCAAAACCTGCACGCAGTTTTGATTTTATATCTTCCGAATAAGTATCCCACTCACCGACAGTATCGCGGAGGAAGAAAACCACACGTTCTTTAGGAGTCATCTCATTATATCCCGGTAGGAAGTCATTCCAGTTAAACGGCTTACCGTCTGCACATTCAAATGATTCCACCCAGTTTACACTCGGCAGATAACTATTCCAGCAAGAACCAAAAGAAACACGTGAACCTAACCAGAATTGTGTTTTGGAACCATAATCTTTGATACCAATATTCTGTTCCGAGAAAATCATCTCATCACATTGTTCATTATCTGTTTTGAAGAGTTGTTTGTAATCCCCCTGAAACAATGCAAAACCGACATCTCCGACTTTACGCAAAGCAGCTTCCGCTTTTGCATAATCTTTCATCCACATATATGTCTGTCCCAGCAAAGCATATGCCGCACCTTTCGTTGCACGACCATAATTGGCATCACCTTTCGCATACTTATTCGGCAAATTAGCACTGTTGATGCAGTCGTTCAAGTCGGAGATAATAACTTCCCATACTTTGTCAACCGTTTCACGTCCATTGGTACACTCGCTGTCTTCCACCGGTTCCAGATAAACAGGAACACCCTGGAATACACGGTTCAGACGGAAATAATAGTAAGCACGCAAGAATTTGGATTCAGCGATCAAACGATCTTTCTTTGCATCATCCAATGGAGCTTCCGGTAAATGGGCTATGGCATCATTTGCACGGTGAATTCCTTCATACAACTGTTTCCAGGTATCAGAGAACAAACTATTGCCGGCAGTAATTGTTCCATTCAACAAATCCTGAGGATCACGGGCCTGACCGGCAAATCCCATAGCGTCTTGTGTAAACATTTCATGTGCAACCTTTGCCTCGCGCAATGTGGCATAGATACCATTCACACCCATATCACACATCGTTTCATTTCCCCACATGGCTCCGGAACCTACCTTATCGTATGGATTCGTATCCAACAAATCAGGTTTACAAGCTGTCATAACCGAAGCAACAGCTGTAACAACTAATATTTTATTTACTAATTTCATTGTCTTTTCTCTTTTTTAGAATGTAACACTAATACCCGCAGCAAACTGGCGTAAAGACGGATAGTTTGTAGTTGCCCCCATTTCAGGATCCTGACCGGGGAATGATGTTATGGTAAACAAGTTTTCACCAGACAGATATACACGAACCCTTTCTGCAGAAATTTTTTCTGTCAGAGTTACAGGCAATGTATAGCCGATTGTCAGATTCTTCAATTTCATATAAGTACCGTTGTACAAATAATAATTGCTGGTTTGACGGCTCTGTTTCGAGTTTTCTACCAAACGGGGAATATAACCATTCAGATTGGTTCTCGAATCAGTCGGATTTTCAGGATCGTAGAAGTAATGATCATTCGCAACCCGCTCAGATGTTGCAAAACCATTTCTGATTGCTACACTATTATACGGATCTTCTTCCCAATACAGTTTGAAACCACCGTTGCCAGCCCACAACATACTTAAATCGAAGTTTTTCCAACTGGCGCTGATATTGATACCATAACCGAACTTAGGCATAGCTGAAGATCCTTGGAAGTCATAATCATAAGAACTACCGTAAATACCGTCGCCATTCAAATCCGCATAAATCAAATCACCGTAATAGATATTATTCCGACCGACACTCTGGTTTGGCATAAATTTGTAACCAGCATCAATCATGGCATTCAACCATTTCATATCACCTTCCGTACGGATCATACCATCTTTCGGGCCACCATTTATATTTACGGAACCATCGCTGTTAAAATGGGTTCCATTACCGGAATAAGTATTCAATGTATAATATTCTTTGATCGGATGTCCTTCTACGATACGTCCCTTATCTTTATCCACAGATACATCACCGATATTCGATTGCCATACTTTCTTACCGTCTTTCTCCACCCAACCGGCTTCATACTTACCCAGGTATTTTGTTACCTCATTATGATTGTAAGAGAAATTGGTAGAAACAGCATAATTGAAATCACCTACATGGTCTTTCCAGCCTACAGTCAATTCAAAACCGCGGTTCGTAACCTCAGCCGTATTCATGGTCGGAGGAGTCTTAATACCCATTGTCAAGTGAAGGTTCGGAGTTGTCAGGATACCATCCGTTACCTTATTATATACGTCCAACTCTGCTGTCAAACGGTTATTAAGAAAACCGGCATCCACACCAAAGTTCGTAACAGTCGTGCTTTCCCATTCCAGACGCGAGTTACCGATCCTGTTCTGTGCCAAAGCAGCAGCCTGAGCCCCTCCAAAAGAATAATTATAAGTCTTATAAGTAGCCTGATAACCGTAATAGTCCTGGTAACCATCCTTATCTGTAATGCGGTTGTTACCTATTTGTCCCCAGGAAGCACGGATTTTCAGGTTAGATAACCAGCCGATATTCTTCATAAATTCCTCTTCAGACAGACGCCAGGCAGCAGAGAATGACGGGAAGATACCCCAACGCGAATCGGAATTGAAACGGGAAGAACCGTCATAACGGAAGTTAGCCTCAAACAGATATTTAGACAGATAAGCATAATTCAAACGGCCGAATACAGAACGAAGTGCTTCGTCTTTCGCCGTACCGGTACTGGTCTGCATTTCTGTGGCTGCATCGGGAACACTGATACTCGGGTCTATCAAACCCTTTTTCTGTTGCTTATGCTCGTATTGTTTATAGAAATATTCGTTGTAACCAACCATTACATTCAAATCGTGACCACCTTTGAAGCTCTTGTCATAACGCAGGATATTTTCAAGCGTATATGTTTCTTCCGCATACGACTTCCAAGTTGTCGTCATCTGGTCCGGAGTCGTTGCTGTAGAAGCAATCTCACCATTACTGAAGGTATAGCGGGCCAGCGGAACTGTATGTGAGTTATATTCGTCAAAACGACGTCCGTAATTAAAGTTGAAGTCCCAGCTCAGACCTTCCATAAACTTGATCTTACTATACATCGTTGTATTAAAACGGGAAGAACGGTTTTGTCCGTCGGTCTGTTTCAGATATGCCCAAATATTATTAGCAGTAGAACTTTCTTCGGCAGCTTCCTTATATCCCATTTTTCCATCATACATACCTATCAAACCCGGGGTAGTCTGGCGGATAAAGTTCAACATACCGGTATCAGCGTAATTACCCTGATCCTTATCGTTCATAATAGCATATGTACGGGTTCCCAAGGTCAACCATTTGTTTACATTCGCTTCTACGTTGGCACGCAATGTGTAACGTTTCAAACCAGTGTTTTCCACTAAACCAGGGTTATCCATATAACCGGCAGACAATAAAAATGTAACCTTTTCACTTCCTCCGTTCACGGACACGACATGGTCCTGAACCAGATTATTTTTATACATTTCTTTGTTCCAGTCCGTATTCGGATAAGCCAGCCAGTTAGGGACACCGTTTGCATTCAGGCCATTCGGATCTGCATTGGCAGCTTCCCAGGCTTCGATTGTTGCTGCTGAAAATACATCATTGTAACCCTCATTGAATTTGGCTTCATTGATCAAACGCATATGCGTAGGATAATCCGTTACAAAATCGAGCAGGTTAGATGGCTGAGCCATAGAGAAAGTACCTGAATAAGTTACACGGATCTTTTCACGGTTACCTTTTTTCGTTGTGATCAAAATTACACCATTGGCAGCACGTGAACCGTAAATAGCAGCCGATGCAGCATCTTTCAATACGGAAATCGTCTCAATATCCTGCGGGTTGACAGCATCCATCGAGGCTTCCATTCCATCGACCAAAACCAACGGACTGGCATTGTTCAATGTACCTGTACCACGAACACGGATCGTAGCACCGTCGTCGGTCGGATTACCTTTGCTTTGCATAACCTGCAAACCGGCAGACAGACCTCCCAAGGCTGATGATACGTTTGTAATAGGACGGCTGGCAGCTTGTTCTGTAAAATCTACGGAAGAAACAGAACCTGTTAAGTTCACTTTCTTCTGCGTACCGTAACCAACAACTACTACCTCATCCAATGCCTGGGAGTCTTCCTTCATCTGGATTTTGAAGGAAGTTTGGTTACCTACTGTAATTTGCTGTTCCGTATAACCAATAAAAGAAACAACCAGAACTGCATTAGGAGAAACATTCAACGTAAATTTACCATCCATGTCAGTAATGGTTCCGTTCGTGGTTCCCTTCTCAACTACATTTGCTCCGGCAACCGGACCAAACTGATCTTCTACTACTCCACTCACCGTTTTCTGTGCTTGCTGTGGAGAAGCCATGAAAACATCTGATTCTGGAACATTCATTCCCAGAGCTGTCGGACTGGCCGATGCAACTCCCACAGATGCAAGGAACATCGTAGCTCCTATAAACATCTGTCTTGAAAAATAATAACGATTAAAATCCTTCGTCATAATAACACCAGATTTAGTTAATAAATTGATTTTGTTTGCGCACACTAAATCTTATCGACTTAAATGTGCAGTAATTTTAGTTTTGTTCGTTTCTACCAAATGAAATAGTCCTGTGTGGACTATGGACTATTATTATTCAAGAATCATTGCTTTTTTAGAGTCAAATATTAGTTTTCACAACGTAGATAGTAGTTTTGACAAATTCTATTTTTCAATTGGAGAGCAGTGATTATCATAGGAGAATGACAGGAGAAATTTTCAGCATAATATTAACGATGATAATCGCCAATAGAATAATAACAATCTTTTTTTATCTTGTATTTCTACCCCTCTTCATTCGGCTGAATTTAGAGATATCTTACTAACTGAAACAATCGGTCAAAATATACTTGGCTTATATACAAGCCATTATACATCTGTTAATTTTTCAGCTATGGACAATTTATACATATCTATTAGACAAAAATGTATGTTTATATTTTATACAATCTGCTACTTTTGTCCCGTTCTGTTTAGTTAAAATAAAAGACATAGTCCACACAGAACTATATTCACAAAAATAAAAAGGGATAAGGTATTAATCACTAACACCTTATCCCATAAAGACTTTCCTACTAAATAATTCCCAATAACCTTTATTAAATTACCATTCTTTTTGCAAGAACTACAATTCAGTAGAAAAAAACCATCTATTATGTTTACTTACAAGTCCAGTTTACTGTATCAGTTATGTTGTTTTTCTTCTGTATGCCACGCACTTCAATTGTATTTTCCCCGTCTTTCAGGTTTACACCATTCCAAACAAAAGTGGCATAATTATCCGGTCCCTGTACACCTATACTTTTTCCGTTTACGAACAATTCAACCTGGGGAAGATTAGAAAATACCATTATATCGGTCACTTTCGTATCACGGTCACGATGACGGCGGTTAGCGATATAAACAAATTTGTCATCCTTATTCCAGTTCGCCTTATAATAATAGAAAGCATCCTTCTTCACTTTACGGTCGAAAGTAACCAGACCTTTGTCATTGATTCCCGGACGATCGCCTTCCGTACGGTGAGCGGCACCAAAGTCAAACAGGTTCCAGATAAACGATCCCCACACAAACGGGCGTTCTGCAATAGCCTCCCAGTTGCCCATATGATAGAATGTCTGGAAATTCTCCGGATGCCACCAGCCCGAAGCAACACCTGGTTTAATAGAGTCCTGCTGATGATAGATACTTGCCCCGGCACCATATTCACTGATACCGATCTTATAATCCGGATGCGCCTTATGATTAGCGTCCAGCCATTTTCCCATATCTGAAGGAGAACCGCCATACCAGCCGAAATACTGGTTCCAGGCAATCACATCGGTTATTTTACTGATATCGCTATCGTACGACAGGAAGCTGGCAGCCGTTGTCGGACGCGTCGGATCTTCCTGATGAGCTAATTCATTCAACTCTTTGATATATTCAATCGGATTATCACCATGTGTTTTCAGTTCGTTGAACAATCCCCAGAAACAAATAGACGGGTGATTGTAGTGCTGGCGAATCAATTCTTTCAACTGTTCTTTACCATTTTCGCGGAAAGAAGGCAGATCGTTGAATCCCCTGTCCTGATAACCACCCGGACCAATGAAAGGAATTTCCGCCCAGGCAACGATACCATATTTATCCATCAGATCATAAAAATAAGTAGCCTGCGGATAATGAGCCAGACGAATCGCATTCGTTCCCATCTCGGCAATGATGGCAGCATCTTCTTCATGGTGTTCTTTATACAACGCATTTCCGCGTTCGGCACGGTCCTGATGGCGGCACACACCGTGCAGTTTCAGATGTTCCCCGTTTAGGAAGAAACCTTTTTCTGCATCCACATTATAAAAGCGCAAGCCCAGCGGCTGAGTTACCTTATCTATTTCCTGTCCGTCAGCCAGCAATGTCACTTCCGTACGATACATGAACGGATCTTTCCGCCCATTCCACAAATGAGGATTTTTAATAGAAAATTCCAGTCCTGCGGTATGTATCTGATTCGCATCCACAGTCAGATTTATATCCTGCTGCTGCACAATCTTGTTTCCATCCCAGACTTTCACATTCACCTGTACCGGTTTTGCCGTAGACGAACCATTCGAAACCAAGACTTTAGCTTTCACATCCGCCTGTTCTTTCGTTACATTATTTTGTATCAGATAAACTCCGGGAGAAGCATAATCGGTCAATGAAATATTCACCGGATCGGTAATGATCAGGTTTACATCACGATAAATACCGCCATAGAAATTGAAATCACCGACCAACGGCATGATATCCAGTTGCAAGGCATTATTCACCTTTACCAATATTTTATTCTCGGCACCATACTGTACCTTATCTGTTATTTCAAAAACAAACGCACCGTAGCCACCCCGATGTTCCCCCAGGCAAACTGAATTAACAAAAACCGTTGCGATTGTATTAACGCCTTCAAAACGCAGGAATAAACGCTTTCCTTTCCATTCGGGTTTTACGAAAAGAGTTTTTTCATAGTTACCCATTCCGCGGTAATAATCCTGTTTACCGGATAAGGCGTCGCCGCTATTCCATGTATGAGGCAGATTGACTCTTTGTTCGCTCTTCTTCTGCACCTGATGCGAGAAACGGAACATCCAGTCATTATTCAAAAGTATCTCCTTACGGGATGCATAAGTAAATGTGCTGCAAAGTACCAGCAACAAACCAATAATAATGTGTTTCATGTTATTTATTTCTGATTCCGGTAACAAAGATAAAACGAACTTTTCGATAGGAAAGACACTTTTTGTCTAAGAAAAGGTACTTTTTTGTCCAAATATGCATTTTTATGAATAGCGGACAGTAAAAAAATCATTAGCTTTACATCGAATCTTCATACCGTTCTTCATTACTCATCTATAGTATGTTAGATGATTTTCCACCCTATCTATTTAGTGGCTGATAATTGTCAGCCGTTTGGTCGATAATTATGAGCCAATCGGCCGATAATTATGAACCGTTCGGTTGATGGTTATCAACCATTGATTAGTTGCCGTAGTAATTAGAATTAGTAAGGCTGGTAAATGAAAATGGATAGTAAGAAAACAAAAAAGAGGATGTATCCTTCATATTATACACCCTCAACATATTGCACAACAAAAGTGCACAAAAGTACCGTTCTTTGCACTTTTGTTGTGCAATTATCGTATCTCAGCTCATAAAAGATATATATACGAATAGACTATGATTCAGTAAACCAGGAAGTAAAACCAAAGAGCAACAATAAATAACTAGATACCCAAACATCAATTCGCATATTGTATCCTAAATGGCTCTAGGAAACTCTAATTGATAAATAAATGAGCATATCGCGAAAAATAAAAAGAAAGGATTAAAATAAATCTAATCCTTTCTCATAAATTTTCTATTACAAAAATGTTAATTTAATCATATTATAACTTAAGTTCTAGTAAACGACTATGAAATAATGTCGAAACCCAATTCTGTTTCAAAACATCTATTCATCTCTATTTATTTTCAGAACTTTAGTGTCTAAACGATTTTCATCATTGTAATCTTTTTGTTCTTTCTCTTTAGATGAAAAATTTTTCCGTCTAATATTAACTGTCAAATCGGCATAATAAGTTTTTTCACTCGTATATACCACTACATTTATATATCCTTGACCAGGATAATTCCATGTAATTCTTAAATATTCATCTCCACCAAAAGAGGATCCATTTGTATTCCAACTAATGCTAGTATAATTGGAAGGCAAATTTACTAAACGATACGTTGCTGTCGTTCCTTCTACAACATCCGTAGCACCTTCAATTCTTAGTTGAGCACTTAATGACGCACAACAAAAGATCATAACAGTCATGATCAACAAACAATTCATAAAACACTTCTTGCTCCTCATCGTCTTAGATTTTTAATTAAACATATAATAATATCGTGTTAAATCTAAGCATTTTTTGCTATAATTCAAATGACAATCCAATATTATTTCTCTGCATTAACATCAAATAGCACAAACGAAGACACTTTGATAAACAAGGTTAATATTTCAATAACATTATAACACAGTATAAATATTTATATCTGAATTACATGCTCTGTTCACCGCCACCACTACTATTTCCGCCGCTCTTCTGGTCGTCATTACTGATACCGCGACGAACCTTCTTGATACTTTCTTTTAATGTACCAAAACGATAAGATATACCTATACGAAAATCGCGTGCACTCCATTTATTTACAGAACGCATACTAAATGTCGGATCTGATGTTGTATTATTAAACTCGATCGTCTTCCAGAACGGATTATTTATGTTCAGTGAAATAGTCAGTTTCTTCTTCAAGAAACTCTTATTTGCTGAAAATCCCACATAATAATAGGAAGATCCTTTTCCCTGTAAAGATATCCAAGGAGAAGAGTAGCCTCCATTCACACCCAGTGTAAAGTCTTTCGGTAAAGTAAATTGCGAACCTGCATATACACGTCCGTTAAATCCACTATTAGCTAAATCCATTGCTTCAGAAGCATTAGTTTTCATATCTGTATAGTTTACACCACCATTCAAATAAATACGGAATAAAGGTACCGGATTCCAACTACCATAAACGAACATTCCTACTTGCTGACGTTTTCCTATATTTCCATAAGTACTTTCAGCAATACCGTCATTATTTACAAACGTATAACGTTCAATTGCATTATTTACAAACGTATAGCTAGCACTGGCATTAATATTAATTTTTTGCGAGAACATACTATAATTAAAGTTCACATTATTACTTTTCTCCGAATCTAGATTTGGATTACCATAAGAGATATTTTCTGGATCAGTTGTATTTACATAAGGGTTCAGATACCAGATACCTGGACGTTGAATACGCATATTATAACCAATTCGTAATTGCTGAGACATGTTCAACTGATAAGAAAAAGTGGCATTAGGCACAACATCAAAATAATCTGTACTAAAATTCTGTTCCGGTGCGTTAGCATATTTCACCGACAAGCTAGTTCCTTCTGCACGTACTCCTGCCTTTAATCCAAATTTTGAAAATTTCAAAGCATACCCCAAGTATCCTGAATAAATATGCTGGGTGTGCTTAAAATCGCTATTCGCCTCAGAGCTATCTCTCCAAGCAGAGGATATCTGATCATAAATTTGCCGTAATGTTTCACTATCACTTTGACGGAAAATATATTTTCCTCCAACTTCAAATGTTTGATTTTTTCGAATAGGAGTCGTATAGTCCACTTGGGCTGTATGCTCAGTTGTTGACGCATCATTAATATTCCATTGAGGATAAAGAATAGAATCCGGGAAATTAAACATATTGAATAATTCAGAACGTCCCTCATTATCATTCGGTGAATTACTGAAACGATACGATAACGTTAGTAGTTCGTCTTTTTTACTGGTAGAGTGCTGATAGTCTACATTTAAGTCTGTTGAACCAAAAGTTGATTTAGAACTACTATTACGGTTATAATGATAAGCTTTATCTGGATTTTGGTTTAGCATTTCTACCGAATATTCTGAAAGATTAGTCATATTACCTCTAAAAAGGTTTGCCCCCACACTTATCAGATTCAATGTATCTATTTCATAACTGGCTTCCAAATAACCAAACTGGAATGGCCCCTTACTTTTACTACGTCCGGTTTGATTCATTATACTTTCTTTCCCTTTAATCATATTTTCACGGGTCGAATAGGAATCATTCCACGGCGAATTATTATGATTATAGTTATAATTAGCAGTAAGTCCAAGGCTTCCTATTTTAGCAGAAAGATATCCACCGCCGCCCATACGTCCCAACGTACTGGCATTTGCCCGGACAGTACCGGTATAACCCTGCAATGCATTCTTGGTTGTGATAATATTGATAATACCGCCAATACCTTCAGCATCATATTTTGCCCCCGGATCCGTAATCACTTCAATATTCTTAATAGAACTTGCCGGCATACCTTTCAGGACGTCCGAAGTATTTTCACCACTCAGCAAGTTTGAGGGTTTACCATTCATATAAATTTTATAGTTTGAAGACCCCTTCAACAGGATTTTATCATCCCCATCAACAGTAACCATAGGTACTTTACGGAGCATATCCAACGTATTATTAGTTTGAGCTTCCGGGTCATCCTCTAAGCTGTAAGTGATTTTATCAATTTCAACTTTTACCAATGGTTTTTGGGCAGTGACCGTCACTTCTTTCAATTGCTGGGTGTCATCATTCATAAACAATTTACCCAGATTCAAGCTTTTCTTACCTTCAGACAATGTAAAACGTTTTACGGCAGGAAGCTTTCCTAAAGATTGCATGGACATGATGTATGTACCGGGTTGTTTTAATGTGGTGGTAAACTTTCCATCATCATCACAGGCCAACAGTTTGATCGCTTTCTGGGGCGCATTTGCCAAAGCGATACTCAACGTGGCATAAGGAACTGTTTCATTAGACAGGGAATCAACTACCTGTCCCTTGATCGTGTAATCAGCGGCATTCTGGTTCTGCGCACACAAAGGCACAGTCATCATCAACACCAACACTAAGTAGAGCAGTTTTTCTTTCATCAAATTTAAAGAATTTAGAGGTTATCGATTGATTTATTATATTTATTACTTAAAAAATAGTGTAAACCCGATGCAAATGTATAAGATTCTACGAAACCTTCGTATTTAGCAGGATTAAAGATTTGTAAAAGATGTATTTTGCTGTTCGATTAGATGAATTTGTTTTAAATTTGTAGGAATTACTATTAATAAATATAGATATGAGAAAGATTTCAATCATTTTAACCGCTTTATTATTCATTTCCGTTATGAATGCACAGGATCTTAAAGTCATTAAACTCAATGCCCCGGACAAGGCTCGCGGGACAGCTGTTATGAAAGCATTTTCCGACCGTCATTCCGACCGCGAATATGCTGCGAAAGAACTAAGCGCACAGGATCTTTCAGATTTGTTATGGGCAGCCAACGGCATTAACCGTACAGACGGAAAACGCACGGCCCCGTCGGCTTTGAACAAACAGGACATCGATGTGTATGTTATTATGAAAAATGGTGCCTATCTGTATGACGCAAAAGCACATGCACTGAATCCGATAGCAAAGGGAGATCATCGTGCTGCCGTTGGAGGAGGACAGGATTTTGTTAAAGATGCTCCCGTTTGTCTCGTTCTGGTATCCGATCTTTCCCGTTTCGGTAATGTCGGGGATCACACAAAACTGATGGCGGCAATGGATGCCGGTATCGTTTCACAAAATATAAACTTATGTTGTGCTGGCATAGGATTGTCTACAGTACCGAGAGCAAGCATGGATCAGGCCGCACTGAAGAAAATTCTCAAGCTGACGGACAGCCAGGTATTGATGATGAATAACCCGGTTGGTTATCCGAAATAAATCAGACATTGTCAGATGTGAAACATTTTTCTACTTATACGCCAAAACCTTTTTTCACAAATGAATTGAAGATTATTATGTACATTTGCCGAAAATTTGACAAAATGCCTACAATTTTCATCGCTCTTTTTTGCGTTTACTTTGCAGGGAATATTTATATATTTATCAGAGGGGCACAGACGCTTGTGGCCCAGCCTTTCGGCGTAAAGGTGCTTCTGACAGTTCTATTCTGGAGTTGTGCACTTGCATTCGTAGTCAGTATGCTGGCAAGGAATGTAAAATATCCGGATGTGATGGCACATACCATACATGAGGTGGGAACCGGCTGGCTGGTTTTTACTTTGTATATGGTATTATTCATGGTTGCGTTCGATATATTCAAACTTTTCAACGGGAGTTTTAAATATGGGTTTTACATATCTCTCCTACTGACGCTCAGCCTATTAAGTTACGGCTATTATCATTATCAACATCCGAAGACACAAGTTTTCAACATAGTTATCAACAAGGTTGTCAACAGTAATCAACAACCGCTGAAAGTTGTCGCCATAAGCGACATCCACCTGGGTTACGGCACAAACAAGGCACAGCTGAAGAAATATGTAAGCATGATCAATGCCGAACAACCGGACCTGATCCTGATCGGAGGAGATTTGATAGACAACAGCGTAACACCTCTTTATGCAGAGAATATGCAGGAAGAGCTTTCGCAACTGAAAGCGCCGCAAGGCATTTATATGGTTCCGGGAAACCACGAATATATCAGCGGAATAAAGAAAAGCGTTGATTTTATCCAATCGACCCCGATCAAACTGTTACGCGACACAGTAGTTACATTACCCAACGGGCTTCAGATAGCCGGACGTGACGACCGTCATAATCCGTCACGCTTATCCCTTCAGGCTTTATCGCAAAACATTGATCCGGATAAACCTGTTATTCTTTTGGATCATCAGCCGTATGACCTGCAGGAAACAGAGAAAGCCGGCATAGACCTTCAATTCAGCGGACACACGCATCGGGGACAAATCTGGCCGATGAACCTGCTGACAGACCGCTTGTTCGAGCAAAGTTATGGATACAGACAATGGGGTAACAGCCATATCTATGTATCTTCCGGCTTATCACTCTGGGGACCTCCTTTCCGGATCGGGACGAACAGCGAGATGGTGGTATTCAATATTGCATTCAAATAAAGCCACACAAGGCAAACAGGTATGAAAGTCTTTATTCAATCGATAGTAGCACAATTGTTACTGAATCCCTATATCTTTTGGAGGGGCTATCAGGCAATACCGGCTAAAAAAAGCTGGCGTATTCCTTATACATTATTCTTTATACTGGAACTGGCGATTTACTTCTTCGGATTTTTCTTCCGCAAGGAATTGCCGGATCATATAATGACCACGATCCAATATATCTGCAACACCTGGTATATTGCTTCCGTCTATATCACGCTTTCATTGCTGACGCTGGAAGTGCTCAGACTATCCGACCGTTTCTTCCATTGGTTTCCCCAATGGCTGACACAACATTGGAAACAGGCTAAGTTAACCCTGTTTTTTGTAATTATAGCCGGAGTATCTTGCCTGATGGTGAAAGCCTACCTAACCGTCGCCTACCCGATAGTCAAAGACGTATATGTCACTCTGCCCAAAGGGAGCAGCGACCGCGACAGCCTGACTGTGGTTATGATGAGCGATTTGCATATCGGCGAAGTGATCGGTAAAAAGCTGGTCCAACGCTATGTCGCACTAAGTAACGCCCAACACCCGGATATGGTCGTATTGGTGGGCGACATTATGGATTACGAATCCCGTTTTGCCGAGATGGAACATATAGAAGATGATTTACAGCAACTAAAAGCACCGCTGGGTGTATACGTTGTAAACGGCAACCACGAATACCGCGCCAACCGTTTTGCCAAATATCGCTGGCTGGCAAAAACCGGAGCCGTACATCTGATCGACTCGGTCGTACAACCCGATTCAACCTTCTGCCTGATCGGCAGAGACGATTATATCAATAAAAAACGGCAGGCTTTACATACGTTAATGGCAGATATCGATACCACCAAACCGATTATTGTTCTGGATCATCAACCCTGGTCATTTGCAGAAATGGCCATGAACGGCGTGGATCTGGGACTTCACGGACATACCCATAACGGGCAGTTATGGCCCTATCCCCTGTTAATGAAGCTGATCTATGAATGCCCCTACGGTTATCATAAAAAAGGTCCGACCCAATTTTATGTATCTTCCGGCATAGGCATAGCCGGCCCTCCTTACCGGGTTGGGACTGTATCCGAATTGGTTGTTCTACATATTAAATTCAAATAGAAAGCCGGAAATCCTTTTCACAAAATAAAAAAGGGAATAAACAATTTTGTTTACTCCCTCAATATATCGGTCTTATAGATTCTATCCTACAGTCTTATCAAATACATAAGCTATATCACCTCCTTTGGTCGACGAATCAGCTTTTTCGTCAGCCGGTTTGGTTTCTCCTTCTTCCGGGGTGCTTAATGTCTTGCTATATAATTCAGGGTTGCTCAGAACTTCGATCGCTTTATCCAGTACTTCGTCATCTTTCAGGCTTTCAAGCAGTTCGCCTTTCTGGAAATAATAGCGTTTTACGATCTCCGAAGCCAGTAACTTTTTAATCTGATCCTTATAAAGGTCGAAATCCCGGTCCAGATTTGGAGTTAAGCGGGCTTCCAGTTCAGTGAAAATAGTTGAATCCCTGTCTGTATAGCCTTCTAACTGAGCTACTTCTTTCAGGTTTTTCAAAATCTTTTCACTCTGACGGTCATAAGTGAAATTCTTTTCTTTCGCATAGTTTTTGAATGCTTCAAAATCCTCATCGGAAACAGTAAACTCTTCCACAGAAGGAATTGTCTTATGTTTCTGTGCCCAATCCGTAACAAAGTCCACCAGGACAAAATCGGTCACCAGATAATACATGATAGTCGGCATCTCTTCTTCCTCTATTTCAAACTCCGGACGTACACCGCCACCGTCACGGACAGGACGCCCTTTCGATGTATAGAATACAGATGTCAGGCTATCCGGAATAGCAGCCACACTGCCGTCCGCCTTCCTGTGGGAATAATCCATCTGCTGGATGCAACGGCCGCTGGGGATGTAATATTTACTCATTGTTACTTTCAGACGCCCTTCATAAGGAAGTTCACGGGTAGACTGTACCAAGCCTTTTCCATAAGAACGCTGGCCTACCAATACAGCACGGTCCATATCCTGTAATGCGCCGGAAACAATTTCGGCAGCAGAGGCCGAATTGCCATTGATCAGGACTGCCATCGGCATAACCGTATCAATCGGTTCATTGGATGTACGGTAAGTACGGTCCCACTGGCTAACCTTACCTTTGGTCGATACCACCTCTTTTCCTTTCGGGACAAACATACCAACGATCTGAGTGGCACTTTCCAGCAGACCACCTCCGTTATTCCGTAAATCCAGGATCAATGATTTTATCTGATGGTTCTTCTTTAAATCTTCCAGGGCATTTTTCACTTCCTGTGCGCTCTTATCGGTAAACCCTTTCAGATAGATATACCCGACACCATCGCCGCGAACACCATAATAAGTAACCTGGTCTACCAGGATCTGCTTACGGACCAGTTCCACTTCGCGGGGCTTCTTTTCGTTCGGACGCTGTATCTTCAATACCATTTTTGTATTGGGCACTCCTTTCAGCAGTTCACTGACTTCACTGGATGTTTTATTGCTCGTATCGACTGTATCGATAGCCAGGATACGGTCTCCGGCTTTCAAACCCGCCAAAGCAGCAGGCATACCTTCAAAAGGTTCGATGATATACACTCCCCCATCTTTCCGTTCCCGGATATAAGAACCGATACCGCCATACTCGCCGGTAGTCATTATTTTCAGTTCATCCATATCCTGTTCCGGATAATAGACAGTATAAGGGTCCAGCCCACTCAACATGGCATTGATCCCTCTCCGGACTGTTTTTTCAACATCCACCGAATCCACATAGAACATTTCGACCTCTTTCACCAAAGCATTGAAAATGTCCAGGTTCTTACTTACTTCAAAGCGGTTATCTTTCTGAGCCTGTCCCGGCAAAATACTCCCAGCCAGGAGCAATAAGCAAAACAAACCTATCAATCTTTCTCGTCGTACCTTCTTAAACATAGAATATTTAGTTAATTAACGATGTAAATGTATACATAAAACCCTTTTCAGGATAATATCGCATCTACTTTTAACTTTATTTGTTCCCATTTGTCATCCGGGATCTGAGCCCCGATCACATCTATAATATATCCGGCCAGAAGCGAACCGATCCGGGCCGACTGTTCCAATGTAGCTCCCACAGATTGCCCATACAGGAACCCGGCAGCAAAATGATCGCCTGCTCCGGTTGTATCGACCGGCTTGCCTCCTTCTGCCGGAACGGCAATGACCTGTCCTTTACTTCCCACTAACGCACCTTCCTTACCCAGAGTAACCAAAGAGACCTCTACCATTCCGGAAAGAACCTTTACCGCTTCCTCTGCTTTCAGACCAGTAAAAGCCTCTGCTTCACTTTCATTAGAGAAAAGAATATCGACATATTCAGGAATAATATCATCCAGCAATCCCTTGAATGCATTTACAATATTAAAATTAGAAAGATCGAGAGCCACTTTCAATCCCAGTTTCTTTGCTTTTTGCATGGTAGTACGAACCAACTCTTCGTTTACCAACAAATATCCTTCTATATATATACAATTATACCGGCTAAGGATCTCCTCCTTTATTTCATCCGGCGTAATCGTCGGAGCCGGACCAAGGAATGTACCCATCGTACGTTCACCGTCTTTTGAGATCAATACGGTACAACTGCCCGAAATACCCTCTGTCTTTATAAAATAAGGAGACACATTCGCATCCTGCAACGCCTTTTCATAATATTCACCAACCGCATCCGTACCGATCTTTCCTATAAAACCGGTATTTGCTCCCAGGCAAGCCATTGCACGCATCGTATTACAAACAGAGCCACCCGGAGCCTGGCTTTTCTCCAACCGTTCCTGTGTTTTACGGATAGCGATCATCTGTTCCTGACCGATCATATCCATTGCCCCCTTCTTTATACCCACTTCTGCAAGCACATCATCACTATCTAACCGAAGTAAAACATCTACCAAAGCGTTTCCTAAGCCTATCGTATTCATTTTTTCAAATTTTTTCTGCAAAGATATTGCATATTTCAAAAAGAACCTCTACTTTTGCAGTGCAATTTCAGAAAGGCATACAACAAGCCGCTGAAAGATTGAAAATTCTTCCTTAGCTCAGTTGGTTAGAGCATCTGACTGTTAATCAGAGGGTCCTTGGTTCAAGTCCAAGAGGAAGAGCAAAAGACATCGGGAAAGACTGAAAGACATATTTTCTTCCTTAGCTCAGTTGGTTAGAGCATCTGACTGTTAATCAGAGGGTCCTTGGTTCAAGTCCAAGAGGAAGAGCAAAAAGACATCGGGAAAGACTGAAAGACATATTTTCTTCCTTAGCTCAGTTGGTTAGAGCATCTGACTGTTAATCAGAGGGTCCTTGGTTCAAGTCCAAGAGGAAGAGCGAAAAAGAGATACTTCAGTGAGGTATCTCTTTTTTTATATAGTATCTCCTACCGGAATCGAATAACTAAGTCCGAAAACTATAGCTTTTGCAAAATATCATCCCGATGACACATCACTATATCAATCAATTGTATCCCAAAGAAACTAGTTTTATACATAATATGATCACTTTAATTTATTGCTAAGTCTAATAATTTCTTTATAATCATCTACAGTCAAGTCTTTATCAAAGACATCATAAGGGATATCTGGTGGAAGAAATCCGTCTTCTGTTGGAATGGAATGAGTAAAATAGTTATATCGTGTAGGATACATTATTGATATTTTTGAATTTGGCAATGTATCATACTTTACATCACCACAAAAATCAAAAGGTTGACCTCCTTTTTCTCCAACAATAAAACCCATTTTCCTTTGCTTTATCAGTTCAGTAAAGCCTATAGCTGCAGAATATGTTTTTCTAGATTGAATAACGAGCACTTCCCCATCAAATCCTTTCGATTGTCCGGGAAGTATTATCGGCATACTCAGAATGCCGGTAGTTTTAAAATCCACCAACAGTTTATCGGCCAGTTTCAATTTTCTTTTCACCACAAATCGCTTAAATATATTAATACCACAATCTTTCATTATCTGCTTAGGATCATGTTTAATTTCATTTTTAATAATATCCTCAACCTGGTTGATATTAACCTTCATATTATATATACATTTGTTTTTCCTATAATTTATATGATTGAGAAAATATTCACTAAAGCGACCAATCCCTCCTCCATTTAATCGAATATCTATAAAAAGATATTTAATTCTTTTTTGTTTTATCTTATTGAACGCAGTCGACAAAACCTGAGACAAATGCCGTTCTTCGCTTTCCAAATAACATGTATTATAAAAAAGCACAGCTATAGACTCCTCTGGAAAGAACTTAAAATGATATTTTAGAGGATCTTTTCTAAAAACTGCATTTTTCACTTCTATAGTATCCGTCTCTATTTCACCTGTGCTCTTACTTTGCAACTGAATATGATAGGGAGAATCTATATTATAGAAGGTTAATAAATAATTGGGCAATCGATAATTAGTAGTTAACTCATTAAGCAATGGATTATTTTCCCAACTTAGAGAACTACGAATTTCATTGATAATCACATTTGCATTGACGTTATTTATGGTTAATAATATTTTATCATCTACCAATAAAGAATCGTGATGTATAGAAATATAAGGAAAATAATGTTGACTATACTGTTCTTCCCATATTTGATTAGTCAATATTTGCGTATGTCCATCAGTATATTGATTCAAAGTTAACAACATCCTGTTAAAATCTTTATAAGACAATGGAGCTGTAATTCTATTCATTATAGCATTTTCTAAAGAATCATATTGAAATTGATTATATTTCACATACAAATTAGGATGTTTATTTTTCAATAAATCAAAATAGTAATGAATATCATACTTCATATCTTCTATTATCAAATCTTGAGATTTAAGTAATGGTATATAAAGAATAATGCAGACAATAATATAAATAAACTTATTCATTGAATATTATTTAACAACGACATATAATAATTATCAACTTCCATCTTAGTAAATAATCAATTATTACTAAAATGGAAGCTAACTATAGTTTACTGACCTGCCAATGTTGGCTTAGTCAAGGTTGGAGTCGAAATTGTTGGTAATTCAAGTGATCCCGTAACACAAATTATTCCATTTTCTTTGCACACAGCACCAGGATTCACTTTAGAACATCCACAGTCTCCTACGTTAGCGCTACAATGACAAAAAAGCACATTAACATCATCATTGCCCACCTAACATTTTTTTCCATTTTCATACTATTCAATGTTCTTCACTAAATAGTTCGCTAGTCTCATCGAATTTCATATTCAATTCGATTGCTAACCCTTGTTTTTTCTTTAAGTCATTTTCATTCATAACTAATAAATTTAGAATTACTTATTTAAATAAATAATCATTAATAGAACAATTGAAAATCGTCCGATAATAGGATGATTGTTCTCTGATAAAAAGCCTATCCTCTACCAATTTTTCAATAGTCTGTTCATACAAAGCCGGAATCTGTTTTTCCCAGAATTCAAACACTTGATATTTTTCCTCTCGCGGCAAAAATAACTCTGCCACCAAAAATTTATTATAGAGAAGATCATCTTCCGTCTTATAGGGAAAGCTATTCCGGTATAAATGCCCTGCTCCAACATGTTTCAGTAATCTGCACCTTCCACCTTCCATCCATACCTTTATCGAAATAAACTGTTCATCCAAGCCATAGGCACGTAACCCCTTCAATCCACCCAAATATTTCCAATAAGATTTATTGCTGGCATAAGCTGCCCCTAATAAACAAACAATATCAACTACATTTTCTTCCGGATCAGGATCTTTCGTGTTCCATTTAGCCTGCATATCCCCATTCTCGGAAAGATCTATGTAAGCACCGTATGTTGTAGCCCTATTTGTTTCGATTACATCGTTTCCATCCTCATCTTTTTTAAAAGATATAGATTGGCAACAAAATAATGCCCGCTTATCCTTATGAAGTTCTGCAACAATTAATTCCACCCAATCTGTCTGAAAAAAACGCATATGTCCATCCAATAACAAAAAGAATTCAGTCGGAGAGAGATCGATGCCTTCATCTCTTGATGCAGCGACTCCTTTTCTCTTAGGGTGATGTATATAGGTGGTCGCAAACTCATTCGCAACAATCTCATAATCATAGCCATCCTCTGAAGCATCATTAATCAAGATGATGTTTATTTCATCACCGGCTGTTTCCCGCAAATTCTTTACGGTATTATATATTTCTTCTCCTTCATTTAAGAATGGAATAATTACAGTTAATTCATTCATATAATCAGTTTTCAATAAAATGAGACATCATCTCACAATAATCCTTCAATTCTATTATTTGTTGATTGTAAAGATCATTCAATATACTATTGATTGAGCAGAGCCTCACATATTTCAGATTGTCTCTATTCAACAAATAATTAATTACATCTTTACGTATTATATATGAGTTATTACGCATTTGATCATCAAAGACTACACTGATTTGCTTATCATGTGTCCGATAATAATATAAGATTTGCGGCAGATTGCACAATTTACCTCCTGCTAAAACAATATCTGCCCACAACCTATAATCTTCAGCATATATAAATCGCTTATTATAACGGATATTATGCGTTCGCAGAAAATCTGTCCTGATCACTCCTATGGTAAAGCAATTTACCTTAGTAAAAGCTAATTCTATTTCGTCAGAATCCAAAATCATTGGAATATAGGTGTCCTCACTCGCTCCAAAGCGTTTAAGACCGGCTCCACAAGCCGTTATCTCAGGATTATACTCCAAATAATTATATTGAATCAATAATCTGTCAGGATGCATCTTATCGTCCGCATCCATCCTTGCGATATATTTACCTTTTGCATGGTCCAACCCGGCATTTAAGGAATCTATAAAACCATGAAAATTATTAATCAGAGTTATACGTTCATCGGTATATTTTTGAACTATTTGCACACTATCATCTGTTGAGCCATCATTAATCAAAATCAATTCAAAATCCTGAAAAGACTGATTTAAGACACTCTCTATGGCTTCTCCTATGTAGTATTCTACATTATAGAAAGGCATACAAACAGATATGGCCGGTTCTTTTCTCATAGAATACTTATTTAGAATTGACCGAGAACAATAAAATCAACATGAGTAGACGATGCAAATCTAACAAATATTATTTATGTATTTCATTTTATTCAGGAAAAGTCAAGATCATGGTATATGTTACTTAACATCAAATCAGAATCTTGTTTTTTAAAGCAGTTCTTACCTCTATATCAATTGTATCATCGAACTTGCGTGCATACAAACACGGTGAAGATTCAAGCAAAGGAAAATCGTCAAATCGCAAGACATGCGGGTATTCCGGCCCCTTCTCCCAATCAATGTATCTAAGATTATCATTACATAAAGATTTCTTAAAAAAGGAATTCATCAATATAGTTTGAAAAAACATCTCATCAGGTATGTAGGTATTCCTGTAAAAATCATATAAAGAAGTTCCCGAAACACAATTTTGTTCAATGAACCGGACACAATCATCTGTCAATGACCACCATTGTGATCCCCCATACGGTTCAAAACCAGGAGGATAAACTCTTGTCATTCCCCGTTGCTTTTGAACTTCAACAAGAAAACATGCTCTTTCATATCCCGATTCATCAATAAGCCATTTATAAGTCAGCCTGTCCATACCTTCATTTCCGCTCCAGTTTTGATAAGGCATAGGGAAATAGTTTATAAAATTCAAGCCATTATGCCGTTCAAAATAATCATTAATTACACTATTGGTTTTTAAAGGAAAATCCTGACCACTTAACAAATGGACATAATCGACCTTTACTCCAGTCTTCACGAATAATCTAATCAAACTCATTGTAACCTCAATTTGACTAAAGCCTCCCCAGGAAACTTTTACACGCTCATTACAAAAAAAGACATGATCCGGAATGAAATATTCCTTTTTCACAAAAGGTACAATATCAACTTTATTATCAACATGTACAAAAAAATAGTTACTGCCATCCTGTAACGTGTTAATCAGATCAGCTAACTGAGATGGATTTTTATGGCATAATATGAGATATGCAAATTTCATTACTGATTTTATATGCTGATATACTTTTGTTTTCTAAGTCCACATACCAAAGAAAACATAAATTGGGAATACATGTCAAAAGAGATTGCGGAATCATTCAATTGTTCTTCTAAATAAAGAATAAGTTCCTTGCTAACTCTTTCCATAAGCCTATTTTCTTTCTTTTCAATATGGGACAAAAAATAGGATATCATCTCTCTACTGATTTTCTGTGAAATGCTTACTTGTTGATTTTTATGTACACACGATACTTGCGTTTTGGATATACGGTATTTCAATAAAACCAACGGTATATTAGCCAGCGGTCCGTATTTTGCCAACTCTGTCCAGAATTTATAATCTTCTGCAAAAATATAATTATGATCATAACGTATATGATGATCCACCACTACTCTTCTTCGAATCATGGATGTGGGATTCGCTATAGCGCAAAACAACATAAGTGATGTCAACACCTCATCCGGCAATACTGGTTGTTTTATTATATTTTGTTCATTTCCTATACATGTAAAAAAACTACCGCTAGCTGCTATAGTTGCATGCTTTTCCATAAAATCGAATTGTACCTGCAACCTGTTTGGCATCATTATATCATCGGCATCCATTCGTGCAATATACTTTCCCCGGGATAAATCTATACCATTATTTAAAGTAGTCAGGTAATCGTGCGGGAATATTTCGTACCGAATTCTATCATCCCTATATTCCCGGACAATATCACGACTGCTATCCGTAGAGCCATCGTCTAATATAAGGAACTCGAAATCTTCAAAGGTTTGAGATAATACACTATCTATAGCCTCCTTCAAATATTTCTCTGCATTATATACCGGCATTAATACAGTTACCGAAGGCTTATTAACCCTGTTTGTTTCCGGTTTGCACAATACTTTTATATTATCCATGGCTATTTTTATAAATATTCAGGTTTTTACAAACATACAAATTATTTTCATATGATTTAGAAACTGTTTTGATTTAACAAAAGTGTTTATCAGTAAAACGAAAGAATCATTTGAATTTTATGATTTGTCTCGCTTCTTGTCATATTTGAACTATCCGATTATTGACCGGTTGTACCTGACTCCCCTCTTGAGAGGGGGAAGGGGGTGTGTTATTGTTTCGCCCTATAACTGGCTTTAACACATTTACATTTGCAGTATTAAATATCCCAATAAAAATATAAGTGTATATTTGAAAAGAAGAGTTGCAGTGAACTAACTTTGACACTAGTCTTAAATGACTATGGGCTGAATCAGACTGCAACTCTCTTAATTGGAGAACCTAGCCAGTTAGAATTGTAGGCTCACGACCTAATAAATGTATTAGCTGTTTCTCTTTCATGTTTAATACTGTAAATACAAAGTTATGAATTATTCTCATTTTGTAGGTCTTGATGTAGGGAAAAAAACTTTCGATGCATCCTTAATGTCTGCGGACGAAAAAGAGTTGTCTCACAAGTCTTTTGATAACACTTCAGAAGGGATCCAATCTTTATTAGATTGGATAGCAGGTTATCATCTCTCTTTATCCAAACTCTTGTTCTGTGCTGAAAACATGGGAAGTTATGTCACAGAGTTATCTGTTTCCAGTGCCTCTATGGGTTTTTCCCTAGCTTTGGTTTGCCCGTTGACCATCAAGAAGTCCATAGGCTTGCAACGAGGCAAAAATGACCGCATTGACGCTAAAAGAATAGCGAACTATGCGGTATTACACTATCGAAAACTAGAGTTATACAAATTGCCTGACAAAGACTTGGTGAGACTGCGGGGATGGATTATTATACGTGACAATTTGGTCAAGCAAAAAGTATCAAGCATAAAGTTATTGGAAACATTCTCCCAGATGGCCAAGTTGGCTGATGTGACAGACTCCATTTCTTTTTTGGAAGAGCAGCTCAAGTCGATAAAAGAAAAGATCCTGCAGGTGGAAGAGGCTATGGAGCAACTAATAGCCGCTAGTTGTTCTCTTTGCACAAACTACTTGTTATTAAGAAGTATAAAAGGTGTAGGGATAATCAATGCCATTGTATTACTGTGTGTTACTAACAATTTTCAAAGATTTGACAACCCAAGGAAGTTTGCTTGTTATTGCGGGGTTGCTCCCTTTGAACATACTTCAGGTATTTCCATACGGGGAAAAACGCAGACTTCTCCATTGGCTAACAAAGAAGTAAAAGTGTACCTTACCCGGGCAGCTATTACTGCCATCTCTTGGGATCCGCAGATGAAAGCATATTATAAAAGGAAAATAGCGGAGGGGAAACATAAAGCATCTGTAATCAATGCTGTAAGAGCCAAAATCATAGCAAGGTCTTTTGCTGTGATACGAAGACAGACTCCATTTGTAACATTAGTCGTATAATAAAAAGGCCCTTAATTTCGAAAACATCTTAGGTTTAGGAAGTAGCTATACACTTCTGAAGAGTAATTATGTCTATATACGAACTTACCCAAGGATACGTTAATGTTCGTAAACTTGGGTAAGATTTTATAGATATTGTTTGGAGAGGACTTAGAATTCACCTCCTCTTTTTTTGAAATAGATGGGTTATTACCAGTTCGGATTCTGTGTCAAATCCGGATTGATTTCGATTTCTGTAGCGGGTATTGGCCACAGGTAATCGCGGTTTTCGCGGAATACACGGGTTAGCATACGTTTTCCTGTGATGCCGAATTCATCTCTGTTCAATAGAGTATGGGATAATTTCCAGCGACGCAGGTCACTGTCGCGGATACCTTCGCCAGCCAACTCGAATGCTCTCTCACGGAAAATACGCTGGAATACTTCATCCTTTGTATTGGTGGCCAGATAAGAAGGACCGCTGTTCAGCAGGGCGATTCCGGCACGGGCACGAACTTTGTTGATGTATTCGACAGCCTTTGACTGGTTGCCCGTTTCATTATAACATTCTGCCAACATCAGATAAACATCTGCCAAACGAAGAATCGGGAAGTTAACAGGGGTATGGGCACGGTCGGTAATTTGTCCGTTCCAGTCGCCTTCCGGTACAAATTTTCTCCAGAAATAGGTTTCCCATCCCCCCTTATTGTTTCGCATGAAACCGTTATTTTCGTTTACGGCAACAACGTCACCTTTTTCGTTTTTCGCGAAGATGAAAGTCATCAGACGTTCCTGGTTACGGTTCCATCCCAGATAAGTTGTGTAAGGAGCGATAACGGTGGCCGATAAACGCGGGTCACGCTGTTCGTACATCTCTTTTACTTTTTCCGATTCAGCCGGGATATCCAGTACTTCCGAACCGTCGCTGTTGACCGTGCATCTGAATACACGTTCCTTAACCAGGTTGTCGGAGTTGAAGCCGGGGAATACTTCGTCCCAGTCGAACGGGCGTCCGTCCTTGTATTCATACATGTCGACCAGGTTGGTGGAAGGTACCGTATTGTTCCAGCAACTGCCATAGGAGTTACGGGTTCCGGCATAGAAACATAAAGGCATACCGTAGCTGTTTCCTGTTCCTCCCAGGTTGATGATGGAGAAAATCATTTCGGAACTGGTATGGCCCGTCGGAGTGAATAACTCAGCGAAGTCATCATGTAATGCATGTCCAGCTTGGGATTTTTCCAGGTTTTCGATGGCTTTGTCGTATTGTTTGTCGTACAAGTAAACCTTACCCAACAGGGCCTGGGCTGCTGACAATGTAACACGTCCGTAGTTTGCATCGTTCCATTGGTCGGGAAGTCCGGCGCCTAACGCCTTTTCCAGGTCGGCAAGGATAAATGCACGTGTCTCTTCTGCAGAACTTCTGGGTTTCAGCAGGTTGTTGAACTCTTTTTCCAGGTCGGTCGTTTCGTCGTATATGGGAAGTCCTCCGAAATAGTCCAGCAGGTGGAAATAGATTAATGCACGGAGAAAACGGGCTTCGCCCAACATCTGGTTTTTAGGCACTTCGTCAATAGGAGCCTCTCCGATGTTGCGGATAGCCAGGTTGGCACGCTGAATGGCGTTGTATCCGTTTTGCCATTTGCCGTTCAGGAATCCGGTACGCGGGGTACAGGTTCCCAGCTGAAGGGCTTCATACTGGTCATATCCGGCTGCGACATCGGAGTTGACGTCTATCATAAACATTTTACCGTACAGGTCGGTGTTTTTCAGGGAGGCGTAAACTCCCATCAGACCTTGCTTACACTGGTCTTCCGTCTGCCAGAAAGTACTGGAACTCAACTGGTCGTATGGAGCCCTGTCCAGGTCGTAACAGCCTGTCAATGTAAATAAGACTGCTAAAAAAGACATGATATATTTTTTCATTTTATAATTCTGTTTATTAGTTAGACATTCTGATTAGAAAGTAACATTAATACCGATTACAGCTTGACGCATGGTCGGATAGGTAACGCCGCTTACTTCAGGGTCGTATCCTTTCCACTTCGAGAAAGTAAAGAAGTTTTCCAAACTGCCGTATACTCTGACTCTGTCCATATAGGCAACCTTGGTCCATTGACTGGGCAGGGTATAACCTAATGTGATGTTACGAATTTTCAGGTACGCCTTGCTGGCAACCCAGAAGTCGGAATACTGTTCGTTACGGGTATCGCTATAGTCCAGCAGACGTGGATAACTGGCATCCGTACGGCCTTCGTACCAACGTCCGTCGATAACTTCCTGGTTCATCTGGTAATCCTGGCGGACACCACTTTTATACAGGTTGCTCAGATATACGTCTTTAATGCCGGCTACACCCTGAATCAATGTAGAGAAGTCAATGCCTTTCCAGTTGAATCCCAGGTTCACGCCATACGTGAAGGTCGGGTTCTTGCCATTTCCGATAACGGTACGGTCATCATCGTTTACCAGTCCGTCGCCATTCAGGTCTTTGTACAGGATATCACCTTTTTGAGGAACTCCGTAAGGGAATACGACCTTACCTTCTACTTCCGGGTTATTCAACATCGTTTCAACCAGTGCCAGGTCTGCATCTGTCTGGATGATACGGTCAATTTCGCGGACATACAAAGACCAGATAGGAAGTCCTTCCTTCAACATTCTGGCTCCGTCGTACGAAGGTTCGTCTCCTTTAAATTTATCGACATTGTTTTTGATGTAAGTGAAGTTGAAGCCTACATTATAGTCGAAATCCTTACCGACTCTGTCGGACCAGTTCACAGAGAACTCAACCCCCTTATTGGTTACCTGGGCGGCATTCTGCTTAGGAATTGTCGCGTTACCGTGAACCATTGGAGCCGGAAGGTCAATCAAAATGCCGTCTGTTTTCTTATTGAAGAATTCGAGACTACCGCTCAGGCGATTGCTAAACATATTATAGTCAACCCCCAGGTTGGTGATATAGGTCGTTTCCCAAGACAGATTGGCATTGGCGATGGCAGTTTGAGAAAGTCCCATTGCCACGGCACGGCCTAATACGTAGTTGGTCTGTGCATACAGCGATTGCGAGAGGTAGTTGCCGTCGTTATCTCTGTTGCTTCCCAGGGTGTTGTTACCCAGCGAACCGTAAGAACCGCGTATCTTCAGGTTATCCAGCCAGGTGAAGTCTTTCATGAAGTTTTCTTCCGAAATACGCCAGGCAGCAGAGAACGATGGGAAATAACCCCAGCGATTATCTTTCTGGAAACGGGAAGAACCGTCGGCACGAAGGTTGGCTTCCAATAAGTATTTGTCATCCCAACCCAGGTTGATACGTCCGAAGAAAGAGCGCATCGCCCATTCCGTAACATTACCGGTTGAGGAAGATTCGCCGATAGCTCCTCCGATTACACCCAGTGACGGGTCGAGCAAATCCTTACGGGTGGCACTGAAGTAAGAACGTTTGTATTGTTCCTGACTGGCACCAATCATGATATTTGTGCTCAGGCGGTTATTCAGATAGTTACGTTCGTAGCGGGCGATGGCATCCATGAAATTCCTGTAGGTCTTTTCATTGTAATTATAGATGCTTGTCTGGCCCACACCATCCGTATATAACGTATTCGTCTGGAAATTATACATCGGGACGAAGTTCGGTTTCGAATCCTTTTGTTTGTCATAATAATCATAGGTATAAGAACCCTGGATAGTCAGACCTTTTAACGGAGTCAAAATCGCATACATACGGGTTTTCAGCGTGTTTATTCCGATGTTTCCGCTCACATTCCTTAAACGATTATATGGATTGTTTGTAGCGTTCTGAGGGTCATCTTCATTATTGGCATTGATACCCAACCGGTTCTGGTCGTCCAGATAGGCGATACCCGGGTTTCCACCGGTTAAGCCGTAGGTATAGATATCGTTGATGTTCTCGCTGACCGGAGTTGTATTGGCTGTATATCCGCTCAGGTTTACACCGATTTTCAACCAGTCTTTTACCTGCGAGTCGATATTGGCGCGGAGGCTGAAGCGTTCGTATCCGCAATTTTCCAGGATACCCGGGTTGTTCAGATAATTGAAAGATGTATAATAAGTCACTTTTTCGGAACCTCCGGTTGCTGACAGGCTGTGTTGATGGGAAACACCGGTTTCATACACATCGAAGATGTCGCTGTTAGGATATGCCAGATAGTTCGGAATACCATGCTCATTCAGACCGTTCGGGTCTTTCGACTTCTCACGCCACAAATTTATCACGTTCTGGGAGAAAGGCTCGGGTTTATTGCTGTTGCGCATCCCTTCATTCATATACTCCATGTAGCTGGCATAGTCGGTGACTACGTCGTATGGCTTGTTCAGGCTCTGGAAAGAAACATAACCGGTATAGTCGATTTTCATCCTGCCGGCCTTACCGGACTTGGTGGTAATCAGGATAACACCGTTTGCAGCACGTGAACCGTAGATGGCCGATGAGGCAGCATCCTTCAATACGCTGACTGTTTCCACATCTTGCGGGCTGACGCTGTTCAAATTACCTTCCACACCATCAATAATAACCAGGGGAGAGGAGTTGTTCAATGTTCCCTGTCCGCGTACCTTAATATCCGCATCTCCGTTGTTGGAGGGGATATTGTTGCTGGATGTGATCTGTACCCCCGGTGCAGTTCCTGCCAAAGCCGTAGAGATGTTGGTTAACGGACGGCTTTCAGCCATTTCGCTGACATTTACGGAGGTAACGGAGCCGGACAGGTTCACCTTCTTCTGCGTACCGTAACCTACTACAACGACTTCGTCCAGTGCCTGGGAGTCTTCCGATAATTTAATCCGTAATGATTTCTGGTTATTCACCGGAATCTGTTGTTCCTTGAATCCGATAAATGAAACGACCAGTACGGAATTAGGTGATACTTCCAGGGTAAAGTTACCGTCCATATCGGTAATTGTCCCGTTTGTGGTTCCCTTCTCAACTACATTGGCGCCTGCTATCGGACCGAACTGATCTTCGACTACTCCATTAATAATGTATTTGGCTTGTTGAGGAGAAGCAGCAACAGGGTTCGGTAAGGCTGTACCCGTAGTTCCTGTTGCCGGACTGGCCGTTGCCAATCCTACAGATGCCAGAAGCAGGGTTGCTCCCAGGAACATCTGTTTTGATAAGTAAAAACGATTAAAATCCTTTGTCATAATAACACCAGATTTAGTTAATGATTAATTAATTGTTTACCCGGTTTACTGATTGTTTTTCCGTGAGTTTCAGCCTGGGTATTTGGCAAAAACCACATAGTTCTAATGGAACTACGCTGTTTTTGGAATTTGGAGGGTGAAAGGTTTGAAGATCATGTAGTATATAATAGCTGTAGAAAACGGTGTGGATTTTAGGGTAACTTTTGATGAGGCGCTGATAAATAAAAGGAGAGCGGAGAAAGACAAATCATTAGTATTTGAGTTGCAGATACTGAAAAGATGTTTGGAATGATTAAATCATTACTGTTATTATTATTGAATATCGTTAACATTCTTATCCGGAGGCTAAATATACAAAGGCTTTAAAATAGGGAGATTATCGTTTTTTACAAATAAGCGCTGGACTATTAGTGCATATTAAATGGATAAATTAATACACTCGTTAACATTAATAACATATATATTTGCATCGGTATGATTGGAGTTCCATTAGAACTAAGTTATGCCTTAATATATGTGAAAACAGCTTACTGCAAAAGTGGTATCAAATACCTTAACAGACTAAGACATACCTTTATTTACAATGAAATAAAAAGAACCTTTCGACCTGTTTTAATCTGTGTCCTTGGACGATAAGTGCATATGAAATGGATAAATAGGCGCCTCTGTTATGGACAATCTTTCTACTTTTGTGTTCAAAGCAAATAATAGTACCATGAGAACACAGAAATGTTTAACCTTATTTTGTCTGCTATTCGGAATAATAGCATCAGCAAATGCTTATGTCGAACGTGATCTGCTGCAAAAGGCGGCAGATATACCTGAATTGAAATCCGTTTTATTGATGGACCGGCAATGGGTTCCTTATCCGGATTATACCGATCGCACTGCCTGGGAGCAATTTCTGGGAGATTACAGGAATGATTACATCAAACAAGGAGAAAAACGTTTGGATTATGAATGGAAAGTTGTTAAAGCAACCGACTATATCGAATACGAACGTAGCGGAAACCGGCGGATCATGGAAGATCCTTTCGGCAGTAACAACGGAGCCATAGCCGACCTGGTAATGGCCGAACTGGCAGAAGGAAAGGGCCGCTTTATCAATCAGCTGATCAATGGTGTTTTTCAGTCCTGTGAGATGACTTCCTGGGTATTGTCGGCACATTTGAGCGCACAACATTCAAAACGTTCTTTACCCGATTATAAAGAAGATGTGATCGACCTGACTGCCGGCGACCTGGGTTCCTTATTGTCCTGGACTTATTATTTCTTCCATACCGAATTTGATAAAGTAAATCCTGTTATTTCCGAACGCCTGCGCCATGAGTTACAGAAAAGAATACTGGATACTTATATGAAGGAAGACCGTTTCTGGTGGATGGCCTTCAATTACAAACCCGGGACTTTGGTCAACAACTGGAATCCGTGGTGTAACTTTAATGTACTGCAATGTTTCCTACTGTTGGAAAACGATAAAGAGAAACTGGCGGAAGCCGTTCATCGTACAATGGTCTCGGTCGATAAATTCATCAACTATACTCATTCGGACGGTGCCTGCGAAGAAGGTCCTTCTTATTGGGGACATGCTGCGGGAAAGATGTATGATTATCTGCAATTATTGTACGACGGGACCGGTGGAAAGATCAGTCTGTTCGATCAGCCGGTTATCAAAAATATGGGTGAATATATTGCCCGCTCCTATGTAGGAAACGGTTGGGTGGTTAACTTCGCGGATGCCTCGGCGAAAGGTGGCGGAGATGCCCCGATTATTTTCCGCTACGGAAAGGCGGTAGGCAGTGATGTGATGATGCAGTATGCCGCTTATCTGAACAGCCTGTCAACCAGAAAATCACTTTCTTCCGGGAGAGATATGTTCCGTACCTTACAAAGTCTCCTGTATGCAAAGGAGATGGGAGAGGTGGAACCTTCGTATCAGTCTCCGGCTTATACCTGGTATCCGGAAACGGAATTTTGTTATATGACGAATAAAGCAGGTTTTTTCCTGGCTGCGAAAGGTGGATATAACAATGAAAGCCATAATCATAATGATGCCGGTACTTTCTCTTTGTATTCAAATACGACTCCGGTATTTATCGATGCAGGTGTCGGCACTTATACCCGCCAGACATTCAGTAACGAACGGTATACGATCTGGACAATGCAGAGCAACTACCATAATCTGCCGATGATAAACGGAGTGCCCCAGTCGTTTGGTTCCCGATATAAAGCGACTGCGACTTCTTTCGACCCGAAGCGGATGACTTTTACCGCTAATATTGCTACCGCTTATCCTGAAGAAGCCGGGGTGGACAAATGGGTTCGTTCGTATACATTAAATAAGAATAAGGGCGAAGTGAAGATTCAGGATTCATTTACCCTGAAAGAGTTGAAAGAACCGAATCAAGTCAATTTCCTGACCTGGGGTAAGATCGATGTCTCTTCGGAAGGAATCGTCCGGATAGATGTAAACGGAGAAAAGGTAGAATTGCTGTATGATAAAAATACTTTCACCCCGTCTGTAGAGACAGTCGCGTTGGATGACCCGCGTTTATCCAACGTATGGGGAAAAGAAATCTATCGTCTCTCCTTGAATGCCGGAAAAATGGTGAAATCAGGGACTTATACATTTACAATTAAACAAAACAATAAATAAAAGAAGAATGAAAAATTGGATCGCTTTAGCTTTCTCCGCATTCCTGATCTCTTGCGGGGGAACACCTAAAACATTAGAAAAGAGTTTTATTGACGAGAATATCGATTTCGCCCGTGCACAGCTCGGTAACGAGATAGAAGTCATTGAAGCCAGTGGTAAATGCCTGAATCCTGTGACTTTGAAAAAGGATAGCTCAGTTTATTATTGCGGCTATGGAGACTGGCGCAGTGGGTTCTTCCCTGGCTCGGTGTGGTATCTGTATGAATTGACGGGCGATACGGCATTGCTTCCACTCGCTCAGAAATATACATGGGCCATAGAAGAAGCCAAGAACCTGACCTGGCATCATGACATCGGGTTCATTGTTAATTGCAGCTTCGGTAACGGTTTGCGTCTGACGGCCGATCCGTCTTATAAAGATGTGATGGTACAGGCTGCCAAGTCATTATCAACCCGTTTCCGTGAGGCTCCCCAGGTAATCCAGTCATGGAATGTAGATAAAGGATGGCAGTCGGAACGCGGTTGGGAATGTCCGGTGATTATCGACAATATGATGAACCTGGAGCTGATGTTCGAAGCGACCCGTCTATCCGGTGATTCCTCTTTTTATAACATAGCGATTGCTCATGCAGACCGTACGTTGCAGGAACATTTCCGTCCGGACGGCAGCTGTTACCATGTCATCGATTATAGTCTGAAAGATGGTTCTGTTCGTAACCGTCATACGGCACAAGGATATGCTCATGAATCGGCCTGGAGCCGCGGACAGGCGTGGGCTATTTACGGATTCGTTGTTTGCTACCGTGAAACGGGTGATCGCAAATATCTGGACCAGGCGTTGAAAACATTCAATTTCATGAAGAATCATAAGGCAATGCCGGCTGACCTGATCCCTTATTGGGATATGGATGCACCGAACATTCCGAATGAACCGCGTGATGCTTCTTCAGCTTCCTGTATTGCTTCCGCCTTATATGAAATCAGTACGATGGACGTGGAAGATGCCGCAGCGTATAAGACGTATGCCGACAGTATCATGACTTCGCTGGCCTCTCCGGCTTACCGGGCCGCCCTGGGAACGAACGGAAACTTTCTCCTGATGCATTCCGTAGGCAGTATTCCTCATAACTCGGAAATAGACGTTCCGTTGAACTATGCCGATTACTATTTTATGGAAGCGTTGAAACGTAAGAAGGAGTTAGAGTCGAAATAATATTTTCTTATGAGAAAAGGTATGAAATGGATATGCGGAGCAGCTGTCATTCTAATGATGGCTGCCTGCAATACGAGACCGGCAGATGAATGGCAGTTGGTCTGGGAAGAAAACTTTGACCAAGCAAACGGGTTGGATACGACAAACTGGTCGAAAATTCCCCGTTGGGCACCGGAGTGGGCAAAATACATGTCTGACAGTGAACTCTGTTATGATTTGGTTGACGGTAATCTTGTTTTGAAAGGTTTAATCAATCCGGACCGCTCGACCGATACGGTTCCTTACATTACCGGAGGCATCTATACCAAATATAAGCGTGCTTTCCATGGAGGCCGGTTAGAGATAAAAGCACAGCTGGGATGTGCCACTGGGGCATGGCCGGCTATCTGGTTGAAACCGTTTGAAGAAGCGAAGTATCCCTGGCCGTCGGGCGGCGAGATAGATATCATGGAGCATCTGAATTATGATAGCATTGCTTATCAGACCGTTCATTCTACTTATACGCATAACCTGAATATCAAGAAAGACCCGCCTCAGGGAAGTACCGGGCCTATCGATCCGGCAGGTTATAATGTATATGCCGTAGAAATGTATCCGGATAGCCTCGTTTTCTTTATAAATGATGTACGAAACTTTTCATATCCCCGCATAGAAACCGATAAAGAAGGTCAATTCCCATTTGACAAACCCTATTATCTGTTAATCGATATGCAGCTGGGTGGCCCCTGGGTAGGTCCTGTCGACCCGGAAGATCTTCCGGTCGAGATGAAGGTCGACTGGGTTCGTTATTATCAGAAGAAAAAATAATCGTTGAAGGCAGGCATTAGTCTGCCTTCTTTTTCTTGTATTCCGCCGGTGTCGTATCGAACTGTGCTTTGAAGCAACGGGTGAAATAACGGGGGGAACCAAAACCCAGCATGTCGGAGATCTCGGCAATCTGCAAATCCTGACGGGTTATCAACAAGGTGGCGGCCCGCTTCAATTTACAATTCAGGACGAAATCGTTTGGTGTCATTCCGGTCAGGGCTTTGAACTTGGCATAAAGCGAGCTGCGGCTCAATCCCAGTTCTTTAGCCAGGGTATTCATGTCGAATTCCATATTACTCAGGTTTTCTTCTACGATTCGGTTTACCGTGTCCATAAACTTCTGGTCGATCGGGTTGCTGGCCAGCGATTGTGTATCGAAATCCCTTTGCTCGTTGAACTTCTTTTGCAGGATAATACGGTTGCGCACCAGGTTGTTGCAACGGGCAAGCAGTACTTTGGCATTGAACGGCTTGCTGATATAATCGTCGGCTCCCCGCTGCAAACCTTCTATGCTTTGCTCTGCCGAACCGAGCGCTGTCAACAGGATGACCGGTATATGGCAGATGTCGAAATCGTTCTTGATCTTCAGGCACATTTCGGTTCCCGACATTTCCGGCATCATGATGTCGCTGACGATGATATCCGGCTTTTGGGAACGTGTGATTTCCAGTCCCTCTTTTCCGTTCCGTGCCAGTAAGACATTATAAACCGGCGAAAACAGCGAGTTCAGTATCTGGAGCAGCTCTTCGTTGTCATCGACCAACAGGATCGTGTAGGTGGCATCCGTCTCGGCCAGCGATAATTCGGAGGTACTTTCGGGAATTTCCTGGGTCAGACTTTCCGGCAGTATCTCGTTGCGGATCATCTCTTTCTCCGGTTGTACAAACTGACATTCACCTTCTTTGAAATGGCTTCGGCCCTTCGGCAGATGCACAATGAATATGCTTCCGTATCCCGGCGTACTTTCTACCTGTATTTTTCCATGATGCAACCCGATGATGCTCTTGGTTAGCGACAGGCCGATACCGGTGCTCGGCTGCGATATTCCCGATGAGTTATTTCCTGCCTGGTAGAAACGGTCGAATATCTTGTCGATATCTTCTTTGCTGATACCGATACCGTTGTCTATGATTTTTATGATGATCGCCTGGTCATTCTCTTCGACGACCATTTCGATGGCAGCACCCGGTTTTGAATATTTGAATGCGTTCGACAGCAGGTTGTAGAATACCTTTTGCATCTGTTTCGGGTCGAACCAGCATTCGATATCTTCCGCCCCGGAGGTGAACTGATAAGTTACTGAACGGCTGGAAGCATATTCGTAAAAAGAGAGATAGATCTCTTTCAGGAAAGGGATGATGTTTTGTTCATATACTTTCAGTTTCACATGCCCTTGTTCCAGTTTGCGGAAATCCAGCAACTCACTGATCAGCATCCGCATATTATGCGTGTTCCTGTATATTTTCAGTAGTTTGTTGTAGGTGGATGGGGCCACCGAACTGCTTTGCAGCAAGAGTTCTATCTGCGAAATGATCAGGGTAAGCGGTGTCCGGAACTCATGCGAGATGTTTGAAAAGAACTGTAGTTTAGCCTGGTTCAGTTCCTCGATCCTCTCTTTTTCTTTCCGTTCAAACTCCAATGAAGTTCTGAGCAGCAACTGCGATTGTTTGAAGCGGAAGAAGCCGTAGATCAACCCGCTGCCGACCAGCACGTATAAGAGATAAAATAACGGTGTGGCATAGAGCGGGGAATGGATCGTGATGCCCATCCGGATCGTTTGCGGTTCGATCTTTGTGTCGTATTGTTTCTCACGCACGACCAGGGTATATTTGCCTGGATTGAGGTTCGTGTACTGGATGCTGTTGTCGGTATTGTTGATCCATTTGTTGTCGAAGCCTTCCAGCATGTATTCGTAAGCCGTCTCTTTCAACGTATTGATATAGTTGTTCGAGTTGAACGAGATGATGAGGTTGTTCTGATTGTGGTTCAACTCTATTTCCTGCGTATAAGGCAAAGCATCGGAGAGAACCCGTGAACGGTCGGAAGGATTTACTAATTCATTGTTGATATATAATTCGGAGAAATATAACCGGTAGTCTTTTGCAGGTCGGAACAAGTCCTGTTCGAAGAACGTACTTAAACCGTCTATTCCTCCGACAAAGATTTCGCCATTCGGACTGACCAGCAGGCCGCATCCTTTGTTGATTCCGGAAACAGGAAGTGCGGTGCCCAGTTCTACCACCTTAAATAACTGTTGTTCCGGGTCCAGGAAAGAGAGTCCTTTATCACCGGATATGATCAGATAACCTTGTATCGATTCTTTGATGTCGTAGCAATAGTTGCTCAGGATCATACTGTTTTCGGTAGTATATCCGCTGAAAGTATGGTTCTTCTCATCATACAGATAGAGCCCGGCTCCGAGCGTCCCGAAGAAGATACGTCCTTTTTTGTCCTCATAAATGGCAGATACCGGCTGGTTTCCCAATCCGTTTTCGCCGCAACGGAAGACAGTCCTGTCTTCCTGGTTATTCAGGTTGATCTTGTTGATGACTCTTCCTGTTGTTATCCATATATAATCCTGCGAGTCGATCAGGAAACAATGATTACCGTATTGCTTGCCTCCTTCGAAGGTCTGGGTGATCTTTTCGGTATCGAGATCCATTTTGACGCATCCCCATTGCGTCAGGAGTACCAGGTATTTGTCTTTCCAGATGGCCATCTGATTGATACGGTCGCCGGCTTTTACGGCATACGAAGGGTCTTCGAAATAAGGATTCCGGAACCGTTTCTTCGGGATATCGAATATGGATAGTCCGCCGGTGTGGGTACCGATGTAAAGCTTATTGCGGTTGGCACTGTAGGCAATAGATTTCAGATTGTCATGGGCGATAGAGTTTCTGTCGGGATCGGCCATGAAATAGGTAAATGTTTTCTTTTTCCGGTCGAAGAGGTTCAGTCCGCCGCCTTCGGTGCAGATCCAGATATTATCGTCTTTATCTTCCGTCATATGCCCGACAAAAGGGAAACTGATGCAGTCTTTCCTTGTTTTGTCTGCCGTATAAATCGTGAAAAGGTCCATTTCAGGATTGAAATAGTGGACGCCACCGTAATAAGTACCCAACCAGATGCTTCCCTGCCGGTCTTTGTAAACCGGGAAAACGGAGGAGTGGGCGAGGCTTCCGGGAAGGTTGTCGCGGGTATATACCTGGAAATGATCGTTATAGGGATTATATTTGTTTAGTCCGGTGAAGGTCCCTATCCAAAGGTTACCGGAGTTGTCTTCAACGATTCCCCTTACCTGGTTGCTGGATATATTGTTATCGTTGTGCGGATCGAAGCGGTAGCGTTTGAAATCGCCCGACGGTTCGCGTTTGTAAAGTCCGTTCATGCGGGCGGATATCCATAGGTTCCTATGTGAATCTTCGTATAAGGCATAAATATCTTCACTGGGAATGATATAGGCAAGGGGCTTGTCTTCCTCTTTCATATATAATCCGGAATTGGTCCCTATCCAGCAGCGTTTTTGGGAATCGACCATGATACAGGTTGCATGTTGGTTGGAGAGTTCCAGTTTGAAGCGGAAATGAAGTTCTTCCGTCTGTGTATCCCAGACAAAGATAGAATCGGACGCGTTCACCCAAAGTTGTTCGCCGCTGAAAGCGATCGCATTCACCCATGCTTGTTTCAGGCAGGTAAACTGCTGGGAACGCAGGTTGTATCGTACCAACGAATTATCCGAGTTGAAATAAATATTCCCTTGGTTGTCTCCGGTTATGAAGTCGATGCTGTTACCAACGGTTGTTTCCTTCCCGCTCTCATTCTTTAATGTCGGTTTATGTGAGGTTACGTGAACACCGTCGAATACGCTTAACCCTTCTTCCGTTCCGAACCACATACGGCCCAGTTCATCCTGATAGATAGACATGACAGAGAGTTGCGAAAGTCCTTCTTTCATCCCGATATGTTTGAAATAGATAGGGAAGGCGTAAGACAAGGTATGCAGAAATATGAAAAGGATGATTGATTTTCTCATGGCTTTTACATTATTTGAAGGCGAAGATAATGATAAATTCTGAAACAGCTTTACGTATCAGGTCATATAAAATGGTATCTTTGTAAATCAATGTAACCAATAAACTATTACATATTATGAAAGCAGATTTCAATTATGATGAA
Organism: Parabacteroides goldsteinii; assembly: GCF_020091425.1. Taxonomy (NCBI): domain Bacteria; kingdom Pseudomonadati; phylum Bacteroidota; class Bacteroidia; order Bacteroidales; family Tannerellaceae; genus Parabacteroides; species Parabacteroides goldsteinii. The sequence continues at coordinate 4,177,083 of NZ_CP081906.1, read as the reverse complement.
TTCCCGGGTCGTTTTGCCCATTGTCTCAACGAGAAATGCGTGCGTCGTGATACCTGCCTTCGGCATCAGGTGTGGCTTCGTGTTCCTCAAACGCGCGGAGGTGTATATATTATCAATCCGGGCCACCTTGCATCTCTCACCGGCGAAGAGTGTCCTTTCTTCCTGCTCGACCAACCGCAGCGGTTCGCCAGAGGCATAACCTGCCTGTTCGATGATATCCCTTTGCGAAAAGCCGAGACAATCAAATCACAGCTTATTGCCCATCTGGGACGTAATACCTATTACCGCTGTAAACAAAAGAAGCGCTTGGTCAGGCCGAAAGAGCAGGCATATATCAAAAAGCTGTTCCTTGCCCAAGGCATTACCGAAGAGCCGCAATATGACGAATATATGGAGTATTATGATTTGGATAGAGATTGATTCATAGTCTGTTACGGACTACTGAATGATCTATCCGTATAGATGCAGAAATATCATATATTGTGATACTCAATTCTCATATATTATACGAATGTTGTATCATAATATATGAGAATATGGTATCCTAATATAAGATACAGAAGTTGTCTGGTTGCGGAATGAAAAACAGGTGCGCTTACGTTCTCCGAAAGATCGGATTTCTTGGGTTTTTGTGCTCGAAAATGGGAAAAGCCGTAATAGTATGGATTTTTTGCTTCCGATAAATAATAATATTAATGTACGCGCATGTACATTATATATAAGACATTTAATATTTCTCTAACGGAATAAAGACGGAGATGACTGCGTAGCTATTGAATTATAAAACGTGAAGTGCGAAAAAGGACTGACTAATTTAAAGGTTCCTTTTTTCTAGTCACAAAATTACAACAATCTTTTTAACCACCACTCTTTTTCCCTATATTTTTTTCTTTCTCTATATCCTTTCTTATCAACAGAATAACAAAGTTAGTACAAAATTCGACCTTTCCGGTATGAACTCAAATCATACACTCAAAAATGACGAGAAAAAAGGAACGTTTAAACTCGTCATTTAACATTTGACAGTCTCTGAACGGATCCGTGAAATGGACTTTTATAACACTATTATTAATATTAAATTTATTGATTATGAACAAAAAGTTTTCTACTTTGATGGCTTGTGCATTTATGGCAAGTGCTTTCTCATTGGGGGCTCAAACGCATGCGTTGACTGCTCAGGGAGAAATTCCTTACCGTACACAAGCTGTTTTGTCAGAACAGTTCGATGCCTGCCTGACAGGGGTTAAGGCTATTAATCCGGACTATTATTATCAATTACAGGTTAATGCTAACGGTTCTGTAGTTACAGAGGATCAAAATGATTTGGTTCCTGCTAAGGTCTTGGTACAGGTTCGCGATTATGCAACAGGTAATTTGACTTTGAAAGTGATGGATATCGACAAAGCTCCTCTTACAGGTTCTTTGTGGAGAATCGAAGTAAAAGACAATGGTCTTCGTGGTAAGGAATTTGTTTTTGTAAACAGAGAAACAGGTTATACTATCAATTATGATTGTGCAGACGCTTTTGAACCTACAACTGTTAGTACAACTATCAATGTAGATGCAAATCAGACAACTATTATTAAAGATGATAATAATCGTTGGGAATGGTATTCAGATGATGAACAACCTGATATCTTCGGTCCGAAGAAAGTGTACTCTTATGTACATGAAGGTGATAAAGTAATGGGACTGATTGCCAAAACAGATGGTGATGTTGTTGCTGTAAAGGTGAAAAAATCTTTATTGAATGACGAGATGACCAACATCAACTTCCTGACATTGACAGTTCGTACTGCCGGTGCAAAGGTGTTGACAGCTAAAGATATCAATTCGATGATCGATGCAGAAGGTTCATGGCAGAACAGAACCAGCAATAATGAAGCAATCTTTAATGCTTTTGGTTTGATTGGAACTAAGGCTGCTATCACAAACGAAGATTTGGTTACAGGTGCTTATCTGGCTCAAGAAGTTGCTGCTGTATATCCTGCTTATGCAGCTTGGGATATGGTACAGCCTGCGTCTGGTAAGTTCTTCGGATACAATATTCTGTTGAACAAGAAAACTACCGATAAGTATTTAATGGTGGCAACAGACGAGACACACGAATCTATTCAGAATCCGTCTTTACATGGTGGTCTGAAAGTAATAGATGCTAAGCTTGCACGTGTAAATGAAGAAGCTTGTGATGCATTGTTAGCTCGTTATATCTGGAAAGCAACTTATTATGCAACTAACGATAGTCTGGTACTGGAACCACTGAACGCATCTGTAATTACAACAGCGTTGAAGCAGGCTGGTAAAAAATGGAATCAGACAAAATTGGCTGATGCAACTGCTGATGAATACTACAACACGATTAATGCAGGTTCCACAACAGGAAATAATGTTGATTTGAACGGTGAATTTGCTAAAAAGGCAGAGAAAATTCCGGTTGCATTAACAGCTATGAATGCTACTAATGGCATTGATAGCCGTACAGTTATTACTGTCGGTCAGCCTCAGAATGCAGTAACCAGTGGTCATGATGTAAAGACTGCCAATGGTATTGCTATTGTTGCTGCCGAAAATCATGCTAATCAGCCGTATTGCTATCCGTACGCAAATATGAACGTGAAAGTGAACTTCAATAACACTTATTTGCCTATATTGAACCGTACAACTCAGGCAACAGGTATCTATTATCTGCAACTTTCAACTACTAAGACTAACAGTTCTTTAGATGAAAAACGTTTGAATGGTTCTTATCTGGTTGCTGATTATGCAGGACACTATCGTTACGATGTTTGGGAAGCTGAACAGAACTTCGCTCACATGCCTGCAACACAGTGGGTTGTTGAACAATTGGGCTGCCCGGAAGGTGGAAACCGTTGGGTGAAGATCACAAACCGTGAATTTGCTTCTCAGGCCTTTATGGGTCAGTTGTATACTGCCGGAAAGAATGCAGAAGGCAAAGAATTGGTGTATATCATCAACCATAACTACCAGGGCTTGCGCGGTCATAACAATGTGGCAACTCTAGCTACAAACAATGCATTGAACTGTGCTGATACATTGATTTTCGCCGCTGTTGAAAATCCGACAATCGGCTATCTGAATATTGCTGATGATGTATTAAGAGAGAACAAATATGCTTTCAACCTGATCGAAAAAGACTTTAGCAATCAGTTCCTGTCTGCTAACGATGTAATTGAAAACTTACGTTTGTCTACTACAGCTACAAACTTTGAATTCTTCCGCGTTGCAGCTCCTGCATTCGGTTATAAAGTTGGTGGTGGTACTATCGGTGAAAAATATCTGTACAAAGTAAAAGTAAGCGATGCCAACAAGATTGATAACGATCATGTTTGGGTTGCATACGATAACAACCACAAATTTGTGATTGCTTCTGAAAAAGATATCAATGCCGGTAAAGACGGTTTGAAATGGGCTACATTCGCATTCAAAGAAAACAGCGAAAACGAAGGTGTTGATTGCTTTACATTAGTTCATCACGAACTGGTTCCTGTTGAAGGAGATAGTAAAGTAACTGTTTATCAGCCGGTAGGCGTTCTGTCAAAAGAACTTCAGACTGCTCATACAAAAGCTATCGATCTGTGCCAGAGAGAATACGATGTATTCGATATTATTCCTGATGCAAGACCTCTGTACATGAATATGCGTGGTGACGCTGTAGTTGGCGACAAATATGCAAGCTATATCAACAGCGAAGAAAACTGCATGAAGTTCACTCACACGAAGACTGCTGGTAACTTGTTTGAAAGAAGCTTGCTTGCTGAAGGTTTACTGAACTATCTGGATATTGAAATGCTGTCTGATGCCGGTAGCAGAAAGAATGCAGCTTTGTATGTAGACGAAGTAGCAGCTGCTGTAGACTCTCGTATGCCTCAGTATATGTTTGTTATCAGACCTGATAGCGCAGTTGCTTATACTTGGTGTTCACAACACGGAATCAATTCAACTTGCGAGCATTCAGCTCCTTACGAAGGCTATGTAGCAGGTGAATTCCTGGTTAACTTGAATGACTCTATCCACGCTTCTATCAACAAACTGACAGATGCAAGCAAATTCCATAGCGATAACTATACAAGACTTGCTTTCGTAGAAGCTATCCACCAGGGTGATTTCTTGTATGTTCTGAAAGCTCCGTATACAATCGCAAGCATCAGCGCTGCTGATCCTGCAACGGAAAAGATGTATGTAGTTCCTACTTATCTGGCTGCTGATCAGGAAGGTATTGTTTACGATAAGATCGCTCTTGACGGTGCACACAACAACGTTGCTTTTGCTATCCGTTATGTAGGTGATACTGAAGAAGACGGCATCATGCTTGAATCTTACGACGTAGCAATGGCTGAAGCTGATAAGTCAGAAGCCGGTATCGGTTCTTTCACTGGTGCTTGGGTTACTTTGAACGGAACAGGTGTTCCTGTATTAGGCAAGTTCCATAATGAAAACGGAAACCACGATACTGACGATACAGTAGGTGGAAACAGTACTGCTGTAAAAGACTTTAGCCAGGTTATCAACCAGGCAGCTGTATTCGCTCCGAATGCAACTGAAGGTCCTGCAACAGATACAGAAGAAGTTGAAGTTGAAGTTGCTACTATCAAAGTAATTTCAGGAAATGGTTCTGTTACTGTAATAGGTGCAGAAGGCAAGACAGTTACTATCAGCAACGTCCTTGGCCAGACAATTGCTAACACAGTGGTTACTTCTAACGAAGCAACAATCTCAACTCCTGCAGGTGTAGTATTTGTAGCTGTAGAAGGCGAAGCTGCTGTAAAAGCAATCGTTAAATAAGAAATTATTTATAATCAAATAATTCTAATAGAGTATCACGCAGCGCAATAGCGTTAATTACCCTGTGACAGGTGAACAAGTGATATTTATTAATACTAAAGTAATGAAATAAAGTTCTTCTGTTCTGCCTCTGTGAAGAGTGAAAACAGACAAAAAAGCAAGCCCCGGGGATTCGTCTTCCGGGGCTTTGTGTGTTTATCGAAGCTCTCTGTCGGGAAAGGAGATATCAGGTATGCCCCCAGAGGGCGCTTTTCTTTTGTTTATGATAAAGCAGCCTTCCGTAAATAATGCTTTTGTAATGAATTGTCTCCCTGTATTTGTTTATCTTTGCACGAAATAAGACAGTAAACACTATATGACGAAAGATATAACACCCGAATATGTGCTTGGTGACCTGCGTTATCTGCAATTGCTGGCACGTAGTTTCCCGACTGTTGCAGATGCCAGTACAGAGATCATTAACCTGGAGGCGATCCTGAACTTACCGAAGGGTACGGAGCATTTCCTGTCTGATATTCACGGAGAACATCAGGCGTTCAATCATGTGCTGAAAAATGCCTCCGGTGCGATCAAACGTAAAGTGAATGAGATATTCAGCAATACATTGCGCGATTACGAGAAGAAAGAACTCTGTACGCTGATCTATTACCCGGAACAGAAACTGGAACTGGTCAGCTCGAAGGAACCCGATCTGGACGACTGGTATCTGATCACCTTGAACCAACTGGTGAGGGTGTGCCGTAATGTATCGTCCAAATATACCCGCTCGAAAGTGCGCAAGGCATTACCGAAAGAGTTCTCCTATATCATCCAGGAGCTGTTGCATGAGTCGTCGGTCGAGCCTAACAAGTCGGCCTATGTGGACCAGATCATCAAAACGATCATCTCGACCGGGCGGGCAAACGATTTCATTATCGCCATGTGTAACCTGATACAGCGGCTGACGATTGACCTGCTGCATGTGATCGGCGATATCTACGATCGTGGCCCGGGAGCACATATCATTATGGATACGCTTTGCGACTACCATCATTTCGATATCCAGTGGGGTAACCACGATGTCCTGTGGATGGGGGCGGCCTCGGGCAACTTGGGGAGCATCGCCAATGTGATCCGCATGTGCCTCCGTTTCGGTAACCTGGCAACCCTGGAGGATGGCTATGGCATCAACCTGCTACCTCTGGCTACCTTTGCAATGGATATTTATGGCGACGATCCCTGCGAATTGTTCATGCCGAAGACTAATGGGGCCGACTCGGCTTTCGACGAAAAGACGATCCGCCTGATCTCGCAGATGCACAAGGCAATAACGATCATCCAGTTCAAGCTGGAAGGGGATATTATCCGCCGCCGCCCCGAATTCGATATGGACGACCGCCTGTTGTTACACCATATCGACCTGAAACGCGGGACCATCCATCTGGACGGGAAAGAGTATGAACTGAAAGACAAAAACTGGCCTACCATCAACCCGAAAGACCCGTACGCGCTGTCTATCGAGGAGGAAGACCTGATGCACCGCATGCTCCACTCGTTCGAATGCAGCGAGAAGCTGAAGAAACATATGCGTTGCCTCTTCCGGCATGGCAGTATGTATCAGGTTTGTAACTCCAACCTGCTGTTTCATGCCTCTGTCCCGATGAACGCCGACGGAACGTTGAAGAACATTTGTATCGAAGGGCAGGAATACAAGGGTAAGGCTTTGCTGGATAAGGTCGACCAGTTGATCCGTACCGCTTATTTCGATTCGGACGGCTCTCCGGAGAAGGACTTTGCCCTCGATTACATCTGGTATCTTTGGGGAGGAAAAGACTCTCCTTTGTTCGACAAGAGCAAGATGGCAACCTTCGAACGGGCTTTTATCGATGATAAAGAGGTGCAGAAGGAAGAGAAAGGGGCGTATTATACCCTGCGTGAAGAAGAAAAGGTATGCGATATGATACTGGACGAGTTCGGGGTGACCGGGCCTCACCGCCATATCATCAACGGTCATGTGCCTGTCCGCTCCATCCAGGGAGAAAACCCGATCAAGGCAAACGGCAAGTTGCTGGTTATCGACGGCGGTTTCTCCAGACCTTACCATCCCGAGACCGGTATTGCCGGTTATACGCTGGTTTATCATTCCCGCGGTTTCCAGTTGGTACAGCACGAACCGTTCCTGTCTACCGACCAGGCAATCAAGGAAGGCCGTGATATCCGTTCCACCACGATTGTGGTCGAGTTGAGCTCTCACCGCCAGATGGTGAAAGATACCGATAAAGGCGCCGACCTGCAACGCCAGATTCATGACCTGGAAAAGTTGCTGTATGCCTACCGCAACGGATTTATCAAAGAGAAGGAACGGAGTGAGTATTGAATATAGAAATAATTGAACCTACTTTTCCCTTGATGGAAAAGTAGTCAAAAGATCAAGGCTTAACCGGCTTCACTGCTCCGGTGAAAGACTTCGCTGAAAAATCCGAAACTCGCTTCGCTCAGACAACGGATTTTTTTAACCGCTTCGTCTTCCCCCTACGCGGACGTTCACCCGCTTAGGCCTTTTCAAGGAAGCTGTGCTTCCTCTTAGGATGGCCGATACCGGTACTTATAGAACAAAAACTTGCGGATTTAACAGGTAGTATCGGCAATCTTAAGAGAACGCAAAGCGTTCTATGAAAGGCCTCATCTGGTGAGCGTAAAGCGAAGCATCCGTAGTGAGCGCCCGGAGGCTGTGCTGTTTGAGCGTAGCGAGTTCACAGACGACAGCGAACGTAGGATGCGGAGTAGCGAAGCGGATGCAGCCTTGAACTTTTGGTTACTTTTCTTTCAAGAGAAAAGTAACATTCAAAACTGATAAGATGTGAAACTCTCAAATAGGATAATAACTAAATAGAAATGTTTAAACAAATCGCTTTACCATACTTCCTCTTGCCGCTTCTCCTGGCCCTACTTTTTATGGGAGGCCTGGTGTACGGTGCCGTTTCCATCCCGCTGGAGAGCGTGATCGATATCCTTCTGGGGAAAGACGTGGGCCGGCCCGCCTGGCAGAATATCATCCTGCAATCCCGTTTCCCGCAGGCGGTTACGGCTTTGCTTGCCGGAGCCTCACTGGCTACCAGCGGCCTGTTATTGCAGACTCTGTTCCGTAACCCGCTGGCAGGCCCTTCCATCCTGGGGATCAGCGACGGGGCAAACCTGGGAGTTGCGGCCATCATGCTCTATTTCGGCGGGACGCTCAGTATGGTGACGGAGTTGCCCATCAGCGGCTACCTGGCGGTTATTATCGCAGCCTTTGCCGGTGCCGCCTGTATCCTGGGACTGATCATCTGGTTTTCGGCAAAGGTGAAGAGCAATGTCATGCTGCTGATCATCGGTATCATGATCGGTTACCTGGCCTCTTCCCTGATCTCTGTCCTGAATTACTATGCCTCGACGGATAAGGTACACGCTTTTGTCATGTGGGGCCTTGGCAATTTCTCCGGCGTATCGCTGATGCAACTGCCTTATTTCCTCCTGTTCACGTTGACCGGACTGCTGCTGGCAATCCTCTTGATAAAGCCGTTGAACGCCCTGCTGCTGGGCGAAATGTACGCGGCCAACCTGGGGATCAAGATCAAGCGGACCCGTATTGCCATCCTGTTCTGTACCGGTTTACTGACGGCTACGACGACCGCTTTCTGTGGCCCGATCTCCTTCATCGGACTTGCCGTGCCGCATATCGCCCGTCTGATGCTGGGTTCGTCCAACCATAAGATGCTGGTGCCCGTCACGATGCTTGCCGGTTCCTGTATCGCCCTGTTGTGTAATATACTGATGGTGATGCCCGGAACCAATAATATACTCCCGTTGAATGCCGTAACCCCCATGCTGGGTGCGCCGGTCATTATTTATGTGATTGTGAATCGTAAAAATATCCAATACTTCGACTGATGAATATGCAAGAACCTGTAATAGAAGCCAGCCGCCTCAGTATTGGCTACCTGCTGAAAGGCGGAAAGCGCAAGGTCATCCACGACGACCTGAACCTGCGCCTGCGACCGGGCGAAGTCACCTGCCTTCTCGGACTGAACGGTGCCGGAAAGTCAACGTTGCTGCGCACGCTCTGCGGTTTCCAGCCTCCCTTGAGCGGCGAGATCCGCCTGATGGGAAAACCGTTGTCTTCCTACTCTCAAAGCAACTTTTCACTGACGGTAGGTGTTGTACTGACGGAAAAGACGAATGCGGGCGGCATCACCGTTTACGAACTGGTGTCTTTGGGCCGTCATCCGTACACCGGTTTCTTCGGACAGTTGAAGAAAACCGATAGGGAGATTATCGAACAATCGCTGACGGCAGCCGGCATTGCCCATAAAGCACAAAACTACGTATCCGAACTGAGCGACGGAGAACGGCAGAAGGCCATGATCGCCAAAGCCCTGGCACAACAATGCCCGATCATCCTGCTGGATGAGCCGACGGCTTTCCTCGACGTTACCAGCCGGATCGAGACCATGGTGCTGCTGCATAAGCTGGCCGTAGAACAACATAAAGCGATCCTGCTTTCCACCCACGACCTCGACCTGGCGATCCAGATGGGCGATTGCCTCTGGCTACAGGAAAAAGGCCGTCCGATGGCGTGCGGTACGCCCGAAGACCTGATCCTGAGCGGCGCCTTCGAGTCTTTCTTCGGAAAAGAAGGGATTGTTTTCGATCCGTCAACCGGAAAACTGAATACGAAGGCACCCGTCGAACCGATAGGAGTGGAGGGCGACTTCCTTGTTTCCTATTGGGTAGGCAATGCTATGATCCGTAACGGCTTCCGTCCTTCGGCAGTGAAAGACGGACAGCTCAATATCAACTGCCTCGACGCCCGTCATCTGTCGCTGACCCTGCCCGGAGGGGAGGTGAAGGTGGTATCCGGGGTGGCGGCACTGGTCGAAACGGTAAGGCGGCACTGTGCGGGACGGTAAGGGCGGGGTTCGCACCACCCCGGTGGTGCTGACTGCCTCATCGGGATGGTGTTGACTGCCTCATCAGGATGATGTTGACTACCTCATCCCGGTGGTGTGAATAGCATCATCCCGATGGTGCACTACCAGAACAACAGGGGGAGCTATCCCTGCCCTTACCGGAGAGGGATACCGGACGCCATAAGGGGAGGGAGTAAGCATCGCTTTCCGGGGCATACGATTAATGAAGAACGAAAGTATAACAAGATAAGTGTAGATGAATTATGGCAAATGAAATAATCGGACGGCTGGAGAACGAGAAAGTGAGCCGCCTGCTGTTGCAGTATGCTATCCCGGCGGTGATCGGGACGATGGTAAATGCTTTGTATAATATTGTAGACCGTGTCTTTATCGGTCAGGGAGTCGGTGCGCTGGCTATTGCCGGACTGACGCTGACCTTCCCGATCCTGCTCTTCTTGCAGGCATTCGGTATGCTGGTGGGGGCAGGTGCGGCTACCCGTGTCTCCATCCATCTGGGGCGGAAAGCAAACGAGATGGCGGAAAAGGTCCTGGGAAATGCTTTTACGCTGACATTCATTATTACGATCATCACGGTCGTCCCCTGTATGATCTGGATGGAAGACCTCCTGCTGGCCTTTGGCGGAAGCGAACAAACGATTCCTTATGCCAAAGACTACCTGAATATTGTGGTCCCCGGAACGATCCTGACTTCGCTCAGCTTTGGTTTCAACGCTGTCATGCGTGCATCCGGCTATCCGAAGAAGGCCATGTTTACCATGCTGATCGGAGCGATAGCCAACGTGATACTCGACCCGATCTTTATCTTCTGGCTGGATATGGGTATCCGGGGGGCGGCTATTGCAACGATCATCTCCATGCTGCTCAGTACCCTGTTCGTCATGAACCATTTTATTCAGAAAGACAGCATTGTCCGTTTCCATAAAGGTACTTTCAAACTGGAGGGCCATGTGGTATGGAATATCCTGACGATCGGTGTTTCGCCTTTCGCCATGCAGCTGGCGGGTAGCCTGGTTGTCGTTATCCAGAACTACGCCTTGAAACAATATGGCGGTGACCTGGCTTTGGGGGCCAACGGTATCATCACCAGTGTCGGGATGCTTCTGGTGATGTTGATTATCGGTATTGCGCAGGGGATGCAGCCGATCGTCGGCTTCAACTACGGGGCCGGTCAGCATAAGCGTGTGCAGGATACCTTGTGGCTGGTGATTATCACATCGACCGTTATTATGGGGATCGGTTGTCTGTGCAGTGTCCTGTTTCCGGAAATAATAGCCCGGGCCTTTACCAACGACCCCGAACTGATTGAGGTGACGGCAAACGGTTTGCGCATCAGCCTGCTCGTTTTCGTGGTGGTCGGTTCGCAGATTTCCATCAGCCAGTTTTTTCAGAGTATCGGTATTGCCTGGAAAGCGATGTTCCTGAGCCTGAGCCGTCAGTGTCTTTTCCTGATTCCTGCCCTTCTGACATTTCCGCATGTGTGGGGACTGGACGGGGTGTGGTACGCTTCGCCGTTTTCAGACTTCATTGCGGCCGTAACTGCCTGGGGTTTCCTGTGGTACCATGTTAAAAACATAAAAAGTAAGGGGATAAATTGAACTTACCGGCACGTTATTTGTCTATATATACAAAAAGAGATATATTTGACGCGGATGGCCTGGCTAAGAAAAATGTACATTGATGTTTTAATCCGCGTTATCTGTATCATTCGCGTCAAAAATATCTCAGTATCCGATTAATAATTAAAAAGAATAGAAGTATGAAAAGAGTATTATTATTGCTAGCTGTCCTGCTGTTTAGTGCCGGTTCAGGGACAATGATGGCACAACAGGATAAAGCAGCCGAGAAAGCTGCCAAGAAAGCAGAGAAAGAAGCCCGTAAAGCAGCCGAAGAAGCTGAAAATATGGCATTGTTCGAACAAGCCGTCCAGGCTCTTAACGACAAGGACTTCGTGCTCGAAGCCGATCGTGTGGAATTTAAACGCGGACGTTTTGTTTATGTCACTCCGAGTACCAACTTCGTCTCTATGGATGGCAACCGCGCAACTATCCAGTTGGCATTCAACGGAGCTTACGCAGGTCCTAACGGTATCGGCGGAATCACTGTAGAAGGAAACGCTTCGAATGTGGAAATGAAGACCGATAAGAAAGGCAATATTACTTTCAGTATGATGGTACAAGGCGTAGCCGTTTCGGCAAACGTGACTTTCCGCATGGTGAAAGGCTCCAACAAATGTACGGCCACTGTCAGTCCTAACTTCAACAGCAACCGTATTTCATTTACCGGTACCCTGTATCCGACCGAACAGTCTAACGTGTTTAAGGGACGTTCCATTTAACGTAACAGATAACACAGATAACATAGATCGAGCAGATTGACGCAGATATTTTAATTAATAAATCTGTGTTCATCTGCTCGATCTATGTTATCTGCGTGCTATTTGCATTTTAAACGATCACTCTGCCTGATTACTTCTTTATCTGATCTACCGTGTGGAACAGCATGATCTGTAAAACCGGATTGGCATCGTCATCGAGTGTTTCGATCAGTTTTTTCAATTCGGCATCGCCATGTTTACCTTCGGCTTCCTGTAAGGCGTAGACCTGACGGGTACGTACGGCAATGTTGCTATTCTGTGTTGTGTTCCAGTTGGTGATGTGCGGATAATCGTCCATCAGCGTCCAGTATGAATTGCCCGGATAGTCGGTCATCTTGTAGATCTGGTTGTCTTTCTTGTCATAGATGTAGTAATGCTCGTCGACATACGGCTTATACGAATGGCAACGCAGGATATAGAACATCAGGTAGCGCTCGGTCTCGATCGTCGGATGCACCTGGGCAAAAGTGGTGGGATATTTGCTTTGGTCGATGATACGCGGAATGACCTGCAAGTCTTGCCGGATTTCAAAGATGGTATCATTGCCCAAATTAGCCATAAAGGCCCCTTTAGGGCTCTTTACCAGGCTTCCGTAGGCCAGGCGCCCGTGGCTATCGTGAGGCAGTTGGGTTGGGAAGCGGATCGGTAATTTTTTTACCGTGCTTCCGTCTTCTTTGCGGACGACCGAATAGCGCGGACCTCCCGGATTGTATCTGAAATAATTGAGCAGGAGCGAGTCGTTGAGGATCGTGATCTCTTTCGCTTTGTTGAGGAAGGTACGTTTGAAGTTCCCTTCGAGGTCGTAGACATACGTGCATCCTTTCTTTAGGTTGGCATCCTGAACGAAGATCTCTTTCCGGAGGGTATCGACGGCATAGCTGCTTATATAGCTGTATTCGCCCGGTCCTCTGCCCTTATGGTCGATTTTCCGGACCAGGCTGCCGTCTCTTTTGAATATATAAATAGCCGCTTGCTCTTCTTGTGCGTAGATGAAGTCGTTAGTCAGCAAATATTCGTTGCCCTCGCATGTCCCGATTTGCCTCAGAAGCGTACTGTCGTTGGTCTCCAGTGGTATATACAACGCATCGGAGAGATCGCTCAGGCGGATATTCGTTTCCGGATAATTCTCTTCTACATTAAAAAAGATAGGTTTTTCTCCTTCATACCAGATGGGAGCGGCCGGCTGTATTGTTGTTTCTGCCGTTTCTTCTCCGTTATCCGGTTGTGCGGCGGAATCTTTTTTCGTACCTGAGCAACCGGTTGCCAGGAAAAAAGTAAAAAATAGAAGAGGTAATGTTTTCATGTTGTAGTCTGTTATAAAGTTGGCGTAATATAAGAATAAAGAAGAGTCAGGCAATGCCTATGGCCGTTTTTTATACTTATTCGTCTCGTATATAAAGATATTTTGTAGATTTGTTCTCATTTATTAATTCTATTTATTCAGTAATTATGCAATTATCAATCGACCAAAAAGACATAGACAAATTCATCATGATAGGCGACAAGGTGCTTATCAAGCCGAAGAATCCGCAGAGTCAGACTAAATCAGGCCTTTACCTGCCGCCCACCGTACAGCAGGAGAAGATACAAAGCGGCTATATCATCAAGGTAGGTCCCGGTTTTCCGCTACCTTCGCAGAAGGAAGAGCATGAAGTATGGGAGAAGAAGGAAGACGAAGCCGTCCATTATCTGCCTTTGCAGGCGCACGAAGGCGATCTGGCTGTTTATCTGCAGAATGCCGCCTACGAGATTAAGTTTAACGACGAAAAGTTCCTGATCGTGCCCCATTCGGCGATTTTAATGCTGCTTCGCGACGAAGGATTGTTCGAATAAAGCCTTTTTCTTTGGCAAAATACTAATAGATTCACTTTTTTGATATATTTTTGCAAGCAAATCAACAAAATAAACTATCAACAGTAGCGATTAGAATGAATAAAATTGTAAGTAAAGAACATTTCTCTGCCAATGTCGTGAAGCTGGAAGTGGAGGCTCCTCTGATTGCCCGCTCACGCAAAGCCGGTCACTTTGTGATCGTGAAGGTGGGAGAGAAAGGTGAACGTATCCCTTTAACCATTGCAGGTGCAGATACTCAGAAAGGAACCATCACACTTGTGATTCAGGCTGTAGGCGGTTCATCCAAGAAGATCTGCGATTTGAACGTAGGCGATTATATTACCGACCTGGTAGGTCCGCTGGGACAGGCTACCCATATCGAAAAGGTAGGTACCGTAGTTTGCGCCGGAGGTGGTGTAGGTGTAGCCCCGCTGCTGCCTATCGTTGAGGCTTTTCATAAGGCTGGCAACCGGGTGATCGTTGTTCTGGCAGCCCGTACGAAAGACCTGGTGATTCTGGAAGAACAGATGCGTGCAAACTCAGACGAAGTGATCGTTATGACCGACGACGGCTCATACGGTACCCAGGGACTGGTAACAAACGGCGTAGAAAGTGTCATCAACCGTGAGAAGGTAGACCTTTGTGTAACCATCGGCCCGGCCATCATGATGAAATTCGTTTCAGCCCTTACAAAGAAATATGAGATACCTACTGTCGCTTCGTTGAACACGATCATGGTAGACGGAACCGGCATGTGTGGTGCTTGCCGTATCACGGTAGGCGGAAAGACCAAGTTTGTCTGTGTGGACGGACCGGAGTTCGATGCCCACCAGGTTGATTTCGATGAGATGCTTATGCGTCTGGGTGCTTATAAAGATATTGAAAAGAAATAACCACTGAAACAAATGACAACAGCAGAATTAATTGCAGCCCGCCGTTCCGAACCCTGGAGAGAAGAACTGCGCAAAAGCAAAAAAAATAAAGAACGCACGGATATTCCCCGTGTAGAAATGAATGAACTGGATGCCGAATACCGTAGTCATACCCGCCTGGAAGAGGTAAACCTGGGATTGACGAAGGAACAGGCCATGCAGGAGGCACAACGCTGCCTCGACTGCCCGAATCCGACCTGTATGGAAGGCTGTCCGGTAAGTATCAATATCCCGACGTTTATCAAGAATATCGAACGGGGTGAATTTCTGGAAGCGGCTAGGGTCCTGAAAGAAACCAGTGCCCTGCCTGCCGTTTGCGGCCGTGTATGTCCGCAGGAAAAGCAGTGCGAAAGCAAATGTATCCACTTGAAGATGAAAAAGGCTCCTGTTGCTATCGGTTATCTGGAGCGTTTCGCAGCCGACTACGAACGGGAGAGCGGCAATATCTCCGTACCGGAGGTAGCAGAAAAGAACGGTATCAAGGTCGCCGTAATCGGTTCCGGTCCTGCCGGATTGTCTTTTGCCGGTGATATGGCAAAACGCGGATACGACGTGACGGTGTTCGAGGCGCTGCACGAGATTGGCGGCGTATTGAAATACGGTATTCCCGAATTCCGTTTGCCGAATAAGATTGTAGACGTGGAAATCGAAGGCCTGCGTAAGATGGGAGTGAAGTTCGTCACGAACTGCATCGTCGGAAAGACTATCAGTTATGACGATCTGCATGAAGAAGGCTTCAAAGGCTTCTTTGCAGCCAGCGGTGCCGGTCTGCCTAACTTTATGAATATACCGGGCGAAAACCTGATTGGTGTCATGTCGTCCAACGAATACCTGACACGTGTCAACCTGATGGATGCCGCCAATCCGGAGAGCGATACGCCGGTATTGCAAGGCAAGAAAGTGGCCGTAATCGGTGGTGGTAACACGGCGATGGACTCTGTACGTACAGCCCGCCGCCTGGGAGCCGAACGTGCTATGATTGTTTACCGTCGTAGCGAAGAGGAAATGCCTGCCCGTGTGGAAGAAGTAAAACATGCCAAGGAAGAAGGTGTGGAATTTATGACGCTGCATAATCCTATCGAATATATCGGCGATGAAAGAGGCCGTGTCAAACAGATGCGTTTGCAGAAGATGGAGCTGGGCGAACCGGATGCTTCCGGACGTCGCCGTCCGGTGGCTATCGAAGGAGCCATCGATACCATTGATGTGGACGAGGTAATCGTCAGCGTCGGTGTTTCTCCCAACCCGCTTATCCCGCGTGCCTTCAGCGGTCTGGAAGTAAGCAAATGGGGAACAATCGTAGTCGATCAGGATACCATGCGTTCCGCTTTGCCGGATGTATATGCCGGAGGCGACATCGTTCGTGGTGGTGCAACCGTAATCCTGGCCATGGGCGACGGTCGTAAGGCTGCTGCCGCGATGGATGCCGGCTTACAAGGAAAATAATTCGTATCTGATAAAGATAGGGCCCGGTCTGATTGCAGGCCGGGCTTTTTTATTGTTTGTGAAAAAAACGTCAAAATAACTGTTATAAGCCGAATTTTAAGCGCTTACATCCGAAATGTTATTGGAATGTTGAATTAATTCTTATATTTGCGTCTAATGGATTATTCAGAAAAGACATATAGAGAGGTAAAGAAGATATTTATACGATAGTTATAAATATTGGTGTGTCTATGAAGGAGGGGCTGTGGCAGAAATGCTATGGCCCTTTTTGTTAAATTGTAAGTATGATATTGTTTGCAACTAATTAATAGTTACATTTGCAAAAAGATTAACCAAATGGGGACTAAAGAAAAACTTATAGAACGTTTTAAGGCTTTACCGTCAGATTTCACATTTGATGAATTAGAAAAGCTTTTAAAATGTTTTGGCTATGAAAAATCGAATAAAGGCAAAACGTCTGGTTCGAGGGTGGTTTATAAGAATAAGGATAAACGTCCGATCATGCTGCATAAGCCGCATCCGGGCAATATTATTAAGGCATACGCTATGAAGCAGGTATTAAATGATTTGATTGATGCAGGATTTATTAAATGAAGGAGGCTACGATGAATACATTAACTTATAAAGATTATATCGGCTCTGTTAATTTCAGCGAGAAAGATAATGTCTTCTTTGGAAAGGTAGAAGGCATTAATGCACTTGTGAATTTCGAGGGAGAAAGCGTGAGTGAATTACGGAAGGCTTTTCAAGAGGCTGTAGATGATTATCTGGCATATTGCGAAGAGGAAGGCATTGAGCCTCATAAAAGCTATTCAGGTTCTTTGAATGTGCGTATTTCGCCCGAAATTCATAATAAAATAGCCATGCTGGCTAAACAAGCAGGGATTTCTATAAATGCATTTATAAAAGAAGCATTGGAAAAACAAGTAGCATCTTCGTTCTGACATACGGCCTCGCATTTAGAGCGGGGCTTTTTTATTATCTCTTTTTGCAAAATAAAAAGCCCCGATATTGCAAGCAATACCGAGGCCTTTTGGAAGCGAGCGGAAGACGGGACTCGAACCCGCGACCCTAACCTTGGCAAGGTTATGCTCTACCAACTGAGCTACTTCCGCAATTAAATCAAACTGTACTCGAAGCGGGACTTGAACCCGCACAGCCGCAATGGCCAAAGGATTTTAAGTCCTTCGTGTCTACCGATTCCACCATTCGAGCATCCCTTCTCTTAGAGATGAGCGGAAGACGGGACTCGAACCCGCGACCCTAACCTTGGCAAGGTTATGCTCTACCAACTGAGCTACTTCCGCATTGTTTTCGTTTGCGTGTGCAAAGGTAGACGAAATTTTTGTATTTGCAAACATTTGACTAAAAAAATCTCTTTAGAGGATGATTTTTTTAATACCGGATTAATAATTTGTTCCCCTGCTGAGTGACATCGAATCTCGTTAATGCAAATTCTGACGGGCCATCTGACGGAGTTCCAGTACCATACGCTATTTCGTATTTGGTTCCGCACTTGGGGCATTCTGCCCAGCCGGTATTGTCAGCTTTGACCATTGTATTTTTATTTGCTTCGTGAGGACAGCAGAGGTCATAGGCATAATACTTGGTGTTACCGCTGGAATCGAATCCGCTAACTACCAGTACTCCCGAATATCCGAGTTGCGTACCGTAGTTCTGACCGCTGGTAGATGTTATTTCTTTAAAATTAAGAGCACCTACCAGGTCCTTGTCTTTGTAGGTCAAATCCAGTTCCAGATATACCCGTGCATAAGGAATGTTCGAGACGTTTACCTTATTGCACGACATCGCCAACAGTACTACCAAACAAAAAAATATTCTTTTCATATAATTATGCTAACAGTTCCTTTTCTGCTTCGTTTACTTTACTAAACGAGAAACCGTCAATAATATTTTGCATCAGAGCAGAAATACTATCATTGCATAGATTACCGATACTACCTTCGTGCGTATGGCTGACCGCTTTATTCGGAGTGAATTTGCCCGCTTCTATATTCAGACCGACCTGTTTGTAAGCGTCGCGGAAAGGTACACCCTCCAATACGAGGCGGTTCACCTCTTCTACGCTGAACAGCAAGGCATATTTGTCATCTTCCAGAATATGGTCGTTCACCTTCACTTCGCGCATCATGTGCGTTACCATGCGGATACAATCCTTCAGTTCGTCGAAAGCAGGCAGGAACACCTCTTTGATAATCTGCAAGTCGCGGAAATACCCCGACGGCAGGTTGTTGCATATTAATGTAATCTGCTGCGGAAGGCCCTGTATCTTGTTACATTTTGCGCGCGTCAGTTCGAATACGTCCGGATTCTTCTTATGCGGCATGATGCTCGAACCCGTCGTAAACTGGTCCGGCAATTTGATGAATCCAAAGTTCTGGCTGTTGAACATGCAAGCATCGAAGGCCAGTTTTGAAAGCGTTGCGGCAATGCCCGCCATAGCGAAAGCTACCGTACGTTCCATCTTGCCGCGTCCCATCTGTGCATAGACAACGTTGTAGTCCATCGAGTCGAAGCCCAGCAGGTCGGTTGTCATCTGGCGATTCAGCGGGAAAGACGAACCGTATCCGGCTGCCGAACCCAGCGGGTTACGGTTGCAAACCTTATAGGCTGCCTGCATCATCTGCAAATCATCCGCCAGGCTCTCGGCATACGCCCCGAACCACAGGCCGAACGATGAAGGCATCGCAATCTGTAAATGCGTATACCCCGGCATCAGCACTTCTTTGTAACGGTTACTCTGGCTGATCAGCACCTCGAACAAGCCGTTCGTCAGTTCTACCAACTCCCGGATTTGTGCACGCGTGTACAGTTTCAAATCCAGCAGCACCTGGTCGTTGCGCGAACGTCCGCTATGTATCTTCTTGCCGATATCGCCCAGGCGGCGTGTCAGCATCAGTTCCACCTGCGAATGGACGTCTTCCACGCCCTCTTCGATCACGAACTCACCGCGGTCGGCCACGGCATAGATGTTTTTCAGCTCCGCCAGCAGAACCGTCAGTTCTTCTTTTGCGAGCAACCCGATGCTTTCCAGCATCGTTATATGAGCCATCGAGCCAAGAACGTCGTATTTAGCCAGGTAAAGGTCCATCTCGCGGTCCTTACCTACGGTAAATGTTTCGACTTCCTTGTCTACCTGTACATTTTTTTCCCAAAGTTTCTGAGCCATAATGCGGAGAATTAATAGGGCAGGGAGGCAATCACAGTTGATATTTTGTCGAGAGCGTCCTGCAACGGTTTTGATACCATCGGTTTGATAAACGGGTTCAGATCGGCGCGTATCGTCATTTTCAATCGCGTGTCGGCTTCTTCCACCTGTTTCAGTTGAATCCACAGGAAGAGTGGCACGGGCGAATTGGTAGTAGTAAATTTGATCGTTTTGCTCGGTTCGCGTTCTACGATCTGAAAAGTTATTTTACCTACGGGATCGACAGCGAAACTGCAAGAGTCGCTGTCGAACTCGAAGTCTTTGATTTTATCTTGTGGAATGCGGTCCTTCACCCGTTCCAGGTTGGAAAGGTCGGACAGCATTGCATAGACACGATCCTCGTTATAGGGGATCGTTTTGATCTCACTTACAAATTCTGTCATTCCGGGTCATTTATGATTAAACACCAGGATTCCAGTTTGAGGGATCCTTACGCCATTCTTGGAGGATTGAAATTTCGGATTCGTCGATATAATCCGTGCGTACGGCTTCTTCCAGGACTGCATCGTAATTGCTCAAGGTTGTCAACTGTACTTTTGCATCTTTGAATGCTTCTACAGCAACAGGGAATCCATATGTAAAGATAGCAACCATACCGACCACATCGCAACCGAAATTACGTACTGCTTGTACGGCTTTCAGACTGCTTCCTCCGGTCGATACCAAGTCTTCGATGATGACAACTTTCGAACCCGGTTTCAGTTCACCTTCGATCAGGTTTTCCAGTCCGTGATCTTTTGGGGTAGCACGAATATAAACAAATGGAAGTCCAAGCAAATCGGCTACTAATGCACCCTGTGCAATAGCCCCTGTGGCTACACCTGCGATAGCATCTGCGTTTTCATATTTTTCGCTGATTACGCGTGCCAGTTCCAATTTGATGAAACTACGAACAGCCGGATAAGAAAGCGTCTTTCTGTTATCATTATAAATGGGTGATCTCCAGCCTGAAGCCCAAGTGAACGGATTTGCCGGTTGTAATTTAACGGCTTTAATCTTTAATAATTTTTCTGCAACTAATCTTTCCAGTGTTTTCATACAATCCTACATATATATTTATATCAGTCTGCAAAAGTAGGTAAACAGAATGAGATAACCTTGTAGAACCTGAAAAAAATGAGGGGGTAAAAAGATGTTATTAAAAATAAAAAGGCCACCGGCCAGCCTTCGGGAGGCGTTGACCGGCAGCCTTATCCCTATGGCAGCCGCAGCCGTATCCTAAGGGATAGTTTCAAATACAGGGTGATCCCTTTCCGTGCCAGGCGGAGCAGCAGGGTTGGGATAAGTTTTAGTACCGATAGCCGTTTTATCATCTGTTGACGGTTTGAAATGAAACAAAAAATTAAGCAAAGCAAGAATGAATTCGATGATTCGTTTGAATTTGGACATGGTTGTTTTTGGATTAAATGAATGATTAAACAATAATCTCAACAATCGCCCGTACCGTCTTCTCTATCTGGACCAGGCTTTGGCGGTAGGTTTCGCGGTCGTCGCCGTTTAGTTCGCTGATATACGGGCTGTAGGCTATCTCGCGGGCATAGGCTTCCGGATTGTTGCTGGCCTGCCAGGCGGTACGGTAGTTGTTGCGGATCAGGCGGGCGAAGTCGAGAAAGGAATTTTCGCGGGTGTCGTACCGGCGGAAATCCAGGGAGTAACTGCCGGTGTTCACCGTTGTTTTGCTACCGTGCCAGTACTGGTTACTGCAACCGTAGGCCGTCAGACCGAAATAGTTGTTGCTGCCCGTTGCCAGTTTGCTCATTCCCCATCCGCTTTCGAAGGCAGCCTGTGCCAGTATCACGGTAGGATTCATGTTGAAAGAGGCTCCCGCAGACACGGCGGCCTGCAGGGAGTTCTTGACGAAGCTGATTTGTTGTGCTGTCATACTTTTTAATTGAAGATTGAAAATTAAAAATTACTCAATTTCCGGGCGGTCGCTTCCGCCTTCTTCCGGCGCTTCCGGCTCCTTGCCGATGCGTTCGAGGCTTACTTTTTCGATCATGGCGCGTAGCTTATCGCCGGGGGTGAAGATGATTTTCGGTTTACGGATCATGTTGGCTTGAAAATCTTTTTCTTCGACTGTTCCGGAACTACCGATCGACAACCGGAAATTACCTAGTCTTCCAAGTTGAACAACTTCGTTGCGGAGTAAAGCTTCTTCCATCGCACGAATCAGACCGAGAACAACCAGTGCCACGTCGCCATCGCTCGCTGTGGAACGGTCGGCTATCAATTCACAGATGGAGTCGAAATCCATCATTCCGCTCACCGGAGCGGAGGCGTAATAACGTTTCGCATCCGCTGCCGCTCCTTTGGTAAGGTCTTTTTTCAAGACTAGCTTGTACTTTACTGACATACTGTTAAATGTTTAAGGGTTAGTGTAATAAGAGCTTGTTTCTGAACTACATTGCAAAGATAATACAGGCATTTGCCTTCATGGGAGGCTGTGGGATGGTGCGTAATGTTCAGTATGTATTTTTTATTTGATAAATATTCGTCTTTTGCGGAACAACGTATTGATATAATGCTTGTATTGTGGTGTGTTAATATTATAATTTATAAATAATTATGGAAGATAAAAAAAACAGAAGTTTTTTCCTGGAGGAGAGCCTATGGCGTAACGGGATTCGCCCAACTGTATTTCCCCGGCCACACGCCGGTTGTTGCCTATAAACGTATGTGGGAATGGATACGCACCTCCCGCGAACTGAAAGCCAAGCTGGAGGCCGTAAACTCGAACATATGGTTCGTTACTCCGGTTGCATCTGCTTCGATCTTGATGATGTGCTGTTGCCACCTGAGCAAATTCTTAGCCAGGCTGCGCAACTTGGTTATGTGAAAGCCGGGCATATCAGTCCTTCCCATACGGGAAACAAACTCTTCGTGCTGGTGGACAGCGATCAGGAACATCATCTGCAAGCATTCGAACAGGTGCGGGCGATGATCGAGAAAGACCTTCCCGGTGTAACGGTGGATATCTCCGGCAAGGATGCCAACCGCGGTTGCTTTGCCAGCTATGATCCGGATGCTTTTTATAAAGAGGTGGCCGACGTGTATCGCCGTTACCGCTCGTCGCACGGCAGCAATCCCTGGTGCCCTCCGACGGCTTCCACCGGCCGGAAGAGTCTCACGAGTGTCACGAGTCTCACCCCCATTTCTGAAAATCCGACTGTTGAGGGAGATTCGTCTCTAGGCTTTGATATTGATCCGGATGAAGTCGGTTTGCCTCACTTCGACAGGGCGGTGATCGACCGTTTTCCCGGACTACTTTCGGACGTCCTGAAGGTGGCTGCCGACGATCGGGAATATGTCCTGATGGTCCTCTCTTCGCTGACCGTGCTCAGTACCATCATGCCGGGTGTCAGCGGCATGTTGAAGAAGCAACTTTAATAAGGCGCAGGTACGTGCCGCGGAAGGAAAGAAGCCGGTAGGACTTCCTCCGGAAGAGCCGGTGCCGGTCTGTCAGAAGCGTTTGCATATGAGTGGTTACACGACAACGGCGCGTATGATCGAGCAGTTGGATGTGAACAGTCCTTATGTTTCGTTTTTGTATGAGACAGAACTCGAATCGGTAAACAATACGATTATGCAGGACTTCGGAGGGTATAGTTATGTGTTGAACCAGGCTTTCCAATATGAACGGATCGGCTGTTCATCGAAAACCAACGGGACTTCTTTTATTGAGTTTCCCGAATTGGGTTTTCTGGCAACGGGTACCCCAGGCATGTTGTTGAAGCTGATCCCTTCGGCCGAGAGCGGCCTTTATAGCCGTCTGCTGATTTACCGTATAACCGGCCGTGCCGACTATCAACCGCTTACATCGGTCGACGATACGATGTGCAGCGTGCGTTATTTTGAAAGGCTGGGGCAACGGGTACTTGATATGGCGGTGCATCTGGAGAAGTCTCCGACCTTCGTTGTCTTTTCTGATAAGCAGCGTAAAAGGCTTGACCGTTACTTTGAACGTGAATATAATAATGTACGCGTATTCGGGAACGATGATGTTGCTTCGGTTGTGTTGCGCCATCGCTTGATTATCTTCCGTATAGCGATGACACTGACGGGAATCCGCAAGGGTGAAACGAAGAGTACGGCGGAAGAAATCGAGATTTTGGATGACGATTTCGATATCGCTTTCCATATCGGGACCCGCTGCCTGAGTCATTCGTTGCTGGTGAGCACGTCGTTGAAGCATAGCGATACGGATCAGCGTCATAAGTTGCCGGATGCGCAGGTCGACCTGTTCGATGTGATGCCGGATGAGTTTAAGACGTCGGATATAATCGATGAGGCCGGTGTCCGGGGAATTAGCCGTTCGAGTGTGTTCCGTATGTTGAAAAAAGCACAAGAATATAGCCTTGTCGTTTTAGTATCAACCGGTTACTACCGCAAGACAGAAAAAGGCAAAAATGTCAAAAAATGAAAAATGGGGGTGAGACTCGTGACACTCGTGAGACTCATTAACATTTCACCGGCCTAAAACGGCCTTTTTGGAAACGGATAGTTATCGCCCCGAAAACGAGTAGGCATCGGGATTCTGACGGGTAAGCACCCGTTGGAAGGGTATTGAAGAAAACAGTTTATTCTACTGGGCTCGAAAAGTGCTTGTAAATTATGATTATTAATAGTTAGAGAAGTAGAAAAGACTGACTAAAAAAAAGGTTCCTTTTTTCTCGCCAGCAAAATTACAACATTCTTTTGAACCTCCAATCTTTTTCCAAATATTTTTTTCTTTTCTATATCCTTTCTTATCAATACAATAACGAAGTTAGTACAAAATTCATCCTTTTTTATACGAAAGCAAAAGAAGAGAAAAAACGTGACTAGAAAAAAGGAACGTTTAAACTCGTCATTTAACAATTTATGACATTTTGACGTATCCTCTGTACAGACTTTTATAACACTATTATTAATATTAAATTTATTGATTATGAACAAAAAGTTTTTTACTTTGATGGCTGCCGCCTTGGTGACCGGATCAGTAGCTGCGCAGACTTATGATGCAGGTACTGATTTTGAGTATCGCCTGGGTCAGACTGGCTATACAAACATTGCAGGGAATAAAAACCCGGTACTTGATCCGGCTAACGGTTGGTTGAAGACTGTTACTGGTGCTCCTTGGGTAAAGGATGTAAAACAGGTTGAGGAAGGTCTTTGGTATCAGTTGGAAGTAAATGACGATTCTACTCCTATTGCTGATGTCCTGATTCAGGAACGCGATACAAAAACAGGTAAAATCTATTTGCGCGTTGTTGAAAAGAATGAAAACGGTAAGGCTCCTTTAACAGCATCTTTGTGGAAGATCAAATATACGGCTGAAGATGGTGTGAGCGGTGGTAAATTTACGTTTGTAAATAAAGAAACCGGTTATGAATTGTCTTTCGACCAGACTTTGGCTCAAGATGCTAACGTGGAATATCTGAGCAAAGGTATTAACGAATGGAACTGGTATCTGAATAATAATGGTGCTCAGGTAATGGGTTGGACCAAATTGTATTCTGTTTACACAGATCCTGCTGATGCTTCTAAAAAGTTGGTAATGACTTTGAAGAAAGCAACTTCTACTATTGATAACGATGCAATCAATGGTGCATTAAAGAATAATGGTTATGCCGTTAAGACTACTACTAATGCAGATGCAACGGTAACATCATTAGTAGCTGTTCATATTGATGCTCTTCCTTCCAATCCGAATGATGTAGATGGTTTGGAAATCAAACCGGTAGTTGCTGCTCCTTTCTTTATGACTAAAGAAGATTTCAACAATCGTTTGGATGCTGACGGTAAGGGCAACTTCAAATTTACAGTTGAGGAAGAGGATGTGATAGGTGCAGATGTTTTGGAGCAAGAATATGTTGCGGTACAAAGTTTGGTTGCTGATCCGTCTACTACTTTCGGTGTTCCTTATGCGAACTTCAATTTGTCATTCCAGTTGAAGAGTGATCCTACAAAATATTTGCAGATTAGTACTGAACGCTATGAAGAAGATAAACTCCCTAGTGTATCTCCAAGTGTGAAAGTTGTAGCAGATGTAAAACCGGGAACGACTAATAACTTGCTGGCGCGTACAATGTTCCGTGCAACTTATTTCCCGACAAATGACAGTCTGTTTATCGAACCGCTGAATGCCGGTATCATGACAGATGATGAATATAATAGAGGAATTGCGTTTGCATCATGTAAGGCTGCCAATGGATTTACAGTGAAGGGAGAAGAAACTGCCGCAGGTTCTGGTATTCGCTATATTACTTCAGCCAACTCTGTTGTTAATGCTGCTGTAAAAGATTACGACGAAAAATCAGTATCTTTCACAATAACAAAATTAGCAAATGGTAAAAATGTGATCACTGTAGCTCCGGCTTCAAAAGACGGTTTTGCTGTTAAGGCTTCTATCGAACAGAAGTTCTCTTACCTGAAACGTGCGGAATTAACTTACGATAAGCTGAATCAGATTAAGAACAAAGAAGATAAAGAATATATCGTATGTAACTTTGCTGGTAAGATGCAGTGGGATGTTCCGACAGATAATCAGAACTACGACAACATGCCTGCAACTATGTGGACATTCGGGAAGAAAGGTAACGAGCAGGTTATTATCGAGAACCGCGAATTTGATATGGCTAGTGGAGCTTCTGTATTTGATGGACAGCTTTATGTAAAAGATGGTAAATACTTCATTATCGATGAAAATTACACAGGTCTTGCTGACTCTAAATTGAATAATCGTGAAGCTTATACTATCGCTGAAGTTACAGATAAAAATGCTTTGGAAAAAGCAGAACATGGTTACTATAATGCAGGTGGTGACTTGTTGGTTAAGAAATTCACATTCGAATTGAACGACAACTTGGTAAGCGAACACTTCCTGAACGTAGATGATAAGTTCTTTGTTCCTTCTGCAGAACAGAGTAGCAGCTATGAATTTGTTGAAGTAGCTACAGTTCCATTCGGTAATAAGGTTGGTAATCTGCCTGCTTTGTCAAGAAAAGCATACAATGTAAAAGTGTTGGATAATACATTGGTAGACAACGATAAGACTTGGATCTATCAGTTGGTTGAAAGCGGTAGACCGACTTACTACAAGGCTATGACTGAAACTGAAGGTGATGCTGCCGGTTTGGAAAAAGCTGTATTCTTCTTCAAGTCAGATGAAATAATGGGTGAAGATAATACTGAAACTTATGTACTGATCAAGGCAGAAACTGTTAGTGGTACTGCTAACACAGCTGTAAGCCAGGCTTCTTTGGAATCTACAGCCAAATTGGCTTATGATGAGTTGGACAACATCCCTAGTCAGCCTAGCACAACATTTGCTATCGCTCCTCTTGATGTACAGTTGTATCGTGATCTGACAGCTGACAAGACTGTTAAGTTCTTCTTGAAGAGAGGTGCTGCTAACGAATATCTGTATGAAGGAAATGGAAATGAAACATTCGGATTCCTTGGATTAACATCTGAAGGTGTTCACCAGGCTGAAGGTTACAATCCTTCAATGGCTTCATTCAAAGTTTCTGATCATGCTGGAATTATGCCTGAGTTCTTGTTCGCTGTAGATACAGCAACTGTTGCTGATGGTTACTGGTGTGATATTCATGGTTACGAAGTAACAGATCCTTGTGGACATGCTGATCCTTATAAAGGTTATATGACAGGTCGCTTCCTGATCAATATGAAAAATTATGGTAAGGATTACAAATTTGAAAGCTATGATCGTCTGGGCTTCGTAGAAGGTATTTATCAGGATGGTAAACTTTATATCCTGTCTAACGATCCTTTGAAACAAGATGTTACTCTTGCAAGCCTGAAGGTTGCTGAAGAAAAAGGTGGTGTTATCGATCCTGCTAAGTTGGCTAAATTGACTCCTGTAACATTAGACTCACCTTATACATTCTCTTTGCGTCTGATCAACAGAGGTGACGAAGAAAACTTCTTCATCGAATCAGAACGTGCAGCAGCAGGTTCATTCACAGGTGGATGGATTAAAGTACAGAACGGTTGCCCGGTTATTGCACGCCACACTGCAACAACAGGTTCATCTGAAGATCATGAAGGAGATAAAGGTGATATCGACGAAATCATGCGTGATGCTCAGATCTTCACATTGTCTGAAGGTAATGACGTACCTACTTCAAATGATGCAATCGAAGCTGTTTCTGCTGTTAAGGTTGTAACTGTAGAAGGTGGTGTTCAGGTATTGAACGCAGCAGGTAAGACTGTAACAGTTGCTAATGTATTAGGTCAGACTGTAGCTAGTACAGTTGTTTCTTCTGATAACGCTACAATCTCTGCTCCTGCAGGTGTAGTAATCGTTACAGTTGAAGGCGAAGCTGCTGTTAAAGCTATTGTAAAATAAGATTCATATAGGGAGGCGTACTAAGCTGCGTCTCTCTTATAAGAAATATTTATAATCAAAATAATTCTAAATTTACCGCGAGGTGATATCGAACTCCAATTACCCTGTGACAGGCGAACAAGCGGTAAATATTAATACTAAAGTAATGAAATAAAGTTCTTCTGTTCTACCTCTGTGAAGAGTGAAAACAGACACAAACAAAGCCCGACGGAACGATCCGCCGGGCTTTCGTTGGTTAATAAACTTACTTTGTAACTTTAAAAGCGACGTTAATTATTCTATTCCGAAATAAAAGCATTATCTTTGCACCATAATATAGATTATGCTATGGCTAAACCAATTAAAGAAACTCCGGTTTTGACAGGGAAAGATGCTAAACATTTTTCTGAAAAGATTGCCAATATAAAACCAGAGTCTAAAGAGGAAAAGGAAGCTGCAAAAAATGCTTTCGAGAAATTCAAGGCCATTGCTTCATTTACTTTGTAGAAGATAGCTTTTGAAGATTTTAATTTTATACTGCTAAAGGTAGATACAGAGATAAAACCGTTTAAGTGCAAGGATGAGGACTTAAACGGTTTTTTATTGGATGATGCCCGAAAATATTTGGTCGACCTGATGGCGGTAACCTATTTGCTAGAAGATTTATCTACAAATAAAACTGTTGCTTATTTCAGTTGATTGAATGATAAAATATCGTCTGATCCGGAACAAAACTCAGTATGGAATAAGTTGAGCCGACGCATACCTAATCCTAAAAGGCGAAAACATTATCCAGCGGTAAAGATTGGACGATTGGCAGTGTCCCTTGAATATGCGCAACAAGGTTTGGGAAAAGATATTATACGTTTTATCAAATATTTATTCACTCATGGGAATCGGACGGGGTGTCGGTTTATTACAGTGGATGCATATGAGGATGCTATTGTTTTCTATCAAAAGTCAGGTTTTGATTTTATTACTGAGAAGGATAAGAATGACGAAACTCGTTTAATGTTTTATGATTTAAAGCGTTTTGTGAGCGAGTAGTCATTTTTTACGCCATCGCTATCGCCAGCACGCTCACCCGTACTCCCGGGATCGTCAGCAGTGCTTCGGCACATGCTCCGATCGTCGATCCGGTGGTGATGACGTCGTCGATAAGGAGGATGTGTTTTCCTGCCAGAGCTTCGCTGTCGACGACAGAGAAAATATCCTGCATATTCAGCCAACGGTCGTATGTCTGTTTGTGCGTCTGCGTTTCTGTCTCTTTGGTGCGGCGGAGGCTGGTGGTGTCGATCGGGAGTTTCAAAAGGGTGTTGAGGCCGCGGGCGATCCATTCGGACTGGTTGTAGCCGCGCTGTTTTCGCTTCTTGGGATGGAGCGGGACGGGGAGGAGGAGGTCCGGGCGGTCTGACAGGATTTCTTTCTGATACCTCAGGCCGGCCATACGTCCCAGGCGGAAACCGATCTCACGGTTGTCGTGGTATTTCAGGGAATGGATAAGCTGTTGCACATGGCCGCCTTTTTCGTAATGCAGGAAAGCAGCTGCATGGTAAACCGGGACTTTTCCACCGAACAGGTAGGTGGCGGGGTTCTCTTCCAGAAAATTGTGTCCTGTACGGGGCAGGTCGCAAAGACATTTCAGGCAGATATGCTCTTCCCCTCCGACGAGAGGTGTCTGGCACAGCATGCAGAGCTTAGGAAAAAAGAGGTGCAGCAGGTCATTAAAAATCTTCCTCATAATCGTTCCCGTTGAATAATTGTTTCAGACAACGGGATGCTTCCCGGCTTTCAAAGCCACGGCTGGCAGCAAAACGGAGGAGTTTGATGTAGATATCCCGTTCGTCCTTGCCTTTGGTCGATTTCTTTTTCGCCTTCAGCAACGATTGGAGGATATCGGCATATTCTTTTTCGTCTATCCCTTCCAGCGCTTCCGAACGGATGGGGGCAGGGATATTCCTTTTTTGAAGTTCGTATGCGATTTTGATGCGTCCCCATTTGTTGAAGCGCAGTTTGTCGTTCACGAAATAACGGGCGAAACGATGTTCGTCGATGAATTTTTCCTGGAGCAGACGTGCAATGATCCGCTCGCCTTCCTCCTGGGAGAGGCCGGCGGCTTTAATCTTTTTTTGTACATCCTGGATGCAGCGTTCGGCAGTCGAGCAGTAAGCGGCTGCGCGGCGTAGCATTTCGGGTTCGGTTATCTGTTCCATGTCTGTGCCTTTACGAAGCGGTCTTTGCCCGACAGGTCCTGTATCAGTTCCACATTCTTAAATTCCATCATGCGCAGCATATTTACCACGGCTTCGCCCATCTGTGCGTTGATCTCGAAATAGAGGTAGCCTTTCTTTTTCAGTTTCTGTTCGGCAAAGCGGGCGATGTTATTGTAAAACAACAACGGGTTGTCGTCGGGTACGAACAGTGCCAGCGAAGGTTCGTAGTCGAGCACGTTTTTCTCCATTTCCGCTTTTTCCTTCTCCATGACATAGGGAGGGTTGCTGACGATGACATCGAATTCATCTTCTATGGAATCAGCCGTTTTGGATGGCTGGAGAATATCTTTTTCGTAAAAAGTCAGCTGTACGCGGTTGATTCCGGCATTTCTTTTGGCTATTTTCAATGCCTCCGGAGAGATGTCGAGTGCTGAAACCTGTGCTTTCTTCAGTAATCTCCTTAAAGTAATGGCAATGCAGCCGCTACCGGTACCTACGTCCAGAATGTCAATACTCTTTTTGGCATAATCGTGTACGATCAATTCCACCAATTCTTCCGTTTCCGGACGGGGGATCAGCACTGACGGGTTCACTAGAAACTCAAATCCGTAAAAGTCTGTTTTACCGAAAATATATTGGATCGGCTCATATTTTACCAATCGTTCTACGATATTATAAATCTGTGTCTTCTCCTTCTCAGATAATTCTTTATCTTTGCAGAGTAAGAATTGGTGCGGCTGAATATCGCAAACGCGTTCCATTATCAAACGAATGAATGCTTTAATTTCACTTGGCGGATAATAATCTTTGAGCGTATTTTGTATATAGGCGACAGTCCCAGTCATATCAATTTAATTTTAATGCAAAAGTAATGCAAAAACCATTTATAAGCAAAGAAAATGGTCGAGGTTGAGAATAAATATATGGCTCGTTGTATTTCACTAGCCCGTGGCGGAGCGGGCAATGTGGCACCGAATCCGATGGTTGGAGCCGTGATCGTGCATCAGGGTAAAATTATCGGAGAAGGCTATCACCGGAAATATGGCGAAGCGCATGCCGAGGTGAATGCAATCGCTTCGGTTCGTGATGAGTCTTTGTTGAAAGAGGCTACGATATACGTTAGCCTGGAACCCTGTTCGCACTATGGGAAGACACCTCCCTGTGCGGAGTTGATCATAAAAAAGCGGATACCGCGTGTGGTGATCGGGTGTCTGGACCCGTTTCCGGAAGTGTCGGGAAGAGGGGTACGGATGCTGCGTGAAGCAGGTGTGGAAGTGGTAACCGGTGTGATGGAAAAGGAAGCCCGGGAGTTGAACCGGGTGTTTATGACTTTTCAGGAAAAGCGGCGGCCTTACATTTATTTGAAATGGGCGCAGAGTGCGGACGGTTTTATGGACCGCGGGCGGACGGATAATACCTCACCGGCTGTCGTATTGTCTTCACCGGAGACGATGCGCAGGGTGCATTCTTTGCGGGCGAATGTGGCGGCTATCATGGTCGGGACGCAGACGGCTTTCCTGGATAACCCTTCGTTAACGGTACGGCATTGGGCTGGAAACTCACCTGTCAGGGTGGTGCTCGACCGGACTTTACGTATCCCCTCGCATTATCATTTGTTTGACGCAACAGTGAAAACGCTGGTCTTTACCGTCGGAAAAGCGGAAAACCGGGAGAATGTGGAGTACGTCACCCTCGATTTTTCACAGCCTGTCTTGTCGCAGGTGATGCACGAATTGTATATCCGTAAATTAAATTCGTTGATGGTGGAAGGGGGAGCTGTGCTTCTTGAGCATTTTCTGGAGGAGAATTTATGGGATCAGATATTGGTTGAAACAGCCCCTGTCAATCTGGAATCGGGTGTAAAAGCACCGGATTTGAACAGGGTGGCATCTTTGTCGTTAACGGACGTGAAAAAAGTTCAGAACCACGTAATCACTGTTTTTTCACGGAAAAATCAGTGAGCGAAGTAGTTTAACGGAACTAAAATATTATAAATATTAGCCGATATTGGGAATAAAGCAAAAAATGTTTCTACTTTTGTGGCTTTATATGCAACAAACTTATTTTTGGATGAAAAATAGAATAGTACTATTTGTAGCGGGATGTATTGCATTGTTTCTGTCTTCTTGTCTGAATTCAGACGATCAGGAGTATGAGATACCTAAGGATTGTCAGATAACGGCATTCTCTGTGGATCATGATTCAATCCTGGGGGGAAAGTTGGATACAGTGAAGTTTGTGATCGATCAGGTAAACGGACGTATTTTTAACCCGGACTCCTTGCCGTTTGGCACAGAGATCGAGAAAGTTGTTTGTACAGTGTCTGTAGCAACAGGTACCTATACAATCGAAGTGAATCAGGATGCTTTGCCTGACTCTACTTTTTTCTGGAATAGGGAAGACTCTTTGGACTTCTCCAAACCTGTTAAATTTGTAACTGCCGCATACGACGGTATTACAAAGAAAACGTATATCGCTCAGGTAAATGTTCATCAGATGGTGCCTGATTCCATGAGTTGGGAACTGTATGATTCTAGCGTTTTAGGATTCCCGGTAAAAGAACAAAAAGTGGTTACATGGGGTGAAGAGAATAATGAATATTATTATATGTACGCACAGGGAACTGATGCAAGCAAAGGATATTCATTATATAGTTCTTCTGTTTCCGATGCAAAAAGCTGGACGGAAATGACATTGAACGGTCTGCCGGCTGGTGAAGTTCGTCTTTCTCAGATAACTGAGTATGATGACGCTTTATTTGTGCCTACAACCAAAGGGGCGCTCTATCGTTCTGTTAACGGACAGGATTGGACGCTTGTAGATCAAACACCGTCTGTAAATGCTTTGTTGGGAGCAATTAATAACGAAATAGGTTTAGGCCAGACTTCGTTCCTGTCTGCAATTGTAGAAGAGAACGGTACACGGAGTTTTGCTTTTATGGATAAGGATAAGAAATGGACAACCGGTGATGTTGTTCCGGATGAATTCCCAGTAAGCGGTTTTGGTTCTTTGGCTTCTTATTCAAGTAGTAGCAAGCAAAACAGTTTGACAGTGGTTGCCGGAAAAGACAAGAACGGTAAATTGCAGAATTCAGCCTGGGGCACCATGAATGGTAAACAATGGGTTTTACTGACTGATATAGAATCTGATTATTTCGATAAGAGAGAAGGTGTAATGCTTTCTGCTTATGATGATAAGTTCTGCCTGATAGGTGGTATCGGTGAATCGAATAAAGCGTTTAAAGATATTTATTTCTCCATAGACAGAGGTGTGACATGGACATTGTCAGACACGCTGACTGTGATGCCGGAAGATTATAAAGCGAGAGGTTTTGCTTCCGTTTTAGTGGATAAAGAGAATTTTATGCTAATTTTCGGCGGTAAAGAGAATAATAATGCAAATGATCTGGACCAGATCTGGAAAGGCCGTATAAACCGTTTAGGTTTTAAGGATTGAGAAAGTTCGTGGAGGAAAGTATAATTTTAGGAAGAATTTAGCGTTAGAAAAAGAGGTGTAGAACATAACAGCATTGCATATGACTTCAACTTTTTTTCGACGGATTCTTATACTGATACTGATGGCCGGCTCATTTACCGGTCTCCACGCACAGGAATATAAATATGAAATAGGCGGAATGGCCGGTGGCGCTTTCTATATGGGAGATGCCAACAAGAATGCTTTCTTTAAAGGAATGAATCCGGCAGTGGGAGCAGTATTCCGTTATAATGCCAACTTCAGATGGGCTTTCAAAGGCAATCTGATGTGGGGACAGGTTTCAGGCAGCACGGAAGGACTGGAAAATGTTTTTCCGGACAATGCGCAGGCATCGTTCAGCCGTAGCCTGGTAGAACTGGGCGGACAGATGGAGTTTAACTTCTTTCCGTACAGTGATAAATTTGCTTATGCTGGGGCGAAGCGCTTCACTCCTTATGTGTTCCTAGGATTAGGGATTACATATGGAACAGGTAATGAAGCGTTTTTCGGACCGAATATCCCGTTAGGGGTAGGCGTGAAGTACAAGATCAAGAACAGGATTAACCTGGGATGCGAGTTCTCGTTCCGTAAATTGTTCGGAGATAAATTCGATGTTACGAACGGGGATAATGCAATACTGGATAATCCGTATCAGATAAGTGGCAGTTTCTTGAAGAACAAAGATTGGTATTCATTTTTACTGCTATCTGTTACCTGGGACTTCGGTCCGCGTAACAGGCCATGTAATAGTATAAACAGCAACAGTACGTTTAGATACTGAGAAACACTATGTCATTGATAGAGGAAATAGACAAAGATCGCTTGCCGCAACATGTGGCGATTATTATGGATGGAAACGGACGTTGGGCCAAAGCGCAAGGGAAAGACCGGAGCTATGGACACCAGGAGGGCGTTGTTTCCGTGCGTAAAGTGGTAGAGGCGGCAACGACGATTGGACTGAAGTACCTGACAGTGTACACATTTTCGACAGAAAACTGGAACCGGCCTGAAGCGGAGGTGAAAGCGTTGATGAGCCTGCTTGTCTCTGCCATCCATCGTGAAACTCCGGATCTGATGAAAAATAATGTACGTCTGATGGCGATCGGTAATTTGGACCGTCTGCCGGAGGATGCGCATGCAACGTTGCTGGATTGTATTAAACAAACTTCTGCCAATACGGGAACTACCCTGGTATTGGCGCTTAGTTATTCTTCCCGCTGGGAAATAACAGAAGCTGTCAGACAGCTCGCCGTCCAAGTACTGGAAAAGAAAATAAACCCCAACGATATAACCGAGACAGTGGTCTCGGACCACCTGACGACCAAAGGCATTCCCGATCCGGATCTGCTGATTCGAACCGGAGGAGAAAAACGCATCAGTAACTTTCTGCTGTGGCAATGTTCGTATGCGGAGTTCTACTTTACCGATGTTTTTTGGCCGGCATTCAGAGAAGAAGAGTTGTATGAAGCTATATTGTATTACCAGCAACGTGAACGCCGTTTCGGTAAGACAAGTGAGCAATTAATCTTATAAACAATAGCTGTTATATGTACAAAAGAATAGTGCTGTTTTTTATTTTCCTAGGTTTTGCCTGCGGAGCATTTGCCCAGGAAAGTGACACTACCCAGGTTGAAGTACCGGCAGAAGTGCCGGTCATTAATTATTCGTCGACGCCGAAGCGGTATAAGATTGCCGATATTAAGGTGACGGGTATTAAGAATTATGATGATTTCGTGTTAATCGGTTTCTCCGGATTATCGGTAGGTGACGTGGTCACTATCCCCGACGCCGGAGGTGAGATTACAACAGCGGTAAAGCGTTTTTGGAAACACGGATTGTTCTCGGATGTAAAAATCCTGGCAACCAAGATTGAAGGTGACCAAGTTTGGCTGGAAATTCAGTTGAAACAACGTCCCCGTATATCGGAAGTAAATTATCATGGTATCAAGAAAGGAGAGAGGGAAGACCTTGAAGCCAAGTTGGGTTTGAAGAAAGGTTTTCAGGTAACTCCCAACCTGATGGACCGTGCAAAGATCGTTATTCAGAAGTTCTTTGACGGCAAAGGTTTTAAGAATGTAGACGTTGATATTGTACAGCGTGACGACTTGTCGAAAGAAGGCGAGGTGATTGTTGATATTAATATCGATAAGAACGAAAAGACAAAGATCCACCGTATTTACTTCGAAGGTAATGAAGCGCTATCAGCAAGGGACCTGAAGAAGGCGATGAAGAAGACGAATGAAAAGTTCAGTCTTCCGAACGACTGGAAAACCAGTATCCTGGAAGCATTCAGTACAAAGAAGTTTACTACTGAAGAATACGAGAATGATAAAAATAATATTATCGCTAAATACAACGAACACGGTTATCGTGATGCAGTGCTGCTATCGGACAGTGTTGTCAACTTTAATGAAAAGAAAGTCGACATCTACCTGAAGGTTGAAGAAGGTGATAAATATTATCTGAAAGATATCCGTTTCGTGGGTAATACGCAGTATGCATCTGACTTTTTGGAATCAATCCTGGGAATGAAACCGGGAGAGGTGTATAACCAGAAGAAGTTGAATGAACGTTTGACGACAGACGAAGATGCGGTTTCCAATGTGTATTATAATAATGGTTATATCTTCTTCAGTGCCGACCCGGTAGAAGTGGATGTGGATAACGACTCTATCTCTTTGGAAGTACGTATCCAGGAAGGCCCGCAGGCTACCATCAACCGTGTAATCATTAATGGTAACGACCGTTTGTATGAAGATATCGTACGTCGTGAGCTTCGTACCAAGCCAGGTATGTTGTTCAGCCGTGAAGACTTGATGCGTTCCGTTCGTGAAATTGCCCAGATGGGACATTTCGATCCGGAAAATATGGAGCCGAAGCCGATACCTGATCCGGAGAACGGAACAGTGGATATCCAATATAACCTGACATCGAAGGCGAACGACCAGATTGAGTTCTCGGCCGGTTGGGGACAAACAGGTGTGATCGGTAAGTTGAGTCTGAAGTTTACGAACTTCTCCATGAAGAACTTCCTGAATCCGAAAACTTATAAAGGTATTATCCCGCAGGGGGAAGGCCAGACATTGACATTGAGTGGACAAACTAACGGTCGCTACTATCAGGCTTATAGTATTTCATTTATGGACCCGTGGTTCGGCGGAAGACGTCCGAATACTCTTTCTGTAAGTGCTTATTTCTCCAAACAGACTGATATCAGTAGTAACTACTATAATAACAGCATGTCGAATTATTACGGTGGCTATCCTTATTATGGAAATAGCATGTATGGCGGTTACTACGGTAACTATGGCGGTTATTATAATAATAACTATGAATTGGCATACGACCCGGGTAAATCGATTATGATGTTCGGTCTTTCTGCCGGTTATGGTAAGCGTCTGAACTGGCCGGATGACTACTTCCAGTTTATGGCTACATTGAATTATCAGATGTATATCATGCATGACTGGGCATACTTCCTGGTGCAGAACGGTACTTGCCACAATGTAAACCTGGAATTGATGTTGCAGCGTAACTCTATCGACAACCCGTTGTATACTCGTAGCGGTTCGCAGTTCTCTATGTCAGTCAGTGCTACTCCTCCTTATTCTTTATGGGACGGAAAGGACTATGCTAATATGTCGGACGATAATCCTGATAAGTTTAAGTTTATCGAGTATCATAAATGGAAGTTCAAAGCAAAGATCTTCTCTCCGTTGGCTCCGAGAGCGATCAAACGTACACCGGTATTGATGACACGTGTTGAATACGGATTCCTGGGATCTTATAATAAGCACAAACGTTCTCCGTTTGAAACATTCTATATGGGGGGTGACGGTATGAGCGGATACTCCAGTACGTATGCGACTGAAACGATTGGTTTGAGAGGTTACGAAAACGGTAGTATTGCCGGTAATGGTGGATATAACTCTTATGGTTATGCTTACTCTCGTCTGGCAATGGAATTACGTTATCCGTTCCTGTTGGAACCGTCTTCTACGATTTACGGTCTTGTATTTGCTGAAGCAGGTAATGCATGGCGAGATTTGAAGAGCTTTAATCCGTTTGACTTGAAACGTTCTGCCGGTGTTGGTGTACGTATCTTCTTGCCGATGATCGGTTTGATGGGTATCGACTGGGCGTATGGTTTCGACAAGGTGGATGGTGCTCGTAGTGCAGGTGGAAGCAACTTCCACTTCATCATCGGACAGGAGTTCTAATAATAAACAATGGATTAATTTAAAATTAACAATTCATCGTCAAGCGTTAACCATAATTCGTTGGAACAAAGTAAACCCTCTGCTATATTTGCAGTCAGAGAGTGAAACTATAAAAAGAAAGCGTATGAAGAAGATTATTGTTTTGAGTTGTATGATGCTCCTTTGCTCTTTTGCCGGTATGGCACAAAAGTTTGCCTTGATAGATATGGAGTATATACTAAAAAATATTCCGGCTTATGAGATGACGAACGAACAGCTGAGCCAGGTATCGAAGAAGTGGCAGAATGAGGTGGAAGCTATCCAGCAGGAAGCACAAAACATGTATAAGACCTATCAGAGTGATTTGGTATTCCTTTCTGCCGAGATGAAAACGAAGCGTGAAGAGGAGATTGTGAAGAAGGAACAGGAAGCACAGAACCTGAAACGTCAGTATTTCGGACCGGAAGGCGAGTTGTACAAGAAGCGTGAAAGCCTGATGAAACCTATCCAGGATGAAATCTATAATGCCGTAAAGGAGATTTCGGAAGACAAGGGGTATCAACTCGTTGTTGACCGTGCTTCGGCGATGAGTATTATTTTTGCTTCTCCGAAGATAGATATCAGCAATGAAGTGCTGTTAAAGTTAGGATATTCAAAATAAATGCTTACATTTGTGCGCTTTATGCACAAAATAACATGATTGATTAATAACAATAATATTTTATAGAAAATGAAGAAACTGATTATTTTTTTGTTGATGATCCTCCCGTTAGGAGTTTTTGCTCAGGAAGCAAAGGTGGCAATTGTTAATTCGCAGGAAATTATGATGGCTATGCCGGAAATAGCAGCTATGCAGGAAACAATGAAGCAGATGAATGACAAATATGCGGGTGAGATGAAGACGATGGAGGATGAATTCCAAAAGAAATATACAGATTATATCGCTCAGCAGGATTCAATGACTGAAAATATCAAACTGAGAAGAACACAGGAATTGGAAGATATTCGTCAGCGTGTTGAAAACTTTACACAGGTTGCACAACAGGATATGAATAAAAAACAGCAGGAATTGTTGGCTCCGATCCAGGATAAGCTTAGAAATGCTATCAAAGCTGTAGGTGATGAAAAAGGCTATGCTTATATCATCGATAACAATCCTGGTATCGTTCTTTATACCGGCAATGCTGCAATCGATGCTACTCCGTTGGTAAAAGCTAAATTAGGCTTGAAATAATAGATTCTAATTAGAGATATAACAAAGGATGCCTTTCTATGGAGGGCATCCTTTGTTGTATTATATAAAGAAGGAAGAAATATGTTTTCACAAAAAGCAGGACCTATCGGGATTTTTGACTCCGGCTATGGTGGATTGACAGTCTTTGATAAGATCCGCCAGGCAATGCCTGAGTATGACTATATTTATCTGGGCGATAATGCACGTACACCTTATGGACCACGTTCATTTGAGGTGGTTTACCGTTTCACCCGCCAGGCTGTAATGAAATTGTTTTCCGAGGGGTGTCAGTTGGTGATTCTGGCGTGTAATACGGCATCGGCAAAAGCCCTGCGTACCATTCAGCAGCGTGATCTGCCGGACTGGGATCCGGTCCGCCGTGTGTTGGGAGTGATTCGTCCGACGGTGGAAATGATGGATCAGGTCAGCACTACAAAACATATAGGTATTCTGGGGACAGCCGGAACAATATCTTCACATTCCTATTCACTGGAGATTGAGAAAATGTTTCCCCATATCACTGTGACGGGAGAGTCCTGTCCGATGTGGGTTCCATTAGTTGAGAACAATGAGTTCGATTCTCCCGGAGCGGATTATTTTGTACAAAAACATCTGGATCATATTCTGTCGGTCGATCCCCGGATAGATACACTGGTACTGGGATGCACGCATTATCCGCTTTTAATCGGCAAAATCAGACAGTATTTGCCGCAGGGGATAACCGTCTTTGCGCAGGGAGAATACGTGGCAGAGAGCCTGAAAGACTATCTAAACAGGCATCCGGAAATGGACCGCCGACTTACCCGTGGCGGAGAATGCCGTTTCCTGACTACAGAGTCTGCCGCGAAATTCTCGGAAGCAGCCTCAGTCTTCCTGAATGACCCGATAGAAGTGGAGCAGATATCTATTGATTAAAAAAGAATCCGATGAAGTGGCCGAAGCATATATTCCTGTTAGCGGTACTGTTTGTTTGTGCCTGTGCTGATGCGGAAGAACTGGATACCTATCTGCGCAATAAAGGACTGGTCGATATCTCTGCACTGGATTCTACCATTCGTGTACAACTGGTTTATGCAACTCCCGATAATTTTATGGGGGAAGCTGTTTATTCCGGAATCACGCGTGCCTGGCTTCATCCGGATGCCGCCGGGAAACTTATCGCGGCTCAACGGCTATTGAAAAAAGAAAATCCCGACCTTACGCTGGTGGTTTATGATGCGGCCCGCCCAATGTCTGTACAACGTAAAATGTGGGCACTTGTTCGCGGAACCGATAAGGTGAATTATGTCAGCAATCCGGCTAACGGCGGCGGATTGCATAATTATGGAATGGCAGTAGATGTAACTATCCTTGATAAAACAGGCGCTCCCCTTCCTATGGGAACGCCATTCGATTTCTTTGGCGAAGAGGCTCATACGAATAATGAAGAGGCTTTATTGGATGCCGGGAAAATAGATCGCACAGCCTATGATAACCGACGTTTGCTTCGCCGGATCATGAGAAATGCCGGGTTCCGCATCATTCCTTATGAATGGTGGCATTTCAATGCTTGCAGCCGGGCAGAAGCCCGGCAAAGCTATCCTGTTTTGGATTAGTTGATATTCTTACCGAAAGGAGTCAGGGCAAGGGCTGCCATCTTGAAATGTTGTCTTCCCCAGGGGATACCGATGATGGTGATACACAGCAGTAACCCGAATCCCAGGTGTGTCAGGCAGATCCAGAAACCTCCGAGTATGATCCATAGAATGTTCATGATAATGCAGAGGCAACCTCCGGAATTGCCATTATCCGTAACCGTGCTACCAAAAGGCCACAAAGCCAGCAGAGCCAGTTTCAATGTCTGTAGTCCGAATGGAATGCCGATGATCGTAACCATCAGCAGGAGGCTTGAAACCAGATATTCAATACTGGTGATCAGTCCGCCGAATATTAACCAGATGATATTACCTAAAAATTTCATACTTGCGTGATTTATAGTTCCTACAAATGTAGCATAATTCTACTTAAAAGCAATAGTTATCGGAGCTGAAACCGATAGGCACCGCTTCATCCGCGGGTAGGCATCCGTTTGAAACCTTCCTGTCCGGCTATTTATTCCGTTATCAAGAGTGTATCGGCAACTTCTATATGCCGTGTTTGCATGCTGTCCAATTCGGCAAGTACCTGTTGTTTTACGATAGCAAAACTGTCGCGGAATTCCGCTTTGACAGGCAATGAAGGAGGTGCCTCCATGTTCAGGGGATTTATCGGCTGGCCGTTTTTGTGTACACGGAAATCGAGATGAGGACCAGTCGAGAGACCGGTAGAACCCACATAAGCGATCACTTCACCTTGCTGCACATGACTGCCCACCTGTATGCCTTTGGCGAACTTGCTGAGATGCATATAAGTGGTGGTATATACGGAGTTGTGTTTTACTTTCAGGAAATTTCCGCCGCCATTCTGATATCCTTTGGCAATAACGGTTCCGGCTCCGATGCTTTTAACCGGGGTACCGACCGGTGCTGCATAATCAACCCCGTGGTGAGCGCGATAACGTTTCAGAATCGGATGGAAACGGGCATTCGTAAAGCGTGACGTGATACGGAAGATATCCAGCGGGGCTTTCAGGAATGCTTTACGCAAACTGTTCCCGTCCTGGTCGAAGTATTCGAATACGCTGTCCTGGGTAAAGGGGATGGCAACAAAGTCTTTTCCCTGATGAGTAAAGATTGCTCCCTGGATACCGCTTATATTCAGTGCAGTTGTGTCGTCGATATAAGCAATATCATAGAGTACACGGAAAGAATCCCCCTCTTTTACATCATAAAAGTCTATTTGCCAGGCAAAGACATCGGCTATATTGATTGCCAACAACGGGTTTACGCCTTTCGATTGTAATACGTTCCATAAGGAGGAATTGATTGTTCCTTCTACGTACTGGCGTTTTAAAGTAATAGGCTTGTTAAACTCGTAGGCACTGATCGTATCGCCGGTAAAGTCGATCACTGCGTAATCGGTTTTCGATTTGGCAAAAGCAATGTAGCGTATCTGTGCAGTGCTGTCTTGCATGGAGAAGGTATAATAATGCATGCCCGCCTGTAGCTTTGTAGGGGCCAGAACTTCTTTGGACGATCTGCTGATACTGTCAGCCATTAAGGCAGAGAAACCGAGGTTAGAGAAGATTGCAGCCGGATTATCACCGTTTTTCATCTTATACTCTTTCAGGTCGAGTGTATCGATGCAGATACCGTATTGATATACGCGTTGGAGGCTGTCGATCCATTCGCTGTCAACTTCTTCTTCGCATTGTTTAGGGGTGTTTTTGCAGGAGATACCTACTATGAACAGTAAAATCAAAATAGGTGCAATGCCTGATCTCTTCATTATATCCTCATTTATAGTTTGTTCGTCGGGTACAAACTTACGGAAAATAATGTAAAGCATCAGGCGCATGGAAGTAGCGTAGAAGGGAAGATTTGTTAATATTGACTAAATTGAATATCTTTGGGGAACAATTTGGACGGATTTGGCGTCTTATCCTTGTAAGTGATATAACAAATAGTATAGATTATGAAAAGAGTGATTTTTTATGTATTGATGCTCCCGATGGTACTTGGGATGATGATTTCTTGTTCTGAAGCCAAAACAGACGCAAAGAAACTGGAAGGTAAATGGAATGTGGTGGAAGTAAAAGGCGAAAAGATTCTGAAAGAAGGACTGCCCTATATGGAATTCGATATGGCTCAGAATAAATTGCATGGCAATGCCGGTTGTAATATGTTCAATACAACCATTACATTAGATGCCAACGATGTTTCTTCGATCACTATTGCACCGGGTGCTGCTACAATGATGGCTTGTCCGGACATGGCAACGGAAGATGCGATCATGAAAGCGATGGGTGATGTGAAAGCGGTTAAAGCCGGTAATTCTGAAAGCGAAATGGCCCTGGTAGACCAGGACGGCAACGTATTGCTTGTTTTATCTAAAAATTAAACCGTATGAAGAAGTATTTATATCTCTGCCTGGCAGTTGTGGGGATAGCCGTATTTGCTTCCTGTAAATCACAAAAAGCTGTGGTGGCTTCCTATTCAGACCTGAATGGCGAATGGAGTGTAGTGGAACTGAACGGTAAGAAACTTGATCCGGCAGACAGCAAACAGCTTATTGTCATTGATGTTGCCCGTAACCATTTGTCAGGCAATGCCGGTTGTAACCGGATGAATGGCAATATCGAATATTCGGAAGCCCGGAAAAACATCATTAAGTTTCCGCAAGTCGCCACAACGCGCATGGCGTGTCCTGATCTGAAAGGCGAGCAGGAGTTTCTGGAAGCTCTGAATAAAGTCGTTCGTTTTGAAGCGGAAGGAAATGTAAAGCCCGTGAATACGATTGCTTTTTACGGGACCGATAATGGAAAGCTGATGGTTATCGAAAAGAAGAAATAGTTTGACAACAGGAATGGCAGTTAATTGGGATTAAACGAGTTGTTGTGTAAAGGGAATATATTATCTTTATGATAGATATTAATCTTTTAATACAATTACGTTATGAAAGCTATTTTGACTTTTTTAGTGGCTTTATTGCCATTGTGTGGATTTGCAAATCCTGTTGAAGCTGAACCTTTAGATGTTATTCTTTCTAATTCTTTGTCTCCGGGAATGCATGATGTAAATTATCCTATGCAATATGATGGGAGAGATATTAATGTTCGTGTTATTTGGGAAGTTGGAAATGATGGTCAAATTTATCAAGCACTAGGAGGAGTTGCCGGTGATTATTTGTTTACAGCAAAAGATGAATGTACTTTAGATGCATCAGGAATAGT
This sequence comes from Parabacteroides goldsteinii, assembly GCF_020091425.1. Classification (NCBI taxonomy): domain Bacteria; kingdom Pseudomonadati; phylum Bacteroidota; class Bacteroidia; order Bacteroidales; family Tannerellaceae; genus Parabacteroides; species Parabacteroides goldsteinii. The sequence continues at coordinate 4,133,258 of NZ_CP081906.1, read as the reverse complement.
GTATTTGACGGTATATTTAAACGATACAAAGAATAAAAAGAAAATAGTGATAACAGGTTCTGTTGACGCAAATGATCTCTATTCTGTACATTTTGAAATCATAGATCATGGTAGTGGTGTTTGGCCATGGCCATTTGAGTAGAGTATAAAAGTAAAAGAGGTGGCTGTTGAAGGACCACCTCTTTTGGGGTTAAAATTGAACATTCCTGTTTGTCGTTTTTTACTTCGCCAATAGTATAAAACCAGTATGTTCTTAAAACCACCAATGTTTCTTCTTTTATTTTTCAATAGTAAAGGCGTGATTGCAAAGCTGTACTACTTGTTCGATAGAATTGAAATCAACTTTGCTTTCATCGATGTATTTCTTTAGTTCTTCTTTTTGTTTAGGAAATAGTTTCAGGAATTGTTTTTCAGTGGTGAATCTTTTAAGGCGTTTATTTTTTTCGATATAGAACCTATGATTAATGTTTGTTACGGTTATGTTTTCGGTGTCTAAAGAAGAACTACCAGTACCAGAATGAAGGTTGGATATGACTCCCACCGAGGCAGTTTCTGTTTTTCCTCCATAAGGTAAATTTTTTGTTTTTCGAGCGTAACCATTATATTGAACTAATATTTTAGGATCAATTTGCAAGACTTCAGCCATTTCATCTCCTGTTATTGGAAGAAAAGCCCGGTCGCCGACTTTAACGGAAATAACAAGTTCCGGATCGGAAAATTCTTTTTTCTTTTTATCCTTATCTATAAAAATGAAATTACTTTCAAGTAAATTATAATTAATAGGTACTTGGAAAGCTCTTCCGTCTTTATAATGTACGATGGCTTCTGTAAATTCAGGGAAAAGGAAGGTTGATTGATTGTTTTGCGAAAAGCATTCAATGGAGCTAAAACAAACGATTAATATGGTTACAAATTGTTTTATCATATATTCATTATTAAATTATTCACAATAAAAACAGATGGAGATGGCCTACAAATAGCCATCCCCATTTGTTTACTCAACCGGCAACTATTTTAATAATTGTACGCGGACTTCATATAATCGTCTGGCCGGTTCTCCTTCCGGACGTCTGGTGATATTAACAACCATATAACGTTGCGGCTTTGAGAAATCTCCCGGTTTTCCCAGTTCCGGAGCATCGCCTACTCTTTCTACTTCACAAGCTTTGCTGTTATTCAATAAAAGAGCTACTGATAACTTCGTTGGGTCTACAGGTATACTTGCTTCTTGATATTGACCTTCATTATCGCCCGGGGTACTAAATTTAATATCTTCTCCTTGAAACTCCGATTCCACGAAAACGTGTCCTTTGTTGGGTGTTTTATATGTTGCTCTAGCTGTTGCAAAAACATTGATTACATATAATTTGCCATCAGGTGCACTTGCTTCGTCTTCGGTAGTCAGTTTGTTTTGCACCATAATTTTTTCTCCGGGCTTGATTACCTCTCCCAAAATAGTTACATCAGATCCGGTATTATTGATGTATTCGGTGTTTGATCTGTAATCAAGCCCGATGTTGCTTACCAATAACATATTATCTACCCACTGTTTGTAATTAACCTGATAAACTTTATGGGTGAAGATTTCGCGAGTTTCAACTTTACATAAGTTGGTGCTTAACGAAACGTCTTCATATACATCTGCCGGAACTTCATCATAAACCAGCCCTTTTTGACAACTGGTGAAAAGTGCAGTTCCTAAGATTGTTATAAATAATTTACTAGCTAATTTCATTCTTGTTTTTATTTTATGTGTTTATAAAAAAATGATTACCATCCCGGGTTTTGTACCAGTGCTTTTTCTGATTCCAAAACGGTTTGTGTAAATGGCAATTTGTAATAATTCCCCTTATCAAATACTTTATTGTAACGGTCGTAGTCGAAACGGCGTGTTTCCACACGTGGTGTAAAGTATTTAGGATCGCTTTTAGGTGCAGGATAACCGTTTTCGCCTACTTTTTCACTTTCTATTCCTTTTCTGAAGATTAACATTCCCTTCGGACCCCGGTTCAATTCTTCGATAGTTGTTTTACCTTCGGCTTCACTCCAGCGAAGCAAATCGTAATAACGATGTCCCGGAACTTCGTATGCAAATTCGATACGGCGTTGCAGTTTGTATTCTTCCCATAAATCATGTCCTACAACAGATGAATCGAAATTGTCCAAACCAGCACGTCTGCGTATTTGATTGATTGCATCTTCTGCTTCGCTTGTTTTGTTCAGTTTGATAGCGGCTTCAGCATAGTTCATAAGTACTTCGGCATAGCGAACCATGAAGTAGTAGGCATTGCGTTGCTCTGTCTCCAATGTCCCGTCTTCTTTGAAAATACCTTGAATGTATTTGGCCGGATAATAACTTGTGATGGTGTTGGATGAAGCATATTTAACTGGCTTAGACAGGTTTTCGGAGTCTCTGAAACCAGTATGCAGAGCACTGTATTTTTCAGATTGGGTTGGCTCTGACAGGTCGATCCATGTACCGATTAAATACATTTCTTTTTCAACGCCGGCATAATAAGAACCATCATATAAAACAGTTGCATAGAATCGTTCATCGCGGTTTTCATACATCTTGCCGTAATTTTCCGTTTCTGCTTTGTAGTTACCATCGGCATCGACAGAACCGTTCATGTCTACGGTAGCTTGTTTGGTTTTCCACCATTGTTTCCATTTGCCGTCGGCATCGTCTTTTTGGTAGTAGCAGTCAACTAAATCTTGTGTGGGATACGTTGATCCGCGAACACCCCAATCTTTGTTGAAATCATTTGTACTTCCGTAATACTTGCCGACAGGGGCATGGCAAGATGCCACATTAAAACCGGTGCGGTTGTCTTTGTTGAACATAACAGGCCAGATAGACTCGGAAGAGGTATAGCCGTCACTGCTATTGAACAGTTTGGCATAGCTTTCATCCAGTTTATATTTGCCAATGACACTCTTGGCCGCATCGTATGCTATTTGATAATAGTGTGACGAGCCTTTTTCAAAGCGATATATTGCTTTCGATTCTTCTGAACCGCTCAGGTTCTCATATAAATTGCTTTTGGCCGCATCTGCAGCACATGCTGCATATAGGGCTACACGTGATTTGATCGTCTGTACGGCATCGGCGTTCACCAATCCGAGTTGAGGTGTTTCCTCTGTTTTGCTGAAATATTCAAGTGATTTGTCGAAGTCGGCAAGTACTTTGTCGAACAACTCTTCACGGGTGATCCTAGGCAACATTGTTTCATCGAAAACATTCATAACCCTGTCTATATAAGGAACGCCACCCCAATATTGTTCCAATTCAAAGTACAACCAGCCTCTAAAGAAGTGACATTCGGCTAAAAGCTGGTTCATGACGGATTCCTGGATAGATGGTACTGTCGGGATACGCTCGATACCTAAATTAGTCGCACGGATCTTTTTGTATTGGTCACCCCAAGGACCGGAAAAACCATCTATACCGTTCAACGCATCGTAAGTTCTTTGATAAAAACTGTTTTGGCGATAACTTGTCCAGTCGGTTTCATCATTTCCGATGGCATTGTCAGACCATTGTTCAGAGGTAAAATACTGGTTTGCGGTAACCGGAGCCCAAGTATAAAACTTATAGACGTATGCGCGTGACAATTGGGCGTTTGTCCAGAAGTCATCTTCAAATACTTTGTCTGTAGGTTCTACTCCTAACGGGTCGCAGGCTGTTAATCCTACAGAAGCCATAGCAACACATAGAACGGATGTCTTTGTGATGAATCTTGCTATTTTATTTTTTGATAACAGGCTGAGGCCTGTTTTGTCAATTAATCTCATAATTAAATATTTATCAGTTGTTTTTGATTATAAAGTAACTGTTACACCGAATGTGTAAGAACGCTGGGTCGGATATGCTCCGAGTTTACCGCTGCTACCCCAGATACTTTCGGTTGGAATATATTCAGGGTCTGCCATGTTCTTTAACGGATAGTTTTTGTTTACCCAAGTGAATGCGTTTGTTACAACGAAACTCAAGTCTAAGCCTTTGATGTAAGATACGTTTTTCAATACGTCACGTTTCAAGTCATAACGAATGCTGATGTTCTTCAGTTTCAGGTAAGAAGCATCATATACCCAACGATCGATAAAGGTTGAACCATACGAGTTGTTTCCGCCATTGTTAGGCAATGGAAGTGTTGCGTCGAGATTCGGATTGCCTGGCGTGTAGCTGGTGTTGAGCAGGTATTTGGCGTATTGCCACAAATACCCCTGCTGGCTTCTTAACGGAGACGGCATTGAACCGGTAACATTGGCAGCTCCCTGGAAGAATAATTCAACATCCAATCCTTTCCAGCCACCACCGAGAGTGACACCGTAAAGAGTAAGCGGGGTTGTGCCGGGTTTGTTTACCCAATATCTGTCACCGTTGTCAATTATACCGTCGCCATTGCGGTCTGCGATTTGCATCGTACCGAGTGCATAACTCTTGTTGTAGGTGTTGCTGTTACCATTGTCTAAAACAGCGTTATACAGTTGTTCATATGAACCGAATAGACCGGTATTAATCATTGTACTGCCATAAACATTCTGCATAGCTCTTAATCCCAAGCTGTTTAATTTAGGATAATACCAGTTTGTGCTTTCTGATTCATGACGGGTAACGCGTTCGTCCCAGTAAGAATAAGTAACACCTAAACGATAGTTGAAGTCACCGATTTTATCTCTCCAATTCAAAGAGAACTCAATACCACCTTTACGGCTTGTTTCGAATGGAGCGTTTATTTTTGGTGTATTGGGCATACCTAAAATAGGGGTATAAACCAATTTTTCATTCATGTTCATGGCTTTACCATGATTCATGTATAAATAGGTGTCGAACGATCCGCTTAAACGGTTCTTTAACAAGTCGAAATCGATACCACCACTCAATTGGCGAGAACGTGACCATGACAAATCGCTGGCTACATTTGATTCAATCCAAGCAGCATTGCTACCCATATTTGCCCCAAGCAGGATCGTACCGTCTTGTTTGTATTGGTTCATAAAGCTGAAAGGACTACCGATTTCTCCACCCACGATACCGTAGCTCAAACGCAACTTAAGCATGTTGAAGATATCCGGATTGAGGATGTCTTTGATAAAGTTTTCTTCTGTCATCACCCAACCGGCTGATGCTGCCTGGAAGAATCCCCAACGTTTATCCGGACTGTAGCTCAAAGACGCATTATAGTTTGCGCTATATTGCAGCAAGTATTTGCCGGCATAATCGTAAGTGACACGGCCTACCCAGGAAGAAGAACCCCATTTCTCTTCGCCACCACCTGAACCATTATAGGTTGTTCCGGCTCCGATTTGGGGAACGAATGTGGTCGGGTATCCTTTCATGGTGATGTTGGTGTAATTGGTATTTCTCACCTGGCTTTGGTAAGTAATCATACCGCTTACGGAGTGTTTGCCGAAAGAACGGCTATAGTCTGCCTGGTAAATACCGGTAGTCAATAAATAGTTGTTCCATTTCTGGTAAACACTGGCATCTTGTGCGTTAAAATTATTAGGCATTGTAGCTGCCGGGCTGGAATAAACATTTTCCTGCGGGTGGCTGAACTTTTTATTCATGCTGTAGCTGGTACTGAAGTTTACGCTGGCACCTACGGATAAACCTTCAACCCAAGGCAAATTCCATTTCAAACCCATGTTGGCCTGCAAACGATAATCGTATACATTGTCAAATCCGGTACGGAGCAAGGCGGCCGGAGAATTGTTTCTTTCCAAGCCGGTACTCCAGCGTTCAGGTTTGTTTAGCATTTCTCCGCCTTCGAATAATGCTTTGTTGAATACATTGTCTCCTTCCGCCGGACGTTCTTTAGTTGAAACGATACCATTCAAGTTTAACGTGAACTTCAGGCTCTTGTCGTTCAGCAAAGCTGCTTCTGAGTTTAACAAAGCATTAATCTGCTCGTATCCGTAGGTGTCACTGATACCTTTTTGGTTCAGGTAGCCTAAACTTGAATAATATTTTACACGATCACCACCACCGCGCACGCTCAAGTTGGTTTGGTACATGGGTTGTACATGGTCGAAAAACTCCCATGGATCGTATGTCTGGTAATAGTCTTCAATGTTGCCTCCTTGCGTGGTGAAAGGATCGAACAAATTGTTGATGTCTTGCATGCTATATCCCATGCTGTATCTTTCGTTGACCAGATTCATGATCTCCTCGCGGCTTTTTCCTTGCTGGTTCAGATACCCCATGTAATATTTTGACATTTCCGTGTTGTTGTATTTAGGGTTCTCTTCGAAGTTGGCAGCATACAAATCGTTCATGGTCCGAGCGTAATCGTATGTGTTCATACCTTTGGAACGATAAGAAGGAGTCATGACGGATATCTTTTGGTTGAATGTGATATCCAGTTGTCCGGCAACACCTTTTTTAGTGGCAATAACTACAACACCGTCTTCGGCACGCGGACCGTAGATAGCGGTAGCAGATGCGTCTTTTAAGATAGTCATTGTTGCAATGTCGTCCGGACGTAAGCGGTTGAAGAAGATTTCTCCCTGTTCGGTTTCCATTACAACGTCGTCGATCACGTACAAAATTTTGTCACCACCACGGATCCAGATTTTGGTCGTTTCACCCGGTGCTCCGGAACCGGACTGGGTGGTAACACCTGTTACACGACCTCCCAAACCGTCACTGATAGATGTTACGGGCAGTTTGGCGATCGATTCCATTTTTACGGTAACAGCTGATGCTGTTAATGTTTTTGCTTTTTGGATACCACCATAACCGGTAATCACTACTTCTTCCAGAGCTTGTGAATCTTCTTGGAGTTTGATAGTCAAGTTAGATAGCCCTGTATACTTGATCTCCTGGGTGGTGTAACCTACAAACGAAATTTGGATAGTAGCTCCGTTTTTGACTCCTTCCAAGACTACTTTACCGTCTAAGTCGGTAACATTACCATTAGTTGTCCCTTTTACAACTACGGATGCTCCGGTAACAGGACCGAATTCATCCTCTACAATAACCGTCACTTTCCCGTTTTGCTGGGAAATGTTCACACTCGGTCTAATGGGTGTTGTGTCGGCTTTTATGCTCTCAGGAGAACATAATATGCCTGCAAACAGCATTAAACCAATTGGTTTGAAGTTTTTTAGCATAATGTGCGTTTTTAGTTTAATATTAATATGTTATAGGTAAAAAAACTCTCTGATGTTGTTTTGGTATTTTTCCATTCGTTGGAACAGTACTCTTCCTGCTATCGGAAAAGCACTGTTCCGATCACCGGAAAAAGAATTATTCAATTTCCGGTCTGTCGCTTCCTCCGACTGTCAGTATGTAAGGGAAACGGTTACGACGGGGTTCGTTTAATAAAATCTTAGCATTTCCGCTGGCTTGAGTTGCTATTTCCAGATAGTAAGTACCGGCAGCCAAAGGCGGAATGATAAAAGAAAAATAGGATGGATCGTTGCGTAGCAGTGAAGCTACCGGAACTTTTGTTTCTGTATCGTCTGTTGTAGAAACGAAATAGAAACCAACATCCTTGCCTTCTTCACCAGCGATTTTCACGCGGTTCCCTTTACCATTCAAGCCTCCGCCCGGGGTGATCTGGTTGTTTTCGCTACCTGTTGTTACGTCTGTGACGGTTGTTATGACGGGTAATCCTTCGGCTGTGCCGGAAATGATTACGGTGATATTTCCCAGATCTTTTTTCATTTCAACCAGGGGTACGCTACGAAGAACCACATTGTTTTTCGCTGGGTCGAATTTTGCATCCGGACCGATAAACGGACCATCGACACCCAAGGAGTTTGTAACGAAGCCAAATTCAACTGTAGAGGCATTGTAAAGTTCGATTTTTGCCTGTTCTTTCAAATCATTGTAGGCACTCTCTAATTCAGAAGCAGTGAATTTACTGTTTGCAGATGTTAGCTGGCAAAGGTCTTTAATAGTACGTTTTGCTTGGTAAATCACATTGCAAGTGAAATCGTCTTCGCGTTCAGTCAACTCGTTAGGAGTTAATTTTCCTGTAATACTGCGCATTTTGGGTTCTGTAGCTGCCATATTGATATTAGTTTTAATTAGTTCTTGGAGAACTAAGTACTTTTATGGTTTTTATTTGCTTTCGAAGTGGATTGAAGGTCCAAAAATGAAGTTTGATATGAATTTGCATGTACTTATAGAGATGAAATGTTAATTGGTTTAGTTAAAAAAACGATATTTCAAATAAATATTATTGTTATTTAAAATTAATCCATACTTTTGCGAGATAAAACAACCTTAGTTCTCCAAGGACTAAGGTTGTTTTGTTTTATAATTCAAATTATTCAAAGAGTCTTGTTGGATTGTTTTTTATTGGGTAAAATATTGCGTTGTGTTTATTTATATAAATAATGTTGTGGTTGTTGTGATTTTTTATATAGTAGAATAAGGATAGTCGATCAAAGAAGTGGATCGGCTATTTTTGTATTATAGCCTGGAAGTACGAACCGGTATCTTTAATGTGAACCGGCTGCCCTTGCCCTCTTCCGAGGTGATCAGGATATCCCCGTCCAGGCGTTCGGCAATTGTTTTGCAGATGGCAAGGCCCAACCCTGTTCCTTGGGCAAATTCATCCTGTTTGTAGAAACGTTCGAATACTTTTTCGAGGGCCTCTTTGGCGATTCCGATGCCGGTGTCTTCTACATAAATATAAACATATCCCTCTTTTTCTTTGTATTCATATCCCAGTTTGATATATCCTTTCCTGGTGAACTTAACTGCATTGTTGATAAAGTTCGTGATCACCTGAGTAAACCTGAAACGGTCGACGTGGACGTCGATACTCAACGACGGTATATCCTTGGTAAACTGAATATGGGGAGGTATGAGCAGATGATGGGTCTGGTAGACTTCATCGATCAGTTCGTTTAACCTGCATGTCTCAAAGCTGAATGTCATCCGGCCGGATTCAATGCGTGACAGTTCCAGAATATCATTGATCAGTTTCAAAAGCAGGTTGCAGTTTTTATTGATCGTATCTTTAAATAACTCTTTTTCCTCTGCGGTGATGTCTTCTTCTTCTTGTAGCAGATTCGAAAAACCAACGATGGCGTTCAATGGTGTCCGTATCTCATGGCTCATATTAGCCAGGAAGGCCGATTTCATTTTGTTGGCCTCTTCCGCTTTTTCCTGTAGCACCTTCAGTCTTTCTTCTTTTTCTTTAAATGCCTGGATATTCAGGCATAAACCTATAACTGTCTGTTCCGGATCCGTTTTGTCTTCTCCCTGGTTGTAACGAAGTTCCCACCAACAATAACCTTTCCCGTTGAAATTGAAACGGCATTGTATCGTCGTTTCTTCCCAGATTCCGGAATAGATATCCTGGATATGGCTGCGCAGGTGTCCCTGGTCATCCGGATGCGTGATAGACAGCAGTTCGGTAAGAGATATTTTGCGGGGAGCCATTTGATTTGCCGTAAAGAAGTCATTTTCAAAAATGAATAATTCGTTTTCCAACTTCCAGGCATATGTATTTCCACCCTCCAGCGCCAGTCTCAGGAACCGTTTCTCTTTGAACAAATTGGTTTGTATCTGTTTCTTACGTTTGAACTCCCTTCTATACATCAGGGTCAACTGTGAGATGACGTATATGATCAGCAACAGGAATAGAGCACATGTGATGATCATTGCCTTATGATAACGCTCGTAGAACGGGAGGTTATAGATAACGCTGCCCTCCGGCAAATCATTTCTACTGAGATTAAAACGTACCATTTCATTCCAGTCGAAAGCATATATTTTCGGGCTTTCAGTGATGGTATAATTTGTTGTCAGGGCACCGTTCAGAATTTCAGCTGTTCTTTCAGCTACAATGTCCGTTTGTATATCCAGGGTGGTAAAATATCCGCCGGTAATACCTTTATCATCGTTAAACCCATTATTGATAACAGTGAAATTGGGAACATTGGCCAGGCGGCCTATAGTTAGTACATCAAAATCGAGGATGATTTGCAAACATGCTGTGTATGGTTTGTTCTGGAAAATCGAGAGCAAGCCTTTGGCGGAAAGGTATGCTGTTTCAGTTGTGTATAAAACTGATTTATCGGGTTTACCCGGTAGAAGATCTTCGGGGTATTCATTTCTTTTTTGGTGATAGAGACCGATCCGCAATGCCCTGTCTGTCCCTTTTACCTCTTCCTGAATGGTCCTGAACGATTCCCGACTCATGAAACGGGCATTTTTGAAGAACAGGATCTTGGAAGGGCCATATAATTTCTCAATGAGTTCAATCGTTTTTAGGTAATTGGGTTTGTCCCAGAAACCGGTGACGTTCGGATGCTGTTCCAGTAAATCCCAGTTGGGGAAGTTTACTCCCGAAAACACCACAGGTTTGTTTTTCCCCAGCGGATGGTTGCATGCCATCAATGTATAAGTAGCCTGATCGTCGTTTGACAGGATAATATCGGGATCCCAATTCCGGATTGAGTCTAAATAATGGAACATTCGCTCATTCTCTTCCTTTTCATTATAACGCTCGCAATCCAGATAGAATGTTTTGATATTTGTTAGAATATTCTTTTTCTCCAGTTTCCCGGCAATCATGTCGCCGAATTGGGAGTAAGTGATAAGATCCTCCGTATAGGACTGGAGAATAAGTACTTTATATGGAGTATTGCCGGTAGCAGCCTCCATATTTCTTCCTGTTCCCAAAGAAATCAGAAGAAATAATAGCAATATGTGCCCAAAGCGTTCCAAAGAATTGTATCCTGTTATTGCCCTTGTAGTTATTTTCCTATTACAACAAACAGTGTTATATCCGACAATTACCAGAGATAACACTGTTTATATTAATACTATGTTATGCGGGAACAAAGATAATTAAAAGACTAGCAAAATCAACGGTTATCGATTCTTTATTGTTTTTTGTGGATAATCCGGGTATAATAAATACTTTTTTCGCATTTGTTTATATTTATCCAGTTCCGGTTGCCAGCTCTCACGTATTTCCTCTTCTGTCAGTCCTCTGACAATCTGGTAACGGAGTTCTTTGGTGCCGGCCAGCAGGTCGAACCATTGCGGACGGGAGAAAAAGAAAGCCTGTTCGTTTCCCGCCTTATTATAGAAATCCAGGAAAAAGCGCAGTGTTAATCCTCCCTCGAAAGGATATTCCCGGAGGTCGATGCCGTAGCATTCCTTGTCTTTTTGCAAAGGATTCGTATCGAAGCCCGGCAATGAAACAGGAGTGAATGCGAAATCGCCGTATTTCCGGTCCGGGTATCCGATCACCTGGAACGGATAGTAAGTACCGCGTCCGACACTGACGTTGGTTGCCTCGAAAAAGCATAACGACGGATATAGGCGGATCGACTGGTCGTTTGGCAGGTTAGGCGAAGGCTTGACCGGCAGCCAGTACGGATCGCCATGTTTCCAGTTTTCCATTTTAACGATATGCAGTTTGCAACTGTCCGGAGAGCTTTTCAACCAGCCTTCACTGTTGATCATCCAGGCCAGTTCGCCGACCGTCAGGCCGTGCAATAGTGGGATCGGATCGACACCGACAAACGATTCAAAACCTTTCTGACGGATCGGGCCGTCCACAAAATCATTGGGATTCGGACGGTCGAGTACGATAAACTCGACACCGTTTTCCGCACATGCTTCCATGACATAATGCATGGTACTTATATACGTATAGAAACGGGCTCCCACATCCTGAATATCGAATACGATAACGTCCAGTCCGTTCAACTGTTCGGCTGTCGGTTTTTTGTTTTTGCCGTAAATGGATACGATGGGAATGCCGGTTTTCAGGTCGCGGCTGTCTTTTACTTCTTCTCCGGCATCGGCTGTTCCCCGGAAACCATGTTCGGGTGCAAAAACCTTTTTCACTTGAATGCCTTTTTCAACCAGGGCATCCAGTAAATGTTTCTGTTGTTTTTCCAGAATAGAAGTCTGGTTGATAACCAGTCCCACTTGTTTGTCTTTCAGCAAGCGGGTAATCACATCCATACGCTCGGCACCTAAAACCAAAGGCCCCTGAGTTGTTGCGGCTTGTAATCCGGGCATGAGCAATATGCCGATAAACCAAAGTGTAAGCCTGAAAACTGTTTTCATAATCCGTTTCCTACTGTTTATTATCTGCAAAAGTAGCAAATGTTCGTCTCTTTAAAGCAACGAAAGGATTAAATGTGTTTCTATTTAACATGTTTGCCTTGAACCATCATACTTGATTTCGTGTTGATTTAATATAAACAAAAAGAATAATCATATGACAACAAAACTTCCAAAGATCAAAGAAAAAGCGAAAACCGAAGCATTAGTGTTGGATCACAAAGAAGATCGGTATCCGGTACAACAGGTAGCAACAGACGGGGAAGTAACAAAAAAAGAGGTGAAAGACGCCGTCAAAGAAATCAACCCCGACCTGAATAGCCTCGGAAGCAGAGGATAGCATTTTATCAGCCGTATACTGGATAGCCAATATAAAATATCTGTATCTTCGCAACCGGATTAACTTAAAACAAGGTATGGATAAAATGAATCCTATTGATATTATCTCAAAATATTATCCGGCAGAATCGGATGCTTATCATATATTGGTTACCCATAGCCGGAGTGTTGCCGACAAAGCATTGAACCTGGCCCGGATGCATCCGGAAATGAATCTGGACATTCCGTTCATAGAAGAAGCCGCCATGCTGCATGATATAGGCATTTTCCTGTGTAATGCTCCGGAGATCGGCTGTTTTGGGGATGCCGAATACATCTGTCACGGCTATCTGGGAGCCGACCTGATGCGTAAAGAAGGCTTTCCCCGCCACGCATTGGTTTGCGAACGGCATACTGGGACCGGTATAACCCGTGAAATGATAGAGGAGCGGCATCTTCCGCTTCCTTCACGTGTAATGGTGCCGGTTTCACTGGAAGAACAGCTGATCTGTTTTGCCGATAAGTTTTACAGCAAGACAAAACTGGATAAGGAAAAGTCCGTTGAGAAGGTAAAACAGGGCCTTTCAAAGTACGGAGAAGATACTGTAATACGTTTTGATAACTGGTGTAAACTCTTTTTAGGGGAATAAAAGCTATAGGGCTCATTAATTTATTATACATTTGCACGCTGTAACGATTCAGTTGACAGTTGATAGTTGACTGTTGACAGTTGGCGATTGGCAATTAGGATAATCTTAATTTTCAATTTTCAATTTTCAATCTTCAATTATCAGTTGTCAACTGTCAACTGTCAACTTAATTAATGAGACACAGAGGCTTATTTATCCTTTTATATTTTCTCGCAGGGGCTTTGATGATGTATTCGCAGGAGCTGGTTGCCCCGCGTGATACCGTATTGCCAGTCAATGGGGATACGATAGCGCTGGCAGCCACTGATAGTACAGTCCTTGTATCCGACTCTACCAAGAACAATAAGGTCGGTCTCGATGCACCGGTTGTTTACCAGGCGAAAGACTCTATGGTAATGACTGCCGGCAACTGGGCGTATCTCTATGGCGAAGGGGATGTAAAATATCAACAGATCGGATTACAGGCTGAAAATATAGAGATGAGCTTGGACAGCAGTCTGGTGTTTGCCAAGTTCGGTCTCGACTCTATCGGTGAAGAGTTCGGTTACCCGTTGTTTAAGGATGGTGATCAGGAGTACGAATCGAAAACGATGCGTTATAACTTCAATACCAAGAAAGGGTATATTACCGATGTGATCACCCAACAGGGAGAGGGTTTCGTAACTGCCGGTCGTACAAAGAAAATGGACGACGATGTACTGAATATGGTGGGCGGAAAATATACCACCTGCGACGAGCATGATCACCCTCACTTTTATATCCAGATGACCAAGGCGAAGGTCCGTCCTAAAAAGAATATCGTGACCGGTCCGGTCTATATGGTGATCGAGGATGTACCGTTATATCCGATCGGTCTACCTTTCTGCTTCTTCCCGTTTTCCAGTACTTATTCTTCCGGTGTGATTATGCCGACCTATACCGATGACTCCCAGCGGGGATTTGGTTTGCGCGATGGAGGATATTACTTTGCATTGAGCGATTATATCGATTTGGCGGTGACAGGTGAGATCTATACAAAAGGTTCCTGGGGGCTTCAGGCGCAGTCTTCTTATAAAAAGAGGTATCTTTTTTCGGGTAACTTCAATGCGGCTTACCAGGTCAGCAGGTATGGCGATAAGGGGCTCGACGACTATAGTCTGTCGAAAGACTTCCGGTTGAACTGGACGCACAGCCAGGACCCGAAAGCGAATCCGTACCGAACTTTTTCTGCCAGTGTCAATTTTGCTACCACCAGTTTCGACCGTAACAGCGCGATGGGTATTTATAACCCGAATACGACAAACAATACAAAAGGTTCCAGTATCAATATCACGCAGCGTTTTCCGAACAATCCGTTGACGCTTTCGGCAACCATGAACGTGAACCAGAATTCCAAAGACTCCATGATCTCCGTGACATTGCCTGATCTGACTATTACGCTGAGCCGTATATTCCCGTTCAAGCGTAAGAATCCGGTGGGAAAGGAACGGTGGTATGAAAAGATCTCCATGAGTTATTCGGGATATTTCAAGAATAGCATCACAACGAAGGAAAACCAGTTGTTTAAGTCGAATATCATAAAGGACTGGAAGAACTCGATGGATCATAGTATTCCGGTCAGTGCCACATTTACGGCATTCAAGTATATCAATATATCTCCGTCTTTCAATTACAAGGAAAGCTGGTATACCAGTAAGATCACCAAGCAGTTCGATCCGCACCTGAATACTTTGGTAAATCGCGATACTACTTACGGATTCTATCGTATTTACAACTACAGTGCGTCGTTATCAGCTTCGACTACGTTGTATGGTTTTTACAAGCCGCTTCCTTTCCTGGGAGATAAAGTGGAGATGATCCGCCATCGTTTCGAACCATCTGTCAGCATTAGTGCCGCTCCTGACTTTGGCGGTAGTATCTTTGGTTTTTATGATCATTATCAGTACATAGATGCAAATGGCGATCCTATCGATTATGTTTATTCTCCTTTCGCCCACAACGGGTCTATCCCGAGTGGAAAGCAGGGTAGTTTGAACTTTTCGCTGGATAATAACGTAGAAATGAAAATTAAGTCGGATAAAGATACTACCGGCTTTAAAAAGATCAGCCTGATCGATAAGTTATCCTTGGGGATGAGTTATAATATGGCAGCGGACTCTTTCAAATGGAGTGACCTCTCTGTCGGATTGCGTTTGAAGTTCTCAAAGAGTTATACGTTGAATCTGAACGGACAATTCGATACTTATACCTATGGTGCGGATAAAAACGGAAAGCCGATAAGACTGGATATCCCCCGTTGGAAAGCCGGCAAAGGTATCGGACGTCTGCGTTCAACAGGAACCAGCTTCTCCTATACTTTCAACAACGATACGTTCAAGAAGTGGTTCGGAGGTAAAACGGATAGTAATATCCCGGAAGAGAATGCAGGAGACGGCGAATTGGAAAATCTGACAGCCGAGAATGCGGATGGTGAGAATGCGGATGCGGAAGGAACTCAGGAAGGTGGCCGTTTGCGTGGCAAGAAGAAAGATACCGGAGAGTATGATTCGGATGGTTATCTGGTTTCGAAAATCCCCTGGAGCCTTTCTTTCAATTACAGTATGCAGTTACGCTATGGCGATTTCGATCCGAACCGCTTGGAGTATAAGTATAAGCTGACCCATGCACTGAGCTTTAACGGAAATATCCAGCCGACAAAGAACTGGAGTTTTAACTTCAATGCCACTTACGACGTCGAGAACAAAAAGATTTCGTTTATGACCTGTAATATAACCCGTAACCTGCACTGTTTCCAGATGTCGGCAAGTATCGTTCCGGTGGGAGCGTATAAGTCGTACACATTCTCTGTAGCAGTAAGTTCTTCCCTGTTGAAAGACTTGAAGTATAACCAGAGCAGCAGCGTTCGTTCAGGTCAGGACTGGTATTGATCTCATAGAAAAGACATAAAGAAAGGGCGATGAATATAATATATTTTCACCGCCCTTTCTTTATCTTGGTATTTACCATTCTATAGGAGTCTGTCCTGTGGCTATCAGATAATCGTTTGTCTTACTGAAATGCTTGTTCCCGAAGAATCCGCGGTAGGCGGAGAGGGGGGAAGGATGCGCTGATTTGAGTATCATATTGCGCGAAGCATCGATAAAAGCACCTTTGCGCTGTGCATATGAACCCCACAGTATATAAACAATGTGGCTGCGCTCTTCTGTCAGTTTGTGGATTACCGCATCTGTAAATGCTTCCCATCCCCGGTTCTGGTGCGAACCGGCCTGATGTGCACGGACCGTCAGTGTCGCATTCAATAATAAAACACCCTGGTCTGCCCAACGCAGCAGATTCCCGCTTTTAGGCATAGGCGTACCCAGGTCGCTTTCTATCTCTTTAAAGATGTTGATCAGGGATGGAGGATAAGGAGTCCCGTCCTGAACAGAGAAACAAAGCCCGTGAGCCTGTCCCGGTTCGTGGTAAGGATCTTGCCCCAGTATGACTACTTTTACTTTATCAAAAGGACAATGCTCGAAAGCATTAAAGATGTATGGTCCCGGAGGATAGACTGTTCCGTGACTGTATTCCTGTTTTACGAAGTTGATTAACTCTTTGAAATAATCTTTTTCAAATTCGGGGGCTAACCGTTCTTTCCAGCTTTGTTCGATCTTTACGTCCATAATTGAAAGTTAAATTAATAGCATTCCGGCAGCACGGGCTTCCTGACGCATTTCTTCCGGCCAGATGCTTGCCTGGATTTCTCCGATATGAGCTTTTCGCAGATAAAACATGCATAAACGGCTTTGTCCGATACCGCCGCCGATGCTTTGGGGCAGTTCGCCGCTCAAGAGACGTTTGTGGAAGTATAGTTCTTTCTTTTCTTCCGCATTACAAGTCTTTAGCTGGCGTAGCAGTGCTTCTTTATCCACACGGATACCCATAGAGGATAATTCCAGCGAGCGGTTCAGTACGTCGTCCCAGACAAGCAGGTCGCCGTTTAGTCCGACCTGTCCGTTTTCAGCGACAGTCGACCAGTCGTCGTAGTCCGGAGCACGTCCGTCATGTTTCTGTCCATTGCTCAGTTGGCATCCGATGCCGATGATGAATACGGCTCCGTATTCCTTGGCAATAGCGTCTTCCCGTTCTTTCGGTGTAAAGGTAGGATATTTTTGTAATAAATCCTCGGAATGTATGAAATGAATCTGCTGGGGGAGAGACGGCCTTATCTGCGGGAACATTTCGTAGACCAGGTATTCCGTACGTACCATAGCGGCGTATATACGGCGCACAATCTCTTTCAGAAATTCAATATTGCGTTCTTTAGGGCTCATAACACGTTCCCAGTCCCACTGGTCAACGTATAAGGAATGCAGGTTCCCCAGTTCTTCATCCGAACGGATAGCATTCATATCGGTATAAATACCATAACCCTCTTCTATATTATAGTCTGCTAAAGTGAGGCGTTTCCACTTAGCCAGCGAGTGGACGATCTCTGCTTTTGAATCGTCCAGGTCCTTGATAGGAAAAGTAACAGCCCGTTCGGTTCCGTTCAGGTCATCGTTGATTCCCATACCTTTCAGAACGAACAAAGGAGCCGTGACACGACGCAGGCGTAATTCGGAAGATAAGTTTTGCTGGAAAAAGTCTTTGATTTTCTTGATACCCATTTCTGTTTGAGACAGGTTAAGCAAAGCCTTATATCCCGCAGGTTTAATTAGATAGCTCATATACTTGTTGTGCTTTGTGTTTGTTAAATATGCGTGGCAAAGATAATGATTAATGGCAAAATAGCAATATAGCAGCCCTTTTTATTTGCAAAATGGCAGTATATCCGCTAAAGAGAGTTGCAAAATATCAGAAGTTATGTTTTTCGGCAGAAAAAAGAAAGAATATGAAAACTCATCCTCAATACATTTGCTTTCCTCCGATATTATATTTACTTTTGCCCCGTCTTTGGCCTGGTAGCTTAGTGAATAGAGCGTCAGATTCCGGTTCTGAAGGTCGTGGGTTTGACTCCCACCCGGGTCACAAAAAATCCTTGGTAATCAATTGATTACTGAGGATTTTTTCTTTTTATGACTCTTTGATAAGGCTCCAATTCTGTGCAGATTCTACTAATATAGCTTAGTTGTTGACCTATTGTTGACCCCTAAATTGTAGAATTAAAATGTTGACAATCAAGGCAGAAGTCCAAAGGGACAAACAGAGAAATGACGGAAGTTACAATGTGAAGATTCGTTTTACTTATGAGAGAAAGGTTAGAAGGCTGTCTTCAAGTCTGTTCGTAACAGCTAAAGATCTTACTAAGTCCTTATCCTTTAAAGATGGTACTCCCATCAAAAGGGAGATTGATGATCTGGTTCGTTATTATCAGGACAAGTGTGCTCACTTTCAAATAGAATCGAAGTGTTACACTTTAGATGAAATTATTAATTGTTTAGACGAGGAACGTGAGAGGAATAGGAGTGTAGATTTTATTCAGTTTGCTAGAGAGTGGATTGCAAATACAGAAGTTAAAGGAGTAAAGAACTACAAAAGTGCTGTGAATGCCCTAATTCGTTATGTCAATAAAGAACATCTGAATGTGAATGATATTACTGTAACCTTCTTAAATGGATTCATTAAATTTTTAAATAAAGAGAGGGAGGCTAGAATCGAGGTATTACGTTGTTCTGGTAAACGAATACCTTCTAACAGATCAGCTTCTCTTTATATAAGTAGTGTTAGGCATTTGTTTAATGAGGCTAAGAGGTTTTATAATGATTATGACAGGAATATCATCCTCATACCTAATTCTCCTTTTGAAAATTTTAAAGTACCAAAGCAAGAAGTTACACGTAAGAGAGCTATTACCCCTGTTTTATTAAAGAAGATATGGGAATTGCCCTATAGGTACACGGTTAAAGGTAATGAGGCGATTTGCCGTTATAATTTAGCGAAAGATTGTTTTATGCTTTCATTTTGTTTAATAGGAATGAATTCCGTGGACTTATTTAATGCTGCTACAAGGATTGAAGATACAATAGTTTACAATAGAACGAAGACAAAGGCACGTAGAGATGATGATGCTAAGATGATGGTTGATATTCCTATAATTATTAGATCTATAGTAAATAAATATAGTGATTGTACTGGCAAACGACTATTCAATTTTTATTTAAACTATGCGGATGAATCAACTTTTAATAAAGCCATCAATTGTGGGTTGAAGGAATTGGGGAAGGAATTAGGTGTTGAAGATTTGGAATTTTATGCAGCCCGTCACTCTTGGGCTACTATAGCCCTGAATAAGGTAGGCATAGATAAATATACTGTGCATGCAGCGTTGAATCATCTTGATGAAAGCATGAAGGTTACAGATATCTACATCGAGCGTGACTTCGTAAATGAAAATAAAGCTAATTTGAAAGTGATAGAATATGTTTTGGGTTGATGGATAAGGTAAATCCCCACTTGCAGTAATGTAGGTGGGGATAACTTGTCTATCTTTGTTGTCCTAACGTTTATATTAATGGAATTAACAGAAGATAAATTAGAATACATTGCTTTCGTTGCAAGAAGAATATTGTTGATGGCAGATTGATTTACACCAGACATAAGACCGGTAAGTTAATCAAAGCTCCCTTGCAACCGCAGGCCGTGGATCTGATCGAGAAATACAGTATCAAAGACAATACTTACCTGTTCCCTATTCTATCTAATTTTCACAAGACTGAATTGCAAAGAGCGAACAGGGTACATAAGGTAATCTCCAAGGTGAACGAACGCTTGAAAGAGATTGGCAAGGCATTGGATATTCCAATTGACCTTACGACCTATGTCGCACGCCACAGTTAAGCAACCGTAATGAAAAGGGCTGGTGTGCCTACCTCAATCATTCGTGAGTTGATGGGGCATAGTTCAGAAAGCGTAACTCAAATCTATCTGGATAGCTTCGACAATGAACAGATGGACGAGGCGATGAGGAATTAGCTCTAAATTATCATGGATTAGCTTGCTTATCTCGAAATTCTTCATACATTTGCCCCAATCTTACAAACGAGGTAAGGGAAAAGGATTAAGAACAAGGAATAATCTCCTGTTCATCACATGGCCTACGTGACAGTGCAGTATCAAAAACGATACCAAGAAAGATGGCCTTCTACAAGAAGCCTAACAGCAATAATTCTACCATAGGTAGCGGCTTCTGCAACTAAGTTACCGGGATATACTTCCCGCACTTACGTTAGACATATTACTCTTGCATCTTTATACATGGATGTAATGTGTCTATTTGTAACTATAACTTAGTCGCAGGAGCTTTTTTTGTCTTCAATCCAATTGTTAAACATTCAAACTTCGATTAAATGAACAAGAAGTTTCTGTTTTCCCGGACAATTGGCATGAGCTACCTATCGGGACTTACCAGCAAGGTAAGAGTAATCCGGCTCGCAGAGTTAATAACAATATATGCGTCTGCATCCCCAATTCCGGGAGAGGTACGAAATCCGTACCGACCATATATAAGCGATTTTACTCAAGTTTCTTACCCATTAATCCCGTCTTGCCATGAGTGAACAGAATGGATTTAAAGGGTTGGAGGTTGTCGAACTGAACATTTCCAAAGGCGAATACCTGTCAGAAGCCTTAAAAAGACAAGGCTACCCCATGCTGCCGAGCAATGCCATTATTAATAAGGTAATGACAGGTACGGGAGCTACTTACATGGAATTGAACGCGAAGTTAAGTCCAAGAAACTCTATCGTGATTGAGCCGTTCAAATCTTCGGTGGAGAACAAGGTACTGACCTTTAATGAAGCTCAAGGGGTGTTCAAAGAAGTGACCGTCAAGAAACTGATCGCTTACCTCAAGAACCCCAACATCAAGTACAAAAAGATCATAACCACCCCCGAAGGGTTTCAGAGCAAAGTCTTGAAGGTGGCAAAGGACTTGGGCTTGAATATTTATAAGGAGTTCTTCTGCCTGTTCGATGAATCCGAGCACTTGACAGAAGATACAGGCTATCGTAGAAGCATATCCGCCCCAATGAAGGAGTTCTTCAAATTCGAGGGAAAGGCTGTCGTGTCTGCCACTCCGTTAAAGCCGAGCAAGTACACCTTAACACTGTTCTTGCGTCACCAATTCAAGTGGGTAGAAATTAAGCCCGACTATGACTATCGGGAGGATATGACTTTGATAACAACCCGTAGCTTTTACAGTCGGGTGAAGCAGGAAGTAAAAAGGCTGTTGGATAACGGTTCTCCCCATGTGTGCATCTTCTATAAGACAACAGAGGGAATCTGTAGCATCGTGGAATCATTGCTGCATGACGGAATAATAAAAGAGGACGACTACAAGGTCTTCTGCTCAAAGGACAGTGCCGACAAGCTAAAGAGCCGCTTCTTGGAACATAGTACGGATAAGCTGGAACTTCCTCTAAGAAGGGTGAATCTGTTTACATCGAGGTTCTTCCCGTCAATAGACATCAATCTGAAAGAACTTTGCGATGTGCTGATACTGTCGAACTACGATCATGTGAAGCACACCCTAATCAATCCGTTCACCGAAGCCATCCAGTGTCAAGGCAGATTTAGGCATGTGTTCCCCAACGGGAAGAGATATAACTCTCTTACGGTTATAGCTTCAATTCCTAACGAGCTTGAAGTTAAACCCGAAGAAGAAATATATAAAGACATCGAGGCGAGAATCAAATGTTACCGAGCCATTCAGCAGGAAGGGATAAAAGCTGATGATCCCACATATTATGATAAGGAATTAAAACGGCTACGGCTGAATGAGGTCTTAAATTCCGAGCGGAACGGATTTGACAGGTTCTCCATAGAGCAACTATTACTTGACGAGCAGGTGAAAGGATATTATCTCTCACCCAATGCACTTAGACAGGCATACGAAGATACAGGATATTTCAATGTGGACTTCCAACCCGAAGATGAAGCGGTCGGTGAAGATGACATTTACAGAATTAAAGCCGCTAAAGCGAAGGATAAATACCAGCTTATTGTATCCACATTAGAAGCGACAAAAGACAATGCCGAGGCGATACGGTTCGTCCGGGCACAATGCGTGGAGGAAGAATGGCTTATCAACGCCTTCTTCAAGTTAGGGAAGGAGGTTATCGAACAACAACAGTACGGTAAGACTGCGATCAAGAAACTATTGAAACAGACCGAGGAGGAAGAAGCCCTACAACGAAGATTCAGCCCGGAGTTTCTTCATGATATGATCAGAGAGTTCGAGTCAGAAACAGGTAACGATTTATATATTCCCGTAAAGAATGTGCTTGACAGGATTGGATACCTGTTGGACTGTTACGGAATAACCTACTCCCGATATGGAGACGGCAAGAAAGATGCAATGTGCAAGTTGTCCGAAGCTCTCATCAAGGAATATTTCGATCCGAGGCGTAGTAACCGGGAGGGTGAGGCCAAGGTCAAGTTTGTTCGGTTTAAAGAGGAGTTGTTTAAACGGAAGGACTGTGAGGAACATATAATACCTAATGTTCTCCCCGGTTGATCCCACCCCTCATTTACTCCCCCCATGCTTGCCAGAAGGAAAATCAAAATTCAGACAGGCATGGGGGTACAC
Organism: Parabacteroides goldsteinii; assembly: GCF_020091425.1. Taxonomy (NCBI): domain Bacteria; kingdom Pseudomonadati; phylum Bacteroidota; class Bacteroidia; order Bacteroidales; family Tannerellaceae; genus Parabacteroides; species Parabacteroides goldsteinii. The sequence goes on along the minus strand of NZ_CP081906.1, from coordinate 4,110,692 downwards.
CATCAATCACAAATAAAATTATACTCACCAACCAACTCCCCAATTGTAATAAGCAAATTTTAAATCGTCATTTTTCGGTAAAGTTAAATCACCATCTAATAATAGAGACTATCAGTTTATACTATTGATTACATTTTAATGTCGGTCATCTTTGGCTGGGGGTACCCCCAGCCAAAGATGTGTCTTTTTCCTCTTCAAAAATGGATTTTCGGTTTCCCATCCGGTAGCTTTGCCCGGTGAGTTTTATGACCTCGCAGTGATATAACAGCCTGTCCAGTATTGCTGAAGCCAGCACTTCGTCATCCAGCGTTTTGGCCCATTCGGTGGGTGCCTTGTTCGTGGTAATTATCAGTGAGGCTTTCTCGTGAAGCGTGTTGATCAGATTGAAGAATCCTGCGGCATCCTCTTTTTTCACCGGGAAGAGCATTATGTCATCGATGGCTACCAAGTCGGCTTTGAGCAGACGGTTGTATGCGCTCATGGCCGAAGGCATCAGCGTTTTCATCTTGATGGTGTTTATGACATCCTCCATCGTGACCATATACGCCTTGTATCCCTGCCCCACAGCTTCGTACACAAGTCCTGCGGCGATAAAGGTCTTACCTGTTCCGGAAGGTCCCATGAGTATCAGGTTGTAATTCTGTTCGAGCCACCCCAGCCGGCGCAGTTCACGCAATCTTGGTGCGGTTATACCTTGCGAGTAGTTGTGGTCGAAAAGGTCGAGGTCGTGTCTTGCCGGCAAGGCCGCCGCTTTCAGCCGCCGTTGGAAGTCCTTGCTGTCTCTTTCCTGAACCTCGCGGGAGAGTAGGTCATGCAGGAACTCGACATGGTTTTTTCCCTGCTCCTGCGCCAGATGAGCTTCTGATTCCAGCAGGCGTGGCAGAGCGTACAGGCGCAGACGCGAGCACAGGTTTTTGATTTGTTCGTTTGTTATCATACGAAAAGGGTGTTAAAGGTGGATATGTCTGTTTTCTCGGGGATCATGGCGGATGTATCAGCCCCGGGAACCGGCTCGGTTTCCGTCCGGACCTCAATGGGGGGTTCTCCTTTACGGATCCTGAGGGTCTCGGCTACCTCCATCAGGCTGCATCCGTTGAAGACACCTGCTTTAAGGCACTCGTCAAAAGCTTCGGTAAGCGTGATGTCCGAGTATGCCGCGTGGCGCCGGACTATAAACTGGAGGTTGTCGCGGTAATTACGGGCCTTATGCACACGTAGTTGTAATAAATATGTATCAATCACCGTGCTTGCGGGAAGTTCTTTGCGTACAAAAGCCTCATAATCATCCAGCGAGGCTTCGCGGTCACGCCGGTGGGAGGTATTGCTTACCAGACGCCCCTTATCTCCGCTTATTTTGTGAACGGCAAGGGTTTTGCCTGTCTCATGGCTGTAGATATATAGCCGGCCTTCTTTTTCTTCGATATAGACCAGCGTCTGATGGCCGTGGTAGGTGCCTGTGGGAACGCTGTAATAATTGCCCCGGTAGGTTATCACGTTGTCCTTTCGCACGTGATGCGGCAAGAGGGTTTCGCAAGGAACAGTCGGGACTCCCTTATAAGGCATGAGGTGTCCTTTTTCCGTCTCAAACTCCTCAGACGGGACACGACGTATGCCGTGATGTTCCGTGCCGTTGGCCGTGCGTTCCAACCAGCCAAGGACTTCCTTGTTGAGCAGGTCCATGTCAACCAACTCGCGGCCGCGAAGGAAGTTGTATTTCACATATTTGACGACATTCTCTATCTTACCTTTGCTCTGGGGATCGGATTTGCGACAGAACACGGGTTCAAAGCCATGTTCACGGACAAGGGTGCGGAAAACGCGGGTAAGCACCAGGTCACCAAGGTTTTCATTGACAAGAAACACCTTGTCCTGGTCATAAACTATTTTTCGGGGTACTCCCCCGAAGAACTCGAAAGCCAGTTCATGGGCATAAACAGCAAGAGCGGTGGTAAACGGTGTACGGCTAAAGTAGACGAACTTATACCTGCTGCGGCTCAGACACATCGCAAAGAAATACACTTTTAAAGACTGTCCCTGAAGTGTCTTCATCCACCGTTCACCGAAGTCGCATTGGGCGTATTCGCCATAGGGAGTCTCGGGTTGCTTCTCGTAGGGGCGGTAACTCTTTTCAAACTCCTTGGGAAGATGGTGCGTTAAACGCAACCGGTTGACGAAGTTGAAGACCGTTTTGGGGGTTACGCAGGGAAGATCCGAAAAATGCTCTTTCAAGCGGTCATGGAGTTGCGGAGCGGACAAAAAAGGCCACTTGCGCAACTCATTGACTACATAAGATTCATAGCCGTCAAGTTTATGACCGTAATGACGGTCATAGCTCTGGCTGGAAATGAACTCTTCTTCTGTCATGGACAGATACTTGGCCACCGTTTGACGGTGAAGACCTAAGGATTGACCTATTTGTGTCTTATTTAGGCCATCTGAAAATAATTCGTTAACTTTGTACCACATCAGATACTTCTTTAATTGGGAAGTCTCGGTCATAGCATTGTAATTAGTAGTTCGCACCACAAAATTACAATGCTATTTTTTTTAGAATCATGTCGATTTTACTTTTCCGATTTTTGACGAGACAAAGTTACCGATTACACCAATCTCCAACTGAGCGAATCTGTAAAAGGTAACACTAAATAGCCCTATATGTAAAATATCCTAATGATATAACACTTATAGTCATTTAGCAAGTAGTAATGAAGTCCTAAATTGTAAACTGAGCGATCCGTTTCATTTAGGACTTCATTCACATACTTGCCAATCAATCAATAATCACTTAATTCAATTACATTATGAGTACATTACAGATCATGCCGTTTGAGGCAAGAGAGAGAAGGTTTCAGAGTTTACAATCAGCAGCGGAGGAAGCTACTTTGCTAGTGCCCAAGCACAAGAATGTCCTACACTTCATTGAGAGTAACACGCAGGAAGCAACCATCAATCACCTAAAGAACGATTGCATTGTTCCAGTCTTCAGCAAGGATAACGAGCTTACTGTTTCACACGCTGCATTCATTGAGACAGTAGGTGAAGCAGTCCAGAATTTCTTTAGCGGTGAACGGATTGAACAACCAGACATTCGTGTGTCCCATATTATTAAAGGTAGAGTACCATCTGCCATTCATAAGCCAGCAAGCCAATTACAGGATAGTGATCGTACGATCTACTACGAGCGTTGCGCATTCGCTTATGAAGTTCCATCCATTCAGCAGATCGTTGAAGGGAATAAGCTCAATCTTACTGTTACAGGTGTGCGGGCCTTCAACAGAGAGAACCTATATTCACGTAAGACAGTGGAAAGGTTCAGCATTGGAATTGGATTCAAGAACCTTGTTTGCTGTAACCTCTGTCTGTTCACAGACGGATTGAAGAACGATATTAGGGTTAGTGATACGACCCAGCTATTCAAAGAAGCGTTAGAGTTGTTCCAGCAGTACAACCCAAGTCGCCACCTTCAACTCATGCGTGAGTTTGGTAATCATTCACTTACACAGCACCAATTCGCACAGATATTGGGTAAAATGCGATTATATCAAAGTCTACCTTCTATCAACCAGCGTAAACTTCCACCCATGTTAATGACGGATAGTCAGATTAACCAAGTGGCAAGGGCTTATGTGAATGATGAAAATTTCTACGGATATGGCAGGGAATTATCGATGTGGCGGTTCTACAACTTACTTACAGGAAGTAACAAATCAAGCTATATTGATACTTATTTGGACAGAGCGTTAAACGCTACTGATATTGCACAAGGCATAACATCAGCACTGCAAGGTGATGATGCTTATAGATGGTTTATTGATTGAGAGAGGAAGGGGCATCTATTTACTTAGGTGTCCTTCCTTTTGTCTAATAATTAACTAATTAAACTTGCAAGTACGTAAATAAGTACATATATTTGCAGTAAATAAAAGGAGGACTTATGAGAACAGCTAATTATACTGATTTAAGAGCAAATCTTAAAGGTTATATTGACTCTGTAATTGATGATTGTGAAACTGTAATCGTCAACCGTGGTAAGGGAAGCGGAGTAGTGATGATTTCCCTTGATGAATACAATTCATTAAAGGAGACAGAATATATCATGTCGTCACCTGACACAATGGGCGCTATTCGTAAAGGAGAGGAAGATATTAAGAATGGTAATGCCATCGCCCAGAATGAAGGAGAAAGCATTGATGATTTCTTAAATCGGGTAGCATGTACAGAATAATATTGTCAGACCAAGCACGTAAGGATTATCAATACTTCTTACGAAGTGGCAATACAGCTATCATAGATAAAATTAAAGCTTTATTGAATGATATAGCTGAACACCCTTATGCTGGGATTGGAAAACCTGAACCTCTTAAATATGAGTTGGCAGGTAAATGGTCAAGACGGATTAATTCAGAGCACCGTCTCATTTACTCTGTACATGACGATATGATAGAGGTCTCCATCTTCTCAATGAGACACCATTACTCCAAGAAGTAGTACCACTACATACAATTTACTAATTGAAAGGGCATCTATTAAGTTAGGTGTCCTTTCTTTATATCTACTAACTATTTAAAGATTACATCTTATGAATACCAAAGACATTGATAATGCGATTAATCACATTATATCATTACAGGAAAAGCTATCCACCTGTGAGAACAATCTCCAATACATCAAGCGGTTGCAAGCATTGAAATACTGGCTGCATAAGTTTGACAGTTTATTGGATAGAACCAGCAGACTAAATGGTGAATATGCAGCGATACATGAAAGTTACTTCCATGCCTGTGCTGGATTTTCATTCTATGACAGGGTTTATCATTCCATCTTATCATACCAATATGGAGATAGACCGTTCTAATTCAGTTGGGCATCCTCATTTGGGTGTCCAACTTACATAAGCTGAACGAACATTCAGCGTTTGTAACCCACTATTAATAAATGTAAATCATGAAGACATACATAGCATATTTAAGGCAATCCACCATGAAGCAACAGCTATCAGGTTTAGGTGTGGAAGCCCAAAGAGAAATCATACATAACCGTGTAAAGAATAAACCCATACTTGCTGAATACATTGAAACGGAGAGCGGCAAGAAGTCTAACAGACCTCAACTTCTCGCAGCTTTGGCAATGTGCAGGAAGACTAACTCTGTTCTGATTGTCGCTAAACTGGATAGGTTGTCAAGGAACGTAGCATTTACATCTAAACTTCTGGAATCAGATGTTGAGATTATCTTCTGCGACTTTCCACAAGCTAATAGGCTAATCCTACATATTATATCATCCATCGCAGAATACGAAGCGGGGTTAATTAGTCAGAGAACCAAGCAATCATTACAGGCTAAGAAAGCAAGAGGAATCAAGTTAGGAAAGTCTGATAACTTGATGAACAAGTTTGAGCAAGCTATCTACAATAGCTCCCGTACCAATAAGGCTAAAGCTGAAAACAATCCCAATAATATGAGGGCAATCGCATTGCTACGGTCACTGTCAATGCAGGGTAAGTCACTCTCTGAAATGACTGACTTGTTGAATGAGCAAGGCTTCGTAACATCTAAGGGTTGCCAATTCCAGATAACCCAAGTTAAGAGGTTACTTGTCAGAGTAGGGTTAATGTCGTGAAATCACTTTGAAAGGCAGGACAAATTTAAAGTAAGGTTAGCTTTATATACCCCAATCTAAGTTTGTTCTACCCTAAATTTCAAACGGAGAAGTAAGCATCTACACCTTATATATATGGTACATCTAAAATATTAAGTTGAGAAGCATCTAAAATCAATTCTTCACAGTTTGGCATTTCAGCCCTATACTATATAGTCAATTACACCAATTCCAAGAATCCATATACATCTAAAGTCTTAAAACTTATGTCGAAGATAGCCCATTGTAAATCACCAACAATATGTTGACATGATGATGAAAATTCAAGGCGGGTATGGAAGTTGAGAATTTGACTCTTATATGGGGAGAGTAAGATTTCATACCTGTCCCAGATATATGACTTTAGGCTTATCTCTGATTTTTAATGAACAATAGTTCTTGCCAATTCAAACGATTTAGTAACTTTGCATTGTAATCCTTCACTCCTAAAGCGTTAGGTCACTGAACGGAGGACATTATAAGTTAACAGAGCGTACTGAAATTAACCCATTGTGAAACTGGACATTTCTATGATTGGAGTTAATGAGCAAGAGCGCTCACGTCAATGTTATATACCTATCTCATAAGGTAGTCTATATATCGTTTGGCGTGGGCTATTGTTTATTATCCAATCAGGGCAGTCCAGAACTCTTAGAAATAAGAGTGCCTCACAATGGTAATATTCAATAGTTTCCACGCCTTCTTTGTGTTTAATAGCTTACTGAAGGGAACAGGTAAGTAACTTTAAATTTAACCTTATGGGGTTGTTCACACTAGTAGACAGGATTTCCTTACTCCGTGATTGTAGAGCCATTATGAAGCTGATGGTGAAATTGCAAAGGTGTCCTAAGCCAGACAAGGCGGAACTGTGTCTTGAAGTAGAAAGAAGGTTACAGACCTTATCAAGTAAAGGGGCTAAGATGCCAGATGCGGCATTTACTATTATCATACCTATTCAAGGCAGGGATAATAACCTATTTTCTTTCATGCAAGTGGTGAAGGAAGAACTATATTCATTCAAGAATTAACAATTAGTCAAAGTTAAACAGACGTGGCAACAATTAAATGTTGTAGTTCCTCACGTTCTTACATTTAATAGCTTACCAGAGGGAATAGGTGAGCATGATTTTAATATCTAAAAAGAAATATTATGTTTGAATACTACTACATTACAATCGTAAAAGAGAACGCGAAGCTAGCTATTAAGATGAAGATTTTGACATATCAAGGAGAAAGATATGTAGAGACCTCACGTTTAAGACCTAATTTACCCAACATCAACCAAGAGGCAGCTACTACAATAAGTGAATTTTATAATGACATTGATTTCCAAGTTGCAAGAATTAACTCCCAAGATTGGGCATTGGATGCTACTAGCTTTGATGATGCATTATATCATGCGATAGATAATCACATTAGAATACATAATCGTTTATTTGTTAACGACTTATTAGCATATATAGATGTTAATTTTCATATCTTAGAAGCTTGCAACGCCTTTAATGAAGAGCAATTAAGAAACATATACTCTATTAGAAAAAATAAAGCTACAAATAAATACTTAAAATACATAATACATACGATTGATAAATAATAAATGTTCAAAACACCTTATACATATCAACAATGTTTATCCACATATCTTATATGGATAGCATCCTGCATAGATAAAGAACAGAAGGATTACTATCAAGAGTGTACAAGTTTTGAAATTTGGTACGATAGGCATAGGGGAAATAGAATTCAGATAATCTTCTTTAAGAACCATGAAGATTATCTTTATATACTGGAACATTCAACATTTGCATGGAGAGTTGACGTACACTATCAATTCTGTAGAATATATCGTTATCCTTTAGGATGTACGAGAGAACAAATTATTGATATAATAATTAAAGCGATTATCAATATTTACAAGAACGGAGATATCCCTAAAACAATATAAATTAATTAATAATATACAATGAATAATTTAGATTTATTCTGGAATTGGTTCAATGCAGACTGTGAAGACATGAGCATTCAATATACCCAGACGGAGCAACAGACCAATAATAATATCTTGATAAAGATAGTACCTACAACAATGTCAAGTGGTTTATATCAGCTCAATCTATTTCTTAAAAGTGATAGAGTTCCATTTGCAGTTAAATGCTATGGGCATCACGAGTACATTGAATCTTTACTAAATACAACATCTACATTTAGACGATATTATGGAATTCCTATACTTTCTATCACGGTAGATTCCGATGAATATCTAAGAGAACTAACTATTACTTTTTAGACTGGTGAATTAACGACAGTTGAAATTAAGTAAATTATAGATGCATATAGTTAAAATTTAAAAGAATGAGAACATTTAGAATTTTAGCAGCCCTTATGATGGCTGTTGTGTGTGTGGGTCTATCATCTTGTAGCAAGGATGATGATGAGAAAATTGGTTCAACGGATAATATAGTTGGAGTTTGGACTATCACTTCTGATGAAGGATGGGAACTTCATGAGGGTGAAAAAGATGAATGGAAAGATGAAGATTCAGACCACTTTCTTAAGTTTTATAAAGATGGTACTGGAACTCATGCGGATGACCAAGAGTTTAATCCGTTCACATGGTACATAGACAATAATATTTTGACTCTCAATCCTACAACATCATATTATGATGAAGAGGTTTGGACTATAAAATCATTAAATGCTAATACATTAGTACTTGAAATGTCTGGTACAGACTTCTACAACAAACTGACTTGTAAAAAGAAATAAAGTTTAGACATTACAAAGAAGGCTGCATTGATTACTCTTTGCAGCCTTTCTTAATTAATCTCACACAAACATCTTAGGTTGAGAGCTAATCAGATATACTAATTGACTAACTGATTAATTACTACAAATTTAGTCAATTCAAAGTAGTCCACCAAACTAAATATCATACGATATTAAGCTAAATCAGACTGTCTGACAGAGGATTAGATTGAAGACATAGAATTGAACCAACCGGTGTGAAGTGGGCTGTTAATGGCTAAATGGCATGAGGTGCAGAATTACTAAATATTAGTTCATATATGGGATGAATGGATTTCATACCTCTTTAAAGAATGGTGTTTGAGAGAACTCTTATGCAGTTTCTTATACTCTCTCTTCACTATTACAGTAATACAGACCAAAGATTAATACACTATGCAAGATTTCACAACCAGACTTGAAGATACTTCTTACGAATTAATGCTATTTACATATGACACGATCTGAATTACCTAACAATTCACTCAAGACAGATTCTCTAACCCCTAATGCTCCGTTTCATTATGTCGTAGCTGGAAGCCAAGGTATTATGTTAGCAGCAGCTACAATGCTACTCCTATATATCATTATAGTTGTGGTAGGATTGATATGTGGTTTGGGATGGGGAAGTTTACTCTTGCCAATTCTTGTTTACCATCTACTATTAGGTATCGCTGTGGCTGCGTTATGGACTTATAATAAGCTCATTTCATAGTGTGTGAATTAGAGTATCCTACATATTAATCTCTACTTGTACAGTCTAATTTACATTGGTTGATTTCGTTATGAGTGGAATATTTAGTAAATTTGCATCATAGTTCAATGTTGACCTATAGTTGACCTCTGAACTTATATAGAGATAATTAAAGTGTTGATAACAAGGTAGCTTAGTTGAATAGAGCGTCAGATTCCGGTTCTGAAGGTCGAGGGTTTGAATCCCTCCCGGGTCACAACAAAAAAGCGATGTCGTATGATGTCGCTTTTTTTGTTTAAATACTTCTCGTTTACTTTCTCTTTGAAAATAATATAATTGACAAAATGAAGTGATATTGGTCTGTTGCAGAGTAAAATGGTTTTATTTGGCCGTTTTTTATGACGAGCGTACTGCTTTGGATCGGTATTGTAGAAGAGTGTTGAATACATAATTTAACAATGGTGTTGAGGCATGCGCGTTTTTCTGTTTGTTTTAAATAATTTGGGGGTTCGTTTAAAACGAGTTTTTTTTCATTTTAAATGAGATGGGGATTTATTTAGAGCAAGATTTTTGTTAATAAGTGTTGATTCTGGCTTTTTCAGAAGCTGTTTTGCGTGGGAAAAGTATGTTGAACAACATTTTTATTTTCTGTAGCAGGGTAAACAGGCGCAGGTTTTGAATTGGCATATTTGTGATGTTTTCGATTGATGCGGGTCCTATTGTTCTATATTCTTACTTGTATGTTTCATAATGATGTTTTATGCTGTTTAAGTGTGATCAACTGTTATTCATTAAGTCGCCGAGAAGTGCGTGAATTATAACGGGTATTGGGTTGGGATCGTACATCTCTTTCTGGGGTGGGGTGAGTTGACAATTTGATATTTAGTTTTACTTTCGTTTGGGGTGTTAAGCAGGATTGAATGAACTTTTCATTTTTTCTTTTGTTTTATATATAAGTTATTAATTAAGATAAAACAAAATACTATGTTGGCGATATACAGATTTTTGTTTCCGTCGAAGCCTGACGGAATTACTATTTCCTTGTTATTATTGGCGTTGCGCATCCTCTTCGGTGGCTTATTATTGAGTCATGGTATCCAGAAATGGAATAATTATGCGGAGATGTCTGCTGTTTTTCCTGATCCGCTGGGAGTGGGGAGTAATGTGTCGTTGGGGCTTGCTATCTTTGGTGAACTTGCCTGCTCGATCGGATTTATTTTTGGCGCATTATATCGTCTGGCAATGATACCGATGATATTTACTATGTGTATGGCTTTTTTTGTTATCCACGGGAGTGATCCTTTTGCGGTGAAAGAGCTGGCCTTTGTTTATCTGGTGGTATTTATATTAATGTATATTACCGGTCCTGGTAAATTTTCGATTGACCGATTGATATCGATACCGTTATCGAAGAAGAGAAGGTAAAAATCAGGTGTCGCAGAGTAGGGTTACGATCCCTTGTTTTGCCGGATAGGTACTATTAATAGACTACATTCTTTTGTGTCTATGTTTATTTGGATTATGGTATTCTGTGTGATCCATCCTTCAAGGAGCCGATCGCACGGATAAGTTTTACTGCAATAATCGATATAATGAATAAGTTCCATTGTATCGTCGAGGAAAAGAAATGCCCCTTTGCACATTTTGTTGGAATCGAATAAGCAAGTCAGTGTCGAAGACTCAAACCGGACTTCCAAGCTGGTTTCTTTTTGGGCATTAAATATATAATGGTTTTCATTCTGTTCTCTGTTAAGAAAGATCGTTTTTACAAAACTAAGGGGTTTGTTGATTGCGAGGCATCCCAGGGTTATTTGCTCTGCATAATTCCTATTGTTTTTTTGAGTCATTTTATTGTCTGTTTAATGAATGATAGGCAAAGGAATAAAATGTAGACGGGATGATTCATCAGGTAAGCTGATTTCTTATTAAATGTGGTAGTAATATTATTCGGAGTCTTATCGGCGGATATTATTCTATTAAATAAAATATTATCAGGATTAATACTTACTTTTGCATTAGGTAAATCATATACAATAATTAATATGGAGGCAACAGTAAAGAAAAGTAATCATGGAGCGAATGTTCGTCGTTGGAGGGAATGGCGAAATGTTAATCAGGATGTGCTTGCAGAACAGATAGGTGTTTCACAGGCTACTTTGTCCGGTTATGAGAAAAGGGATAAATTGGAAATAGAAATACTGGAAAAGATTGCTAAAGCTTTAAATATTCCTGTTGAGGCCATTACCGAAATGGAAGATGGAACTTCTATTAATATTGTTGCAAATACATTTGATAATCAATCATCCGCTGTCAATTGGTGTCCAACCTTTAATCCCATTGATAAAATAGTGGAACTTTATGATAAACTTCTGGAAGCAGAAAAAGAAAAGGTTGCTATGTTGCAGGAGGTTTTAAGGGATAAGAGATGATTGATATAGGTATTATAGATTAGGGACATTATATTTAAACTGCTCAGTTATTATCAGTTTTGAATGTTACTTTTCTCTTGAAAGAAAAGTAACCAAAAGTTCAAGGCTCAACCGGCTTCACTGCTCCGGTGAAAGACTCCACTCGAAAATCCGAAACTCGCTACGCTCAAACAACGGATTTTCTTAACCGTTCCGTCTTTCACCTACGCGGACGTTCACCCGCTTAGGCCTTTCCAAGGAAGCTATGCTTCCTCTTAGGATGGCCGACACCGATACTTATAAAACAAAAACTTTCGGATTTAACAGGTAGTATCAGCAATCCCAAGAGAACGCAAAGCGTTCTATGAAAGGCCTCAGCTGATGAGCGTTAAACGAAGCATCCGTAGAGAGCGCCCGGAGGCTGTGCTGTTTGAGCGCAGCGAGTTCACAGACGATAGCGAACGGAGGATGCGAAGTAGCGAAGCAGGTGTAGCCTTGATCTTTTGCCTACTTTTCCATCAAGGGAAAAGTAGGTTCAATTATTTCTAGATTTGAATGTATTAGTGTCTGATAAGCCTGTAAGTTATTGAAGTATTGTTGGGTAGGTGAAAAACACATGAATCTTTGTTGTCATCGAGAAATTTTGGTTAGTATTCTTGGATTAATTAAGCAGATGCGTCTATAGCTGAATTATATAGAATAAAAAAAAGACTTACAATTACTTGCAAGTCTTTTTTTTTAGTGGGCGTTGACGGATTCGAACCGCCGACCCTCTGCTTGTAAGGCAGATGCTCTGAACCAGCTGAGCTAAACGCCCGAATTGAAATCAAATTGGTATAAATGAGTGGGCGTTGACGGATTCGAACCGCCGACCCTCTGCTTGTAAGGCAGATGCTCTGAACCAGCTGAGCTAAACGCCCAAGTTGAAATCAATTGGTATGAAAGGTGGGCGTTGACGGATTCGAACCGCCGACCCTCTGCTTGTAAGGCAGATGCTCTGAACCAGCTGAGCTAAACGCCCTTTCATTACTTCAGTAAATTTTGTATGCCTTATCTCTCTAAAGCGCTGCAAAGATACGGCTTTTTTTATTACCTCCAAACATTTCAGCAAAAAAGTCGAAAAAAAATTCATTACTACCATTTAATCTGAAGAAATGTAGTAACTTTGCGTCTCTATATTATTAATGTATATAAGTATTCGATATCATTGGTATATCGCCCGGACACTCAGGGATATAGGTGTATAAACTAAATGAGTATGGTATTTTCAACACTAACTGCCATATCGCCCGTAGATGGTCGATATAGAAATAAAGCCGAAAACCTGGCGGCTTACTTCTCAGAATATGCACTTATCAAGTATAGAGTGCAAGTCGAAATAGAGTATTTTATTACTCTGGCTGAGTATCTTCCACAGCTGAATAATCTGGCTACAGTGGAAAACAAAGAAGCGTTGCGTAAAATTTACAAGGAATTTAGTCTGGAGGACGCAACCCGTATTAAGGAGATCGAGAGCGTAACCAACCATGATGTAAAGGCCGTTGAATATTTTATCAAAGAAAAATTCGATCTGCTGGCTTTGCAGGATTACAAGGAGTTTATCCATTTCGGATTGACATCGCAGGATATTAATAATACTTCGGTACCATTGTCTATAAAAGATGCTTTGAACGAAGTTTATTATCCGGGCATCCAGGAAGTGATCGACATGCTGAAAAAGTATGCGGAAGAATGGAGCAATGTTTCCATGCTGGCAAAAACACACGGACAGCCTGCTTCTCCGACCCGTCTGGGTAAAGAGATCATGGTGTTTGTGTATCGCCTGGAACAGCAGGTCGCTTTATTAAAAGCTATTCCCGTATCTGCCAAGTTCGGTGGTGCGACAGGTAATTTTAATGCGCATCATGTGGCTTATCCGCAATATGACTGGAAGGCTTTCGGAAATAAGTTTGTGAATGAAGTGCTGGGCCTGAGCCGTGAGGAATGGACTACACAGATTTCCAATTATGATAATCTGGCTGCCATTTTCGATGGTTTGAAACGTGTTAATACAATTTTGATAGACCTGAACCGTGACTTCTGGCAGTATATCTCTATGGAGTATTTCAAGCAGAAGATCAAAGCGGGCGAAGTAGGTTCGTCGGCAATGCCTCATAAGGTGAACCCGATCGACTTTGAAAATGCAGAAGGTAATCTGGGTATGGCTAATGCAATCCTGGAACACCTGGCTACCAAATTGCCGATCTCCCGTCTACAGCGGGATTTGACAGACTCTACCGTGTTGCGCAATGTCGGTGTACCTTTGGCACACATCGAAATCGCATTCAAGAGCTTAACAAAAGGGCTGGGTAAATTGTTATTGAATGAGAATGCCCTGTACCGGGATCTGGACAATTGCTGGGCTGTCGTTGCCGAAGGTATCCAGACGATCTTGCGTCGTGAAGGTTATCCGAAGCCCTACGAAGCCTTGAAAGCCTTAACCCGGACAAATGAGGGAATCACTGAAAAATCAATCAGTGACTTTATCGGAACGCTGCAGGTCAGTGATGCAGTTAAAGCTGAATTAAAGGCGATTACGCCGCATAATTATACAGGTATTTAGTGTGAAAATAAACGTAACCGTGAGGTTACCAATTAGTTAATTATTTATTAATTTACAACAATGAGCACAGAAGAAAGAGAAGAATCTCAACCGCGTCCTAGAAAGGTGATACCAAGTATCAGACGGGAAAACACAGATCAGGAAGGTGAAAGAAGACCTTACAATCAAGGTTACAACAGACCTGAGGGAAACAACTATGAACGGAGACCATATGACCGTCCGAGCCGGGATGACCGCGGCGGTTATAATTCTTACGGGGATAACCGCTCTTCTTACGGAGATCGTCCGAGCCGTCCTCGTACGTATGACAACCGCGAAGGTGGTGGTTATAACAGCAGACCATCTTATAACAACCGTGGCGGTTATGGAAATAATCGCGAGGGTGGTTACGGTAACAATCGTGAAGGTGGTTACAACTCAAATCGCGAAGGTGGCTACAACAGCCGTCCTTCTTATGGCAACAATCGCCCCTCTTACGGCAACAATGACCGTTCGTATGGTGGTGGCGGTTCTTACAACCGTCCTTCTCGTCCTAACTATGACGAAAGACCAAGCAGACCTTATACTCCTTCGCAGGAAGGTGCTGCTGCTGGTGACGGCATGAAGAAAAGAAGACCGAGAGTGGGTGATACTCGCGTAAATTCGTATGACTCTCGTGATAATCGGGGTGGCGGCAGACCTTCGTACGGTAATAATAACCGTGGCGGTGGTTATGGCAATAACAGCGGATACGGTAACAGACGTCCGGGTGGCCAGCAACGCCGTACAAACGATTACAACCCGAATGCCAAGTACAACTTCCAGAAACAGTTGAAGTATAAAGAAGTACTGGCTGACCCTAACGAACCGATCCGTCTGAACAAGTTCTTGTCGAATGCAGGTGTTTGTTCACGTCGTGAAGCTGACGAATTTATCACAGCCGGTGCTGTGAAAGTAAATGATGTAGTGGTTACTGAACTGGGTACGAAGATTACCCGCCAGGATAAGGTAGAATTCAACGACAAACCGGTACAGATCGAAAGCAAGGTCTATATCGTGTTGAATAAGCCGAAAAACTGTGTAACTACTTCCGACGATCCTCAGGAACGTCTTACCGTTATGGATCTGGTGAAGAATGCTTGCCAGGAACGTATTTATCCGGTAGGCCGCCTCGACCGTAACACAACCGGTGTATTGCTTCTTACTAATGATGGCGACCTGGCTTCCAAGCTGACTCACCCGTCATTCAAGAAGAAGAAGATCTACCACGTATGGTTGGATAAGAATGTATCTATCGAAGACATGGAAAAGATTGCTAACGGACTGGAGCTGGAAGACGGCGAAATCCATGCAGATGCAATCAGCTATGCAAGCGAAGACGACAAGAGCCAGGTGGGTATCGAAATCCACTCGGGACGTAACCGTATCGTTCGCCGTATCTTCGAATCATTGGGATATCATGTGACGAAACTGGATCGTGTATATTTTGCCGGACTTACAAAAAGAAACCTGGGAAGAGGAAAATGGCGTTATCTGAACGAACGTGAAGTGAACGCGCTCCGAATGGGTGCTTTTGAATAATACAAAGATTAGCCGGTTGACAATACCGGCTATCTTGTTTTGATTATCTAAGAATAAACATATAAACATGGAAACAATTACTAGAACAAAAATTGTAGATGTACTGAAAAGCGAAGCTTACGGTACAACCGTTAACGTGAAGGGATGGGTTCGTACCCGTCGTGGTAGTAAACAGGTTAGCTTTATCGCGCTGAATGACGGTTCTACAATCAATAATGTTCAGATCGTTGTGGATGTGGAAAAATTGGGTGAAGAATACCTTAAACCGATTACGACCGGTGCTTGTATCAGTGTGAACGGTGAATTGGTTAAATCTCTGGGACAAGGTCAGAATGTAGAGATCCAGGCTACCGAAATTCAGATTTACGGTACGGCCGATCCTGCTACTTATCCGTTGCAGAAGAAAGGTCACTCGCTTGAATTCCTACGTGAAATAGCTCATTTGCGTCCGCGTACCAATACGTTTGGTGCCGTGTTCCGCATCCGTCATAACATGGCGATCGCTATCCACAAGTTCTTTCATGAGAGAGGTTTCTTCTATTTCCATACACCGATCATTACAGCTTCAGACTGTGAAGGGGCCGGACAGATGTTCCAGGTGACGACAATGAATCTGTATGACCTGAAAAAGGATGAAAACGGCTCTATCATTTATGATGACGATTTCTTTGGAAAGCAGGCCAGCCTGACTGTTTCGGGCCAGTTGGAAGGTGAATTGGCTGCCATGTCTTTGGGAGCTATTTATACGTTCGGACCGACATTCCGTGCCGAAAACTCCAATACTCCGCGCCACCTGGCCGAGTTCTGGATGATCGAACCGGAAGTTGCTTTCAATGAGATTGCTGAAAACATGCAGTTGGCGGAAGACTTTATCAAATATTGTATACGGTGGGCGTTGGATAACTGTATGGATGATATCCAGTTCCTGAACAATATGTTTGATAAAGAGTTGATCGAACGTCTGCAATTTGTCCTGAAACATGATTTTATCCGCCTGTCTTATACGGAAGGTGTTAAGATTCTGGAAGAGGCCGTAGCCAAAGGACATACCTTCGAATTCCCGATATATTGGGGTGCTGACCTGGCTTCCGAACACGAACGTTACCTGGTGGAAGAACATTTCAAATGTCCGGTTATCCTGACTGATTATCCGAAAGAGATCAAATCTTTCTATATGAAGCAGAATGATGACGGAAAGACTGTTCGTGCCATGGACGTATTGTTCCCGAAGATCGGAGAAATCATCGGCGGGTCACAGCGTGAGGAAGATTACGAAAAGCTGGCAAGACGTGCATCTGAAATGGGAGTACCCGAAAAAGATATCTGGTGGTATATGGATACCCGTCGTTTCGGTACGGCGCCTCATTCCGGCTTCGGTTTAGGCTTCGAACGTTTGTTGCTGTTTGTTACAGGTATGACAAATATCCGCGACGTGATTCCTTTCCCGAGAACTCCGAACAATGCGGAATTCTAATAAGGGACTTTCGAAAGTAAAAGATATAACTTTCATACATAAAATAAGGGACTTTTGATTTCAAAAGTCCCTTATTTTTTATTCGTCATCCAGGTCAATCGGTATCTGTCTTTTAAAGGCTTCTTTGAAAGATATCAGCGACTCTGTCCGTGCCAGTCCTAATGGTTGGAGTTTGTTATGGATGATATTCAGCAGATGCTGGTTGTTCTTCGCATATATTTTGATGAACAGATCGTATTGTCCCGTCGTGTAATGGCATTCCACTACTTCCGGAATTTTCTTTAATGCTTCCGTAACAGAGGGGAATTGTCCGGGTGATTTCAGGAATAATCCCATATAAGCACATGTTTCGTAGCCAACTTTAGTGTTATCCACAATGAATTCAGAGCCTTTGATAACGCCCAGATTAGTGAGTTTCTGTATTCTCTGGTGTATAGCGGCTCCTGAGACATTACATTCTCTGGCAACTTCCAGGAAAGGCATACGGGCATTACCTATAATCAGTTTTAATATTTTTTCATCCAATTCATCCAGTTGATGGTGTGCCATAATTTCTGTATATTTGTATTTCTGTTATTCTATATAATTACAATTAGATACAAATATAGTCAAACTATAATAATTAGACGATATAATTCGCTCAATTATTTTATTTCGTAAGTTTTCTTTTATTAATCAATCAATATTATAAGAATATGAGTTTAAGTGCGGTAATCGAATGCAGGCCGGTAAAAGATTTTTCCGATCCTTTGTTGGATAAAGTAGAAAATACATATAACGATTCCTTTCCGGAAGCGGAGCGACGGGCATTCTCTTTGGTGCGGGAGTTAGTTAAAGATGAGCCTCGTTTTACTGTTTATACCTTATTTAAAGATCAGGTTTATGCAGGTTTTATTACTGCCTGGTCTTTTGGGACGTTTATTTATGTGGAACATTTTGCAATTGACGCCTCTGCCCGTAATGGCGGAATAGGAGGGGAGTCGATGAAGCAGTTTATGGCGCTTTGTGACGCTCCTGTCGTGCTGGAAGTGGAAATGCCTACCGAAGAGATGAGTAAGCGTAGAATAGGCTTTTATGAGCGTTTGGGATATGTGTTGGATGATCATGTTTATTTTCAGCCTCCCTATCGTCAGGGGGAACCTTTGCTGGAAATGCGCCTGATGACTTACGGAGCTATCGATCTGAAACAATCATTCGAAGAGGTGAAGAATTGTATCCACCGATATGTATATGGTGTTAATGAGTAAGTGCTGAATTTACTCCAATAAAAAAGGCAGAACGGAAGTCCTGCCTTTTTTTATTATCGTTGAATTAGTTAATCAACAGCTTGTCTAGCTGAGTAACTGATCTTCAATGCGTATGCTTCACGAAGCGCCTGCTTTACGTCTGTGATAACACCCATCTTAGTCTCTTTATCGGCTTTGATGGATACAGTCATAAACGGCTGGTCTTCCTCTTTCATACTTGACTTTTCCTGAGCAATGTAAGTTTCGATTTCGCTTACTTCAGCAAACTGGTCGTTCAGTTGTAAGCGAGTTTCAGAACCCATTTTTGATCTTAATTCCTGAGTCGGTTTACCCACATAAATGAATGTTACCAGTGATTTCTTTTCCAACTTCTGAAGCTCTGTTGCCTGAGGAGCCTGGAAAACTACTTTCAAAGTAACTTCACGCATAGAGGTTACCATCATGATGAAGAACAGGAAGGCAAATACCAAGTCAGGTAATGATGAGGTATTCAATTCAGGCATCTCTCTGCCGCCTGCTTTACTAAATTTTCCCATTATTATTTGCCTCCATAATTTTTAGGTTCTGCTTCTGATATCTTTTGCGGATAAATCATCTGCACAGCCTTTTGTTGATCTTCATCCAAATCAGCGAAAGCTTTACCGAATTTCTTTCTGGAAACTTCATCTCTCAGTTCATTATAGGCTGCTGCCAATTCGTTCTGAACATCGATGTAAGCCTGATATTCAGTACCACGGTCGTTCTGCAAAGAGATAACATGATTTTTTGTTACCATTTGCTTTCCGAAGAATGGTACGTCTACTTCAGTCTTTTCGGGCATATGCTCGTCGTTGTAAGGATTCTCAATGAAATTTCTAACCTTTTCTCTTAGTTGCTTAATATCAATGAATTCATTATTACAGAGAATCTGGTTGTTACTGTTGATCAGTACGACCAGGATATTTCTCTTTTTGATATCCATTTCTTCATTTTTCTTCTGATCTTTGGGTACAGGAGGCGGCAAACGTCTAGCCAAACCTTTATCTGTGTCCATTGATGTAGTAATAAGGAAGAAGATAAGCAACATGAAAGCAATATCGGCTGAAGAAGAACCATTGATTCCCGGTGTCTTTCTTTTTTTACCCATTTCTTTCTTGTTTTATCGATTCGTTATTACTATTATCTATTAAGCATTCTTTTTACAGAACCCCAAACTACTGCTGCAACGATCAAAACCATCAGAACAACAGTGGACATAATCCACATGTCTGTTACTTTCAACCACAAAGGAATGTTGTATTTCTGAGAATCAGCATTCATTCCTCCCAGCGGAGTTGCATCACCCATAGAATAAGTGATGAATAAAATCGCAGCGAAAACAACAATAACGATCAAAGAAGTTATAGCTGATTTTGCATTCGTCTGGAGTAAGGTTATAAATTGCCACACAGCAAATAAAATTGTACTGATAATTGTGACAAAGAATAATACAGATGTCCAGTTAATCAATAAACCGGTGTAAATCGGTTCTTTCATTTCAACAGAAGGGTCAACAACTCCTCCTGCGTAGAACATACCCAGCACTACGAGACTGATAATCGAAACGATTAACAGTGTCCAGCTGGACATTTTTCTTATTTTAGTAACTGCCATAATTCTAAATTATTTTTTGAATTTAAGGTTGTATTTGATAACCATGTCGATCAATGTGATTGAAGCATCTTCCATCTGGTTCAGGATAGCTTCCAATTTGCTCAACAAATAGTTATAGAATACCTGAAGGATCAAAGCTACGATCAAACCACCTACAGTTGTAATCAAGGCCACTTTCATACCACCGGCAACAACCGTCGGGCTGATATCACCAACCTGTTCGATTTTATCGAACGCCATGATCATACCTACTACAGTACCCAAGAATCCTAATGACGGAGCCATAGCGATAAACAATGTGATCCATGACATGTTCTTTTCCAAAAGACCACCCTGTACACCACCGTAAGAAACGATTGATTTTTCAACAACGTCGATACCCTGGTCGATTCTCATCAAACCCTGATAAGCGATAGATGCGATAGGACCTCTTGTATCACGAGCGATAGCTTTTGCTCCTTCTACATCACCTTTATCAAGTGCATCTTCAATACCTTTTAATAATTTGCTTGAATTAGTTTCAGCCAAGTTCAGGTAAATAATTCTTTCAAGGCAGAAAGCCAAACCGAAAATCAAAGCGATAGCAACCAAACTCATGAAGTCGGCACCACCTTCGATAAACTTAGTTTTTAAAGCCTGATACATGCCACCTTCAACAACTTGTTCAGTAGCGTCTTGAGCAAAAGCTACAGTAGAAGTTCCAAGGGCGCAAATACCCAAGAATGTTTTTGCAAAATACTTTTTCATTGTGTGTTTAATTTTTAAGATTAATAATTCTCTTATTTGTTTTTATTTTTGTTGTTAATAATATCCTCATGGTATTTAAGCGGAGAGAGCGGGATTCGAACCCGCGATACACTTTAGGCGTATACACGCTTTCCAGGCGTGCCTCTTCAACCACTCGAGCATCTCTCCAATTTTCAGCCTTCGTCTCCTCTAAAACGAGCGCAAAATACGAAAAAATTCCCATATGCAAACGTTTCAGTGCACAAATCTAAAGTTTTTGCTTGACATATACACAATATCTGAGGGAATAAATTTTGCATCTGACCTTAAAATTTGAAACTAAGCCTTTTTATTTGGAATTTTGAATAAATCCAAGGCGTTTTTTCTTGTTATTTGTACGGTTTCATCAAGCGTAAGACCGAATGTGTCCGCTACCTTCTCTGCCGTCTTCCATATATATACTGGTTCATTTCTTCTCCCTCTGTAGGGCACCGGAGCCAAGTAGGGAGCGTCGGTTTCCAGTACTATATGATTCATGTCGGTGCATTGAATAGTTTCCGACAGTTTCGAATTTTTGAAAGTTATGACACCATTGATTCCCAGTTTGAAGTTTTTTAGCTTTCCGATCTCCTCCAATTCATCTGTTGTACCGGTAAAGCTATGAAAAACGCCCTTTAATCTGTCCGCACCGACTTTATGGATACTGTCCAATACCTCGGAATAGGCTTCACGGGTGTGGATGGCAACCGGCAAGTCCAGGTCGATACTCCATCGCAACTGTTCTTCAAAGACTATTTTTTGTTCTTTCAGATAGGTTTTATCCCAGTAGAGGTCGATCCCGATTTCTCCGATTCCGCAGTAAGTTCGTTTTCCCAGATAGGATTCTGTTGTTTTTAGATTTCCGGCATAGTTTCCGTCCACACTGGTCGGATGCAGCCCCATCATTGGATAGGCAAAATCAGGAAAACGGTCACATAGATCGTGCATCCGGCCGATAGTTTCGACATCTACATTGGGGAGCAGGAGTGTATCGATGCCCGATTCACGGGCGGCGTTTACAAGTACCTCTTGTTCCGGATCGAAATCTTCCAGATACAAATGGTTGTGCGTATCTATTAGTTTCATTTTTTAAGATTGGCGGTACATTAAACGGTTACTGACCTCTTTTAATATGTTTAATTTCTCCGGGGCAACGTTCAATCGGGATAAATGCTCCATTGCCTTATCGTAATATCCCTGCATTTTAGCAATGGTAATATTTTTCAGATGCAATTCATTATATATAGTTGTGACAGCTTCGATCTTTTCTGCTGCTACAAATGTCGTTTTGCCGATCCAGTCATTCAGGACCGCTTTTTGTTCGGGGGAAGCCAGTTCAAACGCATGTATCAGCAGGAATGTCTTTTTATTGCAGGTGATGTCGCCCCCGATATTTTTCCCGAAAGTGGCAGTGTCTCCATAGACGTCCAGCAAATCATCCTGTAGCTGAAAAGCCAGTCCGATGTTTATACCGAAGTCATACAGGTTGGCAGCGTCTTCTTTGGATGCACCGCCTGTAATCGCTCCGATTTTTAAACTGCAAGCCAGTAAAACCGCTGTTTTTAATCGGATCATTTCTATATATTCGGGCTCGGTAACATCCATGCGGGATTCAAATTCCATATCATATTGCTGTCCTCCGCATATTTCGAGTGCTGTTTCTGTGAACAGGTCGAATACTTCCTTTAAATAGTCTGGTTCTGTTTTTCCGATCAGCTGGTAAGCTGCAATCAACATGGCATCTCCGGAAAGGATGGCCGTATTGTCGTTCCATACTTTATGGACGGTCGGTTTATTTCTTCTTTTATCAGCCTTATCCATCAGGTCATCATGAAGCAGGGTGAAGTTGTGGAATACTTCAACGCCCAATGCCGGGTTGATGACGTTATCAATATTTTCTTTATATAAATTACAGGCCATTAAAGCCAGTGCCGGACGGATCCTTTTTCCTCCAAGCGACAGGATATACTCTATTGGATCATATAAACTTTTAGGGGGATATTCAAAACTCAGTTGGGAAACTTCATGTTCTACTTTTTCCAGGATCTCATTGAAAGACAACATATAGATTAAAATTACGGATAAGACGAAATAAAAAAGGCTGCAAGTTCACAGCAGCCTTTTTTAGTATGTTTAAAAAAATATTATTGCAATCTGAAGGTAACAGGTACTGTATATTTAACACGTACTGGTTTACCTCTCTGCTTACCAGGAGACCATTTCGGCATGGTGTTGATCACACGGATAGCTTCTTTATCCAAAGAAGGGTCTACACCGCGGATAACTTCTGCGTCAACGATTGAACCGTCCTTATTAACCACGAATGAACAAGTAACACGACCTTGAATACCGTTTTCCTGTGCAATAACCGGATATTTGATGGATTTAGCGAGGAACTGAAGCAGTGCTCCCTGTCCACCCGGGAATTCCGGCATTGTTTCTACAACGGTAAAGATCTGTTGAGCGGATTCTTCTTCTTCTTCAACGACTGCCGGAGCTACATAGGCTTCTACCTGTGCAGAACTTTGGTCGTCCTCAGATGAGATGATATCCACTTGGTCCAGTTCCACGTCGTCATCCACGATGTTCAGCTGTTCTACGGCAGCCGGTGCAGGGGGGGGCGGTGGAGGCGGAGGAGTGTCCTCCGGTCTTGTAATTTCAATTTCTTCTTCAGCGATGATATCAGCTACGCCTTCACTTTTGACGATTTCGATATCACGGGTTCCCCATTCGAACCCAACGAACAGAACAGCCAAACCCACAACCATACCCATCAGGATACCGAGTGTTTTGCCTCTTTCCAAGTCCGCTTTCGGTGATTTCTTAACTTCCATACTCTTATAATGTTTAAAGATGTGTTTTCCTGTACTGCAAAAATACAAATTATTTTATATCCAAATATAAAAAGGGAGAAATACTTCAATATTTTCACTTTATTTTTGAACCAAAATAAAAATAATGGTGTTTATATACCTTTTTCTTGTTTTTTCCGTTTCTCTTTATGGAATATGTTATAACTGCATTTTATCTTTGTACGCATTTTGTTAAGAAAATATGAGACATACATTAATTATATTGTTCTTTTCTTTCGTTTTACAATCGGTCGCGGCACAATCCGGAGATCAGGTGTTTGAATTTCTGACTTTACCTTCATCTGCCAGGGCTAATGCTTTGGGGGGGCATACCGTGTCATTGGTAGAACGTGATCCGTCCCTTATCTTTCACAACCCGGCGCTGCTTGGAGGTGAAATGGACGGGATGATCAATCTGGATTACATGAACTATATTGCAGATGTGAACGTGGGGAGTGCCCTGTTTACTAAAGCATTTCGTGAACGTGGAGCCTGGGGAGCAGGAGTCCATTATTTCCATAACGGAAAATTCAAGGGAATGGATGAGAATAATCAGTCGACAGGTGACTTCACAGCCAGTGATATCGCTGTGAACGGTTTCTTTTCGTATGATCTGTCCGAACGCTGGCGGGGCGGTGTCTCTATGAAGTTCCTTTATTCCAATTATGATATTTACACCTCGTTGGGGGTATGTTTCGATGCCGGGCTGAGTTATTACAATTCGGAAAAGGAGTTTTCATTCGGTGTCGTACTGAAAAATATCGGGGCACAGTTGAAGCCTTATTATGAAGACCGCCAAAAAATGCCGTGGGATATCCAGATGGGGATTTCTAAAAAGATGAACCATGCCCCTTTGCGTTTGTCACTAACGGCTATGTATCTGAATCGTTGGAAATTTGATTATATAGATAATGCGGATAAAGAGTATAAAGGTGATAATTTTGCCAAAGCATTATTTAAGCACCTGGTAATCGGTATCGATTATATACCCAGCGAAAACTTCTGGATTGGGGTGGGATTCAATCCGAAGACTAAAATGGATATGAAACTGCAGGGAGGCGGAAACGGGTTGGCTGGCTTTTCTGCCGGGGCCGGCGTGAAGATAAAGATGTTTGATGTCGGTGTCTCTTTTGCTAAATATCATCCGTCGGCTATGTCGATGATGATGAGTGTTTCGACTACGCTGGCCGATTTTAAACCTTAGGAAATATAAATAAATGTAAGAATGAAAAAGATAGTAATCGCTATAGACGGTGTTTCCTCTACGGGGAAAAGTACTATGGCAAAAGATTTGGCAAAGGAAATTGGTTATACATATATTGATACCGGTGCCATGTATCGTGCTGTTACATTATATTGTATACAGCATAATTTGTTTAAAGGGGATCAGATCGATGAAGAAAAACTGCAGGAATCGATGAATGATATCCATATATCTCTCCGGTTTAATCCGGAAACCGGTCGTCCGGATACTTATCTGAATGGCGTGAAGGTTGAAAAGGAAATCCGTGGAATGGAAGTAGCCAGATGGGTTAGTCCGGTAGCGACTTTGGGTTTCGTTCGCCGTGCACTGGTCGCCATGCAGCAGGAAATGGGCAAGGAGAAAGGTATAATCATGGACGGAAGAGATATAGGTACGGTTGTATTCCCGGAGGCAGAGTTGAAAATTTATGTGACAGCCAGCCCGGAAGTACGTGCACAGCGCCGTCTGGATGAACTGAAAGCAAAAGGTGAGGCCGCTTCTTTCGAAGAAGTACTTGAAAACGTGAAGACGCGGGATCGTATCGATTCTACCCGTAAAGAAAGTCCGCTGCGCCAGGCCGATGATGCTGTGGTGCTGGATAATTCGCATATGACTATCGCTGAACAAAAAGCGTGGCTTCTTGTTCAATATAATAAAGCTGCGGTGGAATAAATAATCATGATTGAAGTCGAAATAGATAAAGGTTCCGGATTCTGTTTTGGAGTTGTTACAGCTATTGAAAGCGCTGAACGTGAACTGGACAACACAGATATCCTGTATTGCCTGGGTGACATTGTACATAACAGCCTGGAGGTAGAACGTCTTCAGGCACAGGGATTACGCACTATCGATCACCATGGATTTTCCAGGCTGAAAGGGAAAAAAGTCTTGCTTCGTGCACATGGAGAACCTCCTTCTACCTACGAGATTGCAAAGCAGAATGAGATAACGATCGTCGATGCAACGTGTCCGGTTGTGCTTCAGTTGCAACGGAAGATACATAAATGTTATCAAGAGACGCGTGAAAATAAAACACAACTGGTGATTTACGGTAAAAAAGGACATGCCGAAGTAAACGGTCTTGTCGGCCAGACTGATGGTACGGCTATTGTGGTTGAAAAGATAGAAGACCTGGACCGTTTGGATTTCAGCCGTGATATTTGTCTTTTCTCCCAGACGACAAAGTCTTTGGACGGGTTCCGTAAGATCGTGGAAGAAATATATAAACGGAAAACGGAGGATGCCCGTTTTGAATACCACGATACGATTTGCCGTCAGGTGGCAAACCGCCTTCCGAATATAAAGGCCTTTGCTTCCAGCCATGACTGGGTTTATTTTGTGGCGGGAAAGAAAAGTTCGAACGGTAAGATGTTGCTGGAAGAATGCCGGAAAGCAAATCCGAATACTCTCTTTATTTCTGAGGTAAAAGAGATAACCGAACCGCTGCCTGCCGGTGTCCGCCGCGTAGGAGTCTGCGGCGCCACATCGACTCCTAAATGGCTGATGGAAGAGGTTGCCGTGCGTATCCGGGAGTTGAATGCAAGCCGGTGATAAAATGGTTAAGATTTCATGAAGTTTAAGAGAAAATGAAAGAATGTTGGTAAATAATTACTATTTTTGCCGCGAATAATTTAAAATAAAGACGCTATGTCTACAATTAAATGTATTGGCATTTTAACGTCCGGAGGTGATGCTCCCGGAATGAACGCTGCCATCCGTGCAGTGACGCGTTCCGCTATCTATAACGGGATGAGAGTTAAAGGTATTTTCCGAGGATACAGAGGATTGATTACAGGTGAGATTGAAGAGTTCAAGACACAAAATGTAAGTAACATCATCCAGCGTGGTGGAACAATATTGAAGACAGCTCGTTGTTTGGAGTTCAAGACTCCCGAAGGCCGTAAGCAGGCATACGACAAGTTAATGGAAGAGGGAATCGACGCCTTGATCGCCATCGGTGGTGACGGAACGTTGACCGGTGCGCGCATCTTTGCACAGGAGTTCAATTATCCGATAGTCGGTGTTCCCGGTACGATCGATAATGACTTATATGGTACGGATGTAACGATCGGTTATGATACGGCATTGAACACGATCATGGAATGTGTGGATAAGATACGTGATACAGCCACTTCCCACGACCGTCTGTTCTTTATCGAAGTGATGGGACGTGATGCCGGTTTCCTGGCTTTGAACGGTGCGATTGCTTCAGGTGCCGAAGCGGCTATTATCCCGGAAATCTCCATGGAGAAAGACCAGTTGGCTGAAATGATTGAAAACGGTTTCCGTAAATCGAAGAACAGTAGTATCGTATTGGTTGCAGAAAGTGAAGTAACCGGCGGTGCCATGGGAGTTGCCGAACGTGTGAAAACTGAATATCCGCAATTTGATGTCCGTGTATCTATCCTCGGACACTTGCAGCGTGGAGGATCTCCGACTGCCCAGGACCGTATTCTGGCTACCCGCATGGGAGTTGCAGCCGTTGATGCTTTGCTGGATGATCAGCGTAATGTCATGATGGGTATCCAGAATGACCAGATCGTATATGTTCCGTTCTCAAAAGCGATCAAAAATGACAAACCGATCAACCGTGATCTGCTGAATACACTGCGTGTGTCTTCTATCTGATCCGGCATTGAAAAAGAGAATATAAAAAGAAAGCCCGTCGGATCAAATGATTCAACGGGCTTTCTTTTTATATATCCATTAAGTTTATTTCTTTGACAGGTTTTCCAGGAACAGGTCCATCATTCTTTTGGCAGCAACGAATGAACTGATCTCATTCTTTAGCACCTGTTGTTCGGTGGAAGACAGCATGCTTTCCACAGCCGGATTGTGATAGAATGTTTCCCGTAATGTATCATTGATGCTTTCGTACATCCAATACTTGGCTTGTTCGTTCCGCTTATAGTCGAAATAACCGTTCTTTTTGGTAAATTCCATATATTCGCCGACCATATCCCAGATTTCCTTGATACCTAAATTATAATATCCGGAGTAAGTCAGCACCTTAGGAAACCATCCGGAATCTGCGGGTGGAAAAAGGTGCAAAGCGTTCTTGAACTGGGCAGCAGCCAGCTTTGCCTTATCGATATTGTCGCCATCCGCCTTATTGATGATGATCCCATCTGCCATTTCCATAATACCACGTTTGATGCCTTGCAACTCGTCACCTGTGCCGGCTAACTGGATGAGCAGGAAGAAGTCGACCATCGAGTGAACAGCCGTCTCACTCTGTCCGACACCTACCGTTTCAACGAATACGGTATCGAAGCCGGCAGCTTCGCACAAAACGATCGTTTCGCGTGTTTTGCGGGCGACACCTCCCAATGATCCTGCCGAGGGGGAAGGGCGGATAAATGCATTTTTCTCACGTGACAGGGCTTCCATACGGGTTTTGTCACCTAGAATACTACCTTTGGATCGTTCGCTGCTCGGATCGATAGCCAATACAGCCAGTTTGCGTCCCTCTTTGATCAGGTGCATGCCGAAAGCATCGATAGACGTACTTTTCCCGGCTCCGGGAACACCCGTAATACCGATACGGACTGATTTGCCTGCATGCGGAAGACATTTTTCAATGATTTCCTGGGCTATTTGCTGATGTTCATATTTCGCACTTTCAACCAGCGTGACAGCCTGGCTGAGGATGGTTATATTACCTTTCAGTATCCCTTCGACGAACTCGGAAGGGGTATATTCTCTGCGTAATTTTTTTTTGAGGTATGGGTTTACAGTCGGTACGTCGGCTACTCCCTTGTTTACCTTTAATCCTCTGTAAAGATCGTCGTTTTCGGGATGTTCCATGATGAATAATTATTTAATGTGCTAATGTGCCAATATGCCAATCGAAAAAGACATTGGCATATTGGCACATTGTTTTAATTGGCTTATTATTTCTCTGCTGTTACCTTTATCAGGCGAACAGGACCGTTCGGGTCGTTACAAACAATATTTACTAGTGCTTCCAGTTTCGTCTTGATCTCTCGCGGACGGACTGATATTTTAAATGTCGCCGTTGTTCCCGGTTTTACTTCTCTTTTTCCTCCTGAAATATCAACCCGTTCATCGTCGCAGGTAAAGCTGTGGATGATAAGCGGAGATTTCCCGGTGTTGGTTACTTCGACAGTACCGGTCACTTTTCCACCGATCAGAGGAATGAAACCTCCTTTTTCCGGTAATTTACCGAAGTCAAGTAATGTGCCGGACAACTGTGCAATCGGTGCCTGTGCCTTTTCCGCAGCCGAAAGTTTACCGAAGTTGTCGATGATATTGGCTGCGACGTGTACTCCGCCGGAAACTTCTTTCTGACCGATACTTTCGATCGTTAAAGGTATTTCTGTTGTAACCCGGCCTTTTCTTTTGGTTGCTTTGGCATCGAGAAGTAAAGTTATTTCACCGACTTCATCCGGTGCCAGTTGGGTTGGACGTACTTCGACAGTCAGGAAATGAGGCACTTTTCCCGGATGGATTGTCAGGGTCGTCTTTCCTTCATTCTTTACGCTGATCTTTTCACCCAGTGTTTCGTCGGGGCGGATACTGCTGTACAGGACCGTCTTGGTCTGCATCTTCAGGTCGCCTATCGAATATGGGTAAATTAGAACCGGTGTAAGCGGTTTCGGTGTCACATTCCCTTTGATTGCCAGTGTATAACTGCCTTTCTTACCATTGCTGAATATGGAAATAGTTTTATAAAAAGGGCCGGGACGACCTTTGGGGTTGTAAGTTACTTTTACATTGCCCGTTTTTCCCGGAGCGACCGGCTCTTTTGTCCATTCCGGTTGCGTACAACCGCAAGACGCTGTAACACGGGTGATGACGAGTGGGCCGTCTCCCGTATTCTTTATTTCAAAAGTATGACTGGCCAATCCGTCAGCTTCAGCGATTGTACCGAAGTTGTACGTCAGTTCGTCTGCACTTATCTGAGCTCCGTTCTGTGCTGCCATATGCACAGCAAAGAATAATATGCCGCAAAGGATAAAGCTCAGTCTTTTCATATTCAGCATTCTTTGTTTTTAGTTTTGCTTGTTGGAAATCAAATTACCTCTCCCCGTATCGTCAGGATAAAACTTCCGGTTTTTCCGTTGCTGTAAACTGAAATTGTTTTTGAGAACGGGCCGGGACGTCCTTTCGGATCGTATGTTATCTTGATGTTTCCGCTTGCTCCCGGAGCGATCGGTTCTTTTGTCCATTCCGGAGTCGTACATCCGCAGGAAGCGATGACGCGGGTAATCGCCAACGGCGCATCCCCTGTGTTTTTTACGACAAATGTCGCGGAAACTTTTCCGTCAGCTTCTTTTATCTGTCCAAAGTCATGAGAGGTTTCGTCTGCTGCGATAACAGCTTTTTTCTGAGCTGAGGCCATTCCTGTAGCAAGCAGGATTGCCATAAAAATAAAAATAATCTGTTTCATTTTACTTTTTATTTAGCTATTGTTTATTCTACAAAGATAGACAATTGAATTGAAAATTGAGAATCGAAAATTGAAAATTACCTTTGGACGGATATAAGAACATTCTGCTACTCTTCATATTCAATCCCTGATTTTCAATTTCCAATTTTTAATTTTCAATTAACCGTGAGATTATTCCCTTCCGTATGTGACACAAATTCAGGTGCGTACAGGCATTGGATGGTACTTAGTCCTCCGGCATATTCACCGGTGCGGGACACGTAAACCGGATATTCGATCACGAAAGTTCCTTCCGGCAGGCGGCTGAAGAAGAAGTTTTCGGAAACATCCGTAGGCGACTGGTAATAGGCGACTCCGTCTCTGAACTGTGTCCCTGATAGCTGGTTGGCAGGTTCGAAACAGCCGGCGCGCAGGTCTTTCAGGAATACATAATCCATTTCGCGGTCTGTCCGGATAGTCAGGCGTACGATTACTTTGTCTCCGACGCGGAGTTTTCCGTTTTCTACCGGTACAATTTGTAAACCGCTGCCGCTGTTGTTTTCGATGAATAATTTCTTTTCAACATTGAGTACACCTTTCTGTTTTTCTACTTTGTCGATGTTTTCGAAATACTGTTCGTAAACGGCTCCCCAGGCAGGCGTATTTCCTTCCTTCCGAATGGAAATGGAATTACTACCGGAAGAAATTTCTTTTTCATCCAGTACCACTTTCAGATAACCGGTTGCTGTTTCACCTTCAGCTGTGCTGTATGTTTTGCCGCCCCATGTTACGGTGCAGGTATTATTTTCATTCAGCCAGTCGTTTCCGGTCAGGATTAATGCGTAGATGGCATTCAGCGTTGCAGGAACAGATTCCCAGTTCTGCGTACGTTTCTGGTTCAACAGCCATTGTTTCATACGGTCGGTGTCTTTCTTGTCTTGCGATAAGGTATTGAACACTTTCATCAGCAGGCAATGAGTGTCGATCGGTGAAGTGAAATAACTGTTGCCTCTCCGGTTATTGGCCCAATACATTCCCTGTTCGGCGGTCGTGGTGGCTGTTTTGCGCAACCAGGCCAATATCGTATTGGCAACTTCTTTTTTGCCGTTGCGGTACATCAGCAGGGCGATTTCGCCTTTTCCGTAAAGGGATTGTTCGCTCCAGGTCTTTTCTGCCTGCGTTGTATAGAAACGGATTGCTTCGCGGGCATCACCCAGTTCCGGAATGTCGCGGTAAGCGCTGCGGACATAGAGAAATTCGAGTTGCAATGCGTTCGGAACGCTGCTCTGCCATTTCTTGTTGTTCTTTTGCAGGCTTTCATAATCGGACTGCATTTGTTTGTCCAGGTATTTAAGCGCTTTCATCTGCATTTCCTTTTCCTGCTGTCCGTATTGTACGGCGCTCATTTCAACCAATTGGGACATACCTTTCAGGATAGACAGTGTTATTTCGCGGCTTGCCGGGAAACCTTTGAACCAGCTCCATCCGCCATCTTCGTTCTGTAGCTTTACTATTTGTTGCATGGCTACTTCGCGTTGTTGTGCTGCCCGGTTCATATCAAACAACAGGGATAAACGCTGCTTTTGTTCCGTTTCATTCTCAGCTGCCAGCACCCAGGGAGTTTCTTCCAGCAGGATATTCTTCAACTCCTGATTCTTCTGGAGATTTGAATAAAGGGTAGAAGCGGTTCCGCCCTGTGCCTTCCATTGGCTGATTACTTTCTGGATGCGCGGATTGGCTGTTGCGATATAATTAGCCAGCGTATTGCTATAATAAGAGGCGAACCAGGAAATGACATTGTCATTTGTCGGTTGGGTAAGCGTAGGCAAAGCCTGTACGGCGTACCAGATAGGATTGCCTGTCAGTTCCAATGTCATTCTGAACGGATTGCGGCTGTCCGTCCCATTCTTTCCTGACAACCGGATTTGTTTTTCTCCGTTCTCCATCAGGTAGAAAGGTGTGCTTTCCGTTACCAGTATTTGGTTGGAGAGAACCGGAATCAAATGTTGTTCACCGTCACTGCCGGATTCGGAATCTGCTACGATGCGGCAACCAATCAGATTGGTGGTCTCCGGTACGCGGAAAGTCCATGTAGCGGTGGTGATGCTGTCGGCAGACAAGGTAAACGGCTTTTGCGATTTTGTCAGGCAGATAACCGGTTGGTCGGTTGCCGGGTCGAACAATTCAAGGCTGACACGTCCGTTGATAGTAGCTTTTGAATTGTTGATAACCTGTGTGCTGACGGATACTTCGTCACCCTGGCGCATGAAGCGTGGCAGGTTCGGCAATACCATCAACGGTTTGCTGCTGATGACTTCTTTGGTCAGCATGCCGTATTTCATGTCTTCCGTATTGGCCAGTGCCTGGAACTTCCAGGTCGTATTGCTTTCCGGTAACGTGAACTGTACCATGACGTCTCCCTCCTCATTCGTCAGTAATGACGGATAGAAGAAAGCGGTTTCGTTGAAGTTTTCGCGTATCTGGACAACTTGCTGCTCTGACATTCCTTTTTCAGCCGGAGCTCCGTCTGCCAGAGAGAAGACGGTCATGCCTGATTCCTCTACTTCATCGTCTGCAACCATTTCTACATTTCCGGTAGCGGTTGCAGTGTCATTCGTTCTGTAACCGATTACCTGTGCTTCAGCAGCGGCCATAGGGGCTGCCGACTTCATCATGATACCTCCGGCATACATTCCCCGGTTTCTGAAATTCATGATTCCTTGCCAGTTCAAGCGGTCATATTGATAATCCGGAACATGGATAACTTTCGCTTCTTCTGATTTATAGGCTGTCCTGTCATCCATGCCGATACCTCTGTTGAAAGAGGGGGCAGACAAGTAGAAATATCTTCTCAGGTCGAAATTCCATCTGAAGGAACCGGACGGTAATATTTTATCTAATGACGCGTCGTACATGCTGGCCAGCATTTCTGCCATAACAGGCATGGAGTCTGCATCTAAAATCCTGAATTTCCATGTTTCCTTATTGCCGGGTAGCAGATGGTCACGGAAAGTAATCGGTTTGATTGCCAATGAGAGATTCGGTTGTTGGTGTTTAATATCAGTTCGTGATGTATATAATTTGCCGTCTTTTACAAAGGTAAATTGTGCCACAACTCCTTCCCCGTAGCTTTCCATGAATGGGATACGGAAGAGATGGTTCTCATTACTCAGTACGATGCGTTTGCGTGAAATACATTTGTTGTCCTGGTAAAGTTCATATAAAATATGTGCGTCTTTGTCGGATGTGCCAAACAATATCTTCGCCTCTTCACCGGGAAGACACCAGACTTTTTCATCTAACATCCAGGTGTGCATGAATACCGGCGGTCTTTTGTCGCGTAAACTATATAGGATGAAATCCTGCTTTGTAGTAACCGGACGTCCTTGTGAATCATTTGCATCCAGCTTGATTTGATAACGGCCGGAAGCTAGTTTGGCGAATACATTTTTATCAATCGTTTTACCGGAAGTAAAATTACCGGTTGCCACCTGTTCTTTTACTTCGTATTCAATGATTCCGTATTTGGACGGTTTTTCGGTGTCGCCCAATCTGTTTATCGTATAAGTTCCATTCACTGTTATTTTTTCACCGTTCAGTGTTTGTGCCGATACGGAAGCCTTTACGGAATCTTTGTCGAGCTGTCCGGAAAGGTCGGTATTCAGGACAATACTTGATGTCCCGACAGAGAATACGGAAGTCGCTTCCTGGGTTTCACCATTGCTGTCGGTTAATGTGGCTGTGACCAGATAACTTTGATAGGCAGGGAGATTGCTACTAGATTTTTCCGGACGGAAACTGAAAGAGAATGTCCCGTCGCTGTTCACAGTAACCTGTCCTTCTGCTACTTGTTCGTTAGAAAAACTACTGATGTAGCTACGTAACCAGAAGGGACGTTTGTTGATACGATAAGTAATCTCTCCGCTTTGCAGGGAGATACCGGAAAAAGTCTGTGCCTTTCCCTGGATTGTCATCAGGTCGCCAAACGTAATCTCACCTTTAACCGGAAGTAAATCAATGAAGAAAGTGGGACGCTTGTATTCCTCTACACGGACATTTACACTCTGATATTCGGTAGACAGCGTGAACATTCCTCCAAGGGTTTGCTGAGGCAAAGTGAATTCACCATTGAAAGAACCGAATTTATTCGTCTTGAACTCTTTGGTGGCCACTTCTTTCCAGTTCGCATCCCTGAGAGTTACTTTGAACGTTTCGCCTTCGATGGCATGAGGCTTGTCGGTTGTATTTGTATAAGCGATTCCTTTAAAATACAGATTTTGTCCCGGGCGGTAAAGTCCGCGGTCTGTAAACAGGGCCAGTTCCGGACGTTTTGTCTGGCTGATTTCCCGTCGTCCGTTCGGATAAACGGCTGTCAGCATTGTTTGTGAATCTCCCGGACGGGCCACTTGATAAGCCATCATATCGCGTTTATGTGGAAAGACAGCGATGCCGTCTTTATCTGTTTTTACGGTTCCCTGTGGTTGCATCTCACGGCGTTTTCCCGAATAATAAGTTACTGAGGCATCAGTGATTGGTTTGCCACTTAAATAATCGGTCACCAATACTTCCGTATTTCCATTTTGCATACTGCGCGAAATGGCAGCCAGGCGGCTTACCTCGAATAGATTGTTCGTTTTCAGATCCGTTCCGGGAGCGGTAATAACACATTCATACAATCCTGTCTGGTCCATCGGGATGACGAGGCTCGTATCCAGCTCGGTATAGGTATTCGGTACTTTTAATGAAAAAGTAACTTCTTTGACCAGGGTTCCCAAATTGTTTGCAGTATCCTGGGCATTATAATTAAGTGTCTGTTGCGGAGTTTTCAAACTCTTGTATATGCGGGCGGTAATCTGCCGGATATTTTGATATGTGAGTTTTAGAGTCAGTTTTTTCCCCGGATATACAGTATTGTCTGTGTTGACTTGCAGGAACGGGTTTTGCATATTGGCCAGCCTGTTTTTTATCAGGCCGATCCGTTCATAGTTCGGAAAGCGGGCAATGGTTTCTTTGCAAAGTTCGTACTCGGCAGCTTTCAGAGAATCCATATTGGCTTCTGTTCCATATCTGTAGAATCCGTTATTCAGTTTAGCGGCAATGATTTCTACGGAATAATCTTTATTACCGTAGATGGCCAACAGGCTATCCAGTGCGGAGGTATAATTATCTCTTGCCTGTTCGGAATAGCGGGTGGTATATTTGAATCTCAGGTAGTCCAGGTTGGCAAGCATGGCTGCTTTTTTGTCCGGTTGCGTGTTCAGATAGGCAATAAGTTCTTCATATATCTCTGTGGAAGGAGCGATGTCAAGAGCATGGAACGCCAGAAAGTCATATAATGTAGGGCGTAGGGCAGGCGTGTCTTTTCCTGTCTCCAGTATGGCTTTGAAATCGGATACCGGTGTTTCCTGCAGCAGTTTTGCCGGTTGCAGGGATGCGGTCAATTCTTCCTTTATCTTATTCGTGAAAAGGTTTGAAGTCCATTCGCGGATATCTTCGGGAACGTATCCGACCAGGTCGGTTCGCTGATTAATCTTCCAGCGGTTCATCGTATAATACTGATTGTACATCTCGGCAACCATCGAATGGAGTACGGCTGTAGAAGCCGGTTCTTTACATTCGGCCGCATAGTTTTCCACTTCCTTGATAAGTTCGGGGAAGTCATCGTCATTCACATCCAGTTGTTCTTTCATCCGGCTGATCAGCGCTTTGATGAGTTGCGGTGTATTTTTACCTTGAATAGCCTCGGTAATCATTTTGCTTTCATTTTTAGGTTGTGCCGCATTTGTATACATGATAACCGCTGAAATACAGCATAGTATCAGGGCTGAAACAATAATCGCTTTTATCTTCATATCTATATGGGTTTACATGTTAAACAACGTTCTTTGCTATATAGATACAAAGAAAGGGTAAAAAGATGTAAACTGTTTGTTAATAAGGTGTAATAATGAATTGGCGTGGTAATAAGTAATGAGGAGGTGTAAGGTTCAGGATTTCTATAGGAAGGTTATTGTTTTCGACGTCCTCATAAACATTCACGAGGGCGTCAAAAATATTTATGAGGCCCTCGTGAACTGGAAACTATCTGTACTTTCTTTTATTTCTTGCGAACGTAAGTCAGGAATGTGTACGGATAAGCATGTTTTGCATCAGCCGGGAATTCCTGGCGTTCCACTTCTTCCCATAAATCCCAGTTTACGACCGGGAAGAAAGTATCGGCATCTTTAAACTCACCATGTACACGGGTGATGTACATTTTGTCTGCGATGCGTAAAGCCTGACGATACACCAATGCACCGCCGAGGATGAATATTTCATCTTCTTTTTCACAGATATCCAGTGCCGAACCCATTGATTCGCAGGCGAAGCAGTTTACAAAACCTGCTTCCGGCAAAGTGGTCAGGACTACATTCTTCCGATTGGGAAGCGGTCCTTTGGGCAGAGATTCGAACGTTTTACGTCCCATGATTACGGCGTGGCCGGTTGTCAAATCTTTAAAACGTCGCATATCGGCAGGCAGACGCCATAACAACTTGTTGTTTTTACCAATCGCATTGTTCTCTGCAATAGCGGCAATGATTGAAATAGTACTCATAAACTTATCGATTTATTAGTAATGTTTATATTCCGAATTAATAAGTGTCACCGTTTATACCGCCACTTCTCCTTTGATATGGGGATGCGGGTCATAACCGGTCAGGTTGAAATCTTCGTATTTGAAATCGAAGATGTTTTTTACGTCCGGATTTATTTCCATCCGGGGAAGAGGACGCGGTTCGCGGGTAAGCTGAAGCTTTACCTGTTCAAGGTGATTGCTATAGATATGAGCATCCCCCAGCGTATGAACGAAATCTCCGGCTATAAGTCCTGTCGCTTGTGCCATCATTTGTAATAATAATGCGTAAGAAGCAATATTGAAAGGTACGCCCAGAAATATATCCGCACTGCGCTGATACATCTGTAAACTCAGGCGTCCGTTCGCCACATAAAACTGGAAGAACGCATGACAAGGCGGGAGGTTCATATTATCCAGGTCACCCACATTCCAGGCACTGACAATGATCCGTCGGGAATCCGGATTATGTTTGATCGTTTCGACAGCTTCGCTGATCTGGTCGATAGAACCACCTTTATAGTCCGGCCACGAGCGCCACTGGAAACCGTAGATATGTCCCAGGTTCCCATCGGGGTCTGCCCATTCGTTCCAGATACGCACTCCATGTTCCTGCAGATATTTCGCATTGGTATCCCCTTGAAGGAACCAGAGTAATTCGTAAATGATAGACTTCAGATGCAGCTTCTTTGTCGTAAGCAGAGGAAATCCCTCTTCCAGATTGAATCGCATTTGATGGCCGAAAATACTTTGTGTACCGGTACCTGTACGGTCTTCCTTCCTCACTCCCTCGGCTAATACGCGATTCAGCAATTCTAAATATTGTTTCATTTTTATCTCTATAGTAGCTTACAAAAGTACGAAAGTGATTTGTATAAAACAACAGGTAATTTTTTTTATGTTCTTTTCTCCGGCTACACGGGAACTGGATATAAAAAATAATGAGCCAATGTGGCAATAT
Source organism: Parabacteroides goldsteinii (assembly GCF_020091425.1). Classification (NCBI taxonomy): domain Bacteria; kingdom Pseudomonadati; phylum Bacteroidota; class Bacteroidia; order Bacteroidales; family Tannerellaceae; genus Parabacteroides; species Parabacteroides goldsteinii. The sequence continues at coordinate 4,072,828 of NZ_CP081906.1, read as the reverse complement.
GCTAATGTGCCAATTTGGAAAGATTTGAGCTATCTGTTTAGTGACTGGTTGTAACTGTCTCCCCTCTTGAGAGGGGGTAGGGGGTGAATTCTAAGTCCTCTCCAAACAATATCTATAAAATCTTACCCAAGTTTACGAACATTAACGTATCCTTGGGTAAGTTCGTATATAGACATAATTACTCTTCAGAAGTGTATAGCTACTTCCTAAACCTAAGATGTTTTCGAAATTAAGGGCCTTTTTATTATACGACTAATGTTACAAATGGAGTCTGTCTTCGTATCACAGCAAAAGACCTTGCTATGATTTTGGCTCTTACAGCATTGATTACAGATGCTTTATGTTTCCCCTCCGCTATTTTCCTTTTATAATATGCTTTCATCTGCGGATCCCAAGAGATGGCAGTAATAGCTGCCCGGGTAAGGTACACTTTTACTTCTTTGTTAGCCAATGGAGAAGTCTGCGTTTTTCCCCGTATGGAAATACCTGAAGTATGTTCAAAGGGAGCAACCCCGCAATAACAAGCAAACTTCCTTGGGTTGTCAAATCTTTGAAAATTGTTAGTAACACACAGTAATACAATGGCATTGATTATCCCTACACCTTTTATACTTCTTAATAACAAGTAGTTTGTGCAAAGAGAACAACTAGCGGCTATTAGTTGCTCCATAGCCTCTTCCACCTGCAGGATCTTTTCTTTTATCGACTTGAGCTGCTCTTCCAAAAAAGAAATGGAGTCTGTCACATCAGCCAACTTGGCCATCTGGGAGAATGTTTCCAATAACTTTATGCTTGATACTTTTTGCTTGACCAAATTGTCACGTATAATAATCCATCCCCGCAGTCTCACCAAGTCTTTGTCAGGCAATTTGTATAACTCTAGTTTTCGATAGTGTAATACCGCATAGTTCGCTATTCTTTTAGCGTCAATGCGGTCATTTTTGCCTCGTTGCAAGCCTATGGACTTCTTGATGGTCAACGGGCAAACCAAAGCTAGGGAAAAACCCATAGAGGCACTGGAAACAGATAACTCTGTGACATAACTTCCCATGTTTTCAGCACAGAACAAGAGTTTGGATAAAGAGAGATGATAACCTGCTATCCAATCTAATAAAGATTGGATCCCTTCTGAAGTGTTATCAAAAGACTTGTGAGACAACTCTTTTTCGTCCGCAGACATTAAGGATGCATCGAAAGTTTTTTTCCCTACATCAAGACCTACAAAATGAGAATAATTCATAACTTTGTATTTACAGTATTAAACATGAAGGAGAAACAGCTAATACATTTATTAGGTCGTGAGCCTACAATTCTAACTGGCTAGGTTCTCCAATTAAGAGAGTTGCAGTCTGATTCAGCCCATAGTCATTTAAGACTAGTGTCAAAGTTAGTTCACTGCAACTCTTCTTTTCAAATATACACTTATATTTTTATTGGGATATTTAATACTGCAAATGTAAATGTGTTAAAGCCAGTCAATAAAACAAGCCTTGTTACAGGTTTATTTGCCGTCTGCTTCAGCTGACGGATTAGTAAAGGATCTATCTCATTGGACTTTAGTCCCATTTCTTACAGGTTTCTATCTAAGAGAAATGTGGCTGAAGCCAAAAGAGAGAAACAACTTGTAAACCGTCAGCTGAAGCAAACGGCAAATGAACCTACAATAGTTAAGTGACTCTGATTATGGAGGTTGTATAGGCTGGAATATGACACACCCCCTTCCCCCTCTCAAGAGGGGAGGCAGTTACAACCGGTCGATAATTAGATAGATCATATCTGATAATAACTGAAACATTCATAGCTCGTATGTTTGCAAAATATTGTGCACAACAGTTGGGTCAGCGTGGTGAACTTGTCACCGAATGTTCTCTTATAGGTTACTGGTTATTATATTAAAAGTGACTACCAACTAGCTTATTAGTAGTTAGTTACTATTGCTGGCCTGTACGGGACGATTTATTACGGTGTACAGGGTAATCGGTTATAGTGTACAGGGTAACCGACTAGGGTGTACAGGGTAGCTTTACTGGGTAAGGTCTTAAGAGACAATAGGTAAGGAGGTATGTGATAGTTCCTCCTTTATCTCTTTATAGGAAATGAAAGAACTAATTTAAAAAGTCACCTTTCAGATTTCAGGATAGATAACTGGTTGAAAAATAGCGGACCCGCCTGAAGGATGCCTTACACAGGAAGTTGATTCCGATAAGTAGGCATCCGTTCGCCAACGAATAGTTATCCGTTGGCCGGCGGGAAGTTATCCGTCCCAAAAGCATAGATGTTCCGAATTGTCAAGACAGCTTTTGGGATGACAAGTGTATATATTTGAAGACAAAAGTCTTCTATTTTGCCGGCAGCTATTTAACCTTGAATTCTCGTATATATTTTTTAGCAGTTTCCTCCCTTCAGTCGGACGTATTGAAAAACATTCTGCCCGGAATATCTGAAAGCTGAAGGCAATAGTCTGCAATTCATAAGGAGGGCGAATCGGATAACAAACATACTTATATTATAGACTCTTGTATTTGATTCCGGGAATAGTTGTTTTCCGAGTATAGAAATCGTTGAACCTACTTTTCCCTTGATCGTTTGGTTACTGACAAATCTTGAACCAACCCGTATCTCCGTTAGCATGTTGAACTGATTTATTTGATGGGAGGTGACAGAATGATAATCGGGAGATGTAGTCATAGTGTGCATATTACATTTATATAAATGCAAATAATTTTTTATTATACTGCTTGGAAGTATGGATAATTTTGGATATATATTTATTAATATTAAAGTACAGGTACGTTAGTTTTATGTGCTTACAAACCATTTTGGTTGAGTAAAAAAAGATGCTTTAACAAATAGGCTGAATCCTTTGTGTGAGATATAAATCAAGGGCGGAGGTCGAATTTCGAATGACTAAAAAAAACGTTCCTTTTTTTCTTGCAGCAAAAATACGCATTCCTTTTGAACCTGCAATTCTTTTCAGAACTTTTTTCACTTTTCTATCTGCTTTCTTATCAGTACGATACGAAAACAAGGACAAAATACCCTATTCCTGTTACAAAAGTAAAAGAATCTTAAACGCGTGGCGAGAAAAAAGGAACGTTTAAACTCGCCAAATCGGTAATCGATGAGTAAAAAAGATGCCTATATACAGGCATTTAACAGTTCCCCTGAAATGCTTTTTCTTGTGTCCTACGGGTTTAGGCGGTTGAAATGAGCTAAATGGACGAAAAATAGTCAATTTGAGTATAGATCATAATTTTATTAATTAAATGTTTTACGTATGAGAAAAAGTACTTTGGTAAAAGGCGGGTCGGCCGCTCTTTTATGTGCTATGGCTTTTTATGGCTTGTCTCCGATGCTGAATGCAGCAGATGCGGACTATGCTAATATTAAGGCGCCGTGGTATAAGAACGTGAACAATGTTGCCCAGTGGGAAGACGAAGGTGGACTTGTTACAGAGGGCATGATGAAGCTTACTGAACGGGTAAATGTTCATGATCATTGGGCTGCAAATTCAACTTCTTATGGAAACTATGAGTCGTTGATCGATTTCACTAAAATGGGAGCTGGTGTAATGAATGGCGTTTTTACTACATTCTTCAACCTGGATCCTACAAGCAGTAATTACCAGAAGCCGTTTACCGGCAAATATCTGGAAATGGATTATTCGCAGATTCAGAATCATGAGATTATGAATACAGCCGAATATATGAAGTTTACGGATGCTGCCAACAATACAGGCTTAGGTATTTATCAGAATCAGAACGCCAGTGCACGTGTAGACTTTGTGTATAGCACAAAAGGGCTGACTGGTGTTGAAAGCGTTGAACTGGATGTTCGTGCTTTTGGTAACACGGAACTGGTTAACCGTAAGATCGACTGGACTTATGATGTCTATGTTTATAACCTGGATGGCTCATATGTAGGGCAGATGGTTAGCGATCGCGCTATCTTTACTGCAAAGAACCACACGATCGGTGAAAGACATACTACACATGTGAAAGCCAGTGTATCGGATGCTGACAATCAGAATCCGAATTCATGGCAGCAGGGATCTCTTGACAACAAGGTTATTATCGTGATGTTGAGAGGTGCTAAATCTGTTGAAGATCCTGAAGTGGATATCACTGGTTCTTCAGACACTGAACCGTTAACTGTATTTACGAATGCAAGATTGGCGTTTACTCGCCCGGATGTTGCTTTCGGTGCAGCTAATACAAAAGTATTTGAAGCAGGTGCCGGACGTAATACTTCTTGCGCTCCTGATACATTGGTAACAAACGTTGAGTTCTGGAATACGTTATATAAGAATAACTATAGCAAAACTAACAACGTATATACCGATAAATTCAGTGCTGCATTCCGTGACGGTCTTTACGAAGCAGATCAGGATGCTGCTCCGCAGGAAGAACTGGCATATTACGAACTGAACGTTGAATATCCGTTTATCGCAGATAAGATGGAAGTTTCTAAAGAAAGCAATTTGGCGGAAGTCGACGGTTGGGTTTCTTTGGATGCTATGTTTGAAGCTGATAAGATCGGTAGAAAAGGTACACCGGGTGTAGATAAAAAAGTAACTTATCTGATCCCTCGTGAATATTTCATTCAGACAGATGCTACAGACGATCGCGATTGCAAATCAAGCGCTCGTTTCACTTACTACTTTGCTCCGCAAGAAGTAAAAGCATTTGACAAAGATGATTATATCTGGTCTACAATCACAGCAGAAGCTTCGGATACAGCTCGTTATGCACTTCAGGGTACTTCTATTCCTGAATATAACGAATTGAACGATCTGTTCTTCGACGAATATCTGGATTATAAGACTGCAAAAGTTAGCTTCAAGAACTTGCCTTATTTCAACTCGTTCAACAACGGACGCGATATGGATGAAATGCATTATGGTGAATTGCTGCTGGTTAACCAGACAAAAGCTCCGAAGCATTCAACTGGCCGTTACGATGACGATGTAAATATTAAGGGTTGGAAGATCGTCTTCACAAAAGAAGGTAAAAAAGATTCAACTTATGTACCGGGACGTTATCTGCCGATGACAGTTCAGGGACATAGCTACACCGACTATGCTGCATGGTTGGAAGAACATGGTTGTCCGGATTGTTGCATAGAAGATTATCCTGAAGTTGTAGGTACTGACGCAACAGTGAAAGTTATCGACTGTTCAGGTAATATCTATCCGAATATCGTTAGCGTTAACGCTATCTTCAAATATCACCGTGGTGATGTGAACATCGGTGACGACGAGTCTAAGTATGTAAATGAAACATATACTATCAACCCGGCTCTGACTTACGATGCTTCTATCGCAAGATATTTTGAAAATAAAAATGTTTTGAAAGGTACGACTTATACTTATAGCGGTCAGGATTTGATGGATGGAAAATCAGATGCAGTTTACTCAGGCCCGATCAAGATCTTCGGTAACAATACATTCGTATGGTTCCAGGATACCGACCAGTCTCTGTTAAGCCACGCTATGGGCGTAATGAGCTCTGAATTATTGAAATATTTTGAAAAGATCGACCGTAAGGACTTCTTCTTCGCTCCGTATGATGAGTGGGATGGTTACAAATATGAGTCAAGACCTCACACTGTGAAGGTATTTGCTACAGGTTTGAAACCTGATGTAGAAGGTGGTACAGTTGCTTCTATCAAGATCTTCAAAGAACAATTCTCTAAGACTGAAGGCATTGACGATGCAGTTTATCATACAAATGCATTCATGTTCTCTGCAGAAAGCCTTGATTTTGCAAAAGTATATGTGAAGAAAGGTTCTCAGGAAAAACCGATCGAAGAATATAACGGTGCCGTATTCGGTAAGTTTATCGGTATGAGCGTTGGCGATACTCTGGTTTACAAGGTTGACCTGGATGACGACTATGCAGTACAGTATGTAGAAGAAACAGGTCTTGACATGACTGTTAAGTATGTACCTTACAATGACGTGAACCTGGTTCCGATCGTTGCTGAAAGCTGGAACTCTTGTTTCGAAGGTACTCCTAATATCTTCCACCATGTAGCTCAGTTCGGTGCAACTACAGCTAACAATAAGGGATGGAACGAATTCTATACATTCGGTACTACCGACAGAGGTTTGGTAACCACAATGAATGCAGATAAAGTGATCGGTTCTTATACCAGCTTCTATTCATTCCTGACTCAGCAGTTCGGTTCTTGCAACACTTGTGGTGGCGGCAATATTCCTAATGTTTATGTATCGGATGGTGGTAGCTCAAGTGAAAACTGGGTTCCTGCTCCTAACTTCATCTATAACGAAATGTTCCGTAAGGATTACAAGACCCGTTATGTAAATACTTGCTATCCGGTACGCGACGGTCAATTCATCATTGCTGGTTTGAACATCGTTGATCCGGTTGACATGGAAGTATTCTCTAACAAGAAAGGCGCATTCGAATATGAAGTAACAGTTCTGGGCGACCTGAACGGTGAAGCTTATGGTAGAGTAGATACAGTAGGTACTATGGTTCAGATTTCTCCGAACAAATACGGTGAAGTATTGGCTCTCGTTTCTGCTAAGTTCGATCCGAAAGATCGCAATGGCCTCGAAATGACTATCGATACAATCACAAGTGGTTCTGAAAAGGGTATGTGGGCTCGCTACTATGCGAAAGACTCTATCCGTCTGGCTCCGCAGCAGCATGGTGCTGACGTGGAAAAATACAACCGCGTATACTTCTTCGACCTGGATGATTACAAACATAATCTGACAGTTAACGACCAAAGATGGGCTGATCTGGGTGTTTGGGCTCCTTACGGAATCAATGTGAACGATACATTGACAGCCGGTATCAAGGGTGACGTGAAAGTTCCTGAAGTATGGTTCAGTTCTGACGCTGCCGGTAAGAATAAGATTGATGCCTTCCAGTTCGGTGTTGTAAATGGTGGTGCTTCTAAAGATTCTGTATTCTATATCCAGGGTCGTGACCTGCCTCATTACGGTACTACTGTAAGTGGTGAAGAATCTAAGATAGAACAGGAAATCAACTTGTTGAGTGCTTCTGACTTGTTCACATTCGGAACAAACAAAGCAAAAGAAGTGAAACTGTTCATCCGTGAGAAATCTATGGAACTGGCTGCAACAGCAGAAGAAAATCCTTATACATTCAAGGGTGGTGAAAACGACCTGGTGAACAATGTTCTTCGTGGTGACGTTGCTGCTAAGATCGATGTTCGTGCAACTCCGAATGTAGAAGACCTTTGCGATGTAGAAAATGCATTGTCTCTGTCTGCCGTATGTGATGTACAGAAGGATCTGCCGCTGGCATTCACTGCCGGTCTTGAAATGCCGTATATTAAAGATATGGAACCAGGTGACGTAGGTGGTAGCGATGCTCGTATCAAGTGGACAGCCACTCCGGGTGCTCAGTACTATCAGGTTGCTGTAGGTCGCTTCACTCCGAAGTACACTTCTGAAGATGTATTTATGTCTGAAGTACGTGCTGACGATGCAAGCAAGACTATTTGGGTTGAATTGTTCAACGCAACAGGTGATGTGATCCACCGTGATAACAAAGTAAACTACTGGTTGGAAGTAACTAAAGAATATACAGATGCAGCAGGTAAACCGCAGAAAGAAGTAACTAAGGTAAGTGTAGACAACTTCGAATTGCAGGGTAATACGCAGCCGATCGACAGAAACTGGGGTTATGCTCCGATTGCCCACCAGATGGACAACATGGAACTGACTACAGACATCACGAAACCGGTTAAATATACGATCCGCCTGATGGAAGGATTCCAGACTGATGCACATCAGATCGATATCTATCTGTTCGATACTCCTGCAACATGGATGGTTAGAAAACCTGTTCCGGGTATGCCTATCAACGGTGGTGAGTTCAATACAGGTGACTGGAGAACAGAAGTAGGTTCATTGCCTACAGCATATTACGAATGGCAGGATGATATCAACTTCGACGGTGAAGAATCGTTCAAGGTTTCTGCAACATCCACTTCAATAGCTGTTCATAACCTGATCCCGCAAACTGCTTACACGGCACGTGTACGTGCATTCAACGAATGTGTAGGTGGTGAAGAAATGATTCCGTCGGAAGATTATTATGACTTCGCTACATCTAAGACTGCTACCTCTACAGGTGACATCTACTTCGATGAAGCTGACGAACATGATCCGGTATCCAACGAATCTATCAATACAACTGACGTAACAGTTCTGGGTGGCCAGGGTAAGGTAACGATCCTGAATGCTGCTAACAAGAATGTTGTCATCAGCAACGTATTGGGTCAGACAATTGCTAACACGACAATCAATTCCGACAATGTTACATTCAATGCTCCGGCAGGAATCGTAGTTGTAGTAGTTGATGGAACAACAGTGAAGGCTGTCGTTAAGTAAGACAATGAATAACTATTGATATAAAGAAGTTTATAATCAATAATTTAAAATAGATAACCGCGCGGCGGCAGTAGAGGCGTTGCTTGCAATGCCTCTATCTGGCACCAACTAATCCGTGAGGACGAAAAAGCGGGTATTAATACTAAAGTAATGAAATATAAATTCTTCCGCCCTAGCTCTGTGAAGAATGAAAGCGGATATAAACCCTGGCGGAGTTTCTTTTGTCAGGGTTTATATTATGTTATATAACTTGATTATAAGCACTTACTATCTATTGATTGAAGTATAAACTAATAAAAATAATAGCGTATGAAAAAAGTATACTTGATCGATGTGAGTAGGCGACTACTTATATTCGTGCTACTATTGGGAGGGTATATTACACAAGCGGCTGCAGCAGACATTTATGTCCCCGTAAAAGATGTCCTGTCATATTATGAAGGAACCAGTGACGCTAATGCGGAGCAGTTAAAATCCCATATCCAAAGTTTATTGCAGGGAGTTGTCGATCAGAGTGATCAGGCAGCGATTATATCCGATGTTACTATCAGAGGTAACGGTGGGGATCAGACCGGTGATTTGGTGGCAGGAAGTTATAACTACACTTTTAAAGTGACTTCCACCAGTTCCATTACGTTAAATTTTGAACGGACGATCGGTACAGGGAATATAAATCCTGCAACTCTGTTCGGCGAACTGGATCATGATCAGGTAGTTGTATCAAATGCTATCGAGATCAAAGCCCGCCAGGCAGTCGGTGATTTGAAATTCCCGGCTAACTGGGGTAATTATGTGTATGGAACATCTGTTAGTGATTTACATTCTAAAATACAGGTGCTCGATATGCCCGGAGTTTCATTTAATGATGCTTCGGTTTTTCTGGTTAAAGACGGCGTTTCCGCTCAATATACCGGAAATAATATGTTGGAAGCCGGAAAGTATGATGTGGTTATTACATTTCCTCCGACAGATCAGTTTGCTTATGAACCCGGTTTGACCAATTGTACCAAGCAGGCGACAGGTTCTTATATTTCAACCAAGCAACTGATTGTAAAGGAAAAGCCGATCGATAATACGGTATTCCCTGTGTTTGCGGAAAAGGTTGGAGGCTTAGGCGAACTGGATCCGGCATCCAATCTTAATTTGAACCGGATAAAGAATCTGATCAGGAATAATATAACTTCATCCGATGATTTTATTTCCGAGATAAAAATATATTCAGGTAATGGTTTCACCAGTGAAATAACTACGGGGCGGTTAGTTCCGGGTAATGTATATAGTTATCGCGTGGTGCTTCTACCGAATTATGGTGCAGGCAGCAATGTCTCTGCCGGCGTAGGTGGAGCAAGCGTTTCTTTAAATACTACTGAATGGAGCTATGATATTGTAAGCGCGATTGCGATTGGGAAAAACACGTTACAGGTGAAGCTACCCGATTTTGTTTCAAGCCCGATCCGTATTGGCGACTATGCAGATAACACTGTTACGGCTACGATGCTGAAACGTCTGATTCAGGATATAAATCCGGAGATGGTGGACCAGAACCTGGTTCCTCTGGTTGAGGTAACTGGTGGTACGGTATCTTCCGGTATGGCAGATAACACCTATCTGGGTTATAAAGTGACAGTCCAGGGTGATCTGGCTCAGACAAATTTGAATTTTGTAACAAATGGGAATGTCTCATCTGCTAATCTGGTTGTAAATGGAAATGTTTGTACGTTTAGTAACTCTCTGTTATTCGTAACAACATTGCCAACCACCCATTCTTTGATTTATCCGGGTAACTATCAGATCGACTACGAAAAAGATATGCTGCCGAATGCGGTCATCCGCCGTATCAAGAGCGATCTGTTGGTTCGTAATGCCGGCGTTTTAGGAAATGAAACGTTCGTTGTTCGTTTGATCAATAATGACCTGAGCAATAAAAATGCGATAGCGGAAACAGACGATTCGTTCGGTTATAAGATCATCATCACGAAGAGCGCAACCTTGCAGGAAATAGAAATTCCGACTAATCAGCGGATCAATATCGTTGATAAAGGTACGACAATCGAGATCACTTATTCTAAAAGCATTGCTATCGTTCCCCGTCCGGCGATCAATTTTACATTCGGTGAATATACCGTTCAGTATGTGAAGGATATGACCCGGGAACAGGTTGCGGATAAGGTTCGCGAATATATCTATATGGCAAATCCGTACAATATTGAGTACATAGAAAATGTACAGATCACGAACTCCCGTATCAGGGAAAATATGGGTACGGCTACTTACCGGGTAACGTTAAGTGGAGACCTGGATGCCCTGTTCTCTGAAGTAACAGTGAACGGACAGCCGCATAGCCCGACAACGTTTGAAGGTACAGTAAATATCACGCCGCGTCCGATCGCAAAAGTGAAACTTTACAAATATGAGTTCAAGAAAGAAGGCGCTTCCAATGAAATGATCGAAAAAGCGATCATGGCTGACCTGCTTTTGAAGAACCCGGATATGAAGGGGGCTTATATTTCCAGCGTAACATTGGTGCCGGCAATCGGTAGAGATCTTTACTCTTATACGGTAGTATTCAATCCGAATGATAATATTCAGAAGATTGAAGTAACGAATGAAGATGGAGGTCTTATCATCCCGATAGAATTGTTCGGTTATACAACAGCTACTTATCTCCGTTCCGTACGGTTGACCGATAACGGCCAGTCGCTGGCTGAATATCCGCTTCCGATCAATGTGCAACTGCCATTGTGGGAACGTCCGTTCGGACAGACGGCCGATGAGTATGCACTGGCTCTGCTGAGTGACTTCAGACTGACTCCAGGTGCTGACCGTGTAACGGTTCCCGACCTGAATAACTGGGGCGTGAAGACCTATCTGATCAACAACGAAACTTCTACAGGCGATGTTCCGGTGCGTATTGCCGGCGAAAGCTATCCGCAGGTTTCCGACTTGTATGGTTACGAAGTGGTGACAAGTTCAAATACTCAGTTCTCGGAATACTATACATTAAATTATACAGCACCAAGCAGTATCCATCTGACTAAAGACGGTAATGATGTAATTGCGAAACTGGCTCTCCGCATCGTGAAAGCGAAACGTACGCTCACTTTGCCGGAAGTAAATGTGACTTATAGGGATATCAATACAAAAGTCGCTTTACTTGACTCTGTAAAGAAGGCTGTATTGGAAGACCCGGCAAACGAAGAGTTCTTTGAACTGGTAACAAAGACGGGTGTTAAGCCTCTGAAGAGTTTCACCGTTACTATTAATAATATAGAAGAAGGAACAACCGCTGTTAAGACATATACTTATTCGGTTGCATTCGTTCAGAAGGTAACTGATAATATCGAAATAAGAGAAACCGGTGCGAAGACATTGGTCGTAAATGCAGCTCCGGTTGTATTCACTTTCCCGACGGATATCTCTTATCGTTACGGAAAACGCAAGGTTGCTATCGAAGCAGACATCCTCAGTCAGTTCCTGGCTGCCAACGAAGGTTTGTTGAGTAGTTATGCTTGTTTTGAAAATCCGGCCGACCTCTTCAAGGTAATGCTGACAACAGCTGATTGTCAGGCTGAGGCAACGGAAACGATGCCGAAGAACGGTGATTACGGTTACAGGGTGGATGTGTTCGACCCGGCATTGTTGTCAAACTTCCTGCTTGACAATCAATTCGGAAGCAACTTCCATAACGTACAGAATTCTGTGCAGATCGGTCAACGTAAACTGACTATTACTTTGCCTACTTATCTGGCTGCAACAGCTGAAGAAGAAACTGCAGCGAAAGCTGTGTTCACCTTCGGTAAGGCGACAAAAGCCCAGATCGTTCAGCAGATCTATGATGATATCGTGGCTCTGAACGGAAGTAAGATCAAGAGTGACTATACATTGGTTGTCGACCTGGTGACTACCAAAGCTCAACTGGATAAACAGAATCCGGTAATCGGCGAATATGACTATACGGTAGATCTGACATCTGCCGACTATACCTTCGTTTATGCAATTGAGGGTGCGGAAGTTACAACAGAACCTGATACCGAGGTTATTACTGCCGTTAAGGCTGTGAAAGTCGTTGCTCCGGGTGTTGTGGTGACATTCAACGAGAAAGAGCTTAAGGGTATCTGGACGATTATGAGCGGTGCCCCTGTTTATGATCTGACTAACCTGACGCTGGCGGCTGATGATTATGGTTTTAGCCTGGTTTCCCTGGTGGAAGATCCGGAAACACCGACCGCTGCAATGACGAAAGCCCGTTGGGATAAGCTGTTCAGTACGAATAAACTGCACTGGGCATTGTACCGCAACGATAAACTTCAGTTCCACGGCAATACGTTGAACAGTGTATTGGTTGACTCAATCAAAAATAATGTAACTCAGGGAACATTCAAACTCCGTATCATAGACGCTTCTACTTTGAAGGCTGCTATCGGTAACTTTGAAATCCAGCTGGATACCGATCTGGCTAACCTCAAAGTGACTCCGGCAACCGTAGAAGTGAAAGCTGCAAAGGATACGTATACAAAAGTATATGGTACAGAGGTAACAAAAGACTCCGACCTGAATGCAAAACTTGTATTTGCAACAGAACCGAAGCTGACTGCTGCAAAATTGCTGGCAGACAAGAATGTAATTGACTTGTTCGAAACGCTTCTGCCGAGTGAGGTTAGTGTCTACGCAGCTGATGCTCCGGTAGGAGACTATCAGATCCGTGCAGTCGATGCAATGGTGAAAGAGATGCTTACTCCGGTTATCGGTGTTAAGTTCACCGCCAGCGAAACGCAGGCAAAAGTAACTGTGACTCCGGCGCCGTTGACAGCAGCAGATTTGACTATCACTCTTTCTGTAACCCGTGAATATGGGGAAGATGCAATAGATGCCGACGTGTATGCCGCTGTGACAGGTGAATTATCTGACGCATTCCAGGCAGAGATCAGCAAATTGCTGAATGCAGAAAATGTGAACCGTACAAGTTGGTTGGATTTGTCGGGTGTTAATAAGAAAACAGACGTTGGTACGTATGAATTACGTCTGACTTCTTCGGCTGCCGCACAGATTGCAGCATTGCTTCCGAACTTCGATATCACAGGTGCTACTATTGTTAATGCAGGTCTGACGGTTACGAAGGCTCCGCTGACAGTACGTGCGAAGAGTTATAGCCGTCCGTATGGCGGTGGTAACCCGGATCTTGAAATCGAATATATCGGTTTGAAGAATAATGAATATGAAAATCTGGCAGACGTATTCTCGGTAATGCCGAAGATCGCTACGGATGCTAAATCCGATTCACGTGGTTCTTACGACATCTACTTCACGACAGAAGGTGTTGCACGCAACTATACGGTAACGCATGAAAACGGAACATTGTCTATCGACAAGATCCGTCGTACGATCATCTGGCCGGAAGACCAGCGTAATCTGGTTATACCGGTTGGTGAAACAGTTGAGTTGTCTGCTTATCTGAAATCGGAAGCTGACGGCAAACCGTCTATCAATGATATCCGTTATGAACTGTCGGGCAACGACCGCGAACGTGTTATCCTGTCTGAAGTTGCCAGAGGCAAGTATGCTGTAACAGGTCATGTACGTACGGAAGGCGACGATTATGTAACCATCACGGTATATGCAGACGGTGACGATACATACGAAGATGCAACTCCTGTAACAGGTACGATCAAAGTGATCGCTCCGGAAGGTGACGCAGCTAAAGTAAACGTGATCGTTTCCAACGTAACAAGTATTTATGACGGCAATCCTAGAACTGTCAGCGTGAAGGTGACCGACGTAGAAACAGGTGAAGAAGTGAAAGACTTCAGTATCTATTATGAAGGCGACCAGCTGGGTTCAGTACCGACAACTTATCCGTCATCACAGGATGCTCCGACAGATGCCGGTGTATATACTGTAACGGTGAAGGCTACACTCGGTTCTGTCACTTATGCTTACACCGCTAAGAATAAAATGGTGATTGCTCCGAAAGCCGTGGTGGTAACAGCCCGTAGCTTCGACATCAAGTACGGCAATGAATTGCCTTCTTATGCAAATGCTTACGATTATAATAAGAATGACTTCCTGAATGGTGAAGACTTTAAGGTTGGTCAGGCTCCGGTTGTACGTATTGAAGCATACAACGGCAAGGCCGGTTCTTATAAACTGACTCCGTATTCGGCACAGGACTTCGGTCGTAATTATGTGGTTACTTATGTTTCCGGATTCCTGAAAGTCAGCAAAGCTGCTTTGACGATCCTGGCTGATAATAAGGAATCGGTTTACGGCAAGGAGCTGGAAGAACTGACTTATACAGCTACAGGTTTCGTGAAAGGTGAGACGTTGAAAGATCTTGGTTTCGCTCCGCGTATCAGCTCGACTGTTACAAGAACATCAGATGCAGGAGTTTATCCGATCACATTCTCTGATAACTATACTTCAGACAACTACGAAGTTTCTTACGTGGACGGCAAATATTCTGTTATCGCCGCTTCGCAGAAGATTACATGGAATCCGGAAAGCGTGATCGACGTAGAAGGTGGAGATGTTATTCTGACCGCTTCTGCTTCAAGTAAACTTCCTGTAACATTCAATTCGTCTAACGATGCAGTAGCCTATGTGAACCAGATTGGAGATGCATGGATTCTGACTCCGGTTACTTCCGGAACCGTAACGGTTACAGCTATGCAGCATGGTAACAAGAACTATAACGCAGCTGAACCTGTAGTGGTAACATTCCTTGTAGACGACGAATATCTGTCTGTCGATAACGAAAAGATCACAGTAACAGACTACATCGAAGTATATCCGAGACTGTTTACCCATTCTGTAACAGTGGCCGCTCCTTCTGAAATCAAGCAAGTTGAATTGCTGTTGATGAACGGTACGTTACAGAAAGTAATTCGCAAACCGGGATCTGTTATTGATCTGTCATCGTTTGGATCAGGTATCTATCTGCTCAATGTAACATTGGAAGACGGAACCTTCAAATCAGTGAAGATCATTAAGAAGTAACCTGTAAAACTAATTTAGTATGAAGAAATATATTAAATCAATATTAACATCGAGGAAGCAGCTTATGCTGCTTCCCCTGATGCTTGTTTCAGGCGGTATCATGCAGGCGCAAACGGCTGTTCCCGATACCATATATGTAAGTTTCAATGCCGTAGATCCGGTAACGATGACGTATGGACAGGACATGAATACGGTTGTTTCCGATGCCGGCTTGACAGGTAGTAGTTTTAGTTATCTGTATGTGAAAGCAGAGGACGGTACGGCCAGCGGTTTGAATGGAACCGTATCTTTCAAGGACGGTGCTACCGTAGCCAGTGTATTGAAATTTTCTGCGACGCCGACAGTCGGGGGCGGACAGGCTCTTGGGTTTGTAGCCGATAATCTTTCGGATTATTTTAGCTATACGGCAAATGGTGAGAATGTAGTTTTCTTTACCAGTAATCGGAGTGATGCTACTATAACTCGAACATTGACAGTGAATAAGGCTACATTGAGCATTGCAGCCAAAGACACCAGCCGTTTCTACGGAGACGAAAACCCGGCGACTCCCTGGTCTGCCAAAGACTTTGTGTTCAGCGGGTTCGTAAATGATGAAACGGAGGCTATTTTCACGAATTCACAAGTGAATGTATTGCCTACGGTATCTTATTCGGGAGCAGATAAAAACTCCGTTCCCGGTACCTATGTAATCGAATTGGCCGGTGGACAGGCTGCTAACTATAATCTGGATTTGCAGGTATGGTCGAATAGCTGGCCCGATAGAGGTTTATTGACTGTAAAGAAGTCTCCTTTGACATTGGCTGTTCCCGACAGTGCACGTTTGTATGACGATGCAAATATCGCAACAGTTTCCGGTAGTAAACTCGTTATTACTGAAGGGGTACTGAAAAATGAACAGACGTTGGAAGGTTTATTCCTGGGAGATAACCTGGCTGTAACTCATACGGCTATTTCTGCTGCTGTGAATAAACCGAAGAGTGACGTAGGAACATACAGTTATGAACTGAATGAGGCTTCAGTAACTCAGGCTGCCTATCGATTGTCAAACTACGATATCCAAGCTATCGCTGCGGGTAAATATGAAGTGAAGAAAGATACGATTACAATCACTGTGTTTGATGCTTACCAGGAAGTTCCTATCGATGATAAGAATGTAAAGGTTATGCAGAAAATTTATGGTGAACCGAATCCCGACGGATACTTCTGGTTGAAGAAGAGAGCGGAAAAGCCTGCTGCTGTAGCTCCTTCTTATGCGTTCTCGAAAACAGCTGAGGCAGTAAATTATATTTCTGCGGCAGCCGAAGGCGACAAAGGTTTTAAAGTCGCTCCGCTTGCCGGATACTTCGATTATGAAGGCAAGAAAGCAACTGAAAAGACTGAAGTAAACCTGAAGCGTGAGAAACCGAATCAGAAAGAAGACAGCCTGTATGCTGCCAAAGTGGATAACATCGACAAAGTATCTTCATTGAACTACGCATTCAAAACCGTTGACGGTTCGTTCCTTATCAACCAGCGTCCGCTGGCTATATGGAAAGTAATTGTTGACCGTGTATATGGTGAAGCCGATAAGGATACGACCTGGACGTTCGAACCGAATGACGCTGACAAAAAGCGTGGCTTAGCCATCTTCGATGCGAAATATCAGACAACAACAACTCCTGACGATATCATCGACTTCATGCCGAAAGTTGTCGTTAAGCCGGTTGCTGCCGATAATACGTTGCATGCAGGTTCTTACAACGACACACTGCATATCAAGGTGGTTACTGAAGATAAGTCCATCCAGCCTCCGTTCCAGGCAAAGGACCGTAACTATAAGTTGATTATGAACACGCTGGTTCCCGGAACAATGACCAACGACAGTGTCCGCTTGGAAGTGGCGAAAGCTCCGTTGATCATCCGTCTGGATACAATCAAGAGAGCATACGGTTCAGCCGATCCTGAATTTAATAAGGCGGAAGTTCAGAAAGAGTTTATCTCTTACGAAGGCTTCAAGCTCGACGAATCGGCTAACAGCCTGGATTCGACTGCTACCGTAGCTGTCGGAAACCGAATCAAGAATCTGGTTCTAAATAACCGTCCGGCGGGTATCTTACCGGTAGGCACCTATGAACTGACCGGTATTACCGATATCAACAAGGAAAATCCGAACTACGAAATTACAATTGTAGGAAAGGCGCGCTATCAGGTGTATCCGGATAACAGTTATGTCATGGTTTGGACTCCGATACAGAATGAATTGATCGTGGGTGACCTGGTTCGTCTGAATGCCGTTGTAAAACAAGGATCGACCGTGATTGCCGAAGGTTCACAGATTATTTACGAATCATCCGATCCGGCTCTGATCCAGGTAGAGAAGGTGGAAAGCATCTGGTATCTGCGTGCAAAAGCGCTGACAGAAAACGACGGTGTTACCATTACCGCCCGCTACAATGCTGAATCCGGACAGGAAGAAGCGTTGAAGTCGGAAGTATTTAAAGTAGTACGCCTGAAAAACGAAGCAGATTATAATGTTGTATTGGGTAATATGGTCTTTGATTACGATGGTAAAGGTAAAGCTGCCGATGTAAAACTGACCGATCTGAAGGGTATTACCGAATACACTCCGATTGTCACTTATAACGGTGATTACGATCTGCCGGTCGATGCGGGAATCTATAACATCTCCATCTTTGTGAAACATAACGGTTCCGAACTGCTTGTCCGCAAGGAAAAGATGCAGATCAATCCGCGTGAAGTATATGTGAAACCGAAGGATGCACTGATTGCTTATGGCGAGGCTTTGCCGTCTACATTCGAATATACTTATTCCGGCTTTATCGGTAGCGATGACTTCAAGGCGGCTTCTGCTCCTTCTGTAAAAGTTTCCGGCGACATAACCGGTGCCGGTAGTTATACATTGTATGTAGAAGGTGGCGATCCGGGTGCGAACTATACAATCGTAGGAGGTACGGGAACACTTTCTGTATCGAAGGCTTTATTGAAGATCAGTGCCGGAACCGTCAACATCGTTTACGGTGATGAAATACCGGAATTTAAACCTGTATATGAAGGCTTCGTCGGTAACGATAATCCAGATGCCCTGAACTTCCTTTACACGGTGAAAACGAATGTGAAACCGGTCAATGCCGGCACTTACGATCTGGTTATCGACTGTCTGAGTTCGGATGAAGACAACTACGCCGTGACACTGGTTCCTGGCAAGTTGAATATAGCGAAAGCAGCAGCCGGATTACAGTTCTCAGTCGAATCGACAACGATTACAGTTGGTGATTCCGTTCTGCTGTATGCGAACTGCGAATCTCCGGCAAAGATATCTTTCGCCGCCGAACGTATCGATGTTGCCGGCCTGCGTAACCATGTAGAAGGCGTACACGTTATCGGTAAATCCGAAGGTGTAACCAAGGTATATATCACTATACCGGAATCTACAAACCACTTGTCACATCGTGATTCTGTGACTTTCAATGTGAAGATGGGCGCAGTAGGCAATGAGTCGATCACTTTACAAGGTGTCGGTTTGTATCCTACAATCGTAGAATACAATGCGACAGTCGTTTCCGAAATGCCGGTAGAAGCAATCTATGTGATTGACGCATCCGGTAAACTTCAGAAATTGTTCAGGAATCCTGAGCAGGTTATCGACCTGAGCCAGTTACGTAGCGGTTACTATCTGGTACGGATCGTCCTGACGAATGGTGAAGCGAAGACTGTGAAGATTGTTAAGAAGTAATATTTCCTGTCTCCCTTTCGGGAAGTGGATAAAAAATCGGAGCCCCTCGGATATTATTCCGGGGGGCTTTTGTATATTTGTCATGTAAACCACTATAAAGTAATGTATTATGAGTAAATTTCTACTAAGGATTTTGTGCTGTGTCCTGATTATTAACGGAGCGGCTTTTTTTAGTTATGTGAGTGCCCAGTCTGTTCCCAATGGCGATTTCTCTGCTGAATGGGAGACCGGCTATAATGGGGTCGGCAAGCAACCGGCTTTCTGGAAGGCATCGAATGTCAGTCAGATGGGTGTAAAGAAAGAGTTGGTAACCCGCAATTCGGATGGCTCCGTGCAGTTGACTAACCAGTTTGTCGGTTTGTTCGGAATCGGGTCGAATGCACCGGCTTATATCTCTTTGGGAACTCCCTGGGTATATGCCAATATTTCGGATATATCCAAGAGTGACGGAGGAACAACCGGAGGAATAGAATTTACCCATCGTCCGGATTCTATTGTCGGTGTATTCAAACGTAAAGTCGTTGCGGAAGAAACTGCCTGGATGGTCCTTTATCTCTGGAAAGGAACAGTCGTTTCCCAAAGTCCGGATGGCAAAGAGTTGATCGATAATGAGAAAGACGTGCTGGCGGAGAATGGTTCTGTTACCCTGATCGGTAAAGCTGAATTTGAAATAAAAGACGAGTTATCCGACTGGACGCGTATCTCGGTACCTGTCGACTACCTGTCGGAAGAAGCCCCGGAGAAGATGAATATAACCATATCCAGTGCCGATTACCGTAATCGCAGCC
Organism: Parabacteroides goldsteinii; assembly: GCF_020091425.1. Classification (NCBI taxonomy): domain Bacteria; kingdom Pseudomonadati; phylum Bacteroidota; class Bacteroidia; order Bacteroidales; family Tannerellaceae; genus Parabacteroides; species Parabacteroides goldsteinii. The sequence goes on along the minus strand of NZ_CP081906.1, from coordinate 4,052,922 downwards.
TGATAAAGGAGAATAATACCTTATCGGTGCAAAGTGTGGAACTGATCTATAAAGACCCGGTTTCAACAGAAAAAGTACAATTGCCATCCGATTTGATTTCCGTCGTTGACAATATCCTGTATCTGAATGGTAATTACAAAAACCTGACAGTCTATGCAATGAGTGGAAAACAGGTCTACTATTCTGCCCGTCCGGGAGAAACCGTTTCCCTGTCCTCCCTTCCTGCTGGAATTTATTCCTTGAGAGTCGAAGGAGAACAAGGTGTACAGACGATGAAGTTCCGGGTTCGTTAAAAGATATTATTATTCGGAGGATGAAGGAGATTCTGACTAGAATGGCGTATATTTGCCCTATATCCAACAAACACTTTAATTTATCAATTTGAAATGAAAAGACTATGTATGGCTGTTATGGCAATGTGTTTATTGCTGTCATGCGGCGAAAAAAGAGAAGAGGCTACACTCTCCGGGTTAATGAAGTCTGATTTTGTATCGGAAGTGGAAGGTAAGCCGACCGCCTTGTATGTGTTGAAGAATAAGAATGGGGCAGAGGCTTGTATTACAAACTACGGTGGACGCCTGGTTTCTGTAATGGTTCCGGATAAGAATGGAAAAATGACCGATGTCGTGCTGGGTTATGATAATATCGGGCAGTATGTGCAGTCGGACGGAAACTATGGTGCTTTGATCGGACGTTACGGAAACCGTATCAATCAGGGTAAGTTTACTTTGGATGATATTGAATATACGCTTCCTCAAAATAACGGTGCGCATTGCCTGCATGGTGGTCCGCAGGGTTATCACGCTCGCATGTGGGATGCTAAGCAGCTGAACGACCAGGCGCTGGAGTTAACTTATCTTTCAAAAGACGGTGAAGCCGGCTTCCCCGGAAATCTGGATATCAAGGTTACTTATACATTGACGGATGACAATGCTGTCGGTATCAAATATGAAGCAACAACCGACAAGAAGACGGTTGTGAACCTGACAAACCATAGTTATTTCAATCTCTCCGGTGTTCCCGGTTCCGATGTGTTGGACCAGTTGGTTATGATTAATGCAGACAACTACACTCCGGTTGACAGCACTTTGATTCCCGTAGGTATCAGTCCTGTTGATGGTACTCCGCTGGATTTGCGTACTCCGGTAGCTATCGGCAAACAGATTAACGACCCGTTCCAGCAATTGCAGTTCGGGCGTGGGTATGACCTGAACTGGGTGCTGAATACAAACGGCGATAAGAATGTTCTGGCAGCCAAGGCGTATTCTCCGACCAGCGGTATCGCTCTGGAAGTATATACCAATGAACCGGGTATCCAGTTCTATACCGGAAACTTCATGGATGGAAAAGATACCGGAAAGCATGGTGTCTTATATCCGCATCGTGGTGCTTTGTGTCTTGAAACACAGCATTATCCGGATTCACCCAACCATCCGGATTTCCCGAGTGTAGTGCTTAATCCGGGAGAAAAGTACCTCAGTGAATGTATCTATAAGTTTACGGTGGAGTAAGTAGTTCCAGTTTGTAGTAAGGAATGCAGACGAAGCGCAGAATAACGCAGATACTATTTTAATAAATAAGTCTGCGTTATTCTGCGCTTTCTGCGTCGTCTGCGTCCGGTAATATCCTTTTGGTATATCTTTTTTTCTTGTTAATAATTCTTTGCAAAGAATATATATTCTTGCTTTTAGCTATCTTTGCTTCGTTCAATGGGGAAGCCGTCCTTTGAGTTTCGGTTGCTCTCCTTGGGAACGATATGTAAGCGTTTAAGATATTATCTTTGGAACTGAAAATCGCCAAGTTTCTAGTCGGACAAAGATGATAGACAACTGAACGCTCACGCTTGTTATATATACTCCTGTATGTAGAATAGAGCGTGGGCTGTTGTCTTATTATTTGTTCGATGGGTGTTTGGCGATACCTCAGTTCCGAATAATGGATTAACAGTTTCCACGCTTCTTTATGATATAAAAATGCCAAACGAGGGAAACGGGGCGGCTTGATTGACGTATGAACCCAAAAGAAAGAGAACGGATTGCTGTTTGCCGTGTTTTACTGGATATCGCCGAAGGAACGGATGGCTATGCCTCCGTATCTGATTGTCCCCATTATCAACAGTTGCAGAATAAAATCCTTTTGACGGAGCAGGATTTTGAGAAGGCACGGGATACTTCGGTACTGGAAAGCCTGGTAGTCCTGAAAGGGGCGCATTACAACATCAAGATGATGCTGGCACTGACCGTATGTGACCTGTATTCAGAGTATATGGTTATTCCGCTTAACTACCGCCTGGTTTTCGAAACATTGATGAGCGCGATTGACTGGCCCATCTCTTTTTCCGAAGTGCTGGCGAAGAGTAAAACGGAATAACGACTTTTAGAACAGGTTATAGTTTGTTCTTAGTACTTTAAATTCTGTGCGGCGGTTTATCTGGTCTGCTATTTCCTGTTGTTCGGGAGTCAGCGTCAGGATAAACTCTTCCGTCAATACATCTCCTTCATTCAGGAAATCGTAGTTCTTTGCCATCTTCTTATTGATAACTTTCGGTACGCTTTCGCCATAGCCTTTGGCCTCCAGGCGTTCTTTTTCGATACCTCCTGCTATCAGGTAATCCACTACTGATTGGGCACGGCGTTGTGCCAGGCGTTCGTTATACTGGTCGCTTCCTTTACGGTCAGTATGCGCTCCCAATTCGATTGTTACGTTCGGGTTGTCGTTCAGCATCTTAATCATTTCATCCAGTGCCTTCTGTGATTCGGGGCGCAGGGTCGCTTTGTCGAAGTCATAGAAGATGTTTTCGATAACTACCGGTTTGCTTATCGGGGAGAGGTAGAAGTCTACGATATACGTTTCGTTCTTTTCTTCCGGTCCGGTTTTCAGTTCGAAATTCTGGTTGAGGTAACCGCGGGCGCTTGCCATCATTACGTAACGGATATCACGTTCCAGTTCTACGCGGTAGGTACCGTCTTTTTTTGCCAGTACTTTTTCGTTCAGCCCGTCTTTTCCGACGATGCGGACTGTTGCGTCTTCAATCGGATTCTCGTCCACATCAGACACGATACCTTCGATAAAGATGGTTATGACAGGAAGCTCGAATGAGTACAGGTGGTCGTAGCCGCGGGCGTCATTGCGGTTGGAGCTGAAAAAGCCTTTTTCCTTATCTCCTTCGAAGGTGATGCCGAAATCGTCACCCATCGAGTTGATGGGTGCTTTCAGGTTCTCGACATGCCATTTGCCGGTGCTGTCCTGGGTTGCTTTGAACAGGTCCAGACCACCCATGCCCGGATGGCCGTTGGAGGCGAAATAGAGTGTGACGGAGTCGCGTACGTACGGAAACATTTCGTCGCCGGGTGTATTGATGTCCGGCCCTAGGTTTTCCATGGGGCCGAAGTCATTGCCTACGAGCCGGGAGCGGAAAATATCTTTTCCTCCGAAACCGCCGACAGCGTCCGATACATAATACAGGTATTTTCCGTCGGGCGAGACTGCCGGGTGTCCCAGGGCGGTAACCGAGTCTTTCACGATGCTGGCACGTGTCCCTTTTCCCCATTTGGCACTGCTGCGGGTGGATACATATATTTCTGACGTGCGCGGTCCTTCCGGGTCCTGTGCGCAATAGGTGTAATACATGGTGTTGCCGTCTTTCGAGAAAGAAGGGGTTCCTTCATCAAATTCGGTATTTACTTCATCCTCCAGTTCGACGGGGGCGAGCCAGTTGCCCTGTTCATCCTGTTTGACCAGGAAGAAATCGTTGTTTCGCTGGCCGGTGATGGCACTGATCGTTTCGTCTTTGTCTTTGTTGGCTCCTTTCGGTGTACGGGAAGAGGTGAAGTAGAGCTGGTCGTATTTCTCACCGTAAAGCATCGGGCTGAATTCGCCTCGGCGGGAGTTGAATTTCTCCATCCGCTTAACGATATAACGGCTCGGGTTTTGTTTCCATTGCGGGGCCAGTTCGCTTCCTTTGATACCGTTGAGGGCCAGTTGGCTTTCCGGGTTTAATAACAGGAAGTCCTTGTAATGGCGTATGGCGTCCATATATTTTCCGCTTTTCTGGTACATCTGTCCCAGACGCAGGCTCACGATACTGTCGGGATAATCATAGCGCAGCGCATTCATATAGGCACTGGTCGCCCTCGGAGTGTTATTGATAAGCCGGTTACATTCAGCCATCCGGTAGGCGATATACCCGCGTAGATCCCGTTTCTGCGGAGACGTTTTCGTATACACTTTCCGGTAAATAGCCGCCGCCTCAAAGTATTCACCAATCCGCTGCTTCTCTTCTGCATCGCTCAGCTTCGCCGATTTGCAGGAAAACAGCAGTAATGCGGTTAAAAACAGTAGTATATAGGGAGTAATCTTCTTATTCATCACCGGATAATCTTTATATTATGTAATAACGAACGGATTGATAGGATATTGCCCGGACCGGGATTCATTATTATAATAGCAGCGAACTATCCCCATAACTCAAAAAGCGGAAATCATGTCCCAGGGCATAATCATAGATGTTCTTCCAATCGCCTTTTACGAATGCTGAGATTAACAGCAGCAAAGTGCTTTTCGGCTGGTGGAAGTTGGTGACGATTCCCTTTACAACTTTGAATTCATATCCCGGGGCAATGATAATCTGCGTGGCTGTAATCAGCGTATTCAGCTGGTGTTTGTCCAGATAATCGAGTATGTTTTGCAAAGCCTCGGTCGGTGTCAGACGGTTATTGGCGTCCTCATACGGCATCCATTGTCTGACAACCAGCTCTTCGGAAGTCGCATCCGGATGGGTGGCAAGCGTGACGCCGATATAATACAGGCTTTCGAGCGTGCGGACGGAAGTTGTGCCGACTGCAATGATCTTGCCGAAATTCTGCATCACCCGTTCGATGGTGCTGCGGCGCACGGAGATATATTCGGTATGCATCTCGTGCCCTTCTATCGTTTCGCTCTTGACCGGTTTGAATGTCCCGGCCCCGACATGCAGCGTCAGTTCTTCACGACCGAAACCTTTGGCATCCAGGTCGGCCAGTACTTCCGGTGTGAAATGAAGTCCGGCTGTCGGTGCGGCAACCGAACCTTTTATTTTGGAGTAAACAGTCTGATAAGTCTTTAAATCACTTTCTTCTGTTTTCCGGTGAAGATACGGAGGTATCGGAAGTTCTCCCGCGGCATCCAATACTTCGGCAAAGCTGAAACCACCATCCCAACTGAAACGTACCTGATGCGTCTCTCCGTAACTCTGCACTTTTTCGGCAGATAGTCTGACCGTCTGGCCAGCGACGGTAATTTCCCGGGAAAGAACCGGCTCTTTCCATTTTTTCGCATTCCCTATCAGGCAAATCCAGTTACATGCTTCTGTCTGCTGAAAGATAAGTTCATAATCGTGCGGGGCGGCTGGGTCGAGGCAGAACACTTCGATTTGTGCCCCTGTTGCACGCTGGAATAACAGCCGTGCCTGGATTACGCGGGTATTGTTGAATACCATCAGTGAGCCTTCCGGCAGATAATCCGTAATATGCTTGAAGACGCTTTCGCTGACCTTTCCGTCACGGTAAAGTAACAATTTGGACTCGTCCCGCTTGGGAAGGGGAAACTTGGCGATTCGTTCATCAGGCAACGAATAATTATAATCTTCAATACTTATCTGTTGAGTTTTTGTAACCATTGCTATCTCTGTTTATCAGGCACATTCTTGTTGAACCCGGGTGCAAAAGTACAAATTTGTATGATATTATGGTATAATGAAGTATCTTTGTCGATACGAAATATAAACGACAAAAGCTATGAGTAATATAAAGGTAGGTGATAAAGTCCGCTTCCTGAATACAACGGGAGGCGGTATCGTGCGTGGTTTTAAAGGAAAAGACCAGGTACTGGTGGAAGATGAAGACGGATTCGACATTCCGGCGCTGATTCGTGAATGCGTTGTGGTTGGCGGAGAGAATGAGATGCAGGTGCATAGTTCGAACCGTCCGAAAGTACAGCCGCAACCGCAGGTGCAACAGTCGGCTCCTAAACCGCAGCCGAAACAGGAGGAAGTGAAAATTGAAGAAACAGCCGAGGGGGAACGGATGAATATCTACCTGGCTTATCTTCCGCTCGAACCGACAAAGGTCATGCAGCAAAGCGGTTATGAAGCCTATTTCATCAACGACAGTAACTACTATCTGTTCTTCAACTATATGAACCGCCATAACAACAGCTGGGTCAGCCGTTACAATGGCCTGATAGAACCGAATACGAAAATCTTCCTGGAAGAATTCGGCAAGGAAGACCTGAACGACCTCGAACGGATATGCGTGCAGCTGATTGCTTTCAAGAAGGATAAGCCTTATTCCCTGAAGAACTCCATCTCCGTAGAGTTGCATCTCGATACGGTCAAGTTCTATAAGCAGCATTGTTTTATGGAAAACGATTTCTTTGAGGAAGACGCAATGGTATATCCCATCGTTCGTAACGACGTGCCGGAAAGGGAATTGCTTGTTTCTGCGGCTGACCTGAAAGAGGCGATGTATCAGAAAGTACAGGAAGACCGCCGTGCTCCCCAGACTATCGTGAAGAAGAAATCGGACAGCGCCGTATTGGAAGTCGACTTGCATATCACGGAACTGCTGGACAATACAAACGGATTGAGCAACGCGGATATGCTGACCTACCAGTTGGATAAATTCCATGAAATACTGGGTAAGTACGCAAATCATAAAGGACAAAAGATTGTCTTTATCCATGGCAAAGGGGATGGCGTTCTGCGTAAAGCGATAGAAAAGGAACTGAAAACAAGATACAAACAATACTATTATCAGGATGCTTCTTTCCGTGAATACGGTTTTGGTGCCACTATGGTGACTATCAAATAAGAATTACCTCCTGATAAATAGTCGATAACAACCGGGTAAATCTTATTTACCTTTGCAGGAAATCTGTTGCCGACAGTGTCGAAAGCTTTGCCGACAGCGTCGACAATTTTGCTGACAGTGTCGACAATATTGCCGACGTCGTCGGCAACAACTTCCCTGCTGAGGAAAAAGGTATTAGCTCCGGTTTATAACAGCAACAAGCTATGGCAACCGAAATAGAAAGGAAATTCATTGTAAAGGGAGACTTCTCTAAAGAAGTCTGCGATTCCCAGCGTATCGTGCAAGGCTACATTTGTTCGCAGCCCGGTCGTACGGTGCGTATCCGTATAAGAGGTGAGAAAGGTTTTCTTACCATTAAAGGCCCTTCCGATGATAAAGGCCTGAGCCGTTACGAGTTTGAGCAGGAGATTCCTTTGCCGGATGCCGAACAGCTTCTGACCCTCTGTGAACCGGGAGCTATCGACAAAGTGCGCCATCTGGTTCGTGTCGGCAAACATACCTGGGAGGTCGATGTCTTCCACGGAGCTAACGAAGGCCTGGTTATGGCCGAAATAGAACTGGCTTCCGAAGATGAACCGTTTGAGAAACCCGACTGGATAGGGGAAGAGGTCAGTGGAGACCGTAGATATTACAACTCGATGCTGACTAAGGAACCCTATTCCCAATGGACAAAGAAATAATAATAATTTAAACAATAAAACACCATGAAGAAAATCTTATTATCCGTTCTGGCCGCCGCCCTGTCATTGCCCGCTGTTGCGGACGAAGGCATGTGGTTGCTTCCGTTACTCCAGCAGCAGAAGTTTCCGGAAATGCAGGCGCTGGGACTTAAATTGCAGGATTACGATATCTACAGTCCTGATTCCGCATCCCTGAAAGATGCGGTCGTTATCTTCGGCGGAGGCTGTACAGGTGAAATCGTTTCGCCGGACGGCCTGTTGCTGACAAACCATCATTGCGGATACGGTCAGATACAACAACACAGTACGCTGGAGCATGATTATCTGACCGATGGCTTTTGGGCGACAACCCGTGAGCAGGAATTACCGAACCCCGGACTGACCGTCACCTTCATCGACAAGATAGAAGATGTAACCGATTATGTAAAGAAAGAACTGGAGAAAGATACAGACCCGCAGAGCATGAACTTCCTTTCCCCGAAATACCTGAACGGGTTGGCGAAAGCCAAAGTCGGAGAAAAGTTCCTGCAGGATAATCCCGGTACGGAAGTAGAGATTAAGGCTTTCTACGGAGGTAACGTATATTATATGTTCACGAAGAAAATCTATTCCGACATCCGCCTGGTCGGTGCTCCTCCTTCATCTGTCGGTAAGTTCGGTGCGGATACCGACAACTGGATGTGGCCGCGTCATACCGGCGACTTCTCCGTCTTCCGTGTCTATGCCGATGCGAACGGTAATCCGGCTGAATATTCCGAATCGAATGTCCCGCTACGTCCGAAACGCTGGTTTAAAATATCCGTCAAAGGTGTTGAAGAAGACGATTATGCCATGATGATGGGATTTCCCGGCCGCACAAACAAGTACTATACCTCCTGGGAGGTGGCCGAACGTCGCGACATAGACAATACAGTTCGTATCAATATCCGTAACCTTCGCCAGGAAGTCATGTTGGACGAGATGCTGAAAGACCCTTCTGTCCGTATCCAGTACGCCAGCAAATATGCCGGTTCGACCAATGCCTATAAGAATGCTATCGGAAGCAACTGGGCAATAAAGAAACGTAACTTCGAGCAGGTAAAGAAAGAAGAACAAGACCGTCTGATTGCCTGGGCGCAAAAGAATAACGAATCAAGCTACCCGGAAGCCTTGTCGACCCTCGAACAGATAGTTTCCGACCGGAAAGACCTCCGTTTTCGTAGTTGGATGCTGGATGAGGCTATCCTGCGTGGGATTGAATTTACAAAAGTACCGACAGAGGTGCAGTCCGTCAGTGATGCCCTGAAGGGAAAAGACCGCAACGAGCAACAGAAACAAATCCGTCTGCTGGATATGGCTTACCATCGTTTCGCCGATAAGGATTATGCCCCGGAAGTAGACAAGAAGATTGCAAAGGTCATGCTGAAAGAATACCGCCGCCTGGTTCCCGCAAAGTCCCAGCCTGCTTATTTCTCTTTGATTGACAAGAAATTCAAGGGTGATGTAGACCGTTTTGTCGATTACCTGTTCGATAAATCTATCTACGGAAGCGAAGAGAACTTCGACAAGTTTAAAACGCGTCCTTCTGTGAAAGCTCTGGAGCAGGACCCGATGATCTTGTTTGCCAAATCCGTGCAGGAGGAAAAAGCGAATCTGAATGCCGCCCTGGCCGATTTCGACTCCGGATATGCGTTGGCTCATAAAGAATATGTAAAAGGATTGCTGGCAATGTATCAGGATAAAGCCAATTTCCCCGATGCCAATTTCTCTCTGCGCCTGACCTATGGACAGGTGAAAGGCTATCGTCCGAAGGATGCCGTTTATTATAACTGCCAGACCACTCTGGACGGTGTGATGGAAAAGGAAGATTCAACGAATTGGGAGTTTGTTGTACCGTCCCACCTGAAAGCGCTTTATGAAGCCAAAGACTTCGGCCGCTATCAGATGCCCGACGGACGAATGCCGGTAGCCTTCAGTGCAACTACCCATACTACCGGAGGTAATTCCGGCAGTCCTGTCCTGAATGCGAACGGCGAACTGATCGGTATCAATTTCGACCGTAACTGGGAAGGTGTAGGCGGCGATATCCAGTACTTACCGGACTATCAGCGCAGTATCATCGTCGATATCCGTTATGTCTTATTCCTGATCGACAAATATGCCGGAGCCGGCTATCTGCTGGAGGAGATGGATTTGGTAGAATAATAGGAAAGAAATCTGAATTCCGGATAGCTGGATGTGAACGTCTGGCTATCCGGGATGGGATTAAAGCCATAAAAAAAGCGAATGATTGATACAATCACTCGCTTTTTTTATATTCTGATATAATTAAAACATGCCTTTTTCAAGTTCAGCTGCTTTTACGCGGAAAATATATCCGTTACGTGAGAATACTAATTCTCCGTCTTCTTTCTTTTTCTGGTTAACTAAGCGTTGAAAAGCTATATTGGCTCCTTTAACTATATTCTCTTCAAATTCTCTTACTTCTTGTTCACTCATGATGTTCAAGTTTAGTGTAAATATCCGAATTATATATCTCTTTTTTTTCATTCTTGAATCCTTTGGCGATTACTTCCATCGGAGACATAGAATTGTCTGTTACCATCCAATAATCACTAATGGGGATATATAGTTCAAAAAGATTGTGAATACCCGCCTCGTATCTGCGACGGATAGTACTTTCCGGTATGTTATGACCACCGGCAGCCACTCTCATTTTTACCCGTTCCACTGCCAAATCCGGCGTATTCAACCAGAAATATAACAATGTCACATAATATCCTTCCCTTTGTGCTTCCCTGATCAGGTTTGCGACTGATCGGGTGGCGAGCGTAGTTTCCATTGCAAAAGTCTCACCGGCTGCGATGAGTTCTTTGATGCGCTTATACATAATACGACTTGCTTCTACAGCTACGGCGATACTATCTGCATTAAAAGGGGAAAGCCCCTTGGCTATCTCGTCGGAATTCACGAACTCCTTACACTTCAACATTTCTGGAAGTATTGTAAAGGAAGCCGTTGTTTTCCCTGCTCCGTTGCAACCTGATATTATATATAAATATGGCACTATTTGCTGCTTTTGACAGGGCAAATATAGATAATAGTTTTATATGTTGTACAATTTATTTCTCAAAAATCGTGAAAATGTGCAGAATTTGTACGAATAACCCCGCATTTCGTTGTTTCGGAGGGCTGTTTTGTTAAAATTAGACCCATAAAAGGTCGCTCATGATACCATCGGAGATAAAAATCCCTTCCCTGGAAAGGAGTAAAGTTTCGCCCTTTTGAATAAGCAGGCCCTGTTTAAGGTAAGGGGCTGCCTGCTTTTGACAGTAGGCAAGTTTCTCTTTTCCGAACTGTCTTTGAATTTCAACTAAGCTAATGCCCCACATGGTACGAAGTCCGGTGATAATGAAGTCGTTGTAGCGGGTGTTTAAATCCAGTTCCTCTACTTCTATGTCGGGTGAACCGCTATCGATTCCCCGGAGATAGGCCGGGAGTGAGGATATATTCCATTGGCGGCTTATTCCGTTATAGGAATGGGCGGACGGACCTATCCCCAGGTATTTCCTGCCGGTCCAGTACGAACTGTTATGGCGGGAGAGCATTCCGGGACGTCCAAAGTTGGATATTTCATACTGCTGATATCCGTTTGCCGTCAGCCGTTCTATCAGTGAGGTGAAAAGGGCCACGCTGATCTCTTCTTCTACGGGAGAAATCTTTCCGGCTTCCTTTAGTTTATATAAAGCCGTACCTTCTTCATATATTAAATGGTAAGCGGAGATATGTGGAATGTCGAGCCGGATAGTGGTGTCGAGATTGGCTTCCCATTCTTTTACTGTCTGTCCGGGCAGGCCGTATATCAGGTCGATGCTGATATTCGATAAACCGTTCTCCTTGCATAACTCGACTGCTTGCACGGCCTGTTCCCGGTTATGGCGACGGTTCAGGAAGCGAAGGTCCTCTTCCTTGAAACTTTGTACTCCCATACTGACACGGTTAAAGGGTAGTGAGCGCAGGGAGGCTACATATTCGGGTGTCATATCGTCCGGATTGGCTTCCAGGGTGATTTCCTGACAATGGCTTACATCGAAAAGCCGGTGGATGGCATTGAATATACGGTCGAAATCTTTCGCCTCCAGTTGGGAGGGGGTCCCGCCACCTAAATAAATGGTTTCGACAGGTTCGCCATCCGTATACTCCTTGCGTAATTCCAACTCACGGATCACGGCGGCAAGGTACGGCTCTTTGTACTTCATCTCCGTATTGGAGAAAAAATCGCAGTACAAACAACGTTTTGCACAAAAGGGAATATGGATATAAAGGCCTGCCATACTATACATATATTTAATGGCAAAAGTAGTGAATCTATCTCTGATTTCATAGGCCTGTTACATAACATAGTTCTCAAACACGGGGCAGATAATTGTTTTTTTCCTGTACATTCTCTAATTTGCGGCCTCGTGAGTAATTCACGTAATGATATTTATTGTTAAACTCAAAATACCTGATATCATGAAAGTATACCAAACAAACGAAATTAAGAACATCTCTATCTTGGGAAGTTCGGGCTCTGGGAAAACCACTCTCGCTGAAGCAATGCTTTACGAGGGTGGAGTTATAAAACGTCGTGGCTCTGTAGACGGAGGAAATACAGTGAGCGACTATTTCCCGGTTGAGAAAGAGTATGGATACTCAGTGTTCTCAACCGTTTTCAGTGTTGAGTGGCAAGACAGGAAGCTGAACTTTATCGATTGTCCGGGTTCGGACGACTTTATCGGTGGAGCTGTTTCAGCCCTGAACGTTACCGATACGGCACTGATGGTGTTGAATGCCCAGTATGGTGTGGAAGTGGGAACAATGAACCAGTTCCGGTATACAGAACAATTTCATAAACCCGTTATCTTCGTTGTCAATCAGTTGGATAACGATAAAGCGGACTACGACGGAACAATTGCCCAGCTGAGAGATCAGTTCGGTAGCAAGATTGTTCCTATCCAGTATCCGGTTAGTACAGGAGCATCTTTCAATGCCGTTGTCGATGTATTGAAAATGAAGATGTATCGTTGGAAACCCGAAGGCGGTGTGCCTGACGTTCTGGAAATCCCGGCAGAAGAAATGGACAAAGCCATGGAACTTCACAAAGCGCTCGTTGAGGCAGCTGCCGAAAATGACGATATGCTGATGGAAAAGTTCTTCGAAGAAGGCACATTGAGCGAAGACGATATGCGTGCCGGTATCCGTGCCGGTTTGGTTATCCGCGGTATGTTTCCGGTATTCTGCGTTTGTGCTGGACGTGATATGTGCGTTCGCCGTACATTGGAATTCCTTGGAAATGTGGTTCCTTGTACCGATAAGATGCCTCGTCCGGTAACGACCGAAGGCGTGGAGGTTACTCCTGTAGCCGATGGCCCGACAAGTCTGTTCTTCTTTAAGACTACTATAGAGCCGCATATCGGCCAGGTTTCCTATTTTAAAGTGATATCAGGAAAAGTAAAAGCAGGAGACGATTTGCTGAATGCCGACCGTGGTTCGAAAGAACGTATCGCACAGTTATTCTCCGTAGCCGGACAGACTCGTAACGAAGTGTCTGAAATGGTGGCAGGTGATATCGGTGCAACAGTGAAGCTGAAAGATGTACGTCGCGGTAATACCCTGAATGGTAAGGGTTGTGATTATAAATTCGACTTTATCAAATATCCGGACCCGAAATACCGCCGTGCCGTTAAGCCGGTTAACGAGTCGGATGCGGAAAAGATGATGGAAATCCTGAACCGTATGCGTGAAGAAGACCCGACATGGGTTATCGAACAGTCTAAGGAATTGAAACAGACTATCGTTTCCGGACAGGGAGAATTCCACTTGCGTACGTTGAAATGGAGAATTGAAAATAATGATAAGCTGCCGATTGAGTATCTTGAACCGAAGATTCCGTATCGTGAAACCATTACAAAGGCTGCCCGTGCTGACTATCGTCATAAGAAACAGTCCGGTGGTGCAGGCCAGTTCGGTGAAGTTCACCTGATTGTGGAACCTTATTACGAAGGTATGCCGGCTCCGGATATGTATCGTTTCGGCGGACAGGAATATAAAATTAGCGTACGTGATACGCAAACTATTGATTTGGACTGGGGTGGTAAGCTGGTATTTATTAACAGTATCGTTGGTGGAGCCATCGATGCCCGTTTCTTACCGGCTATTCTGAAAGGTATTATGGCACGTATGGAACAGGGACCGTTAACCGGTTCGTACGCCCGTGATGTGCGCATCATTGTCTATGATGGCAAGATGCATCCGGTAGACAGTAATGAAATTTCTTTCATGTTGGCCGGTCGTAATGCCTTCAGTACTGCCTTTAAAGAAGCTGGTCCAAAGATTCTCGAACCTGTTTATGATGTAGAAGTTTCTGTTCCGGGTGATTATCTGGGTGATGTAATGAGCGACTTGCAAGGACGCCGTGCCATCATTATGGGTATGAACAGTGAAAAAGGCTTTGAAAAGTTGTTGGCTAAAGTTCCTTTGAAAGAAATGTCCAACTATTCAACTTCTTTGAGTTCTATTACCGGTGGCCGTGCTTCATTCACAATGAAGTTCTCTGCTTACGAACTTGTACCGTCAGATGTACAGGATAAGCTGTTGAAGGCTTACGAAGCTACTCAGTCAGAAGATTGATTAATAAATTAGTATCTAACTATAAGGCATCCTCTTTGGGGGATGCCTTTTTTGTTTCTTTAAGCTGGTATCGCAAGTCGCTTTTTCCTTAAAACTCTTGTTTTAGCTGCTCTAACGTTTGGAATACTGCCGGGCAGGTTTCTGCATTCTTAATTGTCAGTGCATGTATCTGGTAGAACTTTTTCCGGTCCGTATGCGGATATTCCCGGCAGGCTTTCGGACGGTCCTCATAAATACTGCAATAATTGTCGCTTCCCAGGAAGGGACAAGGCATTGAACGGAATACATACTCCTTATCTTCATCGATATGCAAATGTCGTTGAACAACTTCATGTGGTTTGATACGCAATGCCTGTGCAATACGTTCGATATCACGGTCCGTGATGCGCGGTCCCAATGTCCGGCAGCAATTCCCGCAGTCCAGGCAATTGATTGAATCGAATACCTCCTGGTGGATGGCATGTATCGTGTCGTCCAGTTCCCGGTGACGGTTTTTCTTGATAGATTTGAAAAAAGTCTTTGTTTCCTTTTCTACTTTTTTAGCTCTCTCAGGGAGGGAGTTAATATCCATAAAATGATTATGTTTTAATTTGAAAGGGCAAATGTAAGCATTTACGGTGGAAAAAGAAAAAGCATCTTCATACGGTTGTTGTAATGCTGTAACAGCGACTGTGTTTCTTTGTGTAGTGTAAATATCTTACGTATGAAACTAAGAAAATATTATCCGACCGTTGTGCTTTCTGACATTCACCTGGGTTCTGAACACTCCAGGACGAAAGAAGTAACCAATTTCCTTAAACATATTGACTGCGACCGTCTGATCTTGAACGGTGACATCATTGATGGCTGGCAACTTCAGAAATCCGGCAAGCGATGGAAACAGGCACAAACCGATTTCTTTAAAGTTCTGATGAAAATGATGGAGAAGAAAGGGACGCAAATCATTTATATCCGTGGTAATCACGATGATTTCCTCGATAAACTGGTTCCTTTCCGGTTCTCCAATATCTCTATCGTAAAAGACTATTTGCTGAACAGCCACGGGAAGCGTTACCTGGTGACCCATGGCGATATCTTTGATACGATAACAACGAATATGCGTTGGCTGGCGATGCTGGGCGATATCGGTTATACCTTCCTGTTGTGGCTGAACAAGATTTATAACAAGAATCGGGAAAAGCATGGTAAACCTTATTTTTCCCTCTCGCAGCATGTGAAACACCGGGTGAAGAGTGCCGTCTCTTACATCTCCGATTTTGAAAAGGAACTGGTAAAACTTGCACAAGTCAAACGGCTTGACGGAATTATCTGCGGTCATATTCATCAGGCGGCAAATGTCCGGTACGGCAATGTTCATTACCTGAATTCCGGAGATTGGGTAGAAAGTATGACCGCTTTGGTTGAAAATGAACAAGGAGAATGGAATATTCTGACTTACAATAAGGCAGAGTATGATATGGAGGAAGAATCTGTTTCAAAACCTGTATTATATGCTGAAGTGATATGAAAATGCTGTTTATCATACAAGGGGAGGGTAGAGGCCATCTGACACAAGCCTTGTCTCTCCGGCGGAAGCTGGCAGACGAAGGTCATCAGGTTGTCGGTGTGCTTGTCGGGAAAAGTCCGGCTCGTCGTATCCCTGATTTCTTTATGGAGAAAATCAATGCACCGGTCTATTCTTTTGAAAGTCCGAACTTTCTGCCTACGGCAAAGAATAAACAGGTTAATTTGCTGAAAAGTATAGGATATAATGTATTGAGACTGCATAAATATACGGCTAGTATACACTATATTAACCGGATGATAAAGGAAACAGGTGCAGATGTGGTAGTCAATTTTTATGAGTTGTTGACGGGGCTGACTTACTTGTTTTGCCGTCCGAAAGCGATGATGGTTTGCATTGCTCACCAGTATCTTTTTCTGCATCCTGATTTCTCTTTTCCCAAGCTGAATGCAGTCTCTTTATCTTTGTTGAAATTTTTCACCCGTGTAACGGCTATCGGTGCTACGAAAAAGCTCGCCCTGTCATTTCGGAAAATGCGCGAAGTTCCGGCAGATAAGATGGTGGTAGTACCTCCTTTATTGCGTAAGGAAATAATAAATAAGACTCCCCGAAAAGGTAACTATCTGCATGGCTATTTGTTGAATAGCGGATTCAGTGAAGAGGTGAAAGAGTGGCATACTGCTCATCCGGAGGTTCCGATGCATTTCTTTTGGGATAAGCGGGGAGCCAAAGAAACCACAAAGATTGACGATACACTTTCTTTTCATCAGTTGAACGATATCCGTTTTGTCAAATATATGGCAAATGCCAAAGCGTATGCAACGACAGCTGGTTTCGAATCTGTTTGCGAAGCAATGTATCTGGATAAGCCTGTCCTGATGGTTCCAACTCATATTGAACAGGCTTGTAATGCTCATGATGCATCTTTGTCGGGAGCGGGTGCGGTGGCCGAGCACTTCGATTTGGATGCTTTGCTGCATTTGTCAGAAACCCACCAGCCAAATCCTGTATTCCGCCATTGGGTACAGCAGGCGGATTGGTTAATCTTGCGTGAATTCCGTGAAGATTTGCTGATGGAGGAGATGCCGTCATCTGTTTGGCATCGCTTGTCTATGCATTGGGTGTATAGGGTGGCGAAGACATTTTCGATTTAACCGGTATCGCATTTTTGTGATAAGTTTTTATTGTGTTAAAGCGGTAATGGCTCTTCGCCATTATTTATTCCGGTTAGTTTATATATAATATAATGTACGTGTACATTATATAATGCTTGCTTATAGCTTTACTTATCTGGTTTCCCTTTTCATGTTCCTGTTGATAATCCAGAAATGGGAAGGGAAAATAAGGTTTGTCATTTTTATCCCCGATTTTGTACAAACTATCGTATTCAATTGATAAGAAAGGATATGACCTGATAAAAAAATCAATAAAAATAATTGTGGATAAAAAACTATTGTTTACTTTTGCTGAAGTATTTGACGATCGTATGAAAAGCCGGTAGATAAGGCCGGTATTATTAGATAGAACTTTAAATTACTTAGTATTAATATTAAATTTTTGATTATGAACAAAAAGTTTTCTACGCTTTTAGCCAGCGTTTTGCTGGTTGGATCCGTTTCTGCTAATGCGCAGGTTAATGCGGATCAGGTATCAAAGCTTGAAAAGGGATTTTATGCTTTGAATGCTTCCGGAACAGCGGTTACAACGACAAATGGTTCTACTGCTGTAGGTAAAAATCTTCAGGTTGTAGATGGTAGATTAAAAGTTGCGGATAATCTGACTTCAGATTATAACAATGCTTTGTGGACAATTACTGCCAGTGCAACAAATTCAAATCACTTTACTTTGGTGAATAAAGCTACAGGTTTGGCTATTACATTTGATCCGAAGACTGCTGTTGTTGCAGATAAAAATGGTGCAGTAACGACACCTGCAACAGGTCAGTTATTGACAGGTCAGAGTATGGCTTGGGGATGGGTTGCAAACTCTTACTCGGATGAGTTGAAAGAACCTAAAGCATTAACTTATGCATTGTCTGTTGACTCAACAATGGCTTTGGCTACTGCTACAGACGGTACTGTTTTTGCTTATAAGTATGCTAATGCAAAACCGGCAACAGGTGTTACAGCCTTGACTATTCAGGCTACTAAACCGACAACAGTAGCAATGACAAAAGATGATCTGAATGTTTTGGACGGTGGTACTAATGGTCTGTATTTCACTTTAACTCCAAAGAAAAAGGATCTGAAAGTTGATATGATCAGTGGCGTTAAATTCCAGGCTGAAGATATCACTGGAGGTTATGTTGCTTTGAAAGAACTTGGTACTAAAAAGTATCTGCGTGTAGATACAGCTGTTCATGCTGCTACCGGTTTGAATAAAGATAATCTTTATCAATTGGCTCGTAAAGAACTGAAAACTGGTGAAACTACTGCAGCTTCTGTTCCTAACCATTTTAAGATTGTAAAAGATTTGTTTAAAGACAGCGTTTTTGTTTCAATCAAACAAGATGGTTCAAGATTTACGTATGATGAAGCAGGTAATGCAACTGGTTCACAGTGGGCTACAGCTATGGTTTTGACAGGAACTCCTCATGCAGCAGCTGATTATTGTACTTTGTCAAGTATCTTATTAACTCCGACTACAGAAGTAATGACATTCTACAAACCGGCAGTTCCTACTTCTGCTACATTGGTAGAGGAAAACTTGCTTTTCGCAGTTTCTGATCCTGCAACAGCTAGCGACTATAAAACATCTGTTGCTGACGGTTTGTATTATATTAAGAACTCTAAAGGTCAGTACTTGGCATCTCCGATCTACAATAACGGTGATGATGCAAAATGGGTAACTGTTGATGCTAACGAACAGAGCGTTGCTAATATGCCTGCTTATCAGTGGGTTGTATTGAAAAATAATACTCTTTCTTATTTTGCAGACAAATCATCTGTAGAAATTATCAACCGTGAATTTGAAGGATTGAATGCAAATGCTATTCAATTGTATAAGAACGAAGGTGCTACCTACTATTATACAGCTACTGCTTTTGATGATCTGGTAGCTACTGACTCTTTGGTATTCGAACAGATTACAGATAAAGCTGTGTTAGGTAATGAAAATCTTGGTTATAAAAAACTTACACCAAATGAGTTGAAGGTTAATCGTTATACATTCAATTACTTTAATCCGTATGTAAGCGATAAATATATTGGTAAGGCAACAGACTCTCTGTTAGTTGTAATGGATGGTATTATTCCGTTTGAATTGACAGCTGGTGATGAAGAAGCTTATGGTTATACAGTTCCTGCTAAAGGAAACCGTATTGCAGATTTGAAACAGTTGAAGAGACAGTCTTATACAATGATTTCTCCTTCTGCTAAGGGTAACTTGAAGTTCGGTCAGAATGTAGAACATAAATATGTAATTTCTAAAGAAAACGATATTACTGCTACTCCTTTCTACTTCAAAGAAAATAACTATGCTAAGCGTGCAAGCGATGACGCAAAGAACAGTTTCTATGCTTTGGTTACATTTGATGTAAATGCTTCAACTGCAGATGATATCAATGGTAAAGCTGGTGTTGCAGACGAAACATTAGATGCAACATTGAAACAACAGGTTATCAGCGAAGTAAGAACTTCTTCTTTCTTGGTTGCTCCTTATGGCGCTCCTTTGTATCGTCGTTTCAACTCTAAGGTTTTGGAAGGCAATGAAGAAACTCCTGATGCTCCCGATACATTACGTTTTGTAGAAAAATACCGTAAAGAATATTTACAGGTAGAAGCAAACGAAAACTTCAAGGTTGATGGTATCAAGTTCTTAGGAATCTATACTCCTGACTTTACAAAAGATGGTAAATCATTTATCGTTGATACAGCATTCGTAAATCGTTGGAATGGTGCTATCAAACCGCAATATTTGATCTCTATTAACCGTATGGATCAAGCATTCGAACCGGGTGAAATGTGTCCTGTATGTAAAGAAATTGTAGCAAATGGTGGTACTCGTCCTGTAAACTGTCCTCACGATAAAGCAGGTAAGGCTCCGTTCCACATGGGTGAATATCTGGTTAACTTCGCAGACTCTGTAAATAATGCAGCTAACAAAGCTGATTATGCTTGGAAAGGTTACACTCGTGCTGGTTTCGTGAAAGCTGCTCATATGGGTGATAGCTTATTCATTTTGACAGGCCGTTTTGCAGATGTAACATTAGCTACATTCGATACTGCTGTTATCAAACAAGCAGTAAAAGATAAGAAATATGCAGAAAAGTATATCGTAAACTTACAGAAAGACAATCACAAAGCAGTAACATGGTCAATGCGTTTTGTAGATCCTGAAAAGGCTGCTAAGGAAAATGAAGAAGATCGTGCATTCTTGATGGAATCTCAGAAAGCTGAAGGCGATAAAGATATTGCTCCGACTAAGGGACAATGGTTGAAGATGCAGAACGGTTGTATCGTATTGTCAGGTTCTTTGGATGGTTCAGAATCTTCATTCGATCAGATTACTGGTGCTGATGATGCTTTGATCTTCAATGTTGAACAGGGTAATAAAGAAGATATAGCTACAGAAAACGAAGCAATTTCTACTTCTGCTGTAACTGTAATCGCTGGTAACGGTGACATCACAATCAAGGGTGCTGCTAATAAGACTGTTACTATCAGCAACGTTCTTGGTCAGACAATTGCTAGCACAGTTCTTTCTTCTGACGAAGCAACTATCTCTGCTCCTGCAGGTATCGTAGTTGTAGCTGTTGAAGGCGAAGCTGCTGTTAAAGCAATCGTAAAATAAGAATTAAAGAATAATTAAACAATATAAAGCTTCTCTGCCTTTCCCCTATGGGGAAGGGCAAGTAGCCTGTGAAGGCGAACAGATTGGAAGCGTAATTTTAGTAATAAAAATAAAATAAAGTTCATCCATGAGTATCCCTGTGAAGGGAGGAAATGGACAAAAAAACAACCCCGGCGGTATTTAATACCATCGGGGTTTTGTTTTTAAGGAGCTCCTGGAAACGAAGTTCATTATGTTTAATAGGAAACCGTATTCTATACAATACGATTTCCTGTTGAATAACTATTGATTACTGATTTAAAGCCTGCTCGATATCCGCTATGATATCATCCGCACTTTCGATGCCGACAGAGAAGCGGATCAGGTCCGGAGCGATACCGGCTTCCTTCAATTGTTCGTCGGTCAACTGGCGATGCGTATGGCTTGCCGGATGAAGCACACAAGTACGGGCATCGGCCACATGAGTAACGATAGCAGCCAGCTTCAAGCTGTCCATAAACTTGATAGCTACCTCGCGTCCGCCTTTCAGTCCGAATGACAGGACACCGCATGAACCGTTTGGAAGATATTTCTTTGTCAGTTCGTAATATTTATTTCCTTCCAGATCCGGATAGTTTACCCAGGCTACCTTGTCGCAATTCTGAAGCCATTTAGCTACGGCCAGTGCATTTTTACAATGCTGCGGCATACGCAGATGCAATGTTTCCAGTCCGAGGTTCAGCAGGAAAGCATTTTGCGGAGACTGGATAGAACCCAGGTCACGCATCAACTGGCTGGTAGCCTTGGTGATATATGCCAGTTTCCCGAATGTCTTTGTGTAAGTCAGGCCATGATAGGAGTCATCCGGCTGGCAGAGGCCCGGGTATTTGTCTGCATGCGCTTCCCAATCGAAGTTACCGCTGTCGACGATACAACCTCCTACGGCAGTCGCATGTCCGTCCATATATTTGGTCGTAGAATGCGTAACGATATCGGCACCCCATTCGAACGGGCGGCAGTTGATCGGTGTGGCAAATGTGTTGTCAACGATCAACGGTACGCCATGTTTGTGAGCGATACGGGCAAACTTTTCAATATCCAGTACCATCACTCCCGGGTTGGAGATCGTTTCACCGAACAATAACTTCGTATTCGGGCGGAATGCCTTGCTGATTTCCTCTTCGCTGGCATCCTGGTCGATGAATGTACATTCGATGCCCAGCTTTTTCAGGGTAACAGACAGCAGATTGTATGTTCCGCCATAAATACCGGTTGCGCTTACGATATGGTCGCCGGCTTCGCAAATATTGAAACAGGCAAAGAAGTTGGCTGCCTGTCCCGATGAAGTCAGCATTGCTGCCACACCACCTTCCAAAGCGGCGATCTTGGATGCTACGGCATCGTTGGTCGGGTTTTGCAGACGGGTATAGAAATAACCACTCTCTTCCAGATCGAACAGTTTCGCCATCTGTTCGCTGGTCTCATACTTGAAGGTAGTACTCTGATAGATAGGCAGAACGCGCGGTTCTCCTTTTTTAGGCTGCCAGCCACCCTGCACACACAAAGTTGCCGGCTTGAATGAATTGCTCATATTATTAAATGTTTGCTATGTAATTATATTCTGCTGACAAAAGTAAAGAATAGTTCGTTCCATTAATACAAATCTATGATCATTTATAAAAAATAGGGTACTGTTTAAAAATAATCTTTACCTTTGCCTCCGGTTTTGGTGTCACAAATCCAGTTCTACGGAAAAGTGATGAAAAGGGAATCAGGTGAAAATCCTGAACAGACCCGCTGCTGTAAGCTCCGCCAAAGTCGTTGAACACAACTCAATCCACTGTTCGCAATGAATGGGAAGGACGTTCAATGACGGAGTAAGTCAGAAGACCTGCCAGAATCAGTAGTTTTAAGCTTTCGAGGAATAAGGCTGAAAAACATGTAAGTAAGGACTTGACTGTATTTGGTAGGGAGTTCCGGCTGTTCATGTGGTCCATTCTGTTTTATCGAAAGCCTGTCGTTAATATATAATGTTTTTGATGGGATGAGAGGTTTCATACATGTATTTTTGTTGTTTATTTGTTTGTTTCCTGTAAGGCTGGCGGCGCAAGACAGGGTCACGTTGTCGGGAGAGGTGAGGGGAGAAGATGGTGCTCCGCTTCCTATGGTTACTGTTGCCATCGAAAATACGACGGCAGGGACATACACCGACGACCGGGGACGCTATTCACTAAGTCTGAAACCCGGAAAGCATACTCTTATAATTACCTTGTTGGGTTATAATACAATAAAAACAACTCTCGATATCCGCAGGAACAAAACGCTTGATTTCGTTATGGAAGAAAATTCCGTAACCCTGAATTCTGTAGAAGTGTACGGTAAATCGAAAACACAGAAGATCAAGGAAGGTGCTTTCTCGGTAAATGCCCTTGATGTAAAATCGCAGATCAACTCGTTGAAGAATCTTACTGATATAGTGAACCGGACGACCGGAATAAAGGTCCGGGAAGAAGGAGGAGTCGGTTCTGATTTTGATCTTTCCATCAACGGGTTATCGGGTAATTCTGTCCGTTATTTCATTGATGGTGTGCCATTAGACAGTAAAGGTAGCAATGTGACGCTTGCCAATCTACCTGTCAACCTGATCGACCGGGTGGAGATTTATAAAGGGGTGGTGCCTGCCTTGTTGGGAACGGATGCATTGGGCGGTGCTGTCAACATTATAACCAAGGCGGAGAAGGAGAACTTCCTGGATGCATCTTACAGTATTGGTTCCTTTCATACACACAGCGCCGACCTGAATGCGCAGTTTGTGGAACAGCGCACAGGTTTGATTGTGCGTCCTACCGTTGGCATCAACTATTCGAAAAACGATTACCGGATGAAAGATGTGCAGATGCGTAACGAGACAGGCGATCGGTTTATCAATGGCAATCCCAAACGTTTCCATGACGGTTATTTCTCGCTTTTAGCACAGATAGAAGCAGGAATAGTAGGTAAATTTTGGGTGGACGAATTATTTGTGTCGGCTTCCTACTCCAAAACAGACAAGGAATTGCAGACAGGCTCCGTACAGACCAAAGTGTATGGCATGGCGGAGCGTAATTCAGATGCGTGGAATGTGTCGGCGCGGTACAATAAACGCAACTTTCTCACAGAAAATATGACATTGAAGGCGACCTTATCACACACATGGGATCATTCCATCACCGTTGATACCGCCTACCGTAAATATTATTGGGACGGTGGCTATATCGTGAGCCAACGTAACGAAATCAGGGGCGGCGAACCTACCATGCGCCACTATAAGCGTCCGTTGACTATCGTGCGTGCCAATTTGGATTATCAGCTGAATGAGCATCACGGCTTTAACCTGAACTATAATCTGAGCCGGACAGGCAACGACCGCTATGACGATTTAGACCAGAGTTTCGAGCCGTCTAACGATGCGGTAACCAAACATATCGTCGGACTGACTTACAGCCAATCGCTTTTCGACGGCAAGATGCAGAACGTATTCTTTGCCAAAGACTACGTGAACCATCCTAATATCCGGCAAACCGATCAATCCACCGTAACCGGCTCGGACAAAGTACAAGGTTCGACTACGAAAAACTATTTAGGATACGGAGCCGGACTGCGTTATACGTTCTTCAACCCGTTGGCTGTAAAGATTTCATACGAGCATAGTGTACGTTTGCCTATTGCCCGGGAACTGTTAGGCAACGGAACGACCGTCTATGCCAATGTGGCGTTAGAGCCGGAGAAGAGTAACAATGTCAATCTCGCCTTGTTCGGTACATGGCGTCCGGCCGCCCGTCATACCGTCTATTACGAGGCAAACGGTTTTCTGCGTTATGTGGACAACTATATACAAACTTCCGTCATCGAAAAAGAAGGTATGTTGCAGTATGTCAACGATCCCGCTGTCCATATCAAAGGTGTGGAAGGTGAAGTCAGCTACGACTGGGACGGACGGTTGCAACTCATGGCTAATGTCAGCTATCAGGATGCCCGCGACCAGCAAGAGTTCAAAGAAGGCGGTAAACCCTCGGCCACATACAACAACCATGTGCCCAACCGTCCCTGGTTGTTCGGCAGTGCGGAGGCGAGTTATACGTTCCGTAATCTTTGGCAACAAGGCGGCAAGTTACGGTTAGGTTGTACGTTCCAGTGGGTACATTGGTATTTCCTGACCTGGGAAGCATACGGCAATTATGATACCAAGGCGCGCATCCCTTCGCAACATATCTGCAATGCCAATGTAACGTACTCGTGGAAACGCGACCGCTACAATATCTCATTGGAATGTGCCAACTTCTTGGATGAAACGGCTTACGACAACTATAAGCTGCAAAAGCCCGGACGTGCTTTCTTTGCGAAATTCAGGGTATTCATTAATTAATCATATAAATAAAGTAGAAAAATGAAGAAGTTCAAATTTGTATTACTTGCCTTCATGACAACTATGATGGCGTTCTCATTCACCGCTTGTTCGGATGACGATGACGTTGAAGAACTGACCGTGACCGGAGTCACAGTCAATCCGACCTCCTTGGAACTAAAGGTGGGAACAACAGGTTCTTTAACCGCTACAGTCGCTCCCTCCAATGCCGCAGTTACATCCGTTACATGGAGCACTTCGGATGAAAATGTCGCTACTGTAGACAAAGGAGTTGTTACTGCCGTTGCAGAAGGTGCTGCCACAATCACCGTTAAAACAGACGACGGCGGATTTACAGCGACCTGTTCCGTTACGGTTACAAAAGATGCACCGGCTTTCGACGAAAGCAAGTACCATTTCGATTTGTTCCTGACCGTAGGTAAACATGGCGGTATGAGTAGCCAAAACAAAACTGTCGTTAATAGCATCGGCAAGCTGACCGCAGATATAGGCACCATCTCTATTAAAGGCGAAGGAACGGAACTGGGCGAATATTCTATGGAGAGTATCTCGAAAGGTAAATATTATTACCAGGTTCCTTCAAGCAACGACCGTTTCGTGAAATATCAGATCAAGAATAACCAGGTGGTGGAAGTAGCATCATGCCCGTTCAAGACGAATACTTATAAAGTACGCTCATATACGCATGCGTGGCTTGACGATAACACACTCGTTATCATGGCTGCCAGTGGTGATGCCAGTAAAGTCCTTTGGAGTAAGCTGAACGCCGATAATATGTCGATTATGGAGGAGGGTACATTGGATATTCCACTACCTGTATCTGAAGTGGAAGGCGAAGAGACAAAGAAGTTCTCAACATCGGGTATTCTTACCTATAATGAAAAGGCAGGAAAATTGTACTACTTCTATTATGGGAAAAACGGTGTGTCCGGCAGAGGAGGTAAGACTACAACAAAATTTTATACAGCAGTCCTTAACCCGGCCGATTTGACGAAGGTTGAAAAAATCACACGCAATTCGCTTGCCGATGAAATGGCCGGAAGTGCTTACGGTGAATTGATGCAGAACTGTGTAATGTATGATGAAGAAGGTAACCTCTATCTGGCTGCAACCGTAATTAAAGATGATATAGAAGAAGGCCATCTATTGCGTATCAAGAAAGGGGAGACAGATTTCGATCCTGACTACGATGGGTATCCGAATGCAGACGGTAAACTGCTAACCGTCCAGAATCTGGGTAACGGTAAGGCTTTGGCGTATGCACGCAACGATGCGGCAGGTACTGCGATCGACAGTTACAGCCATTATTATTCCATCATCGATCTGGCTACGGGCGAAAGAACACGCCTGGTTTTTGGCGGCAAAGAACTCTCTTACAGTGGCGGCCGTTTCTCTCAGCGTTCTGTCGTGTTCAATGAGAAAGCATACATTGGCGTGAATACCGAAGCTGATGCCAATGCCATCATCTACATCTACGACACCAAGACTGGTACTGTAGAAAAAGGTGCGGAAGTGGCTGGCGAATTCTACTTCGATATGATCCGTGTAGTAGAAAACGATTGATCTCTTTCAGGTTTCAGCCGGTGTGATCCACCATATTTCAAAACCTTTGGCTGAAGGGTGCGCATTGCTGATTTGTATTCCGACCGATAGGCATTCATGTCCCGGTGGATAGTTACCCGTCGGGTAACGAGTAGTTATCCGTTTACAAGGTATAGGTGTTTTGATTTGTAAATAAGGGACTTTTGATTACAAAACATATATGTTTTGAAGTCAAAGGTCCTATGTTTTGCAGGAGGTTGTCCTGGTCCGGATTTTCGTATACATCTTTTATCATTTCATCCCTTCAGGGCGGCAGTTTGATTAGTAACCTGTTGAAGCGTCTGAAGGCTGAAACCTATAGATTGAAGTTGTATCTGTTGCTTCGATTCGGCATATTACAGATTCAAATGTAGGACAGTAGTGTCATAACAGATAGCACACCGTGTTAGCCGTAGTAACACTATAGTGTTGGTATAGCCAGGTCTATAGTTCTGTAAAGGCATACGGCAGTTTGCGGGTTCCTACCCATCTTGATGTCGCAAATTGCGATTTCAAGATTATCCACTTATCGGCATTGGGTTGAAGCATAAAATCCCAGGGAATCGTTTTATGTTTCATAATCTTCCGGAGGTTTTGCTCTTTATCAATACCGGTTTCCCTAACGGAGGATATGATTTCTGAGGTTTTGTTTTCGTAGCAGACCAGGGGGTAACATGATCGGATTGCATAAAGTCGTCAAACGTACATGGTTCTCCTGCAAGCCTTCTGATTCTGTCTACAATCGCCCAACGACTGGGGGCATTATAATAAGGAATATTAATATCCATGCAACTGATTTCTTCGGGGCGCCAAACCCCTGATTGATAAAGATAAGCACCTTCGTAGGCTCCTACATAAGCATACTTTTCTTTTCCAGTGAAAACACTCCATGGGACCTGGGACAAATCATTTGTCGAAGAGACATTTCGATAGCAACCGAATTTTTGCCAGAGGCGTATTTCTGCCTTTACGCCTTCTGAAGCCTTTTCTTCATAAATAATATATTCATCTGCTAAAAGCCCGAAAGCATGTCCTCCTGCTTCGTGATGTACCAATCCTTTGAAATCAAAAGGAGGTGCTTCTTTGCTGATAGGGCAGGCTGCAATACAAAATCCGTTTGAATAGAGATGGGCCGTTCCGGCATATTTACTGCTGTTCAGGAAGAGGATCGTGGTCATTTCTACGACACCTTTTAATTCCGGGACCAAATTCAGATAGACATCGCAAATGCTATCGTTCCAATTAATATTAGTGCCTTCTCCGTATATCGATCCGAAGCGGTTATCGATCGTAATACCCGGTATCTCCCCGTTTACGCCCGCTTCTTCCGATTGAGCAAATATCATATAAACATTAAAATATTTCCGGTTTGACTTATAAGGTTCTATACTGAAAAAATGCTCCATCGCTTGGTTTGCCAGATTCTCATATCGTCCGTCTTTCACCAGATCTGCTTTGGTGAACCCATCTCCCATAATAGCAATATTTACACCTTTGCCAGCTGATGCCGTCTGCAAACGTACATATTCACCATCTGCGTAATAAGTTAGTCCGTCTTCTTGTTGTATGACACGGACTGTTTTGGTTAGAGCGGAGGATTTGATATTGATATTTGCTTCACGCCTGACTTTTGCTTCATTAGTGGAGACTGAGACAAACAAGAGTTTTGAATCTTCACTTTTTTTTATCTGGCACCAGGACGCCGTTTCCGGTTCAATGACGTACGTATATTCGGGATTGTAATTGTGATCGGTATGCGTTGAATTGATGGAAATTACCCCACTGCCGCCCTCTGAGGCAAAATCTAGTTGTTCAGTGGATACGGTGATCTGGAGAGCTTCCTGTGAAACAAAAATCGTATCGGCAGCAGAAACATCTGTTGCCTTAATATAGATAGCTCCTTCTCGCATTTCAGGTTCAAGATTCTCTCTGACCGTTAAGTATAATGTGTCTGTCGTTATTGCTTTCGTTTCGGAAAGTTGGAGCCAACTCCGGGCTTCCGGAGATATGCTGACTGTATAGTCTACATTCCGGTCTATCGGAAAGGGCCATCTACCACCTGGTTGCCCTATATACCACCCTCTGTCGGACACAACAAGTGTTGTCTTTTCCTTTTGAGTGATCTTTAAACTCTGAGCGGTCTTACCTGCACGAAACAGGATTTCGGCTGTACGTTCTTGATCCGTATTATTTTCGGCAAACATAATATGTACCGAAGAGGTGTTTGCATCTCCCGACATTGTATTTAAGGTTACCCATGAGGAATTGCCGGCCGGCATTACTTCCGCAATCCATACTGAGTTTGTATGGATGTCAATGGATTTTTCTTCTCCTTTAGCCGGTATGTTCAATTCAGAAACAGAGATTGTCAGAAACTCTTCTTCTTCCTTACAACCAGCTAAACATAGTAATAAACAGAAAAGGAAAAAGAAAATATTTGTGCAATAGTAAGACTTTTTGATATTCATATGGATGGTACTTCTATTTGTTTACAAAGGTAAATCATTTATTTGATTGTGCAAGGACGGGTTGGAATTCAATCTTACCCTTCGAGTCTGTCTGTAACAATCAAGACACTTTGATAACAGGATAGTTCACAGATAAATAATAGAACTTCTCACTTCAATATCTTCTTTTGTAAAGCCCTGAACCAGATAAAGGAAACGATTCCTTTCAGCATGCTGGAGATACTGATTGCCCACCATACACCGACAATTCCCAATCCCATGGCGGATAATACAATAGCCATCGGTATACGCAGCGAGTTGAAAGTAATGCTGATGATTGCAGGGGGAACCGTCCGTCCTGTTCCGTAGAACAAGCCCTGCATAGTGATCTCCAGCATCATGAACAACATCGAATATCCGTCTATTCGCAGGAAAATACCTCCGGCTTCGTAGGCCTCCCGCTGCGGAACGATCAGGGAGAACACCTCGCTGCCGTAGAAGACGAACAGGAGTGTACAGAGAATACCGAATATAGTAGTCATCTTCAATGTCGTATGGTAAGCCTCTACTACTCGTCCCTTTTCGGAAGCGGCATAGTTTTGAGCGACAAAAGCGCTTAATGCCGTGCTGAAACCTTGCGATGTGTTCCAGGCAATGGCTTCGATCTGCCCTCCGGCGGTAAGCGTCATCAGACCGATATGTCCGCCGTAGGTAGATGCCGTGCGCGCCATAAAGACATTGATGATGGCAAACAAGGTGTTCAGCATGGCAACCGGTAAACCCAGTTGCAGGATTCTTTGCGAATAATTCTTCCTTAGTTTGACAAAGAAAGAGAAACCTCCCAGCAGTTTGCTTCTCCATTTCAGTTGATAAACAAAGATGGCACATACCGTAGCCTGCGACAACCAGGTTGCCCAGGCGGCTCCTGCCGTTCCGAGATCGAATACGAAGATGAATACCGGGTCGAGTATCATATTAATGATAAGTCCTGTTCCGCTGATATAGAATGGAATTTTGCTTAATCCGGCAGCATTATGTATTCCGGTAAATGCCGCCGATAAGAATATAAAAGGGAAGGCGGTAGATACGATCCGCAGATACTCGACAGCCTGTGCGGCGATGGGAGCTTCCAGTTTATAGACCCCGATGACGGGATTGGCAAAGATAAAAAGAAGTAATCCCCAGCAGACGGAAAGGATCAGGGCAATCGTCAGGTTGTGCGAAGCATAGCTCCGGGCATCTTCCTCATTTCGCGCTCCGATGCTTTGCCCGACACTCACCTCCGAACCGACTTTGTTCAATAAAGAGATCGAGTTAGTCATCCAGGTCAGGATACCCACGGCACCGATGGCGGCAACTGCCTCGCTGCCCAGGCGTCCTACCCAGGCCATATCGGTGATGCTGTAAGCCATCTGGATAAAAGAAGTTCCCATAATCGGTAAAGCCAGATTGAATAGCTGTCGCCGGATAGGGCCTTGTGTCAGGTTTTTTATTCCTTGCATGTTCGTCTTATTTGCTGCAAAAGTAGAAATAAATTGTGCTGAAGTAAAATAAGTGAGGCTTTTAATAGAAAAAGCCGGGGTCCTAACGGATAGGCCCCGGCATAGGTTACATGAAGATATGGTGTGATCCTGTATAGATGTTTGCTAGAAATCAAGACCGTCGTCCCAACCCGGGTTCTGTGCCAGATTGTGATTCAAACTACGTTCGTTGATTGGGATGGGGTAGAAGTAGTCTCTATTTTCATTCCATTGTTTGGAAAGGTGCGGGTTGACAACGATGTTTCCGCTTTCTCCGTGCTCCAGGGTGATATCGCTACCCAGTTTTAAATACTGTATATTCTTTCCTGCATCCGGTTTGTTACCGGTGTAAAGGCAGATATCGATGGTGCCGTCTTTATCAAGATCGTAAGTGCCCGGTCCCGGGAAATACATTCCCTTGAATTGTTCGGTCAGGGTTTGGCCCTCTTTCCAACGGATAATGTCGTCCCAACGGTAGCTTTCCATGACTAACTCGACACGGCGTTCGCGGCGGATTTCCAGGATAACTCCCTTGTTTACTCCGTTTACCTGCTTATATAGTTTTGCCTGATAAGGGTCAGGGTCAGCGTTTGCCTGTGCCATATTCAGGTTTAGGTCTATGCCGGCACGGTTGCGGAGCAGTTGGATGCTTTTGTCGAGGTCATCCTGTGTTAACGTTCCCCGTTCCGCTTTTGCCTCTGCATAGTTCAGTAGAACTTCGGCGTAGCGGAAGAGCGGCATATCGGTAACTGATTTGTTGTATGTATCATAATCCGGGCTCGCTACGAACTTGATCATCTGATATCCTGTTACCGTAGAACCGAACTCCGGTACCAGTCTGACTGAACTTCCGATACGTGTATATCCGGGAGTGCGAATAGTCTGTGAGAGGCGGGGATCCCTGTCCTGCATCTCATCGTGGAACTCCATTCTGTCGTATCCGGCTATATCGGTAAAACGACTTCCGTCTTTCATCAGGTAACTGTTGACCAGGCGTTTCTCCAGTCCGGGACGACCGTATGAGGCTGTCATCGTATAGTAATTCAGATTATGGTACACCTGTAGCGCGTCGCTGAACGAACGGGCGAGGATTACTTCGTCGGCAATAGCATCTACCGAAGCGAATAAGTTCAGGTAATCAGACTCCGGATTTCCTGTGTTATAAATCTTATACCCGCTACTGTTCATCACTTCCAGTGCAGCGTTGGCGGCTTCATCCAGGAACATTTCGTAGTCGGGAAGGTTCAACTCCGTATGATATTTACGGAAGGTGCCTTCGAACAGGCAGATCCTTGATTTTAATGCCAGTGCTGTCCATTTGCTAACCTCATTGACCGTTTTTGTTTCCGGCAGGTATTCGATGGCCTTGTCTATCTCTTTTAGGATGGAGTCGACTACCTGGATGCGGGGGGTACGCGGTTCACGCATTTTATCCCAGTCCTGATCGGACAGCGTCACCGAATACCAGGGGACATCCCCGAAACGTTTTACCTTATCGAAGTAGAAATAAGCGCGAAAGAAGTGGGCAACGGCGTCATATCGGTTGCGTGCTTTTTCATCCGCGCATTTGGGGGAGTTCTGGAGGTAGAAGTTGATGTTACGCAGATTCCCCCATGACCAACCGCCTCCGCTGGCGGGAACAAGGCGTCGTGAACCTCCCTGCAACTCGTCTGCCAGGTCTTGTTTTACGATGTTGTCGATTGCTTCGTTGTAAACCCCTTCGGCACTGGGCAACATGTCGTAGAATGAATTGGTGTAGAGCATAAGGTCGTTGCCCGTATTAAAATAGGTGTTGGGGGAGATAGCGTCCAGTGGATACTGTTCCATATCGATACAACCGGTCAGGGCTGTGCTTGCCAGCGTAAAGGCGATACATTTGTATATGTTTATTCGTTTCATTGTTGTTCTATTTTATTGAATGCCTGGTGATTAAAATGTAATGTCAAGTCCGATAGAGAGTGTTTTATTAAGAGGATAACTACGTCCGTTGCTATCGGCAATCGGCTGTTCAGGGTCGATATAATCTGTTTCGAAAGGTGTCCAGGTAATCAGGTTCTCACCACTGACATAAATGCGCAGGTTCTGTATGCCGGCTTTTTGTGTCAGTTTATCGGGGAGGGTATAACCGATTACAAGGTTCTTCAGTCGCAGGTAGCCGATGTTCTGGATATATTTGTCGTTGGCTGTATTCAGGCTACCGCCACCGTTCAGTGCTGTATATCCGCGTAGGACAGGGAAGTAAGAGTTGGGATTGTCCTCACTCCACAGTTTCTCTGTAAAATCAGACGGGACGAAGGAGTAGTAGGGACGTGAGAATGGCCCCCAGAACTTATCGGCGTTGCTTGCCGGGTACCAGTCACGGCGTCCTATTCCCTGGAATAGGGCGGAGACATCGATGCCGCTCCAGCTTGCATTGAGGTTGAAGTTGTAGTTGTAGCGTGGCTCAGAGTTGCCAATCACAACCAGGTCGCCGTGATCACCCACGGTGCTTGTTCCCGGAGTGATTTTACCGTCGTCGTTTACATCGACGAACTTTAAATCACCGGCACGCAGGTGCCCCCATTCTCCCGGGGATTTCTGTATCTGTGAGTTTACCTGTGTCTGATCTACTTTCCAGTTGGCGGCTTCT
Organism: Parabacteroides goldsteinii; assembly: GCF_020091425.1. Classification (NCBI taxonomy): domain Bacteria; kingdom Pseudomonadati; phylum Bacteroidota; class Bacteroidia; order Bacteroidales; family Tannerellaceae; genus Parabacteroides; species Parabacteroides goldsteinii. The sequence goes on along the minus strand of NZ_CP081906.1, from coordinate 4,019,887 downwards.
TCATCGGATTTGAAGTAACCGTCGATTTTGTAACCCCATATTTCTCCGTATCTCTTTCCTTCGTAGTTGTCGGTGATCTTGAAGTTGTCACGGTTATTCTGGGAGTTAGCCTTGCTGCTTTCCGACTCAAACTTGGTTATATCCGATACGGCATCACCCAACCCGAAGGAGATGCCATACTTGAATGGCTTGCCTGCCAGCGTGAACTGGTCGTTCCATGCGAGGCTGATTTCATATCCTTTCGTTTTCATATCTCCGGCATTCTGTTTGGGCGAGGTGGCTCCGAATACACCGGGTAGTGTTTCTCCGGGGATCAGCATATCGGTCGTATTACGGATATAATAGTCGCCGCTGAAACTAAGCCGGTTGTTGAGGAAGGATAGGTCGAGACCGATATTGGTGGTGGTTGCTTTCTCCCAGGTCAGGTTGTCGATGATTGGGTTTGGCGAACTCACATTCTGTGTCTTCTGGCCGTTGATCAACCAACTGGAAAGGTTCATTGGCATCATTTCCACGTATGGATAATAATTGGCTGAGGTAGACGAGTTTCCCATCAGCTGGTTTCCCAGTGTGCCGTATGAAAACCGAACCTTCATGTTGTTGATCTCCTCTTTCCAGCTGTCGAAGAATGCTTCTTCACTAACCCTCCAGGCAGCAGAGCCGGATGGGAAGAAGCCGTAGCGCATATTCTTTTTGTACCGGGAGGTGCCGTCATAACGCCCGTTAAATTCAACCAGATAACGTTCGGCATAATTATAGTTCGCCCGGAAGAAGGCTCCAAACAATACGTATTGGTATTGGCCGCCCCCGACTTCCATATCCCCGGTGCCCAGGTTCAGGTCGTTCAGTGAATCGGATATCAGGTTTTTACGGGATGCATAGAGGCGTGCGTGTTTTTTTGTCTCATAGTTGACTCCCGCTGTTGCGCTTACCGAATGTACGCCGAATGTCTGGTCATAATTCAAATACGCATTGAATACATGCATCGGATCGAACCAGTTCGTCTTTTTGTATTGGTCTGTATTGTAGTTAGGCACATCCTGCAGAATGCCGGGCTGGACTGAGTATTGAACGACTGCCGCACGATACCAGTCGTCGGCCATATAGAATTGATAGGTATAATCCGCATTCAGTTTTATGTGTTGCCCCAGGTCGAGTACTCCTCCTACGGTTGTTCTGAACTCATGTACTCCTTTTGCACCACCGTTCATTCCGTCGAGTAGCATGGCATTCATACCGTCGCCAATGGAGTAGTTGTTTTTTAGTGTGTTGTAGGTAAACGTCCCGTCTGGATTTATGGGAGCGTAGCAAGGCAGTGCATGTACGGTTGTGTTCAGGAAGTTTATATTTGCTCCGCCTTCCCTACCGGTATAGCGATATGTCTGATCGTAATATTGCGTGTTATTAAATATTTTCAGGAATGGGAATATCTGTGCGTTTATTTTAGTGTGGAAGGTATATGACTGGAATTTGTCTGTATTGATCTTCATCAGACCATCCTGGCTGTAGTAGTTACCGGATATTAGGAAATTAAGTTTGTCGTCTCCTCCCGACAGGCTGACGTTGTGGGATTGTGAGAATTGGTTGTCTTTGTAAAGGAAATCCCACCAGTCATAGTTTCCGTAGTAATTATATATATCCTTGCCGTTTACATTCTTAACGACTACCCAGGGACGTTCCGGATTTTCTACCTTGTCATAACGACGGGCTTCGAGCTCTGCATAGTCTTCATCCGAGTAACGGGTGTAGGTGTTACCTGTTGTACGTCGGAACGCTTCATCGTTTAACATCACCGATTCATATCCGCTTGTGATAAAATCGGTACTGACAGTCGGAGAAGATATGGCGGCAAAACCGTTGTAGGTGATACTCATCTTGCCTGTTTTAGCGTTTTTGGTTGTCACAAGAATAACCCCGAATGCCCCGCGTGCACCATATATGGCTGAGGCGGCAGCATCTTTCAATACAGAAATAGATTCCACGTCATTCGGGTTGATACGGTTGATATCTCCCGGTACGCCGTCTATCAATACCAGAGGATCTCCTCCGTTTACAGAACCGCGTCCGCGGACATTGATCGACCCGCCTGCTCCGGGCTGTGCGGTAGAGAATGAAATGTTGACGTTGGGCATTACTCCCTGAAGCATCTGAGTAACCTTGCCTACCGGGCGGTTTTCCATGTCTTTGGATGTAACCTGGGTGACTGCTCCTGTCAGGTTTACTTTTTTCTGTGTACCATATCCTACCACTACCACCTCGTCCAGAAGTTGTGTGTTTTCTTTCAGTAAGATGTCGATGACGGATTGGTCTCCGACTTTGATTTCTTGTGAAAGATAGCCCATGAAAGATACCTGGAGTATGGCATTGGTTGGAACATCTTCCAACGTATAGTTACCATCTGTATCGGTAATTATACCATTTGTTGTTCCTTTTATTACAATATTCGCTCCGGGGATGGGGCCTAATGCGTCTCGCACAACACCCCGGATGGTTTTGCCGTTTTGCTGTGCCTCATTTGTAATACCCATTTCCATACCGTCCTTTTCTACGGGTGATGCAGAAAGACTTCCTGCGCATAGAAGCAATAGGGGGATGCTTTTTAACGATACTTTCTTTAAAAGAGTGTAATCTTTGTTTTCCATTTTTAATCATTTTTGATGGTGCAAAAATAGATTCAGGAAATGTCGGAAAGGTTAAAGGAAGATTACATCTTTGTTATGTGGTTGTTACACTGAAGTGAGGGGCTTAAAATGAAAAAGGGGCTGTTTTTTTACAGCCCCTTATTATGAAGGATAGAAGGTTTATCTTTATTAAATTTCGGTAGTTAGAAATTGATATTCACTCCGATCATCGCACTGAACTTCTGCAGCGGGTAGCCGTAGTAAAGCTCGTACTTCTGGAATAATACGTTGTTCAGCTTCAGATACAAGCCGAAAGTATCGTTGACGTTGTATGCCCCGGTCAGGTTTAGCTCGTTGATATTGTCCATCTTTACTTTGTCATATCCATACAGGAGTGTTTCGCGTCCTGTTCCCAGATAATAATCCAAAGATGCCGAAAGGTTTTTGATGGGGCGAACGGTTACGCCTGCTGTGATTTCCATTTTCGGCATTCCGTAAGCATACACTTTTCCTCCGGCACTGGATGTTTCGTCTGACTCTTTTTGACTGAATTCAGCATCCCAGTTATTGTAAACACCTTTTAGTGAGATTTCGAATAATTGCTGATAGCTATATTTCAGGTTTGCTCCGAAGAATAGCTGTTTGGTATCTATCTCATTTAATGGACCGCTGAAGTTTCCGAATTCATTTTCAGTGTAACCGACTGTCGGAACGAAGAAATAATTGTTGCTGGTAATCTTATATCCTCCGAATACGTCGAACCAAAAGCCCGGAGCGACTCCGCTTTTGAGTCCCAGAATACCGTCCAGCCAGTTGCGGGAGGGGGTTATTCTCGACATCGGATAAACGTAACGATTTATCTGGTGCAATTCATACATGCTGTTGGATTGTAGTTTTCCGTTTGCATCCAGGTATAAAACAGTCTTATCTGCGACTTCGACATCAGCAGAGATATTGGGAGATACCATTGCTTTTTTCTGATCTCCGGTGAAGAACATAGCATTTACACCTAACTTAACATGCCAGTTGTCGCCTTCAACCTTATAATATGGACTTAGTCTTGCAGCCGCAAAATTGTTGACATAAGAATTAGGACCTGCCTCCTGATCGTCTCTAAGTTTTGCCTCCTGTGGCAGACTATAGTTGAAATATTTAAAGTTACCATCCAGACCGACCCTCTGATTACCACCGAAAGCAGCGCTTAATCCAAAATCTGCATTAAACGTTCCCTCTGTCGGACCATCATAAGCTTTACCGATATCATATTTGTATGAAAAATTAGTATATCCCAGATCTAACAGATAACCGACAGGTGCATCCTCTTTCGATTCGACTCCAACGTTTGCTTTGATAGTTTGGGCTACCTGGTTGGTTTCGCGGTCTGCCTCCTTATAAACGCTACTTATCGATTCGTTCATTGGCAATCCATAATAATTGAATGCCGAATAGCCATATTTGACACCCATTTTCAGCGATAGTTTATCGAAGTTATGCTTGAAGTTCAGTCCGCCCAGGTTGTCGTTGAGCTTCGCTTTTACCTTTTCGTCCATTTGCAGATATTTCACTTTACCATTGGTAGAGCGATGCGAAAACCAAATATTTAGTTGATCCTTGTCCGTGCTGAGGATATGATATCCCAGGTCACCGTTCAGATTCAGATAGGTACCGCCGCCGAAGTTGAAATAACCGCGACGCTTGTTGTACTGAATATCTGTCATGATATTACCTGAAGGAAGCAGGCTGATCTCTTTTGCCGGGTCGGCTGCAATTGTGAAATTGGCATAGTCGATCGGCATTTTCTTTACTTCCGGTTCCTTGATGACCGGAAGGGTGTTCACTTTGCTTGCATCCTGTACGGTCGGGTCGTACTCGCGTTCGAGCGTCATCTCCCGTTCCAGATTCTGTTTCTTCGAAGTATCTTCTTGTGCACTTATTGTGGCGGTAGTCCCAAGCAAGGCTACGACACACAGCGCTTTTACATTATATATAGTCTTCATTGTATTCTATTATTGCTTTAGTTTACCTAATCTGTCCTCAATCATAGCGGCGATTTCGTCATCACCCTTATAGTTGTTCTTCAGGTTGTTCAGATAAGCACGTGCCTGAAGGTCGTCGCCCTGGCGGATATAAATATCGGCCCAAAGGATGAAACCGCGTGCCAGCCAGTACTGGTGAGGCGTGCCGTTCTTGGCGAAGTCTTCCAGGATCTTTTCCGCATTCTTATCGTCGTTGGTATCGTAGAAGTACTGGGCCAGCAGGTATTTGGCTTCGGCACCGTGTACTGTACGGGTGTCTTTGCTGAGAATTGTCAGGTCTTCGACGGCTTTAGCCGGCTGTTTGTGGTCGATATAGGCTTTAGCACGGATATAGCGGGCTTCGGCTTCCACTTCGGGTGACAGTTTCGGATCTTTCAGCAATTCGTTGGCTGCCAGTTGAGCTTCCTCCTGTTGTCCGGTCTGTAAAGCACAACGCATGATGCCTAAACGGGCAGCTTGCTTGTTCTCCGGATTTTCGGCTATGATCTGTAAGCGCTTGAAGCTTTCCAGCGCAGCAGGGAAGTCCTGAGTGAGGTATTGCATTTCTGCCGTGCGGGCCACCGATTCTTCAAGGAATTTGGTATCTCCGCTCTCAATAACTGATTTGAAACGCTGAAGTGCTTCGTCGTATTCTTTCTTGCTAAAGGCGATGCTTCCCAGATAATAGTTCGCATTCGAACTGAAAGCGCCTTCGGGGAAGGTCTGCAAATAGTTGATCAGGCTGCGGCGTGCTTCTTCGTTGTTGCCACGGTTGAAGAGTTTCTCGGCGGCAATATAGGTAAGCGAATCCTGTTCGCCGACTTCCAGACGGATATTTCCACCCAGTGAGTTGACGTAGTTGGCATACGAATTGATGTCGTTCAGGTCGATGTAAACCGACTTTAAGTCTTGTAAAGCCACTCTGGCTTCTTCGCTACCCGGATAATTGCTGATCACTTGCTTATAGGCTGTAGCTGCTTTTTCGGGTTGGTTGTCATTGAAGTAAAGCAATCCTAACTGGATGCCGGCTTTACGGGCAAGGCTGCTTTGCGGGAACTGCTGTATCAATGTCTCGAATGCCTGTGCAGCTTGTGAACTGTTTTCAAGCAATACATAGGTACGTCCTTTTTCGAACAACGCATCGTCCACATATTGTGATTCCGGATAATCGCGGAGCAGGCGATCCATCGCGCTGATCTTACCCCGGTAATCTTTCTGCAAACCCAGCAGGAAGCCTTTCTGGTAAACGGAATAGTCGCCGGCAGACGGTTGCAATTGGGCGGCATGTGTATAGTTTTCTTCAGCCTGTGCGAACTGGCGATTCTGGTACAGGCAGTCGCCGATACGGTTGTAGGCATCTGCCAATGCCGGTGCCTGCTGGTTGTTTTCCAGATTGATATACTGGCGGAAACGGTTTTGTGCCTCTCCGTATTCTTTGAGTTTGAAATAACAATATCCCAGGTTATAATGGGCCAGTGCGTACATATCCGTATTCCGCTGGCGGGTGTTGTTCAGATAAGTACGGTAATCTGAAATAGCCTGGCGATAATCTCCTTTGCGATAATAGGATTCGCCGCGCCAGAAATAAGCGTCATTGCGCGATTCCATATTATAAGAACCCAGGTTGATAGCCTTCGAGAACAGGTCGACTGCTTCATCCAGCTTCATGTTGGTGAAAGCCTGCGTTCCCAGCTGGAACAGAATGTCCTGTTTGGCTTCCAGTATCTTGGTGCTCGGATGATTGATCTTATTGATAGAGTTGAGGGCTGCCTGGTAGTTCTTGGTTGTCAGGTAGACTTCCACCAGGTAGTCGTTTACTTTGTCGGCATATTGAGAGTTCGGGAAATCATTCAGGAAATCTTCGAAGATCGTAACAGATTCGCCGAATCCGGTAAAGGCCGTTTCATGGATCAGCAATGCATAGTTGAACATGGCTACTTCCTGAATCTGTTTGTCGAATGAAGAGGTTGCCGCAGCCTCGAAAGCCATACGGGCATTGTTCTTGTCTTTCAGTTTCAGGTAAGACTGCCCGAGGTAGAGGTAGGCATTCTGCGAGAGTGCGTCGTTTTCGCGTACTGTCTGCGACAAGGCGTTTACGGCACTGCTGTAATTCCCTTTATTGAAATAGCAAACACCCAGAATGTACAAATCACCTCTTAACGGGCTGTCGGTCGACGATACATATTTGCTCAACATGTTGCTCGCCTTATCCTGGTTGCCCAAATGGTAATAAGAATTACCCAGAATACGGTACACTTCGCTGTTATTCTTGCTGTTCGGATAGGAGGAGAGAAGTTCTTCCCCTTCGCTCACTACCTTTTCATATTTATTCTGTATGAAATAGATCTGTGTAATATAGTACAAGGATTGCTCGCGGTAATCCGGCATCTCTTTCAGGCGGCTGAACTCTACCAACGCGTTATTGTATTTGCCGGTTGCATAATCGATATAGGCCACATAATAGGTCGACGCTTCACGGTACTTGGTACCGATTTGCTGTATCCGCGAAAAATATCCGCGTGCCTTATCCATCTCGCCGGTCTGCAATAATGAATAGGCCAGCCGGAAGCTGTAAGCCTCCTGTTGCTCCGGACTGAGCATGTCTATATCCGATTCGTTGAACCAGAAAATAGCTTTCTGGTATTCCCCGCGTTCGAAATGAATGGAACCGATCAGGAAATTCACTTCATCGCTATGGCGTGAAGCCGGATAATCTTCCAGATAATCTTTCAATAGTTCGTCGGCATTGGGACGTCCCTGTTCATAAGCTGCATATACGATCATATAGTCAGCTTCCTGGATCAGGTCGGCATCTTTCGAATGCTGTTTGTAGGCTTCCAACTTATCGATACAACCCGGATAGTTCTTTAAACTAAACAATTCTTTACCTTCTATGAACAAACGGTCCGGTGCCTCAAACTGGTACGACCGTTGCCCGCTAGCCACATGACTTCCTACCACCAGGCACAGTGGAATAAGTATTCTTTTCATCGCTCCTTCGCTTTAATATACAGATAATAAACAGTCTCTGTTAGTTCTAAGTTGCAAACTTACATAAAAAACACCGATTTATATGCTTGCTTGCTAAAAAAGGGGAATATCCCTACACTCCTTATAACAGCACCTGAAAAAATGTGTTAAAATCGCGTTAACATAAACCGTCCTTGAAGGCCCCTTTTGTTAAAGTTTTACCTCCATTTTAACACCGATCCTAGGGAGTGGAGGTTAAACGGACCTTTAACGGAGGTTCAACGGAGCTAATACGGAGGTAAAACGGCGATTTTTGTGTTAAAATCGATAAGGATATTTGTGTATATTTAACTGGTTTTCCGTGAACACATTTTTGGCTGGAGGGGGCGTTTTGCGCTTGGTGGGTGGGAGGGATCATAAAAATAAAACCGCCGCGAATCACTTCGGGGCGATTTCGGTTTCCACATTTACCATCAATTATGTTTTATATAATTATGTGGAGTATTTTTTGTTCTTGTTTTATTTAATCATCTTATAATAAGTCTTCTTGGCCCAGAAGAGGTTGGTGTAATAACCACTTGGCTCTTCGTAGTTTTTGGCGATAGCTGCCTGGCAGTTTTCGCTGTTGTAAGTCAACTCATCGTTTGGATAAGGCAAACGGTTAGGAGGAGTCGGATAGTTTGTTACCTGGTCGTCAGTAGCAAATGAAATAGTCGGATAACCTGTACGACGTACCACATTCCATGCTCCTAATTTATCCAAATAGCCGAAGTTTAACCAAAGCTGTGTGCAAATAGCTTCCTGTGTCGGTTTCCAGATCTTTTCAGCATAAGCTGTAATATCAGTTGTGCTTGGACGGACCAACTCGCGGTAACCATAATAACTGTCGTTGCCTTCCTTAGCCAATGATGAACTTTCTTTTTGATCCCAGTAGTATTCGCAAGATTGTTCCACACCAGTGATGAAGTTGCTTTTTGCCAAATCTGCGTTTGCAGCAACACCATATCCCATCAGATAAGCTTCCGCTTTGCTGAAACTTACTTCTGCGGCACTCAACCACAAACCGAAGAGGTTTTCATTGCCTTGATATTCAGCCCAACCTGCTACAGCTAATGAGTCTATTTTATTAAAATAGTTTGAAGTCATAAGACCTTTTTGGGCATATTCCTGTTTTTTCTGATCATTCAAATTGGTAATTTCGGCATTTGTCATACGAATATCGTAAGCAATATATTCACCGTCAGGATTGCAATCATACATGGCTGCAATACGCGGGTCGGTATTTGCATCTGGAATTCCGTTTGCCGGAAGATTCATGACATTTAAAACATTCTGAGTGGCACCGCCATTACCATGAAGTGCTTGTGACAGACTTTTACCAAAGTTGAATTTATCTGTTTGAGTATCGGCTGTAACACCCATGTTTTCTTGATTATTGTCGATAAGCGGATATTTAGTCGGATTGTTTAGGATCTCAGCAATAGCAGCATGTGCCTCGGATACACAATCACCGCCGGTAGACAAATGAAGTGCAATACGCAAACGAAGGGAGTTGGCATATTTTTGCCATTGTGTTGCATTGCCGGCTGCTACTGTATAGTCTTGACGAGATAATGCTGTAAGACCTGTTGCATCCACATTACCATTAGCAAAATAGTCGCCTACTTCTTTTAAGTCTGCAAGGATTTGTTTGTAAAGCGTTACGTCATCATCATAAACACATTTTTTCTTGGCTGCATTATAATCGCCATCTCTCCACAGTGTACCTGCACCATTGAAAGGGACATCCCCGAATACTGACAGCATTTCATGAAGCTGCGCTTCAACAAGTGTACGGCTCAAATAATAGAATACAATGTTAGAAGACTTCACACTTTCTTCTAAATTGTTGTATGTATGTTCCAATACACGGTGTTGAGTTAACATGGTGTAAAATTCTTTCCAGCGGTCGTCATAACGGCCTTCGCCTGCCCCCATGAAACGTCCACGTGAGTTGTCATTACCGATGATGCCAGAGAAAAGGCCGGAGGTAGTTGTTTGTATGTAATGACGATAATAGATCGGGTTCATCCATGTATTCCCAGCTTGCATGACTCCTGTGAATACCTGAGGTACAGCCACTGTGGACGTTTTAGATGGATCTGTGTACTTATCGTCGTAGTCAGCATTTGAACATGACGTGACCGACATAAGTGTAAGCCCGGTTAATGCTAATGAAATTATCTTTTTCATAAAATTGATTCTTTGTTTTAATATGATTTCAATGAATTATAATATTAGAAGCTGGCACGGACAGAGAAACCGAATGTACGAGCACTTGCCGTAGAGCCACCAATTTGTGACTGGCTGATCCAGTCTGTACCATCGGTGGTTTCAGAATCGAACAACTTCAATGTGCGGTAAACATAGAATGGGTTGCGAACGAAACCGGAAACAGTCAATCTGCTGCAAGCAAATTTGTTAGTTAAATTTACCGGTAAAGTATAACCTAAACTGATTTCACGACATTTGATATAGCTATTTTTCTGGATAGCTTCCTGATATGTCATTGTAGCGCTTGTTCCCCAGCCATAGCTACCGTCATTAGCTTCAAATTGAGTCACTATGATGTCATTTGGAGTACCGTCTTCTTTTACACCCGGAAGGATCAAACCGTTGTCCCATACATAATGGCCGTTGATCATGGTTTCACCGCGTTTGTAGTTGGCCATTTCACCAGCATTGACTACGCGAATAGAACCCTTGTCGGCTAAATTGTCTGTTTCGCTATAATAGAATATACCACCTGTTTCATGATCACGAACGCCAATAGCATCTGTAATATTACCTACGGACTTCATATATTGCCAAGGCTGGTTGATCAAGCAACCGCCAAAACGGAAGTCGAATGCCATGTCAAGAGTGAAGTTCTTATAGCTCAGGCTGGTACCAAAACCTCCGGTTACCTTAGGCATGGCATTGCCTACCTTGTGTCTTTCGGATGTGTCTGTGATATACAAACCGTTTTCGCCTACGATTCTGTTGCCGTTTTCGTCTGTTTTCCAAGTATAAGTGTACCAGTCACCCATTGCTTCTCCTACATGAGATTCAAGTGTGGCTGCACCACCGTCGATGTTAACATGGCTTAGGACGTCAAGACCGTCAACTAGCTTCTTCACTGTATTTTTGTTCCAGGCTACGTTGGCACGTAAATCCCATTTCCAGTCTTTGTTTTCGATCGGAGTACCGTATACATTCAATTCAATACCCTTATTGGCAAGTTCACCTACGTTCATCAACATACTGTTTGCTCCCATAGATGTAGCAGCAGTAGCCGGAAGAATCTGGTCTTTGATTGTATTTGTATAGAAGTTGAATTCCATACCCAAACGGTTGTTCAGGAATTTGTTTTCAATACCAACTTCAATCTCATGTTTTGTTTCCGGTTTAATACTTTCGTTACCGATAGAACTTGGAATTGTATTATAAGTATATACATTGTTGCGTGTCAAAGATCCTTGTTCGAAGGCTAAGTTAGCACGGTAAATTTCAGGAGCGTTACCAACGATACCATATGATAAACGTATTTTACCATAATTCCACCATGACGGATTCTTGTCACCCAACAGTTCTGTATACAATAAACTTGCACTGACTGACGGATACCAGAATGAATTGTTGCCATGTCTTAAAGTAGAAGTCTTTTCTTGGCGGATAGATCCTTCCAAAAATCCCCAGTTGTTATATCCGTAACTAGCAGTTAAGAATGCACCGGTCTTTAGAAGATCTCTTTTTGTCATAGATGCATTCTTGGTACCTACTGATGCATTCAGATGGAACCAGTTTTCTTGTGTTAAACCTTGTGAAGTACTTACGGATGATTCGTAGAAAGATTCCTGACGGGCATTCCATCCTAAGTTGGCTGTAATGTTATGAACATCGGCAAATGTTTTGTCGAACATCAACATGATATCACTATACACGATTGAATAGCGGTTGTTTTTCAAACCATAAGAATCGCTATATTGACCGTTGGTAGAAAAGACATGGGCATTCTCCGTATTGTTCTTATTCTCGATTTTGTCAATTGTGAGGTCGGTAGCCAAACGTCCACTTAATGTTAAGCCCGGAATAATTTCCCAAGTAGGGTTCACTGATCCGATAAAACGTTGGTGTTCTTCTTCCTGAACCTTACCTAAAATATTCCAGAAATATTCAGACATCAAGGAGGTAGACCCCATTGGAGTATAAAGGAACTGCTCGTCTGGAGTTAGTGTATTAGGTGTACCACCGTTGCCAGCATAAATACTATTCTGGTAGCCTAAGCTAGTTACTGTATGGTCGCGGATGTAAGCCACATCAGTGAAGCCACTGAACATACCTGAATAGTTTGTCACTAAACGACTGATACGATATGCACGGTTCTTGATGAACTGGTTCTGATAAGTAGCTGAATAATTTAATTTAAGATTCTTTGTAATGTCATAAGCTCCACTCAAATTGAAGTTATGCTTGTGGTTATTGGAATTCAACTGCATGGATTTTGCATCGTTGAACGTATAAGATAAACGGACATTGTTACGCTCAGAGCTGTTAGTCATAGACAAGTTGTATGTCTGATTAACACCTGTGCGGAAGATGTCGTTCCATTGATTATGGTCAATTGGTGTAAATGCACGCTCGTTGCCATCGAAATAAGTAACAGACTTGTTTGCGTCATATTTTGCACCCCAAGAGTAATAAGTTTCACGGTTTGTTGTTGTAATCGGATTACCATTGCGGTCTACACGAAGATTACGAAAACCGGTCAAAGCCGATTGGTCATTCATTCCGAGTACATAGTTATCATACCCGGGGCCATATTCTTTTTGAATTTCGGGCATATAAGCAACTTTATCGAAACTTACGTTTGCACTGAAGTCGACGTGAGTGCCTGTACCGTTCTTTGCTTTTTTCGTAGTGATCATCACAACACCGTTGGCTGCTTCCGAACCATACAAAGCAGAAGCGGCTGCACCTTTTAAGATAGAGATGTTTTCGATATCTTCAGGGTTGATATCAACCATACCGTTTGATTCAATACGTTGGTTCGTCCAATAACCGTCTTTGTTAGCATTACCATTACGGATGGGAACACCGTCCATGATGATTAAAGGTTGTGTGTTACCCGTAATTGAAGAAAGACCACGTACTGAGATAGAAACAGCTGATGTACCGCCACCGGGAGCAGACTGGATACTAACACCGGCAGCTTTACCATATAGACCGGTAGCTAAAGTTGTACCTCCGGTTCTTGTCAATTCTTCTGAAGAAACAGTACTTACGGCATAACCTAATTTCTTGGCATCTTTCTTGATACCCAAAGCTGTTACGACTACTTCGTCCAGCTTCTGAGTGTCTTCTGCTAGTTTAATGTTTAATGAAGACTGGCCTGTGTAGGTGACTTCCTGAGTAGCATATCCGATAAAAGAAATCTGGATAATGTCTCCGTTTTTTACTCCTTCCAGGTTGAATTTACCATCCATATCGGTAATACTACCGTGGGTGGTTCCTTTGATCACTACTGACGCTCCGGCAACAGGTCCGAAATCATCTTCTACAACACCACTTACTTTACCACTTTGTTGGGTAATAGCGGTTTCTTGCTTTTCTGGCGCTAAATTGGCATATACACTTGTAGGAAGTGTTATTGCTCCTGCGACAAGAATTAAGCTGACAGGTTTGAAGTGTTTCAACATAATTAATGAGTTTATTTATAATAATACTAGTGTTAGTGGAGTTACTTTAGATTTGACGTTTATTGATGTTTTTGATCTTAGTTCTAAAAGAACTATGTTGAAACAAGAATAAAAAGACTATAATTATCAACAGTATTACCATGGTTAAGTAGAGTTAAAAAACTTTTTTTATAAGATTGTTTTTTCAAGTGTTCTATTTGTTACTTTTCGTCCTATTAATAAATATTGCTTAAATAATCTAGGGGGATATTACACTAAACCAACTAGTTTATGATTCTATTAAAATATACAATATGAGTGTAATCAAAGGGTGAAGTTTACGTTAAGGTATAGAGTGGTATTTATATATACCTTGTTATTGTAAATGTTAAAAATAAAGCATAATCCTTCTTTTGTTGACGTAAAATAACAGTATGTAATAAATTATTAATACATTTGTGCCGAATATTTAGTATGGAGTTCTTTTAGAACTATGATGTTTTTTATGATTATATATCCTCTTTTTTTGAAAAAAATCTAATAAACAGGATGTGGTATAAAAATTGTAACACAGAAAATAAGAAGGACGGAATATTCCGTCCTCTAATTGTCAATTGATAGATGAATCGATGGAAGTTAACAGTTGTTTTCTTTGTAAAGTCTAATAGCCTTCTTTATTGACATCAATCCAAACTCTTCCGCTTTCAACTCTTCTTTTTTCACGATAACGATTTCGGCGGCATCATCTTCCGCATGGACACCTATGAAATCCTTTACATGGCATTCAAAGAACATATCTACCGTGTGCACTTCGAAACCGCAATACATATATAAATTAGGAATGGAAAAAAGATAACGGCATTCGGTAATATCCAGTCCCGTTTCTTCTTTTACTTCGCGGTGTGCCGCATCTTCTGCTGATTCGAACATATCGACGAATCCGCCCGGCAGGTCGAGCGTCCCTTTGGCAGGTTCTTTAGCCCGGCGCACCAGTAGAATCTCTCCGGCGGTATTTCGGATGAAACAGGCTACTGCCGAAGAAGGATTGAAATAGTATACGAAACCGCATGTCGTACACTGTTTCGCTTTTTCATTACGTTCGATGAAAGTGTTGGCTCCACATTTGGGGCAATAGATAAATTGATGCAAAGGATGGTTCATGTCTCTGATAATTAAGTGATATATAAAAAAGAAGGGCGACCTCAGGCCGCCCTTGATCCGGGGCAGAACCCCAGTGAATACGATTACTCTTTCACTTCCCAACCCAAAGCGCTGGCTCCCAATACGGCAGCATCGCTTTCTTTCAATTGAGAGAAAAGAAGTTTTGTTTTACCTTCGTAAACCTTCAGCATGTTCTTGTCCATAGAACGTTTGATCGGATTCATGATCAGATCGCCTGCCTTGGTAAGACCACCGAACAGAATAATGGCTTCCGGGCTGGAGAATGCAACAGCATCAGCAAAAGCTTCACCCAGGATATTTCCTGTAAATTCGAAGATTTCAAGTGCCAGTTTATCATTCTTCATGGCTGCATCGAATACATCTTTTGAAGTGATTTCATCCGGATCCAGATCGCGCAACAGACTTTCGTCTTTGCGGATTTCGAGGTATTCACGGGCTGTACGTGCTACACCGGTAGCGGATGCATATGTTTCAAGGCATCCCTGACGACCGCAACCGCAAGGACGGCCATTGTTACGACGCATAATCACGTGTCCCAACTCACCGGCAAAACCGTCATGTCCGTAAACCAGATTACCTCCGATAACGATACCGCTACCTACACCTGTTCCCAGAGTGATAACGATAAAATCTTTCATACCACGTGCTGCTCCGTAAGTCATTTCACCGATTGCTGCAGCATTGGCGTCGTTAGTCAATGCAACGGGAATACCGCCGATTTGTTCGCTGATCAACTGTGCCAAAGGTATTTTACCTTTCCATGGAAGGTTCGGGGCAAATTCGATACAACCGTTGAAGAAGTTACCGTTAGGAGCTCCTACGCCGACACCTTTGATCTTATCCGGACCTCCGGCCTGGTCGATTACTGATAAAAGACCTTGTCCCAGTTCCGCAACATATTCTTCTATATCAGTATATTTACCAGTTTTGATTGATCCACTGTACAAGATTGTTCCTCTTGCATCTACTACGCCGAAAACAGTATTGGTACCACCTATATCAATACCTACTACATAAGGCTTCTCCATGATTTTATATTTATGATTAATAATGAGTCTTTCTGGATAGCAAATATAAGAGGAATATGCTTAGCTGCAATGATTTTATTAAAAAAAATGCTGAATAGTATCAGTTTTCAAATGTGACAATAAATGTAACTTTACTTAATAGCCGGATCAAAATACGTCATTTTCAACTTTTTTCTCTCCGGTGACAACCGTTCTTTAGGTGT
This sequence comes from Parabacteroides goldsteinii, assembly GCF_020091425.1. Classification (NCBI taxonomy): domain Bacteria; kingdom Pseudomonadati; phylum Bacteroidota; class Bacteroidia; order Bacteroidales; family Tannerellaceae; genus Parabacteroides; species Parabacteroides goldsteinii. Next base: position 4,004,172 of record NZ_CP081906.1, on the reverse strand, counting down.
TTTTTTTATATTTGGTAGATTCTTAACCCATTAATGAATAACACTATGCCACAGGTTTCAGACATACGGCTTATGGTCCGGGCGGAACAACCTGTTTTATCGACCCGTACGAAAGTCAGTTACAAGGATTTAGAGTGGACGCTTGCCCGAAAACGTCAGGATGCACTGGCCCTTCTCCGGAAAACAGGGAAATATATGACGGATGTGCCTTTTATCATTTACTACGATTATCTGAATATGGATATATATGACCTGGATGTGGAAATCTGTTTCCCTGTGTCCTGCCTGATGGAAGGAGACGAAAACGTCCGGTCACGCGTAATACCGCAATCCAAAGTCGTGCATTGTTTATTTAAAGGCGATTACGAAGAAATTAATTATTTATATGGCGAGATGACTTTCTGGATGATGCAGAAAGGATACGAGCCGGAAGGTACGGCCTATGAATTTTATTACCGGCGGAAAGAGGAACCTTTCGATGACGGGTTAACCAAAATTGTATTGCCGGTGAAGAGCTGATACAATTTTGGTTAAGGTATTGCCTTTTTTATTTAGCCGGTAGTATTTCGATCCAGTAATCGTCCGGGTCGTTAATGAAATACAATCCCATGGCGGTATTTTCGTAACATACGCAATCCATTTCCTTATGGAATTTGCGTACTTCGTCGTAATCGCCGGCTACACGAAAACAGAGATGGCTTTCGTTATCTCCCAGTTCGTACGGCTCGTTACGGTCTTTCAGCCAGGTCAATTCCAGCAGGAAACCTGTCTGGTCGTCTGTCAGGTAAACGAGAACGAAAGAGCCGTCGGCTGCTTCCTTGCGGTGATGTTCCTTCAGACCCAGCGCTTTGTTATAGAAAGCAATGCTTCTTTCGAGGTCGAGGACGTTGATGTTGAAATGATCAAATCTACTTTTGATTTCCATACTTGTTTTCTTTATAAATTAAAAATCAGTGCTTTCTCCGGGATAGGACAACAGGATATAACGGCATCCCTTCGATTCGGCATAAGGGCCGAATGCTACTACTTCGGCGGGATGTTCCCAAAAGTGCATAGGGACTAAAACGTCAGTCTTTATCCGGTCGACAAACTGTTCCGCTCCCCGCATAAAATCAGTTCCGATACGCGGATCGACCGGAAACATGGCGAGATGCAGATGTCCGGTTGCCTGAGCCAGTATATCCAGTTCCCGCAAATAATCGCCTTCGGCTTTAGCCACTTCCTGTGGTGTCGATTCGTCTTTCCAGTGCCAGTTATTCAGGTCGCCGGCATGAAACAGCAGTTTGCCTTCCGCTTCTATCAGGAAAGAAATGCCTACATCAGTCGAACCGAATGCCCGGATACGGATATTTTCATCTTCAAAAACGTCCCCTTTCTTAAGGTAAACAGCATCTTCGGCTGTCGCCCGGCGGCGTTTCAGAATATCTTTGGAGAAAATATATTTGATATCCGACTTAATCTCTTTCCATTTCAGGACGTCCGGGTTGAAATGATCCGGATGGAAATGGGAGGATAATATATATAATGTACCCGCGCGTCGGAGCAGTTCATCGTGAACAAATCCCGTATCCGGTGTTTTCCCCGTATCTTTAAAATAATCGATCAGGATAGTATATCCTTCTGTTTCGATCGCAAAGCCACTGTGATAAATATATGTAAGTCTCATACTGTATTCTTTTATTTTCATGTAAATAAAACATGATACGGTGTGATTAAGTTGTTTTTGGCGATACAAATATACAAAAGGATGAATGAAACAGATAATAGTTACCGTACGAATGTAAATAATATAGGATACTGGTTTTGGTTTTCTGCCGAACAAACTGATTGTCGATAGCTGTCAGTAATGTTGTTGATAGCTATCGGTAATTTTGTTAATAACTATAAGTAATATTGCTGATAGCTGTCGACAATAACTTACATAACTGTATAAAATTGATAACATATTGTGGGTTAGTCTTGTAGGTAGTGTAAGTATAGTTTGCAAATGTAATATTGTTTTTGGTTATTCCCTGCTATTTTATTTGATGAATTTATAAATAAAATGAATGGGGCAATGCAGTATATTTCGTAGTTGTCGGTTTATTTAGTAAGCATTCCTTGATTATTTGTGTTTATCTGATAACAAAACGATAGTTAATATCTTGTAAAAATCAGTACCTTGTGATACAAGGTATCTTATATAAATATATATTTGTTGCGTCAGAGGGTAAAAAAGTTTCTTAAATGTGTAACATTTTTTACAAAGTGTACGTCTAATAAAGAAAAGTAATGACAAATATGATGATTCAGCTGAAAGGAATTAACAAAACGTATTTCAATGGTGCTCCGCTGCATGTCTTGAAAGGCATAGACCTGGAGATCGAAAAAGGAGAGATGGTTTCCATTATGGGGGCATCCGGTTCGGGGAAATCGACGCTATTGAACATACTGGGGATTTTGGATACTTACGATACTGGTACCTATCATTTAAACGGACAATTGATTCAGAACCTCAGCGAAAGCCGTGCAGCTGAACTTCGTAACCAGATGATCGGTTTCATTTTCCAGTCATTTAATCTGATCTCTTTCAAGAATGCGGTGGAGAATGTCGCCTTGCCACTCTATTATCAGGGTATAAACCGCAAGAAACGGAATGCGATGGCAATGGAATATCTGGATATGGTCGGACTGAAAGACTGGGCGGAACATATGCCTAACGAAATGTCGGGCGGGCAGAAACAACGTGTAGCCATTGCCCGTGCCCTGATTGCTAAACCGCAGGTGATTCTGGCTGATGAGCCGACCGGTGCACTCGACAGTAAAACGACGGTCGAAGTAATGGAACTTCTGCGTAATGTAAATAAAGAAGGTATGACTATGATTATCGTGACTCACGAGCAATCCGTAGCCAATGCGACCGAAAAGATTATCCGTGTAAAGGATGGCCTGATAGAAAACATCGAAAAAGGAGAAGGATATGTTCGACTTTGATAATTTCCGGGAAATATGGAGTACGATTCAAAAGAATAAGCTCCGTACGTTCCTTACCGGCTTTTCCGTAGCATGGGGGATCTTCATGCTGATCGTTTTGCTGGGAGCTGGCAACGGACTGAAGAATGGTATCATGCACAACTTTGACCGTTGGGCGGGGAACCGTGTGGAGACATGGCCTCGTTATGCCAGCAAACCCTATAAAGGGATGCAGACCAACCGACGGATCGAATATAAAGATGATGACTTGGTGGCCTTGAGACAGCAGAATCCCGAAGTGAACCTGGTATCAGGTGTCCTTTACCAAAGCGATACGCTTTCGTATAAAGAAGAATATAACTCTTATTCTTTACAGGGGGTACATCCGGATAAAGCTATCATCGACAAGATTAAAATGACGGTTGGTAACGGGCGTTTTATTAATGAAGTAGATATACTTCAGAAAAGAAAAGTGATAGTTATAAGTCCCCGTATAAAAGAAGTGCTTTTCCGTTCGGAGGATCCGTTAGGAAAATATGTGAATGCTGGCGATGTACCTTATCAGGTGGTCGGAGTTTATACGGATGAGGACAACAATAATAATGCTCCGGCTTATATTCCTTTCTCTACGGCACAGCAACTTTACCGCTCCGGTTATGGGTTGGATAATATTATTTTCTCCCTGGATGGTATTAATACCAAAGAGGAATACGAAGCATTTGAGAAACGTTTCCGTCAGCAGATGGGGAAACGGCATATGTTTGATCCGGAAGATCTGCGGGCAATCGGTATGTGGAGCACGATTGAAGATTTTGCCATGTTTAACGGGATGTTGAATGGTATAGCTCTGTTTATCTGGATAATCGGTATCGGAACTTTGGCCGCAGGTATTGTGGGAGTCAGTAATATCATGTTGATTACTGTTCGGGAACGAACCCGCGAGTTTGGTATCCGTAAGGCGATTGGAGCAACTCCTTTTTCCATACTGAAACTGATCATCGTAGAGTCTATCCTGATAACGGCCGTCTTCGGTTATGTCGGCATGATTGCCGGAGTTGGACTGACAGAAGGCATTAACTTCATTATGGAAAATGCCAAGATGGGACAAGCCTCTTCCAGCGATGATATGAGTACCTTTTTGAATCCTACGGTCGACCTGACCGTAGCTTTGATGTCAACGTTGCTTATTGTTGCTGCAGGAGTGCTGGCCGGTTATTTTCCGGCTCGTAAAGCAGTGAAAATTACGGCTATCGAAGCCATGAGAAACGAATAAATACAGATAGATATGTTCGATATAGACCGTTGGGTAGAGATATGGGTGACTATCACCCGCAACAAGACCAGAAGCCTCTTGACCGGGTTCGGGGTGTTTTGGGGAATCCTGATGCTTGTTATCCTGTTAGGGTCGGGTACCGGCTTCAAGAACGGAGTATGGAAGAATGTGAATGGTTTCGCTACTAATTCAGCTTTTTTCTTTTCCGAACGTACCGGCGAGCCTTATAAAGGCTACAAGAAAGGACGTTACTGGCAGATGCGTAACCGTGACCTGGAAACAATCCGTAACCGTGTGAAAGGTGTGCGTTATTTGTCGCCGATGGCTATGTCATGGGGCGGACAAAATAATGTGGTGAGAGGACAGAAAGCCGGTACTTATAATGTGCGCGGTGTACATTCCGAATATTTTAATATAGAAACGCAGCACGTACTGGAAGGGCGTTTACTGAATGAGGTAGACGTAAAAGAAAAACGTAAGGTTTGCCTGATCGGTAGTATTGTGCGCGAAGTGTTGTTCACTCCCGGTGAAGATCCGATCGGAGAGTATATCCGTGTAAATGGCATTTACTATCAGGTCGTGGGCGTTGTGAAACCTAAGCCACGTGTACAGATCGGAGGACGTACGGAGGAAAGTATCATGTTGCCTTTTACTACCTTACAGCAGGTGGCCAACCAGGGGGATAAGTTCTGGTTCCTGTGCGCAACCGCCGATGACGGTTATTCATGCGACAGGATGGTGGAAGATATAACGGATGTTTTGAAATCACAAAATGAAATATCGCCTACCGACCCGCAAGCCGTCAGCAGTTTTACGATTGCCAAGCAATTCGATAGTTTTGAAACACTATTTACCGGGATCAATATTCTGGTATGGTTGGTTGGAATGGGTACTTTGCTGGCTGGTATCATTGGGGTCAGTAACATTATGATGGTGACGGTAAAAGAACGTACCCGCGAGATTGGTGTACGCCGTGCAATCGGGGCTAAGCCGTTCGATATTATATCCCAGATCATGAGTGAGAGTTTGTTGCTTACGGCTTTGGCCGGACTGATGGGGTTAAGTTGCGGAGTTTTTCTGTTGGATGTAGCTAATAATTTATTGGCAAGCAGCGGATCGGCAGATTCTCAGGGCACTTTCTTCAGTAATCCGGAAATACATATCGGAGCCGCCGTTGCCGCAACCGTTGTTTTACTTATCAGCGGACTTATGGCTGGATTGATTCCGGCCTGGCGAGCCATGCAGATTAAGGCTATTGATGCTATCAGAGAAGAATAAGGGGAATTGAATATTATAAATTGGAAATTGAAAATTAAGATAGTTATGAAGAATCGTATCGTTAAGAAAATCCTGCGAATCATCTTTTTAGTATTGGTGGGAGCCGCCGTGGTCGGCACTTTCTACTTCTTGTGGAAAAAAGCACAACCTGTCATCACCATGTATGAAGTGGTAACTCCCAAACGCGACTCGGTAGAGACAAAGACTGTGGCGACAGGAAAGGTAGAACCGCGTGATGAGGTACTTATCAAACCGCAGATGTCCGGTATCATCTCCGAATTGCTGAAGGAAGCCGGTCAGATGGTGAAGGAAGGCGAGATTATTGCAAAGATCAAGGTAATCCCTGAAATGGTTCAGCTGAACAGTGCTGAATCGCGTGTCCGTGTGGCGAAGATCAGTCTGGAGCAGATAGAAGCTACCTACAAACGGGATGAAGATCTGCACAAGCAAGGAGTCATATCCAAAGAGGACTATGAAACCTCACTGGCTAATTATAAGAAAGCTCAGGAAGAAGCAGAAAATGCACAGGATGCATTGGAGATTATCCGTGAAGGTATTTCACGTAAATCGGCATCGTCCAGTACGACACAGGTTCGTTCTACCATTACCGGTATGATTCTGGATGTTCCTATTAAAGTCGGAAACTCGGTGATCCAGTCGAATACATTCAATGACGGTACGACAATTGCTTCCGTAGCCGATATGAACAATATGATCTTCAGGGGAAAAGTGGATGAAACAGAAGTAGGACGTATCCATGAAGGCATGCCTATCAAACTGACAGTCGGTGCTTTGGATAGCCGTACGTTTGATGCCACCCTGGAATATGTAGCTCCGAAAGGAGTGGAAGAAAACGGTGCCGTCCTGTTCGAGATCAAAGCGGCCGTTCAGATGCCGGAAGATGCCTTTATCCGTGCCGGTTACAGTGCCAATGCCGAGATCGTGCTGAAACGTGCGACCGATGTCCTGACCGTTCCTGAAAGTTGTGTTGAATTCAGCGGAGACTCTACTTTCGTACAGATTGTAAAACAGGAAAAGCCGGAACAATTATTTGAGAAACGTGCTGTTACGGTCGGTTTGTCTGACGGTATCAAGATCGAAGTGAAAGAAGGTTTGTCTGAAGGTGACAAGATTCGTGGTGGTATTGTAGCTGCTAATAAGTAATAGAAATAAAAACGAATAAGCGATGAAACAAATCATATCATCCGTAGCGCTGGCCTCATTCCTTTTCTGTCTGCCCGTCGGGGCACAGGAAGCGGCAAAGCAATGGTCGTTGGAGGAATGTATCCGGTACGCTATCGAGAACAATATAGATCTGAAACAAAAGGAATTGGAACAGAAAAGCCGTGAAGTGGACTTACACACCAGTAAATATAGTTGGTTGCCCAGTGTGAATGCCAGTGTGGGGGAAAACTTTGGTTTCGGCCGCTCCGAATCGAAAGATGGTTTGATCGTAGACCGTAACTCGGCCAATACGACAGCCGGTATTCAATTGAGCATGCCTATCTTCGACGGTTTGAAAATACCGAACGATATTGCTGCCCGCAAGCTGGACCTGAAAGCATCTATCGAGACTTTGAATAAGGCAAAGGAGGACTTGTCTATTAATGTGGCTTCTTACTATCTGCAAGTTCTTTATAATAAGGAAATGTTGAAGATTGCCCAATTGCAGGTAGATCTGAGCTCTGAGCAGGTGACAAAAACCGAGGCACTCTATAATGCCGGTAAAATCCCTGTTTCCCAGTTATACGATATGAAAGCCCAATTGGCAAAAGATGAAGTCACATTGACAGAATCGCAGAACAATGTGAAACTGGCTTTACTGGATCTGGCACAAAGTCTGGAATTGGAACGTGCCGGTGAAAACTTCGATGTGCTGGAACCGGAAAACGGTGATGCCATTGAACGTTACATGAGTAGTATCATTCCTCCTGACCAGGTCTATGATCATGCCGTGACATTCAAACCGCAGATCAAGGAACAGCAGTATCTGCTGGAGAGCCAGAAGAAAGCGCTCCGTATAGCCCAGGCGGGATATTATCCGAAACTGAATTTAAGTGCCGGTTACAGTACCGGTTACTATCATAATTTCGGTGACGGCGATTATAATAACGCTCCGTTCAGTGATCAATTGAAGAATAACGGGCAGAAATCAATCGGTTTAAGTCTGAGTATTCCGATCTTCAACCGTTTCCAGGTACGTAACAGCGTCCGTACCGCCCGTCTTTCCATAACTAATCGTGAGTTAATGATGGAAAACAGCAAAAAATCACTTTATAAGGAGATTCAACAGGCTTATTATAATGCGACGGCAGCACAGGAGAAATACATCTCTTCCGATAAATCAGTCGATGCAAGCAAGGTGGCGTTCTCATATGCTGAAGAACGGTATGGTGCAGGAAAAAGTACCGTATTTGAATACAGCGAAGCAAAGACGAAGTATGCGCAGAGTCTGGCTGAACAGACACAGGCCAAGTACAACTTTATCTTCCGTACCAAGATCCTTGACTTCTATAATGGAACACCAATCACTTTATAGTAATATCGACAATAAGATTAAATCCTATTTTTTAACATAATTGATTAGACACACCAAGGAGGAGGGAAGTTTCCGTGAGGAAACTTCCTTCCGTTTTTGTAAATACACATCAAAGTGAGTGAATAAATATTATATTTGTCGCAGAAAAGGGATATGAAACCTCTAAAAATACATAGTTCATGAAGAACTATGTCCCTTTTCAATTTTTAATATCTATAAGAATCAATACGTTCACGTTTTGCGAAAAAATTAAAACATTATCATTCATATTACATTCCTCCCTGATTATTAAAGAAATCGAACAATAACTATTCCATAGTTCTTCATGAACTAATATAGATGAAAAAGCGACAAGGAGATGTATTATGAATATAAGCCGTATAAATGAAGATATAATAGAACAAATCAGAAAAGGTTCGGAAAAGGCTTTTTCTGAATTGTTCAGTACTTATTATAGCTACTTGAATGCCGTTGCTTTATGTTACCTGGTCGATAAAGAGGCCGGTGCAGAAATTGTAGATGATGTTTTTATTAATATCTGGAATAGGCGGGATACCTTATCGTATCCGATTCATTATTATTTAGTACGTTCTGTTCAGAACGGGTGTCTCAATTACATTCGGGCACAAAGGAGTCAGCAAAATGTTTTGGATGAACACAAAGAACAAATGTTGGCTTTTCAGGAAAATTATATCCAATCGACTCCGGTTCCATTACAATATGTAGAAATGCGCCAGACGGAAGAAGAGATACGTTTAGCGGTAAATCAATTACCTGCAAAGTGCAGGATTGTTTTTGAAGAGTATTTCTATGCCGGCAAAACCGTGGATGTAATTGCCGATAATATGGGTTTGACTGTTAGTACAGTACGAGTTCAGTTAAAGAATGCGACTGATCGTTTGAAGCAAACTCTTAAACATCTGCTTCTTTTCTTTATCTGTTGAAATCTGTTTACTCCAGCCTTTTTTATTCCTCTTCCCGGAAAAGGATCTTTCATCACTATTGTAGAGTATCGAATTAAATAATATATTTGCATGTATAGTTGATCGGTTAAGTTGTTCGAATTAAAAACAGATGGGAAAATCTCTTAAAGATATTGCAGAAGCTCTTAAGGTCTCAAAAACAACAGTTTCATGGGTGTTGTCAGGGCGTGGTGATGAACAAAAGATAAGTTCGGCTACCCAGAAAAAAATAATAGATTATGCTAAACAGGTAAAATATAGGCCAAATTATCTTGCTAAAAGTCTTAGTTCGGGTAAAACGAAAACAATTGGATTGGTTGTTCCCTTTATAGGAGATACTTTTTATGCCCAAGTAGCTATGGAGGTTGAACTTGTGGCAGAACAACTGGGATATACCGTTACTTTTTGCAGTTCCGAATCTAATCCGGTAAGAGAAAATAATATAATCCAAATGTTACGATCAAAGAATATTGATGGATTAATCATTGCTCCTACTAATTATGCCAAAGGTGAATTGGAGAATTTAATGCAAGAAAAATATCCGTTTGTTTTAATTGACCGTTTCTTTCCGGAATTGAATACTAATTATATTATTATAGACAATATCGGGTGTAGTTATAATCTGGTTAATAAACTGATAAATGAAGGCCGTAAAAAAATAGCCATTATAACTACGGCATCGGCCCTTTTTACCATGAGTTTAAGATATGAAGGATATAAGACCGCTTTGATCGAACATGATTGTTTTATTTCTCCTCACTTATATGGAGAGGTGTCACGCAATGAGTATGAGTTAGATATCATTCGTGTATTGGATACTATTTTTGATATGGTCCCGGATGTCGATGGATTCTATTTTACTACGCATTATTTAGGAATGGAAGGACTACGCTATTTTTATAAACGGAATATAGATGTCAGTAAAATAGGTTTGGCTTGTCTGCATAGTACTCCGAGTTTTGAACTTTTGGCTCCTAATATGCATATAGCATATCTTCCTATAAAAGAGATTGGTCGTGAGTCTGTACGTGTATTAATAGATAAATTAGAAACTACCGATAATGAAGACGAAAAGGTAAAACTGGTTTTGCCTGTATGTGATTAAAAACATATCAATCGTAAGATAGTATAGGAAAATCGGAATAAATGTCATTGTTTATCTCTGATAAGACACATATGTTTGCAAAATAATATTTTTTTCTTAGTTTACTTAACCGGTAAAGTTGATTGGGAGAGAAACATAATACCATGAAATATGAAAAGGCAATTTATTCTTTCAGTATGGATTTTCATACTATCATTAAGTTCATTAAACGCTCAGATTGCGGCTATAGATGTAGATAAAGGAGCCGAAAAGGTTGAAGTTGAAGACATAATCATTGTCTTCAAAATGCACTTTGATATTGGTTATACTGATTGGAGTGAATCTATTTTACAGAAATACACCACCTCTATGATGGATGAAACATTACGTTCAGTAGAGGAGACGGGTAAATTACCTAAGGAAGACCAATTTGTTTGGACTCTTCCTGGCTGGCCAATGAAATATATTATGGAAAATACCTCTGAGGTTTATAAATCCGGAATAGAAAAAGCTTTAAAAGATGGACGTTTCAAAGTGCATGCACTTCCTTTCACATTTGAGACTGAATCGAGTGATCTTGAAACATTGGTGCGTGGAATGTCCTATTCTTCGCAGATAAATAGAAAATATGACCAACCGTTGGTACGTGGAGCTAAACTTACCGATGTCCCTAGCCATTCCTGGATACTTCCTACATTGTTGACACAGGCTGGTGTGAAGATTTTGCATATTGGTTGTAATCCCGGGTCCGTATCACCGGATATACCAACCCTGTTTTGGTGGGAGGGACCGGATGGTTCGAGGTTACTCACTTTTAACTGGGCGGAATATTACGGTTCCGGTGTACTTCCTCCGGCAACCTGGAAATATAAGACATGGTTAGCAATGATACATACGCATGAAAATACGGGTGCTCCGACACCGGAAGATGTTGCTGCTGTATTGAAAGAAGCGCGTGAAAAAGCACCTAATGCCCGGATACGTATCGGTCAGCTGGAAGATTTTTATGATGCCCTGATGAAAGAAAACCCATCGTTACCTGTAGTAAAGGGGGATATGCCGGATACCTGGATTCATGGATATATGTCGATGCCTAAAGAAGTAAAAATCAATAAGGCTATGCAGCGTGTCATTTATAATACGGAAACGTTGAATTCCTTACTCAAACAATGGGACATAACTCCCGAACCGCTTGAACCTTATGTTGAAAAGGCTATTGAACAATCTTTATTGTTTGATGAACATACTTTTGGACTGGCAATGAGTCATGGACACCAGGATTTTTGGAAATATGGGGACGATTTTACAGTCAGCAGGGCACAAGGGCTGTATGATTTTATAGAAACATCCTGGAATGAAAAAGGAAGTAGGGCACACCGTGCTGAACAATATATTATTCCTTCTTTACGGAAGGATTTGAAGAAACTGGCTCAGAATGTAGCTGTTAAAGGGCGTAAAGTTGTTGTCTATAACCCGCTTCCCTGGAAACGTTCGGGTTTGGTTAGTTTCCATATGGGAGTTTATAAAAAAAATTACCAGGTTTATGGTTTGAAGGATGAATCGACAGGTAAGATTTTGCCGGTATATAACGACTACAATCACCTGTCTTTTCATGCGGAAGATATTCCATCCCTGGGGTATAAGACTTATACGTTGGTAACATCTCCTATATCTGAGGATTCCCGAAGTTCCCGTATTGATGAAGTAAAAGCTGTGTTGGAAAACAACTATTTCAAAATAGAAATAAATAAGGAAAACGGTGCATTGCTTTCTGTTTGGGATAAACAACAACAGAAAGAAATGGTCGATGAGAAGAATGAATATGGATTCGGAGAGTATATCCACGAGAAATTTGGTCAAGAGGAAATCAACCGTTATAATGCGAATTATGTGAAGCCCGGACATCATGGCTGGGCTGATCAGGAGATGGGGCGGCCGGAAAATCCTGACCTGAAATATGAAATGATAAAGGGCAGATTAAATAAAATCAAATATTTGCAGACCTCCCATTCAGTTAGTGCTACCGCATTCTGTCAGACAGGTGCTGGCGATGACTATACATTAACTTATACGTTAGAAGATAGCTCCCCTTATCTGGAAATTTGTTGGGGGATACGGAATAAACCGGCTGAATCTCAACCGGAAGGTGGTTGGCTGGCTTTCCCGTTTAATCTGTCGAATCCTTCATTTCGGTTAGGGAGAACCGGCGGTGTTGTTAATCCGGCCACTGATTTTGTAAAGAACACCAACCATGATTATTTCTTCCTGAATACCGGTATGGCTATTATTGATAATCAAGGGAAGGGGTTTGGCTTAAATACACCGAATGCCCCGGCTGTCAGTCTGGACCGTCCCGGTCTGTTCCGTTTCTCCGGAGAGTTTATACCCCAACGGCCTAATGTTTTTGTCAATCTGTTTAATAATCAGTGGGGTACTAATTTTACAGAATGGATAGAAGGAGGTTTTTCCGCCAAAGTATATCTGTGGTCGATCGATAAATACAGTAATGAGACTTCTCTTATTACACCGACAGAAGAAACGCGTGTTCCTCTGATGGCAACGTATACAGAGGATGATGGAGGTGAACTTCCGTTCTTTTCCGAAGGGATTACATTGTCCGAAAAAGGAATTTTAGTTACTGCTTTCGGACCGAATACAGATGGTGAGGGAGACTTGTTGAGACTTTGGGAACAAGCCGGTAAAGAAGGCAAATGTACTGTTACATTATCCGGAAAATCATATCGGTCTGCTCAATTCTGTAATCTGCGCGGTGAACCGTTGGGAGATTCGTTTCCAATAAAGAATAATGAACTGTCCGTCGAGATGCATGCCTATCAGCCTGTATCGATCATATTAAAAAGGTAATAAGGAATGTAATTAAATTAAGAAAATATGAATACGTTTGAGCCTGACTACAGAAATATTTTAAAGGTATTATATAATCAGAAACCTGATTATTTGCCTTTGTATGAGCATAATATCGATGCCCCTTTTGTTTCTAAATGTATAGGGGAGGAATTGTCGTTAAATGGCCGTAAAAGCTGCTCTGATTTGGATGAGTATTTTAGTAAATATATTTCTTTCTGGAAAGAAAATACCTATGATGCATTCAGTTATGAAGCTGCGATTTGCGAAATCCTTCCCGGTCATGGGGCCATATTAGGGGGGATGCTCGGTCCTATTCAGACCCGCGATGATTTTGACAGATATCCGTTTGACGATATTCCCCGTATTTTCTGGGAAACATACAGGCCTCGGTTGGAGTCTATCCGGAGAGTGATGCCTGCCGGGATGAAAGCCTATGGAGGTTGCGGATACGGCATTTTTGAAACAGCTCAGGATCTGGTGGGTTATGAAAGCCTTTGTGTCATGCAGTATCTCGACCCGGAACTTTTTGCCGACATCTTCCGGAAAATCGGTGAACTCTACGAAACATTGTGGACTAAGATGTTGGAGGAGTACGACGATCTTTTTGTCTTCTATCGCATGGGAGATGATTTGGGGCATCGTATGGCAACTATGCTCGAACCGGATACGATTCGTCAGTTTATTTTACCGCTGCATAAGAAAGTGATCGATATCGTACATAATAAGAATAAGAAGTTCTTACTGCATTGCTGTGGGAATATCAAAGAGATCATGCCTGATATTCTTCAGAACGGGATAGATGCCAAACATTCGAATGAAGACCAGATATGTCTTTTTGATGAATGGATCGATAACTATTCGGATAAAATCGGTCTGTTCGGAGGATTCGATATGAACTATCTGATCCTGAATCCGTATGACCAGGTCTTTAACAAGGTTCTGGAGGAAGGTATACGATTCCGTGAAAAAGCAAACGGATACGGTCTGGGGTCCGGCAATTCAATACCTGATTACATGCAGATAGAGGGATTTTATGCAATGGTAGATGCCGTAAAAGAGATAAGAAGAAGGGAGCAATTGACTAAATAAATAGAATAGTATGGAAAACACATTAGAAAGAATAGCACTTTGTGTCGAAGTGGGTAAGATCAATGCAAAAACTCCTTATCCTCCGGCAATGAAAGGGGAAGACGGAGCAGATGAACTGACACAGAAGGCTTTGGAGCAGGGGTATTCCCCCAATGATATTTTAACAAAGGGATTGATCGTTGGTATGAACAATATCGGTGTGAAGTTCAAAGAAAATAAAGTGTTTGTGCCTCAGGTCCTGATGAGTGCAAAAGCTATGAGCGGTGGCATGCAACATCTGAAAAGATATTTTAATGACGGTTCGGTCAAACGTAAAGGTAAATTGATTATCGGTACGGTAAAAGGAGATTTACATGATATTGGTAAGAATCTGGTATGTATGATGGTGGAAGGAAATGGCTATGAGATTATCGACTTGGGGGTAGATGTTACCGAAGAAAAGTTTGTGGACGCTGTCAGAGAGAATCCGGATGCTTTTGTCGGAATGTCTGCTTTGTTGACAACCACAATGGTCAATATGGAGTCGATCAATACAGCTATAAAGACAGAGTTTCCTCAAGTGAAAACATTTATAGGCGGAGCACCTGTGAGCAGCGATTTTGCTCAGAAAATAGGTGCAGACTATTATACAGAAGAGCCTCAGCGGTTAGTAGAGATTTTAAACCAGTTAACATCTAATTGATATGACATCAAGAGAACGTTTTTTGACAGCATTATCGGGTGGTGTACCCGACAGAATTCCTATTATGGAACATCTTTTCAGTTTGAAACTTATGCAGGAGCTGTTGGGATATACAACGGTTTTGTATGATGGTAAAACACAGGCAAAGCTGGCTGCCAAGCTGGGTATTGATGGCATCTGGACACCGATAAACGGTTTCTGTGGTATCGAAGAGACCCCTCATGAACCGAATGAGATATACAAAGATGAATGGGGCGTTACCTATCAGAAAAACGGCTGGCCGATCATTGCACAAATCGATACGCCTGTAAAATGCCGTGAAGATTGGGAAGCGTATACTTTGCCTCCGGTCGATACGCCTTATCGCCTCAAAATTTTCAAAGATGTGAAGGCTGCTAATACGGAAGACCTGGCAGTCGTGTTGGGAACTTTAGGACCATTCACCATGCTATCCTGGTATATCATGGATTTCGAGACATTGGCTATTACCATGTATACGGATCCGGAAATGGTACATGAAATAAATGAAGCAGTGTTGGAATGGACATTGGGGGCTATCCGCCTGGCTATAAAGGAAGGGGGAGTCGATTGTGTACAAATATCTGATGACTGGGGTGGTACGAATGCTTTGTTGATTTCTCCGGATGACTTCCGTACTTTCTTCATCCCTTATTTCAGGCGTTTGGTTGCCGGTATCAAAGAATTGGGAGTGCCGGTTATTATGCACAACGATGGAAGAATCTGGGATGTCCTCGACGATCTGGTAGATTGCGGTATCGATGGACTTCACCCTGTAGAACGGGCAGCCGGTATGGATCTGAAAAAAGTGAAAGAAAGATATAAAGGAAAGTTGACACCTATCGGTAATATCAATAACAAAGTAACGATGGCATCTTCCAATCCGGATGATGTTCGTAAAGAAGTTTTGGAATGTATCAGGGAGGCTGCTGCTGATGGAGGATATATAATTGCGACAGATCATAGTATTCACGATCTGATCCCTACGGAAAATGTGCGATGTCTGATAGATACAATCAATAAGCATGGAAAATATCCTGTTGACTTGACTTTTTTCCGCTGATTTCAGGGGATAAAAGCCACTTTGGAACAGTCATTCTGACAATGCCCATTCAAGCAACCTTATAATGCCCATTGTAAGGTTGCTTGAATGGGCATTGTAATGACCTTAGGATGGGCATTGTCAGAATGCGCCAATTGGGGTGGTTGTAGAGATTGTTTCTATTTCCTTTGTTAAAATCAAAAAAAGTTTGATTTTACCTAAATGTTTTCCGGTTGAGATGTGTATTATTCTAAACAACCGGAAAATTTAGCTGTATATGCAAGATAAAGATATATTATTTGAGGAACTAATGAGTAACTATATTTCAGGTTCCATAACGGACGAGGAGAAGGTTTCTTTGTTCGCTTTGGTAGAGGAGTCTGATTTATACAGAGAGCGGTACAACGAGATGGTAAAGTTGTATGCACTTCTTCATGTTCCCGCCTTCGAATCTCAGAAAGAAACCAGATATGCCTATTTGAAAGAATGGTTGCATCTAACCTCCGGAGTTACTTTCCGGCGCCGGTGGTTTATCTATGCACGAAACGTTGCAGCAATCCTTTTATTGATGGTTTCTGTTTCCATCGGTTCTATTTTTACATATAATGAATTGGATGAATCAGGCGAGCTGCTATATAATGAAATGGCTGTTCCTCTGGGTTCGCAAACCAAAGTGGTTCTACCAGACGGTTCAACGGTAGTCCTTAATTCCGGCTCTGTCTTGAAGTATCCGTTATCATACGGGAAGAAGGAGCGAAATGTTTATTTGGTAGGTGAGGGTTATTTTGAAGTGGCAAAAAATGTCGAAAAAGTTTTTCAAGTCTATGCAGGTGGTATGCAAGTGAGAGTGACTGGAACAACATTTAATCTTCGTTCGTATCCGGAAGACTCGGAGACGGAAGTGGCATTGATCAATGGTGGGGTAGATGTATTGGCTAATAATAAACAAGTCCGTTTGAAACCGGATGAAAAAGCGATATATAATCGTGAAACAGGTACCTTATATAGCGAAACGACAGATTCTCATAAATCATCTTTGTGGACAACCGGACGGTTGAGTTTTGTGAATGCTTCTTTCCTGGATATATTGAAAGATATAGAACGGAAATACAATGTAAAGATTCGGGTAGAGAGTGATAAAGTTGCAAATGAATACTTTACCGGAAGCATTAATCTGACAATGTCACTTCAGGAAGTGTTTAATTTTATTGATGTGGATAAAAAGTATCGTTTCGAACAGAGTGGAAGCGTAATCATGTTGAAAGACAGGTAAAACTGCGATTAAAATAGGATGTTTAACTTTAAAAGAGAATATATGGAAAACACAGGTTAAAAAAAGAATCGGAGATGGTTGGCACTTCTCTCCGATTCATTGAATGATTTTTTTGAATTAATTAGTTGTTAACTAACGAAATCGTTACAAAAGTATGAAAAGAAAGTATTTCTCAATCAAACAATTGGGTTTATTTTTGGCGATGGGCGTAATATCCACTTCTGTATATGCCAATACGGCATTACAAAGCGTAAAGGTTACCGTAAATCACAAAAATGCCCCTATTAGTAAAGTTCTTGATGACATAGAACAACAAACAGGTTATTCAATCCTGGTACGTAATAATGATATTAATATCAAACAGAAGGTTACGGTAAATGTAACTGGTTCTTTAAATACAGTTTTGGCAGATGTGTTTGAAGGAATGGAGGTGAAGTATAATGTTGAAAATAAAACAATCTCTATTTATAAAGAGAAAACACCGTCGTTTGTGGCTTCATCTGTGAACCAGGACAAAAAAACAGTTACAGGTACTATTGTCGACCAAAATGGCGAACCTATTATCGGAGCCAATGTCTCTATCCCAGGGACAACTACGGGTACCATAAGTGATGTGGATGGAAGGTTCTCTATCGAAGTCCCCGAAAATGCGCAGCTTCAAATTTCTTTTATCGGTTATCTTAGTCAGGTAATTTCGGTCGAAAATAAAACCGTTATTAACGTTAAACTGCAAGAAGATACTCAAAAGTTGGATGAAGTGGTTGTAGTCGGCTATATGACACAGAAAAAGGGGTTGTTGACCGGATCTGTAGAACATATGCGAGTAGATGAACAGATGAAGACATTACCTACAACTGCTGCCGGTAATTTGTTGGCAGGTAGATTGGCTGGAGTCAATGTCAGTACTCCGAGCGCAGCTCCTGGTTCGAATCCGGATGTGTCTATTCGTACTGTATCTGCTTGGGAAAGAGATAACAAGAAACAACAACCGGTGTGTTATGTTATTGATGGAGTAATTCGTGATGCAAGTGATTTCAATAACTTGTCTCCCAACGAAATTGATGATATCACAGTCTTAAAAGATGCTGCATCTGCTGCGGTGTATGGTTCTCGTTCTGCTGGTGGTGTAATTTTGGTAACAACTAAGAAAGGTAAATTAGGAAAACCAACTGTAAACTATTCTTATTCTTATGCAATAGATACTCGTACAAAGAATATGGATTTAACCAGTGCTGTAGAGGCAGGAGAGTTATATGGACGTATTAACGGTGACACAGACCCGGCAGGATGGGCGTGGTCTCAGGAAGAGTTGGATTATTTCAAGGGAATCAATGATGGTTGGGGATATGACCAGTTGGATCTTATTTGGCGTAATCCAAGTACACAGACACATAATATTAGTGTAAGTGGTGGTAATGAAAAGATACGTTATTTTGCCGGTGGTTCCTATGTGAAACAGGAAGGTTTCATGGAACCTATGACTTACGACAAGTATAACTTACGTTTGAATGTGACGGCTGATATTACCAAAGATTTAAAGGTTGAAACTGGACTGTCTTTAAACAATAACAAGCAAGGGCTTTTAGCTGAGGATTATGATGAAGTGAACCGTGATACATACACAAAGCTTCGTATTTGGCAACCAGATCAACCTGTTTATACTGACAGTGGGCAGTATATTGATTACGGTTGGATCGGAAACGTAGGTGCTAAAGCTGCAGGTGCTGGTGGTTACAGAAAACATGAATATCTGAAACCTCAAATGCTTGTCAGCGCAACTTACAAAGCTCCGTTCCTCGAGGGATTGAGTGCTAGGGTAGCTTTCAGTAAGCAGTGGTATCATGAAGCACAGAAGAAATTCTATAAGTCATACGAAATGCAGATTATGCAGCGTACAGGGCCAAATAATCGTATTATGTCTACTAATGATAACGATATCATTGGTGTAAAAAAATCTACTTGGGGGTTGCCTAATGGTAAGGATATGATTGAACGTGTGTCTAAATGGAATGATAATATGCAACTTAACTTCCAGTTGAGTTATGACAAGGTGTTCAACAATGTACATCATGTAAGCGGTACGTTTGTAACAGAGTGGTATGAAGCTAGTGGGACAGGTGTAACCGGTGGTCGCGAATCATTCCCGCTTTATTTAACAGACCAGTTCTGGGCTGCTAGTGATGCACGTGCTGATAGTTGGGCAAATGGGGATGTGGATTGGCAAGATGGACGTATGTCGTATATTGGTCAGTTTAGTTACGATTATGCGAACAAGTACATGTTTACATTTTCTTTCCGTGAGGATGGTTCAATGAAGTTTGCTCCTTCTCAGCGTTGGGGATTCTTCCCAGCTGCATCTGCCGGATGGGTACTTTCAGAGGAAAGTTGGTTTAATACGTCAAAAATCAACCGTCTGAAAGTCCGTGCTTCTGCTGGTCTTACCGGTGACGACTCGGTTGGCGGATGGCAATGGATGGAATCTTATGAAGCCGGGAAAAAAGCTTATTTTGGTAAATCTCCTGCCCAAAATGTAGGTTTGACTTATGGCAAAGTTGTTAATCCGGATATGACTTGGGAGAAATCATTCAGTTTCGATTTAGGTGCTGATATGAACTTCTTGGATCATTGGGATCTTTCTTTTGATTATTGGTATCGTAATACCTATGATATTTTGGATACACGTGTTGTTTCAACTCCTACCACTTTTAGCCAGAAACTTCCTGCAGAAAATTATGGAGAAGTTCATGCACAGGGTATTGATTTGCGGTTAGGTTATAATGGAGCGTCTGGTGACTTTACTTACTTTGGTAATTTGACAGCTTCTTATGGTTGGAATGAGGTTGTCACGAAGGATTATGCCGAGAATGCTAAATGGTTTGATGTTCCTGTAGGACGGTCTTTAAGTTATATCACAGGTTTGGAAGTTGATCAAATTATTCGTACTCAAGCAGATTTGGATGCTTTCAATGCTGCACATCCTAATTATCTGCATAAAGGGCAAAAACCTGAATTGGGTATGATGGTCTACAAAGATCTTTCAGGTCCACAGGGCACTCCTGATGGAATCATTGATGATTGGGATAAGACGATCTTGAAGAATAAGAATAATCCGTTTATCGTTGGTTTAAACTTGGGTGGAACTTGGAAAGGTTTCGGACTTGACATGATGTTTACAGGCCACTTTGCAGAATACAAATGGGCTGATGACTTAGCAGGTGGTGTAGAATGGAACCGTATGTGGCATGATTGGTATGACAATAGTTGGACTTCAGAAAATCCGAATGCAGAATTGCCAAAAAGAAAGAGTGCAAATGTTACTCGTACTTATGATGACAAGAGTGATTTCTGGTTGAAGAAGAATAATTATCTCCGTATGAAATATTTGACAGTAAGTTATACTTTACCGGAGAACCAGTTCTACAACAAAGTTTTTAACAATGTGCGCTTGTTCTTTACAGGCACTAACTTATTTGTTCTGGGTGGTTTCAATAAGAATTATTATGATCCTGAAATTGGTCAAGGTAATGAATTCCCGATTTCACGTTCATTTAACTTTGGGATAGATGTAACTTTCTAAAAAAGCATGTGTATGAAAAAGAATATATTGATATTAGGATTGTTCCTGTTAGGTATGGGTAGTTGTAGTCTTGATTACGAAAACAAAGAGGCTATAACTCCAGACAATGTTTGGACAGATAAGGCTATGATTAATGGCTTCCTAAACGATATTTATGGTCGTATAACACCGGGATGGCCTGTTAATGCCAACAATACTGATGAAGGTATGAACGGACCTACAAGTATGAATGACTTTGCAAGAGGTAACTATACCGTTGAATTGCAGGGACAGAAGCTGGATTATGAGAAAATAGACCGTATCAATTTCTTCTTGAACAAATTGGAAAATGAGGTGACTATTCTTAATGACGAAGAGAAGAAGCAGTTGATGGGACAGGCTCTGTTTTGGAGAGCTTGGGATTATTTTGATAAAGTAAATACGGTAGGAGGTGTACCCCTGATTCTTGAAGTACAGAATATAGCAGATGTACCGTCTTTGTTCGTATCTCGTAATTCTACGTCTGAATGTATAACGCAGATTTTAAAAGATTTGGATGATGCGATCTCTTACTTGCCAGATTCGTATGATGACAAGGGGTATGGTCGTATTGACAAAGGTGCTGCAATGGCTTTTAAGGGACGTGTATTGATGTTTTATGCCAGTCCGATGTTCAATCCGAACAACGATGCTTCTCGTTGGGAAACTGCTTACAAAGCCAATAAGACTGCACTTGATTATTTGACAGCCCAAGGTAAAGGTTTGTATAAAGGTAATTTTGCCGATATCTGGTATGACGAACAGAATTGTGAAGCGATTATGGTGAACCAATTCTACTATCCGGATCATGCTTTTGATCAAAAGAATATCCGTCCAGAACCGCTTACTCGTGATGGTGCGAATGATAATCAGGCTATTTTGTCTTTGTTGATGGCTTTCCCGAAAGCAGATGGTACTAAATTGGAATTGGATGTAACTCGTTTATCTGATCCTGCATACAACCAACAATTTATGACTGAATTCTATACGAATCGTGATCCTCGTTTCCATGCTACTATTTTCTGTCCGGGAACAATTTATCCATGTACTAATGTACAACTTGAGGGTGGACAGAAGTATTGGAATGCTTGGTATGAACAAGAAGTAGACGGCAAGACTCAAATGAACTCATTGGTGGATTTTCAAACAGGAACTTCGATTGGCGGAGGTATGTCCGGTTATTTCCAAAAGAAAGGATTAGACGAAAGTTTGAATAATGCTTCTGTTTATCAGGCAGAAACAGACTGGATTGAGATCCGTTTTGCTGAGGTTTTGATGAATTACGGCGAATGTGCCAACGAAATCGGTAAAACTCAGGAAGCTTTGAATGTATTGTATCAAATTCGTGAACGTGCCGGTATAGAAAATACGACTGGTAATTATGGAATCACTGCTACTACCCAAAGTGATATTCGTGAGGCTTATGTAAATGAACGCTTTGTTGAATTTGCTTATGAAGGTAAACGTTGGAATGATTTACGTCGTTGGAAACGTTTCGATATATTGAATAACTTGAAGCATCGCTCAACTCTTTATGCTGTAATTAACGATAAGGCGGATGCAGAAGGATTCGATTTTACAAAAGATATGTTCGATCCGGAAGTTCGTAAAATGTTCCATTTTGTTTATATAGAGAATGTAGATAAAGACGATCTCTACACGTTCAATTTGGATGAGAAATACTTGTTCTATCCAATCCACAAGGAGGCACTTGACCGTAATTCCAAACTGGAGCAGAACGATGCATGGGGCGACACTTTCGACCCGTTGAAATAAGTGTTTGATCTGAATTTCAGTACTTCGGTCACACGTTTGAAACAGGCGCGTCTGATTGACTATCTGGTGACGTTGTATGTCGGTGCGCGTCCGGACAATGGAGAGAGTGACAGGCCTGAGATAGAATAGGCTTGGATGAGATAAGCTCCGATACTTAAGCAGGGTATGCTTGGGTATCGGGGCTTACTTTGTTTTTGAGGAGTATGTTAAGGTGGTTAAAAGCACTAATAATCCACTGAAAAGGCAGTTTTTTGCTATGTTTTGGCAAATAGCCAACCTTTACTTTTGTTCGGTGGGGAACGTTCTGTTATCCGGCTGTAATTCGAATACGTCTCAATCTTTTCAAACCGATTATTTCGGTATTGATGTTGATTCGTGCGGTTGTTTCAATAAAAGTTTTTGCGAATGACTAAAGTAATAAGTATTGGGGTATATATTGATTAAAATTGACAAATAATAAAATCTATGAGTTTGAAATCAAGTTTAGCCATTGTTTTATCATTGATGGCTAGTTATGTTGTGGAAGCGCAACAGGTTTGGAATCCTGACAACGGCAACGGGACTTTTACGAATCCTATCATGTGGGGTGACTGGCCGGACCCGGATGTTATTCGGGTGGACGATAAGTTCTATTTCGTGTCTACAAGTATGAATTATGTGCCCGGATGTCCGATTGCCGTGTCGAAGGATTTGGTCAATTGGGAAATGGCCGGCTATGCGGTCGATCGTTATGATGAGGACCCACGTTTTGACATGCAAGGAGGAACAATGTACATGAATGGTTCGTGGGCAGCAACGATACGCCACCATAACGGTAAGTTTTATGTCGGTTTTTGTACGCCTAAAGGGTGGGGAAACGAACAAGGTCATTTCTCGATTTGCATAGCCGATAAGCCGGAAGGACCGTGGGAGCGGACGATATTTCCGGAGTATTTGTATGATCCGGGATTGTTTTTCGATGATGACGGTAAAGTATATGTAGTCCATGGCCAGCACCGGTTGTTCATTACAGAACTGAATGAAGATGTGAAATCTGTTAAAGGTAAACCTGTAGAGATTTGGGAGAAAGGATTTAAAAATAGCTGGACCTGGGGACCGAATTTCGGCATGGAAGGTGCTCACATGTATAAGATAAACGGCATGTATTATATCACTTGTCCGGCAGGAGGTACGGAAGGTTGGCAGGTCTGTCTCCGTTCGAAGAATATTTACGGTCCGTATGAACATAAGGTGATTGTGGAGGATGCGACATCTTATCCGCCCAACGGACTGCACCAGGGGGGAATGGTACAATTGAAGAATGGCGATTGGTGGTTTATCATCATGCAAGACCGTGGTCCTATCGGCCGTGTACCTCATTTGTTGCCGGTGAAGTGGGTAGACGGATGGCCCATGTTGGGAGTCGACGGTAAGGATGTGATTACCTATCCGAAACCGGAAGTGGGAAAGAAACAACAGCGGTTGGCATCTCCGGCCACGACAGACGAGTTTAACGGTAAACAGTTGGGATTACAATGGCAATGGAATCACAATCCTGACAATACGAAATGGTCGTTGACGGAATGTCGCGGATATATGCGTTTGAAGGCCTCGCAAGCCCCGAAGTTATATGAAGCCCGTAATACATTGACCCAGCGTGTGCAAGGTCCGTCTTCGGAAGGTTCGGTGGAGATGATCGTGTCAGGAATGAAAGATGGCAATGTGGCAGGACTGGGAGTTTTCCAGCTCCCTTATGCTTATGTGGCAGTGAAGCAGGAAGGCAGCAGCCGTAAGATTGTCATGTATGACGGTGACAAGGAGATTGAATCGGTGGATAACTTTAAAGGCGACAAGATTTGGTTCAGGGCACGTGTCATGGACAAGAATTTTACGGCACGTTTTTATTACAGCCTGGATGGGGTGAATTACTCTCCAATCGGTAAAGAACACAAGATGGAGCTGGGATTGCCTTGGACCGGCAATCGTTTCGCTTTGCTCAACTTCACCACGAATGCGGAAGGCGTGGATGGATATGTTGATTTTAACTGGTTCCGGTTTACGAATAAATAGCAAAGGTGACGTTTAATTGCAATAATAATCCACGGAAAAGGCAGCTATTTGTTATTTTAAATAGCGATAGCCGTTTTTATATTTGCATGGACTAATTTGTTAATATTTAAAGCATGAAAAAAATAATATTGGGAATGTTGTTGGCATTCCCTGCCATCGTGTCGGCGCAACATACCGGCAAAGTTTTTGTAGACGCGAACCATAATGGGCGTTGGGACAAAGGTGAAACCTTGATGAAAGGAATATCGGTTTCCGATGGATTAAACGTAGTTTTAACCGATGAAAAAGGATGTTTTTGTTCGCCGGGGCACGAGAAGGAGCGTTTTATTTTTATCACGACTCCTTCGGGGTATAAGACCGAGAATGCGTATTATCACCGTATTGAAGAGGGGCAGACCAGCTATGACTTCGGATTGTTGCGCTATGATGCGGTGAAAAGTGATGGAAGCCATAAGTTTATCCATATATCGGATACCGAGATCGGTGAGGAACAAGGGCAAGACGAATGGACGGAAGGAATGCGCGAATATGCCGCCAATGAAAAGGTGGCTTTTATTATCCACACGGGCGATATTTGTTACGTAGGCGGTTTAAATAACCATATCAAGGTGATGAATTCATCAAATATGCCCGAAACGCAGGTGTTCTATTCGGTAGGCAACCATGACCTGGTTGCAGGGAAATACGGGGAGGAATTATTCGAAAAGATTTATGGACCTACGTTTTATTCGTTTGAGGTAGGTAACGTGCATTACATTGTCACCCCGATGCCGAGAGGCGACCATGCGCCAAGCTACCGGTTGGATGACATGTTCACTTGGATGGCGAACGATTTGAAGCATGTCGGCAAGGATAAAGCGGTTTATGTGTTCAACCACACCATCCCCGGCGAATGTAGGTGTCCTGACTTTAAATATACGTTGAAGAATAAAGAAACGGTTGATTTGTTGGCTCATAACCTGAAGGCATGGCTTTACGGGCATTGGCATGTCAACCATATGTATACCCATCCTGATAATGGGGTTGGTGTGATCTGTTCTTCTACGCCGGTTTATGGCGGTATTGACCATGCTTCATCCGCTTTCCGTGTCATGAACATTGATGGCAAAGGCGACTTTACTTCTGATTTCCATTATTCCTATATGGACAAGCACATGGTCATCGCTTCCATTCAGAACCACCAGGCGGCCATTACCCCGGAAGGGACTATCCCCTTGGTTGTGAATGCCTATTCAACCGCCAGTCCGGTAACCAAGGTACGTTATTCTTGTACTTTCGATGGAAAGACCCTATTGGCTGGTAAGCCGATGAAACAACAAAGCGATTTTGCCTGGACGGCCGAGATGACTTTGCCACAAATAGCCGAAGGGCATTATGTGACCGTTATTGCCGAGGCTCATTATGCAAATGGGGAGATCGGTAAAAAGACGGCCTCTTTTTTGTATGACAAGCAAAATACGTCCCGGATTGTAGCCGGTGGGGATTGGACGAATCTATTGGGAAATCCGGAGCATATTGGTATTGTGAAAGATACGCTTCGTGCTCCTCGCTTGGCTTGGACGAAAAATGTCGGTTCCAACATTTATATGTCGGCACCGGTTGTTAGCGAGGGCTTTGTTTATGTCGCTTCAATTGATGATAACGAAACAGGAAAAGCGTCTCTGACCAAAATGGAGGCAACTACCGGTAATATTGTCTGGAAATGTTCGCTTAAATCATCCGTTCGCAATAGTATTGCTGTAGAATCAGATTTGGTATTTGCTCAGGATGTACAAGGTATCGTGTATGCAGTGAAGAAATCTGACGGTTCTATAGCCTGGCAAAAGGATTTGAAAATTGGCGTGACTCCAGCTTTGAACGATGGACTAATTGCTAAAGATGGCATTGTTTATGCTGGTACTGGTTATCAACTGACAGCATTTAAGGCTACGACTGGTGAAATCATTTGGCAAAATAAGGACTGGGGACGTGGAGAGGGCTGTGTGGTTACTTTGGCGTTGAGCCAGGATAATGTAATAATTGGTAGCAGACACTGGGGAGGCTTGTTCGGCAACGATGCGAAGACCGGCGAGATGCTTTGGGGCGATTGGGATTCTGATTTGCGCTTCCGTGCGGCTACTCCAGCCGTATGGGGAGATGTCATGTATGTTACCTCCGCCAATTCGTTGTTGATGGTAGAGAATAAGACTGGGCGTATCCTGATGCGTAAGAAATTGGGTGAAGGGGTCGAGGTGGCTTCTACTCCTTTGGTGACGGACGATGCGATCATCTTCGGAACTTCTACCAATGGGGTGGTAGCATTGGATAAAGAGACGTTGGAAGAGAAATGGCGTTTCAAGACTCGTGAAGCGATGATTCTCTCCGCCCCTTACCAAGGGAACCATCCGGCAACGGTGGAAGCTAGCCCGGTCATTTGTGGGGATCAGGTCTATATAGGGGCTTCCGATGGAACACTCTATGCAATCAATGCCAAAACAGGACGTTTACAGTGGCGTCATCATATGGGAGCTCCAATCTTTGCAACTGTTGCCGTGTCGGGAAATGGTCTTTTCGCAGTGGATTTTGGGGGTAATGTGTATGGGTTTGTCGGAAATTTAAAACAATAGAATCAATATGAGAAAGTTTTATTTAATTATTGCATGTATAAACATGTTCGGATTGTTGGCTTGGGGCCAACGCTCCGAATTGAATTTTGATAGAGACTGGCGGTTTGCCCGGTTTGGTTTGCAGGCGGATGGTTCGCGTGTGGAGGAACCGGATTCTTTACAGTCATATTCGTATAACGATTGGGATTGGAGGAGACTGGATGTTCCTCATGATTGGGGGATCGAGGGACCTTTCCGTATTGACTTGGATGGATATACCGGAAAATTGCCTTGGAAGGGGATCGGTTGGTATCGTAAATACTTTGAAGTATCCTCGAAGGATAAAAAGAAACGGTTTTATCTGGATTTCGATGGTGCGATGGCGAATGCCGAAGTGTGGCTTAATGGGAATAAAGTGGGCGAATGGGCTTTCGGATACAGCTCTTTTCGGGTCGATTTGACTCCGTATCTTTTGTATGATAAAAAGAATGTGGTAGCTGTCCGGCTGAATACCGAAAAGTTCGGCTCCCGTTGGTATCCCGGTGCCGGTATTTATCGGCATGTACGGTTGGTGAAAACGAATCCTGTACACGTGGGGCAGTGGGGTGTTTTTGTGACAACACCTGAAATCACAGACGAGCAGGCCAATGCCTTGGTCCATGTCGAAATACAGAATAATTTATCGGAAGCGGTAGACGGACAGTACGTGGTTGATATTTATGAACTGGATAAGGATGATGTACCGGGCGCGAAAGTCGCAGTCGTAAAGAAACAATTACTGTTGAAACCAAACCAATTGATTGGTGATACGGTCTCTTTGCTTGTGAACTCTCCTAAACGATGGAGTCTGGAGAATACTAACCGCTATTTGGCCCGTGTGTCGGTTTATAATAAAAACAAACTGGTGGATGTGTATGATGCACCATTTGGTTTCCGGACTATTCAGTTCACGCATGATAACGGCTTTCTGTTAAACGGCAAGCGCGTGCAGATAAACGGGACATGTAACCATCACGACTTGGGGGCTTTGGGGGCAGCAGTGAATAAGGTTGCCATGGAGCGACAATTGCGCATACTGAAGAGTTTTGGTTGTAATGCAATACGTACCTCTCATAATCCTCCGGCACCGGAATTGTTGGAGCTGGCAGATAAGATGGGGTTTCTGGTTATGGACGAATTGTTCGATAGTTGGACAATAGGAAAGAAAGAGTATGACTATAGTTCTTTATACGAAAAATGGCATGAAAAAGATATAGAAATGCTGATTTGCCGGGACCGGAACCATCCATCGGTTATCCTGTGGAGTACGGGAAATGAGTTACCTGAACAATATAATCCGGAACTGGGCATTGTCCGTCATTTGACAGAAGTGGTTCATCGTTTCGATACGACCCGTCCGGCTACGTTCGGAGCTTCTTATCCGAGTAAGTCTGCCGTGAATGGAACGGAATTGCAGGTGGATGTCCATGGTATGAATTATGCGGCAGGCGTATATGGAGGACCAGATTTTTATGGAGAGTTTTTGAATAAGAAAGGGCATGAGCATTTGTCGGGATATTCCAGTGAATCGAGTTCGACGATGAGTTCCAGAGGCGAATATTTTCCACGCCAACTCCATGTTTCATCTTATGATTTGACGCAACCCGGATGGGGAGGACTACCTGATTGGGAGTTTGCTGCATTGGATAAATATCCGGCCATTTGTGGTGAATTCGTATGGACCGGTTTTGATTATTTGGGCGAACCGACTCCATTTAATAGTGATGCCAGTGTCTTGTTGAATCACTCGGCTGCCATGACAGAAGAAGAACTGGCTAAGCAGCGTGAAGAATTGAATAAGATAGAACGTAACCGCCCTACGTCGCGGAGCAGTTATTTCGGTATTGTCGATTTGGCTGGTTTCCCGAAAGACCGCTATTACCTATATAAGGCGCGTTGGATGCCAGATACGCCGATGGTACATATCCTTCCACATTGGAATTTTCCCGATCGGGTAGGTAAAGTGACACCTGTTTTTGTATATAGTTCGGGGGACGAGGTGGAACTTTTCTTGAATGGCAAGTCGTTGGGAAAGAAACAAAAGCAACCGTATGAATACCGTTTCCGTTGGGATAGCGTGGTGTATCAGTCGGGAGAGTTGAAGGCTGTTGCTTATAAGCAGCATAAAAAGTGGGCGGAAACTCGTGTGCGGACTACCGGTGATCCCGTTCGTCTGAAAGCCGTACCGGATAAAACATTGATCAAAGCGGATGGCGAGGACTTAGTCTTTGTTAAAGTATCGTTGGTGGATAAAGATGGATACGATGTGCCGACAGCCGAGAACCGTATCTTCTGTAGCTTGGAAGGTGACGGGGAAATTGTTGCAACTGATAATGGTGACCCGACTTGTTTGATCACCTTTTCGGAACCGTCCCGTCCGGCGTTTAACGGTTTGTTCCTGGCTATAGTCAAAGCTAAACGAGATGGAAATAAACCGCTTCGCTTGACTATCGAGGCGGATGGTTTGGAAAAGGCGACGGTTGATATTGAGATAGATCATGAATAATAAAATAAGAACATATATGGGTTTGAAATTATGTTTAGCTATCGTTTTATCAATGATGGGCTGTCATGTTGAATACGGATGTGAAGTCGGTTAAAGATAATCCGTTGGAAGAAAAGCGTACGTTTTTTTCCAACGGATACGTACGTTATAGGGTGGGGGCCATCATGCCAGCACTACTATGTCGTCTGGCTAGCATAGTAGTATCAGTACCATTTGCACTACTTGCAATAATAATCCACGGAAAAGGTAATTATTTGCTATTATATGGGAAAGCCGAAACCTGTAATTTTGTATTTCTCTGTTTCTAAAAAGAAATTTTTTAACTAGTTTATCTAAATGTTTTTGGTACAAGAAGTGTATTCTTAATATAGACAGTAAATAAAACTTATAAATTATATCATGAAGAAAACATTATCTTTTGTAGCTGCAACTCTGTTGTTATGTAGTTGCGAGTCGGGTACACATCAATCGTTCAAAACAGATCGTTTCGGTATTGATATAGATAACCGGGGATATATCACCGGTATGTGGAACTTGACACGCGAAAGTCGTAATTTCAGTCCGGCGGACCAGCCGTCGCCCCTGTTGTCTCTTTATGACGAAGACCTGAAACGTTATTATTATCCGCAAAAGGCTCATTACAGCGGAGGCAAGTATCGGTTGGAATACGAGAACGGCTCTGTGGCAACGGTTGCTTTGGATGAGAAGACAAAATATTTCAAGTTGAAGTTGGAAAGTTTGGAACCTTATAATGGAATCGATGGTATACAGTGGGGTAATTATTATACGAATATTACCAATTTATTGGGGGAAATGATCGGGGTGGCCCGTGATACCTCGGCTGCGGTAGGTTATGCTATCGGAGCTTTGGCGTTGGATGATAATACGATTGGCGGAGAATCACGTTTTACATCCGAAACAGGTCCTTCGGGTTATATTGCCCATACGCCTGATCCGGTGAATCATCCATTACCGTTAACATTGCATGAAGGGCAACAGTTTACGATGGGAGGCGACGGAATCAACGATGTGGCTTTTTATAATCGGAAAGAATCGTATTTCCGTATTCTATATGGTAATACGGCTTTTGTTGATTGTAACGGACGAATTAATATACGCTATCATTCGCGTGATCGCCGGAAAGGTAAGATGATCTATTCTCCGGAAGGTAATCCTATCTTCCAAAACAATGAACCTAACCACATGATGCGTCAGGATGTTCCGGGAGTGGATTTCATCGGTTCGTCTATCGCTTTGTGGGGTAGCCCGGATAGTACGGCTTTGATGGAAGTTATTCAGGATATCGTTTTGAATGAGGGTTTGCCTTATCCTACTTTCCAGGGTAAATGGGTAAAAGATCCTACAACTTTCATGCCGGATCTATGTACATACGGAGGACTTATGGACAGTGTGGCGTCGTATGCGAAACAGATGGGATTGAAAGTGATTCATACGTACGACCAACCTTTCTTGCATGCCGATAGGGGAAATGGCGGTTTCATTGACGGTCCGGGACATGAAAAGAAACGCTATCATTTCACAGATAAGGATTTGTCTACTCGCGAGTATGCCGACCTGTTGGCTAAAGAGGGGTTGATTTTGGGGCGTACCTCCATATCTAACTCAATGGCACCCGGAACGAAGGATTGTAGTCCGGTACCATCGGACAGTATCTGTATTTTACACCGTCGTTTTCTTACGGAAAATTTGAACGAGACGGATACGATGATTTATATCGATGATCCTACTCATTTGGAAGAAGTAGCTTGTTGGGAAGGACATAGTCCGGAATTGAATATGGTTAAGATCGGTAAGGAATTGATTCACTATTTGGGTGTTACAAAGGAAAAACCATATCGGCTCATGAAAGTGACACGTGGTTATTGGGGGACTCGACCTGCTGCTCATGTAAAGGGGGATGCTGTGGATAAACTTCAACCTGCGGTAGGCGGAGCATATGCCGGATTGATTCCTAACCTGGAATTACAAGATGAACTGGCACGCCATTATGCCGATATTTGCAAGAACAGCGGATTGGGTATGTTCGATTATGACGGACAGGAGTTTTATTTCCACACTGGTTTTGGCGGTTATGGCGTGAAACGTTTCTTCCGCAATATGTTTGAGCAAGCGAAGAAGCATGGTTTACCGGATATTCGTTTTACGGGAGCGACTTTGTCGGAAGGCTCCTGGCATTATCAGAGCACTTGGAATGTGGGAGGCGGTTTGAATATTTATGATGTGAAGAAGCGTGTATGGGGTAGTACGACCAGTCAGGGTAAAGACCTTCGTGATGTTACTTATGCCAACTTTTTCCCGTCTTCATTTGGTGGAAACTTCCCGATTACGGCTGAGTCGACGGTGGAAGATTTTGAGCATATTGAAGCTACGGCTATCGGTTATGGTTGTACGTATGCGTTCAGGATCGGTCAGAAAGATGTAGAAAGTTGTCCGCAAAAATATGCGATATTCAATGTGGTCCGTACTTGGGAAGAAGCTCGTAGGGCAGATGCTTTTCCGACGCATATTCGTAAGATGTTACAAAATCCGGCATTGAGTTGGCGATTGGAGAAAAAGGCGGATAACAGTGGTTGGACTTTGTATCAGATGGAGAACGGACAAAAAGGACGTTCGTTTGATTTGTGTGAGAACAGTAAGCAATAATAATCCACAAAATAGGCAGCTATTTGCTATTTTAAATAGGAATAGCTGCCTTTATATTTGCGTTATCTAATTAATTGTAATATTATAATTTTTAAACCATGAAAAAAATACTATGCTTGATTTCGATGTTCTGTTTGTGTGTGAATGTGTTATCAGCCAAAGAATATCATGTATCGGTAAAAGGGAGTGATGCTAATAACGGAGATATTTCATCTCCTTTTAAAACTATAAATTGGGCTGCTCAGAAAGCGTTGCCGGGAGATACGGTTACGGTACATAACGGTGTTTATCGTGAATGGGTGAATCCGTTGAGCGGTGGGGAACGGGAAGGAAAACGTATCCTGTATCGAGTGGCCGAAGGTGAGAAAGCTGAAATAAAAGGTTCAGAGTTGGTGACTGGTTGGAAAAAGGAGAAGAAAGCAAAGGGAGTATGGAAGGTGGTATTGCCTAATTCATTCTTTGGAAATTACAATCCGTTCAACGACCGTCTGTATGGTGACTGGCTATGGTCTGAACGGGTTCATCATACGGGAGATGTATATTTGAATGATGTTTCGCTTTATGAAGAATTTAGCCTGGATAAGGTATTTGCACCGGATACGCTCCGTACAATACGTGATCCCCAAGGATGTACGAATGTATGGTTCGCAGAAGTAGATGCGGATAATACGACGATTTATGCAAATTTTGGAGATATTGATCCGAATAAGGAAACAGTAGAAGTATCGGTTCGTCCTACTTGTTTCTATCCGACACGTGAGGGACTGAATTATATCACGATTCGTGGTTTCCATATAAGTCAGGCCGCCACGCAGTGGGCTGCTCCGACAGCCGAACAGGTGGGGATGATTGCTCCCCATTGGTGTAAGGGGTGGATTATCGAGGATAATGTTATTAAGAATTCCCGAGCCAACGGTATCACTTTGGGAAAAGAACGTGCCAGTGGACATAATCTGGAATGTAACGACAAACGTCTGGACGGTACGTTACACTATGTAGAAGTAATATTCAATACGCTACGTCGCGGATGGAGCAAAGATAACGTCGGTTCCCATATCGTTCGGAACAACGTCATTTCTGATTGTGAGCAAACCGGTATTTGTGGTAGTATGGGAGCGGCGTTCAGCGAGATTTACGGAAACCATATCTATAATATCCTGGTAAAACAACAATTTGGCGGAGCTGAAATGGGCGGTATTAAATTACATGGTGCAATAGATACCTATATTCATCATAACCGGATTCATAAGTCGGGTAATTATGGAATCTGGCTGGACTGGATGGCACAGGGAGCACGCGTATCTTCCAATTTATTGTATGACAACCTGGCACAGGACTTGTTTTTCGAAGTGTCCCACGGACCTTATGTAGTAGATAACAACATTTCCCTTTCACCTCGTACGATACAGGAGAATACCGATGGCGGAGCCTATCTGCATAATATCTTTTCCGGAGACATCAACCGTTTGGATGACCAGCGTTACACTCCGTATCACTTGAACCATTCTACCGAAGTGAAAGGCATACGGACTATCACCGAAGGCGATCATCGCTTCTTTAATAATATCTTTATTGGTGGTGACAACAGTAAGTTAAAATATGGAATGATCGTATTCGATGTATCACAACGTCCTATTTATGCAGAGAATAATCTGTTCCTGAACGGTTCTCTTCCGATGACGAACAAGACGCAGGATTGGGTGGAGAAAGCAGTCAATCCGAAATTGAAAGTAGAGGAAACTCCCGACGGCGAAGTATATCTGGTAAGTGACATTAATCTGCAAGAATTATCTTCATTTAAAGGAAAAAAGGTAGATGCCGAACGTTTAGGTATCACTCAACTGACAGGATTCCCGTTTGAGAATCCAGACGGAACACCTTTCAAACTGGAAAAAGACTTTTTCGGTAATAAACGTTCTGCTACTCCGGTTGTCGGGCCGATAGAAAAATTATCTTCTACCAAACGGATAAAAGTATGGCCTAATTTAAAATAGTAATTTATGTTTTATTCATATATGAATTATTTTTTCCTGGTAAGTGGCCTGTTTATAGCAGGGGTGTTTACGGGGTGTCAGTTCGATGGAAAACGGCAATCGAACGATAAGGTTACAGTCGTTTCGACTAACAGAATGCTAAATCCTATCGCTCCTCCCGGATTGTATATTGCAGATCCTGAGGTAAGGCAGATGCCTGATGGACGTGTTTATGTCTACGGATCGCGCGACGAACCTGGTAACGCCTGGTGCTCTCGTTCTTATAACGTATTGTCTTCGTCCGATCTTGTGAACTGGAGTGTGGAGCAATTTTCTTTTGCTACTGATGGTCCGGGCAAACAAGTAGATTATACGGATAGGATTTTATATGCTCCGGACTGTATCCATCACAACGGGAAATATTACCTTTATTATTGTCTTGCCGGAGGTGGAGACGATGAAGGTGTGGCAGTTTCCTCTTCTCCTTATGGTCCGTTTAGGGATGGGAAGGTGATAGAAGGGATAAAAGGTATTGACCCGTCTGTCTTTATTGATGACGATGGGCAGGCTTATTTGTTCTGGGGGCAGGGGTATGCTAAGGGAGCAAAGCTAAGTAAGGATATGCTTTCGATAGAAGGAGCTGTTCATGATAGTTTGTTAACCTATGAAACGCATTTCTTCAATGAAGGTAGTTCCGTCCGGAAAAGGAACGGCATCTATTATTTTGTATATGGAAGCCATTCTCAACATGGAGAATCTAACTGTGCAACGTTAGATTATGCGACTGCGACATCTCCACTGGGTCCCTACACTTACAGAGGTGTTATTATTGATAACTGGGGAAGCGGAAGGAACCTGGTGAATAACCATGGTTGTATTGTCGAAATCAACGGACAATGGTATATCGCTTATCATCGTCCGACGCATGCGAGTGCGACCATGAGAAAAGCCTGTTTGGAACCAATAACATTTAATCCGGACGGTACTATTCCGCAGGTGGAAATGACCACGCAGGGTATCGGTGGCCCTATTTCGCCTCTTTATCGGATGGATGCAGCAAGAGCTTGTCTGATGTCAGGAAATGTTATGGTTGCAGTGCGTCGTCCGGATAATGATATTCCGGTAGAATACTTAGCGGACATTCGCGATGGTGATTATGCCTATTGGAAATATTATGATTTTACAGATACAAAAGTAAATCATTTTGTTTGTAAAACATGGGATAGGAACAAGGCTGCTCAGATAGAAATACGGCTGGATAGCCCTGAAGGGGAATTGATCGGGACGTGTGATATAACTCCAATGGAAGGTGAAACAGCTTATGCTATTCACGAAACAAATATTCAACCAGTTACGGGGAAACATGCATTGGTATTTGTGTTTAAGGCTGTTGATCCTGCTGTTAAAGGGCTGGATTTGATGAATCTAGAGTGGTTTGTTTTTGAGAATAGAAAAGAATAGATGTTTTTGAAAATAGTAAGATAGTGCATCTATTTCGTAAGATATGTCAAGTTCAAATGGTACTTAATACAATATCTTTGTGTTAATATTATGTTGATTTTACGTAAATAGTCTTTTGACGTGTAAATGTTTGAAGTACAAGTGATACATTATGTTGATTTTATTGTCTTGATAATAGGTTTATTGATGTTTCACTTGTGCTTGAATATAGAGTTTTGTTTACTTTATTTTAAGTTCTGTAAGAACTAAGCTTTTTTAATTAAACCAAAACATTAATAATTATACTCTCCTGTTTTTTCAAAAAAAACTTTATTCTAAGCTTGTTTTGTTAATATCTTGATAGACAGTTAGTTCCTATGCTCTTTTGCCATAGTTCTTACAGGACTAAGGCTTTTTAATAGCGTTTAATGTGGATTATGAGTATAAACAAGTCTATCTCTGTCAAATGGTGGAGCGAATATAAAAATTTGCTTTGGCCTGTTACATGCGTAATCCATATATCGCAAGAATGTATAAGAAATACAAATATAGTGTGAAATAGAATTATGTGTAACCTTAAAAAACAGATTGCGTATGGAAAACTGACCTAGTAAAAAAAGAACCGGAGAAAGGCCTAATTTTCTCCGATTCGTATTTGAATTAAAATCAATTAGTTATTAACTAATAAATTCTTTACAAAAGTATGAAAAGTTTTTTTACCACATTTAAAGTCTTTGGTATATGTTTTTTGTTAAACCCAATGTCCCCTTCGTCGGTTTTTGCCGAAACGAATGATAAAAGCTCTGATTTTCCGCTGGAGAATATGGGACAAAATACGGTAGTCTCTCAAAAACGTCTCGTAACAGGAGTAGTCTTAGATTCGCAAGGAGAACCCGTTGTTGGAGCTAATGTATTTGAAAAAGGAGAAAAGACCAATGGTACTATCACTGATATAGATGGCAAATTTTCATTGAATGTTTCTGATAATGCAACCTTAGTTATCTCTTTTGTCGGTTTTAAAAACCAGGAGATAGCAGTGAAAGGAAGGGATAAAATAGATATCCGGTTGGCTGATGATACGGAATTACTGGATGAAGTGGTGGTAGTCGGCTATATGACACAGAAGAAAGGTCTGGTGACAGGTGCCGTATCATCTATGAAAATGGATGAAAAATTGAATACATTACCTACAACTTCGGCAGGAAATATTTTAGTAGGTAAATTGGCCGGTGTAAGTGTTAGTACTCCGAATGGTCTTCCAGGAGCAGCTCCTAGCATTTCTATTCGTACAGGCTCTTCCTGGAATGATCAGAACGTGACTTATGTCATTGACGGTGTTGTTAGAGGCGGTGGAGATTTCAATAATTTAAGTCCGAATGAAATCGAAGATATAACAGTCTTGAAAGATGCTGCGTCTGCGGCTATTTACGGTTCACGTTCTGCCGGAGGTGTAATTATCGTTACTACCAAAAAAGGTACTAGAGGAAAGCCGGTTTTCAATTATTCTTATGGGTATAGTATTGATACACGTACAAAGAATTCAGATTTAACCAGTGGCGTTGAAGCAGCTGAGTTGTATGGTCGTATCAATGGTGAAGCCGACCCTGCCGGTTGGGCTTGGTCTCAAGAAGAAATCGATCATATCAGAACGATCAATAATGGCTGGGGATATGATCAATTGGACGCAGTTTGGCGTAATCCGGTTACTCAGACTCATAATTTCAGTGTAAATGGCGGTAGTGAAAAAGTTCGTTATTTTGGTGCTGCTTCTTATGTTAAGCAGGAGGGTTTTTTAAAACCGTACACCTATGATAAGTATAATATTCGTATGAATGTGACTGCGGATATAACAAAAGATTTGGAGGTTTTTGCCGGATTAGCTATTTATAATACTTTCCAGGGGAATGCTGTATTTGAAAATGCTGAGGCTAATTATGGTAAATTGAGAGTTTGGCAGCCTGATCAACCGGTATATACCGATAGTGGTAAACATATTGATTTTGGATGGATTGCAAATAATGGAGCTTCAGTCGATGGTAAGGGGGGATATAATAAGTCACAAATGTTGAAACCTCAAGCTGTTATAAGTGCAACATATAAAGCTCCTTTTCTCAAAGGTCTTAGTGCTAAGATTTCATATAGCAGAAGTTGGGTGCATGATCTTAATAAGATATATTATACTAATTATGATTTGTATCAAGTTAAGAAATCCGGTACCCATAATCATATATTCTCTACTAAGGATGAGGATATTATTGGAACGCGGAAGACAACCTGGGTAGGAAAAGACTATATACAGCGTAAGTCTTCTTGGAGTGGTGATAAGCAGTTTAACGTTCAATTGAGTTATGAAAATGTTTTCAATAACTTACATCGTGTATCAGGTACTTTGGTAACAGAGTGGTATGAAGGTGATGGGGCTAGTGTACATGGTGGTCGTGAGACATTCCCGGTTTATATGACAGACCAGTTCTGGGCAGCCAGTAGTGCTCGAGCTGATACTTGGGGAGGTGGTGATACCGATTGGCAAAGCGGGCGTTTCTCTTATATAGGACAGTTCAGTTATTCTTATGCCGACAAGTATTTGCTCAGTTTTTCTTTCCGTGAAGATGGATCTATGAACTTTGCTCCCAGTCAGCGTTGGGGGTTCTTCCCTGCCGGTTCGTTGGGATGGGTTATTTCAGAAGAAAGCTTTTTTAATAAATCAGCAATTCAGTTCTTGAAATTACGTGCATCTGTCGGATTAACCGGTAACGATTCTGTCGGAGGTTGGCAGTGGCAGGAGTCCTATAAATCCGGTTCATCTGCTTATTTTGGCAGTAGCCCGTCGAAATCGGTCGGTATTACCTATGGTAGTGTTGTAAATCCGAATCTGACTTGGGAAAAAGCATTGAGCTATAATGTCGGTGCAGATGTGAATTTCTTGAACCATTGGACTGTTTCGGCCGATTACTGGTATCGTAATTCTTATGATATTTTGGGGAGTCGTCAGAATACATTGCCGAATTCGTTTAGTTTAACAATGCCGGCTGAAAATTACGGTGAAATTCATGCGCAAGGCTTTGACTTACAATTGGGGTATCATGGGAACAATAAAGATTTCTCATATTATGGAAATTTGACTATGTCGTATGGATGGAATAAGACGATTAAGCAAGATTATGCTGAAAATGCTCGATGGATTGACATCCCTGTAGGTAAATCTCGTAGTTATATCACAGGCTGGGAATTTGATAAAATTATTCGTACACAGGAAGAATTGGATGCATTTAAAGCAGAACATCCGAATTATCAGCATAACGGTTTATCACCGGAGTTAGGTATGATGGTATTTAAAGATTTGAGCGGTCCTGACGGAAAGCCTGATGGTATTATTAATGATTGGGATAAAGTTATTTTGAAAAACAGTAATAATCCTGTCATTTATGGTTTGAATTTGGGTGGTAGTTGGAAAGGCCTAAGTGTGGATATGATGTTCTCCGGACAGTTGGGCGTTGACAAATGGGCTACAGATTTGGCTGGTGGCGTTGAATGGAACCGTATGTGGAAAAAATGGTATAATGACAGTTGGACACCGGAAAATCAGAATGCAACCTTACCAAAGCGTATCAGTAGTAACAATACAAAAACTTATGAAACAGCTTCAAGTTATTGGTTGAAAGATGCAAGTTTTATGCGTTTGAAATATCTGACGGTTAGTTACAATCTACCTAAAAATCAATTTTACAATAAGTTGTTCGACGATGTTCGATTCTTTGTAACCGGTACCAACTTGTTTGTATTAAGTAGTTTCAATAAAAATTATTATGATCCTGAAATTGGTAATGGTAATGCATTCCCAATATTGCGATCTGTAAACTTGGGTGTAGATGTCAAATTCTAAAAAGACGAATAAATTATGAAACGAAATATAGTAGCGTTGTTTGGCGCATGTGTGGTTTTGATGACTAGTTGTGATTTGGATTATACCAATAATGGAACAATAAATCCTGATAATGTATGGTCTGATAAAAACATGATATCTTCTTTTTTGACAGATATTTATGGGAATATGTTACCTGGTTGGCCTGTATCAGCGAATAATACCGATGAGGGGATGAACGGACCCACTAATATGAGCCAATTTGCACGGGGACAGATAACAATTGATAATTATACCACTAACTGGGGGTATGGTAATATTGACCGTATCAATTTCTTTTTGGATCAGTTAGAAGGTGTTACTGTTCTGACCGACGTAGAAAAAAAGCAGATGCGTGGTCAAGCTCTTTTTTGGAGAGCTTGGGATTATTGGGGAAAAGTTTTCTCCGTTGGAGGTGTTCCTTTGATTACCCATTTTCAAGATGTGACCAATGTGGAAAGTCTGTTTGTTCCGCGTAGCAGTACATCCGACTGTGTGGCACAGATTTTGGCAGATTTGGATGAAGCTATCGAAAGTTTGCCGGATACTTGGGCTGGAGCTGATTATGGACGAATTGATAAAGGTTGTGCAATGGCTTTCAAAGGTCGTATGTTATTACAGTATGCCAGCCCGTTGTTTAACCCTGATAATAACAAGGCGCGTTGGGAAGCTGCTTATAAAGCAAATAAAGATGCTGTAGATTTCTTACGTGGTGTAGGGAAAGGACTGTATGAAGGTGACTTTGCGGATATTTGGTATGACGAGCAAAATAAAGAAGTAATTATGGTGAACCAATTCT
Organism: Parabacteroides goldsteinii; assembly: GCF_020091425.1. Classification (NCBI taxonomy): domain Bacteria; kingdom Pseudomonadati; phylum Bacteroidota; class Bacteroidia; order Bacteroidales; family Tannerellaceae; genus Parabacteroides; species Parabacteroides goldsteinii. The sequence continues at coordinate 3,963,785 of NZ_CP081906.1, read as the reverse complement.
ATTATCCTGACCATGCGTTTGACCAGAAGAATATTCGTCCGGAAGCATTAACAAAGGATGGTGCTAATGATAACCAAGCTATTTTACCTTTGTTGTTGGCTTTTCCAAAATTGGACGGTACTAAATTGGAATTGGATATAGAGCGTTTGGCCTCCGATCCGGATTACAATAAACAGTTTATGGATGATTTTTATATGAATCGTGATCCACGTTTTCATGCTACAATATTTTGTCCGGGTACAAAATATCCAGGTGCTTCAGACCAACTGCCGGGTGATATGAAATATTGGAATGCCTGGACAAAATTAGAAGATAGTGAAGCTTCACAAGGATTTGTATATTATTCATTGATCCGTGATGAAATTGATAGAGGACAGCAGGAAGGAGCTAACTTCTACCAGAAAAAAGGGTTGGATGAACTTACGATTACAGAAGTTTATAATGCCGAAACTGATTGGATTGAAATTCGTTTTGCAGAGGTGCTGATGAATTATGGTGAATGTGCTAATGAATTAGGAAAGAGCGGTGAAGCTTTGCAGGTGTTGTATGATATTCGTAAGCGTGCCGGTATTCAGTCTTCTACTAATTATGGTATTACTGCTACTACCCAGGACCAAATTCGTGAGGCTTATATCAACGAACGTTTTATCGAATTTGCTTACGAAGGAAAACGTTTCTCCGATTTGCGTCGTTGGAAACGCTACGATATATTGAATAATTTAAAATATCGTTCTACCTTGTATCCGGTCATCAATGACTATAATCTTGTTAAAGAGGGTAAATTCGATTGGACAAAAGATATGTTTGATCCTGAAGTTCGCAAATTATTCCATTTTGAATATATAGAATGCGTAGATAAGGATAAACAGTATATGTTTAATTTAGATCTGAACCATTGGTTTACATCTGTTGCCAAAGATGTTCTCGATCGTAATTCTAAGATTGAGCAGAACAACGAATGGGGAGGTACTTTCGACCCATTAAAATAAGTAGACTTGATTGACTTCAAAGCATGCAGATTTTATCTGTAAAGATTTATCTGCATGCTTTTTTATACATTCTTATAGCATAAAAGCAATAATAATCCACTGAATAAGCATCTTTTGGCTATTGGATGAAGTTTTTGTTGTCTTTACTTTTGTCCGATCGACAGGAAACGGTTACCTCATACTTATGCTTTTTCAAAGTTTAAATATTAACGACTAATACAATGAAAATATTAAAATTGTCTGTGGCTTTCTTAAGCCTGCTTTTTCTACCTTCCGGTCAGCTGTATGCACAAGCCGACAATTACGAAAAACATAAGAACGACGATGTCTCTCAAATCTCGAATCGAGAGATGACGTTTTATCTGGTATTCAAAAGTCATTTTGATATCGGTTATTCGGCATTGGCACGTGATGTTGTACATGAATACCGTACTTCCATGATTGATAAAGCCATGGATGTGATGGATAAAAATGCGGATAAGATGAAAGATATGCAGTTTGCGTGGACCGTCCCCGGATGGCCTTTGGAACAAATGCTTTGGGATCGGCAGACTCCGGAGCGTAGGTTGCGGATAGAACGTGCTTTAAAAAACGGAAACCTGGTGACGCATGCACTTCCTTATACAACACATACGGGAACGCTTGAACTCGAAGATCTTGTGCGTGGTCTGGGCTATTCTTCTTCGTTGGCTCGTACATACGGTTTACCACTTCCGACCGACGGGAAAATGACGGATGTTCCGGGGCATACCTGGGTTTTACCGACCATTTTACACCATGCCGGAATCAAGTTCTTTCATTTCGGTTCTAATCCGACCAACCGTGTGGTGAAGGTTCCGACTTTGTTCTGGTGGGAAGGTCCCGACGGTTCAAGGGTGTTGACCATGTTTTCGGAGGGATATGGCGGAGGAATGTTTCCTCCTGAAGGATGGAATCTGAAATCATGGCTTACATTCGTGCATGCCGGCGATAATGCCGGACCTCCAACGGCAGAAGAGGTGGAAAAGGTAATTGTCCATATAAAAGAGAAATATCCCAATGCTAAAATACGTATCGGTAAAATGTCTGATTTTGCAGAAGCTGTTTTTGCAGAGAATCCCGGGTTGCCGGTGGTACGTGGAGATATGTCTGACAGTTGGGTACATGGCGTGATGTCTAATCCGCAGGCAACCCAGACTGCAAGAAGAGTACGTCCCCTGATGCCTTTGCTGGAAACTTTGCATACACAGGAAAAGGAATGGGGAATCATGCCTTACGAAATTGATGAAGACTTGGCTTATATATATGATAAAAGCCTGATGTACGGCGAACATACCTGGGGACTTGCCAACCAGCATTTTGTTCCCGGCTTAACCGGCAAAGACTGGTATAAGATGTATGTTACCGGTTTGGATCCTGCGTATGCCCGGATGAAAGAGTCATGGAAAGAACATATCGGGTATATTGAAGATGCTGAGCAGGCTTTGCGGCCGGAACTGGAGAATGAACTTGCTACGTTGACAGAGAATGTTGCTCAGGAAGGTTTCCGTTTCGTTGTATACAATCCGCTTCCATGGGAACGTGGAGGGATGGTAAATTTTGTATTACCGTCACAAGGTTCTATCAAAGAGGCTTATGTGAAAGAAGTGGGGACCGGTCGTATCTATGACCTGAAAGTGTATGGTGCCGATTCAAAGCGCCTGGGTACTTTCTTCACCGAAGGTATACCGGCAAATGGCTATAAGACATATATCCTGACAGATGAGTCACCTGCCCAAGTCGAAAACTCATTAAAAGGGGAAGAACAGGGTAATTATATAGAGAACAAATGGTACAAAGTCTCATTTGACAAAAAGAAAGGATGCATCAGGAGTATCTGGGATAAAACAAACAAGCGGGAATTAGTGGATGACCAGTCTGAAAATGGTTTTGGCTCTTATGTGTATGAAAGGTACGACAAAGAGCAATCATACCGCTATCTGAAAGAATATATATATGACAAATACAAAAATTCTCATTATCAGATAACAGGTAAAAGTACCTATTTGGATGAACGGACAAAAGGCATACATGAATCTCCCCGGAATATGGAATTTCATGTGGAGAACCATAAGTCATCCATCCGTGGTGTGTTAACTCCTTCTGCATCAGTCGGAGAGGAAAAACATACGGCTGGCCTGACTGTAACGCTTTACGAGAATATGCCTTGTATAGATGTGAAACTTTCCGTAATCAATAAGCCGGCAACGGAAGAACCTGAAGCCGGATGGATTGCATTGCCGTTTAAAACAAAATCTCCGGAATATCGGGTTGGACGTATCGGTTCGGTTATTGATCCGGCCAAAGATTTGATAGAAGGCAGCCAGTTTAATTATATCTGGTCCAATTCGGGAATAATGATAAAAGATAAGGAATATTCCGTTGGTGTTTGCCCGATAGATGCCCCTGCATTTGTTTTGGGTGATTTGGATTTTATGCATTATGCCGATACTTATGAAAATCCCCGGTCGCATGTGTACTTCAACTTGTTTAATAATCGTTGGAATACAAACTTTGCTTCTTTTTGGAATGGCAACCTGACTACGGAAGTCCGTTTATGGGTGAACCCGAAGAATGTAGATGATGAGTCCGGTTTAATAACCCCCGCATGGGAAACCCGTCTGCCTTTGCAGATCGGAATCGCCACCTGTCCTGCCGGTAAATTGCCGGTAATGAACGAAGGCGTGAAAATATCCCGTAAAGGAGTACTGTTAACGGCTTATGGCAATAATCCTGACGGTGGCGGCAAATTATTGCGTGTATGGGAACAAAGCGGTGAAAGCGGTCTCTGTGAAATCTCTTTGCCGGTAAAGAGAGATGGAGTGGCACAACCTGTGAATTTGAGAGGCGTTCCCAATGGAAATCCAGTCAAGATACAAAATGGTGTATTTAAAATAGAATTGGGCAAGTTTGAACCTGCCAGTTATTTGATCTATTAATTAAACTACCGTATCGGGAGAAATGGGATATTTTCAAGTGTGACATCAGTAAGCAATAATAATCCACTGATTTAGCAGTTATTTGCTATTTTTTAATAGAGATAGCAACTTTTATATTTGCGTTGTTAAATCTGTACATAAAGTATATACCAATGAAAATAAAGAGAACAACATTAACAGTAGCATTAGCCGTCCTATGTTTTTTCGCAGAAGCGAAGGTCAAACCTGTCGTACATTATAATTTCGGTAAATCGGGAAATGTGACCTATGCGGTGGCTCCCGATAAATTAAAACCCATAGCCGGAACGGGAGAACTAGCGGCTATGGGCCGTCCTGTTTTCTATGCCGATGCTCCCGGTAACAAAAAAATGAAGGGAGAAGGAGGTATTTTATTCAATGGTGACGGGGATGGTTACAGATTGGCGAATCCATTTGGAACACCGGCGGAGAATCAAATGCTGGAAGTGTGGGTGAAGCCGCGTCATAATGGGCAAAGAGAGCAGAAGAAGCGTTCGTCCCAGGTTGTAGTAGCTAATGGTAACGGAAAAGAAGGATATGTAATTGTCCGAAAAGGAGATAAATGGCAATTAATCTCCGGAGGTTCCGGTATTGTGACTATCGGCGAGGTTGCCGAAGATGTATGGACCCATCTGGCAATGGTAGTGGACGGCGAGAAAGGTTCCGTATGGCTGAACGGAAAGAAGACCGGTATCTTTAATCCTACCAAGGCGATTGCTTCCAACTTCTCGATTGCTGTATCTGAAGAAGGAAAGGAGGCATTCTATGGTGAAATATATGAGGTCAGATATAGTACGTTTATCACAGGGAAGTTTGACCCTGACTCTGATTTTTTATTGGATTACAAGAAGATAAAGGAACAGAGCAAACAGCGTCTGACTGAGCGGCAATCTCTGGTTCGCCAACTGGAACAAGAGGGGGCGGGTAAGGAAATCGTATCGGAATTGCCGAATCTCCGCCAACAAAAAGATTGGTTGATCGAACCCGTAGAAAGCCAATGCCGTATGTACGTGCAGAAGTCGGACGATGGAGTGACTTCGATGTTTCAACTGAACAACGGACTGATTTCCCGTACTTTTTATGTCAGCGAGAATCTGGCTTGTGTGGGGTATAAGAATCATTCCAACGAAGCGGAGTATCTTCGGGCCGTAAAACCCGAAGCCCGTGTATGTATCGACAGTGTATGGTATGAAGTCGGAGGGCTGAAAGAACAGCCGGAGTTATCCTATTTACTGGATAGCTGGTATCCGCAACTGGAAGCATCCGACCTGGCATTTACATTGGAAAAGGTGGAAACAGGAATGCCGCTGGAACGTTACCCATGGACCCGGAAGTTTAATGCTGTTTCTACCGATTGGCCCGCCAAAGGGTTGCGTATGGAAATGACATTTGTCCCGACAGGGAACATGCCCGCCGTAAAGGATGTAAAAGTGAAAGTCATTTATGAGATTTATCAGGGTTTGCCGGTTATGGCAAAATGGATTGAAGTTATCAACGAAAATGATACGAATATAGTGCTGAATGATATGGAATGCGAGGTATTGGCTGTTAATCAGGACCAGGTAAAACGCATCCATGTCGAAAGCGATTTCTCTTTTGCACTGGTGAATGCCGATATAGAAGGCAGTGCACTGATGCATTATGCCGGAACTCCCAAAATCTACCATGTCGGCAGTTCTACGACCAGATGGATGGTGGATAAGGAGTATAATACCTGGGCCAGCCACAATCAGGCAGAGGATAAGTTTTTAGGATTTCCTCATCATAACCTGTTGATAAGTACACTACCGATGGGCCCCAATACCCGGATAGGCAAGGATAGCCCGTTCAAATCTTATATCACTTTCGAGTTGTTGCAGGATAGCGACGATCGTGAAAGACAATCGTTGGGACATCGCCGGATGTATAAGAAACTGGCTCCCCAGACAACCGAATCGTTGATTGCGGGAGGTATTACCTCTCACGATGAGGAGAAACTGAAGTCTTTCATCGACCAGATGTCGGAATTGGGACTTGAACAGCTGGATATTCAGGCGTGGCCGGGTGTCAGCCATGATAATCTGGATTCTGCTTATGTGCAATTATGGCGTAGAGTCGCTTCTTATGCCAAAGAACGGGGGATTGTGATGGGCGGTTATGAGTTGCAGGTCGCTTCCCGCGGACGAGGAAAAGAGGTGGATTGCATCCATCCGGAAACGGGAAAACCGGGTAGTCTTTTCGGACAAAGTGTTTGTATTGCCAGCCAATGGAAAGATACCTATTATCCGAAGATGTGGGAGTTTTTCGATAAGACTGGTTTTATGACTTACAATATGGATGGCCCGTATCATGGCGATCCTTGTGCTTCAACCGTCCACCCGCATCATACCGACTTGGAGGATTCACAGTGGCAACAGTGGAAAACGCAGGTGGAAGTGATCCACGAATTACAGCGCAGAGGCATGTATATACCTATTCCCGACTGGTATTTCCTGAACGGACAATGTTCGACAGGAATGGGATATCGTGAAGCGAGTGCTAACCTGACTCCGCAGCAGTTATTATTAGGACGTCAGTATATCTATGACGGAACCTGGCATAAGATACCGCCTATGGGGTGGATGACCTTGCAGTTAGTCGGTTTCTATACGAATGATCCGCGCGTCGGTCTGGAACCGTTATGCGAAAATCTGGACCGTTATGAACAACAATTGATTCAGTTTCTGGGAAGTGGTTGCCATCTGACTATCCGTGGAAATCGTTTATACGATACCCCGGAGACAAAACAGTTAGTATCTAAATGGATTAACTGGTTTAAAGGGTACCGTGATATTCTTACGTCGGATATTATTCATGTCAGCCGTCCGACCGGACGCGATTTGGATTGCATGATGCATGTAAATCCGTTTATCAAACACAAAGGGATGGTTATCGTCTTTAATCCGACCGACCGCGATATAACGAAAGAAATGCGTCTTCCGTTGTATTATACCGGATTGAAAGGAAAAGTAACGATTATAACCTCCGATGGCTCTAAAAAGAATTACCCGTTGGATCAGAACGGAAATTTACTTCTTCCGGTATCTGTAACAGCACAGGGTACTTCTTGGTTTTTAATAGAGGAGTAATGTAAATAGCCGAACAAACGAAATTAGGTCGGTTTGAACCTTAAAAATGTAAAAAAAGACTGTTGCATATAAATCTTACCGGAGTGGTAGGTGTATTTATTATAGAATGGTAATCTTATTGGGAGATAGTTGTTAGTCGATAAGTGGAATTTGTAAAATGCGTTTAAAGTAATAATCAGGTTTGATATGAATCTATACAAGTGTGTTTTTATATGTGCTCTCTATCTTTTGTCGGGAGCTCATGTTGGTGTCATTGCACAACAAGCTTCATGGCTTCCGGAAGTAAAGAATGCGAATAAGCCTATTCGTTTACTGGAGTGTACATACAATGAAGCAGAGTTAAAGCAAAGTAAGGAGGTTAGTACGGCCACTGATTGGGATGTCCGTACGGAACAAACTACGGTGAACGGCGGTAAAACGTATACCTTCACCTTTACCGCCAAACAGGATATGAAAGATGCCGGAGTGGCCGTTGCTTTCGACCAATATGGCTGGACGAGCGATAATTACGTGATGATTCCCTCTTCCGTGTACAATGGAAACCGGCAGCGTATCGTCAACCGTGCGTATGCGACCGGACTGGATAATACCGATTACCGTCGGAAAGACCTGGCACTGACCTCTAACCCTATTCCTCAATTGTCCCCGGAATATGGTGCCGGTTCCCGCCTGGAAGTGAATATAAGTAATACGGCAACTCCGGCTATCACGATCCTGGACCGGGCAAAACAAAAGGGTATATTCTTGTTGACCGACCAGGGTATAGACTGGAATAACCAGGTGCTGGACCATGCCTTGATCGTGGAGGAAACTCCCGACAGAAGTGTGGCTTCATTTATCATCAGTGCTCCGGGGGTACGTGAACGGAAGCCTGAATTTATCGGTTTCAGCAAAAGTCCCGACCGGGGCGTACAGGTAAAGAAAGGCGATCAGATCGTTATCCGGGTAACGGAAGTGACTTTCCCTTGTAAAGATGTACCTGAACTGCTGACCCGTTTCATGAAAGACCGTAAGTCGCATGCGGGCGGAGAAGCGCCCCGCAACCTGATGCCGATGAGTGAAGTGTTGACCCGTATGGTGAAAAATATCGATGACCGTTACTATATCGGCGACCAGTGGCAATACTATTGCCCGGAAAATGCCAATTGGATGTCGTACGGTTGGATAGGCGGCCTGATGAATACGTATCCGATGCTGGCTTTGGGTGATGCGGAACATCTGCAAAAAGTGAAGAACACATTCGATTTCGCCTTGCCGCGTGCCAAAGGGAAAAGCGGATATTATTATGATGTGCTGGGAGTAGACGGAAAGCCTTTTGCCCGGGATGCCGCAGCCAATCATCCGGGAGTCGGACTGACCCGTAAGAACGGGGATATCCTGTATTGGATGGTTAAGCAGTTTATGTTGCTGAAAGAACAGGAAAAAGCCAATGCTATCGACCCAGAATGGGAAACCAATGTACGGCTCCTGGCGGATGCCTTCGTCAATACCTGGAAGAAACATGGGACATGGGGAAATTACCTGGACGTAGAATCCGGCGATATCGCCGTTTACAATACGACCAGTGGGGCCATGGCGGTGGCCGGCCTGGCATTGGCTTCCGGCTATTATAATAATCCGGATTATCTGAAGGTCGCTTGTGAAGCGGCAAAAGATTACTATGACAGTTTCGCATTGGTCGGTTTTACTTCCGGTGGTTGCGGTGATATCCTGCAAAATGCGGATTCGGAGACGGCAGTTGCTTTGATGACTTCCTTGATGACATTGTATGAAGTAACCGGTAAGGAACAATATCTGAAACAGTCGGCCGACCTGGCAAACCTGTGTGCCACCTGGACTGTCTCTTTCCCTTACCGCTTGCCGGAGAATACTCCCCTGGCAAAGTTGGGAGCAAACCTGACCGGAGCCGTATGGGCCAGTACGCAGAATAAGCATGGTGCTCCCGGTTTCTGTACCCAGTCCGGCGATGCCTTGTTCAAATTGTATCGCTCGACCGGCGATGCCTCGTATGCCGAACTGTTGCGTGATGTCATCCATGCGCATGCCGAAGGTATCCAGCCGAATGGAAAGATTACGGAACGTCTGACCTATTGCGATGCCGACAGCCGGGGTTCACGTGGCGACGGCGGACAGACGGGTTGGAACGAGACGAACGGTGCCCTGATGGCGTTGGAAATCCCCGGTATTTATGTGCGTACCGACCTCGGTTCGTTGTACATCTTCGACCATGTAGAAGCGAAAATAGTAAAGCAAAACAACAAGCAGACGGTTCTTCAAATTACAAATCCTACTGCCTATGACGCCACCGTAACAATCTTTGCCGAGAATGCGGAACAGGCTTCCCGCCCTCTGGGTGATAACGCTTTCCTGCAATGGAAAGACAAGGTGACGGTAAAGGCCGGTAAAACGGTAAACTATAAAATGAAAACAAATTAATATGATACCTTATATGGATAATATGTGTAAGAAATGTCTCTCTCTCCTGGCTGTATCCTTGACGCTTTTCGGTTGTACGACCGAAAAGACATGGGATTTTCAGACCGATTATTTCAGTATCGGCATTAACGACAAGGGGTATATCACGAGTATGAAGAATACGACTGTCTCTCCGAACCGCGAGTTCAGTCCTGCCGACAAACCCTCTCCGTTGTTGTCGCTCTATGATAGTGAAAAGAAAGTGTATTATACGCCCCAAAAGGCCGTTTATAATGCAGAGGCTGATTGCTTTACCCTCGAATACCCGAACGGTTCGGTAGCAACGATAACCCTGCAACCGGCCGATAAATATTTCAAACTGACCCTGAACAGCCTCGAACCCCGGAATGGCATCGACTGCATCCAATGGGGTTCCTATTATACCAATATCGACAACCTGCTGGGCGAAATCATCGGAGTGGCCCGCGATACCAGCGATGTAGTCAATTACAGCATCGGTATGCTTGCCCTCAATGACAATACCATTGGCGGTACCGCCGATATAGAAGGGGATGCGGCTCCGTTCCAATATATCATTCACACGCCCGGCGCGAAACGTTTCCCGTTGCCGGACAGCCTGCATGAAGGACAGGTGTTTACACTGGGCGGAAACGGTATCAGCGACGTTGCTTTCTATGCCAATAAAGAACCTTATTACCGCATCATGTACGGAAATGCCGCGATGGTCGATAGTCTGGGACGTATCTTTTTGAATTATCAGTCGCGCGACCGTACGAAAAGCCGTCAGGTTCATTATTCCCTGATACCTAATATGCCGGCCAATATTCCGAACCATATCGATGTGGAGCCGATTCCGGGAGTCGATTTTATCGGTTCTTCCATCGCCTTGTGGGGAAGTCCCGACAGCACGGCTTTGATGGACGTGATACAGAATATCGTCCTGTCCGAAGGATTGCCTCATCCGACTGTCAATGGAAAATGGATTAAAGACCCAGCCGCCTATTCGCCCGATGTTATGACTAGCGGAAACCAGTACGACAGCATCATTTCCTATACCGCCAAACTCGGTTTCCCGGCTATCCATGCCTACGACCAGGGCTTCTTGCGTCCCGACCGTGCCAATGAAGGCTATCTGGATGGCAGGAACCAGGAAAAGAAACCTTTCCGCTTTCACTCTGGTAACAAATCCCACCGTGAATTTGCCGACATGGCGGCCGCGAAAGGCATCATGCTGGGACGTGTCAATATAACAAATTCACTGGCACCGGGCACGAAGGATGCCAGCCCTGTCCCGAGCGATAGCCTGTGTTATCAGCAGAAACGCATCTTGATGAAAGACCTTTCTCCCGAAGATACCGTTATCATTGTGGACGATCTTACCTATCTGGAAGAAATAGCCAGCTGGGAAGGACATTGTGAAAATCTGAACATGGTAAAGATCGGTGGCGAGCTGATTCATTACCTGGGTGTCTCCGAAACGGCCCCTTATACCCTGAAGAATGTGACCAGAGGTTATTGGGGAACCAAGCCAACCGCACATAAGGCAAATGATACCGTCTATAAATTGCAGGTAACCATCAATTACGGTTACGAAGGTATTATCCCGAATCTGGCTCTCCAGGACAAGATCGCCGAATATTATGCCGATGTATCCCATCTGTGCGGTTTGACTCTTTACGACTTCGACGGGCAGGAATTCCTGTTCAATAACGGTCATGGTTACTATTCCGCCAAACGTTTCTTCCGGAAAATGTTCGGTCGGGCGAAAGAGTTGGGAGTACCCTATATCCGTTTCTCCGGCGCCACCCTGTCGGAAGGTTCGTGGCATTACCAGAGTGTCTGGAATGTCGGTGGCGGACGTAACCTCTATGACATCGATACCCGCGAGTGGGGCAGTGCCACCAGCCAGGGAAAAGACTTGCGCGATGTCACTTATTCCAATTATTACCCGGTCTCTTTCGGTGGAAACTTTGCTATTAAAGATACCTCTACCGTTGAGCAGTATGAGCATGTTCAGGCAATCTCGGTCGGTTACGGGGCCACTTACTTCTTGGCGATCAACCAGAAAGACGTGGAAAGTTGCCCGCAGAAAGATCAGATATTTGCTGCGATCCGTACCTGGGAAGATGCCCGCCATGCCAACGCTTTCCCTCGTGCGATAAAGAAACTCCTGCGCGACCCGTCCTATGATTGGCGGCTGGAAGCTGGCGCAGACGGTGACAGTTGGACGCTTCATCGGCTTGTCGATGGAAAAAGTGTGGAAACCTTTGACCTGAAACGGGCGAAGGGTTATTAAAATAGCACAGTAGTGCCACTAAGGATAGCATTATAGTGTTACATATAGTAGCTCTATAGTGCTATGCATAGTGGCACTATTGTGTTATTTGTCGTTTGAATCTTGAATCTTTTTAAATAATAATCTATGTATATTTCTTCATCATCTTTTAGCTATCGTCTGTTAAGCGGCTTGCTTTTCTGCCTGCTGATTGCCTGCCGGAATGAGGCAGACAGTAATAATCAATATGTAAATAAATGGATTGGGACCGGTTTGGAAGGAAGGGTGGCTCCTGTGGCGTCTGTTCCGTTCGGGATGATGCAGATTGGAGCGGATACGCGTCCGTATGGTGCCGGCTATCATTATGACGATCCCTCTATCCTGGGCTTTAGCCATCTGCATAAAAGTGGCGGAGGATGTGCTGATTTTCTGGATATCTTATTTATGCCCTTACCATTGAATAGCGGTATGACGGACGAAGAACTTTATTCAAAACAGTATCAGGCGGTATTATCCCATAAAGACGAGAAGGCCGAACCCGGATATTATTCTGTCGGTTTATATGATAAACAATTGACGGTTGAACTGACGGCTTCCCGACGCTGTGGCCTACAGCGGTATACGTATGCCTCTGAAGGTGAGATACCGGTGATTGTCGATTTAAAATATGGCTCGGAAAGTGCTTGTACCATACAAAGTGAGCATGATGTCGATACGGTGTATGCGTCGGCTTTTGAATGGGTTGATCCGTATACCGTTCGTGGATATCGTTGCTCGAACGGGTGGACGCCGGGGCAACAGGTTTATTTTTATTCCACCTTTTCTTCCCCTATTAAAGAGTGCGTTTTATATGTCGACGACCGGCGAATGGAGGGGATGACTTCGGCGGAAGGAACGAACATAAAGGCTTTATTGACTTTTGAGAGTAATACGGGCGAATTGGAGGTCCGGACGGCACTCTCCTCGGTGGATACACAGGGAGCTGCCAAGAATCTTTGGGCAGAGACAAAAAATAAAACATTTGATGCCATCCGCGAAGAGGCCGCCGGCAAGTGGCACGATGTGTTAGGGCAGATAGAAATCGAAACGACAGACCGTAAGAAGAAAGAACTGTTTTATACTTCTTTACATAATGTGATGCTGTATCCGTTTTTATTTTCTGATGTGGATCATTGTTTCAGGGGACCGGATTGGCAGGTCCATCAGACGGACGGGTTCGATTATTACGGGGGAGTCATCGGTTTTTGGGATACGTTCCGGGCGGCCTGCCCGCTTCTTTCGGTGCTTCATCCGGAGGTGGCCGAAGATTATGTAAAAACATTGCTGGAACATTACAAGTATGCCGGTCAGTTGCCTATCTGGACGTTGTGGGGCATTGAGAATTATCAAATGACCGGAATACATTCGCTTCCCGTAATTACCAACGCTTATTTGAACGGTATTATCGGTTTCGATACGGAACTGGCTTTCAAAGCAATGACCGAATCGGCGATGAAGGATACGTGCGGGTATTCGATGGGCTATTTCGTCGGATTGGAAAATTATAGGAAATACGGTTACGTACCTTGTGATATGGAAATGGAATCGGTGGCCCGCACGCTCGAATATGCTTTCGACGATAGGGCGCTGGCACGTTTTGCCGAACAGATAGGAAAAAGCGAAGAGGCTGCTTATTTCAATGAACAGTCTTTCAATTATAAAAATGTATTTGATGCTGATATTTGCTTTGTCAGGGGAAAGACAAAAGAGGGTAAATGGCGTACACCTTTTGCTCCGTTGGCCTCTTCGCACCGTAAGGATGATTATTGCGAGGGGAATGCCTGGCAGTGGTCTTTCTTTGTTCCTCATGATGTGGAAGGGTTGGCGGCTTTGATGGGCGGAAAGGAACGGTTGGCTGCCCGCCTGGATTCGCTTTTCACGATGTCTTCTGCATTGGAGGGCGACGATGTATCCGGTGATATCTCCGGCCTGATCGGACAATATGCCCATGGCAACGAACCCGGTCATCATACGATTTATATGTATAATAAAGTGGGGCAGCCATATAAAACCCAGAAGTATGTCAATCAGGTACTGACAACCTTGTATAATAATACGCCGGATGGCATATGCGGGAATGAAGATACGGGGCAGATGAGTGCCTGGTATGTCTTTAGTGCCTTAGGTTTCTATCCGATGGACCCGGTTTCCGGCCAATATGAGTTGGGAGCTCCTTTGTTTGAATATGCAAAGATCAAATTGCCTTCGGGAGCGGATTTTATTATAAAGGCCAGGAATCTATCCGATAGCAATATCTATGTCGATAAAGTCTTTTTGAACGGGGAGGTACTGAAGCGAACCTATATTACTTTCGAAGAAGTATTACAGGGAGGAGAACTGGTATTCGAAATGAAGGGAGAAGATATGATATAGATGTTGTTATATATACAATAAATGTATGTGTTTTTATTGCTTATATGATTGATAGTCTGTATATTTGCAGTTGTAGGTATTTGAAAAACATAATAATAAGATGTAATTTATACAAGAAGTATGAAAAGTTTGTTGCTAACCTTTCTGATTGCACCGTTATTGATCGGTTGCCAGGATACTCATCCGATAAAGGCAAAGATTGCCCAGTCTCCGAAAACCTTTTGTAACCCGGTCAACCTTAACTACCGGTTTATGAAAATAGATGGAGGTGAGGGGATTCGCGAAGCTGCCGACCCTGTTGTGGTATCGTTTAAAGACAAATATTACCTGTTTGCCTCTAAGTCGTCCGGCTACTGGTATTCCGAGGATTTTACGGATTGGAAACATGTCTTCATCACCGATTCCGTGTTGCCGATAGAGGATTATGCACCGGGGCTTTTTATACATAAAGACCATCTCTATTATGTCGGTTCTACACATGGAAAAGGCATGCTGTACCGTTCGGCTGCACCGGAAACGGGCGTATGGGAACCGGTGAAGGAAATCTGGTCTTACTGGGACCCTGCTTTTTATGTGGAAGGGGATAATCTCTATATGTACTACGGCTGTTCGCCCGTAGACCCTATCTATGCACAGGTTTTGGACCTGAACACCCTGGAGGCCCGGACAGAAGTGATTACCTGTTTCAACAGTAATAAAGAAGAATATGGCTGGGAACGGACAGGCGAGCACAACGAATTGCCCCGCCGCCCTTATATCGAAGGAGCCTGGATGACGGCTCATCAGGGGAAATATTATTTACAATATGCCGCTCCCGGAACCGAATGGAAATCGTATGCCGACGGAACGTATGTCAGCGACTCTCCCTCGGGTCCTTTTACCTATATGGAAAACAGTCCGGTCTCTTATAAGCCGACAGGCTTTATCGGGGGAGCCGGACATGGCTGTATGTTTACCGTAGGCAGCGAAAACTACTGGAAGGCGGCGACCAATTCCATTTCCGTCCGGCATATGTTCGAACGGCGCGTCTCTTTCTATCCTGCGGGTTTCGATAAAGACGGCTATCTCTATACGGATACTTATCTCGGCGACTATCCGATGTTTTTACCTACGGAAAAAAGACAGGCTTCCAATAGTTTCCAGCCGGGCTGGATGCTGCTTTCTTACGGCAAGACGGTTACGGCTTCCTCTACGTTGGATGGTTTTCCGGCAGAGAACATCGTGGATGAGGATTCGCGTACGGCCTGGGTTGCCGCTACCAACAACGATACGGAATGGTTGCAGGTGGATTTGCAACATCTTTCGTCTGTCAATGCCATTCAGGTCAATTTCGATGAATATGGGGCCAAACAGAAGGGCTTCGTTCCGGGTGTTTACCAGAGTTATGTGATTTATGCCTCGGTGAATGGGGAGGACTGGTATCCGGTAGTGGATTACAGCACGAAAAAGACGGATACCCCGCACGATTATATCGAGTTTGAAGAACCGTTCAAAGCGCGCTATATCAAACTACAGAATAAAGAATATACCGTATCGTCCAACCTCTCGGTCCGCGATTTGAGGATATTCGGAAACGGTTTGGGTAGCAAACCCCGTCCGGTGAATGGCTTTACGGTTAAGCGGAATGAAGAAGACCCGTGTAAAGTCAGCTTGGCCTGGAACGAAGTGCCGCATGCCCAGGGGTATATTGTCCGTTATGGCATTGCCGAAGACAAGTTGTATAGTAATTTCCAGGTGATGGGAGAGACCTCGCTGGAGATCGGCAGCCTGAATAAAGGTGTTACTTATTATTTCACGATAGATACTTATAACGAAAACGGTATTACCCGGACCGAACAGGTGGAGGTCTGCCGTTAATCCATTTAAGAAACAATAGATCAGAGAAATGAAAAGATTGATTTTTACAGTGATGTTATTACTCCCCTGCCTTTGGCTGGGTGCCCAGTCACAGCGGGAGAGAGAGTTGTTGAATCAGGATTGGCTTTTTGTTAAAGGGCATGCGGCTAATCCGGAGAAGGATTTTAATTACGGGCAGGCATTGTCGTTCTCTAAGATTGCCTTTTTGCAGGAGTCGACTATGCTGGATGCAGACCAGGAATCACGTTTGGCTATTCCTCATACGCAACGGTTTGACGACAGCAAGTGGGAGAAGATCTCTTTACCTCATGACTGGGGGATGGCTTTGGGATATAGCCAAGAGCAATTCAAGATGAAAGGATACCGTAAGTTGGGCGGACGTGCACCCGAAAACAGTGTGGGCTGGTATCGGAAACGGTTTACTCCCAAGTTGGTAAAAGGGGATCGGTATACACTGGAGTTTGAGGGTATCTTCCGTGATGCACAGGTATGGATGAACGGCGTCTATTTAGGACGCGGTGAGAGCGGTTATGTGCCTTTGGTCTTCGATGTAACGGAATGCCTGAATTATGAAAAGGATGCGGAAAATGTGATTTCCGTCCGTGTAGATGCGACTCATTCCGAATTATGGTCGTACGAAGGTGCCGGTATCTATCGGAATGTATGGTTGACCCGCACGGCTCCCGTGCATATCCCACAATGGGGGACGTTTGTCACCAGCGAAGTGGATTTGCAAAAGAAGGAAGCCCGTGTGAAGGCACAGATAGAAGTGACGAACCAAAGTGGTAAATCGGTCGATCTTATTGTGCAAAACAGTATAATCGACTGTCAAGGGAAAGAAGTAAACAAGTCTGGTACAACCCTTACCTTACCCTCGTTGGAAACGAAAGAGGTGGAAACATACATGGATGTACGGCAGGTTGACTTATGGTCGTTGAAGACTCCGACGCTTTATACGTTACATACTGATATTTTGTTGGATGGGGCAGTTGTCGATAGCTACGATACCTCTTTCGGTATCCGTGACATCCGTTTCGATGCCAACGAAGGTTTCTTCCTCAATGGCGAACGAGTACAGATCCAGGGGGTATGCTGCCACCAAGACCATGCCGGTGTGGGGATTGCTGTTCCGGACCAGCTGAATGCGTGGCGAATCGCCCGTCTGAAAGAGTATGGAGTAAATGCATACCGCGCCTCCCATAATCCTCCGACGGAATCTGTCTTGAATGCTTGCGACACGCTGGGTATGCTGGTCATGGATGAACTGCGTGTATTGAGCTCCAGTGATGAAGGTCTGAGCCAGCTGAAGACAATCATTCGCCGCGATAGGAATCATCCGTCTGTTATCATTTGGTGTTTGGGAAACGAAGAACCTGCCATACAGGGAACAGAGAAGGGGCGTATGATTGTTGAGCGCATGAAAGCCGTTCAGCGCAAACTGGATCCTACTCGTCCGTGCACGGCTGCCATGAACGGTAGTTGGGGGGAAGGTTTTACCTATGCCGTAGATGTACAAGGTTCTAATTATTATAAAATAGGCAATATCGACGCAGTTCATGAAAAGTTCCCGAATCTGCCTTGTATCTTCACCGAAGAGGCAAGTACGGTGATGACGCGTGGTATTTATGAGACTGATGCGAAGAAGGGTTTCCATCAAGCTTACGATCGTGATGTTCCGGGATGGGGAGCACGTGCACAAGAATGGATGCGTTATGTCGATGCACGTAAGTTTGTTGCCGGTGCTTTCGTATGGACCGGATTCGATTATGGAGGCGAGGCGCAGTTGCATTTCTGGCCGGGTGTAGTTTCTCATTTCGGCATATTAGACTATTGCGGTTTCCCGAAAGATGCATTCTGGTATTACAAGGCTTGGTGGACGGAAGAACCGGTGTTGCATGTGCTTCCTCATTGGAATGGAATCGGTACGGATTCGGTCGACGTACATCTGTATACCAATATGGATGAGGTGGAATTGTTCCTGAATGGCAAGAGCCTGGGTAAAAAGACGGTTGAAAAGTTTGATATTCCAGCTTGGCGTGTTAAATATACCCCGGGTAAGCTGTTGGCCAAAGGGAAGAAGAACGGAAAGAAATACACCGAGTTGGTCGAAACTACCGGAAATCCGGCTTCCTTGCAACTGGTCAGTGAAAACGGTACTTCTATCCAAGGTGATGGTAACGACGTTGCTATCATTACCGTAAAAGTGTTGGATGCCAAAGGACGTGTAGTACCTACTGCTGAAAACGGAATTCATTTCGATGTCCGTAACGGCAAGATTCTGGGAGTGGGTAATGGTAATCCTTGTAGTCAGGAACCGGATGTCTTCCCTGCCGGAAGCGATGTACACCGGAATGCATTTAACGGCTATGCCCAGGTACTTGTCACCAGTGACCGTTCCGGACAACCGATCGAATTGACTGCTGTATCGGAAGGGTTGAAAGAGAGTAAGATTATTGTAGAAGTAACCAAATAAAATAGGCAATCACATGAAAAGCAAACTGAAAAGTATCGTGTTACTGGTCGCTCTCTCTTGGGGCGGCCTGATGGCACAAACGTACGACTATCCGTTTCGTAATCCGGACCTTCCGTTGGATGTCCGGGTACAGGATATCATTTCCCGTCTGACGCTGGAAGAAAAAGTCCAGTTGATGAAACATGCCGCCCCGGCTGTTCCCCGTTTGGGTATTCCTGCTTATAACTGGTGGAACGAAGCGTTGCATGGCGTGGCTCGTACGAAGGAAAAGGTGACTGTTTTCCCGCAGGCGATCGGTATGGCTGCCACCTTCGACACGGAAGCCCTTCAAAAGATGGGAGATATGACCTCTTCGGAAGGACGTGCCCTGTTCAATGAAGACCTGAAAGCAGGCAAGACCGGCGAAATCTATCGTGGACTGACTTATTGGACTCCGAATATCAATATCTTCCGTGATCCCCGCTGGGGACGTGGACAGGAAACCTATGGCGAGGACCCGTACCTGACAGCCAAAATGGGTTCGGCGATCGTCCACGGCCTGGAAGGAAATAATCCGGAGTATCTGAAATCGGTGGCTTGTGCTAAACATTATGCCGTACACAGCGGTCCTGAACACAACCGCCATTCTTATGACGCCCGTGTTTCCATGTATGACCTTTGGGATACTTACTTGCCCGCTTTCCGGGAACTGGTGACTAAAGCGAAGGTACATGGTGTGATGTGCGCCTATAACCGTTTTGAAGGAACTCCCTGTTGCGGGCATAACGAGTTATTACAGGATATTCTTCGTAACCAGTGGAAGTTCGACGGATATGTGACGTCCGACTGCTGGGCAGTCAGTGATTTTGCCAAGTATCATAAAACACATAGCAACGATACGGAAGCCGTAGCCGATGCCGTTCTGAACGGTACAGACCTTGAATGCGGTAATCTTTATCAGAAATTGCAACAAGGGGTGGAGAAAGGCTTGATCTCCGAGAAAGATATCAATGTCTCTTTGGCTCGCCTGTTCGAAATCCAGTTTAAGCTGGGTATGTACGATCCTGCTGACCGGGTGCCTTATGCATCTATCGGTCGTGAAGTGATCGAATGTGATGCCCACAAAAAGCATGCCTATGAGATGGCGCAGAAATCAATGGTGTTATTGAAGAATAATAAGAATATCCTGCCGTTGAATGCCTCCAAGATCAAACGTATCGCCCTGATCGGTCCGAATATGGATAATGGCAGTACGCTGTTGGCTAACTATTTTGGTACGCCGAGCGAAATCATTACCCCGTATAAGAGTTTGCAGAAACGCTTTGGTAACAGTATTCAGATCGATACGCTGACAGGTGTCGGTATTGTTCAGAAACTCGAAGGCGCTCCTTCTTTTGCTCAGGTGGCTGCTCAGGCTAAGAAAGCAGACATTATTATTTTCGTGGGTGGTATCAGCGCTGATTACGAAGGCGAAGCCGGTGATGCCGGAGCTGCCGGTTACGGTGGGTTTGCCAGCGGTGACCGTACAACGATGAAACTGCCTCCCGTGCAGACCGAACTGATGAAGGAATTGAAAAAGACGGGCCGTCCGCTAATCCTGGTCAATATGTCCGGTTCCGTGATGAGCTTCGACTGGGAGAGCCGCAATGCCGATGTGATCCTGCAAGCCTGGTACGGCGGACAAGCTGCCGGCGATGCCATCACCGATGTTCTCTTTGGCGACTATAACCCGGCCGGCCGTATGCCGTTGACTACCTATATGAATGACGAGGATCTTCCGGATTTCGAGGATTATTCGATGGCAAACCGTACGTATCGTTATTTCAAAGGCGATGTAAGATATCCGTTCGGCTATGGCTTGAGTTATACTACCTTCGGGTATGCTCCTTTGCAGAATGCCTCCACCGTCAAGACCGGAGAAAGCATTCAGGTGACGACAACCGTAACGAACACCGGAAAGCGTGCCGGCGACGAAGTGGTTCAGTTGTACGTATCTCATCCGCAGAACGGCAACACCCGTGTCCCCTTACGTGCCCTGAAAGGTTTCAAACGTATTCATCTGGATACAGGTGAAAGCCGGCAGGTAACCTTCACCCTTTCTCCCGAAGAACTGTCTTTGGTGGATGAAAAGGGTAACCAGGTCGAGAAAGAAGGCACAGTCGAATTATATATCGGCGGCGGCCAGCCTTATAAATCGGAAGGTAGCTTCGGGGAACTGAAGATTGAAGGGGAGAAATATGTAGTTTATTAATTTCTATTGCATATCACAACTGTGCTCCTTTCATATCACAGTTGGATTCCGTTTGTTTCACAGATGGATTTCTTTTGTATCACAGCTGTGATATGCAAAAAGAATCAGATGTAAATAACAAGGGAAAGCAGGCAAACAGCACTGCCTCCCTTGTAATAACCAATAACCGGAAGGGAGATAGAACACTCCGGTGTACGAGCTTGCAGGTGATTGATCCGTTTTCATATCTGTTGGGATCAATTACTGCAAGCTTTGTTATTTTTACCCCGATATTGGTTGTATAATTATTTATTTACTTATTTTTGCGCGGGGATATAAGGAGATGAGACATCCGCTTTTTACTATTATATACAGAGAAAAAACTATATTGCTATGATTATTAACGAGAGCACATTCAAAGATGCATATAATGATTATTTTGAAATTATATGCCGCTTCCTGAATTATTATACCCGTGATTATCAGGTGATAGAAGAAGTTGTGCAGGATGTCTTTGTAAACCTTTGGGAAGATTACGAAGGAAAAGACGTTCAGTACATCAAGACCTTTCTTTATAATAGTGCCCGTAATCGTATGTTGAACTACCTGCGTGATGAAGAAAACCACAATGTCTTGTTAGAGAAATGGGCCCGCATCGAGTTGGAGAAAAACGAATCCATAGATTGTGTTGACCGGGAATTATTCTATCAGCTATTGCAAGCCGCCGTTGAGTCTTTGCCGGAGAAATGCAGAGAAATATTCATCCTGAGCCGCGAAGAGCAACTAAGCTATAAAGAAATAGCACAAGTAAAAGATATATCCGTAAAGACCGTTGAAAATCAGATGGGGATCGCTCTTAAAAAGATCCGGGAGTATCTGGCCGCACACTCTGATGAAACCATTACCCTTCTCTTCCTTTTACTGAAACTGACAGAAGAATAAAAAAATATTCATATCCTTTTGGGGGTTTTGTCCCTGCCCATGTGTCTACTGAATAAAATAGCAGAACATGGATAAAAAACAGATACCTTACGAACTATTGGCGAAATACCTCTCCCGGCAATGTACGACCGAAGAGCAGGAACAGGTTATCCGCTGGCTTGACGAAGAGCCAGGACATCACCTTTTACTGGATAAGTTAAGAAAACAGTGGGAAGCTGTCCGTTTGGACACTTCTGCTTATGTGATACCGGATAAGAAAATGGTTTGGGGAAAGATACAGGATCGTATCCGGTATAAAGTGAAACAGGTTCCGTTGTATTCACGTTCCCTGTTGATTCGCGTCTCTTCCGTTGCAGCTGTCGTGGCGTTGGTTCTGGGTTTCGCTTTGTCTTCTCTGATCAATACCCCGGAAAAATCCTGGCAGGCTGCTCAGTTTGAAAATGTGATTATAGCTCCTCCCGGACAAAAAACACAACTTGTCTTGCCTGACGGGACGCTTGTCTGGTTGAATTCCGGTTCACGTTTATCTTATAATTATCAATATAGTACATACGACCGTGTCGTCAATCTGGAAGGAGAGGCATTCTTTGATGTAAAGAAAGATACTCAATATCCATTTATTGTGAAAGCCGGGGAAGTAGATGTCAAAGTGCATGGCACAGCCTTCAATGTCAGTACCTATGCGGATGAAGAAAATATTATGGTTGCCCTGCTTCGCGGTAAAGTAAGTCTGTTATCGGCTACCGGCCAGAATTTGCTGACTTATTTATCTCCTAATCAGGAAGCTATAGTTTCTAAGAAGAATTTGTCTTGTCGGGTTGAATCCTGTGATGCGGAAATCGAAGCCAGTTGGCGGCATAACCTGTTAAAGTTTGATGGTGCTCCAGTGGAAGAAGTATGGAAGAAATTGGAGCGTTGGTATGGAGTGGATATTACCTTATCTAATGTGGATACCCTTAAGTCTTATTGGTTTACAATTAAGACGGAATCATTGACGGAATTATTAGAGATGATTAATAAGATATCTCCGATAGAGTATAAACTGAACGGAAAGGAGGTGACGATCAGATATAAATAGAGAGTCTTTTATCAGACGTGTTTTGCCTTATGCGTAAAAGGCACAGAGACCCCTAATCTCCATGCCTTTTGAAATATATATACCTGTACTTTTATCCTGCCGAAAATTAGACAGAATAACTAATTGATATATAAAGGCAAAGATATAATATATTTTATAATCTTAAAGCTATTACATAATGTTTAAATTAAGAAGGAAGTTAATTCCGTTATTACTTGCGTTATTTATATTCAATTCTACTTATGCCCAAAGTGAAAAAATTGATTTATCAATAAAGAATGAATCGCTTCGGCAGTTAATTAAACAGATAGAAACAAAAACTGATTATTCCTTTATGCTGGATCAGACAGTAGATCAGTCACAAAAGGTATCAGTGGAGGCTCGCCAGGAAAGTCTGGATGCTATTTTGAAAAAAGCCTTTGCGGGAAAACAAATCAGCTATGAAGTGGTAGGGAAACAGATTATTCTGAAAATATCGCGTAACAGTCAAAGTAGTCAATCCCGAAAAATTAGTGGTACAGTCAAGGATCAGAATGGGGAATCTGTTATCGGGGCGAATGTCTCTGTAAAAGGTACGACAATTGGAACCATCACTGATATTGATGGAAATTTTATACTGGAAGTGCCGGAGAATGTGGTAATTCAAATTTCCTATATAGGATATATTACCCAGGAGATCAGTTTGGGAAACAAAGAGCATTTGGATATTCTGTTGAAAGAAGATTTACAATCTTTGGATGAGATCGTTGTGATTGGTTACGGAACAGCTAAAAGAAAAGATTTTACAGGTTCCGTATCTTCCGTCAAGCTGGAGAATTCTCCTATTTCTTTGGCGACAAATACAAATGCATTGGAATCCCTGAAAGGAAATGTGACCGGACTTGATATTGGTGCTACAAATACGGCCGGGGGAACTCCTTCTATGCAGATTCGCGGACAGAATTCCATATCTGGTTCAAACGATCCGTTGGTGGTAGTAGATGGAGTTATATTTATGGGAAGTGTTAATGATATTAACCCTAATGATATAGCTTCTTATGATGTCCTGAAGGATGCTACTTCAGCTGCTGCATATGGTTCCCGTTCTGCTAACGGAGTAATTATTATTACAACTAAAAAAGGTAAGCAAGGCAAGCCGGTTATCCATTTTAATGCAAAAGGAAGCATGCAGTCGTGGCATCTTAAACCGGAACTGATGAATGGCGAACAGTGGCTTGATGCAACTTCTGCGGCAAACGGATATTCTGATTATAGTTTTTTGGTTCCTCAGGAAGAACTGAATTTGAATTCAGGGAAAGAAATCAATTGGCTGGATGAAATCTCACGGACAGGATGGACCCAGGATTATCAGGCTGCCGTATCCGGAGCAGGGGATAGAATGAATTACTATTTGTCTGCTTCTTATACTGAGAGTGGTGGTGTGATAAAAGGAGATGATTATGAACGTGTTTCGGTATTGGCTAAGGTAGATACCGATATTACAAGTTGGCTGCAGATCGGTCTTGATGCTGCATATACCCGAACAGATTATTCCGGCCTTGGCGCTAATATCTGGTCTGCTACAATATTATCTCCGTATGCAATGATGTACAGACCGAATGGGATGCTTGAAGCTATACCTGACGGTACACGTGGTAGAGGTAATCCTTTGTGGGGGATCGATGATGAGTCGAAGAAAGAAAATGTAGATTTTCGTGATAATCTTCGTGCAAATGCATATGCCGTAGTTAAATGCCCATGGATTTCCGGTTTAAGTTACCGTTTCAATTATGCAGGAAATCTTAATTACAGGAAGTCCGGTGACTTTACGCATGAGTCATACAATGTTCCGGTCGGATCGTATGATGATGATTCGCGTTACTCTGTTGCAACTCAAAATAGTTATTTAAGTAGTGCCGGAGGTAGTATGGCAAACGAAAGAACAACCAGTTATGTGATTGATAATATTTTAAATTATAACCAGGTATTTGGAAAACATAGCGTTGATCTGACAGCTGTGGCGACTCGTGACTATCAGAAGTATGAATCTCAGACTTTGTCGGGTAGTGACTTTGCATCGAACGGGAATACGGCTTTAGGGTTGAACGGCCTTCATTACGCTTCTACACAGAAAATTTCTTTGAATAACTGGAAAAGAACGAATATCGGATATTTTGGACGAGCATCTTATTCGTTTGACGACACTTATTATATGACAGCATCTTATAGGAGAGACGGTTCGTCTGTTTTTGGTGCAAATAACAAATGGGGTAATTTCTGGGCCATAGGAACAGCCTGGCGTATCACCAATGAACCGTTTATAAAAGGTGTGGCTTTTCTGGATGATATGAAGATAAAACTTTCATGGGGTAAAAATGGGAATCAGGGTTTAACACAATATTCCACATTGTCACAGGTTGCAACCGGCCATTCCGGGGGAATATATTATCCTTTTGGTAATTCTGGAAAACCGTCATACGGTATTAACCAGAGTACTATCGGTAATTCAGACTTGGGATGGGAAACAACCGAAGCATGGAATATGGGATTTGAATCAACCTGGTTGAATAGCCGTTTGTTTGTCGATGTAGATGTTTATTTCTCTAAAACATATGACCAGATCTTCTCCCGGTCGATTCCTGTTATGACGGGATTTGCAAGTATGTATTCTTCTATGGGAGAAGTCAAAAACAGAGGTGTGGAAGCTACTGTACGGACTGTCAATATTCAGAATAAGGAATTTAACTGGACTACGGGACTGACATTCTGGTTGAACCGTAATAAGTTGGTTCATCTGTATGGTGAGGATCTTGATGGTGATGGAAAGGAAGATGATGATATTGGAAATGGCCTGTTTATAGGGGAGTCGATACATTCTATTTTCGGATATGAACAGGATGGAATTGTTCAGACGGATGATACTGAATATATGAAAGCCAATGGTGTTTCTGCCGGAACTCCTAAGTATGTGGATAAAAACAACGATGGAGTGATTAATGAAAAAGATCGTTCTATCATAGGGAATAAAGCTCCTAATTTCAAACTAAACTTAAGTAACACTTTGCAATATAAAAACTGGGAATTATATGTTATGATTGCCGGTGTATTCGGAGGTAACGGTTATTATCAGGCCGGAAATACGAACGCTTATATAACAGGCGGGGATAGAAAGTGGTTTGCCTCCAACGGTCTGTATATTCCTTATTGGACAGAGGCGAATCCGAGTAACAAATATCCGTCTGCAACTTTTACAGGAGATAGCTATTTCCTGGGATTACAAAGCCGAGCTTATGTTCGTTTGCAGGATGTAACACTTTCATATACATTCAACCAACCATGGGTGAAGAATATGGGAATTAATAATTTTAAAATGTTCATTACAGGGAAAAACCTGGCAACGATTACCGGCTGGGACGGTGGTGATCCGGAAACCGGTAGCACTGCATTGAGTCAGACATATCCGATAATGACGAACGTTTCTTTGGGTTTGAATTTAAGTTTCTAAATTTTACTTTATAAAACAATGGAAAGAACATATATATATAAAACGTTATTGCTATTAATGACAATCTTTACTGTCGTTGGTTGTGATGATAATAAATTTCTGGAAGAAGATCCTGAAACATTTTACACAATCGACAATGTATTTACTACCTCCGAACAGGTAGATCAAGTACTTACTACTTGCTATATCAAAGTACATAATATATATTGTCCTTATAATAACTTTGGGGAATTGAATTTGTGGTCGTATGGAATGGGAAACGGAACTGATGTGCTGGATGTACCGACTATACGTTATTCTTACCGGTTTAATGATTACAGTATAATTAATTCGGAATATGGGGTATTCAAAGATACATATGCCGCATTTTATTATCTGATTAATGCTGCCAATACCGCCATTTATGCCACAAATTTAGAGCATATAATGTGGAATTCGGAATCCGACAAAGCTTATATCATTGCTCAGGCCCGATTCTTCAGAGCTTTTGCTTACAGAAATTTAGGAGAACTATTTGGAGGAGTTCCGTTGGTAACAGAAATAACTTCTACTCCTAAATATGATTATAAACGTTCGACACGTATGGAGACCTATCAATATGCTATCGACGAAATGGAAGATATCATAAACGATTTGCCTATTACGACAGCAGAAGCCGGACGTTTGGTAAGGGCGGCTGTTCAGCATAATCTTTGCCAATTGTACATTGATAAGGGAGTGTTGCTGGAAGCGGAAGGCGGTGATGCTGCCAGTGCATATAATAAGGCTATTTCGTATGCCAATGATGTTATAGATTCCGGTACTTACAGTCTTATGACAGAGCGCTTCGGTGCACGTAAAAATGAAGGTCCGGAGTTCTATTATGCAACTTCGGCAGTAGAACAGACTGCTGACCGGACTTATTCATCAGCAGGTTATCCTATAGAAGGAAATGTTTATTGGGATCTTTTCCAGGTAGGAAATCAGGATTATCAGGATGGGAACACTGAAGCTATATGGTGTGCTCAATCAGATTATGAGGTATATAAGTCCGACGGAAGTTTGGCTTGTTTGGATTATCCTGCTATTTATGGACCTGTTTTCAGAGATCAGGGAGGAGCGCATATCGGTGGTCAGATGGAAGACGTCGGGGGTTTTGGTTGTAGCCAGGTAACTCCTACTCCTTATTCTCGTGATGGTGTTTATGAAGGAAAATGGGGTGAAGATATACGTAATTCGGAGGCTGTTTTACGCCGTGTCTTTTTGGGAAATATAAAAACATCCGAATACTATGGAAAACAGATTCCATGGGATGTTCTTTATAAAAAAGATCAAAATGGTAAATATGACGATGGTGCTTACACCTTGATATATCCGATATCATGTAAAATAGGTCCTGATTTTTATACATTGGCGGCTGATGGTAGGGTATTGCGCAGCATTTTCCGTGATGATTATCTGATACGTTTACCCGAAACCATTTTATTGCGTGCCGAGGCTAAATTGAGAGTCGGAGACAAGTCTGGTGCCGCATCTGACATAAACATGTTACGTTCACGGGCAAAATGTAGTTACCTGGTGACTGCTAATGATGTTAGTCTTGATTTGATCCTTGACGAGAGAACCCGTGAATTGATGTATGAAGAGAGTCGTTGGAATACTCTGCTTCGCATGGGAGGAACAGTTGCTGCCGATCGTATAAAAAAATATTCATATTGGGACTATCCGAGATTAACATTGACAAAACCCTTTAATCTTTGGCCTATTCCTCAAACGGTTATTGATACGAATAAAGATGTAGTACTGGAACAAAATCCCGGTTGGTAATAATCTTGTCGTCATTTAAAGACAAGAATAAATTAGTAAAGAGGTTTCCCGTGGTAAAAAGGGAAGCCTCTTTATATGACCAGATGTTTATGATTTCGAATAAAATACAAAATAATAATTTATTTATGAGGAAGATAGTCGTTCTTCAAATAGTTGCTTTTTACCTTTTTTCCTGTCTGGTAACTTATGCTCAGTCACAAAGATATAAGGGATATCCGAAAAAAGATACGGATATCTTTTCTGAATTTGCCAACCCTCCGAAGGGATATGGAAACGTTCCTTTTTATTGGTGGAATGGTGATAGTTTGAATAAGGAAAGAATGAAAGAACAGCTTGACATTTTATCTGCATCTGCGACAGATGGTTTTGCTGTAAGTTATATACACATGGACCCTGAAGTGGATGTTGGGGAAATGAAAGACGGATATGGACTTTCCGGAAAAACAGAAGCAGGAAAGCCTAAGGTGTTCTCCGGAGATTGGTGGAATTTCTGGAATTGGTTTGCCAAAGAATGTTCCCGGAAAAACATCGGTTTAGGTATGGATGATTATACCATAGGATGGATTGGCAATGGATATTATACGGATGAGTTGTTGAAAGAAGAAAAATTTCAGAATTATCAAGGTGACTTGGAGATTGTGTCTGATTCTGTTCGGGGAGGGACCACTTTTATTCATGACATTCCGGAAAGATTGGTCGGTGCTGTTGCCTGGCCGGGGAAAATAGATCTGACAGAATATATATCAGGCGGAAAACTTTTGTGGAGAGCTCCGGAAGGGAAAGACTATAAAATATATATTCTTTCAACGAAAAAAAGTCATTTGTTGCATCCGGATATCGGAAGAGAATATGTGAACGTGTATTTCGATCGTTTTGAAAAGAATATGGGAGATGCAGCTTCGGGGGGCATGAACTATTTTTTTCAGGATGAATTGTCTTATCCTATTAAAATAGGGTCCTGGTCGGAGGACTTTAAGGAAGAATTTGAAAAAAGGAAAGGGTATGATATCACACTTTATCTTCCTGCTTTGAAAGAAAGTATCGGAGATATAACACCAAAGATACGTTTGGATTATTGTGATGTATTAATGGATTTGGCGGAAGAACGCTTTTTTCAGCCCATTTATAATTGGCATGCTTCACGCGGTTTGATTTATGGAAGCGATAATTTTGGACGTGGAATGGAACCATTGGCATATATTGATTATTTCAGGGCTAATTCTTGGTACACAGCTCCGGGGAATGATGCTCCATCGACCGGCTCTAGTTTTTTGCAAACGAAAGTATCCAGTTCAATAGCTCATTTATATGAACGTCCGCGAACATGGCTTGAGGCTTTTCATAGTATGGGATGGGGAAGTACGGGCTCATGGCTGACCAAACAAATGGACCATCATTTTATGGCAGGTGGAAATTTAGTCTGTATGCATGGATTATATTATTCCACACATGGTGGTTGGTGGGAATGGGCTCCGCCTTGTTTTCATTTCAGAATGCCTTATTGGCCGCATATGAAACAATGGCTTCAATATACAGAGAGATTGAGTTTTCTGATGAGTCAAGGTACTCATGTCTGTGATATAGCCTTGATGTATCCTACGGAATCGATGCAGGCCTATCCGGATGCTAACACAAAGATTGCGTTTGAACAGGCAATGAAACTTAGTAATTCCGGTTTGGATTATGATTTTATGGATTACAGGTCCTTGCAAAAATCAAAAGTAGAGAACGGCTGTTTGAATATCTCGGGAGAAAAGTATCGTATATTGATTTTGGCAGATATGAAAGCGATGCATTATTCTTCTTTATTAAAAATACGGGACTTTTATCGTTCGGGAGGGATAATAATAGCAACAGGCGAGTTGCCGAAGGCCAGTACCTGCATGGGAGAAAACGATTCGAAAGCGGATGCAATAATCCGGGAAGTATTCGGTGCGACATCCCTGGAAGTTTCTCAAGGAAAAAAAGTAAAGAAACAGGTTCATGATTCGGGGGGAGTAGGATTGTATGTGTCGGAGGATAAGGTGTCGGAGCAGATAAAATCTTTGATTGTTCCGGATTTTATATCAGGAACCGGAGAAGGGAAGGTTTTACATAGATATGTGGGAGAACGTGATGTCTATATGGTTATGGACGTGCCTGAAGGTACAGAATGTTTTTTCAGAGCTACGGGTAAAGTTGAACTTTGGAATGCTTCTGACGGAACAATCTCCGATTATCCGGTTGTTCGCCAAACAAAAGAAGGAACATGGCTCCGATTGGATAAAGAGCCGGATAATTCGTATTTGTTTGTCTTTTCAAAAGGAACACCTATTGTAATGCCTGAAGGCAAAAAGGAATCGAAGTTGATATACCGATCCTTAATTATAGGTTTGTGGGAGACGGAATTATTGCCGACATTAGATAATAAATGGGGAGATTATCGTTTTCCGGCTTCGGATGTTATCGGTGCTGAGGCGCGTTCTTTTAAACATCGACCGGCTACTCTTTCTCCTCAAAACTGGATGTTGACAGATTTCGATGATTCGGAATGGCCTGAAAGTGTGTATGGGTTTGGACCTCAATTTGTCACAGAATGTACGTCCACGGATATCCCGTTGGATAATGTGTTACAAGGAAATGAATCGTCAGGAGAGATGTTGGAGTTTTCATGGCAGTATGGTGTTTTTGACAATCCGGGATCACAAGGATGGCATGGTTTGAAAGGTAAAGTCAGCGATGGCTTTTTCATTTTGGACCAGGGAGCGCATCAAATATACAAAAGTAAAGTCTATGTCCCTGTAACAGGTTCATATAGGATTGAAATTGATGGTGTTCAACCTGATTTTCTTTTGATCGACCAGAAGCCTGCGAATGAAAATATCTGGTTGGAAGAAGGATGGCATCCATGTACTGTAGCATATGCAAATACAGAGAAAGGTAAATTCAAGTTTCAGAAAGGTACGTATCGGGATTTTAGAAAGAGAAGTTCCGTTGTATTTTTCCCTGCATCATCCGTTACCCCGGCAAAGCCGTCTTCATACGACAAAATAATTTCTACACGCTGGGCTTTAGGAGATCATTTGTTGTATGATCCTTACGGAGGAGAGAATCTTACTTGGAATTATCGTTTTAATTCTGTTCCGGGAATGCAGGAAATGGACATGATGATAGCCGGAAGCGATTTGAAAGTCTGGTTTAATGGGAAAGCAATAGAAAAAGGGAATATCCGATTTCTATCCGAAGATTCTTCGGGGATGAGAAAGTATCGTATTATCTTTCCTGAAACCCGGAAGAAAGTTGGCCTGGTCGCTTTTTCGATCAAACGAAAACCCGGTTATCAGGGGACTGGTGTGATTTGTGAACCCGTTAAAATAAAAACAGGGAAAGGGCTTTTGGATGCCGGTAATTGGTCGGAGACCGGAGCCTTGAAATATTATTCAGGTGGAATGTATTACAGAAAGCAGATAACAATACCAAAAGCCGAAGCATCCGGTAAAGTCATTCTGGACCTGGGCAATGTAAATGCTTCCTGTGAGGTAAAAGTTAATGGTAAAGAGGTGGGCATACTGATGAGACCGCCATACAAAGTTGAGATAGGCAAGTATGTTAAACAAGGTGATAACCAATTGGAAGTCTTGGTTTATAGTACATTGTTGAATCATTATCAGACGATTCCGACTCCATATAGGGGAGATGGGGTTGCTGGACTTTTAGGCCCTGTCTCGTTGAGTATATGTGAATAATCAGAGAACTTGTTATTATTGTAAAAGCAATAATAATCCACACAATAAGCAGCTATTTGCTATTTTTTATAGCGATAGCTGCTTTTATATTTGTGTTTGAAATGAAGACACATAATTGAACAGTATATCCCTTAGCGGAGCACAATTTATTTACAAATGAAGAAGAATTTAATACTATCCCTGTCCGTATTGAGTACACTCTTATTTTCTGCTTGTACGGATCAAGCTAATCAGTCGGGAAGTCAGGCAGAAAATATCATAGGAAAACACACCATCCGCTTTACGGAACCTCCTAAACGTATACCCGTACCGCATTCGGTCGATGCACCTTTGTTGGGGAATGGTTTTACCGGGGTTGCCTTGTCGGGAACACCGGAGTCGCAGGTCTTTTATGTCGCCCGGAATGATTTCTGGAGACTGAAGTCTGCTTTGGACGAATCATTTCCTCTTGTCCTGGGTAAGATAGAACTGGATATCCCTCAATTGAAAGATGCTTCCTATCTGGTGGAACAACAGCTATATGATGCCGTATCGACCGCCCGCTTTACCAAAGGGGATATTTCCGTTTCCTATAAAGCCTTTGTTTCTGCCACGGAAGATATGTTGATTGTGGATTTGAATATGGAAGGGAATGGTTCTGTGGAAGGTTCTGCCGGAATATCTTTCTTGGGAAAAGAAGAACAGATTGATAATCCGCCTCGTGAACGGATATTCCCCGATGTCAGGGAGCATGAGACGAGACCGAATGGTATCGAGTATCTGTCCCGTGCCTTCGTAGACTCTGTCGATATACCGACTAAAGGTGCTATGGCGTTACGGGTGATCGGATCTACGGATGGCAAATTCACCTTGGAACCGGGGAAAACGGTCCGTTTGGTGTGTGCCTTCTCTAGCAATTTCAAGAGTGACGATTGCGTGGCTACTGTCATAAAAAAAGTAGAAGATTTTACTCCGGCACGACAGGCTGAGATAGAGAAAAGCCATAAAGAATGGTGGCGGAATTATTGGGAAAAATCGTATGTCAGCATACCGGATAGTGTAATTGAAAAACAATATTACCTTTCTCTTTACGGCATGGGTTCCTGTAGCCGGGATATGGATTTTCCACCCTCTATTTTTGGTACTTGGATCACGAAGGAACGTCCTTACTGGAATGGGGACTATCATCT
The DNA here is from genome assembly GCF_020091425.1 of Parabacteroides goldsteinii. Taxonomy (NCBI): domain Bacteria; kingdom Pseudomonadati; phylum Bacteroidota; class Bacteroidia; order Bacteroidales; family Tannerellaceae; genus Parabacteroides; species Parabacteroides goldsteinii. The sequence continues at coordinate 3,930,848 of NZ_CP081906.1, read as the reverse complement.
GAACTATAACCATATGGCCCCTTATTATGCGCTTTACTCGGCAAACAGGATTGAGCAGGCTGATCCCTATATTTCCTCTATGCTGGCACAGATAGAGAGAGGAAACTATTACTAGGAGAAAGTCACCGGCATTCCGGGAGGCATTTTGCTGCCTGTAGGTGCGGGACCATTAGGTGTTGAGACGACCCGCAGGACTCCGTTCATGGATACCTATTATTATGACTGGATTAAAAGCGGAAATATAGAAGACGAAGGTATGTTCTGGGGACAAAAAAGCAACTCCGCCTATGCTGTCGTTAATATGTCTATGCAGTTTTATCATACCTGGGATGAAGCCTATACCCGGAAAGTGTATCCTTTTGTAAAAGGGGTTGCCACCTTTTGGGAGAATTACCTGACACGTGAAGGTGACCGCTATGTCATTTATAATGATGCGATCCATGAAGGTACGGTCGGGACGATGAATCCTATTCTTTCATTGGGACTGGTGCGGATGGTGATGCAGACCGTTTCTGACATGAGCGCTCTTTTGGGAGTCGATGAAGAAAAGAGAACGCAGTGGCAGTTTATCAAAGAACATCTTCCCGATTATCCGTTGCAGGAGCGAAACGGTAAGACAGTCTTCCGGTATACGGAAAAAGGTTGCGACTGGTGGGACGGAAACACATTGGGAATCCAGCATATTTATCCGGCAGGCCAGATCGGTCTGAACAGTGATCCCAGGTTACTGGAGGTCGCTTATAACACAGTCGATGAAATGCAACGTTGGCTGGATTCGAATGGAAGTAACAGCTTTTTCCCGGCAGCCGTGCGGATCGGTTATAAGCCGGATAGCATCCTGGCTCATTTGAACACTTATTCAAAACATACCTACCCGAATGGCTTCCAGTTAAATAACCCGCATGGTATCGAAAACTGGAGCACGGTACCCAATACGATCAACGAAATGCTCTGTATGGGACACCAGGACATTGTCCGTGTCTTTCCTGTATGGCCTCGCGATAAGGATGCGTCGTTCCATCAGATCCGGGTGGATGGTGCCTTCTTGGTTTCCAGCGAACTGAAAGGCGGAGCAGTCACATCTTTGACTCTTGTCAGTGAGAAAGGTCGCGATTTAACTTTACAGAATCCGTGGAAAGGTAAGAAAGTCGAGATTACAGACCCGGTTGCCGGTAAGAGAACCGTGGACGGTGATTTTATAAAAATGAAGACAGAGGCCGGTCAGACGTATCGGTTTGCCATGGGGAAATAAAGGTTTGCAATAATAAACCACTTAATAAGCAGCTATTTTTTATAGTAATAGCTGCTTTTATATTTGTATGGTAACGCCACCATTTTCCAGTCCGTTACCTCGCTTATGCAAAACAATGTTAAATAATTGTACCCGAATCACGGAAACTATAACGGTATAGTATCCTTAATATAGATTCGGTAATAATGCAATGTATCATTTATAGAAAAAATACCACGAATGCACAAAATTGAGCAGTTATCAGACCAACAGTTAATGAAAGAGATTATGTCTGATAACTTTAAAGCTTTCACAGAGCTTTACAATAGATATAAACATACTCTCTTTCAGTTTGTCATCCGGCTTTCGCACGGCGATTATTCGATGGCAGAGGAAGTTGTGCAGGAGACATTTATCATTATTTGGGAGAACCGGAAGAAGATTGTGGTTGAATTTTCATTTCAGGGTTATCTGAAAAAGGTATCTCGTAACCTGTTCCTGAAAGAAACGGCAAAACGTATTCAGGAACAGTTGATGATCTCACAGATTGAGAATGTCAGGGAAGCCGAGAATTGTGTGGAGGATGAAGTCGAGTTGAACCTGTTGCTGGAGGAAGTGGAGCGTATTATCTCCATGTTGCCACCCGCCAGGCAAAAAGTCTATCGCTTGAAACACATTGAGCATCTTTCGCAAAAGGAGATAGCCAGCCTGTTGGATATTTCGGAAAACACGGTGGAGAGTCATCTGAAACAGTCGACAAAGTTCCTAAGCCAGATGCTGAGAGCGAACAGGGGTGACTTGCTGAATGGCATAGCTTTATTACTTTATCCTATTTTTTCATTCTTATTTTAAAGGAATAACTATGAGCAGACAAATTGAATTATTAGATAAATTCTACGATAATAAAGCTACTGAAAGTGAAAAACGTCAGTTAGCCGGGCTGTTGAATGACCCGGACAGGTGGACGGATGATTTTGATAAAATATGGGATCATTCCTTCGGTCATATGCCTGATTCGACAGACGAGCGGATTTTTAAGGCTATCACTGCAACGGCTAACCCAACAAAGATAAATATCAGAAAGTTTTTTATGCGTATGGCTACTTGCGCGGCTGTTTTCGGTGCCGTCGCCATATCGTTATTCTATTGGAACGAAAACCGCTTGTTAACCAAATATAACGATATGACCGTAGAAGTAGGTCACGGACAAAAGTCGGATATTTCCTTGCCGGACGGCACAATAGTCCATCTGAATGCCGATTCCAAACTGCGTTACGGCAGTCATTTTAACGGGAAACAGCGTCAGGTCGAACTGACCGGCGAAGCCTATTTTGATGTAGCAAAAGATGCCCAATCTCCTTTCATCGTAAAAGCCGGTGATATCCAGGTACGTGCTTTAGGAACTTCATTTAATGTCCATGCTTATCCTGATGATGAAAATATCACGACTTATCTGGCAGAAGGTTCGGTTATAGTTTCATCGCCGGAACAGTCCCTTCATTTAAGTCCGGGGGAAGTGGCTGTCTATTCGTTGGCAGATACCCGGATGACAAAGAAACAAGAGGAGGATGACCGGTTGTTTATCGCCTGGATGAATAATGAAATGGTATTCAACGATGAGCCGATCCTGAATATTATCAAGCTGCTGGAGCGTAATTATAATGTGAAGTTTGAGATTAAAAGCGATAAGCTGAATAGCATTACTTTCACCGGTACACTGAAAAATGCCAGCTTGCAATCAACGTTATATGCTTTGCAATTTACCTCTTCTGTCTTTTATAAGAAAAAAGAGGACGTGATAGAACTCTATAGTGATTAACCCTTTAAATATTATCGATATGACCTAGAAAAAACACATGTACGCAAAAAGGGAAAGTGCTTGCAACACCTTCCCCTTCATTAGTCAATCAAGAGAGTTGAAAATTCGCAAGTAATCACTCTCTGGTAATTAACCATTTAATACTACACAAAAGTATGAATAAAAAATCAGAAACTATTTCTTCCTTTCCGGAAAAAGGAAATATTATGAAAAAGATAGGAGCTATATGTATAGCAGGCTTTCTATCCACTTCGGTTTTCGCACAGGTAACAGTCAACGTAAAGCAACAAACGATCAAGCAGGCGTTACGTACTATTGAGAAAGCCACAGATTACCGATTTTTTTACAGTAATCAACTTCCTGATTTGGATAAAACAGTATCCTTTGAAGTCAATAATCAGTCGATAGATGCAGCTATGAGCCGTCTGCTGAATGGGACTGGACTAATCTATGAGAAGAAAGATAACAATCAGATTTATCTTGCTGTAAAGAAAGCTGGTGCTAATCCCATAAGAGTCTCCGGAGCTATCGTCGACGATAATAACGAACCGATTATCGGTGCCAATGTCTCGATAAAAGGGACTACAACCGGAACAATAACGGATGTGGACGGAAAGTTCAATCTCGAAGCTTCTCCGGGCATGACTTTGCTGATTTCATATATCGGATATGCAACCAAAGAAGTAACGGTAAGTAATCAGACTGTCTATAAGATAAAAATGCAGGAAGATACACAGGCCCTGGATGAAGTGGTCGTAATTGGATATGGTACGCTAAACAAACAAGCGATAACCGGTTCTGTTACTAAAGCGAATATTGATACCTACCGGGATGTACCGACAAACAATATTATGGAAACGCTTAAAGGTTCGGTTCCCGGTCTGAATGTCGGAGGTGTGAATAAAGCCGGTAGTGTGGCAGGATTCAGTATACGTGGCCAGAATTCAACCCGGGACGGTGGTAATAATCCGTTGATCGTATTGGATGGAGCTATCTACGACGGTTCGTTGGCAGATATCCCCTCTGAAGATATCGAGAGTTTTACGGTTTTGAAAGATGCCAGCGCTGCGGCTGTTTATGGTAGCCGTTCGTCGAATGGGGTTATCCTGATTCAGACGAAGCGGGGTAGAAGCAAAACTTCTAAGCCGGAGTTCTCTGTGAATTTGTCGTATGGGATAAGCAATGAATTGAAACGTTTGAAAGTCTATGATGCGCAGGGATATCTTAAAAAATTGTTAGACGTGCGTGAGGCTAACGGATTGGATGCCGATCCTGAGAAGATAGCTATTTATCTCCAACCGGAAGAAGCTGACAATTATAATGCCACTTCAGACCATCGTCCGACCTTTAGCGATCCTTATGAATTGTTCCGTCAGAATGCTTATAACTTAAAGGCTAATGTCAGCATATCCAACAGTTCGGATTTTGCCAATTATTATATTTCAGCGGCACTGACCGACCAGAAAGGTGTTGTCATGAACGACCGTTATAAAAACTTTTCCGGACGTGTCAATATCGACAGCAATTTGACAAGCTGGCTGAAAGTGGGAGTAAAAACAAATTATAGTATTCGCGATTATTCCGGCGACTCTCCTTCGATGACTAAAGCGGCACAATTCAGTCCGTATGCCTCTTTATATGATGATGAAGGTCGTTACCTGCAATATCCGCAAACAACTACTTCTTTTGAAAGTCCTTTCTGGAGTATGAAGACCGATGATACGGAAAAATACAATATCCTGGGAGCTATACTGAATGCTAAGATAACCGTTCCCTGGGTAAAAGGATTGTCTTATGAGATGGTTTATTCGAATACGTTACGCTGGTCGGAGAAATACTATTTCTATGACGAATATACTACGGCCGGCCAGGGGAAAAACGGTAAAGGTGAACGGAAGCATGAGAACAACTACAACATGTTGCTGGATAACATGATAAAGTATAATAACACCTTTAATCAAAAACATAATGTCGATGCAACCTTCCTGTACTCGCGGGAACGTCGCACCTGGGAAAGTACAACTGCCTATGCTGAAAACTTCGATAATACGGTCCTGGGGGATAATAAACTGGAAGACGGTAAAACGCAGACGGTAAATACCGGTGCCGGTGAAAGTGGCGCGATAGCTTGGATGGCACGTGGTACTTATACTTTCGACGGGCGTTATTCAATTACGGGAACGGTTCGTCGTGACGGATGTTCAGCTTTCAGCATTAACCGGAAATGGGCGACATTCGCTTCCGGCGGTTTGAACTGGAACATTTCCAATGAGTCTTTTATGAAAGATGTTGAACCTATTAATAATCTGGCTCTGCGTGTTTCATACGGCTCAAACGGTAACCAGTCGATTGACCCTTACAGTACGCTGGCTAAAGTGGGTACTAATAAGTATATTTTTGCCGGAGACCCTTCTTATTCGATTACACAGGGTATCAGTTCGTTTGCCTTGAATGATTTAGGATGGGAAAAAACAACCGGATTTAATGCGGGAGTAGATTTCTCTCTGTTGAAGAACCGGCTTTCCGGTACTGTAGATGCCTATTTCACCAACACGACAGATTTGTTGTTTAGTTTATCGTTGCCGTCGGTTTCCGGTAAAACGTCTATGTTATCTAATTTAGGAAAGATCAGGAACAAAGGTGTGGAGATTGGATTACATTCGGTAAATATAGAATCGAAAGACTTCAGATGGACTTCTGATTTTGCTTTCTCCCTGAACCGGAATAAAGTGGTTACTATTTATGGCGAAGATAATGATGGTGACGGAAAAGAGGACGACCTGATCAGTTCCGGTTACTTTATCGGAAAAACATTAGGTACTATTTACAATTATAAAGTAAATGGCATGTGGCAACAGGAAGATGTGGACAATGGTACAATCATGGAAGGTATGCGTCCCGGTGACTACAAATTGGAAGATGTGGATGGTGATGGGAAAATCAGTTCTGACAAAGACCGTCAGTTCCTGGGTACTTCTAAAGAAAATTTCCGTTGGAGTCTGACGAATACGTTTGATTATAAAGGATTCTCCCTGATGATTTATATTAATTCCATTTGGGGTGGAAACGGTTACTTCCTGTCAGGCAACAATACGCCCTATTATGATGAATATATAAACAGCGGAGCCCATAACCGGACTGTTTTCGACTATTGGACACCACAGAATACGGGAGCGAAGTACCCCCGTCTGGACTATAATTCAAATGCACGATACAAGGGTACCAAATATATGGACCGCAGCTTTATTAAATTGCAGAAGGTTGCTTTAAGCTATGATTTGTCTCCTTACGTGAAACCGTTCGGATTTAATAACATGCGTTTGTCCCTGAGTGCAGACAACTTGTTCACATTCGCGCCTCATTGGGATGGATTGGACCCTGAGACGGATTCCGGATTGAAGATTTCGTCTTCTCCTTCTATCCGTACATATCAAATGACTTTATTGTTTAACTTCTAATCTGATTAAAAATGAAAGTAATAAGACAACTATTTATAGGATTGGTACTTGCCGGGTCCATGACTTCATGTTATGATTTGCTGACAGAGGTACCTAAGGACTTCTTAACACCGGAAAACTCATATACGGATAGAAAAGGTTTTGAGGCTGCCCTGGCGAATATCTATCTGAGCATACGAAATGATTTTTATGCTAATTCAGACCAATGGCAGAATTTTGACCTGATGGGGGTTGATGTTGATTTGAATAATCCGCGAACGTCGAACGATGTATATACGGAATATTTCTATTGGAATACCCTTAATGCGGATAATGGAATTGCAAAGAAATGGTGGCAGCGGTTATACGGATATATTTACAGTTGTAATGTGATTATCGACCGGGCTGAAAGTTCTCTGGTAAAATGGAATACCGAAGAAGAGAAGAATGCGATTGTCGGAGAAGCTAAATTCTTGCGTGCTTTTGCTTATCGCTTTTTGGGTAATATGTGGGGAAAGGCACCGATTGTGTTGGAAGAGACTACGTCTCCCCAATTCAATTATCAAAGTGCTACCCAGGAGGAAATTTATAAGCAATGTAAGGAAGATTTATTGTTTGCAGTTCAATGGATGCCGGAAATAGATAATCAAAAAGGAGGGAGAGCCTCCAATGTTGCAGCCCGCCATTTGTTATCGGAGATTCTGATTTGCCTGAAAGATTATAACGGAGCGGTGGAACAGGCCACTGCTGTTATAAACAATCCGTCTATGTCTTTGATGACGGAGAGATTCGGCAAACTGAAAGATTTTACATTTGAAGGTTATGACTATCAGGGTGAAAAAGAACCTTGGGGAGATGTCTACTGGGATCTATTCAGGGAGAATAATTTCAACCGTATCGATGGAAATAAGGAATGTATCTGGAATGTACAGTTTGATGTTGAACTGCAAGGGGGTGGCAATACAGGTGTTTCTGGCGGTAATTTCGGATTGGAACGTTAGTTTGGTGCCGCGTGGTGGTCGCAAAAAGATTTGGACGGCACACCCAATTGGTTGAAGGATATTTTGGGAGGACGACCGGTCGGTGCTGTTTCTCCTACGAAATATGCAGCCGAGCAAATCTGGCAATACAAAGATAGCTGGAACAAGGATATCCGTAATTCAAAATACAATATGAAGCGGGAATATTACTGGACGAATCCTAACGGCCGTTTTTACGGTCAGCTTATGACTGAAGAGACTCTGGGAGATAAAGCCACATCTTTCCAGGTTACCGATCCTACTTATATGAAGATAATTGCTGCCCAGCATCACGGACAGTTCAAAGATGCCACGAGTGGAGAAACCCATGACAATGGCCGTATTTATAAAGACTGGTATATTATGCGTCTGGCAGAAACCTATTTATTGCGTGCCGAAGCAAACTTGCTGGCCGGAAAAGCAGATGCTGCTGCCGCAGATATAAATGCGGTACGTAATAGAGCAAACGCAACTCCGGTAACAGCTTCCGATGTAAATATTGATCTGATTCTGGACGAACGTGCCCGCGAACTTTATCTGGAAGATTTCCGTCTGAATACCTTGATGCGAATGAATAAGCTGGTCGAATACCTGATGAAATATAACCCGAAGGTTATCCAGGCCGGGTATAAATTAGATGATCATCTGAATAAATTACCTGTCCCAAATTCTGAAATAGAAGCAAACAAGGAAGGTGGTCTGGTTCAGAATGACGGATATTAAAATTTATTCGTTCCTTTGTAATACATATTGAAAGAGGGTGTTGTGACAGCGTCCATTGCTTGTACAACACCCTTTTAATTAGGCAGATGTTGGTAGTATGAAAAGAAATATCATGAAACATCCATGAAATAAATTTCGTCCAAGAGCATGTAAATAGGGGGGTATTGTTTACTTTAGTGTCATTCACTCGAAAAAACGAATGCAATGAAAACAGTACCTTTTGAACAAGTCATCCTCCGGGGTTGTGGAATAGATGTCCACAAGGACATGGTAGTTGCTACGATAAGTGGCGAAGGTCTCAAAACTGAAACCCGCAGTTACAAGACCTTCAGTAGTTCTTTGACAGAATTAAAAGAATGGTTATTATCCAGTGGCATTACGCATGTAGCCATGGAAAGTACCGGTGTTTACTGGAAGCCGGTCTATAAGATTCTTGAATGTCCTGATATGAAAGTCTGGATCGTGAACGCACGGCACATCAAGTATGTTCCCGGGCACAAAACGGATAAAAAGGATAGTGCCTGGATTTGCAAACTGCTTTTAGCAGGTTTGTTGAAACCGAGTTATATCCCGGAGCGTGAACAACGTGAGCTTCGTGATTTAACCCGTTACCGTAACAAGTTGATCCAGCATGTATCTTCTGAGAAAAACCGTATTGTTCGTATCCTGGAAGATTGTAACATCAAACTTTCCAGCGTGGTGTGCAGCCTGGACGGAGTCGTGGCGAACAAGCTGATAGATATGTTGATCGATAAGGGTCATGTAACAATGGATGACATAACTTGCATCTATCATAAAAAACTTGAAGCCAGTCCGGAACTTCTTTATCAGGCTTGTGAAGGCTTTATAGAACCGCATCACATCTATATGTTGCAGACCATCCGTAAAGATATGGAACAGACGAAAGCCATCATAGCTGACCTTACCTGCCGTATAAAAGAGGTTTTATCTCCTTATGAGAATGTGATGGAACTCTTGCAGAAGATCCCCGGACTTAGCCGGAAAACGGTTGAAGACCTGATAGCAGAGATAGGTGTGGATATGGAAGCCTTTCCAACCGAAAAGCACCTGGCTTCGTGGGCCGGTGTCTGTCCTGGCAATAACGAGAGCGCAGGTAAAAAAAAAGTGGTAGAACCACCCATGGCAACAAACAGTTGAAAGCCGTAATCACGGAGGCTGCGTGGGCAGCCACCCGTACCAAGAACACCTTTTACAGTGCACGTTATCACCGTTTAGCCGCCCGTCGAGGGAAAAAGAGGGCTTTAGTAGCAGTAGGACACTCGATCCTGAAATCGGTATGGCATGTACTGAAAGAGGCTTGTGAGTATAAGGAACTCGGTGCGGAATATCTCAACCAAAGGATGGAGCAGAAACGGAAAAATTACTTGAAGAAAGAGCTGGAAGCACTTGGCTATAAAGTTAAAATCAGCCGTGATGATGGTCCAATCCCAGAAGTAGGTTAAAAACATAGAGAAGGTCGATTTTTACTGGCTTGTTGTCGTAAGAAACAGCAAGAGGTCGCTCATGAAACTGATCTCAACTGCTAAGCGGTCAAGACTGCGAGTCCTTTAACGCGTGTATGAAATTTTTTTTCTTAGCTGTTGTAAAATTATAAAATGCCCAAAGATAATAGCCAACCGCATTTGTATCTATACAAGTGCTCTCTTTTGTTTTGTCTGAACTCTAAAAAAATCAATTTATTAATGGTTTAAACGGCTCTCTTGAGATAGGGAGCGCAATTTATTTACATATGAAAAGAGTAAATTTATTATTGTGTGCCTTATTACAACCCTTATGGATTTGTGCACAAACGATGTTGCCATTGACAAGCCCTTCGGAAACATTGAAGGCGGATATCCTGGTGAATGAAAAGTCTGTACGGATTGCATTGTCCGACAAGGGGGAGAAAGTCATGGAAGCGAAAACATTACAGCTGGAGCTGAAAGAAAACATGTTAGCCGGAAACTGGCAGGTAACCGGTCAGGCGAGAACTTCGGTCGACCAGACCTGGCAACCGGTTTACGGGGAACGTTCGCTGGTGACAAACCGGTATAACGAACTGGAACTTTTATTGCGCTCCGATCAGAACCAAAAAGAAATGACCCTGTTCGTTCGCTTGTATGATGAAGGGTTGGCTTTCCGTTATGCCTTCGATAAGCTTGATTTCTGGAATTGTACGCTGACTGCCGAAAATACGCAGTTCCTCTTCAGCCGCGATTGCGATACCTGGGTGACCGGTATGGCACAAGGCGCTTATTCTAAAACGAAACTGAGTGCGCTGAAAGGTGTAGGAGACCGTCCGCAGGTGATACAGGTAAACGGCCGAAAGTTCGTGGCAATCGGCGAAGCTGCCTTGGTGGATTATTCCCGCATGAAGCTGGGCAAGAGTAACGAGGGGATAGGTGTACAGTCTGTCTTGTCCGGTCATGTGAATCTCGATTTAGCCGGTTACCAGTCTCCCTGGCGTTATGTGATGGTTGCCGACCATCCCGGACAGTTGGTGCAGAACAATGATTTGGTGTTGAATCTGAACGAACCGAACCAGATTCAGAATACCAGCTGGATTAAACCGGGAGAAGTGCTCCGTGAGGTGACTTTAACCACTGCCGGCTCTTTTGCCGCCATCGACTTTGCCGCTGAAAACAATATTGCTTATGTCGAGTTCGATGCCGGCTGGTACGGTGCAGAAGAAGATACGCTTTCGGATGCCACAACCGTTACCGTCGACCCGGCGCGTTCCAAAGGACCGCTCGATTTGCCGAAAGTGATTGAATATGCCAACGCTAAAAACGTAGGGATCCTGGTCTATGTAAACAAAAAGGCCTTGCATAAACAGTTAGATGAAATCCTTCCTCTGTATAAAAAATGGGGAATCAAAGGTATCAAATTCGGTTTTGTGAATGTCGGCGACCAATATTCGACAGCCTGGCTGCATCAGGCAATTCGTAAAGCGGCCAAATATGAACTCATGGTCGATGTTCATGACGAATACCGTCCGACCGGTTATTCCCGTACCTACCCGAACCTGATTACGCAGGAAGGTATCCGCGGAGATGAGGAAAGCCCGAACTTGAATCAGGCGATCTATACGTTATATAACCGTATGATTTGCGGGGCAGGCGATTACACGAACTGTTTCTTTGCCGAACGTGTGACGGAAAAGATGGGCGGACGTGCGGCTCAATTGGCTAAACGTATTGCCATTTATAGCCCGTGGCAGTTTATCTTCTGGTATGACCGTCCTTACAACGCTCCGTCCCGTGCCGGTGGTGCCGGTTCTGCCGAATCGGTGATTAAGACGGATGCTATAACCGACTTTTATTGTTCGATTCCTGTTATATGGGATGATACCCGATTCTATGAAGGCGATATGGATTCGTATGCGGTAGTTGCCCGCCGTTCGGCATCCGACTGGTATGTCAGCATCCTGAATGCCGGCGATAAACGGCAGGTCGTATTGCCGCTTGATATGTTGAAAGACCAATCCCGATATAAAGCGACCTTATATTATCAGGCACCGGGTAAAAAGAAAGCGGTTGTCAGCGTAAAGGAAATCAAACTACAGGGACAGGAAAACCTGACGTTGGATGTGGAAGGTAACAGCGGTTGCGTATTGTACCTTACTCCGTGTAAAAAATAAACGGGAGATAAAAAGATGAGATTACGTATCATCATTTGCCATATATTGCTTCTCTGTATGCCGGGAGTCTTGTCGGCACAGAAAGAATATGTGGGTAAAACAGATAAATTATCTGTGCATCCCCGTATTTTATTGCCTAAGGGAGAAGAGAAAGAACTGAAGAAACAGATTAGAAAAGATGCTATATGGACGGATGTCCATATGGCTCTTTTGGAAGAAGCTGATTCTATCATACAGCAGCCCTTGAATGAATGTGTTATTATCGGTTGGCGTTTACTGGATGTTTCAAGAGACAACCTCAGGCGGATATTTATCTTGAGTTATGCATACCGGATGACTGGCAATGTAAGGTTTGCTAAACGTGCAGAAGCCGAAATGTTACAAGCTGCTTCCTTTCCGGACTGGAATCCACAGCATTTTCTGGATGTCGGTGAAATGACAATGGCGTTGGCTATCGGTTACGACTGGCTTTATGACCGGTTAGCGGAAAAGTCGAAAGAAATAATAGCAACAGCCATTATCGAAAAGGGGTTGAAACCTTCGTTCAATACTAAATATAATTGGTTTGTCAATGCGGTTAATAATTGGAATCAGGTCTGTCATGCTGGTGTCTCTTATGGTGCGTTGGCTATATGGGAGAAAGAACCGGAGTTGGCGCGAAAAGTAGTCAATCGTGCAGTGGAGAAAATCAGGAATCCGATGAAGCATTATGCTCCGGACGGAGCTTATCCGGAAGGAATTGTTTACTGGGATTATGGTACATCTTTCAATGCTTTATTTATTAGTGCAATAGAAAAGATATTCGGCACAGATTACGGGTTGAGTGAATTACCCGGATTTTTGGAATCCGGTGAATATTGTCTGCAAATGGTTACTCCTTGTTTAAGAAATTTCTCTTATTCTGATAATGGGGAGAAAGCCTTCCTGATGCCGGCTGTCTATTGGTTTTACGACAAGACAAAAGATAAAACGCTTTTATACAATCAATCTCGGTTGTATCCGGATAACGGACGCCGGCAGATACAAAAAAATCGATTGGCCCCGGCTATGTTGATATGGGGAGCATCGGCCTCTTTGGCAGAGCCTCGGAAACCGGAAAAGTTGTTTTGGAAGGCACAAGGAGATAATCCTGTTTGTGTGATGCGTTCTTCCTGGAATGAATCGTCGGCTGCTTTTGTAGGAGTAAAGTTAGGTTCACCTTCCATTAACCACGGTCATATGGATGTCGGTAGCTTTGTTTTTGAGGCTAATGGCATCCCTTGGGCAATCGATTTGGGGTTTGATGATTATGACCGTATTGAAAAAAGTGGAATCCAGTTGTGGAGTAATGCACAGGATGCACAACGCTGGGATGTGTTCCGTTATAATAATTTTGCACATAGCACATTGACATTCAATCATAAGAAGCAACGTGTCGATGGTGCGGCTCATATTACCTCCTATTCGGATACGATAGATAGTATGTGGGTAGCATCTGATCTCACCCCGGTATATAGGGACCAGGTGAAAAGTGTAAAAAGGTCTGTATCGTTGGTCGATAGGCAATATGTTGTGATAGAAGACTCGATAGAGACAGGCAATCGATTTACCAAGTTGACCTGGACTATGGTTACTCCGGCTTCGGCAAAGGTTATTTCCGACCATGTTATGTTGCTCGAGAAAGAAGGGAAGAAGCTATATCTGAAAGTGGAAGGCCCGGAAGAGATTAAATGGAATATCTCACAGGCTCAGTCTGATTATAGTTATGATTCTCCCAATCCGGGTATTTCGCTTATTGGATTTGATACGGATTTGAAGTTAGCAGCGAAACAGCAGGTCCGGGTATATTTATTGCCTGATGAGAAAGACTGTTCAAAATAATATATAGTAACATTTTATCTTGATATAAGATATGAATTACGAAAAACATAAACTTGTCCACCTTTGTGTTGCCCTCTTGTTCTTTGCAACCTTTGCAGAAGCAAAGCAGATCCTTATCGTTTCCCCGAAAGGGAATGATAAAGGCCGGGGGAGTTTATATTCTCCCTTTGCTACGGTAGAACGTGCCTTGTCGGAAGCCGCCCGGTATGCCGGCGATTCGGTCGAAATTCGTATCCGGGAGGGCATGTATCCTCTCGGCCGGACGATTGATGTAAAAGGGTATTCCAACCTGCTGATAGCTCCTTATCAAGGGGAAAAGGTCTCTTTTACCGGCAGTATAAAATTGCAGCCGAAACATCTGCGCCCCGTATCGGAACCGGAGGTGTCCGGGCGTTTGCAGCCCGAAGTGAGGAAGCAGGTACGGGAGATAAACTTGCAGGAGCTGGGATATACGCTGACCGGACTGACTCCAAAAGGCTTTGGCCGTCCGGCTTTGCCGTCGTGGAGCGAACTGTTTATTAACGGTCAGCCGCAGCATATCGCGCGATGGCCCAACGACAGCACGGTACTGATAGGAAAGGTACATTGTACCGGCGATATACCACGTGAACAGAAATATGGTTTGGGAGACCCCGTGTTCGAGTATGCCGAGCAACGTCCGTCGGAATGGAAGTCGGTGGAAGATGCCTGGATTGCAGGCTATTTTGCTTACGGATATGCCGATGATCTGTTACCGGTAAAAGCTATAGACCCGGAACGTAAAACAGTAACGGCTGCCCAAGCCACTTTATACGGTTTTAAGACCGATGCTCCTTTCCGCCGTTGGTATGCCTTGAATTTGGTGGAGGAAATCGACCTTCCTGGTGAATATGTGATAGACCGGAAAAGAGGAAAAATCTATTTGCTTCCGCCGGATGAACCTGTCCGGGAGATCCAGGTTAGTCTGTTAGGGACTCCGTTGTTTGCCTTTGAGGGGTGCAGGAATGTAACTTTGCAGGGAGTGACACTCGAGTATTCGCGTGGAATGGGTGTCTACATCGAACAGTCGGAATATATGAAAGTGGATAGCTGTGTAATTCGTAACCTGGGGTATGTCGGTGTCAGTATCGGTCGGGGAGATATGCCGGCTGATGACTTGTCTGAACCCCGGCATAGCGCAGACTTGTCGAATCCCGAAGGTGTGCCGGCTGTTATCGGTAATTTAAGCTCACGTCTTTATGACGACCGGCTGTTTGACCGGAAAGCTGGTCGTTATAACGGGGTAAGTAATTGCCTGCTTTATCAGTTGGGTTCCGGAGGTGTCAGTGTGGGTGGAGGCCAGCGTGCGACGCTTACCCCGGCATTCAATTACGTGGAGAACTGCCGTATTTACAACTTTAACCGCATAGAACGCTCCTACCGGGCGGGTGTTTCGTTGGACGGTGTTGGAAACAAAGCCTCCCATTGCGAAATTTACGATGCCCCCAGCATGGCTATCCTGCTTAACGGAAACGACCACATAATCGAATATTGCGATATCCATCATGTCTGCCAGGAAGTAGACGACCAGGGAGCGATTTATTACGGGCGCGACCCTTCCGAACGCGGTATGCTTGTCCGCTATTGTTATTTGCATCACATGAAATCCGAACATAGGGTTTCTGCTACGTATCACGATGACGGAGCCTGTGGCATGGAGGTATTCGGCTGCCTGTATTATAAGGCGGGAACCATACCGGTCCTGATTGGTGGAGGACACGATAATATCTATAAAAACAACATATTTGTAGATGTCCCCCAAGCCTTTCATATCGACAACCGGATGGAGGGATGGAGCAAAGCGACAATGGATAAAGGAGGAATTTTCGAGCAACGCCTGAACACGGTTCATTACGACCAACCTCCTTATGTGACTGCCTATCCTTTACTGGCCGGTTATTGGGAAAATAATCCCCGTATACCGCGTGGCAACCAAATCAGTAGTAATTTGTTTTTCCAGGTGAAACGCATTTTAAATGGCCAGCCGGCCTGGGCTGAATGGTCGAACAATTACATTACAAACCTGAATCCAGGCTTTAAAGACCCGGATGACCCCATAAAAGGATTTTTACCGGATGCGGCGGTATATAAATATATTTATGATTTCAGCCCGCTTCCTTTTGAAGAGATGGGATGTAGTTTGCCGGAAGACTGGTCTCAACGCTCTTACCAGGCCGGACCTGTCGACATGGAGGTTGTGCAGCGTGGAGATTCGGAGTTTCCTGTCGGTTTTTCGGCATTTTCGCTGGAGAGCCATTTTGTCTGGTGCGGTTCGGCTATCCGGGCGGAAGAGGATGGAAGATACTATCTGTTTTATTCTGCCATGGAGTCGGGAACCGGACATCCGCCTTTTGTCGATGCCTGGCTGTTAGGGTCGAAGATAGGGGTCGCTGTTTCCGATTCTCCTTATGGGGGATACAAAAATATTGGTTTTGTCTATAATAAGGACGGCTATACTCCGGACCGGAGTTCGTGGGATGCCCAGACCGTTTCGAATACACATATCAAGCGCTTTAACGGGAAATATTACCTGTATTACTGCGGTTCGGTAGACCCCGGAGAGAATGCCCGTATAAAAGGAACGCTGAGTAAAAGGGACCGTATCCAGCAAAACCAGAAATTGGGAGTGCTGTGTTTTAACTCCATAAAAGAATTGCTGGAGGGTAAATATACCTGTAACGAACAACCGTTGCTTATTCCCCGTTCGCGGGTAAAACCGAATAATGTGTTGGAACCGTCGCCGGAAGGAACAGCGGTGAAACCGGATAACCTTATCATGGTGAATCCGGCTGTCGTCTATTGTCCGGCAAACCGGAAATATTTCCTTTATTTTAAAGGGAATGTCTATGACCCCGGCTGGCGTGGTGTGCATGGTGTGGCCATCTCCGACGAACCCGCCGGCCCTTTCCGGGTATTGGACGATAATGTCTTTGAATTTGAAACAGGTACGGATCAGAAATTGAATGCCGAAGACCCGTATGTCTGGTATCACCGCAAAGACCGATGCTTCTATGCTGTCTTCAAAGATTTTACCGGAGGATTTACCCAAGGTAAGCCCGGTCTGGCTATCATGTATTCAAAAGACGGCCTTCATTGGGAATTGCCCGAGCACTCTTTATTTATGAACAAGGAGATTATCCTGGAGAATGGCGAACATGTCGATGTGGACCGTCTCGAACGTCCCCAATTGTTTTTAGATGAAAACGATGACCCTATAGTCCTTTATTCCGCCTGTTCCATCACCCCGTTAAATCAGAAGAAAGATGGTAGTTCGTTTAATATACAGATTCCGGTTTTATGTTCTTCGGGCAATCCGGTAACCCGTTTCCCTCGATAAAATCGTGGTTTTTAATAAAACAGGACTATAGTGCCGGATAAGGCAGCACTATAGTCCTACTTGTATCAGCACTACTGTGTTACAACCGATTAGACCATATTGTTGCCTCTCAAATCCGCCTTGTCGCATTTGTCAACAAATTGTCAACAAAAATCCGGACAAGTTGTGTAATTGCCTTGTACCTTTATTCGGTAAGGGCTCCGGAAGAAAAAGGCTATAATAAATTAGTCGAATGGAAAAGCAAATTACACATCTTTGTGGCGGGTACTATCGCTCGTTCAAGCAGTTTAAAATACATGTAGAAATGATGGATAATAATATGACTTTTTTGCAGGAATGCGCGCGTTTCCTGCTGGAAACGCATGAGGAAAAGAACGAGTTGAAGCAACGTTTCACGAACCTTTTCTTTGAAACCTATGGACAACAGATCGCCGGAGACTGCGGCTGTTCACACCTGGTTTTCGATCATCAACTGATCCCGGTAAGACAACCGGAATTTTTAATCGACCTGATGCACGCTACCCTGGATTTAGGGGTAATAGATTGTTCTTCAGATCATTTAGGCCGAAATCTTAATGCCGTTTTCAAAACGAAATTCTCCTTGTCGACCTTCCAGAGAAAGTTGCGCGCCAATACCCTCAGGGAAAGTATACTGTATAAAAAAATCAAATCATACAAGGACAAATAACCGGTCTGTACATAAAATAATCAACAGTAAACAGTAAGTTAAAAACGGCCGTTTTTCTTTCGGATACCTTCTTTTTTACGGTCTTAGCTGCAATATAATTATACTCTTTTGCCTTTTCCCGTTTACTACCTTTGCCTCTGTGATCTTTTAAACGATGAAAGAGGAAACCTTTATAAGAGTCTTTATATAAGATATTCTTTATATATTAATAAGAGTGTCCCGCCGACTGTCCCACGACTGTCCCAAAGGTTTCGTCTGTGTAGGGTTGAGTGTTTGAAAATGAGATATTTATGCAACTGTGATGCTGTCCCGTCCCTGTCCAGGTGACTGTCCCAGACTGTAACATGATTGTTTAACTTAAATCGCAAGAGATGAAAGGTGAAGATTATCAGAGTGTTAACTCTGGAAAAAGAAAGAAAGGTTTTTTGTGCGTCCCCAATTATTGGCTGGACGACTTTTACTCCGATGAACCGGAGCGGCGTAACAAGGCACGTATTTACCTCTGTTTGCTGAAACATGTTTATTTCGCGGACGGCGAGATCGTAGTCAACGGGCAGCGGATGCCTTGCCGTAAAGTGGAGTGGGTGACCACCTACCGGCAGCTGGAACAGAAGACCGGGGTGGCGCGGACAACGATCAGCCGCTTGATCAAGCTGCTGGCAGAAGAGGGGAACATCCGTATACGCTACGACGGCCATTTTACCTTCGTGCAATTTCCTCCGGAAGGAGTTCCGAAAGATGTTCCCGCTTCCGACGGAAAAGAGTCGCCTCCCGCCAAGCCGGCGAAGCCTCGTATTCCGCCTGCCGGCCGACCGAATTATAACAGATTTAAAGATAAAGAATCATGAAAAACGAACAACCGAAAAACGCCGGACAGCCAAAGACAGTCAGTGTCGCAGCCGGCAATTACATGAGTACAGACAATGGGATGCCTTCGTCCGAAGAGATGGAACAGGCCGTCGTATTGGCCATCCTGACGCAGAGCACTGCCATTTGCGAAGTGGGCAACCGTCTGCGTCCGGAGATGTTTACCAATCCTGCTTATTGCCTGGTTTACCGGGCGATGCTGGCGCTTTACCAGCATGAGGCGGATATCGATATGCTGAGTGTGGAACGGGAGATGCGACGGATCGACCCGGAGCATGCCACGCAACTGAACGGGCTGGCTTTTATTGCCGATGGCATGTTGAAGGTGCGCAATGCCCGTTTCATCAAGACGTATGCCGCCTGGGTGATCCGTTGCTGGGTGTTGCGACAGGCCATTGCCGGGATGACTGCGCGTATGGTCGAAGCGCGTGAACCGGGTGTCGACGTGATGGCATGGCTCAATGCTTCGCGTAAGGACCTGGAGAAGCTGGAAGAGGAATTTGCCGTGCATAGCACTACCCGCACGGCGGCCGAAGTGGGCGACCGGGTGCTGGCGGAGATTTATGACGAGCAGGAGCGGCGCCGTGCAGGCGAGCAATTGCAAATCACTACCGGCATCGACGAGTTCGATCATTATCTGGGCGGACTTTATCGCGGCGAACTGCTCGTGCTCGCCGGGCGTCCGTCGATGGGAAAGACGGCGCTGGCCCTTCACATGGCGTTGGCGGCGGCTCAACAGGGAAAGAAGGTTTGTTTCTTCAGCCTGGAGATGACCGAACGCCAGCTGATCAGCCGCCTGTTGTGTACGTTGAGCGGCGTGGAACCGGACAAGCTGCGTTTTAAACTGATGGATGCCGATGACCAGCAGCGGCTGGATAAGGCGGCAGCCGAACTGCGCAAGCTGCCTCTTTTCCTCAATTATTGCAGCGGTTGCGGGTTGGCGGAGATACGGGCGCGATGCATGGTGCTGAACCGCAAGCATAAGCTGGACCTGATGATCGTGGATTATCTGAACCTGGTCAACGTCAGTGCCGACCGGGGAGAGGTGAAGGACACGATGGACCTGGCCCTGGGCGAGGTGGCGGGCGGATTGAAGACGTTGTCGATGGAACAGGACGTCGCTTGCCTGGTCCTGGCACAGCTGAACCGTAATTGTGAAACGCGCACCGACCATATCCCGATGATGAGCGACCTGCGCAACTCGGGTGAGATCGAACAGATCGCCGACAGTATTGCAATGGTTTACCGTCCGGAACAGTATGGCGAACTGAGTGACCCTGTTACCCGTGAATCATTCTATCATGTGGGCCGCTTTTTCGTCATCAAGACCGTAACGGCGGCACCGGCGAAGTGCGTTTCCGTTACAACGACAGCCTGACACAGATTTATCCGTATAAAAAATAAGATCATGAATATGCAACAACTGAAAGCCGCCAATCCGATAGAACGGGTGGCGGCACGCTACGGCACCTTACTGCGTTCCGGTGCCAATTACAAGATGCTTTGTCCTTTCCACGACGACCATCATCCTTCGCTCGGCATCCATGTGGGCGGACAGTATTTCAAATGCCATGCCTGCGGGGCGGGAGGCGATGTGGTCGGATTGGTGATGGGGCTGGAGCATTGCTCCTTTGCCGAGGCGGTGAAGCGCCTGGGCGGGGATAGCCGTGCCGAAGCGGTACCGGCAACCCGGAACGTACAGGAGCGGACGAAGCAGACTGTGCCTGAGCCGACTCCGGAAGCGACCCCGGAACAGGTGCTTGCCCGGAAACAGGGGATGGAGGCGAATGTCCGTTTTTTATCCTCCCTGGTCCCCTGTGCTTCGGGCCATACGGAATTGTCGGCTACCTGGCTCGACTTCGGTGTGGCGCAGGCAACGGCGTTTGTACCCGATGACTATCGTTACCTGCGTAACCGTATCGTTTTTCCCATCTATAATGCGGCTGGCGGGTTGACCGGTTTCGGCGGTCGGCGTCCGATGGCGGCTTTGGAGGAGGAGCCTAAATACGTGAATAGTCCGAACAGCCTTTGGTTTGACAAGAGCCGGATGTTGTACGGTATCCACCGGGCAGCGGAGGCGATCCGCCGGGAAGGGTTTGCCTACCTGACCGAAGGGTATAAGGATACGTTGGCGATGCATGCGGCGGGGTTGACGAATACGGTGGCCTTGGGCGGTACGGCCTTTACGGAAAGACAGGCGGAGGTGTTGCGTGGTTTTTGTGGACGGGCGGTCCTTTTGCTGGATAATGATCCGGCCGGGTGGTCGGCGACGGAGCGTTTGTTGGCGCAACCTCCCGGCGGCTTATCCCTGGACAGCCTGCTGTTGCCTACGGCGAAGGATGCCGACGAGTTGTTCCGCCGGCTGGGGCGTGATGGTTTTAACCGGTACATGCGATTGCTTACGGAAGAGGTGGGGAAAGGGGAGAAACGTCTGCTGGCTTTCTGCCTGAAATATCCCGAAGTCGCCTCGCATATGGAACGGATGCTGGAGGAGGACGATCTGCCGTTTACCTCGGAGCCGTATCGGAATTTATTGCATTTCACGGCGCAGGGTGTGGCTGTTTCCGACCTGCCTGTCCCCGAATCCCTGTTGGCGGAAATCCTTTCCGTTCTTCTTCCGGAGCTACCGCTTCCGGCCGGAGTACCGGCATCCCTGTTGAGTGAAGAGGAAGGTACGGTCTGCCATGAACTGGCCGGACATTTCCGCCTGGAATATTACGAAGAACGTATCCTGAGCGAAACCGCCTGCCTGAACGGACAGCTTCGGGCGGCAACGCCTGCCGACGGCTTCCGTCCCGCCTTGCTGGCAGACCTTTCCCGCCATATATCCCTGCTGGTCCGCCTGGGGGAAGACCTCCAGCGAACGCCGGTGGTGGAGAGGAGGTGGTTGCAGTGAATGTTACCGGATGCTTCGCTTGACGCTCACCAGATGAGGCCTTTCATAGAACGCTTTGCGTTCTCCTGGGATTGCCGATACCGATTATCTCGCAAATACGACAAACAAGTAGAAATACCGACAAACAAGTACAACCACCGACAGCCACCGACAATGACGGACTGCGCCTTTCCGCCGGGGCGTATCTTTACGATGTAATATTACAAGAGAGAGTAAAACAGATTCAGTAACTTTTTAAATCGTAAAATTATGTCAGTAAAGTATCGATTGGTATTGCGGAAGGATATGACCAAAGGGGCGGCAGCCGATGCAAAGTTGTTTTATGCAGCGAGCAGTTCGAATGGAATGTGTGACCTGGCTGGTTTGTGTGAAATCATTGCCGACCGTTCGGCAGCTACCGCCGGAGATGTGAAGCTGGTGCTCGACGGGCTTCTGTTTGTGGTAAAGCAGAAGTTACAGGACGGGCAGACGATCCAGCTGGGTGACCTGGGTTATTTCCAGGCAGTGTTGGGAAGTAAGGGGTCGCCTACGAAAAAGGAGTTTACCACAGATTTGGTGAGGCGGCCGCGTGTCGTCTTCCGTCCGGGCAAGACCCTGTTGGAGCTGGCCAAGAAGTTGAAGGTAGAACGTATGGTGCTCGATAAGAACGAACCGGATTCGGGGAGTGGCAGCGGTGGCGGAGATCGCCCGGAAATAGAATAGGCACCGTAGCCGGGATGCGGTCTGTCAGCATCCCGGTGGTCCCAGGTGGCGGAAGATACAGGCTGCCTGTTTAGGCGTCAGTAGCTTACGTCCGGGTTTCCAGCCATTGACAGCCAGCTGGGACAATAGTTCCTGGCTGACCCCTATCCAGCGGGCGAGTTGCCTGGAGGCACTTTCGGGTTTGACATGCGGGAAATAGAGGATAGCCAGTTCCTGGTAACCCCATGACCGTTCTTTCCCGTAATCGGATTCGGTAGTCTGTTCTTCTGTATTCATAATATACTTTTCTTGAATGATTTACTGTTTCAAATATAGTGAATTATTCTTTGAATGTCAAGCTTTGTATGATGTTTTATCCGGCTAAATTGAGTTTTTTATGACAAAATATGAGTTTGTAAAACGTTTCCTTCCGGAAGCCGAAGCTGCGGAGAAACGGTTCCATCTGAATCCGGTCGTTATGCTGGCACAGGCTGCCATCGAGTCGGGGTGGAATGAAAGTAACCTGGCGAAATTACATCGTAACCTGTTCGGTATTACCGGATATGGCCCGTCCAACGAGTTCTGGCACGGTTGCCGGGTGGAATTGGTCCCGCGCGGATTGCCTTTTCGCAAGTATTCCGATACGCAGAGTAGCTTTCTGGATTATGCCCGGCTGATCGTTACGGCTTATCCGGCCGCTGCCGCAGTCAGTTATTATCCTTCTGCTTTTGCGCATGAAATTGCGTACAGCAAATATATCAGCGAAGTAAACGGCGATAACCGGACCGCTTACTGTCATTTGCTCGACCGTCTGTCGGTTGCGATCGGCAAGCTGATCAAAGCACCGGTGTGTTGATTATTTTCTACCAGTAATTTTTATCGTATGAAAACACTTCGTATTGTTTGTAATTTCCTTTTATCCTTGGTGCAGGCCCTGTTTCCCCGTGGCCTGAAAGGGAGGCACAGCTGCCCAGGCGATCCCGTGGCTGGCGCTGATAGCACTGTTGTCGCTTCTTCTGAAGCAGACGGAGGTGGCGCTGGCAGCCATCGGCGCGATCTTGTCGATCATCCGTCCGGGGAGTCCGCCGGGGACCCATCCGCCACAGAATCCGCATTAGAGGAACCTCCTCCGGCAACCACGGCCGGTAATTTGATGGGGTGG
This sequence comes from Parabacteroides goldsteinii, assembly GCF_020091425.1. Taxonomy (NCBI): domain Bacteria; kingdom Pseudomonadati; phylum Bacteroidota; class Bacteroidia; order Bacteroidales; family Tannerellaceae; genus Parabacteroides; species Parabacteroides goldsteinii. Next base: position 3,907,470 of record NZ_CP081906.1, on the reverse strand, counting down.
CTGTTGATCGGGGCAGTGGCGGTGAAACTGTTCTGTTGCAAGGAATGTATATTTACAACCTGAAATTCTGCCTCCTGAACTCCATCGGCGAAAGCCCCATCACATTGGAGAATGTGCGGGAGAAATATTGAGACTCTTTAAAACCGAGCTTGTGAGCGATCTGATTCACCTTCATATCAGTCTGGATCAGTAACTTGCAGGCTTTGTTTATTTTCAGGCGTGTGAAATAATCCATAGGGGAGTGGCCTGTCTCCTTAACGAATTTGCGGTAGAAGTATGATTCCGAATATCCGCAGAAATTAGCGAAATCGGCCAGCTTGAGGTTACTCTCGATATTATCGTTCATAAAATGTACGACGCGGTTCATCACATTTTCAGAATACTCTTTGGGACGGAAGTTATTCCGGTAGACATCGATGAACAGGAAAGAACCCAGGAAATGGGCAAAACACAGATTGGCGTAATGCATATGATCCATAGAGGTACTTTCGTTTAGCGTAAAGAAAATCTCCTCAAACAGGTCGAGCCGTTCTTCAATGCGTGACTGGGCGGAAGGAGAGACCGTCGTCGGCTTATCGAAACGGCTGGAGAAAAGAGGGGCTTTGCTTCCCCGGAAATGAATCCAGTAGATCGTCCAGGGACTGGTCTCATCGGCTCCGTAAGCATGCGGGATATTCCGGGGCAGGATAATGAACTGGTTAGCCTCCAGATTTTGCCGTTTCCCGTACAACTCTATCCAGCCGCATCCTTCCTTACAATAGATGAAAAGAAACTCATCGCATCCGGTTGGCCGGTTAATATAATGATGGGAAGCCCTTGAGAAGTATCCCATCGAATAAAGATACAAGTCACCTGTCAGTGGACTATCTTCCATCAGATTGATCATCGGGATAGGAAGATATATGAAACGTTCGCCGGAAAATCCTAGTTCTACTTTTGCCATTTTTCATGTATTTCGCTATTCACAGCATAAAATAAGCAATAATAATCCACAAATAAGACAAGATTTTGCTATTTTTTATAGGTTGGTAGGACTTTATATTTGTAACTTACTTAAAGTGTGGCCTACAATAAGGGGAAGATCGTATGATGAAAAGAAAATATTCAATATTTGCAGTGTTTATTTTATTGGTAGTTGCAGCTTGCGGAGAGAGTAAGTATGTGCTGCAATCTCCCGATGGCAGTCTGTCCGTAAAGGTCGGGCAGTCGGATAAAGGTAATCTTATCTACCGTTTGGAAAAAGTAATAAGTATGAAGCATTTCAAAATGCTTTAAAGTTGAATTATTTAAATATGATGTTATGATGATGAATATATCAAAAGGTTTGTTTACTCTTTTTACTGTAGTCGGTTTGGCAGCTTGCAGCGGTGTGCAGATTGAAGGTTCCTGGATCGAGCCTGTTCCCGGTATGCCTGAGATGGTACAAGGTGTTACGTTAGAGAATGGGGGGAGGGCTACTTCCATCAATATGGCCACCCTGCACTATGAGTCTTGGGAGAAAAATGGAGATAAACTGGTGTTGTCGGGTAAAAGTATAGGTAACCACCAGACTATATCTTTTTCGGACACATTGCAGATAGAAGAGCTTACGACTGAGAATTTGGTGTTGAAAAAAGGTGATTTAGTTATAAAATATCAGAGACAAAACTAGAGTTAGGGGAAGAACCTAAATTGAATACAATGAAAAAGAAAATAGCTTATTGTTTGTTTGCATCTGTATTATCTTCTGTGATTTATGCAGATGTTGTTCCGTCTTCGGTCGATTATGTGGTGCGTCCTCTCTACGGTTACAGGGCGGACGGAACTCCCGGGCGTATTGTGACGGTTAAATTGAAAGGAAAGGAACTGAAAGGAGAGCTTTCCGTAGATGTGATAGCCAAAGGAAAAACAGAAAAGAACCATTTTGCATTGAATGCGAAAGATTCGACGGAGGTTGAAATTCTGTTACCTTCCACAGTACCTACAGGGAAGAAGTCGGAAGTCACCATGGTTCTTCGTGGGGCGGATAAGGTGTATAAGCAAAAAGTCAGTGTTATGCCTATGCGTCATTGGAATGTTTATCTGTACAACCATGCTCACGTAGATATAGGATATACCAATACGCATAAGAACGTAGAACAGCTTCACAAGAATAATATCATTGAAGGGATAAAACTTGCAGAAGAGACGAAGAACCATCCGGAGGGTGCCCGCTATGTGTGGAACCCTGAAATTGGATGGCCGCTCGAACGCTTATGGCAATCCAATCCGGAGATGCGGGATGAGGTCATCGATGCAATCAAGAAGGGACAAGTGTGTGTGGATGCCAGTTATCTGAACCTGAATACTAGCATTTGTACAGATGAAGAGATGTTCCACATTTTTAAATTTACGCGGGAAATGCAGCGGTTAAGCGGGCAACCAGCAGACGTTTTCCAACAGTTCGATATTCCGGGTATATCGTGGGGACTTGTTCCGGTAATGGCACAGGAGGGAGTTCGGTATATTATTTCCTGGCCTAATTCCGACCGGGCGGGAAATGCTCATGCCAATATGGATGGTAAGCCTTTTTGGTGGTTGGGGCCGGATGGAAAATCGAAAGTATTGTTTTTCCAACCTGGCAGTTATGCCAATAGCGGAAGTATGGGAAAAGGCGGAGAGACGGGACGTCCGTGGTTCGGCCAGCGTGATCCGGAAAAGGTTCCGAAAGTAATACGTACCGGATATGCGAATGTAGACTTTACCAAGCAGTTGGAGTCTATGGAGAAAGATAATTACCCCTACGATTTTGCCTTGTTCTCCTGGTCCTTGTGGGACAACAATCCCTTGGATGCCGATATCCCTTTTGTGGTGAAGGAGTGGAATGAAAAATATGCCTACCCGAAGATTCGTATTTGTGGTGGCCACGAAATCATGTCGATGATAGAGGATAAATATGGAGACCAGTTGCCGGTCGTATCCGGCGACTATACGGAATACTGGACGGATGGTTTAGGTACGGCAGCCGGCCTGACCGCCAAAAACCGAAATGCCAAAGAGCGGTTGACGCAGGCTGAAACAATCTGGTCCATGCTGGCAGATGGCGGGAAAGCTCCACGTGAAGATTTCGATGAGGCTTGGCGTTATATCCTTTTAGGTTCGGAACATACCTGGTGCTTCGAGAACCCGACCGAACCTTATTTCCAGGATGCCATCTGGAAAGTGAAGCAGTCTTACTTCCATGAAGCCGAAGATCGCTCGATCGATATGCTGGATGAATCGCTGGCTCCTGCCACAGATAAGTCGAATGGGGCACTGGGGCCTAAGGAAGGTCCGGCAAACGGAGGTATTGCTGTCTTTAATACGCATTCATGGCCGCAGAGCGGTGTGATCCGGCTGACGGCAAAGGAAAGTCTGAAAGGGGATAAAGTGGTCGACCAGCATGGTAAAGAGGTACTTTCCCAACGCCTTTCTACCGGTGAGCTGTTGTTCTATGTTCCGGAAGTACCGGCATTGAGTTCCCGTCATTTTCGGGTAGTGGAAGGCAAATGTTCTTTGTCGGGCAGTTGCAAAATAGAGGGAACGACACTGGAAAACGATTGTCTGACGGTGCATGTGGACCAGGCAACCGGTAATATTGTTTCTTTATTGAAGAAAGGTTCTGAATATAACTATATCGGCGAGGGGGCCAATACATTCTCCTGGTTGCCGGCAAATGTGGATGCTCCGCAGGCGGATACGGTATTATCTGTTTCCGTAGTGGAAGAAGGTCCTTTGGCTGTAGAACTGCGTGTGGTATCGAAAGCAACCGGTTGCCGGAGTGTCTCCCGTTCTGTCCGTTTGTTGGCAGGCCAGCCGTGGGTGGAAATCTCCAATGTCGTGGATAAATTGCCTTTGGTGGAGAAAGACGGCATTCATTTTTGCTTTGCCTTCAATCTGCCGGACTCAAAGACCCGTGTCGATATTCCCTGGGGAGTGATGGAAGTGGAAAAGGACCAGTGGCCGCAGGGTAACCGTAACTGGCTTGCGATGCAGCGGTGGCTGGACGTATCGAATGCGACTCATGGCGTGACTTGGTGCTCGTTGGATGCTCCTCTCTTTGAATATGGAAACCGTACAGCCAATATAGCTTTGGGCTGGGGGGATAAAGGCAATTGGTTGAAAAAGCTGGAGCCGAGTTCGACTATCTATTCCTGGGTTATGAATAATCATTGGCACACTAATTTCCCGTTGACGCAGGACGGTCCCGTACGTTTTCGTTACCGCTTATTCCCTCATGAAGGATATGACGTGGTAAAGGCTAACCGATTCGGTCTGGAACAATCACAGCCGCTGGTTTATGCAACGGCAGACAAAGTTCAGGTCGTAAAGCCAGTTATTGCTATTGGTAATGATCGGGTATACACAACGATTCTGAAGAGTACGGATAAAGATAAGGAACTGATTGTTCGTCTCCGTTCTTTGTCGGATAAGGAAGAGTCTGTAAAGCTCTCTTTCCCGAAAGCCGATCCGAAAAGTCTTATGATTTGTGATCGTGAAGAGAGCCCGTCAAGGTCGACTAATGGGGAACTTACAATGAAACCTTACGGGCAAGTTACATTGCAATTAAAATATTGAACATAGATAAATATGTCTCCCTGACGTTTATTTCCAGGCTTTTAAAGCGGATATGCTGAGACCGGACTTGTAAACTTTCTGTTCCTTTTTATACTAATTAGGACGGTTGTTTGCAGGTCCGGTTTATTTTGGGATACGTGAAATACGTTTGCAATAATAATCCACAAAATAAGCAATGTTTTGCTATTTTTTATCGGGTAGGCAGCCTCTATATTTGCATCACACTTACAGTGCGATATACAATAAAATAATCTTAAATACACATGAATATGACATCAAAACAGCGTGTTCAAAACGCATTGAACCATAGCACCCCCGACCGGATACCGGTGGACTTTGGAGCCACTTCCGTTACCGGTATCCATTGCAAGGTCGTGGAGGCGCTGAGACAACATTACGGACTGGACCCTCACCCCGTCCGTGTCATCGAACCCTTTCAGATGCTGGGTGAGATAGAGGAGGATTTACAGGAAATAATGGGTATTGACTGTGTTCCCGTCTTCGGACGCAAGGACATGTTCGATATCGACGAAACCCAATTACACGAGCAGGTTACTCCTTGGGGGCAAAAAGTAATGATTGCCTCCGGTATCGATCTGACGACGGATAAGGAAGGCGACGTGTACATTTATGCCGGTGGCGACCGTTCCTATCCGCCCAGTGCCATCATGCCTTCGGGCTGCTATTTCATCAACGCGACGGAAAGGCAGGAATATGTGGACGACGAAGCCATTACTCCGGAGGATAACCTGGAAGAGTTCGGCCCTGTTTCCGAAGAAGATTTGCAATACTATAAAAAGACCGTGGAGCAGGCCGCAGCAACCGGAAAGGCCGTTGTTGCGAGCTTCGGCGGGACGGCTTTGGGCGATATCGCTTTTGTGCCCGGCATGGGATTGAAGAATCCGAAAGGTATCCGCAACGTGGCCGAGTGGTATATGTCGACCGCCATGCGCCGCGACTATGTGCAGACGGTTTTTGAGAAACAGACCGATATAGCTATCGCAAACTACCAACGGTTGTGGGATACCGTCGGCGAGAAGGTAGACGTGGTCTTCACCTGCGGGACCGATTTCGGTACCCAGGATTCCCAGTTCTGTTCGCTGGATACCTTCAGGGAACTGTGGCTTCCCCATTACAAACGGATGAACGACTGGATTCACGAGCATACTACCTGGAAGGTGTTCAAGCATACCTGTGGGGCTATCCTGCCGATTCTTCCCGGTCTGGTGGAGGCGGGTTTCGATATCATCAACCCGGTACAGATTAATGCGAAGGATATGGACCCTGTCGTCCTGAAAAAGGAATACGGCAGCCAAGTCACTTTCTGGGGTGGCGGTATCGATACCCAGCGTATCCTGCCGAATGCAACACCCGAAGAAGTGCGCAGTCATGTTTTGCAGGAATGCGAGATACTGGGAAAAGACGGAGGATTCATTTTCAATGCCGTCCATAATATCCAGGCTAATGCGCCGGTCAGGAATGTGGTGGCAATGATTGAAACCCTGCGTGAATTACGGAATCAATAATTTAAAAGAAATAAAGTTATGGCAGATTTAGAGAGTTTGTATGAAGCTATTTTGAAAGGGAAACTCGATGTCGCCAAGGCTGTGACAACCGAGGCGATAGCAGAGAATGTAGACCCGCAAGAAATTATTAATGGTTATATGTCGCGGGCGATGGAGGATATCGGAAAACGTTTTGAGGAAGGAAAAGCCTTTGTCCCTGAACTGTTGATGGCGGCCCGTGCCATGAAAGGGGCGCTCGATCTGTTGAAGCCGCTGATGAAAGGAGCTGCTTCGCACCGGTTGGGCAAGGTGGTAATCGGTACGGTGAAAGGCGATTTGCACGACATCGGAAAGAACCTGGTCGCTTCCATGCTGGAAGGTTGCGGCTTTGAAGTGATAAATCTGGGAACGGATATCTCTTCAGAGAAATTTATCACGGCGATCAAGGAAAACCAGGCGCAGATTCTTTGTCTTTCCGCCTTGCTGACTACGACGATGAATTATATGCAGGAAGTGATCGACGCCCTGGAAAAGACCGGTATCCGCCAGGAGGTGAAGGTCATGATTGGTGGTGCCCCTGTATCCGAATCGTTTGCCCGTCAGATTGGAGCCGACGGCTACAGTGATAATGCGAATGCCGCCGTGACGCTGGCAAAATCATTGTTATCCGCTTAATTGTATGTTTGATTGTAGTTTGGATTTTAGCACGTTGTCCCTGACGGCAAACGACCTGTTTGCAGAGATGGGATACGGCAACACAGCCCCGGAAGAACCTGTGGAGGCACTGGCCCTTTCCATGCTGAAGGAGGTTTCTTCCCGGACTGTTCCCCGTTGTACTTTCGGCCTGTTCGACGGAACGGTGGATGACGGATATGTAATCCTGGATGGCGGAGAACCCTTTCTCGTAGGGGGGACAATCGCTTCCCTGCTGAAAGGCTCCGAACGGTTCGCCCTGTTTGCCGCCATGGCCGGGATGGCTTTTCAGGAATACCAGGACAGCCTGAAAGCGGAGGGAGATATCCTGAAATGCTTCATTGCCGATATTATCGGGACCTGCATTGCCGAGAAAGCCGGCGACCAGATGGAACGCCTGCTTGAAAAAGAACTGGGAGGCGAACGGCATACGAACCGCCTGAGCCCTGGCTATTGCGGCTGGCACCTCACCGGACAGAAAACGTTGTTCCGGCTCATGGGAGGAGCCCCCTGCGGTATCAGCCTGTCTGATGTCTGCCTGATGACTCCTATCAAGTCGATTAGCGGAATAATCGGTATCGGCCCGGAGGTAGATGAGAAAAAATACGGTTGCCAGTATTGTGAACTGGAAACCTGTTATAAACGAAAAAGAAAGAAGAAATAATGGAAATACAAGAATGGTTGCAAGAGACAATCAGGCAAAAAGAACGTAGGGCTATTCCTATCATGACCCATCCGGGCATTGAACTCTGTGGAAAAACAGTGAGAGACGCAGTCACCAGTGGTATGGTGCATGCAGACGCTATCTGCCGGTTGAACGAGCAGTATCCTTCGGCCGCCCCGACCGTGATTATGGACCTGACGGTAGAGGCGGAGGCTTTCGGTGCGAAGGTGGTCTTCCCCGAAGACGAGGTGCCCAGCGTAACGGAACCGCTGGTATCCGATAAGGAGTCGATTGATAATTTACAGATACCGTCTCTGGATACAGCACGTGTCCCCGAGTATCTGAAAGCGAACCGTCTGACGGCGGAACGTGTGAAGGATAAGCCTGTTTTTGCCGGCTGTATCGGTCCGTTTTCACTGGCGGGACGTTTGTTCGGTTTGTCCGAACTGATGATTGCCCTGTATGTGGAGCCGGAGAACATCACTGTCCTGTTGGAGAAATGTACCCGTTTCCTGATCGATTATTGCCGTGCGATTAAGGAGACAGGCGTTCATGGCGTGATTATGGCGGAACCGGCTGCCGGGCTGATTTCAAATGAGGATTCGCTGCTTTATTCGACGACCTATGTCCGCCAGGTAGTGGAGGCCGTGCAGGACGAACATTTTATCGTAATCCTGCATAACTGCGGAAATGCAGGCCATTGTACGGAGGCTATGGTTCAGTCGGGAGCGGCCGCACTTCATTTCGGTAATAAGATCGATATGCAGGATGCCCTTGCCAACTGTCCGGAAGACCGTCTGGTGATGGGGAATCTGGACCCGGTCGGTCTTTTTAAACAGTCCTCGTCAGAAGAAGTATATACCGCGACTATGAATCTGTTACAGCAGACCAAAACATGGAAGAATTTCGTTTTGTCGACAGGTTGTGATGTCCCGCCCCATATTCCGGCTGAGAATATCGAGGCATTTTATCAAGCACTTACTAATTTTAACAGGTCAATGTAAAAAAAGGAGGTGTATCAAAATAAACTTTTGATGCACCTCCTATTTTGGATTCTGTTACTTTTTACCGGATAAACAGCAGTTCGCGGTATTTCGGCAACGGCCACATCTGGTTGTCCACCATCAGTTCCAGTTCGTCGATATGTTCGCGTATTTCATCCAGGAACGGAACGACCGTGTCATGGTAGGCGATCGCCTTGCTGCGGTAATCGGTGATGACGTTCGCCTTCTTGCGGGCTTCGATCATCTCGTCCGTCATGCGTGTTACGGCATTTACGTGCTTGGATATTTTGCGTACCAGGCGGCGCGGTTCGGCAGACAGGTCCTCATATTCTTCCGGGCTGAACGTCTCTTTCAGCTTGGTGATATTGCTCAACAGCAAAGACTGGTAATGCAATACGACCGGGATGATATGGTTCATGGACAAATCTCCCAGGACGCGGGCTTCGATTTGTACTTTCTTGATATAGATTTCCCATTTCACTTCGTTGCGGGCTTCCAGCTCCTTTTCGCTCAATACGCCTGTTTCCCTGAACATGCGGATTACTTCCGGCTTCAGGTAAGCGTCGTATTGCAATGGAACGCTGTTTTCGCAATCCAGGCCGCGGCGGGCAGCTTCCGCCTTCCATTCGTCGCAGTAACCGTTGCCGTCGAAACGGATGGGTTTGGATTCTTTGATATAAGCCTTCAATGTTTCGAAGATAGCCACTTCCTTGCTCTTGCCTGCTGCCTGGAGTGCTTCCACGTCCTTCTTGAACTGTTGTAACTGATAGGCTACGGCAGAATTGACAGCCAGCATGGCCGAACCGCAGTTGACGGACGAACCCGGAGCACGGAACTCGAAACGGTTGCCGGTGAAAGCGAACGGCGACGTGCGGTTGCGGTCCGTATTGTCCAGCAGCAGTTCTGGAATCTGCCCGAAGCCGAGGCTCAGGCGTTTCTTGTTGTCCACCTCGATGGCATCTTCAATCGAACTGTTTTCGAATTTATCCAGTACCTCGCTGATTTGTGTACCCAGGAAGGAAGAGATAATGGCGGGAGGCGCTTCGTTGGCCCCCAGACGGTGGGCGTTGGTTGCCGAAGCGATACTGGCTTTCAGCAGCCCGTTGAATTTATAGACGGCCATCAGCGTATTGACCACGAAGGTGATGAAACGCAGGTTGTCTTCGCGGTCTTTGCCCGGCGAGAACAGGTTGATGCCTGTATCGGTTCCCATCGACCAGTTGCAATGTTTACCCGAGCCGTTCACACCCATGAACGGTTTTTCGTGAAGCAGCACGCGGAAGTTGTGGCGGCGTGAAACACGTTTCATGACCGACATCAGCAACTGGTTATGGTCGTTGGCCAGGTTGCATTCTTCGTAGATGGGCGCCAGCTCGAACTGGTTCGGGGCCACCTCGTTATGACGGGTTTTCACCGGGATGCCCAGTTTGTAACATTCCACTTCCAGGTCTTTCATGAACTCCTGTACGCGTGAAGGGATGGCGCCGAAATAATGGTCGTCGAGCTGCTGGTTCTTGGCACTTTCGTGTCCCAGCAACGTGCGTTCCGTCAGTGAGAGGTCCGGACGGGCGGAGTAAAGCTCCTCGTCCACCAGGAAATATTCCTGTTCCCAACCCAGGTATGTGATTACTTTGTGAACATCTTCGTTGAAATAGTTGCAAACCTCTTTCGCCGCTTTGTTGAGTGCTTCGACAGAACGTATCAGCGGTGTTTTGTAGTCGAGAGCCTCGCCGGTATAGGCGATGAAGACTGTCGGGATACAGAGGGTGTCGTCTACAATAAATGCGGGGGAGGAGGGGTCCCAGGCAGAATAACCGCGGGCTTCGAACGTGTTGCGCAGTCCGCCGTTGGGGAAGCTGGACGCATCCGGTTCCTGCTGTGCGAGCAGTTTGCCGCTAAATTCTTCAATCATACCGCCGTTACCGTCGTGTTCGACAAAAGCGTCGTGTTTTTCGGCTGTCCCGTCGGTCAGGGGCTGGAACCAGTGTGTATAATGGGTAACTCCTTTTTCCAGTGCCCACATACGCATACCGGCTGCCACATGGTTGGCTATTTCGCGGTCGATAGGTGTTCCGTTATCAATGGCGTGGGTCAGGGCTTTGTACGTTTCCTTGGAGAGATACTTTTGCATAGCCTTGCGGTTAAATACGTTCTCGCCATAGTACTCGGATACTTTCTGTTTGGGAGTGACGGCTTCTACGGCCTTACGGTTGGAAGCTTTCTCCACTGCATTAAAGCGTGAGATTGACATATGGATTATTTTAATGTTTTACCGGCTGCAAAGATACAAGCAAATCTTCATTTATGCTTTCAACGGGTAGTTAAAAACAATTTCATGGAACATTTTGGTAGCGGCCGGAGATAAATTGTCCGGGCGGGTTGCATGGAATAAAGTTCTTCTGTCTTATCTTTGTGAAAAGCGAAGGCAGACAAAAAAAAACCCGGGGGATTCGTCTTCCTGGGGTTTCGTATTTAGAAATAATTGAACCTACTTTTCCCTTGATGGAAAAGTAGCCAAAAGATCAAGGCTTAACCGGCTTCACTGCTACGGTGAAAGACTACGCTGTCGCCTCTGAACTCGCTACGCTCAAACAGCAGATGCTCCGAACGCTTCGTCTTTCCCCTTCGCGGACGTTCACCCGCTTAGGCCTTGACAAGAACGCTTTGCGTTCTTTTAGGATTGCCAATACTGTCTGTTAATAGGTATCAGTCTGTTATGGAAGGTCGGAATCGGCAATCCTAAAAGGAAGCTCTGCTTCCTCTGAAAGGCCTCATCTGGTGAGCGTGAAGCGAAGCATCCGTAGTGAGCGCCCGGAGGCTGTGCTGTTTGAGCGTAGCGAGTTCACAGACGACAGCGAACGTAGGAGGCTGAGTAGCGAGGCAGATGCAGCCTTGAACTTTTGGTTACTTTTCTTTCAAGAGAAAAGTAATATTCAAGCCTCTGAATCATTAGAGATTCTTTTATTATAAATTAAATTCATATGAAAAAAAACTGAACGCCGCCCTGTTGAATGGGGCAGTACTGGATTTGAGAAATGAATGCGTGCAGCTGGAAAAGAAACTGCACGAAGTGATGAAACTAAGCAACACCCTGGGCCGGATGTTGGAACATGCCGTCTGGGAGGAGGATATGGTGGTAGGCGAAACCATTACGTTCCATTGTTCCCTGGAAGAGTTTGTCGCCCAGATCGCTCCCCTGATCGAGAGCCGCAAATGGACGGTTAACGACTGCCATGAAGTGAAGCCTTTCCTCCGTTCGCTCGATACCGTCATGAAGGTATGTCCTGAAGGCAAAGAGGAACCGCTGGCGTTGGGTACGCTCGTGAATGGGGTGATGGAGTATCTTTCTACCCGCAAGGACGATTGATGTTTGTCGTGCAGCTTATGTTTTTCATAATATAATGTAAAAACATAGGCTGCCTTGTTTAATGCCCGTACCTTGGGCTGAATAATACTCACTTAATTTTATCTTATTATGATAAACGTAACCTTATTCGCCGGATTTAAGAGATGTATGGGGGATATTCCCCTGATCGACGCCCTTTACGACATCCGCAATGGCAAGTATGCCACCGAAATTAACCGTATCCGCGCCTTTATGGACGCCGGAAATCAGGATGAAGCCGACATGCAGAAGAAAAAGCTGCCTGCCATAACCGTATCCGCTACCTATCAGAAACAACGGTTGCCGAAATATATGACAGGCTACAATCCGCTTACCATCCTCGATTTCGATGAATTGAACAAAGAAGACTTGCCGCGCCTGCTTGCCCTGGTGCGCGAAGCCGTCTATACGGTGGCCTGCTGGATCAGCCCGCGCGGACGGGGCATCAAGATCATTGTCTATCCGGCTGTCGGGACCGAACTGATCCCCGCAAACCATCTCGCTGTCTACAAGCTGGTGAAAGACTGGTACGAACGCCTGCTGGGTGTCGGGGCGGACACTTCGGGCAGCGATGCCGGGCGGCTCTGCATCATGTCGTACGATCAGCAGCTCTATCTTTCTCCCCGTTTCGAACCCTGGCTGAAAGGGGAGGGCACTTTGCCCGCCGATCTGCCGCCGATAGAAGCCATAGGCGGAAAGACTGTGTCACAACTGATCTCTTCCGCCCGTAGAAAGGCCAGCCGCAAGTTCCCTTATGCCGAGGGCAACCGCAACAATTACGTGCACCTTTTTGCCGGCTACTGCAACCGCTTCGGGGTTGCCAGAGAGGAGGTCGAAGCCTATGCCGCAAAATCATTTGACGACCTGCCGGTCGAGGAACGCCGACAGGCAATCGACAGCGCTTATGCGCATACCGAACAATATGCTACGGAGAAGCCGGCGTTCCGTTTGCAGCGCGGAGACAGTTTTGTCAATCAGATACAGGAGTTTCTGACGAAATATTACAAACTTCGTCGCAATATCGTCAGACGCACGGTTGAATACCGGGACCTGAAGAAACACGATGCCTTTCAACCGGTCACCGATTATTGGGAGAATTCCGTCTGGTGTGCATTGCAGAAATCGGGTGTGTTTTGCCGCGTGTCCGACCTGCGTTCGGTGATCTATTCCGATTTCAGTCCCGAGTACAATCCTTTCAAGTCTTACTTCGATAACCTGCCGCGCTGGGACGGGACGACGGACCCTATCGGCCGCCTGGCTGCCACAATCGACACTACCCGCCCCGAGTATTGGGAGAAATGCCTGAAGAAATGGCTGGTGGCAGTCGTAGCCTGTGCCATCGACGAGCGGCAGACCAATCATACGGTCCTGTTGCTGAGCGGTGCACAGGGGTTGGGGAAGACCACCTGGCTGCGCAACCTGGTGCCGCCCGTGCTTAGAAACTATGTCTTCTCCGGCAACCTCGATCCTACGGCAAAAGATTCGTCGTTGTTGATGAGCGATTGCTTCCTGATCATCCTCGATGAACTGTCGGGACAGAGCCGCGTGGAGTTGAACCAGTTGAAGGCCCTGATCACAAAAGATTCTATCCTCGAACGCCGCCCGTATGCCCGTAATGCGGAGACGTTCGTGCGCCGTGCTTCGTTTGCCGCCACGGTAAACGACAGCCAGATTCTGACAGATCGCACCGGGTCGCGCCGTTTCCTTTGTTTCGAAACGCTCCGGATCGATTATACTTCTGAAATAGACCATGCCGCCATCTATGCCCAGGCGCTGGCGCTCTACAAACAGAATTTCCGTTATTGGTTTGCTGAAAATGACATAACGGAAATAAACGACAACAACGAGCCTTTCCAGCAATCGTGCCCCGAAGCGGAATTGTTTTATACCTATTTCCGCAAGCCGGTCCGTTTCGAGCTGCCCCTCTTGCTCTCTGCAAGCGAAATCCTGTCTAAAATAGCGGAACGAACACGCTATTCCATGACTACAATGAGTGTTAATTTGCTGGGCATAGTGTTAAAAAGCGGTGAATTCGAGTCACAAAAGAGACATGGAAAGCGGCTGTATGCCGTCATGGAATTGAGTAATGACCAGGTGGAAGCCCGTCGCAAAGGATTTGGCTATGATCCTTCGGATGAGGGCGAAGGTGGTGATAATAAGGAGGATGGCAGTGGTGAACGCCCCGACCCGCAGCTTCCGTTTTAACTGATCGGGGGCAGAAAGGGCAGACAAAAAGGCATTTTTTAAAACTTTATAATAAGATGTCACTTGTTACTTCTATGAATGTTTCGTAGAAGTAACACCGTACAGAAGTTTTTCAAAACACCTTTTTGTCTGCCCTTTCTGCCCCCGCCCTTTCTTTCTCCACTGGCTGCGGCAGTTGTTTTCAGGGGTTGCCGCAACGACATAAAACGACTGCCGCAGTCCCTGAAAACAGTTGCGGCAGTCTCTGAAAAAAACTGCCGCAGTCCTTTGGGATGATTGCGTCACCCGTTCTCTTCTTTTTCAGGGTTCCCCTAAATGTTCGACGATGCATTCCACCTGGCGGGGGGTGAAACTCCTGACTCCGGGATGATACCCCAGTTCAACCAGTTTGGCTTTCAGTACGCCATGATAATTGATCCACCGCCAAAGTTGCAGGATCGCTCCCCTGCGGCTGAGGTGAGGGCTGTAGAGTGCCGCCAGTTCGCCTACTCCGTAGGCCCGTATCGTGAAGGTCGTTTGTTCCATAAAATGGATGGTTTTATTCTTCTAAGATACGAAAAATCAATGGATGCGGCAAGCTATTTGTTCGTTTTTTAGCAAATCGTGTAATCGAATAACTTCCTTAGAGTAAATTTTTTACATCCTGAAGGGATAAAGATAGTTTTTGTGCAATGTCTTCCGGCGAAATTCCGGCTTGCGTCAGCATTCGGACCATTTCCTGTAACATTTTATCTTTTTGTTCGAGTTCTTGTTTGCTTTGTTCGAGTTCTTGTTTGCTTTGCTCGAGTTCCAGTTTACTTTGTTCAATCACCTGCTTGCTTTGCTCGATCGCTTGTTTGCTTTGTTCGAGTTCCCGTCTTTTCTGTTCGAGTTCCTGTTCTTTCTGCATAATGTCAGTGTCGCGCTTTTCGATTTCGGAGAGGATTTCGTCTTCTACTTCCATGGAGCGGCGCACGTCAGGGGCTACACCGGCTTTGAGTAAGCGGGTAAGGATGACCTGCTCGTTGGCGGTGAAGATGGTTTCGTCTATTTCTAGCAGATGCTCGTCACCGGGCGTACGGTAATTCTGGTCGAATACATGGAGCAGGCGCTCGAGACGATTGCGGGTACGACCTTGCAGGTAAGGAATCTGTACGATGATGCTGTCGTGGGTCAGACTTTCGATAAAGGGATCTTTCTGATCGATCTCCTGATCATCGTAATCCAGATATCGGCGGCGTACGTAAACGACCGGCTCTTTCAGGTCGCCCAGGATATGACCGAGGATATAAATGGAGATAATGGGCAGGCCGAAGCGTGACTCTCCATTGTCGCGCATATTGTTTTTATCGAGGTAGTGCGTACCCAAATACTGGCGGAAACGAAGAGTTTCAGTAGCCAGCCATGTTTTTTGCAATTCGATAAGCACAAGGTGTTCTGTGCCGTCGTTGTCACGGATTTTGGCTGAGAAGTCCATACGGAACAGGGAGATACGGGTTTGTTGCATGGCTGTGTATTCATGTTGGCGCATCTGCAACTCGATGATATCTTTTTTCAATAGTGCGGAAAGCAGCAGTTTGGCTACCTTCTCGTCTTCCATCATAAACTTGAAGACGACGTCATAAATGGGATTGGCTATAAATGTCATATCATTCTGTTTTTTAGTACGTTGACAAAGATACGATTTCTTTTCGGATTTGTTTCTACATAATACCATCTTCTTTTCATACGATTCCCTGGAGATATCTGAAATTATCTGAAATAAACTGTCGCTTTGTAACGTCCCGTCACCTATGGCTTCAACCTGCCTTCCCTCCGGGCGTATCTTTGATATGTAATTAATAATCAACTAAAAACAGTAAAGTTATGGCAGTACAGTATCATTTGGTTCTCCGGAAGAACCTCAGTAAAAATGTGGAAGCAGGGAAAGAGAAGCTCTATTATGCCCAGACCCGTGCGACGGGGACCTGCACGTTTGATGAGTTGTGTGATGCGGTGGCGGAGAGTTCGACCGCTTCGAGTGGGGATGTGAAGGTGGTGATCGACCGTGTGATCCGGTTCCTTCTGATGTTTCTGGGGCGTGGGGAAGTGGTCCAGTGTGGCGACCTGGGGACGTTCCAGCTGATCCAGACCAGTTCGGGAAGTGTTACGACCGATGATTTCTCAACCAATTTGTTGTACCGTGCCCGTCTCCGTTTCCGTCCCGGCGCCAAACTTCGTAACCTGACCCAGACTACGAAGGGGGAGCGTTTCAAGCTGGAGGAGGCGAAACCTTCAACTCCGCCGGAAGGCGGTGGTGGTAGCGACCGCCCCGAAATCGAGTAATCTACCTGAAACGGACATCATATGGATAAGCAATCGTTTACAACAAAGTACCTCCCCGCCGCCCGTATGGCGGGTGAGTTGTACGGCATGAACCCGGTAGTCATCCTGGCGCAGGCTGCTATCGAAAGTGGGTGGGGAGAGAGCCGCCTGGCTACGTGCTACAATAATTTTTTCGGACTGACCGGCTATGGCGTTTCCAACGCTTACTGGCACGGGGGAAAGACGGACCTGGATAATCCCGGCGGCCTTGTGTTCCGCCGTTACGACCGGGCGGAGAACAGTTTTCTCGATTTTGCCCGCCTGATTGCCACCGCCTACAAACAGGCGGCCGCCGTCAGCAACTATCCCCGGGCTTATGCCCGCGAGATGGCCTACAGCAAATATATCAGTGAAGTAAACGGGGATAACCGCGAGGCGTATTGCAACATGCTGGAAAGCATTGCACGGTCGCTGGTCCCCATAGTGTATAACTTAAATAATAAAGCGTATGAGTGAGAAAGAAAATGGCAGAGGCAACAAGGTAAGAACCATCCTCCAGTTTATCATGGAGTTGTTGGGGTTCCTGTTGGGGAGGAAGAAGCAGTAGGAAGAGTAGGGAAGGTTTGGATATTATCAAATTTGAATGTTACTTTTCTCTTGAAAGAAAAGTAACCAAAAGTTCAAGGCTGCATCTGCCTCGCTACTCAGCATCCTGCGTTCGCTGTCGTCTGTGAACTCGCTTCGCTCAAACAGCACAGCCTCCGGGCGCTCACTACGGATGCTTCGCTTTACGCTCACCAGATGAGGCCTTTCATAGAACGCTTTGCGTTCTCTTAAGATTGCCGATACTACCTGTTAAATCCGATAGTTTTTGTTTTATAAGTATCGGTATCGGCCATCCTAAGAGGAAGCACAGCTTCCTTGGAAAGGCCTAAGCGGGTGAACGTCCGCGTAGGGGGAAGACGAAGCGGTTAAAAAAATCCGTTGTCTGAGCGAAGCGAGTTTCGGATTTTTCAGCGAAGTCTTTCACCGGAGCAGTGAAGCCGGTTAAGCCTTGATCTTTTGACTACTTTTCCATCAAGGGAAAAGTAGGTTCAAATATTTCTATAATTATCACATCCCCCCTTTACTCCTTCACTTTCCCGACAAACAACACATTATTATCATTCTCATCCAGCGTCGCTGCCAGTTCCTCGAGTTTCTTTCTGTCCTGGCTGGGGCATTTGCCGGAGGCGAGATGTTTTTCTATCTTTTCGATCAGTTGTCCCGGTTCCATATTCTGGATAAAATATCCCTGGTAGAAATTGTGGCCTGTTCCGGAGATGGGGAGGTTTCCGTAGAAGTCGTTTACCAGACGGAAATGGGAGGAAGCATTCTTCTTCTTATCAATCAGGATATCTCCGCCATTTTCCGGACCGTTTTTCCCCCAGAAATAATAATTGACCATGAAGTGATTCGGGAGCCGGTAGTATAGATGTATCGGTTTCTCTTCCGGATTCGGGAAAGTCATGGTAAATGCAGGCAATAGCCGGTTGCCGACAGGATCGTAGACAAAAAGAGTGTCTATGCTGGTGTGGAAGAAATCGAACCCGTTACCGTTTTTGTAAGAGAAAACTTCTCCGTTGAAGTCCGACACTGTCCTTTTGGCGGTTGCCGGGATCTGTTTCAGGATGTTTCCTTCCATATCCACTTGGAAGGCAAGCGGTTCCCCTTCCTGGAATGGCATGTGTACGACGGATAATGTGCCGTCTGCATTGAGCGATAATTTAGGTTTGTTGATCTGTCCCGGAAGCGGGATGTCTTTGATCCATTTGCCATTTGTGCCGTACACCATGATCTTTCGGCCATAGAAAGGCGAGAGGAAGATACGGTCGTTCTTTTCGTCGATGACTTCATCGTAAATGGATATGGCATATTCTCCGGCTCCATTGCCTACGGAGCCGATGTCGTGCAGGAATTTACCCTCTTTGTCGAAGAGTTTGAACGGTCCGCCGCTTCGTTGCCGTACCCCGATATACTGGTCGGTGACGAGGGTGAACCAGGCTTTGAACATGGCGGAGTCAGAGTTGTCGAAACGTATGATGCGGCAGTCTTCGACAAATTCGCTGAGCGGCACGTCGATAGTGTCTTTCACGAGGGCGAAGTCGCACACGGTCAGTTCGTTTCCGCCTGTTTCAACGGTGGCGATACTTCCGTCGTTCGTTTTCAGTGCTTTTTGTTTCTGGGTGAAAATGTTGCAGGCGGATAAACATCCCAGTAATAAGACGGAGGAGAGGAGCAGACAAGTTGTTTTCATACAGGATCTATTTAAAGTTGTTTACTATCAACAAAAATACGAATAGCTCGTAATTACGAACTATTCGTATGGAAGTATTTGATCCCGGTTAGATTATATTAACTGTTTCAGAACAAACTCCATGCTACAGTCAATCCCGCCATTACGATAGCCACCATGCTCATCAGCTTGATCAGGATATTGAGGCTCGGACCGGAAGTGTCTTTGAACGGGTCGCCGACGGTATCGCCGACAACGGTTGCCTTATGGGCTTCGCTGCCTTTGCCGCCGTGGTTGCCTTCTTCAATATGTTTCTTCGCGTTGTCCCAGGCGCCGCCTGCGTTGGCCATGAAGATGGCCAGTACGAAACCTGTGCTTAGTCCGCCGATCAGCAGGCCGATCACGCCGGTCACACCGAATATCAGTCCGGTCACTATCGGGGCGATGATCGCCAGCAATGAAGGAACAACCATCTCATGTTGTGCCCCTTTCGTCGAAATCTCTACGCAACGGGCGTAATCGGGTTCCGCTTTTCCTGTCAGGATACCCGGTATTTCGCGGAACTGGCGGCGTACTTCTTCTACCATATGTCCGGCGGCGCGTCCTACGGCGTTCATCGTCAGTCCGCAGAACATAAAGGCCATCATCGACCCCAGGAACATGCCCGACAGTACTTTCGGATTCATCAGCGTCACATCGTAGTAGATCATAAAGTCGGAGAAAGAAGCCTTCGATACCTCCATCGTACGTCCGTCGGCAAACGACAAGACGGTTTCTCCCAGGCGCAGCAGGCCGATCTTGATCTCTTCTATATAAGACGCCAGCAACGCCAATCCCGTCAGGGCGGCAGAGCCGATGGCGAATCCTTTACCGGTGGCGGCTGTGGTGTTACCCAGCGAGTCGAGGGCGTCGGTACGTTTGCGTACTTCTTTGCCCAGACCAGACATTTCGGCATTTCCTCCGGCATTGTCGGCGATCGGGCCGTAAGCGTCGGTAGCCAATGTGATACCCAAAGTGGAAAGCATGCCGACGGCGGCGATGCCGATTCCGTAAAGTCCCATTCCTACATTGCTAAAGTCAAATCCCGAGGCAAAGAGGAAAGAGCAGATAATACCTACTACCACAGCCAGCACGGGGATAGCGGTAGAAAGCATTCCCAGTCCTAATCCGGAAATGATAACGGTGGCCGGCCCTGTCAGTCCCGCTTCCGAAACCCGTTTGGTCGGGTTGTAGGATTGTGAGGTGTAATATTCCGTTGCCTGGCCGATCACGATACCCACCAGCAAGCCGATCACTACCGAGCAACTGATCCAGAACCAGTTGTCGAGGCCGAGCAGGTAAAGTATCCCGAAGGTGGAAACAGCGATCAGCACCGAACTGAGGTTTGTACCGATAGCCAGCGCCTTCAACAACTGCCGGATATTGGCATCCTCTTTCGTCCTGACGGCAAAAATACCCAGGATAGAGAGGACGATGCCGACAGCCGCGATCAGCATCGGTGCGACTACTGCCTTATATTGCATTTCTATATTGCCGGACGAAACGAAAGCGGCAGCGCCCAAAGCGGCGGTCGCCAGTATCGAACCGCAGTAAGATTCGTACAGGTCGGCACCCATACCGGCTACGTCGCCTACATTGTCACCCACGTTATCCGCGATGGTGGCCGGGTTACGCGGGTCGTCTTCCGGAATGCCGGCTTCCACTTTCCCGACAAGGTCGGCT
Source organism: Parabacteroides goldsteinii (assembly GCF_020091425.1). Classification (NCBI taxonomy): domain Bacteria; kingdom Pseudomonadati; phylum Bacteroidota; class Bacteroidia; order Bacteroidales; family Tannerellaceae; genus Parabacteroides; species Parabacteroides goldsteinii. The sequence continues at coordinate 3,887,159 of NZ_CP081906.1, read as the reverse complement.
CCCACATCGGCGGCTTTCGTATAGATTCCGCCTCCCACGCGGGCAAAGAGCGCCTGTGTAGAGGCTCCCATGCCGAAGGTCAGCATGGTCGTAGTGATAATGGTCAGTTTATGGGTAGGGTTCAGGGCTTCATCCGGAATGAAAGCGTTCAGAAGGACGTACCAGAAAGAGATGTCGAGCAGTCCGAGGCCGACCACCACCAGTCCCATGACGGCACCGCTGCGGAAAGCGACCTGCAACCCCTTGTTGAGCGATGAACGGGCGGCATTGGCTGTACGGGCGGAGGCATAAGTCGCCGTCTTCATCCCCAGGAATCCCGCCAGTCCAGAGAAGAAACCGCCGGTCAGGAAGGCGATCGGCACCCATTCGTTCTGCACGCCGAAGCCGTAAGCCATAATGGAAAACAAGATAACCAGTACAAGGAAAACCGAGGCTACTACCTTGTACTGTTGTTTCAGGTACGACATCGCACCTTCACGCACATAAGAAGCGATTTTAGCCATCGTTTCCGTTCCTTCACTCTCTTTCATCATTTGCCGGAAGAAGAACCAGGCAAATACCAGCGCCAGAACCGACGCCACGGGCACAATCCAGAAAATACTAGTTATCATAGTCGTTAGATTTAAAATGAATAATATGCCAATGTGCCAATATGCCAATAACCCGATGTGTCAATGAGGAAATAATAGAATCTGTAGCTATTTCCATTGGCATATTAGCACATTGGCAAATTAGCACATTATTTCCATTGGCAAATTGGCACATTATTCCCTCCGTAAATGTAAGAAAAATAAAAACGTAGAGAAACTTTTTCGTAAATAATACTGTTTCATTCTAAAAAAAACAGCATATTTGTCACCGTAAAAGAGAGAAAACATACAATGACGCAAGAATCGAACCATAAGACCTATAGATTGGGATTGGCCTTAAGCGGCGGAGGCGCGAAAGGTTTTGCACACCTTGGGGTATTCAAATTACTGGAGGAGTGCGGACTGAAGCCGGATATCATCGTTGGGACGAGTGTCGGTGCGTTAATGGGTACTTTGTTTGCCGACGGTTATTCGGCAGACGAGTTGAAAGAACTCTTTACAGGCCGTGAATTTTCCGAATTTGCACAACTCCAGCTTCCCAAGTCCGGCTTGTTCGACAGCAAACGTTTCCGGTATTTCCTGAAACGCCATCTGAGAGCCAAGACATTTGAAGAACTGAAAATCCCTATGATTGTGGTAGCGACCGATCTGGATAACGGCGAAAGCCATGAGTTCGATAGCGGGCCTATCGTGGAGGCGGTGACAGCTTCGTGCAGTATCCCGATCATTTTCAGTCCGGTAGTGATTAACGGGGTACATTATGTGGACGGTGGTTTGTTTCATAACTTCCCGGTTTCCATCATCCGCGACAGGTGCGAGCGGGTGATCGGGGTGAATGTCAGCCCGCTGGTTCCCCAGAAATACAAACAGACGATATTTCATATTGCAGAACGTTCCTATCATTATATGTTCCGGGCCAATACACTGGAAGATCGTGAGATGTGCGACGTGTTGATCGAGGCGGAAGAATTCGGCATGTATAAAACTTTTGATTTGGAGAATGTGGAACAGATTGCCCGCATCGGTTATGATGCAGCGATCCGCGCATTCGAATTGGTGATACAAGAGAATAAACATGAAACACTGGTGAAAGCGATTATGGCGCGGAAAAACAATATGCTCCTGCCATAGCTTTGTCCGGCGCTTGCCCGGATAACTTTTACCGATAATATTTAAAGTTGATAAAAGCGATGAAACAAATGGATAAAATGATCATTTATCAGGTATTTCCCCGTTGGTTCGGAAATCTGAAGTCTCCGTTGGCAAAGAACGGTAGTGTAAGAGAAAACGGAGTAGGAAAGTTCTCCGCCTTTTCACCGACGGCCCTGGCAAAGATCAAGGAACTGGGTACGACGCATATCTGGTACACCGGAGTGATAGAACATGCTACCCAGACCGATTATTCCGCTTATCAGATACGTAAAGACCATCCGGACGTGGTGAAAGGTAAAGCCGGTTCCCCTTATGCAATAAAAGATTACTACGATATAGACCCCGACCTGGCAGAGAAGGTGCCGAACCGTATGAAGGAGTTCGAAGCGCTGGTGAAACGTACGCACGATGCCGGGATGAAGGTGATCATTGACTTTGTGCCGAACCATGTGGCACGCGAATATTACTCGGATGCCCGCATGTCGTATGTCGAAGATCTGGGGCAGCATGATGATACGACCAAAGGGTTCGACCGTAATAATAACTTCTATTATATTCCGGGATGCCCGTTGCACCTGTCGTTTGCCGAAGCGCACGGGGATTACGATTATAGCGAGTTCCCCGCAAAAGTGACGGGAAATGACTGTTTTAGTCCGTGTCCGGGAAAGAACGACTGGTATGAAACGGTCAAGCTGAATTATGGCGTGGATTATGTGAATGGCCGGATCGGTCATTTTAACCCGGTGCCCGGCACCTGGACGAAGATGCTGGATATCCTGCTTTACTGGGCGGATAAAGGCGTTGACGGTTTCCGTTGCGATATGGCGGAGATGGTACCGGTGGAATTTTGGAACTGGGTGATCCCGAAGGTAAAAGAAAAACATGCTGTTGTTTTCATTGCCGAGGTTTATAATCCGGCAGAATACCGCAACTATATTTTCAACGGTCATTTTGACTATTTGTATGATAAGGTAGGACTGTACGATACCGTGCGTGCGGTGATGTGCAATCAGGCTGCGGCCAACACGATCTCTTACTGCTGGCAGAGCCTGGAAGGTATCCAGTCACATATGTTGAACTTCCTGGAAAACCATGACGAGCAGCGTATCGCCTCTTATTTCTTTGCCGGCGATCACCGTCCGGGTATCCCCGGTATGATTGTTTCGGCCATGATGAATACGAACCCGGTCATGATCTATAGCGGTCAGGAGTTGGGCGAGCCGGGTATGGACGAGGAAGGTTTCAGCGGACGCGACGGGCGTACGACGATCTTCGATTACTGGAGCGTGGAGAGCCTGCGCAAATGGATCAACGACTGGAAGTTCGATGGCGCCGGTTTGACGCACGAGCAGCGTGAACTGCGAGAGAAGTATGCCCGGATACTGAATGTGGCGAAATCGGAGCAGGCCATTACTCAGGGAGCTTTCTTCGACCTGATGTATGCCAACTCGCGGAATCCGTATTTCAATTCGAATAGCCAGTATGCCTTTATGCGTAAATATCGTAACGAGGTCGTACTGATTGTTGTGAATTTCGATAAAAGCGAACAGACGGTGCGGGTAAAGATTCCTTCCGACGCATTTCTTACACTGGGTTTTGACGATAACAAGGCAGCTACACTGACGGATTTGTTGACGGGAGAGACCAGTATCAGTACGCTGACGGCAGCGTGGCCGTATCAGCTGGTTTTGCCGGCTTATTCGGGTAAGGTTCTGAAGTTTACGTATAAGTGATGAGTCTTTCATTTCGTTAGAAAAAGTAACAGGGGCGGGGGTGACTCGCCCTTATTGTTGAAAGTTTTCCGAAGATAAAGGGATAATTGCAAATAAGTTTTGTACTTTTGCAGCACAATTCAAATCTATTTACTTAAGATAAATATTCGGAATAATGAGTGCACAAACTCCTTTCTTGGTGTTTTCGGGAACCAACTCCCGGTATCTTGCAGAGAAAATTTGCAATAGTCTTGGTTGTCCTCTGGGGCAGATGAACATTCAACATTTTGCTGACGGTGAATTTTCAGTATCTTATGAAGAGTCTATCCGTGGTCGTGACGTGTTCCTTGTTCAATCAACATTTCCTAACTCGGACAATCTGATGGAGTTGCTCCTGATGATTGATGCGGCTAAACGTGCTTCTGCACATTCTGTAATTGCTGTTGTTCCTTATTTCGGTTGGGCCCGTCAGGACAGAAAGGATAAACCCCGTGTGTCTATCGGTGCAAAATTGATCGCAGATATGTTGAGCACTGCCGGTATCGACCGTCTGATTACAATGGATTTACATGCAGACCAGATCCAGGGATTCTTCAATGTTCCTGTAGACCACCTGTATGCTTCTTCTATCTTCCTGGATTACATCAAGGGAGAACTGCCTTTGGATAACTTGTGTATCGCTACTCCTGACGTAGGTGGTACGAAACGTGCCAGCAGCTATTCCAAATACTTGGGATTGCCGATGGTTATCTGCCACAAATCACGCCTGCGTGCCAATGAGGTAGCTGAAATGCGTATCATCGGTGACGTGGAAGGACTGGACGTTCTTCTGGTGGATGATATGGTGGATACAGCCGGTACAATCACCAAGGCCGCTAACCTGATGATTGAAAACGGCGCTAAGTCTGTACGTGCAATCGCCAGTCACGCTGTTATGTCTGACCCGGCTTCTACCCGTGTAGACCAGTCTGCGTTGACGGAAATGATCTTTACCGATTCTATTCCTTACGCAAAGAAATGCGAGAAAGTAAAAGTATTATCTGTTGCCGATATGTTTGCTGAAGCAATCCGCCGTGTTTGCAGTGGCGAATCTATCAGTTCTTTATACGCTATTTAATTAGCAGGGATTAATGATATAAAAAGGCTGCCGTCGGATTGATGGCAGCCTTTTTTATTGGTATGCGGTGACTGGCGGAGGGATTAGCTTCCTCCGATATAGTCTTTCAGGGCATTTACGTAATTCTCGAATGCCTGTCGTCCTACGGGTGTTATCCGGCAGGTGGTACGGGGTTTCTTTCCGACAAAGCTCTTTTCGACTTCTATGTAGCCGGCTTCGCTCAGTTTGTCTATCTGCACACTCAGGTTTCCCGCTGTCGCCTGTGTCTTTTCCCGCAGATAGACGAATTCAGCCTCCTCGACCGAAAGGAGGATGGATATCACGGCGAGCCGCAATTGTGAATGAAGTAACGGATCTAGTTCTTTAAACATTGCTTCCTGGCTTTATTATTGACGATATGTCCGGGTATGATCATCATAAACACGAATGATAAACCGAAGTAAAGATACCACAAAGTTGTCGCTTTTTCACCTATCAGTAGCATGGTTAGCATATATATTGCTACAATAAACGCAATGAGGGGGGCGTAAGTCATCCAGCGCTCCCGTATTATAATGCCTGTAATGGAAGTGCCGAGTCCGCAATAGACCAGGGAGAGCGGTAGCATAAGCTGGAAATCTGCATGTCTGGCGAATGCAATCTCCATAATGCCGATTGTCAGAAAAGTGAGGATAAACATGTATCCCATCACTTGCCATACCTGTGAGATCACTTTGTCTGTATAGGTAACGACCTTCGGTTTGTTTTGTCGTTTTCTGTAAGAGATCACTGGCCATACGGCGAACATCAGCATCCAACCCCAACTCCAGATGAAGTTGTGTGTGAAGTTGATCAGCAGAAACAGCACAACCGATAAGGCTGTCGTAAAATATCCCCAGAACAGCATTATGTTTCCCTGTCCCACCTCCATATTCTTTTTGCTGGAGTTAATCATCTGTGTGATGAGTTCCAGGCTTTCTTTCTCGTTTAAAAGTCTTTCTTCCATGATTTTATTTGTTTTTATATTGTTCGTACTATGTTTGTTCAAAGATAATGTCATTGTTTTTAACAGTCAATCATTCCGGTCTATTTTTCGTTCAATCGGTTTCTTTCAGAGTTTACGTCCCGTTCGATTGTCGGCTTCTTGACTTTTCGGCCGCTGTTGAAGTTCCAGGTCAGTGTCGCTTTGAAGGTACGTCCAAGGTGTCCGCTTTCGAAGTGGCTTTGTGACGTGTAGGCTTCGATATGGCTGGCAAAGTCATTATAGCGGTTGAAGATATTATCGGCCGAAACAGTTATCAGAAAGTGGTTGCCGGCCAGCTTCTTCCGGGCAAACAGGCTGACGATGTGCCGGGGAGCCACTTCGCTGTTTCCTGAATACAGGCGGCTGGCTCCGTTGTATTGTCCTTCGATCGTGATGTCTTTCGGCAGCGTGAAGGTTGCGGTCGCGTTTGCGAATGCCAGGTAATGGTGGGCAAATGCGGCTTTCTCCGTCATACGGATATCCTGGCGTACACCGACGAAATTGGCTGCCAGGTTAAGCCATGGGACGGGCTGAACCGGGATACTGGCGGCAATGAACCAATGGTTTTCGACGTCATGGTTTTCGTAGGTGATATACGAAATGTCCGGGTCGACGGCATCTACCTTGCAGAATTCGCGGATCAGGTTGCGGTGCAGGCTGCCTCCGATTGTCAGCGTGTAACGGTAATTATAGACAAGGGTCGTGCTGAAACGATGGATATAGGTCGGTTTCAGGTAGGGATTGCCTATGTTGTAGCTGTAATCGGAGGTTTGGAGCCGGTTCGGGTTGAGCGTATAGAAGGCCGGGCGTTCGATGTTGCGTGTGTATTGTCCGACCAGCATCCAGGTCTTCAGGTTGTTGAAGGCATAGGTGGCGCTCAGGCTCGGGAACAGGTCGAAGTAATCCCGTTTAATCCGGTCGCTCTCGTTCGCGGTCCGGGTATATTCGCCCCGCAGTCCGGCTATGAACGCCCAGCGATTGATTTCTGTTGAAAAGGATGCGTATACTCCCATGATGTTTTCCTTGTATTTGAGTGCGTAGCCGTAAGCCGGACTGATACTCCATTGTTGGTCGGCCGAGAGACCTTCGTAGCAGGAATTATCGTCCATGAATGTATGCGTGTACTTCAGGCCGGTGTTCAGCGACATTCCTTTCCGGAAGTATTTATTCATTGAAATATCGGTGGTGACGATCTTGTAGGTTGCATCGCTGTTACTTCGGTACGTACTGTCTGTATCCCGGCCTGCTGCCTTTTGTACGACATAGTAGTTGTTTTTCCCCGTCGACTTTTTGTCGGCATAATCAACAATCCATTTGAGCAGGGAGCCTTTGTCGTCGAGTTTATGCAGGTAGTTGGCGGTAGCGGATAAAGTGTTGTAATCATCCTTCTGGTTATAATCGCCGGTGCTGTTTATTAGCCATTCCTGCTTGGTCAGTTCCGTTTCGCTGTAAGAGTTGCCTTTAGACAGCTGTCCGACATATTCTATCTCCGCTCCGATGCTGTTGACGGTATCGATTTCGAAGATGGCTCCGATGCGTCCCGTACCATAGTCCGATCGTGTGTCGAACCTGGAGAGGCTGGAAAAGCGGTTGTCGTTGTCCGGATATTGCCTGACGGATGTCATCATGCTCTCATTCTTTGGTGTGAAATTGCCGGAGGCGGCAGCGTTTAGGGTCCATTTCCCGAGACGTGCATTGAGTGTTCCGGAAGGCATGTAACGGGTAAGGGTAGAAGATAAGGCGGCCCCGACTGTGACACTCCCCTGGATACCGTTCGTTTGCCGCCGGCGGAGTGAGATCAGGATGATTCCGCCCCGTGAGCTGGCTTCATATTCAGCTCTGGCTATCGGGATGACTTCTATTCGCCTGATATCTTCCGATTTCATCGAACGAAGGTAGGTGAGAAGTTCTTCGCCGGTAAGTTTTATTTCGCGGTTATCGACGAATACCTTTGTGCCCTGTGCTCCGTTGATGGAGATATTATCTTCTGCCAGCCATACGCCGGGAGCCTGCGACAATAACTCGGTTCCGTCTTTCCCGGTGGAAGGGGAGACGGACAGGACGAAACGGTCTGCCTTGCGTTCGATATTTTTAGCCTGTACCACAACCTCTTTCAAGGCATAGGAAGAAGCCTTCAACGAAAGGGTGTCGTGCATGGATGCGGCCAGCAATAATTCTTTTTGCAGCGGCTCATATCCGATACACCGGACGATTACTTTATATGTTCCTGCTTTTGCTTCCATGGTGAAATTACCCTTGTTGTCAGTTGTCGTACCTGCTTTTTGAATCTCATCCTGCAAGAGGACGATTGTCGCGTATTCAACTCCGTTTCCCTGTCCGTCGGTAATGTGGCCGGAGTAAATCTCTGCCGTTGCCGGCTTCCGGGCCATAGCCGGAAAGCCGGTAGTAAAGATGAGTGTAAAGAATAACAGCCATTTCATGTCTTACTCGTTTGCCGGGTAATATAATTTCAGTTTGACCGTCTCTTCTTCCTGTTGCGTTTTGCACTTCTTCATGGCATATCCTTCAGCCGGCTTTTTATCTTCGGTGAAATCCATTTGGTAATTGCCGTTTTCGTCATGGAAGACTGAGATATCGAACTGTTCCCATTCGACGTTTTCAAGCGTGATGGTTGCTTCTCCTTTCTCCGGTTTGGCCATGCCGTATACCGGTTTTGTCTCTTTGCCTGATTGAGCCATGACGAGGATTGTTCCGTTTTCTCCGCGTATGTTGCTCACTTTGACGATGATTGTCCGTGCTTCGGCAAGATTGCAAGTAAAGAATATTGCCAGAATAAATAGTATGATTCGTTTCGTTTCCATGTTTTGTTTACTTTAAAGGTGAATGTAAATAAGTTTATAACATAAACCATATATGGATTAAAAAAGTGCAAGGAGCTGCGCATGTCTCACCTACACGCTGCAAATATAAAATGGTTTACGTTATAAACCAAATTATAAACGAAAAAAATGAAATAACAGGGTGAAATAGTTGAAATAATGGCAGTATGCCGGGAAAATGATTGCGGCAATTGTAAGAAATAGCTGCCGCAGCGGTAAAAAATAGGTGCTGCAATCATATAAAACGACTGCGGCAACCATTCGAGATAGCTGCCGCAGTCGTTCTAATTTTGAACTTTTCTATTAAAACAGATCGGCATGAGTGCCGGTATCTGTGAACAGGAGTATGAGTTTTGTGTCATTTTGATTCCAAACCAGTAACCAGTCGGATTGAATATGACATTCCCATAGGCCTTCGTATTTGCCGCTTAATTTATGCGGACGATATTCGGGAGGGAGGGTACCGGTTTCACTTAGTATATCAACCGCTTTACGCAGGAGGCTCATGTTATAACCTCTTTTCTGACAGCGTTTGAAATCTTTGTTGAATTTGTGGGTCGTGTCAGGTGTATATCTCATTTCATAAGAGCCTCCCACATTTCGTCCACACTAGAGTAAGAATATACTCTTCCAGCCTTCACATCTTCCAATGCTTCATCCAGTCCGCATTTCTTTTCTTTGCGGACTTTGATGCTTCCTCCCATACTTTTAACCAGTGAGCGTATGGCGGATGCGTATTTTTCGGGAATGGATATCTCGAATGTTTTTAATGTTGTTGCTTCCATAGTCGTATCTTATATGTAGAATACAAATGTAAATATAATAATTGACAATCTTCTATTTAATTGACAAAGACTTATTTTTCTTCGTCAATAATCATGCCGCTACCCAGGCAGAGATGATGATCCTTGTCGTAGACAACACCGTACTGGCCGGGAGCGATACCCTGTATTTTATTTTCCGATTCGATACGGTAAAGGTCACCGATGCGGTGGATACGTCCCGGTGTGAAATCGGGGGTATGGCGTATCTTGAAGGTGATTTCTTTTTCATCGGTAAATTCTCCCCATGGATCTTCGGTGATGAAGTCGAAACCATGCAGGTTGATTGTCTTCCCGTATTGCGTTTCCGGGTCGTAGCCGTTGGAGACGTAGATGATATTGCGCTTGATATCTTTCTTGATGACGAACCACGGACCGCCACTCAGGCCCAGTCCTTTCCGCTGGCCGATGGTGTGGAACCAATAGCCGTTGTGCTTGCCCAGTACTTTGCCCGTTTCCAGTTCGACGATTTTGCCGGTACGTTTGCCCAGGTAACGCTCGATGAAATCGTTGTAATTGATTTTACCGAGGAAGCAGATACCCTGGCTGTCCTTGCGCATGGCGCTGGGGAGCTTTTGTTCGGCAGCGATGGCACGGACTTCCGCTTTCATCAGGTGGCCGATCGGGAACATCAGCTTCTGGATTTGCAGGCGCGTGATTTGTCCCAGGAAATCGGTCTGGTCCTTCACCGGGTCTTTGGCGGTGGAGAGCCATACTTTTCCGTCTATCTCGGTCGTTGTGGCATAATGGCCGGTGGCGATTTTATCGAAGTCTTTCCCCCATTTCTCTTCGAAGCAGCCGAACTTGATGAATTTGTTGCACATCATGTCCGGGTTGGGGGTGAGGCCGCGCTTCACCGAGTCGATCGTGTAGCTGACCACCTTGTCCCAGTATTCGTCATGCAGGGATACCACTTCCATGCGACAACCGTATTTGCGTGCTATGTAAGATGTAATTTCTATATCCTCTTCGGCGGGGCAGTCGATATATCCGTCTTTATCTTCCATACCGATACGGATATAGAAGATGGTAGGATCGTATCCCGCCTCCTTCAACTGATGGACAACTACGGAGCTGTCCACGCCTCCTGATACTAATGCTGCTATTTCCATTCTTTAATAAATATATCGGTTGCAAAGGTACAAAATATTAGGGTGATATTCCTATGGCTTCGATTTATTCGTTACCTTTGCGGGAGAGCCTTTCGTTGTAATACTTCAGAAAAAAACAAAAGAATTAGTATAAATAAAATGAGAAATACAATTGTATCGCTTATGACAGCAGTGGCATTAACCGCCTGTGCAGGCCCGAAAGAAAAGAATGTTCAGGCACCGCAGGAGGATTTTAATTATGTGGTAGACCAGTTCGCAGACCTTCAGATACTTCGGTACCAGGTTCCGGGATTCGAGTCTCTTTCGTTGAAACAAAAACAGTTATTATATCATCTGTCGCAGGCTGCGCTGATGGGGCGCGACATATTCTTTGACCAGAATTGTCGTTATAACCTGCCGGTTCGCCGCGCATTGGAAACGATTTACAAGGAATATAAAGGAAATCGCGAGGATGAGCAGTTCAAGGCCCTGGAGACGTACCTGAAACGGGTATGGTTCTCAAGCGGCATCCATCATCATTATGCAGAGGATAAGTTTGTTCCCGGCTTTACCCCCGAATTCTTTCAGAGCTGCCTGGAGCAGGTGAATGTCTCTGAACTTCCTTTGCGTGGAGGACAGACTCTGGAGCAGTTTGTTGCAGAAATCTCTCCGGTGATCTTTGATCCGGCAGTATTGGCAAAACGTACTGTGCAGAGCGGCGACCGGGATCTGATCCTGGCATCTGCCAATAACTACTATGGCGGCGGTATTACCCAGAAAGAGGTGGAAGATTATTATGCCGCTATGAAAGCGGGTAAAGACACCATCACTCCGATCTCTTACGGACTCAATAGCCGGCTGGTGAAGGAGAACGGAAAGATTGTCGAGAAGGTATGGAAAGTCGGAGGTCTTTATTCTGCTGCTATCGAACAAATTGTGGGCGAGTTGCAGAAAGCCGTTCCTTTTGCCGAAAACGATACGCAGAAAGCAATCATCGAAAAACTGATTGAATACTATCAGACCGGTGACTTGAAGACATTCGATGCCTACTCCATCCTTTGGGTAGAAGATACGACTTCGGATGTGGATTTCGTGAACGGTTTTATCGAAACTTACGGCGATCCGCTGGGTATGAAAGCCAGCTGGGAGTCGACCGTAAACTTTATCAATAAGGAAGCGACCAAGCGCACGAAGATTATCAGCGATAATGCGCAATGGTTTGAAGATCATTCTCCGGTCGACAAACGCTTCAAGAAGGAAAAGGTAAAAGGGGTGAGTGCCAAAGTGATCACCGTATCCATGTTGGGAGGCGATTGTTATCCGGCAACGCCGATCGGCATCAATCTGCCGAATGCGGATTGGATTCGCCGCGACCACGGCTCAAAGTCCGTTACGATTGAGAATATAACCGAGGCTTACGACAAGGCGTCGCAGGGCAATGGCTTTAACGAAGAATTTATCTGGAGTGATGCGGAGCGTGAAGCCCTCGCAAAATACGGCTTCCTGACTGACAACCTGCATACCGACCTGCATGAATGCTTGGGGCATGGTTCCGGCAAACTTCTGCCCGATACCGAATCGGGCGCACTGAAAGCCTACGATTCCACTTTGGAAGAAGCCCGTGCCGACCTCTTCGGCCTTTATTACCTGGCCGACCCGAAACTGGTTGAATTAGGTCTGGTTCCGGATGGTGAAGCCTATAAGGCCGAGTATTATAAGTATATCATGAACGGCCTGATGACACAGCTTGTCCGTATCGAAGCCGGCAAAGACGTGGAAGAAGCCCACATGCGCAACCGTCAGTTGATCGCCCGGTGGGCCTATGAGAACGGTAAAGCCGATAACGTTATCGAATATAAGAAGCGTGACGGCAAGACATATGTCGTTGTAAACGATTATCCCAAACTCCGCAACTTGTTCGGCACCTTATTGGCAGAAGTGCAGCGTATCAAGAGCGAAGGCGATTTCGCCGCCGGAAAGAAACTGGTGGAAGACTACGGTGTGAAAGTAGACCAGACCTTGCACGACGAAGTGCTTGCCCGCTATGCCAAACTGAACCTGGCTCCATACAAAGGTTTTGTGAACCCGGTGATGAAAGAGGTAAGGAACGACAAAGGCGAAGTGACCGATATCGTTCTCGATTATACTGAAGGATACGCAGACCAGATGCTTCGTTACAGCCAGGATTATTCATTCCTGCCATCTTATAACGATTAAAGATATGTTACAGGACGAACTAAAAGAAATACGTACCCAACTGCGCATGGCAATGAACGGTGTCATATCCACCAGCATGCGCGAAAAGGGCATCGATTATAAGCTGAACTTCGGTGTCCCTCTGCCCGAAATAAAGCAGATAGCCGCTCGGCACGAACCTGGTTCGGATCTGGCAGCCGCTTTGTGGAAAGAGGATATCCGCGAGTTTAAGATACTGGCATCCCTGTTGCAACCTGTGGATGATTTTCCTTTTAAACAGGCGGAACAGTGGGTGAAAGAAATACCCTATCTGGAAATAGCGGAACAATGCAGCCGTAATTTGTTCTGCAAATTGCCGTATGTCGATAACCTTCTGCTCGGGCTGATTTTTAATGTGGAAGACGAATATGCCCGTACGGTGGCTTACCTTATCTGGATGGAACTGTTCAGGGTAGGGAAGACGGTGGTTGCGCCGGTGAGAGCCGCATTCATTGTGGAATGTATGCGGACGATTGCCTGGCCCGACTTCGGCGCTTCCTGGAAAGAGAAGCAGGCAGCGATAAAAGCAATGAAATTTTACGGTCGCCAGTCGGCCGATCATGCGAAACAAATGTTGAGTGGTTTCGATGACTTTCCGGAGTTTATGAAGACACCGGAAGGGCAGGAAATCTATAATGATTTAAAATTTGAATTTGAATATTATAGCTAAGGCTTTGCGTTTAAAATAAATGCGCTAACTTTGTCGGTCGCGTAGAGTCGCAACGAAATGGATGAGAAGAAGTACATAGAGATGAAGCAGTCGTTTACGGAGTATCTGACTGAGAAAAAACTACGAAAGACGGAGGAAAGATATGCGATCTTTGAATGCATCTGTCGCTTCGCCGGTCATTTCGATATGTACTCCCTTCAGGAAAAGTTGGAAGAGGCGAACTTCCATGTGAGTAGGGCAACGCTTTACAACACGTTGGATGTGCTGGAAGACGGCGGCCTGATCGTGCGGCATCAACTCAACGCCCAGTCGGTTCAGTACGAACTGCGGGCATTGGCAGAAACGCACCTGCACCTGGTTTGCATGAAGTGCGGGGCCATTCGGGAAATGAAAGACAGCGTGCTGAAAAAGGAGGTCAACAATCTGAAGATATCCCGTTTCACACAGGAATTTCATGCGCTGTATATCTACGGGATATGCAGTAAATGCAAGTTCAAGCTTCAGCAGAAGAATAGTAAAAAAGAATATTAACAGCCTATTATAAAGATAAAATGAAAGTAGATGTTTTATTAGGATTGCAATGGGGTGACGAAGGCAAAGGAAAAGTTGTCGACGTGCTGACTCCTAACTACGATGTGATCACTCGTTTTCAAGGAGGTCCCAACGCAGGACACACACTGGAATTTAACGGAGAAAAGTATATCCTGCGTTCTATTCCGTCAGGTATTTTCCAGGGTGGAAAAGTGAATGTTATCGGTAATGGAGTCGTTCTCGACCCGTTATTGTTCAAACAGGAAGCCGAAGCGCTTGCTGCCAGTGGTCACGACCTGACCAAACAACTTTGTATTTCCAAGAAGGCACACCTGATCCTGCCTACCCACCGTATGCTGGATGCTGCCTACGAAGCTGCCAAAGGTTCCGGTAAGATCGGTACGACTGGTAAAGGTATCGGCCCGACATATACAGACAAGATCAGCCGTAACGGTCTCCGTGTAGGTGACTTGCTGCACAACTTCGATGAAAAGTATGCTGCCGCCAAGGCACGCCACGAAGCAATCCTGAAATCACTGAACTATTCGTATGATATCAAGGAACTCGAAGCCCAGTGGTTTGAAGCATTGGAATACTTGAAGCAATTCAACCTGATCGACAGCGAACATGTGGTAAACAACTTCCTGAAAGACGGTAAGTCTGTCCTGGCGGAAGGTGCACAGGGCACTATGCTGGACATCGACTTCGGTTCTTATCCGTTCGTGACATCTTCCAACACGATCTGTGCCGGATGCTGTACGGGACTGGGTGTCTCTCCGCGTAATATCGGTGAGGTATACGGTATCTTCAAGGCATATTGTACACGTGTCGGTAGCGGTCCGTTCCCGACAGAGTTGTTCGATGAAACAGGCGATCAGCTTTGTACGTTAGGACATGAGTTCGGCTCTGTAACAGGACGTAAACGTCGTTGCGGCTGGATCGACCTGGTTGCCTTGAAATATGCTGTTATGATCAACGGTGTAAGCCAGCTGATCATGATGAAGAGTGACGTGCTCGACAGCTTCGAGACAATCAAGGCTTGCGTAGCCTACAAGATCAATGGCGAAGAAGTGACGGAATTCCCGTTCGAGATCGACGATACGATCGAACCTGTATACGTTGAACTGCCGGGTTGGAAGACTGACATGACAAAGATGCAGAGCGAAGACGAATTCCCCGAAGAGTTTAACGCATATCTTTCATTCCTTGAAGAAGAGCTGGGAGTACCTGTTAAAATCGTATCGGTAGGACCTGACCGCGAGCAGACAATCATCCGGTATACAGAAGAATAAACCTCACATACTAATACAAAATGGCAGAAGACCACCTCTAATCAGGCTAATCTTCTGCCATTTTTGTTTTTGGCAGACTTTTTGTAAGAGATATCTTGTATAACAATTAATTATTTGGAACATTATGAGCATGTATTGGATCATATTTATTGGTTTTGCCTTGTTAAGCTGGCTGGTTTCTTCCCGACTGAAGAACAAGTTTGAGAAGTATTCTAAGATTCCTATGCCTAACGGTATGACCGGAAAGGATGTGGCTGAAAAGATGTTGCGCGATAACGGCATCTACGACGTGAAGGTGATCTCTACTCCCGGACATTTGACAGACCATTACAATCCAGCCAATCAAACGGTGAATCTGAGCGAATCTGTATATTATAGTAATAGTATCGCTGCCGCCGCTGTAGCCGCCCATGAATGTGGTCACGCAGTACAGCATGCAACGTCTTATGCCCCGCTGAAGATGCGGTCGGCGTTGGTACCGGTGGTTAGCTTTGCTTCGAATATCATGACCTGGGTGTTGCTGGGCGGTATGTTGCTGATCCACCAGTTTCCGCAGTTGCTGTTGTTCGGTATCATCCTGTTCGCATCGACAACGTTGTTTAGTTTCATTACGTTGCCAGTCGAAATCAATGCCAGCCAGCGTGCGTTGGTATGGTTGAGTCGTGCCGGGATAACGAATGTCTCTACGCATGGTATGGCCGAAGATGCTTTGCGCTCTGCCGCTTATACTTATGTGGTGGCTGCCTTAGGTTCGCTGGCTACATTATTATATTATATAATGATCTTCCTGGGAGGAAGAAGCCGCGACTAAGCGAGTACCGTATCAGATAAAAAAAGCAGCCCGGGTCGTTCTGAATGACTCGGGCTGCTTTTTTATTTCTTCTTTTTCTTCGTTCTGTGAAATTTGCCTTCCATATAAAGTGCCCAGATTAAAAATCCGAGTCCCATTCCCATAAACAGTAAACAAACAAATATAAAATCAGGCATAACTAATCCTCCTTCAGTTTAATGAATAATAAGCCTAAAAACAAAAATCCTGAAACTAAAACAAATCCACCCGAATAAATAAGCGCATTATGTCCCTCAAGATCTTTTAATAATGTTGTGATGACAACTCCTGTTGCCATGTATTTGGCGAAGTCGATGCAAAAACTACCGAGTTCACCATACAATACTTTCTTTTGTCTTGTCTTTTTCTTTCTCATAGCTATACGTTTTGTTAAATATGTTGCAAACATAACAAAAAGAAACAGACAAAACAATGAACCTATCCAATAAATAACGAATTTGAAACAAAATACCTACCTTTGCATTCCGAATAATAATTTAATATATAAAAGTCGGTTAGCTCCGACGATAAAGAAGAGCAAACAGTATATGCAGAAGCCGTCTATACCAAAAGGTACCAGAGATTTTTCGCCCGAAGAAATGGCGAAACGTAATTATATATTCAATACGATTCGTGAAGTATATCATCTGTACGGATTTCAGCAAATAGAAACTCCGGCCATGGAGAACCTGTCGACCCTGATGGGCAAGTATGGCGAAGAAGGTGATAAATTACTTTTCAAGATATTAAACTCGGGAGATTGTTTCTCAGGCATTACCGATGAAGAACTGCTGGAACGTAACCCGGTGAGATTCGGCGTGAAAGCCTGTGAGAAAGGATTGCGTTACGACCTGACCGTTCCTTTTGCTCGTTATGTGGTGCAGCACCGCAACGATATAACATTCCCTTTCAAACGTTATCAGATACAACCCGTATGGCGTGCCGACCGTCCGCAGAAAGGACGTTACCGTGAGTTCTACCAGTGCGACGGTGACGTGGTAGGCTCCGATTCACTGATTAACGAAGTGGAACTGATTCAGATTATGGATGAGGTGTTCCATCGTTTCGGTATCCGCGTTTGCATCAAGATGAACAACCGTAAGATATTGTCGGGTATTGCCGAAATTATCGGTGAAGCGGATAAGATTGTTGATATAACAGTGGCTATCGATAAATTGGATAAGATCGGCCTGAATAATGTAAATGAAGAGTTGCGTTCCAAAGGCCTTTCCGAAGAGGCGATTGCCCGTTTGCAACCGATCATCATGCTGTCGGGTAGCAATCGCGAAAAACTGGCCGTCCTGAAAGAACAGCTGGCTATCTCTGAAATAGCCGTGAAGGGTATCGAAGAAATGACCTTCATCCTCGACCGTATCGACCAGCTGCCTATGCATTCGGAACTGGAACTCGACCTGACACTGGCCCGCGGTCTGAACTATTATACCGGTGCCATCTTCGAAGTAAAAGCGCTGGATGTCCAGATAGGAAGTATCACCGGTGGCGGACGATATGACAACTTGACCGGCGTATTTGGCATGGATGGCGTTTCGGGTGTCGGTATCTCTTTTGGGGCAGACCGTATCTTCGACGTGCTGAATCAGTTGGACCTGTATCCGGCCGATTCGTTGATGACAACACAGTTACTGTTTGTCAACTTCGGTGAGAAGGAAGAAAGTTATCTGTTACCGATTATCGCCCGGGTTCGTGCCGCCGGTATCCGTACCGAACTTTTCCCCGAATCAGCCAAGATGAAGAAGCAGATGGGGTATGCCGATACGAAGAAAATCCCGTATGTCGCTATCGTTGGCGAAACGGAGATGAGTGAAGGCAAGATCAATCTGAAGAATATGATTACAGGCGAACAAATACCTGTCACTGTAGAAGAACTGATCGCAAAGTTCTGATATAAGCAGCCTTGTCCCCGTGCTTGACACGGGGCCGCAAAGGTGCTGCCTGAATAAATAGGCATATGACCTGTTCTTTTGCGATCCCGTGTCAAGCACGGGAACGGGTTTATGCTATCCTTAATATTACTGTCTCATGAAAACATCTCTTTTAATTCTCGCATTCGCTTTAGTCCTCTCTTCCTGTTCTGTTCAGCCAAGAGCCTCCTGGATAACAACTACGGAAAACGAACCGTGGCAGGAGCAATCCGACCTGGTCTCTACCTCTTCGGATACGATTCCGACGATCGACGCGGTTATCCATACCCATAAGAAAGGACAGAAGATAGACGGTTTCGGTGCCTGCTTCAACGAGCTGGGCTGGATTTCCCTGAGCAAACTCGATCCGACAGTCCGCGAAGAGATCATGGAAGAACTCTTCTTTCCGGAGATAGGGGCGAATTTCACCATCTGCCGTATGCCGGTGGGTGCCAACGATTTCTCCCGCGACTGGTATTCCTATAATGAGACCGAAGGCGATTTCGAAATGGAATACTTCACCATCGCCAACGACCAGCAGACATTGATCCCCTTTATTAAAGGCGCACAGAAATACAATTCCGACCTGCGTATCTGGGCCTCTCCCTGGTGTCCTCCTGCCTGGATGAAATATAATAAGCATTATGCCTCCGCCTATACCGGCGAAGCCTACAACGAGAAGTACCGCAACGGCCTGCCTGCCGATAAGGTCGGTTATGAAGGAACGGATATGTTTATCCAGGATTCCCTTTACCTGCAATCGTATGCCCTTTACTTCTCCAAATTTATCGAAGCTTATCGTGAACAGGGCATCGACATTTTTGCCGTCATGCCGCAGAATGAGTTCAATTCGGCACAGATATTCCCTAGTTGTTGCTGGACGGCTGCTTCGCTGGCTAACTTCGTCGGCAACTATCTAGGTCCGGCTATGAAGGAACTGGACGTGAAAGTGATGTTCGGCACCATGGAACGTGCCAACGAAGCATTGGTGGATACCATCCTGACCGACCCGGCAAGCGGCAAGTATATCAGCGCAGTCGGTTTCCAATGGGCGGGAAAAGGAGCGATCAAAGGTATACACGAACGTTATCCCGATATGAAACTCTATCAGACCGAGCAGGAATGCGGCGACGGAAAGAATGACTGGAGCGGTGCCGTTTACTCCTGGAACCTGATGCGTCATTACCTGGATAACGGTGCGTCGGCCTATATGTATTGGAATATCTCGCTGGATAAAGGCGGTATCAGCCGTTGGGGATGGGCGCAAAACTCCCTTGTGGTTGTCGATCCCGATACAAAAACCTTCCATTACACTCCCGAATATTATGTAATGAAACATTTGAGCCATTACGTCCAGCCCGGTGCCCGTAAACTGGAAACCTCCGGCCAGTTCAGCAATCTCATGGCCTTCGTCAACCCCGACAAAAGTATTGTTGTCGCTTTGGCAAACGAAGGAAATGAGGACCGCCAGGTATCTGTTGAAATCGACGGTCGCGTCTACCAGCCTGTATTACCGGCTCATTCCATCGCAACACTGCTGATAGACTAATCTGAAATATACTATATATTAATGTAAGGGACGGCAGATTCTAATTCTTTCGTCCCTTATTTTTTTACTTTTGAGCATGCTCGGAATTGATTTTTAGCATGGTCGAAATCTATTTTTAGCTAGCTGAAAATTAAATTAAGGCATGCTCAAAAGAATAAAAGTTTAGGACTTATCAGTTAAAAGACCGTGACTTATGAACTACTTTCCCGTTACTTTTGTTCTAGTCGGGAAGCATGTGAGGCGGAATGTATAGTCATCCTGTCAGTCATGTCGGCGCATCTAAACGTCTGTTTATGCAAAATTGGCAGTCTTTTCCCTGCCAATTAATTTGGCACAGATTTCGCATAGGAATAAGCGTGAATTAGAAAAACACATGTAAACATAATATTATTAACAATTAAAAATATAGTAAGATGAACATTAGACCATTAGCAGACAGAGTGCTTATTAAGCCGGCTGCAGCAGAAGAAAAGACACTTGGCGGAATCATTATCCCGGATTCAGCAAAAGAAAAACCTTTAAAAGGTGAAGTTGTTGCCGTGGGTAACGGAACAAAGGATGAAGAAATGGTTGTGAAAGGTGGCGATACTGTACTGTACGGAAAATATGCAGGAACAGAAATCGAACTGGATGGTGAGAAATATCTTATCATGCGTCAGTCTGACATTTTAGCTATTATCTAATTCATTAAACGGAAATAATAAAACAATATAATCATGGCAAAAGAAATTAAGTACGATATGGATGCCCGCGACCTTTTGAAGAAAGGTGTGGACGAATTGGCAAATGCTGTAAAAGTAACATTAGGCCCGAAAGGCCGTAACGTGATCATCGAAAAGAAATTCGGTGCTCCTCACATCACTAAAGACGGTGTAACGGTAGCTAAAGAAGTGGAACTGGCTTGCCCGTTCGAAAACATGGGTGCTCAGCTGGTAAAGGAAGTGGCTTCCAAAACAAACGACAATGCAGGTGACGGTACAACTACTGCTACTGTATTGGCACAGTCTATCATCGGTGTTGGTTTGAAGAACGTTACAGCAGGTGCTAACCCGATGGACCTGAAACGCGGTATCGACAAAGCCGTTGCCAAAGTGGTTGAAAAAATCGCTGACCAGGCTGAAGAAGTAGGCGACCAGTTCGAAAAGATCGAACACGTAGCTAAGATCTCTGCTAACGGTGACGAAATGATTGGTAAACTGATTGCTGAAGCTATGCAGAAAGTGAAGAAAGAAGGCGTTATCACAGTGGAAGAAGCAAAAGGTACTGAAACTACAGTTGACGTAGTAGAAGGTATGCAGTTCGACCGTGGTTACATCTCTCCGTACTTCGTAACCAACACAGAAAAGATGGAATGCGAGATGGAAAATCCGTATATCCTGATCTACGACAAGAAGATCTCTGTATTGAAGGACTTGCTTCCTATCCTGGAACCGGCAGTTCAGAGCGGTCGTCCTCTATTGATCATCGCAGAAGATATCGACAGCGAAGCATTGGCTACATTGGTTGTAAACCGTCTGCGTGGTTCTTTGAAGATCTGTGCAGTGAAGGCTCCGGGCTTCGGCGACCGTCGTAAAGCTATGTTGGAAGATATCGCAGTGCTGACTGGCGGTGTGGTTATCTCTGAAGAAAAAGGTTTGAAGCTGGAAGGTGCTACAATGGATATGCTGGGTACTGCCGAAAAGATCACTGTTGACAAAGATACTACAACTATCGTTAACGGTGCCGGCGACAAAGCTGCTATCCAGGCTCGTATCGGTCAGATCAAAACTCAGATCGAAAACACTACTTCTGACTACGACAAAGAAAAACTACAGGAACGTCTGGCTAAGATGGCAGGTGGTGTAGCTGTTCTTTACGTAGGTGCTCCTTCTGAAGTGGAAATGAAAGAAAAGAAAGACCGTGTGGATGATGCTTTGCATGCAACCCGCGCTGCTATCGAAGAAGGTACAGTTCCTGGTGGTGGTGTAGCTTACATCCGTGCTATCGAAGTTCTGGAAGGCATGAAGGGTGAAAACGAAGACGAAACAACCGGTATCGAAATCGTAAAACGCGCTATCGAAGAACCGTTACGTCAGATTGTTGCTAACGCAGGTAAGGAAGGTGCCGTTATCGTTCAGAAAGTAAAAGAAGGTAAAGGTGACTTCGGTTACAATGCTCGTACAGACAAGTATGAAAACCTGTGCGCTGCCGGTGTAATCGACCCTGCTAAGGTAACTCGTGTTGCTTTGGAAAACGCAGCTTCTATCGCTGGTATGTTCCTGACAACAGAATGCGTAATCGCAGAGAAGAAAGAAGATACTCCTGCTATGCCTCCGATGAACCCGGGTATGGGTGGTGGCATGGGTGGCATGATGTAATATCTTCCCATCAAGATAAAACCGGAAACGGCTGCTTCCCGAAAAGGAGGTGGCCGTTTTTTTGTTATATATAATAATGTATAGGGAATATTGCAGGAAATGAAGTGCTAATGGTTGGATATGTCCTTAAAACCGTCCCCTTTGTACGATTTAAGGTAAGAATCGGATAAGAAAGCATGGTTAAAGGGAAAAAAATATAACAAAAAAATAGTGCAACAAAAAAAGATATGTATATTTGCATAAGAATTTAGGTGCAAGGTATGCACAGATGAATGAGGCGGTTAGAAATCGTCAGAACTTTATTTTGATAGAAAGATTTATTTGAACTTTATATTTTATTACTAATTAAATTATTTGATTATGAACAAAAAGTTTTCTACTTTGTTCGCCGCGTTCCTTGTGGCAAGCAGTAGTTTTTCAATTTTTGCTCAAAATGCGGTCCCAGCCTGGTACAAGACAGGTGCTGATACTTACAAGGCCGATTTTGAAGATCCGACTGCGGATGAATTGAAAGAAGCTGCGAAATTTGACCTTCTCAATAGAGGTGCCTTAAAGTATATCACAGAGCAAACTGTTAATTACTGGAATTATATTCTGCCTTTGCAGGATGTGAATGCTGGAACTCTTATTCCAGGGGTATTTGTTGCTTTTGATTCTGCAGCGGGTAATGTAGCTGGTGGCCAGTATGTATCTGGCGACGAGTTATATAGTAATGTAAATCAACCTCAATATGGTGTTATTACTCAAGGTGATATTACTTATTTAGGTGTTAGAGCGACAGAAACAAGACAAAGTCGTGTTGAATTTACATTCGATACAAGAGGTTTGAGTGATGCAACAAGTTTCCATTTTTACATCAGCCGTTTGAAAAACGATGACGTAAACCGTAACTTGGTTTGGAAGATTGCAAGTGCTAAGGCTTATAAACTGGATGGTACAGATGCTCAGGATTTACCTTATAATGAAAAATATCAGAATGGATTCCTGGTTGATAAAGAAGGTGTTACTGTAGATGGCGTAATAAATCCAGATGCCTATAAGGTAATGTTTAACATGGCTAACACAGGTGAAGTCGATATTGATAACTCTATTGTACATATCGTTCTTGAATCAGAACTATCTGAACCTGATGAAAATGCAACAGATAATACTTTGGAACCTGTAACATTGTTCTCAAGTGTTAATCTTGATTTCATTCGTCCTCACGTAGAAATAGATTATGAAACAGAAAAAGAATTCCGTGTAGGTGTTAACCGTTCTACTGAATGCGAAGCATCTGAAATGGATGTTAAGATCTGGAAGTTCAATGATAAGATGGCTGGTGCTGAAACTCCTCATCATGTTCAGGCTACTTATTTGAAGCTGAATGTGAAAGCTCCTATCGTTCTTGAAAAGATTGGTAATGTAGATGTTACTGAAGGTAACTTCTCTCAGGCAACAGAAGCTGACGGAAGTAGAAGTTTCTATGTACGTGCAGGTTTGTTCAATGAATACAATCCGGTTGACTGGTCAAATGTAAAGGTTGTTTATCATGTAGAGCCGGGTACTGTGAAAGACCAGTGGGCTTTGGCTGACTATGTATTTGCTACGACTACTGCATCCAGTACGGATACAGCGTTTGTAAGACATAGCGTAGATGCTCGCGGTACATTCAAATTCGGTGACGACTTAGTCTTTACAAAATACGAAGAAGTTCTTGAAACATCTATTGATTTCACATATCTACCTAAGTTTATTTTAGATTGTGCAGAAGGTCCTGGCCCTGCACCTGCGAATGCAGTAAGAATGGCAATTGATAACTCTTGTGATGGTGGTGCATTAAATCTGGAATTATTAACTCCGGCTGATCCGGGTTCTACCGACAGATGGGAAGATAAGATTGAATTCTTGGGATTCAACTGGTACTTCGAAGGTGAATTAGTTGAAGGATTTAAACATACAAGATGTATTCCAAAAGCTGCTATCGATTGTTTAGGTAATCTGAATGAAGGTTGGACAGTGAAAGCTGCTTTCCACTTTGCATCAGGTAACATGAACATCGATCAGGATGGAGCTTATAATATTGAAGAAAAATGGGGCTTGTCAGCAACATTGAATACTCAGGATGATTGCGAAGGTTATTCAGGACAGGATTTGATCAATCTGGGTGAAGCTTATTATCCGGGTGTTCTGACTACATCTGCTCGTACTCAGCACGTATGGACTAACTGGAGAGGTATTGAAACAGATAAGGGTGTTGTTGGTTCTGTAACCGGAACATTGGCAAACATTATGAATATTTCTGCTGGTTTGATCTCTGCTGCTCAGGATTGCGAATGTCCTGTAGGTGAAGCTGTAAAGGGTGGTGCTGAAGTATTTGCAGCTCCTTACTTTACTAATAAGGATTCTTATGTATGGGGTATCGGTGGCTCTTCTCGTAACCATGTTGTTCATGTTTACGCAACAGGTTTGAAACCGGATGCTGACGACGCTAACTATACAACTATCCGTCTGTACAAACAGGCTATGAGAATTGGTGAAGCGAAAGTAAAACAGGATAAGAACTTCTATTTCTCAACAGAATATGCAAACGCTGTTTGGAATCGTGGTGATGTTGGTGGTCTTGAACCGCAACCTGGTTCTGTATGGCGTGGTGAAAGTGCTGGTGACACATTGTATATCCGTGTTCCGTACAAACAAGCTAATCTGGATGACCTGAAAAATAATGGTATTCCTGTTAAGGTTAGATATACACCTCAGTCCAGAACCGATTGGGTTCCGACAGAAGAAATCCTTACAGATATGGCTCAGTTCGGCCTGTTGACAAATGATTCAGGTGATGGTAAAGCTACTCACGAAGATTGGGAAAAAGAATTGACAGGTTTCAACCAATTCAACGTAGTTGGTACTGTATTCAAAGGTCTTATCTCTACATTGACAGGTGACAAACCGGTAGGTGCTTATACCAGCTTCCTGGGTAATATCCAGAATCTTGACCAATTTGAATGGGGCGAATATGACTCTAACGTATTCCGTGATCTGTATACTAAGAACTATGGTACTTATTACCTGGGTCAGGATCAGTGTTATGAAGTGAAAGATGGTACTTTCGTTATCGCAGGTTTGAACCTTGTAGCTCCGGTAACTGTAGAAACAAGCAAATCTAACAAGATTGGTGCATTCGATCACGATACAACTGTTGTTATCGGTACTTTGGACGGTGGCAAATTGATTCCTAACAAATACGGTGAGTTACTTGCTTACGTTAAGTCTACATTCAAACCGTCTGACAAGGCTGGTATCGTTCCTGATACAATTCATTCAGCAGTTGATAACAAAGACTTCATCTATAATTATGTAAATGACACAGTTCGTCTGTATCCGATGCAGATCAAAGACCAGATCAGCTGGACTTATGTATACGGTTTGGATGAAAAGTATGCTTACAAAGAAGTAGAAAACAATAATGGTCAGAGCAATGGCTATATCAGCCTGTTCGATATCTACGGAGCTTACCGTAATGATACAGTAGCTGCTAATATCTATGGTGATGTTAAACAACCTGAACTGTATTTCGCAACTACAGCTGATACAAAAGCTGCTAAGTTGGCTAAGTTAGACTTCGGCGCTGTTACATTCATTGAAGATGACATTGCAGCAACTAAACAAATTTATCTGATCGGTAAAGATCTGCCTTCAATCGATCCTACTGAAGAGGTATCTAAAGTAATTGCTATCTCTCCTGCTGGTGCATTGATCGCTTCTACTGAAGGTAAGAACCAGGCTGAATATGTAAGCGAAGCTATTATTCCGGTTTCTGTTGATCTGTTGGCTGATAAGAGCGATCATGATCTGGTTACGGATGTATTAGCAGCAAGCACATTGTGCAACTGTACAGTAGATCTTCCGGTTAATTATTCTCCGGTTCTGGCTGCTCCTGTAGTTGATACTAAATATTTGTCTGACAACATTAACGGTAGCAAGGCTGAATTCAGATGGTCTGCAGTTCCGGGTGCTCACTACTACAAAGTAGAACTTGGTCAGTACGAAAAGCAGAACACTTCTAAGAATATCTTTATCTCTGAAGTGAAAGCTGAAGAAGGTACAATCATGGTTGAATTGTTCAACGGAACAGGTGAGGTTATTAATCCGTTGCTGCACCACAACTATAAGCTGACTATCATGAAGAATGGTGCTGAATATAAGACAATGGATGTTATTTCAACAAATACTCAGTTGAATGAGGCTTATAAGGCAGAAGCATTTAGCGTTGACGCTGATTTGAGCCCGGCTAACACTTATACAGTTCTGTTGAAAGAAGGTGGCAAGCAGATCGATATCTTCGAATTCACTAACACAACTCGTTTGTCTCGTGACGAAAAAGACGGTCTTGAAGAAAACACTGGTGCATTCAATAAGAATGACTGGAATCCTGACTTCGGTTCTCTGCCGGTAGCTAGCTACATGGAAGAATCTGACAAATGGGACTTCCTCTTTGTTCAGGGTATTGAATCAGAAGAAGTAGGTCCTACTTCAACTTCAATCAGAGCAATCAACTTGCAGCCGAAGACTGAATATGCAGTACGCGTAACAGCTTATAGCTATTCTCCTTCAATTGTAAAATCTGCTTCATCTGACATCGCTGAGTTCGGTACTTCAATCTTTACTGAACCTGTTACAGGTGACATGCAGTTTGACGAAGATTCTTACAGCCCGCCAGTAGGCAACGAAGACATCACAGTTGATGGATTCAACGTATTCGGTGGCGTAGGTTCTGTAACAATCCAGGGTGCTGCTAATAAGACAGTTGTTGTAACAAATGTATTAGGACAGACAATCGCAAGAACAGTTCTTTCTTCTGACAATGCTACAATCTCTGCTCCGGCAGGTATCGTTGTAGTAGCTGTTGAAGGCGAAAGCGCAGTTAAAACTGTTGTTAAGTAAATAAGATACCTGAAAGACTGAAAAGTCCGAAAGTATTAAAGATAGAAACTCCGTCGGGAAACCGGCGGAGTTTTTTTGTATCTTCGCATCGTAAACCGACCGTAAGTTCCCGGTTAGAGAAAGCGAAGGTTTTCTTTATTGGAACAGGTCTTATGATTAAAGCCATGATAAAGATTAAGGAAGGATTCAAAGGAGAACGTTTTGTTTCCCTGCCGGACGAATTACTGGATTCGTACAGCAGCGAACCGCTTATCGGAAATTTGTATGTTAGGAAAATCGGTTTCTTTCCGAAGGTAAAGTATCATTATGTACAAAAGGACCAGGGCTCTAAATATGCGATGCTGATCTATTGTACGGAAGGAAAGGGGTGGTATACTATTTATGGAAAGACTTATACGGTCGTTGAAAACCAGTATATCATTATCCCCCCCGATGTTCCCTATTCATTTGGAGCGGACGAGCATGATCCCTGGACCATCTATTTCCTTCATTTTAAAGGAAAACTATGTAAAGAGTTTGTCCCGTCCTACAACATGCCCAAAGATATTTTGCCGGGAGAACATTCGCGGCTTCAGGACAGGATACGGTTATTCGAGGAGATATACAGTTGTTTCTCTATGGGATACACAAAGGAATATATGATCTATTCCAGTATGTGCCTTTATATGTTCCTGAGTTCGTTCATATATCTGGAACAGTTCCGTTATTATAATTTACCTACTCATAAAGAATATTCATTCTCATCGAAAGTGATCCACTATATGCAGGAAAATGTGGAACGAAATCTGACGCTGGAACAATTAGCTACTTATTTTAAATACTCTCCATCACATTTCTCAATGCTTTTCCAAAAAGAGACGAGAATGTCACCGATTAATTATTTTATTCGGTTGAAGATTCAGAAAGCCTGTCAGTATATAGTGCTTACTAATCTTAAATTGAATGAGATATCTATTAAACTGGGATTTGAGGAACCAGCCTATTTCTCGCGTATCTTTACAAGAGTGATGGGAGTCTCTCCTTCCGTATATCGAAAGAAAGAATCAGAACATAGTATAACTCAATCAGAATAATATGACTTGCGGGACTCGCTGAAGATCGCTTCTTTTGCTGCATAAATAATCTTTGCAGTTATGAGAAAAAGAATACTTTTGGTAAGTTGTCTGTGTGTACTGGCTGTAACCTCTTGTACAATACCTGACAATAAGGGACAGATTTGGAATATAGGTGTCCCTGATAGTTCTACTGTTGAATTGGCATTGGGACCAGATCGGTATAAAGATTTTCTGGCTAATGACTTTGGTTTTGAGGATCGATATTTCTTGGTCGGGAAGAGTGATGTAAAAAAATCATTCCCTTATGTTTTGCCCGGTCCGGCCGATCAATGGGGCGGAACTTGGTCTACCGCAGGTTTAAGGACACATGACGTGAATATCCTTTTCGGATTGGAAAATATTCCGGAAGAAGGGGAGTGGTCGTTGATCGTTGATTTGGCTGATAATTCTCCTCATAAACCTCCTTTGTTAAAAGTCTTGATTAATAATAGTCAGGAAGAGAAGATTCAATTGACTTCAGGAGGAAGCGATGCTTCTATTACAGGGGATATGAGTCAGGCGAAACCTATTCATCTGTCTATTCCGGTGAAGAAAGGAGTATTACGTGAGGGAGGAAACAGCATCACGCTTTCCGTATTGGAAGGTTCGTGGCTTTTGTTTGATCATGTCGGTTTGCAAGGTCCTTCACGTGTGCGGTTGGTGAATCCGGAAAAAGCATTCGTTCGTTCTGTAAAGGCTGCCGATTATGAAGTGGCTACCGATAGTGGAAATAAGCAGCCCTTGCTCGTTGATGTGGAACATTTGGAAGGACAGCCGGCTCTTGCTGTCGAATTGGATGGAAAAGAGATATTTTCAACTGTGCTGGATACAGCACGTTATTGCCTGGAAGTTCCGATGCCGGCTGTTGCATCTTCGCAGATCAGTACTTTCGAGGTTCGGGCAGATGGTAAATTATTACAGAAAGGAAAGGTGGAACGTAAGCCTCAGCCTCTTCAGACTTTTGCCCGGTATGTAGATACCCGTATTGGTACGGCCCATTCCCGTTGGATGATTGCACCTGGTCCCTGGATGCCTTTCGGAATGGTAAAATTGAGTCCTGATAATCAGAATGCCGGTTGGCAGGCCGGATATCAGCCTACTTTCGAGAGCGTAGGATGTTTTAGCCATATACACGAATGGACGATGGGAGGGCTGGGTATGATGCCGACGAATGGACCGTTACAAACGATTGTCGGTGATGAAACTGACCCGGATTCAGGCTATCGTTCCCGGATAGATAAACTGACGGAAGAAGCTCCTTTGGGTTATTATAAGGTAGACCTTACGGATTATGGTATTAGAGCTGAGTTGACTGCCACGACTCATTGCGGTTTTCAGCGATATACTTTTCCTTCCGATAAGGATAGTGCCCGGGTCTTGGTTGATCTGCATATTCCGGCTGAATATGATTACCAATTAGAGGATGTTGAAATAAAAAAAGTCAGCGATACTCGTATCGAGGGTTACAGTCATCAGTTGTCTAAATATGTATGGAGTTCTGATGCAGATCAGGAATATACCCTTCATTTTGTGATTGAGTTTGACCAGCCTATAGAATCGATGGGTGGTTGGATCAATGAGAAGAGGGAAAAGACGGAACATCTGGCAGCCCAAAATATAAAGAATGCCGGTGTCTGGTTACAGTTTGATGCCAAAAAATCACCGGTAGTACAGGCGCGTTCAGGTATTTCTCTGGTCAGTATAGCAAATGCTGCTGAAAATCTGGAGAAAGAAATCAGTTCACCTTTTGGCTGGCAGTTTGATCAGGTACGGAATAATCAGGTAAATGTATGGAACGATTTGTTTGACCGTGTGTTGATCTCGACAAATGACCGTTTGGAGAAGGTGCGTTTTTATACTAATATGTATCGGGCATTGTGTAGCCGTAATATCTGGAGCGATGTAAACGGAGAATGGGTATCTGCCGATGAAAAAGTCCGTCGGTTTTCAGATCCGGATGATGTGGCTTTGGGATGTGATGCTTTTTGGAATACGTTCTGGAATCTGAATCAGTTTTGGAATCTGGTGACGCCGGAGTGGAGTAATCGTTGGGTAAAGTCACAATTGGCGATGTATGATGCGAATGGTTGGTTGGCTAAAGGTCCTGCTGGCATGGAATATATTCCGGTAATGGTCGCAGAACATGAAATACCTTTGATTGTCAGTGCTTGGCAAATGGGTATTCGTGGTTTTGACGGAGAAAAAGCTTTTGCTGCTGTTAAAAAGATGCAGACTACCCCGAGTCAGAAAGTCTGTGGTGGTTATGCGGGAAATCGTGATTTGATGCCCTATCTGAAACACCGGTATGTTCCGGCAGACCTCGGACGTTTTTCTAATACACTGGAATATGCTTATGACGATTGGACAGTATCTCAACTGGCTGAGGCATTGGGGAAAGAGGAGGATGCTAAACTATTTGCAGAACGGGGTTCGTGGTGGAAAAATGCGATAAATCCGGAAATCGGTTATGCTCAAATGCGGAATAGTGATGGAAGTTGGAGTAAAGATTTTGATCCTTTCCATTCAGGTGCGAACCATCATTATGTGGAGGGAAATGCCTGGCAATTGACTTATTTTGTTCCCCAAAATGTTCCGGCTTTGGCTGAAATGATAGGAAAAGACCGTTTTGTTGAACGTCTTCAATGGGGATTCGGAGCGAGTGAACCTTGGCGTTACAATGCACCCAACGATCAGTACTGGGATTATCCGGTAGTTCAGGGAAATCAACAATCCATGCATTTTGCCTTTTTGTTTAACTGGGTGGGACAACCTTGGTTAACTCAGAAATGGAGTCGTTCTATAATTGAACGTTATTACGGGGGCGGAATGGCAAATGCTTATCTGGGAGATGAAGATCAGGGACAAATGAGTGCCTGGTTTGTGATGGCTGCTCTAGGGCTCTTCCAGACAGATGGTGGTTGTAGCATCGAGCCTGTTTATGAGATCGCTAGTCCGTTATATGAAAAGGTTGTCATTGATTTGGGTGAACGTTTTGGCAGAGGGCAAACATTTACGATAGAAGCACATAATGCTTCCCGTGTCAATAAATATGTTCAGAGTGCTGTTCTGAATGGCAAGCAACTCCAGGCTTTCCGTTTTCCGGCTTCCGAATTGTTAAAAGGAGGTACTCTCACA
This sequence comes from Parabacteroides goldsteinii, assembly GCF_020091425.1. Taxonomy (NCBI): domain Bacteria; kingdom Pseudomonadati; phylum Bacteroidota; class Bacteroidia; order Bacteroidales; family Tannerellaceae; genus Parabacteroides; species Parabacteroides goldsteinii. Next base: position 3,856,296 of record NZ_CP081906.1, on the reverse strand, counting down.
TTAGAAATGGGATCGACACCGGATTATTCCTGGGGAATAGAGCGGTAGTCTGATTTATTTAACTAAATTCTAATTAATAATATAGTAAGATAATATAAGAATATCGGAGTATTTTATTATGAATTTGTAAAATGGAATCTTTTACTTTGTCTTTAAATAAAAGGGGAGAGCACTCGTAGTAGGCTTTAATCCCGGATAAATATTATGACAGATATAAAAGGTTTGAATATGTTGTTATATGTTTGTATTTATTGCCTTGTGTTAATATGCGTGGTTTGTGATATAAATAATATAATCTTCTTATCTAACAATATTTATTGCTAATTAAAAATAAAGAGTATGAAACAAGTTAATCAATTGTCTAAACTTTTCGTTCAGGATTTGAATCGAAGAATGAAAATTCCAATGATTCTAGTCATGTCGGTTTTGGTTCTGCCGGTTGCGGAGGAATCAAAACATATGTTAACCCCCCCCCCCGTGTGTTAAAAACAGACAATTATGTGTCTGGAATCGTAAAAGATATTAATGGGGAGCCCTTGTTTGGTGTCAATGTTAGTGTAAAAGGGAGTACAACCGGAACCATTACTGATGAGGAAGGCGCTTACTCTTTTGCTAATCTGAATCCCAAAGACATACTAGTCTTTTCCTATTTAGGAATGTTATCCCAGGAGGTAACAATTGGAAGTCGTACTGAGATCAACATTGTGATGGCGGAAGACGTTATCGGATTGGAAGATGTTGTTGTCACAGGTTATACTTCTATGAAACGTAAAGATATAACAGGTTCGGTGGCCTCTATCAGTTCAGAAAAGATTGGCAGAATACCAGCCAACGATATTACGACCAGCCTTGTAGGAGTTCCGGGTATACGAATGGATGGTAGTTCCATTCGAATCCGTGGAACACGTTCCCGAAATGCCAGTAATGACCCGTTGATTGTGTTGGACGGGATACCTTATAATGAAACGCTGGCTTCAATAAATCCCGGTGATATTGAATCGATTGATGTATTAAAGGATGCTTCTTCTACCGCTATATACGGGGCAAGAGGTGCTAATGGCGTAATTCTGGTTACAACCCGGCAGGCGAAGAAAGGTAAAACGATTGTTTCTTATGATGGGTTTGCCGGAGTCGGAGTAAATGATTGGGGCTCTTTCGAAGTGATGGATGCAGATGAATATATTGCATTCAAACGTGAAGCATACCGAGCTGCCGGAACATGGAACAGCGAAGCTGATGATGCTAAAGCTTTTTCCGGAGCAGAACTGTCCAATATGGGAAAAATGAATACGGATTGGACGGGCGAATACTTTAACCGGAAACGTTTCTGGACCAACCATCTGGTTACTATTTCTTCAGGAAATGACAAAACTCAGTATAAAATCTCATTTAATTACCGGAATGACGATAGTCGTTATAAGAATAATAACTACAATAATTTTTACCTGACTACCGATTTATCTCATCAGGTATTGCCTTTTATGAAAGTCGGAATCTCTAACCGTGCTTATTATACAATTAAAAATGATAAACCGGATGTGTTCGGTACGGTAATCAGGATGTCTCCGTTGACGTCGGTGAGGGATGCTGATGGTTCTTACAATACCTACCCGTTTGGCGATCCTTTTGTAAAGAATCCGTATCTGAATGAAAGCGATGAAGTCTACAAGGATAAAACGGAAGAATGGAAGATCTTTTTCAGGATTTTTGCAGAGATCAATCTGGCAAAAAACCTTACTTATAATACGAATTTTGCCTATAATCCGGCTTTCTCTTCCAGAGGATATTATTATGATGAAAGAAGCGTTTCTTATCAGGATACACGGAATGTGGCCAGTATGACTAATAATCGGCAAGCCGACTGGGTGTGGAATAATATTCTGAATTATAAGCTGGACATAAAGAAACATACGATTAATTTATCCGGAGTACTGGAGATGCAGAACAGGCAAACTGTTAACTCGAGTATGTCGGGTAAAGAACAGGAATCTCCTGCTTATTTGTGGTATAACATGGGGCGTCTGGTTGATTCGAAAACATTGTCTTCAAGTTTTACCCGCTCCCAGATGGTATCTTATATAGGACGTGTACAGTACGATTATAATGATCGTTATATGTTGACATTTTCAGTCAGAGGAGATGGGGCTTCCCAGCTTTCAGAAGGGCATAAATGGGCAACTTTCCCGTCAGGAGCCCTCGCCTGGAGAATTTCTGAGGAAGATTTCATTAAGCCGATCGATTGGATCACTAACCTGAAACTGAGAGCAAGTTATGGTTTGACAGGCAATTATGCAATTGCTGCTTATGCGACAGCCGGAACTCTTTATGGTACATATGCCAACTTTAAAACAGAATCCGGTGAAATTAATTATCCGGGTCTGGAACCTGATACCCGTCCGACTCCCGACTTGAAATGGGAAAAGAATAAGATGCTTGATATCGGATTGGATTTCGGTTTTCTGGATGGGCGTATTTACGGATCTGTTGACTGGTATGACTCCAGAAGTTTTGATTTGCTTTATTTGAAAACACTTCCTTATACGACAGGATTTAACCGTGCCTGGGATAATGTGGGAGATACCCGTAACCGGGGATTGGAGATTTCTTTGTCGGGGATTGCTGTTAAGAAAAAAGATTTAGAATTGGGGGCGACGCTTACTTATTATAGAAATAAGGAAGAATTGGTTCGCCTTCAGGATCCTGAGATGAAAGAGGATATCAATAACGGACTTTTTGTTGGCTATCCGGTAAATGGTGTATTCTACGATTATAAGCAAGTGGGTATTTGGCAACAAGAAGAAGCGGGCCTTGCAGCACTTTACGGACAGAAACCGGGTGAAGTGAAAGTGGCTGATTTGGATGGAAATGGGAAGATTGATGGGAATGACCGTATGATTCTGGGCACGAACAGACCTGACTGGGTTGGCGGACTTCAGATCAATGGACGATGGAAAGACCTGGATTTCTCAGTAGATTGTTATGGTGAGTTCGGAGCTTTGGCGAGAGATACTTATAGTACAGATTTCTGGTCATCAGAAATGGGACGTTGGAATACGGTGAAAGTTGATTACTGGACTCCGGAAAATCCGACTAATTGTAATCCTCGTCCGGTAGCCGGTCAAAGTGTTAAATATCTGAGTGCAGTGGGCTATCATAAAAATAACTATGTTAATATCAGGAATATTACAGTCGGTTATACATTACCGAAAACATTGTTCAATGATAAAAGTGTAGTAAAAAAACTACGTGTTTATGCAACGGCAAATGATCCTGTTCATTATAGCAAGTTCATAAATTCCGGTGGTATTTCCTGGTGGGAAGCATTTTATATTTTTGGCGTAAATCTTCAGTTCTAATAATAAACGAATAAGTATGAAAAGAATATTTATATTGGGTTTGGTAGCCATATGTATGTCTACAATAGGGTGCTCAGACTTTTTAAAAGAAGAATCGTACGGATCTACAACTGATATTTTTGGTGAGGAGAATGGTATTAAAGCATTGGTGTATCAGTCCTATACAAAGATAAACAATCTGTATGGCGGTGGTGGGCAATGGCCTGCTTTTACAGAACATGGGGCAGACCTGTTCCTTCGGGGAGGGAATTTTACGGATATGGGAGTCTGCGATTATTATGGTTTGGATGCAACAAACGGAAATGTGTCCTGGTTGTGGAACCACTGCTATAAGGCGATGGCAAATATCAATCTTTTCTTTGAAACGATAGACAGTACGCCTTTTGCCGATGAAGCGGAAAAAGATCAGTATAAAGCGGAAATGATGGTTATGCGTTCTATGTTCCTTTGGATAATAACTGAAACATGGGGAGATACATATCTGCCTCGTACGACGGATGTGGATGAAGGGATGACGGCTAGTCGTTCGCCCCGTGCGGATTTTTACAAAGAAATTATTTCGGGATTGGAAGAGGCTGTCAAGCTGTTACCGGATCGGCGGACTTCCGAATATGGACGTATAGATATGCCTTCTGCTAAAGCATTTTTAGCTCGTATGTATCTTTATAATGAACAGCTGGATGAGGCAGCCGATATGGCGTCGCAGGTTATTGATGGTTCTTATGGTTTGGAACTTTCATCTTCCCTGAAAGATTTATGGGATGACAGTAAACGAAATAAAGAGTTTATCTGGACAACAGAGTTTGTGGAAGACGAGTCTTTTAAACAACCAAGCTATTACTGGCAACATTTTGCCATGTTTATCGACCGTTTTGCCGGTGTGAAAACAGAATGCGGTTGGACTGGTTATGGTGGCTGTGGTGCAGTTCCTACATTATATTATATATCATTATTTAATCATGAGGCTGATTTGCGCTGGTCCGACTTACATCAGTGGGTATGGTTGTATAATGATCCGACTGATGATACTTCGGCATTTCCCAATATGCAGACCTTGTATAAGGATACGGCATTATATCTGAGTATTGATCCGATCTCTGCAGAGGAAAAAGTACGTATGGCAAAATGTTATACTGTTTTCGATGTAAATGACTTGTATGATGCAAAAGGTATTCCGACCGATCGTAAAACATTTATCGGTATGACAAAATTCGATGATCAGACACGTCCGGGTGATATGTCGACCAATTCAGATAGAAATTATCCTGTATTACGCTTAGCTGAAATGTATTTGATCCGTGCAGAAGCGAAAATCAGAAGTACAACGAAAAAAGATTTGCAGGGTGCTGCTCGGGATATCATGACAATTAGAAGCCGCGCTACGAAATCCGGTCATGAAAAGGAAATGGAAGTAACGGAAAAAGATATGACTGTCGATTTCATTCTGGATGAACGTGGAAGGGAGCTGGCTGGAGAGTTTCAGCGTTGGTTTGATCTGAAGCGCCTAGGTAAGCTGGTTGATCATATTAAGCTTTACAATCCGGATGCAGCAGGTAATATAAAAGATTTTCATAAGGTTCGTCCGATACCACAGACTCAATTTGATGGTATGCCCGATTGGACGACGCTGGGTCAGAATGATGGTTATTAAAAATGTATTTATATGAGAACAAAGTATATATCAATGATATTTTTGGCAAGCCTTATGTTGATTTGCTTGTCGTGTAAGGATGAGGATGACTCTTTAGCCCGAAGTGGTTTGATCGAATGTATTCAAAAAGCGGAAACTTCTATCTCTGAGTCGGTGGAAGGAAATGAGGAAGGTTGTATAGCTCCGGGTTCTAAAGACATTTTACAAACCCGTATTGATTGGGCCTATTTTATCCTTCAGAATTCATCATCGGATGAAGCCTATACCAATGCATTGAAGATATTGGATGATGCTATTGCTGCCTTTTATGCTAATACGGTAAAAGCAGGTGTTCCTCTTTTCGGATTAGGTTCTAAAATGAATTTGGGACCAGTCGGCGATTGGAATGTGACGGAAAGTTTTTCTATAGAGTGTCGGGTGAAATATAACGAATTTGCCGGTGGTGATCAGAATGTTATTTCTTGTGAGAGTGGTAACTCGGGTTGGATGCTCAGAAGTAGTGGAAATGTTATACAGTTTTATATTAACGATGGTAACTGGACTGGTTGTCAGACTTCTTCTTTAGAGTTGAACCGTTGGTATCATGTGGCTGCAACTTACCAGAAGGGCGGCGGAATAGCTTTGTATCTGGATGGGAAAAAGGTTGGTAGCTCATCTTGTGGTACTTTACAGGTAACTCCGAACGCTGATTTGCAGGCAGGTACGGCTCCATCTTATTCTGATCGTTATATGAGAGGATATATTCAGGATTTAAGTCTATGGAAAGATGTACGTACGGCAGAAGAAGTTGCTGCGGATATTAATTGTGATTTTAGTGGGACAGAAGACGGTTTGAATGCTTATTGGCCGTTAAATCTGAATCTTGGAACTTCCATAACTGATAAAACTGGTAATCATACGGTTAATTTAGTAGATGTCGTTTGGGAGAATCCGGAAGAATAAACGAAGATTGTCTGTGTTCCTATCATGGGAACACGGACAATGAATATTGACTATAAAAACTGAAAATTCAAATAATAGGAAAAAAACAGCATAGATATTTTGCAGTATAAAAAAAAACACTACCTTTGCACCGCAATCACGAGAGATTGCTTACCTGAAAGTAATGAAATGCCCAGGTGGCGGAATTGGTAGACGCGCACGTTTCAGGTGCGTGTGTCGCGAGGCGTGCAGGTTCGAGTCCTGTTCTGGGCACTTCCGAAAAGCGGACAACTGTAAAGTTGCCCGCTTTTTTTATATCCGTACTTTTTTGTATATTTGAGCCAAATATGGAGAGGATGCAGCAATATACGGAAGATGAAATCGTAGAACAACTACGGGATCCGGCCCGGCAAAGGGATGCTTTTGCCTGGGTGGTGAATCTTTATGGGGAAAAGTTATATTGGCAGATACGAAAGATGGTACTGAGCCATGACGATGCAAATGATCTTTTGCAGAATACTTTTCTGAAGGCCTGGACGAATATCGATTATTTCCGGGGAGAGGCGAAGTTGTCTACCTGGCTGTATAAGATTGCCATCAATGAATGTATTACTTTCCTGAACCGCCAGCGGAATATGAATAACGTCTCGATCGACGATACCGATGTCTTTTTGCTGGAACGTCTGAAGGGAGATGACTATTTTGACGGTGACGAGGCACAGCTGAAATTGCAGAATGCCATCCTCACTTTACCGGAGAAACAACGTTTGGTGTTTACCATGAAATACTTTGACGAGATGAAGTATGAAGATATGTCGGATATTCTGGGAACCTCTGTCGGCGCCCTCAAAGCCTCTTATCATCATGCAGTCAAAAAAGTCGAGGAGTTTTTAACAAAAGACATTTAAACCTTTTGGGGCGAAGCTCGTCAAAGGTGTATTAAAACGGAAGTGTATGGAAAAAGAACAAAACAATCTGGAACGTTTTAAAGGAAAGAATCCTTTTACTGTGCCCGACGGGTATATGAAGGATCTCACGGCTAATATAATGAGTCAGTTACCTGATAAACCGAAGGCCGAGGCGAAAAAGGTCTCCATGATGGACCGTGCCCGTCCGTGGTTGTATATGGCTGCTGTATTTGCCGGACTGGGGTTGTTCTTTAAAGCAATAGTCGGTTTCGACGGTGAAAAGAGCCAGTCTGATACATTGTTAGTACAGTCTAAAGATGCATCGGAAGTAAAAACTGCTATCATGGAAGCAGAGAATGAAGAATACCTGGAGTATCTGGAGGCTCAATATACGGATTATCTTTTAGCAGAAGAATTGGGCAATTACGAATAAATTGACGAAAAAAAGAAGTTATTAGCATATTTTTGTAATAATAGTTGTATGAGCAAAATATTTTTTATTACATTTGTGGCGATTTCAGTTTTGTTCTCTTCGAAAGTGTTGGCGCAGGGAGAAAAACAACAACATCGACATTTTGATAAGGAGGCCTTTCAGGCAAAGCGAAATGCTTTCATTACAGCTGAAGTAGGCTTGACACCGGAAGAAGCAGCAGCTTTTATACCGTTGTGTAATGAGTTACAACAAAAAATGTTCGAAGTTGGCCGTGAATGCCGTAAGCTGACGAAGGATCTGAAGCATAAGAATCCACCGACTGAATCCGATTATTCGAAAGTGAATGATGAATGTCTCGGAGTGAAGATGAAGGAAGCGGCTTTGGAAAAAGAATATTACGAGAAATTCAAAAAGATATTATCGCCTGAGAAACTTTATAAATACCGGCGGGCAGAATATAAGTTTGCACGGAATTTTATGAAAGGACCGGACGATAGGAAAGATGAAAACAAGAAAAAATAAAATATTATCATTATTTGTGTTTTTTGTTTAGATTTAGTTTTGGCGTTTAAGTTAAGGGAGGGGTGGCGACGTGATGTCGGTTCCCCTTTTGTTTTTTATAAACCTTTCGATTTGGCTTCATCCCATATCTTATCCATCTCTTCCAAAGACATTTCTTTCAGTGAACGTCCTTCTTTGATGGTATGATCTTCCAGATAGTTGAAACGGCGGATAAACTTCTGGTTCGTGCGTTCCAATGCGTTATCCGGGTTGATCTTATATAAGCGGGCGGCATTAATAAGGCTGAAGAACAGGTCTCCGAATTCACCTTCCATCTTATCTGCATCCATTTTGTCGATCTCGGCCTTCAGTTCGGTAAACTCTTCATGAACTTTATCCCATACCTGGTCGCGCTGTTCCCAATCGAAACCTACGTTGCGGGCTTTATCCTGGATACGGTGGGCTTTTACGACAGACGGGAGGGAAGCGGGGACGCCTTCCAGTACGGTTTTGTTGCCGCCTTTTTCTTTCAGTTTTATCTGTTCCCAGCTCTGTTCTACTTTCTGGGCCGTATCGGCGGATGCGTCACCAAATACATGCGGATGGCGGAAGATGAGTTTTTGGCAAAGGCTGTTGCATACGTCTTTGATGTCGAAGGCTTCTTTCTCTTCACCTATTTTTGCATAGAAGACGATATGCAGGAGCAGGTCGCCTAACTCTTTTTTGATGTTGTTATTATCGTCTTTCATAATGGCGTCGCACAATTCGTATGTTTCTTCGATTGTGTTGGTACGCAGACTCTCGTTTGTTTGCTTCCTGTCCCAGGGACATTTCACCCGGAGCTCATCCAGAATGTCGAGCAGTTGCCCGAAGGCTTCCATTTTTTCTTGTTTCGTAGACATTGTAATAATATGCCAATAAGTTAATGTGCCAATATGCCAATGTGAAAATGAAGAAACTCTGTCGGTACAGGAGCATTCTTAATTGGCACATTGGCATATCGGCACATTGATTAATTATTTATTTTGTTCTTTGAACGTTTTTAATCCGTTTTCAAGGAATTGTATGTATTTCGATACATCTTCGTTGAAGGCATAAGACGGGCCGAGCGGTTTGCCTTCGTCATTCAGCAGAATGTAGAAAGGCTGTGCGTTGGCTCCGAACTTACTGCGCTGGAGGTAACTCCATTTGTCGCCGATTGTTTTCAGTTTGCGGACTTTGCCATGTTCTTCGATTTCGATCGGATGTGGCAGTTTAGTCTTATCGTCTACCATCAAGGTGATTAGTACATAATCGTTTTCGAGTATCTGTTTCACCTTCGGGTCTGTCCAGACGGATGCTTCCATCTTGCGGCAGTTTACACAACCGAAGCCGGAAAAGTCGATCATCACCGGTTTGTTTAGGAGTTTGGCCTTGGCCATGCCGCTTTCATAATCGTCATAGGCTGCATGGACTTCGTCATCATACAGGCTGAAATCCTGTGTGTACAAAGGAGGAGCGAAGGCGCTGATCGATTTCAGCGGAGCACCCCAAAGTCCGGGTACCATATAAACTGCGAATGCGAATGAGATGATAGCCATAAACAGACGCGGAACAGATACATATTTCACATCGCTGTCGTGGCTGAATTTGATTTTGCCCAGCAGATAGAAACCTAACAGAACGAATATCACAATCCATAACACGATAAATACTTCACGATCCAGCAAACGCCAGCCGTAAGCCAGGTCGGCTACGGAAAGGAACTTCAAAGCCAAAGCCAGTTCAAGGAAACCGAGTACTACTTTTACGGAGTTCAGCCAACCGCCTGATTTAGGCATACTTTGCAACATATTCGGGAAGATGGCGAACAGGCTGAACGGAATAGAGAGTGCCAATGCAAACCCGAACATTCCGATAGCCGGACCGACTGCCGTTCCCATGGATGCAGCCTGAACCAACAATGTTCCGATAATCGGACCGGTACAGGAGAAAGATACCAGTACCAGGGTGAACGACATAAAGAAGATACTCAATATACCGGTGGTGGAATCCGCTTTGCTATCCAGTTTCGTTGTCCATGAGGCAGGTAAAACCATTTCAAATGCTCCGAAGAACGAAATGGCAAATACAACCAGCAACAGGAAGAATATAATATTGAATATAGCGTTCGTCGACAAGTCATTCAGTGCGCTAGCCCCGAAAATACCCGTGATAAGTAATCCCATCACCAGGTAGATTACAATAATGGACAAGCCGTATGTCAGTGCATCGCGAATCGCTTTCTTCCGGTCTTTCGTACGTTTCAGGAAGAAACTAACCGTCATCGGGATCATCGGCCATACGCAAGGTGTCAGCAAGGCGATCAACCCGCCGAGGAATCCGGCGAAGAAAATGAATAGCCAGGAGGTATCGGTTGCCGTAACGGTCGTATCGCCAAAGGCTTTCAACTCGTCGATAACCGGTGTCCATAAAGCAGCATCGTTCGTTAATGCGTTGGTTATCTTTTCCGGATTGACGATTACTTTTTCTTCTTTTGCAACCGGGTCGGGTGTTGTCAGGGTTTTTCCTTCTTCCACTACGAGATTCGTATCCGGCTGTTCTTTTGTAACATCCTCTTTCTCCACGACAGGCGCTTCGGCAGGCAATGTCAGTTTCGTATTTTTACTGTCGAAAGCAAAACTCTCACGGTCGGGCGGTAAACAGGTTTCGTCGTTGCAGACCATGAATTCGACTTCCCCTTCGATTTTAAACTTCTTCGGGTCGAGTATTTTAACCTTTTGTGTAAAGGTAACGGCACCGGGGAACCAACGGAGGTCCATGGCAAACTGTTCGTCGTAAACGACGGTCGGCTTGATGTTGGATACCGGTTGTCCGATCAGTTCGGCCCCCTGGAGTGTCTCAAAAGTAAACGAGGTTGAAACAGGCCCTCCCTCGGGCAGGTTCATATCGTACAGATGCCAGCCTTTTTCAATGGTGGCGGTGAATACGATTTCTTTTTCGGCAGTTTTGGAGTCCTCCAGTTTTATTTTCCACTTGACAGGCTGATGAATTTGAGCCTGTACGGCCAGTGTTACGAACACCAGCAATAAGATACTAAAGAGTTTCTTCATACTATGTCTATATTTCTGTCTTAGTTTATTTAGCTAATGAAACGAAAGCATCCGGGATACGTGTTTCGAAACGCATTTCTTCCCCTGTTTCCGGATGAATAAAGAAGAGCCGTCGGGCATGAAGCATCAGCCGTCCGGCGGGATCAGTATCTGCGCCGTACTTATAATCGCCGGCGATGGGATGTCCGATAGATTCCATCTGGACACGTATCTGGTTTTTACGTCCTGTCTCCAGGTCGAGTTCCAGTAAAGAATAATGGCCGTTGCTGTGCAGCACATGGTAACGGGTGATGGCTTCCTTTCCGTCGCCTTCAGCTGTTACATATACCTGCATCTTGGCATTTTCAACCAGGTTCGAGACGATCAGGTCATGGTCTTTCTCCGGGCGGCCTTCTACTACGGCAACATAAGAACGTTGGGTGATGGCTGAGTTCCAGTTCGACTGCAATGCTTTCTGCACCCGTTGGTTCTTGGCAAACATCATCAGTCCCGAAGTATCCCGGTCGAGCCGGTGGAGGACAAAAATCTTGCTCCGGGGATCATTCTTCTTGACGTAATCGCTGAGCAGATGATAAGCGGTACGTTCCTTTACACGGTCGCTGGAAACGGACATGAGCCCGCTTTTCTTATTGACAACGATCAGGTCGTCATCTTCCCAGACAATATGTAACAAGGGGTTGCTGAATTCCACCTTTCCCCGTTCATAACTGATCTCGACTTCGTCTCCCGGCACTAAAGGAGCGTTGAACTGGGAGGTAACCTTCCCGTTTATCAAGATTTGTCCGTGGCTGAGTAAAGCCTTGACGGAACTTTTGCTCTGTTCACTTAGCAATGCGAACAGGAAAGGGAGCAATGTATTCTCTTCCTTCACCGTTACTTTGCGTCCGCGAGGGGCTTTTTTGAGATTTGTGTCTTTGTAACCTGAGCGTCTTCCCATTTTATTTAATAAATAATGTACAAAGATACTGGCATTTGCGGAATGTTGCAAGCCGTGTTTGTATATCTTAGTTATTAATATGTAAGGGATACCTTATTTTGTGATTTTTTTCACAGTCAGCACGTGTTTGTTCGCGTCTTTCCTCCCGTCCTAAAATAAGTTGACAAAAAGATAAATAAGGCTGGACTTCTCTATTATAATACCAGATTTCTATTATTTGTGAATTTAATTTTAAAATATGTACATTTGTTTCAGCAAACATAATATTGACAATTTGATTACAAATGATGTTATTGGGATTTTTATAGAAGATACTAGTTTATGTTAACTTTATGAATATTATCTTTTCTACTGCGATAGCTAGGAAAGAATACCATGAATGCTAATTAGTTTGTAGTAAATAGAATGTAATTTGTTTCTACAGGTTAGTTATATAAAGAAAGGCGTTGCTTGTGAAAGCAGTGTCTTTTTTTAATAAAGAAGTGATAATAACTGAATGTTTATAATGCTTAAAAATCAATATTTATGTAATGTGGTTGTTGTAATATTAATTTTACATATCTTAAATGTCGGGTTATGTATTATATTAAGATAGTATTAGTTTTTATTTTTATTGGAAGGGATGTTTGCCCCTCTTATGTCGTAAGGTGTGGAACATGATGTATTGCTGGATAAGTTAGAGATTTCCCCACCATAGTGGGGACTTTTCCCCATACTGGTGGGGCATATTCCCCATGCTTGTGGGGAAAAATCCCCATAGGCATGGGAAAAGTGGGGAAATGCATATTTTCCACTCCTTTCTTTCGTAATCGTGCAATATATTCTCGCCTGGACAGCCAGGAACTCATCCCTCCTAAACTGGTATGATGCTCGCGACAAACATCTCCGTTTTTTCACCCCTCACTCTTCCTTTACTGCAATTACCTGCTTTATAATATGTTATAGATGGTGAAAGGTGAAAGTAAATTTATAAAACTCCATTGGGAGATAGATTTTTCTAAAAACGAGGGCTTTTCGGATCTCCAAAAGTCTTTGCTGTTGGCTTTTCAAACAATTTGGTGCGGTTGCCCTGAAATTTCAAGAGATAGAATATAATAAGGAATACCATAGTTCTGGTAGAACTATTTTTGTTTTCGGTGCAAATATATATATTATTTTTAAATATATCACATTTTAACCTTTCAAATATTTAAAAAATAAAATAGCAACAGAAGGTATATTTAAAAAACAAAAAGAAAATCAGCTTTTATAATAAAATCTAATCATACGTTTTTAAAGTAAATGAAATAGGCTTGTAAACTTTGTGGGTATTGAAAAATAAGGACTGAGTTCTACCAGAACTAATATAAAAACAAATATAAATATGATTGGCGTCAAAGTTTATAATCTTTTGATTAACATAAGTTATTCCTTATAGTTAACCTAGTTTTAATAATTAAAAGTAATGCTATGCTAAAAAAAATGCAAACAGTTGGTGTTTTGTTGCTTTCGTTAGCCTTTTCTTATGGAGGGCAACTTCATGCTATGGAAGTGAGTGCAGCAACAACTATTACTCAACAAACAGACAAACTGACAGGAACCATTGAGGACGATTTGGGGCCTGTAACCGGAGCTTCAGTTGTCGTAAAAGGGACAACGAATGGAACTGTTACAGACATGAATGGAAATTTTGAATTATCCAATGTCAAAAAAGGGGATGTGATTCAAATTTCTTTTGTTGGTTATATTACCCAAGAGGTAAAATACACGGGAAGCCCTATTAAAATCCTTCTTAAAGAAGACACGCAAACACTTGATGAAGTGGTAGTTGTAGGTTTCGGCACACAGAAGAAGGTGAATCTAACTGGATCTGTCAGCATGGTGGATGCGGAAGTACTCGAATCGCGTCCAGTCCAGAATGTTTCACAAGCTCTGCAAGGTGTAGTGCCCGGTTTGAACTTTTCAGTGAATTCAGGTGGTGGTACGCTTGACAATGAAATGAGCTTCAATATCCGTGGTGCCGGTACTATCGGTGACGGTTCAGGCTCGAAACCATTAGTGTTGATTGATGGCATCGAAGGCAACATGAACACTGTCAATCCGAATGACATCGAATCGGTTTCCGTTTTGAAAGACGCCGCCGCCTCCTCCATCTACGGGGCACGTGCATCGTTCGGTGTAATCTTGATCAAAACAAAAGGAGGTAAGGCCGGCAAGACCAGCGTAAGCTATTCCGGCAACGTCCGCTTCACAGACGCATTGCAGATACCGGAAATGATGGACTCTTACCAGTTCGCGCAATATTTCAATGCCGCAGCCGCCAATGCAGGCCAGAGCCCGGTCTTCAGCGCAGAAGTCATGCAGCGCATACAGGATTACCAAGCCGGCAAGATAACAACAGTATCAACCCCCAATGCCCAGAACAAATGGAATGCTTACACCGGGGCCAACGCCAATACCGACTGGTTTGCCGAAGTCTACCGCAACTGGGCACCTTCGCACGAGCACAATCTGAGCGTCAGCGGCGGTACCGAAAAACTGACCTACCGTGTCAGCGGCAGCTTCCTCGACCAGAACGGCTTGATACGCCACGGGTCGGATAATTTCCAACGTTACACCTTGGATGCAAAGATTTCCGCAGAATTAGCCAAATGGATTACATTGAATTACACAAGCAAATGGACACGTGAAGATTATGACCGTCCGACTTATATGACCGGTTTGTTCTTCCATAACATCGCCCGCCGCTGGCCGACCTGCCCGGTATATGATGACAATGGACATCTGTTTGAAGGCATGGAGTTGACACAGATGGAAGAAGGTGGTGTACAGACACAGCAAAAGAACTATTACACACAACAAATAGGCTTGCGAATCGAACCGATCAAAGACTGGACAATCAATGTTGACGGTAATATGCGTACGCATACCAACAATCAGCACTGGGCTGTGTTGCCGGTTTATGCCTACGACGCCGACAATAAACCCTATGCCATCAGCTGGGACGGTGGTGCCTCTTATTCGCCGGGAGCCAGCCGTATCTCCGAATATAGATATATAGAAGATTATTTCACAACCAATATCTATACGGACTACCAGAAAACAATCAACGACCACTTCTTCAAAGTAATGGTCGGATTCAATGCCGAACTGACGAAATATGATAGCTTCTCCGGGCAAGGTGATAAAATCATATCCTCTGAAGTCCCGACGATTAACCAAACCACTTCCGAACAAAAAGTAGGAGGAGGCAAGGCCGAAAACTCGGTTGCCGGTTTCTTCGGACGTATCAACTACAACTACAAAGACCGTTACATGGTTGAGCTGAACGGACGTTACGACGGTTCTTCTCGCTTTATCGGCGACAAGCGTTGGGGATTCTTCCCATCCATATCTGCCGGTTGGAATATCGCCCGTGAAGAGTTCTTCGGTAATTGGGCCGACATTTTCAGCACCTTGAAGGTCAGAGGTTCTTGGGGACAGCTGGGTAACACGGACACAAACGATGCCTGGTATCCGTTCTACCAGACCATGCCGGTCGGCACTGCCAATGGCCGCTGGTTGGTGAATGGGGTAAAACCGAATACGGCAAGCCTTCCTTCCATTGTAAGTTCTTTGAAAACTTGGGAGACAATCGAATCATGGGATATCGGTTTGGATTGGGCATTGCTTAACAATCGCTTGACCGGATCGTTCGACTACTTTACACGTTACACGTACGATATGATCGGGCCGGCTCCTGAATTGCCGAGTACTTTGGGTGCAACTCCCCCGAAAATCAATAACTCCGATATGAAGTCGTACGGTTTCGAATTGGAACTGTCATGGCGGGACCGCATCGGTGAGGTTAGTTACGGCGCCAAATTTGTATTGTCTGACGCAAAACAAAAAATCACCAGATACCCGAATGATTCAAGATCATTGAGCAATCCGCATTACAGTGGTAAGATGCTGAATGAAATCTGGGGATATACCACAGTCGGCATCGCGCAGACACAGGAACAGATGGATGCCCATTTGGCTAACAACAAACCTAGCTGGGGATCAAGTTGGAGTCCTGGGGATGTGATGTATAAAGATTTGAATGGCGACGGCGTTGTCAATACAGGTGGTAATACGGTAGATAACCCGGGCGACCGTTCAATAATCGGTAACAGCACGCCGCGTTATAACTTCGGTTTGACTTTGGATGCTGCCTGGAAAGGCTTCGACTTCTCTGTATTCTTCCAAGGTGTAGGTAAACGCGACTATTGGCTGAGCGGCCCGTATTTCTGGGGTGCAAGCGGCGGTATGTGGCAGTCTGCCGGTTTCAAGCAGCACTGGGACTTCTGGCGTGGAGAAAACGACCCGCTAGGTGTCAACCTGAATGCTTACTATCCGCGTGCCAGCTTCGACGGCAGCAAGAACCAACAAGTACAAAGCGGATACTTGCAGAATGCGGCTTATATCCGTATGAAGAACATACAATTGGGTTATACATTGCCTCAGCAGTGGATTTCTAAAGCCGGTATGTCATCTGTCAGGTTATATATTTCAGGCGATAACTTGTTGACACTCTCTGATATTACCGGGGTATTCGACCCTGAAACATTAGGTGGAGCTTGGGGTGACGGTAAATTGTACCCGTTGTGTAAAACGATTTCTGTAGGATTGAATGTTAATTTCTAAATAATGAGGATTATGAAACTGAGTTTAAAAAATATATATCTTTTTCCCATTGCAGCAGCTTTCGGTTTACTGACATCGTCATGTAACGATTTCCTGGACAGGGAACCGATCTCAAGCATTACGCCTGCACAATATTTTAACTCTGCTGAAGAATTGGGCGCGTATGCCATCAGTTATTATACTTCGCTTATTGCAACGAATGATGCGGCGTATAATGCCGGTCCTTTGAATGTGGATGGTAATACGGATAATATGGTTGTTGGTGAGGCCAATACTGGCTATTTTGCGGCCGACCGTTGGTTGGTTCCTGCTTCTGGCGGCCCCGATTTTACCTTGATCCGTGCCATGAACTATTTCTTGGAACAAGTATTGCCTAAAAAAGAAGCCGGTACGATTTCCGGTGCAATAGATGAAATCAACCATTATATAGGTGAAATTTATTTCCTGCGTGCTACGGCCTATTTCGATCGTCTGTGCACCTATGGTGATTTCCCGATCGTAACAACGGTTCCTGAAGATAAAACAGAGGAATTGGTGGAATTTAGCAAACGTGCACCTCGTAATGAGGTAGCCCGGTTTATTCTGGAAGATCTGGATAAAGCTATTTCTATGTTGAGACCGGGTACGGCATTTAACAAAGTCCGCATCGGGAAAGAAATGGCACTTTTGGTGAAATCGAGGGTAGCTTTGTATGAAGCGACATTCGAGAAATACCACAAAGGTACGCCGCGTGTACCGGGTGAATCCGGATGGCCTGGAGCAAACATGTCATACAATGCAGGTAAGTCTTTCAACATTGACGGGGAAATCGATTTCTTCCTGACCCAGGCAATGAGTGCGGCAAAAGAAATTGCCGACAATCATGAACTGGTACAAAATACGAAAGTCTTGAATCCGGCAATCAACCAGATTTACGGTTGGAATCCTTATTTCGAAATGTTTTCCATGCCTGATCCGAGTAGTTTGGACGAAGTGTTGATGTGGCGTCAGTTTGATGCCGACCTAAGTATCACACACGGTTTCATGGCTTACATTATGGAAGGTGGAAACAACGGTATGACAAAAAGTTATGTAGATGCCTTCCTGATGGAAAACGGCTTGCCTATCTATGCTGCCAATTCCGGATATAAAGGTGACGTGACGATTGACCGGCAAAAAGAAGGACGCGACGGACGTTTGCAATTGTTCGTGTATGGTGAATCAACCGTTGTAGTCAATGAGGATTCTTTAAATCTTTTTGAAGCACCGACAGTTGTGGCATTGACAGAACACCGTGACCGTACCGGCTTCCGCCAGCGCAAACATTATTGCTATGATTTCACACAAATCCGTAATGGTGTACGGGGTACCAATGGCATTGTGGTTGCCCGTGCTGCTGAAGCTTATTTGAACTATTTGGAAGCTTCTTATTTGAAAAACGGATCTATCGATGGAACAGCAGCCTCTTATTGGCGGAAACTTCGTGAACGTGCCGGTGTAGATCCTGATTTTAATAAGACTATCGCAGCTACCGATCTTTCAAAAGAACCGGATTGGGCTGTTTATTCAGGCTCGGAAAAAGTAGATCCGACAATGTATAATATCCGTCGTGAACGTCGTTGCGAATTTATCGGTGAGGGTAGAAGATGGGGTGACTTGATCCGTTGGAGATCTTTCGATGCCTTGTTCCCTGAAAACATGGGTAAATACATTCCCGAAGGTGTAAACTTCTGGACGGAAATGTATAAGAATGAAGCTTACTTGAAAGTCGATGGGAAAGGCAACGTGACAAGCGAATCCGCCTTGGTCGAACAGTCTGAAGGTAAAGGCGATGCCAATATCTCGAACCGGAACGACAGTAAATATCTCCGCCCATACCGCGTAATCAAAGAAAATAATGAAGTATGGGATGGATATCAATGGAGGAAGGCATATTATTTGTCACCTTATTCTGTTCTAGAACTTACTTTGGCTTCTCCTGATTCGAAATTGGAAACATCCAATTTGTATCAGAATCCTTACTGGCCGACAACAGCAAGTTCGCCGGCATTGGAATGATTTTCAACATAATTTAAATAGACCTTAATTACCCTGCAAGTATTCGTGAGAACCCTTGCAGGGTTTCTTTGCATTGTATTAATTTTTAATTTAAAAGCATATATCATGAAGCATCTTTTTTATTTTTTATTTTGCATACTGTTTGTCTCATGTGCAGGAAATTCTGATACAAGAAATTACGTTAGTTTTTCACAAGTGGATCCTTTTCTGAAAGTGTTCAGGGAATCAAACTTTTTCCCGGAATACGACGAAACAGAAGTAGTGGCGGCTGGAGAACATGCTACATTCCAGTTTGTTGTCCGTAGTTCTGAAATGTTGGAGGATTTATCAGTGGAAGTTTCTACTTTTACAAATGAACAAGGAAAGACGTTGCCTGCCGTACGTTCCGGATTTGTGGACTATGTGCGAGTAAGCCGTCAAACACCTGACCGGGCAAAAGATGCGATTACCTCTTTGTCTCATTATTATCCGGACCCAATCATTGAAAAAGACCGTTGGAATGTCGCACGCGATATGGCGCAACCTATCTGGTTGACAGCCGCTGTCCCGGCAAATGCTGTCCCAGGCGATTATAAGGCTACTTTTTGCTTGACGGGGAAGGCCGGAGGCAAACCCGTCCGGTTGGAAAAGGAGATTCGGATTAAAGTGTACCCTGTTGTTTTGGAAGAGCCTTCTTTATGGGTGACTAACTGGTTCAGCACATCTCCGGAAAAAATGAAAATTTTTAATGGTGGGAAAGACGTGGAACTTTATTCTATGGAATATTGGAAGATGGTCGAAGAATTAGCCTTAAAGTTGAAGGAATGTTATTCAAACGTAATATTGGTCTCTCCGTTACAATATATCGAATTTGAGGAAAAGGACGGCATTTATTCATTTGATTATACGCAATTTGATAAAATGATTTCCATATTCGAAAAAGCAGGTGTATTGAAAATGATCGAAGGCGGGCATATTGCAGGACGTTCCGGTAATTGGGATAGCCAGTTTGAACCCTATGTGCCCGAATATGAAGATGGGAAAAAAAAGATGATCCAATATCCGATTTCATCTAAAAATGCGCAAAATTTTTATAAGCAATTCATTCCTAGCTTGATGTCCCATTTAAAAGAACTGAAAGTAGGAGAAATATATGCACAACATATTGCAGACGAACCTATTAGTTCAAACATAAAAAGTTACGTAGAAATAGCTCGTTTTATTAAGCAGCTGGCTCCGGAAATTAAAATTATCGAAGCTTGCCATTCACATGATTTGGAAAATACGTTAGATATATGGGTCCCACAGTTGAATTTCTACAAAGACGGTTATGACTTTTATTGCGACCGTCAGAGGAAAGGTGACGAAGTATGGTTTTATACTTGCCTGGCTCCTCAGGGAGATTTTGCCAATCGCTTCTTGGAGCAGCCTCTCATTAAAACTCGTTTGATTCATTGGCTTAATTACAAATACGGAGCAACCGGTTATTTGCATTGGGGATTCAATCAGTGGTTTTCCGATAACGATCCTTATAAAGAAACAACTACAATGAATACGGAAAGCGGAAATACCTTACCAGGAGGAGACAGTTGGATTGTTTATCCGGATAACGGCAAACTGTATGGTTCAATTCGTCTGGAAGCCATGCGTGATGGGATTGCAGATTATACTTTATTAAAGATGTTGGAAAAGAAAGATCCCGAACTGGCTAAAGAGCTTTGCCGTTTGACTGTATTCCATTGGACTCTTTATGACACCGATGGAGATCATTTTCGTAAAACCAGAAAACAAATATTGGAGGCATTGTCAAAGTAGTTAGAAACATTACAAAAATTATAGATCATGAAACTGTTGAAACTTATTTTCTCCCTGCTGTTGTTGGTAATGGTGGCAGGGTGCAGTGAAGAAGAACTTTTCTTTTATGAAGAGATTGAAGATGAAAAAATTGTATTGGAGTTGGAAGATGAACCGGCTTTTATAGTAGGGTATATACCTTATTCAAATAAAACGTTTGTACAAATGTCTTACTCCCAATATGCCGGAGAGTATTATGCATCAGCCCAAAGAGATACTTTTTTTACGGATGTTGTATCGGATATAATGGATAAATCTTTTGGTGTTGAAGCGAAGAAACTAAACAAATATCAAGTTCCTTTTGATTACTTGTATGAGGTAACAAATAATCCGGTAACATTGTATTCTGTATATGTAACAGCATCTATAACTAATAATAGGGTGATAGACAAAGACGCATTTAATGCTTGGGACGGTTTGGATTATGGGTTTGATTCATTATCATATCCGAAGGCTTTTTTACAAGAATTGAGAAAACGATAATTATTTGAAACAAATAAAACATGAAACAAATGAAATTGATTGTATTATTATTTTGTTTAGTTGTACAATTTATAGCTAACGCTCAACTTCGAATTATTGAAGGTACTGCAGTTGATATATCTCAACGTCCTTTTCAGGCTGCGATTTTTATTAATGGTGAATTTACTGGTGGAGGGGTTATTATTTCTCCAGAATGGATTTTGACAGCGGGGCATGTACCGTGCTTAGGTGGAAATATGAAAGATAATGCTGTCATCGAGCGGCATAAGATTTTAATTCGCAGATAAAAAATAAAGGCCCATTTTCACAAATGAGACCTTTACAAATTAACCAAAACCTTAACTATGAAAAAATTTATTTGTTTCATTTTGATATTGCAAATATCATGATTGGTTTTTTTATGTGCAAATATTTCTTGTGTTTTTTTTAATATTGTGAGTGAAACTATCTTTTTATATACACCACCTCTTCACTCCTTATAACAACCGCGAAAAAAATCGTGTTAAAATCGCATTAACATAGACTGCTGAAAAACGGCCCATTTGTTAAAGAATTACCTCCCTTTTACCTCCGATTGTAGGGAGTGGACCTTTAACGGACCTTTAACGGAGGTTCAACGGAGCTAATACGGAGGTAAGACAAGGATATTTTGTGTTAAAATCGATAGGGATATTTGTGAATGTTTAACTGGTTTCGCGTGAACACTGTTTGGAGGTTGTCGGTATCATCAACTATTTTCTGTTTATGGTTGTTATTAAAAAAGGGCACGACCTGAAAGCTGGTGAGACGCTTGACTTTTTTTCTCATCAGCACTGCTACATAGGCAAATAGATATGATAAGGATAAATAAGTTACGTGTTGCTATTATTTTTTTTCTACCGTTATAAAGTCTTGCTTTCTATATATAAAGCGAGCATTTCCACTCTTTTGGAATTTTTATTGCCTTCTGCTTCTAGAGGATTTGACCAGCTTTTTTCGGCAATAGAGGCTAAATGTTTAAATAATAGTTTTCTGTCGTCCTTGGAATCGCTGATATTGGATTTCCGGATGATTTGTTCCACATAGAAAGGAAGATTGGATATAATGCCATCTGATCGCGTCATCCCGCTTGAAATCGTAATCTTTTTAGAATGGGCATATGAAGTCATGTTTTCTAATCCCTGTTGTATTTCCGGTGTTCTATCGTAAGGTTCTTGTATAAAATGAAGTCGGTTTATTTTTAACATGGCCATACAATCGATCAATTGTTCGAGATTATTCTTTGGGATGAGATTGAAAGGTGTGTGTAGTACTATTGTCCGATTGTTATATCGGGGACCGTCATGTATAGTCATTCCCGGAACATTCCATTGAATGTTTTTTACCGGTGTTTGGCTGTTTATTGCCGGAGGAAGCAGAAAGCGCAAAGTTTGTATCGCGTAAAAAAATCCTTTGTTTCCTGAAGCTTCTACCAGAATACAGGATGGACTGATGTTTAGTTTATAATGTTCTGCCGACAAACTCATGTCTGTATGGAATATGATATCAGCCTGTTTTTCTTGTATCGCTATTTGAGGATTGAATCCGGCTGCTTGAGTAAATATACCGGTCAATTCTCGGGCAATCATAGCCTGTTTTTCATTTTCGACACTAATAAGGGTTGTTGGATCGAATATAAAATCCCCCTTATCTAATACACTCTGTTGAGGTAAAGGAATGATTTCCGGCTTTTCGTCCGGTAAGATGCATTTAACGAGCATCATAATCAAAAAAATAGAATATATACCAACTCTGAGTAACATAAAAAACTTTTAATAGTACACTTTTTGTTTAATTTTACCTGTTGCAAATCTATGCTTTTGGGGTATTTCCTTATGTTCGATATCGTTCAGGAAAATTCAGGAATCGTTTTTTATGCTATACAGGTCTTGTATTTCGGATGATTTTGTATTTTTGTCGAACAATGGGTGATATATAGTTATGCAAATATTAGGGAAGTATCTACAATTAAATCTATTATTGTTTTTTGTATTCTTAACGGGGGAGCTTTGTGCAACCCCAAGGTATTATTTTAAACAGATTTCTTTACAGGACGGATTATCGCAGTCTTCTGTAAAGTGTGTATTGGTAGATGACAGGGGCGTTATATGGATCGGTACCCGCTTCGGGTTAAATCGTTTTGACAGGGAAAAGGTAACGGTTTATCAGGAGGAAAAAGACAATCCGCATTCTCTCCCTTATAATGACATCGTTTTTCTGGAAGAAGATGCGGAAAGACATATTTGGGTTGGAACCAGTCGCGGACTCGCTTATTTCGATCGTGATACCCAAAAATTTATACGTCAGAAAATAGATGGTGAACCGGTGGTTGTAACTTGTTGTTTTCTTATGCCGGATGGAATCTATTTTTTAGGAAAGAAAGGGGGATTTTGTTATTCCTATGCAGAAAAAAAGATTTTTAAATGTCCGGAAAAGGGGCAGTTACCTGATTTATTACCCAATTATGCTTTTTTGTATAATAAAGAGGATAGGAAGGTTTTGTTTTCTTCTTTGGGAAGTGGGCTTTGGTGGTATTATCCGGATACCGGAGAGATAGAGCAGGTCTCGTTTATTCAAGAAAAGAATATTTCTTCGATGTATCTGGATTCACAGCAGAGGATTTGGGTGGCTGTTTATAATAAAGGTGTATATTGCTATAGTTATGACGGAGAGCTATTGGAACATCTGGAAGCACCAGACAGGTTGACTCATAATATCGTACAGGATATGCGGGAAAAAGATGGTGAACTTTGGCTGGCGACAGATGGAGGAGGTATCAATATTTATAATTACAAGAATAAGTCAGTGAAAGCCATCATGCATCTGCCCGGCGATCATCACTCTCTTCCGGTAAATTCTTTTGCCAGTCTTTACATTGATGATGAAGATAACATATGGGCTGGTAGTATCCGGGGGGGACTGATAGGAATCAAACCCGTTTTTATGACTACCTATCGGGATGCTCCTCCCGGGGTATCCTATGGATTAAGTTTCCAGTCGGTTACTTCCATGTATGAAGATACGGACGGGAAAATCTGGATGGGAACAGATGGTGGTGGTCTTAATTTGTTTGATCCGGTAAAGGAAATGTTTCAGAAATATCCTAAAACATCGGATATGAAAATTGTTTCCATTATGCCCTATAGTGACTCGGAATTGTTGTTGTCTTTATTTGGTGTCGGCCTTTGTCTTTTTAATAAAACGACCGGAGAATGCCGGGAGTTTCGGTTAAACTGGGGGAATGTTCGAAATGATTTATTTCTGCTAGGGAATGCGGTTCGTTTGTATCGTGTGGATGAAAACCGTTTTTACCTTTTAACAGATAATTATTTTTGTGTGTATGACACAAAAAAACAACAATTTGAATCTTTGCCGGAAGATATGGTACCTCATAATTTTTTAGCTCCTTGTTTTGTTTCTGGCGATTCGTGTTACATAAGTTCTTCTAAGGCTATATATGTGTTGGACTTTCCGCATAAACAGTTACGTCCGCTATTCGTGACAAAGGAAGAATTCGGAACAATTATTTCGGTAAAACAAGATAAAAATAAACGTTTCTGGTTGGGGACTTCTTCCGGATTATATGTATATGACCGCACTACACAAAAGATAGATACTGTTGATACGAAGCGTTTTATCGGGATTACGTCTTTAGCTTTCGATACTCATGATCGTCTTTGGGTGAGTACTCATGATGGGTTATATGCGTATGTTTCTCAGGAGGAACGTGTAATCGTTTTCGGAGAATCCGATGGTGTTTTTACACGTGAGTTTTTACCGCAGCCGGCTTTAAAAACCTCTTCCGGAGATATTTATATTGCAGGTGTGGATGGAGTTGTAAGAATACGACCTGATCAGGAATTCCAAAAGGAAGAAGATTTTTCCGTCAGTTTGATCAATCTGGCTTTGGATGGTTCGCCAATTCATCCGGACGGCATATTTGGAGAACAAGTCATTTCCGTCCCATGGGATTATGCTTCTCTGGGACTGAGTGTCATCGTAAAAGAGAAGGATTTGATGCGGAAAAAATTGTTCCGTTTTGCCATTAAGGGGGATCGTGAGGAACTATTGGAGACTTCCAGTCATGCATTTTCGTTTCCGGCTCTTACCCCTGGTAATTATGAATTATGGGTTTCGTATGGGAAGAGGAACGGAGATTGGAGTGTACCATTGAAATTATTAACCGTTAATGTGGTTCCTCCTTTGTGGCAGCGGGTATGGTTTATAGCATTAATGATTGTCGTAGTTCTGATAATAACCGGATGGGGTATCCGTTTGATAATGGAGAAGAAGGAGCGCGAACTTGCTTGGGCGATGAAAGAGCATGAACGTAAGTTCTATGAGGAGAAAGTTCGCTTTATGGTTAATATCAGTCATGAACTGCGTACGCCACTGACCTTGATTTATGCCCCACTTAAACGTTTGTTGAAATCCGGAAAAGTGACGGATGAAGATGTATCCCTCCAATTGAACGGTATGTTGTTACAGACCAGCCGGATGCGGGAAATAGTAGATATGGTGCTCGATGCCCAAAAATCGGACACGAACGGTGATGTCATGGATATCTGTTTTTACAATCTCAATGATTGGATACGGTCGGTAACGGATGATTTCATTCCGGAATTTGAAGCTCGTGGAATTAGCTTGGAATTCAGGTTGGATACTTCAGTGGAGAAAGTCCCCTTCGATGCTTCTAAATGTCGTGTCGTTTTATCTAACTTATTGATAAACGCGATGAAGTTCAGCGAACCGAATACTCTATTAGTTATTTGTACAGAACGCATAGGAACAAATGTGCGTATTTCTCTTGCTGACCAAGGTATTGGATTGGAACATGTAGATATGGATCGTCTTTTTTCCCGTTTTTATCAAGGTGACCATGATCGTAAAGGTAGTGGAATCGGATTGGCTTATGCTCGTAAATTAGTGGAGTTGCATGGAGGTAATATTGGAGCTTATAGTAATGAAGACGGTGGTGCGACTTTCTATTTCGATTTGCCGCTGGAACAGGCCTCTGTTTCGGGAGAGTCGAATGAGGTAGTCGGTTTTGGTATGGAGAATGCCGGTGTGGCGGAAGAGAATGCTGGGGTAGGGCAAGCCGATATATCGCTTGCGAAATACACCTTACTAGTGGCCGAAGATGAAACAGATTTACGCAACTATCTGTCTGGTGTTTTGCAGGCTGAGTTTAAAGAAGTTTATGTGGCAGCAGACGGAGAAGAAGCATGGGAACTTTTGGGGCAATATCAGCCGGATATTATAGTAAGTGATGTGATGATGCCTCGGACAGATGGCTATGAACTGTGTCGCCGGATTAAAAACGATGTGACAGTTAGTCATATACCTGTCGTTTTACTTACCGCCCGAGCAGATCAGGCGAGTTCGCTCGAAGGGTATAAGTCTGGTGCGGATATATACCTGGCAAAGCCGTTTGATGTAGATTCTTTGTTAGTAATTTTGCAGAATATATTGAAACAACGCGATCAGCTTCGTGCACGTTATCGGGAATCCGGTTGTCTGTTCTCTCCTAAAGAGGATGCTGTAAGTAATGCGGATGAACAGTTTATGCAAAAATTGAATACGTTGATTCGTGAGAATCTGACTAATCCGGATTTGAATGTAGCTTTTATTGCTTCAGGGATGGCTATGAGCCGTACGACGCTTTACAGCAAGTTTTGCCATTTGTCGGATATTTCAATTGGCGATTATGTGATCAGGTTCCGGATGGTCGAGGCAACCCGGCTGCTTTCCTCTCATAAAGAAATGAGTATTCAGGAGGTTGCAGATCGTGCCGGTTTTTCCAGCGCTCGTTATTTTAGTACGGCTTTTAAACAGAGTTACGGGATGACACCGACTGAATATCGTCGTAATAATTAAGTCGGGTGTAGATAATCGGGATTTTTGCTTTTATTGTAATCATTTAGATTTAAAGTTTATATTTGTAGAAAAAACAGGGACAAATTGCTATTTTTCAGACGTAACATATCGAGTTATTCCGACAGTGATCTGGTGCGATTATATAAGGAAACCGGGAAAAGCGATTATTTCGGTGAATTGTATAACCGCTATATCCCGTTGATTTACGGTTTGTGTCTGAAATATTTGCAGGAAGAGGTCAAGGCACAGGATGCCGTGATGCAATTGTTTGAAGACCTGTTGCCTAAACTGTCACGTTACGAGATACGGGAGTTCAGAACCTGGATTTACAGTGTCGCGAAGAACCATTGTTTCCAGTTGCTCCGGAAAGAAAATCTGGAGATAGCAACTGATTTTGACCAACAATTTGTGGAAACGTACGATATTTTGCATCTATTAGATAAGGAAGAAACAAGCGACGATGCCCGTACGGCAGCCCTCAAGCATTGCATGGAGAAACTGCCCGAACCGCAGCAACGTTGTATTCTCTCTTTCTTTATGGAAGAAATGTCGTATGCTGATATCATGAAACAGACCGGATATCAGCTGAAGAGTGTAAAAAGTTATATTCAGAATGGCAAACGCAATCTGAAAAGTTGCATAGAAAAGAGAATGGCGCAATGAAAAGTCTGATGCAATACATACAAGGTTCACGAAAAGGCAAGGAAGCCCATCGCCTGGAAAAGGAAGCGATGAAAGACCCTTTCCTTTCGGATGCGCTCGACGGTTACCAGGCCGTCGAGGGCAATCATGTGGAAAGTATTGAAGAGATGCGCCGCCGTATTTCCCGCCGTACCCGTTCGCACCGCAACAGCATAACGAAATGGAGTATTGCCGCCAGCCTGTTGATTTGTTTAGGTTTCGGTAGTTATTTCTGGCTGAACAGACAATTTGGTATGCCGGCACAGTCACCGCTGGCGGTTGTTATGGAGGAACAGGCGGCTCCGTTGCAACAAGCACCGTTGGCGGGTATTGCAGCCGATTCTATGCAAGAACATGAAAGCGCTTCGGGAGCAGGGGAGGCCAAAGCGAAGGTCTCTGAAGGCACCCCTCAGCCACCGGCTCCTGTTGTTGCAGAAGCCTCTGTAGCCCAGGTAGCAGTTTATTCCGCACCTTGTGAAGATGTCGCTGTAGCCGATATAGTTGCGGAAGAGGAAGCTCCCGTAGCAGCTACGGCCTTAGCCCGTTCGATGCCCCGGCATATACCTCAGCCGGTAATCGGCGAAGAAGCTTATCGCGAATATCTGAAAAAGGAACTTATCCATCCGCAGGATTCTCTTTGCAAAGGAGTGAGCGGAACAGTCGTTGTTGAATTCCATATCAATGAAAAAGGACGCCCTGTCGATTTGAAAGTTAAACGAAGCCTGTGCGAATCGGCTGATAAGGAAGCCCTCCGCCTGATTGAAAAAGGACCGGACTGGCAGGTGGATACGGCTAAGGTGTTTGTCCCCGTTGTTTTTGCTCCGTAATTTCTCATATACCGATAGATATAACTAAAAGAACATGTGTCTTACTGCATGTTTGAAGAATGCTTGAATAACACAGTCCTGAGAGAACTGTGGTGTTTATCCGGTAAAAATAGAAACAATTTGTTAATATCTTTACTTTATTAATCAAAAAGAACTTGTTTTTTAACGTTGTCTTGGTTTAAATGACCCTATAAAGTGTACCAAACTTCCTGATATCCCGGCAAAAAGAATCTGTTGTGACCAAGTTCTCTCAGAACTCGGTTAAATATACACTATTATTAATATTAACGACAATGTCCCGAAGAACCTTGTTTTATCTTCTGTTTTTCATATTCGGAGCTACAGCTTTTGCCGCTGTTCCCGACACATTGTTGTTGCATATGTACGACAACCCGATGCACCACCTGTATCAGGTTCGCGAAAAGAGCGAGGAAGACCGGAGCAAATACCTGTTTAATGCCGATACATTGTTTTATAGGTATGCCACCGAAGGATATGCCGCTTTGCCGGACGAATTATACTATTATTACCATGATTATGTCTCCTATATGAGCCTGGAAGAAGCAGAAAAAGAAGTGGAGCGTATGCGTGATGCCGCCCGCCGCTATAAGAGCAAAGCGCTGGCTAATGAAGCAGACCTGATGAAAGTTTCGGTACTCGATTATTATGAAGACAGCCTTTTGCAGGTCTGTAACCGGATTGTCAGGGAGGTAGCCGTGCGGGCCGGAAAAGAAGGCGATGCCGTATCCCGAATACGGGCGATGAACTTCGATTTTATATCCAACTATCGCACCGGGCATTATGCCTATGCCTTTGCTTTCGCCCCCCGCGTTGTAGAGGAACTCAATAAACTGACCGACCGGCAATATACCGAGCGGCGGGAAATGTTTTTCCATTTGGGACGGGCCTATATGGATTTCCGTGATTATCCCCGTGCGCTCTCTTACCTTCGTGAAGCGCTGGTCGATACGACCCGTTTCTTTTTCGACCGTTCCAATATCCGCGCCCGTGTGGAATTGGGCAACTATTTCCGTACGGAACAGCAGCTCGACTCGTCCGATTACTATTTCCGTTCCATTATAACCAGCCGCGATATGATCAAATTCCGTCCCTATTACGATCATCTGGCCCTGGTCGAACTGGGCTATAACCTGTATTTGAGAGGATCGTACGATAACGCGGCCGATTATTACCGCTATGCCGCCGACTTTGCTTGCAAGGAGGGTTACCATACCCTGGCCGCCACGATCTTCACCGGACTGGGCGAAGTGTATCAGGTAAAGAAAGACCCGGTGCAGGTAAAAGCCATGATCGACTCGGCCTTTGTCTACCTGCATAAAGGAAAGGCCGGAGCCGACAATTCCGTGTATCTTCGGTTGTATCCGTTGATGTATAAATATTATGCGGAGAAGGGCAATATGCCGTTGTTTCAGGCTTACCTCGATTCGTCAACCGTTGTCCGTCACCGGCGGGAAGAACGGTTCAATGCACAGGTATTGCTCCGGGCGGAACAGGAGGTGGCGGCACAGCAGGAGGAGACGGCTGCCCACCGGATCGCCGTGCAGCGCCGGTTGCTGGGATGGATTACGGCCGGCTGTGTGTTGCTTGCTGCCGGATTGCTTGTATTATGGATGTTCTACCGGCAGAAACGGAGCGCTTACCGTATCCTGGTAGAGCGTAGCCGCGAATGGGCCCGGAAGCAGACGGAAGGGGAGTTACCCTTGTCTATTGCCGACGACGACCGTCTGTTGATGCACCGGGTGCATGTTTTACTGGAAGAGGAACACCTTTACCGCGATCCCGACCTGACGCTCGACTCGATGGCAACCCGGCTCGATGTACACCGCAATACCCTTTCGAAAGTAATCAATCTTATCCAGAACCAAAATTTCAACCAGTATATTAACGACTTCCGCCTGCGTGAAGTGATCGAACGGCTGTCCGATCCTGCCGACCGTGCGACCATCCTCGACATTGCTTTCTCTGCCGGTTTCAGGAGCCAGCAAACATTCTACCGTCTATTCAAAACCGAAACCGGCCTTTCCCCTGCACTCTTCCGCAAAAACAGCGTCCGGTAACCGGCATAGGTATTCTTATCATTATTCTTCCGGATAGAGGTATTCCTATCAATTGCTTATTTTTCATGGTAAAAAAGAGTTCTCAAATTGTAATTTGGGAATAATGGTTCGGATGGAAAACAGATATTTGTTCCAATTCATAATTAAATAATGTACAAGAGATGAAAACAAAGAACCTACTTCTGATTGCCATTGCAGTTCTATCACTGTTCGGCTGCAAGTATGATGATGACGCCATTTGGGATGCTGTCAAAAACCTGGAAGAGCGTCTTATTAATTTAGAAACATGGCAGAAACAAGCCAGTGAAGAAATCGCTCTTTTGAAGGCAATAACCGATGAGAGCGACTATATTCTTTCTGTCGTTCCCGTTATGGAGGGCGAAACCCAAAAGGGATATACTATTACTTTTAAAAAGAGCGGTACCATCACCCTGTTGAATGGTCAGAAAGGCGATAAGGGGGATAAAGGCGACACTCCGCTCATCAGCCTGAAAAAAGGAAATGACGGTAACTGGTATTGGACGCTGAACGGCTCCCTGATGACCGATGCCTCCGGTGCACCTATTCGAGCCAACGGAATCAACGGAACCAATGGCACTAACGGAACCAATGGCACCAACGGCACTTCGGCCCCGACACCGCAACTGAAAACAGGCCGTCAGTTAAAAGTCGATTCCGTTGCCGGCTCCTGGCAGGACGATGCCTTCTACCTCTCGGTTGATAATGGAAAGACATGGAATAAAGTGTCCGGTGATAAAGGTGATAAAGGTGACAAAGGTGATAAAGGCGATAAAGGTAACACCGGCGATCCCGGAACTGGCTCGTCTTCTATTAAAATAACAGATGATTCCAACTATGACTATGTCATATTTGACGTGAATGGAGATAAGATAAAGGTTCCACGCTATGATGTAACACTGTCGCTGGTTGTGAAAGACGGAAAAGGCCTGATAATACCTAGAGGAGAAATACGGTCAGTGAAATTCGAAGGAACCTTAAATGTTTCCTTCTCTGACCTATCAGAAGGTTCCTTGGTAATAAGTGTGAACCGTTCGAATAATTCTTGGGGTCTACAAGAAGAACCTAACTCCAGCCGTACTATCAAAGCCCCAAGTAAAGACGATTGCCAATCAGACCCGGATAAGGCCGAGTGTAAAGTGATTGTTACAGTTAAAAACAAAATTGAAGAAACATCCGAGTATACCTTCTTCTTGGTAGCTTCCGAGTTTCTCTATTGCAATGCCAATAACCTGTCATCCATGTTGGAAAAATACCGCGATCAGGCGAATTATCTGAAAGTCAGTGGAAGATTGACATCTGAGCATATGAATGAAATCCAAAAGTTACCACTAGTGGGGATAGATCTGGAAGATGCGACCTTGGAGGGGGATGCTATTCCCGATAATTACTTCTCTGGAAAAACAAATCTGACCACCGTGAAGCTACCGGAGAAATGTTATACGATCGGTACTGGTGCTTTTTCAGGCTGCACTTCTTTAGAGGAGATTGAATTGCCTAAGTATTTGAGAACCATTGGAAATAATGTCTTTTCAGGCTGCACTCCCTTGGCGTCTATAAGTTGTTGGAATAGTGCTCCACCACAGGCTGCTGCTTCCAACTATTCTTTAGGCGAGGACCTGAATAATCTTAATAAAATATACGTGCCGACGTTATATGTAAATCTGTATAAGAAAGATGAGTTCTGGGGGCAGTATGAAAGTCTGATAGAAGGCAGAGCGATACCTCAATGAACGAATGCTGTTCATCTGTCGGTAAGGTTCCGGTTAATAAGGAAATAACCCTGAAACCGAATCTGTCCGATAACCGACATAGCTATTCTTATCATATTTTTCCCGGATAAAGGTATTCTTATCAAGCTCTTATTTTTTTTAGAAAAAAGAGTTCTCAAATTGTAATCTGGGAAGAATTGTTCGGAAGAAAAATAAACATTTGTACAAGTTTCTGAGGCTTTGCCAAGGAACATATGTCAAACCTTTTAAATATTTAAGTATTATGGATTACAAGTTTACTATTATCAATCAGACCGGTTCGCCGATCACAGTGAATGCTTTCGATGAGGACAAAGCAGATTGGTCAAATAAAAATGATCCTGAAACAGTTATTCTTCATGCAGAAATTTCTACTTCTCACACATTCTATCTTTCGGGTAAAGCGTTTGCTTCTGACCCCTGGTTTAAAATGGAAGTAAAAAATAGTGCAGGAGAAACAATTGCTACTCTTTACACTAAATTTGATGGGAATACACTCCATGAAATAGTGATAAATAGTGACTATGATTATGTAGACTCTAATCATGTGATTGTACGTGATTATTCGAATAAAGATGACTATTCTTATTCGATCGCTCGAAAATGAAACTAAGCTGAAAGGATACTTTTCAGCCCGTTGTTGAACTGTATTCGATCCGTCACTGAACCCTATTCAGTCCGTCACTGAATCACATTCGGTCCGTCACTGAATAGGGAACCTCTTTATAAGGAATATTCGTATATAAACACAATATAAATTATGGCGTTTTTTAAGAGAGTTCAACAGAAAATTAACGGGCTTTGGTATCCGAAGTCCGTTACAGTGGGCAAGCCCGTCAACACCAACCAGGTGTCGGCTCGGCTGGCCGAAATATCAACCGTCAGCCCAGCCGACACCTTCGCCGTCCTGAAATGCCTCGGCGGTGTATTGGGCGACTTCATGGCGCAGGGCCGTACCGTCAAACTGGACGGGCTGGGCACCTTTTACTTAACCGCCGTTGCCACCAAACAGGGTGTCGATTCGCGGGAAAAGGTAAAAGCCTCTCATATCATCGGCACGCGTGTCCGGTTTATCCCTGAAACGACTCGTACCAGTGGCCGGAAGGTGGCTACCCGTTCCCTCATCTCCAACGATATCTTCTGGGAAGAATGGGGCGGCACCGAATCTCCCGACTCTCCCGATACTCCCGACCCCAGCGACCGCCCGGAAATTGAATAACCTCCCGACGATCGCATGGCCTGGTGACACCACCTCTATCCCTGATTGCTTTTAATAAATGGAATACGGATGGTGGAATGGTTTCGAAAACAACGACACCGTAAGGGCGGTTCGCGAACCGCCCCTACCAACGACGTTCATCATACGAATAAACTACAGTTTGTCGATTTCTTCAACAGACAGGCCGGTACATTGGGCA
This sequence comes from Parabacteroides goldsteinii, assembly GCF_020091425.1. NCBI lineage: Bacteria > Pseudomonadati > Bacteroidota > Bacteroidia > Bacteroidales > Tannerellaceae > Parabacteroides > Parabacteroides goldsteinii. The sequence continues at coordinate 3,822,829 of NZ_CP081906.1, read as the reverse complement.
ATCGTTTCGATATCGATTCCCTGTTTTTTTAAATTGGCTGCTATCAGACGTTGTTCTTTGGCTTTGCCTTCAGCTAATCCCTCAGCTTTCCCTTCAGCCAGTCCTTCAGCTTTCCCTTCAACTAGTCCTCTGCGTATAGCGCTATTGTAGAGGGTTTTTTCTACGCTGATGCCATCCCAGAAATGTTCATAACCGGCCAGTTCCGCATCGGTAAAAGCCGATTCTTCCAGAACCGTCAGGGCTTTTTTGATTTCCGGCGCTTCGAGTAGCTCTTCAGGGATGGTACGGGTCGTCTCGTTTATCTCTGTCAGGAAACGGAGCCAGAGGATATGCATACGTTTCTCGGCATAGGTATGAGGCGTGAATTTGGGCAGCTCGACAAAGATTAATTGCAAGCCTTCGATAATACGATCCGTATGCTCTACATGCACCATGGCATAATGATGATAATAGCCTTGCAGTTCAGGCTCAAAAACTTCATTCACCAGGTTGAGCGAATAAACCGGCTGCAACAGTCCATAGCCTTCTCCGGTATCCAGTTGGCGGACATAAGCTTTGGAAGCATTGAAAAGTACACGTTGGCGAAACTCGGGAGACCATAACATCTGCATCTCTACCAAAAAATGACGTCCTTGCATATCACGGCAACGGACATCTACAATACTGAATTTACGTAAAGGATTGTCGGGCACCAACTCGGAAGGCAGGTATTCGATCTCAGTGATCTCTTCGCCCGCTTTTAACGGCAACAAGGCATTCAATAAACTGATCACCAAGTCGGGATGTTCGCCAAAAATACGTTTAAACGTAAGGTCTGCTCTAGGATTTAAGTACTTCATAGTTATATGTTTTATATGTATGGCAAATATACGTATTGTTGGCTGATAAATTGTATTATTAGCAGAAAAGTTACAATTGTTTGTATCCTGATTTTATAAATGGAACATATTATATGATAATATTTTTTGTACCTTTGCAACTCAAAAATAACAGGCTGACTGGCCTGTATTTAATAAGGATATAATTAGAACAAAACAATATGGAAATTGCAAGTAAGTACAACCCTGCCGAAGTAGAGGGAAAGTGGTATCAGTATTGGTTGGATAACGGCTTCTTCAAGTCGAAACCAGATGGCCGTGAGCCGTACACAATCGTCATTCCGCCCCCTAACGTCACCGGCGTACTTCACATGGGGCACATGCTTAACAATACCATTCAGGATATCCTGATCCGCCGTGCCCGCATGCTTGGAAAGAATGCTTGCTGGGTGCCGGGCACCGACCATGCTTCTATCGCTACTGAAGCAAAGGTTGTAAACAGACTGGCTCAGCAGGGAATCAAGAAAACAGACCTGACCCGTGACGAATTTTTGAAACATGCCTGGGAATGGAAAGAAGAACACGGAGGTATTATCCTGAAACAGTTGCGCAAACTGGGTGCATCCTGTGATTGGGACCGTACGGCTTTCACGATGGACGAAAAACGTTCGGAAAGCGTATTGAAAGTATTCGTAGACCTGTTTGAAAAGGGACTGATCTATCGCGGTGTACGTATGGTAAACTGGGATCCGAAAGCTCTGACTGCTCTTTCCGATGAAGAAGTAATTTATAAGGAAGAACATAGTAAATTATATTATCTTCGTTATAAGATCGAAGGCGAAGACGGTTACGCTGTTGTTGCAACCACCCGTCCGGAAACGATCATGGGCGATACTGCCATGTGTATCAATCCGAACGACCCGAAGAACCAGCATTTGAGAGGTAAGAAGGTGATCGTTCCGCTGGTAAACCGCGTGATTCCGGTTATCGAAGACGATTATGTAGATATCGAATTCGGTACAGGTTGTCTGAAGGTAACTCCGGCGCATGATGTAAATGACTATATGCTGGGTGAGAAATACAACTTGCCATCCATCGATATTTTCAACGATAACGGTACATTGAGCGAAGCAGCCGGTTTATATATCGGTATGGATCGTTTCGATGTTCGTGAACAGATCGAGAAAGACCTGGAAGCAGCCGGCCTGCTGGAAAAAGTGGAAGCCTACGAAAACAAGGTCGGTTATTCTGAACGTACAAACGTTCCTATCGAACCGAAGTTGTCTATGCAGTGGTTCCTGAAGATGGAGCATCTGGCGCAGATCGCTTTGGAACCGGTTATGAATGACGAACTTAAATTCTATCCGCCTAAGTTCAAGAATACGTACCGTCACTGGATGGAAAACATCAAGGACTGGTGTATCAGCCGCCAGTTATGGTGGGGACACCGCATCCCGGCTTATTATCTGCCGGAAGGTGGCTATGTAGTAGCTGAGACAGCAGAAAAAGCATTGGAACTGGCAAAAGAGAAGAATCCGGCATTGACTATGGCCGACCTGCGTCAGGACGACGACTGTCTGGATACCTGGTTCTCTTCCTGGTTGTGGCCGATCTCTTTGTTCGACGGTATCAATAATCCGGATAACGAAGAAATCAATTACTACTATCCGACCAGCGACCTGGTGACAGGACCGGATATCATCTTCTTCTGGGTTGCCCGTATGATCATGGCCGGTTATGAGTACCGTAAAGATATGCCGTTCAAGAATGTGTACTTTACCGGTATCGTTCGCGACAAGCTGGGACGTAAGATGTCCAAGTCATTGGGAAACTCTCCCGATCCGTTGCTGCTGATCGAACAGTATGGAGCCGATGGTGTCCGTATGGGGCTGATGATGGCTGCACCTGCCGGAAACGATATTCCTTTCGATGAGGCATTGTGCGAACAGGGACGTAATTTTAATAATAAGATATGGAATGCCTTTCGTCTGATCAAAGGTTGGACGGTAGACGATACGATCGCACAGCCGGAAGCATCGGCAACTGCTGTTAAGTGGTTTAAGATGCAGTTGGACAAGACGATTGCCGAAGTGGACGACCTGTTCAGCAAATACCGTCTGAGTGAGGCAATGATGATGATCTATAAATTGTTCTGGGACGAATTTTCTTCCTGGTATCTGGAAATGATCAAGCCGGGTTATCAGCTGCCGATCGACAAGGCGACTTATGATGCGACTCTTGGTTTCTTCGACGCCTTGCTTCGTTTGCTTCACCCGTTCATGCCGTTCATTACGGAAGAATTGTGGCAGGCATTGGAACCGCGCAAAGAAGATGAAAGTTTGATGGTGGCTTTGATGCCGGAAGTGGCTCCGGTCGATAATGCCTATCTGGATGCTTTTGATGTAGTGAAAGAAATTGTTAGTGGTGTTCGTACTATTCGTTTGCAGAAAAATATTCCGAACAAGGATACATTGGCTTTACAGGTTTTAGGCGATCATAATGATGTTTTCAATCCGGTTATTGCCAAGATGTGTAACCTGTCTGAAATTACAAAGACTGACGATAAAGCGGCCGGTGCTGTTTCTTTCCTGGTTCGTACAACAGAATATGCTGTTCCTCTGGGTAATATGATCAATGTGGAAGAAGAATTGGCAAAACTGGCTGAAGAACTGAAATACCAGCAGGGTTTCCTTGCTTCCGTACAGAAGAAGCTAAGTAACGAAAGTTTTGTAAGCAAAGCTCCGGCTAAAGTGATCGAAATGGAACGTAAGAAACAGGCGGATGCCGAAAGTAAGATCAAGTCGATCGAAGAAAGTATTGCCGCTCTGAAGAAGTAAAAAGCTATTTTTATCCTGTTATAGGTCCCATATTTGTTCTGAATCAGACAAATATGGGACTTTTTATTTTTATCTTTTATTAAAAAGGTATAATCTATTTAATTTTTGCTAACTTGCAGGCCTTGATCTATATGCAAGGTTTGTAAGAAATGAGGGTATTAAGGGGAATACTGTTTATCAGTTTTTGTTTTCTTTGGGGATATTGTACCCCGGAAACATTAAACGCCGCTGAAAAGAATAAAGAAACGTTGTCGCTCGACACTCTTTATACTTTAGCTCGGGAACATGTCCAGCAACAGGTTGGCTTTATGTATACAACTCGTTTGCTGGAAGAGGCACGACGCCAGAAAAATAGCTATCAGGAGGCGAATGCGATGTTCTGTTATGTGCGGTATTATTATTCAAAGAATCCCGACAGTCTGTATTTCTGGATGCAAAAAGCGTTGCCTTTATTTTTGGAACAGAACAGGCTGGTTAAATATTTCAGGATGAAAGCCTGGTATATTTATGTGTTGACTCGTAGTAAGAAGAATGAAGAGGCGCTGAAATATGTCACCTGTTTGAAAGAGGAAGCCGTAACGTTGAAATTCCCGGAAGGAATGGAGATGGCGAATCAGGCCTTAGCTGATTTTTATTTATCTAATAACCTGGAAGAGGAAGGTGTAGCTTTGTATGAGGAGGTTATAAACAGTATGGAGATGAGAAATGCTCCGCTAATCAAGCGTGTCAATATTATCCGGCAGTTGATGAATAAATCTACGAATCTGGAGAAGAAAATGAAGTATACCCATCGGTTGGAAGAGTATATCAAGATTTGTAAAGAGAAAGGAATCGAATGGCTGGATAATGAAAACCCCCTCTATTATTTGGAATATGTGGTGCATCGTCATTATGCAATACTGTATATCGCAGAAGATAAACTCCCGGAAGCTCTGAAACATTTAAAGAAAGCGGAAGAATATATCCGGGAGCATGAGATGTATAGTTATTCAAGTGAATTGCAGACTATTTACGGGGCATATTATAAACAAAGTAAGCAGTATAACAGAGCCTTGGCTGTTTATGATTCTTTATTACCTGTCTGGCGTGAGCGGAGGACGATGCAGGGGTATCTTGAAATGTTGCAGGATAAGGCAGACGTTTTATTTGAAAGCGGAAGGGATAGGGCTGCCTCGTTGGCTTATAAAGAATATGCCTTTTTGAATGACTCCTTGTCCCAGGTTCGTTTCTATCAGGAGCTGGCGGAAATGAAAACACAACATGAGGTGGATAAGTTGGAGTTGAAAAACAGGCAGATGGATCTGGAAGTAGAGCAGGCTCATTCTCATCTGTTGCAGATGGGAGGCGGGGCCGCTTTCCTGTTAATTCTGTGTTGTCTGTTGGGATATATATCGTATAGCCGCCATCGGTATGGTCAACAATTGAAGTTGGCAAAAGAGAAGGCGGAAGAGGCCGACCGGATGAAGTCTGCTTTCCTGGCGAACATGAATCACGAAATACGTACTCCGTTGAATGCTATTGTCGGTTTTTCGCAGGTATTGGTAGATGAGGATGATTTTGGAAACCCGCCAGGAATATGCCGATATTATCCAAAGTAATAATGAATTGCTTCAGCGTCTGATCACGGATGTCCTTGATATTTCCAAGATTGAATCCAATACTATGACGCTCAGTTATGCCGATCATAATTTGCCTGTCCTGATGAAAGAGATATATAATGTAATACAACTCAGGATGCCGGAGAACGTTAAATTGGAATTAAATGAGTGCCCGCCACAACTTTTTTATACCGATCGTAACCGTCTTACGCAAATTCTTACTAACTTGCTGACCAATGCGATTAAGCATACGGAAAAAGGTTTTATCCGGTTTGGTTATGAGGTGACGGAGACTGATGTTATCTTCTCGGTGGAAGATTCGGGTGAAGGTATTCCTGAAGATAAACTGGAGCAGATATTCAGCCGCTTCGTTCAACTGAATGACTGGAGTAAAGGGGTAGGACTGGGGTTAGCAATTTGTAAAGGTCTTATTACGCAAATGGGCGGGACGATCAGTGTCTCTTCCGTGTTTGGTGAAGGCTCTGTTTTTACGGTTGTGTTGCCATTGAAAAAGCCGTAACATATTATTTACATAATTATACCATGGAGAATTCTAGAAGAAAATTTTTTAGACAAGGACTTGCCGGTGCATTATTGTTAGGATCGGCAGGCGTAGTAAAAGCCGGTTTGCCGGACCGGATCATTCCAAAGGCGGCGAAGTCAATAAACCCTTGGCGTTTGGGGATGGCTGGTTATACATTTGTTAATTTTGATTTGGATACTACTCTGAAGACATTGCAGAGACTCGATATTCATTATCTTTGCATTAAGGATTTCCATCTGCCGCTGGATAGTAACGAAGAACAGATCAAGGCATTTCATGAGAAATGTGCTACTCATAATGTTACCGGCTATGCCGTTGGTCCTATATATATGAAGAGTGAAGCGGAGATAGACCGTGGTTTCGAGTATGCGAAACGCGTAGGGGTGAAGTTGATTGTGGGCGTACCCAATTATGAATTGCTTCCTTATGTGGATAAGAAAGTGAAAGAGTATGACTTCCACTATGCGATCCATTTGCATGGACCCGATATTAAAACATATCCGGATGCAACAGATGTATGGGAACATACGAAAGACCTGGATCCGCGTATCGGAATGTGTCTGGATATCGGTCATGACCTGCGTAACGGATGTAACCCGGTTACCGACCTGAAAAAATATCATACCCGTGTGTTTGATATGCATATCAAGGACGTGACGGATTCGTCGAAAGCAGGTGTCGGTATAGAAATCGGTCGTGGAAAGATTGATTTCCCTGCGCTGATGAAAATGATGCGCGAGGTGAACTATACCGGAATGTGCAGCCTTGAATATGAAAAGGATATGAAAGATCCTTTCCTGGGTATAGCTGAATCGATCGGCTATTTCAAGGCGGTGAGTGATATTGTATAATTAGAGGCGCAATCTTTTGCGCCTCCTTCTAATAGTGAAAAGTGATGAGAGTTGCGTATTGTTTATTGAGTGTTTGCTTATTGGCATCCTGTAGTTCTGTTAGCTATGTGGGTATTGATACTTACAACCCTGCCGAAATAACATTTCCGAAAAGTGTAGGAAAGATTCTTGTTGTGAATAACGCTGTACCTCAGCCGGATGATGTCGGGTGTGAGTTCAGTCTGTTTGGTGACAAGGTGGATACTTGTAAGGTGAAAGCCGACAGTGCTCTGTTTGACGTATGTCGCGGCTTGGGCAGGTCGATGGCAGATATGTCCTATTTTAATGACGTTCTTCTCTATCACGATGCAGTCCGCAAAGATGATGTTTATTACGAGGATAAAAAATTGACTCAGGATCAGGTACAGGCATTATGTGACGAAACCGGATCGGATGCTGTGATTTCCCTGGACCGGATGTTGTTTGAGTCCAAGAAAAATGTGGTGGCTTTTGCTGAGGGTTATGTGGAAGGAGAGATCCAGGTGAAAATGTCCGGTGTTGTGCGTGGTTATCTTCCCAACAGGCCGAATCCCTTAGCTACTGTCTATGTGGCTGACAGCCTTTTCTTTATGGAAGACGCACCGAATCTGATCCTTCTCGACAGATATTTACCTTCATCCGAGAATGCTTTACGTGCTTCTGCCGAATACATTGGAGCGAAGGCCAGTCCTAATTTTGTACCTCACTGGAATAGCGAAACGCGCTGGTATTATAATGCTATGGGATCCCGTTGGAAAGAGGCTTCTGCCTATGCGCAATCAGAAAAATGGGATAAGGCTGCTGAACACTGGATGCATCTCTATGAAAAATCAAGCAGTCCGAAAGCCAAAGCCAAAGCTGCTTCCAATCTGGCGTTGGGTAATGAAATGAAGACCAACCTGGACGAGGCCTATGAATGGGCAAATAAATCGTACGAATTATTTAAGAAAAGCGAAGGCGAGGACGGCAAGAATACTAAACTGTTAGCACTTTATGTGGAAGTGTTGCGCAACCGTATCCGTTCCGATAAAAAACTTAACATGCAATTTGGTGAATAATATCATATATTCTCCGAATTATTATTACTTTTGACAGACGATTCGAAAAAAGAATAAAAAGAGAGTTATGAGTGCAAATAATGCAAAGATTCAGTCTGTCCTGGAGACAACATTTACTTCTGCTATCGGTAAGCTGACAGCTGAAGATTCTAACGGCTATTACAGCGATTTATATGTTCAGGCGGATGCTGAAAGCGGAGAACTGCAAATCTATGATGAAGATGAACGGTTACTGGATAAGGTTATCGTTTTTGATTGGGTAGGTTGTCCTTGTGAAGAAGAGCAATTCAATAAACAGGTAGCCAACACCGTAAAATCTGTGCTGACTCTTTTAGTTGCGAAAACTGTTTTTGAAAGTCCCCATATCATGAAACCTTTCTCTGTCAGTCTGACGGATGAGGATTTTGTTGTAATAGAGGAACTTCTCTTCCTCGATGATGAAGTATTACGGGCAGATGATCCGCTGTTGAAAGATTTAGATGCAGATTTAGATGATTTTTTAGCCAAACTTCTTTCAGATGTCGATTAGACTTTTTACCTTTGTGCCCGGATTGAAAAACAAGTAGCAAAAGTAATATATAAAGTTGCCGAAATAGCTCAGTTGGTAGAGCAATTCATTCGTAATGAATAGGTCACGAGTTCGAGTCTCGTTTTCGGCTCTCTTCTTGATTGTGGAAATACATCATTTATGGATAGTTTTCCCGGCGAAATAAGAAAAACTTCGCCGGGAATAATTTTAATTACCTGCAAGTGGTATTACGGTTACTTCTTTGCTGATTTTTTTTCAGAAGTTGAACACTTGCCTTCTTTTGTTTGGGTTTCTTTTTTTGTCCCTTTTGTTTCTACCTGTTTTTTTTCATTCTTCTTGTTCATAATACGGTAACTTTTTAAATGAATAAATATATATTGGGTAACAGCATCTTTCCTGTTACCTTTATTTATCTTGATAACTACACCAACTCATGGCTCCTTCGGGCAAGGATGAAAGAACCTCTTTGCTACGCTCCTTCGCTAGTTTCTTGTCCATTTGTTGTACCTCTTTCTCCGTGCGGTGTGTACCTTTAGGTTTACGGTCGACGAGTCCATTTGTACTTCTTACTTCTTGCAAGGAATCGTCTATGTATTGCCATTCTTCCTTTAAACGTGTACTTTCGCCTTCATTCCATGGTCCACGAGCATCTTTACCTTTGGACAGGTTGAAATACAAATTACTGTATTTGGGGGAGGTTTGAAACACTCCGGGAGGAAAGTTGGGTTGAATTGTCTCCAATGCTGCTTCGAATTGTTGAAAATGGGTTACCTCGCGTGTCATAAGAAACATGAGTGTTTCTTTCACATAGGGGTCATCCGTTAGCGGGATGAGGTTTTCGTATCCTATTTTTGCACGGCATTCTCCTGCCATATTGGAGCGAAGATCTACTGTAAGATCCGCATTAGCGGATACATAGGTAGCGCACCACGGGTTGCCATTACTGTCTGTCAGTGTTGGGCTGCCAGGAGAGGAGACTAGAAATTGCGGATTGGTGAAAGCTTGATGAATGAAATTTTCTTTGGCAGCTTTGCCGTCCATCATCTTATTGATTTCCATGTTTTCTGCCACATCTTTCATTTTGCCGTTTACCGGTCCGAGGAGCATTTGGATGGTTGCACCGACAATTTCGAGATGTCCCAGTTCTTCTGTTGCAATGTCCATCAACATATCATATTTGTCGGGGTGAGGATTATGGCAACTAAAAGCCTGTACGAAATATTGCATTGCCGATTTTAACTCTCCGTTGGCCCCTCCGAATGCTTCAAGGAGGACACGGGCGAAACGTGGATCCGGAGCGGAAACACGAGCATTGTATTGCAAATCTTTTACATGATAAAACATAATTCAAAAGTTTTAATTATACATATAAATATTAGAAGATATACATCTAATAAAAAAATAAGAAGTAGTTTATTTTAGTTGATATAACCTTTTATGAATAGGGAGAATCAACTATGAATAAATAGGATTTTGAATCAATATTGATAGGTGTTGTTTAATGTATTTTAGATACTTTTTTATTTCAAAAATAGGAATTATTTTTTTGCGTTATCGGCAAAGTTATGCACTTTATTTTTGATTTCATCTGCTTTTTCAGCGACCTTGAAAGTGTCGTTGGATACTTTGTCTGCTACTTTTGTTCCCGCATTCATTACTTTCTCTTTTGCGGAATCAATAACATCTTCAGATTTGCTTCCTATTTGATGAAGGTAGTGAGATGCTTTTTCTTTTAATTCTTTTCCTTTTGAAGAACAACTAAAACGGTATGCTATTACACCGATGATTGAACCTAAACCCAGGCCCATCCAAAATTTTGAACGATTTGCTTCCATAAATTTAATAGTTTTAAAAGATGAATAAATAATAGATTAAATATCTGTTTTATGTGGGTCTTTGAACAATGAAACGATCCACAATAACAAGACTGCTCCGATAACCGAAGTGATCAGACTACCCATAATACCGGCAGTTGCAATGCCCAGCAGACCGAATACCCAGCCTCCCAACAGACCGCCGATAATACCAACCAACAAATTAATGAGGATACCGAATCCTCCTCCTCTCATGATCTTTCCGGCAATAAAACCGGCTAAGATTCCGATAAGAATATACCATATAAAATACATGTGAATGAATTTTTTGTACGTTAATATGAAAAGAACTATAAAGTGAATTATCAGTATTGGTACCGTGTCTGACTCACATATTAAAAACACTTCGTATAAAAAAATAGTTCGAGGTAAAAATATGAAATTAACAACTTTTTAATGATTTAATAATGATGTACAGTTATAACTATTTTGAATGTTTTTATCATTGCATACCGCCTCTTCACTTCTTATAACAACTGCGAAAAAAATCGTGTTGAAATCGTATTAACATAAACTGTCGGAAAACGGCCCAGTTGTTAAAGAATTACCTCTCTTTTACCTCCGATTATAGGGAGTGGGGGTAAACGGACCTTTAACGGAGGTTCAACGGAGGTAAGATGGGGTTTTTCTATGTTAAAACAGGTAAGAATAATTATGTTTGTTTAACCGGTTTTGCGTGAACACAATTTTGGGTTATTCAGTAGCTCAAACTTTTTTCCGCCTTCTCTGGTTCTTAAAATAGAGTGCAACCTGACAAGTAGGCGAGACTCCAGATCTCTTAATTTTACTGTTATGGCACTCGGTAATGGATCATGACAAAGATTAGCGGATCGGCTGGCAATTTGACTTACCGCATCCTGGAAGGAAAGCAGGTAATGATGGGACGTATTCAAAAAATGACGAATCCCAAAACTGCTCTCCAAGTGAACCAACGTATTAAATTCCCTAATATCGTCGCGATGTATAGGGCGTTTCACGGATTGCTTAAGGAAAGCTTCGAAAAGAAGCGTAAAGGAAGAAGAAGTAAGGATGTGTCTGATTTCAATCGTTTTATGAGTGCTAATCTGCAAAGTGCACCGGTGTTTCTGACCCAGAGCGAGTCGGCTGCTGGCTATAGCTTCGCTGGTTACGGTGGCAGGAGTTGTGCGAAGTACAGGTGATCATACATTTGCCATCCAGAAAGATGACAAGGTCGTATTGGAAGGCTCACAACTTGGAGGTAATGGATCGGTACAAGTTGTTTATGGGACAACCGATAAAGAATCGGACGAACACAAAGTGACAGACTTGACTGTGGTTACGCGTACGAATAACCGCATCGAGGCTACTGTACCGGAAGAAGCCGCAGGTTATTGTTTTGGTTTCTATGTTATGCCACGCATGGTAGCCGTGTATGTAGGCGAACAGCAAAATCCCGGAACAGGCGGCGACAGGCCGGAGATTGAATGACTCTTATTTATCTACTTTTCCATTGGTATAATGTAATCTAGGGATAGCCCTCTTGTGAAAGAGGGTTATTTTTTTGTTTATGTCTTTTTTTAGTAAAAAACCAACTACTAATGAATCTGAAAAAATCTTAGAACACGAAATTATAATCTTACCAGATAAAACAAAATAAAAAATGCCATTGTTATTTTAATAAACATACATTATTTATTGAAACAATATATTATTTTCTGAATAATGTATTGAATAATAAAATTGTGGCGAATTGAATAATAAAATAGGTGTTTTAGTATTGTTTTAGATGTATTTAATCGTGTAATTAAAAAACTATTCAAATGAAAAAGATTCTTTTTATAGCATTTTTGATGATAACATCCCTTGGTGTATTTGCCCAAAAAGGAGAATTTTCACTGTTGGGAAATTTGGGTTATCAGACAGATTTTAAACGAGTAATGTTGGGCGATCAAGGGCGTTATAATTTGACGGATCATGTACGTTTGGCACCGGATCTGATGTTCTTTTTTCCAAAGGATAAAACAACAGGATTGGATGTGGATGTCAATGCTCACTATGTATTTAATCTGAAAGAAGATCACTTGTCGCTTTATCCTTTGGCGGGGTTTAACTTACAGAATAATTTTCAGGGTAAACGAACTGTAAAAGGAGAAGATGGAGAAGTTACTTTAGATTCTCATAGTTCTACTAATTTCGGTTTTAATGTGGGAGGTGGATTGACTTATAATCTTAACCCGCGCAACTTTCTTAACGTCGAATATAAATATGTCTTTGGTAAAGACAATTCTTCTGTAATTGCATTTGGTTGGGGATATCGCTTCTGATCCCGATTTTTTTTCATCACAAAAATAATCCAATCATGAAAAAGTATTTGTTTATTATGGTGCTTTTTAGCATCATACAAACCTCTTTTGCCCAAACAAAAGAAGGTCAAAGTTTGGAACCGGCTCGTAAAGCAACTTTTATCAATAATGGTTTCTGGGACCATTGGTTCATTGGGGCTGGTGCAGGTGCTAATATATATTTCGGTGACAGGAATAGTGATGCCGACTTTTTCCATCGTTTCACTGTCGCTCCTGAAATTCAGTTTGGTAAATGGATTAATCCTTATTTGGGCACTCGTATCAAGGGTGCGGGGCTGACGAATCTGCATACGTTTAATGACAATGCGACTATTATGTCGCGTAACAGATATGCGAGTGTACAAGCGGATTTAATGTGGAGTATGACTGATTATTTTATGAAGTATAATTCCAAACGCGTGTATAGCTTTGTGCCATACGTAGGATTCGGATGGGCTTTTGGATGGGACTATGCAAATCAACCGGCTTATGCCGGCGGACATACTCGTGTAAACGGTATGACTCTCAATGCTGGTATTGTCAATAATTTTAAATTGTCAGACCGGGTGACTCTTTCTATTGAGTTTGCTGCAACGGCTGTGAAAAGCGAATTTAATCAGGTCAAGAGTAGCGGTAACTACGATATTTTGGGAACTGCTTCGGCTGGTCTGATCTTTAATGTGGGTAAGTCGGCAACTTTTTCGGAAGCCGAGTTGAGGAATCCGCAGGAGGTTGATGAGTTGAACAGTCGTATTAATGAATTGTATGCTCAGAATCAGGAATTGGCAAAACGTCCTATAGATTGCCCGGATTGTCCGGAGCCTGAGGTTATTACTGAGAAAGTGGTTGAATTTGAAGAAAATCCGTTAATTAATAATGTAGTTCTCTTTAAAATCAACCAAACAAAGGTAGATCCTTATCAGGGAGTTAATATTTATAATATTGCACAATATCTGAAAGATAATCCTCAGTTTAAGGTACGTGTGATCGGTTATACGGACCGTAAAACCGGAACAAGCCAGATCAACGAAAAGCTTTCTGCGGAAAGAGCACAAAATGTTGCCCGGATATTGATTAGTGATTATAATATCAATCGCGATAGGGTTATTGTGGAATGGGTTGGCGATAAGGAACCTCCTTTCGATAAACCGGAATGGAATCGCGCCGTGATTCTTTACGTAGAACAATAACGAATAAGGATGAGACCATCCCGTAATGTGTTTAGGAGATGGTCTCTATATTTTTAAGAACAGAGTAATTGATTAAAATTTAAGCATTATGACACGTTTAAATAATTGGGATGAATTGAAAAAAAGAGTTTCCTGGGGTAGTGTATTTGGTGGTGTGGTGACAGTGCTGGCTGTTTCTATTTTATTGTCGGTATTAGGCTCCAGTATCGGATTGTTTATGTTTGACCCATTTGCAGATAATCCGGTTTCGGGTATTGGAACTACGGTTGGTATAGGTACCGCTGTCGCTTTGATTGTCAGCATGATTGCAGGTGGTTTTGTAGCCGGTAAATTAGCAGGAGTAGATGGTTTGATACATGGCTTCCTGGTTTGGGGCACGACACTTATTGTCGGGGCATTTTTCGGCGTTTTACTTACTGTTGGAGCTGCAAAGTTAACTATGAATGCATTAGGAGCTGCATCGTCGGTTGCAGGAGGGGTTATTTCCGGGACTGGCTCGATTGTCGGTAGTGGTGTTTCTGCACTTTCGGATCAAGCGAAAGAATTATTCGGTGGAATTGATTTTAAAGTAGATTTGAAAGATGGAGAGATTCCGAAGGATATCCGTGCGGTGCTTGCAAAAAGCAAAGTGAAAGAGTTGCAACCCGATTATTTGCAGAAGCAACTTGAAAATGTAAAGACCGACTTAGGAAAATCTGTGAAGAAAGCGATTGCTTCTCCTGAAGATGCAGATGAAATTTTTAAAAACTTTCTTACCCGTTTGAAAGAACAAACGAATAATTGGGCTAAAAGTATAGATCGTAATGATTTGGCCAAAGCTTTGGCAAATAATACCAATATGTCAAAAGCTGAAGCCGATAAAGCGATCAAGCAGTATACGGAGATTATGCGTAAGGCATCAACCGAAGCAGACAAACAAATCCGGAATCTGGAACAAAGTTTGGAGAAAGCGACCCAAGAATGGCAGGAAGTGAAACAGAATACATTAGAAGCTGCGGATAAAGCTGCGGATGCTGCCGCGCGATCAGCTCTTATATCTTTCTTTGCCCTGTTGATTGGAGCTGTTTTGTGTTGTTTGGCCGGTGCATACGGAAGCAGAAAAACACAGGAAAGAATCGATATATGATATATCTGCTAAATTATCATTAAATAAAATCTCTCTTTAAGTAGACGGGACGTATCTGTGAAGATGCGCTCCCGTTGATTGCTGGTATTGGTTTTCTTTATAAAAATCAAAAATAAATAGTATGAGAACAAGATTATTTTTATTGTTTCTTGGTATGGCTTTAATATTTAAGTTCCCATTGAAAACAAATGCGTGTACAGGAATTACTTTGAAAAGTGAAAGTGGAACAACAATAGTGGCACGCACGATAGAATGGGGAGGAAGTAATTTGAATAGCCAATACGTGGTGGTTCCACGTGGCTATCAAGCTATATCGTACACACCAGATGGCATTAATGGTATGACTTTTAAAGCCAGATACGGTTATGTCGGATTTGCAGTAGAACAGAAGGAGTTTATAGCAGAAGGTTTGAATGAAGTTGGGCTGTCTGCCGGATTGTTTTATTTTCCGAAATATGGAGAATATGAAAAATATGAAGCTTCTAAAAGAGATATAAGTATCTCCGATCTTCAGTTAGTCTCTTGGTTGTTGGGGGAGTGTGCAAGTGTAGATGATATAAAAGAGGCTATAAGTAAGGTTAGGATTATCAGTTTAGATCCCCAAATTTCAACAGTTCATTGGAGATTTGCCGATATTTCGGGGCGTCAGCTTGTGCTTGAAATAATAGGAGGAGAACCTCGTTTTTATGAAAATACATTAGGAGTCTTGACTAATTCTCCTGGGTTTGACTGGCAATTGACCAATCTTAATAACTATGTGAATTTGTTTCCTGGGGCGGCACCAGGGCAATCTTTAGGAGTACTCCGTTTGTCTCCTTTTGGTTCTGGAAGCGGTTTTCTGGGAATACCAGGTGATGTGACTCCGCCATCCCGTTTTGTACGTGCAGCTTTTTATCAGACTTCGGCACCCAGACAGAAAACGGCTCTAGATGTGGTTTTTCAGGCTTTTCAGATATTAAATAGTTTTGATATTCCGATAGGAATAGAAGTTGCTACGGGAGAAGTTGCAGCCGATATACCAAGTGCAACGCAATGGACTTCAGTTACTGATATGCAAAATCGTATAGTTTATTTCCGTACTATGTATAATAGCGCAATCCGGAGTATAGATCTGAACACGATAGATTTTTCTTCTGTTCAATATCATGCAAAACCTTTGGACAGAAGTAAACAGCAACCGGTAGAGTCTATTATGGTTAAGTAGGGAAATGTAGGAATTTTTGGTGAATACGTTTAATAACATATTGAACTTGAATTGTTTTAATATAAAAAGTGTGGAATAGGTATGGTTTGTTTAGCAATATGGTTTATAGGCTTGGTTTTGGCTTTAAAAGCTGCACTTAGAATCTGGAATCTTAATGCTCCTAGAAGAAAAAGGCTGATAGCTGTTATATTGATAGTCTTTACCAGTTGGGTAGGATTGTTATTTTATGATTTTTATGGTAGGAGCAGATTTCCGGTGTGGTTAAACCACTAAGTGAAAAATGTAAATTTTTCCAGATGATTTGACATTATTTTAGGAGGAATGAGAGTGATCTCTGTTCCTCCTTCTCTTATTTGTTAGATATTGGTTTGTGGCGTTTAGAGGATACGTTCGAAACCAAATATATCTTTGCGTTCGTCCTTTATTCCTTGTAGGGTATTACGTATGATCTGTGCACCAATCATACTGAATGTGATACCATTACCTCCGTATCCTAGATCGAAAAATATATGTTTCGTTCCCGGCCATGTACCAATAAAAGGAAGTCCGTCTTTTGTTGTACTGAATGTACCGCACCAAGCCATTTCTGTTTTGAAAGGTACAGAAGGTAATAGCTTGTGAAATTTCTTTTCAAGTATTTCCGTTTTTTTTCGAAGCAGTTCATCTCTTGCTTCTGGATCGTTGAATTCTTCATCCTCTCCTCCTATGATAATGCGGTTACCGCTAGTCCTTACATATATATAAGGTTCTTCAGTTTCCCAGATGAGGCAATGTTTCGTCCATAAGTCTTTAGGGTCGATAGGGTGAGAGATAAGCGCGTAAGTAGAAGTTAACTTCATTACTTTCTTGGGTAGAAACTCTCCTGCTTCAAAACCGGCCGCGATGATTACATATTTGCATTGAATGATTGAGCCTTCCTTTGTTTTCAGTCGACAGCCTTCAGATATTTCTTTACATGACGTTACTTCTGTGTGGGTGAATATCTGTAAATGATCTTTTTGCATGTGATACCAGAGGAGTTGTGTCGCCGCTTTATACGCATCAATCTGTGCTGATTGATCATTGAGTAACGCTCCCGCATAGGTTTTCAGTTTATATTTCCTATAAAGTTCTTCCTTGTTTAATAGTTTTGTTGGAAGTCTGTGTTGTTTGCGTATTTTATATTCACGTTCGATAAGTTTCACGCCTTTTTCATTACTGGCATAGAAAATGCTGGGTAGCCATTCAAAATCGGCATCAATACCTGTTTCTTTTAAAACAGCCTCAATATCTGATATCGATTGAAGGCAAGAACGGTAAGCAGTTACCGCTTTTTTTTCACCGATTTGTTTTACCATTCGGCAAAGTGGAACATCAATTTCGTATTGTAGTAATGCCGTACTGGCAGCAGAACTTCCTGTGGCAATACTCCGTTTGTCCACAACGCAACATTTCAGTCCTATTCGGCATAGTTCGTGTGCCATGAGAGCACCGGTAATACCGGCACCAATAATTACTATATCTGTTTCCAGATCCTTTTTCAAAGGATTAAAATAATCAAATAGAGGATTTTTAATTATCCAATAGGGTAATCCTGAATGTAAGTCCATTGTAATAAGTTTTTTATTTTTATATTTTTTCTACTTTATGTTTTATCTTATCTGTTCCCTTTCGGTTTTCTTTCTTAGTTTCATACAAAGTGTTTTTTAATTTGTCTGCCTCGTGTTCCACTTTTTCTATGGCATTATCCAAGGCTTTGTTTATATCGATCTTATTTTGTTTTTTATTGCTGCATGACAACGAAAGAAAACTAAACAAGCAAATTGTAGCTAATAAAAGTGTATGCTTGATTTTAACTTTTGATTTGCGTGAAAAGAAATATAATCCGATTCCAACAAATACAATCAGACCTTGAATGAATTTATTATTTCCAAATCTCTTCCTGTTCTCCAATATGGGAGTGGATTTCTTTACTGTGTTACTTTTTGTTTTCATACCATTTCTATATAAGTTAAACTTTTATGTATTTAGTTCCTGTTTCTTTTAGAAAACAGTATGAGAATATTTTTTGGTTGATAGTCTTAAGAAAACTGAAGAATATTTTTGAGAATTGTTTTATTGTTCTATAAAAAGGAATAAAAACAAATAACATTCTTTCTTTTATAAGAAATATAATTGTTTATATATTTGGATATTTTGGGGGATTAGTGTAAGTTTTTTCTTTGTTTCATATTTTTAATTTTATCTTTGTAAGATAATTCTTTATTATCTGTGAATATATGAATGAGACCATTCTGAACGGTTTGTTGAATCTGTTTGCTGTTTTTGCTTCGGCTGTACGTATCGAAGAACAACAGGCGAGCCGTGCAGTTCATTTCTATTTGTCCAGTCATTTCGGTGTCCGTT
Organism: Parabacteroides goldsteinii; assembly: GCF_020091425.1. Lineage (NCBI taxonomy): Bacteria > Pseudomonadati > Bacteroidota > Bacteroidia > Bacteroidales > Tannerellaceae > Parabacteroides > Parabacteroides goldsteinii. The sequence goes on along the minus strand of NZ_CP081906.1, from coordinate 3,804,494 downwards.
CCCATAAAGAGTATATTGAGTTATACAGTGAGTTGCGCAGCATGTACGATGATCCGCTTTTTCCTGTAGATAAGGAGAATGTGATCCGCAATATCTGTGAACAGATGAAGGTGAAGCTGGTGGCGGAAGAACAGCTGCTTCTTCTGGTCCGCTTTGTGGAGTTCGCCTATTCGAACTCGGAAGAGTTTGAAAATCATTTGCCACTCTTTCATCTGGTGGCTGATATTTTTGCTATTCCGCAAGAAGAGTTTGACGATATACTTGCTTTTATTACCGGAAAACCCTCTTCTTCTTTATTGACTATCAGTGGAGAGGATGCCGCCATAGGGAATCGTATCACCCGTAAAGGGATGGACGGTTTTATTCGTGTACTCTTTATCCGGCGGTTTGACAAGCAAATCTTTACTTACTATGGCTCAGGTGTCGTTTTCATGAACGATATTCCTTTGTCGCCGGGTATCTTTTATGCCTGGCAGCATAGTAGTGTGTTGAAAGGACCGTTGTTTCTTCCGGTTTATTACAGTGATCTGCTGACCGTATATAATAAGAATGAACGGAAGGAAGCTATATTTCTGAACGGTAGAGATTTGAATTTTACTTTTAAGAATAGTACCAACGGTTTGCATAACTTTTCTTTTAACCTGGAATCGGGCCAGTTGGTCGCGATAATGGGAGGAAGCGGAGTCGGTAAATCTACTTTGTTGGGTATCATGAACGGGAATATCCGTCCCGATGAGGGTAGTATTACGGTGAACGGCTACCCGTTGGATGCCCCCGAAGCCCGTCAGTTGATCGGTTTTGTTCCGCAGGACGACTTGTTGATAGAAGAACTTACTGTGTATCAGAACCTCTGGTTCACGGCACGTCTCTGTTTTGCCCGTCTTTCGGATCAGGAAATCAAAGCGCGGGTCGAAAATGTATTGAAAGAATTGGATCTGGAAGGGATAAAAGACCTGGAAGTCGGTTCCCCCATCCGTAAAACGATCAGCGGGGGACAGCGGAAACGGTTGAATATAGCCCTTGAACTGATCCGTGAACCGGCTATCCTGTATCTGGACGAGCCGACCTCCGGTTTATCTTCATCCGACTCCGAGAAAGTTATCATGTTGCTGAAAGAACAGACGCACCGGGGGAAGCTGGTCGTTGTCAATATCCACCAGCCATCGTCTGAAATCTATAAATTATTCGACCGTCTCTGGTTACTGGACCGGGGAGGTTATCCCATTTATGACGGAAATCCGATCGAAGCGATTATTTATTTCAAACAAGCGGCGAAATATACCGATCCGGATATCAGCGTTTGCAGTACCTGCGGGAATGTGAATCCGGAACTGATTCTGAATATTATCGACTCGAAGAAGATCGACGACTCCGGAAACCAGACGAACATCCGGAAGTTTACACCTGAAGAATGGCACGAGAAATATATTTCGTCGCGTCCGTCCTATACACCGGTTGAGGAGAAGGAACTGCCTGACAGCAAGCAGAAAAAACCGACCTGGTTCAAACAGTTTTGTATTTTCCTGGAACGGAATATCCGGACAAAACTGGTTAATAAGCAATATCTGGCAATTACGTTGCTCGAAGCTCCGTTGCTGGCGCTGATCGTTGCCTTGCTTACCCGGTATGTCGATGGTGACGAATATACTTTGCTGGCTAACAAGAATTTTGTGTCTTATATCTTTATGTCGGTTATTGTGGTCACCTTTATGGGGTTAAGTATAAGTGCCGAAGAGATTATAAAAGACCGGCCTGCCCTGAAGCGAGAACATTTCCTCCGGTTAAGTCGTAGCAGCTATCTTACATCTAAAATGGTTTACCTGCTGGGAGTATCCGGACTTCAGTCCTTACTTTTTATTTTAGTGGGAAATACGATCATAGGAGTAGGATGGGAGATGTTTGGTGTTTGGTGGAGTATCCTTTGGGCAACCTCTTTCCTAGCCAATCTGACGGGACTGATGTTATCACAGTCGATGAACTCTGTCGTTGCGATCTATATAACTATTCCTCTTCTATTGATCCCGCAGATATTGCTTTGCGGATTGGTTATCAAGTTTGATGATTTGAATACCAGTGCCTCAAAGGAAAATAAGGTCCCGTTGATCGGTGATATTATCCCTTCGCGCTGGGCTTTTGAGACCTTGATGGTAGAGCAATTTGCCGATAATGCTTACAATCAGGCTTACTTTCCGATAGAGAGGGAAAAATATCTGGCGCAGTATTATGAAAATATACATTCGAAAGAAGTGCGTCGCCTGGCTGAACAACTGGAGGGAAAAGATGATCCGGACAAACGTCTGACGGTAGAAAATGAACTTGCCGTATTGGGACGTGCCGCCCGTATCGCTTCCCGCAATGAAGGTGAAACTTACTTGTCGTATCTGGATAAGGTAGATTCAGCGTTGCACGAACGCGCTCATAACTTTACGGCCTATCTGGATCAGGTACAGGAAAAGGATATACGCGAAAAAGGGGCTGAATGGGTAACCGAACAGAAGAAAAAGTATCATAATTCGGCTATCGAAGACCTGGTTATGGGAGCCGGTGGCCGTAACTTTTATAAAGAGCACGGGCATCGCATCTATCCGGCCGTCGGTCAGATTTATATTGTTCCGGATAATCCGTTTGGCAGGGCTCCTTTCTATTCTTATGAGAAAAAACTGGGCAGTATGTTAATTTCTACCTATAATTTTAATTTATTGATTATAGGTTTCTTTGCATTATTAGCTATTATCGCTATATTCGCAGAGTTTCCGGGACGTTTCCTGAAAGAAGAATAAAAAAGCTGGAATATAAATTATTAAATAAAGTAACATGAAACATCCATGAAATAAATTTCGTCCAAGAGCATGTAAATAGGGGGGTATTGTTTACTTTAGTGTCATTCACTCGAAAAAACGAATGCAATGAAAACAGTACCTTTTGAACAAGTCATCCTCCGGGGTTGTGGAATAGATGTCCACAAGGACATGGTAGTTGCTACGATAAGTGGCGAAGGTCTCAAAACTGAAACCCGCAGTTACAAGACCTTCAGTAGTTCTTTGACAGAATTAAAAGAATGGTTATTATCCAGTGGCATTACGCATGTAGCCATGGAAAGTACCGGTGTTTACTGGAAGCCGGTCTATAAGATTCTTGAATGTCCTGATATGAAAGTCTGGATCGTGAACGCACGGCACATCAAGTATGTTCCCGGGCACAAAACGGATAAAAAGGATAGTGCCTGGATTTGCAAACTGCTTTTAGCAGGTTTGTTGAAACCGAGTTATATCCCGGAGCGTGAACAACGTGAGCTTCGTGATTTAACCCGTTACCGTAACAAGTTGATCCAGCATGTATCTTCTGAGAAAAACCGTATTGTTCGTATCCTGGAAGATTGTAACATCAAACTTTCCAGCGTGGTGTGCAGCCTGGACGGAGTCGTGGCGAACAAGCTGATAGATATGTTGATCGATAAGGGTCATGTAACAATGGATGACATAACTTGCATCTATCATAAAAAACTTGAAGCCAGTCCGGAACTTCTTTATCAGGCTTGTGAAGGCTTTATAGAACCGCATCACATCTATATGTTGCAGACCATCCGTAAAGATATGGAACAGACGAAAGCCATCATAGCTGACCTTACCTGCCGTATAAAAGAGGTTTTATCTCCTTATGAGAATGTGATGGAACTCTTGCAGAAGATCCCCGGACTTAGCCGGAAAACGGTTGAAGACCTGATAGCAGAGATAGGTGTGGATATGGAAGCCTTTCCAACCGAAAAGCACCTGGCTTCGTGGGCCGGTGTCTGTCCTGGCAATAACGAGAGCGCAGGTAAAAAAAAAGTGGTAGAACCACCCATGGCAACAAACAGTTGAAAGCCGTAATCACGGAGGCTGCGTGGGCAGCCACCCGTACCAAGAACACCTTTTACAGTGCACGTTATCACCGTTTAGCCGCCCGTCGAGGGAAAAAGAGGGCTTTAGTAGCAGTAGGACACTCGATCCTGAAATCGGTATGGCATGTACTGAAAGAGGCTTGTGAGTATAAGGAACTCGGTGCGGAATATCTCAACCAAAGGATGGAGCAGAAACGGAAAAATTACTTGAAGAAAGAGCTGGAAGCACTTGGCTATAAAGTTAAAATCAGCCGTGATGATGGTCCAATCCCAGAAGTAGGTTAAAAACATAGAGAAGGTCGATTTTTACTGGCTTGTTGTCGTAAGAAACAGCAAGAGGTCGCTCATGAAACTGATCTCAACTGCTAAGCGGTCAAGACTGCGAGTCCTTTAACGCGTGTATGAAATTTTTTTTCTTAGCTGTTGTAAAATTATAAAATGCCCAAAGATAATAGCCAACCGCATTTGTATCTATACAAGTGCTCTCTTTTGTTTTGTCTGAACTCTAAAAAAATCAATTTATTAATGGTTTAAACGGCTCTCTTGAGATAGGGAGCGCAATTTATTTACATATGAAAAAGAGTGTATTAAGCGTGCTTGCAATAGCCGCATTAATGGTGGGCATGATTTCCTGCAACGGAGCTAAAAAATCAAATGAAGCCGAAAAGACGGAAGAAGCTGCCGTTATAGCAGGTAAAGCGCCGAAAGATTTGTTAACTGAAGAAGTAAAACAGGAAACTGTTAAATTCCTGGCTGATATGCCGGAGTCAGAAATTCCTTATCGTTTGTCCAGCGGTGAAGTTCAGGTAAAAGTGGGTGATTTAACTTATATGCTGCCTGTTGCTAAAGCTGCTGAACTAAGTACTGCTACACAAAAAGCGCGTGCACTCGGTATGTATATGGCTGATTACAATGTGTTGAAAGCGATCGGTCAGCCTACAGCAGAAGTAGAAGGAGCCATTGTAAAACTGGCTACAGATCTGAATGTTTCTTTTGTACTCGATATCCTGAAAGAGGAAGCTCCGAAAGATGCAACCAAAGAACAGTTGCAGGCTTTCATGAATGCACAGGAAGATAAGATCATCGACAAGATGGCTGCCGAAAACAAGATTGATGTACAGATTGAAATCTTAGGTGCCTCTTCTGCTGAATATGCTTGTCTGCTTGCTAACCCGACATTGGTTATCAAAGGGGATGCTACATCTGCCGGACTTTCTGATAATATGCTGAAACGTGTGACTATGCTGGAAGAAGTAGTAGCCGACCTGGCTTCTTATTATCCAGACCTGCAACAGCTGGGTACAACTATCAGCCCGTTGAAGGAAAAAGTCGGAACTATCCAGGATGCCAGAGCTGCTAATGCAGAGATCATGGGTATCCGTGATGCTTTACTGAAATAAGTACATATATATAATGTATATAAAAAAGGAGATGTTCCGACCGGGGCATCTCCTTTTTACTATTCTGTGGAAGTCTTTTATCCCTGATAGGTAATAGACAACAAGGTGATATCATCCGATTGTACGGCTCCTACAACGAATTTTCCTACCGTTTCCGTTATTCTGTCTACAATTTCTTTGGGACTCTTTCCGATCAACTCCCGGCAGTTTTCCAGCAAACGTTTTTCGCTGTACTGTTCGTGGTAGGTATTCATCGCTTCTGTTATTCCGTCCGTATAGAGCAGCAGGTTGTCGCCGGGCGATAACTGCAAAGTCTTTTCGTGATAAGTCATGTTTTCTACGCCGCCCAATATAAAGTCGTTTGTGAGCGGGACTGATACAACCGCGTTATCTGCCTTCATTAGAACCGGAGGATTGTGACCGGCATTACAATATGTAACAAGACCGGTATTCAGGTTCAGTATTCCGTAAAATGCTGTTACGAACATTTCATTTACATTTTCCTGGCAAAGGAACGTATTTGAGCGTTGCATGCACATGGCTGCCGAGTTTTCCGTCAGTGCAATTGTCCGGATAACAGTCCGGCTGATCGCCATAAAGATGGCAGCCGGGACACCTTTGCCGGCAACGTCTGCAATAACAAATCCCAAACGGTCCTGGTCTATGCGGAAGAAATCGTAGAAGTCGCCTCCCACATATTTTGCCGCATTCATATAGGCATAGATATCGAACGTTTTCAGTTCGGGAAACGGAGGAAATGTTTTCGGCAGGATCGTTTGCTGAATCTCCTGGGCGATGTGAAGGTCGTTACGGATGGATTCCAGTTGCGAATGTTCCTGTTGTGCTTTTTTGATGAATGATATTTGTTCGGCTGCCTTTTCGATCGTACGTTCCAGGTCTTCCAGATTGATCGGTTTGGTCGTGAAGTCGAATGCTCCCTGGTTCATGGCACTACGGATATTGTCCATATCTCCGTAGGCTGAAACCATGATGCATTTTAGAGCCGGATTTTGCATTTCGTTGATTTTGGCAAGCAAGGTCAGTCCGTCCATTTCCGGCATATTGATGTCACTTAGTATCACATCGAAATCCGGTTGGACAAGCATCAGTTGAAGTGCTTCCAGTCCGTTGTGCGCAAAATAGAATTCATATTCTCCTTTCTTTATCTTGCGACGGAAATATTGGGTAAGCAACCTTTCCAGGTCTAATTCATCGTCTACACTTAATATTTTTATAGCCATGACTTTTGTCTCTGTTATTGTTGGATAGGAATAGAAATGGTAAAACGGGTATATTCGCCGGGGCGTGAATCCATCCCGATCGTACCGTTATGTTTTTGTTCGATAATCGATTTAGTGATCGACAATCCGAGGCCGGTGCCTTCACCGATCGGTTTTGTCGTGAAGAAAGGCGTATAGAGTTTCTTTTTTGTCTCTTCCGAAATTCCTTGTCCGTTGTCTTCTATGCTCAGGTTTATACGGTCACCCTCTTTTTTCAGGCATATCCTGATGGTTGGCTGATAGGTCGCATCGGCTATCTCTTTCGACTTGCTGAACACGGCGTAGCAGGCATTGTTCATCAGGTTGAGTATGGCGCGGCTGAAATCCTGCGGAATAACTTTTACCAATGGCAGGTCGTCGGCATACTCTTCCTGTATCGCGACATTGAAACTTTTGTTGTTTGCCTTGACTGCATGGTAAGAAAGCCATACATATTCTTTGGTCAGCTGATGCAGGTCGGTCGGGATATATTCGTCGTCTTTGCCGCGTGAATAAAGCAGGATGCCGCGCACAATTCCCGAAGCCCGGTTGCCGTTCTCCTCTATCTTGTTCATATTACCTTCCAGGTCAGACATGATCTCTTTGATCTCTTCGACTGAGTCTTCCGGTAATGCGTCCCCGAGTTCATCCAGGACTTCCTGCATATCTTTTAGTAACTTCTGCGAAACTTTGCTGAAATTGATCACGAAATTAAGAGGATTCTGTATCTCATGTGCAATGCCGGCACTCAATAAGCCGAGTGAAGCCATCTTCTCCTGCTGGCTGATCTGTTTCCTCAGCTTCTCAATTTCTTTTTGGGTGTTCTCATTCATTGTTAATCCTTTTTTGACTGATAGGAATTGTAATTAAGAATTCAGTATAGTTATCCTTCTCGCTTTTCGCCAGGATCGAACCCTGGTGGTTGAGGATAACTTCACGGCAGAGATACAACCCGACACCGGCTGCTTCGGCAGAAGGTTTGGTTGTAAAGAATGGTTCGAATATCTTGTCCTTGATACTGTCTTCGATACCGATCCCGTTGTCATAGATACTGATAAATACAGTATTGTTGCTTCTTTCTTCCAGTTTTATAGTGATAAAAGGAGAGAAACTTTGTTTTTGCAGTTTACGGAGCAATGCATAAATACTGTTTTTAAGAATGCTGCCCAGCGCCTTGTTCATCTGTTCGATATTAATTTCAGCCATAACCGGCTTTTCGGGGCATTCTATATGTATCTGTATCTGATTTTCTTCAATTTCTTTTTTGAATAGCTTGTTAAGGACATCGACGTTTACTTTGCACAGGTCGCACAGGTCGGTCGAAGTCACATCGCCGTGCCGGTCTTTCAACAGGTCTTCCATCGCTTTGACAATGCGGACGGTGTTGCAACCATGTTCATTGATCTTTTGCAGGTTGCCTTCTATCATGTCGAGTATTTCGATGCTGTCTTCATAGATTTCTTTCGTCATGACATATTGTTCGTCCGTGATGTTGTCTTTCAGGTCTTTGATCAGGTTAGCCGACAGGCCGGCAAAGTTATTGATGTAGTTCACCGGATTCAGGATACGGTCCACCAACCCTTGTGTAAGTTGCCCTACAGTAGCCAGCTTCTCTTTTCGAACCAGTTCGTCCTGTGCCTTGGCAAGGGCATCCAGCGCTTGCGACAACTTTTCGGATTCTTTCAGTACCTGATCCCGCTGGATACGGAGTTCGATGGTACGTTCTTCCACTATTTTGGCCAGATATTCTTTTTGTTTCAGCTTCTTCCGTAGGCGTCCTTTTAATATATAAAGAACGATCTGCACAACCAGCATGATGCCGGGAACAGACTCCCAGTCATAGTAGAAACCCGCAATAATGAGTATCCAACCTGCCAGCGTCAGTTTTTCTATGATGCGCAGCTGTCTTTTGAGGGAAGCTATCTCTTTTATATCGAAGTCGGCCATATTACTGAATTTCTTTGGTCATTGTTAATCTATTCTTTCCTTCGGAACGGTCGTATCTGACATCTGTCATCAGTTGTTTTACCAGAAAGATGCCTAGTCCGCCGATCGGACGTTCTTCCAATGGAAGTGTAATATCCGGTTCCCGCGTTTCCAAAGGATTAAATGGGATGCCGTTGTCGGTTATGACTATTTTCAATAGTCCGTCGTCGCACCCCATATCAATGCCTATATCTCCTTCCATACCGGGATATGCATATTGAATAACATTTGTTACAGCCTCATCCATCGCCAGCTTTATCTGCATCAGCAGTGCTGTGTCAATTCCGCAACTCTTGGCCTGTATTTCCAGAAAATCATACAGGAGCGCAAGTTGTTCCGGATTATTCTTAATGTGTAGTGTGCTGGTCATTCTACCGGAGTTTGAATCTTGTTATTCAATGGTAAGAAAAGAAGAGAAACCTGTTATTTTGAATATCTCCATAATGCTGTCCTGGATATTCCTCAATACAAATGTTCCGCCTTTCTGGCCCATCTTTTTTTGCAGAATGAGAAGCAAGCGAAGTCCGGCACTGCTGATATATGTGAGTTTTCCACCGTCAAGCACCACGTTTTGCGCATTACCTTCAAGTATATTGGTAATCTCTTTTTCCAGATCGGGCGAACTGAGTGTATCCAGCTGTCCGGAAAGACAGATTACTGTCTCTGTTCCGTGCTTTATTTCTATTTCCATATATCTTTTTGTTTTCTATTTGAGCAAATGTAAATATTATAATCAAGCTCAGCAAGTTATTCTCTGAATTTGTTTATTCCGGCTTACTTCTTAGTAAGCCGGCTGATGCCTCGTGCAATTTCACCTATCCAGAGAACCAGCGAGCTGGAACCGATAATGATACCCCAGTCTTTCAAAGACAAAGGAACCACATTGAACATCTCTCCGCCAAACGTAACGATCAGATACTGACCGATAAGGATAAGTAGGGCTACAAACAGGAAGCTCTTACTCTCTTTCAGGTTGGCGAATGCTGAACGGCCTTCCATAAATGCCTTGGCATTAAACATATTCCAGAACTGAAGCATTACAAAGAAGCTGAAGAACCACGACAAGTCATGCGGCGTCAGTCCAGTCTGTGCATGGAAATAATACAATACTCCCATTAGGATCAGCACGAAAGCAATACCTACTCCGAAGATATTGTATGCCATCGGCCGGGTGATGATAAAATCGCCATCTTTTCCGCTACGGCGGGGTTTATCCTTCATAACCCGTTCGTTAGGGGGGAGGGAGGCCAATGCTCCGGCGGCAAATGTATCCATGATCAGGTTTACCCATAACATCTGCGTGATGGTAAGCGGTGATTCGGTCCCGAACAGCGAACCCAACAATACGATCAGACAGGCTGCCACGTTGATGGTTAGCTGGAATAAGAGGAACTTCTGGATATTACGATACAAGGAACGTCCCCACATTACGGCACGTGTGATACTTCCGAAAGAGTTATCCAGGATCGTGATGTCGCTGGCTTCTTTGGCTACAGAAGTTCCGTCTCCCATGGAAAGACCCACCTGGGCGGCTTTCAGGGCCGGAGCATCGTTGGTTCCGTCGCCGGTTACGGCAACTACGGCACCTTTCTTCTGTAATAACTGCACCAGGCGTTGTTTGTCGGTAGGACGGGCGCGGCACATGATTTTCAGATCCAGCACGCGGTCGAGCACTTCTTCGTCGGTCAGTGCTTCAAAGCCCGGACCTGTGATGATGTTGCGGTCGGTATCTTCCGGTTTCCAGGTTCCGATCTGACGGCCAATCTCACGGGCGGTACCAGGAGTATCACCGGTTACGATCTTTACATCAATACCAGCATTCAGACAGCTTTGTACGGCAGCCGGGACATCTGCACGGACAGGGTCGGAGATGGCAACGATTCCCAGATAGGTCAGGTCGGTATTATGCAGGCGGCCATTGACGAAGAACGATTCGTCCTGTCCGTCTTCAATAATCTGATAAGCAAAACCGAGTGTACGCATGGCCTGATTCTGATAATCCAGTAGTTGTTTTTCAATATCGGCCTTGCAGGCATCTACCGGTTTATAAGTGTTGTCAATGGCTACACGTTGGCTGTTTGCCAGTACAATTTCCGGTGCCCCTTTTACGTACAGCACTTTTTTACCCAATAACGGCGATTTAACGACTGTCGCCATATATTTCCGTTCGGTCGAGAAGGTCAGCTGGTCCATGACCGGCGCTTCCTCCCTTAATGTCAGGTAGTTTTGTTGCTGGCTGTTCAGCCAAAGCAATAAAGCAGCTTCGGTAGGGTTGCCTAATGTCTTTACTTTCTCTTCCGAGAAGTCGAGGAAGGCGGTCGAGTTAACGGAAATGCCTTCCTTAATAAGGTTGCTTAGTTCATCGTCTCCTAGTTTTTGGTCTTTGAGATTATAGAAATTGGTCTGGTAAACCTGCATTTGGTTTTGTGTCAGCGTACCGGTTTTGTCGGTACAGATAACCGTAGTCGCCCCCATCGTTTCGCAGGCATGCATTTTGCGGACCAGGTTGTTTGTCTTGAGCATGCGGTTCATACTCAGGGCAAGACTGAGGGTGACGCTCATCGGCAAACCTTCAGGGACGGAAACTACGATTAAGGTTACTGCTATCATGAAGATATTCAGAATATGGGAGATCAGATCCATGACCGGCATACCCGATGAACCGAGTAATAATTTGATCAGCAAGGCAATAAAAGTAAGCCCGGCAACTGTATATCCTCCTTTACTGATTACGGCGGCAAGCCCTTTCAGCTGTATCTGGAGCGGAGTCTCTATGTCACTTTCAATCTGCGAACCTTCATATACTTTACCATATCCGGTAGCGTCTCCCACCAGTTCGACTTTCATGACTCCATGCCCGTCGACAACAGTTGTTCCCCGCATGACCATATTGGACGGATAGGTCGCTTCAGGATCGAATTCGGCTTCGTTGGTTGTTTTACTGATAATAGGTTCCCCGGTCAGTGTCGATTCGTTGATTTGCAAAGATATAGCTTCCAGCAAATGACCGTCGGCAGGAATCTCCTCTCCGGTTTCCAGTACGACGATGTCACCGACAACGACTTCTTTTTTGGTTACCTGGCAGATATTTCCTTCGCGAATCACTTTGACCAGCGTATCGTCATTGACGGTATTCAGCACATCGAATGCTTTGTTGGCCTTCAGTTCGAAGAAGAAACCGACACAGGATGCCAGCATGATGGCAAAGAATATACCGATCGGCTCCAGGAAAGCGGTAAACCCTTTCGCTTCCGGTCCCCAGCAATGTACGCCGGCAATAATCATTGATAACAGCCATGCTACCAGTAGGATCTTGATGATCGGATCATTAAACTTTTCGAGGAATTGACTCCAGAGAGAGGCTTTCTCTGGTGGAGTGAGGATATTTTCGCCGTGAAGGCGCCTGCTTTCTTCTACTTCTTGTTTGGTTAAGCCTTGATACTGATGTTTTTTCTCCATAAATTTGTTTAATCTGATTCAGAAAAATGAGTAGACAAATTACGTAAAGTTGACGGACATACGCAAGTGCTTTGGTTTTTAATTGATGATAGAATATAACAGTAATGTTTTGTTAACCGTTTGTTGTGTTAATTTAACGAACGGAAGGTAAACCTTTGGTCTGTTCAGATTGTCTTATATATAGAAGCAAAATGTGTGTTATTTATTTAAGGTTATGAAGAATGTTAGGTTATTCTGGTTATTAGGGATTGTCCTTTTATTAGCAGGGCAATCCCTTTATGCTCAAAGTAAAAAGGAAAAGCGGGAGCAGAAGGCAAATGAAGTGAAAGAATTAATAGATAGTAAACGGTTTACAATAGATGTAAATCGTGCGATACCCATGGGAGGACGTTCACTCAATCTGACGTCTCCCTACTCTTTGGAAATGCGCGGTGACTCGGTTATTTCCTATCTTCCTTATTTCGGAAGGGCTTATTCGGCTCCTTATGGTGGCGGTGACGGGTTACGTTTCGAAGAATCAATTACCGATTATCAATGTTCTTTTAATAAGAAAGGAACCGCTCAAATACAGTTTCGTACCCGAAGCGATGACGATACCTTTGCATTCAGTGTGCAGGTGTTCTCAAATGGCTCCGCGACAATCAATGTGACGCCTGTCAACAAACAGAACATCACATTCTATGGGGAACTGGCTCCTAAGAAAAAGGAATAAATAATCGTCCTTGCCGTGCATTTCTTTCGGCAATACGCTTATTTACTTTCGCAGTAAATTCGAAGTTCTTAAGTCCCCAGTCGGGAGCGATCAACAGCTCTTTCGGGGATTGCGATACAAACCTCTCTACCACAATAGAGGGGTTTAATTTTTCTATGAAGTCGATTACCAGGTCGATATATTCGTCGGCCGTATAAAGATGGAACTCTTCAGGATGTTCGGCATATTCTTTGGCCATGCGGGTGTTACGAATCAGTTGCAATTGATGCAGTTTCAAAGTGGTTACGGGCAATCCGGATAACCGGTCGGCATGGTGTAATATCTCTTCCCGGCTTTCTCCCGGTAAACCCAGAATCAGGTGGGCACCGGTGTAAATGCCCCGTTCGGCTGTCCGGCGGATAGCGTTTTCCGACTCTTCATAGGTATGTCCGCGGTTGATGCGGAGTAATGTTTTATCCAGTGTGCTTTCCAGTCCGTATTCTATCATGACGAACTTTTCCCGGAAAAGTTCAGTGAAATAATCCAGTAAAGCATCCGGCATGCAGTCCGGGCGTGTTCCGACGATTAACCCGACTACACCGGGATAAGATAACGCTTCTTCATATTTGGCTTTCAGCGAACTGAGTTCATCGTATGTATTGGTGTAAGCCTGGAAGTAGGCGAGGTATTTCATCTCCGGATATTTGCGGGAGAAGAAGCGGATTCCCTCTTCCAACTGTTCGGTCACACTCTTTTCCGTGTGGCAATACTCCGGACTGAATGTTTGATTATTACAATAAGTACAGCCGCCCCATCCTTTCGAACCATCGCGGTTCGGACAGGTGAAGCCTGCATTTATAGAGATTTTCTGCACCTTACAGGGGAATACTTTCCGCAGGAAATCTCCGAAATCATTATAAGGTTTTACGTTTTCCATGGGGCAAAGGTAATTTATAATGGTTAATGACCAATGTCCGGTGGTTAATTTAATGATAAAATGGCCGGACAACCTGGCTCCGGTACATAATTTACCTTTAATGGTGAACGGTTTACCGTGATAAAATACTAACTTTGCAGCCTATTCAAAATAAAATAAAAGTATTCATGAGACGATTGGGTGTTGGTTTCTTGCTTTCATTGGCGATAATTGGAAGCGTATCTGCTCAGAACGGGAGCAAACGTGTCGATTTAAAAGAAATTACAGATGGAAAGTTCCGTCAGGTAACTGCTATTGGTGAAATGCGGTCGCTGCCGGATGGAGAACATTATACAGCAATGAATAAAGATCGGAGTATGATTATCAAATACTCCTATCGTACAGGTAATCCGGTGGACACGTTGTTCAATGCCCGGACTGCCCGTGAATCTACATTCGATGATTTTGACGGATACGATATCAGCAGTACCGGCCATCATATCCTGGTTTGGCGGGAAACCGAACCGATTTACCGTCGTTCTTTCAAAGCGATGGTATACGATTATGACGTGCGCCGTAACTATGTAAAGCCTGTTTCCGATTCGAAGAACAAGCAGATGATTCCGACTTATTCGCCGGACGGACGCATGTGTGCTTATGTCGTGGATAATAATATATGGATTCGTAAGTTTGACTATGATACGGAAGTACAGGTTACCAAAGACGGTGAACTGAACAAAATACTGAACGGTATTACCGATTGGGTGTATGAAGAAGAATTTGCTGTGACTAACCTGATGGCCTGGTCGCCCGATAGTGAATATCTGACTTATGTGCGTTTCGATGAAAGCGAAGTGCCGGAATATTCCATGCAGATGTGGGGGAACGGACTGTATCCGGGATATTATAATTTCAAGTATCCGAAAGCAGGCGAGAAGAATTCGAAAGTAACGGTTCATTCTTACAGCGTAGCGACAAAAGATATCAAAGAACTGAAAGTGCCGGTGGAAGGTGATTATTATATTCCGAGAATTACCTTTACTACCAATTCCGACCAGTTGGCTGTCATGACGTTGAACCGTCAGCAGAATGTTTTCAATATGTATTATGTGAATCCGAAGAGCGGCGTATCCCGTCTGATTCTTCGCGATGAGAACAAATGCTATGTGGATTCCGAATGGCTGACTTCCATTCATTTCAATCCGAGCGGATTTACGTATGTCAGCGAACAGGATGGCTATTCCCATATTTATTTGTATTCTCCGACGGGTGTTATGCAACGTCAGGTAACGAAAGGCAACTGGGACGTAACCCGTCTGATTGGTTACGACGATGCAACTAAGGTTGTATATTATGAATCGGCCGAAGAGAGCCCGTTGCGTCGTTCAGTCTATAAGATTGATCAGAAAGGCGTGAAGACAAAGCTGTCGGAAGGAGAGGGGACGAACAGTGCCGACTTCAGCGCAAACTACGCTTATTTCGTCAATAATTATTCGAATGCAAACACTCCCGCAGTGATTACTGTCAACGAAACGAAGTCGAAAAAAGTATTGCGTGTGTTGCAGGATAATGCTGCTTTGAGAGAAAAATTGGCAAATACATCTTTCTCTAAAAAAGAATTCTTCAAGGTGCATACAGCATCTGATATTGAGTTGAATGCCTGGATCGTTAAACCGGTCGATTTCGATGAATCGAAGAAATATCCGGTGCTGATGGTACAATATAGTGGTCCTAATTCGCAACAAGTACTGGACAAATATGGTTTTGACTGGGAACATTACCTGGCTGCGAACGGAATCATCGTAGTCAGCGTGGATGGCCGGGGAACCGGTGCACGTGGTGAAGCCTTCCGCAAATGTACATACTTGCGGATGGGTGATTTGGAATCCAGAGACCAGGTGGAAGCAGCACAGGCGTTAGGCAAACTGCCGTATGTGGATGCAAAACGCATCGCCATCTGGGGCTGGAGCTTTGGCGGATACAACACATTGATGTCGATGAGCGTGGGTAACGGTACATTCAAGGCCGGTATCGCTGTCGCTCCTCCGACAGACTGGAAATATTATGACTCGGTATATACCGAACGTTTTATGCGTACGCCAAAAGAAAACTTCTCGGGCTATGCTGCAACATCGCCCATCCGGCTGGCAAAAGACTTACAGGGTAAGCTGTTGCTGGTGCACGGAACTGCTGATGATAATGTACACTTCCAGCAGACGATGGATTATGCAGAAGCATTGGTACAAGCCGGTAAACAGTTCGATATGCAGGTTTATAAAGACCGTAATCACAGTATTTACGGAGGAAATACCCGTTATCATCTGTATACCAGGATGTCTAACTTTTTATTGGATAACTTATAATGTCAGAACATGTGAGAAAGCCGGATTGGTTGAAGATCCGGCTTGGTGGGAACGAACAGTTTACAAAGACGAAAAGCATTGTTGAGTCTCATTGTCTGCACACCATTTGTACAAGTGGAAAATGCCCGAACATGGGAGAATGCTGGAGCCGGGGAACTGCTACGTTTATGATTGCAGGCGATATCTGTACCCGTTCCTGTCGATTTTGTAACACGCTAACAGGCAAACCGCTGCCGCTGGACCCGAAAGAACCGGCGAATGTGGCGGAAAGTATTCGCCTGATGAACTTAAAACACGCAGTGATAACGTCGGTCGATCGCGATGATCTTCCCGACTTGGGAGCCCAACATTGGGTGGATACAATCCGGACCATCAAAGCCGTAAATCCAGCCACCACCGTAGAAGTCCTGATCCCTGACTTTCAGGGACGCTTTGAACTGGTGGATCAGGTAGTGGAAGCTGCTCCCGAGATTATATCACATAATATGGAAACCGTGCGGCGTATCAGCCCGCAGGTTCGCAGTGCAGCCAAATACGATGTCAGCTTGGCCGTCCTGTCCCGTATAGCCGGACAAGGTGCGACAGCTAAGACCGGCATCATGGTCGGTTTGGGTGAAACTCCCGAAGAAGTATGCTGTCTGATGGACGATGTGCTCGATGCAGGTGTTTCCGTATTAACAATAGGTCAATATTTACAACCATCCAGAAAAAATATTCAAGTAACTGAGTATGTGACCCCTGATCAGTTTAATGTCTATAAATCAATCGCTTTGGAAAAAGGTTTTCGCATGGTAGAGAGCGCTCCGCTGGTCCGTTCCTCTTATCACGCTGAAAAGCATGTTTAATTACCAAAACTTTTAACAAAGTGGGTTGTTATATATTTAAAGTGCGAAGAAAGGGGGAAAGGGTATGAACAAAGTTAAGAAGGGATTAGACAATCAAGCCGTTGGTCTGTTGCCATTGTTGCTTTTTATGTTTTTGGATAATTATTTTTCTTATCTGTTGTCTTTCATTATCGGCGTTACCTTCTGTTTTGTATGTATTTTTCTGTATCAGGTGTTGAGTAAGGATAAGGTATATCAATTTTTATTGTTGCCTTCTGCAATTACTTTAGTATTGTATTCCGTCTTTCTCTGCTTGAAACTGGAGCCCGTATTGTTTATTTATTCTCCGTTGATTACGGAGGTGCTGTTGGTCGTAGTACTGGCGTTTATCGGTTTTAGCCGGCGCTCAGTATTAAAGAAGATAAGGACTTCAAAGCACCCGACTTATAAACGGACTTTAATGCGTACGACGCTGAATGAATTCTATTTCATTGCCCAGCTGGTTCAGAATTTGTATACATTACATCTGTTTGTCATCCTGGTTTACAGTATCCTTCCGGATACGATGCAGAATGTACATGCGGAACGTTTCCTTTATAGGGAACTGGGGGTATTGATTGGAGTTCTGGTCATTCTTTATGAGCAGGTACGTTTATCGTTGATGCAAGGTAGTTTACAGAAAGAAATGTGGTTACCGGTGTTGAATGAGGGAGGAAAGGTTATTGGTTGTATTGCGCGTTCGGTCAGCCGCACGTTGCCTAAGAAGTACTACCATCCGATCGTCCGGATTGCCGTCATTCATGACGGAATGCTTTATCTGATGAAAAGGAGTAAAGATGCGTTCGTATCTCCGGATACGATTGATTACCCTTTCCATAGTTATGTATTGTTCAGGCATAGTATTGAAAGTACGGTGCGTGAATCGGTTGGCGAACTCGCCGAACAGCAGGATGTAAATCCCCGTTTTCTGATACGTTATACGTTCGAGAACGAGAAGGTGAAACATCTGGTATCGCTTTACGTGATCTGTCTCCGTACAGAGGAGCAGTTTAACCAGTGTAAGCGAGCTGGCGGTAAGTTATGGACAGCCAAACAAATTGAAGAGAACCTGCATACCGGTGTATTCAGTGAATATTTCGAACAGGAATTCTCTTATCTTCAGAACACAATTTTACTGGCAGAGAGTTTCTGCTGTGGTAAGTAGGCTGGGTATTTATCGGATACCCAGTTCGATTACTTCAAGGTCTTTAATATTTTTGCCGTCAATCACAAAACGGATAAGGGTACGGACCTGATGGAAGCCGCTTTTGCCGGCTGCGCCCGGATTGATATATAAACAATTCAGGGATTGGTCGAAGGCGACTTTCAGAATGTGCGAATGACCCGCTATGAACAAGTTCGGGCGGGTATCGTACAATTCTTTGCGGATAGCCGGGTTGTAACGGCCCGGATAGCCGCCTATATGCGTCATCATCACATTTACTTCTTCCGCTTTAAAATGAGCCACTTCGGGATATTCCAACCGGAGCGATTGCCCGTCTATGTTTCCATATACCGCCCGGAAAGGTTTCAAAGCAGCTAGCTTTGCTGCCAACCCGTCCGAACCAATATCACCTGCGTGCCATATTTCATCGCATTCTGCGAAATATTCCACATATTTATCATCCCACCAAGCATGGGTATCTGAGAGAAGTCCTATTTTAAGCATAACTATTTCTTTTCAACATGTAAAAGTAAGAAAATATTACAATGAACCGGTTGACGGAGTTAGTTTAGTTCGTATTTTCTTTACAAAGGTTTCTTTCTGGTGCGATAGTCCCAGTCTTTTACGGCTTCCGGGATTATAGTTCTATATATTATGATACTGTATTCTCATATATTATGATATCGAAGTCGTATAATATATAAGAATACAGTATCATAATATATGAGAATTTGAAAGAGTATATTAGTGGCTTGTGATGATTTTGTTTACTTATGGCTATTTATTTTGAAGATTGTGATGGAATGTAAAATATTGTTCTTACATTTGGGGTGTTTGCATAAATGTATTCATATAAATTTAAAACTATGCCTATGGTATAAAACTGTCTAAAAGACATATTAAGATATAAAAACGTAAAGTTTATTTCGAAGGTGCTGAAAAACTACCACTTTTAAATGCTCTCTTCCAAGTACACTGGACGTTCACGTTTAGGCGTGGACTTCATTGTTGTATTATGAGGAGAGCGGGTTGTGGTAGACCTTTCAGGACCGTAATACGAAAAGACAATGGGTCCACGTTTTTTTATTGGTCTACTTTCTCTCAATTTTGGACTCCCGGCGAACAGCCGGATATGAAACCTTGTTTAGTACTATTCCTTTCTTATAGGATTCTGATGTAGCAACGTGAATGTTGCCAAATGAATTATTATGAAATGCGGACATTGTTTTGTAGCAAGAATGTGCGGTGAATGTCATTCGCTTGTCTTCATGCTGAAACGTCTTCTTGTTTATTTTGTCCCGCAATAAATCAAATTTATTATTATTTAATAAAATGAAACGAGAGAAAAATGTATTCCATTTAGTGGGTGTTTTATGTCTTGCCGTAGCATTGCAGTTCTTTCCTGCATCTACATGGGCGGAGACCAATGTTTTTCCTATTGTTAACCAACAAAGTACGTATACTGTAACGGGTAATATCGTGGATGGGAAAGGAGAGCCGATTATCGGTGCCAATGTTGTGTTAAAAGGTTCTGCGACAGGTGTCGTGACTGATGTGGATGGGAATTTTTCAATGAGTGTATCGGGAAATGATGTCCTGATGGTTTCCTATATAGGATACAATTCGTTGGAAATTCCGGTAAAAGGACAGAAGAGTTTGAATATCGTAATGAAGGAAAATGTAGAATCGTTGGATGAAATCGTGGTTATCGGCTATGGTACGATGAAGAAGAAGGATTTGACAGGTTCCGTGTCAGCGATAAAAGCCGACGAAATTACAGCCTTTGCTGTTTCTAATCCTATCCAGGCTTTGCAGGGGAGGGTTCCGGGGGTTGTTCTTTCGCAGAATACCGGAGATCCATCGGGCGATTACTCGATCCGTATTCGGGGAGTCAATTCTATCAAGGGGGACAATGCTCCGCTTTATATCATTGACGGAATACCGGCGAGCACTTCCTCTGTTAATACTTATGACATCGAATCCATGGAAATTCTAAAGGATGCGTCGGCGACAGCGATCTATGGTTCACGTGGTGCGAATGGCGTTGTTATGATTACAACCAAGAAGGGAAAAACCGGAAAAACAACCGTTTCCTATGATTTTGAATACGGCTTTCAGAAACAGATAAAGAAGCTGGATTTAATGAATGCCCGGGAGTGGGGACGGTTTTATAATGAATATCTGGTTAATGCAGATATTTTGAGCGAAGCTCCTTTCTCGGAAGCGGATATTGCAGCAATGGGAAAAGGCGTGGACTGGCAGAGTGAAGTATTCCAGAACGCCCCAATCTCGAATCATAATATTAATGTTTCGGGAGGTACGGACAACGTGCGTTATTTCATAAGCGGTTCGGCTATGATGAAAGATGGTTTGATTCATAATAGTTCGTATGATAAATACAACCTGCGTTCAAGCCTGGATTTGAAAATGAGCAAGATGGTCAGTGCTTCGTTGAACATGGGATATTCGTTGATAAATCAAATGAACCAGTCTGACGGAGGAGGTAATGGAGGATCGTCCATGATCGGTGCCACCTATTCTGCCGCACCGGTCTTTTATCCGTACGATGAAAACGGTGATTATAAGGATTTGCGTTCCTGGTATTCCTGGTCGTCGCATGAAATTAAAAATCCGATCTGTATGGCTTATGAGTCTACTTATAAGACGGTTACAAATCTGACTAATATCAATGCGGCCATCAACTTTCAACCGGTCAAGGGACTTTCCGTCAAGGCGACTTTCGGTCTGGAAGGCTCTGATTCCCGGTATGATGCTTATACGACTAAAAAGTATATTTATCAGAATAATTCCGCCTCTGTGAATCACAAGCGTTCCACCAATGTAATAAATGAAGATATTGTGAATTATGACTTTACTGTTGATAAAATTCATTCATTCAATCTGATGGGCGGTTTTACTTATCAGCAGAATGTGTATAAATCAATAGCGGCATCCGGTAATACCTTTTTGAGTGATGTTCAGCAAACAAATAATTTGTCTTCGGCAGGAACAGTCAATACTCCTTCTACTTCTTATTCCAAATGGGCGCTGATGTCTTATCTTGGGCGTATCAACTATTCTTTTAATGGAAAATATTTGGTGACAGCCAGCTTTCGTGCAGACGGTTCGAGCCGCTATTCGGAAGGATCGCGCTGGGGATATTTCCCTTCGGGAGCTTTGGCATGGAGGATTTCTGAGGAACCATTCATGAAGCAATTTGATAAAGTTACCAATTTGAAGCTGCGTCTGGGATATGGTAGGACCGGTTCGAGTGCTATCGACCCGTATATGACACAAAATTTATTGAACACCGGGAAAACAGCGACTGGTAGTGATAATGTTCCTTACTATGCACCAAGCAGCACTTTCCCGGAAGATCTGAAATGGGAGACAACGTCTCAGTGGGATATTGGTGCCGATTTGGGTTTGTTCAATCAGCGTCTGCGTTTTACAGCCGATTATTATTATAAAAAGACGACCGACCTGTTGAATACGGTTTCCTTACCGTCTTCGTCCGGATATTCATCGACAGTCCGGAATATCGGCAGTATGAGTAACCGGGGAGTCGAACTTCTGGTGGAAGCGGATGTCGTACAAAAGAAGGATTTCGGTTTTACGCTTCAGTTTAATATTGCACACAATAAGAATAGAGTCGAAGAACTGGCTGACGGAGATGATATTCTGGGAACGACTTACAGCAACTATGGTTCCGGTTCTATAACCATTATCCGGGAAGGGGAACCTTTGGGAGCGTTTTATGTATATAAAGATGCCG
The DNA here is from genome assembly GCF_020091425.1 of Parabacteroides goldsteinii. Classification (NCBI taxonomy): domain Bacteria; kingdom Pseudomonadati; phylum Bacteroidota; class Bacteroidia; order Bacteroidales; family Tannerellaceae; genus Parabacteroides; species Parabacteroides goldsteinii. The sequence continues at coordinate 3,782,737 of NZ_CP081906.1, read as the reverse complement.
GATTAGATGAAAAAGGGTCTCTTTCTTATGTAGATATGAACGGTGATGGTCAATATACGGATACGGAAGACCGGTATATCGCGGGATCTCCTTTCCCGGATTTTACCTATGGTCTGAATTGCGGTTTCCGTTATAAAAACTGGGATTTCAATTTCTTCCTGCAAGGCAGTCAGGGGAATGATGTCTTTAACCTGAGCGAAATGAGAAACTATTCTTATGGGCAAGGCATGAATATCGAACGCAAAGTGTATTATGAAAGTTGGAGAGAAGGACAAGATAATTCTCACGTCCATTATCCGAAGATCGAGGCGGTCGGCTCTTTAAAGTACTCGGACCGTTTCATCGAGAATGGCTCTTATTTACGTTTGAAAAATGTGAGTCTGGCCTATAATTTCCCTTGTGAAAAATGGAGTACCCGGAATTGGCTCAGCGGTATCCGGGTGTTTGTAAGTGCACAGAACTGGCTGACCTTTACCAAGTATAACGGAGTGGACCCGGAAGTAAGCTCGAAAGCAAGCGATGTCAATGCGGGTATCGACCATTTGACTTATCCGAACAGTAAAACTATCTCAATGGGTTTGAGTGTCAAATTTTAAAAATCAGAAGCAATGAAAAGTAAGTTTTTATTATCAATAGTGGCCTGTCTCTCTATCTTTCAAGCCTGTGACAATTGCCTGGACGAGACGAAATATACATATTCGATTTCGAGTGAAACATTTTATAATACATTGGAAGAAGCGAATGCTGCGGTATTGGCTCCGCTGGATGTGATGCGTTCGGCTTATAATTCTAATTTTTTCGCTACGTTGGAAATCAATACGGAATACTGCTATCCGAAAGGGGTTTACCAGACTTACAAGGCTTATAACGGTTTTGTAAATTCTACCCATATCACACGAAGTGAGTCTAACTGGACAAATTTGTATAAAGCGATCATGTATTGCAATACCGCTATCGAAAAGCTGCCGGCAGCGACGGAAATGACTGAGGTGGAAATTGCGGCTTATTTAGGTGAACTGAGGTTCCTGCGAGGATTCAATTATTTTAATCTGGTCAAATATTGGGGCGGAGTTCCGCTGAAGACCGAGGATAATATAACGATGTGGGATGTACCTAAAAGTTCAAAAGAGGACGTTTATGCCTTTATTATTGAAGATCTGAAATATGCTTTGGCAAATTGTCCGGATAAATCCAGATATTTGGCAACACCGAATAAGAATGTGGTTCGGACGTGCCTGGCTGATGTTTATATGCATACGGGAAATTATGAAGAGGCTAAAACATTGGCGGGAGAGGTTGTCAATAGCGGAGTGTATTCATTGGTGCAGGTGGGTGCTTCGAGGGATTTTGACAAAGTGTTCGGTTACGACCTGACAACTTCGTCTGAAGAAGTATTCTACATCAGGACATCGCGGACGGACGACAAGACATGGGATTACTTGTCTTATACATCACATCCGAAATATGAGATAGAGCCGGGCAAGTTGATGCTGAATGGAAATGGCTATTATACACATTATACGGATTTGAGAAATCATGTGATATCTACCTGGGATACGAACGATCTCCGTTACGGGTTGAACGTCGGCTTTTACGTCTTTGGTGCCGATGCTTACGGAGAGCATACCTGTCTTCTGACAAAATATTGGGACCCGAATGCGCAGGGGAACGGTGCTAATGTTTCTATCCCATTAGTCCGTTATCCGGATGCAATGCTTATTTTTGCGGAAGCAACAGCACGTGTTGCAGGAGGGCCGACGGAAGAATCTATGGAAATGCTGAACCAACTTCGCCGTCGTGCTTATGGGCGTGATCCAAAAGTGCCGGATATGGAGTTGGATTATAAGTTGTCGGATTATAAGACGATGGATGAGTTTATTGATTTGCTGATCAAGGAAGAAACTTACGAGCACTTCAATGAAGGGAAGCACTGGGACTTCATTGTTCGCTTGGGCAAAGCTCAGGAACTGGTCGGGAAATATTATAATGTAGAAGACGGGGCGTGGACAGACATACAGGAAAGACATTATTTATGGAAGATTCCGGATTCCGAATTTAACTATAATAAAGCGATGAACCAGTCTACCGATCAGAATCCGGGTTATACTTCTGCGGAATGATTAATATGTTAAACTTAAAAAAGGAAATAGGAATGAAAAAACAGCTTGTTAACAGGGTACGTATATTTTTTATGCTTGCGTTTGTGTGGACAATAGCCTGTCTTGTTACATCATGCGGCGGACGTTCGGAGAAGGGGTATTTACGTCTTCTCTACTGGAATATACAAAATGGAATGTGGTCCGGACAGGGAGATAATTATGACAGTTTTGTTGAATGGGTTAAAGAACAAAATCCGGATATCTGTGTCTGGTGTGAGGCCCAATCCATCTATAAGACCGGGACGGCCGATCCTATGGAGGCTGCGGACCGTTATCTGACTGATAACTGGGAGAAACTGGCAATGCGGTACGGACATACATATTGTTATATAGGAGGTCATCGGGACAATTATCCTCAGGTGATAACTTCTAAGTATCCGATAAAGAATGTCTTGCGTATTGTCGGCTCGGAACCGGATAGTGTCGTTACTCACGGTGCCGGTTGGGCTCAGATCGAAGTCAACCAACAGACGATAAATGTAGTAACGCTTCATACCTGGCCCCAGGCTTTTGCTTTCCGGGCCGAAGATAAGGAGGCCAGCAAAGCGGAATCCGGAGGGGATAAGTACCGGCGCATGGAAATAGAATATATCTGTAAACATACGATCGACTCGGTGCCCGAAGCAGCGGGCCAGTATTGGATGATGATGGGAGATTTTAATGCGCGGTCAAGAATAGATAATGCAGTTTACAACTACCCGGAAGAAGATACGCGTTTTTTGGTGCATGATTATATCAGGGAGAATACGCCTTATATAGATGTGATCGCTAAAAAATACCCCGGCGAGTTTAAGACAACGACCGGAAAGGAGGCGCGTATAGATTTCGTATATTGTACTTCTCCGTTATATGAAAGAATTGTGGCTGCCGATGTCGTGACAGATACTTATACGAAACCGGTGCGCGACCCGGCTAATCTTTCAAACTTTTGGCATCCATCGGATCACCGTCCTATTTTAGTGGATTTTGATTTGGAAAAGTAGGGATTATATTCACCGGAAACGGTAGATTTGTGAGAGAAAAGGTAAAATCGGGCAACACTTCCATGGGTTGTCCGATTTTTGTGTAAGTATCTATTTCTTTTATTCTAATAAAGTATCTATATTTACGCATCTAAGAATAGAATACGATGGAGAATTCATATAAATACTTTAAGCGCGACGTTAGTTGGCTGTCTTTCAACTATCGGGTTTTACTCGAGGCGGAAGACGATACGTTGCCTGTCTATGAGCGGATTAAATTCTTGTCTATCTATTCTTCCAACCTGGAAGAATTTTACGAAATACGTGTGGCCGAGCATCGCGGGGTGATCATGAAAAAGAATTTTACCGAAGAAAGCGGTGATGAGGCCGAAGAAGTGTTGACCGAGATAACCAATGAAGTAAACCGCCAGCAACGTGAATATTACCGGATCTTCTCTGAAAAGATATTACCGGAGTTGAACCGGCAGAATATCTATCTCTATCAGGGAAGCGAACCTGAGCCATTCCATGAAGAGTTCGTTCATAACTTCTTTAATGAGGAGGTGTTTCCGTTCCTGTCGCCTGTCATGATACAGGCTGGGGATATCCGTACCTTTATCCGTGACCGCCGTCTGTATCTGGTGATCCGTATGGTAAAGAAAAGCAAGCGGAAGCCGGAAGGCGATCAGGCGCCTGAATATCATTATGCACTGATGAAGATACCCTATGCCAAGGTACCTCGCTTTATAGAGTTGCCGCAACATGAAGGGAAGTTCTACATCATGTTTATCGATGATATTATCCGTGCGAACCTGGCGAATATCTTCCCCGGATATATAATTGACAGTTGTTACAGTATCAAGATATCCCGTGATGCCGATATTTATCTGGAAAATGAGAAAGGTAATATCGTTGAAAGCATCCGGAAGAAAGTGAAGAAACGGAAGATCGGTGCCCTGAGCCGTTTTATGTACGACCGGGCAATGCCGGACGATTTCCTTTCCTTCATCTGTGAGGCTTTCGGCATTACCCGCGATGACCTGGTTGTAGGAGGACGTTACCTGAATTTGCAGGATCTGGCTAAATTGCCCAATCCCAAAGGGAAGGAGTTGGAGCAGAAGATTCCGACGCCTATGCGTGTCCCTTATCTGGATGAGAAAGGTTCCGTATTCCGGGCAGTGAAGAAGAAAGATATTTTGCTGCATTTTCCCTATCAGTCGTTCGATTATCTGATACGTTTCCTGATGGAAGCTGCGTTCGATCCGAAAGTGGATGAGATAAAGATCACCCAGTATCGGGTGGCCGAAAATTCGGCCGTCATCAATACGTTGGTCAGTGCGGCACAGAACGGGAAGAAGGTAACGGTATTTGTCGAACTGAAAGCCCGCTTCGATGAAGAGAATAATATGAGTACGGCTGAACGGATGGAGCAGGCGGGCATACGTATTATTTACAGTATTCCCGGATTGAAAGTGCATGCGAAAGTGGCGGTTATCATCCGGAAAGATCCGGAAGATGGAAATAAACGGCGTGATTTCGCTTATCTCAGTACCGGCAATTTTAATGAAAAGACTGCCCGGGTCTACTCGGATATGGCCTTGCTTACCTGTAATGACGAGATCATAACGGATATAAATAAAGTGTTTGCCGTGCTGGAAGGGAAAATGGCGGAGCCTACTTTCCGGCATTTGCTGGTTGCCCGTTTCAACATGGTGCCCGAACTGATCCGTATGATCCACCGTGAGATCGAACATGTGAAGCTGGGACGTAAAGGGCGGATCGTGTTAAAGATGAACGGGTTGCATGACCAGAATATGATAAACGAACTGTATCGTGCCAGCGAGAACGGGGTGGAGATCGACCTGATCGTAAGGGGCATCTGTTGTCTGGTTCCCGGACAGCCTTACAGTGCCAATATCCGGATCACCCGGATTGTCGATATGTTCCTGGAACATTCCCGTATCTGGTATTTCTATAATGACGGCAAGGAAGATGTTTATCTGACATCGGCCGACTGGATGCGTCGTAATCTGAACCGCCGGATAGAAACGGCTTTCCCGATACTGGTTCCCGAAATAAAGCAGGAAGTGATCGACATTCTGAAGATACAGATGCACGACAATGTAAAAGCCTGCCTGATCGACGAGCAGCTGCATAACAACTTCAAGCATAATGAGGAACCGGTGAAAGTCCGTTCCCAACTGGCTATTTATGAATATTTGAAAAACAAATCGTGAATAAGATCGTATGGACAATCCTTCTTCCCTGACTTTTTTTCTGTTCTGTTTCTGTTGGGTGGCTCTGATAGCGGGAGCGGTGCTGGGGTATATTATAGGTATCCGTATGGCACGCAACCGGGAACGTCACAGGCTCGTAAAGGAAAAGATCAGGAAGAACAAAGTTGCCATTTATCATTACCAAAAGGAGAAATACGATTATATCGAGCAGATCAACCGGCTGGAACAGGATTTACAGAGCCTGACGGAAGAATCGGAGCTTTACAAGGAACGTGTCAGTGACCTGGAATATTACAAACGGAAGGTGCGTGAGCATGAACAGGTCATTAAACGGCTTTCCTCTGCTTCGTCAGAAACGATAGAATTGCCGGTCGATTCCTTTTCCCTGTTGCTGCAACTCAAACAAGATCCGGTACGCACTAATCTCAGCCGGCAGGAATGGATGGAATTGCTTCGTACGACCGACCTTCTTTTCAATAATTTCCTGACGGAGTTGAAGCAGAAATATGGTATAACCCGTCATGAAGAGGAAATCTGTTGCCTGATAAAATGGAACTTTGCCCGCAAGGATCAGATGGCTGTTTTCAATAACACGACCGATGCCCTCACCAAGTCGAAGAGCCGCCTGAAAAAACGTCTGCAACTGGATGAGAAGACCGACCTGGATCAGTTTATCCGGATGTATTAGAGAAAAAGTACCTGATTCCTTTTTCCGATGATCGGAATAGTACTCTTCCGGTCATCGGAACACTGCTCTTCCACCCATCGGAATAGTACTCTTCCGACTATCGGAAGAACGTTATTCCGATGGTCGGAAAAAAGCAGAAGCTCGACTGTTTCTTTTATTGGCGGAAAATATTTGAGTCGTTTCTAAAGCATCATGTCCAGATAAATACATAAAATTAAATAGTTTTAGGATATATGTTTTTTATATACAGCCTGTTAACCCTGTGTTCGTTTGTCCGGCACCATTTCTTTTCTTCTGTTGACTTATCCTTTACTTTTGTCGGAGTAAACAATAAACTCTGGAAAAGAAAAATCAATAAAGCTATGAGAACACAGCATCTATTTACTTTTTATTTAGTAGGATTACTGACTTTGGTTAGTTGTAACTCTTCGATCGTAGAAAAACGGGCTACCGGTTTGCCGTATGAAATCCTGGTTGTCATGACTCGGGAAGTTGGAGACAGCGAAGTCGGGGATTTAGTGAAAAATCAATTAAAATCTCCCATTGCCGGATTGCCCCAACCTGAACCCGCCATGCGTGTTACATTTGTTCCTACCGAGACTTTTAATGGCTTGTTGAGATACGTCCGCAATATCCTGGTTGTCGATATTGATCCGACGAAGTATACGATGGTTTCATTGAATGGCTTTAAAGATGAATGGGCAAAAGAGCAGGAAGTGATAAAACTCTGTGCTCCGTCGACTCGTGAACTGGTCACTTACCTGACATTGCATGATTCGGATATTGTCAATCATTTCTGTGCAATTGAAAAGGACCGTCGTATAAAGATCCTGAAAGAACATTACAGCCAGTTGGCAATGGATAAAGTGCAGGAGAAGTTCGGTATGAAATTGCATGCTCCGGACGATATGACTTATTATAAAGATACGACCGATTTCCTGTGGGTGTCGAACAATGCTAAAACCGGACGTGTCGACCTGATCGTCTATTCCTTTCCATATACCGATGCGAATACATTTACACAGGACTATCTGGTGGCAAAACGGGATTCTGTTTTAAAGGATAACCTGCCGGGTGCTTTTCCGGATTCTTATATGACTACGGAAAGGCGTGTCGACCTGACTTACGAACCTATAATGTTACATGATAAATACTGCGGAGTCTTACGTGGCCTGTGGAAGATGGTTGGCGATAAGATGGGCGGACCGTTTGTCAGCCATGCTTTTCTGGATACGAAGACACAGCGTGTGATTGTTGCCGAAGGTCTCGTTTATGCTCCGGAAACAACCAAACGGAATTATATACGTAAGATCGAAGCTGCACTTTATACGGCACGCCTGGATACCATCTCCCGCTGATTCGTGAGACACTCTCCACTAAGGCTGTCTAAGTGGAGAGACTTAGGGCGTCTAAGTCCCGGGACTTAGACAGTCTAACCAACGGGAGTTAGGGCATGCGCCTAAAAAATGTTAAAGAAGGTGGAGTGTCGGGCTATTGGCATTAACCTTTCAGGTTAGTCTGTTAATAACTGTATCTGCTTGGGCATATATCCGGTGCGGATGCGCCATTCCTGCGGGTAAAGGTTGTTGGCACGGTTTCCGAGATGTTTGACAAAACCTAAAGGAAATCCTTGATAACAAACCAATACGTACCCTTTTTCTATTTCGGCAGGGAGGAGCAATGCTTCTTTTTTCAGGTATTTGATGGCATCGTCCCAGCTTACTTCGGCACAGGTAAAAGCCTCTTTGTTCAGTGCCGTGCTTAAAGCCAGCGAATGGGCCGGTAAAATATCTTTGCCTTTTATCTCTCCGATGCGGATTCCGGCAGATACGATTCGTAACTGGGTGGATAGCAATTGCCAAGTGTCATAATGGATGGACGGTATGGCTTGTATCGTATCATTGAATATTTCCATCCGGAAGCTGTCCGGCTCCTGTATCCATTTGTTTACAACAGGAGGGATGACGGGAGCGGCTTTTCCTTTATCCTTCTTGTTTTTACTTTTAGGACGGATTATTTCATCGACTTCGCCGGACGCTTTACGCAGGGCGGCCAGGAAGAATCCTTCCCCTTTTGTTTTATGGGGGAAGAAACGGTAGACCGGGTGTGCATGGCGTAGCGGTCCGGTGATCTGCCATTCATCCCTAATGGGAATGGACAGGGCTTCGGCTCCCAGTTCTTCTATTATATAATGTATATTATCTTCATCCTCTTCCGTATTGTAAGTACAGGTGCTGTAAATGAGCAGTCCGCCCGGTTTCAGTGCGTTCCATATGTCGTGGATGATACGGCGTTGACGGGCGGCACAAAGGTTGACGTTTGCCACGCTCCATTCGCCGGTACTGTCGGTGTCCTTGCGGAACATTCCTTCGCCGGAACAGGGGACATCGGTAACAATAACATCAAACAGATGAGTAAGGCGTCCGATATCTTCGGGATCGTTGTTCATGACGATATTGTTCGGATTTCCCCATTTGGTGATATTTTCAGCCAGGATATTACTGCGGGTACGGATCACTTCGTTGCTGACCAACAGACTGCCTTCGGGTAAAAGGTTCAACAGATGGGTGGACTTACCACCCGGTGCGGCACAAAGGTCCAGGCATTTCACCGGTTCGCTGACAAAGTTCCGGATGGCTTGCTCCAGAAACATGGAGGAGGCTTCCTGCACATAATAGGCTCCGGCATGAAACAGCGGGTCGAAGGTGAACGACAGGCGTTCGGGCAAATAATAACCTGTTTCGCTCCAGCCGACCTGAGGTGTTGAGGGAGCCTTCGTCCCTTTATTCCGGTTGATACGGATACTGACGGGAACGTCCGCTTGCAATGCGGCTTCCAGTTTGTCATATTCTTCGCCCAGCAAGGCACGGGTACGTGTGATAAATTCGATAGGAAGTGCCATCTTATTCTGTTTGTTTGGCACAAAAGTACTAACTTTGCGGAAAACTAACAGTATGCAAGCATCGCTTTTCCTTATACCGGTTACATTGGGAGACACCGATCATCGGCGTGTTCTCCCGGAATATAATCGTGAAATCATTCTACAGATCAAACATTTCATCGTAGAAAATATACGTACAGCCCGCCGTTTCCTGAAAAAGACGGAACCATCTATCGTGATAGATGATCTGACTTTTTATGAACTGAACAAGCATACTTCGCCGGAAGATGTGGCCGGTTATCTGGTTCCGTTGACGAAAGGGGAGCATGTCGGTGTGATATCTGAGGCCGGTTGTCCGGCTGTTGCCGATCCGGGAGCGGATGTCGTTGCTATTGCGCAGCGGAAGAATTATCCGGTGGTTCCCCTGGTTGGACCGTCTTCTATATTAATGTCGGTAATGGCTTCCGGTTTCAACGGGCAGAGTTTTGCCTTTCATGGCTATCTGCCCATCGATGCTTCGGAACGGACAAATACAATCAAAAAGCTGGAAGGCCGTATCTATTCGGAAAACCAGACACAGCTTTTTATCGAAACACCTTACCGTAACAATAAATTGGCTGAGGAGTTGATCCGTACTTGTCGCCCGTCAACCAAATTATGTATCGCTTCGGATATTACTTGTGAAGATGAATATATCCATACCCGTCCTGTGAAAGACTGGGCAGGAAAAGTTCCTGATCTGAGTAAGAAACCGACTATCTTTTTAATCTATAAATAACTTTTTATGGCAGCTTATCAGGCACATGAAACAGCAGTGATCGATCCTGGCTGTACGATCGGCGATGATACTTTTATTTGGCATTTTTCTCATATAATGGCCGGCTGTATCATTGGTGAAGAATGTAATATCGGGCAGAATGTCGTTATTTCGCCGGGCGTGGTTTTGGGGAATAACGTCAAAGTCCAGAATAATGTTTCCGTCTATACCGGAGTGACTTGTGAAGATGATGTTTTTCTGGGACCGAGCTGTGTGTTCACGAATGTGATAAATCCGCGCAGTGCCGTTTGCCGCAAAGACCAGTATAAGAAAACTCATATAGGAAAAGGGGCTACTATTGGTGCCAATGCAACGATTATTTGCGGGCATAATATCGGAGCCTATGCATTGATCGGTGCGGGAGCGGTTGTAACTAAAGAGATTCCTGCTTATGCTTTAGTCGTTGGTAATCCTTCCCGGCAGATCGGCTGGGTCAGCGAGTATGGACACAGACTGGAGTTTGATGAGAAAGGTTTTGCTATTTGCCCGGAGAGTGGAGAAGGGTATCAGCTGAGGGATAATGAGGTGGTCCGTATCGGATAAAAAAGAGAAAGGCGGATAATCAACCATCCGCCTTCTGAATATTTCTTAGCAAGCCTTCAAACTCATATCGAGACTTTTGACCGAGTGGGTCAGTGCTCCGACAGAGATAAAGTCTACGCCGCATTCTGCATAATCGCGCAGTGTGTCGAATGTGATACCGCCGGATGATTCGGTTTCGAAGCGTCCTCCAATCATTTCGACTGCTTTCTTTGTATCTTCGATATTGAAATTGTCCAGCATGATGCGGTCGATACCGCCAACATTCATTGCCTGCTGCAATTCGTCGAAGTTGCGTACTTCGATTTCGATCTTCAGGTTTTTGCCTTTTTCTTTCAGGTAGTTCTGTGCACGGGTAATAGCCTGTTCGATGCCACCGGCAAAGTCTACATGATTATCTTTCAGCAGGATCATGTCGAATAGTCCGATACGATGGTTGACACCGCCGCCGATCTTTACAGCATCCTTTTCCATCATACGCATGCCCGGAGTCGTCTTACGGGTATCCAGTACGCGGGTTTTAGTTCCTTCCAGTGCTTTTACATATTTGCGGGTTGTTGTTGCAATACCGCTCATACGTTGCATAACGTTCAACATCAGGCGTTCTGTCTGTAGCAGCGACTGCACTTTTCCTTCAACGGTAAAAGCGATATCACCTTTCTTTACTTCTGCGCCATCATTGATGAAGATTGTCATTTTTAGTTCCGGGTCGAAGTCATGGAAGATGCGTTTAGCCATTTCCACACCGGCCAGTACGCCATCCTCTTTGATAATAAGCTGACTCTTTCCCATAGCTGTTTCGGGAATGCAGCATAACGTTGTATGATCGCCGTCACCGATGTCTTCGGCAAACGATAATTTAATTAAATCGTCAATTAACTGATCCATTTGTTATTCTATTCTGATTGATTGTATAATCGCTTTGTTGCCGTCGGCACGGTAAGTAATGTTTACACGATATTCGCCTGAAGCGGTCGGGAGTTTACCGACAAAAAATCCAGCGTCTTTTTTGTCTGCATGATGTACTACGGAGAATCCCGAAGGTTTGTTACTGCCAAAAAAAGTAGACAGCATTTTAACGGCTTCGCTTCCGCTGCACTTTTTAGATGAGCCGGGTAGGGCCATATCTACTTCCTGGTCCATTGCTCCTGTCAGTGTAGAGGCATCTCCTCCTTTGAAGGCGTTTGATATCGGAGTAATATCGGCTGCCATTACGCTCAAAATTGAGAATACCAATGCCAATGTAAGTAATAATCGTTTCATAAGCTATCTCCTCTTTTTATGAGTATTCTGATGCAAAGGTATGTATTTTTCCTGTAAATTAGCGCCTTCAATATTAAAATGTCAACGAATGAAGATTGCACTGATTGTAATAGGCAAGACGGATGCCGGTTATTTTGTGGAGGCTATTAATGAATATAAGAACCGTCTGGTTCATTATATCCCTTTTGAAATGGAGGTTATCCCCGATATTAAGAACGTAAAAAACTTATCGGAAGTCCAGCAGAAAGAGAAGGAAGGGGAATTGATTTTAAAGACATTGCAATCCGGTGATTATCTGGTTTTATTGGATGATAAAGGGAAAGAATTTACTTCCATGCAATTTTCTGCTTATATAGAAAAGAAGATGCATACGATACCGAAACGGCTGGTCTTTGTGGTCGGCGGTCCGTATGGATTCAGTGAAGCGGTGTATAAAGCCGCTTCGGAAAAGATTTCATTGAGCAAGATGACTTTTTCGCATCAGATGATCCGTCTGATTTTTATTGAACAGATTTACCGCGCGATGACTATCCTGAATAATGAACCTTATCATCATGAATAGAATAATGTGCCAATATGCCAATTAAAAGAGTGATGGCTCTATTTTTTAATTGGCATATTAGCACATTGACACATTGGCATATTATTCTCTAGTCTTCTGTATCAACAAATAATCAAGCAAAGTCATTGCTGCCATCGATTCGACAATGGGAACGGCACGTGGAAGCACACAGGGGTCATGGCGTCCGCGGGCTTTCAGGATTGTGTCTTCTCCATCCATGCTGACGGTTTCCTGTTCCATCAGGATCGTAGCCACTGATTTAAAAGCGACACGGAAATAAATATCTTGTCCGTTGGAGATACCTCCCTGGATACCTCCCGAGTTGTTTGTATGAGTATTGATATGTCCGTTGTCATTGAAGAAACGGTCGTTACGCTGGGAACCACGATAGAGGGCCGCTTCGAATCCGTCACCATATTCAAATCCTTTGACGGCATTGATTGTCAACATGGCATGGCCTAAAGCTGCATGTAGTTTGCCGAAAACAGGTTCACCCAAACCGATGGGAGTCCCTTTGACTACGCAAGTAATAACTCCGCCGATCGTGTCTCCTTTGGATTTCACTTCGGCAATTAACTGTTCCATCTCTGCCGCCTTTTCCGGGTCGGGACATCTTACTGCGCTTTCTTCGGTCAGATTCAAGTCGTAGTCTTTATATGAACCTTCCAGCTTGATGGGACCTACCTGTGAAGTATAAGCCTGGATATGGATACCTTTCTGGCGTAAGGCCAGTTTGGCTATTGCTCCGGCTACACATCGTGCGATTGTTTCACGGGCAGATGAACGGCCACCGCCACGGGGATCACGGATACCATATTTTGTTTGATAAGTATAATCGGCATGCGAAGGACGGTAGACTGTCTTCATATTGTCGTAATCGGACGAATGCTGATTCTTGTTCCAGATAATGAAACCGATCGGCGTGCCGGTCGTTTTTCCCTCGTAAATCCCGGAAAGGAATTGTACTTCGTCGTCTTCCTTGCGGGGAGTCGTAATTTTGGATTGTCCCGGTTTACGGCGGTTTAATTCTTTTTGGATGAAATCTGTATCCAGTTCGATACCAGCCGGGCATCCGTCGATAACACCTCCGATACCCGGACCGTGTGACTCTCCGAATGAAGTTAATCTATATATATTTCCGAATGTATTCATATGTAGTAAATGCAAGTGGAGAATTAAGAATTATATCGCTTAAAATGAAAAATGAGGAATGCAGAATCTGTTTCATTCTTCATTCCCCATTCTGCATTATTCATTTATTTATTAGTGACAGCTACCGCATCCGCAACCACCGTCTTTGTGATCGTGGTCACCGCAATCGCTTCCACAGTCGTCGCATCCGCAACCACATCCGCCTGCCGGTGCTGATAAAGCTGCAATTTCTTCTGCTGTCGGTTCGTGAACGTCGATAACTTCACCGCTGAAGTGCAGTGTTTCACCTGCCAACGGATGGTTGAAGTCCATAACGACAACGTCATCTTTCACTTCCAGAACAGAACCGTTCAGACGGTTACCGTTTGAATCCATCATAGGAACAGTGTTACCTTCTTTGATGATTTCAGAGTCGAACTTACCTTCAACTTCGAAAATGTTTTTTGGCAGATCAAGCACGTGATCTTCCACATATTCTCCGTATGCGTCAGCCGGAGCGATAGAGAAGTCGAACTTGTCGCCTACTTCCAGACCTTTCAAAGCATCTTCGAAAGCCGGGAGCATTGCGCCTGTTCCAAAGATGAATTTCAACGGGGCCTCAGCTACTGCTTTTTCCATCAACTCACGCTCTTCACCTTCTCCTACGTTCAGGTCATATGTAACCGCAACGAACTTATTTGCTGTAATTTTCATTTTTAATTGTATTTGTAATAAATAAAACGAGGACAAATTTACGTATAATTTCCGACTTAATCAGGTTATTCTTTTAAAAATAAAGATATGTAATGTTTTAAGCTAGAATATAGTTATCTTTGTCGGCTGAAATAAAAATGAGAGATCCTGTACTTATTCTATGGTTACAGTGTTTGTCGGTAGGTTAATAAAGTAGTGTTTGCGGATGCGGTTTTCTAAGTTAAAAGACTTTTTCTTTCCGGGCGGAACGGAAAGCAGGAAGTTGATCGGTTTATTTTTTGCTGTCTTGTTTCTGAAGTTTATGTGGTTCAATCTGCTTTGGTGCATGTTATCTACATTTACTCCATTTTCAAAGATTGAAACTTATCTGGATACTATATTAGTCTCCTTATTTTTGTTATTACCCCTGGTTTGCTTTCGTGCTGTCAAGACTACCCTGGTGATTTTCTTTCTGCTAGACGGTTTGCTTATTTCGAACCTGATGTATTTCAGGACTTACTTTACTGCCATACCGTTGGATAGCTATTTGCTGATAGATAATTTGTCTGATTTTACCAGCAGTGTATTTGATTCCTGGCGGATGGTCGATCTGTTTTTCCCTTTGTCTACAATGGCTGCGGGTGTTTTGTGGTGGTATAATTTTCATCGGAAACATGAAACGGAACAGGCGGTACGGTGTAAAGGCGGTTTTGCTTTTGCACGTTATCTGGTTCTGATTGTTTTAGTGGCTTTGATTCCTGCTGTTCGTCTTTGGAGCCAGAATGGTTTTAAAGTTGCTTATGAGAGATTGCAGGATGCCTATTTGCATACTTGTAATATCCCGATGTATACGATTTTCGGTTCTCTTTATTATGATTATACCTGCGACCAGATAGTCTATACACCGGAGATAAAGGCCCGTATCGATTCCTGGCTAGCCAGGAAAACGGATTGCAAATCCGTTTTATCACCATTTAATCCAAAGGATAATTGTATTATAATCCTGGCCGAATCATTGGAAAGCTGGGTGTTGGATAAGACGGTGGAAGGCCAGGAGATTACTCCGAACCTGAATAGAATATTAAAGGATACGTCGGTGATCTATGCCCCTCATGTTTTATCGCAGGTGAAAGGAGGACGTTCGATCGATGCCCAGTTGCTGATGAGTTCCGGGCTTTTGCCTATTAACTCCGGACCTTACAGCATCAAATTCCCGGAATCATATTATCCTTCTATCGTAAAGGCGTTTAAAGAAAAACATAAGGATGCCAAAGCATATAGCTTGACTATCGACAAACCGATGGTCTGGAATCAATGTATAATAGCTCCGGTTCTGGGATATGACAGTCTGGTTTCGAAAAACTGCTTTATACAGGAAGAACCGGTCGGTTCGCGTAATCAGGTGGGTGACCGTGCCTTTTTGCGCCAGTGCCTGAGTAAAATCCGGAAGAATGAAGTTTGGGATGAGTCCGGAAATACGCTGGTGCAATGTATTACCTATTCCGGGCATAATCCTTTTATTTTGCCGGATTCATTGAAAAGAGTTTCTTTTTCGCCCGAAGTCCCGGAGGTCTTGAATAACTATATGACCATGGCCAATTATACAGACCGGGCAATAGGTGAATTTGTAGCAAAGATCAAAGCGGACAAGCGTTTCGATAATACTTTAGTCGTGATCATGGGGGACCATGAAGCATTGGGAACAGTCAGGAAAGAACTGTGCAACGATCCGGTAGGAAAGGATATTGTAGCTGATAAATCGTTTGTTCCGCTAATCATTCTGAATGCGCCATTTAATATGTATTATGGCAAAGTCATGGGACAGGTGGATGTTTATCCGACTTTGCTGGACCTGCTTGGGTTGAATGATTACTGGTGGAAAGGATTGGGAGAAAGTATCTTTAATCCGCAGAAACCAGATTTTGATGTCGACCCCCAGTTTAATCTTATCGGAGATACGGCCAGTGTTCCCGATGAGAATATCCGTCAGGCCAAAGAAGCCTGGGAAATATCAGACATGATTATCCGCTATGATTATCTGGGACATAAACTGAATATAAAAGAAGAACCGGTGAAAGTGGCAGGGGTAAAATGATAAAAAATATGTCGAAAGCGGTTGCAGGAAAGAACCGGCTTTCGATATATTTTTGAATACTTATTTCTTGTCGATCGCTTTCTTCAGAGCATTCAGGGCGGTATCCAATACGGAGCGCGGACAACCTACGTTGAGGCGCATATATCCTTCTCCGCCGGGTCCGAACATGCTTCCGTCGTTCAACAGCAGACCGGCTTTATCCTGGAATAAATGAACCAGTTCTTCCTGGCTTAGTTTGAGGTCGCGGCAATCCAGCCAGACCAGGAAGGATGCCTGTGGCGGATAGACTTTGATCTTCGGAAGCTTCGTCTTGAAGAATTCATCTACGAAACGGACATTTTCCATTACATACATCCGCATTTGCTGTAACCATTCGGCACCATATGTATAGGCCGCTTCGGTTGCCGTATAAGCAAAGATCGTCCCGTCGCCCAACTCGCCGGCTTCCAGGAATTCATAAAATTCTTTCCGTATCTTTTCATTGGGAACAATGGAGTAGGAGGTTACGATGCCTGCGATATTGAATGTCTTGCTCGGAGCCATGAAAGTAATACTGCAATTGGCGGCAGCTTCTGATACGGTGGCAAACGGATGATGAGTAAACTGCGGATAAGCCATTTCCGCATGTATCTCGTCTGAAATAACCAGTATATTGTGTTTTGCACAGATATCCGCCAGCTTGACCAGTGTATCTTTTTTCCATACGATGCCGCCCGGGTTGTGGGGATTGCAAAGGATCAACACTTTGCACTGCTCGTCTATTACGGATTCCAGCTGTTCGAAATCCATCTCATAGGCGCCGTTCACCAGTTTGAGCGGGTTGTTGACCACTTCCCGTTTCATGCTTTCCGGAACAATCCGGAACGGATGGTATACAGGTGGCTGGATGATTACTTTGTCGCCCGGTTTGGTGAAGCATTGGATGACAAAGCCGATGCCTTTGACAATTCCCGGAATATAGCTGAGCCATTCCCGTTTGATCTTCCAGTTCTGTTTATAATGTACCCATTCTATAATACTATTATAATACGAGTCTGATCCGAAAGTATAACCGAATATTTCGTGTTCGCAGCGTTTCTTTATTGCATTGACAATAAAGTCCGGAGTCCGGAAATCCATATCGGCAACCCAGAGAGGAATAAGGTTCTCGTTGCCGTACCGCTCTTTTATTGCATCATATTTCACGCAATTGGTACCGCGGCGTTCAATTACTTCGTCAAAGTTGTATTGCTTCATTTTTATCTTAGTTCAGTCAGTTATCTTTGTTTTAGTCTATTGATCGGGGTCAAAGATAAACAGAAAAATTGATAGGTGAAGCAGAATGACAAAAGAACACGATCGGATTATAAGACTTCCTCCATGCGTTCCAACTCACAACCACGGAACTGCATTATGATACAATGTAATTTTGTGTCCTGTATCAACTGACGTACCTTTGGTGCAGCGGCATATTGTTTTATCTGTTCAACAGCTTCTTCCCACTGAACTTTAGCTTTTTCCCCGGAATCTTTTGCTGAAAGATATTTCAATTCAAGTATATAACTGTGTTTCACTTCATAGCGCAACAAATCGGGCATCAGGAACAGGTCGCAATAACCATGGTTCAACTCCATCTCCGGGGCTGTCAGATAGTAGGCATTTACACTGAGATAAGCCGTGAAAAATCCCTGGATATTGCGTTCGCCTTCAATAGCACTGCGAACCGACGAGTTTTCTTTGTAGGCATGGGCTATAAATTCCAGAGATTCGCGCCAATGGCCGTCGTAGGCCATATCATCGAACAAATCTGTCAACTGGTTCAAATTGATATATCGTTTATTTTGGTATTCCTCTAACAGGAATTCGTAATATTGCTTGCGCACATTGTTGTTGGGGATACTTAATACCACACGCCCCCCGCGGGTATCGGTAATAGTCAGCATACCATAATAAAAAAGCAGACTGGGGAAGATTTCCGGATTGGCAATCTCTGTTGCAGGAAAAGTGATTGCCAGATTAGTAACGATTTGTCCTTCATCAGTGATTTTACGCAGTACCCCTTTTCGGTCACCGTCCAGACGGTCCAGCTGGATGAGTTTCTTCATTTTGTTATAATCCGTACGGGTATTGGGGTCTATCATCTGTTCGGGAGATTTTTTCAAGGTTATGTAATTGCGGAGATAGTAGAGTACCATGTCGCAATTGAACATCTTCGGGTCACTTTTCAGGCTTTCTTTTGCAAAACAATAATTGTCATACCACGGTTTCATCTCCGTAATCATAGCCTCTATATCTGCATCATCCGACAGTTGTCCTGCATCCTTATAATACTGGAACATAGAGCGTACGTCTACTTCACTGAATCCTAGCATCATATTGAATTGATGTTCGGTGCTGATGTTCCAGCCGATATTAAATCCGCTGGTAAGATCGTCTAACGTAACAGGGCTGACGCCGGTCATGAAGATACGTTCGAACATTCCTTTAAATTTCTTGAAAATCTCGCGATAGAACCCGCTGGCATGTGTGAGAGCATGGTAAACGTCATTACCTTGCTCATTGAGTATTATATTGGTGAAGTTATCATATTCGTCGATAATAAGATAGAGATGCGCCCCGGTTTCGGGTGCATGAAGATTCAAATAGTTCAGTTTGCTGACAAAATCGGGCAATGCTTTCATTTCATTGGCAAACCCCGGATAATAATAAGACTCGTAAGACATGCCGAACATATCCATCACCATACTGCAATACCGGTCAAAGTTCTCTGATAGTGAACCACTGCCGCCACTGGCACGTGAGAAATCCAAATAAAGTACTTGAAATGTTCCTTGTAAAGGGGTGGGATGCTCTCCTATCCACAGATTGCCGAAACGTTTTTGAAACTTCTCTTTTTGAGCAATATCATAATAGGCCCGGAGCATACTCAGAAAGATGCTCTTGCCAAAACGCCGGGGCCGGATGAAAAACAAATTACTGGGTTGCTCTTCCAGCATAGGCAAATACATCGTCTTATCCACATAATACTGGTTCTGCTCCACCACTTCCACAAAATTGGAAATGCCGTAAGGGATTCTTTTTGCAACTTCCATAATAATTACTCCTGTTTTTTATTTATGCTTACGAGATAAGACAAAGGTAGTTTATGTTCCCGTGTTTTCTATGAATTTATCAAAGTAAATAATTTTATTTCTGATATTTTTTGTTACTTCGCACTAGTTATGGAATTACCAGAGGAGCAACATATCTTGAGGGAGATCGCAAGAGGAAACATAAAAGCTTTTGAACAGCTTTTTTTCGACTACCAACCTAGGTTGGTATATTTCCTTGTCGGCCTGACGCACGACAAGGAAATCAGTCGTGATATATCCCAGGATTTGTTTCTTTCCATATGGAAAGACCGGGAAAAACTGAGAGACGTCCGTTCTTTTTCCTCCTATCTCTTTCAGATGGCGCGCTTTACCGTTTATGATTATTTCGACCGTCTTGCCGTTTCAGAAAAGTATACCAATGAGTTTTTACTGGAGGCCTCCATCTCCCAATCGGAAGAGGAAGCGATGTTTGCACGTGAATTGCAAAACCTTATCAACCGGACTGTCGAACAAATGTCTCCTCAACGAAAGCTAATTTATAAGATGAGCCGTGAGCAAGGTTTGTCTAACGACGAAATCGCAACGCGTCTGAATATTAGTAAACGTACAGTCGAAAACCATTTGACTGCTGCCTTGTCCATTCTTCGTAAGGTTCTTTATCTTTTTTTGTTTACCAGTTTGGGCTGAGCACTGCCGTTCCCCAAAAGTGTTTCATCTTAATGAAACAAGTGTTCCATCATATAGAAACAACTGTTTCATTAGTATGAAACACATTCAACGATAGCACCCGTTAGTACCGGAATCAAACTATTTTCAAAAAAAGTTGATTTTAGATTGTGTGTATTGTTGTGATAAACCTACATCCATATAAAGACGGATATTTTATGGAAGAGAACAACAAGATAAAACAACTCATGCAGCTCTACTTCGGAAAGCACTTTTCCCGATATGGACGTATCTTGTTTGGACGTTGGTTGAGGGCGGACGATGCAAAAGCTGAGAAAGAAGAAATGTTGCAGGATTTGTGGAAGAAATCTCAGCCGGAGGTGACGGATTCTACCCATAGTGATTGGAAGGCTTTGCAAAGGCATCTTTCCGTGCTCCCCGTTCGTGAACGTTCGGTGCCATTCTATCGCCAGTGGTTGAAATATGCGGCCGTTATTGTCTTGATGATGATGACTGCCGGAACGACCTATTGGGCAACCGACCGTTTTAAACCGGTCCGTCATGTGGAAATGGCACAGGTATTCGTCCCTTACGGAGAAAGTGAGCAGGTGGTATTGCCTGACGGTTCGAAGGTGTGGGTAGATGCCGGTACGCTGTTGGTTTATCCGAAAGATTTTACCGATACTGATACACGAACGGTTTACCTGACCGGGCAAGCATCCTTCTCTGTCCGTAAGAATCCGGAGCAACCCTTTATTGTGAAGACGACTTACCTTGATGTCCAGGCGTTGGGTACTGTCTTTACCGTGGAGGCTTATCCGGGCGACTCCTGTTCCATGGCAACATTGGAGGAAGGAAGTGTACTGGTATCTGTTAGGAATGAAGACATTCAGCCGACTGTGCTAAAGCCTGACCAACAGTTGGTTTATTCGCATTCAGAACATACCGTGATGGTCCATTCTATCGACGCTTCCTTATATAATATGGAAAGAAACGGCTATCTGATATTTGAAAATACATCTTTCAGCCGTCTGATGGCCTCTTTGGAACGTAAGTTCAATGTGACGATTCATTATAATTCCCAAAAGTTTGCGGGAGAATATTATAATGTCAAATTCTCGCCGGATGAAAAGCTGGAAGATGTGCTGAACATTCTGCAACAACTGATTGGTATACATTATAAAATAAAAGGAAAGGTGGTATTTATAAACTAAAATATAGGAGTAAACAAATATGAACAAAAGAAAACCGGAAAGACAGAAAGTGCGAAAATCCCTCTTTCCGGAATTCGAAATCGAATCTTGAACATCTTTGGATTGACGAGTAAATCGTCATGGTTTTATTAATATTCAATTTTCAAATGTACAAATATATGAAATTAACTAATCTAATACGTATAAATAACGGAAAAAGTGTATCCAGGCTGTTGTTTATTACAGCTTTATCTTCCATCAGTTTATTTTCTTATGCGCAACATCAACAAGTGCGCCTGACCGGAAGCAATGTAACACTGAAGACAGCCTTCAAACAAATCGAGCAACAGACCAAACTGTTTGTCGATTATAATACGCAGGAAGTGAACGATTCCCGCGTCCTGACAAAGTTACCGAAGAACAGTAATGTAAAAGAGGTTATGGAACAGTTGCTGGAAGGTTCCGGTTGTTCGATAACGTTCAGTAACGGACATATTATTATCAACAAGCAAGCCCGTACTGTTTCTTCAACGAAAAAGATATCAGGAGTTGTGAAGGATGAAACCGGTGAGCCCGTTATTGGTGCGAATGTAGTCGTAAAGGGAACAACGAACGGGACAGTTACGGATATGAACGGACGGTATAGTCTGGAAGTCCCGGAAGGTGGTGTGTTGCAGATATCTTATATCGGTTACAACACCCAGGAAGTAAAGGTCGGAAGCGGAGATGTCGTTAATGTTTCACTTCGCGAGGATTCCGAAGCCTTGGATGAGGTTGTGGTTATCGGTTATGGTACGGTAAAGAAGAGCGACTTGACGGGAGCTGTCGGTTCCGTGCAGATGAAGGACGTGAGCCAGGTGGGTATAACCAGTGCCGACCGTGCGTTGCAGGGGCAAATAGCCGGTGTGCAGGTTAATGCCAGAACCGGTCAGCCGGGTGAATCGATGATGATTCGTGTCCGTGGAAGTAACTCCCTGGCAGGTGGTAACGAACCGCTTTATGTCATTGACGGTATGCCGGTAGAAAAGATGAATTCGGATATTAACCCGGAAGACATTCTGTCGATGGAAGTATTGAAAGATGCATCTTCTACGGCTATCTACGGTTCACGTGGTGCGAACGGTGTCGTTATGATTACGACGAAAAGAGGACGTACCGGCGATACGGTCCTTGAATATAATGGATATGTCGGTGTTTCTTCTTTAAGAAAGAAACTGGATTTACTGGGAAAAGATGATTATATCGCCATGGTAAATGAAGTTTCCCAGAATGACGGGAACGGTATTGCCATCACACCGGAGCAAGCAGCTATGCTGCCGAACAATGACTGGCAGGACCTGGCTTATCAGACTGCCTTGACGCATAGTCATCAGGTGTCTGTCTCGGGCGGTACGGATAAAACGAAGTTGTACTCCTCTCTGAACTATATGAACCAGGAAGGTATTATCAAAGGTTCTGATTATAACCGTTTTGCATTGCGTATCAATGGCGACCAGAAGCTGGCGAGAAATTTGTCGTTGAATGCCAGTATCGCTTATTCATACGGAACTCAGAATACAGCGAACAGTAATGCGGATGGCTGGGGAGCGATTGCTTATACGGCAATGGTCATGGCTCCGATACAGGAAATAAGAGATGCCGATGGCAAGTACACCAATTTCTCGGGAACTCCCTGGGGAGGAACAAACCCTGTCGGTATGGCTGAATTGTATAAGAATAAAACCGTTAATTCCCGCTTACTGGCGAATATGTCGCTTATCTATGAGATTATCGACGGATTGACTTTCCGGGTGAATGCCGGTGCTGAAGTCAATGCGGGTAGTTCCGATCGGTACATTCCGATTGGTTTGTCTGCCGGAGGTAAATTGGATGGTGATGCGTCTAAGTCAAAATCTAATTATTATACTATTATTAATGAGAATATTTTGACCTACGACAAGCGGTTCAATAAGAATCATGCATTGAACCTGATGGGTGGTGTTACTTTCCAGACCTATCAGTATAATGATTTGGGCGGCTCAGGTACAGGATTTCTGCGCGATGTCTATGAAACGAATAATTTGGGAGTAGCCTCTACACCCGGAACTCCGTCTTCCGGTTACAGCGATTACCGGATGGCTTCTTTCCTGGGACGTGCCAATTATAACCTGATGGAAAGATATCTGTTGACTGTCACCGCACGATATGACGGTTCGTCTAAATTCAGTAAGAACCATAAATTCGCTTTCTTCCCTTCCGCCGCATTGGCCTGGCGTTTGTCGGAAGAGAATTTTATGCAAGATATTGATTGGCTGAGCAATCTGAAACTGCGTGCCAGTATCGGACAGACCGGTAATCAATCTATTAGCCCGTATCAGACTTTCGCCCGTCTGGGAACTTCCGGTCCTATTTTCGGTGATGGAAAAGATATTGGTTTCGGTTTATCCTCCATGGCAAACGACGACTTGAAATGGGAAACAACTACACAAACGGATATAGGTGTCGACTTTGGATTCTTTTCCAACCGCCTGAATATCGGTTTTGACTATTATTGGAAACAAACGCGTGACTTGCTGTATAATGCGACTCTTCCCCCGTCTTCCGGATATTCTTCTATGCTGAGAAACTTAGGACGTATTGATAATAAAGGTTTTGAAATATCTATCAATACAATCAATATGAAAGGAAAAGTGAACTGGACGACTAATTTGAATATTACATCCAATAGATCAATCGTGAAAGATTTGGGTTCGGATGTGTATGGAAATAAGATTCAGCGGATAGATGCTCCTATCGGTGGCGGAAACTGGTTCCCTCTGTTTGTCGGTAAAGCTCCGTTCCAATTGTATGGCTACGAAATAGAAGGTATTTATCAGACGGATGAAGAAGCTCGTTTGAACGGCGAAGCAACCAAGAAAGCAGGTGATTACCGGTATAAAGACACGGACGGGAAAGCTGGTATTACAACAGGTGATAAAACGATTATTGCAAATACGCAGCCTAAGTTTACTTTCGGTCTGACGAATATTATCAATTGGAATAACTTCGAGTTATCATTCCTGTTAATAGGTAGTGTTGGTGGTGATATCGTTAATGAATTTAATAAAAGTATCACTAATATCGGTGGCACATGGAATATCCGCAAAGATGTTTGGGAAAACCATTGGACTCCTGAAAATCCGAATGCCAAATATGCACGTGCTTCTGTTGCGACCAAGGATTATCTGGCCTTCGGTGACCCGAGTTCGGTTTGGGTGGAAAACGGTTCGTATCTGCGATTCAAAGATATCAAACTGGCTTATACGTTGCCGTCTCAATGGTTCGCGGGTTCCCGTAAACCTAATATCTCGGTTTATCTGAGCGGACAGAATCTGATTACGATTACAAGCTATTCTCATTATGACCCGGAAGCATCCTGGACGTCTTCTGCCGTGAACGGATGGGACAGAGGGGTTTACCCGTCTGCGAAATCATTTACTTTGGGTTTACAGGTTAAATTTTAATACGTATGAAAAGAATGAAAACACTGATTAAAAATATATTGCTGGCTGTACCGGTTATTCTGTCTGTTTCTTGCTCCGATTGGCTGGAAGAAGACCCGAAAACGTTTATTTCTCCCTCTTCCTTCTATCAAACGGTGGAAGATTTTGACGGAGCTTTGAAAGGGTTATATCCTCAGGGACAAAATCTGAATCTGACGGAAGTTTTTGCCGACTATAATGATAAGCCTGAATCGGCTGAACAGGTCGGGGATATCTGGGCAAATAATCCGGGATATGGTTTTTATGCTTTTAGAAATGCCTGGTCCGGCCCATACAGTACGATAAAGAATGCGAATATGATATTGGAGTCGATAGAAGATAAGGATTTTACTGCCGAAACCAAGAATCGTATTATCGGTGAGGCGAAATGTTTGCGTGCCTGGTCTTATTTTACATTGGTCCAGTTCTTTGGAGATGTCCCTTTGCGGGATAAAGTCGTGACCAGTGATGCCGACGTGGCAATAGACCGTACGCCGCAGGCTGATATCTATCAGTTTATTTTTGACGATATTCTGGATGCGGAACAAAAACTTCCGGAAGAAGCGCAGGATATGGGACGTGTAAATAAATGGGTCGTAAAAGCGATTATGGCACGTATCTATCTGACTTCTGCCGGCTTCCCGATGAATCAGAAAGAAAATTATGCGAAAGCCAAAGAGAAAGCGCTTGAAGTAATCAACAGCGGTCAGTATTCTTTGATGCCTACCTTCGATAAAGTCTTTAAGACGGAACGTTATACGGCTGAAACTATCTGGGCTCAGTTGTTTTCCGCTCCCGATAGCTATAGCGGTATGCATAATGAATCTTCACCGATTGGCAGCCAGACAGCCTTGTATCTTCCGACAGATGCTTTTATCGCCAGCTTCGATAAAGGTGATATGCGTAAAGAATGGGGAATTAAACCTGAATATGTAAATGCGAAAGGAAATAAAGTCATCGCGCGTACATATTATAATAAGTATATCAATGAAGAGTATCTGGAACAGGAGTTGCCAGCATCTAATACCAATATTTTGACCTGGCAGACTCAATTGATTCGTTTGGCTGAAATGTATCTGATTGCCGCCGAAGCTGAAAATGAGATAAACGGACCGGCCGGTGCTTATCAATATATCAATGCTATCCGAAAACGTGCCCGTGTCGACCAGAACGACCCGACAAACGTGCCTGACTTGAGCGGACTTTCTCAGGACCAGTTCCGTGAAGCCGTTCTGCTGGAACGTCAGCATGAATTGTATGAAGAGGGTTTTGCCTGGTACGATTTGAAACGTACCCAGACATTCGATAAGGTACAGAAAGCGCGTGGCAGCAGATTGAATGTCCCTATCGGTGCTTACAACAATACTTGGTTGATTCCTGATACCGAAATTCTGAATAACAACATACCTCAGAATCCGGATT
Organism: Parabacteroides goldsteinii; assembly: GCF_020091425.1. Taxonomy (NCBI): domain Bacteria; kingdom Pseudomonadati; phylum Bacteroidota; class Bacteroidia; order Bacteroidales; family Tannerellaceae; genus Parabacteroides; species Parabacteroides goldsteinii. The sequence goes on along the minus strand of NZ_CP081906.1, from coordinate 3,756,857 downwards.
ACAGATAATTAATGTAGAATACATGAAGGGCCGGTCTGAGTTATTATTGGATTGGCCCTTCCTATATCCGTAAAATACGAATGAAAAAGCAATATATTTATTTTTTGTCTTTGTTTGTTATGTGTCTGGCCGCTTGCAGTAATCCGGTTGATCCGACGGCATTAAACCTGGATTCGGCGAACATAAACCGGTTGATTCCTTTTCGTGGAGAACTGAATAATGGTGTGAAACAACTTTATCCGGAAGAACCTTATAAAGCATTCTGGGCGGAGAACTGGAAAACTCCCGAGCAGTCAATATCCTGGAAAGTCAATACGGACGGTGAAGACTACATGGCTGAAATGATCGTTTCTGTCAACCGGATGGGAGATGGGGAAGAAACGGAGTTGGTATTATCCAATGGAACGGACAGTGTTATTTGCCGGATAAATACAACCGGATGGCAGCGTTGCCGGTTCCCCCGTCCTTTACATTTTAATCAGGGGACTTCCGTTTTATCTTTAAAGATTGGCAAACCCGGTAAGCAGGATGATTTTAATGTGTATCTGTACTCGTTGGAAGTCACCCGGCCGGAGACTTATGAGCAGTTGCGGGCGGAAGCTACATCACTTCGCAGTAATACATCCTGGATGGCGGATTTGCCTTATGGCTTTTTCTTCCACTGGAATTCAAAGAGTATGCCTCAGTCAGGAGAGCCGTTAGCCTATGAGGATGCGGTCAATAACTTTGATGTGGACCGCTTTGCACGAACTGTTTACGAATGTGGCGGGAAGTTGATATTTTTTACAACGTCGTGGGCGGAATATTATTTCCCGGCTCCGATACAGGCAATCGATTCTATTTTGCCGGGGCGTACCACAAAGAGAGATTTAGTGGCTGATTTATCTGATGCGTTGGGTAAATACGGCATTCGTCTGATTCTGTATTACCATGTCGGTCATGGAGATAAAGAATGGTGGGACAAGCAGCATTATACACGTGATAATGCAGGAGATTTGTTTACAAATGTGGAAAAGATAGTGGGAGAGATTAGCCAGCGGTATGGAAATCGTCTGGCCGGTTTGTGGATGGATGACGGTATCGGTTATTATCCTAACGGCGCTTCGTTTGAAAAGATTGCTAAAGCCGCCAAAAGTGGAAATAAGGAGTTGGCGATTTGTTTTAATTCCTGGATATTGCCGAAACTGACGGACTTTCAGGATTATTATGCAGGCGAACTGGGTTTGTCTTTGGCCAGTGCTGGTGTTAACGATCCTTCTCTTCCGTTGGATGGGGACGGGTTGTTTCACGGTGGCCCTCAGGATGGTTTACAGGCAACTTTCTCCGGAACATTGGAGCCGGGTGACTGGACGCACATTTATAAAGATTCCATTATCGGTGATCCGGTCCTTTCTATTGACGAATTGACACAGGTAGTGAAAGAATCTAACAAACGGAAAAATCTTCCGATGATTAATGTCCGGATTTATCAGGATGGAACGATTTCTCCGAAATCGTATGCTTTGTTGAAAGAATTGAACAATCGCATCAGTAAAGATGAATGACCGGAAATTATCGAATATGAAGCGAATGGAGGCTCAGAAATAAGAATTCAATTGATTGAGGGCAGGTTCTCTGTTAAAATGCAAGATGAACCGCCCTCTTTTATTGATAAATGAAAGAAAAAGTAAGATTTTTCTTTTAAATCCTTTGCTCGTACAAATTATTATTCTACATTTGCAGCGTCAAACAAAATAAAGACGATAAGAAAAGATGATGAACAATGTATTACATATTATTCTCGTGGTGGTCCTTCTAGTCATTAGTAGGTAAGGAGAAAGGTGTGTAAGAAGTTGTGAAGTCGTAAAAGATATTTCTTAAGCCTTTCTCCATATAGAGAAGGGCTTTTTTATTGACTAAAAGATAAAAACAGATATGATGAAGAATCCGTTAAGAAGCTCCTATAGCACAGAAGGCAGACGTATGGCCGGAGCCCGTGCATTATGGCGTGCCAACGGCATGAAAGAAGAACAGTTCGGTAAACCGATCATTGCCATTGTGAATTCATTTACCCAGTTTGTACCGGGCCATGTGCATCTACACGAGATCGGACAGCAGGTAAAAGCGGAAATCGAAAAGCTCGGTTGCTTTGCCGCTGAATTTAATACGATTGCTATTGATGACGGTATTGCTATGGGACACGACGGAATGCTTTATTCTCTGCCTTCCCGCGACATCATTGCTGACAGTGTGGAATATATGGTGAATGCGCATAAGGCGGATGCTATGGTTTGTATCAGTAACTGCGACAAGATTACTCCGGGTATGCTGATGGCCAGTATGCGTCTGAATATTCCGACAATCTTTGTGTCCGGCGGTCCGATGGAAGCCGGTAATCTGGACGGACGTGCACTCGATTTGATCGACGCCATGATTGAAGCGGCTGACGATTCTATCAGCGACGAACAAGTGGAAAAGGTGGAACGTTCCGCTTGCCCGACCTGCGGTTGCTGTTCTGGTATGTTCACGGCTAACTCTATGAACTGTCTGAACGAAGCGATTGGATTGGCTCTTCCCGGCAACGGAACAGTTGTTGCAACACATGCCAACCGTACCCGCCTGTTCAAAAAAGCCGCGAAGATGATTGTTGATAATGCCTTTAAATATTATCGTGACGGCGATGATTCCGTATTGCCTCGCAGTATTGCCACCCGGCAGGCCTTTCTGAATGCTATGTCGCTGGATATTGCCATGGGGGGATCGACGAATACAGTCCTTCACCTGTTGGCTGTGGCTCATGAAGCGGAAGTCGATTTTACAATGAAAGACATCGATATGCTTTCACGCAAAACACCGGTTATCTGTAAAGTGGCTCCGAGTTGTTCTTATCATGTGGAAGATGTGAACCGTGCCGGAGGTATCATCGGTATTATGAATGAGCTGGTAAAAGCCGGTCTGGTGGACGGTTCCGTGAACCGTGCGGATGGGCTGACTTTGAATGAGGCTATCGACCAATACTGCATTACCTCTGTAAATGTAACGGAAGAAGCAATCAATATTTATAAAAGTGCTCCGGCCCACCGTTTCAACCTGGTGCTCGGATCGCAGGAAAGTTATTATAAAGAACTGGATACCGACCGTGCAACCGGATGTATCCGTGATGTGGAACATGCTTATGTGAAAGACGGCGGTCTGGCAGTTCTGTATGGAAATATCGCACAGGACGGTTGTGTGGTTAAAACAGCCGGGGTAGACGAAAGTATCTTCCGTTTTGCCGGTCCTGCCAAAGTATTCGATTCGCAGGATGCCGCTTGCGAAGGTATCCTGAAAGATAAAGTCGTCTCCGGCGATGTCGTCGTTATCACCTATGAAGGTCCTAAGGGTGGTCCGGGTATGCAGGAAATGTTGTATCCTACCTCTTATATAAAGAGTAAACACCTGGGTAAAGAATGTGCGCTAATCACAGACGGACGCTTCAGCGGTGGAACATCGGGTTTGTCAATCGGACATATTTCTCCCGAAGCGGCTGCCGGCGGAGCGATTGGCTTAGTGAAAGACGGCGATATTATCGAAATTAATATTCCCGAAAGAACCATACATGTAAAGGTGACAGACGAAGAACTGGCCAAACGCCGTGAAGCGGAAGAAGCCCGCGGAACAAAAGCCTTTACACCTCCTTTCCGCCAACGTACGGTATCGAAAGCACTGAAAGCATACGCAAAGATGGTTGCTTCGGCCGATAAGGGCGGTGTACGAATAGTAGAAGATTAATAAACACCAAATACTATATTTTAGAGATGGACAAACAAAAGATAACCGGTTCGGAAGCTTTGCTGAAAGCGCTGATCGCTGAAGGAGTAGATACTATCTTCGGTTATCCGGGTGGGCAGGCGATACCAATTTACGATAGTTTATACGATTACAGAGATCAGTTAAAACATATTCTGGTGCGCCACGAACAAGGTGCAACACATGCTGCACAGGGATATGCCCGTGTTTCCGGAAAAGTGGGAGTAACGGTGGTTACTTCGGGTCCCGGGGCAACCAATACCATCACTGGTATTGCCGATGCGCTGATGGACAGTACACCGATGGTGGTGATTGCCGGCCAGGTTCCGTCTCCGCTGCTTGGAACAGATGCTTTTCAGGAAGTCGATGTGATCGGTATCACACAACCGATTACCAAATGGGCTTACCAGATACGCCGCCCGGAAGAAATTGCGTGGGCCGTTTCCCGTGCTTTCTATATCGCATCGACCGGTCGCCCGGGACCAGTGGTACTGGATTTGGCGAAAGATGCACAGGTGGGTTTGGTAGATTATGAGTATCAGAAAGTGGATTATGTTCGTAGTTACCAGCCAGAACCGGATATCAGGGAGGAGCGTATCGAGGCGGCTGCTTCATTGATAAATAATGCCAAAAAGCCTTTCTGTCTGGTTGGGCAGGGTGTTATCCTGGGAGGAGCTGAAGAAGAACTGAAAGAATTCTTGTTGAAAAACGATATACCAGCCGGTTCTACCGTATTAGGCTTGTCTGCATTACCTTCGGACTTCCCATTAAATAAAGGTATGTTGGGGATGCATGGAAATGTCGGACCGAACCGCAAGACAAACGAATGTGACGTGCTGATTGCTATCGGTATGCGTTTCGATGACCGCGTAACCGGTGATCTGAAGACTTATGCCAAGCAGGCAAAGATTATCCACCTGGATATCGACAATTCGGAGATCGGAAAGAATGTGCCGGTCGACGTGAAAGTGCTGGGAAATGCCAAGCATACGATTCCGATGATTACGGCTTTACTGGAAGAACGGAAGCGTCCGGAATGGAATGCTGAATTCGAACCGGATGAAAAAGAGGAATATAATAAGGTAATAGAAAAAGAACTCTATCCTACCGAAGGCCAACTGAAAATGGGCGAAGTAGTCCGTAAGGTTTCCGAAGCAACCGATAATGATGCGATTCTGGTTACGGATGTTGGTCAGAATCAGATGATGGGTGTTCGCTATTTCAAATATAAACAAACACGCAGCGTAGTTACTTCAGGAGGTCTGGGGACGATGGGCTTTGGCCTTCCCGCCGCCATTGGAGCGAAGCTGGGAGCTCCTGACCGTACGGTTTGTTTCTTTACCGGCGACGGTGGTATCCAGATGACTATCCAGGAGTTGGGAACTATCATGCAGGAAAATCTGAATGTAAAGATCATCGTTCTTAACAACAATTTCCTGGGAATGGTACGCCAGTGGCAGGAGCTGTTCTTCAACGAACGGTATTCGAATACCATCATGAAGAATCCGGATTTTGTAGCGATAGCCAAGGCTTTTGGTATTGCTTCCCGTGCGGTAGATAAACGGGAAGACTTGGATGAGGCGATTGCTGAAATGTTGAATCACGATGGTGCCTATATGTTGGTTGCCAATGTGGAAACTTGTGGTATGGTATATCCGATGGTTCCGGCCGGAGGAAGCGTGACAAACATGATTTTGGGTGATAAGTAAGGAGGAGAAACTATGAATACAAAACAATTATATACCGTTATTATCTTTTCGGAAAACACTGTTGGTCTTCTGAATCAGATAACTGTTATCTTTACGCGCCGGCAACTGAACATTGAGACGCTTTCTGTTTCTCCCTCTGCTATAAAGGGAATACATAAGTTTACAATTACTACCTTTGCCGACGAGGATACGATCGACAAGGTCGTAAAACAGATCGACAAGCGTGTGGATATCCTGAAAGCCTATTATAATACGGATGAAGACCTGGTTTACCAGGAAATTGCTCTTTATAAACTGAGTACCGAACTCTTTATCAAGATGGGGACGGTTGAGGATCTGATCCGTAAGTACAATGCCCGTATCCTTGAAATGAATGAGGATTGTGTGGTGTTGGAAAAGAGTGGTCATTATGATGAGACACAGGCTTTGTTTAAAGAATTGAGTGAGACGATCGGTGTCCTGCAATTTATCCGTTCCGGACGCATTGCCATAACGAAGAGTAAGGTAGAACGTCTGAGCGACATGTTATCTGCAATGGAAAAGAAGTTGCAGGAAAAACATGTCTGAGAACAACAAGGAAACATTTTGTAAATAAAATAAATTATGGAGAAGAATAAAGTAGGAGAATTTCATTTCGTAACAGAGTCTTATCTGATGGACTTCCGGGGACGTATCACAATCCCTATGATCGGCACATATTTGTTGCATGCAGCTTCTTGCCATGCCGCCGACCGTGGATTCGGATATAACGATATGACCGAAAGGCATACCGCCTGGGTTCTTTCCCGTCTGGCTATCGAGATGACTTCTTACCCTGCCATGTCTGAATCCGTAACTTTATATACCTGGGTGGATGAGGTCGGTAAGTTGTTTACCAGCCGTTGCTTCGAACTGGTGAACGGTGAAGGCAAGACCTTTGGCTTTGCCCGCTCTATCTGGGCGGCTATCGATATGGAAACCCGCCGCCCGACCTTGCTCGATGTGGAGGGCCTGAGTGCTTATATCACCGACCGTCCCTGTCCGATTGAAAAACCGGGTAAAATTGCTCCGGTGGAAAACAACACTTCCGGCGAACCTTATCGTGTGAAGTACAGTGACCTGGACGTAAACGGCCACCTGAACAGTATCAAATACATGGAACACCTGCTCGACTTGTTCGATATCAGCCTGTTCCGAGAAAAAGAGATAAGCCGTTTTGAAATAGCTTATCAGTCCGAAGGAAAGTATGGGATGGAGCTGACTCTCCATAACCAGGAGATATCCCCGGACAAATACAACATGTCCATTTGTCACGACGGCAAAGCTATCAGCCGCGCCGCCGTTACCTGGATCTGAAAAACAAATTATTTTATATACATTTTAATAGTAAAAAGAAAATGGCAGTAATGAATTTTGGCGGCGTTGACGAAAACGTAGTAACCCGCGAAGAATTTCCGTTGGAAAAGGCAAGAGAAGTATTGAAAGACGAAACAATCGCTGTAATAGGTTACGGCGTACAAGGTCCTGGCCAGAGCTTGAACCTGCGCGACAACGGTTTTAACGTAATTGTAGGACAACGTAAAGGTGGTAAGACCTGGGAAAAGGCCGTTGCTGACGGTTGGGTACCGGGCGAAACACTGTTCGATATCGAAGAAGCATGCGAAAAAGCAACTATCATCCAATATCTGCTTTCAGATGCTGCTCAGATTGAAGTTTGGCCGCGCATCAAAAAATACCTGACTCCGGGTAAGGCTTTGTATTTCTCTCACGGATTCGGTATCACTTACAAAGAACGTACAAACATCATCCCTCCTGCTGATGTAGACGTAATCCTGGTTGCTCCGAAAGGTTCAGGTACTTCACTGCGCCGTATGTTCTTGCAGGGTCGTGGTCTGAACTCAAGCTACGCAATCTTCCAGGATGCAACAGGCAAAGCATGGGATCGCGTGATTGCACTGGGTATCGGTGTTGGTTCTGGTTACTTGTTTGAAACAACATTCAAGAAAGAAGTTTATTCTGACCTGACCGGCGAACGTGGTACTTTGATGGGAGCTATCCAGGGATTACTGTTGGCTCAGTACGAAACTTTGCGTGAAAACGGTCACGAACCTTCTGAAGCATTCAATGAAACAGTAGAAGAACTGACTCAGTCATTGATGCCGTTGTTCGCAGAAAACGGTATGGACTGGATGTATGCAAACTGTTCAACAACTGCACAGCGTGGTGCTTTGGACTGGATGGGCCCGTTCCACGATGCTACAAAACCGGTGTTCCAGAAGTTGTATAGCGAAGTTGCCTGCGGTAACGAAGCACAGCGTTCTATTGACACAAACAGCAAGCCTGACTATCGTGAAGGTCTGGAAAAAGAACTGGCTGCTCTTCGCGAAAGTGAAATGTGGCGTGCAGGTGCTGTTGTTCGTAAACTTCGTCCTGAAAACAACTAATAAATGGTGATACATTAATAGTTAAACATTTTGTGATATAAAAACGGCAATCCGGCTTTTCGGGTTGCCGTTTTTTTATGGTTTATGTAATGCGTTAATGGTTAAAAAATGTTTTTGGTTGCAACTGTTATTGATTTTTCATCCCAATATGTATGTCATTGTTTGAATGTGGATTTTAGATAAAAAAATCAATTAAATGGTGGTTAAAATATATTTATTAGAGCAATAAATATACATAATTATGCTTGTATTAAATAATGATAAGTTATATTTGCTGATGGAGATACTGTAGTTTGTAGAGTGGAAATATAGAAGGGTGTTGTGCGTAATGATCAGTATATCTTTGTTTTAGTTAACTTTATTTTATTGCAATGTATGCCAGTCACTTTTATCCTAGAAAAGTGTAACCTCTAATGAAATGAACGCTATTGTGATTAATTTTATTTAATTAAAGACTTGAATTTAGCTATGTGGACCAACTCAAAACTAATTAGATCACTAATGATTTCTGTATTATTAGGTGCGGCAGGTGCGATTGCTGCCAATCCTACAGGTCCGGAAACGATGGTAGTACAACAGGGTAATAAGGTAACCGGCCTGGTAGAGGACCAGATGGGACCTGTCGCCGGAGCTTCTGTTGTAGTGAAAGGAACCACTATCGGTACGATAACCGATATCGATGGAAAGTTTACGCTGGATAATGTTCGGCGGGGAGCGGTTATTGTTATTTCCTTTGTCGGCCTGGCCACTCAGGAGATCACTTGGAACGGGCAATCTATTTTAAATGTAAAATTAAGTGATGCGACACAGGACCTGGATGAAGTCGTTGTCGTAGCCTATGGAACGGCTAAGAAATCAACCTTCACCGGATCGGCCTCCGTTGTAAAAGCTGAAAAACTCGAAAAGATCATGGGCTCCGGCTTTGCGGAAGCATTGCAGGGGATGAGTGCCGGTGTGAATGTTGTGAATGTACAGGGTAACCCCGGAGCTGATGCCCGTGTGGAGATCCGTGGTATTGCTTCCATGTCCGGAAAGGCCGATCCGTTATATATTGTGGACGGGATGCCTTACGATGGAAAACTGAATCAGATCAATCCTACGGACATAGAATCGATGACGGTGCTGAAGGATGCGGCGGCCACTTCGCTTTACGGTTCGCGTGCAGCAAACGGCGTCGTAATGATTACAACCAAGCGGGGTAAATCAGAAAAACCGCGTATTAACTTCCGCGGAGGTTGGGGTACTTCGGATAATGCTGTCAAGAATCCGAAAAAAGCCGATCCGTACCAGCAGCTGGAAAATACCTGGTATGCCTTGTATTATGATGCCCTTCTTTATGACGGCATGAATATGCAACAGGCGGGCGATTATGCTTCGTCACAGGCATTGACCAAACAGGTAAAGGCTACAAAAGATTCGAATGGTAATCTGATTTATGTCACTCCGTTCAGACATATCAATGAAAATTACGTATTGCATGACGGCAATGGGAATCCTTACATGAATCCTAATCTGGAATATGTCTGGGATGAAGATGATTGGGATGTCTACAAAGCTATCTTCTCCCGTAAACTGCGCCAGGATTATAGTGTGGATATAAGTGGTCAGGCCAATGGTGGAAAAACAGCCTATTTCTTCTCCGGCGGTTATCTGGACGACCAGGGATATGGTAACCGGCAGTATTATAAACGTTATTCTTTCCGTACCAACCTGAGTACAGAGTTGTTCGATTGGTGGAAAGTGGCCGGTAGCCTTTCTTATTCGCGTCATCGCCAGAACCTTTCCGGTGGTGCCAGCCGTGCGGCTAACTTTACGACGACTTTGTCTTCACCCTGGTTACGTAATGAAGATAATACCGGTTGGGTCGTTTCTGAAAAAACAGGGGAACGGATGTACAGTTACGGTAAATATACCAATAACTTCTTTGGTGCCCATATCCTGAATAACTCGGGTGATTATTGGGATAATCCGAACGATGACAGTTTCGATAACAATATGGGGCATATCCTGTCTGCCCAGGTAAATACAGAGTTTACTCTTCCTTTCAACCTGAAATTCCGTTCGGCTTTGAATATTGACGATTACTGGTATCGTACCATGCAATATACTTCCGCCGTACATGGCAGCGGACAGACTGCACCTTATGGTATTTCTATACTGGCAGACGGTGGTTATGCCAGCCGTTATAATTTCAATAAACGTTCCACCACCTGGAATAATGTATTGTCTGGTGAATGGATGATTGGTGACCATACGATTTCAGGTCTGGTCGGACATGAGTGGTATACCTGGGACTCCCACTACGAACAAGGTTGGGGTGAAGGTATCATGGAACTGGGTAAATATGAATTATCGAATACCACCAAGAACTTCGGTGTTTCCGGCGGACGTGATAAATACTCTCTGCTTTCGTTCTTCGGTAAAGTCGATTATAACTTCTTGAATAAGTATTACTTGTCCGCTTCGCTTCGTGAGGATGGTTCTTCCCGTTTCAGCTCCGATCATCGCTGGGGTACATTCTGGTCGACAGGCGGTTCATGGCGAATATCGAAAGAAGGTTTTATGGAAGACCTGAAATGGATTGATAACCTTTCGTTGCGTGGTAGTTACGGTACGACTGGTAATGATAAGCTGATCGTGCGTGAATCGAATGGTAAGGCAGGGGATGAAGTCCTTTACGGATACCAGGGTACTTATGAAAGTGATGACCTGTATCTGAAATCCGGTTTAAAACCATCTACCTATCCGACACCGGACTTGAAGTGGGAAAGTAATCAGCAATGGAATATCGGTTTAGATTTTTCCGTATTCAACCGACTTAGCGGTACAGTGGAATATTATTCCCGTACTTCCCATGACTTGTTGTATTATAAGGAACTGCCTCTCTCTGCCCAGGTTGGTAGTGCATCCGGGTATAATATGAATATCGGTGACCTGCGTAATAGCGGGATTGAAATCACATTGAATGCGAATATCCTTACAACGAAAGATTTCAGATGGGATATCGATGCCAACATGAGTACGCTGAAAAATGAGGTGACTTATTTGCCTACAGGTCCTTACACTTATTCTGGTACCGCCTGTACCTACAAGATGGAGGAAGGCAAGTCTCTGTATGAATTTATCGCTCCCCAGTACGACGGTGTTAATCCGGAAACCGGAGTACCCGGCTGGTTGATCCGCGATGGTAACGGCGGTTGGAAACGTACGGAAAAGCAGGAAGAAGTAACGACAGACGATTTTGTGTACTGTGGCTCCGCGATTCCCAAAGTGTTCGGTGCTATCACCAATAACTTCCAGTTCAAAGGGATCGACCTGTCGTTCATGTTCTATTATTCTTATGGTTCCAAAATATCGGACTATACATATAAAGAACGTATCATGAACCGTCCGGGTGTCGGTGTGATACAGGAGTTGGTTGAGGACAGATGGCGTCAGCCGGGCGATGCGGATGTGCTTATCCCACGTTGGTCGTACAACCAGTATGGCGCGACGGTAAAATATGCAGATAACTTCGTATTCGACAACCACTACTGGCGTCTGAGAAACCTGACATTAGGCTATACGCTGCCTAAGAGCCTTACCCGCAAGGCCCTGGTAGAAAACCTGCGTGTTTATGTAACCGGTAATAACCTGTTGACTTTCGGTCCTGCCAAAAAACGCTACACAGACCCCGAAACAGGTATAATGGGTAACAGTTATAACGGTAATGCTGAAACCGATAACGGTATTCAGGGTTCGAGAAGACTGTATATGGTCGGTATTCAAATCACATTGTAAACGTAAAAAATGATATTTATGAAACGATTTATAAATATATCCTTCCTGTCCCTGGTTTTTGCTGGTATGGCCCTGACCGGATGTAACGACGACCTGACAACCAGCTCCTACGTGAAAGTAAACGATGAAGATGTACTGGGGAATGTCTCCCAGTTGGAAAAAGTATTGACTTCAGCCTATAAGCAGCTGTATTTTAATACTGATAAAGGTGACCGTGTGTATGCCGGTCTTCCCGGATTCCAGATGTATGTCGATGCGAGTGGTGCCGACGTGATCAGCCATACCAATATGGGAGGTGATCAGGTAACAGCATACCAGTATTCCAACTCAAAAACACAGGCTGACGGAAATGCCTCAAAAATCTGGTCGATGTGCTATAATGTGATCAACCGTGCCAATATCATCCTGACCAATGTGGATGCCGCCGCCGGTGATGAAACACAGAAAAAACATATCAAAGGCCAGGCGTTGGCGATGCGTGGAATCCAGTATTTCCATCTGATCCAGAATTACCAGCAGACGTATGCGATAGCTAAAAGCAAGCGTGGGGTGATCCTGCGTACCTCTTCCGATGATGAATCCCATAAAGGTTTTTCTACCGTAGAGGAAGTCTATACCCAGATTGTGTCCGACCTGACGACGGCTAAAACATTGCTTGCCGATTATAATCCGGACGATATGTGGCTGATCAACTCCAAAATATGTTCGGGAATCCTGGCCCGTGTTTATCTGGTGATGCAGAACTGGGACGGCGCTTACAATGAAGCCAAGATCGTCTACGACCAGCACAGCCAGTTGATGACCCGCGAACAATACCGTTCCGGTTTCGACGATATGATCTCCGGCAATTATGCGGAAGTGGTATGGGCCATGAAATATACCGCCGATAATAACCTGGGCGGTAGTACGCAGTTCAATTTCTGGTATAACCAGGATGCCAGCTACGGCGAGGGTTATGCCGATGGTCCTATCTACTCGTTCCTTGACTACTTCGTGGATGAGCAGTTTGTGAAACTATTTGAAGAAAAAGAAGACCGTTACCAGTTCTGGAAACGTACGAACAATGCGAATACGGAAATCAATACAAAATGGGCTTTCGACAAATACAAGCATTATGGTGAAGACGGCGGAAGCGTTATTCAAAGTGCCACCCGTCCGGAAGTCTGTCTGATGCGCGGAGCTGAGATGCTACTGATCATGGCGGAGGCTGCCGCTCAAAAAGGTAACTCCGGTGAGGCCTTGAATCTGCTGAACCGTTTGCAGGTGGCGCGTAATGCTACCCCGACAACCAATGCCGGAGGCGAAGCTTTGCTGGAAGACATCTATGTGGAACGCCGTAAAGAGTTGATCTGTGAAGGACAAGCCGGTTTTTATGACCTGGTGCGCCTGCAAAAGAGATTGGTTCGTATCGGTGAATCAACTACTAATCCTGCCGGACATTACGTATGGGGCATGCAGTATCTGAACGGATATAATGCGCTCGATCCGCAACCGATAGGGACGCTGGAGTCGAACGATTACCGTTTCTTCTGCCAAATCCCGCAAATGGAAATCCTGAATAATGATGCGATCTCCGAATCAGATCAGAATCCGTGGAGCGGGCAGTAAGTTTCATCTGTTGTAAATAAATAAAAGAGAGGGAGGTGTTTATTACATGCCTCCCTCTCTTTTATTTGTAACATTTGATGTTCACTGTTTTACTTTTTGTCCTTTAGCACTTCCTGTAACATGGCCACCTTCTCCTGCTCCGCTTTCAATAAACGTTCGTATAATTCAACGACTTTTTCTAAGGGGTTAAATGTAGGATTATAATTCTGGCAATTAGCATTATCTTGCCAGGTGCCGGAAAAGATATTAATGGAAGTGGCTTCGCCTAGTTCCGTAATTGCTTCTTCGGGTATATCTAATGCTTTGGCAATCTTTTCGATTACTTCCGGCTCCAGATTACTTCTTTTTTCGTATGTCGAAAGGGTTAGTAGAAAATAAATCCGGTTTATCTCTCATAATAAATATCGGAAAGAGTTGCCTGATAATATTTGTACCACAGAAAAAACACATCAAAGGTCAGGCGCTGGCGATGCGTGGAATCCAGTATTTTCACCTGATCCAGAATTACCAGTAAACGTATGTCATTGCGAAAAATAGTTTCTCTTTCAACCGATAATAGTGAACATGATATCAGTGAAACGGTCGATGCAAATCAGAGTCGTATGGAAACTTCACTTCCTGTAACCAAACAGACGGCAAAATCAAAATGATATAAAAATGAATGATATATGAATATTATGAGTGTAAATGGCCTTTGGAGGAAACAGACTTATTTTTTATTTGTTCATTTTAGAAAAGGGAAGCATACATTTATTAACATAACAGATATCTGATATCGACTTTTTATCTCGTTTAAACCGAAGAAAATTTTAGTTTAAACAGATTTCAATTTCGTTTAAACTGAGATAAATTTCTATTGTAGTGGAGTTTTTATTCGTTTAGAGAAGGAAAACACCTCAATTAGTGCTTTTAAAAGAGAAAATCATATGTTTTTAGACAGTTTTTATTTCCAGAGCAACCGTTTTTTGATGTGTGTGTAAAATAGCAATATGTTAATAAATTATGAATAGATGTGATATATGGGTAACAATCATAGATAATGTGCATTTTTTGTGATATGAATATTGCAACAATCAGGTCAAAGCGAATAAAGGTAAGTCGGCGAGATTTCTATAAAAACAGATCGACATTTCCCTTTGTCCGTACAATTCCTTCAGCACATACATAAAATATCATTTTGACAATCCTTTAACTTCCAGGAACTCTCCTGACGCTTTGTATCCAATAGTATGTTCTCCGGATAGGACTTGGCTTTTATATCCCAAAAAGTAAATCATCAATAGTAAACAAGGCAACCGCAGCAAAAGGATGTTTCAATATAGAAATATTTGAACTATCCCGTTCCCGTGCTCGACACGGGAACGCAAAAGCACAAACCGTATCCTATATGTATCTTTTGATACTGCCTGTTCTTCTGCGGCCCCGTGTCAAGCACGGGGACAGGATAGTTCATATCTGATAAGAAATGGACCAAATTCTTTTGGTATAGTTTAATCAGTCATAAAAGGAGAGGCGTGTCTGTGAAGGTGTGCTTCTTTCCTGTAGATAACGGGATTTAATCCCGGTAGGGTTTGCCGGAATAAATGAAGAATGTATCTTTGTAGGAGATCGTTAACAACTTAAAAAGATATACCATGAATAAAATCAGTTTGCTGTTTATTTTGTCTGTATTAATCACTTTTTCTGCTTATGCCCAGGATGATATAAAGATAACGCATGCCCCTTATCTGCAAAATCTGGGAGAAAATGAAGTCACTGTTGTATGGACTGCAAACAAGCCTTCGATCGGCTGGGTGGAACTGGCTCCTGATGACGGAACTCATTATTATCAGACGGAACGTCCGAAGTTCTTTAATGCGAAGAATGGCATCAAGCTGACCTCTACCGTCCATTCTGTGCATCTGACAGGGTTAAAGCCCGGCACACGTTATCGCTACCGGGTGTATTCGCAGGAAGTGTTAAGCCATGTCGGCTGGCGGGTGATTTACGGGAATGTGGCGGCAACGTCTGTTTACGGCAAGCAACCGCTGACGTTCCTGACCAGCGATCATGGCAGGCAATCCGTGAACTTTGCCATGGTCAACGATATCCACGGAAAAAGTGATGTGCTGGAAAAACTGGTTTCCCATTGCGATCTGAAAAAGACCGATATGTTTCTGTTCAATGGCGATATGGTCTCTATTTTTAACAATGAAAAGGAAATATTCGAAGGCTTTATGGATAAGGCAACCGAGCTTTTCGCCTCCGAGATACCGATGTACTATACCCGTGGAAACCATGAAACCCGCGGTTCCTTTGCTACCGCATTCCAGGACTATTTCTCTCCGAAACAGGAGCACATCTATTATATGTTCCGCCAGGGACCTGTCTGCTTTGTTATCCTGGACAGTGGCGAAGATAAACCGGATTCGGATCTTGAATATGCCGGCATAACAGTCTATGACCAGTATCGTACGGAACAGGCGGAATGGTTGAAGAAGGTACTTGAAAGCAAGGAGTATAAAGAAGCACCGTTTAAAGTCGTAGTTTGCCATATGCCTCCGTTCGGTGGTTGGCATGGTGAGCAGGAAGTTGCCGAAAAGTTTATCCCCTTACTCAATAATGCCGGTGTCGATCTCATGCTTTGCGGCCACCTTCACCGGTATATGCGGAATGAACCGAAAGACGGTGTTCGTTTTCCGGTTATTGTAAACTCCAATAATACGGTGCTGAAAGCGGAAGCAGGCGTAAAAGAATTAAACATCAGGATACTGGACATGGAGGGGAAAGAGGTGGATAAGCTGACAATAACCAAATAAGACATATAGATGGGAGAAACATCCTCCGGCTGAACTATCAAAAATAGGAAGAATAGAATCAGTTTTGAAAATAACCTGTTGAAGCAGAGGTTCTATATTTGTACAATCATAAAAACGGTAATCATTGGTATAACCTAAATAGAATCTTTAATGAAAGGTATTTTCTTTGTCATATGTATGTGTTTTGTCTCGTTTGGAGTATCTGCCCAGGTCAGTGAGTCAGCTTTTGTAAATCCGGAGAATAAATATAAGCCTGTTCCTTTGTGGTTTTGGAATAATGCGACGGTCAATGAAAACGAATTGCTGGACCAATTCCGTCAGATGATCCGAAAAGACGGGTATGGCGGTTGTGCAATCCTTCCTTTCGGGCAAGACTTCAAGCCGGAATATCTGTCAGACGATTATTTCAATCTTTATAGCAAGATTATAGAGGAAGCCAAGAAACTGGATGTGCATATGTCCCTGTATGATGAGTATGGTTTTCCGAGTGGAAGTATGGGAGCCATCAACGCGGATGGGGTACCTCGCTTCATGAACAAATATCCGGATGCCACGATCAAGCGGCTGGACAAAATGGAGTATAAAGTAGCTGTCGGCGAATCATTCGAACAGGTCGTTCCTGCCGGAAAACTGATGTCGGTCGTTGCAATGGACACGCTGACGAAGCATCGGATTTCGCTGGAACAATATATTCGTTCCGGTAAACTCAAATGGAAAGTTCCGGAAGGAGCCTGGAAGATCATGTTTTTCGTCTGTGTGAAAGATGGCGACCCGAATGTGGATTATCTGGACCCTGAAGCCGTCAGGCTGTTTGTAAAAGAAACTCATCAGGCATATTATGACCGTTTCTCTCCCTATTTCGGGAATACGATCATAGAAACTTTTTTTGATGAACCGACCCTGTACCGGGCTAAGGGACGTATCTGGACAGACGCGTTTAACGAGAAATTTATCTCCCGTTACGGGGAATCTCCCGAATTACTGTATCCGGCATTATGGTATGACATCGGGGAGGAAACGCAATCTGCGCGGAACCGTCTGTTTGGCTTGCGTGCCCATTTGTATTCCGAAGGTTTTATGAAAATAATCGGTGAATGGGCTTCTGCCCATGGCATTTACTCTACCGGTCATCAGGATCAGGAAGAGATTGCAAATCCGGTGGGTACTTCTGGTGACTTGATGTTATGCGGGAAATATATGGGGATTCCCGGTATTGACAAAATTGGCGGAGGCCGTCCGACCGAATTGTTTTATAAAGTGGTTTCTTCTTCTGCCTATAACTGGGACAAACGCCAGGTAATGTCCGAAACATACGGCGCTATGGGGAATATCAGTGTAAAAGAGCTTTACCACATAGCCATGGAACAATATACGAAAGGGGTCAATACGCTTATCCCACATGCTGTCTGGTATAATGATCGGAATGTTACTTTCCTGCCTGAGTTATCCTGGCGGAACGAACTGTACCGCGATTCACTTCCGGCATTTAATAAGTTCCTGTCCCGTCTCAACTATATTTTGCGGCAGGAAGGAAGACATGTCGCCGATATAGCAGTCCTTTATCCGATCGAATCTCTTCAGGGAGAACATGTGATGGATGGGGAACTGGGATTTTATGAAGGCGGGGTAATGATCCCGAATACGGATTATACACATGTCTCGGCTTTATTGACTGATACCCTCGGGCGTGATTTCACTTATCTGCATCCGGAGGTCTTATCTACAAAATGCCGTGTGAAAAAAGGATTGTTGCACCTCGACAATCAGGTGAACAAAGAAACTTTCCGGTTGATTATTATTCCCGGAGTAAAAACAATATCGTTAACGGCTTTACGACAGGTCGAGTCTTTCTTTAAATCCGGGGGGAATGTCATATTTACAACCCAGTTGCCGGAGAAATCGGTAGAACCGGGACAGGACAAGGAGGTGAAAGACATCATTTCCCGTATATTAGGTGTCAATGCTTCCTACGCAACTGCGGGTAAAGCCTTTTTCGTAGAGAAACCTGGACCGGATGCTTTAAAGACTGCAATCGAGGATTCCTATCCTGTTCCTGACGTGGCCTTTGAAGCAGGGCATGAATTGAATTACATTCATAAGGAACTGAAAAATCAGTCTGTTTATTATTTTGCCAATTTGAAAGCAACCCTATCAGGCAAATGTCGTGTTGCGAGGGAAGCTGAAACCTGTCTTATTGAACCCTCATACTGGACAGCGGATGAAGGTGGCATATGAACATAAACGTGTTTCCGGCATGGAAACGACAACGGTTACGTTACCGGTAGAAAAGCATTCGTCCGTATTCCTTATTGATAACATTTTATAATAGAAAAATAGATACCATGAAAACAGGAAAAACTAAAGTCGGCCTGATTGGACTGGGCCTGGATACGTATTGGCCCCAATTTGAAGGATTATACACACGTCTTTGCGGATATCAGTACTGGATCGCATCGGAGATGTCCCGTCCGGACACCGAAGTCGTTAACGCCGGGATTGCTGATAACCCGGTAAAAGCTGTTGAGGCAGCGGAAGATCTGAAGAAGGAAGATATCAGCCTTCTGTTTGTCTTTATCTCTACCTATGCTTTATCTTCGACGGTCCTGCCGTTGGCCCAGCGTGTGAAGGTCCCGGTTATTCTCTTAAATATCCAGCCCGTTGCGGCAATCGACTATGAATATATAAACGGTTTGGGTGACAGGGGGAAAATGACCGGTGAGTGGCTGGCACATTGCCAGGCCTGTTCCGTACCTGAATTTGCCAGCGTGTTCAACCGCGCCGGTATTCCTTATGAAATCGTAAGCGGCTATTTGCAGGAAGAATATGTGTGGAAGCAGATAAACGGCTGGATCGATGCCGCCCGTGTGGTAAATAGGATGAAGAATAACCGCATGGGAATCCTGGGCCATTATTATTGCGGGATGCTCGATGTGTATACCGACCTGACCCGGCAGTCGTCTGTTTTCGGTACGCATGTGGAAATCGTAGAGATGTGCGAACTGAAAGCCTACCGCGACAACGTTACCGATGAAGATGTAAAAGACAAACTGGATGAATTCAACGCTTGTTTCGAGATCGACGAGCAATGCGAAGCCGGTGAGCTGGAACGTGCCGCCCGGACATCCATTGCCCTAGACAGGCTGATCGAGGCGCACGACCTGGGTTCGATGGCCTATTATTATGAAGGCTATGCCGGAAATGATTATGAGAATATTGTGACTTCCGTCATTGCCGGGAACACGTTGCTGACCGGACGCGAGATCCCTGTTGCCGGCGAATGTGAAGTGAAGAATGTACAGGCAATGAAGATCCTGTCTTTGTTGGGCGCAGGTGGCTCTTTCTCTGAATTTTATGCCCTCGATTTCAAGGATGATATCGTTATGTTGGGGCATGACGGTCCGGCTCATTTTACCATAGCGGAAGGAAAAGTCCGGTTGGTTCCGCTTCCGGTTTATCATGGCAAACCAGGTAAAGGATTGTCTATTCAGATGACGGTCAAACATGGCCCTGTTACTTTACTATCCGTCTGCGAAGGGAAAGACGGCGTTTTCCTGCTGGCAGCCGAAGGGGAGTCGGTGGAAGGACCGACTTTGAAGATCGGAAATACGAACAGCCGCTATCGTTTTGCCTGTGGTGCCCGTGCTTTTATCGACGCCTGGAGCAAGGCGGGACCTTCCCATCATTGTGCGATAGGGCTTGGACATCAGGTAGATAAACTGGAGAAAATCGCATTCCTGCTGGATATACCGATTATCAGGGTAGGATAGGTGGGAGACTGTTATAGTAAGGAAGTCTGAGTAATGATTTATTAATTCAAAAGCCTTTCCCCTTTCAGTTTATAAGAGAATATGTGTAAAAAATATCGTTTTATATTTGGTGGTTTAGAAAAAGGCTGTATCTTTGCAGCGTTAAATAAAAATGACAATGAAACAGAATATAGCAAATAGTCTCATTATTTCTCTAAACATTATTCTACTCTGGGAACGGGATAGGAAGTGAGACTGTACGTGCTTTTCTGATGCATGAAGATATAAAAGAGCCTTTCTCACTTCCTTGTGAGAGAGGCTTTTTTTATGAATGAACAAAAGAATATTAACAAATTTAAGATGATAAAAACTATGTCAGACAGATTATTTATTTTCGACACCACATTACGGGATGGTGAGCAAGTGCCGGGTTGCCAGTTAAACAGTATTGAAAAGATTCAGGTTGCCAGAGCACTCGAAGAACTGGGCGTCGATGTGATTGAGGCAGGATTTCCTGTATCGAGTCCGGGCGATTTCAACAGTGTGGTTGAAATATCCAAGGCCGTTACCTGGCCGACTATCTGTGCTTTGACCCGTGCGGTTGAAAAGGATATAGATGTGGCTGCCGAAGCATTGAAATTTGCCAAACGCGGACGTATCCATACCGGTATCGGTACTTCCGATTACCATATCCGTTATAAGTTCAACTCCAACCAGGACGAGATACTGGAACGCGCCATCGCTGCCACCAAATATGCCAAAAGATATGTGGAAGATATAGAATTCTACTGCGAAGATGCCGGACGTACGGACAATGCCTATCTGGCACGTGTCGTGGAGGCGGTGATCAAAGCGGGTGCAACCGTTGTGAATATCCCGGATACGACCGGTTACTGTCTGCCTGACGAATATGGTGAAAAGATCAAATATCTGATGGAACATGTGGATGGCATCCAGCATGCAATCATCTCCACCCACTGCCATAATGACCTGGGGATGGCAACAGCCAATACCGTGCAGGGTGTCCTGAACGGTGCCCGCCAGGTGGAAGTGACCATCAACGGTATCGGCGAACGTGCCGGTAATACTTCGCTGGAAGAAGTAGCCATGATCTTCCGTAGCCACAAAGAACGTGGTATCGAAACCAATATAAACACAACCAAAATCTATGGCATCAGCCGTACGGTTTCCAGCCTGATGAACATGCCGGTTCAGCCCAACAAGGCGATCGTCGGACGTAATGCTTTCGCCCATTCTTCCGGTATCCACCAGGACGGTGTATTGAAAAACCGTGAAAGCTATGAGATTATCGACCCGAAGGATGTGGGTATCGACGATAACGCAATCGTATTGACCGCCCGTAGCGGACGGGCCGCATTGAAACACCGCCTGAGTGTTTTAGGTGTGGAACTGGATCAGGAAAAACTGGATAAGGTATATCAGGAATTCCTGAAACTGGCTGACCGCAAGAAAGATATCAATGACGACGATGTGTTGATGCTGGCCGGAAAAGACCGCACTGCCATGCACCGTATCAAACTGGAATATTTGCAGGTTACATCGGGTGTCGGCTTACAGTCTGTCGCCAGCGTCTGCCTGAATATCGCCGGTGAAAAGTTTGAAGCAGCCGCTTCCGGCAACGGTCCGGTGGATGCAGCCATCAAAGCCGTGAAGTCGATTATCCACCGCACGATGACCATCCAGGAATTTCTCATCCAGGCTATTAATAAAGGTAGCGACGACATGGGTAAAGTCCATATGCAGGTGGAATACGACGGAAACAATTACTACGGTTTTGCCGCCAATACCGATATCATCGCCGCTTCCGTAGAAGCCTTTATCGACGCAATCAACAAGTTCGTAAAATAACATAATACATAATTAGCAATGAGCAAGACATTATTCGAAAAGATTTGGGAGAAACATGTGGTGGATACCCTGCCCGACGGAACGATCCAGTTTTACATCGACCGTCTGTATTGCCACGAAGTAACCAGTCCGCAGGCGTTTGCGGGGTTACGTGCCCGTGGTCTGAAGCCGTTCCGACCGGAGCAGATCACTTGTATGCCGGACCACAATATCCCGACATTGAATCAGGAAAAACCGATCGAAGACCCTGTCTCCAAGAACCAGGTGGATACATTGGAAAAGAATGCGAAGGATTTCAACCTGACTTATTACGGTCTGCAACACCCTAAAAACGGTATCATCCATGTAGTAGGACCGGAAACAGGTCTGACTCAGCCGGGTATGACGATCGTTTGCGGTGACTCTCATACTTCTACCCACGGTGCCATGGGTGCAATTGCTTTCGGTATCGGTACCAGCGAGGTAGAAATGACATTGGCTACTCAATGTATTATGCAGCGCAAGCCGAAGACGATGCGTATCACCATCGACGGCCAGCGCAAACCGGGTGTAACGGCAAAAGATTTCGCCCTATACATTATAAGTAAGATGACAACAGGCGGCGCTACCGGTTATTTCGTTGAGTATGCCGGCGAAGCTATTCGCAACACAACGATGGAAGAACGTCTGACCATCTGCAACCTGTCTATCGAAATGGGTGCCCGCGGTGGTATGATCGCTCCCGACCAGGTCACTTTCGACTATCTGAAAGACCGTGAATTTTCTCCCCGTGCCGAAGCCTGGGAAAAGAAACTGGCTGAATGGCGCGAACTGTACAGCGACCCCGATGCCAAATTCGACAAGGAAATCGTTTTCCATGCAGAAGATATCGACCCGATGATCACATACGGAACCAATCCGGGAATGGGAATGGGCATCCGCGAAAATATTCCGACAATGGAGAGCGTAGATGAGGCCGGCCGTATCTCTTACAAGAAATCTCTGGACTATATGGGCTTCACTGCCGGTGAACCTGTATTGGGCAAAAAGATCGACTATGTCTTCCTGGGAAGTTGTACGAACGGCCGTATCGAGGACTTCCGTGCTTTTGCCTCCCTGGTGAAAGGAAAGAAGAAAGCCGACGATGTGATCGTATGGCTGGTTCCGGGTAGCTGGCAGGTGGAACGCCAGATCCGTGCGGAGGGCATCGACAAGGTATTGACAGAAGCTGGTTTCGAACTGCGTCAGCCGGGTTGCTCGGCTTGCCTGGCCATGAATGAAGATAAGGTTCCGGCAGGCAAATATGCCGTATCTACTTCAAACCGTAACTTCGAAGGCCGTCAGGGACCGGGTGCACGTACCATCCTGGCCGGACCGTTGGTTGCAGCGGCTGCGGCAGTAACGGGTATGATCACCGACCCTAGGGACGTATAAGGGATCGTCCCTACCGATAGGTACAGACTATCCCTACTGGTAGGTAGTGATTGTCCCTATTGGTAGGTAATGGCTGTCCCTACCGATAGGTACGATGTGTACCAACCGATAGGGATGGTCCATGATACGGGCGTATCGTCATCTATGTAACGTCCGTAGTTTTATAAGACGTAAATACAACAAATAAAGACAGTATAAAATGAAAGAAAAATTCACGATAGTAACATCGACCTGTGTCCCCCTTCCTTTGGAAAATGTCGACACAGACCAGATCATCCCGGCCCGCTTCCTGAAAGCAACCACACGCGAGGGCTTCGGCGATAATCTTTTCCGCGACTGGCGTTATGACAAAGCCGGTAACCCTAATCCCAACTTTGTATTGAACCAGGATACTTATAAAGGTCAGATTCTTGTTGCCGGGAAGAACTTCGGTAGCGGTTCCAGCCGCGAACATGCTGCCTGGGCGATTGCCGGATATGGTTTCCGGGCGGTAGTCAGCAGTTTCTTCGCCGATATCTTCAAGAACAATTCGATGAACAACGGCCTTGTTCCGGTTGTTGTTTCTCCAGAGTTCCTGGCGGAGATATTCGCCTCTGTCGAAGCCGATCCGGAAGCAACGTTGACAATCGACCTGCCCGCGCAGACAATCACCAACAACGCAACCGGCAAAAGCGAATCCTTTGACATCAATGCCTATAAAAAAGATTGCCTGGTAAATGGCCTGGACGATATCGATTACCTGCTGGCTAATAAGTCGAAGATAGAAGCGTACGAAGCAAATAGAAAGTAAGATGGTAGAAATAATGGATACAACCCTTCGGGACGGGGAACAAACATCGGGTGTCTCTTTTGCGGCTCACGAAAAGCTCAGTATTGCGCAGATGCTGCTGGGGGATCTGGGAGTAAACCGCGTGGAGATTGCCTCTGCTCGCGTATCGGACGGAGAGTTCGAAGCCGTGAAGCGAGTGGCTGCCTGGGCCGAACGTACCGGAAATCTGCATAAGCTCGAAGTATTGGGCTTTGTGGATGGCGACGCCTCGCTCAACTGGATCGAATCGGCCGGTTGTCGCGTGGTAAACCTTCTCTGTAAAGGTTCGTATAAACACGTAACCGAACAACTCCGCAAATTGCCCGAACAGCATATTGCAGATATCCGTTCTGTTGTATCGCTGGCTACCGAAAGAGGTATTGAGGTTAATATATATCTGGAAGACTGGTCGAACGGGATCAAAAACTCTCCCGATTACGTCTTCCAGCTGATCGATGCGTTGAAAGACCTGCCGATCCGACGTTTTATGTTGCCCGATACGTTGGGCATCCTGAATCCGGGCAATACGTACGAGTTCTGCAAACAGATGCTCGAACATTATCCCGGGCTTCATTTTGATTTCCATGCCCACAACGATTATGACCTGGCAGTAGCCAATGTCTATTCGGCAGTCCGGGCAGGAATACACGGTGTCCACACCACGATCAACGGTCTGGGCGAACGGGCGGGAAATGCACCGCTCAGCAGCGTGATCGCCGTGATAAAAGACCATCTGAACGGTCAGACCAGTGTGCGGGAAGAGAAGATCAACGCTGCAAGCCGCCTGGTCGAGACCTATTCCGGCATCCATATCGCCCCGAACCGCCCGATCATCGGCGAACATGTCTTCACGCAATGTGCCGGCGTCCATGCCGATGGCGACAGCAAAAACAACCTGTATTGCAACGACCTGATCCCCGAACGTTTCGGCCGTGTCCGCGAATATGCCCTCGGAAAGACTTCCGGCAAGGCTAATATCCGCATGAACCTGGAATCGTTGGGAATCGACGTGGACGACGAGTCCATGCGTAAGATCACCGAGCGTATCATCGAACTGGGCGACAAGAAGGAAATGGTGACGACGGAAGACCTGCCATATATTATCAGCGATGTGCTTCATCACGATGCAATGGCGGACCAACGTATCCGTATATTAAATTATTCCTTATCTTTGGCGCAGGGACTGAGGCCGGTAGCCACGCTGAAAATAGAGATCGACGGCGAGGCATACGAAGAGTCGGCATCCGGCGACGGCCAGTACGACGCGTTCGTCCGTGCCCTTCGCAAGATCTATTCCGACCTGGGTCGCCCGTTCCCGATGCTGACGAACTATTCCGTATCCATTCCCCCCGGAGGTCGTACCGATGCCTTTGTGCAGACGATCATCAGCTGGAATTATGCCGGGATAGATTTCAAAACCCGAGGCCTCGATGCCGACCAGACGGAAGCCGCCATCAAGGCGACGCTGAAGATGCTGAATAAGATTGAACAATAAATATAGGAGGTATTAGTTATGAACAGAAAACTGACCATTGCGCTGGTAGCGCACGACAATCGTAAAGCTGACATGGTAGAATGGGCTGTACACAATGCAGAATTCCTTTCCCACCATCTTTTAGTATGTACCGGTACAACCGGCGGACTGATACGTAATGCTTTCGACGAGAAAGGTATTGCTGCCGAAGTAATCTGTATGCATTCCGGGCCGTTAGGCGGTGATGCAGAAATTGCTGCCATGGTGGTACGCAAGGAGGTGGATCTGGCGGTTTTCCTGATCGATGACCTGAACGCGCAACCGCACGAAGCTGATATTCAGATGTTGCTTCGCCAGTGTCGTGTTCATAATGTGCCTATTGCTTGTAACCGTTACAGTGCCGACCTGATGATTACGAGCACCCTGTGGGACGATGATAGTTACGTCCCTATGGAACCCAAATATGTGCTATTTAAAAGAGACTAAAATAACAAACTGAAATGAAATTAAACATCGCAGTCCTTCCCGGCGACGGTATCGGTCCCGAGATTGTAGAACAAGGCATGAAAGCCGTTAAAGCCGTATGCGAAAAATATGGCCACGAACTAAGTTACAAACACGCTCTGGTGGGAGCGGTTGCCATCGATGAGACCGGCAACCCGTATCCGGATGAAACGCACGAACTTTGTATGCAGAGCGACGCCGTTTATTTTGGTGCGATCGGTTCTCCGAAATATGATAATAACCCTTCCGCAAAGGTACGCCCCGAACAAGGACTGCTGGGAATGCGTAAGAAGCTGGGACTTTTTGCCAATATCCGTCCGGTAACAACGTTCCCGTCGCTGTTGCATAAATCTCCGCTTCGTGCCGAACTGATCGAGGGAGCAGACTTTATGTGTATCCGCGAATTGACAGGCGGTATGTATTTCGGTCGTCCGCAGGGTAGAAGCGAAGATGGGAACACGGCTTACGATACCTGTGTTTATACCCGTGAAGAGATCGAACGTATCGTTCGCCTGGCTTACCAGTATGCACAGAAACGCCGCAAGAAAGTAACGGTAGTCGATAAGGCGAATGTGTTGGCTACATCTCGTCTCTGGCGTCAGGTAGCACAGGAGATTGAAAAGGAATATCCGGATGTGGAGACAGAATATATGTTTGTCGACAACGCCGCCATGCGTTTGGTTCAATGGCCGAAGAGTTTCGACGTGATGGTTACCGAAAACATGTTCGGTGATATCCTGACAGACGAGGCTTCGGTAATTACCGGTTCATTAGGCATGCTGCCTTCTGCTTCTATCGGTGTGCATACTTCCGTATTCGAACCGATCCACGGTTCTTATCCGCAGGCTGCCGGAAAGAATATAGCCAATCCGCTGGCTACTATCCTGAGTGCCGCCCTGATGTTCGAATATGCTTTCAACGGGATGGAAGAAGGCGCATTGATCCGCGAAGCCGTTGCCGCTTCCATGGAAGCCAATATTGTAACCGAAGATATCGCTGAAAATGGCAAAGCCTACAAGACCAGCGAAGTAGGGGACTGGATTGCTGAATATATTGCGAAGAAGTAATTTGATTAAAACATCCGATGGGGCGAAACATTTTTCGTCCCATTTTTATTTATCGCCATAATGACTTTTTACAGAAACGACTTCAACAGTTACAATCTCTTCATGTATGGCGTAGATGATACGATAATGTTTGTCTATACGTCTACTCCAAAAACCGGAAAGGTTGCCTTTTAATTGCTCTACCTGTCCGGTTCCGGTGGTCGGATGCTCTTCTAACTCCTGGAATAGTGAAAAAATTTTGGCTAGATCTTTCTTCTTTCCTGATTTCTTCCATTGGAGTAGCTGTTTTTGGGCTTCATCCGTTAACTTCAGTTTATAGCTCATACGCCTAACAAATTTTTGATATCATCTATTGTATAAGCTGTAACCCTGCCCTGTTTTGCATCTTCAATGCCACGCATGACAGATGCCATATTCTCCGGATCATCAAACCACGGGTCACCGCTTGGGCTCGGATTTGTTGAAACTTCTATACTCAAAGAATTTGCTTTGGTTTCCAACAGATTTTCTATGAAAGCCTTTACGCTTTTACCTTGTGAAGCAGCCATAATGGACAGCTTTTTCAAAGTGTCTACAGACAAATCTATATTTTTCCTTTTCTTTTCGATTGCTATTGTTGCCATAATCTTTTATATTTTCCACAAAGGTATAAAATATACATCATATATACAATGTATACATATTGAGCCACTCAATATCTTGCGAAGAAATAGGTTGTAACCCATTGGAACTGACATAAAAAGTCGGAATGAAGGAATGCTGATTGTGAGTTTATCATTTTGTCATCTTCATCAACTCGTCGATGATTGTCTGGTCATAGCCCATCTCCTGTGCTTTCAGGAAATCTTTTGCGGCGGATTCTTTTTCATACTGGGCCAGCTTCACTTTTCCTCTCAGCACATATAGAGAAGCGCTGGGAGTACTTTCAATAAATACCTTGTTAATATCTGCCATGGCACGGGCGTTCTTGCCCATCATGAAATACACATCGGCACGACCTTCATACAATAGCCAGTCACGGGGCATCTGGCTGATCAGGTAGTTGAAGATTCTTTCACTTTCCTCATAGTTACCACGCATCTTTTCAAGAATGGCATGTCCCAGACGGGCACGGACGGACTTTTCGTTCATCTCGAGTATTTTATCGAAATCCTGTTCCGCCCAGATATAATTCTTTTTTTGGATATAGATCAGTCCGCGGCAGTAAAGAGCCTCTTCGTTTGTCGGTTCCACGATCAGTAAGGCATCGTAATCATTCAGCGCTTTCTCCGTTTCTCCCAGCTCGGAGTAGAGAGAGGCGCGGTTCTCCAGGATAGTCGGATTGTTGGGACGTCCGCTGAGTGCGGCCGTATAGGAAAGCAGCGCATCCTGGAGCTTGCCCTGGCGGCGTTGGATACTGCCGAGGTTTGTCAACAAGGCATAGTTCATAGGATTTCCCGGTTCCAGGCGCATGGCGGCCCTCAGGCTTTCTTCGGCAGACACCAGGTCTTTCTTATCCAGAAAGTCGTAACTTTTTTCAATCAGTTCCTCATACGATTGGGCAAAACAGTTAGCTGTTGCCATGATAAAAGTGATGAATATTAGCAGTAATCTCATTCTCTTGTTTTTATCTGTTATTTGATCGTCGCAAAGCTACGCAAATATCTTGTTCTGCCGCTGGATTAAAAAAACTTTATACCTTTGCCACATTTTATAAGACTTTTCGATGCTTTGATTGTTATAAGATAAAAGTGTTTAATTAAAATAGATAGAAATATGATATTATTAGATGTGTTGGCTTCCAATCCGAAATTGGAAGGTTTTATCAATTCCCTGATAGAGCAGGGTAGTCATTTAGGGTGGACAATTATTAAAGCGATCATTGTTTTCGTTGTAGGACGTTTCATTATCCGCATGATTAACAAACTTGTTCGCCGTATTTTAACGAAACGTGATTTTGATCCGTCTGTTAAAACATTTGTAGGAAGTCTGGTGAATGTTACGTTGATGATCCTGTTGATCATTTCCGTTGTAGGGGCGTTGGGAGTACAGACGACTTCGTTTGCTGCATTGCTTGCTTCTGCCGGTGTCGCTATCGGTATGGCGTTGAGCGGAAACCTGTCGAACTTCGCCGGCGGGTTGATTATCCTTTTGTTTAAACCGTATAAGGTCGGTGATTATATCGAATCGCAGGGTGTAGGCGGTACGGTGAGGGAGATTCAGATCTTCCATACTATTTTGCTTACGGCAGACAATAAAAATATCTTTATTCCGAACGGCTCATTGAGCAGCGGCGTGGTAACCAATATCGGTAATGAGCCGACGCGTCGTGTGGAATGGACTTTCGGTGTGGAATACGGAAGCGATTACGAGCATGTAAAGAGAGTGATCGAATCCGTTCTTGCACAGGATGCACGTGTTTTGAACGAACCGGCTCCTTTCATAGCCTTGAGTGCGCTGGCTGATAGCAGTGTCAATGTCGTTGTGCGTGTATGGGTAAAAAGTTCCGATTACTGGGGCGTTTATTTTGATACCAATAAAGCTATTTATGCAACCTTCAATGCTGAGGGTATCGGGTTCCCGTTCCCGCAACTGACGGTGCATCAGGCAAAAGACTGATTTTGTCCTTAAAATAAATCTTTTTGTTCAATAACCGTTGGGGTTCGTCTGACGGGCGGTAATACGTTTAATAGTTGAACAAAAAGATTTATCTTTGTCTATCAATTTAAAAGTGAATAACAGAAAATGTTTTTAAGGTAAAAATACAAAGAACTTTATTTTATTACTTTAGTATTAATTATTTGATTATAAAAAAAGAAAAAGGCTCGACCGTTATGGCGAGCCTTTTTCTTATGAATTCAGACGGTCTACCGTCTTGACTCCTTTGACTGATTTTATTTTCTTGACCAGCATATTCAGCGAATTGGTATCTCTCACCAGTACGGCAAAGTTACCCTGGAATATCCCGTCTACCGAATCTATATTCAACGAACGGAGCGTGACGCCATTCTCTTTTCCGATCACCGAGGTGATGTTGGTGACGATCGCGATATCGTCCCTGCCGACAACGCGAAGGGTTACCACATATCCGTTGTCGCCTTTTCCGCTCCATTTTGCACGGATGATACGGTAACCGAAACGGCTGAACATCTCCTGCGCGTTCGGGCAATCCATCCGGTGGATCTTGATGCCCTGGGTGGAAACGAATCCGAATACTTCGTCGCCGTAGATCGGGTTACAGCATTTTGCCAACTTGTATTCAATCCCTGTCAGGTTCTTGTCGATGACCAGAACATCCTTGTTGGTGGATATTTCCTCCACTTCGGTGGTCGTGATGTATTCGCCGGCACTACGGGTTTCCGAACGGTCGTTGGTCTCGGTTTCCTTGCGGACAAACTCCTGATATTCGTCGATCACATTGTTCGGGTCGAGGCGTTCTTCGGCTATTTCGATGTAGAAGTCGGTGACGGTCTTGAATCCTTTCTTCTTGATGTAACGCATCAGATGAGGTTCTTCCATCTCGATCTTCCGGTTTTTGAAACGGCGTTGGAGCATCTCCTTGGCAAAGTCGACCGCCTTGGCTGTCTCTTCACGGAGGGCCTGTTTGATCTTTACACGGGCTTTGGAGGTGACGACGATGTTCAGCCAGTCGCGTTTAGGCGTCTGAGTTGGAGAGGTGACGACCGAAACCGTATCCCCGTTGTTCAGTACATATTTAATAGGTACGTTCTTTTCATTTACCTTGGCGGAAACGCATTTGCATCCCAGCTTTGAATGGATGGCAAAGGCAAAGTCGAGCACGGTGGCCCCTTTCGCCAGTTTGATCAGTTCGCCGGTCGGTGTGAAGACATAGATTTCGTCCTTATACAGGTCCATCTTGAAGTCCTGCATCAGGTCGAGCGGGTTGTTCTCCTTCTCTTCCAGGGCGGCACGCACGGTATTGAGGAATTCGTCCAGTCCGCTTTCGGCTTTCACGCCTTTGTATTTCCAGTGGGCTGCCAGTCCGCGTTCGGCGATCTCATCCATCCGGCGGGTACGGATCTGCACTTCCACCCATTTGTTTTGCGGGCCCATGACCGTGATATGCAGACTCTCGTATCCATTCGTCTTCGGAATGGAAATCCAGTCTTTCATACGGTTGGGGTTAGGCTGGTACATGTCGGTAATGATCGAATATACCTGCCAGCATTCCGAACGTTCTTTTTTAAGTGGAGTATCCAGCACGACACGGATCGCGAACAGGTCGTATATGCCTTCAAACTCGATCTTCTGCTTTTTCAGCTTGTTGTTGATCGAGTGAATGGATTTGGTACGTCCTTTGATATCGAACTGTAAGCCGGCTTCCTGCAACTTTTTCTTGATAGGTGCGATGAATTCGGCTATATAAATGTCACGTGAACGTTTGGTCTCATTCAGCTTTTTCTTGATGAAATCATACTGTTTGGGATCGGTATACTTCAGCGACAAGTCTTCGAGTTCGCTCTTTATTTTGTATAGACCCAGGCGATGAGCCAGGGGAGCATACAGATATGAGGCTTCGGTGGCTAGCCGCAGGCGGTCGTCTTCCTTCAACTGTTTGCCCAGGCGCATCAGGCAGAGGCGGTCGGCAATCATGATCAGTATCACCCTGACATCTTCTGCAAAAGAGAAGAGCAGGTGATGGAAGTTTTCGGAATTGACGGCCGTATTGCGGGCATACAGATCGGAAGTCTTCAGTAGGCGCTGAATGATCAGCGTGACATCTGCGTCGAACGTCTTTTCGACCTCTTCCAGTGTAATGACCTTTTTCAGCACCGGGCGATAGAGCAGGAGGGCGATGACCGAAGTCCGTTTCAGTCCGATCTCCGTTGTTGCGATCAGTGCAGTATTAATATTGCGAATCAATCCGTTGATGCCGTTCTTGTCTCTTCCGTAACAGTCGAGTGCGACAACGCGCTGCATCAACTCTCTCATTTTCCGTATATCCTCTCTATGTAAAAAGGAGTAGAGGCTACGTACCAATTGTCTGTATTTTGAGAAGAAATCTTTTCTTTCTTCTTCCGTAAAGAATGGTTGTATGTCCATAGTTGCATCTTCTTTTTTACTGCCCATTTGAGGACAGGCGGTAAAACATACTGTAAAAGTATCTTTTTTCCTCGAATATCAATGCTATTCTAACAGTATTTTTATACATTTGCGAGAAGCATAGACGGAAAATGCTATGCCACAATGCGAAGAGTACTAATTTTAAAAGATATACTATGTTAAACGCAAACGATTTAAAGCAATTGGCTGATAAAGGAATCAGCGAACAGCAGATTGAAGAACAACTGGCTTGCTTCGTCAAAGGTTTCCCTTATCTGGAAATAGCCGCATCCGCATCGGTAGAAAAAGGTATAATGGTTGTATCGCAGGAGGACCAGGCAACTTATATGGATGCATGGGATGCCTATCTTGCTAAAAATAAACGGATCCTGAAATTTGTACCTGCTTCGGGTGCTGCCAGCCGTATGTTTAAGAACCTGTACGAGTTTCTGTCAGCGTCTTATGATGTGCCGACCAGTGATTTTGAAAAGAAATTCTTCAGCGAGATTACCCGTTTCGCTTTTTATAATGCATTGAATGCCGTTTGCCTGGCAAATGAAGATAAAGATATCCCGGCACTGATCGCTGCCGGCAATTATAAGGCGGTGGTTTCCAATTTATTGGATGCCAAAGGTTTGAATTACGGACAGTTGCCTAAAGGTCTGTTGTTGTTCCACCGGGCAGGTGAAACGATCCGTACTGCCATGGAAGAACATCTGGCTGAAGGTGCCATGTATGCCAAGAACAATGCCGGTGAAGTAAATATCCATTTTACCGTATCTCCCGAACATAAGGCTTTGTTTGAACAGTTGGTGTCAGAAAAGAAACAGACATACGAAGAAAAGTTCTCGGTAGGCTATGACCTTTCTTTCAGTGTACAGAAGCCGAGTACGGATACGGTTGCCGCTGATATGGAGAACAATCCTTTCCGCGACAAGAATGATAAACTGTTGTTCCGTCCGGGTGGTCATGGTGCTTTGATCGAGAATCTCAATGATATCGATGCCGATGTCGTTTTCGTAAAGAATATCGACAATGTCGTTCCCGACAGTTTCAAATGTTCGACTGTTATCTTTAAGAAAGTGATAGCCGGTGTACTGGTTACTTTGCAGGAACGTATATTCAATTATCTGAACCTGATCGAAACAGGAAAATATTCACATGACCAGGTAGAAGAAATGATTCATTTCCTACAGGATGACCTGTGTATCAAGAATCCGGATACGAAGTTGCTGGAAGATGCTGAACTGATTCTTTATATCAAGAGCAAACTGCTCCGTCCGTTGCGTGTTTGCGGTATGGTGAAGAATGTAGGCGAACCGGGTGGCGGTCCGTTCCTGGCACAGAATCCGGATGGCACTGTCTCTCCGCAAATCCTGGAAAGTTCGCAGATCGACCTGAAAGATCCGGCAAAGAAAGCGATGTTCGAACAAGGTACCCACTTCAATCCGGTTGACCTGGTATGTGCATTGAAGAATCATAAAGGAGAAAAATATAATCTGCCTGATTATGTAGATAAAAATACCGGTTTCATCTCTTACAAGAGTAAAGATGGCCGCGATTTGAAGGCATTGGAACTTCCCGGTTTGTGGAATGGTGCAATGAGCGACTGGAATACCGTATTTGTAGAAGTTCCTATCGAGACTTTCAATCCGGTAAAGACGGTTAACGACTTACTACGGTCCGAGCATCAATGATCGGATCGATACCATAGTTAGTATTTAAATTAAACATTCGAAAAGGCGGACTTGTGAGAGCCCGCCTTTTTCATTCTGCTTATATTTTCGGTAACTCCCAGGGGGCGCGATATTCTTTGCAGAGATATTTATCAGCTTCTGCATCATGGAAACTTGTTCCGTCCCACGAAAGTTTCTTTCCGGTCCGGTAAGCAATGTTACCTAATTGAGAGAATTTGGCGATATGTGCGCCGATCTCGATGCTAGCATTACAATTACGGTTGCGCGATTTGATACATTCCAGATGGTTCTTGACGTGCAGGTTCAAGCCGCCTTCTCCGTAAGCCTTATTCAGGGCGACTGCTTCCATTCGGGCCTTGCCGTTCACCTTTTCAGGGATGACTTCCCACCCGCCGCGGTCGATAACCAGTGTGCCGTTTTCTCCTACAAAACCGAGTCCGTGGTTACGTCCGTAAGCACCGTCATCGATACCGATGGCATGGTCCCACATCACGGTGAAGTCATCGAATGTATAGATCGTTTGCAGAAGGTCGGGCGTTTCGCAGGCATCGTCCGGATAACCGAATTTGCCGCCCGAAGCCATGATAGAGTTCGGTGCCGTCACATTCATCCCATAGAGGGCGTAATCGAGCAGGTGGACACCCCAGTCTGTCATCAGTCCTCCGGCATAATCCCAGAACCAACGGAAAGTGAAATGGAAACGGTTGCGGTTGAACGGGCGTTTGGGGGCCGGACCGAGCCACATGTCATAATCAACACCTGCCGGAACCGGTTCGTCGGCAACTACCGGAATGGAAGGACACCACCCCTGATAAGAAAACACACGTACGGTACGTATTTTACCCAACTGCCCGCTATGTACGAAAGCCATTGCGTCCTGCCAGTGAGGGTCGCTGCGTTGCCACTGTCCGACCTGTACGACACGGTTGTATTTCTCGGCGGCACGTACCATGATGTTACATTCTTCGATACTGTTTCCCAGCGGTTTTTCGCAATAAACATCTTTTCCGGCTTCGCAGGCGGCAACCATCTGGAGGCAGTGCCAATGGTCGGGAGTACCGACGATAACGACGTCCACATCTTTGTTGTCGATCAGCTTCCGCCAGTCTTTATAAAGGTGTTTTACCTTCTTTCCGGTTAGTTTTTCCGTCTCGGCAGCCCTGTTATTTAACACATTTTTATCAATATCCGCTAAAGCGATACATTCGACTTCCGGATTGCGGAGGAAAGCCTGTAGGTCGGAATACCCCATTCCTTTGCAACCGATCAGTCCGACCCTGATCTTATCGTTTGCACCGACTGAGTTACTACTAGCTTTAATAAAGAAAGGGTTCATCGAGAGGCCGGCTCCCAGAAGGGCGGCCTGCCGGATAAAATCTCTGCGTGTTGTCATGGTCTGAATGAATTAATGGTGATGATACACAATTGTTTGTAAAACACCAAAAATAGGAAGAAAGCCTGGGTTTGCCCAATAAAATATGTAATAAAAACATAATATTGCAGACAAATCCGAAAAAGGGAAGTAAATTTGCAGTCGCTTTATGGAAAAAGTAATTATTGGATTATTCACTAAAAAAGAAACAAAATGAAGCTGACACGCTTATTAATCTGTCTTTTTTTAAGTATTATGGGAATGTCCTGTATTCAGGACGAGGCGCCGAATGCAGAAGCTGATATTCTGACTTGCGAGCTTCCGCAGATGCAAGATGATATATTAGATATGGATATAGAGAATGATAAAATCATAATTTGGGCAAGTCCGAATATTGATATTGAAAACGTCGCTCCTGAGTTTTCTTTGACGGAGGGTGCAACGATTTCTCCTGAAAGCGGTACAGTACGTGATTTCACTACACCACAAGTTTATGAAGTAACTTCACAGGACGGAGATTGGAAGAAGCGCTATGAAATATCGTTTATCCTTGCTGATATTCCTACAAAGTTCGATTTTGAAAATGTCAGACAGAAAGATAAATTTCAAGTATTCTTTGAAGTAGATGAAGATAATCAGCCTAAAATGACATGGGCTAGCGGTAATCCTGGTTTTGCCCTGACAGGTTCCGGAAAAGCGCCGGAAGATTTTCCAACGGTGTCTGATCCGAACGGTATCAATGGAAAATGTTTGAAACTGACGACTCGTTCGACTGGTTTCTTTGGTGAAGGGGTTGGAATGCCTATTGCTGCCGGTAACTTGTTTATGGGGTCATTCGATACGAAAAGTGCTTTGAGTAATGCTTTGAAGGCAACACGCTTTGGTTTTCCGTTTGCGTATGAACCGACAGCTTTGAAAGGATATTATAAGTATAAGGCAGGTCAAACCTTCACCGAAGGTAAAGTTCCTGTTCCCGGTAAGAAAGATCAATGCGATATTTATGCTATTTTCTATGAAACGGACAGCGAAACGAAACGTTTGGACGGAACAAACCAGTTTACGCATCCAAATCTGGTCTCAGTAGCTCGTATTTCTAATCAGAAAGAAACAAATGAATGGGTGGAATTTAATATCCCGTTCGTAATGAAGCCAGGGAAAACGATAGATAACAACAAATTAAAGAATAAGAAATACAATGTGGCTATTGTTTTCTCTTCAAGTCTTGAAGGTGATCATTTCAATGGTGCTGTAGGTAGTACATTGTATATAGATAACGTGGAATTAGAGTATAAGGTCGATTAATACCTGAGGATAGATGAAAAAGAATATATCGATTATAAGTATTGTAGTTTTGCTGTTGGTGTCAACTTCTGTATTTGCACAGACCGACAGGAATAAAGGAATCATCAAATCTTCATTGATAGGTTTGGAGTATGAAGTAAAGGCCGGATTCAGTATTGGTGGTACGGCTCCGATTCCTCTTCCGGAAGAGATTCGTGGTATAGATAGTTATAATCCGGGAATGCAAATAGCCATTGAAGGGAATGTTACTAAATGGTTGGATCCGGCACGTCAATGGGGAGTAAGTGTTGCTATTCGTCTGGAAAACAAAGGAATGAAGACAGATGCAACAGTGAAGAATTACCGTATGGAGATCATTGGTGACGGTGGTGAAAGGCTGAAGGGTTACTGGACAGGGAATGTGAAGACAAAAGTTAAGAATTCGTACTTGACAGTTCCGGTGTTAGTGGCTTATCAGGTTGCTCCGCGTTGGCGATTGAATTTAGGCCCATATGTATCTTATGTGCTTGATGGTGATTTTTCGGGTGATGTGTATGAAGGTTATCTGCGTGAAAATGATCCGACGGGAAATAAGGTCATATTTGAAGACGGTAAAAGTGCTCCTTATAACTTCTCGAAAGATTTGCGTAAATTCCAGTGGGGACTACAACTTGGAGGTGAATGGAAGGCTTTCAAACATTTGAATGTGTATGCAGACCTGACCTGGGGATTGAATGATATATTTAAGAAAGATTTTGATACGGTTTCTTTCGCCATGTATCCGATCTATCTGAATATGGGCTTCGGTTATGCATTTTAAGTTATAATACAATATCATATCTGCGGGAATATTTGATGAAATATTCCCGTTTTTTTTATTTATTACAATAAATTCTATACATTTGCGGTATTGATTTTTTAAGACCAATATAATTTAATACCATGAAAGAGAACGAGAAGAAAGGAATTTCCCGAAGAAAATTCCTCGGTTTGTCCGCACTGGGACTAGCCAGTTTTACAATCCTTCCCAGCTGGTCGATCAATGGAGTGCGTATCGCACCGAGTGATCGGGTTGTTTTAGGCTTTATCGGGCTGGGGCAGCAAGGTTTATCCGATTTTACCAGTTTTTCCAATTGTCCGGGCGTGCAGGTTGCTGCCGGTTGCGACGTAGATTCCATGAAACGCGAACGTTTTGTGCGTAGAATTACGGCCTGGCAGAAGCAACAGGGCGTAGCGCCGCGTTGCGACAGCTATGAGTTTTATGAGGAAATGCTGGAACGTAAGGACATCGATGCGATCGAGGTGGCAACTCCCGACCACTGGCATGCTTTGACTACTATTCATGCTTGTCAGGCGGGAAAAGATGTTTATTGCCAGAAACCGCTGGCTTATACAATTGCCGAAGGTCTGGCGATGGTAAAAGCCGTCCGTGATAACAAGCGGGTGCTACAGGTGGGAAGCCAGCAACGTTCGAGCGAAGAGTTTCAGAAAGCGATCGAGTTGGTTCGTAATGGTGCGATCGGTCATGTAGAGAAAATATATGCCCGTGTCGGTGCACCTCCAAAGCCGTTGGATCTCCCGGAAATGCCTGTGCCGGGAAATCTGAACTTCAATCAATGGATGGGACCGCTGAATGATCCGAAGGTACACTATCATCCGGATCTTTGTCCTCCGATCTCTCTCGATCCGGAGCAGAACGAACAGTTGTGGGGAGCCTGGCGTTGGTATCAGGAAACCGGTAATGGCTTTACGGCTGACTGGGGTGCCCATATGTTTGACATCGCTCAGGCTGCTATCGGTATGGACGGTTCCGGCCCGGTAGAATTTACTCCGGCAGGTTATAACGGACAGAAATATGCTTCCATGAAATATGCCAACGGTATTGTGATGACCGAACAGCCTTATCGGGAAGATAATGAGAATGCCCAGGGGATCCAGTTTATCGGTGATAAAGGATGGTTGAAAGTGGCACGCGGTTATATCGAATGTTCGGATCCTTCCTTGTTGAAAGCCAAGAAGAAAGAAGTCGGTAAAGGGGAATATGAAGTAAGTTCGCCTCATATGCAGAACTTTATCGATTGCGTTCGTTCACGTGAGAATCCGATTGCTCCGGTAGAAGTAGGGTGCAGCACTAATACGCTTTGTTGTCTGGCAAATATTTCCCGCGAACTGAACCGTCCGGTAAAATGGGATCCGGCTACATTAAGTTTCGTGAATGATAAGGAAGCCGCTGCACATCGGTTGTACTGGTATCAGTATCGCAATCCTTATACATTGCCTTATTGGAAATAAATGGGGGGTAATTATAGAATTAATTGCCCCTACTTTTCCCTTGATAGAAAAGTAGGCAAAAGATCAAGGCTACACCTGCTTCGCTACTGCGCATCCTGCGTTCGCTGTCGTCTGTGAACTCGCTTCGCTCAAACAGCACAGCCTCCGGACGCTCTCTGCGGATGCTTCGTTTAACGCTCATCAGCTAAGACCTTTCATAGAACGCTTTGCGTTCTTTTGGGATTGCCGATACTACCTGTTAAATCCGAAAGTTTTTGTTCTATAAGTATCGGTCTCGGCCATCCTAAGAGGAAGCACAGCTTCCTGTGAAAGGCCTAAGCGGGTGAACGTCCGCGTAGGTGAAAGACGGAACGGTAAAGAAAATCCGTTGTTTGAGCGCAGCGAGTTTCGGATTTTCGAGTGGAGTCTTTCACCGGAGCAGTGAAGCCGGTTGAGCCTTGAACTTTTGGTTACTTTTCTTTCAAGAGAAAAGTAACATTCAAATCTGATAAATATCGAATCTAATCTAATCTTTCGCTATCGCATTCTTTTGTTGTTGCCTTACTATTCCTGTATTGCGATGGCGGCATGCCTTTGATCTGTTTGAATAGCGTGCTGAAATGGCGGGGATACTCGAATCCTACAGTTTCGGATATCTCTGTGATATTCATGGAAGAGCCAACCAGTAGCTGGCAGGCTTTATCTATGCGGATCATATTGATATAATCGTTAACTCCCATATTGGTTAAGGCCTTCAGCTTGGCATAGAGTGGCGTACGGCTCATTCCCATCTGCGTGGTAAGGAACTTGACATCGAGTTCACGCGATGAAAGGTTGTCGTAAATCAGCTTGTTTAGTTTCAGCATGAACTCCTCGTCCAGGTTGTTTGTCTGTGAAGGGGTTGCTTCCGGAGGAAGTAAATGGCTTTCTTTATACTTCTGCCTGATCGCTTCCCTGTTTTTCAGCTGGTTACTGATGACTGCCAGTAATAATTCCATATCGAAAGGCTTTGCCAGATAAGCGTCCGCTCCCAGTTTGTATCCCATTGTCGTGCTATCCAGATCACCCCTGGCAGTTAGGAGTATAACAGGAATATGGCTGGTTGCTATATCTTCCTTGATCTTTTTACACAATTCATAACCGTTCATTTTCGGCATCATAATGTCGCTGACGATGATGTCCGGATGCTTCTGGTTAATTATTTCAATGGCCTCTTCTCCGTCGCCTGCCACATAGACATTTTTGAATGATTCCTGTAAGGACTCTTTCAGGAACGAACTTAATTCCTTCTTGTCTTCTACGATGATGATAGAATAATGGTTTGTAGAGAATGTCTCCGCTTCGGATGGTGTTTCAACCGGGAACCATACGTCTTGCTGGTTTTCCTTTTCTATGTTTTCATTCTCTGCATCGAGCGGCAGTTCAAAGAAAAAAGTGGCTCCGCAGTCTTCATTGTTCATGGCACCGATCGTTCCCTTATGCCTTTCTATCAGTACTTTGGAGAAAGAGAGTCCTATCCCGCTTCCCGACTGGTTGTGGTTGCCCTGATAGTAGCGGGTAAAGAGTTTATTGGCATCGAGATTGCCCAGACCGATTCCCTGGTCGGCTACGCTTACCCGGATTTTATCATTCAGTAATTCGCTGGATACGGTGATCGTTGTGTCCGAAGGGCTGAACTTCAGCGCATTCATTAATAGGTTCGATAAGACGGTCGTACATTTGGGACCGTCGAACGAAACTTGTCCGATATGTTCATCCAGTTGGTAGTCTATCCGGATATGGCGGGCTTCCAGTTCGCTTTCAAAATCTTTGGCGACGGAAATGATCCATTCGTTCAGTTGATGGGGTGTTTTATGCAACGTATTCTTCGCCTCCTTCAGGCTGCTCATATCCAATACCATATTGATGGTGTTCCGCATGTCTAGCACCTGTTTGTATATGCCGGATAATTGTCCTTTCAGGTTTTCCGGTTCATTCCAGCCATTTTTGTCGAGTATCCTTTTCAAAGGTGCGTAAATCAGTGTTAGCGGGGTACGCAGTTCATGGCTGATGTTGATGAGGAAGCGTACCTTTTCCTCATTCATCTTATTGGTGTGCTCTTTCATCTGCCATTTCATTTTCCGGTTTCTGCGCCGCCTTGCTATGCGTTCGGACCAGAAAAGAAAGAGGATTAACAGGATGATGAAAATGACAAAGACGTAGGGGCGTTGATACCAAGGAGGTGTTACCGTGATATGAAGTACTTCGACCGGTTCGCTCCATTCCCCGCTTTTCGAGTTGCAGGACACCAGGATGGAGTAGTTGCCCGGAGCCAGCATACGCAGTGAAAGGACATGG
The DNA here is from genome assembly GCF_020091425.1 of Parabacteroides goldsteinii. Classification (NCBI taxonomy): domain Bacteria; kingdom Pseudomonadati; phylum Bacteroidota; class Bacteroidia; order Bacteroidales; family Tannerellaceae; genus Parabacteroides; species Parabacteroides goldsteinii. The sequence goes on along the minus strand of NZ_CP081906.1, from coordinate 3,715,889 downwards.
TTGTATGTTTCGGTGTATTGTTGATCGGTTCCGTTAATCATATAACGGTATAGTTTGCTGCGGAACACATCTTTTTCCATCGAGATGACCTTTATTTCAATGGAGCTGTGCGTATGGGGAATCGTTATCCGGTTACGGCCGTTTTCCAGCTGATCGATACAGGAGTTCCCGTTCAGCAACACGTCCATCAGCCTGACTTCGGGCAGCGGTTCTTCTTTGGTCGGTATGTTTTTATTGATACGCAGCAATCCGGAGGCGCCACCCAGATAGATATAATCGGAGATGGACGAAACCTGGTATTTGTAGATGAACTCATTCGTCGTATAACCGTCCGATTCTCCCCAGGAGGCAAAACGTTTCTTTTTGAGATCATACGAGAATAACATATTGCGGGCACCTATCCAAAGACGTTCCTGTTCGTCCAGTAGCAAGGTAGAGACACTGTTGAACAGTTTGGTTTCAATCTTGGTGAATTCCTTTGTGTTAGAATCGAAATAACTGAAGCCATATTCCGTCCCGATCCAGAAAATACCGTTCTTGTCGCGTGCTACCGCCTTGATCGCTTCATGTCCTCCGATGCTGAGGAGGGTATGTAACGTGTCGCTGCCGTGATGAACTTCATACAGATTGTTGCTTAGGATGATAAAGGCAGATTTATTGTCGGTACAAACCATTTTCATCGGACCTGCGGCCAGTCTCTTTCCATCTATCTTCAGAAAAGAGAACTTCCCGGTCCGGAAACTATGGCTGACTGCATTTTTACCCAGAAAATAAGCCCATTCGTCGGTAACCCTATAAGCCAGTGAGGCGTTTCCTCCGTGAAACTGGTCGACCGTCGTGGCTTCGTCGATCAGATAGAAAGGACGGTGATAGTGTCCTGTTTCTTTATTAAAGAGATACATACCTTTGGTATATAGGGAAACGAGCAATTCAGAGTCTGAATAATCTGTTATGGATACGACTTTATCTCCGTAAGTGGATGGATAATGTTTAAAGGTATCGGTGTAAGGATCGTATTGGTTGATACCGCCTCCGTCTGTCCCTAGCCACAAGCGTCCCCGTTTGTCTTCGTGGATACTGATGACTGATATATCGCTCAATCCGTTGGTATTACTGCGCGGAACGTCCGTATATGTTTTCATGAAAACTTCTTTGATACCGATCATACCGCCTCTGACTGTCCCTACCCAGATATTATCCTGTTTGTCTTTATAGATGCATTTGACGGAATTTACCGGAAGCGTGTTCCTGTCTCCCGGTGTATGGACAATAGCCGTGATATCGGAAGGGTTATCCATATCCATAATATTGATTCCTCCGCCGTCGGTCGTTATCCAGAGTTTGTTATTTATCTCCAGAAAGTCAAGTACCAGGTTATTATTCAATTTGGAGTTTCCTGTATGGATATGGTAAAGCTCTTTCCCGTCCGGGGCGTAACAAACGAAGCCTTTATTATAGGAAGAAAGATAAAGTCTTTTCTTGCTGTCCAGATAAACCGCATTCAGGTCTCCCGTTTGGATCGGATAATCGGTAGGAGTTATCTGATCGGTAACCGGGTTGTATTTGAGGATACCGTTCCTGCGTGAGATAAGCAAAACTTCGTCATTATCCCAGGGACGTATATAATAAGGTACGAAATCGGATGAGTCTTTTTGAAGGACGGCCCTTTTATGAAGAGTCCGACTCTTGCCGTCATAGATATATAGTCCTTCATCCGCAGTGAAAAGGATGGAACCGGAGAATGTATGGAATGAATTTGTTGTGATTATCTTATCTTCGAATTTGACAGGGCGGAATGAGTCGCTGCTTTTATCGTATAAGGTTAATCCGTTGTTGGTAGAAACCCAGATATTGTTCAATGAATCTTCCGCAATGAAATAAATCGTATTTCCCGGCAGGGAATAAGGGTTATCCTTTTCATGGAAATAACTTTTCATATCGTAACGGTCGAAACAGCTTAACCCGGAAGCCGTCCCGATCCATATCAATCCTTTATTGTCTGCTAGGATACAATTCACTGTTGTTTGCGATAAACCTTTGTCCAGATTCAGCTGCTGGAAAAAATAGCTGGGAGTTGCTCCTTTTGTATATCCTATACAGAAGTAAAACAAAAACAGGAATTGTAATAATTTTATAATAGGGATGCTTCTCATCGTACTTTATTTCTAATAAGTGCAAATGTAATAAAACTGATCTAAAATAGAAAACATTTGGTGTAAACAGAATTTTAGGATGGTTCTTGACATGAAAAGTACGTTTGTTGACATCGGTATGTCTCGGAAAGTGCAACTTTGCCTTTGCAAATATTAACTAAACAGAGCGTGCTTATGAAATAGGGTAAATTTAATGTTATTGGATATAGGTGAATTTGAAAAAACTTACCTGTCTTGAGAATTAAATTATGTTGTTTACTAAATTTATTGTTTTATGAAAAAATCTTTTCTAACATTCTTACTGATGTTGTTTTGCTTGGCAGGTTTTGCTCAGCAAACAGTAACGGGGGTTATCCTCGAAGAGGCAACCTCCGAACCTTTGGCCGGAGCAGCTGTTCAGGTGAAAGATTCACAGAACGGTACGATTGCTGATGCCGATGGCCGTTTTTCTATCTCGGTATCACCCGGACAAACATTATTAATATCTTATATTGGTCTGATTCCTCAGGAAATCCTGGTAAAGGAAGGTATGAAGGATTTGACAATTAAAATGCTTAGTGATGCAGTTGATATTAATGAAGTAGTCGTTGTCGGTTATGGCGTACAGAAGAAAGTGAATCTGACCGGTTCCGTATCTTCCGTTAAGGGAGATGTGCTGGAACGTCGTCCTGTTGCCGATGCCGTACAGAGTTTGCAGGGGATGGTTCCGGGTTTGCTGGTAAGCAATTCCGATGGTGGCCGCCCGGGTGGAACTGGTACTTTGACATTACGCGGACAAGGTAACCTGGATAATAATGCAGCCCCTTACGTCTTGGTCGATGGTGTGGAAATGAGCCTCACCGATGTAAACCCCAGTGATATTGAAAATATATCCGTATTAAAGGATGCGGCTGCTTGTGCCATCTACGGTGCACGTGCCGCTTACGGTGTGATTCTTGTCACGACAAAGAAAGGGGAAGAAGGTAAAATGCGTATCAACTACCAGGGTACGGTAGGTTGGAGTACGCCGACTGTTCTGCCGGATATGGTCAATTCGTATGATTTTGCACAGTACTGGAATGCCGGTGTAACCAATGCCGGTTCTCCGCGTTTGTACAGCGATGAGAAACTAGCTTTGTTACAGCAGTATATCAATGATCCGAGTAGTGTCGATCCGTGGTTTGAACTGCCAGCCAATTCCAATATGAACCCGGCTTTCGAAAACTCGGAGTCTGGTGTCGGTAATGTGAATTATTTTGATTTGCATTATAAGAACTGGGCGTTTAAACAGAATCATAATATCAGCCTGAGCGGTGGTGGTAAGGCTGCACAATATTATATTTCAGGTGGTTACTATTCGGAAGACGGAATCCTCCGTTATGCAGATATGGATTATAAACGGTATAATTTTGCTGCCAATGTTACTTCGCAGCTGACTAGTTGGATGAAGTTGAAAGTGAATACCAAATTCATGCATTCCGACCAGAATACTCCGTTTGGTGACGGTGGTATCAGCGAAGGTTTCTATCATTCACTGGCTCGTTTCCGTCCCACAGTTTCTCCGGTCGACCCGAACGGTCATTTCACGGAACTGACAATGATTCCTTATCTGCAGAGCGGAACCTATACAAATACACAGCGTGATAATATGAATATCACTGCCGGTTTGGATATTCAACCTGTTAAGAACTGGTTTATATTCTTCGACTATACCTATAAATTAGGAAATAAAGAATACGAAGCACTAAATGTCAGTCCGCTTATTTATGGTGCCGACGGTGTCAGTACTTCAAAAGGTGTTCGTGCGGAATTGGGTATGTCTCCTGATGGTAAGTTTACCCGTAGCTATGACCGTACACGTTATCAGTCGATCAATTTGTATACAAATTATCTTTTCAGCTTGGCTGAAAAGCACAACTTTACAGTAATGGCTGGTTTTCAGGAAGAAGATTATGAGTTCAGTCTGATGAAGAACTCCATTACCGGCCTGTATTCGACCAGCAATCCGAATGTCGGTATGGGAACCGGCGACAAGACTGTCATCGATACCCGTAACGGTTGGGCAACCCGCGGTTTCTTCGGACGTATCAATTATGATTATGACGGACGTTATCTGGTTGAGCTGAACGGACGTTATGACGGCTCTTCCCGTTTTGCCTCAGGCAATCGTTGGGGATTCTTCCCTTCCGTCTCTTTGGGATGGAACATTACCCGCGAACAATTCATGAGTTCTGTGACTGATGTACTGTCAAACCTGAAACTGCGTGCTTCCTATGGTTTGCTGGGTAACCAGGCCGGTGCTGCCTTATATACTTTTGCCGCAACAATGGAGTTGAATAATAAGTTGGGCAATTATATTTTCTCTGACGGACGTCATATCTTTACACGGGCTCCGGGTGTTGTGAATCCGACTACTACCTGGGAAAAGGTGGAAAGTAAGAATATCGGTCTCGACTTTGGATTCTTAGGGAACTCTTTGACCGGTACACTCGATGTTTTCCAGCGTGATACAAAGGATATGTTAGGGCCCGGCGTCGACTTTCCGGATATTTTCGGAGCAGATGCACCTAAGACCAATAATGCACGGATGAGAAACCGCGGTTGGGAGCTTGCCCTGAATTATCGCGGACAGATCGGTAGCGATATTCAGTATACGATCGGTGGTTCATTGTCGGATGCAACTTCAGAAGTAACGGAATATGCCAACCCGACCGGAACAAATCCGAAAGAAAACTGGTATACCGGTAAAAAGGTGGGCGAAATCTGGGGGTATCGTGCCGACGGTCTGATCCAGACACAGGAAGAAGCAGATGCTTATAATGAAAAGTATGACTTGTCATTTATTAGTGGTAAACCCTGGACTCCGGGTGATGTGAAATATCGTGACCTGAATAATGATAATAAGATCAATAACGGGACAAATACATTGGATGATATGGGCGATATGACGGTAATCGGTAATACGACTCCGCGTTATCAGTACACAGTTAACGGTTCTATCAGTTGGAAAGGCATTAGCCTGAGCATGATGTTCCAAGGAGTTGGCAAACGTGATTGGGATCCGGGAACAGGCGCTTACTTCTGGGGAAGCGGTCCCTATGCACAGGTAACTGTGTTTAAGGAACATCTGGATTTCTGGAGTGAATCGAATCCGGGAGCTTATTATCCGAAGCCCTATATCCATACGGCAGGCGGTGTTGTTCCGTTCCGTGATAAAACAATGACTACCAGCGACCGGTATATTCAGAGTGGTGCTTATTGCCGTTTGAAAAACCTGACAATCAGCTATGACCTTCCTGCTATCTGGACGAATAAAGTAGGTATGCAGAAAGTTCAGGTATTCTTCTCTGGTGAAAACCTGCTGACCTTTACAAAACTGAAAGGTATGTTTGACCCGGAAGCGATCTATACAAAGAACGACTACACCAGTGAGGGTGGTAAGAACTATCCGATGAACCGTGTAGTATCTGTAGGCTTGGTTGTTAACTTATAATTTAGAGATCATATGAAAAAAAGAAATATATTTTTAGGCGTGATTCTGGCTTTCAGCCTAACATCCTGCTTCGATATGGATAAAATGCCGGAAGGCGTACTTTCGACTGCGCAGCCTTTCAGCAGTACAGGTGAAATGAGAAATTATCTGGACATGTTTTATCAGATAGGCAATCCGAAATATGAAGATGATAAAATAAAAGTAAATTTTGGTAACGGCTTGCGGGGACAAGACTTCGGTGCCGGTGGTAGTGGTGACGGTATTGCCGGTTCTGATATAAATAGTGATAATATGTCATCCAGTTCTGTTAGCTCGCGTCTGGTAGGGGAGACTACTTTGAGCGGTGCAGCCAAACTGACCAATTATACGGCTATCCGTAATTTGAACTTTTTATTAGCCAATTTAGATAACTGTGTGGAACAGGGAAGTCCCGATTATGATCAGTATGTCGGCGAAGCCTATTACTTCCGGGCCTGGTACTATTACAGGATGTTTGTGGATTATGGGCCATTGACATGGGTAAGTACTCCGCTTGACCCTAATGAAGAAGAGATGCAGTTACCTCGGGATAGCCGGACCGTAGTGGCGGATAGCATTTTGGCCGACCTGGACAAGGCTATTTCTTATTTGGGTATACAGAATAATAGTGCTTCCATGCGTGTCCATAAGGATGTTGCCCGTGCATTGAAGAGTGAAGTGGCTCTTTTCGAGGGTACCTGGGAGAAATATCATAAGGCAAAAGGCGATAAGTTTTTTGATCCTTCCGTAACGGATGAAAAGATTCGCGGGTACTTTACACAGGCTGCCGATGCCGCCAAAGATGTAATGGATCGCGGAGTATGGAAAATATATTCTACTGGTAACGAACTGGATGACTACCGCCAGATGTTTCAAACCACCGACTTATCGGCTAATTCCGAAGTACTTTGGTTTAAAATGTATGATGGCGATCAGGTGGGTAACAGTGTAAATCGTTATCTGAACCAGGGAGGAGGTAGCATCGGTGTTACTGCATCTTTGATCGATGATTATCTGACAAAAGATGGCAAACCGTTTATCGGTGCAGCATTGGTAAATGCAAAGAAGGTGTTTGGTGATGAGTTATTGCCTACCGTACGTGATCCGCGTTTGTCGCAGACGATCTGTACGCCCGGACAACAACTGCGTCCGGATGATTTGCCTCCTTACTATGTCGTTCCGCCACTGATTGGTACTTCGTCTTACAATCAGAATATGACAGGATATTCTTTACTGAAATATGTACAGATCGATTATACCGGTAGCCTGGATGCTGAAGCTAAAGGAGCAACCCCGGCAATCCAGTTCCGTTATGCCGATATCCTGTTAAATTATGCCGAAGCGTTGGCCGAGTTGGACGGAGCGGCCAATTCTCAGAAAATAATTGTAGCTTTGCAACCGTTACGTGACCGTGTTGGTATGCCTGCCGTAGATTTTGATCGGGAGTATAATCAGGAAGCTGATTATCCGTTCCGTCATCTGGATAAATATATTCAGGCTGTCCGCCGTGAACGTCGTATCGAGAAAGCCTGTGAAGGCCGTCGTCTGGAAGATATTCTTCGTTGGGCTGCTGCCGAAGAACTTATCGTTGGCAAATGGCCGAAAGGTGTCTTATTTACAGGAAGTAACCTGGAAAACCATCCCGCATTTGGCGGTAAGTTGGTTTACGACCAGGCTTCCGGAAACAATCTCTTCCTGACAGGTAAACCGGGTGACGCACTTCGTTATGTTGTGCCCAGCAATCCGGCAGGTTATGAGCAGGGATGGCGGTTTAATGTAGGTCGCGACTATTTGTTGCCTATTCAACCTCGTATGTTGTCTTTGACAGGAGGTAAATGGGAACAGAACCCGGGATGGTAATCTAATTTATACAAGTATATAGAATATGAAGAACATTAGGTCTAAAGTATTATTCTCATTAACAGGAGCAGCGGTGTTAGCATCGCTGCCTTCCTGCAAAGAGAAAAAAGCAGGGGCAGAGGAGGCTAAGAAGCCAATGAATATCCTCTACATTATGTGCGATGATCATTCGTTTCAGACAATCAGTGCGTATGATCATCGGTTCATCGAGACTCCGAACATCGACCGCATCGCCAAAGAGGGAGTCCGTTTTACCAACAGTTTCGTTGCCAACTCGTTGAGTGGTCCCAGCCGTGCCTGTCTGCTGACCGGTAAGCATAGCCATGCAAACGGCTTTACCGACAACACGAAAACATTTGACGGCGGACAACAGACGTTCCCGAAACTATTGAAGCAAGCCGGTTACCAGACCGCTATTGTCGGTAAATGGCACCTGACATCCGAACCTACCGGGTTCGATTACTGGAACATATTGATAGGACAGGGCGATTATTACAATCCTTATTTTATCGATAACGGAGAAAAGAAACAAATAGAAGGATACGCCACCAATATAACAACCGATCTGGCTATCGACTGGATGGACCAGAAAAGGGATAAGAACAAACCGTTCTGCCTGCTCCTGCATCATAAGGCTCCGCACCGTACCTGGATGCCGGATACCTGTGATCTGGAATTGTATAAGGATGTTGTTTTCCCGATACCGGAAACTTTCTACGACAAATATGAAGGCCGTATTGCCGCTTCGCAGCAGGAAATGAGTGTCATTAAAGACATGGATCTGGTGTATGACCTGAAACTGGCAGACAAAGAAAACGAGATCCACTCCAATCCGGGATTGGAAAAAGCCGGACGTAATATGTACAACCGGATGACTCCGGAACAGAAAGCCGCCTGGGACAAGCATTATGACCCGATCATCAAAGAGTTCAAGGAAAAGAAACTTTCCGGCAAGGCGTTGGCTGAATGGAAATACCAGCAGTATATGCACGATTATATTCGTGTCATCCATTCGGTAGACCGTAATGTAGGTCGTGTATTGGATTATCTGGAAAAGAACGATCTGCTGGATAATACGATTATCGTTTATACATCCGATCAGGGATTCTATATGGGTGAACACGGTTGGTTTGACAAACGTTTCATGTATGAAGAGTCTTTCCGCACACCGATGTTGGTTCGCTATCCGGGTGGCATAAAGGGTGATATTCCTGAAATGGTTCAGAATATCGACCATGCCGCTACCTTCCTCGAACTGGCAGGCGCTCCGGTTCCTGAAGATATCCAGGGTGATTCTTACCTGCCGTTGCTGAAAGGCGAGCATCCGAAAGACTGGTGTACTTCCTTGTATTACCATTATTATGAGTTCCCGGCCGAACACATGGTAAAACGTCATTATGGCGTACGTACAGACCGTTATAAATTAATGCATTTCTATAATGACATCGACGTATGGGAACTTTACGACCTGCAAAACGACCCGATGGAAATGAATAACATTTATAATAAACCCGGTACGGAAGAAATCACCAAACAGTTGATGGACGAACTGCACAAATTGCAGAGACAATATAACGATCCTATCGAATCGGAATTAGCAAAGAAAAGCTAACAGAATAAGTGAAATAGGTAAAGGAGATGTGGATAGTTGAACCCCTGGAGTCGAACAAAAAGGCTTCAGGGGTTCTTTTTATATATATCGTATAAATGCTTTATTCGCTTAAACATCTCAATAAAAGTTTATCAAAATAAATCCTTCATTCCTTCATCTATATGATATCTTGTTGGTTATCTTTATGTTACTGATAATAAATGATGAACAAGATGAAGGAGATGGCTTTGTTAACAGGTAGAAAAGAAGTAGGAGTCCGGTAATAGATAATTAGGATTCTTATAACATCTTGCTATTCTGTAGGTTATATATGCGTTATTGTTTGTCATCTGTCGAACGCTTGTTCGATAGTTATGCGATAAGCGTTCGACAGATGGCAAACAAGTGTCAGATAATTGAAAAACAAGAAAGAAGAAAGCATATCAGGACTAAGGGTTCACTGGCTCTGTATTAGAATAAGATATGCTGACAGATAATCTTCCGGTAGATATTTACCTTTTTATGGTATTGGAAGCTATCAATTATTAGCTAAAAATCAGGGATTGAAAAGCGTTTCCTTCATTTTGTTCATTATTTATAAGTTGTAACACAAAGATAACCAATAAGATATCATATAGATGAAGGAATGAAGGATTTATTTTGTAAAACTTTTGTTGAGAGAATATGTCGATAATTGTATCATTCTGTCATGTATAAAGAACAAATCCTCATGTTCCAAAGAAAAATATATACAGACCTTTGTTCTTGAAATTTAATACCAATGTTTTTAATTACTAACTTAATTCACATAATTCATGAATATGAGACTACTGGTGACCTTTATCTTTTTAGGGATGTTTATGTTTGCTATTGATTCTTATGCCCTGAATAATAATGGGCCTCATGATCCGGCACTGAAAAAAATAACTATCTCCGATCCCGGTCAAAAGCTGATTCTTCAACTCGACTATTCGGATGGCTGTAAAATAACGCAGTTAAAAGTAAAAGGTAAAAATGTATTATCCGAATCGGGTGTTTATACTGGATTCAGAACCAGGGGAGGTTCTTTTACCTCCTGTTCCGGTCAGGATGGGATTAAGGTGGAAGAGTCCGGAAATAAGATACTTATAAAGAATATCATTTATGGAGATCATTCGATAAGTGTAAATGAATCATGGAGCTTTGACCTGAATGATGACAAGATCATATGGAATATCAACCGAAAATACAGTAACCTGGCAAAGCTGGAAGAAATGGCTTTCCCTCAATGGAATTTTGCAGACTTAGCCGTCTGGAAGGGAGGAATCCTGGATAACGGAGGAATGGTCTGGTGTAAATATTTGAGAGAGGTAAATGATACATACGGCGTACATACCGGAGGCGTTACTTTCTGGAATCCGGATACGGGAAATGCCTTGCGTATCAAAGCAAAATCGGATGGGAGACAGCTGGCGGCAAAATATTCGCAGAGTGATAAGAAAGAGTTTGTCTGTACTCATTTTGTGACAGATGAAGAATTGGAACCCCGGTATAATCTGAACCGCTTTGTCCATCAGCGAGCAGATGTGTTTACCCCTTTTAATGTTCGGAAAGGCGAGGTAAACATGACGTTGAAAATGGAATATGTCGATTATGCAGTTGCCTATTCAAGAGGAAACCTGCCCGGCATAGATGCGGAAGCGGTTCGTGAGTTGATGAATACGACCGGCAGATACGGGGTGGTGGATAATACGATTGTAGGAGCAAACGGATGGACTACCAACTGGAAATGTTTGCATGAGCCTTTCTTTGCCCAGATAGGAATGGCCTTGAATGACGGCAATTATGTAAAAAATATGTCCGCAACCTTAGACAGTGAGAGGGATTATGCGATAACAGCCGACGGACGTGTCCTTTCCCGGTGGCATAATGCGGATGAAGACCAGATGCCGGGAACATTCAATTACAAAACCGGATATTATGAAGCAAGATGGGGATACACGATAGATTCGCAGACCGGCCATGTGATTAACACAGCGGAACAATTTGACTTGTGTGGCGATATCGAGTGGCTGAAATCTCATAAAGCAGGTTGCGAGAAGGCGCTGGACTGGTTGATCAGAAGGGATTCGAATGGCAACGGCATTTTTGAGATGATGAATAACTCTATAAAAGAAGAGAAAGCAAGCGATTGGCTGGATATCGTCTGGGCCAGCTTCGAGAATGCGTTTGTAAATGCCCAGATGTATGAAGCCCTTAATCTGTGGGCCGGCTGTGAACGGGTTTTGGGAGATAAGGCAAAGGCTGATTATTATACGGCAGTGGCACAGAAGCTGAAAGATAACTTCAACAAGTCGATCCATGAGGGCGGTTTCTGGTCGCCGGAGAAAAAGCAATATGTTTATTGGAGGGATAAAGACGGTTCCGTACATGGGGATAACCTGGTTACTCCGGTCAACTTCGCTGTGATCGCCTTCGGTTTATGTGATGATAAAAGACGGATCGCCCAGGTACTTGAACAAATTGAGAAAAGAACGGTTGCCGAGAATTTGTTCCACTGGCCGCTTTGTTTCGACTCTTTCAAAAGAGAGGAAGTATCAGCCGGAAACTGGCCTTTCCCAACTTATGAGAACGGGGATATCTTCCCGACCTGGGGATATCTGGGAGTCAGGGCTTATGTCGGTTACGACAAGCACATCGCTTTAAAGTATATCCGTAACATCCTGGCGCAATATAAAAAAGACGGACTCTCTTCCCAGCGGTATAGCCGTAAGACACAGGAGGGGCAGGGTTCCGATATTTTGGCGGGTATCTGTACAAGTGTGACGGCTCTTTACCGCGACATTTACGGGATACGTCCGAAATGGAACAGGATGGGGCTGGAACCTAACCTGTCTGAGATACTTAACGGAACGGAATTTAATTATACGTTACGGGATACCGACTATCGCATCCGTTTGAGTGTCGATGATTATGAGATGCAGACAGACCGTTTCTCTGTTAAAAGCCGTGATGCTTTCGGAGCCTCTTTCCGGGAAGGCGGTTTGGTTGTCTATCCGCACAATGAAGAAAAAACAGTGTTGAAAGTCTTCGGTGAGTCGTCTTCACCGGTGGGTGTAACCTTGAAACAATGTTCCGGAAATGATATTTCGTGGGAGATGAATACGGCGGACAATTACCGGTTTATTATTGAAGGATTGAATCCGGCTTTAAAATATAAATTAGCCATTCAGGGAAAAACGACTCCTGTAGAAGTCGGGGTAGATGGCAAGGCTTCCTTTACTTATCCTTGTAAAGGAACAGTGAGAGTAAGATTATACGGCAAATAAAATAATTATTGAACATGCTAACAACAAAAACTATGAACGACATTTTAGAACAAATCGCATTATGTGTGGAGAACGGGAAAATAAATCAAAAATCTCCCTATCCGCCAAGCATGAAAGGGCAGTTGGGTGCCGACGAACTTACTTTACAGGCTTTGGAAGAGGGTGTTGCACCTGCGGATGTCCTCTCAAAAGGGCTGATTGTCGGTATGGGACGTATCGGAGTGAAATTCCGTGAAAACAAAGTCTTCGTACCCCAGGTCTTGATGAGCGCCAAAGCCATGAGTGGGGCGATGGCGCATCTGAAGAAGTATTTTATGGATGGTTCCGTCAAACGGAAAGGGAAGCTGATCATCGGTACGGTGGAAGGCGATTTGCATGATATCGGGAAGAACCTGGTGAGTATGATCGCCGAAGGAAACGGATATGAGGTAATAGATTTAGGCGTGGATGTTCCTGCCGAGAAGTTTATCGATGCCATAAAAATGAATCCGGGTGCATTTGTTGGAATGTCAGCCTTGCTGACGACAACGATGGCCAATATGGAAAAAATCAACAAGCAGATCAAGTCGGAATTTCCCGAAGTCATCACCTGTGTGGGAGGTGCACCGTTGAACAATGAGTTCGCCCAAAAGATCGGCGCTGATTATTATACGGACGAACCGCAGGCATTGGTTGAGATATTGGATAAGCTGGTTGCATAAAAAAGAATGGTATGAATGTAGATAATTGGATCAGAGATATTATAAATGTACGCGAACGTTGTACCGTGCCGATTATGACCCATCCCGGCATCGAGATGATAGGGGCAACCGTGAAAGATGCTGTTCAGAGCGGAGAGAAACATGCACAGGCAATCTATGAACTGAGCAAGAAGTATCCGTCGAAGGCGGCTACCGTGATCATGGACCTGACAGTAGAAGCGGAAGCGTTTGGGAGTTCCATCGCATTCCCTGAAAACGATATGCCGCATATTCTGGGAAGCCTGGTCGATTCGGAAAGTATAGAAGGATTGCAGATACCTTCTTTGTCATCCGGCAGGATACCTGAGTATATACTGGCTAATAAAATGGCGGTCGGGATGATCACAGATAAACCTGTGTTTGCCGGGGCTATCGGTCCTTTCTCTTTGGCCGGAAGATTATATGGCATGTCGGAGATTATGATTGCTTGTTATCTGGAACCGGAAGCTATAGCTCTGCTGCTCGATAAATGTACCCGTTTTATAGAAGATTATTGTATGGAACTGAAGCGGACGGGATGCTCCGGGGTTATAATTGCCGAACCGGCCGCCGGATTGTTATCGAACGAAGATTGTTTACAGTTCTCTTCCGTATATGTAAAAAATATCATCGACAAGGTACAGGACGATTCGTTCATGGTAATCCTGCATAACTGCGGTAATACCGGTCAGTGTACAGACGCCATGATATCCACCGGAGCGAAAGCCTATCATTTCGGTAATGCCATATCGATGACGGAAGTTTTGAAACAATGTCCGGGGGATACGTTGGTCATGGGGAATATCGATCCGGTAGGAGTACTCCGTATGATGTCACCGGAAGAGATCGAAAAAGAGGTAACCTTATTATTGGAACAGACGGCAGAGTACCCGAATTTTGTACTGTCGACCGGCTGTGATGTGCCTCCTTGCGTACCGGAAGAAAATATCCGGGCCTATTATAATGCTTTATCAGCTTTTAATCGTAGCATGTAAATGACGTTTTGATGGCTGCATTTAGTTATTATAGTCCGACAATCCGGGAAACAGGTATTCTTCCGGATGATCTGCTGGAAATGCTGCATGAAGAAGACCGTTCTCCGGATAATCCGGTAGTGTGCGAGGTAACGGAGGTTTTTGAGCAACTTCCTGCAATTTCAGATATACGGGGAGGCTATGCCGTTTTTGAGGACATAGAACGGTTCCCGGAAACGGGAGAGATACGGATAGCGGGACAGACTATAAAAACATCCCGTAAAATCTGCCGGCTGATGGAGGAAGCAGAAAAGATTGCCGTTTTTATCTGTACGGCCGGACAGGGATTTTCGGATTATTCCGGAAAGTACAATAAAGAAGGTGAGTATCTGAAAGGGTATATCGTGGATACGATGGGAAGTGTCGTTGTTGAAAAGTCTATGGATTTTATTCAGTCTGAACTGGAGAAGCAAGTACAGTCGGAAGGAATGAAAATAACCAATCGGTACAGTCCCGGTTATTGTAACTGGCCTGTCGACGATCAGAAGCAGCTTTTCTCATTAGTACCGGCTCATACATGTGAGATCTCACTTTCAGCCAGTTGCCTGATGGTTCCGATCAAATCGGTAAGCGGTATTATCGGCATCGGCAGGAATGTGCGGAAAAGTAGTTATTCCTGTGATATCTGCAACAATCTCACCTGTATTTACCGGAAGGTAAAAAATAAGAATAATCAACATTGAACAAGCAATAAATAAACTGTTAACAGATATGGATAATATGACTCCCAAAGAACGTATTTGGGCAACAATAAACCGTCAGCCGGTCGATCGTCCGCCCGTCGACCTCTGGTGTACACCCGAAGTACTCGATTCACTCCGGAAATATACTTCATTGCAAGATGAAATGGCTGTTTATAATAAGTTGGGAATAGATAAAATCGTCTGGATATTTCCCGGTTACGGAGGACGTTTCTTCGATCCGAACGATAGCGGGGAGATAACGATGTGGGGTGTTCCTACCCGGATGGTAAAGGCTGGCCTGGCAACTTACCAGGAATATATCGATCCGCCGATTGCCGATTATATGGATCCCTCCCAGCTGGCTGGTTATCACTCCTGGCCTGACCCGGATAAATTTGATTATGCAGGAGCGAAGGCATTGGCAAAAGAAGCACGTTCCTGGAATTTCGCAACGATAGGTCCCTGGATATCTCATTTTGAGATTTATTGCCAGATGCGCGGATTGGAAAATGCCCTGATGGATACGTTGGCAAATCCGGACTTCCTGGATGCGACGGTAGAGCGTATCGACGCCATTCAAACCGTCATGTTGGAACGGATGCTGATCGAATTGAACGATGAGCTCGATATTGTATTTATCAGTGATGATATGGGAATGCAGGATAGTATGCTGATTTCCCTGGATTCGTGGGAAACGCATTTTAAGCACAGGCTGAAGAACTGGTGCGACCTTATCCATAGTTATGGAAAGAAGGTATTGTATCATACGGATGGTGCAGTCCTTCCTTTGGTACCGGGATTGATCGAGTGCGGCATCGATATCCTGAATCCGATACAGCATGTTTGTCCGGGTATGGACAGGGCTAATCTGAAACAGCAATACGGGAAAGATCTTATTTTTCACGGGGGAGTCGAGAACCAACGTATCTTACCGATGGGGACAGTTGGTGAAGTGGTCGATGAAACCCGGAAATGCCTTGAAACGTTAGGCAAAGACGGTGGTTATATCTGTTGTTCATGTCATAATGCACAGGCAGGAACACCGGTGGAAAATATTCTGGCAATGATAGATACGGTGAAAACATACAAGCAAGAATAAGTTTTGTTATAAGGTCTGATACGGTGTTTAAAGAGCTGTCTTCCCGTCATTTTCTGAATCGGAAATATGCTGTAATTGGTTTGAAGAAAGCTGTTCCCTGTAAGCTAAAGGAGTGAATCCGGTATATTTTTTAAAAAGTGCGGTAAAATAAGTTGCATCTTCATAGCCGACCATATAGGATATCTCTTTGACACTCAGGGAGGAGTTGAGCAGGAGGCTTTTGGCTTTCTGTAGTTTTAATTCTAATATGAAACGAGCCGGCGAGACATTCGTATATTCTTTGAATAGTTTCCTGAACCAGGAGTATCCCATATTGATCTGTTGAGCGACATCTTTAGGGGATATTCCTGTAAGGAAGTTCTCTCTCATGATTATACGGGCCTGGTTGATTTGCTGGATAACGACATCATTTGTGAAATGTTGGTTGCAGTCATAATAGATAGCCATTCCCAGGATGAGGTTGCCAATCCCGGCCAGTGTTTGCTGGTAGGTGGCTTGCTCGGAGAAAGCGAAGTCTATAGCCTGGTTGAATAACTGGATGATATCTTCGCGCAACCCGACTTTATAAACTAACCGGTCTGTTCCGAAGAAGCCGTTTTTGAACCTTGCATCCAGATGAGGACCACGCATGCCTATCCAGTATTCCTGCCATCCGGTTTTTTTGTCCGGATAGTAGCTATGCCATGTATAGGGAGGTATTATCAGCATATCTCCGGCTGTTATCGGAATACTTTCATCGGGAGAAGTGAAGTAAGTCCCTTTCCCTTTAGAAATATAAATGAGCTGGTAATTATCGAGTATACGTCCGTTTTGGGGAGTAAAGTAATAATCTGTGGGATGTCCTACTTTGGGCGGATAGATTTTATAGTCTTTGCCGATTTCTGCCTGACCTACATTGTCAACGATCAATCCCCAGAGTAAATCTCTTTCGCTACTGACGAGGTATTTGAAAAGATTTTTGTTTTTCATATTCAGATGTAATGAACTTTGTACAAATATATATAAATCATATTACAATGGCAAGATATCCATATTGGTTATGATTGTACTATCTTCGGATTGCGTTAAATAGTTATTTATAAGTTAAAATTGTAGTTATGTCTAAAAACTTGATTCTGTTTACGAAAATATTATTACTGACACCGTTGTTCGTACTGGCTGCTAGTCCGGGAGGAAAAGACTTGAAGAAGTCGCCGTATCCTCCTTTGAAGGGGGTTCCGACAGGAGAGAAGATCACTTGCTCGCCGGACCCATTGGTCAATTACCGGTGGAAAAGTCCGGATGCCGACGATGATCTGGAAGTGTACACACGGAAACCGGTTTCTGTTACATGTGATGAACCGATGAATATGACGGTAAAAGGTCATTCGGACTTAACAATTACCGGAGCATGTAATATCATGTTTGATTTCGGTCAGGTCAATGCCGGTTGGCTGGAATTTGAATGTGATGATATGCCGGCTACTGTCGAATGCAGTATCAGCGAGTTCAATGAACCGGCTGTTTTCAATCTGGGTTCCGAGCATCCGGTAAAGACGGCTGTGCCTGAGCAATATGGTAAAACGTATCGTTTAGAGTTGAATAAACAATTGTATGAAGGTGTACGTTTTGCCTGGATACATTTGAAAGATGTGTCTAAGAAATTCAGGATACGGAATGTCCGGTTGGTCTGCCAGACGAAGCCGACTAATTATGAAGGTAGTTTCAACAGTAACGACGAACAGTTGAACCGTATCTGGTACACTGCCGCCTATACTGTCCGGCTCAATTTGCTGAAAGATTATTTCGGTGCCATTCTGATGGAACGGAGTGACCGTCATTCGTGGACCGGTGATGCACATACTTCACAGGCTGCCGCTCTTGTCGCTTTTGGTAATTATGATTTTGTCCGTAAGAACATTCTTTATACGGCGGAACAGTTTAATGGTATCCTGAGTTATTCTCTTTATTGGGTACAGAGCTTACTGGATTATTATCAGTATACCGGAGATCAGTCTCTTTTGGATTCTTTATGTAATAATGCCTGCAATAAACTGGATATCGCTTATCAGCATTATGAACAAAGTCCTTCGGTCTCTTTTTACGGATGGGACGAACGGTTAGGGGCTGGTTTTGAGAATCCGAACTGTAAAGAGACACATACGGCATATAAAATGTTATCTATTCAGACCTGGAAGAGGTTTGCAAAGGCGATGAATGATTGTGGCCGGCAGGATCTGTCCCGGAAATATGAAACGTATGCCGATGAAAAGCAACAGCAATTGCTGTGTAGTCCGGACTGGCAGGAAGGATTGGATATATTTGCCGCTTCTGATGCAGTGAATGCAGGTGTCGTTTCTCCTGAGGAGGTCGCTTCTTTATGGAATAATGTTTTTGGCGATCGCTTGCAGCGTGTTTCCTATTCTCCTTTCAACCAGTATTTTGTAATCAACGCGCTGGCTCGTTTGGGACGTTATGGAGAAGCGATGAATACGATCGATGATTGCTGGGGAGGACAGTTACGTTATGGAGCGACAACATTTTTTGAAGTATTCCGTCCTTCGTGGAATCTCTGTAAACTGGCGGATAATGATGCTCCGGTCAATAACCAGTGCGGATATACCAGTTTTACTCATCCCTGGAGTGCCGGTGTAGCGAAATGGTTGAGTGAAGAGGTTTTAGGTGTAAAACCGGAAGTTCCGGGATTTAAAACTTTTACCGTTTGTCCCCATCTGACTACCGGATTGACCCGTATTGACGGGACTGTTCCTACTCCTCATGGGAAAATACAGGTTTATATGGATGTAAAGGAAGGAAAAGGTTCTTTGTCTGTTCCTGCCGGAACAACAGGGCGCTTGGCTATACCTCTTATGGGAGCTGCAAATATAGAAATCAAAATGGACGGACAAACAGTACAGCCGGAAAAGAAGAATGCCACTCACGTTTATTTGTCTGTTTTGAATGAAGGATCGCATACATTCAGCTTTTCTTATGACCGTCCTGCTGAAAGCCCGGTGGTTGAAGAAGATCTCAAATACTGTTATCCGTCTTCGACGGTAAAGGAAGATACTTTGACTCAGGGTGACTGGAAAGGAGTATATGGTTCGAAAGGATATATTTTGTTCAATTATGACGGGGAAGGTGCACACCGGACTAAGCTGCCGAAGCAATGTCAAAGTATCATTTGTCAGCGAGAAGAAAATTCTAGTTATATGAATACGGCTTCTGACAAACGGGCATTGGTCTCCAATATTGAAAATGATGAGAGCCGTAGTTTAGGAGCTATAACGACCTTTGATCCGCAGGTTTGTCGTCAGACGATAACAATAGATGTGGATTACCGGCACGATAAGCCGTATAAAATATCTCTTTACTTTGTAGATTGGGATTATAACGGACGGCGGAGCGCGATCGAACTGTTTGATTTGCAGAATAAACGAATTTTATCTCCGGTCCATATGGTCCGCAATTACGGAATGGGACGTTATGTGACATTTGAAGTCAATCAACCGGTACGTGTCCGTATTTGTCAGGTGCGGGGGGCAAATGCTGCTTGTTCGGCGTTATTCCTGGATTAATTTAAATAAAACAAAAGAACTAAGGTGTTGTTGTGATACCGTAGTTCTTTTGTTTTTATATCTTTTCCTATACTTTAATTAATAACTTTTTGTATAAATCAATTTGACAGGTCCGAATAGTCCCGCATTGTATTGGTTTAGATCCGGTATTCCTCTCCATCCCCAGGTACGGAGTTTACCCATATCCTCTTTCATCCACATTTTATTGGCTATCAGGTTTCCTATTTTTATCCTGATTTTATTCTCTCCCTGTTTTAATGTGTTGGAAATGTTAAATTTGAAAGGAGGCCATAAACGGGCGCCTGCAGGTTGATCATTGACAAAAACTTCAGCCATATATTTTACTTCGCCTAAATCAATAAAAACATTTGAAGACGTATCGTCTATCGTAATTGAAGTTTCATATTCTAAAAATCCGGAATATTGCTGAAGTCCATAAGTGTACCAGGAAGCCAGTTTTTGATTCTCTTTCGTACCAACTGTAAATTTAAAAGGAGCAACAGTTATTTTTTCTTCCTTCCGGTTTATTACAAACGATAGTAATTTTGATTCCGGAGCCAGGCTGATTAAAGAATCCGTTACCTTTATCTTTTTATCATTCAGCCAGATTTCTTTACCCAACATATAGGATGGAACTACAACTGATTTTGCACCTACCGGAATATTCATTCTCCAATAGCCATAGATGCTTTTAATATTATTTTCGTCTTGGCGGGAATAATATTTCCAGTTCGAGTCATCATATCCTAATCGCAAAAACTCATTTTCTTTCAACCGGCTATCTGAATATAATACTTTTGCCGTTGTTTTATAAATAGTGTTTTCATTTGGATAGCTAATTTCCCATGTGGTATCGATTATTCTTTCTTTGGTGGTGATATCCGGTTTCACTTCTGTTGAATTTGTTTTATCCGGATTAAGAGCCAGCCAATAAGCTTCAAACGGATTCAATGTCAGGGATACTTTTTGATATCCGTTCTCTGTTGTCGATGGAATAATCTTTTTCTGACCTGTCTCACAATCCCATATTTCAGCAACGCCTTTTCCATCTCTGAGCCATGCGGTGAAATGTTTTAATGTATCGGTATTGTTTGCAAACCAGTATAAATTGGTATTACCGGCCTTTCTTTGAGCCGTATATAATCTACCGGAGTTTTCAAGACGTATCTGAGGTGCCATCTTTTCGTTTAAGACCGTGATCATAGCTTCCATTTTGTCTTTATCGGATGCTAAATTGATAACGCTCGGAAACTGTTTTAATGTTTTTGCCAAGGCTATAATTGTTTTATCGTTTAATCCTTTTTCGGGAGAACCCTGAGGTAATTCACCCAATAAAACAACTACCCCTCCCTGTTTGGCGAATTCAACGATTTTTTTGAATGATGACTGAGGAATAATATAAGTCACCGGAAGTACGATTGCTTTAAAATCATGATTATTGATCGTTATTGTTGTACTTTTACCGGATTTTTGTATTGTACTTTTCGATAAGTAATGTTTGTCGGCTATCAAGAAGTCAATATTTTCCTGATTCATCTTTCTCATGGCATCCGAATAGACCTGATCCGTTTCAACTACACGAGGATCCCACGGTGCATTCTGTATACCTTTTTCTTCCGAAAAATATTTTTCTGAAAAAGACCAGGCGGTTTCAACAGGGTGGACTAGCAAAACATCTGCCACCAGACTGCTTTGCCGGGTAATGAAGGCGGCACGTTTGGCAAAATCAGTCCATTGGTGTAAATAGTTCCAATAGGGATTTTCAGTGAACCAGTCACTGGGAAAAGGTACTGTTTCCAATTGCCTGTTCATGTAAATACCATGAGGAACAACATGATTAACCCCGAATGAAGTAACGGAATTTATTGTCATTTTCATCATTTCCGGAGATTGTATCCATCCGGCCACTCCCATGATTTCGCTCATAAAAGGACGGTCTTCAAATTCTGCAACGGATTGTATTTCTTTGAAATCATGTACATCCTGAGATTTCATTTCCAGACAGTCGTTACCGGGCATTGTTACACAGCGTGTTGTTTTCATTAAATCACCGACAGCGATTGTCTGGAGTTGTAATGACTCTTCCCACAAATTGGAAATATAATACATATTACGTTCTTTCAGCCATTTAACCAATGGTTCGAAATAACATTCATTATATACATCCGATACGACGTCGAACCAGTCACATCGGGCCACTACAAACAAGCCGTCTTTGTCTTTTTCGGTTAATAAAGGCAACCATGTTCTTATATCACGTTTCTTTTTCTTCCGATACTGGATTGCCAAATGTTCGGACCAGGCCATTTTCCATCCGTAATCGCCTTCATTATCGACAAATACTCCCGGTATACTACGACCCATATCTTTTTTGAAATGTTTGTCGTATTGTTCATGGACCATTGGTATGAATACTTCCATTAATTTAGGGTCCAAATAATTTACTTTACCGCCATCAACACCTGGATGTTTCTTTATTGTATATGTATAAATAATCCAATCACCGGAAGGAGTGATCCATTTGATATTATTCCCTTCACCTATAACACGTAATGATGAGGCGTCGAGTTGGTCGTTAACCATTTTTCCGGCAACAGCGAAGTTTATCGAGTCGTATTTTACCTCTGTTTTCCCTTTTACATAGTAACGTTTTGGAGCAAGATAAGTTGCTTCCAGTTCCGGGTGTTTTTGCAGAACCTTACCTGCTACTTGGCCGCTTGGCCAGTTATAATCATCACAGTATCCGAGTGTTAATCCGTTATCCTTTGCGTTTTGCAGTGCGTTACTAAAGCTATTGAACCAGGGTTCGGCAAGGTATTGTTCGACAGGAAGCGCTGTTACCGCGTTATCAAATCCGGAGCGGGGATGTGCATATCCGGGATTTAATTTTTGTTTAGCCATCTCTTTGGCCATTGAGGCTGCCGTTTGTTCGTCTCTGATCACATCGTCCCAAAACCAAAAGGTATGGGGGGCATAGAACATGGGCGGATTTTCAAACATGTTATAAATTTCCTTGTCACTGTATTTTTTTAACCATTCAGGCTGAATGTCTTTTTCTCCTTTGTCCTGAGCTACTGCCATCGAAGAAATCAATAAGCTGCATGTTGTAACCAGGAACGTGTTTTTCTTTAATATATTCATGGATGTATTTCCTTTTGATTCGGGAGTAAGATTGATTATTATCAAATAGTGCCCACTGAGTTGTAGTGAGCACTATATTTCATACGATGAGTTTTACTGACCGGATGCTTCTAATTCTTCAAGAGAACTGATAGGCGGTTCATTTTTCTCATAACCGGCGTATCCGTAATTCTGGTTTATGCGACCATATAAATTAGGATCAATATTTCCTTGCGTAATAGGCCAGAATATATTGTGTTTTGCAATTTTGTATTCATCGCCGTGCAATGTGGTAACGCCTTTGTTATAGTAATTATTATATTTTACGATACGGTGCCACCAGTAACTGTTACTGCTTTCGTCAGCCAGGCTTTTGGGAGACAGGTATGTTCCTTCTTTATTTGCCTTAATATATGAAACACGTACCAGTTCCACATGGCGGAATTCTTCATACATCAATTCGCGGGCTCTTTCGTCCATGATGACATCCAGACCATCCAGGCCGTTCATATCGGCTGCACTAAAGAATGTAGTACAATGAGCACGTTTTCTGATCCTGTTCACATCTTCTGCTGCTTTTGCATAATCGTTCAGCCAATAGTATGCTTCGGCTCTCAATAAGTATGCTTCGGCTAACCTGTATAGGTACATATCGCCGGGGCCTCCCTGATAATCGACACCTTTATATCCATTGGCAACATCCCGGTCAACATCATCTACCCATAATTTGTAATAAGGATAACCGTACCAGCAGCGTATAGTGTCTTTACACAATAATGTTCCGTCATCTGCATATTTCTGAAGAGGTTTCAAATAATATTTTTCATCATCAGTACCCAACAGATTTACGTTGTTATACTTCAAATCCTCCATAGCCATCCAGTTTCCTGTTTTCCTGTCATGTCGAAGGTCATTCTCGTCTGTCCACATACTTTTTTCAGCAAAGTAAGTTGGTCTTATGAAACATTCACCTCGTCCGCATACTGCTCTTTGGTCTATATAATCAGGATATTGTGCCATAAACTCGGCTGTGCCGGCTTGTCGGCCTATTCCGATATTTTGCTTACTTGGAGTTAAAATACCCCTGTTAACATCTGTCATACTCCAGAATGGGGTGAAGTTGTATAAAAACATTGTAGGAACCCTACTGTCCTGATTCTCATAACGGCTGATGATGGTCATAATACTTTCTTTATTGGCCGAAATAGATTTATTGACAGGTCTGTGCAAATCCCATAAGACATTCCGTGTCATCGGACGAACGTCCGGATAAGGATTTTCAAATGTACCAAAAGGTTCTTCCATCAATTCATAACCACAGTTATTTATCAGTGTGTTTGCGGCATTAAGGGCTTTTTCAAATTCGCCTGCGGCCAGGTAATACTTAGTGAGCAACATCAGACAGGTTCCTTTGTTCTCTTTTCCCCAATCGTCCCTTTCCGGGATGTTTTCTACCGCAAATTCCAAATCTTTGATCATTTTCTCAATAATCACTTCCATCTTTACTGAACGGAAATCCAGTTTGGGAGTGGTTATTTCTTTCGTTACCAGAGGAATGTCTCCAAACTGGAAAGTAAGATGATAGTAACGCCATGCATGGTGAAAATAAGCTCTGGAAAGCATCTGGTTTTTAGTAGTCTCGTCCAAATCCAGTTCGGGAAGACGTGATATGACTGCATTGGCAAAACTGCTTCCGGATACTCCACTAGTCCAAAATGCATTGGACAGGTTGGTTCCAATAAAAAGATTGTTAGATGTTGAAGTAATATCTGAAGTAAAATTTTGTGAACCACTTAAATCTGAGATTGCAGATACTGCTACATCAGAGAAAATTAATTCGGTTGATACGGCAGTTCCATTGGAACCCAGAAAATAATAAAGCATATCACTTCTGCAACGGGTTAATGCACCTTCAAGACCTTCGACTGTTGAAAATGTAATATTAGGCTCATAAAAAGACAGAGGTTCCGGATCCAGCCAACTTTCGGAACAAGAAGCTAATGTCGATAAAACGAGCGTAAGAGAAACTGATTTGAATAGATTATTTTTCATAATAAAATGGATTAAAATGTTATACTTGCACCTAATGTATATGTCCGGGGCATAGAGCCTGTTGTTTCAACATCCCAATAATTGGCTTTTGACCATTCTTTTGAGAATGCCCATATCGCTACGTTACGGATCGTTGCATATACCCTGATATCCTGGGTGCGTAATAAAGTTGTTATTTTTTTCGGAACTCTATATCCGACAGATATATTTTCCAGACGGATAAAGTCTCTGCTGATTATTTTTTTAGGGGAGACATTTGAAGGAAGTGTAGATTTCAGACGTGCGTAAGAGTTGGACTGATTTTCAGGGGTCCAATAATTCCGTACCGGAGCATTCAAATAATCTCCTTTAAAATCAAAATAGTTTAAATAATCCGTTGTTGCAGCTTTGTGTCCCAGATAAGAGTACAGGTTGAAAGATATGTCGAAGTCTTTAAACAAGACGAAATCATTTCTGAGAGATAATCTGACTTTCGGATCTGTTTGTCCTAAAAATACATTATCATCCTGAGATATCCGGTAGTCATTATTTACATCCCGTGCCTTGGCATCGCCTGGTTTTTGTCCATATTTGGCGGCTTCTTCCGCTTCATTTTCCTGCCAGATTCCTATCATTTCAATATCCCAGATAGTCCCCATGGGTTTGTCGATAAACCAGCTTTTGTTTATATCATCAACTTCTTTTGAACCGACTATATTTCCATTTTGATCTAAGACGTCTTCATAAGTATAATATAAATGTTTAATGCGGTTTTTATTGTGAGATAAATTAAAAGCAGTGTTCCAACTGAAATTTTCATTATCAATATTCACTGAATGTAATGATATTTCAAAACCACTGTTTACGACCTTTCCTAAATTTGTTACGACAGAACTATAACCGCTGATATTGGGGAGTGTATGGTCCATCAATAAGTCTGTCGTCGGCATATAATACCATTCCAGACTTCCGTTGATACGGTTATTGAGGAACCCGAAATCGAGTCCGACGTTCCATGATGCTGTACTTTCCCATTTTAAATCATTATTGGCCATACGCTCAATTTGTAGAGTTGAAAGTTCATATAATGTTCCGGCAGAAGTGGCATATGAGTATTTACTGATACCGCTACCGGTTGTCAGCTGGGATAATGCCTGATAAATACCAATATCGCGGTTACCGTTTTTACCCCAGGAAATACGAAGTTTACCATTGCTCATAGGATCCCAATTAAAAAAGCTTTCATTAGAAAAATTCCAGGCCAGAGCTAATGAAGGGAAAGTTGCACGTGGATTGGAACGTCCGAAGGCTGAAAATCCATCCCGGCGTACGGAAGCGGTAAGCATATAACGATTATCATAAGAGTAGAACAAACGTGCCATCAGGGCATCTCCTGTGTATTTTTCATCGTTTGAACTGAATGTCTTTTCATTTGCGCTTTGCATATTATGCCATTCCAATATATCGGTGGGAGAGAATTGTTTTCCGGTCATAGATTCGCTCCAGTACTGACTTTGCTCTGCACTTTGTAACAATGTTACATCGACTAAATGCTTTTGAGCAAATGTATAGTTCCATTTTATTATGTTATCTAATGTCCAAACAATAGAACGTGAACTAGCTCTGGTAGCAGAGCCGTGTGTAGTATCGAAAACACTTTCAGAACTACTCCAGTTTCTGTCTTGTGCCCAGCTATAGCGGGGGGCAAAAGTAAATTGATAAGTGATATTGAACGGCAAAGTAAGTTTTGCAAAGAAATTACTATTGACAGTCTGTGTTCCTGCACTTTTGGATGACATGGATAAGTTATAGAAACTATTTGTGCCAGGTGCCTGGTGGCCTTCTCCCATAGGCCAGGGATTCAGGGAGCCATCTTCATAATAAGGGGTAGAATAAGGAGAGTTTTTACACATTTCTTCCCAGTCTACTTTTGGGTATCCCTCATCGCGACTCTGTAAAATCAGATTTGCTCCTACTTCCAGAAAGTTGGTCGCTTTAGCATCTATACGTAAGTTTGTTCTATAGTTTTTGAACCGGTCTCCTACCTGATTGCCTTCGTTATCCTGGTAGCCTAATGACCAGTAATAGTTTACGCGAGATGTTTGTCCGGAAAGACTGACATTGTAGTTTTGTCGTAATCCTGTCTGCCAGGTTGCGTCATACCAGTCATATGGAGTATTGGCAAAATAATTACGACGTTCAACATCCCCTAAGCCAATACGTTGCAACCATACATCTTCCATATTTGTAGAACCCTGACCAATAGCATCATGGTTACGCCATTGTTCTTCGGTTAAGTTATATTTCTTCAGATTTTCTGCTGTCGGTTTGCTGTAGTATCCTTTATTCTCGAATCCGTTACTGCTGGTTGTATAATCCGACCGATATTGCAGATATTCATCGGGTTCGTAATATTTACGGCTAACTCCCATTGTCGCAAATCCAACACTTCCGTCAAACTGTACAGTAGGTTTTTCTCCTCTACCTTTCTTGGTTGTTATGATAACAACCCCGTTGGCCGATTTCGCTCCGTAAATAGCGGCTGATGAAGCATCCTTTAAGACATCGACTGATTCAATATCCATAGGATTGATTTCTGAAAGGTCTCCGTTGAATGGCACTCCGTTTAAGACAATTAGCGGTGAAGTTCCTCCTTTTAGAGAACGTTTCCCTCGGATAAGAAAGCCGGGACCTTCTTTAGCGTCACTGGATGAAGGCTCTACGATTAAGCCTGGGGCGGTGCCTCGGAGAATATCCTGTACTGTAGTAGGCCTTTCATTGACTAGTTTTTGTGCATCCACGTGGGTGATAGCTCCGGTTAAATCTTTCTTTTTCATGCTACCATATCCGACTACAACGACTTCGTCCAGCAATCGGGAATCTTCTTTCAGGATGATGTTAAAGATGGTTTGGTTGTTAGTAGGGATTGTTTGCTCTACATAACCAACATAGGAAATCTGTAGTATTCCGTTCTCTGCAATGTTGAGAGAGAAGTGCCCATCCATATCGGATATGGCTCCATTGCTCGTTCCTTTTTCTATGATCGTAGCGCCGGTAACCGGTTCTTCGTTGCTATCTTTAATAATACCGGAAATTTCTTTCTGGTCGGAGGCTGTTTTCTTAGGTCTGTCGGAAATAACAATGGATTTGGAAGAAACAATATTGTACTCCAGGTTTTTTCCTGCTAATGCTTCGTTGAGTACGGAAGATACAGGAACTTTTGTTTGGGAAATGGTGATGTCTTTTGTTGCATCTATCACCACGTTTCGATAAGAAAAGCGATAAGTAGTTTGCTTTTCAATAGCAGAGAATATTTCTCTTAGAGAAACATTTTCCAAATGTATCGTTACTAGCTTTTCTTGTGCAAAGAGAGAAACAGAAAAAAAGAATAGTAACGAAAACAAGGTTAACATCCTTAATCTTAAATGTTTGTTCATTTTAATAGTTTTTAGAATTAAACTTAATGGTTCCTAAAGAATCGTTATCAATAGTAATGACAAGGTCTGTTTCATTTAGTACCGAAGAAAATATATGCTAAAGAACATATAATGAATGTCCGGGTATTAAAAAAACCGCTTCCTTTTAGAAAGCGGTTCGATATTGACTTAAATGATTTCAGATTTTATTTCAGATAGATTTCTTTACCGTTGATAACAGCTCTTAAGTGATATGAGCGTTCAAGCACTTCAAGTACTTCATTCAGATTGGTGACAGGCAGAGTGCTGGTGAAGGGATCGTTGAGATAGTCTTCGCTTTCTATTTTTATACGTACATTATAATTTACTTCAATAGTACGAATAACCTGCGACAGGGGTGTGTTGCGGAATACCATGTCGCCACGCCTCCAGGCTGATATGTCCTTTATATGTTCGTCATATACGACTGTTATATTTCCGGTGGCATAATCCAGAATCGCCTTTTGGTTCTTATTTAAAATGACCTGTTTGTTTGTATGGGTAGACAGCAATGAAACACGCCCTTCTTCCAAAGCCAATTCGGCTGTCCGGTCTGTTTTTCTTACCAACAGGTTGAATTTAGTACCCAGCACTTTTACCTGAAGTCCTTGTGCATTAATAAAGAAAGGTATATCCATATTATGCTTGACTTGAAAATAACCTTCTCCTCCAAAGTGAATATTTCGTTCTTTTTTATTGTAATCTTTAGGAAGATAGACGAGTCTGGATTCTGAATTGAGGGAAGCTATACTTCCGTCCGGCAGTGTAACACTGGCACGTTCACCCTGTCCCGTTTCCACTACAATCTCATTAGATAATAAAGTCGTATTTTCATGATACAAGTAGAAACTTAGTATTACAAAGACTGGTAATAAGACAGCTGCTGCCAATTGTGTCCATCGAAGAATCAGGGAAAAACGATTACTTTGGGGGGTAACTTCCCGATCGATTTTACCTTTTATTTTCTGCAACAGTTTGTCATCCACAGAAGAAGTATCGATCTCCTCATGTAGCCAGTCGTCAAGGATCAGTCTCTCCAGGTCCTGATTATCCATCGCATTGGTACTTTTTTTAAGTTCCGACAGATCTTCAGGACTCAATTTATTTATTCTATATTTCTTTATCAAGTTATTCATTCTATCTGTATGTTAAGACAAACAATTATCTGATTTGTACTAGTTAAACCAATTTAATTAATAAATAATAACATAAGGTATATTCCAACGCTTCCCAATTTCTCTTTAAGGGTTTTAAGTCCGAGGGAAAGCTGGTTTTTTACCGTTTGTTCACTCAGAGATAGTTTGTCTGCTATTTCTTTATTTGAGAACTGTTCTATTTTAGACAAGGTAATTACTCTTTGTTGTGTTTCAGGCAATGTTTTCAATATGGCACGGAATTTTGTTACAAATTCCTGATATTCTAGCTGGTATGAGACATCATCTACCGAGTGTTCATTTACGTACTGAATATACTCTTCATATTCCGGTTGATTGATTTTAGTACGGAATGCATTGATGAGATAATGTTTTGTCATAATGAAAAGAAGAGAACGTAGTGTATCTTCCTGCCGTATTTTCGCCCGGTTTGTCCAGAGTCTCATAAATACATCCTGTACAATTTCTTCTGATTCTTCCTGAGATTTTGTGAATTGCAGGCTATACGCAAATAAACGTTTTGCGTACATCTGATATATCCTCTCAAAAGCTTTGTAAGAGCCGTTTTTCAATGACAGGATAAGCTGTGGCTCATTATCTTGCATTTGTTTTTCCAAAATACTCAATTAGATTAATCCTGATATCTGTCCTTTTTCTGTCTGCAAACTTACATAAAATCTTTATTCATAAATGTATTTAATAACAATAAAGATCACCTTTCTTTTTGTTTTCTGCCATATATCATTCCACAGACAGCCAGTATCCCAAGTAGTCCCGTGACAATAAATGCCCAGATATTAGGTACACGCGATTGGGCTTCCAAAGTATAATCACCAGGTAACAGCCGGTAGGCGTCTATCTTCCAATAAGGAGTTTCTCCTTCATGTAGGGTGGTATTGGTTGTTATCAACTGGCCTGGCATATTGAGTTCGTATTTTATCTGGTGGTTGAATAATTCTATCGGACGGCATTTCTCTTCAAATAACCGGTTTATCTGATCTTTGTCTTTCTGCTGATATGCAGTGGTGAAATGGTCCGTCTGGTAGAAAGTGTCGAGTAGCCGATACATATCTATCGAGTCAAGGTCTGTATCTTCTCCTTTACTCATGGCCGATTTTTTGATGGCATCTTTGTCTGCCTTTAGCTTTGAGATAAAGGTTTTATTACCGGACTTAGCTTCCCATTCCTCAATAGTTTCAAGGCGGATTTCAAACAAACTCTCATTATACCATTTCACGAAACGATCTGTCAAGTCATTCAGCTTATCGTTTAGCTCAAGTCCGTTCATTCCCCTGACTTGAGTCAGGTCACCTTGAAAGAGCAGTTCTTGTTCTTGTTTACTCAGGTAATGTTCAAGGGGGATGGGGCCTCTTTCTTCAATTTGACGGTAGTTGCAGGTGAATGTATAATAGGTATAAAACCATCTGAAATGTTTTTCCAGCTTTTCCTGCGGAACGGCTAACGGTTCCATCCATTTCTTTTCAGGAGTGAGCCGGAGAGGGGTATCCCATATATTCCATGTGCGTTTGACTTTTACATTCAATTGCTCCTCTTTACCGAATGAGTCACTTTTCTTTCCTAAGATGACAAAAGGGATGCTGGGATTCAAAGGAATCTGTTGCCAGTCCTGGATGGAGAACAGGAAAGGAGAGTGTGAGCCGTCGCCCGCCATAAAAGCGGAATCTCCGTGTGCATATACTTCACGGTCAATTTGTCCGTCCGGATAAATATGGGTCACCATCCGGTGGTTGGAAGAACAGGAGGCCATAAGAAGCAGTCCTGAAATGATTGATATATATCCTTTAGTTTTCATCTTTTGTTCGTTTTAGTGAATGATGGTTTCTACAGAAATTCTCTTGGACAGGAAGGAGGCTTTTCTTTTTGATAGTTCCTCTATATATTCCTTCCATTGTTCGGATAGATAGCGGCTTTTTTCGAGCAAGCTACTTTCTGGGTTACAGCTGTCGGGTAGGGAGTAGGCTTTCCCTTGCCAGATAGCATTATTCGCATAAGATTGCTCCGGATACTGCTTGTCTTGTGAAAAGAAAATGGTTTCGCTTATCAGAAAACAAAGCAGGAGAGCTGCTGCAATACCGGATATTTTGCTGACCGATAGTAATATCCTGTTTGTTTTACTTTTTCCTTTTGCTTCTTTCAAAAGGGACGTTCCGGAAGGTAAGGTCTTTATTTTGTTCAAAATATCATTTGTCAGCTCTTCCGGAGCATTCAAGACTGGTTCGGTATTTTTTAGTTTGTCCAGCCATTTTTCGTATGTTTGATCTTCTCTTTTCATAGGTTGTTCTCCATCTGATTTATTTTCATTCGTATCTGTTTGCGTGCCTGGTAAAGATTGCTTTTGATCTTTTCGGCAGACATACCGGTGATAGCTTCTACTTCGGATACTTCAAGGCCCTCGACTTCCCTTAGGGTAAACACCAGTTTTTGTTTCGGAGTGAGTTCCTCGGTGAACCGAAGTATCAGGTTCTTTAAGTCTTTGTTTATAAGACTTTGTTCTATGTTCTCATCAGAAGATAAGGAGAGATTGTCGACGGATGGCCCTTGCATACTTCCCGAAGGGGTATGTTGCAGAAAGCGCAGGCGGTCGTAACAAATGTTTCCGGTAATTTTATAGAGCCAGGTTGAGAAACGGTATTCCCGGTTATACTTGTCAAGATTCAACCAAACTTTTATAAATGTTTCCTGTACCATATCTCTAGCCTCTTCTTCATTACAGAGTAAGCGAAATGCCAGTCGGAATACAAGTTGCCGGTATTCTGTGACTAATAGGGCAAAAGCGGTCATGTCCTGCTTTTTGCTTTTATCTATTAGTACTTGTATTTCTTCTTCATTCATCATACTTCTTGTCCGTTTATAATATGATACGTAAAAAAGGGGAGATGGTCGAATTATTTTAAATAAAAAAAGAGGCTCACCTCTAAAGTGAACCTCTTTGCCTTTGTGTGGAGCATATCGGACTCGAACCGATCACCTTTAGACTGCCAGTCTAACGCTCTAGCCAGATGAGCTAATGCCCCGTTGTTTTATTTTCGAGTGCAAATATAGAGTTTTTCCTGATATTAGCACTATCTTTGTGTAAGAAATTTAGAGAAAAAGAATATGATCGTTTATAATACAACATTTAATATAGAGAATGATATCCTTGCCGAGTGTATTGAGTATCTGAAAAAGAGTTATATACCCCGTGCGGCAGCTAGCGGGTTTCTGCGGACACCTTATCTGCGTCGTATTTTACAGGACGAGACGGAGGATGCAACCAGCTATTCGGTTCAGTTCCATGTAAAGAATCCGGAAACGCTGGAGTATTGGATGCAGTCCGAAGGCCGTGACCTGCAACAGGAGCTAGTGAACCGTTTCGGAGCAAAGCTGGTGGGCTTCAGTACCTTATTGGAGGAAATAGACCTGGAGTCATGACGAAAGACCGTGTCATATTGGGTATCGACCCCGGAACAATCGTGATGGGATACGGCGTTCTGAAGATTGAAGGAAATAAACCGAAGCTCGAAGCCATGGGCGTTCTTCAACTGAATAAGTACGAAGACCATTACTTGCGTTTGAAAAAGATATTCGAACGGGTACTGGCCCTTATCGACCAGTATCACCCTGACGAATTGGCAATCGAAGCACCGTTTTTCGGGAAGAACGTACAGAGTATGTTGAAGCTGGGAAGGGCACAAGGTGTCGCTATGGCAGCTGCATTGGAACGTGAAATTCCTATCTTTGAATATGCACCGTTGAAGATCAAGATGTCTATTACCGGTAACGGAAATGCAGCCAAAGAACAGGTGGCGGGAATGTTGCAACGTTTCCTGCATATCCCTCAGGAGTCGATGTTGCCTCAGCTGGATGCAACCGACGGATTGGCAGCCGCTGTTTGTCATTATTTCCAGACAAATAATCCGATTTCGGAGAAGAAGTATAGCGGATGGAAAGATTTCATGGCAAAGAATCCCGGTAAAGTACGGAAGTAAGTAGAGATTACAGCATAAAAAAACTCCGGTCCTTGGTTAACAGGAACCGGAGTTTTTTTATTGAGGAAAGAAATTATCTTTTACCAAGTTCATGATCCAGAAGGATGGCATGATGTTCGCCGTACATCTTCAACTTGTCGACGATTGCTTTTGCTGTCGATTCTTCTTCTACCTGTTCGCGAACGAAACCATATAAAAAGTCTTTGGCTGCATGATCGTTGTCTGCTTCAGCAATATCGACCATCTTGTCAATCAGTTCTGATACATGTACTTCGTGTTTGTAGACATGTTCGAATACTTCCAGTGGAGTACCCCATGCAGTCGGAACGACATTGATCTGGTTGATGACGATGTCGCCTCCGCGGTCGATAGCGAAATCGATCATTTTGTGGGCATGTTCCATCTCTTCTTCAGCCTGTTTCCGCATCCAGTGTGCACAACCGTTCAGTCCTACTTTCTGGAAATAGATCGACATCGACAGGTACAGGTTTGAAGACCACATTTCAGCTTCTACCTGTTCATTGAAAGCCTTTGATAAGTTCTTACTTAAGATCATAATATTTTACTTTTATTGAGTTGTATTTGTATAAAATTGGTCACAAAAAGTGTGCCAGACTATTTTATACAATACCTTGTGCCATCATGGCTTTGGCAACTTTCATGAAGCCGGCAATGTTGGCACCTTTCACATAGTTCACATAATTACCGTCCTTGCCGTGGGCGACACATTGTTCGTGGATGGCGCCCATGATCTGATGCAATCTGGCATCCACTTCTTCGGCAGTCCAGGAGATATGCATGGCATTCTGTGTCATTTCCAGTCCAGAAGTAGCTACGCCGCCGGCATTAACCGCTTTGCCCGGAGCAAATAATTGTTTGTGTTCGATAAACAGGTCGACTGCTTCGGCTGTACATCCCATGTTGGATACTTCGGCAACGCATAATGTTTTGTTCTCGATCAGCTTACGTGCATCGTCGGCATCCAGTTCGTTCTGTGTGGCGCAGGGCAGGGCGATATCCACTTTCTG
This sequence comes from Parabacteroides goldsteinii, assembly GCF_020091425.1. Taxonomy (NCBI): domain Bacteria; kingdom Pseudomonadati; phylum Bacteroidota; class Bacteroidia; order Bacteroidales; family Tannerellaceae; genus Parabacteroides; species Parabacteroides goldsteinii. The sequence goes on along the minus strand of NZ_CP081906.1, from coordinate 3,681,618 downwards.
TTCCCAAGGCTTCTTACCGGGGTAGAAGGTGGCGTTGGGATATTCGTCGGCATAAGGAGCCACGATATCGTTGCCACTGTTACGTAATTCCAGCATGTATTCGATTTTATCACCCGAAATACCGTCCGGATCATAAACATATCCGTCCGGACCGGAGATGGTTACGACTTTGGCTCCTAATTCGGTCGCTTTCTTTGTTGCTCCCCAGGCTACATTTCCGAAGCCGGAAACGGCAACTGTCTTACCTTTTATATCTATGCCGTGAGTTTCAAGCATTTGATGTACGAAATAGAGAGCACCGTATCCGGTTGCTTCCGGACGAAGGATCGAACCTCCGAACTCCATGCCTTTACCTGTGAAAGTACCGGTGTTTTCGCGGGCCAGTTTTTTGTACATGCCATACATATAACCGACTTCACGTCCGCCAACGCCAATGTCGCCTGCCGGAACATCGCGGTCCGGTCCCAGGTTACGCCATAGTTCCATGATAAAAGCCTGGCAGAAACGCATGATCTCTGCGTCGCTTTTGCCACGGGGAGCAAAATCGGAACCACCTTTACCACCGCCCATCGGCAGAGTTGTCAGCGCATTTTTGAATGTTTGCTCGAAGCCCAGGAACTTCAGGATAGATAAGTTTACCGACGGGTGGAAACGGATTCCTCCCTTATACGGGCCAATCGCATTATTAAATTGTACGCGATATCCTAAATTAACTTGCACTTCACCTTTATCGTCTACCCAAGGTACACGGAAAGTAAAAATGCGTTCGGGTTCAACCAACCGTTCGATGATTTTGGCTTTCTCGAACTCTGGATGCTGGTTATAAACCTCTTCTATTGATAAAAGAACTTCTTTCACGGCCTGCAAGTACTCTTTTTCACCCGGGTGCTTTGCTTCCAGTGCAGATAAAATAACTTCTGTCTTCATAGCGTTTCTTGCTTTTAGGAATAACAATGTGTAGGCAAATGTAGCGAATCCTATGGAATGACCAAGTGTTTTGCTTACTTTTTGATAGTGAAAATTATGTTTTTGATGCATATTTTGGAATAGAGAGGGGAGGCAGAGTTTCTGAAAGAGGTTGTTCGTTTGAAGTTTTTCGGTTATTTGTGGTGATTGGGATATGATTATGTAACCTACCTAGCATATTTTTCCTTATTTTTGGGCGCATATAATTCTATGAAATCATTATGAGCGGAATACCGGACTTTCAGAACCTTGTGTTTAAAGACACATCATTCGCCAATCTAATGAATAAGCGTATATATAATGTACTGCTTATCGCTACAAAATACGACGCCTTTATGCTGGAAGACGACGGACGGGTAGATGAACAGATATTCAATGAATATACCTCACTCAGCCTGCGTTATCCTCCCCGTTTTACCCAGGTGACGACGGAAGAAGAGGCGCTTGCCGAACTAAAAGATCGTAATTTCGAATTAATCATCTGCATGCCGAATATGGATAACCGCGATATTTTTGCGGCGGCAAAGGAGATAAAGATACATTATCCGAATATCCCGATCGTGGTGCTCACGCCTTTCTCGAAAGAGGTCTCCAAACGTATTGCCAATGAAGACCTGAGTGCGATAGATTACGTATTCAGTTGGCTGGGCAATGCCGAGCTGCTGTTGGCTATTATCAAACTGATCGAGGATAAGATGAATGCACCCGACGATACGGCAAGTGTCGGGGTACAGATCATCTTGCTGGTGGAAGACTCCATCCGTTTCTATTCGTCCGCTTTGCCCCATCTGTATAAATTCGTCTTGGAACAGAGCCAGATGTTTGCGAAGGAGGCATTGAACGGTCACCAGCAGACGCTTCGAATGCGCGGTCGTCCGAAGATTAAGCTGGCCCGTACTTATGAAGAGGCTGTCCGTATTTTCAATCAATACCGGGATAATATGCTCGGTATCGTTTCGGATATGAGCTTTATGCACGACGGGGTGAAAGATCCCTATGCCGGGTACAAGTTCGGACAGTATGTCCGCAAGACCGGATTGATCATTCCTTTTGTGCTGGAATCGTCCGAGTCGAGTAATAAAGTATATGCCAAAGAGTTGGGAGCCTCGTTTATCGATAAGAATTCGAAAAGCTACCCGCAGGATTTGCGTAAGAAGATCATGCAGCGTTTCGGGTTCGGTGACTTTGTGATCCTGAATCCGCAGACGAAGGAAGAGATTATGCGTATCAAGGATTTGAAGGACTTGCAAAAGAAAGTGTATCAGATTCCCGACGATTCGCTGGTCTATCACCTTTCGCGCAACCATTTCTCCCGTTTCTTTTATTCGCGTGCCATGTTTCCGCCGGCAGAAGTGTTGAAGCGGGTCGATGTTAGCGATTATAAGGATATGGATGAAGCACGCAAGCTGATATTCGACCTGATCGTACAGTACCGTCGCATGAAGAACTCCGGTGTCGTGGCTATTTATCAGAAAGACCGTTTCGACGAATACAGTAACTTTGCCCGTATCGGTGACGGTTCGTTGGGAGGAAAGGGTAGAGGATTGGCCTTTATGGGCGCTATGGTTAAGCGTTATCCTAAACTGGAGACGGAGAACTTTAACACGAATATTCCGAAGACCGTTGTGATCTGTACGGATATCTTTGATGAGTTCATGGAGACAAACGAACTTCTGTCTGTCGCCCTGAGTGATGCGGATGACGAAACGATACTGAAATACTTTCTCCGTGCCAGTCTGCCGGCCAGTTTGATCGATGATCTGATGGCATTCTTCGATGTGGTGAAAAGTCCGATAGCCGTTCGTTCGTCCAGTTTGCTGGAAGACTCGCATTATCAACCTTTCGCCGGGATTTATTCTACCTATATGGTTCCTCGGTTGGATGATAAATATGAAATGCTTCGCCTGTTGAGCGATGCGATCAAGGCGGTTTATGCTTCCGTCTTTTACCGTGACAGTAAGGGATATATGACTGCTACGTCCAACCTGATCGATCAGGAAAAGATGGCGGTCGTCTTGCAGGAAGTGGTGGGAAACCGTTACAACGATCATTTCTATCCGACTATCTCCGGCGTGGCCCGTTCGCTGAATTTCTACCCGATCGGTAACGAAAAGGCGGAAGACGGAATTGCCAATATTGCCCTCGGTCTGGGTAAATATATCGTAGATGGCGGACAGACGTTGCGTTTCTCTCCCCGTCATCCGCACAATATTTTGCAGATGAGTACGATGGATTTTGCTCTCCGTGAGACGCAAACCCGTTTCTATGCACTTGACCTGAAGAACCTGGCGGAACAGTTCTCTATCGATGATTCGTTTAACCTGCAACGATTGGGACTGAAGGAAGCCGATGCGGACGGTTCCTTGAAATATATTGTTTCCACTTACGATCCGTATGATCAGATTATCCGTGACGGTTATTATCCCGGTGGTCGTAAAATCCTGTCGTTCGTAAATATTCTCCAACACGACGTTTTCCCTCTGGCGAAGACGTTGGATGAGTTACTTCGCATCGGGCAGGCCGAGATGGGACGTCCTGTTGAAATAGAGTTTGCGGTAAATGTCGATCCAAACAACCACGACAAGGCAACTTTCTATCTCCTTCAAATTCGTCCGATTGTCGATAATAAGGAAATCATGGATGAAGACCTGACGCAAGTCGGTAATGAGGAAACGATCCTTTCGTCCACCAGTGTGCTCGGTCATGGCATCGTGACGGATGTGCAGGATATTATCTATGTAAAGAGCGGTGCTTTCAACTCGTCGAACAACCAGTTGATTGCCTATGAAATAGAAAAACTGAACCGTCGTTTTACGGAAGAAGAGAAGAATTACGTGCTGGTCGGTCCCGGACGTTGGGGAAGCAGTGACCATTGGCTGGGGATTCCGGTGAAGTGGCCGCATATTAGCAATGCCCGTGTAATCGTGGAGTGCGGTTTGGAAAATTATCGTGTTGACCCAAGCCAGGGAACGCATTTCTTCCAGAACCTGACATCCTTTGGTGTCGGATATTTCACCATCAACCCGTTCAAAGGAGACGGCTGGTTTGACGAGGAGTATCTGAATGCCTTGCCGGCTGTCGAGGATACCGAATATCTGCGGCATATCCATTTCGACAAGCCAATCGTCATTAAGATGGACGGAAAGAAGAGTTTAGGCGTGGTGCTTAAACCGGAATAAGATAGTATATAACAAAAAAAGTCCTTTCTGCTTGATGCATGAGAGGACTTTTTGTTTTATGACGCAATGGTGTATCAGTCTTTCTTCTTGATGAAGTCTGACGGATAATTCACCTTGTTGATGATTTCATTGCCTTTCAGGTGTATCCAGGTTTTGAAACCATTTTCACCTTCTGTCATTTCGATCACGCGGGCACCGTTTGTCAGGTTGTTGTAAACAGTGTTGCCACCGGTATAACGACCGTAAGCCAGCAGGATGCCTTTCCAGTAAACGGCATAATCGTCGTCGTGGTCGTGACCAACGAATACACCTTGTATGTCGCCCATTTCTTTCATGGAAGCGAACAGTCCGGAGTTGAGTTGCGGGGCGCAAGCCTTTTCCTTACGTGTTCCTACCAGAATGGCTGTTTCGTCGGAAGCCGCCTGGTTGTATTCCGGCAGAGCGATATGGAAGAATGCCAGTGAAGGAATCGGGGTACCTCCGTTCTGTTTGGTGTATTTGGCACTGTTCTCACGATACCATTGGATCTGGTCGAATTTGATATAATCGTATCCGCCGATGCCGTTGATCTGAGAGTATGAATGTGAATCCATGCAATAGAGGATGGTAGCATCCTTACTTCCATCTGATGATTTGATCGGTAGGATATAATTGCTTGCTCCTGATACACCTTTTACAGAATCTGTCAGGTTGTAAGGGATTGTTTTAATGATGTCGAATAGCTCGGTGCGTGTCAGACCCTGCTCGTTGTCGTGATTACCGAATGTGATTCCAAAAGGAATCTTACGGTCGGAGGCCAGTTTTAAGACTTTCCGCATGCCTTCTTCGGCTGGTTTTCCGTAGATCACATCGCCGGTGAAAAGAACCAGGTCCGGTTTTTCTGCATCCAGCACTTCATTGATCCTTTCAATCGAAATGGCCGATTTAGGATTCTCATATATATAATGTATGTCAGTAAACTGGACGATCTTGAACTTTCCGTCTTTATTGAACTTCAGTGACGGCTGCTGGGCGTTACCATTCAACAGGCCGCCCAACAGAAATAATGCACTTATAAATAACTGTTTCATTGTTTTTCTCTTATTTATTTGAATACCGGCATCGGACGTCCGATCCATACCTGAGGCTGAGTCAGACCTAATAATTTAGCTAGTGTGGAGGCACAGTCGAATTGCATCATGCTGATGTCGTCAAAGCAATAGCCTTTCTTTACGTTCTTTCCTGCAATGATGAACGGAGTTTCCATCTCCTGCATAGTCTTGCCTCCGTGTCCTTTGTTGATACCGCCGTGGTCGGCTGTGATAACGAAAATAGTTTCATCCATCATGCCGGCTTTTTTTACTGCTTCAACGATCTGTCCGATATAGCCGTCCAGTTCTTTCAGCGTTTTGTAGTAAGAAGGGGTGTCATGTCCGTCTGCATGACCTACATGATCCGGATTATCAAAAATTACGGCAAACAAATTGGGCTTTTTTTCAGTAATATATTTAACAGCCATTTCAGTCAGAGCCGTTGGATTTTTATTGTAATCCGGTCCCTGGGCATGATAACTGAGTGCCAGTGTGTCTACCAGATATTTGATGCCGTCCCAGTCATAGATACAACCGATCTCCGCTTTCGGGGCGGCGTCGCGGTATAGCTGGAATACTGTCGGGAAGATGCCGTGCTGATTCAGTTCGCGTGAAGGAAGTTCAGGTGTTTTAGAGCCCCATTCGGTATATCCGTGAATCTCCGGACCTGCTCCCATAAACATGGAAGCCCAGTTCACTGCACTGGATGAAGGTAAAACGGAACGTTTTTTCAAGGTATAAGAACCGTCTTTCATAAACTGCTTGGTGACGGGCATCTCTGCTTTTTCCACACTATAAGCACCCCAGCCGTCCAGGCCGATCCAGATTACGTGTTTGGCTTTTGGTTTGGCAGCAAAAGCCGAACTGATTGTAACGATGGCTAAAACCAGAATAAGTAATAAATTTCTTTGTTTCATATGTAAATAAATTGCGCTCCCTATCTCAAGAGAGCCGTTTAAACCATTAATAAATTGATTTTTTTAGAGTTCAGACAAAACAAAAGAGAGCACTTGTATAGATACAAATGCGGTTGGCTATTATCTTTGGGCATTTTATAATTTTACAACAGCTAAGAAAAAAAATTTCATACACGCGTTAAAGGACTCGCAGTCTTGACCGCTTAGCAGTTGAGATCAGTTTCATGAGCGACCTCTTGCTGTTTCTTACGACAACAAGCCAGTAAAAATCGACCTTCTCTATGTTTTTAACCTACTTCTGGGATTGGACCATCATCACGGCTGATTTTAACTTTATAGCCAAGTGCTTCCAGCTCTTTCTTCAAGTAATTTTTCCGTTTCTGCTCCATCCTTTGGTTGAGATATTCCGCACCGAGTTCCTTATACTCACAAGCCTCTTTCAGTACATGCCATACCGATTTCAGGATCGAGTGTCCTACTGCTACTAAAGCCCTCTTTTTCCCTCGACGGGCGGCTAAACGGTGATAACGTGCACTGTAAAAGGTGTTCTTGGTACGGGTGGCTGCCCACGCAGCCTCCGTGATTACGGCTTTCAACTGTTTGTTGCCATGGGTGGTTCTACCACTTTTTTTTTACCTGCGCTCTCGTTATTGCCAGGACAGACACCGGCCCACGAAGCCAGGTGCTTTTCGGTTGGAAAGGCTTCCATATCCACACCTATCTCTGCTATCAGGTCTTCAACCGTTTTCCGGCTAAGTCCGGGGATCTTCTGCAAGAGTTCCATCACATTCTCATAAGGAGATAAAACCTCTTTTATACGGCAGGTAAGGTCAGCTATGATGGCTTTCGTCTGTTCCATATCTTTACGGATGGTCTGCAACATATAGATGTGATGCGGTTCTATAAAGCCTTCACAAGCCTGATAAAGAAGTTCCGGACTGGCTTCAAGTTTTTTATGATAGATGCAAGTTATGTCATCCATTGTTACATGACCCTTATCGATCAACATATCTATCAGCTTGTTCGCCACGACTCCGTCCAGGCTGCACACCACGCTGGAAAGTTTGATGTTACAATCTTCCAGGATACGAACAATACGGTTTTTCTCAGAAGATACATGCTGGATCAACTTGTTACGGTAACGGGTTAAATCACGAAGCTCACGTTGTTCACGCTCCGGGATATAACTCGGTTTCAACAAACCTGCTAAAAGCAGTTTGCAAATCCAGGCACTATCCTTTTTATCCGTTTTGTGCCCGGGAACATACTTGATGTGCCGTGCGTTCACGATCCAGACTTTCATATCAGGACATTCAAGAATCTTATAGACCGGCTTCCAGTAAACACCGGTACTTTCCATGGCTACATGCGTAATGCCACTGGATAATAACCATTCTTTTAATTCTGTCAAAGAACTACTGAAGGTCTTGTAACTGCGGGTTTCAGTTTTGAGACCTTCGCCACTTATCGTAGCAACTACCATGTCCTTGTGGACATCTATTCCACAACCCCGGAGGATGACTTGTTCAAAAGGTACTGTTTTCATTGCATTCGTTTTTTCGAGTGAATGACACTAAAGTAAACAATACCCCCCTATTTACATGCTCTTGGACGAAATTTATTTCATGGATGTTTCATGATATGTGTTTAAATTTTGTATTAGTTCACCAAAGGTATGTATAATTGGCTCGAATACCCAATTATCATAAGTTCTTTTATCATTATTTTATAGTAATATCGAATTGATCGTACGACTCGGTCCTCCAGGATTTATCAGCTGTTGTCGGGGAGATAGCGAAGAGGGGAGAGAATGTTTTTATCTTGATCGTCTGTCCGTCAGGCATAAACTCCATGATCCGTAACCAACCGTCACCTCCGTTGCCATGCCAGAACCCGTCGGCTGTTTGGGCGTTGAACATCATCTGCGGAATATCTTTGCCGGCTGCATTCTTTTCGATACTGAAACCTACATTATCTTTATACGGAGCAATTTCACATTCATGTCCGCAAATGACCATGCAGATGTTTTTGGACGGGTAGACCAGCTTTTGCCAGATGGCTTCCCCATAGTTTGCCGGAGATATTTTATAGTTCTCTTTCAGGCGCCGTTTTCCTTCGGCGGTCAGATAGGAGTGAGTCAATAGGATCACTTTATGATCGGTATATTTGGGCTTCTCCGTTACTGCTTTTGCCCATTCGATAGCTTCGTCACGTGGGGCGAACTCTAAAGAGATCACCAGGATTTTGCCCCATGTTTCCGTATTGAATTCATAAGCAGCATTTTCGAGTGTCGGGATTCCCTGGTAGTTGTTTCCTACTTCGACCAGTGAGTTTCTCCAGCAGGAGTTTCTTTCTGACGGGAAATATTCCGGTAATCGGCATAAACGGTTTTCCGCCTTTTCGTATCCATAATCATGGTTTCCGGTACAGACAACATAAGGCAGTTTATTATCCAGTCGGGCAAAGGCTTGCGAAGCAGCTTTCCATTGTTCTTCGCTGGTCTGGTTTCCGTTCACTCCGTCGGGGATACGGATTTCGTTCTGCTCCACCAAATCTCCGGTACAGAGCACTGCTTCGATATTCAGTCTCTCCTTATTGTTTGCCGTCCACGCGGTCATCAGTTCGAACAAAGGCTGGTTGACATCGAATTTCGTGTAACTTTGCGGATCAGGGAACAGAATCATGGAAAATGATTTGTCGTCCGTTAATTTGGGTTGCACAGGCTGAACCTGTGCGGTAATTGCTGCCAGATTGAATAGGCCGGCGGCGAATAAAAGAAGTCCTTTTTTCATGTGTATTTAGTTTTTAAATTGTAGTTATTTCTCGGATGGTGATATTATTTCAAAGACAGTCAGGACAGCAGCATGATCGGAAGCCCAGACATCATCGATCTCCGGTGCTGTTTTTACTATTTTGGAAGAAACAGCTTTGATATTCTTTCCTTTGTAATAGAGAAAGTCAATACGGCTGACCTGTAGTTGTCCGTAAATAACGGCAAATGTCCCTTCCGGGCGGGCTACTTCATCCGGATTGATTTCACGGAAGCTGTCTTTAAATCCTTCGTCCAACATATATTGCGAGATAGGGAAAGGTACGGGACCATATCCGAAATGTATGGGTGCAGCTGCTTGGGTCCAGTCCAGATGGCTGCAAGAGTTAAAGTCACCTCCGATAATAATGGGAGTATCGTCATCCGTCAGATAAGGTTTCGTATCCTTTTCCATAATATGTTGCATATCCGCCAAACCGCGTAGGGCATCTTCTGCCACCCAAACCGAAGTGTTATGTCCTATATTGGGGTAATTGCAGGAATATTCCGGGTTATAAGCATAACGTAACCAGCAGGCGTTAACTAATAGTTGTCGGTTGCCGGGTAATGTCAGTTTCACGGGGTTGGAGTTGAAACTCTTCTTTGTCGGTATAACTTCAGTTATAGGATAACGGCTAAAGAGAACCAGATTGTCTTTCAGGGAAGGTGTTTGCATATAATATCCCAGTGAGTCTTTGATCCGTTGCTGACCTCCGTAGCCTTCCTGCATGGTAACAATATCGGCATTGGATGCCTTTACGAGATCTATAACCCGGCTGAGACCGTCATTCCCGACATGAACACCTCCGTGCCAGATATTCCATTGCAGGACTTTCACGATGTTGGGATTGTTTTTGCTGCTTTCCGTGATTCTTTTTTCAATGATACCGTCACTAACTTCCGGAGTATATCCGGTTTTTCCCAGTTTGAAAGAAGGTACGGATATTTTTATTTTGTTACCGGCGATGGCTTTTTGTGCTATATCGGCTGTGACCAGTAAATAATTGATACCGGGAGTCAGTGTTACGACACCCTGTTCATCTTTAAAAGTCATTTTCTTTTGAGGCTTTTCTCCTTTGCCGAATAATTCGGTTTTGACTCCTGACCGGGCGGTTTTCCCCGTATAATATACGTGAAGACTGTTTATATCGGATAAAGCAGTCGTTTCAGATAAATCAAGAGAAAGTTCTGTCAGGCGTAACGGGGCCTGGCTTCCGGTAACGGCTATTCTTAATTTAAGGACCTGATCATCCAGGCTTCCCTGGTCGACGTCCCATTCGCTATCGATGACGACTGCGTTGAATAATTCCTGCTGTTTATCCGGTTTTATGAATTTGGGGTTATCGTTTACTACGGTATAGGCCAGTGGAACAGTACCGTTGTATTTGTTTCTGCCGTTTCTCAGGTGGTATCCCAGGTCTCCTTTTCCCACCCAGTTGGTTGAAACATCTTCGATACCGTCATCGAAGTTATAGTAGGCAACCAGCGTGCCAAACTGGGGATGAGTCGGTTCAAGCGGTTTCCCCATCCACTCTTTTAATGTTTCGGTTGATACTGCCGAGTTCCATATGCGGATTTCGTCCATTAACCCGCCGAACGTAGTCGGTTCACCTTCATTTACACCAATTGCTCCAGGCAATACGGATATGGCAGTCGTTTTACTGTCGACAACTTCTCCATCCAGATACAGCTTGGTGACAACTCCGTCACAACTTAATGCCACATGATGCCACTGGTCATCCAATACATCTTCCGACCATAAATCTGCCCATGTGTTATGTAGTCTGCCATTCTCGATAACAAGCGGCAGATAATCCGCTATATTCAACAGGCTGTATTCTCCTCCCCCGAAGATAACTTCAATATCTTTCCATGAATTATCATCGCCCTTGATCCAAGTCTCCAGTGTCCATGAGTCTTTCAGGATACCGATGCCGGTACGGACATTGTTATCTTGCCCGTCCAGGTGAAGGGCAAGATTATCGTTTGAGGCGTGTATAAAAGATAAATTTGTAAAAAGGCTGATAAATAAAAGAGTGAATATGTATTTCATGGTATTTTATTTTAATGTTTTAGTTTGAAGGTCGCCAGGACTGCTTTATGATCTGTTGGCCATGTTCCCGCAGGTTGTATAAATTTGTCCTTGCTGTTTTCTTCAGCACGTTCACCTCGGATTATAGATTTCCGGGGACCTACCACGGCGGCATCTATTAACTTTAATTTTTTGTTAGGTTTGAAATAGATAAAATCAATACGGTCTCTTTCATCGGCTTCCGGAGCCCAGGCCAGTTTTTTTACATCGACATCGGGATTGTCTGAAGGAAATGTGAAACCGGGATGTGTCACAGGATCAGGATATACTTCACGATAAGCATCTTTAAACCCGTTTTCCTCCAAAAGGACAGAACAATCCCAGCGTACGACCGTTCCATTGTGATCCCACAGGTCTTTTGTGTTTTCCTTCCAATCCAGATGGGACGGTTCATTGAAGTCTCCTCCCAGGAGGATGATATTCCCTTTTTCATTTTCGACATCTTCGATTACTCCCCGGATAGCTTCGTCCCGTAGGGATTCATTATTGGCCTTTTCTATTTCCCGGGAGTCAAGAACCGGTGCGTCCAGTTTTTTCCAGGTAACGCCACTGTATCCGCGTGGCAGATAACAGGCGTAATGCGTATAATCCAAATGGGCGGAATAGACGACAATGGTCTGCCCTTCGATTTCGATACGGGCTTTGAGAACTGACCCTGCATCATTTTTGAGAGGGTAATTCGGCCGTTGTTCCTGTATTTTGTATTTGGAAAGGATACCGACATCCAAAGTACTGGTTTCACCGTAATAATTAACACCTCTGTCTTTTAATGCCTGTAAAATGCGCGGAATAAATTGTTTACCGTGGTAGTTTCTTACTTCACTGAACAGGACAATATCCGGAGACAACCGACTGACTTCGTCTGCTATGGCATCGAACCCACCATCCACCATCGTACCTTCCTGCCAGATATTCATTTGCAGAACAGTCAATTCTTTACTTTTTCCATAAAGCGTACAAGAACAAATCAATAGAATTAGAAGTATAAAATTATATTTTCTCATGATATTCAAAGTGTATAATAAAGATGTACTCTATGAAAAATAGAGCGACCTATATTCAAAGAGTACATCAAAAGTAGTAATATAAATTTGTAATAACAGATTTTAATCGAAAGAAATGCTTATTGGTAAAATCCTATTGCAGTATCCACATCTCTTTATTGACATCATCTACGCCTCCGAACTGACGTTGTACGGCTTCTTCTACATTTTCTTTGTTGTAGTCGTACTCTGATTTAGGATACATCCAACGTACAGGAATTTTGTCGTGTACGGGATTCTGATTTGTTTCAGGATTGATCGGTAATTTCGGATATCCTGTACGGCGGTAATCGTAATAAGAGTCGTAAGGATGTTGCATAAATGAAGCCAGATAACGTTGGGTTAATATTTTCTCGATATTTTCTTCTTTGTTACTACCCAATTGAATCTGAGGGTTTTCTAAAAATGCATTTTTTACATCTTCAGTGAGGGGATGACCATAATGGTAAATCTCTTCGTCCGGTGTATAGGTTGTAATGAAATCCATACTGGCCTTAATTCCTTTTTTATAATAGACGGATGCATCTGCCGATATCCATCCTCTGATTGCCGCTTCGGCCAAAATAAAGTTTTGTTCCAGGTAACTGATTCTCATTAAAGGCTCACCTGATGGTAGATCTGTATATCGAGGATTCAATCCGCAAAAACTTCCTGATGAAAACATTTTTTTTATTTGGTCGAAAGGAAGTGAAGGGTCTACTCCCAAATATGCATTCCGATCATCGGCTGTTAATCCTTCATCAATTTTGCTTTGAGCCGGTTTGGCATAATAGAATAATCTTGGATCTTCTGTTTCTTGAAAAGCATTGATGATTGTTGTAGAAATCATAGAATATCCGGCATGTTTGGTTTGGGTATTGTGAAATGGATATACCGTGTTCGCTTTATCGGCGTATGTCAATTGCAGATTGTCGTCATTAGAATCCATCAAAAGACGTGAAGAAAAGATAGAGGCAAAACGCTCTTTTATTTTCAGATCCGGATCAGATTCTTTTAAAGACAAAGACATCAGCACTTTCAACTGTAAGGCAGTAGTTACTTTTTTCCATTTTTCTACGTTACCCCCTAACATTTCATCTCCAGTGAAATCATTTGCTTGCGAGAATAATTCGTATGCCTTGTCCAAGTCGGCTAATACAAATTGCATGACCTCTTTCTGCGTATTGTACTTCGGTTTTACCAATCCGGTTTCTCCTTGTAATGCTTCCTCATAAGGAATATCTCCCATTTCCAGTGACATATAAAAAAGCTTGTATGCCTTTAGGAAATGAGCCAATCCTCCATATGCATTTTGGTCGTCTTCACTGGCTGCTTCAAGCATCTTTTCGCAGTTAGTTAACATTTTGAATCCGCTGAAACTGGATCTGTCAAATATGTTGTATTGGTAACTTTCCATACCTTCTCCCCATGCCAGTTGTTTACTTAGAAAATTGTCGTAAACAAAATTTTTGCTACCTCCGGTTTGCATGATATCTAGTAATAGTCCGTTGGCTAATAATGAAGATGTAACTTTTGTTGTTGCATCGGGATCTGTATTGATATCATCAAATTTATTGCATGATATTAATGCCGTAGCTATTAATAACAAAGTTATATATCTATTGAATCGTTTCATATTTGTTTCTATTAAAAATCTAATTTAACATTAAAACCTACATAACGGCAAGAAGGTGAGTTCAGCTTATCTGAAGCTCGGTCAGGATCTGAGAAACGAAAATCTTTGGTCCATATCAGTAGATTTTGACCAACGAAAGCAACCGACATCCCTTGCATTCTGATTTTCTGGCAGATTTGTTTAGGAACTTGATATGCCAAAGATAAGTCGCGAAGTTTGAAGAATGTTTGGCGAAGCACGTTTTGTCTTCGTACGGAACCTATATAGGGGTTCATTGTACTCATGTATGTTTCGTAAGATACCTGTACGTCGTTGGGGGCAAAAACACGATCATCACGGATGATGTTTCCGTCGGAATCATAGTCTACACTTCCGGAAACGACTTTTACGCCGGTTCCGATGAAATTTGTTTTGCCATTGACAACTTCATCATATCTCCATTGATTGTCCGAGTCGATATGGGCTCCGGAATTCCACATAGCTTGATCGGTTTGTGAATGCATAATACCTCCTACACGACCATCGAAAGTGAAATTTAATGTAAAATTCTTATACGAGATACTATTGCTCCATCCCCAAATCCAATCAGGAGATTCGTATCCGGCGACTGATTCGTATTTGCTAAGTACAGGGTATCCGGCTTCGTGAATGATATTTCCTTCCGGATCACGTTCCCAGTCATAAACGCCATACCAGTCCCAGCGTTCACCTGCTTTCACCCAAGGTTTCTGGGTTGAATATACAGGGTCTACTTGTGAGTAGTAATAACGATCTCGTGACCAGTTGAACATAGAATTCCAATTCCAGTCTTTTGTGCGGATAATATCGCCGGAGAGTGTGATCTCAAACCCTTTACGAAGTTGTTCTTCATCGATGTTGATCAATGTTGATCCAAAACCAGAAGCTTCGCTGATACCTGCTTGTCTGGTCAGGTTGTAATAGAGTTTGTTATAATAAGTAAAATCTACTTTCAGACGATTCTTAAACAAATTAACAGCAGTTCCAAGCTCGTAAGATCGTGTAGCAGATGGTAATACGGAAACTCCACGAATAGAGGTCGGATAGTAAGCTGCACTACTGCCATTGAACAAATTGTTAGATATACTGAATGCATTATTCGTTTCGTATACACTTAAATCCGATTTTGTTTGTGTCCAAGAACCTCTTACTTTCCAAAAATCAAAAACTTCAGGCATTGGGATGAACTGTGACAATACAACGCTACCGGCAACAGACGGATAGAAATAAGATCGTGTTTCTTTCGGTAAGGTGGATGACCAGTCGTTACGTCCGGTGATATCCACAAATACAGTGCTCTTCCAAGAAGCAGAAACTTTACCATACAAACTGTTTACTAATTTTTTTGTAACGCCGCTTGTTGTTTTTACATTGTCGATAGATCCTTTCAGCGAATAATATCCGGGAATAGTCAGTCCGTTTTGTGTTTCTCCCATGATATTGTCACTCTTCCAGTAGTAAACTGTTCCTCCGATAAATCCATCGATGTTGAAATCGCCCAATTGATGGTCGGCGGACAACATGAAGTCGTTGTTTAAGCTATACCCCCCTAGACGTTGCAAGCAATAATACCCCTTTCTATCCCATCCGCCGGATGCACTAATTGGGTTTTTCCATTCTTTCTTTTCCGAATAAGAGTCCAAACCAGAACGTAGAGAGAGTTTTAACCAAGGAGTAAAGTCGTAGGCAGCAGAAAGATATCCGTTTACAATATCATAGTCGCTGGAACGGGTAATTTCATGTGCAATGAAGTAGGGGTTATCATACCATGTATCATCCATCCAGTTTTGTTGTTCATTTGGCTTAACCCAATAGTTTTTATAATCTCGAATATCATATTCGCTACCTGACCATACCAACAAGTTATATAAGAATCCGCTTCCGCCATATCCGGCTCCCATGTCGTTGGGATAAAAGCGTTTGTTGTATGTCAGTCCTCCATCGAATGAGAAATCTTTCCATTTCATATCTCCGGAAACAGAATAAGTGATTTTATTCAGACGTTCATTCGGATATTGTCCTTTGTTAAACATGTGGGTAAGGGAAGTCCTGACACTGCCGTATTTCCCTTTTTGAGAAACACTGACGTTGTTATTAGTGACAAGACTTAAATTCTGGAAATTTTTCAGGTTATTCTTACCCTTTGATTCCAATGGCATCTCTTTCCATTCGTGTGTATATGGATCATACTGAACGGCAGTTCTTCCTATGTCTAGTTTATCTCCCCATACATAGTCGCCTGTATAGTATTTACCACCTGAACCAGAACTGTATGACGTTTGAACTTCCGGTTTTTTCAGGTAACCTGCATTGAACATAGTGCTGCTGTTGACAGTTACATTCAATCCTTCTTTTGTTCCTTTTTTAGTCGTTACCATGATTGCCCCAGCACCACCACGTGCTCCGTAAAGGGCCGATGCTGTTGCTCCTTTTAATACATCAACGGATTCAATATCATCTGCTGCAATATCTTTTAATGATACATTTCCATAAGGAACTCCATCAATTACTAATAACGGTTCGGAGCCACGTAAAGAGATCGAAGGGGCTGAATTGAATTCCGGACTGTTTTGTATGTTCAGACCAGCCACTTTTCCTGTTAACGATGTTGCAACATCTACCGGTTTTATTGTAGAGAAATTATCTCCTCCCACTTTCTGTACGGCATAGCCCAATGCTTTCTCTTCCCGCTTGATACCCAATGCGGTTACGACTACTTCATTCAGGTTATGAGTATCTTCTTCCAGCTGAATATTGATTATATTCTGGTTCCCGACGACAATAGATTTGGTTGTATATCCAATATAGGATATAACCAAGGTTGACTTGTTGGGGACTGAAAGAGAAAATTTACCGTCAAGATCTGTTATCGTCCCATTTGTTGAACCTTTTTCGAGAACATTGGCTCCAATGATCGGTTCTCCTTTGGCATCGGTGACAATACCAGTTATATCTTTGATTTTTTGTTGTACTATGGCATTGCTCAATACTGTTTTTGGAGAAAGAATTATACTTTTATCCAGAACTTTATAGCTAATGTCTGTTCCGCTGAATAATTGTTCCAATACATTGAACACATTCTTTTTGTTGCTCTTTATTGAAACAAGCCGATTCGTATTTACCTGTTTGTTATTATAGAAAAAGTGAAATTCTGACTGTTTTTCTATCTCATCTAATACTTCCTGTACGGTTTTGTTATTGACGTTCAGGGATAAAGTGGCTGATTGACTGTAACTTTCAGTGGCGTATGCCAATCCGAAGCAAACAAATAACATTATAACGGTGATTCTCATACATAATGGTATTTTATTCAGGAATGTGAATAAAGATTTCACCATCCTGAAAAGTTGGATGCTAAAATAATTTGTCATAGATTTGTAAGTGATTTTAGAGTTAAAAAATTCATTTACTGACAGCTTGTCGCAAACAAGCTTGCAGTTGTTTTTTTCATACGGGGAAATACGCCAATATTTTCCCGTATGTTTTTGTTCTAGGGCGGTTCAAATATTTTCATTTCAGTACTAAATTGTAAGTTGTTCATAAATTTGAGTATTTAATATAGTTCAACAATTGTTTTTTCGAGAATCTTGTTATTATCCGTTTCCTGATAGATATATTTATACTGGATATTTGATGATAGCCGGAAATGTTCCAGAATCAGAGACAGATGCTGACTTTGAAATGTTCCGGTGAAAGAATAATTATACAGCAGGTCATTCTTTACAATGAACTCTGAATCAAATCTTTTACCTAGAATTTTCAGGGCTTCTTCAAATGAAGTGTTTCTGAATATAACAAGTCCGTCCTTCCAGGCAGTCAGAGTTGCCATATAAGTGTCATTCTGTTTAAGTTTTCCGATTTTTGCGTTATATTCAAATTCTTCGTTAGGTTTCATCAATAATGCTTCTTCCTTATTGTCTTTGCTTTGATAGGTGAGCCTGACAGAACCGGAAACCAAGGCTGTTGTAACCTTATTACTTTCTTTATAGGCTTCTATATTGAATTCTGTTCCCAGAACTTCAGCTTTCAGGTTGAAAGGTGTGCTGACTATAAATTTTTTCGATCTGTCTTTTTGAACTGAGAAATAAGCTTCTCCATCCAACACCACATCACGAGTCTCACCTGTGAATTTTTGTGGGTATTTCAAGTATGTTTTGGAGTTCAACCAAACTTTGCTTTTATCAGGAAGAGTAACGGTGGCTACCATTCCAGGGTTTGTCCGAACTTCGATATATTCGACCGGCATTTTCTGTGTGGCAAAATAAATGGAACTGGCTATCAATGGCAGGATAAGGATGGCTGCAATCCGTTGGAACCAAAACATAAACGAATGTTTGTTGTCTGTTTTTCTGTTTATTCTTTTCCTGACATCATTTAATGCTCTGGTTGAATCTACAGATTCGATCGTATTGATTGTGTCTGTCGCCAGGAAAATATACCGGATATCCCGTGCTGTTTTTCTGTTTTCCTCAGAAGCTTGTAGCCAGGTTTCTATCTCCTGCTGTTGGGTAGAAGATAGTGTTCCGGAAAAATAATCCAGTAGTAATTGCTCGTCTATATGATTTTGTGTGTCCATTTTGTCCCTTTTATATTATTAAGACTAATGGGCAGAAAAACCTCCTAAACGAAAATGTGATTTTTTTGTGATTTTTCTTTTTTGAAAGAGTTCTAGTAAGAAATTGTTGATTATTTACAGATTGTGAGATTAAAGAACTCTCTTTTATTTAATATTATAATAACTTAATCACTTTGTAATAGGTCTATATGTTGAAAAATGTTATTTTTGCACGGATAGATACGTTAGTCTTATTAGAACTAAATACTTTTATATGCTTTCTTTTACTACAGATAACATAAATGATGAGGTTCTTTTCCAAAAGATCCAGGCTGGTGATGTGAAAGCATTTGACACTCTGTTTATGCGCTATTATCCCCTTTTATGTGCTTATGCAAAGCAATATGTGGATTTTTATGACGGTCAGGAGGTCGTGCAGGATGTGATGGTTTGGTTTTGGGAAAACAGAAATATGCAGGTAATCGAATCCTCTCCGAAGAATTATCTATTTAAAGCCGTAAAGAACAGATGCCTGACCCTGATCAATCGGAATGAACTGAAACAACAGATTGTAAATACGCTGTATGCAGATTGGCAGTCACAGTATGAAGATCCGGACTTTTATGTGGTTGAAGAGTTGACGAGGAATATTGAAGCTGCTTTGTCACGTTTACCGGAAAGTTACCGGGAGGCTTTTGAAATGAATCGCTTCCAGAATATGACTTATAATGAGATAGCACAGAAGCTGAATGTTTCATCTAAAACGGTCGATTATCGTATTCAACAGGCATTGAAACTTTTGCGTGTCGAGTTGAAAGACTATCTGCCATTATTAATGGCCTTAGTCAGAATTGTCTGAAAGACATTTCCGGCTAAAGCCATCCTGATGTATTATTGTCTTTATCTTCGTATTATAAACCTTTCATCCATTTTTCCGCTTTGGTTAAAGCCTCCGGCTTGCCTATATCCAGCAACTGTAAGTTTTCGGCTGCATAGGCATGGATATTTGTTTTAGCACAGATAGCCAGATAGAAATTGATGATCGAGAATTTACCCGTCCATTCTTCCATCCAGTCGAATATTTTCGGTGATATTACATGGATACCGCTAAAAGCGTATTCATTATATTGTTTGGGGTCGAAATCCGGATAATAAGATTTTACTTCTCCGGTTTCATGATTTCTCCATCCGCACAACCGGCTCTCTTTGTTGAACAGGAGATAACGCGATGTGTTACGTTTACTGACCAGCAAGGTTGCGACCGGATTGGTTTCCAGATGGCAATCGTATAACTTTTTCAGATCCACATTCGACATGATGTCGACATTGTGTACCAGAAACGGTTCGTTTCCCTGAAGGAATTTGGCCGCTTTTTTGATGCCGCCTCCCGTGTCGAGCAGGTAATCCCGTTCGTCGGAGATATGGATCTGAACTCCGAAGTTGTTGTTGGTTGCCAGGAAATCGATGATCTGGTCTCCCAGGTGGTGAACGTTGATAACGATCTGATGAAACCCTGCATCCTTCAGCTTCAGAATTACATGTTCCAACATTGGTCTTCCATTTATTGGTATCAATGCTTTTGGTGTATTGTCAGTCATCGGTTTGAGGCGGGTCCCCATACCGGCTGCAAAAATCATAGCTTTCATAATATTGCGTCAAAGATTTGTTCTATATTTTGTTCCCTGTGGGTAAGGTCTACTTTTACTCCGAATTTGGCATGCAGATGCTCTGCCAGATGTTGTGCCGAATAGACGGAACGATGTTGTCCGCCGGTACAACCGAAAGAGATCATCAGATTCGTGAAACCACGGTCCAGATAACGTTTCACCGAAGCATCCACGATCGTATATACATGTTCCAGGAATTGCGTGATTTCCCCGTCTTCTTCCAGGAAGTGGATCACTGGCTCGTCCAGTCCTGTAAAATGGTTGTATCGTTCATATTTTCCCGGGTTGTTAATGGCCCGGCAATCGAATACGAAACCACCGCCGTTTCCGCTCGGATCGTTCGGTATTCCTTTTTTGTAGGCAAAGCTGACGATCTTAACTTCCAGCATCCGTTTTTGTATGTCGTCCCTGAACTGCGTCAGGCCGGTCAGTTCTCTCAGAACGGCGCACAAGTACGGATATTCCGGATAATCATTCTTTAATAACTGCCGCAGATTGTTGATGGCGAAAGGTACGCTTTGGATAAAATGCGGTTTCTTTTCAAAGTATCCCCTGAAACCGTAGGCGCCCAGCACCTGTAGTGTGCGGAACAACACGAAATGGCGTAGCTGGCAGAAGAAATGTTCTTCGTCTACATCAGTATATTTTCGTAATGCCTGCAGATAGTCGGCAAGCAATTCGTTTCTCAAATCTTCCGGGTAATTGGCTTTAGCCTGCCAAAGGAAAGAGGCTACGTCATAATAGACCGGACCTTTTCGTCCTCCCTGAAAATCAATAAACCAGGGTTCGCCATCTTTGATCATGACGTTGCGTGACTGGAAATCCCGATAAAGGAAAGTGGGAGAGGTGTCTTGAAGCAATACATCGCTCATTTTCTGGAAATCATCTTCCAGGCGGTCTTCCTGAAACTCCATCCCCGTCGCTTTCAGAAAGCAATATTTGAAGTAATTCAGGTCCCAAAGAATAGAACGTTGGTTGAATTCCGGTTGAGGATAACAGTTCTCATACTCGAATCCTTCGGCGCCGGCATACTGGATAGAAGGAAGTTGCGTGATTGTTTTGTGTAACAACCGGCGTTCCTCTTCATCGAATACACAGCTTTTGCGTCCTTTTTCTATGGCATTGAAAAGCATGGTGTCGCCCAGGTCTTCCTGCAAATAAAAAGAATAATCGTCCGAATAGAAATGCACTTCCGGGACGGAAATTCCTTTCCCCCTGAAAAATCCGGACATATAAATAAACGCTTTGTTCTCCTCCTGGGAAGAGCCGCTGACCCCTATCAATGTTTTCGGGCCGGATATTCTGAAATACCGGCGGTTAGAACCGGATGAAGGTAGTTCTGTTATATCTTCGGCCTGTGAACCGGTATATTCGTAGTAGAGTCTTTTTAATTCTTCTGTTACCATATTTTTTGAATTACGGCACTAAGGTAAGCCTTTTTTGTTAGGGAAGGAAACTTCTCAAAAACATTCGCAATTGTATTTGCTTTTTGTACTGATGTCTGTGGAATTACTATACGTACTAAATTATGTAGCAAGCTTTCGGTGTAGTACATATAAACAATCTATAAATGTTTAACGAATGCAGTATCATCGATATTGTTTCATCCTAAAGAAACAAGTGTTTCTACATAATGAAACAACTGTTCCATTACTATGAAACAGATTCTCTTAAGGAGGTATTGGGAATGTGAAAAGAGTAAAGGTGATAAGATGCATTGTTCCAGTATGATTTTGCATGAAAAGTCGTCTCTTTTGTACAATATACTTGATTATTAGCGTTTGTTATAGTAATTTCGGATTTAAAATATTCTATCTTTGTATTTAGTATGGGTTAATATGTAAATCAAAAGTGAAATAATATATGAATAGAAAATCTACATTATTGGCTGTGGTTTTAATGGCGGTAAGTTCTTTCACGATGAATGCGACAGAATTTGGATCTACGAATGATTTCTTTTATTTGAAATCAGGAGATCTCTACTTATCACTGGATGGTAATAAATCGGATTCTGTTATAGTAAAATCTTTTAAAGAAAATATGACGAAGGCTGCAGTTGATTCTGCTTTGTGGCAGATAGTGGAAAAAAAAGCGGTCGTAGGAGTTACAACTTATTCGATCATAAACAAAGCAACTTTGAGTTATTTGGCTTTTGCTCCGGCTAAAAAACCGGTACCTAATCTGGTTGCAGTGAAAGATGGAGTTGCTTATAAATGGATTTTGGATGGAACAGATAATCCGCAAGAATTAAAAAGTTTTTATAGCGGAGATAAATATTTGTCTTTTGTGATTACGAATGATAAAGATTTATCTTTGGTTGATACTCCTGCGGCTGATTCCAATGCTAAATTTACGGTAGTAGAGCCTTCTTCCAAATTTCTTTTGAAGGCAGACGAGCTCGGGGCTGGTTTTAAGACTTTCCAGTTAAAGTTTGGTGATACATATGAAGGGGATATTTTCTCAGGGAAAGACCTGATAGCAAAAGATGTCGATGATGAAGACGGATACGTTACTTTGCAGGAAAAAGGAAACGAGGCATTCCCGGATAATAAGGCTAAATATTTTGGTGTCGACATGCTTAAAACAGATATTTCTGGTGCAAAGGATGTATTTGGATATAATTTTTCTTTGGATTCTACCCGTCAGACGCAAGATCCGAATGCTGATTGGCAAAAGTTTAAATTTACAGTCGACTTAAAGAATGATTCAGTATCTGTATTTTTAAAAAGATCTCCTGAGAGTGGAGAAGATACTGTGCAAGTTGTATTTGCCAGTGTTGGACCGAAAAAAGTGTTGACTGTTTCAAAGGTGGATGATAATGGTGCTGTGAAACAAGGAAAAGCACCTTTGATCAATTTGTCTGCCGGAACTCATGCAAATATACCGACAGGTTCAGGCGTTTATTTTCTCCAAAGTGCAAGCAAAGGTACCAAAGGTAAATATTATGTTAAGAAAAACTCCTTTATGGGGGGAGACAGTGTTCCTTCTGTGAACTTGCCGAGAGGACAATGGTATATTAAAACTGAAAATGGCAAATATTCCGTTGTCGACCGTGAATCTGATGATGCTTTTATCTTGAATCAGGAAATATTTGAAGTGGCAGAAATGGAGGATACCTATTTACTCGATGGAGACTCTGTAAAAGTTACTCCGGTGTCTGTTGATTTGAAAGATAAATATCTAGGTTCGCGGGCTTATACAGAGAAAGAATTGGCCGAGAAAGGATTTACGCTTCATCTGATACCCGGAATTCCAATAGGTCCTGCTTATCTGTCAACATTTACGAACGATTCTATCTTGAAAGGAACAGGTGATATTTCTAACCAGATTATGTTTAAACTGGTACCGAAGGATACGCAAGTAGTAGCTGGTGCTAAACTGTTAGGCGATGAAATCTCTATTATTTCTTATCAGCTACGTACGTTGTTCGGAACTGATAGAATTGCAGCCCAAAGTGATAGTTTGAAATTGTCCGAGACAAGTGAGCCTCTTTCATTCCACTTTGTTTTCAATGAGACAAGACAATGGTCTACAATGAAAGTTGTGGGTGATGCTGAAGGCCGTTACGTTGGAATGGATATACAGACTGGTTGTCTTCAGTTGACAAAAAATCCGGCTAATGTTATGATCCTGTCTGCTGATGCTCCTGAATATGCTCCTCAGGAAGTTGGTCATAAGCGTTTTTCTACTGCTAATAATTCGTTGGTGATGAACCCGAATACATTCCTGGCCGAACTGAAGATCGAAGGTAATGATATAACGAAAGCCGGTTATGTGGAGGATAATTTTAGTCTTTGGGTTGAGAAAGCTGAAAAGAGTCCGTTGGGTAAACAGTTGTATTATATCTCTTGCAAGGCCATAGGCGCGAAAGAGGGTGACGAAACTCGTTATTATTTGGCAGCTAGTGATACTTTAGGCGGACGTGCCGTATTCATTTCCGATGAATCTGTTAAAACGATGGAAAACAGTCCGGCTCTCTTTGCATTCAAGATGGTAGAGGGTGGTACTTATTATCTGGAAAACCAGAGTGAGTTCAAAAAGGATGATGCTAAACCTTATGTTGGTATGGTTAATGGATTTGCTGTAATGCAGCCTGTTCCGATGGCAGAGTTTACTATTGAGAATGCTCCGGCTCCTGTTGCCAACGAAGAAATCGAAGCGCCTACGACTATTCAGGTAATCGGAAGTACAGGTGAATTCCAAATCCGTAATGCAGGAGGTAAGAAAATTACTTTATCGAATATTCTGGGGCAGACAATCGGTTCCCGCTTTGTATCTTCTGATAATGAATCAATTCAGACAGCAAGAGGTGTTGTGATTGTGTCCGTTGAAGGTGACAAGGCTTATAAGGTGATCGTGAAGTAAAAAAAGATACTCTCAAATAAAAATCCGGTTCTCATATTCAATTGGGAACCGGATTTTTTATGGAGAAAATCAGACCGTTTATTCTTCTGTATTACTTTCCAATTTGCTTTTCAAATAAGCAATTCGCTTGGTTGCTTTTTCTTTCTCTTTCTGAAGATTTTCCAGATCGCTTAATACAGTAGCCAGTTCAAAAGTCGCGGCAATCGCTTTTTTATCCCCGTCAGCTATATATAATGTATAGGGTTTGCCACCTGTGTACTCGGCTTTGACACGTTCTTTTACGTTTGTAGAAATGAACTTGGCAGCATCGAGTCCTTTTTCGCCTTTGTAGGTGACGACTTCAGTTGTTTTTCCCAGATCTTTAAAACGGTAGTTTACTCCGCCGTCGTACGGGATTGCGGCTGTTTCGGCAAACTGGCCGTCTTTCGTACTGACCTTGATGCCTGTATGGTTGATCGGTGCGCCGCCGTAGAAAACACTGGCAAGATAAATCTCGCCCTTTTCGTTTACTCCGCTGCGGATATAACAGCGTTGCACATTCCGCTCCACTGTCTGCTGTTTCCATATATAATTACCGATCTCTTCGTAGACGCTGTCTTTTTCAAAAACGAATCCCTTTTTCAGTCCTTCCGCTTCTTCTGTTTTGATTGGAATAAGGCTGTCGCAAAAAGCGATATTCCGTTCCGCCTCTTTCATCTCGACCATACGCATCAGGGAAAGTCCTTCTTTCAATACTTTGAATTCTTTCGGATAGAGTGCGCGGATAGAGTCTATTTCGCTTTTTGCGGCGAAGAGCTCGTTTCGTTCATACATACTTTTTGCATTGTTCAACCGGGTTCGGGCTTCTTTCTCCGTGTTATTGCATGCTGCCAGGGTTACGGCTGCCAATGCGATGCATATTACAGACTTCTTCATGTTGTTTATCTTATTCGTTCTGTCTGCAAAGATATATTTTTTATCTTTGCAGTCTCAATGAGTGAGATAAATAAAGCGAATGTATATAGAACAGGAAGATATTTTAAATCATATATCGGCAAAACCGTTCCACATAATTTCAGAGGCCGCAGACGAATTAGGTGTTGAGGCTTATGTGATTGGCGGTTACGTCAGAGATATTTTTTTATACCGTCCATCAAAAGATATTGATGTTGTTGCAGTAGGCAGCGGGATAGAGTTGGCAAAAGCTGTTGCCGGCAAGTTGGGGAAAAAGACGCATTTGTCCGTATTCAAGAATTTCGGAACGGCGCAGGTGAAATCAGGCGACCTTGAGATCGAGTTTGTCGGAGCACGGAAAGAGTCGTATAATCGCGATAGCCGGAAGCCGATTGTGGAAGACGGGACTCTGGAGGATGATCAGAACCGGCGCGATTTTACGATCAATGCACTGGCTTTATGTCTGAATAAAGAACGTTACGGGGAGTTGGTCGATCCTTTTGGAGGATTGGATGATATGGACAATCTGATTATCCGTACGCCACTCGATCCTGATATAACGTTCAGTGATGACCCGTTGCGTATGATGCGTGCGGTCCGCTTTGCTTCACAGCTGGGATTTTTTATTCATCCCGATACATTTGATGCGATTGAGCGCAATAAGGAACGCATCTCCATTATATCCAAAGAACGGATTGTGGATGAATTGAACAAGATCGTACTTTCGCCAAAACCCTCCATCGGTTTTGATTTGCTTGATAAGAGCGGATTGTTGCAGCTGATTTTTCCGGAACTGTGTGCTCTGAAAGGGGTGGAAACAAAAGAAGGCATCGGCCATAAGGATAATTTTGCCCATACCTTAATGGTGTTGGACCGTTTGAGTAAAACAACGGATAATCTGTGGCTTCGGTGGAGTGCGATTTTCCATGATATAGGAAAACCGGCAACTAAACGTTTTGATCCTCGTCTGGGATGGACGTTTCACAATCATAATTTTATCGGCGAGCGTATGCTGCCGGGTATTTTCCGTCGGATGAAGTTGCCGATGAATGAGAAAATGAAGTATGTACAGAAAATGGTAACCCTTCATATGCGTCCCATAGCTTTGGCAGACGATGAAGTGACAGATTCTGCCATCCGTCGTTTGTTGTTCGATGCCGGTGACGATATCGATGACTTGATGAAACTTTGTGAGGCGGATATCACCAGTAAGAATCCGGAAAAAGTCCGCCGTTTTCTGAATAACTTCCGGTTGGTTCGTGAGAAGCTGGCAGAAATAGAGGAAAAAGACCGGGTACGGAATTTCCAGCCGCCTGTCTCGGGTGAGGAAATTATGGAAACATTTTCCTTGCCTCCTTCACAGCCGGTAGGCGTCATAAAAGAAGCCATCAAGAATGCTATTCTGGACGGCATAATTCCTAATGAATATGAGGCAGCTAAACAGTTTATGCTGGAACGGGCTGCAAAGATGGGGTTGAAGCCAGTTAGGGGATAATTCCTTTAAGTATAAATAGTTACAGAGTAAATATAATTAATTAGATCCGGTTTTTATATTCAATAAGCCGGATCTGATCTTTTCAATAGATAAAAATATCACTTTCCTTTTAGCAATTCTGCTGCTTCATCTCCGAAAACGATTTTTAGCACCTGCTCTTTTTTATCGTTGTCCAGTTTGATTTGTAATACTGTTTCTGTTGATATATTACTTTCCTTGCTCAGAACATATTTATCCGGATATGCAATAATGTTTATTACTGATTCTTGCAGGGCATTTGCAATTTGTAATAATGTGTTGTATTTAAGTTCCCGCTCTCCTGACATAATAAGACTTAACCCAGCTTGTTTTAAGCCGATCTGACTAGCTAAATATTCTTGCGAATATCCTTTGTTTCTGCGAATTGCATCTATATTCCTTAGTATATCGTTCATGTAAGCAATTTAGTGTTTGTGGTTTGAATAAATAAATGATATTTGTAATAAAAAATTGCACTTATGTTTGCTAATATAACAAAATGTAATATCTTTGCTGCTGTGATTTTCTTAATTCTCTTAATAGATTTTGTGTTCCCATTTTGAAACATTTTGCTATTAAGTCTAATAGTTAACCTAATTTGTCTGAAGATTATGTTGATCTATAGAAGGTTATGTTTGTTTGGTAAATGAGGTGTCCGGTATGTGTATGAAGGGGACTGTTTTCCTTAGTAATACGGTTTTCAAGATATATGCCAGTTGTTTCTCTGTAATAAAGATTGCACTTTGTTAAGTAATGGAGAAGATAAAATTTAAGTTTATATAATTCACTAGTATTCATTTTAATATTGCTTGCCTATGATTATGAATTTTTAATTCCAATGTTTTCTATTCGGATATGTAGTCATATCCATTGTGTTTTTTAACCTTATATTCATTTAATAACAGAAGGAAATGAAAGAATCTTTTTTAGACATACATTTAAAAGGATGTCGTGTTAAAAGCAATTTATTCAGAATGTTAACCTTATTGCTTTTAATTTTTTGTACGACAAATGTATTTGCACAGCAGAAAAATGTCAGAGGAACGGTTGTTGATGCTTCGGGGGATCCTCTTATTGGTGTAAATGTTTCAGTAAAAGGAATGACAATCGGTATAATTACCGATATGGAGGGTAGATATCAACTGGAAGTACCGGCCAATGCTACGCTTCTCTTTTCTTATATCGGATATCGTTCGCAGGAGATTGCGGTAGGTAATCAGTTATCGATCAATATTACGATGCAGGAAGATACTCAAAATATAGATGAGGTTGTGGTTGTCGGATATGGAGTTCAGAAAAAAGAAACTGTTACAGGTGCTGTCTCCACATTGAAGGGGGATGATTTAATAAAAACACCAGTAGCGAATCTATCAAATGCCATAGCTGGTAAAATGTCGGGAGTGGTAACATTTCAGCGTTCCGGTGAACCGGGTTACGATGGAGCAACAATTCGTATTCGCGGTTCAAATACATTAGGAAATAATGATCCGTTGGTTGTCATTGACGGAGTAGCGGCGAGAACTGGTGGTTTGGAGCGTCTTGACCCAAACGAGATTGAAACGATGTCTGTACTGAAAGATGCGTCTGCGGCTATCTATGGGGCACGTGCAGCCAATGGTGTAATCTTGATAACTACTAAAAAAGGACGTGCGGGCAAGAAACCGGTGTTTTCTTATTCTTTTAACCAAGGATGGTCTAAGCCTACCAATCTACCGGAAATGTGTGATGCTCCTCAATATGCAGAGTTGATGAATGAATTGTATATGAATAAAGCCATGAAAAATCCGGCTAAGAATAATGGTGTCGGTATGGGAGATTATACTTTATTTGCAACTCAGGAAGAAATTCAGAAATATCGTGATGGTTCTGATCCTTGGAGATATCCGAATACGGATTGGTATGCGGCAACCTTTAAAGATTGGTCTCCACAGCGAATTCACAATGCATCGCTGGAAGGTGGTTCTGATAAATATCAATACTTTGTAAACTTCGGACATAAATATACAGACGGGCTTTATCATAAATCAGCGAACAACTACAAACAGTTCAACCTGCGTATGAATGTTGATGCACAACTCAATGATTTTATTAAGGTGGGAACTCAATTAATGGGACGTCAGGAAAACCGTAATTTCCCAAGTCAGGGAGCAGGTGATTTGTTATGGTTCACATCCAGAGGCCGTCCAACTGACCAGGCTTACTGGCCTAACGGACTACCCGGACCGGCACAGGAATATGGGCGTAATCCGGTTGTTGCCTGTACAGATGAAACCGGTTATACGCATGATAAGCGTTATTATATACAAACTAATGCTAATGTAGAAATTACCCAGCCCTGGATTGAAGGCTTGAAACTTGTAGCTTCCGTCTCTTATGATAAATACTTAAAGCAAAGTAAAACATGGTTTCAGCCATGGACTTTATATGATTGGGATAAAGTGAGTTATGAATCAGATGGCACAACACCTAAATTAACGCCGATGTTGAGTTACCCGAACCATGAGGATCCGGACTTGTCTATGGAGTCTACAGACCAGACAAATACAGTCTTAAGCGGTATTATGACATATAATCGGGTTTTCGGAGATCATGGAGTCGATTTTTTGATAGGTATGGAACGCGACTGGTCCGATGCTGAATCGTTTAACGGATACCGGAGGTATTTCCTTTCTACGGCTCTTCATCATTTTAATGCAGGTGGTGATAAAGAGAAAAATGCCAAGAGTGACGGAGATAACTGGGAACGTGCCCGTATGAATTATTTCGGACGTTTTGCTTATAACTATAAAGAGAAATATCTGGCTGAATTTGTATGGCGTTATGATGGTTCTTATATGTTCGCAGCAGGCGAGCGTTTTGGCTTTTTCCCCGGTGTTTTGCTTGGATACCGTATTTCGGAAGAGGACTTTTGGAAAGAAAATCTCTCTTTTATTAATTATTTTAAGTTACGTGCATCCTGGGGGCAGATGGGGAACGACCAGGTTTATTATGATGATAAATTAAGGGAATACCAATTTGCACCTACCTATTATTATGAATGGGGATATATCATTGATAATGCGGATGAAAAGGGATTGCGCATCAGTCGTTTTCCGAATCCTGCTATTTCGTGGGAACGTGCTAATAACTTCAATGTTGGTATTGAAACCCGGACATTCGATAATCGCTTATATTTAGAGGCAGATTATTTTTATAATAAACGTTCAAATATTTTATGGCGTAGAAATGCATCTATTCCTACAACTTCCGGCTTAACATTGCCTGCTGAAAATATAGGTAAGGTTAATAATACCGGTTTTGATTTTAAGATTGAATGGAATGACAATATCGGTAAAGATTGGCGCTATAGCATATCTGCAACCGGAGGCTATGCAAAAAATACCATTAAGTTCTGGGATGAAGCTCCGGGTGCTCCTGAGTGGCAAAAGTCGACAGGTCATCCGATGAATACTTCTTTGTATTATGAGTATGACGGTGTATTTAAGGATTGGGATGAAATCAACGATATAGCTAATCGTCCAAATTATGACGGTATAACA
The DNA here is from genome assembly GCF_020091425.1 of Parabacteroides goldsteinii. Classification (NCBI taxonomy): domain Bacteria; kingdom Pseudomonadati; phylum Bacteroidota; class Bacteroidia; order Bacteroidales; family Tannerellaceae; genus Parabacteroides; species Parabacteroides goldsteinii. The sequence continues at coordinate 3,651,337 of NZ_CP081906.1, read as the reverse complement.
AAGGATGCGGACTTAAAACCGGGTGATATGAAATTTAAGGATCTCGATGGGGATGGTAAAATAACCCCGGATGACCGTTATCGTTCGGACCGTACCAATGAACCGAAATGGACATATGGCATTACAGGATATTTGCAATGGAAAAACTTTGACATGAATATCTTATTTCAGGGTGCGGCTGATTCATGGACTAAAGTTTACTGGGAAGCCGGTGATATTGGTAATTATCCGAAAACGATTTATGATAAGCATTGGTCTATTGATAATCCGTCTGACAAATATCCGCGTGTAAACGAACGCAGTCAGTATTATTGGGATGGAACGGCTGCCGGTAGCAACACTTACTGGATGGTCAATACGAATTATATCCGTTTGAAAAATCTTGAAGTAGGATGGAGTATCCCCAAAGCATGGTTGCTGCAAACAAAGTTTATCTCGTACGCCCGTTTGTATGTGAGTGGGGTAAACTTGCTGACTTTCTCGCCAAGTAAAGATATTGACCCGGAAAGTACAAGTTCCAATGCGACAAACTATCCTCAGTCAAAAATTATTAATGTAGGTTTTACTGTAACATTCTAAACTTGATATGAACATGAAAAAAGCGAATATATTATGTCTTTTATCTGTAGCTTTGCTTACTGTGTCTTGCAGTACGGATTTTCTGGATACAAAATCACAGACAGAAATCATGGCAGATGATATATGGAAAGAAAAGAGTCTGGCAGAAGCTTATATGTATGATATTTATTTTGCATTTCAGGATGCCGGCTTTACGGAAGAACTACAGGCTTCGGCTTGTGACGAGGCGATGTTTACACATGGAAGGGAATTTGTTGAGACAAACGCAGGTGCTGTGACTGATGTGAATTTAGGCTGGTTTTCAAAGACTCAGAGTGGGCATCAATGGCAACGTTTATACCTGAATATCCGTTCCTGCAATGATTTTATCGAACATGTGGATGACGCAACATTTGCTGACGATGCAAAAAAGCAGTTGAAAGGGGAGGCTTATTTTTTGAGAGCCTATTTCCTGCATCGTTTAACACGTGGATTTGGCGGTGTTCCTATTCAGTTAAAGGTAACCCAACTGACTGACGATCCGGAGTCGTTTTTATTATCCCGTTCTTCTTATACGGATTGTATCGGGCAGGTTCTGGATGATATTGACAAAGCTGCGGAGTGTTTAAAGGATCATACGTTTGATAATACGCAGAAGGGCAGGGCTACATTGGCTGCTGTTAAGGCTTTGAAAGTTCGTGTGTTGACGGATGCTGCCAGTGATTTGCATGACCAGGCTACAGCTTCGGCAAAATCGTCTCTGCTTGCTTCATATAAAAATCCGGAATTGTTGTTTTACACGCAAGGGTCACGAACGGAGCGTTGGCAAGCCGTTAAAGTCGCAGCAAAAGATTTGTTGGATAATCCGATGGGACATGCTATTCCGACCTATGGAGGTACAGGACTTTCTACAGAAGAAAAGGCCCAAGCTATCTGGCGTTTCTTTCTGGCAGAAAGTGCAGATCATATTTTTTCTCGTTATTTTATCAATACAAAAGACGAAAGTGGTACTAAGATGCCGATATTTAATGGCCCTTCCGGTTATCATGGATGGGGAGGGAATACTCCTGTTCAAGATTTGGTAGATGCATTTGTAATGGAGGACGGGAGCAAATTTGATTGGAATAATTCTCAACATGCAAACAATCCATATGGTAATCGCGAACCCCGCTTTTATGTAACCATCATGTATGATGGCATGCAATGGATACAGAGACCCGATGATTATGCTTCTATTGAACCGACCGGAAAAATACAGACTGGTTATTATCAGTTGGATCCGTCTGTAACTGATGATTCTAAATTTTATGCAGGAATGGATAGCCGTAGTGGCGGTGGGGAAAATTGGAATGCTACATACACTGGTTATTATTTGAAGAAATATATCAATCCAGCCGATGGGGATCATCGTAACAAGATCAATGCGGTTTTTCCGTTCATTCGTTTGTCAGAGGTTTATTTCTGCTATATTGAAGCTTGCATTGAGTTGGGAGAATTGGACGAGGCGAAAAAGTATCTGAATGAATATCGTGAACATGTGAATTTACCGGCTGTTACAACCAATAATAAAGATGAATTGCGGAAAATTTATCAGAATGAGCGTCGTCTGGAATTTTCTTTTGAAGAAATTCGCTATTGGGATGTTCGCCGTTGGATGACTGCCCCTGATCTTCCGGGTTTAAATAGTTTGAAAGGTATTTGTGTTACTGCTACATTGAAGTCAGGAGCTGGCGTTCAATATAAGTATACTGCGGATCCGGATATCTGGAATATGCATTATAAAGTTATAGACCTGAATAATGAAGGTCGTCAGTTTGTTGACAAATGCTATTTTTTACCTATAATGCGTGATGAGAAAAACAGTAATCCAAATTTAATTCAAAATCCAGGTTATGAAAATTAAATAAGTTACAAGTTCTTTTTTTATAAAGTACCGTCTTTGTATTAGAGTATAGACGGTACTTTATTCAGCCTTTTGTTGAGCGATTTGCATTAAATCGGATTTATCATTTGTCTATATAACGAAATAAATCCTATCTTTAGGGTCTCAATTCGTAATTGTAAAAATAGTATTATCATGAAAAACAGAAAATTAAGAATGGGCATGGTAGGCGGTGGAAGTGACGCCTTTATCGGTGCAATCCATCGTCGCGCGGCTTTTATGGACAATCAGATCGAACTGGTATGCGGATGTTTCAGCGTAGACCCTGAAATTTCTAAGAGTTCCGGTCTGTCTTATTTCTTGCCGGAAGACCGAATTTACAGTACTTATCAGGAAATGTTCGAGCATGAAATGACGTTGCCGGAAGGTGAACGGATGGATTTTGTGACTATCGTGACACCTAACCGCTGGCATTTCGAACCGGCTATGATGGCTTTGGAAAGAGGATTCCATGTTGTAGTGGACAAACCGATGACCTTTTCGCTGGAAGAAGCCAAACAACTTCAGAAGAAAGTGGAAGAAACAGGACTGATCCTGGCTCTGACTCATGTATATTCTGCCTATCCGGCAGTAAAAGAAGCCAAAGAACGTATCGCCAGAGGTGAACTGGGAACACTCCGCCGTGTTTATGTGGAATATCTCCAGGGATGGCTTTCCGATCGGATCGAACTACAGGGTGGAAATAACGCCGGATGGCGTACAGACCCGAAACGCTCCGGAAAAGCCGGTTGTATCGGAGATATCGGTACGCATGCCTGGCATCTGAGTGAATATATAACCGGTTTGAAAGTGCTGGAAGTTTGTGCCGACCTGAATGCTTTTGTGCCCGGACGTCCGATCGATGATGATGGCGCAGCATTCCTTCGTTATGAGAACGGTGTGGTCGGAACTTTAACCGCATCGCAGGTCGCTGTCGGAGAAGAAAACAATATCCGGATCCGTATTTACGGAGATAAGGGCGGTCTGGAATGGCAGCAGCAGGAACCGAATACTTTATATGCTAAATGGTCGAATAAACCTACAGAAGTGATCCGTATGGGAAATAACGGCTTTATCGGTGATATGGCCAAAATGAATACCCGCACTCCGGGTGGCCATCCGGAAGGTTTCATCGAAGCATTTGCCAATATTTACAGGAACTTTGCCCATACCGTTATGAGTATCAAGAAAGGAGAAAAGCCATGTGAGGAATGTCTGGACTTCCCGACTGTTTATGACGGCGTAAGAGGCATGCAGTTCATTGAAACGATGGTGGAAGCTGGATACAATGAAAATGTAAAGTGGCAGAAGTGGGTAGATTGATGATCGCACATTAGTAAATCAATTATAGGAATGAAATTAAAAATGTTAGCTTGCTGTTGTTCCTTGCTGGGAGTGACAGCATTTGCTCAAAAAAATGAGTGGAAAGATCCGAACGTAAATGAAGTTAACCGTGCCCCGATGCATACCAACTACTTTGCGTTTGAAACAGAGGATGCGGCGTTGAAGGGATGCAAAGAATCGTCAGTCAATTTTATGACTTTGAACGGAACCTGGAAATTTAACTGGGTGAAGGATGCCGATGCCCGTCCGACAGATTTTTATCAGGTAGGATTTAATGATAAAGGTTGGGCGAATATGCCCGTTCCCGGCATCTGGGAATTGAATGGTTTCGGTGATCCTATTTATGTGAATGTAGGATATGCCTGGAGAAATCAGTTCAAGAATAATCCGCCGGAAGTGCCGGTAGAAAATAACCATGTCGGTTCATACCGTAGAGAAATCGTTATTCCGGCAGACTGGAAAGGAAAAGAAATATTTGCTCATTTCGGTTCGGTAACATCCAATATGTATCTTTGGGTAAACGGGCAGTATGTAGGATATAGTGAAGACAGCAAACTCGAAGCGGAATTCAATCTGACCAAATACCTGAAACCCGGCAAGAACCTGATCGCATTCCAGACATTCCGTTGGTGCGACGGTACGTATCTGGAAGACCAGGATTTTCTGCGTCTGTGCGGTGTCGGACGTGATTGTTATCTGTATACCCGTAATCCTAAATATATCCAGGATATCCGCGTAACTCCGGATCTGGATGCACAGTATAAGGATGCCACATTAAATGTAAGCGTTAACCTGAAAGGTAGTGGCGTTGTGGATGTGAAATTGTTGGATAAACAAGGTAATTCTGTTGCAACAACTACGCTGAAAGGCTCAGGCAAAGTGTCTGCGGATATCGCTGTTTCCAATCCGTTGAAATGGACGGCTGAAACGCCTAACCTGTATACCCTGGTCGCTACGTTGAAAGAAGGCAATAAAGAACTGGAAGTTATCCCGGTGAAAGTTGGTTTCCGTAAGATTGAACTGAAAAACAGCCAGATCCTGGTAAACGGGCAGCCGGTACTGTTTAAGGGAGCAGACCGTCATGAAATGGATCCGGACGGCGGATATGTGGTTTCCCGTGAACGCATGTTGCAGGACATCAAGGTGATGAAGGAATACAACCTTAATGCGGTTCGTACCTGTCACTATCCGGATGCAAACCTGTGGTATGATCTGTGTGACGAATACGGTATTTATGTCGTAGCCGAGGCAAATGTGGAATCTCACGGTATGGGGTATGGCGAACAAACCCTGGCTAAGAATCCGGCGTATGCAAAAGCACATATGGAACGTAACCAGCGTAATGTACAACGTGGTTTCAACCATCCGTCTATTATTTTCTGGTCATTGGGTAATGAAGCCGGTTTCGGACCGAACTTTGAAGCATGTTACACCTGGATCAAAAATGAAGATAAGAGTCGTGCCGTTCAGTATGAGCAGGCAGGAAAGAATGAATTTACCGATATCTATTGCCCGATGTATCTGGGGTATAAAGGATGCGAAGACTATTGTAATAGTAATGTCGACAAACCGCTTATCCAGTGCGAGTATGCGCATGCAATGGGTAATTCACAGGGTGGATTCAAAGAATACTGGGATCTTGTCCGTAAATATCCGAAATATCAGGGTGGTTTCATCTGGGACTTTGTGGATCAGTCATTGCGTATGAAAAATAAGGAAGGTGTGGAATATTATGGATACGGTGGCGACTTTAACCGCTACGATGCATCTGATAATAACTTCCTGGATAATGGTTTGATCAGTCCGGACCGTAAGCCTAATCCTCATATGCATGAGGTCGGACATATTTACCAGTCGATCTGGGTAACTCCTTCGGACCTGGCAAGCGGTGTCGTGAATGTTTATAACGAAAACTTCTTCCGTGATTTGAGCGGTTATTACGCAGAATGGGAATTGCTGGCTGATGGCGAAGTAGTTCAGACAGGCATGGTCAAAGATCTGGAAGTGGCTCCGCAGCAGACCAAATCTGTAAAGTTGAACTATACTACGGACGGAATCTGCAAATGCAAGGAATTGCTGTTGAATGTCGCATTCAAACTGAAAAAAGCGGAAACAATGCTTCCGGCGGGATATACAGTTGCTAAAAACCAGTTGGTTGTCCGCCCGTATAAGGCTCCGGAATTGAAACTGGCAAATGTTGAAAAAGTAAATGTTGCCACGGTAACCCCGGTAATTACAGAAAACGATTACAACTATCTGATCGTTACAGGTGAAAACTTCCGTATCGAGTTCAATAAACATGACGGTTTCCTTTGCAAGTATGATGTAAAAGGCCAGGCTTTGATCGATGAAGGCGGTAAGCTGACTCCAAACTTCTGGCGTGCCCCGACCGATAACGATATGGGAGCCGGTTTGCAGAATAGATATGCAGCATGGAAAAAGCCGGGACTGAAACTGACCTCTTTGACAAATAAGATGGAAAACGGTCAGGCGGTAGTAAATGCTGAATATACAATGGAAGCCGTATCGGCTAAGTTGTCCGTTTCTTATACCATTAATAATGAAGGTGCCGTAAAAGTAACACAGAAGATGATTGCCGACAAGTCGGCTAAAGTATCGGATATGTTCCGTTTCGGTATGCAGATGCAGATGCCGAAAGAAATGGCATTGATCAAATATTATGGTCGTGGTCCGTGGGAAAACTATTCAGACCGTAACAATGTGACCGATCTGGGTAAATTCTGCCAGACAGTGGATGAACAATTCTATTCTTATATCCGTCCGCAGGAAACCGGTACAAAAACGGATATCCGCTGGTGGAAACAGACAAACAAGGGTGGCAACGGTCTGATGTTTGTTGCCGAGGCTCCTTTCTCTGCTTCTGCATTGAACTACTCGATCGAATCACTGGACGACGGTGTACAGAAAGACCAGAGACATTCAGAATTAGTCCCGAAAGTGGATTATACCAACCTTTGTATCGACAAGGTACAGATGGGACTGGGCTGTGTGAACAGCTGGGGCGCATTGCCTTTGGAGCAATATCGTTTGCCTTACGGTGATTATGAATTTACTTTCATTATGACGCCGGTACAGTCAAATCTTTAAGGGATACTGAAAATAATTAAAAAAAGCATAATCTGCTTACTTATTACGTTAAATAGGCGGGTTATGCTTTCTTTATATTAAGGAAAATGCTACTTTTATTGCCGATTTTTAAATCTAATTCTCAGACTAAGTGTAAATATTGAATACCATAAAAACAGATGGCTACTAACAAGAATTCTAATCGATACTCATCAGGCCTGAAGAAGAATTTTTTTAAAGGAAAGACCTTTATGCTTCTTTTGGGCGTAATTTTTGGTGCCGGGGTAATGATTCTGGCTTATAATACTTCCGTTTATTTTTCCAGTGACGAATCCTGTATGATGTGTCATGTGCATCCGCATGTGGAAGGCAGCTGGAAACTATCCAAGCACGTAAATAACGGGAGCGGGGTGAAAGTGCATTGCGTGGACTGCCACCTCCCGCCTAAAAACGATACCTGGAACCATTATACGGCAAAAGCAAAACTGGGCTTAAAAGATGTCTGGTCTTTTATGACCAAAGACAGTGCCGACTTCGACTGGGATGTGAAGTCAGAACTAGATCATGCCGTTAAATATATCCCGAATGAATCATGTAAAGAATGCCACCAGAATTTGTTTCCGGAAGGAATTACGAACGACGGTATTACAGCACACCTTTATTATGATGAAAATGAAAAGAAACTGGACTTGCAGTGTATCAGTTGTCACCTGGATGCCGGGCATTATAATCCCAACTACAACCATTCCAAGTTGACTGGTATTCCTGGCATGGCTTCCGGATCTTCGGCGGTCGATACAAGCCTTTATTTCAAGGAACCTGCACAGGTAACAAGTTTTGCCGATTATGTAGAACAGATACCCGGAACACCGGTGTCTTTCAAAATGGTTGCTGTGCCGGGTGGTACGTTCAAAATGGGTAGCACCAGCAAGGAACCGTTCCATAAACCGGATGAAGCACCTGTACGCAACGTAACGGTCAGCCCGTTCTTTATGGCTGAGGTGGAAGTTACCTGGGACCAGTATTGGTCGTTCTATGGAAATACAATGAGCGAGGGACGTACTCCTCCTGAAACAGTTTATGCGAATAACAGCAATCCGGATGTGGATGCTATTTCCGGTCCGACACCTCCGTTCGGATTCCCCGACCAGGGATGGGGTGGCGGCGATCGTCCGGCTATCACAATGACACATTATGCAGCTGAAACATTCTGCCAGTGGTTATCGAAGAAGACCGGCAAGAAATACCGTCTGCCGACCGAAGCCGAATGGGAATATGCAGCCCGCGGAGGTATGGAAACTCCTTACTTCTTCAGCGGCAGCCCGAAAGACTTCTCCGACCAGGGATTCTGGCGTAAGTTCTTCGATGCAAAAACCGACAGTATCAGTTCGTTCGTCATTTACAGCAAGAACAGTAAGAATAAGACACAGGAACCGGAACTGGTGAAAGCCAATCCGTTCGGATTAAAGAATATGTTGGGTAATGTCATGGAATATTGTGCAGATAAGTATGATCCCGAAGCCTATAGCAAGGGAGGCGAGTCTGTTACGAATCCGTTGGTAACCGAAGGAACGGAATGGGTAGTGCGCGGAGGTAATTATACTTCTGACGCGGCAGACCTTCGTTCGGCAGCCCGCGACTATACCAAACATGAAGCGTGGTTAAAGACCGACCCGCAGCAACCTAAAAGTATCTGGTGGTACTCAGACATACGTGGCATAGGCTTCCGTGTGGTGTGCGAGCCGGATTCATCCATTCAATAAAGTAGACTAGTGTAAAAATTATATCAATTCTTTAAATTTGCTATATCATGAAAAAGGAAAACAGTATCAGTAGAAGATCATTTTTAAAAAGTTCAGCGATGGCCGGTGCACTGGGTGCAATCGGTACAGGTAGTGCAGCAAGTGTGGTTCTGACTTCATGCGGCGGAGGAGAAAAGGCCGCTGCTTTGAAACCGTTGAAAGAACCGGGTACTTATTATATTCCGGAATTGCCGGATCTGGCAACCGACGGTCAGGAACTGAAAGCCGGTGTTATCGGTTGCGGCGGACGTGGTTCCGGCGCCGCTTTCAACTTCCTGAATGCAGCAAATGGCGTGACTATTGTTGCGTTGGGTGATACTTTCCAGGAAAGAGTTGACGAACTGGCCGGTAAGCTGAAAAAAGATAAGAATATAGATATTCCTGCCGACAAACGCTTTGTAGGTCTGGATGCATATAAACAAGTAATAGACAGTGGCGTGGATGTTGTGATCATTGCAACTCCTCCCGTGTTCCGTCCGGTACATTTCCAGTATGCAACAGAAAAAGGGAAACATTCATTCCTTGAAAAACCGATCTGCGTGGATCCGGTTGGTTATCGTACGATCATGGCTACAGCCAAACAGGCGGAAGCGAAGAATTTGCGTGTGATTACCGGAACGCAACGTCACCACCAGCGTCCTTATGTAGAATCTTATAAAAAGATCATGGAAGGAATGATCGGAGAGATTACAGGTGGTACTGTTTACTGGAATCAAAGTATGTTGTGGTTCCGTGAACGTCAGAAAGAATGGAATGATTGCGAATACATGATCAAGGACTGGGTGAACTGGAAATGGCTGTCGGGTGATCATATTGTTGAACAGCATGTACACAACATCGATGTGTTTACCTGGTTCAGCGGTTTGAAACCGGTTAAGGCTGTAGGTTTCGGTTCTCGTCATCGTCGTGTTACAGGTGACCAGTATGATAACTTCAGTATCGACTTTACCATGGAGAACGGTATTCATATGCACAGTATGTGCCGCCAGATAGATGGTTGCGTTAGTAATGTAAGTGAATTTATTCAGGGAACCAAAGGTTCATGGGACAGCTCTACGATGGAGATTAAAGACCTTGCCGGTAATGTGATATGGAAGTATGATTATGAAGCAGAAAAAGCAAACTTCAAACAGACCGACCCGTATACATTGGAACATGTAAACTGGATCAACAGTATCCGTGGTAACAAACAGCTTCAGCAGGCTTCCGAAACAGCTATTTCGAATATGGCAGCTATTATGGGACGTGAATCGGCTTATTCCGGTGCTGAGACAACCTGGGATGCTATGACCGCTTCTCCGCTGGATTATACTCCGAAAGACCTGAATCTGGGTAAGATGGATATGAGTACATTTACTGTACCGGTTCCGGGAAAACCTCGTGATCAAAATAAATAAAGATATGACATTAAACAGAAGAAACTTTTTAAGAACAACTTTGTCCGGTGCTGCGGTAGCAGCCGTTAGTACCGGCACGTTGGCATCTTGTGCATCGAAGGCTTCTTCGGATGAGAAATGTCCGGAAACGAAGTCTTGCTGCAACACCAAGGCGAAACTGAACCTCTCTTTCCAGGAAGGCATCGCTCCGGGTGAAAACCTGAACCAGAAGCTGGACTATATGGAAAAGCTGGGAGTTGTCGGTTTTGAACCGGGGGGCCGCGGACTGAAAGACCGTGTAAAGGAAATCAAAGAAGCCCTGAGCGGTCGTGATATCAAAGTCAGTGCCATTTGTGCAGGGTTTGAAGGTTTTATCCTCTCTACTGATCCGGCTATCCGTCAGAAATGTATGGATACGATGAAAGAGATTATCACCGCAGCTGGCGAACTGGGATCGACAGGTGTTATCATCGTTCCGGCTTTCAACGGGCAGGTACCGGCGCTTCCTCATAATCAGGAAACCCGCGACTTCCTGTGCGAGCAATTCACCGAAATGGGAAACCATGCCGCTCAGAACGGAACGACCGTGATCTTTGAACCTTTGAACCGTAAAGAATGTTTCTATATGCGCCAGGTGGCCGACGCCGCTTCCGTATGCCGGGATATCAACAATCCGGGAGTACGTTGCATGGGTGACTTCTGGCATATGACCTGGGAAGAAACGTCCGATATGGGAGCCTTTATCTCGGGTGGAGACTATTTGCAACACGTACACGTGGCAAGCCGCAAACGTCGCAGCATGCCGGGTGAAGACGGAGAAGCAGATAACTACGTAGACGGCTTCAAGGGCCTGAAGATGCTGGGTTATGACAAATACGTAAGTTTCGAATGCGGATGCCAGGGCGATCGTAACATCGTTGTCCCTGCCGCGGTAGAACTCTTGCGCAAACAATGGGAAGAAGCATAAATTATGCCTTTAGTATATCCAAATATGCAAATGAGTGAGGTGGTGGAAGAACATCCCTCACTCATTCCTGTAATTAACCGGTTCGGTATCCGCCTCGGGTTGGGCGATAAATCGGTGAAGACGATCTGTGACGAATATCAGCTGGATACGGATTTCCTGCTGACTGTAATCAACACGTTCCTGAACGAGGAATACTTCCCGGAAAGGAAGTTACAGACATTCCATACGACACAGATTATCGATTACCTGACCAAGACCAATCTTTACTATCTGCGTTATCAGTTGCCGAACATAGAGCGGCACCTAACTTCTTTCATCTCTATGAGCACGCCGGGAAACAATACGTTGAACCTGATCGGCAAATTCTTCTCCTCTTTCAAGGAAGAGCTTACGGCACGCATCGAACATGATGATAAGGAATGGTTCCCTTACTGTCTGGCGTTGAGTGAAAAGATAAAAGGGTGTTGTAATTCCGATGAAAAAGAGGCACTCCATCTGGGCAACGAGCAGCGTTCGGAAGATGCTATAGAAGCGTTGTTGTCCGACCTGAAAGGCATCATGATCAAGCATCTTTCCGGCGATTACAACGAGAATCTGTGTTATGCCGTGATTTTTGGGATCAGCAGCCTTGAAAAAGACATCAAGCAGCATAACCGTATCCGTTACCGTATCCTGACTCCGATGGTCTCTGCCATGGAGAAATTATGTAAATAACCCCTGTCGATGCACCGGAACAAACAAATAGCGATTATCTTACCCGACACTCTACAAAGTATAGGTCTTCAGAGTTTGCTGACCGACTACTTTCCTCCGGTCGAGGTCTGCTATTTCCCTGCGTTCGAGATTTTTAATGCGGCAGGTGGCAACGATGCGTTCGATTATTATTTTACCTCTCCGGACATCATGGTGCTGAACGCCGACTTTTTCCTTCCCCGCCGTAGCAAAACCACGGTACTGATCGATGGGGGAGAGGGTACTGGCGGTATTTCTACCACCAACCATATAACCATCAAGGCATCGCAGGAGATTATCATCGAGCAATTGCAGCAATTGTTTACCAGCGACAGTTCCGCTTACACAGTCGGTGAAAACAGCAAAGACCTTTCTTCCCGCGAGACCGACGTCCTCCAACTGATCGTCAAAGGCATCACGAATAAGGAGATTGCCGACAAACTGAATATCAGCCTGAACACCGTCCTGACTCACCGCAAGAATATCACCGCCAAACTAGGCATCAAGACCGTCTCCGGTTTAACATTCTATGCCATCATGAACGGGATTATTTCGGGGGATGATATTGAGTTATAATCCTTGATAGTAATTGTCAAAATCTTCGCAATACAGATAATGAGTTTTCATTTCAGAAATGCCGGCGATACATTCGTTCATTAGTTGTATACAAACTAATTCCCATTGAGAGGTAGTATTTGCCAGCACATTCAGGTTCATAGCCAAAGTTCCAAGTCCATTTCGGGTAGGATCGATGTCTGTTACAATTACGTAAATGGATGGTTTATCAATTAGGAAATCCGGATCGTTAGTCAGATCACAGCAAATGGAGATACTATCTAATAGCTTTTTCTTTAGATCGAACCTGTCAACTTGTTTTTGTATTTTGGTGTTTGATATTTTCGTATTGTGACTGATAAACTCTTTCCAGCCTTTGATCTCAACAAACAACAAATTGTTTTGCTTGTAAGTTAAAGCATCGACAGATGAATAAGACTCTCGCTTTTTTTGTTTATCGATCGTATCTTTTACTCCGTCGAAATCAATAACTGTGATTTGACTGTTTTGACCGCATATTGATGTTGCTGAACAAGGATGATGAAGCCGGCAAATGCAGGTTTCAGTCGATATTTTTTGAGAGATAATTGAATCGTATAATTCTTTGGCTGTCATACTAGTGTTTGGTTTAAGTTATCGAGTTATTCCAGATTCATAATTTCATTCAATGGCTCAGCCAGTTTAGTAAATACCTTGTTCAGATCGTTTGTTACTTCATTAATATCAGCCAAACCATCTTCCGTTTCTTCTGCCAGATAATAATTAACGTATTTGTCAATCTGCTCTTTTCGGGAGAAATAACGTATACCTTGTATAAAATAAGGACTGTGTGAACTTACTACGACGGGGATACCTGCTTTTGCCAGGTTAACAAGCAAATGAGCAAATTCAATTTGCCATTTGGGATGTAGATGGTTTTCAGGTTCATCCCAAATTAACATTTTATTTTCATTGATCATATCAGCTTCCAGCAATAACTGGATCATCCCGAAACTTTTGATGCCGGAAGCAACATTTATTGGTTCCAGTGAAAGGGAATCAGTTTTCCAAAGAAGGTTCCTTGTTTCTCTATCATATGCGAAGTGGCCTCCGGTTATCGCTTTTATATCAAAAAAGTTATTGCGCTGTCTTTTAACATGCATATATTTGCTGCTATATGCTAGTTTTTTGGCGATGTCTTTGATGTGGGTTGCAACCATAGGGAATGCGAACAAAGAAGATCTTTGACTCTTCTCTATTTCACGGTATGTAGTTGTTTCAAGTAATACATCTAATAAATGTATATATAAAGGAGATTCTACATACGTTATATCATTAAGTATTGCATCTGAAGGTATTTTACAGGTTACATTTATTACCTCATTGGTCGAAATTTCTATATTTGCAGAACCATTATCAAGAAAATATTTGATATGTGATCCGTTTGTATTATAGGAACAAATGTTATTTAGGAATTCAGACTCTACATAAGATTGAAATTCAGCTTTTACTCTGGAAGAAAAGTTTGAATTTTCCATGAATAGGTCTTTTATTGTATTCAGATCTTTTAAAGCCAACATCTTTTGTCGGGGGATGATATCTAAAGCGTTTATCCACTCTTCCCTTTTTGAGAAAAATGACTTTAAGTCGGAAGTTTTTCGTATACCAAATCCGAATCCATAAGGAAAAAGCTCCTTTTGTTGTACATATTTTTCGTCTTTTAAGCGAAATGAGTTAAGACGTTTTCTTAATGAACTTGTTCTTTCTTGTATTGTTGCATCTTTCTGCTCTTCACTATCATTCAGTCCGCTTATCAACGCTTTTATCGTAGAAAACAAGACTTTTCCTACCGTACTTTTTCCGGAGTCATTTGCTCCGGCAATAACGGTGAGGCTGTTCAACTCAATAGAGGCATTCCTGATCTTATTGATATTCTTTAATTCTACTTTCATAGATCGTATGTATTTACTGCAAACTTACAAAATATTCTCATCCTTCCACCACCTTCCACGTCTCTATATTCCGTGTTTTGTTACTGAAGTTTACGCCTATTTTGAATAGTTTGCGGGTATCTTATTTGTATTGGCATAAAAAGGCAGAAGGAATTTCATAAACCCTTCTTCAACTTCACGGTTTGGAAATCCGAGCTGATAAATACCAAATTCGCGATCGTATCCTTTGATAGTCAGATATCCGCTCTGATAGATAACCGGTATCGGACTCATGGAAGTCGAGTCGATACTGTTCAACACATCCGCATCAGTCTCCGTATGAGCCATGTTGTAGAGATTGTAGTTGGAGCGTTTAAGCAGCATAACCAAATATGTCGGTGTACCTGTTTCAAACCAGTAACTTCCGAATTGCATATACTTGAATGTATTTAACAGACTGAACGGATTATATATTCCCGGACTGTCGGGCACGAAATGATAGCCGTCGTAACACTCTTTCAATTCCGCGCAAGTCTCTTCGCGGCTTAAATGAAGTGAAGCCGATAATTCCTCTATATCAGAATCAAAATACTTTTGCAGTTCATCATCGGTGATACCACAGATGGAAACAAAAGGTTTTCTCATCGAGATATCATCCAGATTATTCAGATCGCTGAACACGCTTACTTTCCCGAACTTGGTCACCCCTGTCAGGAATGCAAACTTGATATATCCGTCCATACTCTTCATCACCCCGTAGAAAGCCTTCAACGTATTACGATATTCCTGTTGTAACATCTCATTATCCAATGTTTGCAGCATCGGTTTGTCATATTCGTCTATCAGGATGACAACACGCTGTCCGGTTTTCTCGTAAGCCAGTCGGATCAAGGTGAAAAAACGGTCGTCAATCGTTTGGTCGGCAGGGCTGGAACCATATTTTGCTTCATAGATCAACAGTTGCCGGTCGACCAACCGTATCAGATCTTCTTCCGTATCGAACTTCTTGGCATTCAGATCAAGATGAATAACCGGGTACTGTATCCAATCCTTTTCCAGCTTTTCGATAGCCAACCCTTCAAACAATTCTTTCTTCCCCATGAAATAGGCTTCAAGCGTAGAAAGCAGCAAACTCTTTCCAAAACGGCGCGGGCGGCTCAGGAAGTAATAACTGCCAGTCTTGACCAATTGGTAGATCAATTCCGTTTTATCAATATAAAGAAAACCCTCTTTTCTGATTTTCTCGAAGTTCTGTATACCTATGGGATAAAGCTGTGCCATAATTTACCTGATTGAAAATGATACTTTCACAAAGGTAGAGAAATATTCTTAATAATATGCCTTTTCACCGAATCCGAGATACAAGCATTGTAATTACTATGCATTAATATATATAGCAGGCGACCTGATATAGATCGCCTGTTTCTATTATCACGTATTCCTACTTTTTTCGCCCGTTCAGGGTGTTCAGCAAAAACTTTCCGGGTTTGAATTTGACACTCACGCGGGGAGCGATGAGGCAGGGAACACCGTTATGCGGGTTACGGCCCGGTCGCTCCGTCTGTTTCCAGGGGACGAAAGTGCCGAAACCCTGGAACTGGATCGCCTTATCCTCCTCCAGCGCTTCTGTCAAGACTTCCTCTAAAGCATCCAAAAATTGCCGCGACTGGCAGGAGGTAACGCCCAGCTTCGCGGCTAATTCAGTTATTACATCTGTTCTATTCATACTATTATGCTATGTTTCCTTCTATTATACTATGTCTCCTTACAGTTTTTGCTCATGCGAAAGTGTTGCAAAAGTACCTCCCGTCCCGACAGGAGAGGGCGGTTACTTTGCAACACTCTTTTCATCCGGTCAGAGAAAGATCACTCGATCTCCGGGCGGTCTCCGCCACCACTGCTGCCGCCACCTTCTTCGGGAGCCGTTTCGGGAGCGTCGTTCAACTCCATCCAGAAGATGTTGTCGCTGATGAGCGTACGGTTCATCGACTTGCTACCACCCATCCTGGTCGCTTCGGGAATGAAACGGACACGTACACCGGTGATTTGCGAGGCACTCACCTTGTCGGCCGTTTCCACGCCCTGCCCGGCTGCGGTAAGGGTGTAGTAGAAAGTACCCAGACCATCTATCTTCACGCTGCGTCCCTGTGCCATATAGTCGGCCAGCACGCCTGCCAGGTCCATCAGGACGGCGTAGACGTCGGAACGGCTAACGGTGGAGATCTGCGCTAGGCGGTCGGCTACTTCTTTCGTCATTACCGGCTTGCCTACGGTGACCGACTGTGGGTACCACTTGTTGCTCATCTTCTTAAAAAATCGCTTAAAAAAGGCCATAACTGTACTTCTTTTAAGTTTACCTTTCCCTTTCTGCCTGCCGGATGGCTACCAAGTAGGTCGACACTGTCTACCTAGTAGGTAGGCATCCTCTACCAAGTAGGTCGACGTCGCTTACCAAGTAGGTCGTTAACCTCTATCAAATAGGTGGTCTTCGTTCCTTCGAAACAGACATTCATGCGGATGCAGAAAGTATCAGGTTGATTCTTCGTGCCGGAGTTCCCGCGCCATCTCCGGCTTAGCGTGTCGTGTTTGGATCTGGTTCAGATGAAGGATGACCTTTCCTTTGTTTATTTCATTCTACTTCTATGTCACGGATGCACCGGAGATAATAATAATAGGTGTTTTTTGATTTACTGTTTAAAGAATTGTCCGTTGCAACAGTGGCAAAGCTCATATACCATGCATCTGTACTGCCATAAAACTCTGTTGCCAGCCAATACTGGGTGGTAGTAGTTGAAAATCTGGAAAAAGTGACAAATCCCGTTTCGTCTCTTGTCGCTTCGAGCTCCTTCTGAAAAGCGATGATGATAGCGCCTTCGCGATGCGTAGGCACCCGCCATGTCCCCTTTGTATCCTGTCCGTCTTTTCCTTGATATGCCGAGCATCCCGTCATAGCAGCAGAGGCTGTAGGAGGATCAATAAAACGTTGCGAGTTTGCAGTACTCAGATAACCGTTTGCCTGTGCCCAAGTGACGGCACCAACCGTGCTGGGAGTTGTACCATCACTACTTATCAATTGCGACGAGAGGATAAAACGGCGGGAAAGATTTTTGTCGGGGTCCTGAATATTCGTACCATTCGTATAGTGTCGTGTTATCCGTTTTACATAGACATTTCCGCCATCTGTGCCTGTCACGGGAGTCGTTTCGTCTGTTTCAAATAATTGAACCTCTGTATAAAAACTATCATTTGCATTCCTGTCTTCCACGTTACGAGGCATATCTACCAAGTTGATGGCGGCATACGTGTTACTTCTTTGGTCGGTATATATTTCTACTCGCTGTCCCTTTCCCCGCAATGGAAAAAGAAGAAATACGAAAGCTGCAACGACCGTAAATTTGATTGTATTCATATTCCTGTTTTATATTGATTACTACCCTCTATTTTTAGGGAAGAGGTATATCCCGGACGCAGAGTTTGCCAGTAGTCGTAGTTTTCGGTTCAACCGTTATTGCGTTTGAAGATAACCGGGTGAAATAATAAGGTGGGGTACCCGATCTTTCAGTTGTCGAAACGCCTATTGAGGACTTGACATTGTCGATATAATTGCCGACATAAATTCCTATCAACTGGTTGGATGCGGGAAGATACCAAATGAGTTCGTTTTCATCGATTAATCCGTTTCCATTCTCATCGCGGTTTAAATCATAACAAGCCCTTGCTGCAATGGTGTAGCCATATTGGTATTGATACAATAAAATATTTCCAGACGCATCCTTTTGCAATGCAGGAACATAAGCAGATATACTATTATTCATCTCCAGGTTTTTAGGGTTTTCAGACAGTTCCCGGGTAACGGCTTTCCCGTTATCCAGGTTCGCCGTTCCATAGTCATCAGCCGTGTTTACGCGATAATAACCGGGATATTGGGCTTTTTTCTGTTGCTCCTTATTCTCTGAATATGGGGAGATATTTTCTCTTATCTGTTCACACAAAAGTCCCATCTTATAAACCCCGTTTTCCTTCTCTCCTCCGAAACGTCCGCAGTAGATTGCCGGACGCTGGTCCATGCGGTAGATGGTGGTAGCCTCCACCGGCTTTCCTTCTTCGCCTTCGGTGGCGGTGGTTATTTTGATGTACAATGAGCGTTTACCTCCCTTGCCGTCCGTACCCGTGTCGGGAAGGGTGACGCCATCGTCCAGATACGTATATTCATTGCTGTAAAGGTAGAGCCTTACTTCTGTCGGAAGGACAGTCTTTGTCGTCATGAGCGTGCTCAGGGGTTCCTTTCTATTGTTATATGCATCCGTATAGTTGGACGAGGAGGAAAGGCGGAGCCAGCTGGTAGCTTCTGAAGCCTGGATAGTAGCCCCCTTATCCGTATATACCCCGACGGTAATGATACGCCCGTGTGCCTTTATATTGATGGGGCGTGTGTCGCAATGAGCGTCGAGGTCGTATTTGACATCGGGCACATCATACTTACCCTTGGTTCCGCTTGTGATAGCGCTGGCACGGAAATTAATGCTTTGTTCGGCGGTATACGCCCTGATGCGTTCGTCGTTCTTGGCCGATTCGATCTCTGCATTGATAGAGGTGCGCAGGTTGTAGAAATGGTTGGGGGTCACATCGAAATTATCCGTATTATTGTTGCCCACATACATCTGGTAGATGGCATATTTATCCGCCGACTCTGTGGAATAGGCCCATGCCTCTATCTGGGTGCCGAGTGGCGGGGCTTGCCCCGATTCGACTGTTCCGTCCACCTTGTAATACCGTTTGTCTTCGGAGATGATGGTGCCGACGGTGCCCCGGCGGTTTTGTGCCACATACCAGGTCTGCGTCCGGAAGCCATCGGCGGCGGGTTCTCCTTCCAGCACGCTTTCCAATGTTCCGTAGGCGTTGACTTTCTCGTCGTTTACATCCGGATTGGTGAGGCGGATGGTCTTGCTGACATTGAGTAGCTTCAATCCCTGCAACCGGTAGTTGTCAACATCGAATTTATAATGCAGCGTGATACGTGCCATCAGTCTGCGTATCTCGATTGCCCCGGTAAACCCTTCGGGCGTATTGTATTCTACCAGTCCGTGCTTGCCCGAATCGATGTCGCTGACAGTGACGCCTGTCACTTTGCCGGCGAAAGGCACATCGACATCGGAAGTGATCAGCGATTTGTCGCTTCCTCCTTCACTGGTCAGATAATCGAAGCTATTCTTTTCCAGCTCTTCAAGTGTTGTCACGCCACTGAAATCCCGGTCCAGTTTAGGCCCCAGCACCAGCAGGTAGAGTGTCTGGTCGGTAGCGACCACCAGGGGAACTTCCAATGTCGCCCTATCGTTGACCGCTGTTGTAGCATCGCTCAGTTTTTGCGGTTCGCCGTTGATGGAGCCGTCGGCATTGAACTGGAAGAGCCACAGGTTATGTAGTTCTGTCGTGCCGTCGGATGCTTTGGTATTTGTTTCCGGTTGCGCTTGTTCGAGATATACCATAAACGCGGCGTCGGCATTATTTCCTTGCTGTGTTTGTATGCTTTGCCCGGATCGCCCGCTTCGTGAAGCCTGCGCTGCTTGTTTCGTCCCGGCGGTGGGATCGATGGCAGGCGGCAGGCTGACTTGCAGGCTGACCATGACGGTCTTTCCTGTCCGGTTACCCGGTTTGACGAGGCTTTCGTCCGTGCAGCCGCTCGGCAATGCCAGTATCAGGCATGCAGCCAGGAAACAACTCGTATATACTATCCACCTTTTCATATTTTATTAATTAGTTCCTTTCTGTTGTAAGTCTCTGATGGCGAGTTGCACGTCTCCCATACCTTCCCGTTTCAATATAAGAATGACTTTAATGCCGATCATATCGGGGAAGTTGTTCGGGTTGATTGTTAGCGGCACCGAATAGTTATGTTCCCCAGAGCTGATGGCCACTTCCTCACTTTGTGTTTGTAACACACCCAGATAGGATACGTAAAGCCATAATTTCCCGGCAGGCGGATCGATGTCTTCAGGAGTAAGGGTGACAGTAACCGTATAGTCGCCTCCGGCCTGTGGCACCGGATCGATAGCCTTGTCAAAAGCGAGCTTTCCTTTGTATGTATAGCCGCTCTGGGAAATGGTCGTTATTGTGCTGACGGTCTCTCCGTCGAGACCGGTTCCTTCTACCTTAACCTTGAAAGTCCGCCCGCTCTGATTCTCCCAGCGCGGAAGGTAAGCAAAGGTCTGTTGTGAGTAGCTTCCGTGGGTGGTATGAACTTGTCCTTCATCCTTTTTGAACGAGAACTGATCGAAATCGATGGCAGTTCCCGCCCCCTCCCCGGTTATCAGCGTGGCCGTCCAGTAAGGGACATTCGATTCGATCTCGAAGGAAGGGGTTCCGCCTTTATATTCGACTGAAATGATTCTTACTACTTTCATTGAACTAGCCGGGATGGTATTACGTACACACCGGATCGTATAGCCGTTCTGTGTATCTGCATTCTCAATGGCGGCTGTCGGCGTGCCTCCGCTGAAGTTGAATGCTTTACCGTATGATGTTGTCCAGTAATGGCCCGAAGCAAGGTCACCCGCCACTTCCCCGTTCGTGCTGCGATAGGTGGCATGAGGCTGCAATAACCAGTGGAAAGAGGGATATCCGTCAGCATTCGCTTCATTGTCGCATGTATTGATCAATATCTGATATTGCTCGGCGGTTGCCATGTGCCATTGCAGGTTGTCTACAATCTTGTTGTCCCTGATCTGCACTTCTGAAAGGCCGACCAGTTTGCAGGGATCACCCAAAGCCTTTTTAACCTCATCCTCACTGTTATCCGCAGGGATATCACCCGATTGCAGGTAAGGGATACCGGCCCAATCAGAGATATTCGCTACCGTGGTGTATGATCCCGGATACCATAGGATATCTTTCAGGTCACTACCACTTACAGGCGGTTCAAAAGCTGTGCCTGTAGTGGATTTTCTCTTGGTTTGCACAGCGATCAGGCTGCCGTATTTGAACACGACGTCCTTATAACCCGTTTCGGAATGGTAGGTTTTCAGGATGCCCGAGTAGACGCTGTAGTCGTCCCAGACATTGACGTTCTTTGAGGTATCGTTGTCAAAGTCAAAGTCGGCCGACTTGTCGCTGACAATCACCAGGCCGTCGATCGGTTTCCAGTTGATCGTGATATCGTGCTCCTCCATCTCTACAATTTCGGCATAGATGCCCAGGGCGCCTAATCCTGTAATGGTAGCATATATATGGTATGAGTTGTTTCGTTTCAGATTATAGTCAGGCGAAACCCCTTCACCGATATTCAGCAGATAGATGCTTCGCAGCACCTGTGTGCTCCCGTTCTTCAGTTGGCATTCGGCTTCTATCTTCAGGTAGGTGGCACGTGAAGCATCCGCCCTGTTCGACAGGATATGTTCCGGAATATAGGTCTCCGGGAGGGTGATCGAGTGTATGCCGTCGGGGACGGTATAAGTCCAGGGATCGGCAGATTTGTCGACGGTGTATGTTCCGTTGTTGTCGAGTTCGCCGGTTTGCCCGATCAGGAGTTCGTCCGACCATGCATCTGCCGTATATGGCTGATCTTCGCCAACCGTTGTAGACTTTGGCATGCGGCATACCCGAATACTGACTTTCGTCACTTTGAAGTCTTCCTCTTTCGTACCGTCCACGTTCTTGATGGCCGTAAAACCGAGACGTGCCACCATACGGGTTACTTTGACCGGAAGCTCCGTCAATTTGGTGCCGCCGACCGTGACTGTGGCCTGTGAACCGTCGCTGCGGGCCTCGATAAAAGCGTTCTCCACTTTTCCGTACATGGGAGGTGTCCCCGTGATGCCGACGGCGTTGAAGGTGATATCTTCGATATCGCTTTGTGTTGCGATGCCATCCAGTTTCCCTGTCAACTCTGTCGTCTCATTACAGAAGATATACACATGGTTGATTCCGCGCGCTGCCTTGACTTTGATAACACGAGAACCATCCGTGGAGTTGGCGACGGGGTCTGGTGCGCCATTAAATACCAGTTCCCCGTCACCGTTAAACACGATTGCCCTGACTCCGGTGATCTCCAAGTCCGGGTCGGTGGCATCACGTGTCTCCATCTGTATGTTCAGCGCGACCTTTTCGCCGGTGTAGTGATGCCCTCCGATCTCCGTTTCGTTCGAACAGGATGGGAGCAGCAGAAGCACGTACAGGAAAAAGACGGTTGCCGTATATGTCGTTTTAAGTAGTATCATCGTTTATTAATCAGAGGTCTGTCGGATAGAACCAATATACCCAGTTGTTGATCGTTATGCACAGCGCCAGATACGCATCGCCTCCCTCGCCCAGACGGATACGGATGTCCCACAGATACCGCCGGTCGAGGTATTCCTGGTCGCCCATTCCCTCCGGTTTGCTCCGGAGCAGGTATCCGATCAGGTCGAGCTGTGTGCCGCCTCCTATGTCGATGGCCTTTCCGGTAGACTTCTCCGTGATGGAGAAGGTGATGTCTTCTCCTTTGACAAACCGGAGAGTATGCAACCGGACTTCGGATGGCAACGATGCTTCCCCGGCATCCGGAGCGTTCCCGCTCTCCGGGGTCTCCTCTTCGGGGCAGGGACAGTAGGTGATCAGGCGGGTTTCGTCCGATGGCTCATTTTTATAATTGTATGCGCCGTCGGCACTTTTGATCACGATGTCGAAGGCGGACATGTCGAGCGGGGTATTCCCACGGGAGATGCCGACCGTTACGTCGTTCGTGTTGCGTACCAGGCTGGCGGTTTCCGTATCGCCGGTGTACCCTTCCGTAAAAAGCGGTAACGGACCGCTATGCCAGAGCGCATCGAGATGGTTGTTGCTGACATTCTCCTTGGGTTCATACTTCAAAGCCAGTTTCTCTATCGGATCGCCTGCCGCGAGGGTCGGAAGCGAATAGAACCGTTCGGTCTTTCCTGCCCACACCACGGCGGTGCTGCCTTTCAGCTTATAAGGGATCGGCATGCGGTACCCCGGCTTCTTCAATGCGGCACCGCTTTCCGTGAGTGTCCGGATATATTTCCCTTCGGCACTGAACAGAAAGACCTTGACCGCTCCCACTTGGTCGGCAAACCAGTCTTCGCGAGCCAGGTTATAGTCATACCGGAACCGAAGGTACAGGTCGCACTCGCTCAGGTCGTCGTGAAGGACATCACAACCGCCCATCCCTGCCGCCATCATGACGGCAAGGGACATCACAAACTTCCCTATGTGGCTGAATATACGCATGCTATGAGCTGAACCGGCTGACGATTAATGCAGGTTTGCCTCCTGTGTCCAGAAAGTCCAGGGGTTGATTGTTATCTTGACGGATAAGTAAGCATCGTTCTCGTCGTCATCGATATCCGGACCGGTTGGATTTTCGGGGTCCGGTTTAGGGTTATCCGGATCTGTCGGGTCGGGATCGGACGGGTCCGGTATCCACGGTGTGCCGGGGCCGGTTACGCTTTTGAGTTCGATGGAATACCAGTTGTTACGCACTACACCTCAGCGGCCCAATGCCATCTTTTGTTCGACGTTTTTGTCATGGCGGATCAGGACGTCATAATAGCAAACGGATTCATGATAATAACGGACAGCGCAATAACGACCGATGATGCCGGTCTTCTCTGTGAATTGGTCTGCTGTGAGAGCGGCAACAGCATTGCTTTTTGCCTCGTCAGTCCCGTTAAATACACCATCCTCCATAAGTTTGGCTTTATGGAGAAACTTCGGCAGGTCTGTTTTCAGACCGCCACTGGTTGTATTGTTATATGCCGTCTTGAGGGCGTCCAACGTATAGAATTTCCCGGCATAGGAGAAATAGCTTGTATTTTCTGTAATATCTTTAGGTGTATATTTTGCTTTGACAACCACTTTGGTGGTGAAGCCTAATTTCTGAGCTTTTGCTTCCATCGTGTTTTCAAGGCAGTAAGCACTTGCTTCGCTTGCTCTCGTTACTTCCGGTATGTCCTCCGATGTATTATCTATGTTCTTCAGATAATCAAAAGCAGCCCGCAGTTCAGTTGGATTTTTGGGCTGTTCGTTCTCCAAGTAATTCTTGTCCTTACGGTATACGGCACCAGTCGTTTTATTATCATAATCCACCAGGTCGGAATAAAGCCGTACACTCTTATTGGTTACACTCAACTCCCAACCCTGAAATGTGAATTTAGCGCCTGTCGGTGCTATTGTAAAGTCTGCCGCTTTAGTGACAGTGACCTTGCTGGCAAGACGGTCTACATTGACCACAGCCGGAGAACCTTTTGCCGCTGTTTTCGCTGCTTCGATTTTCTCTGTAGTGTAATCATCCGGTATTTTTACGTTCGTTGTAACATCGGTCAATGCCCCTTTATCAGCAGTAGTTTTGTCTCCTTCACTGACCATCATAAAATGATCGTCTGTCGCTACATTCTCTGCCTTCGCATCAGTAAGAGTCGTATTAATCTCATCCCATGTCTTGTTTTTCACTTTATCTTCTGTGAAATCCCAACCGGTAGTATAAGGGTTGATCACGACAAACACCTTTGCTGTCTTTGGCGGAACCGCTATCGCTTCAGTTGCTTCGGCCGGAGGATTATTATTGCTTACGCCATCACTGTTACCAATCTTCGCATCTGTGACAGTTACTACCCCCAGGCAAAGATCGTGCTCATCAAACAATAAGACCTTTACATCTCCTGCCTTACTTTCTTCTGCACTCCCCGGCTTTTCTTCAATGCTGCCAGTTGCTCTCGTCGAAGGTCCCGTAGTGCTTTGCAGCGACAACGACAGGAAGGCCCTTCCTATCATTGATGGGTCCGGAGAATCTCCCTCACTATCCGAACAGCCGGTAAACAGGGCGGCGGCCAGAACGGTTAACAATAAACTCTTTGCTTTCATATTAGTGTCTATTTTTATTTTGAATTATTTCTCTGATTACTTGAAAAAATACATGATTGATATCCCTACTTTGGTAGGCCCCCAGTAATTGCGGTTTTCCGTACCGATTTTGTCTCCGCAGGTCTCACACCGGAACTTATCGTAATGTAACCGCGCATATCCTACGCCTATGGTCGCTTCCGCACTCCATCGGTTACTGATGATATATTGATAACCATACGAAACACCCGCCCCGGCACCCCAGCCTTCAAAACGATATTGTTTGGAATGTTTCCCGAACAGAAGTGGCAATTCGTGCCCTGCAATATTGTATTGTCCTCCCAGGGCATGCACTCCGAAGAAATGACCGTTGAACTTTTCGCAAGTCCAGTACCGGTATTCGGCCATACCCAGCCAATGAACCAGTTTCTTATTGGTTGCGGATTTGCCGGAGGTGAACCAGTTATAGCCACCGCTCAGGTCTAGCGTGCTGCGCGAAGAGAGCCACACTTCCACTCCCAGATTCGGAGTACGGGAGTAGGAGCCATAGAACAGATTCGTTTTTGCCGTCACTTTCTGGGCAACACAGGTTAGTGTGCTCAAAAAGAAAGCCAATAACAGTATCAGTACATATCTCATGCCCATAAAATGATTGCCTGTATGATACTGCCCTTTCCTATAACTATGGAAGTGATTAGTCGACGCCAAAATGAATATTATATTAATAATAGTGTTTCTAATAATTCTTTCTGAGGAAGGTGTCTAATTGTTGCCATATGTTAAATGACGAGTTTAAACGATCCTTTTTTCTCGCCACTGTTTTGAAGGCAAATTAGTTTGTAATTTTAAATCACAATATTTCAACTTAAATTCATATTCAACTGATAATAAACAATATATATTTACAAGTTATTTCTTTGATTTTAGTTGCTTTTATGAAACTTATTAGTAATTTTGTGGCGAGAAAAAAGGATCGTTTAAATTAGTCATACCTAAAATAACCATCATACATTGTTTATCAAATAATGAACTGCTATTTTTATCCTTCAAACACATTACTTCTATAAATTGGGTACATAATAACGTACATGCGTACATATATTCTATTGTAATAAAATGCCTTTTTCAGCTCTTTTTAGACATTCCGGTTAAATTCACCCGGTTTTAGCCGATTTCCCGATAGGAGAAAGTCCGACATAAAACTTATGAACTCTGTCTGTATTTTGTTAAAATCACTACATCTAGTGATTGACCGCCTTGTTTCTTTCCTGTTCCTTTGCAATCGTAATATACTAATAGTGAAAATACGATGAAACAACGCTACTTGTTTGTTCTGATTGCAGGGGCTGTCTCTGGATTACAACCGTTGATGGCTGATGAAGTAAATGTGAATGTAAATGAAAATGACACCATCAAGACGTATAATATTGATGAGGTCATTATAACATCTTCTACAAAGGAAACGAATGACTTACGGTTATTGCCCGGCTCTGTTTCCATCCTTTCCCCCCAAGCGATATCAGGACGTCAGATCGATGCGTTGAAAGATATCAGTTCGTTTGTTCCTAACCTGTATATGCCGGATTACGGCTCCAAGATGACTTCGGCTATCTATATCCGCGGTATCGGTGCACGAAGCAGCGGACAGTCGATCGGACTTTATGTCGATAATGTGCCGTACCTGGATAAGAGTACCTTTGATTTTGAATTGAACGATATACAGCGCATGGAGGTGCTGCGTGGTCCGCAGGGTACTTTGTACGGGCGTAATGCGATGGGAGGGATTGTGAATATTTATACATTGTCACCCTTCAATTATCAGGGAACGAAGTTCTCCATGTCGACAGGTAACTATGGAGCCTCCAAGATCAAAGCGTCCCATTATCGAAAATTGAGCGAGCACGTAGGTATTTCCCTTAGCGGTTACTACGACAGGAATGACGGTTTTTTCATGAACGAATATTCCGATACGAAGGCAGATAAGGAGAAGTCTGCCGGCGGACGTTTTAAACTGGATTGGCTGATCAATCCGGCAATGAAACTGCAATATGCATTCAATTATGATTATGTTGACCAGGGCGCCTTCCCTTACGGACAATATAACACGGAGACAGGAAAGGTGGAGCCTGTACGTATAAATGATCCCAGCACCTATTGGCGGCGGATGCTGAATAACAGTATTTATTATGAGTGGAAAACGGATAAATTCCTGCTGTCCTCTACCACCGCCTACCAGTATCTGAAAGACGATATGAAGATGGACCAGGATTATACGGAGAAGTCTATTTTCACACTGAACCAGAAACAAAAGCAATATGCCTGGAGTGAAGAGGTGGCGATCCGGTCGAATCACCAGAAGAATTATCAATGGAGCTTCGGTGCATACGGCTTTTATAATAGCCTGAAAACAGATGGCCCGGTGATGTTTAAGGAGGATGGTCTGAAAGATGTCTTGCAGAAAGCCTTTGATGAGATCGTGGCCGGTAACCCCAAGGCTCCGCAATTGACCGTATACGGTGATGATAAGAACCGGATTTATTTCCCCGGATATTTTGAAACGCCTACATTCGGTTTTGCTGTCTTCCACCAGTCCACTTATAACAACTTATTTACGGACGGACTGTCTGTAACGGCTGGTATCCGGCTGGATTATGAAAAGGCAAAGCTGAATTACGACTCTTCGGTAGATAGTATGAAGATAGGTGTGTCGATGGGAGGACGTCCTATGGGTGTTCTGCCTGTCGAGACAAGATTGGAGGGGAAAACATCGCAGGACTTTTTGCAGGTGTTGCCTAAGGTGTCTGTGAGGTATCAATGTTCGCCGGGTACGTTTACGTATGTATCGGTTGCCAAAGGGTATAAGACGGGAGGCTACAATGTGCAGATGTTTGGTGACCTGGTGCAGGAGTATGCCCGGTATGACCTGATGTCGAAGTTTATGCCAAGCGAAGCAAAGAAGCCGGCAGAGGTGGAAGAAGTGGCTGCCTATAAACCGGAGCACAGCTGGAATTATGAAATGGGCATCCGCAGCGAATTGATCAAGGACCGCCTGCATGCCGAACTGACACTTTTTTATATGGATATTCAGGATATCCAGTTGACGACATTTGCCAAAGGGGGAAGCGGGCGCATGATCACCAATGGAGGCAAGGCCGACAGTTATGGGGTGGAGGTAAGCCTTCGCAGCCGTATTGCCGAGGGCCTGACGGCTGATTTGAATTATGGTTTCACCCGTGCTACCTTCCGCGATTATAAGACGTTGGATAAAAACGAAACGGAGATAAATTATAAGGATAACTTCATCCCGTACACTCCCCGCCACACCGTCAGTCTGGGATTGAACTATACCAAATTGTTGCGGAACAGTTGGTTCGACCAGTTTACTGCTTCCGTCCAGTATGCCGGAGCCGGGAAGATCTTCTGGACCGAAAAGAACGATATCAGTCAGGACTTTTACGGTGTGTTGAATGGCAAAGTGGGAGTGCGTAAGGGGATCGTCAACCTGAATGTATGGAGCCGCAATATGACTGACACTGACTACCAGGCGTTTTATTTCGAATCATTCGATAATTCATTTATACAAAAAGGCAAACCCTTCCAGATCGGGGCGGAAGTGGCTGTGACGTTTTAATTCAGTATTTATCAGATATGAGCTATCCTGTCCCCGTGCTTGACACGGGGCCGCAAGAGAACTGGCGGTATCAAAAGATATTATAGGATACGGTCTGTGCCTTTGCGATCCCGTGTCAAGCACGGGAACGGGATAACTCAATTATTTCTAAAATAACTTATATGAAAGTATTATTCTTATTTGTTTGTTTGTGCTTGTCCGCATCAGCGGTTAAAGCAGATGATCCGGATACAACGAAAGTTCGTCAGGTGGAGTTGAACGAGGTAGTGGTCCGGTCGTTTAAACAAAACAGGGATTTGCGCCTGGAACCGCTGTCGGCTTCCTCCGTTACCGGCACAGCCATACAAAATAAGAATATTACAGGTATTAAGGAGTTCAGTTCCTTTATCCCGAACCTGTTTATGCCTGATTATGGGTCGAAGCTGACTTCGCCTGTGTATATCCGTGGGATCGGTTCGAAGATCAATGCGCCTTCCGTCGGGCTTTATGTGGACGGTATCCCTTATTTTGAAAAGTCAGCGTTCGATTTCGATTTTGCAGAGATCGACCGTGTCGAAGTGTTGCGTGGCCCGCAGGGAACTCTATACGGACGCAATACGATGGGGGGAATCATCAATGTCTATACCAAATCCCCTTTGAAATTTCAGGGAATGAATGCTTCGATCTCTAACGGTACTTACGGTGCCCGCGAGTATGCCCTTTCCCGCTATGCGAAAATAGGGGAGAAGTTCGGCTACTCCCTTTCCGCCAATTATAACAGGAATGACGGATATTTTACCAATCTGTTTACCGACAAGAAAGCGGATGACCTGAAAAGCGGCTCCGGCCGTATCCGATTGGAATGGCAGCCGACGGAACGGTTGTCGCTCGGCCTGATGAGTTCGTATGACAATTCCAGGCAGGGAGGTTATCCGTATGCCGTCTGCGATTCGGTGACACACCGGCCGGGCGACGTCAACTACAACGATTACAGTTTTTATAAACGGGCCATGTCTACCACCGGTCTGACGGTGGAATATAAAGGTACGGGATACAGTCTCAGTAGCAAAACGGCTTTCCAGTACCTGTCGGATCATCAGGGGATCGACCAGGACTTTTCTCCGGCAAGTATTTATTTTGCCAAACAGGATCAGAAACAGAAGATGTTTTCGGAAGAGTTTAATATAAAATCGATGACAGACGGGCGGTATAAATGGCTGTTCGGCGCCTTCGGTTTCTGGCAGGGAATAGATAATACGGTGATAATGGATTATCTGTCGGCTGCCTACAGTTCGCGTAAGTTGTACGACACGCCCACCTACGGAATAGCCTTTTATCATCAGTCAACCTTCGATGACCTGTTGGTCGACGGCCTTTCCGCAACGATCGGCATACGTTATGATTACGAACGCGCTTCTACCGATTATCTTAGCTTCAAAGATACGGAGGAGGAGAGTAAGGAGTTGGATGCCTTTTACAGCAAACTTAAATTCAGCCAGGTTACACCTAAATTTGCCTTGCAATATATGTTTCCCTCTTCCGGGATTATCTACGCCACTGTAACGAAAGGATATAAAACCGGTGGCTTCAACACCTCTTTCGAGCGGGAAGAAGACCGCTCTTTCCGACCGGAGACCAGTTGGAATTATGAAGTGGGAGGCAAGCATCCTTTCCTCGATAACCGCCTGCGTGCCGAGATCGCTCTTTTCTGGATCAACTGGAAAAACCAGCAGATCAGCCAGTCGCTTACGGTAGGTTCCATGCTCAACAATGCGGGGCGGAGCGAAAGCAAAGGGGTGGAAGTCAGCTTGCAGGGAAATCCGGTCAACGGATTGATGGTACAGTTGAATTACGGGTTTACCCATGCCACATTCAAGGATTATACAGACAAGAAGAAAGACAAAGTGTATGACTATTCGGGCAATTATCTGCCGCTGGTCCCCTCGCATACTTTCTCTGCCGGGGCTGATTATACCATTTCGAATCCTTGTTCCCATATCGACCGCATCCTGATCAGTGCGAACTTTACCGGTGCGGGCCGGATATATTGGAAAGAAGATAACGTTGTTTCCCAACCTTTTTACGGACAATTGAACGGAAAAGTTTCTGCAACGAAAGGATTTGCTACCTTTGCAATCTGGGCTAAGAATATCACCAACACACAATATACCGCTTTTTATTTTGAGATGGGAAAAGGTCTGGCACAAGCGGGCCGCCCTTTCACGATCGGAGGAAGTGTAGCGGTGGCCTTTTAATCGGGTGTAAAATGCTTTCCCGGTTTGGGAAACGACTTTACAAGGGTGCAAAATGCTTTCCCGATTTGGGAAACGACTTTACAAGGGTGTAAAATGCTTTCCCGATTTGGGAAACGACTTTACAAGGGTGTAAAATGCTTTCCCGATTTGGGAAACGACTTTACAAGGGTGTAAAATGCTTTCCCGATTTGGGAAACGACTTTACAAGGGTGTAAAATGCTTTCCCGATTTGGGAAACGACTTTACAAGGGTGTAAAATGCTTTCCCAACGTGGGAAACGACTTTACAAGGATGAAAAGTGCTTTCCCAACATGGGAAACCATATTACAAAGAAAACGAATGGAACAAAAAAATAAAATATTCAATCTCGGGACCTTTTTCTGCCTCTACATTGCGCAGACTATCCCGATGAGTTTTTTCTCTACCGTTATCCCGGTAATGATGCGGCAGGAGAATTTTTCTTTATCAGCCATCGGTTTGCTGCAACTGATCAAGCTGCCTTGGATACTGAAATTCCTCTGGTCGCCGATGGTGGATCGCCATGCCCGGACAACGGGCGATTATAAACGGTGGATCTTCTCGTCTGAACTGATCTATGCCGTCCTGATCTTTGCCGTCGCTTTCCTCGATTTTAAAACGGATTTCTATACCATTATCGCCCTGATCATCGTATCGTTCGTAGCTTCTGCCACTCAGGATATTGCGACCGATGCGCTGGCCGTCCTTTCCTTTAGCCGGAAAGACAAGAGCCTGGTGAACAGCATGCAGTCGATGGGCAGTTTCGGCGGCTCGATGATCGGGGGAGGCGTGTTGCTGCTGTTGTTCAAACAGCTGGGATGGAACAGCCTGTTGCCTTGTGTCGCCTTGTTTGTGATCGTCGCTTTACTGCCGTTACTGTTCAACCGCGGACTGGAGATTGCACCGAAAGATACGCATGAACGGGCGAAGAAAGCAGATGTCTTTTACTTCTTTACCCAAAAGAATATATGGAAACAGATCGGTTTCCTTTTCCTTTACTATTCCGGCCTGATCGGTACGCTGGCGATGTTGAAGCCTTACCTGGTCGACCTGGGATACTCGATGAAAGAGATCGGGGTGATGAGCGGTGTGATAGGGACCTCTTTCGGGTTCATCTTTTCTTTTGTCGGGGGCTTTATCGTGCGCCGCATCGGACGGCATTGGGCACGCATCCTGTTTGCCGTGTTTGTATTGCTTGCCACGCTTTATTTCCTCGGATTGTCTTATGTCACTCCGACACTCGGACTCTTGCATGCCGGCATTGCCCTGCTCTGGGGCAGCTATGGGATGGCGACGATCGTGGTTTATACAACGGCGATGGATTGTGTTCGTCCCGGACGGGAAGGCACGGACTTTACGATACAGACGGTTATAACCCATCTGAGCGGAATGGTGATGGCGATATTGAGCGGAAAGATTGCCGACCATACCGGCTACCACGGCTTGTTTTTCTTTGAAGTCAGCCTGGCGGCCTTGTCGTTGGTTTATATATTGATCGTATTCAGGAAAGAGAAAGAAACAGTATAATTATGATACAGGATTTATTACAAAAATATAATGTGCCGGTGCCGAGATATACCAGTTATCCGCCGGCCAACTATTTTACGGAAGCGTTTGCCAATAAGGAATACGAATCGGCCATAGAGGCATCCAATACGGCACGGCCCGAGCATATCTCTTTTTATGTGCATATACCGTTCTGCCGCCATCTTTGCCATTACTGCGGGTGTAATTCATTCCCGATGATGAAGCGGGACGTGATAGAACGTTATTTCTCAGCGTTGCACAGGGAAATAGAACTGGTAAAGATGCGGCTGGCTCCCGGACGTAAGATTTCCCAGATACATTATGGCGGAGGAAGTCCGACATCCATGCCCGTGTATTATCTGAGAGAACTGAACGAGCATTTGTTGGCAGGTTTTGAAACGATCGACCAGCCCGAAATAGCGGTCGAGTGCCATCCCGGATATCTGGATGAAGAGTCTTGGCAGTCATTGACGGAGGCGGGTTTCAATCGGTTCAGCCTCGGCGTGCAGGATTTCAATGAAAAGGTGTTGAAGACGGTCAACCGCCGCCCGTCGTTATTGCCGGCGGAGATGATCTTTCAGATTCTCCGTAGCAAAGGGGCTCGCATCAATATGGACTTTATCTACGGCTTGCCGTTCCAGACGGCCGAAAGTTTTGCGGAAACCATTACGCGGGCGGCAGTTCTGTGTCCTGACCGCCTGGTTACTTTCTCGTATGCCCATGTCCCTTGGGTGAACAAACAGCAACTTATCCTGGAAAAAGCCGGTTTGCCGCCCAGTGAGGAGAAAAGCCGCATGTATGAATCGGCAAAGAAACTTTTGTCAACAGCCGGTTACAAGACGATCGGCCTGGACCATTTTGTCCGGCAGGATGATGAATTGTATACGGCGTTGAAGAACGGCCGCTTGCACCGTAACTTCCAGGGCTATTGTACCCGCCGTACAACCGGACAGGTGTATGCTTTCGGTGTGACCGGAATCAGCCAGCTGAATACCGCCTATACCCAGAACAGCAAGGATATTAATCAATATATGGAACGAATCGAAAACGATACGTTTGCCGTATCGAAAGGATATGAGTTGAGCCGGGACGAACAGATTACCCGTGAGGTAATCGAAACGTTGATGTGTAACTATTCCCTGGACTGGCAGGAGATAGCTGCCCGTTTCTCCCTGTCTGCGGAAGAGGTAAAATCGGCAACCGCCTATAATGACAATCGTCTGAATGAATTTGCCGCCGACGGCCTGATCGAGTATGACGACAACCATATCCGTATGACTTCCGGTGGAGCTCTCTTTGTCCGTAACGTTGCCGCTTCGCTGGATAAACTGATGCTTCATTCCAATAAATCATTTTCAAAACCTGTTTGATATGGAACAACATAATACGGATATTCTGGTCATCGGAGCCGGACTGACCGGTCTGACTACCGCCTTCCGGCTGACTCGCGGGGGAAAACAGGTACATATCTTGGAATGCAGTAACCGGGTAGGCGGGCAAATACATACCTTCCGTGAAGACGGATTCGTTTTTGAAAGCGGACCGAATACTGGAGTAGTATCCTATCCCGAAGTAGCCGAATTGTTTGAAGCCTTGTCGCCTGCCTGCCAATTGGAAACGGCCCATGAAGAGGCCAAACGCCGCCTGATCTGGAAAGGAAACTCTTTCCGTGCATTACCTTCCGGCTTGTTCAGTGCAATAACAACCCCGTTGTTTACCCTCGGTGATAAATTCCGTATCCTGGGCGAACCCTTCCGTGCAAAAGGTACGAATCCGGATGAATCGGTCGGTGAACTGGCTGCTCGCCGTTTGGGTAAGTCATTCCTGAATTATGCCGTAGACCCCTTCCTCTCCGGTGTTTATGCCGGCGATCCGCTGAAACTTATTACCCGTTATGCTTTACCCAAATTGTATAACCTGGAACAGCAATACGGAGGATTT
This sequence comes from Parabacteroides goldsteinii, assembly GCF_020091425.1. Classification (NCBI taxonomy): domain Bacteria; kingdom Pseudomonadati; phylum Bacteroidota; class Bacteroidia; order Bacteroidales; family Tannerellaceae; genus Parabacteroides; species Parabacteroides goldsteinii. Next base: position 3,616,901 of record NZ_CP081906.1, on the reverse strand, counting down.
ATCAAAGGCACGATTGCCAAAGCTCGGCAGCCCAAAACAGACCGTGACCGGTTGGCTACCAAAAAAGTGTTCTCCGCTGCCGGAGGTTTGGAGAATCTGGCAAAAGCGATGGCGGATGCTATCGGTTCTCAGAATATCACCTTGTCGGCTTCCGGCGTGACGGTCCGTCCGTCTGAAAAAGGCTGGCTGGCAACTTATACGACTTCCGAGGGTGAACAACTTATGCATGCCAATAAGGTCGTAACGACGAGCGGTGCCTATACTTTGCCTGACCTGCTGCCGTTCATTCCCCGGGAAGATATGGATAAGATCAGTAACCTGCAATATGCTCCGGTGGTACAGGCGAGTGTCGGCATTCGTAATACCGGGAGTTTGCGTTTTAACGCTTTTGGCGGACTGGTCCCTTCCTGCGAAAAGAAAGATGTGCTGGGGATTCTTTTCCCGGCTGCCTGTTTCGATAACCGTGCACCGAAAGAAGGAGCCCTCTTTTCTTTCTTTATCGGTGGCGTCAAGCGGGCGGAACTGACCCGTTTAACCGATGATGAACTAAAGGCACTGATCACATATGAATTTCATGCAATGCTGAAATTCCCTATTCAGGTGCAACCGGATATGATCCGTATTTTCCGCCACCAGCATGCAATACCACAGTATGGCCTGAGCAGCGGCGAACGTTTCGCTACGATCGATCAGCTGGAGGCGCGTTATCCCGGACTGATACTGGCCGGTAATATGAAAGGTGGCATCGGCATGGCTGACCGTATCCGGCAGGCAACTGGTATTGCTGAAAACTTGCTCATGTAAGTCAAAATCCTTTTCTTTGTAAAAAAGTCAAATTATGGATAAGGTCGAGGATAAAATGGTTGAAATAGCCCGGTTTCAATATGTGGAACAAGCTCAGGGACTGGCCTCTTTATTGCAAGCCAACGGAGTTGTATGTTATGTAAGAAATGAATATACAACTCAGGTTATGGGACTTACGGATGTGGGAGGTATCCGTGTGGAACTTTTGGAAAGCGATGTGGAACAGGCTATGCAGATTATGGAAGCCAACGGATATGAAATTCCCTCAGAAGAGGAAGAACCAGAGCAGATACAGGTCGTAGCCGGATGGGCCCGTCATATCCCTTTTCTTCGTAATTACACGTTAGAGAAGCAAATTGTCATCTTATTTGTGATTATTGCTGTGTTTTTGGTATTATTGATCTTTTTTGGATCACAAATCTCGTCTAACTAAAAAAATGTAACCGATGGCCCGTAGAAAGATAACAAATAGTCAGGCGGTGTGTCTCACTCTTTTATGGGGTGTTTTGGCCTACATGCTGCTTGTTTACAGTGAAAAGATAACCTTTGATGTGATTTTTGCCCTGGTGGCGTCCGCTATCATTGTGTTCGTTCCTGTCTATAAAAACATAAAACGTAGAAATGAGTGACATTTAGTCACGTTTGCCTCTTTAAAATATCATTTCGATATTTTTTTATCATTTTTTCTTTCAAATATTTGCTGGTTTGAAAAAATGGCTTACCTTTGCGACGTTCTTAAAAGAAGAACGCTAACTAGCAAATTGGTATAACATTCTAAATAAACAGTTCTTATGAAGGCAAATGAAGTTTTAGACAACTTAAAGAGAAGATTTCCTAACGAACCCGAGTATCATCAGGCTGTTGCTGAAGTTTTAGGCACAATTGAAGAAGCCTATAACGAACATCCTGAATTTGAAAAGAGCAACCTGATCGAACGTCTTTGTATTCCTGATCGTATTTTCTCATTCCGTGTAACATGGGTAGACGATAAAGGACAGGTACAGACAAACATGGGTTACCGTATCCAGCATAACAACGTGATCGGCCCGTACAAAGGCGGTATCCGTTTCCATGCTTCTGTAAATCAATCTATCCTTAAGTTCCTGGCTTTCGAACAGACTTTCAAGAACTCATTGACTACACTGCCGATGGGTGGGGGTAAAGGTGGTGCCGACTTCAGCCCGCGTGGCAAATCAAATGCTGAAATCATGCGTTTCTGCCAGGCTTTCGTTATGGAATTGTGGCGTCATATCGGTCCGGATACAGACGTTCCTGCCGGTGATATAGGTGTTGGCGGACGTGAAGTGGCTTATATGTATGGTATGTACAAAAAGCTGGCCCGCGAAAACACAGGTACATTCACAGGTAAAGGTATCGAATTCGGTGGTTCACTGATTCGTCCGGAAGCAACAGGTTACGGTAACGTTTACTTCCTGCTGGAAATGTTGAAGACTCGTAACATCGACATTAAAGGTAAAGTGGTTGCTGTTTCAGGTTCGGGTAACGTTGCTCAGTATACGGTTGAAAAACTGATCGAACTGGGTGCTAAGCCGGTTACTATGTCTGACTCTGACGGTTATATCTATGATCCGGACGGTATCGACCGTGAGAAACTGGATTATATCATGGAATTGAAGAACCTCTATCGTGGACGTATCCGCGAATATGCAGAAAAATATGGCTGCAAATATGTTCAGGGTGGCCGTCCCTGGGGCGAAAAATGTGACATCGCCATGCCGAGTGCAACTCAGAACGAATTGAACGGTGACGATGCCAAGACATTGTTGGCTAACGGTTGTTTCGCTGTATCGGAAGGTGCAAACATGCCTTCTACTCCGGAAGCTATCGATGCATTCCTGGAAGCTAAGATCCTGTATGCTCCGGGTAAGGCTGCTAACGCCGGTGGTGTTTCCGTATCAGGTCTGGAAATGACTCAGAATGCAATGAAGCTGAGCTGGACAAGAGAAGAAGTAGACGAAAAGCTGAAAGGCATCATGAAGTCTATCCACGAACAATGTGTAAAATACGGAACACAGGCTGACGGAACTGTAAATTACGTGAAGGGTGCAAATGTGGCCGGCTTCATGAAGGTTGCAAAAGCTATGATGGCGCAAGGTATCTTATAATTGACAGAAATGTCGGTTACCATATAGATTTTGGTCATGGAAAAAGGGAGTCAAAAATGGCTCCCTTTTTTATTAAATACAATTTTTTTTATTCCACGTATAAAACCAGTCCTTTCAGATATTCCCCTTCCGGATGGTAAATATTGACCGGATGATCGGCCGGTTGCGTCAGCTGATGCAGGATACGGACGCTACGTCCGGATTGTGCTGCGGCACTGAATACGGCCAGGCGGAAATTCTCTTTACTGACAACCTGCGAACAGGAGAAAGTAAATAAAATACCTCCCGGTTTAATCTTTTCAAAAGCGATCGCGTTCAGTTTACGGTATCCTTGCAAAGCATTGCGGAGCACGTTCTTATGCTTGGCAAAGGCTGGCGGGTCCAGAATGATCAGATCGTAATTACTTCCCATCTTTTCCAGATATTTGAAGGCATCTTCGGCAAAAGCCTTATGTCGCAGGTCGCCAGGGAAGTTCAATTCCACATTTTTATTTGTCAGTGAAATCGCTTTGGCCGAACTGTCTACCGAATGAACCACTTCGGCACCGCCACGCATCGCATAGAACGAAAATCCACCGGTATAGCAAAACATGTTCAGCACCGAATGACCTTTGGCGTACCGTTCCAGCAAAGAACGGTTTTCGCGCTGGTCCACAAAGAAACCGGTCTTTTGTCCCTTCTGCCAGTCCACGCAGAATTTCAGTCCGTTTTCTGTCGCAATATCCTCTACTTCTCCGCCATACAGATAACCGTCCTCACTGCCGAGATTGGCCTTGTAAGGAAGAGTCGCTTCCGATTTATAATAAATGTTCTGTAAAGTATCTCCCAGTACCGTTTTTAACGCTTCGGCAATTTCGTGGCGGGCATAATGCATACCGACCGAATGCGCCTGCATAACAGCCGTATGGGCATACATGTCGATAACGAGTCCCGGAAGATTATCTCCTTCCCCATGAATCAGGCGAAAAGTATTATTGTTTTCCACACCTGCCAGTCCCAGTTCGCGGCGAATAGCATAAGCCACGCGGATACGTTCTACCCAGAAATCCGCATCGATCGTAATCGGTTTGAACGATAAGATACGTACGGCGATGCTGCCTATCTGATAATGGCCGATAGCCAGAAAACGCTGGTTCGTTCCGTACACCTCTACCAGGTCGCCCTCTTCAGGATTCCCTTCAATGCTTTGGATAGCTCCGGAGAATACCCACGGATGGAAGCGCAACAACGATTCTTCCTTTTTCGGTTTGAGAAAGATTTTACAATAGTTCATTCTTATTTATCTTGATTCAATTGGTTGTAAATTTTCAGACAAGCCCAGGCGTCCAGGGCTGCATATTTCTTTTGTTGTTCGGTCAGCACATCGGCTTCCCAGTTGCTCAGGCGCTGGCCTTTCGATATTTTCTTATCGAAAAGGATTGCATAGATTTTTTGCAGGCTGGCATCCTCGATACCGAATTGTCCTACATAATTCTGCAAATCCAGAAAGTTAGCCGGTTTGATATCCGTCCGCTTCCGCATGGCACCGAAATCATCACGCAGGGATAACCCGATTTTTAATATTTTATCGTTAACCAGAAAATCTTCAAGCGATTGCGGAATACCGATTCTGTTCAACCGGAACAGGAAGCAAGCCTCGTCTGTCGAAATCTGCATCAACGAAATCTTATAGCGTGTCCCCTTTTTAAAACTGGGACGTGTTTCCGTATCGAAGCCAACCGCTTCGAACTGGGTTAAATAGCTGATGGCTTTATCGGCATCCTTTTCGGTGTCGATAACAAGAATCCGTCCCGGAAATTCTTCAATTTCAAGAAGTGATATCTCTTCTTTTGTTATTGTGTGTGTGTATTGTGTCATCATTCCTCGTTCGTTTCAATAATTTCTTCATCGCTGTAACGGATAGCGTGAAGCGCTTTCAGTGCATTTAAGAGTTGCTGTCCCCAGAACTCCTGGAAATTGGCGCGGCATAAGGCAATAGCCTGAAGCATGACTTCCTCATTTCCCTGTCGGAAAAGTGAAACAAAATTTCCTGTGTCCTGGTAAACATCTGCCAGGTTTTCCGAGATAAATGCAGCGATTGGCGTGTCGCTGTATTGCATATCCGGATGAAATGTCTCCAGGTAAGAGTCTTTTTCTCCCAGCAGGGTGGCAATACGGGTCCGCACGGCTTCGTACATATCTTCCGTAACAGTCAGTTCCGGTTCGTCATCTTCGTCGTCCACTTCCGCTTCCGGCAATAGTGTCGCCTTCAGATAGAGCAGAGGTAATAGCTTGATTCCTTTATCTATAAAATCAAAAAGGCCGTTTTGTCCGGCTGTTTCAACAAATGTACAAAATTCCAGCGCTACAGTTACAAACTCCAGCGTATTGCGTTCATATATGGGATTATTCTCCTTTTCCATGCTACTTCTTATAGTATACCTATGATTTCTAACTTGCAAAAGTAAGAAATATATTGCGATAATCAGAATTATTAATTCTTATTAAGGTCTAATAAGAGGATGTCGATGAGAAAATTTTCGTGTGTGTTGAAGATAATACGCGGGAAACAATAAAATATAAGCGTTCAGGAGAATAATTTCTCCCTTTCTGTTGTATCTTTGATGCTAATGGATTTAGCGGCTGATAATTGTCGGCCGTTTGGTTGATAATTATGTGCCAATCGGTCGATAATTGTGAGCCAAACGGCCGAGGGTTATCAACCATTGATTACCTGCCGTACTAATTCAAATTAGTAAGGCATATAGATGAAAAGAGTATGTAACCAAATAAATAATACCATGTCAATAAAATTTAAAGCTTACTACACGCCGAAGCCCAATGGACGTAAAGGCATGCGGTTGACACATGCCCGTGCGATCAGCAGGGGAACTTATAATCTGGAAAAAGTTTGCAGGTTGATAAGCGAACGTTCTGCTGTGTCGTCGGCAGAAGTCAAAAGTGTCTTGGATTCATTTGCCTGGGTGGTCGAACTGGCCCTGGAGGACGGCTGCCATATCGAGTTGGATGATCTGGGGTATTTCTCGCCATCATTGAAAACTACTCCGAATAAAGAAAACGGAAACAAGGGAACGGTTTATGTAGATGGAATTAATTACCGTTGTTCCACTTCTCTACGAAAAAAGTTAAGAAAAATCGATCTGGAGTTTGAAAAAGATAAAAAGAAACTTGATAACTGGGAGACACGAAAAGATAAATTGTTGAAATACATGAAAGATTGGGAAAGTGTGACTCCGCGTGCTTATGCTAAAGAATTTGGTTGTAGCCGTTACCGGGCGGAAATAGATCTGAAGAAGTTCGTGGAGGAAGGCGTACTCGTCAAGGTAGGCTATCAGAATAAGGTGATGTATTTGCTGGCGGCGGATAAGCAGGAAGAATAGTATGTATAAACAGCGCATAACAAACAATCGGATACAGGAGTTGAAGCCGGATGAGATTTTTGTATTTGGTAGTAATTTGGCTGGGGCTCATGGTGGAGGAGCCGCTCTCCTGGCTTATCGTAAATGGGGAGCTGTATGGGGCAAGGTGTTGGTTTACAGGGGTAAACGTATGCTATGCCTACGATGCATGGCGGTGTGGATAAAATCGATCCTTATGTAAAGGATTTTATCTGTTTTGCAAAGCAACATCCGGAAATGACTTTTCTGGTAACAGAAATCGGTTGTGGAATTGCTGGCTTTCTTCTGGAAGAAATTGCTCCTTTGTTTAATGAGGCTATTCTGGTCGGGAACATTTATCTTCCGGAAAGGTTTTGGATGGTTTTGATGAGTTAGTAGATTGATTAACATAGTAAAAACAAATAATATACCATTGGTTGTGCTCGTTTTCCGAATTGTGGCTATCTGTATTGGAAGTATTAACTGCATATGAAGTATTTGTTTGTTATAGGTAAGTATTATATGCTTTTTGCTCAATAAAAAAGCATATAATAAAAAAATGGCTATATTTGGAAGCTGAAGTTAACCAGGTGCAGGTAGACACTGGTTAGTCTATTAATGCTTTTATGAATGTAGCTGAAGAAGATATTATAAAAAAATTAGTTCAGGGAGATCGAGAGAGTTTTGACTATATTTATACTTGTTATGTGAATAATTTGTATGCTTATGGGAAAGGGTTCGGTCTTTCGGACGATGAATTGTATGATGTTCTTCATGACCTTTTCCTGTCATTGTTATCTAATACGAAAATTTTTGAAGGCGTTAGAAATATAAAATCTTTTTTGTTTACTTGTTTTAAGAACAGACTTTTGAATGTCTTAAAAATCCCCTATGAATATAGTGACGTAGAACAGTGTGAACATTTATTTGTTGTTGAAGTCGATTTGCTGGATGAACTGATAGACCGTGAACAAGCTGCTATGAGAGTACAGAAAGTAAAATCTCTGCTGAATACTTTAACGGACCGGCAACGGGAAGCCATCTATTTAAGGTATATGCAAAAACTTTCCTATGATGAGATTGCAGATATGTTAGACCTGACCCAGAAAGGTGCACGAAAGTTGGTGGCGAGGGGAATTGAACATATGCGTGAGGAGGCAACCTCATCTGTTATTCTGCTATTTTTGGTAATCTTTCCTCCTGATTGGATATAAAAAATTATTTTTTTTAATTATTTGAATTTTTGTGGGGGCAAAAAATGAGTGAGGTTGTCTTAATAGTAACAACACTTGTTTTCTTATATGAAAAAGAAAGTAAATAATGATTTTTGGCAAGATGAGCGTTTTGTCCGTAACAGACTGTTGTCGGATGAAGAATCTACTGCATATTGGGAAGCCTATTTGAAGGAACATCCTGATAAGCAGGAATTTTATGAAGAAGCGTGCCATGATTTTGAAAAAATACAATTGAACAATTATTCTTTATCGGAGGAAAAGCAAAAGGAATTATTGGATAAGGTTTATAGAAGCCATAATGCACAAAAGAAAAAACAAAAACAACATAACCTTTATTTATATGGGGCACTGGTTGCAGCCTGCCTGATCGGAGTTTTGTTTTTGATTCCGGTTTATCTGAGTCATAATTCATCTGTCGGTCAAGATAGTTTGACTGTTCTCCCAGTAAGCGATACTGTTCATACGGAAGTTACTTTAATCACAGATCGAGCAGAAACAATTGAGATTGAAGATAATGCTATTATTGCCTACGATTCTACTGTTTATGTACAGAATGCCAAAGGGCAGAAAAATTATTTATCAGAATCGAAGGTGGACCCGAAGGAAAAAATGGTTTACAATACCTTAGTCGTTCCCCGTGGAAAACGTTCCTCATTGCAATTGCCGGACGGATCGAAAGTATGGGTCAATGCCGGATCTGTTTTACGTTTCCCTTCAACGTTTGCTTCTGAAAAGCGAATGATTCAAGTGCAGGGTGAAATTTATATAGAGGTGGTCAGAGACGAGTCGAAACCTTTTTATGTGCAAACTCCTAAATTTACAGTCAATGTGCTAGGGACGAGTTTTAATGTCTCTGCTTATTCTGATGAAGAACTTCAGTCTGTCGTTTTGGTTAAAGGGCAGGTCGCTGTAAAAACAGAGATGAATGAAGAAATAAAATTAATTCCTAATCAGAAACTAGAGATGAACGATCACAAGAATAAAGTCGTACCAGTCGATGTGTACGACTACACTTCATGGAAAGATGGAATTCTTCAGTTTAAGGGAGAAACTGTTGCCGAAGTATTGAAACGGTTGAGCCGTTATTATAATGTAGAGATAAAGTGTGATCCATCAGTGGCCGGTAGGCGATGTGGTGGTGAGTTGATTCTTTTTGATGATGTAAATCAGGTGATGAAGTCTCTTTCTTTGTTATATGAATTTACTTATCGGTTTGAATCGGAGACTATTATAATTGAATAATAACTAAAAATGAAAAGCCTATGTAAAATGTAAAGAGAGTCATTGTTAATTAGTAAAGAATAAGCCCGGATAACGGCAATTATCCAGGCTTGATTGAATTTAAATTTTCCAGTAGTAAATTGAAAAACCTAAAATGTATACAAATGTATGAAAAAAGTAAGTCGTAACAATACAAATCGGTTACGTTCTCTTCTTAAAATGTTTGAAAGTGTGGGATTTATTGTAGTTCTATTATTAGGAGCTACTAATATTCATGCTCACACGGATCATGTTTTCGTATCGATAGAACAACTAGTTAAAGCTAGAAAAACAACCATGTTGGATGTCTTTAAAACGATAAAGGAAAAGACCGGGTATATATTCTTTTATTCGGAAGACATAAAAGCTGAGTTGGAGAAAGAAGTTACTCTAAAGACTACCTCCGGTTCTATAGAGGATATTTTAAAGCCTCTTTTTGTAAATTCTAATCTGACTTTTGAAATTAACGAAAAGCAGGTTATTATTAAACAGAAAATGGATAGATCCGTAGCTCCTTCCATACAACAACAACCGATTGAATTGACGGGTGTTGTGGTGGATGAGACAGGAGTACCTGTTATCGGAGCCAATGTGTTGGTTAAAGGAACGACAATGGGTATAATAACGGATGTCGATGGTAAATTTATATTGAAAGTGCCTGCTAACAGTACGTTGGTTGTTTCTTTTATCGGATATAAAACGGTAGAGATAAAACCGGGTAAAAGGAATCATGTCTCTGTAGAACTGGTAGAGGATACGGAACATCTGGAGGAAGTAGTGATCGTTGGATACGGAGTCCAAGAAAAAGAAAGTGTTGTGGGTGCGATCACACAGGTTGGAAATAAGAGTTTGGTGCAATCTGGAGTGTCTGATGTGACTGCTGCAATTGCCGGTAAACTATCCGGTGTATTAACTATGCAGCAATCTGGTCAACCGGGACAGACCACGAATGATATTATTATTCGTGGTGTTTCCAGTTGGAACAGCTCTAAACCTTTGGTTATGGTGGACGGAGTGGAACGTGATTTTGCGGATCTCGACCCGAATGAAATCAATACGATTTCTGTTTTAAAAGACGCTTCGGCGACAGCTGTTTTCGGTGCAAAAGGTGCTAATGGGGTTATCTTGGTGACGACTAAGCGTGGTGTGGAGTCTAAACCGAAATTAGATTTTTCAGCTTCTTACGGTATTGAACTGCCGACCCGAATGCCTAAGCATATTAATTCTTATACGACAATGAGTATGTATAATGTCGGATTGATGAATGCCGGGACTTTTCAGAGCCTAACCCCTCAGAATGTACTTGATGAGTACCGTAACCCTTCTACCCCTTTGAATTCAATCCGTTATCCGGATGTCGATTGGTTTGATGTACTGGCTCGTGATTTTGCGTCGGTAACGAATGCCAATTTTAATATACGCGGCGGTACAAATTTTGTGAAATACTTTGCTTCTTTGGGATATTATCATCAAGGTTCATTCTTTAATTCTTTGAATGAAGGTTATTGCGATACGAGATATAAGTATGATCGTTTTAATTTTCGTGGAAATTTGGATTTTGATTTGACTAAGTCTACTGTTCTATCCTTTAATATCGGAGGAGATATTAGTATACAGAATACTCCGGGTGAAGATCCTTGGAGGCCGGTTTATCAGGCTAGTACAACATTGTATCCAGCCTATTATCCGGCATGGGTTTTGGAGCAGGTTCCGGATCTGGATTATCCGGATGCGTCCGGAGATCGTCTGGCGGCAGCACAGAATGATGCAAGAGGAAATCCTTATTCCGCTCTTCACCAGGGGAAATTTAATGAATATACATCTTCTAAATTATTTACGGATCTTATTCTTAAACAGAATTTGGATATGGTAACGAAAGGACTGTCCGTCCAGACAAAAGTGTCATTAAGTACGTATTATAAAAATAAATCTCTGACAGCTGATTGGTCGGTTCCTCAATATACGCTTAATTTTGATAAAATAGGGACAGGAATGAATCCTTGGTTCAGGGAAGGTGAAGGAAACGAAAGTTGGACGCAGCCTCCGTTGGATATTAATGTGGGCGGATTGGAAAATGGCTATTACAGTAATTTGTATTATGAGTTTTCATTGGATTATAAACGTTCATTTGGAAAACATAATGTAACGGCACTGGCATTAATGAGCCGTCATCAGAAAAATTCAGGAACAGATTTTGCCTACTATAACGAGAGTTGGGTAGGTCGTGCTACTTATAATTTTGATAAAAGATATTTATTGGAGGTCAATATTGGGTACACTGGTTCCGAACGGTTTGCACCTTCTAATCGTTTTGGTTTTTTCCCTTCAGGTGCTGTCGGTTGGGTTGTTTCGGAAGAAAAGTTCTTTAAAGATAATATCTCCTGGATAAACAAATTGAAATTCCGTTATTCTGATGGGAAAGTAGGTAGTGATTCCGCTAGTGAACGATGGCTTTATATTGGCGAATATAGTGCTAACGGAAATTATATTTATGAAGATAAAGTACCTAATATATACGCTCAGTGGGAGGAAGCTCGAAAAAGAGACTTGGGTATTGAAATGGCTTTTTTAGATAATATGATAACTGTAGGAGTTGATTTTTTTGATGAAAAAAGAACACATATGTTGTTAAATCCTCAAAGTAATACCATGTTGATTGGTAATAACGGGTTTAAACAATTAAACAAAGGTTCAATGAAAAAGCATGGTCTGGAAGTTGAACTGGGATTTAACAAAACAACTTCGTATGGATTAAGTTATAATTTGAAGGGAATTTTCGGTTTCAATGAAAACCGGATTGTAGATAAAGATGATTTACCCTATGCTCCGGAATATAAAAAAGCGGCTGGAAAACCTTATGGAGCTCAGCTTGATGGGGCTTTATTAACGGGTTCCGGATATTATACGTCTGTGGATGATATTCATAATAATCCGGCTCCAACAACTATAGGCAATATAAATGTAGGTGATTATAAATTTTTGGATTATACGGCTGACGGAAAAATAGATACTTATGATAAGTATGCAATTGACGGAACTCTTTATCCGCCGATAACTTTTTCTTTATCCGGAGGATTTTCCTATAAAAATTTTGATTTTAGTATTTTGTTTCAGGGAAATTCCGGTAAATATGTTGAGTATAATGAAGCATTTGAGGCAGAGTTTACCAGTGGTTCTCTTCGGGTTCATGAGTCTCAATTGGATTATTGGACGCCGATTAATCCTAATGCAAATCATTCGACTTTGCATTATGTGGGACAGGGAAATCCTCCTATGTTATCTTGGGGGGGAGGAGATGCTTATGCCGGATATGGTATAATGATTAAAGATCGTTTTTGGAGAAAAGCGGACTATATTCGGTTGAAAGAGATTTATCTGGGTTATAACATAAAACCGAAATACTTGAAGAAGTGGGTCGGTATTTCTGCCGTTACAGTATATGCTTCGGGAAATAACCTTTTTACGATTACGAGTTTGTTAGAAGGTGATCCGGAAAGAAAAGATTTCGCTCGCGGATTCTATCCTCAGATGAGTACTTATAAAGTTGGTTTGAAAGTCGCTTTTTAAAACTTAAATCAATATGAAGAAATATATATTATTATTTATTGCAATAATTGGTTTGTCAACACAATTTTCTTGTACGGATTATTTGGATAAAGCCCCGGAGTCTGGTTTATCAGAAGAAGATGTGTTTACTAAACATGTGAATTTTAAGAAATTCTTTTATACCGTTTATGGGGGTAAAGAGAACAAGAATATTACATGTGCTCATGCATTGAGTATAGCGAATTGGGATCAACGTTATGGGCTGGAGGCATTAACAGAACTGGCTGATAATGGACGTTTACTTGGTGGTCAAAGGATAAAAGGCGGAGTGATGGGAACAGATATCAATTTTTTTACCTATCAAACTTCGGCAACCAGAAGACCTATCCTTGATGCTATGTTTAAAGTAATACGGGTCTCGAATATCGCATTGGAAAAAGTTGATCAGATCAAAGATGCTACTCAGGAAGATATTGAAGATTTGAGAGGACAAGCTTATTTCATACGGGGATATGCACATTTTGTATTAAATCGTTATTGGGGTCCAATGCCGTATCTGAATCAGTCGATCGGTGCTTATGATGAATGGGATATTCCGCGTCTTTCCAAAAATGAAAGTTTGAGGTGCGTTGCATTGGATATGGATTCAGCTTTTGTCGCTTTCGAGAAAGCGGGAAAAATACGCCGTGATCCGGGACCAGGAGAACCAGGACATTTGAATGACCCGGATTTGGAAAAACCCAATGGCGTAGCTGCTAAGGCGATGAAAGCCAGAGCGCTATTGTATGCGGCAAGTCCGTTGAATAATGCGAATGGTTCGAAAGATTGGGAAGATGCAGCTGTTGCTAGTTGGGAGGCGATCCAATTGGCACAAAAACACCAGTATGCTTTGATTGACGGAGACAGGTATACGGATAATATGTACGGTGTAAAATATACAAATGAGCAGATATGGGCCTGGCATGCGGGAAATAAAAATTATGGAAATGCTCCGACTGCATTACAAAATGGAATATTTTCTAATAAGAAAACAATTGTATCCGGCGAAAATCCAACACAGAATTTTGTGGATATGTTCGAAACGCAGTGGGGAGATCCTTTGAATACGGAAGAGGATAGAAAAGTGGCAATCAAATTAGGACATTATAATGAGCAAGATCCTTATGTAAATCGAGATCCTCGTTTTTATCATTGCGTTATCTATAATCAGGCAAATATAATATGGGCGAAAGTGGCAGATGGGGAAGTGAAAAATAAGGCAAATATCTATTATGAGAATGATAATGGAAAATTTAAATATTCTACACTTTTAGATCAGAGTTATGCAGGTGTTAGTCATACAGGGTATTATACCCGGAAATATTTTGGCGATATGAGTGTTCAGAATCAGGTAAATACTTTGACGACAGACCCGTTGATTCGTTTGACTGAATTATATCTTAATTATGCCGAGGCAACAAATGAAGCTTTTGGTCCGTCCGGAAAAGCCCCCGGGGCTTCTATGTCTGCCATAGATGCTATCAACCTGATTAGAGAACGTGTTGATATGGTTCCGGTGAAATCAATTTATACGAAGGATACGGAAACGTTCAGAAAGCATATTAAAAATGAACGTACAATCGAATTATATGGCGAGGGTCATCATTACTTTGATATCTGACGCTGGAAGGATGCTCCGGTAATCATGTCGACAAAATTATATGGAATGGATATTGAGAAAGTGGAGAAAAGCGCTGAATATCCTACCGGATTTAAATATACACGGCAGCCGTTGGAAGAAGGACGTCAGGTCAGATGGCATGATGCTATGTATTATTTCCCGTTCCACTCGGATGATTATTATAAATTGAAAAACTTTGATACCAGTTTGAATCCAATTTGGTGATAAGAACCATAAAAAAAGAAGAATTATATGAATCTATATAAACGACTATATGTCATAACAAGATGCGTAGGTTTGATTTTACTTTTTCTGGCCGGCTATGGTAATCTGTCTGCACAGGAAAAAGAAAAATCGAAAGTGTTAGAACTCACCATACGAGTTATGGATGAGGCTGATGAGGCTGTTTCTGATGCGGAAATAGTGGTTGGTGAAGGTTTTACCCATGGGGTAACAGACCAAAACGGTGAATATAAACTGAAAGCGAAACCAACCGATTTTATCACTGTTTCTAAACCGGGATTTGAAAAAGTAGTTACTTCAATGCCTCTGTTGAATAACGACCCTTCGGTAGTATTGAAACATTCTATACTCTATCGTTCGGAGGAGGATCGTATTCAGTTGCCGTACACCTATAATTTTAAAAGGAATACGACGGGTGATTATATTGTTATTACAGGCAAGGAATTGGAAAAATATCCTTCCAATGATCTCCGTAATGCGTTGGTTGGGCTGATTCCTGGCTTAATGATAACGGAAGGGGAAGGATCGACCGGTACGAGTGCGGAAGAAACACGCGGCCAGTTCGGGGTAAAGACGAAAGTTTCTGCTAATATGCGTGGTTTCAGTCCGATTTATGTCATAGACGATATGCAGATCGATATTACGGAAATGCAGTTGGATCCTTCAGAAATAGAAACGGTTACATTTGTTAAAGATGTGGTTGGTAAAGCAATGTACGGACCGCGGGCGGCAAATGGAATTATTTTTATCAAGACTAAAAAAGGACAGGCTAATGACCGGATATTGAATGTGAATGTAGAAGGCGGGGTTAGCATGGTAGATCGTTTCCCGAAATGGGCGACAGCCGGAGAATATGCCCGCTTGAATAATCAGGCACGTATCAACGATGGTTTGTCTCCTTTATATGATGACGCGGCACTTGTCGGTTATGATAGAAATGATCCGTATGATAAAATATATCCGGCTGTTAACTATCAGGATATGATGTTTAATGATCTGAAATCTTATCAACGGGCTAATGTGTCTTCTTCGGGTGGCAATAACTTTATTAAGTATTATGCTTATCTGGGATATTCGGGTGAAGGTGATAATTTCAAGATTGGAAATAATGCGGATTATAACCGGTTGAATGCCCGGGCTAATCTGGATATGAATGTGAATGATTTTATTAATGTGGAATTCGGATTTTTCGGAGGACTGACAATTCGCCGCTCTCCCAACTATGGATATGATAAAGATTATGGGAAGGATAATAGTGATGATGCGGAACTGGATATTTTTGAATTTAATTCGGCTATAGAAGATGCGACGACAATTGCTCCCAATGCATTTCCTGTATATGCGGCTTTTGATGAAGAATCGGGTTTACCTTGGTATGGAGTAAGTTCCACTTTTAAAAGAAATCCGATTGGTCATTTGGTAGATAATGGTTACTATAACGAAACGGGGCGTTTGGGCGCTGCCAATGTAGCTTTGAACTATGATATGAATCATTTGGTTAAGGGACTGAAATCCAGAACGTATGTCGGATTTAATGCTTATAACCTGACCCGTATCGGAAAGGCGGAACAATTTGCAGCTTATATTGCCACCCCGAATGCTGATAAAACAGATGTAACTTTGGAAAAAGTGTGGGATTTGACGGAAATGTCCGGACAGGCAAAATTGCATGATTATTATTTCCAACAGTTTTCCGGCTATCAGACATTTTCTTATGACCGACTATTTAATGATGTACATGGAATCAACACTGCATTGACTTATCATATTTCCAAATTGACGCGTAACCAGGTAGAGAATCCTTTATGCCAACAAAATGTGAATTGGACGGGTAGTTATACCTATGATAATAAGTATACGTTGCAAGCGGCTGTGACTTTTGCCGGAACACAGAGCCTGATTAGTTCATATCAATATCAGTTCTTCCCTTCTGTCGGTGCCAGCTGGATCATCTCGGATGAACAGTTTATGAAAAACTTGAAATTTATTGATTTTCTTAAATTGAGGGCAGAATATGGAGAACTCGGCTATCAGGCGTTGACTCCGACGCTTTTCATGTATGAAGATAAATGGGGGGTAGACAATAAAGGTACTGCATTTGGACCTCATACGAATAATCAGTGGTTTGGAAGTAATACGGATAACAATATTTACCGTTCGACCTATAACAAACTGGGGAATCCTGATTTGAATTGGGAAACACGTAAAGAGTTTAGTGTCGGTTTGGATGCTCTTACGTTGGATCGTAAATTGTCTGTCAGTGTTAGTTATTATAATACTCTTCGTACTAATGAATGGGTGAAACCGACTAACCGGTATCCGTTGGCTATCGGTTTGCTGGCAACACCTTATGTGAATTTTAATAAAACGCGTTATTACGGAGCGGAACTTTCTGCAAAATATACAGATAAAATAGGTGATTTCCGGTATTCAATCGGTGCGATGGCTACTTTACCGAGAACGGAACGCATCCAATTCGATCAACCTGATTATCGTAATGAATACCAAAGTCGTATCGGAAAACCGATAGATGCTTATTTTGGATTGGTTCATCAGGGACGGTTTAGTTCGGATGAAGAAGCAAATAAAATACCTCAACTGTTCGATGAAAAATTGAAAGCTGGAGATTTTAAATATGCAGATTTGAATAATGACGGAGTTGTGGATGGTAATGATATGAAACAGATAGGGAATACATCTCCTCGTTTGTTTTATGCATTGAATATTAATCTGGCTTATAAAAATATCGAGTTAACGATTATCGGAGACGGCCGTTCTGGTTTTGATATTCCATTGACCAGCAAATATTTCCATAACGGTTGGGGTGATAATAATTATTCAAAATATTTAGTGGAGAATGTGGGTACTGATAAGTTACCCCGGCAGACATATTATAAAGTGGAAAACAATTATCAGGCATCTACATTTTGGTTGAAAAAAGGTGATTATTTTAAAATTCAGAATATTGAAATTGCTTATAATCTACCTTTGGCAGCCTCTGCTTTCATGGGTATCCGTAAGGCTCGTTTCTTTGTTCGTGGTGCTAATCTGGCAACAATTTCCGGAATAAAAGATATTGATCCTGAATCTGCAACCTCGGGGATAGATCGTTATCCGCTGAATAGAACGTTTACGGGCGGAGTCAAATTAACTTTCTAAAATTAAGAGTAAGATGAAAAATATAGTAAAAACAAGTCTTTTTGCAGTAGTAGTTATGATGAGTACATCCTGTGCGGATTTTCTGGATCCTTATCCTTACGGCAGGTTATCGGAAGAGGATTTTTGGGAGCGCCAGGATGCTGTACAAGGATTAGTTGGACAGTGCTATGACTATATGCAGCGTAATTATAACCATAATAATGGCTTTTTTCTGGATGGGGCGACCGATGATGCGGTAGTAACGAGCTCTACACATGCGATGGCAAAGTTGGCTACCGGAGCTTTAACTCCGTCAAGGGATCCTTTTAAGGCTTATTGGATAGAGGATTATAAAGGAATCGCTTTAGTCAACAAATTCTTGAAAGATCAACATGGGTTTAATACTCGTTTTATGGTAGATGCCCATTTTAACGATCTGGTACGTTATCGTTTACAGGGAGAAGCTTTTGCGTTGCGTGCCTGGTTCCAGTGGGATTTACTTCGGCGTTATGGTGGTATCGGTATAAAGAGTGGCGAGTTGCTGGGGTTCCCTATTATTACCGAACCGGTAAATGTTTTTGAGGACGATATGAACCTTGCACGAGATACGTATGCCGCGTGCGTAAAACAAATAGAGAGTGATTGCGATTCCGCATACGCTTATTTGCCGATCGCACATCGCGATTTTTTAGTGGAAAATGCGGGCGATTTGGTTTATGCCGGTTCTCGTTATTGGGGCCGTTTAGACGGTATCACAATGACTGCCCTCAAATCGCAAATGTATCTTACATATGCCAGTCCGCTGTTTAATCCGGAGAATGATATGACACGTTGGGAGAAGGCAGCTATATATGCCAAACAGGTGATCGACTTTAAACTAAATGTGGATAATGTAAAAAACGGATTTAATCCGGTAAATAGAGTTGATTGGACTGATCCGAATTTTCCGGGTATAGTTTATGGTTCTCGCTATGATAATAATAATGATGCAATGGAACGTGCTTTGTATCCGGGTGGTTTCCAGGGAAATGGTGCGCTAGGGGCTACTCAGGACCTGGTGGATGCTTTTCCAATGAAGAACGGTTATCCGAAAGATCATCCGGAAGGAGCAAAACTATATGACCCGAAAAATCCGTATGCCAATCGCGACTCTCGTTTTTACAGTGTGATTTTTTATAATAATTCGAAAGCCAACAGAGATAATAATGAGACAAAGCCTATGTATACTTTTGAATGTTGGGAAAATCAAGATGCATTGGGAAAAGATGCCGCAGGAAATAAAGCAACCAGCCGTACGAACTATCATATAAAGAAATATATTTATATGGGACTAAACTGGAGTGATGCGACCGTAAAGAAGATGCCGCATTCCTGTTTCTATATTCGTTGGGCCCATATGGTTCTGAACTTCGCAGAAGCAGCTAATGAAATTGGAGGACCTAATCATACGATTGACGGATTGTCGGCAAAGGAGGCTATGAAATATTTGCGTACCAGAAAAACTTATGATGGGAAAGAGCTTTATACGGACGATGATCCTTATCTGGACGAGGTCGCTACAATGGGAAAAGATCAGTTCAGAAAGTTTATACAGAATGAACGGCGTCTGGAAACTTGTTTCGAGGGTATGCGTTTTTATGATCTTAGGAGATGGTCGAAAGATGGCAGCATTGAAATGTTGAATCAACCTGTCTATAAAGCAAAAATTTTGAAGAATGCGGAGAATACTTTTGATTATGATAAGGATGTTGTAGAAAATAGAATTTATACATCACCTTATCTTCCGTTGCCTTATGATGATATTTTACGGATGGATAAATTGGAGCAGAATAAAGGCTGGGATAATTGGCAGTAAAATGAATTTAATAAAAACATAAAAGCATGAAAAAGATAGGAGTTTTTATATTATTGGCTGCGGCTTTGACTTCTTGCTATGATGAATATGTGAAAGACTATGATTATGATGGAGTTTATTTTCCTTATCAGGAGAATGTCAGGACTTTTGTCGTTGGCGAGGGGTTGAAGATCGATGTAGGAGCTGTATTGGCCGGAGTTTTGGAAAATAATAAGGACCGTGTTGTTCGTTATCAGATAAAGAATGATCTGGTGACACCGGATGCTTTGGCACGGATGAAAAGCGGACAGAATTATATAAAGAATTCTGTCGCGGGTGTAAATGAACTGTTGCCTATGCCTGCGGATTATTATTCATAAAGTAATTCGGAAGAAATGGTGATTCGTAAGGGTTCACATGGCGGAACAGTTACTGTCTATGCGGATTCTGCTAAATTTCTTTCCGATCCGAAGACATTGAAAGCGGCTTATGCGTTGCCTTTTTATATAGAGTCGGCTGATGCGGATTCTATCATAGAGCCCATGCGGTATGCTGTGATCGGATTGAAATATGAAAATATGCTTTTCGGTAATTATTGGCATGGAGGAGTTCGGGTTGTAAAGGATGCGGCTGGTAATACGCTGAATACGGTTGCTTACTATACCCAGATACCACAGCCGGAATCTAAAGTCTGGATTTTATCTACAGTCGCTCCTTTTGAATTGGAGACAAACGGTCTGGCAGATGATGCGGATAAAGGTTCTATGAAGTTGACTTTAAATTCGGACGGGACTATTACGGTGGGAAAATCTTCTTCCTCTGACATAAATGTATTGCCGGACGGAGAATCCCGTTTTAATCAGGCCAAACTACTTCAGGATAGAAAAATATTCCTTAAGTATAAATACGATAATGGAGATGGTACTATCTCTTATGTGACGGATACATTAACATTCAGAAACCGTGTAAGAGATGGAGTGAATGAATGGCAGGATGAAAATCCGGGAAACTATGAGTGAGTTTTTTATTTGTGTTTTTTAAAAGAACAGTGTCTTTAAGCAAAGACACTGTTTTATAATATCTAATATCAAGAAACTATATGATTACAAGAAATGTACGAAAAGTTTGGAATACGGCTTTTCTGGCGTGTTGTTTATTAGCAGGAGGTGTGAATGCCCAACAATATAAATGGGACACGCCTCCTTATGCTGAAGATTATGCCTTTATCACAAACGATGGTGCCTGGTGTTGGTTTTCGGATCCCCGTGCGATTTATGTCAATGATAAGATGATTGGCGGTTTTGTGGATAAAGAGGGAAGCATCTGGGCTTTTAGTTATGATCCTGCAACTCAGGAAAGGCAGCAGTATAAATTGAAAGATAAGTTTGATTACGATGACCATGCGAATCCATCGGTGATGGCGCTTCCGGACAATCGAATTGCCATTTTCTTCTCAGCTCACGGCGGAACCAAGAATTCACCCATTTATTATGCGATATCGAAAAATCCGGCCGATATATCATCATGGAATGAATTACAGCAAGTCGATCCTGATATGCCCGGAAAATTAGGTGTTTGTTATTCCAATCCGGCTATGCTTTCTTCAGAAAATAACCGGACGTATCTCTTCTTTAGAGGACGTAATTTTAAACCGACTTTTATAGCGACAGATGATTTTAAAACCTGGAGTGATCCGGTAACGATTGTAGTCAATGACACGATTTTTGGGGAGAGTGGTCGTCCTTATATGAAAGTTACGACTAATCATAAAGATAAAATTTTCTTTGCTTTTACAGATGCCCATCCTCGTGATAGAGCAACGAATTCGATTTATTTTATGATGTATGAAAAAGGGAAACTGACTAAAGCAAACGGCGAAATTATTTCGGATAGCTTTGATAAGCCCGTGATGCCAAGTCAGACCGATAAAGTTTACGATGCAACAAAAACATTCGATAAGGCCTGGATTTGGGATGTGGCTTTCGATCAGGAAGAGAAGCCGGTCCTGGTCTATGCCCGTTTTTCTCATGCCAGAAGTACTCATTCTTATTGGTATGCCCGTTGGAATGGGAAAGAATGGGAGAATCATAAAATAACGGATGCCGCTCAGTGTTTTATGCGTAATGATTATAATAATAAAAATTATATGGAAACCGAAGAGAATTATTCGGGAGGAGTTTATCTGGACCATCAGAATCCTTCGGTTGTTTATACCTCGCGGCCCATTAATAATGTATTTGAAATAGAGAAATGGACATTTGTTGGAGGAAAGGATAAATGGAAGACAGAGGCGGTAACCCAGGATTCGGAACGTGACAATATTCGTCCTTTTGTTGTTCGTAATTATTTCGGTGATCAACCGAATGTCTTATGGGCTTATAATTATAAATATCCAGGCTTTAAGTCTTATGAAAGTGCTATCCGCGTGAATCAAAAGGCGAAAGGATTCGATAGCGGTCTGAATAAAGAAGCAATTAAAACAGTTGCCGCTAAGGTTGCGGATTGGCAGCTTCGTGATTATAAAACAGCGCCGTTTAGTAGTGGTGTCGCCCGTGGCTGGAGGAATGGAGTTCTATATAACGGAATGTTCGACTGGGCAGAATTGAGCGGTGATAATAAATATTTTAAGTATTTGGAGAATATCTTCAATAAAGAATATTGGCAGGTAGGTAACCGTATGTATAATGCGGATGATATTTGTGTGGCTCAGGTTTATTTGGATATGTATGTAAAGTACAAGAAGGACAATATGTTAATTCCAACATTGGCACGTGCGGAATGGGTACTCGAACACCAACCAGAAGGAAATATCGATATATCGAAAGGAAAAAGTGACCGTTGGTGGTGGTGTGACGCTTTATATATGGCTCCGGCAGTTTATTCCCGTCTGTATGCGATTACCGGCAATAGGGCGTTTATGAAATTTGCCGATAAGGAATTCAAAGCGACTTACGAACATTTATATGATAAAGAAGAGAAGTTATTTTTCCGTGATGGGAATTATCTGGATAAACGTGAGGCAAACGGAAAGAAGGTTTTCTGGGGGCGTGGTAATGGTTGGGTTATGGGTGGCCTGGCTGAAATATTGAAAACCTTACCGGCTGGGGATAAAAAATATCGTCCGTATTATCTGCAACTATTCCGTGAAATGAGTGACCGGGTAGCTGAGTTGCAATGTGAAGATGGTTTTTGGCGGACAAGTATGCTGGATATAGAAACATATCCGGATCCGGAAACGAGTAGTACGGGATTGTTTGTTTATGCACTGGCTTACGGCATAAATCAGGGATATCTGCCTAAAGATAAATTTTTACCGGTAGTAATAAAAGGTTGGAAAGCGCTTGTCGCTTCAGTAGATACGGGGGGAAAAGTCTGTTGGGTACAACCGGTAGGGCAGGCCCCGAAGAGAATTGAAAAAAGAATGACACAGGTGTATGGGACCGGAGGTTTTCTGATGGCTGCTTGTGAAATGTATAAATTGACAGAATGATAGCTACTTGTTTAGAAGTAGCTGTTACATAATTAGTAGTATGATTGTAAACCTCGAAAGTTTTTATTTACTTTCGAGGTTTATTTGGTTTATAAATAATGACTTTTGCATATTCGATGTTTTTATTTACTTTTGTTTATAGTAAGGAGTTTGTTTTGAGATATCGGATATATTGATGGATTTCGAGAATTTTTACATAACATGGTATTCGCGTGTCAAATATTTTGCGCGCGACTATGTCCTTTCTGATGAGGAGGCTGAAAATATCGCACAGGATGTTTTTCTGGAGTTCTATCAAAAGAGAGAGGAACTGGGTTTCCATATAAACCTGGTTGCCTATTTATTTACCTCTGTGAAAAATAAATGTATCGATTATTTACGGCGGAGATTGATGGAACAGGAAGCTGCTGTTAAAATGCAGGAGGAGTTCGATCTGTCTTTCCGTATGAAATTTGATTCATTGGAGGCTTTCAATATAGAAGGCCTTTCTGAAGACAATATAAAAGACATCATAGAGAAAGCACTTGATACGTTACCCGAACGGTGCCGAGAAATTTTTGTAATGAGTAAAATAGAAGGGAAAAAGCAGAAAGAAATAGCAGAAGAATTGAATGTCTCTGTGAAAACCATTGAAAGCCAAATGACTATAGCTTATAAGAAGTTGAGGGAGGAACTGAAAAACCACTTACCGCTACTCTTGTTCCTTTTATCTTCCTGGGAAAATTGAGATAAACAGAAAAAAAATTGATTTTGTTTAGGGGGATTATTTTTCCTGTTCGTTTACTATATAAAGAATCGTACACGATGGATGAAAGAATAATAAAATATTGTCAGGGAAATTTATCAAAAGAAGAACAGGATCAGCTTCTGAAAGAAGCCTACAAAGACCCTGCGCTGAAATCCCGGATAATAGATTATCAACATTTACATAGCTTGCTCGAATTGACTCCCGAACGGATGGACAAGGAGCAGGGCCGGATAAATTATGCCTGTTTCAGAAAGCTGGTTAATGCTCAAAAACGAAAAGTAATGCTGATCTCTTTCAGCCGGTATGCTGCGATCATTGTAATTGCTTTTGTTTCTGCATGGATGCTGGCCTCTTATTATTTTTCGGGGAATCTGGCAGAACAGAAAGAATTGATCGCTTTTCAGCAGGAACTGCTTGTCCCTGCCGGACAGCGTGCGGAACTGACGTTGCCTGACGGAACGAAAGTGTGGCTGAATGCCGGTTCGAAATTATCTTATCCTTCTTTTTTTGAAAAGGAGCGGAAGGTTTTTTTATCGGGGGAAGGATTTTTTGATGTGGCTAAAAACGAAAAAGTACCTTTTATTGTTTCTACCGGAACGATCGATGTAAAGGCTTTGGGTACTCAGTTCAATGTGTTCTGTTATCCGGGGAGTGACTATACCGGTGTTTATCTTCAGCAAGGGTCTGTGAAGGCTTATTTCCCGTCTTTAGAGTCGGAAGGAGTTGTACTTTCTCCGGAACAGTATCTGGTTCAGAAAGGGAAACGGCTGGAACTGTCGACGAAGGATCCGGATGAATTGTTGTGGCGCCAAGGTATTTATACATTTAAAAGGCAAAAGTTAGGAAGCATCATAAAGAAACTCGAATTATATTATGATGTAAAAATAATAGTGAAAGACCCGGAAATATTAAATTATGAATATGTTGGAAAATTCCGTCAAAGGGATGGCGTGCTGGAAATACTCCGGTTGATCCAGCGGATACATAAATTTAATATTAAAAAAGATGATGAGTTGAATCAGATCGTTCTGAGTAAGTAAAAAGAAGTATTAACCTTTAAATGTAATATGTATGAGCCCATGACAAATTAAAAAAATCGGCAGATATTGGCGTATCTACCGATTTAGCGAAAAGCAAACCCATTTGTGATCAAAAAAATAGTATTTACTTAACAAAACAAAGATATGAAAATAAATCCTTTGTTAATACATAAGTTATGCCCTAAATTAATCAAAAAAGCATTCAGGATTATGAAGATGACCTTTTTATGTATGTTTATTTTCGTTTCACAGTTATTTGCTTTCAACGGTGAGGCACAAAATAAAGTTGTAAACCTTCAGTCTGAAAACTTATCAATAGAAGAACTCTTTAAAGAAATCGAGCAGCAGACTGATTATCTGATTATTTATAGTACGAGTGAAATCAAATCAAACTTTGATATTTCATTGAATAGAAAAAAAGCGAAAGTTGATGAATTATTGAACGAAGCCTTACAAGGGAGGAATTTGAAATACGAACTCTCTGATAACTATATCATCTTGTCGCCTTTAACAAAATCTGAAAAAGATCAACAGACTGGTCGCGTTATTTCCGGAATAGTGAAAGATCGGAAAGGCGAACCGGTAATAGGTGCTAATGTCATGGAAAAGGGAACGACAAATGGTATCATTACAGATTCAGAAGGTCGGTTTACTCTGAAAGTCTCTTCGAATGCAGTATTGACCATATCTTTTATTGGATATCGGGCAATTGAAGTAAAGGTTGGCAACCAACAATCTCTGTCGGTTACTCTTGATGAGGATATGGAGGTATTGGACGAAGTGGTAGTTGTTGGTTACGGTTCACAATTGAAAAAGACGGTAACGGGCGCAATTTCTTCTGTTAAAGCCAAAGAATTGGAAGCTCCGAATGCCGTAAGTGCAGATAATTTGTTACAAGGGAAAGTAGCAGGTTTGAGTATCACACAAAATTCCGCACAACCGGGGTCAGGCATGTCTGTTAATATTCGAGGTGCACTTTCTCCAAATGGTTCTAACAGCCCGTTGTATGTGATCGACGGAGTGATTATCAGTTCCGAATCAAACAAAGCGTCAAAGGTCGGGCCGTCCGGTTTGTTAGGTACGGCTTTGAGAGATGGTTCGGATCGTAGTCCTTTGGCAACATTGAACCCTAACGATATTGCTTCGATCGATGTTTTGAAGGATGCGAGTGCTACGGCCATTTATGGTTCGTCGGCTGCAAACGGCGTGATTTTAATTACGACGAAGAAAGGGCAGAGCGGACGTCCGAAAGTGACATACAGCGGTTCATTCTCTGTACAAGGCGTAAATAAGTATTTCGACATGCTGAATGCTCAGGATTTCATGAACGTGGCAAATTTGGGTATGAAAGAGCAATGGCTGTATATCAATAAATATTATCCGTATGGTCCGACACCGGCTCCTGCTTCCGGTTGGGCTGTGTTGTATGATGAGAATCAGTTGAAGCAGACCGAGTCGTATGATCATTTTGACGAAATAAGCCGTACCGGCCTGATCCATAATCACAACGTTTCTTTCAATGCTGGTAGCGAGCGGTTTAAGGTCTACGCCTCCTTCAATTACTACGATCATAAGTCGGTTATGAAAACGAACGATCTGGAACGTTTCAGTGGACGTATCAATGTGGAGGCTGATTTCAGCAAATATTTGAAATTGAATGTGGCAAGTATGTATTCGCTCTTGAGCGCGAACAACCCGTCTTCGGGGCATTGGAGAGCGAATGCCAATGAGGCGAACCAAACGAATGCAGCCTTATATTTTTCTCCGCGCCTTCCGTTGGAGGATGAAAACGGCAACCTGACATTGCCAGAAAATGCGATGACGGCGAATCCGTTGGCCTGGAGCTATATGAGAGACAAGACAACGACCAAACGTTTGATGTTTGCTCCGAATCTGGAAATCAGAATTTTACCGGAATTGAAAGCGAATATGCAGATTTCTGTCGATAAGACAGACGAAAATCGTGATGTATTCTCACCGACTAAATCGATTTTACCTCAACAGACACAGCGTAACTTCGGTGGTTATTCCAACGCATACAATAATAATTATGGTATCGAAGAATATTTGAGCTACGACAAACAGTTCGGACGGGATCACCGTTTGAATGTTGTGCTCGGTACGGGATATTATGTGACATCCGGCAACAATTATTCTGTTACCGTCTTTAATTTCCCGTCAGATGCACTTGAAAACAATTATCTGGAATTGTCGTCTGATGTAGATGAAACGACTTACAACTCGGGGAGATGGGAACGGAACAAATTGTCTTATTTCGGACGTTTCAATTATACGTTCAAAGATCGGTACACGATTGGTGGTACATTACGTAACGATGGTTCTTCCGTATTTGCTGCCAATCACAAATGGGGATGGTTCCCGGGTGTTTCTGCAGCATGGACTGTTTCGGAAGAGAATTTTATGAAACAGCAGAAGGTGGTGGATTTCCTGAAAGTGAGAGCCGGTATCGGTACTTCCGGTAATGAAAGTATTTTGACGGGTGGAAACTATAGCCTGACGACTTATGGCATGGCGACCGGTGCATTCTATTATTACAATGGACTTTTACATAAGGGAATCGTTCAGAAGCAGAAAGGAAACAAAGACTTGAAATGGGAAACGGATGTGACGGTTAATGCCGGGTTGGATTTCGGATTGTTCAATGATCGTTTGAGCGGTAGTTTCGATTATTATGTACGTACGGCGAAGGATTTGCTTGATTTTACATCTTTGCCTGCGACTGATATGGTGGCTACTTTGGCAAAGAACATCGGCTCGACACGAAGTACCGGATTTGAAATCGGCCTGAAAGGGGTGATTATGGAGAAGAAAAACTTCGACTGGACGGCTTATCTGAACATGAGTCACAACCATTCATACTGGGTGGAACGGAATCCGGAAGTAGACATTGCCCCTTGGATTAAGGAGAAGGATGATTTGAGTCCGATTTACGGTTGGAAGACAAACGGTATTTTCCAGTCGCCAGAGGAGGTACAACAATATACTTCCAATGGAAAGGTTCTTCAACCGGATTCTTATGCCGGAAACAAGAAATTTGTCGATATCAACGGTGACGGTGTACTAAATGATGACGATATCGTGAAGCTGGGTAACAATGAGCCTAAGATGCATTTCGGCTTGGGTACGAGTTTCCGGATCAAAAATGTGATGGTCGATCTCGATACCTATGGTGTGTTGGGACGAAAAACGTATGACCAGTGGATACATCGTGGTTTGTGCGACAGCAAGATCAATACGAGTTATCGGTATAAGGAAGTCTGGACTTCGTTTAATACATCGGGTTGGTGGCCGGGTATTGCACCTAATGCGGCAGCAAACAGCAATAAGTCGGGAACCGATGATTTTTCTTTGCAGAACACGCATTATTGGCGCTTTAAGAATATCAAAGTGACTTATTTGTTGCCGAAAGATTGGATGAAAAAGAGCAAGATTGCTTCGAATGCTTCGGTTTATCTGGATTTGCAGAATACATTGTTGTTGACGAATTACGAGGGACTGGATCCGGAAATGGAACAAAACGCGTCTCCGCTCCCCATTCCGTTTACAGTCGTTTTAGGTGTCGATATTACTTTTTAATTTAATTTGAATGAATCATGAAAACGAAAATAATAGCTTTTTTATTGGCTTTGTGCATGACCGCATGGTTTAATTCGTGCGATTTGGATTCCAAGGTTTACTCTTCGTTTTCGGAAACGAACTTTCCGAAAACGGAAGAGGATGCGCGCTCTATGTTGACTGGGTTGTATGCCTATTTTAAATGTAATTCGGGGGCGGTGAATGATAATAGCAATGGTGCTTGGGTTTGGCCGCTCTTCACGACCGGTTATGGCGGATGGATCGGACTATCAGAGATGACGACCGATGAAATCTTTAATATTGAACATCAGGAAATCCACTTCAATTGGGGTAGCGCATTCGATACCTATTCGACTTATGCGGTAAGTCGTAATATTACGCGTGCGACTTATATACTGGATGTTTTCAGCAAACTGACGGATATGGATAAGGACGTGAAGAATGAACTGATGGCCGAGACGAAATGTTTGAGAGCCTGGATGATGTTTTGCTTTTACGATATGTATGGACCGATACCGGTTGTTACCGATCCGGCCAAAATCGACAATATCGTATATGAACCGCGTCCTTCGAAAGAAGAATACTTCAACCAGATGGTCAAGGACCTGACGGAAGCACTTCCGTATTTGTATGACAAGACCAATAATACAGAAAACTGGGGACGAGTGAACAAAGGGGTTGCTGCCATGCTGCTGATGAAGTTATATATGAACGATCACCAGTACGATAAGGCACTCCCGTATGCCGAAAGCCTGACACAGATGGGATATACGCTGTCCGACGATTACAGCAAAGTGTTCAGCGAAGAGCACAATAATGAAAATATATGGTCGGTTCCGAGTGGGCAGCAGATGGGGAACGAATGGTTTTTTTATATGATTCCTCCTTCTTGTGCCGAGGTTTGCGGGATAAAGGTTGCGCCTTACTGGGGGGTGACGTTGATGCCGTGGGAGTTTTACGATACGTATGCGAAAGAAGACAAGCGTTTGGCTGGTATTGCTGACCGCTATATCGGTACGGACGGAACTTTGTATTCGCGTGAAGGCAATCAGGGAGAGCGTTTGCCGTATGGTGCAGTTATCGTCAAGTATCTGTTACCGAAGGAACAGACGCAAGCCGGTAATATACCGTTGGTGGTTTGCCGTTATGCAGATGTCATTTTATCATTGGCAGAGATTGAAAATGAGTTGAACGGACCAACCGATAAGGCTTTGGGATATTTGAAGCAGATTACCGACCGTTCGGGCGTCACGCATACGATTCCGGCAGACATTCGGACAAGCAAGGATAAGTTTAAGGAGTTCCTGTTGGCTGAACGTGGACGTGAACTTTATTTTGAAGGTTGGAGACGTCAGGATATGATCCGTTTCGGCAAATATATTGAATATGGCTTGAGTAAGGGATATCCGGCCAAGGATTATATGACTTTGTTCCCGATTCCGCCGAAGGTCATTATCGAATCAGGAGGTATTGTTAAAAACAATCCCGGATATGAATAAATGTTTGTTGAGGAAAGAAGAATAGATCGTTTGCGATGAAGTGAACATTTATTTTTAGGCAGAAGAACAGAAGATACATCAGAGGCATTTGTTTGTTATTATAATTCTTTTGTTCTTCTGCTATTTTGTTTAAAACTTATTTAGAGGTAACTCCTCCATTATTTAAATACAAAGTTTAATCATCATGATAAAAAAAGCAGGGAATTCCTTTTTTTTATTATTTTTTCTTTTGGGTTTCTCCATACAACTTTGGGGAATGGAAAATATCGGGATAAAAAATGATATTATTTCTGTTATTCGGTTCGGAATCAAAAATGACGGTTCGGTTATTGGTGCAGAACTTAATCGGTTGGTAAAGGATAGTTATGGAAAAACGTTATATTTTCCCGCAGGAACTTATAATTTGTCGGAACCGATCGTATTACCGTTCGATTATACGAAAAATGTAAATATCGTATTTGATAAAAATGCGTTAATCAAAAGTGATTTTAGATTAGATGCTTTGCTGAAAGTCGGTTATTCTGAAATGTCGACACCGGATGTCACTCATCGACGTTTTTCTTATATAGAAGGAGGCATGTTCGATTGTTCTAATGTTGACAACGGTATCATGGTGAATGGCTTAAAACAATTAGTGTCTTTAAAGTATATCAGTTTGTTTAAAGGACGTAAAACCCATATCAGAATTTGTGTCTCAGATGATTTTAAAGGAACTGGAAGTAGCGATACTAAAATTGACAATATCACCATACAAGGAATTTCTTCCAACGAAGAAGTCTATGGTATCTATATTGATCATTCTTGTTGTGACTGTAAAATTTCCAATACGTTTATATATGGTACAAAATATGGTCTCGTTACAAAATCGGCTGGACATATATTGAATAATGTACATATTCTTTCTATGCATACAGGAGGAGGTTTGGATCTTGGTACTGATAATTATCGTCGGACGGAAGGTATACGTGTGGAAAGTGATGGCTTTTTTGTTTTTAATGAGATTTATTATGATACAATCGACAAATCGATAGTCATTGAAGCGGATAAGAATCCTACTTTGATTCTGGATAAAAATATATTTTATTCTTATTTGAAAAATTTCGGAACATCCTTTCTTTATAAAGATTCGTCTTCCATGACACCATTTCAGGTAAAAGTTTCTAATAGTATTATTGAAGTGGCAAATAAAGGGTATAAAATATTCGATATAAACCCCTCTCTTATAAGTGAGGATATTGAAGGCAATTTTTCATTTGTAAATTGTGCGTTAAGAAATTCCCGGTTATTGAACACATTGGATGTTTCTTTGGCACAACGGGTGAGAGGAAGAAGACAAGATGTTGTGTTACCGGGAAATCAATCTGTTATTGCTGGCGAATGGATGCCTGTAGGTGCAATTTTGGCATCCGGGGAGCATAGTTTATTGAGACTCGATCTTTCGAAAGATTGCGCTGTCGAGTTGGATCTTTTTTTCAGGAAAGGGGAAGATCCTCTAATTAAAAGCTATCGTAGGGAAGATTCGGAAACTGTATTTTTCGAAATTGGATATGTGGTTAAGGATTCTTATTGTATATTATTGGTGAAATCTGAAGAAAGTCAAATATCCCCTGTTGTCAGTGACCTGTTAGGGACAGGCTTGTTTATGCCTACTCCTTCTAAGGAAACCCGCTATTCTTTGTCAGATTATGAGATAAAAGAAGAGTCCGAAATTATATCTTTACTCTCTTGCTTTAAAAAAGAAAGAACCTATACGAATCCTTTGAGAACGACAGACAGCACTTACGTGTATGTGGCTGATCCATTTGTTTATAAGGCAGGGAATTTATATTATCTGACCGGTACGAGCACTTTGCCGGAAGGAGAAGGTTTTGTTTGTTACACCTCTTCCGATCTGATCACCTGGGAATATAAAGGACTTTTGTATCGCAAGCCGGAGAATCATATCGGTAGTTTTGGTTTTTGGGCGCCTGAGGTGGAATACTACAAAGGAAAGTTTTATATGACGTATAGTTGTTATGTGAAAGAATATGACCGTATGCTAACCTGTCTGGCTGTCAGCGAAAACCCTGGTGGACCTTTTGTTGATCTCCATACTCCCTGGTTCGATTTGGGATATTCGGCCATTGATGCAGATATATTTGTGGATGATGACGGAACCCCTTATGTTTATTTCAGCAAAAACGGCATGCAGGATACTTTAGCTACGGGTGAACTTTACGGTGCAAAACTGAAAGATGATCTTTCCGGTTTTGTTGGCGAGCCCGTTTTTATTTCCGGTGCTTCTCAGCCCTGGGAGAAAGTAAACTGGGGCAGGAACAGGTGTAACGAAGGCGCTTATGTATTTAAGAGAAACGGGACTTATTATATGACTTATTCCGCAAATGATACGGGATATGAGTCGTACGGAGTAGGAGTCTCTTATGCGGACAATCCGTTGGGACCCTGGACGAAAAGTGGAGATAACCCGCTACTGGCTACCTA
The DNA here is from genome assembly GCF_020091425.1 of Parabacteroides goldsteinii. NCBI lineage: Bacteria > Pseudomonadati > Bacteroidota > Bacteroidia > Bacteroidales > Tannerellaceae > Parabacteroides > Parabacteroides goldsteinii. The sequence goes on along the minus strand of NZ_CP081906.1, from coordinate 3,584,823 downwards.
CATATCAAATGGTATTTCAGCACCGGGGCACAACTCGGTAGTGGAAGCTCCGGATGGAGACCTTTATATCATTTACCATCGCCATGCCGATGCGTCTTGTCAAAAGCCGAACTGGGATCGGGTTGTATGTATGGACCGATTATTTTTTGATGAAGAAGGTAAATTGCATACAGACGGCCCTTCGGCTATGCCCCGGCAAGTTTACTGGTGATTTATAAAGGAGTTGAATATGTAATTAATGAAAAATGAAAAAACTGATTTTATTATTATCTCTGTGTTTGTGTTGGCGGGTTTATGCCCAATCACCGGTTGAAATATCTTTTCCTAAAGAGAATATGTTTGCCTTAGGTTCCTATTATTATCCGGAGCAATGGGATTCTTCCCAGTGGGAGAGAGATCTGAAAAAAATGTCGGAAATAGGAATCCGGTTTACCCATTTTGCTGAATTTGCCTGGGGAACACTGGAACCGGAAGAAGGTATATACGATTTTGAATGGTTGGATCGTGCAGTTGCCTTGGCAGGAAAATATGGATTAAAAGTGATAATGTGTACACCGAGTCCGACACCTCCGGTTTGGCTGTCGAAAAAATATCCGGATATTCTTATCCGGAGGGATAATGGAGTAAATATTCAACACGGACGTCGGCAGCATGCATCATGGAGCAGCGAACGTTATTGTGATTTTGTGAAAAATATAGTCACGAAGCTGGCGGAACGTTATGGTAAAAATCCGACAGTTATAGGTTGGCAAATCGATAATGAGCCGGGACACTATGGTTTAGTCGATTATAGCGAGAATGCTCAACAGAAATTTCGTCTTTGGCTCCGTCGGAAGTATAAAACCATAGATCAGTTGAATGCAACCTGGGGGAATACTTTCTGGAGTGAAAGCTACCAGCATTTTGACCAGATCCGTTTACCGAATCAACAGGAATTGCCGGAGAAACCGAATCCGCATGCCATGCTTGATATGAATCGGTTTATGGCAGACGAGTTAGCCGGATTTGTTAATATGCAAGCGGATGTTTTACATAAAAATATTAGTGAAAAACAATGGATAACGACCAATTTGATACCGGTCTTTAATCCTGTGGATCCTGTGCGGATGGACCATTTGGACTTTACTACCTATACACGTTATTTGGTAACAGGCCATAAAATGGGAATAGGAAAACAGGGATTTCGGCTGGGAATTCCGGAAGATATCGGTTTTCCGAATGATCAGTTCCGAAATTTTGCCGGGAAAACATTTGGAGTTATGGAATTACAACCGGGGCAGGTGAATTGGGGCGTTTACAATCCTCAACCTATGCCGGGGGCTGTTCGTATGTGGATATATCATGTATTTGCCGGAGGAGGAAAATTCGTATGTAATTATCGTTTCAGGCAACCGTTGAAAGGAAGCGAACAGTATCATTACGGAATGGTCATGACAGACGGGGTTACCTTATCTCCCGGAGGTGAAGAGTATCGGCAGGTGGCTGGAGAAATGGAGCAGTTACGAATGGCTTATGATCCGGATAGCGAAATGCCGGAATATTTGGCGGCACGTCGCATCGGAATGCTTTTCGATATGAATAATTATTGGGAAACAGATTTCCAGAAACAAACGGATCAATGGAACACGATGTCGCATATTCATAAATATTATAACCTGTTGAAAACCTTCACCGCCCCTGTCGATATTATATCCGAGAAAGAAGACTTTTCCCGTTATCCTTTTTTAATCGCACCGGCTTATCAATTACTGGACAGTATGTTGGTGGAGCGATGGGTGAAATATGCAGAACAGGGAGGACATTTGATTTTGACCTGCCGTACGGGACAAAAAGACCGGAATGGCAAACTCTGGGAGGCTCCCTTGGCTGCACCTGTTCATTTTTTAGCCGGAATAGATAACCTCTTTTATGATCATTTGCCTGAAAGCCTGCAAGGCGGGGTGAACTTCGGTACGGAAAAGTACGATTGGAACAATTGGGCCGATGTCATCACGCCGAAAAAGGAGACGGAAGTGTGGGCTACTTATGCAGACCAGTTTTATAAAGGAGCGGCTTCTGTTGTTCACCATAAGCTGGGAAAGGGAACTGTTACTTATATTGGAATAGATACGGATGACGGAAAGTTGGAAAAGGATGTGATGCGCCGTGTCTACGAAGAAGCGAAGGTGACTGTCGATGACCTTCCCTATGGGGTTGTGAAAGAATGGCGCGATGGATTTTATGTGGCTTTGAATTACACTTCGACTACTCAGGATATCGCAATCCCTTCTCATGCTAAAATATTAATAGGCAGCAGGGTGCTGGAGCCGGCAGGCGTTGTGGTATGGAAAGAAAAATAGCGGACTGAATCTGATATTTTATAAAATAAATCGATCCTATTGAGGAAGGATTGGAGATATAAATCGTTTAATTTAGCAAAAAGTATTAAACCAGAATAAAAGATTTTTTTTTGTGGCAGTTTGGAGAAATCCCGTATATTTGCATGTTATAAAATAAGGAGAGGGGGATAAATCTCTCTTTACTTAAAATATATACGAGGATTTATATGGCAAAGAAAGCAACTACAACAAAACAAAATAATAATAATGAACCGGGTAAGTTCGCAATGATGAAAATGTTTTTCACTAATGAACGTACCCGTTTCATTACAGGGTTGGTGATAGCTATTATTACCATTTATATAGGATTGGCTCTTATCTCCTTCTTTTTTACGGGAGGGGCCGATCAGAGTAAGATAGAAAACGTTCCGTTGGCAGACTTGCTGACCAACAGAGGGTCCGTCGAGAACTGGACGGGAGTGCGGGGAGCTGTCCTGGCAGATCTGCTGATGAACCGGTGGTTTGGGATATCTTCTTTTATGATCCTGTTTTTCCTGGGGTCGGTAGGAGCTAAATTGATGAACCTGCGCCGGGTATCGCTGTTGAAACGGTTTTTGTTTTGTGCAGCCATGCTGATTTGGGGATCTATGTTTTTTGCCTTTGTCTTTATCAGCGGATATGAAGATACATTTATTTATCTGGGAGGACAGCATGGGTATTACCTGTCGGAGGTGATGATTACGAATGTCGGTATTCCCGGAACGATACTGTTGTTGGCGGGGGTGTTTCTGATCATCGCCATATTCTCCAGCAAACGGACGATACCGTTTCTACAAAGTGTCCTTTCTTTCGGATGGTTGAAGAATCGTTTGAAGAGGGAGAAAAAAGAAGTATTGGAAGAAGAGGATATCCATGAAGATGATGAGGATGAGGTAGCAGACCCGGTAGTGACAGAACAGCCGGACGAACGGCCGGAAACAGAAGAATTTGTTTTCGATACTGAAAAAGAAATAGAAACAGCCCGCAAGGAAGAGAGCCGGAAGAAGACAGAGGTTTATTCAACGATCTCCCATGATGATGCTTTTGAAGTGACAGTGCCGCAGGAAGAAGAAGTGTATGATGCTCCGAATGCGGAAAATCAGCCTGATGAGCCGGAAGATCTTCCCGGAGATCCTCGCTTTACGGTGGAAGTCCCGGCCGGAGACGATGAAGTGTATGATGCTTCTTCATTAGGTGAGTACGATCCGAAACTGGACTTGTCCGGCTTCCGTAATCCACCGATCGAATTGCTGAAAAAATATGATGTAAGCGACCACCAGGTCGATATGGAAGAACAGATGGCTAACCAGAAACGTATCAAGCAGACGCTGGAAAGTTTCGGTATCAGCATTGCCTCTATCAAAGCAACCGTCGGTCCGACTATTACCTTATATGAAGTGATACCTGATACCGGGGTCCGTATTTCAAAAATTAAGAATCTGGAAGACGATATTGCCCTGAACTTGTCGGCTTTGGGTATCCGTATCATAGCCCCGATGCCGGGTAAAGGTACGATCGGTATCGAGGTGCCGAATAAGGATCCGCAGATTGTATCTATGCAGTCGGTCGTTGCTTCACGTAAATTCCAGGAATCGAAATATGACCTGCCGGTTGTGCTGGGTAAGACGATTACGAATGAAATCTTTATGTTCGACCTTTGTAAGATGCCTCACTTGCTGGTGGCCGGTGCTACCGGACAAGGTAAGTCCGTCGGGTTGAATGCCGTGATCACTTCTTTATTGTACAGGAAGCATCCGTCGGAACTGAAGTTCGTCATGGTCGACCCGAAGATGGTGGAGTTCGGTATCTATTCCGATCTGGAACGTCATTATCTGGCGAAATTGCCGGATGCGGACAAAGCGGTAATTACGGACTGTACAAAAGTTATTATGACGCTGAACTCCGTTTGTAAGGAAATGGATGACCGTTATGAATTGCTTATGAAAGCGCATGTGCGTAATATCAAGGAATATAATGCCAAATTTATTTCCCGCCATCTGAATCCGGAGAAGGGGCATAAATTTATGCCGTTTATCGTGGTGATCATCGACGAGTTCGGTGATCTGATCATGCAGGCCGGTAAGGAGATTGAAACACCGATCGCCCGTATTGCCCAGAAAGCACGTGCCGTCGGTATCCATATGATCATTGCAACGCAGCGTCCGTCTACCAATATCATTACCGGTATTATCAAGGCAAACTTCCCAGCCCGTATGGCATTCCGTGTGATGCAGATGGTCGATTCGCGTACGATTCTGGATGCACCGGGTGCCAATCAGTTGATTGGTCGTGGTGACTTGCTGTTCTCACAGGGAGGCGATACAAATCGTGTGCAATGTGCGTTTGTCGATACTCCGGAAGTGGAACAGATCGTCAATTTTATCTCCGGTCAGGCCGGTTATCCGACTGCTTTCCTGTTGCCTGAATATGTAGGTGAAGGTGGTGAAGACAAGGCTCCGGGATCAGTGGATCTGTCAGACCGTGATCCGTTGTTTGATGAAGCTGCCCGTCTGATTGTGATTCAGCAGCAAGGTTCAACATCTCTGATCCAGCGTAAGTTTGCCATCGGTTATAACCGTGCCGGTCGTTTGATGGACCAGTTGGAGGCTGCCGGAATCGTCGGACCGTTTGAGGGTAGTAAGGCCCGTCAGGTCCTGATCCAGGATGAGTATAATCTGGAACAGTTACTGAATTCCCTGAAATAATATGTCCTTTAGTAAATGTAGTTTATGGAAAGAGAGAGAAAAATAAGAATATGGCGGGGAATCGCGTTTGTGGGATTTCTGTTGTGCCTTCTTTTTGGAACAAGAGTGATAAGCCAGGCTCAGAATCCGGTATCTATCCTCGATAAAGCGGCTTCTGCCTACGAAAACTCGAATGGTATAACAGCCTCTTTTGAACTGAATACCCGTTCGGATGTACAGAAAGTATCGGAAAGTTTTGAAGGAACGATCAATATGAAAGGCGATAAATTTACGTTGGTCACTCCTGATATGATAACCTGGTTCGACGGGACTACCCAGTGGACTTATGTGGAACGGAATGACGAAGTGAATGTGAGTACGCCGAGCGGAGAGGAATTGCAATTTACCAATCCGGCTTTGTTGTTACGTGTATATAAGAAAGGGTTTACTCCTAAGTATATCGGGGAAAGCACTGCGTCGAACGGAAAAACGGCTTATGATATCGAACTGACACCGAAGAAAAAAGGCGATATCATCAAAGTCGTGTTGCAAATCGAGAAGTTTTCCAATTTCCCTGCATCGATCAGGATCGAAGCGAAGAACGGAGTCAGCAACACGATTCATATCAGCCAATTGAAGACAGGGATAAACCAACCGGATGACTTTTTTGTTTTTAAAGAAAGCGAATATCCGGATGCAGAGGTGATAGACCTCCGGTAAAATAGAAGCGATGAAATAACAGCCAATTATCAATATTCAATTAACATAAAAAGTATGAGCGATTCAATAAATGAAAAGGTTCGTTGCCTTATAATAGGTTCCGGTCCTGCAGGATATACAGCAGCAATCTATGCTTCCCGTGCTAACTTGTCTCCGGTATTGTATGAAGGTATTCAACCGGGCGGCCAGCTTACTACAACAACAGAAGTGGAAAATTTTCCGGGATATCCCGAAGGAATCACTGGTCCGGAACTGATGGAAGACTTGAAACAGCAGGCGCTTCGTTTCGGTGCAGATATTCGTTTTGGTATCGCGACGGAAACGGATCTTTCGGCTGCTCCATACAAAATTACAATTGACGGGGAAAAGGTTATTGAAGCGGAAACGGTAATTATTGCAACCGGGGCAACTGCTAAATACCTGGGTATTCCGGATGAACATAAATATGCAGGAATGGGTGTATCTGCCTGTGCTACCTGTGATGGTTTCTTCTATCGCAAGAAAGTGGTGGCTGTTGTCGGTGGCGGTGATACGGCTTGCGAAGAGGCTATCTATCTGGCAGGACTGGCCAAACAGGTTTATCTGATTGTCCGTAAGCCTTTTCTGCGTGCTTCGAAGGTTATGCAGGAACGTGTATTTAACACGCCGAATATTATGGTATTATTTGAACATAATACAATTGGTCTGTTTGGTGAGAACGGGGTGGAAGGTGCCCATCTGGTAAAACGCATGGGCGAATCGGATGAAGAAAAGGTGGATATCGCTATTGACGGTTTCTTCCTGGCTATCGGACATAAGCCGAATTCCGATATTTTCAAACCGTGGATCGATACGGATGAAGTAGGATATATCAAAACCGTACCCGGTACGCCACGTACGAAAGTTCCGGGAGTTTTTGCTGCGGGCGATGTGGCTGATCCGCATTACCGCCAGGCGATTACGGCTGCCGGAACTGGTTGCCAGGCCGCTATAGAAGCGGAGCGCTACTTATCCGAAATTGGAAAATAACGAAAAAGTAGTACCTTTGCGCCACTCAATAAATAAGTGGAAATGAGAAAGTATTGCCTGTTATTTCTGGTCTTTTTCCTGCTTCAAGCGATTGGAGCGGTCGAATCTCCTAAGCACGAAATCCGTGCGGTTTGGCTGACTACTATCTATGGTCTCGATTGGCCGAAGAAGCCGGCTACAACGGAAGCGGGGAGAAAAGCACAGCAACAGGAATTATGTTCTATGCTGGATAAGTTGGCTGATGCCAATTTCAATACAGTGTTTTTGCAGGTTCGTCTGAGGGGTGACGTTATTTATCGTTCGTCTATTGAGCCTGCTTCCAAAACTTTCTCAGGAAAATACGGAACGATGCCCGGATATGATCCGCTGGCATTTGCAATAGAAGAATGTCACAAACGGGGGATGGAATGCCATGCCTGGTTTGTGACATTTCCTGTTGGTACGGATAAGGCTGTGAAGGAACAGGGAAAACTGTCCGTTGTGAAGCGCAAACCTAAACTGTGTAAGCGTCATAATGGCGAATGGTATCTTGATCCGGGGGTGCCGGAGACTGCCGATTATATTTTGTCGCTGGTGAAAGAATTGGTAAACGGATATGATATCGATGGTATCCAGTTCGATTATATCCGTTATCCGGAGCAGGCAAAGACGTTTCCGGATAAAGCGGTTCATCAGAAGTATGGCAAGTCTACCCGTCTGGCGGATTGGCGGCGTGAGAATATCAATAAAATGGTATACCGTATTTATGACTGGGTGAAACTGGCAAAACCCTGGGTTCAGGTCAGCAGTTCGCCGTTGGGTAAATATAACCGTATCGAACGGGTTCCTAATGCCGGATGGACGGCGTACGAAAGTGTTTTCCAGGACCCTAAAATGTGGATGGAGAAAGGAAAACAGGATATGATTGTTCCGATGATGTATTACCTGCATGATAACTTTTTCCCCTTTGTGGATAACTGGGTGGAAAATTGTAACGGACGTTTGGTTGTTCCTGGTTTGGGAGCTTACCGGATGGATAAGTTGGAGGCGGACTGGACGGTAAATGATATCACAGACCAGATAGATTATAGTCGTTATTATGGTGGTGCCGGTGCTACTTTTTTCCGTTGTGAGAATGTTCTGGATAATACAAAAGGACTGTATAATGAACTGAAAGATAATTATTATAAATATCCTGCTCAGTTATTTCCGCTGACCTGGCTGAATGACCGTGTTCCTATTGCTCCGGATGAAATTCGTGTGGATCGGGAAGGGGATGAATTGAAATTGTCCTGGCAGAAGCCGTTGGAAGAAAAAGAGGATTTAACCTATACGGTTTATTATTCATTGACGGATTCGATCGATACGGCATCGGCCAAATATATGCTGGCGACAGGGATAAGGGATACGGTTCTGTACCTGCCTGTCGGCCCGAATGAAGAAAGAGGATATAGTTTCAGTGTCTCGGCCTCTACCCGCTATCATATAGAGAGCCAGCCGTCTCCGGAAACGTATTATTACCTTTCCAGATTTCCTAAATAATATTAACGATTAGGAGCGGATTTACGAAAGCACTATCTTTGTGCTGAATGAAAAAAGCTGTAACATATTTGTTTATCGTTTTTCTGGCGTCTCTTATTTTTTATGGAGGGGCCGGAGTGAATTTTATTACCTACTGTTGTGGCGATTGCCGTACGGAAGGTGTTGCAGTTTTATTGAATGATAATTGCTGTGAAGTGCATGGTCATGACTGTTGTGATGAGGCGGCAGAAGCACCTGTATGTTCTTCCGGCTGCTGTGAAGATGACTGTTGTGATCTGGAACGCATCAGTTTTGACTGGAGCAGTTTTAATAACCCCATTGTAGAATTACAGCCGGTAGTGGTCGACCTCTTGTCGTTTGGCTCTTCCTTAGCCTCACTCGTGCCGGTTCCTTCCATAAAAGAATTTATAGCACAGAATCAGGATGGACCACCCATTGTCTGTCCCCGTATTTATTTGAATTTATTGACTGCACTTTTGATTTAGCAGGTCTTTATCTACTTTTCCCTTGATGGAAAAGTAGTCAAAAGATCAAGGCTGCACCGGCTTCACTGCTTCGGTGAAAGATTCCGCTGTCGCATCTGAACTCGCTTCGCTCAAACAGCAGATGCTCCTACCGCTCCATCTTTCCCCTTCGCGGACGTTCATCCGCTGAGGCCTTGACAAGAACGCAACGCGTTCTCTTAGGATGGCCGATACAGATAGTTGTGTAAGAGACTGATACCTATATAACAGGTGGTTTTGGCGATCCCAAAAGGAAGCTCTGCTTCCTCTGAATTAATGATTATAACTCAAATGTAAGACATGTTGAAACAACTCTATCTTATTATAATATTGACTTTCTGCGCAGTTTTTGCCCAGGCGGAGGAAGTAAAAGGGCATGTGTTTGATGATAACAACCAGCCGATCATCGGGGCGAATGTTTATTGGGAAGGGACCCAACAAGGCACGACTACCGATGTAGACGGCGCATTTGAACTGAAAACAAGAAAAAGTACAAACAAACTGGTTGTAAGTTATATCGGTTATGAAACGTTTGTCATGCCGGTAACGAATACTGATGAATCTCTTACTATAAAACTGAAAGGCGAAGTAACCCTGGAGGAAGTCGTGATCAGCGAGCGTAAAATAGGAACAATCGCTTCGCGTACCAGTGTGTTGCAAACTCAGAAGATCACCTATGATGAACTTTGCCGTGCTGCCTGTTGTAATCTGGCGGAAAGTTTTGAGACAAATCCTTCTGTGGATGTGTCTTATGCCGATGCAGCAACCGGAGCTCGCCAGATTAAGCTGTTGGGATTGGCCGGAACATATGTGCAGATGCTGACGGAAAACTATCCGAATTTCCGTGGAGCAGCTTCCTTATACGGCTTGGATTATGTTCCGGGTGCCTGGATGGAAAGTATCCAGGTCTCCAAAGGAACCTCTTCCGTAAAGAACGGATATGAGGCATTAGCCGGGCAGATCAATGTTGAATTTAAGAAACCGCCTACGGCTGATATTTTTTCTGTAAACCTGTTCGGTAGTGATGCCGGACGGTACGAAGGAAATGCGGATGCTTCCTGGCATATCAATGATAAGGTTTCGACCGGTTTACTGGTGCATTATTCGAATGATAAGAAACAGCATGACGGTAATGATGACGGTTTTCTGGATACACCTTTAAGAGAACAGGTCAACCTGATGAACCGCTGGTATCACAAACTGGATAATTATGTAGCCCAGTATGGAGTTCGTTATCTGCACGAAAGCCGTACGGGAGGGCAGGCCACCAAACATCATGATTTTACGGATCCGTATCGTGTGCAGTTGAATACGAACCGGGCGGAGTTATATACCAAACAGGCTTATATCATCGATAAGGAAAAGGTGGAGAGCGTAGCCTTGATCCTGTCCGGTTCTTATCATGAACAAAAGTCCATGTATGACCGTACTCCTTATAATGTATATCAGAACAATGTCTATGCGAGCCTGCTCTATGAAAAGGAATTTTCTCCGGCCCATAGCCTGAGTACCGGTTTGAGCATGAACTACGATGGTTTTAACGAGAACCTGTTGCAGAATGATGTGCGTAAAGTGTTCGACCGTACGGAAGTTGTTCCGGGTGCCTATGTACAATATACTTACAACCTGAATGATAAGCTTATACTATTAGGCGGCATCAGGGCAGATTACAGTTCTTTGTACGATTTCTTTGTTACGCCTCGCGTACATATTAAATATAATCCGTTCGACTGGTTTCATGTCCGTGCTTCTGTCGGTAAGGGGTTCCGTACGGCTAATATTCTTGCAGAAAACAATTTCCTGTTATCCAGTAGCCGTAAAATGAATATTGCGGATAATCTGGATCAGGAAGAAGCCTGGAACACTGGCGTTAATTTGTCATTCTACATTCCTCTGTTTGGAAAAGAACTGACGCTGACCGGCGAATGGTATTATACCAACTTCCTGAAGCAGGTAGTTGTCGATATGGATAGCGATGCCCATGCCGTCAGTTTTTATAACCTGGACGGTAAATCCTATTCAAACAGTTTCCAGGTGGAAGCGACTTATCCTTTCTTCCGTGGGTTTACACTGACTGCCGCCTACCGTTATACGGATGCTAAAACCGATTACCGGAATGCAGAGGGTGTGACACAGCGCTTGAAGAAACCGTTGGTAAGCGATTATAAAGCATTGGCAACCGCATCTTATCAAACCCCGCTGAAGAAATGGCAGTTCGATTTGACCGGACAGTTCAACGGAGGAGGCCGGATGCCGACACCGGATGCGACAAATCCGCTGTGGAAGCCTAATTTTAATGCTTATACAGTTGTGAATGCGCAAATTACAAAGTATTTTCGCAGATGGTCCGTCTATGTCGGCGCGGAGAACTTGTTTGACTATAAGCAATCTCATCCGATCATAGATGCGGAAAATCCGCGGGGAGACAATTTTGACGGTTCGATGGTCTGGGGACCGGTTCACGGACGGAAGATATATGCCGGCCTGCGTTTCAACATCAGCCGTGATTAAATAACAGAAAATATTTACCAATTAATACAGATACATTATGAAACAGTTAGTAGTAGCATTGATTTGTGCCGTTTTTACTCTTTCTACGGTTTATGCACAGGATGCAAAAAAGAAAAAAGACACCGTTACTTTCTTCGTTGAAGGGATGGAATGTGCCAATTGCCAGAAAAAAGTAGAAAAGAATATCTCATTCGAAAAAGGAGTGACCGATATGAAATGTGACCTGACTACCCGTACGGTAGTTGTCACTTACAAACCGGATAAAACCTCGAAAACCAAACTGGCATCAGCCTTTAAAAAGATCGGTATGGAGGCTGTGCCTGTAGACGATGGAGCCGGATGTCCTGTCAATCCTGCGAAAAAAAAGTAAGCAGTCTATATCCGTTAACACGGAAATTCGGTAGAACATCTTATCTTTGCAAAGCATACCTGTAGGGGGCGGATCTATGTGTCCGCCTCTTTTATGAAAAAAAGTTCGTAAAACATGCAGCGTTTTGCACGAGAATAACATCATAATATTTGTACGGCCTCGTAAGAGGTGAGAAGGCACACACTGAATGGATGAGACACAACTGATAAATGGTTGTAGGAAGGGAGACAGGCTGGCTCAGAAAGAGCTTTACGAGAGGTATTCCCGCAAAATGATGGGAGTTTGTCTGCGTTATGTGAACGACAGGGAGACTGCTCGTGATTTGCTGCAGGATGGATTCGTTAAAGTTTTTACCAGTATGGACTCCTATTCGGGAATTGGCTCATTCGAGGGGTGGATGCGAAAGATCTTTGTAAATTGTGCATTGGAATATTTGCGTAAATCAGATGTGCTGCGCGAATCGACTGATCTGGATAATACGGCGGAGCTGATCCAACCGGATGCTTCGGCTATCTCCAATATGTCGGCGGCTGAACTGATGCAGCTGGTACAGGAGTTACCTGCCGGTTTCCGTACGGTATTCAACCTGTTCGCAATTGAAGGGTATTCGCATAAGGAGATCAGCGACATGTTGAATATAACGGAGAGTACGTCACGTTCACAGTTTACGCGCGCCAAACAGATGTTACAAAAGAGGATTAACGCATTGTATTAAGAGGAAAGAATGGAAAAGGAAAGAGATACATTTGATGATTTGTTCCGCTCGAAATTGCAGGATTTTGAGGTGGATACAATGCCGGGGGACTGGGAGGCCATAGCCGATCGTTTGCCGGTAAAAGCGCCGGTACCTTTCCGCCGGACATTACGCTACTGGGCTGCGGCTGCCGTAGTTTCGCTGTTGATGATAACAAGTGGCGTTTATTTATTCAAGTCAGAGAAGGAAGCGACTCCTTTGGCTGAAAAGATCGAACAGGAAACAAAGAAAATAGAGACGGAACTGGCAAAAGAGACAGAAGCGTCTGTTACTCAGGTACAGCCTGTCGAGGAAAGAATTACTGCATCACCGGTGGCAGTTGTGCAACAGTCGGTTATGCAGGCAACATATAAGGCGACTGTAAAGGTTGCTGAAAATGAACCTGCCGTTATTTCTTCAGATGATGATATGGAGGAGAATGCAGAAGTTATAACACTGCCGGATAATACTGCTGTTGTTGAAACAGAAGAAGTTGCGCAGGATTATCCGGAAGTGGGTTCTGCTGATGATACCCGTTCGTTGATAGCGGATGCAGCTCCTGTCGGCAAGAAAAAGAAAGAAGTATCTCCACGCAGATGGGGATTTGGCATGGGAGGCGGAAGTGTGACTGCCGGAACAAGTAATTCGCTGAATACATATGCTTTGAAGAATACATCGCTTACGGATCAGGAGTTATTGTTTTTGAATTCTGCTAATTTTGAGAATTCAGCGCGAAAGACAAATGTAAAACATAAGACACCGGTTTCTTTGGGGATGTCAGTGAGTTATTCTTTAAATAACCGGTTTGCTTTAGTAACCGGTTTGAATTATTCCTTATTATCTTCTTCCTGGGAAACATCCGATGCCTACCACAATAAAACGAGTCAGAAACTTCATTTTATAGGTATTCCGTTGTCTTTGACATATAGAATAGCTGAATGGAAACGTTTCCAGGTCTATGCGGCAGCGGGAGTCATGACAGAAGTGAATGTGGCGGGTAAATTGGTGACAAAAAAATACATGCATAATGAATTATATGAAAAGGAAGCTGATCATATTCGTATGAAAGAATGGTTCTGGTCTGTGAATGCCCGTGCCGGTGTAAGCTATCCATTGTTTCGTTTTGTAAGTCTTTATGCAGAAGTAGGGGCTGATTATTATTTCGATAATGGCAGTTCGATCGAAACTGTCCGTTCTGAAAAACCATTTAATGTAAATCTGCAGGCCGGTTTCCGGTTTGGCTTTTAATAAGAAACAAATACTAATAACATAAAAATTAAAAACAGAAAATGAAGAAGCTAAAATCTTTAGGGGTGGTTGCCGCAGCAACTATTTTGTTGACCTCTTGTTTGGATGGTAATAATGAGAGTAGTTTAAACGGTTTTGGAGTTATAGACTATTCGGATGATTTTAGGACTGTGGCTTATATAGATGATTATACTCCTGTATATTCTCCTGTGTTCAAAGATTATCAACCGGGTGATTGTATTTATTTTACTAGTACTTACAGTTCTGATGATCCAGCGAATAATGGTTCGAATAAATATGCAACGGTTTCTAATGCTGTAGTCACAAATAAATTGGATAATAAAGGATATTTTTCAAGTAGTGTTGATACTGCAAATATAATGCCTAATGAGATAGCTGCTTTGGATGCAACTCTCATGTTCATGACTCCATATTCATTTACTCTTAAAAACTTTATGTTTTTGGGTTCAAGTCATGAAAAAGCAGCAGCAGATCAGGATAATCAATATATTTTACAATATAATCCAAGTCTAGAGCCTCAGACCGTAGATGGAAAACGTGTTTATGATTTCTTTTTGCGTGTTGTGAAGAATGCTGATGGTAAAGGTGTCGTAGGTAATAACGCTTTTTATTATGCGTTTAAAACAAATGGTCATTTTAAAACTTTACAGTCAAGAGAAACAGCAGCAGGAAATGAGACGTTGAATATCCGTATTAACTATATCAAAGAGTTTAATAAAGATACAACCGCTGCAACATGGGGTAAGTCTCAGATTTTCCAAACTCAGATACTGAAAGAGTCTAATTAATAAAATGAAAAGCGAACTAACTTCTTGTTCATTAGTTAGTTCGCTTTTGTTTATGTGTGACTTTAATTGGGTGGGAAATAATTATATACTTTTACGCTAAATTTAACACTGCTTATTCTATCATTCCAAGTTCCTTTTTGGCAAGGTATTATATTTAAGTCATATAAAACCTGTATATATCCTGATACTATTAGACAATTGCCTTTCCATGATGTTTGGTCATAGCATTCTAATACGGACTTTACCCCTGGTACATCAGAATTACAGTAAACCCCAATCGAAGATATTTTTTGAAAAAGGCTGTGATCAATGGTGAATTTTTGAGGAACTCTATTATATAAATTTACAGCATCTTGCATTATTCCTTGTAAGCCTATATTTTCATACATCTGTGCATATCCATCAAATTGATCATAGTAATTGGATTTTGTTTTTATAGTATCCATTTTATTTATAGAATCTAGCTCAACTTCTTCTAATGGATATTTGGCTTGAAATTTTTCTTTATTATCGAAATATTCAATTGTTCCATCTGGATGTATATAAGTTTGTACTTCTTTGTTTTTTTTAAATATACTATCGATTAATGAATTAAGCTCCTGATTTTCTATAACAAGAGAATCGCTTAATAATTTTCCTTGAGAATGGTAATCTTTTCCTTCATAAATAATATGAATAGAAAAAGATTTACTTTTTGTTTTCAATTCACTTTGACCATTTTCTTGGATTAGGTCACTTTGGCATGATACTAGATTTAAGAGTATCATTAATAAAAATGTGCTAGAAGAAATTAGATTTTTCATGACTTTGTTTTTTAGTTAATAAATATTACTGTAAAATTGCATATTTGATTTTATATAAAAGTGGATTTATGGTAGTATAATTGTGTTAATTGTGTATGAATTAATATTTATAATCGATAGGCTTTGATTCTTTTTAGGGTGAATTTATTTCAATTATTTGTAGAGTAAATCCATATTTATGATAATGTAATTTGCATAGAATCTGTATTGTTTTTTTAATCAGGGTTTTATGCTTGATTTAGAGTGGCTTTAAATCCATATTTGCGTTTTGCTTGTGTTTGGTTATTTTAAGTTAATGAAAAAGGTGCGTTTTAAAAAGTGGATTCACTGTCAAGATTACTATAAATAATTCTTTGTACGGAATAAATCTGTTACCAACATTAGATTATCCTTTCTCATTAACTCTATTAATACCGATGCTTTTGACGGATCGGCTTTTATTGTTTGTAATTCCTGTTCTGTGATACCAACCAGCTGCATAAAGTCCAGTTTTCCGTGGATTGTATTTACGCCGGGGACTTCTGTGTCATTTACAATCAGTAAGGCTGTGATGGCTGATTCGACATCCCAATTAATGGATTGTCCGTTACCTGCTATGAATTGCAGTGGCTCGAACCAGCGTTCCTGGGTAAAAGTGTAGCGAGCCAGGTTGCTCATCATGCTGATGGTCCATTGACATTCTTCACTCGTTTTGACCGGTAGTTTTATGGTCATCTCGTATCCCCATTTGCTAAATTCGTTTTCCTGTGCTTCTTCGTTGGCATATAATTCGCTCATGCCATAGGTAACAAGATGTTTGTAGCCGTTGGGGGAGGTGTAGATGCTGTATCCGTCAAGATACTCGTCACCACCCATCATCGCTCTGGAAATGATGTTGGTGCCGAAATGTTCCGGCTCTTGTCCGGGATAAAGTTTTTCGAAACATTCGTCGATAGCATCCCATCCGGGAGCCCAGTCTTCATGTTCCTCTGCATATTTTTTATATTCTTCTTTGTTCATAACCGTATGTGTTTGTTATGAACAAAGATAGAAAGAGTTTCCGGGAATAAAGATTTTAGTCAATAAACTTCTTGATTTGTTCCAGAAGGGCCCCTTTTTCCATTACTCCGGAAGTACGCCAGACTATTTCACCCTTTTTGAAAATGATTAAAGTCGGAACGGACTGGATCCGGTACAGGTTGGCGACAGCTTCGTTTTTATCGACATCGATTTTCAGAATACGTGCCTGGCCAACCAGTTCCTTGCCTAACGCTTCCACTGTCGGACTCATTACTTTACAGGGACCACACCAAGTGGCAAAGAAGTCAACCAAAACCGGTTTATCTCCATGTATGATATCTTTGAAAGTTTCCATATTGCTAGTATTTATGATTGCAACAAACAATTATTTATCTTCATTTATAACAGTTACTTTGTAGTGGTTGTTCATTAGCCAGTGTGGTAGAGCTATGACGAAAGACATCGGTAGGTAGAGAGTGTTTAATAGGTGAGTTTTATTAACTTTGTATGAATAAACTGCGTTATAGGCAAATGTCGGGTGAAAGTTTATACATTAGGTTTAATTCATTAAATGTACTATCATACTATCATTTTCTAGTGTATGATATTGTTTTCCAGTTGATTAATGTATGATAGTAGATGCTTTTAACTATCACTTATCTATCATTTAACTGTCATTTTAACAGGGTTTTAACTAACGGTTAGTCTTTTTTTGACTATAAAAGCTGTTCATTACTGCTGTATACGGTACCTTATCATTCGTCGGCCTACCAGCTTTTTATACCAAAACTATGATTTAACTTCACTCGGATAAAGACTTTTTGTTGCCAGGATGCCCGTCTCACCTGATTTTACACCCCCATCCTGACGATGCTTACACCCGGGTGTCGATGATATCAAGACCCGGGTGTCAAGCAATAGTTTTTACTATCTTGCTGAAAATTAGTTATATATTTACTGAAAATAGCAAACTGTCTTCCCTGCTTTTTAAGCAGGGTAAGCTGGTTACTCCCTCCAAGGTTTCATTATTGACATCTGTCACTTTACTGGAAACTTTGATTTCTGTTTGCTGTGCATATAAAGGATAAGCTAGTAATCCTAAAAGCAGTATCTGAATGATCTTTTTCGTCTTCATATTTTTGTCGTTTAATAATTTATCAGCAAAGCTATGGGGTGGGGAAGCGGGTTTCAAATAAGATTGACGAATTGCTTGTTTTTTGAGGTGAATTGCAGAATTCATATAAGTTCACTACATTTACACTATTGAAACGAAGATACACATGGATACTGATTTTATAAACATAACAACAGCAAATCTTGCCGATGAGCATTTATGCTGCATTATCCGCACTAAAAAGCTACATCCGGGTGTTGAGGCAAAGCGTCAATGGCTTTCTGACCGGCTGAATGAAGGTCATGTCTTTAGAAAGTTAAATGCGAAGGCAACGGTTTTTATCGAATATGCTCCTTTGGAAACAGCTTGGGTTCCCATAATCGGGGATAACTATTATTACCTCTATTGTTTATGGACTTTGGGCAGTTACAAAGGGAAGGGATATGGAAAATCATTGATGGAGTATTGTATTGCCGATGCCAAAGAAAAAGGTAAATCCGGTATTTGTATGCTCGGGGCAGAAAAACAAAAATCCTGGCTTTCCGACCAGTCATTTGCGAAAAAGTTTGGTTTTGAGGTGGTCGATACTACCGATAACGGATATGAATTGCTTGCACTTTCTTTTGACGGAACAATGCCGAAGTTTGCACAAAATGCCAAAAAGCTGGAAATAGAAAGCAAAGAGCTGACAATTTATTATGATATGCAGTGTCCTTATATCGATCAAAAAATTGGGATTGTTAAACAATATTGTGAAATGAATGATATCCCTCTATCATTGATTCAGGTGGATACATTACAAAAAGCGAAGGATTTGCCTTGTGTTTTCAATAACTGGGCTGTGTTTTATAAAGGAAAATTTGAAACGGTGAATTTAATACAAGACGTTACCCACCTGAAGAGAATACTTAAGAAATGAAAGTATAATTTTGACTTCCTTGCAATAAGAATACTGGTAAAACACATCGAAAATAATTAATTTTGCACCCTTTTTCGGAAGAGTATTATATTTAATTCTAAACAAAGACAGACGATGAAAAGATTATTTCCCGCTAGCCTGTTTGTGTTGGCTGGTATGCTTTTGCAGCTGGTTGGCTGTAAAGATGATGAAGTATCCCTACCCGATGAAGGTGGTTTTGTAATTGAAGAATTGCCCGTCAGGATGACGGAAGCTGCCTATAATGAGGATAATACGTATTATTTGTTGAACGATGAAGAATCGCCGGATATTTATTTCGATTCGAGCCAGCGCAGTTTCTATGTCACTCAGCCGTTGCAGATTCAATTGGACGACGATCATAATTTCCAACTCCGTTTTTATAGTCCCAGAGCGTTGAAAAACGTAACTATCTGGGCGACTATTGATGGATATGATGAAGAGTTCATGTTTATGTCGCTCGAAAAGGTGCTGCCGTTTCAGCAACTTCGGGTATGTATTCCGTTTGCCACTCAAGACTTGACGGCTTATACCCGTAGCGGAAAAAAGATCCGTATCATGGCAAACCCGTATCTGACGGGAGAAAACATTTCTTTCACGGTAGAGTCTGACGATCCTTATTGGGACAGGTTGCAATCTATTCGTTGCAAATGGCGCATCGCTTTTGGCAGATATAGTGATACTCAGGCTAGCTGGAAATATAAAATGAAGGCTTCGCATACACGTGAAGCTGTAGCTATTGCGCTGAACATGAGTTATATGTTCTCGTCGCAAAAGTTCGAGAAAGCATTGTATGAGTTTGGACCGTTGCATAGTAACAATGACAGGGTGGAGATCGACAAAAGCGCCCTGTTGACGAGAGTACTCAATCATGCTGGACTGGTTTTCGGATATACGACAGGAGTCATGGGGCTGGGGGGAGGAACTACCTTCGGTATGCATGAGGTGTGTTATTTGGAACATTATGCCGACGATAAAAGTATTACGGAGACTATCTTTCACGAATTTGCACACTGTCTCGGATATGGCCATGCCGGAAATATGACATACGAACAAACCGGACCAGGCTGGCCTACTTTGTGTAATAATGTATATGTGGATTTATCGCTGGAGAAAGAACTGCCGGTTTATTCTCGCCGTTTCTTACATACCCGCCGGAGTAAAAACAGGTATTTTGACGATATCTATGTAGCTTCTAAGTATATTATTGAAGATCCGGAACTGGATGCCCTCGATGGTGGGTTGTCACCGCTACGCGAAGAGAATACTTCTGAGGGAAACGATGGAGAACCTGTTACTTTCAAGTTGGATTATTCAGATGTGCCGGGAGCAACGGCAGCTACTTTCCGTCCGAAAGATGTGTTTGCATATGGTGATACGTTGTATGTCGTGAATGATGCCGATAATAACTATAGCCTGGAAGTATTCAGTATAGCGAACGGTGGTAAGAAGTATTTGGAAAGTATCAAGGAATGGACCTGGGAGGATGCCCAGGAAAAATTTGCAGGTCGACCGAATGGGGTTACACGTGCTAACGGAAAGATTTACGTTACTCATGAGGGTAGCCGAACGGAGATTTTTGATGCGACAGACCATCAGTTTATCACTTGTATCGGTACCGGTAGTTGGGGAACAGGGCCTTCGCAGACTGTTCATGCTTTTGATGTGCTATGTTATAAGGGACTGATTATGATTCATGATAAACGTTATATCGATATTGTGGAAGAACGAATTTTGGAACCGGGGAAAAAGGCTCCGCGTATCTATATCCGTTCCGAACATTTGGGTGAAACCGCCGGTACTTATGGTATGGCAGTAGATGAACAGAGCGGACTATTGTATTCTACTCATCCGTCCAAACGTATAGATATCTTTACCCCTGATGCTATCCGTGAAGGAGTAACATTTAAACGTGTCGATCAGCTGACGTATGCAAATATTCCTTATGCCTTGGATTTTTATGAAGGTCGGTTGTTTGTTAGTTCAAACGGCAAGGAGAAGTTTTGCGAAGTCGATCCGGTGACAGGCGAAATCTTGAAAGATTACACGGTTGTTGGAGATGTCACCTTGCAGGTTCCGGAAAAATTCTGTATTCGCCGTAATACCTTGTTTATGATAGACCGTACAAAGAGCGGAGCGTGTATCTATGCAATCCCTATGAATGAATTAAACTAAGTTGATCCCATAAAAATGAAAGTGAATATGAAAATGTATGTTTATATCTGGTTGGTATTGTTGGGTATACTGACCATTCGGTGCAGCAGTGATGATATAGGGAACCCGGAGGAGGATTCGCCCGAATATGATAGTTATTGGTATTATTCTTATGAGGCTGCACAGTTAGTTAATGCGGAAACTTTAGGAATGGAAGCCTTGGAGGACTTCTCGCCTTATACTGTAGCACATCTGGGAGATACTCTTTTTATTGCTAACATAGGAAAGGAAGGAAACAGTTTGTTGGTATTCAATACAAAGGAGGGGCGATTGCTGGATGTGGTGAAATCATGGCAATTCGACAATGAGGAAAAGAATTTCGGGAGTTCGATCGAAGCTATTGTTCCGGCAGGAAATCGATTATATGTTGCTGAGCGGCAGTCGCGCATTCATGTGTTCGAACTACCGGATCTGACTTATGTCACTTGCATTGGAAATGGACAATGGAGTGGTCCGGTATTTCAGGCACAAGCGCTTGCGGTGAAAGATGGCCTTATCTTTGCACGCGACAAGAACGGAAAGGTCAGTATTTATAAAGAGTCGGATGTTACTCAAGAAAATTATCAGAAGATAAACCGTCATTGGCAAGTTTCCGGAAATAACAGTCCGGGTAATAATGGTTTTGCTCCTCACTATATGCAGTTCAATGCAGAAGGGAATATTCTGCTTACAGATTATGAGGGAAAGAAAATACGTGTACTCGATCCGACATTGGTAAATGATGATTTGGTAAACGGAACTTCCATCGATATGGACGAACTGTCTCTTTCTCTCGAATTTAAACCTAAGACGTTTGCTTTGTGTAACGAACGTTGGTATGCAACCGGTGATAACGATGCTATCAATATATATGATAGCCAACAAGGTGAATGGGTGAAAAAAATAAAGACCATCAAAGGATACTCTTTTTTACTGCCTGTTCGTATTTATGCGCAGAACGATTCGGTGTTATGGGTTTCGGATACACATAAATCGATGCAGACATTGGTAAAAATGATTGTGCATAAAGGAGAGATACGCGAGTAAGTATCTAAGCGTGGCAAGCATGTGTTTAGTGGATATTTTCTTAAAAATATATGCTTTCTAATTTGTTGTCTATCAGGTATGGTTGAAATATTGGTGTATTTTTTTTGCTTAAAGTATTGCAGAATTAAAAATAATATCTACCTTTGCACCGCAATCGAGAGAGATTGATTATCCAAGAAGAGGTTCGGTAGTTCAGTTGGTTAGAATACATGCCTGTCACGCATGGGGTCGCGGGTTCGAGTCCCGTCCGGACCGCCTCTTTTGAATAATGTTTTGTCTTTTTATTTTATTTGGTTCGGTAGTTCAGTTGGTTAGAATACATGCCTGTCACGCATGGGGTCGCGGGTTCGAGTCCCGTCCGGACCGCCAAAAAAG
This sequence comes from Parabacteroides goldsteinii, assembly GCF_020091425.1. Classification (NCBI taxonomy): domain Bacteria; kingdom Pseudomonadati; phylum Bacteroidota; class Bacteroidia; order Bacteroidales; family Tannerellaceae; genus Parabacteroides; species Parabacteroides goldsteinii. The sequence goes on along the minus strand of NZ_CP081906.1, from coordinate 3,562,891 downwards.
TCTGTTAGTCGTTAGATTAGCAGACTTTTTTTATGTTTGGGCGTTTCGTGTGTTATGGCTTTTTTCATTTTCCAATTACCTATTTAGAAAACAGGTTTGTTACAAATCTATACTGTTTGGCAACTTTTCATAAACCATACGGTGATATGTTATGATAATTTGTTACTTTTGCAACTCAATATAAAAAAAGAAAACGGAGAAAGAAAAATGGACGTCGCCATTATTAAGTATAATGCCGGAAATATCTACTCAGTGAATTATGCACTGAAACGATTGGGCGTAAGTCCTGTGATAACAGCGGACCCGGAAGTATTAAGTAAAGCAGATAAAGTGATCTTCCCAGGTGTAGGGGAGGCACAAACGACAATGGCTCATCTGCAGGAACATAAACTGGATGCTGTTATTAAGGATCTGAAACAACCCGTATTGGGTATTTGTCTGGGTATGCAATTAATGTGTCGTCATTCTGAGGAAGGAGATGCAGAGTGCCTGGGGATTTTTGACACGGAAGTAAAGCGGTTCATTCCCCACCGTCATGAGGATAAGGTGCCCCATATGGGATGGAATACCATCACTCAGGTTAAAGACGGTTTATTTACCGCACAATTGGAGAATAAATTTGTTTACTTCGTACATAGTTATTATGTACCCGTAAATGAATATACGGCTGCTACCACTAATTATATATTACCGTTCAGTGCTTCGCTGCATAAGGATAACTTCTACGCAACGCAGTTCCATCCGGAGAAAAGTGGTTCGGTCGGTGAAGTAATTCTGAGGAACTTTCTAAAACTGTAAGAGAATATGATCGAGCTTATCCCTGCAATAGATTTGATAGATGGCAAATGTGTCCGCCTGACGCAAGGCGATTATGATACCAAGAAGGTGTACAACGAAGATCCGCTGGAAGTGGCGAAGATGTTCGAAGCGCATGGCATCCGTCGTTTGCATGTAGTGGATCTGGACGGTGCCCGTCAGGGACGGATCATCAATTACCGTGTGTTGGAAAGACTGGCAACACGGACCGCTTTGGTGATAGACTTCGGTGGCGGACTGAAGCAGGAAGACGACCTGGAGATCGCTTTTGAAAGCGGTGCGCAGATGGTGACCGGCGGAAGTATCGCAGTGAAGAACCCGGAAGTTTTTACTTCCTGGATTACCAAGTTCGGAAGCGAAAAGATTATATTAGGCGCTGATGCGAAAGATAAAAAGATCGCTATCAGCGGGTGGGAAGAAACTACTGATAAGGAACTGATCCCTTTCATCGAGGGGTATTACGACAAAGGAATCACAAAAGTGATCTGTACGGATATCAGCCGGGATGGAATGCTGCAGGGACCGGCTATCGGATTATATAAGGAAATACGGGAAGCATTACCTTTTATATATATCATAGCCAGCGGCGGCGTCAGTTCGATAGAAGATATAGAAAAACTGGCTGAGGCGGGAATACCGGCGGTAATTTTCGGCAAAGCCATCTACGAAGGAAAGATCGATTTGAAAGATCTGCTTCGTTTTACGTGAAACAAAGGAGAAATCAACGTATGCTAGCCAAGAGAATAGTGCCCTGTCTGGATATTAAAGATGGAAAAACAGTAAAAGGTATTAATTTTGTAAATTTCCGCGATGCAGGAGACCCTGTGGAGTTGGGAACTCAATATAGCCGGGAAGGAGCTGACGAACTCGTCTACCTGGACATAACCGCTTCGCATGAAGGACGTAAGACCTTCACCGAACTGGTCAAAAAAGTAGCTGCAAATATCAGCATCCCTTTTACTGTGGGCGGCGGTATTAACGAATTGAAAGATGTAGACCGTCTGTTGAGTGCCGGTGCCGATAAGGTATCCATCAACTCGGCGGCACTGCGCAACCCTTCGTTGATCGAAGAGATCGCGAAGAACTTCGGAAGCCAGGTCTGTGTCGTGGCTATCGATGCAAATTATGAGAATGGCGACTGGATCTGTTATCTGAACGGCGGACGTATCCCGACAGAGAAACATCTTTTCCAGTGGGCGGCCGAAGCTGAAAACCTGGGAGCCGGAGAGATCCTGTTTACCAGTATGACACACGATGGTGTGAAAGACGGCTATGCAAACGAGGCGTTGTCGACCCTGGCGGACAACCTGCATATCCCGGTCATTGCATCGGGTGGTGCCGGAAAGATGGAACATTTCCGTGATACATTCGCGGCAGGTAAGGCTGATGCGGCATTGGCTGCCAGCGTATTTCACTTCGGTGAAATCGGCATAGCCGACCTGAAGCAGTATCTGAACAGGGAAGGAATCAATGTAAGAATATAATTACAAGAATAAGATGAAATTAGATTTTGAAAAAATGGGCGGACTTATCCCGGCAATCGTTCAGGATAACAATACCAACAAAGTATTGATGCTGGGTTTTATGAATGAAGAAGCCTATGAAGAAACAAAGGAAACCGGTAAGGTGACCTTCTTTAGCCGTACAAAGAACCGTTTATGGATGAAAGGCGAAACCAGCGGCAACACCCTGCAGGTGGTTAGCATGATGGTGGATTGCGACAATGATACGATCCTGATCAAAGCCAATCCCGCCGGTCCGGTTTGCCATACAGGTGCTGATACCTGCTTCGGCGAAAAGAATGTGGAAGATATCATGTTCCTGAAATATTTGCAGGACTTTATCGAACAGCGCCGTCAGGAAATGCCGGAAGGCTCCTATACGACCTCCCTGTTTTTGAAAGGTGTGAACCGTATGGCCCAGAAAGTGGGAGAGGAAGCGGTTGAAACTGTGATCGAAGCGACCAACGGAACGGAAGACGGCTTTATCTACGAAGCATCCGACCTGATCTATCATCTGATCGTATTACTCACCAGCAAAGGACTTCGTCTGGAAGACCTGGCACGCGAATTAAAGAAAAGACATAAAGGATAAATTACTATGGAAGATACAACACTGCTCAGACTGGATGGCGTAGAAATCTGCCGCGATGAAAATGTCATTTTACACGATGCCTCTTTTACCTTGTGTAACGGGGAGTTTGTGTACGTCATTGGAAAAGTAGGCTCCGGAAAGAGCAGTCTGTTGAAATCCTTGTATTGCGAAATCCCCATCAGTCAAGGCGATGCCTGGCTGTTGGATTACAATCTCTGTAAGATGAAACGGAAAGATATCCCGTATCTTCGCCGTAAGCTGGGGATTGTGTTTCAGGATTTTCAGCTGCTTACCGACCGTTCGGTGATCAAAAACCTGGAGTTCGTCTTGCGGGCGACAGGCTGGAAGAAAAAGAGCGAGATTAAGGAGCGCATAGACGATGTGCTTCACCAGGTGGGTATGCATAATAAAGGGTACAAGATGCCGCACGAACTATCGGGTGGCGAGCAGCAACGTATCGTCATAGCAAGAGCACTCCTGAATGATCCTAAACTGATATTAGCCGATGAGCCGACCGGCAATCTGGACCCTGAAACAAGCGGCCAGATCGTACAGCTTCTGCACGACATCTGTGAGAAGGGTACGGCGGTGATAATGACTACACATAACTACACACTGGTGCATAATTATCCGGCCCGTATAGTTAAATGTGAGAATGCACGCCTGGGTGATGTCGGTGAATAATTTTTTATGTAACTTTGCACACGCAAAAGAAGCAAGGAACGAACAATTTAATTATAGGAAAAGAAAATGAAAATTTTAAAGTTTGGCGGTACTTCTGTGGGATCTGCACAGAGAATGAAAGATGTAGCAAAATTGATTTGCACGGGCGACCGTAACATTGTCGTATTGTCTGCCATGTCAGGTACAACCAACTCGTTGGTTGAAATATCCGACTACCTGTACAAGAAAAATCCGGATGGTGCAAATGAAATCATCAATAAGCTTGCACAGAAATATTACGGACATATCGAAGAACTGTACAGTACCGACGAATATAAGCAGAAAGCCAAAGAACTTGTAAAATCTCATTTCGATTATATCCGCACTTTTACTAAAGACCTGTTCACCCTGTTCGAAGAAAAGGTCGTGCTGGCACAAGGCGAGTTGATCTCTACCGGCATGATGAACCTGTATCTGAATGAAACAGGTGTGAAGTCTGTCCTGCTTCCGGCATTGGAATATATGCGGACGGACAAGAATGCAGAACCGGACCCTGTATATATCAAAGAGCGTCTGGTTAAACTGCTGAATGAACATAAGGATGCCGAGTTGTATATCACTCAGGGTTACATTTGCCGTAATGCTTACGGTGAAATTGATAACTTGCAGCGTGGTGGTAGCGACTATAGCGCTTCTTTGATCGGTGCAGCCCTCAATGCTGATGAAATCCAGATCTGGACAGATATCGACGGAATGCACAACAACGATCCGCGCATCGTAGATAAAACATCTCCTGTCCGTAACCTGCATTTCGAGGAAGCAGCTGAACTGGCTTACTTCGGTGCGAAGATCCTGCACCCGACTTGTATCCTGCCGGCCAAGTTGAACAATATACCGGTTCGCCTGCTGAATACTATGCAGCCGGATGCTCCGGGTACATTGATCTCCAACAACACCGAAAAAGGAAAGATCAAAGCCGTTGCAGCGAAAGACAATATCACTTCCATTAAGATAAAGAGCGGCCGTATGCTGCTGGCTACCGGTTTCCTGCGTAAGGTATTCGAAACTTTCGAAAACTACCAGACTCCGATCGACATGGTTACTACTTCTGAGGTAGGCGTATCGGTAACGATCGACAACCGCAAACATCTGGAAGAAATTGTAGACGACCTGAAGAAATACGGAACCGTTACCGTAGATGAAGATATGGTAATTGTTTGCGTAGTCGGTGACCTGGAATGGGATAACGTCGGTTTTGAAGCCCGCATCGTTCAGGCGATGAAAGATGTTCCGGTACGTATGATATCATATGGCGGTAGCAACTACAACGTTTCGCTTCTGGTGAAAGCCACTGATAAAGTGAAAGCGCTGCAAGCGTTAAGCGATCATTTATTTAACAACTAAATATATGAGGGCAGCCTTTTCCGGACTGCCCTTTTTTTTAATTTATATATAATAAAGTAATATGCTCAAAGGAACATTCCCGATAGATAAATTGAAGGCACTTCCTACGCCCTTCTATTATTATGATGTAAAGTTATTACAGGATACACTGGATATGGTGAAGAACGAAGCCGGCAAATACGGCTATCATGCACATTATGCCGTAAAGGCAAATGCCAATCCGCGAATCCTTTCTATCATAGCTGAAAACGGACTGGGTGCCGATTGTGTAAGCGGCGGTGAGGTTAAAGCGGCATTGGATGCAGGTTTTCCGGCAGATAAGATCGTTTTTGCCGGTGTGGGCAAAGCCGACTGGGAGATCAACCTGGGACTGGATAACGATATTTTTTGTTTCAATGTGGAATCGGCGGTAGAGTTGGAGATAATCGACGAACTGGCTGCCGCAAAGAATAAAGTAGCCTCGGTCGCTCTCCGTATCAACCCGGAAGTGGATGCCCATACACATGCCAAGATCACGACCGGTATGAAGGAGAACAAGTTCGGTATCAACCTGAGCCAGTTAGGACAGGTGCTGGATAACCTGGCGAATCTGAAAAATGTGAAACTGATCGGTATCCATTTCCATATCGGTTCGCAGATTACGGACATGTCGGCTTTCCGTAACCTGGTGATTCGTGTAAACGAAATACAGGAAGACCTGGAAGCACGTGGTATCCGGATCGAAAATGTGAATTTCGGAGGTGGCCTCGGTATCGATTATTATCACCCGAATCATTTGCCGATCCCGGCTTTCGATAATTACTTTGCCGTATTCAACAAATTGCTGAAAGTGCGTCCCGGCCAGCAGGTACATTTCGAACCGGGCCGCTCGGTAGTAGCCCAGTGCGGTACGCTGATCTCAAAGGTACTGTATGTAAAGGAAGGCGAGACAAAGAAATTCGCTATCCTGGATGCCGGTTTCACCGAACTGATCCGTCCGGCCATGTACGATGCTTATCACCGGATCGAGAATATCTCCAGTGATGAAGAGGTTGAATTGTATGATGTAGTTGGCCCTATCTGCGAATCATCCGACGTGTTCGGCAAAGATGTAGAATTGAATAAAGCACATCGCGGGGACCTGATCGCCTTGCGTTCGGCCGGTGCTTACGGCGAGGTGATGGCTTCCCAGTACAACTGCCGCCAGCTTCCGAAAGCCTACTATTCCGATACGATTTAATTGTTAATTAATTATATAGAGAAAGCCGGGTTTCTTTGTTTTTGCAAAGGTTCCCGGTTTTCTTGTTTGTTGTGTTTCCTTTTTTACTACCTTTGTACGATCCCGTCATGTGGGGTGTGGTTTAACTTGAATGTTCGTAAAGATAGAATGTGATGAAAAATAAAGAGTTATATAGCATATTCATAGTTTGCTTGTTGATGATGTCCTCTTGTCTGGGGGATACGAATACACGGATCACCGTAGGGGAGCAGGAAGCAGTGTATCAGACCCGTCCGACCCAGGGTTTCTTTGTTGAGGGCGGGCGTTTCCTTTATGGTACCAATTTAGGCGTAAGCGGGAATAATGGCGATTGTTTTCTGATAAAATATTCATTTGATTCGGCTACTCCTGAGTTACAGAATTCGGATAGTTTGTCTATCGAGTTGATAGAAAATCCTGTTCCTGTGGATTTGTGGCCTGTGGATAAAAACTGGACGGATACAACGGTCGTATTGAAAGACGAGATGCTGACGAAGGCTATCACTGGAAGGGACTTTTATATCAGAGGCCGGTTGTTTTTATGGAGTACCCATACGGTTGTGGAGAATCAGAAGGATAGTTTCATGATAAGCTATAATCCTGAAAACCTGTATACCCAGGAAGACGGCAAACGTATTTACAATTTATATCTGAGAGCGATAGCGAGAATTGAAGTCGGGGAAGGAGAGGAGCTGCCTAAAGGCCAGCAACTGAACCTGGTGAATGCCTTTAGTGTGGAAGAGTTCTATAATATGGTGAGTGCTTTGGAGGAAGAAAAAGGCAGTAACACATTTTCTATAGCGATCAATTATGCTTCTGCTTTTAATAAGGATACGACGGCCTGTATCTGGGACAGGACGGAACCGATAGAATATAAAATTAACAGCAGGACTGAATAAGGAAAAACAGATAAATAGAGGGGATAGGGAGAATACATTCAAATAGAAAAACAGAGAGATGTACAAGGAGATAATTAAATGGGTTATAGCCATCATATCCCAACCGGGGAAGGCCTGGGATATGCTGTCGAGGAAAGAAGAGAAGGGCGACGAGTTCTTGTCGCGCTTTATATATCCGTTAATCGGGCTGGTAACTGTGGCAGCTTTTCTGGGCGTATTGTTTACACGGAAGGAATTTGATGTCGAACTGGCGTTGAAGTCGTCGATCAAGACGCTGGTCGCTTCGTTCGGAGGTTTCTATCTCGGGGCGTATTTGCTGAATGAAGCCTGGCAGGGGTTGTTTAAAAGAGAGAAAGATATGAAACTTTGCCAGCGTTTTGTCGGTTATTCATCCTCCCTGATGTTTGCGTTGAACGTCGTACTGATGCTGTTGCCGGAGTTTTTCTTCCTACGCATCTTTATACTTTATACATTTTATATTGTATGGGAAGGTGCCGGTCCTTACATGCAGGTGGAAGAGAAAGAACGCCTGAAGTTTGCCGGTATAACGACCGTTATCATTTTGCTGACACCGGCGGTGATCGAGTTTGTTTTATTCATGCTGATGCCGGGGTTACGTTATTGACAGTTAGAAAAAGATGAAAGAAAAGATTAGTAATAATATACAGATAAAGAATAAGCGGGCAACCTTCGATTACGAATTGCTCGACACTTTTACTGCCGGGATTGTGCTGACAGGGACGGAGATCAAATCCATCCGCCTGGGAAAAGCCAGCCTGGTGGATACGTTCTGTATCATGGAGAAGGGCGAGTTGTGGGTAAAGAACATGTATATCGCCGAGTATTTCTATGGTACCTATAATAATCACGTCGCACGCCGCGACCGCAAACTGCTGCTTACCAAAAAGGAACTGCGCAAGATAGACAGTGCCGCCCGCAACAGTGGTTTTACCATTATCCCGACCCGTATGTTCATTAATGAAAAAGGGCTGGCGAAAGTGGTTGTCGCTATTGCCAAAGGTAAGAAGGAATACGATAAGCGCGATTCCATCAAAGCCCGTGACGATAAGCGGGAGATGGACAGGGCATTCAAACGGTAAGAGATATTCTTGCCGTTTCTCTTTTCATAAAGAAACAACATATCTATGACTAAAGAACAATTTATACGATCTCTGCAGGAGCGTATCCTGATACTGGATGGTGGTATGGGTACCATGATCCAGGGTTTCAAACTCAATGAACAGGATTATCGCGGCGACCGTTTTGCCGATTTCCCCGGACAACTGAAAGGGAACAACGACCTGTTGTGTATCACCCGTCCGGACGTGATCAAATCCATTCACCGGCAATACCTGGATGCCGGGGCCGATATTTTTGCCACCAACACATTCAATGCCAACGCGATCTCGATGGAAGATTACGCCATGCAGGAATATGTGCGCGAAATAAACCTGGCTGCCGGAAAGTTGGGACGCGAAGTGGCCGATGAGTTCATGGCGGAGCATCCCGGCAGGACTATTTTTGTTGCCGGCTCGATCGGTCCGACTAACAAGACCGCCTCCATGAGCCCAGATGTAAGCAACCCAGCTTACCGTGCCGTTACCTATAAAGATGTATATAAAGCATATAAGGAACAGGTGGAGGCCTTGATTGACGGTGGTGTCGATCTTATCCTTTTCGAGACGACCTTCGATACGCTGAATGTGAAAGCCGGACTCGAGGCAGCCGAAACAGTTTTGAAGGAAAAAGGCAAAGACCTGCCTATCATGTTGTCCCTGACGTTGTCGGCTCAGGGCGGACGCACGTTGTCCGGCCAGACGCTGGGTGCTTTCCTGGCATCGGTCCAGCATATCAACCTGGTCAGCATCGGCCTGAACTGCTCGTTCGGTGCGGCCGATATGAAGCCTTATCTGGCGGAACTGGCCAAACATGCCCCTTACTTTATCAGTGCCTATCCGAATGCCGGGTTGCCTAACAGTTTCGGTACATACGATGAGACACCCGAAAAGATGGCTGTCCATGTCAAACCGTTTATCGAAGAAGGGCTGGTAAATATTATCGGTGGCTGTTGCGGTACGACTCCGGCCCATATCGCCCAGTATCCGGCATTGGTAAAAGGAGCGATGCCGCATGTGCCGGCTTCGAAACCGGATTGCCTGTGGCTGTCGGGCCTCGAACTGCTGGAAGTAAAGAAAGAAAATAACTTTATCAATATCGGCGAACGTTGTAACGTGGCCGGCTCGCGCAAGTTCCTGCGTCTGATCAAAGAAGGAAACTATGAAGAGGCGCTGACTATTGCCCGCAAACAGGTGGAAGACGGTGCCCAGGTGATCGATATCAATATGGACGATGGAATGCTCGACGCGGTGAAGGAGATGACTACTTTCCTGAACCTGGTCGCTTCCGAGCCTGATATCGCCCGTGTCCCCGTCATGATCGATTCCTCCAAATGGGAAGTGATCGAAGAGGGACTGATGTGTGTGCAGGGAAAGAGTATTGTCAACTCGATCTCGTTGAAAGAAGGGGAGGAAGTCTTCCTGGCTCATGCCGCCCGTATCAAACAGTTGGGAGCTGCCGCCGTGGTGATGGCTTTCGATGAAAAAGGGCAGGCGGATACTTTCGAACGGAAAGCCGAAGTTTGCGGACGCGCTTACCGTCTCCTCCGGGAGAAAATAGATTTCGATCCGAATGGAATTATATTCGACCCGAATGTACTGGCAATCGCAACTGGGATGGAAGAACATAACGGATACGGACTCGATTTTATCCGTGCCGTCGAATGGATCAAACAGAACCTGCCGGGAGCGAAGGTGAGTGGCGGTATCAGTAACCTGTCGTTCTCATTCCGTGGAAATAATTATGTACGTGAGGCGATGCACTCCGTGTTCCTTTACCATGCTATCGGCAAGGGACTGGATATGGGGATCGTCAACCCGTCGTCTGCCGTACTGTATGAAGATATAGAACCTGAATTCCGCAATTTGCTGGAAGATGTGATCCTGTACCGTCGTCCCGAAGCGGCAGAGGAACTGATCACCTATGCCCAGAACCTGGTCGTTGAGAAACAGGGCGGAACGGAAGAAAAGCATGAAGCCTGGCGTGAACAACCGTTGAAGGAACGTCTTGAATATGCCCTGATAAAAGGTATCGGCGACCATCTGGAAGAAGACTTGCAGGAGGCGTTGAAGGAATATCCGCGTGCCGTGGATATTATCGACGGTCCGTTGATGAGCGGCATGAATAAGGTCGGCGAACTGTTCGGGGCCGGAAAGATGTTTCTGCCGCAAGTGGTGAAGACTGCCCGCACGATGAAAAAGGCAGTTGCTATCCTGCAACCGGCCATCGAGGCGCAGAAGTCCGCTTCCGGCTCGGCAAAAGCCGGAAAGGTGGTTTTTGCTACCGTAAAAGGCGATGTGCATGATATCGGAAAGAATATCGTTTCGATTGTCCTGGCCTGCAACAACTACGAAGTGATCGACCTGGGTGTGATGGTTCCTGCCGAAGTGATCGTGCAGACTGCCATGAAGGAGCAGCCCGACTTGGTTTGCCTGTCCGGCCTGATCACCCCTTCGCTGGAAGAGATGGTGCATGTGACGGATGAAATGCAGAAAGCCGGTCTGACCATACCTATTATGGTGGGCGGTGCGACAACCTCCAAATTGCATACGGCTATCAAGATCGCTCCTCATTACGACTATCCGGTGATCCATGTGCTCGATGCGTCGCAGAATCCGTTGATCGCAGCCAAGTTGTTGAATCCGGATACCCGTGATGCGTATATCGAAAACCTGAATAATGAATATGAAGCCTTGCGTGCTTCCATGGAAAAGAAAAAGGAAGTGCTGGTTTCATTGAGCGAAGCTCGTGCTAATCCTCAGCAGATAGATTGGAAGGGGTATACGCCGGTGGTTCCGAATCAGATGGGTATCCATGTATTGCCTTATATCCCGTTGGAGGAAATTATTCCGTATATACACTGGACATTCTTCTTTACCGCCTGGAAACTAAACGGCCGCTTTGCCGGTATCACCCAGATACACGGTTGCGACGCTTGTCGTGCTTCCTGGCTGGCCGATTTTCCGGAAGAGGACCGTGCCAAGGCTGCCGAAGCCATGCAACTGTATAAAGACGCCGCCAAACTGCTGGACCGCCTGGTGGAGATGAAGGCTGAATATTGCAAGGCCATTTACGGTTTCTTCCCGGCTAACAGCGATGGCGATACGATCCGGATGGGAGAGATCGCGATCCCGGTATTGCGTCAGCAGTCGAAAAAGGAGGAGGGCGTTTATAAATCGCTGGCCGATTATATCATGCCGGTGTCGGAAGGCCGTACCGATTATGCGGGGGCGTTTGTCGTAACGGCCGGTGTTGGTGCCGAAGACTTGAAGAATAAGCTGGAAGAAGAAGGGGACACCTACAATTCCATGTTGCTTCAGACATTGACGGACCGTCTGGCGGAAGCCCTGGCGGAATATCTCCATGAAAAAGTCCGCAAGGAATACTGGGGGTATGCTCCGGACGAAGCCTTGTCGATCCCTGACCTGTACAAAGTGAAATATCAGGGTATCCGTCCGGCAATCGGTTATCCTTCATTGCCCGACCAGTTGTTGAATTATACGCTGGACAACCTGCTCGATATGTCGCAGATCCATGTGAAACTGACGGAAAACGGCGCCATGTACCCGACAGCAACGGTAAGCGGTATCTATATCGCCCATCCCGACTCACAATACTTTATGATCGGCTCGATCGACGAAGAACAAATGAAAGAGTATGCTGGTCGTCGCAACCTGTCGGAAGCGGAGGCTAAAAAATTGTTGAATAAGAATATATCCTGAATAAAGAATAAAATTATTCCCATAATTATCTCTTAAACGAGGCTCGCCTCGTGCCGCAGGCTCTCTTTTGCCGTCAGTTTCAACCAACGGCAAAAGAGAGCCTGCGGCATTCGTGTTTTCCGATTGCTTTTTGTTATGTGGGTTTGAGTTTGAGTTTGTGATGGTTGGATATGGTGGCTTAATTAGAGGGGGGATACAAGAGTTTTTTATTCTATTATTTTATACAATAACCGATGTTTTGAAAGTGTTATTTTTTACAGTAAGATATTATGAAAATCATTACATTTTAAATGTGGTTTAATCCTTCTTTTATAACAGGTAGTAATTGCTTGTTATGCTATTTGGATAGTATGGTCTTTGATAAACAAGGTTTGTTTTTGGTGTTTTTAAGATGCTTCTATTTCTCTGAAGTTATTCTTTAAAAGAAATCTGTTATCTGTGAATTGGTCTTTTATGATTGTTTTATAATATATAAAAATTACAATAATATTTGGCGAGATAATAAAAAAGGCATAGATTTGTCGGCGTGTTGAAACGAACGTTTGGTCCGGTTATGATTTGACGGCAGACAACGCCCGTAAAATGCGTAGTGAAGAATTATTAATCTTAAAAAGCTAGTATTATGCAAAACAAATTAAGAGGATGGTTGACTGATAACAGTGTTACGTCAGACCCGAATGACCAGATTTTAGTGCTCGACCCTGCCGGAAATGTCGGCCTTACCGAAATTTATGCGGAAATGCGTTCGGAAGATACCGGACTTCGCGAAGAAACCCTCGTTCATGTAGTAACCCTTTTCCAACGCATGGTGGCTCGCTTCCTGATGAACGGCTACAATGTGAATACCGGCCTGTTCTATGCCGTGCCCCGTTTTACCGGAATAGTCGAAAAAGGGCTTTGGAATCCTCTGAAGAATGGTATTTATGTCTCTTTCATTCAGGATAAAGTCCTTCGTGAAGAGATTGCAAAAACCGAAGTCGTCATTAAAGGTGAAAAACCGGGCATGATGTATGTGCTTGAAACCGAAGACCGCAGCAATGGCCTGACCGACGGAAGCATGACACCGGGGCGAAATTTCGCTATTCGTGGTTCTTATCTTCGTGTGCTTGGCAACGATCCTTCTGTCGGCATCACTTTGCGCAATACGACGACCGACTCCATTACCAAAATTGAAAGCGATATGTTCGGGATTAACGATCCGTCCAAAATTATGTTTGTCGTTCCTGCCGACTTGGCAAACGGAAGCTACGAACTGACTATCACCACTCAATATATGAAAGGAAAAACCGGCGTACGTAAAACACCTAACTCCGTATCTATTCCTGTATTTGTCGGGCAACAGGGCGGAGGAGGCGACCGTCCGGAGATCGAGTAAGTACTATTTCCGGGTTTCCTGTCGGCGACGCCTCTGTCTTCCCACTGGCGACAGAGGCGTCGCCGTTGCGGAGACAGGACGGTCTCCGGTAGAGAGACCCTCCCTGGTCACCACACCGGTGACCTTTTTCCGTCATTATTAAACTAACTGATATATGAAAAAGAATTACTTCTATTGGGCAGCTTTGCTGGCACCGCTTTTGGTGGGCTGTACGAATGACGAAGTGAAAGATGATAAGGGTGACCCGCAACCCGAAAAAGATACCTATACCTCGGTCTGCATCAAGTTGCCGACGGTGAGTTCTGAAACAAAGGCAGAACTGGGTTACGATGCCGGAGAGAAAGGCGAATATAAAGTGTCTGACCTGACGCTTCTTTTCTTTCGTGCTCCTGAAGGACAGGAGGAAAGTGCTACTGCTGAAGATGATTTTGTATTATCGGAAGTCGTTTCTACCAAAGCAGAACTGAGTACGGGAACTGTTTTGCCCGGAACGATTTTACCGGATAATAGTGCAGATGGTGATGCCGGAGCTACTACTAAAACGTTAAGTACCGGCCCTATTCCAATCAGCAGTAATTCCGTACGTGTATTGGCTTTGCTCAATGTGGGACCTACCGAAGGAATAGCGAAGGAACTTCTGAAGCTGGGAAGTCCTTTTAGTACCATTAATAATGCGCTTCCTATTCCCGGAGGCGATCTGGAAGGGCTTTTAGGTACGGCCCATGACTGTTTTCTGATGACTTCCGCTCCCGTTTATAGCGATTCGGATATGAAGACCTTAACGAAATGTGTTACAAGTAGCAATGAAGTAACAGCAGGAAGTAAACCTACGACTATTAGTGTAGAAAGAGTAGTTGCCAAGGTGAGCCTGAAAGCTGGTGATAATTATATGGCGGATGCTGATACCGGTACAAAGTATTTTACAGTGGGAAACGATCTCAGCCATGCAGGCGATAAGATAACCATCCTGGGGTGGACGCTCGGTAATACCAATACGAAGGCTTTCCCTTTTCGCAAGGTTGAAACGAATTGGTCGACTATCAGTCCTTTATGGGAGAATGCGATTTGTCCTTCTAAAGTGAATCCTGCACGTATCTATTGGGCAGTCGATCCCAATTATGACCGGACTGTTGCCGAATCTCAATTCTCGACTCCAACATCTGTAAAGGATGATGCCGGTTGGACTGATGCCGCTGAATATTGCCTGGAAAATACCTGTGATTATAATTGGATGTATAAATCCCAGGTAACCCGTCTGATTGTCAAGGCTAAGTATATTCCGGATAAGACGAAGGTGACAACGGGAGGTAATAATACGATGGATGATGATGAAACCTGGTGGTCGTTCACTACAGTGGCTGAACATTATTCGGCAAAGAATATGTATCTGAAAATTATAAAGTGGGCACATGATAATTTGAATAAAGATAATGATATGCCGGATGCTCCAACTAATGGAGATGGCATTACAACTGATGATTCCAAGGAAACTTCGACAGGAATATTAACAGGTACTTCTTCTGATAATAAATGGAAGATCACTTTGAAGTCCGATGGTCATTTACATTATAAATTGGATAAAGTATCTTATCAAAAAACAGACGATTTTGGTACAACCGATCTTTCCGGAGCCTCCCTGGACGCTTTCCATTCCAGCATGGGAAGAATCCAGAAATACGACAAAGGCGTCTGTTACTACGAAATCTTTGTCCGTCATTTTACGGATGAGGAGGGTGGTTATGCACCGGCTGACGGTACTCCCTGGGTAAAAGAAGGCGAGTATGCACAGGTCCAACTCGGCCGTTACGGCGTGGTAAGAAATAACTGGTACACCGTAACCATCAACTCGATCAAAGAACCGGGCGAACCGACAATCCCCGACGATCCGGAGGAACCCGTCGATACCGAAACTGCCTATATCAATTGCAGTATCGAAATCTCTGCATGGGCGAAAAGAGACCATAGTATCGACTTGTAAAGTCCGGATTGTATGACTGAACCTGTTCGTATATGGCGATTGCTGGTAGCCTGGCTGGTATGCCTGCCGGTCTTTACCTCCTGCATCCATGACGATCTGGCGGGATGCCCGCAGGCCTACTCCGTTTGTTTTCGTTACGATTACAACATGGGGTTCACCGACCGGTTTGCCGGTGAGGTCGACAGCCTTTCCGTTTATGTCTTCGATGCCGGCGGGAAGTACCTCCGCACGTTCAGCGACGGAGGAGAAGCCTTGCGCAAACCCGGTTACCGTCTGCCTCTACCGCTCGCCCCCGGTAAATACCGGTTGGTCGCGTGGGCTGGATTGAAAGAGGGATGCTTCGAACCTTCCGGCATGCAAGCGGGTGTTTCCGTACCGGAAGACCTGGTGGTCACCCTGCGATGCGATGGCGACGGCGAAGTTCCCCGCGACAAACCCCTTTCCCCGCTTTGGCAGGCGATGCAGGAAACGGTCACCGTCCCTCAGCCGGGTACGGAACAGACCGATACGCTCCGACTTATCAAGGATACGAATATTCTGCGTGTCATCCTTCAACGGCGTGACGGAGCGATCCTACATGCAGCCGATTACGATTTTAGCATACTATGCCCGCATGGCAACGGACGGCTGGCTTACGACAATACGTTGCTCGACTGCCACCCCCTGGTTTACCGCCCTTACCTGCAAACGGAAGGGACGGACGGCGAGGGGTCCGGCGGTGCGGAGGCGGTTTCGAATGTGATAGCCGAACTGTCCCTCTCGCGCCTGATGGAAAACGATGCCATGCGGTTGCATATTACCAATGCTTCCGGTGATATGACCTTGGTCGATATTCCGCTGGTGGAGTACCTTCTGATGACCGGCAGGGAACAGGACGGCAGGATAAAGTCTGACCAGGAATACCTCGACCGGCAGGATTTCTATACCATCACCCTTTACCTGAAAGGTGAACCGGGCGAGGAACAATGGTTTGACGGGTTGATCATTATTAACGGCTGGGCTTTACGCCCCGGCTCTGTGGATTTATAAGAAATGAAAGGAATATCCCGACATATGATTGCTGTTTTGTTGCTGGCAGGGTTGGCGTATCTCCTGTCCGGCTGCTCCAATGAGGTGCTTATCGGGGAGAAAGGCGGGAAAGACGATTCCGACGATGGTAAGGTGATGTTGGCCATGACGGTACGTGCCACCCCGCTTTCAGTCTCCGGCGATACCGATGCCGGATCGGAAGAGGAAAGGGCGATCCGTTCGCTTTATGTCTTTGTCTTCAACATCGGTGCCAGCCAGTATTGCGAAGCGGAAAGGTTCAGTGTGTACGATATGGCAGAGGCAGGAGGAAAATATACCTTTAAGATGGAAGTCACTCCCGGCTATAAACGTTTTTATCTGGTCGCCAATCCCGGGATCGATTTACGGACAAATCTTGCCAGCTATACTCAAGCGGAACTGCAGGATTTGCGTACGATGGTGCTGAATGACCATCAGGATGGTTATAGTTATCAACACTTGGAGGATGGCTTGAAATCGGACCAGATCATGACTGCCCTCAAAGATGGGAAAGGAATACCTATGTCGGTGAGTGTGACAGGACGGATAAGCCTGAATAAAACCAAAGCTGGTTCTGAGGGAATTGCGCAGGGCAATTTGGTATTGGATGACGGGTCTGATATTTTCAGCCTTGTCCGCGCTGTTGCTAAAGTCCGCCTGATCTGCCGGGTGAAGAATGAACTCCCAAGTAATAATTTAAATCTGGATGTGTTTGAGATAAAACAGGCAAACAAACAATCCTTTCTGTTCTCCAAATATGTCGTGACGGATGGCAGGTGGACGATCGATTATCCTTCCATGACGGAAGCGGCTGTTTTAACGAGGACTGTCGGATATGTGTGTGGCAAACAAGAAAATTTTTTGGAAGACTGGAAGGAGTTTGATCGGGGAACGCATTATTTGTATGAGAACTATTTTGGCCCTACTTTGCCGGGCGATACGAAGGAAGGGTTGATCGATGAGACGAAGTATAGCCGGATACATGTCGTTTTGAGTGACGGACGCGATAAAACTTTTGCTTTGCCCTATTTAAAACGGAATGACTATCTGACGGTTCGGATCAATATGAGTGCTTCCGACATTATCTGCGATATAAAGCCGTGGGAAAAAGAAGACATTTATCCTGATTATACTGATACGACAAACTGAGGTGAATATGAAATATCAGATACTGCATAGAACAATTTTTTGGCTGGCTGCTTTATCGCTGGTCATCGGATGTACAAAGGAGTTACCCGTTGATGAAGAACTCCCTGACGAGGGTAAATTTACGCGAATTGTGCTCAGTCCTTCCAGCTTTGCGAAGGCTGGCGATCCACATGCTCCGACAACAGGGAATGAGGATGGTATAAAATCGCTCGATGTTTACGGAATCGTCCGGGGAAGTAATTCTATTGTTAATATATTCCATGCTCCGGGTGTCGATCCGCTGGGAACCGGGCAAGTTTGGGGGGAGATCAAAGGAGATACAGCTGTTATCATGAGTTCACTCTTTGAGAGTAATATGAGAGGAGATGAAATTAAATATGTGAATATATATGCCATTGCAAATATAAAGCAGTTAGAATCTGCCTATACTGGTATTTTTAGCTCTTTTGATAAGTATAATAGCCAGATAGCTACTGCGGTACAAAAATATTTGCGGAACCGTCAACCGATCGGCCAGAACGTTGAAGATATATTAAAGAACCTGGTCGTAAAAGTCAATGGCCTTTCGACAGCCCTCGACTATCCGGTTATGGCGCAGTCGATGAAAGTGGAAGGCGGCGTATCCTTTCTTCATATGCCGTTGGAACGGCTTTATAGTCGCATCGGTTTTTCCTTCCTGTTTACCGGCAATTCCGGTGACAAGATTAAAATCGACCGGATTACCATCGATAAGACAAGTAGCCAGAGTTATTTGTTTCTGGAAGAGAATGAGGCGGGCAAAACACCTTCGGAGTCTCTTGTATGGTCTGCCGACACCAATGGTCCGGGAGCGTTTAAAGATGCTGAAGGCGGAAGTTATACGAATGGGGAACAACCTATAGGAGGTGCCCTCGTCACCTTTTATGCAGAATCATCCAGTGTGGCCCCTCTCTATTTCCGTACCTGCCAGTATCTTTGTGACGATGAAACGGAGGCGCCTTCCATCACCCTCGACATTACCGTAACCGGTAATGGAAGTACAAAAGCACGTACACTGACCGCGCCCCTGTACAGCTCAGGGGGGATAGGAGGTAAAAAGCATTATGGTTTCCTGCGGAACCATTCCTATCAGGTAATTTCTACGATCAACACCAGTGCGCTTCAACTGGAAGACGTGACGGTTGAGATGCGCGATTGGAACGACCGTCCCTCGGTCGATATTCCCGAATTCAAATGAGTATTACGTAAATATCAGGCTATGAAATACAAAGATATCCCAGTTTGGTCGATTATACTTTCCTTCTTTTTCATCTTTGCCTCGTGCCGTGATGAGATGGCCGGTAAAAGTGGTGTCCTGGAAGTGGAAGAAGGGATTCCCGGCACGCTGACCCTGTCGGTCACTTCCGGCAATCCCGCCCTGCATGTGGTTACACGGGCTTCGGAAGAGGAAGAGAAACATATCTCATCGCTCTATGTCTTTATTCTGGATATGACTTCGACAGGTGGTCCGGCGACTCATCCGGTCCTGTCGAGAAAATGGTTTCCTGATACGCAGAGTTTCCCGCGTGATGTTTCCGGGAATATACAGGTCGGTATTCCTGCTGTCTCCTGCAACTCTGTTCGGATATTCGCCGTTGCCAATCTGAATACGGCTAACCAGTTGTCGAACAACAAAGAGATGTTGGAGGCTTTTCACAATGCAGCCAATGAAGCTGAACTGGAAAGTATAACGGCTCGGTTGGATGTGTTTAAGACGGCAACGGATGCGGAGCCGGAGAGTGGGAGGAGCTTGGCGCTGGTCGATCGGTTGCAGGGCAGTTTGCTTTCTGCCGGACATTACTCTTCTTCGCCGGATTATTCTCCTTATGCGATTGCAGAACAGTTTGTACTGGATAGTGATGTCGCAACAGGCCGCTTAATAATGAAGAAAACTACGGGTGAGACTGTAAATGGGGCCATCCGGCTTCATCATCTGGATGCCCGGTTTAATTTCGTTGTGAAACTGGCGGACAGATTGCCGTCGGGCGCTTATTTCAAACTGAAATCATGGAAGGTGAAAAACCTACATATGCGGTCGTTTGTGCATTGGCAGCAGGATAGCCCCTGTTCTTCGGGAACAGAAGAGTTAGGAGGAACTACCGATATGAATGGTAATTATATCGACGAAACCTCTTCCGATGGCAAAGTAACAAGTAGCTTTACCTTTTATACGTTTGAAAACCGGCATGCTCCGGCTGCCCCTTTCACGAGTGTCGATAAGGTGAAAACAGCGATGGAGGCCGAAGGATTGTCGTGGAACGAAGATTCCGGCTTTACTTCCGATCAAGCATATATGTTACGTGAAAAGAAAAATCCGGACGGCAATTTTAAATATGCACCCGGTAATGCCGCCTATGTCGTTTTGAAGGGTGAATATTACAATCCGGCGGAAAAGGTGCTGGGAGGTATTACGCAGCAATGTTCGGCAACTGTAACCTATCTCATCCATCTGGGATATATCGGGGAAGGGAATATGGAAAAATCAATGGCAGGCAGTTCTTCGGAACAGCGGGAGTTGGATAAACTGAACGACTACCGTATTTTGCGTAATTCGAATTATACTTATACGGTTACAGTCGGCGGAGTGGATAATATCCGGGTCGAGGCGGAGGCTGGTGGCGTTGAGAACCAACCCGCTGCCGAAGGGAATGTAGTCGATTCGGACTTCGATTTCCAGGCGGATGCACATTATGAACAGCGGCTGGTTAAGCTGAATCTCAAGAGTGTGGTTGCGCGAATGAACCAGACCGGTGCCGGTTATTCTTATACAGTGAATACTCCTTTTACTTCCGGTCCGGTATCGGTGACGCTTCAGGATGACGGAGGCAGCGACCGGTCGATCATGCTGGATGACGGATGGGTACATTTTGCTTATCTGGGAAACGATATTTACGGAGGACTGTCGGAGACGCTGCACCGGCGGATAGAGGAAACCGGCGGGTACGGCTTGCCTTATACTTATACGTATGACCTGGAGCCGGGGGAAAGCTCGGTCAGTAATCCGGTACAGCTATGGGGACCTGTCGCTCTATTGCAACACCTGAAGTCGTGGATTAATATCTATAACGCGGAGTTAGCAAAAGGGAAAAAGATCGAGGGGCGTGAGGAAGATCCTTATATCGTGCTCGACGGAGGTGCTTATTTTTACCTCTACCGCTATTTCACAGTCTATGTCGATGAATATTATTATATCCAGGACCCGGTGACCGGAACGACTTCGAATACATTTTGGATGAGATTCTGTAATGCAGCCGACCGTACGATGAGTGTTTTTCAGGGAATGGATACGAGTGCCGATGGTCACAGTAGCTACACCCGTTCGGGCATGAATATCCGGCAACGTTCCATCCAGACCTTATATTCGCCGGGACAAAGCGGGCAACAACTGACCTACAAGGCTTTCGGTATCGAACATACGGACGAGTATGGAGGAAACTATAACATAACGTCTGACGCGCCTATGCTTTCCGCTTCTTCCACCTCTGCCGACGGGCTCGATAATACCTGTCGAGGACTTTGGGATAACAAAGTTCTAGTGATTGAAGCCCTTGGTGAGTTTACCTGGAAAGGCGGGAACGGAATCTTTCCGGTGACCGATCGGACGTCCGATAGTGGTGCAGGGTGGCCTATGGCGCGAAGCAGTCGCTATGTCAATGTCGCTGCACTTTCACGCAACAGAGACAACAATCGCAATGGCCTGATCGACCTGGATGAGATTGTATGGTATGTGCCGGCTAAAGAACAGATGATGCACCTCTATGTTGGTACTTTCCTGATGGATGACCCGCTTTATCAGGCCCGTTTGCAGAAGGGGGATAATCTGTGTTATGCAACCAGCACTTTCGACGCATCGAAGGGACTGGCTATCCTGGTAGCCAATAAGGGAGCTGCGATCGACTGGATGAAAGACGGCTCATTCAGTGAGACGGACAGGAAGAATTGCTATATCCGGTGCGCTCGCAATCTGGGTACTCCGCCGGTGATGCAGGCACATGCACCTTATACCGGCACCGGCTATGCACATGAAGGTTTGGCGTTCGTCTCTCCGGCACCGGGTAGTACGGGTGTAAATTATATAATTACATATAATAAGCTAAGTACTACGGCACTGCGTTCGTATATCGGTGTCGGTTCATTGGGAAGTCATACACAGTTCCAGGCGGCCGCCCGTCCGTATCGTAGTTTTATCACGGCAAAACAATTACTTTACGGGGCAGGTAACTCTCCTGTCACTTGGAACGAGGCCCGTAACTTATGTTACAATTATTCGGAACAGACCGATCGCTCGGACAAAGGGACCTGGCGTTTGCCTAATTCCTGTGAGGCGATGGCTATGTTGTTTAAGTTTACGGATAATTTGTGGGATAAGACTGTCGGTCGGGTCATGTGGTCGTGTACCCGGTATAGTGGAAGCGCATTGTCTGTCGAGTATATTGGAGTGGAGTATGATAAGCAGGAGATAGTATGTGCGCCGGGAACGGATGTCGTAGGTTATGCCAGATGTGTGCGTGATAATAATGATGAATAAAGTCTATTATTTTGTATAATATCGGACAGTGTCTCGCAAAAACATCTATCTTTGGAAATCAATAGCTATAGGTGGGTTTATGAGGAAGAAATGCATATATGTAAGAGGGTTTTTTATTATCGTTAATCTGATCTTGTTGAGTGGATTTGATTACTGTTTGGGTATGAATAGTTTTGAAAATCAAAAGAAATCAGGTCAGGATAGTTTGTTGTCCGTTCTTCGGAATACAACGGATGTGAAAGTGAAACTAAAGTCATTGCTCGGGTTGTCTCGGCTGAACTGGGAAACGCCGGAAGAAGTCGGTTATCTGCAACAACTCATGGAAACGGCGGCTCCGGTCGATTCTATGAATCATTATTATTATGCCCTTTCCGGATTGGGACGTTATTATTGCAACCTGAATAAACTGGATAGCCTGCTATATTGGGGAGGGATATTCGATTCGGTAACGAAGGTTCGCAAGGAAACTCCTCATGAGGCGTTTGATTTCCTGAATTATTATTGTCGTTATTACCTGAATAATGAAGAATACGAGTTGGCGATGAATGAAGCCGTGCGTCTTCAGATGCTGTCGGATGAGACCGGTAATTTGCAAGGAACTATCTCGAGTAATGAATACTTGGGATTGATTTATATCATGATCGGTCGCGACCGGGATGCTGCGACCGCTCTTGAAAAAGGGATGAGCTTGCTGAAAGAGTCCGGGGGGCAACCTGATTATGAAATGCAACTGACGCCCTTCCTCTTGATTGCTTACCTGAGGCTTAATGAATTGGAGAAAATGAGGTCGCTCCTTGTTTATTATGAGTCTGTAATACATATGATGGAGAGTGAACAACCAGCTAAATGGATGAATTATCCGTTCCGGCAGAAGTATTGTTTCTTGTATTCCTATTATACGAACTTATATATTGCAGAAGATAAACCGAAAGAGGCGAAGAAGGCTATGCAACAGGCGTCTTCTTATGTGGACGATACGAACAGGAATGACCCTTTTCTGATCTCGGTATACAACCTGGCGATGGCCCGGTATTATTTTTATGTGAAAAAGTATCCCGAGGCGATCCGTGAAATAGATAAAGTATTGTCTGTCGATTATTCTACCGAACCTCTTAAATTGAAGGCTGAGATACTGAAAGCGGCCGGAAAGAAAGAGGAGGCGCTGGTCTTTTACGATCAACTGCTGACGTTTGTAGAACAGATAAATGTTAAGGCTTTCACCCGCCAGCTAAACCAGCTCCGTACACTGCATGATCTGAATGAACAGAAAATACAGGAGCAACGCCTGGTTTACCAGAAGGAACAGTTATCTCAAAAGCAAACCCAACTGACTGTCTCGCTTGTCTTTTTCGGTGTGCTGTTGTTGCTGTTCTCTTTTTTACTTCGTTACGTTTACCATGTCCGCAAACTGAAGGATGACTTGCAAAAGGAACGCGGGGTATTGATCGATACGACCGATAAACTGCGTATAGCCAAAGAACAGGCGGAGGAATCCAACCGGCTGAAGTCTGCGTTTGTCGCCAACATCAGCCATGAGATACGGACGCCGTTGAATGCGATCGTCGGCTTTTCCGGTTTGCTGGAAGATGCGGACGAGGAAGAAAGGAAAGAGTTTATCCGGATCATCAATAATAATTCGGACTTGTTGCTCGACCTGGTAAATGACGTTCTCGACCTATCGCGTCTGGAATCGGGGTCTTATAATCTGAACCTCAAAGAGTGCAATATTTATGCATGTTGTAAGGATGTTGAAAAGAGTGTGCAGCAGAAAATACAGCCGGGTGTAAACTTGACTCTGACCTGTTCGGAAAAGGATTTTGTCATGAAGACCGACATACTTCGTTTGCAGCAATTATTGCTGAACCTGTTGACCAATGCCGCCAAATTCACCGCTCAGGGAGAGATCAACCTCGATTATCAGGTCGACAAAGAGAAGATGCAAGTTATTTTCTCTGTCACGGACACCGGTTGCGGTGTACCTCCCGACAAACAGGAAAGCATCTTCAATCGTTTCGAAAAGGTGGATGAATTCAAGCAGGGAGCCGGTCTGGGCCTGCCTATTTGTCGTACGATCGCCGGACTTTTCGGTGGCACGCTAACTGTCGATCCTGCTTATACCGGCGGGGCACGGTTTATATTTGTGCATCCTATCTAACTGTCCAGTTTTCGATGAAAATTCCAGGCAGTCTTTCCAGATGTTTTATGTTGTCTGTAACCAGGATTAAGTTGTTATGAATAGCTGCACATCCTATTAAGATATCAAAATCATCAATTAATGTTCCTTTTCTTTTCAAATTAGCTTTGATATCCCCAAATAAAGGTAATGTTCCTGAAACGGAAATTACTTTGAAACGGTCTACTATAAAGGCAACATCTTTTAAACGTTCTTTTTTATTGTCACTGAATGATGCACCAAAATAGAGTTCTCCTAAAGTTATTTCAGATACATAACAATTTTCAGCTTTGGCTTTTAATATCGCCTCGCGAACACCATATTTGTTCTTAAGCATAGATATGCAGATATTGGTGTCTAACAGATAACCTTTAGTTTTCATTAAAATTCGTCTATTATTCGAGTTTGGTTACTGGTTCTGCTTTCTCTGATTTTCCGGACTTCATCTTCAACAGAAGTATCATCTTCCCAAGCTCCTGATAATGCACTGAAGAAATCGGAAGATTTGGATGAGGTTTTTTTTGAATATGTATGCGTGTCTTTTAAAGATTCAGACAATTTGCTGATTAAGTCTAATTTTATATCCGGACTTAATGGAGCCAACAGTTTCATATACCAATCTACGGGATTTAATGCCTGTTCCATAAAGTTTCTCCTTTCTTTTTTACAAAGATAGCTCGTTTGTTTTAAAGTGGCGGTATATTTAAGTTGTTTTTTGTTTTAAAGTGATGGTAAATGGGGAAATCAACTCGGTATAAATTCATAATCCGTTTGGAGAGTGAATAGGATTATCTATCTTTGTTTGCATGATGAATGTAAAGAATGTGATTCAAAATATACGTTTGCGCTGGGTGGTACTGGCGGTCTTGCTGGTATTTATCCGGACGACTATGTCTTTTCCTGTGATGGGAGAGTGGTATGCCCGTACGGTCTATCCGGTATTTTCGGCGGTGTTGTCCCGTTTTTCTTCTCTTTTCCCCTTTTCAATCGGTGATTGCTTTATTTACGGCAGTATTGCCGGACTGGTAATATACCTGGTTTATGCGATTGTGAAACGGCGTCCGTGGCTGAGAACCATCGGACGGATGGCGGAATTTTTGCTTTGGGTATATGTCTGGTTCTATATGGCCTGGGGAATGAATTATTTCAGGATGAATTTCTATGCCCGGGCGGAAGTCCCTTATGCAGCCTATTCGGAGGATAACTTCCGTTCGTTTCTGACCGACTATACGGAGGCGTTGAATGCGTCTTTTGTTCCTGTCGGGAAGATCGACGAGGCTATCGTGGCGAAGGAAGTAGAGAAAAGCTACCGGGAAATAGCAGGACGTTTCGGCTTGGTCCCGCCTGCAACTTACCTGCATCCGAAACCGATGTTGGTCCCGGCCCTGATGAGCGGTGTAGGCGTACTGGGATATATGGGGCCGTTCTTTACTGAATACAATCTGAATCCGGATCTGCTTCCGGTTCAGTATCCTTTCACCTATGCGCATGAAATGGCGCACGTACTGGGTATTTCCAATGAGGCGGAGGCAAACCTGTACGGCTTTCTGGTATGTTCACGTTCCGAAGTCCCGGAAATACGTTTCTCTGCTTATTTCGGTTTGCTGCCTTATGTGCTGGGTAATGCGTACCAGTTGTTGCCGGAAGAGGAGTTTAACCGTTGGAAAGAAACGATCTCTCCGGATGTGAAAGATGCCTACAACCGTAAAGTGGCTTACTGGCAAACGTTGTATAGCCCGACAATCGGTGATATACAGGATACGGTCTACAACTGGTTCTTGAAAGGAAACAACATTCCTTCCGGCCGTCAGAATTATTCGGAAGTGGTCGCTCTTTTAATGGCTCTGGATGCTTCCTCACGAGAAAAATGATCGCGTAACAAGCCAACAGAAATAAATACCTAACGGTAGATATGGATTAAAATAATTCTCTACTTTTGCATATATCAATTATGTAGCAAATATCTAAAACTAATAAGATGAAAAATCAAAGACTGGGATGTGTATTGGCTGGTATAGCTATCTTTGGGTTAACGGGTTGTTCGCCGGAATCGATAACCCTTGAAGGTAAAGTTTCGAATCTTTCCGGTAATACGATTGTTTATCGGCCGACAATGGATGGTATATACAATGCGACACAAAGGGATACCTTGTTTCTGCAAGCCGACAGTACGTATCGTATCACTCTTCTGTCTAAAGGAAATGAGAAGATATCTTTCTATATTTATGGGCAAAAATACCTGGGAACGGTTTATGCTGAACCGGGAAAGAATGTACTCGATATCGACGCATCCCTCGAAAATAACCTGAGTATTGAAAATACGTTGGTAAAAGAAAATGAAATAGTAAAAGAACTTTCCCGTTTACAGGAAGAAGTCTTTAATTTGAGAGCACGAAGAGGCGATGCTTTCCAGGTAGCAAAGGATACAGTAGCCTCTTCCGTCTATCAGAAACTGACGGATTATGCGTCGGGAATAGAGCAAAAGATTACAGGGGTGGATGATGTATTCAAAAAGAGGGCGATACAAGACGTTCGTATGCAGATGTTGCTGGCCTTTATGAACCAATATTTTGGCATTAACTATCAGGGTACGGAAGAAACAAAGAAAGAGTGGGAGGCCGTCTATCCGGAAATGTTGGCATATGCGGATATCAGTCAGCCGGAGAATGTCTTTTCCGAAGCATTTGCTGATGTGATATCCAATGTAGCCGGTATAGAACTTTACATGAAAACAAAACAGCAGCCTAAAGACCGGAATGAAGGTAAACAGAAACTTTTCGACTGGTATAAAAGCAACCTGAAAGGGCGTGTACAGGAAGTCGCCATGGCTAACGTGATCCTTGAAGACGCATCGAACGAGAGTTATTCAACGGGGATACCGGCTTTATACGAACAGTTTAAAGAATTACATCCGGGTAGCACGCTGACTCCGGCATTGGAAAAAGCGATACAGAAAAATATCGCATTCAACAATCAGGAGCTTCCCGAAGACATTCATATACTGAACACCGATAGTGTGCGTTCCTTTAAAGAGATAACCGACCGATATGCCGGCAAAGTTATTTTTATCGATATCTGGGCTACCTGGTGCGGTCCTTGTCGTGAGTCTTTTGCCCATGTGAAACCTTTGCAACAATATGCGAAAGAGAATGACATCGTATTGTTGTATGTTTCTATCGACCGTCCGACCGATGCCGCTTTGTGGAAGAAGATGGCCGGGTATTATAATCTGAAGGGTGACCACGTTATTATTAATGAGTTTTTCAAGATGGATATCTACAATACATTCGGAAATAACGGTGCCTTATACATACCTCATTGCGCTATTATCAATAAGAAGGGAGAGTTGCAATTCAAGAAAGCAGCCAGCCCGGAAGATATGGATAAACTGGCGGAACAGTTACGGGAAGCCGGTGAATGATTCTGAAATCTAACCTTACAATTCAGTAAGCCTTTAAGAAAGCAGGTTTTTGGGGAGTAATAAGAAGATGATCGGTAGATAATCTTTTAAACTGACCCGTAACTGTTTTAAGGCTTGCTGGATACGGTAATTTACCGTCTGGGTGGAAACTTGCAGGATTTCGGCAATCTCTTTATAACTTTTATTTTCAAAGCGATGCATTACAAATGCCTCCCGGTAACTGGGCGGTAAGGCATGTATTGCCTCGATGATATGCTTTTTCAGTTCTTCCGTTTGATAGAAATCGGTATCCTGTAGCATTTCCAGCATATATTCGTAGAAACGCGTTTCTGCCCGCAGTTGTGACTGTTGGCGGGTAAGTTGATTGATGCATCTGTGGTAGACTGCCTTGTACAGGTATTGGCAGAAGGAGGTATTGAAGGTTTGTATTTCCCGATTTTCCCATAACCATAACATGACATCCTGCACGATCTCTTCGGCATCTTCCAGACTGACAAATCGATTTGCATACGTACATAACATCGGATAGTATCTTCTGAATAAGGTACCATAAGCCTTTTTATCCCCATGTTGCATGGCTGATAACAGAAATGAATCATCTATCGCTTGTGAGGTATTTTTCATATCACTTTCTCCCTGGTTGCAAAGGTAGGTTTTTTGTCGTAGAAAAAAAATATCAAAAAAAAGTGGATTCCCGTTTAGTAATCTGTCGTAGTTCTCTTGTCTAATATATAAACAGGGATAAAAGTGCAGATGGAAACATTCAATATAGATAAGATAGAAGAGATTCTTCCCCGGTATTGTTCCGGTGAGGCAACGATAGAAGAATGCCGGATGGTAGAGGAATGGATCGGGCAGTCGGAAGATAATTACCGGATTGTCAAACAAATGTATGCCATCGATCAGGCAATGGGCACGGTGCGGATGGAATCGCAGGTGAATACAGAGAGGGCTTTGGCCTCCGTCAACCGTAAAATGAGTAAGGAACGTTCGCTCGTAAATTGGTTTACCTGGGTACAGCGGGTGGCAGCTATTCTCTTTGTTCCCCTTCTTATTATCTGGGGCATCGAGCACATTACTCCCCGGACTGAGATTGCCCGGATGATCGAGATAAAAACAAATCCGGGAATGACGACGACTGTCGACCTTCCTGACGGTTCCAAAGTTTATCTTAATTCAGAATCTTCTTTGATCTATCCTTCTTCTTTCAGTGGAGAAAAGAGAAATGTTCAACTAAAAGGAGAGGCATTCTTTGAAGTACAGAAAGATCCTGAGCATCGTTTTATCGTATCCGGTCCTTGTCAAACGCAGATTGAAGTCCTGGGAACGTCTTTTAATGTGGAAGCATTCGAGAGAGATTCGTTTATCTCCACAACGTTGGTGGAAGGGAAAGTCCGCTTTGCTTATCAGAAGAATCAGAAACTTGCTACGGTAGAGATGAAACCCGGACAAAAACTGCTGTATGATACAACCTCTTCTCAGGTTAAGTTGCTCCGGACAAGCGGTGAAACAGAAACTGCCTGGAAAGACGGAAAGATTGTTTTCCTGGCAACTCCGTTACCGGAAGCATTGCGGATGTTGGAGAAGCGTTTTAATGTAAACTTTGTGTTATCCAATGATCGTCTTCGCAGTGAAGCCTTCAACGGTACTTTCACAAACCAGCGCCTGGAACGTATATTGGAAATATTTAAAATATCATCGAATATAAAATGGCGTTATCTGGATACCCAGAATACGACAAATGAGAGAGCGAGAATAGAAATTTATTAATCTAATTGAAAAGATCATGAAAAGCAAACCACCCTAAAGAAAAACATCCGGAGAAATATTGGCGTATTTCACCGGATGGAAAGAATTAATTTAAAACGCTTGTTTGGCGACAAGCAGTAGTAAATCACTTTTATTAATTAGATCAGTACAAAGTTATGCAAAAACATTTTAATACCCAACAGTTTTGGGTAGCAGAGTTTCTGCGGTTTATCTTAAATAAAATACCGAGAGTTATGAAGTTATCAGTCTTTTTACTATTATGTTCCATAGGTTTGGCGCAAGCAACAGATAGCTATGCACAGAAGGCTACAGTGAATCTGGAGATGCGGAACCAAACGGTAAAAGAAGTGTTGGATGAGATCGAGGAACAATCAGATTTCTCTTTCTTCTTCAATATCAAACATGTCGATCTGCATCGGAGAGTCTCTGTCGTAGCTAAGAAAAGCGATATATTTAAAGTGCTGGAAACAGTGTTTGCCGGTACGGATGTGCGTTATTCGGTAGTGGATAGAAAGATAATCCTGTCGACAGAGAAGCAGGAAATTCAGCAAATTAATCAAGATAAAAAAGTCACAGGTGTTATCAAAGACCAACATGGTGAACCTGTTATCGGTGCGAATGTGTCTGTAAAAGGTACGACTATAGGAACAATTACCGGTATCGATGGTGATTTTGCTTTAGAAGTGCCGGCAAATGCAGTCATACAGGTTTCTTATATCGGTTATGTCCCTCAGGAACTTCGTTTGGGCGGTAAGAATCATCTGGATGTTGTGTTGAAAGAGGATTCGCAAGCATTGGATGAAATAGTTGTCGTAGGTTATGGCGTACAAAAGAAAATAAATCTTACCGGTTCGGTATCATCTGTTAAGAGTGAAGAGCTGGAACGTCAACCGATCGTAACCATGAAGGATGCTTTGGCAGGTTTGGTTCCCGGTCTGACGGTCGTGAAGTCGTCGGGACAACCCGGATCGAGTAATCCGACCATCACAGTACGTGGGGTAGGAACGTGGAAAAACGCTGGTCCTCTTGTATTGGTAGACGGTATGTCGATGAGTATTGCTGATGTTTTACCTAACGATATCGAAAGTATATCAGTCCTGAAGGATGCGGCCTCGGCTGCTATCTACGGTTCACGTGCTGCCAACGGGGTAATTCTGATTACAACGAAAAAAGGAAAAGAAGGTAAAGTGCAAGTGAATTATAACGGAAATGTCGGTTGGCAACAAGCTACGCGTCAGCCTAAATCGGCTACAGGTTGGCAGTATGCGGAGTTGTACAACCGTGCAATGTTGGCCGACGGCAAAGCATTGCCTAACGGAACGACATTACTATTCCCGCAGGATAAGATCGATCGTATGAAGAATGGTACAGGAGATATCGATCATAATGAAGCGAATACCGATTGGTTCGATGAACTGTTACATACAGCTTTACAACATACTCATGATATTTCTATTACGGGAGGTAACGACCGCGTGCAGTATGTCGGAACTGTAGGATATGCAAAACAGGACGGTATTATCGAGTCGTCATACGAACGTTATAATACTCGTTTGAATACGACGGCTAATCTGGCAGACTGGCTTACCGTTCAATCTAATATTGCTTATATCAATGACGTCAGCAAAGAGAGTCCGGGACTTGGTTATGCCTATTATTACGCACCACGTTCATTCCCCAATATGCCGGTTAAATATTCGGATGGTACCTGGTCGTTCCACTCTACACCGAAGAATCCGGTGCGTATGACGACTGATGAATATGGTTACCAACGATATGAAACGGATAAGCTGTCGTTGTTGCTTTCGCCTGAAATCAAACTGTTCGAGAACTCATTGTTCCTGAAGGGCGTATTAGGCTACGAAAGTAAAACATCTTATGTGGACAAGTTTGAAAAGAAAGTTATTTACGATGCTTTCGAACCGGCGGGACAGAGCGAGAATATATTTGTGGCCCGTAATACCAAGACGGATACCTGGTATCGCAATCGTAACCTGACCTTAAGTGCTACGGCCAATTATATGAAAAAATTCGGCGACCATGATATCAATGTATTGTTGGGAGCATCACGCGAACAGTTCAGATATAATACGACTGCTGCTTCACGAAAAGATTTCCCGACCGATGATTTCGAAGTGATCGATCCGGGTGATGCCGCCACAGCTACGGCCACAGGAAATAAGACCTATAGTGCCTTGACTTCTGTATTCGGTAGATTGAATTACTCTTACAAAGATCGCTACCTGTTTGAAGCGAATGTTCGTCGTGACGGTTCTTCCAAATTTGCCCGCGGACATCGTTGGGGTACGTTTCCTTCTTTTTCTGCCGCTTGGAGAATATCTGAAGAATCTTTTTTCAGTCCGCTTAAGAGTGCTGTGCAGAACCTTAAACTGCGTGCATCGTGGGGTAAGTTGGGGAACCAAAGTATCGATAATTATCTGAGCATGTCTACGTATGCTGTTGTAGGTGGCGGTACCCGTTTTTATTTATTCGATGGTACTGTACAATCATTAATGACGGAAAGTGTTATGGGGAATAACATTATCACATGGGAAACGAGTACGAACCTGAACTTCGGTCTCGATGTCAATGTGCTCGATAATCGCTTAGGTCTTACGTTCGACTGGTATAACCGGGATACGGATGATATTCTATTAAGCCTCGAAGCTCCCAGCCTGTTAGGTATCACACCGCCTATTTCGAACGCAGGTAAGGTGAGAAACCGCGGATGGGAATTGACTGTCAACTGGCAGGATCAGATAAACAGTGACTTCAGTTACAACGTTAACTTCATGTTGTCTGACGTAAGGAATAAAATTCTGGATATGCACGGATACAAGTCACCGACATCCAGCCTGACTACCCGTATCGAAGGCGAACCGATCGATGCGCTGTTCGGTTGGCAAACGCTGGGACTTGCCGACACGCAGGAAAAATATGAACAATACAAAGATGTGATGTTGACATACAACTCAAATTTCTCAATGGGTGATATTATTATCGCGGATTTGGATAAAGACGGAAAGATTACGGAAGCCGACAAAAAGATTATCGGTAACCAGATACCCCGTTATACCTTCAGCCTGAACCTGGGATTCAATTATAAGGCATTGGATTTCTCTGCCATGTTCCAGGGGGTAGGTAAAGTCGATGGTTTCCTCGGACGCGACATTATCGAACCGCTGGGTTCTCAAACGGCTATGGAAGAACATTATTATGATTCTTTCGACCCGTCGAACCCTACTACCGGTAAATATTATCCGCGTATGACAATGGCCAACCGCCTCAATTATGCCAATATGTCGCATTGGGTACAGGATGCCTCTTATCTGCGTTTGAAGAACTTACAGGTAGGGTATACATTTAAGTTCGGCGAAAAGTCACCGGTAGAGAGGACCCGGATTTATTTCTCTGGCTCCAACCTGTTCACGTTGACAAAATATAGAGTCTTTGACCCGGAAAACGGCTTGAATACCACTTCTTTTCCGAACTCACGAGTATATAGCATAGGTGCTAATGTTACATTTTAAAAATTGAAATCATCATGAAGAATAAATTATTATCGATAGTCTTTTTAGTAGGATGTGCACTCTGTTCTTGTGACGACGTGCTGGATGCACTTCCTGAAGATAAATTGCCGGAAGAAACTTTTTGGCAGACACCCGGTAATGTCCGTGCATTTGTTGCAGACGTATATTCCCGCTCTTTCCCGTTGGAATATGAAATGCATCCTTGTTTCGATGAAGCGATGTCTGATAATTCCCATATGGCATGGGAGGGATGGTATACCAATATTAAATTGATTGCTAACGGTTCATATCTTACGACCACTTCTGTTGTAAATAATAATTGGGCTTATGCCTATACCAATATCCGTATGACCTGTCAGTTTCTGCAAAACATAGAGAAATGTACAGAGTTGGATACAGCGGAAAAAGAGGCGCTTACCGGACAAATACGCTTTTTTCTGGCTTACAGTTATATCCGTTTAGTCGCCCTGTACGGGGATGTACCTTTGATTGAAAAAGTGTTGACTGAAGAAGAGTCCAAAATTCAGACCAGAACGCCCAAGGCTGAAGTGCTGGCGTTTGCCCACGGTCAACTCGACCAGGCTATTAAGGAGTTGGATGGTAAAGCACTCGGAAAAGGACGTGTTACGGCCGGAGCATGTAAGGCCCTGAAAGCACGTGCTTATTTATGGGAAAATGATTATAGTAACCTGCTGGCTGTTACATCGGAATTGATTGGTAAATATTCGCTCAACACTGCCGGTGAGACGCCTTATGCCGACCTGTTTAACGGGAATGCCGAAGATGCGGACGAAATTATTCTGGCACGTGAACATGCTCATACGAGTGGAAGTATCACAACCGGTAACCGGTTGAATCAAGCATTTTTCCTGAAAGAAATGTCTGGCGGAGATGCTCTTCGTGCACTTACCCCTACCGGAAGTTTGATCGATGCTTACCCGATGGCTGATGGACGGTTGATACATGAAAATGGTTCTACTTATAATCCGAAAGATCCTTATAAAGATAGAGACCCTCGTCTGGCACAATCTATTATCTATCCCACTTCTACGATTCGTGAATCGAAAACAATGACATGGGTACTTTATGACCCGGAATCAGAAGAAAGTATCCCGGGACAACGTTATGATGCGAAAGAGCCTTCATCTACCGGATATGTCTGGAAGAAGTATTGCGACTGGAGCGATCATGCCATGGTCCAAATCCTGGACGGTGGTGTAGATGTTATCTATTTCCGCTATGCAGATGTATTGTTGATGCATGCCGAAGCATTGCTCGAAACGAAAGGGGTTGCCGCTTCTTCTGAAATTTTCGGTATTATCAACCAATTGCGTGATCGTTGTGGCGGCGGACGTGTAACGGCGGCCAACTATACATCGGAAGATGCACTGCGGACATTGGTTCGTAACGAACGCCGTGTGGAATTGGCTAATGAAGGTCTGCGTTTCTTCGACCTTCGCCGTTGGAAGGTTGCTGAAAAGACTGTGGCAGTCTCCGGTGAGGGAATGAATGGCGAAGTATATGGTGCTTTTATGCGTTTGGACGGTGTCGGTGCTACCGACAGGACAGTAACCGTGGATGGTGTTCCCCGTCGCTATGTGGAAACGTATAAATTCGATCCATCCAAGCATTACCTGTTCCCGGTACCGTCTAAAGACATCGACCTGACCAACGGTTCGTTGACGCAAAATCCGGGATGGAACTAAGCTGGATCTTTCCATCGTAATAAACATTGAAGGGCTGTGTCAAAATGGGGTTTTGATACAGCTTCTTCTTAAATCATAATTAGAAAAACAGTTGATTTTATATGAATTACTATTCTTTGGCAGGTTGTCTGCTTATGGTGGGACTACTGGCCGGATGTCAACCAGGAGAAAAGAAGACATTGTCCGATAAAGGTGAAAATGTCTTTCCTGTCTCCACCCATCGGGCATTGAATCCGATAGCACCTCCGGGCGTATTTATAGCCGATCCGGAAGTAAGGCAAATGCCCGACGGACGTGTCTATATTTATGGTTCGCGCGACGAACCCGGTAACAGCTGGTGTTCGCATTCTTATAACGTGCTTTCTTCTTCCGATCTGGTGAACTGGCATGTGGAGCAATTCTCCTTTGCCACCGAAGGGGTGGGGAAGCAGGTCGACTATACCGACAGGCTTTTGTTTGCACCCGACTGTATCTACCGGGATGGAAAATACTATCTCTATTATTGCCTGGCCGGAGGTGGGGAAGATGAAGGTGTTGCCGTTTCTTCTTCTCCTTATGGTCCGTTCAGGGATGGGAAGGTAATGGAAGGGATAAGCGGTATCGACCCGTCCGTATTCATCGATGATGACGGGCAGGCCTATCTGTTTTGGGGACAATGGCATGCCAGGGGGGCAAAGCTGAGTAAGGATATGCTTTCCATAGAAGGAGCTGTTCATGACAGCTTGCTGACCTATAAAACGCATTTTTTCAATGAAGGCAGCTCGGTCCGCAAAAGAAACGGCATCTATTATTTGGTATATGGAAGCCATTCCCGGCATGGAGAGTCCAACTGCGCTACGTTGGATTATGCGACAGCGACTTCTCCGTTAGGTCCTTATACATACAGAGGAGTCATTATCGATAATTGGGGTAGTGACAGGAATCTGGTGAACAATCATGGTTGCATCACCGAAATCGACGGACAATGGTATATCGCTTATCATCGTCCTACCCATGCAACTGCAACAGGTACTATGCGGAAAGCCTGTCTGGAGCCTATCACTTTTAATCCGGACGGCACGATACCTGAAGTAGAAATGACTACACAGGGAATCGGCGGTCCCATCTCTCCGTTCTATCGGATGGATGCAGCCAGGGCTTGTCTGCTGTCAGGCAATGTGATGGTATCCGTACGCAGGCCGGAGAACGATATTCCGGTAGAGTATTTGGCAGGTATTCGTGACGGGGATCATGCTTATTGGAAGTATTATGACTTTACCGCTACCGATGCCGACCGTTTTATTTGTAAGACATGGGGCAAGAACAGGGCCGCAAAGATAGAAATTCGTTTGGATGATCCGGAAGGTGAGTTACTCGGAGTCTGTGATCTGGCTCCTATGGAGGGTGAAGTGGCTTATGCCGTTCATGAAACAAAAATTAAACCGGTTACAGGCAAACATGCGTTGGTATTGGTCTTTAAAGCTGTTGAACCGGCGGATACGGAGGATGAAGACTTAATGAATTTAGAATGGTTTACTTTTTCTACTTCCCATACTCCTCGGTGAAGTGGTATTTTTTGGAAAAAGGACTATAGTTTTGCTTGGTTGGGCATTATACTATAGTCCTGAATTCATCTCAAAATAGAATGATTTCTACTTCTTCTATTCAAAATAAGTTTTCCGGAATAATTCCTTCATTTGTTCATCTACGAGTAATATCTGCTTATTATCAACCCTCTACAGATGAAGGCAATGAATAAACCCTAGTGCTCCTATACCCGTTTTTCTCCAATTTACCTTCATCGATCAGTTTTTTCAGGTCTTCTAAAGCACGATACTTGGAGCAACCCGTCAGTTCCCGGTAATCGCCGCAAGTGATATAGTGATGCTTTTCCAAGTATTCCATCAGCCTGCGGACCCGTTCCCCGAAAGGGGGCAACACACCTTTTCCTTCCGGCATGCGTTCCAGATCCATTGTCTTTAGTTTGCTTTTCAGGTATTTGCCACAGCGGAAATTCACATTCTTGAAGTGGATCGACTCGCTTCGGATCTCCTTCTTATCCATGACCGGACGCGAAGAAAGCGAGACACTGAAAAAGCCCAATTCCTCCAGTTCGACATTATATCCCTGATCCAGACGGCTGGCCATCACATCGGCAATGACCCGCAACGCCCCTTTTAGATCGGCTCCCGACATTCCGGAGCGAGCTTCCGCCTCTTCTATCAGATCGTTCGTACGGATTGTTCCGTAAGGTACTACACGCGGATGCAACGCTTGTTTTTTCTTATCTCCCGTTGGGTTCGGATTGCGAACCATTCGATATCTTGCACACATATCAGTTGTTTTTTAAGGTGTAACCAGGCATCCGGTAATGCCGGAGTGCTTTCTTATATCTTATTTGTTAGTTATCATACGCTTGTTCGACTGCTGTAGGACGCTTGTAAGACTACTGTTGAATAAGCGTATGACAATTGAAAAACAAGAAAGAATAACGCACTAAAGATATAAATAATAATCGACAGAAGCCTTGTTATCCATAGTTTTTTTTCTTATCTTTAAGCAGAAAATACACCTTGGATCACAAGCAAATGAATGTAACACAGTATAAAGACGGAAGTAAGTCCGTTAAAACCTTTTCACTTAGTGAATTAGTCGATACGATGAAGGACCGTGCGTCCGGTCGTGCAGTAGAAGAATTCCGGGAAAAACTGGAGGAGTGTCCTCCGGGTTGTCCTTGTCCGGCGGCAAGTAAACTGCCCCGGATTGTTTTTGGTGCCGAATACCGGAAGAAGAACGGAGATATGAAAATGGCAGCCTACAATGGTCTTGTCCTTCTCGAAGTCGGTAAGATGGAGGCGATTGGTTATCAGTAGCTGAGATCATGCAACATATCCGTAAGCGTAGCCGCCTTAGTTTCAGTAGCACAACGATCAATGGCTTTGGTCGTTTACTGCGCCGAAATAACTATCCTTCTCGCCACGCTTTGCGTGGAAATTTGTATCATGTAGAAGAGATCGGATGATATTCTTCATTTTGTTCATCTGCAAGGCGTTTATTTTTAACGTTATAGCTTTGCAGATGAATAAATGAAGGAAAAAATGGGAAAACATTTATTCGGCATATATGGCATAGAGCAAGCAGATGGTTTATAACTGTATTGCAGTTTCAGAAAAAATGAATGTATGTAAGTTTGATTAGTTACGGCAGTAAACTTTTTGTACTTTTGTAGACATTATCGTACATAATAATACAGGCATAATGAAAGACTCGATAGCTTATTTACCCAAAGACAAGCAGGAAGATTTAAACTTTCTGGTTAATGAGATACAGAAAAGATTACCTCAGACGGAGTTTATTATTCTGTATGGTAGCTATGCAAGAGGAAATTATGTACGCCGTAGCATACGGATTGAAGATGGCGGTATTCCTACCGTCAAAATATCCGATTATGATATCTATGTGATAACCAGTGGCATCAATAGTAAAAAGGCTGATACTATTCTGGATAACGTGGAAGATATATTTTTTGCCGGAAAGGATTTTGACCGGGATACTCCTGTTCAGTTTATCAATGATGATATTAAGATAGTAAATAAGTACCTGGAGGAGGGGCGATATTTCTATACACAGATTAAACAGGAAGGTATTGTTCTGTATAATAGCGGTAAATACAAACTGGCTCGCCGCCGGAAATTAAATTATGCAGAGATAAAGGAACAGGCGCAGGAATATTTTGATGAGAAGTTTAGTTACGCAAATGATTTTCTTGGAGTTACCAAGCTTATCTACGAGAATATGAATAATTATAAACTTTGTTCATTTAATCTTCATCAAGCCTGTGAGAATTATTACTATGCAATTCGATTGACATATACTTTACGAAATAATAAGCAACATAATCTTTCCAAACTATCATCTTCCACTAAAAGGTATTCAGAGGATTTGGCAACAGTTTTTCCACAAGATACACTTGAAGAAAAACGGCTTTTTACTTTATTAAAGGCTGCTTATGTGGATGCCCGGTACAATCCGCATTTTGTTGTGACCAAAGAGGATATCGATCAACTAACTCCGAAAGTAGAATTGTTAAGGGATATAACAAAACGGATTTGTGAATCGAAGATTAAGGAGTATGCGGAGAAAGTTTTGTGAAACTTTGTCAGGTTTGTTGTTGCTGCAATTCGATTATGTAATATAGGCATCACTCATCGTTATTAAAGGATATTTTTAAATCAGTTCTTTCAAATCATAGTACATTGGAATTGTATCGTCTTCGACATCGTTAACTAATTGTTTAAATCCGCGTCGCCGCAATCAAACGGTTTTATCTTTTCTAATTCTTCTAACTTTGCTAATTTCATGTTCACATCATAAAGGTTGCTATTTTCTTTATATTCTCGTAAGCTTCCTTTATACGTCTTTTTTCATCGTCAGAAGCTGGTTTCACATCCTTAATGGATTGATTAAAACGCTTTGCGTCTTCTCCAAATATGATTGGAGTCTCTTTTATCGGTTTGGCCATCGTAATAATTGTTTATAGTTTATAAATCCGATACAAAGATAAATATTATTCTTGATCTTTCTCCTATTTAGTCAAGGAAAGATCAAGAATACACGAATGAATTAATACTATCCTGTTTTTGTCAAACATATAAAGCTTCCTTTTCGATATTTCGTTTCAGATACTCATCCATACGATCACGCAATCTTACCAGGTCGACTCGGGGTCCTAGCAAAGCTTCAAGATCAAATTTGATACGGGCTAATGTGAGTAGATTAGGAGCGGGGGCTTCAAAACAAATACCCACATCGCTATTTTCTGTTTGCTCACCACGGGCAACACTGCCGAAAATCCCCATACGGACAATACCATATTTACCGGCATGGGAATCCATATATTGCCGTAATAGTGTCAAGTATTCATTTGTCGATTTCATAGCAGTTACCTTTTATGAGGTCAAAGATAGTTATATTTTTTTTGAAAGGGAGATTACTTAGCTTTGTAAAATCCAATCAGGTTCTACGAATTTCTTTATTGCCTAATTAGAATTAAATCACTAACTTTGCGGCATTTTTAGAAGAAAGATAAATATAACGCGAAATGAGTAAGAAATTTGCCGAATATTCTAAGTTTGACTTATCGAATGTCAATAAAGAGGTGCTGAAGAAGTGGCAGGATGGAGACATCTTCCACAAGAGTCTTGAAATCCGCGAAGGATACCCCTCATTTGTATTTTACGAAGGACCGCCTTCTGCAAATGGTATGCCGGGTATTCACCACGTTATTGCCCGTTCGATTAAGGACATTTTCTGCCGTTACAAGACCATGAAAGGATTCCTGGTCAACCGTAAGGCGGGATGGGATACGCACGGCCTGCCGGTTGAGTTGGGCGTGGAGAAATCCATGGGTATAACCAAGGAAGATATCGGCAAGAAGATTTCTGTCGCTGACTATAACGCAGCTTGCCGCCGCGATGTGATGAAGTTTACCAAAGAATGGGAAGACCTCACCGATAAGATGGGCTACTGGGTGGATATGGAAAATCCGTATATCACCTACGATAACCGTTACATCGAAACGCTGTGGTATCTGCTGAAAGAATTATATAAGAAAGGTTTGCTGTACAAAGGATATACGATCCAACCGTATTCGCCGGCAGCCGGAACAGGTCTTAGCTCGCATGAGTTGAACCAGCCGGGTTGCTATCGCGATGTGAAGGATACGACCTGTACGGCTCAATTCCATATCCTCGATCCGAAGCCCGAAATGGCACAGTTCGGTGATGCATTCTTCCTGGCATGGACGACTACTCCGTGGACATTGCCTTCAAATACGGCTCTTTGCGTAGGTCCGAATATCACTTACGTGGCTGTTCAGACGTACAATCCGTATACCGGTATGCCGATGACTGTCGTGTTGGCAAAGGATTTGATGGATGCACATTTCAATCCGAAAGCTGCCGGTCTGGAACTGTCTGATTATAAGATAGGAGATAAGCTGATTCCGTTTAAGGTGGTTGGCGAATGGAAAGGACCGGAATTGGCTGGCATGCATTATGAACAGCTGATTCCCTGGGTAAATCCGGGCGAAGGTGCTTTCCGTGTAATTACGGGTGATTATGTAACAACCGAAGACGGTACGGGTATCGTACATATCGCTCCGACTTTCGGTGCGGATGACGACCGTGTGGCTAAGGCAGCTGGCGTTCCTCCGTTGATGATGATCGACAAGGATGGCAACAGACGTCCGATGGTGGATATGACCGGTAAGTTCTATCTGCTGGAAGATCTGGATCCGGAATTCGTACAGACCCGTATGAATGCAGCCGACTATGATCCGTTCCAGGGTAAGTTCGTAAAGAATGCGTACGATCCGGAGAAAACCGATAAAGACGAAACATTGGATATCGAAATATGTATGATGCTGAAAGTGCAGAACCGCGTGTTCCGCATCGAAAAGCATGTACACAATTACCCGCACTGCTGGCGTACCGACAAACCGGTATTATACTATCCGCTGGATAGCTGGTTTATCCGCACTACTGCTTGCCGCGACCGTATGATCGAACTGAATAATACGATCAACTGGAAGCCGCAGAGCACCGGTACGGGACGTTTCGGTAAATGGTTGGAAAACCTTCAGGACTGGAACCTGAGCCGTAGCCGTTATTGGGGTACCCCGTTACCAATCTGGCGTACGGAAGACGGAACGGAAGAAAAATGTATCGGTTCGGTTGAAGAACTGTACAACGAAATAGAAAAGGCTGTTAAAGCCGGATTCATGGAAAGCAATCCTTATAAGGATAAAGGATTCAATCCGGGTGAATACAATAAGGATAATTACGAAAAGATCGACTTGCACCGTCCGTATGTGGATGAGGTGATCCTGGTTTCTGAAAGCGGTAAGCCGATGAAACGTGAGACAGACCTGATCGACGTTTGGTTCGATTCGGGTGCGATGCCGTATGCTCAGATCCATTATCCGTTCGAGAATAAGGAAATACTGGATAACCGTACGGTTTATCCGGCCGACTTTATCGCGGAAGGTGTCGATCAGACACGCGGTTGGTTCTTTACCCTGCATGCGCTGGCTACGATGGTATTCGACAGCGTGGCTTACAAAGCGGTTGTTTCCAACGGTCTGGTACTGGACAAAAATGGAAATAAGATGTCCAAACGATTGGGAAATGCGGTCGATCCGTTCTCTACGATCGAACAATATGGTTCCGACCCGTTGCGTTGGTATATGATTACGAATGCATCTCCGTGGGATAACATCAAGTTCGATATCGACGGAATGGATGAAGTGCGCCGTAAGTTCTTCGGTACATTATATAATACCTATTCATTCTTCTCACTCTATGCAAATGTGGACGGCTTCGATTATTCGGAACCGGATGTTCCTCTGAACGAACGCCCGGAGATCGACCGCTGGATTCTTTCTTTGCTGAATACATTGGTGAAAGATGTGGACGGTTTCTATGATACCTACGAACCGACCCGTGCGGGACGTGCTATCTCTGAATTTGTAAACGATAACCTGAGTAACTGGTATGTACGTCTGAACCGCCGCCGTTTCTGGGGTGGTGGTATGACAACCGATAAGTTGTCGGCTTACCAGACTTTATATACTTGTCTGGAAACGATAGCCAAGTTGATGGCTCCGATTGCTCCGTTCTATGCCGATCAGTTGTTCTGCGACCTGATTGCCGTAACCGGACGTGAGACGGTTGAGTCTGTCCACTTATCCGATTTCCCGAAATATGATGAAGCATTGATCGATAAGGATCTGGAAGAACGTATGAAGATGGCGCAGGATGTTTCGTCCATGGTGCTGGCTTTGCGTCGTAAAGTGAATATCAAAGTTCGTCAGCCGCTCCAGACCATTATGGTGCCGGTTATGGATGCCCATCAGCAGGAAAGTATCGAAGCAGTGAAGAACCTGATCCTGAACGAAGTGAATGTGAAGGAACTGAAGTTTGTCGATAACGCTGCCGGAATCCTGGTAAAACGTATCAAGCCGGACTTTAAGAAGTTAGGCCCGCGTTACGGTAAGATCATGAAGAGCCTGGCTGCCGCTATCCAAAGCATGAGCCAGGAGGATATCCTTGCTTTCGAAGCTGCCGGAACATTCACGTTGAATGTGGAAGGACAGGATGCAACTATCGAACGTACGGATGTTGAAATTATCTCGGAAGATATCCCGGGCTGGTTGGTTGCCAATGAAGGCCGTCTGACTGTAGCTCTTGATATTACAGTCACTGAAAGCCTGCGTAAGGAAGGTTTGGCACGCGAATTGGTGAACCGTATCCAGAACTTGCGTAAGAGCAACGGTTATGATATAACGGATAAAATCAATGTGACTATTCTTTCGACCGATGAAATGGATGACGCAATTAAGGAATTTAATGAGTACATTGCGAACCAAGTGCTGGCTGTATCTGTTGAAATAACAGAACATGCCATAAGCGATGCGACCGTCCTTGATTTCGAAGATTTCAATCTGTCGGTACGAATCGAAAAAGAGTGATTTTTTCTATAAAAAAGAAAGGCGTCCCTTGCCGCATATAAATATTATCGTATATTTGGACTGCGACTTGGTCGCCTGATATATATTATGAATTGTGGAACCTAAAATTAAATGAACCATGGCAGAAAAGACAAGATATTCGGATGCTGAACTCGAGGAGTT
This sequence comes from Parabacteroides goldsteinii, assembly GCF_020091425.1. Lineage (NCBI taxonomy): Bacteria > Pseudomonadati > Bacteroidota > Bacteroidia > Bacteroidales > Tannerellaceae > Parabacteroides > Parabacteroides goldsteinii. The sequence continues at coordinate 3,519,574 of NZ_CP081906.1, read as the reverse complement.
CCGCGCCATTATTTTAGAGAAGTTGGAGGTAGCCAAGAAGGATTACGAGTTGTTGAGATCGGGTGTAACCAATTCTGATGGGAACGATGTGGCTGATACATCACCAACATTTAAGGTGTTGGAAGAAGGTGCCGCAACTTTGTCGAAGGAAGAGGCCGGACGTTTGGCACAACGCCAGATGAAGTTCATACAGAACTTACAGGCTGCTTTGATCCGTATAGAAAATAAAACGTATGGCATTTGTCGTGAAACGGGTAAACTGATCCCGAAAGAAAGACTGCGTGCCGTTCCTCATGCTACTTTGAGTATCGAAGCAAAACAAGGAGGTAAGAGATAAATGAAATTTTCTAAAGGTTGGGGAGCAGTGTTGATTATAATGCTGCTCCTTATTCTTGACCAGGCTCTCAAAATTTGGATCAAGACACACATGCAGTTGCATGAGAGTATAGAGATTACCCCGTGGTTTTATCTCTATTTTACCGAGAATCCGGGAATGGCTTTCGGTATAGAAGTAATAGGTAAGTTGTTTTTGTCGATATTCCGTATTGTGGCGGTCGGCTTTATCGGTTATTACCTGTATAAGCTTGTAAAGGACAAATATAACTTCGGTTTTATTGCTTGTGTCTCGTTGATATTTGCAGGAGCAATCGGTAATATTATCGATTCCGTATTTTATGGAGTGGTATTTGATCATAGTTTCGGTCAGATCGCGTCTTTTATGCCTGCGGGCGGAGGGTATGCGGGATGGCTGCACGGGAAAGTAGTGGATATGTTTTATTTCCCGTTGATTCAGACGGTATTGCCTGACTGGCTTCCTATTTGGGGAGGGGAGGAGTTCGTCTTTTTCCGTCCTATCTTCAACCTGGCGGATTCAGCAATCTGCGTAGGTGTTTTCTTATTATTGATATTTTACCGGCATACCTTGTCGGCCAGTCTCTCTAAAGAAAAAGAAAGTAATAAATAAATGCGGAATAAATTGCGCAGATATGGTGTCGCATTGTTGACGGCAGCTTTGTTGGTTTCCTGTAGTAAGGTGCCTGATGGCATTTTGTCGGAAAAGGAAATGAAGGCTGTCCTGATTGATATGCAACTGGCTGAAGCTATGATCAGCACGGATTATAAAAAGTATAGCGACGATGCTGAGAAAGAAGCGCTTTACCAGTCTGTATTCCGCAAGCATAAAATAGAACAGGCTGTTTATGACAGTTCGCTGGTTTGGTATGGGCGTAACCTGGATGTGTACATGCAGGTCTACGACTTAGTACTGGCCGAACTGAATGAACGGCAAAAGGCGCTGGGAGATGTGCAGGCAAATGCCGCCCCTGTATCTAAACAGGATTCGGTAGATATCTGGCCGCGTCTTACTTATCTTACCTTAGAACCGAATGCCCTGTTTAACGGGATAGCGGTCGATATTAAACCGGAAACCAACTATCCGTCCGGCAGTACGTTTGTATTGGGAATGCGTGTCTGGGGATTGAACGATGCGATGAAGAATCGTCCGGAGATCCGTCTGAGTGCCAATCAGGGAGATACGATTATTACCGTAAACGACAAAATTCTTCGCGACGGTTATCATGAAACTACGTTAAGGACTTTGCCTACCAAACAGGTAAAGAGCGTGTATGGTTTTATCCGCCTGAACGGAAAGGATGATTCCACCTCTTATTTCAAAATTTATGTGGATAGTTTGAGCCTGATGCGGTATAACTACGGTCGGTTACCGGAAAAGGACTCCATACAAGTTGCACGTAAGGACTCTATAAAGAATTAGATCAAAATATGCGCAGAATTGCTTCGCATTATATATATTGGCGTAAATGGTACCGTATGCATTATCTTGAGTTGGATGCGAAGGGACGTTTGACCGGTGTGTATCCTCTGGTACAGGAGATTGCGAATACAGAATTTTATGACGGTACTTTATTGCCGGTACCGTCAGATATTACTTTTCCTCCGGTTGGAGTTTCTTCTTTAGCGGAATGGCTGGCTGTTACGGATTCAGTAACCATAGACTCTCTGGTACAAGTCTGTCATTTACCCCGCATTTCCCCGACGACGCCTGAACTCGGCGCAGACTACAGCAGTGGCGATTGCTACGTTCAGCGACTCTGATGTTTCCCTGTCCTGTGGATAGTTAGGTATGTATAATTTTTCATTGACAAGCGTTTCTATCTCGGGGCGGATACCGTTTCCTTCATTTCCCATGATGATGATTCCTGTTTCCGATAATTCTTTCGCGTACATATTTTCTCCGTCAAGAAACGTTCCGTATAACGGGATTTGTTGTTCTGCCTGTTTTTTCAGGTAGTCGTGCAAATCCGTATAATGTACTTTTACATGAACGAGAGCCCCCATAGTGGCTTGTACCGTTTTGGGACTGAATACGTCGGCGGTGTCCTGGCTACAAATAATATGTTCGATGCCGAACCAGTCGGCCAGCCGTATGATCGTACCGAGATTGCCTGGGTCTTGTATCCCGTCGAGGGCAAGGATTAACTGTTTTTTGGGGTCGGCATCATCCAATGACCAGGTCGGACGTTTGAAGACGGCCAGTACATCCTGCGGGTTTTTCAGGAAACTGGCTTTCCGTATATCGTCATCATCAGCTTCCAGCAACTCCTTGGCGGGAATGTCGCCTTGTGTTGCCATCCATGACGGTTTGGCTATCAGCAGGTCGCATTCGAATGCATGTAACATGTCTGCCACCAACTTATTTCCTTCGGCAACAAATGCATTTAACTCGTTGCGAAACTTCTTTAATTCCAGTGAACGGATCTGTTTTATTTTAGACTTACTCAGCATCTTTACTTTTTTTACAAAGCAAAAGTACAGGAATTTATTTAATTTCAGTTACATTTCATTGAAAAGTGGATATAAGGTAAATACATTATAATTCTTCTTTTATGAGGATTGTGTCTATTGCCTTTGTGAACTAATGAAGGAACAAATTTCCCTATTATAATACCATATGTCTTGAAATTGATGGTATTTGGAATAATTGCTTTTTATAATTTATAATTTTAAGGCGAAGTTTTCGAAAAATTAGTATTGATGGATAAATCCAGTAGTAAATGTGTCAAAACTAAGGCACATCTCCTTTTTTATCTTAAAAATAGTCGTTCCTCTTTTTTTGTCTATGCGACTATTTTTTCAGTAATTAGGTAATAAGGCTTAATATTCGTCGTATGTTGAGCCACACGTGGTCTGATAAAGATAAATATAGTGTGTGTACTCCTTCTCTTTCCTGCTTTTAGTAGTTTTGTACACATCTTTTTGATATTAAAAGCTATAGCAAAGAAGGCAAAGTCCATTGTAACCTTGTCTTCTCCCACATGCCGGAACCTTTTGTATGCCATGTTGTGTTTCATTTGTCCAAAAACTGCTTCCGGTTCTATACATCGCCTTCCCCTATGCCTGATGCCTTCTTTCGAGAGTAACCTTTCCCGTGCCTGCCGTTTGTATTGGTTTAACCGGTGGTTGACTTCTATAATACGGTTCCCCCGGGCTTTAAAGCAACTGCCACGTAAAGGACACCCTTCACATCTTTGTGCTTTATACCGGGCACTTTCGGTGATGTATCCGCTAGCTGTTTTGTCACGCCTGGTTCCTATACGGTTCATGTGCTGCCCCATAGGACAAACGTAATAATCCTCTTCCGCATTGTAATAGAGACTCTCCGCATGGAATGGATTGGGGGTATAACGGGGACGCTGTTCTTTATGGAAGTAGTTGTACTTAACAAAGGCTCCTATCCCATTATCTTGCATGAACCGGTAATTTTCTTCCGAGCCGTAACCGGAGTCTGCCACACCGACAGTCGGTAAGCGGTTATAGCGTTGCTCAAAGGAGTGGAAGAAAGGTATGAGGGTCAGTGTATCGGTTGGGTTGGGAAACAGTCGGAAGTCTATGAGGAATTGGTTCTGGGTACCTATTTGCAGATTATATCCGGGCTTGGTCTGTCCGTTTCTCATGGCGTCCTCTTTCATGCGCATGAAGGTGGCATCAGGATCGGTCTTGGAATAGGAGTTGCGTTCTCCAAGAGTGTCAAGATGGTTGTCGTATTCCATCAACTTGTCACGGTACTCCTCAAGTTCCCGGACCTGTTTCTTCTTTTCCCGGATGACTTTCTTTTGTTCCTTGTCCTTTGTTACAGGCTGGTGTTCCAGCACCTCTTTAAGTTCATTCACTATATCTGAGAGCATGGCGGGAGTGAACTCTACGGGTGTGTCTTTGGCGGAGTTCTCTTGGGCTATGGCTTCATCCACCTGCTCCAGGAGAATGCGGATCTTATCCATCAGCTTTGTACGGTTCTTTTCGACTGTCTTGCGCCAGACAAAAGTATATTTGTTGGCTCTGGACTCAATCTTGGTACCGTCAATATACTCTACGTCAAGGCTGATGAAACCTTTGTCGACAAGGACAAGAACCAACTGCGTGAATACATTATTTATCTCTTCTTTTACACGATTACGGAAACGGTTGATGGTTATAAAATCCGGATGTTCATTACCGGAAAGCCAGATATAATGAATGTCACGTAGGAGAAGCTTCTCTATTTTGCGGCACGAATAGATATTGTTCATGTAGGCGTAGATAATCACCTTAAGCATCATTTTAGGATGATAAGGACAACGACCGGTTGCTTTATAAAGCTTCTTGAAATTGTCAAGATTGAGATTATCAACAACAGTATTAACTATGCGAACCGGATCGTTCGCTGCTATGTTTTCATCAATTCTTCCGGGAAAAAGAACTGTTTGGTTGGGAATGTAAGGACGAAAATGTAACTTTGCCATAATGAAAAACTTTATGCCTAAAGATACAAAAACTTTGGGTAATAACAAAGCCCGGGCTTGTGAAAGTCTGGGCTTTGTGCATAAAAAAAGGTTGTGCCAGCGTTTTGACACAACCTCTTTTTGCTGTATGCACAGCAAAAAATTATATATATTTTATTTACTTAATTTACATGTAACCCTAATGCATGTAGTTTGGATATGAATGAAATGAATAGATTGATAGCGATGTGAAGAGGATAATAAACGAATAAAACAAAATAACTAAAAACAAAAAGTATGATGAGAAAACTTGTTATCATGATCTTCCTGTTTGTGATTCCATTGTCGTTTTATGCACAGGATAGATTGAGTGGTCAGAAAGGATCAGTCGTCGGTCTGAAAACGAATATTCCGTATTGGGGAGCGATGGCAACTTTCAATGCCGGAATTGAATTCCGTCTGGCACGTCATTGGTCATTGGATATAGAAACCGGTCTGAATCCGTTCGACGGAAAGAAAGAGGATGGTAGCTATGGTAAATCTCTTAAGCATTGGCGACTCCATCCGGAGTTGCGTTATTGGTTTTGTGAAACTTCCTACAAACATTTCATCGGTCTGCATGTCCCTTACATATTATATAATGTATCGGACATCAAAATACTGGGTACCGAGAATGAACGCCATCAAGGTTGGGGAGCAGGAGTAGGAGTTAGCTACGGTTATTCATGGTTGCTTTCCAAGCATTGGAATTTGGAAGCGACGGTCGGTGTGGGATATCTCTATCTCGAATCGGAGAAATACCCCTGTACAAACTGCGGTCGTCGTCAGGAATACGTCAAGAAACATTATTTCGGTCCAACACAGGCTGCAATTAACCTGATTTATCAATTTTAATTTTCGCCGCCTTATGAAAATGAACAAACATATACTTATAGTAACGAGTCTGCTGGCGGCAGCTGCTTTGCAGGCACAGGAGATTAAAGTAAAGGATAAGATTGTAGAGAAATCGGACAATGCGTTGATTATTGGTATGACGTTCGATTTTGGTAAAGTGAAGGTTCCTGCTGACCGTAGTCTGGTATGCACACCGGTGGTTGTTTCGGGGGATAGTATCCGCCCTTTGACACCGGTTATTCTCAATGGTCGCGATCGTCATATTTTGTACGACCGCACAGGGCGTACTTATTCGACACACGGGGAATATGAACTGCGTCGTAATAATGGTGAGGAACAATTCTTCGAATACACCACTCGCACACCAATGGCGCCTTGGATGAAGAAGTCGGAAGTGGCTCTCGTAACCGACCTCTGCGGTTGTGGTTGGGAAGCGTTGCAGAACGACCGTTCTCCACTCTTTCCGATCAATTTGTCAGAGCCGGTTGTTTTGAGACCGTTGCTCGCCTATCGTACGCCTGAAGCCGAGGCGGTCAAGGCGCGTTCGATCGAGGGAAAAGCATTTTTGGATTTCCCGGTTAACAAAATAACGATTTATCCCGACTACCGAAACAATCCGCGTGAGCTGGCAGCTATCCGTGCGACGGTCGAGTCCGTGAAAGACGATCCGTATGCTACCATCACGGAAGTGTGGATCAAAGGTTTTGCTTCTCCCGAAGGCTCATACGCCAATAATACATATTTAGCAGAAAATCGTGCCAAGGCCTTACGCGATTATGTGAAAAGTCTTTATCGTTTCGAGCATGCTACATTCAGCGTAGATTTCGAACCGGAAGACTGGGAAGGATTGGAAAAGCGTCTGGAAGAAATGAATTTACCGGACAAAGCTGAGTTGCTGGCTATTATTCGTGATCAGGAACCACGCGACCTCGATAAGAAGGAACAGAAGTTGAAAGTCTTGAATGGTGGTAACTCTTATAAAATTTTGCTCAGGGATGTTTATCCTGCGTTACGCCATTCGGACTATGTGGTGAAGTATAACATCCGCAATTTCACAGCCGAAGAAGCCCGGTCGCTTATCTATACTGATCCGAAGCAGTTGAGTCTGAATGAAATGTTTATGGTGGCTCAAAGTTATGAGGCTGGAAGTGAGAAATATAACGAAGTGTTCGAAATTGCTGTCCGCATGTTCCCGGAAGATCCGGTATCGAACCTGAATGCTGCCAACACTGCTATTCAAAGAGGCCAGTTGGATCAAGCCGAACGTTACCTTCAGAAAGCAGCCGAAGGAGATGAGAAACAGTTGGCACGTGCATCTATTCTGATGCTTCGCGATGATTTGGACGGTGCGGAAAAGATCTTGAATACGTTGCAGAATAGTCCGGTGACAGGAAAAGCAGCCCAGGCAAACCTCGAACAGATCAAAGCAAAACGTGAAGAATGAAAAACGTCAAAAAATGATTGATTATGAACATAGCCTATAAATATCTTTTATACGTCTGTATGGCAACCTGTTTTATGCAGGTTGGCTGTACTGACGAAGTTCATTTGAACCGTGATGACGGAGAGGAGGATGTGGTGGTGGAAAACTACCTTCGTCTGACTATCAGTAGTCCGGAAGCCAAACACTTAACCCGTTCAAACCCCACCGGTGGCGAGAATGGTGACGGCTATGAGCCGGGACAGGACTACGAGACGCGCATCGACGATTTGATGCTGCTCTTTTATCAAGGGACAGATGGTGTGAATTCTCCTGCCTCGACCCCGATAGATAAAATTATGTATCTGGATCGTGACGCCATGGAGGGTGACAATCGTACTGAACCGGTACTTGTGGGGCTTCCGGGTGGTTGGTATGACTTGTTGGTCATTACCAACACTGGCAACATACGTTCGCAGCTTCAGGGAATGACGCTCGGCGGTGTGCGTGACTATTTGCAAAAGCGTGCCTGGACGGAGAATGGAGGAAAATATTCTCGTTTTGTGATGGCTTCGGATGGTCATTTGGACACACAAGTGTATATCTGTGGTGAGAATACGATCGATAATCCGGCTTCGGCCACAGTTGAGGTGGAACGTCATGCGGCACGCATCGATTATCAATTGGTACACAAATATTATGATGTGACGGACAAGACAGCCGGCGAGGCCCAGGTTTCCATTACCGGGGCTTTGATCGTGAACAAACTGGATGCCGGATCCTATATGCTCAAACGAGTGATAGGTGCGGCATCGGACGGTTCGTACGGTGCGGAAAGTACGCTTAAATACCTCGGCTTGGAATTACCTGAATGGGGCGATCACCAGACCAACTACGTGCTGGATCCGTGGAGTCGCAAGAAGACGCTGGCCAATGTGAATCGTCGCGTTTTTAATCCGGAACAGCCTTCCGGTTCCGGACAACCGCTTGCTTCGCTTTATGAAAACTATTTTACGAGCTACGGTACATCGGTATCCAACTGGAAATTTGCTCCCGGTTTGGGTGAACGTGTGGGAGACTGGTACCGTGTGGGTTACACGAAAGAAAATACGGTGGCTAAGGCGGAACAATCGCCTTACATCAATACGGGAGTCGTATTTAAAGCTTCTTATGGACCTAAGAAATGCATTGTTTATGATCCGGTTTCCGGTAAAGCGATCGAACGGACGGGCTTGGATGGTGCACCGTTCACGTTCTTTGCATACAAAGGCGTTATATACAACTCGGCGGAAGCTGTTATGGCCGCATTTACAGGTAACGGCACGAATGTGGTCGGCTATGATTTTGCCGGTAAGACTTGGGGCGATGTCGAGAAGTTGACGAAGGTGTTAAAGGAAAACGATCCGGTGGGTTACCGTCGTTTTCTTACTCAGAAGGCAAAAGGCAAGACGGCAACCGACCGTTTGACCGAAGCAGAAGCCTACCAGTTGTCCTGGAATAATTATATGTATGTCACCTTTGGGTACTCGTTGGGTTCGAACGGTACATCCATTATTAATCTGAATGGCAAGGATACTCGCCGATTGTTGGCACGTTACGGACTACATACGTATGCTGACGGAGTTTGCTATTATACTCACTGGATTCGTCATTCTAACAACAATGATCCATCAAAAGGGATTATGGAATATGCGATTGTGCGTAATAATGTTTACAAATTGCGTCTTAGTGACATTTATGGCCTGGGACGTGATATCCCATACGAACCGCCGTTCGATCCGGAACCTGTCGATCCGACACCTCCCGGTCCGGATGACCCGGACAATCCTCCTACACCTCCCGGCCCGGACGATCCGGATAACCCACCGACGCCTCCAGGGCCTGATGATCCGGATAATCCACCAACGCCACCCGGACCGGATGATCCTGATGACCCGGATATCGATCCGCTTATCCAGATCGAGGTGGTTGTGAAACCTTGGTTGATAATCGACCCTGAAACGTTTTATTTCTAACCGTTAAAATAAAAAAACGATGAAATCAATAACAACAAAATATATCTTTTTCCCGGTACTGGTACTGTTGTGCCTGGCCGGGTTGGCTTCATGCGATTATATCCATGACGAACTACCTCTTTGCCGGCATACACTCCGTTTTGTTTACCGGCATAATATCAAACATGCCGATGCATTTGCCTATGAAATGGAGAATCAGGAGGCAGCAAAAAATGTTCGTTTGTATATTTATAGTGCTGATGGCAAGTTTCTTTCATCTCGCCTGATCGAGGGAGAAGAGTTAAAAAAGAACGAAGTGGATCTGAGCGAACTTGCCCCGGGCGATTACCGCCTGTTGGCTTGGGCCGGTTTGAACGCTCAGGATTATACGTGGACGAAACCGGCCCCCGGTTCTTCTATCGATGACTTCCGTATGTCGGTACAAATGGTGGAAAATCGTGTCGATCGCGAATTGTCCGGTCTTTTTCAAGGGGAACTGGAATATACGATACCTATCGGAGGTACTACCGATACCGAGTTCCCATTGGTAAAGAATACCAATAAGATACGTTTCATACTGATCGATGCCAACCGGGGAACGAAACTGACGTCGGATGCATTCGACTTTGCTGTTACTACCACAAACGGCGATCTTGATGCGCACAATGAACCGGTCTCTCCTACACGAATCACCTGGTTGCCTTATTTGCAACAGGTAGAGGAAGTGAAAGCCTCCGGTAACGAAACGATTAAGTATGAGGCTGTTTGTACGGAATTGAATACACTTCGTTTGATCGACAACACTACCGGTACGCTTCGTATCCGTTATGCGAGTGAGAAGACGCCGTTTATCAACGTCAGTCTCACGGAACTCCTGAAATTGACACAGATAGCATCTCATAAACTACCGGGGCAGGAGTATTTGGATCGGCAAGACGAATATGTGATCACCGCATACGTCGACATCGTCGGCGGACGGGCACACTGTCTTGAAGTGATCGTTGATGACTGGATTGTTCGTTTGGAAGACTTGACACTTGGAAATGAGGAGATGACATTATGAAAGGTCGATTGAATCCATATAGGAACCTGTCAGCGGTTGTCTGCCTGCTTGCTTTTCTCGCCTTCGGTTGTGTGAGTGGCGAGAAGGGTGGCTCCGGCGACCTGGATCTTCCCGAAATGGTGGAGGTGGATTTGCAAGTGGGCATAGCGGATGTTGCGCCCTCGTTGCAAACGAAAGCTGACGAAGGTGAGGAGGTAGAAAGAGAAGACAAGAATGCTTTGCCGGGTGAACAGATTCATTCACTGGTCGTGCTGATTGTCAATAATTCTACCCAAAAGATTGAGAAGAAGTTTTTGCCCGATTTAACGAATGATGAGAAGGCTTTGAAGGGTGAACTGACAAGTTGGAGTTCCGAAGAGTTCCGACTGCCCAAAGGAACGAAACGAATTTATGCATTTGCCAATTGGGAGTCGCTGAAGAATGAGACGCTGAAAGCTGCTATCGAGGCAAAAGAGGGTGACGAGATGCCGAAGCTACCGGAAGATGTCTCCTGGCCTGAAGGTGGTTTTAACCCGGGGAATGGAGTTTATCTTCCGATGAGTTACGCTGAAACGTGGGAGGTTTCTTCTTCGGTAAAGAAAAGAATCGAACTTACCCGTTTAGTGAGTCGTTTGCAGGTGAAGGTGGCTAATGCCACAAGTCATAAGTTGCAGTTGGATGGTCTTACATTTGGTTCTTTTAATAATAGAACGCTTTTGTTTGGTGGGGCTATTAAGGATTGGTATGAAAAAGGTGATGTGAGTTTTTTACCTGCGGAGACAAAAACGCTGCAACCGATGGGGAATAAGCCGGAAGAATATACCTCCGACTGGATGTATGTTTTTGAGACAGCTCAGGCAAAAGGTTTCCGGCTTGATTTTAATACGATAAGTGAGGGGGAGATATTTCATGATGCCAAGATGCATAGTGGAATAAGATATACTAAAAACACGGAAGTCGAACGCAATCATATTTGGAGTCTGAACTTGTGGGTTTGTGGTTACACGTTGACTTTGAAGTTGAAAGGAGAAAATCCGCCGATCGGTGGTTATCCAGTGATGACGTCGGAGGTGATGGAAGGTTTGAACGGTACGCTGTATGGTGGTGGTCCGTTTACTCTTGAAATCGGAATGTTGAAATCGCCGGAAAATCAATTGACTGTACCGAATGATATCCAATGGTCAATCATAGATGTTGAAAATTCTGATTTGTTAATAGATAAACAGTTAGAATTGGCAGGTAAGACGATAAAGGGTTGTATGGTTGGATATGCTGATAATGGAAAGAGCCTTAGCTTTAAGTTGAAAGCAACAAGTAACGGTCAGGTGGTATCTGTTTTTCCAGTTAGGCTGTATTTTGCGGAAATATTCAGCATGAAATAGGAGTCCGTCTGCTCGTTGAACAGGCGGGCGTCTGCTTATCGAACAGATGGGCTCCTGTTCATCGAACAGACGTACGTCTGCTTGTCGAGTAAATGAAGGGTTACTCGATAAGCAGTTCGAAAGATAAAAATAACTGATGTTATAACTAAATTAGAATACGATGAAACGAAATAAAATAAAATATGACAGGTGGCTTCGGATGCTGTTTTTGTCGTTTACCTTGTTGATGACGGGGGGAATGGCTGTGTGGGGGCAGACGGGTCCGGTGACAGAAGAGTCTAAAAGACCAAAGATTACTTTATTGGACTGTAATAGTCAAGTGGAATTAGACGATGGTTCATTTATGCATATAGGGCATGATAGTGTGTTCCATGAAGAAAAAGTGGTTTATGTTGTGTCAGGTAAAGAGCGAGAATTGTTTATTCCTGAGTTAAGAAATAATATACGTGGTGGGGATGATGAACGATATAATTGGTTTGTGCATTGGTATGTGGTAGATAAAAATGGTAAGCCAATAACAAATCATAATGTTCAGTTAAAACATAAACAAGTAACAATAGATAGATCTATCGCTACGTTACAAGGTGGAGACTGGTCAGGGGTTGCTAGTGAAAAAATATCTCATGTAACCCAAGATTATTTTGTGAAAGAACAAAACGGTGGATTAGTTTGGTCAAAAAGGATTAGAGATAATATTTGGAAGGGAAATAATACTTCCGGATTAGGTGGATACGGTATGGATGTATCTACGATTGAGTTTACATGTCAGGAGACGGATTTTCAAAATGTGAAAATTTATTGTGACGTAAGTTTCTACTTGGATGGCAAGTGGGAAGCAAGGAGTGATAGTGATATTGCTGCTGAATACACTGAGCCAACATTGACTAAACGATACGTCTTCCAACTTCATAATGCAAAAGAAATTCGGGATAAAATTCAGGATGCTATTCCTGAGGAGTTTAAATTTGAATATGATTATCCGTATTCGAAGAAGGAAGAACTTCAAACTATAAATTTCACGATGCCTTATGCGCCTGATAATTATTTTTGGCATGTTAACGGTAAGTTTGTTCAAGGTAAAAAATTCTTATATAAATATGAAGATGATGACGCTTTACTGGCTTTCCGATTATCAACACGTAGAAATAGGAGGATTCCTTTTCAACAGGTTCAAAGAATCGTAAAAAAAAGTGTATATCAAGAGAGCAAGCCTATTGTTATAACTGTATTAGTTTCGGATGCTGAAATAGAAGAAAATGAAACAGATGACCAAAAATCAAATGAAGATACTGATGAAAACAATGGCAACACGAAAGAGGTAGCTAAATTCATCTTTAAACCGAAGACAAATTCAGGTTTTATGCTGGATGATCAAACATTGAAAGATATGTCAGAGAGATGGCCAAGGAAAAATACAGGGAAATACAGTATGATTGGTCATGTTGATTTTGACAATAATAATGTAATAAACAAGGATCCCCAAAAGGGAGATAACATGTCTGCCAAGCCATTTGGTGCATTTGCAGATAATTGGACAACTTATGGATTTTTGAATAAAAATGCTTATACATTGGATTATACAAGAATATATGATCCTAAGGGTACTCATTTGTCTAGCACAAGTAACCAGAATGTATATGGACTGTTTAGGAGTGCCAATAAACCAGGTGTATCCGTTGGGTTGGATTTGAGTTCTGTTATCGAAGGATCTTTTCAGAAAATTGACTGGAAGAGACTTTATTTATGGCCTGCTACTAATACAAATTATGCTAAATTGCCAGATGTTAGTAATAGGGTATTGTATGATCGTACTGCTGAAGTTTCTAGAGATAATAATGAAAAAGGTTTACCTACGGAATTTGGTTATTTTTATTATATTGATGCCAGTAACGATGCAGGAACATTGGTAGAGGTTCCTGTAGATAAAATTTGTCAGAATACAGAATTGACAGTAACTGCTTGGGTGGCAGATATGACGCGACCGAGTTATGTAGATGATAAACAAGAAGCAAGGAGGGATTTGCCTTTGGCTCCTAATATCAATTTGTTTTTTAAGGGAGTTAGAGCAGACGGAACGGAAAAGGTACTTCATCGGTTCACTTCGTGTGATGGGTTGACTGATTATCAAAATAAAGGAGAAAATGGTAAATATGTTAACCTTAATCTCGTAAAATGGCAGCAACTCTGCTATTCGTTTGTAGTTACAGAAAATTTGGATGAATATACGAACTTTCATCTTGCTGTCCAGAATAATGAACCCCACACTGATGGTGCCGATTATGCTATTGACGACATTCGTATCTTTAAAACGAAGCCGCAGGTAAGGCTTGTTCAAGCAGGGAATTTGTGTGATACGGAAATAAAAAGCGTAAGGTTCGTTACGGACTATAATGTGACACTTGCAAATTTGGGGTTATTAAATCGACTTCCACAATATCCTGTAACTGAAGAAGAAGTTAATAATTTGCCGGAGAAGCATCCTTTTAAAGAATGGATAAATAAACAGAGCAATAAAACAGAGGTCCTTTCTACATTTAAAAAAATGTATTATTCACTTTATAAATCTGATGAAAAAGGGAATATTGGTGAGTTAGTTAAAATAGATTATTCAGGAGATGGAGAAGGTGAAATTTATCGTACTTCTTATGTCTCTACCAAACCGGAATATATGGTATGGACTGGTACAGGAGTAACTGATGAAGGATTGGTGTCTTCTGCTCCAATTGAGATTAAAGAAGGTGAACTTGTTCCCAATCAATATTACAAGGCCAGATTATCTATAGACCCTCCAACTGAGACAGATAATGTTTCTTCTCCTTGTATTTTGGTTGGTGATCCGTTTGTCCTGATTGTTGCTGATAAAATTTATGACATTTTGGATGGAAAGAATAGTTCTATAGAATTAGAAAATATTCGAAAAGGAAATGTTTATACATTGAAGGGACAACTTAGTTATAAAGAGAGTCAGGCTTCAACAGAATTTAAACCTATTGAAAATCCGAAATTTGATTGGTTTATAGGTGACTTAGATGAATTTACAGCTTCTGATGCTATTACATTAGGGGATGGAGCTTCATATTCAATTAGAGATGCTTTAATTGAGATGAATATTCCTAGTAGTGATAAAAGTACAGAAATTAAAAAATTATTAACGGAAAAATTTAAAGTTTATAATAAAGCAGAAGTATCAACAGAAGAAGGACCAACAGGACGATTGGTTTTTGGAGCTTCTTCTTTTGAATATCAGACGATTCAAAAATATCAAACTGTTATTTCTTGTGCTTCTCAGTATCAAGAAGATGACATATCGCTGGAAAAAGGGAAACTGTTTTGTACAGATCCAGTTGTAATTCCTTTAGGTGGAACACCTCCGACTATTACACCAGGTGACCCTGATGTTCCAGAACCTGATCCGACTGATCCGGAAGATCCGGATAATCCTCAACCGGATAAAGATCCGGAGACCGGTTCGCATGTTCGTTCTGTGCGTGTGGGTCTGATTCAGATTCAGGATATGGCTAAGGGTGGTACATTGCGTATTCCTATTCATGCTCGAAAATCGCAAGAAAATGAGATGTTTTATGCAGATAAGGAGAATGTGGATATAATTTTGCGTGAAACATCAGACAAACAGGCAAAATCAGAAAAAGGTAAATCTATTGCAACTTTGTCTAAAATTGTAGATGAGGATTGGGAAAAAGCAACTTGGTCTCAAAATTATTTTGAGATTAAATTTAGTTTGGATCATGTTTCCAAAATGCGTGAAGGATTTTGGTATATGGTTGAAATTCCGTATGGAGTTTGTGATAGAGAAGATGCAACTGTGGGGACACTTCATTCTGGTTCTTTCAAACTCACCCTTAAAATTGTACCTGAATACGTGACTTGGGTAGGTAGTAAAGAGAAAATGCACAACTGGAACAACGACGATCTGAACCATTGGAGGCGTTCTAAAAATGCAGAACTTTATATGTCAGGCAAGAATATAGGAGCCGAGGCCAATGGCACACATCCGGAAGCCTACACCCCGATGCGTTTCACAAAAGTGACAATTTATGGTAAAGCAAAAGACAAGGATGGCAATTATGCTATTGATGGCAATGCTTATGCCGCCTATCCACATTTGTACAAATTGAGTAAACGGGGAACAGATCCGACTGTCTTGTTGGATATGGCTCCGGCAAACATGGATGCAACTATCGGTACCGCCACCAAGAACATCGAATATGACTTGTTGGCTGATCCTGAGTTTGAAGTGGAATTAAACGGAAAACTTTTCAATCCATTGGGAGAACATTCTTACGCCTGTGTCCGCTTCTACGGCAACACTTGCGACGAAATCTATATCAAACCCGAGTCGGAAATCCTGCATACGGAATACCTGACCTACAACAAAGCTCATGTAGACTACGAAATGGATCCGAACCGTTGGTATATGCTTGCTTCACCTTTGAAAGGTGTTGTTTCGGGAGATATGTATTTGCCGACAGAAGAGAGCAATATCGGTAAATATGCACGGCAAGAGACTCCGGCGTTTGGAGAGATTTATTATAACAATATAGATTATACCCGTTGGACTCCAGCTGTTTATATGCGTGGTTGGAATAATAGTTCTGTGAATGTTATTTATCCGAACAATGTAGCTCAATATGGAGTATCAGCCAATTGGTCAAATTTGTATAATGATGTGGATGTATCGTTTGCTCCGGGAATCGGATTTTCTATCGGGACAAAGACAACAACAGATGATAAAGTGTTATTCCGTCTGCCCAAAGCAGATACAAAGTATAGTTATTATAACGGTGCAGGGGGCAGCGAAGACAGTAAGACTCTAATTACAAAGAATCGACAGGGTAATGGTCGTTTCTATTTTAGTCCGAATGAGAAAGGAGAAGGAGAGGTTACTTCTTTGGAAACTAATACAACTGGTATGGTAGGAAATCCGTTTATGTCGCATTTAGATATGAAAGAGTTTTTCGATATCAATCCTCGGAGTAATGATACCTATTATATTTTGGATGGCAATACCACGATTACAAATATCGCAGGTGAAAAGTATGAGTTATCTACAGATAGTGATTACGATCCAAACTATGTAGCTCCTCTTCAATCATTTATTAAAAATGATTTGGATAATAAAGTTGTATTTACTACTGCTATGATAGCCAAGGCCCCCACTTCAGGAAAGAAAGTCGGCTTGCGTTCCGCTACTGCTGCGGCATCAGAAAAGACATTGCCTCAATTGCGTATCACTGCCAGCCGTGGTGGTGTACATAACACTGCGCTTGTGGCAGGTCTTGTTACAGCATCAGACAGCTATATAGAAGGTGAAGATGCAGCCTTGCTGATCAATGAGGAAGTCGCCGCTCCGCAAGTGTATACACTTGCCGGTAATCAGATGACGGCTATCAACGTGACGCCGGAACTGAAAGATATTCCGGTCGGTATCTATGGTAAAGATGCTTCTCCGGTAGAACTGAGTTTCAAGCTGTCGGGAGATATGCAGAATGTTACATTAGTAGACAAGCAGAGTGGCAAGGTTTATCCGGTGACTGACGGTTTGACCCTGACTGTCTCCGGCAATACTTCCGGACGCTACTTCCTGAATGGCTCGATCGCTACGTCGAACGAGGTGATCGCTCGCAACGAGATTGTATGTTATGCCAATGGAAACGGTCAGATTGTGGTTTCATCGGTTGATCCGCTTACCCGGATCTCCGTCTATAGCGTCTCCGGACAGCGTTTGCGCTATTTGGATAATCTGAATATGCAGACGGTCTATGTCAAAGACTTGGCTCCCGGTATTTATATCGTTAAAGCTGAAAGTGTAACACAGGTATGTTCGGAAAAAATGGAGGTTAAGTAATTGTGGATACAATATAAATCTTCATAGATATTTGTAACTGAATGGCGGTCATATTATTAATGGCCGCCATTTTTTTATTCAAAAAGGCATTCCCTTTATTGTATCTTGTATCGACTAGTTGCCTTTCTGAATAATTTCAGCTACATTTGCGTGCGTAAAAGCTCGAATAATGAAGGGAATCCTCCATATACTATATTTCATATGCCTTGTTTGGATGCTGGCCGCCTGTAGTACGACGAAATATGTCGGTGACGGTGAATATCTGCTGGATAAAGTAGAGATTGTCTCCGATAATAAATCTTATAAAACAAATGAGCTGAAGCCATATCTTAGACAGCAACCGAACTTTAAAGTGTTCGGATTGATGAAATGGCAACTTTTTGTTTATGACTGGTCGGGCCGGAATGAAAAACGTTGGCTCAGTAAGCAGCTTCGCCGGATCGGGGAGCCGCCTGTCATTCTGGATACTACATTGGTAGAGCAATCGACGGATGAGTTGAGGCGGTTCTTTATCAATAAAGGATACGTGAATGCGGAGGTCTCGGCCGAGATAGATACTTCGCGGCAGAAGAAGGCGGTTGTCATTTATAAGATTAATTCGAATGAGCCTTACCGGATACATAATTATACGATGGAACTGGATGATTCGAAGATTGACAGTATTGCCCATTTGAAAGCCCCCAAGCGTTCGGCTGCCTCTTCGGCTTTTCGGGTATATCCGGAAGACTATACCTCTTTGGTGAAAGACAGTTCCCTGTTTGACAGGGATATACTGGATAAGGAGCGGCAACGCATCACGACATTGCTCCGTAGAAGAGGATATTATGCATTTAACCGTGATTACCTGGCTTATCTGGCAGATAGTTCCTACAATAGGAATATTGTGGATTTGGATATGGTTCTTAAACCTTACCGTAAATTAAAGCCGGACGGTTCTGTTGTCGATACCCTGCATCGCCAATATTACATCAAAGATGTAACGATTGTGACAGATTATGATCCGCTGAATCAGACGCAGAGTGACTTATCGTTTGCTTCTGCCGATACGGTGAAAGCAGGAGATTTACAGATTCTCTACGGAGAGAATGGTAGAACTATCCGCCCAAATGTTTTACGTAGAAGTACTTATATAACTCCCGGCAGGTTATTTAACGAACGGGCTGTTGAACAAACTTACTCTTCGTTTGCCGCTCTCCGCGCATTGAGGAATGTAAATATACGTTTTACGGAAGTGGAAGAACGCGACACGATGATGTTGAATTGTACCATCCTGACTTCTCCGGCAAAGTTACAAGGTTTTGGTGTTGACCTGGAAGGAACGAACTCGGCTGGTGATTTCGGTTTTGCTTCCAGTGTGAGTTACCAACACAGGAATCTGTTCAGAGGCTCGGAGATTTTATCAACGAAAGTGCGTGGAGCCTATGAGGCTTTATCCAAGAGTTCGGCGGGCGGCAGTTATTGGGAAGTTGGAGCGGAAGTGTCTGTTTTGTTTCCCCGTTTTCTGTTTCCCTTTGTCAATGAAAGTTTCAAACGAAGGGTGCGTGCTTCTACGGAGTTGAAGGTCAGTTACGGTATTCAGACACGTCCGGAGTACAGACGTGCGATCCTTTCCGGCGGATGGAGTTATATCTGGCAGGAACGCTCGAATACACAAGCACGGCATGTTTTTAAATTGCTGGATATCGATTATGTGCATTTGCCGAAGATCGATCATGATTTTGAAGAGAGTTTGCCAAACTCTACCCGGATATATAATTTTACGGACCAGTTTGTTGTTGGTTCCGGTTATACCTATTCATTTACGAATTATAATCCTCAGAACCGTTTGAGGAATACACATTCTTTGCGTGTATCCTTTGAGATGGCCGGAAATCTGTTGTATGCGTTTTCCAAGATAACGAATGCAAAGAAAGATAAAGACGGATTGTATAATCTGTTTGGAATTAACTACTCACAGTTTGTAAAGGGGGATGTTGATTTCAGTAAAAGTTATGTATTGGATAGCCGTAATAAGATCGCATTTCATGTGGGAGTAGGTGTCGGTTATCCTTATGGAAATGCGAAGATGCTGCCTTTTGAGCGGCGTTATTTTTCCGGTGGGGCGAACAGCGTCCGCGGATGGTCTGTCCGGTCATTGGGACCGGGAGGAATGCTGGCAGACTCTGTTACATCGTTTGCCGACCAGGTCGGGGATATCCGTTTGGACTTGAATCTGGAATACCGGACCAAGATGTTCTGGAAATTTGAACTGGCGGCTTATGTCGATGCAGGAAATGTCTGGATGATGAAGCCGGATAAGGAT
This sequence comes from Parabacteroides goldsteinii, assembly GCF_020091425.1. Lineage (NCBI taxonomy): Bacteria > Pseudomonadati > Bacteroidota > Bacteroidia > Bacteroidales > Tannerellaceae > Parabacteroides > Parabacteroides goldsteinii. The sequence goes on along the minus strand of NZ_CP081906.1, from coordinate 3,499,896 downwards.
CATAAAGATGGCAACTTCGATTTCTCCCGTTTTTATAAAGAAATAGCCGTATCTTATGGTTTGGGATTGCGTCTGGATTTCGATTTCTTCCTGATCCGTTTTGATACAGGTATGAAAGCTTATAATCCACAGGTACGTGGAAAAGATCGGTGGGCTATTCTGAATCCCAATTTAAAGAATAATTTTGCCTGGCATTTTGCAGTAGGATATCCCTTCTGATGAAAAAAAAGACTTTCCTGTTTGCAAATATAAATATTAATGCTACCTTTGCACCGCAAATAAGGATGGTCAGGTAGCTCAGCTGGATAGAGCAACAGCCTTCTAAGCTGTGGGTCCTGGGTTCGAATCCCAGCCCGATCACATAAAAACAGGCGGTTATCAGTGATTGATGACCGCCTGTTTTGGTGTTAATGGTACGATTTCCCGTTCTCATCGAGGCTGAATACAGATGACATGGTTTGTATTCCTTCCCGGTTCTCTACTGTACAAAGAATATTTTTCTCCCTGTCTACCAGAAACAGATGGTTCCGTTGTTCTGGGTTGACATGTCCTACCCAGTTGGTAAACAACAGACGCCCGTCCAGGAAATATTGCATGCCTCCCAGAAACTTCAACGGTTTACCGGGAATATCCTTGTTGGATATTTCCCAAACGGTTTTACCTTGTTTGTCTAGCTCCACGATGCGGGGGTTTTGTGTCTTATCAGCAACAGCGACCAATGTGTGTCCATCCGGCAGCCGGATTACGGAATGAGGGCCACCGGGTATCTGTACCTGCCAGACAACTTTACCTGCCTGGTCATATTCTTTAACACATTCATCGCCGTAATGAGCAACCAGATAATGTCCGTTATCCAGTTTCCGGGCATTGCGCATAAAAGCAAATGTCCCGTCTGAAACGCCTTCCGGTAAAATGCATATATCACTGACGATATTCCCTTCGGGAGATACTTCCAGCAGACGTCCGGCATTACATTCTCCGATAAACGTATTTCCATTCTTCAACCGCTGGCAGGCAAAGATCGGACTTTCGGAAGTATAATGAAAAATGGTATCGTTCTGACGGGTGATTTCCAGTACCCCTTTGCCGGTTGAAAATAACAGGTTACCGTTGGGTAATACCCAGATGTCATTCGATTCCGGAGCTTTATGCTGCCAGACGATCCAGTTGTTTTCCATAATGAACACTATCCCTTGCGAATAGTCTGCTCCAACAAAATTCCCGCACTGGGCCACGGTTGCCAGGCAACAGATACAAGAAAGAATGAGTGTATAAATAATGGTTCTCATGATCTTTTATTGATTATAAAGATAATACGTATTCTGCCAGGTCATTCAGTTCGTTTTCAGATAATGCTTCTGCCGGAGCATGTATTTTCAGCATTTCCTGCATTGTGTAAGCACGTCCGTCGTATAAATAGGGGGCTGTTCTCCATACTTCGTTCAGTGCGGGAACATCCATTTTGACATGCTCGTCCGGTCCGTTGGTCCAGCTCACTTTATATTGTTTCATATCTGTGTAGTAAGTTCCGGAATGGCAGGAAGAACAATCTTTCTCAAAATGAGCTTTGCCTCTCTTTGCCGCTTCCGACAGGTTGCCGTTCACCAGTCGGGGACTGGGAACCGGGGATAACGATTTCAGATAGGCATCGATAGCCGGAGCTACTTCTTCGGTTGAAGCTGAGAATAAAATATATTTGATTCCCGAAACAACTGCGGTCTCTGCATCTTTACGGATTCCGGTGACCATACAGGGCGGTGTCTGATGGGAGAGGACTAACGTCTTGGTGTTCTTAGGATTCCCCATTCCATCATTCAGCAAGTCCCAGTTCAGTCCGTCCATCCGGGCATCATTCGGATGACAACTGGCGCAACTCTGCCATCCCTGGAAACCGATCGATGCGTCATGGAAATACATGTCGCCTTTGCCTGTTTGAGTGGAAGCGAGAGGAGTACCCAATGAAGAAGAAGTCATCTCTTTTCCACTCTGATTGAAGGCTACAAGTTCACCGGTGTAGTAATTTGCCGTATATACTTTATCCGAAGTGACGTGTAAGGCCCGGGGACCTTTCCCCTGTGTTTTGTAAAAATCGCGGATACCGTATAAGAAGCCGGCGTCATCCCGGATATGTGCATAATCTTTTGTCGAGGGAGTTGCTTTTCCCCCTTCTTTTACCTGTGCCAGACGGTTATGCAGCATCGCTCTGTCTATACAGGCCAGTTCGTGGGTACCGGAAATTGCCACCCATATTTTGCTGTCGTCCGGTGAAACAACGACATTCCAGGGATTTGAGGCTCCTTTCTGGGGAGTATCCAGCAGAACAGTGTTTTCCACTTCCTGTGAATGCAGGTTGATGATAGATAAAACGTTGGTACTCATCCATCCCCGGTCCACCTGATTGGTCGGGAGTTGGTAGCGTGCCAGCAAATGGACGGCATATGCATAGTCGCCTTTACTGTCTGTAGCCAGGGTTTTTACATCAGTCGAACCGTTCGGGAGTTGTAATCGTTTCACTACCTTTTTGTGGTTCACATCCACAATATCCAACTGACAGGCAACCGGATAAGCAAGCGACGACATTTCCGGCAGGTTATTGGCTACCAGCAGCATGCTGTCGTTTGCAAATGAGATGAGGTCTACCGGTTCACGTCCAACGGGAATTCGGTTCAGTACTTCTTTTGTTTTCGGAGAGACTTCCCAAAGTTCATTATTGAAACGTTGCGTAGTCCACAAGGATGCGGTTTGTTTATTGAATAACAGGGCGGAGGGCGTATGTCCCAATCGGGTATCCGATATGACGGACAAATCTTTTCCGTTCAATTCGCACAGGGAACCGTCTGCACCGTCACACACCACCCAGATATGTTGGTCGGGTGTTTCCGCCAGATCGTTTACTGGTGCAGGCAGTACCGCTTTTGTCCCGGTTTTATTGAAATTGGCGTCGATGAGGCGTATTTCTTTTTTATCCCGGTTTGTCACCAGGAGTCCGCCTTGCTTTCCGGCACTCCAGATATGGTCCGGAGCAAAAATATCATCTCCGCTGCATCCGGTCAGGATGGTCAGGGAGAGACAGGCTATATAGGTCCAGTTTATTTTCATGATCATTACTTCTTTGCTTTTAACGATTGAAGATACTGGCGGATATTTTCTTTTTCCGCAGCACGGGATGTTTCCCGTTTCTTCTCATAATAAGTATAATACTCTTTTTCTTCCTGTGTCCAGTTATTCGCTTCCCGGTAATCGCCGATGAACGGAACACACAGGTCGATCCATAAAGCGATCGTTTCCATTTCTTCTTTGCTCAGTTTGCAGCCGCCATGCCCGTTTTCAAGTCGCTTGATCAGATTACTTGTATTGGAACCTGCAAAATAAGGGGCAAGTAAAGTCGGCTCGGATAAATTGCTGATCCAGTTCACTTCCGGATGATGGGCGTCTCCCTGCCAGGAGTCGTTATCTCTGGTCATTTGACGGGCATGAGTCAGGTTCAGGTAAGAATCTGAGAATTTACGCTTCGTCTGCTGGTCTACTACCTTTAATTCACCTTTCAGGCTTAGCTTGCTTTTTACTCCGTCGTGGCAGGAAATGCAATGAGCGTCCTAGATGGGTTGCACTTCTTTGATATAACTGAAACAGCGGTCGCCGATACCTTCCGGCTCGATCTTTTGGATACCGGTGTTCATCGCCATAGATACCGGATGCGAGGCTATCGGAACGGTGTTTTTATGTTCATGGCAGCCTACGCAACTCTGCGTTTCTCCCGGTTGCAGCGTCGACCAGCTGCGCATGGTTTGCACAACCCGGTTGTTTTCGTCTAATGCCTGAAAATAAAGCGGAGTACGGCAAGGAACTTTAAAGAAAGCCGAACCGTCGGGATTTACATCGACAGTTCCCAATATCCGTTTTACATCCCAGCTGGCGTTGCCGACACCTACCGGAGAGAAGGCATGTCCGGCACCACCCGCATCAAAACCGAAAGCAGCACCGATACTGGCTACCCGGTAGATGGGTTCTACAATTCTCAGTTTTTTGATCGTTCCGGGCTGAACACCTTTCAAGCCGTTGCCTTCGTAGATATTTTGCATATAATAGACACCTTCATCTTTTGTATAGTCCACATTGTCTACGCGCTGGAAAGGACGTTCACGTTCGGACAACAAGACCGGTTGGTTGCAAGATATGCTGGCGTCTGAAACCAGCAGTTCCCATTCACCGGACGGTGTCATCCAGTAAATACCGAATTCCATCGGATGACCTACATGGTAACCTAATGGGGTATAGGATATTAAAAACTCCTTTTCATTCAATGGGTAAGGATGCTGGAACTGGTCGGCGAACTGCCCGTAGGCGTCGATTTTTACGGCTTCCGGTTTCCGGAGCGGAGCAACCAGCATGACGCCTTCATTCTCGTCACGTCCGGCTTCCGGGTCGATAATACATAGTTTGCCATGCTGGGGAGTGTGATGTCCCAGGATTGTCGCCATCACTTTCCGTGTTCCGGGGATTTGTCGGGTGTGGGTGAGTGTGGTTGGGAAAAAACTGTTCCCGCCATAGTATTCCGCTTGTCCGGTACCGTCCGGGTTCATCTGGCAGAGCGGTTGCATGAATACCTGGCCACGGTCATTGTATTCCCAGCGGGTATAGACCACCCGTCCGTCATCGAGCAGTGTCGGGTTTGATGTATGTACCTGGTCGAAACCAACCTGGCGCATATAACGTCCTTCACGGTCGCAGAGATAGAGGTTGCTGACTTCGACAGTCCAGCAATCCACTGCACTTCCGTTGCGGGTCGAATTGAACAGAATGTTTTCGTCGGGCAGATAGATCGGCTCTATGTCGGCAAATCCCAGACCTGAAGTGATTTGTTTCAGTTTCCGCGACGGCATCTCCATTTCATAGAGATGAAAATCATCCTCCTTTTGTGATTTCTTCCAGGCAAAGAGAATATGTTTACCGTCGAAATGAACATCCGGATCCCGGAAGACACCGGCTGTATCTTTTAATAAAGTTTCTTCCTTTGCCCAGATCCCGTCCATTTTGAAATAAGCCAGCTCGCCACCAGCAAAGAAGTTGCATTCTGCGCGGGCATCCGACAGACCTTCCGTATAAGCGAAAAAGGAAGGGCGAAGTGTGCGGAATTTGGTAAACACGACTTCGGGAGTGTTTTTTATAAAGGATGCCAGTCGCTGTTCCCTTCTTGCTTTACAGGCATCCAGATAGGCGGATAAAGCCTGTGTTATGCTTTCCGGCGTGTTGGTTACTTTGGTTTCCTGCTGTAATTTTTGCAAACGCTCTGAAATTTGTTCGGGCAATGTTTTGTCAAACCATTTTACATCGCTTCCATCCTGTAGCCACCAGTCGTAGTAAACCGGATAGTGGTGATAGAAATGCAGATGTGCCTCCCGGATCAGGGTGGCAGTACTGTCTTTTGAAACAAGACCTTCGGTTGCCTTTATTTTATTAAACCGGTCTTGTATGTCTGTTATAAATTCCTGTTTGTCGGCGGGATAGTGGTCCTTATATACTTTTTCCTTGTTCTGGCAAGCTGCCAGAATGAGGAGCATAAGTCCTAATCCTATTTTGTGTAAGTTATTCATATATATTACTCCCTTCTTTGTTGTTATTGGTTTGCCGGAATTGGCAAACGGAAGTCATTTTTCCCCACTTATTTTTTCTTTGTGGGGAAAAAGTCCCACTAGCGTGGGGAATAATCCCCTTTGCAATGGGGAATTATCCCCATTGCAAAGGGGATTTTTACTTAATAGCACTTTTATAAGCCTCCACAATAGTAACTCCACTGGATGTGCCGATGCGGGTTGCTCCTGCCTTGATCATGGCTAAAGCAGTATCGAGGTCGCGGATACCGCCAGCCGCTTTTACTCCGATTTCCGGACCAACTACACGGCGCATCAGGGCTACATCTTCTACAGTCGCACCGGCTGTTCCAAAACCAGTCGAGGTCTTAACAAAGTCAACTCCAGCCTCTTTGGCTATCCGGCAGACTGTTTCCTTTTCGGCATCCGACAGATAGCAGGTTTCCAGAATCACTTTGCAGATAACGCCCGTCGGTCTACAGATAGCAACCATCTCTTCGATTTCTTTCTTTACAATATCCAGGCGGCCTTTTTGTAATGCGCGTACATTTATTACTGTATCTATTTCCGTCGCGCCTTTAGCGATGGCGTCGCGTGTTTCGAAAGCCTTGCATTCGGTCGTGGTCTGTCCTAACGGAAAGCCGATGGCTGCACCGACACGGACGGGCGAACCTTCCAGCAGTTTGACGCAGGTTTCTACTTCCGCCGGATTGATGGCAACCATGGCGAATTCGTATTTGCGTGCTTCGTCACATAGTTTCTCAATGTTTTCTGCTGTGCCGAAAGGTTTCAGGAAAGTATGGTCGATCATTCCTGCCAATTGTTTTACTGATAAGTTCGCTATTATTTCGTTCATGATAAATGATGTTTAGAATGTCAAAACTGTTTTTATAACTTCGTTACGTTTTACGGCTTCCAGGGCCTCGTTGATTTGTTCTATTTTAAAGCGGTGGGAGATGAAGTCGGATGCGGACAGCCGGCCTTCGCGTATCCATTCGGTCAGCGCTATCATTGCTCGTTTCTCTTCCGAACGGGTCGGCCAGCGGTGGATGAACAGGTTGAAATTGTAAGGAGCCTGGTCCAGGTCGATCGTCGGATTCTTTGTCATTACGCCATATACACAAATATCTCCGGCCATTTTTATAAGGGGTAGGGCCGAATGAACGATGGAAGGCAGGCCGACAGCGTCGATGACCGTATCGTATGAACGATTTGCGGCAGCGATAAATTCGGGTGTCGCAATCTCAGCCGGCGTATAGCCATTATCAGCACCCATTTGTCTGGCTAGTTCCAGTTTGGCAGGTAGCATGTCGACAATATCCACTTGTCCGAGACCGAATAGTTTGCCGAGTTTCACAAAACTCAACCCGACAGGACCGGCACCGAATACCATCACTTTCTTTCCCGGTTCCAGGCGGAAGTCTTTGAATGCACCCACTATTTCACGCCAGGTACAGGCAATGACCGCTTCTTCCGGCTGTATATCGGCTGGTATTGCATTCTGTATTTCGAAGCTGTCCCAGCAGCCTTGTTCCGGAGTGGCAAGGCCTTCTTCCTGCAAAACTTCGAAATCGTTTACTACGACATATTCACAGAAACCGCCCCAGGCACTGTTCAGCCCCGGTGTCGTAAAGGAGGCATTCAATCCGCCGATTACCCTGTCGCCTACCTTGAAATTTCGAACTTTACTTCCGACTTCTATTACAATGCCAACATTTTCATGGCCTAAAGCCATCGGGAACTGATCTGCCCCCGGAAAATGTCCGGCTATCAATTTGCTGTCGGTGGCATTGCACAAAGCGACCATTTCTGTTTTTACGAGGGCCTGGTACGGAGTGATAACAGGCATATCTATTTCCCGGATTTCTACTACGCCGGGAGCTGTTGCGATTACGCTTTTCATTTTTCCTTTCATATTCATTCTTATAGATTTAAATCCGACAGGTCTGTATAAACATCTTTCAAATGCTCGTACGTCCGGTCGAAAACAGCTATTAATTCTTTGTATTTCTCTACATTGGCGGGGATAGGGCTGATCTTTTTGTCGATATGGATAAACCGGTCGGTTACACTGAAATCTTTGAATAAGCCGGCTCCGATTCCTGCCAGGATGGCGGCGCCCATGGAGGTCGCTTCTTCCAGATAGTTCGGGATTTTTATTTCAGTCTGATAAATATCGGCCATCATCTGCTGCCAGATCGGATTTTTAGCACAGCCTCCTATTACCGTCATATTTTCTACGGGGACGTGGTTGCGGAATATATTGACGATAAGTCCCAGGTTCAGGGTGATGCCTTCCATGACGGAACGAAGCATATCGCCATGCGTGTGTCCTACCGTCAGTCCGATAAAAGCGCCTTTGGCATTTACGTTCCAGCGGGGAGAACGTTCGCCCATCAGGTAAGGCAGGAACAATAGTTTGTTGGAGCCTACCGGAGATTTCCGTATCTGTTCGTCAATCAGTTCGTACACATTCCCTTTCCTGATTCTGGCTTCTTCCTGTTCAAACAGGCAGAGTTGCTGCACCATCCAGTTATAGGAAGCGCCTGCCGTCTGCATAGTTCCCGACGGATGCAGCATGCCCGGTACGACATGCGCCCAGTTCATGGTACGGCGTTGTTCGTCTACAACCGGCTTTTCTACTGTCAGGGCAACCCATGAGGAGGAGCCCAGATAATTGTAGGATGTTCCCGGGGCTACACAACCTACGCCGACTCCGGCACAACTGCCGTCGCCTCCTCCGCAGATAACCGGTGTACCTTTACGGAGTCCGGTGGCTTTGGCTGCTTCCTCCGTTACTTCTCCTATAACATCAATAGAAGAACGGACTTCCGGGAAGAGGGAGATATCCAGTCCTGCTGCTTCTATGATCTCTTCGCTCCATGACCATCTGTTCAGGTCGTAGGCGTTTGTTCCGGAAGCATCTGACGGGTCGGTGGCGATCGTACCGCAAAGGCGGAAATTGATGTAGTCTTTTGCATTAAGCATTTTGTACGTTTTTGCAAAAACTTCCGGCATATGTTTTCGTATCCACATTAATTTTTCTATTGAATAGGAAGCACTGATACGGTGTCCTGTTATTTCATAGAAATGAAGCGGGTCCATTTTTTCATACAGGAAAGCTTCTTCCTCCTGTGAACGCTGGTCGCAGTACAGCAGGTGTGGAGAAAGCGGATTCCCTTTTTTATCGATACATAAGCATCCCATCATCTGGCCGCTCAGGGCAACTCCGGCGATCTCTTCGGGTGATACGAGTTGAAGTAATGCATTTGTTGTTTCTGTTATGGCTTTCCACCAGTCGGACGGATCCTGTTCCGCGCGGTTACCGGCGGCATAAACAGTCTGGTAGGAGGCGACACGGGATGCAACCAGCATGCCTTCTTCATTGAATAAAGTGGCTTTGTTGCCACTTGTTCCTAAATCGTGTGCAATGACGTATTTTGCCATGGTCTTTGAATTTTATTTATAATGCAGCATTCGTATATCCGGTCAGTCCGACCAGGATGCCTCCTGCTATCCCCCCGGCAATAATGACGGCCCAACGTGGAAATGCCTCTTTCAATAATCCCAAACGTGTCCCTCTGGGAGCACAGAGTGTATCACATACGACAAATCCCATAGCGATGGCCCAGCCCATATCCACCCAGGGAGCACTTCCGCGGGCTCCCTGATGGATGAGGCTGAATTGCATGGGTAATCCGTTTACATCGGTAGCTAAACCGGTGGAGAAACCGAAACCGGGCAATTTGTGATTCACCAGCCAGAATGTTCCTATAATTAAGGCGGCCGCAATAAATCCTCCTTTTGCTCCAAAATCTTTCACCAGTTTGGGCCAGCAGAATATAACTGTAAAAGTGACGGCGAAAGAACCGAATATACTGGTTATGATACCGGCATTGTACATGCCGAACAATTCATTGTAAGTTTGTAACCATTCGCTCATACTGCATCCTCCTCTTTTGACAGGCGATTACCGCATGAACGCATCATCCAGATGGTTATTCCGGCTAAAGCACCTCCGATCAGACAACAAAACAAAGTGGGGGCAGCCAGGAAAAACTGAGTGAAATCACCCTGGAAACGAACGATTCCCCAGGCTATGCCGGCAGAGCCGATACACCATCCCTGATCCAGCCATATTTTTCCTTCCGGATTTAATATGGCTCCGTTATAATGGTTCATGTACCACATGATCCCGATAATAAGGGTAGCAGCCAGCCATCCTCCCATTAAACCGTATGTTTTCCAAAGTTCCGGCCAGATGCCGAAAGCAAATCCTCCGCATATTGCCGAACCGGCAAATGTAGATAAGTAGTGTTTCATGATATTTAGGTTTATGATCTGTTAGTTCAATTGTAATTTAGCTAGTGTAAAAGGCTTGTCGTGTTTGGTATTTACTTTGTCGGGACCTGTCACGATGTCGAAGCAGGATACAATCACCTGGCCGTTCCAGACGATCGGTTCTCCTGGCTGGTCCAGACCACCGTCGCTACCGTCGCAATCCGGACTTTGGGCGATACACTGAATGCGGCCGTTCTTGTCTATACGGGCCACTGCATTTTCAGAAAAGTCGGCTACCCAGATATTTCCGTCGTCATCCATGCACATTCCGTCGGTGGTGCGTAGTTGTGACGGGTCTTGTGCCCATATCTCATTTCCGATAACGTTGCCATTGGGATCCATGGTTATTCGGTGAATGGTGCCGTCTCCAAAATTTCCTACATATAAATTGTCTTCTTTATCGAATACGATTCCGTCAAGTCCGTACTGAACTGCTTTGTTTTTCGTAATGACGGTTGTGAGCAGGTTCTTATCTGCTTTTGTATTGGTTACTTTTATATTCTTATCGTTCTTGTCGAAGCAATAGACTCCGCTTACCAGTAGTCCGGACGGATCCTGGATGGAGGAGAGGGAGCTTTGTGTTACATATAATTTCCCATTTCTGAAGCGGATGCCGTTGGGGTGTTCCATACCGGTGGCTACTTCGATAACTTCTTTCAGTTCGTAGCCATCTAATTTTAAGCATAAGATTCGGCCTTTGTTCCTGGCCTTTTCAGCTCCGCTCCATCCCTGGTTGTCACAAATAAATAAGTTTCCTTCATCATCGAAGGTGATTCCCATGGGAGCAGCCCAACCTGTTTCTTCTAATATGGGTACATTCATCCATTTGCTGATTTTCCCGTCTTTAGTAATCCGCATCAGGCAGGCTGGTTTCGACAAATCGGCAAAGTTCGGACAAGCCAGGATCAGGTCGCCATTTGGGGCAATTGCCATTCCGTCGGGTGTCGGACAATCATCCGGCAATTCCATGAATAGTTCACTTTTTTGCATTGCCGGTGTACAAGCTCCCAGGAATGCAGATAATAAAACTGATATTAAAAACACGTTCTTCATGATATATAGATTTTTCATAGGCAAAGAAATATAATTCTGCCCTGAAAGAGTTTCATCTATCGGTCAAAAGCTTTCAATATTCGGTCAGTGAATGATTTGTGTTGTTGTAAGGTGTTGATCTTTAGTAGCCTGATTGTATGAGGCTTTTATATGCCGGAATAAATCTAGATGAACTTTTTCAACGTGTATTTGAACTTATTCCTGAAATATTTCCGGATATTTCCGGATGAAATACGTCGGTGTACAACTCCAGGCATGGCAATAGCTATTGACCGGGAAAAAGTTGTATGGAGATAAAAACTCATTTTTAGGATCATAAACTTCCCAGAATGTATCAGCACCTTTGTGGATCATTCCTCCCCAGTATTCTGCTACTTCATTTCGGGCTTCTTGCGGCATTCCGCTTTTGATCAGGGCTTCAATGTAATAATGGAACAGGTAAGGTGCTCCCGGAGTGCAGACATTCTCTGTTGTTTTCAAGGCTTTTAAAGATCGTTGGGCTTCTTTTTGTGTAGGTATTTCTCCCAGTATCATCCATATTTGGGAAGCATAAGAAACCTGATCATTCAATTTGCCTGTGAATAAACCCGTTTTTGGATTGTAGAAATGCTTTCGGGCAGCTTTTTTCATCTTTTTGATGAGTCCCGGAAGTTGGGTGACCTCATTTTCTTTGTTCAGTAATTTTGCCAGTTCATAGGTCTCTTTGAAAGCAAAAACAGTAACGCCATGAAAAGCTACTTCTCTATGTAATCCGTCTTTCCAGTCGAAGAATATCCACCATTCACGGGATGCCCGTTCGTAATTCATTGTTCCGTCATCCTGTAGGTATTGGTAAGCTGATTCCAATTGTTTTTTTACAACGGGCCAAAGATCCTCAGCCGTCTCTCTGTCTCCCGTTTCCTGCAAATAGTCTTTGAGGGTAACGCCAAACAGGAAAGAATAATCATATAAATGTTGTTTTGCCTGGGGCTTGGGCTCCTGGGTTTCAAAAACAGTTGCGTTTAGTTTTCCGTTATGCTCGCTTAGTCCGGCCAGCAGGTAGAGGCAGCGTTTGGTCAGATTGTATTGTTTGAAGGAATAGTTGTTAGCCAATGCTTCCAGATATAAGTCGCCCAACCACAGACGCTGATCCCTTTTGGGACCGTCTTCGTAAACGGTTTGCATACATTCTTTCAGAGTATTTAAACTAACCCGGTCTATGTCTTTAAATATCTGTGGCGTGGCAGCCGATAATTCTCCGGGCGTATTGACGGCAGAAGTAACAGCGTCGCATTTCATTCCGGAAATACAGAAGTCATATCCGGGAGGAGTCGCGATAAGTTCTATTTTTACATATCTGAAGGATACACGGCGTGGAATGGTGATCGTTGACGGCATTGTCATCATGGTGACTATTTCATCTTGTAACCACGCACGGCTGAGTCCTCCCTGATAAGGATCGAAAGGTGTTACCAGTTCAGAAGGAACTTCTCCGAATGTCAGTTTGAAGCGTGCCGGTGCGTCTGCCTCGGCTTTTAGTAACTCCGTGCTGAAACTGAAACTACCTGTTATGTGCTCTCCGAAATCGACAATGACGGCTTTTGTCTCTTTAAAAGAGTTATCGTAGAGTGTATTTATAGGTGCTGTTTGCTCTGCTTTGTATTGCTGGAAAGCATTTTCATCTTTTATTATATGTACTAAACCGACCGGCTTTTTTTCTGTAACGGTCAGTTGAGGAATGCTTTCTTTTGCTTTTTGTAACCAGGATGCCCGCTGGCTGGCATAAAAATCTTGTCCGTGGACTGTTATAAAACAACTGGCAAGTAAACAGTTTAATATAAGTGTTTTTAAGGTCGTTTTCATGTTTCTATAAAATATGAATAAGTGTTTTATCAAAAGTATTCTTTCTTATAAATAGTTGATAAAATTACTATTTACCGGGTGGATGTATGTTGTATTATTGATATTAAATGTTACAAAAATGACACAATAGTAAGGGTTGAATTATTTTATCTTTTTCGTGTTGGGAATTCCTTTTATGCAAGGATGCCGGTTTATTGACAGTGGAGAAAATAAAGATGACGGGCGACCAGAGTAACCTTTCCGGTGTGACCCATTCGATCCTGCACGGTTTTAATTATAGTCCGCTGGAAGTGCCGTTCCCCGGTTGGATCATGTACGGCGCATTTCTGAACGAACGGAATAGCTGGTGGCCTTATTTCAATTTGTGGGCGACCTATAAAAGCCGGGTGTCGACTGTCCTTCAGGAATCCGATTTCTTTGCTGATATTGCCGTGATGCATCCGCTGGCTGATATGTGGACGATACACGGACCACAGCGTGATCCGTTCCCCAGCCTGCATTATCCGTCTTATCAATATCATGTGTGGGAAGCAATCCATCAGAACGGAAATAGTTGTGACTATATAAGTGAGAATATCATTCAGCAAAGCAGTTTCAAGAAAGGCAATCTTGTTTTCAATAACGGGAAATATAATACATTGATGCTGCTGGAAGTTGAGTCGATGATGCCGACGACAGCAGAAACACTGGTTGAATTCGTTAAAGCCGGAGGTAAACTGATCTTTGTCGGTAAAGAACCATTTTATTACGAATTGTAATCCGGAGGATGAAATACGGATACAGGCAACATTTGAGGCGAATGGCAGAACACCTTGGTTATGGAATCCGGAAACAGGCGAACGGACACCTTATCCGGTCTCTTCCGGTTCCACTTTACAGATCGACCTGGGGCCGGCCGCATCCAAACTGATTGTTTTTGAGGAAACGAAAGGCGCGAAGATCTCCATTCCGGCTTTGCCGCTTCAGAGTTCGTCTCCGCTCGAACTGAACGGATGGACGGTCAGAATGGCGCATGTCAATGGCGAGTCGGCCAAACGTGAGCTGGATACGTTGGTGGACTTCTCTGCAAACCCGGAAACACAATCGTTTTCCGGCGACCTGTATTATGAAAAGACGGTCGATAATGCAGCCGGATTCAATTACCTGGATTTAGGGAAAGTATATGGCGTTTCGGAAGTAACCCTGAATGGGGAAAAACTGGGATGCAAATGGTATGAAAACCTTGTGTATCAACTGCCGGAACATTTAGCTAAGGCACCGGTCAAATCATTGCAGATAAAGATCACGACAACTGTCGGTAATTATCTGAAGGGTACGCCTGAAAACAAAATAGGGCAGGCATGGACCCATCATCAGAAATGGGCACCGACAGGTATGCTGGGCCCCGTTAAATTAATGTAACATCAGGAATAAACGGATAATGTCTTTTTGTCAACTGAAAAATGTTTCTCTTTTATTTTCTTGGCATTCTCTCATCCCTCATTGCTGCATTATAGGCAGACCAGGCTACGATCACTGCATTATGACGTATATCGTCTAACACCAGACGGTCGGAGATATTCTGTTCGCAGGGGACGGGACCGGCTTCTTCCAGTTTATGGAAATTCAGTCCCGGAACGCTGTAACTACCGGAATGTGCAAAATTATTTGTTCAGCGCCTTTATCAGGTCTGAGCCGGCGCGGAACTTGACGGAGGTACGCGGCTTGATCATCACCGGCTCTCCGGTTTGTGGATTCCGGGCGGGGCGTTCGGTTTGCTCCCAGGGCAGGAAGGTGCCGAATCCCTGGAATACGACCGTATCTCCCTCTTGCAGGGCTTCGGTGGTATTGTCAATGAAGGAGTTGAGTACCGCCTTTATCGCTGCTCTCGTCATGCCGGTGTCTGCGGCTATTTGTCCGATCAATTTACTTTTATTCATATACTACAGGTTTAAATCGTTTTTAGAACAAGTGTTCGGGATACTTGGCCGGAGACGTAGTTCTGCGGTAGAAGCAGGGTATAACTTTTCAGCATAATATCCTTTAAATCGGTATAAATACTCCGTTTTCAGGAGTATGGTTTACTTCTTTTTGTTCTCTGATATTAGTTAATATAAATTGTTCACTTTCTGTTCTTCGCCCTCAATCAGTGGATTAACTACCGTATTACCGGAAATACAGCGTATTCGATAATTTGTAGTAGGCCATTTTCTCTGATTTAATGGAGTTTGTTAAGAACTCAGGAAATTAGGGGGGGCGCTATAGAAATAATGGAGTTATCCATAAACAGAAAGATTTAATTGTTGCAAATAAACCTGTAACAGCCAAGCCACTTGATTAAAAACTGCTTATTTCCGGCAAGATTTCTCCTTGTTTCCTCCCCTGCCAATTCCCTTGTGGTACTTTTACAGAACCCGGCTTTATCGCATTATCCTTGGTGGAAGAGGAGAAAAAGAAGAGAAAAGATGAATTTTATCGCATGTTTGATTGCTTATCCTCTGTATTTATTATCTTTGTCTCCATTAATAACAAAGTTCTTAACGAACTCTGTCCATTTTCCCTTCATAACTCCATTATCGGACATACTGTTCATTATCGGACACTATTCTTTTGTGTTATACTCAGAAAATCAATGATATATGTTTTTGGCATACCTTTTGCTTGTAGCATGGCAAAACATATATTACGATGAAAAAGATCTATATAGCCATTACTTATTTATTGCTGACATGCTTTGGTTTACAGGCCGAAGAACAAGATAATGTAGTCCGTCTGACTTTGAAAGATGCCATTACGCTGGCACAACACCAGTCTGTCGATGCGGCTGTGGCCCTGAACGAATTAAAGACGTCTTACTGGGAATACCGTACCCATGTCGCCGACCAGTTACCGGAGGTTAATTTTAAAGGAACGCTCCCCAGTTACAGCAAGCAATATTCACGTTACCAACAATCGGACGGAACCTATGCTTTTGTGCAGGACAATAACCTGTCGATGGACGGAGCGATCTCTATCGACCAGAATATCGCTCTGACAGGCGGTAAGATCTCATTGAACTCTTCTCTTAATTTCTCCCGCCAGTTAGGGCATGGTGCCTTCAATGAATATATGAGTGTCCCGGTCGGTCTGACCCTGACGCAACCAATCTTCGGCGTGAACGACCAGAAATGGAACCGCCGGATCGAACCTGTTCGCTACCAGGAAGCAAAAGCCGCTTATATTGAAAGCGTAGAGGGAGTAACCATCTCGACGATCGCTTACTTCTTCAATCTTCTGCTGGCAAAAGAAAACCTGGCAACGTCTGTGCAGAATCTGGATAACGCAAATAAACTGTATGATATCGCTATCGCGAAACGCAAGATCGGTCATATCTCTGAAAGTGAACTGATGCAATTGAAATTATCCGCTTTACAGGCGAAAGGTAAGTTGACGGAAGCGCAGTCGAACCTGAACGCCAAAATGTTCCAGTTACGTTCTTTCCTGGGATTGAGCGAGGAAGATGTGATAGAACCGGTCATCCCCGAATCTGTCCCCGACATGCGGCTGGTCTATCAAGAAGTATTGGAGAAAGCCCTGGAAAACAACTCGTTTGCCAAACGCATATTGCGCGAACAACTCGAGGCTGATTATGCAGTAGCGACGGCCAAAGGGAAACGCCGCGATATCAACCTGTTTGCTTCCGTGGGATATACAGGGAAAGACCGTGATTTCAGTGGCGCTTACAATCCGCTGAAAGATAACCAGGTGGTGGAAGTCGGTTTCAGCATCCCTTTGCTGGACTGGGGAAAACGGAAGGGAAAGGTTAAGGTTGCCGAATCCAACCGCGAAGTGGTTCTCTCCAAAAACCGTCAGGACCAGATGACATTCAACCAGAATATCTTCTTGCTGGTGGAGAACTTCAACAACCAGGCTGCCCAGTTGGAAATTGCGGAAGAAGCCGATGAGATCGCCCAGAAACGCTACCAGACATCTATCGAAACATTTATGATCGGCAAGATCAATATTCTCGACCTGAATGATGCCCAGCAATCGAAAGATGATGCCAAACAGAAGCACATACAGGAATTATACGGTTTCTGGAGTTATTTCTATAATGTCCGCAGCGTGACACTTTACGATTTTCTGAACGACCGTAATCTGGATGCCGATTTTGAGGAAATTGTCAGAAAGTAGGTAACTTATTCGTATCTTTACAACCCCAATTAAAGAAACCTATATGATATTAATTATTGATGATGATGCGGCTGTCCGTTCTTCGCTTACTTTTTTGTTGAAGCGGGCAGGCTTTGAACCGGAAGCTGTTCCGGGGCCTGAAGAAGCGTTGGTTATTGTGCGCCGGGAAGCGCCCCAACTGATTCTGATGGATATGAACTTTACCTTGACTACGACGGGAGAAGAAGGGATACAGCTATTAAAACAAGTAAAGATATTTCAGCCGGATGTCCCAGTGATCTTAATGACCGCCTGGGGCTCCATTTCGCTGGCTGTGCAGGGTATGCAGGCCGGCGCTTTCGATTTTGTGACCAAGCCCTGGAACAACCTGGTGTTGCTGAAGTCGATCCGTACGGCTCTGGAACTGAATGAGCAGAAGAAGATGCAGAAATCGCCGTTGAACCGGAACGATGCGGACAGTAAATTCCATTTTGAGAAGATTGTCGGACAGAGTGATGCGCTGATGGATGTGTTGGGAACCGTTTCCCGCATAGCACCGACCAATGCTTCGGTGCTGATTACCGGTGAAAGCGGGACAGGCAAGGAACTGATTGCGGAAGCGATCCACGCCAATAGTCCCCGTATGAAAGAGGCTTTCGTCAAGGTCAACCTGGGAGGATTGTCGCAGAGCCTTTTTGAGAGCGAGATGTTCGGTCATAAGAAAGGTGCGTTTACGGATGCCTATATAGACCGTACCGGACGTTTCGAAATGGCAAACAAAGGGACCATTTTCCTGGATGAGATAGGTGACCTGGAGTTATCCTGCCAGGTAAAACTATTGCGTGTATTGCAGGACCAGACATTTGAAGTGTTGGGCGACAGCCGTCCCCGGAAAGTGGATATCCGGGTGGTGAGTGCTACCAACTGCAACCTTCCGGAAATGGTTGCCGCACGTACGTTCCGTGAAGACCTGTTCTACCGTATCAATTTGATCACGATCCATCTGCCCGCCCTTCGCGAGCGGAAAGACGATATTCCTTTGTTGGCCCGTTATTTTGCCGATAAGCAGTCGGAAGTCAACGGTTTGCCTAAAGTCACTTTCTCTTCGGATGCCGTCAGTTTCCTGCAACGTCTTCCGTATCCCGGAAATATCCGTGAATTGAAGAACCTTGTGGAAAGAACGATGCTGGTATCCGGTAAATCCTTGTTGGATGTGTCCGATTTTGAAGGGCAATGCCTGAATCTGGGGAACAAACAATCCGTGAGAAAAGGCGGAGCCGTCAGTTTCGAGGGTATGACGCTGGACGAGATTGAAAGGCGGACTATCCTTCAGGCTTTGGATACACATGAGGGAAATCTCTCGCATGTCGCATCCGCATTGGGAATCAGCCGGGCAGCCTTATACCGCCGGTTAGAGAAATACGGAATACCTACCGATAAATAAATGATATTCGAATGAGGATAAAAGGATTGTTCTGGATCTTGACCGGGTTGCTGCTGACTATTCTGGCAGTTATCACTTACCATGTCTTCTATAATTATTCTTCCTTTATGTTCTTTATTGTGGAAGGTGTTGTCCTGGTTACGATCTTGTACCTTTTCCTTTTTTACCGTCGTATCATCAAGCCGTTGGATATTATCGGCAATGGTATGGAACTGCTGAAAGAGCAGGACTTCAGTTCCCGCCTGAGCCGTGTCGGGCAGAAGGAGGCCGACCGCATCGTGGACATTTTCAATAAGATGATGGAACAGTTGAAAAACGAACGTTTGCACCTGCGGGAACAGAATCATTTCCTGGATTTGCTGATCAATGCTTCTCCTATGGGAGTGATTATGCTGAATCTGGATAACGAGATCATATCGCTGAATCCCGCTGCCCGCAAGATGTTCGGACAACCTTTGTCGGTCGATTTCGCCGGAAAATCCTTTACAGAGATAGATTCCCCGTTGGCGGTGGAGTTGGCGCGTATTCCCTTGTATGAATCGCAGACTGTTCGCCTGAACGATGCCAATATATATAAATGTACGCATTCCTCTTTTGTCGACCGGGGATTCCATCACTCGTTCTATCTGGTGGAAATACTGACGCAGGAAGTCTTTAAGGCTGAAAAGAAAGCCTATGAAAAGGTGATCCGCATGATTGCCCATGAGGTAAATAATACAACTGCCGGTATTACATCTACATTGGATACGTTGGAATCCACTTTCAGCGAGATGGAAAATACGGAAGATATATGCGACGTGTTGCGTGTTTCCATCGAACGCTGTTACAGCATGAGTCATTTCATTACAAACTTTGCCGATGTGGTGCGCATCCCGGAACCGCAAATACGTAACCATGAATTGAATATGGTGGTGACTTCCTGCAAGCGGTTTATGGAGACGGTTTGCCAGAACCGCAACATTCAAATCATTATGGAGCTGGATGAAGTGTCTCCTGTTGTGCGGCTGGATAGTTCGCTTTTTGAACAGGTGCTTGTCAATATTATAAAGAACGCCGCCGAGTCGATCGAGCGCGACGGCAAGATTTATATACGTACTTCACGTAACCCTGTCTGCCTGGAAATAGCAGATACCGGTAAAGGAATAGACAAAGAAACTGAAAAGAAATTATTCAGTCCTTTTTTCTCCACCAAACCGAACGGGCAGGGGATCGGACTGATCTTTATACGCGAAGTATTGCAGAAACAGAACTGCTCTTTTTCCCTGCGTACTTATACGGACGGTTTGACAAGGTTCCGTATATTGTTTGAATAAGTCTGAAATACAGTAGGCTATAGTTGTTTTCATTTTGTTATATTAGGTAACAAAATGAAACCAGTATGTATAACGTATCAGTAAAAGTAAAAAGGCGTAAGTCGATAGAGGCTGGGAAGCGGATGCCGCTCTATGTGCAGATTATTTATCGCCGCGAGGTCCGGAAGATGGCTTTGCCGTACGTTATCCGAAGAAGAGTGGGACGGAGGCAGGGAGGAAATCAATATCCCGGGTGAAAGCACTTCCGAACGGTCAAAAGAATTGTATGCCATTCGTGAGCAGTTTTCCCGCGATTGCCGGACAGTCCGGTCCGTAATCTATTTGAAGGAGAAAAAGGGTTCCTTTACTCCGGATGAAATAGTGGAGGCGTGTAAGGAACGTTTTGCGGTAGCCAACCTGACAAAATATGTGGAGAAACAGATCTGTGTGCTGCAAGGGGAGGGCAAGGATGAAACGGCCAGGCATTACCAGAGTACGCTGAATGCCTTTATGCATTTCCGGGGTGGCTGCGAACTCAGGCTGGACGAGATCGACGCGCCGCTTTTGAAAGAGTTTGAGACCTACCTGTTCAGTTCCGGAGTTTGTGCCAATACCGTTTCTTTCTATCTTCGCGTGCTCCGGGCTATCCGTAACCGGGCGGTAAGGGATAACCTTGTCGAAGCCATCCCGCAGCTTTTCAGTAATGTCCATACCGGTATTGAAAAGACGCGCAAACGTGCGGTTCAGGAAAATGTGATCCTGGGTCTTGTCGCTTTGCAGCTTCTGTCGCCTGCGTTGCAGCTGGCACGCGACCTGTTCCTGTTCTCTTATTATGCCTGTGGAATGGCCTTTGTGGATCTGGCTCAGCTGACGCGGAAGAATATCGTGGGGGATAAGATCGTCTATATCCGGCGCAAGACCGGGCAGGAGTTGCAGATACGTCTGCTACCCGAAATGAGGAGACTGATTGCCCGTTACCAATATGTATCCGGTCCTTTCCTGTTTCCAGTCCTTACGGGTTCCCGCCCGGACTATATCGGTTATCAGAGTGCGCTTCGTGTTCAGAACAAGCGTTTGAAGAAACTGGGAAAGCTGGTCGGGGCCGACCTTTCGACTTATATTGCCCGTCATATCTGGGCCAGCGTTGCCGCACAGAAAGGGATACCGGAAGAACTTATCTCACAGGGTATGGGACATGAGTCTGTTAAAACGACCCGTATCTATATGGCGCTCCTGGATACCTCGCGGGTGGATCGTGCCAATGAAATCGTGATACATAAGAGGAATTGTAAATCAAAGCCTGTTTATAAAGTCGTATTGTGAGGTGTGTTCTGTCTCTTAGGAAGAGACGGTCCGTCGGTGACAGTCAGTGTTAAAACTTTGCAAATGTACTAACTCTTTTTTATACTTGCACCATTTAGTACGGTGTTTTTCCATATGACTAGCCTTAATATTCATGTATTTACTGAATATTGTTACATCTTTTAAGAAAGAAGGCCTGTTGTTCATGCCTCTCTCCGGTCTTTCTATGTCTGTCTTTTTGCTTCTTTTTCTGTTTGTTATCTATTGATTATCTGTTGTTTACTGTTTGTTTTCCTGTTGTATCTCTTTTTTTCGGCAGGGATGCTAAATGATAAAACTTGAAAAACAAGCACTTTTCTACTTTTCCTTTTTTTCATCTTCCCGTTTTGTTTTCCGGATGTTGTCCCTGAGTGTTCTGCTCTTGCAGTATGGCACCATAAAACAGTTTGAAATCCCTGATTCTTGTGCCTTTTGTGTATCCCTGTTCCGTCTCTTCCTAAGAGACAGAATCCCTCTGACGGTTACCAAATCTAGTATTAATATAATGTATAGGGTTCTTTACTTATCGCTGCTGTATACCGGTTGTTTGTTGCTAACGACAAATATGTATGGACAACAAACCGCACTGAAAACGAATCTCCTGTTCTGGGCGACCACCACTCCGAATACCGGTGTGGAGTTCGGGATGGGACGTCAATTCACCATGGATATCTGGGGTGCCTATAACGCCTGGAAGTTTCCGGATGATATGCGTCTGAACCTGTACCTGATACAGCCGGAAGTCCGCTTCTGGCCGTGTCGCAAGTTTGAAGGGCATTTTTTCGGGGTGCACGGTCATTACGGTCATTTCAATGTCGGCATGATTCCGTTTATCTCCGGCCTGAAAGACCATGTGTTGAGAGGTGACCTTTACGGCGGCGGCGTAACCTATGGCTATCACTGGGCGGTCGGTAACCGCTGGGGATTGGAGGCGATGATCGGCGGCGGTTATGTTTCGATGAAATATACCAAATATAAATGTGCCGAATGTGCGGAGGCATCCGGTTCTTACAGCCGTAGCTATTTCGGCCCGACACGTATCGGTTTTTCAGTCATCTATTTTCTGCGCTAAAATAACTTGTCCGATGAAACATACCTTCTTCTATAATATATATGTATGGGCCGTTTGCCTGGTGCTTTTTGCGTTGCCTGCCGGCGCGCAGCATATCCGTGTCGTGCCGCAGCAGGTCTCTGTGCGTAACGACAGCCTGCAACTGCTGCTCGATATGGACCTGGAGGCAGTGAATGTGTCCGCAAGCACAGCCGTTATTTTTACCCCTCAATTGCTTGGACCGTCCAAACAACTTCTTTCTTTGCCCCCTGTCATTATCAGCGGCCGTATCCGTGAGCGTCAGGACCGCCGCGAACGGTACCTGTCTGCCGGCAAAGAATCTTCCGTCCCATATCTCCGCATCCGCGATACCCGGCATACGGGATCAAAGAAAATAACTTACCGGATGTCCGTCCCTTACACCTCGTGGATGCAGCAGGCTTCTTTATTACTCTGCCAGGAGGTGAAAGATTGCTGTGACCTCCAACTGCTGGGAGTGGATACGCTGGTACGTAAACTCAGCTTAAACCATGTGCCGCAACCGATTGGTGAGGCTCCCGTTCCCGTGCCTGACACGGGATCGCAGAAGAAGCGTCCTCTTTCCCGGGCGAATATGACAAAAAATACGAAGGATCGGGCCGTTGCCCCTGCGATCCCGCATCGGGTGCGGGAACAGTCCGTCGATGTGACCGCTTACGAGTCGATGGTATCCTATCTGCATCCTGAAACCGGTCGGTCCGGCAAACGCCATACCGAGAGTGCCGTGCTCTATTTCGATTACCCGATCGGCAAGGACGATATTTATCCTGATTATAAAAACAACCGTGAAGAGATCGATAAGATCGACCGTATCATGGTGCCTTTGCAGGATAACCGCTTTACCTCGGTGGAGCGTATCCGTATCTGCGGCTATTCTTCCCCCGACGGTCCTTACGGCGACAATGAACGGCTGGCAAAAGCGCGTTCGGGGCTTTTTGCCTATTACCTGCGGAATGCATACGGCATTCCCCGCAACCTGGTGGAAGTTTCTTCGGTGGCAGAGGACTGGGAAGGACTGTCCGATCTTATGAGGCAGGAAAAACCTTCGTGGCAGGATGCCGTGCTCCGGGTGATCCGCCGTTACGGCATTTTCAACGGGCGTGAAAAGCAATTGATGGATTTAGAGGGCGGGACGCCCTACAGGGAGATGATGCGCCATTACTTTCCGAAGCTGCGGCGTATAGAGGTTGTCGTTCAATACGATGTCCGCAAAGTGGAGGGCGACGAAGCGGCAGAACTGATCTATACGCATCCCGACCTGCTGAGCCTGGAGGAGATATATGCCGTGGCACGCTATTACCGTCCCGGGACGGAACAATACCGTGAAGTCTACGAGATAGCCGCCTTTCATTTTCCGGATGATGTGGTGGCGAATGTGAATGCGGCCTCGGCTGTCATGCTGACGGGCGACCTTACATCGGGCTGGGATTATCTGCGCAAGGTGGAGGCGGACCCGCGTGCCTGGAACAACCTGGGCGTGCTGACGCTGATGGAAGGCGACCTGTCCGGTGCGGCGGTGTGGTTCCGTAAGGCGGTGGGTGTGGAACCCCGCAAGGCGCGGAAGAATCTGGAGATAGCTGAAAGTTATTTGGAAAGCGATGAATAGGAAACGGTCCCGGACATATTTCAAGCATTTGATTTTTATGATACTGACAGTACTGCAATCAAGCTGCACTTTCGGAGATGAACCCGGCGTTTGTCCCTACAATACCCGCCTGGACTATTGGTATGCAGGCAGCGGTAGCGAGAACCAGCTGCCGGTCTACGTCGATAACCTCCGGCAGTACCTGTTCGACAGCGAGGGTGAACTGCTGGGCGTCGAACCTCTCCGTGGCGACAGTATCCGCGGCTGGCAGGGCAACCTGGCGGCGGGTGAATATACGGTCGTCCTCTGGGGCAACCTGGCGGACGACGGCAGTGACGGCCTGGCTATAGAGCCGGAATCCGGACAGAAGCTGGCCGATATGGAGCTGAGCGCCGTCACATCCGGTGCCCCTGCGGGATACCGGACGAACACCGGTCGGCTGTATTACGGCAACCTGACGTTTCGCGTGGAGGAAGGCCGGAGCTTCCGGCGCCGTGTTTACCTCTCGCATGCCCATGCCTCGCTGCATGTCACGGTGCAATGGATGGCGGATGCGCCGGCGGAAGGCGGTACCTACCGGATGCGGATGAAGGGGATCGCCTCGGAATACGGCTTTGTGAAAGGCTGGGAGAGTGAGGAACAGCCGGAGGGCGGTTCGTATGCGGTTCCATACATCGGCACCTCGCGTACCAATCACGAGACACGTGCCTCGATGAATTACGACGGCGAAGTGACAGGCGAGTTCGTCACTTTCCGCTATACCTCAGGCACGCACCAGTTATGGAGCCTGTGGCGTAACGACGAACGTATCGTCGGCGATCTGGACCTGTACCGCTTTTTTGCCAAAAAACCGATGGATATGGACCGTAATATCGAGCAGGAGTTCGAAATCCTGGTCACGGTCTATGCCGATAAGATCATCGTCACGGAAGTTACGGAATCGGATTGGGACGAAGGCGGTGCGATCGGCTAACAGATAATTAATCCGGTACGGGAGCGTAGCGGATAGATATAAGCGTTCTTTGACATGGTGTAATTAATGGGAATTTTTAGGTAAGACTTGAAATATATTCTTTCATGGTTTGTGAAGAATATATATTTCCTTATATTTGCGCATTATCAATCAAAACAATTTAGTCTATGAAAAAAGAAAAATGTGTAAAAGCGGAAATCAATGCTGATGGCAGACAAGTTTCAATCTTATCATTAGGAAGAAATAATGATTACATTTCTTTGACGGATATTGCCCGTTATAAAAGTGATGATCCCAACGATGTAATAAAAAACTGGATGAGAGGAAAAGATGTTATCCAGTTTCTTGGCCTTTGGGAGAAATTGAATAATCCGGATTTTAAACCCGTCGAATTTGACGGGTTTAAAATGGAAGCAGGAACAAATGCTTTTACTCTTTCTCCCCAAAAATGGATTACAGCAACAAATGCAATCGGTATTATTTCAAAGGCAGGTCGTTATGGAGGGACTTTTGCCCATACTGATATTGCTTTTGAATTTGCATCCTGGATTTCAGCCGAATTTAAGTTGTATATTATTAAAGATTATCAGCGGCTGAAAAATGACGAAAATAGTAACTCCTCTTTAGGATGGAACTTAAATCGTGAACTGGTAAAAATTAATTACCGTATACATACCGATGCGATAAAGGAAAATCTTATTCCGGAATCTATGGCTAACAAATTACAGGGTATTGTTTATGCCAATGAAGCAGATATATTAAATGTGTCTCTTTTTGGAAAGACAGCCAGACAATGGAGAGATGAAAATCCCGGATTGACAGGTAATATCAGGGATTACGCTACATATCATCAATTGATCGTTCTTATAAATCTGGAGAGTATGAATGCTGAACTGATCAAGATGGGACTATCTCAAAATGAACGAGTATTGCGATTAAATAAAATGGCAATAGAACAAATGTCTTTATTGCTTCGTGATATATCTATAGAGCCAATCAAAGGGCTGAATAAGTAACCTTTCTTTTCCTATTAATTACATCCGTGTTTGAAAATGCACGGATGTACAATCGTTACATAATACTGGGTCCGGTATCATGCTGCTTTTTGTGCATCCATATGATTTTGAATTGAAAGAGATTTTTAAACATATAGTATTCACTTTAAAAGAGTAGTTATGAAAAAGACGTATTTAATGTTGCTTCTGGCCCTGTCCGGCCTGGGAAGCGGTTGTACAAACGATGACGGCACGACGGAGAGTCCGTCCGGTGCCGGCGGTGAGATCCAGCTGGTGTTCAGCGGGAGCGGTGAGAGCGAGGAATATACGAAGGCCATCGCTTCCAACAGTGAGAATGAGATAAAGAACCTGAAGGTTTATCTTTTTGCCTCGTCGTCGGCAGAAGCGGGTGATGACGAGTATTATTACATGGAAACCTGGTCGAAGACGGAGGCAACCCCTACCGGAAACCAGTTCCTCCTTCAATCGTCGGGCTCTTCGTATAAGGCCTCTATCAAACCCGGAGAGTTGAAAGGCCTTCCGTATCTGACACTGGTCTGTGTGGCGAACCAGGACGACCTTTTTAAAGGTGACGGCAATGCTTTTGGCGGCCTGACCGCCGTAACGGTCGATGCCAACGGTGCGCCCCAGAATGCCGCTGCGGCAACCGACCTGGCCGATTTCAAAGCCGCCTATACGGCCAGTCTGGCAGCGGACGGTATCATCAAAACTCCCCTGGTCATGACGGGAATGGAGAAAACGAAGATCAGCGGGAGCGTCTCTAAAGTCGCCATTACGCTGAAACGTGTCGTTGCCCGTTTCGACATCGACAATACGACGGCGACCTCCCGTTTGACCATCACGCATATCGCTTTGGGACAGGGCCGTCCGAACGCCTCCCTGTTTGGTGCGGCACTGGCGGAGGTAACGCCTCCTGCGGGTGTGATGACCTATGCCGACGTCGAATACAAAGGAGAGAACGCCAACCAGGGAACCCTTGAAAGTGCCCTTTACGTTTATCCGAACCTGGCCACGGATAAGAGCTTTTTGATCATTAAGGGTACCTACAGCAGCCCGTCTACAGGCCAGCCGATAGATGTGACCTATAACATCCCTATCGTCAAAACCCCTGAAGACGCCACCCCTACAGAGCCTGCCAATTACATCGCCATCAACGCCAACAGTCGTTACAAGCTGCACATCACGGACGTGACCGAATCAAACATCTTCTCCACCTTCGAAGTGGAAGACTGGACTTCGGGCGGTGGTGTGATAGTCAAACCGGGTAACGATGCACCTGTATTCGATGTCGCCACCGGATTTACCGCTGCCGACGGAGGCAATATCGCGGATATCCCGGTCGCAGTAACCTATGCCGGGGGAACAACTTCCACCACTGAATTTAAGGTAGTGGATGGAAAATCCTTTAAGACAACCCTCGCTGCCACCGGTAAAATCCGTGCAGAGAAAGCCCCGGCAACCAAAGCCGATGTGGCACCCGATGCGTGGCTGACCTTCGATGCCCCGACTTACGAAGAGAAGGACGGCATATGGTATACGACATTCGTATTCAAATCTACCGACGCAACGGGAAAACAACCTGTAAACGTTACCTTCATCAACGAAGCTGCCTCTTACGATCCCGACCTGTGGACTACCCTGACTTTCTACGGTCCGCTGGCTGCCCCGTCCCTGAA
This sequence comes from Parabacteroides goldsteinii, assembly GCF_020091425.1. Taxonomy (NCBI): domain Bacteria; kingdom Pseudomonadati; phylum Bacteroidota; class Bacteroidia; order Bacteroidales; family Tannerellaceae; genus Parabacteroides; species Parabacteroides goldsteinii. Next base: position 3,472,521 of record NZ_CP081906.1, on the reverse strand, counting down.
AGAGGTAGTAAACGGACACAGTACCGGAAACGCAGTGGATATCGCAGCATCTACCGCCACGATGTATAAGCTCAATAACAGCCTTATCAAAGTGGAAGCCATGTGTATCGAAGGGGTAACGGTGGAAGTCCCTGCCGGATTTGTTGCAGAAGCAGGTGAAACGAATGGTTATACGACTGTTTATACGGTAAAGATCAATAAAGTATCAGAACTGGTAGGTAACGAACAGAAAATCACGTTCAAGAACAAGGAAGCGGGTGACGTTAAAACCGAATTGACCGTAACCCTGGCCGAACCGGGCATGACCATGGAAGAAGGAACCGATACGAACAATGCCGCTGATGTGACCGACAATACGATCAAGGTCGACCTGGACGTTCTGGCCACCGGAAACTTCACCTTCAAGGTAAATGCCCCGCAAGGCCTTACAGCGGGAAGCCTGGAGTGTCCGTGGCTGACAATCACCGAAAGCCATGCCTGGGCGGATACCGACGGTAACCGTTATGCCGAATATACGGTTGCAGCCAAAGGCGGCACTCCAGCCAACTTCGATGACTTCGACATCCTCTTTACCAATGCCCTGGCGGGAGCAGCCAACCTGACCGTCACGCTGAACAAGGCCGCCAGCAAACCCAAACTGGAAGCCGCCACAGCAGGAACAGCCAGCGACTTCAACGGAACGGTCTCATTCCCTGACGCAAGCACAGCAACAGTCGACATGTATAAAGCTGACGGCAGTAAGGTGTATGTAAAAATGACCTGTGATGAAGCAGCCGCCTTTGCCAGTGTCACCGGTCTGAGTATGACTAAAGAATCTGACGATAATTACGAGGTCAAAGTAACGGATGCCACCCAGTTTACAGCCGGAGCCACAACGGTTATCACCGCTAAAAACAGCAGTGATGAAACCCGTACGGCAACACTGACTATAACCTGGTTGGATCCGGCGATAACATTTGAGAAAACGTTGGATACAGCCAGTGCAGGAACGATAGTGGGTGATGATATTAATGTAAATGGGACAACCTTTAAAGATTCATACGGAACAATCAAAGTAAAAATCAAAGGTTATAAAGGTTCCGTTATTGCTGTCTCGGATGTCAGCAGTACTTGGGCCGGCATTGCGAATCCTCCTTCTGTTATAGCGGAAGATGGTACGGCAGAAATTACGATTTCTGCAGCAACGGCTGTAAATGCAGATGCTACAAATGATATAACAATCACTGTAACGAATGCGATTACCGGCGGAGGTGATAAAACGATTACGTTGAAGAAACAATAAACTGTAAATAACAAAAAAAAGAATCATGAACATAAAATATAAACTATCCAGCATCGCCGCCAGCTTCCTGCTGGCCGCCTGCACCAGTGAAAACACACTGGAACCCCCGACGCCTCCCGACGAAGGCACGGCATCGGCAAACAACACCCGTGAAGTCCTGTTATCCCTTAAAAACAAGCTGAAAGTCAGCCCTGTCGGAACGAAAGCCGGCGATGTGATCGCCACGGTGGAGGAAAACCATATCTACAGTCTCGACGTCTACGTTTTCGGTTCCAAGACGGAGGGAGGCGACTACACCTTCCTGCAACAGTTTTATTACCGTGAAGACGCCCGCCAGATTGTCGACGGCGAATACGCCACCAGCTTCACCCTGAATACGGGAGCCGATAACTCGACCGCCCTGCTGAAAATGCAGAAAGGTCTCTTCGTCAAAGTCTACTGTATTGCCAACAGCACCAAACTGATCGACGCTGCCGGTGCAGAGTTCGCCGGCTTCCAGCCATTGGTACAGACGAAACCCGGCCAGCCGGATAACGTTGTCACTCCCGGTGTGCCTACCGAGACAGCCTTCAAGGCGCTCCATACCGCAGTCCTGAAAGCCGACGAGCCGACCGATATCCTGAAAACCCCGCTGCCTATGACCGGCGCCTACACCACGCCGCTCGACCTGACCGACTTCTCCGTCTCCGCCCGTACGCAACTGGGCTTCAAGCTGACCCGTATGGTCGCCCGTTTCGATGTGGAGAACGATGCGTCGAAATCGAAGTTCACCGTCGAATCGGTGAGTATGGGCAACGGACGTACCGGCGCCACCTATTTCCCGGTGAAGGTCCTGGGAACCGAGCCGGCTGCCGACGGTGACCTGATCACCTATCCGGTCCGCGACTATGTAGCCGACCAGACAACCGCGAGTCCCAAAGGAACAGGTGTTTTCTATTCCTATCCGAGTCCGGTGGGCGACGGCGGTTACCTGATCCTGAGCGGTACTTATGCCGCCAACAAAACCGACAATATCCCGGTCACCTACAGGGTCCCCTTCAAACCCGCAGGCAACGAGACGGGTAACTATATCGAAGTAGCGCATAACCACCGTTACATGGTCAAGATCACCGATGCCGACGAATACCATCTGGACTTCACGCTGAATGTGGCTGACTGGGCGGACGAGGGCACAGTCGACAATTACAAGCCGGATAACGACTTTTCCAAAGATGCGTTGGCCCTGGCCGATGCAGGCAATAGCCCGGAAGTGAAACTGCTCGCGGACGGCAGGGTGATGATGACTACCGAAGCCTCGAAAACACTGGCCTTTACCATCGCATCGAACAATGTGAAGGTGGAGGGCATCACCGAAAAACTGGATTATGCCGGTGGTGACGAATGGCTGGTCGTAGATGGTGAGAGGACGAACACGACGAAAGCCTCCATGCTTACCACATTTACGTATAAGACGGCGGACGGTATCGGCAGCATGAGCAATTTCCGCCCGGTAACCATCCAGCTTACCAATGTAGCCAGCGGCAAGACATTGGATGTAATCGTTGTACCGAAAGACCAGACAGGTCCGGAGATCAGCCTGGTGGAAGAAGAAAGTAACAACAATACCTACAATGCGGCCACCCGGACGGTGACGCTCCTGAATGAGGACGGACAGGCCATCCAGCTGAAAGCGACTGCCGTTGCCATACCGGGCGAATCGCCCGAGACCGGAAGCAGTACTGTTTCGGCGGACAACTGGATTCAGGTATCTCCCGCCAGCTCTGCGGAAGCCGAAGGTGTCTATACGATAACGTTGCCGACGGCAAAGGATAATGCGACGTACACGACTACGCTGACGTTTACCTCTACGGCAACAGGTGCGAAAACAACAGTGAATGTGAAACTAAAAGAAGCCTCCCCATCCATCTGATGAATAAGCGCGATTTAGTAGTATCCCTATCCGAACGCCTCTCCCTGACCCAATCCCAATCCGTTGAGATTGTGAACGCCTGGGAGGGCGTTCTCACGGACGCATTGCAGTCCGGTGAACGGCTCACGCTGCAAGGTTTCGGTACTTTTTTTGCCTGGAGCCAGACCGAGCGGACAGGACGTAATCCCCGAACGGGTGAGACCTGCCGCATCGAAGCGCGTGTCAGTGTGAAGTTCAAGCCCGGCAAATTCCTGCTGGCCGCATTGAACGAGAAAAAGAATGATTGTCAATCAACAAATGAAAATAAAGATGAGACTATTTAATAAGTTATATGGAATCAGCCTGTTTACCCTGCTTCTCTCTGTGGCGTCCTGCACCAGCGAGACGGAGGAACAGCACCGGACGTCTGCTCCGGACCCCTCCGGAAGCGAGGCCCGCCGTGAAGTGATGCTGACGCTTAAAAACAAATTGTCGGTCGTAAAGACCAAGGCCGGTGATGCGATCGCCACAGCCGATGAGAACAAAATCTCGTCGCTCGACATCTACGTCTTCGGCAGTACGACCGAGAATGGAACCTACACCTATCAGGAACGTTTCAGCTATCGCGAAAGCGGTGCGGAGATGCCGTCGGGCAATGATGTGACGCCTCTCGATCTGACGGCAGTCGGTAGCGACGGCAAACAGACGAATGCCCTTTTATCCCTGAAGAAAGGCTTGTTTGTCAAACTCTACTGCATCGCCAACCAAAGCAAGCTGATCGATCCGGCCACTGATACCGTGTTTAATGGCTTTATTCCGCTCGTGCAATCGAATCCGGGACAACCGGGTAACACCGTCACGGAAGGAACTCCGACCGAGTCCGATTTCCTGCTCTTCAAAAGTATCCAACTCGACCCCGCATCGGCAACCGACATACTAAAAACCCCGCTGCCCATGACCGGGGCCTATGCTACGCCGCTCGACCTGACCGATTTCTCAGTCTCGGCACGTTTGCAACTGGGTTTCCGCCTGACCCGTTCGGTGGCGCGTTTCGATATCGTGAATGATGCTGCCACCTCTAAGTTTACGATCCAATCGGTCAGTATGGCGAATGGCCGTCGGGGAGTAAGTTTCTTTCCTTTAAAAGTTACGGGTACTTTGCCGACAGCCGCTGCCGGCGATCTGATCACCTATCCCGCCCGCCCGTTCGATGGAGAGAAAGCAAATGCAGGTAACTGCCTTGGCGCTTTCTATACCTGGCCCAGTCCAATGGGAGATGGTGGTTACCTGATCTTATCGGGGACTTATGCCACTAACCAGACCGAAAATGTCCCGGTCACTTATAAAGTGCCTTTCAAACCCGAAGGAGATGGCAACTATATAGAAGTATCCCAGAATCACCGCTACACGGTCAATATTACTAAAGCCGACGAATATCATCTTGACTTCACGATCAACGTGGAAGACTGGACGGACGAAGGTAATATAGATGATTATGAGCCGGGTGGGGAAGCGGATGAGAATGGTATGGTTGTAAATATCACAGATGCAAATGGGACGTATGATACAGATACCCGTACGGTAACAATGGCAATTACCAATGATGTTCAGTTTACGATAGAAGGAAACTCAACGTCCGGTTACTTTACTACGTTATACTATGAAAATGGAGATGTCGATCATCAATGGCTAACCATCAATCCGGAGGCTGACTATATGCCAACGAAAACGGAAGCTGCGCCAACAATATATACTGTAAGCAAGAAAAATGAATATATAGGTACAAAATTCCCTGTAGCCTTCATCCGTTTTACCGATAAGATTTCAGCCAAAGAAACGGTTGTCATAGTGCAGCCGATAGCCGATCCGGTGGTCAAGGAAAAGACTATATCCAGTGGTAGTACGATTGATGTTGATGCCGGAGAAATAGTGCTTTATCAATCCTCATCAGTGACTTCTCCTGCTGTAGAGTTTAGCGTTTTTTCTTCCGGCGGAAGTAAACTGGAATTCCCGGACGGTGATACTCCCGGTAATTGGCTAACCATATCTCCGGCAACAGAACAAGACTTGTCGCAAAGCAATTATACTTTGACTTTAAACTCATCTGCTGCAGATTTCCCTGATCCATATCCTCTTGATGGAAAAACAATACATATAATAAACAAAGGGGATGAAACGAAAAAGACGATTTTTAAATTGAAGTTGAAATCGGATATAACAGCCACTTCTGCTATTGCTGGAAATGCGGAGTTCGATGCAAGTAAAGATATTTTGCGCTTATATAATAACCCGAATGATAAAATAACGTTGAATGTAAATGCCGTCGGAGGTGTTGAGTTGGATGCAACTGTTGATTGGTTAACAGTGGATAAAACAATTACGGATAAAAATACGAACACATATGTTTTTTCTGTAGGTGCTGGTGCTTCTACAGGAGTAAGTCAGAAACTGACATTCCGTAGTAAAGCTGATAATTCAATAACTAAAGTATATACGGTCTATTCTATAAAAAAGGAATTAGTCTTTAGCAACTATACAGATAACTCCGATTATTCGTCCATTAATAATATAAGCAATGCAACGCCTGAAATCACTTATTTCCCATGTGCAGATTCTTATTGTGAATTTACAGTCGTTTCGCCAAAAGGAATTACCGTTGGTGGCTCTTCCTGGGCTAAAGCAATAGAATATTCCAAAACAATATTGTCTTCTGGAGCCATACAAAGTGTGATTAGGGTTCAAAGAGTATATGCAGACAATTATTTTGCAAGCTTTAAATCTAGGTTTACGATAACTGTTTCTAATAATTATCCTTCACAAAGTTCTAAAAGTTTTGGTATTTCGCAATATCAAGCAGGTATTGTTTATCCGGGAAGTAAGTATCCTGCAAATCCTGTAAATAGTTATTGGGTAGCTCCTGTTAATTCTGCAAATTCGATTTCATATTATGATATGCGTAATAGAGTTACAAACGGAACAGCTTGTCCTTCGGGTTGGTGGATTCCTTCTCATGGAGAAAATCTGACAATTATGGGTATTTCTGAAGGTAACACTCTTGCCTATAATTTGAACTCGTATCCTCAAGTAAAGAAGGCTTATGGAAATAATCCTGGAGATGTTTATTATTGGGCTTCGAATAATGATCCAATAGGTTGGGGACTTAGATTTTTTAATGGATGGTTCTCAACATGGACTTTAGGAGAAAAAAATATCTGTAATCTCCGTTGTGTAAAAAGAAAATAGAAAATTTCTTCGAAAATAGAAGAAACTTAGTAATATAAAATTATTAATCATGGCAAATTACACTAAATTCTGGAAGGTCTGGCTCCGCCTGAACCTCCTGACAAAAGATGTGGATAACGACTACACAGCCGAAGTATCCACCATGAAAAACTCCCTGCGTAACGAAGATATCGCGCAGCGGATAGTAAATGAAGGTTCGGAATATAAGTACGATACCTTGTTATCGATCATCAACCAGCATGACCGCATCATCCGTGAAGCGGTTATGGACGGTTACAGTGTATTAACGAAAACCTGCCAGTACACCCCGCGTGTGCTAGGTCCATGGATCGGCTCGAGTGCCAAATTTGATCCTGAGAAACATAAGGTGACGCTCGATATCACGCTCTCTTCTGAAATGCGTGAAGCCTTGAGCCATGTCGGAGTGGAAGTTCTGACGGTGAAGGATAGCGGTGCTAATATTGGCCTGGTTATCGATACGGTCACCGGCCTCTCCAATGATACCATCACTCCCGGCGACGATATCCGTATTGAAGGCGAAAAGATCCGTGTATCCGGTGAAGCCGCAGGTGTCGGTGTCTTCTTCATCGCCAGCGACGGTACGGAGCATCCCGTCACTCGCCGCCTGACAACGAACGATCCGAAATGCCTCCTGGCCCGTGTCCCATCAGACTTGGCAGACGGTCAGTACACCTTACGTATCGTCACCCAGTTCTCCAACACAACCACCCTGTTGAAAGAGCCCCGTACCATCGAGTACGAACGCCCTCTCACCGTAGGCACGGGTGGAAGTGGCGATGGTGACCGCCCCGAAATCGAATAACCTCCCCGCGTCGCATCGAGGCGCCGCCTTACGTCTCTCCGCGACGCACCCCATCGTCTCCCCTAAACGCAACGTTACGTCTCATCGAGACGCCGCACGGCGTTTAAGGGAGACGGTAATTTTACATCTCTAATTAATCTATTACGTGATATAATATCTTATATTTGTATGAGAAAAAATAAAGTTATGAATGCAGCCGTAAGAAAATTACCGATAGGCATACAAAGTTTTGAAGATATAAGGAACCAGGGTTTTTTATATGTTGATAAAACAGCCTTGATTTATAAAATGGCAACTATGGGAAAGCCTTATTTCCTGAGCCGTCCCCGCCGTTTTGGTAAAAGTCTGTTGTTGTCTACCATTGAAGCCTATTTTCAGGGGAAAAGAGAGTTGTTTAAAGGACTGGCTATCGAGAAACTGGAAACGGATTGGCTGGAATATCCTGTGTTGCATCTGGATCTGAATGCAGAAAAATATACTTCTATTGAAGCATTAACATATATACTGGAACGTCATATCAACGGATGGGAAGATACTTGGGGTAAAGATACGCGAGAGAATAGTTTGTCTGACCGTTTTATAGGTGTGATAACACGTGCTTACGAAAAGACAGGGCGTCAGGTCGTTGTTTTGATAGATGAATATGATAAGCCTTTGTTACAGGTATTTAATGATGAAAAGCTGCAAACGGAATACCTAAAGACTCTGAAAGCGTTTTATGGCGTATTGAAAAGTGCGGACCGTTATTTGCGGTTTGTTTTTAATCCGTTTAGTTTATTAAATACGTTGAGTTTTAGCCGGTTTGGAAGTTACTGGTTTCAAACCGGTACACCGACATTTTTGGTGGAATTATTAAAGCAGAGCGAATACGATTTGCGGACGTTAATCGATGGTGTGGAGATGAAAGAGTCTGCTTTCTCTGAATATAGGGTAGCCGAAAATAATCCGATCCCATTGATTTATCAAAGCGGTTATCTGACGATAAAGGATTATGATGAGCGTTTCCATCTTTATACTTTGCGATTTCCCAATGATGAGGTAAAATATGGTTTTCTTGATTTCATAACTCCGTTTTACACATCCGTCGGCGATGAAGACAATGGTTTTTATATCGGTAAATTTGTTCGTGAGTTGGAAAGTGGCGATGTGGACTCTTTCCTGACACGTTTGAAAGCATTCTTTGCTGATTTTTCGTATGAGTTGAATGATAAGACTGAACGTCATTATCAAGTTGTTTTTTATCTGGTATTTAAACAGATGGGGCAGTTTTGTGATGCGGAAGTCCGGAGTGCCCGGGGGCGTGCGGATGCTGTAGTTAAAACACAAGATTCTATCTATATTTTTGAATTTAAACTGAATGGTTCTGCTGAAGCGGCTTTAAAACAAATCAATGATAAAGGATACCTGATACCCTATATGGCTGATAACCGTAAACAGATAAAAGTCGGCGTTATGTTCGACGCCTCCGAACGTAATATCGGACAATGGCTTATTGAAGAATAAAAAAGGAATAGCCGTCTTATTCCCTGAATGAATAGACGGCTGAGATATTGATAATGTCCTGATGTAGCGGAAGCGCCCAGACAACTGTATTATCCGGAGTTATTTCTACCAGTAGTGGTTGCGATTTATCTTTACTATGTCCGTTCCAGTTACTTATCAGCGTGTTTCCGTTGTCATACCGGACCAGTTCGGCAACAAACAACAAAGAGATGTTCTGTAAGTCGTCGCTTCCGACTTTTCTGACAATCTGTTTGCCGGCGGGGGCTATCTCCACGAAATTATGCGCATCGCCGCAGGATACCAGCCAGTTTCCGTTTTTCAGTATCTGGATGGCGAAGGGGTTGCCACCGCATTCGACCCTGTTGATAATTTCCTTTTCTTTAGTCATTTCAACTACTTCCCCTTTTCCCATCAGTGGTATCAGGTAAGTGTTTTGCGGTGTCTTTACAATCTGGCGGAACTGGTCGTGCACACCTGTGATGCTGGTGTCAAACTTAATCTCTTCGACAGGATGGCCTTGCGGGTCGAGTTCGATGATGCGGGAAGGGGTGCCGCAGATTGCCAGCATGTAATGGCCGGAAGACAGCTGGGTTGCAGTGAATAATTCTTCCCCTTTCTTTGCTTTGAAGTCCCACACTGTCTGCTGATCACGGGTAATCATCCGGGCACCGGAAGTGTAGGCATACAGGATATTTCCTTCCCTGGTTATTTCAACATCGTTGCAGTCTTCCCCTTTGTTAAGTGGGTGACTCCATTCTATCTCTCCTGTTTTTTTGTCGAGAATTGCTACCTGTTTCCAGCCACAGCCGGAAACAAGCAACTTTTCTCTGGTATTGCTGCACGAGCAACAAGTGCTAATTACTACTACAATGCAAAACAGATATTTAAAATAGCGTTCTATCATTCTTCAGTCATTACTACACGGAATCCAACATTATATACTTTCTGATATTCACGGTACGGCAGGCGGAAAGAAGATGTCGAACGGTAAGGACGGTCGTACCAGGAACCTCCGCGTACAACCCGTTTGCCGTTTTCCGAAGACAATTCGTTTCGTCCGTCATTTTCGTTGTACGGGTAAGGCAGATAGGAAGACAAGGTCCATTCCCATACATTTCCGTGCATATCGAACAAGTCCCATGGATTGCGGACGTAACGTCCTACCGGTTCGGAGATGAAACCTCCGTCGTTGTAAGTCGTGTCGCGCGGAATCCAGTCGTCGTATTTATTGGGATTCTCTATCACCATGGCGCTTTCGTAGAATTTATAAGCGGTACAGGCGGCAAATTCTTTCAGCTTGATGTCTCCCAGGTTGGCACAGCGTGAGAAATCGGCCGACATGTCACCATACCAGAAAGGCGTATCGCTTCCGGCACGGCAAGCCCATTCCCATTGCGCTTCGGTAGGAAGCGAGAACCTCATGCCTGTCTTTTCGGATAACCATTTACAGTAATCCATCGCTTCCTGCCAGGAGATGCGTACGGCCGGCTGGTCGGGATGGTTCATGGAATAGCCTTTGCGTCCGAACTGGTAGCCGTGGCGGTGTTCGTCGCGACTATCGTGTGCCGGGTTATAGGCCCTGAACTGTGCGTTAGTGATTTCGAAACGCCCCATCCAGAAAGGTTTGTCTACCTGTACGATTGTTTGGGGCAATTCGTCCGGATGCCGGTCGCTACCCATGATGAAGGAACCTGCCGGAATTTTCACCAATTCCAAAGTAATACCGTTACCCAGCGGGATGCTTTTCTGGAAGTTGCCTAATGCCAATTGTTTCCATTGCGTGTTGTCCCATTGTGCGTATGATTTTTCGGTCGGGTCATAAAGAGGCCATTTAGCCAGCAGGGTATCGCCTAACGGTTTCTGTTCCTTTTCAAATCTGACGGGTTCTATATTCTGCGGGATTTCCGGTAACCATTCGGCTGTCGATTCCGGGGCACCGAACATTTCGCGGTATAGCTCACGAAGTTCATTACTCTTTTCTGCATCTTCAAACTTCGGAATGTCAGAACGGCGTCCGTGGAAAGGTGCATTGAAGTCTATCCAGCAGGCTAGCTTCTCCATAGACTCTTTATCCAGTTTAACGCCGTAATGCCCTTTCTGGAGAATCTGCATCAGTTCGGTCTGATCGGCATGTACGTCCATCGGAACCAGCATGTGCATATCGCTTTCGATACCCGGCCTACGCACGTAACGGTGCAGGTTGGCATACGAAAGTGTAAAATGTCCGCCGTTTTTCCAGGCTCTTCCCGATATGTTTGAAGTCCAGTCATTAATCCATTTGTCCCCTTTCAGGTACGGTTTTCCAAGTTTGTCCTGATTGTGGCAGGAGATACAATATTTATCCAAAACGGGTTGTACTTCGTGACGGTAGCTGAATCCTCTCTCTTTCCCGTACCATTCTTTGATGGCTTGCGGTTTTTGCAGGGATGCTTTTGTCCGCTTCGGAATGGCTATTGTTGATTTTTCTTCATGGCAACCTATACAAGAGACCGTTTCGCCCGGCATTCCGGTAAACCAGCTTCTCATAACCTGTAATGCTTTTCCCTCTGCATCCAGCGGTTGTACGAATACGGCCGTATTGGCAGGGATTGTGAACATGGCCGAGCCGTCTTCTTCGACATCCACTTCGCCCAGGATTCGCTTGATGTCCCACGGTCCGTCCATACCGATGGTGCCCAGCAATCCGCCTTGACCCCACGGGCTGAAGCTGAAAGAGCCGATGCGTAGTTTCTTTACTGTGCCACGTGGAATACCTTTTAGTCCTTCACCTTCATAAATATCTTGCAGAAAAACAGTGGAAGTTGAAGATGCCAGATTGATACGGTCGGGGATTACATTCGGTGATTTACGACTGTCCATTAGTACCGGTTCAAGGTAGGCAACGTTTTCCTCTTCGGCAATCAGAGTACGGTTATCGAACGTGTCGACCAGATAAAGTCCCCACAAGCTTTCCGGGTTTTCCTTCATGGAAACCAAATAGTATGTATCGTTCAATGGATACGGTTGCAGGAACTGCGGCCATATACCGTCGGGCAGGCGGTCGCGAACGACAGCTTCCACTTTTCTGCCGGCATACGGGATTTCGGCAACAACTCCGTCCGCTTCGTGGCGGCCTTTATTGGTATCGATGATCAGCATGCGTCCGCTGCGCGAAACGCTGTGATGACCGGAGGCTATGCCAACCACGGCTGATGGTCGTCCCGGTATGGGGCGAGCATTGAAGAATGAAGTCGGGAAGTAGGAGTTGGAACCATAGAAAGCCGATTGTGTGGTGCCGTCCGGATTCATGGTAAACAGCAGGCGCGAATTGGAATGGGGCAGGTCGGCATACTCCCAACGCTGGTAGAGCACAGTACCGTTGTCCATCATGACCGGTCCCCAATTGCTGTCCTGGTCGTATGTCAACTGACGGGTTTGTTTTGTTTTTGGATCATACAGGAATAATCCGCACATTTTATTTCCTCCATCTGTACAAGGCAGTCCGAGGAAGGTACCTGTCGAACAGAAGATGTATCGTCCGTCCGGTGTATAACATCCGTCGAAGCTGTCGAAATCTTTATATGTATCCGGGGTTAGTTGATGGGCTTTACCTGTGGTCAGGTCGAGTTCGAACAGATGCCAGCGGTCGGAGGTACCAATGGAAGAAAACATAAGTTTTTTCCCGTCGAAGTGTGGTTCCGGATCGGTGATGATTTTTCCGTCTTCCGGTTTGTACAGGAGAGATTGTTTTATTTTATCAGGGTTGACGGTTAATGAAACAAACTCGTTGGTCCAGCCTGCTTTCGGATTTCCAATCTCCGAATTATTCTGGAAATTGGAAGGGGCGATGCCCAGTTGCCCGCTCATGGCTGTACGGGCCTTATCGCCCAGCGTCCGGCGGATAGCTACCACCTGTTTGTCCGCCAGCAAAGGATTGGCCAGCAGGGCGGCATCCAGTTGTTTCAACAGTTTCTTTGCCTGTTTTTCCGCTTTGGGGTCCTTGGCTTTCAAACCGCTGATAAGTGTTTCCTTATCGGTTTTCAGTTCGCTGAGCGCTTTCTCCCAATCTTTATCGGGGTGGTAACTGTCAGGATATTTCTTTTTCAGGTTATCTATTGCCGATTTGTATTTTTCCGGTGAGTAATAGGTAAGCCTGTTAATCAGGCTTTGCCAGGAGTCCTGCGCCGAAAGGAGGAACGGACTACATAGTCCGGACACGATAAGTAATGCTGTTATAAGCCGTTTCATAGCGTAATTAGAATTATGTGATAAGATGAAGTTTAGTAATTACAAAAGTAAAGGCTATCCGGCTATAATCTTTGACAAAATAAGATGAATACTTTGCATAATCCGATATTGTACATTTAAATATTATTCCTACATTTACACCGGTTAACTAATAAATGTCTGATATGCTTGTCTCTTATTCTCCTTACGACCTGTCGTTACCCTTACTTTATGCTGACTATTCCCGGGTTGAAACCTGGTGGAATTATCAGGATGTTATCAGTCCGTTTTACCGGCTTTACCTGATTACGAAAGGGAAAGGAAAAGTCTATATTAATCAGAAGGGATACGAACTATTGCCCGGACAACTTTTCCTTATACCCAAGTTTGCTTTCCATAGTTATGAATGTGATGACTTTATGGAGCATTATTATATCTGTTTTTTCGATGAGACGAAAGGAGGGAAAGGTATCAGCAATCCGATGAAAATGGATTTGCAGATAGAGGCTACTCCGATGGATTATTCCCTGATGGAACGTTTTTTGGCGCTGAACCCGTATAAGTCGTTGCCGACGTCCGACCCGAAGCATTATGATAACGACAGGAATATTTATACCCGGGAAGATGAGGTTTCGGTTTCGACATTCTCCAACCTGGTAGAGAGTAGCGGTATCCTGCTGCAACTGTTTTCCCGTTTTATAACGGAAGAGTGTTTGCTTTCACCGGAGGCGAACAGCTTGTATGAAAAACTGGATGTGGCTATACAATATATAAATAAGCATCTGGACAAGCGTATCTCTGTCTCGGTTCTGGCTGATTTGATGTGTATTACTCCCGACCATTTTTCCAAAGTCTTTAAACGGATTATCGGCATGCCTCCCTGCGAATATATCCAGATGAAACGAATCGAACGGGCACAGACTTTACTGCTTACTTCCCATATGTCGATTATCGAAATTGCGGAAAAAGTAGGCATCACCAACCTTTCCCAGTTTTCCCGCCTGTTCTCAAAGATGGTCCGTTGTTCCCCGAGAGAGTATCGTGTAAAACAATTCAATGAATTGAAGTCGGATAATCATTCTATATAATAAAAATATCTCCCTACTGAAACAAATGCTTCAATAAGGAGATACCTGTGATGCTATCCGGCAGGCCGAGGATTTGTTACTTCTTCAGTTTTATCACTTCCGGAGTTCCTTTGGTAATGTAACGGATGATTACTTCGGGAGCGTCTTCACTGGTCTGCTCACAGGAGAAGGATACGGCTGATGAGCCTGCGGGAAGTACGGCTTTTCCCTGGGGCTGCACTTCGCTGATTACATTATAGTTCTTATCGGTTACTACGGCCTTACCGTCGAATGTGTAAAGCAGATACTGGCGATCTGAAATCTCGCAGGGGAACTTAATCACCCCCTGAGGCGTGGTGAATGACGGGTCTTTGATGGTTCCGTCTCCATCTACTTTCAGGCGGATGGCATATGTGCTTTCGTAGGGACTGCTCCATGACCAGTCGGCACCGCCCGGTTGTCCCGGTTGCATTTCGGACAGGTTGCAACGGAAATGTTTGGATATATAGAGCGGATACAGGTTGTAGTTCTGTTCGTCTGTTTTTTCCAGGTGCCATTCTGTTTGCGGATCTCTCAGACGGGCTTTCTGCTCGTCCGTGAATGCTTCTGCTTCGCGCAGCTTATCCCAGTTTTTGATCGCTTCCAGTAATTTATCGATTTGTCCGTGACGGCGCAAGGTGTTACTGTTGATTGTCATCGCATAACCGGCATCGAAACCAGCTGATTCGGATAATGCCCATTCCAGGTCTTCGAGGGAAGAACATTCGAAATTACGGTCGGCCAGACGGATCAGGAACCAACCCAGCATACGTGGGAACAGGTTGCGGTGGAAGAATGCCTGGTTTTTGATACGGTTTTCCACCTGGCCGGTACGCATCGCTTCGCCCCAGGGTTCACCCCAGTTCATACGAGTATGGATGTGCCATAAGTTATGGCTGAGGCGGCTGGCATCGTTAAGCACATTCTGGTCGAGCTGGTTGTAGAAGCGATAGACGAAACGGTTGTTTGCATATTCGTCCTGACCGGTGTAGGAACATCCTTCCAGACCGTCGAAGGATATCTGGCGGATACCTGTTTTATTCATTATCTCAGCCAGGCGGTCAGCGTATTTATCTTGCAGGACCAGATCAGGGAAGAGGGTTTTGTAAGGGTAGTCCCAGAGTTTGTACAGCGGTGTTTTCTGTGAATGGCTGGCGGCTGTTGTTCCCCAGGCACCTCTTTTACAGTTTTTCAGCAGGATGTTTTCTCCCTGCTCTTCTGTTGTGCCGTAAGTAATCAGCTCTTTGTCGATCTGAAGGGTGTTGAGCGTCATCGGCATGGAGAACAGGTCTGACTTTTTGATTGTAATGTCGGTCTGGTCTTTGTTCAGATCGGCTGTCAGGGTGAGTATGCCTTGTTTCAGCAAGTGGTCGGAAGGAACCGGTGTTACATAGGCGTCGTTTGTAGTCGTGAAGTTACTGAGAGTATGGACACCGACAGCGATACCCTGTGCCTTTGCCTTGTCTACCATCTTCTTTACGCCTTCATCCCCGCCTTTGGTGAATTTGGGGTCCCAGTTGAAATGTCCCCAGTCCAGGAACGGGCCGCTATGGTAAACGTATTCGAAACCGGCAATCTTAGCCTTGTCCAGGATCATATCAAAATTGTCTTCCGAGAAATCAGAGATCAGATAAGATTTCATGGCTGCGCGAGCTGTTTTCCCCCATTCGCCGTCGAACATCGGGTGGGGAAGTCCCTGCTCGATTTCAATCTCGCCGATACGGGCTAAAGCATCTGTATTCTTACAGCCGAAGAGAGCGATTTTTGAACCTTTTATCAGTCCGTCTTCCCCTTCGACCGGAAGGACCAGTGATTTCTGTATTTGCTGTACTTTGCGATATTCCTGTTTGTTTCTTCTGCGGGCGGAGAAATGGAATACCGTCCCGTCAGAAATATCGGCGGCTGCCAGTTTGAAGTCCGGGATGCTGGCTACCGACAGTTCAGCAGATTTTCCTTTATAACCGTATGTGCTGGTAATCAATTGCCCGTATTCCTCAGGGATACCGGCATTCGTTTTAATGTTCAGCGCTTGTATACCGAAAGCAACGCCGTTACCCTGTGCGACACCGACCACGTCTCCAACAACTTCATTGATCGTAACAGCTAACGGGCCGAACAGTAATACGTCGTATTTTTCCGGGATATTTGCTACCTCCAATGTGATGCAGACATCGCTTTCCTTATGTTTCAGTGTGATTGTGCCGCCGTCGGACATCGTTAGTTTAAGTTGGTTTCCGTTGGCGCTCATTTTGGACGGTGTTATGAGTTTGTTGTCCGTGCAGGCCGTTACGAGCGGATATTTACCCGTATGGAGAATATCCTTGCCTTCTACCAGGATAGAAGAAAAGTAACCTTCATTGTTTATCCCTATCTGGGTGGAACGGGTTTTCAGATTTACATGCTGGGCCCTGGCCTGAAAAACCAGCGCGAAGGCAAAAAGCAGCACTAGTCTGCCAATTACAGAGAGTCGTTTCATGTTTGTTTTAAATTATTTGTATAATGATTTGATTAGTGTCGGATCAAGTGATACAGACGGATTGAAGCGGTCGGATGCCATATATTGCAAGATGCTTTGCCTGAACTGGCGGGCAGCCGGACGTTTATCCAATTCCGTTTGCAGATCGGCACTGCATACCATCAGTTTGCCGTTACCGACTTTACCTTCCAACAGGATTCCCAACTTCCGGTTTGTGAACCAGTCGTCGATCAGATGTACAACCGGGCGGTAATCTGCTGGGAAGTCGTCCAGTACCATCGCATTGCAATGGCTTACCAGGTCCCACCATTGATAATCGCTATATTTCTCTGTGGGGAAAGCTGCCAGTGCCGGGTGTTTGGGATCACAGAGGATACCGAGCGTATGAGGCGGTTGTTTGTTGGTCCAAGCCGTGTTCCAGAAAATAGAGGAGAAGCCGACACTGATATTTCCTCCCTTTTCCGGCAGGATGCTTCCGGGTGACAACAGGAGCAGGACGTTTTCTCCTTTTTCCAGTTGTGCCATGGCTTGGTTATCCAATGTCGAAGTGATATAAGGTTGTTTATCTACCGTTTCTTGTTTTGCCGGATATACCCAGATATTCCATTGGTTTTTACTGCCGGTTTCTTTCACTTCCGCACTGACAACCAATTGCGTCGGTTTTTCTATGCCGGAGAATGGATATTCGATGTTTCCGGCAGGAATGCAATTGGTTACGGGCAGGTCTTTCACGAAGTTGCCCTGTGCAATCTTTTCTCCTGCCTGGTTGCTGATCTCCCAGGTGATATTGGCTGCCTGTAACGGTTTTTCTCCGAAATGTGCCACTTCGAGGGGAACGTTCAATGTCTCGTTGTTCAGCCAGACCATTTTCGGGAAACGGACAAGAGGAACTGTTTTGTTACAGAAAGTACTATACTCTTCCGGTGTTACATAACCTTTTTCTTCCCAGAAGGGATCAAGAACGCCGACAAGGGCTGTTCCTTGTCCCGGAAAATCATGCAGGTCGAGTAATTGGAAGCCGGCAAAACCGGGCGTACGGAGAGCCCCTTCAATGTCTGCTTTGTAGCAAAGTGTTTGCAGGCGTCCTGATGCAAACAGGAAATCGTCTGCTAAGTCAGCCATGTGATGTTCTTTCAAGGTTTCCTGAAATATCTCGAAGTTTTTAGCTTTCAGTACTCCTGTGTATTTTTCTATTTCTTTGAAATTCGGATAGACACACCACTGTCCGACTTCGTGGCTGACAGTCGGCATATTTTTCCGGATAATGTCGGCAAAGTCAAAGTCAGTACGGGGTTGTTGTGCGTTGATGATACTGTTCATACCTTCTCCCCAACGTTGGATGCGTGGTTCCATAGGATCCCAATAGTCGGCGTTTTCAACATAAGGCCAGCCACCGGCACTTGTATAGACGCGGCGGAGGTCTTTTGATTTCCAATAATCTATCAGGCCTGACAAATATGTAGCCTGATTGGCTCCTCCCGGCTCGTTACCGTAAGCCATCATACAGAAAGAAGGATGATTACCGTACTCTTTCAGGATGCGGTCGCTTTCGTCACGGAACCATTGGTCGGAGTAACCTCCGTCGCCAACTGTTGCCCAGCCTGCGCATTCGACTTGTAGGTAAATACCCATGCTGTCTGCTACTGCGAAAGCTGCTTCCGGTGGACACCAGGAATGGAAACGGACATGATTTAGACCGTGTGCTTTGCATTGGTTATATATTTTTGCCCAGTAAGTATTGTCCATTGCCGGATAGCCTGTTAGTGGGAATATACAACATTCCAGAGTCCCGCGAAGGAATACTGGTTGTCCGTTTATTTCGAAACGCGTACCGTTCGCCTTAAACTCCCGGAGACCGAATGTGCGGCATTGTTCTTCTTTATTTTCGCCGTTTTTGATAACTGCATGTAAAGTGTAAAGGTTCGGAGTGTGTTCAGACCAGAGCTGAGCGTCATCACCCATTGCTAGAGTGGCCTCCTGTATCATACCGGAACCAGAAGTGATCTCTATTTTGTAAGGTTTGCCAACGATACTTCCATTTTTCTTCTCTATCTGAAGAAGTAGGGAAGAACCGTTCGTTCCGATTGTTCCGTCCAACGAGACTATAGCTTTGATCGTTTTGTTTGTGATATTCGGGTAAATCTGTATATCGTCTATGTAGAGGGACGGTTTGGCTGTCAGGCTGATTGTCCCGATGACACCATTCCAGTTCGATTGGGTATGGTCGGATACACTGTGTGCGTTTGTGCCCACTTCTATATTTACCCGGTTATCTACGCGGAGAGTTAACGTGTGTTTTCCGGGGGACAATTCATTAAAAGTGTGTCTGTACGGAGTGGACAGTGATTCGTGTTTCCCCATTTCCATGCCATCCAGAAAGAGCGTTGTTTCCCAGTGCGTGCGTTCCAGTTCGAGTTCTATCGGGCGGCCGTTCCATGAAGCGGGTATCTCTACTTCCTTCTGATACCATGCAACTCCTACATAATGCTTGTCCGGGTTCAGCCAGAAAGGAACTTTGATATTTCCCGGCTGACGGAATTTCTCATATTGGGGAGCGTCATACCATGATCTGTCGACGATTTGTCCGGTCCAGGGTGTTTCTATTCCGACATTGTCGCCATATCCTTGTTCCTGTAATGAACCGGGCAGATGAATTGTGTCGTTTAAAGATTTGTTATACCATTGTTCTGTTAATCCGATGTCATTAGGATCGAGGGCAAATAGCCATTTCCCTTGCAGGGATTGTTTGTCATCAACCTGACGACAGGCCATTAGAGATAAAAAGATAAATAGGACTGATAAGTACTTTTTCATATGTAAATAAATTGCACTCCCTATCTCAAGAGAGCCGTTTAAACCATTAATAAATTGATTTTTTTAGAGTTCAGACAAAACAAAAGAGAGCACTTGTATAGATACAAATGCGGTTGGCTATTATCTTTGGGCATTTTATAATTTTACAACAGCTAAGAAAAAAAATTTCATACACGCGTTAAAGGACTCGCAGTCTTGACCGCTTAGCAGTTGAGATCAGTTTCATGAGCGACCTCTTGCTGTTTCTTACGACAACAAGCCAGTAAAAATCGACCTTCTCTATGTTTTTAACCTACTTCTGGGATTGGACCATCATCACGGCTGATTTTAACTTTATAGCCAAGTGCTTCCAGCTCTTTCTTCAAGTAATTTTTCCGTTTCTGCTCCATCCTTTGGTTGAGATATTCCGCACCGAGTTCCTTATACTCACAAGCCTCTTTCAGTACATGCCATACCGATTTCAGGATCGAGTGTCCTACTGCTACTAAAGCCCTCTTTTTCCCTCGACGGGCGGCTAAACGGTGATAACGTGCACTGTAAAAGGTGTTCTTGGTACGGGTGGCTGCCCACGCAGCCTCCGTGATTACGGCTTTCAACTGTTTGTTGCCATGGGTGGTTCTACCACTTTTTTTTTACCTGCGCTCTCGTTATTGCCAGGACAGACACCGGCCCACGAAGCCAGGTGCTTTTCGGTTGGAAAGGCTTCCATATCCACACCTATCTCTGCTATCAGGTCTTCAACCGTTTTCCGGCTAAGTCCGGGGATCTTCTGCAAGAGTTCCATCACATTCTCATAAGGAGATAAAACCTCTTTTATACGGCAGGTAAGGTCAGCTATGATGGCTTTCGTCTGTTCCATATCTTTACGGATGGTCTGCAACATATAGATGTGATGCGGTTCTATAAAGCCTTCACAAGCCTGATAAAGAAGTTCCGGACTGGCTTCAAGTTTTTTATGATAGATGCAAGTTATGTCATCCATTGTTACATGACCCTTATCGATCAACATATCTATCAGCTTGTTCGCCACGACTCCGTCCAGGCTGCACACCACGCTGGAAAGTTTGATGTTACAATCTTCCAGGATACGAACAATACGGTTTTTCTCAGAAGATACATGCTGGATCAACTTGTTACGGTAACGGGTTAAATCACGAAGCTCACGTTGTTCACGCTCCGGGATATAACTCGGTTTCAACAAACCTGCTAAAAGCAGTTTGCAAATCCAGGCACTATCCTTTTTATCCGTTTTGTGCCCGGGAACATACTTGATGTGCCGTGCGTTCACGATCCAGACTTTCATATCAGGACATTCAAGAATCTTATAGACCGGCTTCCAGTAAACACCGGTACTTTCCATGGCTACATGCGTAATGCCACTGGATAATAACCATTCTTTTAATTCTGTCAAAGAACTACTGAAGGTCTTGTAACTGCGGGTTTCAGTTTTGAGACCTTCGCCACTTATCGTAGCAACTACCATGTCCTTGTGGACATCTATTCCACAACCCCGGAGGATGACTTGTTCAAAAGGTACTGTTTTCATTGCATTCGTTTTTTCGAGTGAATGACACTAAAGTAAACAATACCCCCCTATTTACATGCTCTTGGACGAAATTTATTTCATGGATGTTTCATGAGTATTTAATAATATGTGAAATTATGATGCAAAGGAATCGTGTTCTCGATAAAAAATCAATAGATAATATACTCTTATAGATGGATTATATTCTGATTTGGTGATTTTATTTCTTTATTTTTCTCTTTTATTGGTTGCTCGGGTAAATGGTTGTTTATACATTAAAAATATAGAGGTTGGTCTAAATAGTAAAGAGGTACATCCAATCTTGATTTACACTTGGTATAAACCGATTAAGAAGTACCTCTTAATTTATAAATTATTTGAATATACGACTGTTTACAGCCATTCCTTCATGAAGTTATCCATTTCTTCCGCATGTTCTTCCAGGCTTTGCAGTAGTTTGAACTGGGCTTTTGTACGGATCAGATTATGTTTCGGGCTGTGGATCTTATAATATGTATCACCGTTGATATAGTCTGTCAGGAAGCGTACGGTCTGCATGTAAGTCAGCAGGCGGCCACCATAAGGAAGCAGGCTGATTTCGAGCGGAGAAAGGAATGCCTTGGCTGTTTCCATGTAACCACGGGTATAAGCCTTAAAGATATCCATGTTTACATTTACATTGTCCAGATTTTCATCATCTTCGACACCTGTATTGGCACCTGTACGGATAAAGTCACCGATATCGGACAATACGAATCCCGGCATTACCGTATCCAGGTCGATTACGCAAAGTACCTTGTCGGTATCGGCATCGAACATCATGTTGTTAACCTTCGTGTCGCAATGGTTGGTACGTTTCTGCAACTTGCCTTCACGGTACAGACGTTCCTGAATGCACATTGCTTCGGCACGTTTTTCAATTTCTTCGATCAGATCTTTCACTTCTTCCAGACGTCCGGCAGCGTTAGCCTTTACTGCATCATGGAATTGTTCCAGACGGAATTCCATATTGTGGAAGTTAGGAATTGTTTCTCCCAGTGAACCTTCGGGCAGGTCTGCCAGCATAGACTGGAAATCACCGAAAGCCTTACCGGCTTCGTATGAAAGATCCGGAGTTACTTCTTCGTAGCTTTTGCTGTTGGGGATGAACAAACATACACGCCAATAGCTGTCGCCATCGAAATAATATGGTTTACCATCTTTAGTCGGAAGGAAAGTCAACACTTTGCGGTCGATATCGCTTTCGCCTTTAGCTTCCAGTTTTTTGCGGATATGAGTCGTTACAATATTGATATTGTTCTGTAACATATCTACATTGGTAAAAATCAGATGGTTGATACGTTGTAATACGTATTTGATCTCGCCTTTTTCGTTTGTTACTTTCAGCGTGTCGTTAATGTGTCCGTTTCCGAAAGGTTCAGCGGAAACAACTTTTTCTGCCAGTGTGAACTGGTCGAGAATGTTCAGTAATTCTTCTTTTGTTTTTGCCATGGTATTTATTAATTGACAATTGATAATTGACTATTGAAAACAAGTTGTTGTTGTACTCTTTTCAATCATGCATGCAAATGTAAAAATAATCTTTGATAAAATAAAAAAGGCAACGAGTCTGTTCGCTGCCTTTTTTATAAATTCATTTTGAATTGTTAATTGAACTTTGTCAATCTACAATTATTTTTTGTTGCGGTTACCGTAACGGCTCATGAACTTATCAACACGTCCTGCTGTATCCACCAGTTTAGATTTACCAGTGTAGAACGGGTGAGAAGTGTTAGAAATTTCGACTTTTACCAACGGATAAGTAACACCGTCAATTTCGATAGTTTCTTTTGCATTGATAGTTGAACGAGTGATAAATACATCTTCGTTTGACATGTCCTTGAATACTACAGGACGATAGTTTTCAGGATGAATTCCTTTTTTCATTGCTTCTTTATCTAATTTAATTTATACTCTTATTAGTTTGGTAACCGGTAAATTGGCTTGCAAAGGTATGGATTTGCTTCAAACTAACAAAGAAAATCGAACTATTTTTTCCGAAGGCATTACTTTTGTATTATTTTATATGCTTAAAAGCATAAAGTTTTCAGAGAGTTCTTATCTTTGTGCAGAATTTTCAATCATTAACGTAATAATATATACTACAATGGTAAATTACAAAGATTTAGGTTTGGTGAACACAAAAGAAATGTTCGCTAAAGCCATCAAAGGCGGATATGCAATTCCGGCTTTCAACTTCAATAACATGGAACAGATGCAGGCTATCATCAAGGCTGCTGTTGAAACAAAATCTCCGGTTATCCTTCAGGTTTCTAAAGGTGCTCGTCAGTATGCTAATGCAACACTGTTGCGTTACATGGCTCAGGGTGCAGTTGAATATGCAAAAGAATTAGGCTGTCCGAATCCTCAGATTGTTCTGCACCTGGATCACGGTGATACATTTGAAACTTGCAAGAGCTGTATCGACTCAGGTTTCTCTTCTGTAATGATTGACGGTTCTCACCTGCCTTATGAAGAAAACGTAGCTTTGACTAAGAAAGTTGTTGACTATGCTCACCAGTTCGATGTAACAGTTGAAGGTGAACTTGGTGTATTGGCTGGTGTTGAAGACGAAGTTTCTTCAGATCATCACACATATACTGACCCTGAAGAAGTAATTGATTTCGCTACTCGCACAGGTTGCGATTCATTGGCTATCTCAATCGGTACTTCTCACGGTGCTTATAAATTTACTCCGGAACAGTGCCACATCGACCCGAAGACTGGCAAAATGGTTCCTCCTCCATTGGCATTCGAAGTATTGGATGCAGTAATGGAAAAACTTCCGGGATTCCCTATCGTTCTTCACGGTTCTTCTTCTGTTCCTGAAGAAGAAGTTGAAACAATCAACAAATTCGGTGGTGCTTTGAAGGCTGCTATCGGTATTCCTGAAGAAGAATTGCGTAAGGCTGCTAAATCTGCTGTTTGCAAGATCAACATCGACTCAGACTCTCGTCTGGCTATGACTGCTGCAATCCGTAAGACTTTCGCTGAAAAACCGGCTGAATTCGACCCACGTAAATATCTGGGCCCGGCTCGCGATAACATGGAAAAACTGTACAAGCACAAAATTCTTAATGTACTTGGTTCAGACAACAAACTTTAATCAGATAACGGATTAAATATATTAGGAAGCCATCCCGTGTTTGCGGGGTGGCTTTTTGTTTTTTCTCCTTTTTTATTGTATAAATATAAAATTAAATATTTTATTATTTGTAAGTTTGTAATTGAATTTTAAGCTTTCTCATGATAACTGGCAAAGTATAAATGGAGCAGAAAATAAGAGAGTTCGATAAGTGGTATGAACAATATGTTGATGAATTGTTTTCGTATGGAATGGCATTCGGTATGGAGAAAGAATATATGCTGGATGTCATACATGATGTTTTTTTACATTTATACGAATCGGTAAATAAAATAGAAATGCCTGATAATCCCAAGTTTTATTTACTTCGTTCTCTTAAAAACAGAATTATATCCTCTAAACAAAAGAATTTCAATTTATTAAGTCTTGATGACAATATGGAATATGAGTTCCAGATTAAGGTCGATGCACTTGCATTACTGGAAGATGAGGAGGAACGGTTGGCTTATGAAGAACAACTGGATAATTTATTCCGTTTATTGACCAATAAACAGCGTGAGGTTGTTTACTTGCATTTTATGCAGGAACTGAGTTATCAGGAAGTAGCGGAAATTCTTCATATAACGCCTAAAAGTGTACGTAAAATTATTTATCGTGCGTTGGAACGTATGCAAGGAGGAGTAGCTCCTTTATGGCTAGTCTTTATTTTTCTGGCTGAATCGTAAAAAAGGAAAAGGGTAACCCCATATGGAATTACCCTCCCGAATTAAAAACTCATCTGTAGTATTAATCTATTTATTGGTCTTTATTTGTCCCAGAATGGTGCCTGAACAAGCGTCGGGTCCTTATCTATCTCTTCCTGATAAATTGGATACCAATAGAATTTACGTTCATAAACCCGTTTGATGTATTGTGTACGGACGAAGAATGCTTTGGGGTTATTCGGGTCATCAGACAATTCTGTTCCGCTGAAATTCATGCCATACATTGGCTGGTCCAAGACTTCTTCCGCTTTTTTCCATCGGCGCAGATCAAAATAGCGGATACCATTTTCACAACACAATTCTACACGGCGTTCATGATAAATAGCCTGTCTGACTTCTTCCTGGCCGTTTAAAGGAATCTTGTTGAAACCATTGCTGTCAATTCCGGTTCCATATTGCGGAACGCCTGCACGTTCACGAATCAGGTTCAGGTATTTTAAAATGTCCGCGTTACCCGGATCACATTCATTTAATGCTTCGGCATAATTCAGGTAAGCTTCCCCTAAACGATAAAGTATTCCCGGGCGATATGGATGTATATTATCACGCTGGTTTTGTTCCAAAGAAACTTTTTTACGATTCAGATAACCATTTTGAGGAGCATCGTGTGTGGGGCCACCGTCTTGTTCGTTAGACATCATTTGTACTTCGCGGTTGGCTTGATGGTACCATTGCCGGTTCCACATAACGGTCAGATAGAAACGAGGTTCCCGGTTGATATACATATTATATGTGCCAGTAGCTGCAACCTGATTGTAAGTATTGCCGTCTGTACCGACAGAATCGACTGTTGCTCCCGGGCAATTGCGATACAGGTTGTATTTGGTTTTGCGGATATCTGGCTGGTCGGAGAAACCACGCTCTGTATAACCTGACTTTTCATTGATAACCGGCGAACCGTAGTTACTTTTATAACCGGTAATGGGTAATGAACCATCTTTCATGGAGAAGGCATCGACTAATGTCTGATAAATACCTAATCCTCCGTTACCGGATGCTCCGCGTGGAGTAGCATGTTTTTCAAATTCACTGAAGTTGCTGTCTGAACGAACGAATAATGCTTCCGGATTCACATCTCCACGCAGGAATAGCACGTTATAGCAGGACATGAAAGGATCAATGCTCCCGTCTGCATTATATTCGCGTACCAAGTCGTGACCGGCAGCATGGGCTGCCTCTATCAATTCCTTGCAGGCATCTGCCGCGCGGTTCCATTTGGAGGCGTCATAAGTCTGGCTAAAACGATCTTTACCGTCATAGTTTTTTAATCCATTATACCATTCATTGCCGTTGACCAGCGGGCTGGCAGCAAATAATAACATACGGGCACGGACTGCGAGACACATAATGGAAGTGGCACGTCCATAGAACTGTGTTGATTCGCTTAGCCAGGAAGTCGGCAGTTTTTTTGATAGGCTGACTAATTGTCCGTCAATCCAGTCAACCATTTCGTCGAAAGGTATCTGCCCGCGCATTAAATTGGGATCATTGACATCTGCCAATCCGTCGAAGAAAGGAACACTGCCGTATGCTTCAATCATCATCCAGTAATAATAGGCAATCAGAAAGCGACATTCATCTTTCATTCTTTCTATCTTTTCTTCTGTAACTCCCTGATCCGGAAGTGCATGAGCATTTTCAATAAACTGATAGGCAGAACGAATACGTACAGGGCATTGACTCCATACCGCTCCGTCCCAGGAGGAACTTGTAAACCATTGTCCAATTACGAAATTCAGTGTATTACCCCACCACTGATACCAACGTTGGGAAGGATCGAGGTCATCTCCCATACTGTCATAGCCATAATCTCTCAACAGACTCCAGTAAGGGTCAGGAACCCTGTTATAAACCCCGGAGAGCCAGTCCTCGGTTCTGGTTTTATCGTTAAATACCATTTCCATTGTTAGTGTATCATCCGGTGCATTATCCAGGTAATCCGTACAACTATTGAGGGATAAGCCTAAAAATGATAAGCCAATATATTTGAGTAGTTTCATTTTCTATATGTTTTATATTTATTACTCTGTTAGAAATTAATA
This sequence comes from Parabacteroides goldsteinii, assembly GCF_020091425.1. Classification (NCBI taxonomy): domain Bacteria; kingdom Pseudomonadati; phylum Bacteroidota; class Bacteroidia; order Bacteroidales; family Tannerellaceae; genus Parabacteroides; species Parabacteroides goldsteinii. The sequence continues at coordinate 3,445,725 of NZ_CP081906.1, read as the reverse complement.
TCCAGTCCGAAAGAGAAAGATTTCATGATCGGGTATTTAGCTCCGTTTGCCGTGTCCAACTCCGGGTCCCAAAGATCGAAGGAGGAGAAAGTGAAGAGGTTGGAACCTTTGGCATAGAGGCGGATATTGGCAAGGCCGACCGAATTAATCCAGTGTTTGGGAAATGTGTAACCGATTTCTATATCTTTCATCCGGAGCATGCTCATGTTACGCAACCACCAGGTCGAATTTTGGCTGTTGTTGGCGTTTGTTCCGTAACTTAAACGCGGGTAGAAGGCATCCTGTTTCGGGTTTTCCTGGGTCCAACGATCGTTGTAGTTGGTCAGGATGTTACCCATAGATCCCTGGGAAGCTCCTGGTAAGAAATTGGAAACAACTCCTCCGATAAAACGATAAGTCCGCCCGTTCCCCTGAAAGAAGATATTGAAGTCTACATTTTTATAACGAGCTGTTGCTCCGAAGCCATAGACAATTTCTGGATTGACGGTTCCGCCCATTGCCTTCTCATCCTTATTAGTGATAACGCCATCACCGTCGATGTCCATATATTTAATATCTCCCGGACGGATAGCGCTGAAAGTTTGTGCTGGTATATCTTCTTTTAAAACCAGGTCACCCTTTTCATTTGTAGTGAAATCATCTTCTGTGAATAATCTTTCGGCAACGAGGCCAAATAATTCATTGACAGCTCTTCCGGTACGTTGACGATTTGTTCCGATAACTCCCATCGCTTCATCCATTTCAATAATTTCGTTGTGTGCATAAGTGAAAGTTCCGCGAAAACCCACGTGCAGGTCTTTATTGAACTGTTTATTGTAAGTTAATGAAAGATCTATACCAGTGTTGTTCACTTTACCGTAGTTAGCCCATGGTGTTTTACGGAAACCTGCAGATGTCGGGATATTATTACGTTGCATGAAAATATCACGGCGCTGTTCCTTGAACCAGTCTACCTGTAATTCCAAAGCGTTCCAAAGACCTAATTCTATACCGACATTTAGTTTTTCTACGGTTTCCCATTTCAAATCTGTCACACCAAATTCTCCCTCAAAGCGGGAGGAACGGTTATAATCGTTGTTTACACCCCATTTATACGATCCGTCCGTGTCTATTGTTGGTAGGAAAGCGAAGCGGCGTCCGTCCAATTGGTCGTTACCGGTCAACCCCCATGATGCGCGGAATTTGATTTTAGAGAAAGTCTCTTTGAATTGTTCCATGAATTTTTCTTCCGAAAGCATATAGCCGACAGCGACAGAAGGGAAGAATCCGTAACGATGTCCTTTTGTGAAATTCTCCGAACCATTATAACCGAAATTGAATTCGGCGATGTAACGGTTGTCAAAAGTATAGGAGGCACGTCCTGCTATACCCATGCGGCGGAACGGAACAATATTGCCATCCTGATAATCCCGTTGATTATAGAGGAACATGGCACTGACTGCGTGTTTCTTATTGAATGTGCGGTCGTAAGCTATATTCCCTTCTAGATAAGTGGCTTTATTTCCCCATGCAGATTCGCTTTTTGTATCCAAAAATTCTTGTCCGTCCGTACTGACAGTCAGGATCAGTTCTCCTGTTTCCGGATCTCTGCCTGTTGCCGGATTATAGTAAGTCGGAGTTTTGGAGCGTTTCACCCATGAACTGGAGTAACGGTCGAAAGAAAAGAGTCCTTTTATTTTCAAACCGGGAGTAATAAATTTCAGGTCCTGTTCGATAGAAAATAAGGATTCTACTTTTGAGTTGGTTGTTGTCTGATAACCATGCTGTGTGGCTTCCGCCCAGGGGTTATGGCGCTCTGTTACACGGACATCGCGTCCACCGGAATACTGGATCGGATGGTAGAAAGGAGGTGTATCAAATGCATAATTCCAAATGTCCTGTCCACTGACTGCCATTCCGTTTTGTTCCTGTAAATATCCCCCTATACTTATGCCGACAACGGTTGTTTTCGTGACGTTAATATCAACATTTGAACGGATATTGTATTTGTTCAGGCGGGTCGACGAATCCCAGTCTTTACTTTTATCGGTGACAAAAATACCACGTTCCCCATAGTAGGACGCAACTAATGCATAGCGAAGAATATCGCTACCACCTGTAATAGTCAGATCACCTCGTGTATTGGATGCCATGTCTTTTGAAACGGCATCCAACCAGTTTACATTAGGATAAAGCTCCGGATCGACATTATTACGGTAGTTGTTGATTTTTTCTTCTCCGTAAAGAGGATTAGGATTCCCTGCGTCTATATATAGTTCATCCATTAATGAAAGATAATCAGCCGATCCGATATATTCCGGGAGCTGGGTAGGTTGTGTGAAACCCTGTTCGAAGTGAAAATTTACTTTGGGTTTGCCCAGTTGCCCTCTTTTGGTCTTTACGATGATAACTCCATTTGCTCCTCGTACACCATAGACAGCACTGGCAGCAGCATCTTTCAATACAGAGAATGATTCGATTTCTGCAGCGGAAAGATCATCGAGCGTACGTTCTATACCATCTACCAAAACCAATGGTTTGATACCTGTCCCTTTGAATGAAGATATACCGCGAATCCAGAAGTCGGAACCGTCAGAACCAGGTTCGCCACTACGTTGAACGGCGATCACTCCGGCCAGTTGTCCTGCCAGATTATTGGAAACGGCGCGGGTTGTTCCTTGTTGCAATTGAGCAGGTTCGATGGTCGTGATAGAGCCTACTACGGATACTTTTTTCTGGGAACCGTAACCAACTACTACTACTTCATCCAGGTTGTTCGATTCTTCAGACATATTTACGTTTATATTGATCTGGTCTCCGACTTTAATTTCTTGTGATTCGAAACCGATATAGCTGAAAACAAGTACCGTGTTTTTATGAGGAACTTCAATGAAGTAATTACCGTTAATATCGGTAGTTGTACCCTTTGTTGTACCTTTAATAATAACATTGACACCTGGTAATGGAACTTGCTGTGCATCTCTGATTGTTCCGTTGATAGAGATACTTTTTTGCTGTTGTTCTGTTTCTCCTTTTCGCATAATCATTACCTGTCTGTCATTGAGAACGTAGGTAAGACCGGTGTTTTTCAGAATTTCAGATAAAATTTGATCTATCGTTTGAGATTGGATGTTAATACTTACATTTTTACGTAGTTCTAGACGAACTAATTCAATAGATGCATATTGGTGTTAAATGAATTTAACATATAAAATGGGGCCAAATTGGGGAAATTAATGTCTTGTTTAAAATGAAAATGCAAAATGAATAAAATACAACATATAAAAACTGTTGACCAGTTAATACATGACGATTCCTTTATTCTCTGGTGTCTGTTTCCTACGGAAGAGTCGGAACAGGTGTGGATTGATGATTATCTGACACTGTATCCGGAAGAGAAAGAAAATATAGAGAAGGCCAGGCAAATGGTTCGTTCGTTGAAATTGAATAATAGGAAACTGTCGCCAATTGAAAAAGAATCTCTTAAAGAAAATATTATAAATGATTTAAGAAAATTCAGAAAACCAAAGCGAATGCGTCTGACATGGCAATATGCAGCAGCTTGTATTCTTATTATATGTACATTGGGTTCATTATTTTTGATTACTAAAGAAAATTTATTTCAGGAAAGAGATATTCTGTCTTTGGTGGATGATGTCCAGTTAGATGTTAATCAGACAGAAGTAGAACTTCATTTGGCACAGGAAAAAATGAAGGTTTCTGATAATGCGACAATTTTAGTCGATCAACAAGGGAAAATCAAGGTGACGGATAAAGACTTTAATAATCTAGAGGCTACAGAGAGGAAGTGTATTGGTGAAGCAAAGGAAAAAGGTAATCATATGAATGTGTTAAGCGTACCGAAAGGACGTCATTCTTCATTGATTTTGCCTGATGGTACGAAAGTATGGGTAAATTCAGGCACAGTGCTTCAATTCCCTGAAATATTTGAAAAAGAAAAAAGAATGATTTATGTGGAAGGGGAAGTTTATCTTGAAGTGACCAAAGATGCATCGCGTCCATTTTATGTTAAAACGAACCAGATGGAAATCAGAGTTTTAGGAACATCTTTTGGCTTAGTTGCATATAAGGATGAAAATTTCCAATCTGTTGTACTGAAAGAAGGAAGTGTTGCGGTTGAAGGATATAAAAGCGGAAAACAAATTATCAAACCTAATGATCTCTTAGTCTTGGAAAATGGGCAGATGTCTGTTAGCCAGGTGAATGTATACGATTATATCTCATGGATAGATGGTATTCTCCAGTTCCGGGAGAAAAATTTAGGTGAGGTACTACGCAGTATCTCGCGTTATTACCGTGTTCAATTTAGCTATCCACCGGATATAGAACAAGTGAAATGCTCTGGTAAGCTGGTGTTGTTTGATAATATGGACCAAGTTCTTCAAACACTCCAGAAAACGTTATCAGTTTCATTTCATCGTAAGGGGAATTTGATTGAAGTAAATAGTATCAATAATAAAAAATGAATGCCTATGAATAGATAAAACATGCCGTAACCTAGTATTGTATAAAACAATAGACCATTGTGTTGTTAACAAGTAAAATATTAATATCAAGGAAAACTTATTATATTATTATGGAATATCTAAAAATTAAAAGAAAAATACACGCGGTTTGTGTAGTGTTGTGTTTGCTTTTTACAGTAAATTCATCTCTTTTGGCTGAATTGTCCTATGCACAATCTACACGTTTGTCACTCGATTTATCAAATGTGGCTATCAGTGATGTTTTTGCGTCTGTAGAAAAAAATAGTGAGTATGTATTTTTTTATTCTGACTTAGTTCGTCTAGAACTAAGTTAATTTTTCAAATTGACAATAAAGAGCCTTATGTCTTGAAAAATAAAGCTCCTGTTTGGTGTACCGTTTTTCCCTATTTTATTGTATTCATGCTGTTTCCCAATAAAAATATTAGTTAATAATTCGTTCTGTGAGATGAAAAGATTTGTGTTATATAACTGAATTTTTATTTAAATCCTTTCAACGGCCTCGGCTGTGAAATCCTTAAACTACTGATTATTGCGGCTACCACGGCAAATCCTGTTGCCAGATACAAACATGCTTGCGTGCTGTTGTTCGGAACCAGATTGAATATCATAGCGACTAATGTTGCTCCTAATGTCTGTCCTAATAAACGGGCTGTTCCCAGCATACCGCTTGCGCCTCCGCTTCGGTTGGAAGGGGCAGAGGAGATGATCGTGCTGTTATTGGGTGTCTGGAATAAACCGAATCCGGCTCCGCAGATAAACAGGCGCCATATAATATCCGTATTTGTCGGGTTGTCGGGTAAAACGGCCAGAAGGAAAAGACCGGCAGCAAATATCGTCATACCGATACCTCCCAGTATACCGGCATGAATCCGTTCGACTAATCGTCCGGCAAGCGGGGCCATGATCATCGTAGCCAACGGCCAGGGAGTAAGAAGCAGGCCGGTCGTTACGTCGCTTCGTCCCAATGCTCCCTGAAGGAAAAAGGGGAGGGAGATCATTGCCAGCATTTGTCCGGTGAAAGAACATATCGACGTGCCGATCGACATGGAGAAGATCGGGATGCGCATCAGGTCGACCGGAAGTAACGGAAACTGTTGGCGCAGCTGGCGGCGTACAAAGAAATAACCGATCATAAACAATACGGCTATACCTGCTATGATCAAAGTTGTATTCTCCTTATGGGCAATACCCTCCAGCGAGAAAATCAGTAATCCGAATGTAAGAGCGTTCATCAGGCAACTGAGCTTGTCGAAACGGCGGCCGGTGACTTTAACCGGATTGGCTGGCAAATGCATCAAGCCGATCACCAAGGCTGCAATGCCGATCGGGATATTGATGGCAAACAGCCAGTGCCACGAACCTAAAGACAGGATGACGGATGCAATGGTCGGTCCGGCGGCAATCGAGACGGCGACGACCAGGGCATTGATCCCCATGCCGCGGCCCAGGAAACGTTTGGGATAAATGATTCGGAGCAATGCCGTGTTAACACTTGTGATGGCGGCAGCTCCGAATCCTTGTAAGATACGTGCGGTTGTCAACATCCAGAACGAATCGGCAAGGGCGCAGATGGCTGACGTGATGCTGAACAGTAAAATTCCTGATAAGTAAATCCTCCGGTAACCGTAAATGTCTCCCAATGAAGCGAAGGAAAGCAGCGAAATGGTGATTGCCAGCTGGTAAGCGTTGACAACCCAGATCGTGACAGACGGTGAAGTGCCCAGGTCGCGGGCTATTGTCGGTAAAGCGACATTTGCAATTGTTCCGTCTATGACGGACATTCCGACACCTAAAGCTGTGGCCAGTATAGCCCAGTAACGTTTAGGTAACGGTAGTCCGTCGTTCTCATTTACAGTTATGGCGCGATTTTGTAATATCATTTATATCCTGTTTACTTAATAACTTGTCTTACGGCTTCCAGCATAGGTTCGACGGTCAGCGGACTTCCTGTAGCCAGTATCATCCATTGGTTAGGGGTTAGACGTCCCTGGCGGAAAATACGTTCTACTTCGTTTGCGAAGTCCTTGCCTTCCAGATACTGGTCAAGCTGGAATTCTATGATTTGTCCGAAAGCATAAGCCGACAAATATAATGGATAGCTGATCATGTGCGAATAAACAGCCAGTACCGTCTCGTCCTTTACTCCGAAAACAGGCGCATAATATTTGTTCCATATCTCTTTCGATAATGCGATCGTTGCTTCTTTCAGCTGTTCGGCCGTTGCATCCGGATGGGCATACATCCATTTCCATACGGAAATATCCAGCATGGAAACACCGCAAATTTCATACATGCTCCATACTTTATCCAATATTTCCATCGCCTGTTTTTCCGGATTCGGATCGGTGATACCCAATATTTCGAGATCACGTTTCTGGAAAACGAAAGCCAGCGCTTCAGTAAATGCAGTGTTGGGTACGCCGCTCAACATATAATAGTCTACATCATAAAGCGATAAAGTCTGCTCTACATTGTGGCCGAATTCATGGATGGCAATATTGTATCCTTTGTAATTCATTCCTGCTGCCGGAATACGTGTGCGGAGACGTGACTGCTGTCCTTTCATGGATGCTCCCCAGGCATGCCCTGAACCACGGGCGGCATCGACTGTGATCTTGTCGGCCAGATAGTTGGCCCGTTCGGCACTGAATCCCAACTTCATAAGAATGTCCGGTAACTTCTTGTCCAAAGCTGCCGCATCCGGGTAAAGGGCTTGCGTTTGTGCATCCAGCTTGGTCTCGTCGAGATTACTGCGGGCTTTGAAACCGTCGTACCAGATATCGTAGGCTTCCAGTTTGCGTCCCAGACGTTTGGAGATCATTTTGCCGACTTCTTTCAATTCGGGAGCGGACAGAAATTCGTCGAACAGTTTTTCAACATCCTGCAAGGCGACTTCCATATCGTCGTTGAATTTACGGTCGATATAGGTATTACCTGTGTATTTGTCAATGCCTTGCATGGCCTTAAAATTGTTCAGCATCTTCTGATAACGGACAGTCGATTCGGGAGTCGTTTTTACTTCCTTGTTGTCCTGTTGTACCATGTTTGTATATGGGTTCCATTCATACGTCCCTGAGTTGATTACTTCGACAGGAATATCCTGTGAAATGATCCGTTTCATCACTTCGTAAACGGTGCGTTGCTTGTCGAGCCCCTCTTTCCCCTTGTTGTAGTTTGCCTTGATTTCATCACGCAGGTTCCAGTGTGACAGCAGGATCATGTCTTTAGGGAACAGGTGCTGGCCTTTTTTGTTCATTACATGGCCCATGTAAATGTTATACTGGGAGATATAAATGTCGGCATCGCTTTCTGCATTGGAAGCGGCCTGCAACAATGCGGCAGGGATCCGTTCCGTGAACATGTCGCCCAGACGTGCATAGGCCCAGGCTTTGCGGTCGGTGCCCAATGCTTCTTTTTCTTCCAGGGTAAGGTGGGGGAAGTTTAGCGCGATGATAAAAGCTATTTTATTATTGTATAAGTCATCGCTCAAATGGCTCGAAGGACTGTATGAACCGAACTTCTCATCGATGGGGTGCAACGGACCGTTATCCAGCTGCAAATTTTTCTGTAAGTGCAGCGACATCTCATTGAAATGACCGCTGATACCTTCGAGATAGTCGCTGATCTTGAGGAATACCTGATACTTTTCATCCGGATCGGCAATATAATTGTCTTCACAAAAAGAGCGGAAGGCTTTTTCGTCGCCGTCTGTTTCCAGCCAAAGACGTGCAACCTGGCTGACTCCTTTTTCTATACTCTGTTTGTTACTGTTGTTCCTGGAGGTTAACGTACTGATGGTCGATTGTATGACGGACGGATCGATGGATGCTTGTCCGTTCAGATACGCTAATGAGCAAATAAGCATAATACAAATGCGTTTAGTTAGATTTTTCATAAGACTTATGTTGTTAAGTTCAAGATCTTTTGCTGTGTAAATAAAAGCGTGAAGCAAATGTAGGGATAATAATTGTATCTTTGTATGTTTTTTAAAAAGAGTAAAACAAGAGATATGAAAAAAGTGTGGGGATTAATGGCTGCTATATGCATCCTGCTGTCCGTATCCGGCCAGGCTTACGGACAATCGTTGAAAGACTTATTGAATTCATCTACAGTAAAGGATGCGGTTACTTCTGTAACTGGCGGAAAGAAACTGACAGTAGAGAACTTGCTAGGAACGTGGACGTATACCAATCCTGCCGTTCAGCTGGAAGGCGATAATGCGTTGAAGAATGTAGCCGGGAGTGTAGCTGCTGGTGAATTGGAGAAAAAGCTGAAAACGTATTGTGCCAAGGTCGGTATTGTGGAAGGTATGTTCAACTATGTGTTCAATAGTGACAGTACGTTTACCAATGCATTAAAGAAAAAGACATTGAAAGGTACTTTCTCTGTTAATCCGGATGAAAAAACGGTTGAACTGAAATATGCATTGGGCGGAAAACTGAAAGTGACAACTTTAACAGCCCACGTCGTGATTTCCGGAGATGAGTTGTCTTTGCTGTTCAATGCGGATAAGTTACTGGATTTTCTGACCAAATTATCATCGATATCTGACAATTCCACGTTGAAACTGGTCAATAAACTGGCCAGCGAGTATGACGGGATGATGCTGGGATTTGAATTGAAGAAATAGAAGAAAGTAGTATATTTTAAAGTGGGTGGTCTTTTCGGACTACCCATTTTTATTTCAGTCCCGGCAATATTTTGTAGAGTGTTTTTCTGGTCATGATCTTCTGGTTCAGAAAACTTACAATATAGCCTGTTATGCAGGCGGCAATGAGCGAACCTTCGCGTATCCCTTCAATGCCTTGGGTGAACATGAGGGAGATGAGTATGGCTAAAGTGACCAGGGTAACATCGAAATATACCTTGAACTTTTCGAATTCTTTGTTATAACATCGGGATGCATATTTTACAAATGCTTCTGCACTCATCATGGCTACCTTCGGTTTGATCTCAAGTACTACGCCGATGGATTGTATGAGGCATCCTGTGAGCAGTAAGGCCATCGACATGCCGTAACCGGACGGGTGCAGATTGCTTGTTAAAGCCATGTTGAAATCAATGAAAGCGGAGAATATGCAGGAAAAAGGTATCTGAAGAAGTATTTCTATCGTGTCCTGACGACTTCTGTCTTTCCGGATCAACCAGAACTGTCCCAGGATCAGCAGTACGTTTACAATGAATGTCCATGTTCCTAATGATAAAGGAGTATTAAGGCTTAACACGTAATTTACACTGGAGATAGGAGTGGTTCCTAATGCAGAGCGAACGATCAATACAATGCCTACTGCTAAAAAATATAATCCTAAAATAAATACCGAATACTTTTTTAATAGTTCTTTTATATCCATATCAAATCTCTATTTGTCTGATCTCTTTCTTTTTAGTTGCCATGAAAAAGATATGCAAATATCCGGTTTTTCTGCCAGAAAAGAATGATTCTGACGGATAAATTAGTATAAAAGGGATAATTAAGGGTCCTAAATTCGTTTAAAACGAGCCCTAATTCCGTTTAAAACGAATAAAATCTCGTTTAAAACGGGTATAGACTTCGTTTAAAACGAGAAAAATCTCATTTAAAACGAAGTTGGAGGGACCTTAATGTAATGTAGTAACCTAATTTTGGTTGTCTGTTTTTTGTCTTACTCCTGAAGTGGGTTGACTGGATTTAACATTTAAAACTATATCGGGTTGACCATTTTTTCTTTTATCTCTAAAAGCGGTTTACCCGTTTTTCTTATCCCTAAATAGGGTTGATATATTATCTTTTATAATAATATTTTTGAACAAGAAAGACCTTGTTTTTAGATCAGGCCTTTTCTTGTCCGGTGCTCCCTGGGGAGCTTCTTTTTTTCCTGTGGAACAAATATAGCAAATTCAGACGATACATTCCTCCCTATAACTGTCTTTATAACTTTTCCAACGTTTTTTTATCTGCCCTGTCATTTGTCTTGCCTGGACAGGTGTCATCATATCCAGGCTCCGGTGTGGCCTCTTATTGTTGTAAAATTCTATAGCTTGACTTACTGTATTGCGAACTTGCCTTATACCGGCAAAGTGATGGTGGTTAAGAAACTCCGTTTTAAGTATTCCGTTAATACGTTCGGCCACGGCATTGTCTTTTGGATCTCCACTTTGGGTCATACTGATCTGTATTTTCAATCCCTTAAGGTAAGCAGTGTATAGCAGGCTTGCATATTGGCAACCACGGTCGGAGTGGTGAATCAACTTTATATTAGTTCCCTCCAAGCGTTTACATGCCATTTTTAATGCTTCCAGCGTATAGATAGCTTCTAAAGTGGGACCTACAAACCAGCCCACCACTTCATGGGTGTATGCATCCGTAATGATGGAAAGGTAACAAAAGCCTTCATCTGTACGCACATAAGTTATATCACTCACCCACACCTGATTGGGGCGGGTAACAAGTAGAGTACGAACCAAATCGGGGTAGACTGGCAGGTCATGGTTGGAATTGGTAGTCCGTGGACCTTTGCGGTGTTTGCGAAGCATCAGTCTATATTCTTTCAAAACAGCAAGGAAAGCATCACGGCCTAAACTATAGTCTGTGCCGAAGTAGTCTTTATACATTAGCCAAAGCTTCTCTCCACCGATGCCGGGATCAAGATCACGCACGGTATGAACATATTCCACAAGGAACCGCTCATGGGCCAGACGGGCAAAAATATTGTCAACGTGTTTATAATAGGCTTGTTTACTTACACCAAACAGTCTGCAGAGGCCGGTGACTGAATGTCCTCCGGGCTCTGCAGTAAGCCGTTTTACCGTTTGGTGCCAGCTTTTTTTCGGATATCGATATTAAACTGTTCTTCAGCAACATCGACCATCGTTTCATAAAAGTCGGCACGCATTTTCTCCTTTTTCAATTCCAGCTCTTTCTGGTGGAGCTGGCGTTTGAGTTCTCGAATTTCTTCGGACTCACTGCGTTCTTTTTCTTTGCCCATTTCTTTGGAACTTAAATGTCCTTCAGGAGCAAAGGTAAGAAGCCAATAATTAAAAGTGCCACGATCCAGAGACTTTTTCTTACAGAAATCATGAAAACTCAAATTGCCAGAGAAATACTCCTCAATAACAGCGAATTTAAAAGCGGTGTCGTAAACTTTACGACCTTTAAAGGTGCGAGTACCTATAATCAATTAACTTTCATTAAGTCAACTTTTTCTAGGGTAAGACATAATTCGATTATTTTTTATATTCATCGACGAGTGCCAGTAATATATTACCATAGTTTTCAATTACCTTCTTTCCAATGCCGGGGATAGCCAGTAACTCTTTGGAATTGGCTGGTAATGTATTGACAATACCAAGTAGTGCTTTCTGTTGAAGGATCGTATAAGGAGGCAATCCTTTTTCTGTTGCCAGCTCATAGCGCCACCGCTTAATGCTGTTATAGAGTTCGGGATGGAGAACGTCGCTCGAAACAGTCACTTTGGCCGGCTGTGAAGAACGTTCGGAACGTTTTTTAGCGGATGCGGGCGGTTCGATGGACGCTTTTGCTTTGGCGGATAGATAGCGGACGACAGAAAAACCGTCTACGCATGCTTTCAGCGTCTCCTGCTTTAAATGAAGTTCTTCCGTAAATTTGCTGATCGCATTGTTCACCGCTTTCCGGCTTTCCTTGTTATCTATTTCGACTGCGGAATTTTCCTCAAGAGATGTACACAGGCTGTCGATACGCTCGATAAAATAGGCTACTCCTTTCCTCACACGTTCCTGGATGGCTTCGTCCTGTTGGTAATCGGGGTTTCCGGAGATCATGCGCGTCAGTTGCTGTTGGAAGCGTCCGCCTACTTCTGTTATTACGGAACGGAAGGCATCACGGGTGTTGGCATATTGCGTGTTGAGTTCCGGATATAATTTCTGTAAATGGGTATATACCGTATAAGCGGCATATTGCAGGCGTTGCTGGATGGAGGCGAAATTGAAAAGTTCGATAACCAGTTCCAGGTAATATTGCTGTTGCGCCTGTTCCAACTGTTCTTTCCCCGGTTGTTTGTCGGTGACGGAACTGGTAAATTCCTGTATCCTCATATCCTTGATCATCGCGTTGCGGGTGATCGGACTGCTTAAAACCAATCCCTCCAGGGTTTTGCAGCGACTGAGTGCCACATAGACCTGGCCGTGTGAAAAGGCTGCCGAGGCATCGATGATGGCATGTTCGAAAGTCAGGCCCTGGCTTTTATGGATCGTGATTGCCCAGGCTGTTTTCAACGGATACTGGCTGAAAGTTCCGGCAACCGTCTCTGTTATTTCTTTGGTGTCCGGATTGATCGTATATTTGACATTCGTCCAGGTTTCTCTTTCTACCTGTATTTCATTGCCGTCTTCTCCGACAACCGTTATTTTGTTCGGGTTGATAAAAACGATTTTACCGATTTTACCGTTGTAGTACCGGTGTTCGCCGGAAGAGTCGTTCTTGACGAACATAACCTGGGCTCCGTTTTTCAGTTCCAGTTGATTATCGGTTGGATAAGAGTATTCAGGGAAGTCGTTGTTTATTTCGGCATTGAAAGTATATGACTTACCGGGCAATTCGGCTAACTTCCGGTTGTTGAGTTGCTGTGCCTGATAATTATGTGTTGTAAGTGTGATATACCCTTGTTGGTCGTCAGGGGCGAAATCGGGTATATATCGCTGGTTGAGACTGTTTAATGTTTCTTCATCGAATCTGTTTTCCCTGATATTATTCAGCAGGGAGATGAATGTACTGTCATTCTGGCGATACACCTTGGTGAGTTCGATGCAGTAGTAATTGCTTTCCGAAAGCGCTTTACTGTCGAAGAAAAAGGTGGACGGATAATGTTCTTTCAATAAGTTCCATTCGTCATCTTTGGCAACAGGTGCCAGCTGTTGCAAGTCACCGATCAGTAATAGTTGTACGCCGCCGAAAGGTTTTGTCCGGTCTTTATAGCGGCAAAGTACGTCGCTGATCGCATCCAGCAGGTCAGCTCGTACCATACTGACTTCATCTATCACCAGTAAATCCATGCTTCGGATGATATTAATCTTATCCCGGCTGAATTTATTCGTGAAATTTTTTGCCTGGTCTGCCTCCCTGCTTGCCGAGGGGAGATAAGGACCAAACGGTAACTGGAAGAATGAATGGATTGTAACACCTCCTGCGTTGATGGCGGCTACACCTGTGGGAGCAACAACGATCATTCGTTTGGGGGAAACTTCTTTAAGTCTTTTCAGAAACGTTGTTTTTCCTGTTCCGGCTTTACCTGTCAGAAAAAGGTGAGTACCTGTGTTCTGTAAGAAGTTGAAGGCAAGGTCAAATTGTTGGTTCATTTGCATTATCATAGATTTATTGTTTATGGTATCTGCAAATATATAATAAAAAAACGTGAAAAATGCGCTTATAAGCTAAAAATCAAGCTGACAAGCGCATTTTTTTATTGTGCCTTTTTTATCAGACAATCAGGTTTGCGATCAGCTGGATAAACAGGATCAGGAAAACCATGGCAATCGGATAAACAGTAGCATATGCAATGCTCGGTGCGGAACTGTCTGTCATAGAGTCGGCTGCGGCAAGTCCGGGCGTACTGGTCATACCTCCGGCGATGGTGCCGATCAGGTCAAGGATATTGATTTTAAAGACCCAGTAACCGAATCCTAAAGCGATAAGCATCGGGACCATCGTGATTGCCATGCCGACACCGAACAGCGTCCATCCGCTTTCCTGAAAAGTGGATACCAGGTTAACGCCGGCTGATGTCCCGACTTCCGCCAGGAATAATAACAACCCTAACTGACGCAGTAACTGGTTGGCTGAACCTGACATGGACCATACGATCGGGCCCGTTTTTCCGATTGCGCTTAAAACAAGTGCCACCATCAGGATACCTCCCGTCAGTCCCGGAGAGAACGAGAATGAATCGGAGAACGACAGATTCAGTTTTCCGAATAGTACGCCCAGTACGATACCGGCGGCAATCGGGAAGAAATCGGTATCCGACAGTTTCTTCTCATCATTTCCGAGTAGCTGTCCAAGTTCTTTTAAGTCCTCTTTTTCTCCGGCGATCATCAGTTTGTCACCGAATTTTAGTGCCAGATCCGGTTCGGGAGGAAGGTCGATACCGCTTCGGCGGACGCGGGTTACTGTGCAGTTGAAAGTTCCTTGCAGGTTTAAATATCCTAACGTCTTATTTATTACGTTTTTATTAGTAATAAGCATAGACTGAAGTTCTTGTGTGCTGTTGAAAGGGAGATCCCCTTTGATGCGTTCGCCTACCAATATTTCCAGTTGTTCCAGTGATTTGTCATTACCGACGGCTTTGATCAAATCTCCTTCTTCCAGAACACTTTGTGCTGTGGGAATAGATGTTTTTTCGTTATGCTTGATACGGGAGACGACAGCTCCTGTCATACTACGCAATTGTAGTTGTGCCAGTGTCTTGCCGCAAATATTACTGTTAATAATACGGAAAGCAGCTGTATGCAATGGGGGATATTTACCTTTTCTTTTTGCTTCCAAGGCCTGTGCTTCTGCATTCAGGTCTATACGAAGTATTTTGGGTAACAACTTGACAAACAGGATCACACCGATCACACCGAATGGATAAGCAATACCGTAGGCGATGGAAGCGGAGGAAGACTGGGTCGTGTCGATTGCAACCGCCAAACCCGGTGTACTGGTCAGTGCCCCGGCTATCAGTCCGACTATGCTTGGCGTATCGATTCCCAATGCATATTTGAATACCAAACCTGTTAGGCAGGCGGAGCCGATGATTAGTAATGTCAGTATAATCAGTGTTTTCCCTTTCGACCGGAAAGAATCGAAAAATCCCGGACCGGCCTGTATACCGATGGTAAAGATGAATAACACTAAACCGAAGTTACCCAGTTCCTTAGGTATGATCACTCCGAAATGACCGAACAAAAGTGCAATGAAAATGACGGCTGAAACGTCAAGAGAAAGACCTTTAATCTGTATTCTGCCCAAGATGAATCCTAATGCAACGATCAGGAAAAGAGCAAAATAGGAAGACTGAAGCAGTGTTGCAAACATGTCAAATAGTTTTATTGTGAAGATTTGAGAGCGCAAAAGTACACTTTTTTGGGTGTATGGGCAATCTCCTGGCGAGATTTCTGTTACCTTTGCAGCGAATTATTAAGAAGATTATCCCGCACGTGAATCGATACTTTATTTATTTAGGTTATAACGGTAAGAATTTCAGTGGTTGGCAGGTACAACCCAATGGTGTGACTGTACAACAATGCCTGGAAGAGGCTTTAGCTACATTGTTGCGCCAGCCGGTTCCGGTTGTCGGTGCAGGGCGTACGGATGCAGGTGTTCATGCCCGGCTGATGGTTGCCCATTTTGATTGGGGCGAACCGGTTGCCGACCTGCCTTTCCTGGCGGAGAAGCTGAACCGTTTACTTCCGAAAGATATTGCCGTTTACCGGATCGTACCGGTCAGGCCGGAAGCGCATGCCCGTTTTGACGCCACTTCTCGTACCTATAAATATTATGTAACTACTCGGAAGGATCCGTTCAATTATGATCTGGTTTACAGAATGAGCGGTCAGCTGGACTTTGAAGCGATGAATGAGGCATGTAAGGTTTTGTTTGATTATATCGACTTCACCAGTTTCAGCAAATTGCATACGGATGTAAAGACGAATAACTGCCGTATTTATAAGGCGGGATGGGAACAGGAAGGCGATGTTTGGGTATTTACAGTTCAGGCGGACCGTTTCCTGCGTAACATGGTGAGGGCGATCGTCGGTACCTTATTGGAGGTGGGACGCGGAAAGTTGACGATAGAGGGTTTTCGTAAAGTAATAGAGGCCAAAGACAGATGTAAGGCCGGAACTTCTGTTCCGGGGCATGCACTTTTTCTTGTGGATGTAACATATCCTGAAAATATTTTTAATATTTAATCATCATGTGGTTAGCGCTAGCATTTGCCTCAGCATTTCTGTTGGGGTGTTATGAAGTAAATAAAAAGATTTCCCTGAACGGGAATGCCGTAATTCCGGTATTGTTTCTGAATACGTTGATAAGCAGCCTTATCTTCGTTCCGTTTATATTTTTATCGTTCTGTACGAATGTGCTGGACGATACTATGTTTTATGTTCCCCGTGTCTCTTTTGAGGCGCATGTGGCTGTATTTATCAAAGCGGTGATCGTGTTGTCTTCCTGGATATCCGGTTATTTTGCATTGAAGCATCTGCCGCTTACTATCACGGGACCGATCAAGGCTACACAACCGGTTCTTACTTTGGTCGGAGCGATGGTTATTTTTGGGGAACGTCTGAATTTGTATCAGTGGATCGGGGTTTTGCTTTCCATCGCTTCATTTTATATGCTTTCCTCTTCGGGAAAGAAAGAAGGGATAAACTTTACCCATAACAAATGGATATTCTTCACGATTATTTCCATAATAACCGGTGCGATGAGCGGCTTGTACGATAAGCATCTGATGGGAAGTATGGATGTGATGACGGTGCAGGTCTGGTTCAATGTCTATCAGTGTCTGATCATGTTGCCGATCTTGTTGTTGCTATGGTATCCGCAGCGTAAGAAGAGTACGCCTTTTGTGTGGCACTGGAATATCGTATTTATCTCCGTATTCCTGATCATTGCCGACTGGATTTATTTTTATGCCTTGAGTTTCCCGGATTCAATGATCTCGATCGTATCCATGGTACGCCGTAGCAATGTGCTGGTTACTTTTGTAGCCGGAGCGATCTTCTTCCATGAAAAAAACTTAAAGAGCAAGGCTGTGGACTTATTCCTTGTGTTGTTAGGAATGATATTCCTATATTTGGGGACGAAATAGACAATAGAATATGAAACGACTTATTTTTTCTATATTGATTTGTGTTTTTGCATGGGGTGTGAAAGCCCAGGAAATAGATGCATTATTTGTTTCAATGCCAGATAAGAATATTCCTCAACTGGAAGATGCCTGGCGTAAGGACCTGGTCGATCTGTACAAATCGGGTAAAGAGGCCCGTTTGAAGAATACGATGAATGGCTTTTCTACATTGAAGAATCTTACTTCCGATTATCTGCTGTTACAGGTGACCGACAGAAGCACTATAGAAATGAAATTGCTCCCGTTGGTAAATAATACGAATGTGATCTGTCTGGTGAAAACGGTAAATGGTCCGGTACCTGACAGCCGGATTGAGTTTTTTACAACGGAATGGGAACCTTTGGCTGCTTCCGACCTGTTCACTCCTGTCGAGGCGGATTGGTTTATCAAAGAAGATGCAGATAAAAACAGTACGGCTTTTCTGGATGCAGCTTCCCGGTTGGATATGGATTTGATACAGTACAGTTTGAGTCCTGAAAATCTGACATTAACGGCAACATACACAACTCCTCAGTATCTGAGCCAGGAAGACCGTAAGATAGTAACTCCCTTTATAAAAGAAGCTCCGAAAGTGTATACCTGGGAGAAATATCATTTTAAATAGGACAAATAAAAAGAGATCAGCCAAGGTTGGATAAAGCTAAACCTTGGCTGATTTTTTGTTTCACTGTGTGATGATTTATTCTATGAGCTGTCCTTCCGAATCGAATGTAAGTTTTACCTCATTATTATCCAGTTTCAGTTCAAATACGTAAAACATACCGGCTGGTTTTTCTATTGCATCTACTTCCTGTACTTTGTATTGGTTATAGGCGGAACTGGCAAGTTCGTCCGTCACAACGACCGGGACATCTTCAAGACGGGTATCCCATTGGGTGCTGATCCATTCGTTCTTTTCATTGAATGATACTTCTTTATGGATGCCTTTATCTTTTATATCGATTTCCGTGCCGTTCTTTTCTTTATCGAGTTTCAGGATGGTTGCCTGCGGATATTTGGTCGAGATAAAGTTCCGGAAAACCTGAGGGACTTCGACAGTCTGGTTTACTTTCTTTTGATGGTTATTACAACCGGCAAGCAGCGAAATGCAGCATACGAGAATGGCTAAAACAGATAGTTTTTCTTTCATGACGTTTAATTTTAATTGTTTATAAAAGAAAACACGAATACAATGGAGGTCCAGCCATCGTATCCGTGTAGTTTATTCTCGTAAGAAACAAATTCGCTCTATGCAAAGTTCGTTTTTACAGAGTTAATCTTTTTGGATATTCTTAATATTGCCTTCGGAATCGAATGTTACTTCAACATCATTATCTCCTTGTTCCAGGTCGAATACATAGAAAGTACCTTCCGGTTTTTCAATAAGATCGATATCATCAATTGTATAATTCTTGTATTCGGAAGCCTGTAAAGCATTCATGACGATTGCCGGAACCTGATCTTTTGTAATATCCCATTCTGTAGAAATCCATTGGTTTTCAGTATTGAAATAAACATCCTTGTAAATATTATTATGGAGGATATCCACTTCAAAACCATTCTTTTCCTGGTCGAACTCCAGAATGGTTGCACCTGCATACATTTTGTTGATTGAGTCTGTAATCGCCTGGGGGATAATAACAGGTTGGAAGTTGTTGTGATCGTCATCGGAGTCATTGACTACTTTTATGAGCACTCCGTCTTCCGTATAATACAGGTCGACTTCTTTTTCGCCCTGTTCCGCTTCAATGACATATACTGTGGCGGCATTTGAACGTTCGAGTTTGTCGTAGTCGGTATATTTCCAGTCTTGATATTCATTTTCTCTCAAACTTTTACGAATGGCTTCAGGGAGCAAACCGAAATTGATTTCCGTCTTTGTCATTACCCAGTTGCCTTTATTGTCAAACCAGGCTTCGGCATCATTTCCGCTTAGATGGAAATCGGCTACCTCATAACCACTTTTTGTTTCCCATTCTACTTTACCGACACCCGGGTATTTTTCATCGAATGCTTTAGTGACGGTTTGGTCGGGCTGATAGTTGTCATCATTATCACAACTTGTAAATGCAAACAGACCGCACAATGCTAATGCTAAGATAGATAGTTTTACTTTCATACTTATTTTCTTTTTGTTGTTTTGTTAATCGAATTTCTTAAAGTTACCGTTACGGTCGAATTTGAGTTCAAGGTCATTGTTTAACTTGACTTCATATTCGCGTGTATCTTTGTCGACAGAGATTACCTTGCTATCGGCAAAATTCTTCCTTATATAATCAGCTATTCTGGCAGGCAGGATTTCTAAAGGGATAGAGGCATGGCGCGCTTCGATCTCTTTCCATTCGCCGGACTTGTCAAATTCCACATTAATTCCGTTGGTAAGGATCACGTCATATCCTTTTGTTCCCAACAGATTGCTTTCTATTTTTATATGCGAGATATCTGTCTGTCCGAAATGGTCTGACAGGAAGTTGCGACATACAGAAGGCAATACCGATTTGTCTCTTGTAATCTTCTCGTTGTCTGCGAAAATGGCCATTGTCGATAATAACAGGCTGACCAGAATTAATCCGAACTTTTTCATGACTTTCTTCTTTTAATTTATACTGCAAAGAAAAGGTGACATTTGGGAAAGATTTGGGAAAAATGATTATTTGAATGTTAAAATGAACTGATGCAGCCCATTATATTCATATTTTATATTTATCCCGTAAATGGAAACAATCGATTTAACGATCGCTAATCCTAGTCCGGTTGAATCTTTCTTATGTGTCTGTTTTTCAAAACGGTTGAACAAAGTCGCTTCATTCAGTTTCGGGCTGTCACAACTGTTGGTGACAGTCAATGTACGGCTGGTTACTGTAATGGAGATTGTTCCGTTTTCTATATTATGTATAAACGCATTCTTTAATAAATTACTGACCAGGGTGGCAGCCAGCGATTCGTTCATCGTATATGTTAATAAACCGGTTTCCGTATAGGATACCTGTATATTTTTGTATTCATACATCTCTTTAAAATCCGGCAGGAGTCTGTCGATCAGCTTATTGAACTCTATCCCGGAGGTGTCGGGAAACTGTTTGTTGTCGATACGCGAAAGAAGCAACAAGGATTTGTTCATCTTTATAATCCCACGGAGCGTATGATTGATTCCGGCTATTTCGGAAAGCTGTTCTTCCGTACAATCCGGGTTTTCGCTGAGAAGTTCCAGTTTGTTCATGCAGATAGCCAGCGGTGTTTGCAGTTCGTGGGAAGCATTTTCGACGAACTGTTTCTGTTGGTTATACATGGCTGTATTTCGTTCCATGGCTGTTTGTATGGCCGTATTCAGGATTTTGAATTCTTCCACTTTGGTTTCATTTACTAGCGGAGCCGGTTGTTTTCCGGGGCGGTATTCTTTCAGCCATTTGACCAGCGTGTAAAGAGGGCGGAAGCTGGATTTGAATACAAAGTGCGATACCAGCAGGATAGAACAGAGCAGGCTGACATATAATATAATGATACTCCAGAAGATTGCTTCGGCCATATCTTCTTTCTCGAGGGTTGAAGTTTCGATGGTCAACTCGTAATATTTCCGGTCGGAAGTCATGAACCAGGTACGTAATACGCGGACCGGTTCGTACTCCATTTCGATTTCGATATAGGTGGTGGAGTCGAAAAATTCGTCTTTATCCAGTTCAGCTTCCGACTCCGGGACTTCACGAATATAATATTTGGTCATGATGTCGACATGGTCACGCAGTAATGTGCTGTCAGCAAGGACACTCTTGATAATGATTTCCTTATAATTCTCCAGGCTGTCGTTGGTCTCGTCGTCTATCTCGTGCATGATGACGAAATAGAAACAACAGGCCCAAGCCGTCAGGATAATCAGTAACGGAATCGACAGGTTGCGGAATGTATAGTGGATCAGTTTCATCGTGTTATTCTTCGTTTACCATTTTATAGCCAAAACCGTAGACTGCTTTGATTTCGGCTGTCGCTCCGGCAGACTTCAGTTTCTTGCGCAGGTTTTTTACCTGGCTGTAAATAAAGTCGAAGCTGTCTGCCTGGTCGATATAATCTCCCCAGATAGATTCAGCCAGTGCCCCTTTGCTGATCAGGCGGTCGGGGTTGGTTACAAAATAGTAAAGCAGGTCGAACTCTTTGCGGTTCAACACCAGTTCTTCTTCATTAATATATACGGCATGGCGGTCCGGGTAGACAGTAATGTTTGCCAGGTTGATATGCATTTCGCCATCCTGTTGTTTCCGGCGGATGATGCATTTGATACGGGCATTCAGCTCGGCCAGGTGGAAAGGCTTGGTCAGATAGTCGTCGGCACCGAGGTCAAGACCGGTCACTTTATCTTCGATCGAGTCTTTGGCGGAGACGATGATAACACTATCTTTTTTCCGCATCTTCTTCAATTCTTCCAGCAGGTGGAGGCCGCTACCGCCCGGCAACATGATATCCAGCACGATACAATCGTAATCATAATCGTTGATCTTCAGCAAAGCATCCTGATAGTTAGCTGCACTTTCTACGACATAGCGCTCCTTTTCCAGCGAACGGATCATTACTTCACGCAAAGAATCTTCATCTTCTACAATCAGAATTTTCATGGGCTATCTTATTTATTTACAAAGTTATGCAATAATTCTGGCAAAAAACTGGAATTTTCGTGTTATGTTTTCCTTCCTTTGTCGTCATACTAACAGAATGGAACTTGAAACGTTTAAAATAACCGTCTTACCACTCCGGGATAAGCTGATCAACTTTTCCCTGAGACTGATGCAGGAAAAGGCCGATGCCGAGGATATCGTGCAGGAGGCTTTTTTGAAGCTGTGGTATATCCGTGAGAAGCTGGACGGCTACAATAGCGTGGAAGCACTGGCGATGCAGGTTACCAAGAATCTGGCTCTGGATAAACTGCGTGCCCGCCGGCCGGAAGGTCCCGATATAGAGACGCTGTCGCTGGATTCGGGATACCGTTCGCCGGCCGAACAGTTGGAGCAACAGGATGCCGCCGCCCGTATCCGGCAACTGATCAGCCAACTGCCTGCTGTACAGCAAACCATTATCCGGATGAAAGATGTGGAAGGCTATGAGATTGCGGAGATAGCCGAGATAACCGGTTCTCAGGTCGAAGCTATCCGTTCCAACCTCTCGAGAGCCAGAAAGAAGATACGGGAACAGTTTTTATTATTAAACAAACAGGAGCAATTATGAATATAGATGAATTATTGAATCGGTATTTTGAAGGAGAAACTTCGGCGGAAGAAGAGCAGAAGCTCCGTCGTTTCTTCGCTTCAGACAATGTTCCGGAAAATCTGTCTGCCTACAAGCCTTTGTTTGCTTATTTCGATGAGGAGATTGCGGCTGAAAGGGATATGGCAGAAGAGATATGGTCGGAGATCGCTCCCGAAGCACTTCCGGAAAAGCGTTTCCGGTTGAATCGCAAATCGGTGGTTTATGTCCTGTCGGCGGTTGCTGCTTGTGTGCTGGTGTTCTTGGGAATCAGTCAGTTGCTTTATCCGGCCGATCCCTGTTTCTGTTCAGATAATTATGTAATGATAAACGGACGGTGCTATACCGATATTCATAAAGTTCGCTCTTCGGCTTTTGAAGCGTTGCATGAGGTGGCCACTCCTGCGGACGAATATTTCCCCGAAGAAGATAAAGATGAGGCTGACCGCCGGATCATAGATAATCAATTAAAGGAACTCGGTTCCATTTTTAGTGATGACGAATAAAAAACTTGTTGCGATGAAACAGATTAAATACACATTATTAGTATGGTTGGCAGCCCTTATGCTGTTTCCTGCCGGAGTAGGGGCAACAGATGCTGAGGTCTTGCAGAAAGACCTGAAGATACAGGATGTTTTCCAGCGTTACGGCCGTAAAAAGAATGTAACGATGGTGGAACTTTCCAACGAAATGCTCGAGACATACGGCATGACACGTTATAAGAGCATTACGATCAAGAATGATCCGGAAGCCTTGCGTTTCACCCGTCAGTGTCTGGAGGCAGACCAGAAAGGTGCCCGTAAGATTAAGGAAGTGACCGACGATGGCGGTGTGATTTCCGCTTATTACCAGTTGCCGGGTAAGGAGGTTGATATAAACCGTTTTGTCCTTTTCAAAGTCAATGCAAAAGGCGTGATAACCCTGGTCTATATCGAAGGAGATCTGGATAGTGACGACTTGATTACTATCCTGTTCACTAAAAAAGATTTATAAACGAATAAAACTATATGAAGATGAAAAGATTAATACTGATTATGGCAGCCTGTCTCCCCGTGATGGGTTTGCTGGCAGCAGAAGTAGAACCGATGCCGGCCGATACGGTTATCACATTGGAAAAGAAACGTATAGAAGTAAAAGATAACGGCGACCGGATGAAGGTGCGGGTATATGAGCTGGATGAAAATGGTGAAGCGGTTGATGATGAAATGGTTTTTGAAGGGCACTACCGTGACGGGCAAAGTTACGAACGCCGCAAACATATCAAGACGTTGAATATACCTGTTCCCACCTGGGACAGGGACTTTTCCGCCCACTGGGCCGGCTTCGGTATGGGCTTCAATAGTTTCGATGGAGACGATGTTTCGTTGCGCAAAGGGAAATCGCTGGAATATAATCTGAATTTTATGGAGTTCAGCTTTCCGTTCTCCCGGTATAACTGGGCACTGGTGACCGGTGCCGGTCTGCGCTGGAATCGTTACCGTATAGATGAAAACGCTCATTTCCAGGAGGTAGACGGTGTTACTCAGCTGGTTCCTGCTCCCGAAGGTGTTGTTTATAAAAAGAGTAAACTGAATATGACTAGCCTTACCATCCCTGTATTACTCGAATGGCAGACACCGAAGAAAAGACATAAACCCCGTTTCTTCATTTCCGGCGGTGTCGTTGGAGTGATCAAGACAACCTCTTCTTCCAAAGTCGTTTACGATGATGAGCGCGGAAAGACCCGGAAGCAGAAAATGGATGGTGGCATGAACCTTCGTCCTGTTACGATGGACCTTCTTTTTCAAGCGGGTGTCGGCTGCATAGGGGCTTACTTCAAGTATTCGCCTATTGAAATGTTTGAGAGTAAAAAAGGACCGGCCCTTCATCCGGTTTCTTTCGGGTTGCAGTTGCATTTATAGAACGTAATGAGTTAATGTGGCAATCTTTAAAAATAGAAACTTAGGGTTAGGCAAACCTCGGAAAACAGGAACGCCCCGGAAGGACTTATTCTTTCCGGGGCACTTCTTGTTTATCTCCAGGCGATTGCCACTTTTGCTGTCGTGCCATCGGATAGCTTCACGATGTAGAAGCCGACGGGAAGACCGTACATGCTGTTGCTACCGGCGGGGAGGGAAGAATGGCGGATTAGCTTTCCAGTCAATGCTGTTATTGATACATTGAGCGGGGTGGTGGTATTGATGTAGAGTATGCCACCGGAGGAGTAGATACGACTCTTGTTGTCAGTGATTTGGGGGGTGGATACGGGTGAATCGGGGACGATACCCTCTATCGTGATTTGAATATCACTGTAAACGGCGATCGTATAGCTACCGTCCCGGTTGGGGGTGATCGTTTGTCCGTTCGCCTTTACCACGGGGGTAGACTGACTGTAGGCTGAGTCTAGCTTAAGGCAGAGGAGGAATCGATCACCCTCCTCATAGTAATGGGTACCGGGAGAGGGGGTGAGGGTCGCGTGTCCTGTCTTGGGGATTACGACCGTGTATGCTGGGGGCGGAGTGGCAAGGTTGAACGTGCCTGCGCTTTCGTGCCCTGCGTGGTCCGTCACCTTGTAGGTATGGAGGCCCTTGCTTCCGGAACTGTCATAGCGGTCGGAGGTGAGCTGCACGGAAGTACCGTCGATGAGGACGGAAGCTATGCCGCTGCCCTTGCCATCGGTGGCGGTGAGGGTATAGCCGAGGTTATTGGTGGAGACGGTTACGGTTGGGGCGTTGAGGTCGAGGCGGATATCCGTGGCCTTATGCTCGTACTCTCGCGTATAAGGGTCGTCACGTTTGAGCAGGTAGGTCACGTCGAAGGTTCCCTCTTGGCTGAAGGTGAAGGAGGCGACGAAGTCTTCGTCGGAAGCGATTAGCGAGCTAATCGCTTCCGTTTGTATACCGGTCTCTTTCACTTCTTTCAGCTTGATGGTGAAACCGGGGGGAGCGGAGAAGGTAACGGCCTCGGTATACCATTCCCCCTTCTTATCGCCACCAAGTTCTACATTGGCCTCTCCCGGTAGCTTGTCGATATAGGTACATGGGATATTCGGTTTGAGTTCCAGCTTGTAGTTGGACGCTAGGAACTTGCCGTTATCTATTGGCGTTAGATTTCCCGGAGTGATAAGGTTGGTTGGGGAGTCTATGGCCAGTTGCCCGGAGAAGGCTGCTGTTTCTCCGGTGGCTTCTCCGCTTGTGTCATATTTCGGGACCTCGCCTTTATAAAGTATTTGGTCGGCCCGCGGGGTGATGGTGAGCGTTCTCGGGTGGATGGTTATTGGGATGTCTACACTCTTCGTCTCCTCGCAGTTGACATGGCTGATGGCAATGCGTATCGTAGTCCCGGATGTTGTGGTAACCTTGTTGGGGGAACCGCATAGCTTGTTATCATTGTTTACCGTCAGGCCATAAGCTTTACCGTCGATTTCGAACTTATAGCCGGACTTATCGCTGTAGGTATCGGGAGCGAGGAGGCCGGACAGCTCATAAAGCTCATTCGGCTTCAGTGGCGTGGCGTACGTCCCTTCCAGCGTGGCCGGGGAGGCGGTGGTCTTGATCAGGTTCTCTGTCCAATGGGCGTAGAGGGTCATAGGCCCGGTGATCTTGGTTATTTGATTCCCGCCTTCTCTATCGTCGTACCAGCCTTCTACTAGGGTGTAATATGTATATGTGAGCTCACCTGGCCTTAATGTGTCAGTTTCTGATAGGTATTCTGTGCTATTAGTGCCGTCGTCGATGGGATAATTGGTTTGAAAGTTCACTTTGTACTTTATCTTATGACCATTAAGCTTAACCTTGATATTGGTATTGTCACTCTTGAGATCCTTATTGTTCTCTATCGTTCCGTTGCCGTCGATGGTTCCACTATCTTCATTGCTGATCGTTCCTTCATTGGTGAGGGTTACGCCATCGGCGATCGTCAATGTCTGTTTCCTTCTTATATGGAGTGTATAGCCGGACGGTATCTCGTAATTCCGGTCGATGGTATAGTGGGTAATGTCGACGTTGTTGCCATCTATCATGCTACCCTTGATGCTACCCTCAATGCTACTATAATTATATTCCTTTAGAAATATGATAGCGCTATTCTGACCGGAGGGGAGGACATAAGATGACGCGTTTATAGCTTTGCCTCCATCTTTATTCGTTATAGCGGAGATGATCCCCCCGCTTATCGTGACTGTTTCCCCTACCTTTCCTTCCCCCGCGCCCATACCGTTATATCCGGTGGCATTTACGATTCCCCCGCTGATCTCTATCGTTCCGGAAGTTATGGGTGGATTAGCAGGAGCGGCAGTCCCCGATACCCCGATACCCGGCCCGGAATCACCCCCTGTGGCGGTGATATTCCCGCCTTTGATCCGGATGGTTCCACCATTGGAATTAGCACTTGTTCCGATACCGGCTCCATATCCATTCCCATAGGCAATGATAGTGCCGTCCTCTATCGTGATGGTTCCTTTCGCATCTTTACTGTATCGTGAGCCTATTCCGGCGGCTTGCTCTCCTCCTTTGGCCGTTAGTTTTCCATCACCTTTTATTATAAGCTCGCTATCTTTGCCTGTAGGCGCGCAAATGGCGGGTAGGTCATGGCCACCTACCAAGCTGTTATCTCCGGTTAGGGTCAATTCTACTTTCTTGGCTTCATCGGCGTATAAGGCGCAATAATATTTGTCTTCTGGGAGATTCTCGATGTTTACATTCTCCAGCGTGATCTTTACCTGTATGCCACTGGCGACCACGATAACGGCTTTCGATTTATTCTGATCTGTTGTGCCGTATCCGGTTTCTTGTGATGGCAATTTTTGTTTTTGGACATCATACGTACCGTGAATACGATATACGCTATTGTCTTCAGTAATAGTAATTCCCCCTTCATTATTGGTACTAAGATCTATATCTATTACCCCTTGCCCCCATGCCGATACGAGCGAAAGGAATAGTAAGATGCTTGTTGTCAGATGCTTATTTCTCATGTTCGATAAAGATTTATATTTGTGAGTATTCTTGTCGTACAGGTCAATACTAAAAATGGTTTGTTTTTCCATGATGTTCGTATTTAGTTGCCGCTAAGATATGGAAGAGGGCGGGGTTCCTGCATGACAATCCGTCTGAATCTATTAGGACAGATCGTAATTTACCTATTTTATTTATAGGACAAATCGTAATTCACGTGCAAAAAAGTAAAAATGTCACTTTTTTATCAATGAAACGGCAGGCCTTGATAAAAAAGCGATATATTTGGGGCATGGACATCTTGACTGCTTATATGATCTCTATCATGGTATTGGCACCCGTCTATTCCGCCGTGTCTTGCGGGATGGTGGTGGGGCTTTCCTTGCAGGATTGCCTGTCTCGGGAGGAGCGTGACTTGAAGAGGATATTGCTGGTTTACCTATCCGTCTCGGCTACCGGGTGGCTGGTCACGTTTTGCTATCAGTTTTATCCCTCGCTGTTTGTCCGGCTCAACGTGGTTTGCCTCCTTTGTTTCGTCTTGCCGTCTATCTTCTTCTACCGGATCGTCCGTTTCCTCACGAGGCTGGGCGAGCCGGAGGAATTCCCGCTTCTCCATTATCTCGTGCCCGGACTGCTGGCGCTGGCGATGTTGGTCTGGTCGTGCTTCGTGCCTTTCGACGTGCGGCTGGAGATCGTGAGGGGGAAAGCGGAAGTGATTCCCGCGGGGTACGAGTGGTATACCCGCTTTTTTACCCTCAAGCCCCTGCTGAGGGTTGTTTTCGGCCTTTTGTATTATATCCTAACGCTGGCGCTGCTAGTGTCTTATTATAAGAGGGCGAGAGGGAAGGATACGCTGGTTCGCGGGCCGGCGTGCTGGGTGATCTTCCTGGTCGGTGTGTCCATCGCTTCGCTGCTCTCATCGGTCCTGCCTACGTTCATGCCACGGAGCCGGTTCTACCATTCCCTTTGGACGGCGGCCGTGTCTTGCGGTATCGCCCTCCAGCACGTTTTGCTATCGTACCATGTCATACGGCGGGAATACTGCCTCTACGTCTTGCGCCGGGAATCCCCGCCTTCTTCCTCCGAAGAAACGGGTGCGGGAGACGTGCGCCTTCGCCGTAGCCATTCCGGGAAATTAACCCAGAGACGTTTCGAGCGTTTTTTCCGGGAGCACAAGCCTTTCTTGAGGCCGGGCTATAAGATGACGGATCTGGTGGAGGACTTGGACGTGAACCGCACGGTGCTATCTGCCTTTATCAACCAGACGTATGGTATGAACTTCAATCGTTACCTGAATCGTTTCCGCCTGAGGGAGTTGGATAGGCTCCGCTCGCGTCCTGCCAACCAAGGCAAGAGCGTGAGTTCGCTGATCGGGCAGGTGGGTTTCAAGGATTTTCGTAGCTATTCCCGTGCCGTCGCCACCGAGCGGGAGGCGGCAGCCGGGAAGCGGGAGCCTAAGGAGGAAGGAGGTACGGCATGATGAGTCTTGGACTTATGGAGGCTTTCGCTTTCAGCCTTCCCATCGTCTGCGCCATGGTATGTATGGTCATGATGTCACTGGACGCCTGCCGGTACGGAAAGGGCGGGGAGGAAAGGCGGTTAAGGGCGCTCTTGGCGCTGACTTACTTGGTGACATCGCTGGGTTGGTTCGGATTGGTGCTTTATTCGGTCGCCCCGTGCGCTTTCTCGTATTATCATCCCGTTTTCTTATTGACGCTGATGTTGGATCAGGTGATGTTTTTCCGGGTGGTATCCATGATAACGGATACCGGCGAGCGGCGGAGGCTGAATCGATGGCACTTGGTGGTGCCTGTCTTCCTTATGGGGGTCTCGTTCGAGGGCGGTATACTGGTAAGTCTCGTGTTTTTTATCTACAATACGCTTTATCCGGTGCTAAACCTCCGAAACATATACCGTTACAGGCGTTTCATAGTAGACTACTCGTCGGAGGCGCAGCGTATCTCCCTGGATTGGCTGGCGGCTATGCAAGCACTGATCCTGCTTTGCGTACCGGTCCCGTTGGCGGGATTATTGCTCGATATGGAGGCTTTCTCCTCTTCCTATTTCGTGTGGCTGGGGGTGTTGCCAACGTTCGTGTTTTATATGATACTCTGTTATAACATGCTCGACAAGAACTATCTCCTCGTCCAGCCCGAGACGTTGAAAGCGGAGGATATACCTCCCAATGTCCCAACCCTAGACCGTAAGCGCCTAGAACGCTACCTACGTGAGAAGAAACCTTACTTGGACCCCAAGTTACGGATCACCGATCTCGCAGCCGGACTAAGTACTAACCGTAGCTACCTGTCGGCTTTTATCAACAAGGAGTATGGCATGAATTTCTGCCGCTTGATAAACTGTTGTCGCTTGGTGGCTCTTGACCGTTTGCGGGTATCTCCCGCGAATGCAGGCAAGACTAATATGGAACTGGTGCTTATGGCAGGCTTCAGTGGTTACCGAAATTATCTTCGGGTGAAAAAGGAGGAGGATAGGTTGGCGTTATTGAAAGTTTTCGAGCGGTAACGGTAGTTATTGGCCATAATTTCAAGAATTACTAGCTTAGCTGGTTTAGCCGGAAGTATGAACAGCGGAAGATGAGGATTTGCATGGCTGGATAAAATTAGTATCTTTGCCCGTAGGAAGGGGCAGTCTGTGAACTGCTCCGATTGGTAAAAACAACGAGTATGAGTACAAATAGAATTGAAGATGTCCCTTTTGAAGAGGTACACGAAGTGCAGAAATACGGAACCTATTATTCGGATAACCGTTTTTGGAAAAAGGTTGAACGGGTAGCCAAAAAGGTGGGGGCTACTGTGTTATTACCGGTGTTTACACTTTATTATATGTTGCAGGACGATAAAGTTTCTCTCCAGCATAAAGCCTATATTGTCGGTGCCCTCGGTTATTTTATCCTGCCGATTGATTTGATACCGGATGGCATCCTGCCTGTTATCGGTTTTACGGATGATATTGCCGTGATGACGTTGGTCCTGAAGTTGGTGAAAGACAGCATCACTCCTGAAATCAAGGCTCGTGCCAATGCCCGGGTATCGGAGATTATTGGGACGGATAATTTGTAACGGGATACTTTTTAGCAATTACTAGTTGATTGGTTTGTTTTGACGGTGACCGTCAACGAGAGGTGACGATCTCCGTCAATGGGGGTTGACGACTTACGTCACTTCTCGTTGACGACTGTCGTCAAAGTAGCTTGGTTATCGAAATATCATTTATTTTCATTTCTTCTTTATATTCCGGCAAACAGATAAATGCTGTTCCCGGAAACTCCTTTTCAAGATACTGGGTGAGATACTCCATCGTATTATCGGCAATTAATTTGTCCGTTTCCGGATATAGATTGTAGACCAGTGCTTTTACTTCTACTCCATATTGTTTGCAGGCAAAAAGGCTGAGCAGGGTATGGTTGATACTTCCCAGTTTTCCGGAGGTGACGAGCAGGACCGGATAATTTTGTTCCTTTACGTAATCGATGGTGAGCGAGTTGAAATCGTTCGGAACCATCAGTCCGCCGGCACCTTCGAGAAGGATATATTCATATTTCTCCTGCAATTGGCGTGTCGCTTCAGTGATGGTCGACAGGTCGATGGTGCGTCCGTCGCGTTCGGCAGCCATGTGCGGCGAACAGGGATACGTGAAGATGTAAGGACAGGTGAGGCCGGCCTTATCCTCTTCGGTAAAGGGGATATTCTGTAACTGCCGGTGCATTTCAATATCTTCCGATACTTCCGTACAACCTGTTTGTATCATCTTCTGGGTGATGACCGTTTTGCCCTTTTCGGCCAGGGCACGGGCGAGGATACCGGTGGCATAGGTTTTGCCGATATTGGTGTCGATGCCTGAAATAAATAAGACTTTTCCTTTCATTTTTTATGCTTGTTTTTTTACAGCCAGCACATAGAGCGGGCGGTAAGTGAGTGTTACCTGATTATTATTTGTATGGAACAGTTCCTGATAATCCCGGCAGAAATCTGTTTGTTTGCCGCGTGTCCAGGTGCCGTCGCCGGTAGCTGTTACTCCTGTATGCTTTAAATGGCGGAGTACATCGAGCGGTGTGTCGAAAGTGAGGATTATTTCTTCTTCTCTCAGGTGAATCAGATGAAAATCTTCCTCCAGCCATTCCGTCAGCTGTTCGCTTGAAGGATATGTTAAACCTTTGCCGGTCAATTGCTTAATCTCCGTTAGATTGCCGGGAGCAAAGGTGTTAAACAGTAAAGTCCCGTTGGGTGAAAGCATTCCGGCCAGTTTATGAAGGAATTGTACAGGCTCCTTCATCCATTGAAAGGCGGAAGCGGATGCGATCAGGTCGAAGCGGCCGGGAAAGTCGATCTCTTCCGCATTTCCGGCGATAAAGAGTGGTGACTGTCCGGGGAACAGGGAGGCTACTTTCTCCCGGCAACCGTCACAGATATCGTTCAGATACCATTCGTCGATAACGCAGCTTTCTTTCAAAAGACGGGTGAAACCGCCCGTTCCGCAACCAATTTCAAGGGCACGCTGGAAATGGATGTCGGTGTAACGCGATAATATACCGGTGAGTTTCCGGCAGATTTGTTGCTGTGCATCGGCATGCAGGTCGTAACTATCCAGCGCGCGGCTGAAGCGGGTTATAATTCGTTCCACTGTTTCCATAAATAAAAAGGATAATGAGGTGCTGTGATTTCTGTTACCGGGCAACGTCCGTTCCAGTAGTTGCGTTGATTGGCAGCCGGAAAGATATGATCGTCCGAGCTTATAATGGCACGTGTCCATTGTATAGATGTCGTGTCGTCTGCATTTGTCATTGATTGCCCGTTACAAAGATTGTAAATATGTTGTAGCTCGTCTTTAACCTCTTCCAGCGGGCGGGCAGGAAATTTCTTGTATTGTGCGAGTATATCCCGGCTGCCGCACATCCGTCGGTTAAAACGTTTCATACCTTCGGCTGTCAGGTTGTCGAGTGTTCCCCGGAAGATATTTACCGGGATACCGAAGTTGTCGTCTATCGGCCGGGGTGTGCCGTTGATGGCGGTAGCTGTGGTTAGTGCGTATTTCCCGGCTAAAGCCAGTTCTGCCATACGCACTCCCATGGACCAGGCAATCAGATGGATTTCCTTATAGCTGCTTAGGTCTTCATGGAATGTCATGTCCCTGTAATCATAACAGAGCATGATATCCGTTCCGTTCTCTGCTTTCAGTCCGGTGAATGATTCGGGCGAGGCAGACCAGCCTGCAAAGAAGAGGAGCAGACGGGGATGGGAGCTATTGAGTTGTTTTTCTATTTTCATATTTCTTTTATCAGTTGGGTGAGTTGCGTAGTGGTTATATCCGCTGTCAATGAGAAACGTATCCGTGCCGTTCCTTTCGGAACCGTGGGCGGACGGACGGGGAGACAATAGAAGCCTTTGCGTTGCAACTCTTCGGCTTTGCTGATGCAATCGTTATTTTCTCCGATTATATAAGGGATGATATGACTTTCGCTGATTTCTCCTCCTTTGCCTTCGAGGGCATTGGAAAGCAGATGACTCGTCAGGGTGAGTTCTTCGCGCAGGGAGGAAAATTCCGGAAGCCGTTCGAAGATGAAACGTGTCCAGGCTATCTGTGTAGGAGGCAGGGCAGTACTGAATATCAGTGGACGCATGCAGTTGACCAGATATTCCCGGATGGTCTGGCTACAGACCACATAGGCGCCCATAGAAGCGAGTGCTTTACCGAAAGTACCGACCAGCAGGTCTATCTCACGGATACAATCCTGTTCTTCGGCTATTCCGAGTCCGTTTTTACCGCGTACACCGATTGCATGGGCTTCGTCGATATAGAGGCAAACATTCGGATAGCTTTTCTTCAATTCCACCAGGCGACGGAGGTCGGCAACGTCGCCATCCATGCTAAAGATACTTTCTGTTACGATAAATAACTGTTCGTATTGACCGGCATTCTTCTTTAATAATGTTTCCAACTGATTGTAATCGTTATGGCGGTATCGTTGGAAAGGGGCGCCGCTGAGCAGTATCCCATCGATGATGCTGGCATGTACCAGTTTGTCGGCAAGGATGAGGGTTTGCTTATCGGCCAAAGCCGGCAGTATTCCGGTATTGGCATGATAACCGCTGTTGAAAAGCAAGGCGGCTTCCCGGTTGAAGCGTTCGGCCATCAACTGTTCCAATTCCGTATATACCGTAAAATTCCCGGTCAGCAGGCGGGAAGAAGAGGAGGAGAGAGGATAACCTTTTTCCTTCCATTCTTCAAAGAAAGCCTCCCTCAGATCAGAGCGGGACGCCAATCCCAGGTAATCGTTGGAAGAGAGGTTAAGCATGACCTGCCCGTCTCTTTCTATCCGGTTGCCAGTATGGACGATGTCCGGCAAGCTACGCAGGTTCCCCGCTTCATTTAATTGTTTTAATATCAGAGTGTAATCTTTCATTGTTTATTGAAAATGAATGTTTCAGTTTTTATCAAAAGTGAACTATCCTGTCCCCGTGCTTGACACGGGGCCGCAAGAGAACTGGAGGTATCAAAAGATATTATAGGAAACGGTCTGTGCCTTTGCGATCCCGTGTCAAGCACGGGAACGGGATAGCTCACCTTTTTCTAAAATTACTTCATCACTTATTCTTTAATGCACCTCAATACCTCCGAAGTCAGAACCGTCAGCTCTTCCGGTCGGATAATAAACGGCGGCATCAGATAAACCAACCTGCCGAATGGGCGGACCCAAATGCCAGCCTCCACAAAGCGACGTTGAAGGATTGCCATATTGACCGGTTCTTTCATTTCAATCACTCCGATGGCTCCGAGTACCCGTACTTCCTTTACATTTTCAAAAGATTCTGCCGGCGCCAGTTCATGACGAAGTTGTGCTTCGATGGCGCTGACTTTCTCTTTCCATCCGCTTTCCAGAAGCAGGGAGACAGAAGCGGAGGCGATGGCACAGGCCAGCGGGTTTCCCATAAAGGTCGGGCCATGCATAAAGCAACCGGCCTCACCGGAACAAATGGTGGTAGCCACCCGTGTCGTGGTCAGCGTAGCCGAGAGTGTCAGATATCCTCCGGTCAAGGCTTTGCCGATACACATGATGTCTGGTACGACACCTGCATGTTCCCAGGCAAAGAGTTTTCCGGTACGGCCGAATCCGGTCGCTATTTCATCAAAGATCAGTAATACATTGTATTGTTCGCATAACTCTTTGGCACGAACCAGAAAAGTCGGTGAGTAGAAATACATTCCTCCGGCTCCCTGTACGATAGGTTCCAGTATCAGGGCGGCGATATCATCGGCATGTTGTTCCAGTAAATCTTTTAATGGAGCCATGGCTTCTTCATCCCATTCTTCATTGAACTTTACAGAAGGTTGAGGAATAAAGTATTGAACGGGAAGGCTTCCGGCAAATATCCCGTGCATGCCTGTGACGGGGTCGCAGACAGACATCGCATGCCAGGTGTCTCCATGGTATCCGCTGCGGATTGTGGCAAATGCGTGCTTCCCGGTCTTCCCTTCGGATTGGCAGTATTGGATAGCCATCTTCATCGCTACCTCGACGGCTACCGAACCACTGTCGGCAAAGAATATCTTTTCCATCTCCGGAGGAAGGATTGCCAGTAATTTCTGTGCCAACTCGATAGCCGGTTCATGCGTAATGCCGCCAAACATGATATGACTCATCTTATCCATTTGCTTTTTAGCGGCAGCGTTCAGGACCGGATGATTGTATCCGTGAACGGCCGCCCACCAGGACGACATTCCGTCTACCAGGCGTCTGCCGTTTGCCAGAATGATATTCACTCCTTCTGCGCCGGCTACCGGATAGACTGGAAGCGGGTCGATTGTCGAGGTATAGGGATGCCATACATGCTCCCTGTCGAATTGCAGTAATTCTTCTGTTGTCATAAATCTGTATGTGTTATCCGACCCAGTCGGTTTCTTCTGTTAATGAATAGCCGGCTTCGGCAAAGAGTATTTTGTCTTCCTCTACCTGGCTACCGATGGTTGTCAGCAGGTCGCCGATGATTGCTGCGTTTATACCTATATATAAGGCTTTCCGTTGTGTCTCCTTACTCAACAGTGAACGTCCTCCCGAGAAACGGAGGTAAGCCTCTGGGTTGATAAAACGGAATAGAGCAATAGTCGTAAGAAACTCTTCTTCCGATAATTGGGGAGTGCCGGCAAGCGGAGTTCCCGGTATCGGTTGTAGCAGGTTTAAGGGGATGGAATGTACTTGTTCTTTTTGGAGTAACAGGGCCATCTCTATCCGTTGTTCCATGGTTTCCCCCATGCCGATGATACCGCCGGAACAGATGCGGAAACCTTCTTCGCGTGCCATATGGATTGTTTCGAGTTTCTGCTCGATTGTATGAGTGGTACATAGGGTTCGGAAGTGGGAGGGAGCGGTTTCGATATTGCAATGGTAGTTTTCGACACCGCTTTCACGCAGTTCTTTTAACTGTTCTTTATTCAACAGACCCAGGGAAGCACAGCATTTGATGTCGCTCGCCTGTTTGATATAGCGGACGGTTTCTGTTAATTTCCTGATTTCTCCGTCCGATAGACGTTTGCCGCTGGTAACCAATCCGAAGCGTTCGATTCCCTGTTGGCGATTGTGTAGTGCCTGATGAACACATTCTTCGGCCGGTAGTAAAGGATACAAGGCGACGACTGTGTTATAATGTCCGGACTGTGCACACCATTTACAGTTCTCGCTGCAATTCCCACTTTTGGCATTGATGATGGAGCAGGTATCGAATTTATTTCCCATGAAGTGACGCGTGATCTGATGGGCGGCCTTATATAAAGCCTCTTTATCAGGAGATTGGGATAAGGCGACGGCCTGTTCCTCATTGATGGTTCCCCCTTCAATAACAATCTGTTTAAGTGTTTCAATCATATTGGTTGTCTTTTATGAAATAGAAAAGCGGGAAGTCTCAGCATAACTGAAACTTCCCGCTTTAGGATATATACATATAATAATGTAGGCAAACGAACCCGCTGCCGATGTCTGTTTTACCGTCTGTAAAGAGAATAGAAGAAGTAACATCTGTGAAAGCCACGATATAGCTTCCGCACACGATTGTTCCTGCAAAAGTTCAGTCTCTTTCTTTGCTTCTTCCGGACCGATTTGTCCGGTCAATAATACAGACGAATGGTTGGAACCGTTTTTAACCTGGAATCTTTCTGCCACATTAGAAGAAAGTTGCCCGATCGTAACAGCCCTGCCCAGACTGAAGAATGCAGCATACCCCTTCCGGCTCCATCTTTTGAACCGGAAAGTCTTTTGTTTGAGATATGTCTGCTGCAACTTCATCTGTTAGCTTTTATTATTTA
Source organism: Parabacteroides goldsteinii (assembly GCF_020091425.1). NCBI lineage: Bacteria > Pseudomonadati > Bacteroidota > Bacteroidia > Bacteroidales > Tannerellaceae > Parabacteroides > Parabacteroides goldsteinii. Next base: position 3,408,932 of record NZ_CP081906.1, on the reverse strand, counting down.
GCTACTTTTTCCAGACGCTTCATGATAGAGAAAATGAACAGTGCCGACAGCAGACAGCATACGATCAATACGCTCCATACCATCCACAACTGCATTCCGCCCCACAGATAACCGATGATAGCCACCAGATAGTTACCGATAGCCGTAGCTACGAACCATCCTCCCATCATCATACCTTTATATTTAGGAGGTGCTACTTTCGATACGAATGAGATACCCATCGGTGAAAGCAATAACTCAGCGAAAGTCAATACCAGATAAGTCGATATCAGCCAGTTCGGCGAAACCAGAACATCGGCAGAGATACCGTTTGCTTCAACAGCTGCCGGAGTAGGCAATCCTAAAGAGCCCAACGCCATGATAAGGAAACCGCAGGCTGCAATCACCATACCGATACCGATCTTACGCGGTGCAGACGGCTCTTTCTTTTTCTTTGCCAGATATCCGAATACAGCCAGCGATACCGGAGTCAACACGATTACAAAGAACGGGTTGAACTGCTGGAAGATCTGCGGCAAGATACTGACCGTTGAATCCATAGAACTGTAACTCCATCCCAGTAAGCCAAGCATGATGACAAGGACAAGCCCTGAGATTCCTTTTGCTTTGCCTGTTTTTGACTGGAACAAAGAGAATCCTGCATAAACAATAACCAGCAGGAAAGTAAGGTTTACGATATTGAATCCTAAACGATCCAATCCCGTCACGGCCTGTGCGGTATAGTCACGTGCAAAGAATGTCAGTGTCAAACCATTCTGGTGGAAGGCCATCCAGAAGAAAATAACTACGGCAAATACCAGCAACAATGCCTGGATACGTGCTTTTGTCTGTTCCGGTGTCAGTTCTTCTTCCTGTACATTAGCCGGTTTAGCTTGTTTTGAGTTGTAATCGGCATGCTTGAATGTCGGACGGAACACTACATAGATCAACATGGATACGATCAGAGAGATACAGGCAATAGCAAAACCATAGTTGTAAGCCTCTGATAATTTGTCAATATAAGTAGTACAGAATGTCGCTGTATCACCAACGAAGTTCTGGGCAGCCTGTAAGCCGCTCAGGGTTGTTGCTCCTTCTTCAGTAATCGTTCCGTTCAGGAATTGATGGGCCAGTGATGGAAGTTGCGGTACATAAGTGAATCCGGCTTTTCCCAACATTTTGTTAGTGATCATGGTAGCCGCAGTCGGAGCATACATGGCACCGATGTTGATAGCCATATAGAAGATACTGAAAGCAGTATCACGTTTAGCTTTATACTCAGGAGCATCATACAGATTCCCTACCATTACCTGCAAATTCCCTTTGAACAAACCCGTACCACAGGCGATCAGGGCTAAAGCACCGAACATCAATATTTTTCCGGTAGAGGAAGGGGTGGGAATAGATAACAGTACATATCCGATAAACATGACAACAATACCTGTTGTTACCATTTTACCGTAACCGAATTTATCGGCAAGGATACCTCCGATGAGTGGCATAAAGTACACTGCTGCTAAGAAAGAACCGAAGATGGTCGATGTCTCGGCGGCTGTGAAGCCGAACTTAGCTTGTAAGAATAAAGTAAAAATTGCGAGCATCGTATAATACCCGAAACGCTCGCCGGTATTCGCTAAGGCTAACGCGTATAAACCTTTAGGTTGTCCTTCAAACATAGAAATTTAAATTAGATTATTATTGAATTATTTGTTTTATGGCGCCGGTCTCCGGATAGAAATAGACTTTCACCGGAACTTTTTTATCTTCGAACATAACAGGAGCAAGCCCTTCGCGTGAACCGAATTGCGTAATTTGTGCATCTCCTTTATATAGTGTTTTCTTGTTCATGCTGATTTCAATACTAGCTTTGCCGGGTACATTATAAACAATGCCTTTCAATGATTTTTCCTTCTTTTCGGCTTCTTTCGGGTCGAGCACCGGAGCACGTTCGGTCGCTTTTAAATTCATATAGACCGGGACACCTCCGAGGTCGTCTGCATCGACGATACCCATCAGATTGGAGAAGCGGAATAAGACTTCTTTTTCCAGATTATCGTAAGGGGTAATGCTCACTTCGTAATGAGAAGTTTCTTTGGTAAGGATACCGGTAAACAGGTTGGTCAGCGCCTTTTCCTGTTCTTCTAACTGTTGGATAACCAGCTTCATCGCTTCACCGTCGGGTGGAAGATTATCAGCATCTCCGGTCAGGATATTCAAACGGCTTTCACGGATACGGTAGATTTGTTTGGCGGCAACTTCTGCCTGCCTGGCTGTAGAGCCTGCCATCAGCAACTCTTCCGAAAAGACGGAGGCATCCGTCACTTTAGCCGGTCCCTGGCCATTTTTCTTTATTGTCTCAAGTTCTGATTCTTCCGGTGTATATTCTGCATTGATGGAACACAGGAGGCCGTCTTCCGTCAGATAAGCGTAAGGGGCAACTGTACCACTTTTAAATTCAACGATATAAGTGTTGTCCGGGTCGGGTATTCCTTTGTTTACCAACGATAGTTTTCCTAACTCATAGTATACCTTATCTTCCGTTATCGCATCTTTCACTCCTAAGTATTTTTCTGCATACTTGTAGTAAGGACCGGCTTTGCAGGTAACCTTTGTAACTTCTGCATCAACGATCAGTTGTGTTTTTGGCAATGAGTAGGTAATACCGAAATTATTAGCTTTAACAGCGTTTTTCTTTACCACTTTGGTTTGTGCCATGAGCGGTATGCTAAACAAAAGACATGCTATTGTGATCAGATTTTTCATATCTAAACAAATTATTTATCTCAATTATGATTGTACAAAACTATGAAATATTTTGTTAGAAACCAACCTTAGAACCTTCTTTTAGACTTTTGTAATGCAGATGAGCAGTATGATTATGGCACTTTAGTTGGGGAGGGATAAAAAAATCATAGTTAATGTTTTGGTTAAGGGAGAACAACTCATGAGTGGAAAAGGAGATCGAGATATAGAGGGGTCGGTTAAATCGCCCTCATGAGTTGTATATAAACATAAATTTAGCGCGTTTAATGCTTATTCTATTTCTATAATGAAAGAGCCGGTAAGATATCCGTATCTATGCACTAATTCCAATGTATATTCACCATTCTCAAGATTTAATGGAATAGTATATACTTGTGGACCAGAGGCTGATACGCATTCTTCATAGACTACCATACCTGTATTATCTTTTACCTGAATAGTCAGGTTGCTAAGCGGACTGGTAAATTCGATTGTCAGATCTTGTCCTTCTATTGAAGCTGTAGGAGGTGCCGGAAAGATAGATTTAATATCCTGAGGACCCCATTTACCTTTAGTCGGGATATTATCTGCATACATGTTTTGAGCACAGAATGCTCCACATATTACTAAAAATAAAGCTGTGATGAACTGTCTCATAATCTTAATTAATTTAATTGTCGGTTGATAAAATTGAAAATGCCTTACAAATGTATAACCCATATTGGAATATAGATTATATTTTTGTTGACAAAATGTTGACAATTGATAAGCTGTTATAAATCAGCTATAAACTGGTCGAATTTTTCGGTGTTTTCAGGCTCATGTGTCAATTTTTTATACAGTCTTTTCCGGCATTGTGTGACTCCGGAGCTTGTTAATCTCATCAATGATGCAATCTTTTTAACAGGAATGCCAATTTTGACCAGGTAACAGACTCGTAATTCTTCAGTAGAGACATATGGAGATAAGTCAAAAATACGTTTTGAGAAATCGGAATAAGTCGCATCGATCAGTAAACCCAGTTCTGACCATTCGCTTTCCGTAAGTCCGGTTTCGGTCTTATGTATTTTGATATATAAAGCAGACTTTTTGAGATCATGTTCTAATATCTCTAATGTATTTTGTTTTAAAGAGATTTGTCTGTTCTCCATTTCCAGCATTAGCTTTTGGGTTTCGAACAGTTGTTTTTTTACGTCACTCAGCGTTTCCTGTCCGTTGGAGAGTGCGTTTTCCAGATATTTGATCTGTTGTTTATTATCTTCTATATGTTGTTGGCTTTGTTTGTATTGTTGCTCTTTCAGGTCAAGTAGCTTTTTCTTTTTCTTCTGTTCTTTTTTGAAAAAGAAAAAGCCGGTGAGAAACAGAAAGACCGTGATGATCAGTATTTGATATATTATGATCATTTGTCTGGCTGCCTCTTGTTCATACTTTAGTTTCTCATCTGCTATGTGTTGGTAGTTGAACATGCTCTGTGTCATGCGTATATTTTCATAATGAGAGTTGACCCTGATTGAATCCCTCAGTTGTTCATAATGGTCCCAATACTTGAAATAGTCTGTAAAGTCGGATTTCTTTCTTTTTATCTGGGCTAAAAAGTATAAACTGCCTGCCTGGGTATAGATATTGGGACTCTGTAAACTTTGGCTCAAATAGTATTGGGCAGAATCGTATTGTGCTGTTTTTAATAAATATTCTCCGTATGTTAGAAATAAATGGTATTCCAGACTGGGAGTAAAGCAAGTTTGTATTGATTTTTGTATGCAATCGCCCGCTTCTTCATATTGACCGATTTTCATGTATAAACTACCTAAATCATTGTATAAAGAAGATGAACTTTCAGGGGTGGCTGTTTTTATCGCTTGCTGATAATAATATATAGCACTATCCAATTGTTGTGTTTCTGTAAAGACACGGGCAGTATTGCGCAGAGCGAGAGATATTCTGGTTGAGTCGTTACTCCCTTCCAAAAGAGATAGTGTTTTTTTGTAAAGTGGTAACGCTGTTTCGTAAATATCCTGATAAGAATAAAGCGTTCCGAGGCTATTGTTTATTTTTATAAGCAGGTCTGTGGAGTTCAGGCTTTCACCTAATTCCAATGCTTTCAAATAGGCTTGTTGTGCTTGTAAGGCATCCTGCATATCGAAATAGGTTCTTCCCATATAATAATATGATAACGCCAGTGAGGCAATATCATTATGGTTTTCATAATAAGTGACGGCCTTTTTTATCAATGAGTCGGAAGTAATTGTAATATAGTTTTTATCCAAAGCCTGCGTAAACAGGAGGCAATAGGAGGCATATTCCCTGTTTGATAATGTTTCGGGTGATGGTATCTTGTTGAGAATGGCCAGCGCACTGTCGGGAAGTGTTTCCATCAATTTTTCTGCCTGCAATAGTTCTGATGAGGCAGAACTTTTCTTGGAACAGGAAGAAAAGCACAGGATACAGATTAGTAGAAAGTATAAAATAATATTTCGGGGTTTACTTGTCATTTGCGTATATTTGGTGGCCGAATATATCGCTTTTTTTTGAAACAGAAGTTGATAATGAATGTTATATTTTGGAAGTTATTCGGTAAGGAGGATAAGCGTATTGAATATTAAGCAGAGTCTGGCTGTATAAAAAAGTAGCCGGACCTGAATAGGGGCCGGCTACCGGTATAAATGGAAAATAACTTTATCTGTTTATTTGATTTGCTTGAATGCTTTTCCGAGCATATCGGTGATGTCTCCGGCAATCATACTTTCTTCTGAACGGTAAACAGCTGCCAGGTCGCCAGCCGTGCCATGAAGGAAAACTCCTGAAACAGCAGCCGTTTCGGGTTCTGCTCCTTGAGCCAGCAGTCCGAGAATAATGCCGGTCAGGACATCGCCGCTGCCGGCTGTCGCCATGCCCGGATTGCCACAGCTGTTGAAATATACGTTGCCGCTTGCCGTGCAGGTTGCCGTATAAGTGCCTTTAAGTACTACACACAGTTTATGTTCGATAGCAAAAGACTGTGCTTTCTTCAGGCGCTCGAACATGCTGTTGCTTTCTCCGGCGATACGGTCGAACTCCTTCGGATGCGGTGTGAGGATGCTGCGCGGAGGAATGCGGTTCAATAAATCTTTATTGGAAGCGATCAGGTTTAATGCATCGGCATCCAGCACGACCGGCTTGTCGGTTGTCTGCAACAGACGTTCCAGGGCGGCGGCCGATTCGAGATGTTGTCCTAATCCAGGTCCTACACCGATAGCGGAATAGATGGATATTTCGGGCACGGTCGTGAAATAGTCGGCATGCGGATCGAAGCTGATCATGGCTTCCGGAAAAGCTGCCTGCATAATGACTTCACCACGTTGCGGGATATGCACGGTCAGTAATCCCGTGCCGCTTCTCAGGCATGAACGGGCGGCAAGCAGGGCGGCTCCCATCTTTCCTTTGCTTCCGGCAATGAGCAATGCGTGACCGAAAGTCCCTTTATGGGAGAATTTATCGCGGGGCTGGAATACTTCGGAGATATCGTCTTCCGTCACCATCATATAGGGAGTAGACGTATTATCGACGATATCCGGGTGAATACCGATGTCCAACACTTTCCACTCACCGACATACTGAGCATTTTCGGGGAAGAAGAAAGCCAGTTTCGGGAATCCGAATGTCAGCGTCAGGCTTGCCCTTACGATAGAATCCGGATCATTCGTCTGGTTATTCTCCCCGAACAATCCGGAGGGAATATCGATAGATACGATCGTAGCATCCGACTGGTTGATATATTTTACCATTGCAGCAAAACCGCCGGTCAACGGACGGTTCAGACCGGAACCGAACAAACCGTCGATCACGACATCGCGGTCGGTCAGTACCGGAGGGACGAAGTCGGCTACCACTTCGGTAAATTCAACCTTCTCCAATCCGAGTATCCGTTGCTTGTTCATCTCACAATCAAAAGAAAGATGCTCGGTCGGGTTGAACAGATAAGTTTCAACCCTGTAACATTCGTCCTTCAATAGCCGTGCGATAGCGAGTGCATCGGCACCATTGTTTCCCTGTCCGGCAAATACGATGATACGGGTTTGCTTGGAGTAACGGCGGCAAAATTCGTGCACGAAGACCGTTGAGGCGCGTTCTACTAAGTCGATAGAACTGATCGGTTCGTTCTGGATTGTGTATTGATCGAGTTCTTTTACTTTGTCTGTTGGAAATATCTTTATCATAACTGTAGGATATCAGAAGTTTATTCAGCATACAAATGTATAACAAACTTTGCTATGTTGTTCCCCCTTTTTTAAAAAGGAAAGGAAGCATTTTCGCCAATCAGGCGAAAGTAAGCAGGAAACGGCTTCCTTTCCCTGCTTCCGAGATAACGGTCAGGCTGCCTTTGTGCATATACATGATCTGCCGGGAAATACTGAGTCCGATACCGGAACCGACAGGCTTGGTCGTAAAGAACGGTATGAAGATGCGCTCCTGGACGTCTGCCGGAATGCCTGTCCCATTATCGCTGACCTGAATATAGTTTTTACCTTCCGCATTGATCCCTGCCGATAGTTCTATCCGGGGATTCTCACATTCCTGTGTCGCATCCAGCGCATTTTTTATCAGATTGATCAGTATCTGTTCGATCAGAGCTTTGTCGGCGATGACCTGTAAATGCGAAGCCGAAGGCAGGACTTTTATGCTATCCGTTTCCTCCCTGAATAGCAGGGTGACATTGTCGAGCAAGCTGTCGACAGGTATGATTTCGGGGACGGGGGTAGGAATGCCGGTCACTTTTCTATAGTTTTCAACGAAGCGGACCAGGCCGCTGCTTCTCCGGAAGATGGTGTCGACAGCCTGGTGTATCTCTTCGCGTTCCTCGTCCGTGATAGGATCCGAAGTCTGTTTGCTTTTCAATAACTCGGAGAGGGATACGATCGGTGTCATGGAATTCATGATCTCATGTGTGAGAACCCGGATGAGCTTCTGCCAGGCTTCCGTCTCTTTATTTTCCAGTACCGAGCGGATATTCTTCATGCTGACGACGGTAAGCGGCTTGTTCAATACCACGAATGACATGGATGACAGGATCAGTTGCGAGTAATCTTCCTGGCGGCGGACTTGCAGGATAGACAGTTCACCGGGATGCAGGATGCGCAGCCGGGCAGGAAGTTCCGGATGGTAAGCAGCCAGGTCATCTATCGTTTCGGCAAAGTTCAGGCCGGTTTGTATTTTGGCTGCCTGGTTCATCCATTCGACCTGTCCCGTTTCGGGAGAATAAACGAAGACAGAGAGGTCGATATGATTGGCCAGTGCCTGGAAATATTGCAGTTGGCTTTCCTTTTGCTGAAGATGTTTCTTATAGAATTGCAAAGCCTCTTCCACCGCTCCGGTCAGTTCTTGCGGGAGGGCATCCGACGGTTCCTGGTGTGTTGTGCCCGAAGAAAGGAAGTCGGAATAACGTACCGACCAGACAAAATGCCGGAATAACCGGTCGCTCCGTTCCATCTGCCGGAGCAGGTACCAGGCTTCTATCAGGAGAATCATGCCGGCAATGAAAGCGGAAATATAAAACTGTCCCGCCACCAAAAAGGCAAGAACCAGGCTGGTGATTACTATTAAAAGGATCAGCCCGATAGCTTTTTTCGAGTATTGTTTCATAAACCGTATTTTTCCAGTCGCCTATATAAAGATGTACGCGTAATACCTAATAAGTCGGCAGCCTGTGTCAGATTGCCGGAGCAATGATGCAAAGCCTCCTGTATGGTTTTCTTTTCCAGCTCTTCCAGGTTGAACTTTTCTTCCTTTTCGCGGTAGCTGGAAACGGGAGTACGAAGCATGAAGTCGTCGTACTGCAACTTTTTTTGGTCGGAAAGGATGACGGCCCGTTCAATGACATGTTGCAGTTCGCGGACGTTGCCCGGCCAGTTGTATTGTTTCAGAAGCTGCCGCGCCTCCCGTGAGAAGCCTTCGATCTCTTTCTTATATTTATGGCTGTACCGTTTCAGGAAATGATCTGCCAGGAGAGAGATGTCGTTCCCCCTTTCCCGCAAGGGAGGAATGAAAATCTCGATCGTATTGATGCGGTAAAGCAGGTCCTGACGGAAACTGCCGTCCTGTACGGCGGCATGGAGGTCGGTATTGGTTGCGCAGATCAGCCGGACATTGATGGAAGTCTCTTTGGTCGATCCCAGGCGGTTTATCTTCTGCTGTTCGATCACCGTAAGCAGTTTGGATTGGAGCATAAGCGGCAGGTTTCCGATCTCGTTCAGAAAGAGCGTGCCGCCGGATGCGATCTCAAAACGTCCCGACTTGCTTTTATTTGCATCCGTAAAAGCTCCTTTTTCGTAGCCGAACAGTTCGCTTTCAAACAGGTTGTGCGGGATGCTTCCCAGGTCGATAGGCACGAAAGCCTCCTGGTTGCGTGACGATTGTTTGTGGAGCGTATAAGCAATCAGGTCTTTTCCCGTCCCGTTTTCGCCCTGCAAAAGAATGTTGGCATCCGCATTCTTCAACTTTTCTACCGTCTTGAATATCTTTTCCATGGCGGGAGATTCGCCGATCACTTCCAGCTCCGGCTCCGTCGTGGTGAGGACAGACTTCTGTTCTTTCAGCGTCTGCACTTCTCCGCGCCGCAGGCTGAGTTCGAGTGCCGACGAGATGGTTGCCAGCATCTTCTCGTTCTGCCAGGGCTTAGGGATGAAATCGGTGGCTCCCGCTTTGATGGCGCGGACGGCCTTTTCCGTATCCGAATAGGCTGTGATCAGGATGACGACAGTCTCGGGAGATATTTCGCGGATACGTTCCAGCCAGTAAAAACCTTCTTTTCCGCTAACGGCATCTGCCGTGAAATTCATATCGAGCAGGATGACATTGTATTTGGTAGTCGATACGAGCCGGTTGATCTCTTTAGGGCTTGTGCAGGTCGTAACGCTTTCAGCCAAAGGCCGGAGCAGCATTTTCAATGTAAAGAGAATGTCTTCGTTGTCGTCGATAACTAATATTTTTCCTTGTCGTACTGCCATGATATTCCTTCTTCATGTATTGATTAGATGGCCCAAACTTAGGTAAAATTTCCGGATAGCCGGTAAACTAATCCCAACTAAACGAACTTTTAATGTTTACCTCCCTGATATCTATTATTTTTCTTCTTAGATTTTTTGCTTTTGAGCTAGCACAAAATCAATTTCGGGCATGCATCAAATTAATTTTGAGCATGCTAAAAATTGATTTTCAGCAAGGGGGAAAGAAATAAAATAGAGGACTAAAATATTACTTAATAAGGAGAAAAGAATTAGTTCATCCGGTGTTTCGGGTTAGTTGCCGGTGAAGTACCGTACGGAAACGTATGGGGAACTGTACGATATCGTACGGTAGTCGTAGTCTCTATATATTACATTTTGCTGATGGCTAGCCGGTTAGAAAAATGGCATGAATGTTGATTACTTATAGCAAGATATGAACTGATTAATAAAATGACCATGTTTAAACATTATGTGAAAGTAGCCATCCGGCAGATAAAGCGGAGTTTTCTGTTTTCATCTATCAATATGCTGGGATTTGTGTTGGGGATGACAGCCGCTTTCCTGATCTATCTCTGGATAGTGGATGAGCTGACATTTGAAGATTTTAATAAGAACGGAGACTATATTTACCGGGTGATCCGTGAAGAGCAGTCTGCAAAAGGGCAGGTTCCCTCTACGGTTACCCCGCTTAGCGAAGTGTTCCGGAAGGATTTTTCGAAGGTGGAGAATGCGACCTTTATAAAGTATGGTGGTAAATATGATATTTACGCCGGGGATGTAGGAGTTGAGGCTAACTATGGATATGTCGATACGACATTCTTTGATGTATTCAGTTTTCCGGTTGTGGCAGGCGATCCGTCCCTGCTGAAGAAAGACCCTCAGATGGTCGTGCTCTCAGAGGCGATTGCGGAGAAGCTGTTCGGTAAAACATCGGCTATAGGAAAAGAGGTCACCTGTAAATTCAATAAAAAATATTATAAGGTAGCGGCGGTATTGAAAGTGCCCCGCAAGAGTCATATACAGTTTGAGGTACTGGCAAGTTGGGATTCTTATTTGTGGGACGAAATAAAAGATGAACTTTGGGGATTCTCGGAGAGGATGCACGTTTTTATCCAACTAAAGAAAGGAACCTCTTTGACGGATGCCGACCGGCTGGCCATGCGCGACATCTGGGTGAAGCATTCGCAATGGGGAAAGCCCCTGGCCTTCCAACCGTTGAAAGATATCCATCTGCGCACAGCATTTAAGGAACCCAACGATGTGTATAATCACGGGAATATGCAGCAGATTTACCTTTTTGCGGCGTTGGCTGCCCTGATCATCTTTATGGGGGCATTTAATTTTATGACTTTATCGACTGCCCGTGCTTCTTTGCGTTCCAAAGAGATAGGCGTCCGGAAGGTGAACGGGGCGAAAAGGAAGAAGCTGATCATACAGTTCCTGTCGGAAAGTCTGGTGCAGGCTTTTATCTCGTTGCTGTTGGCGCTGGCGCTGACGGAATTGCTGTTGCCATTTTTTAATATGTTTGTTGAGAAGGATATTACTTTGCAATTCAATTGGCAGACCTTGTTGTTTGTGCTGTTCGGTATTGTCGGAGTCGGTTGCCTGGCAGGTTCTTTTTCTGCATTCTATATGTCGTCGTTCAGTCCGCTGCTGGCCTTCAAGGGAGGGCAGGCGACCGGTAAGAAGGGGAGATTGATCAAAGGGCTGGTCTGTCTACAGTTCGTAATCGCGATAACCATGATTATTTGTACGACTATCATATTCAAGCAACTCCATTATTTGCAGAATGCCGATCTGGGATTGAATAAGGAACATCTGATTGAGGTCGATGTTTTGGACTGGCGCCGGGGAGCAGACGGTTTCAAGCAGGAGATACTTAAAAATCCGTATGTGAAGAGTGTGGCGTTGGGTGTGGAGATAACCAACTACCTGCAAGGATATAGCTTTGAAGAAAATATGTTCAGGTGGGAAGATGAGAACGGGAAAACAGACTCGGTGAAGATGGTAGGAATGGTCGGAGACAGCGACTTTATTCCAACATTGGGGTTGACATTGTTGAAAGGAGAAACGTTCGGCTCAAATCCCGACCATTACTGGGATGGCTCTTATGCACAAGAATCGCCGATCGTTATCAATGAAACGGCATGGAAGATGCTGAAAGTTGAGAATCCGGTCGGTATGCTGCTGGCTGGCGGTGGCATCGGCATTCGTAATTCCAGGGTCGTTGGTGTTGTGAAAGACTTTAACTTCCAGCCGTTGCGGGAGAAGATAAAACCTGCATTCTTTTATTATACGGTTCAGTTGTTTAATTATATGTATGTTCGGATCTCGGCAGAGAAACAGGCGGAGACTCTGAAGTTCCTGAAAGAGAAATATGAGGAGGCACGTCCGGATATGCTCTTTAATTACCGTTTCCTGACGGATGTCCTGAATGAGAATTATACCCGCGAACGGCAACAAAGCCAGATGTTCCTGATCTTTACCGTGTTGGCTATTATCGTGGCGATGATGGGGGTGTTCGGTCTGGTGACTCTTTCAACGGTACAGCGAACGAAGGAGATCGGTGTCCGGAAAGTGAACGGTGCGCATTCCGACCGCATTGTCCGTATGTTTTGCCGGGAATATGCGATTTGGGTAGGCATTGCCTTTGTGGTCGCCTGTCCGCTCGGCTACCTGTTCATGCTGAGATGGCTGAGTGGCTTTGCTTATCAGACAACGATCAGTTGGTGGCTTTTCCCGCTCTCGGGCGGTATTATCTTGCTGATAACGTTGTCGACCGTTATAGCGCAGACCTGGCGTGCCGCATCCAGGAACCCGGTACAATCATTACGGTATGAATAAAATAACAATAAATAAAAACGATATGATTAAGCATTATATAAAAGTAGCCATCCGGCAGATAAAGCGGAGTTTTCTGTTTTCATCTATTAATATGTTGGGTTTCGTGCTGGGAATGACAGCCGCTTTCCTTATCTATCTGTGGATCGTGGATGAGTTGACATTCGAAGATTTCCACAGGAACCGCGACTCTGTCTACCGGGTGATTGCCGTAGACCGGAAAGACGGTGGGGAAATGAAAGAATCAGCTTACACGGTGGCCCCGTTGAGCAAAGCATTACGAGAGGAGTTCCCACAGGTGGAGAATGCAACCTTTGTACTCAACTTCGGTATGCTGAACCTTCATTCGGGAGCAAATCTGATCGAAGCGAAGTATACATTTGTGGATACGGCCTTCTTTGATATGTTCAGTTTCCCGGTGATAGCGGGCGATCCGGCCCTGATGAAGAAAGACCCGCAACAGATCGTGCTGGCGGAGTCTACGGCAAAGAAGCTGTTCGGAGATTCTCCGGCTGTCGGCAAAGATGTCACCTGCCAGTTTCTGGGGCAAGTTCACCGTTATAAAGTGGCGGCAGTCCTGAAGGTGCCCCGTAAAAGCCATATCCGGTTTGAAGTGTTGCTGGGTGAGCAGGCCTATTTTGAGCCGCTGAGCTGGGATTTTGCGGAAGGAACGAATGTATATATCCAGTTGAGGAAAGGCTCCGTATTATCGGAAGCTGACCGGAAGGCTATGGGCCGTACCTGGATAAATCAGCGGGAAGACGGGAGGCCGTTGGAGTTCCAGCCATTGAAAGATATTCATTTACATACCTCATTTAAAGACCCGTCGGTCGATAATTACGGAAATATGTCGCAAATCTGGTTGTTTATGGCGTTGGCCCTGTTGATTATTTTTATGGGGGCATTCAACTTTACCACTTTGTCGACTGCCCGTGCATCGCTGCGTTATAAGGAGATCGGTGTCCGGAAGGTGACAGGGGCGAAACGTAAGATGCTGATTACGCAGTTCCTGTCCGAGAGCTTGGTCCAGGCTTTCCTTTCGCTGGTCCTGGCGTTGGCACTGACGGAATTGTTGTTGCCTTTCTTCAACCGGTTTGTCGGGAAAGATATTGTTTTGTTGTTTAACTGGCAGACTATGTTATTTATCCTGTTCGGTATAATAGGAGTCGGGAGTCTGGCAGGAGCGTTCCCTGCTTTCTATATGTCGTCGTTCAACCCTTTGCTGGCCTTTAAAGGCGGAAAGGCAACCGGCCGGAAAGGGACGCTTATCAAAGGCTTGGTGTGTGTGCAGTTTGTTATTGCCATTACGATGCTTTTTTCCACTTCGGTGGTCTTCCGTCAGCTTCATTACCTGCAAAATGCAGACCTCGGACTGGATAAGGAAGATATGGTCGTCGTGGATTGTGATGTGTTCGAACTGATGGCCTACTACGGCAACCAGGGAATAGACGATTACAGGCAGGAAGTAATGAAAAATCCGAATGTCGGGAATGTGGCGGGAGGCGTGGACCTGTCGAATTACCTTCGGGGACATAAGACGGAAGAAGCCGTTTTCAGTTGGATAGGTGAAAACGGACAGGTCGATTCGCTGAAGATGGTCGGTGTTGTGGGTGACGGCAATTTTATGAAGACATTGGGAGTGACCTTGCTGAAAGGCGAATCTTTCGGTGCCGACAAGAATGCCTATATGGATGGCACTTACCAGAAGGAATCGCCGGTAGTCATTAATGAAACCGCCTGGAAGATGATGCAGGTGAAAGACCCGGTAGGCATGGTCGTTCAGAATAAAGGATGGTTCGGGGAGACTTCGCGGATTGTCGGCGTGGTGAAGGACTTTCATTTCCAGTCGTTGCGTGAGGAGGTCAAACCGGCTTACATCTATTATTCCCGTCAATTATTGAATACAATGTATATAAAGATATCACCCGAGAATAAGGCGGGGACATTGAAGTTCCTGAAAGAGAAATATGAAGAGATGCGCCCGGACAATGTATTTTCCTACCGTTTCTTTTCCGATGCGTTGAACCTGAATTATGCCCATGAACAGCAGTTGAGCCGGATGTTTCTGATCTTTACCGTCCTGGCAATCGTTGTCGCCATGATGGGCGTACTGGGACTGGTTGCCCTGGCTACCGCACAGCGGACGAAGGAAATAGGTATCCGGAAAGTGAACGGTGCGCATTCCGACCGCATTGTCCGTATGTTTTGCCGGGAATATATGATTTGGGTGGGAATCGCCTTTGTGATAGCCTGTCCGGTCGGTTATCTTCTGATGGTTCGCTGGCTGAGTAATTTTGCCTATCAGACTCCTATCAGTTGGTGGCTGTTTCCGCTGGCGGGACTGATTATCCTGCTGATAACCTTCCTGACAGTTGTAGCGCAGACCTGGCGGGCAGCTTCCCGGAATCCGGTGGAGTCGTTGAGATATGAATAAATGAATAAGAATAATAAAATAAGCATCATGATAAAAGCAGTAAATTTAACGAAAGTATTTCGTACGGAGAGTGTTGAGACTACAGCCTTGAACGGTATTAATCTGGAAATAAACCAGGGAGAGTTCGTTGCAGTAATGGGACCTTCGGGTTGCGGTAAATCAACATTGCTGAACCTGTTGGGGTTGCTGGATAATCCGACTTCCGGCGAGTTGTGGTTTCTGGAAGAAGAAGTTTCACGTTATACGGAGAATAACCGGACAGACTTGAGGAACGGTAATCTGGGATTTGTCTTTCAGAGTTTTAACCTGATAGACGAACTGACGGTCTTTGAGAATGTGGAATTGCCTCTTTTATATGCCGGAGTCCCGGTAAAGGAACGGGTTGCGAGGGTAAATGCCGCACTCGACCGGATGCAGATTGCCCATCGTACGGAACATTATCCGCAGCAGCTTTCCGGCGGACAGCAACAGCGCGTGGCTATTGCCCGTGCTATTGTAACGAATCCCAAGATCATCCTGGCGGACGAACCGACCGGAAACCTGGATTCGGTGAACGGTAACGAAGTCATGAATCTGCTTCTCGAACTCAACAAGGAAGGTTCAACCGTCGTCATGGTGACACACTCGGAAGAAAATGCCCGGATGGCCGGACGTTTAATCCGCATGATGGACGGAAATATCCTGACTGAAAGCAGGAAGTAAAATCTTTTTGTGCTTCACTGAAAATATTGTACCTTTGTTCCCTCGAAAAATAAACGGTATATGGACAAGATCCGATTAAAAGATAAAGAATTTGAACTGTTTATCCCGGAGAAGGAGATCAAGGATGCCATTGCGAAGATGGCTAAACAGATTAAGGCAGATGTAGGAGATACTAACCCTCTGTTCGTAGGCATATTGAACGGGGCGTTCATGTTTACCGCAGAACTGATGCGGCAGATGGACACCTACTACGAAATTACGTTTGCCCGCTATTCTTCTTATCGTGGCCTCAATAGCACCGGAGTTGTTCGTGAGATTATGCCGGTGCAGGCCGATGTGAAAGGACGTACCCTGATCCTGCTGGAAGACATTATCGATACCGGTTACACCATGCAGTTTGTTATGGATAAGCTGAGAAATGACGGTGCGGCGGATGTCAAGCTGGCAACCATGCTCTTCAAACCCGATTCCCTGAAATGCGATCTGAAGCCTGACTATGTCGGTTTGCAGATACCAAGCGACTTTATTGTCGGTTACGGGCTGGATTATGATGAAATGGGGCGTGCCTACCGGGATATTTACAAGGTGACAGTTAATAGTTGACAGATGACAGCTTACAGGTGAGTTTGATAACTGAAAAATACATTTATAAATAAGGAACAATATTATGTTGAACGTTGTTATTTTTGGAGCTCCGGGTTCAGGAAAAGGAACACAGAGTGAGTTGATCATTAAAGAGTATGGTTTGGATCACATTTCAACTGGTGATGTATTGCGTGCTGAAATGAAAGGTGAAACCGAACTTGGTAAGATCGCTAAGGATTATATTGAAAAAGGTCAGCTTGTACCGGATGAACTGATTGTTGATATGCTTGCCAAAGTATTGGACAGCAAAGCAAGTTCAAAAGGTGTTATCTTCGATGGTTTCCCCCGTACTATCCCGCAGGCAAAAGCATTGAAAGAAATGCTGAACAAACGCGGTACGGATGTTTCAGTGATGCTGAACCTGCAGGTTGAAGAAGATGAACTGATTTCTCGTCTGCTGGAACGCGGCAAAGTATCAGGACGTTCGGACGATAACCTGGAAACAATCAAATCGAGACTGGATGTTTATCACAAACAGACAGCACCTTTGGCTGATTACTATGTGGGAGAAGGCAAACACGTCGGTATCCACGGAATGGGTACAGTCGAAGAAATCTTCGATCGTATCAAAGAAGCAGTAAATAAAGTAAAATAAGAAAGAAATAAGAAAATGGCTGAATCAAACTTTGTAGATTACGTAAAGATCTATTGCCGCTCGGGAAAGGGCGGAAGAGGGTCTTCTCACTTTCGTCGTGAGAAATATATTCCGAAAGGAGGCCCCGACGGAGGCGACGGAGGGCGAGGAGGCCATGTGTATCTTCGTGGCAACCGGAATTACTGGACCCTCCTGCATCTGAAGTTCGAACGTCATATCATGGCAACGAACGGCGAAGGCGGCAGTGCCAAGCGCAGTTTCGGAAAAGACGGTGAAGACCGGGTGATTGAAGTGCCCTGCGGAACTGTAGTGTATGATGCCGAAACCGGCGAATATATCTGCGACGTTACCGAAGACGGCCAGGAAGTCATGCTGCTGAAAGGTGGTCGTGGCGGACAAGGCAACTGGCATTTCAAGACATCTACCAACCAGGCTCCCCGTTATGCTCAACCGGGCGAACCGGCTCAGGAACGCAAAGTCATCCTGCAATTGAAGTTGCTGGCTGATGTGGGGTTGGTAGGTTTTCCGAATGCCGGAAAGTCGACTTTGCTCTCTGTTGTATCGGCGGCTAAACCGAAGATTGCGAATTACCCGTTCACGACACTGGAACCGAACCTGGGTATCGTAAGTTATCGTGACCATCGTTCATTCGTGATGGCCGATATTCCCGGTATTATTGAAGGAGCCAGTGAGGGGAAAGGTCTCGGACTCCGTTTCCTTCGTCATATCGAACGAAATTCGCTGCTTCTGTTTATGATCCCGGCAGATACCGACGATATTAAAAAGGAATACGAGATCCTTCATAACGAACTGGTAAAATACAATCCCGAATTGTTGGGTAAAAGCCGTGTGCTGGCAATCACCAAGAGTGATATGCTGGATGACGAGCTGATCGAAGCCCTGTCGGAGGATTTACCCGAAGGTATTCCGCATGTGTTTATCTCTTCCATTACCCAGCAGGGTATTACGGAGTTGAAAGACCTGTTGTGGAAGGAACTGAATAAGGAAACCTTCCACGAAGTCGAAAATATCGTCCACCAGAATATCGATGTCAGTTCGATACCGCTGGATGATGATGACGATGATTTCGTCTTTCCTGTCGACGACGATCCGGATGAAGAGTATGAAGAATACGAGTGGGACGACGAAGATGAAGAAACTGAAAAGTAATACAGTAGAAATGTTGCAATTCTCCGGATTAAGCGGAGAATGCAACATTTCTCATTTTATAACGACCCGTCACGGAGGAGTGAGCCAGGGTAATTATGCGACGATGAATCCGGGAGAGTTCAGCGGTGACGATCCGGCTTCCGTTCGGATGAACCGTCAGCTTCTTTCGGATGCAATGGGAATTTCTCCCGAAAGGATTTTTGCGCCTTGTCAGGTGCATGAAGCGGAAATAAGTTGTATTGATGCCCAACAGCAGGAGATGTACGGAAAAGATGCACTGGTGACGGATATACCGGGAATCTGCATCGCTGTCTCTACGGCAGACTGTGTCCCGGTTCTGGTCTATGCGCCGGATAAGAAGGTGGTGGCGGCTATCCATGCCGGATGGCGGGGAACGGTAAAGCAGATCGTTGCTAAAACCATCCGTTGTATGGCAGACCGTTATTCTTGTAATCCTGCCCTGATGATGGCGGGTATCGCCCCGTCGATCAGCAAGGAGGCTTTCGAGGTAGGCGAGGAGGTGGTCGATGCTTTCAGGGAGACTGGTGTGGATATGAATCGTATCATGGAACGAAACGCTCAGACCGGTAAAGCCCATATCGACCTCTGGGAGGCAAACCGTATCCAGTTGCTGCAATCCGGATTATTGCCGGAGCGTATTGAAGTTTCCGGAATCTGCACCTATCAGCACCATGAAGATTTTTTCTCCGCTCGCCGGTTGGGAATAAAAAGCGGACGTATCCTGTCCGGTATAATGATTAAAGAGTAATACTATATGATACATGTTTCTATCTCGGAAGAAATAGCGAAGGCTTGCCCGGACCTGCATGTCGCCGTTGTGGAATGCGACGTGGTAAACACCGTTTCGGACGAACAATTGTGGAAAGAAATAACAGAAGTGGAAACCCATATCCGCACAACCTGCAAATTGGAAGATATAAACAAATTTCCTCCTATCCAGGCAACCAGACAGGCTTATAAGCGTCTGGGTAAAGATCCGAACCGTTACCGTCCTTCGGCGGAAGCGCTTCGCCGGCGTATCCTCCGCGAATTACCCTTATATAAAATAGATACATTGGTCGATATAATCAATCTCCTGTCTATTCAGAGCGGCTATTCTATCGGCGGGTTCGATGCCGGTAAGATCGACGGAGACCTGGTGCTGGGTGTCGGTCGGGAAGGCGAGATTTATCATGGAATAGGCCGTGGCGAACTGAATATAGCCGGCCTCCCGGTCTATCGCGATAATCAGGGAGGCGTTGGTACTCCGACCAGCGATGAAGAACGAACCAAGATCGACATGAATACGGGAAAGCTGTTAATGATTATAAACGGATACTCCGGAAAGGAGGGGCTGCAAGAGGCGTTGACCTATGGGGTGTCCCTATTAACCCGATATGTATCAACAACTAATTTGGAAATGGAGTTGATTACGCCTGAAAGTAGAGTGAAAATTATGTTATAAACGCGTTAATTATGTTTAGAAACCTCAAAAACACCCGTTTTTATGCTAAAAAACATCTATTTCCTTTTGTTTTAATCGATTAATCTATAAATTTGCCCCCGTTAACGAATTAACAAAACGAAAAAGAAAATGATCGAATTGATTGGTACAAACGCCGGCCTTGTTTGGACAGTTTTAAACGAAGGCGGAAAAATGAGTGTTAAGGCAGTAAAGAAAGCAACTAAGATCAAAGCAGAAAAAGACATGTATGCTGCATTTGGTTGGTTAGCAAAAGAAGGAAAGTTGTCTTTCGAAGAGATTGAAGGTGAATTATTTGTTGCGTTGATCTAATCGCGTAACCGATACTTGGTTAGGAGGGCTGTTCGGATATTATTTGGACGGCCTTTTGTGTGTTTGGATGTTTTCTGTTTAAAAAAACAGACCGCCTTGTTGTTTAATTCAATTCTAAATTTTACTTTTGTCTAGAATTTGGTGTGAAATGACCGAAGATCAAAAGAGATTGTTGGCTGTATTTGAGGTTAGAGTTCGTGATTTAATGGAATTATGTAATAAGCAAAACCATAAGATCGACGAGCTCACAACTGTTTTGAACCATAAGGAAGCAGAACTGAAGCAGGCAATAAAAACGATTGAAGAGTTGAATACCAAATGCGATAAACTGCTGACAGCAAGAGTCGTTTCCGTAAATGAAGGGGAAATGAAAAGTGCAAGGATGCGTTTATCGAAGTTAGTGCGGGAAGTAGACAAGTGCATTGCACTATTAAACGAATAGAAGCGATGGACGATAAATTTCTTATACATTTAGATATAGCCGAAAAGAGTTACGGTCTTTGGATTGATCGGAAAGACGAGCAATTGGCGCGGGATGCCGCCAAGCAGATACGTAATAAGATCAATCAGTATCGGCAAAATTTTGCTCAGTCCGATGTGGATGTAAAAGATTTGTTAGCCATGGTTGCTTTTCAATTGTCTATGACTAATTTGCAATTGGAAGATATAAACGATACAAGTCCTATTACAGATAAGATACAGGAACTCACGGGTGAGTTGGAACAGTATTTGAAGGATAAGTAATTATAATATAATTGTAAGAAGAGTTTCCGCACTGCTCTGCACGGTTGCCGTGTATTGTAGTGCTTTTTTTGTTTTATATATATATGAATTTAAATTATAAGTAAAATGACAGTGTATATAATCATATCATCAATTGTAGCTCTCCTGATAGGAGGGTTGTTGACGTGGTTGAGCATGCGTTTTCTTCTGAAGTCGAGGTACGATTCCGTACTGAGGGAAGCCGAGAAGGAAGCGGAAGTGATCAAGAAAAACAAATTGCTGGAAGTAAAGGAAAAATTCCTTCATCTGAAAGCGGATCTGGAAAAACAAGTATCGGCAAGGAACGCAAAGATCCAGTCGGCCGAAGGAAAGTTGAAACAACGTGAACTGACACTCAACCAGCGTCAGGAAGATTTGCAGCGTAAAAACTGCGAGATTGATGCGGTGAAAGAAAATCTGGCTACTCAATTGGAATTGGTAGATAGAAGAAAACAGGATCTGGAAAAACTTCATCAACGGGAGATCGAGCAGCTGGAAGCCCTTTCCGGACTTTCTGCCGATGAAGCTAAAGAACGCCTGATCGAATCGTTGAAAGACGAAGCCAAATCGGAAGCAACTTCTTATATCAATGAGATCATGGAAGAAGCGAAGATGACGGCTAATAAAGAAGCAAAGAAGATCGTTATCCAGTCTATCCAGCGTGTAGCGACTGAAACGGCGATCGAAAACTCCATTACCGTATTCCATATCGAATCGGATGAGATCAAAGGACGTATCATCGGTCGTGAAGGCCGTAACATCCGTGCCCTGGAAGCAGCTACCGGTATTGAGATCGTTGTCGACGATACCCCCGAAGCGATCGTTCTTTCCGGCTTTGACCCGGTTCGCCGTGAGATTGCCCGTTTGGCATTGCACCAGTTGGTACAGGACGGACGTATCCATCCGGCCCGTATCGAAGAGGTGGTGACGAAAGTTAAAAAACAGGTGGAAGACGAAGTGGTTGAAACCGGTAAACGTACGGTGATCGACCTGGGGGTTCATGGATTGCATCCCGAACTGATCCGTATGATCGGTAAGATGAAATATCGTTCTTCTTATGGTCAGAACCTGTTGCAGCATGCCCGTGAAACGGCCAATCTTTGTGCCGTGATGGCTTCCGAATTAGGATTGAACCCGAAGAAAGCGAAACGTGCAGGTTTGTTACATGATATTGGTAAGGTGCCTGATGATGAACCGGAATTGCCGCACGCAATCCTGGGTATGAAGCTTTGCGAGAAATATAAGGAAAAACCGGATATCTGTAATGCAGTAGGTGCCCACCACGATGAGGTTGAGATGCAGACATTGCTGGCACCGATCGTTCAGGTTTGTGACGCTATCTCCGGAGCTCGTCCGGGTGCCCGTCGTGAAATCGTTGAGGCTTATATCAAACGTTTGAACGATCTGGAACAATTGGCTCTTTCTTATCCGGGTGTTGTGAAGACTTATGCTATCCAGGCAGGCCGCGAACTTCGCGTTATTGTTGGGGCAGATAAGATCGACGACAAGGATACGGAAAACCTGTCAAACGAAATCGCAAAGAAGATACAGGATGAAATGACTTATCCGGGGCAGGTAAAAATCACGGTTATCCGCGAAACCCGTGCTGTAAGTTATGCGAAATAAAGTCCTTTAGGATATATTTGAAACTAAAATTTAAGGTGGCCGGTCTGAGGAGATCGGCCATTTTTTGTTGGCTGAAACTGTTAATTATTAGACTGTCGGGAATAGGTGTCAGGGTGGTGTGAATAGTCTATTTTGCACAATAACAAGTCGTTATCTGTCTTTTCGCGTTGTGTTTTATCAGTTAAATTAATATATTTGCCGCGAGAGGTACGAAAATCACTATATTCTATATCTAATTACTCATTTAAATCTTTTACCACAATGACACTAAAAAAGTTTGTTTTGATTCCCGTGATTATTGGTGTTTTAGCATGCCTGATACAGGCATTGGACCAGTTGTTGTACACCTCCATGCCTCCCGAAGGAAATGTCGGTTTTAGTTGGATTTCTTTTCAGTCGTGGGCGGTTTACTTCCTGGCCGGTTGTACGGTGAGGGGAGGGATAAAAGCCTTTATTGCTTATGCGATCGGTATTGCTGCCTCTATTGTTATTATGGTTCTTGGCGGTGCGATGACGCCTGCTCTGGGATTCTTTGCCGTACCTGTGGCGGTAGGAGTGATTGCTTTCTGTGCTATTTTCTGTGAGCGGAGCGAATGGCTGTCCTTAGTACCGGCATTGTTTATTGGTGCAGGTGCTTTCTTTGCCTTTATGAATTATGTGCCGAATGCCACTTTTGCTACGGCAGCTCTGACGGAGATGATTTATTGTACGATCGGTCTCTTATTCGGTTATATCACTATCTGCCTGCGTAGTGCTTATGAAAAGAAAGTAAGCGAAGACACGGAGTAACATTATTCTTCACCTGCTACCCAAATCGTCATACAGCGTTTGTAACAGTACTTTGCCTTTATTCAGGCGGGTTTCGCTGTTTGTTACCGGAGTTTCGAGCAAGGGTTTGTTGCTTTCGTTGTCGTATACTGAAACGCCTGTGCTGTCGATGAAACCGAATCCGTTGGGGAAGGTGTAGAAGGCATATTTGGGGGAGCCGGGATCGAGTATGTCGCGGCTGAATATGAAGGAGTCGTGCGGCAGGTTCAGCTGGCACAATAGGGTGGCAGCCAGGTCTGTCTGGTTGGCATAGGTGTCGATCACCATCGGCTCTTTAACGGCTCCGCCCAACCAGATCATCGGGATGTGGAAACGGCGGGGTTCGTAATCCGTCAGTGTTGAAGGATAACGGAAACCGTGGTCGGATACCAGCACGATCAGCGTGTTCTTCCAGGTTGGCAATTCCTTTAGCTTATCTATAAAGCTACCGATGCAACTGTCGGTAAATGCAACGGAGTTGAGATACGGGTCATCCAGATGGTGGAAAGGCACTTCGAACGGTTCATGGCTGCTCAATGTCAGGAATGTACTGAGCCACGGCGTCTTTTCATCCCGGTCTTTGATCGATTCGTATAGATGGGTGAATGTAATATCATCGTTTGCTCCCCATTTGCTGAGGCGGCTGGATAGAGGAAAGTCACGGTCGGCAGTGATTTGGCTGTATCCCGAACTGAAGAAGTAACTTTGCATATTTGTAAAGTTGATATCTCCTCCGTAAAGCATATCGGCTATATATCCCTGTTCTCCCAGGCTTTTGGCGATAGAAGGAAGTGTCTGGCTTTTGGCGGGATACTTCATGATGGAAGTCGTCGGCTGTGCCAGGTAACCGTTCAGTACGGCAACAATCCCCCTGTCGGTACGGAAGGAGTTGGCATACATATTGGTGAAGGTGATCCCCTCTTTGCTCAGCCTGTTCAGATTCGGGGTGATCCCCGCTTCTCCTCCCACGGCTTCGATGGCGTTTGCCGTAAAGCTTTCCATCAGGATGATCAGTATGTTTGGACGGTCGGTTGTCAGCAGGTTGACCTTTTCCGTGTTATTTGTCAGGCTGTCATCCGGAAGGGTCAGTGCGGCATAACGCTCCTTTCTCTCTTCTTCCGGGAAGAAATTGAACTGGGCGGCAAAATCCTGTTGTTTGCTGAGAGAAGCGAGCAGGCTGAATGCCGGATTGATCGCTGAGTGGTTCAGAAACTGGTTTTTGCTGAAATAGACCATGCCGACATTGGCGGTTGAAGTAGTCACGCCTCCCCGGATCGGAATGAAAAGGATGCCGGCGAGCAGCAGGACTATGATGGTCCCTCCCAATCTGTTTTGGGCCGGGGTCACGGGAAATAAAGGTACGATAAACCGTTTAAACAACCAGAATATCCCGTAAGCATAGATCCCGAAAAGAGCGAACTGAAGCAGGAATGTACCGACCGGCACGCTGGCCATGGCATCGGCGGGCGATTGCAGGTAAAAGAACAGGGTGGCGTCCAGCCTGAACCCCCAATAACCATACAAGGCAACGTCAACCGCAAAGATGGCTGCAACCACGATTCCCATAATCAGGAAATAACTTTTCAGGAACTTCTGATAGAACCTCCCCGGCAACCAGATGGAAATCAATACAGAGAGAAGCGGAATAACTGTCAGATATCCAGAAACCGTACAATCAAGCAACAACCCATGAGTAATTACCTTAAGGTAATCGGTTAGCGAACACCCGTTCGCTAAGGCATGGTGATATAACATGAAGACCGGCTTTTGAATGGCGAGGACCGGAAGCCAACCAATAAATACTGTCAGAAGAAATAACAACCGCTTTTTCATCTCTATATAATATATGTAATACACACCCCCTGCCCCCTCTCCAGAGGGGAAAAGTTACTATTTATATAACTTTTCTCGTAATTCGGCTACTGTCGGATCGGTGATGTAATCATCGTAATCCATCATCTTGTCGATGATGCCGTTAGGGGTCAGTTCGATAATACGGTTTGCCACCGTCTGGATGAACTCGTGGTCATGACTGGAGAAAAGGACGTTTCCTCTGAATGACTGCAACGTATTATTGAATGCCTGGATAGATTCCAGATCCAGGTGGTTGGTCGGTGTATCCAGGATCAGGCAGTTTGCATCCGTCAACATCATCCGGGAAATCATACAACGCATCTTTTCACCTCCGGACAATACGCTGACCTTTTTCAGCAATTCTTCACCCGAGAACAACATACGGCCGAGGAAACCTTTCAGGAATACTTCGTTGGTATCTCCGGCGAACTGGCTCAACCAGTCGATCAGGTTATAATCGGAATCGAAATATTTGGCATTATCCAGCGGTAGATAGGTCGTTGTGATCGTCTGGCCCCATTGGAAAGTACCGGCTTCCGGCTTTTCTTCTCCGTTGATAATCTGGAAGAGGGCAGTCATGGCACGCGGGTCACGGCTGATGAAAACAATCTTGTCTTCCTTCTCTACGTTGAAGTTCAGATCCTTGAACAATACCTTGCCTTCGATGCTTTTCGTCAGTCCTTTCACTTCGAGAATCTGGTTGCCCGGTTCGCGATTCGGGGTAAAGATAATACCCGGATAACGGCGTGAAGACGGCTTGATCTCTTCGATATTCAGCTTTTCGATCATCTTCTTACGGCTGGTAGTCTGTTTGGACTTCGCCACGTTGGCACTGAAACGGCGGATAAACTCTTCCAGTTCCTTTTTCTTTTCTTCCGCTTTCTTGTTCTGGTTCTGCTGCTGGCGGAGTGCCAACTGGCTTGATTCGTACCAGAAGCTATAGTTACCGGCAAACATTTGCAGTTTACCGAAGTCGATATCTACGGTGTGTGTACAGACAGAGTCGAGGAAGTGACGGTCGTGGCTCACTACCAGGATCGTGTGGTCGGAGTTGGACAAGTAATTTTCCAGCCAGCTCACCGTTTCCAGGTCGAGGTCGTTGGTCGGCTCATCCAGTAGCAGGTTGTCCGGCTGTCCGAAAAGGGCGCGGGCAAGTAATATACGCACCTTCTGCTTACCGCTCAGGTCTTTCATCATGCTGTAATGGTACTCTTCGGCGATACCCAGGCCGCTCAACAGGTTGGCTGCATCGCTTTCGGCGTTCCATCCTTCCATTTCGGCGAACTTCTCTTCGAGTTCCGAAACGCGGATACCGTCGGCATCGCTGAAGTCAGGCTTTTCGTAAAGCGCATTCTTTTCGCTCATGACTTCCCACAAGGTGGTGTGTCCCATCAGGACCGTGTCCATAACTGTATATTCGTCGAAAGCAAAGTGGTCCTGGCTTAATACCGAAAGACGTTCTCCCGGGCCTAAAGTTACCGAACCGCGTGTCGGGTCGAGTTGTTTGCTGATTACGCGGAGAAATGTTGATTTTCCGGCACCGTTGGCACCGATAATACCGTAGCAGTTACCCGGCGTAAACTTCATGTTTACATCCTGAAAGAGGATACGTTTGCCGAACTGTACGTCCAGATTGTTTACCGTTATCATATATTGAATACCTATTAATTTTTCGAATGAGTGCGCAAAGATACTAAAATCTATTGACTTTTTGGAACTTCCCGCAGCGTATAACTTGTTGTACATTTGTTTTTTTCTATAATGATATAAGAAATATGACACAAAACATTTTCGTTTACATGGACTTTCAGGTCGCCCGGAAACGGGAGGCGGGAAAGGATAGTACGGCTGATCTCTACCGTGTGGTTCGCAACCGACTGTACCGTTTTTGGAAAGGCGCTTCGCTGCAATGGACAGATATAACCGCCGCCATGGTGGATGATTTTGGCAGTTCGCTGCGCGCCGAAGGGCTGGCGGTGAATACGGTGAACAGTTACCTGAGCAGTTTCCGGGCACTTTGCCATACCGCTTTGCGGGAAGGATTGCCCGGACCGGCCTGCGACCCTTTTGCCGGGTTGCATCTCAAACGGGAGGAAACGGCCAAACGTGCCTTGAAGATCGCGGAAGTCAATAAAGTGATGCAGGCGGACTATCCGGGGGAACCTTCGCTGTGTGAAGCGCTCGATCTGTTTATTTTTTCTTACCTCGCCTGCGGAATCCCTTTTGTGGATCTTGCCTACCTGACAAAGAAAAACATCGTGGGCGGTGAGATCGTCTATTACCGGCATAAGACCGGGGCACTGATACGGGTGGGGATTACGCCTGCCATGCGGTTACTCTTGAGAAAGTACGGGCAGAAAGGTTCCCCTTACCTTTTCCCGGTCCTCTCGGCGGGCAAGGACGGGCACGAAGCCTATAAAACTGCACTCCGTAAATACAACAGCCTGCTTGTGATTATCGGTGAGCGCCTGCATCTGTCGGTGAAGCTGACCTCCTATGTGGCACGCCATTCGTGGGCTACCGAGGCACTCCGTCAGAATATCCCGGTGGCAGTAATCAGCCAGGCCATGGGACATACTTCGGAGAAGACAACCCGTATCTACCTGGCCCAACTGGACCAGTCGGTACTGAACAAGGCGAATGCGAAGATTACAAAGAAAGCGGCCGATATGTTTCTGGAAAGGGCCTGAACCCTTATTTACGAAATAAGGGTGGCAAGTATTAATATTAACTTCTACAATGCAGTAAAACTTGTTTTTCAAAGCATCTTGCACGGCAAAGATAGGGAATAAAAACAAAGTGGAAGCATATATTAACATATTTCTGAAACATGAATTTGCTTTGGACTAGATTGTTATGTACCTAAGTGATGCCAAAGCAACTATTTTTGTCTGTCAGCTACTAACTTTTACTTAAAAAGTCTTATCCCGCCTGTTTGGGCGCATAATGCCCCTGGGCATCAATCTAATTAACACCCTTTCACTATATAAACCTGTGCGAAACCAGTCTTTTTCCCCTTTAAAAAAGCCTTTTTCCTATCAGTTTACAGGTCTTTTTCTTTCCCCAAAATGAAGCCCGGTACCTTATTTCGTAAATAAGGTCTATGGGGTAAAGAAAGATAAACGATGGGAAAGAGACTCTTTTATATATTGATACTCATGTGTTTGCATATGGTATCCATTCCTCTTCACGGACAACATGTGTCGTTGAAAAGTAACCTTCTCTATTGGGGAACGAGCACCCCGAATATGGGATTCGAGTTCCGCCTGGGCAGGAAAATGAGTCTTGACCTTTGGGGCGCTTACAATGCCTGGGAGTTCAAAAACGATATGTCGCTCAAACATTACCTGGTACAACCCGAACTGCGCTACTGGCCCTGCCAGACGTATGAGGGCCACTTCTTCGGCCTTCACGGCCACTACGGCCATTTCAATATCGGAAATATCCCGTTTATCCCGGGAATGGAAGAGAAAAACTACCGGGGCTACCATTGGGTGATCGGCCGCCATTGGGGGGAAGCGTTTGTCGGTGCCGGCTACGCCTATATGCAATATGAAAAATACGTCTGCTACGACTGTACGGAAGTGCTCGGAATATTCCGCCGTCATTATTTCGGCCCGACGCGTGCGGACGTCTCCCTGATCTTTTTTATCCACTAATCCGCCCGGCATATGAAACATTTCCTATACATATTATATATAGCCTTTTCCGCCGCCCTTCCGGCCCGTACCCTCGCAGAGGGTGGGGAAGGAGTACCGCCCTGTGTGAAGATAGCCGGCGAACCCACTGCCGCGATCTACAACCGCTATAACAAGGAAATCCGTTTCCTGATCCCCGAAGATGAATCCGGTATTTCGCAGTTTCGTCAGGTGCTGGTCGCCAGCTACGCCTCGCCCGAAGGCTCCTACCAGCATAACGAGACATTGTCGCGCCAGCGTGCCGAAGAGTTCCGCACCTACATCAGCCGCCGTTACCTGTCGGAAGGCTGCCCGGTGATCTGTGGCAACGTGGCGGAAGACTGGAGGAACTGCGCCGCATGGTCTCTGTTTCCGGCAAACCCTATGCGGAAGCAGTCTGTTTCATCATCGACAACTACGGCATCTTCGAAGGCTGCGAAACCTACCTGATGCAACTGGAAGACGGCCGCGTCTACGGCGAACTACTGCGCGACATCTTCCCCTACCTGCGCCGCGTGGAACTGCGCCTCAGTTAAGAATCGGCTCCGGTTAGCGACGCCGAAGCCGCCCGCCTCTTATATTCGCATCCCGCCCGGCTCACCCTGTCGGAGATGTACCGCGTAGCTCGTTACTACCCGCCGGCCATTACCTCGACCGTGAAGACGTAAAAACCTACCCCGCACCGCCATCAACCGCCAGGTTATGTTAGAGTTGATTATCAGCGACGAAAGTGTCTCTCTCCCCTCTCGAGAGACTAGTTTTTACACAGTCTCTCAAGAGGGGAGCCAGTAACAATCAGTCTATAATTGGATAGTTCTATTTTGATAATAACAGAAACAACCTAATAATTATGAATAAAACAGACTTAATAAAATCAATGGCATCCCGGGTCGGATGTACCGAGGTGGTTGCGCGGCAGATGGTGGAGGTTCTGATGGAGGAGGGACTGAGTGACGGGAACGATATTGTTCTGCAAGGCTTCGGCACTTTCCGTCCCTGGAAACAGAGTTTTCGTGCAGGCCGTAATCCCCGTACCGGAGAGAGTTGTCCGATCGCTCCCCGTACCAGCGTCAGGTTTAAGGTTGGTAAGAATTTGTTGAGAGCAATGAATAAACGTTAACACGGATCGCGTTCGTTCCGTTATTTATGGCGGGGACTTTTCACTATCAACAGGATAGCATGAAAAATCCCCGCTTTTGTTATGGAAAGAAATTTACTTATCCTATGTGCTTATTGAAAATAATTATCTACTTTTGTGCTCTAAAACATTAAAATAAACCGAACAAAGATGGCTGCAACAAAACGTATCAAGCGTGCATTGGTCTCTGTATACCATAAAGAGGGACTGGATGAAATATTAAAGAAACTTCATAGCGAAGGTGTAACCTTCGTGTCAACAGGTGGAACTCAGACATTTATCGAATCATTAAATATCCCTTGCGATGCAGTGGAAGACCTGACCGGTTATCCTTCTATCCTGGGAGGACGTGTTAAGACTCTTCACCCGAAAGTTTTTGGAGGTATTCTCAACCGCAGAGATAACGAAGGCGATAAAGCGCAGATTGCAGAATACGAAATTCCTGAAATCGACCTGGTGATTGTAGACCTCTATCCGTTTGAAGAAACAGTAGCTTCAGGCGCAGAAGAACAGGCAATTATCGAAAAGATAGATATAGGCGGTATCTCATTGATCCGTGCCGCTGCAAAAAACTTTAAAGATGTAGTGATCGTAGCATCCAAAGCACAGTATCAGCCGTTGATGCAGGTGTTGAATGAAAAGGGTGCAGAAACTTCCCTGGAAGACCGTAAATGGTTCGCCAAAGAAGCATTTGCTGTTTCATCCGGCTATGACTCTGCTATTTTCAATTATTTCGATGGAGGCGAGGGTTCGCATTTCCGTGCTGCCGTAGACCAGCCGATGCACCTGCGTTATGGTGAAAATCCTCACCAGGCTGCTAAATACTATGGCAAGTTCAACGATATGTTCGACCAGATCCATGGTAAAGAGATCTCCTACAACAACCTGTTGGATATCGATGCTGCCGTTAGCCTGATCGACGAGTTCGACGAACTGACATTCGCTATCCTGAAACATAATAATGCCTGCGGTATCGCATCCCGTCCGACTGTGCTTGAAGCATGGAAAGAGGCACTGGCCGGAGACCCGGTTTCTGCATTCGGCGGTATCCTGATTACCAACAGCGCAATCGATAAAGAAGTAGCCGAAGAGATCAACAAGATTTTCTTCGAAGTAATCATCGCCCCGGAATATACAAAAGACGCTTTGGAAGTGTTGATGCAGAAGAAAAACCGCATCATCCTGGTCCGCAAGGATGCAAAGACTTGTCCGATGCAATTCCGTTCACTGTTAAATGGTGCATTGATGCAGGAAAAAGACCTGAGTATCCAGACTGCCGCAGATCTGGAACCGATGACTGACAAACAACCTTCCGCACAGGAAACAGAGGACCTGTTGTTCGCTAATAAACTGGTGAAGCACAGCAAATCGAACGCTATCACTTTGGTAAAGAACAAACAACTTTGCGCAAGCGGTATCGGTCAGACATCTCGCGTGGATTCTTTGAAACAGGCCATTGAAAAGGCAAACGCTTTCGAATTCGATTTGAAAGGTGCCGTTATGGCTTCTGATGCATTTTTCCCTTTCCCTGACTGTGTTGAAATAGCTGATAAAGCAGGTATTACTGCTGTTATTCAGCCGGGTGGTTCTGTAAATGACAAGCTGTCTGTTGATTATTGCAACGAGCATGGCTTGGCTATGGTTAAGACGGGTGTCCGTCATTTCAAACATTAATAATATGCCAATAAGACAATATGCCAATGTGCCAATTATAAGCACTTTTCATTGGCACATTAGCACATTGGCAAATTAACACATTATTTTTATGGGATTATTTTCTTTCACACAAGAAATAGCGATGGACCTGGGTACTGCGAATACCATCATCATCAGTGGTGGTAAGGTCGTAGTGGATCAGCCATCGGTAGTTGCCCTCGACCGGCGTACCGACAAAGTATTGGCGGTCGGAGAAAAGGCACGCCAGATGCACGGAAAGACGCACGAGAATATTCGTACGATCCGTCCGCTCCGCGATGGCGTGATTGCCGACTTCTTTGCTGCCGAGCAAATGATACGCGGCATGATTAAAATGATAAATCCGAAACACCGCTGGTTCTCACCTTCGCTGCGCATCGTGGTTTGTATTCCTTCGGGCAGTACTGAAGTGGAGATCCGTGCTGTACGCGACTCTGCCGAGCATGCCGGCGGACGCGACGTCTACATGATTTATGAACCTATGGCTGCTGCAATCGGTATCGGTATCGATGTAGAAGCACCTGAAGGCAATATGATCGTGGATATAGGCGGTGGTACGACCGAGATCGCTGTTATCTCGCTGGGCGGTATCGTTTCCAATAAATCGATCCGTATTGCAGGAGATGACCTGACGGCTGATATTATGGAATATATGCGCCGCCAGCACAATGTGAAGGTGGGTGAACGTACTGCCGAACTGATCAAGATCAATGTCGGTTCAGCCCTGACGTTTCTGGATAATCCTCCTGAAGATTATATCGTACATGGTCCGAACCAGATGACGGCTCTTCCGATGGAAGTTCCCGTTTCTTATCAGGAAATCGCACATTGCCTGGAGAAATCGATCTCCAAGATGGAGGCAGCTATTCTGAGTGCACTCGAGCAGACTCCTCCCGAACTGTATGCCGATATCGTACGTAACGGTATCTATCTGGCAGGTGGCGGTGCTTTGATGCGCGGGCTTGACAAACGTCTGACGGATAAGATCAATATCCCGTTCCATATTGCAGAAGATCCGTTGCATGCGGTTGCAATAGGTACAGGCGTAGCATTAAAGAATATAGATAAATTTAATTTCCTTATTCGATAAGGGGAATAATGTGCCAGTTAATCAATATGCCAATGTGCCAATAAAAGACACATTCGTCGGTGTATTGATTAATTGGCATATTGGCACATTATCAAATTGGCACATTATTATTTATGCGTAAACTGCTGGACTTCCTGGTAAGAAAGAGGCATTGGTTCTTGTTCGTTTTGCTTGAGATTGTTTCGCTGATGCTGATTTATCGTAATAATGCATACCAGCGGAATATCATCTTCAGTTCGGCAAACGTATTGACAGGACATATTGCGTCCGTTTCCGGTTATGTAACATCGTATCTGAACCTGCATGAGATTAACAAGGAATTGCTGGAAAGGAACGGGCAACTGGAGATGGAATTGCTGGAGTTGCAGGACCGTCTGGATATGATGGTGGCGGATACGGTTGCTTTTGCCGGGTTTGCTCCTGATTCGACCGAGCAGTTTGCATATAGTTTTATCCTGGCTGGGGTGGTGAATAACAGTGTCAGTCATCTTTCGAATTATATCACTGTAAACAAAGGAAGTAAAGACGGAATAGCACCAGATATGGGAGTTGTTTCCGAAAGAGGAGTTGTAGGAATTGTTTCAACGGTGAACGATCATTTCTCTGTGATCATACCTTTGCTTAATCCGAAATCGCGGTTGAGTTGCAAAGTGTTGGGAAGTACTTATTTCGGGGCTTTGAGTTGGAAAGGGCGTGATATCCGTTTTGCCAATCTGGAAGAATTGCCGCGTCATGTGGAGTTCCAGAAGGGAGATACGATCGTGACAAGCGGTTATTCGAGCGTGTTTCCGGCAGGGCTGATTGTCGGTACGGTGGCAGATTTTGAAAAACAGCATGATGACAACTTTTTTTCACTGGAGGTGGAATTGGCTACGGACTTTCAGGCACTGAATAATGTCCGTATCATCAATAATTATAATCAGGCAGAACAAAGAAGAGTAGAACAAGAGGCGAGAAGAAATGATTAATTTATTACGGGGATTGGTTTATTTCGTTGTACTGGTATTAATTCAGGTCTTGATCTTGAATAATATCCATTTCCTGCGGATTGCAACGCCGTTCCTGTATCTTTATTTTATTATAAAGATGCCGGTGGGTACGTCGCGCGACCTGGTCGTTCTTTTCTCTTTCCTTATCGGCCTGGTGATCGATATGTTTTCAAATACTCCCGGAATGCATGCGGCAGCCTGCACGTTGGCCGGATTTATCCGTGAACCGCTGATACGTTTTTTTATGGGGAAGGACTTGCCCGAGGGGATTTATCCTTCCTATAAGACCTTTGGCTATGGTGGCTTCTTCCGATATGTGCTTTCATTTGTGGTGATCCACCATGTCACTTTATTCCTGATCGAATCGTTGACGCTGTTCGATCCGTTATTCCTTGCCATCCGTATCGGAGCGAGTGTGGTAACGACTACATTATTAATTTGTACAATAGAAGCATTCAATATAGAGACACAAAAGAGTGGAGACTAATACGAAGTATACACTTGAGAACAGGCGCTATGTGATAATAGGCGCTGTGGTTCTGCTGGTTCTCGTCTTTATCATCCGTTTATTCTACCTTCAGGTGGTTGAGAACGATTATAAAGCATGGGCAGACAGCAATGCGTTCCTGAAAAAGACTTTGCCGCCTTCACGCGGAATGATTTATGACCGTAATGACAAACTGCTGGTTTATAACCAGCCAGCTTACGATGTGATGCTTATCATGCGCGAAATCCAGCCGTTCGATACGTTGGATTTCTGTAATATCCTGAGTATTACAAAAGAACAGTTTGAAAAACGGATCGCAGAAATAAAGAACCGGCGGTTGAATCCGGGATACTCGTCGTATGTCCCACAACTGTTTATGAACCATCTTTCGGCTCAGGAGTGCGGGGTATTGCAGGAAAAACTATATAAATTTCCGGGCTTTTATATCCAGAACCGTACGATCCGCCAATATGAATATCCTTATGCGGCACATATACTGGGTAATATCGGTGAGGTGAACCGGAAGGATATAGAAAAAGACGATTATTATGTACAAGGCGATAACTCCGGGCGCGCGGGTGTTGAACGTTCCTATGAAAAGGAACTGCGCGGGGAGAAGGGCGTGGAGATTCTCTTACGGGATGTGCATGGTCGTATCAAAGGGAAATATGATGACGGGAACAGCGATATAACTCCTGTTTCCGGTAAGAACCTAAAACTTGCAATCGATATTAATTTGCAGGCTTATGGAGAAAAGTTGATGAAGAATAAGGTTGGTAGTATCGTGATGATCGAGCCGAAGACAGGCGAAGTTCTTTGTATGGTCTCTTCTCCTAATTATGATCCGAGTTTACTGGTCGGGCGCCAGCGTGGGAAAAACCATAAGATGCTGGAAGAAGATCCTCAGACTCCGCTTATCGACCGTTCCATAACCGGTTATTACCCTCCCGGTTCTACATTTAAACCGACACAGGGACTGATCTTTTTACAGGAAGGGGTGATAACGCCCGAAACCATGTATACTTGTGCACATGGGTATACTTTCTCATCGAAAAGAAAACCGGCTTGTCACGGACATATGTCTCCTTTGAGCCTGGTTCCGGCTTTGGCAACTTCCTGTAACTCTTATTTTTGCTGGGGGCTGCATGATATGCTGGATAGCCGTCGTCGTTACCCGACTATACAGAAAGGTTTTGAGGTCTGGAAGAATCATCTGGTTTCTATGGGATACGGTTATAAGTTGGGAATCGATTTGCCTGGGGAGCGGAGAGGTTTTATTCCGAACAGTGAATTTTATGATAATTATTATCATCGCTGGACTTCTACAACGGTCATATCTATTGCGATCGGGCAGGGAGAAGTAACCGCCACGCCGTTGCAGATCTGTAACCTGGCGGCAACGATCGCCAACCGGGGCTATTTTATTACTCCTCATGTCGTAAAAGAAATACAGGATACCCCTTTGGATTCGCTTTATACAGAAAAACGTTATCCGACGGTGGATTCAAAATATTATGAAATAGTGGCAGAAGGTATGCGTAATGCAGTACTGGGAGGGACTTGTTGGGCTGCGGCGATACCGGGTATTGAAGTATGCGGAAAAACCGGTACGGCCGAAAATCCTCATGGAAAGGATCATTCCGCTTTTATAGGTTTCGCTCCTTATAAAAATCCGAAAGTCGCTATCTGCGTATATGTCCAGAATGGCGGTTTCGGGGCAGCGTTCGGAGTGCCTATCGGAAAGTTGATGATGGAATTGTATCTGAAAGGTGAGATTGCACCTGAGGATAAAGCGTTGGAAGAAAAAATGGTGAATTCGGTTGTTACCGAAGATCATGTTTATTTATTGGGAAATAGTGGGGTATAGAAAGACTGAAATATGGAAAACGATTGACTGGTTTACCATCATCTTTTATTTGTTGATGATAGTGGCCGGTTGGTTTACGATTTGTGGTGCCAGCTTTGAGTTTGACAGCATGAGTTTATTTGATATAAATGGGCGTCCGGGGTCGCAGCTGATGTGGGTGGGCGTTTCGATGGTGGTTATTTTTGTCATACTGATGTTGGAAAGCGATTTCTTTGATGTCTTTGCTTACCTGATCTATGCGGGAATTATCGTTCTGCTGATAGCGACCATCTTTTTTGCTCCCAATATAAAGGGGTCCCATTCTTGGTTGCAGCTGGGTTCATTTCGTATACAACCTGCTGAATTTGCGAAGTTCGCTACAGCTCTGGCAGTGGCCAAGTTTATGAATTCCTATGGATTTCAGCTGACTACTGTCAAGAACTTCTCTATAACGCTTCTGCTGATTTTTCTGCCGATGATCTGTATTATTCTGCAAAAGGAGACTGGCTCGGCTTTGGTTTATTTTGCTTTTTTCCTGATGTTGTACAGGGAGGGGATGTCCGGATATATTTTGCTGGCTGGTGTTTGTGCGGTGGCGTTTTTTGTAACTACGATGAAATTTTCGGATGCAGTAGTAGGTGCGACGGATATGGGAGAGTTGATTGTTTCCTCTATGATACTGGTTATCTCCTTTTTTCTTGTGGCGACAGTCCGCAGGGACAGGATGGCATTGCAGGTTATGCTTGGAGGAACGGCTATCGTGTATTTGGCTGCTTATATTACGTCCTTGTTTGTTCCCGTAAACTTTGCCTGGGTTTCGATGGGATTGGTCGGACTGGCTGTCGTTTACCTGGTATATCTTTCTATGCGTAACTGGGTCTGGCATTATGCACTGATCGCCGCCTTTGCTTTGGGGTCGATGGCCTTCATGTATTCGGTGGATTATGTGTTCGACGAGATACTGGAACCCCATCAGCAGATCCGTATCAAAGTTTCGTTGGGATTGGAAGATGATCCGAGCGGTGCCGGTTACAACGTGAACCAGTCGAAGATCGCTATCGGGTCGGGAGGACTGACCGGAAAAGGTTTCCTGAACGGGACGCAAACAAAGCTGAAATATGTGCCGGAACAGGAAACAGACTTTATATTCTGTACCGTAGGAGAGGAGCACGGTTTTATCGGATCCTCTGTGGTGCTGATCTTGTTCGGGATATTTATCATCCGGCTGGTTATTCTTTCCGAGCGGCAGAATACGGCTTTTGCCCGGGTGTATGGCTATAGCGTAGCCTCCATCTTCTTCTTTCACCTGGCGATAAATGTGGGAATGGTTACCGGAATAACGCCCGTAATCGGCATTCCCTTGCCTTTCTTCAGCTATGGAGGCTCTTCTTTGCTGGGATTTACAATCTTGTTGTTTATCTTCCTGCGCCTGGATGCTTCCCGGAGAGAGCGATGATCAATTAGTCTTTTCTACCCGGAATCCGATTTCCTGTATTCCTCTCAATGTACTGTCGCGCATTCCCTGGCGGAAACTGAATGTGTACATCCCCGGGTGTTCGAATTTGTAGTTGGTCCGTATCGGAAAGCTGGACTGGAACAGGGATATGCCATGCCCGTGCCATTTTCCGAACTCGTCAGCCAGCACACATTCTATCGTATCCCGTTTCAAAGGACCGATCGGCTGCTCTTCATTGCAGAAAAGCCAGAGGTTCTGGTAAGGATACATATTATTATTACGAACCTCGAATGTCAGGTTGTAGGGAACGGAAATGTCGTCTACATGAAAAGAGAAATAATATTCCTTATCCTTCCCCCACATTGTATTATCAATGGCCTGGTACTGGTCGTACAAGGCCTGTTGATCGCAGGAGAAGCATAAGGACATGAAGAGAACGACAATGAATCCTTTAAGCTTCGGGCTTATTTTCCGGTTTGTTGCCCGGTTTAGCTTGCTGCTGAGGTCTGTCATTATTCGCTTGCTTGTCATTATTGCCTTTAGGTTTTTGTCTGTTTCTGTTATTCCGGTTATTGTTGTTACGGTTGTTGTTACCGTTATTTCCGTTATTATTAGCGTTACCGCCTTTGTTACCGTTGTTGTTGCCGGAAGATCTGTTGCTGTTTTCGTTACCCGGCTGCTGCCTGTCGTTGTTGACGGGTCTGTTACCGGCCTGTTTGTTGTTTGCCGGCCTGTTGTTGCCGCCTTCGCCACCGGCAGCAGCGTTCGCATTGTTTCCGCCGCCATTGCCGTTATTGCCGTTATTGCCTCCGTTGTTTCCTGCCGGACGTTTTTTCTTCTTTTTCTTGACTGAGTCGAAACGGGTAACGCTATCCTGGCCGAGAATGTCCTGAGCATCGCGTTTGGGCGGCTGAGGTTTGGTGTCGGCTTCCAGTGTGACCGGTTTGCTTCCTTTCTTATTCATATTGATCACATCGAATGCACGTTCGGCTGATATTGTTATCAGGTTCGCGGCAAATGATTTGTCGGTAGAATAAGTTATTTCGCGTTTGAAGATGTCTGTCTTGAAATGGTAGTAGTTGTTATCTTTCGTTTCAAGTACGATCTCCCTCGAGGGCAGGCGTTTCTGAGCTTCCACATAGGCGTCCACTTCGTAATTGATACAACATTTCAGTTTTGCACATTGTCCGGCGAGCTTCTGCGGGTTCATGGAAATATCCTGGTAACGGGCGGCACCGGTAGCTACAGAAACAAAACTGGTCATCCAGCTGGAACAGCAAAGTTCGCGTCCGCAAGGTCCGATACCTCCGATACGCCCGGCTTCCTGGCGGGCTCCGATCTGTTTCATCTCGATACGTACGCGGAATGCTTCGGCCAGGACTTTGATCAGCTGGCGGAAGTCGACACGTTCGTCTGCGATGTAGTAGAAAATAGCCTTGTTGCCATCCCCCTGGTATTCTACGTCACCGATCTTCATGTTCAGTCCCAGGTCTGCTGCGATCTGGCGTGAACGGATCATGGTTGCATGCTCTTTCGCTTTCGCCTCTTCGTATTTCTCGATATCGGTGGGCTTTGCCTTGCGGTACACTTTTTTAGGTTCGTATCCTTCTCCGGTACGTATATTGTTCTTTTTCATTTGAAGAAGAACAAGTTTTCCGGTGAGGGTTACTGTTCCTATATCATGTCCGGGACTGGCTTCGACAGCGACCATATCTCCTTTTTCGAGAGGTATTTTGGAGCTGTTCAGGAAATAACCTTTCCGGGTATTTTTGAATTGTACTTCTACATAATCGGTTGCGTTTTCCGCATCAGGTACGTCGCAGAGCCAATCGTAGGTATTCAGTTTTGTATTTTGTATTTTGCTGCATCCCTTTTTCCCCATGCAGCAGCTTCCTTTATTTAGTTTGAAATCCATTTTCCGGTAATATATATGTTTTATAATGTGTATTGTATGT
Source organism: Parabacteroides goldsteinii (assembly GCF_020091425.1). NCBI lineage: Bacteria > Pseudomonadati > Bacteroidota > Bacteroidia > Bacteroidales > Tannerellaceae > Parabacteroides > Parabacteroides goldsteinii. The sequence goes on along the minus strand of NZ_CP081906.1, from coordinate 3,369,664 downwards.
ATAATACGTACAATTACGCAAAAATAGTCAAATATTCTCAGAGAATGAGCAAGGGATAGTGAAAAAACAAGAACAGGAAAAAAGTGAAAGGCCCCCAAGCCTGTATTTCTACCGTTTGGGAGCCTTTTATTATAAATATAGTAACAGTTTAGTCTACTAAGCCGTGACTTTTAAATACTTTGTGAATAGCTTCAAGCGCATAATCCAACTGCTCTTTCGTATGAGTTGCCATCAGGGAGAAACGGATCAGCGTATCTTCCGGAGCGACAGCCGGCGAAACTACCGGGTTTACGAAGATGCCTGCTTCAAACAGTTCCTTAACGATCAGGAATGTCAGGTCGTTGTCGCGGATGAACAAAGGAATGATCGGAGTTGAAGTATGTCCGATTTCGCAACCCATGTTACGGAAGCCATCCAACGCATAATGAGTTAGTTTCCACAGATGCTCGATGCGCTCCGGTTCGCTCAGCATAATATCGAGTGCTGCACCAGCTGCTGCGGTAGCTGCCGGAGTGTTACTAGCACTGAAAATGTAAGAGCGTGAATTGTGACGGAGGTAGTTGATGGTGTCTTTGTCTGAAGCAATAAATCCACCGATAGAAGCCAATGATTTACTGAAGGTACCCATGATCAAGTCGACGTCGTCGGTAACACCGAAATGGTTACAAGTTCCGCGTCCGTGATCTCCGAGAACTCCCAAACCGTGTGCTTCGTCAACCATGATGCTGGCATTGTATTTCTTTGCCAAAGCAACGATTTCCGGAAGTTTGGCTATGTCTCCTTCCATACTGAATACACCGTCGATAACGATCAGTTTCACTTTGTCGGGTTCGCATTTCTGGAGTTGTTTTTCCAGCGAATCCATATCGTTATGCTTGTATTTAAGTTTGGTTGAGAATGACAGGCGATGGCCTTCGATAATGGAGGCATGGTCCAGTTCGTCCCATAAGATATAATCTTCACGCCCTGTCAGGCAGGATACTACTCCCAGATTCACCTGGAAACCTGTTGAATACACGATTGCGTCTTCTTTTCCTACGAATTCGGCCAGACGCTTTTCCAATTGGATATGGATGTCAAGCGTACCATTCAGGAAACGTGAACCGGCACATCCCGTACCGTACTTTTTGATCGCTTCAATTGCTGCCTCTTTTACTTTAGGGTGATTAGTCAATCCTAAATAAGCATTTGAGCCAAACATCAGGACTTTTTTACCGCTGATCATCACTTCAGTATCCTGATCGCTTTCGATCATTCTGAAGTAAGGATAAATCCCTGCTGCCATAGCTTTTTGAGGAGCATCGTACTTTGCTAGTTTCTCTTGTAAAAGTTTCATATTATTATTGAAGAGAATGATTTTCTCGCTAATTAAAATTCCATTAATAGAATTAAGGGTTTGTCGTATACATATTCATGTATGTTTCGGCAAATCCAGCCGCAAAAGTAGTAAAAAAATAACTTATAGTAGCCTTAATGCTTTAAAAGTTTTACAAAAGCATTATTTTTGTCGCTTCAATCTTTATAAACAGTTAGGATGGACGGGAAAAAAATAAAGGTACAGGCTATAATAAATCCTATTTCCGGGGTGGGATCGAAGAGAAAGATCCCTAAGATGATCGAGCGGATGTGCGAGAAAGGAGGATGTCCGTTGGAAATTTCTTTTACGGAATATCCGGGACATGCCAGCGAGTTGACCCGGAAAGCGATCGATGAGGGGGCTAATTGCATTATAGCAGTTGGTGGTGACGGTACGGTGAATGAAATAGCCCGTGCTATGGTTCATTCGGATGCCGTTTTGGGGATTGTCCCGAAGGGGTCCGGCAACGGACTGGCCCGCGAACTTCATATACCGATGGATGCTAAACGGGCGTTGGAGCTGATTATAAAAGGACATGTTTCAACAATCGACTGCTGCAAAGCTAACGACCGTGTTTTCTTTTGTACCTGCGGAGTGGGGTTCGATGCGGCAGTGAGCCAGAAGTTTGCCGAGGAAAAAAGGCGCGGTTCGCTTACCTATATAAAAAATACGGTGGCAGAGTATCTGAGTTATAAACCGGAGCCGTATGAACTGTTGGTGGACAACCAGACGATCAAGGAAAAAGCCTTCCTGGTGGCATGTGCCAATGCTTCCCAGTACGGGAATAACGCTTTCATAGCTCCGCATGCCAATATACAGGACGGACGGATGGACCTGACCATTCTGTCTCCTTTTACGCCGCTGGACATAGCGCCGTTGGCAATCCAGTTATTTACGAAGCAGATAGACCGGAACAGTAAGATCAAAACGATGAAGGCGCAACAGGTTACGATCATTCGCCAGAATCCGGGTGTCATGCATCTGGACGGTGAGCCGGTTATGGCCGACAGCCGGATCGATATTTCGATCATGCCGCAATCATTGCATGTGGTTACGCCGGAAGTCGTTTCCTTTACGGAGGAAGTCCATAATTTGTTCGGTGAGGTAACCCGCTTCTTCGATAAGAAATTACCTTACATTTTCAGGTAAAAATCTTTGGTCAGAGCAATATACTCCGGGGTATACTGATGCCGGGCTTCCTCGATGGTCAGTGTATTCCGGTTTTTTGTGTCTGTACTAACAGGAGATAATTCGACCAGTAACCGTTTGGGGTGTGCTCCCGGAACAGGGATCACGTTCGTTTGCCTGCAAATATGCAGGGAGTTTTTTTGAGCGGTCTCCCTGACTTCCTCTAGTTGCTCGTAAGGCAATACCAATGCTATACGTCCGGCCGAAGAGAGTAATGCCCGCGCGTTTTCGACCAGTTCGGATAGAGGCAGGCTGTCCGTATGGCGTGCAACCGAACGTTTATTATCCGGACATTTCAATGAATTGATAAAGTAAGGCGGATTGGAGACGATCAGGTCATATTTTTTCTGTGCCATAGAACGGGCGAAATCCGCACAGGAAGCAGGAATAACCTTTATTCTGCCGGCAAAAGGCGAAGCCGCCACATTTTCTTCCGCCTGGACACAGGCCTCCTTGTCGATGTCGATCGCATCGATGTCCGCACAGCTCCGTTGGGCGAGCATCAAAGCGATGATGCCGGTCCCGGTTCCTATATCTAATATGTTTTTGCATGAGGCCGTATCTGCCCATGCTCCCAGCAATACGGCGTCTGTTCCGACCTTCATCGCGCATTTGTCATGCCGGATAGTGAACTTTTTGAATTGAAAATAAGGATTTGCCATACATATTTTTATAATGTAAGGTGCAAAAGTAGCTAGAATTGCCTGAAAAGCTGTAACTTTGGCACGTTTATTGTATCAATCTACACAATTGATAGGGAAGAAATATGATGAAAGAAAGAATGAAGAGGTTTGCCGATGAGTCGTATGACGATTTGGATGATAATATTGGGATTGTAATGCCCATCCTGACAGAGTGTGATGTGGATGAGGATTTTACAGAAGGTATAGATAAAGTAGGAAAAGTCGTTCCTATTCTTCCGTTGAGGAATATGGTTCTTTTTCCGGGTGTTGCCATGCCGGTCATTGTCGGTCGGCCTAAGTCTATGCGTCTGATAAAAGAAGCAGTCCAGAAAAAAACACTGATAGGCGTTGTCTGTCAGAAAGAGATGAATACGGAGGATCCGGGTTTTGATGACCTGTATACTACCGGTGTGATCGCTGATATTGTGCGTGTGCTGGAAATGCCAGACGGTACGACAACGGTGATTCTGCAAGGTAAGAAGCGTTTTTCCCTGGATGCCCTGGAAGAAACGGAACCCTATCTGAAAGGAAAGATATCCTTGCTGGAAGATAAGATGCCGGATAAGACCGACCGTGAGTTTGAAGCGCTTATCTCAACGATCAAGGATTTGACAATTAAGATGTTGGGTTCGTTGAGCGAACCGCCCCGCGATCTGATATTTTCCATAAAGAATAATAAGAATGTTCTTTATCTGGTCAATTTCTCCTGTAGCAATATCCCCAGCGGAGCGGAAGAGAAACAGGAACTGCTGTTGATCGGTGCCATGAAGGACCGTGCATACCGCTTGCTGTTTATCCTGAACCGTGAATATCAGCTGGTAGAATTGAAAGCCTCTATCCAGATGAAGACACATGAGGATATCAATCAGCAACAAAGGGAATATTTTCTGCAACAGCAGATCAAGACTATTCAGGAAGAACTGGGTGGAAATATAAATGAACTTGAAATACGGGAGTTACGGGAGAGAGCCTTTAAGAAGAAATGGCCGGCTTCTGTTGCTGAGATATTTGAGAAAGAAGTTCGTAAACTGGAGCGTCTGCATCCGCAATCGCCCGATTTCTCTATCCAGACACAATATGTGCAGACAATTATTAACCTGCCCTGGAATGAATACAGCAAAGATAATTTTAATCTGACACATGCCCAGAAAGTGCTTGACCGCGACCATTACGGACTGGAAAAGGTGAAGGAACGTATCATTGAACATTTGGCTGTCTTGAAGCTGAAAGGTGATATGAAGTCGCCTATCATCTGCCTGTACGGACCTCCGGGAGTGGGTAAAACTTCATTGGGTAAATCTATCGCTGAGGCGCTGCACCGCAAGTATGTGCGTATCTCGTTAGGTGGATTGCATGATGAAGCGGAGATTCGTGGCCATCGCCGGACGTATATCGGTGCGATGAGCGGCCGTATTATCCAGAATATCCAGAAGGCCGGAAGTTCAAACCCTGTATTTATCCTGGATGAGATAGATAAAGTAACGAATGACTTCAAGGGTGATCCGGCTTCCGCCTTGTTGGAAGTGTTGGATCCGGAACAGAACTCGACTTTCCACGACAACTATCTGGATATCGACTATGACCTGAGCAAAGTCATGTTTATCGCTACGGCAAACAATCTGAATACGATTTCACAGCCTTTGCTGGATCGTATGGAACTGATCGAAGTGAGCGGATATATTCTGGAAGAAAAAGTGGAGATTGCCGCCCGTCATCTGGTACCGAAGCAACTGGAGGCACATGGTCTCAGCAAAGGTAAGGTAAAACTTCCCAAAAAGACATTGCAGGTAATTATCGAATCATATACCCGTGAAAGCGGTGTGCGTGAGTTGGACAAGAAGATTGCCAAGATCATGCGTAAGTTGGCGCGTAAAGTTGCTTCCGACGAAGCGATCCCGGCACAGATCAAACCGGAGGATCTTCACGAGTATCTGGGAGCGGTTGAATACAGCCGTGATAAATATCAGGGTAATGATTATGCCGGTGTTGTTACCGGGTTGGCGTGGACGGCGGTAGGCGGAGAGATCCTTTTCGTCGAGTCCAGCTTGAGCCGTGGCAAAGGTTCGAAGTTAACTTTGACAGGAAATCTGGGAGATGTGATGAAGGAATCTGCCATGTTGGCACTCGAGTATATCCATGCGCATGCATCTTTGTTCGGTATTAATGAAGAGTTGTTTGAAAATTGGAATGTTCATATCCACGTTCCCGAGGGAGCCATACCGAAAGACGGGCCCAGTGCCGGTGTGACTATGGTCACTTCGCTTGTCTCCGCTTTTACCCAGCGTAAGGTGAGAAAGAATCTGGCGATGACCGGCGAAATAACATTGCGTGGAAAAGTGCTTCCGGTAGGTGGTATCAAGGAAAAGATTCTGGCAGCCAAACGGGCAGGTATCAAGGAATTGATCCTGTGTAAGGAAAACCAGAAAGATATAGAAGAGATCAAAGCGGATTATGTGAAAGGATTGACTTTCCATTATGTAGAAGATATCCGTCAGGTGATCGACCTGGCTTTGCTGAAAGAGAAAGTAGACAATCCGTTGTTCTGATACATCTGTCTTCTGTCTCCTAAAGACGTTTTGTTTGTTCCATAGTAATGAAACAGTTGTTTCACCCTATAGAAACAGTTGTTTCATTACTATGAAACACTTTTCAGAATAAGATATAAAGGATAAAAAAAAACCGGTGCATCCAATAAGGGTGCACCGGTTTTTTATGACTGATTGTTTCCTATTCAGCTTTTGCTTCTGCGTTTGTATCTTCTTTAGCTTCGGCTTCTTCAGTGGCAGGTTCTTCTTCCGGAGTGAAATCTGTAATTTCGGCTCCGATCAGGATGTTATACCATGTCAATAATTTTTTGATATCGCTGGGATATACTCTTTCGCGGTCAAAATCAGGTAAAACTTCAGCAAAATAAGTACGCAATTCTTTAGTGTCGGAAGGTACTGTGACTTTGGCTCCGTTTTCTTTATTTTTTACGCTGGTAAGTACTTCGTGCAAAGGAACTTCAGTCTCGGTTGTATAGATAGCAATATCACCCAGCGAGATTACTTTATCTTTTGCGTACGCAGGTACTCTTTTCTTATCTGTCAACGATTCGACAATCAGCATGTTCTTTCCGTGGGAAACCAATTTAAATAATCCCGGTTTTCCCGAAATAGACAAAATAGTCTTCAACATAATACTTCGTTTTCTAATAGTGTTAAACTTTAAAGCTGCAAATGTAGTATAACTATACGATTTTACCGAAGTTTGGGAGACTTATTTTACAAATCTGTTTCATAAAGACACCAGAAATTTCTCAACCTGGGGAAGTAAAGCCTGCTTATCGTCGTTGTAGATAACATAATCGGAACGGTCTCTTTTTACCTCGTCCGGCAACTGGTTGTTGATGCGGCGTACGATTTCTTCCCGCGGGACGTTATCTCTCGCTACCGCCCGTTCGATACGGAGTTGCATGGGCGCATATACCATCAGGCTCTTGTCCACCACTTCGTTGAAACCCGATTCGAAGAGTATAGCCGACTCGATGGCACATATATCGGATGCCTGACTTTTTGTCCATGCTGAAAAATGACGGTTCACTTCGGGGTGTATGATCGCATTTACCTGCCGGAGATATTCCGGATTACTGAATATATGTGATGCGAGCAGCTTCTTGTTCAACCCTTTTTCTGTGTAGAGGTCTTCTCCCAATAATGCGGTGAGTTTTTCTTTAATGACAGGAGACGTGTCGGTCAGCAGTTTACTTTCCGTATCGGCGACATAGACCGGTACTCCGTATAAATTCAATAACGAAGCGACAACCGATTTGCCGCTTCCGATTCCGCCGGTTATTCCAATTTTAATCATGCAGATTGTTCTGTTCCAGGATAAATTCTATTTTGTCCGGGACAAGCGTAGCCGAACTTACCCAATCCGGTTTCTTTGTCAGCTGGATAGGTAAGGTGCCGGAGACGTTTTGTTCCAGATCTTTGAAAGAAAACTTTATTTCAAATGCATCTTCCGACAAGTCCTTGAAACGGGATAACGGAACGCTGCATGTTACCTTTGCTATGGAAGGAAAAGTACGCAATGTATAATGCGGAGGAAGTCCTGTACAGATGACAGGTATCTCCAATGTCTTTTCTGTAAACTCTTCAATAGGGATCGTTATGGTAACGCTTGTCGGATCATACGTCGCTTCACTGATCTTTTGCAGTTGTACGGTCCGTGTAATCGTTTTCGTCCCTTTCTTTATTTCGGTGAAGACGGTTTTTGCCTGGTTCAGCGTATCCAGTACAATGTCGCTGGCATATACACTGACTGTCGATGGCGAGATCAGGATGTTACCCGACACATGGAAGCCGGGATTTGTCTGGATAGTTCCGTCGAATATGACCGGGATATCTTTCTTTATCCGTTTACTGTATGCCGCTTCAATAGACTGGGGCTCGAAACCGACCAGCGAGGTCGTGGCAAGCAACTGTTTCTGTATGTCGCTTTGGATCGTTTTTTTGGTAATAGATAATGATCCGCTTTTCTCAGCCTGATTTTTCATATTCGTTTCGATCGGGGCAAACGATCTCCCGAAGGAATAGTTCAGCAGAACACTTCCTTTATCCTTTACCTTGGCAATGATCTCTTGCGGGGGAGTTTCGGTAAAAGAGATATCCGGTGGAATATTCTTGTATCTGACCGGGATGCTGATTTCTATTTCATATTCCTGCTGGAGGCTTTGCAATAACCAGAAACCTAATGACAGTAGTACGAAAAAGAAAAAGATTAATGCTTCCTTCCATCTCTGACGACGCAGAAAAGCATTAATCTTCATCCGGGCAGACTTGAATGATTGATTAATATCAAGCTGCGGCATATTTTGTTATTTCTTATTTTTGCTGTGCGTCTTCTGAAGAAGCAAAGATAGAAGTTTTATCTACACGGATGCGTACTCCGTCTGAAATTTCTATCAGCATATAAGTATCGCCGATTTCTTTGATCTTTCCGTAGATACCTCCGGCTGTGATCACTTTGTCACCCGTTTTCAATGCTTCACGAGATTTCTGTATCTCTTTCTGCTTTTTCTGTTGCGGACGGATCATGAAGAAATAGAAGATCGCAACGATAACCACCATCATAAGGATGCCTGACCACTGTGACTGGCCTCCGGCAGCCTGAAGTAAAATACTAACTAAGCTCATAACTAACTATATTCATTTATAAATTTGTACCTATTGACTAGCTACAAATGTAAGTATAATAATTAATCTTTAAGCAATACCTTTTCTTTTTTTAACTCGGATACAATAGAATCCAGGATTCCATTGATGAACACGCCACTTTTAGGTGTGCTGTAATATTTAGCCGTGTCGATGTATTCGTTGAAAGTGACATTGATGGGGATAGAAGGGAATGTCATGATTTCAGCCAGTGCAACCTGCATGATGATCAGGTCCATATTGGCGATACGTTCTGTTTCCCAGTTCTTCATATGTTTGTTGATACGCTCCCGATATTCGGCACCTTTCAATAATGACTGACGGAACAGTTTGATAGCGAAAGACTGGTCTTCCAGATCCTTGAACATAGGAAGCAGTTTCTGTTTTCCTTTGTTTTTTTCTTCGAACTGTTTGATTGTTTTCAGCGTGAATGTTTCAACGATTTCGATGTCGTCGTTCCAGTAAATGCTTTTGTCCTCCAGGTACTCTTCGATCATTTCGTTACCACAGATTAACTTTTTGAATACGGCACGCCAGAATTCTTTGTCAGTCTCGTAAGAATCGTTTTCGTTATCCAGATACTCGTTGTACAGGTCGGAAGCCAGGATCAGATCCAGTACATTCTTGATAAACTCTTCATCGTTTACCCACGATAATCCCTGTTCCGCCACATATTTCTGGAGCGCTTCGTTTTCGGCAACCTGGGCTGCGAAACGATTATTAACCAGACGGGTGTTAGGGTTCAACTCGGCGTGGGTCGGCATGTACTTGCTTTTTTTGGCGTCAAGTGTCCGTTGCTGTAAGTTGGTGACTTCGATAATTAGAAGGAGGAAGTAGTGATATAAGTCGTACGACTTCCGTAAGCTGAAAAGCAATTCATTTTCCGCTACTTTGAGGTCATTGTTTCCGTTTTGATAGAATGAATAAACTATCTGTAAAACTTTAATGCGGATTAAAATTCTGTTGATCATCGTTTGAAGGAACTACTTTATTATAAATTAGGTTGCAAAGGTAGTCATTCTTTTGATAAAAGGGCCCCGGTTTATTTAATTTTAAAGGTGTTAGGCGTTATTTTACACTTTCAAACGTAAAATGAGATATTTTGATGCGTTAAAATAGTTGTTGTTTAAAAAAAAATGCACATATTTGAAGCAAGTTATGAATATTGGGTGGGTGTTTAACAAATGTTGGCTATATGGATGAGTCGGTGAAGAAAATACAGGTTGAAGGTGGCGATAAAGAGATTTTGTACTCTAAGGCCATAAAAGCAGGTAAGAGGATCTATTATCTGGACGTAAAGAAGAACTTGAAGGACGATTTGTTCCTGGCGGTGACCGAAAGTAAAAAGGTGCAGCCTAAAAACGGAATGCAGATCTCTTTTGAGAAGCATAAGATTTTCCTTTATAAGGAAGATTTTGACAAGTTTATGGAGGGAATGAATGATGTGATCAATTACATCAAGCAACGTAACTCTGAAGATCTACAGGCACAAGCCCCGGATGCTGAGACAAAGACAGACGATGGTTCAGACGAGATAAAGCTGGACATCGATTTTTAAAAGGGGGGAAAATAATAACGAGCTGTTTTTCTTTATAAAGAAGAAACAGCTCGTTATCTTTTTATAGGTATCCTGTTATAAAGGTTGCCTATTTTTACTGCGGTTTATGCAACCGGATGAATTGCTTCAGTAGGACATGCGTCAGCGCAAGTACCACAATCAGTACACATTTCAGGGTCGATATGATAGATATCACCTTCTGAGATAGCTCCTACCGGACACTCGTCAATGCAAGTACCGCAAGCAATACAATCTTCACTAATTAAATAAGCCATTTTCTTAAACGTTTAAATTGATAACTATTAGTTGGTGCAAAAATAGAGTTTTATTTGTATTTCTGCAATAAGTTCTAATCTTTTTCGTTATAATTCAAAATTGATTGAGAGTTGAGACGTCTATTATTTCTATTATTGATATGCAGCCTTGCCGTCCCGGGTGTGATGGCGCAGAAAGAGAAGGTGAAGAATCAGCCGTATGCCGATTTGAAATGGTTTCATCTGGGATTCCATGTCGGATTGCATGCGCAGGATTTGTTGTTGACAAATACAGGTGTTACGACTGACGGTGAAACATGGTTTGCCGAAATCCCGACTTATTCGCCCGGTTTTAGTGTCGGTGTGATCGGTGATATGTATTTGAATCCTTATTTTAACCTACGTTTCATACCTACAGTCCATTTCGGGGATAAGAAGTTTGTCTTCCGGGAACAGGCCACGGGTGAGGAGTTCACAACTTCCGTCCGTTCCACTATTCTGAGTTTTCCTTTGAGCGTGAAATTTTCGGCCCTCCGCCTGAATAACTACCGTCCTTATCTGATCGGTGGCGTATACGGAGCGATGGACCTTGGACGTAAGAAAGGGATGCCCGTTTTATTGAAGGCGGCAGACTTCGGTCTGGAGTTCGGTATAGGATGTGATATTTATCTGCCGTTCTTTAAACTCTGTCCGGAGTTGAAGTTCAGTTTCGGACTGGTCGACCTGTTACAGAAAGATCGTAGCGACCTGACCGATAAGGACCTGATCAAATATCCGAATGCATTGTCGAAAGCTACCTCCCGTATGGTTTCGCTGACGTTTAATTTCGAATAAACAGTTCTATATAAATGTAGGCGGCAGGAGCTGCCAGCATCAAGCTGTCGAACCGGTCAAGCATTCCTCCATGGCCGGGCAGCACATTGCCGGAATCTTTTACTCCCAATGTACGTTTCAGCAACGATTCGATCAGATCACCCCAGGTTCCGAATAAGACAACGGTAGCCGACAATCCCAGCCAGTTATACCAGCTTACTTCCGGTGCATACCATGCCAGAGCCTGCGAAGCGCCCAGGACTACGGCTAAACCTCCGAAGAAACCTTCCCACGATTTTTTAGGCGAGATACGTTCAAACAGCTTTCTTTTTCCGATCATGGAACCGACCAGATAAGCGCCGGTATCGTTCAGCCAGATGAAAATGAAGATCGCCATAACGAATAACGGGGAATAAACTACTTTACCCGGGGTGTCAGGTATGGCTGCGATAAAGTTCAGCATCGAAAATGTCCCGGCACAATACACCTGTGCGAAAAGAGTGAATGCCCAGTTGTTGATCGGGTTCGGTGCTTTATAATATAACTCGGCAACTAATGTATATATAAGGAATAGGAGATAAGGCAGGAAAACGATGTCGTCTGTCAGTTGATTTGTGTAAGCGAAGGTGGCGGCAAATAAATAAACGCCTCCCAGCGAAGAGACAACCCGTTTTATGGAGGCATCCTCATAATGCTTTACCAAACCATAAAACTCCCATAATGTCAATCCGGTGATCAGACTGAAAAGAACAAGAAAAGAGATCGGGTGGTAGCAAATTGCTCCAACCAGCACTGCAACGAAGATTATACCGGTAAGTGCCCGTTTTATCAGATTTTTCAAAACCGTATGTTGTTTTGTTCGTTTGTTGATTTATTTTTCGTGCAAAGATAAAGAATAAATCTAAATATAAACAGAGAGACCGGACAGTATCTTTACGAAAGAACTGTCCGGTCTCTTTTTATTTATCCCACATATGTTTGTCAGGCAAGATTGTCAGTCTCATTGGTACCTGCCGGTACAGCCCGAACTTTGTAGTCGCTTGATTGGGGAGTTGTTTCATCCGTTTTTGTTTCTTCGGCGGCAACTTGCTTGTCGTTGTTTGCCTTTTCCTGCAAATCCAGAATTTCCTGTGAGCGTGAGATCCAGGCCCGTTTGCCGAAGATATGCTCAACATCTTCCGTATAGATCACTTCGCGTTCGAGCAAGACTTGCGCCAGTTTGTTATGTCCTTCTGCGTGGTCGGACAGGATTTTTTTAGCGCGTTCGTATTGTTCGGTAATGATCCTTTGTACTTCCTGGTCGATCATGCGGGAAGTCTCCTCGCTATACGGCTTGGTGAATCCCCAGTCCTGACCGCTCGAATCGTAATAATTCAGGTTAGGAAGTTTTTCACTCATACCGAAGTAGACAACCATGGCATAAGCCTGCTTGGTTACCCGTTCCAGGTCATTGGATGCTCCGGTCGTTATTTTACCGAGGAAAAATTCATCTGCTGCACGTCCGCCCAGCGTTGCGCACATCTCGTCGAGCATTTGTTCGCGGGTGGTGATCTGGCGTTCTTCCGGCATATACCAGGCTGCTCCCAATGCTTTACCTCTCGGTACGATAGTCACCTTTACCAACGGGTTGGCATGTTCAAGGAACCAGCTTAATGTGGCATGGCCTGCTTCGTGGTAAGCAATGCTCTTACGTTCGTCCGCGGTTGTTATCATAGTCCGTTTTTCCAAACCACCGACAATACGGTCGACCGCGTTCATGAAATCATCTTTCTGAACGAACTTTTTACCGCCACGGGCAGCTATCAATGCTGCTTCATTACAAACATTGGCGATATCGGCTCCAGAGAATCCCGGAGTCTGGCGAGCCATGAACTCTGCATCAACACTTTCATCTATCTTGATCGGACGCAGATGTACGCCGAATATCTCTTTACGTTCGTTTAAGTCCGGCAGTTCCACGCTGATCTGACGGTCAAAACGTCCTGCGCGGAGCAGCGCCTTATCCAGAATATCAGCACGGTTGGTAGCTGCCAGGATGATCACACCGCTGTTTGAGCCGAAACCGTCCATCTCTGTCAGCAACTGGTTCAACGTATTTTCGCGTTCGTCGTTACTGTTCATGTTTGCATTTTTACCACGGGCACGACCTACGGCATCTATCTCATCGATGAACACGATACATGGAGACTTCTCTTTGGCCTGGCGGAACAGATCACGGACACGTGACGCACCTACACCGACAAACATTTCGACAAAATCGGAACCTGACAGTGAGAAGAAAGGAACATCCGCTTCACCGGCTACCGCCTTAGCAAGCAATGTCTTACCTGTTCCCGGAGGACCGACCAATAAAGCGCCCTTAGGTATTTTACCACCCAATTCGGTATATTTTTCCGGATTTTTGAGGAATGCGACGATTTCTTCCACCTCTTGCTTGGCTTCTGACAAACCTGCCACATCTTTAAATGTCACTTTCCGGTCGTTATCTTTATCAAAGAGTTGTGCTTTTGCCTTGCCGACACTGAATACCCCGCCGGGACCACCGCCTGCACCGCCTGACATTCTTCTCATCAGGAAGATCCACACAACAATGATCAGGATGATCGGTCCGAAAGAAACCAAAAAATTCCATATGGCATCGTCGCCTTCTTCATATCGTACTTGAGTATCAATATGATTCTCTGTTACCGCTTTGTCGTAAAAATCGGAAAATTTGTCTGCTGACGGTATTTTGACATACACTTTTGGGTTTGTGCCTAAAGTCGTGCTGTCACTTTTAAAGACTAATGCTTTCTTACCGCTCTTGACAGTGGCCTCCACCAGATTTTTCTTGTTGTAGACAGCCATTTTGTCAAAGACATTATCCTGGGCCAGTTTCTGGAATTCGGTCCATCCCAATTCTTTCGATGCCGAGGAATCGTTCGTCAGATACAGAGCAATAAGCATCATAAAAATTAGCCCGTACATCCAATACAGGTTAAACTTGAACATTTTAGGCTTATTGTTCTTCGGCACTTTATTAAACATGTCGTTTTTATTTTCCATACTTTGAATTCGATAATATTAATCCGGCTTAATCGAGATTCGGGATCTGGGTGACTTTAGAGTCAGACCATAGGGTCTCCAGATTATAAAACTCGCGTTGCTCCGGCAAGAATATGTGTACAAGAACCGTGCCATAATCCATCCCTATCCATTGGGCACTCTGGTTGCCATCAATAGACAAAGGTTTCTCGCCCGCTTTTTTGCGCGCGAAATCCCACACGGAATCAGAAAGTGCTGATACCTGAGTAGGAGTGTTCCCTTCGCATATGACCATATATTGGCATACGGCTCCGGATAGTTGGGTTAAATCTACGGTTACAATATTTTTGCCTTTTTTCTCTTGTAGGCCTTCAACAATTGTGTTTACTAATTCTTTTGTTTGATCCATTTATTTTTTATTGAATAATTTTCGAAGTTGCAAATATACTTCTTAATTTATTATCTGCATGCTTTCTCTATTTAATATATGTATAAACCCTGTAAATTCAAAACAGGAGAAAAAGAAAAATGTTTATTTTGATGAAATTTTTTCTCGAAATATTTGCAAGAATAAAAAATGTCCGTATCTTTGCACCCGTAATCGAGAAACATACTACTCGAGACAATAAAAATTGTTCTATGGTGTAATGGTAACACGTCAGATTCTGGTCCTGAAATTCCAGGTTCGAGCCCTGGTAGAACAACAACTTTAAAAATCATCCCTTGTAAGTTATGGCTTGCAAGGGGTTTTTCATTTACGGGGTACATAATAGGGGACATTTTGTTCTGATTGTTTACTCAGTTTCTATTTGGGTAGCCATTTTATCAGCATTCTCTTCCAATGAGACTTTTATATAATCCATCAAACTTTCAGCAGTAGTATGTCCGGTTACTTTCATTATTTGTATAGCGGAGTAGCCAAGTAAAAATAAATTTGTAGCACCGGTACGGCGTGCGGTGTGTGAGGTGATCAACTCGTATTTTTTTACCAGGCGCTCTTTTGTTTCACCACCTATGTTCTCAGTCAAAACTACTTCTTTGTCGATACCGGCCAGTTCTCCGATTTTTTTTAGTGCTCGGTTGAATGGCTGTTCTACTATTTTAGGTACTTTGTAATCATATTTCTGTAATAAGGTGTCAAGCTCTGGAAATAAGAAGGGGATCAATACGCGTTGCTTAGTTTTGATTTGTACTAAATCAATGACCTTGTTTCCGTTTCCTGTTGTTTGGATATGCTCAGGAGAGATTCTGCTGTAGTCGCTGTAGCGCTGTGCTACATAACAACCGATCAGGAATACATCTCTGTATTTTTCGTATGTTCCGGATAGCGGTAAGTCTATCAGCTTTTTCAATTCCTCAGATGTGAGGTATATGTTATAAACTTTTTCTTTGACAGCTTTAAAGTTGTTTGATTGAAATATAGTGTTTTTACTTATTCCTTCTTCGAAAGCTGTATGTAGTACTGCTTTTATTCTTTTTATAACAGAACCTGTTGTGTTGGTCCGGAATCCTATCTGATTACAATATTGGAGCAAACTGTTGTAAAAATCAATATCTATTTCTTCTATATTAATGCAACCGATCTCTTTTTCAAAATCAGTCAACAACAATAGGTTTGATTTGTATGATTTGATAGTGTTAGGAGAATATTTTGTCCCTTTGTCGGTTAGATATGTACCGTTTTCCATCCGGGTGACCACAGACGTGAAGTATTCAATGAAGTTAACGGGTTTTACTTCTTCGATCATTTTACGACCTAAAAATTCTAAGACTTGTTTCTGTATCGTGTCGAGTGATACAGTCTTGTCTCTTTTTAGGTCAAGGATTAGGTCGTTAACGAACAGATCAATCTCGTCTAACTTGATGGAAAGAATGCTAAGTTCCTTTTGTAAGATGGGAGCAAGGGTTCTTAATTGTTTTTTATTCGATATTGGACGCTGGTTGTCCTTATCCCAGTATTCCGGGATAATAGTTTCTGATGTAGAGATTTTTAACCGTTTACCTTTCCAATTGAGGAAGAGGTATATAAGGGTATGTGTTCCTCTATTCGGTTCTTTTAATATGAATTTGGGTTCTAATCCTGCCATTTTACTTCGTAGTCATTCATGTTTAAATAGTCATCCGGATCATCCCAATGTGAGATACCTAGTACTTTTCCTGTTTTGGAATCTTCCAATAATACATACTTATCTCCGTCGATGTGTATCGTATCCGGAAATGATGTTATCATAGCTTTAGCTTTATCAATATTGAATACAGGGCATTCGATAATATCAAAACGTTCTATTTCCCTTTCTAGTTGTTTGAGTAGTTCTTCCTTATCGACTTTCCATAACTTCATTTTTTTGTTTGTAAACTTACCAAATGAGTACCAAAATTTAAAAGCACTAGCCGGACATGAATTTTGTGGACCGATTGCATTAAGTTTACGGCATCCCCAGCCCGGACAACGGTTATTGACCCAGCAGTGATGTTCTTTGTCCTCTGAACGTGTGTATTGACCGTAACAGATGGCAATAGAGCGGTTATTCATTAAACATTTTTCCTTTTCCAGTAAATATATATTCAAGATTTATATTGTACCGCTCGTATGCCATGCGAATAGCATACAAGGGTACATTCATTGTGTTTTCAATCTCCATACGATATATGTTAGAGGATGCGAGGCCGACGGACTCCGCAAATTGTTTTTTAGTTTTTATTTTCCTTAGTCCGATCAGCTGGTACATGATAGCCAGGAACCGGTCGGTTATAATCCTGTTTTCTGTAATCTTCTCGTTCGCTAACATATTCTTAGTTTTTATATAGGAGATATAAAGCATTTATTTCTTTTTAATAGCCATGCCTTCCACATAGATATAATCAAGGTATATACCGTCGTATATTGCATGATATTTAAGACCAATAATGCCGTTTGCACCTTTGCTGACAGCATCTTTATATATGGCATCTATACCATCTGTGTATGTTGCCCTTCTGCGATTGGATGGAAATGGATTTTCTTTCGACTTGTGTTTTTTTGCCCACTCTTTGTCCTCTCCACTATATATAATAGTATATACAGATGCTACTGGCTCATAGTTGAATGATACGGATGAAGCTTCTGTCATAAAAAATCCTTCTTTTGTGTATTGACTATAATCAATACTTCCTGTTTCAACATAATAGCTTCTAGTGACACAGCTAGATAATGCAATAATGGTCAGTAATAGTAAAAATGTTTTCTTCATGCTTTGAATTGTTTAATTAGTGATTTTTATTTAGGCACTTCTATGCCATGTTTTTTCTCATATTGTTTTACTTATTCTTTTGTTGTTTGACCACATTGAATAGTTGCGCTATATCTCTGAGGTCCACCGTAAAGTCTGGATAAATCGGATTGAAAGAATGACAGGTAATTATTCCTTTCTCAACATCATGGTCAACAATCTGTTTGAGTACAATACCATCTGTCTTGTGTACGATGACGAATGCATCCCATGCGTTGATATGTAATTTGCTTTTCCAGTAATCACAGCCTATTTCCCGACAAAGCAAAATATCCCCTTGTTCATAGCTGTGCTTCATGCCGTCGTCCATGCTGTCGCCTCTGACTTCAAAGCTGATGTACTTACCTTTATATTCTTTGTCAACAATCCACGGGATTTTAGGAAGTGTTTCAATGTAGGCTACGTCAGCCCAACCCATCATATAACCAGCTTGTGCATATTGGTTGACCAGCGGAACCATCATGACACCTCCTACAGTTAATTGCGTTACTTCTTCCTGTATTGATTTATTTAGAATGCTGCCTTCTCCTGTAAGAAGGTATGTTTTGTTTATTTGTGGGAATTTTAGACAAATGCTTTCTGCCATATTTTTACTAATTCCTACTTTTTTATTAGGATTAAGTATGTCATATATAGCCTGAGGTCTTTTTAAATCAATGGCTTTTGCCAATTCGCTAGCCTTTTTATCTAATGTAGATAAAACCTCATTCATTATTTTTATAACAGTATTTTTATCCATTGTCGAATTATTCTGTATATATTTGTGTAAACTTTCAATTTTTGAGCCATGCATAAGCAATCAGGAGAATCACCGTCAACAAAGAAGTTATATAGGCGAGTTTTTCACAAGTTGAAAAGAGCTTACTTGTCTTTGCTTCTACAGCAGCGAAAGCGCGATTGCCAAGTTGTGACAATTTCTCGTCAGGTAATTTTAATATATTCTGAAGCTTGTGAACAAGCTGATTGTAAGCTTCTAAATTCTCATATAGCGCGATACTATAGCAGAGGATACTTAGTCCATTTGTCATCGTACAAATACGATAAAGCCATAAGCTGTAAGAGTTGTCCTTTCCACCACTACCCAGTGTTATAACTACGGCAAACACTGTAGAAATAACAATCATCAATCCACTTAGGAACTTGTATTTTTGTTCTGTTCTTTCATTTATAGTCGTTATGAATTTGGAGATAACCTCTTTCTTTATTCCATTCTCCATTCTATAAAAAGAATCTTCTTCTGCCATAGTTTACATTCTGTATAATAAAAGTTAAATACAGAATAATTCTTTTTAACTCCGTGTTATTGTCGAATAATTCTGTATATTTGCAATGTGATTAACAACAAACAATAATCACAATACAAAGTAAATAGCAAATATAAGAAAAGTAAATAACCTGATATAGTCAATTTGATAAAAAAGTAAACGATATGAGTAACAAGATTGAACTAATGAAAGCGGAAATTGAAACTTTAGTAAGCATGACAGAAGAAGAAGCATGCAGAGAGTATAACGTTGATAGCAAAGTAGAGGCTGTTCAGTACATCATTGATTTCTGGGTGTAGGAAGGAGGTAGCCATGAATGAATTAAGAGATATTTTAAAGATGGTACAAGTGGTACAATGTGAATGTTTCGGAACGGAAGTTACGATTGCAATATTCACTAACCAGAAATATTTTTCAGTCCATGTACAACGTGCCGATCGGGATTATGAGGTTGTCTATTCAGACAAATTCTATTCAACTGAAACATTGGCAATAAACACGAAGAAGTTTGCTGGATTGTATGCCTTTGTTGTTGATGAAGCTTTTCGCATCGGATATACACTGATAGGAAACAAATTTACCAAAGTAGAAAACCGCTGTGAAGCAGGCTAATGATTGACTAAAATAAGGTTCAGCCGGGTGAGAGTCCCGGCACACGGGCGGTCAGTAATCTGGGATGAAACATTACAGAGTGCGCACGATGTAAAGAGGCTGGTTCGATACCGGCACCGTCCACATTGAAAACGATCTTTGACGTACTACGAGATATGATATGTAACCGTTAAGGCGTGTAGGCACGCTGGTTACGAGTAAATAACCCACTAAATGAGTCTGCGATATGAAGGAGAGAACACCAACCTAGAGCAGGCGGTCACAAGTGTAGCGGAGTAAACAAAATTATTTGACAATATATTCATTTTTCTGCCAGGCTTGTTACCGGGTTCGACTCCCGGTTGACCACACAAATCAATAATAAAATTAATTATGACTACACAAGAAGCAATTGAATTTATCCGTATAAACAAACAGTACGGAGATAAAAAGGCCATATGTGAACTAGCTGGTGTATCACACCAGACATTTAATACTATGATGAAACATGAGAAAGGCCCTGATGAAGAGAAATGGTATGATGCCGAATACAAAGTTTTGTGTGAGGCTGTCGCGTATCTAAAACCTAAAGTTGCTCAACGCAAAAAGATGGCGGAGGAACTTAAAAGAAAACTGTCTCAAATATGATTCCGTTAACCGCTTCGGAAACGGATGCAGTACTTTACCTGGCCGAACATGAGGTTGTAAAGGTTGCTGCCGATAAACGCTGTGTATCGGAACACACCGAAAAAAATCAGATAAAGTCGGCAATGGCCAAACTGGGTGTAACTACCCAGATTGGATTGATAAAAGAATTCTTCCGGTTGATATATGGGATTGAATTTAATCTGCAAGATGCCCGGCAAATGTTAGCAATCTTTTTTCTATCTCTCTTTCTTTCAACTTGGGGAAATTGGGATCAGGTTGCATGTAGAGCCCGGAGGATAAGAGGACGTTTTGAATATGAATTAATGGTTGCATAATAATGGATACTAAAGCTGTACTAATGATATCAATGCCTGTGACAGAACTGGCTAATTTGATAGAGATTGCTGTTGACAAGGTTTTAGATAAGCGTTTTTCTCCCTTGCGAAGACAATTTGAAGACCGTCTGATAACATTGAAAGAAGCCGCTCAAAAGCTAGGGGTAACAGACCGGACAATGAATAATTTAGAAAAACGTGGCGAATTGATTCCTACCCGAATAGGGGCAAAGGTGATGTATAAAGAGAGTGATATAACACAATACCTAAATCGAAAATCACAATGAAACTACTATTATCCTTCCTATTCTTTTTCCTGTCTTTCGGATGCTTATTTCTTGTGTGTAACGCAGATAAATGGGAACCTGGAAATGTCTTTTTCTGGGCTTGTGTTTTTGGTGTATCGGTCGTTGTAACGGAAAAATAATTGAAGAAAAAAGAGAATACTAAATAATATTACTAACAAATTAATTTTCAAGCTATGAGTTTATTCAAACAACCTTCCGAACTGGAAGTTTCTACAACAATCAAAGCGCTGATCTACGGACAGCCAGGTCTCGGTAAGTCAACATTAGGTTTGTCTACTCCTTCTCCGGTATTATTGGATTTTGATGGAGGTGTAAAGCGTGTGAATGGCGCTTTTCAGTGTCCGACGTTACAGGTGAAAAATTGGGACATGGTGATTGAGGCATTGCAGGAAGATTTATCTCCATTTAAAACAATCGTTATTGATACTGCCGGGAAGATGCTGGATTTTATGTCTGCCTATATTATCAAAAACGATCCGAAGATGGGACAGCGTGACGGTTCCCTTTCTTTAAAAGGCTATGGAGTTCGTAAGACAATGTTTATCAATTTTCTTTCCCAATGTTCAATGATGGGAAAGAATTTGATTTTTGTCGCCCATGAACGAGAGGAGAAGGATGGAGAGAACCGGATTGTCCGTCCGGAGATTGGTGGATCGTCTGCAGGGGACCTGATTAAAGAACTTGATCTGGTTGGTTATATGCAAGCGATTGGAAGTGAACGTACAATTAGTTGGTCACCTACTGAGAAATTCTATGCAAAGAATACATGTAATCTTCCGCCCATGCAGAAGATACCAATCATTATTGATGCTTCCGGCAATGTTACCGGACAAAATATTTTCTTATCAAGTATATTCGATAGCTATCAGGCTTATTTGAAAAAGCAGGCAGATATCAGTAATGATTATGAGGCTTTGATTGATGTTGTAAAGGAAAATGTAGAGTTGATTGTTGATGCTGATACCGCCAACGGTGTCACTGAAAACATGGGAAAGCTACAACATATTTGGGATAGCAAACTGAAAGCCGGTCTGATGATCCGGGATAAGTGTAATAGCCTGGGATTAAAGTTGAACAAATTAACTAAGAAATATGAGCCAGCCGATACAGCAGCAACAGCCTAAATATAAATTCTACCCGTCTCTTTTAGATCAGTTTGAAAAGTATCTGCATGTTGATCGTGAGTTTGAGCATTTTTTCAATCAAGATCAGGAGACAGGAGATTATAAAAAGACGTATGAAGAGATAGAGACTGAAATGAAACAGTCTCTACTCAACAGTATTAATCGAGTTCCGTTCGATTCAGAAGCCGCAGATAAGGGTACAGCATTCAATGATATTGTTGATTACTTTATCCATAGAAAACCGGTAAGAACTCAGATCATAGAGGATATTAATGCCGATGTAGTTACAGCGACATATAATAACAGAACATTTTATTTTTCTTATCGTTTCTGCTGTAAGGCAGCAGAATATTTTCATGGTTCTGTTAGCCAGTTATTTGTAAAAGCTGTTCTCCCTACAAAATACGGGACCGTTGAGTTGTACGGATACATTGATGAACTGAACCGTAATAGGGTGTACGATATTAAGACAACTTCCCGGTATGAGTTTGGAAAGTACTCAGAAGGTTGGCAACGACATGTGTATCCTTATTGCCTTATCTCTTCCGGTCTTGTAAAAGATATTGATTCTTTTGAGTACACAGCTTATCATCTGAAAGGAGGCACAAGCCGGACTCCTCTCATTACCGGAGTACAATACCCAGAACTTTATAAATACGATCATCAGCAAAGCCAAGGGCTATTAGCCCGGCATTGTGAAAGGTTTATTGAATTTTTGGAAGTGAACCGGGATCTAATCACTGATAAAAAGATTTTTGCTGAAATATGAAAACACGATTTGTCAAGGAACAGGGAGTGATCAAGTGGCTAGGTCAACCGATCGAACTTATGTTCAATCTGATTGCCAACGGTGAATATGCTCTTGAGATCAAGAAGAAAGTCAAGAAACGTACTGTTGATCAGAATGCTCTTATGTGGTTATGGTTTACTTGTATGGAAGATGAAACGGGAACACTGAAACAAGACTTTCATGATTACTACTGTAAAAAGTTCCTCCGGCGAATCGTGGTTATTAACGGCAATGAGGAAATTGTCGTCCGGACTACATCGAAACTTAATACAGCTGAAATGACTGTGTTTCTCAACAAAGTACAGGCGGATGCTGCTAGCGAATTTGGTATAAGGTTACCGTCTCCGGACGATCAATTTTTCAATTCATTTACAAACAGGTATGAGCATATAAGATATTAAGATGGAAAAACAGGTTAAGATTGGGAATCTCGCCCATGAACATGAGAGTGAAACCGCTAAACAGACTTTGATTAGAGCAGTAAAAGCCACTGAAAAAAGGTTGCTGAAAGCGAAAAAATTAACCCGGTTAGTGATTGGATCGGCAATAATAATGACCACATGCCCGGAAAAGTATAACACATTAATTCGTTGATAGTATGGAAGAAAGAGAACCTAAAATTAAAAAGGCTGTATTGAATGGCCGCCAGTTAACAGTTACCTATACAGAGTTCCGTCCGGAGGGTGACAAGGATATCGCTGTTAAGTCTGAGATACCGGCACATATTGATTGTACAAATGCATTCAAGAAACTGATTCCTCATTTTATTCTTCTCACAGAAATGAAAGAATCCGATAAAGTAAGTCAGCGAGCTGCGATTGTTGGAATGGATAATCTGATCGGCGACGACGGTGATTTTAAGAATGCTGATGTTTACGGTATCAAAATGGGAAAGAATGATAGTAGTACCGATACGGTCATTTTGATGGGTGAACGGTATCTTCAAATTGGTGGTTCAGTTGATTTCAGTTCTCCTGCTCAGGCTTTGGAATCATCGGATAGTGAATTTGAATATCCTTACATTTATGAGTTGAACCTGGCTGTACAGGCAGTGATTTATGAAGTGAAAGAATATCTATTCAGAGGTAAATACGCCATCACTCAAACAACACTGGATTTTGAAGCAATGCCAGACGTTCCGTTTGAAGCCGGAAAAATGGTTGATACGGATACTGGAGTAGTTACTCCAATCACCATTGAAAAACCGAAGCGAGGACGTAAACCGAAGAATCAACCTCTTACATCTGTAGCAGCATGTTAATTCAAGAAGACGAAAAGAATTATTTCCTGCAATTTAAGTATCATCCGCTTATGGTTGAAGCTGTTAAACGTATTCCCGGACGGAAGTTTGACAGCAAACTAAATATGTGGGTGATACCTAAAAGTTTCTATCCACCCGGAAAATATACTCAAAGGGCCTATGTTGACATATTGGCTAACTGGGCTGTAAAATATGGATATGTGAAAAGCATACAAAAAGGTGCTCAGGCTTCAAGACCGGACGTTCACTATACGCTTCCTCCGATGCCGGAATTACTTTCACCGCATGGGTTAAAGATTGAACCTTTCCCATATCAGAAACAAGGTATTGCCTACGCTTTACAGAAAAAGCGGTGTTTCTTTGGAGATCAGCCAGGGTTAGGAAAGACATTGCAGGCTATCGGTACATCTTTTATTGCAAAAACATGGCCGGTATTGGTGATTTGTCCTGCCAGTCTAAAGATCAACTGGCAACGAGAATGGAAGAAGTTCACTGGGAAAGATGCAATTATCCTTGATGATCGGAATAAAAACAACTGGCACCGGTATTACGAAATGGGATGCTGTGATGTATTCATTACGAATTATGAATCATTGAAAAAGTTCTTTGTTGAAGATTTTGCTGGCGGTGTAACCCGATCGATTAAGCTAAAGCCGGTAGCTAATTTGTTTAAGTGCATCATTATTGATGAAAGTCACCGGTGCAAATCTAGTAAGACTCAACAATCAAAGATTTGTTACAAGTTATGCCAGGGAAAGGAATATC
Organism: Parabacteroides goldsteinii; assembly: GCF_020091425.1. NCBI lineage: Bacteria > Pseudomonadati > Bacteroidota > Bacteroidia > Bacteroidales > Tannerellaceae > Parabacteroides > Parabacteroides goldsteinii. The sequence continues at coordinate 3,345,236 of NZ_CP081906.1, read as the reverse complement.
GTTTCCTGCTCACTGGGACACCTTCGATCAATGGTCCGGGTGACCTAATCCAACAATTAAAGATCATGAATCGTTTGGATGACTTCGGTGGGTACAAGAGTTTTGAAGCAAACTTTATGGGGGGACCACGCCAGGCAAGCAATTTGGAAATGTTAAACTGGTGCCTTTGGAATACCTGTTTTTTCCGGAGAGAGAAAGCCAAAGTTCTGGATCAACTACCTGATAAAATGCGACAGGTTGTGAATGTGGATATCACAAACAGAAAAGAGTATCAGGATGCTGAACATGATCTGATTGGTTACCTGGCTGCTTATGAGAATGCAGACGATGAAAAGTTACGACGGGCCGAACGTGGTAAAGTGATGGTACAAATGCAGAAACTCCGACAAATTGCAGCTAGAGGGAAAATATCGGCAGCCGTTGAGTTCATCCAGGACATAATTGATTCCGGTGAAAAGTTGATTGTTTTTGCCTTTCTTAAAGAGGTTGTACAGGAGATAAAGAAAGTTTTTCCGAATGCTGTTACCATTGTTGGAGATAACACCAGCCAAGAGAGACAAGATGCCGTCGATAAGTTCCAGAACGATCCGAAGTGCCAGTTGATTATTTGTAATTATAAATCTGCAGGTGTCGGTCTTACGCTGACTGCCAGTAGTCGAGTTGCATTTGTTGAGTTCCCGTGGACGTTTGCAGATTGTGAGCAGGCGGAAGATAGAGCACACCGTATCGGTCAAAAAAATAGTGTGAATTGTTATTACTTCCTCGGAAAGAATACTATTGATGAAGACATTTGGAATCTTATTCAAACAAAGAAAGACATAGCAAACGATGTAACCGGGACAGATGATCAGGTTCCGGAGAAAACTGTCGATGCAATGATCTTGAAAATGTCTGCTAAATCAGGAATCAAGAAAAGTGAAACAAGCACGTCACCGTTCAATTGTCGTCCGGAAGGTGCACTATTCAGCAATGCAATATGAAAGGTGAGGCTGGTTTACAAACGGCTTGTGTTGAGTGGTTCAAATTGCAGTACCCTAAATTGGCTCCGCTTCTATTCCATGTACCGAATGGTGGCCGACGTAACACGATAGAGGCAGCTAATCTGAAAAGGCAAGGGGTAAGGGCTGGTGTTGCCGATCTCATTCTTCTTTTTCCTAAAGGTGGTCACGGTAGCCTTTGTATAGAAATGAAGTATAAGAAAAACCGACAACAGGATTCACAGAAGGACTGGCAGAGGGTAGCGGAGGCGGCAGGCAATAAGTACGTTGTCTGCCGATCACTGAATGAGTTTATGAAAGAGGTCAAGAACTATTTAGGTATTGAGCGATGAATTATATTGAATTAATAAATCGGTTTTGGGAGTTGGATGAGCAATGGCAATTCTCCTGCTGTGAAACGAGACTGTATTTTTACTTGGTAAAAACAGCAAATCGTTTAGGCTGGGCGGATAACTGGACGCATTCAGATGATAGAACATCTGCAAATGTGGGAGTGTCATTGAATACAATGAAGACAGCTAGAAACCGATTGTCTCAGGTTGGTTTAATTAAATTCATATCTGGAGGAAAAGGTCAAAAAGATAAAACTAGGTATCAAATTTTGACACCTAACTTAATACCTAACCTGACACCTAACTTAACACCTAATCTGATACCTAATCAGACCCCTATAAATAAACTAAATAAAACAAGTAATAATATACCCCCTATAATCCCCCATGAAAACAATTTGTCTTTTCCGGAAGAAAAGCCGAAAAAGAAATCCAGTAGGGCAAAGAAAGAGTTTATTCCTCCAGTACTGGACGATGTATTAAAATTCTTTTCCGGCAGCTTATTGCCGGATTGGGAGAACCAAGGACGGTTATTTTTCTCTCACTACAATTCCCAGGGCTGGCGTAAAGGGACCGGTGTACAGGTTACTGACTGGGATAGTTTAGCAAACAAATGGATTTTAGACGAAAAAATAAAACGAAATGAAAGGAGTACTGGAAGTAAGACAAACAATCCAGCGTCCGGTAACGGATATGCCGGAAAATAAGATTGATCTAATAGCCTACAAAAGATTATTTCTCCGGGTTGCAGATCACTATTCCAAAGGCACATTTGTAATCGACGAGCGAAACAAAGCGATAGTGTATTCCCTGTTTCTGTATTTCCTGAAACAACCGGGATCGCTCGATATCCGAAAAGGTTTATGGTTAGCCGGTCCGGTCGGTACCGGGAAATCTACGCTGATGTATATTTTTAGCAGGTTTATGCAAACTTTACAAAGGGGGTTCCGGGTGTATGTGTGTAGCCGGATTACGACAGAATATGCAATGCACGGAGATTTGAGCCGGTATCTGGATAATGCCGGATGGTCTTCATTGGGGCCAGTTGATATGTGTTTCGATGAGTTCGGTCGTGAACCGGTCCCTGCGAAATATTTCGGGAATGAGTTAAATGTGATGCAGCATATATTTCACATTCGGTACAGTTATTGGCAACAGTACGGATTGAAAACCTATGTTACAACAAATCTTTACCCGAATGATGTCGAGCGTAAGTACGGTGATTATATCCGTGATCGACGTGGTGAAATGTTCAACCTGATTGAGTTGAACGGAGAGAGTAGAAGATAACTAAACTAAAAATAATATCCTATGAGAACAAAAAACTTTAATGAAGTAATCGCTGATTATTTGAAACAGCGGGCAGCAGAGGACACGTTATTCGCTCCGAAGTTTACTAACCCCAAGAAGAGCATTGATGAATGTTGCCGCTATATTTTAGGAGAAGCCCGTAAGCGCGGTAAGGAAGTGGTAATGACTGATGATGAAGTGTTCGGCTTAGCTATACACTATTACGATGAAGAGAATATTAAAATAAATGCTTCTGGAGGACACAGAGTTTCTAACACTCGCCCAGTTGATAAGCCAAAGAAAGAACCAGTTCAGTTGTCGGTATTTAATCAACCGTCTGTTAAGAGAGTGAAAGCTAAGAGTGAAGAAAGTAAGTTGCAATTATCTTTATTTGATTAAGCTATGAAACCGAGAACTAAATTACAGTTACAGGTAATGAGATTGAGTGAATCATTATCCGATATAGAAAACAAGATGCTCTCATGGGCTAAAGTAGATTGTCTGGAACATAGAGGATATGCGACAAAGAAAAGGGTTGTTTGTATGGATTGTGGCCAGACGTTTTCACCTGATTTAGTTAAGCATAAACGTGTTGTCTGTTCTCATTGTCAGACTAAGTTGTCGGTTGAGCAATCTCGAAAGACAACCGATAAACAGCGTGTATATGTGGCAATCGCTGAACTTCATGGCGAATTTCAAGTGATTCGTAATTTTGATATTTACGCTTATTATAGAACAGGAGAGCAGCCTAGGTATTTTGTACAAGAAATTCTTCAACACTGGATTTTATCGAATGGAAAGCGTGAGGTTGTAGCTAGAAATCATACTATCAATTGGTATTGTGATTCTTGGAACGGGTATATGGAAATCAGGCAAAAGTCTTATACTAGCAAATATGATGTATATCCTTATAAACTGCATCCATCTTCCTGTTTTTGGCCGGAAATGAAATGTTATGGAATAGATTATAGATTGCGAGGGATAACTTCTCTTGAAGCTATTATTCATATCCCTAAAAACCCGAAAGCAGAAACGTTATTGAAGGCAAAGCAATACAATTTACTGCAATATTGCGTAGCTAATCCTTATCGAGTTAGTGATCATTGGCCATCTATTAAGATATGTCTGAGAAGAAAGTATATCGTTAAAGACGTTGAAATGTGGATTGATTACCTAAACTTACTCTCTTATTTTCAAAAGGATTTGCGAAATGCTCATTATGTATGTCCGGCTAATGTTAAGAAAGAACACGATAGATTAGTTGATCGGAAGCGCAGAGTTCAAGAGAGAGAAAGAATTGAACGTAAACGAAGAAAGGCAATTGAAGATGAAAAAACGTATCAGGAGTTGAAAGCTAAGTTTTTCGGGATAGAGTTTGGTGATGATTTGATTCATATTTCAGTTCTTCAGAGTGTTAATGAAGTAATGCAAGAAGGGGATGCTATGCATCATTGTGTTTTTACGAATGAATATTATTTGAAGCCAGATTCTCTTCTTTTGTCTGCTCGTATAAAGGACAAACGACTTGAAACAATAGAAGTTTCACTAACAAAGTTTGCTGTACTTCAGTCTCGTGCCGCCTGTAATGGTATAAGCGAGTATCATGATCGGATTATCAAACTTGTGAAAAAAAATATGAATCTAATCCGTCGTAAACTGACGGCATAATAAAATTAGGTGTGAATAAAAAAGGGGATTTCACAAACTATTTTAGTTTCTTTTGTTAAATTTATAATTACCTGAATAATAATAGATGGTTTAGAGCATATCTATTAGAGAATCATCTGCTTTTTGTATCTTTGATAAGTCATCCTTTAGTTCTATAATTTTTATATCTAGGTATTTGTTGACTTCATCAATGAAAGATATAGTTTCATTCTTAACTTGGTCAATGCGGAGTTTTTTTTCTTTAATGAGTTGAATTTTAGCTGTGTCCAAATCTGCAATATTAGAATTTATAACATTTAACTTATTTTCGAGTAATATTAAATCATTGTTATAAATTTGACAGAATGAAGGATCTGTGTAGATTTCTAAAGAGTTTCGAATATCTTCTATCTCTTTTAGGATTTTCTTTCTTTTTTTAGTCTCTGATTTTATTGAGTAATTACATTCTTTATGTCGAATATCAATTTGCTTTATTGTGATGATCTTTTTTTTCAAGCTATTAGCATCGGCAATAGTTTCTAAATAGTAATAATCTTCAAAATTGAAAAAGCTGAGAACATTTAATGACCAAAAAAAACGATTTTGTAAATCTTCTAAATCCTTTTTGTTTGAAAATTTAATTTTTTGTAATTCTTCTAACATAGGTATTTGTAGGAGTTCTGTTGTGTCATAATAGTCGATTTCCATTAATAATCTGTAGAAACTACTAAGATCTTCAATATTGTTTTTTGATAGAAATTCGTTTCTAAATTTTGTATATACTTTTTTCTTTTGTTCTTTGGATAACCCAGCGATCTGTAATACTGTGAAATACTCATGAAGTGTTTTATGTGGAAAGAATAGCATTGATTTGTCTTTGTGTAATATTCCTATAGCAATAACAAGGTCTGATTCTATATCATTTGTATTGAAATTATAACCTTTTCTTTCTTTAATAAGAAGCATTTTTTCCTCAAAGTATTGTTCATTAAAAATATATTTTTTGTCAAAAAAAGATATGAATGAAAAGACTTTAAGTAATGTTTCTATTTGCTGTTTACTTAGTCCTGTCTCTAGTTTTCTCTCAAATCCCATTTTAGAAAAGCTGTTATGTCTATAAAGTAAAGTTTCAAAAATATTTCTAAAAAAATCACATAACTGTTGTGGTAGACCCGCATATTCATCAAATGAAAGGATGAAAAGGCTTAATAATAATGGATTTTTTAAATAATGTAAGTAAGTTTGATTTTGTTCTTCTTTTATAGACTCAATAATTAAATCTGCAATGTTTTTATTTTTGGAATGTTTAAATTGTCTTTTGATAAAGTTATATATTTGTTTTGTGTCTAAATAGGATATTGTATAATTCGTGTATTGGGGTAAATATTCTATTTCTGTATTTGGTCTTGATGTTATAACATATTTATTATTTGTATATCTATTTGTTATTTTTGATATCTGATTTATAATGTTAGATTTGTATTCTTTAGATATTTCGTCAAATCCATCAAAAAAAATACAAAATCTACCACTTTCTAGTAATCTGTTTTGAATAATGTCATTGTCAGTTATTTGCTCAAATTTGAAAATTTCATTATTAATATATTCTAATATATTTACATTGTTTTTGTTGAAATTTCTTAATTCAATAAGTATGGGTAATAATTCTTCTTTTTCTAGTAAATCTAATATAATGAATTTAATTAGAGAACTCTTTCCTATACCTGCTTCTCCTATAATTGTTGAGTTTTTTGAGTGTTCAAATAGTTCTGATGGATTTGTTACTTCTTCATTATAACTGATAAGTTTTATTGGCTCGTATATATCTTTGAATAAAACTTCATTTCTATGTAGAATTGTTTTTACAGATGATAAAGATCTATATAAATTTGTTTTATACTCTAATAACCTGTTTGTTGTATAAAATTTTATTTCATCAGATATTTTATTTAATACTTGTGGAATAAAACTTAATCCTGCTTTTGTTATTATTTCATTCATTTTATCCATCTGATCTAGTTTTAAATTAAATCCTTACTATATAATGTTTGATTTGTTTTTTTGTATTATTGCTGTTTTTTGTGAAATAAATAGAACTTATAAAGAGGGTTCAATTTGATTGAAGAAGTTTAGTGTTATTTGTAATTCTTGTAACTTTGGTAATAGTATGTCTCTATTATCTTGATAGTATTTCAATATACAATCTAATTCATCTTTATTTATGATGCTTACATCTAAATTGGTTTTAGGACTAGCAACATTGGCACTTAATAAAATAGATTTTAATATAGTTGTATTTAAATCGATGACTCTGTGTAATGGAAGCTCTTCGCTTTGCCGACTCCAAGCATTATTAACAAATCTCCAAACTTTGGCAGATATCTGCTCTGAATCATATTGTGCTATGCCAATAGAAAGGGCTCTAACATCTGTGTTATTCTTATATATACCATCATGTTGAGCATAATTATCAATAGATGTGATTGGTTTATGTGATAAATGTGTTGGAGTAGGCATGTTTTTTTATTTGTAGTTGTTAAAAAAGTAATTACTTAATTGAGATAAGAGTTCATTATACAATAATTTATTCTGCTAGATTAATCGTCAAGATAGTTATCATCAAGTTTTTCAGATCCATTTGCATGCCACTCTTTCTCACAATCAGGACATTCATAGCATACCCCATTAAAAAAGGCTGATTCAGAACCACAAAAAGGACAGTCTGTATTCATATTAATTAGATTTACGTATTGAACAAATTAGTTTAGGTTATAATTCTCATAGCAAAGATAGAATAATCATAGACTAAAAACGATAGATTGTTGTATAAAATGAAATTTTAAATTGATAATATACCACAATGAGTATAAAATGCACAATATGATATATTTTTATTATATTTGTCTTTATATAAATCTGTATGTATGAGTAATATAAAGATTGATTCAAACAACTACCGTATCCATGATGATAAAAATAAGCGTCTGATCCGGAAAAGCCTTGAAGAATGTGGTGCCGGGCGTTCTATCCTTTTTGATAATGATGATTGTATCATTGCTGGAAATGGTGTATATGAGCAGGCCCAGGAGCTAGGTTTAAAAGTCCGTGTTATTGAAAGTGATGGTACGGAACTTATTGCGATCAAACGTAAAGACTTATCGACAGAAGATGCCCGGCGTAAGGCATTAGCTTTAGTGGATAACCATACATCTGATACATCATTCTTTGATTTTGATGCTATCGTAAAAGATTTTGGCGTTGATGAACTGGAAGCATGGGAATTAGAGATAAATGAGGCTAAAGATTATTCCGATAAAAACAGAGAAATTGATGTAGAAGAATGGGAAGACGCGCATGAACTGATATTGAAGTTTGATGCTGAAACTTATTTACGAGTTAAAGAGTCATTAATGACTATTGACTCTGATCCCAGTAAGGCCGTATGTAAATTACTTTTTGAAAATGTTAATGATGAAATTACAATTTGAGTGGTATATAAAGAACGGTTATCCCTTTAAAGGGATGGAACCTCACAGGCTGAAGGTCTTTGGCACTTTTATTTGTGGAGGTGGCTCATCTATGGGATATAAACTGGCCGGCTATGACCATCTCGGAGGGGTTGAATTAGATCAACAGGTGTCAAGAGTATATAACAGGAATCATTCTCCCAAGTACTTATATACAGAAGATATTCGACTGTTCAATGAAAGAGAAGATTTACCTAACGAATTGTATAATTTGGATATTCTGGATGGTTCACCACCTTGTTCTACATTTTCCATGGCCGGGGAAAGGGAAAACGCATGGGGTAAAAAGAAGCGCTTCAAGGAAGGTCAGGCAATGCAGCGCCTGGATGATCTTGTTTTCATTTACATTGATACGATCTGCAAGTTACGACCAAAGGTTGCTATACTGGAAAATGTAAAAGGAATAATACAGGGTAATGCCCGCGCCTATTCAAAGGAGATCGTAAAACGTGTGCAGAAGATAGGATATGATGTGCAGGTATTCCTTCTTAATTCTGCGAGTATGGGTATTCCTCAAAAGCGCGAACGTGTATTTTTTATCTGTAGGAGGAAAGATCTATGCTTTCCAAAGTTACGGCTTAGCTTTAATGAAACACCTATCCTGTTCAGAGAAATTATGGATAAGAACGATCTATCAGACAATCTTACCGAATACCAAAGAATGTTATGGAATAACAAACGGAAATCTGATAAATCATTTGGAGATGTAATAGATCGGCTAGAAAAGCGCCTTAGTATGTTTTCTAACCCTATTATTCATTCAGATGATGTGGCGCCTACATTAACGAGCGGGGCCGGTGTGAATGCTCTTTATGATATCCCTAGAAGCCTAAACAAAAGAGAAATGTGTCTCATCGGCTCATATCCTTTAGATTATGACTTTGCCGATATTAAACCTGAATATTTGATCGGTATGAGTGTTCCCCCTGTTGTGACAGCTCGTATATCTTACGAAATATATAAACAGTGGTTTCAGGCTAAATCAGGTAATAGTTTAACAATATAGGTTTAACAAATGGCAGCAATAAGAAAAGCAAGAGAAAAAGAGCAGGACAAACAGTTGATTGCCCCTCTTTACTTTAAAGCGTATACATTCCGTGAGATTGCGGAGTCTGTATCTGCCATTACTGGCCGTACGATTTCCCATGTAACAGTATTTAATGATGTTAAGGAGATACTGAAAGAGTCTGAGGAGGCTCGGAAGGATTTTGTTAATAATCAATTGACAATAGAACTCGGGAAAATCAACAAGCTGGAACGCGAGTATTGGGAAGCCTGGGAGAAATCAAAGACGGATCAGAAAAAGAAGTCTGTTGAAAAGAAAGATGATTGTGAGGGTGATCCGGCAAAAGGTAAAAAGAAATCTTCTACTCGTGTTCTGGGAGAGGAAATTATCAACATGGGCGATCCGCGTTATCTGGCCGGTATCGAACGATGTATTGAAATGCGTTGTAAACTTCTTGGAATAAACGGAGCTCAAAAAGTTGATGTGACAACGGGCGGTAATAAGATACAGTTTACCGGTTTCAATTTCCTGCCGGTAACACCGAACGTAGAACAGCTAATAAAGCAAGCTGATGAATGAAGGTAAATTTAAAACAGCGGCTTGCCTACAACTATCTAGCGGATAGTGAACATAAATTCATCCTGTACGGCGGTGCGGGAGGTGGTGGAAAATCTTGGTTAGGGTGTGAATGGTTGATGCAATGTGCTTTTCATTTGCCTGGTACACGCTGGTTTGTTGGTCGTAACAATCTAAAGGACTCACAGGCTTCAGTATCGGTAACGTTTAGTAAAGTTGCAAAATATCACGGGTTTACCGGTTACCGTGTCACAAACGACGGAATCAAGTTCGATAACGGTTCGGAGATCGTTTATCAGGATTTGACTTATTATCCATATAAAGACCCAATGTATGAACGGTTAGGATCGAAAGAGTTTACCGGGGGATGGATAGAGGAAGCCGGAGAGATCAACGGTCTGGCTTTTGAAGTGTTGAAAACTCGTACAGGTCGACACCTGAATGATGTCTATAATATCCCGTCGAAAATACTGATAACCTGTAACCCGAAAAAGAACTGGTTATACAAGACTTTTTATAAGCCTTGGAAAGACGGTAAGATCAAAGCACCGTATGCATTCATACCGGCATTAGTACAAGATAACCCGTTTGTAACAGAGGACTATGTTGATACCCTTCGTCAGACAGAGGACAAAGTAACGTATCAACGTCTTTATCTGGGTAACTGGGAGTATGACGGTGATCCGAACTCTCTAGTTGATTACGATGCAGTGATGGATTGCTTTACCAATACCGGTGCATTGATCGGCGGGAAGGCTATAAGTGCCGACCTGGCAATGAAAGGACGAGATCACTTTGTCGCGGGTTACTGGGAAGGCTTACGGGTTTCAATCGAGATTGATAAAGACAAATCATCTGGTCGGGAGATTGAAACAGATTTGCGAAAGCTTATGGTTACGCGTGGCGTCGGCAGGTCCCAAACAGTTGCAGACAGTGATGGCTTAGGAAGTTATCTGGAGAGCTATCTGAACGGAATCAAAGAGTTTAAGAATGGTGCATCTGCATTCAATAATAAATATGCGAACCTGAAAGCCGAATGTGCATACAAGTTGGCTGAGATGATAGACAAACGGCAGTTGCAGATCATTTGCCGACCGGATCAGGCGGAACACATTGCTGAAGAACTACAGCTGTTGATTGCAGCGAATGTAGATAAGGATACCCGGAAAAAGGATATCATCAGCAAGGAAGCAATGAAGGGTATAATAAAGCGGTCTCCAGACTATTTAGATATGCTGATAATGGGAATGTATAGACTTGTTGCCCCGCGTACGGGTAACTCAACATATAACTGGTAATGAAGATAACGAGTAAGACTACTATTGAAGATGTGATTCTGATGCTAAAAGGTATTGACTTTTGGGATCAGCTGGAGACTGTATTTGTTCCGGTGAAAATACCAGAACTGACATACGGTCAACGTATTGACTTATCCTCCATGAATACAAGGTATGACCTTCTGTTTATTCCTCAAAAAGTATTGTTAGGACTAGATGAGAAGGAGGTGATGAGTAAGCCTTTTATCTCTGTCTACAACTATGGTCTGTCTGTTTACCGGGAACTGGAACGTATGACAATCCGTGACGAAAAAACATTCAAATATAATCCGACGGCGGAAGAAGTAAAAGCAGGGTTCTATGGGATCGATCACGGTGTTTTTGGCGTTGTCGATCGGATTGCTCAACGTTTGTCTATTTCTCATGAAGCAGTATTTGATTTGCCGGAGAGACGGATATATGCAATGATGAAGATCGACTATGACAACGGAATGTATCAAAGGAGGTTGAACCAAATAATAAGTAAACAGAAATGACAGTACAGGATAAATTGAAACAGATTGCAGAATCACTAGGAGTACCGTTCGTTTTTGAGGATTGGACCCTGGCTAATGTGGAGATTGACAGGACACCACTTCCGGCCGTCGTGTATGTTCTTCCTGCTTCCGGGGAACTGGACTTTAAGAATGGAAATATCCGTGACAACCAGAACGGGATACTGGCATTCTTAGATAAAGTCGAGTTGAATGGTAACGGTCAGGACAATGACAGTGTTGTTGATCGGATGAAATCATTAGCCATGAGATTTATTGTGAAGTTGAACGAAACGGGATACTTTGAACCTTTGGGTGGAGTGATGAAGTACCAGGTTGCATATAATAAACTCAATGCAGTGACATCAGGCATTGTCTTTGAAGTGACATTGAAAGAGATAACCGGAATATGTGAACGTAATCTATGAAAGAAGTACAGAACATTGTATTTGAAGAATTGGAAGATCTTCGGAAGCGAATCATTTCCAATATAGATAGCTCCGGTCGTAGAGCTTCTGGGCGTACATCTGAATCCATGCGTACCGATGTATCTGAGAATCGCGGAGTATTGTTTGGTCGTATGGCTTTTGGTACGTTGGAGACAGGGCGTAAACCGGGTAAGGTTCCGGCCGGATTTTATCAGATTATAAAGCAGTGGGTAATTGATAAAGGTATCTCTTTTGATAGCCAGTCAGAGCGCAATTCTTTTGCTTATCTGGTTTCTCGTAAAATAGCCAGGGAAGGAACACAACTTTACCGAAGGGGAGCAGATACAGATGTATATACGGCTGAAGTTCCGGAAACAATTGAACGTATAAAGGATCGTGTCGGTTTCTTGATGAGATTGGAGTTTGAATCTATAAAATTGAACAAATAATATGGCAACAGTAAATGCACCAACGGATACGCAGTATGTTTTTGATCCAGTTCTTTTCATAATGGAAGGAGCTGGGGAGTATGATATCACTATTGAAGGGGTGAAGACAAAAGTGTCTGCAATAGCTAACACTGCTGTGTTTGATGCATCAGGACTTTTAAAGTCCTTGTTCACTATTGATACGTTGTCAAATGGGATGGTACGGAAGAATGTTGCCTGGTCCGTGGTGCAAGCCGGTGTATCTCTCGCTTCCGGAATCTTTGAAGTTGTCTATGGAAGCAATAAGGTTGTCAATTTCTCCGGAGACGGGGCACATATCACATTACGCTGGATTAGCCGTAGCGGTGAGTTAGATTCATACGAATTCTGTATTCATCAGGACAGCCGGAAATTAGAGAATATTCAGACAGCTGGTATCGGAGGATTGACTTATAAATTATCATTCAGTCAGGTTAATAAAATAACTCTGTTCACAGCTTTGGTGGACAGGGAAACATTTGAAGACTTTACGGCCATTCAGGAAAGTGCGATTGTACAGGCCTCTGTACTTGATGGGTGGTTGAATGTAGAGGTTGAAGCAAAAGAGTATAAACGAACAAAAGCCGCATTGCAGGATTTTGATATAACAATAGTGTTACCGAATGAAAGATAAACTATTCATTGATAATGTAGAGGTTGATTTACCGGAAGGTGGATCGGGTGTCGTATTGAATCGTGCAGTGAGTAAGCCTGCTGATATGTCAACGATATTGTCGGGATATTCTTATACTATCCAGCTTCCTAAAACAGCACATAACATTCAGACGTTTGGTTTCTCAACGGAGGTGAATGTAGAAAGTGACTACCCACATGTAGAACACACAGCAAAAGTAATCAGGGATGGTATCACTCTGTTTGATGATGGTGTTGCAGTCGTTAAATCTGCCAGTAAAACAATTGAAGTTCTGATCAAATTCGGAGGAAATAAACGGTTGACAAGTCTCAATGATTACAAGCTAAAAGATATTTTTCCGGATAGTGGTTTGATTCCCTGGGACTATAGTGTGACCGAAACGGACTTTGTAAAATGGGTTCCAAAGTTAGACGGAATGCAAAGACAGCATCCCGAACATTTGCGGCCAGCAGTTAAAGTGTCTACATTATTCGATATGATTGTTGGGCAGTCGTTTGTCATGAATAACGCCTATCGATCTGTGATTGAAAAAATGTGGTTGATGTTACCTACAACAAATGGGAGTGAGGACGTTGTAAAGAATCTGGCTTTCCGTCTCAAGGGGACAACAACATCTGATCTGATCTCCGGTAGGGAACGTTATGATATTCTACCTGATTTGAGTTATCAAAATGCTCCTTATCATCAGAAACTGCATGACCTTATATATCGCACATTACCTGTAACCTTTATTAAAATTCCATTAGGTGGACGATATCGGATAAAAGGTACAGTAAAAGCGAATAATGTAGCTACAGGATGGAAGTTTGGTATATTCAGTCCTTCGGTTGAGTTTAAGGAAGGCGAGCCTCCTATGTTCGATATATTCGAAAGTGTATCAAAAGATATTGATGAGTATAGAAATATTGGTACAGGTGATATTTGTTTTGGTATTTACGATCCTTTTAAGACTGGGAATTTTGAAATAGATTTGACTATCTCTTTTGCTCCGGAGAATGAAAAGGATTATTCCCAGACAGCATTCTTATTGGATTATCCTATACGGGAGAACCTTCCGGATATATCGACGATGGACTTTATAAAGTCTGTCATGGGGGTGTTTGGCTTGATGGTTGAACAGCAGGGAAGTGTTTTATCATTTTATAATGTAGATGATGTAATCCTGAATAAATCCGGAGCGATTAATATTTCAAAAATGCTTATTGATAAAAAAGATGATAAGCTGGAATATTCCTATGGATTGACTAAAAAGAATATGCTGAAATATGCAGAAGATGATTTGGTCGATAAATCGTTCGGAGCATATACGTTTACAGCAGACACGTACGATAAGCAGGAGAATACGGTATATCAGTCTCCTTATGCTGCTACTGACAAAAACATTCCTCTATATACTTATAAGGTTGAAGAAGGGAAAGCAGAATATACTTTGAATAAAACGTCAAAGTGCCGGTTATTGTTGGAGAATGGGACCGTTGCGCTGGAAGTTTGGGGAAAATGGATTGATGCGGATATGAAAACTGTCACTTTCCGTTCTTTCACTTTTGAACCTTTGAAATATGACAACCTGGTCCGTAGATATTGGACGGGGTATTTAGGTGTTTACGCAAATAAACCGAGAATTTCATATCGAAAGGCAAAACTTGATCCGACCTTTTTCCCGAACCTGTCTTTTTGTAAGCCATTGTATGCAGATGGTAATTATTATATGTTGCTATCGGTAAATAACTATACGGAGGTTGGTAAAGCAGATTTGGAATTGGCTCTTATTGATGGTGTAGATGTAACGGGAGAGGGTGAAACATCTTTGAGAAATGCCATATTGGTAAATCCGACAACACCGTTGAAATTTTCACCTACTACGGTCGCTCTTTATACGGCAATGTCTTTGGCAGTTGCAACGTCTACCGATGGAAAGCTGATCCGTGAATTGGACGAAACCGGGACGGTGACAAATGATATGTATTTGCCATTGGATACAGGGGAGGGGGATGCTAAAAGAGTTGCTTTAAAAACTATCAAGGATAATATTCAGAGTGATAGTGAGGGAATATTCCTTCGTAAAGACAAGCCGGATTCAACAGAGTTTCCAATTGCGTTTAAAGGAGGCGCTACCTTTGGCAATTATGTTGGTGGCTTTCATGGCTCCGGTGCCAGAATAAATGAAAAAGGGGAAGGTGAAATGCGTAGCCTTCAACTATGGGAGTTCTTGGAAGTACCTGAACTACGGTTTAACCGTATCGATGTTGTGTCGGGTGAGCTTTGGAATGCCATTGCTTTCGGTTTGATCGAATCCGTTGATACGGAGAATAAGATTGTGAAGCTGAAACTTGAAAAGGGTGAACTTGCCGGATTACATGTGAATGATTTTTGTCGTGGTATATTCCATAACCTGACCGGAAATGAGACAACGGAAGGAACCGACAGTGCCGGATTTAAGACAATGGTTGGTTTCTCGACTGCCTACTTTACGCCTACAGAAATAATCGATAATGCCCATTTCAGATATGAACTGAAACCCGGTACAACGGTTCACCCTACAAAATCAATGAAGTTTGCCGTATATGGAAATCCAACAGAAAAGAACCGGCAGAACTCCGCTTATTCTACAAGAACTTATCAGCGGTATCTTCGCAATGTCAGCACGTGGGAGATCAATCCGGGGAAACATATATCATCGCAATGGGGTGATCTTTCCGACCTGGTCATAAATGGAGAGTCCCTGGCCGAAGGGTCAATCTATTTGAACAATGTTTATTTCGGAGGAAACGTTTGGAACGTTCCTGGCTTGGATAACAATTTGAAGGGACAGGATGCATATTCTGTAACCTTGTCGACTTATAGTGCTGTATATAATACGAAAGATGGATTGACTGAACAGGTTGATATCGTTACCGGTGATAAAAATGTTGTGACGGGAATGAGTCAGGTTGTTGCACAAAACTTTCGTATATCAACCAAAATTCAGGTAACAAAAGGTACGGAGTTATTACGGTACAGTACTGTTATTGGAGAAGGTAAATATCTGGTTTCCTCTGTGGGTACAGGATGCACATATACAGTAACCGATGGCCTTGTCGTAGTTCATAGCGTAACGGAGGAAAAGGCAGAAATAAAGTTGGAGATTAATTGTGAGGGACTAGCTGTCTATGAACAGGTATTTACAATTGTCCGGGTAATAGATGGTGTGGATGGTACAGATGTGGAATGGATATTTCAGCGTACCGCAACCGAAGCCGCGAAACCGGCCAGACCGACTGTCTCTGAAAATGTGGCGGATTTTGTTCCTGAGGGTTGGACAGACGATCCGGTAGGTCCAGATATAACGAATCAGTTTGAGTGGAGTTGTAAGCGTGAAAAAGCGAATGGTGTTTGGGGATCATTCTCCGAAGTATTCCTATGGTCCAGATGGGGTAAAGATGGTACTAGTACCGAATACATCTATGCCCTTTCAAAGAATTATGCGCCACCAGCGATAACTAACAGCCAGGAAGATGGCCATGTCCCTATGGAATGGTATTCTGCCCCTCTTAGCGTTACCGCAGAGTATAAAGTATTATGGGTGTCTCAACGGGTAAAAAAAGATGGGCGGTGGAGTAATTTTTCTAATCCTAGTATATACGCAAAATGGGCGGAAGATGGAAAAGATGGAGATCCTGGTATAGATGGTTATTCCACATATGGAGTTTATAGAAGGTCAGAGACGCAACCGGACACTCCTGAGGAAGATAAATTGCCTCCTTCTGGTTGGGCACGGGATCCTCCTTCTGGAACCCTTCCGCTCTGGATGAGTAAGGCTGTATTTTTTAGCAGTGGTTTTAAAAAGGGGCCTTGGTCTGCTCCTGTAAGAATATCGGGAACAGACGGTCAAGATGGAGGAGCTGGTCCTTCATTGACATTCAGAAAAAAATATGATGCTTCGAAAATCTATACCGGGACGGAACAACATGTTGATGCTGTTTATACTGAAGATACTCCAGGGACTAAAGTCTTTTGGATGGCTAAAACGTCTGCCGGTTCATTTAGTAATAAATATCCGAGTGCCGGGTCTGCATATTGGGAAAGATTTCAAGGTCAATTTGAAAGTATAGCGACGGGACTGGCATTGATCGAAGAGGCAAATATTGCAGGTTGGTGGTTCTCTGACCTGACAATCCAGAGTCAAAATAGGAATGTGGTTATTGACGGCAATGCCGATACTCATCCCCGTATAGCGTTGGGGGCCTCGTATGAGAATAGGGATAATGCACCGGCAAGAATGTATGAAAATGGTGAAGTTTATTTTGAGAAGGGTACTTTTGGAGGTAAGGTCATAAGTTCACTTAATGGCAATAGGATTATTATTGATCCGGACGATCAGTCTCTAAAGATGATAAATTCATCAAATAAAGAAGTTTTTAATATTTCATTTCAGAATACAGTAGGACAACAATCGTTTCCAGAAATAAACATGTATATGCACACTGTCGATGGTGGTTTAGCGCGACATATAAAATTACACGCAGGAGGACTTTATATGCTGGGGAGTGACAGTTCTAATACAGTATCAATAACACCATCTTCTTTGACATTTCCAAATCTATCATCGATTGATCCCAAAATCAAAGGAGCTTTTTGGAGGGATGGAACAACCGTAAAGGTTTCGCAAGGATAACACTATTAAATTATAAGTAATATGGCAGGAACAAAGGATATAAAAGATTTCACAAAGTTTCCCAGTTTATCGGACAATGATTATCTGTTGGGAACAAAGACCGATTTAGGTGGTACGGATGCCGGTATAACTGTCGGGAACTTCAAAAAGCAGGTGGCCAATGATGCGGCCCCTTCAATTAATGAAAATGGATACTGGGTCGTTAATGGTGTTAGCACAGGAGAGAAAGCCCGGGGAGAAACTCCGGTGTTAAACAGCGGTACGACGACCACAGGGGGGGAAGGAACCGGAGCATCGTCCGAAGTCGTACCTGACGGGCAGACACCGGAGGGATCGCCTAAATACAAGCTAAACCTGACCCTTCCGCGTGGATCGGCCGGTAAGGCTGGTAAAACAGCAATCTTCGGAATAGGGAATGTCTCTGATGGCGAAAAGGCCTCTGCTACCTTGACTGCTGATGGAGAAGACGGATCCGGTAATCCCAAGTATAAATTGAACCTTGTGTTACCTGCAGGTAAAACCGGAGAAAACGGAAAAACTCCGAAGTTCGAAGCCGGAAGTGTCTCGACACTGGAACCGGGCCAGTTGGCCTCGGCTGAAATAAGCTTCAAAGAGTACGATACGGACGGTAGCCCAATATACGTAATTTCTTTGTCTATCCCGAAAGGAGATACAGGTAGTCCCGGTAAAACCCCGGTTCTTAAATCAGTCAATGCCAAATCCGGAGACACTCCTTCCGGCAGTTTCATCGCTGATGGTACAGATGAATCCGGTAACCCGAAGTATATCCTGAATCTTACATTACCTGCCGGAAAAGACGGACAATCGGCAATATTTGAACAGGGAACGACGACTACATTGGAACCGACAGAACCGGCCTCTGTAGAAGTTGTTGAGAATGGGACAACTCCTGAAGGAAATCCCAAGTATATCCTGAACTTTAGTATTCCCAGAGGCCAGGTAGGTAAACCTGGAATCGGATCGGGTAATGTGTCTGCCGATGGCACCGGGCTTGTAGCTGGTAAAAAGTATTTGTTTGTCCCGGAATCGGACGGAAGTACATCTGGTGCGTTTGTCGAGTATGTCGCCCCTGAAGCATATGATGATACCCCACTTAGAAAGGAAATAGCCGATAATCTGGCTGCAGCCAAGACTTACACCAATGAACAGATAGCTGGTATCGTTCAATTTGATATAAAAGCGGTCCCGGAACTGCCGGATACCGGAGTAAAAGGAACGATCTATTTAGTTCCTAAAAACGGATCGGGAAATGATGTCCATAATGAGTATATCTGGGATGAAACTTCAAGTAAATTTGAATTGATAGGTTCTACTTCTGTCGATTTATCAGATTACTATACTAAGAATGAAGCCAACGAACGTTATGTTTTGAAGGAAGCAGGGAAACGTTTAATGACGAATGCGGAAGGAGCAAAGCTGGAAGGTATAGAATCCGGTGCAAACAAATTCCAGTACCCTGTCAATCCCGGAGAAGGTCAGGTTCTCACGTGGTCTGCCGGAGCAGCCAAATGGGATAATCCGGCAAGCGGTTACGAATATATTGAACTAGGGGACATTTTACAGATAAGCCGTGTAAAGACTTCTACCGAACTGGACTGGAACGACTTTATTAAGGGTAAAACGATGGATGATTTAGAACAGGCTTATATCAACAATACCCCTATATATTCTAAAATACAAAGTCGTTATTTCGGGGAAAAGATGGGATATTCACAATGTACTTCCATAATGAAAATAGTTGACGGTACTGTTGTGCATTATTACTTATCTTTTGTCGTGGCTTATAGCGCGACTAACTCTGATAATATTTACAACTACCTTATTGATTTAAGAGGCGTTACAGGGGAAGGTTGGCGCGATGCAACGTCGCGGGCAAGTTGCTTGTTCACTAAAACGGCTGTCCCTGTTGGCACATCTATCCCGTTTACTGGCGGATTTGTAATCATGGATTTGTCTACAGGAGGAAGCAGGGATTTGATTATAAACCCGCCCGGCTTCTATCCGCTTCAAAATTCGACTACAACGATCATGTTGCGTAACACGTCTAGCCTGACAACCAAGTTGACATTCACTATAAAATTAAGTTCAGATGCAAGTTCGGAAGGTTCGAAATTACTCATTCCATCTGAACTACCTGAACTGGCAGGAGGTGAAGCATGTGAACTTAGCATATTATGGGCAGACTGGAAATATATAGTTCGTGCGTCTGAACCTTTTAATTATAAAGAATACGTTGAATAGTATGGGAAACAGAAGAAGGTCATTATTATTTGCTTCCCCCTTAATAGAGGTCGCCCAGTTGGTGGTAATCAAATCATCAGGAACTTACATAGTACCTGCCAATACGGTAAAACTCGATGTCTTTCTGGTTAGTGCTGGTGGTGGAGGTGGTCTGCCAGTAGCATCCACATCTTATGGTTCCTATACAGCTGGATATGCTGGGGAAGGTGGTGCAGTTGTATATCAGGAAAACATGCCATTCATTAAAGGAGAAGAAATAAATGTTGTGATCGGACAAGGTGGGAGTGCAGCAACAACAGCCAATAATGCGGGAAACAAAGGAGGTGATACATCTTTTGGAACGCTCATTGCATTGGGTGGTAATGGTGGAATTGCCGGAACAAATTCATTGCCATCAATCGGGAGTGATGGAACAGCTTGTCCATTTGGAGATATAGAATCGGAATCTATCATATCTACTGATTTATTTGGAGCAAATGGAGGAGATGGGAGTACTACTACTACGGCTAATGTAGGAGGGAATACTGGCGCAGGAAAAGGAGCCAATCGCTCTACTGCTGCTGATAATGCTTCTTTTTACGGTTCTGCCGGAGGGGGTGGAACTATATACAGGACATTTAGTAACGCAATAAGAAAAGGAGGAAATGGTTATCAGGGAGTTGTTATATTGAAAGTTACCCGTATGATAAAAGAAAGTGAAATACCCCTTGTTGAAAAATTTGAGATAATCACTGATATATCTCGGACCTCTTGGACTGTGCCTGACAATACAAAAAAAATAGACATCTTTATAGTAGGTGGCGGAGGTGGTGGTGACGGTTCAAACTCTGTAAACACTAATGGAGACTGGGTCAGTGGTGGCGGAGGTGGAGAAGTATTATATGTAGAAGATATTTCTTTCACAAAAAATCAAATATTTGAATTATCAGTTGGGGATTGGACTGCTTTATCGTATGGTGGTGAAAAAGGAAACCCAACAACATTTGGAGAATATACTGTAGCAGGAGGAGAAGCGGGAAAAGAAAGCAATGGTGGACGTCCTTACACTAAAGATGGCACACTTTGTCCTTTTGGAGACTTATCTCATATAGACCCAGATTTGACTGGTACTGTAAGATATGCGGCAACCGGTGGTTATGTTGAATATAGCAATGGTACATTATATGAATATTCAGGAAATAAAACCGGCGGAGGTGGTGGCAGTATTAAGGGCAATGCCGGAAATGGTACATTCTATGGATCCGGTGGCGGTGGCATGGGAGTTTCTAGTGGCCAGTTTTCTCGTCCCGGAAGAGGGTGTCAGGGTATAATAATAATCCGATATTATGTAAAATCCTTTGAATAAAGTTTAATTATAGGATCTAATTAGTAGGAGTATCAAATATAAAAAATTAGAGGTATGGCGGATAATAAAGAACAAGTAATATTAGAAGTAGTTATTAAAAATGATGCAGCATCGAAACGGCTCAAGGAGAATAAGCAGGATATTGCTGAACTTCGGGAAGAACAAGCCTTGTTGAATAAAACGACATTGGAGGGGAAGGAGGCCTATAAACGATATGAAGATGAAATAAAGAATCTTAGGAAACATAATTTGTTATTGAATCAAGAGATCAGGAACAATAATAAATCAATAGAGGATCAGGAAGGCAGTTTGCAATCTATGCGTGCTGAACTTTCCCGGCTGAATAAGGTATATGTAAATCTTAGTCAAGCGGAGCGTGAGTCTGCAAAAGGACGTGATTTACAAAAGAAAATCTTATCTCTCAATACTACGATCGGAGATGCAGAGAAAAAACTGGGGGATTTTCGTCGACAGGTGGGTAATTATGAAAATGCCATGAAATCGGCGTTAGGGGCAAACAATAAATATGTTGCAACCCTTATGCTCATGAAAGATGGCAATATGAATTTGGGCGCAGCCTTAAAAACTACTACATCGGTTGTAATCTCTTTCGGAAAAGCCCTTTTTGCTGCGATAATGGCAAACCCAATTATAGCAGTTATTGCAGGAATTGTTGCAGTCCTTACTGGGCTTGTTAAAATAATGAGAGGTAATGAGGAGCAATCAGCACGTTTGGATGCAGTTTTGGCTCCGTTGAAAAGAACATTTGAGGGTATTGTTGCCGTACTTCAGATTGTTGCAGGATGGGTTCTTGATGTTGCTGAAGGGTTTGAAGCGTTAGCATTGCAAGTAACTAAACTAGGGGAGAAGATTCCTGTAATTGGAAAATATTTCAAACAAAGTAATGATGCCATGCTTGCCAGTATACAACTTTCAAAAGATAAAGCAGCTTTAGATAAGCAAACTCGGGAATTAGATGTTGCGAATGCAAAAGCTCAATATGAATCATCTGAACTTCGAAAGAAGGCGGAAGATCGGGTAAAATATACGGCAGAAGAAAGGCTAAAGTTTGTACAGGAAGCGAATGCCAAAGAGCAAGAAATTCTTGATAACCGGTTAAAGATTGCAGAGGAACAGTTTCGTATTGCTCAGGAAGAGGCCACTTATAATGAAAATAGTAAAGAGGTTAATGAAGATTTGACCAAAATGGAAGCAAACTTGTATCTTGTTAGAAAAGAACATTCGGATAAGACAAAAGAATTGATGACTAAGGAGAATGAGATACGAAATCAGTCTCTTACCGCTGAAAAAACACGTTTGGCTCAGGCTAAGAAGGCTACTGAAGAAGCAGTAAAGCAAAAGCAGAAAGAACTTGAATTAATCCGTCAGGCTGAAGATGCTGCTTTGTCTTTGGTAAAGGAAGGAATAGAAAAACAGAGGCAGGTTATCAATGTTCAGTATGATCGACAGATCGAAGATTTGAAACGCAAGCTCAGTACTGAAAAGAATTTAACTGATGCAGCAAAGAAAGCGTTGAATGATTCTATAATTCTGGCCGAACAGAAACGTGATGCAGATTTGAAGAAACTATCTGATGATTCTATCCAGGTTCAGATAAAAAAAGAAACTGAACGTATCCAGTTACAACTTGACTCTGTCAAAGAAGGAACATCACAGGAACATAATCTCCGGCTTTCCCTTATCGAACAGAATCGCCAGGCTGAACTTGCCGCTAATTTACAACTGGCTGAAGAACTTCGGCAATCGGAAGTCGATATAAATGCAGCTTACAACAAATTGATAGCAGATGAAAACG
Source organism: Parabacteroides goldsteinii (assembly GCF_020091425.1). Taxonomy (NCBI): domain Bacteria; kingdom Pseudomonadati; phylum Bacteroidota; class Bacteroidia; order Bacteroidales; family Tannerellaceae; genus Parabacteroides; species Parabacteroides goldsteinii. The sequence continues at coordinate 3,322,423 of NZ_CP081906.1, read as the reverse complement.
AAGCATTCCGGAAAGAGCAGTTCGATAAGCAATCTGAATATATCCGCTTAGAATGGGAAAATAAAATTTTGCAGCTCCGAGAGGGAACATTGCAAGAATATGACTTAAAAGTGCAACAAGCCCAAGCTGACTATGACTTATTAGTAAATATGGATGCCGCAACCAAAGCTGCATTGTATGAATCGGATATCGAATATACGAATGCTGTACTACAAAGTCAGAAGAGGATAACAGAAGCAAAGCAGGCTCAGGTTAATGCGGAAAATGAATTTGTACTTATGCAGATAGAAGCTGCAACAACTGTTACTGATGCTTTTTCCTCAATGATTGATACTTTTGCTGAAGATAATGAAAATTTGGCCGCTTTTGCTAAAACAGTAGCATTATTCAATATAGGTTTGAGTACGGCAGAAGCATTGGCAAAGGGGGTAGCCTCTGCTCAAGCAGTTGGCTTCCCTGCTAATATTCCTGCAATTGCTACAACTATTGCAGCAATTATGGCAAATATCGTAAAAGCAAAACAATTGGTAAGCAAAGAGAAGAACCCGAAATATGCCGATGGTGGTGAAATCACAGGTCCTTCGCATGCTTCAGGTGGGGTTCTGATCGAAGCTGAAGGAGGGGAAGGTATTATAAATAAACACTCAATGTCTAACCCCTTACTACGTTCTATCGCTAGCGCAGTCAATGTGGCCGGTGGTGGTGTTCCATTCTCTAATGTTCCAATATTCCCGTCGGGTTCCAGTGGTGGGTTCGATACTGCCGAACTGAAAGCTGTTTTCGTTGAAGCATTAAAAGAAATGCCGGTTCCCGTGGTTAGTGTTGTTGAGTTTACAGAGGTACAAGATAGAGTGAAAATGATTCAAAATAATTCGACTATATGAAAGTTCATGAAATATTAGCCTTTAATAAGGAGTTATTAGAAAAGCTCTATTCTGCTGGTTTGAATACATCTGATTTTTTACATGTTGATCTGTATAATGAGTATGCTCGGCTAAAAAGGGATGGATTGAAAAAGGCTTATATTGTTTCTTTCCTTTCCGATCAGTATAATATGAGTGAACGAAAAGTGTATCAGGTCATTTCTAAGATGGAACGCTCTGTTTGAACTCTGTATTTTTTATTTCATAGGCTGTATCGTTTTATCGGTACGGCCTTTTTTTATTACTGCAAAATATGTGCAGTGCTTTTTCATTTTATCTTTTCTTTTAATATACAATATGATATAAATTTGCACAAAAAGATATTTTAAATATGGCGGTATTAAAGATTCACAGCGATATAGTAGATGAAGAAACAAGAGTTGTCCGGTTAATGTGGACCGGGATAGATGGAACGTCTTTTTCAACTGTTGATGCTTTTATTGACTCAATTCCAAAAGATGATAATGAAATAGAGATTCGTCTTAATTGTGAAGGCGGCAATATTTCTGAGGGATGGAGTATTTATGATAAGCTTCGTGCCACAGGGAAGGATATTTCTGCGGTTATCGAAGGAAAATGTGCATCGATGGCCTCCATCTTATTGCTTGCTGCATCAAAAGAAAGACGATCAGGATATACTAATTCAAAGTTATGTATTCATAAACCCCTTGTTCTTGCAAATAAAGGCTGTACGATGAGGTCGAATGATCTTCGTCAAATGGCGGATGATTTGGATCGTGAAAATGAAAAGTTTTTGGATTTGTATGTAGAAAGGACAGGAGCGGACAGGGAACAACTTCAATCTTTGATGGAAGAAGATAGATATGTAGATATGGATCAGGCAAAAGAATTGGGCTTTGTTTCAACTATCCTCCTTCCTCTATCTGCTTCAAAAAAAGATCACTCAAATATAAATAATATGGCAAAAACAGGAGAAAATGTAGAAGTTAGTCAGAGTCTATTTGCTAAAATGCTTGCAAAGTTAGGCTATGCAAAAATTGAAGATGCGGAAGCAGCATTTAAAAAGGTCGCTCTTGATCTGTCAACTGCCGACGGAAGTACTTTAACAGTAGAACGTGAAGAAGGGGAACCACAGGTCGGTGATACAGCATCCCCGGACGGAGAACATCTTATGCCGGATGGAAGTACAATCGTCGTAGAAGGTGGAGTAATAACAGAAATCCGTGATCCGGAAGAGGAAAATAATAATGACAAACTGGATGCTGCCAATGCGCGAATAGCGGAATTGGAAGCTGAACTAACGTCTTTGCGTGCTCAGGCTAAAAGCCAGGACGAACTTGTGATCTTGAATAAGGTCAAAACAATGGGAGGTTTGGAAGGCTTGAAGAAAATTGCAAGTAGCTATGTTCCTGATGCGCGAGGTTTCCAAGGCAATCAAGGTAGACAGGGCGGAAACGGTGATCCGGTTTCTCTGATTGATAAAAAGCTGGCTGAAAAACGTGATGCCCGTAAAAAGAAGTTTAACAAATAAAAAATGTTTGTATGCCTAAGTTAGATTTTACGAAATTAACCCCGACAAATCATGCAATTGAGAGTTTGCGTGATTTGTTAAACATGACTGTGTTTCAGGATGAAAACCTGGAGCAGTTTATTACGTCAATGGGTAAAATAGTCCACGGTAAACGCCTTGGCTTCATTGGAGAAATGGAAGATGTCGGTAATGAGGGGGCCGGTTGTAATCCTACCTACAAATCAGTAGGTATTCCGGCTGCTGAAAAGCAGTGGGAACTCGGGGACTGGGAAATTCCTTTGAATCTTTGCTATGAGGATTTGGAAGGAACGATTGCTGATTACTGTTTGAAAACTGGTACTGAAATTGGTGATCTTACATCTACGGAATACATGGATTACATTGTGTTACCCAAATTGGAAGAAGCCATGCGGAAAATGATGTGGCGTATCGCCTGGTATGGTGATAAAGACGCGAAAAATAATGCTGATGGAGGTGTGTTGACATCTGGTGTCGATCCAACTTTGTTTACGATGGCCGACGGTTTTTGGAAGCGTATTTTTGCTATTGCGGCCGGTAACTCTAATCAATATACAGAAATCTCAGCGAATGACACTGCATCTTATGCAACCCAGAAATCAGGATTATTGACAAAAGGTGTTGCAACATCTTTGTTTGAAAAAATCCGAATGGATGCAGATGGACGCATTGAGGCAATGGACGGATCGGCTATTTTCTGTACGAAATCTTTGGCTGATGCTTTAGCCTGGGATGCAAAACAAACCTATAATACGATTATGCCGTGGCAGGTTCTGTTTGATGGTCTAAAAGTCTCTGAGTGGGATGGTGTGAAAGTTTATTCTATCTCTTTGTTTGACCGATTCACAAAAAAATATCAGGATAATGATACAAAGTTGAATTTACCGCATCGTGCTGTATATACTTCGCCCAGTCAGTTACTCATGGGTTATCCGGGTAGTTCTGCTATTTCAGAACTTGATGTGTGGTTCGAACGTAAAGAACGTATGAACTATATCTATTCAACAGGTAAGATCGGTACTCTTACCAAAGAGGATGAACTTATTCATGCTGCTTATTAATAATTCGGGGTATGGTATTCTGTACCCCATCAAATACTCATAGATATGGCAGATTGCGAAAGTTTAATTAAAAAAGATATTGATACTAACTGTGATACACCAGTTACTCGTGGTTTGGAAGCTAATGCAGTAATCATAAATCGTTCAGATATTGATTTTGCAAAAAGCGTGTTTGCTACAGGAAAAAGCAATGTTCTTGAGGCTCTTGTTTTGAAGACAGGAAAGAAAGGATATAAATGTTTCGTACCGGGTAAAACACCCTTTACCGGGACTAAGACAAGTCTGAATGTTGGAACTTATGTTAATACATTCAATAATGAGTTTGCAATTGTGATCCTGGACAATGGGCCCGAGACTTGCGAAAGCATTATTGATGGTTTGGCAAATGGGACGTTTGTAGTCGTTTATGAAAACAAACATAAGGGTACAACGAAAGATGCTGCATTCCAGGTTTCTGGTTTTTATCAGGGTATGACTGCAACGACATTGGAGAATGACAAATACAGTGAGGAAACCGAAGGCGGTTGGAAAGCTGTGTTGACAGAAGAACGTGCTCCGAAATCCGGTTTGTTCCTGCATAAAACGGATTATGAAACGACAAAGGCTTTGTTTGATAGCTTAACTGCAGCAGCTTAATACTGTATAGGTATGAGAGTGGATGAACTATTGACAAATGAAGTGATCGAGCGTTTTCGTCTTCGGAAAGAAACACCGCAAGAACGGGATACGCTCGTTTCTTTGGCTTCTAAAGCTCTATGTCGCAAAATATTCTACACTTGTAGGAACTGTTATTTTGATGCGTTGATGGAACTCGTCAACCTTTATAAAACTAATCGAATATTATTTGAGGAACGTATGAAAGAAAAAAGATATCAGATTGCCCGAGGTGTGTGTATGCCTCTTGGCTTTGGTTCCAGTCGTATGATCGTGTACCAGAATTGTACGGATGAGTTAGCGATCGAATTTTTGTCTTTGGATGAAAAAAACAGTAAGTATTTTGAACGTCTGCCTGATGGATGGAAGGATGATGTTGCAGAATATTTGGATAAGTTGTCAGGGAAAGAACATATTCCTGTTGAATTAACTCCTGCCGAATTGGATGCTATCGCCGATATGAAAAGAATGCTTATTGAAGGTCTGACAAAAAGAGCTGTAAAGGAGCATTTTGTGACCTTTGATAAGGTTGGTGATGTAAAGGTTACGAAAAAGTATATTGATTCTTTACTGAAAGAGGCATCTGAACAATTGAAGGCAGAAAGTGAGAAGAAAACAGATGATCCGGGTAAAGATGGTGCATTGGAGAACGGAGAAAATCCGGATCAGACGGAAGTTGATTAATTGATACAATAGACTTGTGAAATATGACAATTGATGAAGTAAAAATACCGAAAATACGTATTCCTGTAGCAGATGTAACCAACCTGGATATACAAAGTTATGGAAATGGGAATAACTATCCTCAGATGATATTGCAACTGTTGGGTGCTTCCAGCAATGCAAAAAGTTGTGTTGGCCGGTATGCAAAATTTATTAGAGGTGCAGGTTTCAAAGATTCCTTATTTTACAAGTCTATTGTCAATATGAAAGGCCAGACATGTGATACTTTGCTAAGGCTCTGTTCTGATGATTTGGCAAAATTTGGTGGATTTGCTTTGCACATAAATTACAATCTTCTATGTGAGATCACTAGCGTCGAGCATATTCCTTTTGAAGACTGCCGTCTGGGTATTGATGATGATACCGGATATATAGCCAAAATTGGCATACACCCAGATTGGACCTGTTCGAAGGGAAAGAAAAAGATCAAGAAGCCCAGTAAAAGTACTATTGCCTATACAGATGTGTTTAATCCTAATCCCGACGTTGTACTATCTCAGATTGTGGCAGCAGGAGGTATTGAAGCCTATAAAGGTCAGACGTTATATGTGTCAAAAGATGGGTTCATGGTCTATCCATCTACCATTTACGACAGTGCCATTACTGATATAAGCACCGATGAAGGTTTGGCAAATGTTCGTTATCGTAATGTCCGAAGTAATTTTTTGCCGATGGGTATGTTCGTTTATCCCAAAGGACAGAAAGTCATGGTAGAAGATAAAGATGGAAATTGGGTTGAAGGGACAGAATATCAGAATGGTTTTGATGCAGCGAAATTTAAAGATTTTCAAGGTGATTCCGAAGCATGTAAAATTTTAGGTGTAGGGCGTGAAGATGGAGACGATGTTCCTCAATTTGTCGAGTTCCCAACCAAGAACTTCGATAAAGACTTTACTGTAACAAAGGATGCTGTAGCGGAGGAAATACATGCTGCGTTCAATCAGGAGGTATTTTACCGCATTCGTTCCGGTGCACTGGGGTTTTCAAACGACATTATTAATGATGCCTTTAACTTTTATAATGCTATGACGATCGACGAGCGTGTCCTGATGGAACAAAGTTTCCGATCAGTGTTCTCACATTTTGCATATCCGGTTAATCAAACAAACGATTATTCATTAATTCCTTTAAGTTATGAAGTCCAATCTGTTTAATAAGCAATTAACGGACGTAGATAGTGTAAAAACTACCGTTCGCCCCATGTCGACGCATGTAGATGTTGAAAAAATACTTGTGTACATTGATGAATCCCAGCAGCAGGATATCAAAAATGCTTTAGGCGATAACCTTTTTATTGATTTACTCCGGTATGTCAACCGTGAAGAAGGCTCACCGGTCAATGAAGCCTATGAGAATTTGCTTCATGGCGGCATCTATAAAAATGGGAATGATGAATTTATATTTTCAGGCCTTGAAAAAGCTCTGAAATATTTCGTTTACGCGCGTTTGGTGAAACATGGAGACAGGAACCTGTCACGGGTGGGATTGATGCAGAATCAGGTTGAATATAGCTCACATGCAGAGTTAAAAGAAAAGCAGGAAGAGTATAAGGATGCTTTTTCTGTTGCTGAGGAACTGATGAATGATTGTCTCCGGTATATCAAGCATAATTCAGATAAGTTCCCTAAATGGAGAAAAGGAAGCATTACTCCGGTTCGTGGTCCTGTAATTTCTAAAATAGGGGACTGATGGAGAACTATACAGATAAATTCCTTTTTGGACTGATCGAGTTTTTCGCCTGGGCGAAATGGCTTTTCTTCCTGGCTTTAGTGTTGACGCTGGGTGATCTGAAGTTCGGTATTGAAGCATCCCGATACAGGAAAGACCCGATCAAACGATCGCGAGCTGTCCGGCGTACAATGGATAAGATTACAAGTTATATCATTTGGGTTGTAATGGCTTATTCGTTCGGCCAGGCTTTCGGGCAACCATTTGGGATTGACTTGCTACCGCTTATAATCCTACTCGTTATATATGGGGTTGAGTTAGAAAGTATATATGTCAACTACTTTGCTGCACGTGGTAAGCATGTAAAAGTGAAGTTTCTGAATTTCTTTGGAAAGAAAACAGATATAATAGAAATAGAAGGTGATAAAAATGAGACAGATAAATAAAATCATAATACATTGTACTGCATCACGTAAGGGACAACCCCTAACAGTTGCAGATATTGATAAAATGCACCAAACACGCGGATGGAACGGTATCGGCTATCATTACGTAGTTTATGCCGATGGATCAGTTCATAAAGGGCGACCAGTAGAAAAAGCCGGGGCGCACGTTTCAGGGCACAATGCGGACAGTATAGGTATTTGTTATGTCGGTGGACTAGATGGTTCCGGGAATCCCAAAGATACTCGTACAGAAGCGCAAAAGGCGGCCATCCGTGAATTGGTAAATGAATTGTGCCGGAAGTATCCAAACGTTGTAGAAGTAAAAGGTCACCGAGATTATTCGCCTGATCTGAATGGTAACGGTGTGATTGATCCTTTTGAATGGTTAAAGGTTTGTCCCTGCTTTGACGTACAGAGTGAATTTACTTCGTTCCTTCCCAATGTGAATGTGAAACCATGAAAGGCCTTGTATTACTCTGGTGTATGTTTCTTTTGTTTGGATGCGGAACAAAAAAGCAAAACTACAGATCGGAAACGGTTAGTACGACTGTTAGTGCTCAAAAGGATAGTACACATATCACTGAATCTGTTCAACGGACAATTACGGAGTTATTGGAGTATAAAGGAACCGGTATCATAACTATAACAGAGTTATCCAAGCCGGACAGTATCGGGAACCAATATATTGTAAAGACTACCCAGATGGATATTCATTCCGAACAAAAACGATCGGTGATAACGGAAGAGAATAGTGGTAAGCAGGAGACGGATACATCTATCCAGGTAAAGAATGAAGGTATAAAAGAGGTAGTTACTGATGATGTACTGATTGATCGAAGGGCTGTTTTACCGAGTTGGGTATCTGGATTGATTGTCATTTTGTCTGGTTGTGTAGGTTTGTGGATAGTTAGGAATTTTAAATAGTATTTTTTACTCATAGTAATGGTTTAGTTAGTAATGGAGACCGCTTTGCTAGGGATTGGTAGAGCGGTTTTTTATAATAGAGAAAATAGGGTGATGTAATATAGCGGAGTTGGAGGATCAGATTTTTTTCACAAGGTATTTCTTGTTTTTCATGTTTTTTCTATTTTTCTTTGTGGATAGTAAAGGGCTTATGAAAACTTTGTATGTCATTAAGTGAGTATACAGGTTTGTTATTCTTAATGAAAATTGAAAAACTGATGAAAAAACAAGGTCATATACGCTTATTTTATTTTAGAAATGAGAAGAAAAGGAAAAGAGCGAAACTAAAAGCTAAGGAAAATAGAATAAAACGAGCTCAGAGGAAAAGAGAAAAATACAAACGTCAAAGGGTTAATATCTCTTATAATCAGAGATTAGAAAGAACATTATTTGCTCCTCAGCGGTTTTCTTTGTTAGAGGACCCTGAAGAAGTTATAGGATTTATTAATCAGATAGATGAATTATATACAAAAACACCTAATGTTAAAAGTGTGAAGTTTGAGTTAAGAGATATTATTAGCATAGATATTGGTGCTATATGTTTGTTATTATCTAAGCTGAATGAATTGTCAAAGAGAAAGATCAATAACTGGGGAACATTTCCTAAAAATTCAGAATGTCAAAAAATAATACGCGAATCTGGTTTTTTAGATCGTATGAGCGAAATGGGAAGTGGGAAACCTTTTATAAGGCATAACGATAATTTGATATTGAATCGCGGTTTTGATAAGACTGATAATGCAGCAACAGCTAGAGAGATACGTAAGGCTGTTAAATACTTAACAGGAAAGGAAAATAATTATAAGCCAATTTATAGTATTTCTCAGGAAATATGTGCTAATTCTGTAGAACATGGAAATGAGGATACTTATAAAAAAAACTGGCTGTTTACTACAAGTTATCAGTCTGACCAAGTGATTTTTACAATGACAGATATAGGTGAAGGGATACTGAGTACTTTGAGAAGAAAGTTTTTAAAACAGATTCAAGAGAGTTTTAAAGAGCCTATAGATATTTTGTTAAATGCTTTTGAAAAACAATATGAATCAAGAACGAAAGATCCTAATAGGAACAAAGGATTACCTAAGATTTATAAAACATCTTCAAAAAAATATATAGAGAATTTGATTGTAATAACAAATAATGTACTTTTGAATTTCGATAATCTGGATAAGTCAAAAATTCTTAAAAAGAAGTTTAAGGGAACGTTTTATTTGTGGATTTTAAATAAAAAATGTATAGAAAGATGGGAAAGAAGATTCGAAATATAGCAGTGATAAACTATTCATTAGATCCTGGACCTAGATATATACGGCAAGGAGATCATTCTGGGGAAGATTATTATCATAGGGTTTTGAATGGTGAGTTTTATAGTGCATTAATGAATGATGAGATATTAGAGGTTTCATTAGATGGTACAAGTGGATATGCATCGTCTTTTTTAGATGAGGCGTTTGGTAATTTAGTGTATGACTTTACTTTAGAAAAGGTAAAGAGTAATATATTTATTGTTTCTGAAGAAGAACCTGAATGGAAGGAAATGATTGAAAATGAAAGTTTCATTGAGTGGGAGCAAAGACGGAAAGATAAACGAGAACCAGTGAAAACTTTTGATCATGAAGAATGGTACAGATTTAATGGAAATGAATATATTAAAAAAAGATGGATCAAGAAATAACCTTAATTGGACTTTCTCTTACTAAGTCTGATTGGATTTCAGTAATTAATATAATTGTTACAAGTCTTATCGGTATTTGGTTAGCATTGATAGTACAGAAAAATTTTACAACAAATAGAGCTGTAAAAGATTATTATATTCAGGAAATAAGTGAAGTAAGGAAATTATATGTTGATTTTTTAAATAATATTTATAAAGGACGAATCTCGGCAAAAGCTATAAAAGAATGGTTTAAGGTAGTCTCTAATAGGATTGATTGTGTTGAAAAAAGTGTAAATGAATCATTTCGAATAAAAAATAGTGATATTTATAAAACTCATTCTGAGATACAAAGTTATATTACTGGTACGGACGAGTTTAACGATGGCTATCGTGATGAGCAATTAGTTTTTTCTGAATCAGTGAAAAATGAAATTTTGATTTATCATACGAAATTGCTGCATTGTTTTATGGAATTGGTTATAAAGATTAATCATGCAAGTAAACATGGTGTATTTTGGAAAATAAAACACTGTTTGAATAGAATATGGGAATAAGTGAATAAATAATTTATATCGAAAGCTTTTTTCCTGAAAGAGTTTAGTCAGGTTCAAATACGCTTTTGATTACACATTTGTATTTAGTCTGGCGGGCCCGGTAGTTAATTCTGCCGGGCTTTTCATTCGGGGATGGAATAGGGGACATTTTTGTTTCAGTTTGGTGTTAAATCGTTCTTGTGATATAGTTGGCGAGTTTTGATTAAATGTTGATTTTTCGGAGATATTCATATAGAGAGAAATAGAGTTGAAGAAGTCGTATGTTCTGGTAGAACAACAAAAAAGGTTTGAAATTCAATTTCAAACCTTTTTTTATTTCTCCTTATTCATTTTCTTTTCCCCATCTGAAGCCGATGCGATCCAGTAGTTGGATGCGTTCGCTGCTGAGTTTACCTCTTCTTCTCAGATAGCCCATTCGCATCCACCAGGAGTAAAGGGATTCTTCTTTTTCACTCTCGGTCCCAGTCCTTGAGCGAGGGTACCGCTTTTCGTTTGTTATGAATTCGCTGAACTCATGGTATCTTTCGATCCATATCTTTTCGAGCCGTTCCGGCGAACGTCCGTTACTTGACTGGCTGTCGGACCAGTCAAAACCCAGGTCGGTCAGCTTTTTGATCTGCCTGGGGGTTAGCGTGACGCTTGTATCCTTGCCGTTTTTGTAAGCTCTCATTTTGCTGCACCATTTCGCCAGTCGTGATTCCTCCTGGTCTCTGGTGTGGGCAGGCCACCGGCCGGTGTTGTTGTAGTAATCCCTGACCAGATTGAACGATTCCTTCCAGCTTCTCCTTTTGTTGTACGTATACCAGTTGAATCCTATGTCATCCAGCAATTTGATGCGTTCTTTATTCTGTTTGGTCTTAGGTGTGTTTTTTCGGGTGATTTTTTGGGTTGCACACCAATTGGACAATTTGATCTCTAACGGGTCTGAAGCACTGCTGGAAGGCCAGCGCTGTTCTTTTTCCAAAAAGATTTTCAGGTTATTATAATTATTCTGCCACTGTTCCGTCTTTTTCCGGATCTTGTCTGCGTCGATTCTGTCGATTAATCTAATCTGTTTTCCTATAAGTTTTTCCGGAGAATGATTTTTAAGGAATCTGCATCTGCTAATCCATTGGCCCAAACTTCGTTCTTTTGCCTCTTTCGCCGTAGGCACAGGCCATTTGTTATGTTTATCGTAAAAGACAATAATAGCACGCAAGATGCCGTTTCTTTTTTTCTTTCTTTTATTCATATACTTACTACTCTGGATCTTCTTTGTCTGTTATGTATGCTCAAAGATATTCAAATATTTGATTTTTAGTCATATCATTTTGACAGAATGTTATTTTATCCCTGTTTTCTATGCTTTTTTACAGGAATATTCACTTCTGTTTTCAAAATACCAGAATCTCGTGAAGATAAATGAATACAAAGCGCTTGTATTTTATCCGTTATGATGTTGTTTTGATTCGCATTATATTTTGTCAACCAGCATCAAAAAGGCTTTCTTTTAGTTCTTATTTTTAGTCTGATTTCTACTTTTCATCCTTTTAGGGAGATTGTTAAAAAAATCATCCGTATGATTTCATAAATCCATCCGCACAGTATGCACAAAACTTCCGCCCATTGTGCCCTTTGTGAATTGGTAAAATGCCTTCTCCAGCCGCTCCGTATTGCTTACAACAAACCGATTGTAGTCACCAGCGGTTATCGTAGTCCGGAAGTAAATCGCCTGGCGGGTGGTGTCCGTTCCAGCCAGCATGTGAAAGGGGAGGCGGCAGATTGTTATGTCCCTGATATTTATTTCCTGTTGGATACTCTTAAAAAGAGCGGCCTGCCCTTCGACCAGGCTATTCTCTACCGAAAGAAGCATTTCCTGCATTTATCATACCGGGTGAATGGAAAGCAGAGACGTCAGGTATTATATAGATGAATAAAAATCCCCCAATCGCAAAAAAATATTTGTGAGTTTTGCAATTGGGGGATATTCACTATATCAGAAATGATTAATTCTGTTCTTTCAGGATCACATCGTGTGCACCACCTTCTACGATACTTGTTGAAGATACCAGTGTGATCTTGGCATTTTTCTGTAAATCAGGAATTGTGATGGCTCCGCAGCTACACATAGTAGCTTTGATTTTACCTAATGTCAGATTGAGGTTGTCTTTCATTTTTCCGGCATAAGGCACGTAGCTGTCTACTCCTTCTTCAAACTTCAGTGAAGCTGTGCCTCCCATATCGTAACGTTGCCAGTTCTGGGCGCGGTTTGAACCTTCACCCCAGTATTCTTTTACGAAATTATTGCCGATGCGCAGTTTCTTTGTAGGAGACTCGTCGAAACGGGCAAAATAACGTCCCATCATCAGGAAGTCGGCACCCATTGCCAGGGCAAGTACCATATGGTAGTCATGTACCAGGCCGCCGTCGCTACAGATAGGAACATAAATACCGGTCTGTTCTTTATATTCGTCACGCGCCTGGGCGACATCGATCAGGGCAGTAGCTTGTCCGCGTCCGATACCTTTCTGTTCACGGGTAATACAGATAGAACCGCCACCGATACCTACTTTGATGAAATCGGCTCCGGCTTTTACCAGATATAAGAAACCTTCTCTGTCTACCACGTTTCCGGCACCCACCTTAACTTTATCACCATATTCTTTTTTGATCCATTGCAATGTTTCGCATTGCCATTCGGAGTAACCGTCGGAAGAGTCGATACATAATACATCTACACCGGCTTCAACCAATGCGGGAACACGCTCCATATAGTCGCGGGTATTGATACCGGCACCAACCAGCAACTTTTTATCTGCACCGGAAAGTTCGTTCGGGTTTTCGCGGTGGTTGTCATAATCCTTGCGGAATACGAAATAAGCCAGATTCTGGTCTTTGTCTATGATAGGAAGTGTATTCAGTTTATGATCCCAGATGATCTGGTTAGCTTCTTTCAACGAGATGCCGACTTCGCCGACGATCAGTTTGGAGAAAGGAGTCATGAACTCTTTTACTTTTGTGGAAAGATCGTCTTTTTCGGCACGATAGTCGCGGCTGGTAACCAATCCGAGCAGTTTACCGTTAGGAGTTCCGTCGTCGGTAATACCGATTGTGGAATGTTCTGTCTGATTAACCAGGTCGATAACGTCGGCCAACGTGTTTTCAGGAGTCAGGTTAGAGTCGCTGGTGACAAAACCTGCTTTGAACTTTTTCACTCTTCTGACCATCTCTGCCTGGCTGGCGATTGGCTGTGAACCGAAAATGAATGAAAGACCACCGTTACGGGCCAGTTCGATAGCCAGCTCAGGACCGGATACCGATTGCATGATTGCCGAAACAAACGGGATATTTAATTCAATAGGAGACTTCTCGCCGACATTGTGTTTGACAAGTGATGTTTTCAGTGAAACGTTTGTGGGCACACATTGTTTGGTGGTCAAACCGGGAATAAGCAGGTATTCTCCGAAGGTTCTAGATACATCGTTTAAGTAAACTGCCATATGATTAATATTTACAGGATGAATTTTTGTGCAAAAGTACTGAATTCTGTTCAGATATGTTTTCATTTAGGTGCATTTTTCATACTAATTAAAGGACTATTGTCTGAGGAAGGGAGGTATCGGAACTTTTTCAGCGGATGGAATGTTATATATGTGAATTAAAGAGGAGGAATATTTTATGAAAATGGTAGTAGATAAGGCGAACTCTCGTGGATATGCAAATCATGGTTGGCTTAAAACATATCATACATTTAGTTTTGCAAATTATTACAATCCCAAAAGGGTACATTTCGGGATGTTGCGTGTGTTGAACGATGATACGGTTGCTCCGAGCGAAGGCTTTGACACACATCCGCATAAGAATATGGAAGTGATATCCATACCGCTGAATGGCTATCTGCGTCATGGCGACAGTATACAGAACAGTGAAACCATTACCCCGGGTGATATCCAGGTGATGAGTGCCGGTACAGGTATTTTCCACAGTGAATTCAATGACAGTGCCGAACAGCAGCTTGAATTTTTGCAGATATGGGTTTTCCCTCGTGAGGAAAATACGAAACCGAAGTATAATAATTATGATGTACGTTCTTTACTGAAGAAGAATGAGTTGTCGTTGATCCTTTCGCCTGACGGTGAAACACCGGCTGCGATCAACCAGGATGCCTGGTTCTCGATAGGTGAACTGGATGCGGGACAGATCAAGGAGTATAAACTTCATAAGAAGAGTACAGGCGTTTATCTTTTCGTTATCGAAGGAGAAGTGGAAGTGAATAACACAGTGCTTTCCAAACGGGATGGTGCCGGTTTTTATGAAACAGACAGTATTACGATAGAAGTGCTGAAAGATTCCCGGATCTTATTGATGGAAGTTCCGATGAATTGATAGTATCTGATCTTTTGGGTGAATATGAATCTGAAATAGTCTGAAGGAGGTATGTCAGGCATGGCACACCTCCTTCTATTTTTTAGTAGTCCCTGTCAGACAGGAAATCGATCATCCGCAGGATGGCCCGGCTACAGGCCGGACAGAAGGGGGCATAATCACGCATCATACAATGGTCCATCGGGCGATAGATACCTTTGGGTATGTAACCGCCTCCTTCAAATACACCGGGTTTGTCTTTATGCGCATCGTCCAGCGGGGTGGGTACCGGAGTTTGGGCAGGCAAAAGGTCTTTCCATTTGCTGTCGAAATCGACCAATGTGGTGATATTGGGCTCCCAGGGTTCGTATTTCAGATTGTAGAAATCCTGATAGGCGACTTCGGAAGAAAAATACTCGTCGGCCAGTCCGGCAAAGCTGTGTCCGAATTCGTGAACGAAAACATGCTGTGTCCGCTCATTATCGGCTGTCCCCATGGCGTAGAAGTTGTACATGCCGCCCCCTCCGTAGGTGTCGGTGTTGACCAACAGGAATATAGCATCGCAGGGAACATTCCAGACTGCGTCGCGGATGGATTTCATATCCGGTGTTGTCAGGTAACGGTCTACGCCGAACGTATAATATCCTGAATTTAAGGCGGTGTTCTTATAGATGCCTTTTCCGGAGATGTCTGTTCCGCGGTCTTCCGAAATCAGGTTAACGGCCCATACATTGAAATTTTCCCGTTGTGTTGTGTACGGAGGTGTCTGGAACAACGATTCCGTGAATTTTTTAGCATCGGCAACGAATTTTTCCTGATCGTCAGCCGTATATCCTTCTGCAATAAAAACCAGGTCGACCTTCTCACTGGAGTCTCCCTTGTATTGGATTTGTGTGACTTTGTTGTCCTTGAGTTTTCCGCGATCAATAAAAATGCTGGCCGGGTCGATATCCATTTTCAACAGGGGATGGAATTGCATGTCCGCCTTGTCGCGGGCTGTGATCTCAACTGTTACGGTTGCTTTCGGATAGGGAACCGAGATGCTGTTTGTCCATGCCTGTGTTTCGGTCTTGGCTTGTTCTGTGCTGCGCCACTCTTCAAAAAGCGTATTGAATCCGCGTGAATAGATTAGTTCGTTATTTGATTTGTCGTATATGTTGACGTAGTAACCTCCGTAATTGAATTTGTCAATCAGGTTTTTTACCGGGCCTCCCCATACGGGTTCTTCCCGCAACTGTTGGATAGCGGCTGCCTGAAATTGGGAATTGCCGCTTAAAGCAAAGTCGATCCGTAAACTTTTTTTGGTGAAGTGTTTGTCAAAGTCACTTTGCGCCAGGCAAGCAAGGCTGCAAAGGCATGTTATCAGAAGCAAAGAAATTTTTGTTTTCATCTTTTGGTGTTTTATTCGGTGTGATTTATACGCGCAAATGTAATATAAATAATTAATCCCGGGATTTTTTCCCGGGATTAACCCTCTCTTAGTTATGACGGGACTTTCTTGTGCCATCTCTCTTGGCAAATCCCTTATCGCCTTTTTCCTTTTGACTAATTATATCCCTATATTTTATAACATTACCATGATCATGTAACAAAGTTCGTTTATTCGTTTTACCTTGCCAAACTTATCTGATGGATAATATTTATGAGCTGATAGACTTTGTTTATAACAGGTGGTATTTTGTTTTTAATAAATTATTTTGGTTTAATATAGTCTTTGATTTATAAAGTTTGCTTTTCTTTGTAAACTGATTCAAATCTAAATTGTGATGGGAAACTCATTAGTCGAACAGCAGCTGATAACAAATTTCTTTGTTTATTATCCTAAGGGAGGTGCCTTATATGATAGTGATGGTTTGTTGATTGCTTTAAATAAGGCAATGTGTGAAAAGTTTGCTATAACAGATTTATCAGACTTCCTTTTGAGTAATTTGTTTGAAACGACTTTTCTTTCAGATATGCAAAAGACTTATTTGCGGAATGGGAGTGTGGTCAGCCATAACCTGCCGGTCGGATTTTCTATTATTCCCGGATTCTGTGAGGATGGAAAGATCATAGGTTACACCTTATTGCTGACCGATCCGAGTCCTAAAGAATGGGATGTTACGACGTATGACCAGAAGATGCGGGAGTTGACCGATATTTCAGAGAAGGTCGCAGAAGCTGTACCCGATACCATCCTGTTGGTAAATGACAAACTTATTGTAGAGCGGATCATCGCCTATGCTGCCGAAACCTGCATTACCCCCGAAGCAGCCAATCGACGGATTGACGATTTACCCGGTTTTATCTATCCGGATGAAACAAAGAGGAATATGGCGAAAGTTGTACAGAAATGTCTGGATACATCGGAAGTTATTAATCTGGATATGTCGATACCCGGTCACAATGCTCCTATTGTCTATTTTAAGATACGGATGGTACCGTTGCATCATAAATATGTGGTGATTTATATTCGTAACGTATCCGAAGAAGTGGAACGGGAAAAGGAGAACAAAACATTGAGCGGTAAATTGTCAGAGAGCCGGACCATGATGGAACTGGCTTTGAAGAATAGCCATATCACGACTTATTCATTTAACTTTCATCGTTTCCAGACTTGCGACAAGGAACATTGTAACCATTGTTTCCAGTTTTACGGAGCCAACAATTACCTGTTGGAAAGGAACAAATACATCTGCCGTGCCTTGTCTAATCTGCGTCATCCGGATGACAGGGAAGACTTTTTCTTGTTATTCAATGAGATAAGGAATAAAAAGCTGCCTGAGTTTGCTGTTAATTTCCGTTTGAAAAACGATGAGGGCGAGTATCGGAGCTATGAGGTAATAGGGAGGGCCCTGGAGTATAATGATGACGGTCAGGTTAATCTTATTGTGGGATGCATGGTGGATAACCAGAAATATATAGAATATGAGCGTACCCTGATAGATGCAAAGGAGAAGGCAGAGAATGCTGATCAGTTGAAATCAGCCTTTCTGGCAAATATGACACATGAAATCCGCACTCCGCTGAATGCCATAGTCGGTTTTTCGGACCTGTTATCTATAGAGACGGATCCGGAACTGAGAGAAACGTACATAAGCCTTATAAAATCGAACAATGAGTTGTTGCTGCGGCTGATAAACGATGTGCTGGATATTTCAAAGATAGAATCAGGCATGGTGTCTTTTGCTTATACGGACGTGTATCTGCCTTCTGCTATGCGGGATATGTACAATGTCATGCAACTCAGGATGCCGGAAAATGTGGAATTGATTCTGGATCCGTGTCCTGATATTATGATCCGGACGGATAATAACAGAATGGTGCAGATTCTTAGTAATTTACTGACGAATGCTATAAAGCATACCTCTTGCGGCTCTATCCGTTTTGGGTATACCTTGGAAGGGGATCATGTTCATTTTTATGTATCAGATACCGGCAAAGGTATTCCGGAGAAGGAGCTGGATCATATTTTCGGTCGTTTTGTACAACTGAAAGGGGCTTATAACGGTATAGGTCTGGGATTGGCTATCAGTAAAGGACTGGTGAATAAGATGGGGGGCGAAATTTCCGTTTCATCCAAAGTCGGGGAAGGATCTACTTTCCGTTTCACATTGCCTTTGGCTAACATTCTTTCATAAACTCCGTCGGTGTTTTTCCGTACTGTTTCTGGAAGCAGGTGGAGAAATAGGCCGGAGAGGAGAAACCTGTCCGGAATGCAATTTCGTTGATTCGGTTTTCCCCGTTTTTCATTAGCAGGACTGCTTGTTTCAGCCGTGCGATCTTAATGAATTCGACCGGAGATAAACCAGACAGACCTTTTACTTTCCTGTACAGGCTGGAGGTACTCATGCCCATTTCTGTTGCCAGCATTTCAACGTTCAGCGCATCGTTGGTGATATGTTCTTCCAGGTATGCGTTGAGTTTCCGGAGGAAAAGATCATCGACTGTAGAAACGGCCAGGCTGGTTGCCGGCGTGGAAGGTGTTTCCTTGTATGTTCTGGTCAGTACTTCCCGGCTTTTCAGCAGGTTTGCGACCTGGGCAACAAGCAACTCTATCGAAAACGGCTTTTCCATATAAGCATCGGCTCCGTTGTTCAGTCCTTTTAACCGGGATTGCAGATTATGCTGGGCTGTCAGCAGGATAAAAGGAATATGGCTGTAATTGACATCATTCTTTACTACGTTGCATAGTTCGAAACCATCCATAACAGGCATCATGACATCGCTGAGGATCAGGCTTACCGGCTGGTCTTTCAGGATACAAATTGCCTCTTTTCCGTTGGCGGCTTCCCGGATGCGGTATGTTTCTGCCAGTTCTCTGGCGATAAATCGCCGCATATCTTCCTGGTCTTCTACGATCAGGATCATAGGCTTATCATCATTCTGATCGTCGTTGCTTTCCGTAATGGCGTCTTCCGTATTCTTTCCGGTTGTCAGCAGGTAGCAGTCTTCCTGTTCTTTGGGCAGAGTCAGGATAAACCGGTTCATTCCTTCCGGAGTCTGTGTGTAGTTCAGGGAACCTTTATGAAATTCGGCTAACGAACGTGCCAGGGAGAGGCCGATACCGCTTCCCTGTTGGTGCTCTGTCTCTTTCAGGCGGTAGAAAGGAGTGAAGATGTTTTCTATTTCGCTGTCAGGGATCAGCATGCCGTCGTTGGTAACGGATATGATAAATTCCTTCCCGTCTTCCTGCCTTTGTAATTGCAGAGAGATATATTTGTCCGAGTATTTTATAGCGTTGGTCAGCAAGTTGTTCATGATCTTGGAAAAAGCCTCCCGGTCGATGAAAGCATAGAATGATTCGTCGGGAATATCACAGGTGAATCTTTTATTCTCCTGTTCTATGACTGGCAGGAACGGTTGCAGAATAGTATGGAGCCAGAGCGTTACGTCTGTGTGTACATAATTCAGTCTGAATCCCCGGCTTTCCGTTTTCCGGAAATCGAGCAACTGGTTACTCAGGTTCAATAACTGCTGTGTGTTTTTCTCTATGATTTGCAGGTTCTCCCTGGTAGACGGATTGCCGTCTTTCGATTTGATGATCTTTTCCAAAGGGGCTTTGATAAGGGTAAGCGGGGTACGTATCTCATGGGTGATAAAGGTGAAGAACTGTATTTTTGCATCATATAGTTCTTTTTCTTTTTTGCTTTCAAACAAGTCCTGGTTTATACGGTGTTTTTCCTCCAGTTTGGCCTTTTTATAATTGTAGAAGAGGACTATGCAAATACAAATAATCACGATATAGACAAAAAATGCCCATCCGGTAGCCCAGAAGGGAGGTGTGATAATGATCTGTAACGATTGTTCGTTGTCCTGCCATAAGCCGCTGCTGTTGGTTGATTTCACTTTGAATGTGTATTCACCCGGGGAAAGATTGGCAAAAGTTACATTTTTATTCTGGTCCATATAGTTCCAGTCTTTATCCACCCCTTCCAGCTTGTACGCATACCGGATGGCATCCGGAGAGGTATAGCTGAGGGCTACATACGACAGAGTAAATGTGGAGGCATTATAGGGCAACTTTAACACTTTCGTGTCTTCGATGGAAGAAGTAGGAAGGTTATATTTGTTTTCTTCATTGTCCGGGAGATTGATCCCGGTGATATACATGGGAGGCATAAATGTGTCTTCTTTGAATTGGGACGGGTTGAATGACAGCATTCCGTTGATGGTTCCCATATAGATTGTCCCGTCGGGTGCCTGATAGGAAGAGCTGTAGTTGAATTGTGTTTCATGCAGCCCGTCGGTATATGTATAAGTTCGCATCGCATAGGTCTCCGGATTGAATCTGACCAGGCCGTTTGCCGTAGATAACCAGAAATTATGTGAATCGTCTTCAACGATCCTGTAAACGATATTGCTGGGCAGTCCGTTGTCAGTGGTGATTCGGTTAAAATATTGTGTCTCTTCGTTGAAAAGGGAGAGGCCACTTACTGTGGTAACCCAAATCCGGCCTTTTGAATCTTCGAATACGGAGGTCGTATTGTTGTTGCCGATGCTTTCGGATTTATTACTGCCGGACCGGTATTGCTCTACTTTGTTTTCTTTGCGGAGGTAATGATAAATACCGTTAGAGGTTGCCACCCATATATCGCCCCGGCTGTCCTGGTATATTTGTCTGATAAGAGCATAAATATTATTCCAGGGACTGAAACTTTCCGTTTGTTTATTGTAAATCATTAAGCCGTTGGAGGTACCCACCAACAACTCATTTTCGCGTGTCTTATAGAAGCAGAGGATAAAATTACTGTTGAGGTTTGTTTGGCTGTTTTCCCGTGAATAATGTTTGATGATCTTGCCGGAGGGGATGTCCAGCACATCGATCCCTTTGTTGAATGTCCCGACCCATAGCTGGTTTTCGACAGCCAGTAACCCGTGAATGTTGGTAGCCGATAGCGGATGGCTGGGATTATTGTATGAATAATTGGTGATCTCTCCGGTCCGGGGATTGTAACTGTTGATCCCGTTATCCTCTGTTCCCAGCCATAGGTTGCCGTAGCGGTCGGGCGTGATTTCGCGGATTGCGTTTCCGAGTAGCTGGGGATGTGTTTTGCCTCCGATAAAATAGCTGAATCGGGTATACTCCTTTGGCAGGTAACTGATCCCTCCGAAAAAAGAGCCGGCCCATATACCTCCCTCACGGTCTTTGGTGAGTGAATAAACGGCGTTGTCGGCAATGGCGTATTCGTTTGTCAGAGATTTTCGTAGGTTTGTAATTGTTTGGTCCTGTGTGTTGTAAATGTAGATGCCAGATTCCGATGCAATCCAGTAGATGGTAGTATTGTATGGGATGATGGCACGGACCTGTATTTCCGGGATTATTGTCACGACACGCTGGGCCTGATATTTGTAAAGCAGAAGTCCGGCCTGGTTGGTGCCGCCCAGAATACCCAGGCCGGGAATCTGGCATACCGCTTGCAGGGCGATCTGGTTACTGATCTGCTTTTCATTCAGGAATGGGATCTTCTGAAAGTTATCTGTCTCGACCTTGTAGGTATATAGAGATTGCCTGTCAGAAAAAAGGGGGTTCCCGTCATTTGTCAGGGTAATAATAGCCGGATGGAAAAATTCTTCTGCCGGATAAGTTCGTGAACTGCTGTCTGCCGGATTATAGCGGACAATCCGGTTATAGTCGATAAACCAGAGATTTCGGTCTTTGTCTTCCGTACCGGCAAAAAATGATTCGGACTCATTTTGTCCGGACGATAACCGGAACGGATGGAATGTATCCGTCCTGTAATCGTAGTAACAAGTTCCTCTGGCTGTAAAAATCCATATCTTTTCGTCGGAACTTTCAAAAAGGTTGACGATACAATCGTTGGGCAGGCTGTTCGGGTTGTATGAATTGTGCCTGTATATTTTAAATGTATGTCCGTCGAAACGGTTCAATCCGTCTTCGGTACCAAACCACATGAATCCCCGCTGGTCCTGTAGGGAACAATAAACCGTGTTATGCGATAATCCCTGCTTATTGTTGTAATGCCTGAAATGCGGATCGTTGGCATATCCGGGCAGGCAGAGCAACAATATAAATAAACAGGCGGCCAGCAGCGGTATTTTCTTCATATCGATTGATAATAGTGTTTCTCGAAGGCAAAGCTAATAAATAAATAAGAAAAATAAGCCAATTATGGTTGTTCTGAATGATATTTGAAAGCATATGCCCGAAAATTGAAAGTCCTTTTGCCTGGAAAGCAGTTCTTTTGCACTAAAAATAACGAATGGTAACTTTAATATCCGAGAACATGAAGAAAGCAGTATTGGTATGTTGTGCTTTGGCACTTACTGTATGTGCGCAGGCTCAGTGGAAGCCGGCAGGTGATAAGATCAAAACAAAATGGGCGGAACAGATCAACCCCCAAAACGTATTACCGGAATATCCCCGTCCGCAACTGGAACGTACGGACTGGGTAAATCTGAACGGAGAATGGGAATATGCCATTAAACCGAAAGGAGAGGTGGAACCAAACTCCTTTGACGGGAATATCCTGGTTCCCTTTGCGGTGGAATCTTCCTTGTCCGGTGTTCAGAAAGAAGTAGGAGAAAATAATGAATTGTGGTATAAACGTTCATTCTCTGTTCCTGCGAACTGGAAGAATAAAGATGTGGTACTTAATTTCGGTGCCGTAGACTGGAAAGCAGATGTGTTTGTCAATGACATTCTGATAGGCTCTCATCAGGGTGGTTTTACTCCTTTCTCATTTAATATCACTCCTTATCTGACCGGAAAAAGTAATCAGAAACTGGTTGTTCGTGTGTGGGATCCGAGCGATAGAGGCTATCAGCCACGCGGAAAACAGACCTCTAATCCGGAAGGCATCTGGTATACCCCTGTTACCGGAATCTGGCAGACTGTGTGGTTGGAGCCGGTAGCCACCAACCATATTACTTCGGTAAAGTCGATCCCGAATATTGATAACGGGACGATGAATGTAACGGTAGGTACTTCGCAGCCCTGCAATACGGCTGTTGTCGAAGTTAAGTTGCTGGATAAAGGGCAGGTTGTTGCTTCGGCAAAAGGCGTCCAGGGAAAAGAACTTCGCCTGGCTGTGCAGAACCCGACTCTTTGGGATACTTCCAATCCGTATCTGTATGATATGAAAGTATCGTTGACGAAAGATGGAAAAGTAGTGGATGACGTGAAATCATATACGGCTTTCCGTAAAATATCATCCAAAAGGGATGCGAACGGGATTATGCGTATGCAGTTGAATAATAAAAATCTCTTCCAGTATGGTCCGCTGGATCAGGGCTGGTGGCCGGACGGATTATATACGGCTCCGACGGATGAGGCTTTGCTGTATGATATCGTTAAAACAAAAGACTGGGGTTTCAATATGATCCGTAAGCATGTGAAAGTGGAACCGGCCCGTTGGTATTATCATTGCGATAAGGAGGGTATCCTGGTTTGGCAGGATATGCCGAGCGGTGATATGGGTAATCAGTGGGCACCTCATACTTATAATGGCGGAACGGATAAAGAACGTTCTTCCGCATCGATTGCAAACTACTATCAGGAATGGAAAGAAATTATGGACTTATGTGTATCCCATCCGTCCGTTGTCGTATGGGTTCCTTTCAATGAGGCATGGGGACAGTTTGATACCGAAAAAGTGGCTGAATGGACAAAGAACTATGATCCTTCCCGCCTGGTAAATCCGGCCAGCGGAGGAAACCACCGGGCTTGCGGCGACATTCTCGACCTGCATAATTATCCGGGACCGAGCATGTTCCTGTTTGACCCGCAACGGGTAACTGTGCTGGGTGAGTACGGCGGAATCGGTCTGCCATTGGAAAACCATTTGTGGTGGAATAAACGCAACTGGGGATATGTCCAGTTCAAGAACAGCGACGAAGTAACAGCCGAATATGTAAAATATGCCAACGAACTGAAAGAGATGGTTGACCGTGGTTTCTCCGCAGCCGTTTACACCCAAACGACAGATGTGGAAGGCGAAGTGAACGGCCTGATGACCTACGACCGTAAAGAAATCAAGATAAACGAAGCCGCCGTGAAGAAAGCCAACCAGGCGGTGATTAACCAATTGTCAAAGTAGATTTATTCTATACCAAGTAAGAAAATTTACATTGTTGAAATAGTTGTCCCTATACCTTTTTTGCAGGTATAGGGACTTCTTGTGTAAATCAATTAAAATAAGTACATTTGCCGGATAAATGAATATGATAATGAAATATAATACAGAAGAAAAGAAATTGGTTATGCCCGAATACGGACGCAATATCCAGAACATGGTTGATTATTGCGTTGCAATAGAGGACAGAGAAGAACGTAAACGTTGTGCCAATACGATAATCAACATCATGGGAAATATGTTTCCCCACCTGCGTGATGTAAACGATTTCAAACACATTTTGTGGGATCACCTGGCTATCATGGCAGATTTCAAGCTGGATATCGACTATCCTTACGAAATCGTGAAGAAGGAAAATTTATATGCCCGTCCTCCCCGTATCCCTTACAATAACAACCGTATCCGCTACCGCCATTACGGAAAGACATTGGAACTGATGATTCGTAAAGCAACGGAACTGGAAGCGGGAGTGGAGAAAGACCAGCTTATCAAACTGCTGGCTACCCAGATGAAGAAATCTTTCCTTACCTGGAATAAAGAGTCGGTCGACGACCGTAAGATATTCAAAGACCTTGACGAACTGTCAAGCGGTAAGATCGTTTTGGATGAAGAAGTTCATAAATTAGCAGAAAGCCGCGATATCCTGGCCCGGAATAATACTAACAAAAAGAATTATCCCCGTAAAAGCCGATGAGTTCGTTTGTTATAGAAGGTGGTTATAAATTATCCGGTGAGATCACTCCGCAAGGAGCCAAGAACGAGGCGCTGGAAGTGATCTGTGCCGTATTATTGACTTCGGAGAAAGTAACGATCCACAATGTTCCCGATATCCTGGACGTGAACAATCTTATCCAGCTATTTCGTGACATGCAGGTGAAAGTGGAACATCCTGCTGCCGACACCTATACCTTTCAGGCAGATGCCATCGACCTGGATTATCTGAATACGGAAGACTTCCTGCGTAAAAGCGGGTCCTTGCGCGGTTCGGTGATGATCGTCGGTCCGCTGGTGGCCCGTTTCGGAAAGGCACTGATCCCGAAACCGGGAGGCGACAAGATCGGACGCCGCCGTTTGGATACGCACTTTGTCGGTATCCAGAAGTTGGGTGCTTGTTTCAGCTATGATGCCGAACGCCAATTGTATGAAATCGAAGCCAAACGTTTGAAAGGTGCTTATATGCTCCTGGATGAGGCTTCAGTGACCGGTACCGCCAATATCCTGATGGCAGCCGTGCTGGCCGAGGGGACAACTACCATTTATAACGCCGCCTGCGAACCCTATTTGCAGCAATTATCGTCCATGCTCAACCAGATGGGTGCCCGCATATCGGGGGTAGGTTCTAATCTGCTCACCATCGAAGGGGTCGAGTCCCTGGGAGGAACTACCCATACCATTTTGCCGGATATGATCGAAGTCGGCAGCTTTATCGGTATGGCAGCCATGACAGCATCGGACATCACCATAAAAAATACCGGATATGACAAGCTGGGAATTATCCCTGAGTCGTTCCGCCGCCTGGGTATCACTGTCGAACAGATAGGCGATGATATCCATATTCCTACACACGATTCTTACGAAATAGATACCTTTATCGACGGTTCTATCATGACGATAGCCGATGCTCCCTGGCCGGGACTTACGCCTGACTTGTTGAGTGTCTTCCTGGTGGTTGCCACCCAGGCTGTCGGTAGTGTGCTGATCCATCAGAAGATGTTCGAGAGCCGCCTGTTCTTTGTGGATAAGCTGATCGATATGGGGGCGCAGATCATCCTTTGCGACCCGCACCGGGCTACGGTGATCGGTTTGGGTAACCGTTTCAAACTACGCGGTTCCAATATGGTGTCTCCGGATATCCGTGCCGGTATCGCCCTGCTGATTGCGGCAATGAGTGCCGAAGGAACCAGCCATATCCATAACATTGACCAGATCGACCGTGGATATCAGAATATCGATAAACGTTTGAATAACATAGGAGCCCGTATTACCCGGCTCTGACATTCCCTGTTATGATAAGAAAAGAAGAAGTTTTTAAGATCGGGCAGTTTGCCAAGCCTCACGGGATAAAGGGAGAAATCTCGCTGGTGACCAACTGCGACCTGTTTGATGATGTCGAAGACCCTTGTATCATCTGTGAAATGGATGGCATCCTGGTACCCTTTTTTATCGAGGAATACCGTTACAAGACCGATACCGTCATGCTGGTGAAGCTGGAGAATGTAGACGACGAGAAAGCCGCCCGTGAGTTTACGAACCGTGAAGTCTTTTTCCTGCTGGAAGATGCAGATGAGGAAGATTTGGTGGGCGACATGTCATGGGACAGCTTTGTCGGATACACTGTGACCGACGAGCGTCACGGGGAACTGGGCAAGATCACCGACGTGGATGAAACGACGATCAATGTACTTTTGCAGATCGACCATCACGGCAATGAACTGCTGCTTCCGGCTGTCGAAGAGTTGATAACGGCTGCGGATCATGAAAACAAAACACTGCGGGTATCCGTTCCTGAAGGTCTGCTTGATTTATAATAACGTTAATTAGAGTAAACAATGCCCGTGTAGATACGGTTTTTGTTACTTTTGCGTTTTAACATAAAAACATGGCACGAAAACAACGAAAGAACAATAAGAAATCATTCTGGCACCGGATAAGGTTTAAATACAAGCTGTCTTTTTTCAATGAAACGACGCTCGAAGAAGTATGGTCTTTCCGTTTGTCGCAATTGACGGCATTTCTTACCCTTGCCCTGTTTGCTTTCATGCTGATTGCTTTCACTGCGCTGATTATCATTAAAACACCGATACGAAATTATTTGCCGGGTTATCTGGACGTGGAAATACGTAAGGAGATCGTGCAGAATGCATTGCGTGCCGATTCGCTGGAGCGGATGATCTCTATCCAGTCGCTTTACCTGGAAAATGTAGCCGGTATCCTGTCCGGTACGATCGAACTCGATTCTATCCGTCAGATAGATTCCCTGGCCCATGTGGATGCCAATTATGAGATTCCCCGCAGCAAATCGGAAGAGAAATTTGTAAAGAGTTTTGAGGAAGAAGAAAAGTATAACCTGACGGTGCTGAATCCGAATCCGGTTCCTACCGACGGTATCTTTTTCTATAAGCCGGTAAACGGTGTGGTCTCTTCGCATTACGAGGCGGATGCCCGTCATTTCGGGGTAGACCTGGTGGCAGCTCCGAAAGAAAGCGTACTGGCAACTCTGGACGGAACGGTGGTATTCACCGGCTTTGATCCCAATTTCGGAAATGTGATCCAGTTGCAACACAAGAACGGATTCCTGTCCGTTTATAAACATAATGAATTATTGCTGAAAGAGATTGGCGACCACGTCGTTGCCGGCGAAGCGATCGCTTTGGTGGGAAACACGGGGAAACTGTCTACCGGTCCGCATCTCCATTTCGAGTTGTGGTATAAAGGTATTCCGGTCAATCCAGAAGAATATATAGCTTTTTAAATCGATGAAAAGAAGTTTAGCCATATTAGGTTCTACCGGTTCAATCGGGACACAGGCTTTGGAGGTGATCAGCGAACATGCCGATCTGTTTGAAGTATATGCTCTGACCGCTAACAACCAGGTAGATTTACTGATTAACCAGGCACGAAAATATATGCCCGAAGTGGTCGTTATTGCCAACGAACAGAAATATCCCGAACTGAAAGAGGCTTTGGAAGATTTGCCGATCAAGGTGTGGGCCGGTTCGGACGCTATCGCCCAGGTGGTACAGTCGGAGCCAATCGACATGGTACTGACTGCCATGGTCGGATATTCCGGCCTGAAACCGACGATTGCCGCTATCAAGGCAGGTAAGGCCATAGCGTTGGCAAATAAGGAAACATTGGTGGTAGCCGGCGAACTGATTACCTCGCTTGCTACGGAACATAAAGTGCCGGTGTTGCCGGTCGATTCTGAACATTCCGCCATTTTCCAGTGTTTAGCGGGAGAATGGGAGAATCAGGTGGAAAAGATCCTGCTTACCGCATCCGGTGGTCCGTTCCGCACGAAGACGATGGAGGAACTGGCAGTGGTCACCAAGGCACAGGCGTTGAAGCATCCGAACTGGAGCATGGGAGCAAAGATCACGATCGATTCGGCTTCTATGATGAACAAAGGCTTTGAGATGATCGAAGCGAAATGGCTGTTCGGCGTAACGCCTGAACAGATACAGATCGTAGTGCATCCGCAGTCGATCATTCATTCGATGGTTCAGTTTGAAGACGGTGCTGTGATGGCTCAGTTGGGTATTCCGGATATGAAATTGCCGATCAGTTATGCGTTTTCTTATCCGAAGCGCCTGACGAGTAAGGCTCCCCGGTTGGATTTTAACCTCTATTCCACGTTGACGTTCGAGGAACCCGATATGACGCGTTTCCGTAACCTGGCTTTTGCGTTCGATGCCATTCGTACGGGAGGAAATATGCCGTGTATCCTGAATGCTGCCAACGAAGTGGTGGTGGCTGCTTTCCTGCGCGACGAAATAGGTTTCCTTCAAATGAGTGATGTGATTGAAAAGACGATGGCGACCTCTTCTTTTATCGCAACGCCTACCTATGAAGATTATGTTGCGACAGATGCCGAAGCACGTAGGGTAGCGGCTTCGGTCATGAACACGATAGCCGGAAAATAAACCGGGGAAGGTTATATGAGTAAAAAGAAATAAATTAATACAGACAAACAAATAGATGGAGACATTTTTAATTAGAGCGTTACAGCTCATCCTGAGCTTATCGATATTGGTCCTTGTACATGAGTTCGGACATTTTATCTTTGCCCGTATTTTTAAGGTACGGGTAGAGAAGTTTTATCTTTTCTTCGATCCTTGGTTCTCATTGTTCAAATTCAAGCCGAAGAACAGCGAAACGGAATATGGTATCGGCTGGCTGCCTCTAGGCGGTTATTGCAAGATATCCGGTATGATCGACGAAAGTATGGACAAGGAAGCGATGGCACAGCCTGCCAAACCGTATGAGTTCCGTTCCAAGCCGGCCGGTCAGCGTTTGATGATCATGATCGCAGGGGTTTTGTTTAACTTCCTGTTGGCGTTGTTTATTTATTCGATGGTGCTTTATACCTGGGGCGAAACTTATTTGCCTCTGAAAAATATGAAGCATGGCATGTATTACAGCGAAGCATTTCAGGAGGTAGGTTTCCGCGACGGTGATATCCTGTTGAAGGCCAACAATGAGGAGCTGGACCGCCTGGATCAGTCCAGCTTCCGTAAGGTAGTGGAAGCAAGTAATGTAACAGTCCTGCGTGATGGTGTGGAAACGGTCATTCCTATACCGGAAGATATGATGCAGCGTTTTATGCGCGAAGGAAAAGGATTTGCCAGTCCGGATCGTGTTCCGATGGTTGTAAAGAAACTTTCTGAGAAAGATTCGCCTGCTGCTACTGCCGGTTTGCAACCGGGAGACAGTATTGTCTCGATTAACGGCCAGGCAACCCCTCTGTTTGAAGATGTGGCTAAAATGCTGGATCAGAATAAAGGAAAGGATATTACTTTGGGATTTTACCGTGACGGAATGGAACAGTCGGTCGTTATCCAACCGGATACGGCGGGTAAGATCGGTGTTTATCTGATGAGTAAAACGGATTTATACCCGACGGTAACCCGTACTTACGGCTTTTTCGAATCGTTTCCTGCCGGTGTCAGACTGGGTATCAATACCTTGAAAGGCTATGTGAACGACATGAAGTATGTATTCACTAAGGAAGGCGCTTCGAGTTTGGGCGGCTTTGGTACGATCGGCAGCATTTTCCCGACAGTTTGGGATTGGCAGGTGTTCTGGATGCAGACAGCCTTCCTGTCAATCATCCTGGCCTTTATGAATATATTGCCTATTCCGGCATTGGATGGTGGCCATGTGATGTTCCTCTTGTATGAGGTAATTGCCCGTCGCAAGCCGAGCGACAAGTTCCTTGAATATGCCCAGATAACCGGTATGTTCCTGCTTTTCGCTTTGCTGATCTACGCAAACGGTAATGATATATTCCGCTTCTTCTTCAAGTCCTGAAGTAGACCGGAGGTTTTTTGAGCACGTGTTATCCGAATAGATAAAATTCGGGTGACATGTGCTTTTTATTTATATTTGTTTGTATTATATTTGCGGAAAGATGAGGAATCATCCCCGATGATTCATACAATCAATGGGAATGATTTATATAATCATCCGGGATGATTCTTTGTCGATTCACAGATAAGGAGGAATAAATATGGCATTTTACAAGAAACAAAAGTTAGGAAAAAAATGGTATCCGCGGGCAGTGACGGGAAAGAGCCCGTTTACGACAGACGATGTAGCAGCTCGTTTGTCAAAGATTTCCACTGTGAGCCGTGGGGATACGTATGCCGTATTGGCAAATCTGGGTGATGTGTTGGCCGATATGTTGAGCACAGGGCAGTCGGTACGCTTGATGGGGATTGGAACTTTCTATCTGACCTGCCAGTCCGTCGGGCAGGGGGTGGATATGCCTGAAGAGGTATCACCTCGGCAAATTACAGCCGTTAAGGTGGGGTTTATTCCTGAATACAAGCGTGGTCATAAAGGGCAGATTACCGAACAGACCTTGATTGCAGAGGATTTGGAATGGATTTGTTTGGAGTAAATCGAACGGAGATTATAAAATAAGGCACGGATTATGATGTGTATCCGTGCCTTGTTTTGTTGTATAACCGAATGTGTGGATTCAGGGGATGTTATTTAGCCAATGTTTCGTTGATGGAATCAAGGATTTTCTTGGCGTTAGCGTTCGCTGCGTTAAGAGCTACTGCCTGTTCCATATATTCTTTTGCCTTTTTCATCTGAACGTCTGCCTTATCTTTTTCAGCTTCATATTTAGCCGGGTCGGTAGCAGCAGCCAGAATCTTGGCTCCTTCGTTGTAATACATGGCTCCTAAGCTATACAAAGCATTTTCTTTGTATTTGGGATTGCTTACGATCAGCACGTCTTTGTATAATTCTTCAGCATCAGCAATCTTTCCGCTTTTTTGTACAGCCTGACCTTGTTTCATGCAATATACATAAAGCAGTTTTTCCAGATCTGCATCACCCGGTTTAGCTTTCAGGCCGGCTTCAACGGTTGCAGTAAATTCGGCAGCTTTATTCAGGTTACGCAATGCCATTGCTTTACCTGTATAAGCGTCATCAATGTTTTTGTTCTTTTGAATAGCCAGATCGTAATACTTTACAGCATCTTCATACTTTTTTGCCTGGAAAGCGGCAAATGCACAGTTGAAAACACGGTCTGCATCTTCATTGTTTGTTTGTTTCAGGAACCCGTCATACTTTGTAAAAGCTTCTGCATAGTTCTTTGCTTTCAAGGCAGCATCACCTTCATCACGCAGTTTGTCAGCGTCTTGTGCAAATACGTTTCCAATACTCAGGCAAAAAGCCAATAACAAAACAATTTTCTTCATGGTTGTTAAACGATTTAATTTTTATTATTAGTTGCGCTAAGGTAGTAACCTCAATAAAAGTATCAAAGCGATTTTACATTTTTTTGTAATTATAAAGGAAAGAGAGGGAGTAATTGATTTATCAAAGTTGGATGAAACCAGTGTCATCTGCGTGCTATTTGTAGATTATAATACCGCCGGATAACAAGGTAATCCGAACGCTTCGGCAACAGCGGGATAGACAATCTGTCCCTCAATGATGTTCAATCCGGGATAGAGTGTCTTATCTTCTTTGCAGGCTTCTTTCCAACCTTTGTCTGCCAGTTCCAGCACGTAGGGGAGGGTAGCATTGGTCAATGCCAGCGTGGAAGTCTGGGGCACGGCACCCGGGATATTGGCTACGCAATAATGTACGATACCGTCGACTGTGTAAACGGGATCGGCATGGGTTGTCGGATGTGAAGTTTCGAAACAACCGCCCTGGTCGATCGCTACGTCTACCAAGACACTGCCGGGTTTCATTAGTCCCAGCATCTCTTTTGTGATCAGATGAGGAGCCTTGGCTCCGGGAATCAGGACGGCACCGATCACCAGGTCGGTCGCCGGAAGTTCCGTTTCGATGTTATGCGTAGAAGAATATAAAGTCCTGACATTGGCGGGCATGACCTCTTCCATATGGCGCAGGCGTGGAAGTGAGATGTCGGCTATTGTCACGTCGGCACCCATTCCGGCAGCCATCAGCGCGGCATTGTAGCCAACTATACCACCACCGAGTACCAGTACGCGGGCAGGTTTCACTCCCGGTACGCCACCCAACAGGATGCCTTTGCCTCCCTGGGGTTTCTCTAGGAAACGTGCGCCTTCCTGTATCGACATGCGACCGGCGACTTCGCTCATAGGGATTAATAAAGGAAGTGTACCGTCCGGATTTTCTACCGTTTCGTAGGCCAGGCAGACGGAGCCGCTGTCCATCATGGCAAGCGTCAGCTTTTCGTCCGAGGCAAAATGAAAATAAGTAAAGACCAGTTGTCCTTTCCGTACTAAAGGATATTCTACGGCAATCGGCTCTTTTACTTTCACGATCATTTCAGCAGTCTGGTAGACGTCGTTGATCGACGGGAGAATCTTTGCTCCGACTGTCTCATAGGCTGAATCTGGAAAACCGCTGTTCTCACCCGCAGTATGCTGCACATATACGGTGTGTCCTCTTTTTACCAACTCTTTTGCTCCGGCAGGCGTAAGCGCTACCCGGTTCTCATTGTTCTTGATTTCTTTAGGAATTCCGATGATCATAATGTTAGTCTTTAATAGTTATTATGCTGCAATGTACAGAAAAATATGACATTATGCTGTTAGAAATCTCTTTTTATTACTTATTGACAAAAATAATAAGATGGTAAGAGATGGCTGAAGTATAGAAATAATTGAACTGTCTGTTTATAGTGACTGGTTGTAACTGGCTCAAAATGGATAACAACCTAATTATCATGGTGCTATCGTGAAACAGTAAAGAGAAAGCAGACTTGTTCTATTGTTCTCCGGATATTCCGGAAAGCATAATTGGGGTGCATAGCTTCTTCCAAACTAACCGGAGCGGGGTGTATAGGAAAGATTGCGGATAATCCGGCCTGTTGTAATTGTTTGTCCGTTTCTGCATCTGTTTCCACTTGTCCGGTGATGGCGATAACAGGTATATGCTGTGATGCTGCAATGCGGGCGATGCCGACCGGGACTTTTCCGAACAGGGTTTGCCTGTCTATTTTTCCTTCGCCGGTGATGACAAGGTCGGTCTCCCTGATTATTTCTTTGAAATGGATATATTCTGTAATCAGTTCGATACCGGATGAAATCTTTGCCTGAAGGAAGGCTATGCAGCCGCCTCCCATGCCTCCTCCGGCTCCTGCTCCGGGCAGGTCACTGATGTCTCTGCCGGTTGTTTCAAGGATTAGGCCGGCCAGGTGTTTCATCCCTTTGTCGAGTGCTTCGACTTGTATTTCATTGCCTCCTTTCTGAGGGCCGAAGATGTGGGCGGCTCCTTGCGGGCCATAGAAAGGGTTGGTCACGTCTGTCGCTATATGGAAGGTGCAGGCGGATAATTCGGGAAGCTGGCTCCGGGTGTCGATATGGCAGATAGCAGAGAGCACCTTTCCGCCCTTTTCTACTTCGTTGCCGTTATCGTCGGTGAAACGGACTCCTAAGGCCTGCATCATGCCGACACCTGCATCGTTCGTGGCACTGCCGCCCACACCGATGATGAAGTTACGGCAACCGCGATCGACGGCATCGGCTATCAGTTCGCCGGTTCCGTAAGTGGTGGTGTGCATCACGTTTCCTTCTTTCCGGGGAATCAGGTCCAGTCCGCTGGCTGCCGACATTTCGATGACAGCGGTTTGTCCGTCACCGGTTATGCCGTAGCTGGCCTGGATGGGTTGCATGAATGGATTATGTACAGGAATCGTAATAACTTGTCCGTGAGTAGCCTGTGTCAGTGTTTCAACAGTACCTTCGCCACCATCGGCAATGGGCACCTTTATTACTTCGCATCCGGGGATGACATGGTGAATTCCTTCCGCTACAGCCTCTGCTATATCGGAAGAAGAAAGACAGCCTTTAAAAGAGTCGACGGCGATGACAACTTTTTTCATGTTCAATGGCTTATGAACCCTGTTTACCGGTATATTCGATAATCAATTCATCAATGAGGTAGTTATCACTCATGCAGTGCAGATCTCCTATTTTCTGACGTAGATATTGATAGGTATTCGATTCATAAAAAAGCGCTAATGCTCTGCGACTACTGATTCCCAGGCGTTTGGAAAGTCCCATGATAATCCGGGCATATTTCATTTGAAGCAATGTATTATTGGCTTGTGACATCGTTTCTTTCCTCCTTGTTAATGTTAGTAGCATCTATAAAATGCAGATATTTATCTATAAGTGATTGGTTTAACAGACATATCTGATTATTCGGTTGTTCATAACTAAGACGCTTCATTCTCCTTTCTCCCTGTTTTTCAGGGCTAATATAATATCTTCAGTTATATGTTGCTTGCTTTGGGTATGAAGAACTTCGTAACAGTCGAATAATAAATCATCAATAAGTCCCAGGTTATTTAATCTGGAATAAATATTTTCCGGCAGTTCATTCAACTGTTCCGCAACATTTTCGATACAGAAAACAACGAATTCCATTTTCTTTTCTTCTAATGTCATGGGATTTATCTTTATTGTGATCTGGTGCAAATATAGAAAAAAAGGGCAGCTTTTACAAGCCACCCTTTTCTTATCTGTTATTCTGTCAGGTATTATAAACCTTGTCCGTGACAGTTTTTGTACTTCTTTCCGCTTCCGCAAGGACAAAGATCGTTACGGCCTACGCGTTTTTCGGCGCGAACCGGTTCTTGTTTAGGCTGTTGCGGTGCACGTTCTTCCGGATCATTGTTTCCGCTGATGTCGGTTTTCTCCGTACGATAGCGGCTCATGTCCTGGCGTTGTTCCGGACCGGCCTGTTTTACTTCGATACGCTGGCGTTCGGCAGCTTGCTGAGCAGCTTGTGCAGCAGCCTGGCGCTGAGCCATTGCCCGTTTTTCTTCTTCTGTCGGTTCCTCACGTACCGGAATCTGTCCGCGCATCAGGACGGCGGCAGTCTTACGGTTCATGGTGTCGACCATTGTCTTGAACAGGTTGTATGATTCCAGCTTGTAGATCAACAACGGATCTTTATTTTCGTAGCTGGCATTCTGTACCGAGTGGCGCAGTTCGTCCATTTCACGCAGGTGTTCTTTCCAAGCCTCGTCTATCGTATGCAGAACGATTGATTTCTGGAATGATTTTGCGATTACCTTGCTTTCTGTTTCGTATGCTTCCTTCAGGTTACATGAAACATTGTACATGCGTTTTCCGTCGGTTACCGGGATCATGATGTTTTCATACATCGCACCCTGGTGTTCGTAAACCTGCTTGATAACCGGGTTGGCTACCTGCGTCATACGTTCCATACGGCGCTTGAATGTCTGCAATGCGTTTTCGAACAATTTGTCTCCCAATTGAGAGGCTTTCATGCTCTTGAACTCTTCTTCGGTGAACGGACTTTCCATTGCGAATGTCTTGAACAGTTCCAGTTTGAAACCTTCATAGTCCAGACCGTCGGAATGCTCTTCGGCGATAGCGGTAGATGTATCGTAGATCGTATTCAATACGTCCAGTCCGATACGTTCTCCCATCAGGGCGTGACGGCGGCGGGTATAGATTACGTTACGCTGTGAGTTCATTACGTCATCATATTCCAGCAAACGTTTACGGATACCGAAGTTGTTTTCTTCCACCTTCTTCTGTGCACGTTCCACTGACTTACTCAGCATATTGTGTTCCAGCACTTCGCCTTCTTTGAAGCCCAACTTGTCCATCAGTCCGGCAATCTTGTCGGAAGCGAACAGACGCATCAGGTTATCTTCCAGTGATACGTAGAATACAGAAGAACCCGGGTCACCCTGACGTCCTGCACGACCACGCAACTGGCGGTCTACACGACGGCTTTCGTGACGTTCCGTACCGATGATAGCCAAACCGCCTGCTGCCTTTACTTCAGCCGACAGCTTGATGTCGGTACCACGACCGGCCATGTTGGTTGCGATAGTTACCGTTCCGCTCTGACCTGCCAGGGCAACGATCTCGGCTTCTTTCTGGTGTAACTTCGCATTCAATACATTATGTTTGATCTTACGCAGGGTAAGCATACGGCTCAGTAATTCCGAAATTTCTACGGAAGTCGTACCTACCAGTACCGGGCGTCCGGCTTCAACCAATGCGCTGATTTCTTCGATAACAGCGGCGTACTTTTCGCGTTTGGTCTTGTAGATACGGTCGTTCATATCGTTACGGGCAATCGGACGGTTGGTCGGAATCACTACGACATCCAGTTTATAGATGTCCCAGAATTCACCGGCTTCCGTTTCTGCCGTACCTGTCATACCTGACAGTTTGTGGTACATACGGAAGTAGTTCTGCAAAGTGATAGTTGCGAATGTCTGTGTGGCAGCTTCCACTTTTACACCTTCCTTGGCTTCGATAGCCTGGTGCAGACCGTCGGAGTAACGACGACCGTCCATGATACGTCCGGTCTGTTCGTCGACGATCATAACCTTGTTGTCCATCACTACATATTCATCGTCTTTTTCAAACAATGTGTAGGCTTTCAGCAACTGGTTGATTGTATGTACACGTTCGCTCTTGACAGAATAGTTAGCCAGGATTTCGTCTTTCTTAGCTTGCTTTTCTTCTTCTGTTCCCTTGAAGTTTTCCAACTGGGAAAGTTCGGAAGTGATATCTGGCAATACGAAGAATGTCGGGTCGTCGGAACGGCCGGTCAGCAGGTCGATACCCTTATCGGACAGTTCGATACTGTTATTCTTTTCGTCGATCACGAAGTACAGTTCGTCGGTAGCTTCGTGCATGTGGCGCATGTTTTCAGACATGAAGTATTCTTCCGTCTTCAACATCTGTGCCTTGATACCTTGTTCGCTCAGGAATTTAATCAACGCTTTGTTACGCGGATATCCCTTGAATGAACGATATAATTGAATAGAACCTTCTTCTACTTCTTTCGGGTCGCTGCTGGCCATTTTCTTTTTGGCTTCGATCAGCAACTTGGAGCAAAGGTCTTTCTGTGCGTTTACAACGATTTCCACATTCGGACGGAACTGTTCGAACAACTGTTCTTCGCCACGGGGTATCGGACCGGAAATGATCAACGGTGTACGGGCATCGTCGATCAATACAGAGTCGACCTCATCGACGATGGCGTAGTTGTGTTTGCGCTGTACCAGATCGTTCGGACTGATCGCCATGTTATCACGCAGGTAGTCGAAACCGAATTCGTTGTTTGTACCGAAGGTGATGTCTGCATTATAAGCTGCGCGGCGGGCATCCGAGTTAGGCTGGTGCTTGTCGATACAGTCTACGGAAAGTCCGTGGAACATATAAAGCGGTCCCATCCATTCCGAGTCACGTTTTGACAGGTAGTCGTTCACAGTTACAACGTGTACGCCGTTACGGGTCAAGGCGTTCAGGAATACCGGCAGGGTTGCTACCAATGTTTTACCTTCACCGGTTGCCATTTCGGCGATTTTACCTTTATGAAGAACGACACCACCGAACAACTGAACGTCGTAGTGTACCATATCCCAGGTAATTTCGTTACCGCCGGCCTTCCAGTGGTTCAAGAAGATAGCCTTGTCGCCTTCGATACGGACAAAATCGTGTTTGGTTGCCAGGTCGCGGTCGAAATCGGTAGCGGTAACCACTACTTCTTCGTTTTCCGTGAAGCGGCGGGCTGTTTCCTTCATGATAGAGAATACTTCCGGAAGAGATTCTTCCAGGACCACTTCCATCTTGTCGGTGATAGCCTTTTCAATTTTATCTACTTCTGCCCAGATGGCTTCACGTTCTTCCAGTTCTTTATCATCGATGCCTTTACGGAGGTCTTCCACCTGTTTCCGTTCATCGGCTACATAGTCCTGAATACGTTGTTTGATTTCATCTGTTTTTGCTCTTAACTCATCGTTTGAGAGCTTCTGGATTGACGGATATACGGCCTTGATCTTATCCACGTATGGAGTGATCTCTTTCAGGTCTCGCTGCGACTTGTTGCCGAACAGCTTCGTCATAAATTCATTAAATCCCATGATATATATTAATTTATTTTATTTCGTAAAGTGTTTATTTGCTGACGATCGGATTTAATTGATCACCGGAATGATATATCACTATCAAATTCCGTGCCAAAGTAAATACTTGTCAAATTTTGTTTATTCCAGGGATGGGAGGTTAACAATAATACCAGTGACCGGTCAAGATCTCATTTTTTGATCGTCAACTCCCAAAGAGGTAAACTCTGGGATGCATTCGGTGGCCGTATCCTCAGCACATGGGTTACCGTGGGGGCTACCTCTGTGGCTTTTACTTCGCGGTAGATATGTTCCGGTTTGATGCCGTTACCCATAAATACCAACGGGGTAATTACTGCGTTATTACGAATTATTTTTACCTTTTCTTTCGGGTTGTCGTTGTTGATGATCCAGCCGGGTTGCAGTTCGATGATCAGGTCGCCGCGTTTCAGATGGTGCGTTCCCTGACGGAATTTAACCGTTCCTTCGTTCCATTCACCGGCAAGTAGGGCATGGTCGGTGGTTACATGCTGTACACCGCTGAATTCCATCAGGAATTCGGCTGCTTTATCCTGTATCGTTCTCAGGTCGAGTTTGGCGTCTTCGATGGCTTTGCGGTTCAGGTAAATCTGGTTATTGTAGAAACCTTTTACCCAACTGCTTTGCTGCCCGTATATTGCCATCAGATACATGTTAAGCAGGGCGACGCAACGTTTCGGATGGAATTCTCCACCGTTTATCAGCAGTCCGTCCGCATATTCTTCTTCGCTGGTATAATAACCGGAGCCGGTGAATACGACGAGGGTATTAGCCAGGCCGACCTTTTTATCGATGGCATCCAAAAACTGTTCCAGGTCTTTATCCAGTTGATAATACGTATCCTGAATCTCCCGGGTGTAGTCCTTGTTAATGATTCCTTTGTAGTTACCCGCATAATAGGTGACCGACAGCATATCCGGACAACTTCGTGTGCCGAATGCACCGTATTCAAGGAATTGCAGGGCCAGCCGGTTAATCTCTTTATTAATGAAAGGGGTCGTCTTCAGCTTCGGAAAACAATCGTTTGTCTTTTCATTAAATGTATATTTGAAAGGAATATCATCCAATACGTAAGGGAAAGCGTTATACTTGTCCAATGGAAGGGTAGGAGTCCACACCATCTGCTCCAGACGTGCCGACAAAGATTCCACTCCATTATTATAACGGTCCACATACCAGGGAAGACCTTTATAATAGGTGGTCGTCGCCCATTTCCCGTTCATGTCGTCCATCCAGAATGCTCCGTTTGCCGCATGACCGGCAGAAAGGATTGCACTCTCCGCATCGGGGGCAATGGCATACACGTCGCTTCTGCCTTTGGACGCAATCTTCAGTTCGTCTCCGATTGTGGAGCTGAACATCTTTTTAGGAGAATAATTTTCGCGGGTATAATTACCAATATAATCTTTGTCGTAAAGGATAGAGACTTCTTTATCATTCTCGAAGTCGTAGTATTTACTTCCTGTAACCCCATGGAAACAAGGGTTGCTTCCGGTAAACAGCGTTGCGAAGGCGCTTGCCTGGTCGATGTCGGAAAATTCGAATTTGATATTGTTGTAAACCAATCCTTCGTTCATCAACCGTTTGAAACCGCGTTCACCGAATGTATTGTAGAAGTATTCTATATAATCGCCTCTCAGTTGGTCCACGGTGATGCAAACCACAAGTTTGGGGGTACGTTGTTGTGCCTCCAGGTTAGTGACTACCAGGATTGCAATAAGCGACGTTATTATTTTTCTCATCCGATTTTCCATCATATATTCAAGCTATACGCTTCATTTTCCTTTAATTGCCATATTACCCCTGTATATACCGTATCCGGAACGTAGCCAAAGTGTGGCAACAAGCGGGATAAAAGCTATATTTAAGTGTTGCGGAATGAAATACCAACCCGCCAACAGCAGCGTAAGCGCCGCAAAGTTAATAAAATGATAATAATATGCAGCCTTTCCGAACTTTTTTACTGCAAACAAAATAACAGCGATAAGGGCGAAAGGTTGTAACCACACGATCGACCAGTTCGGCCAGATGCAAGGATGAGTCGATATAAAACAAAGGAAGAACAATACCGTACCCGCCAGTCCTGCAAGGAAAAAGAGGATACAATCCACCATGCGGAAATATGTTTTTTTCTTCCATTCAATGAATGTGATTACTGCTATCAGCAGGAAAAAAATCATGCTGCATAACATAGGCGTAAACCATATCTTACTGCCATTATTGTCGTCTGTCAGTTGTTCAGCCAGCCGGTTTGTCTGTTTTATCAGTTTCCTTTCGCTTCCGTCGGGGTTCACGATTGTTGCTTTTTCGAATTCATCTTTCAGGTAAAGCGGCAGGAACATCATTTCATGCGGGGTGGCGATCCGGTCGGTCGGGCTTCCGAGTGCCAGGTCGCATCCGAAT
Organism: Parabacteroides goldsteinii; assembly: GCF_020091425.1. Lineage (NCBI taxonomy): Bacteria > Pseudomonadati > Bacteroidota > Bacteroidia > Bacteroidales > Tannerellaceae > Parabacteroides > Parabacteroides goldsteinii. Next base: position 3,281,823 of record NZ_CP081906.1, on the reverse strand, counting down.
GTCAGCCAGGGATGATTACGCGTGCAATAATTTATAAGGTCGCGGAATGTTTGAGGTTCGGGCGGGTTGTTATATTGCACTTTCCCGTCTACCTGTTCCTCCACAATGGCTACCGGACGAGTTGCGCAATTGTCGAAAAAGAAATTGTATCGGTAAACGGCGTTTTCCGGTTGTACATTCGTTATCAGGGCATTCCATATCTTATGGGTCTCTTCGGGAGTGAGGTTGAGTACCTGTTCGGTCACTTCACTTCCCCGCATCTGATATTCTATTATATAATGTGAAAAATTATAGGCTGCCAGTTTATAATCGGTTTCTCCTTTTGTAAAACGATAGATGAAGTTGGGTTTTGAGAAATCGAAGATACCATAATTGAAAACTGTATCAAGTTTACGTAAAGTATCTTTTACCCGTATGGCCGTATGTCCGTACACGGTATACACTTCATCGTCGGATGGAGCTGCCGTCAATATGCTTATCTGCGCTTCGTCGCTTAATCCGGTTTGTGCCTTTGCCGGAATCAAGCAAAGGAACAGGAAAAGCAGAAGCAGGTTCTTTTTCATACGATATTTGTTTTTACCGTACAAAGGTAGAGGTTTTGCTTTGAAAATTAAAATTGAGAATTGAAAATTAAGTATTAACTGTAATATATATAGTTGTATATATGATAAAGGTATACTTTTTTCAATTCTCAAAGCAGCTTATTCTCTTTTGAATAGTGAAACGATCCATAGTAAAACGATTGCGCCGATGGTTGACATCACCAGGCTGCCGATCACTCCGTTTACACTCAGTCCCAGCAGGCCGAATAGCCATCCACCCAATACGCCACCGATAATACCGACTATCAGGTTTACAATCAACCCGAATCCACTCCCTTTTAATATTTTCCCGGCCAGGAAGCCTGCCAGGATACCAATAATAATCGAACCGATAATTCCCATAATAACTTAATTTAGTGTTCTGATTAATAAACAAGGGATAGGGAGTTTATGTTTAAACGAATTGATGGTTAGGTATTACTCGATCAGAAAGGTGTTGTAATTTACATTTCCATTTCCATTTCCATTTTCCGGGGTTTTCGTTACAGAAACCGGAGTTTCTGTTGCAATAACCGGGGTTTCTGTTGCAATAACCGGGGTTTCTGCAACAATAACCCCTTCATTCGCCCAATTATCCGGTATTTCGAGAGCCGGGTCAATCTTTATTCCGATTCTTTTACAGATCTTTCTGAAGCGTCTCTGTATCGCCAGAAGATATCTTTTTCAGACACCTTCTTTTTATAGCAATACATACAAAATCCCGAATTGCCATTTTGATAGCAAATAGCGGTTTTTAAAGCTGTTTTGATATGTTAAAAAATATTACCCGGTGGGGTATTTTATTTTACCCGGTATATTAATCCGATTTACCCGGTAGAGTAGTGTCATTTTGATAGTTGGAGAATAACTATTCGGAGACTGTTAAACAATACCCTTCTCCATGAATATTTTCTATTGATATAACCGGAATTTTTTCTTGTAATTTTTTTTCCAACTTTTTGACTTGTATACTTATTGTACTATTGTTTGTATCGCTGTTATTCCATACATCGTTTTTCAGCTGGACAAATCCGACACCTACATTTATGTTTTTAACAAAACACACAAACAGTTTTAAGTTCAATCCTTTTAAACGTAATACTATTTCACCGTCAAATTTAATATCTCCGGTTGTTTTATCCAGAAGAATCTTATCCGTAACACTCAGCCATTCTCTTGTAGTCGGTTGTAGAGGTTTGATAACGTCTATCGTCTCGCTTTCTACTATCCTTTCAGGTTCCGACTGATCAACCAATCCCACATTTTCAACGGGAGATATAAGAGCCTTTTTCTTTACGCATAATCTTATTGTATAGGATATAAGCCAACATAAAACACCTAGAGAGATCGATATAAAAATCCTAAAATAAACTAAACTCACCGACTCCTTCAACAAATAATCGAATGGACATTTAATGAACCCTTGCAAACAGACAGCATAATCACAAGCTGGGATTTCCATTTTTTTAACAGGTAAAGCCAGATATAAAAAATCCCGGGAAATATCCTTGCTATACATAATCACATTTTTAGAATTACTGTAAAAGTCTTTTCCTACAGATTTTACAGCTACTTCTGCCGGGATATCGGCTTGTTGCAAAACCGCTTGAAACAGACTATCGATAACCGATACCTGTATTGGAACAGAATCACCAAGATAATACTGCAGCAAATTATATTTAGAGGATGCTTTCGAACCAAATTCTTTCTTTTGGGTATACCTCCCATCCGATGTACAAACAGAGGTAGTGTCTACAGGATGTGTTTCGCGCTTCACCCTCTTAACAACTACTCTTTCCTTTTTGATCCGCATATCGATATCCATTTCAACCACCTCTTCAAAAAGAGAATAGGCCTTTATTTTTATTTTATCATACACTTCATAGCAGACTATACCTTCTCCTACGAGAATGAATAAAATAAAAAGCCCCCAATATATTGCCACTTTCCAAGTTTTTTTCATAAAGAGATCCTATTTGTCCTTACAAAAATAAGAATAATTTTCAAGACAATAAGCCTAATTCGGTCATAATCAATATATGCAATTTATATAAAACTTCAAATGCAGCATTATCAAACAGATAAAATATATCTGCATATTAGATGCATATTTTTTGCATATATTTTACATATAAATTTTTAACAAAACATGCCCCAGTTGATGGCTGTATTTCACACAAAGCTTGATATTCAATATTTTAAACTTGTTAGAAAGTTTGTAATTCAAAATATAAATTCTAAATTTGCTAGTGAATCAATTTTATAAACAATGAAAAAAAAGACATTTAAATTAGTATTAGGATTAGCAACCATTATTGCTGCCGGTTATTTATACACAAAACAAAGCAGTGAAAATAACATGACAGATTTGGTTTATGCAAACATCGAAGCCCTGGCAAATCCGGAAGATGATGACGATTATATGGATGTTCTATGCTTAGGGTGGGGGTCTGTCGATTGTTATGGAGACTGGGTGAAAACAAAAGTTATCAACTTCAGTTTAAAATAATCAATGAAGTATCCTTTATCCATATTATTAATAGGTATTAGTTATCTGACCGCCTGTTCGAGTTCTCCGGATTCGCACTTTCCAAGATACTCGGAATTTCCCAAAACCAAGGCGCTCAGTGCACAGGTGATCAACCTGGATACTATCCTGTTCCGCTACCCCTTCCGGGTAGCGGTCAGGGACAGTATCGCTGTTGTCATGGACCTACATAATATGGATCATTATTTACATGCATTTACCTATCCGGAATGGAAACACATTGCCTCATTCGGTAGACGTGGAGAGGCTCCACAAGAAATGCTATCGGCTATCAGCATCCAATTCAACTCCTTAGACTCTTTATGGGCACTCGATGCCAATAAGATGGAGATTACACGTTGGAAAATCTCTTCGACTAACGGTTCAGCGGAACGGGTCGAAGAGATCAAATTAGATAAGAAATTAGTCCGTTCGCTCGACTTTCATACGATGGAATCGGGATTTTTAGTTCCCGACTACATGGGCGACCACCGTTTTTGGGAAGTAGACGGCAATGGCAAAGCAATCCAAAACCATGGCACTATACCCAGCGAAGCAGCAGAAGAAGAGACATCGCGTCCGGCATTGGCACAAGCTTGGCGTCCCTTCATGGACTATAATCCCGATAATGGTATATTGGCAATGGTCACCCAATTGGGAGAAACACTGGAAATTTACAATTTAAAAGACAGTACACATAAAGTATTGTATGGCCCTAACGGAGAGCCCGAGTTCAAAACAGCGCGTGACGGTTCAGGTGTCCCGGACGGAATTATGGGATTCAATGACATAAAAGTTACCGACAAATACATTTATGCCGTATTTCAGGGAATCAAGTTAAAAGATGATTTGGCAGCCTATAAGCAGGGAAAAGAACTGGAAGACGGAGGCAGATTTATTTATGTTTTCGACCTGAAAGGAAATCCGGTACAAAAATATACCCTTGACCATGCGATACATGGCATTGATGTAAACGAAGAAACAAATACGATCGTTGCCACCGAGGTGAAAAGCGATGATCCGATTATAGAATTTAAGATTTAGCAAACGAAATGAAAGCCTTTTATCTTTACATATTATTAATAGCAACCACCTTCTTCTCCTGCCACAACGAACAGAAAGAGAAGGAAAATAAGATTGCGCATCTGGTCAGCGAATGGCAAGGAAAACAAATACAGTTCCCTAAAAACCTGACCTTCACACGCTATCTGACAGATACTACGGATTTTCAGATTCCACAATCCGAATACAAGGTATTAATATATGTAGACTCTATCGGCTGCACCAGCTGCAAACTGCAACTTCATAAATGGAAGGAACTGATCGAATATACAGATTCAGTAGCACAAGGAAAAGTTCCTTTCCTTTTCTTCATGCATCCGAAAGATGCGAAGGAAATACGTTACCTCCTGAAACGAGACGCATTCGATCGCCCTATCTGTATTGATATAGACGATCGACTAAACAAACTGAACAAATTCCCGGCAGACATAACTTTCCAGACATTCTTGTTGGATAAAGACAATAAAGTCACTGTATTAGGAAATCCGGTACATAACACGGCTGTGAAAGACCTGTATCTGAAACAGATTACAGGTAAGGACAGTCCGAACAAAAATATACCTAAAACAACAGCCGAAACAACAAAGATAGAAATCGACTTCGGTACTTTCGACAAATCGGAAGTAAAGGAGACGACCATAGAAATAAAAAACACCGGGGACAATCCCCTTGTGATAGTGGACGTAAGTACCACCTGCGGCTGTACAGCAGCCACATACGACAAACGACCTGCAAAACCTGGAGAAACTCTTCGGGTGGGAATTAAAATGACACCGAAGGATACAGGATTCTTCGATGAAGTCGTTACGATCAAGTACAATAGTATTAACAATCAACCTGTCAAAGTAAAGATAAAGGGGAATGTTCGGTGATCGAACGAATGGGAGTTTGCTGCACGACAGCAAATAGTACAAGCAAACTCCCGGAGACCCCGAAAAGGAGGTGTATGATGGTAATATAACCGACAAAATAGAATGATACAGGTGTCATTCGACTATCTAATCCGAATAGAGTAGGCAAAGATAGAAAATAGCCTGATTAAATAATAATTTTAATAAATAATTAAACATATACAGATATGAAAAAGTTATTTGGTATCATGGCTCTAGCTGCGATAGCAGCTGCAGCAGGATGGAATTTTAGCCAGAGTCAGAACGAAGTAAAACTGTCTGATTTGGCATTAGCCAATATAGATGCTCTTGCTATTTACGAAAATGAATATCACGAAGGTTGTACTTGGCGTACAGGTCATAGTTCTGTAACAGGCTGGATTTCGATATGCGATAATTGGGGAATAGGCAGCGACTGTAAATGCGGCGACGTTAAATACTATTAAGTTCAGTTCTATATGCTTTACCTAATTCTATACTATTGACCTAACTAATTTTAGTTAAGCTATTATAGAAGATGCGTCAAAATCATTATCTTATTAACTTCTATTTATAATAACAAAAGTGATTATTGACGCATCTTCTTTAACAAAAGAATTCTAAATACACATTATGAAGATAAAAGTTTTATTTATATTGCTTTCTCTATTATTTATTAACGAGAGCAAAGCCATTCTTTATCCTACAGCGTATAAAGAAGCTACAAAAATAGATATGAAGAAATATAAAACGATTAGCTTTGACAGTTTAATCGAAGACATTTCTTGCACAAGATTAGATAAAAATATTTTCAGCAACTGTATTAGTATGACTCAATATAAAGATAACCTATACTTTATGGGAAATACAATAGCAGGAAAGAATATTGTTATTTATAATAGTTCTGGAAAATTTATAAATGAAATTACTTTTTCAGATGCTTTACTGGTAAATTCAATGTGTATTGTACCACATTTAGAAGAATTATGGGCAGTCAGTCGTTTCAAAATAATCAACAAATTCAAATTAGATGGAACACCTATTAATAGAATATCTTTACCATTTGCCTGTGCACATATTATACCTGTTGACAAACAGAATTACCTGATCTATTCAGGAGGAGGATGTGACAAACAAGGTAATATCGACGGATATTTCATGGCCTTAACAGACTTTAAATCAATAAATAAATTTTTTATACCCAAATGGGGAAAAAGTAAAAGACCTTATGCAGATTATAACCTATATGCTACAAATACAAAGTCAAATAATATTTTTATATTTCCAAACAATATTGATACGATTTATACTTACAATTATAACGAAAAAGAAGTAAATCCTCTTTACTCTCTTGATTTCCACGAAGAGTTTATAACAAAAGAGAATTATCCAAACGACAACGAACTAGGAGAAATCATAAAAAAACAAAAATACATTTATAGTCATAATAGTTTTTATCAGGCATCAGATAAATTATTCTTTAAATTGAAAGGTAAACGAGAGGATATTTGCATTATTAATCTTAAAAATAATTCATTATATTCTTGTGAACGTTTATTTGACAATTTCCATTCTAGATCCATGAATCCAATTATTGGTTCTGACGGAGAAAATATTTATATGTTAGCCTGGGAAAAAGATCTAGTTGAGCACTATCAGAATATTAAATGTTCTTATCCTGCCATAAAAAAAATATTACCATCTTTATCTGCCAATAGTGAGGATTGGGTTTTAATTACTATAAAAATAATATATGAAAAATATAGTTACATTAGTCATCATTTTGTTCTGTTGTCTAACTTCATGTTTGGATACAATGCAAAAACAGCAAACAGAACTTTTGAAAGGTCTTACAATTCCTCAGGAAAATAAACCAAAATGGGAAGAGCTATTTTCTAATAAATATACAATTATCCCGTTAGAAACAACTCCGGAATGTTTAGTTGGAGAAATTAATAAAATAAAGAAATTCAAAGAGGATTATTATGTATCTTCAGCAGGAAAATCTATTTTTCATTTCAATAAAGAAGGCAAATTCATAGCTTCTCTTAATAAAATGGGACAAGGTCCAGAGGAATACACACGCATTGAGGATTTTGATGTTTATGAAATAAATGGAAGAACTGAGATTTGGGTAGCAGATAATGAAAATTTAAAAATATATGATGCTTATGACTGTTCATTCCTTTATAAGATTAGCTATCCATTCGCCATATATAGATTCAGAAGAATGGAGAATTCGCATATTTTACTGGTTACCGGACAAAACAAGTATTCTTTAACTCTCACTGATAAAAATGGTAATGTACTTTCTGAATATCTTAAAAAAGAAGTACCATATTTAATGTTTAGATCTGTACAATTTATTAAATATGATTCCAAATATTTATACCAATTAGGTATTTCAAATGCTTATATAGTATTTGATCCTAAAACCGAAACTTTCAGCAAAGGTTTCTTTACTAAAGAAAAAACTTATCTCACCGACAAACAATTATTAAAACTATATGATATTCAAGGCACGAATTTCATTCAAGAAGCAAACAAGGGTACTTATATATGTAATATTGTACCGTTAAATGAAACTATTTGGGCTGAGATACGCCATGACAATAAAAATTATATTACAAAAATAAGAAATAGTAACACTATATCTACTGAATTTTCTTATGGTACATTTGCTTCTTCAATATCTGTAGGAGATAGCGACAATAGTTTATTACTTTACCTAACTCCAGATCAACTATTAGATAATGAAAAACAATTATTCAATAAAGATGACAACAAAATTCAATGCAAAATAGATGACAATCCTATTATTATTGAATTTTTAGAATAAATTCAAACTTACTTAACATTTAAAAAGGAGATACATTATGGTTATGCAACTGATAAAAAACAATTTATCCAAATATTTTTTTCAATCAAATATTAAAAGTAATATTATGAAACAGTTATTTTTTAAAACAACTATTTTTGCAGCTATAACCATTACTGTTGGTTGGAATTATAGTGAAAATAAGCAAAAAACAAACTTGTCTGATTTAGCATTAGCAAACATTGAAGCTCTTGCTAGTTTTGAAAATGAATGGCACGATGAGTGTAGATGGCGCACAGCATATCAACCTGACCAATCTTTTATTGCCATATGTGATAATTGGGGAGTAGGTTATTTATGTACATGTGGAGATATTAAAAATTACAGACGTTAATGTCTACTCCTTTAATATACTTGACTCCTTAAATTAGTAAATACTACTCAATTAAGGAATTAGTATATAAAGAAATATCTTTGAATTTATACGTTGATTTAATCAATTTCATTATTGAGTCATTTCAATGTTACCAGTTGACAAACAGCAATTAAGAGTTATTTCGGCTTTCAGCTGATTTATTTGTCGAGTATAAATCTTAACTGTCGTTTGTCAACTGTCACTGAAAAATATAACATATATGAAAGGAACAACTATATTTATTATTATTTTGCTTTGTATATTTACTGCATGTTCTAACAGGCAGGACAAAGAACAAGAGGTACTATTAAAAGGTCTTACTATTCCCAAGGATAATAAACCTAAGTGGAGTGAATTATTTTCTGATAAATACAGTATTACACAATTAGAGACTACTCCAGAATGTCTGATTGGAGTAATTCACAAGATAAAAAAATTTAAAGGTCACTATTATATATCTTCAGGTGGAAGATCGATTTTTCATTTTAATGAACAGGGCAAATTTATATCAGTATTAGACAATAAGGGAAATGGACCTGAAGAGTATTCATATATTGAAGATTTTGATGTATATGAAATAGATGGAAGAACAGAAATCTGGGTATCTGATTATCAAAATTTAAAAATCTACGATGCTAATGATTGTTCATTTATTTATAAAATAAGCTATCCTTTTGCTATATACAAATTTAAACGAATGGATAATTCCCATGTTCTATTTGTTACCGGACAGAACGAGCATTCTTTAACACTTACAGATAAGAATGGTAATATACTTTCTGAGTATCTTGAAAAGAAAATACCTTATTTAGTATTCAGACCTGTTCAATTTGTCAAATATGACTCCAAATACCTATTTCAATTAGGTATTTCGAATGCTTTCATTTCATTTGATCCGAAAACAGAAACATTTAGTAAAGGATACTTTACTAAAGAAACGTCATATCTCAGTGACAAACAAATGTTGGAGTTATTTGAAATTCATGGAACAGACTTTATAGGCGAAGCCAATAAGGGCTCTTTTATTAGTAATATTGTTTCACTAAATGATACAATTTGGGTTGAGCTTCGTTATGCTGGTAAAAATTATATTGCAAAAATCCAAAACGGACAGATTACTTCTACAGAATTTACTGTCGGTTCATTCGCTCCTACAATGACTATAGGAGATAGTGATAGCAGCTTATTACTTTACTTAAGATCGGATCTACTTTTGGAAAGTGGTGAAAAAATTACAGACAAAGATGGTAACGAAATTAAATGCGAAATAGATGACAATCCTATTGTTATTGAGTTTTTTTAGAAAAGATAAAACAAATATATAGCTTTAAAATCAGTATAATATGAAAACACCTTTTTGTTTGACAATCATAATTTTACTTTATTCTTGTTCTGCAATAAATGACAGGAATTTTGAATTTGCACTAAAAGCAGGAAGGGAGAATCGAGGTGAGTTGAAAAAAACCTTAAACTCTTATAAAGAAAATCCACTTAAATTAAGAGCTGCCAAGTTTCTGATATTAAATATGCCTTATCATTATTCACTGGAAGAATATTTTATATCACCCCAAAAGGAGGAATATCACCCAAACTTTGAATCCATGAGAAAAGAAGTTGCTGTAAAAGAATATTGCGATTCATTACTTAAATGCGGATACAAAATTCACAAACAGAAAAAATATGATATATCGACACTTGACAGCCGCTTTCTTATTGATAACATAGAACTGGCTTTTACTGTCTGGCAAAAGCCATGGGCAAAAAATGTTTCATTCAATGATTTCTGTAAATACATCCTCCCCTACCGCGCACAATGTGAAGAGGTATCTCATTTGAGAAGAGAAATTATGGAACGCTTCGTTCCCATACTGGATTCTGCTAAAGTAAAAACTCCTTTAGAGGCATGCTTCGTACTTAATGAGCATCTGAAAGGCATTATGAAATATGGACATACCGGTCTTCCCTTTTATCCAACCATTGACGAAACCTACCGTTCCGGAATCAGCCAATGCGAAGGATTATGCAATCTGGGTACTTTTATAATGAGAGCTTGCGGTATTCCGGTTACAGTAGAACAAACGACCTGGACTAAAATGGACTTAGGCCATATCTGGTGCGTAGTTTTAGACAATGGAAAATTCTACAGTTTCGGACCAGGAGAAGATCAACCCGACACACATGCACGCTCTTTCTCAGAAGTCAGACATAGACGACCGGCTAAAGTATATCGTTCACGTTTTGATCCGGACTTTTCTATAATGGATAAAAAAGACGACGGATATGTTACGATTCTAAAAAGTCCTCTAATCTATGATGTTACCAATGAATATCTGGATAAAACGACATTGATAAAGGTTTCTGTCGACAAAAACAACGGAAAAAAAGGAAAATCAAATCAAGTCTATTTATGTACTTATAACTATTATGAATGGTGCCCGATAGCGATCGGACATAGAAAAGATACCGTTTGTTATTTCGAAAACGTTGTTGGAGATAACATCTTCATGGTTGCCGATTCACCGGATGGGAATAAATTACGAAATATTACTGCTCCCTTTTATACGGATAAAGATGGAAATATTCGTAAATTTATCCCTCAAAAAGAGCATAAACAATCATTCACATTGAATAAGCGTAAGAAAAAACTGGATCAGGAACATACACTACACTTTTGGGATACAGAAAAAGAACGTTTTATCCCGTTAGAATATGCAAGTTCAACTGATACAACACAAACATACGATCAAATACCGACAAATGCATTATTATGGTTCACTATTCCGGAAAGGATCGTTAACCAACGGATATTTTTTATTGAAAACGACAGTATAAAAAGCTATTAATTCGATGAAAGAGAATAGGAAAATACACAACCTGATCAACAAAGCCATCAATACAGTCTTTTGGCTATGTATGACAGTTGCTCTATGGTTTGTTTTACAGGTATTTGTCTTTGCTTCTTTCAAAATTCCCAGCGATTTGATGGAACCGGGATTAATTGCCGGAGACAATATACTTGTCTGGAAACCGATTGTTGGACCTCGCATATTCAACCTGTTTGCCTCCATGAGAAACGAACAAACAGAGATTTATCGCATTCCCGGTTTCAAAAAGATAAAACGCAATGATATTCTGGTTTTCAATTTCCCATATCCAAACAGTTGGGATAAAATTGAAATGCATATACTCAAATATTACATCAAACGGTGTGTCGGAATACCGGGAGATACCTTATCCATCCGAAACGGATTCTTTCATGTGGAAGGCGTACAAACTTCCGGATAAATTCAGATGGGACAGATTTCTGATATAAACTGGTTACAACTCGCTGTTAGCGGGATTTTTCGGCTGTGCATCGTTTGGGTCACAGGTAGAAATACAATTGCTTGGATAACTCTTTTTTTCAGTTTGTGCTGCCTGTATAGGTGTTATTTCACCAATTTTGCTTTTCTTTGCGGAAAATTTCAGTCACGTGAATTTAATTATAGAACAAGGAAACACCTCTTCAAAAGTTGCGGTATACAACAAGAAGCACATGGAAGCCTCTTTTGTATATAAGAAATTCGATGTTGATGAATTGGAGTCTCTCTTTGGGAAATACGATTTTAAACATGGAATATTGTCGACTGTGATAGGCAAAAATGAAGTGCTGAATGATTACCTGCGTGGTAAGCTCCGGCGCTTTATCTTTTTGGATGAAACTGTAAAGTTGCCTATAACGGTTCAATATGAAACGCCCGAAACTTTGGGAAAAGACCGGTTGGCTGCGGCTGTCGGTGCCAATTACCTGGAACCGGGAAAAGACCTGCTTGTCATTGATGCTGGCACAGCAATTACTTACGAATTGATTGAGGCCTCGGGTGCTTATCTGGGAGGGAATATCTCTCCGGGAATGACTACCCGTTTCAAGGCTTTGAACTTTTATACAAAAAAACTACCTTTGGTGACGGAACAGGAGGAAGTCCCTTTATTGGGTACCAATACCGAGAGTGCTATCCAGGCAGGAGTAGTGAATGGGATAGTCTACGAGATGGACGGGTATATCGAGAAGTTACGGATAAAATATCCTAACCTTTTGGTTTTTTTAACAGGCGGTCATTCGTTTTATTTTGAAAGCCGACTAAAAAACTCCATCTTTGCAGACATTAATTTAGTGTTGACAGGATTAAACAGAATCTTAGAGTATAATGTTGAAGATTAATAAGCTACTAATAGCAAGCATTCTTATATTGACACAGTTGTCGCTAGCGGCACAAAATAATACTAACTCGCCCTATACCCGTTTTGGGTATGGTGAATTAGCGGATCGTTCATTCGGAGCCGGACGGGCAATGGGTGGCGTTGGTTTCGGATTAAGATCGTCGAAACAGATCAACCCGATGAACCCGGCATCGTACAGTTGTATGGATTCATTGACATTTTTGTTTGATTTTGGTGCTTCAGGTCAGCTTTCATGGTTTGATGACGGAGTCAATAAACAGCACAATATTAATGGGAATGTGGAGTATATTGCAATGCAGTTCCCGATACATAAACGTATTGCGATGAGTGTGGGTATTTTACCTTACTCATATGTCGGATATAGTTTTGGTGCCCGGAGAACATCTGAAGGTGGATTTAATTATGTGGAAACATTTAATGGTTCCGGCGGATTAAACGATTTGTATGCAGGTTTGTCTATAGATATATGGAAGAAGCGTCTTTCTGTCGGAGCGAATGTCGGATATCTTTTTGGAAACATCAAGCATGAGCAGAGTTCTATTGTAGGACAGGGTTCAGAACGGAACACGATTCGTAATCAGAATCTGGAAGTACGGGATATAAAACTGGACTTTGGTGTTCAGTATACCCACCCGATCAGTAAAACAGAAAATGTTACATTCGGGTTGGCCTTTTCTCCCAAAAACCGTTTGAATGCGACTTATATTAATATGACTTATGCGGCAACCAGTTCCGGTTCTGCCGAGATCGTAGCTTCGGATACGACAAAGAGTAAAGCATTTGATATACCGAACTCGATTGGTTTTGGTGCATCATATGTGAAAAATAATAAGATGACATTAGCTGCGGATGTACTGTATGAAACATGGGATAAAGCGTATTATGATGATTCAAAAGATAGTTTTAAGAACCGTGTTCGGGTTGCAGCCGGAGGCGAGTTTATTCCAAATTATCAGAATCGTAATTTTTTCGGTCGGGTAAGATACCGCGCAGGTGCCCATTATAGCAATTCCTATCTGATGATAAATAATACACATGATGCAGCATATAAAGGTAATGGCTATAATGAATATGGTGTGAGTGTCGGTTTTGGATTACCGTTGGTTGATAACCGTTCGTTGGTAAATGTGTCTTTTGAATACACGAAGATTAACCCAAGTGGTAAAAACATGATTGATGAACAGTATTTCCGTTTTACTGTTAATTACACATTCAATGAAATGTGGTTCTGGAAGAAAAAGGTAGATTAATTTAAATTGCTAACTTAAATTAAAACAGATATGAAAATAAAGGTATTATTAATTGCGGCTGCATGCTCTATGGGAGCACTAGGCGCGTATGCACAGAAAGGAGTAGATAATGGAACACAATTTGGATCTGGTGAGGACAGTATCCGTTGTATAACCAATATCAGCTTGTTCGTTCCTTATGCTAAGGCAGGGAATTTTAAGGATGCATATGATTTTTGGAAAATTGTTTACGATGAATGTCCTGCTGCAACAAAGGATATTTATCTGCATGGTGTAAAGATCATGGCATGGAAGATTGCCAATGAAAAAGATCCGGCAAAGAAAGCTGCTTTGATCGATGATCTGATGGGAGTATATGACAAACGTGTGAAATATTTCGGTGATGACAAACGTTATGGTAAAGACTGGATCGTTTCCCGTAAGGCACAGGATTATATCCAGCAAATGGGAGATAAAGCCGATTATAATAAATTGTATAATTGGTTGGGTGAAATCATCAACGAATATGGAGACAATACGGAAGCATTAGGTGTTTCTTTGTATATGTTTGCTTCTTACCAGAAGATGGCTGATGATCCTAATCACAAAGGACAATATGTTGAAGATTATCTGAAAGCATCTAAAATCCTGGATACTCAGTTGCAGGCTGCACAGGCTGCTAACAATGAAAAAGAAGTTAACAACCTGACAACATTCAAAACCAGTGTGAACGGTGCGTTTGCAAACAGTGGTGCTGCCGATTGCGAAACATTGCAGAACCTGTATGCTCCGAAAGTTGAAGAAAGCAAGAGTGATCTGGCTGCTTTAAAAGAAATCGTTTCTCTGTTGAGACGTGTTCGTTGCCAGGAAATCGATGCATTCTTTGCAGCAGCAGCCTATGCTTATGAACTTGAGCCGAGTGCAGATGCCGCTATCGGTATCGCTAAACGTGCTGTAAAGAATAAAGAATATGACACAGCTGTCAAATATTTTGAAGAAGCTGCCAATATGGAAACAGACCCTTCTTCAAAAGCTGAAGATTATTATATGATCGCAGTGATTAATCTGGATCAGAAAAATTATTCAAAAGCAAGGGAATATGCAAAGAAAGCAGCAGCTACAAATACTAGCTATGGTCAGCCGTACATCCTGATTGGCCAGATGTATGCTGCTACAGTTAAGAATGTATTTCCGAATGACGGTGTTTTGGCAAGAGCTGCCTACAATGTGGCAATCGACCAGTGGGAAAAAGCAAAACAGGTTGATGAAAGCTGTGTAGAGGAAGCTAATAAATTGATCGGTACTTATCGTGCTCATTTACCTTCTACAGAGGAAATTTTCATGCATCCGGATCTGGAAAAGGGTAAATCGTTTACTGTAGGTGGTTGGATCGGTGAGACAACAAGAATCAGATAATTATGACGGAAACGCGTTTTCTTTGTAAAACGAACAAATATGGCATAACAACTACTTTCGCGGTAGTTGTTATGCTTCTTTTATTTATGGCTTCCTGTGGCAAGGAGAATAAAGAAGTGGTGGAAGTAACCTTCGATCCGGAAAATACCTATACGCTGAGAACGACCGATGTCTCCAGTCTTATCTCTGATTCCGGTATCACCCGTTACCGGATGAACGCGAAAGAGTGGTTGGTGTTCGGAAAAGCCAAGGAGCCTTACAGCTATTTTCCCCAGGGTGTTTACGTGGAGAAATTTGATTCCTTGTTTAATGTAGAAGCAAGTGTAAAAGCAGATACTGCTTATTATTGGGATAAGAAAGGGCTGTATAAGCTGATTGGTCATGTGAGTATATTAAGCCAGGAAGGTAAAAAGTTGGATACTTCAATACTGTATTTCGACCAGAAAGAAGACCAAATTTACACAGATGAATACTTTGAGCTGGAAGAAGGGGATAAGATTATCACCGGCATCGGATTTAAGTCGAACCAGAACATGACGAAATATAAGATATTTAATTCGCAGGGAACATTTCCTGTCAGCGATACAGCACGTGATACTTCGCGTGTGAATACTGCAACCGGCGATTCTGTGGCTGTGAATATAGCAAAGCCGGATTCAATAAAATAGAACTGATGTGAATGCATTAACGTACATATTGATTTCATTAGCCTTTTCCGCTTTTTTTTCCGGCATGGAGATCGCATTTATTTCTTCTAATAAGTTGCGGCATGAACTGGATAAAAAGAATAAGAATATGGCCGGTAAGATATTGGATATTTTTTACCGGAATCCAAACCAGTTTATATCAACGATGCTGGTGGGTAATAATATCGCACTGGTTGTCTATGGTTTACAGATGGCAATTGTTCTGGAACCGTTTATCGCCCGTTTCGTTGATAATGAGGCTCTGATTGTTCTTATTCAGTCTATTATCTCGACACTCCTGATATTGTTTACAGGCGAGTTTATCCCGAAGACGATTTTCAAATTGAATCCAAACTTTTCTTTGAATTTGTTTTCGGTTCCTTTGTTGATCATATACATTATATTATATCCTATCTCGAAGTTTTCGGCACTGATTTCTTATCTGATACTGAAATTGGTGGGTGTAAAGAATATTACTCAATCGAGCAGGCGTACTTTAGGTAAAGTGGATCTTGACTTCTTTATTCAGCAAAGTATCGAAGATGCTCCTCTGAACTCAGATATGGATACGGAAGTGAAAATATTTCAGAATGCGCTTGATTTTTCCAATGTCCGTTTGCGCGATTGTATTGTTCCCCGTACGGAGATTGTCGCCTGTGACAAGACTGTCAGTATGGAAGAACTTCGTTCTAAGTTTATTGAAACGGGGTTGTCAAAGATATTGATCTATAACGAAAATATAGATGATATTATCGGATATATCCATTCATCGGAATTATTTAAAAATCCGGAAGACTGGACACAGAGTATAAAGACTGTTTCCATTGTCCCGGAAACGATGGCGGCCAATAAGTTGATGAAGGTGCTGATGCAGGACAAAAAGAGTCTGGCTGTGGTTGTGGATGAATTTGGCGGTACAGCGGGGATTGTGACGCTGGAGGATCTGGTAGAGGAGATCTTTGGAGAGATAGAGGATGAGCATGATATGAAATCATACGTAGCTCGGAAAGTTTCGGACGATGAATACCTGATATCCGGTCGTATGGAGATCGATACTCTCAATGAAAAGTTCAATCTTGAGCTCCCGGAATCAGACGATTACGTAACGATTGCCGGATATATCCTGCATTTCTACCAAAAATTTCCTAAATTGAATGAATCAATCGTAATTGATAAATATACTTTTAAAATCATAAAAGTAACGGCAACGAAAATAGAACTTGTGCGAATGAAAGTAGGCAATTGATGAAAAAAAGTGGAATAAAAGATGTAACAAATCCTTTTTTTCGTATCTTCGTGCCCTTAAACTGTAAAATATAAACTTTAAAAATAAATAACGATAAATGGCTACGCTGGAAAAAATCAGAAGCAAAGCAGGACTGCTCGTACTCGTTGTGGGTTTGGCATTGTTCGCTTTTATCATTGGAGACTTTTTGAACTCCGGTTCTACTTATTTCAGACAAACTCAGGAGAGAGTTGCTAAGGTTGACGGGGAAGTAATTAAAATTCAGGATTATCAGGGACGTATTGATGAAATGACTGAGATGTACAAGATGCAATCCGGTCAGACCAATCTGCCCGAAGAATACATGAATCAGATCCGTCAGTCGGTATTCGATGCTATGGTACAGGAAATTGTACTTGACGAAGCAACTGATAAATTAGGTATGACTGTAAGTCCGGAAGAATTGTTTGATATGGTTCAGGGTGAGAACATTTCACCGATGATCCAGCAGATGCAGATGTTTGTTAATCCGCAGACCGGACAGTTTGACAAAACAGCTCTGTTGAATTTCCTGAAAACAATTGACGATGACAATATCGCAAGCTACCCTGCAGATCAGCAGGCTCAGTTGCTCCAGGCTCGTAATTTCTGGTTGTTCTGGGAAAAGAACATTAAACGTCAGCGTCTGGAACAAAAATATACAACATTGTTAAGTAAGGCTGTTGCAGCAAACGTGCTGGATGCAAAAGAAGCATTCAATGACGCAGCTGAAAACTCTGACATTGTTTATGCTATGCAGTCGTATGCAAGTATTCCTGACTCGACAATCGAAGTAAGCAAGAGTGAAATCGAAAAGCTGTACAACCAGCGTAAGGAACTTTACAAACAAAAAGAAGGTAAAGTGATCAAGTATATCGCTGTTGACATTCGTCCCAGCCAGGAGGATTATGACAAGGCAAGTGCTGATATCGAATCTTTGAAAGAAGAATTCACGACTTCTGAAAAGGTGGCTGATATTGTAAATGAAAATTCAGAAGTTCCTTACATGGATGCTTTCTTTACAGAAAATGCCTTTGATCCGGAAATGAAACAATTCGCAACGACTTCGGAAGTGGGTGCTGTATATGGTCCGGTATTCGATAACGATAAGTACAGAATGTTCAAGTTGGTAGACAAGAAAATGGGGCCTGACTCTGTTAAGGTAAGCCATATTATGTTGGCAAATGGGGACGAAGCCCGTACGACCGCTTTGGCTGACAGCTTGATGAATGTACTGAAGAACGGTGGGGACTTTGCTGCATTGGCAAAAGAATTCTCTGCAGACCAGGCTGCTGAAAATGGCGGAGAACTGGGATGGTTCACTGAAATTACTGCACTGAGAGGTGTAAATGAAGACTTTAAGAATGCTGTTTTCTCTACTCCGGTAAACGAAATTGCAAAAGTGAAATCTTTGTATGGAACTCACCTGGTGAAAGTAACAGAAAAGACAGCTAATGTGAATAAGTATAAAGTAGCGGATATTGACATGACAGTATCTCCGAGCTCTAAAACTTATAGCAATATCTATAACGAGTTGAACCAGTTCATTTCACAGAACAATGATTTGGCTAAGTTGGATGAAGCTGCTAAAGAAGCCGGATATAATCTGATTGCAGGTGTAAATGTTACTGCTGATAACCAGACGTTGGGTAGCATTAAAAATTCTCGTCCGGTAATCCGTTGGGCATTCCAGAATGATAAGGGTAAAATCTCTGAAATCTTTGAATGTGACGATAAGTTTGTAATTGCAGGCGTCGAAGGTACTATAAAAGAAGGTTACCGCTCGGTTGCCTCTTTAACTCCTGCTTTGAAAGCTGAAATCGCTGCTCAGAAGAAAGGTGAGAAGATCGCTGCTGATCTGAAGGCTAAAAATCTGACATCTGTTGAAGCTTATGCTGATGCAATGGGTTCAAAAGTTGATTCAGTGAAGTTTATCAACTTCGGAACACGTCGTATCTCCGGTATCGGTGTAGAGCCGAAACTGAATGCAATGGTTTCTCTTGCTGAGGTTGGTCAGGTAAGTGCTCCGGTTGCCGGTAACAATGGCGTATATGTATTTAAAGTATACGACAGAAACAAGGATGCAAAAGAATACAACGAAGCAGAAGAAATTAAAACGTTGGATGCATCGAACGCATACCGCTTCGGATTCCAGGCTATCCAGTCACTGGTTAACAAAGCAGATGTAGAAGACAACCGTATACGTTTCTTCTAAACAAATAAAGCTCAAAAGGTATTACATAATCCTTTTTAAGGAAAGCTGCCGGACTTATTCAGAAAAGTCCGGCAGCTTTTTTTATCTTTGTGCCGGATTAATCGTTATATAACAATATACAATGCAAGAAAAGAGACAATTGTTAGGCATGACGCTGGACGAACTGAAGGAAGTGGCGGCACAGGTCGGTTTACCGGGATACGCAGCAAAACAGATGGCCGATTGGCTGTATAAGAAGAAAGTTACCTCTATTGCGGAAATGACTAATATTGCTGTTGCCAAACGTACTCTTTTGGAAGAGTCTTTTGAGGTAGGGGCACTCCCTCCGGTTGATTGTATGAAATCGGTCGATGGAACGATTAAATATTTATTTGCTGCAGGGAACGGCAATTTTGTGGAGGCTGTTTATATCCCGACCGACGACAGGGCTACATTATGTGTGTCTTCGCAGGTCGGATGCAAGATGAACTGCCTGTTTTGTATGACGGGTAAACAAGGTTTTACTGCCAATCTTACGGCAAATCAAATATTAAACCAAATCCAGTCTGTTCCGGAATCAGAATCATTGACAAATCTGGTCTTTATGGGAATGGGGGAGCCTTTGGATAATGTGGATGAGTTGTTTAAGGTCCTTGAAATCCTTACTTCTACCTATGGATATGGGTGGAGTCCCAAGCGGATAACAGTTTCCACTATCGGGGTGGCAAAAGGTTTGAAGCGTTTTCTGGAAGAAAGCGACTGCCATCTGGCGGTCAGTCTGCATTCTCCTTTTCATGAAGAACGTTTGTCTTTAATGCCTGTAGAAAAAGCTTATCCGGCACAGGGCGTCATTGATCTCATCAGGCAGTATGATTTCTCCCATCAACGCCGTGTTTCTTTTGAATATATAGTTTTTAAAAATTTAAATGATAGCCTGAAACATGCTAAAGCCCTGATTTGTTTATTAAATGATGTAGATTGCAGGGTTAACCTGATTCGTTTTCATGCTATCCCCAACGTCCCGTTGGAAAGTTCGGATTTGGCGAAGATGGAAGTCTTTCGTGATACATTGAACAATGCAGGGATTGTTTGTACAATCCGTGCTTCGAGAGGAGAGGATATATTTGCCGCCTGCGGAATGCTGTCGACAGCAAAAAAACAACAAAACGGATAGAAGACAAGTCATTTGATAGAAAAGAATTATATTTGTGTTATAAAAACGAATGGGTATGAAAAAGATTTCTTTACAGATTAGCTTACTCATGTTTCTGGTATTGCTGGGAGCATGTAGCTCAGGACCGGTTGGAAAACGGGCCACAGGCCTTGCTTATGAGGTTGTAGTTGTAATGAAAAAAGCTGATTGGGATGGCCCTTCGGGAAAGGCTATTAAACAAGAGCTGACATCTGATGTCCCTGGTCTTCCTCAATCTGAACCTGCATTGAAGATTACTTATGTAGATCCTTCACAATTCGACGGATTATTGACTTATGTCCGCAATATACTGATTGTAAATATTGATCCGTCTATTTACACGAAGGCTTCGATAAGCTATGAAAACGACCGTTGGGCTAAAGGGCAGGTAGTTGTGACACTGAATGCTCCTTCTCCTGAAGCTATTATTGAATATTCACAGGCTCATCCGAAAGCGCTGGTTGATTTCTTTGTGAAAGTTGAAATGAACCGGGCGATTGGCCAGTTGGAGAAAGATTACAGTACAGTTGTCATGGATAACCTGAAAAATAATCATGACCTGATGCTGAATGCTCCGTCTAATATGACCTATTATCGTGATACGACAGATTTCTTCTGGGCATCCAATAATGCCAATACTGGTCGTACAGATTTGATTGTATATACTTTCCCTTATACCGATCCGAATACCTTCACGGCAGAATATCTGGTAGCAAAGCGCGACTCGGTGTTGAAGGAAAATCTGCCGGGAGCTTTCCCTGAATCGTATATGACGACTGAGTCCCGTTTTGGGGTTGATTATACGCCGATCACTGTTAATGGCAAATATTGCGGTGTGCTACGCGGTTTGTGGAAGATGGTCGGTGATATGATGGGCGGACCGTTTGTCAGTCATGTCCGTCTGGATGAAAAGAATAACCGGGTCGTTGTAGCCGAAGGCTTTGTTTTTGCTCCTGAAACAGATAAACGTAATTTTATCCGCCGTATCGAAGCAGCTTTATATACACTTCGCTTACCGGGTGAATTTGAAAAATCGGTGGAAGAAAAGCTCGACATACCGGAAAGTAAGAAATAAACAAACATAATACATGGAAGAACGATTGATTAAGGTGGGCATTACCCACGGAGATATAAATGGCATCGGATATGAGGTGATACTGAAAACATTCTCGGATGCCAGAGTTGCCGAACTTTGTACTCCGGTTATATACGGATCATCAAAAATCGCAGCTTATCACCGGAAAGCGTTGGAATTGCCTCCTGTGAATATGAACATCATTTCCCAGGCAGAAGATGCCGGTATTAACCGGGTGAATATCATCAACTGTGTGGACGATGAAACAAAAGTAGAATTATCGCAGTCGACATCGATAGCCGGAGAAGCTGCATTTTTAGCTTTGGAAGCTGCTGTTACAGACTTGAAACGGGGTGCTGTTGATGTATTGCTGACAGCACCGATCAATAAGCACAATATCCAGAATGACGAGTTCCATTTTCCGGGACATACCGAATACCTGGAAGAACGTTTTGGCGGAGTGGGCCGGAAAGCATTGATGATTTTGATGAAAGATGGTCTGCGTGTTGCTTTGGTGACCGGACATATCCCATTGGCAGAAGTTCCTTCCAGAATAACCGTAGAGGATATCGTGTCGAAATTGCGCATATTCAATCAGTCGCTCAAACAGGATTTCGGGATTGTAAAACCACGTATTGCCGTGCTTTCATTGAATCCTCATGCAGGTGATGATGGCTTATTGGGAAAAGAAGAGGAAACGATCATTATTCCGGCCATGGAAGAGGCGGAAAAAAGAGGTGTCATGTCTTTTGGACCTTATGCGGCAGACGGATTTTTCGGCTCTCAGATGTACGACAAATTTGATGGCGTATTAGCGATGTACCATGATCAGGGCTTGGCGCCGTTTAAAACGCTGGCCATGGATGACGGGGTTAACTATACGGCCGGTCTGTCGATTGTCCGTACTTCGCCGGCTCACGGAACAGCTTACGATATAGCCGGACAGAATGTGGCTTCCGAAGAGTCGTTCCGCCAGGCCTTATATACTGCGCTGGATATTTACCGGAACAGGTTGAATTATCGGGAAGCTACTGCGAACCCTCTCCGCAAGCAATATTTTGATAAGGGAGGCGATAATGAAAAGCTGGATCTTACCAAAGATGACGATGCAGAGGTTTGTCCTCAGTAAATAATAAAAAACAGATCCCCTGGAAACATGCTTTTTCAGGGGATATTTGTTATAAAGACTAACGGTCCATATCTGTTGTATTTTATAATAATATGGTCTGTATTGCGCTTTTTGACTTCAAACTTTTTTTGATAGGAAAAGTTTGCGTAAGTTTGTGGTTCAAAATTGCAACATGAATTATGTTTAAAGATAAAACGATCGTATATACCTCCGGAACATTCGATATGTTTCATTATAATCATCTCCGGATGATCAATTATGCCCGTAGCCTGGCTGATATCCTGATTGTAGGAGTGAGCACGGACGAACTGGTTTCTTCTTATAAAGCGAATCCTATTATCCCGTTCAATGAACGCCTTCAAATTATTGAAGCGTTGAAAACTCCGGATATTGTAATACCGCAGCATACACTGGATCATACGGAGATCGTAAAGAAGCTGAATATCGATGCTTTTGTTGTGGGGGATGACTGGTTTGGTAAATATGATTATTTAAAAGATTTAGGCGTACAGGTTTTTTATTTCCCTTATGGAACCGGGGTTTCTTCCTCTAATCTGAAGAAAACGATTCATGATTCTTACGAAGAAAATCTGAAATATCAACGACATGCTAAACCTGCCACTGTAAAGGGGAAAGGGGAGGAATAAAGATTACTCATGGAAAAGTGTGCTTTAATTACCGGTGGTACAAAGGGTATAGGTAAAGCGGTGGCTCTCTGTTTGGGGAAAGCCGGGTATAACCTTGTGCTTACTTATGCTTCCGATCCCGGGATGGCCGAACAAACCCGCGAAGGTTTGCAACAGCAATTCGGAATCAATGTGTCTGTGCTAGAGGCTGATATTACAAAAAAAGAGTCCATTGATAAAATAGATGCTTATTTGCAGGAGAAGAATTTGCTTTTAGATGCACTGATCTTTAATGCGGGATTGACTTGCCGCGATTCGTTCGAGGATTTGTCACTTACTGATTGGGAACGTGTATTCTTTGCTAATGTTCATTTTCCGGTATTCTTATTGCAACGTATTGTCGGACGGATAAATAAAGGTGGTAGTGTGGTCTTTACCGGTTCCCTGATGGGGATCCAGCCACATTCGGTATCTCTGGCTTACGGAGTGACAAAGAGTGCTGTACATGCCTTAGTGAAGAATATGGTTAAATTCCTGGTTCCTTATGAATTGCGTGTGAACGCAGTTGCTCCCGGGTTTGTCGATACCGAATGGCAGAAGACTAAACCGGCAGAAATACGGCGGAATATAGAAAATAAAGTTTCTTTAGGCCGTTTCTGTGATCCGGAAGAGTTGGCCGAAGTGTATAAGATGTTAATAGAAAATAGTTATTTTAATGGCGAAGTGGTCGTTGTAGACGGCGGATATTCGTATAAATAATAGATCATGAGTAATTTGGATAAAGAATACGAAGCATCACTAAAATCAATAGAAACAGAAAATGTTGTCGACCGGGCGTTTTACCGTCCGATAGGTTTTCGTATCGCTCGTATGTTGCGCGGCACGGGGATTACCCCGAATATGGTAACGGTCATTTCTATATTTGTGGGAGCTGCTGTCGGCTTCATGTTTTATCATGATAATCTGGTTTATACTATTTGTGGTATTTTATTGTTGGTTTTTGCCAATATACTGGATTGCGTAGACGGACAGCTGGCTCGTCTGACAGGTATCAAGTCCGCTATCGGGCGTATATTGGACGGATTTGCCGGTGATATCTGGTTTGCCTCTATCTATGTCGGTTTTGCCCTTCGTCTGTCTCATGAGTATGGTACTTATTGGTTTTTTGCTTTGGCCGTTGTGTCCGGTTTATCCCATCTAGTGCAGGCTAATATAACCGATTATTATAAAACATTACATCTCTATTTTATCAGTAAGGACAAAGGAGCTGAGTTCCAGTCGCTGGAACAGGTCATTGCCCGTCATAAGGAGATGAAGCTGGGTATCAATAAAACTTTTTATTTCCTTTATAGGGGATACACATTACTTCAGGTGAAAGCCACTCCTGCCTTGCAGCGTATGTTGCAGAGCCTCCATGCCAAATACGGAGATGATATTCCGGAAAATGTGCGTATTGCTTTTCGTAAACAAAGTCGTGAGTTAATGCGTTATATTGATCTCCTGACATTTAACGGACGTACGATCGTTATGTTTATAGTTGTATTGGTCGGCGAAGTATGGGTTTATTTCCTGTATGAGATAATCGTATTGAATATCGTGCTGTTATTGTCGATGCGCAAGCACGAAAAAATGTGCGCATCGTTTATTGAATAAATAAAAAGTATGAAAAAGAGCGTAGTAGACATTAATGATTTGCAGGAAGCTGCCCCGTTCTTCAAAAGCCGTATAGGCACCTTCCTTGGCAAATTATTGATTAAGTGGTTGAGTGTTGACAAAGTAAACAAAGTGCATGCCAATAACTGCCATCTGCGTGGCTCAGCGTTTACTACAGCATTACTGAGCGATCCCCTGATCGATATCAAGTATAATCTGCATCATGCGGAAATACTGGATAACTTGCCCGAAGGGGCATTTATAACCATATCCAATCATCCGATCGGTTCGATCGACGGCATTATATTGATTGACATTATGGCCGCTCGTCGTCCGGACTTTAAAGTGATGGTGAACGAAATTCTGGTGAAGATCGGTGCCATGAAGGATAATTTTGTTTCGGTGTTGCCCGATTCAACCGGTAATGGTCCGAATCCGGCCAACATAAACGGGGTGCGTTATTCTTTGCAGCGACTGAAAGAAGGGCATCCGATGGGATTCTTTCCGGCTGGGGCGATTTCCTTTTATAATAAGGATGATAAAGAGATCCATGACTTGCCCTGGACACATAGCGTGATTCGCCTGATCCGGAAGGCAAATGTGCCGGTATATCCAGTTTACTTTGATTTTCTTAATTCCCGCTTCTTTTACTGGTTGGGAAGTATCAGTTGGAAAATACGTACTTTGCGCATTCCTGCCGAAGCCTTCAACAAACGCGGTAAAACGGTCGATGTGTATGTGGGGAAACCTATCTCTCCGGAAGAAATGAAGAATTTTGCAGATGATACGGCACTGGCTGAATTTTTATTCAATCGCACTTATGCTGCAAAAAAATGAGAAACCGCTGATAGAATCTACTCCTGATAGCTGGAATTTGAATTAAGATTTGTAATTTTGGCAGACAAACTGAAATAATTACAGATATTCAATAGAAGATATGATGATTAAGGTTGATGTCCAGCAAATAAAACAGCGTTTTGGAATTATAGGAAACAGCCCTGGCCTGAACAGGGCAATCGATGTCGCTCTACAGGTGGCTCCGACAGATTTGTCTGTGCTTATTACCGGGGAGAGTGGTGTCGGTAAAGAAACTTTTCCACAGATTATACATCAGAACAGTCCGCGTAAACACGGACAGTATATAGCCGTAAACTGTGGTGCCATTCCGGAAGGAACGATTGACTCAGAGTTGTTCGGACATGAAAAAGGTTCCTTTACCGGAGCTTTGGCCGACCGTAAAGGATATTTTGAAGTAGCCGACGGCGGAACTATTTTTCTGGATGAAGTAGGGGAACTGCCTATCCCGACACAAGCCCGTTTGCTGCGTGTGCTTGAGACCGGTGAGTTTATAAAAGTCGGTTCTTCAAAGGTGCTGAAAACGAATGTGAGGATTGTTGCTGCAACGAATGTTAATCTGATACAGGCGGTGGCCGACGGAAAATTCCGTGAAGATCTGTATTATCGTTTGAATACCGTACCTATCCAGATTCCTCCGTTGCGTGAACGTCCGGATGATATCATCTTGTTGTTTCGTAAATTTGCCGGAGACTGTGCGGAGAAATATCGTATGCCGCCGGTTCGCTTGGATGATGAAGCACGACAGCTGCTGACCTCCTACCGTTGGCCGGGTAACGTCCGTGAGTTGAAGAATATAACGGAGCGTATCTCGGTTATCGAAGAGAACCGTGATATTACAGCAGACGTTCTGCGTTTGTATCTTCCCGATCTGAATGTGGAAAAATATCCGGTGCTGGTCAAAAAGCAGGATAACGACCAGAAGTTTTTCAATAGTGAACGCGAGATACTTTACCAGGTCCTTTTTGATATGAAGAAGGATGTCAATGATCTGAAAAAGCTGGTTCACGATATAATGGGAGGTAAGATGCCTATGCCGGTTGCCGATGAGACGCCCTATGCCCATCCGATCCGTCCTGTACATTCTGCTCCGATTCAGGAAGCGGAAGCCGTAGAGGAAGAAGAAACTCTTTCTTTGGAAGAAGTGGAGAAAGAGATGATCCGTAAAGCATTGGAGAAACATAACGGACGGAGGAAAAATGCGGCGGCTGATCTGAAAATATCAGAACGTACTCTTTATAGAAAGATTAAAGAATATAATTTGGAATAATATGTTGAGAAAGAATATAATCTGGTTTTGTTTACTGATAGGAGTCATGGTGACGGCCTGTTCCATTTCCTACAAGTTCAATGGAGCTTCGATTGACTATACAAAGGTAAAAACGATAACTATTAAGGACTTTCCAAATCAGGCACCTTTGGTTTATCCTCCGTTATCACAGGAGTTTACTGAAGCGTTGAAGGATATTTATATCCGTCAGACACGTCTTCAGATGGTCAACAATAATGGTGACCTGGAGCTGGAAGGTGAGATTACCGGATATGAACTGACACCAATGGCTGTTAAGGAAGATGCCTGGTCTTCACAGACAAAGTTGACGATAACTGTGCGCGTGAGTTATTCTAATCGTACAAACCCTGATGAGGATTTTGATGCACAGAGTTTTTCTGCTTATCGTGAGTTTGATGCTACCCGGATGTTACAGGATGTACAGGCCGAACTCTGTGCGGAGATCATTGACGAGTTGACGGATCAGATTTATAATGCAACCGTAGCCAATTGGTAATATATGAAAGCTGCAGACTTATATCTACTGATGGAAGACCCCTCTTTGCTGACGAAGGAAACACTTTCCCCGTTACAGCAGGTAGTGGCCGAATATCCGTATTTCCATATAGCCCGGATGCTTTATCTGAAGAATCTGGCTGTATTGAATGATATACGCTTTGCCGCAGAACTGAAAAGAATGGCAGTTTACATACCGGACAGAAGAAAATTATTCGCACTGATCGAGGGAGAACGTTACGGGATGCCATTTGCGGCATCTGCGGAAGAAAATGAACCGGCAACAGACTCTTTCTCCCTGATCGATGCTTTTCTGGCTGATCGTGAAAGTGAAGGAGAACAACAGGCGGCTGATCCTACCATATTGTTTCAGCCTTCTGTTTCATCTGATTATATATATTGGTCGTTGTCAAAGGATGATATATCGGCGGAAGAGGAGCCGGAAGCTAAACTTCAGCACCATGACCTGATCGATTCTTTCATTAAAAATGACGAACAGCGGGCACCGGGCAGCGGATTGGTCTTATCCCTGCAACCGGATGATCCATCTGCTCAGGGACCATTGAAAGAAGGGGAGAACGAACAACCCCGATCGTTGGACGATGATTCTTATTTTACCGAGACATTGGCTCATATTTATGTTAAACAGAAACGGTATGAGAAGGCATTGCAAATTATTAAAAACTTATATTTGAATTATCCAGAAAAAAATGCTTACTTTGCAGACCAAATTAGATTTTTGGAAAAATTGATTATTAACACTAAAAAATAAAACTAAAATGTACGTATTTATTTCTATTCTAATCCTGATCGCTTCAATACTTCTGATCTTGATAGTATTGATCCAGAACTCAAAGGGGGGAGGTCTGGCTTCGGGATTCTCTTCATCTAACCAAATTATGGGTGTACGTAAAACCACAGACTTTTTGGAAAAAGCAACATGGGTCCTGGCTGGTTTTGTTATTGTTTGTAGTATCGTTATTACAGCATTTATCCCAAGAGCAACAACTACTACACAATCTGAAATCAAAGAACAGATAAACAATGCTGTTACAATCGACCCGAATACGGTAGCTCCTAACTTTGGAACTGCTCAGCCGTCAGCAAATGCTCCGGTTGAAGAAGAAACGCCGGCAGAAGCTCCTGCTCAGGCTGAATAAGATTTAGATTTTATAGCATATACTAAAGGCATTCCATTGCGGGATGCCTTTTTTTATAAATCATATAAGGAAACTCTCTACAATGATTCCTTTTCGTCTAGGATGAAAAGAAAGGATAGTACTAATGTTTTTTTATTTAGAGGTAGGTGTAAATTGATTTAGACCTACCTCTAAATGAAAATAGACCTACCTCTAAATTTATTTACACCTACCTCTGACAAAAGAATCATTGGATACATGTCCGAATGGCTTTTAGGCAATACTGATAAAGGATAGTTATATAGATAAAGGGTTGTGCTGGTAAGGGTGAACGGTTTGTGGATGTTTATACCCGGATAGATATATTTTATGAGGAATGACAGTTGATTTTTGTATCTTTGTTGAGACAGATTAAACTGTTTTATATTAAACAATACAAATATGGAGATGATAAATTTTGACGGGCTACTGATTGGTATCGTTACTTTTCTGATAATCGGGTTGTTTCATCCGATAGTTGTGAAGGCTGAATATTATTGGGGGACTAAATGCTGGTGGATATTCCTTCTTCTGGGGATTGCCGGAACGGTTGCATCTTTGCTGATAGAGAGTGTTTTTGTCTCCGCTATCTGCGGTGTGTTTGCCTTTTCTTCGTTCTGGACGATCAAGGAAGTATTCGAGCAGGAAGAACGCGTATTGAAAGGATGGTTCCCTAAAAATCCAAAAAGACAATATCCGGAAAAATAATTGTATCTTTGTAGCCGTAAAGTAATACAGCTATGAAGAAGAAAAAGAAAGTCTCTCCGCTGGACGAGTACATCAAGGCAAACCGCAAGGGAAGCCGGGAAGCGGAAATAGAGAATCACGGACGTCCGGTCAGTCATAACCGGGTGCATGTATCGAAAAAGGTTTACAACCGTAAAAGAGATAAGGCAGATGCCCAGAGGCGTCTGCCTTATTTGTGTCATCAGGTAGCCTGATTTACTCTTATTCTTCTTTCAGATATAATCCTTCGCGTGATAGCTGATGGTCGAGGTTGGCTACTCCCAAGCCGACAATAGCCATGACTGTTGCAGCATGTTGTTGATATTCAGGAATGCTCTTGGTGTATAAGTCGCGCTCCGTGTGCCATATCTCATCGTAGCTGAAGTTATAGCCTTTGATGTCTTTCTCCATAAAGCCGATGGTCGGTACGCCATCCAGTGCAAAGACGGAAGCATCCGTACCGCCTATGGTGGTCGGCTGTTTACGCGGTTCGGCTACTTTGACTTCGAACGGATATTCGGTATTAATCTTCTTTACCGGTTCGCATATCTTCACAAAATCATCATACATGGCTTGCGGCACACTAATACCCACCGGAGGAGTAGGTCCGCCGTCACGGTTGAACAGATTCGATATTTTATCCATCTTCTTTGGATTACCCCTTACCCAGGCCTGTGCGCCGAGCAAACCGAACTCTTCACCTGCAAAAGCACAGAAAAGCATCGTACGTTTAGGTTTTGCTCCCGACGTGGCAATCAGACGGGCGGCTTCCATAACAGGGGTAACGCCTGAACCGTCATCGACCCCACCGGTTCCAACATCGAAAGAATCGAGGTGGCCACTCAGCATAACATATTCCCCCGGATGTTTACTTCCCTTTATGGAACCGATTACATTATAATATTTGACCGGTCCCAGGCGGAAATGGTTACGTATATCGAACTCCAGCATAAAGGAACGACGCTCTTTTACCATCTGTTTGATGATGGCGTATTGATGTTCATCCAGTTTGATATCGGGTACGGTCGGTAGTTTCTCGATGGTCATGTCCTTATCGAATACGACATTCTTATCATAAAGTGCACGCAGTGGGACAGAAGCCGACTGGATAAAACCTAAGACACCGGCTTCGCACATTTCCTTGTAAAAGAGAGCCGGCTTTTCATCATTTAAAGGCAGTAAGGGGGTATTCTTTTTATTTACCCAGTTATCCCTCATTATCTCACGATTCTTTTGAGCGATTGTGTTGTTTTCTGCAATAACACCTGCACGGTCATAGTCTGCTGTTGCCGACCAATTGATTGGCCAGCCCGTGTTTTTGCCGTTTACCAGTACCCAGGCGCCTTTCAACTGTCCTTTTATCCGGTCGAACTCATCCTGTGTAAGAGGCTCTAGCAGTACATGTCCCCGTTGAAGTCCTTTCGTTCCGGAGGTATAGGAAGGGGTGACGAAATGCAACTCCATCCCGTTTTCACCAAGCAGCTTGCCGAACCACGGACCCCGGTTGAATCCGACGGGTAAAGTTCCGGCTTCCTGTAACTCCACTTCCAACCCCCATTCTTTGAACTTGGAGGCTACCCATTCGGTGGCGTTGTCATAGGCATCCGAACCGATAGGGCGTCCGCCGAAGCGGTTGGTCAGTATGTCCAGATGGTTCATGACCTGGTTATCGGAACGTCCGGTTTCAATGATTTTGTTTACAGCGGCCTCCTGTGCCGGAAGGGAAGTTATGGTCATACAGGCCATGGTTGCGAAGAGAAGTATAGTCCTTTTCATATCAATGTTTGTTTAAGTCTTGCAAATTAATGGATAAAAATAATGTGTACCAAATGAAAAGCAGGAAATAATAACAGAATCGTTCCCTTTTTGTAAAAGTATTACCAAAATAAATAGATACCTTTGTGTCCAAATCGGGAGCATGTGAAATCTATCTTTACTACCATAGCAAAATATCTGCTGATAGTACTCTTTGTGAGTTACTATGTAGGAGGTACTGCGTTCACCCATACCCATTATTTCCCGACTTATTCCATTACCCATTCCCATCCCTTCCTTCCGGGAGCAGACGGTTTGCCGCATCATACGCATAATTCGTCCGCTTTTAATACGATTGAAGAACTGGATGATATCATGATGGAGGCTGCTGCCCTGTGTCTCACATTGGTGACAGCCTGGGTACTTCTTTCCGTGTTCATTCAACAACACAAGTATATAACTCCCGTACGTTCAGTACGTAATATCAGTCTCCGCGCCCCGCCTTTCCGTATTAAATAATTACCAGTAACGAAGAAAAGAATTATTTAATACAAGAAAATCAATATGAAACAATTACTTATGCTATTGCTTCCGGCAATGGTATTATGTTCCTGCAACCAGAACAAGCAGGACGATGAGGTTGCTATTGCCGTAACTTTACGGGGCGACACGATACAAATAGGGGATAAATCACCTATCTTATCCCGGTTGAAAACAGACGTAGTGAAGAAAGAACCTTACCGCCTGGAGTTTTCCACTTCGGGGGTGGTGAAAGCTATCCCCTCCAATTATGCCGAGATTGCTTCCCCCTTTGCCGGACGTATCTCCAAATCATTCGTACGGTTGGGACAGAAGGTGACGCCCGGAAGTCCGGTCTTTGAGATTAGTTCTCCTTCTTTCTTTGAGACGGGAAAAGGGTATTATCAGGCTAAACAGGAGATGGAACTGGCCCTGAAAAGCCTGAAACGCGAAAAAGACCTGCTGCAAAATAAGGTCGGCGTACAGAAAGAACTGGAAGAAGCGGAAGTCAATTATGAATTGAAGAAGAAAGACTATGAAAATGCTGTTGCCGCTTTGAAGGTCTTTCAGATAGAACCGGAAGACCTGGTATTGGGACAACCTTTGATTGTCCGCTCACCGATAGCGGGCGAAATAGTGACCGACCGTATTGTCATCGGCCAGTATATAAAGGAAGATGCCGAACCCGTGGCCGTGATAGCCAACCTGAATAAAGTATGGGTGGCTGCCCATGTCAAGGAAAAGGATATGGGAATGATACAATCGCTGGACAGCGTTGAGATTCGTCTGGTAGCCATGCCCGATCTGCCTCTGCCCGGAAAGATTTATCATGTCAGCGAAATGCTGGACGAAGATACCCGTTCGGTTGAAGTCCTCATCGAATGTGACAACAGTGCCCACCTGATGAAGCCGGCTATGTACGGGACGGTTAAGCTGTGCGACAGAAGTGCCGATGTCATCCGTATCCCGACATCTGCCATCCTTCAGGAAGAGGAAGGTGCTTATGTGCTTGTCTCATTGGGAAACAATGCTTATCGCAAACAGAAGGTTACTACTTCCGTCACAGAAGACGGCAAGACGGTTATCCTGACCGGACTGAACTCCGGCGATACGATTGTAACTACCGGAGCCTTTTATTTACTTGATGCACGATAAATCCTATGAAGAAGATAATATATACTGCGATACACCGGCGGGGGCTGATGTTCGTATTATTCCTGTTTCTTGCTGTAGTGGGATATTATTCGTGGACCCGACTGGCCATTGATGCCTATCCGGATATTGCCGACACGACCGTTCAGGTCGTTACCCAGGTGCCGGGATTGGCGGCGGAAGAGATAGAACAGCAAATCAGTATCCCTATCGAAAGGGCGATGAACGGGATGCCGGGACTGAATGTGATGCGAAGTAAGAATACTTTCGGCCTCTCGACCGTTGTGCTGGTTTTTGATGACGGTATCGACGATTACTGGGCACGTCAGCGTGTGCAGGAACGCTTGGTAGACGTGGAACTTCCTTATGATGCCGTTCCGGGATTGAACCCGCTGACTTCGCCTACCGGTGAAATCTTCCGTTATGTACTGGAAAGCGACCAACTCGATATCCGCGAACTGACCGACCTGCATAAATGGGTTGTCATCCCCCGTCTGAAGCAAGTGACGGGAGTGGCCGATGTCAGCAACTTTGGCGGTATCACTACCCAATACCAGATAGAGGTGAACCCGCACAAGATGGAACAATATAATGTGACGCTGGGCGATATCACCGAGAAGATAGAAAAGAATAATGTGAATGCCGGCGGCAGTATGTTAAGCCGTGGCGACCTGAGTTATGTGATTCGCGGTATCGGACTGGTAAAAGACCTGAAGGACCTGGGACGTATCGTTATCAAGACCGAGAACGGTGTACCTGTCTACCTGGATGATTTGGGAACCCTGAAATATGGTAGCCTGGAACGTAAAGGGGTATTGGGATTCTACGACGGTGTCCGTGATTATTCCGATGGAGTGGAAGGTATCGTCCAGATGCTTCGCGGAGAGAATCCTTCGCAGGTGCTGGAAGGAGTGCATCAGGCGGTCGACGAACTGAATAATGAAACCCTTCCCAAAGGAACCCGCCTGCATGTCTTTATGGACCGAACGAACCTGGTGGATACGACATTGCATACGGTTTCCCATACGCTTTTTGAAGGTATGGTGCTGGTGGTACTGGTGCTCATCCTGTTCCTCGGAAGCTGGCGTGGTGCCTTGCTGGTTGCCCTGACCATCCCGTTGTCGTTGCTGATTGCTTTTATCCTGATGCAACTGACCGATATTCCTGCCAACCTGCTTTCGCTGGGAGCTATCGACTTCGGTATCCTGGTAGACGGGGCTATCGTAATGATGGAAACAATTCTGAAGAAGCGCGAACGGCATCCTGATGAAATATTGACGGAAGATTCAATCCTGCGCCGTGCAACCGAAGTGGCCCGCCCTATCTTTTTCTCTACATTAATTATTATCACCGCTTATCTTCCCCTGTTTGCTTTTGAGCATATCGAAAAGAAACTCTTTACGCCGATGGCTTATACGGTCGGTTATGCCCTGTTGGGGGCATTGGCTGTGGCGTTGTTCCTGATACCGGGCCTGGCTTTCTATGCTTATTACAAACCCAGGAAGATTTATCATAACCGCTGGCTTGAAAAGTTAGGTGAGATTTATAACCGGCAAATCATTGCTTTGCTGGAGAAACCGAAGCGGGTCCTGTTACCTTTGTTCCTTATTCTGGTGGCAGCCGGCGTATTGAGTTATACGGTAGGAAAAGATTTCCTTCCGCCTTTGGACGAAGGGGCTATCTGGGTACAGGTGCAATTGCCTCCGGGTATCTCTATCGAGAAGTCGAAGGCGATGGGAGCGGAGCTTCGCAAAACATTGAAACAGTTTGATGAAGTCTCTTATGTCATGACACAGGTCGGACGCGACGATGAGGGAGCCGAAGCCTTCTCGTTGTCACATATTGAATGCGGAGTAGGGTTGAAGCCTTACGACACCTGGAAATTCGGCAAGACGAAGGCGGACCTGATCGAGGAAATGTCTGAAAAGTTGTTGACTATGCCCGGATATACCGTCAGCTTCTCCCAGCCGATTATCGATATGGTCATGGACCAGATTGCCGGTGCTCACAGTGACCTGGCGATAAAGGTTTACGGAGATGATATTGCCGATACCCGCCATATAGCCGATAAGGTCGTGAATGTGTTGCGAACGATTCCCGGTGCCGCCGACGTGGCTATCGACCAGGAACCGCCGTTACCCCAGTTGCAGATTATTGCCGACCGTGACCGTATTGCCCAATATGGTCTGAACTTCTCCGATGTTGCCGATATGATTGAACTGGCAATCGGGGGAAAGGCCATCTCGCAAATCTTTGTCGGCAGTAAAAGTTATGACGTCATTTGCCGTTTCGACGATGCCAGCCGTAACTCGCCTGAAAGCATCGGCAATCTGTTACTGACGAATGGGGCCGGAGCAAAGATACCGCTCTCGCAGGTTGCCGAAGTGAAAATGACAACCGGTGCCAGTACAATCTCCCGTGAGATGAACAAGCGTCACCTGACCATCCATGTCAACCTGCGTGGCGTGGATTTGACGGAGTTTCTGAATAAAGCGAACCGGTTGATTGACCGCGACATAGATTATAATCACGACACCGTCCATCTGCAATGGGCCGGTCAGTTCGAGAATCAGCACCGTGCCTATAACCGCCTGGCGGCAGTAGTCCCTTTGGCGTTGGGTATTATGCTGCTGTTGCTGTTTGCCGCCTGTGGAAAATTCCGCCAGGCTGCTCTGATGATGTGTGTGGTTCCCCTGGCCCTTTTCGGAGGGATGCTGGCATTGAATGTCCGGGGGATGACGTTGAATGTCTCTTCTGCCGTCGGTTTTATAGCCTTGATTGGTGTCGCTATACAAAACGGTGTGATTATGATTTCGCATATCAATAACCTGCGTAGCCGTGACCGAGGTTTCAAGCAGTCAATCATAACCGGGGCGAAACACCGTTTCCGCCCGATTCTGATGACGGCGATGGTGGCTGTGCTCGGTTTGCTGCCTGCCTCGTTGAGTACAGGTATCGGTTCCGATGTGCAACGTCCGCTGGCGACGGTGATTGTGTACGGACTGTTGTTTGCGACCGTTATTACGCTTTATGTGCTTCCAGCCTTATACTATCTGGTGGAAAAGCATTATCTGGATGAAGAGATAGTATCTTCTGATGTAAAGAATACGAATGTCTGATTAAAAATAGTAGCTATGCGACATTATATAACAATGTGCCTGCTTGCCGGAAGCCTGGCTGGCAGTGCACAACAAATGGTTCCCCTTTCTTACCGCAATTATATGGAGAAGGTGGCGGAAGGGAATCTGGAGTATGCAGCCGAACGTCTGAATCTGAATGTGTCCGAGGCGGAAGTGGTTGCGTCGAAAGTATTCAACGACCCGAACCTGTCCGTCTCTTATTTCAACAACGAGAACGGAAGTCTGCAAATGGGAGAAGGAGTGGAGGTTGAACTGAGTAAAACGTTTTCTTTCGGAAAACGGGGAGCGAATATCGCGTTGGCCCGTAGTGAAAGCGAGTTGACAAAGGCACTCCTTGCCGATTATTTCCGTAACCTGCGTGCCGAAGCAACCGTTTCCTACCTGGAGGCGTTGAAACAATATGAATTATATAAGGTAAAACAGAACGCCTATGAGAATATCCGGCAGCTGGCAGAGAGCGACAGTGTCCGTTTTACTTTAGGGAAAATTATGGAGATTGATGCTATCCAGAGCCGTCTGGAGGCAGGGATATTGAAAAATGAATTATTGCAAGCGGAAACCGATTTGCATAATGCTTTTTCCAATCTGAACCTGTTGACCGGTTCGGTTGCTCTCGATACCTTGTACGTCCCCGATGCTTCATTGCAGATTTCACCCCGTGATTTTGTGCTTGCTGATTTGATTTCCACAGCCTCGATGAATCGTGCCGACTTGGTAGCAGCCATGAAGAATAAGGAAGTCGCTTCCCGTGCCCTGAAAGCGACCCGGCGGGAACGGAATACGGATGTCGACCTGTCTATTGCCATCAGTAAGAATGCCCGGGTGCATAATGAGGAGGCCCCGGCACCACCCTTTACCGGGGTGACGGCCGGGATTGCCATTCCCCTGAAGTTTTCCAACTTCAATAAAGGGACTATCCGTGCTGCCCGTTTCCGTGAACAGCAGGCCGAGACGCAGTATCAGCAGGCTTTGTTGCAGGTACAGACGGAAGTTATGCAGGCATACCGGAGTTATCAGTCATTGACAGAACAGGTCAGTCATTATGAAAACGGTATGCTCCATGCCGCCCTGGAGGTAATCGACGGAAAGATTTACAGCTATAACCGTGGAGAAGTCTCCCTCCTGGAGGTACTCGATGCCCAGCGGACGTATGATGATGTGCAGGCCCAGTATATAGAAACACTCTTCAATTACAGTGCGGCACTGGTGGAGCTGGAGAAAAGTGCCGGGGTTTGGGATGTGGAGTTGTAAGAAATTGGATATAAATCGAAAAGCCCTGATAACGAACATCGGGGCTTTTCGGTTTATAGATTGAGTAAACTCCTTAATTTATCAGGGGCTTGCCGGGTATCAAATACGGTAATGATACGTATTACATTTCCATCAACCCAATAAACAATTTTATAGTTGCCTTCAATAATAGAGCGGAAGCCTTCTGGTTCGTTTATTAATGCAGGTTCTATTTTTCCCAGGTAAGGTTGATTAATCAGTCGTTGTGCCGTTTGCTGGATTTGTAAAATAATGGACATGGCAACTTTTTCGCTAGCCATCTCTTTATAGTACAGTTTGATATTTTTTAATTGTTTTCTGGCACAAGTAGTCCATACCAGTTTTACCATTCTTCCATTTCTTTTGTCAGGTCTTCGTCAGAAATACAACGTCCATACAAGACATCTTCCCTGGCTTCCCTAACACAAGATGTCAATTCTTTTTCAGATAAAGCCCATGGGTAGGGCTTACTTTTAGATGCAGCCTTTTTTAGAGATAATGTTTTAGCATATTTCTCCAATTCAGTAAACTCCTCTTCATCCATCGAAAGGATGAACTGGGTAAAGTGTTGTTTCCGTAAATTTAATTCCATTGTTGTCATAATATATCTTCTTAGGTTTTCTTATTTGACAAAGATAAGATATTAGTTCTGAATTATATTTACATTTGTGGGCAAAACAGAGATACGCGTATGATATTTTACTTTTCAGGTACCGGAAACTCCCGTTGGGTGGCGAATGCTTTGAGTATCGCGTTGGGAGAACCTGTCGTTTCGATAGCGGAGGAGTTAAAAACCAATAAAAAGGAAATTGTCTGTCCGCTCAGGGAAGATGAGAAAGTGCTGTTTGTCTATCCCGTACATTCGTGGGGACCGGCTGTCCCTGTTACCCGTTTTATATCGAAACTGAAGCTGACCGGCTACGATAAGCAACCCGTATATTCCGTATCCACCTGTGGCGACGAATGCGGTTATACTGCTGACAGGATGGAGAAAGCCTTGTCTAAACGAGGGATAACGCTTATGGCCGGTTACTCGGTCATTATGCCGAATAACTATATCCTCCTGCCTGGTTTTGACGTAGACAGCAAGGAAGTCGAAAGACAGAAACTGGAAGATGCGCCTGCCGCCGTCGCTGCTATCGCTGCTGCTATCCGCGAAAGTAAAAACGTTAATTTATACAATAAAGGAAGTCTGCCGGGACTCAAAAGCTACTGGATATATCCTCTTTTTGCTAATTTTGCCATAGGGAAGAACTCCTTTCGGGTAACGGATGCCTGCATCTCATGCGGTTTGTGTGAGAAAGTTTGTCCGACCGGGACCATAACGCTGTCCGAAGGAAAGCCTGTCTGGTCGGATACCTGTGTGCAATGTGTTGCCTGCATTCACCGTTGTCCGGTACGTGCCATAGAATATGGTAAGATTACCCTGAAGAAAGGAAGGTATCATCATCCCGATGTTAAATAAGTTGCGCCTGTCAACTATAAAAACAAGTAAAGCAAAATGAAACAACTAGTAATGATGGTTATGGCTGTGTTCCTGTTGGCAAGTTGCCAGGAAACGCCTAAAGGTTATGTGATAAACGGAGTCGTGGAGAATATGCCTGACGGTAAGATTTACCTGAAAATGTTCCGTAATAAAATGTTCTTCGATGTGGATACCGCCGATATTAAGGATGGTAAATTCACATTCAAGGGAGAAGTGAGCCAGCCCCTACTGTATGGTCTGGCTACCGAGGATATGAATTATCCGGTACAACTCTTTGTTGAGAATACGAATATGGGCGTGACGCTCGGAAATGACGGCGAGACGATTATCGTTCAGAACTCTCCGGTCAATACGATTTTCCAGGAAAACCAGAGTAAGGTCTTTGAGAAAGGTTTTGATATAGATAGCCTGATAAGCAAGTACCCGGATTCGCCGGCTGCGGCTTTCTACCTGTATCGTTATTTTACCTATCAGCTTCCGTTGGACCAGTTGAAGGCGACTCGTGCCAAGATATCTCCGACGCTGGCCGACTGTCCTTATGTAAAAGACCTGGATGGCATCATCGGCCAGTTGGAGAATGTGCAGATTGGCAAGACGGCTCCCGAATTTTCTTTGCCGGATACAGCCGGTGTGGCTGTCTCTCTGTCCGATTTCCGAGGTAAATATGTATTACTTGATTTTTGGGCTTCCTGGTGTCCTCCCTGCCGTCGTGAGAATCCGAATGTAGTGAAGGCTTTCCAGGATTACAAGGATAAGAACTTTACGATTATCGGTATCTCCCTGGATAACAACAAAGACAAATGGTTGAAGGCTATCGCCGATGACAACCTGACCTGGACACACGTCTCCGATTTGAAGTATTGGGATTCGGAGATACCTGCCTTGTATGGTGTCCGCGGTATTCCGGCAAACGTATTGCTCAATCCTGACGGTGTAATCATCGCCAAGAATATCACTGGCGAAGATTTGCCTAATACATTAAGAGAAGTAATCAAATAAGCATGAAGCGCAATCTGCTTATCTCTTTTTTCTGTCTTCTCTGCCTGTGGGTTTCTGCGGCGGAGAAGACTGACTTTGATAAGGCCGTCCGCTCTGCCGTCGAACGGCAGATGCAGGGGTATCCGAAATCAACGTTGAAAGATTTGTACAAGAACTTTTTCCAGGATAAGTTCGGTCCGGGGCATATCGTTAGCGACACAACAGCCGCCGGTAATTATCTTCGCCGCGAAATGGCTTCCTATACGGAAACAGAAGGGGAGATTGCAGAGCCGACCGGTTGGGAGGGTAATTTCTACCGGGTAAACTTATCGGTGATAAAGAACGGACAGATTCCTTACCAGACCTTTTTTGATGCTTTTATCCGTAGTGTGAACGGCATCCGTCCGGTTACCGTAGCCGAATGGCAAAAAGAATGGAACCGGATTGAGGGGATTATCCGTTCGATGAACCTATCCTTGCCGGACTATGAGAATGACAGGAAAGAGATTGACGACCGCCTGGAACGCGGCGAATATGTCGGCCATCACAGTAAAGCGTTTGAAGACAGTTACTCTCCGCATTACCGTATCATCAGTAAAGAAATTTTTGAACAAGAATTACAACCTTTAATACAATTGTCATCCAACTAGTTACAACAAACTATAAACCCTTCTTGTTTTATTATTGAAGAATAATATTGAAGAAGAAGGAGATGAGAATTGCAATCAGCGGTAATTCAGGTTTTATAGGACAGCATCTGACAGAGTTTTTATCTGCCGGCGGAGATGTCGTTGTCCCTTTGAAACATGCGATGTTCCGTTCGAGGTCGGACGAAAAGCTGAAACAGGCATTGACCGGATGTGATGTTGTAATCAATCTGGCCGGAGCTACGATAAACCAGCGTTGGACAAGGAAAGCCAAACGTAAAATAATGAACAGCCGTATTTATACTACCAGGCGGCTGGTATCTATCATCAATGAAATGGAAGTGAAGCCGAAAGTATTTATCTCCGCATCAGCCGTCGGCATTTATCCGGATAACGGTATTTATTCGGAAAGCAGCACGTCTGTGGGAACGGGTTTCCTGTCTGATGTCTGTATCCGTTGGGAAGATGAGGCGCAGAAATTGTCGAGAGACATCCGGTTGGTAGTAGTCCGTTTTGGGGTTGTATTGTCAAAGGATGGAGGGGCATTGCCTAAAATGTTGCTGCCATTCCGCTTTTTTGTCGGAGGAAAGATTGCTTCCGGCAAACAGGGATTCTCCTGGATACATATAGAAGATGTGCTGCATGCCATGCAGTTTATTATCGAACATAAGGATTTATCGGGAGTTGTCAACCTGGTTGCTCCCCAACCACTGACGAACCGGGCTTTTACAAAGGTGGTTGCCGAAGTGATGCACCGCCCGGCTTGGTTACCCCTTCCCCGGAGAGTATTCAGGTATCTTTATGGAGAAGGAGAAGAATTAATCACCAAAGGACAACAGGCTTATCCGGCCCGGTTACTTTCAGCAGGGTATGTTTTCCGTTATTCGGATATACGGCTGGCGTTACTTAGTTTCATGATGTAGTAGGCACGGAAAGATTACTTCTTTCATCTATTATAAAGAAGTAAAGGATAAACTATTACATATCTCCCTAACTTCTATCTCTAAAGTCCTGACTCAGTAAAATTATCCTGTACACCCTGGTGGATTAGGGTGTACACCTTAGTCGAACAACCTGTACACCGTAATCGGCTATCCTGTACAGGGTAGTAATACTTACTAACGACTCATGCATTAGTTAGCAGTGACTTTGGTGATAATAAGTAGTAACCTTTGAGATAATATTCAGTGACAATTTCACCAGGCTGATACAAATATAATACATACTGTTTTACAAAAACATCTGCCATCTGTCACTATCTCAGATATGGTATTAATTTCCAATAAATTATGGGTTGCAGATGCAGTGTGTTTGTCTGCCACTGTATCTGCCATCTGTCACCTGTATATATAGTAAACGCTTCAGAATAATATCAATTAAAGAGTGGTAGATGGCAGATGTGGTTGCAGATAAATCAGGTATCTGTCACCATCTATGTGGCATATATACAGTGTGTTATATGGATTGGTTGCAGATGGTAGATAAATATATAAAACTTTGTGTAGTATCTTTCTATTCTGTTTATTTACCTGTTCGCGGAATTAATTTGTTTCAGTTATTATCAGATATGAGCTATCCTGTCCCCGTGCTTGACACGGGGCCGCAAGAGAACTGGCGGTATCAAAAGATATTATAGGATACGGTCTGTGCCTTTGCGATCCCGTGTCAAGCACGGGAACGGGATAACTCAATTATTTCTAAATTAGTTATACCGAATTCACATAATATAAAAAGGGAACCCTGAATGCACAGAGTCCCCTTTCTATCTTATGATTGCTTTATTTATTTGTAGCTATAGCCCGCTTTCTTTTGTGCGCTGCTGGCATTTTCTGCCGGGATTAAAGTGAAGCCCCACTTGTATTCCTTGTCAGCAGGTAATGTATGTTCAGGTTCAGGACGTGAATACCAACTGTC
This sequence comes from Parabacteroides goldsteinii, assembly GCF_020091425.1. Lineage (NCBI taxonomy): Bacteria > Pseudomonadati > Bacteroidota > Bacteroidia > Bacteroidales > Tannerellaceae > Parabacteroides > Parabacteroides goldsteinii. Next base: position 3,239,461 of record NZ_CP081906.1, on the reverse strand, counting down.
GTAACCGGCCAGTCCCTGTTGTTTCAGGTCAACACATACTTCAACGAAGTTACGCGGGGTAATATCATTGATGTGTGTCTGGCGAGGTTTATCGTACGGACCAATGTTCGGACGGTTGTTGATTTCTTCCTGTGTGAAGTTGTTCCACTGGTACGGACGGTTGGTTGTCTTACCGGCATCGAAATCTTCTACGGAGTTACGCATGGCGTTGAATTCCATATCATCGTCAGCAACGATTAACAGGTTCTTGCCTTTGCCACCTAATGTGAGCCAGCGGGTATCGCAATGGTGGCCGTTTTCCTGCGGACGAACATAGGGGAAGTATTGCTCTTCTGCCGTACTCTTGTATTGCCCGATCATGTAACCGGCTTTACGGTCCCAATAATTTTCTACTGGTCCGCGACCGAAGTATTCCAGCTGGTCCATAGTTACCGGCAGACGGAAACGTACGCCGATACGGGGAACGACCATTTTGTCACGGTCGCTGACTTTGTCACGTCCGGGTGAGAACGTTGCTGTTGCAGTCGCTTCGGAGATTCCAATCTTTACGCCATCCAGATGAGCCGGGGTGAAGTGGGTAGCCACATTCATTACACCGTCGGGATAAATCTTATAAGTGATAAGGAATTCGTTACCGGCCGGTAATTTATATTCCACATTTACGATGGCATTTCCGTCGACGATTTCGGCAGCAGCCTTAGTCACGTTGAAGTTACGGCTTGACAGTTCCCATATTTCCAAACGTTTCGGGTTACCGCTTCCGTAGTCGTTGTCGTTAGGAGCACGCCAGAAGTTCGGCTGGATACCGAAACCTTCGTTGAAATATTCCGTGCCGCCCACCTTATAAGAACTAACAACGCCTGATTTCTTGTCGAACACAAAGTTCACCTTGGAAGAAGTTACTTTCACGTTATCACCTTCTTCTGATACGGCCAGTTTAGGACCACCTGCCTTATAAGCAACTTTATCGGCTTCTATCGGTAAGCGGAACTGGTCCTGGGCGATTTCGTAACCGGCAGGAATTACACCTTCCTGTTTATTAGAAGTAACAACGAAATTAACCAGATAATCGACACCGGCCTGTGGTTTCAGACCTGCTACGGGAACAGTGATTTCCTGTGAAGCCTGCGGAGCCAGGTCAAGTGAAACTTTATCGCTCTTGATTACCTTGTTGTTCGCTTTTACAGTATATGTAATCGTATAATCCTTCAGGTTGGTGAAGTAGAAGCGGTTTGTGATTTTAAATACACCGTTAGCTACATCCACGGCATCGAAACCAACGTTCTGATGTGTAAATTTCACCTCTTTCATGGCCGGATGCGGAGTGCGGTCCGGATTTACGATACCGTTGCAAAGGAAATTACCGTCGCTAGGCATATTAACGCCGAAGTCGCCACCGTATGCATAATAGTCTTTGCCGTTTTCATCCTTAACAAGAAGTCCCTGGTCTACCCAGTCCCAAATCCAACCACCCTGGAGGTTCGGATATTTGTAGATAGCTTTCCACTGTCCCCAAAGGTTACCGGTCGAGTTACCCATGGCATGGGCATATTCGGAAGGAGCTATCGGACGGTCGCTACCTTCTTTTCCGATTTCTTCCAGCCATCCAGCACTCGGATACTGCGGTACATACATGTCGGTATTCCATTCCCAAAGAGCACGTTCGTAGTTGACCGGACGGTTCATTGCTCCTTTTTCCTTATTCTTTACATATAAATAAGTCTGGTAGAAGTTGTATCCGTTACCGGCTTCGTTACCCAAAGACCAGATAGTTACTGACGGATAGTTCTTGTTACGTTCGTACATATTCATCGTACGGTCCATGTGCGGCAGCAACCATTCCGGATTGTTACCCAGCGAACCGCCTTTGCTCAGGCTATAATACATACCGTGCGATTCCACGTTGGCTTCATCGTAGACATATAATCCGTATTCGTCGCAGAGTTCATAGAACCGACGGTCCTGCGGATAGTGGCACAAACGTACAGAGTTGATGTTGTTTTTCTTCATCAGTTCGAAGTCTTTACGCATCAGTTCTTCTGTCATATAGTGGCCTGTCAGTGGGTTATGTTCGTGGATATTCACCCCTTTGAACTTAATCGGCTGTCCGTTGAACAACAGTACGGTGTAAGGCTTTCCGTTACCGGCAATCTGGTCGATCGGTTTGATTTCGATGCGGCGGAAACCAACGTTCGAAGGAATGACTTCCGTTACTTTACCGTCTTCCTTTACCGTCATCAACAGTTTGTAAAGATTCGGATGTTCAGCACTCCAGGTGGCGACATCGTTCAGCTCTTTTTCAAAAGAAGCTGCCTTGATACTGTTGGCTCCGACCCATAACTTGTTGTCGGCGGTTGCAACAGTCTGTCCTTTTGCATCCAGCAGTTCGTAAGATACAGTGATGTCTTTTGCTGCTTTCGTATGGTTTTTGATGTCTACGGCCAGGTTGAAGATACCGTTTTTATAAGTATCGTCCAGGGTAGAGATTACGCGGAAATCGTTTACTGCAATTTTGGGTTGTGACCACAGGAATACATCACGTTCGATACCGCTGATGCGCCAGAAGTCCTGGCATTCCAGATATGAACCGGTGCTCCATCTGAATATCTTCAGAGTAAGAACATTCTTTCCCGGTTGCAGATAGTCGTTGATCAGGAACTCTGCCGGATTTTTAGAATCTTCGCTGTAACCGACTTCCTTGCCGTTCACATAAACGTAAAGACCTGATTTGGCACCTGCAATATGTAGATACACATCACGTCCGTCCCAGTTTGCCGGGATTTCGAAGTCACGACGGTAAACGCCTACCGGAGTTGTTTCCGGCAATAGCGGAGGCTGCGGGTTACGGGGTTTGAACTCGTAGCCATGGTTTGTATAGATGGCTGTACCATGTCCCTGAAGTTCCCAGTTGCCCGGCACGGTAATATCATCCCAGGAAGAAGTGCTTGTTGAAGGATCTGTGATATTTGCCGGAAGATCTTTGTAGGAGTCTACAAAATAGAATTTCCAGGTTCCGTTCAGTAATGAATAGTAGGGACTCTTTTCAAAACGTGAAGTAAGGGCTGTCGAACGGTCGCCGTACGTCATAAATGAGCTGCGCGGCAGTTCTTTGTTTACGGCAACGACTTGAACGTCCTGCCAGTAAGGCTTCGTGTCCTGGGATGCAGTCGCATTATCAGCCAATGCAGTACCCAAAAGGAAGCAACCGAATGCTCCGGTGAGCATTGCTTTCTTAACCAAGTGTTTCATTTGTATTTATTTAGGTTGGTAGTATCTGATAAAAAATAGGAGGCTGGTAAGGTTATATACATACCAATTACCAGTCTCCCATTTTTAAAGTTGTTTTTTATTTAGCAGCGTAAAAAGAATAACCTTCAGCTACTTGACGGAATGCTAGAACACCTGCCTGATTCAATTCTACGTTCATTTCTTTACCATCCGGCAAATACATGACAACTTCGTCGTTTTCAGTAAACTTTAACAGCTTGGTTGCTTCGCCGTCGGCTTCAACACTCCAGCTCTTGTCTGCTTCGTTGAATACGAGATCGATGGCTTTTTCTTCGCCTTCTTTTTGGATGTGGTATCCGTCTTTTTTGGTTTCAACAGTGTATACACCGTCTTTTCCGTTGATTGTCTTTACGGTTCCTGCATCTGCTACAGGGTTGCTTCCGCTCCAAAATTCGATAGAGTTCAGCACCAGTACATCAGCGAGCGCTGAAATTTCATAAACAGGGACAATCCAGAAAGCGATAAATACCAGTTCGTTAACGAACTTGCTGTCGATATTGCTGTTCCAACTCAGAAGTTTGTTTGTCAAGCCGAATGATCCGATGCAAGACGAAAATAGAACACTGCTGGCTAAGGTAGTAGCCACTAATAATGTTAAACTTTTTTTCCTCATGAATTATAAATTGTTAGTAGTTAATTTGGGGACGAAGATAACAATTATTTTCTATCCCAACTTACTGTTTCTTTATTATTTCGAGTTTGCCTGATCAGTTCGTTCCCGATTTTTACAGGTGTTGTGAGTAGTTCCGGCAAGTTGAATGTCTGGGTAAAGTAGAAATAAAAATCCGGGTCTTTTTGGGGTAGAACGAAAGGTTTGCCGGCTGTACCTTTTTGTCTGTCGAATTTAGCGATGTAAGGATGTGCCCATAATCCGTCCTGCCGTTTACTGCTGAAGACGAACCATTCTCCGGTTGAAGACCAAGTGTGAAAACTTTCGACATCGTTGCTGTTAACCTCTTCCATATTACGTATCTCGTTTGTTTCCATATTTAATAGGTATAGTTCGCTTTCAGGATGCCAGATAGAGAAATTACCATAATCCGAACAGGTGAACATCAGGTATTTTCCGTCTGGCGAGATCCGGGGAAAGGAGACGCTTTTTCCTTTTTGGGAAGCTTCGTAGATACATTCCGGTGTTCCGAAACATTCTTTTCCGGCATCAAATGCTATTTTGAATAGGTCATAATGTATGCTGTCCAAAGGCGTTTTTTCATTGATTGCTTTGCTCCGGCAGAAGTAGAGCATTGTTCCGTCTGGACTCCAGGTAGGGAAAGTTTCCATCCATTCTTTTCCATAAATGGCGGGTGAGGATATTAGACGGTTTGTTTTCGTGTCCAATAAGAGCAGGTCGGATTCTGAATCGGATACTTCGACGGCTTTCGGGCCTGTCGAATGGAAATATTGTTGAATTTCATTAACTGAAAAAGCCAGATACCGTCCTTCCGGATGCCAGGCGGCATATGCTCCTCCGTTTTTCATCTCCGGAGATTTGACATCCAGCCTGTTGATTTTTCCCTGCCTGTAAACTAAAGTTCCTCCAACCTTTCCTCGTATATGTATCATCATAGTTTCCGGTGAATTTTTACAGAAGGTATGACAATTCAGGCAGTCTTTTTCAATGGATTGGTTTTCTATCAGCGGTATTTCCCGATAAGAGGTGAGGTCGCGCTGATAAATGCCCATTTGGTTCCATAATTCATATCCTGGATAGATTAGCCGGTAAACCAGATAGGGGTCTATAGGCGATTCGGAAATATAATTTGTTATATCGGGAAATTGTATCCATTTTCCGTTTTGGCGTACAAAGATGCGGATATAGAATGTCTCACCGGCTGTCTCTTTCAAAAGTTTACTCCAATTGTTTTCTGTGATGTTGACTGATGATTGTCTTGTTTTAGAAGTGAAGAATATCTTTTTTGAGTTACCTATTTCCGTGTAGAATTCATCCCCTTCTTCCATGATCCGAAAGTTGGGCGGAGCAATGTTGGAAGGAAATGTGACTCCTGTATAGTCCGGAAAAATAGTGAGCGGTTTATCGCTTTGCCCATCCGGAGTTATATGTGTTTGCCGACATGCACACAACAAGGCCAGTATTGCCAGACAGGGCAGTATGCAGGAATGTATAAAAGATATAGAAGAAGTATGATTCATAAATTCTTATTTATCAGTGATTTTATTACCGTAAGGACTCAGGAAGTGAAGGTAATACCAAAAGGTGTCCCCGAATTGTTCCTTGAGTTTTTTTAGTTCTTTGTGTTGATAGAGGATATAATAATTCCGAAACCTTTCTTCCGTTTCTTGGCTGATTGTGAAACCGAGTGCCTGGAATGTTTCATCATCTACTCCCAGTTTATAGGAATAGAGTGCTTCTTCGTATAGTCGGGGCAAGGAGGGGTAGGCGAAATTCCGGATTCTTTCTAAATTCTCGGCAAACCGTGTGATTTGGTTGCTAAGAATCAAATTGCTCATCAGGTACTCGAAGGCCATACGATTGGTAGAATCTCGGTCACATAAATAACTTAATTCCGGACCTAGATTCAGTATATTTGCAAAGCGTATCTTTTCGTTTGGGGCATACGGAAGAGCATTCGGCAGCGGATTTTGCTTTTCCCGTATCATTTTTTCATATTTCTCCGCTTCTTTTTGATAGAAAAGCGTTTGTTTCAAAATGTTGATAAAGCGTAATGCAATAGGGTAACGTCGGTTTGCTATATTATACCGAATCAGGTTGATGACGATTGGCGCCGTTTCTCCATATACGACCATTGCTTCGAATGCCCAGCGGTGAGCTTCGTTTATATAGCCCAGTTGTTCGTAAATATAATGTCCGTACCGGCTTCTCCTGGCTTCGCCTGTCCAGGGGAGGTACAGAGAGGCGACTCCTTTACTTTGGGGATATTTCAAGAGGTCGTAGGGCATACGTCCGGTATGAAAAAGAGCCATATTACGGAAATACTCCATCAGTTGGTTGTTACCGCGGAGTTTACCGGAGCAGATTAGCACTTTGTCCCATTCTTTATTTATTACATAAGTCTCGGCCTCAAGCAGTAACCGTTCTTTCATATTATAATGAATAACAAAAGAATAAAATGTACTTCCGGTATATAAACAGAGACAGATGGCAGAACAGTAGAAATATCTTTTTTTATTGGTAAGATAAGGTGTTAAATACCGCGCAGATAATCCCGTGACGAAGAGGATGGAGACAGACAGGAGAGGGGATGAATATCCCAGACAGAACCCTGTTATTAATAAAAAAGGAATTAAGGTATAGCAGAAATATTTTTTTCCGGAAAAAGAAAGAAGATATAATATAAGAAAAGAGCAAAAGAGATTTGAAGCATGGTAAAAGTTGAAATCAACAGATTCGAATTGAATGAGCAGATGGAGTGGCATCAATAAAGCTATATGCAGCGGGTCTTCTTTACCGGTAAGTTTCCGGCAGGTTAAGTAGGGAAGCAGATAAAGAGAAGACAATAACAATGAAAAAATAAGTTTACCGGCAAGGGGAAAATAAAAGAATTGGGTGATGAAATTTGAGATATACCGACCTGCACCCCCGATTTCATAAATATACTTTTCCAGATAAGGACGGCTGAACAGAAATAGTTCCTGCTGTTCATGATAAGATATGACGTAAGCCATACTGTCGGAAAATAGAAACAGAAACAGTCCGGTCAGGCATAGGAATGGAATCCAATAGGTGTTTTTCATATTTTATGTTTCAGGAAAAGAGGAAGATGTATCAAAGACAGTCAGAGACATTTGATACATCTTCCCTTTTAGAGTTTGTTATTCATAACCGGCGTTTTGAGTCAATGCCGGATTCAGATCGATTTCGGATTGTGGAACCGGATATACATAATTATGATCGGAATAACGGCTACCTGTCAGTTTTATGTTTTCTCCCTGATAGAGAATACACTTTTTACCTCCGTCTTCGGCAGGAGCATTCGGATCGTCAACTAATTTGTATTTTAATCCCAGGAATGGAGCATTCAGTACATCTTTGGCTATGCCCCAACGACGAATATCCCATTGGCGTTTACCTCCTTCCAGTGCAAATTCAACACGCCATTCGTTACGGATACGCTGGCGCAGTTCATCCTGTGTTCCGCAATAGGTCGGTTTGCTCGCATCGTTTTTTTTGCAATTCGGGAATGTCGGCACGACGACGTACACGGTTTACCGCTTCGAATGCTGAATCGTCCAGACCTGCTATTTCATTTTGGGCTTCTGCATAAGTTAATAAGACTTCGGCGAAACGGATTACATGCCAATCTTTTCCCATATCCCATCCTGTGGATTGAGGGTCTATATTGGGATCTAACCATTTTTGTTGATAATAACCGGTGGCTGTGGCATCGCCATGTTGTGCGATACCGGTGTTTCCACTTGATTTTAATGGTGCTACTTTAATAGTCGTTCCATACATTTCTTCGCCGTCATGCAATACACAGACTTCCAGACGCGGATCGCGGTTGGTAAATGGATCTGTTTCATCATATAAAGAAGATTTGTTGATCGGAGCACCGTCGATACATTCGAATGCGTCTACCAGGCTTTGTGTCGGATTGATACCTCCCCAACCTTTAGTAGGAAAACATTCCCATCCGATGATGTAGTTTGTGTTATCGGGAGCATTGAACTGGCGGATCAAAATGGCTTCACTACAAGCTTCTTGGCTTTCCCAGAACAATTCGGCATAACGGCCTGTACCTTCAGCATCGAACAGTTCGTATTGATTTGAGTCGATAACAGCTTTTGCCGCTTTTGCCGCAACTTCCCAATCGGCATAATACAGGGCGGCACGTGCTTTCATTGCATAGGCGGCACCTTTTGTGATTCGTCCGTATTTGTCAGAGGGCCACTGTACCGGAAGTTTTTCGATGGCGTAATCGAAATCTTCCATGACTTTTTTGTATACTTCTTCACGGGGAGTACGAGTAATACCTTCCATCTCGTCTAATGCAAGGCTCTTTTCTATATAAGGAACATCCCCGAATTGTTGGATCAACTCAAAATATAGGTAAGCGCGTAAAAAACGTGCTTCACCGATAGTCGCTTCTTTATCTGCAACAGGATAGTCTTCTATCATATCGATTTTTTCGAGCAAGATGTTACAGGCCCGGATAGATGAATAACTTCCGCTCCATCCAAATCCGGCCGGGTCGTAAATTCCTTTCGACACATCACCTGCCGCCCATTTGATTCCGTGTACTGCATTATCGGAGTTGATATCTCCGTCTATGTCTCCATTTGCGCTACCGGGTAATATACCATATATGTCTGCTACAAACATTTCTGCATCGGCCGGTTTTGTCCAGAAGCTACCGTCAGACAACTCTTCTTTCGGGTAACGATCCAGAAAATCGCTGCACGAACAAAAACATAATAATAAGGCCGATATGGCAACTGATAATATATTCTTTTTCATATTTGTTTAGTCATGAGAAATTAGAATGATACTTTTAAGCCTAATGATACTTTTTTTACGTTTCCGTAATAAGCTCCACGATTGGAAGCCGGAGCTTCGGGGTCAATGCCTTCCAGACCGCTGAAGGTCAGAAGGTTTTCACCGGAAATATATACTTTAACCTTGTCGATTCCTATTTTTTGAGTAAGGACAGACGGAATATTATATCCTAATGAAATATTTTTTAAACGAACATACGAAGCATCCTGCAACCAGAAGGAAGAGGTCGAGAAGTTTATCTGTGAATCTTTTGTGATACGCGGATAAGAAGCATTATGGTTTTCCGGAGTCCAGCGATCCAGATGACGTTCCAATACTTTGCCGCTATTGTAGAACGCGTAAGAAGATTCACCTGTATAATAACCATATACATCGAAGGCTCCTTGGAAGAAAGCTGAGAAGTCGAAATCTTTGTAATAAAGAGCGATGTTCAGACCACCTGTCCATGACGGTTTGTCTTTACCGATTACTTTACGGTCGTTTGCTGCATCGATTTTACCGTCATTATTCAAGTCGCGGTATTTGATATCACCTAACTGTTCTGTTCCGGTACGTTTTGCATCATTAGCTAATTCTTCTTCCGTGTTGAAATAACCGATAGCTTCGTACCCATAGAATGAACCTAAAGCATATCCTTCCAGATACCAGTATTTACTGTCGTCCGGATTTTCTCCTTCTGTTCCACACATGTCTGTAATTTTATTCTTTACATAAGCTATATTCAGGTTGACTGCATAACTGAAATCTTTGTTGATGCGATTGTTATGGAATAAACTCAGGTCGAACCCTGTATTTTGCATACTACCGGCATTTTGTGCAGGAGCGTCCATACCCAAAACACCCTGTACGGGTAAATACAACAACATATCTTTGGTTTTCTTTTTATAGACAGCTAATTCGAATCCTAAACGGTTATTCAGGAAACCTGCTTCAATAGCTCCTTCGTAGTTTGTTACGGTTGCCCATTTCAGTTGGGAGTTTACATAACGAGTCTCGTAGGCGGTAGAATAAAGAGAGTTTCCGAACATATAGCTTCCATACGCATACGTTGCTATCGACGGATAGATATCGCTATCTGATAATTCTTCATTACCAGTTTGTCCCCAGCCTGCACGAATTTTTAAGTTGCTCAACCATTTGATATCGGCATCTTTTACAAAACTTTCTTCCGTGATACGCCAGCCGGCAGAAACAGAAGGGAAGTAACCCCAACGGGAATCTTTAGGGAAACGTGAAGAGGCATCCGCGCGTAAGTTCGCTTCAAATAAATATTTGTTGTTGAAATCATATTGAACGCGTCCGAAATAAGAACGGCGTGCAGTTTCGTGTCCTCCGTTCTTATTTGTCTGGGAAGACTTATCCAGCGTGTTTAGTGATTCGGTTAATTCATCGTTTCCACCGCCTTTGCGGGTAGCTTCGGTATATTTGTAATTGTAATAGATTTGTTCGAAACCGGCTAATGCGGTTAATGAATGTTTACCGAATGTTTTGTTGTAATTGGCCAGGACTTGTGTTGTATACCAGTTCCAGTCGTAATATTTTTGGTATCCTTCACGCAGACCGGAGTTAAATGTATTGTTTCCGGTTCCGTATTCCAACAGTTTTTTGAAACCTTCGTTGTTTCGGGTATCATTGCGGACAGAGAATAACGCTTTGACATTCAACTCCGGTAAAATATTGACTTTAGCATAGGCTGTCGCATTAAGCTGCTGGTCGACCTGTCGTGTGAATCCTGTATTGTCGAGGTGGGCAACCGGATTGGCCAGACCGCTGTAATAGAAGCTGCCGTCGTCATTGTATACAGGGTAAATAGGAGCCAGTCGGTTACAATATTGGCGCAGTGAAGCATAACCTTCCCAGCCATCGTTTTTAGTTCCTCTGTAACCGGAAACATTTAATCCGGCAGTCAACCATTTATTGATGTCACTGTCTACGCTGATACGTCCGTTGAAACGGTCGTATTTATTGACGTCGATCAGACCATCCTGGCGTGTATAACCGATAGAGGCATTGTAACTGGTTTTTTCCGAACCTCCATTGATAGACAGGTTATGGTATGTTTCCAGTGCATTCTTTTTGAATGTTTCATCATACCAGTCTGTGTCGGGGAGTGTTCCGTTTCGATAGTTTTGAATGTCTTCTTCTGTGTAAGGGAGGATGGCATTAGGATTTTCATTTTTTACAGCTTCATTGTATAACATGGCATAATCTCCGGCACCCAGGAATTTTAATAATGCAACCGGTGATGACCAGGCAACGGAACCTGAATAGTTAATGCGGGCTTTGTCACCTTTTTTACCTTTTTTAGTGGTAATCAAAATAACACCATTAGCAGCTTGCACACCGTAAATGGCAGAAGAAGCGGCATCTTTCAATACGGTAAGACTCTCGATGTCCTGCGGGTCGATCGTATTCATACTGCCGGGTACACCATCAACAATTACCAGCGGGCTACCGCCGTTGATAGAGTTTGTTCCACGAATCGTAATACTTGCGGTTTGCGATCCAGGGGCACCGGAACTTTGTATTGCCGTTACACCTGGAATTTGTCCGGCTAAAGCTGCCGAAACACTTGCTACACTACGCGATTCAATCGCTTCTGCCGAGATGTGAGCCACAGAACCTGTCAGATTGGCTTTTTTCTGTACGCCATAGCCTACAACAACTACTTCGTCCAGCGCTTGTGTGTCTTCTTGTAGTGTGATTTTTCCTTTCGCTGCATCAGAGGCTTTAATTTCTAATGACTTAAATCCGATACTACTAATGACTAGAATGTCATTTGGAGCGGCTTCTAAAGTGAATTTGCCATCCAAATCCGTAACAGTACCGTTGGTTGTTCCTTTCACAACAACGTTAGCACCAATTAGTGGTTCATTTAATCCACCGTCAAAGACTACTCCGTTTATGGCTTTTTTCTGTTGGGTAATAGTTACTTCTGTTGTTGTGGCATACAAAGAAGAAGTGGTTACTGAAACAGGAAAAGCAAGTGCGATTAGAAGCAAAGGGAGTTTGTTTTGCTTGAAAATAGACCTGTAGTTCATGTGTTTTTTTATTGATAATTAATACTAGTTTTGAAGTTATCATAGTTCTAGCAGAACTAATTTATAACGACACCGCAAATATAGTATATTTTTTATTATCAATACCTAAATATATTAAAATTAATTACGATCAACAAGAACTTAAGTTGAATATGTTAATTATTAATTACGCAATTAAGTTAACATGCTTTTTTCTATCCGTCATCAATTTTGCCCTAAACGACTGATATATTAATAATTAGTTCTAATAGAAACGACTAAGTTCTGCTAGAACTTAGTCGTTTCTATTTTTAATCTTCCGAGTATTTTTCCTGATATTACTAATTATTTTTTTTCTACCGATAAGGTACTGTCTGGTTTTGTGACATATATTATGATACTGCATTCTGCTAATTTGGAGTGGTAGGCGATTTTTGTGTACTTTTGCAGCCATAAAAGAAATAAATATGATTTCGGTTGAAGGACTAACAGTTGAATTTGGCGAATTTACGCTTTTTGATGATGTTTCGTTTGTGGTAAACAAGAAGGATCGTATCGCACTGGTCGGTAAGAACGGGGCGGGAAAATCTACGATGTTGAAGATATTTGCAGGTTTGCAGTCTCCGACATCCGGTACGGTGAGTATTCCCAAAGAGACGACGATCGGCTATCTGCCTCAGCAGATGCAGCTGACCGACAGCCGTACTGTCCGTGAAGAAGCGGAACAGGCTTTCGGTCATATCCAAGAAATGGAAAAGGAGATCGAACGGCTGAATCTGGAACTGGCTGAACGGACCGACTACGAAACGGAATCGTATCAGAAGCTGATAGATAAGGTAACACATCTTTCCGAACATTTCCAGCTGATGGGGGGAAGCAACTACCATGCAGAACTGGAACGTACTTTGATCGGTCTGGGATTTAACCGCAGTGATTTTGAACGTCCGACTTCCGAGTTCAGCGGTGGCTGGCGTATGCGTATCGAGTTGGCAAAGTTATTACTTCGCCGTCCGGACGTGTTGTTGCTCGATGAGCCGACTAACCACCTGGATATCGAATCTATCCAATGGCTAGAGAATTTCATTGCGACCCGTGCTAATGCTGTGATCCTGGTTTCGCATGACCGTGCTTTTATTGATAATACCACGTCCCGTACGATCGAGATCGAGTTGGGAAGTATATACGATTATAAAGTAAAGTATTCCGAATACGTTGAACTTCGTAAGGAACGCCGCGAACAACAACTCCGTGCCTTCGAAAACCAGCAGAAGAAGCTGGCTGATACCGAAGCATTCATTGAACGGTTCCGTTATAAAGCGACCAAATCCGTTCAGGTGCAGTCACGCATCAAACAGTTGGAAAAGGTAGAGCGTATCGAAGTGGATGAGGTAGATACAGCCATGCTGAGCCTGAAATTTCCTCCGGCTCCCCGTTCCGGTTCTTATCCTGTGATTATGGAGAATGTGGCTAAACGTTATGGGGATCATCTGATCTTCAAGGATGTCACATTGACTATCAACAGAGGGGACAAGGTCGCTTTCGTCGGAAAGAACGGTGAAGGTAAGTCGACGCTGGTCAAATGTATCATGGAACAGATCGACTATGAAGGAAAACTGCAATTGGGGCATAACGTGAAGATCGGTTATTTTGCCCAGAATCAGGCGCAGTTGCTGGATGATAACCTGACGGTCTTTGATACGATCGATTATGTAGCGCAGGGTGATATACGGACCAAGATCCGCGATATCCTCGGAGCCTTTATGTTTGGTGGCGAAGCATCCGAGAAGAAGGTGAAAGTCCTGTCGGGAGGAGAAAGAAGCCGTCTGGCGATGATCCGCCTGTTGCTGGAGCCGGTCAACCTGCTGATCCTCGATGAGCCGACCAACCATTTGGATATGCGTTCGAAGGATGTCCTGAAAGATGCGTTGCGTGAATTTGACGGTACCGTGATTGTCGTTTCCCATGACCGTGAATTTCTGGATGGCCTGGTAGATAAGGTATATGAATTCGGCAATCAGCGTGTCGTTGAACATCTGGGAGGAATCTATGAATTCCTGGAAAAAAAGAAGATGGATAGTTTGCGTGAACTGGAACGTTCCACACAGGCAGCTTCTTTGACTGCGGATACGGATGTTCAGCCTACACAAAACAAACTTTCTTATGAAGCACGCAAAGAACAAAGCAAAGCGATTAAGAAAGTAGAAAAAGCCGTTGCCGAGGCAGAAAATAAAATAACGGAACTGGAAAACTCCATAGCTGCCATTGAAGCCAGACTGGCAACTCCCGAAGGAGCATCCGATACATCTTTATATAATGATTATTCATCATTGAAAAAAGAGTTGTCCGACACAATGGACACATGGACGGAGTTGACCATGGAATTAGAAGAATTGAATGAGAAAGCGTCCCGGTGATCCGGTGGCGCTTTTTTTGAAATATATTGATTAAAGAAGGATTGCATTAAATAAAAAGTATTTACTTTTGCCAATCGATAGACTTCGGTTTATCATACCATGAGATTGAACTAATTGATAAATAACAACGCCTAATTTATAGACAAAATATTATGTTAACTCAAATTATTAACGGTCGTATCCTGACACCGCAGGGCTGGATGAAAGATGGTTCTGTTCTGATTAGTGATAACAAGATTCTGGAAGTGACCAACTGTGACCTTGCCATAGTTGGTGCAAACTTGATTGACGCCAAGGGAATGTATATCGTTCCGGGCGGAGTGGAAATCCATGTTCACGGCGGAGGCGGACGTGACTTTATGGAAGGTACGGAAGAGGCGTTCCGTGGTGCCGTGGCTGCGCATATGCAACATGGTACGACGAGTATTTTCCCGACTTTGTCGTCTTCAACCATCCCGATGATCCGTGCGGCGGCAGCTACAACTGAAAAGTTGATGGCTGAAAAGGACAGTCCTATCCTCGGATTACATCTGGAAGGCCATTACTTCAATATGAAGATGGCCGGTGGTCAGATTCCTGAAAACATCAAGAATCCGGACCCGGAAGAATATATCCCGTTGCTGGAGGAGACGAATTGTATCAAGCGTTGGGACGCTGCGCCTGAATTGCCGGGTGCCATGCAGTTCGGCAAGTATATCACTTCGAAAGGCGTGTTGGCTGCTGTCGGACATACACAGGCTGAGTATGAAGATATCCAGACGGCTTATGAAGCGGGTTATACACATGCCACCCATTTTTACAATGCTATGCCCGGTTTCCATAAACGCCGCGAGTATAAGTATGAAGGAACTGTCGAAAGTATCTATCTGATCGATGACATGACAGTGGAAGTGGTAGCTGACGGTATTCATGTCCCGCCGACAATCCTTCGTCTGGTTTATAAGGTGAAAGGTGTGGAACGGACTTGTTTGATCACGGATGCCTTGGCTTGTGCGGCCAGCGATAGCCAGGTGGCTTTCGACCCGCGTGTGATCATTGAAGACGGGGTTTGTAAACTTGCCGACCGCTCAGCGTTGGCCGGTAGTGTTGCAACGATGGACCGCCTGATTCGTACGGTGGTACAGAAAGCTGAGATACCTTTGGAAGATGCGATTCGTATGGCTTCTGAAACGCCGGCCCGTATCATGGGCGTTTACGACCGCAAAGGTTCTTTGCAACGTGGTAAAGATGCCGACCTGATGGTCTTGGACAAAGATTTGAATGTACGTGCTGTCTGGGCTATGGGTAAATTGGTGGAAGGTACTAATAAGTTGTTTTAACGGGATCGAACAAGAATAAAATAGAGAAGAAGTTATGTTAACTCAAATAATAAACGGACAGATCCTGACGCCGCAAGGTTGGTTAAAAGACGGTTCTGTTCTGATCAGTGATGGTAAAATACTGGAAGTAACAAATAGTGACCTGGCTGTGATAGGGGCTACGGTGGTAGATGCTAAAGGAATGTATATTATTCCTGGTTTCGTTGCTATGAATATACACGGTGGCGGTGGATATGATTTTAAGGAATGTACAGAAGAAGCTTTCCACGGGGCAGTGAACGCACACATGAAATATGGGGCGACTTGTATTTTCCCGACATTGGGCTCGCTTCCCATGACTGAAATCAGGAAAGGGGTTGCCTTATGTGAAAGTGCGATGGCAGAGAAAAACAGTCCTGTGTTGGGATTACAGTTGGAAGGACCCTATCTGAATCCGAAGATGGCAGGCAGTTTACTGACAGACGCTTTGAAAGATCCTGATTCGGACGAATATAAATCGTTACTGGAAAGTACGAATTGTATTAAACGTTGGGATGCAAGTCCGGAATTACCGGGGGCATTGGATTTTGCCCGTTATGTCCGTTCAAAAGGTCTTTTGGCAGCTGTTTCTCATACGGAGGCAGAATTTGAAGATATTAAAGCTGCTTATGAAGCCGGTTTTACGCATGCGGCTCATTTCTATAATGCTATGCCCGGATTCCATAAGCGTCGTGAATATAAATATGAAGGAACGGTAGAGAGTGTGTTCTTGGAAGATGATATGACGGTGGAGGTGATTGCCGATGGCCGTCACTTGCCTTCAACAATCCTGCGTCTGGTTTACAAGCTGAAAGGTGTGGAACGTACTTGTCTGACAACGGATGCATTGGCTTATGCCGCCAATGAAGGAAAGCCCGTTGATGATCCCCGGATTATCATAGAAGATGGCGTTTGTAAACTGGCAGACCATTCTTCATTGGTAGGTAGTATCGCTACAATGGATGTATTGGTTCGTACGATGGCCCAAAATGCCGGAGTTCCTTTGGCAGACGCTGTTCGCATGGCTTCTGAAACGCCGGCTCACCTGATGGGAGTAGACGATCGCAAGGGTTCTCTGCAACGTGGTAAAGATGCCGATATTGTTATTCTGGACCGTAAGTTGAATGTCCGTTCTGTCTGGTCGATGGGACATTTGGTGGAAGGAACGAATACATTGGCTTGAATGAAACAGGAATGCATTTCTCGTCTCGTCTGCGTGCCATAGTGTGACTTTTGCTTGTAATAAACCGCCCCGCTTCGAATCCCTAAAGATTCGAAGCGGGGCGAGTTTTTTTCAATACAAAGAGTGTATTATCTTGCCGAAGGTAAATTATTTGGAGCTACAGAGATTAACCTAAAACGAAGTCTTTCCGTTCTAAGGGCTTTTTGCTCTATCGGATATTCACCATCCGCTGTAAGCGCATCCAAACCTCTATTGAACTGATAGGTAAAAGCATGGGTATATCCGCCTTTTGGTTCGGAAAGTCGCGTCACGGCATCTGATGTCCAATACCTGAACCAGTCAAGTATCGGGAAGTCTTCATCCAAAATTCCTTTATCCCGAGCTGCTTTTTCTATGATTTGCCACTCTTCAATAGAAGGTATCGTCCAATAATATTTAGTATTCGACCAATCCTGTGTTCTGTCTATGACAGGAAAATCTTGCTGCAAAACACCCGTAGAAGGATCTCCGGAAGGTGTTGTGTTTTGATTTTCATAAAGCATCAACGCATAAATCATGGCACTTCCTCCTTGAGCCGGATCTGTTTTATCTGCCGTACCGAAAGGCAGGTATTTTTCAGCTACAGTTCTATGATTATGACCACAATCAGGATTTTCATCAATCAAGTGAAACGTGTTGTCGAATCCATCCGCATGGTTTTGATCCAATACTTCTCCGGAAAATCCCCATGGTAACGCTTCCCGGTCGATTCTATCCAACAAAAAATTCACTTGAGATTTTCCAAAAACTTCTTGGATATAAGGGTAGTCTGCCGCACTCAATGTAATTCTGAGAGGAGAATATCGCGTAATCGTGATTGAAGTAGAAGATCCCGAAGAAGGAGTTAGGGTTAATACCAGACTTTGAGAAACGTCATTTTCTTGGTACATCCATGGCTCACAGTAAAATAATAATGTTCCACTCTCATCTATTGGCGAGATAGCGGTCCCTCCAGCCACACTACCCCAGCCGGTCCAACCACCTATAGAACCGTAACACCAAACAAAATAGTCGCCACTTCCTGACACGGTCCATGTTACACCAGGATCTGCCGCCACATGTACATAGAAATACTCCCCACTCGCATTCAAATTTACGTCGCCGGTAATAAATGAAGCGGTCGAAAGGTCGCTGTCCACGCGCCATGTAACGTCACTCGGATTCGCTTGCAAGATAGTATTCCCGTCTGCATCCGTTCCTACTTGTCCTCCTTCCGTTACCCCATTACCACTTAAAGACAAAGTGACTTTGTAGTAATGATTACGTTCGATATCGAAATTGTCATATTCATTTGCTCCAAGGAAGAACTTGAAACTTACTTTACCGCTGAACAGGGGACTTCCATTGTCATCCACCTTCATGTAGTTGGCATCTACCTGTAGGTACGAGCAGTTTTGAGTTGCCGCATCAATAGCGTCGGGATTATTGGCAATCCCGGCAGGACGTTTGCCACCTTGATGGTCATTTTCTGTTAATGGTTCTCCAAAATCTTCGCCATGTAAGTTTTCAAACATAAACAAGGGTACAATCGATTGATCGTCATAGTTATCCTCGTTATAATGTCCACCGGTTTCCGTTCCGTGCGAACGCCATTCCGAATAACCGCTCGTTTGTGTCGTTGTTCCTACAATCGGTTGCCATGAATATTGAAGTGCATCCTTAAATTCTCCGGAGGCGGTGATGCGTTCGGTTGGTACATTGTCATTGGGTTTACCTATATAACAATCGGTCGGCACTCGGAATAAACGAATCGCAGTAGGGGTAATTGATATATTTTTATTAAGACCGGAACCGTCAATAGCGACTGTTATCATAGCAACAGTACGTTGCAGATTTGCCTTTAGTGATTTTCCTGTGGAACCATCGCCGTCTGTGTGAGTACCACCATCTGTCGCCTGGGCGAACATCATACATCCATTCGGTACTCCTGGCGTATCGGATGAGCCTTGTTGTAGTGAGCGCAATGCATCGACATTTTCTGGTTTGGATGCAGAAAGATCTTTTCCGTAATTGGCAACCAGAAAAATCGTTTTAGAGGATAGGTCATTATTCTGTGCATAATCTTTCGAAAAGTGTACTGAAGGTACTCCGTCTTTAATATCAAAAGTAACATCAGAATTATCATTCGGGTTGTTCACGTCATAATATATGATAGCATGAATTGACTCTTGATCTTCCTCTCCATCAGCTATCACTATATTCAAGTCGTTGATTTTGTTGAAGTCTGTTGCTCCGGCTTTCGTCATGGGGGTAATGACGATTGGGGCGGGAAGGGTAATGTTGAGGGTAACTCCACCTTTTCCATTCGAATAAGAAGGACCTATTAGTGTTTCATCGGAACAGGCCGTATATAGGCAACTGAGTGAAAGAATACTCAATGCAACCCCTATCTGTTTGATGTAAGTATATAGTTTCATTCTTTTCTATTTGTTTTATTGAATAGTTTGAGTTAGTTATATTCAGGTTTTAACTCTTTAAGAATCCAATTCTGAATTGTTGATTCAAGCAATAGACATTTATTCTCTTCTGCTCGTTTAATCGTTGCATTGATTTGGATACATTTGTTGCGGATAATCTGTTTGTCACTAAATGAGCCTTTATATTCATTGCCATCATAAGTAACAACTACTTCTATCGTAACAGCATTAGCCGTAGCTTCCGACAAATAAAGCGGGGCATTGGTTGCTGTTGCATTGGCAAGTGCTATTGTTTCCGTTCCCGTTCCTGTGAAAAGGGGATAGGTTGCATATACATTTCCTGTGGCGGACAAAGAATAAGTTGGGTCTTTCACCTTTGTTTGGTCTTCCAACTTTACCGAAGTCAGCTCCACCTTTCCTACCGTGCGGACAAGTTCAACCTTTATGCTATTTTCTTCTGCCAGCAAGGTCGTATTTACTTTGGCAGACATCAGGAAAGGGGTGGCGGCATCGGGAGCACTGTATGAATCTTTTGCCTTAACCATCAAGGCTTCCAATTCTTCAGCCGTAATATCTTTTGAAAAAGTATTGTCTGGAAAGTCACCAACCTCTTCATTTGCCACCGCATACAAATCCAATTCTCCTCTTTTTATGGTAACTCCGGTACTTTCGTCCAACGGGATTTCTATGTAAGTGTCTGGATCGGTTCCTTCTACCTTATAATTGGTCAAGTCATTTATCTTATGATTCACCACCAGTTTCCCTTCCTGAAAGCCGATCAAGCGGAGCGTCTTTACATATACCTCCCAGTCTGTGTCCGATGCAGAGGGATTTACGACTATCCCCTTTGTACTTAGGCGCAGGGTGGTGGAGCCGGCGAGGACGGAATCGCTCAGTAGCGATTCGTTGTCGCAGCCGGGGAGTATGAGGAGGATAACGGCAAGCAATGTTGCCGTTATCCATTTGATTCGTTTATTTATCTTTAGCATACTAGTGTCTGTTTAATAAGTTATTTGCTTCTTATAACTCAACGTCGTTTTCGATAAAATTCCAACCGTTGATCGTGATGCTGATCAGGTTCCAAACATCTTCCGGCCAAGGATCAGGGTCAGGATCGGGCCAAGGGTCAGGATCCGGATCCGGATCGGGATCTGGGTCGGGATCTGGGTCGGGGTCGACCGGGTCATCCGGATGTTCGCATTCGAAGAGGAGCTCGATCAGGAAATGGTCTTCTCGGTCGAGGGCTTCCTGGGTGGCATACTCGTCGATGCGGTTGATAATGTCGAGTAGTCGTCGTTCGTATACCAGCGAGTCGCCGCGGTAAAGGGCGAGTCGTGCCTGGCTGTCTTTCATCAGTCGCTGCATGGGGAAGTCTGCCTTGAAGGTTGTTTCGGTAGGCGGACAGATACCGTCGGCGTGGAATGCCGAGTCGTAGCACATGGCCGGAGTGAAGTCGCAGCCCAGGTAAGCTACGGTATCCTGACGTATCAGCTGGTTATGGAAGTCGCTTGTCGTGTTAGTCTCGAAAATTCTGGCGCTTAGATTGTTAAAATGGGAGGCGTGCGAACAAAGCGTACCTTTGTTCGTTCCTTTTTCGTGCCAACGCACGAGCAGGCGGATATCTTTTCTGTTTTTCATCAGGTCGACGGGCACTGTTTGTTCTTCGCCGGCCACGATGGTAAAGGGTTGCGCGGTCATACCGTGGAAGAGCGAGTCGGTAAGATAGGTAATCTTTCCGTCTTCGGCATCGTTCAGGGTCATGTGCGACGCTGCCAGTGGAATCTCTTTTCCTGTCAGGCAGGTTGTTTCGTCTTCATAATGGTTTCCCCATACGACAGCCTGGTAGGTACCGGCAGGCAGTTTCATCGTGCGGGTATAGGGGGAGGTAGTGGCGGAGGCTGTAGCCGGGTCGGTATCCCGTAAGACAAGCATTCCGTCCTGGTCGAACACAAACACGTCCGCCTTGTGTACTTCCTGGTCGAAGCGGTCGGTGTAGGTGCCGTTCTCTTTATGGTTGTGCATTGTGTACGACAGTTGCAGTTTCAGCAGACCGTCGGTTTCCTCTACCGGTGGAACCGGCGGATCGACAGGCAGCGGACAGTCGGAAAAGTCCTCTTTGATACATCCGGTGAAACCGGCCATGCATAGACTGGCCAGGAAAAGGTATGTGAGTGTTTTGTTCATTGTTTTCTGAATATTAAAAGTAAGAACCGGGTACGAGATCCTGCGGGCAGCATGGTTCGCACCCGGTGGTTGAGCGTTATTTTCTAGTATTTATTGCAGTTCGATATCTCTGGGTTCCCATTCCCAAGCCTGAACGGTTACTTCAACTGTTACGTCTGCGTCAGAAACCAAAGGTTCTTCTCCTCCGTCTCCCGGTTCCTGCGGAGAACCCGGCAATTTGATGCTTTTCACTGTCAGGTGATACCAGTCGTTGCGGTAAACAGGTGACGCTACTTTTGAGGCATCAATGTTGAACCAGATCGGACCGAAGTAGCATTGACCGTTTTCATATTCAGCAGATATTTTAGATATGCCGTCGATACCTGTAACGTCATAGCCACCATTAGTTGGACTCAGTTTTACACCATCTTTCAGTGTTGTTCCATCTGCTTGATACAAATCAGACTTTAAGATATAGTTGGAAGTCACGTTCTCTCTGTCACCTTCAAGAACCACATAGAAAGAGGGGGCTAGGTCGGTATCTCCTACTGTTACAGTTTTCAAATCATTCTTTATTTTCAGACCATCTCCACCGTCGGCAACATCGAAATCCAACGCCTTACCCGGGACAAATGTTGTTTTGAATTTGGCGTAGGTGGTTGTATTCTGGTTGTTGTCCGCAGAAATGTTTTCCATACAATAAGCTCCGGCAAGAGCAGTTGCTTGTACGGTTCCCTGACCGTTTGCGGTCTGTCCTAATGTTACGTTTTTCCAATCATTGGTAGCTGCAACGTCATTGGTAGGTAAATAAGTTAGACCTGTTGGGATAGCGTAATTAGATTGTTGCAACAAATGAAACTTGTCAACCATGTTACCCAATGTAAATGACATATCGCGCAGGTTTCCTCCGTGGGTGTTGTCAGTGAAATCTGCTTTACTTTCTACAGTTACTTTGGCTGCGGCACGTTCGATGTTGACTTTTACTTCATTTTTGCTGACAGCACTGATGGTATGTTGCACGCCTTTACCATCCTGGTTGCTCATAAAGAATTTGCTGTCTGTGTAATATTCGCTGACTGTTCCGGCAGAAACCATATCGGTTTTCCAGCTGTTCTCTATCTGGTCGGCTGAGTTCACATTAGCAAATACATAGAACGTTGCATCACCTTCCGGAGCTTTGAATGAAAATTCCTTCTCAGCTGGAATCCGTCCTTGACCACTCTCAAATGCATCGGAATCTTTGAAATACTTCTGTTCCGTTCCATAATCCACAACAACCGTTACATTGCTGATCGTGTTTTCTTCGGTTTTCCCGGCTTGTTGGTTTGTAGCATCCGGACTACCTTTTGTTTGTGGTTTTGCCACATCCAGTTTCAGCGTTACCAGTGCGCCACCTTCATTTTCCTGGTCGATTACTTTGTTGATTTCTTCGTCGTTTGAACATGCCACCAATGCCAGGCTGATCAGCGACATAGCAAATAAACTTCTTTTTCTCATGATTAAATTATTTTATGATGTAAATAATACTTAGTGCCACTTTGGTCGGTCCGAAGTAGTTCTTCTTCTCTTCGCCGATTTTTTTACTGCATTTTTCGTAGGGGAACTTGTCGTAACTCAGTCGTGCATAGCCCAGTCCGAGTGAAGTCTCCAGGTTCCAACGCTCTGACAGCTTCC
Organism: Parabacteroides goldsteinii; assembly: GCF_020091425.1. Taxonomy (NCBI): domain Bacteria; kingdom Pseudomonadati; phylum Bacteroidota; class Bacteroidia; order Bacteroidales; family Tannerellaceae; genus Parabacteroides; species Parabacteroides goldsteinii. The sequence continues at coordinate 3,216,450 of NZ_CP081906.1, read as the reverse complement.
ACTGGTAGCCGTAGGAGATACCGCCGCCGATGCCCCAACCTTCGTAACGATGGGTGTCGAGGTCGGGCAAGATGTTGAAAGGTAACTTGATGCTACCGGCGTTGAACTGCCCGCCGATGAGGTGTAACCCGACGAAATGACCGTTGAACGCCTCTTTCGTCCACCAGCGCACTTCGGGCTGTACGAGCCAATGTTTCAGCTTATTGTTTTCTTTTAAAGTGAAAGGATTGTAGCTGCCGAACAACTGGACGGTATATTGGTTGTCTACCGCCATTTCAAAACCAAGGTTTGGAGTGGTGGTAGCCCAGGCTACCAGGTTGCTTTTCAATGCCAGTTTCTGCGCTTTAAGCGACGATGGGTATGCAATCGCCAGTAAAACAGCTATCAGAGTACTTATTCCATACTTCATGTTACCGTTGATATTTAAGTGAAATACTAGTGAGTTTCTTCAAAATGACTAGAAAAAACCTTCGTTTTTTTTAGTCATTATTTTTAATAATCAACGGTTTATTATTTGTTGAACGATTTTTTGATAAGATGATATCTAAGGAATTGAAAATCTTTTGCTTAAAAAAAATTGGAAACTAAAAATAATGAACTTACTTTTGCTGTGAAACAATGACGAAAAAAAACGAAGGTTTTTTCTAGCCATTATATTTTGTTTTTAAATAACAGAATTTCATGATAAAATTCTGTTATTAGCGAGTAATAAATGAAAATCGTACGCTTTAGGGGGAGAAAATGTACGCTTTTTGTCAAAAAACCGTATGGTTTTTTCCGCGGGTATTATTTTTCTTCTTTCCGCCAAACCGCCACTTCCGCCATAGAGACTTTTTGTGAGCGGTTAGTCTTGAGAATACTTGTTCGTCTTACGGTACAGACCACGTGACGGACGTGCTAAGAGTCCTATCTTCAACCATTTTGTCAGTAATCGCTCGGCTGTTCGCTCAGGTATTTTATACAACTGTGCTAGCTCGATGGCATGGGCGGTGGTGAACTCTTCGGACAGATTTTGGAAGAACTGTTCGTTGCTGTCGGTATTCTTGTATTCCGGCGAAGCCAGGCTTTCAGGCAACAGGCTACTCAGCGCGTCGATATGTTTATGAAATGTTTGGATGAACATCATGGCGATATCGAAGTCGATATCCCTTACGATTACGACCTCGCTTGTCGACTTCTCTTCCGCTTTGCGCAAGGCTGTCAGCAGCATGCAGATGCGGAAGTGGTAGTTGCCCAGGCGGTGTACGACGCTCAGCTGGTCGTCGCCCTTGAACCAGCGTACCTTTTTCGACATTTTTTCGAACCGGCGGTTCATGCGCTTGCGTTGCGCGTCGGTGTAGCGCACGAACGTGGGATGCTCGTCGAGGAAGATGCCGGTTTCTTTCACCCGTTCACCCAGCAGGGGATAATAATTGCTGGCTGCCGGTGTGTCGTCGATGTCGGTCAGCTCTTTCCACTCCGGCGCTTCGTTGATGGTGTATCCCAGGAAGCGGGAGAAGAGCCCGTCGTCGGTACTGTTGATCAGTCTTTTGAACTGTCCCCGAGTGCCGCTGGTGAGGAGCGACATGAGGGGGAATTGGCAGGTGACGATCTTGTTCTGCAATGACCCTCGTCCGATCGCCTCCTGCTGGGCGATCTGGTTGAGCAGGTAGACGTACTTGCCATGTTCGTTGTTGATAGCCTCCACCAGCACGCCGATCTCGGTTTCGCAGAGTAGGGCGGGGTAATGCTCGTTGGTCTTCATTTGTTCGGTCAGCTTCGCCTGGGTGATGGTGCCGGGCAGGTCCAGCTCCTTTTGTAACACCACCGCAGGAGGAGTCAGGATCGGGTTCTTCCCGTTTTTCTTTGCCGTGGCGACATGATGCTCGTAGGCAGCGAGTTCTTCTTCATATTTTAATACGTACGCGCGTGATATGTCGCGTATGTATTGATGCCATACGTCTGTCGCCTTGTGTATTTCGTTCAGTATTCCTTTGCCGAAGCCTGCGGGGGCTACGACGTAGAGGTAGAGCGTGGGGCTTACGTTTTTGCCTTGGTACGACCCTTTCACGTGAGGGGTTAATGTAGATAATGCACCCAATGCTCCCACCAGTGCGATGTCGAACTGGCGGCCGGACAAGTCGCTCCGCACCATGTCCTTCAAAAGCAATGGCGCCTCTTTCAACAACTCCCTGTCGAAATAGGGCGTCTCTTGGTTTTTAACTTGTTCGTCTGTCTCGTCGTACGAATTGCCGGAAAAAGGTTCTTTAGTGGCGGGAATGGCGGAAGTGGCGGTTCGCTGACTGCTTTTCGGACTGTATTCCCGACGGTTGGCACCATGCTCGAAGGCAGACTTATTGTATACTGAGTCGATTATTTTGCTGATCTCTTTGTCGTCGAAATCCTTTTCGGCATAGCGGAATATACAAGCCTGTACGACCGTCAACCGGTCGAATCCTGCGCGGTTGAGCGAGAAGGCGAGGCTGACGAGTTGGCTGTGGCGTTGCCCTTTTTGCCAGATGAACCGTTGGTCGGCGCGATCGAGGTAGAGGGCGAGGCGTTCGGCTTCGGAGAGGTCAGAGGGGCCGGTTCCACCGGCAGTTCGGGTGTGTTCGCGGGTTTGCGGCGAGGGCGGAGCCGGCCGGCGAAACGGTTCGGCCTGCGGGTTGTAATGGCAGGCGGGGTCGTGGCAGAGCAGGCTGGTACGTGTCAGGTCGGTACAGACACGGTCGACGGGCTCGCCCAGCGTCGCTTCAATGGTATCGAAGAGGGCCTGGCACACGTCGGCGTGGCTGGCTGCATCGGTTTCCGCGCGGCAGATCAGGTGCACGCCCTTGCCCCGGGCACTGACATAGGCGAGTGCGACGAAAGGCAACGCCTTGCAACGTTCCAGATAGTCGGCGGCGGGCATGGCCAGTTCGTCGACATCCGCCAGCACATAGCCGGTCGGCTGTCCTGCCTGGTCGCTGTATCGCTCTTCGGGAAACAGATAGGAGACAGCGAAAAGGGGCAGGGATAGCTTCTGTTTCTTGGTCTGCTTCTCTTTTCCGGCGGCGTCCAGTCGTCTGATTTCATTGGTTATAAACTTAAGTTTTGGTCCGACAATCATAGCGTGTAGCTGTGAAAGCGTCATTTTTCCGTCTTCCCGTAGGTTGTATAATTGCCGGTAGAAGGAAAATTCCTGGTTTTCATCATTATTCATGATATACATATTAGTTAATAAAACGGATGTGTTTTAAGGCTCGCCCAGATGATCGACTATGCAAACGGCTTGGCGTGGGGTAAGGAGTTTGTTGCCCGGCTTCCAGTCGAGGACGAGTAACTTTTCTTTGAGGTTTCCCGATAGCTTGATCCATCTTCGCAGTTTTTCGGCGGCTATTTTCGGACTTGAGTCCGGAAAATAGCAGAGGGCGAGTTCGTAGAATGCCCATACGCGAGAGTAATTTTTGGAGTTTTCCATGTTGTTTTTGTTTCTTGTTTGTACCAGCAAGGTACGAAATAAAAACAAGAAAAGCAAATAGATAGGCGTTGAAATGTATGGCTTCGTTGTTTTTTTTACAAAGAAAAAAGTGAGTCAAAAGTCATGCTATGGCACACAGAAGTTTTATGCCCTGAAATGCCAGAGTAGGGAAGCTGTCGCCCGTGTATGCCTGTCGGGCGGAGATGGTCGGAGGTATCTTTGTATTGTAATTATTCGGAACACTAACCCTTAAATTTTTAATGTTATGTCAGTAAGGTACAAATTGGTCTTGCGCAAAGACCTGTCGAAAGATGCTGCCGAAGGTGCGCAAAAGTATTATGCTTCGGTGAACAGCAACGGTATGATGACTTTCCAGCAGACCTGTACGGCTATTTCGGCCTATTCGACCGCTTCGCCGGGCGATGTGAAGGTGGTGATGGATGGGCTGTTGTTCGTGCTCAAGGAAGCTCTGCTGCGTGGCGAGGTCGTGCAGTTGGGGGAATTGGGTAATTTTCAAATCAATGTCGGAAGTTCGGGCACTCCAACTACGGAAGAGTTCAAGGCTTCCATGATCCGTAAACCCCGTATTGTATTCCGTCCCAGCGTTTCGCTGAAGGAAATTCTTGACAAAGTGAGTTTCGAACGCATCAATGCCGGTACTTCCGGTAAGGATGACAGTGGTAGTAGTGACCGTCCTGAAATCGAGTAAAGCGTATGACAGCACAACAAATCAGATTTGTTAAAGACTCCTTGCCGGCAGCCTTGTCGGCGGGAGCTGATTTTAACTTGAATCCGGTGGTGATTCTTTCGCAGGCTGCTTTCGAGAGTGGTTGGGGGACGAGCAACCTGGCGGTGAAGCATAATAATTTCTTCGGGTTGACGGCCTACGGGGCCAGTAACGCTTATTGGCATGGCGGGAAGGTGGCGGTCGAAACTTCTCGTTATTCGTTGCAGTTCCGCCGGTACGACACGCGGGAAAATTCTTTTCTCGATTTCGCCCGCCTGATCCGTAACAACTACCGTTCTGCCTGGCAGGTGAGCCATCATATGGAGGCGTACGCCAAGGAGATTGCCTACAGTCCTTACATCAGCGAGCTGAACGGCGACGACCGCGAAACCTATCGCCGTAGCCTGGTGCAGATCGCTGCGACGGTACGGGCGGTGATTGAATTGACAGTTGACAATTAAGAATGAGTAACCTAAAACAATGAACATTATGTCCAAGTTTAAAAAGATCCTCGAATTCATTTTGGCTTTGCTAAACTTTTTGTTTCACTTTAAACCTTCTTCGGATGATAAGGAAAAGCCTGAGAGTGTTGAATCTTATCCGCGTCCTTTGCCGTCTGGTCCGGCGGGGACTGTTCCTCTGTTTGAAACTCTCCCTGAAGATCAGGGTGGGGGGTAAATGATTTTTTTGATATTTTTTCGAACTAAAAGTTGTATTTTTGAAGAAGTTTGTATTTTTGTAGCGGAATATATCAAACGAACGTATAAATTTTTTCATAGTTAAGGTTTTGACCGAAGCGGCTGGCTCGTGGTGAGTAGGTCGCTTTTTTTTGATATTTTTGATAGGGTTCTTTAATCTTTATTTGCCGAAGAATTGTTATATTTGTAGTTCAAGTAAAAAAGTTCTACTAAATCGTAATTAAACATGAAGACGAACCTTAGTTCTCAGATTACCCTGACGCGTATACCGCTCAGGTATTACCGTCCGGAAAACGCTTACGAGCAATCAGTTTTAACTCGTATGGAGAAGATTCCGACAAACATCTACGAATCAGCTGAAGAAGGATCTTTCGTGATCGCGAAAGAATTGGCCTCACAAATACGTAAAAAACAGGCAGCCGGAGAACCTTTCGTTCTCGCTTTGTCAGGCGGACGTTCCCCTCAGAGTGTATTTAAGGAATTGGTCCGTATGCATAAGGAAGAACAACTGAGCTTCCGCAACGTAATTGTATTTAATGTATACGAGTTCTATCCGCTGAGCGCATCGACAAACAGTAATCTGGCTTATTTGAAGGAGTCATTCCTCGACCAGGTGGATATTGATCCGAAGAATATCTATTCACCCGACGGTTCTATGCCGAAAGACGATATCTTTGAATTTTGCAGACAGTATGAACAGCAAATCCAGAATTTCGGCGGAATCGACTACATCCTGTTGGGAGTAGGGCATGCTAGTAATATCGGCTTTAACGGTCCGGGATCATCTGCCAATGTCGGAACCCGTCTGGTTTTGTTGGATAACGATGCACGCAAAGAAGCTGCCCGTACATTCAAATCGATTGAAAATGTTCCGGCAAGTGTAATCACAATGGGTATTTCAACCATTCTGAGAGCCAAGAATGTGATTCTGATGGCCTGGGGTGAAGATAAATCACGTATCATCGCCAATACGGTTGAAGGCAAGGTCAGTGAAACAGTTCCTTCTACTTATTTGCAGACTCATATGAATGCAAAGGTGGTGATCGATCTGTCTGCCGCTTACGAACTGACTAGAATCAGCCATCCCTGGTTGGTTACCAACTGTGATTGGGATAACAAACTGATCCGTCGTGCTATCGTTTGGCTGTGCCAGTTGACCGGCAAACCGATCCTGAAACTGACAAACAAGGATTACAGCGAACACGGATTGGGCGAACTCTTAGCGTTGTATGGTTCCGCTTATAACGTAAATATCAAGATTTTCAATGATATTCAGCATACAATCACCGGATGGCCGGGTGGTAAGCCGAACGCAGACGATTCCAACCGTCCGGAACGCGCTACTCCGTATCCGAAGAAAGTGATCGTATTCAGTCCGCACCCGGATGACGACGTGATCTCTATGGGGGGTACTTTGCGCCGTTTGTGCGACCAGCACCATGATGTGCATGTGGCTTATGAAACTTCCGGCAATATTGCTGTGGGGGATGATGAAGTAATCCGTTACTGCGAGTATCTGCGTGATGTTTGCGACAAATATTCTCCGAATGACAGTACTGTTAAAGACAAAGCGGAAGAGATTATCAAATACCTGCGTTTCGAAAAGGTAGAAAACGGGGAACCGGAAAAGAAAGATGTCCTGTTCATGAAAGGTACTATCCGTCGTGAAGAAGCTCGTCACGGTTGCCGTTATTCAGGTGTGAAGGATGAAAACGTTCACTTCCTGGATCTTCCGTTCTATGAAACAGGTCTTGTCAAGAAGAATGATCTGGGTGAAGCCGATGTCGCTATCGTAAAGAAACTGTTGCAGGATATCAAACCGGACCAGATGTTCGTGGCCGGTGACCTGGCTGACCCGCACGGAACACATAAGGTTTGTCTGGATGCCGTACTGGCTGCCATTGATGAACTGAAAGACGAAGAATGGCTGAAACATTGCCGTGTTTGGATGTATCGCGGAGCATGGGCAGAATGGGAAATGGACCACATCGAAATGGCAGTTCCTATCAGTCCGGAAGAATTGCGCTTCAAACGTAATGCTATCCTGAAACATCAGTCTCAGGCAGAAAGCGCACCGTTCCTGGGTGACGACGAACGTCTGTTCTGGCAGCGTGCCGAAGACCGTAACCGTGCTACAGCCGAACTGTATAAGGATCTGGGTCTGGCTTCCTATGAAGCAATCGAAGCATTCGTTCAGTATATGATCCCGTTTGATAAATAAGACTTAATTGTTTCTATAAAAAAAGAGCGCTTACCTGATGGTAAGCGCTCTTCATGTTTAATGTTGATGCTAAATTAATAGGTCGTTCCCTGGAAAATGTTTGACTGGGCATATGAAACTAATGTTCCTGTCATTGTCAGGTCTCTTCCTGAGAAGTTCGGGTCTACGGTAACTGTTGCTTTGTTGCTTCCGTTCATCAATACCAGGTTTACAGTGGCAGAGATGAAAACACCCTGGACACTCATTGACAGGTAAACGTTACCGTTTTTGTCCTGTTTGGTTTGGATGTTGGATGCGCTTCCCTGTACGGTAACACCACCTAATCCGTTAGGACCTGGGTACGGAGAGTTGGATGCGATCTGTACCATTGCCTGGCCATCATTCAAAGAGACGAAGTTTGTGTTTGAGTTTACATAGTAAACCTGTCCGTTCATTGGCTGTACGGAGTTGGCTTCCAATACAAAAGACTGGTTGGTGATAGCTTGCATGGCAGTGTTGAATTCCTGTTCGTCCATGATAGCATCCTTCGCTTCTCTTGCTTCTTTCTTAGCTTCTCTTTCTAACTTTTTCTCTGCTTTTTCTACGGCTTTACTCTGAGCCTGTACATGTGTCATTCCCCCCATTACAAGAGTGAAAACGACGATAAAAGATACAATTCTTTTCATACGATTTAGTTTAAAACGTTTTCAAAATGTAGTAAAAGAACAAGCATGAGTAAAAAAGGTTCCTAACAAATAGATGATTGTAGATACTATAACATTTTATCATGCTAATTTGGTTAATCCTCATTTTTATTATAGAATCTTTTATATAATAGGTAGTTGCGGGGTAACCAGACTAGGTATTCAGCGAATTATCCTGTACATTTGCGGGTAATATCAGATGATTAAAACGAGAAGATATGAAGATTGATGTATGTTTTTCGCCGGCCCTGTATCCGGTATATCATAACCCGGAAGCGATTGTCGTAGTAGTGGATGTGTTCCGGGCAACGACAACGATGGCGGCTGCTTTCAAGCATGGCGTTCGCAGTATCCGTCCGGTAGCGACGGTGGAGGAAGCTCAGGAATATAAGGCAAAAGGCTGGCTGGTCGGTGCCGAACGTAATGTGAAACGATGTGATTTTGCCGACTTCGGAAATTCACCGTTCGACTATACGCCGGAGAAAGTAGCCGGCAAGGATGTGATCTTTACGACGACCAATGGTACCCGTGCTATCACCATAGCGAAGTCTGCTTATCGTGTTATTACAGGGGCCTTTGTTAATTTACAGGCGGTTGCGGACTATTGTCTGTTTCATGGACGCGATGTCGTTGTTTTATGTTCCGGCTGGCAGGATAAGGTGAATATAGAAGATACTTTGTTCGGTGGGGCTTTGGTAGAGGTACTTGCCAAAACCGGTAAATACCGGCCGGCTACGGATGCCGCAGTCATTGCCCGCGACATGTGGACGAATAATAAAAAGAACCTGATCGCTTATCTTGCTCCGACCGACCATATGGCTCGCCTGAAAGCCAATCATCTGGAAGATGCCGTGCCTTTTTGTCTGACACCGGACAGTGTCATCGTTGTACCGGAGTTGGTGATAGAAGGGGATGCTTTGGTATTGAAGAAGGTGATGACGATTTGATAATACAGGAAAGATAACATAGAAATGGCTATAACAAATAAAATACGTTTCGGGGTAGTAGGAACGAACTTTATAACAGATTGGGTGATTGCCGGGGCACGGCAGGACGAACGTTTTGAACTGGTTGCCGTCTATTCACGGACACGGGAGACGGCAGATGCATTTGCTGCCAGGCATCAGATTCCCTATACATTTACTTCTTTGGAGGAGATGGCGCAAAGTCCGTTGATAGATGCGGTGTATATTGCTTCTCCTAATTTCTTGCATGCTCCGCAGAGCATTCTTTGCATGAAGCATGGCAAGCATGTGTTATGTGAGAAGCCGTTTGCTTCGAATGCACGGGAGGCGGGGGAGATGATCGAGGCTTCCCGGAAATACAATGTGACGCTGATGGAGGCGATGAAACCGACGCTGACTCCGAACTTCTGTGCCGTACGTGAGAATCTGCACCGGCTGGGGACGATACGGCGCTATTTCTCCTGCTATTGCCAGTATTCGTCGCGGTATGACAAGTTTAAGGAAGGTATTGTGCTGAATGCTTTTAAGCCGGAACTCTCGAATGGGGCAATGATGGATATCGGTATCTATACGCTTTATCCGATGGTAGTCTTGTTCGGGCGGCCGGAGAAGGTGGAGGCGACAGGTGTCGTGCTCTCTTCGGGGGCAGACGGACAAGGGGCCGTGAACTTCCAGTATAAAGGAATGAATGCGACTATCCTTTATTCGAAGATAGCTAACTCGTCATTGCCGACAGAGATACAAGGGGAAGAAGGAAACATCATTCTGGACCGGGTGAATATTATCAGCAAGGTGACTTATCTGCCCCGGATTGCCGCAGCAGCGGGCAAGAGTGCCATTCCCGAGCCGCAGGATATCAGCGCGGTGACGGATAAGGACGAATACTACTATGAGGTGGCCGAATTTATAGACCTGGTTCTTGCCGGTAAACGCGAGTCGGCTATTAACAGCCATGATAATTCATTGATAACATTGGAGATTATTGACGAGATACGGAGGCAGTTGGGGGTTGTTTATCCGGCTGACAGGTGATTCGGTTTTTATCAGGTTTGAGCTATCTTTTATAGCAACTGGTTGTAACTGGCTCCCCTCTGGAGAGGGGGAAGGGGGTGAATTCTAAGTCCTCTCCAAACAATATCTATAAAATCTTACCCAAGTTTACGAACATTAACGTATCCTTGGGTAAGTTCGTATATAGACATAATTACTCTTCAGAAGTGTATAGCTACTTCCTAAACCTAAGATGTTTTCGAAATTAAGGGCCTTTTTATTATACGACTAATGTTACAAATGGAGTCTGTCTTCGTATCACAGCAAAAGACCTTGCTATGATTTTGGCTCTTACAGCATTGATTACAGATGCTTTATGTTTCCCCTCCGCTATTTTCCTTTTATAATATGCTTTCATCTGCGGATCCCAAGAGATGGCAGTAATAGCTGCCCGGGTAAGGTACACTTTTACTTCTTTGTTAGCCAATGGAGAAGTCTGCGTTTTTCCCCGTATGGAAATACCTGAAGTATGTTCAAAGGGAGCAACCCCGCAATAACAAGCAAACTTCCTTGGGTTGTCAAATCTTTGAAAATTGTTAGTAACACACAGTAATACAATGGCATTGATTATCCCTACACCTTTTATACTTCTTAATAACAAGTAGTTTGTGCAAAGAGAACAACTAGCGGCTATTAGTTGCTCCATAGCCTCTTCCACCTGCAGGATCTTTTCTTTTATCGACTTGAGCTGCTCTTCCAAAAAAGAAATGGAGTCTGTCACATCAGCCAACTTGGCCATCTGGGAGAATGTTTCCAATAACTTTATGCTTGATACTTTTTGCTTGACCAAATTGTCACGTATAATAATCCATCCCCGCAGTCTCACCAAGTCTTTGTCAGGCAATTTGTATAACTCTAGTTTTCGATAGTGTAATACCGCATAGTTCGCTATTCTTTTAGCGTCAATGCGGTCATTTTTGCCTCGTTGCAAGCCTATGGACTTCTTGATGGTCAACGGGCAAACCAAAGCTAGGGAAAAACCCATAGAGGCACTGGAAACAGATAACTCTGTGACATAACTTCCCATGTTTTCAGCACAGAACAAGAGTTTGGATAAAGAGAGATGATAACCTGCTATCCAATCTAATAAAGATTGGATCCCTTCTGAAGTGTTATCAAAAGACTTGTGAGACAACTCTTTTTCGTCCGCAGACATTAAGGATGCATCGAAAGTTTTTTTCCCTACATCAAGACCTACAAAATGAGAATAATTCATAACTTTGTATTTACAGTATTAAACATGAAGGAGAAACAGCTAATACATTTATTAGGTCGTGAGCCTACAATTCTAACTGGCTAGGTTCTCCAATTAAGAGAGTTGCAGTCTGATTCAGCCCATAGTCATTTAAGACTAGTGTCAAAGTTAGTTCACTGCAACTCTTCTTTTCAAATATACACTTATATTTTTATTGGGATATTTAATACTGCAAATGTAAATGTGTTAAAGCCAGTTACAACCAGTCACTAAACAGATAGTTCAATTATTCTATAATTGAACCTATCCTTTTAAATCTCTCTGATAAAATACTTCGCCAGGAATTCCCAATTCCCATGAATGATATCTTTTCCGCGTTCGGGGCTGAGCAGGCTCTTGGTTTGGGCATCGGCGAGCATGCCGCGTTCTTCGAGGGCTTTCAGCAGGTCTTTGCTGCAATGCTTGACGATGAAGAAAGATAATCCCTGGTCGGAAGCCTTTTTCTCGTCATAGAACGGGTTTTGTTCGTCTTTGATGAATTCGATGCCGTCTACCAGTAATTGAAGGCCTTCACGGGGAGAAGCATATACGGCAAACTTGTTGAATTCGATGCAGTCGGCCAGCGGAGTATATTCGCTTTCCTCCAGTTTCAGTTGCTGGGTGGCGAAGTCGATAAATTCCTGCTTGCTCTTCATATAGAATAATAACTTGCCGTCCGCGATTTCTGTGAATTTATCGTAGACAGCCTTGTTGCTTTCTTCCCGTTCCTTGATGGCGGGGTCGACAAAGGATTCTGCTTTTTCCGCTTTATCGGCGAAGGCGGCATAGTCCGGATGCGTTTCCGGCATGATAAGCGAGAGCCATTTCGGTGACGTGTAGGCCAGGAGAGGCGTCCGGCTGATATGAGCCAGCGAGTCGTAGATAACCATGACAGCCTGTGTGTTCTGCCGATCGTTCGGGTTCTGGCGCCAGTATTCTTTTACCGTTTCGCTCAGGTCGACATTTGAGTCGGTCAGCAGGTAAGAGTTGTAGTGGAACCAGTGGAGCAGTTCGGCCTGTTTCTCGGGGTCCTCGTAAGAAGTTTCCGGGGCGAAAAGAGCCTGCATCTTTGTGTTTTCGGGAGCGGTAGTCCATTCCTTGCAAAACAGTTGGTAGATGAGGCGGGCCGTCTCTTCGTTGGCTGGGTTGTCGGGGTTGACGAAAGTGCCTTTCTTGGCGCCGTGGTACTGCTGGGTATAGTGCCAGAGCAGGAAACGGACGTCTTCGTAGTTTGCCTCGTCGTCGTAATAATGGTCGCTGACGGTATAGAAAGGGAGATAGTTGCCCGTCTGTTTCTTATATTCCGTGATGAATGCACGCCATATGTTCAGGCCGGATATCACGTCCTCGAAATAAGCCGCCATACGCATACTGATCTGGATGACATCTTCCTTTTCGAACGAGTTCGCCAGGTCGGTTTGTTCCATCATTTCATGTATCTGATTGGCAATACGGGTATAATAAAGGTCGGTCGGACCTGATTGTTTATAGGGATGCAGTTGCAGCCAGTCTTTGGGGAAAATCTTAGTGTTCTTCATCTTATAATCGTCATTTACGCTTTTGATTAATAAAGATGCAAATGTACGAAAAATAAGTATACATGGACATACCGGATTTATGGTGTATATTATGCGTAAGACAGTTAAAAGATATTTTAAGGGGGATAAGAGTTGAGGAAAGGAGTTTTCTTGTATCTTTGTTTTCATAATTAAAAGAAGAAAGGAGAGTACTATGTCCCGGACTGAAAAGAGTAAGTTGGATTTTACTGTTGCTTTGATAGCCGAGTTTGCATCTGCTTATAAGTTGAAGCAGAAACAGGCGTTCAACTATTTGAACCGTTTTAAAGGGATACAGTTCCTTCATAAGCATTACGAAGTATTGCATACGCAATCGTTTGAAGATGTAATCGAAAGTCTGGTGATGGTATGTCGTAATAACGGAGGGCAGTTGGCATGAAACTTTATCATGGTTCAAATATGGAGATTGATTGTCCTGACTTGTCCCGATCGAAACCCTTCAAAGACTTTGGACAAGGTTTTTATTTGTCTCCCGGGTACGAACAGGCACTAGCTTTGGCTAAGCAGAAAACAGAGCAATTACTAACAGGTGTTCCCTTCGTGACGACTTTTGAGTTTGATGAGGAGGCCTTGAATACTTTAGAGTTGACGGTGAAGTTTTTTGATGATTATTGTCAGGAATGGGCGGAGTTTGTTTTTGTAAATCGTGACCGTGACCGTGTGCATCCTGCTCATTCATATGATATCGTTATTGGGCCGATAGCAGATGACGGTGTTACTTACCAGTTACGTCGGTTTCGTATGGGGGTTATTCCTATGGATAAGTTGATTGAGGAACTGAAGTATGCTAAAGGTTTGACTATACAATATTATTTTGGCACCGAGCGTGCTCTTTCTTATCTGAAGAAATTATGAAACTGACAGCCGGACAAATAGAATTTATGATTGAGGAGTTGAGTAGCGAAATTATACAGATGCTCATGGAAGAGTGGGGTTGTGATATGACGCAGGCTATGGATATATATTATAACTCTGATACTTTTGATCGATTGAGTAATCCTGCTACCGGCTTGTACTATCAGAGTGCAGGGTATGTATACGACTTCCTTAAAAAAGAGATAACTACAGGGCGGATAGCCTAAGCTACGTTTCCCCTATGTAAAAGCCCCCTCTTCGCTATCACAAGAAGAGGGGGCTTTTTGATAGATTATATTCAAGGTTGTACTGACTGATGGTAACTAATTCCCCTCTCGAGAGGGGAATTAGTTACTCTTGTCACTTCAAAGCGATCACTTTCATCACTTCCGTACAACCACCTTCTGCACCGTACCGTCGCTGAGGCGGACGATGTAGATGCCGTCGGTCAGCGGGTCGACGTGGGTCGTGCCGGCGGAGAGGGAGAGGCTACGGATCAGCTGGCCGGTAAGGGCAAAGACCTGCGCACGTGCCGGGCGGTCGGTGGTGATGAAGAGGCTGCCGTCGCGGGTAAAGATGCGGGTGCCGGACTGGATTTCGGCGTTGGCAACGGGAGGCGGGTTCTTCGCGATGCCGCCGATCGAGATGACGAGGTCGCTATGGACGTACTTCACGATGTAGGCTCCGTCGCTGGTACGCGGGGTGATGGTCTCGCCACGGCTGGTTGTCACGACGGGGACAGACTGGTTGTAGTCCGCATCGAGTGTGAGGTAGAAGCGGAAGTTATCCGACGACTCGACATCGTAACTGCCGGCTAGCGGGTCGGTCGCGGCTCCTTCCACCGACGGGAGGGTGACGGTGTAGTAGGTTGGCTCGGGGTCGGGATCGGGTATCGAATTGACTGTAGCCGTAGCGGATCGGGTCAGCAGGGTAGTGGAGACACCGCCTTTCCCGACCGTGATCCGGCAACGGTATGTACCCGATATGCTTGTCGTGAAGTCCGGACTGCCCGCAACGGCGGCACGGGTGTACGGGTTGCTGACGTTCGTCCAGTTTCCGTTCCCCTGCTTTTGCCATTGATAGGATACGTCTGCGCCTTCGGCAACGGCAGGTTTCGTGGTCAGTGTCACCCGGCCTGTGGCTGTATGGTCGGACGGCATGGCTCCGGAGCCGGTGAGGTCGAGGGACGCGTCGCCGGTTACCTTTGTCACGCTACCGGTGTTGTCGATGAAGGTGCCGCTGTTGTCTACGGAGGCGACTGTGATGGTCGTTCCTTCATCGGCATTCAGTGTAAGAGTGCCTGCGTTGGTGATGGTGCCCAGGTCATTGCTTGTGCCGGTCAGGGTGATAACGGAGGTTATGTTGCCGTCTATTACCGTTGCCTGCGTTTTCACATTATCAAGGGTGGCATTGCCTTGTAGGGTGACTTTGTCGGCTTCGGTCGTGCCGTCGCCTGTCAGAGTGCCGTCGGCGGGTACTGTATCTTCTCCGTCAGTTTGTGTTTGTCCTTGTGCTTGTCCTGATTTTATATACGTTGCCCATGTTTTCCAGTTCTCGCTGGCTTGTTCCCCGGTGTAGCCTGTTGCGTTTGCCGGTACAAGGATGCCGGTCAGGTTGTTGCAATTGGCGAAGATGCCCTCTCCGATAGTCGGAGCCGTTGCCCCTTCGAAGGTGACGGTTGTCAGAGCACTGCTCATATTGAAGGCCGCATACCCGATGGATGTTACCGAGCTTGGGATCACAATGGAGGTGAGTGCACTCTGCATGAAGGCCATTCTCCCGATGGTTGTAACCGATTCCG
Organism: Parabacteroides goldsteinii; assembly: GCF_020091425.1. Classification (NCBI taxonomy): domain Bacteria; kingdom Pseudomonadati; phylum Bacteroidota; class Bacteroidia; order Bacteroidales; family Tannerellaceae; genus Parabacteroides; species Parabacteroides goldsteinii. The sequence goes on along the minus strand of NZ_CP081906.1, from coordinate 3,201,200 downwards.
GGATCACAATGGAGGTGAGAGCACTGGATTCGAAGGCACCTTCCTCGATGGTTGTTACCGTGCCCGGGATCACAATGGAGGTGAGAGCTGTGTTCGAGAAGCTATAGGAGCCGATTGTTTTCACCCCGTCGGGGATCGTATAGCTGCCGGTTGCAGATGGGACAAAGACAACCAATGTTTCGCCGTTGGAAGTCAGCAGGGCTTTGCCGTCGTCGGTGTCCGTTTTGAAGTCGTTGTTGCCTTCGGCTACTGTAAATTTGCTGATGCCCGACCCTGAAAAGGCAAGTACTCCGATCGTGGTAACCGAAGCCGGCATTTCGATCGTGGTCAGACTTTCGGTGTTTCGAAAGGCAGCCCCTCCGATACCGGTTATCCCGGTTGCTGTAATAGTTACCCGGGTTAAGTTGGAACAGCTCGCAAAAGCATTCATTATGATCTCCGTGACATCTCCGGTGATCGTGACGCTCTTTACTTTAGAATAGTTGCTGCCCCGTCCGTTTTGCGCCCAGTTCGTCATTCCGATCTGACTGCTGATGGTCAGTTCGCCGCTTTCCGACAATGTATAGCCTTCTTTCAGGTCTGGCTTGGCGAACTTGTTGCTGCTCTTGTCCCAGGTATAGAGCCCTTCGGTGAGGCCGGTGGTGGAGGGGTCGGCATTTTCTTCAACTACGGGAACTTCTCCGTTCTCTTTTAAGTCATTTCCCTGGTCGACGATCTTGCCGCTCATGCCGGTGACTTTGGCGTTTTGAAACAGGTAGATGTTACCTCCTTTGTCCTCTCCGGTGCCTTCCAATGTGCCGCCATTGAGAACGATGGACGCGCCTATCGAGATAAGAATCCCTCGGTTATCGCCTGTCCCATTTCCAACCTTGACTGTGCCGCCGTTGTTGATGGTCAGGGTATACCCTATATTGATCCCGATTCTAGTGAATTTCTTGATGTTGATAGTACCGCCGTTATCGACGGTCAGGTTGGAGCTTTGTAGTGGGGAGTCCTGGTCTGCTGCATCCACGTTGATGGTTGCGCCGTTGCCAACGGTCAGGTTAGTTGGGCCGAAGACCCCCGAGGTTATATCGACGGTGATGTTCTTCAATGTAAGGGTACCGTTTGTGATGGTAGACATCTTGGTGGTTTCCCCACATACCAACTTGCTGTTTTCACCTCCCTGGATGGTCAGACTGATATTGTCGTTGTATGATAAGCCGATCCCGCCTTCGCCGGTGCATGTGAGGGTTTTGTCTTTGGCGATGGAGAGGGTATGGGTGGCACCTGCGGTTACAAATTCCGTCAGGGTGATGTCGTCCGTCATGTTGATGGTGGAAGCGGTTGTACTTTCCAGTGCGTTTTTCAGTTCGGCGGCGGTGGTAACGCTTACCGTCGGAGGATCGCCCGATTCTCCCTCCTGTGCCCATGTCCCTACGGACGTTAGCATCATGATGCTAAGAAGCAGCAAGCCCCGGAGGAGACTTGCTGCTTTAGTCTTGTTGGTAAAAAATCTGTTCATGTTATATCTGTATTAATGGGTTATTAGTCTGTTTTTGCAAGTTCTTTTTTCAAGGCACGCTTGAACGAGGCTTCAAGGGGTGCTTGAACGAGGCTTCAACGGTGCCTTGAAGCCTGCTTCAAGGATCGCTTGAAAGGGGCTTCAAGGCAGGCTTGAATTATTCGATCTCCGGACGGTCGCCGCCACCGCTTTCTTTCGGTCCGACACGCAGGGTGACGGGGAAAGTGCAGGAACGCGGTGTTTTCACCGTACGGTTGGTCGAACCCGCCTGGGTCGTGATACTCATCGTATACGTTCCGTTGCTGAGCGCGGGTACCACGCAGATGATCTTCGACGGGTCGTTTTGAACGAAGAGGGACACTTTCTTTGCTTCGCCGCCTGCGGTGGGGGTGAAGAAAAGTCCTACGGAAGCGTCTTCACCGATCACGCGCATGTTCTTGCCTTCGATGGTGATGGGGGCGCCGGGGGTGATCTCGTCGTTTTCGCTGAGTGTTGTCGAGTCGGTAACTTTATTAATTACCGGGCCGAGCGATGCCAGACCGCGATTTTCAACTTTGATTTTCTTCAATAAAGCAGCAAGTGTCTTACCTATCGTATAGGTTACACCCAGTGAGTGGATTTGGGGATTGAAAGCGGCCGAGGGGCCGTCGAACGAACCGCGCGTGTTGACCAGGTACTGGCCGACGCCGTCGTTTACACTTATCCCTTGGGCAATGGCTTCGGCTTTCGCCTGGTCGGCCATGTCGAGGATGTAGAGGATTGTTTCTTCGCGGACTTCCAGCCCGCCCTTCATGATCCGTTTGGCGATCTGGGGGTTGCCAACCGAACCGGTCACTATCGGTTTCGCGGTGTAGTCGCCCTCCTTCTCCGTCAGGATGTTGTCGTACGTTTCGATACGAAGGATGATTTGTTCTTCTTTGTTTTCTGCCATGTTGTTCTGTTTTAGAATTAGACAATGGGCAAATGAAGAAAAGAATGGAGGAAAGGACCGGACAAATACCGAAAAATTATGGACAAATACCGAAATTATGCTTTGTTTGCATGTTCTTTCCGGTATTTGTGGGGTGTCATGCCGAACACTTCGGAGAAGTTGCGGTTGAAACTGCGTACAGACGAGAAACCGGAGGCGAGCGCAATCTCTTCGATCGAGCGCGCGTCGGGAATGAGCAGGCAGGTATGGGCATAGTCGATACGGTAATGGACGATGTAGTCCTGGATACTCATACCGGTATAGTATTTCAAGGCGCGGGTCAGGTAATGCTCGTTGGTGTAGAGGGCCTGTACAAGCTCTTTGCGGTTGAAATCGGGATTGGTGAAAAGCAGGTCTTCGCGCATCATCTTTTCCGCCCGGTTGTACAGGTCCTTGTCCTGTGCCTGTGCGAGTTCGTTGACCAATGTGTCGAGACCCGCTTTTTCCTCTTTCTCTTCCGGCAAAACGGTGTTCGTCTTGAAAAGCTCCTCCCGCATGAAGTCGTAGGTGAAATGGTAATTCACGTAATAGGCGCCGACCATCAGATAAAAGACGGTAAAGATACAGACGACTGTCAGTTCATACGTAACAGAAAGGCAGAAACAAAGCGTGAGGGCGAGTACCCCGATCCCCAGTGCATAGAGGAATACACGGGTTACCCAACGCAGTTCCAGTCGTTCGGGTATCTTCTGAAGGTGGCTGAGGCTCTTATCGTAGATGGCTCGTTCGCGGAAGAATATATGGGTGTAAATGCCCATTTGCACCAGATAGACCAGAGCGAAGACCGTACGGATCATCAGTACCGGATTACCTGTCTGTGCAGCCCATTCGCTGAACGTATAAACAGCCGGATCTTCGAAGAAACAGCGTGCTGCCAGATAGAAAACCGTCAGGAGGATGGCCGGTGAGGCATGCAGCAGAATATTCTTTCGTGTGACATATTCTTCCCGGAACAACAGGATCAACAGGAAGGTGAACAGCAACGATTGTGAAGCCCCGATCACGATGACGGGGAAAGACAGCAGTCCGAGATCGGTCTGTGTGCTATCTCCCACCAGCAAGGTGAGCAGATGCCCGCTCCCGACGATGGCGGAAGCAAAAGCGAGGATACGGCAGGCATTACGGTATTTCCGGTTTCTGACGTTTCGGAGCGGCTTAAGGAACAGTAGTCCGGCTGTTACGAGGAGACAGACCACTGTGTTCAGTGAATAGGTTATTATAAATAAGTTTTCTTCCGTCATTCGGTATCTAAGGTGTAAGGATTGTTTGTGATCGCAAAGTAAACTAAAAAAGCGGACATGGTTGTCCTGTTCGCTTAGAAAAACAAGCGTTGTGTACAATCTTTAGCCATCTTCCCCTCCGGTTAGGACAGGCGGAGCGCATGTATGTACTTTTTCTGTCAACGAATTGTAATAACTGTTATCATATTGTCATCTCTTTTAAATTTGGCTGAAACATTGCGCCTCTACTTTTGCGGCAAATAAATGTAACAACAAGTAAAGGAATGAGAAATAAGCGTGAAAAGAGAGGACTGTTGATGTTGGTTCTCCTACTGTTTGGAAGTTTTCTTGCGCTGACGGCCCGGGCACAAACGGGTGTTATCTGCGGAACCGTGACAGATGCTAAATTCAAGGAACCACTGATCGGTGCCACTGTCTCTATCGAAGGAACGACAATCGGAGCTATAACGGATATAGACGGAAATTTCCGTATCGAAAAGGTACAACCGGGAAAATATACACTGGTCGCTTCTTATGTATCTTATAAAACGCAAACCATAAAAGATGTGGTTGTGATAGCTCATCAGGAAGCAGTCGTGCGTATCGAACTATCGGACGCCGACCTCCAACTGCAAAACGTTGTGGTTGTGGCCCAACGAAAACTGGGGACAGAAACAGCCGTATTGAATACCGTCCGCAAAAGCCTTCCCGTAGTGAGCGGAATATCTGCCCAGCAGATCAGCAAGACGCAGGACAGCGATGCTGCCGAGGTGCTTCGCCGTATACCCGGTATTACGATCGTGGATGACCGCTTCATTGTTGTTCGTGGCCTGGCACAACGTTATAATAACGTGTGGCTGAACAATGCCACGACACCGTCGAGCGAGACGGATAGCCGGGCTTTCTCTTTTGACGTGCTGCCTTCTTCGCTGATTGACAATATGATGGTTTATAAAAGTCCGTCGGCAGAGGTGCCTGCCGATTTCTCAGGAGGCTTCGTGCAGGTGATGACGAAGAATATCCCGGAGGGGAATACCTTTGCAGTCTCTTATCAAATGGGTTTCAATACGAATGCGACCTTCCGCAACTTCCGGCTGACAGAAGGTAGCTGGAAAGATTATCTCGGATTCGGAGCCGGTGCCCGAAGCCTGCCTGCTTTTTTTCCTGCCCATCTGGGAGATCATTCGACGGAAGAGGCGGCCGCTTTTACCCGGCAGATCAACCAGCGTTGGGGGATCAATACATTCAAGGCCATTCCCGACCAGAAGATTTCGCTTACCTCTCACCGCTCGTTCGACATCGGCGACTGGAAGATCGGAAATATCACCAATGTGAACTGGAGTACGGAATATGACTATACGGAAACGGTGAACAACAACTATATCACCTATGATGTGGCGAACGACGTCTCCCGTCCCCGTTTCGAATACAATGATATTCGCTACCGGAATACGTCCAAGCTGGGTGCCCTCTTCAACTGGTCGTTCATGAAGGGCGGCAATAAGTACGAATTTCGTAACTTCTTCAGCCAGCGCGGTGTTTCCGCCCTGACGCAACGGGAGGGGACCAACTACTATTCCGATAAGGATATCCGCAAATGGGAATCGCTTTATACCGGACGTACGACCTATTCCGGCCAGTTGAGCGGTACGCATACCTTGCGGGAGAATATCGACAAGGTGGATTGGACGGCCGGCTATGCCTTCGCCTCTTACCGGGAGCCCGACCGCAAGATCGTGAACTCTATCCTGGATGAGAATAAGACGGAGCAGCCGAACTATTATGTGTCCGATCCGATGCGTTACTATCAGGACCTGAAAGATCACAGTGCCTCGCTGGCGGCAAACTACGAGCATAAGTTCGCCGTGTCTGATATGTTTGCCCCCGTGTTCAACGGTGGTATCTACGGAGAATATAAAGACCGTACGTTCGATGCCCGCCGCTTCGGTTACAACCTGTTGGGCACGGGCTATGACCGTTATGCCGATTGGGATTATACCGGGATATTCTCGGACGATAACATCTCTGCCGACCGTATCTGGATGCGTGAGGTAACGAAGAATAACGATTCTTACACTTCGAACAGTAAATTGGGTGCCGCCTACGTTTCGGCAAAGCTGAACTATGGCGAGAAGCTGAATGCCGTGGTCGGGGTTCGCATGGAATATTACAACCTGGTGATGGACGGCTATTCTTCCGACGGTACCGAGCCGGTACATCTGGATAACGATGCGACCGATTTCTTCCCTTCGGTCAATGTCTCTTATAATCTGACGGAGAAACATTTGATACGCGCCGCTTACGGGCGGTCCGTCAACCGGCCGGAGTTCCGGGAGGTTGTGCCTTACGTTTACTTCAATCTGGAGCGCGATGCCAATATCGTAGGTAACGTCGACCTGAAGAACGCCTATGCCGACAATCTGGATTTACGGTATGAGTTTTATCCGGCCACCGGCGAGATGATTACGCTGGGCGGTTTCTACAAACGTTTCAAAGACCCGATCGAAGAGACATACAACGAAGCCGGTTCGGGCCTGCAATATACCTATCATAATGCGAAGAACGCCGAAGCTTTCGGTGTGGAACTGGATATCCGGAAAAACCTCGACTTTATCGGGTTAAGAGGACTGAGCCTGGTTTGTAATGCCGCTTATATCTATAGCCGGGTACGTTTCGAGGATGGCGCTCCTGAGCGTGACCGTCCGCTGGCCGGACAATCTCCTTACCTGGTGAACGCCGGATTGTTCTATCAGCATGACGACAAGGGAATCTCTGCCTCACTGCTTTACAACCGGATCGGGAAGCGTATCGAGTCGGTCGGTGTCCCGATGCAGAACGAAAGTGAAGATATCCCCGATATATACGAGATGCCCCGCAACTCGCTGGACCTGACATTCTCGAAGAAGATCGGCAAGTTCGTGGAGATCAAGGCGGGTGTACAGGACCTGCTTAATTCGAAAGTGGAATACAAACAATTCGTGAAGCTGACGGATGAAAACGGGGGGAAGCGCGAACGTGAACAGCTGATCCGCAGCTATCGTCCGGGAGTGGATATCAATGTGGGTGTCTCCTTAAAGTTCTAATGATTAATTGACTATAATTCTTATTACAAACAAAATGTTTTTATTATGAACAGATTTCTATTAAAAGGTTTGGCCTCTGTGTTTGCACTGGCCGTGATGTTTGGAACTGTATCTTGTAGTGATGATGACGAAAAAGAGGGTACTATAGCCGTTTCTGCAATTGCTGTAAATCCTACGACAGCCGCAGTTAAACCGGGTGCGACAGTCACATTGTCTGCCACTGTCACTCCGGAGGATGCGACAGATAAAACAATTACATGGAGCTCTTCCGATGAAAAGGTGGCTACCGTGGATGGCGGTAAGGTAACCGGTGTAGCTGAAGGTACTGCGACTATTACTGCAACGACGAAGAGTGGAGATAAGACGGCAACTTGCACCGTAACCGTATCTGAAGATGCTCCGGCTGTGATAGAAGATACGCTGGAAGGTAATATTACTGCCGATCGTACCATTTCTGCTGCCAACAAGAACTTCCTGAAAGGTTTCGTTTATGTCAAGAGCGGTGCAACGTTGACTATCGAGGCTGGTTCCGTTATCAAAGGTATTTCCGTTGCTTCGGGTGAGAGAGCGGCTTCCCTGATTATCGAGCCAGGTGCCAAGATCATCGCTGAAGGTACGGTAGACAAACCGATCGTCTTTACTTCCGACAAGGAACCGGGCAAACGTGTAACCGGTGACTGGGGCGGTTTGATTATCTGTGGTAATGCCCGCGTAAACCGGACCAACCAGCCGACTATTGAAGGAGGTCCCGGCACACACTATGGCAATACGACTTCTGATGAATTTAACGGCGAAAGTTCCGGTAAGTTGAAATATGTACGTATCGAATTTGCCGGTTATCCATTGGAGCCGGATAAGGAAATCAACGGTTTGACATTCGGTGGCGTAGGTAGCGGTACGGAAGTGGAATTTGTTCAGGTATCTTATTCGAATGACGACTCTTACGAATGGTTCGGTGGTACGGTGAATGCGAAACACCTGATTGCTTATAAAGGTTGGGATGATGATTTCGATACTGACTACGGCTATACGGGTAAACTACAGTTCCTGTTGAGCGTACGTGACAAGGATATTGCCGATACGTCCGACTCCAACGGTTTTGAGTCTGATAATGACGGTGACGGTTCTACCAATACACCGTTTACCAAGCCGGTATTCTCCAATGTAACCCTGATCGGCCCGTTCTATGGTAAGGTTTCTGATAGGACACAGGCAGAAGTGGAAGCCAAGACTGCCGATGCAGCCAACGGAGCCAAGGGCGGAAAATACCAGGCTGCCATGCACCTGCGTCGTAATTCAAGCTTGAATGTATATAACTCAGTCTTTACGGGATGGCCTTATGGTCTGCGTGCAACAGACAAGAAAGGGCAGGCTAACGATGGTATCGCTATCGAAAATGTGATCTTCGCCGGTATGTGGAAGAACTTCTACGAAGACGAAAAGGTGAGCGAGAACTTCTTCAACCGTGCCGGCAATAATACGGTTCTGGAAAATACCCGGCAGATCATTGCGAAAGACGGCGACTATTCTTCTGTCGTAGCGGATGCTGTGAAAGGTGCTGACTTTTCTAAATTGGCCGATAGCTTCTTCGAAAAGGTAACTTACAAAGGTGCTTTCGACGGAACAAACGACTGGACGGAAGGTTGGACAAACTGGGATCCGCAGAATACTGTGTATTGATTCTACAATAGCGACAATAAATGAATAGGAAATTATTATTGGCATCTGCATTAATCGCCGGAAGTTCTCTGGCTATACAGGCGCAGGACCTGGTTCTCAGCGAGGGACAGTATTATACGGATGAAACACAGACAACCCCGTATACCGGCCGTTATACCGAATTCTACGATGACGGCATGTTGAAGATGGAGCTTTACCTCAAAGACGGACGCCCCGAAGGTACCTATGTGATCTATTATCCGGACGGGAAAATTGCCGAGGTCCGCTCTTATTATCATGGCATCTTTCATGGTGAGTGGCGTACTTACAACGAAGCCGGACAACTGATCGGCCTGGCCACTTATAAAGATGGCGAGAAAGACGGTCCCTGGCGCATCTGGAACGACAAAGGCATCATGCGCTTTGAAATGTTCTATACCCGTGGCAAGAAAAGCGGTATTTGGCGGACATGGAATGATGAAGGTGTTTTGTTGACGGAAGAGAAGCACAGTTAGGAATAATTGAGCTATCCCGTCCCCGTGTCAAGCACGGGGACGGGATAGCTCAATTTTGATAATAACAGAACATCATTCATCATCACCTTCCGATCCGAAATCGAAATCGAAGTCAAACCCATCTCCGGCCATGCCCGGATCGGTGAACTGTTCCAGTTCGCGGCGATCTTTTTTGGTGGGACGGCCCAGACCGCGTGCACGGTCTACGAAACCGGAGATACGGCTCATTTCAAGGATTTCGTATTGATCCGGAGTCGTTACATTTTCCATATAATCGGGAACCAGTTTGGCTCCCATGCGGCGTTCCGTTAATGCCAGCACCTTAAAGGAAAAGGTGATAGGCGGTTTACGGACCTGTATAACATCACCGACCTTTATCATGCGCGATGCTTTTACATTTACGCCTCCGATCATCACCCGGTTCTTCTTGCAGGCTTCGACTGCGATGGTCCGGGATTTGAAGATGCGGACTGCCCACATCCATTTATCTATTCGTACTTCGTTCATACTTATTTGTTATTAAACTGGTTCATGGTGATCTGTACACCTGCCAGACAAAAACTCTTGATAATCTCTACCGCGCGTTTCAGCTTTTCGGGCATCAACTCCAACTCTTCGGAAGGAAATTTACCCAATACATAGTCGATCTGTCCGCCACGGGGAAAGTCGCTTCCTATGCCGAACCGCAAACGGCAATATTCCTGTGTGCCCAGGAGTTGCTGTATATTCTTCAGGCCGTTATGCCCTGCATCGCTGCCTTTGGGTTTCAGACGCAAGGTGCCGAAGGGGAGAGCGAGGTCATCTACTACGACTAACAGATTTTCCACGGGAATGTTTTCTTTCTGTAGCCAATAACGGACAGCGTTTCCGCTCAGATTCATAAAAGTGTTCGGTTTGAGCAGGATCAATTCACAGTTCTTTACCCGCATCCGTGCAACCGCCCCGTAACGTTCTTCCGTGAACGGTACTCCGGCATCTTCGGCCAATGCGTTTACGACGCGAAAACCGATATTGTGACGTGTTCCCCAATATTCAGGGCCTATATTACCAAGTCCGGTTATCAGATATTTCATTGTCATTCTATTTTTACAGGGATACGTTCGGACGTATCCGTAAATTGTATAATATAAGAAAGGGAAGAACATTCTCCTGAACATTCCTCCCTCACGTTATTTGGTATTCTCTTTATCAGATTACTTACCAGCAGTAGCCTGAGCACCACGAGCGGCACGAGTCAACTGAACGGCGCAAACAACAGCGTTCTTTGCATTCATCAGTTCCAGACCTTCGAAGTGTAAAGCACCCACCTGCATAGATTTACCTAAGCCCAGGTGATCAACGTTGATAGTCAGTTTTTCAGGGATCTGAGTGTAGATAGCTTTCACTTTCAGCTTTCTCATACGCAATGTCAGCTTACCACCGGCTTTAACACCTTCGGCGTGACCTGTCAGTACAACAGGAACTTCTATTGTTACCGGTTTGCTGTCTGATACTTCCATGAAGTCCATGTGCATGATAGCGTCGGTTACCGGCTGGAACTGGATATCTTTAACGATAGCCATTGTCTTTTTGCCGTCGATGTTCAGTTCTACAGCGAAAATTTCCGGAGTATAAACCAGCTTGCGTACACCTTCAACATTTACTGTGAAGTGAGTTACTTTTTCACCACCGTATAATACAGCAGGGATTTCCTGATTTTTACGCATAGCTTTCAAAGCTCTTTTCTGATCGGCTGAAGTAGCTGCTACTTCTCTGCCTTTTCCTTCTAATTGAAATGTCTTCATTTTCTTAATTTTTGTGTTACTCAAAATTAGTTTTTATGCTTCCTAATTTCCCATCACACGTACGGGGGTTAAAAGCGGTGCAAAGGTAATTTTTTTATCAATACGTTCCAACTGTCTCCGGGATATTTTTTCTGTTCAGCAGGTTACGGGAGAGAAGCAGGGCTTCCGTATCGTCCCAAAGCCGGCGTTGCAGAGGGTGGTGGAGTATACGTTCCGGGAGCTTTTTCTCTTTGCAGTTGGCGTAGCAGCCTCCGCTTTTACCGTCTACTTCCGGCGATTGCGCCAGGTAGATGGCAGTAGCTGCTCCCTGTGCCGCTGTTTTGATGAACGGGCGGAACAGGATGTCCGTCAGCGGGTCGAACCAGGCATGCATCGTGATCATATTGGTACTGACAATTCCCGGGTCGGCAGCATTGACGGTGATACCTTTCCTTTTTACTCTTTCCGCCAATTCGCGTGTAAAGAGTAAAAGGGCCAGTTTTGTATTTCCATATACCGGTATCCGTGCGAAGCGTCCGTTTTTCCCTTTGCTGAAAAAGTCGGATTCTATCCGTCCGATGGCATATGTGCACGATACGGTATTAACGATACGGCTTCCCCGTTGCATCAGGGGGAGAAGCAGGCGGGTAAGGAGGTAAGGACCTACGTAATTAACACTTACGATCGTTTCCAGGCCGTCCGCTGTCTGGCGGATATTTGTCGTCAGGACTCCAGCATTGTTCATGAGCCGGCTGACGGGGCGACCTTCCGCTAATAGTTTATCGGCAAATAAGCGTACCGAAGCCAGTGAGGATAAGTCTATCTGTCGTATTTCGATCCGCTCGTTCCCGCTTTCTTTTTTGATCTTATTGCAGACAGTACGGGCTTTATCCGGCTCTTTACAGGCCATGATGATCTGAAAGCCCTCTTTTGCGAGTGCCAGCGTTATTTCCCGCCCCATTCCGCCGTCTGCACCGGTGATAATGGCTATTCCTTTTTCCATTATTTATATTCCAGTTCTTCTATTTCTTTGATAATACTTTTCGGTAGATTCTGCATATGTTTGTGGCAGGCCATTTCAAGCGAATACATACGGGCGATGCAGTAGTTGCTGTGTCCGCAGTCGCAGCGTGCCTGTTCGTTCTCTTTCATATGGTTGACAAAAGCCGGATCGTTCAGCAGGGCGCGTGCCATACTGACAAATTCGAAACCGTGACCGAGTACTTCGTCGATCTTTTCGCGGGAGATGAGGCCACCCACATAGACAAGGGGCATTTTCAGGGCGGCACGGAATTTCAGCGCGTCTTCGAGGAAATAAGCCTCTTTGAACGGTTCGGTCGGTATCATCATACGGCCGGCCATCCTGACTCCTATAGGCAACCATCCGAAAGGCATATAATGGGTCATCGTGCGGATAGGCATAGCTCCGCGCATCACGTACATGGGAGCACGGCTGACAAATCCGCCACTGAGGATGAGTGCATGTACTCCGCATTCGTCTTGCAGTGTGCGGGCGACTTCCTGTGTTTCATCCAGTTCCATACCGCCTTTAAAACCGTCGCGCATATTCATTTTAACCAGGACTGCCATATCCGAACCGGCTGCTTTCATAACTTCTTCCATGCACATTTTCATGAAACGCATACGGTTTTCGAGGCTTCCGCCATATTCGTCTTTCCGGTGGTTGGTGTAAGGGGAAAGGAACTGACTGATCAGGTAACCGTGTCCGGCATGTACTTCTACGGCATCCATTCCGGCTTCGCGTGCCAGGTGGACAGCCTGTCCGAAGGCTTTCGACATGGCCACGATTTCGGATTGTTTCATCCCCCTGACAAAAGTGGGCGAGTAGAGGTTGAATCCGGTTGAAGCGGATATCGGTGTGCATCCGCAAATGTTTTTATGGGACATATTCCCGCAATGTCCGATCTGTATGGAGGCTGCTGCTCCTTCTTTATGGATGGCATCTGTTATCTTTTTGATGCCGGGAATGATCTCCGGACGAAGCCATAGCTGGCGCTCAAAGGAAAGTCCGCTTTGTGTAACGGCTGCATAAGCAAGGGTTGTCATACCTATACCTCCGACAGCAACGGAGGTATGGTAGTTGTAAAGCATTTCCGACGGGGCGTTGCCGGGGCACATGCTTTCGAATGCTGCCGCCCGTATCGTACGGTTTCTGAGTGTTAGCGGGCCGATGGTGGCCGGAGTAAATAGTACAGATTCTTTGTTCATAATGTTTAGTCTGTTTTCAATGATCTGTTCGTTGTATAGTTATATAATCAGTATGCAAAGATAATCAGTAAATGAATGGGATGATCCGTTTCCGGCTGCCGACTTCTTTCCCGAACATGGCTTTATATTTATGCCAGATCGTATTGGCACGGGGTACGAGGTTGGCGAATGTCCACCAGGCAAACAGGGCGCCGCTGGCACTCCAGGTCAGGATGGCGAAACCACACCATTCCACCAGTTCGCCGAAATAGTTGGCGGAAGTAACGTAGTTGAACATACCTCCTTTGGGCAGGTAGTGGTTGGTATCACCCGGTTTACGGAGATGGCGGACGATGTAATCCGATTGCCAGTTGATCCACATGCCGGCAAAGAACAGGATTGTTCCGGTGATGAACTGCGGTGTAGTCAGCCATTGGATAGAATACATATTTTCGGGGGAGAGGTAGAATATCCACATACCTTGTATATAGCCATTCAGCAGGTTGAATACGATCCCCATCGTCATAATACCGGCGGGCATCTTGCTTTTCCCTTTGATAAGCAGTGGAAATATGAAGGCCCGTTGGAAATAATGCAGTTCGAAGAACAGGAAAAAGAGTAGGGGAACTGTTTCGAATTGCCGTTCCGATCCTGCCCACAGGACGAGCATTACGATGAAGACCGGGGCTTCCATACATACCCAGGCTATTTTGTTGGGGATGGGCACGCCCCATTTTTTGTTGAATAACATGCCGTAGCCGGCTTCTACGAAATAAAGGGTAACAAAAACAATGGCGGCGATGACCGCCATTATGATAAGTAATATTGAAAAATCTTCCTGTGTCATTTCTTCTTGATATACTATGCCTCTTTATGTGAGGCTTTATAGAGGTCGTATCTGTCGAATACGGCCTGTTTTAATTCCTCAAAAGTGCAATCCAGCGCACGGCTGGAAATACAAATAGGTGATCCGTAGTATTGAAGCCGCAGTTCCAGCGAACGCTTCTTACTACGTGTGGGCTCCCTGTCAATATATTCGTTCGGGTTCCTGACCTTCAGTACGATATATTTACGTTTCAGGTTGCTAATATCGTCCATTATTTTGATACTTTCAACATCTTTCCATAAAATTGTTCCGATCCGGTTACCGGTCGAAATGTCGTTAATCCCTTCTTCAGAGATATAGATGGCTTTGAAACTTTCCCGGGTCAGAAAGGAATAACTGATGAAACAGAAGAAAGTGGTGAGCAACGCGAATACTCCGATAGCGATGAAAACAAAACGGCCTTCACCGTATTGGAGTCCGTTGGCTGCGTACAAGGCTCCGGTACCGATCAGGGCAGAGAGGATTGTTGTCAGAAACAGTCCTCTCTTTTTATGCCTGCTCAATTTGAATGTGGTTACAGAAGGTGTTTCCATACCTTATCAAATTGATTTCTCGATATTCCATACGAATGCACGTAATCCCTGGGCTTCTGTCTGTAAATCCATCTTATGCAGCAGGTCGAGGAAAGGGTCTACCTTTTCGTCCGGGACCATTGCCAGTATGGCAGAGTTGAGGGTAGGCCAGGCGTGGCTCCCGTAATGGGGCTCGCCGTTTTTGCTGCCACGTCCCTGCACTTCTTCCCAGTAGGTGAACCCCCGGATATTATTACGGTCCATGATACTGAGGATCATTTCGTAATAGGCCTGATTGAATGATATGAATATAGCTTTCATTGTTCTTTATATTTTAATGTTATATCCGGAAGCGGGTGGTTCCCGGTACTGGGAAGAGATCGTTCCCAATGCTGGGAATACCTTCTTCCTGGTACTGGGAAGTCCCACTTCCCGGTTTGTCTGTTTTATAATTGTTCCAGCTGGTTCAGTTTAGCGATTTTGCGGCGGCGGCGTTTCACCCCGTTCCCGGCAAATGTACAATAGACAACCGGCACGATAACCAGCGTGATCAGGGTCGAAACGGCAAGCCCCCAGGCAACCGTCATACCCATCGAACGCCACATTTCGGAACCTTCACCTGTACCGACCGCCATCGGGATCATACCCAGCACAGTGGTCAGTGTGGTCATCAATACCGGACGGAGACGGGATTTACCGGCTGTAACAGCAGCTGTCAGGATACTCATTCCACGTTCGCGACAAAGGATGGTGTAGTCGATCAGCACGATACCGTTCTTTACCACGATACCCATCAACATGATCACACCGATCAATGCCATTACACCCAGCGGCGTTTGTGTGATAGACAATCCCAGGACAACCCCGGTAAAGGCGAACGGGATAGAGAACATAATCACAAACGGGTCGGTCAGCGACTCGAACTGGGCGGCCATCACGATGAATACGAGTATGATGATCAATACCATCAATATACCCAGATCGGCGAATGTATCCTGCTGGTCTTCGAAAGTACCACCCAACTGCCAGCTTATTTCAGACGGAATATCCATCTTTTTCAGTTCGGCACGGGTTTGTTCTACCAGGTCACTCAATGCGGCACCCTGGGCTACAACGGCCGAAACGGTAATGATACGTTCGCGGTTCTTACGCTCGATAGTCGGCGGGGTCATACGTTCTACAACTTTACCCACGTCGCGGATACGAACGCCTTGTCCGGCACTGTTGTAGATGATGATATTTTCGATGTCTTCTACCGACTGGCGGAATTCCGGGGCATAACGTACCTTTATATCATATTCGTCGCCATCTTCACGATATTTTGAAGCGGTGGAGCCGTTGATACGGTTACGAAGATACGTGGAGGCCGTAGTTACATTCAGGCCGTTCATCGCCAGCTTTTCGCGGTCGAAGTCTACCTGATATTCCGGAATATAATCTTTACGGCTGATGTTCACCTGCGAGCAACCCTTCAAGGTTTCGAGGCGGCGGGCCAGTTCGGCAGCTACGATGTCGGTCTTTTCGAAGTCGAAACCATAGATTTCCACATCGACGGTCGTTTCGCCACCTGCCCCGCCGGAAGAACCACCGGCCAGTACCTTATATTCCTTGATTTCCGAATATTGAGCCAGGTCTTTACGCATCAGGTCGCAAATCTCGATCAATCCGCGTTCGCGGTCTCCCACGCTGCTTAACCCGACATTCATTTCGATGATGTGCGAACCGTTGTCGCTAAGTTGTGCGAAGGTATTGTCGGTATCGGCTTGTCCTTCACTGAAGTTCAATACATCTATTTCCGGATACTTTTCGCGGAACTGTTTATCGACGCGCAAGGCCAGGTCGCGGGTAATTTCCTGACGGGTACCGATCGGCAGTTCGATCGTGATACCGACGCGGCCGTTGTCCTGTGTCGGGAAGAATTCTGTTTTGACGGTCGGAACCAACATCATACTTCCTACGAATATCAACATGGCGCCGAAGATGACTGTTTTACGATGGCGTACGGCCCAACTCAGAAAGCGTGCGTAAGCTACATCGAGCGCATTCAATGCTTTCTCGATCGGAGTGAAGAATAGCACGTACAAACGGCCTTTCTTCGGATCGAGGCGCAGCAACTGCGAACAAAGCATCGGAGTCAGCGTCAAAGCGCCTACTGTCGATACGATCATAATGATACTAACGATCCAACCCAACTGTTTGAACAGGATACCCGCCATACCGGTTACCATCGTCAACGGCAGGAACACGGCCAACATGGTCAGCGTAGAAGCGATTACGGAGATGGCTACCTCATTGGTCGCATGTACGGCGGCCTGCTTTGGCTTGCTACCCCGCTCGATATGGGTCGTTACGTTTTCTAATACAACGATTGCATCATCCACCACCATACCGATGGCGATAGAAAGCGAACTCAGCGAGATAATATTCAGCGTATTTCCTGAAGCCAGCAGATAAGCGAAGGCGGCTATCAGAGAAATCGGGATTGTCAGGATAATGATGAACGTCGCTCTCCAGCGTCCGAGGAAGATGAATACCACGAACATTACGACAATGAAGGTGATCATGATCGTTTCTTTCAAACTGTCGATCGTGTTCAAAATGTTGGTGGATGTATCCACGATCACACCTAATTTTACGTCGGAAGGCAGGCTGGCCTGTATCTCGGGTAACTTATCATGTACCTTTTTGGCGATGTTCACCGAGTTGGCACCCGACTGTTTCTGGATAACGATCATACCGCCGCGGCCGCCGTTGTTGAAGGTTTCCTGTGCACGTTCTTCCACGTAGTCTTTTACGTCCGCTACGTCGCGCAGATAAACGTTCCTGCCGTTGCTGCTTCCTACCACGAGGTCGAGCATCTGGCGGGCATCGGTGAATTCACCCTGTACACGCAGTGTGTAGGTATTCGAACCGATATCGATGCTACCGCCCGGGGTATTCCGGTTTTCCTGTGCGATGATATTGGAGATCCCTTCGATTGTCAGGCCGTAGGCTTCCAACTTGTAAGGATCGCAATACACTTGCACTTCACGGACCGGGGCTCCTGAGATGGATACGGCACCTACGCCGCTGATACGGGCCAGCGGGTTGGATACTTTATCATCCAGAATCTTGTAAAGGGCGTTGGTACTTTCCTCTGCTGTCACGGATAGCAACAGGATAGGAATGTCGTCGGTACCGAACTTGAAGATGATAGGATTTTCCACATCATCGGGAAGGGACGACTCCACGACGTCCAACTTGTCGCGAACGTCGTTGGTTGCCACGTCTATATCGGTCCCGTATTCGAATTCGAGAGTTACGATAGAGATGTTTTCTCTGGATTGCGATGTGATATGTTTCAGGTCACTCACACTATTCAGTACGTTCTCCAACGGTTTGGAGACGTTCATTTCAATATCACTGGCACTGGCACCGGGATAGGCCGTCATGACCATGATCATGTTGGTTTCAATCTCCGGGAACAGGTCGACTGATAATCGGGTTAAGGAAAAAAGACCCATGATCACCACAGCCACGAACACGAGGGCGGTGGTCACCGGTTTTTTTACCGCTGTTGCATATAAGCTCATATACTTTTATTTCTTACTTGTCAATTTCAACTTCCATTCCATTAGTCAAACGGTTCTGACCGGTAATTACCACGTGGTCTCCGTTTTCTACGCCAGATACGATTTCGTATTTGTTACCCATACGACGTCCCAATTCTACCTTTTGGTAGGATACTTTTCCGTTTTTGTACACATAGATGTAGCGGTCGCCTGATCCGGATTGTTTAACAATCGCCTGATCCGGAGCAACAACGTGGTTGAGTGTACCGAAGTTCATGGTTGCACGGGCGAACATTCCCGGGCGGACGCGCTCATCAGTGTTGACAATCTTGATCTCAACAGGGAAGGTGCGGGTTGAAGCGTCGATGGTCGGATAGACCAGGCTTACTTTGCCTTTGAATACTTCGTCACCGTATACATCGAGTTTGATGTCCACTTCGTTTCCTTTTTTTACATCTGTAAAATAGCTTTCAGATACGTTTACAAATAGTTTGACCGGACGGATTTGTTCAACCGTATAGATCGGTTCTCCACCGCTGTACATATCGCCGCTGTCATAATTACGGGCAGTGATGATACCGCTTATCGGGCTTAACAGCTGTGTGTTCTCCTGCAAGTTCTTATAGCTGGCACGGCTTACGTCCAACTGAGTTTTCTGGGCATCCCAGGCCGATTTGGAGGCACCGCCTACTTTATAAAGTTCGTCGATACGGTTGAACTCGATTTCCTGGTTGTCCAGTTGGATCTTTGCCTGTTGCAGGTTTGTTTCGTCCATTTTGACAAGTACCTGACCCTCTTTTACATGATCGCCAACTTCGGCAAACAGCTTCGCAATACGAACCGGCGACTGAGGTGCGATATTATTCTTTATATTGGCCTCTACTGTTGCAGTAAAATCTGCTATCTGGTCTACATCCTGAGAGGATACCTGCTCTATCTTCACTTTTACTTTTTCATCATGGGTATCTGTCGCTGCGTCCTTCTTTTCACCCGAACATGACATCAGCAGGGCTAATGTAATAAGTGGGATAACTTTCAGCATTTCACGTGTTTTCATATTGTAAACTGTTTTTATTTTTGTACTCATACTTGTTTCTTAATACGTTTCTTGACCTAAGACTTTTTCCATATCCGATTTAGCGACCATATAATTATAGATGGACTGGTTAAGATTCAATTTCGCCTGTGTCAGCGCCAGTTCTGCATCATTCATTTCAAGCAATGTACCGCCACCGGTGTCGTAACGTTTCTGGGCAATCTTATAGCCTCTGTTGGCTTGTTCGACTCCCTTTTGGGCGGCATCGAATTGTTTTACACAGGTTTTCATGTTATCCAGATACTGTTTTACAGCCAATTGCAGGTTACGTTTCGTGTCTTCTCGTTGCAGATCCATCTGGTGGATGGACACTTGCGTCTGTTTGATAGTATGATATTTACTACCTCCGGAGAAGATCGGAATTGAAAGCGATACACCTATGATCGAATAGGGAGTCCAGTTATAATTCTTAAATTTGAAATCATTGTTCATGGCATTCCACTGATACATGCCTGTCAGTGATAACGTCGGCAGATAATCGAATTTCTGCATGAGCAATGTTTTCTTCAATTGTTGTGCCTGCAGATCGATCTGTTTCAAATCAGAGTTGGCAGTCAGTGTCGTGTCTGTTGCTATATAATCGGCAAAAAGGACCGATTCGAAATCGGCTAATTGCCCTGTACAATCGATCTCCTGCTCCAGGTCCATTCCCATAAGAGCTTTCAACTGCCACTTGGCCAGTACCAGCGAGTTTTCAGCCTGAAGCATATTCGGTTCGCTGTTCTTGACTGTAACGTCTGCACGGATCAGGTCATATTCGGCCACTGTTCCCTGTTCATACTTCTTCTTAATATCCAGGTAGTTTTCCATGGCATTATCGTAGCTTTCCTTGAAAACCCGGTAAGAATCGTTTGCCAGTAACACGGCATAGAAGCTCTTCTTAACCTGATTTACCATAGATATTTTGGAAGATCGTGCCTGTTCGATAGATAATTCCACATCTAATGCTGAGATGCTGAGGCTTTTCCATAATGTTGCGTTCACAAGCGGCATGGATGCGTTGAAACCGGTAGTCCAGTTGTTATCACGGCCCACTTCGATACCTTTGCTCATATCGATACTTTCCATACCGGCTGATCCTCCGGCTCCTCCTGTTTCTCCTGAACCTTCACCACTGCCCATATCGAAACCGTCCATATACATTACCTGTTTTTTCAATGTCCTGGTGTAGTCAGCTGTAAAACTGACCTGAGGGAACAGAGCAGCATAGGAACCTTTCTGTGCATACTTTTTCTTTTCGATTTCCTTGTCTGCGACTTTCACGGTCGGGTTTTCACTCAGCGCAATCTCCAGTGCTTTTTCCAGGTCGAGCGTCAGGACTTCCTGTGCTTTGACGGTGGAAAAGAATAGAGAAGGTAGCAACATCACAACCATCCACATCCTCTTTTTGCTAATAAATACTCGTTCCATTTAAATAGATTTGATTTGAATATAATTCTGTATTATTCCTTTCTTGACAACATATCGTACGAATGTTTCAAGGCGTAACGCTCTAAAATCACCATACCTTTCTCTGTGCAGATACCCCGGAGAAAAGTAAACAGTACCGTCTGGAATACTTCTGTCACCGAATGGTTTACAAACGCTTTTGACGGTTGGATCATTTTCAGTTGTTCTTTTGCCAGCAAAGCCAATATCTCGATATTCAGGTCTTTCTGGAAAACACCCTCTTTTCCGCCGCGGTTCAGGAGCTTGATGCATCTTGTTGTAAAATCGGCTTTGTCTTTTTCTGCCTGTTCCACTGCTTTGGGATAGCGTTTCAGATCATCGTAATATCTTTTGATATACCAGCGGGGATGTTTCATGAATTCTTCGTAAAAAAGGACGAAAACGTCAAGAGCCGTAAACGGTCCTTTTTCCAGTTCACTAAGTATTTTCCGCATAGTGTTGTTGTGGTACTTTATCGCTTCCTGCAATAAAGTCTCCTTATCTTCGAAGAATTCATAAATCGTTCGCTTTGAAATACCTGTATTCCGGGCAATATCGTCCATGCTCACACTTTTTATTCCGTATTGTGAGAACATATCCAATGCCGTCGTCATTACTTGTTCCTTTGTCATATATATTTTTTTGAATCATCTGTACTATGCTCGGTGACAAAGGTCTGTCTATTTTAGAAAACTCAAAAGGTTT
This sequence comes from Parabacteroides goldsteinii, assembly GCF_020091425.1. Lineage (NCBI taxonomy): Bacteria > Pseudomonadati > Bacteroidota > Bacteroidia > Bacteroidales > Tannerellaceae > Parabacteroides > Parabacteroides goldsteinii. The sequence goes on along the minus strand of NZ_CP081906.1, from coordinate 3,180,100 downwards.
ATTCTGTTACAGGATTGGTCTGAAACGAAAGATGCTTTTAAAAAACAAAGTCTTTTAGGTGGAGAAGATGTCTATATTGGTAAAAAATGAAACATATCTCTTGTGGAATTATAAACAATACTTATCTTTGTGGTGACTATAATGATGAGTAAAATATAAAATTATGGAGAATCTTCCTTTAATAAAGTTTGCGGAATTGAATAAAGGTATCATCATCCGCGACAGCTTCCAGGATATTTTTTTGATCGCAGATATTGACGGACACAGTGAATTGGACGATCAGGATGTACAAGATCATACGATGCCGATGCGGTTGGATGCATTGTTGATGGTATTGGTGTTGGAAGGCTCTTCGGAAATAGCCCTCGACTATGTTCCTTATACTATTGGAGCGAATAGTTTTACTATCATTATGCCGACGCATACGATACAGCTTAACAAGGTCAGCAAAGGATTTAAAGGAAAGTTACTGGTTATTTCACGTGAGTTTCTGGATGAATGCAACACGGCCAAGCGCAGTCCTTCGATGGCTAATTATATGCAGCTAAGGAAGAATCCATGTACGACTTTTGAACCCCAGGAGACAGAGCTGGTAGATAATTACATAGAATTGTTAAGAAGTAAAATAAAGAACCGGACGCATTTTTTTCAGAAAGAGGTAATGCAGAATGCGTTTGTCGGGTTTCTGCTGGAAATAGCCAACATTTTCATGGGAAAGAAGGATGGTTTGCTGATGCCTGCCCTTTCCCGAAAGGAGGAACTGTTTGAGCAGTTCCTTCAATTGTTGTTCGAACATTGCAAAGAGCAGCATGTAGTTACATTCTATGCGGAAAAACTGTTTATAACTCCGCAATATTTGTCCTTGATATTAAAGGAACTGACCGGAAAATCTGCTAATAAGTGGATTGACGATGCGTTGATCGTCGAAGCAAAGATCCTGCTGAAAGCCCCGCAGGCGACCGTGCAACAGGTAGCCGATATGCTGCATTTTTCCGATCAGTCTACATTTGGAAAATTCTTTAAGAAGCATATGGGTATTTCCCCGATGGAATACCGCAAATCCTGATTCTTTTCATCTTTGGCGGAATTTATACCAGTTGATTAATTCTATTATACCATAGAAAATGCTGGCAACGCCAAAGATCACAAATGTATTAGCGGCGGCCCCGAACGGATAGGCAATGATCATGATGCCTGTCAGTAAGATCAGGGCCGGCATTACATAGAAGCCGAACGGCACCATACTCCATTTGCGGGCTGAAACAAGCATCGCGATTTGCTGGACTCCGGCAATTACTAATAAGGCTCCCAGGATATACATTAATATATTAACAAAAAATTCCGGCATGATAACAAGCCATGCCCCAAACAAAATGCTTCCGGCTCCGTCTATGGGAAACATGGGGGAGGGTTCCCCTTCTACCTTTTCCCGGGTGAAATAATTCAGTAGAGAAAATATACCAGGTATAATAAAGCAGATACCGATAGTAATAACCAGATAGGTGACAGCTGCTTCCGGCCATAAGACCAGTACAAATCCTAAAATCATGGCAAACGCACTGCGTAAGACTGAGTTGTTGATTCTTTTCATATGGATATTCTTTTGTTTTTCTTTATATATAACAACGAAGATACGTTATTTTCTTTACTATATGGAAAAATCCTGTATTTATAATGCTAAAAAACGGGAGTAAAGGGTTCCGTACAGTTTGTTCCTTATTTATAAAAGTATCATATATTATGATATTATAATCGCATATATTATGAGAATGTTATATCATAATATATGAGAAAGTTGTATTGTTATATATGATATTGTCATAATGTTGTAATGAAAATCTATAGGGATGTAAGTGTTTGAGTAATGTAATATGTTGTAAAATATAGTTAAATGATAATTTATATTTGTTTGTTAAATAAATAATACATTAATTTGTCAGACAAATAGGATTAATAGTATTATAAACCTCAAATTAATATATATGGACAAACTAAAAATATACAATCAATCTGTAACTCTGGTGGATCAGGTAGAAGATAAGTTGCTTAATTACTTTAAGAACAATGATTTGCGTACAGGTGATCCGATCCCTAACGAATTAGAGTTGGCGGCTACTTTAGGTGTAGCCCGTAATGTGTTGAGAGAGGCACTCAGTCGTCTGAAAATGATGGGTATGATTGAATCACGCACACGGCGTGGGATGATTTTAACAGAACCTTCCATATTGGGAGGAATGAAACGGGTCGTCGATCCTCGTATTTTAAGTGAAGAATCTTTGTTTGATATATTGGGTTTTAGAATAGCTTTGGAAATAGGTATTTGTAGTGACCTTTTCAGAAATATAACTTCTGAAGATATAGCCGAGCTTGAAGAGATCGTGAAGATGGGAGTAATGTTTGAAAATAATGAATATGCACCGGTCAGCGAATTTACTTTTCATGCAAAACTTTATGAGATAACAGGAAATAGAACTATTTCTGAATTTCAGGGAATTATTCACCCTGTGATGGTCTTTGTAAAAGATAAATTCAAAGACCTGTTAGAGCCGATCAATATAGAGATGAAGGAAAAAGGAGAGATTGTGACTCATGAAGATCTGCTTGAGTTTATAAAGAAAAAAGATGAAGAAGGTTTCCGTAGGGCGTTGGAGAAACATTTTGCCGTGTATAAAATATTTATGAATAATAGAGTATAGCATTTGAAAAACAACCTTGAAATGATCTACGATACTATAAAAAAACTCATTTTCTTTTTATTTTGCTTGTCTGTTTCTCATCAGGTTTTGGCATTATCCCCTCTATCCCGTGATAAGATAGAATGGAGTAACTCTTTGTGCCTTCCTGCTGTCGATAATGAACCCAATATCGGAGTGGCAGGTGCTTTTTCCGGCTTTATTGGAAATACGTTAGTCATTGCAGGTGGTGCTAATTTTCCGGAAGCGATGCCCTGGGAGGGAGGAACGAAGGAATGGTGGAATACCATCTATTATATTGATGCAAAAGATTCATCTGCTACATGGGAAATTGCAGAAGAGGTCTTACCAGACTCCCGGGCTTATGGTGTGTCTGTCGAGTTACCGGGAGGTTTGCTGTGCATCGGTGGATGTGATTCCATTCAGTGTTATAAGGATGTTTTTCTTATCCGGAAAAAGAACCGGCAAATAGAATTGTCATTATCCTGGCCTGCGTTGCCTGTCCCTTTGGCAAATGCGACCGGTGCCCTTTTAAATAACTGTATCTATGTGGCAGGGGGACAAGTCAGTATGAAAGAACAGGCTGCAACCGGCCATTTTTATAAATTAGATCTTTCAGACCTGAAAAAAGGATGGCAGGAACTTGCTACATGACCGGGAGAGCCTAGAGGTTACGCTGTATCTGCCGTACAGAGTGATGGGTTTGATAAATGTTTTTATCTGTTCAGCGGCAGAAACTACCAGGCAGACGGAACAGTGAAAGTGCTGACTGACGGATTCGTTTATAATCCGCGGATGAAAAGCTGGAAGAAATTAGACCGGCAGTTTCCTGTGATGGCTGGGACTGCTTTGCCAACCGGGATTAATCATATCCTATTGTTTGGGGGTGTTCCGCAATTGATTCCCGGTTCTGCCGATCATCCCGGTTTTGATAACACGGTAAGGCTGTATCATACGATCACAAATACATTGGTAGAAAGAGAAATATCTCCTTATATTCTTCCGGTAACGACCAGTATTGCAAAAAAAGATAACGCTTTTTATATTACAAGCGGTGAAGTGAAACCGGGAATTCGTACACCTGAAATAGTACAAGGGGAAATTATCCCGTTTGAGAAAAAGCTGGGATTTTTGAATATTGCAGTGATCGGTATCTATTTTGCATTGTTGGCATGGATCGGTTACTATTTTTCAAAGAGGCAGAAAAATACGGAAGATTATTTTAAAGGAGGGGGACGATTGCCTTGGTGGGCGGTGGGATTGAGTATTTTCGGTACTAGTCTGAGTGCGATAACATTTATGTCGATACCGGCAAAAGCCTATGCTTCCGATTGGAGTTATATGCTGGTTAATGTCGGTATATTAATGGTCGTACCGGTGATACTCTATTTGTTCATTCCCTTTTATCGTAAACTGAATGTTACGACAGCGTATGAATATTTGGAATTACGTTTTAATTCGTTGATCCGGGTAATTTGTAGCCTTGCTTTCATTTTGTTTCAGGTCGGTCGAATGGGGATTGTCATGTATCTTCCTGCAATAGCATTGAATGTGATAACCGGTTTCAATATATTTTTATGTATTGGTTTGATGGGTGTTTTAAGTCTGATTTATACGATGATAGGCGGCATCGAAGCGGTGGTCTGGACAGACGCTTTGCAGGTGGTGATCCTGTTGGGAGGGGCGATATTGGTTGTGATTGTGGCGGTATTTAATATCCCGGAAGGATTTTCCGGTATTGTCCGTGAAGCCGCTGTCGATAACAAATTCTCTCTGGGCAGTTTTGATTTCAATTTGAAACAATCTACATTATGGACGGTTTTGATAGCTACATTTTTTACAAACCTGACGACTTATGGTACCGATCAAACGATGGTTCAGCGTTATATGACAACCGGAACGGAAAAGCAGGCCCGGAAAAGTGTATTGACAAATGCCGTATTGACTATTCCTGCCACATTGCTGTTTTTCTTTGTCGGGACGGTATTATATGTTTATTATAAACACAACCCGCAAGAACTCAGCATAACTGTTTCTGACGGAGATGCGATTCTCCCCTGGTATATTTATTCCGAGTTACCGCAGGGAGTGGTCGGTCTGTTGATTTCCGGGATTTTAGCTGCTGCCATGTCAACATTGAGCAGTAGCATGAATTCAGCAGCGACAGCCTATGTGACCGACATTCATTCAAAAATAAATCACCACAAGGTCGATTTGAAGGTGGCTAAGATTGCTACGATGTTATTGGGAGCGGCCGGAATTTTATTCGCTTACCTGATGGCTACCTGGGATATTAACTCGTTATGGGATGAATTCAATAAAATACTGGGAATCATTTTGGGCAGTCTGGGAGGATTGTTCTTGCTCGGAATGATTACACGAAGAGCTAATGCGACAGGGGCTTTGTGTGGTATCATTGGAAGTATTATGGTGCAGTTGACAATGATACATTTTCAGACCGTTCATCTCTTATTATATACAACAACCGGTTTTGTCTCCTGTTTCGTTATAGGCTATCTGGTCAGTTGTTTGTTTCCGGGTGATAGGAAAAATATAGATCATCTGACAATCTATAAAGTATTATCCAAATAAAAAACAAAAGCAAATGAAAAATTATCAACGTCTGAAAGGACTGATTGCCGCATCTTTTACTCCGATGGATGCGGAAGGAAAGGTTAATCTGCCTGTGATCGGTAAGTATGCCGATCTGATGGCAAAGTCAGGAATGACTGGAGTGTTTGTTTGCGGTACGACCGGTGAATCGCTGTCGTTGACCGTGGAAGAGCGGAAAAATATCCTGGAACAATGGGTGAAATCTGCCGATGGCCGGTTTAAGGTTATAGCCCATGTCGGGAGCGATTCCCTCTTTGAATCGATGGATTTGGCGAAACATGCTTATGGATCGGGAGCAGATGCGATTGCGGCAATGGCACCTTGTTTCTTCAAACCGGCTACGGTTAAAGAGCTGATCGCCTTTTTTGCCCCGATAGCAAAAAGTGCCGGAGAGCTTCCTTTTTACTATTACAATATGCCTTCGATGACGGGAGTATCGTTGCCGGTGGCAGAGTTTTTGGTAGAAGGAAAAAAGAGTATCCCCAATTTAGCCGGAACAAAATTTACCCATAACAACCTGATGGAAATGGGTGAATGCCTGGCATTAAATAATGGAGAGTTTGAAGTTCTGCACGGATATGACGAAATTCTGATTTCCGGACTGGTGTTCGGTGCTGAAGCAGGGGTAGGCAGTACCTACAACTATTTGTCGGATGTGTATCTTGGAATTATGAAAGCAATGGAGTCTGGCGATCTGGAGACTGCCAGAAAATTGCAGATGAGATCGATAGAAGTAGTAAAAATAATTATTAAATACGGAGGAGGTGTAAGAGGAGGAAAAGCTATTATGAATTTGATCGGCATTGACTGTGGAAGCTGCCGGTTACCCATCGCCCCATTCAGCGATGAGGAATATAAAACACTAAAAGAAGACTTGATGAAAATCAGCTTCTTTGACAAAAAATAAAAAAAAGAAAAGGGGCAGATAAACTTTGGCCGGCTTATAACCCCTGATCTTACTTTAAAATATTCTTTAAAAGCAATACAAAGATGAGAAAATTAGATGGATTTAAATGCCTTTTTATTGTTTTGTTGACAATTTTTGGGACGATTAGTTCTGTAGTTGCACAACAAAGCAGTTTACAGACAGAAATGGAAATCAGTGGCATAGTGAAAGATGCAACAGGTGAGCCTGTTTTAGGAGCGGCTATTATTGTCAAAAATACTACAATTGGTACGACAACAGACCTGAATGGTAAATTCACACTCAGAGTGCCGAAAAAATCACAACTGGACGTTTCTTTTATTGGTATGACAACCGCGGAGGTGAAAGTAACGGATAAAACTTTTTACGAAATTATATTGAAAGACGAGTCTTTTGCACTGGATGAAGTCGTCGCTATTGGTTATGGAACCCAATCCAGAGCCACAGTAACTTCCGGCGTCGTTTCCGTAAAGAAAGGAGAGTTGCTGAGTTCCGTCTCTGCATCTCCACTAAATAATTTGCAAGGGAAAGTGGCAGGTCTGGATATCCGTCAGACGACCGGTCAGCCGGGGGCGCAACCTGTTGTCCTGATCCGTGGCGGTTCGACAGATCCGTCCAAGGATACTCCGCTGTTCGTTATAGACGGTGTCTTACGCGACAATATGAACGGTATCAACCAGGAAGATATCGAGTCAATGGAGGTTCTTAAAGATGCGGCGTCAGCAGCAATCTACGGAGCAAAGGCGGCGAATGGTATTATTCTGATAACTACAAAACAAGGCTCTTCAAAAGATGGAAAAGCGACAATTAACGCCTCTTATCGGTTGGGAATAGAACGTATTCGTACACATTATCCGTTTTCAAACGCAGAGGATTATTTATATGCTTCCCGTCTGGCAGGAGCGAGGGGAATAAACGATGCAAATGTGACCGGCCGCCTGGAAGGTGGAGCCTATCCGTATTCAACAGGGAATATAAATTATAAAAATGGTTCGTTGACCGGTTACGGATATTCCCGCTTTACGACAGAATACATGGATGACCTGGTCAATAATATGGGACAATCTTATGTCGATGACCTGCTAGGTAATCAGGGATATCAGACAATGAAAGACCCTTATTCAGGTAAAACCCTTATTTTTAAAGATAATAACTATCAGAAAGATGTACTTTTCCAAACGGGACTGACGCATAATTATGATGTGAATGCTTCCGGAGGGAATGATCGTGCGAACTATTACGTCAGTTTAGGTTACATCGATGCCGAGGGTATGGTTCTGGGAACAGGATATGACCGGTTTAGCCTGACCGCTAACGGTAATTATAAGTTGCAGGATCATATAAGCCTGTCGGTCGGCCTCAAACATTCAACAATAGCCAATAAATCGACAGACCCTGAAAATTCAGGGACCAGCACTCTGGACCGTTCTTCCCGCTATCCGACAACTTTCCGTTTGTATTATGATGACGGGACACCGGGTATCGGCGAATCCGGCGGTTCTCCGCGAAACCGTTTGCATGAACTGTATTATCAGGATATTACAGATAAAGCCTATCGTAATACATTCCGGCTGGGATTGGATTGGGAAATCATTGAGGGACTGCATTTCAAACCGTCGGCATCTTATTATATGCAGGAAAACATTTATCGTTTTTTTGAAAAATACAATGATTTCAACAAAGGGCGCAAAACCTTGGAGAGACATGACCAACGCAAACAAATCATGGCAGATGCCGTATTCACTTATGACAAGAAGTTTAAGAAGAATACGATTAACGCACTGTTGGGTATGAATTACACGAAGAATGATAATTATTTTCTGAAAGGAACAGGCTCGGAAGCTCCGACCGATTATATCCCGACACTTGCCCCGACGAAACCGACAGAACAACGGACAACATCTACGCTGGAAAAAGAAATACTTGTCGGTTTCTTTACCCGTGTGAATTATGATTACGACCGCCGTTATCTGCTGACTGCCTCTTTACGTTACGACGGAGCCTCTCAGTTTGCTGAAGATCATAAGTTTGCTTTGTTCCCCGCATTCTCCGGCGGCTGGAATATGCATTATGAAGAGTGGTTCCCGAAACAAATTGCCAGCCGTTTAAAACTGAGAGTCAGTTGGGGCCAGACCGGTAATAACAAACTGTCATATTCAAATACACAGGGTGAATATGCCTCTTATTTGTATGGCGGGAATCCGGGTGTCCTGAATAGTGTTCTGGCGAATAACAGCCTGGTTTGGGAAACTACCTCAAATGTGGATTATGGTTTCGATGCCGGATTTCTGAACAATCGTATCGAGTTTTCTTTTACCGGCTATAACAAGCTGACTTCCGACCGGTTGTATGATAAATCGCTCCCTGCCCAGACCGGATTTAGTTCTATAAAGGCTAATTTGGGTGTTGTACAGAACAAGGGTATTGAACTGTCATTGACTGCCCGTCCATTGTCCGGAGGTCCTGTCAGTTGGGATATTACAGCTACTTTTGCCATGAACCGTACTTATATGAAAGAACTTCCTGATAACGGACGCGATAAGAATCGTGTACAGGGTGGTCTGATCTGGGATACGAAGAGCGGAACATATATTGAAGCCGGAGGCCTGGCTGAAGGAGAACGGATCGGCGGACGTTGGGGATATAAATACCTGGGTGTTTATGATACCGATGAGGCGGCTGCACTGGCTCCTGAAGATACAAAAGTCTCCGGTTCTAAAATAGGCAAAAACAAAGTAGCCGGTGATGCCATATGGGCCGATATGGATGGAAACGGAGTTATCGACGATAAGGATATCGTGTTTATCGGTTGGGCTAACCCGGACAAAAAGGGAGTATTGATAAACACATTGGGTTATAAAGGGTTTACGTTCCGTTTTGTGGTCGATTATGCCTTGGGCCATTCGATAGCAAATGTGTGGAGATGCCGTGCCAACGCCAATGCCCGTAATGCGATTGTTACGACAACCGACGTAACGAACGGTAATATCTGGTGGAGTCAGGGAGATGCCGCCACTGCTAAATATCCTCGTTACGATGTGGCTTCTGACTGGGATAACGGATATCGTAACCACATGCGTACCATCGCTTATGCCGGTATGAACAGTAATGGAAACGCAGATAATACGGCGTATTACTCTAAAGGTGATTACCTCTGTTTCCGTGAAATCTCATTAAGCTACGACCTGCCTCGTTCTATTTGCTCTAAATTGAAAATGCAGGGGATATCCCTGACTGCCGGTGCAAATAACCTGGGTTATATCACTGCTTTTGACGGTTTGAACCCGGAACAGTATGACGGACAGGAAACAGGTGAGTATTTTATTCCGATACAATTCAATTTCGGTGCAAGATTAACTTTTTAAATTGGTATGAAAATGAAAAAGATATGGATATTTTTATGGATTGTGTGTTGTGCTTTATATAGTAGTTGCAGTTTGCTGGAAGTGGAACCTGTCTCTACAATTACATCACAGTCATTCTGGAAAAACTCCGGAGATGCGAAAGCATATCTGACAGGTATATATAATAAAGTACGCGCGTTAAATAATACTTCTTTATATGGAGAAGACAGGGGAGATGCCTTTAAAGTGGGAGAGATCGGACCTTCCACAAATGCATGGGCTCAAAATCTGCTTGAAAACAATGCCCCTTCTTACCGGGATGCCTATAACATTATACATCATACCAATCTTCTGTTGTACAAGATTGACGGTTTGAGTTTTACAAATGAAGCGGATAAAAACAGAATCAAAGCGGAAACTTATTATTTGCGTGCCCAGACATATTTCTTTTTAGTACGTATATGGGGAGATGTGCCTATTCTGCTGGATCCTGTTCTTTCTGATAAGATCGAACTGAAACCCCGTTCCCCGAAGGAAGAGGTGATGAAACAAATCTTGTCGGATATCGAACAGTCATTATCTTTGTTTCCGGAGGAAGGCTTTGTAAACAAGAACTATTCATCCAAGCCCGCCGCTTATGCTTTGAAAGCGGATGCACTGCTATGGAAAGCTAAAGTGTTGAGTGGAGGGGACTCCGATCTGAATGAAGCGGTTAATGCAATTAACGAAGTGGAGAAGAGTGGTGTGGAACTTCTTCCTGAGTATGCCTCTGTTTTTAATAATGCAAATAAAAGAAATGCGGAGATTATTTTCTCCCTGTATTTTGAACGTTATGAAACGGGCAATCTTTCCATTGCGACGAATACGACATCGAGAACCGATAACTTGTCGATGGCTGTTAATCTGGATGAGGCGGCAACGTCTCCGAATCAGAGTCGCCATGTCTATGCTCCAAGTGAGAAGACCAGGGTGCTTTATTTGAAGTATCCGGGAGATAAACGTTACCAATCAGCTATGATCGATCTTGTTGATAAGGATGGCAACCTGATTTTGACACAGACCAATAAGTTCAGAGGAAAAGTTTATACGGATGACCGTTATTTTGATGATGATTTGATTGTGTATCGTTGGGGTGATTTACTTTTGTTACGTGCAGAAGCAAATGCCGCGTTGAATAAGATACAGGATGCTTTATCTGACCTGAATGCCGTCAGACAGCGTGCCGGCTTGGATAATTATGCTGGTCCGGCCGACAAGGCGAGTGTGGAGAAGGAACTTTGTGATGAACGTCTGAGAGAGCTCTTTATCGAGCAGAAAAGATGGTTCGATCTGGTTCGTTTCCATTCAGGAGGAGCGATTAATATTTATAATGAAGTACCAAATCTGAATGATAAGCCGGACTTTCCGTTATACTGGCCGATCAATTATAATGATATGGTATTGAATGATCAGTTGAAACAAACTGACGGATATGAATCGGATGTACAAAGATAATTCGCAGGAATAATATCTATTGAATTCTAAAATATATGAAGATGAAAAAGGGTTTATTATTGTTTCAGACGTTATTGCTCGGTTCTGTATTGCCTGTAATGGCACAGCAGGTAAAACCAAATTTACCCTGGGTGGATATCTCTTCTGACAGGGGACGCCAGATCGTCCTCTCAGAAGGAACACCTGAGTTGTATAACGGGCATCCTACCACTGTGATGCTCGATGACAATAAAACGATTTATTGTACATGGAGCTTCGATCACGGAGGTGATGCCGGATTACTGGCAGTCAGTAAAGATTCGGGCTTGACCTGGACCAAACAGGCGGTTCCCGAGGACTGGTCGACTATGCGGAACTGTCCGAGTATATACAACCTGAAGGATAAGAAAGGTAAAGAACGCTTATTTGTCTTTTGCGGCCAGCCGGATATGCCTATGACTTACAGTGAAGACGGCGGAAAAAGCTGGAGTCCGGTCAAGAGGTTGGGTAAACCCTGTGTGATGGCTTTTTCCAGTATTATCCAATTGAAAAATGGAGATTATCTGGGGTTATACCATCGTGGACTGAATGACCAGGACCGTCCCCCGTTGACTTTGTGGCAATCGATATCCCATGATGGCGGTCTGACCTGGGAGGAATCGACTTTAGTAGGAGAGATGGAAGGCCGTGCTCCCTGCGAACCTTGCGTGATCCGTTCGGAAGACGGTAAACGTCTGATTTGCATTGCTCGTGAAAATAAGCGTGTCGGAAACTCTTTAATGATGGTATCGACGGATGAAGGACAAACCTGGAGCGCCTTGCAGGAAACGCCCTGGGGACTGACGGGAGACCGGCATGTCATCAAATATGCTCCCGATGGGCGGTTGGTTGCCGTCTTCCGCGATATGGCGCCCGGCAGTCCGACCAAAGGTCATTTTGTAGCCTGGGTAGGACATGAAAAAGACTTGCGTGAAGGAACTTCCGGCCAATATAAGATCAAACTGCTGCATAGTTATGCCGGTTCGGACTGTGGTTATCCGGGGTTAGAAATATTACCGGACGGGACTATTATAGCAATTACTTATATTAAGATGAGTCCGGGAAAAGCGAAACATTCCATTGTGGAAGTCCGTTTCAAATTGGATGAAACAGACGTGAAACTGTAATAAAAGTGGATGTAAGAAAGGGGAGGTGTCAAAATTTGAACCCTCCCCTTTCCTGACTCTATCACTCAAAAGGCATCAAAACAGCAGATGTAATCTGATAATCATGTTTTTTTATTCAGTGTTAGGGATGAATTTCAATTTACCATATAACGATCTTTAATGATTTTCAGATACTCTTTTGTTAGCTCAGGGCTTGTTGTATCAGTAATAAATAATAATTTAACACATAAGTCTTTATCAAGGATAAAAAAGTATGGCGTTGTTTCTATTTCATACAAAGGATAATCTTCTTTTTGATGAAAGCTTACTACTTTTTTGCCATAATAATCGTCTTTGAATCGTTGTTCAATATCGGCAATGCATATAATATCCGGATTTGATTCAAAATCAGGAAAAACTTCTTTAATGTGAGCAAATACTCCTTCAACACATGGTCGACACATATTCTGATTCAAGCCTATCACCAATTTGGGCCGATCGGTGATGGATAGGGCAGGGATGAGGGTTTTGTTATCAGAGCCTAAATAGATAGTTGAATTACCTATGTTGCATTGTTCGTATTTGAATCTTGTGACAGTTGTTTCTTTGGATACTTCAAACATGATTTCAATGTTTTCCAAGTGTTCTAATTTCTGTTTTGTGCTATTTAATTTATTTTTATACTGTTGATTCAAAAATAACAAACCGATATTGAATAGCAGAAAACCTGCTAGAGTACATTTTAAAACTATTTGTGTTGATTTATTTTTCATTTGAACCAGTATTTAATTAATATCGGATTTTGTTCCATGTCAGCCTGCAATAATTTTTCAAGAATTTCTTTTTGCTTGTCATCCAGCATTTCTTTTGTAATGCGTTTTTCTAAATCAACCCATTGGATAGGCATCAAGGCATATTCGTCTGTAACTATTATTTCTTCCCCACGATAGGAGTTAAACCATACTTTTTCTTTAAAATCAAGGATATATTTTGTTTTTCCGGTAGATTTGTCATGTATTATATTTGCCCTATGATTTTGATCTTTCCAGAAAAGTGATGCGAATATATATTTATTGTTATGTCTCACAGACTGTATCATATAAGAAAATTGATCAAACATTTCTTTTTTGTTTTTAGCGAAATCTCTTTCTGCTTCTTTTGAAAGAACAGCAGTTCTACCATCATTAGTATATTTCCCAAAATTGAATTGAAAAGCGACTTCAAGCCGTTTCTTTCCCAATTTATAAACAACAGGATGGACAGGTCGGAAAAAGAACCAGTTATCCTGATACTGATAAGGAATATTTGAGTAACTACCAAGAGACATATCCTCTTCAAATTCTTCATGTAACAACTTTTGCTTATCAAGATTAAAATAAATAATCTTTTTAGGTTCAAACATCGAATGAGATACATAGATGGTACTATCTAAAGCAGCCAGCGAGTGTGCGACCTTAAAACCTGGATAATCAATTCGTTTTGTTTCGATAAATTTGCCGGATAAATCGTAAACATGTATTCTTCCATAAGGTTCGAGTATTTCCAGATTACCTGAAAAGGAATTTAAAGTGAAATCCTGGATAAATGAATATTCTCCGGCACCTTGTCCCTTTGTGCCTATTTTAAAAAGAAATTTCCCAGTTTTGTCAAATACAAAAATAAGGCATAGAGGTTTGTCCAATGCATAATAACGATCTTGGTGGACAATTATTTTCGTAATGCCCTTAATAAGAACCTCCGAAGATGTTTCCAATGGAATTAATTCTATAGAACGAAAGTAATTGAATAAAGAGGCTTCCTCCGGTTGATCCAAATCAACGAAAATAGCATCACTAGTTTGTGGCTTAGGGGTACACATAGTAAAGCATATCAAAAAAGACAGTATAAATAGTTTCTTCATTTTTTCAATCTGATTAAAAAGTCCAAAAAGAGAAGTCCGGAAAAAATAGCCGGACTTCTTTTGTGTATTATATACAAAAAGAATATGGATTCCCATTTGCCGCACATCGACAAGACCAATTATCCGTGTTTTTATGACATACTTTTCCGTCACAATTACCATGGTCACATGTGATACCATAATCATCGCAATTACAAGTATTAACATCATTACCGCAAATCGAACAAATATCAGTCTCTCCCCTTGCCAGAGCCATTATACTTGTCAAAGACAAATCAATGACAGATTCTTCACTATTGAATGCAAGATTCACATTTATAGCAGCCAAGGCTGCTATTACTACCTCATAATATTCATCTTCGGCTAATGCTTCGATGTTTTTAATGACCAAATTATTGAGGTCGTTGTCTTTTTGTAAATAGAGGTAGCAACTTGCTGTAATTAGGCAAATCACCAGGGGTAGTTTTAGAATAGTTTTTTTCATGACTGATCGTTTTGTTGTTCAACGATGCAAATATAGTCAACCGTTTAAATAATGAATTGGAGGGTTCCGGACTGTACGTGGAAAAGTTGACTAAGAAAGGACTTAGAATTTGTGTCTGTAGTTATAATTGAACTTGATTATATTCGAAAACGGAGCGTACTGCTAAAAAAACTTTTGGCAAATAGATGCTTAATCCTTTGTTTTTGTATTAAATGGATTTGAAATACTCAAAACAGCTTACGTATATATTGCTCTGGATAGGTGTTTTAGAGATATGTTTAATACTTTATTTAACAATTTCCTTTTTTGTTCTCGAATTTCTTACCAAATTCAATTTGGTTTAAACAAAAATTCATCTCATTTAAAACGAATTTTTTTTCGTTTTAAATGAGATTTAAGTTTATTGCAGTAAAAAAATATGTTAAATATGCTTTCTCCTTGATAGGATTGCTCATCTTTTAGTTCCAAATCTTATGTTTTTAGGCATGTTTTTTCTACAGAAGGCCTCTGGTGGTTGGATGAAATGGTTTTTAATAAGTCTTGTAAAATCGGAGATCAGGAAATAAATAGTTACAATATATAGGTGTATTATTTAAAATTGACCTTTTTTCTTCTTTTCTTGGGTCAATATGGTAAAATCGAATGTCCGGAGAATTGCATAAAAATCCCCTTGTAAGATCTCGGGGCGTTATATCCGGGTAATTAAGTACTTAAATTATCATTTTGATATTTTGATATGATAATCTTAACAACTGTGGCAGATAATTTGTTTTATATACAAATGACCGGAGGTCATGACTGTAAACAGGATGTTGAATGTTATATTATAAACAAATATGAGCTTGAAAGAGTCGTACTGGAAATATTCCCTGATCACTATCATTCTGGTAATGGGAATCATACTTTTTATCGAATTTACTCCGTTTCTGGGAGGAATACTCGGTGCATGTACCATTTATATATTATTGCGAAAGCAACTGCAGTACCTGACAGAGAAGAGACATTGGAACCGTAGCCTGGTTGCCATATTGCTATTACTTGAAACCATCTTGTGTTTTCTGATACCATTGTCTCTGGCTGTCTGGTTGTTCGTTAATAAACTTCAGAATATAAACCTGAACCCATCCGAACTGATCAGTTCTTTTGAGCATATCGCTGACCTGGTCAGGGAGAAGACCGGCTTTGATGTATTGGAAAAAGATAATATCTCATCTATTGTCTCTGTCCTGCCTAAGATCGGACAGGCCCTGATGGGAGGTATCAGCGGTTTTGCAGTGAATGTGGCAGTTCTGGTTCTTATCCTTTATTTTATGCTGATCGGAGGGAGTAAGATGGAAACATACATTTATGAAATCCTGCCCTTCAGCAAAGAAAATAAACGCGAAGTACTGAAAGAGATCAATATGATCGTTACCTCCAATGCGATCGGTATCCCTCTGCTGGCAATCATCCAGGGTGTTATCGCGATGATCGGATATTGGGTGTTTAATGCGCCTAGCCCGTTTTTATTCGGTTTTCTGACCTGTTTTGCGACTATTATTCCAGTTGTGGGAACTGCTTTGGTGTGGCTGCCTCTTGCCGTTTACATGGCTTTGACCGGCGATTGGGTAAATGCGCTGGCTTTGACAGCCTATGCACTGATCGTTATCACTAACGTGGATAACCTGATTCGTTTTATCTTACAGAAAAAAATGGCGGATACCCATCCGCTGATCACGATTTTCGGAGTAATAATCGGTTTGTCCCTGTTTGGTTTTATGGGAATTATATTCGGTCCGCTCCTGATCTCTGTCTTTATACTTTGCTTTTCGATGTTCAAAAAAGAGTATTTGGATAAATAAAGGGGAATGACCCCGTTCAATAACTGAACGGAGTCATTTTTGCATATGCTTTATAGTCTTTGATCATTCCGGGATAGCCCTCTTCGGCACGCGGCAGGTAACGGAAGCCGGAGACTGTTACATTTTCGCGCAAATCAATGACTACCTGATGTGGGTATTTGGCTCCTCTGGCCGTACTCCAGTAAGTGGATTCCTGCAAGTCGAATATTTTATCGGCGGTAAAATTACCTCCGTAAGTTTCTTCGCTGTCTGCATAAGCGATCTTCCAATGCTGGCGGCTGAGCGGTTTGCCGTTCTCATCCAGCAGATAAAACTCGGCGATGGCAGCGTTGTCTTTTCCATCCTGGGCGTTGAGAGCTTCCAGACAGAAATGACTAGCCTGTACAGGAGCATCGAATTTTACCTCCTGCCAACCGTTTCCTGCCTTTAAAGAACCTTGTCCCACAGGCTTTTCGTTTTTCAGGTTCAGGTTTTGCCCTTCTTTGCGGTTGGTAAGCGGTGCTTCCGGACGCAACATGTCGAGTATCGGTGTTTTCAGACCTTTGACAGATGCTTTTTCCGGTCCTTTCAGGTCGAGAACGATAATTTCGTTTTCTCCCTTTTTAAGCCAGCAACCCGGCATAAATAATGTTTGCTGAGGGCCGATTTCCCAGAAACGTCCCATGGCTTTTCCGTTTACCCATACCATACCTTTTCCCCAGGTCTGCATATCCAGGAATACATCGCCGGGAGTTTCGAGATTGAAAGTAGCACGGTAATAAGCAGGCGCTTCAACCTTTTTACCCGGTGTATATTTCTTATCTTTTACAAATGAATAGTCTACAGGGAGATTATATACCTGCCAGTCCTTCAGTTCGTCGGATGAGGATTCGGTGATCAGTGCCACTTTGTTCGTGATACCTTTCCGGTCGTGTATCGCCTTGTCGAAATTTACACGTCCCATTGCTTCGATCAGGATATCCAGTCGGGCGCCGGCAGCTGTAGCCGGTAATTTAATCGTGAATTCTCCGCGGCGGCGGTCCAGGCGGCCAATCAGTTTACCGTCGATGAAAACTTGTGCCCAATCATGTACTTCGTCTATTAATAAGGTGGTACCTGCTTTGACTGCCGGTAAGGTGGTACGATACAAGATGCTGCCCCAGCCTTGGTCGAACTGCTCCATCGGTTTGATGTCGTGGCTGGTTTTAGGTTCCGGCAGGTTCTCGAATAACAGAGCCGTCTCTTTCAGTTCAAACTCGGGTATCTCGATCACCGGGAATGCGTCGGGAATTTCGGGTTGTACTTCACCCGGAGCCATATAGTTTGCCATGAATTCGCGTAGTTTGTGATATTTGGGTGTTGCCCAACCTGCTTCGCTGATCGGGGCATCGTAATCGTATGAACTGCACATGGCTGAATAGGCCGGACTGTTTGCGCCTCCCCAATGTCCGAAGGTCGTACCTCCGTGGGTCATATAGAGGGAGAAAGAAATATTGCGGTCCAGCATGTCCCTGAGTCCGGCAATCATTGTTTCCGCATCACGTGTTTCATGTTTCCGTCCCCAATGGTCGAACCAGCCGCTCCAGAACTCGCTACACATTAGCGGGGTGTTCGGACGTACTTCTTTCAGCTTTTTGAATTGTTCGTCGATATTGGCTCCGGTACCGAAATTAACGGTCCATACCAGATCGTCGAGTGCATTATTCAGGAAGTTGGAACTCCAGTCACACTGGAACAGGGGAACGTCGGTAAACCCGGCATCGCGCAGGATATCCCGGTTTTTGGCAATATACGACTTATCGGTCGCATAAGAACCATATTCGTTTTCAACCTGTACCATAATAATATTACCACCTCGTGTAATCTGCCTGTCGGCCAGTTGTTTGCCGATCTCATTCATATAGATACGTGTACGTTCTATGAAATACGGGTCGTTTGTACGCAGCTGTATATCTTCTTTTTTCAATAACCACCAAGGCAGGCCTCCCATTTCCCATTCGGAACAAACGTACGGGCCGGGACGGAGCATGATATACATACCGTTTTTCTGAGCCAGACGGCAGAATGCAGCAATGTCGTTTTGTCCGCTGAAATCGAACTCGCCCGGTTTCTGTTCATGGATATTCCAAAACGCATAGATGCAAATCGTATTCATGCCCAACGCTTTGCACATCTGGATACGATGTTCCCAATATTCTACGGGGATTCGGGTGTAATGGATTTCGGCGGCCTTTATAATGAAAGGCTTGCCGTTTAGCAGAAATGTTTTGTCACCGATTTCAAAAGTGCCGTTGCTGCCGGACTGATTTTTACATCCGCTCAGTACGCAAATCAACATGACCATCAGGAGTGATACGGTCTTCATAAAGTGATTCATGATAAAAATTAAGTTTATAAATAGTTTCAGATGGTAAAAGTAAATAAAAGATAGTAGATCACAGGTATAATAATCAGTCATATTGGATAAAAATCGGCTCTGTTTTACTGAAATTATGTACCTTTGCGGCATAATTCAAGTAAACGTTGAACAAAAATGAAAAAGTTAATGATGATTCCGTTGGTTGCTGTCGGTATGATAACAATGTCGGGATGCAGTCAGTCACCTGTGAAGGAAACTGCAAAAAATGATGCCATCAACCTGGCAAATCTGGACACTACAGTGGCTCCTGGTACAGATTTCTATCAGTACGCTTGCGGAGGCTGGATAAAGAACAATCCTCTGAAACCGGAATATTCCCGCTTCGGCACATTCGATCAGTTGATTGAGAATAATCAGGAACAATTGCGTACGCTTATCACAGAGCTGGATTCCAAACCCCAGGAAGCCGGAAGCGTTGCCCAGAAGATCAGCATGCTCTATGAAATGGGATTGGATAGTGTAAAACTGAATACGGAAGGGTTGGCTCCCGTCAAGGAACAATTGGATGCAATTAACCGTCTGGGAACGAAAGCGGATGTTGCCAAAATGGTGGCAACCTTGCATAAAGAAGGAATGGCTCCTTTCTTCGCTTTGTTCGTCGATGCCGATGAGAAGAACAGTTCTATGAATATCGTACAGCTGTATCAGGCAGGTCTCGGTATGGGTGATCGCGATTATTATCTGGTGGAAGACGATGCCTCCGTAAAAATGCGCGATGCATATAAACAATTCATCAGCCAGTTGTTCACATTGACCGGTGCTTCTCCTGAGCAGGCCGAAGCTGCTGTCAATGCCGTAATGAAAATAGAAACAGGCATCGCCAAAAGTTCTTTCAGTCGTGAAGACCTGCGCGACAGCCAGAAGAACTATAATAAGATCAAGTTGCAGGAGTTCAAGGCAAACAACAACCCGCTCGACTGGGACGTTTATTTTGAAAGCATGGGCTTGATGGAAATTGAATATCTCGATGCCAAACAACTTCCGTTCTATGAAGCGTTGGGCGAGTTCATGAAAAATGTTTCTATCGACGAACAGAAATACTACTTGGCTTTTAACCTCTTGAATGCGGCTGCTCCTTACCTGAGTGATGATTTTGTGGCAGCCGAATTTGACTTCTACGGAAAAGTGATGTCTGGAAAGCTGGAACAGAAACCGCGTTGGAAACGTTCGCTGTCTACAGTGAACAGTGCCTTGGGCGAAGCTGTCGGCCAAATGTATGTGGCTAAATACTTTCCGGCTTCTTCCAAGGAAAAGATGCTTGAGCTGGTAGGAAACCTGCAGAAAGCATTGTCGGAACGTATCGCAGGTCTGGAATGGATGAGCGATGAGACAAAAGCGAAAGCGCAGGAAAAACTGTCTGCTTTTATCGTAAAGATCGGTTACCCAGATAAATGGCGTGACTACAGCGCTTTGGAGATCAAGGATGATTCTTACTGGGCAAATGTGTGCCGTTCGAATATCTTCGATATGGAGTACCAGCTGGAACAAGCAGGTAAACCGGTCGACAAAGCCCGCTGGGGAATGACACCGCAGACTGTAAATGCCTACTACAACCCGACAACAAACGAAATCTGCTTCCCGGCAGCTATCCTTCAGCCTCCTTTCTTTAACCCGGAAGCTGACGATGCCGTTAACTATGGTGCTATCGGTGTGGTGATCGGTCATGAAATGACACACGGATTCGACGACCAGGGACGTAATTACGATAAAAACGGTAACCTGGCCGACTGGTGGACTCCCGAAGACGCAGCCCTCTTTACGGAACGTGCCGACCGTCTGGTTCAGCAGTACGACAATATTATCGTTGCAGACAGTGTTCATGCGAACGGACGTTATACATTGGGAGAAAACATCGCTGACCAGGGCGGTTTGCAGGTTTCTCACTTGGCTTACCTGAATTCCCTGAAAGGTAAAACTCCGGCTCCGATCGACGGATTCACAAACGAACAACGTTTCTACCTGGGATATGCAACCTTGTGGGGACAAAATATCCGTCCTGAAGAAATCCTGTTGCTGACAAAGATCGACCCGCACTCATTGGGTAAATGGCGTGTAAATGCCGCTTTGCGTAATATCGACACCTTCTATTCGGCATTCGATATTAAAGAAGGCGACCCGATGTACATGTTGCCTGCCGAACGGGTAGTTATCTGGTAATATATACATAGAATATATAATGTAAAGGAGGTGTAGCAAAACAGGCTTTTGCTACACCTCCTTTTTATATCTCTGAATATCGCTTTTACGCAAAGATGAACTTCAGTATAAACAAGGCTGCCAGTATATACATGGTAATGCTGATATCCTTGTGCTTGCCGCAGAACAGTTTTACCAATACATAGCAGAGCAGTCCCAACACCATCCCGTCGGCAATGGAGTAGGTGAGGATCATCATAATGATGGTGATAAAAGCCGGTAGTGCTTCCGACATATCCTCCATGTCGATTTTGGAGATCGAATCCATCATAAACACGCCGACAAGCACCAGCGCCCCGCTTGTGGCTGCACTGGGAATCAGCAGGAACAACGGCGCAAAAAACAAAGCCAGGATAAACAGCAGTCCGGTTATCAGTGAAGTGAAACCCGAACGTCCTCCTTCCGCAATACCCGAGGCACTCTCCACATACGTCGTTATGGTGGAACTTCCCATCATCGCCCCGATCGTAGTACCTATCGCGTCGGACATCATCGCCTCTTTCACATGCGGGATATGCCCGTCTTCTCCCATGATCCCGGTCTTCGAAGCCAGGCCGACCAATGTCCCTACCGTATCGAATATATTCATAAACAATAAGGTAAAGATCACTACTGCCATATCCAGTGTAAAGAACTCGGAAAAATCGAACTTACAGAATGTCGGTTCCATCGAGTGGGGCATGGAGACAGGAAGAAATCCTTCCGGTATTTCCGTCACCCCCAGCGGGATGCCGATCAGGGTACAGATCAGGATACTGTAGAACAATGCGCCTTTCACCTTTTTGACAATCAGTATGCCGCTTAACAATATCCCGACCATCGCCAGGACCGAAGACGGCGTAAAGGCCCCGAACATCACATAGGTGACAGGGTTGGATTCAATGATCCCCGCATTCTTCAACCCTATGAATGCAATGAACATGCCGATCCCAGCCGATATGGCATACCGCAGGTTCATGGGAATGCTGTTAAGTATGATCTCCCGGATATTCAGAAAAGTAATAAGGATGAATATTACCCCTTCGACAAACATCGCCGTCATCGCCGTCTGCCAGGGATATCCCATGCCCTGTACCAGCGTGAAAGCAAAAAATGCGTTCAGCGCCATGCTAGGTGCCTGTGCGAACGGCAGTTTGGCCATAAAGGCGAGGAGCAGGGTGGCAATTGCGGAAGCCAGAGCCGTGGCCGTAAAAACTGCTCCTTTGTCCATACCGGTAGTTCCCAGGATGGATGGGTTCACAGCCAGGATATAACTCATTGTCAGGAATGTGGTTATACCTGCGATAACTTCCGTACGGATTCTCATGGTTTGTTTATCAAACCCTAAAAGTTTTTGTATCATGCCGGTTTATTTAATCGAATGTCCATTTTACAGCAAGTGTCGGAATAGTATAGAAGCCGTTCCGTCCTCCGAAGTTATGGCTTAACTCCACTTCACTGCCCACACTCAGTTTAAATTTCTCGTCTACGCCTTTTATCTTGTTCAGGTTTACCCATATCTGCGGTTCGGAGAGAAAAATAAAGTTCCCGTGGTCGTTCTTTTCCCGCCACCAGTCGGCAAAGCCACTGAAAGTACACAGGCCGTTCTTGGCAAAATGAAGATACCAGGTGGTTGTCAGCTGGAAATTATTGGGTGTTTTATGCTTCTGGATATATTTGTACATGGCGGTGAAAGTGATTCCCCTGCTGAAATCCTTGCTGTTATAAGTATAGGTGGCACCGCCCAGGTAAGCATTGTTGTAGGAGGCTCCCTTCATCAGCCCGCCGTTATACTCTACGTGGATGGAAAAAGGCGGTTGCCAGAAACTCAGTTCGCGGGCAATCTCCCAGTAAGCCGAAGCGACCCCGCTGCTCTTGTAGTCCATATCCACGAAAAAATAGGTGCTTCCCCATTTATCCGGTTTGAACATTTCCACGGTGGAGGTCAGTGCCGGACGCCCGTCCAGGTCCTTGTCGTACAAGGCGCCTCCAAAATCATAATGTAACTGAACATTTTGCGCTTTCCCACAGAAAACGGCAAGTAATAGGACTGCTAGGGTAAAAAACTTTCTCATTCTGATCGTTTAAAATATGTATGGAAGCCACAAAGGTATAAAAAAAGCAAGACCTTCAAAAAAGCCCTGCTTTTACACGATCAGATCAGATCCCTGAGCAGCCATGCCAGGTAGCATAAATACACAAGTATAAGCGCCCACCCTTCGGCACGTGAAATCTTTTGTCCGCTTTTCACCAGTGGAAGCAGGAGCAGGGTTAATCCCAGCATAACCAGCAGGTCGACGTAATTGACGTTTTTGGCAGCGATCGGACTTACTACAGAACTGGTTCCCGCTATAGCCAGGATATTGAACAGGTTGGAACCGACAATATTCCCGATCGCAATATCCGGATTCTTTTTGAGGGCCGACACGACCGAGGTGGCCAGTTCCGGCATGCTTGTTCCGGCGGCAACGATAGTCAGTCCGATGACCGCTTCGCTGACACCCAGCTCCTGGGCGATGGATACGGCATTGTTGACCAGCAGGTTGGAGGCGAAGATCAGGATCACCAGGCCGCCCACGATATACAGGACATCTTTATACCAGGGTTCAGGTTGCTTCTCCAACTCCCCGATCTGTTCTTCCACTTTCTTTTCATGTTTGCGTGAATAGTACAGGCTGAAAACCGTATAAATAATGATGCCTGCTAAAAAGAAACAACCTTCCAGCCTTCCGAGTACCCCGTTCCAGAACAGGAGCGTGAAGACGGCGGTAGCGACGATCAGTATGGGAATATCCAGGCGGGTAAGCTGGCGTTTGGCCTGTAGCGGTTGGATGGCGGCGGATATACCGAGAATGGCGGCGATATTGAAAATATTGGAACCGATAATGTTCCCCACGGCTATATCGCCCTGCCCGGATAAGGACGCATTCAGGCTGACCACCAATTCCGGGGCACTGGTACCGAATGCAACGATCGTAAGACCGATCACCAGGTTTGATATCTTTGCTTTCAGGGCTATCTCCGTACTACCCTTTACCAGCCAGCCTGCTCCGATGTAGAGAGCAAACAGCGAAAGAACTAATAATGTTACGCTTGTTATCATGGTCGCAAATTTACTAATCTTTTTATTACAATGTCCGGCTTCCTGTTGTCCGGTGGATGTTGCCACCGTAACCAAGTAAACAGCAAGTTATTTTTTAGGCAGAAAAACGCACCTCGGATAACCCCGGATCGCTCCGGAATAACAGCAGGAAGCAACTAGACATTTCAGTTAGGGTTGTTAGGAATATTCGTATTAGTGATTTAATATTCGTATTCTTCCTTAGGCTCTTTGGCTGCCTGTCTCAGTTGTATGCCACGGAGTATGACCATGGCGACTGTTACCAGCCCTAATGCTCCCATTGTTACATCTTTTGTGATAGCGTTTTCAAAATCGGTTGTACCGATCAACACCAAAATGATAAACGACACCATCATGACGGCATCTACCAAATCTTTATTTATCTTCATTTTATTAAACTTTTTAATGGTTACTTTTGTTCAAACATGCTTATTCTTTTTCTTCGATAGCAGTTTCTTCAGCAGAGCCGGTATTGCTCAAACCTTTCATGATGCCATATAATCCATATCCCAGAGCACCCATTACCACCAATAACTTCAGGTAATCGTTAGGAATGATAGAACTACAAGCTAGTACGCAACCAACAACAGTTATAATAACAGAAACATAAATACGTGTTTTATTTGATTTTTTAGTAGACATAATATTTCATTTTTAGTAATTAATAATTAATGACCGGATTGTTTCGAAGCCTTACTTATCAATGTGACAGGCAGTGTCGGCAATCCGAAGAGAACGCATGGCGTTCTTGACAAGGCCTCAGCGAAGCCGGTGTAGCCTTGATCTTTTGATTACTTTTGGATCAAGCCAAAAGTAATTATCAATTACTAAATAATGAGTTTCCGCAGAGCAAACACATGTTCCCCCATGCGGCAAAGAAGGGTAGACAGATTTATGGTTTGACATTCTGATACATTTTCCAGCACTTTCCGTTGTGCATTCATCTCCTTCAGGCGGATATCCTGAAGTACTTTTTCCGCTATTTTCAGCGTGCGCAAATGAAATGTATTATTAGTCGATTGAACCGTTCTGCGTGCAGTCAGACCTTTGCTTTCTTTCAGGTCGGTACTTAATACGTTCAGGTAATATTGTACATCCGCAGAACCTTTTTCCTTCATGACTGCCTCTTTTTGAGCCACAGCGATGTTGTCGCTTTCAACCTCCTCCTGGGGAGAAAAAAGCAACATGCCGAAAAGCAGAGTCAATATGAACAGAAAATTTTTCATGCTGCAAAGATATACGAATTCCTATTAAAAAAACAAATCATTGTGGTTTTTGTTTATACTTTTGTCCGTTAAAAGTGAACGAGGAAAGATGGAAAGAGAGAAGAGCCTTTTTAAATCATGGGTGGAGGCCGCGCGCCCGAAAACGCTGCCGGCATCGTTAAGTCCTGTGCTGCTGGCATGTGTTTTAGCCTGGTGCGAGGGAGTATTCCGGTTCGTACCGGCCCTTTTGTGTTTTGGAGTAGCTTTGCTGGCACAGATAGCCAGTAACTTTGCCAACGATTATTTTGATTTTAAAAAGGGAGCCGACCGGGAAGACCGCTTAGGGCCCGAGCGTGCCGTCGCTCAGGGATGGATCACTCCGAAAGCCATGCTGAAAGCCACTTTCCTTACCCTGGGTTTGTCGTGTTTCTGCGGATGTATGCTGCTGTTTTATGCCGGGTGGGAGTTGATACCCGTCGGTATTGCCATCGCCCTTTGTGTGTTGGCATACTCCGCTGGGCCTTTTCCGCTGGCCTATAACGGTCTGGGCGATGTCTGCGTGGTGCTGTTTTACGGGATCATCCCGGTATGCTTCACCTATTATGTACAGGCGCTGTCCTTTTCCCTGTTATCATTTCTGTTGTCCGTATCGGTCGGATTGCTTTCCACGAATATCCTTGTCGTGAACAATTATCGTGATTATGTGCAGGACAAGGCTTCGCATAAGCGGACCACCATCGTCCTTTTCGGGCGCGGTTTCGGCCGGATATTCTACCTGTTGAACGGGGTAGTGGCGCTTTTGCTGGCTATGCCCCTGATGCTGGACGCACCTTGGTGGATACAGTTCCTGTTCGCCGCCTTTTTTGCCCTCTTTTATGCGACCTGGCGGCAACTTTACCGTTTTGAAGGACGCGAACTCAATAAGACCCTGGGTCATACCGCCCGCAATGTCTTTCTCTTCACCCTGCTGTTATCGCTTCTGTTAATCTCGTTAACGACAGGATTATAGCGAAAACACTGCTAATCCCCATATCAGCGACTTGTCTAATTGCTCTCCGCATAAGCCTCAAATTCAAAGTCGGCAAAAACCTGGTGATTAATTCGTAAAATATGATGGATGTCATATCTTTTCATTATCTTTGGCAGCATA
Organism: Parabacteroides goldsteinii; assembly: GCF_020091425.1. Lineage (NCBI taxonomy): Bacteria > Pseudomonadati > Bacteroidota > Bacteroidia > Bacteroidales > Tannerellaceae > Parabacteroides > Parabacteroides goldsteinii. Next base: position 3,153,633 of record NZ_CP081906.1, on the reverse strand, counting down.
CAAAAACAATATCATCATGAAAGAAACCAAACCATATGATCTTCCAAAAGAAGGACCGAAAAATATAGTATGGAACCAATGGCAGAGTATCAAAGTATGTCTTCTTTGCAACTGGAGGCAGATAAAGCTCGTTTAATACGGGCTATAGTAAATATTGATAGTAAATTGGTATTTGATAAAGTGAAACAACGGCTTAGAGATATATTGAATCTCAGAGAAGAAGTTGTAGTAGAACCGGAAAGTACATTATGACTGGCTTAAAAGAGGCATTCCTGGAAATGAAAGAGGTAAAAGCCGGAAGAAGTCAATCAAGACCAGCCGAAGAACTATTGAAAGAACTTATGGAAGAAAGGGACGAAGAGGATGATTGAGATACGTACTATTATTCCTTTCGATAAGGAGATGAAGCGTTTGAGAAAAAATATCATTCATTGATTAAAGATTATGCAATATGGTTGGATGAGTTGCGCAATAACCCGTTAATGGGAACTGATCTGGGAGATGGTATTCATAAAGTTCGCGTAGCTATTAGTAGTAAAAATAAAGGAAAAAGTGGAGGTGCCCGAATAATAACTGATATTACTGCTATTCTCAGTTTGGAAAAAGGAGTAATAACATTACTTTATATCTATGATAAAAGTGAACGAGGTAATATTTCAGATAAAGAGATAGATGAGTTAAAAAAATTCTGAAAGAAATCCCATCGAATAATTCTTATAAATGAAACAAAGCCCTGCGGAGTCCCCGTAGGGCTTTTTGTATGCTTTTGGAGAGGATGATCATGGTGACGGCGATGATAATAAGGAGGATGCCGATGGCCAGATTGAATGTGAACGGTTCGCCGAAGACGAGTACACCTACGAAGACGGCGGTAACGGGCTCCATAGCTCCCAATACGGCAGTCAGCGTACCACCGATATTATGGACGGCCAGTACCAGGGTGATATTTGAAATGACTGTCGGGACAATAGCCAGAAGTATCAGGTTGACTAGCGACATCGTGTCGGGGATCGGCTGTATCCCTTCGTTGGTGCTTGCCTTAATGGAAAACAGGATGGTGCTGACAATGAATACATAGAATGTCAGTTTTCTGCCTGTCATCGTATGCACTCTCGATTTGTTGACGGTAGTAATATAAAGCGCATATCCGACAGCAGACAGGAGTACGATAAATACGCCCAACACACTTAGCTTCATCTCTCCTTCATTGATCGACAGACGAGCAACCCCGCAGATTGCCAACCCAATAGCCAACAACGTTACCCACGATGTTTTTTCGCGGAAGAACAATAACATGATAAGTGTAACGAATATCGGATAAGTGAAATGTAACGTAGTGGCGATCCCAGCGGACATAAAGTTGTATCCCCAGAAAAGAAACATGGCCGAAGCCGTGTAAAAGAACCCCAGCAGGACCAACACCGGTATATCTTTTTTGTCGATACGCAGGGATTCCTTTTTACTAGCCATAATACCCACCAATGCTATCGAGGCAAACAGAAAACGGTAGAAAAGGATCGAATCAAACTGCATCCCCTTTGCCATCAGCGGCAGGGTGAATAACGGGATCAAACCGAAAGTCGCGGAAGTGGCAATGCCGTATACAAATCCTTTTATGTTACTGTTCATCTTTTTACCTTTTGCTAAAACGGCTGCAAACATACAAAAAAGCCGTGATATTTTCAGGTTATATCACGGCTCTTAAATATTATTTCAGATGATTAAACAAGCAATCCAGCTGCCACTTCTTCTGCCACCGCTTCATTTTTGATGGCGGCTACCAGGGCAAGACCGAAGTTTATGACCAGTCCCGGACCTTTTCCGGTTATTACGTTGTCGGATACTTCTACTGCTTCGCCGGTAACGTTGGCACCGATCAGTTTCGGTTCGAAGCCAGGATAACAGGTCGCGTTGCGACCTTTCAGCAAGCCTAGTCCGCCTAAGACCATCGGAGCAGCACAGATAGCGGCAACGATTTTACTGTCGCGGTATTGTTGCAGCAAGGCTTCCTTTACCGCTTCTGAATCGTTCAGGTTGGCTGCACCGGGCATGCCACCGGGGAGGACCAAAGCATCGGCATCTGCCAGGTTTACCTTCTCCAGAGTAGTATCGGCAGTAACCGGAACATTATGTGCTCCCGTTACGACAGGGTTAGCTGTGATGGAAACAGTTGTCACTTCAATACCTCCGCGGCGCAGGATATCGACTGTACCCAAGGCTTCCATTTCTTCGAAGCCGTTGGCTAAAAATACAATTGCTTTCTTCATATTACTTCCTTTATTTTAGTTTATACACATAGGTGATCGTACCGCTCTGGTTGTTCGCCCCGCTGATGCTATTGAACTTAGCCCGTTTGGCTGCATCCAGTGCGCTTTTACGCATGGAGGCGTTGTCGATGTTGGTACCTCTTCCTATTTCTGCAAATATCACATTCCCTTTCGGGTCTACCGTGATGTTGATCACGATCTTGCCTTCTTCCTGGATGGTGTAAGCAGGACGGGGCAGGCCTCCGGCTCCGATGGAACGACCGTTCAGGTTGAACGAACCGTAACCGCCTACGCCTTCGTTTGCTCCGTGGTCGGAGTTACCGAACGGACTACCCTGGTTACCTGTTCCGGTTTCTGCATCGCCTTGGCTGTTACCTTCTGCACCACCGATACCGAATGCTCCGGCAACGCGGTTACTGATGGCCTGTTCCTTCTTGCGACGTTCTTCTTCCAGACGTTTCTTTTTAGCCTCTTCACGTTTGCGACGTTCTTCTTCCTCTTTCCGTTTACGCTCTTCTTCTTTCTTTTTTTGCTCTTCCTTCTTCTTGGCATCAGCCATGGCAACACTTTCTTCGATGTCCTGCGTAATGACTTCCTCCTTCGGTGTCTCTACCGGCGGAGTAGGTGGAGGGGGAGGCGTGGTCGTTTCCTGTGGCAATTCCTGTCCCGTATATTTGGGTTCGAAGGTACCGGCTGCGGAATTGACGTTTCCGAAATTGACAAGGACGCCCCCGTCTTCTTCCGGAATCTCCGTCCGTAGTACCGTGAACAACAGGATCAGAAAGATCGCCAGGTGGAAAGCGACTGAACCGGCTATACTGTATATGTCATCTTTGTTGAATTTCATATCTGTTATTTCTGCGCACGGGTGGCGAGCACCATCTTGAATTTGTTTTCGTTCGCTATGTTCAGGATCTTTACGATTTCTTTATAAGGAACTGTTTCGTCAGCATAAAGGGCGACGAACATTTCGGGCTCTTTTGCATAACTGTCTTGCAGGAACGGGGTGATCTCGTCAAACGTGACCTGCGTTTCCCGCTGGTTACCGAAGGCTACGTAGTAATTCAGGTTGGCATCGATGGTAACCCGCGTAAGCGGTTTGGCTGCCGTCTGCTTCTTGGCTTGCGGCAATGTTACCTTGATGGCATTCGGAATGACTACCGTAGAGGTGACCATAAAGAAGATCAACAGCAGGAATATGACGTCGGTCATAGAGGCCATGCTGAAGGCTTCGTTTACTTTTGTTCTTCGTTTTAGTGCCATTCGCTTTGTTAATTAGCCGGTTCGTTCAATAAGTCCATAAATTCCATGGTGCGGGCTTCCATTTTGTTCACCACGTTATCCACCTGCGATACGAGGTAGTTGTAAGCAAACAAAGTGATGATACCGACTACCAGACCGCCTACGGTTGTTACAAGAGCTTCGTAGATACCGCCTGAAAGCAGGGATACGTCTACGTTTGTTCCGGCATTAGCCATATCGAAGAAGGCACGTACCATACCGGTTACTGTTCCGAGGAAACCGAGCATCGGGGCTCCGGCGGCTGTCGTAGCGATCAGCGGGAATCCTTTTTCAAGTTTTGCAATTTCCAGGTTACCTACATTCTCGATAGCCACAAGCACGTCGTTCATCGGACGGCCCAAGCGGGTGATACCCTTTTCGATCATACGGGCGGAAGGAGTGTTGGTGCTGCGGCACAGGTTGAGGGCCGAGTCTACTTTTCCTTCGTGGATATAGTCTTTGATACGGTTCATGAAATTCTGGTCTTCTTTACCGGCGCGACGGATAACCAGTAAACGCTGGATAAAGATATAACCTGCCATTAGTGATAACAGCAATAGTACAACCATGATCCACCCTCCTTTGAATGCAAGGTCTATCACATTGATCTCTGCTTCAGTGGGGACTGTTACTGCCGTCAGATCCGGCATCTGCTCTGCTGTCTGTGCCCCTACTGCCTGTAGGGAAAGTAAAATACTCATAGGTTTGTATACTTATTCGTTAATATTAATTCGTTATTTCTGTTGTAAACACGCTTTGTATAGGGAGATTGTTTCCTGTAATCCGTGATATAAAGCATCACAGATCAGGGCATGGCCGATGGATACTTCTTCCAGCCAGGGGATATTCTGACTGAACCAGGCCAGGTTTTCCAGATTCAGGTCGTGACCCGCATTGACACCCATGCCCAGGTTTTTAGCCAGTTGGGCGGCGGCAACGAACGGTGCGACAGCCTCTTCCTTGTTAACCGGATAATTGGTTGCATAGGGTTCTGTGTAAAGTTCGATACGGTCTGTTCCTGTTTTTGCAGCCAGTTCGATATTGGCAAGGTCTGTTCCTACAAAAATAGAGGTACGGATCCCCTGTGCAGTGAACGTATCCACTAATTCACTCAACTGGTCGAAATGTGTTTTCACATCCCATCCGGCATTCGAAGTGATGGCATCGGGAGCATCCGGTACGAGTGTGACCTGTGTCGGCTTAACCTTCAGAACCAGGTCTATAAAATTGTTACAGGGATATCCTTCAATGTTAAATTCTGTCCTGATCAGAGGTTTCAATCCATACACATCACTGTATTTGATATGTCTTTCATCCGGACGGGGATGAACTGTAATTCCTTGTGCGCCGAAATTTTCGCAATCCTGGGCGACTTTTAAAATGTCAGGCATATTACCACCGCGTGCGTTACGAATGGTTGCTACCTTGTTAATGTTTACACTTAAATTTGTCATCGTATATCGTTATATCTTTTTTCTTTCATTACATTTGCACAAAAGTATCGGCAAATTTAGCAGAATTAAGGGAATTAACAGAATAATGTTGGTGAAAGATTTCATAACGAAGGAACTTCCTGTGTTAAAAAGTTTTGACACAGGGGAATATGCTTTAGCGCTAATGGATGATTTTAAGTTAAAACATCTACCGTTATTGAGCGAAGGGATATATCGTTGCCTGATCTCGGAAAAGGATCTTCTGGCTATGCCTGATCCTGCGGCAACGATTGGCGAACCGATTCTGTTTGCTCCCAGTGTAATGGAAAATACACATATTCACGAGGCGCTGGCATTGATTGCCCGCTATCAGTTGAGCCTGCTTCCGGTTGTTACTCCGGAAGGGGAATACCAGGGGGCGATCACGCGGGATAAGCTGATCGATATCCTTTCGGAATTGTGTAATGCCGAGACTTCGGGCAGCGTGTTCGTCCTGGAGGTGATGCCGCAGGATTATTCGCTGACGGATATAGCCCGGTTGGTCGAGTCGAACAATGCGCATGTCCTGAACCTGCTTTCATACACGGATAAGGATACCGGACGCTTACATCTTATTATAAAGATAGACCTGGAGGATGCTTCACCGGTGATCCGCAGTTTCGAGCGCTTTAACTATACTGTCCTTTATTATTTCATGGAAAAAGGGATGGTAGATGATCTGTTGCAGCAGCGGATGAACGAATTGTTGCATTATATGAATATCTAATTGATTGAAAGTTATGAGAGTTGGCATATTTGGTAGTAAATATCAGGTAGAAAAACAGAGCCAGATAAAACGTTTGTTTGAAAAACTGATATCCCAGGAAGCGGAGATCTACGTAGATGTACGTTTCTATAATTTTCTTACTGATATACTTAATTATGAACCTCCGGTGGCAGGACTGCTGACCGATGATAATTTTGATCTCGATGTCGCCCTGAGTGTGGGTGGAGACGGAACGTTCCTGCGTACGGCTGCCCGTGTGAACCGGCAGGATATTCCTATTCTCGGAATTAATACCGGGCGTCTTGGTTTTCTGGCCGATGTCGGAGGTAATGATATAGAAGACACGTTGGAGGAACTGTTCAAGAACTATTATAAGATAGAAGAGCGTACCCTGTTGCGGCTTCATACCGAAGAACGGGCCTTTCATGGGTATAACTATGCCTTGAATGAGATCGCTATCCTGAAACGCGATACTTCTTCCATGATCACGATTCACACTTCTTTGAATGATGAATACCTGGCTTCTTATCAGGCGGATGGTCTGCTGATCGCAACACCGACAGGTTCTACCGCTTATTCCATGAGCGTAAACGGACCGATCATCATCCCGCAAAGTAAGAATATCGTATTAAGTCCGGTTGCACCTCATTCCCTGAATGTGCGCCCGCTGATCATACCGGACACCTATACGATCACATTGGGAGTGGAAAGCCGGAATAAATCCTTTCTGATCTCTCTCGACGGCCGTTCGGAAGTCTTTCCGGCAGGTATCCAGCTGACAGTGACGAAAGCAGACTATACGACGAAAGTAATAAAAAGATATAATCATACCTTTTATCAGACTCTCCGTGAGAAGCTGATGTGGGGAGCCGATGCAAGAATGAAATAGGGATAGGATGGGCAAAACTGCTCTAAAAAGATGTTTTATAGCATGTATTTGTTAAATCATATTAAATAAATGAGATTTCCAAGCGAAATATTATGCTACATAACATAAAGTCTCTATATTTGCACTGTGTTTTTCATGGTATTAGATTTAAGGTTAACAATGAAGATTGGCTGTCCGTGATGGATGGCCTTTTTTGCGTTTATAAGGTTCCTGTTTAAAATGCTTCTATAAAGTAAACGACAAAGCCTCCTGTATTGCTGAGTATGGGTGAAAAGTAGCCCGACTCAAAAGTCATTATCCAAACTGATAGGAGTAAGCCCTTCCCGTCTCAGTGATCTGCCTACTCGATAAGTAAATTGACAGCTACTTATCGAGTAGGCGGTATGGTTACTTAGTAAGTAGGTAGCGGTCTGCTTATTAAGTAGATTTAGCCTTACTTAATAAGTAGGCTTAGCCCTTGTTTGGTAGCAGGTTTGTGTTTAGATGGAACGGCATTTTTTTATTGAAATATCATCGAAAATATTTTGTTATATCAGATAAAGAATACTATCTTTGCATTGTCAACAAAGATTGACTTCATCGATTTTTATAAATGCTAATAGTTGCATTTATTTTGGCTTAAATCTAAATTAAGCCGGTCGGCTAGTAGTTCTGCCGATAACAATATGCCCATTCTTACAAAAGTAAGTCTGTTGCAAGAAGTGGGAGGGAAACTTTTCTTCTAGAAGGGGGAAGAAAAGGGGTAGAGTATCTCTTCGATCCTTATTATAATCACTTTTTTATACTTAAAGAATATGGCACTAAAATTTAGACGTGTCAAAAAGTCGTTCGGTTTCGATAAATCGAAAACCGAAAAGTATTTGGTAGTTCCTGAAAGGGCAACTCCAGTGGAATTTGGATATCTTTGCGAAGAAATCGCGATGGTATCGGGTGTTAACAAAGGAATGGTTAGAGCAACTCTGTATGGGTTGGTTTCTTCCATGAAAACCTTCATTCAACAGGGACATACTGTACAGGTGGAAGGGTTCGGGAGCTTTATCCCATCTTTTAATGCCAAGAGTAGCCTTGTGGAAAGTGAGGCCAATGCGGATTCCATCCGAAAGATGAAGTTGCGTTTTGTTCCGTGCGCGGAGCTGCGTGAAATGATGGAGCGGATGCGAATGGATTTTAATGATAAAGACAGTACCAACGACACCAAAGTTCCTTCCGGAGGAGGAAGTGAAGGTGGAGGGGACAGACCGGAGATAGAATAGTTTACGGTATGTTGTAAGATTGTTCCCCGGATCGAGATTTTCTTGGTCCGGGGAATTTTATTTTGAGAAGTATCTTTGGGGGATATGGAAAAAATCCATATATATTGCGAATAAACCAGTAAATTTATAATGGATGGAGGTCGTTCTCAACGAATATCACAAAAAAGCAAACGCCAGGAAACTTCGGACTGTAGCCTCTTGGAACAAGCTGAAGCTTTCGCACAAAGAGTGCTTGAATCAGTTCAAGCGCTTGCGGGAACAGCGAATTGCAAGGGAGTCCTGACTGTAGTTATACGCTTATAGGATTTTCATCCAATAAAAATGGTAAAGTGTGTGCTGTATTAACTCAGCAATATATTATTTCAGAACGTGAAGCAACAGAAGAAGAAATACATGACGAACTTTTGAAGAGTGGATTTCATTCATTCGGAAATGAATGGTGAGTATCATACAAATGGGTTGTATGATATTTTTGATGCGTCTCCTAATAATGTTCTCGTAGGTATTGATGGTTGTTTATATTTTATAGATACTATTATTTACCAGTCTGATGAAGATAATTTTTCTATTTATAAGAGTCAATCCCCTAAATATTTTAATCGATAGCATTTTACTTTATTTCTAAATAATCCTTTGGTATAAAGAAAAAGTCTATATCTTTGTCTTGTTCTCACGCCGATTTTACGGGTGGGAGCAGACATATATTTGAAAGGCGTTTATTGACGTCTTGTCTTCGGTTTCTCAAACTTCGCAACTTTGAACTACATTAGAAGACAGGGCAGCGGTAGATGTCTACGTGATTTGTTATATAGTATACTTCATGCGTCTTTTGGCGCATGAATGTATATTTTGTACATATCGGCGTGGGCTTCAACGTTGCTTATCCTAGTGTAGTGGGCATGCGAAGGCCTGAGAAACGGGATAAGTGACAGGCGAATCCCGCGCTTTTTTTGTATATGCTGATTTATAAGAACTAGACACTAGTTATTAATATTTTAAATGTAAATCAGATGAATACAAAAAGTATTTTTCTTTTATGTATGTGGCTCTTTGCCGCATGTTTCTTGCAGGCACAAGATAAGATGCCGCAAGCTATCAGTTACCAGGCTGTAGCCCGTGATGCGCAGGGTAGAGTAATTGCCGAAAAGACAATCGGTATCCAAGTAGAAATCTTGAAAGGTTCAACAACCGGCACTGTCGTTTTCTCTGAAACGCATTCTCCGACAAGTAGTCAAACCGGGACGGTCAATCTCCTGATCGGTCAGGGTACACGTAAAACCGGTACATTTTCTTCTGTTGATTGGGGAGTAGATACCTACTTTCTGCAATTAAGCATGGATTTGAACGGTGGAAGTAATTACGAAAAAGTTTCGACGATACAGATGTTGCCGGTGCCGTATGCGTTGTATGCGGCAAAGGCAGGAGTCGCAGAGAATGGTGGGAGTGGAAATACAGATAACATGAATACAATCAAATTTACTTTTGTGGTAAATGATGATAATGTAGAAGAAGATCTTTATCCCTTATTTTCAGGTGAATTGATGAAAAATAGTAATGACATACTCCTTAGATTTACTTTATTATATTTGGACGGGGTCGATCAAGAACTTACAGTTTCAATAGATGGTTTATCCCCTCAAGAAAACGAAATAGGAAAATCGAGTTGTGTAGGACGCATGTTTTATCTGACTTATGAGAATGTTTCTGACGGAAATTACACATTGGCCGTCCGTGATAAAAAGAACAATGTGGTAAAAGAATATCCTTTTACTTTTAAGACATTAAATAAATAATATGAAAAGCATGAGAACATTATTTTTATTATCAGTTAATCTTTTATTTACTACTGTCATGATTTTGCATGCACAGGATAAGATGCCGCAAGCAGTTAGTTACCAAGCTGTAGCCCGTGATGCACAAGGTAAAGTTGTTGCTCAAAAGGCGATTGGCATCCAAGTAGAAATCTTGAAAGGTTCGACAACAGGTGCTGTCGTTTTCTCTGAAACTCATTCTCCGACGAGTAGTCAAACCGGAACGGTTAATCTCCTGATCGGTCAGGGTACACGTAAGATCGGTACATTCTCTTCCGTTGATTGGGGAGCAGATACCTATTATTTGCAATTAAGCATGGATTTGAGCGGTGGAAGTAATTACGAAAAAGTTTCGACGACACAGATGTTGCCGGTGCCCTATGCGTTGTATGCCCGTTATGCAGAGAGAGCAGGTGTAGCTGAGGATGCTGGAAGTAGTGGGAGTTCTTCTGAAAATGTAAAATTTGTTTTGATAAAGGATGATGATAATGACGATGATAATTGGTTGCATAATATTTTGCTGGGAAATGAAGTAGAAGGTGATACTTCTAATGATTATCCATTTGAGTTAGATTTTAGTATTGTTTATTTGAATGGAATAAATCATGAACTGAATGCTGTTATTGAAGAATGGCCGGAAGGAACAGTTTTATCAGAAAGTTCTAAAGAGAAAACTACGCCTTCTTCTCCAATGGGGCGATTTTGTGCAATCAGAGCTAATATGCCTAAAGGTAGATATAATCTCAAATTATTGATAAAGAATAAAACTGGAATCACAGTAAAGGAGTATCCTTTTGTTTTGAATATGAAAGATAGAGAATATTAGATGTAAATTAAAATTTAATGATATGAAATACATATACTTATTTGTATGTTTTTTTTGTACAACCCTTCAAGCCCAGACTCTTGAAGGAGCCTTTTCTTTTCAAGGAGAAGAAATTGCAACATCAAACATCCTGTTGACTGCTATCGGAGGTCAACCCTTTGAAGGAACAACTGTTGAAATGCCATTATATTTTGGTTTTATCGAAGTGGTTTCCACTGCCAACGAATATACGAACGTCTCGGCTCTTACCTTGGAAAAAGATCATGTTTCGGCAGTAGTAGGAGAACAGTTACAGTTGACGGCTGCCTTTTCTCCGGTAGAGGTGGATAACCCGATGGTTAGTTGGTACTCGTCAGACCCTTCGGTGGTGGCAGTAAAGGATGGTGTTGTTTCCGCATTGCAAGAGGGAAAGGCAACGGTGACGGTGGTTTCTGCTAGTGGTCTTTTTGCGGATCAGTGCGAGGTGACAGTGAAATCTGATCCTACCTCAATAGAAGAGGTGAGTAGTGGTAACCGCATTTATCCTACTGTTACAGAGGATTATCTTTATGCCGATTTGCAACAAGCGCAAACGATTTATATCATAAATGTGTCAGGTAAAGTATGCGAAAAAGTCCAGTGTCAGGCTGGGCAGAATACTATATCGATGCAGGCATATCCTATCGGAGTCTATTTTATCCGTATGGATAGTAAAGTCGTTAAGGTGATAAAACGGTAGAATCGTATTATTCTACCAACCCAAACTTTTCTCTGGTAGTAATAGGATTTCTTTCCGATTACTACCGGAGTTTTTTATAATAGAAATATGCCGTAGAAACATGTTGTGTAGCATATGTTTGTTAAATCATATTAAACAAATGAGGAAAATAAGCAAAATATTATGCTGAATAACATAAAACCTCTATATTTGCACTGTGTTTTTCATGGTATTAGATTTAAGGTTAACAATGAAGATTGGCTGTCCGTGATGGATGGCTTTTCTGTTTTATAGACGTATCGGTCTTTATTTCCGTGGAAAAAGACTTATCTTTGTACTTCTTAAAACGTAAAAGCTTCAAATAAAGATATGAAAAGAATATTCTGCCCCAAATGTGATAATCAGTTATCATTCGATGAAACAAAGTATCCCGATGGGAAAATCCTGGCTTTTGTATGTCCTCAATGTGGTTCCCAGTTTAAGATAAAACTGGGTAGAAAGACTGTGCGTACGGAGTCCGGACAGGAAAAAGAAGTGAAGGAACCCGATTTTTCCTGTGGTTATATCACTGTGATCGAGAATACTTTTGGTTTTAAACAGGAATTGCCGCTTGTGATGGGGGATAATATGATAGGACGAAGGAATAAGGACACGGAAGGTGTGGATGTTCCTATTATTACCAGTGACCCGAGTGTGGGACGCAAACATTGTATTATTAATGTGAAACAGGACAGGGATGGTAAATTCGTTTATACCTTGCGCGATAACCAGAGTATGACCGGCACATTCCTCCGCAGTGTACTGCTGGGAAAAAAAGAACAGGTACGGATCGGTGAAGGAGCTATCGTGACTATGGGGGCTACTACTTTTATTTTACATGTTCCGGGAGGGGAAGAAGAGGAAGATTTTTAAATTAAACTTAGATACTGCTCCGGAGTGAACGATCTCTTACATCAGGGCGATAAGGGAGATAGGGGGAATTGGCGTAGGTTTCGGGAGAGATGGATACAAGATTACCTTTCATCTCCGGCGCAGCTCTAAAGTTTAAATCTCATTATTCATGCTTTTTGTTTAGTTGTTCAACGATAAAACAACTGTAAGTCTATTTGGCTCACGGCAATTTACGTAAAGAATCAAAAAGAACTGAAAGAAAGGTTTTGTTAAAGCCCTGTGTTAATGCAGGTGTCGCTTTATGAATCAAAGCGAGTTGTCTGTATAATGCAATAATTATAAATGTTAATTGAGGAATTTTTATAATTGAACTCTGTCTGTTTTTAACACTTTGGATCATCCGTTTTACCTGATTATAATGAAAGGATGGTTCCTTGTCCGTTATTTTATATGTACTTTTGCAGCTCAATAGGCAATAAGGTTTACAAATGGGACAAAATAAGGTTGAATCGGCAAGTGGGATTACCTTCCGTATCTTAGTGGCATTGAGCATATCACATTGTATAAATGACTCACTGCAATCTGTAATTACAGCTGTTTATCCGTTATTTAAAGATGATCTGGCGTTGAATTTTGCGCAGATCGGGTTGATTACACTGGTTTACCAATCGGCGGCATCGGTCTTTCAGCCACTTACCGGATTATATTTTGACAAACATCCGTCCCCGTGGTCGTTACCGATCGGGATGAGTTTTACGTTGATCGGCTTGCTAAGCCTGGCATTTGCCGGTTCTTTACCCTGGGTTTTGTGTTCTGTAGCTTTGATTGGAGTGGGATCGTCGATATTCCATCCGGAGGCTTCGCGGCTGACGTCGTTGGCGTCGGGAGGGAAGAGAGGACTGGCGCAGTCATTATTTCAGGTGGGGGGAAACCTGGGGGGATCGCTGGGACCGCTATTGGTCGCTATCCTGGTGGCACCTTACGGACGGAGCCATATTGCCTTGTTCTCTATTCTGGCTTTCGTCGCTATCCTGATCATGACTTCGGTAGGACGTTGGTACAAGGGGTTGCTTTTGCGGTTTAAACGTGAAGATGTCGGAACTTCGAAACGTCATATCGAAATGCCGTTGCCGCTAGGGAAAACGATATTCTCCATATCCATCCTGTTGATTCTTATCTTTTCCAAATATATTTATATGGCGAGCCTGAACAGTTACTATACTTTCTATCTGATAGAGAAGTTCGATGTGAGCGTTCAGTCATCGCAGTTGTTCCTGTTCCTCTTTCTGATAGCGACTGCCCTGGGAACTTTGATGGGCGGTCCGATCGGTGATAAGGTTGGACGTAAATATGTTATCTGGGCATCCATTCTCGGTGCGGCTCCTTTTTCTCTGTTTATGCCGCATGTACATAGTTTATATCTGACGGCAGTTCTGAGTTTTTGCGTCGGACTGACATTATCGTCTGCTTTCCCGGCAATTCTGGTATATGCACAGGAGTTATTGCCTTATAAATTAGGACTGATCTCCGGTTTGTTCTTTGGTTTTGCTTTTGGGGTGGCGGGGATCGCTTCGGCTGTGCTGGGGAATCTGGCCGACCAGTATGGTATCGAGACGGTTTATAATGTGTGTGGCTATATGCCGCTGATCGGACTGGTGACCTGGTTTTTACCGGACTTGAAGAAAGCCTCGGAAAAAGGAAGTTAATTCCCGCTGAACAATCCCCGAGAGGGTGTTGTTATTAATCATAAATTTCGCTCAAACTAAATTTAAACGTATTTATGATTAATAACTTAACGCATTTCAGTATTGGCTTGCTGTTCCTTTTTCCTGCCATTACTTCTGCCCAGACAGAGACGATAGACCTGACGCTGGAACAGTCGCTGGAACTGCTTCAGAAAGGAAACCGTAGTATCCGGATGGCAGGGAAGGAGGTTGAACTGGCAAAGAACGAGCATCAGAAACTGAACTCATTCTGGTATCCTTCGGTTGGAGCGGCCGGCGCTTTTGTGCATATGTCGAATCCTATTGAGGTCAAACAGCCGCTTAACCAGTTCACCGACCCGGCCAAAGACTTTGTCCATTCCATCATCCCCGATGATCAGTTTATCTCTTCCATCCTGGATAAGATCGGTCAGAACACGTTGACGCTGCCGCTTATTTCGCAGAATATCACTTCTATCGACGCTAATGTAACCTGGCCCCTGTTTACCGGCGGTAAACGTATTTTCGCCAGTAAGATCGGGAAAACAATGGTCGGTATCGCTGAGGTAAACCGTGAACAGGTCAATGCCGACCAGCAATCGAAGTTGGTTGAATGTTATTTCGGTTTGCGTCTCGGGCAACGTGTTGTCGCCGTGAAAGAAGCTACGTATAATTCCCTGAAAACCCATTATGACCAGGCTCTCAAACTGGAACAGAACGGGATGATCAACCGTGCGGAACGTCTTTTTGCCCAGGTGAGCATGGATGAGGCTAAGCGTGAACTGGATTCCGCCCGCAAAGATTTGGAAGTGGCCGGGCAAGCGCTGAAAAGCCTGATCGATCTGGATGCCGATAAGGAGATCAGCACGACAACTTCCCTTTTCATCAATGAGAATATTCCTTCGGCCGATTATTTCAAAGAACTGGTACCGGTCAACAACTATATGGTGAACCAGTTGAAACTACAGCAAAATATAGCCGGCAACGAATTGAAGATAGGCCGTACCGGATACCTTCCCACTATTGCCTTATTCGGAAAACAGACGCTTTATTCAAATGGGGTGGATAAATACCTGATGCCCCGCACAATGATCGGTGTCGGTTTTACCTGGAATATCTTCGACGGTTTGAACCGGGAGAAAAAGATACGCCAGGCCCGTCTGACCAGCCAGACGCTGGCGATAGGAAAGGACAAAGCGGTCACCGAACTGAAGGTCGGCGTAGATAAATATTATACTCAGTTGCAGAATGCCCTCGACAATGTAAAGGCTCTGAATACAACTTTGGAAATGAGCGAGGAACTGGTCCGTATCCGTCAGAAATCCTTCCAGGAGGGAATGGCAACTTCAACCGAGGTGGTCGATGCCGAGGTAATGTTGTCAAAAGTAAAGACCGCTTTCCTGCTGGCTTATTACCAGTATGATGTGGCATTGATCAACTTACTTTCTATCTGTGGCATTCCGGAAGCATTCCAGCAATACAGGGTGGAAGGGGTAACGGAGATAATTTAATCTACTTTATATCAATAATTGAATTAACAAAAAACACAAATAATTATGGACAAGACTAAGAAATATCTGACGATCTCTTTTATAGTGGTACTGATCGCCGTTATAATCATATCCGCTGTAGGGATGCTGTTGCTGAAGAAAAAGCCGGTTATCCTTCAGGGGCAGATTGAATCTACCGAAATACGTATCTCCGGAAAACTCCCTGGGCGTATCGATACGTTCCTTGTGAAAGAGGGACAGCATGTAAAAGCCGGCGATACGCTTGTCGTCATCAACAGTCCGGAAGCAATGGCTAAATACCAACAAGTAAATGCCCTGGAAGATATTGCCAAGTACCAGCACCAGAAAATCGACGAAGGAACCCGTAAACAAATCGTTGCCTCCGTCCTTCAATTATGGAACAAGTCAAAATCGGATTTACAACTGGCAAAAACGACTTACGACCGTATTCAGGCCCTTTATAAAGATAGCGTGGTCACCTCCCAGCGAAAAGATGAAGTGGAAGCGCTTTATAACGCAGCCGTGGCTAACGAACGCGCTTGTTATGAACAATACCAGATGGCTCGCGACGGTGCCCGGATACAAGATAAGGAAAGCGCCCGTTCACTGGTGGCAGCCGCCCAGGGTACAGTCAACGAGGTAGAAGCCCTTTTACAGGATGCCCGCCTGGTTGCTCCCGAATCAGGTCAGATATCGACTATTTTCCCGAAACGTGGAGAGTTGGTCGGTGCCGGGATGCCGATCATGAACCTGGTGGTACTGGATGATGCACATGTCGTGCTGAATGTCCGTGAAGACCGTCTGCCATTATTTAAGATGGGCGGAACATTTCTTGCCGACGTGCCGGCTATTGCCGCAAAAGATATTGAGTTCAAGATCAACTATGTCAGTCCGCTGGGTAGTTTCGCTACCTGGAAATCCACAAAGCAGACCGGAAGTTATGATTTAAGGACGTTCGAGATACATGCCCTTCCGGTAAAGCCGGTCGACGGACTGCGTCCCGGCATGTCGGTCCTGGTTGATCTGGGAAAACAATAATGGGCATGATCTATGAGTAATAATAAACAACATAGTCCTTTTTACAATGTGCTCCGCCGCGAACTGCAACGGATGGTTTCACGCAGGCTCTATTTCGGGGTTTGCATCGTGTTGCCGCTGTTCTGTATCTTCTTTATGTCCACGATCTTCGGTAACGGGCAGATGGAGAATATCCCGGTAGGTATTGTCGATCAGGACCAGTCTGCTTTATCCCGCGAATTGACCCGCCAGGTCGAAGCTGTTCCGACTTTCCGTGTCACGCATCATTATGCGGATGCCGAAACCGCACGGAAAGCGACGCAAGCCAAAGAAATATATGGCTATCTGGTTATCCCGAACCGTTTTGAGGAGGACGTGACGGGTGGAAGGCAGGCTACTTTATCCTATTATTATCATTATGCTTTGCTGAGTGTCGGCGGAGAGGTCAGAGGGGCTTTCGAAAGTCTGCTGCGCACCTTTTCGATGGCTCCGATCGTGGTACAGGCTACGGCGATGGGAATCAGCCAGAAAGAAGTGTCGACCTTCCTGGTCCCTATCCGGGCACAGAATCATCCGTTATTCAATCCGGACCTGGATTATTCCGTTTATCTGAGCAATCCGTTCTTCTTTATCTTCTTTCAGGTGCTGATTTTGCTTACGACGGTTTATGCGGTGGGAAGTGAGATAAAGTTCCGTACCGGTGACGATTGGCTGGCGACGGCGAAGATGAATATGGTAACCGCCCTTTTCGGAAAATTGTTGCCTTACACCATCATCTTTTCCCTGATGAGTATCCTGGCTAATTATGTTATGTTCGGTCTGATGAATATACCTTTTTCCTGTGGATTCTGGCCGTTGAACCTGACCTCTGTCCTGTTCGTGATCGCATCCCAGGCTCTGGCGGTGTTCCTTTTCTCCCTTTTTCCGGCAATCAGCATCATTATCAGTATCGTATCGATGGTCGGTTCGTTGGGGGCGACCTTGTCGGGTGTTACGTTTCCGGCTCCGGCCATGTATGCACCGGTCTATTATACTTCTTTCCTGTTTCCGGTACGTCATTTCGTGGAGATCAATCAGAACCTGTTGTACGGCGATTATGGGTTTGCCTATACCTGGTGGAACTTCAGCGCGTTGTTCTGTTTTATATTGGTTGCGTTTCTGATGGTACCGCATTTAAAAAGTGCAATATTAAGTCATAAGTATGAAAATATCAAATAACATAAAAGCAGGTCTGAACAATATATCGTCCATTATCTTGAATGAGTTCAAAACCATCTCAGGCAGTTTCGCCATCGTGTTGGTGCTGATGGGGGGGATATTTATGTACGGTCTGCTATATAATTATATGTACGCACCTGATGTGGTCCGCAATGTCCCGGTTGTTGTGGTGGATAATTCGAAAACGGAGTTGAGCCGCGAGTATATCCGTTTGCTGAATGCCACTCCGCAGGTCGACGTGATTGCTACCGGTGAGGATTATCCGCAGGCACAGGAGTTGATGAAAATGGATGAAGCCGCCGGCATTTTATATCTGCCGTACGACTTTACCGACCGGGTTTCCCGTGGTGACGAGTCGGTCTTTATCATGTATGAAACGACCAATGCATTCCTCAACTACCTGGCAATGCAGGAAGCGTCGGCCGGTTCGATGTTGGCGCTGAACGACCGCTACCGGCCTGAAATGGTGGTATTTCTTCCCAGCCAGGCTGCCGCGCAGTTATCTGTGGCGAAACCGATCAATGTAGCCGGAACCGCCTTGTATAATTATACGGAAGGATATGGAACGTATCTGATCCCGGCTGTGCTGATCGTTATCATGTTTCAGACCTTATTGATGGTGATCGGGATGGTCAGCGGGGAGGAACGGCAGTTCAAACAGTTGCAGGTGTATTGCCCGACCTTCGGGCAAGCCGGACGCCTTGTGATCGGAAAGACATTTGTGTATATGATGCTGTATGCCGTCTTTTCGCTTTTCCTGCTGGGATTGATCCCGCTGATATTCGACTTGCCGGATATCGGTCATGTATGGAATATAATCATGTTACTGATTCCTTTCCTGATGGCGACGAGTTTCTTTGGCCTGACTGCTTCCGTTGTCTTTACCGATTCGGATGCCCCTTTGCTGATGATCGCTTTCTTTTCGGTCGGGTTGATCTTCCTGTCCGGTGTCTCTTATCCGTTGGAACTGATGCCCTGGTACTGGAAGTTATCGCATTTCCTGATTCCGGCAGCACCGGCAACCCTCGCCTACGTTAAATTAAATTCGATGGGAGCCTCGATGGCAGAGATCCATACGGAATATGTCACCTTATGGGTTCAATGTGCGGTGTATTTCGTATTGGCTTGTTGGGCGTATCGGTATAATATACGGAAGACGAAGCTGTAGCCGGTATAGTCTTGATCTTTTGTTTATTCTATTCTTCCGTTATCCATTCGCCTATGTTACGTGTTTCGTGGTTGAATGAGACACCGACTTTGACCAGTTTTCGATGATCGGCGGTGTAAGGAATGAGGTAGCCTTTACTGTTTATCTGACGGAGTGCCTCTTCGGCTGAACCGTCCAGTTTAAATTCGAATACGTAAATATAGTCCGGTGTCTGTACAACGGCATCGGCACGTCCTTGGGCACTTTGTACTTCTGCTTGTGTGAACTGTCCCATTAACTTGAATACCAAATAGAATACCACTTGGTAATGGCGTTCTGTTTTTGTATTCAATTCGTAAGGGAAATCAGCAAAAAAAGCACGCAGGCGATTCAGGAAACTTTCGGTCTGCCCGGCCCATAATTCATTTGTGAACTGTCCGATATAAAACGGTGCATTTGCAGATGATACCGGCGTATATAAAGGTGTCACGAAATTAAGAAAGCCATACTTTACTTCTTCATTCGGAAAACCGAGGGTGTAAAGCATGAACCGTTCGTCGTACCCCTTTATTGTCAAGTAACCGCTTTGATAGATAACAGGAACGGGTTCCTGAAAGTCTACCCGGTAGTCGGTCAGCGAAGCGGCACTTACTTGTATTCCATCCAGATCACGCAGGTCGTAATTGGTTTTACGAAGCATGTAGATCAGGAAGGAGGGGGTACCGGTGGCAAACCAGTAGTTTTTGAAATCCAGATCCTTGAATGTCTTCAAAACGCTGAAAGGATTGAATACACCTTCTTTGGCTTTTTCCATGAAGCGATAACCGTCGTATTGCCGGGTGAGCTTTGCCATTGTTTCTGAATATGTCAGGCCGGAAGCCTCTCCCAAAGCATTCAGTTCGGGGCCGAAGGTCGACTCTATCTCTTCACGTGTCAGTCCGCAGAGATAGGTTGAACGCCAGCTGATACTGATATCGTCCAGGTGATTCAGCGTACTGAATACGCCCACTTGCGCAAACTTGGTAACACCGGTGATAAAGACGAATTTCAGATATGGATCAGCATCTTTCAGAACAGTATAAAAGGCCGTTAATGTGCTACGAAAACTATTTTGCAAAGCTTCATCATGATAGGTTTGCAATAGAGGCTTATCGTATTCATCGATCAGAACGACGGCTCCGTGCCCTGTTTTTTTGCGGGCATTCTCCAGAACAGCCATAAAACGAGTGGCGAAGGTCGAGGTTCCGGGATTGGTCCCGTACATTTCTTCCCACTTTTGCAGGTGCGCTTCGAGAATGCCTTCCAGATGTTCGGCAGACTCATACTTCTCTGCATTCAGGCTGAGGTGTAATACCGGATGGACATTCCATTCGGTTTCAAGGCTATCGATTGCCAACCCTTTGAACAACTCTTTTTTTCCTTCGAAATACGCTTTGAATGTAGAAAGCAGCAAGCTTTTGCCGAAGCGTCGCGGACGGCTCAGAAAATAGGCAGCACCAGTGGAGACCAGTTCATATACGAAAGCTGTTTTATCGACATAGAGATAACCTTCTGTACGAAGCTTCTCAAATTCCTGTATCCCGATAGGGAGCTTTCTGAATGGATTTATCGGTGTCATAACGAATGTCTTTTAGTTGTTGCGAACACAAATATAGCTAATCTTTTGCATTCACAGATAAGGAATGTTTATTCATTTCCTCGTAAAAATCCCATCATGCCGAAGATCACAGGAATTTATTATTGCATCTCTCTGATGTGTACGTCTATATTGCTGTTTTTCAGTTTTTCTTTGATCTCTTCCACCTTTGTGTCGCCGTAATGGTATGGGTAAACGACACATAAGAAATAACATTTTAAGTTTCATAAGCGGATAATTTTATACTCAGACAATATGTACAAAGATAATAAAGTATTACATTTGTCGGCATATCTGATAACATGAGAAAAGAAATGAAACGAATACTACTACTAATTTTGATTTGTTGCCACTTATTGCCGGCAACTGCGCAGAAGAACGCCCCTAAATGGATGGACAAAAGTAAAAAAGCGGTTGTTTTAATCACTACATACGGGAAAGACGGAGCTAAGCTGACCTCGGGTACCGGTATTTTTGTCTCTGAAACGGGAGATGTCCTTTCTGCTTACGAGTTATTCAAAGGGGCGGAAAAAGCAACCGTGACGGATACGGAAGGAAAAACTTATCCGGTTACAAGAGTGATCGGTGCCGATGAATTGTATGATGTCATCAAGGTAAAAGCGGAAACACCGAAGAAAGTACAGTTTTTCCCGATTGCAGCCGATCCGCTGGCGGTAGGCACTGTCGCTTATTTGTTACCTTATTCGACTGAAAAGAAAGCAGATTTCGAACAGGGCACGATTACGGAAGTCAGCAAACTGAAAGATCCGTATAGTTACTATAAATTATCCGTTCCGCTGGAAGATGGCCGGGTGAATTCACCGATATTGAATGCCGAAGGTGAGGTGTTCGGACTGGCACAGGCCGATGCTTCCGGAAAGAAGGATGTATCATATGCTGTCTCAGCCTCTTATGTGAACAACCTCGCCGTTTCGTCGACCGATTTCCTGAATTCCGTTTATAATAATATCGGTATCAAGAAAGCCTGGCCGGCTGATGTGGAGCAGGCTCAGGTGGCTCTGTTCCTGAAAGGAAGTACGCAGGATGCAAAAACATATCTGGAAACACTGAATGATTTTATTGCAACTTTCCCGAATTCGGCCGACGGTTATCTGAACCGTGCCAACCATTATGCCGGACGTCGTGCCGAGCTGGCAGCTACTCCGGGCGAACAGGCTAATTATCTGAAACTGGCATTGGATGATATTGAAACAGCTTCCAAATACAGTGATAAGAAAGGGGATGTATATTATAATAAAGCGAAACTGATCTATGGCGTGTCTGCCGGTGATACCACGCTGACCGATCCGGCATGGAGTGTACAGGCTGCACAACAAACTATCCAAAAGGCTATCGAAGAGGATGACGCTCCTGTTTACCATCAGTTGGCGGGTGATATTCATTTCTACCTGAAAGAATTCGACCTGGCTTATAACGAATATATGGTCGTGAATAACAGTGACCTGGCATCGCCTAACTCTTTTTACTGGGCAGCCAAGGCGAAAGAAAATACTCCCGGATTCAATATCGGCGATGTGATTGCTTTGCTGGACGGTGCAGTAGACAAATGCGGCCTGCCTCTTACTTCCGAAGCCGGCCAGTATATTTTGGAACGAATAGACTGGAAACTTCGTTTGTCTCAATATGCGGAAGCGATAGCCGATTATGACCTGTATTATAAGGCAATGAAAGGCGATGTCGGCAGCAGTTTTTATTTCTACCGTGAACAGGCAAAATTCCGTGCCGGTGATATGGAAGGTGCTTTGGCTGATATCAAGGAAGCGGTTCGTCTGAGTCCTGATGTACCCGATTATCGGGCGGAAGAGGCATCTGTATATGTCCGCATGAAAAATTATACCGACGCATTGGCTAGCATCGAGGAAACATTGAAAGTGGCTCCCGATTTTGCGGCTTGCTACCGTTTGAAAGGTATCTGTTATGTGCGTATGGAAAAGAAAGCGGAAGCCTGTGAAGCGCTGAACAAAGCGAAAGAACTGGGTGACCCGTTGGCTGAAAGACTGATAAAGGAACATTGTAAATAAGATCCGGATATGAATAGTGTAAAAAGTATTTTCATTGTGGTTGCCTTGGGCTTGTGTCTGATCGGTACAAGTAGTTGTAAAGGTAAGTCAGGACAAAAAGACAGTAAGGAGTCGGAGACTCGTACAACGGTTCAAACAACCCTTTTCGATAAGTCATTGCCCGAAATCAAAGAGTTGGTCGAGGGAAAATGGGAGTTGGTAAGCGGACAGAATACCACTCAGCTTTGTGAGTTTGAAAATACTTTCATCCAGTTCAACGGCGATAAATACGTCTGGACAGAAGAAGGCAAAGACGAACCGGGCGACCTGAACTGGCGGAAAGCCGATACGGGAGCGGGTTACGAAGCCTATCTGATGGATGTGTTTTTAGAAACGAGTCCTTCTTATCCGTTAGCTATCAAAGGCGATACACTATTTATCCAGGATTGTACAGAGACAGCCTATAAATATACGTTGGTGAGACGTTGAATTAATTGACCTTACTTTTCTCTTGATAGAAAAGTAACATTCAAATCTGATAATAACTGAACTATAAAGCAATTACATCTATTGTTTTTGAAATCAACTATCATAGTCTAATGTAATATGCATATAATTAGTGTATTAGTCTATGATAGTTGTTATTGTTAACTGTCATTTATCTATCATTCAACTATCATATTAACATTGTTTTAACCAAACTTTCGTTCCTGTATCTATTAAAAATCCTCTATCCTAAAGTCTTTTTTACCGGAATATACAGACCTATTTCATTAAAACACCTATTTATTGTTGTCAGGATGCCCGTTTTATCCTGTTTTACACCCGGATGTTGACGATGCTCAGACCCGGGTGTCGGCAATCTTGAGACCCGGGTCTCAAACAACAAAAGTAATTACTTCCTTGAAAATAAGTCATATACTTCAGCAAAATAAGAAGCTTGCCTTGGGTTTCCGGATAGGACTATGATAGTTGCATGATAGATAAATGACAGTTAATAATAACAACTATCATAAGGTAATGCTTTTATAATTAGTGTGTTACTCTTTAAAATGATAGTATGACAGTAGATTCGATGAAGTTGTTTTTAAGACACATTCAAATCCAGTCAATAATTGAATTGCTAATCCCACAAACTTAACTGTATCCCGCCTTTACCTTTATCCTCTTTCTTTTGCGGCTTTTTAGCATTGCCGAAAACGGTTTTACCACCATATTTATAAGACGTGTCCCGTTCATGTTGAACCCAGTCGTCGAAATAGTTACTCGGAGTATAACTTTTCTCCATCTCCTGGGATATTTTGGATAGATTCTTTAAGGCATCCGATTTGTCCTTTTCTCCAAGTCGTGCCTGACGGATTGCCTTGTCAAAGACTTCGATAGTCTCATCATAAACGCTTGTCGGAACCGGGAACGGATGTCCGTCTTTCCCTCCATGGGCAAAAGAGAAACGTGCCGGATCGGAGAAGCGGGAAGGGGTTCCGTGTATTACTTCGCTGACCAATGTAAGAGATTGCAACGTGCGCGGTCCGACTCCTTCCAGCAAGAGCAACGATTCCATATCGGATACATTGGTTTCATGTGCCAGGATGAGGGCGGCTCCAAGCCGTTTGAGGTTTACGTCTTCGGCTTTTACTTCGTGATGGTTGGGCAGGATGATGGATACTTCACGCATTAGTTTGTCCGGCGATTCCTTTGTCAATTCCACGATGCCTTCTTTGGTCGGGGCCGCAAGTTTATCGGTCAGGTTGAGGATCAATCCCTGATTTCTTCCGCAGACAGACGTATGCGGTTCCTCCATAAAAGAACGTAAAGAGGAAGAAAGCCAGTGGTAGCGCCGTGCCATGCGTTCATTCGGGTTCATCCCTTGTTGGATGACAGACCAGTCACCTTCCTTTGTGACAATAAATGTATGCAGGTAAAGTTGAAAACCATCCTGTACAGCAGTATTATCGACTTTGGCAGCCAGTTTGCTGTGTCTTACCAATTCATTCCCGTTTAATCCGGTTTTGTTGGCCACCTCCAGCAATTGATTAGGTGTTTCTCTCGAAAATTTACCTCTCCCTCCGCAAATATACACGCCAAGTTCTTCCGAACGGCAATTGATCGCTTTTCTCAGGGCGTTCATAACAGACGTTGTAATACCAGACGAATGCCAGTCCATCCCCAGCACGCAGCCTAACGATTGGAACCAGAACGGATCACTCAGGCGTTGCAACAAAGCCGGACGTCCGTATTCGATGATGATGGCTTCTGCAATAGCTCCGCCAAGCAGGCTCATTCGTTCAGCCAACCAGGGTGGGACAGTCCCGTAATGTAATGGTAAATCAGCTGTACCTCTTTTCATAGATGCGAAGATAGCTAAAAAACAGGATCGGTTCAGTTAATGAAATGCTAATATAAACAACAAAAGAAAAGTCTGTGATGTTATTAATTAGAAATCAAATAGTAACAGCTATGTATTTGGAAGTAAATAAGAACGACCACGTTCAAGGTCCGGTCAATGCGCCGATAGAATTGATAGAGTATGCTGATTATCAGTGTCCTTATTGTAAAAAGGCTTATCATATAGTAAAGGATATACAGAAGGAACTCGGGGACAAGGTTAAATTTGTTTTTCGTAATTTCCCGTTGACAGAGTTGCATCCCCACGCTTTGCACGCAGCTATTGCTGCTGAGATCGCTGCTTCTCATGGGAAGTTCTGGGAAATGCACGACCTTCTTTTCGAGAATCAGAATGCTTTGGACGATTATTACCTGTTGGAATATGCCAGGAAGCTGGGAATAAATGCAGCGGAGTTTGAAATGGATTTCGGCAAAGACCGTTTCTATCAGAAAGTAAAAGATGACTACGATTCCGGATTGGAAAATGATGTAGAGGGAACTCCGACTTTCTTCGTCAATGGCGAACAGTTTGATGGGAACTGGATGAATTCAGAGTTTCTGGAATATCTGGAGTCTTTAATCGTTAAGTAATTATGAAGAAAATAAGTTTGTTCATACTGGCCTCTTTCTTGTTGGTAGCTTGCGGAGCATATAAATACCTGGATTTGGGAATGTTGACTACAGGCATGACCGTTGCCGAGGTGGAGAACCTGATGGGGCCTCCCAACCGGGTATTGGCTGTAAACAAGAAAGATGGTTATGTGCAGGAGGTTCTGGAATACCGGACAGCCCGTGATGAAGTGTATGCGTTGGAGTTCTGGGATAACTATCTGACAGGATATGAATATTTGTATGACGATGTAACCTATATTCCACCGGTAGCTCCTCCGATGATATTCCCGGATTATGGCCGTCCTATTTATATTTACCCTCCGGACCATCATCACCCGAACCGTCCGAACAAGCCTAACCGTCCCGGTTCGAATCGCCCGGAGTCCAACAGACCCGGCTCGAATCGTCCCGAATCGAATAGGCCAAGCCGTCCGGAAACCAATCGTCCGCAGACAAAACCTTCGGAAGTTACCCGTCCGTCGAATAGCGGAACAAGTAACCGTACGGAACAGTATAGAAATCCAACGAATAGTCAGTCAAAAACGAATGACAGATCAAATACAAACGGAAGGAATGGGGGACGAAGATAGTTATTAATTGCGTATCTTTGTTCATGAAAATATATCTCACTGAATATGAGATCAAATAAGGAGAACGGAAGTAATAGTGAATATATCAAATAAGTAAGTATATTACGAATTATATTTAGATTATGCTTTTAGAAAAACTACTTAAAGAATTTAATTTTAGCACTAATACTTTTAATTTGGAGGAATCTAAGTTATTTGACCAATATTTTGAACGAATATTGGTTAGTAAAGGTACATTTTTGATTAAAGAAGGAGAAACAGAAAGGTATAGTTATTTCGTTTTTGATGGAATATTGCGTTGTTGGCTTTTAAATCATAAAGGGGAAGAACAAATTTTTTGGTTTTGTAAAGAGGGTACGTTTTCAATGTCGAATATATCTTTTACATTACAAACAAGGTCTGCATTTAATGTGCAAACAGTTGTAGATAGCGTTATTTACCGAATAGGCAAGAAACAAGTGAATGAACTATATACTGCTATCCCTAAGGTAAAAACTGTATTTGAAGATTTGAATGCTATATTGTTGAATAAACTCTTGGAAAGAAATATCGACTTGATTAAATATTCTCCTGAACAGTATTATCTACAGATGATTGAAGAATATGGCATTACATTAAACTATATACCACTAAAAGATGTAGCTTCTTTTTTGGGTATCACACCGCAAGCACTAAGCAGAATCCGTAAACGTATTTTTTAACTTGGGTTCAGTGCTTTGAGTATATAGGTTCCGAACTTTGCGGCTTTAAATAGCAATTACAATTATGATTAGAAAAGTTAAAGCTACGGATTATCCACGTTTGATGGAAATTTGGGAAAGTGCAGTATCGAGTACACATGATTTTCTTAAAGAGGAAGATTTTCTATACTATAAGGAACAACTTCCGGTATATTTTCAGCATGTCACTCTATTCGGATTTGAACAAGAGGGAATCTTAATCGGATTTATGGGAATTGCAGAAGGAAATCTTGAAATGTTATTTGTTGACGATAATTATCGAGGCATAGGAATAGGAAAAAGGTTAATTACTTATGCTATAGGTAATTTGCAAGTAACTAAAGTCGATGTGAATGAGCAAAATATTCAAGCTGTCGGTTTTTATAAGTATATGGGTTTTAGCATATATAAAAGGTCGAATTTAGACGGAGAAGGTAAAGAATATCCTATTTTACATATGCAGTTGTAGTTTCATGTACATAAACAAAAAAACTCCTGCAACCATAACGATTACAGGAGTTTATATATCAGTAATAATCTAATTACTTCTTCATAGCTTCCTCGATAGCAACAGCTACAGCGACCGTAGCACCTACCATCGGGTTGTTACCCATACCCAGGAATCCCATCATTTCTACGTGAGCAGGAACAGATGAAGAACCAGCGAACTGAGCGTCACCGTGCATACGGCCCATAGTGTCTGTCATGCCATAAGAATCTTGTTATATAACTCCTTTTGAAAACTTTGTTTCGTTTGTAAGATGTTGTTAAACAGTAATATATCAATAATTAAAAGAACTCCGTTTTTATTATTATTTCCGTTTTATCATGAATGGCTGTGAATAAGCTACAATCACTTTATTTCTTATACTCTATCTGATTTACACAAGCCATTGATTAATAAATTAGTTAATTGTCTATATTATAATACTATACCATTTAAAGAAGAAAAGTAAGACACGAATTTAAATAAGTTGTATGGCTATATTCAAATCCGTGTCTTTCTGGGTTATTCTTGATATACAATATTGACTGTAAATGACTCATCACTATCTTCGTCATATTGACCATTCTCATCAAAATCTTTACTTACAATTTTTACTGGATAACCATCTTTATCAAATTCATATTCAAAGTGGCAACTTCCTACTTTTTTCTCTAAATACTTAGATGCCTTTCCATACCATCCACTATAATAACCAAAGAAAATTCCAAACGTATAATAATCAGCTTCTATATCCATATCTATGAAGCGATAATCTTCTGTTAGAAGAAGTGGTGATATTCCTAGCTTATTTTCATATTTTGTATATGAAATGTAATTAGTACTGCTATAACCATCTGAATAATTGTAGATGAAACTAATTAAATCATTATTTGCATAAACATACTTGACGTTATCTCCGTCAAAATTAGAACTATCTAAATATCCATTTTTATAACTAAAAGAACCTTCATCTACTTGATCCTGTTCATTAGTCGTTATGTCCTTATAAAAATATGCAACTTCAGAAATCAATCCCTGATTATTCATTGTATTTTGTACATTATAAGAACAAGAATGTCCTCCATAATCACAATTCCAATCTGTTGGATTTGAATGTTTACAATTGTTTTTAGTAATACTTACTATCTGATTATTATCATAACTGATAGAAGTAATGAAATTATCACTGTAACTATCACTGATATAGGTTTCAATCTTGTTA
Source organism: Parabacteroides goldsteinii (assembly GCF_020091425.1). Taxonomy (NCBI): domain Bacteria; kingdom Pseudomonadati; phylum Bacteroidota; class Bacteroidia; order Bacteroidales; family Tannerellaceae; genus Parabacteroides; species Parabacteroides goldsteinii. Next base: position 3,125,251 of record NZ_CP081906.1, on the reverse strand, counting down.
ATTCTACCTTTATCATCATAAGATAATGTTTGCTCTGTTAGATAATCATCGCCAGGATAGTAAACAGTCATTGACTTAATTCGTTTAATTTGAATGTCTGGTTCATTTGGATTTTCTGGTTGCTCTGGATTAATCGGATCGTCAATCACAGGGTCATCACTTCCACAACTACTCATAGTGCATAGAATGCACATAAACAATAATATTTTCTTCATTTTAGTATTGTATTAGAAATAAATAAAATAATGATCGTATTCTAAAGGATCTTTCTCAATCTTTTTGTAAGACATACCATAGAATTGACCTAATTTCTCCATCATTTCAAACATTTTTGTTGTAGGTTTGACTATACGAACTGCAATAAGTTTGTAATCAGTTTCTTTATCCAAGTAGAAATGTAAGTCTTTATGTCCTAATTGTGTGTTTTGAAAATAAAAGATTTTCATATATGAACAAGTAAATGGCAATGTACTACAATCTGTTACATTACTTTCCATTGGCATATATGGAATTTTGAATCGGTTACAGATACTTACGATCTGACTAAGTAAAGCATTTGTTTGTGCATTCATAACATATAATTTTACCTTCCCTGTTCCCTCTGGAAAGATTATAAAATAAAAGGTGTGGGAACTGTATTTGCTTTATCCTATTGACTGGCTTCTCGCATTGCCTGTAGTATGGATAAAGCAACAGCAACCCACACCAGTTTCGTATATAAGTTACCCTCACAGGTAAGTTTAATACAAATGATGCGGGTGCTATTGCTATCACCTTCATACTACTTTCAAATTTTGCGAGAATTTGTCAATAGAAGATAATTTCAATAACACCTTTCGTTAAACGTATGTCCTCTCATATCATCCTATCGCTTTAGGCGCATGAGATTGCCACAAATGTACGAAAAGTGTTTTGCTTTTTAATAGTTGAGACAGAAATATTTTTCATTTAAAAGGATAGACTATCATAAGCCTGCAATATTTCTTCCTGTCTCAATCCTAAATATCTCTTGGTGATCGCCACACTGGAATGATTAAACAACTCCATCAACTTAACTAGAGCCAATTCCGCATTTTCAGCATTCTGATTATAAACCTGTTTGCCAAATGTTTTTCGCAAACTGTGACAACTGAAATTCTGAACCTTTAGCTTGTATCTGGCTTTGACCTCTTTCAACAGTACATTTATCCGCTGTATAGAGAATATTGTGCCTTTCTGACTTACCAAAATTGGGGACTTGATACTGACAGGCTTTATTTGTTCGTAACATTCTGCAATATGTCTCTTAAGTTGAGGATTAATACGGATCGTTCTCGTCTTTCCTGTTTTCTTTTCCAGTACGGTAAATTCATCCATGTAAAGAATAGTCTCCCAGTGTAACGATAAAATATCAGAAATCCTCAAACCCCAGAAACAACCAACAGCAATAAGTAATGACATCTTATAATCTCCGTCTTTACTCAATCGTCTAACCAGATTCGTCATTTCATCCCATTGCATATAATCCGCAGTTGTAATACTATACTTCAAACTCATAATATTCAGTTTTAATTGATTATCAATAAAAGTGATTGTTTTTGCTTCTCCCTTTTTCTTATTAAATGGTAACTGATTGAAAATCAAAAGAACATTCACTTCTATAATAAGTGAACATTCTTTTTGATCTTAATCGTGTCTAAATCTTTTCATGGATTCATAAATTATCAATAGAATCAGGAACACTGGAACTAAAGGAGTAAAAACAACGGCAGCTAAGTATATACCTAATGCCATCAGAATAAGATACACCATTGACATATACCCTCCCTTCTAAATAATGTGTCCTTCATCTGCATAACTGTAATATGATTCATCTGTTATGATAAGATGGTCATGTAGATGAATATCCAGAAGTTGTAATCGGTAACTTTGTCTCGTCAAAAATCGGAAAAGTAAAATCGACATGATTCTAAAAAAAATAGCATTGTAATTTTGTGGTGCGAACTACTAATTACAATGCTATGACCGAGACTTCCCAATTAAAGAAGTATCTGATGTGGTACAAAGTTAACGAATTATTTTCAGATGGCCTAAATAAGACACAAATAGGTCAATCCTTAGGTCTTCACCGTCAAACGGTGGCCAAGTATCTGTCCATGACAGAAGAAGAGTTCATTTCCAGCCAGAGCTATGACCGTCATTACGGTCATAAACTTGACGGCTATGAATCTTATGTAGTCAATGAGTTGCGCAAGTGGCCTTTTTTGTCCGCTCCGCAACTCCATGACCGCTTGAAAGAGCATTTTTCGGATCTTCCCTGCGTAACCCCCAAAACGGTCTTCAACTTCGTCAACCGGTTGCGTTTAACGCACCATCTTCCCAAGGAGTTTGAAAAGAGTTACCGCCCCTACGAGAAGCAACCCGAGACTCCCTATGGCGAATACGCCCAATGCGACTTCGGTGAACGGTGGATGAAGACACTTCAGGGACAGTCTTTAAAAGTGTATTTCTTTGCGATGTGTCTGAGCCGCAGCAGGTATAAGTTCGTCTACTTTAGCCGTACACCGTTTACCACCGCTCTTGCTGTTTATGCCCATGAACTGGCTTTCGAGTTCTTCGGGGGAGTACCCCGAAAAATAGTTTATGACCAGGACAAGGTGTTTCTTGTCAATGAAAACCTTGGTGACCTGGTGCTTACCCGCGTTTTCCGCACCCTTGTCCGTGAACATGGCTTTGAACCCGTGTTCTGTCGCAAATCCGATCCCCAGAGCAAAGGTAAGATAGAGAATGTCGTCAAATATGTGAAATACAACTTCCTTCGCGGCCGCGAGTTGGTTGACATGGACCTGCTCAACAAGGAAGTCCTTGGCTGGTTGGAACGCACGGCCAACGGCACGGAACATCACGGCATACGTCGTGTCCCGTCTGAGGAGTTTGAGACGGAAAAAGGACACCTCATGCCTTATAAGGGAGTCCCGACTGTTCCTTGCGAAACCCTCTTGCCGCATCACGTGCGAAAGGACAACGTGATAACCTACCGGGGCAATTATTACAGCGTTCCCACAGGCACCTACCACGGCCATCAGACGCTGGTCTATATCGAAGAAAAAGAAGGCCGGCTATATATCTACAGCCATGAGACAGGCAAAACCCTTGCCGTTCACAAAATAAGCGGAGATAAGGGGCGTCTGGTAAGCAATACCTCCCACCGGCGTGACCGCGAAGCCTCGCTGGATGATTATGAGGCTTTTGTACGCAAAGAACTTCCCGCAAGCACGGTGATTGATACATATTTATTACAACTACGTGTGCATAAGGCCCGTAATTACCGCGACAACCTCCAGTTTATAGTCCGGCGCCACGCGGCATACTCGGACATCACGCTTACCGAAGCTTTTGACGAGTGCCTTAAAGCAGGTGTCTTCAACGGATGCAGCCTGATGGAGGTAGCCGAGACCCTCAGGATCCGTAAAGGAGAACCCCCCATTGAGGTCCGGACGGAAACCGAGCCGGTTCCCGGGGCTGATACATCCGCCATGATCCCCGAGAAAACAGACATATCCACCTTTAACACCCTTTTCGTATGATAACAAACGAACAAATCAAAAACCTGTGCTCGCGTCTGCGCCTGTACGCTCTGCCACGCCTGCTGGAATCAGAAGCTCATCTGGCGCAGGAGCAGGGAAAAAACCATGTCGAGTTCCTGCATGACCTGCTCTCCCGCGAGGTTCAGGAAAGAGACAGCAAGGACTTCCAACGGCGGCTGAAAGCGGCGGCCTTGCCGGCAAGACACGACCTCGACCTTTTCGACCACAACTACTCGCAAGGTATAACCGCACCAAGATTGCGTGAACTGCGCCGGCTGGGGTGGCTCGAACAGAATTACAACCTGATACTCATGGGACCTTCCGGAACAGGTAAGACCTTTATCGCCGCAGGACTTGTGTACGAAGCTGTGGGGCAGGGATACAAGGCGTATATGGTCACGATGGAGGATGTCATAAACACCATCAAGATGAAAACGCTGATGCCTTCGGCCATGAGCGCATACAACCGTCTGCTCAAAGCCGACTTGGTAGCCATCGATGACATAATGCTCTTCCCGGTGAAAAAAGAGGATGCCGCAGGATTCTTCAATCTGATCAACACGCTTCACGAGAAAGCCTCACTGATAATTACCACGAACAAGGCACCCACCGAATGGGCCAAAACGCTGGATGACGAAGTGCTGGCTTCAGCAATACTGGACAGGCTGTTATATCACTGCGAGGTCATAAAACTCACCGGGCAAAGCTACCGGATGGGAAACCGAAAATCCATTTTTGAAGAGGAAAAAGACACATCTTTGGCTGGGGGTACCCCCAGCCAAAGATGACCGACATTAAAATGTAATCAATAGTATAAACTGATAGTCTCTATTATTAGATGGTGATTTAACTTTACCGAAAAATGACGATTTAAAATTTGCTTATTACAGAAGTTTAGAAACTTCTTTCACTCTTTGCGTCAATTGGTCATCTGCTAGACTTGGTTTTAAATGACCAGACGGATGATTATGAGCAAGTATAATACCAAAAGCGTTTCCTAATATCGCAGCTTGCATAATAAGATGTAAGTCAGCAGATGTTTCGTTTATTCCACCTTCTGAAATAGAACAAATACCTAAAACCTTGCTCGCTCTGTTCAATAAAAGCATTTTTAAACTCTCTCTATACTGTATCGTTTCTGTATCGAATACTGATAATAGTAGTTTGTATGCTTTTTCAGATGATTGTACTTGCTCTCTTTCAGAGGCTTTAATCTTTGATTTGTAAGTAAGTTTCACCTCACAGACTTTTAATTTTTCTTCCATTGTAGTATAATTTTTGAATTTGTATTTGCGTGAAAGTGTGTTTCTTCAATTTTATATAGCCTGTATACCAAGTATCAAACCATGTAAATGAAGAAAGCCTGATAAATAGCTAACTGTATCAAAATGAATTAGGTTAAAGGTATCTTTCTTCTAAAAGATAATTTCAATACAGATAAATACTAGTGATACCTGAGAGATAGAAACCGTTTTTGTGTGCTACACTGTGCGAAACAATTTCATTTTTCTAATGATGGGTTACGGGGGATTTAGTTGATACAGCACTCTAGCGCGTATAACATATATGAGTTAAGGGTTGAGGCTAATTTTAAAGCTGTAAGTATCTCTTACATTCATAATCCAGATTGAAGAGGATTCATTTTCTTTTGGCTTCTGTTTTAGGTAACTTTGTATATGCTTCAATGAAATATATTCCGAATTGATTCGGCTTATTCATAATTGTGTGTATAATGGATGCTTTGACCTAACAAAGCATCCATTTTGTGTTTATAGAAGGTTATATCTTTTAAGATAAATCTATATATAATAATGTATAAAGTATTACAAATCGGATATCATTTTATCAATAACTTCTTTTACGGCTGGCAGGTTATTTTTCATTACATCAAAAACAACTTCCGCATCAATGTCAAAATAATGGTGAGCAATAATATCTCTCATCCCCATTACACCTTTCCAATCTATATCTGAGTAGTTGGATAATAGCTGTTTATTGGTTTCTTTATCAATTCGCTTAACGCTTTCACCTATGGCTATCAGTAACATACAAATACTTTCCATTCTTTCAACACCGCTAGGGGTATTTAAAAAATCATCTGGAGAGAGTATCGTTTGTGATCTTTCCAATATTCTACCAACAGCTATTTCTATCTTTTGTAAAGACGAACGAAGCAATTCCTTATCACACATAAATACCCTCCTTCTCAATCCTGTTTCTCAAAAAGGAATCCATGTGATCACGTAATCGGACAATATCAACATTACAGCCAAATAAAGCTTGCAAATCTTCTTTTATATGCACTAAAGCGAACATATTGGGCTTTGAGGTTTCCAAATAAACATCCACATCGCTGTCTTCCGTTTGCTCGCCTCTGGCAACAGAACCGAATATTCCCATACGGGTAATGCTGTATTTGGAAGCATTCTTCGTCATATAATCCCGTAATAGATTTATGTATTCAGTTGTTGATTTCATCTTTTTTTATTTGTTTGCAACAAAGATACACATTCATGTGGCAAAATCAAACGACAGAAGGTTAAACCATTTAAAGAGAATACACCAGATTAAAGTTGGCTCTTTCTTCTTTAAATGGTTTAACACTAAGTGTACATGAAAAAAGGATATCAACTATCAGAAGATAGCGAATATCCTTTTTCTTCAGAAAGAACAATGTATATTCATTTTCTAGCGGTGGTACTTTTTTATATGATTTTAGTATTTATATAGTGAGCATCCAATTTTGTACCAACTCCGAGTGAAAAGACTTTAGCGTATATTTATACGGTTTTGTTGAGTTGGTAGACGTGGCATGATAATATTTTTCAATTGTATTGAGGTTTACTGGTATTGTTATGTCAAACTTATCATAGATAAGTTGAATTTTATCACGTATTTCTTCTTTAGAAGTTGGGGTATTGAGTATTGGATCAAATTCTTTTCGTATATCGTTTATTACAGGTTGAGAGAATCGATATTGCTCATCATAGTGCTTGATTGCTGTTTCTATCTTGCTTTTTGTGTAACCAATCTTGTCAAGACTCTGTTTGCCCAATTTGCGATAAGCACGTATCATCAACTCTGAATCCTTTTGTTCTTTTATCATTTCCATTGCAGGTTTACAGTCAAAGTTGGGATTTTCTTGTTTTTCTTTATCCAGATTATCTAATAACTGAATGATTAAACGACGTTGCTTGATTTCTGTTTGAGGTTGTTTGAGCAATAATAAGTCTTCTTGCTTGAAAGCCTCTATTCTGAGGATATAATTCACATTGAAATAATCTGTCTTTTCATAAGCCTGTTTCAATGATTCAGCAGATTGATAATAGCCTTTTACCCTTTCTTCATTATAAAAGTTATCAACAGACATATAATTGACATTTCCATCTTCATCCAGAAGTTCTGCATATTTGACTGCATTTTTATCGTTGCAAATTGATTGCTGTACAAATTTGTTTGTAGCTTGTTCCTCTTGGTGTTTTAATGAATTATAGGTTTTTTCATGTTGATCTAATACCTGTTTTGCTGTATCTTCATCCATCGCTTGAATCTCACTATTAATGGTAGTAATATGGGTGAAGGAATTATATCTGCGACCATCTTCAAACTCATTGCGGAAACGTCCTTGTATCTGGATTGCTTCTGTGAATGGATCAATCATTGTATAATAAGCCTCTTTCAGATTTGTTAATAACAGAATATCAGCTTTTATTGATAACATGATGTCTATTGCAGAATAAAAGCGGCAAGTAAAGAAGTTGTATTTTGCGAAAGGATAAGTCATATCCTCACTTATGTTGGAAAAATTACATTCTTTTAATTTGTTGACACTTTGTTGAGAACAAAAGACTTTTGATTCATTTTCAATACCCAATGTATTAATGATACGATTGATACCATTTGTAGAGTTAAGGAATATACAAACACATTCACTTGTCTGATATTGCTCAAATTGCTCATGAATAATTTTGTCGTAATTATTAGTTACAATCAAATTCAGATCGACTTTGTAGTCAAAGTCTGGTGTGATTTTGATTATCTTGAAATTTTGACGCTCCAACTCTGGATGTCGCATTTTTAATGGTGTCGCTGATACCATTGCTTTGTTGTTGAATTGGAAAAAGTCATTGACTGGCTGTGAAATACGTTTTCTGTAATCAACATCTTGAATAAACTTCTCACATTCATCCATTAAGCAGAAGAAGTCTGTATACAGATTTACACCAACATGTTCTGCTGCCTTCTTGATCTTTTTGTAACTTTCTGGTGTACAAAGTAATTTTTTATATTGAACATTTGAACTCAGATATTTTTTGATTCTTGCTTCTGTGCATTTGGCATAAACAGCCAAAGGTTGTAAGTTCTTATGTTCATCCGTCTTTTGCTGGATAACAGGAACATTTGGTTCTATAATGATTGAATGTCTACGTGAGTGTAACTCTCCGTATGTTGCACCAATACCCGTCAATGTCTTATCTAATACCACATTTGAAGGGATATTATTGTATTGGATTCTTTTTAATGCAGAGAATAGTTTTTCTCCTTTCTTTATTATCGCTTTGATGATCTCCATAGAATGATTTTATTTTAGTACCTTTTATGCTTTTATTAGATAATAGATGGTGCATTTTATGCTCTTTTGAGGTTATATATAGGGAGCACTAAAAACGTACCAAAGTCGAAAAAACAGAGCTTATCTGTCACCTAAGCTCTATATTGAGGTATTTGGTTAAGCAACCTTTTTTAAGAGTTCAATAAACTGATTGCCTGTATTTACACTCTTGATTTTTTTCTGAAAATCATTCAATTTCCCAATTTCTTTCAGTGCGCCAAAAGCTCTATCTTCATTCGTTGAAATCGCGTATGAGTTGAAGCCTTCAATGTAGTAGCGTTTCGTGATTTGTGCAACTTCCATTCCTGTAGCCTTGCAGAGGGTAATAAATTTATCTCCACGATCTTTGTTAAATTCTGTTCCTTTAGGAAATTCGATATCTTCACCCCTCAACGCTTTGTTCAGTAGAGTTGTAGAAAGTTTCTTCCCTAAATAAATCAAAGCTGCTGTTGATGGGTTGAAGCCTTCCCCTACCTTTTCAGAAATGGTAATGAGTGCTTCTTCTTTCGAAGTCAATCCTACAACTGCTATTTTATCTTTGTAGTCCCAGCTTTTAGCTGCGTCATTTATCTCTATCAGATATTCTCCAATATTCTCTTTATCACGAATATGGACATTCGGTATTTCATATTCTTCACCAGCCTGAATCAATTTGGCGAATGCTGTACTTCTGTGCTGTCCATCCAGAATAACATAATAATTAGCAGCTTCCGTTTTGTTAATTACATTTCCATTCGCATCGACAACTGTGTATTCATTTTCAAGAATCTTTTCAGCTTCTGCTACAATGATTGGATAAGCATATTCATATTTGTTCTGTGCAATAATGTAGATAAACTTATCAACTCGCTTTGTATCTATTGGTCTGTTGTGTTTTACGAAAGCAATTTTCTTAGACTCTTTTTGGGTTTCTCCAGCTTTTACGACACAGAAAGTAACATAATCTTCTGTTGCTTTAGATTGGATCGCTTTTTCCGTTGGTGTATTTAATGCTGCCTCAAGTTCTTTGTTTACGTTTTCAACTGCTTTTTTCTGTGCTTCGATAACTGAAGAAACAGCACCTCTTTTTACTAACTGATTTAATACGCTTTCTTCTCTTTTTACTACTGCTTTTAATTCGTTTACAGATTTCATAATTTTAATTTTTTAAATTGTTATTACTGTTTGCAATCTTAAACTTGAGGCCTCTCATTCTTGATTACACTGCAAATATCGAATTTTGGCAAGACCTGAGGTATAAACAATAAACGCGACTTGATAGGGTATTCTTTATGTGGTTGTGGTTTAATTCTTTAAATGGTTTTTCGTATTAGAAAATTACCAATAATAACTTTTTGTTGGATTATTAGGTGAGCGTTTGAGTGTGAAGTTAAGCAGATAGTCCCATTTTGGAGTAAAGTTTTGTTTTTTCATTATAGATATAATGGAGCGTATGTAGTTCATATCATTTTTCTTATCATCATCTTTGAAAAAGTCCAATATATCAAGATATTCAAGAATGAAATCACATTGTTGATTTGTGATTGTGCCTGCTTTTGTAGACGCAATACTGGAATGTTGTAGTATATTGAATGTCCCCATTGTCATAATGTTAAAAGCTGGATCATCAAACTTTCTGCCAGCTTTTTTACCATAGGTGAATTTAAGTTCATTTTGCGCTTCTTCCAGATCGTTTACTCCTAAGTATATATCCAGATAGTCCTCTAACAGAGTTGTCAACCATGCTTCCGAATTGGGTATTGTAACAGAACTGTTGGGGCTTTTGATCTGCAAATTGGTTAATTTGCTTGTTTTCAGAAATTCATACAGTTGTAACATTTCTGGACGTACGTATTTGGCATAGGCTAACGAACCATAGCTGTTTTCAATATCGTCAGAATGTACGAAACGATTATGTTTATATTTATCATAAATAGCAGCCATCCATAAAAGTACATACATTACATCATCGTTAATGTCCTGCATTAAACCGAAATTATCAGCAAGTGTTAGTATATTGTCTACTAGCTTATCATTGGAAACGGATATGTATAATGTAGAATTGGAATCAAATATGACAGCTTGATGGTTTATAAATTCATCTTTCTTTTTGGGAGTATATCGTTCAACATCAAATGCTGTCGCTCCAATAGGTTCATGCATCAGGGAGCTTTCTATTTTATATGGTGATAAGTCTTTACCATCTGTGAAATCATCCAGTTTATATTTATGTGCTTGATGTAATGCATCTACTTCATGGCGCAACATATATCGGTTGAAACCATAGTATTTTATCATTAACGGTTCAACTCGTCTAAAGTCTGGTAGAATTATTGGAATGAGTGTTGTATTAGTAGCCATTGTTATTCAGTTTATGTATGTAAAAGTAAAAAATAATCTCACTTGCATTACTGCAAATGAGATTATTTTTATTTAAAGTAGGTTCTTCATGGCATCATCCATCTGATCATTGCCAAAGCTATCCAGATAAATTTGTGTTACTCTTTCTGCGCTGTCTTATTCGTTGAAAATATTAGTAAGTTGATCCATTTGTTTAGCGATACTTTCATCCACAAGTTTTGCATAATGAGCAGTCATACGGGTATTTGTATGTCCTAACATTTTAGAAACAACTTCCAAAGAAATGTTATTTGCAAGAGTTACCGTACTTGCAAAGGTATGACGGCTTGTGTGATAGGTTATCCGCTTATTGATATTGCAAAGTATTGCAATGTCTTTCAGATACTTATTTATATCTGCTGGATCTTGGATAGGTAATAGTTTGTCACTGCCTTTATATTTCTCTAAAATCATTTTAGCCATTGGCAATAATGGGATTCTGGAAAGAACGCCTGTTTTGATCCTTCGTTTCTTAATCCAAATTCTTCCATTCTGATCTTTTTCAAAATGTGCGGTGGTGAGAGTTTTCACATCTATATAACTCAATCCAGTGAAACAGCCAAACAAAAACATATCTCTGGCTTTCTCCAATCGGGGTAAAGGGGTATCGAAATTGATAATTCTCCTGAGTTCTTCTTCGTCCAAAAAGTCAATTTCAACTGCTTCTCGTTCCACTTTGTATGTGGCAAAGGGATTGAAAGATATGTACGAATTTGCAACAGCCAGATTGATTATCTTCTTTAGTAGCTTCAAATGTTTTGTAGATGAGTTTTGGCACATGCCCTTATCTATCTTCAAAAATGAATGAAACGACTGTATGAAGTTTAAATTGAGTTCACGTAAATACATATCTTCTCTTTTGTATTTTTGTAGCATGAACTCTTTGAGCAATCTTACTGTATATTCAGAAATCCAATAAGTTGCTTTGGAAACTCCGTTATCGATTAATTTTTCTTGTTCCTTATTATGTTCTATAAAGACCTCAAATAAACTTTTCTCTTTCAGAGATTCGATCTTTTCTTGAAATGCCTCACATAGAAGTTTGGCAGTAATGATAAAACCTCTATCCAACAATTCCGCTTCTTTCTGATACAGTTTGGCTTTTACGGCTTTCAGATAGTTGTTGAGGCTTTTGACTTCCTCATCTTTACCTTTTACTTGTTGTTTGATCTTGTCCCAAGAAGTTGCTTTTACCTTCTTACCTGTGGAAAAGCCACATCTTTCACCATTTACGGTAATCAATACTTCAATAATTGTTGTACCGTCTTTTCTAACCCTGTTTTCTCTTATAAAGAAGAGAACAGAAAATGAACTTCTAATCATTTGTTTAATCTTTAAAATTAGACATTTAGAAGTTCTTTTAATAATGTGTATAATGTTGTATGTTAAATTGTTATATTGAAATTTGCAGCCATTTTTGGAAAAATGGAAAATGGCTGTGATTTGGCTGCAAAACATCTTCTATTTTACTTGTTTCGGAAGAGAAAAACGGTGTGTCTTTCTTATGGAAGAAAGAAGGTGATAGAAGAGATTTTGAGTATTTCCTATATACCAATCCCAATGCTTTACAAAGAAGATTTGTTGTTTAAAGGAGTATTTGATTAGCAAGAAAGAAGAAGTGTATAAGATATTCCCATAAACAAAAAAACTCCTGCAATCCTAACGATTACAGGAGTTTATATATCAGTAATAATCTAATTACTTCTTCATGGCTTCCTCGATAGCAACAGCTACAGCGACCGTAGCACCTACCATCGGGTTGTTACCCATACCCAGGAATCCCATCATTTCTACGTGAGCAGGAACAGATGAAGAACCAGCGAACTGAGCGTCACCGTGCATACGGCCCATAGTGTCTGTCATACCATAAGAAGCAGGACCGGCAGCCATATTATCCGGGTGCAGAGTACGACCTGTACCACCACCTGAAGCAACAGAGAAATAGTTGTGACCGTTTTCCATACATTCTTTCTTGTATGTACCGGCTACCGGGTGCTGGAAACGAGTCGGGTTAGTTGAGTTACCTGTGATAGATACGTCAACACCTTCTGCACGCATTACAGCAACACCTTCACGAACGTCGTCGCAACCGTAGCATTTTACTTTTGAGCGGAGACCTGTAGAATACGGAGTTTCTTTGATCACGTTCAAAGCACCTGTAGCATAGTCGAACTGAGTCTGAACATAAGTAAAGCCGTTGATACGAGAAATGATCATAGCAGCATCTTTACCCAGACCGTTCAGGATAACGCGAAGCGGTTCTTTACGTACTTTGTTTGCCATTTCAGCGATCTTGATAGCACCTTCAGCAGCAGCAAAAGATTCGTGACCAGCTAAAAAAGCGAAACATTTTGTTTCTTCGCGAAGCAGACGTGCACCCAGATTACCGTGGCCGATACCTACTTTACGGTCGTCAGCAACAGAACCTTTGATACAGAATGCCTGCAGACCGATACCGATAGCTTCGGCAGCGTCAGCAGCGCTTGTGCAACCTTTCTTGATAGCGATGGCAGCACCTACAACGTAAGCCCAACATGCATTTTCGAAACAGATAGGTTGAGTTTCCTTACACATTGTATAAGGATCGATACCTTTAGCGTCGCAGATAGCTTTTGCATCTTCGATACCGTTGATACCATATTCTTTTAAAACCGCGTTGATAGTATCAATACGACGGTCATAACTTTCAAATAAAGCCATATTATTTTTACTTTTTTAAATTCTTATTTACCAGGAATAAAGATATTAGAAAGTTGAAAACAAGCACACCGCCGCAACAGGCCATATAGAATGCCATCCAGGGACGGTCCGGCTTCATGACGAAGTAGGTGATTACCGTCGCGATAACAGTCAGAATGATCAGCCCGGTCAGGACGCGTGTCAGTGTTTTCTTATTCATTACGAGGATCGATATATTTTACAGCTTCTTTGAAACGACCGTAAGAACCTTTAGCTTTTTCCAGAGCTTCGTTAGCATCGATGCCTTTCTTTACCATTTCCATGAATTTACCCAGGTGGATGAATTCATATCCGATTACCTGATCGTCAGCATCCAATGCCATACGAGTACAGTAACCTTCAGCCATTTCCAGGTAACGGGTACCTTTGGCTAATGTACCGAACATGGTACCAACCTGGCTACGCAGACCTTTACCTAAGTCTTCCAGACCGGCTCCGACAGGCAGACCGCCTTCAGAGAAAGCAGACTGTGTACGTCCGTAAACGATCTGCAGGAATAATTCGCGCATAGCTGTGTTGATAGCGTCGCAAACAAGGTCAGTGTTCAATGCTTCCAGAAGTGTTTTGCCCGGAAGGATTTCTGATGCCATTGCAGCAGAGTGAGTCATACCAGAACAACCGATAGTTTCTACCAGCGCTTCCTGAATGATTCCTTCCTTTACGTTCAGTGTCAGTTTACATGCACCTTGCTGAGGAGCACACCAACCCACACCATGAGTCAAACCTGAGATGTCAGTGATCTGAGTAGATCTAACCCATTTTCCTTCTTCAGGAATCGGAGCACAAGGATGGTTGGCTCCCTTCTTTACAACACACATGTGTTGAACTTCATGTGAATAAATCATAATCGCTAATTTATTATATTAAAGTGATAATAAAACTTTTTCCTAATTTCTATGTAATATCGCTTTCTTTAAAAACCGCACAAAGATAAAATTTTTAATCCAGCCATGCAAGACGCTAAGTTCGTTATTTATCGGTTGGCTGAATATTCAGTTCGGAGCCATTCAGCAAGATACGGTGAGTGACAGGTCCTATCTTTTTCATCATTGCCGAAACACCGCAGTACTCTTGCGACAATCGGATTGCTTTTTCAATCCGGGCACTTTCCTCTGCCTTACCGGTTACGTGGAAAGTGATGAAAAATGCCGAGTAAAGCATCGGCACGGTATCGGTTGTCTCTGCTTTGACGTCGATAGATAGTTTTTCAAAACCGATTCGCATCTTCTTGAATAGAGAGATCACATTGACCCCGCTGCATCCGGCCAGGGCAACCAGCATCAAGGCTTTCGGGCGGACACCGGAACCGGTGCCGCCGTCTTCTTTGCTGGTATCGATTGTCACCGTATGACCATCCATCTGGGTTTCAAAGGTCGAATCCTTTTTCCAGTCGAGAGTGATTTGGGCAGACATATCATTCTCTTTTATTTTTTAAGTGCTTCCTGTAGTTTGGCATCTATCTCTTCACCATGGATATTCTTGGCGATGATCGTGCCGTCTTTATCGACCAGTACGGTATGAGGAATGCTGTTGACACCATATAAAGCAGCACCGGCATTCTGCCATCCTTTCAGGTCGGAAAGCTGTGTCCAGGTAATATTCAGGTCTTTTACGCCTTTTGCCCAGGCTTCGGGTTTGCTGTCCAAAGAGATACCGACGATTTCGAATCCTTTATTCTTATATTGTTTATATAATTCGACCAGATGCGGCATTTCTTTGCGGCAAGGAGGACACCAGGAAGCCCAGAAGTCGATAAGGACAACTTTACCGTTACCGACGAACTCAGACAATTGATGTACTTCGCCTTTCGGATCAGCCATTTCGAAATCAGTAAACTTTTTGCCGACGGCTACGTTTTTCAGAACTTCCAGGTGGCTGATCATTTTGTCGATATTCGGCTGTGCCTTAAAGGTAGAGTCGGCTTTCGACAGTATTTCGTTCTGCTGCTCTTCACTCAGGTTGTAACGGTTTTCGTATAAATATTTGGCAGACATTTTCTGGTCCATATGAGCCAGAATATAATTGCATACGGCTTTGGTTATTTTGTCGCTGATTTCATCATATTTCTTTTCAGCCGCAGCCGCAATTGCTTTGTCTTCGGAGCGGATCTCATCTCCGAGTTTTCCCATTTCGTCAATGAAAGGCTTGAGACTATCTTTCATTGCTTTTTCTGCATCGTTGGCCGGGGTACCGGTTACGATTGACAAGGTATCCAGGTTGATAGTGAGTTTGCCGTTTTCAAGTGTAAACGTTGTCTTGAACGGAGTTGCCATACCGCGTTCAGTCTTGACAACGTCGGGCGAAAACTGAATGATCGTAATTTGCGATTCATTCTGGGTACCTTTGAATTTGAATGCATTGTTTTCTACCAGCGCACTGTCGAAAGGTAAAACGTCCGGTTTTCCGTATTCATAAAGATATACGTAGTTTCCGTTCAGATCGGCGTTTGAAACTGTACCGGTTATTTCGTAACCCGGTTTTTCGCTGCAAGCTGCAAGAAGCAGGGCGGAGGCAGCCAATGGAAGATACTTTTTCATATATTATATGTGTTAAAACGATGTCATCACCTTGTGATTCGCGAAGTTATCGTTTTATTAATTATAGTTTATTTCTTTAGGCTTAAAAAGTTCTAATATTACCGAAAAGATGGATTATATTTGTTGCCTGATCGATATACCGGGGTTTACCGGCAGTTATCGGGAGATTATTCTACTAATATTAATACTATGACTCGGACCAATAATAACAAACGGACAATGCTACGGCTTTTATGTATGAAATTGATGATACTCTGCTTGTTTTTGCTTTGTGCTTTACCTGGCGGGGAGGCGTCGGTTTCGCTGCATAAAGCAAATATCGACCTGTCGAATAATGCAATTATCGATATATATCAGGATGATCGCGGTTATATGTGGATCGGAACTTACGATGGCCTGAACCTGTTCAACGGGAGAAATACGTACGTCTATCGTTTTGAACCGGATAATAAGAATACCCTTTGCAGTAACATTATCAATAAAATCTCTGACGGCGGTCCCGGGTATCTCTGGGTGTCTACTTCGATGGGGCTGAACCGGTTTTCGCTGAAAGACCGTAAAGTGACCGAATCATATCCTGAATATCCCGAATGTCTTCTTATTGCAACGGATTCTTTAGAAAATACCCTGGTTGTCAGCCGGAAGAATTTTATATCCTGTCATACTTCCCGTACAGCATCCTTTCAGGACATTTATACGCGGGACATAACACCGGAAACAGCAAGGCTATTATTTGCAGGCGAGCAAGGATGTTTTTATCTTCTCTCGGCAGACGGGGTTTTAAAGCAACTCATTCCGGATTATTCAAAACTGCCTGTAACTATACAGACAAAGGAAAACAAGATACATGATAAACCGATAGAACAGGCTTTTTATGAAGAGGACGTTCTTTATTATGTCGATGCCGATAATAAACTGTACCGATACCGGACGGAGGAGAACAAAGAAACATACTTGTCTGATCTTTCCGGATGGATGGAAAAATATGGTAAGGTAGCCCGTGTAGTCTCTTTTCAGTCGAAACTGTATCTGGTGTTCAGGAACGGCCTGTTGCTTGATCCTGATAAACCGGAAGAAGCTATCGATCTGAATATCGGTGTCTTTAGTATGTTTAAAGACAAGAAACAACAAATACTCTGGATTGGTACGGATGGGCAGGGACTCAGAATGTTGTACGATAAATATGAACGTTTTGACGGATTGGCGTTGGAAGATTTACCTTTTGTAATGCTCAATCCGGTTCGTTCCGTTTATACGGATGAAGATAAGACACTATGGTTCGGAACGAAAGGGGATGGCTTTGTTCGTATAAAAGAGTATGATTCCTATGCAAAAGGGGAGATCCCGCTAGACCGGATCGCCCGTTATACAACGGCAGACGGCCTGTCTAACAACCGGGTCTATTGCTTTTTCAAAAGCCTGTATCATCCCCTGGTGTGGATTGGTACAGACGGCCCCGGCCTTTCTTATTATTCTTATGAGGATGAGAAAGTCCATACGCTTCCCAGCAAGATAGATACCCGGATAAGATATGTTCATTCTATCTGTGAGATAAACGATTCGACGCTTTGGATGGCAACGACAGGCGACGGGTTGATCGAGGTTGTTCTGGAACGGGATAAATCTGGTCTGACGGTTAAGTATCTTCAGTCTTACCTGCTGGAAAAGGACGGAAAGATATGTAACGAATTTTATTCTATGTATTATGACGGAAAATCCACCCTGTATCTGGGAAGCCGCGGAGGATATGGGATGGCACGTTTCGACCTGCTCACGAGGCAGTATGATTTTATGTCGATGAACAATTCGGCTAACCAGGCGATCGGTGATGTCCTTAGTCTGTGTTATAGCAGCGATTCGACCTTTTACCTGGGAGCCAGTTCCGGCATGACGCGGATGAAATGCGATCAGGCGGGGACGTGTGAATTTTGGCAGTACGACAGGAGTGACGGCATCAGCAACGATATGATTCATGGCATATTGGAGGATAAAGATAAATGTATCTGGTTGAGCTCCAATAAGGGACTAACCAAATATAACCCGCATAATAACTTTTTCCATAATTATGGGAGCCAGGAACTGATGGTTACGGAGTTTTCCGACGACGCTTACTGGAAATGCCCTTATACCGGACGTCTGTTTTTCGGGGGCGTCGATGGGCTGGTATGGATCGACCCGCAAAACGACCGGCAGGAAAGCTATAGTCCCGACCTGCATTTCTTTGAGTTGAAGATGGGAGACGAAACCATCAGTCTTTACGATTATGCGGATGCGAATCCCGGCCCTGTAACAATTCCTCCGGACGTTTCGACTTTTACCATTTCATTTGTTGCCACCGACTATATTCATGGTGACAATTATGAGTATTCTTATCTGTTGCAAGATTATAATACGGCCTGGACGGAATTACAAAAGAGCAATGAAATATCGTTTACCAAGCTGCCTTACGGAAACTATACCCTGAAAGTCCGTTATAAAAACGATGTTTACGATTCTAATGCGCGGGAATATCTTTTACCGTTGAAAATACTTCCTCCCTGGTATCTCAGTACCTGGGCGATAGCGGTCTATATTTTTCTGGCCATCCTCTTTGCAGGCGTGCTGGTTTATTGGATCAACCGGCGTATCGCTGAAAAACAACAACAGGTGGCCCGTAAAATCCATGAAGAACAGAAAGAAAAGCTGTACGAAGCCAAACTGAACTTCTTTGCCAATATCACCCACGAACTTTGTACCCCGCTGACTTTAATCAACGGAGTAGGGGACTATATTCAAACCTATGCCGAAAATACTTCCGACAACAAACTGAAAAGGTATATCCGCATATTGAGGGATAACGTAGCGAGCTTGAATGAACTGATTCAGGAAATCCTGGATTTCCGTAAGATAGAAGAGGCTGGGCTGAATTATTTCAGTATCAGGCGCATCTCTGTCCCGGATATTATCCGCAGGCAATACGAGTCATTTACCCCTATAGCCGAGCAGAATGGGATAAAATTCGTGTTGTCTCTTCCGGATCAGCTTTACTGGAATACAGACCCTACCGGATTAAAGAAGATATTGGTCAATCTGATTTCCAACGCTTTTAAATACTCGGATGAAGCCGGAGAAATACGTATTTCGGCTACTACGGAAAATGAGTCTTTGATAATCCGTGTCTATAATTCAGGCAAAGGAATATCCGAAACAGACCTGAAGACTATTTTTGACCGTTACCGTATATTGGGCGACCTGGAGGGAAACAATTATACGCAAACAACGTCGAGGAACGGACTGGGATTGTTTATCTGTCATAGTATCGTACAATCCCTGCATGGCACGATAGAGGTGAAAAGTGAAGAAGGCCGGTTTGCCGAATTTATTGTCCGCTTGCCACACCTGGAAGCTGAGGAGGAGGAAGCCGAACCGGAAAATGAGGAACCGGAAACGGTGCCTGTCCTTTCGTCTCCCATTGATGAAACCGGATTGCCGGGAATTGTTTCTCCGGAGAATAAACCCTGTGTCCTGGTGGTGGACGATCATAAGGATATTGTCTGGTTGATTAAGGAATCTTTATCTGAGGCTTATACGATAGTGGAGGCTTACGGTGTGGAAGAGGCGATCCGTTTGATGGAAAAACAAACGCCGGCCCTGATTATTACAGATATTATGATGCCGGAGATCGACGGGATGGAATTGATCAGCCGTGTGAAATCGGATAAGTTTACCCGCCATATTCCGTTGATAGTCGTTTCTGCCAGAATATCGGAACACGACCAGGCGGAAGGGCTCGACCTGGGGACAGATGCCTACCTGACCAAGCCGTTTTCTGCGGTGGTGCTCCGCTCCGTAGTCAACCGGCTGATGACGAGTAAAAAAGAACTGAAAGATTATTACTATTCACCGGAGAGCGCCTACGAACAATCCGGCGGACAGCTGATTCATCAGGAAGATAAAGAATTTATGGATGCCGTAACTGCCATTATCCGGGAAAATCTCGATAAGGAAACCCTGCGCCTGGAGCTGATAGCCGAAAAGATGGGCATGAATACCCGGTCGCTTTACCGCCGTTTCAAGAAGATATCTCCGCTCACTCCTTCCGATTTTATCAAGGATTACCGGTTTAATTATGCTGCGCAGTTATTGGTGACGACTAATCTGAGCGTACAGGAAATTATCTATAAAGTCGGCATTTCGAACAGGTCTTATTTCTACCGGGAATTTGCTGCCAAATATAATCAGACGCCTACCGAGTACCGCAATAAGCAAAAAGTAAAACTTCCGGGGAGATAAAAGTGATTCCGACAGGAATATGTAAAACTTCCGGTGGAAAGTACTGATTTCAACCATTATCCCGTGAGTGTCCTGATTTGCCAAAAGAGTGTCATAATGTGCCGGGTGCATATTGTGACACTCTTTTGGTATTCCAGTAGTAATGCGGAAAAAGAACAATCCGGTAATATTGCATTCAGATTTGTGAAACCCGATAATGCTTTTTAATATGAATACAGAATGATTTGAGCAATGAATAGAAACACTTCGCTTGATTGGCATTTGAGGCGGGAGTGTATCAGGGAGTTGTTTTATACTTTGGATAGTGAATACTTTATTGTTTTAATTTTATGAAGTTGTGTTGCATTAATATATTTGTAATTGTAGTTGGTAGTTTTTTGCTTTCAGCATGTCGGGAAAATATTTCGGTGAATGTACCTGAATTGTCGGATGGGGACCCGACAACTTGTTATACAGGAACCCGGAAACTGAATCGGATTGTTTTTGATCCTCAATACAGTATTCCTATCCAAAGTTATAAAATCTATTCATCAGGCGAATCACCTGTACATGACCCGGCAAGCTGGGTACTGAAAGGCTCCTACGACGGAAAGAACTGGGTGGTGGTAGACGAACGGAATGACCAGCGCTTCTGTTCACGTTACCAGGAAATCCTTTGTCCGATAACCAATCCTTCCAATTATAAACAATATATGCTGGAAGCCGAAACGGCAGGCAGCGATACGCTGGTGATCGGTGATGTCTTGTTTTCCGAAAAGAACCTGGTTACAGACTGGGAAGATTTCAGATATCCCGCAGTAGACTTTGAAGTACTGGCTCCGGAAACAAAAGGTGCAGTTATTTATGCAGACCTTGTACAAGACCCGGATACCTACCTGAAATACCACGCCCGCAAGGTGGCGGAAATTCTTTTCTATACGGCGAAAGATACCATGAATGATGTTCAGACCATTCATTATACGTTGAAGGATTATGATGGCGTTTCTGCCAAATCCGGGAATCCTCCGGCTATTTATATCGAATACAGTACCCGCCATATCGAGAAGTTGGCGAACGAATCACTTTACAAGCTCGACTTTGAAACACGCGGTGTCTTATATCATGAGCTGGTCCATGCGTACCAGTTCGAACCGAAAGGGATTGGTTCATACTCGACGAATAAAGAATTTTGGGCCTGTATAGAAGGAATGGCGGATGCCGTGCGGGCAGAGTCCGGGTTTTTCGATATGAGTACCCGTAAGCCGGGTGGTAACTGGATGGATGGTTACCGTACGACCGGTTTCTTTATCCAGTGGCTGAAAACAAAAGACCCGGATGCCATACGTAAATTCCATTTGACCGTCCGCGATCTGGATGTGTGGAGTTTCGACAAGGCGATCAAGTGTATTTTCGGCGAAGAATCCGGTATTGAAAGCATGTGGAATGAATACCAGGTGTTTCTGACAAAAGAATAAATAAATACTACATACCTATGAAATCTGTAAGATGTTTAGCCTTATTTCTGTCTGCTGCGCTGGCAGGTGGAACGCTGTGGGCACAGGAGAAAGTATCCTTTGTCAATCCGATCATCGGAACAAACGGGATGGGGCATACGTTTCCGGGTGCTTGCGTGCCGTTCGGACTGGTGCAGCTAAGTCCGGATACCGACACGATCCCGCATAATGTCGATGGCAAGTATCAACCCCGTTCCTATGAATATTGTGCCGGATACCAGCATAAGGACAGCAGTATCGTCGGTTTCAGTCATACGCATTTCAGCGGAACCGGTCATTCCGACCTGGGGGACATACTGATCATGCCGGCCACCGGCAGCCTGAAACTGAATCCCGGAACAGCGACCGATCCGGACGGCGGTTACCGTTCCCGTTTCTCACACGACACAGAAATATCCCGTCCCGGCTATTACGAAGTCATGTTGTCCGATTATGGCGTAAAAGCGCAACTGACGACCACCAAACGGGTGGGAGTTCATAAATATACTTTTTCCGGCGATGGCGGAAACCAGCGTATTATTCTCGATATGATTCATGGTATTTACAATTACGACGGAAAAGTCCTGTGGACAAATATCCGCGTAGAGAATGATATGTTGGTTACCGGTTATCGCGTAACAAACGGATGGGCACGGACCAATTACACCTATTTTGCGATGTCTTTCTCCAAACCTGTCATTCATTATGGTTGCGAGGAAAAGGCGAAAGTGAATTACCGTGGCGGTTACGGCAAATTCAATATGAAAGAGAATTTCCCGGATATCGGCGGACGGAAGATCGTAGCCTATTTCGATTTCGACCCGGCAACCTCCAAAGAATTAGAAGTCAAGGTAGCCCTTTCCGGTGTGAGTACCGACGGTGCCCTGAAGAATCTTCGTGCGGAAGCATCCGGTTACAGCTTCGACCAATTGGCGGCAAAGGCTTCGGATACCTGGAACAAGGAACTTTCCAGCATAGAGGCAAAAGGTAACAACGACCAGCTGGCTATGCTTTATACCTCTTTGTATCATACCATGATTAATCCGTGTGTCTATACCGATGTCGACGGGCAGTACCGCGGTTTGGACGGAAATATTCACAAGGCCGACGATTTTACAAACTATACGGTCTTCTCTGTCTGGGATACTTACCGTGCCTTGCATCCGTTATTCAATATCATTAACCGCCAGGTAAATACCGATATTGCCCGCTCCATGCTGAAACACTGCGAACAAAGCGTACATAAAGCGTTACCGGTATGGAGCCATATGGCAAATGAAAACTGGTGTATGATCGGTTATCATTCCGTATCCGTACTGGCGGATGCCGTGGCAAAAGGATTACCACTGGATAAGGAGGAAGTCCTGCAAGCGATGGTCAGCAGTTCTACCATTCCTTATTATGACGGAACGAAGGAATATATGGAAAAAGGATATGTTGCACTCGATCATAACGGAAGTGCCGGTTCCTTAACGCTGGAATATGCTTACGATGACTGGACGATTTATAATACCGCCCGTCTGGCAGGAAACGACCGGGTGGCAAACCAATATAAAAAACGGGCGGCCAACTATATCAATGTGTTCGACACAAGTATCGGTTACGCCCGTCCCCGTTATTCGGACGGACGCTGGAAAGAAAACTTCAGTCTGTTGAGTACGCATGGTGAAGGGTTTATCGAAGGAAATGCCCTGAACTATTCTTTCTATGTCCCTCAGGACGTAAACAATATGATTCAATTGATGGGAGGCGACAAGTCTTTCGTGTCCAAACTCGACTCGCTGTTCACGATGCATCTGCCGGACGAGTTCTTTGCCGAAACGGAAGATGTTACCAAAGAAGGACTTTTAGGCGGCTATGTGCATGGCAACGAACCGAGCCACCATATTCCATTCCTGTATGTCTGGACTACCCAACCCTGGAAAACCCAATACTGGCAACGTGAAATCATGAACAAGATGTACCGAAATAATATCGACGGCCTGTGCGGTAACGACGATTGCGGTCAGATGTCGGCCTGGTATATCCTGTCGGCTATGGGATTCTATCCCGTTTGTCCGGGAACCGACCAATATGTGTTGGGTGCTCCCTACCTGCCTTATATGAAGGTATCGCTTGAAAACGGGAAGACTTTTGAAGTCAGGGCGGATAAGGTCAGCGATAAGAACCGCTATGTCAAATCTGTCCGTCTGAACGGCAAACCGTATACAAAAGCCTATATTACGCAACAAGATATTATGAATGGGGGAGAGCTGACTTTTGAAATGACCTCTTCACCGAATAAGAAGCGTGTATTTACCGGGGACGACAAACCCTATTCGTTATCTGCTAACTAATCATTATTCTATATTCCATGAAGAAGTTATTTATTCTGGCTATTGCCTTTTGCAGCAGTCTTCTTACGATGAAGGCTGCGGATAAGACCGAACTGGTGGATTACGTGAATCCCCTGGTCGGCTCCCAGTCGAAAATATCCTTGTCCACAGGAAATACCTATCCGGCGATTGCAATGCCGTGGGGTATGAATTTCTGGATGCCTCAAACCGGAAAGATGGGAGACGGCTGGGCCTATACCTATGATGCCGACAAGATACGGGGTTTCAAGCAGACACACCAGCCCAGTCCCTGGATAAACGATTACGGTCAGTTTGCCATCATGCCGATAACCGGTAAGGTGGTGTTCGATCAGGATAAGCGTGCCAGCTGGTTTTCCCATAAGGCGGAAGTGGCCAAACCGAATTATTACCGTGTTTACCTGGCCGATCATGATGTGGTAACGGAAATCACGCCGACAGAACGTGCCGCCATGTTCCGTTTTACTTTTCCCGAAACGGATAAGTCGTATGTGATTGTCGATGCTTTCGACCGTGGCTCTTATATCAAGATCATTCCCGAAGAAAATAAGATCATCGGTTATACCACCCGTAACAGCGGAGGTGTTCCCGAGAATTTCAAGAACTACTTTGTTGTCGTGTTCGATAAGCCTTTTACTTATAAGGCAACGGTCGGCGACAGCGAAATCCGCAAGGGTGAAATGGAAGCACAGGAAAACCATACCGGTGCCATCATCGGTTTCTCAACCCGTCGCGGGGAGGTTGTTCATGCCCGTGTCGCTTCTTCTTTTATCAGTCCCGAACAGGCTGAGTTGAATCTGAAAGAGTTGGGCGGACGGTCTTTTGATGAAATAGCGGATGCCGGTCGTAAGACTTGGAACGAAGTGTTGGGACGTATCCGGGTGAATGACGATAATGTAGATAAACTGCGTACTTTCTATTCCTGTCTGTATCGTTCCGTCCTTTTCCCGCGTAGCTTCTACGAAGTGGATGCCAATGGGAATATCGTGCACTATAGTCCGTACAACGGGGAAGTATTGCCGGGTTATATGTTTACCGATACCGGTTTCTGGGATACTTTCCGTTGCCTGTTCCCGTTCCTGAACCTGGTGTATCCGTCGATGAATGTGAAGATGCAGGAAGGTTTGGTGAATACGTATAAGGAGAGCGGATTCTTGCCGGAATGGGCGAGTCCCGGCCATCGTGGCTGTATGGTAGGGAATAATTCGGCTTCGGTTGTTGCCGATGCTTATCTGAAAGGTCTGCGTGGTTACGATATAGAAACCCTTTGGGAGGCTGTCGTACACGGAGCGAACAATGTTCATCCGAAGGTGAAATCGACCGGCCGTTTGGGTTACGACTATTATAATAAGTTGGGGTACGTGCCTTATGATGTGAAGATCAACGAAAGTGCCGCCCGTACATTAGAATATGCTTACGATGACTGGGCCATCTATAAACTGGGAAAAGCATTGGGTAAACCGGAATCGGAAATAGCAGTCTTTGCCAAACATGCCATGAATTATAAGAACCTGTTCGATAAGGAAACCAAGCTGATGCGTGGTCGTAATGAAGACGGTACATTCCAGTCTCCGTTCAACCCGCTGAAATGGGGGGATGCCTTTACGGAAGGAAATAGCTGGCATTATACCTGGTCTGTCTTCCATGACCCGCAGGGATTGATCGACCTGATGGGAGGAAAGTCCGGTTTCAACGCAATGATGGATTCCGTATTCAATGTGCCGCCTTTGTTCGATGACAGTTATTATGGTGGTGTCATCCATGAGATACGTGAGATGCAGATCATGAATATGGGCAATTATGCTCACGGTAACCAGCCGATTCAGCATATGATCTATCTCTATAACTACTCCGGTGAACCCTGGAAAGCGCAGTATTGGGTACGCGAAGTGATGGACAAGCTGTACTTCGCCACTCCCGACGGCTATTGCGGTGACGAGGATAACGGACAGACTTCTGCCTGGTATGTGTTCTCTGCACTCGGCTTCTATCCGGTCTGCCCGGGAACTGACCAGTATATCCTAGGCTCTCCATTATTCAAAAGCGTGACGCTGAATCTGGAAAACGGCAAGAAGGTAGTGATCAATGCCAATAACAATGATGCAGCGAACCGTTACATCTCGACCTTGAAGGTAAACGGCAAGAATTACACCCGCAACTACCTGACACACGAAGACCTGTTGCGTGGTATGACGATCAACTGCACCATGTCCGCCACCCCCAACAAAACCCGTGGCACAGAGGAAAAGGATGCACCTTATTCATTCTCTAAAGAGATAAAAAACTAGAAATATTTGAACTATCCCGTTCCCGTGCTCGACACGGGATCGCAAAAGCACAAACCGTATCCTATATGTATCTTTTGATACTGCCTGTTCTTCTGCGGCCCCGTGTCAAGCACGGGGACAAGATAGCTCATATCTGATAAAATATGAAACTACGAGTTTATACATTATTAGCCATGTCTTGTTTTGCCCTGACAGGCATGGCCCAAAACGAGAAACTGACCGACTACGTTAGACCTTTGGTCGGAACAGACGGATACGGGAATGTTTATCCCGGTGCACAAATCCCGTTCGGTGGTATCCAGATCAGTCCGGATACAGACTCCAAATACTACGATGCGGCAGCCGGTTATAAATACAACCATACTTCCATCCTCGGATTCAGTCTGACGCACCTGAGCGGAACAGGCATCCCCGACCTGGGTGATTTCCTGTTTATCCCTGGTACCGGCGAAATGAAACTCGATCCGGGAACCCGCGAAAATCCCGATGAAGGTTACCGTTCACGCTATACCCATGACCAGGAGTGGACTTCTCCCAATTACTATGCCGTCCTGTTGCAGGATTATGGTGTCAAAGCCGAAATGACGGCCGGACTGCGTAGTGGAATGTTCCGCTTCACCTATCCCAAATCGGATGAGTCTTTCATTATGATCGACCTGAATCATACCTTATGGCAATCCTGTGAATGGTCGAATCTCCGTATGGAGAACGATTCGACCTTGACCGGCTATAAGTTGGTGAAAGGGTGGGGACCGGAACGCCATGTCTATTTCACCGCCGTCTTCTCCAAAAAGCTGAAAGATTTCCGCATCATGCAGGATAAGAAGCCGGTCATTTACAACACTTCCCGTTTCAGAAGCACGAACGAAGCCTGGGGAAAGAACCTGATGGCTTGCCTTTCCTTTGCTACGGAAGAGGGGGAAGAAGTGATTGTAAAAACTTCCGTATCGGCAGTCAGTACAGCCGGGGCACAACTGAATATGCAGGAACTGGACGGCATGACCTTCGACGGCCTGAAAGAAAAAGGTATCGACTTATGGGAACAGGAACTCGAAAAGTACCGTGTGACAGCCGACCGGAAGACAAAAGAGACCTTTTATACGTCTGCTTATCATGCAGCTTTGCATCCGTTCATCTTCCAGGATGCCGACGGTCGTTTCAGAGGCTTGGACAAGAATATCGAACAGGCCAAAGGCTTTACGAATTATACTACTTTCTCTTTGTGGGACACCTATCGCGCCCTGCATCCCTGGTTTAACCTGGTGCATCAGGACGTGAACGCCGATATCGCCAATTCCATGCTTGCCCATTACGATAAGAGCACGGAGCGAATGCTTCCGATCTGGTCGTTCTATGGCAACGAAACCTGGTGTATGATCGGTTACCATGCCGTATCCGTCCTGGCCGATATGATCGTTAAAGGTGTCAAAGGTTTTGATTACGAACGGGCATACGAAGCCATGAAGACAACCGCAATGAATAAGCATTACGATTGTCTGCCGGATTACGATCGTAACGGTTACGTTCCCTTCGACAAAGAAGCCGAGTCGGTTTCCAAAACTTTGGAGTATGCCTACGACGATTATTGCATTGCCCGTGCTGCCCAGACTTTGGGAAAGACGGACGATTATACCTATTTCCTGAACCGTTCCCTCTCTTACCAGACCTTGATTGATCCGGAAACCAAATACATGCGTGGCCGAGACAGCCAGGGAAACTGGCGCACCCCGTTTGCCCCGATCGCTTACCAGGGACCGGGTTCGGTAAATGGCTGGGGAGATATCACCGAGGGCTTTACGATGCAGTATACCTGGACCGTTCCGCACGACGTACAGGGATATATCAACCTGGCGGGAAAGAAACTGTTCGAGAAACGGCTGGATGAACTCTTTACTGTCGAGTTGCCGGACGATATTCCGGGCGCCCACGATATCCAGGGACGTATCGGGGGGTACTGGCACGGCAACGAGCCTTGCCATCATGTCGCTTATCTGTATAATTACCTGGGCAAGCCGTGGAAATGCCAGAAATGGATACGTGAGATTGTAGACCGTTTTTACGGCAACGAACCCGGTTCGCTGAGCGGTAATGACGACTGCGGGCAGATGTCGGCCTGGTACATGTTCAACTGTGCCGGTTTCTATCCAGTCGCTCCTTCCAGTAATATATATAATGTAGGTTCCCCTTGTGTTGAGGCGTTATCTATCACAATGAGCAACGGCAAAGAGATAAAGATGACGACCGAGAACTGGTCGAAGGAGAATGTCTATATAAAAGAAATGTATGTAAACGGCAAGAAATACAACAAATCTTACCTGACATACGATGACGTGAAATCCGGTATATCCCTGCATTTTGTGATGAGTGACAAGCCAGCCTTCAAACGTGCAGTGTCGGCAGATGCCTATCCGGCTTCCCTGTCATTGCCCGGTAAGACAGTGCTTTACCAAAAGCCTGCCGGCAACTAAGCAGATGGTTTTTCAATATACACATATTATTTCAATTAACGATGAGAGAGTTTTTCCCCTTTAGGTGAGGGGCTGGGGCGTGTGATATGGGAATACCACACGCCTCTTATTTATTCCTGTTGCAACAACATCTCCTGTTCCTTTTTAGTGAGGCTTCCGACGACAATCTCATAGGACTTCTTCACAAGTTCCTTTATTTTATAATCTGGCACATCCTGATTGAAATAGACACTGATCCAATATTTCTTATTCATATGCCAGCCTGGAGTTATTCCTGCATACCGTCCCTGCAATTCTCCTGATTCATCCGGATTACATTTAATGCAGCAAAAATCAAAAACTTCGATATTCACGAAGCAGAACCACTTATCCGCGATGTAAAAACACAAAACATCCCGACTGTACTTATCCGCCACATTCGGAAACGGCATCTTTTCATGAACTCCCTTCAATGAAAGACAGTATTCTCTGAACTCTTCGATATTCATAATTCTGACTAATTTGGATAAGACAAAGTTAGCAAAATATCAGCAGGCTGAAAGTGACAAATCCTTGGCAAACTATATTTTTATTGTATATTACTTTGCTCCTCGTACTCCTTAATCTTGGCGGTACAAATTTGTTTCGTAATATCTCTAAGTAATTCGATTTTAGGAACAAGCGCATCAATGTCCTCTTTGGTGACGACAAAGTACGGATTATAGCGTGCTTCCACATAAGCAGACTTGAGTAAAGTAAAAAGACGTTTCTCTTCAAGCGTATCTTGTGGAAAAACTGTTGCTAAGTCCTCTGAATATCTTTTCGTTGCGGATGAGAGTTTAGAGAGATTATGTTGTTTGCTATTTCGTAAAGTAAATGTCAATCGAATGGCATAGTAATAATTTTCACAGGCTTGATGCAATAAGAAAGCCTCCATTCTATAATCTTTATATTCATATGCATACTTAGCCTGTCTTAAAAAACTATTGGCTCTATCATACTTTTCATCAAGATAAGCCTGTGCCTGTTCTTTTATTTCTGCAAAGTTCAGTTTTCTTCTACGGGCTAATTTGTGATTCCCGCTATTATAAAGGATAATGCCTTCCTGCTTAATTTGTGTATAGAAATACCGTCCCTCTTCCAGGTACTTATTCAACATCTTAATATCATCGTTGATAAACTCGACAGGAGTATCCCGGTCAAAGTCTTTCCCGGCAAAGAATATATCTTCTACATTATCCAGAACAGTTTCCGCCTTTTTACTGTTGATGCCGCTTGTTATTACATAAATATCATAATCGGATATTTTGACGGTAGGAATGCCTCCGTCCTCAATTCTTACGCTACGACGCACATAATTTCCTCTTGCATAGCTACCAAAAAGAATAATGAACTCTGTTTGAGGCAATCTTTTTAATATCTCTTTAACCAGAAAATTTAATTCTGCCTGTTTGTCTTTTGGTAGATAAGCTATTGAGTCTTTCATTATGCTTTATATTATGTGCGACATTACTGTTACAAAGATATATCTTTTTTCGGAAGTTTCTCAATGCCCACACGTAGTCTGAGCTTATTGTTCTTCCTCTTCTTTGGGTGGCAGCGAATAAACCCTGTGCGTCCTGTATCCCATCTTGATCACTATGCCGTCTTTTACAAACAGTTTCATGTCTTCAGTTGCCCGGTAGCGGCTGCAATGGTTTATTCCAGCATAATCCGTCAGATTGATATAGGGATTGTTTTGCAGGAATTTAAGCATCTTATTTTTCCTGTCCGTCAATTCATTAGAGGTGACATTCTCTCTTTTTATTTTCAGTGGGCGGTCCTTGTTGACCAGTTCCCTCAATCGTTTGGCGCAGCGGAAGTTTACTCCGTCCGCCCTGGCAAAGAAGACGGTTTTGCCCTTCTCATCCGTTTTCTGTAACGTCTTGAGGGCAGGGGAGAAGTGCCCTAATCCCTCCAGTTCCACACAATAGCCGTTCGATAAGTTCCGACCGATATAGGTGGTCAGCGCCTCTATCGCCCCTTTCACATCGGCCGAAGTTAGCGAGCACGAATCCGAGAGGTATTCGCAAATATCTTCCATCCGCATCGTGCCTTTGGATATAAGGCGGGCACAAGACTGTTGCTCCTTGCCGCTGGTGTTTGGTGCCTTGTATACTCCGAATTTAATTCTTCCCATGGTAGTTTAATTTTAATACTGGTATAATTATTATTACCTCGGATGTATCTTTGACAAGGTGCGTCCGAATCTTACTTTTCTGCCTATGTAAGTTGTTGTCGACGTTGTCGGCAATATTGTTGACACTGTCGAAAACTTTGTCGACACTGTCGTTTATTTTGCCGACAGCGTCGGCAACAACTTACCTGCCTTCCAAAGATAATACATGTCCGAGGTAAAAGCAAGTAATATAAGGGATAAATGAAACTATCCTGGTGATAATTTTATCTTTTGCACGTGAACATTACCGTTTCTTCCAGGAATCATGTATTTTTGTATTCTTGCAAAACGAGCATCATGATAACACTATCGAATTTTGAAAATTATGCGCTTCCTCAGATATGGGAGCGCGGTATATCTTATTATAGGCAGGGAGCAGTGAGAAATCTGGAAGAAGATTCTCCCGAGGAATGGGTTGCAACTGTTCTGGGTACTGAGGATTATACAGTGGAAGTAACCCTTGAAGATGATAAGGTCATGGATTATATTTGTGATTGTCCTTATGAAGGAGATATGTGCAAGCATGTGGTTGCCACATTGTTAACGATCAGAGAAAGGAAAAAGACGGAAAAATATTTTATCCAGGCAGAAGAGACGGAGAGTAAGAACAGTGGCTTTTCTTCTGAGACAGTCAAGGCTGAAATCGACGAGATACTTGCTATCGCAGACAAGAAGCAATTAATGTCGTTTTTATCGGAATACGCTGTTCATCATGTTGATTTCAGGAATGCTTTGAAACAACAATTTATTCCTGATCGGAATACAGAGAGCCTTGATACGGATTATTGTCAGGAAGTGGAAAGGTGTTTTCTATCCTCACCGTCCGGCAGTGGATATGGGAGAACCGGAAGATTTGTTGGAGCGTTTTAGTTCACATGTTCAGGTTTATGCCGATCAGAGTACAGTCCGATCGCATTATGAATACGTGGCAAAAGCACTGAAAGAAATGCTGAAGCTGAAAGGAGGAGAGCAGGAAGTCCGCCTCCTTGTGGATGTTTTCCGTCAGACGTATAAACGGAGAACAGCCATGATGGGGATATTGAAAGATTTCTAGGCGGTTTTTCAATAAATCTCAATATCTTTGCATGAGACATTTTATCAAGTGGTCTTAAATAGCTAGAGGAGACAATAATAAGGACTGACTTATATAATCCGACCAATTTATAATTGAAGAAAATAATGAAGAAAATGATTTTGGGAGCACTGGCTTTCCTGTCGATACAAATGACGTCTGCACAGACGTTGGAAAAGATGCAATGGTTCAACGAACCGGCAAAGTGGGAGATAAATGATAAGGCATTATCCATGTTTGTCACTCCGCAAAGCGATTACTGGCGTATCTCCCATTATGGGTTTACGGTCGATGATGCACCTTTTTATTATGCCACTTACGGCGGCGAGTTTGAAGTAAAAGTGAAGGTGACAGGCGAGTATAAAGCACGTTTCGACCAGGCCGGACTGATGCTCCGTATCGACCATGAGAATTATATCAAGGCGGGTATCGAATTTGTAGACGGTAAATTCAATCTGAGCACTGTCGTTACCCATAAAACGAGCGACTGGAGTGTGATCTCGCTGGATAAGCCTGTCCCGTATATCTGGATCAAAGCAGTCAGACGCCTGGATGCGGTAGAAATATTCTATTCGTTCGACGATAAAACATACACGATGATGCGTAACGCCTGGTTGCAGGATAATATTCCGGTGAAGGTCGGTTTTATGGCTGCCAGCCCCGACGGGAACGGCTTCAATGCGAAGTTTGAACACTTTGAAGTAAAGCACCTGCCCGATATGCGCAGACTCGAGTGGCTGAAGAAAAATGCGGAATAAAGATCTAATCGGTTATTCTTATCTTTCATGATTGGAGAAATATTTCTATATTTGCACCGCTTTAGATAAGAATCAGATAATATCTATATAAATCAGATTAAGAAATGACAAAGAGCGCATTACAAATTGCAAGAGCAGCTTACCAACCTAAGGTACCCGCTGCATTGAAAGGTGCTGTAAAAGCCGTAGATGGTGAATACACAGAATCAGTAGCCGATCAGGAAGACATCAAAAAATTATTCCCTAACACGTACGGAATGCCGATCGTTACTTTTGAAAAGAGCAACGAAAAGAAAGAAATGCCTGCTATCAATGTAGGTGTAATCCTTTCCGGTGGTCAGGCTCCTGGTGGTCATAATGTGATTGCCGGTATCTTTGACGGTGTGAAGGCTACAAACAAGGATTCCCGCCTGTATGGCTTTATCCTGGGTCCCGGTGGTCTGATCGATCACAAATATATGGAACTGACTGCTGATATTATCGACGAATATCGTAATACAGGCGGTTTCGATATGATCGGTTCAGGTCGTACTAAACTGGAAACAAAAGAACAGTTCGACAAGGGTCTGGAAATCCTGAAAGAACTGGACATCAAGGCACTTGTTATTATCGGTGGTGACGACTCTAATACAAATGCTTGCGTACTGGCTGAATATTACAAAGCTATCAACGCTGGTGTACAGGTTATCGGTTGTCCGAAGACTATCGATGGTGACCTGAAGAACGAACAGATTGAAACTTCTTTCGGTTTCGATACGGCTTGTAAAGTTTACTCGGAAGTTATCGGTAACATTCAACGTGACTGTAACTCAGCTCAGAAATACTGGCACTTCATCAAACTGATGGGCCGTTCAGCATCTCACATCGCACTGGAATGTGCTTTGCAGACTCAGCCGAACATCGCTATCGTTTCAGAAGAAGTGGAAGCTAAAAATATGTCTTTGGACGATATCGTGACTTATGTTGCTGAAATCGTTGCAAAACGTGCAGAAAACGGTCAAAACTTCGGTACCGTACTGATCCCTGAAGGTCTGATCGAATTCGTTCCGGCTATGAAACGTCTGATCGCCGAACTGAACGACTTCCTGGCTAAACACGATGCTGAATTCAAGATGATCAAGAAGAGCGAACAGCGTGCTTATATCATCAGCAAGCTGACTAAAGAAAACTCTGACCTGTATGCTTCTCTTCCGGAAGGCGTTGCCCGTCAGTTGTCTTTGGACCGCGACCCGCACGGAAACGTTCAGGTTTCTCTGATCGAAACAGAAAAATTGCTGTCTGAAATGGTTGGCAAGAAATTGGACGAATGGAAGAAAGCCGGTAAATACAACGGTAAATTCTCTGCATTGCACCACTTCTTCGGTTATGAAGGACGTTGCGCTGCTCCGTCTAACTACGATGCAGACTATTGCTATTCATTAGGTTACACTGCTTCTTGCCTGATCGCAGCAGGTAAGACCGGTTATATGTCATCTGTACGTAATACGACTGCTCCTGCTGAAAAGTGGATTGCCGGTGGTATTCCTGTAACAATGATGATGAACATGGAAAAACGTCATGGCGAAATGAAGCCGGTTATCCAGAAAGCGTTGGTTAAACTGGATGGTGCTCCTTTCAAGAAATTCGCTGCTAACCGCGACGAATGGGCATTGACTACCAGCTACGTTTATCCGGGTCCGATCCAGTACTTCGGTCCGACAGAAGTTTGCGACGAACCGACTAAGACATTGCAGTTGGAACAGGCAAAATAAGATAGAGAGATCATATCTTTATATAATAGAGGTAAGGCTTAGGCTTTACCTCTATTTTTTTACGGTAGTGTCTTATATGCTGACATCTATTGTATACTTGCTCAGTGGGGCTTCGCCTGCCTGTTTCAGTATCCTGTTTGCTTTCTTGAGGCAGATGTCGTTGAAGTCTTTTTCCATGCAGACGAAATTGTGACGTACATACATAGAGTCTACTTTGATAGTTTTTTGATTGAGAATATCGAAGTTGATAATCTGTTTTTTTAATTCCTTTTTATTGATATTTCCGGATACATATTTCAGAAATGCAGACAAAGCAATTTCTAAACTCAGGATTACTTCATGGGGCAATTTGCGATAATAAAACAAAAACTGGTAAAACGCTATAACCATGGAGCGCGTATTCTCGTCGTAGTTTGCCAGTAAAGACTGATATTCCTGATAATCGTCAAGCAATTCGTCGGCCAGCTGGTTTTTATCGTGCAGAAATTTTTCAGGAGCAATATCTATACCTGTTATTTCTCCGAACCGGTCAGAGATGAACTCTGCGTCTTTATACGTGATGTTGCATTTCGTATAATTCTTTTTAGTCTGGATAGAGTCGAAAAGCGAGTACCCGGTCAGTAGCGTATATATTAATATTGCTCTGCGGCATATCGAATGGTCCATCATTGATTGAGAAAGCCGATCTATCGGATCTTGTGTAGTTTTCATATATAATTGTTTTTATTAATATTAATACAGTGGCAATATACAAAATATTGGGTTGACTTATGATAGGATCGTTATCAACTTATTCATATTATATCGCTTGGTCGCCCCGGTGATCAGGAACCAATCGACAATATACCATATTCCGAGGCCGCCGCCGGTCAGAAGTTTGCCAAAGCCTTTGCCTATGTTCCCGATCAGGAAACGGTCCAAACCGGTCACACCGAAGAAAATGGAGAGAAGTAGTATTTTTCCCGGACTTCTGAAATGGGTGTCTTCTAAAAGAGTCTCTTTCTCCGGGGGGAGATTGAGTAGCTTATGGATGGGTATTTCGTAATCCGGAAATTTACTCTCATTAGCCAGAAGGAATTTATCGACTTTATCAGCTTCCATATTTTTAGTCAGTAGGTTTATAATGTGTAAATATAAGTATTTCCTGGTTCTTTTACAATCTTTTGTGGATATTCCATATCCAGTTCAGTATTGTTAATAGAATAATGAATGTAAGAATATACTTATTAGCCAGCTTGCGCTCTGCTTTTTTCAGCCAATCCCGGAACGTATGCCTTTTTTGTACGAAGTCAAAAACGATACCTGTAATAAAGAAGACAGCCAGCAAAACAAAGAGTAACCCATAAGGATTGATGAGGATTGAATCGCCTATATCTCCGTTCAGTAGGGCATGAATTGCACGACGCGTTCCGCAGGCCGGACACGGATATCCTGTCATTGTGTGGAAAATGCAAGGAAATGATAATAATGCATATCCCGCTATAATGGCTACAGCAAGATATGCATATTTATTTCTCTTTCCCACAAGTAGCAGGGATTAGAGCATTAAAATATTCTGCAACTGTTCCAGGTTCTTCTTTTTCGTCGCATCCATGATCAGAAACCAGTCGATAATCATCCAGATCCCGCAACCGCCTAAAGTGACCAGCTTGCCGACACCCAAGGCTACATCGCCGATCAGAAAACGGTCGATACCCAATGAGCCGAGGAAAACGGAAATAATAAGTATGATAGTCGGGTCTTTGAAATCGCAGGTTTGTAAATAAATCAGCTTGGATTCGTCCATCTCCAACAGACGATCCCTGATGATAGGTATATGACTGGCAGGTAGTTTGCTACTGTTTGTCATGAGGAACATATCCACTTTTTGTGCGTCCATAATTTTTATAGATTAAGTTACTAACGACAAATATAGTGTTTTTTCGTATCTTTGAACCTGATAATATTAATTTAAACAACACAATACTATGTTCTCAGGAATTGTAGAAGAAGCTGCTCAGGTAGTTGCGTTGAATGCAGATCAGGGAAACCTGCATATCACGATGAAGTGTTCATTTGTAAATGAGCTGAAAATCGATCAGAGTGTGGCACATAACGGCGTTTGTCTGACAGTGGTGAACCTGACCGACGAAACTTATACGGTGACGGCTATCCAGGAAACACTGGACCGTTCCAATCTGGGACTGCTGAAAGTCGGTGATCTGGTAAATCTTGAACGAAGCATGATGATGAACGGTCGTCTGGACGGACATATCGTTCAGGGACATGTGGATCAGACGGCTGTTTGTACGAATGTACGTGAAGCGGACGGAAGCTGGTATTATACATTTGAATATATTTTCGACAAGGCGATGGCGCAACAGGGATATATGACCGTGGAAAAGGGATCTGTTTGTGTAAATGGTGTCAGTCTGACTGTCTGCAACTCGCAGCAGAATAGTTTCGAGGTGGCTATCATCCCTTATACACACGATAATACAAACTTCTGCCGGATCGAAAAAGGAACTGTAGTAAATCTGGAATTTGATATCGTCGGTAAATACATCAGCAAAATGATGCAGTTCAAATGAAAGATTTCCTCTTTTAGTAAAGAAATAACGGCAGAGCGACCGGGTGTTTATCCCGAAGCGTTCTGCCGTTTATTTTACAACGCATCTTTTCTTCCAGATATCTGTCTTATAATATATGTACGTAATAACCAATCCTATGCCGATACTGATCCCGATAGCCCACCATATTCCCTGACGGCCGTACCAGGCACTTAGCTGGTAAGCCAGCGGAATGCGGATCAGCCACAGGCAAAGCAGGCTGGTCACCATTGTGAAAATCGTATCTCCGGCTCCCCGAAGTGCACCATTATAGATATTCAAAGCTCCGTGCACAATGAAGAATCCTCCGATGATCAGTAAATATTCTTTTCCGATCGCAATTACTGCCTGGTCGTTGGTGAAGGCGCGCATCATTTCCTCCCCGAAGAAGTAAATAGCTGTGAAGGTGACCACGCTGAATATGACATTGACCAGCATGGTGAACCGTAGTCCTTTGCGTACACGGTCGAAGCGGCCGGCTCCGATGTTTTGTCCGCAGAATGCAGCCAGTGCGCCGGATAGTGTCAGGACAGCTTGTGTAATGATCGTGTCAATTTTCCCGGCGGCACCGTAAGCGGTCAGGGTATCGGTGCCGAAGCCGTTCACTATTCCGAGAAGAGCAATCAGTCCCAAAGCGATCGCGCACTGTTGTACGCTGGTGGGGAGTCCTATTTTCAATCCTTCTTTGAATAGCTTCATGTCGAACAGTAAATCTTGTTTTTTGATGGATAGGAGCGGGTGGGTGTTATTGACATAACCTAAAGCTACACACATTCCGATTCCCTGTGCTATGACGGTTGCGCGTGCCGCTCCTTCGATTCCCCAGCCGAAGCCAACGATAAATAGTAAATCGAGGACGATATTCAATACGGTGGTGATGAAAATAAAGATCATAGGGCGTACGGATTCCCCCACGCCTCTTAATATGGAAATAATACTATTGAATGTGACGAACAGGAATGTTCCTCCTATATAAATCCTGAAATAAGCGACGGCATCGGGTATGACTTCCTCCGGCGTGTTGGTCAGGCGGAAGATAGGTTCGGCGAATATGATCCCGGCAATTGAAAGAGCAATGCCTGCTACCAGCATAAAAATGAAAAAGGAGGAGAAAGCACGTTGCACTTTGTCATATTGTTTGGCTCCGAAGAATTGCGAAACGACTACGGAGGTTCCGCTTCCGACACCGATAACGAGTGATATAATAAAGTAATATATAAAGAATGAGGCGGAAACGGCAGCTAATGCTTCTTTCCCTAAAAATTGTCCGACGATAATACTGTCGGTAATATTATAGAGTTGCTGCAATAAGTTTCCGATAAGTAATGGTAAAGCAAAGCGTACGATCACTTTCCAAACCGGGCCGTGCGTCAGGTCTGAGGTGTTCATAAATCTTTGAGTAAGATATTATCGTTTGCTTTAATCATATCTTCCCGGGTTTTCAGCAAGGCATGCCATTCTTTGGTAAAAAGTTTGGAAGTGTCTATCTTGAAATTTTCAGAACCATATTCATCCATCTTGGCAAACAGATAGCCTACCGTTATTTGGTTTATGTCGATAGCCGGCTGATAATAGGCGACACGTTCATCATCTCCATAATTTACCTCTATAATGATTCCCAGCTCGGTAAGCAGATAAAGTATGTCTGTCGTGAGGCGGATGGGGATACGGTAGGCATCCGACAGTTCGTCTGCCGTATAGGGTTTCTCTCCTTTGACAAACCTTTTTATGATAAGGGAAGATATAAGCAGCGTAAGAAAATCCTTGTATCTGCGGCTGATGTTCTTGCTGTCACGTTCAAAACTGAACTTTTTTACGTTTTGTGAAGCATAAGATAATTCAGCCCCGAAAAGGCAGATCAGCCAGGATAATTGTAACCATAGTAATAATAAAGGTAAGGCGGCAAAACTACCATAGATAGCATTGTATTTACTAACCCAGATCTGTCCGCTGATATAAATAAATTGGAAGAACTGAAAGGCGCAACCGGCAATTATACCTGCCATCAGGCCGTTGATGAACCTGACTTTTGTGTTAGGTAATGATACATAAAGACCTGTAAAAGCCATTATGGTAATAATATAAGGTACGACATTCAGGGCAAGTTCGACCAGTGGCGTGAAAAAAAGGTAATTGCTCAGAAATGAATTTTGCAGGGTGGAGGCAAAGATAGAAAGCCCGCTGGAGGCAGTCATCAGTATCGGCAATATGAGGAACAGCGCCAGATAGTCTGATATTTTCCTGTACCATGGACGTGACTTTTTTATTTGCCATATATCGTTGAAGGTATCTTCGATGGAAGAGATCAGGTTGATGACCGTATAGAACAGCAGAACAAGACCGATCCCGATGATAACACCGCCTTGTGCCTGTGCCAGATAATTCTCTACGTACTGGAATGCTTTATTCAGTTCGTTCTCATGTCCGGGGAAATAATAGAGCAGTTCTTTCCGGACAGTAGCCTGAAAGCCGAAACCTTTGGCGATGCCGACCAATACTGCCAATAAGGGAACAATAGCCAGAAAGGTACTGTAAGTAAGAGCGGATGCCTTTGTTTGCAGATTCTCGCTGTTGAAACCGCGTACGGCAAGTATGACTGTTTTGATTGTGTTGATATAAAGTTCTTTCAGGCCGCTTACTTCATTTTCTGTAATTCTCCAGATGTCGTAAGTTACAAAACGAATGGTTCTTGTCAGCAAGGCGTTGATCCGTTCTATCAGAGGCTTTTTATCAGCAGTCTTTTTATCCGTCTTCTTCTTCATGCTGTGATTTGTAGGGGCAAAAGGTGTTTGCCGGATGAATAAAAAAATGCAGCCTGCCTGTAAGCCGGGTCCTGTGCTTCAACCGAAGTTGGAGTGTCTGCCATTTATCTTGTCTTACCGTCACCGGCAAGCTTTAGCGGTCTACCCCCCGGCATCGGACGAGCAATCCTACATACGTCGGTATACATGACCTTACAACCCATAAGGCGTACGGCATCCCGTATTGCTACGGGATCCGGTGAGCTCTTACCTCACCTTTTCACCCTTACCGGACGAGTCCGGCGGTTATTTTCTGTTACACTACTTTGCCCTTGCGGACAACTTCCCGTTAAGAAGTATGGTGCTCTGTGTTGCCCGGACTTTCCTCACATCCGAAGATGAGCGACAGACCGGCAGGCTGCAATGCGACAAAGATAACTATTTTAGTTGACAGTTGGCGGTTGACAGTTGACAATTTTGAGGAAAGACAGGAATGGAGTGTCTTTCGGATTGCTTTTGAGTTACTTACTAAGTAGACGTTGGCTTACTTAGTAAGTAGCAGGGGAGGCTACTTATCGAGTAAGCGAAGAGTTACTTAATAAGTAGGTTAAGAACTACTTTATAAGCAAAGTATGCCTCTTTTTTACCTGCCAATTGTCACCTGTCATCTGTCAACAGGTATGAACATTCTGCCGTTTCTGCTGTTATATTACTGAAAGCATGACCATTTGACAGGCGGATGATTGTTAAAAAGGTACTGTGCAATACACAGTACTGTTAAGTGCCGTTAACCCCGTATAATTCGTCGTTAAAAGTGATAAAAAATCATAGGCAAATGGAATAATCGCACGTTTTTTGAACTTTCTTTGTCGAAAGAAAAGTGTTAAATTTAAATGTTTGATAAAATAGAAAAAGTATGAAAACAATGTGGAAAAATGTGCTGGGAGTTGTTCTTGTTGCTGCGATCAGTACGGGGGCAGCCGTTGGAACAAGTGCTTATTTAATGAATAAGAATCAACCGGTTTATGTCACCGATTTTACGAACACATTCAATCAGCCTGTTCGATATGCCGGATTGAATGCAGTGGCAGCGGAAAATACCGATTTTACCCAGGCGGCAGAAAGCACCGTGCATGGGGTTGTGCACATCAAAGCTACAACCAATGCCAAGCAGTATGCCGATGATGGCAGAGGACAGCAATATGTCGATCCTTTTGAGTACTTCTTCGGATTTGGAGGAAGAGGCGGAGGAGGTTTTCAGCGTCCGCAACCGCAGCCTCGTGTCGGATCTGGTTCAGGTGTTATTATTTCCACAGATGGATATATTATCACAAATAACCATGTGATTGACGGGGCGGATGAATTGGAAGTGACATTGAATGATAACCGTAAGTTTTCGGCTAAACTGATTGGAACGGATCCTACGACAGATATTGCATTGATAAAAGTAGATGCAAAAGATCTTCCGACTATTCCGTTCGGTGATTCTGAAAAATTGAAGGTAGGAGAGTGGGTGCTGGCTGTTGGTAACCCGTTCAACCTGACATCGACAGTTACTGCCGGTATTGTTAGTGCCAAAGGCCGTGGAATCTCTATGGGAGGTGACAGAAGTAAAATCGAATCATTTATCCAGACGGATGCTGCCGTAAACCCAGGTAATAGTGGGGGTGCTTTGGTGAATACAAAAGGTGAACTGATTGGTATCAACACGGCTATCTATTCTGAAACAGGAAACTTTGCCGGATATTCATTTGCTGTTCCTATCAGCATTGCCGGTAAGGTGGCAAGCGACTTGAAACAGTATGGTACTGTACAGCGTGCAATCCTTGGTGTTTTGATGATGAGTGTAGGTGATATTGCTGATCAGTTGAGTTATCCGA
Source organism: Parabacteroides goldsteinii (assembly GCF_020091425.1). Classification (NCBI taxonomy): domain Bacteria; kingdom Pseudomonadati; phylum Bacteroidota; class Bacteroidia; order Bacteroidales; family Tannerellaceae; genus Parabacteroides; species Parabacteroides goldsteinii. The sequence continues at coordinate 3,083,577 of NZ_CP081906.1, read as the reverse complement.
ACCTGGATAGTAAGTTGAAAGAAGAGTTGACTGAACTGAAGTCGAAGATTAAGGTCTCTGAAGGGGCTTGCGTATCAGATTTCGCAGAAAGAAGTTCAGCTAAAGAAGCCGGTATCGAAAAAGGTGACGTGATTATTGCTGTAAATGGTGCGAAAGTGAAGAATGCTAATGCTTTGCAGGAACAAATCAGCAAATATCGTCCTGGAGATAAAGTGGAAATTACTGTAGATCGTAATGGAAGCAATAAGAAATTTACTGTGGAACTTCGTAATGCACAAGGAAGCACATCTGTTGTGAAGAGCGCAGGTGACAGCAGTGCAGATGTTCTTGGAGCCGCTTTTAAAGCGTTGACGGATAAACAAAAACGCGAACTTGGTGTAAGCTACGGTATTGAAGTAACAGGATTGTTGAAAGGCAAATTGAAAGATGCCGGAATCCAGAAAGGCTTCGTTATCATGATTGTCAATGACCAGAAGATCTCTACACCCGAACAACTCGAAAAGTTGGTAGACAAGGTCTTGAAAGGAAATGCAGACGATCGTTACATCGTTGTAAAAGGTTTTTATCCGAACGGACGTACAAAAGTATATGCTATTGATCTAGCCGAATAATAAAATAAAGTTATATTCGTCTTATTTGGCGGGAAGATTGTTAAAGGTTTATAATTGGTCGGGTGTAGGGTGCACTCGACCAATTTTGTCAATAAAAATAATATTATCTTTGCACCCTGATATTTCTCAATTAAAAACATTGGATGAGACAGTTAAAGATCACAAAGTCCATTACCAATCGCGAAAGTGCTTCGCTTGATAAGTATCTTCAGGAAATAGGCCGTGAAGATCTTATTACAGTGGAAGAGGAAGTAGAATTGGCACAGGCAATTAAAAGAGGCGACCGGAGAGCATTGGAGAAATTAACCAGAGCTAACCTGCGTTTCGTCGTTTCTGTAGCTAAGCAATATCAAAACCAGGGATTAAGTTTACCTGACCTTATTAACGAAGGTAACCTGGGATTGATTAAAGCGGCTGAGAAATTTGATGAAACCAGAGGGTTTAAGTTCATTTCTTATGCTGTATGGTGGATTCGTCAGTCTATTTTGCAGGCTTTGGCAGAGCAGTCTAGAATTGTTCGTCTTCCGTTGAATCAGGTTGGTTCGCTGAACAAGATCAGCAAAGCCTTCTCTAAATTCGAACAGGAAAATGAACGTAGACCTTCTCCCGAAGAACTGGCAGATGAACTGGATATTCCTGTAGATAAGATTTCAGATACTCTAAAGGTGTCCGGAAGACATATCTCTGTGGATGCACCGTTCGTAGAAGGCGAAGATAACAGTCTTTTGGATGTGCTTGTGAACGACGACGCTCCTATCGCTGACCGATCGTTGATGAACGAGTCATTGGCAAAAGAAATTGATCGAGCACTTGCTACACTAACCGAAAGAGAATGTGAGATAATCAAAATGTTTTTCGGTATAGGCTGTCAGGAAATGACATTGGAAGAGATTGGCGACAAATTTGGCCTCACTAGAGAGCGCGTCCGCCAGATCAAGGAAAAAGCAATCAGAAGATTAAGACAAGGAACACGTAGCAAGCTCCTCAAATCGTATTTAGGTTGACCTCGGGTAAAACCAAAGAGGTAAACAAAGCTCCATATCCAGAAGGATACGGGGCTTTTGTCTTTTTTATACCGACCAGGCAGTTAGGGATTGTATTTTTCGCGTACATTATATAAGTAATAATAATAGCTGCGAAACCGTGACGAGGATTGTTGTAATTTTTTTTATGCTTGTAACGATCAGTCGTTCAGAATCATAGTCTGTCAGTAACGATTTAGTTGAAAAAATAATCCCATAAAAGTTTGGAGCGTATGTTGTAAAGCACTACTTTTGCATCCGCATTCGAGAGAGAACGGCACTGCAAAACATGATGAAAAAACTTTTAGAAAAAAAACTTCCTGAAATATTTGGAAGTATGGAATAAAAGTCCTTACCTTTGCAGCCGCAATCGAAAAGAAAGCGAAAGTTCTTTGAAAGATTTACATATCAACAAGTAGTACAAGTATTAGAAATTAATACCGTCAATAAACTTGAAAATAAATACGAATTCTGAGCATAGAGATAAAAACAATTTAAACAACGAAGAGTTTGATCCTGGCTCAGGATGAACGCTAGCGACAGGCTTAACACATGCAAGTCGAGGGGCAGCACGATGTAGCAATACATTGGTGGCGACCGGCGCACGGGTGAGTAACGCGTATGCAACCTACCTATCAGAGGGGAATAACCCGGCGAAAGTCGGACTAATACCGCATAAAACAGGGGTTCCACATGGAAATATTTGTTAAAGATTTATCGCTGATAGATGGGCATGCGTTCCATTAGATAGTTGGTGAGGTAACGGCTCACCAAGTCCACGATGGATAGGGGTTCTGAGAGGAAGGTCCCCCACACTGGTACTGAGACACGGACCAGACTCCTACGGGAGGCAGCAGTGAGGAATATTGGTCAATGGGCGAGAGCCTGAACCAGCCAAGTCGCGTGAAGGATGAAGGATCTATGGTTTGTAAACTTCTTTTATATGGGAATAAAGTGAGGAACGTGTTCCTTTTTGTATGTACCATATGAATAAGCATCGGCTAACTCTGTGCCAGCAGCCGCGGTAATACGGAGGATGCGAGCGTTATCCGGATTTATTGGGTTTAAAGGGTGCGTAGGTGGTTAATTAAGTCAGCGGTGAAAGTTTGTGGCTCAACCATAAAATTGCCGTTGAAACTGGTTGACTTGAGTATATTTGAGGTAGGCGGAATGCGTGGTGTAGCGGTGAAATGCATAGATATCACGCAGAACTCCGATTGCGAAGGCAGCTTACTAAACTATAACTGACACTGAAGCACGAAAGCGTGGGGATCAAACAGGATTAGATACCCTGGTAGTCCACGCAGTAAACGATGATTACTAGCTGTTTGCGATACACAGTAAGCGGCACAGCGAAAGCGTTAAGTAATCCACCTGGGGAGTACGCCGGCAACGGTGAAACTCAAAGGAATTGACGGGGGCCCGCACAAGCGGAGGAACATGTGGTTTAATTCGATGATACGCGAGGAACCTTACCCGGGTTTGAACGCATATTGACAGCTCTGGAAACAGAGTCTCTAGTAATAGCAATTTGCGAGGTGCTGCATGGTTGTCGTCAGCTCGTGCCGTGAGGTGTCGGCTTAAGTGCCATAACGAGCGCAACCCTTATCACTAGTTACTAACAGGTCAAGCTGAGGACTCTAGTGAGACTGCCAGCGTAAGCTGTGAGGAAGGTGGGGATGACGTCAAATCAGCACGGCCCTTACATCCGGGGCGACACACGTGTTACAATGGTGGGGACAAAGGGCAGCTACCTGGCGACAGGATGCTAATCTCCAAACCTCATCTCAGTTCGGATCGAAGTCTGCAACCCGACTTCGTGAAGCTGGATTCGCTAGTAATCGCGCATCAGCCATGGCGCGGTGAATACGTTCCCGGGCCTTGTACACACCGCCCGTCAAGCCATGGGAGTTGGGGGTACCTAAAGTCCGTAACCGCAAGGATCGGCCTAGGGTAAAACCGATGACTGGGGCTAAGTCGTAACAAGGTAGCCGTACCGGAAGGTGCGGCTGGAACACCTCCTTTCTGGAGCGAAGAGTTCGTTATCAAGTTGACTCAGAGGTATTAGTTAACTTGTACTACGGTTGAATATGTATAAAATATAGATCTACCGGCAATAAAGTGTCGGCAAGAGAGAAAAATGATGCTGAGGGAAACCAAGGCAAAGTTGACAGTCCTATAGCTCAGTTGGTTAGAGCGCTACACTGATAATGTAGAGGTCGGCAGTTCAACTCTGCCTGGGACTACAGAATCTCTAAGAGAGAATTTTGGGGGATTAGCTCAGCTGGCTAGAGCATCTGCCTTGCACGCAGAGGGTCAACGGTTCGAATCCGTTATTCTCCACAAAAAGTTACCGAGACATAGGAAACGTAGAGTAACGACAAGATCTTTGACATGATGGACAACGTAAAATAAAGTAACAAGAGCAAGCTGAAGATATATCAATCCGATTTACCCCTGTGGTAACCGGAAATAAGAAAGTAAGCAAGGGCAGACGGTGGATGCCTTGGCTCTCGGAGGCGACGAAGGACGTGATAAGCTGCGATAAGCTGGGGGGAGATGCAAATAATCTTTGATCCTCAGATTTCCGAATGGGGCAACCCGGCAGGTTGAAGGCCTGTCATCCCGTAAGGGAGGCGAACGTGGGGAACTGAAACATCTAAGTACCCATAGGAGGAGAAAATAAGAATGATTCCGCAAGTAGTGGCGAGCGAACGCGGAAGAGCCCAAACCGGTATTGTTTAGGCAATACCGGGGTTGTAGGACCACGCTGTGGCAAGAAATTAGGAAAGTGGAACACTTTGGAAAAAGTGATCGTAGAGGGTGAAAATCCCGTACACGACTTTCTAACGAAGCCTAGTGGTATCCTGAGTAGCGCGGAGCACGAGAAATTCTGTGTGAATTAGCGGGGCCCATCCCGTAAGGCTAAATACTCCCGAGAGACCGATAGCGAACCAGTACCGTGAGGGAAAGGTGAAAAGAACCTCGAACAGAGGAGTGAAATAGACCCTGAACCCGTCTGCCTACAAGCGGTCGGAGCAACGTAAGTTGTGACGGCGTGCCTTTTGCATAATGAACCTACGAGTTACTTTCTCCGGCAAGGTTAAGTATTTCAGATACGGAGCCGAAGCGAAAGCGAGTCTGAATAGGGCGAATTAGTCGGAGGGAGTAGACGCGAAACCAAGTGATCTACCCATGGTCAGGTTGAAGGTTAGGTAACACTAACTGGAGGACCGAACCGGTAAGCGTTGAAAAGCTTTCGGATGAACTGTGGGTAGGGGTGAAAGGCTAATCAAACTTGGAGATAGCTCGTACTCCCCGAAATGCATTTAGGTGCAGCCTAGGGTTAGTATAGTATGAGGTAGAGCGACTGATTGGATGCGAGGGCTTCACCGCCTATCAAGTCCAGATAAACTCCGAATGCGTACTATATATTGCCCTGGAGTGAGGGCGCGGGTGCTAAGGTCCGCGTCCGAGAGGAGAAGAATCCAGACCATCAGCTAAGGTCCCCAAATAACAGTTAAGTTGAACTAACGAAGTCAGACTGCAGAGACAGCTAGGATGTTGGCTTGGAAGCAGCCATTCATTTAAAGAGTGCGTAACAGCTCACTAGTCGAGGAGTTTGGCGTGGATAATACTCGGGCATAAACTGTTTACCGAAGCTATGGAACCAGTAATGGTTGGTAGGGGAGCATTCCAGTAGCGTTGAAGGTGAGGGATAACCCTTGCTGGAGTAGCTGGAAAAGCAAATGTAGGTATAAGTAACGATAAAGGAAGTGAGAAACTTCCTCGCCGAAAGACTAAGGTTTCCTGATCAACGTTAATCGGATCAGGGTAAGTCGGAACCTAAGGATAAGCCGAACGGCGATTCCGATGGAAGAATGGTTTAATATTCCCATACTACTTTATAGAGCGATGTGGAGACGGAGAAGTGACAGTCCTGCCAACTGACGGAATAGTTGGTTAAAGGGTGTAGACGTCGATCATGGTAGGCAAATCCGCCGTGAGAGTCGAACCTGACAGTATGCCGAGTACTTGTACAAGGCAATATGGATGTAAACAGGCTCCCTAGAAAATCCGCTAAGCATATCTATAGAGTACCCGTACCGTAAACGGACACACGTAGTTGGGTTGAGAATACTGAGGCGCTCGAGTGATTCACGGTTAAGGAACTAGGCAAATTGACCCTGTAACTTCGGGATAAAGGGTCCCTGTCAGCGATGGCAGGGCGCAGAGAATAGGTCCAGGCAACTGTTTAACAAAAACACATGGCTGTGCGAAATAGAAATATGAAGTATACAGCCTGACACCTGCCCGGTGCTGGAAGGTTAAGAGGAGATGTCATCGCAAGAGAAGCATTGAATTGAAGCCCCAGTAAACGGCGGCCGTAACTATAACGGTCCTAAGGTAGCGAAATTCCTTGTCGGGTAAGTTCCGACCTGCACGAATGGTGTAATGATCTGGACACTGTCTCAACCGTGAGCTCGGTGAAATTGTAGTATCGGTGAAGATGCCGATTACCCGCGATGGGACGAAAAGACCCCGTGAACCTTTACTATAGCTTTACATTGAATTTGGGCAACTAATGTGTAGGATAGGCCGGAGACATTGAAGCAGGTACGCCAGTATTTGTGGAGTCACCGTTGAAATACGGCCCTTTGGTTGTTTGAGTTCTAACTCGCAGAAGCGAGGACACTGTATGGTGGGTAGTTTGACTGGGGTGGTCGCCTCCAAAAGAGTAACGGAGGCTTCTAAAGGTACCCTCAGACCGATTGGTAACCGGTCGTAGAGTGTAATGGCATAAGGGTGCTTGACTGGGAGAGATACAACTCGATCAGGTAGGAAACTAGAGCATAGTGATCCGGTGGTTCCGCATGGAAGGGCCATCGCTCAAAGGATAAAAGGTACTCCGGGGATAACAGGCTGATCGCTCCCAAGAGCTCATATCGACGGAGCGGTTTGGCACCTCGATGTCGGCTCGTCACATCCTGGGGCTGGAGAAGGTCCCAAGGGTTGGGCTGTTCGCCCATTAAAGTGGCACGCGAGCTGGGTTCAGAACGTCGTGAGACAGTTCGGTCTCTATCTATCGTGGGCGTAGGAGATTTGAGTGGCTCTGACACTAGTACGAGAGGACCGTGTTGGACAGACCTCTGGTTTACCGGTTGTACCGCCAGGTGCACCGCCGGGTATCTAAGTCTGGATTGGATAAGTGCTGAAAGCATCTAAGTACGAAGCCAGCCTCAAGATAAGATCTCCCTCAAGGGTCGTTGTAGACTACGACGTTGATAGGCTACAGGTGTAAGGGCAGTAATGTCGAAGCCGAGTAGTACTAATAGCCCGAGACTTTCTATTTCCGTAAGGAAGGATTGATATATCAGCAGGGTTAGTAGAGATACTAACAAAGCAAAAGTTACGTTAGAGTAACGTTGTCCCAGGTCAAACATCTTAAAGGTATTAAGGTGGTTATAGCGTTGGGGATCCACCTCTTCCCATTCCGAACAGAGAAGTTAAGCCCAACCACGTCGATGGTACTGCGTAAAAGTGGGAGAGTAGATAGCCGCCGTTTTAGAGTCACAGACTCCAAACAAATGAAAGGAATCAATCGAAAGGTTGGTTCCTTTTTGTGTTTATGAAGAGCTCCTTTTTATATATGAATACCAATTCCTATATTTGTACCTCATTCAAATATACATATAAACGTGGCGAATACAACATTACAAGATCATACAAAACAAATCAACCGGGTTATTGATTATATTAATTCAAATCTGAACAGGCAGATATCGATAGATGAGTTATCGTCGTTAGTTGATATTTCTACTTATCATTTTCATCGGATATTTACTGCCTCCATGGCTGAACCTGTAGGAAAGTATATTCTTCGGAGAAGATTGGAGCGGGCGGCCAATGTTTTGCTGAGTGATCCTGCTGCGATCAAGGATGTGGCTTATGATTGGGGTTTTTCTTCCGCCTCTTCTTTTTGTCGTAGTTTCAAACGTCATTTTGGTATTTCTGCCGAAGAGTATCGTCGCAAGAACGGATATCCGGATAGCAAGAAATGTCAATTCAAGAGCATAAACGAGCAACATACCTCGCTTTATTCACGCTATTTTTGTCGTGATAAAACAATCAAAGTAAATGGTATGGATATGAATTGCACTTTTGAAATTAAGCAAATGCCTGAGAGGGCTATTATTTATTGTCGTCATCAGGGAGCATTGGACCAGATGCAGGAGGCTTTCGCCAATCTTATGAAGTGGGCACTGCCCAGAGGGTTTGTTTCACAACCGGATATGAGGTTATTGTCCGTCTATCATGATGATCCTCGTGTTACCCCGGTCGATAAATTAACAGCCGATGCAGCCATGTTTGTTCCGGAAGAAATGAAGCCGGAAGGAATTATTGGAAGCTATAAGCTCTCCGGTGGGTTGTATGCGGTTGGACGTTTTGAATTATCTATGTCTGAGTTTCCGGCTGCCTGGATGGCAATGTTCGATTTATTGGAAGAAAATGGCTGTAAGTGTGGTTATGGACATCATTATGAGATTTATCAGAATAACCATGACGAACATCCGGAAAAAAAGTTTATTGTGGATATTTGTATACCTGTTGAACCGGTATAACAGGGAAGGTGGTTGCATCATTTGCTTATGGCACATGAATAATACAGATCAAGCAGATTTACATGGATTCTTTACCATGTAAATCTGCCTGATCTGTATTATCTGTATGTTGTTTATAGTCTATTTTATAAAGAATCATTTAGTACATATCTTAACTGATCCATCATCAGGGATATTTCTGAATCTTCTATACCGGCCACGATCAAATCCGGGATGTCCTGATTGAATTCTTCCTGGAACTTATAGAAATTCCCGTCTTCCTTTTCTATAGCCTGCCTGTAGAATTCTATAGCCCCTTTTATATTTTGCAGAGCCCATTCCGTATGGCCGGCATTTAGCAGGTCCTGCGTATTGGGTTGATCAGCCAATATCTTTTTGTAATAATTGCGTGCCTGGTCATATTTACCGGTCAGGAACGAACACCAGGCTATAGGACGCCATGCCTTGCTATTGCTATCCATATAATCAACCTTGAAGAAACATTTCAATGCTTCACTGTAGTTTTTGAGTTCCAGGTAACAATGTCCGATACTGATTGTAATAGATAAATTATCAGGGTTCAGCTTCTCGTACCGGCGATAGTACTTTAATGCTTCTTCCGGTTCTTTCAGCGAACGGTAGCAACCGGCAATCCGGCGGATCACCCATTTGCTTTGCGGATTTAAAAGGTCTGCCCTCAGATAAGCATCGAGAGCTCCTTGTAAATCATCATTCATTTGCTTACAGTAGCCTATTTTCTGGAAAAGTATATCACTCTCCTGATTCGTCTCAGCCAATTGGTTGAAGATGGTCAGAGCATCACTGAAATAGTTTTTGCGCAGGTAGTATTCTGCAATCGTACTCAGACTTTCTTCATCGGAGATATAAGGACGCAAAATATCCAGGTTATGAAAGTCAAGAGGCAATGTGAAAATGTCGTTGAAATCCAGGTGTCCCGGATATATTTTAAAGAAGCGGTACAGGTCTTGTATATATTGTCCTGTAATCGTCTCCAGTTTGCCCCGTTTACTGATCAGTTCTTCTTTATTCTGTTGGATCATTTCAGTAGCCTGGCTGTCAAACTGATTCATCATCATTTTTTTAGCTTCTTCAGGCAACTGCATCATACTGAAGTATAATGAATATTTATCGGAATTGCACATGAATGCTGCCAGCGTCATGGAGTCCAGCATCTGTTTTTCACCATTGTTCTGGTTAAAACGATCCCCGAACGATGAATGTTCTGTCGTAAATGGCAAAAGCCAGTTACTCAGTTCGCGGAAGAAGGGGAAACTCTTCAAATGAACGAAGGTAGAATGCATGACATCGGCACCTTCCTGTTGCAGTTCACTGAATTCTTCCATCTTTTTACCCAGCGAACTGTCGGCAAATATATTTTCCCATTCCGGATTCATTTCCTCTCCAAGCTGTTCCGGGGTAATGTCTTTCAGATTTATTTTATTGCTGATCTTAGGACTCAGTTTCATCATTTCGGGAATGATCTCATTCTGTAGTTTCCGGGTAATCTTTTCTGTTTCACGGGCCAGGATAAAACGCAGTGTAATGGTCCGTATAGCTTTCGTGAAGCCGGGAACCTCGGAAAGAGCATCCAGCCTGTTTATTATTTGCGGATAAAGAGCCGTTCTTTTTCTATAAGTATATAATGTAAGCAGGATGGAGATCAGCGCACGTACTTTGATCTCTTCATTCCCATGATTTGCCGCATCAAACAATAACATCATTTTTTCCGGGTCGAAAGCAGCCTGTAAACCGAGCGTCAGCGATGAAACAATCTGACAGCCTGCCGTAAACGGAAGTTCGTTATCGAAAAGAATATTCTTTATAACAGCAGCATCTTCAACCATGAAAGGATCGGAGACCCATATCTTATTGAACAAGACAATGAGCATGGCGTCATATTCGGCCCTGTTTCCTGTCGCATAATGCTTGCTTAGCTGGAGGTGGAGGTTCTCGAAAGTCACGTTAGGCTGGACTTGCAAACTCCTGCGCCGGCTATAGAAGGCCAAAGGCGATTCAACTGCCATCGCTTTATGCTTGATCCGGTCGGCCAACTCGTATGAGGAGGTCTGGATCTTGTTATATATCTGTTCCTGCATCGGATCTTTGGCCCCTTCGATGCGATAACGCAACATATATTTATATGTATCCTGCAACTCATTCAATTTGTCCTGGAACGATATTTCACGGCTTCCGGAAATGAGTGCCTGAATGGAATCAAAAGCATTCTTTAATTCCTTGCTATCTAATGAACCGATAATGCGGTTGTAAGCTTTATTTATTTCTTGTAGTGTCATATAATATTAACAACAAATGGTATGCCAAAAGTATAGTTTTTGACCTAAAATTCCTATCTTTGCACACCTAAAATAAATTAGCACATGAAGAATATCCGCAATTTCTGTATTATTGCTCATATTGACCATGGTAAGAGTACTTTGGCTGACCGTTTGCTTGAATATACCAAGACAGTCGAAGGCAAAGACTTACAAGCGCAGGTCCTCGATGATATGGATCTGGAGCGCGAACGAGGCATTACGATCAAGAGTCATGCCATTCAGATGAAATATAATTATAAAGGTGAAGAATATATCCTGAATTTGATCGATACGCCGGGACACGTCGACTTTTCGTACGAAGTTTCCCGCTCTATTGCTGCATGTGAAGGGGCTTTGCTGATTATCGATGCCGCCCAGGGAATCCAGGCACAGACTATATCCAATCTGTATATGGCGATCGAAAATGATCTGGAGATCATCCCGGTCATGAATAAGATCGATCTTCCCAGTGCTATGCCGGATGAAGTGGAAGATCAGATCGTTGAACTGTTGGGCTGTCCACGTGAAGATATTATCCGGGCAAGCGGTAAGACCGGTGAAGGTGTTTTTCAGATCCTCGATGCGATCATTGAAAAGGTGCCGGCTCCCCAAGGAGATCCGGAAGCACCGCTTCAGTGTCTTATCTTTGATTCCGTATTTAATTCATTCCGTGGCATTATTGCCTATTTCAAGGTGGTGAACGGCGTGATCCGAAAAGGAGATCATGTCAAGTTTATCGCGACAGGAAAGGAATATGACGCAGACGAAGTCGGTGTATTAAAGCTGGAAATGTCACCACGCAGTGAAATCAGAACCGGTGATGTCGGTTATATCATTTCCGGTATTAAAACATCAAAAGAAGTAAAGGTCGGCGATACTATAACTCATGTAGCCCGTTCGGCAAAGGCTGGTATAGCCGGTTTCGAGGAAGTGAAGCCGATGGTGTTTGCCGGTGTGTATCCGATTGACAGCGAAGATTTTGAAAATCTGCGTGCGTCATTGGAGAAACTGCAATTGAATGATGCCTCCCTGACATTCCAGCCGGAAAGTTCTGCCGCTCTGGGTTTTGGTTTCCGTTGCGGATTCCTGGGATTGTTGCATATGGAGATTGTCCAGGAACGTCTGGACCGTGAATTCAATATGGATGTGATCACGACAGTACCTAACGTATCCTACAAAGTATATGATAAAAAAGGTAATTGTATAGAAGTTCATAACCCTAGCGGACTGCCGGAACCGACATTGATCGATCATATCGATGAGCCGTATATTCGTGCTTCTGTCATAACGAACACGACTTTTATCGGTCCGATCATGACACTTTGTCTGGGTAAGCGTGGTATTTTGCTGAAACAGGAATATATTTCAGGTGATCGTGTGGAGATTCATTATGATATGCCTTTAGGGGAAATTGTGATCGACTTCTATGACAAACTGAAGAGTATCTCTAAAGGATATGCCTCTTTTGATTACCATATCCATGATTTCCGCCCGAGTAAACTGGTGAAGCTGGATATCCTGTTGAACGGTGAGCCGGTGGATGCCCTGTCTACATTGACACATGTGGATAATAGTGTGGCATTCGGCCGTCGTATGTGTGAAAAACTGAAGGAGTTGATACCTCGCCAGCAGTTTGATATTGCCATCCAGGCAGCTATCGGAGCGAAGATCATTGCCCGTGAGACGATCAAGGCAGTACGTAAGGATGTAACAGCCAAATGTTATGGTGGTGATATTTCACGTAAACGTAAATTGCTGGAAAAACAGAAAGAAGGTAAGAAACGAATGAAGCAGATCGGATCGGTAGAAGTTCCGCAGAAGGCATTCCTTGCTGTATTAAAGTTAGACTAAAAATAGCTTCAAAAAAGAATTGTAAGTACGAAGCTATTAATTATCAATATGTAGAAGGTGACGCTGGCTATTTAGGACGGTGTCACTTTTTGTTTGGTATCATTGCCTCTATTTTTTAGCGATCATACTATTTACCTTAACCCCTTTACTAGTATATAATTAGATGTAAAGTTATAACTTCTTAATCATTCGACCCAGGTAAAATACGTAGTTGACCCAGGTCGAATTTATAGTTGACCTAGGTCAAATTTGAAGTTGCCCATGGTCGAAAGATTAAAAACATATAGGTTTGAATCTAAAAAACAAGTTAGTATTCAATAAGAAATATCTTGTAAAGTATTAGGCTCTTTCGGGAGGGTATCGGACTTTATCAGAAATGACTTGTGCCGGAAAAAGTTAATAATAAAACGAGTGACGCTGCATGTATAAGGCGGCGTCACTCGTAAATATTTGATATTTAGTTAAATGTAGTGCTATTCGTCTGTTTGATCCTGCTTTTTTGCTAAACTTATGCCGCCGTTTTCTAACGTGATAAGATGCTGTTTGTAAAGGGCACCGATCGCTTGTTTGAAGCTTCTCTTGCTGCATTGGAAAAGTGATTGAATGACTTCCGGGTCACTTTTGTCGTGTACAGCGATAAATCCTCCCTGACTTTTTAACGATTCGAGAATGGTTCCGGCCAGTCCTTCTATTTTCTGATAGCCCAGCGGAACGAGGCTTACGTCTATTTTTTCATCTTCGCGGACTTCTTTGATGTAGCCTTTAATCTCTTCTCCTTTTTCCAGGCGACGAAAGACTTCATTATAATATACCAATCCCCAATGCAGGTTATTAATGATAACTTTATAACCGATCTCTGTTTCATCCGCCACCAGTAAGTTTACTTCCTGATTGAAGGTATATTCGGGCATTACATTGTCCAGATACTTGTCGATACGTGCAGAAGCCACAATACGTCCGGTGATATGATCGAGATGGACATATACCAGATACCACCTGCCTTCGCGCATCGGCATCTTTTGCTCTTTGAAAGGGACGAGCAGATCCTTCATCAGCCCCCATTCCAGAAAAGCCCCCGTGTTATTAACCGATTTGACTTCCATGAATTTGAATTCGCCGACAGTAGCCAGCGGTCGTGCTGTCGTAGCTATCAGCCTGCCCTCATTATCATGATAAATAAAGACTTCCACTTCATCCCCCGGTTTTACGTTCTTGGGAACATAACGGGCCGGCAGAAGTATCTCTTTCCCGTTACCCCCGTCCAGGTAGACCCCGAAATCCAGGTCTTTTACTATTTTTAGCGTGTTATATTTTCCTACTTCAAGCATAATCTGTTTCTTTTGGGACAAAAGTACATGATAATTCAAGAAAGAGAGATAAAATCTCCTATATTTTTACTTCATCATGCAGCAATATATTAACAAATGCATCGTTATAGATGTAACTCGGACTAGAAGAACACACTTATATGGTCCGGGGTTGAACTAAAAGTCGTATATTTGCAACTTATTTGAAGAAAAATTTATATATGAATTTGAAGGTATTGCTATTTGGTTTGCTTTTATTTGGAGCTTGTTCGGCTCCTAAGAATATTACATATTTTGATGATGCAAAATATGTGTCAGGTGAAGAATTATTAGAAACAAAGATGAACTATGACCCCAGGTTGAAGTCTGGAGATAAACTGGTGATAACAGTTTCTGCTTTGGATATTGCGGCTGCAGCGCCGTTTAACTTGTATGCTGTTTCTATGACGGATTTATTGCAGACACAAACGAGTTCTGTGATGGATAAAAAACAACTTAGCACATCGCAAATGTATGCTCCATATACTGTAGATAATGAAGGGTTTATTAATTTCCCCGTGTTAGGAAAAATAGAAGTGAAAGGTAAAACCGTAAAGGAATTAACAGATATATTGGAAGATAGAATATCTGAATCTGTAGAAAACCCAATAGTTAATATCCGAATAGAAAACTTTAAAGTTACAGTAATAGGAGAAGTGCTTCGTCCTGGTTCTTTTACTGTTTATTCAGATCGTATATCATTATTGGATGCTTTGGGATTGGCGGGTGATTTGACTATTTATGGTGACCGTACCAATGTAAAGCTGGTAAGGGACATAAATGGGGAAAAGAAATTGGTACATCTGGATCTTACAAAGACAAACTTACTGGAATCTCCTTATTTTTATCTGGAACAGAATGATGTGGTTTATGTAGAACCGAATGATAAAAAGAAAAAATCTTCCCGTTACAGTCAGTCTGAACAATATAATTTATCCATAATTTCAACCTTTGCAAGTACGTTATCTGTGATAATGAGTGTTGTAATGTCTATTATAGCAATGAAAAAATAAGGAATAGTATGAAATCTGTTGAAAATAACGAGTTTGTTGATATTAAAGGAATTTACAAAAGATACATTAAGTATTGGCCTGTTTTTGTAGTTTCAGTCTTTGTATTGGGGATATTAGGAGTTATCTACTTGAAGGTAGTGCCCCCCGTATTGCAGGTTAATGCAAATATCCTGATAAAAGAAGATAAAGGTATTTCCGGAACTTCAGCTTCTGCAGCCGCCGCTTCTGAGATGATGCAGAGTTTTGCTTTTGGTGGAAGTTCTGCTATGGGGGGAGTGTCTGTAAATGATGAACTTTTTTTGTTGAGTTCTTACAGTATATTCCGTGATTTAAGTAAGAGCTTGGGTTTGAATGTCCAATATCTATTATCTGATTTTCCTCGAACCAAAGATTGTTATAAGAGTTCTCCTATATCCGTGTATACAGTTAATCCATTGGCCGACACTTTGCGGGCTGTGATTAATTTTGATGTAAATCTGTCTAAAAACGGAGTGTGTAAAATTAAGGCCAAAAATGGTTGGAAAAAGCTAGGAAGTGTTGAAACAAAAGAATTTCCTGTGAAATTAAGTACAGCTTTTGGAACATTTTATTTTGATACGACTAAATACTATGTCCCTAAAAAAACTACTAGTTTGGAAATTAACTACATGGGGTATAATTTGTGTGCCGAAATACTTCAAAAGCAGGTAACTGTTGATTTATATTCAAAGAAAGCCAATGTGATATCATTAGTGATGGAAGAAGTTAATCCGAAGAGGGGAACTGATATTCTGAATACACTTGTTAACTTTTATAACAAAAATGGTGAAGTGGATAAAAATGATGAAACCAAGTTGATGGATGAGTTCTTGACAGAAAGGATTTCTTTGATGGAGGCAGAATTGGATAGTGTAGAAAGGGAGATCGAACTATATAAAAAAGCTAATAATTTGACGGATATTGAGACGGAGGCTAAAATTATATTAGAGAAGAGTCAGGATTTCAAGGAGCGTCAGATTGAAGCTGAATCTCAATATACAGTGATTCAATTAGTGGAAGAATTCTTAACTAAGGATGAAAACCGCTATTCTCTGGTACCATTGAATATAGGGTTAAGTGACCGGACTGTGTTGGAAGGTCTACAGACATATAATGAGGCATTATTGGAGCGTATCAAATTAATGATGACAACAAAACCAGGGAACCCTGCTATAGATTTGGTGAATAAGCAGATAGATGCTATGCGTGCGAATATGTTGGAGACGGTGCGTAGCATAAAATCAGGATTTAGTCGTTCTCGTAATGAGTTACAGTCGCAGGAAAACTACTTCCTTTCTCGTATTGCAAATATGCCACAGCAGGAACGTGAATTTATCACAATGAAAAGGCAGCAGATGATCAAGCAGGAATTGTTCTTGTTCTTGCTGCAGAAGCGTGAGGAGAATGCATTGACACAAGCATTGGTGAAACCTAGAGCTAAAATTGTAGACTCTGCTTATGTTCTGTCTGAACCGGTAAGTCCTAAATTATCGGTTGTATTAGTGGTGGTGACTATTTTATCAGTTATTATTTCTATGCTTTATATTGTAATTGTTGGGTTATTAAGAAAAAGAAAGAAAGTATAATTCGCTATGTTGTTTATACCATTATTATTATTAGCAATAGCATTATATATTTGTGGGCAAAGAACTTATTCTTTGCTCATATTTTTCTTTTTTGTTTTTAATGGGTTCCAAATAATCCCAGAAGAACTATTTGAAACGGGATTAGGTTTTTCTAAACCAACCGATTTTGCATTGATGTATATTTTTGTTCTATTCGGTTATGGCTGTTTCGCATATTATGATTTTATACCGTTAAATAAAATGACTTATTTGATTGCTATTTATTTGGTAGCTGTATTGGTTATTATTGGCGTAAATAAATTTATTTATGGGATAGGCTGGGGCGATATACTCAAAACCTCTCGTAATTATTTTTTTGTGTTGGCATACTATCCATTGAGACGTGTAAAGAAAGAAGAAGTGGATCAATTATTAAAGATACTATTGTATATAGTGTTGTTCCAAAGTTTCTTATTTGCTATACAAGCTTTTACGGGAAAAGCTATTTTGGCAGGGGCGGAAGATAAATCTGGAGGAGATTTAATCCATCGTTTTTATAATTCTCCTCGAATGCTCTATTTTTTTATTTTCTATACGATATTTGTCCAGCCATTAGGAAAAAAATATAGTCTTATAGCCGGAGTGGTATTGGTCATAACAAGTTTTTTGCCATTGCATAGAAGTTTGACCATAATAGTTATTTTAACCTTATCTTTGGGATATATCTTAAATGTAGGAAATTTAAAACGATTTGTTCGTTACTTGCCTTATGTACTATTGGTTGCAATTCCACTTTGTATTGTTTTATTTGCTCAGATTGGCTCTCGAACAGTTACTGATTTACAAATGGTCCAGGAAGGAGATTTTTCAGAAATGGAAGATAGCGAAGATTTTGAAGAATTTGAAATGGATTCCGAATCAACATTTACTTTTCGTATAGCTCACTTAATGGAGCGATATTTGTATGCTCGAACGGATAAGTGGAATGAATTTTTTGGGATAGGGTTGATGTCTGAAGAATCCCCATATACAAATAATAATTTAAATTTTGTGATTGGTCTTGTTGATGATAAAACTGGAGGTGTGGTTCAGTTGGAGTCAGGTGATATTGCGTGGTCTAATTTTGTTGTACGTTATGGGTATGTTGGAACATTGGGCTATTTGATTTTTTATTTGGGATTGGCCTGGATCTTTTTTGTCAATCGAAAAGATAAATTATCATTGGTGCTTTTATTATATATGTTGCTGATACTGGGATTTTCTTTGACTTCAGATATACTATACCAAGTCAGTCGTAATGTGTTTGTTTTGATGTTGTTTGATTTTATAATAAATAAAAAACGGTATGAAGAAAATAACAGTTCTGACATCCTTGTATAAATGTCAAAAATATCTTCAAGGATATTTCGATTGGGTACGTCAGATCGATAATCCGGAGGAAGTGGAAATATTATTATTGCATAATGCTCCGAGTCAAGTTGAGTTGGATATTATACAACAAAATATTTTAGAACTTCCATTTGTTCGTCATATCATCATCTCGGAGTTGGAAGGATTATATGCTACGTGGAATCGGGGAATACGTATGGCTGAAGGGCAGTATGTTTGTGTTTGGAATGTAGACGATATTCGTTTTCCTGAATCTTTGTCTTTGCAAGCTGCAACATTAGATGAAAATCCGGATATATTATTAACTTATTGCGATTTTCATCATATGTACCAATATGGGTGTATTAGTGACGAAAAAGTGATAAATGAAGACTTCCTTTTTAGCTCATCTGTATTTTTTGTTTCCCATCAAATTGGTTGTTTTCCTATGTGGAGGAAAGTACTTCATGAGAAATTCGGATATTTTGATGAACAGTTCTTTTTAGTGGCCGATTTTGATTTCCAGATTCGTTTGGCGCGGACAGGTAAAGTGAGGAAAACAGAGGGAGCTTTGGGCGCCTATTTAGAAGATGCTCCGGAAAAACTGAGTAGCAATCAGAAGCGACAGACTATAGAACGCAATATAGTGTATTTACGGTATGCTGTTTGGGAGTATTTAAATTGGTTTACTTTGTTTTCAATAAATAAGGAACACGCTTTTCAGATTAAGAATGGTAATGAGTGGATTTCGGTATCTTCTGTTTTTGATTCTTATTGGGAATATCGTAAAAAGAGATATCCTAAATTATTTAACTCTATTTGGAAACAGCCACGTGGGTTAGCAGCATTTATTAAACATTGTCTTCTGAATAAATAGATTGATAATAATAGCGAAAGGTGATGATGTTTTTCTTCATGTTGTGGCGAAATCGTATGTATAGTATTTGTTTCAATGATAATTTATTCGTATTATGCAAGTAAATGAAATTCGTGGTGGATGGAAGTTTGCCAGTAAGAAGGCGCAGACAGATAATGAGTACTGGCTTACTTTTTTTACTTCAGCCTATCAAAGGGGGGACACTATTAAGCGTGTGTATGACTCGCTAATAAATATGGAGCTTCCTGCCATGGAAGATGGCAAATCAGTAAAGTTTGAATGGTTAGTGGTAAACGATGGTAGCACCGACCATACAGAGGAGTTACTGAAACAGTGGTGTGAGGAAGATCGTTTGTCCATCCGCTACTACTATCAGGAGAATCAAGGTATACATGTGGCTTATAATTTTGCCGTGGCACATTGTGATTCGTTTGCCATATCTAGCATTGATAGTGATGATGCCTTGTTACCCACAGCTTTGAAAGTACTCTATGAGGAGTGGCAAAAGATTCCAGACAAAGAAAATTTTAAGGGAATAGTGGGACGATGTATTGATCCTGAGACAGGTAAGATAATTGGTTCTCAACTGCCATACTCACCCTTCGATGTCCATGCCATGGATATGCGCTATAAGTATAAGATTCAGGGTGAGATGTGGGGATTTAACCGGACAGCGGTGATGCGTCAGTATCCTTTTCCTACGCCTGATCCCCGTATGCGTTATTGTCCTGAGGCTTTGGTTTGGTTCGAGATGGGTAAAAAGTATAAGGAACGTATTGTATCTGTCCCCATGCGTCTGTACTATCGCGATGCAGCTAATGCCATCACAGCTCGCAGCTATAATCGTTCGACAGCCAATTATTTCTTATGGGTGTATGGAGTGAACAATATGTTACCCTATCTATTTTACAGTCCAAAGGAAGTAATACGCCAATACGTTGGCATCAGTATGGATGGATTCCGAACAAGTCGTTCTGTAGGTACTATTCTTAGAGATGCCAAAAACTTGAAACGCAAGTTGCTTGTGTTGCTGATGATGCCAATTGGTTGGACGTTGTCTAAATTGTAGAAGTAAAGTTTGAAGATTTGCAACTTAGGGTGCGATATTTGAATAAATTTCAGCAACTAAGTTAGCTATTTCTTTCCATGTGGGGATGTTGATATTATATGTTATATCTTTATATTCTTTGTTTAATTCATTTTCTATTTTATCTTTTAGATCACTCACAGATCCAACCTTAAAGTATTGATCTTTTGCCAGGCCTATAGATCTATTTGCTTCAATATTACTTGCTAAAATTGGTTTTTGATAGTTTATTGCTTCGACAAGAACAATAGGATAACCTTCGTTGAAAGATGGCAAGACAAACAGTCGGGCGTATGTATATAAATGGTTTAGTTGATCTTCATTCATATAACCGGCTAATACAACTTGTGATTTTCGGGCTTCAGCGATAAGTTGTTTGGCATAAGCAGAAGTATGATCGCACCCACCGGCTATTACGAGTTTATCAGATTTATTGTGCATTAAATTATAAGCTTTGATTAAGTAGTCAAATCCTTTTTCCGGAGTGATTCTACCTACAGTTAAAATATATTGAAAAGGTGAAAGTCCTAAAGAACTGATAAAAGAGATATCCTTTATTTCTCTTTTTTCTTTTATACCATTTGGAATGTAATAAGATTTAGCTTGAATTGACGGGTTGAATTTTTGTAGTTGAAGTTTATTTACAAAAATAATTTTATCAGCTCCTTTTATGGCGATATATTCACATACTTTGAGTCCCTTTTTAGCTAAATAAGACCATTTGTCGTGTTCATAATTAGGACTGTGATAAGTTAAAATAACTTTTAGACCAACTATTTTCAATAAAGGGATAAATAATCCCGGACCGATATTATGTACATGAATGATATTTGGCCGTTTCCCTATGCAATATAACACGCAAAGGAATGAATGTAAAAGGGCTTCTATCCCTTTTGTCCTAACTGTTGGCAAATCGATAAAATGTATATTTTTATATGTTTTGTCAGAGTTAATGAAAGGTTTCCGTCTGAAAATTGTAATGTCATAGATACTTGGCATTGAAGTATATAATTCTTCACAATGTTTTTCTACCCCACCTTGTATATTGGGAAATCCTCTGGTTCCGAATACATAAATTTTCATATTAACTATAATTTTCAATACATGATTTATAAATTTCCATTAAACGAGTATAATGTGCTTCTTTTGAAAAATTGAGGGAAGCATATTCTAAGGTAGCATCAACCATTTGTTGATATTTTTGTGGTGTCAAACTGGTTACGTGATTGATTACTTTTGTTAATTCATCAACAGACCTTGGTGGAAATAAATATCCTGTAATTTCATTTTGAATTAATTCTGGAATACCTCCGATATTACTTCCTATAATGGGGGTTCCTAATGTCATTGACTCTATAATTGTTAGCGGATTGTTTTCATAACATTCAGAAGGAACCGTTACAAATGTAGCTTTGCTAATTAGATCTTTTAATTCTTGTCCTTCTTTAAATCCAAGAAAAGAAATATTATTTGCTTTATTTGCACTTAGCTTTTGAAGTAATGGTCCAGTTCCTGCTATTTTTAAATGTATGTGTGGAAATGATTCCATTGCCTTTATCAATGTGGATATTCCTTTTTCTTCTGAAATTCGTCCGAAATAAAGGATATAATTCTCTTTTGTCATGTTGTTATCTTGTACAATAGGGGTGAAATTGTATAAATGTGTCGACTTTTCAGCAAAGTGATAATTTGCCTCAAAATGTTTGTTTTGAGAAAATTTGCTTACAAATATGAACCGATCAATCAGTTTAAGGGGAGGATAGAAGTATTCTCTAAAATAACTGTCTAAACTTAAAAGAATACTATGGGTTAAATTCCCTTTTGAACATCTATTGGTAATACATCTCCAATATTGTTTGCTATCTTTACATATTTCACATATTTCCTGCTTCCCATTTGTAAATGCATAAGCTGGACATATCAAACGGTGGTCATGGACTGTCATGACTATTGGAATTTTATGTTTGCGTAGAATCGGTAAGATTGAAACAGAAATACCGTTAAATAATAAATGTATGTGGGCTATATCCGGTTTTTCTTTCAATATTAACTGCTCAAGTTTCTTAGCAGAATCTTTGTTAAAAAAGAAATCCGGTGTTTTTTTTATTTTTGTCAGTGTTGATGATTCGGATAGTTCCGGATAGTCAACAAAATACTTCTCATAAATAGACTGTCTGTTTTTTGTACTTTTCAAACAAAAAGGAATAACGGTGTGTCCTTTCTCTTCGAGAAGGTCTATTGTATTGAAGAAAACAGTTTCTGCTCCTCCTTTTATGTAATAGTATTTATCTATTTGCAAAATTTTCATGCTCGTTTTTTTATTGAGTAAATTTATATACGATGTATTTTTTTGTATTGATTGATATATTCTAAAGCTGTCCGTTTTACATTAAACTTACTTATTGCATATTGATATGCATTGGAAACTACAGTATTTGTTGAAATATTCATTATTTTTTCAATTTCTTGCGCACAGTTGATTGCGTCATTACTTTTGAAATAATAACCATATTCCCCATTTTTTATAATTTCCATAGGCCCTTCTTGGTCGGAAACTAATACAGGTATTTTAGCTACCATAGCTTCTGTTACTGTTAGGCCGAACCCCTCTTTTCGGGATGGTTGGACAAATAAATCGTAATCTTTCAGATGGCTGAATATGTATGATTGTTCTTTACTACCTAAGAAATGGATTTGGTTTTCCAGTTGTTTCGATTTCACTAGCTCCTTCAAGAAGTCTTTGGATTCACCGTCTCCAATAAAATCAACCGATATATTTTTGAATCCTTTCTGATGTAATATAAATATAGCTTCGATTAGAATGTCTTGTCCTTTTTTGGTATGTACTAATCTGCCTATTTGTACTATATGAAAAGTCTGATTCTTTGTGGCATCTTTTTGTGAAAGAATATCGGTACTGTTTATTCCGTTTAAAATAATGGGTACGTTTTTTTTAAGATACTTGGCCAAATCTTCTTGAACAGAATTTGAAATAGCAAATATGTGTTTGTATTTGTGTAAATAAGGAATATCTTCGGTCGTACATATATGATGTACGGTAAGGCACATTTTATTTATGATTGATTTTAGGAATATGAATTTTATAGTATTTGGAATGTGGACATGTATTATATCATAGTTCTTGATCAATAGTAAAAAGTTTAGTGCAAGTATATAAAAGAGGTTCTTGGAACCTACCGGTCGGTTGATCCTTATTATCTGTATTTTGTTATCGATTTTTTTTGTTATGGATTTTTCTTCTTGTCTGTTTACGATAATCAAAGATATGTCGGCATGTTTTATTTGCTCGTTCATTATGTTGACTAACATAGTCTCGATGCCTCCGTATTCCATTCCAAATACAATATGAACTACTTTCATGATGATGAAATCCTGTTTAAAGGTTGTTAGATTGATTGATTGATTGATTCAAGAAATTTTTTATATTGTATTTCATCTTCCGTTGTCATGGTTTTGCCAATAGAACGCATTCCGATGTAATACTGGTCGAAAAGTTGTGTTAAATATTCTTCAGAGAAACGTTCTGATTCTGGATAAAGCCGTCTCTCATGTTCCATAATTTCTTCCAGGGAAAATTTGGAGGCAATGATTTTATATGGACTCCCGACTACCACTGCATAAGGAGGAACATCTTTCGTTATAACACTTGATGCTCCGATAACAGCACCACGCCCTATGGTTACCCCCGACAATAGAGTTACATTTGCTCCAAGCCATACATCCTCTTCAATGACAACATCTTTTTCTTTGTCATTTATTCTCGACAATGGCAATAAATAATAGGGGATACCAACTGTCGGTGTATGGTTTCCTGTTATGACCGTTAATCCTGGGGCTGCCCCGGAATACTTTTTCATGATGAATTTACCTGTATAGGTGATTATCTTTGCCTGTGACTGGATACGAGTTTGTTCATACATATATACGTTTTGAGGATTGGCTATATGAGCAGGAAGTAAGATATGTGAATCTTTATCTCGAAATCCAAAACAGTCTAAATCCAGAGGCAACATATAATTGAATCGTAATTGACTCCAGATGTCTCTTAAGCGGATAATGAATGGTAATTTATGTTTAATCTGTTTCTTTAAACTGTTCATGCGAATAGAGTTATTTATTCCAAATACCATGAGCTTTATGTTTCAAAATCTTATTGATCTGTGTTGTAAAGATGACAGAATAGATAAGATTGATGCAAATCATTGACAATACAACGCCGATAACCCCCAATTTATTGCCTAAAAACAGGGCTAAAGGTATGTGAAAAATCAAACCGATTAATACAACATAAGTTTGAAGTTTGACTGTACCTACTCCGTTGATCATATATACTTGTAAGGAATCCCATGAATTTATTGCCAAAAAGATACCGAGGCATAATGTGATTTCAAATGGAATTCCTATTTTATCGCCAACCCATAAATGGTAAAGATATGGTGATAAAGCGATAAGAACTATTATGCCGGATAATACCATCAAATAAACCAAGCACATCTTTTTATATATTCGGTTCATCCAAGCATAGTCTTTTAAGGCGTATGCGTCGGTAAATGCCGGCCAAAGAGGGGTTAATATGATATTGTAAACCATAGTGGATATTCCTAAATATTTGTAGGCAATATTGTATTGGCTAACCGCTTCCGGTCCGGAAATGTGTGATATGATGATATTGGTTGATTGGTATAGGACGATAATTTGTATTTGTATAATGAAGAATTTGATGCCGAGGTTGAACAGATCTTTTACTTGTTTTAAATCTATATATTTATAAGACGGCGATATTTCTTTGAAAGAACTTGTGTATAAGATACGTGAGAAAATTAGTAAAACAATAATGGGAGACAAAGATATAGCTAAGGCCAATCCGATCAAGGAGGGAGGAGTTGTGCGAGTCAAGATGAATATAAGCAATAGTGATAACAGTTGTCCCAACATGGCAAACAATGATGCCATAGCTGTTTTTTGATAGGCCGATACAACCGTATTCAATACGTTGAAAAACATTTGTATGGTCATGAATATTACTAATAAATATAACACAATCTGGATATCTTTCTCGTAGATAGTTGGTACGTTCAACAATTTAGGCCAATCAATGAAAGGAATCAATAGTATAACTATAATAGATACAGGGATGAATATTGCGAGCATCATGAAATAGGTCGTTGACACTAGACCTTTTCCACGTATGTAATCGTGAGTTGTCAGTGCTTCAGCTAACCGATTTTTTAATCCTAACGTTAAGCCTATGTCAAAAAAGTTGATCCATACCACGATAGAGGATAGTGTTAACCATATACCATATAACTCTTTGTTTACATAATCCAAAGTAAGCGGCACCAAAAGTAGGGAGCTGAGTATACTAATTCCTTTTATAAGAATTGATGCTGCAATATTTTTTTTTAAGAGCGAGGTTCGTTTGCTTCCTCCCAGTATATTATGAAAGTGGAAATTCATTATATAAGATTGATTTTCTTTATTACTTTTGCTGGATTTCCGGCAACTATACTATCTTCTGGTATGTCTTTTGTTACAACACTTCCTGCTCCAATTACGGAACGTGCACCGATATGAACCCCCTTTAGGATAATCGTATTGGCCCCAACTAATACATCGTCATCGATTATTATCTCTTTATCAATCCGGTTGGCCATATCTGTAATACCATTACGCCTGTGTAAATAGTTTAATGAATGGGCATCCGTATCAAACAGAAGACATCCTCCTCCAAAATTAACGTTATTTCCTATTTTTACAGATTTTTGAACCCAAATAGTAGGGGATGACATTCCACAATTATCACCTATTAGCAAACAAGCATTCTCCGATACATTGATACAAGCTTTGTTTTTACAAAGAGGATTGATTAAGTCTGATGATACTAAACGAAAGTTTTTACCAATAGACACCTGCGAAGTTCTTCCTGTTATTATAGTACAAGGAGCCATTATTCTACAATTTTTATTGTACTCTATACCGAATGCTTGAAGTTTTATCCGGTTGATAGAGGGCATAATGTTTATAAAAAAGAGGCACTTAATGCGATTGATACCTCTAAAGATAATAGTAAGAAAGAATTTCATAGGATTGGTATTACTTTAACTGTACTTATTGATATTATCATTTTGAAGTTGTTAAACTACACAGATTTATATGGCAAACTTACATAAAAATTTGTGAATTGCGTAAGTTTTGATGAAAAAGTCACTTGGCGAGTATATTTATTTATCTAAAGATTAGAATTTTATTGAGTTATGTAAAAATATAATTGTCTTTTTAGTTATATCCCTTATTTTTCAATACAACTATGCGACTGAAACCTAAAAGATGAAGTTTGCGAATTCTTCTTTTTCAAGGTGCATCCTGAGCATTCCTTGCAAGGACTGGCTGTTTTCGGGTGTTTGAGAAATCCGTATATCTTCTTTCCGATATAGAAAGCAACAGCAATACCTATTAATATGATAGCTATCTCCTGCCACATAAGCCAACTAATTTAATAAATTAATAAACAAACTCCCCGTCTGATAAACCACAAATGAGACGATCCATGCTAAAACGCATGTGTACACAATTACAAATATTCCCCATTTCCATGATCCCGATTCATTGACGATGGCTGAGATCGTTGCGATACATGGGAAATAAATGAGAACAAACAGCATCAGGCTCAGAGCGATAAGTGGTGTAAAGACCGGATTGCCTTCTTCATCCAAATCTTGTTTTATACGTTCGGATAAAACCTGGCTATCTTCTTCATCTCCGGTGTACAGGACGCTTAACGTGCTGACTACGACTTCTTTTGCTGCCATACCAGTCAATAAGCTGACACTCATTTTCCAATCGAATCCTAATGGGTGAAGAACTGGCTGGATTGTTTGTCCTATCGTTCCGATATAAGAGTTCTTTTGATGCTCCATATTCTTTAACCGTTCCAACTCCGCAATTGTTTCCGTTTTTTCCTTCGAATCCAGTTCGGCATTTTCCACTTCTGCAATTTGCTTGTCGAATGCATCTCCCATCTCACTGTGGCGGGGGAAGTATCCCAGAAACCAGATGATAATGGAAGCGACTAAAATGACACCCCCCATTTTGTGGAGATACTGCTTCGCTTTTTCCCACATGTGGATCATAATCGACTTTGCAGTAGGCATTCGATAGGGGGGAAGTTCCATCACAAAAGGTACGTCTTCTTCTTTAAAAAGAAAACGTTTGAACAACCGTGCCATAACAACAGCCAGAAGAATACCGCAAACATATAATGACAGGAGAATGAAACTTGCGTTATTAGGGAAAAATGCACCAGCAAGTAACACATATACCGGTAAACGGGCACTGCAACTCATCAGCGGATTAACCAGCATGGTGATCATACGGCTATTGCGGCTTTCAATCGTACGGGAGGCCATAATAGCCGGCACATTACAACCGAATCCCATTACCAAAGGAATGAAAGATTTACCATGGAGTCCCATTTTGTGCATGATCTTATCCATAATGAAAGCAGCACGTGCCATATAACCTGAATCTTCCATGAATGAAATGAACAGATACAGTATCAGAATGTTAGGTAGAAAAACGATGACACCGCCGACACCGCCGATGATACCATCGACCAGCAAGTCTTTTAACGGACCTTCACTCATGTTTCCCCGTACAAAATTACCGATCCAGCTAACCAGATTCTCGATCCACTCCATAGGATAGGCTCCCAAACGGAATGTTGCCTCGAACATGATCCACATAAAGAGAATAAATATGGGGAATCCCAATACTTTATGTGTAACGAATAAGTCTATGATCTGAGTGCTGGTCGCTTCTTTTATTTTATTTTGCTCATAGGTTTCCCGTAGCGCACCGGAGATAAAACCGTAACGGGCATTGGTAAATGCTGTTTCACTGTCTTCCAATAATAACTCTTCTATCTGTACAACATTCCGGTCGCGTTCTTCTATGATTGTTTCGGAGCCGGATAATGTCTGGATAAAACGTTCTATTTCCGGGTCTCCTTCCAATAGCTTGATGGAGAGATAACGTTTGGAAAGGCTTTTTGCTACATTTCCGTTATGTTTTATGGCATGCCGTACATTTGTAATACCTTTTTCCAGTACTTCTCCATAATTTATATGGATATGACGGATAACAGGATCTTCTTCTTCATATACTTTTATAACCCGCTTGAAAAGGTCTTCAATACCAAAACCGGTCCTGCTGATTGTCGGAACAATCGGGGTACCTATCATCCGGGATAATGATTCGTAATCGAATTTGTTTCCGGATCGCTCCAACTCGTCATACATATTCAAGGCGATGACAGACCGGACGTCCATATCGATGAGCTGACAGGTCAGATAAAGATTCCTTTCCAGGTTTGATGCATCCAGAACATTGATCACAACGTCCGGTTGTTCTTCGCTGAGATGCCTGCGGACATAAAGTTCTTCCGGAGTATAGGCCGATAAGGAATAAGTACCGGGTAAATCTACGATCCGGAATGTGTAACCGTCTTGCTGGAAGGTTCCCTCTTTGGCATCGACGGTAACTCCGCTGTAGTTGCCTACATGTTCGTGGGCTCCGGATGCAAAATTGAATAAAGATGTTTTTCCACAGTTGGGATTTCCGACCAGGGCTACGTTTATTGTTTTTCCTTTATGTATAGCAAGTGCCTGTAAATCTTCTGTTGAAGGTAGTATATAAGAGTCGGCGGAACGTTCTTCACTTTGTTGTGACATTTGTGCCTTTGCGTATTCGGCTGCGCTGATTACTTCAATCATTGCTGCATCATTCCGTCGCAAAGAAACGTCATAACCCATTACACGATAGTGGATAGGATCTTTCAGTGGAGCATTTTGTATAACGTCCACCTCTTTTCCCCTGATAAATCCCATTTCAATGATGCGTTTGCGGAATGCTCCGCGTCCCATCACCTTGACTATAACGCCTTTTTCACCTGTGTGAAGCTCTGATAATCTCATTTTCTTAAATTCTCGTACAAAGGTATGGCGAAATGCTTACATGATCAATACCAACTAATAGGTATTTTTTCCTAGTTTTGCATTGAATAAATAAAATAAGCGATATGCTGAATAAAATTATATTAAGCTTAGGTTCAAATCAAGATCAGGAAAAGAATATGGCGGAGGCGGTGCGTATATTGCGGAACCAGTTTGTTTCTATTGCCTTTTCAAATTCTGTATATACGGAGCCGATCGGATTAACGGGGTCTGCTCCTTTTTTGAATCGGGTGGCCGTTGCTTATACATCAGAACAGCCGGATGAAATAAAGCATTTGTTGAAACGTATAGAGTACAAACTGCAACGTATGCCTGACGATAAAAATTTCGGAATTGTTCCAATTGATATTGATCTGCTTCAATGGAATGAGTTGATTTTAAAACCGGACGATTTAAGAAGATATTATATAATAGAAGGAATCAGAGCTTTAGAAAATGAAGAATTTAAACAAATGAAATAGTGTAAATCCGATATAATAAATTATTATGATAAAATATGTAGTACTGATTTTGTTTCTGGTGTTGAAATTCTTTACGTTAGAGAACTGTTTTTTCTGGGATAACACTGCCGGGTATTCTATGCCGGCAAGTTATTTATTGGAAAATGGGTTTCTGTCTTTTGTCTATCCGGCCCAATATGTTGCAGAACCCCCTTTGGCTCATCTGTATCTGGCTCTTCTTTGGTCTTTATTCGGAAAAAGTTTGTTGGTAGCTCATTTATCTATAACTGTATTTTCATTGGGAGTGATCTGGCAAGTTTATCGCTTGTGTGAAAGGTTGGAGACGAAATATACACCTTATATATTTTTGTTGGTTTTATTGGAACCGGCACTTTCCACCCAAATGATTTTAATTTCTCCGGATGTCATCCTGTGTTTTTTTGCTTTGTTGAGTATCAACTTGATTTTGGATAACCGGCGGATTTGGTTGGCTGTATCTGCCATGTGCCTGGGATTGGTAAGTATTAGAGGACTGGTTGTTTGTTCAGGATTGGGGCTGGGATATTTGCTGATAGAAAATGTTATTCATAAGAAATCTTTCAAAAATTCGTTCTTATATGTTTTCCCTGTATTTATACCGACTCTTTTGGCGATAGGCGGATGGTTTATATACCGGAAGGTGGAAACCGGATATTTTCTGTATCAACCCGGTTTTGGATATGAGGATCATCGGCAGTTAGCGACATTTGGGCAAATAGTTAAGAATATAGCAAGTTTGGCTGTAAGGATGTTGGATTCAGGGAGAATTGTTGTCTGGATTTTGCTATTTGTTTCAATCATTAAAATGGGGATAAAAAATTTCTTTCTTTATCTTTCCAAATCTCCGTTATCTCTCATTTATTTGAGTGTCTTATTTACTATGATGTTAGTTACAATTCCTGTAACAAACCCCTTTGGAGACCGATATTTTCTGGTTTTGTACATATTACTGGCATTAATCACTGCTCAGCTTTTGTTTAAAGTATATGAAACAAGGTCTGTGCGAATTTTATTGGTAGGGATGATTTGTATACTGGTCAGCGGAAATTTTTGGGTTTATTCGGAGAAGATGTCAAAGGCCTGGGATAGTGTATTATGCCATTTACCTTATTATTCATTGCGCCAAGAGATGATCGATTATTTGGAGAATGAACATATAGAGATTAATTCTGTAACAGCAGCATTTCCAATGGATGCATTGTTTGCAAATATGGATATAACTGATGATAACCGACGTTTTTCTTCTGCTGAGTTAGAAAATAGTCGTTATGTTTTATATTCGAATCTCTTTAATTGGGATGACGAACACATTGAAACAATTTACTCCCAATGGAAACTTCAGAAAGAATTGAAAAGTGGATTGATTTTTCTGCGTCTGTACATCCCTAGAGAGAAGGGAGAATAGCTTTTATTCTCCCTGGTTATAAATCAGTTTGTAAAGACGTTCTCCCTGTTGTCTGTTTGAGTAGGTAGGGAATAGTAACTCTTTTCTTTTTTCAATTAATTCGGGAGTCATTGGTTGCTTCATCAACCGTTTACACGTTTCTATCATTTCTTCAGGAGTGTTAGCGATATTACATAAAGCTTCCAAGCCACTGCCTGTGACCATTTCCTGGTTTACGATCGTGTGTCTTCCACCAAAAAGACTATTCAACAATTTAAGTTTTAACCCGGTATCCTGAAAAGTGATCAACATGTGTATCTGCGCCTCGTGAGTGAGATAGTCCATACGCTCGTTGGATGGATTGGCCTCGATTTTGATGTTGGGATAAGAAGCCGCTGCTTCTAACAACGTTGCTGGTGGATTCATACCTGCAATGATACAAGGATACTTTAACTTACAGAAGACATTTTTGATCAGATATAATGCGGCCAGTGTATTTTCTGTAACAGATAGTTTCCCATGATATAATACAAAATCAGACGATCCGCTCTTTACAGATATCTCATCATTGACATGGAAACTGGGCATATATTCAATTTTCTTTTTGGGAAAGACTTTCCTGAGATAGTTTGTATCAGTGATAGAAACGACCAACATCAGATCGGCATGTTTTAATATCTCCTGATACCGTTCAAACCTCCAAGCTTCAACCAGAAAGAAATATTTTTTGATCAGGTTTGTTTCTGCCTTAGCCAAGTGACGGTAATAATCGTGCTCGATATTACTTTCCCTGTATATTTTCATTCGTCCCTGTAGTTGGGGATGATTAATATAGTAGCAGGTATGCAATCCGTCGAATAAGATTGGATAATCGTTTTCGAGCAAATTCTTAAGTAATTCCGGGTCTTTACGGCTGAAAACATTGTATGGTAACAGAGTTATATTAGTCAATAGTCCGGTTTTCCGTTTGTAATAATATACTTTTTCACATAGAGACTCCAGTTCTTTGGAATGAGGGCGCTCATATTCAAAACAATGTAGAATAATTTTTACGCCGCACTTGTGTAAGGCCTGCATTTTGTAATACACATCAATAACTCCGCCATAATTAGCAGGCCAAGGGATATTGAAAGACACTATATTGATATATTTATCCATTGATTTCAACCTTTTCGAAGATTTGTATAAATTGTTTTGCTTGTTCTTTCCGTGAAAAACGGACTAACTTGCTTTTCTTTATGGAAGATGATGTATATCTTTTTTCTTTCCATTCCTGATAATACGATTTAAGAAAGTCACATACCTCATTCACATTCGTTGCGGCAAGGCCGGCATTCGCATCATTGATTGCTTCAGCCAGATAGCTTTCGTCACTCCGGACACAAAGTACTGGTTTTTCTACAGCCAGCGATTCAAAAAACTTTGTCGTCATAACACCTTTGGGACCGGAGTTTGCCGCACGGTTAGTCAATAACAGCAGTACGGAACTACTGTTCAGTATGGAAGGTATTTCTGACGCCGGAACATATCCTTTGAAATCCATAAAAGGGAGAATCTGGTATTTTTCAGCTTCTTCCGTAATGATTTTACGGGACGTTTCATCGACATACCAGTAGACACGGCATTTGTCGGGTGTCAATATATTACGGGCAGACAAAATACTTAATGCTTCAAAGAGCAGTCCCGGATCACGCATAGCTGTACTAAGTAGCCGTCCTGTATATGTTATAATGAACTTCTCCGTTTTCTTTTGTTCCGGATAAAATAGTTCCGGGTCGAACCCATTGTAAATCAATTCTACATTAGTGTTATACTGTTTCAATATATCTACATGCCAGGGAGAGATTGTTGTTACATAATCTGCTTTTTCTAATACCCGGTTTCTATCCCGTAGGCTTTTCCGTTTAAAGACAGATATGAATAATCTGTTTAATCCCAAGAGAGAGGGGAGAGAATGTGCAATAAACTCATTTCCTGTATATTGTTCAATGATGTCCCGTAAGTCAACGACCAGCGGTAGTTTATATTTAGTTGCAACTTTTAGTGCAGCCGGTAAGGGAAATGTCCGGAAACTACTACATAAAACTAAATCGATTTTATTGTTTTTGACCAGCTTCCGGGCTTCTTTGTACATTCGGATATCCTTATATCCGAAGCAAAGATCCAGAAAAAGTATACTGATCCATTGTAGTTTCCTGGTAAAAGGACTTTTGGCTGTATAATAATTAATGTATTCGGCCTCACATTGACTGGCAAGGAATGTAAATGTATTTTCCTCTACCATTTCAGTCAGAATGACAGGCTCCCATCCGTAATTTCTGAGATATTTGCATAAATATCCCATACGCGGTCCGAAAGCCGGCGGAAAGAGATCGCAAATAATCAGTACTTTTTTCATAGCAAATCAATAATATTTTTTGATGCGTTTCCAATTCCGTATTCTTGTATCTCTTTTTGTTCCGGTTGGTTTTCCAAGCAATGCAGGATACTTTCTTTTTCAGAACCGGCTATTTGGTTCCAACCTGCTTCAACAGTTTCGACCCATTCCGTTTCATCCCGTAGTGTAATACAAGGGGTATGATGAAAATATGCTTCTTTCTGTACGCCACCTGAATCCGTCAAAATGGTTGCCGCATGTTTTTCCAGCATGACCATATCGAGGAAGCTTACCGGCGGAATGATATGTATTCCTTCCCGGTTTTCAAGAGATTGTATCATACCATATTTTTCCAGACAATATCGAGTGCGGGGATGAAGTGGCAAAACGGTCGGAAAAGAAGAAGTTGATATTTCTTTTATGGCACTGATG
This sequence comes from Parabacteroides goldsteinii, assembly GCF_020091425.1. Classification (NCBI taxonomy): domain Bacteria; kingdom Pseudomonadati; phylum Bacteroidota; class Bacteroidia; order Bacteroidales; family Tannerellaceae; genus Parabacteroides; species Parabacteroides goldsteinii. Next base: position 3,050,177 of record NZ_CP081906.1, on the reverse strand, counting down.
ATTCCTATTATCCGTTCCCGGTTATCTGTATTCTCTGCCCTGTGAACTGTACAAAGCCTGAATTGCCTGCTGTTGAGATTCAATTGATGCATGATTTGGGAAGAACTGTCTGCCAGTTTACCAAAAATCAATGCGGCATCATACATTACATCCCCGACATGATGGACCCCCTGTTGTATCCCTTCATTTGCCAGATGTTTGATGGCGGCGAAAGTCGGACAACATAGTAAGGTCGCTATATGATCGGTCAGGATACGGTTGATCTCTTCCGGCATTTGTTTGTTAAAGCTGCGAAGGCCGGCTTCAACATGAACTACCGGTATATGTAGTTTGGATGCGGCTAGTGCTCCAGCCAGTGTCGAGTTGGTATCACCGTAGACCAATACGTAATCAGGCCGGGTGTCGAGTAATATTTTTTCAATTTCAATCAGCATACGGCCGGTCATCTCTCCATGTGTCCCGTTTCCACATTGCAGTTGCCAGACGGGTTGAGGGATACTCATACTGTTGAAAAAGATATCGCTCATATTTGCATCATAATGCTGTCCCGTATGAAGAAGTAGTTCTTCAATCAGTCTCTCATTATTTTTGTTGTATTCCAGAATCGCCCGGCTTACCATGGCCGCTTTTACAAATTGAGGCCTGGCTCCGACAATAGTAACAATTTTCATTTTTTTGCAAGTTCGTTTAATAAATGGCTGTACAGTTTACGTAAATAACTGTCTGTATTTTCCTGTGCACTGGTATTATGCCATAAGAGAGTCAATTCCCCACCTGTATTTTTTACCTGTTCGATAAGATTCAGGCTATATGCTAATGCCTCTTCATAATTTAATCCCATATATTTTTTTTCTTCCAAAGTGCAATCCATAATTGTCAGCGGATGCAATAAGATAGAGGATAAGCGACGGGTGACCGGATTGATCCAGCGTACCGGATAATTAGTCCCTAACCTGAATCCGGCAACATCCGCATAACCCATGGTGAAGTCATCTGTTATGCCGGCCGCCTCCAGGTGTGTCATATCTTCCGGTTCACGGCTGGCAAGGAAATGATGGCGATTAAAGCGTATACTTCTCTCAACATTCTTTTCCAGCCATGTTTTTTCTTTTTTGATGAGGGTAGGAACTATACCTACCTGGTAGCTGCTGTGCAGACCTATTGTTATATCATTGGATAATGCAGATTGTATCAGTTGAGATATATCTGTATTGCGTAGGCTATAATGTGGCTTATCCTGTTTGCATTTGCCTCCACTGCGAACAAAAAGGATTGCCCGGCAGATATCTTTGCCCGTTTGTTCCCGTAACAAGTTATTTTGTTCGAATATCCAGGGAAATGTATAATACGGATCGTTTTCTATTGGTCCGCATTTTCCTTGGATAGACTGGATGATCCCCCTTTTATCCCGGATGGAGCGGATAACCCCTTTCCATGTCCGGTAAAGAGTAGGAGAGTCCAAATCGTGTGTCAGATAGATATGTTGTATCTCTTTTGGAATTTCCGGTATGCGGAGTCCATATTGCCGTAACCATTTACGCAAAAGTATACGGTATTCATCAACGATCGGACGATGGAGAAATCCTGCCCGGTAAGGTAAAGAATTCTTTCCCGGAAAACGTCCGTGCTCATCCCTTACATTTCGTTGGATGATTTCCTCATAGCGAGTGATGAGAAAGTAGGTACTGGCAATAATATCCGCATGAATAACCAACGTGTCGCCTATCTGTTCTACAAGGGGAGAACCGAATAACAAGGGAGTTCCTTCTATTTCTTGAAGCGGTAATTCCGGAAGCGAAGATGCCGTTCCGTATATATGATTGGTGAAAAAACCGGATGGAATGATCACAATACTGTAACGGTCATAATGTTTGCTATTGTTCGTATATCCGATAGCAGCCACAATCTCTTCGGAAATATCTTCCCCAAGAAGGAAACGTATTATATAATGTATAGCGTGATTATTCATATCCGTTCTTTTATCTTTAACCAAGCTCTATATAATAAACTGAGATTTCCTCTGGTTATTGTGAAGAAAGGAGTTTGAATTGCTCCGAATTCACGGAAAAAACGTTCTACTCCTGGAATCATAGAACCTTCAAAGTCGAATATGGGTGTGTATTGGGAAACGTGGCGGATACATTCCCAAAGAAGTAAGCTATGCGCCCCCGATGCCCTTAATGCCGGGTCGCCGCCTCCGGCCAGATAATAAGCCGAATTTTCCTGCCAGGCAATAAATGCCACTGCATGTAATTTCCCTTTCTCGTCGTAGGCTCCCCATAAGTCGCCTTGGTTACGTTGACGGCAGGCGGTGATCAATTTTATTAATACGTCCTGTCTTTTAGGAGTGGAGAGATGTTGACGTTTAAACGTCATGGATTGTATTTTTAGAAAATCTTCAATGGAAATCCCTTTCCTGATTGTGATGAGAAATTTCTCTTTTGCTTTTGTAATGTTCCGGCGGATATTGGGACTCATGTTCTCCCAAAGTGTATGCTCGTCCCGTATATTGTTCAGCAGGTACGTATAACGGGTTGTCTGTTTGTAACCTTCCCAGTAAAAAGGCAACCAGTCCGTTATCCCATAATTGAAATTTTGGAGGAAATGCGGATAGGATTTTAACACATCCGTAAACTCTTTGCATATTGCTTGCCGTTTTCCTAAAGTTCTGGTGTATTTGGTATCTTTGGATTCTGGAGCAAACCAGGGTCCCATTGTCTGGGTGTAAGGAGGCATTGATATGACTCCTCGGTGAGGAATATATATCGGTAAAGCTGCTAGTATTTTTCCTTTTTCTTCTGTTAGCAAAACTTCCCATTTGGTTTCGCCACAGGCGGCATCCAGCCACCAATCGCGTGAAAAAAGCGGCAGGCTGTTTTCTTTACTGCATAGCAGGCGATATTTGTCTTTGTTTGTCATGCCGATTTATTCTATATAATACACAGATAACACTGATTAAACAGTTGAACACCGATTTATTTAAATTATCAGTGTTGATCTGTTTAATCTGTGTTATCTGCGTGCCATAATGAAACTATTGTAACAGTCTTTTATAAAGATTAAGTTTACCCTTTCAATGCTTCGAATATCAATCCGGATAGCTCTTCTGCCAGTTCGGGGTTATCGCTGATGCATTGTTTGGCAGCATCGCGTCCCTGTCCCAGTTTTGTATCGTTGTAGCTATACCAGGAACCGCTTTTCTTGATAATATTCAGCTCCGCACCCAAGTCTACGATCTCGCCAGCCTTGGAAATACCTTCGCCGAACATGATGTCGAACTCTGCTTTGCGGAAAGGAGGTGCAACCTTGTTCTTTACAACTTTCACACGTACCTGGTTACCTTTCATTTCGTCACCATCTTTCAATGTTCCGATCTTGCGGATATCCAGACGAACTGATGCGTAGAACTTCAATGCGTTACCACCGGTTGTTGTTTCCGGGTTACCGAACATGACACCGATCTTGTCACGCAACTGGTTGATGAAGATACAAGTCGTATTGGTCTTGTTGATCGCTCCGGTCAGCTTACGCAATGCCTGAGACATCAGACGAGCTTGCAAACCCATCTTGCTGTCACCCATATCGCCTTCGATTTCAGCCTTCGGAGTCAATGCTGCCACAGAGTCGATAACGATGATATCTACTGCAGAAGAACGGATCAGCTGTTCGGCGATTTCCAAAGCCTGTTCACCGTTATCCGGTTGAGAGATCCATAAGTTTTCTACATCGACACCCAGTTTTTCCGCATAGAAACGGTCGAAGGCATGTTCTGCATCGATAAATGCAGCAATACCACCGGCTTTCTGTGCTTCGGCAATAGCATGGATTGCCAGCGTTGTCTTACCGGATGATTCCGGACCGTATATCTCGATTACACGTCCTTTCGGGTAACCGCCTACGCCTAAAGCTGCGTTCAGGGCGATGGAACCAGTTGGAATAACTTCGATACTTTCAATGCTTTCGTCGCCCAGTTTCATGATAGAACCCTTTCCGTAGTTCTTCTCAATCTTATCCATTGCGGCGCGCAACGCTTTTAACTTGTCGGCATTAACAGCCGGCTTTCCTTCCGGGGTTTTTCCCTCTTCGAATAAATTGTCTTCTTTTGCCATCCCTTTTTATGAATTAAGGATTTGATTAGCATGGTCTTTTGTTTTCACCTCTTTCGGACCGATTATCTTCTCGATGATACCATCTTCGTTGATAATAAAGGTGGTACGGAGAGTCCCCATGTATGAACGTCCGTACAGTTTCTTTTCTGCCCATACGCCAAAAGCCTGTTGCAGGGCTGTGTCCGTGTCAGCGATCAGGTTGAAAGGCAGTTCCTGCTTGGCGATGAATCCCTGATGGGATTTTGCGCTGTCTTTACTGACCCCGACCACTTCGTAACCGGCTGCCTGTAATTCCTTGTAGCCGTCACGCAGGCTACAGGCTTCTGCCGTACAGCCGCTGGTGTTGTCTTTCGGGTAGAAGTAAAGTGCTAGCTTCTTACCTTTAAAATCGCTGAGTCTTATTTCATTTCCGTTCTGATCAAGCCCCAATATTTCGGGTGCTTTGTCTCCTACTTGTAACGCCATATTATAATTCCAAATCAACATTAAACATTTCATGCCAGGGCAGTCCTTGTTCGTTCAACTCTTTCATGAACGGATCGGGATTGAATTCTTCCACATTCCATACACCCGGCTTCTTCCAAACTCCCTGCATAAATAATTTGGCACCGATCATCGCCGGAACGCCGGTGGTATAACTTACACCCTGAGCGCCTGTTTCCTTGTAAGCAGCTTCGTGGCTACAGTTATTATATACGTAGTAGGTTTGTTCTTTGCCATCTTTGATCCCGCGGATACGGCAACCGATCGATGTTTCTCCCGTATAGTTCTCGCCCAGATCACCCGGATTAGGCAATACGGCTTTCAGGAACTGGATCGGGACGATTTCCTGTCCGTTGTACATGACCGGATCGATACGTGACATACCGATATTCTGTATCACCCGTAAATGAGTCAGGTATTCCTGTCCGAAAGTCATCCAGAAACGGGCACGCTTGATCGTCGGGAAGTTCTTTGTCAGACTTTCCAGCTCTTCATGGTACATCAGGTATGATTCACGAGGACCTACATTCGGGTAGTTCAACGGCTTATGTACCGATAACGGGTCAGTATCCTTCCATTCTCCGTCTTCATAGTATTTACCACGCTGAGTAATTTCACGGATATTGATTTCCGGGTTAAAGTTCGTAGCGAATGCCTTGTGATGGTCGCCGGCGTTGCAGTCGACGATATCCAGATACTGGATTTCATCGAAATGATGTTTCGCTGCATAAGCTGTATATACTCCCGTTACACCCGGATCGAATCCGCATCCCAGGATAGCCGTCAGACCCGCTTTTTCGAAACGGTCTTTATAGGCCCATTGCCAGCTATATTCATATTTTGCCTCGTCCAGCGGTTCGTAGTTGGCAGTGTCGAGATAGCTGACACCGTAAGCCAGGCAGGCATCCATGATGGAGAGGTCCTGATAAGGTAGAGCCAGGTTGACGACCAACTCGGGCTTAAAGTCATTAAACAATGCAACGAGCTCGTCCACGTTATCCGCATTGACCTGTGCTGTCTTCACCTTTACATTTTTAATGTCGGCAGCAATCTTGTCGCACTTGCTTTTCGTGCGGCTGGCCACCATGATATCGGTAAAAACATCAGCATTCATCGCGATCTTTTTAACAGCAACGGTGCTTACGCCCCCTGCACCAATAACTAATACTCTTCCCATTTACAAATAGAATTAATCTTGTTAATATACAGTTTACAAGGTTTTAAACCAAAGGACAAATATACGATTTATCTTTGAACATATAACAAAAGAGACCAATTCATTTTAATAGTTCCCCGAATGTATTTACGATACTGTTTCATCATAAAGAAACAAGTGTTTCTATATAATGAAACAACTGTTCCATTACTATGAAACAGATTTTACCAAGGATGTGTTTTTATCATTGATTCGGAATTGGTTTTGCAGCGTTTGTGTCTCTTGGTGCATCTACTTAAGTATATAAACCATGTGTTTTTATACAGAATGGTTATTTCTTGTTGTCTGTGATTCCTATTTTGTAGCATTGTTTCAGAATAAGTTGTTTTTTATAGTTAAAGTATATATAAACGCTTGTAACTTATTGGGAACGCGTTATATTTGTAAATAGAATGCGTAGTTTTTATTCTTATTTAAGGATATGGTCTTAAACCCGGCAACGGATATGTAGTCTAAACAGTAGAATAAATATATTAATGTAGAGGAGAAACGAATATGAAACCCATGAAATTAACATCTTTAGTGGTGATGCTTCTGGTCGGCTTCAGTGCCGCAGCCCAGGAGGAGTTCTTTGATGATGTGTATTTCTCTTCAAGTAAAGAAAAAAAGAAAGAAAAAACAGAAGAGAAGGTTATACAGCCCAAAAAAGAAAATGCAACGGAGTCTTCATCTGCAATTGTATTGGCATCGGCTTCGGATTCACATCCGGCGTTTGATAAAGATAGAGATGTGGATGAATATAATCGTCGATATACATCTGTTGACGTTGAGGAACCTTATGATGAGGATCTGGACGAAGCGGACGGCACTTATATCGAAGAGTTACCTGATAACGATCAGAAAGTAACGAAGAAAGCGGAACGCCGTTCGGATAATGAATATACCGAACGTATCGTACGTTATCATTCACCGAGTAAGATCACGATTGCCGGTGCAGACCAAGTCGATCTGTATCTGAGTGACGGATATTACAGTTATGGTTATGATACCGATTACTCGGACGGTAATACCAATGTGAATGTAAATATAAACATGGGTAATAGTTGGGGATACTCTCCGTGGTATTCCGGCTGGTATGATCCCTGGTATTATAGTTACAATCCCTGGTATTCTTCCTGGTATGGTCCCCGTTGGGGATTCGGTTGGGGCTGGGGTGGCTTCTACGCCGGTTGGAGCAGTCCTTGGTACGGTCCGTCATGGAGCTATTACGGCCCAGGTTACTGGGGTGGTTATTACGGCGGATATTATGGAGGTTATTGGGGACACCATCACCATCATTATGCCAGTCCGTATAATTATAGATCTCCGGGACGTTCGACATCTGCCCGTTATTCCGCAGGAAGAAGTTCTTCCAGTCGCTATAGTTCTTCCAATAGATCATCTTCTTACCGAAATTCAAACCGGGCAACTTCTTTAAGAAGTGAAAGTAATCGTACTAGCTCTAACCGTACGAGTTCGGATCGTTATTCACGTCCTTCCACATCTTCATCGACAAGGGGGGCTGCAAGTAGCATTCGTTCAAGCAGAGGGACGACTTCAAACCGGGTGCAGTCAGAAGCAACAGTTCGTACACGGCCTTCTACCCGTAGTAGTTCAAGTGGCATAGGTAGTTCATCTACACGTTCTTCAGGAATACAGTCTGCTCCGACAACAAGAAGTAGTTCTTCACGATATAATAGCAGTAGTCCTGCCACAACCAGAAGTCAGAGTACCTATTCTGCACCGTCAAGAAGTAGCAGTAGCAGCCGCAGTTCCGGTTCCTACAGTAGTGGCGGCGGAAGCAGTAGCCGTTCAAGTGGCGGTGGCGGTGGACGTTCCGGCGGACGCAGATAAAAAATGTGAGTATATAATAATGTAGGGGCCGATATAATTTCGTGCCCTTACATAAAATAGGATATTAAAGAAATAACAGAAACGATGAAAAGAATAGCGTGCTTATTTGTATCGGCATTTTTTCTTGCCGGTGGTATTGCATATGCACAAGGTGAGATGAATGCATACACTATGTCTCAGACTGACTTGAACGGAACTGCCCGTTATTTGGGTATGAGTGGGGCTTTTGGTGCATTGGGTGGTGATATATCGTCTATGTCTACTAATCCGGCAGGGTTAGGGATATATCGTAGTTCGGAAGTGGTAACTACGATAAGTCTTTCTTCTATCAAAGCCAATACAAATTGGAACGGTTCGAAGGCTGATGAGAGCAAGACAAAGTTCAATTTTGATAATATTGCTTATGTCGGTTATTTTCCGACGGGCAATGATGAAGGAATTGTCGGTTGGAATATCGGTCTTTCCTATAACCGGGTAAAAAGTTTTAACCGTTCTTATCGGATGAACGGAGCCCAGCCTTTTTCGGTAGCAGACTATGCAGCTGATATGGCGCATGGGATACCGGAAAAAGATTTGACGCTTGTGAGTGGAAAGTTTGATCCGTATTTTGATGCAAACAACTATTGGCTTTCCGTATTAGGTTATGAGGCTGGTTTTTTCAAACCGAATACTTCTGGCGGGGATACTTATCATTCAGCATTTGGGGAGCCGGGCTCTAATGGCTGGGGTGCTTACAGTCCACAAAATGTTGATTTGCTTGTCAATGAAAAAGGTTCGATAGGACAGTATAACATTTCATTTGCTACCAATATTTCAAATCGTTTCTTTTTAGGAGCCACAGTGGCTATAACAGATATGGATTATAATCTGACTACAAGATATACAGAAGATTTTACCATGAAAGATTTGTTGTGGTTGGATAACGGATTATCGACTGATGGAACTGGTTATGCTTTTAATATTGGCGCAATAGTTCGTCCGGTAGATTTCTTGCGTGTGGGAATTGCTTATAACTCTCCAACCTGGTATAAAATGACCGATTATTTTCATGGCTCGGCACAAGTTGTAATAGATGATGTAGAGGGAAAAGTGAAAGAAACTCCTGATTATCAGGCGGGAGAATACCGTTTTCGAACTCCTGATCGTTGGATATTCAGTGTGGCTGGTGTGGGTCAAAACTTCCTGATCAGTGCAGATTATGAGCTTACGAATTATAAGAGGATGAATCTGAGCGATGTGGATGGTTATGATATGCCGCAAACGGATGATATAAAAGGGGACTTCGGAATGTCCGGTACTTTAAAAGTGGGTGCGGAATATAAAGTGACTCCTCAGTTTTCTGTTCGGGCAGGTACTTTATGGAGAACATCTCCTATGAAACAGCATGTAAAGGATGGAATTGCGGCGATAAATCCGAAGACAGGAGAGTATTACATAAATGCTGTAAATGTTGCGGGAACTATTCCTAATTATACCGTCGATAAAGGTATGAATTCTTATTCGGTTGGAGTCGGTTATCGTTTTACTCCAAGTTTTTATGCAGACCTGGCTTGTGTCTATCGTGAATATAAAGAAGATGCTTATGCTTTTCCGAGTACTTTTAATCCGGACGGTTCGGTAGTTGTTAAATCCGATCCAGCCTCATTAAAGACAAAAACAACGCAGGTTGCTTTAACTTTGGGGTATAAGTTCTAAAAATATAGTTTGTTACCAAATGTCCCCTGTTTGTACATAAAACGTACAGGCAGGGGACATTTTTGTATAAAAATAACAGAAATATTTGTCTGTTTAAAATACTTTTTGTTCTTTTGTTTTCGAAAACAAAATTGTCTAACATTTAAAACCTCATTGCCTATAGCATAAACATTACTCAAAGAAACTATAAAACATAGAAGTAATGAAGACTTTAAAATCGATGACCGACGAAGAACTGGTCGTCCTTTATGCGCAAGGTGATAATACTGCGTTTGATGTGTTGTTGAACCGTCATAAGAGCAGTATCCATTCCTACATTTACTTTATAGTCCGCAATAAAGAGTTAACAGAAGATATCTTTCAGGAGACTTTTGTTAAGGTGATCATGACTATTAAACAGGGCCGTTATACCGAAAACGGTAAGTTTAAAGCCTGGATTACACGTATTGCACATAATCTGATCATTGATAACTTCCGTCAGGAACGCAGTGAGAATACTGTGTCCAACGATGAGGTAGAAGTGGATCTGTTCAATAATATTAAACTTTGTGACGGAACGATTGAAGATAACATCGTGCGCCACCAGGTCCTGTCGGATGTGAAGAAGTTGGTGAAACATTTACCCGACAGCCAGCGTGAAGTACTGGAAATGCGTTATTACCAGGATCTGAGCTTTAAAGAAATTGCCGATATCACCGGTGTTAGCATTAATACGGCTTTGGGACGTATGCGTTATGCTATCCTGAACATGCGCCGTATGGCAGATGAGAACCGTATTGAGTTGTCTATGGCATAATCAGATAAAAATATTCTTCGGTTCATATAATAAGTAGAAAGTTCTCCCGTTTTATTATCAAACGATTAAAAAGGGGATGCCTATGAAGAGATTTTCTACTCAATGTATGGATGGATTGAAGGATAAAACTAAAAAGAACCGGAACGAGAAGAAGAGTACACCAAGCAGACAAACGCTTGATTTCCTGTCTCAGTTTGCACGGAGTTACCATGTGGAACCTGCGCTGCAACCGGAATTCGGTGGTTATGTGATGAACTAAGAAATTGAAGGAAAGAGGACACTTGCGCAGTGTTCTCTTTCTTTTTTTTGTACCTTTGCACAAAAGACTTGAAATTATGAAACATAAGATTGCTCCTTCTTTGCTGGCTGCCGATTTTCTGAACCTGCAAAAAGAGGTCGAAATGATAAATAACAGTGAGGCGGACTGGTTGCATATGGATATTATGGATGGTGTTTTTGTTCCGAATATCTCATTCGGCTTTCCCGTGCTGGATGCGGTAAAGCCTATCCTGAAAAAGCCGATGGATGTGCATCTGATGATTGTTGAACCCCAGAAGTTTGTCAAAGAGGTTGCTGAGGCTGGCGCTTATATGATGAATGTTCATTATGAGGCTTGTACCCATTTGCATCGTACCATCGGTGCGATAAAGGAAGCCGGCATGAAAGCGGCCGTTACCTTAAATCCGCATACGCCGATCAGTCTGCTGGAAGATATTATCCAGGATCTTGATATGGTATTGCTGATGTCGGTCAATCCCGGTTTCGGCGGACAACGTTTTATTGAACATTCGGTTAATAAAACGGCCCGTTTAAAAGAAATGATCCGGGCAAAAGGGCTGGATACTTTAATAGAAGTGGACGGTGGTGTGAATCTGGAAACCGGGAAGCGTTTGCTGGAAGCCGGTGCCGATGTGCTGGTTGCCGGTAGCTTTGTTTTCAGTTCTCCTGATCCGATACGAACGATAAAAGAATTGAAAGAAATGTAGAAAAGATAGATAACCAACCAAAACCGACCTTTGTATGATAATAAAAGAAATACAAAAGCGGCCGTTTATCAGGCCGCTTTTCATATGGATAACCGGAATCTTGTTGCAGGCCTTCTTCGATTGCAGCGTTGTCTCGCTGTTGTTGATTATCATTTCATTATTGGTTGTTGCGTTTTCTTATCTGATCCCGAAGGTAGAGTCCGAAAGCGGTAATTATGAATTGCGCTGGGTTTGGGGCGCGGTGTTTCTGTCCTTATTGCTTAGTTTTTCCATACAGCGGACAGCTTATTGGCAGGAGAGGGGAGATAGCAGTGAAACATCGCTTTTAATGGAACTGGGTGGGAAAGGACAGGAATGTTTGCTGGAGCCTTTTGAGCGACTGAATTTGTCGAAAGAGGAAAAGTCGGTGTTGACCACTATTACCCTCGGCTATCGTAAAGAGATGGATCGCGAGGTGAGAAAACGGTTTTCTGTTACGGGTGTAGCCCATTTGTTGGCTGTAAGCGGTTTTCATGTGGCTGTTGTTTGCGGATTCCTTTCTTTGCTGTTTTCTTTTTTACCAAAGAATAGTTTTTACAGTTGGCTGAGATACCTGTTGACGCTTTGTCTGCTTTGGAGTTTCGTGGTTATTACCGGGCTGGCTGCATCGGCTGTACGTGCCGGTTTGATGCTGACGCTTTATCTCACGGGGAGGGTACTCAGGCGGATGACTGACGGTTATAATACGTTGGCTGCCGCGGCTTTCTGTATGTTGGTGTTCAATCCGTTATATCTGTTTGATATTGGTTTTCAACTGAGTTATCTGGCTGTATTGTCTATTTTATATCTGCAACCTCGTCTGCAAAATCTTATCGTAGTGAGGAATCCGGTTATTGCGATACCCTGGGGATGGATCACGGTGACATTGGCTGCCCAGGCCGGGACAACCTTACTGTGTTTGTATTATTTCCGGCAGTTCTCGTTGGTTTTCCTGTGTACCAATTTACCTTTGACGTTCCTGGCTACCTTCCTTATTCCGGCCGGACTGATCTGGTTATTGCTTCCTGTAGGTATTCCGGGTTACGGATTATTACAATTATTCGTAGAAAAGCTAACGCATACATTGTTTTGGATTGTCGATGCTTTTAGCCGTGTAGAGGAGGCGGTCTTTTACGGGCGTATCGATTTACTATTGACTATATTGGGGTATGGTTCCATTCTTTCCTTCTTGTTATTTACGAAGACCAAACGTCCGGGAGTCCTTTTTGCCGGCTTGCTTCTATTGTTATTTATATTGTTTGATTTGCTTATTGAACGTTTTTTTACTGTATAGAACGCAAAAAAGTAGTACCTTTGTCACTGTAAACAACGATAATATATGATTACAAAAATCATTCACGAAGAGAAAATTCAGAAAGCCAAGAAATACGTAGAGAAAGGCGAAAGTTTTGTTATTGTAACCCACGTTACTCCTGATGGTGACGCTCTCGGTTCTTCTTTGGGGTTGTACCATTTCCTTACTACTTACGGTAAAGACAATGTAACGGTTATTGTCCCGAATGAATTTCCGTTATTTTACAGATGGATGCCGGGGGCGAAAGATATTGTGATACATGAAAAGTATCCTGATTTTGCGGAACAGCTGATCCATGATGCAGATGTGATCTTCTGTCTGGACTTTAATGAACCTAAACGCATAGAGAAACTGGCGCCTGCGGTTATTGCATCGGAAGGGCGTAAGGTGATGATCGATCATCATCTGAACCCGGCTGACTTTTGCCGCGTAACAATGTCGTATCCGGAAATGTCGTCAACAAGTGAGATGATTTTCCGTTTTATCTGTCGTATGGGGATGTTCGACCTAATGAGTAAAGAGGCGGCGGCATGTATTTATACCGGGATGATGACGGATACAGGCTCTTTTACCTATAACTCCAATAAACCAGAGATTTATACTATTGTCAGTGAGTTGATAAAGAAAGGTATAGACAAAGATTTGATATATCGTAAAGTATTCCAGGTATATTCTGAATCCCGTTTGCGAATGCAGGGATATGTTCTGTATGAAAAGATGAAGATTTATCCGGAACATCATGCGGCTTTGGTAACTCTTTCAAAGGAGGAATTGGACCGGTTTCATTACAAAACAGGTGATACAGAGGGTTTTGTCAATATGCCGTTGAGCATCGAAGGAGTTACTTTTAGTGTTTTTATCCGTGAAGATAGGGATTACATTAAAGTATCTCTTCGGTCGGTAGGTGATTTCCCTTGCAATCAGTTTGCTTGTCAGTATTTTAATGGCGGTGGTCATAAAAATGCTTCGGGGGGAGAGTTTTTCGGCTCTTTAGAGGATGCTGTAGCTACGTTTGAGAAGGGATTAAAAGAATTTAATCCTAATAAAACAGAAGAAATAGAGAAACTTGCCTGAGATATGGCAGATATTATTTACATTTGTCGCTCATTTATACATTAAAGAATAACAGATGAAGAAAGGTTTTTATATCCTGATGATTTTGTGTGCAGCCCTAATGGTGGTGTCATGCGATAAAACGAAGTCGTACACTGAGAGGTTGAAGGATGAGAGGAAAGCGATTGATCGGTTGATTGATCATGAAGGATTTAAGATTCTTAAAAACTACCCGTCGGATGGCGTTTTTAAGGAAAATGAATTTGTGAAGTTGGATAATGATGTGTATCTGAATGTGATTGACTCAGGTAATGGAAATCGGGCAGTATTGGGCACAACTAAAGTTTTTTGTCGTTTCGAAGCTAAAGGAATCTTAGATTCTGATACTGCATATAACATGGTTAATAATCTGACTTATGGACCTGGATATTATGGCTTCCCTACAGAATTTGTATTTGGCTATAATGTTTACTCCGGGGAGAGTAGAAGTTATGATCCGGATTTATTTGTAGGTGAAGGGTTGGCTACAGCTTTATACCATGTAGGAGAAGGCGCTACTGTCAGAATGATTGTTCCATTTAAGAGAATGGGCAATTATTTCCAAAGCAGTTATGTTCCTGTTTATTTTAGTAAAGTAAAATATACATTCGAAAAATAATCTAACATACTTATGACTCTAATTAAATCTATTTCCGGTATTCGCGGTACAATAGGCGGAGCACCGGAAGACGGATTGAATCCGTTAGCCATTGTGAAGTTTGTAGCAGCTTATGCTACCTTCATCAGAAAAAACACGACAGTTACAACAAACAAAATCGTAGTAGGACGTGATGCCCGTATCTCCGGCCCGATGGTAAAACAGGTGGTTTTGGGTACGCTTACCGGTATGGGATTTGATGTGGTCGATATCGACCTGGCTACAACTCCGACTACTGAATTAGCCGTTGCTATGGAAGGCGCTTGCGGTGGCATTATCCTGACTGCAAGCCATAATCCGAAACAGTGGAATGCCTTGAAGTTATTGAACGAAAAAGGTGAATTCCTGAATGCGGCCGAAGGTGCTGAAGTTTTGGATATTGCAGCTTCTGAAAGTTTTGAATTTGCCGATGTGGATCATTTGGGAAAAGTGATCGTCAATAATACATATAATCAGAAACATATCGAGAGTGTACTCAATCTTGACCTGGTGGATGTAGAAGCAATTAAAGCGGCTAACTTCCGGGTGGCTATTGATGCTGTAAACTCAGTGGGTGGTATTGTTTTGCCGGATTTACTTTATGCTTTGGGTGTGAAGGAAATCTTTAAACTGCATTGTGCGCCTCACGGAAACTTTTCTCATAATCCGGAACCTATTCCTGAAAACCTGACAGAGATTTCTGACCTGATGAAGCATGCTAAAGCGGATGTCGGTTTTGTTGTCGATCCGGACGTAGACCGTTTGGCTATTATCTGCGAAGACGGTGAAATGTTTGGCGAAGAGTACACATTGGTGGCAGTAGCCGATTATATATTGAGTCATACGCCGGGTAATACGGTAAGTAACCTGAGTTCAAGCCGTGCGTTACGTGATGTAACCCGTGCTCATGGTTGCGAATATAATGCAGCTGCGGTAGGTGAAGTAAACGTTGTTACAAAGATGAAAGCGACAAATGCTGTGATTGGTGGTGAAGGTAACGGTGGTGTGATCTATCCGGCCAGCCATTACGGTCGTGATGCTTTGGTTGGTATTGCCTTGTTCCTGACTCATCTGGCAAAGAAGAAAATGAAAACAAGCGAATTACGTGCCAGCTATCCTCCGTATTTTATCTCCAAGCAGAAAGTACAGCTGACTCCGGAGATCGATGTGGATGCAATCCTGGCTAAGGTGAAAGAAAAATTTGCTCAGTATGATATCACTGATATCGATGGTGTAAAGATCGACTTCCCTGACAAATGGGTTCACCTCCGTAAAAGTAATACCGAACCGATCATCCGTATCTATTCCGAAGCTCACACCATGAAAGAAGCTGAAGAAATCGGCGGCGAGTTGATTGCGGTGATTAATGAGATGTGTAAGTAAAATTCTATACATATAATAAGTGAGAGAGGATGCTTCAAAAGAGCATCCTCTTTTTGTATATATACTTTGCGGATTTGGCGTTTGTCTGCTTAAATAGGGTATTTAATCGTGATAATCAAAGTTTATACGTTAAAATGGATTTGAACGATTGTAAATGTCATAATAATTTATGTCCTTTGTTAAAAAGGGAAGGTAAGTATGGAAAAACAACAGTTGACGCCATGTGGGGTATTTGTTATCCTGTTCAGTATATTATTAGGATGTTCGTTTCAGAAATCATCTGTAAAAGATGCTGAAACGATCAGGATTGATTCTTTGCTTTCTTTTTATAGGGACTCTTTGGCTGTAAGGCCGTTAGCTGTTATTTCTAAATTGAGGACTGATCAGGAAAACGTATCGGATAGCATAAACTATTATAATCTGGATCAAACGATCTCCCGTTGTTATTATTTCAGTAATCGGGTTGATTCTGCATTCTTATTGAATGATCGGATCTTACACTTTGTTGAAAAACAACCGGAAAAAGAGGATCGCCTGCTGAAATTATCGGCAGATGCCTATAATAGCCGGGGTGTTTTCTTTCAGGATATGAATCAATGGGACTCTGCCATTTTCTGTTTGCATAATGCTTCAGAAGCATTATCGCAGGCAAACGATTTTGGACGTTTGCCTGCGATAAATGTCTATATTAATATGGCTGATTGTTATCAGCATCAGGGTGATTATGGCTGGGCGGGTTATCATTACCGTAAAGCATTGTTCCTTTCTGATTCTTTAGGTGTCGGTGATAAGATGAATTATCCGATTTACTCCGGATTGGCAAAATTGTATCAGGAACTGGAGAACTATCCGTTATCTGATTCTTATTTTCGGGAAGCAGAACAATATTGGGATAGAGGAAGCGACTATGAAAAGTACTATTTTGCTAATTCCAGAGGAAACTATTATTATGTAACCAAAGAATATGATAATGCATTAGTCTGGTTTCAGCGAGCAAATGCGATTGTGGCAAACTTTCCCCAACCGATTTATCGGGGGATAGTAGAAGGGAATATCGGTGAAATATATTTGTTGAAGGAACAGCCGGATTCCGCCCGTTATTATCTGGAACGCTCAGTTGCCTTTTTCGGAGAATCAGCCTTGCAGCAACCTGGCATAAAGTTTTATATGGATGGATTGTTCGCCTCTTTGGCTTTGCAGGAAAATGATTTGCCGGAAGCCGCCCGGCGATTGAATCAACCTTATGATACGCTTCATACGGACCTTCAGTACCAGTATTATCATAACACACGGTTGGAGGAATTATATCGTAAAAAGAAAGATTTTGCCCAGGCGTATTATTACAGGAACCAGGCGGATCTTTGTGGTGATTCTTTGCGGAATATGAAGATTGAGAACAGTATCCGTGAGACCGAATTTCGCTATCGGCAGGATACGACTCTTTTGAAGAAAGATATCATGATTACGCAGACTGAAGCCAAAGCACAGCAATGGATGTGGCTTGCATGGATTGCCGGATTGGGATTAATTATTGTTGTCTTATTAATGGTATGTGCGCTGTTCTATATCCGCCGGAAGAAAGAGCTTCGTTATAAACAGCAAATAGCCACTATCACCCAATTGCGTATGGCTGTTGTCAGAAATCGTATTGCCCCACATTATATATTTAATGTACTGAATTCAGTAATGCCTATTTTCCGCCGTTATGAAGAACTTTCCGAACCGGTAAATTTGCTGATTGACGTATTGAGGGGTGATTTGCTTTCTTCCGAACAACTGGCGGTTCCGTTGGAAAAAGAAATTGGTTTTGTAAAGAATTACCTGAAGTTGAAGATGCTGGGTGATCCAGAATGTATCCGGGTGGAGTGGAATATATCTTCCGGCGTATTTATGGAAACGTTAGTCCCTTCGATGTCTATCCAGATACCGGTTGAGAATGCGGTGAAATATGCTTTTAATGCAGAATCTTTGAATCCGTGCATCATCATATCTGTCTTTGTTAAAGATGAGGAACTTCACGTATCGATAGAAGATAACGGCATCGGTTATCATCCCAGTGCACATGTCCGGGATGAGAGAAGTACCGGCCAGGGTTTAAAAATACTATACCGTACAACCGATTTATTGAATACTCACAATATCCGTAAAATGCAATTTTCCATCAGAGACCTGTATTCTGCCTCTGAGAAACAGCACGGAACCAGTGTCTCATTAATTGTCCCACTTAATTACAACTTTGCCTTATGAATGCGAATGAAATTACTACAGTCATCGTCGATGACGAACCGTCTTGTATCAAATGTTTAGAAAGCGATTTATCACGCTTCCCGGAGATACGTGTCGTAGCAACTTGTACATCTCCGGATAATGCAGCGCGCGAGATAGTCCGTTTGCAACCGGACCTGCTTTTCATTGATGTTGAAATGCCGGGTATGACTGGTCTGGAACTTTTAAGCCGTATACAGTCGGATATTCATCCGGATATGCATATAGTTTTTTATACTGCTTATGATAAATATTTGTTGGATGCGATCCATGCGTCAGCTTTTGATTATTTGTTGAAGCCTTATAAGTCAAAAGAATTAGATGATTTAATAAATCGTCTCCGTGCTCATATTGCTAAAGACGAGAAGGTCAATATGGAGCAATCATTACGTAAGCTGCTTATTCGTAATAAGTTTGCGGTTCAAACTATATCCGGGTTAGTTTTTGTAAAGTCTGAGGAGATTCTTTTGTTCCAATATTTAAGAGAATTGCGCTGCTGGCAAATGATGCTTGTTGCTGATCGCAAACTCTATAAACTTCGCATGGGCACGACAGCAAAGGATTTGCTGGGAATTAATCCTTCTTTTGTGCAGATTAGTCAGGATTATATTGTGAATCTTGATTATTTGTGCTCGATTGAGAATGTGACGCTGAAGTGCGAATTGTATTCGCCGTTTACGGATATTGAGTTGGTTGTGTCGCAGAGGTATTATAGGAGGTTGAGGGAGGCGCTGGAGATTTTATAAGAATACTGAAAAATGTATTTATGCGTAATTTTCTATCGTTTATGTAGATTTATATGAAGATAATCGTTGTTGGTTAAATTTGTAAAAAAAAGCTTTTCTTTATTTGATATATTTGTCTATGAATAGTATACTTATGAATCTAGCATAAAGTATCAATTCTTATAAATATAATTCTTTTAAAAGAGATAACATTTAAAAAGATATGAAACGATTTTTTTCTTTGGTCTTAATGTTGGTCTGTTATTCCGCATTTCTCAGTGCAGGAAATAGACGTCATGTTATAGTACTTCAGGATAATTCGGGATCATATTATAGAGAAAAAAATAATAATTCAATATCGAAACTTCAAGAGGATATAATATCATTATTTAATAACAAACTTGTAAATAATGATTATAATCTGCTAAAAGCGGAACGAGAAGAAGGTGAATTATTCTTTAATCCGAATGATGACGATGTCTCTTTTCTTTGGTTTGTTGCAGATCAAAAAGGAAATGTAGATTTTTATTTTGAAACAGATGGCGACTATAGGAAATTTGAATCTTACTTTTTTAAGAAAGGGTATGAATGGCGATTTAAGAAGAGTAATGAAAATATAACATCTTTCTTACGAAAAAACTTTTCAGAAAGACCTGTAAATGAAAGTCAAACAAACTATGTGGGACTTTCTACATATTCGTTTTCTGCCTATGTTTATCCACTGTGTTTAGATGTTTTAGATTCAGATTACACAGAAGAGTATGTGATTTTAATTGTTAGTGATTTTTATGCGGGTTCTACATTTGGTAATAAGCAAGATGAGAAGATATTTAGAGATGCATTTAAAAATAAATCGTCTTCTGTCATTGAACGTGTAAACAGGCTTAATGCGCAATTTTTTAAAATAGCTTATTTTGATTACTATCTCCAGGCAAATAGAGATGATAACTCAATAATTGGTGTTACTGCATTTAAATTGCGTCCTAATGTTGGTAATCCAAGACCAGAGAATCTAGAATTGAAACTTAATTCAAATATCGTATTTGAACAAGAAATATTTGGTATAGATAAGTATACAATGCTTCCAACAGAAATAGTATTTAATCATAATGAAAATCTAAAAATAGATAGTGTTAAAGTTATATGTTCGGTAGATAATGTTGAAAAGTATTATGAAGCAAATATAACAGAATTATGTACTTATAATGAAAAAGAAAATGCATATGAATTAGGGCAAGTAAACGATATGATTTTGAAAGGAATAAAAATATCTTCTCCTCAGAATAAAGGAGATTTGAAATTTTTATTCAATACATCTTATCGTTTGTCTGATGAGTCATTTGTGAAGTATTCATTCCAAGTATCCAGCTCTTTTAATAATCAGAATTTTTTATTTAAAAAACAATTATCAACAATGGAGATTTCTGTAATTATTTTCGTGATCTTTTTATTGGTTATTATCTTTATTATCTTGTTAAGGAAAGGTAAACCAATGGGGATACAGACTAAATTCTCTCATTTTAATGACAACTATGAATCTGTAGATTTTAGTCCTGAAGGGAATGGTAGAGTTTATACTGATTATAAAAGCTGGACTATCAATGATGAAACTCGTGGAGGATTTGAAATAAAAGTTACAGGACGCTTAAGATATAAAAAAAATGGCCAATTTTATAATTGGCAGGAGCAAACGGGGTTTACTGTACGCATTTATCCTATATTGTTAAAATGTCCACAAGGTTTTGAAGCTTATGTTTCGGGTGGTGGAAAGATGTCTAACGATAGAAATATGCCTATTGAACTGGAGGATGCTTTTAGTGATAACAGCTTCAGATTCTCAATTAATATTAGAAAAATTTCTAATACTTCAGTTGTTGATATCCTTCCATTTTCTTTAGTTGTGGAGATTTATAGTTTGAACAATGGGTTGCGAAAATTTAATCTTCGTACAACAGTTTCATATGATTTTCATGTTGGTCCACAATTGGGTAACGTATGGTTAGGACTTGACCCTGGTACAACAGGTTCTTGTATAGCTATTGCCACAGATTCGACAGATTTGACTATTGAAAAGGATGAGGATGGGAAAGATGTAATTTCACCTTCTGTTATTTCAATTAACTCAAGGAATATGGTATCTTCAGAAGAAGATGAAATCAGAAATAATGCTCGATTCGGAAATGTTGCAGCTTCAATTAGAAGGGAAACGGAAACACTTAGAAAATTTGTTTCTATTAAAAAACTAATAGGGTATGAGGAGGTTTTTTCTCTTGGTCAGTCTAAAACTGGTGAAAATTTGTTGGTGAAGTCTTCATTTCTATCGACGCTGATGATAGAGGGACTTATGAAGCAGCATCAGAAGTATATAGAAAAACGTCGAAATGATTATCCCCAGTTTTTTGATGATGGAGTTTATGATCCGAAGCGTGCGGTCATAGCAATCCCTAATAACTTTACTACATCCAAATTGCAACAGTTGAAGGAATGTGTAATGAATGTGAAAGACTCATCAATCAAAGAGTTACGATTTATATATGAAGCAGAAGCTATACTTGTTAATTATATTAATAGTGAATTATCTAATGAAAAGCAACAAGAGTCATCAAATGGTGAAACTATCTTTATTTTTGATATGGGTGGTGCGACAATTAATGCAACAATAGCAAATGTAAAGCGGCGTAATCATAGAAACGATTGGACTTGGGATATTCAGATTATAAGTAAATTAGGGTATGGTGTAGGGGGTGATACCATTGATTATGCTTATTTAAAATGGATATATTCTAAGAAAGATTACTATAATGTTCTTGCAGAAAATGATCCATTTGGAAAAAATAGAGATATGAGTATGGCTGAGAGAAGAATGTTGAAAGATGCTGTTCTCGATTTAAAAAAACAGACTATCCGTAGCTATTATGATAATAGTGATAATTTGATAGAGAGTTATGAGTTAGGTCAATTTAATGGTTATAATCTTAATCTTGGAGAGAAGAATCTCTTTGAAGGTGATATTCGAAATGATTCAAATTCATTTTTACACAGTGAATTTTTTGAGAAATTTGTATATGGCAATGTCGATTCGATTGTTGATGATATTATGACGATTTGTAAAGAAAAGAACATAGTAATGCTGGATACTGTATTAATGTCAGGTCGAAGTTCTCATTTCCCGGGTATTAAAGAGCGTGTGTCTAATGGTATTGAAACTACCGGTTATACTCCTCACATTTTACTCTTAGATTTGCAAGAATCAAAAACCGCGGTTGCCAAGGGGGCATGTTATTATGGTATACAAAGTAGTCGAATTATTCTTCATAATATGACATCTAATGGGGTGTTTGGTGTTATTCAGAAACTTCAGCCAACCCAGAAGCCTATATTCCATACATTGATATTGGATGGGGAAAATTTTGATGAGGATGGAAATCTCTTTGGAAGTGCAGATATTAACGCCGAGAGAGGTTTTACATTTGATGGCAAACGAGTAAAGTTTTGTCAAGTAATGGGAGTAAATCCAAAGGCTATCATTGCCAATGAAGAAAAACATAAGTACTCAGAAATTGCTGCCCTTCCTGTTAATCAATTGCCTGTAAAATCTGTACAGATTACTATAACGAATAAAGATAGGATTCTTTGTGCAGTAACAGATGAGAATGGTGATGTGCAGCCACCTGTAGAAGCGCTGTTGAAAGATTCTGATATCATGGTCTGTAATGATGAACAATATACATTTTTTGTAAAACAATCATAAAGATATAATAATGAAAAGGCTATTATTTATTATTGCATTATTCTTTAGTGTTGCAATATACAATGTACAAAGTCAGAAATATCTGAGAATTAAGGAAGATCTGATTTCTAAAGGAAAAGAAGAGAAAAAATATTATGAAGGATCTGTAATTCCTGCAGATTCAGCTAATTTGTTTATTCAAATTAATGGTGAACCATCAAATTCGAACAAGAATAATAGAGGGAAGGTTAAAAAAGGTGTATTTTTTCCAATAGTGAAAGATAGTACTGATTTGAAGAATGTCGTGTTTAAGGATTCTGCTGGTGTAGATAGGTTTGATGTTGGTGTCAATATCTCAAAATTTATTGCTCTTAAAGATGGTGTATATATGGAATATGATAAAGTTAAAGTAATTCCTAATGACAGTGTACAAAGTCCTGATCCGGTTAAAGAAGAACTGATGAAAAGTATATATGACAGTATGAATAATACATTACAACTTTCAACAGTTATATATCCTGTTATTATTCGTGGAAATCTTTATAAAAATGATTCTATATATAATTTTTTAGAAAAAGATAGCATTGAATTTATAATATCAACAGAGGATGCTTACATTCCTAATATTGTGTTGTATGCTGATGATTTTCAGACTAATTTAGAGAATTCTAAAAGTACAAAAGAAAATAATCGTTTTAGTATATTTTTGAAAAAATATGGGGCTTCAATAATTATTATATTATTGCTTATTACAGTGTTAGTTCTAGTGCTAAAACTTCGAAAAAAGAGTCAAGAATACGATAAAGGAGATAAAGACTATAATATAAAAGTGGAGGGGAGAAAAACTATAGAACAAAATAAAATGGAGATTAGTGGCGTGCTTGGCGAAAATGATTTCTCAAAAAAGTTAGACTTTTCTGCTATCCAGAATTCTCTTGGAGAACTTGTTAAATTGTTACCACAGACGGAATCAAATCTTGAAACGTTGATATTAAAGTCTAATTCTAATATGAATAATGATATCCAAAAACAGTTAACACAAATTAAAGAACTAGTCGTTGATAAGACAGAAATGAACTCTTTGACTAAAGAACTTCAGTCTAAAAAAGAAGAAATTATTGGTTTGATAAACAAGAATAATGAATTAGAAAAAAAGGTGGAATCGTTATCTCAAACTCTTGATAAGACTAAAAATATAACTGGAGCATTGCATATTGAATTGGATGATCAATTCTTGGTATTTGCTAAAAATTTGCAAAAAGCAACAGTTGAAGCTGAAACTAAAGTATGGGCGTTCTATCGGGACTTGGATGAATTAGATAAGACAAAGTTACAATACTTTATATCTGTTTTTTTGGCATCCAGACCTTCTGCTGTTATTTGTAAATGGAATGGAATTATTTCAAATTTGGATTTGAATGGATATATTAAAGATATAGAGTTCAATGCTTATCTGAAAAAAGGGGCAAATCCTGGACTCTTTATTTTTAAACGTTTTCTTGAGGAGTTTGTGCGTCCTTATGTATCGGGGATAGTACTATTATTGGAACAGATTCGTACTGCTTCAAAAATTGGTGTAAAGAAAGAGTGTGGAAAAGATATGGATAATCTTATAACTGCAATATGTAGTTATTGCCAATCTCAGAATATTTCTTTAGGATATCGTAAGTTGTATGCAAAGGTTTCTGAGGCAGATTTTTCAAATTTAGAAATAGAACCACAACTACCTGTTGAATTGGAGAATTTGTTACAAAATGATGCTGAAGAAAAAGATACATTACTTGCTGTTCTGCATTATGCCGTAAATTGTGATAAGTGTGATACTGCTGAAAAAACATCTTGTGTTATATTGATCTAAGTGTTATGTTGAAGTTTGTTCTAATATTAGTTTTCTTGGCTATTTTAGGTATTTCGGTAATGTATTATCGAAATTTTAAAAAGGCTCGGAATAAACGTATATCGATACTTGGATTTATCGGCTTCTACATAATGAAAATGAAGAATATTTATGCTGTTTTGACTAATTCTGTAGAAGAGCAAAAATGGTCTGGACTCTCGGTTGTAAATGATGATAAGTTGAAAAAGCTTAATATAAAATGTAAAGAACTCCAACAATCACTTAATGTCGTAAATAAAGAAATGGAGCAATATAAGGTTTCTGTTGAAACGAAATATAATGCACTTTTTATAGAAAAATGGAAAGTTGATAAGTGCTTGCTTACAGCAAATGAAAGCCTTCAAAATTATGAGAATATGTGCTCTGGTTTATTCCCTATTGATACATTAGAAGTTTCTATGCCGTTTTGCGAAGAGTTTAAATATCTTGATATGATAATTCGCGAAGCTTATGAGAAATTGCAATATTTCCTTTCTCAAAATTTTGATTCTTGTTCGGTAGAAACGATTTCTGCAATCTCTGATTATGAAATTGACCGAAATGAGCGATCTTGTATATATCAAGAGATTCTGTCATGGTATTTGTTGGCAAAGAACATTTCTGCAATATCTAAAAATCTGGCATTCGATATTTTAGGTAAAATGAATAATGAGCAACGACTTTTGTTTTTAAGAAAACATTCGTTTGAGAAATATTTTCGACCACAAATATCTTCACTTTTGATGCTACTTGAATTTGTAAGATATAATAATCGGAGTAAAAGAGTTGAGGCTATTATTGAAGAATGTTTACTCTCTTTGGAAGCACAGAATATTAGAGTTGAGTATATAGCGATAGGTAGCATATTAGAGGAGTCGCGGTTTGGGGCATTTGAAATAGAACCATCTTCCAGCGAAGAAACAGAAAAAGATACTGTACTTAAAATAAAAAAATTTGGAGTGATAAGTAAGTCCTTTGATTGTAGTAATGATAAAACGATTGTGGAACTGAATATGTAATATGATGAAAAAGAATAAATTAATCAGAGTGTTTTGGATGTGTATAGTTTTGTGTTTACCATCCATACTTAAAGCGCAGAGCATTAAAGATGCTTTTGTGTTAGTAGATGTATCTGGTTCAATGAATAATCCAACAGTTAATAATGAAGCTCAAAAAATTATTTACGAATTATTATCTGGTTCATTTAGATTGTCAGAATGGGATGGGTGGACAAAACCTGTCGATAACAAGTGCGAATTGTTTAATGCAGTGTCTTCTGTTTTAAAAAATGGTGGTCAACTTTGTGTGATGCCCTTTGGGGATATGAGTAGGGTAAGAGAATATAAAATGGTGGATATATCATCTTTGGAATCTTCTTATAACACTGTATTTCCGCAGGTCTTTAGAGATCAAAATACTTTCCTTACACTTGCAAAAGCTTATTCTGTACAAGTGGCAAGTGAGAAAAAAATTGATAATCTTGTGTACATGATTGTATACTCTGATGGTATGGGAGATTCTCAAAATACGAATAAATATCCTGATGAATTACAACAGATATGGGATAATTATGGAACAGCAAGCCTATCTTTCTCAAAGAAGCTGGGTGTACTGAGAAAATCTACACCGAATCGTAATTTTGATATAGAGGTGTGGACACTTGGACCGATAGGTACGATTATTTCGGATGATCCGCCACCTCCTCCTCCAGTTCCTTTGAGAATAATATCTCCTAAAGAAGGGAAATCTCCAAAGCAAATGTGTGAGATAGATAAAGGAGATGAGCTAAAATTATCTTGGAGTGGTCAGACTGGAAAAGTTAATGTGAATATTCGTAAGAAAAAAGGGAAAGCATTTGTAAATATACCTTCTACCCAACAAACTGAATATTATGTAAAATCTCAAAGTGGGAATTCTGTTCAAATAACTTTTGTTGAGAATGGTGATTATGAGATAATAGTCGGTGATTTAAAAGGAAATGATAAACGTTATGTTAATGTGTCAGGAATTCCAGTTCCTATGGTATACCTGACTTTAATTGTTGTGATAGGTCTTGTTGGATTCTATATTTGGCAGAGTTTCTTTAAAAAGCCTTTTCCTCCAGTTCCGGATGGTGGAGGTCATCGGAATAATAGTAGAGATGATAGTGATAATTGGTAACATTAAATAAATAAAACGTATGGATTTTTTCTTTCATGAATTAACATGGGATAGTTTTGTTGTCTGGGTACTTATTGGCTGGGCAATAATCATTCCGGTCTTTCTATGGAGTGTGAGGTATGCTTATAAATCTGGTAGAAAAACACAGATGAAGCATCGTGGACTCCTTATTGATCTTTGTCGGGATATTTTCTTAAGAATTGGCGGTTTCGAGTATCTGCTTGTTGCTGTTATTTTAGTATCGATCTATTTGGGCTTTTGGGCTTATTACACATCACCTTCTACGGCCAATTGGGCCAATTGGGAAACTTATATTGTGGCTCTTCCACAAATAGTATTGTTGTTTGTAATTATTATCTTGTTCTTCATTCGTTGGACAAAATTTCGAAAACCATATTTAAAATAAATATAAAATGACAAGACCTACAATATTAATAGGAATAGGTTCTGGCGGTCTTCGTTCTATAGAGGCTGCATGGAAACTTAGCTTAGAAGCGCCTGCTGATTCACGACCGCTGATTGAATATATCTATTTGGAAACAGACAAATCGAATCAGCCTGCTTCTCCTAAGATCGTAATGTCTCCACTGACAATTGATGATATAAAGGCATCGAAACAAGCAGTGGAGCAAGATTATTCTTGTACAACATCCTGGCTTAATGGACAAGTATTTCCAGACAACGTATTTAGTGGTGCAGGTGGTTCGCCAATTGTTGGTCGTATGACAATTTGGGATAAAGCAAACAGGCAAAAATTTGTAACCAATCTGCAAGCTGCGTTACAAAATCTTAGACGAACATCTTTAGAAACTCCACTTGTATATGTCGTTTGTTCATTTGGTGGTGGTACAGGTTCTGGCATATTCTTGGATATGGCATATCTTATAAGAGAAACTTTGTCTAATCAAGTGGAACTTCAGGGGTTGTTTATGATTCCAAATAAAGGGTTACCAGATAGGATTATCTATAGTAATACAATTTGTTGTATAAAAGAACTTGATTATTATAATGATGACACGCACGGCTTTCCGTTCCAATGGGATGCAAATCCTCCAAAAGGGTACGAGCCAGAAAACTCACCTTATGATTTGGTTCAAGTAATATCGGCAGCATATGATCAGTCTTTATCACCAGTTACTTATTCTCAACTTCACGAGGAGGCAGGTATCTTTTTATATTTGAATGCGTTGGGTATGTATGATATTCGCAGAAAATCATTAGTGGATGCTTCTGGTAATGTGATTATTTCTAAATATACAACATTTGGCCTCTCTGCGATTCATTATCCAGAAACTGATATTAAACAGATAGTAGCTAATAGTTTCTCTGCTGAAATGTTGGGGCATATTATTGATGAAGCACACTATTATGATAAAGAATATCAGGAGTTTCGTGATATCCCGGCAGCAACTGTTAAAATTAGGAATCGTGTAAGACAACAATTTGATAGGCAATTTGTTGAAATATTGCATACCTGGTGCGATCAAATTAAAGTCGTTGATTCGGGAGAGGCTTTAACTATCGATCTTCACATGAAGAATATTGCTAAAACATTGGCATCTGGAAATTATTCTTATGATGAAAAGCGTAAGATGCTGTTTAATTATTTCAGAGTTGGTGGTGATTATTATCAACAATTGAAGAATCTTTGTGACGCGAATGCTTCTGATCAAGTAATCCTTTTAATTATTGATATGCTACAAAAGTGTTTGGCAGACTATCAAAACTTAAATATTGCAATAACAGAATTAGATGCCATAGAGGAATCGTTATCTGGAATCCTGAATTTCTGGAATGCGAATGGTTATACATCAAAGCCTCAGGAGTGGGAGAAAAATTTAAAAGAATATATTGTGAAAGATGTGTTACCGATGCCCTTTACATTTAAAATTCTATCGGAAAAAGAGAATGTTTACTATGACCGTGTTAAATTTATACTACTCTATGGATTGGCTATGCACGTGTTTTCAGAAAAACTAACCAATATATTGGGAGGGATAAGAGGAAATAATAATACAAATAATGTTCCTATTGTTATTAAGACTACTACGCAAAAATTAATGCCGACAAAACGTAAGATAGAGGAATTTAAAGATATCATTACTCATGTGATTGATGGTCATAATCCGAAGTTTATATCATGTATGCAGGTTAAGGCCTCTCTTAAAACAAAGTTGGCTAAGAACAACGGAAACATTGAATATATTTATCCTAAAGGTTCTTTGGACGAAACTCTTAGCTCTGTGATCGGAAACTATCGCATAGTGTATGGGCAAGAACGTTTTATCAAAGACATAATAGGAAATGATGATCTTTATACATTTTTGTACTCTATTGCATCCAATAATAATATTGGCGATGTAAAATCGGAACGTGATTTGTATGAGAAAATTGTACCTGTTTATGTGTCGCAAATAGAAACAGGTCAATTCTCGGTTTCAGAAGCTGTAACTGGTGGAGAGTATGACGATAAGATTAGGCTTGTTGAAGGAAAGGCTATGATTTCGCATTTACCCATAAACCCTTCCGGAAGAAATGCTACTTTTATGGAACATAAGAATATTCCTCATATACTTGCTGGTTATGATGGACCAGCAGGAACTGTAATTTCTACAATAAATGATAAATTGTCTACAGATTTACACATTACAGATTTTATGATTGCGGATCCTGACAGGAATAAGTTTAGTCATGATGGTTTGAATAATTGGCTCGTATTCTATAAAGAATTTGGGCACATGAGTGATGGAAGACCATTTAGTCTTATTGATGATCTGAGAGACTTTAATGATTTTGCGAGTTGTTATAATGCAGAGTTACATGGCGTAGGGACTAATGCAGAAGTTTTCCATGCAAAGCGTATGCCCTATATTTCTTATAATGAATGTCATGAGCAATCGGAAAAATATATCAATGTTGCAATATCTCAAGCTAGAGGGTTAGAATTTGAATCTGCAAAACAGAGTTATCAGCATGCGGCGTATTGGAATATGGCAAATCCGACACCAGTGAATGAAGCTGCTCAATTAACGACATCCCTTAAGAATGAGAGTTCTCAAGAACAATTTGATCGTTATTTCAGCATTGCAGACCGTTATATGGCAGCTCATAATTATCCAAAGGCTCGTGAATATTATAGGAGAGCACTGAATATAGAACCCAATGATGCCAATGCTTTAGGCAAAATCAGAGAATTGGATAGCATAAGTAGGCAGATAAATGTTTTGGTAAATAGAGGTGATCAGAAGTGCACAAACCCCGATAATGGTGCAAATGTTTTATATGAGAAATATATAATAGGAGGAGATCTTCTGCTGAAAACAAACTGTATAGCAGTTTACAATGAAGTTCTTGCATCTTATAAAGAAGCTCAAGAATTGTCTAAGCATGATAAAAATATACAGCAAAAGATTCTCAATGTTGAGAGAAGAATTAAAAGTTTGATAAATAATTAAAAAAGTTGAGTATGTTATTATTAGATATGACTCCCTCTGGTAATGAGTTTCAGCGCAAAATGTTACTTGACCACTCCAGTAAAATAAGAAATATATTTATATTGTTATTACTGTTGGTCCCTATTGCGCTTTGGGTTGGTAACTATTTGAGTTGTAATGGGAAGAGTGGTGATCCAAATGGATATTTACAAAATGTTGCTATGATTATTGTAAATGGAGGAGATACGAATCCACAAGGAACAGCATTCTTAGTTTCCGATCAGAGCGGTCAAACTCAGGGATATATGTTTACTGCCCGTCACGTAATTGATGCAACTGTAGATAAGAATGTTTGTCTGATGTTTCCATTTATCAAAGATGATAAAGATGAGCCTTTAATTACAACTGCTACAATTGTATGGACTACTAATATTACATTTGATGGTAATGATGTTAATACATTGAGATATGATGTAGCTTTGTTAAAATTGGACGATCTCTCGGTTCTCCCACCTGAGGTTTCTGGGTTCATGGTCGGTACTGATCCTGCGTTGAAGGAAAATGTATCAATTTATGGTTTCCCTAATAGTGAAGGTTATGCGGTGGATGGACAAATATCAAATACAGAATTCAAAGGGACTTCAGATTTGATAACATTAAGTTTTCAGATTGATCATGGGTTAAGTGGTGCTCCTATCTATAATGAAGAAACAGGAGAAGCACTAGGTATAGCTATTGCAAGTGCTACGGATACAGATATTCAAAACATTGCAATCACATTGAAGCGTGCTCTTGACTTGATGGAACAAGATGGTGTCAAAAAGTTACTGAGCGAATAGAATGTATTGTAATAATTGAAAATTTGTAACGATAAGTTTACCCCATATTGTAAGAAAGCTTGCAATGTGGGGTAATCTTTATAAATTCCGTGCGTACGATTAGGATATTGTACAGATAGTAAGTGTATAAATCTTTGTTTTTCTGTTTTATTATGACACCTCAATCCAATCTTCTTCTTCGTACTCTTCTCCTCTTCGGTATCCTCTACCTCTCATTTATTCTGATAGGAGGAGCGATAATAGGAGGGTGCTATTGGTTGTTGATGTCATATTGGACAACCGGGAATAAATATGAGATTCCGACAATTGCGATCGTAATTTTTTTTATAGGGGCGATACTGTTGATTGTAAAAATAGTTGAGTCTTTATATGCTGTTTAACGTATTAAGCGGTCGGGGTTAAGGGAGGTGACAAGGGAGGAAGAACCGGCTTTGTTTTCTCTTATTAATGAAGTGGCGAGAGCGGTTCAGGTAACAGCTCCGAAACGGGTTTATTTGTCATCGTCTGTTTCTGCGTCTGTTTTCTTTGATGCAGGTTTCTGGAATGCCTTTTTTCCGGCGAGGAAAAAACTGGAGATTGGGATTGGGCTGATAAATGTATTGAACAAGGAGGAACTGCGGGCTGTACTGGCACACGAATTCGGACATTTTTCTCAGAAAACAACGGCATTAGGCGGACCGGTATATGTGATCGGGCAAAGTGTTCAGTATCTGGTTACCCATGTAGAAGTGAAAAAGACGACAACCATGGAGGATCAATATTATACTTTGCTGATCATTTTTAGACTGTTGGTTGAATTATTGTTTTCAAAACTGTCCCGGGAATATGCCTTGTTGACGGAAGAGTTGGAATGTGAGGCAGACCATATTGCAGTTCAGGTAGTAGATAAGAAGGCCTTGATTTCTGCATTGCTGAAAGTAACGTTTGCTGCAGAGTGGTTTGACCGGACAGTGAAAAGTATGGAGATTTTGGCTCGGTATGAAAAAGGATTTAATGATCTTTATGAAAGCCTGCATTGCATGATTTCGGCTTTTTTGCAAGCGAAAGGGATAGGATGGGATAACGGTTTTATCGAAAATTCATTACCGGAATGTTCTTTATCCTCTTTATCGAAAAAAAGGATCGAAAAGCTGCAAAGTATTCCGGAGTGTCCGGAAAATGTGACTGGTGAAATGGTTTTATCGCAAACCTTATTGAGCAATTATGCCGGACTTTGTTTAACCTTTACGCGGATGATTTATAAGACCAGGCTGCGCTTGAATCCG
Organism: Parabacteroides goldsteinii; assembly: GCF_020091425.1. Classification (NCBI taxonomy): domain Bacteria; kingdom Pseudomonadati; phylum Bacteroidota; class Bacteroidia; order Bacteroidales; family Tannerellaceae; genus Parabacteroides; species Parabacteroides goldsteinii. The sequence continues at coordinate 3,018,320 of NZ_CP081906.1, read as the reverse complement.
GACTATTTACTAGCTATTGGATTTTCTCTTTATCAGCAGTGGATGTTGAAATATATTCAGACTTTTGAAGAGAGGGCGGTTGTCAGTGATCAATTGCAGGATGTAGAGGTCGTTATGAAAGATCATCTTCATTCTTATCCGTGGGTCGACTGGTATTTTGATGTATACTGGAACGATAAAAAGATAGGGAAAGGATATTACAAGAAAGGTTTTTCTTTTAAAGTAAAGGCCCCTTTGGGCGAACATCAGTTGGAAACCAAGGGCGTCTATCTGAAAAAAGTATCTTTTCCGGTTGATCTGCTTCTCCCGAGAAAGTATAAAATGCATATAGATTATAAGCTTCATTTTTGGAAAGCTGAATATGGATTCTTTGTGAGGAATGTAGAATTTTTATGTAACGTTTAAGATAAATCGGCTACTTATAAATGTAAGGTGTTTGAGAATACCTTTTAAGTAGTAGCATGTTTAATAACTAAAAATGAATGGATATGAAATGGAGATGTTTATACGTAATTGCAGCATTGTTTGCTTGTTTCAGCGGATATGCACAGATAAAAGGAGGTTTTTACACCGGCTCCTTTCAAGGACAGGCGTGTATTTATTTTCAAGGAACTAATGTTTCGGGTAATAGCCTTTACAATTTGAAAGTATATTGTGTCAATGAGATATTGAAGCAGCAACAGGAATATACTCTCGAATCGCTGGATAATAACGGATCTTTTGAGTTGGGACCGGCTAATAACTGGATGTGGCAACCCGGAGAGAAACTGTATGTCGTATATAGTAACGGACAATCGGTTTATTGGGAATATGCAGCTAATCCGAATATTGCTGTGCCCGATTATATACCGGATCAGAGAGATTATTCAAATAAAGCGGCTATCAGAGCACGAATTTCGGAGTTGGAATACAAACTGAAAGATGCGGAACGTAGTTTGCGTAGTTACGAAAGAAGTAATGAAAAAAATCCGTCGGCTACTGGCATGATGTTGATTATGGAACAACAAAAATTAATTCGGACTTATCGGGATCAGATTACATCTTTAACAGCTGATTTGTATAGATAGGATCATGTATAAAGAATACAAGTTATGAAATAATGATTATAAACAAAATTTATCAAGATATGAAATACTTTATTATTACAGTTTTAGCTATTTGTTTTTTAGGTGCATTTAATGTATCGGCTCAATCTGAAAAGCTTATAAAAGCGGCAGAAGAAGGAGATGCTGATTCTCAGTATGAATTGGGACTTTTTTATATTGAGAAAGGTTCGAATACTTATAATCCTACTTTATCTATTGAATGGTTGACAAAATCTGCCAGTCAAGGATATATGAATGCTCAATATCAGTTAGGGTATATGTATTTTGTTGATGGAAAGGAGGCAGAGGACTGGAGCAGAATTATGAAACAGCTGTAGAATATCTCCAGAAGTCATCAAGGCAAGGATATCTGGATGCCAAAGTATTGTTAGGAGTTTGCTTGTTAAATGGTACAGGTTTTGACAAGGATGAAGAACAAGCTTTTATCTTGTTTAATGCAGCGGCTCAGAAAGGAAATATACCAGGAATGCAAAATCTGGTAAAATGCTATAGAGAAGGTCTTGGCGTAGAAAGAAATGAAACGAAAGCCAAGGAATTGGAGAGAGAGATTGATTCTGTAAATAACAAACGAAGATGAAAAAGTCTTTCGATTTCGGACGGCATAGTTAACACATCTTTGTTAGCCGATAAATCCACTGCTGAATCGGAGATGGGATATTGGTTTAAATCTAAGTCCTCGGTGAACTCCGTTTTTTGTTAGTCAGTGCATCTCAATTTAATTTAATAATTTTAGCAAGTGGATTTATCAGAGAGTAACAAATGATATGCAGGAGCCTATATGATATGCTAAAATATAAAAATTCACCTGATTAATAACGGATAATAACACATGAAAACAACAAACGATAAATTAGAACAGCTGAAACAGGCTATCACAGAAGTAGATAAGAACCTTGTGTTAAAGAAGTATTGGGGACCTGAAGCTCATTGTTATGGGAACCATTATGAATTTCCGAAGGAAATGACTTGGGAGGATATTTATCCGATACTGTCATGGATGTGTGTGGCATCTCACTCCATTTATCTCAAGATAGACAAAGAGTCTTTTGCTGATTATTCCTGGGAACAAAAAGAGGCAAAGATCCGAGATGTGGAGAAGCGTTATGGAGAGAAAGCTTTTGATATGGTATTGGAACTTGATGAAGAATATTTTTCATATCAGGCTTTTGTGCAACAGGTTTTATATGATGGTTTCGTGCAGGTAAAGGCTCAATATATCTCTCCGGATAGAATTATTTTAAGAAAAGTGACTCATATAGGAGGGCAGGGCGATGAAGACGGATTCGGGGTGGAACCCGATTTTTGGGCATCAGCTGTATTGGACGGCAAAGGTTGTTTTGTGCAACCTTTTACTCCTGGATATATTTTTGAATAAAGCATTTGATAAATCTGAATACATTATAATCGAAATAGATATTATGAAAATATCAAACTATAATATAATGGGATTACTTGTCGTACTTACTTTGATATCGTGTTTCAATAAAAATAAAAGAGCGAAAGATATAACAGCTATCCCAGGTGTATATACCGTTGACGAACCCGTTGACTTGATTGCCTATTTTGATTCATTGCAACAAAACTGCGGGGCTGAAATATGGTTACATAGTCCTGAAGATGAAAAAGAGCAGGTTCGTCAAAGTATTAGGGAATTAGACAGATACGCTTTAGGTAAAAGAAAATTCTATCCTGCAGAAGACGTTAAGAAGGCATTAAGCCTAATGGCTTTCGAACAAGGATATTATTATAGCCATGGCCCAGATGATGATGAAGACTCTAACTCTGGCGAAGTATTCTTTTTCCGTTATTTGGAACAGGCAGCCCGATTTTGTCCGGAAATTTCTTTGTTAGCAGATTTTAAGTCTGCCGATGATTGTGTCGGAGTAATGTATCATTCGGAATGGTCAGCGAATAACCCACTTTATTCCTTTCTGATTTACCGACAGATGAAAGGCTGTGAGGTTCAGATGATCGGATCGAAAGGAAATACTAATATTGAGAAACTTTTTCAACTGAAAGATGAAAAGGGGCAAACATACTATCTGTGCTCAAACGACTTCCAGTCTTTATGTTTTTGCCAATATTTGTATTGCATGGATGCTGATGGGATGACGTTGATCTGTAGTACGGATGATGACGATTATCATCCGGATTGGAGTGCCGATACTTCTGATTATGAGATTGTTTTTAATCCTCAGAATGTTTGTTGGAACTATTGCTATAAAAAAGGAGATTATTATCATAAAATAGAAGGAACAAAAACACTGTATCTGAAGTTGGATGGAGAAAACTCTGCTTTCTATGCAGAATGAAATAGTTCTAGAATATTTAAAAGATGGAACGAAGAAAATAATTTATCATGGAATAATCATACAATCAACATATCCAACAGCAAGTAGCAACTCTTTTCCAAGCCATGGAGCAGTGTGTAACGTCGGAAGATACTCCCTACCATTGAGGATATAGAGGAACGTTTCGGAGAGGATGTCGCTTTCCTGGTCCGTGTTGTTACCAAGCAGAAAAAAGAGCATTATGAGATGTCCAAGGAGTTGAAGAATTACAGGATGTGATGATTCATGTCAATAAAAGATTAACCATATGTAATTGGTGCTTAAACCGTTCACCGTTCACCTATATTTATTTAATATATTGATTTATTTATATTTAAGTTGATAATTTTCAGGTGAACGGTTTCCATAAAAGGTGAATGGTTGCCACAAACCCTTCACCTTTTATCTATCATCCCCGCTTGCCCTTAAAATAATTATCACTTTTCCTCTTATTTATTAGCATTAAACCAATAATAAACTATACCTTTAGTCATGACTTATAAACCAAAGGGTGACCGTCGGTAAGCTTTGCGACCTACGTCGTTAAGCTTATTGACGGTGCTGGGTAAGCATGCCGACCTTGGTCGTTAAGTGAATGGGTGATAAGGTTTGCCTTAAATAGTATAAACTTACCCCTTACTATATAATAGGGTAAGGGATAGAAAAACACAATATTGTATATGCCGGCTAAGTATCTGTTTTATAAAAATCCCCATTCTCCTGGACAGAAAGAAGAGGAGGAAGGTGTACTGCATGCCCGAATCGTGGAAGGGCAAGTGCTGCGTTTTGAAAAGTTGTGCGAGCGGATTGCCGATCGCAGTAGTTTTAATGAAGGAGAGGTGAAAGGGATGATGTCTCTTTTTAAAGAAGAACTGGTTCGCTCCCTGAAAGATGGCGATCCGGTGGAGATTGAGGGGATTGGCCTGTTTTATCCTACGGCGAAATGTCCGCCTATACGCAACCCGAAGGAAATCAGGGCGGAAAGTATACATTTTTCCAAAGTCGCTTTCCGGGCCTGTAAGGAGTTGAAGAGAGAAATGAGTTCCATGCATTTTGAAAGAGCTACGGATTACAGAAAACCGGATGCCTATACACCGGAGCAGCGGCAGGAACGGATTTTGCGTTATCTGTCGAGGCATGGGGAGATCAGCAGTTCCGATTGTATGGGAGTAAACGTCTGTTCGCGTTACCTGGCACAAGGCGATTTGAAACAGTTGCGGGAGCAAGGACGGATTGTCCGTTTGGGTGGACCTAAAAATGCTGTTTATGTCTTGCCGAAGAAGGAGGGGACGGAATGAAAGTGACGTGGGTAAAAGGAAATCTGAGTTCAGGAAAACCGGTGGAATTGGATACTGTCGTGGAATATATGAAGGATGCGGCGAAGGCAAAGCCGGTGAAGAATATGCGCGAAATGATTCCCTATTGTTCGCCGGGAAGTCGTGCGGCTGATGCGGAGAAGGTGCCGGTCATACTCTTTGCTTCCGGTTATAAGGAGCAGGAATGGAAATGTTATAACGGTTTGGTCTTGTTGGAATTTGACCGTTTGGCAAATATTTCGGAAGCCAGAAGGCTGCGCGATGAGGTGGTAATGTATAATCAGCCTCTGCTGGCTTTTGTCGGTTCGAGCGGACTGAGTGTGAAAGTGGTGGTACGTTATACGTTGCCGGATGGTTCGCTTCCGGTTGACCGGGAGATGGCGGCTTGTTTCCATGCACATGCTTATCGCAGGGCGATGTTGCATTATCAGGCACAGTTGCAATGGGAGGCGGAGTATAAGGAACCGTCGCTCGACAGGGGATGCCGCATCTCGTATGATCCGGAATGCTTTTATAATCCGGACTCGTTGCCGGTCAGGATGGAGCAGCCGTTGGCAATGCCTGAAGAACCGGGGTATGTGGAGAAGATAAAGCAGTCGGACGACCCTTTGGAACGTATCCTGCCGGGTACGGAACAACGTAAAAAGATTGAAATGCTTTTTGAGACTTGCCTGAATCAGGTGTATCGTGAGCAGGGATCGGATTGGGAAGAAAAAGAACCGAAAAACTTTATAGCTGCCGTAAGTATGCTTTGTTTTGATTCGGGCGTTCCGGAGGAAGATGTGGTTCATTGGCTGTATTTTCGGATGTGGAATTTACGTGACCTGAATTTGTTGCGGCAGACGGTGCATAATGTATATCTTTCCCGTAAAGCGTTTGGGAAGAAGCCTTGTTTGCCGTCGTCTATGAATCTGCTGGCGCGTATGGAGGAGTTTTTGAAGCGGCGGTATGAGTTTCGGAAGAATGAGATTATCGGTGAGGTGGAATATCGGGAAAGGCACTCTTTTTGTTTCCGTTTCCGGCCGGTGACTGCCGAGGTGTTGAACGGTATCTGTCTGAATGCCATGGAGGAAGGGCTTGATATATGGGATAAGGATGTGCGGCGGTATATCTATTCGCCCAGGGTACCGAGCTATAATCCGTTGGAAATGTTTTTATATAATTTGCCGGCATGGGATGGGAGAGACCGGATACGTGCATTGGCGGATACAGTTCCGACAAAAGATGGGGAATGGAGGAACCGTTTTTATATATGGTTTATCAGTATGGTAGCTCATTGGCAGAAGACCGACCGGTTGTATGCGAATAATCTTGTTCCCGTTTTAGTGGGCGGACAGGGGATTTCAAAGTCGACTTTTTTCCGTTTACTTCTTCCGCCTGTATTGAGGGATTATCATGCGGAAAGCATCAATCTGGAGAATAAGAACGAGGCGGAACTGCTGATGGCTCAGAATGTGTTGATAACGATTGACGAATTCGACCGGTTGAGCAAGAAATATCAGGCGGATTTGAAATATCTGATTCAGAAACCGGAAGTGAAGGTGCGGCGTCCGCATCAGAAGACGTTCCAACAGATGAGGCGGTTGGCTTCGTTTGCGGCTACGGCTAACCCGATGGAGCTGTTGACGGATCCGACAGGGAGCCGGCGTTATGTTTGTGTTCAGGTGACAGGTATTATCGATGTTTCTGTTCCGATAGAATATGAACAGTTGTATGCACAGGCGCTTCATGCGATCCGTTCGGGTGAACGTTACTGGTTGAACAGCGAAGAGGAACGGGCGTTGACACAGAGTAATTCAGGATTTCAGGATGAACCGTTGGAGATGCAGTATCTGTTTTCCTATTTTCGTTTGCCGGAAGAGGGGGAGAAGGAAGAGCGGTTTACTTCGGTGGAGCTATTGGATATCATATCGGAGCGTTCCAAACGAAAATTCAGCAATACTTCTGCCTGCCGTTTCGGAAAGATGTTGAATGCTTCGGGTATTCGGAAGATACATACGAAGACGGGGAATTATTATTGTTTGATGAGGAAATGATAATGATTGAAGGTGAATGGTTTGTGTATATCCGTTCACCTTTTTGTATAATCATTCACCTGGTTAATGAATAGGTTATGTGTTGTTATATTGTGTTTTAGCTATTGCAAGGTGAATGGTGAACGGTTTTACTGCTGATTCTGACATGTTATAGAAACAACCTCTTAAACTCCTGTTCAAAATTAGGAGTAAACACATTTTGCCCCAGGTTCGACTTGATTTCTTCGAGCGACCAGAAACGTCCGCCGTCCAGTTCCTCGGTGTCCGGTTTGATTTCTCCGTTGTAAATTGTGCGGAATGTATTGACTAGCTCTTTTTCAATAGCTGATTCAAAGACGTAACGGGTGATGAATTGGGGGGTGAATGCTGTAATGCCTAACTCCTCACGGACTTCCCGGCGGAGAGCTTCTTCGACCGTTTCCCCATAATCGATATGTCCGCCGACAGCCGTATCCCATTTACCGGGTTGGATATCTTTGGTCATGGAACGTTTTTGCAGATATAGTTCTCCGGCATCGTTAAAGATATGCAGATGGATGACCGGATGCAGTTGTTTGCTTCCGCTATGACATTCTTTTCGGGTCGCTTTACCTATTGTTTCTCCCATTTCGTTGACTAAAGGGAACCATTCTTCTTTCATAAGTCGATAATTTGCGGACAAATATAGTAAATGTTTGAAGATAAACTTTATCTTTGTAAATCATTATAAACCTGAAGATATGAAAAAAGAAGAGTTACAATCTGAAGAGCATTCAAAGTCAGTATTAAATGAGCCTGTGGCTCAATATTATTCCCGTATCAATGTACCGAAACGTATTTATGACGATATACGTGTCAGCATTGAACAAGCTGATAACGGTTTTCTTATTCCTATGGAAGAAGTATTGGCTCGCTATAAATAATCATGGATATTTATTTTACCCCTCTCGCTCGGGAGCGTTTGGATGATATTGTTGAATATCTTGATATAACATGAGGGAAAGTTATCAAAAAGAACTTTCTTTCAGAGATAACTCGTTGTCTGAAGTTAATAAGTATAACTCCTGATTTATTTCCTTTGTTCGAAGATAGCCAAGAGGTGCGTCAATGTCTGATAACATATTATAATACGATGTACTATCGGGTAAAAAATAATCAAATACAGATATTGACTATTTGGGATAACCGTATGGACCCTCAAACTCTTAAATTTATTCTTTCTGAATTTGATTGATTACAGAAATAAGTTTCTCATCCGATAACCCTTCCCCATAAGTCGCATAATCCAGCCGGAATGTACAACCATTCTTATATTCGGAACAACCGTAAGCTGTTTTGCCTCGCAGGATATTTCCTTTCTTGCAGATGGGGCAAACCGGTTTTGCCGGTTGTTGGGGGACTGCTTTCTCTTTGGGAGCCTCTTCCTTTTTAGCACGCGGCTTGCGGGGTTTCTTTTCTTTTTTCTCCTCTTTCGGTGCTTCTTTGGCGGCCTCCTCGATGGTGATGGTGCGGGTGGACTGGTCGGAAAGGACGTTGATGACTACCTGGTGAACCATCTGTTTGAGTTCGTCCAGGAATGTTTTTGCCTCATAAGTTCCACGTTCTATCTGACGCAGTTTCTTTTCCCATAAACCGGTCAGTTCGGCACTTTTCAGTAACTCTTCGTGTATTGTATCTATCAATTCCTTTCCGGTGGCGGTGGGGAACAGGTTCTTTCGTTCTTTACGGATATAGTTACGTTTGAAAAGCGTTTCAATGATAGCTGCACGGGTGGAAGGACGGCCGATACCGTTTTCCTTCAAGGCATCACGCAAATCGTCATTATCGACCAGCTTACCGGCCGTTTCCATTGCACGGAGTAACGTTGCCTCTGTATAAGGCTTGGGCGGAGTCGTCCAGGTCTCCTTTAATAATGGTTTGTGCGGTCCGGTTTCTCCTTTGGTGAAGTCCGGCAATACGCCTTCTTCCTCGGTCGGTTCGGCATCCGGGTCTTTTTGTTCCGCACCGAATACGACGCGCCATCCCGGTTTTAATATCTGTTTTCCGGTTACTTTGAAGTCTACTTTACCCACTTTACCGAGTACGGTTGTGGTGGAGATTTCACAGTCCGGGTAAAAGGCAGCGATGAAACGACGGGCAACCAGGTCATATACCTTCCGTTCATTCTCCGTCAGGTTACGGGCGGGTACGCCAGTCGGGATGATGGCGTGGTGGTCGGTTACCTTTGAGTTGTCGAATACTTTTTTGCTTTTGGGAATCTTGGCATTCAACAGGGAAGCCGTCAGTTCGGTATAATCGACCAGCCCTTTCAGCGTATTCGGAACTTTCGGGTAAATATCATCACTCAGGAAAGTGGTATCTACACGGGGGTAGGTGGTCACTTTCTTTTCATATAATGACTGAATCAGTTTTAATGTATCATCGGCGGTAAATGCAAACTTTTTGTTACATTCCACCTGCAACGAGGTCAGGTCGAAAAGGCGGGGAGCGTATTCCTTCCCTTTCTTTTCGGAAATATCGGTGACGGTAAAGTCTTCCTGCTGTACGATTTCGAGGAAGGCTTCCCCTTCTTCCTTTTGGGTGAATTTACCCTTGGTAGCGGAGAAGGTCGTATTCCGGTAGACGGTTTTCAACTCCCAGTAAGGTTCGGGCTTGAAATTGTCTATCTCTGCCTGGCGGTTTACAATCAGTGCCAGTGTCGGTGTCTGGACACGGCCGATAGAAAGCACCTGGCGGTTCTGTCCGTAACGGATTGTATATAATCGGGTTGCATTCATTCCCAGCAACCAGTCGCCAATGGCACGGGATAATCCTGCCTCATATAATCTGGCAAATTCAGTCTGTTCTTTCAGATGCTGGAAACCTTCGCGAATGGCTTCTTCGGTAAGGGATGATATCCATAAACGGTAAACCGGGCATTTACAGCCGGCTTTCTGCATCACCCAACGTTGAATCAGTTCCCCTTCCTGGCCGGCATCACCGCAGTTGATGACCATCTCTGCATTCTGCATCAGGCTTTCGATCACTTTGAACTGTTGTTCGTAGGTCGGGTTACTAATCAACTTGATACCGAAACGGGGAGGAATCATAGGAAGTGCTCCCAGGCTCCATCGTTTCCAGTCGTCGGTGTATTCGTGAGGTTCCTTGAGTGTACACAGATGTCCGAATGTCCAGGTAACCTGATATCCGTTTCCTTCAATATACCCGTTCATTCTTTTTGTAGCCCCCAGTACTTCGGCAATCTCTCGTGCCACACTCGGTTTTTCAGCAATACATACTTTCATCTGCAATCTAATCCTTTCGTAAAAATCACACAAATGTACGCTTTCCTGTTGACTTAATAAAATCGTAGATAGAATTAAAGAAGTTCGCAGGAATGCCGGTCTTATTTTACAGACATGTTTGTGAGGTATATAGAATATCTTTATATTTGACAAGTTTTAGGATACAAAGAGTATGGATTGTGTTTCCACTTATTAGTTTAAATGTATAATAATTCAGAACAGGAAAAAATACTTATTGCAGGTTTGATTCAGGATGACGAGTCTGCATTCTGTGAATTATACGCTTTGTATAAGAACAGGCTGATGTTCTTTGCGATGAAGTTTCTTAAATCGAAAGAATTTGCAGAAGATGTTTTCCAGGATGCTTTCACCTCCGTCTGGCAAAACAGGCGTTTCCTGAATCCGGATTCTCCTTTTGCACCTTATGTTTATACAATTGTGAAAAACCGGATTCTCAATCTGCTGGCCGGGATAGAGAAAGAGCAACAGCTTAAAAATACCATCTTGTCCGGTTCGGTAGATGTGACCAATGATACGGAAGATAAAATATTGGATGACGACCTGAACCAACTGCTCGAAAAGGCCCTGCTCGATTTGACTTCGCAGCAACGCCGTATCTTCGATATGAGCCGGAAAGAGATGAAGTCTCATAAGGAAATAGCGGAAGAATTAAATATTTCAGTCTATACCGTCCAGCAGCATATCTCTGCGTCTTTGAAAGTAATACGTTCATATTTAGTGAAATACTCCGGAACGTATGCCGATTTACTAGTACTGCTCTTTTGTCTGAATTCATAATAAAAGTTAATCATATCCCAGTTGTACCCCGTTTCGTGGTACTATAAATACATGCACCGATAATATGGCAGATTTGAAGTATATAAACAACCTATTGAAACGATTCGTCGACGGCCTCTATACCCGTAAAGATGCCGACGACCTGTTGAAGCATTTCCATGCCGGAAAATACAATACGGAAATATCCGAAGCAATGGACACTGTATGGGAAGAGATGGAGGAAGATGAGGTTTCGTCGTTGCAGCATCAGCAATACAGGGAAGAGGCCCGTTTGTTATTGTCGCGCATCCGGAAACCGGAGAAACGTTTCTCCTTTATTCCCTATTTGAGATATGTGGCAATCGTGGCTGTCATCTTGTCGATAGGTTGGGGTGGGTTCCGCCTGATACGTTCGAATCAGGAAAAGGTATTGACATATACGGAAGTGCATGTGAAGAACGGCGAACATAAACGGATTATTTTGCCGGACGGGACTTCCGTAACATTGAATGCCGGTTCTTATTTAAGATATCCCCGGGAGTTCATTACTGATGTCCGCCGGATAGAGATGAATGGAGAAGCATTTTTCGAAGTAACCCGGGATGAAGAGAAACCTTTCCTTATCCATACGAAAGATGCCGATGTAAAGGTGCTGGGTACTTCCTTTAATGTGAAAGCCTTTGATATGGACGAGCAGTTGACTGTTAGTGTTCAGACGGGGAAAGTGCAGGTCGATTTACCGGAAGCGATGATGCGCCTGTTGCCGGACGAACAGTTCGTGATGGATAAGACGAAAGGCGAGTTCCAGAAACGGAATGAAGATGCAAGGCTTTCCACTGTCTGGATAAAAGGTGGTCTTTACTTTAACAGGACTCCCATACGGACCGTTGTCAATGAGCTGGTCCGCATGTATAACCGGACTATTGAATTTGCCCCGGGGGCGGAATATGACGATTATATTTACGGGGAACATGATAATAAAAGTCTGGAAGCAGTACTTAAATCGATACAGTATTCAACAGATATAAAATACAGGATAGAAAATGACAAAATAGTTTTATATAAGAATTGATTATTAACTTATTCTAAATTGATACTTACATGAAAGACACCAGTTAACTTATCCACAAAAAGAAAAGGAAGGTCACAGGGACCTCCCTTATACTCTACCGATTGTCCGGAGTGGAGGCCAGGCAATCTATACGGAGTCGTTTTAAATTACTATTCAAAACAACTATAAAACATTCCAAATTTATGAACTTCCTTAATATTAAGAAGTATTGTTGGGCTTGTTATGCTGTACTTTTTGTTTTTTTAGCAGTTGTATGCGCACAACCGGCGATGGCCCAAACGATAAAATCAGAAGTAGTGACCGTTGAGGTCCACAATCAACCGGTAGAAAAGGTCCTCAAAGAGATTTCCCAGCAAACGGGAGTCAAGTTCTTTTACGGCGAGACCGTCACCAACAACAAGTTAACGGTCAATTTGTCCTTTGATGGCAAACCGTTGAAAGACGTCTTAAATGAAATATCCAAACAGACCGGTCTGGATTTTAACCGGGAGAACAATACCATTGCAGTCAGCGTGCGTAAAACCAACGCTGCTCCGTCCCGTCAGCAGGCACAGCCGGAAAAGAAAATTTCAGGTGTGGTAACAGACGACAGGGGAGATGCTGTTATCGGTGCGAATGTGGTAGTGAAAGGTACCACTAACGGCACAATTACGGATATCGACGGTAAATTCAGCCTGGATGTCCCGTCCGGCAGTACACTGACGATTTCTTACATTGGTTATCTGAACAAAGAGATACGTGTAGACGGACAGCAGTCGCAATATGCAGTTAAGTTGCTGGAAGATACCCAGACACTGGATGAAGTTGTAGTCGTAGGTTTCGGTACACAGAAAAAAGCCAATCTGACAGGTGCCGTGAGTACGGTGAAGATGGAAGAGGTAATGGGTGACCGTCCGGTCGTTTCCGCCAGCCAGGCGTTGCAGGGAGCTATGCCGGGTCTGACAATTACCACCAATGCCGGTAGTCCGGGTAAGAGCATGACATTGAATGTTCGCGGTACCAACCGTCTGAATATCGACGAATACGGAGAAGGCGAACCGTTGGTATTGGTCGATAACGTTCCGATGGATATCAATATGATTTCTCCGTCCGATATTGAAACGGTAACTGTATTGAAAGATGCGGCTTCTGCTGCTATCTACGGTGCACGTGCTGCTTTCGGTGTTATTTTGATTACAACCAAACAGGCGAATAAAGAGCAAAAGGTTTCTATCAATTACAACAACAACTTTGCATTCTCAAAGCCTCAGTCTTTGATAGAAAAAGCGTCTCCGCTGGAAACAGTCCGTTTCTATAATGATATGGGATATAAGAACGGCCGTTATAACAACGGACAGGATATCACTGCATGGTTGGGCTATCTGGAAGATTACCAGGCAAATCCGGGTAAATATCCGTTAGGCTATTATATGGATGACAACGGTAACCGGTACGATTTAAAAGAGAACAACCATCTGGAACGTATGATGGATAATTATGGTTTCCAGCAGACACATAATGTTTCAGTGAGCGGCGGTACAGCTAAGTCTGCTTACCGTCTATCTTTCGGATACCTGGATGAAGACGGTATTCTGGTTACGGATAAGGACGGTTATAACAGATACAACCTGTCTTCTTTTGTGAATACGGAAATTACTTCCTGGTTGAAAGTACAGGCGGATATTAAATATTCCAAGTCGAAAACGACTAACCCGAATATGAATACGTTGAGAAACTGGTCTCCGTATCGTCTGGCCCAGTTGCTGCCGACTTATTATCCGGAAGGTGACGTTGAGATAAATGGAGAAACTTATCCAATCGGTACTCCCCGCTGGAATATCATGAATTCTCCGGTCCAGGCAAAGAACAACGAAGATATCCGTCTTTTCGGTAAAGCTATTTTCAATCCGATGGAAGGACTGTTAATCAATGCTGAATATACTTTCAACAGAACTAATTACGACCAGGATGAATACCAGAAAACAGTGAAGTATGTCAATGCGGAAAACAACTATTTCTCAGTGGCGGACTCCTATAGCGGTAACTCTTCATACCAGTTGGATGAAAAGCATATCAACTACAATGCAATCAACGTTTACGGAAATTACGATAAGACGATAAACGACCACTCTTTCAGTGTAATGGCAGGTTTCAACCAGGAATACAGTTACATGCGTAGAGTTTGGGGAAAGAAATTGCATGTGGTAAATCCGGAACATCCCTCATTGAGCGGTGCGGACGGTACCATGACTACCGGCGATGAATATGACGAATATTCGTTACGTGGTTTGTATTACAGAGCTTCTTATAACTATAAAGGGAAATATCTGTTTGAAACGAACGGGCGTTATGATGGTTCTTCCAAATTCCCTTCAGGCAACCGTTTCGGTTTCTTCCCGTCTTTCTCGTTAGGTTGGAGAGTTTCTGAAGAAAAATTCATGGATTGGTCGAAGGAATATGTTACGAACTTCAAGCTGAGAGGTTCTTTCGGACAGGTAGGTAACCAGGCTATTAAAAACTATGCATTCCTGGGCGTAATGGCGACGGAAAACGGATGGTTGGAAAATGGCTTATGGAATATAACCCGTAAAGTTCCGGCTTTGGTTAGTTCGAGCTTTACTTGGGAAAAGGTAGAGACACTGGATATCGGTTTCGACTTGGGTATGTTCGATAACCGTTTAGATCTGGTATTTGACTGGTATCGTCGCGATACGAAAGGTATGTTGGCTCCGGGTAAGGAACTTCCTTCTGTGCTTGGCGGTTCTTCTCCGTTGGAAAACTCGGCCGACCTGCGTACAAAAGGTTGGGAGTTGGCAATAAACTGGAGAGACCGTATCGGTAAAGACTGGCGTTATAACATCGGTTTGAACCTGTATGATTCACGTTCGAAAGTAACGAAGTTCGATAACCCGACAGAATCATTGTCTACTTATCGTGTAGGTCAGGAAATAGGGGAAATCTGGGGATTTGTTACAGACCGTTTCTATACGGAAGATGATTTCGAAACGATTGATGAGGCGAAAGGTATCTATAAACTGAAAGAAGGAGTTCCTACTATCGACCCGTATGTTCGTGACCCGAGACCGGGTGATATCCTGTTCAAAGACTTAGACGGGAATGGTAAAATTGATAACTCAGGTGACAACACGGCTAAAAATCCGGGTGACAGAAAGATTATCGGTAATAATTCCAGACGCTATCCGTATGCAATCAATGCCGGTGTGGGTTGGAAAGGTTTTGACCTGACCGTATTCTTCCAGGGAGTTGGAAAACGTGACCTGATTGTCGGTACGGACGGTAAATCAAATTTCCTGGCATGGCCGCACACCAACACGGATAACCCGAATGCTGCTGCTACTGTGTTGAAACATCACCTGGATTATTGGACTCCTGAAAATCCGAATGCTTATTACCCCCGTTTAGGAAACCAGACAGGTGTGAACCAGGGAACGGATGGTTTCAACAGAAGGAATCAGACTAAATATCTGATGGATGCCTCTTACATCAAACTGAAAAATATCACATTGAGTTATTCATTCCCGAGTAGCTGGCTTGAGAAAACAAGAGCGATTTCGGCTTTTAAAGTATTCTTTAGTGGTGAAGACCTCTGGACAAAACATCATATGTATAAAGGAATGGACCCTGAACAAACGATGAGTATTAATGACTTGTATCCGTTCATGAAGAAATTCTCTTTTGGTATTAATGTTACTTTATAATTTGTATAACACTTGATTCTTATGAAAAAAATATATTTATCAGCATGTCTGGCTGCTTTTCTTATTGGAGGTACTTCCTGCCTGAATGATGAATTCCTGGATAAATACCCGATCGATAAAGAAACGGAAAACACGGTCTTTACGACTTATGATAATTTTAAAATGTACGCATGGGGATTGTACAATAAAACACTGATTGCTTATCAGAACTATCCTCAGGCAGGAGATGTATCGGATATGTTGTTCGATTCGAATGATGCCCGTGGTATCGCCTGGGCAAACAACCGTATGTCTGCTTCGAATGTAAGTGCGGATACATGGACGTTTGAATTTATCCGCCGGGTGAATCTGATGCTGGATAATATCGAAAACTCACAGATGACGGAAAAGGAGAAAGCGCACTGGCGTGGAGTCGGTTATTTTTTCCGTGCTCATGAATACTTCAAACTTCTTCAGAAGTTCGGTGACTTGCCCTGGCTGGAACATCTGGTAGGGACCGGAGATGTGGATGTGTTGTATGCAAAACAAGATTCCCGTGAGGTGGTTGCCAATCACATGTTGGAAAATCTGTTGTATGCCGAAGAGCATATAAACGAGAAAGGTGACGGCGACAATACCGTCAATCCGAATGTAGTACGTGCTTTTATTTCCCGTTTCGGCCTGTATGAAGGGACCTGGAGAAAGTATCATGGCAGTGTGGATAATGTAGACGGTACGAAATATCTGGAAGCAAGCGTGAAAGCCTCCCAGAAACTTATCGACCAGAATCTGGGACTGATGGCGGATTATGATGATGTGTTTAACTCATCCAGCCTGAAAGGACAAAGCAGTATCCTTCTGTATCGGGAGTACCTGGAAAACGAAAGCGGAAAGGGGCACGATTTGACTCAGCGTACGACTGGCGAACGTTTGTATGAAGGTTCAAAGAAGCTCGTAGAACAATACTTATGTGCTGACGGACGGCCTATTTCTACTTCTACCGTTTATGATGGCGACAATACGGTGTATGATGAATTCAGAAATCGTGACTTACGTCTGTATTATACAATTTGTCCTCCTTATAAAGTGACGGTTTCTACGGATTTATCCCATTGGGAATATACGGGCAACGCTGTGGAACGTGAGTATA
This sequence comes from Parabacteroides goldsteinii, assembly GCF_020091425.1. Taxonomy (NCBI): domain Bacteria; kingdom Pseudomonadati; phylum Bacteroidota; class Bacteroidia; order Bacteroidales; family Tannerellaceae; genus Parabacteroides; species Parabacteroides goldsteinii. Next base: position 3,001,593 of record NZ_CP081906.1, on the reverse strand, counting down.
TGGATTTAATGGGTAAGTTATCTAAAAATAATCCGGAGAGGAAAATGTTGCCTCTGTCGAAGAAGGCTTCTTATATTGCAAATATACCGAATTTGACGGCAGTAAAAGTCAGCGGTGTGGATACGCAGACCGGTTACTTCATGTACAAATATTATAATGCGTTACCCGGAGCTGATAAAGGAGAGGTACAAGGTACCGACGGGCCTATCTTCCGTATGGGAGAGGTGTTGATAAACCATGCCGAAGCAATGTTTGAACTGGGACGTTTCGACCAGTCCGTTGCCGATGCTACTGTCAACAAGTTGCGTGCACGTGCCGGCGTTGCGGCTATGGAGGTAAACAATATCGGTGCTGATTTCGACAAGTTCCGTGATTCGGATGTCGCTCCTGTTTTGTGGGAGATACGCCGTGAAAGATGTTCCGAATTGATGGGTTCAGGTTTCCGTTTTGACGATATCAAACGTTGGAAAAAAGGTAACTATCTGAATGAACAGCCTGTCGGTGTCAAGATTAATAATATAGAAGATTACAATAGCGAAGCGCTGGCAAAGAGTCTGTATAAAGGTTCGGAAATGCCTCGCTATGTAAACTGTGTTACTTATATCGAGAAACCGAATCCGGGTTGGGAAGATAAATGCTATCTGTATCCCATTCCTTTGAAACAAACTCTTTTAAATGAAAATCTGGTGCAGAACCCAGGTTGGAAATAATTGAACATACCTTCCCGCATCCTGGTCCGGATGCGGGAGTAATTCTGATTTCTTCCGAATGAAAAAACGATTTCATTCGGAAGAAATTTATTTTATTCGTATCTTTAACGCTCTTATGCGGTAATAATAACAACATTATCTAATAAAAACACGATATCATGAATAGTAAGCTAATGCTTTTGGCTGCGGCCTCCGGACTATCAGTAACGGGACTTGCAGCAAACTACACCAACTTCATTATCATCAACCTCGATGATGCCGGTTATGGGGATTTTTCTTATAATGGCGCATATGGATATAAAACGCCGAACATCGACCGTATGGCTGCTGAGGGAGTCCGCTTCACTCATTTTCTGGCCGGACAACCTATCAGTGGCGCTTCACGTGCCGGACTGCTGACCGGATGCTATCCGAACCGTATCGGATTTGCCGGTGCACCGGGACCGGGTTCTGATTATGGTATCAGTCCGGACGAAATGACGATAGGAGAGTTGCTGAAGCAGAAAGGATACAGTACCGCAGTTTTCGGTAAATGGCATCTGGGCGATGCTAAACAGTTCCTGCCTTTGCAGAACGGTTTCGATGAATATTACGGATTGCCTTATTCAAACGATATGTGGCCTTTCCATCCGCAGCAGGGAGAAGTGTTCAATTTTCCGGACCTGCCGACCTATGACGGAAATGAGATTATCGGTTATAACACCGACCAGTCACAGTTTACAACGGATTATACCAACCGTACGGTCAATTTCATCAAGAAGAATAAGAATAAACCGTTCTTTATCTATCTGGCACATTCCATGCCGCATGTTCCGCTGGCCGTTTCCGACAAGTTTAAAGGAAAGAGCGAACAGGGACTGTATGGCGATGTTATGATGGAACTGGACTGGAGTGTCGGTGAAGTATTGAAAGCACTCCGCGAACAAGGGTTGGAAGAAAATACACTGATTGTCCTTACGTCTGATAACGGCCCGTGGGCGAACTATGGTAACCATGCCGGTTCGGCAGGCGGATTGCGTGAGGCTAAAGCTACCACTTTCGACGGAGGTAACCGTATCCCTTGCGTGATGTACTGGAAAGGAGTAACCCAGCCGGGAACAACCTGTAACAAACTGGCATCCAATATCGACCTTCTTCCTACATTGGCCGATATCAGCGGCGCACCGCTGCCCCAGCGTAAGATTGACGGTGTCAGCATCCTGTCTTTGATAAAAGGGGAGCAAGATGCCAACCCGCGCGAATCGTTCGTTTATTATTATCACAAAAATGATTTGGAAGCAGTCACGGACGGTAAGTTCAAGCTGGTCTTCCCGCATAAATATGTCACTTACGGCGCTTATGTGCCGGGTAACGACGGACAGCCGGGAGATTTGACAAACCTGGAATTGAAGAAAGCCGAGATGTATGACCTGCGCCGTGACCCGGGAGAACGTTACGACGTTATTTCCCAATATCCGGAAGAAGCAGCCAAGCTGATGAAGATTGCCGACGATATGCGTAAAGACCTGGGAGATAACCTGACACGTGTGAAGGGAACAGGACGCCGCGAACCGGGAAAACTGAAATAATAATATAAAAATGAGAAACGCTAATCTAATTGTAAAAGCAGGTATGTTGGCAACATGCCTGCCTTTTATTGGCTGTAACTCGGCCAATAAATCAGAGAAAAGCCAGGAAGAACGTCCGAATATTCTTTTTATCCTGTCTGACGACCATACAGGCCAGGCATGGGGTATCTATGGAGGTATTCTGGCCGACTATGTGAAGAACGAGAATATCCGCCGCCTGGCCGCCGAAGGCTGCGTGCTGGATAACTGTTTCTGTACGAACTCAATCTCCGCACCGAGCCGTGCCGCTATTATGACCGGGGCATACAGCCACCGCAACGGCGTCTATACGCTGGAGGACGGGTTGGACCCGGCAGTCGATAATATCGCCAAGCAGATGCAGGCCGGCGGTTACCAGACGGCTCTGATCGGTAAATGGCATCTGAAAAGGCAACCGGCCGGCTTCGACCACTTCAATGTGTTCCATGATCAGGGAGAATATGTCAATCCGATCTTCAAGACTGCCGAGAACTGGGTGGACGACGATAAGGGCAAGCAAGGCACCGAGGTAAAAGGTTTCTCTACCGATATCGTTACCGACCAGACCATCGACTGGATACGCAACCGGGATAAGAACAAACCGTTCATGATGTGCTGTCATTTCAAGGCAACGCACGAACCCTGGGATTTTCCCGAACGGATGAAGCATCTGTACGACGATGTTGTCTTTCCGGAACCGGAGAACATGATGGAGTTCGGACCGGAAACGTCCGGGAGGGCATTCCAGGGCCAGCAGCTGGAGAATATGGGATGGCGTTGGGAAACCGCATCGAAAGACCCTGCCGCCTGGTGGTGCCAATATCCGGAACTGCCTTTCTCTACGAAAGGTATGGATAAAGTGGCTGCCCGTAAGAAAATCTATCAGAAGATGATTAAAGATTACCTGCGTTGCGGCGCGACTATCGACGACAACATCGGACGCTTGCTCAAGATGCTGGATGAAGAAGGACTGGCCAAGAATACAATTATCGTCTATGTTTCCGACCAGGGGTATTTCCTGGGTGAACACGGCATGTTCGATAAACGTATGATGTATGAAGAACCGTTGCACATGCCTTTCGTGATTCGTTATCCGAAAGAGATTCCGGCGGGAACACGCAACAAGGATATTATCCTGAATGTAGATTTCGCTGCCACACTTGCTGATTACGCAGGTATCAAGGCGCCGGAAAAATCACAGGGAGAAAGTTTCCGTCAGAACCTGAAAGGTGAAACACCGGCCGACTGGCGTAAGGAAATGTATTACCGTTACTGGACACACCATTCCATCCGCCCTGCCCACATGGGTATCCGCAACGAACGGTATAAACTGATGTTCCTTTACGGCGACCGTCTGAATGCAACCGGCTCGGAAGAAACTCCGACAACACCGGCCTGGGAATTTCATGACCTGCAAGTCGACCCGAAAGAAGATAAGAATATGTACAATGAACCGCAGTATCAGGATATCATCAAAGAGATGAAACAGGAATTGCTGACACTCCGCCAGGAAGTCGGCGACACCGATGCCGATACTCCCCGGATGAAAGAGATTATGGACCAGTATTATTGGTAATCAAATGAAAAGAGTTTATTTTATAACTGTCGCCAGCTTGTTCCTGGGACTGTCCCCTTTGGCGGCGCAACAGACAAAAGGGAACATCGTCGAATATTTTGGAAAAGAGCGTGTGGAACGTGTCGACGAGGGTATGATATTGCACACTTTCCGGCAGGGTTATTTCCTGCCGGTGACGGCTCCTTCCGGTTATTTGTTTACGACCTCCGACGGGCTGGGTTGGGAAATCGCGACCGGCAAATTCCGTGCGCCTTCTGCAAATGACCTGACGGCAACAAATTACGGACGGACCCGCGAAGCCGTGCAATGGACTCCTATCGAGGCCGACTCTACCGGTAAGTTCGCCAACCGTGCTTTACGCCGTGCCTATGTCTTTACGGAATATAAAGCGGATAAACCTCAGATTGCCTTGCTCGAATCGAGCGGGAATACCCGTACGTTCATCAATGGCATGCCTCACGAGGGCGACCATTACGACTTTGCCTATACGCTGATTCCTTTCCGGATGCAGAAAGGGATGAATGAGTTTATATTCACTCCCGGCCGTTTCGGTAGGGTGGAAGCCAAGTTGATTATCCCCACCAAGCCGGTGATGCTGACAAAGAGGGATATGACCCTTCCCGACATCATCAACGGGGAAGGAGAGAAATGGGCCGCCATCCGTATCGTCAATGCACAGGAGAAAGCTCTTACCGGACTGAAGATACAATGTACGCTGGAAAACGGAGAGTCTGCGACCCTTACGACGGACGATGTCATGCCTATGATGGTCCGCAAGGTGAAATTCCGTATCCCCGGCGCTACCTCTTCAAAGAAAGGGGAGACGAAGGCAACTGTTATCTTGCAAGACAAATCCGGCAAAGAGATTGACCGCACGGAGATATCCCTGCAACAGAAAGATGCTTCTTCCATCCACGAACGTACCTTTATCAGCGATGTGGACGGAAGCGTGCAGTATTACAGCGTGAATCCTTCTACTACACAGGGTGATAACCAGGCATTGTTCCTGTCCGTCCACGGCGCATCCGTGGAGGCCCGCAACCAGGCCCGCGCCTATGCACCGAAGGACTGGGGACATATCATTGCCCCGACCAACCGCCGCCCATTCGGCTTCAACTGGGAAGAGTGGGGACGTATCGACGCGATGGAAGTGCTTGCCGAAGCAGAAAAGGTCTTTAAGACAGACCCCGCCCATACTTATCTTACCGGGCATTCGATGGGAGGCCACGGAACCTGGTTCCTGGGTGTAACCTATCCCGACCGTTTTGCCGCTATCGCTCCCTGCGCCAGCTATCCGGATATTGCCAAATATTCAAGGCCGAATGCGGATGCAGCGAATGTCGGTGAGAAACATTTCCCGATGATTTGCCAGGCGGCCAATGCCGGACGTGTCCTCGATTTGAGAAAGAACTTCCTGCAATCGGGCATTTACATTCTTCACGGCGATTCGGACAATGTCGTTCCTATCGAACAGGTTCGCCGCATGCGTGAAATACTGGGTACTTTCCATCCCGACTTCTGTTATTATGAATATCCGGGCGGTTCCCATTGGTATAGCAATGAAAGTGTTGACTGGAAACCTATCTTCGATTACTTCCGGTGGCACAGTGTGCCGTCTGCCGACAAAGTGAAACAGCTGGAGTTCCATACCGCTTCCCCGGCTATCTCTGCCAAAGATTATTGGGTGACCATCAACCAGCAGGATACGGCTTACGATTTTTCTTCTGTCTCTTTCAAACAGACGGATAACGGTATTTCGGGCACGACGTCTAATGTGGCAGCCCTTACATTCGATTTTCCGGCTCTGAAACTTCCGGCAGAAGCCAGCATCACTATCGATAACGAAACAATCCCGGTAGACGGAACCCGGCCGGCTGTGCTGAAGAAGGTTTCCGGCAAATGGACTTTGGTAGAAGAGATTCCGGTAACGGAGAAATATCCTTCCCGTTACGGCGGCTTCAAGCAGGCATTCGATAATCGTGTTGTGTTTGTATATGCTACCGGAGGAAATAAAGAGGAAAATACCTGGTATCAGAACAAGGCTCGCTTTGATGCGGAGACTTTCCTGTACAGGGGCAATGGCTCTATCGACGTGATTGCCGACAAAGATTTCATCCCTTCCGCCTATGCAGACCGGAATGTGGTGCTTTACGGAAATGCCAGTAACAACAAAGCCTGGAACAAGCTCCTGAAGAACGCCCCCGTGCAAGTCTTGAAGGGAGAAATCCGCATGGGAGACAAAGTGCTTAAAGGCAACGACCTGGGAACTTATTTCGTCTACCCGCGTCCCGACAGTCCAACGGCCAGTGTCGGCGTAGTGGCCGGAACAGGCATCGAAGGCATGAAAGCGACTTATCCGAACGACTATATTTCCGGCATTACCGGTTTTCCCGATTTGCTGATATTCAATGTCGATATATTGAAAGAAGGCATTCATGGAATCCGCGTATCCGGTTTCTTCGGCAACGACTGGAGTGTGGAAAACGGTTGTTTTATAACGGAATAAAGAGGGGGCGTTTTAGAATATGAGTTAAATAAACGCGAATAACGCGGATAAAAAAATGGGTGCCCCAACTGTTTTCACTGGCTGCCGCAGCTGTTTCCGGTGGCTGCTGCAATCAAATAAAATAGCTGCCGCAGCCAATCTATTCGGGGGCAGATAGGGTCGACAAAAAGAGGTTTTTGAAAACTTTATAGTAAGATGTTCCTTGTTCCTTTTACGAGTGTGTCGTAGAAGGAACAAGGAACACACTATACAGAAGTTTCCCAAAAAGCCTTTTTGTCGACCCTATCTGCCCCCGATTCTTAAAACGGGAGTGTAGAATCAATAGAGTATGCTTTGTTATTTCGCTATCTGTCAGGTTGTTAATCTTTCTTTGATAGATTATATCCAAATCCCTTATGGCGGGTTTCTACCTGGTCGTTCGTCAGTCCAATGACGGCAAAAAGAGGCTTTCCATGTCTCTTTTGTTACTCAAAAATGGCGACTTTTAACACTTTTTTTAGTTGATTTATGCTCGTTGTGGTCACGGAATAGCGTGTTTGTTCCGCTATTTGGACATGATTTTGCCGGAGATAAGCATTATCCTTTCTTTAATTCCGTATATTTGGAAACAAATTAAAAAGAGCGGTATGGAGAATTACTATCTTTCACTAGTATGTCTCAGTTGCTTGTGGCTTGTTTCTTCCTGCAATGTCTCCACTTCCCGCAAGCAGACGGATTTAATGCCGACAGACAGTGTCGGTCAGATAACGGGCCGGGAGATGTCTGCACAGGAAGTACCGATACGATTGCTCCATAAACTGGGAGAACTTTATGGAGATAATCCTCCCGGAGTCGTCGGTTTCTCGGTAGAAAGCAAGGATTGTCCCGATTTTATCGGTGGTGTCTATATCAACGACCGGGATACGCTGGTTATCCAGATTAGGGGTGATTCTGCCGCCGTACGTAAACAACTGGAAGAAGTTCTGGATTCGAAAGAGTTTATCGTAGAACCGGCCGGGGCTTACACGCAGAAGGAACTGGCTGTTATTCAGAACAAACTGAGCGAACGATGGGAAGCATTGAAGGAAACGCCTGTTATGCAGAATGTGGTAAGTACAGGTGTTGGAATCAATGACATAGAAATCCGTTTGATGCTTAACACGCCGGAGAAGCGGAAAGAGTTTCGTGAGAAAGTAATGGATTCCCCCGCTTTTCGTTTTACCGGGCCGGAGAAGGTTGCCGAAAATGCAATGGTGGGGGGTAATGATACACGGGGCATATCTCTTCGTCCGGAGTATACGGTTTATCCGACCGATGCGGAGAAGGCTTCTTTTATTTTGTATAACAATAGCGGTGATAAGGTTTATTATGGTAGAGATTATACTATCACCTATGAAGATACGGATGGCGTATGGCGCGGACTGCCTACAGACCGAATCGTAGTCTTGATTGCTTATGGTGCGGAAAATGGGGAGCATAAGACTATTGACGCTTCTCTTTATCCTCAAGTGCATGCGAACCTTCCCGGACGCTATCGTTTTTTTCTTGATGTCACCCTTGGAGACCTTCGTATAGGGGATAACGTACGTCTGATGACAGAATTTGTCCTTTCTGATGATAAACAGGAACTGGCACATGCCACTAAAACTCCCATTCCCGAATATATCCTGCAAGGAATATCTGAACAGGAATATCTGATACAGAAAGAACGTGAACTGGAACAGGAATTAGAGACTAAGGTATTTGTGGTGGTGGAACAAATGCCGGAGTTTCCCGATGGTGGTCAGCCGGGTATGCTGGCGTTTTTAGAGAATGCTGTATCGGAAGAGGTTAGAGCAACTGGCAAGGAAGACCGGATAACTCTTAGCTTTGTTGTTGAGAGGGACGGCTCGTTGAGTAATATCGAGATTCTTCGTTCCAAAGGCGATAAGCAACTGGAAGACGAAGCAATCCGTATCATCCGGAAAATGCCGAAATGGAACCCCGGCAAACAACATGGGAAGATAGTCAGGACGAAATACACCATTCCGGTCACTTTCCGTAAAAAGCAGGCGAGTAATGGATAATCAATAAATCAGATGAGGTATGGAAAATCGACTTCTTTTATCAGTATGTATCGGTGGTCTGTTGTTTGCTTTCTCCTGCAACATCTCCACTTCTCGTAAATTGGCGGACACGATGCCGAAAGACAGTATTTGTGAGACTCCAGCTCACAATATGTCAGACCGGGAAGTCTCTGCCCAGGAAGTTCCGATGCGGCTATTGGATAAGCTGAGTGAACTCTATGGCGATAACCCTCCCGGTGTTATCGGTTTTTCGGTCGAGAGCAAGAATTGCCCCGACTTTATCGGCGGCGTCTATATTAATGACCGGGATACGTTGGTTATCCAAATCAGAGGTGACTCTGCCACTGTCCGTAAACAACTGGAAGAGATATTGGGGTCGAAGGAGTTCGTAGTCGAACCAGGTTTGACCTATACTCAAAAAGAACTTTTAGTAATTAACGAAAAACTGACTGAACGATGGCGGCAACTCGAAAGAACTTCTGTGATGCGTAATGTGAAAAGTACCGGGGTTGGAACACATGCTATCGAGGTATGCCTGATTGTCAATACTCCTGAGAAGCAGAAAGAATTTCGTGAGAAAGTGATGGATTCTCCGGCTTTCCGTTTTACCGGTCCTGAGGTGCCCCCTGTAAATACTACAGTAGGAGTGAACGATATAAAAGGCGTTGCTCTTCGTCCTGAATACACCGTTTATTCAACGGAAACCAAGCTGGTAAAATTTATCTTATACAATCATAGCGGAGGTCCTGTTTGTTGTGGTGCACATTATTATATCACCTATGAAGACGATAAAGATGTCTGGCGCGAACTGCCTATCAATGATTTTGCAGTCGATATCCTTTATGGGGTAGAGAATGGAGATAGTTGGGAGTTTTCTGCTTCTCTTTATCCCGATGTGTATCCGAACCATACCGGACGTTATCGCTTTTTCTATGAGGTTACCGTCGGTGATATGCACGTTGGTGACAAACTGTTGATGATGGCAGATTTTCGCCTGTCGGATAGCAAACAGGAACTGGCACAGGCTACCAAAACTCCTGTTCCCGAAACGGTTCTGGGTGGTTTATCCGAACAGGAATATCGTGAAAAGGAGGAACATTTATTTGCAACGCGGGTATTCACTGTCGTAGAACAAATGCCGGAATTTCCGGATGGCGGTCATTCCGGTCTTTTAAAATTCATTGAGGATAATATCTCGAAAAACATAACAAAAGAAGGACGTGTGGTTGTTTCGTTTGTTGTGGAAAGAAACGGTTCGTTAAGTGATATTCAGGTCATTCGTTCTTCTTCGTATAAAGAACTCGATGACGAAGCAATCCGTATCGTCCGGAAAATGCCGAAATGGATACCGGGCCAGCAGCGTGGTAAACCGGTAAAAGTAAAATATACCGTTCCGGTAGATTTCTATAAAGAAGAAAATAACCGACAAGAATGAGATGGGAGGCATGGGATTTTCTGTATATTTGGAAACCGTATAATATCTAATTGGAGGGCCTGTTTATGCGAATTATAGGATTTCTATTCGTGTACCTGTTTTCGTTGGCCGATTTGGGTGCACAGGTAAAAGACCGGTATCTTGAACTCACTCACGATACTCTTTCTGCCGAAATGGTTGGTACTAACTTCCTGCGTACGACATTTTCTTCCGCTCCGCAGGCTTTCTTTATGAATAAGGATTGCATGGATGATTGTAAAGCCTGGGAAATAGAGCAGTTGGACGATATCTATCGGTTCAAAGCGATTGAGGGCCATCGTCTTTTTCATTATTCTACAGACAGATTATCTGCTAAAACGATGGAAGCACCGGCTGACCGGGAGTTGTACGACCTGCTTTCGAATCTGTTCCGCCGTGCCCTCCTGCTGGCAGAAGATGTAGACGGGTATAGTCTCGGACTGGATGGGTATACCTGTTATTTCGCTTCGACGGATACTTGTGGAAAAGTGAACGTCGCTTTGAAATGGGCACCTGAGGCCGGTTCTTTGTGCCGCGAATTGACCGACCTGGGAGATTCCGTTTACAGCCGGATTGTCAGGAATGAGACTGATTGGGCTTTGACGAAGCAGGTTGCTGCCGCCCTTTTGGAGAAGTTGGAAAAAGAACCTGTCGATACAGTCCGTAATCCGGTTTATCGTGGCATCTGGCAGCTGGGATTACAACTGAAAAATCCGGTGGAGTTAAGTGAGGTGCCTCAATTTCCGGGTTTTGTAGATATTGAAAAGTATTTTTATGATAAGATGGAGTATCCTGTAGATATGTTAAAAGCAAATAGGGGAGGTTACGCCGTTTGCCAGTTTACGATAGACACAATGGGGATGGCAAAAGATGTTTTCACGCTGGAAAGTAGTGAGCCGGCCTGTGAAAAAGAGGTAAAGCGTCTGATAAATACAATGTCGCATTGGCTTCCGGCCTATGATAAAGCCGGCAAACGGGTGGAATGTATGTACGCTGTTTATGTCTCGTTTCGTCCGCAACATCATTATACCCGGCAGAAAATACGCGAAGCATGGGATAAACAGAAAGAACAGCTGTTTGTCGATTATGAATCGATGCCGGAGTTTCCCGGCGGTAGTGCTGCCTGTTTAGAGTTTATCAGGAAACATCTACAATATCCTTCTTCGTATATCGGTTCGAATAAGAATGTGAGGGTTACTTGTACATTTACTATAAATACGTATGGAGAGTTGGAGGATATTGAAGTTGTTCGTGGTAGCAATATTCCTGTATTTGATGAAGAGGCTTTGCGGGTACTTCGGCTTATGCCACGTTGGAAACCGGCTGTCGGTTACTATCAGCAACCTCGTTTTATGAAATGTCGATATACTGTTCCTGTTATATTTACAGACCCGGGGAAATAAGAAATTAGTCAAAACGCCTCTTCCGGTATTCTGACAGTGATTTTCTTTTCGTCTTCACGCTGCTTTTTTTCGTTTTCCTACCTGGGGATTGTGAAGTGCCGATTATTTTGTTTTTCTTTGTTACAGGAAATAAGATGCTATGGATTCGTTTGATACCTATATTGCCCGGAGACTTCCGCTGGTCAGCTTGATTAGTACGGTTTTTATCATATACCCAAACATCGCCTGTATCCCCTGGGAGTTGAAATATGTGGAGGGGACTGGCGTTACCGGTCTTCTTTCCTTTTTTGTGTATCGCTTCCTTTTCTTCTGGGGATTAATCAGTTTGCTGATACGCTATAATCTGAAGAAGATGCCGGCTACCCTGTTCAAGCAACGGCTGATGCGTAACTTCCTGTTTTCTTTTATCGCTTACCTGCTTTATGCCTCCATATCGTACGGGGTTTCTTCTTTGGGTATTCATACGGATGCTTTGGGCAGTATTCTGATATTCCAGTTCTTCGTGACATGCTTTCTCTGTACGTTTATCGGATATATTTCCATGTTGTATTCCCGGCAGCGGGAGAAGGAGTCGGAGATAGAGCGTTTGCGTTTTGAAAATCTGCAAAGCCGCTGCGATGCACTGGCCAACCAGATTAATCCGCATTTCTTTTTTAATTCGCTGAACGGCATCTCTTCATTGATTCGTAAAAAGGATGACGAAAAGACGCTGATGTATGTCCATCAGTTGTCCGATATCTTCCGCTATATCCTTCAGAGTGACCGGAAAGGGTTGGTCTCATTGCGGGAAGAGCTGGAGTTTATGCTGTCTTTCCAGTATGTTATGGAAGTACGTTTTGCGAATAAACTGACCTTTTCAGTCCGGGTGGAAGAAGAACGGAAAGATTTGTTGATGCTGCCTGTTCTGTCTTTGCTGCCTCTGGTGGATAACGTGGTTGTCCATAACAGGATAGACAGCGAACATAAAATGGAAATCTCAATCGTGCTGAACGAACAGGACGAACTGGTCGTATCGAACCCGGTCTATCCGAAGCTGTCCGCTCCCGATACCAACGGAACAGGACTTGCGAACCTGGAGAGCCGTTTTACTTTGTTAATGAATAAACAGATACGGATAGAATCGACAGAAGAAACTTTCCGCGTCTGTCTCCCTTTAAAATGATACTTGTATGAACGTGTTGATTGTAGAAGACGAAACAGCAGCTTACGAAAACCTGGTGGATATATTGATGGAGGTTGCCCCGGATATACAGATTGCCGGGAATACCGAAAGTGTCACCCAGACCGTCCACTGGCTTCAGTCGAACCCGGCTCCGGAGTTGATATTTATGGATATACACCTGTCCGACGGTTCGGCCTTCAATATCTTTGATAAAATAGAACTTGAAACGCCTATCGTTTTCACGACGGCTTACGACCGGTATGCGATAGAAGCCTTTAAAGTGAACAGCATCGACTATCTGCTGAAACCGATTAAGGTCGAAGATATCAGGCATGCTTTGGATAAATACGGCAAACTGAACCGGCAGGATATTCTCCAATACCTGTCACAGCTAACCCGGCTGGTCCCTGCCCCTAAATACAAGGATAAATTGCTGGTCCCTTATAAGGACAAGCTCTTGCCGGTCAACCTGAAGGATGTTTCCTGCTTTTACACATCCGGCAAAAATACCTCCATCTATCTGAAAGACGGAGCCAGTTACCCGTATTCCCGGACATTGGAACAGATAATGCCGTCCCTTAATCCGGCTGATTTTACCCGGGCGAACAAACAGTTCATCATAAACAGGGACAGTATATCCAACATCACTATCTGGTTCGACAGCCGTCTGCTGGTGACGCTCGATGTGGAGGTTCCCGAACGTATCTATGTCAGCAAGAATAAAGCATCCGAGTTTAAAGCGTGGCTGGTAAATGATTGACCGGCATTTCGCGATTATTCCCTTTTTTTTCGTTTTGACGAGACGTCTGTATCTTTTATATTAAAAATCCGGCATATTTGTACCGGATTATTAATCAATAATAGGATACATGATGTTACGAAAAATCAGACTGATAGCGGCTACCTTATGTTTCGTGCTTATCACTCTACTGTTCCTCGACTTTACAGGGACGTTGCACGGATGGTTCGGGTGGCTGGCTAAAATTCAGTTCTTACCCGCCGTGTTGGCATTGAATGTGGGTGTTGTGTTATTTTTAGTCCTTCTGACGCTGGCTTTCGGACGTGTTTACTGCTCGGTGATTTGTCCATTGGGCGTTTTTCAGGATGTTATTGCGCGGATTGGCAGGAGAGGGAAGAAGTTGCCTTATTCTTATTCGCCGGCGTTGTCCTGGTTACGTTACGGAGTATTGTTCGTTTTTGTGCTGGCGTTGGTTGCGGGGGTAGGCTCTCTGGTTGCTTTGCTGGCTCCTTACAGTGCGTATGGGCGTATCGCTAATAATTTGTTTCAGCCGCTTTGGATGTGGGGGAATAATTTATTTGCTTATCTGGCGGCACGGGTGGAGAGTTATGCTTTTTATGAGGTGGATGTATGGATGAAGAGTCTGCCGACATTTTTGGCGGCTTTGGCTACGCTGGTGGTTCTTGTCGTATTGGCCTGGCGTAATGGGCGTACTTATTGCAATACGATTTGTCCGGTTGGTACGGTGTTGGGTTTTATCTCCCGTTATTCTTTGTATCGTGTCACGATAGATACGGATAAATGTAACAGTTGCGGCCTTTGTGCCCGCCAGTGTAAAGCAGCTTGCATCAACAGCAAGGAACATAAAATCGATGGCAGCCGTTGCGTAGCCTGTATGAATTGCCTGGACGCCTGTCGTAAGAATGCGCTAACCTACGCACCGGTATGGAAAACGAAGAAACAGGCAACCGGCACGGAGAAACCTGAACTGGAAGATAAAACGAACCTTTCCCGTCGCCGGGCCTTGTCGGCAACAGCTCTGGTTATGATGGGGAGTGCCCTGAAAGCCCAGGAGAAAAAGGGGGAAGAGGTTATCATGAAAAGAGACGGGGGACTGGCACCTATCAAAGAACGGAAAGAACAGGAAAAACTGACGGCGATTGTCCCTCCCGGAGCATTGAGCATACGGAATATGAGGCAGCATTGCACGGCCTGCCAGCTTTGTATCTCTGTTTGCCCGAATCATGTCCTGCGTCCTTCCGGCGATTTGATGACATTGATGCAGCCGGAGATGTCTTATGAGCGGGGCTATTGCCGTCCCGAATGTACAAAGTGTTCCGAAGTCTGTCCGGCAGGAGCCATCAAGCCGATAACGAAAGCTGATAAATCATCTGTCCAGATAGGACATGCCGTATGGGTGAAAGCGAACTGTATCCCGCTGACCGACGGTGTCGAATGCGGTAACTGTTCCCGGCATTGTCCGACGAATGCGATAGAAATGGTTGCATCTGATGCGGATAATCCGAAATCCCTGAAGATACCGGTCATTAATACCGAACGTTGCATCGGCTGCGGTGCCTGCGAACATCTCTGCCCGTCGCGCCCGTTTACGGCTATCTATGTGGAAGGGCATGAAAGACATCGAGTTATTTAATCCGTTTTTAAAGAATAGACCTATGAAGAATCAACATATCAATCGCCGCGATTTTCTGAATATCGTAGGCATCACGGCGGCAACTACTACGGCGGCACTCTATGGCTGTGCCCCGAAAGACCAGAGAGGTTCCGGAAGCAAAGCCTCTTCGCCTGTTCCGACCGACCAGATGACTTACCGCACATTCCCCGGACTGGGGGATAAAGTGTCCCTGCTGGGCTATGGTTGTATGCGCTGGCCGACTATCCCTTCACCTGACGGGAAAGGCGACTTGATTGACCAGGATGCTGTCAACGAACTGGTGGATTATGCCATCGCCCATGGGGTGAACTATTTCGATACGTCACCCGTTTATGTGCAGGGCTGGTCGGAAAAGGCTACGGGGATTGCTCTTAGCTGGCATCCCCGGGACTCGTATTATCTGGCTACCAAATTGTCGAATTTCTCGAACTATACGCGTGAAAACTCGATGGCGATGTACCGCCGTTCATTCAGCGAGTTGCAAACCGATTATCTGGATTATTATCTGCTCCACTCCATCGGTGGCGGCCAGGGAATGAAGACATTCAACGACCGCTATGTCGATAACGGAATGTTGGATTTCCTTATGAAAGAGCGGGAAGCGGGGCGTATCCGCCATCTGGGTTGGTCGTTTCATGGAACGTCGGACGTTTTCGATGAGGTGCTGGCTATGCACGATACCGTTCATTGGGATTTCGTGCAGATACAGCTGAACTATGTCGACTGGCGGCATGCGACAGGTAGGAATGTGAATGCCGAATATCTTTATCAGGAGTTGGAAAAGCGGAATATCCCTGCGATTATCATGGAACCGTTACTGGGTGGCCGCCTGTCGAATGTGCCCCAGCATATCGTTACCCGGTTGAAACAACGCCGCCCCGAAGATAGTGTCGCCTCATGGGCTTTCCGTTTTGCCGGTTCACCCGAACTGGTGCTGACGGCTTTGAGCGGCATGACGTATATGGAGCATTTGCAGGATAATATCCGCACGTATTCCCCGCTTATTCCGCTGACAGATGAGGATAAGGACTTTCTGGAAGAGACTGCGCAACTGATGATTAAATATCCGACAATCCCTTGCAACGACTGCAAATACTGTATGCCGTGCCCGTATGCGATAGATATTCCGGCCGTGCTTCTTCATTATAATAAATGTGTGAATGAAGGAAATGTTCCGAAAAGCCGGACGGATGAAAACTACCGCGAAGCCCGTCGTGCCTTCCTGGTCGGCTATGACCGCAGCGTTCCGAAACTGCGCCAGGCAGACCATTGTGTCGGTTGTGACCAGTGTAACGAGCATTGCCCGCAAGCCATCGACATACCAAAAGAGTTACGCCGCATCGACCAGTTTGTGGAACAGTTGAAACAGGAGACGTTGTAAGGTGGTTTTAGGTTTGTCC
The DNA here is from genome assembly GCF_020091425.1 of Parabacteroides goldsteinii. Lineage (NCBI taxonomy): Bacteria > Pseudomonadati > Bacteroidota > Bacteroidia > Bacteroidales > Tannerellaceae > Parabacteroides > Parabacteroides goldsteinii. Next base: position 2,985,338 of record NZ_CP081906.1, on the reverse strand, counting down.
TAATCTACGATAGGCTATAAAAAATTAAGAGGAAGGATGATACGAAGGTGTATAGTTTTTTATTATCTTTGTTTTCAGTAGAACTATTTATTAGACAGTGATGAACAAACAACAGCAAAATCGTGTAACTTACATTATCTATTGTATCAATGCTTTTGCCGAACGTTATAAGTTGAGTGCAAAACAAGCTTTTGCCTACCTGCAACGATTCAAAGGGCTTGTTTTTTTGGATGAATGTTATGAAGCCGAGCACCAGCTTTCGCTTAGCGATACCGTTGATGATCTCTCTGTTATCTGTAAACGAAACGGAGGAGCATTAGGATGATTACACTTTATCACGGATCGAATATCGTGATCGAATCTGTTGATTTGGAACGATGTAGTCCGAATAAAGATTTCGGACAAGGTTTCTATTTGACCGATATAGAGGAACAGGCCAGACAAATGGCTATTCGCCGGGTTCGTATTGCTGGTGAAGGGGTACCGGAAGTGACAGCGTATACCTTTGATGAATCGTTACTTTATACAACAGAGTTAGGCGTGAAGATATTTAATATACCGTGTGAGGAGTGGGCTTTATTTGTTATGGCTAACCGTGAAGCAGGACGTACTAATTATCATCATGATTATGATATTGTTGTCGGTCCTGTTGCTGATGATGGTGTAGCTTTCCAATTAGAGCGTTACGCGCGGCAGATGATTTCGATGGAAACGTTGGTAAATGAACTGACATTCCGTAAACTGAACCGGCAATATTTTTTCGGAACTGAACGAGCAATATCTAAATTACAGAAATTATGAATAATGAAGTCCGCTTTTTGATAGATGCACTTATAGAACGATTGGTATTGTTAGTGATGGATGATTTTAAACTTTCGTTGCTGGATGCATTGAGTCTGGTATATAATTCTCAGCTTTATGAGAAGATAACTGATCTAGAAACAGGACTGTATTATCAAAGTGCTTTATATAATTATGAGTTGCTCCGCAAAGAAATAACACTTGGAAAGATAGCATAATTTTGTAACAGTCTTTGCTAAGGTTTCTTTTCCAATACTATTGTTATTAACCAATTTCCCTTCCAATACGGTTTTATAGGTAGGGGAATTGGTTAAATAATATACTTATTCTATATTCTTACGAATCTTAGTCAGATACCCCTTCATCGCTTCGGAGTCTTTGTCTTTGATGATATCTTGCAGGATATTCAATTCCTCCTGTATCCGTGAAATCTGTTTCGGAGTGCGTGGATTGAAGAGAATTTCTGTCAATAGATAATCATCTTCGGACAGCAAGCCGCGTGCAATTTTCATATGACGTTTGAAGGTCGTACCCGGAGCATCCTGATGCTTCATGATGGCTGCAAAAACCATTGTTGAGGCGAACGGAATACCTAAAGAGTAGGCAACCACCTTGTCATGTTCTTCAAATGTATATTCGCGGATATTCAGGCGCAGGCTTGAATAGATATCCTTGAAGAAAATCTTACCCAGGTGGTCACCTTCGGAAATGATAATCGTGTTTTCTTTTTCCAGATTTCCCAGGTTGGCGAAAGTAGGACCGAACATCGGGTGGGTGGAGACATACGGGAAACCGCAGGTTTCGTAAAACTCTTTCAGGTGGGTTTTTACGGAAGCTATGTCTGAGATAATGCAATAGGGTTGCAGATAAGGCAGAACCGCTTTGAATGCTTCGATCGTGTAGTTCAGTGTTACACAGTTGATAACCAATTCAGGAGCAAACTCTGCTACCTCTTCGGGCTTTTGCAGGCGAAGGGCGTTGTAGATGAAACGCATCCGTTTCGGATCGTTTTCCAATACAGCCACTTCATGGTCGAAACTCAGCAGGTCGGTGAAGAAAGAACCCATCTTTCCGGCACCTAATATTAATATTTTCATTGTCTTATTTTGTTGATAAATTATTTCCGGCGGGTTGTTTTTGTTCTTCCGCTTTCACAACGACTTTGTGACGCCCGCCACAACACCCTTTTGGTGTCCGTCACAACGACCTTGTGATGCTCGTCACAAAACCCTTGTGATGCCCGTCACAAGGTCGTTGTGCAAAATCTGTGTGCAGTTTTGTTACTCATTCATGATAATCATCTGCTGGCGAACAGACTCTTCGTGGATCTCTTTCAGGATTTCTTTTACAAAGTCCGTGTTCAGGTCCATCGTCTGTCCCATATCCGAACGTTTTTCCAGGATTTCGCTGTAACGCGGTGACTGGAGGATGGGCATGTTATGTTCCTTTTTATACACACCGATTTCGCGGGAGATACGCATACGTTTAGCCAGCAGTTCGAGCAGTTGCTCGTCGATACCGTCGATCTGGCGGCGCAGTTCTGCCAGGTTTTCTGTTGTCTGTGTCTCGTTACGGATAACCAGCAGGTTGACAACATAATCCAGTACATCCGGAGTGATCTGCTGGGAAGCGTCGCTCCATGCACAATCCGGACAAGGATGCGATTCGATCATCAGGCCGTCGAAGCTCAGGTCCATTGCCTGCTGAGACAGCGGAGCGATCAGTTCGCGCTTACCACCGATATGGCTGGGATCACAGAAGATCGGCAGGTTCGGCATACGGCGGCGAAGTTCGATAGGTATATGCCACAACGGCAGGTTGCGGTACATTTTCTTATCGTATGAACTGAATCCGCGGTGGATAGCACCCAGTCTGCGGATACCTGCACCATACAGACGTTCGAAAGCACCAATCCATAATTCCAGGTCCGGGTTGACCGGATTCTTGATCAGAACAGGTATATCTACACCTTTCAAAGCATCTGCGATTTCCTGTACGGCGAACGGGTTAACGGTGGTACGTGCACCGATCCACAGGATATCTATTCCGGCTTTCAACGCTTCGAATACATGGTCTTTTGTGGCTACTTCGGTAGCTACATACATACCTGTTTCTTTCTTTACACGTTTCAACCACTGCAAGCCTTCGGCTCCGATACCTTCGAATCCTCCCGGTTTAGTACGGGGTTTCCAGATTCCGGCACGGAATATTTTAACGCCTTTTGATGCCAGCTGATGGGCTGCGTCCATTACTTGTTCTTCTGTTTCGGCACTGCACGGGCCCGAGATGATGATAGGACGCTGTGGGTCTACACCGGGTAATAAGATTGATTCTAATTCCATTTCCATGATCGTATAATTTTCAATTTTTAATTTTCAATTCTTTAATTCTCATAAGTGCTTCCTGTAATGCTTCGTTCTTGCAGCAAAGTGAGATACGGACGTAACGTTCGCCACAGCTTCCGAAGATAAATCCGGGGGTAATGAAAACGTTGGCTTCATACAATACCTTGTTTGCCAGGGCTTCGCTGCCTTCTGCTTCTGCCGGGATCTTTCCCCAGAGGAACATGCCAACCTGATTTTCGTCGTAGGTACAACCGATGGCGTGCATGATTTGTCCGGCCAGGTCGCGGCGGCTACGATAGGTACGGTTCATATTGTCATACCATTCTTTCGGCGCTTTCAATGCTTCCACAGCTGCATGCTGCATCGGTTTGAACTGGCCGGAGTCGATGTTGCTCTTCACTTTCAATATCCATTGAACGAACTGGGCGTTCGAGGCCAGCATTGCCATACGCCATCCCGGCATATTGTGCGCCTTACTCATCGAATTCATTTCGATACAGATATCTTTAGCTCCCGGAACACTCAGGATACTTAACGGCTGGTCGTTCAGGATGAAACTGTAAGGATTGTCGTTACAGATAATGATACCGTGTTTACGTCCGAAAGCAACCAGCTTTTCAAAAAGTTCCCTGCTGGCGTTTGCTCCGGTAGGCATGTTCGGATAGTTGACCCACATCAGCTTTACGTTGGAAAGGTCCATCTTTTCCAATGCCTCGAAATCCGGCTGCCATCCTAATTCTTCTTTCAGCTCATAAGGAATTAGATTTGCCTGTACCAGCTTGCTGACAGAGCTATAAGTCGGATAACCGGGATTGGGAACCAATACGCCATCGCCCGGATTCAGGAATGCCAGTGAGATATGCAGGATACCTTCTTTGGAACCGATCAACGGTTGTATCTCTGTTTTCGGGTCCAGTTCAACTCCATACCATGTCTGATACCAGTCGGCGAAACCTTTACGCAGTTCGGGGATACCCACATACGGTTGGTAACCATGCTCATTCGCATTATGTGCATGTTCGCACAATGTCTCGATGGTCTGTTCCGAAGGAGGCAGATCAGGGCTACCTACGCCCAGGCTGATCACATTCTTGCCTGCGGCATTCATTTCGGCTACTTCTTTCAGTTTCTTTGAGAAGTAGTATTCCTGTACGCTGCCTACACGGTCAGCGGGTGTGATGTTACACACTTTGTTTTCCTTCTGCATATTCGCCTAAAATTTTTAAGTCCTTTGTTAATGGAGTGATGGCATCCAATGCCTGTCTGTATCTTGTATAATCAGTAAATGTCAGGTCTATATAGAACAAATACTCCCATTCGCGGCCGATGATCGGTAACGATTGTATTTTAGAAAGATTCATGTCGTAAAAAGAAAGAATGGAGAGGACTTTGGAAAGACTGCCGGAGGTGTGGGGAAGAGCGAAAACTAACGAAGATTTGTTGATGTCTGATTTTTCAAGAAGATCTTCAGCCGTCCAGCGGTCTGCTATGGCAAGGAAGCGGGTGAAGTTTCGTTTGTTGGTCTCTATCCCTTCGGCCAGTATTTCCATCTTGTAGATTTGGGCGGCCAGTTTCCCGCAAATAGCAGCGTGTCCTTCCAGATTATTCTCGGCAATCCATCGGGCACTCATCGCCGTATCTTCTTTCTCAACCACCTTGGCATTCGGCAAGGTATCGAGGAAGTCGGTACACTGCATAAGCGCAATAGGGTGGGAGTTGACTTCCGTGACATCGTGTATCGATGTTCCCGGCAGTGCAACAAGCGAGTGCGAGATGCGCAGTTTGTATTCGCCGATCACTCTCAGTCCGCTTTCGCGAATCAGTTCATGATTTTGCAGCAAGCTCCCTGCAATAGTATTCTCGATGGCCATCAGTCCCAACAAAGACGGGTCTTTCTTAATGGCTGAAATAACATCTCTGAATGTATTGCATCCAACAATTTCAATATCTTCACCTTCATAGAAGCTACGGGCTGCGATGTCGTGATACGAACCGGCTATTCCCTGAATTGCTACTTTCTTTTTCATCTTTCTAATTTATTGTCACAAAAAAAAGTCCCACCGAAACCGGCAGGACTTTATATTGTTTATTGATACATATTTTCTATCATCAACGCTTTACATACAAATTCCTGCCTTCACTCTGCTAAAGTAAAAGTAATAAAAGAAATATGTAAAGCTAAATCGATTCATTTGTCTCGTTTGTTTTTAAATACGCAGCAAAAGTAACGCTTTTTTGGAAACTACAAGCAAAAAGTAATAATTTTTTTTGTTAAGCGATAAAAATAATGTTCAGACGACTTTTAATCCGGCTTGCAGCGTCAACATCTCTTTGGGTACAGACTTCTTGATGCTCTCGATCAACATACCGGCAATGGTATGACGGATAAAGTCTTTCCGTGTGATCCAGACGATTTCGCGTGCCGGTTTAGGAATGGCAAAAGGACGTACCAGTTTTTTCTGATCTTCGCTGAGTTGCAGGGTTGCCAGTTCCGGAATGAAAGTGACGCCATTGCCGCTTTCTACCATGCGCATAAATGTTTCCAGGCTTCCCAGACGGTAAGCGGCCTGGCGCAGTTTTACCTTTTCCATCTGGCAGAAACGCATTAACTGGTCGCGGAAACAGTGACCTTCATCCAGCAACCAGAGATGTTCGTCGCTGATATCTGCCGTACGGATCATATCTTTCTTGAATACCGGATCATTTTTAGCCACATATCCGAAGAACTGCTCATAATATAATGTATCGCCTTGTATCTGGTTTTCTGTGGGTTGGTTGGCGATGATGGCTGCATCTATCTCGCCATTCAGGATTGCGGCCATAGTGGGAGCCGTTTTCATTTCAAGGATGCGAATATCCAGCTCCGGATGTTTTTCAGACAACTGCTGGAAAAAACGGGGTAGCAGGTAAGGAGCGATCGTCGGAAGTACTGCCAGCCGGAACGTCCCTTTCAACGATTGTTCTTCTTCATTGACAATGTCTTTAATAAGGGAAGCCTGATAAAGAACGGTACGAGCCTGGTCGATCACCTTACGTCCGGCGGGGGTAGGGCAGACCGGCTGCATATTCCGGTCGAATAATTTAATGCCAAGTTCGTCTTCCAGTTTTTGTATCATCATACTGAGCGTAGGTTGTGTTACTCTGCAATGTTCTGCTGCTTTTGCGAAGTGGCGGTATGTATCTACTGCCAGGATGTACTCGAGTTGTTGTATATTCATAATGCTTTCAGTTTTTATCTATGGGCTTTCGTGAACATTGTTCGGTTTGTTATAGATAAATGCAAAGGTAGAAAATATATGGTAGCTTTTCTAATCTTCTTTTGTATAATAATGAGATAAACGAAAAGGCCGGAAATCATCTTCCGGCCTTCATCGCTTTTAATAGATTAAAGATCACCGATTGACCTTTTAATTCAATTTAAACCTAACCCCAAATTTTACCCCGAAAGACATAACCTTCACTTTATCTGTTACGTTTGAATTCATCATGCCATTATAAGGAATACCCTTTCCTACCGTCATGTTCCCATCCGGATGATAAGATGCAGGAGTGGCTAATAGCCCCTGGTCTTTCTTTTTCTTCATGTTGGTGAAACCGTAGTCGATGTAGCCGCCCAACAACAGGTCGGTGTCTTCGCCCAGGGTGAACAGGAAACCGAGTTCGGCAGTTCCGGCTACGCCCAGTTTCAGTTTGTTCTTTCCGCTCCAGTCCAGCTCGCGGCCGGGATCGTTGATCGTGCCGAAGCCGTGGTGAGGAACAGGCGCCTCCGATGGAGAACCCACGTCGGAAGGGATATGGGGGTAGTAACCCGAAACATTCAGTTCGCTGGCTGTATTGCCTTCGACCTTGTATTTGGCTTTGACCGGAATCTGCAACTTCACTCCCAGGCCGGCGTACATGCCCCATTTTTCCTCTTCGCCGAAATGGGTCTGGTACATTGCCAACAGCGGAATATCCAGCAGGAAGGCGGTCTGCTTCTCTTCCAGGTTCTTCAACCGGGCACGCAGTTCGAACTCACGCGGGTGGCCGGAGAAGTCATCGTCGTCGGTCATATTGCCCAGTTTCATGTATTTATCGTCGGACATATCACCTGTCAATTTGCCTGTCGTTGCATAACGGGAGATACCTACCCCCGTCGAGAAACCCCAATGACGGTTGAAGAAGTAGCTGTAACGGAGATCTATTTCATACCCCAGTTTAGCGTTGCGCTTGCCTTTCTCTTCAAAACCTTCGATCTGGTAGTTCAGCTTGTAACGGAAGGAAGAGGAGCCGACACCGCCCGATACCGTCAGGTAAGAGGTCTTCGTTGTATCTTTCTTTTCCTCCCGGTAGTCCTCGCGGTATTCCTGACGCTGGCGCTGTTGCTGCTGGCCGTTGTTATACTGGCTACGCTCTCTGCCACCCGTTCCTTGCTGGGCCGAAACGGTGGTGGCAAGGCAGCCTGCTGCGAATAAAAAGATTGTTTTCTTTATGTTTGAAATTATTGTTGACATATCTGTTAGCTTATTTTACGATGATTTTATGGGTTGTTGTTCTTCCAGAATCGGTGGTCACCTTCACGATGTAGCTGCCTGAAGCCATATTCGCGGGGATGGTGGTTTCGACTGTCGTGGTCGACTGCTTTTCGACCAGCTGACCGTTCAGGTTATAGATCTCGATGACTGCCGCCTCCGAGGCTTCGCCAGGCATGCCCAGCTTGACGGTTATCGGACTGTTCTTCTGCACCATCGTCGGGTAAACGGTGGTTACGGGGAACTGTGTCAGCGTATCGAACGTGATCGGGCAACTCACCACATAGCTGTCGTCTGCACGGTAGGCCTGGATGAAGTAACTGCCCAACAGGCCCTCGGGCACGGAGTAGTAGATCGAAGTGCCGTTCTTCTCGATTTTCTGCCCGTCATGATACCACTGGAAACGGACAAACTCGTTGTCCGGATTGGTGATGTACAGGAATTCGTTCCATTTCACCAGGACTCTCAGGCCGTTCTTGCGCACCGTCACCGTCACACTGCTCTCCATCCCACAGTCGCCGTATACATCTACGTAGTAAGAGCCTTCCTTGTCGGACGTCAGGGCAGCCTGGTAGGTGGCCGAGGTCGCTCCTTCGATCGCCTCTTTGTTGAAGAACCACTGATAGGTCAGATTCAGGCCACGGGCTTCTACGCTCAGGGTGAAGGCGTCGCCGTCACAAACGTATACGGACTGCGGTTGTTTGGTGATCATCGTGGTTTCCAGCATCTCGATTTCGAACGGATGCAGTTCCACCAGGCCCGGGTCGCTTTTCTTGCGCACATACACGTTTCCGGAGTAAACGCCCTTGCCAATTATCCGGTAGACGGGCACTGTGAGATAGTCGGGAGTCACATCTTTATAGTCGGAATCCGTAAAGCCGGCTTTAAGCGCTTCGTCGGAGAAGCGGACGGAATATTCCAGGATATTGTCCGGATCGAGCAGGCGGAATGGTATTCTGAATTCGCTTTCCGAACCGCAGTGGGAGGCGATGTCGCCCAGTTCGACCATACCGCCGTCGCGGATGATGATGGTGTGGATGTAAGGCGGCTCGGTATAATAGGCTGTCAGAGCCACGCTTTCACCGTTGTAGAGTGTCAGCTTGGTCACCGTATACACGTAGGTACCGACCAGCGTGTGGGCTTCGCCCCGGTTGAAGGTATAACGCTCGGTTCTCGGAACGGCTTCCTCCAACGGATAGTGGTAACCGGCGGGGGTGGCGGTGTATTCGATCTCCCAGCGGTCATAAGTGATGTTGTTGAAACCGACCGGACGGATCTGAACGTAGACCGGTGTGCCTTTCACTACGCTTGTCGTAGTCAGATTGTCCACATCGCGGAAGTCCTGAAGCTGGTTCGACGCCGTGAAGACCGACCATTGCAGGGCGCCGTGCGGGCCGGGACCGGGACCTTCACCATCCTTAATAATAATTGTATGTTTGTATGGTGAATCATTATAATCGTATGTCTCGACGATTTTGTTTCCATACAGGTCATACAATGTCAGTTTGGTGACAGTGTAGACATATGTGCCGATTTCCGTATGTGCTTCGCGGTTGTTGAAATTATGACGTTCGGTCTTGACGGTTGGATTCATGCCATAATAATGTTCCGCCGGAGTCACGGAGTATTCAACATCCCAACGTTCAAAAGTGATGTCTTCATGTCCGATCGGGCGGATTTGTACAAAGACAGGAGTTCCATAATTCACGGACGTTGTTGTCTGGTCGTCCACGTCACGGAAGTTAGATTGCTCGTGAGTGGTGGTCGATACCGACCATTGCAAAGCCGGTATTTTAGCTATCGGCTTCGCCTGGATGATCACGGTGTGGGTACAGGTGGCATCGCGGTAGTTATAGGTAGCGACCTCTCTGTTCCCTTTGTAAAGAATCAGTTTACTTACATTATAATAATAAGTACCCGGTAATACGTGGGCTTCTCCCTTGTTGAAGTCATAACGGATGTTTTTTGCGATTGCATCTTCCATCGGATAGTGGTAATCAACCGGCGTTGCGGTATATTCAATAGCCCATCGGTCGTAGTCAACCCTGTCCAGATAAACCGGCCTGATCTGTACATAGACAGGCGTACCTTCCATCACAGAGGTGGTAGAGTTGTTTTCTACATCTTTGTATTCATATATTTCATTAGTTGTCTTGGATACCGACCATTGAAGTTTATCCAGGTCTCCTTCAACAACCAACGGATCCCCTTCTTGGGGCGCCTTGAACTTACAGTTATAGAAACTACCGTAATTGGAGTTTGTCACGTTGTTCCCATCATCTTTAACAGCGTCATAGATGGAATAATCTTCAGAGAAGTCGATGTTATGTAATCTGATATATTCCGGGTTGGTGGCAGGTAAGTTGATTTTTGATCCATTGAATTTTATCAGGTTTGTACTCGTGAGTTCATCTGATAAAGAACTGACGGCGATAATATTAGTTTGTCTTTTACTGAAATAATCTGTAATAGTAAACCCGCCGACCTGATTATCCTTACTTATTAATTTAATAAGTTTAGGTTCCGGCAGTGTACAACTGTCTTTTGCCGCACTAGAAAATAATGTATTGATATTTTTGAACGGATCGCTTGCAGAATTAAATATGAGATATGCCCCGGTCGAAGCATCCATAAATACTGCATCGGTAGTAGATGCTGTTGGAGGGGTAGCTAATTCTCTTGATACCAGAACATCATAGTATGAATTGACATTTGTATTAGGTTTACCTCTTAATTCTAAATATTTGTACTCATTAGGAAAAGAAATACCGGTACTGGAATATTTCCAGATACGTATTTTTTTCCCCGCAGGTAAATCCAATTTTCCTGCAAAAACAATATTTCTGCTTCCCGGATTTTTGTTTGCATGGGTACTTAAACCTGTTATTGAAATATAATAGGGATATGCACCTATGTTTTTTATTGTAATGTCTTTGAAATAGTGGCCGTCACCTGTATTTATATTTATAGGCGCATATGATCCGTGTAATTTCCCGCTTTCGAAAGTAAGATTGATGTAATATCTTTTATGATTAGGATCTCTGGTGTCACTGGCAATACTGGTAAATCCTTCGACGATATTAATAACTGAATAGGAATTTGTTATATTACCAATGTTTTTAAAAGTAAGATCTCTTAGAAGAATATTATCAGCAGCATTGATCGTTATAAAATATTGGTTATTCGCTTGATTACTTTTGGAGCCGTAGGGATTTCCATAAAATTGCATACTACCTCCGTCAAATACAATATTCTCGATAACGACATTATCTAATATTTTGTATTTTACATGACCTTTATTGCTTTTATATGTGTCCCAGTATCCATAATTCGGTCCTATAATTGCAGGAGCTGTTTCCCTGTCTCCAAGTCCGATAATTTTTAATCCGTCTTTATAAAAATGTGATTCTCCGCCATTTTCAAGAGGAGCATACATCCCCGAATCAAAAAACAATGTATTATTGGCTAATAAAATATTTGAAGGTATCCTCGCGGCCGATGTTATAGTACATCCTACATCCGAATGATCGTAACTGGTAGCGGTCAGAAGCTTTGTTGTACAAGTATATTCTTTACCTTTATATGTAACAGTATGGGTTTCACCATCTTTGTAGGTCCCTGTATTTTGAGTGACAAAGTAGTTAGTACCCCCATGATTTGTTGCATCATAATCAACAACTGGATCAGTAAACGTCTGTCCGACCGTCACCGGGAATGCGGTATTATCCAGTTTTGCACCGGCAGGCAGTGCCGGGTTTTTATCCGTTATCATCGTTCCGTCGAATGTAACGCCGGCGGAGGCCTCGGTTGCATCCGTGAATTCTGTTGCTTTGATAGCTACTTTAATTGTCTTGCCATGATCCGCTTTTGCAAATGTGTAGTTTAAAGTCGCTGTCGTCGCGTTGGTTATTGCCTGGTTTCCGATATACCACTGGTAGATATGGCCCGTAGAACCATTTGCTTTGAAGGCGACAGTCAACGTTACCTGATCCCCTTCTTTAAGGAGTTCGGTCGGCATCCCGGTGAGACTGGTAACAGTCGGTTTTCCAATGACTTTGATCGGGACCAGGTTACTGGAACCTGATGCATCTTTGCATTGTAATAACTTTCCGTTGTCCTTATAAGACAAGGATACATTAGTAAATGTAATACTTTTTCCATCCAATGTCCATCCTGTGGGAGTTCCTCCGCTTACAGAGAAATAGTCACCAAGATTGATGTTGCTTCCCTCCGGTATTGAAGGTGAGGCGGTGGGTGAAATCGTTAGTTGTGCAAAAAGTACTCCTGCTAAATTCAGTAATAGCAATAAAATAAAGTTTTTCCGTATCATGTTTTAATTATTAGTGGCAAATATTCTATGTGTCAAATGTAAATTAAACTTTTTTTACTTACAATTGTTAATGAGTTGGATTAACGCTGATTATGAATTTTTATTGTTAAACAATTGATTTATGGCGTATATGTAAATGAAAATGACCGAAATGTAAAATGAAGAATGTTTAATTAAATCTTCAAAAAGAGTCTTTGTTTGTTCCGATATGTATAAATGTGCTTTTTGAGTATATCATTTATATGAATGTTTTTGATCTGATATCAGTAATCTACTTGCTGAAACCGTATTGATAGATTTTGTCTATGATGATATAGTAATTATCTGTTTGACAGGTGTTTATATCTGCTGTATCTTTGCAGTACAAGAAAAATAAAAACGTATAATAATTAAAAACAGAAGAATATGAAAACATTAGATTATTTGCATTTAGACGCATCAGCAGCAAACAAAGTAGTAGAAGCATTACAACAGTTATTGGCCGACTACCAGGTATTTTATACAAACCTTCGCGGATTCCACTGGAATATTAAAGGACACGGCTTCTTTGTTCTTCACAGCAAATTTGAAGAAATGTACGACGATGCAGCCGAGAAGGTAGACGAACTGGCAGAACGTATCCTGATGTTGGGAGGTGTTCCTGTAAACAAGTTCAGCGAATACTTGAAAGTAGCCAGAGTAAAAGAAGTATCAGGCGTATCCTGTGGTGACGAAGCCCTGGAAAATATCCTGAATACTTACGGTCAGTTTATCGCTGAAGAACGTAAACTGCTTTCTCTTGCCTCAGAAGCCGGAGACGAAGCTACAGTAGCGCTGATGAGCGACTATCTGAAAGAACAGGAAAAATTAGTTTGGATGTTAGTAGCTTATTCAACTTGCGACTGCAAGAAGTAATGAGAAATAAGTATAAGTATTAATAATTCATTCGTTGCGTTAGGAGGGAGGATGCCGTGAGGTATCCTCTTTTTGTTTTTGAAAAAAAAACAAGAATTTTATGTAGCCTCTGATACGTAAATTATAAAGCCCGTTTTCCCCTGTAAAATACCTGAAAACCGACCTGAATTCACCTGCCTTCAAATAGCTTTCCTTACGATTTGAAACCTGTGTTTGTTGTTAGTTATTTGATTGTGTAATAATGAAATACAATGAAAAATAAGCTTTTTGGAGTTTGTCTTGGATTTTATAAAATGACTAGATAAAACGATCGTTTTTTCTAGTCACGGCAAAAGTATATATAATTTTTTGAATAGACAAAATAAAAAAATCATTATCCCTTGTTTGACAAGGTTAGATGAATATTTCAATCTTTAAATTTAACAATTTAGTATTCCTAGAAAATGACTAGAAAAAACGATCCTTTTTTCTCGTCATTTTCGTCGTTACAATCTGTAACTGACGAACTTTTTTGTACCCCGAAAAACAATAGTAAATGACTAGTATTATATTGATTATCATAGGAGTGATAATTTCAATCCTATTTTCTTCTTTTATTATACCTCGTATATTGGTAGTAGCTTTCCGAAAGCGTTTATTTGATGTTCCGGATGAACGAAAGGTGCATCAAGGCATCGTACCCCGTTTAGGTGGTCTTTCATTTGCTCCCTCTATCCTTTTTACATTATCGTTTACGACAGGACTTCGTTACCTGATAGGTGATGGAATTCCTGAAGAGATGCTTTGCTTTATCATTCCGGAGTTTTATTTCTTGGTCTGTGGGTTAACACTGTTGTTCTTAACCGGCATAAAAGACGATTTGGTCGGTCTGCGCTATCGATCGAAGTTTGTTATGCAGATTCTTGCTGCTATCATGGTTCCTTTATCCGGTTTATGGATTAATAATTTATATGGTATTTTCGGAATCCATGAGTTGACACCCTGGCTGGGAGTACCATTAACTGTTTTTCTGATTGTATTTATATGTAATGCGATTAACTTGATTGATGGCATTGATGGACTAGCTTCCGGTTTAAGCTGCGTATCTTTGGCTATTTTAGGATGTTTATATGTTCATAACCATTTATGGATGTATGCTATGCTTGCTTTTGCCTCATTCGGTGTGTTAGTTCCTTTTTTCTATTATAATGTATTCGGTAAAGTCGAGCGATGCCGGAAAATTTTTATGGGAGATACAGGTAGTCTGACATTAGGTTATATCCTGTCTTTCCTGATCATCCGTTATACAGTTTGTGCTCCTGATATTATACCTTATTCAGACGGAGCGATCATTGTTGCATTTTCAACAATAATTATCCCTATGCTTGATGTAATGAGGGTCATGTTTGTTCGTTGGCGTAGCCATAAGGGGATATTTGTTGCAGATAAAAATCACATTCACCATAAACTGTTGAGTATGGGATTAACACAGAGGCAGGCAATGTTATTGATATTGACTATAGCTTGCTTATTCAGTGGTGTGAATATCTGTTTGATATCATATATTGATAATAATATTCTGATATCTTTTGATATTCTTGTATGGGTAGGTCTTAACCTATGGTTTGACAGAATACGGAAAAACACTTAACATAAAATCTGCTTAGTGTAGAATTTTAGGAGTAGCGTTGAGTTTTGAAATATTGTTAGGTAAGAATAATTAAGTTTTTTATAAACAGAAAAATTATGAAAGCATGTTTTATGGGGTTGGGATACATTGGACTTCCCACAGCGATCATTGCAGCTAAGCATGGAGTAAACGTTTTAGGTGTCGATATCAATTCAGGTGTGGTAGAAATGACAAACCAGGGTAAACTTCATATTATTGAACCCGGTATGGAAGAGTATTTACAGGAAGTGGTAAATGCCGGATTGTTGAAAGCTTCTACTACCCCTGAAATCAGTGATGCTTATTTTATGGTTGTTCCCACTCCGTTTAAAGGCAATCACGAACCGGATATCTCTTATGTCGAAGCAGCAACCCGTTCCGTTCTTCCTTATTTGAAGGAAGGAGATTTATATGTAATAGAATCGACCTCTCCGGTGGGAACGACGGAAAAGATGCAAAGTCTGATTTTTTCAGAACGGCCGGAGTTGAAAGACAAAATATATATTGCTTATTGTCCGGAGCGGGTGTTGCCGGGGAATGTCATCTACGAACTGGTTCATAACGATCGTGTGATCGGAGGAATCAATCCGGAGTCGACTGATAAGGCAATCGAATTTTACAGCCAGTTTGTACAGGGAACATTGCATAAGACAAATTGTAAAACGGCAGAAATGTGTAAACTGACCGAGAATTCATCCCGTGATGTGCAGATCGCTTTTGCGAACGAACTTTCACTCATCTGCGACAAAGCCGGTATTAATGTATGGGAACTGATCGAATTAGCCAATAAGCATCCGCGGGTAAATATCTTGCAACCGGGAGCAGGTGTAGGAGGGCATTGCATTGCAGTAGATCCTTATTTTATTACAGCCGATTTTCCGTATGAGTCACAATTGATATCCAAAGCACGTGAGATCAATAATTACAAATCCTTCTGGTGTGCCGAAAAAGTGCATAATGCCATCTTAAAATTTGAATTAGAGCACCACCGCAAGCCGATTGTCGCTATGATGGGACTTGCTTTTAAGCCGAATATCGATGATTTGCGTGAATCTCCGGCTAAATGTATTACGACAAAAGTGATGCAAGCTTGTAATAATGCGGATATTCTGGTAGTTGAGCCGAATGTGAAAGAGCACAAGGTGTTTAAACTGACCGATTATAAAGAAGCCTATGAGAAGGCGGATATTGTGGTATTTTTGACAGCCCATGATCCATTCAAAGAATTACCTTATATGGAAGATAAAGTTGTATTAGATTTTTGTGGGATTTATAGAAAATAATTACCTGGATATTTTATCCAGCCCAAATAAATTTCGTTAACGAACTTAGGTATAAAGTAGACTTTTCAATAGGAGAATGGACCAACTTAAAGCCGGAGCTTTACTTTCTTATGTAGTTTTAGGGTTGAATACTTTGATAGGATTGCTCTATACTCCATTTATGCTGCGTATGCTGGGGCAATCGGAGTTTGGGTTGTATTCATTGGCTGCTTCCGTTATTGCTTATTTAACTGTTTTGGATTTGGGTTTTGGTAATGCAATAGTGCGTTATACCGCCAAATTTCGAGCAGAAGGTAAACAAGAAGAGCAATACGAAATGTTCGGTATGTTTTTTTTGCTGTACCTGTTTATTAGTGCATTGGCCTTCATTTTAGGATTGTTTTTAGTGGGTAATGTAGATTGTTTGTTTGATACCCATATGACGACGGATGAGATAGGCAAAATACGGTTGATGTTGTTGTTGATGGCATTTAATCTGGCATTTACATTTCCGATGAGTATTTGGGGGGCTATTATCACAGCCTATGAAAATTTTGTATTTCAGAAAATAATAAACATAGCTCGCATTCTCCTGAATCCAATTGTGATGATTGTTTTGCTTTTGTTTGGTTACAAGGCTGTGGCAATGGTAGTTGTGACAACCTCTTTTAATGTTGCCACTTTAGTCATTAATTGGATTTATTGTAAAAGAAAATTACATATTCATTTACGCTTTACCCATTTTAAATGGGACTTCCTGAAAGAGGTTTCCATTTATTCGTTCTGGATATTTTTGAATGCTATAATAGACCGGATTTATTGGAGTACAGGACAATTTGTTTTAGGTATTTTCCAGGGGGCAATAATGGTTGCCGTTTATGCAGTAGCCATACAATTGAGTAATCTATATATAATGTTTTCTACAGCTATTTCTGGGTTGTTTTTGCCTAAAGTAATGGCGATGGTGACACGGAATGAAGATCGTAAAGTAATTTCTGATTTATTCATCAGGACAGGACGTATTCAGTTTATTGTAATAGCTTTTGTATTAGCCGGTTTTATAATATTTGGTCGTCAGTTTATTCTACTTTGGGCAGGAGAAGGGTATGAAAATGCTTATTGGATCTCTCTGTTGTTTTTTATACCCTTAACTGTCCCTTTAATTCAGAATCTTGGAATTACGATTTTACAGGCTCGTAATGAAATGAAGTTTAGATCTACTTTATATGTAATCATAGCTATTGTCAGCTTGGGACTATCTATTCCAATGGCAAAAAGTTATGGTGGCATAGGTTGTGCCTTTGCAACGGCTTTAGCTCTTACGGCAGGACAAATTGTGGTGATGAATATTTATTATCAAAGAAAACAAGATATAGATATTATAAAGTTTTGGAAAGAGATTGGAAAAATGTCAATCATTCCTTTTGTTGTAACATTATTTTCTCTCTTGCTTATATGGAAAATGGATATTGACATATCAAATATTACTCGTTTAGCCGGTGGTATTGTTTTATTTTCTTTATTCTATCTTCCTCTTTCCTGGTTTGGCTCTATGAATGCTTCAGAACGTTCGCTGTTTAGTGGTATGATCCTGAAATTGATAAAGAGATAGTCTATGATTAAAATAGATAGTAAGGAAAAGTGCTGTGGTTGCTGGGCTTGTGTACAACGCTGTCCAAAACATTGTATTACAATGGTAGAGGATGATGAAGGTTTCCTTTATCCCAAAGTGGACTCTTCACTTTGTATTGATTGCAGTTTATGTGAAAAGGTTTGCCCTGTAATTAATCAGGGGGAACCAAGAATACCGGATATGGTTTATGCCGCAAAGAATTTGAATGAAGAGATTCGTATGGTTAGTTCTTCCGGGGGAATTTTTACGTTGTTAGCAGAAGAAATAATAGCTAAGGGTGGTGTTGTTTTTGGTGCCAGATTCAATGAAGAGTGGGATGTTGTCCATGATTATACAGAAACGATAGAAGGTTTATCTGCTTTCCGGGGTTCTAAATATGTACAAAGTAGGGTGGGGAAATGTTATTCACAGGTAGAGGAGTTCTTGGAAAAAGGTCGTAAGGTTCTATTCTCTGGTACTCCTTGTCAGATTGCGGGTTTGAAACGTTTCCTCAGGAAAGAATATGATAATCTCTTGACGGTGGATTTCGTTTGTCATGGCGTTCCGAGTCCGGGGGTATGGCGAGAATATCTGAAGGAGGAAATTGCACGTCAGTGCGATGGGAAAAATATAGTTTTGTCTCACCCAGTTTTAAATGATAGAGAAGCTCGTATTGAGAGCATTTCGTTTAGAAACAAATGCCTAGGTTGGAAAAGATTTAGTTTTGTTCTCACTCTCTCTTTGTCCGATGGGTACGGAGATAATAAATTAGTTTTGCTTTCGGAACCTTTAAACAAGAATATTTTCCTGCGAGGCTTTCTGGCGAATTTGTATTTACGTCCGAGTTGTCATATTTGTCCAGCGAAGAGTTTGAAGAGTGGAAGTGATATTACAATTGGGGATTTTTGGGGAATACAAAATGTGATGCCTGAGATAGATGACGATAAAGGCGTGAGCGCGGTGATGGTGAGTACGGAAAAAGGAAAAGAAATCTGGGGAGAAATTACAACTATTAACTATGAGGTTGCTTTTGATGATGTGGTAGCTGCAAATTCAGCCTTGATTCATTCCGTGAACCTTAATCGATATCGGAATATGTTTTACGGAAGCCGGATGAATACAATAGAAATGCGAGTGGCAAGTTTGACAAGTATTTCCTTTTGCCAACGTTGCCGTGGGTTGTTGTCTGCGATTTTGCTAAGGTTGGGACTTCTTGATAGATTGAAGGGTAAATTGAAAAAAAGATCATGAAGATTGGTATTATTACACAACCGTTAGGTTTCAATTATGGAGGATTACTGCAAAATTATGCGTTACAAACCGTATTACGCCGTATAGGGCATGAGGTTGTTACCTTGGACCAACCGAATTGCCAGATCGGATTGTTTCAGTTGTTAGCCTCTGCTATTAAGACTTTTTTACTGAAATTGATTGGAAAAGGAAAGGGACGGCGTTATCCGTTTGTGGCAAAACCGAGTCAAATAAAACACATAGCAAGGTATACCGATTATTTTATAGACAAATATCTGGTACATTCTACGAAGATGATCGATGCTGATAAGACTGCCCGTTATGTGCGAGAAAATCATATAAAGGCATTTGTGGTGGGCAGTGATCAAGTGTGGCGGCCTAAGTATAACGTGGATATATACCATTCATTTCTTGATTTTACCCGAGGGATGGATGTGCGGAGAATAGCATATGCGGCTTCTTTTGGTGTGGATACGTGGGAGTATTCATCCCGTGAAACAGATTGTTGCAGGCAATTAGTCCAAGCTTTTCAAGCAGTGTCGGTACGCGAGGAGTCTGGTGTAACGCTATGTTCAAAATACTTAGGTGTGAAGGCTATCCCTGTACTTGATCCGACCATGCTTCTTGACAAAGAAGATTACGAGCTTTTAGTGGAACAGGAGGATGAATCTTCATGTGATGGAAATATGCTTTGTTACATATTGGATAAGAGTGAAACGAAGAATCGGATAGTAAATGAGGTGGCGGAATATTTACATTTATCACCTTTCACAGTAATGCCGATTCAACCATTGAATGGAGAGACGATGAAAAATATCAACCAATGTGTGTTCCCTCCGGTGACCAAATGGCTGAGGGGATTTATGGATGCCAGTTTTGTTGTGTGTGATAGTTTTCATGGCGCAGTGTTCAGTATAATTTTTAATAAACCATTCTTGGTGATAGCAAATCAGGGGCGTGGGATGGCTCGTTTTTATTCCTTGTTACGTATGTATGGACTAGAAGATCGATTAGTTACTGATGATATGGATATTTCCTTGCTAGAGAAGCCTATCGATTGGATCGTTGTTAATAGAAAGAGAGAGGAGATGAAAGATATCTCTTTGGCTTTTTTACGGGAAAATTTGAAATAGATTAGTTATTATGCTTGAAAAACCTAAAGTGTCAGTCATAGTTCCTGTCTATAAGGCAGAAGCTTATTTATATCGTTGTGTGGATAGTCTGTTGGTGCAGACCTTCACTAATTTTGAGATATTACTGATAGATGATGGTAGTCCAGATCGTAGTGGGGAAATCTGCGATGAATACGCAAGAAAGGATACTCGTGTACGGGTATTCCATAAGGAGAATGGGGGCGTATCGAGTGCCCGCAATCTCGGTTTGAAGTATGCACAGGGTGAATGGATAGCCTTTGTGGACAGCGATGATTGGGTGGAATCGGACTTCTTGGAGGTCTTCCGCATACTGTCTGTCGATGTGGATATGATTCACTGTGGGTTACAGTTGGAACAGAAGCCGAAAAAGTTTGTTCGTTACTCCATATTTCGTCATAGACAGCAAATCAAGCCCAGTGAACTGCTTAATCCGGTATATTTCTCTTCGTGTAGTGTCTCTTATTTTTATAAGCGAAGTTTGATAAACAATTTAGGATTAAAATTTTGTGATGTCATTAAATATTCTGAAGACCGGCAATTCATCATTAAGTATCTGTCC
Organism: Parabacteroides goldsteinii; assembly: GCF_020091425.1. Classification (NCBI taxonomy): domain Bacteria; kingdom Pseudomonadati; phylum Bacteroidota; class Bacteroidia; order Bacteroidales; family Tannerellaceae; genus Parabacteroides; species Parabacteroides goldsteinii. The sequence goes on along the minus strand of NZ_CP081906.1, from coordinate 2,964,971 downwards.
TCTTGTAGTAATAATGTATTACTGATAGATAATCAAGCTTATCGCTATTGTCTGAACTCTAGCTCTGCTGTGCATTCCGAAAGGAGTTATACACGATGTTTAGACGATTTAGTGGTATTACATTCATTGAAGGGGTTACCTTTAGCCACTGCAACTCCCTTTGTGTTTCGTCTATTTGTAAAGGGATTTATCCTAGCCTATTGTATTTATTGCGATAAGAGTAAACCTGATTTCCATGTAGCAATAAACGATTTAATACGCTATTCTGAAGGTTATTCGCATGAATACTTGTTGTTTCAATCTTTTGTAAAGTACCCTATGCTGACAGTTAGCGCCTTTAAATGCTATTGGTGGATTCGAACGATTTATCATAAAATGAAGTAGAAAATATGATTACAAGCTTTTTGGTATATCCTTTTATGATTTTTTCGATGTTTATGCTTTTCAGAGTTCCAGTAAACTGCTATAATGGTAGATTATTGAAAGCACGAACAAATATGATGTATTGGTTTCATGTTGCGATTGGCATTTTCATTTTTATCTTCTTTACCGGGGTAAGATGGGATGTTGGTATTGATCAATTATCCTATTGGCAAATTTATAATACTCTATCTTTGACTGATACCTTTATAAGGGATGATATGGAGATAGGTTTTGTTGGATTTATGAAGTTACTTTCAAAATTCGGATTATCTTCAACGGTGTTTTTTGCAATAGTGGGATTAATACAATTGTGCTGCACTCTGACGATTTTTAGAAGAGAAAAATTTGTGATTCCATTCTTTTGTATAGGGCTTATATGCGGTGGAATTTTCTTTTCTTGGTGCAATGGTCTAAGACAACAGCTTGTATTGTCTGTTTTTTTATGTATTTGTTCTTTCTTCTTATTGGAGAAAAAGGTCGTTCCTACTCTTATTTCTATATTTTTGTTGACGTTTTTTCATCGTAGTGCAGTTTTTTTATTTGTGCTTGTGCCCTTAATGTGGATTGATTTAGAAAAGTTTTTTATTAAAAGGAAATGGCAATATTTAATATTGTTTGTAGCTTTGATTTTATCACAATTTTCAGTATGGGAGAACCTGTCTGATTATTTGGATAAACTCTTGGTATTTGTAGAGTACGACGATAGATACAACTCTGAAGTATTGATGCGGGTAGGTTCCCGAACAGTGAATTTCGGAGCAAGAAGGATCATATTTTTGCTATTTGATATCCTAATTATTTTCTATTCAAATAGAATGCGCCAATTTTATTCATCTAAGATCTATTATTTTGTTCATGCATTGTTCCTGGTTTTAATATTTATACAACCATTGTTTATGAATAGTTTGGCTTTTTCCAGATTTGTAGATTACTTCGTTATTTACCGGGTAATTATGTTGGCTTATCTGATGTATTATTTGTTTTATATCCATTCATACATGATGGGCTGGGTGATAATTCTATTATTGGCTTGTCATCTTTCCATACAAATAATAGTTGATAAAGGCCATCACAGTGATTGTGTAAGGTATGATTTTGTTTGGAATAGATAAATTTTTAGCTCTCTATAAATATGATACAACAAAGTGACAGGATTTTAACCATTGGTCCCGACCCGAAAGCAAAGGGTGGTATGGCTTCGGTGATAGCTTTTTTGGCTCCGATGTATACACCGTTCCATTTAGTTGTTACTTATAAGGAAACATCGAAAATTGGTAAAGTACTTTTGTTTGTGAACGCTGTCCTGAAAACATTCTATTACTGTGTGTTTAAACAGATAAACGTTTTACATATCCACACTGCTAATTATACAGACTTTTATCGCAATTCTGTATTGATGTATATTGGTAAAATGTTTAATAAGAGAGTGCTATTGCATATTCATGGTGGTTTGTTCAATGAGTTTTATAGCGCTCATCCCGGCTATGTAGCATCGATCTGTAGATCGGCTGATGCCTTGATAACGGTGTCATCTACTTTTGTAAAGATGTTGCGTCAATATGAGCTGAATAAACATATATATTGTTTGCCCAATTGTGTGGAAATACCCGCACTATATCGCATGGAACAGCATCACGATAAATTACGTTTGGTTTTTATGGGGCGGATCAGCGAAATAAAAGGTATATATGATGTATTGGAATGTTTGCATAAATATAAAGAACTATTACAAGACAAAATAGAACTGCATATTGGTGGTGTTGGTGATGAAAAACGATTTCAAAAGATGATAACCAACTATAACCTATCGTCCATGATAGTGCAGCATGGATGGGTGAATGGAGAACAAAAAGAAAAATTGTTCTGTTCGTCGGATGTTTTTATTCATCCTTCACACTTTGAGTCGTCCGGTATAGCTATTTTGGAAGCACTGTCCTATGGGTTACCTGTCATTACGACATTAATCGGAGGTATTCCTGATTTCTTTGAAGATAAGAAAAGCGGAGTAGCAGTAACTCCTGGTAATGTAGACGAAATATACGAAGCAATTCTCTCGTTTGTGAATGATCGCCACTGCATTTTACAAATGGGAGAGCATGGAAGAGCGATAGCTAGGCAATTTACACCCTCACAAATAGAGCATCAATTGCAAAATATTTACGCAAAATATATCCAAAATGCTTGTGAGAGTGAAAATGCTATTAAAAAGTAGCCTACCTGAAGACTCTTTAATCAGAGATGTTGAGTGTTTCCTGTAGAAATTTCCTCGAATTACAAATTGGTTTAACATAATATTTTGGTGTGTTATTATTCTAATTGTTTCATTTTAAAAGTAATGGAGAATGTTGTTTGTAGATAGATTTAAATTATTTTGTATAATTCCTTTTAGCTTTTTAGGATATTTGTTTCCAAAGTTTGTTTTAACCTTTCGATATTATCGTTGGACAAGAAAACTTATTCGTTGGAATAATCCTAGAAATACACAAGAATATTCATTAGGTTTATTGTTTAAAAAAAATACGGATATTACTTTGTTGGCTAATTTAGCAGATAAAGTAAAAGTTCGTGAGTTTGTAAGAGATAAAATAGGTAATCAGTATTTGACTGAAATGTATGGGTGTTGGGCTTCTGCAGATGAAATAGATTTTGATCTTCTTCCTGATTCTTTCGTTCTAAAGACAAATAATGGATGTGCCAGTAATATAATTGTTAGAGGAAAAAATAGTATTGATATAGAAAAAGTCAAATCAAAATTGGATTATTGGCTTCGTTTTCCGTATGGGGCATTAACCGGACAAATTCATTATTCTAAAATTAAGCCTTTGATCCTTGCTGAGAATTATTTGGAGCAATCGAAAGATAAAGATATTCTCCCTTTTGATTATAAATTCTTTTGTTATAAAGGAAAACCTTTATATATCCTTTATTATGAAGGCCGAAAATTGAACGGACATATTACTCCTAACATGTTATATGATATGAATTGGAATCCTTTAAATAGTGAAGTTAATTTTCCAATAGATCATGTTGTTAATAAACCTATATCTTTTGAGATAATGAAGGCCTGTGTTACGTCTTTATGCGCAGATTTTGAATTTGTTAGAGTTGATTTTTATGAGATAGATAATCATCCTGTATTTGGTGAAATGACATTTACTCCTGATATATTGACTAATATACGTGAAGATTTTTATCCGTTAATGCGTTTAGGATGCATTTCTTAATTAAAAAGCCATTATATTCTACAGAGCAACATCACAACACCCCTATCTTGTATTTGCGGGGCGAATAAACTGGGTGAAATGTATTTAAAATAATTGTAAATTCTTATGCAAAACACTATCGTTACCCTTAACGGAGTAAATATTCATCCATTTACTTCCGCTCAAAAGCTATTGGATTATGTCGACCAAACTAAAGGTCTCCTTGTTGCTATTAATGCCGAAAAGATCCTTCATGCGACTGATCAGATGCGTGCTATTATTAATCGAAATATTGGATACTGCGATGGGGCAGGGCCGATGTTGGCATTGAGGCGCCATGGATATGATGATGTAATCAAAATACCCGGTTGCGAACTGTGGCTGAAAATTATTGAAGCTACCTATAAACAAAAAACATTTTATCTGGTAGGCGGGAAACAGGAAGTAATAGAAGAAACTGTCAGTAAATTGAATAATGATTATCCGGGCATTCGTATTATTAGTTTTCGGAACGGATACATCAAAACTGATCAAGAACGGCAGTCTTTGATTGCGGATGTGGCAGAGAAGAAACCCGATGTCGTTTTTGTCGCAATGGGTTCACCAAAGCAAGAATTGCTGATGGAGGAAATGTTCAGTAAACATCCGGCTATCTATCAGGGATTGGGAGGTAGTTTCGATGTGTATACAGGAAGGGTGAAACGGGCTCCTAAATGGTGGGTGGAGCATAATCTCGAATTTGCTTATAGATTGATAAACCAACCGTCCCGTATCAAGCGGCAGATACACTTAGTCCGCTTTCTGTTTCTTGTCTGGATTGGAAAGATATAATTAGTGAACATGAAAACAATAATGCTCGTCTTCGGGACTCGTCCCGAAGCAATAAAAATGGCTCCTTTGGTAAAGGAGTTTGAGAAGTATCCCGAACAGTTTAAAACAGTGGTTTGTGTGACTGGCCAACATCGCGAAATGTTGGATCAGGTGCTTCATCTTTTTGAAATTCATCCGGATTATGATTTGAATATCATGAAGCAAGGACAGGATTTATATGATGTGACTGCCCGTGTCCTTACCGGCATGCGGAATGTACTCAAAGAAGTACAACCGGATCTCGTGCTGGTACATGGCGATACGACTACTTCGACGGCTGCTGCTTTGGCAGCTTTCTATCAGCAGATACCAGTGGGGCATGTTGAAGCGGGGCTTAGGACACATAACATATATAGTCCCTGGCCGGAGGAGATGAACCGTTTGATAACGGGGAGGATTGCTACGTATCATTTTTCTCCGACACAGTTGAGCTGTCAGAATTTGTTGGATGAAGGTGTGAAGCAGAAGTCTATCCTTGTAACCGGCAACACAGTGATCGATGCTTTATATCTGGTAGTCGATAAAATTAAAGGAAATGAAGCGTTACAAAAGGTATTGACGGAAGAATTAAAAACTGCCGGATATGAAATCAGGGATCGTCGCCTTGTTCTTATTACCGGACACCGTCGCGAGAATTTTGGGGAGGGTTTCATTCAAATGTGTAAGGCTATCAAGACACTGGCGGAGAAGTATCCGGAGACAGATTTTGTCTATCCGATGCATCTGAATCCGAACGTGCGTAAACCGATTCATGAAGTTTTCGGAAATTCGGATTTGCAGAATATGTTTTTCATTGAACCGTTGGAGTATCTGCCGTTTGTTTACCTGATGGAGAAATCGGCCCTTGTGCTTACCGATAGCGGTGGAATACAAGAAGAGGCTCCGGGATTAGGTAAACCGGTATTGGTTATGCGTGATACAACCGAGCGTCCTGAAGCTCTGGAAGCGGGAACGGTCAAATTGGTGGGAACGGATTACGATAAGATTGTACAGGAAGTTTCCGCTTTGCTGGATGATAAAGGGTATTATGACAAAATGAGTAAAGCAGTAAACCCTTATGGAGATGGTAAGGCTTGCGAAAGAATTGTTCATTTTGTAATGGGGTAAAGAGGTTGTACGAATAACTTTATACACGAAAAGTCTGTTACCCCCTCCATATCAGAGAAGATAACAGACTTCAAACGATCAAACATCCGTCTCTTCATCTTCCCATTCCTCTTCCGGAAAATACTGGTCGATGATAACGAAAAACAGATGATATTTACATAAAATATGACGTATCCAGCGTTCGCTCACCAATAGCTTTTTACTGATCCGGGAGATATCCCGGTCGGTAATCCCGGAGATATCCATACTTTCAGCATGTTTTCGGTAAGCCTTCAACAGACAGTCATAGATGGCATATCCGGTCGCTTTGTTGCGGCGGATCATGTGTTGGTAATTTTCTTCGTAACTCATGCTGTGAATAATTTGTACAGACCGCCGATCAGTCCTGCAGCCATCAGGCTGTAACCGGCAATGTCTATGGGTTCGACACGTTGTTTGGTTCCCCAGTCGCTCTGGTGGAGAGCGAGAGTATCGCTCCGATAGCCGTCAGCGTCACTTCCGTCTGCTCCATCAGGAGAGACAGCAGGGTGATCGCCATCAGGAACAGGACGAGGATAGGGATGGGGACAAGGGCAGTCACCGGCTGCCGGCTTTTGCTTGCGGGGAAAGATGATCCGGACAAGGCTGGTGAGAAAGTTGAGAATGGTTTCAAGAGTTTTCATTTTGTATATATTAATATTTAGAAATAATTGAGCTATCCCGTTCCCGTGCTTGACACGGGATCGCAAAGGCACAGACCGTATCCTATAATATCTTTTGATACCGCCAGTTCTCTTGCGGCCCCGTGTCAAGCACGGGGACAGGATAGTTCAAATCTGATAAAAGGTGAACTCAGCAAACAGTATATCTTTCGATCGTCCGGCAAATCGACACCAACATCCTTTGATAGGCAGCACGGTTGTCGCCATTCACTTCGCTGATGTATTTACTGTAAGCGATCTCTTTGGCATAGGCCGAAGGATGGGCACTGAGCGAGGCAGCCACCGGATAAGCAGTGTGGATCAGACGGGCGAAATCCATAAAACTGTCTTCCGCCGATTCGTAGGTGCGGAACCATAAGGAAGTATGGCCACTGTTTTCAGAAAGATCGGTCTTTGTCCCTTTCCAGAAAGTGTTTGGATGTCCGTAGGCGGTGATACCGAAGAAGTTGTTATGCTCCTTTGCCAGCGTACTTTCTCCCCAGCCGGTTTCAATGGCCGATTGGGCGAGGATGACGATCGGATTGATTCCGAAACATTCCCCCGCTTTTTGAGCGGGGAAAAGATATTGTTTGATAAATTCCTGTTTTAACATAACGGATAATTGATACGTTACTACTCGATTTCCGGACGGTCCGAACCACCTCCTGTAGGCGGAGTGACGGTTTCGGTATCCATCTTTTCATATTTGGCATTCTTGCGGATCTCGTTGAGCATGGTGCCCGGTGAGAAGACGATACGAGCCTTGTTGAAGAGGGAGACATTGAAGTCCTTTTCATTCTCAATACCCTTGCTGCCGGCAACCATACGGAAGTTACCCAGGCGGCCCATCTGGATCACATCGCCTTCTTCCAGGCGTTCTTCCATAACGGAAAGAAGACCTTCGATGACAAGCATCACATCACCGATAAAAGCGGTGCTTCGAACAGCGATCAGATCACAGAGCTTGTTGAAATCGAGTTTCTTCAATGAACGGACCTGTGCATAAAATAATTTGGAACCTTCGGCAGCGTCTTTGCGCATGTCGGGACGTTTTACTAAGTGAAAACTTAAAGCCATGGGGGATAATTTTTTAATTTGACAATGTGCCAATATGCCAATGGAAATACTCCGAAAGCTATTGACGGTTAACTGGTTGGTTATCGATAACATGACAAAGATAAGGTGCTGGAAAAACGGCTGTGACATGAAATGTCATCATCGGCGGCGAAGGGTTAAATAAGTCCGTATAAATAATGCGCATAAATATTGAATTTCATTTCTTTATGTGGATTTAATTTCTTATCTTAGTAAGACTAAATCATAAGAATATGGACGAAGGAAAATTCAAAATCCGCAGTTACGGATGGACGGAACTGGCACTCTGTTACAACCCGGATTTGCATCCGAACTCAGCATCACGTTTGTTGCATCGCTGGGTGGTAAGAAACGAAAAATTGACCAGGGATTTAAGGGCAGCCGGGTTCTGTGAACGGCAACGAAAACTGACTCCGAAACAGGTCGGGGTGATTGTCGATTTCCTGGGAGAACCTTGAGAATTGAAAATTAAGAATTGAGAATTGAAAATTTGAAAGTCCCTTATTTCGGAGATGAAAGATATATGTTTTGAAGATAAAATAAGGGACTTTTGAATGCAAAAGATATATGTTTTTTTAGAGGAAAAGGAGATTCTTACTGTTGACAGGAAACATCTGTTGTACAGCATCAACTTAAAAGTTATGCTGACAGAAGAATTAAAACACTATAAAAAAAAATTGGTGGAATTGTAGGCAAAAATTTGGCTTTGGATAAATTGGAAGCCTATATCGGAGAGTGCCCGGACCGCCGGATCGAAATAATGAAACTGGCCTGGCTGTTGGGGAGTGATGAGTGTCACCAAAAAAAGGGTTGGACTGATTTGGCAAATAAGTTTTTTGACAAATTCCGACCGGAAATATTGACTTGGTGTGGTTTTGACCTGGTAGACCCGTGGAAGGAGAGAGTACCGGTGAACGACCGGAAATTTTTGAGTGACCTGCTGGGGCAAATGAAGGTATATTATTTCAATGATGTGTCTTTCGACTTCCTGGCTGAGCGCTTTTATCTCTGTTTTCGTCTGGAGGGAACGGTCGGTTCTTTTTGTACCGAAATGAAAGTACATGACTCCGATTATTCGGATTGTATCAAACATTTTTTGAATGAAATAAATAGGATTAATAACAAAAACAAGAAATAATAATTGATTAATACGCTGTATAACAGGTTTTTCTGTGCTTGTTTTTGCTGTGATTTTAGTAATTGCCGTCTGGTGCATACCCTCTACCTTTGCAGGGTGAAAGTGAATGATACCGGATGTTGTTAATCTTTGAAATCTGAAAAAAATGGCCGCAGGCCCTTATTTAGTTATAAATATTTATATTCTATATTAAAAGAGGAATTTCAGGACATTCCCGAGCGACTTGAAAAGTCTCCTATTAATAGGCTCATTATCAGAGAGGTATAGACACGAAGCAAATTCATTTTCATCTTGATATTAATTTCAAACTTAATTTATATAGGGTATGAAAGATTATTGTGCTGAAAATGAGAAGAATGCGTCCGATATTTTTGGAAGTGCATTCCTGACTGTTCCCCGCTTTATCCTGGATCAGTTGTTTAGTGAAAATCTGCCGGTCCGGCAAGGGGGATGGTTATATCTGCTTTTATTTGCCGGCTGTTTTTATGCAGATGGGCATGTTCGGTTGAACGACCGAATGGTAAGTTGTCGTAAAGGCGAGTTTGTCGGTACCCAGGCTCAACTGGCTCGTTTGAGCGGGATCAATGTATCGACGGTCAATCGCTTGCTTCGCCAGATGGCGGATAAGAAATTGATTACTATGAACCGTATTCCCGGTGGAACCCGTATCCGGGTGAATGGTTATGTGAACTTTACGGCAGCTCCCGAAAAACCGAAAGTCGAGGAGAATAACCTTGCCGATCAATTGAAAGCTGCCAAAAAGCAATTCGGAGGGAGACAAATGGATGATGATGTTTCAACTTGTTAAAACGGACGGATATGAAAGCATTTGAAAAAGCAGAAGCGGCGGTTATCAGTTCCGTTTTATCGGTAGAGTCGGCCATCATAGAAGTTTATCCGGTATTGAAACCGGAGATGTTCAGTCATCCGGACCTGGCGTTTGTCTACAGTGCGGCTTGTTCGCTGTATGAAAAAGGGAAGAGGGCGGACCTTGTGACGGTGGATACGGAGATGCACCGGTTGGATGAAAAACATTGGAAAGATATTAACGGGGTAGCGGTCCTGAACGACTGGATGATACAACTTCGGCATACCGCTAACCTGAAACAATATGCAGAAGAGGTGAAACGCCGTTATATGCTCCGGATACTTTCGGGGTTGTTCGGCGGATTGAAGGGGAAGGCGGATGACTTCGGGACTTCCTATGCCGACCTGATCGGAGAGGCGGAACAGAAGTTGTTGTCGCTGCGTGAGACTTGTACGGTCGGTAAACCGCTTCGACAGATCGGAGCGGTGGCACAGGAGGTGTTGCAGATGCACCGCGAACGTCTGGAAACCGGTACCGACAGCATGCGTATCCTGACGGGGATCGAGGCTTTCGATTATGTGACCGGCGGACTCTATAATGGCGAACTGACTGTGGAAGCCGGACGTCCCGGCGACGGAAAGACGGCTGTAGCCATGCATATTGCGATGAATGTGGCGATGGCGGGGAAACATGTTTGTTTCTTTAGTTTGGAGATGACGGCATTGCAAACCCTGAACCGCCTGTTTGCCGGTTATGCAGGGATAGATGCGAACCGTTTGCGTATCTCCGGAGCGAACCAGGCGGACCTGGGAAGGATGGAGCGGTTGGCGGAAGATTTTAAGAAGCTGCCGTTGTATTTTGACCATACGTCGGGAAACAGTGTCGCCAATATCCGTGCCCAGGTGAAACTGCAACGGCGTAAGAAGAAATGCGACCTGGTGGTTATCGATTATCTTCATCTGATACAAAAGGAACGTTCCAAAAACGAGACAGTGGACCAAGCGATCGGACGGATCGTAGAAGCATTGAAGCAATTGGCGCAGGAAGAGAATATCCCTGTGCTGCTTCTTTCGCAGATGAACCGTAACAGCGTGAACCGGGATGGCAAACTTCATTTGCCGGAGCTGCATGACTTACGTGACTCGGGGGTGATCGAACAGGTCGCCGATTGTGTCTATTTTGTTTATATTCCCCTGAAGAACGGGGTGGAAAATGATCCGGTGACGGGCGAAAGCCTGGTGGATGTCGGTGAACTCTGGATTAAAAAAGTACGTAACGGTTCTGTCGGGGTGGCTCGTTATCGTTTCAATGAGAGTTATACGCTTATTTCCAACTATTCAAACCGGAAGAAGCCATGACGAAAAGAGAGATCGAACAAATGAAGTCGTCTGTCTGCATCAAGGAGGTAGTCGAGGGGTATGTGCCGCTGGAACGGAAGGGGAGTAACTATATGGGGCTTTGTCCGTTTCACGAAGATCATCATCCATCACTTATAGTGAATCCAGAGAAGCAAACTTTTCATTGCTTTGCCTGCGGGGAACATGGGGATGCGATTGCTTTTGTGCAGAAGATGGAACATTGCAGTTTTATGGAGGCGGTGGGGAAATTGAAAATGGAAAATGGGAAATTGAAAATTAATAAGAAAAAGGCGGAGTCTGTTCCTGTGAATACCAATGAGAAGAAATTTTCAATTGAAAAAAACTGTAAATTTTTTTCCTCACTTTTGCCTTATGCTTGCGGTAACTCTGAATTGACGCCTGCTTACCTGGATTTTGAAGTCGGGCAATCTCCTGTAAATGTACCGAAGGAGTGGTATGCGATGCGTAACCGTGTCATTTTTCCGATCCGTGACGAAGCCGGGCAGTTAATTGCTTTTGCTGCCCGCCGGTTGGCGGATGGTAATCCGGATGAACCGAAATATATCAATACTTCAACAGCCGGTGGGTATAAAAAAAGCGATCATTTGTATGCTTTGAACCGGGCGAAGGAGGCGATTGTGCGTGAAGGTTTTGTTTTTGTGGTCGAGGGATATAAGGATGCGATAGCCATGCATGCGGCGGGTTTGACGAATACGGTCGCTTTATGCGGGACGGCTCTGACTGGCGGGCAGGTGGAATTGCTGAAACGGTACACCGGCCATCTGTGTCTGTTATTGGACGGGGATAAGCCGGGGCGTGATGCGGCACGGAAAATTGCGCTGTCGCAGGAGGCGGTTTTTCCGGAGATACAGGTTCTTTATTTACCGGAAGGAGAAGACCCGGATTCGTTGTTCCGGCGGCATGGGAGAGAGGTGTTCGTCGCCTTGATCGACCGTTGCCGGACAAGGCCGCATTATTCGGAAGAGTTGTTGTTGTCGGCTTGCCTCTTGTATGCGGATACGTATTATTTTTTCAAAGGGGAGTTTTGCCTGTTTACGGAGGTGATCCATACGATTCTCCGTTCGGATAACCTGTTGTTTGAACATGGGGACTATCGGACGATTTTGTCCCATCTGGCGGAAGGGTATCCGGAAGCTGACCTGGAGATGGTGCTGAGAGGGGTGGCGGACGGGTTGCATGCGGAGTATGACGGGATGGTCCGGCAGGATGTGGAGGCGTTCCGGCTTCTTTATCCTGAAGCATCCAATTACCGGGAGATGTATCTGGTCCGCTTGTTGTTCTTTTATACTGAAAACCGGATATTGAAGGATATCCGGAAGACGGTGAGGGCTTTGTTGCAGTCTTCTCCGGATGAGACCGGGCAACGTCTGGAAATGCTCGTTCATATAGCCGAACGACGAGAGTTGTTACGGCACGTGGCGGAGAATCTGGATAGGCCGGGGACGGTTTGGGGATGATGGGGTTGATTCAATTCTTTCTAATCAAAAACAAATGAAATCAATATCAAGCTTACTTCTTTGGGGAGGCATTCTATTGCTTCCCCTAACCTCTTATGCTCAGTTTACCAAAGGACTGAGTTATCGGGCGGAAACCGGCGTCAGCTTTAGCGGAGGGGAACATACTCCTTTCTGGTTGACAGCGAATAAGCAGGGACTTTCGTCCATTGAAAAGAATAACGGGTATCTGCGTGCCGGTGTTTTCCGGGAGTTGGAAAACGATAAACGTTTCTCATATGCTTTCGGGGCGGACCTGGCTGTAGCTTATAATTTTACATCGACTTTTGTGGTGCAACAATTGTATGCGGATTTGAAATACCGTTGCCTGGGGTTGAGCATCGGAAGTAAGGAGCGACATAGCGAATTTAATAATTCGTTACTGAGTAGCGGTGGACTGACATTCTCGGGAAATGCGCGTCCGGCTCCGCAGGTTCGTATCGGTATTCCTGAATATACGCTTGTTCCGGGGACAAAAGGTTGGTTAGCTTTCAAAGGACATATCGCTTATGGTATGTTTACAGACGATGGCTGGCAAAAAGACTTTGTGGCTCCGGGAGGTAAACATACGGAACATGTGCTGTATCATTCCAAGGATTTGTATGTGAAGATCGGTAACCGGGAGAAGTTTCCGTTGATTTTAGAAGGGGGATTGGAAATGGCTGCCCAGTTCGGAGGAAATGCTTTCATTGGAGATAAGAAGATCGATATGCCGAACGGGATAAAGGATTTCTTTAAGGTGTTTATTCCGAGTGGCGGAGATAGTAGCACACCAACAGGGGAACAGATAAATGTCTATGGAAACCATTTAGGTAGCTGGAACTTCTCTCTGACCTGGTATGCTCCAAAAGAATGGACAATCCGTCCTTATTACGAACATTATTTCGAAGACCATTCGCAGATGTTTGGTGAATATGGCTGGAAAGATTGTCTGGCAGGAATAGAAATAACGTTTCCCAAGAATCCGGTGATCGGTAGTTTCGTTTACGAATATATCTCAACGAAAGACCAAACGGGCCCTGTTTATTGGGACCATACCCCTGAAATACCTGAACAAGTGAGTGGTACAGATAATTATTATAACCACTACATCTATGCCGGTTGGCAGCATTGGGGAATGGGGATTGGAAATCCGCTAGTCATGTCTCCGATTTATAATGATGATGGAGAAATAGTCTTTAAAAGCAATCGCTTGCAGGGACATCATTTGGGGATCATGGGTACTCCTTGTGCCGACCTGCAATACCGAATCCTTTTATCGTTTACCCGCAACTGGGGAACTTATAGCTTACCTTTTTATGAGATCAAAAAGAATGGAAATGCTCTGATTGAATTAACCTATACACCCCATCAGTTAAAAGGCTGGGACTTTACAGCATCGCTGGGTGTTGACAGGGGCGGGATGTTGGGTAAAAGTGCCGGTGGAATGCTAACAATCAGAAAAACGGGATGGATACGATGAATACAATGAATACGATGAAAAGATATATAACGGCAGTGTTGCTGGTTCTGATGGTCAGTGCCTGCGGAAAAATGCCGATCAATGGAGACCTGGATGGTCGCTGGCAGATCATGAAAATAGCATATGTGTCGGGAGAGGAAGATACACCGGAACGGGCATATTACAGTGTCGCTTTGCATACAATCAATCTGATGAAGGTTGATGTAACCAGTCAGACCGGTAATATGGAATATACCGGAGATTCCTTGTTTGTAGTCATGCCAGTCAGCAAAGTTAAAGACTTATTGCCATTTGGAATGAACGGAACGGAGCAACGTTTCGGCGTCAAAGAATTAACATCGAAACATCTGGTCCTGCAATCGGATTATGCCCGGTTGGAATTCAGGAAGTTTTGATTCAACAATTTTTTAATTGAAATATCAACAAAAACAAATAATATATGAAAATGAATTTGAACAAACAACTTTTAGGAGTTTTGCTTGTGGTGCTACTGGGCTCTTGTGCATCACCCAAAAACATTATTTACATGCAGGATGTAGAACCTTTTAGGCAGGGAAATATCGAACAGATATACGAGCCGATCATCCATGAAGACGATTTGCTGGCAATCATGGTGAACAGCCGTGATCCGGAACTGGCATTACCTTTTAATATGCCGATGGTTACTTATCAGTTAGGCACAAATAACGGAACGACTGGTCAGCAGCGTGTGTTGGGCTATTTGGTAGATCGCTATGGTGATGTCGATTTCCCGATTTTGGGTAAGATCCGTGCCTCGGGCCTTAGCCGTATGCAATTAACGGAACTGATTAAGAAACGGTTGGTGGACGAGGATTTGATCAAAGACCCAATCGTAACAGTACAGTTTCTGAATTTTAAGGTTTCTGTCATTGGTGAAGTTAGCCGGCCGGGTAGTTTTACCGTATCAGGTGACCGTATCACATTGTTGGAGGCTTTAAGTATGGCAGGTGACCTTACGATTTACGGTCGTCGCGATCGTGTGGCGGTGATCCGTGAGAATAATGGTAAACGTACGATCCTGTTCCATGATTTGCGTTCGGCGGATATCTTCGATTCGCCCTGCTATTATCTTCAACAGAACGATATCGTGTATGTGGAACCGAACAAGGCGAAAGCGGGCCAGAGTGGCATCAATCAGAACAACACGGTGGGTGTGTGGGTATCGGTCGTATCCCTGTTGACCACGGTTGCAGTATTAATATTCAAATAACAAAAGAGTATAAGAGTGATGAATCCCGAACAAGAAACAAATATGCTTCGTGAAGAGGAAAATGAGTTGAACCTGATCGATATGTATCGTGTCGTACGTGCCAACTGGTACTGGTTCCTGTTATCTGTGGCGGTCTGCTGTGCAGTAGCGGTGCTTTATCTGGGGTGGGCACCTAAAATTTACCAGCGTACAGCAACGGTATTGATCAAGGACGATACGAAAGGAGGCGGCGCAGCCAGTGAGGCTGCCGTTTTTGAGGATTTGAATATGTTCAATATGAAAAGGAGTGTGGATAACGAACTGCTGGTCTTCAAATCGAAACAGTTGATGAAATCAGTTGTCAAACGTCTGGACCTGGATATCAGTTACAGCATTCGTGAAGGGTTGCGTACGGTGGAGTTGTACAGTCATTCACCTGTTGTGGTCCGTTTCCCGGAGGCAAATGAAAACCTTGAATTTGGTTTGACGGTAGTGCCGGTATCAGATAAAGAAGTGAGCCTGTCGGGTTTCTTTTCCGAAGAACTGGAGGAAGAAGGACAGGTGCTGGAAGACCAGACGTTGACTGTGGCGTTGAACGACACGGTATCGACGCCTATCGGAAAAGTAGTGGTAACTCCCAGTTTGTATTATACGGATCTTTATTATGGGAGTGAGATAACAGTTTCTAAAAGCAACCAGGACCGGGTAGCTTTGGATTATAATGAATCTCTGCAGGTTGTGCTAGCGAGTAAAACAGCTACTATTTTGAATTTGTCATTGCAGGACGTTTCTGCATCCCGTGCGGAGGATGTGTTGAATACACTGATTGCTATTTACAACGAGGATGCGATAAGCGACAAGAATCAGGTGATGGTCAATACATCGAATTTTATCAATGACCGCCTGATTATTATTGAAAAAGAACTGGGAAATGTGGATGCGGAAATTGAGGTCTTCAAAAGAGAAAATCAGCTGACCGATATCCATTCGGAAGCTGGTATGTATTTGCAGGAAGGTAGCCAGTACAGCCAGGAAGGACTTGGATTGGAGAACCAGTTGACGCTGGCAAAATATATTCGGGAGTACTTGACTGACCCACATAAGGGAGCCGACTTGATACCTGCCAATACGGGCATCTCGGATGTAAGTTTGGAAAGTCAGATTTCGGAATATAATACCTTGCTATTAAAACGCGACAAGTTGATCGGTAACAGTAGTAACAGGAATCCGGTCGTGATGGACCTGAATAATTCGCTGGGTGCGATGAAGCAGACAATTATCCGAGCGGTAGACAATCTGATCGTAGGTTTGAATATAAAAATAAAGAACATACGTGAACGTGAAGTGCAGACGACCCGTCGTATAGCAGCTGTCCCGACTCAGCAAAAGTACGTGTTGTCGGTTGAACGCCAACAGAAGATCAAGGAGGAACTTTACCTTTACCTTCTGAACAAGCGGGAAGAGAATGCCTTGTCGCAGGCGATCACGGAGAGTAATGCCCGTATTATCGACCCGGCACAGGGTAGCGAGAAACCAGTGGCACCCAAATCGATGCTGGTTCTTTTAGCAGCCTGTGTGTTGGGGATGGTGGTTCCTTCGGGTATTCTTTGGGTACAGTTGACGATGAACACGACGGTACGTTCAAGGAAAGATATAGAGGATAACCTGTCTGTTCCGTTCCTGGGTGAGATTCCTTCGCGTAACCGGAAAGACAAGAGTGAAATCCTGGTGCATGAGAACGGTCGCGACGGTGTCTCGGAGGCATTCCGTATTGTCCGGACGAATATGGAATTCATGCGTGTAAAAGCGAAAGATCTGAAAGTGGTGATGTTTACCTCTTCAAATCCGGGTGCGGGGAAAACTTTCGTATCAATGAACCTGGCGATGAGTTTTGTTCTAACGAATAAAAAGGTGATCCTTGTCGATACTGATATTCGTAAGGGTACCCTTAGCGCCCGCATCAGCCACGCTGGTGCGGGATTGACGCACTATTTGTCGGGGAGGGTGGATGATGTGGATAAGATCATTGCACCATCGGGCATCAACGACCGTTTGGACGTAATCCATGCAGGTCCTGTGCCTCCTAATCCTTCGGAGTTACTTCTGAGTAATCGCTTGGAAGAATTGGTAAATACGTTGCGTGAGCGTTATGATTATGTGATTTTGGACAATGTGCCGGCCGGTATGGTAGCAGATGCCACGATCGTGAACCGCGTGGCTGACTTGACGGTTTATGTGATTCGTGCAGGTTTGATGGATCGCCGTCAGTTGCCGGAAGTGGAAAAGTTATATAAACAGGAGAAGTTTCGCAATATGGCGGTGATACTGAATGGTATCAATATGAAACGTGCCGGTTATGGGTATGGTTATGGGTACGGTTATGGATATGGCTATGGTTATGGAAACGAAAAATCTCAAAAACATAAGAAATGAATAAAATTGTTCGACAAATGTTGATCTGCTTGTTATGGGTGGTTTGTGTATCAACGGCTTACGGTCAGCACACGGAGGATGCGTCCGTTGATACGCTAAAGCAGTCTTCCCGGGAGCAGCAAATGCAGGCCCGTTTGGAAAACTATGTACAGTTATTGTCAACGCGTAAAAAGCCTGAAAGGCCCCGGGTGATGGTGATGCCTGTGATGGGGTTCCGTACTTCCCAGATGTCGTACGGTTTGATGGTTGCTGCAATGAGACGCACGGGGGGATATATAAAAGCGAAATATAGTTTCAGCAATACTCCTTCGGATGATTTCGAATGTAACGATGTCGGGATGTCGGATGAAGATGGTGAGGTACAATGGTATACGGGGAAGACGGAAAAAAGCCGCTTGTCTGTCACAGGGGGGATCGTACAACGCCTGTGTAAACCGTTTTATCTGTATGCCGGAGTAGGGTACGGCACACGTACGCTGGTCTGGGAAACGGTGGGAGGCAAGTGGGGTAAAAACAAAGACCATTCCCTGGAGGGTGTGGAAGCTGAGATCGGAGGAATCTTGTCTGCCGGACCAATGGTATTTTCGCTGGGTTTGCAAACGAACAGCTTTAAATATCTGGAGGGAAATTTGGGAATTGGAGTTATTTTTTAATCGATGAACCGAAAAAACAGAAGAGTCCATGAATCTATTGAAGTATATATTGTTTTTTCTTCCTGCTGTGTTGATGTTGGGAAGTTGTGAAAAGGACGCCGAGCCTGAAGCCATATCGATCGGCATGCAGTTGGAGGAACCGCAGCATATAGGGCGAACGTATGTCAGGTTGAAAGGGAGCGTGACGAGTCAGATACCGTTAAAAGAGACTGGTTTTCTTTGGTGGAAGGCGGGTGACCGTGATCATGCCTCGGAGGTCGCATGCCGGGATTCTTTATCATTTGGCATGCAGGTGCTGCTGGAAGGACTGGATGCGGATGCGTCGTACGAATATTGTTTGTATGCGGGTAACGGTACGGATCGTCTGACAGGGCAGTCGGGTAGTTTTAAGACGTTGTTGTATGGTGAACCTTTGTTGTCGGATCTGTCGGCGGACGAGGAGGTCGCTAACCGTTTCACCTTCCGGGTGAAAGATGATGGAATAGATGGTACGGGGGCTAACTTGTTATCGAAAGGTGTCTGCTGGAATACAGAAGGCAACCCGACGGTAGACGACCGGAAGCTGGAAGCGGAAGGTGAGGAGGCTGCGTTTTCCGTTTCCATTCCGGACCTGGAAGAGAACACGACCTATTATCTGCGTGCTTTTGCATTAAACGATAGTTCGTATCTTGCTTACAGTCCGGAAATAAAGATTCAGACGGGCAAAACATTTCCTAAGGTCGGCAGTATCCTGTTGTCTGATTCATTGAAGAAGGAATTTCGTGCTACACTGGAAGACAGTGGAGGTGCTGAAATCATATCGAAGGGTTTCTGCTGGAATACGACTGGTACGCCGACGGTGGCAGATGAGAGGGAGACAGCGGGTAAAGAGTTTACTGCCGTGTTGTCGGGGCTGAATCCCAATACGGTCTATTATGTACGTGCGTTTGCCGAGAATACATATGGTGTGGGTTATAGTGAGGAGTTGGTGGTCAATATTATATCGCTGCCGGTAGTGGGGGCGGTAGAACGTATTGATCCGGATAACAATGTGTTCCGTTCCGTATTAGTGACAGATGGTGGAAGTGAGATAACGGAAAAAGGTTTTTGCTGGAACATGACGGGAAAACCGTCGGTGGAGGATCATGTAGTTGTGGCTGATGACGATTTTATGGCCATGATATCAGAAATGGAATCGGGTACTTATTATATACGTGCCTATGCTGTCAATAAAGCAGGTGTTGGTTATGGTGAGGAGTTGAGTGTGTCGATTCATGTGCTGACGGTTCCGGTACTTGACAGGGTTCGTGTTGTCGATTGGGAAACCAACCGGATACAGTGTTCGATACTGAATACGGGGGGCAGTAAAATAACGACTAATGGTTTTTGCTGGAGTACGCATGAATATCCGGATGTTTCGGATAATCTGTTGGAAGCGGATGATGATTTCATGGCAGTTATGGGTACCATGTATCCGGGTGTTTACTACATAAGGGCTTATGCGAGTAATAAGATAGGTACGGGTTATAGTCGTACGTTGGTGTTGGATACGCGTACAGTTCCGGTTGTGGATGAAATAGAAGTATTGGATGCTACAACGTATACATTCCGCTCGAGAGTACTGGAGAACGGTGGCGGGAATATAAGTAAATGGGGATTCTGTTGGAATACGGTCGGTGAACCGAACATCTGGGATTATAGTGTGCAGGCGGATAGTGATTTCACGGCAACGCTGGGTGATTTGTCTCCGGGTGTCTATTACATCCGTGCCTATGTGATTAATGAAAAAGGTGTTGGTTACGGTCCTGGATATTCGATTATAGTCTCTCCTGAGGGTGTGGATTAAGAAGTAAAACAGAAAGAGTCTTTTTGAAACTGGCATATTATTTGTGCTCTGCGATCTTTATCATTCTTATCATTATTTTGTCACTGAAAAATCCGGTTGTCTGCTGGTAGGAATCAGGGAAGATTCCGTTACTTTCATTGTGAAAGAGGTATGGAATAAGGAACCTGTCGGTTTGCCGGAAGTGGACAGGCTGTATACTGAAATGCAGCGTATCGGAGAAATGTGCGGCTGCAACCAGTTCCGTATTCTGGCTCATGGCGGTTATCTACCGGAGGCACTTTCCTTTGAACTGCACGGACTGACTGTTTCGGATGAAAGCTATCTGAAAAGCTTGGAAACGGGAAGGCACATTGAACTGTTCTCACATAATGAAGCGGCTTACCGGGCAATTGAGGAAGGATTCAAAACAAACAGGATCGGAGCCGTTGTACAGGCTACCGGTACAGGGAAATCCTACCTGATTGCCCGCTATATTGTCAATCATTCGGAAGATGATATTTTAGTTATTGCTCCTAACGTTACGATCATTGCCGAGATCAAAAAAGCAATCGGCAGGACAATGCCGCATGTCACCTACCGGACTTTCCAGGCATTAGTCCTGAATCGCGGTACTGTGGGTGAACTCAAAGCGGATCATATCATTATTGATGAGTTCCATCATTTCGGAGCGGAGGTATGGGGAAAAGCCGTACAGGAAGTCATTGATAACAATCCGGAGGCCCGTGTACTGGGAATGTCGGCCACTCCGATACGTCCTGAAGAGATGCTTGATACGGTAGAGGTCTATTTCAAGGGAAACCTGTTCCATGAACTGTCTTTGTCTATGGCCTGGTATTATAAGATACTGCCTGTCCCTGTCCTGGTGCAGAGCGTATTCGATCTGAATAACCAACTGGATAAGGTACAGCGTATGTTGAACAGGAGCGACTGTACATCTGAAAGGCGCAAGCGTATTCAGGACAAGATAGACTTTGCCCGTCTCGACTTTCGCGGTTCGTTGAGTGCATCGGAACTGATTCGGCGTTATCTGCCGAAAGAGGTAAAGAAAATGCTTGTCTTCTGTAAAGACAAGGAAGATCTTCAGCATATGATTCCCGAAGTCTCGAACTGGCTCGGACAGGCCGGCTTTGAAACGGAGACATTCGAGATCCATAACGGGCTGAGTAACCGGGAGAATGAAAAGACATTGCGTCGTTTTCGTAGGGAAACGGGAAAGCTGCATGTTCTTTTCTCCATAAATATGCTGATCGAAGGATTGCATGTGGAAGGAGTAGATGCCGCCATGTTCCTGCGTCGGACGGAGTCGTATGTGGTAGCCTTGCAACAGTTGGGCCGCTGCCTGAAAGCCGGTTCGGACCGGCATCCGGTAGTGCTTGACTTCGTCAATAATCTTTCGGGCCGTTCTGTTTATGAGGCTATGTCAAGGGAGTTGGCTTATCATCCGGCGATCCGTGCTCCGAAGAGCTTTAAAGGCTTTATGGAGTTTGAGGTAACAGGATTCCTGTCTGATATCCGTGCCCGTGTAGATGATATGCTGGCGGAGTTGGATGCGTGGCCGGTGATGTATGAACGTTTGATCGAATATAAGGAACGTGAAGGGCGCTGGCCGCAGGCGGCCGAAGGAAAGTTGGGAAACTGGTGTAACACCCAACGGATTGCCCGGAAGAAAGGAACGCTGTCGGAAGATTATATCTCGCAGTTAGACCGAATCGGTTTCGAATGGGAAGTACAGGACAGTCGTTGGATGCAGTATTATGAAGAACTGAAGATTTTTATAACTCAGATGCAACGTTATCCTAAGAAGGGAGAAAATAATCTGAGTATCTGGTGCAACACCCAACGGCAGGGACGTAAAAAAGGGGTGTTATCTGAAGAACGGATAGCTTTGTTGGATCGCATCGGTTTTGCGTGGGAGCAAGATTTGGATGCCCAGTGGATAAAAAATTGGGAACAGGTGGTGTTTTTTTATCACCAAAAGGGATATTGGCCTAAAAGTAATGATGGCAAATTAGGTTCCTGGTGTAGTACCCAACGTAAGTTCCGTAAACAGGGGGGACTAGCCTCCGAACGTATCAGGATGATGGATGAAGCCGGTTTTGTCTGGAATACCGACGATATCTGGATTGAAAACTATGAAAAATTAAAACTGTTTTACCAGGAGAAGCACCGTTGGCCTACTGTCCGTGAAAACAAGCTCGGCAGTTGGTGCTTCGTCCAACGTCGCTTATTCAAAAACGGTAAACTTCTCTCCTGGCGAAAACAGATGCTGGAGTCTATCTCTTTCCCTTTATAAGGTTTGTTGTTTACTTATCTGTTTCAGGTATTTGAGGATATTCATCTTCTTGTTTATACCAACTTATTTTCCGGGAGAAGAACATAATCGTTCCCAGGATTACAAACAAGCCGATACTTCCTATTAATAAGGCAACATCTTCGAGTTGCAAAACAACATACAGGAAAATATATAATAAACATAACATGCCGGTGAGTGCTCCGGTCTGTATTTTATTTTTGAAGATGCTGTGAGTATAAGCTGTGATCAGGCCGATGGTGGCGATACTGGCAATCAGATAGGCCGTGCCGAAGTTTATCTGTTCGGAGATAGACAGGAGCAGGCTGTAAAACAGGATCAATGCGAAGCCGACCAACAAATACTGTATAGGGTGGATCCGTTTTCTGGTCAGGATCTCGACGAAGAAGAAGACAACGAAGGTCAGGGCGATGAACATGATGGCATATTTGGCGGAACGCATGTTCTGCTGGTAATGGTTTACCGGGTCGATCAGGCTTACCCCGAAGGAGGAATCGTCGAATGAGTTTCCCGGGTAGTCGATCCACATTTCCGGGATACTGCGGTTGAAACTGAGGATACTCCAGTCGGCTTCGAATCCATTTTCGGTAATATGGTGCTCCGGGGAGAAGTTGCCGATGAAACCGGGGGACTTCCAGTTGCCTGTAACGTGCACTTTAGTCGTTTTGCCTATGGGGATGAAATTGATGTTACTGCTGCCGTTCAGTTTTAATTTGCAGTTGAATGTTTGGGGTTGGCTGAACAGGAGAGGGTCGGTATTCTTTAATGGCATGACCAGCATTTTTCCTATCTGCGTATCCAGGTTACCGGTGGCTTCGACCGACAATTGTTTGTTGTCCAGTTTGAAGTCGATGTTTTCTGTTATGCCCCTCAGGTCGGAAACACCGATGGATAGATAGGCCTGTTCCCAATGAATGATACTGTTTTCCGGTTTGGGGAAGTTTATTTTGTCGAAGTTTCCTGTTATGTCTATCTCGCTTTTGTAAAGGATCGTTTTGTAGATACCGTAATATCTTTCCTCTGGAAATAACTGTGTTGTGATATTCAGGTTTTCCGGTGTGATATTCAGAAGGTGTTCCTGAATGGTTGTCTTGTTGTCCGGATTTACCTGCGTCGTGGTATAAGGGATGGAAATGACCGGACCGCAAAAGGTTTGGGCATTGCTCCATTTGTTGTTAATCTTTTCGATTGTTTCCAAACTCCGGTTTTGTCTTTCCCGGATCAGATCCTGGATCATTAATCCCGGAATCAGGAGGATGAGGGTCAGGAATCCGATAATCAGTGCTTTCAGTGTGATAGACTGATTGATTTTTGCTGCTTTTTTGATTGTTGTTTCCATAAGCTAAACCTGTTTTATGTAGTTTAAAAGTACTTTGCGATTCAAAGTAGATGGGTAAAAAAAATTATTTGATAAGTTCTTCCAGTGCATTCAAATGCTCTTTGAAACTTTTTCGTCCTTCTTCGGTGATGGAATATTGGGTATTGGGTTTCCGTCCGATGAATTGTTTGACGGACTGGATATATCCGAGAGTCTCCAGGGCTTTCAGGTGGCTGGCCAAATTCCCGTCGGTCAATTCCATCAGTTGCTTCATGGTGTTGAAGTCGGCTGATTCGTTTACCGAAAGGATAGACATGATACCTAATCGTATCCGGTTTTCGAAGGCTTTATTTAATTTGGACAGTATGTTTTTCATTCTTTCTTCAAATCATATTTGATGTACATAGCTGTGCCGTAAATGATATGGCAAACTCCGAATCCGATAGTCCAAAGCAAGAGGCTCCAGTCGGGGAACAGGGCGGCAACAATACCTAACACGACTTCTGTCAAGCCTAAATAATGTACTTCGTCGAGGGTGTATTTGGATACATTAATTAATGCCAGACCATAGAAGGTCAGCGTCATGGTGATCGCCATAGCCAAATCGCCGCGTAGCAGGAAAATGAGGGCAAAGATACCTCCGGCAATCAATGGGATACCGAGGTTATAAAGTGTCCTTTTTATCAGGCTTTTGGAGGGCATCAGGTTCTTTTTCACCGATTTTCTCCAGGAAAAATAGATACCGAAACAAATAGAGAAGAGCAGCACGGCGGAAGCGTCGGTTATCAGCAAAGTGACTTCGCGGAACATGGCTTCGTGTGTCGTGTCGAAGTTGGTACTGGCCGGTTCCCGTAAAATATGGAAATAGGCAAGTGCTGCTCCGATAATGGCTATGACTCCGGCTGATATGCCTGACAAACCGCTTAACGAAAGGAATTTAGATGATTTCTCCATCATCTCGCGGATAGCTTTTATGTCTTCTATTTGTTTATTCATATACTTAAAATAAAAAGTACTTTGTGCCGCAAAGTTAATGAGGTTTCTGAATAATCCAAATAGGTAGAGGAGTTTTTTGCAGAATTTTGTCATTGCTCTTATTATCTTTTATCTTTGTATCCTGAAAATTAAATTAGCAGACATGGATAATAAAACGATATTACCGGCAGAATGGTATCCTCAGAGTGCTGTTCAACTGACTTGGCCGCATGAGGGGACCGATTGGGCTCCGATACTGGACGAGGTGGTTCCTTGTTTTGTGGAGATTGCCAAAGAGGTGATCAAACGGGAGAAGTTACTGATTGTTTGTCCGGATGAAACGGCGGTGCGCTCGCAGTTGGGAGAGGTGGATTATAGCCGTGTTATTTTCCGTGAGATGGAGACGAACGATACCTGGGCGCGTGACCATGGGGGCATTTCCGTGTTTGATGACGGGGTGCCGGTGGTGTACGATTTTGTGTTCAACGGTTGGGGGATGAAGTTTGCTGCCAACCATGATAATCTGATTACGCGGAAATTGTTTCATGGCAAGACTTTTGCCGATGAAGTGGTTCCTGTCAATATGCAGCCGTTTGTATTGGAAGGCGGCAGTATCGAGTCGGATGGAAAGGGAACTTTGCTGACTACGGTCGAATGTCTATCTTCCGTGAACAGAAACGAATATCTCCAGCAGGAAGAACTGGAAAATTATCTCCAGCAGGTGTTCGGACTGGACCGTATCCTGTGGTTGGAAAGCGGTTATCTGGCGGGAGACGATACCGACAGTCATGTCGATACGCTGGCGCGTTTTTGCAGTGAGGATACGATTGCCTATGTGCAGTGCACGGATGAGGAAGACGAGCATTTTGCCGAACTCCGGGAGATGGAAGAGGAATTGAAGGAGTTCACGCAGGCAAATGGCGAACCTTATCGGCTGGTCGCTTTGCCGATGGCGGATAAAGTGGAGTGGGAAGGCGAGCGTTTGCCGGCTACCTATGCCAATTTCCTGATTATAAACGGGGCTGTGCTTGTTCCGTTCTATAACTCATCGAAAGATGAAGTGGCGAAAGCGGCCTTGCAGACGGCGTTTCCGGACAGAGAGATTGTAGGTATTAATTGTTTACCGTTAATTAAACAACATGGCTCATTGCATTGTGTGACGATGCAGTACCCAAAAGAATTTATTGTATGAAAGTAGGATTGATTCAACAGGCAAATACCTGTGACCGGGCAGATAATATAAAGAAACTGAAAAATAGCATCCGGCTTTGTGCCGACGAAGGTGCGGAACTGGTTGTCTTGCAGGAGTTGCATAACGGCCTGTATTTTTGCCAGACGGAAGATACGCAGATGTTCGACCAGGCGGAAACGATTCCGGGACCGTCTACGGAAGAGTTCGGAGCTTTAGCAAAAGAGCTGGGCGTGGTTTTAGTACTTTCCCTGTTCGAGCGGCGTGCTCCGGGATTGTATCATAATACAGCCGTGGTGATTGAGAAAGACGGTTCGATTGCCGGAAAATATCGTAAGATGCATATACCGGACGACCCGGCTTACTACGAAAAGTTTTATTTCACTCCCGGCGATTTGGGATTCGAACCGATAGAGACGTCTGTCGGGAAGTTGGGCGTATTGGTTTGCTGGGACCAGTGGTATCCGGAAGCAGCCCGCCTGATGGCGATGAAAGGTGCTGAGATGCTGATTTATCCGACGGCTATCGGTTGGGAGAGTAGTGATACGGAAGAAGAGAAAAAACGTCAGCTGGGTGCCTGGGTAACTGTGCAGTGCGGACATGCCGTGGCTAACGGGCTTCCGGTGATTACGGTAAACCGTACTGGACATGAGACGGATCCTTCGGGACAGACAAACGGTATCCAGTTTTGGGGAAATAGCTTTGTGGCAGGTCCCCAGGGAGAGTTGCTGGCTGAGTTCCCGAACGACCATGAAGAGGTACGTGTGGTAGAGATTGATAAAGCACGGAGTGAGAATGTGCGTCGTTGGTGGCCGTTCTTCCGTGACCGTCGTATCGATGCTTTCGGCGGACTGACAGAGCGATTTTTGATATAATATGAAGTTTTGCAATAAAGAAGAAGCCGTCCGGTATATGAATCGATTGGGATTATCCGGGCGGCCTTTTATATTTGTCGTTGATTATAAGCAGGAGCAAGTTTGGGTGGCGGAGCCGGAGGAGGTAGAGCCGGGTGAGGTGTTGTATGATTTGAATGGCGTTACCAATGTGACGTCAAAAGCGGAAACCTTTCCGGAAAAATATGTTGAATGGGAGACTAATCCGGTTTCTTTTGAAACTTACTCCCGGTCTTTCCGGACAGTAATCGAGCATATTTATGCCGGTAATTCTTATCTGGTCAACCTGACTTGTGCGACTCCGGTACAGACGAACCTGACGTTGAAAGAGATTTTCTATCTTTCCCATGCTCCTTATAAATTATGGGTGAAGGAGCGTTTTGTTGTTTTCTCTCCTGAGATATTCGTGCGTATTGAGGACGGATTTATCTATTCTTATCCGATGAAAGGGACGATCGATGCCTCTTTGCCGAATGCGCGGGAACGGATTTTGGCAGATAAAAAAGAAGAGGCTGAACATGCCACGATTGTCGATTTGATCCGTAACGACCTGAGCCAGGTGGCATCGGAAGTGACGGTGTCGCGATACCGATATATAGATGAGTTGCAGACAAACAGGGGAAGACTGTTGCAAGTCAGTTCGGAAATTAGTGGTAAGCTACCGGAAGACAGGAAAGCCTCATTGGGAGACATACTGTTCCGGCTGTTGCCCGCAGGGTCTATCACCGGAGCTCCCAAGAAAAAGACGATGGAGATTATCGGGGAAGCTGAAACATACGAACGGGGATTTTATACCGGGGTTATGGGATATTTTGACGGCCATCGTTTGGACAGTGCCGTGATGATTCGTTTTATCGGGCAGGAGGGAGGAGATTTCCTGTTTAAGAGCGGCGGTGGGATTACTTCCCAAAGTAATTTAGAAAGTGAATATAATGAAATGAAACAAAAAGTATATGTGCCAATTTATTGAAACAATCCGTATCGAGGATGGAAAGGCGGTTAATCTGGCTTTTCATAATTACCGCTTCAACAAGACGCGGAGAGATGTGTTCGAATGTAACCTGCCTGTAAACCTGGCGGATTATATCCAGCCCGGAGATTATTCAGGACGTACCAAATGCCGGGTCGAATATCAGGAGGAAGTGGAGAAGGTGGAATATCTACCTTACACCGTTCGTCCGGTGAATCGTTTGAGACTGGTCACGTCGGACGGGTTGGATTATACATATAAAAGTGCTGACCGTCAGAAGTTGGATGAATTATTTCGTCAGAAGGGGGAAGCGGACGATATTTTAATCATACGTGATGGCGTCTTGACGGATACATCGATTGCCAATATTGCTTTATGGAATGGTAGCCAATGGGAGACACCCGAGGTCCCTTTGTTGGAAGGAACGATGCGGGCATCTCTATTAGGAAAGGGGAGGATTGTTCCGGCTGTTATTCGTCCGCAGGATTTGTCCCGTTACTCGTTGGTTCGCCTGTTTAATGCGATGATCGGGTTTGGTGAGATCGAATTTCCGGTGGAGAACATTATTTAATAATGTAATAAACGGTATTGCTGATACGTGCCTGATATACTTTGTTGTCGTGCATGAGCGAGCATAGAGCCAGACAGAGCTCCGTGTCTTTAAAATTTGTTGCTCGTTGTAATTCAGCAAATGTACTCTTTCCAACCTGACACAAAGTCTCATATAATTGAGAAATGCTATGAGACAGCTTTACATTTAGCGTATTCATAAGCTGTTATTTTATAAGTTAATACTATATAGGACCGGCGGTAGAGGGATACTGTCCGGTTCTTTTTTCGAAGACTAAAGTACCGGATATTTTTGTAAGAACCGTCTCTTTTTTTACTGTAACGGTAATTTTTGCTTCTTAAACGTATTATCGGGAAACTGAAATAAAAACGGGTGGTTATCTGTCTTTGGGCAACCGTAGTACGAACCGTATCAGTGCCACGAATACCTTTCCGTATTTTTCCAGTTTGATTTCTCCCACACCGCGTATTTCGCTGAACTCTTCCAGGGTAACAGGCCTTTTTTGTACCATATCTTCCAGTGAGTCATCAGAAAAGATGATGTAGGCTGGTGTCTGTTCGCGTTCGGCAATCTGCTTGCGGAGTTGCTGGAGCGAGTCGAGCAGCGTTTCTTCGACCGATGCCGATTGGATGGGTTTGATGGGGCGGTATTTGAATTTCGAGTCTTTTCTTCTGAAATAAGTTTTTTCTTCCGGCTCTTTATAGATAGCCATCATCGCTTTCTGTTCACCGAACAATACTTTTCTTCCCAGCGGAGTGACTTTCAGTATTCCGGCATTGACATAATCGATTTCGATATATCCCAATTGAAGCATCTGGTAAAGATATTCTTTCCATTCTTTATAGGAGAGGTCTTTTCCGGCACCGTATGTCTTTAATTTATCGTATCCTTTTTCCGTGATCTCTGTCTTCTCCGAGCCGCGGAGGATATTGATCAGCATATTCATGCCGACAAATTCACCGGTACGGAAGATGGCGCTTAACGCTTTTTGGACGAGTATGCTGCCGTCGAACCGTTGCGGAGGGTTTTTGCATACATCACAGTTGCCGCAATCTTGGTCGCTTTCTTCTCCGAAGTAGCTGAGGAGGATACGCCGGCGGCAGATGTCCGCTTCGCAATAACGGCGCATACGGTTCAGCTTCTGGAGGTTGGTGTCTCTTTGTCCGCTCTCTTCGGCAAAACGGCGGAGGACGAGCAGGTCGCCTACCGAATAGAACAGTAAAGTGTCGCTTTTCATTCCGTCGCGTCCGGCACGGCCTATTTCCTGGTAGTAGTTCTCGATACTTCCGGGCATATTATAATGTACGACCCAACGCACATTGCTTTTATCTATTCCCATCCCGAAGGCAACGGTTGCACAGACCACGTTTACCCGGTCGTTGATAAAATCATCCTGTGCCTTTTCGCGTTGAACGGGCGGGAGTCCGGCATGATAGGCAACGGCCTTGATCCCGTAAGAAGAGAGTTCTTCTGCCAGGTTCTCGGTACTGTTCCGGCTCATGCAGTAAACGATACCGCTCTGATGGCGGTGGGCATGGATGAAATGGACGATGGCGGAAGTTTTCTCCTTTTTGTTCAGTCCCCGGCGGATAGTCAGGGACAGGTTCGGACGGTCGAAGGACGAAACGAAAACTTCCGGATCACGCAGCTTCAATTGGGTGACAATGTCGGTACGTGTGACTTTGTCGGCTGTAGCTGTCAGGGCGACGATCGGAACTTTGGGGAACTGTTCTTTCAAAACGGACAGTTGGGTATATTCGGGACGGAAGTCGTGCCCCCAATGTGAGATACAATGGGCTTCGTCGATGGCGATCAGGGATATGTCCATACGGGGAAGCAGCCAATGCAGTTCGCCAACCAGGGCTTCGGGTGACAGGTAAAGCAGTTTTATTTTACCCTGGATGCAGAGTTGTTTTATTCTGTGTCGTTCTTCTTCCGGCATCATGCTGTTGAGTGCGGCTGCCGGGATACCGTTGGCAACCAATCCGCCTACCTGGTCTTTCATCAGGGCGATCAAGGGAGAGATCACGACAGCTGTTCCCGGCATATAAATGGCCGGTAACTGGAAACAAATTGATTTTCCTCCCCCGGTAGGCATCAGCACCAGTGAATCCTCTTTCCTCAAAATACGTTGTATGATCTCCGCCTGTAACGGACGGAAAGAAGTATATCCGAAAAACTTCTTTAGCAGCAACTGTAACTCTTTCATCATCCAAAAATCAATTTACAAAGATAATATATTATTTGATACAATATTCAAAGGTTATTTTTACTCTTATATTATCGTTTTAGAGAAAGAGGTACGTCTAATTTTATTTAGAGGTAGGTGTAAATTGATTTAGACGTACCTCTAAATTGATTTACACCTACCTCTTTTTATAAAGTATACAGAATGTCTTTCGGAAGTATTCTTATACATTTTAGTAGTTGATTAGGATGATTCCCGTTTTATTTATTACCTTTGCATTCAATTATTTATTTAACGAGCCGCGATGGCTCAACATTATTATTAGATGACATTTGAACAATTAGAACTGATAGAGCCGATACAAAAGGCTCTTACAAAAGAAGGTTATACAATTCCAACCCCTATACAAGCAGAAGCAATTCCCTACGTTTTAGACGGATATGACTTATTAGGTTGTGCACAGACCGGAACAGGTAAAACGGCTGCATTTTCCATTCCTATTATTCAGAATTTGTATAACGAACGCCAGCATGGTAAAGTGCGTGGTATCAAAGCATTGATACTGACACCAACCCGCGAACTGGCCATCCAGATCGGAGAAAGTTTTACGGCATACGGTAAATATACCGGTGTGAGGCATACCGTTATATTCGGTGGTGTAGGACAGAAGCCTCAGACCGATGCGCTCGAACGTGGCGTAGATGTATTGATCGCAACCCCCGGACGTCTGCTTGATTTGATCAACCAGGGATTTATCAGCCTGAAATATCTCGATTATTTTGTATTGGATGAGGCCGACCGTATGCTGGATATGGGATTTATTCATGATATCAAACGTATTTTGCCCTTGTTGCCCAAAAAGCGCCAGTCGCTATTTTTCTCGGCAACGATGCCGCCGGAGATAGAACGCCTGGCAGGAACGATCCTGCATGAACCGCAGAAGGTGGAGGTTACTCCGGCTTCATCGACGGTGGATAAGATCGACCAGTCCGTTTATTTCGTGGAAAAGGCGGAGAAGGTAAGCCTGCTGACGCATTTGCTAAAAGATTCTTCTTTGGAATCGGTACTGGTATTCACCCGTACGAAACATGGGGCGGACAAAGTGGCCCGTGTTCTGGCAAAAGCGAATATCGGAGCGGAAGCTATCCATGGGAACAAGAGCCAGACAGCCCGCCAGCGTGCACTGACTAATTTTAAGGACCATACCACCCGTGTACTGATCGCTACGGATATTGCCGCCCGCGGTATCGACGTGGACCATCTTTCGCATGTGATAAATTATGAACTGCCGAATGTGCCGGAAACATACGTACACCGTATCGGACGTACAGGTCGTGCCGGACGCAGCGGTGTCGCTTATTCATTCTGCGATGCAGAGGAAGTGCCGTACCTGAAAGATATCCAGAAGCTGATAGGCAAACAGATACCTGTTGCCGGCGGAAACGAATTTGAAACGGCAGATGTAAAAGCAGCCGTGGCAGAGAAGAAAGAAGCCATCAAGCAGGAATCGAAAAGACGTAATATGTTCGGCAGCAAGCGCGACGGTAGTTTCTGGCGGAATAAGAAGCGGGCTGAGGCGGGAAACCAGAAGACTGCCAAAAAGAAATCATAGATAGTAACTCGGAATACGAACGCAAAATCCGTAAGCAGCATGCTTTGAAATCCGAGCGATTGATTATATTTGCAGGCGTTGATTATTACAATCAATGCCTGTATTTTTATATATGAAAAACATGAATATGAAAAATCTACTATGCGTAGCAGCCGGGATAGGGGCTTTATCCGGAGTTAATGTCTACGCTCAGGACCAGCAACAGCCCAACGTCGTAATCATTGTAGCCGACGATTTGGGGTATGGCGATTTGAGTTGTTACGGAGCCACCCGTATCCAAACTCCGGGTATGGACCGGATTGCAAACGAAGGACTGCGTTTTACGCAGGGATATTGTACGGCAGCGACTTCCACGCCCAGTCGTTATTCACTTTTGACCGGATTATATCCCTGGACGAATAAAGATGCAAAAATCCTTCCCGGTAATGCCGCTCTCATTATCAATACGCAGCAAGTCACTTTGCCGAAGGTTATGAAACAGGCCGGCTATGTGACCGGCTCGGTCGGTAAATGGCATCTGGGACTGGGTGACGGAGCGGTAGATTGGAATGAGACGGTTTATCCCGGAGCCAAGGAAGTGGGATATGATTATTCGTTCATCCAGGCGGCAACCAACGACCGCGTGCCTTGCATCTTTATCGAAAACGGGAAAGGAGTCGGACTGGAGCCGAATGACCCGCTATATGTCAGTTATAAGCATAATTTCCCCGGCGAACCTACCGGAAAAGACAACCCTGAACTACTCCGGATGCATCCGAGTGTGGGACATGCCGGTTCGATTGTAAACGGTGTGCCGCGTATCGGTTTCCAGAAAGGCGGTAAGGCTGCCCAGTGGAAAGATGAAGATATGGCCGAGTTATTCCTGGAGAAAGCCAAAGGCTTTTTGAAAGACAATAAAGATAAACCTTTTTTCCTGTATTACGGATTGCACCAGCCGCATGTGCCCCGTGTGCCGAATCAGAAGTTTGTCGGTAAATCCGGTATGGGACCTCGCGGAGATGTCATCCTGGAAGCTGACTGGTGTGTGACTGAATTCCTGAAAGAACTGGATAAACTGGGATTGACGGAGAATACCCTGGTTATCCTGACCAGCGACAACGGTCCCGTATTGGATGACGGTTATCAGGACCAGGCTGTCGAAATGGTTGGCAATCATAAGATGGCTGGCCCTCACCGCGGTGGAAAGACCAGTTTGTATGACGGCGGTACCTGCATCCCGTTCCTGTTGCGTTGGCCGGCGGTTGTAAAACCGGGAGTATCCGATGCATTGGTTTGCCAGATGGATTTGTTGGCTTCTTTGGCTGCATTGACCGGACAGACATATTCGGATAAGACGGACAGCCAGAACACTTTGCCCGTCTTTCTAGGAAAAAGCGACCAGGGACGTAAGGAACTAGTGACGGAAGGTTATTTCAATTATGCTCTCCATCAGGGCGACTGGGTGATGATTCCACCGTATCCCAGCTATTATGACGACCCTGACGGTACCGGTTTTTCGGGACTGGGAAATTGTTACCAGTTATATAATGTAAAGGAAGATGTCGGACAGAATCATAACTTGGCGGATAAAGAACCTAAACGGTTGCGCCAAATGATGATGACCTTCGAGAAGCTGAAAAGGGAGACCGGAAAGATAACAAACTATTAATAGATTAAAATGATTGACTCTTTTTTTCTAAACATATTTGAGAAGTTGATTAAATATTATAAATTTGCCCACTTAACATAAAATACTAAATAAAGAACATGGAAAACACTCGTCGTTCCTTTCTTAAGAAAATGACTGCCGCCGGAGTTGGTGCAGCAGGTTTGGCTATGGCAGGTACTGCTTCGGCCACAACAGTAGCAGGTTCTCCAGAACCTCAGAAGAAAAAAACAGCCGGAAAAGATGACGGCAAACTGCGTTTCGGATTTATCGGAACAGGTTCACGCTGCCATGAGCACATCAATAATGTGCTGGCTATCCCGGGAAATAAGATTGTTGCTATTTGCGATATCCAGCAAGGCCCGATCGACCGTACATTGAAACACATCGCTAAATTCAACGTGGATGCCCCGAAAGTGTATAAAGGTGGCGAACGTGAATTTGAAAAGATGTTGAACAATGAAGAGTTCGACTGCGTGATTATTGCCAGCCCGTGGGAATGGCACGTACCGATGTCGGTGGCAGCCATGAAAGCCGGTGTTCCTTATGTTGGCGTGGAAGTTTCTGCTGCCAATACGCTGGAAGAATGCTGGGATCTGGTGAACGTATCGGAAGCAACTGGCAGCCATCTGAACATCATGGAGAATGTTTGTTATCGTCGTGACTGCATGGCTGCTTTGAACATGGTTCGTGAAGGTTTGTTCGGTGAGTTGCTGCACGGTGGTTGCGGTTACGAACATGACTTGCGTGAAGTAAAGTTCAATGACGGTAAAAACTATAACTATGTACCGGGTAGCGGTGACTTGCGTATGGGTCCGACAGCTTTTGCTGAAGCTCAGTGGCGTACACAGCATTCTGTAACACGTAATGGTGATATTTACCCGACTCACGGTATCGGACCGATTGCAAACTGTATGGACATCAACCGCGGTAACCGTTTCCTTTCTCTGTCTGCTATGGCAACTCAGTCTCGCGGATTGCATAAGTTTATC
Source organism: Parabacteroides goldsteinii (assembly GCF_020091425.1). Taxonomy (NCBI): domain Bacteria; kingdom Pseudomonadati; phylum Bacteroidota; class Bacteroidia; order Bacteroidales; family Tannerellaceae; genus Parabacteroides; species Parabacteroides goldsteinii. The sequence goes on along the minus strand of NZ_CP081906.1, from coordinate 2,930,528 downwards.
GTAGACAATGGCGGTGAAAACCATCCGTTGGCAAAAGTTCGTTTCAACCTGGGTGATATCGTAACTTCTATGATTAAATGTGCGAACGGCCAGACGATCATCGTTACACACGATACAAACTCTCCCCGTCCTTACTCTTTGGGATTCCGTGTACAGGGTACTGAAGGTTTGTGGATGAACGATGGCGACCATGTATATGTACAGGGTAAATCCAAACCTCACCGTTGGGATGACTCTGACGAATGGTTCAAGAAATATGACCATAAGCTGTGGGCTCAACTGGATGCCCAGGCAAAAGAAGCCGGTCACGGTGGTATGGACTTCATCATGATGTACGACCTGATCGATGCCATCAAGAATAAGAAACCGGCTCCTATGGACTGCTACGATGCAGCTGCATGGAGTGCTATCTCAGGTTTGTCTGAAATGTCTATCGCCCGTGGCGGTGCATTGGTTGACTTCCCTGACTTTACACGTGGACAGTGGATTCACCGTAAACCGGCATTCGGCATGTAATTGATAAGTAAGCGATAAAAAAACAAAAGGCTATCGGGATTCCGGTAGCCTTTTTTATATAATAGCACAGTAGTCCTACGAGTAAGAATTCGGAATGTAGAGTATTGAATACAAAATAAAAGTATCTATCTTTGTAAAAACAGAGATAAAATGCGTTTAAATAAGAAAGACATACAATCGATTGTCCGTGTAGCAAAAGAAATTTACGGGGAAGGTGTCGAAGTTTATCTGTTCGGTTCACGAACAGATAACGAGAAACGTGGTGGAGACATTGATCTGTTAGTACGTACTACATCCGAAAAGAAAGGTGTCTTGGCTCGTATACGCATGATTGCTCGGCTGAAACAACTTTTAGGCGAGCAAAAAATCGATGTGATAGGCGACCATGAAGAATCGTTGGTTGCAAAGGAAGCATTAATAACAGGTATACGATTAATATGACAAATCGAAAACAGGAATTGATGGAACGATTGAGTCGTGAATTTGATATTTGCGACCGGCACATTCAACGCATAGATGAGGCTTTAGAGGCTATGCATACAGATATCCCTATGTCTGTTGATAGCTATACGAATTTGAATGAGAACCAAATCCGTTGTATGGATCAGTTTATTTTTCGTTTCTCCAAACTACAGGATGCTATGGGGGCCAAGATTTTCCGGTATGTGTTGGAGTATTTGGATGAAGATGTTTCTGCTTTGCCAATGCGGGATATTCTGAATCTTTTGGAGCGTTATCATTTTATAGATAGTGCAGATGAGTGGGGATATATTCGAGAATTGCGTAATGAGATTGCCCATGATTATCCATTGATGGAAAATGATATTGTTTCTGTGTTGAATGAATTAATATCCAAGGTGTCGATATTAAAAAGTATTTATAAACGAATGAAAGCCACTGTCTGAAAGAAGATAGCTTGGATTCGCATCACTCTGTAGCGTATAGGAAGATAAATAAAATATCCTGCACTGGAAAATCACCATTTCCAATGCAGGATATTTTATTTTGTCTATTTGTCTTTTAGTCTAACCCTTCTATCTCCTTCAGCCAAAGTGTCGCCATGGCATCGCTCGGCATGCGCCAGTCGCCACGGGGGGAGAGGCTGACGGAACCTACTTTCGGACCGTCCGGCAGGCAACTACGTTTGAACTGCTGCTGGAAGAAACGGCGGAAGAAGGTGTGAAGCCATTTCCGGATGGTCTCTTTGTCGTAACTGCCATCGAAAGCCTGTTGTGCCAGGAAATAAATCTTGGCGGGGGAGGAACCGAAACGGAGGAAATGGTAGAGGAAGAAGTCGTGGAGTTCGTAAGGGCCTACGAGGTCTTCCGTTTTCTGTTTGATGTTCCCGTTTTCGTCGGCGGGTATCAGTTCGGGACTGATTGGAGTGTCAACGATATCCAGCAATGTAGCACGTGAGGCTTCGTCCACCCGGTTGTGGGCAACCCATTCTACCAGGTATCTGACAAGCGTCTTGGGGATACTGCCGTTTACGCCGTACATCGACATGTGGTCTCCGTTGTAGGTAGCCCAGCCAAGGGCCAGTTCGGAAAGGTCGCCGGTACCGATCACCAGACCGTTTTCCTGGTTGGCTACGTCCATCAGGATTTGGGTGCGTTCGCGGGCCTGGCTGTTTTCGTAGGTCACGTCATGAACCGATGGGTTGTGACTGATATCTTTGAAATGCTGGAGGCAGGCATCCTTGATGGAGATTTCCTTTAGTGTGACACCCAGTGAACGGATAAGGTCGCAGGCGTTGGTGTAGGTGCGGTCTGTCGTTCCGAAGCCGGGCATGGTGATGCCGAGTATCTGATTACGGGGGATGTTCAGGGCATCGAATGTCATGACGGTTACCAGCAATGCCAGTGTGGAATCGAGTCCGCCGGAGATACCGACTACCGCTGTCCGGGAGTGGGTATGGACGATGCGTTTAGCCAGTCCGGCTACCTGTATCTGGAAAATCTCTTCGCAACGTTCCTTCAGTGCGTCGCCGGAAGGAGTGAACGGATGCGGGTCGACAGAGCGGGTCAATACCGGCTGGCCGGAGTTTTCAGACAGGGCGAACGGGATTGTTATTGTTTCACCCCCCAGCAGGGTGGAGGCGCCGTGCATGAAGCTAGTATTTATCTGGCGGTCGTTTTGCAGGTTCTCGATATCGATTTCACTGATGACGAGTTGTTCCTGCATGGTGAAGCGAGGGGACTCTTCCAATAGGGTGCCGTTTTCAGCGATGATTCCGTTGCCGGCAAAGACAAGGTCGGTGCTGGATTCTCCGAAACCGGCGGAGGCATAGACATATCCTGCCATGCAGCGGGCGGACTGCTGGCATATCAGCGAACGGAGGTAATGATGTTTTCCGATCAGTTCGTTGCTGGCGGATATATTGACAAGGATATTGGCTCCTTCCATCGCCAGTAAGGAACTGGGGGGGACGGGAACCCACAGGTCTTCGCATATTTCGATGCCGACTTTTACCTGTCCGGCGGTGAAGAGCAAGTGGCTGCCCAGCGGATATGTTCTGTCTCCGATTGAGACGGTCTTGTCCCGTAATTCGGTGGCGGAAGTGAACCAGCGTTGTTCCTGGAACTCCTTGTAGTTCGGTATGTATGTTTTGGGGACTACGCCTAATATCTTTCCGCTTTGGAAAGCTACGGCTGCGTTTATCAGCCTGTTTTCCGTCACTAACGGGGCGCCTGCGATTGTGAGGATATTCAGGTCGGCGGTGTCGCTGACCAGTTTCAATAAGGCTTGTTCCGCATTTTTCAGCAAAGTCTGCTGGGCGAACAGGTCCAGGCAGGTATAAGCCGTTACCGACATTTCAGGGAAGGCAATGATTTGTACGCCTTTGTCAGAAGCCTGGCGCATCAGGCCTTCCATCTGTTGAATATTATAAAAACAGTCTGCCACTTGTACGTGTGGGACGGCTGCTGCTACTTTTACGAATCCGTAGTTCATATGAGTTTATTTTTATCGTATAGCGTGTTTGAGTTTATCGGGGTTTTGCCGGCAATCGAAGATTCTGGCAATATAAACAGAATCGTTTTCTACGTAGTAAACTATTTTGTAGTACTCATGGATAAGTGAACGGAATCCTTCCGGTTCACTTTCCAATAAAGGTTCCTTAAACCCCAACAAGGGATTTGCTCCTAAAAGATTTGCATAATATTTGATGTTTTTACTTTGTTTGGATGCAATATCTTTAGATGCTTCCTTTTTGAGGTACTTCGCAATTTCTTTCAAGTCATTTTTGGCTTTATTAGTCCAGTAAGGAGTGTGTTTTTTTAGAACCATGTCTCCATTTCTTTCTCCAGATCTTCACTGGATATGATACGTCCATGTTTAACATCGTCTACTGCTTCCCGAACAGCTGCAATCATCTCTTCCTGCGAATGAACCACGCAAGGGCGAGGATTCTCTTTCTTTATTAACCGTTTCAATGCTTTTTCCACTTTTTGGGAAAGTTCTATACTATCAATCTTATCGATATAATTTTCAATAAGGGATGATTTAATCTGCTGTAATTCCATTGCCGTCATAACGTAAACTCCTTTCTTATATAATGATGGTCCAAAGGTATATATTTCTCCGGGAATATAAAAGAAGGGGAGCCATACTTCACAGCATGCTCCCCTTGCAAACACAAAACAATCAACAAAAAACTACTGTCTGAGTGAGATGATAAGATAAGCCGGGATGCTTTGGAGGGACACCCCGGCTCAAGGAATGTGTGGTCTTATCGGATAAACAATAATTCGCGATACTTCGGCAACGTCCACATCTGGTCGTCTACTACCAGTTCCAGTTTGTCGATGTGGTAGCGGATTTCTTCCAGCATCGGGACAATGGTGTCGTGGTAGGCGATTGCCTTTTCGCGTTCGCTTTCGATTTTGTTGGCGACCTTGCGGGCTTCGACCATTTCGTCTACCTTTTCCTTGATGAAGTTGGTGCGGCAGGCGATGTCTTCGATAATCTCCAGGTTACGGGCGGAAAGGACGGAGGCTTTTTCTGCCGGGAAGAGGTCCTTCATCTTATATACGTTGTCAATCAGCGAAGACTGGTAGCGGGTGGCGATAGGGATGATATGGTTCATCGTCAGGTCGCCCAACACGCGGGCTTCGATTTGGATTTTCTTGGTGTACGTCTCCCATTTTACTTCGTTGCGGGCTTCGAGTTCCTTGTGAGTCATGACGCCGGTCGATTCGAACATCCGGATGCTGCTTTCCTTCAGGTAGTTGTCGAAGATGAGCGGTACGCTGGTTTCGCAATCCAGGCCGCGGCGACGAGCTTCTTCTTTCCATTCGTCGCTGTAACCGTTACCGTCGAAGTGGATGGCCTTGCAGGCTTTGATGTCTTTGCGGAGGACTTCTAGGATGGCGGCGAATTTCTCTTTGCCGGTGGCAATCTTTGCGTCTACTTCGGCTTTGAAGAGTTTCAACTGTTCGGCCACGGCGGCATTGAGGGCGAGCATGGCAGACGCGCAGTTGGCTTCGGAACCTACGGCACGGAACTCGAAACGGTTGCCGGTGAAGGCGAAAGGCGAAGTACGGTTGCGGTCGGTATTGTCAATCAGCAACTCGGGGATGCGGGCGATGTCGAGCTTCATGCCCTGTTTACCGGCCAGCATCAGGTCTTCGGGTTCGCTTTTTTCAAGGTGCTCCAATACCTGCGACAGCTGCGTGCCGAGGAAGCTGGAGATGATGGCGGGAGGTGCTTCGTTGGCTCCCAGGCGGTGGGCGTTGGTGGCACTCGAGATGCTGGCTTTCAGCAGTCCGTTATGACGGTAGACGGCCATGAGCACGTTTACTACGAAGGTGATGAAACGGAGGTTGTCTTCCGGTGTCTTGCCCGGGCCCATCAGGCCGATGCCGGTATCGGTGCCCAGCGACCAGTTGTTGTGCTTGCCCGAGCCGTTGACGCCTTTGAAGGGCTTTTCGTGCAACAGGACGCGGAAACCGTGCTTGCGGCTGATTTTACGCATCAGTGCCATGACCAGCAGGTTGTGGTCGTTGGCGAGGTTGCATTCCTCGAAGATAGGGGCCAGCTCGAACTGGTTCGGAGCCACTTCGTTATGACGGGTTTTCAATGGGATACCCAGTTTGAGGGCCTCCATTTCCAACTCTTTCATAAATTCCATGACGCGGGTGGGGATGGCGCCGAAGTAATGGTCTTCGAGCTGTTGGTTTTTGCTGCTCTCATGGCCCATCAGCGTACGTCCGCTGAGCAGCAGGTCGGGGCGGGCGGCGTAGAGTCCTTCGTCTACCAGGAAATATTCCTGTTCCCAACCGAGGTAGGAATATACTTTCTTTACCTCCGGGTTGAAGTAATGGCATACGTCGACGGCAGCCTTGTTTACGGCTTCGAGCGCTTTCAGCAACGGGGCTTTATAGTCGAGGGATTCGCCGGTGTAGGCGATGAAGATGGTCGGGATACACAGGGTGTCACCCACGATAAAAGCAGGAGAGGAAGGGTCCCAGGCGGAATAACCGCGGGCTTCGAAGGTATTACGGATACCGCCGTTCGGGAAGCTGGAGGCATCGGGTTCCTGTTGTATGAGCAGTTTGCCGGAGAACTCTTCGACCATGCCGCCTTTGCCGTCGTGTTCGACGAAAGCGTCATGTTTTTCGGCTGTCCCTTCGGTGAGGGGGTGGAACCAGTGGGTATAATGCGTTGCACCCATTTCGATGGCCCATTTCTTCATGCCGGCGGCTACGGCGTCGGCAGTCTCGCGGTCGAGGGGGGCACCGTTGTCGATGGAGTCGACCAGTCTGGCATAGGCTTTTTCCGGAAGATACTTGAACATCTTCTCGCGGTTGAATACGTTCTTTCCGAAATATTCCGACGGACGTTCTGCCGGGGCGGCTACTTCGGCGGCTCTTTTCTTGAAGGCCGATTCTACTACTCTGAATCTTAACTTTGACATAATATAGGATTTTTACTTTTGGCTTGATCCAAAAGTAAACAAAAGATCAAGGCTGCACCGGCTTCGCTGCTCCGGTGGAAGACTACGCTGTCGCATCTGAACTCGCTGCGCTCAAACAGCAGATGCTCGGGGCGCTCCGTCTTCCCCCTCCGCGGACGCTCACCCGCTGAGGCCTTGCTAAGAACGCTTTGCGTTCTCTTAGGATGGCCGATACTGATACCTATATAGCGGGAGGTATCGGCCTTGAACTTTTGCTTACTTTTCTTTCAAGAGAAAAGTGAGTTATAATAATATAATGTTATTCTGTTTACAGACCTCGAACTGTTCTTCCGGCCATATCGAAGCCTGTACCTCGCCGATATGTGCTTTGCGGAGGAAGAACATGCAGAGGCGGCTCTGGCCGATGCCGCCGCCGATGGATTGCGGGAGGCGGCCGTCGAGCAACATCTTGTGGAACTCCAGGGCGGCACGTTCGGGGCATCCGCGTTCTTGCAGCTGCCGGCGCAGGGCTTCCTTGTCGACACGGATACCCATGGATGACAGTTCGAAGGCACATTGCAAGACGTCGTTCCAAAGGATGATGTCACCGTTCAGGCCGTTGAAGCCATCGGAGTTGACCGTGCTCCAGTCGTCATAGTCGGGGGCACGTCCGTCGTGTTTCTCCCCGTTTGTCAGTTCGCCGCCGATGCCGATAACGAAGATGGCACCGAATTTGGCGGCTGCTTTGTTTTCGCGTTCACGGGGAGGAATGCCCGGATACATCTTTTGTAATTCTTCCGCATGGATGAAGGTGATGTTGTCCGGCAGGGAAGGAGTGATGTGAGGATACTGGTTGTAGACCATCTCCTCGATTTCTTTCAGTAGCGTGTAAATGCAGCGTACGGTACGTTTCAGGTAATCCAGGTTGCGGTCTTCCGGACGGATGGTTTTTTCCCAGTCCCACTGGTCGACATACAGCGAGTGAAGATTGTCGAGGTCTTCGTCGCCGCGGATGGCATTCATGTCGGTATAAAGTCCGTAGCCGGCAGGGATACGATAGGCCGCCAGTTTCATCCGTTTCCATTTGGCGAGCGAGTGGACGACTTCTGCCCGCCGTTCGCCCATGCAGTGGATGGGGAAGCTGACGGCGCGTTCTACCCCGTTCAGGTCGTCGTTGATGCCGGTTCCCGAGAGAACGAATAAAGGGGCGGTTACGCGGCGCAGGTTCAACGCTTTCGACAGTTTCTCCTGGAAGCTGGTTTTTAACATCTGAATCGCTTGCTCGGTCGTTTCCGGCGTAAGCGTCTGTTTGTAATCTTTTGGAATAATCAGTGACATGTGTATATAGTTTAAAATGTTGATTGTCTTTGTCGGTATGGGAGGAGAGGGGGTGCCTCCCTTCCCGTATCCTATGGTACCGCACCCGGATGCGGTAGTCTGCCTCATCCCGATGATGTGAACCGCCGCATCCTGGTGTGGTAGATAGCCGCATCCGGATGAGGTACTATCGTATCCGAGGTGTTACCCTATCAGGGTGGTGCGATTCACACTATCTCGATGGTGTCTATTGCCCTGTCCGGATGGTGTTGACTACCCTATCCCGATAGTGTTATGGCGTATCAACTGTTGTAGGCCGTTTCGCCATGTTCGTATATGTCGAGCCCCTCTTCTTCCACACGGGGTGTGACGCGCAAGCCATGTACGATGTCAAGTCCTTTGAAGACCACGAATCCCATCAAGGCGGCCCAGCATCCGACTATGGCGGCTCCGAAAAGCTGTGCCAGCAGGAAGTTTGCACTGCCCGAGTAGAAAAGTCCCTGTTCGGTGGCAAACAATCCGGTCAGTACGGTTCCGAGGAATCCGCAGACACCGTGTACGGAAGAGGCTCCGACAGGATCGTCGATTTTCAGAACATGGTCGATAAAGTCGACGGCATAGACCATAACCGTTCCGCAGATGGCTCCGATCAAGACGGCTCCGACAGGCGACACCAGGTCGCAACCGGCAGTGATACCTACCAGGCCTGCCAATACACCGTTGAGTGTCAGCGACAGCGACGGTTTTTTATATTTCATCCAGGCTACGATCAGCGAGAGGAATCCTCCGGCGCAGGCAGCCAGGTTGGTGGTCAGGAATACGTGGGAGATTGCCATGCGGTTGCCTTCGCCCGAAGCGGCCAGCTGTGAACCCGGATTGAATCCGAACCAGCCGAACCAGAGGATGAAGACACCCAAGCAGGCGATTGTCAGATTATGTCCCGGAATGGCACGCGATTTCCTGTCTTTGCCGTATTTGCCGATACGCGGGCCGATGATGGCGGCGCCGACCAAGGCTACCCATCCGCCGACGGAGTGCACGACGGTCGACCCGGCAAAGTCGTGGAATGTGGTCCCGAAGGTATTCATCATGAAGCTGCCTTCTTCGCCGTTCATCAGCCAGCCGCCTCCCCAGGTCCAGTGGCCGCTGACGGGATAAATCAGTACGCTGATCAGTACGGTGTAAGCCAGGTACATGGAGAATTTTGTCCGTTCGGCCATGGCTCCCGATACGATGGTGGCTGCCGTGGCGCAGAATACGGTCTGGAAAACCAGGAAGCCTTCGACGGGCAACTGTGTGTCGTAGAAACTGATGTTGAAGAAATGGGGCATGCCTGCAAAACTTCCGGCGCCGAACATGACTCCAAAGCCGATTGCCCAGAACAGGAGGGAACCCAGCATGAAGTCGAGCAGGTTCTTCATCAGTATGTTTGCTGTGTTTTTGGTGCGGGTGAAGCCGGCCTCCACCAGGGCGAATCCCGGCTGCATAAAGAATACCAGCATAGCTGCAAGTAGCATCCACACGGTGTCGAGCGATAAAGCTAAGTCTGTAATTGTGTATGTTGTGTCCATAATTGTAATAATTTGCCAATGTGCTAATATGTCAATATGCCAATGAAGCAATAGACGAATAGCTTATAGGCTGATTGAATAATTTGTTAATTTGCCAATGTAGGAACTTGAATTGGCCTATTTAGCGAAGCGCCACATTATCCTATTGGCACATTCTCTATTTTTCCTGTTCGGCATTGTAGAGGGCGATGTCGCCCCGTTCGCCGGTACGGATGCGGACGGAGTCTTCTACGGGGATGACGAAGATGCGTCCGTCGCCGATTTCACCCGTTTGTGCCGCCTTGATGACTGCCTGTATGGTCTTCTCCACATTCTTGTCGCGTACGACGATGGAGATGAGGATGCGCTCGATAGAGCTGGTGTCGTAGACAACGCCACGGTAAATACGTCCCTGGCGGGCCTTGCCGACGCCTCTCACGTCGTAGTAAGAGAACCATTCAATGTCTGCTTCGAGAAGTGCTTCTTTCACATCTTCGAATTTGGTCTTGCGAATAATAGCTTCAATCTTTTTCATAACCTTACTTTTTTAATAGTTGATAAAAAGGAGGTATAGAGCTGCCTGCCATAGTCAGGTGTGGTCAGCGGTATAACATTCTATAAAATCGAAAAGCAGCGGCCGGCTTCTCTATACAGTCCTTTTTATGAGATAACCTAAATTGATACGTTATTTGTTACTTCAATCTCTTGTTTCATTTTATACTTAGTCCGAAAACTAAAAACACATTGTCTTGATTCGGTGCTACAATGCATTGGGCGAAGACGGGGAGGGAGAACGAGTCTGTTATTTTTATCTCCTTGCTGGCTTTCAGGGCGATCGTAGAAAGGGCAAAACCATCGGAACCCTCTTTGTGATACATCCCTGTCCAGGGTGATACGCCGATACTGGGGGTGACGTCTACGCCCAATACACTAAAGGCATAGCTAGCTTCCACATAGGTGGAAAACTGCCGGTCGCCGTTGGCTTTCTTGTCTCCTCCGGCAAACATTGTGCTCCAGGTGATTTCCAGGGGGAACGATTCGCCGAAGTTGTATCCGACGGTCCCTTCGAAGAAGTGGCTGTTCGAATAGTTGCCATAGCGTTTGCCTTCGCCTGCCCACCAATAATCTGTAACTCCGATACTGAATCCTCCGATTCCGTAGCCTACTGTGAGGTCGAACTCCTTACCCTTGTTCGGGTCGCTCATGCTGGAGAAGTCCGTGGAACCCCACGCCGTGAGAGAGAGGCCGGCATACGATAGTGCGATGCTCGGCTGGACGGACGGTCCCGTCTGGTACACTCCGCGCCATACATAACTGCTGACCAGGTCGGCGGCAGGCGCGATTTCAAACTTGTTTTCCTCTTGCGCAAAGGTCGTAAAAGACATAAGTAGAGCCGTAGCAGCCAAAACTGGTTGCCTGAAAGTCATTGTTTTCATAATGTTTCTCTTTTTGTTTATAAAAGCCTTTGCCGGTAACAAAGCCGGATGCGCCTTTCCTGCTTCGTTCTTATTTGCCCGGAGAAACGTTCGCTCTTTAATTGTCAGTTGCTAATTGCAAATCCTTAATTTTCAATTATCAATTTTCAATTCTTCAGAGCCACTTCTTCAGCCTGGCCATAGCTTCTAAAGTGTCGTCCCTGTCGCCAAAGGCGGTGAGTCTTAGATAACCTTCGCCACTCGGGCCGAATCCTACGCCCGGTGTCCCAACGATGTTGACTTCGTACAATAGTTTATCAAAGAATTTCCAGGAGGTGAGACCTTTCGGGGCTTTCACCCAGAGGTAAGGGGCGTTCTCGCCGCCATACACCTTCAGGCCGCAACCCTGGAGGGCTTCTCTCATAATCCGTGCGTTGGTCATATAGTAATTAATCGTAGCCTTTACCTGTTCTTTGCCTTCCGGAGAGTAAACCGCTTCGGCACCCCGCTGGGTGATGTAGCTGGTTCCGTTGAATTTGGTCGTCTGCCGGCGGTTCCACAGTTTGTTCAACTGTACCCGTTCGCCTCCCAGCGTGAAGCCGTTCAGCTCCTTCGGGACAACCGTGTATCCGCAGCGTACTCCGGTGAAACCCGCTGTCTTCGAGAAACTGCGGAATTCGATGGCTACTTTCTTCGCCCCTTTGATTTCGTAGATCGAGTGGGGGATGTTCGGGTCCTGGATGTAGGCCTCGTAAGCCGAGTCGTACATAATCAGGACGTCGTTTGCCAATGCATAGTTTACCCATTTCTTCAACTCGTCTTTCGTCAGGGTTGTTCCCGTCGGGTTGTTCGGGTAACAGAGGTAGAGTATGTCCACCCTGCGGGCCGGCAGTTCGGGCGTGAAGTTGTTTGCTTCCGTGCAGGGGATGTAAACAACATCGCTCCATTTGCCGTCTTCCAATACTCCGGTGCGTCCGCTCATGACGTTGGAGTCTATGTAAACGGGGTAGACCGGGTCGAGTACCCCGATACTGTTGTCGTGGCGGAGAATATCGCCGATATTTCCGCAATCGCTTTTGGCACCGTCGCTGACGAAAACCTCTCCCGGCTCCAGGAATACGCCGCGGCTGGCATAATCATTCTTGATGATTGCGTCGATCAGGAAGCTGTATCCCTGTTCGGGGCCGTAACCGTGGAAATTCTCTGTAGAAGCCAAATCATCCACCGCCTTATGCATGGCTTCGATGACGGCAGGTGCCAGGGGCTGTGTTACATCACCGATTCCCATGCGAATTATTTTGTCTTTAGGGTGTGTCACTTTGAAACTGTTTACCTTTTTCGCGATGTCGGAAAACAGGTAACTGCTTTGTAGTTTCAGGAAATGTTCATTAATCAGTGCCATATTCGTTCAATTGTTTTATGTTGTTGTCTTGTCGAGGTTGTCGGCCCTTTGTTTTTTTGTGTTATTTCTCTATTATTCCTTCAAATACGGTGACTGCTCCTCCGGTCATGTAGACCTTTCCTGAGTTTTCATCCCAGTGGATGGTGAGCGGGCCGCCGTCCATGAATACTTTTGTTTTCCGCTTCGTCTTACCGCATACGACACCGGCTACAGCTGTAGCACAGGCTCCTGTTCCGCAGGCCTGGGTGATGCCCGAACCCCGTTCCCATACCCGCATCCGGACTTCATCGTCTTTTAAAACCTGTACAAACTCAACATTGGTCCGGTCGGGGAAGAAAGCGTGTGTTTCCAGCTTAGGTCCGATAGCCGGTAAGTCGATATCGTTTATATCATTAACAAAAATAACCAGGTGAGGGTTGCCCATCGACACGACGGTTCCGGTGTAGACCTGGCCACCGGCTTCCAGTTCGAGGGCCGATTCGCCGATTCCGGGTGTTCCCATATCGACTGTTACTTCACTGACGGTATCATCATCCGAAACGGTCAGCTGAAGTTCTTTAATGCCGGATAATGTTTCGAGGGTGACTGTCTTTTTATCGGTCAGTCCTGCATCATATACATATTTGCCGATGCAGCGGGAAGCATTTCCGCACATCATGGCTTCGGAACCGTCTGCATTGAATATCCGCATGCTGAAATCGGCTTTTTCAGATGAACCTATCAGGACTAATCCATCCGACCCGATGCCTGTATGGAGAGCGCTCCACCTGACAGCTTGCTTTTCCGGGTTTTCCAGGGGATAAGCCATCGTGTTTACGTATATATAGTCGTTACCGGCTCCGTGCATCTTTGTGAATCTAATTGGATTTGTCATTTTATTTGTTTTACTCCTATTCTTGTTTCCTTTTGTTTTATTACGATACAAATATACGACGTTTTGATATATTATAATCATTAAATGTATCCAAATGTCCTTTAATTCTCTATTGTGTGATAATTTGATTCAATAAAGCGGTTTTACGTAATAATTCGTAACTGTATAACAAATAATCCGTGGGTATTGTAAGTTGCTGTAAGTGAAAAGTTGTTGAAATATCGTTAAAGCAACTCTTGTTGGCGGGTTTGGTTGTGTCTTTATGTTCATAGAAGGGCATAAAAAGGACGGCATTCCGTACGAATTGTCAGTAATTCGAGGGGAATGCCGTCTTTTTGTAAAATGCCACGCAGATGTGGTCTATTATTTTCTATTACAGTCCTGCCTGCGGATCGAATGTACCATTTTCCCAACCTTTTGTTTGTTCCAGGTTAGGGTTGTTGCTTAATTCGCTGCGTTTTATTGGCAGGAAGTACATATTTTGTTTTGCGATCATTGGCGTATTGTCACGGTCGAACAAATAAGTAGTATATGTCCCGTCAGTTTGTTTATTCATCACCAGTGCGTGACGTTTTTCCTGACCGACCATAAGTTTGTCGTAGATCATCCAACGGCGTAAGTCCCACATACGTTTCTGTTCGAACAATAACTCGATGAAGCGTTCTTCGCGGACAGCTTCGCGCATTTCACTTTGGTTCATGTTCGGATTCAGTCCGTACACTTTGCCTTTTAGTTCAGGATCGGAACTTGTTTCGTTGATACCTGCACGTTCACGGATTTGTTTCAGTATTTCGAAAGCTTCGCCCTGTTTACCTACTTCAACAGCTGCTTCAGCATAATTCAGCATGACTTCTGCCAAACGGATGTCGATATAGTCTGTTCCGGATTTCTGGCAATCGGAAATAGAAATGCTTTCATCAATGCCTTTCTTTGAATAATATCCAGTTCTGGATCCCATGTTTTTACCATATGCATAATCGTTTTGTGCATTTTCATTCAGTTCCATAACTGTATTGAAATAGGTAATGCCTTGATATACGACTGTTGCATAGAAACGTTTGTCGCGATTCTGCCATAAGGTAAAGATGTCATTATTGCCATCTTTTTTCCAGTCGGTATAGGTATATGTTTTTCCGTCGACAGTAGGGAAACGGTCGATCACTTCCTGTGTCGGGTGATTTCCGCCTGTATTATTCATAGAAAATGTGATCGGACGACATTTTGCATCTCTGGTTTGAGTGCGTGTCGGGTTTTCGTAACGGATGGCGAAGATCACTTCCTGATTCATTTCTTCCAGGAACAGTTTGCCATAATCACTGTAAAGAGCGTGTCCCTGACCAATCAGATAGTCGAGTGTTTCTTTATTGTAATTATAAGCTGTCTGCCAATGTTCGGCATTGTTGCTTGGATTGAATTGAGGACTGGCACGGAATAACAAGACACGACCGAGGAATGCTTTGGCAGCACCTTTAGTCACACGTCCCAGATTGTCACCGGAGAAAGAGGCCGGCAGACCTTCTGCACATGCTTTTAATTCGTTGATAATAAAATCGAAACAATCTTTGGTAGATGTACGTTTTACAAACAGGTCGTCTGTCAGTTCCTGCGGAACAGTAATCAGTGGAACACCGCCGTAGCGTTTTACCATTTCAAAATACAGATAAGCACGGATGAAGCGGGCTTCGTAAGTTAAACGGTCAGCCAGATCGCGATCGATCGTACAAAGATCCGGATTCTGTGCATTTTGGATGAAAATGTTACAGTTACGAATGTTTTTGTAAGGCCAGTACCAGGTTGGAGCGGAATCTTGTGTGTCACTCATATTATCCGGAGTCGTGGTTCCATCTACCCAACCTCCACCACCTGTCGCTTCATCACTTGCATCTGCCACTGTTGTATCCCAGCTTGGGATGGAAACATACAGTGCGTTCAGGAAAGCGGTAGTCAGAGTTTCGTCAACCCAAACCTGTTCTTCTGAGATGGAACTCAGATCTTCCTTATCCAATATGCTGGAACAAGAAGAGAAAAATGCCAGAATAGCTGCGCATGTAATAAATATCTTTTTCATATCGAATTACTCAAATTGTTAGAAACTTACATTAATTCCAAAGTTGAAACTCTTAGTCAGCGGATATTGGTAAGCACCACGGTCACCACTGTTTTCCGGGTCGTAGATACCAATGTGGTCAAAGACGAACAGGTTAGTTCCTGAGACATAAACACGACAACGGTCTACACCGATTGTACCCAACCACTGTTTTGGCAGTGTATAGCCGATTTCAATATTCTTACAACGGAAATAATTACCGTTCATCAACCAGAAGGAAGATTCCTGGCCGTTGGCTCCTTTTGATCCTGTACCTCCGACACGCGGATATTTACCATCGATATTATCGGGAGAGTAAGCATCAGACCAGATATTTAAAACAGTCTGTTCAGTCCATGTATCACCCCGGTTCGGGAACATGATTGCACGGTGGCCTACCCCCTGGAAAAAGGCTGTGAAGTCAATACCTTTCCATTCACCCCCAAGGCTGATACCATAGATGATTTCAGGGTCTTTACTGTATAAGGAAAGGACAGCTTTATCATTTCCGTCAACAATACCGTCGGGACCGCCTACACCACCTGCTCCATTGATATCTTTCAGGATGATATCTCCTTTTGACCAGTCGAATCCACCGTTATATTGAGGTAAACCAACCAAGTCTGCATCCGTGCGGGCAATGCCGTCAGCCAGATAACCGGTGATGAATTTAATTGGGCGACCTGTTTTGATTTCCCATTCGTAAGCATTTGCAGATTCATCGATCTTTGTATAATGGTTACGTGCGAAAGAGAAGTTCCCCGATACATAGTATGTGAAATTGCCGATTTTATTATCGTGGCGTACTAAGAATTCACAACCCTGATTTACCATTTCTGCATAATTTTCTTTTGGAAGATCAGCCCCGAATGTTCCCGGAATTGTACGAACGCGGTCCATCAGGATATCTGAAGTTCTTTTATGGAAATAGTCAAATTCCAAACTAAACAGACCGTTCCACAAGCCTAAATCGAAACCGACATCGGCTGTTGTCGTTGTTTCCCATGTGATGCCTAAACTAGGGTAGACACCCGGAAGAATACCGGTGGCACCTGTACCGAACACGGCATTTGTCTTGATTTTATCTGTTTGTGTGATGAATTTATTCAGATACTGATAGTAAGCAACATCATCACCGCCGTCATTACCCAATGTACCGTATGATGCACGAAGTTTCAGGTTATTGATAAAGTTCAGCTTTTCATTCGATTTGAAGAAGTTTTCTTCTGTGACACGCCATCCGGCAGATACTGAAGGGAAGAATCCCCAACGTTTACCGGGAATCCATTTTACTGATGAATCATAACGGAAGTTTGCTTCCAGCAGGTAACGATTGTCGAAACCATAGTTTACACGACCTACATAACCGATACGTCCGATTTCGGATTCATTACCGTCGGCATCTTTCCACTGGCTGTCTGCACTGCCTGCAAACAATTGTTCCAGCGATGAAGAGAGCAGTTCTTTGCGTTGTGCCCAGAATTTATCTCCAAATTCTTCATATTGTTCATACAGGAACATGGCTCCGATATCATGTTTGCCGAATGTACGGTTATAATTCAATTGCAGGTTCAGTGTATAAGCACTGGTTTCATTGAAATCTTTTCTGACGAAATTACCGTTTTCGGTTCGGGTACGTGTTCCGACAACCGGAGCATCGTCGCGGATGATATGATTGTGTCCGCCTGAAGTCTCATGTATATATAATGTATATTTCTTTCCTGCCTGTTTTTCGTTTTCATAATACCGGCGGTAGTTGAACATGGCATTGGCTGTCAAACCTTCTACCCATGGAATATCCCATTTGGCACTCAGTTTCGTGTTCAATGTATTATGTTTCTTTGATACATGGCCGTTTTTGATTGCTTCCAGAATGTTCCAGTTATAGATAGTCGCATTCGGTTGCCCGTTTACATAAGCCGGTTCTGTCGACGGGAAATTCAATAAAGCACGATACATGTCATTCATTAGCTCTTTGTCCGAGTCGTGAGGCCAGTAAGGCGTGCGCTGGTCGCTCATATTACCGTCTACATCCAATCCGATTGTGAAGTTATCCGCCACTTTAGCGTCTACGTTTGAACGGAAACTATAGCGTTTGAAGTCCAGATTGTCGAAGGTACCGGTCTGGTTGTAGTAACCTACCGACATGTAGTAGTTGATACGTTCGCTACCACCGTTAACGCTCAGGTTATGTTGTGTTGTGAACGGATTTTTCCAGGCCAGGTCGAACCAATCGGTACTGTGTGTCTTAAAATATTCCTGTTCGTCGGCAGTATAATAACGTGAGTCTGTTTCCGGAACTCCGTTATACATAAACTGATTATTCAGATAAACAGTCCTGTCATAAGCGTTCATTACTTCAGGGGTACGGGTAGGACGATCAGTACCGAACAATCCGGAGTAGCTGAACTGTGGTTTCTGATTCTTACCGCGTCTTGTTGAAACAACAATCACGCCATTTGCTGCACGCGAACCATAAACGGCAGCCGAGGCAGCATCTTTCAGTACGGAGATGTTTTCGATTGTATTCGGATCCAGCGCATCGAAGTCGGCTTTTTCACGAACAACACCGTCGATTACGTAAGTTGGGTTTGTATTGTTGGGGGTATTGGTTCCACGGATGGTGATCGGGGAAGATACACCGGGCATACCGGATTTATTGTAAGAGAAGATACCCGGCATACGTCCGGCCATCGCATTGGAGATATTGGAAACCGGAATAGTTGCAATGTTCTCCGCAGAGATTGTAGCTACAGATCCTGTCAGGTTCATTTTCTTTTGTGTACCGTAACCGATAACAACCACTTCATCCAATTTTTGTGTGTCCTCTTTCATGGAGATTGTAAAATCGGTTTGTCCCTCCACTTTTACATTTTGAGTCAGGTAACCGATAAAAGATACTTGTAATGTCGCATTTTCCGGAACCTCCAAAGTGAAACGACCATCCATGTCGGTGATTGTACCGATAGTAGTACCGTTTACAGAAACGTTTGCTCCGGTAATAGGACCTAACTGGTCATTGACAATACCTTTGATAGTTTTTGTTTTTTGCTGAGTAGCATTTGCTTCCATGCTTTTCGGGCGCAGGATGATTTGCTTGTCATTTACGCTATACTCAATGTTTGCAGCCTTGCAAATTTCATTTAAGATAGTTTCAATTGACTTGTCTTTGACTTTGATGTTTACTTTGCGGTCAACATTAACGAGCTTACTGTTGTACATAAAGTAAAATTCGGAACTTTCTTCAATTTCCTGTAAAACTTGTTCAACAGAAGCATTCCTCATGTCCAAAGAAATTCGGGCAGATTGTGAGTACAAGGTGCCTGCACTTGCCGTACTTAAAAAGCAGGTTAAACAGAATGCAGCGAGTTTCATACGCATTGGAATTTTTGGTAATAAGTCAAAATTAGACTTAAAACCTTCTAGGTTTGATAAATTCTTCATAATTTCACATTATCAAATTTAATTAGGTTTGAAAATAACTTAATTGGGGATTACCATTCGTCAGGTGAGATTTTCGGATTGGTAATTTGTTTGATTGAAGCAGGAAAATGTAACCAGCGTTTTCCTGCTTTTTCTTTAAGTGTCTGTTCTCATATAATACTTCTTTTAAGTTAACATTTATAACATTTGTTTTTATTTTTATATTAGACGTGACGTGCGGGCAAACACCCTATGTTAAAATCCACTTTTTTTCTTTTTTCTTTGATGGTGTGGTTCTACTTTATCGTTTTTATGATAACAGTGCGTCGTGAATAAGTGAAATCATCTGTTTGTTTAGGTTCTATCACTGTACATTTTATAGGCGCTGTTTTTTCCAGTAGGAGTAAAACTTCACTTAGTGTCTCTGTGGTAAAAGTAGCAGAATAGTTATAGTCATACAATTCTTCACCTTCCAGTTTGATGTCGACATTGAAATGACGAGCGAGTCGTTGTACGATTTCATTCATGTTAGCTCGTCTGAATATCATTTTTCCGTCTTTCCATGAAGTTTCGACAGCCAGATTAACTTTGTCAACTTCCATTCTACTGGTATTTTTATAATATACGACCTGTTCTCCCGGACGTAAGGTCCTGGAAACCGGCTGGCCTATTTCTGTGACCTCAATATGCCCTTTTGCTAAAGTTGCCTCTATTTTATCTTCATCTTCATATGCCTTAACATTGAATTCCGTGCCGTATGCACTGACTTTCAATCCATTGGGCGTTAATACATCGAAGCGGTTCGATTTATCAGAAGTTACTTTAAAATATGCTTCCCCCGTCAGTTGTATATTTCTTTTGTTGTCAGTAAAACGTTTGGGGTAGGAGATGGAGGAACCGGAGTTTAGCCATACCTCGGATCCGTCGGGAAGGGTGATTTTGGAAATCAAACCATAGGCCGTTGTCAATTCCACTTGTTCTACCGGCAGGTTGTTCCAATCCTTCAGCGTATTGAACAGGGAATAGGTCGCGATCAGAACAGGGATCAGCAGTACTGCTGCTGAAGTCCGGATAAAACTCAGGATTTTCTTTTTGTACTTATCAATAGCGATTTGTCTTGAGACTTTTTCCCAGTTCTGCCGGGTGTTTATTTGCTTATGCAGTTTAAGTTCTGCCGTAGTTTCCCAGATAAAACGAATATCATCTACTTCCTTTTTGAAGTCGGGGGAGGATTGTAGCTGTTGCTCGAAAGCGTTCTTTTCTTCTTTAGATAAACGTCCTTCAAGATATGCTATAATATGTTCTGTATGAATATCCACTTTCGTTCTTTTATAAATTAGACGTATGGCATAAAAGATACCCTATGTTAAAGAATGTTTTTATATTACCAGAGTAACAGGATTATAAGTGGGAGGTAATCTTTCAATTCAACACGCAGATGTTTTAACGCTTTTGTCATATAGGCCTCTACTGTCTTGACTGAAATATTATGTTCGGCTGCGATCTCAGTGTATGTCATACCTTCGAATCTGTTTTTTTCAAAAACAATCCGTATGTTGTCAGGAAGTTTGGCAAGTGCTGCCGAAAGCATCTGTTCCAGTTCAATCGTTGAGTAGATATCTCCGGAGGTATACCATGAAGTATTGTTCTCGATTTCTTTTTGCTGCCAGTTTTGTTCTGTTTCCTGTTTACGTAGGAAATCTATGCAGGTGTTTTTTACACTTGTGATAAGAAAGTTACGGCTAGATGTATTGATTTCTATATTCTTTCTGTTTTTCCATATTTTGAAAAAAGTTTCCTGTACAATGTCTTCACAAGTCTCCCATCTGTCAATATATCTATGGGCAAAAACACATAAAGGAGAGAAAAATTGGAAAAAAAGAGTACGAAATGCTATCTCGTCATCTTTTATAGCAATTCTCCAAAACAAACTATCAATGGAACTTATCTCCTTCTCCTTTTCCTTCATTTTATCTATCGCAATGGGGGAATATGATTTTTAGCTAGTGCGTAGTTCTTGAAGAACTATTGCATCCACATGATGCAAATATAAGGTATTTTTATTACAAGTAGTTAAAAACCTGACATTAATCAAAAGGATTCTTATATTATAAAAGTTATACATATAGTAATATCCAGGATAAACTTATTGAGTAGTTTTTGTTTTATGGTTTGAAAAACAAAATGTTATGTGATGTGGTTTTAACCCGAGTTCTTCAAGAACTCAAATAAAACGACCGCTTTTAATTCTTCTATTAAAATGGTTTTTAACGATTATAAGTAATGTAAAGATGCAATTCTGTTATCGTCATTATCTGAATAACGGAATTGCATCTCTGTAAACCTGTCAGTTTCGGTGAGATTCGAAAAGTTCTCAGATTTATTTATTAGCCTGTTTCATCACAGGAAGCCATTTGGCATATAATTCTTCTACGATTTCAATCTCGTCTCCCTGCGGAGTATCCGGATAAACGTCTTTGTTAAACGCCCAATCATATTCCCAATTGGTTAAGCGGGTATAGAAATCGCTGGCATCCAGTGCGGGGCGGCCCGCCAGCGATTTGCGGATGTATTGTTCGTCGTAGCGCCATTCTCCTTTGGGCTGGGCTTTCAGGTAGCTGATGAATTTCTCCCAACGTGGCTTATAATACCCTTTCATTAAGCTGGCCCATTGACGGTTGGAATATTCAAACAGGTGGGCGGAAGAATGATTTGGGCCCCATACTGTAACTAATGTACGGGCATTCCATTCATATAAATCTTTTTCTTCCTCAGTCGTTCCCCATTGGCGTGCTTCTTTAATCCATTTGCCAAGCAGGAAAGTAGAGCGGGTACCCAACAGGCGGTCGAAGTCATCGATCAATGCCAGGAACTGTTCTCCGGCTTGTTGTAACTTTTCGTTATCTTCGGCCAAATAGGCTTCTGTTATCTGTTTTTGTAGAGGCAAAGACAGGTCGGAAAGACACTGGCGCATCACATCCACCAGGTCATAACGGTAGGTGTCACTTTTTTTCAGATCGTTGGAAGCCTGAAGAAAATGATCGACCGCATCCCATAAACGAACGGTAGAATAAGGGCGACTCAAATCTCCATTAGCGGCGACTTTCTGGATGGTTAAAGCCGGACGGGCACACATGACACTTTCTGTGCTGGGTAATCTACCGGCTTTACTTCCATAGACTGTTTCCAGTAAGACTTTCCAACCTTGTTCTGCACCGGCCGGTAGTTTTCCGTAGCGGGCACGTGCATAATCGGTAATCCATTTTTGCAGGTCGGGTGCATCCTGCATCCAGGTTATTTCTGTAGACAGTTCGTAAACGACCGGATTATGTTCGATTGCTTCCGGGAAGAGGCCGATGCCTTGTATATTGCCTCCTTTGGGACTTTGCTTCAGTTCGTGTGCATTTTTGGCGTATAAGGCCAGATTGCCACCCATGTAAACACGTCCGCCATAGTTATGCAGTACGCCGGCCACATACGGATAGTTCCAGAAGCTATTGAATTTTTCTACATTCCAGCCTCCTAAATCCAGTAATAACAAACGGTCCTGAGGGAATGTGCGTGCAATAGCTTCACGTAACGACCAGGTTTGCATGGCAATAATTGCTTCAGGATCGAAACCGGATGCGACTTCCCATATCACTTTCCCAACAGCTTCGAGATATGACTTTTCGTTGCTGGGAGCTGCTCCTTCATGGAAGGGATCGGCTGCATATATATGATTGGTTCCGTATAATTTCTGTTGTTCTTCCAGAAAGGCTTGTCCCATTTCTTTGAATAAAGGGTCGAGGGGATCTAACTGAACGGTTGCTGTGAATGCGTTGCACCAACGGTTTTTGTCTTTGATGCGGGCGTCCGGATATTTTTCTTTCAATTTGATGGGGACAAAACCTGTAAAACTTTGCAGGATCGGTGTCATTCCCAGTTCACGCTGACGTTCCAATATCTGTTGTCCGAGTGCCTGATGAGAATCGATCCATGATTGAGGCAACGGGCCTCCGTATGTTTCGATGTTTGTCATCCATTGCCATGCCTGAAAAGCCGGACCGACTAAGAAGGTACGGATTTCATCGTCATTCATTTTAAAACGGCGTAAGGTGTTTTGCCAAACTGCTTCCTGTCCGATCACTGCCAAAGGCATATTGATACCGTGCATGGCCATCCAGTCTATTTCACGTTGCCAACGTTCCCAGTTCCACCAGGCCATTGTGTAACTGATTGTACAGTAATTCAGATAAACGCGGTGGTCGAAAGCTGTGGGGCGGGTTATTTTTTTCGGCACTTCAGGTAAGCGCGACGGAAGATTCAGGTTATCTCCGTTCCAGGATATATGCGCGTTACAGTAGTATTTCAGATAATGGTATAAAGCAGAGGCCACAGAAACTCCATTGTTACCGCGTAATATGATCTTATTGCCTTTCGATTCAATTTCAAAACAATCTTTTCCATCCTTCGGCTGAAACATTTCCACTTTGAACGAGGATGCTTTTTCAAGAATAACTCTTTTGATAAGTGCTTCTGAAGCCTTACGTGCATCGTCTTTGGCCCATATACTACCTATGGATAGTAACAGACAACATACAATCAATCTTAATTTCATTTGGTAAAAATCTTAATTTAGTATTTATAATGTTTTTCATGTGTAATTACTAAGCAAAGTATCTGAATGTCGAATAATTGACGTATAAAAGCACCGGATACCCTATGAAAATTTGAAAAAACTACATTATCATTTATCTTTACAGCCTGAACAGGAATTAATAAATAAGAATTTATGAATCACGAAAGTGCTAATTTTCAGTTTGAAAAAGAAATAGGATGGCAGGATCTCGGTGGAGGTGTGCAGCGTCAGATCATGGGATATAATGGTGATCTGATGATGGTGAAAGTGAAATTTGAAGCGGGAGCGGTCGGTGCGCCTCATACGCATCCCCATACGCAGGTTACCTATGTGGCAAGTGGCGTTTTTAAGTTTACGACGGATGGGGAAACCAAGGTTATCCGGACTGGGGATGGCGTTTATATGAAACCGGGAGTTTTGCATGGTTGCGAGTGTGTGGAAGCCGGTGTTCTGATTGACACGTTCAATCCGGTTCGAGAAGATTTTTTGTAACTGTCAGAAGGAATTTTTTGATGGCAAACTATCTGTTTATAATTTCCTAAGCAGGAAACTCTAGTTTCTTGCTTAGGAAACGCGAGTTCCCTGCCTAGGAAATTGTAGTTTCCTGCGGAGGGAACTGGAGTTTTCTGAATACGAAACTACGAGGAGACTGTAATCGATTGAGAAATAATACCGTATCTATTTTTTGCCCAATACGGTTTTCTCCATTAATAAGCAGCTTCGTGTACCCCTTTGATGGAACGTCCGCTCGGTTCGTTCATATTTCTGAAGGCAGCATCCCAGGCCAGTGCTTCGGCTGTCGAGCAGGCAACGCTCGGGACGGATGGTACGCTGCGTGCGGCACTCTCACTCGGGAAGTGCTCTTCAAAGATCGTACGGTAATAATATTCTTCCTTGTTTTGCGGCGTATTGATCGGAAAACGGTCGGCGGCTTGTTTCATCTCTTCGTCGGTGATCAGTTCGGAAGTGATCTTTTTCAATGTATCGATCCAGCTGTAGCCAACGCCGTCGGAGAACTGTTCTTTCTGACGCCAGGCGATCTCTTCGGGCAGCATATCGGCAAAGGCTTCGCGGAGGATCTTCTTCTCGACAGTCTTGCCCGGACACATTTTGGCAGCCGGGTTCAGGCGCATGGCAACGTCGAGAAATTCTTTGTCGAGGAAGGGAACACGGCCTTCCACACCCCAGGCACAGAGGCTTTTGTTGGCACGCAAACAATCATATAGATAGAGTTTGCTTATCTTACGCAATGTCTCTTCGTGGAATGCCTTGGCATCCGGTGCTTTGTGGAAATACAGATAGCCACCGAACACTTCGTCGGCTCCTTCGCCACTCAAAACCATTTTGATACCCATGCTTTTGATGACGCGGGAAAGGAGATACATCGGGGTAGAAGCACGTACGGTCGTTACATCGTAGGTCTCGATATAATAGATAACGTCGCGGAGGGCGTCCAGACCTTCCTGGATCGTGTAGTTGATCTCGTGATGGACGGTTCCGATCGCATCGGCTACCTTGCGGGCAGCGATCAGGTCGGGGGCACCTTTCAAGCCGATGGCGAAAGAGTGAAGTTGCGGCCACCAGGCATCGGCTTTACCTCCG
Organism: Parabacteroides goldsteinii; assembly: GCF_020091425.1. Classification (NCBI taxonomy): domain Bacteria; kingdom Pseudomonadati; phylum Bacteroidota; class Bacteroidia; order Bacteroidales; family Tannerellaceae; genus Parabacteroides; species Parabacteroides goldsteinii. The sequence goes on along the minus strand of NZ_CP081906.1, from coordinate 2,905,826 downwards.
GTCTCGATACGCTTGGCAGCATATTTCTTGGCGATGGCGGAAGTAATGGACGAATCCAGGCCGCCGGAAAGGAGCACGCCATAAGGTACGTCGCTCATCAACTGGCGTTGCACGGCAGCTTCGAGAGCGTCATGGAGTTCTTCTATGCTGGCGGGGTTGTCTTTCACGTTTTCGTAATCCATCCAGTCGCGGATGTACCATTTCGTAAGGTCCGTATCTTTGCTGTAAAAGTAGTGGCCGGGCTTGAACTGGTCGTAGATGGTGGCGAAGCCTTCCAGACCTTTCAGTTCGGAGGAGACGAGAAGATGTCCGTGGTCGTCGTAACCCATATATAAAGGTATGACGCCGATCGGGTCGCGGGCAATGAGATAGGTGTCGTTTTCTTCGTCGTAGAGGGCGAAGGCAAAGATTCCGCTTAACCTTTCCACGCAACCGGTACCGTATTTGCGGTAGAGGGCGAGGATGACTTCGCAGTCAGAGCCGGTCATGAATTCATATTCTCCTTTCAATTCTTCACGAATCTTACGGTGGTTGTAGATTTCACCGTTGACGGTAAGGATCAGTTTACCGTCTCTGCTTTTCAGCGGTTGGCCACCGGAAGCCGGGTCGACGATGGAAAGACGTTCGTGGGCGAGGATGGCGGTTTTACCCTGATAAATCCCGCTCCAGTCCGGGCCGCGGTGACGGATACGTTTACTCATTTCAAGCGCCTGTTGTCGGAGGGCGGAGGCTCCTTCACGAATGTTGAAGATTGCTGTAATGCCACACATAATCCTGTTGTTTTATTTTGTTAGATATTTGTCAATTGCTTTTGCTGCCTTGCGTCCCGAGGCCATTGCCCGTACGACCAGGCTGGCTCCGCTGACGGCATCGCCACAGGCGAAGAGGTTACTGCCGGCGATTTGATTTTGACTGTCGACGGCGATATTCTTACGTCCGTCCACAGCTAGGGAGAGTTCTTTTACAAGACCTTCCTGTTCGGGATGGACGAAACCCATGGCAAGGAAAACCAGGTCGGCTTCGATGATCTCTTTCTTTCCGGTCATTTTCATTTCGGGACGGCCTCCGTTATCCGACGGTATCCATTCCACTTCTTCCACTTCCACACCTTTCAGTATGTTTTTATCGCCGATAAAGCGGCAGGAGGCCAGGTTCCAACGACGGATGCAGCCTTCTTCGTGACTGCTGCTGGTTTTCAGTACCTGCGGATACATGGGCCAGGGAGTTGCGGGATTGTGTCTGACAGGCGGCTGGGGCATGATCTCGATCTGGGTGACGCTGGCGGCACCATGACGGTTGGCTGTTCCGACGCAGTCGCTGCCCGTATCACCGCCACCGATTATCAGGACTTTCTTGCCTTTGCAATTGATGATGTTTTTAGGGGGGATGGCGATGCCTTCGAGGAGGCGGTTCTGTTGACCCAGCAGTTCAAGGGCGAAATGAACGCCTTTCAGGTTACGGCCTTCGATCGGAAGGTCGCGCGGTATTTCCGAACCGATGGCGATGCAGACGGCATCGAAGTCTTTGACAATATCCCGGGCCGTCACTTCTTTGCCGACCATCGTGTTTACGCGGAATTTGATTCCTTCTTTCTCCATCAGGCGGATACGGCGGTCGATGATGTTTTTCCCCAGTTTGAAATTGGGAATGCCGAAACGGAGCAGACCACCCGGTAATTCATCTTTTTCAAAGACTGTCACTTCATAACCTTTACGGTTCAGTTGGTTGGCAGCGGTAAGTCCGGCGGGGCCGCTTCCAACTACGGCAACGCGTTTGCCATTGCGCCGGGGTTGCTGTGGCTGGATATAACCTTCGCGGAAGGCGGCTTCGACGATGGCGGCTTCGTTTTCGCGGATGGTGACAGGTTCGTCGCAGCTTAGTTTCAGTACACAGCTTTTTTCGCAAAGGGCGGGACAGACGCGGCCGGTGAATTCCGGAAAATCGCAGGTCTGTTCCAGTACCTGGTAAGCCTCTTTCCATTGCCCTTTATAGAGGAAGTCCTGCCATTCGGGTTGTTTGTTGCCGATGGGGCACGCCCAGTGGCAGAAAGGTACGCCGCAATCCATGCAACGGGATGCCTGTCGGCGGCGGTCGTTGCTGTTGAGTGTTTGTTCTACTTCGCTGAAATCGTCGATACGATCTTCGACAGGCCGGTAACCTGCCTCTTGTCTATGTATGGTGAGGAATGCTCTTGGATTTGCCATTGTTGTTTCGATTTTAAGAGTGAAAAGTGATATTTAATAATCCCGCTGCATCTCTGCGATCTTCTGTTGTAACTTCTTCATCTGTTCTTCCTGCAATACTTTCTTGTATTCGATCGGAACGATCTGGATGAATTCGTCTACCTGTTTGTCCCAGTTATCCAGCATCTTGCCGGCCAGGTGGCTGCCTGTATAATGATAATGCTTGCGGATCAGTTCATGCAGCTCCTTGCGGGTGGCACTGTCTTCGATCAGGGAAAGTTCGACCATTTCCATATTGCAATAGTAATCGAAATCGCCAGCCTTGTTCCATACATAAGCCACACCGCCGCTCATGCCGGCGGCAAAGTTCCGTCCCGTCCTGCCGAGCACGACGACGCGGCCTCCGGTCATATATTCGCAACAGTGGTCTCCGACACCTTCCACAACGGCGATAGCTCCGCTGTTCCGTACACAGAAGCGTTCGCCGACACGGCCATTGATATAGACTTCCCCGCTGGTTGCCCCATATAATAATGTATTACCGGCGATGGTATTATCTTCGGCAACGAAGGTGGAACGTACCGGAGGCATCAGGCTGATGCGGCCACCGCTAAGGCCTTTTCCCAGATAGTCGTTCGCTTCTCCTTCCAGGCGGAAATGAACGCCGTGGGCGAGGAAGGCGCCGAAACTCTGTCCGGCCGAGCCTTTGAACTTGATGTTCAGGGTGTGATCCGGCAGGCCGGCATTCCCGTAACGTTTGGCAATCTCGCCGGAAAGCATGGCACCGACGCTCCGGTCGGTATTGGCGATGGCATAATCCAGCGATACTTCCTGCTGGAACTCGATGGCTCCTTTAGCATGAAGAATGATATCCGTATCCTTTACATTCTCTATATGATGCACCTGGTTTGTCGTATGATGGATAGGTGTATGAGCCGCCTGCTCCGGGAGGTGCAACAGATGGGAGAAGTCCAGTAAATCATATTTGGAATTAGGGGACGCAGAGAACGCAGACTTACGCAGATTATTTATTTTCTGGTCCGCGTCCGTCTGCGTTCTCTGCGTGGTCTGCGTCCCTTTTCTAATTACCAAATCTGTCCGTCCGATAATATCATCCAGCTTGCTATAACCCATCTCTGCCAAGTATTCGCGAACTTCTTCAGCCAGGAAGGTGAAGAAATTCACTAGATATTCATGGTGCCCGTGGAAACGTTTGCGCAACTCTTCATCCTGTGTCGCTACGCCGACCGGGCAGGTATTCATATGGCATTTACGCATCATCACACACCCCAGTACGATCAGTGCGGAGGTGGCAAAGCCAAACTCTTCGGCTCCCAACAGGGCCATCAGTACGATGTCGTGTCCGGTTTTCAATTGTCCGTCTGTTTGCAGGCGGACCTGTCCGCGCAGGCTGTTCATGACCAGTGTTTGTTGTGTTTCCGACAATCCCAGTTCGGGCGGCAGTCCGGCATAACGGATCGAGCTGACCGGCGAAGCACCTGTTCCGCCTTCGGCTCCGGAGATGACGATGCGGTCTGCTTTCGCTTTGGCTACACCTGCCGCGATGGTTCCGACGCCGCTTTCCGAAACCAGCTTGACGCTGATCTCCGCTTTCGGATTGACATTCTTGAGGTCGAAGATCAGTTGTGCCAGATCCTCGATTGAATAGATATCATGGTGGGGAGGAGGAGAGATCAGCGAGATGCCCGGAATGGAATGACGCGTCTTTGCAATGATGTCGTTCACCTTGTACCCCGGCAACTGTCCGCCTTCTCCCGGCTTGGCTCCCTGGGCCACCTTGATTTGTATTTCATCTGCATTTACCAGGTATTCCGTTGTTACGCCGAAACGTCCCGATGCCACCTGTTTGATGGAAGAACGGAGAGATAAACCATCTTCGCGCGGAGTGAACCGGGCAGGATCTTCGCCACCTTCTCCGGTATTGCTCCGGCCGTGTATCTTGTTCATGGCCATCGCCATCGTTTCATGTGCTTCCTTGCTGATCGAACCGAAGCTCATGGCACCGGTAACGAACCGTTTCATGATTTCTTCCGCCGGTTCCACCTGTCCGATCGGGATGGATTTTTGTTTCCTGAAAGTCAGGAAGTCACGGAGGAAGATGGGAGATTCCTTCTCGTCCACCATCTGCGAATATTCCTTGAATTTCTTGTAACTTCCCAGGCGGGTTGCCAGTTGCAGGGTAGAGATGGTTTCCGGGTTCCAGGCATGTTTCTCACCGTCTTTCCGGAAACTGTAAATACCTTTGTGTTCCAACATGCTGTCTACCGGTTGGTCGAATGCCTGGTGGTGCATAGCGATCGAATCGCGTGCAATCTCGTCCAGGCGGATGCCACCGACGTTGCTGGTCGTACCGCCGAAATAAGTGCGTGCCAGTTCCGCATCCAGGCCGACTGCTTCGAACAATTTGGCTCCCCGGTAACTGCGGATAGTACTGATCCCCATCTTGCTCATGACTTTAAACAGTCCTTTACAGATGGATTTTATATAATTCTTACGGGCCGTTTCATAGTTTAATTGTATCTCGTGTTTGTCTTCCAGTTCTTTCAGGATGGCAAAGACCATATAAGGATTGATGGCGCTTGCCCCGTATCCCAGCAACAATGCGGCATGCATAACCTCACGCATCTCACCTGTTTCAACAACCAGGGCTGTTTGTACCCGTTTCTGTACGGAGATCAGATGGTGATGAACTGCGCTGACGGCGAGGAGGGAAGGGATCGGTGCCAGCTTTTCATCGACATTTTTATCACTCAGGATGATGTAATTCACTCCGTCGGTAACGGATTGTTCCGCTTTTTTGCATAGTTCGTCGAGGGCCGACTTCAGATCTTCACGTCCTTTGGCTGCTTCAAACAGCATCGGGAGTTTGACGGCGTTGAAACCTTTGTACCGGATATTGCATAGCAAGTCCAGTTGTGTATTGGTCAGGATCGGATGATTCAACCGTACCATCTTGCAATGACTTTCGCTAGGCACCAGAATATTGTTACCTACCGCGCCGATATATTCTTCCAGGCTCATCACCAGTTCTTCGCGGATCGGATCGATCGGCGGATTAGTCACTTGTGCGAACTGCTGGCGGAAATAGTTGTATAATAACTGCGGACGGTCGGAGAGGACAGCCAACGGTGTGTCGTTACCCATGGAACCGACTGGTTCGGCGCCTCCGGTGCACATCGGGACAATGATCTTTTCTATGTCTTCACGGCTGTAACCGAAAGTACGCAGTAATTTGTCGTAGTTATCTACCGTATGCGGTACTTTGCGGCCAGATTTCAGTTCGTCCAGTTCCACGCGGTTATTTGCCAGCCATGTCTTATACGGTTTGGCTTCAGCAAGTTGTTTTTTTAGTTCGCCGTCATAATAGATCTCCCCTTTTTCGGTGTCGACCATTAATATTTTTCCCGGTTGCAGGCGTCCCTTTTCCTTGATCTCATTAGCTTCAAAATCCATAACGCCGACTTCGGATGCTACCAGCATCATATCGTTTTTAGTGATCAGATAACGAGCCGGACGCAGACCGTTGCGGTCGAGCATTCCGCCGGCAAACCGTCCGTCGCTGAAGAGCAGGGCTGCCGGACCGTCCCAGGGTTCCATCAATATGGAATGATATTCATAGAACGCTTTCAGGTCTTCCGATATCGGATTCTTTTCATTCGAACTTTCGGGCACGAGCATCGCCATGGCATGCGGCAGGCTCAACCCTGATGCCACCAGAAACTCCAGCACATTATCCAGCGAAGCGCTATCGCTCATCCCCGGCTGAATGATCGGACGGATACTCTCAATGTTGCCGATGGTAGGAGAGGTGAGTACACTTTCACGCGCTTCCATCCATCCCCGGTTTCCGCGGATCGTATTGATCTCTCCGTTATGAGCCAGCAGGCGGAAAGGTTGTGCCAGGCTCCAGGTCGGAAATGTGTTCGTACTGAAACGGGAGTGAACCAATGCCAGCCCGCTTGTAAAGTAGTTATTTGTCAGGTCCGGGAAGTAATGACGGAGCTGCATGGATTCCAGCATTCCCTTATATACAATATTCCTGGTAGATAAAGACGCTACATAGAAGTCATTCTTTGCCGCCAGGTCAGAAGCTGCTACCTTGTTTTCTATGCGTTTACGTATCATGTACAACTTTAATTCCAGCTCCTGCTGATTATCGCAACCGGTGACGAAAATTTGTTTGATATCCGGCTCCGTTGCCAGTGCGTCTTTTCCCAGAATGTCACTGTTCACAGGAACTTTCCGCAGATGCATCAGGGTAAGACCTTCCTTTTCAATCTCCTCGATCATAATACTGAGGATGGCAGAGCGTTGTGCTTCGTCTTTGGGAAGAAAGACCAGACCTGTCCCGTATTTTCCCTTTTCAGGAACGGGAATCCCTTGCAACAAAATAAATTCGTGAGGGATCTGAAGTAAGATACCAGCACCGTCACCAGTCTTGTTGTCGGCACCTTCTGCACCCCGGTGACGCATATTTTCCAATACTTTAAGGGCTGACTCTACAATGTCGTGCGACTTTCCTCCGTGAATGTTAACCAACATTCCGACTCCACACGCGTCATGTTCATTCGCAGGATCATATAATCCCTGCTTTCTGTTCAAATAGATCTGTTCTTTCATTGTTTGTTGACCTTATGTTTGCTTAATACCTATTTTGTTGTCAAATTGTTCGACAAATATAGTTTGTTTCTTGCATAATGATATGTATGCCTGTGTTAAATACTGACGTTTTTTTTGTTTATTAGAGCGGTTGGTTTCTATTTGACATGATAGTGGCTGTTTTAATGTTAATATGAAATCAATGAACGGTTGTTTGGTTGTAAAATGAAAGATGCTATTTCTTTTAATAGTTTGAAATAACTATCATTTTGATAATGTAAACCCTGTATTTTGTTTATCTTTGTTAGAAATAAAATGAAATCTTTGTATGATTGATATTATTTACAATGGGAGAGTTCCGGCTTGCGGTGTCTTTTGTGGAGGCTGCCCAAACTATACGCGGATAAAGAAACCTTGCAAGGGTGCCGAATATTCAGATAAATGTGAACGGTGCAAAACATTTCATTTGTGTTGTAAGGAAAAAGGTATTACCCATTGTTTCCAATGCCGGATTTTTCCATGTAGTAAATTTAAGTCATTTACCAAACGATGGCTCAAATATGGACAGAATTTTATTGAAAACCAACGTCTTCTCGCATTAGGTACTGATGTTTTTCTTGATAACTATAATCGTATGGTTCATTTTGAAACGGAAAGACTGGTAATAAAGGAAATTACCATAGTAGAGGAACTGAAGGCTCTTTTAGCTATCTATACTCAGGAAGAAAATATGAAATACATCCAGTCCGGCAGGTATGACTGGACTTTGCAGGAATTAAAAGCTCGCTATAAGGCAACGAATGAAACCGGATACCCGAAAGGATATGGTGTGTTTGCTGTTAAGTTGAGGGGAGAAAACAAGATTATAGGTGAAGCCGGACTGTTCAACTCATTTTCGGATCCTGGGAAAATGGAGGTTGGTTACATTATCGATCAAGCGTATTGGAATAAAGGATATGGAACGGAAGTATGTCAGGGTTTGATCGATTATGCTTTCAGCCGATTAGGTTGTACGGAACTTATTGCCCGTATGTACGATCAGAATATGGCATCCGTCAGGGTTTGTGAGAAGTTGGGTTTTGAATATCTTCTTACGGGGGAGGCGGCAAATAAAAAAGTCTTCCGATATTCCCGGAAGACTTTTATTAAATGAACTTTTCGTAAATAGCAGTTTCCTTTATATCTGTAATACCAGAATAAACCGGCATCCCTTTTTATAATCCATATCAATTGAAAGGCTGCCGTTCAGTTTGTTGGCAATCAGGGCACAGATAGGCAAACCTAGTCCGTCACCTTCTGCCAAGTCTTTGACTTCGCTGAATGGTTTGAAGAGGTTTTCTTTTAATTCGTCGGGAATGCCTGTTCCGTTATCTGTAACGATGATGTGGCAGAGGTGCGCTCCCTTTCTCTTGAATTCCAACCATATTTTACCGGTAGTTGTATATAAAGCAGCATTATTTAGCAGGTGTAATAAAATACGTTCTAGTTGCTCTGCGTTTGTTTTTACTTCCAACTGGGGAGCATCGACAATAACTTCTACATCCGGATGGATTTTATCTTTTACCTTATCCATCGTTTTTTTGCAGAAACTGCCCATATTGAACGATTGTACTTCGTAGGGTTCCATTAAAGAACTTTCAAGAGAAGATAATTCCTGGATGTTTACACTGAATTGCTTCAAGGCATTTACACGTGTCAGGATTGCTTCGGCCCGCAATTCTTCTGCCGATACATTGAGCTTATCGAGAGTCGGCTTCATTTGCTCCGATATGCTTTGGATAAATTTGGTCTGCTGTTCGCTGTGCTCGTTGGTTGTTTGGATGATGTTTTTCAGCTTTTTGTTGAGCACAATGAAACGTAATAACAGGAATGCTACGAAAAGCAATCCGGCGATAAGAATGACAACCAGTGTGCAAAGACCTACTATCATGTATTGTTTGCCTGATAGTTTGTCGTCTTTTTCCTGTATGGTTTTCAGGCTGTCGTCATACTTTAACTGCAATGCTCCCAGTTCATCCTGTGCATTTAGCGCTTTAACGGAATCGGTCCAGATGATATATTTTTCGTAAGTACGTTCCATTAACGGGGCGTTATTGGCTGATCGGGCTATTGTGATCAGATGCTTGTAACATTCGCTTACCTTGTCGTACTCTTTTTTATCCTTATATTGGTTGATGAGTTTGCTGAAGCTGGCATCTCCCTGTTCGTTTTGTCCGAATGTATAATAATAACTTGCCTGGGTATATAAAAAGTCTTCGGCGAGTTTTTCGCTGCCTGCCTGGCTTACCAGATTATCCAACGTGTTGAGTTGGAGCTGTGCCTGTGCCGCGTTTTTGAGTTTTATGTACATCTGCAACCGTTCTTTTGTCAATTGGAAACGTTGGTCGTAGAAGGTCTTTTGCGCTTTCTGTTCTTCGGTTAAAAGAAACTGCGTCATTTGCCGGCAAAGCTCGAATGCTTCCTGATAATAGTTTTCGCGATAGTAAAGATACGTCGCTTTTGTTCCGCAATCAATGGCTTGTGTATAGTCTCCTTCGTTCGAGAAGGCTTTGTAAGCTTGCAGATAAAGATAACGGGCTTTGGTAAAGTCCTTTTGTTCCAGGCTGTTTTGGGCCTGTTTCATGTAATCATTTGCTTTGTTTTCCGCATGGAGAGACATGCAGAAGCAAATCGCGAGGGTGATGATAAAATACGTGATTCTCATAAACATAATTTTTTATTAGAAGCAAATATATGTATTTATTCAAAATCAAAGCATGACTTATGCTGAAAAAGTTTCAGTATAATCATTGTTATTCGGTAGAATTATGTTTTTACCTCTATTTCATAGATGCGTGATTCGTCTTCCCAAGGATGGTAACCTTGACCTATATATCTGAATCCCAGCTTCTCATAGAATCCGATATGTTCCGTACTGAGGTATAATCTGCTAAAACCGGCTTTAATCGTATCTTCTTTGGCTTTCTCCAATAAAAGTGTACTGTAAAAATGTCCCCGGTGGTTTTCATCTATATATACGGCACAAACCCACGGGTACAAATCCATCCGGCTGATAAAATCATTGGTGATCAGTCCCGCACAACCGATTATTTCATTATCCTTTTCCAATAGATACCATTGAGGGAGTGGATTCGGAGAATCTATACTGTGATTAATAGAATCTTCATAGAGCACAGGGTATACGGAAGGCCATTTGCTTTGAAAATAGTTGATAGCGATATCCTTATAGGCTGGATTTTCTCGTATTGATATAATTTTCATATGTAAATAAATTGCGCTCCCTATCTCAAGAGAGCCGTTTAAACCATTAATAAATTGATTTTTTTAGAGTTCAGACAAAACAAAAGAGAGCACTTGTATAGATACAAATGCGGTTGGCTATTATCTTTGGGCATTTTATAATTTTACAACAGCTAAGAAAAAAAATTTCATACACGCGTTAAAGGACTCGCAGTCTTGACCGCTTAGCAGTTGAGATCAGTTTCATGAGCGACCTCTTGCTGTTTCTTACGACAACAAGCCAGTAAAAATCGACCTTCTCTATGTTTTTAACCTACTTCTGGGATTGGACCATCATCACGGCTGATTTTAACTTTATAGCCAAGTGCTTCCAGCTCTTTCTTCAAGTAATTTTTCCGTTTCTGCTCCATCCTTTGGTTGAGATATTCCGCACCGAGTTCCTTATACTCACAAGCCTCTTTCAGTACATGCCATACCGATTTCAGGATCGAGTGTCCTACTGCTACTAAAGCCCTCTTTTTCCCTCGACGGGCGGCTAAACGGTGATAACGTGCACTGTAAAAGGTGTTCTTGGTACGGGTGGCTGCCCACGCAGCCTCCGTGATTACGGCTTTCAACTGTTTGTTGCCATGGGTGGTTCTACCACTTTTTTTTTACCTGCGCTCTCGTTATTGCCAGGACAGACACCGGCCCACGAAGCCAGGTGCTTTTCGGTTGGAAAGGCTTCCATATCCACACCTATCTCTGCTATCAGGTCTTCAACCGTTTTCCGGCTAAGTCCGGGGATCTTCTGCAAGAGTTCCATCACATTCTCATAAGGAGATAAAACCTCTTTTATACGGCAGGTAAGGTCAGCTATGATGGCTTTCGTCTGTTCCATATCTTTACGGATGGTCTGCAACATATAGATGTGATGCGGTTCTATAAAGCCTTCACAAGCCTGATAAAGAAGTTCCGGACTGGCTTCAAGTTTTTTATGATAGATGCAAGTTATGTCATCCATTGTTACATGACCCTTATCGATCAACATATCTATCAGCTTGTTCGCCACGACTCCGTCCAGGCTGCACACCACGCTGGAAAGTTTGATGTTACAATCTTCCAGGATACGAACAATACGGTTTTTCTCAGAAGATACATGCTGGATCAACTTGTTACGGTAACGGGTTAAATCACGAAGCTCACGTTGTTCACGCTCCGGGATATAACTCGGTTTCAACAAACCTGCTAAAAGCAGTTTGCAAATCCAGGCACTATCCTTTTTATCCGTTTTGTGCCCGGGAACATACTTGATGTGCCGTGCGTTCACGATCCAGACTTTCATATCAGGACATTCAAGAATCTTATAGACCGGCTTCCAGTAAACACCGGTACTTTCCATGGCTACATGCGTAATGCCACTGGATAATAACCATTCTTTTAATTCTGTCAAAGAACTACTGAAGGTCTTGTAACTGCGGGTTTCAGTTTTGAGACCTTCGCCACTTATCGTAGCAACTACCATGTCCTTGTGGACATCTATTCCACAACCCCGGAGGATGACTTGTTCAAAAGGTACTGTTTTCATTGCATTCGTTTTTTCGAGTGAATGACACTAAAGTAAACAATACCCCCCTATTTACATGCTCTTGGACGAAATTTATTTCATGGATGTTTCATGATGTTGAATTTAATTTGATGATTGAATACTTTTCCATTGGAGCATGTTATTCTCAAAACTGACGGATAATTTACCGAGATCTTTGAGCCAGGAAAGATAGGAACGGATAGTACTGCCTACCAGTACGTATTGTTCAAAGTTCATAGATAATTCGTATTTGTTGAAAAGCATCTGAAGGATGTTTTCGCTGTTTTGAGGGGTGGAGCAGATTTCGAGTAGGGTATCGGTAATCTCGTAGATCTTGTTTCGGTTGATGGCAACCAGCCCTTTGATGTCTGCCGTCATTTCCGCATGTGAAGGAACAAAGCGAGTCGCCTCAATTTTTTCAACGAAATCAAGTGTTTCCAGATATTGGGCTACATTATAAATGAAAGAAACCTGATATTTGTTGAGGGTATTTTCACTACTGATACAGTCTGCCAGAAAAACAGTATCATCCGGAGTACGGAATCCCGCCATATCAAAAAAATGACCGGGTAGGGGTATGACTTCCAGCTCTTGGGGAAAATCCTTGTCCGAAAAAGGTAATGTCAGACTTTCTTTAGCCATCAGAAACTTGTTACGTAAGTCCTTACAAGGGTATCCTCCATATAAAAACGATGGCTCCAATATCGGATACTGTGTAAAAGCAGCCTCTATTCCGTTTGCAAAGACAGGGCAGCCGACTTGCTGTTGCAAGTAAGCATTCCCTCCGATATGGTCAGCATTGGAATGGGTATTGACAATTCCTTTTATCGTCCAGTTTTGTTGTGCGGCAATTTTAATGATTTTCTTGGCGGCTTCTTTGTCGTTGCCACTGTCGATCAGATAAATATCTGTCTCATTTTGCCGATAGATGCCGATTTTCGCCGGAGAATTTATGTAGTAGCTTTTTTCGCCAACTTGCTGAAGTTCGTACATGGCTGTAGTCTTTAGATTGATATTGAAAATAACAGTTCAAATATACTATTATTCTAATGAAAAATTGAACTCTTCTGTTTAATTCCTGCTTTTTCATCCGGATGATAAGAACTGTCTCTTTAATGGATGCCAGTAATGTGAATATAGCTATCGACCAGATTGTTTTGATATTTGCAGTCATAACATATAGAATCTTTTCGTATATTTGACAAAACCAATAAATCATCTGTATCATGGACATACAAGTATTTCTCAATAACTATCGCGAAGCCTTCGGAGATAAAGTCGATCTTCCTATTGTCTTTTGGTATTCGGAACAACCGGTAAACCCGGTCGATAAAATCGGAGGATGTTTATTCAAATGCATGAAAGAGGTCAGAGCCGGACAAACAGTTAGTTTGAGTGTGGAAACTATCGGTTGTGGTGGCGGAAAATTCTATACGGGTTTTACGGAGATGCCTGAACGGATTCCCGGATTTGTGTCTTTAAAAGAAAAATATAAACAAACACCCGAAGGTGTTTCTGAGTTTTTGGAAGAGTTGCAGGTTCCGAGAGCAAAGATGGATTATCTGAATTTTGCCCGAATGGATAAAGTCGAGAACTTTGACAATCTGGAAGGTATCCTGTTTTTGGCGACACCCGATATGCTTTCCGGTTTGGCAACCTGGGCCTTTTTCGATAATAATTCAGAGGATGCCGTTACCTCTCTATTCGGTTCCGGTTGTTGCTCTGTAGTCCACAAGCCGTTATTGAGAATGCGAGAGGAGGAAAACGTACCTTCATCGGGTTTTTCGATCCTTCTGTACGCCCTTATTTTGAACCGGATATTTTAAGTTTTATGATACCGATGTCCCGATTTAAAGAAATGTATGATACGATGCGGAGTAGCTGTCTGTTCGACACACATGCCTGGGGAAAAATCAAGGAGAGAATGAAGTCATAAATGATTTGATTATTACTGTCCACCTGTTGCTTTCCGACAAATAAGGGATAATTGATAATCTTAAAGGCAATATTGCCAATAATATTGAAGTCTGATATATAGATCTTTGCAAAAAGGAATAAATCCAATAAGTAAGAATAAAAAAAGACTCTGTATGAAAAAGATTATTGTATGCGTAATGATGCTGGTAGCAACCGGAGCAATAACATCTGTTAATGCACAAAGTGACAAGAAAGACCGGAAATGTACAAAGATTGAACAGTGTGGAAAGAAGTGTGATAAGAAATGTAAGGAAAAATGTGACAAAAAGTGCGATAAGTCCATGATGTCAGCTTGTAAAGATGAATGTGGCAAGGCTGACAGTAAAGGGTGCAAAGCAGAAAAATGCAATTGTAAGAAAGATCAGAAAGAAACAACACCAAAGAAAATGTAAAAAGTCAAGTTTTGACTTTAAAAAGAGATCGCTTCAAAAGAAGAATGAGGCGATCTTTTTTATTTCATCCCTTTTTCTATTTGGGGAATATTAAAACTCCCTGTGCAAACTCTGCTTGCCATAGCGTTCAGCTCCCCAGAATTGGTTTCTGTCACGAAGGTAATCGGGTGAGTTGGCAACTTCTTGTCTTATGAATGAGATCTCATCGTCTGTGCTTGCTTGATCGTTATACAACATTGTTCGTGATACAAAAGTCTTAGCTTTTAAAGCGGTTCTGTCATCTGTATGTTCTCCGAAAATGATGCCTTGATTATAATATCCGATGAAATTGTTTTTGGCAGGTGAGAAATCGTAGGAAGGTATCGAATTATTTACAAAGAAATGTTCAATTCTTTTTCCGGTATCTGTAATATTATAATTTTGTGGAATAATGTATCTCTCATGATATCGCCTGAAAAAATGGGGAGTATAATTTATGACGAAGAATGACTTGTCTGTAATAGGTCGCATATAAACAACTCCCATACCATATGACTGATATTTAGCGAAAGGGACAACTGCTGGTTCATTGACATATTTCTTTTCCCTGACAAGTAAAATAACCGTCCATTCGTTATTAGTTACATAAGATTTCCAGTTAATTACTTTATAGACAGGAAAAGTTTTAGATTTCAAAAAGAAACGACGTGTTTCATCTTGAAAATGATATATACGGCGAAAAAGAGGATCGTAATCTTTTCCAACCTCTTTTTGCATTTCAGTCAAAGTCATTGTATCGGTAAACATAAAGCTATGATTTAGGTTCAACATTATATGCAAATGTAATAATAAACATTGCTTGAAAATCAAAAGAAGATTAGTATTTTGTTATTTGAATTGTATCTTCTTGATTTTCAGACAAGAAGTAAATAAAGAACGATAATCACTGTGTCTTATCTATTCCATGCCGGTCTCTCCTTCAATATTTTCTGATATATGGGACAATCAGGCGTATGCGCCCCTTCGAGATAGCCTGTGCTTAGCAGAAATTCATTGACGATCTCCCCACCAGTAAATTTGAATGTTTTCTTGAATAGTTTAGTCCATTCATCCTTGGTTTTAGGGTGATGGTGATCCAGCCAGTTTTTAAATGAACCGTATTCATTTTTCAGTTCCATAATGGCCTGTGCATTGTGGATGGCGGCTTTTACTTTTAGTCTGTTCCGAATGATACCGGGATCGGCTAAAAGCCTGACTTCGTCTGTTTCCGTATAGTTTGCGATGGTTTCGATATTGAAATTATCATAGGCTGTACGAAAAGCGGTTTCTTTTTTGAGTATGGTCGACCAGCTTAAACCTGCCTGATTGATTTCCAGAAGGAGCCTGCCGAATAATTCATTATCATCTTCGATAGGGAAACCATATTTTTCATCGTGATATGTCTTGTTAAGATCAATAGCCCAACCAGTAGTGGTCTTTATGTATTCGCAGTATGGCATAATAATTTTGTTTGTATTGATTATGGCTGATAAAGATAATCAAATATCTTTGGTTCGAACTATAGGTATGATTATTTGTTTTTCTTGTAACTTTGTAGTTTTAATAAAAAAGAACCGTTGATGTCCACGAACCATATATTAATCATTGCATTAAGTAACCATCCTGTTTTGGGACCTTTACTTATTCCTTATTTTGCCAAAGCTGTGTCTCAGGATGTGATCAGTGTGGAGGAACAGGCTACCCATGCGGGAAACGATACGGAGTTGTCTGAGATGGAGAAGCGGGTAATTGCTATTGCGCAAAGTTATTCCGAAAAGAACCTGATGCAGGTATATTCCAGGCAACAGACGGTGGCCGGCTTTTTGAGTTCGGTGACGGCGGAGATGTTGAAGAAGCAACTCCGTCCTTTCATTGATAAGAAAATAAGGGAGATGGTCCGGTTGATGCAGGCGAATCATTTGCCGGTATATATGAAAGAACCCGGTGTGAAACTGCTTTATGAACATGACCGGATGCGTTTTTCTGGGAATATTGCGGAGATCTCTTTCCGCTTTGAGATAACAGATCATTTTTTCCGTTATTCAGCAGTCTGTCGTATGGATGGAGAAGAGATCCCTTTACAGAAAAAGAGAAAGTTTATGGTTTTGTCTTCAAAACCGGCTATCCTTTTGTTGGATGATCGGCTCTTAGTTTTCAAGCGGATTGAGGCTTCGAAAGTTACACCGTTTCTGACCCGGAAATATGTGGAAGTGCCGCTGGCAGATGCTGAAAAGTATCTGGAGATGGTTGCGCTTCCCCTGATTTGCGATTATCCTGCCACCTCTTCCGGCTTCGATCTTATTCACGAAAGGAGAACTTGTATCCCTGAATTGTCTGTGGAGCGGTCTATTAATGACGAGCCGGCACTTCAGTTGCGTTTCCGGTATGGAGACCGTTATTTCTCGCCGGGAAAGAAAAGCCAGCTGACTTATCCCTGGTTGGAAAAGGTCGACGGAAAACCTGTCATCTATTATTATACACGTGATTTGGAGTTGGAACAAATCTATATCAACTTACTGGAGAAATGGGGCTTCAAACAGATAACGGATGTTCAGTTTGTCAGGGTTGTCGAAACAGGCGGTTATACGTTTATCGACTGGCTGCAACAACATAAGGCAGAGTTGGAGTCTTGCTTTTCTTTTGTGAAGACGGACACGTCTCTCCGGTATTATCTGGGAGAGATTTCGCTGACACAGGAGATTTCTCCTTCTCCCGACTGGTTCGATATCCGCATTACGGTGCGTATGGGGGATTTTCTGTTCCCTTTTATTCGTTTCAGGAAGCATATTCTGGAAGGAAAAAGGGAGTTTGTGCTGCCGGACGGACAGGTCGCCTTACTTCCTGAAGACTGGTTCGAGAAATATAGCGATCTGTTTACTTTCGGTGATGACAGACCGGAAGAGATCAGGGTTCGTAAAATGCATCTGGGAGTTGTTTCCGCGTTGGAACAGGAGGATACTGTTTCGAAGGAGTATGTACAGAAAGAATCGGTTGTTATTCCTCCGAAGATAAAGACTGTTTTGCGTCCGTATCAGCAGGACGGTTTTTCCTGGCTGGTCCATCTGGCAGCCAACGGCTTTGGCGGCTGCCTGGCGGATGATATGGGGTTGGGAAAAACGTTGCAGACGATTACGCTGTTGCAACATATCTATGATCCGGAAGAACCGAAAGCAGTTGTGTTATCTTCTCCTGCTCCGCAAAATATAACAGTTGATAGCAGCGGACAGTTTTCCTTTTTCGGAATGGATATGCCCGGTGAGATACCGTATGAAGAGGTGAAAAAGGAGAAGGAGGAAACGACGGTTCCCGCTTCGTTAGTCGTTGTGCCGACCTCTTTGTTGCCGAACTGGAAACGGGAGATCCGGAAGTTCAGCACATTGAGCGTTTATACTTATATGGGAGATCAAAAGAGGAAAGAACCGTGGAAGAGTTTCGACCGGTATAATATTGTATTGGTTACTTACGGGCTTCTCCGGAGGGATATCGAACTGTTGGAGAAATATCGCTTTACGTATGTGATACTGGATGAAAGCCAGAATATAAAGAACCCGGCTTCCATGACATACCATTCGGTTGTCCGCCTGCAATGTGAGCATCGCCTGGTGCTGACCGGGACGCCGATTGAAAACTCGCTGAAAGATCTGTGGGCGCAATTCAACTTCATTAATCCCGGTCTGCTGGGTTCTGCGGACGGATTCCGGAAACATTTTATCCATCCGATAACAAAGGAAGGAAACGATAATGCCCGCAAACGCTTGCAACAGATTATCCGTCCGTTCTTTCTGAGGCGCACCAAGCAACAGGTGGCTCCCGAACTTCCCCCGTTGACGGAAGAGGTGGTTTATTGTGAAATGACACCGGAACAACGGGAGGTTTACCAGAAAGAGAAGAATGCGCTGCGGAATACGATTTTGCAGGAGCGCCATAAGAACTCATTTGTCGCATTGAACGGTATAACCCGTTTACGCCAGTTGGCGAATCATCCGCACATGGTTTTAGCGGACTATGAAGGCGGTTCGGGGAAGATGGAGCAGGTGCTGGATGCTTTTGAAACACTGGTTAGTGAAGGGCATAAGGTGCTGATATTCTCGTCTTTCGTTACACATCTGAAACTGTTGGCGGATGCCTTCACCGAGCGTGAATGGCTATATGCGATGTTAACGGGAAGTACCCTCGACCGTGAGAGCGAAATTACCCGTTTCTCTACCCGCAATGATGTTTCCGCCTTTTTCATTTCCCTGAAAGCCGGTGGGGTAGGACTAAACCTGACGGATGCCGATTATGTTTTCATCCTCGATCCCTGGTGGAATCCGGCAGCCGAGTTGCAGGCGGAAAGCCGTGCTCATCGTATCGGACAGGAAAAGCAAGTCTTTGTCTACCGCTTTATTACTGCCGACACGATCGAGGAGAAGATACGCAACCTCCAGGAATCCAAGAGCGAACTGGCTGAAACATTCATCTCGGAAAACGATCCGCTGAAGTCACTGACGGATAAAGAGTGGGAAGATTTGTTGTAAAACAATAATTCCGTATATTTGCCATCAACAACATATATAAGCTTATGAAACGTCCTGAAATAGTCAACCGCATCCGCGAAGTTCTTCGACATTCGGCCCCAGGTGTCAAAGCCATACTTTATGGTAGCGAAGCGCGTGGAGATGCACGGCCCGACAGTGATATCGACCTGCTGATATTAGTGGATAAAGACAAGATAAAGCTGGAAGATGAGGAGAGAATAACTTATCCTCTTTACGATATTGAGATTGAAACAGGAGTGATTATTAACCCAATAGTATACTCTCAAAAGCTGTGGGGAAGGCTTGTCACTCCATTTTATGAGAATGTTATGAAGGAGGGAATATTACTATGACTGATGAAGAAAGACGAGCACTCGTTTCTTTACGTTTACAAAACGCGAAAGACACTTTAATTGAATTGCCGGTTCTTATAGAGCATGGCTTTTGGAATACAACTGTAAGCCGTATGTATTATGCCTGCTATTATGCCGTAGCCGCTTTGTTACTGAAACATGGTATTTGTGTTAAAACCCATTCCGGCATACGACAAGCCTTCAGTAAGGAATTTGTCTTGACTGGACAGATAGATAAAGAACAGTCGAAATTTTATTCCAATCTGTATGCAAACCGGCAGTCCGGCGATTACGATGATTTCATTATGATGAATGAAGATAAAGTGAGAGAGCTCTATCCGAAAGCCGTTGTCTTTATCGATATCATAGAACGATTAATTAATGAAGATTTATAAGTTGTTGAAGGTGTAACAAAACAACAAACGATTCTGGCTTGTTCTTTCTTAGCATAGTAAATATATCACTATAATTTACTTTTTTCTTATAAATTATAGTTCTATCTCTTTATATGGCTTTGTATTTGTAACTTTATCGAAACAATGCGGAAATATATAATAATTTAACCAAATGCCGGATAAAATGATTATTTCTATTAATATGTCAATTATTTTGCATTAATATGAACAATGTGTTTAATAAAGTGCGTATCTTTGCAGTTGAAATAAACAAGATATAACCAGATGGAACAACTTAAACATGAGTGTGGAGTCGCCATGGTCCGGTTACTAAAGCCTTTAGAGTATTATCATCAAAAGTATGGTACCTGGATGTACGGCCTGAATAAACTCTACTTACTGATGGAAAAGCAGCATAACCGCGGACAGGAAGGAGCCGGTTTAGCCTGCGTGAAGTTAGAAGCAAGCCCCGGTGAAGAATATATGTTTCGGGAAAGAGCGTTGGGAACAGGAGCTATAACCGAGATATTCGCCGCCGTTCACGATCATTACAAAGATTTACCACCCGGTAAATTAAACGATCCGCTTTTCGCTAAAGCAAACCTTCCTTTCGCCGGAGAACTTTATATGGGGCACCTCCGTTACAGCACGACCGGTAAGTCCGGTATTTCCTACGTCCATCCTTTTTTACGCCGCAACAACTGGAGAGCCAAGAACCTCGCTCTTTGCGGAAATTTCAACCTCACAAACGTAAACGACATTTTCAAAGAAATTACAGCTATCGGACAGCATCCGCGCAAATATGCCGATACCTATATCATGCTCGAACAGATGGGACACCGTCTGGACAGGGAAGTGGAGCGTTTGTACCGGAAATATGAAGAAGAAGGATTGCAGGGTATGGATATTACACATGCGATCGAGGGACATATGGACCTGTCGAATGTGCTGAAACGTTGCGTGCCGACCTGGGACGGCGGATTTGTGATCTGTGGCCTGACCGGTAGCGGCGAGTCGTTCAGCGTGCGCGATCCCTGGGGCATCCGTCCGGCTTTTTATTATGCCGACGACGAGATCGTGGTGCTGGCCTCCGAACGTCCGGTGATCCAGACGGCAATGAACGTGCAAGCCGGGGATATAAAGGAGTTGCAGCGCGGCGAAGCGATGTTTATCAGCAAAGACGGCCGTTTCCGTACTTCGCAGATCGTGGAGCCGGAAGAGAATAAAGCCTGTTCGTTCGAACGTATTTA
Organism: Parabacteroides goldsteinii; assembly: GCF_020091425.1. Lineage (NCBI taxonomy): Bacteria > Pseudomonadati > Bacteroidota > Bacteroidia > Bacteroidales > Tannerellaceae > Parabacteroides > Parabacteroides goldsteinii. The sequence continues at coordinate 2,885,314 of NZ_CP081906.1, read as the reverse complement.
CTTCTCCCGGGGCAGCGATGTGGATATTTACCGCGAACGGAAGAAGCTGGGGGAGAATCTGGTGCACCCGATATTGAAAGCTGTCGATTACGACATCAAACATACAGTCTTCTCCTTCATCCCCAATACGGCGGAGGTCGCTTATTTTGGAATGCAGGAGGGGTTGAACAACTACCTGAACAAGCTGAAGAAAGAGTGGATTGCCGACCGCAGCCACCTACTTCAGGAAGAAGAACTCGACCAGATACTTTCCATGCGTGTCCGTGCCGAAAAAGTAGCGATTAAAGACATAAAGTTGCGTACCTTTATCGCCGAAGGCAACAGCCGTAACGACCTGGCCGCCCATGTGTACGATATAACTTACGGAAGTATCGAACCATTCGTTGATAATCTGGTTGTAATAGATGATAGCATTGTTCGCGGAACAACCCTGAAACAAAGTATTATCGGTATCCTGGACCGCCTGCATCCGCGGAAGATCGTGATCGTGTCTTCCTCTCCGCAGGTACGTTATCCGGATTATTACGGTATCGACATGTCGCGGATGAACGAGTTTATCGCTTTCAAGGCCGCAGTCGCTTTGCTGAAGGAACGGGGCATGGAATCCGTTATCACCGAGGCATACTGGAAAGCCAAGAAGCAGCAAGCGAAGGAGGAAGGTCCGATCGTCAACTATGTGAAGGAGATTTATGCGCCGTTCACCGACGAGGAAATATCCGCCAAGATGGTCGACCTGCTTACACCGGCCGGTACACGCGCCAAAGTGGAGATCGTTTATCAGACGTTGGAAGGTCTGCACGCTTCTTGTCCGAACCATCCGGGAGACTGGTACTTCTCCGGCGATTATCCGACTCAGGGCGGTGCACGCATGGTGAATAATGCCTTCATACATTATATGGAAGAAGAATATTTAGTCAAATGACACAAGATACAGATTATATGCAAACAGAGAAAACAGCAACTTTGATCTTAGACGACGGGACTGTTTTTCGCGGCTTTTCTTTTGGCTGTGAAAAAGAGGTAACCGGCGAAGTAGTGTTCAACACTGCCATGACAGGTTATCCTGAAAGTTTGACCGACCCTTCCTATGCCGGTCAGCTGATGGTGTTAACTTATCCGCTGGTAGGAAATTACGGTGTACCTGCCCGTACATTCGGGGCGGATGGGATTGCCACTTTCATGGAGAGTGAAAAGATACATGCCGATGCCATAATCGTAAGCGATTACAGTCATGAGTATAGTCATTGGAATGCTGTCGGGAGTTTGGGTAGCTGGTTGAAAGAAGAAGGTATTCCCGGAATTTATGGGATCGATACACGTGCCCTGACCAAGAAATTGCGCGAACATGGCGTGATGATGGGAAAGATCGTGATTGGCGGGGAAAAAGTCGAAGCAACCGATTTCGGAGAATACGCGAATGTGAATTATGTAGATAAAGTGTCCTGTAAGAAAGTGATTACTTACGGCGAAGGCGAAGGTAAGAAACGCGTTGTCCTGGTAGATTGCGGCGTGAAACATAACATCATCCGCTGCCTGCTGAAACGTAATGTAACGGTTATCCGCGTGCCCTGGGATTACGATTTCAATACGCTGGAATACGACGGTCTGTTCATCAGTAACGGCCCCGGCGACCCGAATACCTGCGATGCGGCCGTTCAGAATATCCGCAAAGCACTTTCCGGCGATAAACCGATCTGCGGTATCTGCATGGGTAACCAATTGCTGGCAAAAGCCGGAGGCGCCTCCATCTACAAACTGAAATACGGACACCGTAGCCATAACCAGCCGGTCCGTATGGTAGGGACGGAGAAATGCTTCATCACCTCGCAGAATCATGGATACGCGGTGGATAACACGACGCTGGGTGCCGACTGGGAACCGCTCTTCATCAATATGAACGACGGCACGAACGAAGGTATCAAACATAAAACGAAACCTTTCTTCTCCTCGCAGTTCCATCCCGAGGCATGTAGTGGGCCGACGGATACGGAGTTTATGTTCGATAAATTTGTAGACCTGTTGTGAGTTTTTCCGGAGGCTTTTTTCAAGGCATGCTTGAACGAGGTTTCAACGGTCGCTTGAACGAGGCTTCAAGGCATGCTTGAACGGGGCTTCAAGGGGGCCTTGAATGAGGCTTCAAGCATCCCATGAAAAATGTTGTTACAATAAAACGAAAATTGAAAGATGAAAGAAGATATAAAGAAAGTCCTGATATTAGGTTCGGGCGCCCTCAAGATCGGTGAGGCGGGCGAGTTCGACTATTCAGGCAGCCAGGCATTGAAAGCCATCAAGGAAGAGGGTATCCAGACGGTGCTTATCAACCCGAACATTGCAACGGTACAGACTTCGGAAGGGGTTGCGGACACGGTTTATTTCCTGCCCGTCACTCCTTTCTTTGTGGAAAAGGTGATCGAAAAGGAACGCCCCGAAGGTATTCTGCTGGCATTCGGCGGACAGACGGCGCTCAACTGCGGTGTGGCGCTTTACCAGAGCGGCGTACTGGAAAAATATAATGTCCGTGTATTGGGGACTCCGGTACAGGCCATCATGGATACGGAAGACCGCGAACTGTTTGTCCGCAAACTGGACGAGATCGATGTAAAGACAATCAAGAGTGAGGCGGTGGAGAACGCTGCCGATGCCCGTCGTGCCGCTGCCGAGCTGGGTTATCCGGTGATCGTGCGTGCCGCTTATGCGTTGGGAGGCCTGGGTTCAGGCTTCTGCGACAATGAAGAAGAACTGGACGTGCTGGTCGAAAAAGCCTTCTCTTTCTCTCCCCAGGTATTGGTGGAGAAGAGCCTGAAAGGGTGGAAGGAAGTGGAATACGAGGTGGTCCGCGACCGCTTCGACAACTGTATCACGGTATGTAACATGGAAAACTTCGACCCGCTGGGCATCCATACCGGCGAGTCTATCGTGATCGCCCCGTCACAGACATTGAGCAACACGGACTATCATAAACTGCGCGAACTGGCGATCCGCATCATTCGCCATATCGGAATCGTGGGCGAATGTAACGTGCAGTACGCCTACGACCCCGAATCGGAAGACTACCGGGTGATCGAAGTCAATGCCCGCCTGAGCCGTTCTTCCGCTCTGGCGTCGAAAGCAACCGGTTATCCGTTGGCTTTCGTGGCAGCCAAATTAGGTCTGGGTTACGGCCTGTTCGACCTGAAGAACTCGGTAACGAAAACGACCAGCGCTTTTTTTGAACCGGCACTCGACTATGTGGTCTGTAAGATACCGCGCTGGGACTTGGGTAAGTTCCACGGTGTAGCTCGCGAACTGGGTTCAAGCATGAAGTCGGTAGGAGAGGTGATGGCGATCGGACGTACTTTCGAAGAGGCGATCCAGAAAGGTCTCCGCATGATCGGCCAGGGTATGCACGGCTTCGTGGAAAACAAAGAACTGGTCATTCCCGATATCGACAAGGCGTTGAACGAGCCGACCGACCGCCGTATCTTCGTCATCAGCAAGGCTTTCCGCGCCGGTTACACGATCGACCAGATCCACGACCTGACAAAGATCGACAAATGGTTCCTTCAGAAACTATATAATATCATCCAGACTGCCGGAGCCCTGGAAAGCTTCAGCAAGATAACCGATATACCCGACGACCTGTTCCGTCTGGCCAAAGTGCAGGGTTTCTCTGACTTCCAGATTGCCCGCGCCATCTTCAAAGATAAAATGGAAGACGGCGAAAGAGCCATCCTGCAGGTGCGTCAGGATCGTAAATATCGTGGCATCCTTCCGGTAGTGAAACAGATCGATACTCTCGCCGCCGAATATCCGGCACAGACCAACTACCTGTATCTGACCTACAGCGGAACGGAAAACGATGTGCAATATCTGGGCGACAAACGTTCGATTGTGGTGCTCGGTTCGGGTGCTTACCGTATCGGTAGCTCGGTAGAGTTCGACTGGTGCGGCGTGCAGGCGCTGAACACGATTCGCAAGGAGGGTTGGCGCTCGGTGATGATCAACTATAACCCTGAAACGGTTTCGACCGATTACGATATGTGCGACCGTCTCTACTTCGACGAACTGACCTTCGAACGCGTGATGGACATCCTCGAACTGGAAAATCCGCACGGCGTGATCGTCTCTACCGGAGGGCAGATACCGAACAACCTGGCGATGCGCCTGGACGAACAGCATGTAAATATCCTCGGAACATCCGCGAAGAGTATCGACAATGCCGAAGACCGCGAGAAGTTCTCCGCCATGCTCGACCGCATCGGAGTAGACCAGCCGCGTTGGAAAGAGCTTTCTTCTATGGATGATATCAATACATTCGTAGAGGAGGTAGGTTTCCCGGTATTGGTTCGCCCGAGTTACGTGCTGAGTGGTGCGGCGATGAATGTTTGCTCCAACCAGGAAGAGCTGGAACGCTTCCTTCAACTGGCGGCCAACGTCAGCAAGAAGCATCCGGTCGTAGTGAGCCAGTTCATCGAACATGCGAAAGAAGTAGAGATGGATGCGGTGGCCGATCATGGCGAGATCGTGATGTATGCCATCAGCGAGCATATCGAGTTTGCCGGTGTGCATTCCGGTGATGCGACAATCCAGTTCCCGGCACAGAAACTGTATGTGGAAACGGTGCGCCGCATCAAACGCATCAGCAAGCAGATCGCGAAGGAGCTGAATATCTCCGGCCCGTTCAATATCCAGTATCTGGCGAAGGGTAACGAGATCAAGGTAATCGAATGTAACCTCCGTGCTTCTCGTAGTTTCCCCTTCGTGAGCAAGGTGTTAAAGATAAACTTTATCGAACTGGCTACCCGTATCATGCTGGGCTTGCCTGTCGAAAAGCCGCATAAGAATGCGTTCGACCTCGATTATGTAGGTATCAAAGCTTCGCAGTTCTCCTTCAACCGCTTGCAGAAAGCCGACCCGGTGCTGGGCGTGGATATGGCATCGACCGGTGAAGTAGGTTGCCTTGGCGATGATCTTTCAGAAGCAGTGCTGACCAGTATGTTGTCGGTCGGACAGCGTATCCCGGCAAAGAATATCCTGCTCTCGACCGGAACACCGAAACAGAAAGTGGCCATGCTGGATGCAGCGAAGATGCTTGCCCGCAAAGGTTACAGCCTGTTCGCTACCGGAGGAACACACCGTTTCCTGGAAGAGAACAATATCCCGAGCACGCTGGTCTACTGGCCGAGTGAAGAAGGCAAACAGCCGCAGGCACTCACCATGCTGCATGAAAAGAAGATCGACATGGTGGTCAATATCCCGCGCGACCTTTCCGCCGGAGAGCTGGACAACGGTTATAAGATCCGCCGTGCCGCAACCGACCTGAATGTCCCTCTGATCACGAATGCCCGCTTGGCAAGTGCCTTTATCGAAGCATTCTGTACCTTGTCTATAGACGATATAGAGATCAAGAGCTGGCAGGAATATAAGTAAAGAACATAGATTTTACCGATGTAAAGTGTGTCCGGCTCATTTAGTCCGGGCACACTTTTTTGTTTAGTGGAATAGGGGTTTTTATTAGATGTGTTGTCTTATCAGTAAAAACTAAAAATGAATAGATCATGAAACATCCATGAAATAAATTTCGTCCAAGAGCATGTAAATAGGGGGGTATTGTTTACTTTAGTGTCATTCACTCGAAAAAACGAATGCAATGAAAACAGTACCTTTTGAACAAGTCATCCTCCGGGGTTGTGGAATAGATGTCCACAAGGACATGGTAGTTGCTACGATAAGTGGCGAAGGTCTCAAAACTGAAACCCGCAGTTACAAGACCTTCAGTAGTTCTTTGACAGAATTAAAAGAATGGTTATTATCCAGTGGCATTACGCATGTAGCCATGGAAAGTACCGGTGTTTACTGGAAGCCGGTTTATAAGATTCTTGAATGTCCTGATATGAAAGTCTGGATCGTGAACGCACGGCACATCAAGTATGTTCCCGGGCACAAAACGGATAAAAAGGATAGTGCCTGGATTTGCAAACTGCTTTTAGCAGGTTTGTTGAAACCGAGTTATATCCCGGAGCGTGAACAACGTGAGCTTCGTGATTTAACCCGTTACCGTAACAAGTTGATCCAGCATGTATCTTCTGAGAAAAACCGTATTGTTCGTATCCTGGAAGATTGTAACATCAAACTTTCCAGCGTGGTGTGCAGCCTGGACGGAGTCGTGGCGAACAAGCTGATAGATATGTTGATCGATAAGGGTCATGTAACAATGGATGACATAACTTGCATCTATCATAAAAAACTTGAAGCCAGTCCGGAACTTCTTTATCAGGCTTGTGAAGGCTTTATAGAACCGCATCACATCTATATGTTGCAGACCATCCGTAAAGATATGGAACAGACGAAAGCCATCATAGCTGACCTTACCTGCCGTATAAAAGAGGTTTTATCTCCTTATGAGAATGTGATGGAACTCTTGCAGAAGATCCCCGGACTTAGCCGGAAAACGGTTGAAGACCTGATAGCAGAGATAGGTGTGGATATGGAAGCCTTTCCAACCGAAAAGCACCTGGCTTCGTGGGCCGGTGTCTGTCCTGGCAATAACGAGAGCGCAGGTAAAAAAAAAGTGGTAGAACCACCCATGGCAACAAACAGTTGAAAGCCGTAATCACGGAGGCTGCGTGGGCAGCCACCCGTACCAAGAACACCTTTTACAGTGCACGTTATCACCGTTTAGCCGCCCGTCGAGGGAAAAAGAGGGCTTTAGTAGCAGTAGGACACTCGATCCTGAAATCGGTATGGCATGTACTGAAAGAGGCTTGTGAGTATAAGGAACTCGGTGCGGAATATCTCAACCAAAGGATGGAGCAGAAACGGAAAAATTACTTGAAGAAAGAGCTGGAAGCACTTGGCTATAAAGTTAAAATCAGCCGTGATGATGGTCCAATCCCAGAAGTAGGTTAAAAACATAGAGAAGGTCGATTTTTACTGGCTTGTTGTCGTAAGAAACAGCAAGAGGTCGCTCATGAAACTGATCTCAACTGCTAAGCGGTCAAGACTGCGAGTCCTTTAACGCGTGTATGAAATTTTTTTTCTTAGCTGTTGTAAAATTATAAAATGCCCAAAGATAATAGCCAACCGCATTTGTATCTATACAAGTGCTCTCTTTTGTTTTGTCTGAACTCTAAAAAAATCAATTTATTAATGGTTTAAACGGCTCTCTTGAGATAGGGAGCGCAATTTATTTACATATGAAAGAAATGTGTGTTTACTATATTTCTGGAAGTAGATTCGGTTGTTGTCTAAAACCTAAATACCCCTTAGTTGTAATGGCTGAGGGGTATTTTTGTTTTCATTAAATAAAGTTACACAATCAGAGCGGAGAAGTTAAAAAGTAAATTTTACTTTTGTACACAGTTGTGAAACATATTCTAAATTGGAATAGTTATACTCATGTAATAATTCAACCAATATGAAGATAGGACTATTTATCCCGTGTTATATCAACGCGGTGTATCCCGAGGTTGGCGTAGCCTCTTACAAACTCTTAAAGCATTTGGGACTGGATGTCGACTATCCTTTAGACCAGACCTGCTGCGGCCAGCCGATGGCGAATGCGGGTTTCGAAAACGAATCGTTGAAACTGGCCCTGCGTATGGAAGAACTGTTCCTGCAATACGATTATGTGGTCGGTCCCTCGGCCAGTTGCGTAGCTTTCGTGAAAGAAAACCATCCGGGCATACTGAAGTCCGGAGGGCATGCTTGCCTGAACAGCGGCAAGATATACGATATCTGTGAGTTCCTTCACGATATCGTGAAACCGGAAAAGCTGCCGGCCGTTTTCCCCCATAAGGTGAGTATACATAACAGTTGCCACGGCGTGCGCGAACTGCATTTGTCTTCTCCGAGCGAAATGAATATCCCTTATTTCTCCAAGCTGCGCGACTTGTTGAAGCTGGTGGAGGGCATTGAGGTGCTGGAACCGAAGCGTATCGACGAATGCTGTGGTTTCGGTGGCATGTTCGCTGTCGAAGAACCGGAAGTCTCGGTTTGCATGGGACACGATAAAGTAAAGGATCATATGAGCACCGGAGCCGAGTTTATCACCGGAGCCGACAGTTCCTGCCTGATGCACATGCAAGGTGTGATCGAACGGGAACATCTGCCGATCCAAACGATTCATATCACTCAAATATTAGCCGCTGGATTATGAGCACGAAACATTCTATAGCTGCTGCCCGTTTCATTGCTAACAGGAAACAGGAAGCCTGGCACGACGAAACCCTTTGGATGGTCCGTGCCAAAAGAGACAAAATGAGTCATTCGCTGCCCGAATGGGAACGTTTACGCGAATTGGCCTGCGATATAAAACTCTACTCCAACAGCCATTTGGATACACTGCTGGAAGAGTTTGAGAAGAATGCCATAGCCAATGGGGCAATTGTCCATTGGGCGAAAGATGCGGCGGAGCATAATGAGATCGTCGAAAAGATTCTTCAGCAGCATAATGCCCATACATTGATCAAGAGTAAATCCATGTTGACGGAAGAGTGCGGTATGAATGAGTATCTGTTCGGGAAGGGGTATGATATCATCGAGAGTGATCTCGGCGAACGTATCCTTCAGTGGATGCACCTTCATCCGAGCCATATCGTGATGCCAGCCATCCATATCAAACGTCAGGAAGTGGGTGAGATGATGGAGCGTGTGCTGGGGACGGAAAAGGGTAATTCTGATCCTACCTATCTGACGCATGCAGTCCGTAAAAATATGCGCGAAAAGTTCCTGACGGCTGATGTAGCCATGACGGGAGCTAATTTTGCTGTCGCTTCGACCGGTGAGATTGTGGTTTGTACCAATGAAGGAAATGCGGATATGGGGACTTCGTTCCCTAAAGTCCATATTGCTACGTTCGGAATGGAGAAGATCGTTCCCGACCAGGAGGCGCTGGGCGTCTTTACCCGTCTGCTGGCCCGTTCCGGTACAGGGCAACCGATTACCTCTTATACTTCCCATTACCGTAAACCGCAGGATGGCGGTGAGTTCCATCTTATAATTGTAGATAATGGACGCAGCGATATCCTGGCAAAGCCCGACCATATCCGTACATTAAATTGTATCCGTTGCGGGGAATGTATGAATACCTGTCCGGTATATCGCCGGAGTGGCGGGTATTCCTATACCTATTTTATACCCGGCCCGATCGGTATCAACCTGGGCATGCTGAAGAATCCGGAAGAGTACTCCGATAATGTGTCTGCCTGTTCTTTATGCCTGTCCTGTTCGAATGTCTGTCCGGTGAAGATCGACCTGGGCGAACAGATTTATCGCTGGCGTCAGGATCTGGATAAAATCGGTAAGGCCAGTTCGGAAAAGAAAATAATGTCGGGTGGCATGAAGTTCCTGATGGAACGGCCGGGTTTATTTAATACGGCGCTGAAATTTGCTCCGCTGGTAAATAAAATGCCTCGTTTTATGATATACAATGGTTTGAATGCCTGGGGAAAAGGACGTGAGATGCCGGCATTTGCCAAAGAGTCGTTCAATGATATGTGGAAGAAAAATAAAGTAAAATAAGATGAGTACAAAAGATGATATATTATCCCGTATCCGCAGCCATACCGGGACGCGTTACGAAAAACCGGAAATCACGTTGGATGCAATCACTTATGCAGACAAACTCAAACAATTCTCCGACTCGCTGGAAGCAGCCGGCGGTCAGGCTGTCGTTTGGCAGCCGGGCGGCGACATCAATGAATTGATCCGCCGGCATTTCCCGGAGGCAAAACGTATCGGTTCGAATCTGCCCGGAATAACCGTTGCCACCTTCAATCCGGATTCTCTTTCCGATCCCAGGGAATTGAACGATACCGATCTGGCCATTGTGGAAGGCTGTTTCGGGGTGGCGGAGAACGGAGCTGTCTGGATTACACAGCAGGTGAAGTTCAAAGCACTCTACTTTATTCCGACAGCCCTGGTAATCATTATCAATAAAGATGCTTTAGTCAATAACATGCATGAAGCTTACCGGCAGCTGGAAGGTACCGATTATAAATACGGCTTCTTTGTCTCCGGCCCGTCCAAAACAGCCGACATCGAACAGGCCCTGGTGCTGGGAGCCCATGGACCGATGAAGGTACTGGTGGTTTTGAAAGAGGGGTAAGTTCGGAATTTATCAAATGTGAACTATCTTGTCCCTGTGTCAAACACGGGTACGAGATAGTCCTTCTTACATTCTTTACTTCGCTTGCTTTACAGCTGCAATTGCAGCTTTGTAATCCGGTTCCTGGCTGATATCTTTCACATACTGTACATACGTTATTTTGCCATCTTTGTCAATTACTACTACGCCGCGGGCAAGCAACTTATTCTCTTTTATCAGGAAGCCATAATTCATTCCAAACTCGCTTTCCCTGTAATCCGACAAGGTATAAATCCGGTCGATCCCTTCTGCCGCACAAAAACGTTCCAATGCAAAAGGGAGGTCTTTGGATAGCGTCAGGACAACCACATCTTTCCCTAAACCGGAGGCCTCTTCATTAAATCTTCTTGTCTGGGCGGCACAGACTTTGGTGTCGACGGAAGGAAAAACGGATAGAACAACGACTTTCCCTTTGAAATCGGACAACTTCACTTCTTTCATATTACTGTCTATCCCAGTGAAATCAGGAGCCATCTCTCCGATATAGGCTTTTGTACCCAGCAAGGTGACTGGCTTTCCCTTCATTGTAATTCCTTGATTATCGCCGGATGATTGACCGACTGCCATGCCGGTGGAAATCAATATATACAATATCATGTAAAATAATCTGTTCATAATCTTCTTTTTGTTATGTTTTTATAGAGAATCTATCTAAGCAAATATAAAGAAATCAGAGGGGATGGGATGATATTTTCCTATTCATTTTATCTATCGGTTGATAGGTATAGATGATCGGATATATATTTAACGGATACCTCCGGATAAAAGGATAGAAAATATTGGCTTTTAAGTGAATAGTATTATTTTTGTGGAAGACTTAATCCGTATTCACGAACATAATACTCAATATTCTTTTACCATGAGCAACGTAGAAATGATGAACAGAAGAAAATTTATCCGGACAGGTGTTGCCGGAGTAGCCGGATTATCTCTGGCGCAGGTGGGATGGGCTGATATACAGCGGGTGCTTCCTTCGGATGTGTCGGTCGATAAAGTAAAGCTGGGAAATACCGGACTGGAAGTCTCACGGATCGCTTTGGGGACCGGGACGAAAGGCTGGAACTATGAATCCAACCAAACCCGTATCGGGTTGGATAATTTTGTGAAACTGGCTCATCATGGCTATGAACGTGGACTCCGCTTTTTCGATATGGCCGATATGTACGGTTCACAACCTTTTGTCGGTAAAGCCTTGAAGGAGTTACCCCGTGAAAAGGTCACCCTGATGACAAAGATGTGGACGTATGATGAGGGTTCGGAGAAAAGGGAACCGGTCCGGAAAACGCTCGACCGCTTCCGGCAGGAAGCCGGTACCGAGTATTTCGATATCCTGCTGATGCATTGTATGACTGACGGCAATTGGCCGGAAACGCGTAAATTTTATATGGAAGGGCTTGCCAAAGCAAAGGAGGAAGGCATCGTAAAAACCGTCGGTATTTCTTGTCATAACTGGAATGCAATGGCTGAAGCCGCTCAAAATCCGTGGTGCGACATTATCCTGGCCCGCCTGAACCCATTCCAAAGCCATATGGACGGTACTCCGGAAGATGTAAACGCCCTCCTGGGCAAAGCCCGGGAAAACGGGAAAGGTATTATGGGTATGAAGATTTTCGGTGAAGGAAAACATGTTACTGATGAAGAACGCGAACATTCGATACATTTTGCCGTCACAGAAAGCAATCTGCATTGCATGACACTCGGCCTGGAATCGATCGCCCAAATGGACGATGCAATCGAAAGGGTGATGAGAAATGTAAAAAACAGCTGATAATTATTCTTTCTAGACGGATAACTACCCGTGACCGGATGGGTAGTCATCCGTTGCTTAGCCGATGCCTGTTCATTTTTTAGTCAAATATTTGTGTGTTTATTCCGGGAAATACCTATCTTTGCCCCATCACATTATAAATACCTCCGATGAAAATATCTAAGTAAGCCGGTTTCAGAACATATAATTTAAAAGGTTCAATCTCTGTTGAACCGATTTCTGTATAACCATCCCGGCTATTTCATGCGCTTATTCCTGGCGCTTTTTTTATTTCCAAATTTTAGTTTCTAACATTTTTAAAGCAGATAGACTATGTGCATATCAGTACAACAGCTTTGCTATATCCATGCGGATAAAGAACCACTATTCAGAGATATCAGTTTGACGGTAAATAAAGGAGAACAAGTTTCATTGGTCGGAAATAACGGGTCCGGCAAATCTACCTTATTGCGGATTATGGAAGGTAGCCTGAAGCCCTCTTCGGGTGAAGTCGTTTGTTCCTCCAAACCCTATTATGTGCCCCAGCATTTCGGGCAATACGATGAATTGACCGTAGTGCAGGCCTTGCAGGTTGAGGCTAAAATCAAGGCATTGCATGCTATCATTTCCGGAGATGCCTCGGTAGAGAACTTTACGATTCTGGATGATGACTGGAATATCGAAGAACGAAGCGTGGCCGCTCTTTCTTTTTGGGGATTGGAGCATATTCGACTGGAACAGACGATGAATACGCTGAGTGGTGGCGAAAAGACAAAAGTGTATTTGTCGGGCATACAGATACATTCCCCTGAAATTATCCTGATGGACGAACCGACCAATCATCTGGATACCGGAAGCAGGGACAAACTCTATGACTTTATCAGGTCGAGCCGTGCCACTATCCTTATTGTGAGCCATGACAGAACATTGCTTAATTTGTTGCCTTACACTTGTGAACTCGACAGAAGTAAGATCACATTGTACGGTGGCAATTACGATTTTTATAAGGAGCAGAAAGAGATCGCACTGGCAGCCTTGCAGAATCAGTTGAGTGAAAAAGAAAAAGAGTTGCGCCAGGCAAAGAAAATAGCCAGGGAGGCGCTTGAAAGAAAAAATAAATCGAGTGTAAGAGGAGAGAAAGCAGCCATAAAGAAAGGTATTCCCCGTATAATGATGGGGGCTATGAAACAGCACGCAGAACAGAGTGCGGTTAAGTTGAAGGATGTGCATGATGAGAAAATGAGTTCGCTCAGTTCCTCCATTACGGATATCCAGACCGCTTTGCCGGATATGCGGCAGATGAAAACGGATTTTAATTCACCGAATCTTCATACCGGTAAAATACTGGTGACTGTTAAGGATATGAACTTTGGCTATGGCGTGAACCGTTTATGGTCCGAACCACTAAACTTGCAGATCAGAAGTGGCGACCGTATCCGGTTCGGCGGTAACAATGGTTCAGGAAAGACAACCTTGCTGAAGCTGATCCTGGGAGAACTGCAACCTGTAGAAGGCTCTGTTGATCGTGCCGATTTCAAGTATGTTTATATCGATCAGGAATATTCGATTGTGTTGCCTAACCTGACTGTGTTTGAGCAATTAGAGAAGTATAATCTGTTTGCCAAACCTGAACATGAGTTAAAAATGATTTTGAGCCGTTTCCTTTTTCCGGTCGGGACCTGGGATAAAAGTTGTTCAAAATTAAGCGGTGGAGAGAAAATGCGGTTGGCTATCTGCTGTCTGATGGTCAGTAATAGTACGCCGGATATCTTTGTTTTGGATGAACCGACGAACAATTTGGATATTCAGAGTGTTAATATAATAACAACAGCAATCAAGGACTATAAAGGTACTGTGTTGTTGGTCTCACACGATCTTTATTTTGTGAAAGAAATTAAAATAAACAGGTCAGTTGAACTTTTTTCATCAACTCCTGTTATTAAGATATAGTGTTTTTCATGGTATTAGAATTAAGTTAGATTAGGTTATCCGTCTTGTCCGCGAGGATAGGGCGGTTTTTTTATGCCCTATGGTTTGTATTTCGATGCAGCCAGTATTTCCTGTGCATTATCGTTTTTCATCAATGCTTCGGGAGTTGTATTTGTTTCTTTTATGTACTGTTCGATGATTTGCAGTCCGACCCAGCTGCCGATATTTCCGGGAGCATCGCTTGCCAGGAATTGGGCAGGCATGTCTTCGAAATATTTCATGGTGTTCATCTGGTCCGGTGTATATAAATGTTTCCGTTCGACAATGGCTTTCCATATATTGGCTTCGTTATTTTTGCACCATTCCCAGGCCTCGTCTGTATAACCGAACAAAGCGGCCGGAGTCATCTCCGGTAATGCTGATAAAACCAGGTATTTTATTTTGCCTTCATAGATCATCCGGTCGAGCAATACATTTTCATTGCCGTTAAATGGGTATTCGGACATCAGCCAGCCGGCGATGTAATCGGGAACCACATGTGAGGGTTGCATCTTACGGCGTTGATAGTCATAGAAAAAGTCCTGATACAACGGATAATCTTCTCCCATATATTTGTCGATGGAGAGTGATAACAGACTGTCGCCGACCAATACGTTCTGGTTGAATCCGGAAACGTGCATGTACAAAGCCGGAATTTGCATAGTCGGGAATTTATCCTGTATCCAGGCGAATGCGTTGCCGAGCGATTGCTCTGTCTCTGTGACCGAATCATATTTTTTGATTGCATCCGCATAAAGATTTTTCAGGGTTGGTTCGGAATAAAAGTTTTCCAGTTTATTGAAAAAGCCGGGCATTTCCGGCGATTGCATATTCAGGATACCTTTACCCAGAATCTCTGTCATCAGCGGATATTGATTCAATAGCTGTTGGTTGAGCGTCGTATCGTCGGAGTTTATTAGCTGGAACAATGCTTTGTCGAACCGGTTGATCGGCATCGGAGTGGCTGTCGTGATATTGTTTGCATTTGTATTTTGTCCGTTACAGCTGCAAAAGCCGATGGTCATAAGGAATGTCAGAAGTATTTTGAAGTTCATCGTTTTTGTCTTTATGTTATGTATTGACTGATTTCTCTGTCTTTTTAATATGTTAAAAAATATTACCCGGTATACTATTTTCAAATATCCGGTATAGTAATCCGAATTAGATGGTATAGTAGTGACAAAATGATAAACGGATAATTAACGGTTATATTGTATGGAAAACTTCTTATTACTACCTTTGCATCCCTTTTTGAATATCCATTATGCAATTTACGAATAAACAAATTTGGCAGATTACCTATCCTGTACTCATCAGTTTGCTGATGGAGCATATGATCGGGTTGACCGATACGGCTTATCTGGGCCGGGTAGGAGAGGTTGAGCTGGGAGCTTCGGCACTGGCGGGAGTTTATTATCTGGTTATTTATATGCTGGGATTCGGTTTTAGTGTCGGAGCACAGGTCCTGATTGCCCGGCGCAACGGAGCACAGGATTATACCCGGATCGGACCGGTTTTCATGCAGGGAGCACTTTTCCTGTTATTACTTGCTGCCACCTTATTTACGGTTTCCCATTTCTATTCACCGGTGATTCTCCGGAAGCTGATCGGCTCGGATGAGGTTTACCAGGCGACCATGAGTTATATCGATTGGCGTGTCTATGGGTTCTTCTTCTCGTTCATAGCGGTGATGTTCAGGGCGTTTTATGTCGGTATCACCAAGACTAAGATATTGACGGCCAACTCTGTCGTGATGGTGCTGACGAATGTGGTGCTGAATTATATCCTGATATTCGGTAAGTTCGGTTTCCCGGCTTTAGGGATTGCCGGAGCGGCGATCGCTTCTTCTATTTCTGAGGCGGTGTCGGTGTTGTTCTTTATCATTTATACCTGGAAGAAGATCGATTATAAGAAGTATGGAATGTTCAGCTTTACCGGAATTGATTTCCGGATGTTGAAACAAATATTGAATGTATCGATCTGGATAATGGTGCAACATGGTATCGCGTTTATCGGTTGGTTTATCTTTTTTGTAGTGATGGAGCATCAGGGGGAACGTCCGCTGGCTATCACGAATGTAGTACGGAGTATTTCGTCTTTCCTGTTTATGTTTGTCAATGCGTTTGCTTCCACGTCGAGTTCACTGGTGAGTAACCAGATCGGTTCCGGCAAGTCGGACCAGGTGATGGGATTGTGTGGGCGGATGATAAGGCTTTGTTACTTTTTTGTGTTGCCGTTAGGGATATTGATCGCTTTATTTCCGGATTTGGTACTGCGTATTTATACGGATAATCCGGACTTGATACAAAGTTCTGTTCCGTCCCTTTGGGTCATGCTTTCTTCCTATATATGGGCGGTTCCTGCTTTTATTTATTTCTTCAGCGTTTCGGGAACTGGGAATACACAGGTTGCATTATGGATCGATATGGCAAGTATTTTAGTCTATGTATCCTATACGTTCCTGGTCGGTGTCTGGTT
This sequence comes from Parabacteroides goldsteinii, assembly GCF_020091425.1. Classification (NCBI taxonomy): domain Bacteria; kingdom Pseudomonadati; phylum Bacteroidota; class Bacteroidia; order Bacteroidales; family Tannerellaceae; genus Parabacteroides; species Parabacteroides goldsteinii. The sequence continues at coordinate 2,868,995 of NZ_CP081906.1, read as the reverse complement.
ACATGCCGATGTTGCGGTTTGCTGGACAACGGAACATGTTTATAATGGGATGCTGTTTATTGCATTCTTCTATTTGTGGAAAGGTAATTGGAGGAGTAAGAAGCTATAGTTCATCCTCTGTAAAAACATATATGTTTTGAGATCAAAAGTCCCTAGTTTTGTAATCAAAAGTAGGGACTTTACATTTTAAAAGATAGGTACTTTTTGGGGAAGTTTGCCGATAGTTTGTAACTTGCTTTAACACACCCCCTTCCCCCTCTCGAGAGGGGAAAAGTTACTCTCCCGTTATAAAAGAAAGGTTCATCTCTTTACAATGCAATCTCTTTACAGATATGGCAGGTTTCTCTTTTGCCATATTTTTTCACAATTTCATATTTGTTGTTTAAAGGTATCCTCAGTCCTTGTGGAACTATGTTAATTTAATCCGGATTGTTAATTGTTACAAATATCCGTATTAAATAAAAATCACAAGTTACAAAAATGATATTTAATATAATAAAACTGGCACTATCCCTAAATAAGTTTCGAAAGTCATCTTGAAAACAGATATGTAATCCACGGAATCTTTTTGTGTTAACTATGTGTTAAATTGTTAATGTATTGATATACAATGTATGTCTTCTTTTTTGTATTTCTGATATTAACATAGTTCCACAAGAACTAATAGTCAGTAACATAAATGAAATAGCTTATGAAGACATAAAATGAACCTATTCAATAGTATCAGTAATTAACATATTTAATTGTTAAACTTAATATCAATATAATGAATAAATCTATATGCAGTAATATAAAAGGAAAAGCTGTATCCCTAACTATTCTATGTGTTTTTAGTTATACAATATCTTTTGCGTCGGTTAATGTAGGAGTAGATAGGGGTAAATCAGCTTCAAGTAGGATTATTCCGAATCAGAGTCAGGCAACCTTCAATTTAAAAGGAAAAGTAATTGATGATATGGGAGAGCCTCTTCCCGGTGCAAATATAGTTCTCGTTGGTGGCACAAGAGGTGTTGCCACAGATATCGACGGATCATTTGTGATCAGTGTTTCGGTTGGTGAGAAACTGACTGTTTCTTATCTGGGTATGGAAGATCAGATTGTAACGGTCAAGGATAAGAAGGATCTTGTAATTACGATGAAACCCAAAACGGATGAACTGGAGGAAGTGACTGTCGTTGCTTTTGCCAAACAAAAGAAGGAAAGTGTTATCGGATCTATTACAACCTTGAATCCATCGGAATTAAAAGTTCCTTCCAGCAACCTGACTACGGCAATGGCCGGACGTCTGTCCGGAGTGATTGCCTATCAACGAAGTGGCGAACCGGGAAAAGACAATGCTGAATTTTTTATTCGTGGTGTGACTACTTTCGGTTATAAAAAAGATCCTCTTATTCTTATTGATAACAATGAGGTTACTACCACGGAATTATCCCGCATTCAGCCGGATGATATCGCTTCTTTTTCTATTATGAAGGATGCTACAGCAACAGCCCTTTATGGGTCTCGTGGTGCTAACGGTGTTATTTTGGTAACGACGAAAGAAGGAGCGGAAGGGGCCGCCCAGGTAAGTATCCGGTTGGAAGGTTCTATGTCGCAACCGACAAAAATGGTGGAACTGGCCGATCCGATAACCTATATGCGTCTCCATAATGAAGCCGTTTTGACACGTAACCCGATGGGAGCACTACCTTATTCGCAACAGAAGATAGATAATACGATTGCCGGTGTGAATCCGTACGCTTATCCGGCTACGGACTGGTATAACGAACTATTCAAGAATAATACATTCAACTACCGTGCCAACTTTAATGTAAGTGGTGGTGGTAAAGTCGCTCGTTATTACATTGCCGGCAGTTATATTTCGGATAAGGGCGTATTGAATGTCGATAAAAAGAGCAGTTTCAATAATAATATCAACTTGAAACGATATATGCTTCGTGCCAATGTAAATATCAATGTTACCAAAACGACAGAAGCTGTCGTTCGTTTGAGCGGTGCATTTGATGACTATACCGGACCGATAGATGGTGGCGATCAGCTGTTCGCAAAAGTAATGCGGACTAACCCTGTTTTGTTCGCCCCTTCTTATCCGGCTGATGAAGCAAATCAGTATACCAAACATATATTATTCGGTAATGCAGACAAGGGACAGTATAATAACCCGTATGCAGATATGTTGAAAGGATATAAAGATACGCAAACATCTCAGATGGCAGCTCAGTTCGAATTGAAGCAGAATTTGGATTTTATCACAGAAGGATTGTCTCTTCGTGCTATGTTCAATACAAATCGATATGGTTATTTTGATGTATCTCGTCAATATGTACCATTCTTCTATAGAATAGGTTCCTATAATAAGTTGGAGGATACCTATATTTTGGCCCCCCTTAACGAACAGGATGGACGTGAAACATTAGACTTTGTTCCCGGTAATAAAGTAGTTAGTTCTACAACTTATTTTGAAACGGCTGCTAACTGGAATCAAACTTATAATGAAAAGCATGCTGTCGGTGCTATGTTGGTTTTCACACTTCGTCAATCCCTGACTTCCGACGCCAATACATTACAACTTTCATTACCTTCACGCAATGTGAACTTTGCCGGTCGTGCTACTTATGCTTATGATTCGCGTTACTTCCTTGAAGCAAACTTCGGTTATAACGGTTCCGAACGTTTTGCCAGAAAGGAACGTTTTGGTTTCTTCCCTTCAATGGGACTTGGTTGGCTTGTTTCTAGTGAAGCGTTCTGGAATGACGATTTGAAGAAAACGATTAATAAATTGAAACTGAAAGTTACTCACGGGTTATCCGGTAACGATGCGATTGGCAGACCTGAAGATCGTTTTTTCTATATTTCGGAAGTTAATATGAATAGCGATGGTAAGCAATCGTCGTTCGGTACTTATGGAAATTTTGGAGGACGTACGTTGAATGGTGTTTCGATCTCTCGTTACCCGAACGAGGATATAACCTGGGAGACTGCCCGGAAAACCAACCTGGGTGTAGAGTTAGGACTATTTGATAAATTGGAATTGCAGGCGGATTATTTTATGGAATCCCGTTGGAATATTTTAATGTCACGTGCTTCTATTCCTACAACTATGGGGCTTCAGGCTGATGTAATGGCTAATGTGGGAAAAGCTAAAAGTAGTGGTATCGACCTGTCGTTGAACTATAACCATATGATTAATAATGATGCCTGGTTGACGGGGATGGCTAATTTCACTTATGCTACCAGTGAGTTTACTGCTTATGAAGAGCCGGATTACAGTGCAACGCCTTGGAAGTCGAAACTGGGGACTTCCCTGAATCAGAATTTCGGTTATGTGGCTGAACGTTTGTTTGCAGATGAAGAAGATATCCGTAATTCGCCGACTCAATTTGGTAATTATATGGCCGGTGATATCAAATATAAAGATATCAATAACGATGGTAAGATTACCGAATTGGATATGGTACCGATGGGTTATCCGACCAGTCCGGAAATTGTTTATGGTTTCGGTCTGTCCGGAGGATACAAACAATGGGATTTGTCTTTCTTCTTCCAGGGATTGGCTCGTGAATCATTCTGGATCGACACATCAACGGATAACGGAACTCTACCTTTCCTCAACGGACAGAATGCTTTGTTAAAAGCATATGCAGATGATCACTGGTCTGAAGATAATCGTAACTTGTATGCTTTGTGGCCACGTTTATCTTATGAAGCTGTAGAGAATAATCAGAAGCCGTCTACCTGGTTTATGCGTAATGGTTCATTCTTGCGTTTGAAATCATTGGAGTTCGGATATACAGTTCCGGCCAATGTACTTAAAAAAGTCTTTGTAAAGAACTTTCGTATCTATTTCAGCGGCACGAACCTGCTAACATTTAGTCCTTTCAAATTGTGGGATCCTGAAATGGGTGGAAATGGTTTAGGATATCCGGTTCAGCGTGTATTCAATTTGGGAGCTCAGATTTCCTTCTAACGAGAGTTGTAACGAGTTTTGTCTTATTTGATTCTATTAATCAATAAATTAGTTTACATGAAAGCATTCTATAAAATATTAATGTTTACAGCATTAATACAGGTATTTACCTCGTGTGACGGTTATCTGGATTTAGTACCGGATAACGTAGCAACGGTTGAGTCAGCTTTTACGAATCGAGCTGCAGCCGAAAAGTTTTTATATACTTGTTATAGTTATCGTCCGCAGTGGGGGGATTTATTTAATGACCCGGCGATTAACGGTGGTGACGAGACATGGCAGTTCTATCCGATAGCATCACATGTATTTCCAACGTTTACATCTTCTTATCTACAACGTGGTTTTCAAAAACTAGATGATCCTTATCTGAATTTTTGGGATGGTCTACAAGGTGGTAAAGGCTTATTCATTGGTATCCGTGATTGTAATATCTTCTTGGAGAACATAGCTAGTACGGTTGATTTGGAAGAATCTGAACGTATTCGTTGGGTTGCTGAAGTGAAATTCTTAAAGGCATATTATCATTATTATCTGTTGAAATGCTATGGTCCTATACCTATTATAGATGAAAACCTACCAGTTTCTGCTTCACCTGAACAGGTTGCGGTTTATCGTGATAAAGTGGATGATGTGGTGACTTATGTAAATGATCTGATTTTGGAAGCTTTGCCTGATCTGCCGGATTATAAAGACATGGTTATGAGTATTGAAGGCGGTCGTGTTGATAAACAGATAGCTTTGGCTGTTCGTGCAGAGATGTTGGTAATGGCTGCCAGCCCTTTGTTCAATGGTAATACAGAAATGGCAGGACTGATAGATAATCGCGGGACAGTCTTGTTTAATCAAACGTATGATCCTGAAAAATGGAAAATTGCTGCAGATGCTTGTAAAGAAGCGATAGAAGCTTGTCATGGCGCCGGAAAGAAACTGTATACGGAAATTGAACCGATCACAGTGACTCAACATCCTGTGTTCCAATTGCAGACCATGTTGCGTCAGGTTGTTTGCGAACGTTGGAACTGTGAGTTGATATGGGGAGGTACGAATAGTCAATGCAGGGATCGTTCCTATCATTCGACCCCTCGTGTTGTACGTATCGATGCAGGAATAATCAATACAATCAGTGCTCAATGGGCTCCGACAATTAAAACAGTGGAACGTTTTTATACATCCAATGGTGTCCCTATGAATGAAGATAAACAGTGGAGCAGAGAGGGATGGTATGATAAACGCTATGAATTACGTTCGGAACCTTCCTCCGGAGATGAGAAATATTTTGTAAAGGAAGGACAACGTACTTGTTATATGCACTATAACCGTGAACCTCGTTTTTATGCCAGCATAGGTTTCGACCAGGGAATCTACTACGGAAACGGGAAAAACGACTTCGAGTCATGTAACTATACCAACTTTTTAAATTTGGGGTGGTCCGGTTACCAAGGGGGTAGTTCCTATTCTATAACCGGTTACGCTCCGAAGAAAATGGCCAGTTATAAAAACGGTGTTACTAACAGTACTATTGCAGAACCGGAATATTACCCTTTTCCTGTTATCCGTTTGGCTGATCTTTATTTGCTTTATGCGGAAGCATTGAATGAATATTCCGGTCCTTCGGCAGAAGTGTATGAATATATAGACCGGATTCGTGAACGTGCCGGATTGGAGGGGGTAATAGATTCATGGAGTAAATATTCTACCGATCCGTCTAAACCGACGACAAAAGAAGGTTTGCGTAATATTATCCATGATGAAAGAACGGTTGAGTTTGCTTTTGAATCCAAACGTTATTGGGATATTCGTCGTTGGAAGCAGATCGATACTTATAATATACAGCCTCAGGGGTGGAATATCATGGGTGAGACACCTGAAGACTTTTATAAGTTGCAGAATGTGGCTGAAGTTCCTGTAAAAGTTACGGTGAAAGATTATTTTATGCCTATCCGGGAGACGAATATTATTACTAATAAAAATCTTGTACAAAATTACGGTTGGTAATAAATTCAATATCTAATACATTATAATAATGATGAATATGAAAAATAAGATTATACTGTCTGTCATGACGCTAGGTTTGATCACTTGGTCATGCAGCGAATCTCCAATAGGACAGCAACCTATAGATTCCATTGCTCCGGGGGCTGTCTCGAATGTGAATGTAAAAAATATTCCCGGAGGGGCTATTCTTAGTTATACTTTACCGGATGATGAAGATTTGCTTTATGTTAAAGCCGTTTATAACTTAAAGGAAGGGTTGGCTGAAACTAAAAGTTCTCTTTATACGGATACGATCAAGGTGGTGGGTTTTGGCGATATGGAACCGCGTGAGGTTTCGCTTATAGCAGTGGATCGGAGTCGTAATGAATCTGCTCCAGTGAAAGTAACGGTGAATCCTGAAGAACCTCCCGTGTTGACGATCGGTAAGACACTTGATTTGGTACAAGATTTTGGGGGGGTACAAGGACTGTGGACAAATAACAACCGGGATGAGGTGACAGTTCATATTGTACGTAAAGATGAATATGGAGATTATCAACCCTTGGAAACATTTTATACGACTGTTATAGAGGGGAGTGGAGCTGCCCGTGGTTTGGATACTATTCCAATGGATTTCGGAATCTACGTGAAGGATCGTTGGGGAAATATCAGTCCGACTCTTTATAAAGAGTTGACACCTATGTTTGAAACCTCATTCGATAAGACTAAATGGTCCGATGCTAAATTACCGAACGATATTGGTGAAGGAGCTGGTTGGGGGATGTCTCGTATATGGGATGGCATTTATGGTCCAGGTGATAATGGGTTTAGTTCGCCGGGTGGAACCGGGGTTTGGCCTCAATCGATTACTATTGATTTAGGAGCGGTAGGTAAGATCAGTCGTTTATTACTCTATCAACGTGGAGATGCTTATATTTTTTCTGAAGGAAACCTGAAACAGTTTGAAGTTTATGGTGCTACAGATCTGGATCCTACAGGTAATTGGGATAGTTGGACATTGTTGGGTACTTTCGAATCTGTAAAACCTTCAGGGCTTCCTTTAGGTCAGCATTCTTCGGAAGATGATGACGTTGCTCTTGTGTCCGGCGAGAATTTTATTATGCCGTTGGATGTTCCACCTGTTCGATGGATTCGTATAAAAGTGCTTAGAACTTGGGCAGGCGGTGATAATTTCCAGATAGGAGAACTGTTTGTGTTTGGAGACAACAGATCTGAATTATATCAATAATTATAAAAAGAACAGTTTATGAAATTCAATAAAGTATATTTTGCATTACTGATGCTATTGGCAATCGCCAGCCAGTCATGTACGGATATGAATGATCTTACTGACAAGTATCTTGACGAAGGAGAGATCGTTTATGCTGCAAAAGTGGATAGTGTAGGTGTTCGGGCAGGCGAGAACCGGATTCAATTAGACATTTATGTAAAAGCTCAACGTGTAGAGAATTTACGCGTTTATTGGAATAATTATGAAGACTCTGTCGATGTCGAGATCGGTGGAAAGACTGGTGTTTTTCCTGTTATACTCGATGATATGCCGGAAAGCGGATATCTGTTCCAGTTGGTCAGCTTCGATAAGTTCGGTAACCGTTCGTTGGAATATGAAGCTACCGGATCTTCTTATGGAGAGAACTATAAGAACGGACTTTCTAACAGAAGTTATACTACCGAATTTACCCGTTATGATATGGAAGGTGATTCGATGGTGATCTATTGGGGAGGAACAGTCAGAGGGGCTATCGGTATGGAGTTGCAATATACCGATATTTCTGATAAAACGGTCCGTATGGAAGTTCCGGCTGATGCTTCTACTACTACCTTATATAAATTAAAAGGAAATGTGAGTTATAATTTACGTTTCCTGCCGGAAGAGAATGCCATAGATACTTTCACGACTGTTTCTAAAAGTATACCGATTTATTATGAAAGCCCGATAGACAAATCCAGCTGGAAGATTGTCGCTTTTAGTTCGGCTTCGGCTTCTCCTGAATGGCCGGCAACGAATGCTATCGATGGAGATATTAATACTCCGTGGCATACGGAGCATAATCCAACGGCTCCTTTCCCTCATTATTTTATAGTGGATATGGGAGAAGTGATTGATATATCGAGTTTTGAAGTATATCGTCGTATGGACGACTCCGGTGGTGCCCAACCGACGCATCAGATATTCTATGCCGAATCGTTGGCTGATCCGACAGACAGTAATGATATGGGATGGAAGGACTATGGCGTTTACTCTTTAGATAATGTAGTCGATATCCCTCAGTTTTCAAGGGCGGCTAATGTTGTTAAAGCACGCTATTTCATGTATTATGTAGGATCAAACTCCCGTTCATCATATGCTTATATCGGTGAGATCGGTGCTTATTCTCCGGCTGGTGATGGCTTGATTCATTAGGCTTTATTTATTATTCGGCAGTCAACAGTAACTGATTCACGGTTAGTTACTGTTGACGCTGGATTTTTTAGAATAATTTTTGCTTACCGTTTTATCAGAACCGTCAGGCGTAACGAAAGATCGAAAAAGACCATTTTGGCATTTACATTCTGGGTAATATGCCGTTCTGCTTTTGCCAGCTCTTCCATGATATCGAATACATTCCGTTCGTTAACAAAAGGGGCGAATTTTACGGCAAAACCGGATTCGTCCATATTCATATAATTCAGGTCCGGTGACTGGAAACGGTACATAAAGTTTTCACGTATCAAATGCTGGCAGTATTGCAGGAAGTTCTTTTGCCGTTCGCGTCCGATGCCGGCAAGAATATCGGCCATCGCCTTCATCCCTTTGACGTTACGTGCCCACGAGTTACGCATCATCGCCTTGAACTGCTCCAGATAGAAACTGTTTTCTTCACTCAGGCTGATCGCTTCTATGGCTTTCAGATAACTCCCGTTTGCCAGGTGAGCCACATGTTTTGCATCGTCCGGCGCCAGTCCGAATCGTGTTATCATAGCAGCTGTTATAGCCTCCGGGTGGATGGAACGGACATTGATTCGCTGTGCACGTGACAGGATCGTTCCTAAGATCTGGTCCGGTATTTCCGATACCATCAGGATGACGGTATTCAAAGGAGGTTCTTCTATCACTTTCAGAAGTTTATTCGCACAGGTCGGATGGAGCTTTTCGGGCAGCCAGACCAACAGGATACGATAAGACGCCTCGTATATTTTCAAATTCAGTTTACGGATGATTTCGTCACTTTCCTTCGAATAGATGATGGCCTGCGAATTGCCGGCATCGATGTAATCCAGCCATCCGTCGATATTGAAATAAGGACGTTCTTTCAGGAAACCGCGCCATTCGGTCAAATAATCGTCGCATACTTCTTTTTTCTTTTCCTTTTTGGCAACGATAGGGAATACAAAATGCAGGTCTGGGTGCGCCAGTTCGTTAAATTTCAGGCAGGACGGACATCTCCCGCAGGCATCAGTCTCGGTCCGGTGCGTACAGTTCAGATAACGGCCATAAGCCAGTGCCAGAGGAAATGCTCCCGCACCTCCCTGTTCCGTGAATAGCTGGGCATGAGGCACAACACCTGTTTGTGCTGAATGGATAAGTTGTTTTTTTATTTCTTCCTGACCGATTATATCTTTGAAGTACATGAATGTTCCTTTTGTATTATCAGAACAAAGGTACAAATAATCGGAAGAAATAAGAAATACTGGCTTCCGTATATATCCGGAGATGGCTTTTATTTGTCTTCTTTCTTTGGAATATAATCTCCCAGATTGATCTTTATGTTAGTACGCTGGCAGGCTCCTAAGATACCGGTGCCGTTATTTACATTGGTATAAACACGAAGCGGTTCGGCCAATCCTATGTTAGACAGGCTACCGGATAAAGTGCTGGCACTGATTTTTTCCAATGATAACAAATATTGATAATAAGATTCGGAGAGAGCATACAAGTTAATGCTTCTTTCTTTCAAATCCTGAACACTATAATGTGCCTGTATCAGCTCTTTTACCTGGATGGTATATTCTTTTCCATCAATAAGTTCGTCGGTAAATACACGACCGCCCCGTCCGTCTACGCCGTCATAGCCTAACGTCCCGTCGATAGTGGAATTTACACTGTTGAATATGGGGTCGATATATTGAATGTCTCCTTCCACCCATAACTGGTAGTAATTCGCTTTACCCGGTGTGTCCCTGAAGGTTATGTAATACTGAAAGGCATAATATTCATTATTATAAGTTATATTGCCAGGGGTATTATTTTGTATGCTGTAAGGATCTCCGGTTTCTTTCCGGCAACTGACCTCTATCTTTTCGATCGGAACCCGTTGAGGAACGACGTCTTCTGCCCATGCAGATCCGTACTCGGGTGTGGTAGCCACTAGTTTGACTTTATCACCGGCCTGCGGAATGACCGTCGATATGAAAAAGGTATCCGGTGCTTGATGCTCTTCGACACTATCCAAAGCCTGCCATTTCATATCTTCTTTGTAAGTTCCGTTTATGTAAAGTTCAACCTTTGCATTTCTTAATTTTATACTTGAAATTTCTGTTTGCCCGTTCCAGCCATTGTATTCAGGTTCGAGATTGTCCAGATCTGAGAAAAAATAGGTGCGGGTAATGCTCGCCCGGATAACGGTATCGGGGGATATAGGGCAGTTAATGACGATTTTAGGGGTAGTACGATATTTCTCCACGTCAATTTCGCGGTAACAGAAAGTCAGGATAGATATGAAGCCTGACAGGACAGATAACAGAAGTATTTTTGTTTTCATCTTGTTCAGAATTTATAGGTGTATGAAACTGATGGTATGATAGGCAGAATACTCATCGTTTCGAAATAACAATAATAATTATACCAGAAACGCTTTTTTAAGGTAATCGCATTCATATGGCAATATACATTATATATACTGATATTCCAGATACCCATGCATCCGTTCTTTTTAGGACGATAAATATTGATACCCAGATCAAGCCGGTGATAAGTCGGCAGGCGGAAATTATTGCGTTCGGTGAAATATTCAAGTCCTCCCGGTGTATTCATAAACGGAGGAATAGGAGCTACGTCGGATGGAAAATGTGCCTGTCCGAGGTCTTCGTAATTTTCGAAAGAAGCGGTAAGGCGGTTTCCCGTCATAAATGTCCAGCTGCCGGTTAATTCTACTTTGTCGCTTAGTTTCCAGTTGGCCACAACATTCAGTTTGTGACGGTTGTCAAATTTGGCAGGGTAACGTTTACCGTCATTTATTTCAGCAAACTGGCGGTCTGCCCACATCAGTCCGTATCCTAACCATCCTGTGACACGTCCGGTTTCTTTCCGGGCAATCAGCTCTACCCCGTACGACCATCCTTTGCCCTGGGCCAGTTTATCTTCCCAACCGATGAATGACGGGAGGAAATTATATCCGTCTTTATAGTCGAGAATATGATTCATCCATTTATAATAACCTTCTACTGAGAAAGAATAGTCGTTGTGCAGATTGTAATAGGCGCCGGCCGATACTTGGTCGCTGACCAACGGGCGGAGTTTCTTACTAACCGGCATCCAGGTATCTGTCGGCAGACTCATATAACTTTCGTTTATCTGGTGAATGTACTGGCTCATCCGGGCATAGGATGCTTTCAGGCTTAGATGGGGATTGATCAGGAAGCGGGAAGATATGCGGGGTTCCAGCGAAGTATACGTTTTTTGACGGACATTGTAAAGACTGAAACGTATCCCGGCATTCAGGCGGATAAAATGATTGACTGTCCAGTCATCTTCTGCATAAACAGCCAGTTCATTTGCTGATAAAGTCTCTTTCACATCTTTGACTTCCAGTTTCTCATAATCGCCGGTCACTTCATTTTGGGTATATTCCGGGCGGAAATGATGATAGATGTAATTGCTACCGAAACGGACATGATGGGCAGGAGCGGGCAAATAGTCGAAATTCATTCGGAAACCCAGGTCGTTGATACCATTTTCAGTCGATGTATTTCTTTTACTTTTCTTATACTCTTCATCGTCTTTTTTACCTGTCTGGTTTTCCTCTATTCTTCTTATGGAGGAATTATAACGTGTGTAATAAGCCGAAATATTACTGAACATTTTATGATTCATCACATAAGACCATCCGGCGGAGGCAACGGTATTTCCCCAGCGTAATTTCCCGATATCTTTCGATTCGTAGTAGAGATTATCATCACTCGTTTTATAATCGGTACTTCCTCCTTTTAGAAAATCTTGTCCGAAATAAAGGTTGACATATCCTTGGCTGCGGTCATTGAAGTGATGGTTTACCTTCATGTTGATGTCGGTGAACGCATATCTTCCCGTTCGTTTTTTTCCATCCTTTTTCTCTATTCTGTTCCAGATGGCAAGTGCCGGAGCTGTCAGCACATCGAACCAGGAGCGGCGCAGGGATGCATTGAATGATGTTTTATCTTTGACGAGCGGACCTTCAAAATTAATGTTTCCGGAAGTGAGGCCCAGCATGGCGCTGCCATGATATTCTTTCATATTTCCATCTTTGGTATGTACGTCGACTACGCTTGAAAGTCTTCCTCCGTAACGGGCGGGAAAAGCCGATTTGTAAAAATCGACATCTTTCAGAGCCTCGGCATTAAAAGCGGAAAAGAGTCCTCCCAGGTGGTTTACCTGGTAAAGGGGAATGCCGTCTATCATATAGAGGTTCTCATCGCCATTGCCACCCCGGACGTACATACCAGCCAAACCTTCCGTTCCTGCCGAAACACCCGGCTGTGTCTGCAAAGTCTTGATCACGTCCGATTCTCCGAGAAGGGTTGGGATTGATTTTACTGTTTTCTGTGAAATCTTCAATGTCCCCATCTGGGGAGTGTATACCGGATTTTGTGAAGCATTTGTTCCGGTAACGACTATTTCCTGAAGTTCTTTACCGCTTTTGAGCAGTATTTCCATGACCGTATCTTTTTTCAGATCATTCAAATGATATGCGAAGCGCTGGTAACCAATATAAGATGTTTCCAGCTGGATATCACCTTGTTGTACGGTCAGACTGAAAAAACCATGGTTATTGGTTGCTGTCCCTTCCTGGGTTTTGGGATTGTAGACGGAAGCACCGATAAGGTATTCGGTTGTATATTGATCGCGGATAAAGCCGCTGATCGTAACGAGATTGCTTTTTCTTCGTAAGATAATAAATTTTCCTTTTATAGTATAGGTGACGGAGAGATCCCTGAAAAGCATATCAAGACAGGTACGCAACGGAACCTGATTTACCTGCAATGTTACTTTCGGAATATCTTTGATAACCGAAGATTCGTAAGAAAAGGACAACTCCGATTGCTTTTCGATTATCACAAGAACTTCAGGTAGAGGAAGATTGCTGATATTCAATGTGATAGTAGGTGCTTTGTCGGCTTCGACAGCATTTGCCGGATACAGTATACCGAGTGACAACAGCAAGATAAACAATTGGATAAATAATTTCATTCTATTTCATCATAAATGATTAATGTGTCAAGATAAAGAATAATATATATTTTTTCTGTTAAACCAGATGAATAAAATACAGGAGGGGCAGATAATCTTTTAATTCTTTGCGTAAAATCTTTAAAGCCTGCTGTATCCGATAATCTATGGTTTTGCTAGAGACTCCTGCCTGTTCAGCTATATCCTTGTAACTCATGTGCTGGAACCTGTGCATGACAAATGCCTGGCGGTAGCTGTCCGGCAATTTATTTATAGCTTTTTTGAGCAATTCCCTTAGTTCTGTAATCTGGTAATAATCGGTCTCCTGTAACATTTCCTGCATCTGCTCGAAGAAGACGGTGTCGGCTTTACTTTTTGCTTGTAGACTGGCTATTTTGTTAATTGCTCTATTATATATTATTTTAAACAGATATTGGCTGAGTGATTTTTCGATAACCAGCTCTTTGCGGGATTCCCATAACCAGAACAGAACATCCTGGACAATCTCCTCAGAATCTTCTAATGAAATAAACTTGTGGCAATATGCGCACAACATCGGGTAATATTTCCGAAACAAGAAGGTATATGCTTCTCTGTCTGACTGACGTAATGCTGACAAAAGAAAATTCTCATTCTGGTATTGTTTGTTATGTATACTCCCTTTCATATGTTTTTCTTATCTAAGAGCAAATATCATAATTTTTTTTGAAAAAAGTCGATTTCTGTTTAGGAACTCATCCGATCCCACCTGTCATAATAATAAAAGGTGATTTTAATGAGCGAAAAGAATATAGATATTGTAGAGGAACTTCTTCCCCGTTATTGTGAAGGCAATGTGTCTGCGGAGGAAAGGGAGAAAGTTGAAAAATGGATCCGTCAATCTGAAGAGCATTATAAAATAGCCCGGCAGATACAACTGATCTATTTGGCATCGGATACTATCTCTGTCATGGATCGGGTAAATACGGACAATGCTTTATCCAAAGTAGACAACCGTATTTTCAGAAGCCAACTAAAGGCGTTGTTTATATGGGGGCAGCGGGTGGCTGCCATATTATTCATCCCGTTGCTGGTTGCTTATCTGTTGCAAGTACTTATTCCTGAAAAACAGGATATCCGTATGTTGGAAGTCCGGACAAATCCGGGTATGACGACCAGCCTGACATTACCGGATGGTACAAAGGTTAATTTGAATTCCGAGTCTTCACTGGTATATCCGGAGAGTTTCGAAGGGGAATTCCGTTCGGTCCGCTTGGAAGGTGAGGCTTTCTTTGAGGTCGTAAAGAATCCGGAAAAGCGGTTTGTTGTAACCACTCCTTACAATGCCAGCGTGGAAGTGTTGGGTACTTCTTTTAATATGGAAGCATTTAAATGGGATTCTATTGTCTCGACTACATTGATAAGCGGGAAAGTCGCATTCATTTCCAAGTCCGGACAGGTGGATATAAAGCCGGGTGAAAAATTGGTTTATAATATCCAGACGAATCGGTCGGATATATATCAGACAAGCGGGGAAGCTGAGATATCCTGGAAGGATGGAATGATTATTTTCAAGAAGACTCCTTTTGAAGAAGCATTGCGTATGTTGACAAAGAGGTTTAATGTGGATTTTGTAGTGTCAAATAATAAATATGTAAAAGATTTTTTTACCGGATCATTTACCAATCATCGATTGGAACAGATATTAGACATATTCAATGCTTCTTCCGGAATTAAGTGGCGTTATATTCCGTCGGAAAACAAATTGGATAGAAAAAGTAAAGTAGAAATCTATTAAAAATGAAAGCGTATGGCAAACGGACCTCCTGAAACAAAAACATTCGGATAAATATTGGCGTATTTATCCGAATGAAATGAGTTAACTGAAAGAAACCTGTTTGGCGACAGGTTCGTATCAAATCATTTTTTCCTTAAAAAAGTACACAAAGTTATGCAAAAATTATCTATTACCCAATTTCGGTGGGTGACAATGTCACTTGGGTTAACCTTAAAAAAGATTCCATTGGTTATGAAACTGTTTTTTGTCTTTATGCTAAGTTCAATTAGCTTATTACATGCCTCTGGTAGCTATGCACAAACTGCCCGGATAAGTTTGGAAACGAAAAATCAAACAGTGCAGGAAGTGTTGGAACAGATAGAAGCGAAAAGTAATTTTTCTTTTTTTTATAACAATCGTCATGTCGATTTGAATCGTAAAGTATCGGTATCTGTCGACGATGCTGATATATTTAAAATACTGGATGCCGTTTTTTCCGGGACCAATGTCGGTTATTCAGTAGTAGAGAACCGTATTGTATTATCTGTAAAATCATCAAATCCTGTTATTTTCCAAAAAGGGAATAAAATTACAGGGACAGTTGTCGATGCAGCCGGTATACCTATTATTGGAGCCAATGTAATGGTAAAAGGAACGACAAATGGAGCTGTTACAGATATAAACGGAAAATTTTCATTGAATGTAGAAAAAGGCGATCTGTTGGAAGTGTCTTATATCGGTTATCTTTCTTATGAACAGAAAATCGGTAATGAACAGGCATTGGCTATCACATTAAGGGAAGATACCAAAACATTGGATGAAGTAGTCGTTGTCGGATATGGTATCCAGAAAAGAGGGAACCTGACAGGTTCTATTGCTACGGTTAAAAGTGAAGAAATGACAGTAGCTCCGGTTTCCAGTACTATAAATAGTTTAGGTGGTAGATTGCCAGGGTTGGTGTCTCAGCAGACAAGCGGACAACCAGGGGCGGACCAGGCCACTATAAAGGTGCGTGGATTTGCGGATAATGCTATTTGGATTGTAGATGGAATAGAAACTGATTTTAACCGGGTTGACCCGAACCAGATTGAGTCTATCAGTATACTGAAAGATGGTTCCGCCTCAATTTATGGAGCTCGTGCCGGTAATGGCGTTGTTTTGGTAACAACAAAGAGAGGAGTTGTCCAAAAACCGACTATTGCTATTAATTCATCCATTACTTTTCAAGGTATTACTACTATGCCTAAACCTGTTTCTTCGGGAGATTATGCGACTTTGAAACGGGAAGAATGGCTTCAGTCCGGTAAACCGGAGTCGACCGCTCCCTATACGGAAGAACAAATACAGAAGTTTTATGACGGAACAGATCCGCAGTATGTAAATACCGATTGGTATAGCGAATTGATCAGAAACTGGTCTCCATTGAACCAGCATAATATATCGGTACGCGGAGGTAGTGAGAAGATTAAGTATTACGGCTTTTTGGGGTATTTAGATCAGGAATCTATCTGGAAAAATAATGGAGGGGATTATAAGCGTTATAATTTACAATCGAATATCGATGCCAATATCACGGATCAGTTATCATTGCAGTTGGACTTGTCTTTCATAAAGTCTGATAATATGACAACAGTCCGTGGACAGTCTGCAGGGGAAAATACAGTTTGGCAGGACTTTTGGAATACGTTGCCTATTTATCCGGCTCATTTGCCTGATCCGACGAGAATCTCTTATGCCGATGGAAAGGGAACAGGGGGGGCACATGTTACGTCTAATACCGATTTATCCGGATATACAAAAGATGAAAAGCTAACTTTAACCGGTACAATCGCTTTAAAATATAGTATAAAATGGGTAAAAGGACTTTCTGCTAAATTTTTTGTTAATTATTATGATGATATTAAATTCCAAAAGAGATTTAACAGACCATCTTCCTTTTATAGATATGATGTGGCGAGTGACACATATATCAGTGCAGGTGGATTGGGAAATTCGGCTCAATTATCGCAACGGGATGATCGAAGTAAAATGCTGACCAGACAATTTTCTGTTAATTATGATAATACGTTGGCAGAAGATCATACCCTGTCTGTTTTGGCTCTGTATGAGGCGATTGATTACTCCGGCAACTGGATGTCTGCCAGCAGGGAAGATTTGCTGACTCCTTCTATAGAGGAATTATTTGTCGGTAATACAGAAACAATGAAAAATGACGGAGCTTCATCGGAGATGGGACGTAAGAGTTTTGTCGGAAGATTCAATTATTCCTATAAGAATAAATATTTGTTGGAAACAACATTAAGAGCGGATGCCTCGGCTAAATTTGCTCCCGGACACAGATGGGGCTTTTTTCCGAGTGCTTCATTAGGATGGAGAATCACAGAGGAATCTTTTATGGAAAATACCAAATCTGTATTGGATGATTTGAAGGTTAGAGCAAGTTACGGACGTTCAGGTAATGATGCTGTGGGTAACTTCCAATATTTATCCGGTTATAAATTAAATGGGTATTATCTGTTGGGAGATAAAAGTATGTCCGGTATTGTGACGACAGGATTAGCTAATCCTATTTTGTCCTGGGAGAAATTTGAAATATGGAATGTCGGTTTGAATTATTCATTCCTGAATCAATTAATTTATGGGGAAGGTGATGTCTTCTACCGGAAGAGATCGGGTATCCCGGCTAAACGTTCTATGAGTTTATCTCCTACATTTGGTGCAAGTTTTCCGGATGAGAATATTAATAGTATGACAGACAGAGGGTTTGAACTTATTGTCGGTAGTTCAAAAAACTTTAAAAATTTCAGTTATAATATTAGTGGTAATATTTCGTGGTCCAGAGCAAAATGGGATCATTATGAAGAACAGATGTATACAGATCCTGACCAGAAAAGGATAAATCAGAAGTCCGGACAATGGATAGATAGACAATTCGGATATGTATCAGACGGATTGTTCACTTCTCAGGAAGAAATTGATAATTTGGGTTTTGATCAGGATAATAAGCAAAATACATCTTTGCGACCAGGCGATATTCGGTATGTGGATGTAAATGGAGATAAAGTGTTGGATTGGAAAGACCAGGTTGAGATAGGTAAAGGAACTATGCCTCACTGGATGTACGGACTGAATGTCGATCTGAAATATAAAGATTTTGATTTTGCTGCTCTTTTCCAGGGGGCTTTCGGATATAACAGCAATATTACATTGTGGCATAATACATTGACCTTCCCACAGGAGCTGTATGATCTTCGTTGGTGTGAGCAAAATAATGTATCGGATGCTCTTTATCCCCGTTTGGGAGGTGCTGCTACCAATGGGTATACGTCTGATTATTTTTATAAAAAAGCGGGTTATTTGCGTCTGAAATCGTTGGCTATCGGATATAATTTGCCAAAAGAGCTTTGTACAAAATTATTTATTAAGCAATGCAGAGTGTATTTCGCAGGTACCAATTTGCTGACATTCGATAAGTTAGGAAAATATCATATTGACCCGGAGGCTCCTTCCGGACAAGGCGGATACTACTATCCTCAACAAAAAACTCTTTCTGTAGGTCTTAATTTGTCATTCTAATAAAAAGTCTAATCGTATGAAAAAAATATTTTTGTCATTAATGATAATTGCTTCATCTCTTGTTTCCTGTTCAGACGTTCTGGACAAAACCCCGTTAGATATCATCTCTGATGAAGCTGTATGGAATGATGAAGCTTTGATTGAAGCTTATTTGGTTCAATGTTATTTTCATATGTCTTATTTTGGCAATGAAAGTGGCGGTAATGGTTGGCAAGGTGATGGTTATTTTCCTGCATTTGTTGTGAATCATGTGTCTGATGAATGCTTGTCTCAATGGAGAGATTGGGGAGAAGCTATGACCGGATATAATTATAAGTTTGGCGGACTAAAAATAGATGGTGGTTTGTTGGACTGGTGGGGATATGATCCTATCCGTAAGATCAATGAATTTATAGAAAAAGTCCCTGAATCTCCGTTAAATCAGGAACTTAAAGGTACTCGAGTGGCAGAGGCTCGTTTTTTGAGAGCTTTTTCTTATTTTGCCATGGTAAAGCGTTATGGCGGTATTCCTTTGATCCTGAAAGCACAACAGTTGACTGATCCTGAGGAAGAATTATATCCTAAACGGGATACGGAAGAAGCTGTCTATAATTTTATTATATCTGAAACAAGTGAAATCGCTAATGAGTTGCCGGAAGAAGCCGGAAGCGGAAACCTGGGACGTGCAACGAAATATGCTGCTTTGGCTTTGAAGTCGCGGGCTGCTTTATACGCTGCAAGTATTGCACAGTTCGGTAAGGTGCAATTGGATGGAGTTGTGGGAATCCCAGCAGAAAAAGCTAAGGATTTTTATCAGATATCTTATGAGGCTTCCAAGGAGATCATAAATAGCGGGAAGTTTGCTTTATATAATCAGGATGCGGATAAAGTAACAAATTTTAAAAATATATTTTTAGTTAAAAATAATAGTGAGGTTATCTTTGCTAAAAGACATGATAGTTCCAATGGCTTGATCACCGGAGGAAATGGATGGGCAGTCGATTTCTTTCAGTGCCCTCGCCCCCAGGGTTGGAACAGGGGTAACTTGGACGGCCCTTATCTGGAGTTGGTAGAAGAGTTTGAACATATAGATGGAACTTCCGGAAAACTGAACCGTTCAGAAGTAGAGAATGGCCTGTGGACTATGGATAAGTTGTGGGGGAAAAAGGATCCTCGTTTCTTCGCAACGATATATACACAGGAAACTCCATGGAAAGGTAGCTATGTGGATTATCACAATGGATTACTTTTACCTGATGGAACAATTATGACGAAAGATTCTTACGATGGAGTGTTATGTACTGGTGATCAGGATCTGGAAGGAACTTGTTTCGGGGTAATGAAATATTTGGATGAATCTCATGATAATATGGCAGGAACTGAGTCTGCATGGGCTACTTCTTCTCAGGATTTCTTATTGTTCCGGTATGCGGAAACCTTACTGAATTTAGCAGAGGCCGCTTATGAATTAGGTAAGAAAGGCGAAGCATTGGATGCAATCAATCAAATACGGGAACGCGCCGGTATTGCCCCGCTAAAAGAAATCAGCCAGGATAAGATACGTCATGAAAGAAAAGTGGAACTGGCATTTGAAGGACATCGGTATTGGGATGTCAGACGTTGGAGAACAGCAACAACAGAATTATCAAGAAGTTTTTCAGGTCTTCGATATATTTTGGACTATTCCAGCTACACGGATGATGAGAAAAAATATAAGTTGGAAATTCTGGACAATATTGACGGAAGTGTTTCTGCGCCATTGTTTAAAGAGGAAAATTATTATTTGCCTATAACTTTGAGCAGGACATCCAGTAATCCTAATATGGTAGAAAATCCGGGATATAAATAGAGTAAGAGAAGAGAATAGCCGATTTTCTTTAAATTTGGCTATTCTCATGAAAAATATGTGTTTTTATAAAATGTAGAAAATATGAAAAATCGATTGTGTTTATTATTTGTGTTTTTATGTTGCTCGATCCTTTTGTTTGGACAAGGAAAGAAGCAGAAGTATGATATAGCTGCATTCCTTTATCCGGCGTATGCTTCTGACGATCCGCGTTTACGTCCGTTTTGGCCGATAGGGATAGGTGAGTGGGAAACTGTTATGACGATGCAAAAGAGAAATCCCGGACATTATTGGGACCGCAAACCTCTGTGGGGGTATATTAATGAAGCAGATCCTTCGGTTATGTCGATGGAAATAGAACAGGCAACAAAGCATGGTGTAAATGTTTTTATTTTTGACTGGTATTGGTTTGATGGCCGTCCGTTTATGGAGACAACGTTGGATAATGGTTTCCTGAAAGCTGATAATGTGGATAAAATGCAGTTCTATCTGATGTGGGCAAACCATGATGTGGTGAATGTCTGGGATACCCGTTTGGCTAGAGTCAAAGAAGATAATGTGATCTGGACCGGCAAGGTGGATCGCCAGGAGTTTGAAAAGATTTGCAAACGTAATATCGAGAAATATTTCAAACATCCTCAATATTATAAGATAGATGGAAAACCTGTTTTTATGATTTACGATATACCACAGTTGATAGCGGGTCTGGGAGGAATCGAAGAAACAGCAGATGCTTTGGAATGGTTTAAGAAAGAAACGAAGAAGGCAGGGTTTCCAGGGCTTGAGTTGCAGATAACGATGTGGTCCATAAATATGAATTATAGTGGGTTCGATGCCGGGAAAACAACGAATCCGGAAAATTCATTTGTAAAGAAATTAGGATTCACCAGCGGAACTCATTATCAGTTTGCTCATTTTACAAATGTAAATGAAGATTATAATGTCATTATGGATGCTGTTGAAAAAGAATGGGAACGCATTGATTCTTCATATGATTTCACTTACTATCCTCATATAAGTGTGGGATGGGATAATAGTCCCCGTACAGGTGTTAGTGCAGTAGTGAAGAATAATACACCTGAGAACTTTGAAAAAGCGCTTCGCAAAGCAAAATCTTTTGTTGATCGGCATCCGAAGCAGAAACCGCTGATAACAATAAATAGTTGGAATGAATGGACGGAGACCAGTTATCTGATGCCTTGTAATGTATTTGGGTATGGTTACTTGGAGGCTGTTAAACATATATTTGTGGATGAAAAATAGAATGATCATTTTTAATTAAGATAAAATATATGAGATATTATTATATACTGAGTGTGTTGCTTTTGTTGAGTTCTTATGTGTTTTCCCAGCAGAATGAGTCAAAGTATGATGTCGCAGCTTATATTTGGCCGGCTTATCAGGACGATCCACGTTTTAAGGAGATGAATGTTTTTCCGGATGGAAAGGGAGAGTGGGAAGCGATCTATAAAGCTAAACCGAAATTTGAGGGACATCGACAACCCAGGGTTCCTTTGTGGGGATATTTGGATGAGGCTGATCCGAAGGTTCAGGAGAAAGTAATCGATACGGCTCTGGAATATGGTGTTAATACATTTATCTTTGATTGGTATTGGTATGATGATAAACCTTTTTTGGAGAGAACGTTGAACGATGGTTTTCTGAAAGCCCGGAATAATGAAAAAATGAATTTTTATTTAATGTGGGCTAATCATACGCATACCACTTATTTAGATCCCAAAGAACCGGATAAAAGTAAGGTGTTCTGGAAAGGAGAGGTGGATTTTGATATTTTTGATCGTTTTACCGATCATGTTATCAAAGACTATTTCATGAAGCCTAATTATTACAGAATAGATGGAAAACCTGTTTTTGCTATTTATGAACTAGGAACATTCATCAATGGTTTGGGAGGAATGGAAGAGGCTAAAAAGGCATTGGACCATTTTAGGGTAAAATGTGTAAAGGCGGGTTTAAAAGGAGTACATCTGCAAGCCATTTTGTGGGGGGCTCTTCCTTCAACGCTGTCTGCAGTTCCGGGTGATAAATCGGAAACACAGGATAATACAGTCAAATATTTAGGATTTAATAGTTTGACTAATTATCAATGGTGTCATTTTGTTCCGGCTAATCAGGATTATGCTTCGTGGGGAGAAAAAGCTGTTTCCAAATATAAAGAATTCAGTGAAAGTTTCTCTATCCCTTATTTTCCGCATGTTTCTATCGATTGGGACAATAATCCTCGTTTTCCGGGTGATCCTCAGCCTGCTGTATCAAATGTTACACCTCAAAAATTTGAGAAATTCCTGTATAAAGCAAAAGAGTTTATAGATAAACATCCGGATCAGACTCCTTTAGTAACGATTAATGCCTGGAACGAATGGGGAGAAGGTAGTTATCTGGAACCGGATACAGAATTTAAATATGGATTTCTGGAAGCAGTTAAAAAGGTTTTTAAATAAGACTTCCCGATCCTAATCATATAATTCAGCTCAAAAGGATATTGAAATGTCCCTTTGGGCTGATTTTTGTTTGTATTGAAAATCAGTGAACTGGTTGTATCTTATCAAAGATGCATTTTACTATATAAATTAGTAGCAGAAAAGGATATACTGCCAGATCCATAGTAATGAATAGTATGTATTTCATTTCTTTTTTCTTTTAAATTCCACCTGTAAGACTGAAATATTTCAAAAACCCCTATCAGCCTGACAGATTTTTTGTATTTGTATGAAAAGAAGATGAGCAAAGGCATTAAAAAGATGCATCTGGGTTTGAAATTGGTGTAATTTAACAAATAAGCTTTTGAGTGAACTAGAATTTTGTCTGGAAACTTGATGTGATTTATGTTTAATATGATAATTATAAGAAGGAGGAGAAGCATCAGTCTGACAATTTGATAAAAGATTTGTCATGTTATATGTGTAGAAATAATTAATTTTGTAATTATTTTGAAATATTGGTTCGGAAATAAATACCTACATTTGTTTCTTATAATAATCTAATTTAATTATGACTCAGCTATCAGATATAAAAATATGGGATTCCTGTCTGAATGGAGACCGGAAGGCTTTTGCTGAGTTGTACAGGCGATACTATCCTCTATTATATAACTATGGATGTAAATTTTGTGCAAATAAAGAACTTGTAAAAGACTGTATCCAGAACTTTTTTGCCAAGTTAATACAGAATTATCATAAATTATCTGCCACCCAATCTGTTAAAGGCTACCTGCTTCTGGCTTTTCGCAACAGACTTTATGATGACCTGAAATATGAAAATTCCCGTTCAGATATGTTTCTTCCTTGCATAGATGATCTTTTATCTTTCGATAAGAGCCTGATTCCTTATCCTCCGGAAGATGAGTCGTCTGATGACTTTATAATTATGCGGTTAGCTTTTCTTGAACTTTCACCACGGCAGCAGGAAATTCTTTACCTTTATTATATGTTAGGTGCCAGTCATTCGGACATTGCTGATATTCTGAATATAAACTACCAGTCGAGTAAGAATTTGCTTTGCCGCTCTTTGTTAAAACTGAAAGAGTTGTTTTTCATTAAACTGAAAGATTATAAGGGTCAGGCAGACTGTAAAGAAGAGGAACTGGATGTTTTTTCTCATCTGGCTGAAAATTTCAAATGGTTTCATGTCGAACTAGCCAAGTAAACTTCCCTGAAAAACTTTTTTTCGCAAAAGTGATAATTTCTTATTTTCGTTGAGTACGATCTCTCTATCCTATCGTTTTAATAGTGTAAATACAATAGAAACGTGTATAGGAAAGATAACATATCAAATAATTATTTTTTCAGAAAGGCCAGACGGTCGGTCGGCTTGATGAAGAAAATAGAGCAGGTCAGCCGGAAAGAAATAGATGACTCGTGGAATGCTGTAGAACAAATACTACAGGCGTCAGAACAGGAGAAAATAAAGAAAACGAGATACCGTCTTGTGTGGACTTCTGTGGCCGCTATGCTGGTTTTAGGAGCTGCCGTTTTCTCTACATTATATCTTATACCTTCCGAATCTTCTCTGGTTGCTGCATTACATGAAAGTAGCATGCTGGCAGACAGTACGACGGAAATATCTTTGATTACTTCCAGTAATCATTTGAAGTTGGAGGATGAGTCTGTTCTTAACTATGATTCGAATGGGAAAGTTTCTATTAATAAACAACAAGTTCAGTCTGTGAGGAATGTCGATGCCGCTAAAAATGAAAAAGAACTGAACCATATCATTGTTCCCAAAGGAAGACGTATGAACATTACTTTTGAAGACGGAACCAAGATATATGTGAATGCAGGCAGCCATGTCATATACCCCGCCGTATTCGATAAGAAAAAGAGGGAGATAGCAGTGGAAGGTGAGGTTTATCTTGATGTGGCACGCGACCCAAAACGTCCTTTTATTGTGAAAACAGGAAAATTCGATGTTAAAGTATTGGGAACCGTATTCAATGTTACGGCATACAAAGAAGATAAATCGGCATCGGTGGTATTGGTGAAGGGATGTGTTGAAGTGGAGACAAACACTAAAGAAAAGGTTATGATGTCACCAGATCAGCGGGTCAGTATTACAGATGGAAAAACATCGACAGAAAAAGTTAATGTTTTTAAATATATATGTTGGAAAGATAACTTGATGTACTTGAAGAATGACCGTACGGGAGATGTTTTAAATCGTGTCGCACGATATTATGGAGTAAATATCAGATATGACGAACAGGTTGCGGATATTCCTATTTCCGGTAAGCTTGATTTGCGGGGGGATATAAATTCTGTACTTGATGTTATTGAAGAATCGGTTTCTGTGAAATTTGTTTGTGACAGTTCGGGTGGTTTCCATTTATCATTGAAATGACAAATAAAATTATTAATTAAATAAGACAGCCTATGGGTATATCGAATTGAAAAACAAAAAAGATCGGATAATATTAGCCGTATTACCCGATCTGGAAAATTCTCTAAAATTAAAACTCACTTAAAGAATTAATAAACAAAGGTATGAAAAAAATGAAGACGATTGGTCTGAAAATGACTAATTATTTTAAATGTTTTTGTTTATCAGCATGTTTTATTTCTATTTCTGTTAACCATTTATCAGCTTTACCTATCTCTGCCCAGCATGAGAAGTTGAGCATCAACATGCAG
Organism: Parabacteroides goldsteinii; assembly: GCF_020091425.1. NCBI lineage: Bacteria > Pseudomonadati > Bacteroidota > Bacteroidia > Bacteroidales > Tannerellaceae > Parabacteroides > Parabacteroides goldsteinii. The sequence goes on along the minus strand of NZ_CP081906.1, from coordinate 2,843,324 downwards.
GATAAAACGTTGGAAGATGTATTTACATTTATTGAAAATCACAGTGATTATGTATTTATCTATCATGCTTCCAAAATCGATTTAAGTCATAAAGTGAATGTGAATATCAAAGATCAGCCGATTAAAGATATTCTGAAAGACGTATTTAGAGGTACGGGACTCACTTATGTTGTAAAAGGGCGGCAGATAGTTGTCAAGAAGGAGGATGCACCGCAAACTCCAGGTGTTAAAAGTGTCGCAGTCCTCCAGCAGCAAAAAGGAATTACTGTTTCCGGGAATATAAAGGACGATACCGGTTTCCCTCTGATTGGAGTAAATGTAGTAATTAAAGGATCTAATCAGGGAGTCATTACGGATGTCGACGGAAACTTTTCCATGGAAGATGTTCCTTCTTCTGCCATATTGAGATTTTCATATATAGGCTACCAGCCGATAGAGATGAAAGCGCAGGAATCGATCATGCTGGTGATGCATGAAGACAACGAAAAACTGGAGGAGGTGGTTGTAGTAGGTTATGGTACACAGAAAAAAGTGAATCTGACCGGCGCTATTGAAGTGGTGGATGGAGATCGATTGAAAAACCGTCCGTCAACGAATGTGTCACAAGTGATGCAGGGTACGGTTTCCGGTGTGAATTTCTCTTATGGGAATTCGGGTTCAGAACCGGGGGCAAAATTGAATTTGCAGATTCGTGGTCAGGGAGAACCTTATGTGCTTATCGACGGGACGGTGGGGGATCTGAATATGATCGATCCCAATGATATCGAAAATATATCTGTATTGAAAGATGCTGCGGCTTCTGCCATCTATGGGGCCCGGGCTCCTTATGGTGTAGTTATTATAACGACGAAATCAGGAAAGCGTGAAGAGAAAATACAGGTTGATTTCTCAGCGAATGTTGCCTTTACAAAGCCGATCCGTAAACCGCGGATGGTCGATTCCTATACTTTCGTACGGGCAATGAATGAGTTTCATGATAATCAGGGAGAATCCCGGTTGTTTGCCGAAGAAACGATAGACCGTATTATAGCTTACATTAATAATCCGTCACTACCGGAAACTGTTCCTGACGCAACAAACTCTAATCAATGGGCTACTTATTTGTTGGCAAATGGCAATAATGACTGGATTGATGTGCATTTCGGTTCCGGTGTCCGTAATCAGGAGAATGTGTCGATTAAAGGAGGTGGTAAAGATCTGGCTTTCTACCTTTCTGCCGGGCATGCTTATGAAAAAGGTATTCTTAATTTCGGAAAAGATACATATCGGCGGATTAACTTCAATGCGAAACTGGATTTGAGTTTAACCAAATGGTGGAAATTATCATCCAATACACGCGTGGTCCAGTCTACACGGGAGAATCCGAACTATGATGACGAAGGCGATTATGACATGATGATCCACCAGATATTCCGTACGCAGCCTAACCAGTTCTTGAAATCACCGAACGGTTATTATTCCCGTTTGTCAAGAATACCGATGATCGAAGCCGGATCGGATAAGACAATAACAAGAGGTATACTGCAACGTTTTGCTACGGATATTACCCCTTTGAAGAATTGGACGATCAGCGCGGACTATTCAATAGATTTTCCTTATACCAGCTTCACTTCCAATAATCTTACCGCTTATGAAGATCTGGTGGATGGTTCTTTGTCGGCTATTCCGACAACAGTTCCTTCGTATGTGAATAAGTATAAGTCCCATACGATGTATAATTCATTGAATGTCTATACTTCTTATAAATTTGACTTGAAGGATAAACATCACTTCACGGCAATGTTGGGATTTCAGCAAGAGTCGAACTCTTATGATTATCTGAGCGGATTGAAAAAAGAACTTATAACGCCGGAGGTTCCGTCTATTTCTACCGCTACGGGTGAAATGCAGACAACTGATGATCTGACGCACTGGTCTACTCAGGGTTATTTTGCCCGTCTGAATTATGATTATATGGGGAAATATCTGTTGGAAGTGAATGCCCGTTATGATGGAACTTCCAAATTCACGAAAGACCATCGGTGGGGGTTATTCCCTTCTTTTTCTTTGGGATGGAATATTTCCCATGAAAAGTTCTGGGAACCAGTTTCTCCTTATGTAAATACACTAAAGTTAAGAACTTCATGGGGCAGTTTGGGTAATCAGAATGTAGATGCTTACCAGGATCTGCCTTTGCTGGGTACGGAGATGAATCTGGAATGGATTTTAAACGGCAAACGTCCTGCTTATACGACTGCTCCGAATCTGATTAATCCTGTGCTGACCTGGGAGTCATCAAAGACGGTGGATGTAGGTGCTGATCTGGGATTCTTTAATAACAGGTTGCAGATAACTGCCGATTATTATCAACGTCTGACCTTTAACCGGCTTGGACCGGCTCAAGCTCTGCCTGCCGTGTTAGGTGCTGATATACCTAAAGAGAATAACTCTGAACTGAGAACGAGGGGCTGGGATTTGTCTTTTACCTGGAGGGATAAGGTAAGTAATGACTTTTCTTACTCGGTCACTGCCATGTTGTTTGATTATAAGAGTGTTGTTACCAAGTATAATAATCCGACCGGAATACTGACGACTGATTATGAAGGAAAAACAATTGGAGAAATATGGGGATATGAAACTGTTGGTTTAATCCGGACGCAGGAAGATGCGGATCGGATTAATCAAAGTAAATCGCAGAATTTCATTAATGCCCAGGTATGGCGTACCGGAGATGTTATGTATCGGGATCTGAATAATGACGGTTTGATAAATAACGGTAAGAATACGGTTTCCGATCATGGTGATTTACGGATAATAGGTAATAATACTCCCCGGTACCAGTTTGGAATAACATTATCTGCTGATTATAAAGGATTTGATTTTATGGCATTTTTCCAGGGTACGGCGAAAAGAGATTTGTGGTTGACCGGTAATATGTTCTGGGGATTTAATAACTGGAATCAAACGACCCTGTTCCCGCATCATCTGGATTATTACCGGGATGCGGAAGAAAGTACTTATTCAGGATTAGGAGTAAATACGGATGCGTATTATCCCCGGCCATACAGCCAGTCCAGTCTTTATAAAAAGAACCAGCAAATACAGACCAAATATCTGCAAAATGGTGCTTATCTGAGACTTAAAAATTTGCAGTTGGGGTATTCGATACCTCAGACGGTTCTAAAGAAAGTGGGGTTACAAAAGTCCAGGATTTATTGTTCGGCAGAGAATGTACTGACATTAACCAAGCTTCCTGTCGGTTTTGATCCGGAGACTGCTAATCTGGGTAAATATGGAAATGGTAAATCGATGTTTTCGTTGGCCGTTCTGTCTTTTGGCTTAAATGTTTCATTTTGATGAATCCTTTTAAAATTAGATATAATGAAAAGAAATATAATATTATTGCCTCTCTGTTTATTGTGTGCAATACTGATAAGTTCCTGTGACGATTATCTGGAAAAGAAGCCGTTAACTCAGATTGGAAATGACGATTATTGGAAAGCAACCAGCGATCTGGCTAATTATACGTTACAGTTTTATCCATCGCTTCCGGCATTCGAAGTTGTTGGAAGTTATACCGGACTGATTGGATGGGATGGGACGAGAGGTTCTGATACACAGATAACAGGTGTTCCCAGTACGGTGTGGAATGGTTCGCGTTCTCCGGTCACTTCAACGTCTGATAAAGAGTGGAACTGGACGAAGATACGAAGTGTGAATGTGTTTTTTGATAACTATTGGAAATGTAAAGATCCTTTCGATAGTTATAAACATTATGTCGGGGAAGCCCATTTCTTTAAAGCCTGGTTTTATTTTGAAAAGGTACGTACCTATGGGGATGTCCCTTGGTTTTCCAAGGCGCTGGATACAAGCTCTGAAGAGTTGTATAAGGCCAGGGATTCCCGTGTGCTTGTTGTAGATTCGATCCTGTGGAACCTGGATAAGGCAATAGAGTACCTGAATCCTTTGAAATCTGTGGATGGTGGCTCGAACCGGTTGAGTAAGGAAGTCGCATTGCTCTTTAAATCGAGAGTCGCTTTGTATGAAGGTAGTTGGCAGAAATATCATAAAGGAACTGCGTTTGGTACTTCCGGAGCCGATCCGGATAAATATTTCCGCTTGGCGGTTGAGGCTGCGGAAGAATTGATGGATCCCCAATATTCGACAGGATTATATTCAACAAATTCTCCGTCGGAAGATTATTGCAAGATGTTTTCCTTGACGGATCAAACATCTAATAAGGAGGCTCTTCTCTGGAAACGTTATGATAAAGGACTGGGGATGGGACATTCTTTTCAGATATATGTTTCTGACCGAACGGCCGGAAATTCTCTGACAATGGAGCAAATCCACCATTATCTGAAAAAGAACGGCGAACCGTATGATTATATATCTGTTGGGAAAACGGTGAAAGGCGGTGATTTTCTGACAAAGATTGCCGAAGATTGTGATCCGCGTTTATCCCAGACTATTTGGATTCCTGATATGGTGATGTGGGATAACGGTTATGGCAAAGGTATATTTACCAAGCCTTTCCTGAATCAGTCCGGGGAGTATTTGAATAATACGGGTTTTCAGATAAAGAAAGGGAATGACCCGAAAGATCCTCAGGCGGGGAGCGGTGTATCATGGAATACCAATTGTGTGACGGGAGCCATTGTTTTCCGTTATGCCGAGGCTTTGTTGAACTATGCGGAAGCTAAATGTGAACTGGGGGAAGTTGTTGATTATGATAAGTCTGTTAATTTGTTGAGGAGAAGGGTAGGGATGCCGGACTTTAAAGTACAGTCTGATATAAACCGTTCTTTATATGCCGATTACGGTTATGCTATTTCAGATGAATTGTATGAAATAAGAAGGGAGCGTACGGTGGAATTAGGTTGTGAAGGTTTTCGGTATGACGACATCATGAGGTGGGCGGCACATAGTCTGCTCAAAGGAAAACGTCCTAAAGGGTATCCTTTGGATCTGTCGGAGTGGGAAGGTGTGAAGATTAATTATAAGGTAGATGAAAATGGATTATTAGATCCTTATATCGGCCAGATTCCCAATGGATATGGTTTTGATCCGGAAAGAGATTATCTGGAATGTATTCCTATTAATGAAATAACCTTGAACCCGCAATTAATCCAAAATCCGGGATGGTAGGTATATTGACTTTTTATTATTAATATTGTAAGCCAATGCTGATAACCTGCTACATCCGGCAGGTTACCGGCATGACTCTATAACCTATGAAATTTTTAATATGATGAACAGACGCTTATTTTTAAAAAAGGCATGCGGAGGGGTGTTGGTCCTGGCAGCTTCTCCTTCATTTGTATCCTGTGGTGGACAACGGCCTGTCCGGTTTGGGGTTGTTACCGATCTGCATTATTCGCGGCGGGAACCTTATGGGACCCGTTATTTCCCTCAGACAATGGATAAGTTGAAAGAGGCCATGGAGGTCTTCAACTCTTCCAATCTGGATTTTGTGATCGAAATGGGCGATCTGAAGGATCAGGATAATGTCCCCCTGCGGGAACAGACAATTACTTATCTGGATGAAATAGAAAACGTCTTTCAATCGTTCCGGGGACCGGTTTACCATGTCCTGGGAAATCATGATATGGATAGCATCTCCAAAGACGATTTCCTGCAACATACCTCCAATCAGGGGGATGCCGACAAGAAGGCTTATTATTCATTTGCCTTTGATAATATAAAATTCATAGTCCTGGATGCGAACTACAATCTGGACGGAACACCGTATGATAAAGGTAATTTTGACTGGACAAAGGCATATATTCCTAAAGACCAGATAGACTGGTTGAAAAAAGAATTGAAAGGAAATAACAAACCGGTCATCATTTTTATCCATCAGTTGTTAGACCGCTTCTCCGATATCAGTAAATCGCTTTGTGTAAGTAATGCGGACGAAATAGTTCCCCTGTTGGAAGAAAACGGGAATGTGCTAGCTGTATTCCAGGGACATCATCATGCGGGACATTACAGTTTCCGTAATAATATCCACTACTGGACAATGAAAGGGATGATAGAAGGAAACCTTCCCGATAACAACAGTTTTGCTGTTGTGGAGATCGATACGCAGAATAATATTCATATCGATGGTTTCTATAATTGTGAAGATAAGGATTTGAATCGCTTCACGGTGTAAAGTTATTCAGTTGATCTGCGTAAAGCAATCTAATGTTTTTTCAGACAGAGGTAGGTCTAAATAAATTTAGAGGTAGGTGTAAATCGAATTAGAGGTACGTCTAAATTTATTTACACCTACCTCTAATTAATAAGACATAGTAATGTTCTCCGGATTTCGTTAGTATTACGCTTTTTATCTAACCCGTTGTCTCCTGGCAATCGATTAGTTCCACCAACGGTTTTAATATACTTCTTTTGCCACTTTATAAACACTATCCGTAGCCATCATCGTATAAAAATGTAGGCTGGGGACACCGTGGGCGATCAGGTCTTTGCATTGCTGGATGCACCATTCGACACCTACGGCTTTTACTTCATCATCATTTTTGCATTTGCGCAATTCGGCTGCAAACGGTTCGGGAATGTCTGAGCGGAATATTTTAGGTAATACGGTCAGCTGGTTTTTAAAGACAACTGGCTTGATGCCTGGGATGATCGGGACATCGATACCTTCGGCACGGCAGCGTTCCACAAATGAATAATATTTTTCATTATCGAAAAACATCTGGGTAACCAGATAGTCGGCACCGTTTTTTACTTTCTCTTTCAGATAAAAAATATCCGATTCCATATTCGGTGCTTCCTCATGTTTTTCCGGATAGCAAGCCATACCGTATGAGAACGGTGTTTCGTTTGCTTCGAATGTGGAACCGTCTACGGCAATACCTTTATTGAAATTGTTTACCTGTTCCTGAAGGTCAGTCGCATGTTCGTGATATAAATCCGTATTTTGTCCGGCTTCCAGTGTTTTTACATCACCACGCAACAGCAGCAGGTCGTAAACTCCCAGAAAATTAAGATCGATCAACGCATATTCCGTTTCATCTTTTGTAAATCCCTTACATATAATATGTGGAACTGCCGGAATACCATATTTGTTCTGGATGGCAGAAGCAATGGCAACCGAACCCGGACGCTTGCGGATGTTCACTTTCTGGAAGCTGCCGTCGGGCAAGGTCTTATAGATATATTCGCTATGGTGAGAAGTTATATTAATGTATTTAGGGTCGAATTCTTTCAGTTTATCAATCACATTATATACCTTCTGTATGCTGTTCCCTTTCAGAGGAGGTAGAATTTCAAATGAAAAAGCAGTCGTTTTACTGCCGTTGATCAGATCAATAACTTTCATATTTTAATTATTTTTGCTGCAAAAGTAACAATTATCATCCGAAATAGCTTACTTTTGCGCTCATAATCTAATTACGACAAGATATGGAAAATATGAATTGGTCTGATCTGGCATTCGGTTATATGAAGACAGACTACAATGTACGGTGTTACTATCGTGATGGTAAGTGGGGTGAATTGGAAGTTAGCTCTTCTGAAATTATTAATATTCACATGGCAGCTACTTGCCTCCATTACGGACAGGAGTCGTTTGAAGGTTTGAAAGCATTCAAGGGAAAAGACGGTAAAATCCGTGTGTTCCGTATGGATGAAAACGGCAAACGTATGCAAGCTTCCAGCCGTGGTATCAAGATGGCTGAACTTCCTGTGGAAATGTTTGAAGAAGCAGTCCGTAAAGTTGTGAAATTGAATGAACGCTTTGTTCCGCCTTATGAGAGCGGGGCTGCATTATATATTCGCCCGCTGATGATCGGCCTGGGTGCACAGGTTGGTGTGAAGCCGGCTCCCGAATATATGTTTATGGTGTTTGTAACTCCGGTAGGACCTTACTTCAAAGGTGGATTCCAACCGTCAAAGGTTTGTATCATGCGTGAGTTCGACCGTGCAGCACCTTATGGAACAGGTACGATCAAAGTTGGTGGTAACTATGCAGCCAGTTTGGTTGCCGGTGAGATCGCTCATTCAAAAGGGTATGCAGCCGTGTTGTATCTGGACCCGAAAGAAAAGAAATACCTGGACGAATGTGGTCCGGCTAACTTCTTCGGTATCCGTGGAAACAGCTATATCACTCCGCAATCTCATTCCATCCTGCCTTCTATTACAAACAAGAGTTTGCAGCAATTGGCGGAAGATATGGGACTGACGGTTGAACGTCGTCCTGTTCCTTTTGAAGAAATAGCTACATTCGATGAAGCAGCAGAATGCGGAACAGCTGCCGTTATCGCCCCGATTTCACAGATTGATGATTTGGATGAAAATAAATCATACGTGATAGCCAAGGACGGTAAACCCGGACCTGTTTGCGAAAAACTATATAACAAACTGCGTGGCATCCAATACGGTGACGAACCTGATACATACGGTTGGGTTACGGTAATTGAATAATCAGATAAAAGATGTTGACAGTTAATGTTTTTAGATAAACCGGAAGCATTAACTGCCAACTCTAAATTCTCAAACGTCAATACGCTTTGCCAACTTTGGATTGCCAACTGAAAATAAAATTGCTATCTCGGTATTGCAAAGTTGAGGATATTTTCTATCTTTGCGGTCTATATAGTAAGACAGTCAGGTGGAAGCATTCTTTAAAACACATAAATACCTTGTAGAACATTTGCATGCACCGGTACGCCGGGGGCTGATGGATGAGATTGATTGGAATGACCGGTTGATCGGGATCAAAGGCTCTCGTGGAGTAGGGAAAACTACTTTTTTGCTGGATTATGCCCGCGAACATTTTGGTGCTGATAATAAAGAGTGCCTGTATATAAATCTGAATCACTTTTATTTTACGGAACGTACGCTGGTCGACTTTGCTTCTGAGTTCAGGGCAAAAGGAGGGAAGGTGTTGTTGATTGACCAGGTTTTCAAATATTCCGGATGGTCGAAAGAGTTACGTTATTGTTATGATAATTTTGAAGATCTGAAGATTATCTTTTCCGGTTCGTCAGTGATGAGGTTGAAAGAGGAAAATCCGGATCTCTCAGGTAAAGTTGTTTCATATAATTTGCGTGGTTTTTCTTTCCGAGAGTTTTTGAATCTGATGTCGGGAAACAGTTTTCCGGCTTATACGTTTGAAGAAATAATCGGGAACCATCAGGAGATTGCGAAGAATATTTGTTCGGTAGCCAAACCGATGGCTTATTTTCAGGATTATTTGCATCATGGTTTTTATCCGTTCTTCCTGGAGAAACGCAATTTCTCAGAGAACCTGTTGAAGACAATGAATATGATGCTGGAGGTAGATGTCTTGTACATCAAGCAAATCGAGCAAAGTTATCTGCCCAAACTCCGCAAACTGTTGTATCTGCTGGCTATCAGCGCACCGTGTACGCCGAATGTCAGTCAGTTGAGCAAAGAAATAGAAACGTCACGGGCTACAGTGATGAATTATATAAAATATCTGACCGATGCCCGTTTAATGAATATGTTATATCCGGTAGGCGAATCGTTTCCGAAAAAACCATCTACCGTGTATATGTACAATTCGAATCTGATGTACCCCATCCGTCCGATGGAGGTAAATGTGCAGGCTGTGCGCGAATCTTTTTTCTATAACCAGCTTTTGAAAGACAATACGCTAAATGAGGGAATGAAGAACGCACACTTTTTGGTAAACGGAAAGTATAATTTCAGGATAGAGGAAAGTATGAAAGTAAAAAACAATCCCGATTTATACTATGCTGTAGACAAGGTCGAAGTAGGAGAAGAGAATATGATCCCGCTTTGGCTGTTTGGCTTTTTATACTAAGAAATTCTTTTAAATACTAATAGTAAAAGTCTATGACAAAACAGAAGAAATTTTTGACCTGTGATGGTAACCAGGCTGCTGCTCATATTTCATATATGTTCAGCGAAGTAGCCGCTATCTACCCCATCACTCCGTCGTCTACAATGGCAGAATATGTAGACGAATGGGCTGCCGCCGGACGTAAGAATATTTTCGGCGAAACTGTTATGGTACAGGAAATGCAATCAGAAGGTGGTGCTGCGGGTGCAGTTCACGGTTCTTTGCAGGCTGGTGCCCTGACTTCAACTTACACGGCTTCTCAGGGATTGTTGCTGATGATCCCTAACATGTACAAGATTGCCGGTGAGTTGCTTCCTTGCGTATTCCATGTATCTGCCCGTACACTGGCATCTCATGCCTTGTGTATCTTCGGCGATCATCAGGATGTTATGTCTGCTCGTCAGACTGGTTTCGCAATGTTGGCAGAAGGTTCTGTTCAGGAAGTTATGGACTTGGCGGGTGTAGCTCACCTGGCAACTATCAAGTCTCGCGTTCCTTTCGTGAACTTCTTCGACGGTTTCCGTACATCTCACGAAATCCAGAAGATCGAAGCTCTGGAAAATGATGACCTGGCTCCGCTGATCGACCAGAAGGCGTTGGCTGAATTCCGTGCACGTGCTTTGAATCCGGAAAAACCGGAAGCTCGCGGTATGGCTGAAAACCCGGATCACTTCTTCCAGCACAGAGAATCTTCAAACAAATACTATGAAGCAGTTCCTGCTATCGTAGAAGAATATATGAACGAAATCTCCAAACTCACAGGCCGTAAATATGGTTTGTTCGATTACTACGGAGCAGAAGATGCAGAACGCGTGATTATCGCAATGGGTTCTGTAACCGAAGCTGCCCGCGAAGCTATCGACCACCTGACTGCTCAGGGTGAAAAAGTAGGTTTGGTTTCTGTTCATTTGTATCGTCCGTTCTCTGCTAAGCACTTCCTGGCAGCTGTTCCTAAGACTGCAAAACGTATCGCAGTTCTTGACAGAACAAAAGAACCGGGTGCAACTGGCGAACCTTTGTATCTGGATGTAAAAGACTGTTTCTACGGACAGGCTGACGCTCCGGTTATCGTGGGTGGCCGTTATGGTTTGGGTTCTAAAGATACTACTCCGGCACAGATTCTTGCAGTTTACGAAAATCTGGCATTGCCGATGCCGAAGAATCAGTTCACACTGGGTATCGTAGACGATGTTACATTCACTTCTCTTCCTCAGAAAGAAGAAATCGCTTTGGGCGGCGAAGGTATGTTCGAAGCTAAGTTCTACGGATTAGGTGCTGACGGTACGGTGGGTGCTAACAAGAACTCTGTAAAGATTATTGGTGACAATACAGACAAATATTGCCAGGCATACTTCTCTTACGACTCTAAGAAGTCCGGTGGTTTCACTTGTTCTCACCTGCGTTTCGGTGATCATCCGATTCGTTCTACTTATTTGGTAAATACTCCGAACTTCGTTGCTTGTCACGTTCAGGCTTATCTGCGTATGTACGATGTTACTCGCGGTTTGCGTGAAAACGGTACATTCCTGTTGAACACTGTATGGAATGGCGAAGAGTTGGCTAACCACCTGCCGAACAAGGTAAAACGTTATTTCGCTCAGAAAAATATTACTGTTTACTATATCAATGCGACTCAGATTGCTTTGGAAATTGGTTTGGGTAACCGTACTAACACAATTCTTCAGTCCGCATTCTTCCGCATCACAGGTGTAATTCCTGTTGATCTGGCTATCGAACAGATGAAGAAATTCATCGTGAAGTCTTATGGTAAGAAAGGTGAAGATGTAGTTAACAAGAACTATGCTGCTGTTGATCGTGGTGGCGAATATACTCAGCTTGCTGTCGATCCGTCATGGGCAAACCTGCCGGACGATGAAGTTGTAGCAAACAACGATCCTGCTTTCATCAACGAAGTGGTTCGTCCTATCAATGCTCAGGATGGTGACTTGCTGAAGGTTTCTGCATTCAAGGGTATCGAAGATGGTACTTGGCGTCAGGGAACAGCTAAATACGAAAAACGTGGTGTGGCTGCTTTCGTTCCTGTATGGGATGGTGAAAACTGTATCCAATGTAATAAGTGTGCATATGTTTGTCCTCACGCTTCTATCCGTCCGTTCGTGTTGGATGCTGCTGAACAGGCTGCTGCTCCGTTCTCTAACTCTTTGAAGGCTACTGGTAAACAGTTTGAAGGTATGCAGTTCCGTATTCAGGTAGACGTTCTTGACTGTCTGGGTTGTGGTAACTGTGCCGACGTTTGTCCGGGTAATCCGAAGAAGGGTGGCAAAGCGCTTAAGATGGTTGCTTTGGAAGGTCAGTTGGCTGAAGCTCCTAACTGGGAATATTGCACTGAAAAGGTTTCAAGCAAACAACACTTGGTTGACATCAAGGCTAACGTGAAGAACTCTCAGTTCGCAACTCCGTTGTTTGAGTTCTCCGGTGCTTGCTCCGGTTGTGGTGAAACTCCGTATGTGAAGCTGATCACTCAGTTGTTCGGTGACCGTGAAATGGTAGCTAACGCAACAGGTTGTTCGTCTATCTATTCAGGTTCTGTTCCTTCTACTCCGTATACAACAAATGCAAAAGGACAGGGTCCGGCTTGGGCTAACTCATTGTTCGAAGACTTCTGTGAATTCGGTTTGGGTATGGAATTGGCTAACGAAAAGATGCGTGCCCGTTTGCAGGCAGCAATGGAAGCTTCTATCGCAAACGAAGCATGTCCGGCTGCAAATAAAGAGTTGTACACAGAATGGATTGCTAATCAGAATGATGCTGATAAGACGAAAGAGTTGGCAGAAAAGATCATTCCGATGGTAGAAGCAAACAAGGATAAATGTCCGAACTGTGCAACAATCGCTGAACTGAGCCACTTCTTGGTAAAACGTTCACAATGGATCATCGGTGGTGACGGTGCTTCTTACGATATCGGTTACGGTGGTCTTGACCATGTAATTGCTTCAGGTAAGAATGTTAACATTCTGGTATTGGATACTGAAGTTTATTCAAATACAGGAGGTCAATCTTCTAAGGCTACTCCGGTGGGTGCAATCGCTAAGTTCGCTGCTGCCGGTAAGAGAGTTCGTAAGAAAGACCTGGGTCTGATGGCTACAACTTACGGTTACGTTTATGTTGCTCAGATCGCAATGGGTGCCGACCAGGCTCAGACGTTGAAAGCAATTCGCGAAGCTGAAGCTTATGATGGTCCTTCATTGATCATTGCTTATGCTCCTTGTATCAACCACGGTTTGAAGAAGGGGATGGGTAAGAGCCAGCAGGAAGAAGCTGATGCAGTAGCATGTGGTTACTGGCATTTGTGGCGTTACAACCCGGCTTTGGAAGAAGAAGGCAAGAATCCGTTCACTTTGGATAGCAAAGAACCGGATTGGAGCAAATTCCAGGACTTCCTGAAGGGTGAAGTACGTTTCGCATCTCTGACAAAACAATTCCCGGCAGAAGCCGCTCAATTGTTCCAGGCTGCCGAAGACAACGCTAAGTGGAGACTTAACAACTACAAGCGTTTGGCTAAACAGCAGTGGGGTGTTGAAGAATAATTGATTATTTGATCATCTAAATAGTAAAACGGAATCTTCGAAAGAGGGTTCCGTTTTTTTGTATAAGCCAAATAAATCGTACCTTTAGCGAAACTAAACAAACAAGCAAATGGCGAAAAATAAAAGCAAGCAGAATCAGTTTCAGTTACTCTCTCCTGAAAAGTATATTCGTTTGAAAGCTAGAAATTTACCGATAGAGGTGTGTTATGTTTCCGATGACTGGAAAGATGAAAGAGGGGCTGTAGCGGAAGTGATCGTAGTCCGTCGTCATGCCGGTGGAAATTATACATTCGGAGTTTACGTCGTAGATACGTTGTGTTTGGGAGTGAAACATTCTGTATATAGGTTTAATGTGCCACCGGATGAGTATGACGATTTTGTTGAAAGAACGGCAACTGATTGCGGTATTAAAATCAGTTATAATGAAGCTCATAATTTTATTTATGGGGCTATAGCGTTTGCCGAAGAGTTCGGGATCAAACCGGATAAGAGTTTTGCCCTGACGCAATATATACTGGAAGAGGATACGGAAGAGATTCCTTTGATTGAATATAAATATGGGAGAGGTGGCCGCCCTCACCTGGTTGCCGAAACTTCTCTTGAGGCAAGTAAATATATCCCTATACTGGAAGAATCCACAGGCGGCGATTTCGGTCTTGAGATATTGGAAGATCGTGATGTGTTTGATGATGATGAATTCGACGACGAATTCGATGATGACGAATTTGATGATGAATATGGCGAGGAGGATAATAAGACAATGTAAGAATATTACAATAATAATATAGAGGGAATTGGTTCAGTTTTTGTCAAAAGTGAACTATCCTGTCCCCGTGCTTGACACGGGGCCGCAAGAGAACTGGCGGTATCAAAAGATATTATAGGAAACGGTCTGTGCCTTTGTGATCCCGTGTCAAGCACGGGAACGGGATAGCTCAATTCTTTCTAAAATTGAATCTGTGCATTCAAAAACGGGAATTGTGCCTGGTGCCAATATGGATAAATAGGGGTGACCTGGCTGGCATTATCCAGTCTTTTTACCTGTTCCGGTGTCAGGTTCCAGCCGACAGCCTCCAGATTCTGTTTTAATTGTTCTTCTGTGCTGGTCCCGATTATCAGGCTGGAAACAGTAGGGCGTTGCAGTAACCAGTTCAGCGCACATTGTGCTACCGAATGTCCTGTCTCTTCTGCTATCTCATCCAATACATCCATTATATTATATAAACGTTCGTAGGAAGTAGCTTCATCGGGGATAGGACTTCCGCCGCGAGCCACACGTCCGTCGGCCGGTATCGGATTGTTGCGCCGGTATCTTCCGCCCAGACGTCCTGCTGAAAGAGGACTCCAGATGATGGAACCTACCTTCTGATCGATTCCGAGCGGCATTAATTCCCATTCAAACTCCCTGTTGAGCAAAGAATAATGAACCTGCTGTGCCACATAACGACTCCAGCCATAGCGTTCGGAGACAGACAAAGCCTTCATCAGATGCCATCCGGAGAAATTAGAACAAGCGATATACCGTATTTTTCCGGCAGTGATCAGATCATCCAGAGCGCGAAGCGTTTCTTCTACCGGTGTATTGGCGTCAAATCCATGCATATGATAAATATCAATATGATCGGTATTCAGCCGTTTCAGGCTGGCTTCGCAGGCCTCGATGAGGTGGAAGCGGGAAGAACCCATAGCGTTGCGTCCTTCCGGATTCAGGTTGAATGTGGCTTTGGTCGATATCAACAGTTTATTTCTCAGTCCTTCAACAGCTTTCCCCAATATCGTTTCAGAAAGTCCGTCTGAATATGCGTCAGCGGTGTCGAACAGGTTTACACCCGCATCGAGACAAAGGTTTATCATGCGTCTGGCTTCGTCCACTTGGGTATGTCCCCATCCTTCGAAACCGTTTGTACCTCCAAAAGTAGCAGTCCCTAAACAAAGCACGGGTACATAAAGTCCCGATCCTCCTAATTGTCTGTATTCCATAACTTACCTATTAAATTGTTATTAAGATCTTACTTACAAAGGTATATAAAAATCTGCATGTGTTTATTTATTCTTATCTTTGTATCAAATTTAGGTTATTAGAAAAAGTATGGTTAAGGCAATTTTCTTCGATATAGACGGGACGTTGGTCAGTTTTAAGACACATGAAGTACCCCGCTCTACCATTGACGCATTGGATATTTTACGGAAGAAAGGTATTAAAGTTTTTATAGCAACAGGTCGTCATTACAGTTCCATCAACAATCTGGGAAATTTAAAATTTGACGGATATGTTACACTGAACGGTGGATATTGTTTTGCCGGAGAAGACAAAGTGATCTATAAACACAGCATTCCCGACAGGGATATCGATGCATTGATCCGCTATTTGGAAACTGAAGAGTCTTTCCCCTGTGCTTTTGTCCAGGAAAAAGAAATCTTTATGAATTATAAGGATGAAACAGTGGAAGAAATTTTTAATATGCTGAATTTTCCGGAGCCGCCTATCCGTCCTCTGAGTGAAATGAAGGGAAAGACGGTCTACCAGTTAGTCTCATTTTTTACTGCCGAACAGGAGAAAAAGATCATGTCTATCTTATCCCATTGCGAATCCACTCGCTGGAATCCGTTGTTTACCGATGTGGTACCTGCCGGGAGCAGCAAGCGGATCGGTATTGATAAAATGCTGGAATACTTTAAGATACCATTAAAAGAATGTATGGCTTTCGGTGATGGCGGTAATGATATAGCCATGCTTCAGCATGCCGGGATCGGGGTTGCTATGGGGAATGCTGACGACGACGTAAAACAATATGCGGATTATGTAACCGATTCTGTCGATGAGGACGGGATATTCAAAGCCTTGAAATTCCACAACATTATTTAAACCAGTGTTGTTATTTATATAGCTAGTATTATTATTAAAAGAAAGACAGACTCATGATAGACGAATTACTTGAATACAACCGGGGATTTGTAGATAAGAAAGGATATGAAAAGTTTATAACGAATAAGTATCCCGATAAAAAGATTGCCATCGTATCCTGTATGGATACTCGTCTGATAGAATTGCTTCCTGCCGCATTGGGCATAAAGAATGGCGACGTGAAAATCATAAAGAATGCCGGTGCAATCATTTCACATCCGTTCGGCAGTGTGATACGCAGTCTGATGGTCGCTATTTATGAACTGGGAGTGGTCGAGATCATGATCATTGGTCATTCTGATTGCGGTGCCCAGCATATGGACAGCGACGAGATGATCGAAGCAATGAAGAAACGGGGTATTCCCGCTGAGCGAATCGATATGATCCGTTACTGCGGAATCGATTTTAAATACTGGCTTCGTGGGTTTGACTCGACAGAATGCTCAGTAAAAGATACAGTCGAACAAGTTCGCAACCACCCGTTGATTCCTACCGATATTACGGTTAGAGGCTTTGTAATTAATTCAGTTACAGGTGAATTGACCGAAGTGGAGTAGGGAGGTTATCTTCTGAAAATCTATTTCTATAGATTAAATAAATGTAAAGATAGAAATAATTTATATGTTTTATAGCATAGTTTTGGAAAAAGTGCTTATCTTTGCACTGTAAACAAAAAGAAAAGATTAAGGTTTAGGTTAATTATTAACGAGTCTTCCAAGCGTGGAAGACATAAAAAAGTAAAGATTATGATGACAAGTAGAAATGAAGAAAATCTTCGTACTTTAGCGATGTTGCGTTATCAGGCTGATCGTTATCAGTCAATGAGAAATGGTACAATGAGTCAGCGAGTAAATGCTGAAATCCGTCGCCTGTTGGAAGAAATGGGCGCTAACGCAAAAAATTAAACAAAAAGAAAGTATATTATTTTGATGTATTCTCTTCACCAGGGTCTTTTATAAGACTGGTGAGAGATCGAGAGATGGGCATTCGACGCTGACAGAACAGCGAAGATTAGCCTTTTTTTATTTTCTATCCCTTACAATTCTTCAATTTATCTTCTATCTTTGTGCGCGGAACAAATCTATAAAACACAATCATACAATGAAAAGAACAGGTTTATTTGTAGCATCCGTCATGCTATCTACCACCCTTTGGGCACAGTCGCCTGTAGAAAAAGGACTGAACACTATCAATAAGGAAAATGCGGAAGCCTATATCGGTTTCTTGGCCAGTGACGAACTGGAAGGGCGTGAAGCCGGTTTCCAGGGAGGACGGATTGCTGCCGAGTATATCGTCTCCAACCTGAAGACAATGGGCATCGCTCCCTTGAATGAGTCTTATTACCAACCTTTCGAGGCTTATAATAAGGAACGCCAGAAGAGGGGACGTTTCCAGGTGCATCCTGATTCGATCGCCCAACTGAAGCAAGGTGTACATCAGAAGTTATCCATGCGTAATATCCTGGGTAGGATAGAAGGGAAGAATCCGAATGAATATGTTATCATCGGAGCTCATTATGATCATCTGGGATTCGATCCGATGCTGGACGGTGACCAGATCTATAACGGGGCAGATGATAATGCTTCGGGCGTATCGGCTGTCCTTCAGGTTGCAAAAGCATTCCTGGCCTCCGGTGAGCAACCGGAACGTACGGTTATTTTTGCTTTCTGGGACGGTGAAGAAAAAGGATTGCTAGGCTCTGAATATTTTGTGCAGAACTGTCCGTTCCTGAAAGATGTAAAGGGATATTTGAATTATGATATGATCGGCCGCAATTCGAACGAAGCGGTTCCCGAGCAGGTCGATTATTTCTATACGGAAGCAAACAAGGCTTTCGGTGACTGGCTAAAGAATGATATCAAGAAATACAATCTGAACCTGAAACCGATTTATCACCCCTGGGACAAGCCGGTAGGAGGGAGTGACAACGGCTCTTTTGCCAAACGTGGTATTCCCATTATCTGGTATCACACCAACGGTCATCCGGACTACCATATGCCGGGCGACCATGTCGAAAAGATCAACTGGGATAAGATCGTAGATATTACAAAAGCCTCTTTCCTGAATATGTGGAACTTGGCGAATGAGAAGAAATATTAGTGTTGAATATAAAAAGGAGAGGATCTTTCAATTTTTGAAGTGAAACAACCTCTCCTTTTTAAAAGCTTAATCAAAACTTTTTACAGTAAAAGTAAACTGCAACGTTGAGCATAATGGAATATACGGATTGGAGTAATTACGATCCCCATATCCCAACTGATAAGGAATTATAGCATCCACCCTTTCTCCTTTACGGATTTTCGGCAAAAGAGCAGCCAGGCCCTTAATCAGATTCGGACTGTCCAATTTTAAAGTCTGATCTATCGGATTACCATCTTTATTACCTACGATAACCGTTTGGGAAACCGGAATTACTCCTAACATAGAAACTTTTACATCAGCATCTATCTTAGGGAAAGAATCTATTTGACTCGTTTCCAGTACACGATACAAAAGCGTATCTTCATCCACGACTAATCGCTGATACAGCAATTGTCCGTCATCCTCTACATCTTCCTTTTTTTCCTGAAAATATTTCTGGTTATCGGCAATCCATATTTTCTCCTCTTCTGTATGAGCCGGTATCGTCTTTTCATCGTCATCACCACAAGCCGATAGGCCGATCACCATCACTATTACCCAATACAGGATCACATTAATCGATTTCATTTTTACTCATTTTGTTAAATTATGCAGTACATTTTATAGTGAATAAAGGCTGTCGAAAAAGTTCCTCGACAGCCTTTGTGTTTATGTAGCATTAAGCTAATGTTTATTACAATGCATTACCATTATGGTTTTCTGCAGGAGTTGTACGTCCTGTCCACCAAACTGGTGTGTCGTATGTATTCTTATGAGCAACTTTTGCAAAGTTATCACCGTTGTTAGTCAACTCGCTGGACGGATAGAACATACGTTCCTGGAATACCACATTAGGAGTGGAGACAAACGGCAGTTCTCCGTCGAAGTCTTTTACCAAACGACGAGCTTCGTTGTAAATTTCATACGGATTCATGATATTCATGTGGCAGAACTTCTGGTCGAAAATGAATTTCAGTTTATCTTTTGTTGAGGCCAGACTAGCAAACTTGTTAGCAGCTAGTTCTTCATAATCAGCCAGATGATCTTCGTCCAATTCCGGAGCTTTAGCCTTTGCCTGAACATACAGAATACTCGGCAGAGAAGATTCATTATAACTCATTGTTTTATTCACATTATAATAGAAGCGAGTAGAAGCATCAATGGCCTTCTTAATACAGCTTTTAACATCGATATTACCTAACTCGCCCGGCCAACGTACAGCGGCTTCAGCCAATAACAAGTTTGTTTCTGTTGAACCCATTACCGGAAATTTCATATCGAAATTGAAGTAAGTACGACGGTTATACATTGTAGGAATACGTTCCGGATTCCACGGATTAGTAACCACATCATTAAAATTATACATATCAGTCAATTCCTTTTCTGTATAATAGTTAGGAAGTTCCGCTTCAGCTTCTTCTATTGTTAATGGCAAACCAATATAGCGTCCGTGGATATCCGGTTGGAACATGGCATACAAACGTGGGTCAAAATCGTGACGAGTGATACCATTTTCATCACCTGGCTGATATTCATAATTCATGATATCTTCAATGATCGTTGCCGGTGCACCTGATTCATATCCACGTTCATCCAAACCACGGAAGAATGTCAGTTCGAAGGCATGTGTTTTATCCTGTTCTTCAAAACCAAGATCATGTGAATATTCTGTCAACATGCGGTTTTCGGCAATCAACTCTTTAATAGTCGAAAGAGCTGCATCCGGTTTCACATGGCAGAGACGCATTGCCATACGCAAACGTAAAGAATTAGCCATACGAATCCATTTGTCCAAATCACCGTTACACAAAATATCTACAGAAGAGAATTTTGACTCTTGTGCATCTGTTTGAAATTGATATTCACTTAATTCAGCAGCCGCATTTTTCAGAGTTTCCATGATATTCATGTAAATCTCTTCTTGTGTATCATATTTAGGATAAAACAGTTCCTGGAAAGCACCTCCGGCTTCTGAATAAGGCATATCATCGTATAAGTCTGTTGCACGTTGGAATGCATAAGAACGGATAATATCACTACAAAGCATATACACTTTGTTTTGTTCTTGCTCTTCTTCTGTCATGTCGGCATACAGCAATTTCATGCCACTGAGTTCCTTGCTGTAATTGGTACAAGTTTGTGTGAATATAAACTCATTAAACGGAGTACCTGACCAGCCATCCCATGGACGGACAATCGTATTGTTTTGAGTTCTATCCAGATACAATGGACTGACACCTAATCCTAACATCTTACCGAAACCTCTCATGTAATGGTAAGTCGCACCGTAATCATACCGGAACAAATGTCCTTTTGTCTGAGCAGAAGCAAACAGCAGACTGAAGTCAGCTTCCGTCAATTTATCCGGATTATAAAATTTCTCATCCAGTGTGTCACATGACACCATTGCTCCGGTTACGGCAACGCCTAAAGCTAAACTGGTTATATATTTTCTGATTGTATTCATACTTTGTTATACTGATTAGAATGAAACATTAAGCCCCAAACCAAAACTGCGGATACCCGGGATGCTACTAACCTCTGTAAATGAGTTAGTACCTTGTGTAGATTCCGGTGTTACATTCGGAATTGCCTTATAAATATAGCACAAGTTGTTTGCAAAGGCATTGATGCGTGCGCTTTGAATCTTGAACTTTGAGACGAAACTTTTTGGTAAATTGTAGTTGAACGACAAAGAACGCAAAGCTATGTAATCACTTTTATAGATTTGGTCTTCAGACAAATCCATGCCTCCCTGCCAATATAACTGACTGTAGTATTGTTCAGCAGAGATCACTTTTTCATTCTGTTTTCCATCACTTGTAACACCAGGAGTAATTACACCATCATGCAAAATAAATGGATAGAAAGAATCAGCAGGTACAGCAGCTGAATGGCTATCCAACTTGATACGTTCGCCAGCCGTATTCACATAATAAGGTAGACCACCCCGGGCTTCATCACGATATTTCAATGATTCAACGCCGGAACCATTACCTAACAAAAACATATTTGTCTGAGAAATCATGGTAGCACCGAACTGGAAGTCGAAGACTGCACTCAAAGAAAAGTCTTTATATGACAGACTTGTAGTCAAACCACCGACAACATCCGGCGTAATCTTACCAACTTTTATCATTTTCGTTTTATCAAAGTCCCAAACACCGGTTCCCTGGTTTACGATACGGTTACCCTGTTCGTCACGCTGATATGGATAAATATAGATTTCACCATATTCACCATTAGGAATACTCCGAACAGAAGCACCGGTAGCGCCCCACATATCCAACTGATTAATACCTTTACCCAATTTCTTTACTTTGGTTGAATAGTTCGCCAGATTGAATCCGACTTCCCATGTCCAATCTTTCGTCATGATCGGCTTTGTATTCACAGAAAATTCAATACCACTTTGGGCGATATCACCTGCATTCATACGAACTTCGGTTAAACCGGAAGAAGAAGGCACTGTTAACTTCGTGATCTGGTCGTATGTATTATTATGGAAGAAAGAGAAATCTACACCGATACGGTTACCCGGTAAGAATGCTCCTTCTAAGCCGATTTCATATTCACGTTTACGTTCAGGCTTCAAGTTCGGAACCGGGAATCCTCCAGTGGCTGAAGCAAAGTCTGCCGGTGGCAAATAATCAGGTAACGACATGGTAGGTTGTCCACCATAAGCACCTAACGAGAAGTCTACGTTACCATAATAACGAGGACCCGGACGACCTACGTCGGCCCAAGAAGCACGTACTTTACCAAAGTTCAAACTTGGAATATCGAATGCTTCCGTGAAGATCCATGACAAGCTGGCACCTGGGTAGAAGTAATGGTTATTTTCCGGAGGAAGGATGGAAGACCAGTCATTACGAGCCTGGATTTCCAAATACACCTGGTTGGCATAAGCTAACTGAGCAGAAGCGAACACACTCAACAATAAGTCATTTCCACGAGAACGGCTGGAACGAGGTCCGAAGTCTTCACGCGTATTACTCAAAGAAAACCAGTTTTCAATAGCGAATGTTTCCGCTACGTATTGTTCCTGATATTCCTCTTTATTATACTTAACAGCACCACCGACCATGGCTGACAAATCCCAAACGTCGTTGAATGTCTGATTGTAGTTGAAAGAAGACTGACCGTACATAATCATGTTACGTTTGTTCGCGATCTGATACCAACCTTGCTTATTTTCGTAAGACAGCGGTTTGCTGACATGTTGCTTAATTTCCTGATCGGATACTGTCCAGTCAATACCACCCAGCGTAGTCCAGGAGAACTTATCATTGAATGTTACATCAACGTTCAATGATTGAATCAAGTGGTTACGGTCAAAGTCATTCGAGTTACGCAACTGTGACCAATAATAACCAGAGAAATAACTGGTATAAGGAGCCATCTGCGTAACAGAATTGTTCATGCTGAAATAATTGTAACCTTCGTCTGTCAGATACATATCTTTGATCAAGTTGACATCCTGTTCACGAGGGAAACCGTAAGTTGCAAAACTTTGCATGGCATACGGAGCATTGTGATCTTTCGTGTTCGAGAAGTTGGTATTCATTTTCACCTTAATCCAGTCATTTGCTTTCAGATCCGCAGCAAAACTAAATGAGTGAGCTTTGTTATCGGCACCATAAGAGATAGCATTGTAATCACGATAGTTGTATGACAAACGGAAAGACCCCAACTCTCCCCCATTACTCAATGCAAAATTTACATTGGTTTGACCACCTGTGCGATATAAATCTCTTTGATTATTCTTTTGAGCAGAATAAGAATGATATTGACCGTCCCACCATAACAACTGACGGCCATCCAAACGTGGACCGAAGTTATAACTGGAACCTCTCCATAAAGACTCGACAGTTTGTCCGGTATGCGGGTCAGTCATTGTATAGAAACCATCTTTAGAGATTTCTTTTAAAGCGGCAGTACCGGCACTCGAACCTGTACCGAATTCATTCTGCAATTCAGGTAAGTACGCAGCCATATTCCAGGAATGGTTGATACCGAAATCAATACCTAATCCTTTTTTACCACCGGTTTTAGTCGTAATCAACATGACCCCGTTAGCACCTTCCGATCCATATAATACGGCCGCTTTCGCTCCTTTCAGGATTTCAATGGAAGCAATGTCCTCCGGATTAATGTCGTTCAAACCAGTACCATGGTCACCACCGGTACGGCTGTTGGTAGACTGTCCGGTATTTTCATCATGAATAGGAATACCATCTACTACAATCAATGGACGCGTAGAAGAATCTTCTGTCAACGAAATGGCATTACGAACCTTAATGTTCATACCGCCGGAAGGACCGGAAGCTGTAGATTGTAATTGTAAGCCTGAAGTTTTACCATACAGAGCTTGCATAGCATTCATCGGTGTACCGGCTTCAGTCAGTTCTTCTCCTTTTACACTACTTACCGAATAACCCAACGCTTTCTTTTCGCGTTTGATACCCAAAGCTGTTACAACGACTTCATCCAGTTTCTGAGCGTCTTCCGCCAGTTTTACTTGTAAAGCCGGTTGACCAGTGTACTTGATTTCCTGGGTTGAGTACCCTATAAAAGAAATCTGAATAATGTCACCGCTCTTCACACCTTCCAATGTAAAGTTACCGTCCATATCGGTAATCGATCCATTTGTGGTTCCTTTTACAACTACAGATGCTCCGGCTACAGGACCGAATTCATCTTCAACTACTCCCGTTACTTTCCCAGTCTGTTGGGAAATACTTGTTTTTGGCATTGCTGCAACCGTATCCGCAAATACATATCCGGGAATACCCAGTGTACCGGCCAACAGCAATAAGCCTACAGGCTTAAAGTTTTTCAACATAATTGATGGTTTTTATTTGAACATACAATAGCCATTGCTTTGGCGAAACAATGGTCTGTTCTAATTCTCATTAGATATAATTTTCAATAATTCTTTAGCACCAAGTGTTTTTTTAGTTGGCGTTGATAACTTAGTACTAAAAGGACTATAGTGTTTTTGGAATCAAATCGTATTGATAATCAATAAGTTATAATTTTAAACTACAATATTTAACTACTTGTGTCAGGGTAAAAACTATATTATTTAAAAGCTTTGGAAGCTTTTCTGATGGGTTAATATTGATTAATAGGAGGACAGAGTTCTGATTTGTGGGAGATTTCTCCTTATTTATATAAATTTTAGTAAATCCGGCGTCATATTTCGGTAGAGATATTTTAACAAGTTGTACCATAGGAATATGGGGGTGACGCCATGGCAGGAGGACGGCATCACCCCGCTTGTTTTATCAGATTTCAATTACATGGTAGTAATTGCCTGTTTTCGTATGTTTTTTGGTTACATTATTCTTTAGCAACAGCCGGCCGAACAGAGCCATGTTGCGGATACCGGATTTTATCTTGCTTCGTTGTTCGATCCGTCTCAATATTTCGGCGGCAGGGAGCAGTTCGCCCTGTTCTCCGGTTTCAGGCAAGCGGAAATATTGGAAGAAGAGTTGCTCTTCAACCGGAATCTAATAGATATAACGTTTTACGTCCCTGTCCCATAGCGGGATACCTTCTTCCTGCGCATTCAGGCTGATACTGTTGAGGACCTGTTCGTTAACAGGAAAGAAATTGAAATAGTACGATTTGCGTTCACGGTATTCCGCATCTCCCTTCATATTATTATATCTGAATTCATACCGGCGTTTCATAAATTCGTCGGCTTGAAAGGCGAGTACCTGCTCCGGACGGATACACGGTTTCCGGCCGAAACCGGAGGACAGGCAGTAGACATTGTGTACGGTTGTCCGTATCTCCGCTTCAAAAATCCGGAAATGGGTATGTACCGGCAACCACTTGACCACCTCTTCTTCCGGGATACCACTGCGGAAGCAATTCTCGACAAGACAAGTAAGGAAAGGCTTGATATCTTCATCCTCTTTTCGATAACCGGTCGCATCTATGGCTTGCCGTAATGAATTTTCGAAAAGTAACGAAACGATCCGGCTTCGTTCATAACCGGGAACGAGGCGTTGTAGCGGGTCTGTCACGGCTGGTGACGGTGCAGAAACCGGTAGCTTTTCCGGCGTCTCCCAAGGTTGTTCGATCCGGATAGGCAGGGCGTCCGGATTGTAGTAAATATCCGGATCGAATGAAAGCCGGCAGACCGCATCCAATTCGTTTTTTTCAACAGTGATCTGTTGTTGCAACTCTTCCCGGTAATAGGCTGCCGCTCTGTCATAGGCCCGGGCATGGAAAAAACGAATAAGCGTATCGTTCTGTGGAACAGTATAATCCGGCAGTGTGAAAGGAATTACAATTTTCACGCTTTTTCCGCTTGATCCGATAAAAGCTGCCATCGTCTGTAATGATCCGGCTGCTTGCCAGCGGACATTTTTTGCCTCGTTGCAGTTAGCGAGATTGTTTATTTTGAGCAGGACCAATCCGTTATATTGGTTTCTGACAAACGTCCCATCCTGCTTTTTTACGGTAGAACAGAAGTAGACGACCGGCAACCGGTTCGCCTCTTTTACCGAAACTCCGGGAATGGTGTAGCGCAATTCTTCACGCAGGGCTGCCACTTGCTTTTCTTTGTAACCGTCACGGATCAGTCCGACCAGTTTTTCCATCTCAATTGTCTTTTGTGCTTTCTGATTTGCACTGAATAAAGTTGCTTTCATTTGTCTTCTTTTTTTATTGATTTTTTCCAAAGGTAAGTATCTGAATGCCGGTTTACAGCATGTAAAGACCAATCATTATCAGGAAGGATACAACTATTTCATCTATTGAAAATAAAGGAGATAACTATTGTTTATCCACTTATATTTTATATCTTTGGTCGTATATTCTTAACCTTTCGACCTGGGTGAACCTTATAGTTGACCTAGGGCAAATTGAAGTTCGACCTGGGGCGAATATATGGTTGACCTGGGTCAAATACTTACTAAGTCCAGTCTTTAGCCATAAAAGTCTATAGGCCGGATGATAAAAACACACTGATATGACAGCAATTTACAAGATGGAGCAGAATCCGCCTAAAAAGGGTTCAGGTAAAAAAGTCGTATTGCATCCCCGTATAGTCCCTTGGGATACAGTGAGTACCGATCGTTTAATAGAGGAAGCGTCTTCGCGATCCACTTATACTAGTGGTGACCTGAAAGGGGCGGTCCGTCTGCTCTCCGACATGCTGAAAGAGAAACTACGCGATGGATATAATGTTTATCTCGACGGAATCGGCTATTTCAGTGTATCGTTGAAATCGCGCCCGGTAGAAGACAAGAAGGAGTTGCGTAGTGAATCCGTTCATTTCAAGAATGTGAATTTTCGTTGTTGTGCCGGACTGAAGCATGAACTGAAAACAATGCCGGTGGAACGTTATAAGGAGCCAAAGGTAACTGATTTTTCACAGGAGGAAAAAGAAAGCCGGTTGTTGCGGTTTCTGGAGCGACATGCATATATTACAACCTTGGCTTATCAGGGTTTGAACGGTTGTACCCAATATCTGGCACGCAAAGATCTCAAACAATTTGTGGCCGATGGCATCCTGGTGGAAGACGGGACGCGAAGAATGTGCATTTATGTGAAGCGTCCGGAACCGACGGAATTACCGGATAGCCTGGTGGTGGATTCGAATATGGGGAGGTAAAATGATTGGTGACGCCATTTGTTAATAATAGCGTCACCATTTAGTGATATGCAAATCAAGAGATAATAATGTCATAAATGAATGTGATACCGCGAGTCAGATATAATTTATAATCCCAGGCAGAAATTAACTAAAGTTATTACATCTTTAGGGGTATTCATATCTGTCTTTTGTTTCTTTATGAAATCTTCTATTTGTGTTTCTTTATTGGGGAAAAGTTTCAGGAGGGTTTTCTTGTTTTTGAATTTGAAAGGCTGACCATCGCGAAAAATACAGTATTCATTCTGGTTTGCTAATTTAAATACCTCCGTATATTGGTCTTCATAAACACCGTATTGCCATTCTGCGGTATTTATTGTTTCTACTTTAGCCTGTTGTACACCATAAGCACCTTTATAGCCTTGTGATTTATTTTTTAATAGCCAATTTATGCCGATAAGTCCGTTGGGAACTGGTATTATTTCATAAAAACTTTCTCTCTTTCCGGCAGGGATAAATTTGGAGTCACCGATATAAACAGTGTCAACCTGCGATAAATTAGTCAGAATCATTTCTTCTGCTCCGCTTTTAAACATCATGACTTGATTACCGCAATCATAATTGAGTTCGGCAGGGGTTTTTGATTTATTTTTCATCAATACGATACCCCTGTTATAGTTTTCAAATAACATCTGACGTTTTTTCTGTGCGTTGGCACTTATTATAGTGACTAAACAACAAATAAAGATAATTAACGAGTATGTTCTCATTGCAGTAGATTATAAAAAAGAGTAGTTGCTCATGGCAACTACTCTTTAGCGGTTATTAATTATATAAATTACTTCTTTGGCCCTTCACCCCATTGCGGAGCATTCTTATCCTGCCATGTACGCTCAGAGTTTAAGATGGTCTTGTTATTATCCCCTGCTGCTGTGACTGTATAGCCTTGTGCTGCGTAAGCATCCAATTCTATCTGATATAACTGGCTGGTTTCGTTAGGAACACCGGTATGGAAACGGCGTGGTATATTGGTAACAGGTATTGAACTATAGTTTTCGCGGCTGATAAATTCGGAATTGAATTTAGGTATACCTGAACGACGAGCTGTTACAAACTGGTCGTAAGGATACATCGTGAAGTGCAATAACTGCTGTAAGTAGACTTTTTCCAATTGTTCATCGACAGAACCTGTGAGTTTATAATCCTTGGATGCAAGCATTGCATCGATTTCTCCATCCTTCAGTTCGATAGAAACCTCGTTCGGATCATAATCATATGTAGTACCGTAATAAGCAATTTGGTTGAGTCCGGCTGCTTTATCATATTCCATAACAGATAGTTTTAATCCTTGTGTGTAATAAGACTCGGCTGTATTGGGCAAATCGGCACCTAACAGTTTGAATTCCGCCAGATAGAGATTGACTTCTCCGCCCCCTAAATACATACCGTACCAAGGACGACTTTCGTTTTTCGTGATAACCGGACCGCCGGGAATTGTCGGCATGGTAAAGTTATAAGTGCGTCCGATAACCATCTGCCGTTGATACATAGAGTAAGGACGGTAAGTTTTGGCACTTTGACCTTTATCATCGGTAATCTTATAACGATTTCCGTAGTCAAACCATTCTCCATAAACTGCACTGTTATTATTTGCATTATATTCAACAGGTAATCCGTAATATCGAACCCAAGGTTCACCCATTCCCTTCCATTTCACAAATGTCTTTTTGCCGTCGGCATTTGTTGTAAACTCGATATTTTCTTCAATATATGAAGGTATACTTTTACCCTGATCGTAAAACTCTTGTACGATCTTTGAGTTCCAGTCGTTCTTATCGTAGCAGAAGCGAACACGCGGGTCTTTATTTTCAAGCATGAAATTTATAACGCGCTGATTAGCTGCAGTCGATTCCATAAATCCGTTACTCCAGTGATAGATGTAATCATCGCTACTTGAATTTATGACAGATTTATTAAACAGTATGGCATCGTCTATGGAATCGATGTAGCCGCAAGATGCATTAGCCACTTCCGACGCGATTTTCAAGGCTTTTGCTTTATCCTGTGAGAGCAGACGGACTGCTATTTTCAATTTCAGGGAGTTTGCAGCTTTGGCCCATTTGGTAAGATCGCCATGGTAAATAGGATCCTGTTTTGTCGGGAATATCTGTTCTGTTGCTGTAGTGAATGTGGTGATGGCAGCATCCAGTTGTTCTAACCATAAATTATATAGATCAGCAATTCTATCGTAGGCCGGTGTCAATGTGCCGCCATGCAATGCATTTCCGGCTTCCGTAAATTGAATATCGCCATTGATATCACTGCTGGCAATAGCGAGATATGTAGTTAGCATATCTACGCATGCAGCTGTTGCTGCATGTTTGGCGGATTCTTCTTCACTCATGTTAGAGCGTAAAAATGTAATCTCGTGTGCCAGTTTTAATACATTCACATAGCCTACACCGCCAACCGCAGTTGTCAAGAAAGAACTTTCTTTAAAACTGCCTGTAGGTACAGCCATCTGACTCCAGGCTGTCAACATCGGTGAGTCGTAGAACCAATAAGTGTAACTAAAAGGTTCAAAATCCATAACGGCCTGTGCGAAAAGATAAGATGGCTCAGCCTTTGTTACTTGAGTAGGACTGGAGTTGATGTCTGAAAATTCATCGCGACATCCGGTTGTGCATACTATCGTTGCACTTAATCCCAATCCCAATAATATATTACGATAATTGTTCATGATTAATCAATTTAATGTTTCTGATTTTAGTTTAGAATCCGACATTAACAGTAAATGTGTAATTCGCTGTCAAACCGCTGAAAGAACGAACACGAAATTCGGAAGCAACTGTACCGCGAACAGATTCAGGATTTACCCCGTCGGGCATTGTATTCAACAGATAACCCAGATTTCGTCCAGATACAGATAAATTCAAATGTTGTGCACCAATTTTATTAGCAAACTTTTGAGGCATTTTGTATGATAATGTAATTTCACGTACAGCAATATAATTCAACTTTTTCAACCATGCATCGTTTACAGTACCTGTCCCCCATGCATTATTCCAATAATGCCATGCTGAAGCGTGCTGTGGATCCAACAGCCCTTTGCTATGCAAAGATTCATAAGTTTCGCCACCTTCGGCTACAGTATAAGAAGTTCCGTCAGGCAGGGGTATGGAAATACCACCTTCGATCAAACCGACTGGAATAATACCGTCATGATATGTTTGACCATCCCAGATAGAAGTATAAGTCATACCTCCATTTTCCGAATCACGCCATTTCAAAGACGTTTCTGTAAACCCGTAAGCTGTACCATAACGATTTGCATAAGAGGCTACATATCCTCCGAAGCGCATATCAAATAATGCACGTAAACTCCAGTTCTTATAGGTTAACGAAGTGCTAACAGAGCCTAAGAAGTCCGGAACCAACGAACCAATGATTTCTGCTTCGCCACTGCGTTGGTAGTACATAGCGTGCATTCCTTTATTACCCCCATAATAATCAACAGCATTTAGGATAGGCAGACCAGTTGCTTTATCTATTTTGGCTTTAGAGTCACTCATCAATACTCCGTACGATTCGCCGACTTTTGCAACTGAACCTACACGATAGTTTCCGTAACTAACTTCACCAGACAATGTAATATAATTTGCTACATTCGGATGCAATTCTATTATCTTATTTTCATTTTTAGTATAGGTGAAATCCAAATCCCATTGCCAGTCTTTTGTTTTGATTGGTGTTGTGTTCAGTGCAATTTCAAGACCTCTGTTCTGGATGTTTCCTGCGTTGATATACTGACTGTTGATGCCGGAAATACCAGGAACGCTGATCGACATGATCTGATTTTTGGTGTTTTCTTTATAATAAGTGAAATCAAGACCGATTCTGTTAGACAAGAAGCGCCAGTCCAAACCTATTTCCCATGCATTTTTACGTTCGGGCTTCAAATCATTTGAGTAGGCTGTAGACGGAATACTTAATGCATAAATATTATCTCCGTTTTGTAGTTGACCCGTCATCAGTGAATAGGCAGAGTTGATAGTATAAGCCTCTGTGTCATTACCAACCTGTGCCCATGAAGCACGTATTTTAGCAAAGGATATCCATTCCGGTAACTGGTCGCGAAGTGTTTCATGTATCAACCATGATCCGGAGACAGATGGGTAAAAGTATGAATAATTTCCATGACCGTCTGAATAAACCAATGAAGAGGACCAGTCGTTACGTCCGGTTACATCCAGGAAAAGTTGGTCTTTCCAACTGGCACTAGCCTGGAATGATAGGGATAACATCCGTTTTTCCCCTTCAATCTTACCGCTATATGATGGTGTGTTGATGGAGTTGGCAATAAAATATTGGTTAGGTACAACCAGACCTCCGTTTGTATTTTCTGCCATTGTTTGTTGCATGTTGTTATAATATTCTCCACGGATAAAACCACCGAATGTGAAATCGCTTACACTTTTATTAAATGTAAATGATGCATTAAAATTGGTCTGTTCTTTTGTGTACAATCCCATTCCGTAATATCCGCTATTAGTATTGGCATATCCGTCTCCTGGCTTTTTGCTTTCATAGCGGGTATAATAATAATTGTAGTTTCCTTCAGCACGGAATTTCATCCAGTCTGTTAAATCGGCCGTTAAAACCAAGGTTGGACGAACAGAAGTTTCCTTTTGTGAGTAATCATTCTCATAAATGTTCCACCAAGTGCTTCGTCCAGGGTTGTTGCCATATTCATCTCCATAATCGGCACTAGCCAATCCACCGTGAGATCCTTTGTAGCGTTTACGGAAGTACTGTGTGTCGTAAGTACGTCCCCATGTGCCGTCTACAAATAGCTCTCCGATATTCGGTTGAGCATTCTTCGGATTTGAATTTGCAAAAGAAATAGATGCTTCAATTTCTACTTTATTGGTTAACTTGTGCGATGCTTTAGCTAGAAAAGATACACGGTCGAAACTATTGTTTGGTAATGTTCCGTTTGCGTATTTATAAGATAAAGAGGTGTAGAATGAAGTCTTTTCAGAACTACCGCTAACGGAAATGTTTGTATTGCTATTGAATCCTAGATTATAAGCATCTTTAAAGTTATTTTCTACAGGACTGTATGCGATTGTGCTATAATCGAAATTTTCAATATCTCTTCCGTCAAAAGCTGGTCCCCAATGACGGCCTGTTCCTCCGACCAAAGTTGGGTTTCCGGCAGAGTTCAGATAGAACTGACCGAGGTTGTCATACAAATAATAATTACCTTCAGCATCGGTTTCTCCATAACCGACATTTCCTGTATAATTACCACGTCCGTATTTGTTCTGCAATCCAGGCTGTTTAAACATGTGGTCGATGCCTAAAGTCTGTGTTACGTTAACTCCGATACCCTTTTGTCCTTTACCTGATTTTGTTGTAATGACAACAGCACCATTCAAACCACGTGAACCATATAATGCAGTTGCAGCTGCACCTTTCAAAACGGAAACTGTTTCAAAGTCGTCCGGGTTCAAGTTCTTTAACTCATTACCGTAGTCATAGTTATTGGAATCCCAGTCGGCATCTCCATTCCTGATGGAATTGTCTAAAATAATACCGTCGACAACATAAATAGGTTGATTGTTTTTACCTAAAGTAGAAGCACCACGAATCTGGATTTTTGTTGAACCGAACATACCTCCGTCTGACCCTGCAATTTCAACACCTGCTACTTTACCTTGCAAAGCTGAAACCGGATTAATAGAATTATTAAGTAACTCTTCTCCCTTTAATTCAGTCACGGCGTAACCTAACGCTTTAGTTTCGCGTTTCATACCTAAAGCGGTAACAACTACTTCATCTAATTTTTGTGCATCTTCAATTAGTTTAATTGGTAAAGAAGGTTGTCCCGTATATTTGATTTCCTGGGTTGCGTAACCTATAAAAGAAATCAGAATAACGTCACCACTCTTTACTCCTTCCAATGTAAAGTTACCGTCCATATCGGTAATTGACCCATTGG
Source organism: Parabacteroides goldsteinii (assembly GCF_020091425.1). Taxonomy (NCBI): domain Bacteria; kingdom Pseudomonadati; phylum Bacteroidota; class Bacteroidia; order Bacteroidales; family Tannerellaceae; genus Parabacteroides; species Parabacteroides goldsteinii. The sequence goes on along the minus strand of NZ_CP081906.1, from coordinate 2,810,318 downwards.
TTGTCCCTTTCACTACGACAGACGCTCCGGCAACAGGGCCGAAATCATCTTCTACTGTACCTGTGACCTTCCCGCTTTGCTGAGAAATGTTCACTTCCGACTTAACAGGTGCTGTGTTTGCGTATACTTTAGGAAAACATAACGCTCCAGCAACTAAAATTAAGCTAACCGGTTTAAAGTTTTTCAACATAATTGATGGTTTTTATTATACTCAGATGCTATTTTGGCGTAAAAAGCACCTTTTAATTCATTTTGGTATAAATATAGAGACTTTGAGTAGGAACGCTTGTATGATTTGGCGTTATAAGTCGTTCATAGTACTAAAAGGACTATAGTGTTTTCGGTAAATCAACAAAAGATGGATATAAGTACTAAAAGAACTTAATCCAATATAGCTAATTATATAGAAATGTGCATGTTGGCTAATGTGTTGTTTAGTAGTCAGGTAAGAGATTTATAATATGGTCTGTCTTTTGAATGGAATTATTTGTTGTTAGATTTTTAGGTAAAATATAGCACGTTTATAAATGTTAATGAGAAAATGAAGGAAAGTTTGGTTGAAGAAAAATCATAAAGCTATTTAACAAATAAGACAGAATTTGAGTATTGAATTAACTTAATTACGATTGATTATTGTTAGCCAATGTGTTAAAAACAAAATCCCACGATATTTTTTTGACGAAAAATAACACGGGGTAATAATTATTTCATATATTTGTCGCGGATATAAAATGTACAGAGTTCTTTTAGAACTAAGGTAATAACGCCAACTAAATATACGCCAGGCTCTAAATCGCTTTGTAAAGTTATATCCAAAATAAAGAACAGACTTTTGTTTCGCCAAAACATTGTCTATTAATGTTCAAATAAAACCATCAATTATGTTGAAAAACTTTAAGCCTGTAGGCTTATTGCTGTTAGCCGGTACACTAGGTATCCCCGGATATGCGTCTGCGGATACGGTTACAGCAGGGCCGAGAACTAGTATTTCCCAGCAAGACGGAAAAGTTACGGGAACAGTTGAGGATGAATTCGGTCCCGTTGCCGGAGCATCTGTAGTAGTGAAAGGAACAACAAATGGTAACATTACCGACATGGACGGTAATTTTACTTTGGAAGGTGTGAAAAGTGGAGATATCATCCAGATATCTTTTATTGGGTATGCAACTCAGGAAATCAAGTACACTGGACAAGGAACTATCTCTGTTAAATTAGCAGAAGATACCCAGAAACTGGATGAAGTAGTTGTAACTGCCCTGGGTATGAAACGCTCAGAAAAAGCCTTGGGTTACGCTGTAACTGAATTGAAAGGTGATGAATTGAAAACAAATGCTATTAACCCGGTAGCTTCTTTGCAAGGAAAAGTGGCTGGTGTTGAAATTGCATCTTCTGATGGCGGTATGTTTGGTGCTACTAAAATTCAAATTCGTGGAGCTTCCACTTTGAACGGCAACAACCAGCCTATTTATGTTGTGGATGGCGTTATTCTGTCGAATGATTTGTCTGGTACCGGTTCTTCCGACTGGGATTCGAATGCTAATGACTACGGTAATATGCTGAAGAACCTGAACCCGGATGACTTTGAAACTGTATCTGTATTGAAAGGTGCTGCCGCTACTGCTTTGTACGGTTCACGTGGTTTGAACGGTGCAGTTGTGATCACGACTAAGAGTGGAAAAGGTGCTACCGGTTTCGGTGTTTCTGTTTCTCAGACATTCGGTCTGGATCGTGCACACGGAGGTATGGAGCGTCAAATGCTTTATGGCCCCGGAACGATCGGTGGAGATATCAGCTACGGAGAAGTGAATGCGGACGGCAGCTATAAGAAATGGGATCAGAATCAGTTCCGTTTGAACTCAAGAGGAGAGGGAACGGTTATCGGTGCTTCAACCATGTTGTGGGGACCGCGTTATGACGGTCGTCAGATCGAGAACTACGATGGAACAATGACTTCGTATTCACCGATCGAGAGCAACATGTCGGATGCTTACCAGACCGGGTTGAACTCAAATACCAATGTGTCTGTTCGCGGTGGAAACGAAACAACCAATTATTTTTCTTCCATCTCTTACAAGAAGGCTAAAGGTATTGTTGAAAACAATGATTTTGAACGTTACTCTTTGTTGCTGAAAGGTTCTCATAAGATCAGTAACCGTGTAGATGTAAATGCTTCTATCAGCTTTGCAAACTCTACGCCGAAGAACGCACAGATCAATATTGGTGAAAGTTTCGCAACCGGAACTTATTCAACCATGTACGATACTAATTATTTCCGCGATAAATATCTGGGTGACCATCATACTGGTCTGGCCAGCAATGACTATGGTGATAAGTATGGTAGTGTGCCGGGTAAGAGTTTGTGGTTTAAGATAGACAATAACGATAAAACCCGTAAGGAAACTGTTGTTCGTCCGACTGTTGAGATCAATGTTAAGATGTTAGACTGGTTGTCTTTCCGTGCTGAAGGTAATATGAACTATTATTATACCAGCTGGGAAGATAAACAATTAGGCGAAGGCTACAATAACAAAGGCGGTTTTTACGAAATGGGTCAGGAGTATAATAAGCAGACTACTTTCGGCGGAACTTTCACCTTTAATAAAGATGTAAAGGATTTCCATATCGGTGGTTTCCTTCGTGGTGAATACTATACGACAAGTGCAGCTACTCAGACATCTAAAACAGATGGTGGTCTGGCTGTTCCCGGTCAGTATTTTGTAGGTAACTCTTTGAATACCTCTAAAACGACGGCAGAAATTAAAAATACAAAACGTATTCTTTCCGCAGTTGCTGCTGTGAACCTGAGTTGGAGAAACCAGTTGTTCCTGGATATTACAGGACGTAATGACTGGTCTTCCGGTTTGATCTATACCAACGGAACGGGTAACTACTCCTATTTCTATCCGTCTATCGGTGGATCATGGTTGATCAATGAAACATTCCGTGATCAAATGCCTGAATGGATTAACCTGGCTAAGATCCGTGGTTCATGGGCACAGGTAGGTAACGATGCCAGCCCGTATTCTATTTATTCTTATTATACATTAGGTTCTTTATTGCAGCCGGATGGTTCCAATATCTTTACGAACTATTGGAATGATGATAATAAGAAACTGTTCAGCCCGAACCTGAAACCTGAACGTAAAAATTCATGGGAAATCGGTTTGGACTGGCGTATATTCGACAGCCGTATCGCCTTGGATGCAACTTACTACAAGGAAAATACGACTGATCAGATTATGACAATTGCTATCCCGTCCGAATCAGGTATCAGCAAACAGTTGATCAATGCAGGTAATATTCAGAACTCCGGTGTTGAAATTGCCTTGAATACGATTCCTTTCAAAAACAAAGACTGGGAATGGACATTGGACTTCACATTTACAAAGAACTCGAACAAGATCGTTGAACTTCACCCGAACGTAGCAAACTATATTGCCTTGGAAGGTGATGTAGCTTACGGTAACTATCGTGTAGGTTCTGTTGCGATTGTTGGTGGTTCTTATGGTATGTTGATGTCTGATGCAATGCCTAAAAAGAATGAAAATGGTGAAACCGTATTGACATGGCGTGATTCTTATCGTTCTGCATTTGCTCAACGTAGCGGCACTGCTGAAGAAGTAGGTAGCCTGGTTCCGAAGTTTATGGGTTCTATTGCTACAGGCGTAACCTGGAAAGACCTGAGTTTGCGTGTTGCCCTGGATGCCCGTATCGGTGGAAAGGTAGCTTCTTATTCTAATAAATACGGACAGGCTTATGGATTTACCCAATCTTCTTTAGACTTCCGTGATGAAGAACATGGTGGTATTACCTGGACTTCAAACTACGGAGATTCTAAGGGTATGACATTCCATGACGGTGTGATTCCTGAAGGTGTATTCGAAGCTGGTACAATGGCTACTTGTGTAGACGGTGTTAAACGCGACCTGGGCGGCATGAGTTTTGCTGATGCTGTGAATAAGGGATATTTGGAACCGGTACATGCTTCTGATTATCACTATTGGAGCAACCAGTGGGGTACTGGTACTGTAAACGATTACTGGGTACATGACCTGAGTTATATCGCATTACGCGAAATCACATTAGGATACCGCGTACCGAAGACCATCGCCTCTAAAATAGGTGCAAAGGGACTGAACCTGTCATTCAGTGCAAGAAATCTGGGTTACCTGTATAACTCATTACCAAACAATATTAATCCGGAAAGTGTGCGTAGTAACAAATCGGCTGAGTTCCGTGAACGTTCAAACAGCCCGATCACATCCAGCTATATGTTCACTATCAATTTGGATTTCTAATTAATAAATGAAGCAAATTATGAGATATAAATCTTTTTTAGCAGCAACCCTGTTAGGAACTTCTCTGATGGTAGCTCCGGGGTGCCAGGACGATTTCGCTAAAACAAATACCAACCAGTCTGCTATCACGAAAGCAGATGTGCGCTATTTGTTTACACAGATGTTAAGTGAATTCGAACCGTCGAAATACCAGCAATGGTTTTATAATAATCTGGCTTATACATTGCGTTGGACGCAAGCTAATGTGCCTGATGGCGGTAATACTTCTTCTTTGAACCTGATGGGTGCTTTTGAAGGATCGCAGAGCCAGGTTATTAATGTGAAGTTATATGCTGAAGAAATCAAGCATGTATTATCGTTAATGGATGAAAACGAAAAGGCTACCTATGAAAATATCAATGTCCTCGCAAATCCGTTATTGGTATATCTGGGTATCTTCGGTACGGATATGTATGGTTCAATCGCCTATACGGAAGCAGGCAGAGGATTGCATGAAGAGATCCTGACTCCGGCTTATCAAAGTCAGGAAGAATTGTTCCCTATCTGGTTGGATCAGCTGAATGAAACGATCGATGTGCTGTTGGCTGACAAACCCAATCAGGTGAAGCTGGATGCACAGGATTTCGTTTACAAAGGAGACACCAAGTTATGGGCTAAATTCGCCAACTCCCTGAAGTTGAAGATTGCCGTTCGTATGTTGCATGTTGATAAGGCAAAGGCACTGGCTATTGCTGAAGAAGCTGTGAATAATAAGGCTGGCATCATGTCTGGTTTGGATGATGATTTCATCTATTGCAAAGGTTCTCAGGAATATCACTTTGGAGATGATGTACTGGATGGGCAGAGTAAAGGTATCGGTTCTAAACAACTGATCAACTTCCTGGTTGACAATAAAGACCCGCGTGTTCGTTTTATTTTCCAGAAGAATGACTTTAACTCTAAAGTGGTACAGGCTTTCTTGGATAATAAGAAAGAACTGCCTCCTTATATTAAAGAAGTGGCTGAGATCAAAGACGGTAAATTTGAAGGTTGGAAAGCTCCGGGTGAACCTTGGGTTCGTTACTTCGGTAGTCCGGTGCAGACTTCTGCCAGAGAAAATGCTGAAATAAACAACGCTTATTTCAATTACGACAAATTTAAACTGCCTACAGAAGACGGTGGTGAAAAGCAGTATTATCCGTTGGCTCGTATGAACCGTGAAATGTTGCAGGGGCAGAAAGACTATACTTTCCCTGATGCTCCGGGTGTTTCTGCTACGATCGACGATCAGGACCGTGCATGGTATGGTTTACATTACTCTTCTGCAGAAGTAGCTTTGTATCTGGCCGAATTGAAATTGCTGGGTGCTAACTTGCCTGGTTCGGCTGAAAGCTATTATCAGGAAGGTATCCGTCTGTCTGTTCAGGAATATGACAAACTGGCTTCTTTGAATCAGATTCCGTATTATTCTAGTGTATATGACAAAGAGTTTGAAAAGACTATCAAACTGGAAGATGGTGAAATCGATGCTTTGCTTGCAAACGAGAAATACAAACTGACCGGTTCTACAAAGGAACAGTTGGAAAAAGTATATATCCAGCAGTATGTTCACTTCCTGTTGTTCCCGAATGAACAGTTCGTACAGGTTCGTCGTTCAGGTGTTCCTATGAAAGATAGTAAAGTATTGGCATGGGAAAACTTTACAGATGACGATGCAAACTTCCAGATCCCGCGTCGTTGGACTATCAATACTCCGCTTCAGAGTGATTTGATGTATACTATCAAGAAGACTGCTTATGAAGCACAAGGATTTACGACAGGTACACAAGATCCGGCTACATTGAACCGTGAACGTATATGGTATGATAAGGGAGCACCTAACTTTGGTGAAGGTCCTAATTTTTAAAGGTATATCTTTGTAAATAGATTAAATAATAAAGAAGGAGGTTGTGTCAAAACGCTGGCACAACCTTTTTTTATGCACAAAGCCCAGACTTTCACAAGCCCGGGCTTTGTTATTACCCAAAGTTTTTGTATCTTTAGGCATAAAGTTTTTCATTATGGCAAAGTTACATTTTCGTCCTTACATTCCCAACCAAACAGTTCTTTTTCCCGGAAGAATTGATGAAAACATAGCAGCGAACGATCCGGTTCGCATAGTTAATACTGTTGTTGATAATCTCAATCTTGACAATTTCAAGAAGCTTTATAAAGCAACCGGTCGTTGTCCTTATCATCCTAAAATGATGCTTAAGGTGATTATCTACGCCTACATGAACAATATCTATTCGTGCCGCAAAATAGAGAAGCTTCTCCTACGTGACATTCATTATATCTGGCTTTCCGGTAATGAACATCCGGATTTTATAACCATCAACCGTTTCCGTAATCGTGTAAAAGAAGAGATAAATAATGTATTCACGCAGTTGGTTCTTGTCCTTGTCGACAAAGGTTTCATCAGCCTTGACGTAGAGTATATTGACGGTACCAAGATTGAGTCCAGAGCCAACAAATATACTTTTGTCTGGCGCAAGACAGTCGAAAAGAACCGTACAAAGCTGATGGATAAGATCCGCATTCTCCTGGAGCAGGTGGATGAAGCCATAGCCCAAGAGAACTCCGCCAAAGACACACCCGTAGAGTTCACTCCCGCCATGCTCTCAGATATAGTGAATGAACTTAAAGAGGTGCTGGAACACCAGCCTGTAACAAAGGACAAGGAACAAAAGAAAGTCATCCGGGAAAAGAAGAAACAGGTCCGGGAACTTGAGGAGTACCGTGACAAGTTGATGGAATACGACAACCATCTTGACACTCTTGGAGAACGCAACTCCTATTCCAAGACCGATCCTGATGCCACCTTCATGCGCATGAAAGAGGACGCCATGAGAAACGGACAGACCAAGCCCGGATATAATCTGCAAATAGGTACCCAGAACCAATTCCTCATAGACTTCCGACTGTTTCCCAACCCAACCGATACACTGACCCTCATACCTTTCTTCCACTCCTTTGAGCAACGCTATAACCGCTTACCGACTGTCGGTGTGGCAGACTCCGGTTACGGCTCGGAAGAAAATTACCGGTTCATGCAAGATAATGGGATAGGAGCCTTTGTTAAGTACAACTACTTCCATAAAGAACAGCGTCCCCGTTATACCCCCAATCCATTCCATGCGGAGAGTCTCTATTACAATGCGGAAGAGGATTATTACGTTTGTCCTATGGGGCAGCACATGAACCGTATAGGAACCAGGCGTGACAAAACAGCTAGCGGATACATCACCGAAAGTGCCCGGTATAAAGCACAAAGATGTGAAGGGTGTCCTTTACGTGGCAGTTGCTTTAAAGCCCGGGGGAACCGTATTATAGAAGTCAACCACCGGTTAAACCAATACAAACGGCAGGCACGGGAAAGGTTACTCTCGAAAGAAGGCATCAGGCATAGGGGAAGGCGATGTATAGAACCGGAAGCAGTTTTTGGACAAATGAAACACAACATGGCATACAAAAGGTTCCGGCATGTGGGAGAAGACAAGGTTACAATGGACTTTGCCTTCTTTGCTATAGCTTTTAATATCAAAAAGATGTGTACAAAACTACTAAAAGCAGGAAAGAGAAGGAGTACACACACTATATTTATCTTTATCAGACCACGTGTGGCTCAACATACGACGAATATTAAGCCTTATTACCTAATTACTGAAAAAATAGTCGCATAGACAAAAAAAGAGGAACGACTATTTTTAAGATAAAAAAGGAGATGTGCCTTAGTTTTGACACATTTACCTTTGTCTTTAAATCATACAAATAAATATGAAATATCAGATCACATTCATCATTTTATTGATCTCGCTTATCACTGAGGCCGGTTATGCACAAAAAAAGTCTATTTATCTGCTGGATGATTTCACCCAGGGAGTCGTATTAATGAAAAACGGAGCAAAGACAAATGCCCTGTTGAATTATGACGGAAGTAACAGGAAAATGAAATTTAAACAACAAGATGAGATCATGATCCTGACAAATACACAGGCGATCGATACCGTCTTTATTGCTTCTCATAAGTTTATCCCATACAGCCGGAATTTTCTGGAAGTGGTAGAAATGCCTAATGGCAATTTGTATATCAATTGGTCACTGAGAGAACTTTATAAAGGCAGGCAAGGAGCTTACGGCTATGCAAACCAGAGCACGACGACAACTTCTATTAATACCAGTTTTTATAACAAGGGCTATTATAAGGTAGAAAATCCGGATATAATGGAAGAAATCAATGACAATGATTACTGGTTTTTCCGTACTGATAAACCTGTTAAGTTCCGCAATGAGAAGTCGCTGTTAAAGCTTTTTCCCGGTAAAGAGGAACTAATCAGGAGTTATATAAAAGAACATAATATAAATATGAAAAATCCGGAGCAAGTGATAGAATTATCTAATTATTGCATGGGCTTATAGAGTGTATGTTTTTCTACATTAATATGTAAGTATATCTAAAAAAATATTATTTCACGATTCAGGGGATGTAGAGAAGGACAGTTCTACATCCCCTGAATTGTTTCCTATTTATTGATTTAGTAAAAGAATGAGGAAGAGATATCAAACTTCTTCCCCAATGTTAATCTTGCAACAACTCTTGTTTCTTTCTGTTTATATTACCAAATGACATTGGTTGACGCCAAATGCATAGATCTAATAAATTAAACAAAAAACATCAGTATGTTGAAAAGATTCAAATCTGTCAGCATGATTCTCCTGGCGGGCGCGTTGGGCTTTACCGGAAACGCCGTTGCCAATCCGAATACCGGGAATCCTGCTATTGACATTTCCCAACAGGATACGAAGATTACGGGAACAGTGGAAGACGAGTTCGGACCCGTCGCAGGGGCTTCTGTTGTAATTAAAGGTACCACAAACGGGACAATGACCGATATGGACGGCCATTTCACGCTGGAAGGTGTAAAGAAGGGAGACATTATCCAAATATCCTTCATTGGCTTTGCCACACAAGATATTCCTTACACCGGACAAACCGCTCTCAATGTTAAACTCGAAGAAGATGCTCAGAAACTGGACGAAGTCGTTGTTACTGCCTTAGGTATGAAACGTGACAAGAAAGCACTGGGTTACGCCATGCAGGAACTAAAAGGTGACGAACTGCTTTCTTCACGCGAACCTAACCTGGCCAACTCTTTGTCGGGTAAAGTCTCCGGCTTACAGATCGTACGCTCCAGCAATGGGGTGGGAGGGTCTTCGAAGATTGTGCTCCGTGGTAATAACTCGCTGACCGGTAGTAACCAGCCACTGATCGTTGTCGACGGTACGCCGATGGATAACTTCACAGGCGGGGTCGATGATGTATGGGGTAACTCCGGTGCCGATATGGGTAACGGTCTTTCCGACATCAATCCCGAAGATATCGAGTCGATGACTGTGCTGAAAGGTGCTTCGGCTGCGGCTTTATACGGTTCAAGGGCCGGTAACGGGGTGATACTTATTACGACCAAGTCGGGAAAGAAGAATGAAGGGCTGGGTATTACGGTCAATGCCGGTATCACAACCGAGTCGATTTTCCTGAAACCGGATATGCAGAACAGCTTCGGACAAGGATCGGTCGGCGCTTACGATAACCAGTCACGATTGAGCTGGGGACCGAAGGCGGAAGGACAGACGGTTACCGACTGGATGGGACGCCAGGTTCCTTTGAGGACGTACGATAATATAGATGCTTTCTTTAATACCGGTACTTCTTTTAATGAAGGTATCAGCTTCCAGCAGAATATAAAAGGGACGTCGGTCTTTTCTTCCATCAACCGTTCGGATGATGCAGGTATTACTCCGGAGTCGAAGCTGAACAAAACGAATATCACCTTGCGTGCCACCACTTTCCTCGACGAAGCCGAAAAGTGGAAGGTAGATGCCAAAGTGAACTATATCAATCTGAATGCCCACAACCGCCCGATCCAGGGTGTCAACCCTTCCAATGCTTTCAACACGATCTACAACCTGCCCCGTTCGCTGAATGTGGCTGACTTTAAGAATAGTGTGGACGAAGATGGAAACATGATCTGGTGGGACGCTTCGAAGAACCCGCAGGAAAACCCATACTGGGTGACGAAATACCGCCAGAACAACGATACCCGTAACCGTTTGCTGGGTAACATCGCATTGAAATACGCTCCCACCAACTGGTTCAATATCGAATTGAGAGGCGGTACAGACTATTATACAACGACTAAGAACGAAAAAGTATATGCCGGAGGTAATACAACCCCCAGCGGTTTATACAGCGAAGGTTCCGAGACATTTTACGAAAACAATTACAGCTTCCTGGCTACCGCCAATAAAGATAACCTGATCGACCGCCTGGGTGGTTTCGTTACTTTCGGTGGTAACCTGATGATACAGAGGCGAACGAAGATGAATGCCTCGGCCGGTGAATTGCTCGTGCCAAACCTCTTCTCCCTGAACAATGGTATTAATAAACCGACGGTAACCTCTGAACTGATCCGCCGGAAGATGAATTCGCTTTACGGATCGTTGCAATTGAACTGGGACGGCTATCTGTTCCTGGATATTACGGCACGTAACGACTGGTCGTCTACCATGTCGAAAGCCAACCGTTCTTATTTCTATCCCTCGGTCAGCCTGTCCGGAGTGATCTCCGACATGGTGCCTAAACTGGGCGGACAGATGCCTGAATGGTTTACCTTTGCCAAGGTGAGAGCTTCCTATGCCGAAGTCGGTAACGACCTCGATCCGTATCAGTTATACAATAACTTCACCGTCGGTAAGGATGAGAACGGGAATACGACAGCCGCTCCCGGAAACGTACTTTACGATTCCAGCGTACGCAGCGAGTTGATCAAATCATGGGAAGCCGGTTTCGATATCCGCTTTTTCAACAACCGCCTCGGACTGGATGCCGCCTGGTATAAAACCAATGCCACCCGGCAGCTGCTCAACCTTCCGATGGACCCCTTCTCCGGTTATAGTTCCCGCAAGGTAAATGCCGGTAATATTCAGAATGAAGGCGTTGAAATCTCTCTGAACGGCTTAATTCTCGACAATCCCAAAGGACTAAGCTGGAACTCGACAGCACAGTTCTCCCTGAACCGAAACAAGATCATCGACCTCTATCCGGGTGTTACCCTCTATGATATAAAAACGCTAGATGCCATCCAGATCGTAGCCGTGCAAGGCAGTTATTATGGTGATATCTACGGGCAAACCTTCCAACGTGTGGAAGACAAGAATGATCCTAACTACGGCAAGATCATTGTCGGTGAAGACGGACTTCCATTGATCACGACCGGCAAATCGAAAGTCGGCAACCAGAGTCCCGACTGGATGCTGGGATGGACGAACAGCTTTTCATACAAAGGCTTCAACCTGAGTTTCCTGGTGGACTTCCGTATTGGTGGCGATCTTTATTCGGCAACCGCTTCCAACCTGTACACCCGTGGTAATGCGGCCGGGACAGTAGTAAACGGCGAACGACAGGACTTCATTGTCCCTAATTCGGTTGTCCAGACTCCCAACGGCTATACAGAAAATAAAGTACCCGTCACCCATCAGAATTATTGGGAACGTATCGGATCGACCGGTAATTACGGCTTGCCAGAAATGTACACATACGATGCAACGAATATCCGTTTACGTAATATTACGTTAGGATATGATTTCAATAAAGCAATGCTAAAGAATACTCCATTCCAGCGCCTGCGTTTGTCTGCGACATGCAATAACGTCTGGATGATCCATTATAACCTGCCGGGCATCGACCCTGAATCTGTTTCAGCAACCAATACGAATGCTACCGGATTCGAGAATGGGGCAGCTCCGACAAGCCGTTCATTTACGTTTAATGTAACAGTTGGTTTCTAGTATTAGATAGCAGATATATTTTGTTCCATCTAATGGAATAAGTAATGTAGCAGACATGGAACAAGTAATGTAGCAGACACGGAAGTGGTAATGTAGCAGACATGGAAGTGGTAATGTAGCATACATGGAACAAGCAATATTGAAAATTACGAATAAATATCATCTGCTAAAATCTAATTATAATCATTCATAAATATCAATTATCAACTACTAAGAACAAAATAAGATGAATACAAAGAATATATTGCTTACCGGCATGTTCACATTAGCGGCTTTGTTCTCTTCCTGTAACGATTTTCAGGAGATAAATGAAGACCCTAACCAAGTGGGCGAAGACAAAGTGAAGCCGGAATGGTTTCTCAATGCCTCCATCATCGGGGCGCAGATGAATCCAGAGATTGCCGAACGTATCTTCATTGCCGAATGGAATCGTGCCGCTCGCTTCAACCGAGGTAGCGGATTCACGATCGGTACGGACAATAACGATTATATCACCCTCTACCTCAGCAACTCCTATGCCGTAGGCTGGCTCAATAAGGCTACCCAGGCTATCGAACTGGGAGAAAAGAAGATCGAGGCAGGCGAAGCCGAACAATATCCTTATTATAAAAATGTGGTTCAGATGGCCCGTATCTGGCGTGCTTATCTGAATGCTGAAGTATCCGACGGCTTCGGACCTATCCCGGCTTTGTCGGCTTTCACCGGCGTACCCGGCGAATACGACAGTGTAGAAGCTATCTATGGTTTCATCCTCAAAGAGTTGAAAGAAGCTGAAGCCTCTCTCGATCCTTCTATCAATATGGAGCCGATGGCAGGCGAGGATGCCTTCTATGCCGGAAATGTCAATGAGTGGAAGAAATATGCCAACTCCCTGCGTATGCGTTATGCCATGCGTATCTCGGCCGTATCGCCCGAACTGGCAAAGACCGAATTTGAAGATGCGGCAAGCAAAACCTTTATCTCGTCACTGGATGATCTGGCAGGCGTACAGGAGAAAGATGGTTGGAACGACCTGACAGGTGTCATGTCGCGTACCTGGAATGCACAGCCTATGTCTGTGACTTTCAAGAACCTGGCCGAAGGACTTGGAGGCATTGAATTTCCTCTTCCCGATTCCCTGAAGAGCCATCTGAAAGATCCCCACACCTATATGGGACTCTATCTGAACAAGCATTTCCCGTTGAATACCAACGATCCGTGTGCCGGATTCTATTTTGATGCCATTCCGCAGTATGTAGATCCCCGCGCACCGAAACTATTCAGCGTAGTAGGCTGGAACGACGGTGTGGTTTATTCCGACTATATCGGTGCAGCCAGCGAAGTGCACCCCGTTGAATTGATGGACCCGAACGATAACTCCAAACCGATGCTCACGATCGACCCGCGTTATACCTGGGGTACCTGGGTAGCCGGTGAATGGAACAACCTGTCCGGCCTTGTCAGCGCCTTGACCGGTAAGAACTACAACTATCCTTCCATGGCAAAACAATACCGTATGAATACGCAGAAGCGCGTCTTCTTCGGCCCGTGGGAAAGCTATTTCCTGATGGCAGAAGCCGCCCTAAAAGGATGGACGGTTCCGGGTACTGCCCAGTCGAATTATGAAAGTGGCATCACAGCCAGCTTCGAATATCATGGCCTGCAAAGCCAGGTTTCTCAATACCTGTCCTCTACGGATTATAACCGGGTAGGTACCTCCGTCAGCTTCACCCATACAACGGAAGCGAAGCCTTATACCATCAATTATGTCGATCCTTATACAAAGGAAAATAAGACAATGACCTATAACTTCCCGAAGAACTCAATCTATCGCGGCGGTGCTTACAACAACGATGCATTGACAAAGATTCTTACCCAGAAATATATCGCACAGGTACCCTGGTTACCCGAAGAAGCATGGAGCGATCATCGTCGCCTCGGTCTCCCGTTCTTTGAAAATCAGGCTGTAGAAAAAGACTACAACCCATTGAACCAGGTTCCCCTGACAATGGCAACAGCCAAGGAATGTCGCCTCGATTTCTACCCGAAACGCTACCGTTATCCGGCCAATATCCAGACCAATAACCTGGAAGGATACCAAAAAGCCTTAGAGCTATTGGGCGGCCCCGACGTAGTGACAACGCCGCTTTGGTGGAATCAGAAGTGAGACCTGCATTTCTCTTGATAGAAAAGTAGGCAAAAGATCAAGATTACATCTGTTTCGCTACTTTGATCTTTTGTTACTTTTCTATCAAGGGAAAAGTAAAGAAAACAAACTAAACAAAAACACAATTATGGTACGTAAACTATTAATCCGCGACCTCACCCTCCGTGACGGTCAGCAGTCAGCTTGTGCAACGCGCATGTCGCAGAAACAAATCGACCGTGTACTACCTTTCTATAAAGAAGTTGGTTTCTATGCGATGGAAGTATGGGGTGGGGCAGTGCCCGACGCCGCTATGTGCTACCTGAACGAAGATCCCTGGGAAAGAGTGGAAAAGATCAAAGCCGCAGTAGGTACAACCACCAAACTGGCAGCCTTATGCCGCGGACGCGACCTGTTCGGCTACAATCCTTACCCGGATAATGTTGTCAAAGGCGTATGCCGCAACACCGTCGAGTCAGGAATTGATATCATGCGTATCTTCGATGCCATGAACGATATAGACAATATGAAGCCGGCCATCAAATACACTGACCGTTACGGTGGAATGGCCGATTGTGCCGTCTGCTACGCCATCGACCCTCACCATTCTGCCCTCGAACGGATCGAAGCCGCCTTCCACGGACATTCCCTTCATAAGCCGGTCTTCAAGAACGATTATTTCCTGGACAAAGCCCAGCAGTTGGAGAACTTCCGGGCCGATATCATCACCCTCGAAGATGCCAACGGACTCATCACTCCTGCAAGGACTGCCGAACTGATACGCCTTTTCAAGAAGAACCTGAAATCTCCCGTCGACTTCCACACCCGTTGTACTGCCGGATACGGTCTGGCTTCTATGCTTGCCGCCATTGTCAACGGTGTCGACATTGTCGATACGAATATCTGGTATTTTGCCGGAGGCTGTTGTGCTCCCGCCATCGAGCTGGTCTACGTCTTCTGCAAGAAGATGGGTATCGAACTGGAAATTGATATGGAAGCCGTCGCCCGCATCAACGCCGAACTCCTGAAAATACGAAAAGAACTGAAAGCCTACGATACCTCCCGCGAGTTGCCCAATCCTTTCAATCCCCTGACTGATAAGTTACCTACCGAGATCGACCGCTTCTTCAACGATGCCATCGAAGCCGCCCGCAAAGACAAGGAAGACGACCTGATCATCTTCTGCCGTGCCATCGAAGAATACTTCAACTTCCCCGAACCCAACGAAATGGTCCAGAAATCGCAGATTCCGGCCAACATGTACAATCAGATAGTCGCCTTGCTGAAGCAGCAGAATCATCCCGAGTTATTGGAGAAAGCGATGTCATTAATCCCCCGGGTACGGATGGATGCCGGCCTGCCCCCCTTGGTGACGCCGGTCAGCCAGGTGATAGCCTCGCAGGCAGTTTCCTGTGCCCTCGACGAACTGAACGGTCGCCCGTTATATAGCAAACCCGTTTACCCCTTTATCTCCCTGATCCGCGGAGATTATGGGAAAACCCCGTTGCCTGTCGACCCTGACTTCCGCCAGCAAATAACCGGCAAGCGGGAAGAGCAACTTTATGATGCCTCAGATTATGAGATGCAGGAGAACCCTGTCATTGATGAAGTCGGTATTCTGGTAGCCGAAAATGAAAAGGAGATGCTTCTTCTCGAACTCTTCCCGATGTCTGCCCGCCACTTCCTGACAAAACAGAAGAAAGAGAAGTTCAGAAACGATCTGATGGTTTGATGTTTACCCTCTTATATTTATAAGACTGTTTTAAATAAAAAATCCCGTTGTTTTTACAACGGGATTTTGTTTATTCTTCGTATATGTCGACCGCCTTCGAACGGAGTGTTTAAAAAGGCTTCGACGGTGCGAGTAGCTTCCTCCTGACTGATAAACCGACCGGGCATGACAAGTATGTTGGCATCATTGTGTTCACGAGCCAGTCGTGCAATTTCTTCCTGCCAGCATAAAGCGGCCCGTATTCCCTGGTGTTTATTTAAAGTCATTGCAATACCATTTCCTGATCCGCAGATCGCTATTCCGGGATATACTTCCCCGGCTTCTACAGCGTAAGCCAACGGATGAGCGAAATCGGGATAATCGCAACTTTCTGTTGAACAGGTTCCGAAATCCTTATAGGATAATCCTTTGGAGTCCAGTATTTGTTTCACATACTCTTTTAGTTCGTAACCTGCGTGGTCACAACATAAACCTAGTGTTTTCATCTTTATCTGTTAGAGGTAGTAAAAAAGAGTGTTTTCAAGGCATGCTTGAAGCCTCCTTCAACAGACCCTTGAAAGTAATAGGAACAAACAGCCCTCTTTTACCAGTAGTTTCTTATGCTAATAATTCTTTAACTTGATTGTATACATTCTGTCCTGTGAAGCCCAGCTTTTCGTCGAGCACCTTGTAAGGAGCGGAGAAGCCGAACGATTCGAGCCCCCAAACCTTACCGTTTGCTCCGACTAATCCTTCCAGATTAACGGGCAGACCGGCGGTCAGGCCGAATATTTTGCTTCCTGCCGGAATAACAGATTCCTGGTATTCTTTGCTCTGGCTACGGAATAACCCTTCGGAAGGAACAGATACGACACGAACCTTTACACCGTCGGCACGAAGCAAGGCTGCTCCTTCTTCCAATGTAGCAACTTCCGAGCCGGAAGCGACCATGATAACGTCCGGATTTTCATCGCTTTCTACAATATAGGCACCCTTTTCGGCCTGCAAGGCTTCGTTGTAACGATTACCTTTGGAGGGCAGGTCAGTGATGTTCTGACGGGAAAGCATCAAAGCGGTAGGAGTGGCTGTATTTTCCATTGCCATCTTCCATGCAACGGTTGTTTCAATGACATCGGCCGGACGGAGAACCAGCATAGAGTTGTGGCCCTTATGGTTCTTCAGTTTTTCCATCAAGCGGATCTGTGCTTCCTGTTCAACCGGTTCGTGAGTCGGTCCGTCTTCACCAACGCGGAAGGCATCGTGCGACCAGATGAACTTCACCGGTTGTTCCATCAATGCAGCCATACGGATTGCAGGCTTCATATAATCGGAGAATACGAAGAAGGTACCGCAAGCCACGATCACGCCGCCGTGCAGTGACATACCGATACATACACAGGCCATTGTCAGTTCGGAAACACCGGCCTGGAAGAAGGCACCGCTGAAGTCGCCTTTCACGAATGAATGCGTTTTCTTCAGGAAACCGTCTGTCTTGTCCGAGTTGGACAGGTCGGCGGATGAGCAGATCATATTTTCAACCTTTGTAGCCAGTACGCCTAATACGGTAGCGGATGCGGCACGGGTTGCCTGGTTTGCTTTCTGTTCGATAGCTTCCCAATCCAGTTTCGGGGCTTTGCCGGAGAACCAGAATTTCATCTTTTCTGCCAGTTCCGGGTTAGCTTTCGCCCATGCTTCTTTAGCGGCGTAACGTTCGGCTACGATAGCTTCCAGTTCTTTGGCACGCTTTGCATAGAGTTCGGCAACTTCCGGGAATACGGAGAAGGGGTTCTGAGGATCACCTCCCAGGTTCTTGATTGTTTCTTCGATGGATGCACCGGCGGCAGACAGGGGTTGGCCGTGAGTAGATACTTTGTTTTCGTAGTTACTCTTGTCGGCACCCATGGCACCTTTACCCATGATGGTATCGCCGATGATCAGGGTAGGACGCTGGGTTTCGGCTTTCGCTTCGTCCAGAGCCTTGCGTATTTCATTTACATCGTTTCCGTTGATGCTGATCACTTTCCAACCCCATGCTTCATATTTCATAGCGACATTTTCAGTCGTTACTTCTTCTACGGTTGTAGAAAGCTGGATGTTGTTGGAGTCGTAGAACATGATCAGGTTGTCCAGTCCCAGTGTTCCGGCAACACGGCCGGCGCCTTGTGAGATTTCTTCCTGGATACCGCCATCGGAAATATATGCGTAAATAGTCTGGTTCATTACATCACCCAGGCGGGCTTTCAGGAACTTGGCGGCGATAGCAGCACCTACGGCGTAGGTATGGCCTTGTCCCAGCGGACCTGAGGTATTTTCGATTCCTCGCTTGATGTCAACTTCCGGATGGCCGGGAGTCGGGCTTCCCCACTGGCGGAACATAGACAGTTCTTCCATGGTGAATTTGCCTGTCAGGGCGAGGGCTGAATAAAGCATCGGCGACATATGTCCCGGGTCCTGGAAGTAGCGATCCCTGCCTTCCCATTCCGGGTTCTTAGGATCATAGACCAAATACTCTGAGAATAGTACATTGATAAAATCTGCACCACCCATTGCACCACCCGGATGACCGGACTTAGCCTTTTCTACCATTGAGGCAGCCAGGACGCGGATATTGTCCGCTGCTCTGTTCATTACTTTAATATCGTTCATTTTGATGAATTAGTTTAATTTTTGCACAAAGATAGGGAATCTCTTCTTATAGACCGCCATATCATACAAACAATTCATTTTCTGTAAAGTTTCCTAACGTGCGATATTTCTCGCAGAGAGCCGGATATGCAAGGAAGTTACAAGGAGAAATAGAATCCCTGATTCAGCAGACGGTCATATTTCTCTTTATTGAACATATAATAGAAAGCGCCTCTTTTAGAGCCCTTTTTATCTTTCTCGTCCAGTTTTTCCAGGATATCCATGGAGTTTAGTTTCTTGCGAAAATTACGTTTATCCAATGGAGTTTGATAAATTGCTTCATATAGACTTTGAAGCTGGGGGAGAGTGAATTTCTCCGGAAGAAGGTTGAAACCGATAGGACAGGTGGCTGCTTTTCTTTTCAGACGCGCCAATGTGTCGGCAACCATTTGGTTATGGTCGAAGATCAATTCGGGTATTTCACTGATTTTTACCCATTCGGCATTATGTTCTTTCAGCAGTTCCCGATTGAAGTCATTCATGTTAACTAAGGAATAGTATGCTACGGAGATAACCCGTTCCCCGAGGTCACGGGTAACATCTCCGTAGGCACCTACCTGTTCCATAAAAAGATTATCGATACCGGAGCATTCGGTAAGCACGCGGGATGCCGCTTCGTTTACGCTTTCGCCGGATTTGATAAAGCCGCCCATCAGAGACCATTGTCCTTTCAGAGGTTCGAAATTCCGCTTGTAAAGTAAAACATTGAGTTCACCACTGTTGAACCCGAGGATGATACAATCTACTGCAACGAAAAATTTGACTTCGTTCTGATAAAATGCGGCTGTCATGATTTTATGGATATTGAATTAATTTATTAAGCGAGTTTGCGTGCGCCGTCGCTGATTACTACTTCATATACTTTTGGTTCGTGTCCGAATTTCTTTGTATAAGATTCGAATGCTTCCTTAATGAAGGCATCGTGCAGTTCGTCTTTTACGAGGTTGATCGTGCAACCGCCGAAACCGCCACCCATGACACGTGAACCGGTTACGCCACATTTCTTGGCTACATCGTTCAGGAAGTCCAGTTCTTCGCAACTTACTTCATACAATTTGCTCATGCCGTGATGCGTTTCGTACATTTTCTGTCCTACGGTTTCGTAATCGCCTTTTTCCAGGGCTTCGCAAACGTCGAGTACGCGCTGTACTTCTTCGATCACATATTCGGCACGCATATAGTCTTCTGCGCTGATGTCACCTTTTACTTCGTTCAACATGCCCATTGTTGCGTCACGCAGGAATTCTACTTCCGGATGATTGCGGCGGATAGCAGCAGCGGCATTTTCGCAAGACTGGCGGCGTTTGTTGTAAGCCGAAGAAGCCAGCTCGTGTTTAACTACAGAGTCCAGCAATACCAGTTTATAGCCAACCGGGTTGAACGGGAAGTATTTATATTCCAAAGAACGGCAATCCAGACGGATCAGGCTTCCTTCTTTACCGAATACAGAAGCGAACTGGTCCATGATACCACAGTTAACACCACAATAGTTGTGTTCGGTAGACTGGCCGATCTTTGCTAATTCGAATTTGTCGATACCCAAAGAGAAGAGTTCATTCAAAGCGAAAGCATAGGTACTTTCCAAAGCAGCGGATGAAGACATACCGGCACCCAGAGGAACATCACCAGCAAATACGGTATCAAATCCCTGGATCTGGCCGCCACGTTTGATGATCTCACGGCATACACCGAATATGTATCTTGCCCAGCTTGCTTTTGGAGCATCTTCTTCATTTAGGCCAAATTCCGCATAATCGTTCAGGTCGATAGAGAATGCACGAACTTTACCGGTTCCGTTCGGTTTGATCTCTGCGATCATCCCTTTGTCGATAGCACCGGGGAATACGAAACCGCCATTGTAGTCTGTGTGTTCGCCGATCAGGTTGATACGGCCCGGAGAAGCAAATACAGCACCTTCAGTGTTGAATAACTCTTGAAATTTATCTCTGATTTTTTTCTGCATGATATTATTTCTTTTAAAGGTTATAAATAAAGAAATTATCCGGTTACGAATAAAACCGGATAATTTCATGAATAGACATATTGTTTATTTTATTCTGATTTCTTCGATGGTTTAGAACCGATAGCGGCATAGAACAGAATGTAAGCAGCACTAAAGAGTACAACCCAGTAGCTGGTCATATAATCAGTCATATCGGCAACCCAACCCTGGATGGCAACCATTACAGCGCAACCGAATACCATCGTCATAAAGATACCGCTGGCGATAGCTGTGTATTTTCCTAACCCTTCGACAGCCATGTTGAATATACCGCCCCACATTACGCTGGTGCAGAGACCTACGAGAAGGAATGCCAAAATACCAACGGGAACTTCCTGCCAGATCACACTTAATGAAGCCCAGTCTACACCAGGAACTTCAACTGTATTTGTTTCGGGTGAGAACATACCGAAGCTAACCAATAGAAGAGTTGCGATCGATACGATAGTGATCATCGTGCGGCTGGAAACCTTACCACCGATACTTGCTCCTACAAAACGTCCGATAAGCATCATCAGCCAATAAACAGCTACGATAAGACCAACGGTGCTGGCAGGTATGCCTTTCGCTGTAAGGTATTGAAGAATATAGGTCGGAGTTCCAACTTCAACGCTCATATAAAGGAAGATAGCAAGTGCTCCCAATGCAAAATGGCGATGGCTTAAAGCGCCTTTGATCAAGCTTGTGTCGACAGGAGCCTGTTCCGGTTCTTCGATTTTAGTAAACATGATAACTACGAATGCGATAACGAAAATAGCAAGGGCGATCATTAATGCCGGCGTTGCGTCGGCAATATGTGCTTTGGCTGCATCACCGATAAGAGCTCCCATCAGGATGTAGCAGGCAACAGCAGCAGTACTGTTGAATACACCACCGAGCTGGATAAGCTGGTTACCCTTGTTTCCACCGCCACCGAGCAGGTTAAGCATCGGATTAACCACACAGTTAAGAATACACATTGTGAAACCGCTGATAAATGCTCCGATCAGGTAAACCAGGAAAGCGCTATCTTTGCCCACATGGCCACTCAACCATTGAACTAAAATACCTATGACACCTACGGCAAGACCGATAAGAGCTGTTTTCTTGTAGCCGTATTTGGCGATAAGCATACCGGCAGGGATACCCATTACCAGATAGGCAATGAAGTTACCATAGTTTCCAATTTGAGCAAGAACATTACTTGCTCCAAAGTCGTTCTTTACGATAATAGCCATTGGTGAACAAAGGTTAGTCACGAATGCAATCATTGCAAAAAGTGCAATCATAATGATGATGGCACCCCATTGTTTTTTTTCTTGAGTCATTGATTGATCTTTTTTATTGTTATTGATATATTAATTTTGTTATTTGTTATTCGGCTGAGAATTTATAGATAGTCTTGCTTTCGAAAACTTCTCCCGGACGAAGTACGGTCGACGGATATTCCGGTTTGTTCGGACTATCGGGGAAATGTTGTGTTTCCAGGCATAAGGCTGCTCTTGCCGGATAGCGTTGTCCGTTCTTTCCTTCGAAATTGCCGGTCATCCAGTTACCTGTATATAATTGTACCCCCGGTTGAGTAGTATATGTTTCCATGATGATACCGGTCTTGGGAGATTGACAGCGGGCACAGAAACCCAGTTCGCCTTCTTCCTTATTTAATATATAGGTATGGTCATAGCCTCTTGCCCAGGTCAACTGGTCGGTCGGTTCGTCGATGCGGGTACCTACCAGATAAGGAGTGCGGAAGTCCATCGGCGTACCTTCTACTTTTTCGGGGGCACCGTAAGGAATGGCAGTTTCATCCGTAGGCAGATAATAGTCTGCATTGATGGTTAACGTATGGTCTGCAACTGACGGGTCACCGGCTCCTGACAGGTTGAAGTAGGAGTGGTTGGTCAGATTTAATACGGTAGGCTTGTCTGTTACGGCCTGATACATGATCACGACTTCATTGTCGTCGGTCAGGTGATAAGTGACAGTAGTCTGTAGTGTGCCGGGGAAACCTTCTTCGCCGTCGGCTGAGGTATATTTCAGTTCTACGGTCTGGTCGTCGGTTTGATTAGCGTCCCACACAACGGAATTGAAACCTTTTAGTCCTCCGTGGAGGCTGTTGGGGCCGTTGTTGATAGCCAGCTTATCGTATACAATACCATCCAGTGTAAATGTTCCACCAGCAATGCGGTTACCGTAGCGGCCGCAGATTGCTCCGAAGTAAGGTTCTTCAGAGACCAGATAATCATCGAGGGAATTATGTCCGGTAACTACATCGGTTAACTTGCCGGACCGATCCGGTACCATAAGCGATACAATTTTTGCACCGTAGTTGGTAATGGTAAGTTCTGCACCTTTTTTATTGGTCAGGATACATAGCATCGTCTCCTTCCCGTCTATTTGCTTGCTGAAATTTGCAACAGCCAAGCCAGACAGTGTATTCTTGTTCTTCATGTATGTAATGTTATCAAAATTGCGTGTAAAATTAGCCTACTTCTTTGTAAGTAGGATGCGCGAAAAGATGTTATAAAGCATAAATCGGCTTTTTGTCTGTCAAAAGAGTGTATTATCCACCTTTCTGGAAGCGAAGAATACGTTTTGCAATCCCAGTCAGGTTGTCCTTGTTGTATCATTTCCTGCTGAGAGGTCCTTACTCATTCGAACTGCTCCTGGTTGAGGGAGTAATATTTCCCTTTCAGTGCCAGTAATTCCTGATGGCTGCCTTGTTCGATAATCTTTCCATGTTCGAGGACGAGGATAAGGTCGGCGTTTCTCACTGTCGAGAGACGGTGGGCGATGATGAGGCTTGTACGTCCTTGCATCAGTTGGTCGAGACCTTTCTGGATAAGGATTTCGCTGCGGGTGTCGATATTGCTGGTCGCTTCATCCAGTAGCAGGATGGGAGGGTCGGCAATGGCGGCACGGGCGATGTTGAGTAACTGGCGCTGTCCCTGGCTCAGGTTGGCACCGTCGTTTTCAAGGAGCGTGTCATAACCTTGGGGGAGGCGCTTGATAAAGGAATGGGCAGCCGTTAGTTTGGCGGCGGCAATGACTTCCTCGTCGGTCGCATCGAGACGGCCGAAACGGATATTTTCGCGTACGGTTCCGGTGAAGAGATGCGTATCCTGGAGGACGATTGCCATGGATTGACGCAGGTTGTTCCGTTTGATCCGGCGGATGGGATGACCGTCTATCGTGATTTCTCCCGACCGGATATCGAAGAAGCGGGGGAGCTTGTTCAGGATGGTTGTTTTTCCGGCTCCGGTGGCACCGACCAGGGCTATTTTGCCGCCGGCTTTTGCATGCAGGGAGATTCCTTTCAGAATCGTTTTCTCCGGTTTGTATCCGAAATAAACGTCTTTCATGGCTACATCGCCTTGTACATTCTGTAATGCGATTGCATCGGAAGTATCCGGTGTTTCGGGTGTTTCGTCTATGACTTCAAAGATACGTTCGGCACCGGCAATAGCTGCCTGGATACTGTTGTAGAGGCTGGCGAGTTCGTTGATCGGACGCCCGAACTGGCGGGAGTATTGCAGGAAGGCGGCCAGTCCGCCGACATCGAATCCGCGGAAGATGGCGAGCAGGGCGCCGACGATGGTGATAAATACATAATTCAGCGTATTCAGGTTCTGCATGACGGGCATCATCAGTCCGGAGTAGAACTGGGCCTTTTGCGACTTTTCTTTCAGATCGCTGTTCTGCACTTCAAAGTCGGCATTTACTTTCTTTTCATGGCCGAATACTTTGACGACCTTTTGTCCGCTTATCATTTCTTCGATATAACCGTTCAGTGTACCGATAGATTCCTGCTGTGCTTTGAAATATTTGCGGCTTCGCTTTACAATTTCTTTTGCGCTGAGGAACATCAGCGGGACAGTAATCAGGGTTACAAGCGTCAGGACCGGACTGATATAAAGCATCAGGTAGAAGATACCAATCAGCGTCAGAGCGCTGGAGAGCATATCGGAGAGGTCGGTCAAGGCGTCGCTGATCTTGTCGATATCATTCGTATAACGGCTCATCAGGTCGCCATGCTGATGGGTATCGAAATACTTGACCGGCAGGTGTTCCATCTTCTCAAAAAGGTCGGAACGCATCCGGGTGACTGTTCGCTGGCCGATCTTGTTCAATAATATATATTGGATATACACGGCTGCGACCCCTGTCAGATACACGACAGCCAGCATAATCAATATCCGTATTAATCCGTGGAAATCTCCCGGAATGATATAGTCGTTGATGGTGGGCCGTAACATATAAGAGCCCAGCAGGTTGGCTATGATGCTGACAATAATCAGGAAGCCAATCACGAACAACAAGCGCCGGTCGCATGACAGGTACGGTATCAGCCGACAGAAGGTTTTTCGTCCTTCTTTGGGTTTTGCATTATCTTTCAAGTGATCTCCGTGTGCCATAACTTAAAACAATACTTGTTGTGAATGATAGATTTCCTGATAGACGGTCGAATTCTTGATTAGTTCGTTCGGTGTTCCGATAGCGTTGATCTCGCCGTCTTCCAACACGATGACACGGTCGGCAGACTGCATGGTGTTGATTCGCTGGGTGATGATGAATACGGTTGTATCGTGTAGCATGGCATTCAGGTTGTTCCGTATTTTCAGTTCCGTTTCGGTATCGACGGCACTGGTGCTATCGTCCAGGATAAGGATTTTCGGTTTACGGAGCAAGGCACGGGCAATGCAGATACGTTGTTTCTGGCCGCCGGAAACATTGATGCCTCCGCGTCCCAGCAACGTATTGTAACCCTCGGTGAAGGAGCAGATGAAATCGTGTGCTTCGGCGGCACGGGCGGCTTCTTCGATTTCTTCCATCGAAGCGTCCGGCTTTCCCCATCTCAGGTTGTCGATAATGGTACCGGTAAACAGTTCGTTCTTTTGCAGAACCATGCCGATGCGGGCATGCAGTTCATCCAGGTTATAGTTTTTTACCGGGATGCCGTCGATCCGTATTTCTCCCGAAGTGGCGTCGTATAAACGCGGTATCAGTTGCACCAGGGAGCTTTTGGCAGAACCAGTGGCACCGACCAGCGCAATTGTTTCGCCCGGGTTGGCCCGGAAACTGATATGTTGCAAGACATCGTTTTCCCCGCCGGTGTAGCGGAAACCGACATCGTCGAAAGTCACTTCTCCTTTCTCTATCCGGTATTTATCCTGCAAACCTTCTTGTGTGTTGGTCAAAGAAGGTTTCGTATCCAGTACTTCCAGAATACGTTTGGAAGAGGCGGAGGCCCGGGCATACGACATAATAATCATGGAAAGCATCATCAGTGACATCAAAACCTGCGCCAGATAATTGACGAACGAAATCAGTTCGCCGACCTTCAACTCGCCGTACATCACTTTTTGTCCGCCCAGCCACAGGATAGCCAGGATGGATAAGTTCATAACCAGCTGCATGACCGGAAATATGGAAACGACAATATTGGATGCCCGGATAACCATATCGCGTAACTCTTCGCTGCTCCTGGTAAATTTCTTTGTCTCGAAATCTTCCCGGACGAACGATTTGACAACACGGATATTAATGAGATTCTCCCTGACCACTCCGTTCAGTTGGTCCACTTTCTGCTGTACTTTCAGGAAATAAGGAAACCCTTTGCTAAGTATCAGGTAAACGCTTCCGCCCAGAATGGGGATGGCGGCTATCAGTACAACAGCCAGCTCCCGGTTAATCCTGACAACGAAAAAGACAGCCATCGCCAACATAAGGGGAGAACGGAGCAGAAGCCGCATAGACATCAGCACAATTTGCTGTATACGGGAAATATCGCTTGTCAACCGTGTCACCAGCGAAGCCGAACTGAATTTATCTATATCGAAAAAGGACAGTTGTTGTATCTTGTCGAAAAGCCTGGTCCGCAAGTCGGTTCCGAAGCCGATACCGATGCGGGAAGACACATACACATTAATGATATTAACGAATAATCCCGCCAACGAAATCAAAATCATAAAGGTACCGACCCGTGTAATAACCGAAAGGTCACGAGGCATAACCCCGTTGTCGATAATCTCAGCCATAAACATCGGCTGAACAGTTTCACACAGTACAGTTATCAGTACAAGCAGCGGACTGACTGCCAGTCCTCCTTTATATTGTTTGAGTATTTGCCAATATTTCTCCATGTTGTTCTGCAAAGATAGAACATAATTGGGAAAAGAGTTGTTCGATGTGTTAAATACACTTCTGCTTACCCGGTGAGGCTTTTTGGTTATCCGATATAGTTTTCTTTTAATATTTCGGCGAAAGGTCTGTTTGTCAGTTTACTTTCTATCCATGAAAGTATATCGAATGTTTTAAGCAGTTGCTTTTCATATTTGTCTTCCCTGATTTTTACTATTTCTTTTTGAAATTGCATCCACAGTTTGTTTTGCGCTTTCTGATAAGACGGCAATGGATAGGACATGACAAAACGGAACAGTAGCTTTTCTGTACGGTATATATGTTTTTCATAATGAATATTACGCTTGATGGAGTTGATTTCATTTTCGAAAAAGCTGTAATCCCCCAGTTCAGCCAGTATCAGCAGATTTATCAACCGGGCCGTTTTATACGAAGGCAATGTATGAAATAGTTTGCCGGAGCTGAATATTTTCTTCATGCTTTTGCGTGCTCTCTCCGGTTCTTCCAGGCACAGATAAAGAATGGCAGTATTCAAATACAGTTTTAGTTGTGTTTCCAACCTGAGCAGGCCGATCTTTTTAAACAAATGATCTTCATAGTTGCCGGATAGTTCCAAGGCAATTTCGAACTTGCCTGTATTTATATAACTAACTTGCTCATATTGATAGATGGAAGCATTTATTTCCAAAAAAAATTCTGTTGCGTAGTCGCCCTGCTGCATTTTTCTCAGGCGGTCTATGAAAAAAGGCATTTCCTGGTACAGTCCTGCCAGATGAAGACTATCGAGAATGCCTTTTAGGGCACTCAAATAGTAAATCGGAGGATTCAGGATCAGGTGCTGATTCGATTCGAAAAGAGTAATAAGTTCCTGATAAAAACGGATGGCTGATTTATAGTTACCTGTATTCAGATAATAAGTGGCCTGAAACAGGAGATGTAGTTTTCTGGCTTCAAATCCTTTGTAGGAATTATTGGCTATTAGATTCAGTTCGCTTAAAACCAGGTCATTCAGGTTGTCTTTTTGTTTCTCGGAGCGTATATATCCTTTATTGGCAATCCGATGTTTTAAAATATCATATAGTTGCAGGTGAAGATTGATATTTCTTGAATATTTCATGATGTCATTGATCTTCATCTGTTTATTGACCAGTTCCCGTTCAGATATTTCATTGAAGCCGAGTGAACTGAGATATTTAAGTTCAGTCCGGCGTATCAGAAGGAGGAGCGGATCGTTTTCATAGGTCGCTGCAAGTTTTTGGGCTTTATTCAGTTGATTGAAGGCTTCTTCAAACAATTCTCTTTCGAACAGAATGTCTGCTTTTGTTATATAGTTGAAAATAGTTGCCTGTACATCTTCTTTCTTCCGTAAATGTACCAGGCAATCCATAATCACCCGGTAAAGATGCTTGGCTGCCATATCGAAATTGTTCTTGTTTTCCTCCTGGCAATAGAGCCTGTAAACTTCGTCGGAAGGAATCCCTTTATTGATCAGGTCGAACAGGAAAAGATAGTTCTTTTCACCACTTTGCAAATTGGCATATAAACGGAAGTATCTTTTTTCTGCCTTTGTCAGAGACTGTATAAGCTGTATGAGATGATCAGGATTCGTGTATTTCATGTCAATACCGGATTTATTTATAAAGTGTTTTTGAGGTAACATCAGTGCACGAATTTAGAAATTTTTTTTATTTGGGATTATCTGTATGGATAAATTATTTATGGAATAGTAGAGAATATAGAGCTATATTTGTATCGCTTCATTGCAGACTTTAAATTCGTATAGATATGGATACAGAACAATTAAGGCGGCATAATATCCTGGTGGTGGGCAGTAGCAACACCGACATGGTAATCAAGGCCGGACATCTTCCCCGTCCGGGGGAAACCATTCTGGGAGGAACTTTCTTTATGAATCCCGGAGGAAAAGGTGCAAATCAGGCGGTCGCTATTGCCCGTTTGGGAGCATCTGTAACTTTTATATGTAAGACAGGCAGTGATATTTTCGGACATCAGTCTCAGCAACTTTTCGAAGAGGAGGGGATTAATACTTCCTATATCTTTTCAGACTCGGAGTATCCTTCCGGCGTAGCTCTGATAACAGTAGATGAGCAGGCCGAAAATTGTATAGTGGTGGCTTCCGGTGCAAATGCCAATTTATTACCTTCGGATCTGGCAAAAGCGGAAGAGGCTGTCGATCTGGCAGATATTGTTTTGATGCAGTTAGAGATACCGATGGAGACTGTAGAATATGTTGCAGAGATCGCATATTATAAGAATAAAAAGGTGATATTGAATCCGGCTCCGGCACAACCGTTATCTCCGTCGTTATTAAAACATCTTTATATGATTACGCCTAACGAAACAGAGGCGGAAATGATTTCCGGAGTTAAAATAACCGGGCAGGAGTCAGCGGTTAAGGCAGCACGTGTTCTTTCTGAAATGGGCGTGCAGAATGTCATCATTACGCTGGGTTCAAAAGGGGCGCTGGTCTATTGCGACGAAGGAGTGGAGTTTATCCCTGCTTTCAAAGTAGAGGCTGTGGATACGACGGCAGCAGGTGATGTCTTTAATGGCGCCTTGGCTGTTGCTTTATCGGAAGGGCGGAACCAGATCGAGGCTGTCCGGTTTGCCTGTAAAGCTTCCGCTATTTCCGTCACACGGGTCGGGGCACAATCGTCCGTCCCTTACAGGAGTGAAGTCGATATATTTGAATAACAACTATAATCTGTATATTATGAAAAATCTAATTATTCCTGTTTTATCAGGTTGTTTTCTCCTGTTGGCTTCTACGGCTTGTTCCGAACGAGCGTCGACAACAGGAAAACAAGTTGTTTTACCATCGGAAATATCGATCAGCAAAGACAAACTGATGGATAAGATCAAAGGAGGCTGGGCCGGACAAACGATTGGTTGTACATACGGAGGGCCGACGGAGTTTCGCTATAACGGGACGATGATTCAGGATTATGTTCCTATTGTCTGGCCGGACGGGTATATAAAATGGTGGTATGAGAATGTTCCGGGATTATATGACGATGTTTATATGGACCTTACTTTTGTTGATGTCTTCGACCGTCTGGGCTTGGATGCACCTGTCGATTCTTTTGCGATGGCATTTGCGAATGCCGGATATACGCTATGGCATGCCAATCAGGCTGCACGCTATAATATCCTGCAAGGTATCATGCCTCCCGCTTCCGGCCATTGGCTGAACAATCCGCATGCGGATGACCTGGATTATCAGATCGAAGCCGATTATGCCGGTTTGATGTCGCCGGGGATGCCGAATACAGCTTCGGAGATCTCGGATAAGATCGGGCATATCATGAATTATGGCGACGGTTGGTATGGTGGCGTTTATGTGGGAGCCATGTATTCACTCGCATTTGTTTCGGATGATATAGCGTTTATAGTTTCCGAAGCCCTTAAAACGATTCCGGAAGAAAGCCGTTATTATCAATGTATGAACGATGTGATCCGCTGGCATAAAGAGTTTCCGGATGATTGGAAACGTACCTGGTTTGAATGCGAAAAGAAATGGAGCGAAGATATCGGTTGCCCGGATGGCGTTTTTGTCCCGTTCAATATCGATGCTGTAATTAACAGTGCTTATATCCTGATCGGTTTGTTGTATGGTGAAGGTGATTTTTATAAAACGATGGATATTGCCACCCGTTGCGGGCAGGATTCCGATTGTAATCCGGCTTCGGCCGCTGGAATTTTAGGGACAGTTTTAGGGTACAGCAAGATTCCTGAATATTGGTTGAAAAACCTGAGAGAAGTGGAGGATATGGACTTTGCCTATACTACGATCTCTCTGAATAAGACCTACCGGATGAGTTTTAACCAGGCTTTGCAGGTCGTAGAACGGAATGGAGGGAAGATAGAAGGAGATAATGTCTTTATTTCCTGCCAGCAACCTGTTCCGGTAAGATTGGAGAAGGCTTTCGAAGGATTATATCCGGTAGACCGTATAGGTGTTAATAAACAAGTGGCAAAAGTGGGTGACGTTACATTTGAAGGGACAGGCATTGTCTTTAAAGGGAATGTGCAGGCTAGGGATAACGAGTATGTTGCCCGTGTGGAAATGTACATAGATGGGGAATTAGTGGAAACAGCCAATTTGCCCGCTTCATATATTACCCGCCGCCATGAATTGTTCTGGAAATATCAGTTGCCTGAAAAACAGCACACCGTCACTTTTAAATGGCTGAATCCCCATCCGGATGCATCAGTCAATTTCGGTGAAGCGATTGTTTATTCGGATGCACCATTGAAAATAAACCATCAATAATATCATATCATGAAACATCTATTTTTGTTAATCTGTGTATTATCCCTGCTGGTCTCCTGTAACAGTACACCGAAGAAAACCGTACAGGAAACCGCCATGCAGCCTGTCAGTCTGATCCTGGATACTGATTTGGGGCCTGATTATGATGATGTCGGTGCAATGGCTGTCATGCATGCCCTGGCTGATAGCGGATATGTCGATATTCTTGCAACTTTGTCATCCAACCATGATGAATCAGTCGTCCCCTGTATCGAAGTATTGAATACCTATTTTAATCGTCCTTCCATTCCTGTCGGGGCGCCCAAAAGCGAAGGCGGTGTAACGATGACTTCCGGTCATAAGATCAAATGGACGGAGGCTTTGCCTGATAAATATCCTCATAAAACAAAGAAGACGTCGGATGCTCCTGATGCCGTTCAGGTATATCGCAAAGTGCTGAGTGCGCAGCCGGATAAAAGTGTGGTGATCTGTACAATCGGCTTTTTTACCAATCTGAAAGACCTGTTGCATTCAGAAGGTGACGAATATAGCCCTTTGTCAGGAAAAGAACTGGTCGCTAAAAAGGTGAAACAGGTTGTCGCTATGGCTGGCTTTTTCCCAAAAGGACGGGAGTTCAATGTCTTTTGTGACACGCCGGCTTCGAAGACTGTGGCAGAACAATGGCCTACTGAAATTGTCTTTAGTGGTTTTGAGATCGGAAATGTCGTTTTGACAGGCAAGAAGCTGGTCGCTTCCGATATAACGGATAGTCCCGTAAAGGATGCTTATGCCTTGTGCTTTGCGGAAGGAGATCCGGACGGACGGATGAGTTGGGATCTTACGGCTGTCTGGGTCGCCATTAAAGGATATGACCCTTATTATAATGTGGAACGTGGAATATTCAAAGTGATCGATGAGGAAGGTACTAACACTTGGATTCCGGACGAGAACGGAAAGGACCTTCGTCTGATAGAAAAGATGCCGGCCGGTCAGATGGCTGCCTTGCTGGAAAATTATATGATGCATCAACCTGGTTCTAAATAGTAAAGATATGTTTATTGTACAAAGTTATACATTGGCAATTGTTTTTTGTGTTGTCACCATGTTGTGTTGGGGCTCATGGGGAAATACACAGAAACTGGCCTCCAGGACATGGAGGTATGAGTTCTTTTATTGGGATTATGTGATCGGAGTTCTTTTGTTCTCCGTTATCTCTGCTTTTACCTTGGGCAGTATCGGTTCCGAAGGCCGCAGTTTTATTCCCGATCTGATGCAGGCCGATCCGGTCAGCATCGGCAGTGCGTTTTTGGGAGGAATCATTTTTAATGCCTCGAACATATTGCTTTCGGCAGCAATAGCCATATGCGGTATGTCCGTCGCTTTTCCGGTAGGAGTTGGTTTGGCTTTGGTTTTGGGCGTCCTGATCAATTATTTTGGTGACGCTAAAGGAGAGCCATTGTTTATTTTTGTCGGTGTGGCATTGATTGCTGTTGCGATCCTTCTGAACGGGCTGGCTTATAAAAAAGCATTGGTCGGCTCAAAAAAAGTTTCCGGAAAAGGAATATTTATTTCTGTTGCAGCCGGCGTGATCATGGCTTTCTTTTACCGTTTTGTTGCTGCTTCCATGGATCTGGAAAACTTTGCCTCTCCCGCAGCAGGCAAGTTGACACCCTATACGGCTGTTTTCATTTTTGCCCTCGGCGTATTTGCCAGCAATTTTCTCTTTAACACGATTGCAATGAAAAAAACGGTAGAAGGCGCCCCTGTCTCTATTGCCGGTTATTTTAAAGGGAATATCCGTACCCATTTTGTCGGGATATTAGGTGGAGTGATCTGGTGTATAGGGCAGTCATTCAGTATGATTGCTTCTGAAAAAGCCGGAGCCGCCATTTCTTACGGCCTGGGGCAAGGTGCAACATTGGTTTCGGCCCTGTGGGGAATCCTGATCTGGCATGAATTTAAAGGAGCGCCCAGATCTTCCGGTTATCTGAATTTGGGAATGTTCCTGTTTTTTGTTGTCGGTTTGGGTTTCCTGATCTATGCAGGCGTTTGATTCGCATAATTTGAACTGATCTGGGGGATAAAAGGTAAATAAAAATGCCATTTATCCCCGTTTTTATGCTCTAATGCCAAAAATATCGGGAAAAAGCCTTACTTTTGTCTTAGTTTCTTGTTTATTGGGTATAGTATATAACTAAAAAAACAGGTCTATGAAAGAAGAAGGTGATGTATTCAAGAAGTTCCGTGACTCTTTTAGCAAGATGGACGGACATTTCCATATATTAGAACAGCGTGTTCCGGTTGAACTTCAGATGGAATATTTCAAGTATTCCGAACAGGTTCGTAAAGAAAGGGCAAAACCGGATTTAAACGATATGGATTATACAGCCTTCCGCGAAAGTCTGTCTAATCCGGAGTCGACAACCGATTATAAGAAATATATTTTATCCATGCTGGCAACTTCCCGCGAGGTGAAAGCCTACCGGATGCTGGAAGATTATGTGCAGCACCCGGACGAAGATGTGAGCAACTGGGCTTATATGGCTTTGATGGAAAGTCGCATCTCTTTGGAGTCGGAGTTGTCGGATGAGAAACAAATATATATTTCGACAGGGCTGGGAGGCAAAGGTGAGAAATTGCGCTTTTACGTATTGATGTTATCCAGGGATCGTAAACCTTTCCTGGAGTATCAGCGTAAAGTCATAGAACGTGAGTTCGCTTATTTCCTGCCGAAGGCCGACTGCGAGATAGAGCGCCTGACGATCGGGGAGCAATATGTGGAACTGGTGTTTTTGATACCGGTACGTGCAGACATCAAGTTAACCCTTGACAAGGTTATCAATGAATGTAACCAATACGGCGATTTCCTTTCAGACATCTTTACAATAACAAATGTAAAGGAACTGACCGAGCAGGAAGTCACTGATATTATAAATAAGAATGGAAACAGTAAAACAAGCCATTAAGTATGGTATAGTGGGAGTGGGGAACACCGTTATAACAGCTGTCGTTATCTGGATAATGATGAAGCTGCTCGGTTGTTCGGATATTGTATCGAATATAGTCGGTTATGCGGCGGGGGTACTGAACAGTTTTATCTGGAACAAGCAATGGACGTTCCATAGCGATGCGGGCTGGATGAGCAGTGCCGTTCGTTTCGGTGTTGTGTTCGGTATCTGTTATCTGATGCAACTGGGGTTGCTGATGTATCTGAATGCCAACCTGTCGATCGATCCTTATTATAACCAGTTGCTGGCTATGGCTTTTTATACGGTTATTAATTTCGTAATGAATAAGTTTTATACATTCAAGTCATAAAAAGCAGATGAAGAAGCTTGCAGTTATAGTGCCGTGTTACAACGAAGAGTTGGTTATATCCGAATCATACCGTCGTACAAAGGAAGCATTGCAGTCGGTGCCTATTGCTACTGAAATTATTTATATAAACGATGGAAGCCGGGATAAAACCCGGGAATTGCTGGATGGTATAGCTGCCTCCGATCCACAGGTAAAGGTAATCCATTTTTCAAGAAACTTCGGACATCAGCCGGCCGTAACGGCAGGTATCAATAACTGTGACGCTGATTTGGCCGTCATACTCGATGCCGATATGCAGGACCCTCCCGAACTGATTCCCGGTATATTGGAATTGCAGGAAAAAGAGCATGCAAACGTAGTTTATTGCGTACGAAAATCGAGGGAAGGGGAAAGCTTTTTCAAAAAAATTACCTCAAAAGCATTTTACCGTTTACTTAATTATATGAGTGACGTCAGCTTTCCGCTGGATACCGGTGACTTCCGTATGATCGACCGGAAAATTATGGATCAATTCGACCGTTTTCAGGAACGGGGTAAATATATCAGGGGATTGATAAGCTGGCTCGGTTATAAGCAGGTGCCGTTTTATTATGAGCGGGAAGCCCGGATTGCCGGTGAAACGAAATATCCTTTCAGCAAAATGTGGAAGTTTGCTTCGACGGCCATGTTGTATTTCTCTAAAAAGCCGCTTCGGTTGGCAACAAGTTTGGGATTTATAGCTGTGGTGGTCGGTATTGTTTTGGCCGCCTGGTTTACACTGGGAAAAATCTACGGGTTCAGTAATGCCGAAAGCGGTTGGACTTCCATTATGACATCTGTTATTTTCTTCGGCGGTGTCCAGCTGTTGACGGTGGGTGTTTTAGGACAATATGTAGGGATTCTGTTCGATGAAATTAAAGCGCGTCCCGAATATATTATTGACGATAAGAAAAACTTCTGATAGTATATTTTTAGTTTCTTCCGGATGAAACAGTTGTTTCTCCCGGAAGAAATTTTAGTTTCCTTAGGATGAAACAAAATCAATCATTGAATATCTTCCGATAAATATGACAATAAGGAGTTTCTCCTTTCTTGTCGTAATAATGTTGGTGATAGTCTTCTCCTATCCAGAATTTCTCGGCAGGTTCCAATGCCGTAGCTACTTTAAATCCCATTCCAAATAATTTACCGATATATCTTTCCGCGATCTCCTTCTGCTCTTCATTGCAATAGAAGATAACGGAGCGATATTGGCTGCCTATGTCCGGGCCTTGTCCGCCTACCTGTGTGAAATCGTGGGTCTCGAAGTAAAGACGCAGCAATTGTTCGAAGCTGGTTTGTGCAGGATCAAAGATGACTTCAACGGTTTCTACATGGCCGGTTGTCCCTGTTTTTACTTCCGGATAGGAAGGGTTATTTACTGTTCCGCCCATGTAGCCGACATGCGTATATTCTACGCCTTTTACTTTTTCCAGGTGATATTGGGTTCCCCAAAAACAGCCGGATGCAAAATAGGCTGTTTCTTTATGAAAGTTATTCTGTGTCATATTCTTATTCAGCGTTTGAATTATTCTATTTATATTTGTGCAAATATAATCTTTTATTTCGCAATGGACAGCAAAAAATCACTGAGCCCCGCTCAAAAAACAATAGTGGGCGTTCAATTTCTCTTTGTAGCCTTTGGTGCAACAGTATTGGTGCCTTTATTGGTCGGTCTTGATCCTTCGACAGCCCTTTTTACTGCCGGGCTGGGTACATTGATCTTTCATCTGGTTACAAAAGGAAAAGTTCCTATTTTCCTGGGAAGTAGTTTCGCTTTCGTTGCTCCCATCATTAAAGCGACAGAATTATATGGTTTGCCGGGTACGATGTCGGGACTGGTTGCCGTAGGTGCCGTCTACGGACTGATGAGCGCATTGGTTAAATGGCGTGGCATCGGTTTTATTAAAACGCTTTTCCCTCCGGTCGTGATCGGGCCGGTTATTATACTGATTGGTTTGTCGCTTGCCGGTTCCGGTGTGAATATGGCGAAAGAGAACTGGCCGCTGGCCCTGATCGCTTTGCTGACGGCTATTCTGGCATCCTTGCTCGGGAAGGGGATGATCAAGCTGATCCCTATCTTTTGCGGGATCATTGTAGGGTATATTGCCGGGGCAGTCTTTGGTGTGATTGATTTTGAACCGATTGTTGCCGCTCCCTGGTTTGCGTTTCCCCAGTTCGTTAAACCGGAATTATCCTGGGGAGCTGTGATTTTTATGATTCCGGTTACCATCGCCCCGATCATTGAACATATCGGCGATGTATATGCCATCAATGAGGTGACCGGCAAAGATTTTGTGAAAGATCCGGGTTTGCACCGTACTATGTTGGGTGATGGTCTGGCATGTATTGCTGCCGGCCTGATCGGAGGACCTCCTGTAACGACCTATTCGGAAGTGACTGGCGCTATCTCGCTGACAAAGATCACAGACCCTACCGTTATCCGTATTGCTGCGGTGACAGGTATTGTCTTTTCTGTCTTTGGGAAGATCAGTGCTTTTCTGAAATCGATTCCGCCGGCCGTGTTGGGCGGAATAATGTTGTTGCTGTTCGGTACGATTGCGGCTGTCGGTATAAACAGCCTGATACAAAACCGGACGAATCTGGGCGATACACGCAACCTGATTATTGTTTCGCTGATCCTTACCTTCGGCATAGGTGGCGCAGCAATTGAATTTGGCGGTTTTACAATGGCCGGTATCGGGTTGTCCGCATTGTTGGGAGTTTTACTGAACCTGTTGTTACCCAAGGGAAATAAATAAAGTTCGGCAACGTTCTTTTATATATCCATCTCTTAACGGTTCAGACGTTTTGAAAGTCCCTTAAAATGTATACCTTTGTGCCGCTTTTTATAAAAGCGAGCGATTATATGTTTAACTTGTAAGGAAAAGGGATAAATCTATGCAAAAGTCCGACTGCATTATCAGTGTAGAACATGTATCCAAGTTCTTTGGGGACAAGGCTGTGCTGAATGATGTAAATTTGTTTGTCCGTAAGGGCGAGTTTGTTACTATTTTGGGACCTTCCGGTTGTGGTAAGACCACATTGTTACGTCTGATAGCCGGATTTCAGACCGCTTCGGAAGGGGAGATCTCCATTGCAGGAAAGGAGATTACGCAAACGCCGCCACACAAAAGGCCGGTCAATACGGTGTTTCAGAAATATGCATTGTTCCCGCACCTGAATGTTTTCAATAATATCGCTTTCGGTCTGAAATTAAAGAAACTGCCTTCCGCCGTGATCGAAAAGAAGGTAAAGCAAGCCTTGAAGATGGTCGGTATGACCGATTACGAATACCGTGATGTCGATTCCCTTTCCGGCGGACAACAGCAGCGTGTCGCCATTGCCCGCGCCATTGTGAATGAACCGGAAGTGTTGCTGCTCGACGAACCGCTGGCTGCCCTCGACCTGAAGATGCGTAAAGATATGCAGATGGAATTGAAGGAAATGCATAAGTCGCTCGGCATTACCTTCGTCTATGTAACCCACGACCAGGAAGAAGCATTGACTTTGAGCGATACGATCGTTGTTATGAGCGAAGGCCGTATCCAGCAGATAGGAACCCCGATCGATATCTATAACGAACCGATCAACTCGTTTGTAGCCGACTTCATCGGTGAAAGTAATATCCTGAACGGATTGATGATAAAAGATAAGCAAGTCTCTTTTGCCGGACACGATTTTGAATGTGTCGATGAAGGGTTTGGAGAACAGGCACCGGTCGATGTTGTAATCCGTCCGGAAGATATTTATATATTCGACCCGTCGGAAGCTGCCATGCTGACCGGAACGGTTACTTCTTCCATCTTTAAAGGAGTCCATTACGAAATGATGGTGCAGACTCCCGAAGGATACGAGTTCATGGTACAGGATTATCATTGTTTTGAAGCCGGACAGGAAGTCGGATTGCTGGTAAAACCATTCGATATTCATGTTATGAAGAAAGAACGTGTCTGCAACACGTTTGAAGGTAAAATGATTGATTCTACCCATGTGGAATTTCTTGGAACCACTTTTGAGTGTAACGAAGTTTCCGATATGGAACCGGACGCTCCTGTAAAAGTGGAAGTCGATTTCCGTCATGTTATTCTGGAAGATAACGAAGAAGACGGCAAGCTGACAGGTGAAGTGAAATTTATCCTGTACAAAGGGAACCATTATCATCTGACAGTGTTTACTGACTGGGACGAAGATATTTTCGTCGATACGACAGATGTCTGGGACGATGGTGACCGGGTCGGTATACGGATTGCCCCTGAGAATATACGTATTATTCATAACTAAAAGGAAAGGAAGTGATAAATAAAGTCTCAGCATTTTTCATGCGGCGCAGGAACTGGACGATTCCTTACGCATTATTTCTGGCGGTATTCGTAGTGATGCCATTGCTCCTGATCGTTTTATATGCCTTTACGGATGCCGAGGGAGCATTTACTTTCGCCAACTTCCGTAAATTTATGATGCATCCCGAGGCATTGAATACCTTTGTCTATTCTATTGGGATTGCGATCATTACTACTTTGGCCTGCCTGCTCTTAGGATATCCGGCAGCCTATATATTGAGTCAGGCCCGTTTTAATACTTCCCGTACGATGGTCGTGTTGTTTATCCTGCCGATGTGGGTGAACATTCTGATCCGTACGTTGGCTACAGTCGCCCTGTTCGATTTCCTTGATTTGCCTTTGGGCGAAGGAGCCTTGATCTTCGGTATGGTATACAACTTTCTGCCCTTTATGATCTATCCGATCTATAACACCTTGCAGAAGATGGACCGCAGCCTGATTGAAGCCGCACAGGATTTGGGTGCCAATCCTTTCCAGGTATTTATGAAGACAATTTTTCCTTTGTCGATGCCCGGTGTGATGAGCGGTATCGTGATGGTCTTTATGCCGACCGTTTCGACGTTTGCTATTGCCGAGTTGCTGACAATGAACAATATCAAACTGTTCGGTACGACCGTACAAGAGAATATCAATAATGGGATGTGGAACTATGGCGCCGCCCTGTCTCTTATCATGTTGCTGCTGATCGGTGTCACGATCCTGTTTACCAACGAGGAAGACAATGCCTCAAATGAAGGAGGAGGTGTGATATGATGACGAAAATAATGGCGAAGGCCTATCTGTGGTTGCTTCTTATCCTGCTTTATTCTCCGATCCTGATCATTATGATCTTTTCATTTACCGAAGCGAAGGTGCTGGGTAACTGGACGGGATTTTCAACAAAATTGTATACTTCCTTGTTTACCGGAGGCGTGCAGCGTTCGCTGGTAGGTGCTTTGTGGAATACATTTGCCATTGCCATGCTGGCTGCATCTATCTCGACAATCCTGGGAAGTATTGCTGCTATCGGTATATTCAACCTGAGAAGCCGTTCGCGTAGAATCATGAACTTCGGAAATGCCATACCGATGATGAATGCAGATATCATAACCGGTGTTTCTCTGTTCCTGTTGTTTGTCAGTTTTGGTATTTCGCAGGGATTTACTACAGTCGTGCTGGCGCATATTTCATTCTGTACTCCTTATGTTGTATTGAGTGTGATGCCCCGTCTGAAAAAGATGAACCAGAATGTGTATGAAGCCGCGCTTGATCTGGGTGCAACCCCGTTTCAGGCACTGCGCAAAGTGATTATGCCGGAGATATGGCCTGGAATGATCAGTGGTTTTATCCTGGCTTTCACGCTTTCGATCGACGACTTCGCCGTCACGATCTTTACTATCGGTAACGAAGGACTGGAGACACTTTCAACCTTTATCTATGCGGATGCCCGGAAGGGAGGACTTACTCCTGAACTGCGTCCGTTGTCCACAATCATCTTTGTCACTGTACTGGTGTTGCTGATTGTGATAAATAAGAGAGCTGATAAAGCCGCTAAATAATGTCAAACAGGAGTAGGGTATGAACAGACTAATTAAAATAATATGCGTACTTGTCGCTTGCCTGGGCGTTTTTTCGTCCTGTGCACGTACGGAAAAAGAGCGCAGTAAGATATTGAAAATTTATAACTGGGCGGATTATATCGATGAAGATATTCTGGATGAATTTCCGGTCTGGTATAAGGAGCAGACGGGAGAGGATATTCGTATCATTTACCAGGTATTCGACATTAACGAGATCATGTTGACCAAGGTGGAGCGTGGTCACGAAGATTTCGACCTGATATGTCCTTCGGAATATATCATCGAACGTATGCTGAAGAAAAAGCTGTTGCTTCCCATCGACCGTAACTTCGGAAAAACGCCCGATTACCTGAATAACATTTCTCCGTATATCCAGGAACAACTCAATAAACTGAGCCAGCCGGGAATGAAAACGACCGACTACGTTGTCCCTTATATGTGGGGCACGGCAGGCTTGCTCTATAATAAGAAATTTGTTTCAAAGGATGAAGTGATGACCTGGGATTGCCTGTGGAATCCCAAGTATAAGAACAAGATCCTAATGAAAGACAGTTATCGCGATGCCTATGGTACTGCTATCATTTATGCTCATGCCAAGGAACTTGCCGACGGAACCGTTACGGTAGAACAATTGATGAACGACAACTCCCCTGAAGCAATCGCTATTGCTGAGGATTACCTGAAACGCATGAAACCCAATATTGCCGGATGGGAAGCCGACTTCGGTAAGGAAATGATGACCAAAAACAAGGCCTGGCTGAACCTTACCTGGAGCGGAGATGCCGTCTGGGCAATGGAAGAAGCCGATGCAGTGGGAGTGGAGCTTGGTTATGAAGTGCCGCTCGAAGGTAGTAATATCTGGTATGATGGCTGGGCAATCCCCAAATATGCCCGCAATGTGAAGGCTGCCAGTTATTTTTTGGATTATCTTTGCCGTCCGGACATTGCCTTGCGCAATATGGATGCCAATGGTTATGTAAGTGCCGTTGCCACACCGGAGATACTGGAGGCAAAAATAGATACGACAATCGAGGAGTTTTCTGATCTCAGCTATTTCTTTGGTACCGGAAACGACAGTATCCGGATCAATCCGGTACAATATCCCGATCATAAAGTGGTGGAACGTTGTGCTATGATCCGTGACTTTGGCGATGAGACGGAGCTTGTGCTGGAAATGTGGAGCCGTGTGAAAGGCGATAACCTGAATACCGGTATTGTCCTGTTGATCTTTGCTGTGTTCGGTTTGTTATTTGTCTGGGTAGTCTACCGCAGAATACGTGATTATAAACAAAAACAGCGTCACCGCAGACGTCGCAGACGCTGGTAATTATTATTGATGAGTATGGAAGGAATAAAGAATCTGATTATAGACTTTGGCGGAGTGATCATTAATCTGACCCGCAACCGCTGTGTGGAGGCCTTTGAAAGTTTTGGTGTGCCCGATGTCCGCGACTGCATCCTGAACAGTAAAGACCTGTTTATGCAGATAGAGATGGGAACTATCACCTCTGCCGAGTTCAGGGACGGTATCCGTCACCTTACCCAGCAGCGCCTGACCGATGAACAGATCGATGCTGCCTGGATTGCCATGCTCGATGATATACCCGCCTACAAACTCGATTTATTGATGGACCTTCGTTCCAGATACAATACGATGCTTCTCAGTAATACGAATGAGATCCACTGGCAATGGGCCGAGAAGAATAGCTTTGCCTATAAAGGACATCATGCCGAAGACTTTTTCGGAAAGATATACCTTTCCTATGAGTTGAACATGGTCAAGCCCAATGCCGATATATTTGAATATGTCTTGAAAGATGCCGGTATCAATCCGGAAGAAACCTTATTCCTGGATGATGCCGTACCTAACTGTCGTACGGCGGAGGCGCTTGGTATTCGTACCTATACTCCCCAGCCGCGGGAAGACTGGTCGCATTTGTTCAAATAAATAGTAGCCGTTACTTTAAAAGTTAATAAGACCGATTCCGAGAACCAAATTGTTTGTGTGCTGTTTCTATAAGCATAAATCTAAACAAATATTTGGTGATTATGAATAAGTTAGTTTTCTCTACGCTATTGATGGGCGTATTTTTCGGCAGCTGTTCGAAGGATGACGATTGCCATTGCGTAAACACAGATGATCTGATAAGTCCCGAGTTGGCCGAAATGAGAGTTTCGACAGGTACTTCAACAACATCATTTACCGGTGTCCTGATGGTTTATCCCTGTACCGGAGATTCCAGCCTTTATTATGGGAATTATGGCATTAACGGCACATTGTCGCCTATTAATGCAACCTACACTATAAAAGACGGTTCCATTTATAAAGCTACTGCTCCTGTCAGGTTGCCTTTGGGAGATTATAATTTCCTGTACTGGGGATTATCCAAAAACAGCCAGACCGATTCGGTCTATGATGCCGCAGCTATCAGAGAGCCCGGTTTACGTGTAGGGGCAGATTTGTCAGATTTGTATATGACTATGTATCAGGATAATTATAAAGATACAACTTATATGCCTGTCTATGATTATCTGCATGCCGTCAATC
Source organism: Parabacteroides goldsteinii (assembly GCF_020091425.1). Taxonomy (NCBI): domain Bacteria; kingdom Pseudomonadati; phylum Bacteroidota; class Bacteroidia; order Bacteroidales; family Tannerellaceae; genus Parabacteroides; species Parabacteroides goldsteinii. The sequence goes on along the minus strand of NZ_CP081906.1, from coordinate 2,767,452 downwards.
CCATCAAAGTCGGTACGGATAAAATGCAGGCAACGATGAAGCATGCCACAGCCGGTTTAAAAATAACATTGACGAATAAGGACGGCAATAAGATGGATGCGAGTATCGCTTCTGCCCGTATCCTGGTTGGAAATATTGCTTCCCGGCTGGACTATTATACTGCTGAAGCAAGCGACTTCACAAAGACTGTCGCATTTCCGTTGACCATGTCGACCGATAGCATGTCCATGTCCGCCAATTCAACAGTTATGGTTTTCCCTTCTTCCGACAATCCTCCCCTCACTATTATGCTGACGTTGAAGAATGGATTGGTAAAACATTTCCGGAAACCTTTGGACAATGCATTAATAGCCGGAAACCGTCTGACTCTCAATATTACATTAGGAGAATTATACTCCGAAGAAACCTCATCTGACGGCTTCGAAGTAGAGAACTGGACAGAAAGCACAGAAACGATAGACTTTCCGGCAGGCTAAATGTAGTAAGTTGACAGTTGACAAGTGACAGTTGTCAACTGTTATATGTCTTTTACCTTCAAAACATTATAAGAAGTTCCGATATCATAGACATCGCTACCGTCCACCTTCTTTATGTATTTTACTACGCGGATCGTTACTGGAAGAATGATCACTTCATAGAGGGATTTCAGAACCGCCTGTGTCCCGATCATGATTAATAATTCTTTGCAGGGAATCAATCCGGCAAAAGCGATCGGAAAGAAAATCATCGAATCGGCACTCTCACCCACTAATGTCGAAGCGATCGCACGTAAAGAAAAGTTTTTCCCTTTGGAAGCAATCTTCATTTTACTCATCACATACGCATTCAGGAACGAGCCGACCAGAAAAGCGATCAGGCTTGCAATCGCAATGCGCGGAGCCATTCTAAAGACGAAGTTAAAACCTTCTTCCCCTTCCCAAAACGGGGCGGCAGGCAACATGACTGCCAGTTGTGCAAATCCGATAACGAGGAAGTTCGAAGCAAATCCGCTCCAGATAATCAAACGCGCTTTCTTAAATCCCCATACTTCGGCAATACAATCATTGATAATATAGGAAATAGGGAATACGATCAGTCCGGCTGTAGCAGTAATGCCAAATACCTGTACGACTTTCGTTTCTAAAAGATTGGACGCTACCAGGCATATATTGAACAGGATGCCAAGCAGCATAAATGGGATTGTTACAGTTGTCTTCTGCATAATTCTTGTTTTTTACGAGGTTTATCAAGCACTCGGGAAAGCAAAAACTTTCCGTATCATGTCTATAAATTAAATTCCGGCTGCAAAGATAGTTATTTTTTTAGAACCTGTGTGAGTAGGTCAGCCCTATTGCATGTTTATAATTGACCGGATCATATACGTTGAATATATGGTAACGGTAATATAACTGCAATGCGTTTTGTTTGTTTATCTTATAATCGCTTCCGGCTGAGAGGCGAATCCTGTCTGTGTGCATATTACCCTGATAGCCTGTGTCATTAAATATTTCGGCATAAGCAAAAGGGGAGAAATCCGTTTTACAGATCTTATAGGAGAGGGTGAGCATTGTCCGGAGATAATTCTTGGGATGTTCGGCGCCTGTTTTATAAGTACTCTGGAATCGTTCGCGAAGAGACAGGACAAAGTTGCCGACAGGATATTTTCCTGAAGCATACACATAATATCTGTTCCGTAACTCTTCGGAAGCCTTGTACTGGTTAAGTAACATATAGGCTACTCCGGCTTTCAGATACCGGTTGAATGTATAGTTGATTTCTCCTGTTGTCAGAAACCACTCTGCTTGTTTGAAGTTTGATTTCGGACGGATATCCTCTTCCAGCAAAAAAGAAAATTGATGATAAATCTTTCCTGACAGACTAACCTTGAATGCCATTCCGGCACCATCCATTGCCCACAAAGTAGAATGACTCTGAAACATCAAAAAGACGAATAGAATAAGGAAACAATTTCTTTTGAAATAGTTTTTCATAAGAATATGATGTGTTTTTAATTTAGATTTAGGGCAAAGATAAGGATAAAAGAATTATTTTTGTATCTCATGTAACTTAATAAAATCATGTAATGAAGAACTTCTTCCGGCACTGAGTGGTTACTAACCGGATTATTTTGCTATATTTGCTCCCGAATTATAAAAACAGTTTTTTGAAAACACTACTTTCTACATCTATAAGTGCTTAATAACAGCCTATAACTCTTTATAGGCTGGTCACTTCAATACTCCGGATATACATCTTCATCCGGGCCTTATTATTATATCCTTTTATAGATAAAAACTGTTCCCATAAGGGAGCATAGTAACCATTTAATATATCATAGTCATGAATTTAAACGACGTGCAAGTCAGGAGGGCTACTTCTGACGATTTTAACGATGTAATGAACGTTGAACGACTCGCTTTCGGTGAAGATGACGAGGCCGTACTGGTGGAAGACCTTTTGGCAGATCAGACAGCAGAACCTTATGTCTCATTGCTTGCCTGTTATCAGGGGGAGGCTATAGGCCATATCCTTTTTACAAAGGCCTCACTGGAGGGGAGCAATCCTTCACCTTCTGTTTATATCCTGGCTCCTTTGGCCGTAAAGCCGGAGTATCAGAAACAAGGTTTCGGAGGTTTGCTGATCCGGGAAGGCCATCGGATATTGAAGGAGATGGGAGTGGAGATGGTTTTTGTGCTGGGGCATAAAGAGTATTATCCCCGTCATGGTTTTAAGGGGAATGCAGAAGCAGCCGGTTATCCGCCTCCTTATCCGATTGAAGATATCTATGCTGATTGTTGGATGTATCAATCCCTTACTTCGGAAGCAGGAAGTATTCCTAAAGGAAAGGTAAGATGCGCTGATGCACTGGACAAGCCGGAGTATTGGCGTGAATAAAGAGAAGAGGGGAGATATATTCTCCCCTTTCATATATACTTTCTGTCTTTTATTCAATCTCCAATACCGCCGGGCAATGATCTGAATGCACGGCATCATTCAGAATATAAGCCGATTTCAGCAACGGTTTTACCGGTTCGCTGACCATGCAGTAATCGATACGCCAGCCTTTATTGTTTTTACGCGCATTGAAGCGGTAGCTCCACCAGGTATATTGTTGCTTTTCCGGATTGAGATGGCGGAATGTGTCAATAAATCCCGCATCCAGAAACCGTGTCATCCATTCGCGTTCTTCGGGAAGGAAACCGCTGTTAGTCGCATTGCGTACCGGATCATGAATGTCTATCGGTTCATGACAGATATTATAGTCGCCGCAAAGAATCAGATTCTTACGTGCTTTCTGTAATTCCGCTACATAACGCTGGAAATCTTCCAACCACTCCATTTTAAATGCCTGGCGTTCATCACCACTGGTTCCGGAAGGATGGTAGACACTGACAATTGACAGGTCACCATAATCCGCACGGATAAAACGGCCTTCGTTATCATATTTTTCTATGCCCATTCCTATTTCCACATGATCGGGTTCCTGACGGGTGAGGATAGCTACCCCGCTATAACCTTTCTTCTGGGCACTGAACAGGTAAGGTTTATAACCTGAATCCGCAAAGGCCTCTGCTGGGAATTGATCCGGCTGAAGTTTAGTTTCCTGCAGGCAGAGTACATCGGGCTGCTCTTGTTTTAACCATTCCGGAAAGCCTTTTCCCACAGCGGCGCGGAGGCCGTTTACATTGTATGTTATTATCTTCATATAACAGCTCTTTTAGATCGTTTAATAGGAATCCAAAGATACAATTTAACAGTTGGATGTACTAATTTTTACCGGATAATTCTATTTTACATCTAAATGAATCCTACATTTGTAGCGGCAAAAAGAAAATTATACGAGGAAAATACAGAATGGAAGAAAATAGTTTTGAAGCCCGTTTGCTTCATACGCCTTACGAGAAGCCGGACGCCTATGGCTCATTGGCAATGCCGGTCTATAACACTGCTGCTTACGAGTTCGAATCGGCGGAAGCGATGGAAGCCGCTTTCTGTGGCCGTACGTCCGACCATGCTTATTCGAGGATTACGAATCCGACCGTACAATATTTTGAAGATCGTGTGCTGTCCGTTACCGGAGCCATGAGTGTCACCGCCCTCAATTCCGGTATGGCTGCTATTTGCAATACGTTGATGACGATCGGGCGTGCAAAAGCCAATATCGTCACTTCCCCGCATCTGTTCGGCAATACCTGGTCATTGATGAAGACGACGCTGGCCACCTTTGATATCGAGGCACGTTTCTGTAACCTGACCGATCCCGACGAGGTCCGCGCCCATATCGACTGCAACACCTGTGCGATCTTTCTCGAAGTGATTACCAATCCGCAGCTGGAAGTGGCCGACCTGAAGATGTTATCTTCTATCGCAAAGGAGGCGGGAGTACCTTTGATCGCCGACACGACGATCGTTCCTTTCTCTGTCTTCCACGGAAAAGATTTTGGTATAGATATCGAGATCGTATCCAGCACCAAATATATCTCCGGCGGGGCAACAAGCATAGGAGGCCTGATACTTGATAACGGGACCTTCGACTGGAGCCATTTTATCACACTGAAACATTGGTATGAACAGTTTGGCGAACGCGCTTTCACCGCCCGCCTCCGGAAGGAGATACACCGGAACCTGGGCGCTTATATGACGCCGCAGGTTGCCTACATGCAGACGCTGGGACTGGAAACCATGCCTCTCCGTTTCGAACGGCAGGGAGCAACTTGCCTGGAACTAGCCGGCCGGCTGCAAACGCTGGAAGGTATTGTGTCGGTCAATTACACCGGCCTGAAAGATAATCCTTATTATAAACTGAGCACTGTCCAGTTCGGAAAATATCCGGGAGCCATGCTGACATTCGACCTGCCTTCCCGTGAGGCCTGCTTTGCCTTTATGAACCGCCTGCAACTGATCCGCCGTGCCACGAACCTGTTCGACAACAAGACATTGGCTATCCATCCGGCAAGCACCATCTATGGCAGTTTCACCGAAATGCAGCGGCAGGGAATGGATATCAGCCAGCAAACAATCCGCCTGTCGGTCGGACTCGAACCGGTCGACGATTTGTATAACGACATTAAACAGGCTTTAGCCATACGCTGATGCGGACGCTTATCATAGCCGATAACCAGGATATCACCAAAGCCGGCATCCTTTACCTGAGCGACAGGATGCCGGATCTTAACCTTGTGACTGAGGCTGCCGACAAACACGAGCTGCTTCAACTCCTTCAACAGCATCCGCAGGCTGTCGTGATCCTCGACTACACGCTTTTCGATTTGACGAGTGCCGACGAACTTCTGATCTTGCAGGAGCGTTTCAAACAGGTCTCCTGGATACTTTTCAGCGATGAACTGAGCGAAAATTTTATCCGCCGCATCCTCTTCAGCAGCGAGGCTTTCAGCATCGTCTTGAAGGATGCCCCGTCAGCAGAAATACGTGCGGCCCTGCAATCGGCTTTACATTCCGAACGTTTTATCTGTCAACGGATTCATAACCTGCTTTCAGAAAAGAAAATAGTCCGTGAACCCAAAGAGCACCCCGTACTGACCTCGACAGAAAAAGAAATACTGAAATCCATCGCTTTAGGCAAGACGACCAAAGAAATTGCCTCCGAGCGTTTCTCCAGCATCCACACCATCACCACCCATCGCAAAAATATTTTCCGCAAACTGGAAGTAAATAATGTGCACGAGGCAACCAAATATGCTCTGCGCGCAGGGATAGTCGATGCAGCGGAATACTATATTTAATCAGACCATATCTTCCCCAGTCTTCACAATCTCGACTTTCAAAGTCTTGTGGAAAGGCGTAAAGCGGGAGATAACCATCACCACAATCGCAAAGATGAGCACGTAGCCGATAATCGTTTTCAAGGCAAGCAACAAGCTTTGCGATTGCAGTGTGGTGTAAAGGCTGTTTGTAGCCAGTTGCACGGCATCCGTCATGCTATGTCCCTGTGCCAGTGCATTATTGAGTGACTGGTTGTATTGCTGTGCCGCCAGCGGGTTATCGAGGCGCATATTCTCCGAGAGGATCGCCATATCCCGCAATTGCAGACGGTAAAGCATATTATTGAAGAAGGCCGACGACAGGGCAGGAGCTATCACCGAACGGCAGGTGATCAGGAAAAAGGCATTATATATCATCAGCTTCGGATTCATATCTTCCACCGCATACACACCGAAAGCGATAAACAAGATCATCATTCCCATTCCCCGGAGAAACATCGGAAGATACAACATTTCGTACCTCCCGTCCGGTGTGATCCCGAAATAGAGGATAGCCAGATAGATCACATAACACAGCATCCCTCCGGATATCAGTATCCTGAAACGCCACCGTTGCCAGCGGAACCACCAGAAACAGATCACCGCCCCGCAGATAAACCCCGGCAGCATCCAGAGATTCAGAAAGTTGGCATGTACGCTGTCTACCCGTATGATATTATTCATATAACTGGTCACCAGCGAACTGGTGGAAGAAAAGAACATCACCAACATCATGAAGAAATAGCCGATCAACGCCTTGCTGCTGTTCAGCACTTCCAGTTTCAGATACGGATTTTTCCGCGTCTTCTGCCGGAACTGGAATAACCAGACCAATACCGGCAGCGACAGCACATACACCGTGATTTTAGCGGACGAAAACCAGTCGAGTGTCTTCCCGTAGGTGGCCGACCAGATGGTGAAAAGCAGGATGGAGGCCATGAGCAGGATACTTTTCCAATCTATCTCTTTAAAAGGAAAATAGACAGGACGCCTGGCATACCGGAAGAACATCAGGATAAAAGAGATGGCAACCAGCAAGAGCAGGATAACGAAGTAATACATATACTGCCATTGGTAGTAATAGGCCAACTGTGCCGTGACCGCCATCGAGACCTGGCCTGCCGAGAACACGATCGGGTAGAAGTAAGCATAAAATTCGCTGCGCACATTCTGCGGACTGAAAAGCGGACGTATCATCAGGATGATCTCCAGCATGGCGAAACCTTTCAGAAAACCGATAAAGAAGCTGCATACGATAATGATATCCATTTGGTTCACCTGCGCACAGATAAAGCTGAGGATCACCTGCAACAAGAGGTCGATTAGCAGGATCGTTTTAGTGGTCACTACCGGACGCACTTTCGGGATCAGCGGATAAGCAACCGCCATTCCCGCCGATGTCGCATAGTAAGCCATGCTGATGTCTTCGCTCAACACACCCAGCGTTCCTGAAACTTCGGTGATAGTCCCGGTATAGGCTCCGTTGATCAGGATGATCGGCAGCATGACGGTAAAAGCCGTAACGATCCCCAGCCAGCGGGGGACCCAGGGGCGGATAGGGACATTCAGGGGTGTTTGTGTAGCCATTATGCTGTATTATTCAATGTCTTTTCAATGCTTCCGTTTCCACCATCATGCCGGCACGGAGCAGATTCATGTCTTCGGGCGAAACGTCAATCAGGTCGATGCGCACAGGGATGCGCTGTTGTATCTTGACGAAGTTGCCGGCAGAGTTATCGGTCGGGACGAGGGAGTATTTGGAGCCGGTCGCTTCGGAGATCGCCGTCACGGTGCCGTGGAAAATGCGGTCGTCTACAGCATCTACTTTGATGCGTACTTTCTGGCCGATGTAGATATGGCTGATTTGTGTTTCCTTGTAATTGGCGGTTATCCATTTGTCGTTGTTGCGGACGAGGTAGCTGAGGGTTTGTCCGGCTTGAACCAGTTGTCCGGTTTCCAGCGTGCGGCGTCCCATGTATCCGTCGAAGGGAGCGGTGACGACTGTATACGATAGGTTGAGCTGCGCCATCTCCAGGTCGGCTTCTTTGCGCAGGATGGCCGCCTTCACACTGCCGCTTTTCTTGCTCGTCTCCGAATATTGCGATTGGGCGGCACTCTTTTGGCGGAGCAGGGATTCGTAACGGGCTTTCATGGCTTCGTATTCAGCCTTGACCTGTTCGTATTGCTGTTGCGAGACGGACTCTTCGGCCAGGAGGTTGGCATAACGTCGATGGTCCTGTTCGAGTTGCCGGAGGCGGGCTTCTGTCTCGGCGATATTGGCCTCCTGTACGCTGATATTCACCTGGGAGGTTTCGATGCCGGAACTTAGTATGTCTTTGGAGGCCTGGGCATCGAGGAGGGCGGCTTCGGCATCTTTCAGCTTGATACGGTATTCCCGGTCGTCGAGGATCAGAAGGGTGTCGCCTTCCTTTACCTGCTGGTGCTCGGTGAAACGGACTTCCCTGATGTAACCCGGTACGCGGATATTGACGGGGGTGATATATTGATCCACTACGGCATCATTGGTGATTTCGTAGTTGACATATTTCCAGAAATAGTTGACCGTCCATGATATGCCGCCGAAAGCGAGTAGGATACATACGGTATTGAGGGTGATATTCCTTATTTTCAGTCGCCTCAGTTGTTTTCTTTTTCTATGTAATCCGGACATATTTGTCTGTTTTTAATTAAGTTATAAATTGCCGCATGCATGCATCAGTTGATAATAACTGTAGATGGCCTCGGTGCGTGCATTGGTCAATTGCAGTTCGGCTTCAAGCCTGACACTGCTGGCATCGAGCAGGTCGGTCAGGATGGATAGCTGGTTGAGATAACGGTTGTTTACGATACGGTAGTTCTCTTCCGCTTGCCTGACCGACAGGATCAGTGCCTGTACGCGGTCGAGCGCTTCGTGATGCCTGATCCAGGCGCTTTTGACATTAATACGGATATCCTGGCGGATTTGTTCTTCCTTATTTTTCTGGATATTGACAATTTGTTTTACCTCATGTATCTTATGTTTATTCTGATAAAGGGATGACAGGTTGTAGGAGAGGCTTAAAGCGATATTCCAGTTGTTGGAGAAGACGTCTTCCATCGTAGTGCTCAGCGGGCGTGCCAGGGTATTGGCGGCACGTACCGAGAGTGAGGGCAGATAGTCGGCTTTTGACAGGAATATATCGTTTTCAGCCAGCTTCGTGTTGTAGCGGGCGATCTGTAATTCGGGATAGTTGAGGTAAGCCTGTTGGACGTAGGCATCATAGCTTTCCAGTGAAACGGCCGTGTAAAGCAATGCCGTGTCGGGTTGCAGGAGGAATGTTTCATCCAGTCCGAGCAGGACGTCGAGTTGCTGGGAGACGATTGCGATATTATCGTCTGCTTCGCGGCAGGCCAGCTGGTCGTTGGTGAGTTGCAGTTCACTACGCAACTCGTCGTTTCGGGTGACGATACCTTCTTTCTTCAGGCGGCGGATATCCTCAAGTCTGCGGGTGGACTCTTCCACGTTACGGGCAAATACATCTTTTTGTTTGTAGAGGCTGAAAAGGTCCATATACTGACGGAGCAGGAGCAGTTTGACTTCGGCTTTGCTACTGGCCGAATTGAGTGCTGCAATCTGTTTCTCCAACGAGGCACGTTTGATATTATAATGTATTTTACCTCCGCGATAGACGGGTTGGGTTACTTCTACATTATAATTATGTGACCAGTCGGGCAGGTCGGGATGAACCGGTTGCGTCAGTCCCTGCCGGAAGACGGTAGACTGTCCGAGATATCCGGTCGTCGCACCGATACTGATACCGGGCAGACGGGCCGTTTGCGCTGTTTTTTTCTTGTCGGCTGCGACGACTTCCTGCATGTGGGAGGCTTGCAGACGCAGACTGTTTTCCGTACCCAGGCGGAAGAGTTCGTCGAGGGTAAGAGAATAAGCCTGTTGGGAACAAGTCGCAACAGGCTTTCCTATAAACAGTAACAATAAAAAACTATATTTGATCAAATATCTCATTCAGTTTGCTTAGATGTTTCATACAGGCTTCCATATGTTTGGTGTTCATTTGTTGCCCGACCTGGGTGTACATGTCTTTCAGGAGGAATTTAATCTTGTCGGCCACCTTTTCTCCTTCGGGGGTGAGGTATATCAGTTTATTACGGCGGTCGTTGCAATCTTCCTGCCGTATAACCCATCCTTTCTTCTCGAGATTATTGATCAGGTTGGTGAGGCATGCTTTGTCTTTCGCTGTTTTTTCGGCCAGCGATTGTTGGCTGACTCCCTGTTCTTTCCACAAACAATGCATTACCTGAAGCATTTCAAAGGTCATATCGACGTTGTTGCTTTTCAGTATTCGCTGAATGGTCTGGCGGAATGTCATGCGTGTCCTTAATACTAGTAGATTAAGTTCGTGAGCTAATTCACTATCTGTCATACTTGCTGTTTTTATCGGCGCAAAGATAGATATTTATCGGATATTAGTCAAATGTTTGACTAATTATGTGTGAAAAACTAAGGGAAAGAAGTTCGATATTTATCAGATTTGAACTATCCGATTATTGACCGGTTGTACCTGTCTCCCCTCTTGAGAGGGGGAAGGGGGTGTGTTATTGTTCGCCCTATAACTAGCTTTAACACACCCCTTATCCCCTCTCAAGAGGGGAATTGGTTACTCCCATCACTATAAACTGATAGCTCAATTATTCCTAAATTGGCATATTGCCACATTGGCTCATTATTTTCTAAATATGCTTCAGTTTATAGAATATAGATAAGGTCTCGTTTATAGCGGATATTCTTCGAATGCATATAATACGGTAGAAAGATACCGCTCTCCGGTATCGGGTAATAAGGCAACGATTGTTTTGCCTGCATTCTCGGGCAGTTCCGCCAGTTTTAGAGCAGCGTATACGGCAGCACCGGAAGAGATACCTACCAGCAATCCTTCTTTTTGTGCCAGTTCACGGCTGGTACGGATGGCATCGTCATTTTCTACCTGAATGATTTCATCGACGTATTTGCCGTTATATGTTTTAGGAATGAATCCGGCCCCGATACCCTGTATCTTATGCGGTCCCGGTTTACCACCGGAGAGGACGGGGGAGTCGCTCGGTTCTACCGCTACGATTTTCACATTCGGATTATGTGCTTTCAATCCTTCACCGACACCGCTGACTGTTCCGCCCGTACCGACACCGGCTACGAAAATATCGACTTTACCATCCGTATCGCGCCAGATTTCCTGTGCAGTAGTCTGTACGTGTTTAGCCGGATTGGCCGGATTCTCGAATTGTTGCAGGATGACGGAACCAGGTGTTTCATCACGTAATGATTCGGCTTTGGCGATAGCTCCCTTCATGCCATCGGCTCCGGGAGTTAATACTAGGTGGGCTCCAAGAGCTTTCAATAAGTTGCGGCGTTCTACACTCATCGTTTCCGGCATTGTCAGAACCAGTTTATATCCTTTGGCAGCAGAAACGAAGGCAAGTCCTACACCAGTATTTCCACTTGTCGGTTCGATAATGGTCGCTCCCGGTTTCAGAAGTCCTTTCTGTTCTGCGTCTTCGATCATTGCCAGGGCGATGCGGTCTTTCACGCTGCCTGCCGGGTTGAAGTATTCCAGTTTACCGATCAGTTTTGCTTTTAATCCTTTGCTTGCATTGAAGTTGGAAAACTCTAATAACGGAGTGTTACCAATCAGGTCTGTCAGTTTTTTTGCTACGTTTGCCATATCATTCTATATTTTAGTTGTTCTTATTTATGCAACAAAGATAAGAGGAGTATTGATTATGGGAAATACCATAAAGAGGGTATATTTTATTTTTTACTTTCTGCCGGATAAAATAAATCTCTTATATTTGCATACATTCTGAATGTGGAAGATGGAGGATAACGAACTGATATTATTATTGAAGCAAAACAGTAAAGATGCTTTTACTGCTTTATATAAAAAGTACTGGAGGCAGGTATACAACTTCAGCCGTCTTTACCTGACCAATCAGAATACAGCAGAGGAAGTCGTGCAGGAAGTTTTTATAAAAGTGTGGGAAGGGCGTGACTTTATGCGTGAAGACGATAATTTCAAAGGATTGATGTTTGTCATCACCCGCAACCTGATATTTAACCAACACCGAAAAAATTTGAACGAAGATTTTTATAAAATGACCGTCCTCGCCGCTATGGAAGATTCATATGATATTGAAGAGGAGATAGAGGCAAAGAACCTGAGCGAATATATTGACATGCTTATAAACGAGTTGCCGCCACGCCGCCGGGAAATATTTAATCTGAGCCGGAAAGGAAACAAGAGCTATAAAGAAATAGCCGAATTGTTGAATATATCGGAGAAAACTGTTGAAAATCAAATTAGTGAAGCGCTTAAATATCTGCGGAAGAATATCACTCTACTTTCTCTTTTCCTGTAAAAACCGATTCCCTTTTTTCATTTATTCTTAGAAAATTAAAAAAAAACGATGGGCGGATAGGGGTAACCTATATGTTCGGGGGTATTTATTATAAAGCAGATAAAAAGAAATGGATCAGGATAATAAAAGATATATATTAAAAAAGCTGATGCAGGATGCATTGGGAGAGGAGGAGCGTACTGCACTGAATGAGCGGGATGCGGTAAAAACACAAATGTTCAGTCAGTGGAACAATGCTCCGGATGCTGCGTATATTGACCGGGCTGACAGTATGCGGATATGGCATCGTATACGCCAAAGTCTTTGGGACAATGCATCTGTAAAAAGATATTTATTCTATAAAGTTTATAGCGTGGCAGCATCTGTTTTATTGTTGTTGGCTGTCGGAGGGATGGCTTATTATCTAGGAGAGAAAGATAATATTCCTGTTTATGTTGTTACGTCAGGTATTCAGAATATGCAATCGGTATCATTGCCGGACGGGACGGTCGTACAGTTGGGACCCGGTAGTAAATTGACCTATCCTGCTGCATTTACAGGAAAAACACGTGAAATACATTTAGACGGTCAGGCTTTTTTTGATATCCATAAAAATCCTCACAAGCCTTTTATCGTACATACTTCGGAAATGGAAGTACAGGCTTTGGGAACGGCTTTCGAGGTGTTTGATTATGATATAGAAAGTAAATCGGAGACTGTCCTGTTAAATGGGAAAGTCAAGATAGGAATAAATAATTCAAAAGGTGATAGAGCTGAGTTTATTTTGTCGCCGAATGAAAAGATGGTATATGATCAGCAAGCAGATTCGGCCTATGTTTTAACTGTCGATGCAGATAAATATACTTCATGGCGAAAACAGAAGATAGTCAGTTTCGAAAATGAAAAACTATCCATGATTATTCCACGTCTGGAACAATGGTACGGACGTAAGATTATGTGCCAGCAAGACCTGGCGGATAAATACCGCTTTACATTTAAGGTAAGGGATGAATCATTGGAACGGATATTGTTTATGATGGGAGAATCCTCTCCTTTAAAATATCAAAAGACAAGTAATGGAAATTATGTGTTAGTTCTCAAATAATTAATAATCTAAATCTATAGCCTATGGACATATCGAGCAGTTAACCTAAAAAAATTGGAAGATACCTGCAAGTACCTTCCAATCCGTGAGTTTTCAAGAAAATGCACGTCATAAGGAGTCCAAGCCAACGACTTGCATTTATTATTCATTAAAAACAATACAAAGTTATGAAAAAAAACAATGACAGGGATTGTTGTGTCCCGTTATTAAGAAAAACAATTCGCATTATGAAGATCACAACCTTATTTTCATTGGCTGTTGCCTGTTGTATTTCTGCCTCCACCTATGCGCAGGATTATAAAGTTTCAATCAAAAAGAATAATGCCAGTATCATTGAAATACTGAAAGAGATTGAGAAGAACAGCGAGTTTACTTTCTTTTTTAATGATAATCATGTAAATGTAAATAAGAAAGTAAGTGTAAATGCTAAGAATGTAACATTGGATGAAGTTCTTACGCAGATATTTAATAATACGGGATATAATTATCAGATTATTGATCGTCAGGTATTAATTAAGGCTTTTACAGAACCCAATCAGGCTACGAATGCGGCACAGCAGAAGACGAAAATTGTATCGGGAGTTATTAATGATGAAACAGGTTTGCCTGTTATTGGTGCAAACGTGGTAGAAAAAGGGACGACAAACGGTACAATAACGGATGCCGAAGGGAGGTTCTCCCTCAACGTAGCGTCTGACGCTACGTTAGTTATCACTTATATAGGATATGTAACGAGTGAGATACCTGTCATTGGCAAGAACTCCGTAACAATCACTTTGAGAGAAGATACTGAAGTTTTGGACGAAGTTGTAGTTGTAGGTTATGGTACCATGAAAAGAAAAGATTTGACCGGTGCGGTAGCTGCCGTGAAAGGAGATGATCTGGCTGCACGTAAAACAACGCAATTGTCTACGGCATTGCAGGGAGCTGCTTCCGGTGTATTGGTTACGCGCGATAATAGTGCTCCGGGTTCTACCGCTTCCATCAAAATACGTGGTGTAACGACGATCGGTGAATCGAGTCCGTTGGTTATTGTCGATGGGGTTCCGGGTGATATCAACCAGGTAAATCCGGAAGATGTGGAGAGCATGTCTGTTTTGAAAGATGCTGCTTCTGCCTCTATTTACGGTTCCCGTGCCGCTGCCGGAGTAATTGTGATCACAACGAAACGTGCTAAAGAGAACGATTTATCATTGAATTATAATTTTGAGTATGGTTGGGAGATGCCTACTAAACTTCCTGAATATGTGGGTACCCAACGATTTATGGAAATGGTAAATGAACTGCGTTATAATGATAATAATGCAGGAGGTTGGTATCAGACGTATTCGGAAGATCAGGTCAACAACTGGATAAAGAATAATGCAACTGATCCTGATGCTTACCCTGTAACAGACTGGCAGGATGAAATTCTGAAAAACTCTGCCCCCCGCCAGACTCACTCGATAAATATAGCAGGTGGTAGTAAAGTCGTTCGTACAAAGGCTTCATTCCGTTTTGATAAAACAGACGGTATTTATGTGAACAGAAATTATGAACGTTATATGATCCGGGTAAATAACGACTTTAAGATCAATAAATATATTGAAGCTCATCTGGACGTAAATTATAAACGTTCCAAGTCTGAAGAACCACATAGAAATCCGATGGATTTACAATATCGCGCAACTCCGCCTATTTATGCAGCGCGATGGAGTAACGGTATGTGGGGAGACGTCAAGGACGGTGAGAATACGTTGGCTATGATTACGGACGGCGGTTTGAAAACCTCCTGGTATAACCGGCTGGGTGGTAAGGCTGCTATTGATATATCTCCTATTGAAGGCTTGAAGATATCGGGCGTAATTGCACCTACCTATAATTTTGATAAGGTAAAAAGTTTTCGTAAACAGGTTCCTTTTACTTATGCCAATGATCCTAATACGATAAAAGGATATATGAATGGGTTTACAACGACTAAATTGACTGAAAACAGAAACGATAGTTATGATGTGACCACTCAGTTTTTTGCGAATTATAATAAAACCTTTGGGAAACATGAACTTTCAGCAATGGTCGGTTATGAGGACTATTATGCATTTGGGGAAAAACTGAGCGCTTCTCGTGACCAGTATGAATTAACAAATTTCCCTTACCTGGATATTGGTCCTGAAAATCTGAGGGATAATGGCGGTAATGCTGAAGAATATGCTTATCGTTCATTCTTTGGCCGTATAGCATATAGTTATGATAACCGGTATCTGTTGCAGGTGAACTTCCGTCGGGACGGTTCTTCCCGTTTTGCTCCGGATAGCAGATGGGCGAACTTCCCTTCATTGTCAGCAGGCTGGGTTGCCAGTGAAGAACAGTTTATCAAAAATTTAGACTGGAACTGGCTTTCCTTCCTGAAATTGAGAGGTTCGTGGGGTACGCTGGGCAATGAACGTATCACAATGTCGAAGGATAACACAACAGTACAGAACTATTATCCTTACCAATCGGCTTTGAATTTTGGTTCTGCTTTATTTTATAGTGGGAATACTGTAAATTCTTTCCTGACAGCCGCTCAACAGTATTATGCTGTTCGTAATATATCGTGGGAGACGACAGAAACCTGGGACATTGGTCTGGATGCAAACTTCCTGGATGGACGCCTGCATTTTACCGGAGACTTCTATAAGAAGAAAACGAAGGATATGTTGCTAGCTCTCGAAATTCCGAAATTTATCGGATATGATAATCCGAGTGTAAATACCGGAAATATGCATACGACCGGTTATGATCTGGAAATCGGCTGGCGTGACCAGGTGGGTGATTTCAGATATTCCGTATCTGCCAATTTATCTGATTTCATTTCTAAAATGGGAAATTTAGGTGGAACAGAGTTTTTAGGCGAAAAGGTAAAGATGGAAGGCAGCCAGTTTGACGAATGGTACGGTTATCTTAGTGACGGACTATTCCAAACGCAGGAAGAGGTGGATAACTCACCGAAGCTGAATAATAATGTAACGATCGGCGATATCAAATATAAAGATATTTCAGGTCCGGATGGCGTGCCTGATGGCAAAATTTCTTCAGAGTACGACCGCGTATTGCTGGGCGGATCACTTCCCCGTTACATGTTTGGTGTGAACTTATCTGCTTCTTATAAAGGATTTGATATATCAATGATGTTCCAGGGAGTTGGCAGTCAGAATTCCCGTATCAGCAGAAATATGGTTGAAGGATTGAATACGAACTGGGGAGGATTCCCGTCAATCCTGGAAGGTGATTATTGGAGTACCAATAATACGGCGGAACAGAATGCTGGTGTTAAGTATCCCCGCCTGACCCGTAATAGTGTGGATGCCAACATGAGCATGTCTGATTACTGGATGTTCAACGGACGCTATCTGAGAATGAAGAACCTGACAGTAGGTTATACGCTTCCTTCCGTATGGACGAAGAAAATTAGTATGGAATCAGTTCGGTTTTATGCTTCCGGAAGCGATTTATTCTGTCTGAGTAAATACCCGCATGGTTGGGACCCGGAAGTTAGTGCAACAGGCTATCCTATTACTATGTCTGTGTTATTAGGTGTATCGGTTAACTTTTAAATAAGAATGATCATGAAACGAAATAATATAATAATTTGTTTATTCAGTGGCATAACATTGCTTACTGCCTGCCATGACCTGGATTTGAATCCTTTGTCTTATGGTTCGACGGAAAATTGGTATTCGAATGAGACAGAGATTGAAATGGCTGTCAATGAATTATACAGAGATACGTTCTGGCCGTTGGATGAGGAGGGGAATACCGATTGGTCCGATGATAATATTTATCGTGAATCTTTGACTCCTTTCCAAAATGCAACCTTAAACGGTCAGACGGATAAGGTTACAGACCTGTGGTCAAAACAATATAAGGTTATTTCCCGTGCCAATGGGGTCATATTAAAAGCACACCGTGCAGTTGAAGCAGGTGCTTCCGAAGCAAAAATCAACGGTTTTATTGCCGAGGCTCATTTTCACAGGGCATGTGCTTATGCGAAATTATCTTCAAAGTTTGGTGGCATACCTTTGGTAGAAGATGATATAGATATAGAGGCAGGTATGGCAATGGGCCGTACCGATATTGCGGTTGTGAAACAATTTGTTTATGATGAGTTTGATGTGGCGGCAGAAACTTTACCGGTTTCATACTCGGGTGCTCAGAGGGCAACGAAAGGGGCTGCTCTGGCACTGAAAGCGCGTTATGCACTCTATATGGGCGATTATGACATTGTTGTTGCTGCAACAAAGGCTGTCATGGATTTGGGTATTTATTCTTTACATAAAGACTATGGGGATCTGTTTCTGACAAATACAAAGAATGCGGAGGAATCTATCTTTCTGATACCCCGTTCCATTGAATATAATGTGGTCATGAATGTAAGAGGATGGCTACCGAGGAATTCCGGAGGATATGCTGTACCGAACCCGACCTGGGAACTATTGGCCTCGTATACTTGTATTGACGGGTTACCCATTGATGAATCTCCATTGTTCGATTCTCATGACCCGTTTAAGAATCGCGATCCCCGGTTGTCAATGACTATCGTTCCGTTTGGAGAGAACTTCCTGGGTATAGAATTCAATCCTCATCCTGAGGCATTGGAAGTTATGAACTATAAGTCAGGCAAGATGATTAGTAACAATGATTCCCGTGCAGTTGCGCAATATGCTTCTTATAATGGCCTCGTTTGGAAAAAGGGAATGGATGAAAGCTGTCTGGAGAATGCCCACAATATTGATCCTGATAAAATAATAATCCGTTATGCGGATATATTATTAATGTATGCAGAAGCAAAGATAGAATTGAACCAGATCGATCAGTCCGTATTGGATGCCATGAACGAAGTTCGTGCCAGAGCTTATGGTGTCGATAAATCGGCGGTAAGTCAGTATCCGGCATTTACAATGACAAATCAGAACAAGCTGAGATCCGAATTGCGTATGGAAAGACGTGTGGAGTTTGCCAAGGAAGGACTTCGTTATATGGATCTGATGCGCTGGAAGTTGATGGACAAAGTAATGAACAAGAAAGTGTATATGATGCTTTACCCGGCTTCTTTACTTATAGAGAAAGTTGTTAGCCAGGGAGACTGGTTCTGGCCTTATGCTCCGGATATCGATGAAAACGGCCTGGCTGATTTCACTAAGATGGAAAGTGCCGGTAAGATCGCTGTTGTTGCCCAAAAGAAATGGGATGAACGCCAGTATTTATGGCCGATACCGACGACTGAGATTCTGATTAATCCGAATATGAAGCAAAATCCTAATTATTAATCTACGAGTAAAGTATCTCCTTCATGGGGGAGATACTTTATTTCTTATACAAAATCTGAATCATAATAACAGTAAATGAAGATTTTTATGAAACAATGGTGGATTATAATATTATTAATAACGGTCTGTCCTTTGAAAGCGGATAATATTTTTATAGAAGCAGAAAGCTTTGATAAAAAAGGAGGATGGGTACTGGATAATCAATCCATGGGGCAAATGGGATCTCCTTATCTGCTGGCACATGGACTAGGTGTTCCGGTAGAAAATGCTTCAACGGTAATCCAGGTTCGGAAGGCAGGGAAATATCGTGTATGGGTTAGGACCAGGGATTGGGTGAAACAATGGAATAAAACTGGTTCTCCCGGACGTTTTGAAGTCTTATTTAACGGAAAAGCACTGGACGCTACCTTTGGGACGGAAAAAGCCTCTTGGCATTGGCAGGATGGCGGGACAATTATGTTGAAAGTTGGTGATAATCGTTTGGAACTTCAGGATTTGACTGGTTTTGATGGCCGGTGCGATGCTATTTTTCTCAGCTCTGAATTGGATTTATTTCCTCCGGATGAGGGGAAGCTGTTAGCAGTTTTCCGTCGGGAAATGTTGGGTTTACCTGTTGAGCCGGAAGACGGGGGAGAGTATGACCTGGTTGTTATTGGTGGTGGTATTGCCGGATGTTGTGCTGCTCTCAGTGCTGCCCGTCTCGGTTGTAAGGTTGCCCTGATACAAAACCGTCCGGTTTTAGGAGGCAACAATAGTTCGGAAGTCAGAGTCGGACTTTCCGGTTTGATTGCCCAGCAACCTTATACGAACCTGGGATACCTGGTAGATGAACTTGGAGGTGTCGGACATTGGAATGCCTGGGAAGCAAAGAGGGATTCGCTGTCTGTCAGGAGCAGACAGATTTTTGGAATATTACAGCGGCATCCAGAAAAGAAAATCCATAATGCAGGTCCGGCAACTAATTATGAAGATGAAAAGAAGTTGTCTTTGTTGTTAAGTCAGGAAAACCTGAGCCTATTTTTAAATATGCAGGTTTTTGATGTCAAAAAAGAAGGAAATAAAATCATTTCTGTTGTAGGACAGGATATTATGTCAGGAAAAGAGTATATCTTTAAGGGCAAATTATTTTCAGATTGCACTGGTGACGGTGAAGTCGGTTTTTTGGCAGGTGCGGACTTTCGTATGGGGCGGGAAAGTAAAGAGGAGACAGGTGAACCCAGGGCTCCTTTAAAAGCCGATCAGTTGGTAATGGGGACGTCTGTACAATGGTATACGGAAGATACTCCTGAGGTTTCAGTCTTTCCCGATTGTCCGTGGGCTATCCGGTTCAATGAGGAGACATGTATTCCGGGATTTCGAGGTGACTGGGATTGGGAGGCAGGTCTTGATAGAGATCAGATTACGGAAATAGAATATATTCGTGATCATGCCCTCCGGGCAGTCTACGGAAACTGGGCATTTCTGAAAAATGAAAGTAAGAGGAAAGAAGAGTTTGCCGGAAAGAAATTGGCATGGGTGGCTTATATCGGCGGAAAACGCGAATCCCGCCGTCTGTTGGGTGATATAATCTTACGTGAGCAGGATTTACTGGAGAAGGTCCCTTACGAAGATGCAACCTTTACTACCACCTGGGGTGTCGACTTGCATTATCCTAAACCGATTGCAGGAATGGAAGAAGAGCCTTTTCTTTCCTATTGTGATGTGCAGGAAATAGAACCTTATCCCGTTCCGTATCGTTGTCTGTATTCAAGGAATATCGACAATCTGTTTATGGCCGGCCGGAATATCAGTGTGACTCATGTCGCATTAGGTACTGTACGGGTGATGAGAACCGGAGGGATGATGGGAGAAGTTGTCGGGATGGCCGCCTCTCTGTGCAGGAAGCATCAGACCTTGCCGAGGGGAGTGTATGAAAAATATTTACCGGATTTACAAGTGTTGATGAGCCGGGGTGTTGGTAAATCAGGCTTTCCGGAAGCAGGAAAACTAGACTAATGTAAATATATTTATCATGAAAGCATTAATAACATTATTACTATTATTGAGTTTAGGTACGGTAAGAGCCGCCGACCTTTTCGTTGAAGCTGAAAGTTTCAGTAACAAAGGAGGCTGGGTAGTCGACCAGCAGTTTATGGATCTGATGGGATCGCCGTATTTGCTGGCCCATGGTATGGGGGAACCGGTGGACGATGCTTATACTGAAGTTACTTTTCCTGAGAAGGGGGAATATTATGTATATGTCCGTACATATAACTGGACTTCTCCTTGGAAAAAAGGAGAAGGGCCCGGTAAATTCAGTGTGTCGGTTGGAGGTAAAAAGCTGGCGTCACCGTTAGGAACCGAAGGGACAGCCTGGATGTGGCAGGTTGCCGGTAAGGTGTCGGTGAAAAATCTCAGGACAGTGGTCAAGCTGCATGACCTGACAGGTTTTGACGGTCGTTGCGATGCTATTTATTTTACTACGGAAGAGGGGCGGATACCTCCGTCCGATATGAAACAACTGGAAGCCTTCCGCCGGAAAGCGCTGGGTTTTCCGGATGAAGCGCCGTTGGCGGGACAGTATGACCTGGTTGTTGTCGGAGCCGGTATTGCCGGGATGAGTGCCGCTGTATCGGCTGCCCGTTTAGGATGCAAAGTTGCTTTGATTAACGACCGTCCGGTGATTGGAGGTAATAATAGTTCGGAGATCCGTGTCCATTTGGGAGGACGTATAGAAGAAGGCGTCTATAAAGAATTGGGAGGTTTGCAAAAAGAATTCGGTCCGGAAAAGGGAGGAAATGCCCAACCTGCGGAAAACTACGAAGATCAGAAAAAACTGGATTGGTTGGCAAATGAAAAGAATGTGACTCTTTTCCTGAACTATCGTGCAATCGGCGTGACAAAAGATGGTAATAAAATAACATCCGTTACAGCCCGGCATATCGAAAGTGGTAAAGAACAGAAGTTTGAAGCCCCTCTCTTTTCAGATTGTACGGGAGACGGAACAATAGGCTATCTGGCCGGAGCCGATTTCCGTATGGGACGTGAAGCCAAGAGTGAATTCGGAGAAAGTATCGCTCCCGAAAAGGCCGATAAGATGACAATGGGTGCTTCCGTTCAATGGTATTCCGTAGACAATGGAAAAAACTCGTCTTTTCCGGATTTCAGTTACGGCGTGGAGTTCAATGATAAGAATTGCGAGAAAGTCCTGATGGGTGAATGGACCTGGGAGACCGGAATGAACCTGGACCAGATTAAAGATTTTGAACGTATTCGTGACTATGGCATGCTGGTCGTTTATTCCAATTGGAGTTACCTGAAGAATCAGATGAAAGAGAATACTCAGTATCGCAACCGTAAACTGGGCTGGGTGGCCTATGTGGCAGGCAAACGGGAATCCCGTCGTTTGATGGGGGACTATATTCTGAAAGAAGATGACATTACAAAAAATGTCACCCATGAAGATGCTTCTTTTGCTACGACCTGGAGTATTGATCTGCATTGGCAGGATCCAGCAAACAGCGCCCATTTTCCGGGAAATGAATTTAAGGCGGTAACGAAACATATCCTGATCCATCCGTATCCGGTTCCTTATCGTTGTCTTTACTCCCGCAATATAGATAACCTGTTTATGGCCGGGCGCAATATCAGTGTTACGCATGTTGCACTGGGTACGGTCCGTGTGATGCGTACGACAGGGATGATGGGCGAGGTTGTCGGTATGGCTGCCTCTTTATGTAAGAAATACGGAGTGGAACCCCGCAAGGTGTACCAGTCTTATCTGGAAGAACTCAAAGTGCTGATGAAAGAGGGGGTAAATAAAAAAGGATTACCCAATAACCAGCGCTATAATGAAGGAGGAATATTAAAAGAAAAGCCTGTCGTTAAATAATATCCGGTTGAAAACTACGCAAACCTTTGCGTAGTTTTTTTTCGTATAAGCCGCAGCACTCAATATATAAAAGTTATACATTTGAAGCATTAAAAGCTTAATTCTTAATACAATGAAACTCTATTCTTTATTATTGTGTGCGTCAGCTGCCTGTTGGTTCGGTATGCAGGATATAAATGCCCAGATCACCGAAAGACCTCGTCCCGTCGAATGGGATCACCTGGTTGAAGGCGCCCGGTTTATAGACCGTTTTCTTCCGATGCCGGCGGGAAAACTGAGCAGTGATGTCTGGGGAGCCAAAGATGTCGTTCCACGTTATGTCGATAACGGTATCGAAGACGATATTCGTTCCTATTGGGGAGGGAATATCCTGCTGGGAGAAGATAACCAATATCATTTATACGTTTGCGGCTGGCCGGAGAACTCTCCGAAAGGACATATGTTCTGGCCCAATTCGACAGTTTACCATGCCGTATGTAAAAATTCGGTAGGTCCTTTCATAATAAAAGATACGATAGGTCCGGGACATAATCCGGAAGCCTTCCGGTTAAAAGACGGACGTGTTGTTGTTTATGTAATCGACGGATATTATATTTCCGATGGCCTGAACGGTCCGTGGACTCGTAAGAAGTTTGATTTTGATAAACGCGACCGCCGTATCATAGAAGGTCTTTCCAACCTGACTTTCGCTCAACGGGAAGACGGTTCCTATCTGATGGTTTGCCGTGGAGGTGGTGTATGGATCAGCCAGACCGGACTTTCGCCTTACAACCAGATTTCCGATAAGCGGGCTTATCCTCCGGTAAAAGGGGAGTTTGAAGACCCTGTTGTCTGGCGTGACCACGTTCAATACCACCTGATTGTGAATGATTGGTTGGGACGTATCGCTTTTTATCAACGCTCGAAAGATGGTATCAATTGGATAACCGATCCGGGAGAGGCTTACCAGCCGGGAGTCTCTTTCCATGAAGATGGAAAAGTGGAGAACTGGTTTAAATATGAACGAATCAAAATCTTTCAGGATAAATATGGCCGTGCTATCCAGGCAAATTTCGCTGTTATCGACACCTTGAAGAACGAAGATTTGCCAAACGATAACCACAGTTCCAAAAACATCAGCATCCCCCTGAATCCGGGTGTATTGCTGACTGTTCTCGATACGAAACCGATTACGGAGAAGACAAAGACTATTCGTGTTAAGATTGCAGCCGAAGAAGGATTTAATCCGCAAACGGATATCGATCTGAACTCTCTTCGTTTCGGTGCATCTAGGGAGGTGAATTATGGTAAAGGTTGTAAAGTGCTCAGTACGAAGAATGAAGGAAAAGACTTGGTCGTTACTTTCGATGCGAAAGGAAATGGTATAACCGCAGAAGAATTTGCGCCCAAATTATTAGGGAAAACAACTTCCGGCAAATTACTTTTCGGATATGCCCGTTTGCCCTGGGTGAGTTATAATGATCCGATCCTTTCTGCCCGGATGCCGATCGTGTCACCAGATAGTCAGGATATGAATGTTGTGGTAGAGAATTTCGGTCAGGTGGCATCCCTACCTGCCATCCTGAAACTGGAATTATTACAGGATGGGAACAG
Organism: Parabacteroides goldsteinii; assembly: GCF_020091425.1. Classification (NCBI taxonomy): domain Bacteria; kingdom Pseudomonadati; phylum Bacteroidota; class Bacteroidia; order Bacteroidales; family Tannerellaceae; genus Parabacteroides; species Parabacteroides goldsteinii. The sequence continues at coordinate 2,743,464 of NZ_CP081906.1, read as the reverse complement.
GAAAGAAGTGGGACAGGCAAAGTTGTCTTCTCTGAATCCTTATGGTAAGACGAATGTGTCATTACCCGGTAAAATGAAGTTTGAGAAAGGAAAAGCATACGATTTTGTGCTTACTATCCGGACAAAGGATAATGTGATTTCTACTTTCAATTATCACTGCGAACCGATTGACAAAATGTTATATTAAGTGTCTTGTAGATAAGCTGTACGAAGGGAGAGCTGACTCGGTCTTTTTTTAAGCGATTGTAGAGCTGATGTTTGTGATCGATATGTTATGTGAATGGTTGGATGGTTGTCGTAAAGACGGTGTATTGTTATGGTTGCTATCAAAAAGATCTCCATATGGGTTCTTTGTGTGATTTGAGATAGTTGGAAAATGTGTGATATGTATATCGTTTTAGAATACACGATATGTTTTAAAACATATGTTTTAGCTCTTTTTTAATCGGTGGAACAAGGCTTTTTTTGCTAATTTAACAAGATTTGACTTGTTGGTGGCTGAAAATTTGACTGCAATAAAAAAATATTTCGTTTTAAATGGAGTTTATATTCGTTTTAAACGAAATATTTTTTGCGTGTAGCGAAGAGTAATTTCGATAATAGACAAAGATTGTGTTAATAAGTGTGTATTTTTATTTTCTGGAAGGAGAATATTGGAAGATATGTGTGTTACTGATAATTCTTGTTTTGTATCATAATGTCTATAAAAAAGTGTTATTTGTGACACGGTGATATTTCTGAAATGAAAGGGATTCTTACCTTTTTTTCTTTAGGTAAGCATGAATTTTTTTGTAGGCAGTAGCAATATGTGCCTCCACTGTCTTTTGTGAGATATCCAAAAGGGTTGCTATTTCCTTTTGTTTGAGTTTATCCGAAAGAAACAATCTAAAAACTTCTTTACATTTTTCAGGTAATGAATGGATCGCTTTTTGTATAAGTTCCTGTTGTTCCTGAGCCAGTAATTTTGATTCAGGGTTATTATTATCGGCTATTAATTCGATATGATACAATTCCAAAGGTACTTTTTCCGGCTCGTTCGTTCTCCGTATGTAATGTAATGCCTGATGTTTTACGGAGGTATACAGGTAACTTTCAATATTATCTATTTTATCCAGCGTCTCCCTTTTTTTCCATATAATAAAGAATACGTCGGATACCGCTTCTTCAGCCTGCTCTTTAGACGCCAGGTAATAGAAAGCATGATGGAACAGTTGCTGATAGTACGTGTCGAAAAGCAGACGAAAGGCTTTTTCGTCCCCTTTAGTGATTTTATCAATCAAGGATGATTTTGTGTATCCACTTATTTTGAATTTCATACGTACTGCGTTCTGTGGTTTATCTCGATACTAAAGAAAAAGCAGTTTTTACCGGAGTAAATATACGGCTTTTCTTTTACGTGTAGTTTGTTCTCTGTGTTTTTAATGAAATAAATAGAAGAGTAAAGTTTCTGTAATTCAGTGGAATATATATAATGAATTCGTGATGGACATTTGCTTTTCATAAGGTGAACCTGTTTGTTTATCCGGAAATTCCCTGTCCGGATTGAACATAAAGAAAGCGTGGGAATTGCTGAATATACCTAAATACGAGGTTCTAGACTACCTTATAGACGATATAAACAACATACCCACGCTCTTTATTTGATATATAGGTACACCCATGGGTATACGTACGTATATAACAAGATAAAGAACATGAGCGTTTGTTGTCTACTATCCGTCTATAATGAAATTGTCTAGATTTCGTATTTAGGATAATATCATTAACGCTTATGTTTTTAACATGTGAATGTGCCGCAACGCTATGCTTTTTAAGCACGAAACAAATGTAGATAAAAAAGCCGAAAGGTGTATATCCATAGGTATAATTTTCTGCCCTTTTTATTAAAATGTTAAAAATGAAATTCTTTATTAGGGTTTTTTCCGGAAGCTGTCATCTATATAAGTGAACAGGATAATTATCATAATTAAAAAAGATGTCGGATATAAAAAGTAGAAAAGACGAAGAGATTACAGGACGCATTCGGTTTAAACCGGTTAAAACAGAACCGGATGTTGTCTACGAAAAACTATGGCAGCGGGTAATGAATTCGGATGCGATCATAATGGGCGTTTCTTCTGTATGGAAATATGCGTCGATTGCTGCTTCGGTTGCATTGCTGGTCGTTTCTTCTTTCTTATATAAGATGTATTTGGAACCGAGGCCGTTGGCTTATCTGGAGGTTACTTCCATGACAGGCTCAAAGACACAGGTTTTGTTGCCGGACAGTACTGTTGTCTGGTTAAATGGAAATTCACATATCCGCTATCCGGAAGTGTTTGATAGTGAAACAAGACAAATAGAACTGACAGGTGAAGCGTTCTTTGATGTGACTGAGAATAAAGAGAAGCCTTTTATTGTAAACCTGGATGGCATGCATGTGAGAGTTTTGGGAACGGAATTCAATATCTGGGCAGATCCGGATTCTGATTTGATCGAAACAACACTGGTTGAAGGCTCGGTTGCATTATATAATGATACAAACAGTACCTCGTTACCTGATAAGATTTTGGTTCCGGGTGAACAGGCACTGTTTGATAAGCAGAGTGGAAGTATCGAAGTACGTCCGGTAAGGACTTCTTCTTATACTTCATGGATGACAGGTGACTTCTTTTTCGAAAAAATCACATTCGGAGAGATCCTCAGAGTGCTGGAACATTCTTTTAGTGTGAAGTTTCATTTGAAAAATGAATCCATAAAAGATGTATTCCTGACAGCACAATTTACGCATAAGGAGTCGCTGGAGGAAATTTTGTCTATCCTTCAAATCTCTATGAGATATAAATTTGAGATAAGGGATAGGGATGTGTATATCAGATAAATGATTGTTGAACCTTAAAAATTAATTGAAGACCATGAACAGTACGTAAGACGGTAAAAAAATTGGGAATGCTACCAACATCCCCAATTTATGCTCTAAGCGCAGATCATTTAAGTAAACGGCAACTACCAATTGCCATAAATAATCAACTAGATTTTGCAAATGTATGAATAAACATTTAATTAGAGTGTTTCATGGGGCAAAAAGCTCTATGAATGAGGGAAATATTTCTCATAAAACACGCGATCAAGTTTTAAAAGTAACGAAATTAGCCTTATTGTTCCTCATTGTCAGTTTATGGGAAGCCACAGCCGCATTGTCCTATTCCCAGGTAACAAAATTGAACCTTGAAATGAATGGAACGATCCTTCAGGTATTAAATTCTATAGAGAATCAGTCAGAGTTTACCTTCGTGTATAAACTGAATGAGGTAAACCTGGATGAGAAAGTATCCGTCGATCTGAAGAACAAATCTATAGATGAAGTATTGGAAGTCCTGCTCCGTAATAAATCGTTGGGATATAAAATAACGGACAGACATATTGTATTATTCAAAAAAGAAGAAGTAAAGCAACAGTCACAACCCACTACGATTGTTACCGGAACGATCGTAGATGACTTCGGCGAACCTGTTATCGGTGCCAATGTCCTGGTTAAGGATCAGGCGGGTATAGGTACAACGACCGATATGAACGGTAAATTTTCTCTGGACCTGAAAGATATCAAGTCACCGGTTTTAGTCATTTCTTTTATCGGTTACACGACACAGGAAGTGGTTGTCGGTAATAAAACAACATTGAATATTACACTAAAGGAAGACTCGAAAGCGTTGGAGGAAGTTGTTGTGATTGGTTATGGTACCAACTCAAAACGTAACCTTACTTCGGCGGTGTCTACTGTGAATACGGAGAAAATGAAAAACGTGCCGGTAGCCAATGTTACAGATGCATTGGCTGGGCGTGCCACAGGTTTGATCGTTACTTCGGCTGGTGGTGGTTTGAATAAACAGTCTACTGTCTCTATTCGTGGTGGCGGAACACCTATTGTTGTTATCGATGGATTTGTTTCTGAGTATAATGACTTTGTTAATTTAAACTCAGACGATATCGAATCGATGTCTATTTTGAAGGATGCCGCTGCTGCTGCTGTATACGGACAACGTGCCGGAAATGGCGTATTGGTGGTAAAAACGAAGAACGGTTTGAAAGGGCTTCGTGTAGATTATAGTTTTAACCAGAGTTGGAGTGAACCGACCTATTTGGAAAAGAAACTGGATTCATACGAACGGGCATCATTCGACAATACAGTACGTAATCTGTATGGCCTGGAACCTCGCTGGACGGATGAGGAAATAGAAAAATATCGTACAGGATCTGATCCGTATAATTATCCGAATACGGACTGGCAAAAGATAATGCTACGTAATTTAACTCCGGAAACAAAGCATTCACTGGCTGTACGTGGTGGTTCGGAATTTAATAAGTATTATGTTTCTTTTCAGGCATACGACCAGAAGTCGATGTACAAAGCCGATACGGAATGGTTTAAAAGATACAATGTCAGAATGAATGAAGTATCGGAGTTTAAGGATCTGGGATTGAAACTGACATTTGGTTTGGATGGTTATATTTCGACTATGCAAACTCCACGTTCCCAATATTCAACCGGCTACTGGCAAACCTGGGGGCATATCCAGAATCAGGGACCTATGGGATTAGCATATAATAAAGACGGCCAGATCTATGTAGGGTACGACAATCCTGTTGCTGAAGTATCTTCTGAATCCGGTTATTTTAAGTTTGATAACAAGATGATTACCGGTCTTTTTAATGCTGAATGGAATGTATATGGTGTGGAAGGACTGAAGGTAAAAGTGGGAGGTAATTACCGTTATGGAATGTATGATACCAAAGAATGGAACAAGACTGCTCCCCAATATGATTTAGAGGGAAATAAAGGGCCGGATTTTCCTGTTAGCTTGCAATATACAACTTCCAACAATCGTATGTGGACAATGCAGTACTTTGTAGATTACAATCGTTCCTTTTTGGACGAAACGCATAACGTGTCAGCCACATTAGGATATGAACAAAGTTACGCTTTTGGACGAGGTTTTGATGCCAAACGTAAAAATTATATTTTTATGATCGACCAAATGGGGGCCGGTCCTTCTGATACGATGGAGAACGGTGGTAGTGAATGGGAGAGAGGTAGTGCCGGTTTAGTGGCCAGGGCTTCTTATAATTATAAGAAAAAATATTATATTGAAGGGTCCTTGCGTCATGATGGAAGTGACTTGTTCCCAAAAGATCGTCGCTGGGGTAATTTCTTTTCCGGTTCTGCAGCCTGGGCTGTGTCGGAAGAAGGTTTTTTTCAACCGTTGAAGGAACGTAATATATTGAATTTCTTGAAACTTCGCGCCAGTTATGGTCAGGTCGGGATGGCCGATGTCAGTAGGTTTAGTTATTTGACATCTTATGGTTTGACAGAACGTGGTTATGTAATTGATGGTAAAATTGTTCCGACTTTTAGTGAAGGTAATTTGATTAGTGATGACATAACCTGGTATACGATTAATTCTACGGATATTGGTTTCGATTTTAATACTTTAGGCGAACGTTTATCCGGTAGCTTCGACTACTTCTATATGAAAACAACCGGTTATCTGACATCTCCGTCTAATGTAGGGTACGCTGATCCATTGGGATTATCTCTTCCGAAAGTTAAATCAAATGGTGAACATCGCCGTGCCGGTTATGAATTTAATCTCTCCTGGAAAGACCACGTGGGTGATTTCAATTATGAGGTGGGTGCTAACTTTACTTATTTTGACCAGCTTGTAGCTGTAGCCTGGGATGAAGATTTAGCGAATCAAAAAAATCCATATCTAAGACAGGTTCAACAAACGGGATATTATGGTACGGGTTATACCAATCTGGGATATTATCAAAATTCGGATCAGACATTGAATTTACCCCGTCGCGACGGTTCTTCCAATCTGGTTGCCGGTGATATCATTTATAAAGATATGAATGGTGACGGATTTATTGATGGTGCCGACCAGTGGCGTATCGGAAAAAACAGCTTTCCGCGCGGAAACTATGGTATATATGCCAATCTTTCCTATAAAGGATTTTCTGCCAATATCTTATTCCAGGGGGCAACTTCACGTGATATGTATATTGAAGATGTGGTACGTGGACAATCAACCGGCGGTTATACAATGGTGTATCCTTATCAGTTGGATTATTGGATGCCGGATAATACGGATGCTAAATTTCCGAGAATAGCAATGAACTCGAGTGTAAATGGAAATAATAACTATGTTACCTCCGACTTTTGGCTGGTCAACGGACGCTATATTCGTTTGAAATCACTTCAGTTAGGTTACGATTTCCGTTCAGTCTTATTGAAGAACATTAAATGGCTTTATAAATGTCAGGTAGTGTTAAGCGGTCAGAACTTATTTACGATTTCACCTGCTACGAAATATGGCTTTGACCCGGAAAATGGTAGTACAAATAACTATGATTATCCGATGCAACGTGTATATGCCATTAGTTTGAACCTTGGATTTTAATCATTAAATAAAGAATAGACTTATGAAACTAAAGAATATAGTATCATTGGCATCCTTGTCACTTTTACTGGGAGTAGCTTCTTGTAATGTGTTGGATACTCAACCTTTTGAAACGTATGATGAAGCAACCGTATGGGGATCTAAATCGACAGCTGATGCTTTTGTTACCGGAACGATAAGTAATGTGATGTATGGTTATGTGAACGGAAATCAGACAACCTGGGAAGAACGTACAAGTAATGCTGTTCATTCCAACGGAGGAATAGGTTTCGTTCGTGAACAGATGGACCGGTACAGTGGTGATGGAGGATTAGGGGACTTCGGGAATATTCGCCGTTGCAATCTGATTATCGAGAAAGCGGCTGAATATACGGGTCAAGGCCTTTCGGATGCAGATTCTAAAGACTTGATAGCGAAAGGCAAGTTATTACGTGCATTGCTCTATTACCGTCAGGCTCGTACGATGGGACGTTTTGTATGGGTCGATCGCGTATTGGCTCCGGCTGATACGGCTAGTAATGGAATGATGATGCCTACTACAAAAACAACAACGGAAAGTTATACTTATATCTTGAACGATCTGGATGCTGCTATTCCTGATTTACCTACTTCTGTAAAAGCAGGGGAATTGTCTCGTAATATGGCTTATGCCTTTAAGTCGGAAATAGCGTTGCAGGCTGCCGCTTACGAAGCAGACGCTGCAAAAAAGAAGGAATGGCTGAAAGCCTCCATTGCTGCAGCTGATGCTGTGGAAGGTGCTTCTTTAGGAACCAGTTACGGAAATATCTTCAATGAAAAAGATCCTTATTCCAGTGAGATCATTTTTGCTATCTATCGGGATAAGGCCAATACGAATACGGATGCCATAGCACCGCTACAGAATGTGATGCCCAATACCAATAATGATAACCTGGTAAAGAATGGCTGCGGTCCGTTGTTCCAGACAAATGGCGGACAACCTTTTATCGGTTGGTTATGGTGGGCCCCTACACAAAATTTAGTAGACGGTTACGAAGTGATCGATGAGGCGACCGGACAAGGTGTGGTTTGGAGCGAATCGACTCAGTTTAAGAATAATGTAACGCTTGTCCAGGGGGCGGCCCCTGATTGGGCGATCGATCAGGAAAAGGCAGAAGTATTGTTTTATGGAAATACGAAAGGAGATAAGCCTATCAACGAGATTATGTATAGTAACCGTGATGCCCGTTTTTATGATACTTTCGTGTATGATGGGACGACCTGGTGGAATGAAGATATTCATTTAACCGTGAATGGTAACTTGTGGCGTAAGGTAAATGGTGGCTTAGGTCCTCATATGGGATTAACTAATTATTACTGGCGCAAAGGCGTATATAATGTAGAACCTCGTGTTTTGGCCGGAACCCCGACCGATTATCATTATGTGGTAACCCGTTACGGTCGCGTCCTGTTGAACAAAGCTGAAGCGATCTTGTGGTTGGCAGGAATGGGAGAGGGTAATTATGCCGATGCTGTAGCTATCTGTAACCAGACTCGTACTGTTCATGGTAAATTACCGGCTAAACAGGTGAATAGCCTGGAAGAGGCCTGGAAGTTCTACAAACAGGAACGCCGTTGTGAATTGACGATGGAGAACGATTATTACTGGACCTTGCTACGTTGGGGTAAACACGGAGGATATGCTAATAACGGCGTGGCACCGGGTGGTAAGATTGCCGGATTTACAGAAATACCTACTTATGTAGAGATTACAAATGATCGTAAATCATTCTATGTCGGTAAAGTGACCCACGGTGACAATGATATTCGTGAATTCCGTGAAGACCGTCGTTATCTGCTTCCTATCCCACAGGGACAGATCGACCGTAATGCTAATTTAGGTCCCCAGAATCCGGGTTGGTAATAGATGATTAATCATTAATATAAATGAAGTATGAAAAAGAATATGATAAAACTGGTGAAGAATAGTCTGTTGTTAATGCTTGTTTTAGTATGCTCTTCATGTCTGAAAGGCAATTTGGAGGATCTACCTGCATTCGAGGAAGCGAACATCACCGATGTGAAGTTTGACTTCCGCTATAAAGATCCGACCGATGAATGGATCAACGGTGAGCCGATTGTAAAAGTCGTTACATTGACGGTCGGTGATAAGGTAATCAATACGGAAGCCGGAACGATCACTTGTACGGTTACGGTTCCTGCGGCCGACGGTCCTTTTACCGAAGCGATTCGCAATACGGTAGCACTGACTAATCTTGTGGGGAAATTCAATCTTTCTACGGCTGCGGTTATAGCTCCGCAGGACGGAGCTCCGACATTAGGTACTCCCGGTGATTTTTCTACTACACGCAGATATGTGGTGACAGCTGCTAATGGTACGAAAAAAGATTGGACAATTCAAGTTACTGCTTTAAATAAGTAACTATATTTATACCCTTAGATCTGAAATCCTGAGGCTGTCCGTGTCTCTATATAGATCGGACAGCCTTTTCTATAATGTACTAATGTAAAAATGAAGAAGATGATGAAAACTCATTTTTGGTTCTTGTGTTTTGTATGTTTGTTCGTTAACCATTCATTATTTTCCCAGGGAATTTCGAATGAATCCTGGCGGAATATCACCGGAGAGAAATACGACTGGACGAAAACGATGCGTCCCGAACAACCTTATATGCATCCGTACCATCAGATGCAAGTAATGAAGATCATGTTGTCTTATCCGGATGAAAAGGGAGACCCAGTGCTTTGTTATACCTTCGAGCAGGTCTTGTCTTTGGTTAAACAGATGGATGCTGTAACGAGAGGACTTCCGAAGACATTGTATCTGGTCGGATGGCAATATAACGGGCATGACGATAAGTATCCTGCCTGGTTTGAAGTGAATAATCACTTGAAAAGGGAATGCGATGCCACCGGACGTGAATCATTGTTGTGGCTGGCGAAAGAAGCGAGGAAATATAATACTTATATTAGCGTCCATGTGAATATGACGGATGCATATGAGGACAGTCCCCTTTGGGAAGAATATTTGTCCAAAGGTTTTATTTCCCGGAATACGGATGGAACACCGATGCAGATTGGAGTTTGGAATAACCGTAAAGCCTATCAGGTCTGTTATAAGAACGAATGGGAGAGCGGCTATGCAGTAAAGAGGATTGATGCTTTGTTGGAACTATTGCCTTTTATTCAGGAAGCCGGATCGATTATGATAGATGCTTTCTTTGTGCGTGACAATCCTTATGAAAAGATTTCGTGGGCGGAAGAAGAAAACTATCAGCGAAGAATATTCCGGTATTTCAGAAGTAGAGGTATTGATGTAACCCATGAGAGTTTTAACCGCTTGCGGGAAGGAAAAGACTTGTTTATCGGTGTAAGTCCGTGGTATTTGTGGTTTGAAGCGACTGAAAGCGATTATATGAAATATCCGGCTTACATGACAACCGGCGGTGCTTCTTATCTTTTTGCCAAGCAATTTCCTGATCTGACCAAAGAACAGCTCCAACTGGGCTTTCTGTTTGGTATGAGCGGACGCGGTGAAGATTGTTTCGGTAATTTGGAAAACGGATCTTTGCCCGATGTCAACTGGATAGATAAATACCGTTACCAGTTCTATACGGGAACGCTGCCCTATGTTTACCTGAACCGTTACAAGCGGGAAAAGTTGGTAGGGAAAGGCGGAAATCGTGTCGTTTACTACAACGACGACCTGGTTGTTTCGCTGAAAGATTCTACCATCATCCACCATGGACAGGTGTTGAGGGATAAGGATGACCTTTTCATGCCGGTCCTTTGGCGTGGCGAACGGGAATATATGGCCTACTCTGTAAAAGGGTATACCGGCAAGTCTTGGCAATTGCCACCCGACTGGTCGGACGTGCAAAGCGTGGATATTTATAAGATAACACCTTCCGGTATCTTTTATAAAAGCAGTGAAGTATGTGCCGACGGATGTGTCCGCCTGTCGCTCGAGCCGGATGAAGCAGTATCGGTAATCCCTTCTACCGGGCGTAATAAATCTGGTTTTTAATATCTTAAAATTCTAACTTCATGAAACATTTATTATTGTATGCATTATTTGTCTATATAGGGATTGGTTGTTGCCAGGATACAGCACTGGCACCCTACACGTATGCAGTGGCTGAGACTCCGTGGAACGAAGCTCTGGGTAACCATCGTGCCGTACTGGCGGTTGACGCTCCGGCTGAAGCGGTCAAGCTATCCTTCGACTGGCGGCGCCCCGATAAGGAGGTGGAGAACCGTCGTTTTCTGATTGTCGATGCAGAGACGGGAGATACGATCCCCAACATCCAGCGACTGGAAGTCAATAACGAACAATGTGAGCTTCTGTTTGGCCCTGTCAAAAAGAAAGGCACTTATTTCTTTTATTACCTGCCTTACCTGGTACAGGAAGGACATGGTAATTATCACCGGGGATATTATCCGAAGGAAGAGGCACCTGACCGGCAATGGCTGGCCGTTACGTCGTCCGGATCTTCTGTCGGGCAACTTCCGGAAGCTACGATCGTCCGTGTAGAATCGCGTACGCAGTTCGACAGTTTCTATCCGATGGAAGTTGCAGCTTCGGCCAGTGAGAAAGAGAGTTACCGGCAAGCCAATCCCGGACACTTTCTCGTCTTCCCGGAAGATCGCTCATTGCCTATACGTATGAAAGCAGATGTTCCTTATAAATGGTTGCAAAGTCCATTGCAAACGTCGTTTACCGGGAAAGCCCAACCGAACGAATATTACACCTTCCAGTTAGGTGTGTGGGCTGCAAAAGACGAATTGAAGAGTGTTACTTATGAAACATCCGGCTTGAAAAGTGGAAATAACCTGATTCCGGCGGAAGCGATTACTTGCTTCAATATAAATGGAGTAAATCCGAAAGGAAAACCGTTTACCAAAAAGGTGAGTGTAGCTCCGGATGCCGTTCAACCATTATGGTTCGGGGTGGATCTGAAAGCAGACCAACCCAGTGGTACGTATAAAGGCGTCGTTACTGTAAAGGATGAAACAGGATATGCTGTTCCTGTAGAAATAGAGCTGAAAGTGTCCGGTAAAATGCTGGCAGACCGTGGCGATGGCGAACTTTGGCGTCATAGCCGTCTGCGTTGGCTCAACTCAACCCGGGGAATCAGTGACAAACCGACCGAAGGCTACACGGCCATGTCGTTGACCGACAACCGTGTTTCCTGCCTGGGGCGTGAGGTGTCTTTCGACAGGCAGACCGCCCTGCCGTCGTCTATCGACTCGTGGGGACAGGAAGTGTTGGCTTCTCCCGTGCGCTTTGTCATCCGTACAGCTTCGGGAGAAAAGAAGCTGAACGGGACGATCGATCTGACGGGGCGATCCGAAGGAAAAATATCGGGTGCCTGGAAGGCGGAAGACGATGACTTGGCACTGGCTTGTACAGGCACGATGGAGTTTGACGGCTGGATGAACTATGTCTATACCATCACTCCTAAAAAAGAGTTGCAGATTGAAGACATCCGTCTTGAGATACCGATGAAAAGCGAAGCCTCCTCTTATTTCATGGGATTTGGTTTGCCTGGGCAGGAAACCCCGGCTAATTATTCCGGAGGGTGGGATAATCAAGGAAAGACGGTACACGATTTTGCCGTTTCCATCCCGACCAACAAAGGAGCTTCGTGGCTGTGGCCTTTCGACAGTTTCTGGTGCGGTTCCGAAAAAGCTGGTATCCATTGCGAATTGCGCGGGGCAAGTTATACCGGTCCGCTGTTGAATCTTTATCGTCCGGCTTATCCCGAAAGCTGGTATAACAACGGCAAAGGCGGTTTCCGTATCAACCGTAACGGTAACCTGACAACGGCGACGGCATACAGCGGTGCGCGTACTCTCAAAACCGGCGAAGACTTGACGTTCGATTTTTCTTTGCTGCTCACCCCGGTAAAGAAAGTAAATAGCCGCAGCCAGTTTACCAACCGGTATTACCATAATGGGGGTACTCCCAGACCGGAGGCCAAAGATGTGGAGACGGGTATAAAGATCATCAACGTACATCATGCCAACGACCTGAATCCGTTCATTAATTACCCGTTCATGACAGCCGATTCCATCAAGGCTTTTGCGGATGAATGGCATGGCAAGGGTTGTAAGGTGAAGTTGTATTATACCATCCGCGAGTTGACCAATGTTGTCCCGGAAATCTGGGCATTGCGCAGCTTGGGCGATGAAATCTTGCAAGGCGGTAACGGGGGCGGTTTCCCTTGGTGTTGCGAACATTATGTGACCGATTATACTCCTCAGTGGTACCAGCATTTTGATAAAGGAGAGAAAAGAGGTGTCATTGCCGATGCATCTGTCTTGACGGCAACAGGCGATTCACGTTGGTACAATTACTATGTGGAAGGATTGGCATGGTTAGTGCAGTATACCGGCATCGATGGGTTGTATCTGGATGATGTCGCTTTCGGCCGTGACATGCTGAAACGGATGCGTCATGCGATGGAAGAGGTGAAGCCGGGTTGTATTATCGACTTGCATTCGAATACTGGTTTCTCACGTGGACCGGCTACCCAGTATACAGAGTACTTCCCTTACGTGGACAAGGTATGGTTTGGCGAAAGTTTCATGTATAACGAAATGTCTCCGGCAAACTGGCTGGTAGAAGTCTCCGGTCTTCCTTTCGGCTTAATGGGGGATATGTTGCATGGTGGAGGTAACCAATGGTTAGGAATGCAATATGGCATGACGAATCGTTTGCCTTGGTATACTGAAGGTGTTGTTGGTAATCCGCGGCATGTTTGGAAGCTGTGGGATGAATTCGGGATCATGGATGCGCAGATGATCGGCTTCTGGGAAAAGAATCCGGTTGTGACCGTTTCAGATAAAGATGTGAAAGTAACGACGTACGTGAATAAAGGCAAGACACTGCTGTCGATCGGTAATTATTCCAGTACGAAGAAGCAGGTTAAACTGAATATCGACTGGAAACAATTAGGTCTGAATCCGTCGTCTGTCCGTATGCAGGCTCCGGATATTACCGATTTTCAGAAAGCACGGGAGTTTACGCCGACCGATCTGATTCCTGTCGATCCGAAACGCGGATGGCTGATCCTTTTGAGTGAATGACTATTATTTTGCACCCGATTCATAAAGTTTGAATTTTATCATGAAAATATCTTTGTATGTACTTACAATTCTGTTTTGTCTGTCTTGTTGTACACAGAACAAACTAGAGGAGATCTCTATCCAATTGGATAAAGAAACTCTGAATCCGGTACGTAATCCCGGAGAAAAGGGAACCCTTCGTGTTACCGGTCATTATTCTAATGGAAAGACATCCGATCTCTCCTTATCCGATATCGCTTTATCCGTACGTACAGTCAGTGCCAGTGGAAATGTCGAGGTTGTCGCTTTATCCGGTGATCAGTTAATCCCGAAGGATGGCGGACTGGCTGAAGTGACTGCCGTCTATCAGAAAGACGGTGCCACTTATCAGGCGAAAAAGAGAGTCGTTGTTGCCCCTTATTATCGTGATTACCACCAGACCCTGGTGTTGAAACTTTTTATGGGGTACGATGGCGAACTGAATGAACCTGATCCGAACAACGTGATTTTCCAAAAAGAAGACCCGTCATGCCTTTGTACATTCGCTCAGGCGCTCGATGTGGTGAAACGAGTGGATAATCTGACACGCGGTATCCCGAAGATCATTTACCTGGTCGGTTGGCAGCGTGGTGGTCATGATCATCTTTATCCCGACTGGAGCGTCGTCAACCCTAAGCTGAAACGCGAAGAAGATGCTACAGCTCTCGAAAGTCTCCGTTGGCTGATCCGTGAAGCACGTGCTTATAATACGACTATCAGTCTGCACATCAATATGGTCGATGCTTTCGAGGAAAGTCCTCTTTGGGATACTTATATCAAAAATGATATTATTGCACGTGATGTCAATGGAAACCTGAAATCCATCTGGGAATATGTCAAAGGACATAGAGCTTATCATCTGAGCTATACGAAAGAGTGGGAGAAAGGCTTCGCCAAAAAACGTATCGACAACCTGATCGGGATGGTTCCCGAACTAAAGGAAGGCCATACCATTCATATCGACGCTTTTATGGCTTACTGGCAACCGGAAAACCGTCCGTTAAGTCCTTGGCATGCCAAACCGGAGAACGGAGGGATTGATATGTATAAAGAGGTAGAAACACAGCGGAAGATATTTAAATACTGGCGCGAAAAAGGGTTCGATGTTACCGGTGAAGGTATTTTCTGGGCTCATCCGGCGGGAGAAGGTTTTGTCGGTTTGCAACCTATGTCGTGGTGGTTTCCAGCGGATATAAACTTCCAGATGGAAGTCCCCGAACGGCTATCGGCAAGGGGACGGACACATCGGGACGGACAAGGTGATTTTCGTTTCGGTTCCAGTATGCAAGGTGAAGAGATTTTTCAGAAAGACAAGGATAATCTTCCCGGTTTCCTGTCTCAGTTCTGTACGATGACGTTGCCCTGGTATTATCTGAGTCGTCTCGAACGTGTTGCTTTTATCGATGACGCGTTGTATTACAGTGATGGTGTCGTAGCCCGTGTGGAAGATGGAAAGAACATCATCCGCAAAGGCGATTTTATCCTGCGTGAGAACGATAATCTATTTGTTCCAGCTCTTTGGAATGAAAACGAGATCATCGCCTATTCCGCAGAAGGTTACGATAACCGCAGCTGGCGGATGCCGGAAGGTTGGGAAAAAGTCAGCTCAGTGGATATATATTCCATAACTATGAATGGTTCGACATTGAAACAATCCGCAGTGCCGGTGAAGAATGGCCTTCTTATGCTGACGTTGGAGAAAGAGGAAGCGGAAGCGGTTTCGATTGTTCCGGCAGGGATACCGTTACATTAATTCTATAAAAATAATCCTTGGATTATTGCAGAATGATTCAAGGATTATTACTTTTGTAAAATCAAATAAATCAGTATTAATATAAAAAATCTTAGCTATGACAAAAGAAGAGAAGGAGGAGCTTATCCGACAGAAAGAGAACCTGAAATTATTATTTGAATTTCATACAGGAAATCGGGTAATAAAGAAGGAACCGGAATTTGAGCAACATATTAATGATATATTGGATATGATTGCGGAAATAGATGAGATATTGAAATCTGAGTAAAAACAAAATCCCAACAAAAGGGAATTAAACTTATATATTTATGGAAGATTTATCTAAATTCTTACCTACAGCAGATATGCAGGCCGATTTTGAACTGTTTAAAAACATGACGCCCGAAGAACGTGCGATGTTTCAGGAAAAGCGGGCACAGAAGATAGAAGCGATGCCGGGCGATGAGAAAATGATTTTTACTGAAGCTACAGAAAAAGGGTTGAAGGCTATAAAGTCAGAATTACAGGATGTTAAGTTGGCATTGGAGTTAGGGGACGTTGCGAATGCTTTATCGTTGAGTTATATTGCGAAAGAGTATTTTGGTAAAAGTAAAACCTGGCTTTATCAACGTTTAAACGGTAATAAAGTGAACGGAAAACCTGCCCGGTTTACAGAAGATGAACGGAAACGCTTTGCAGCAGCTTTACTGGATTTGAGTAAAAGAATCAATGAAACAGCACTTAAATTTGTATAGTTTAAAAGATTGTTTTGATTATCTGGCTGATTATTCACTTGCCGGATAATCAAAACTGAATCTTATTAAGTTCCGAACCGCGAAGTATCTACGGATTTCACCTTTTTCTCTTTGTAGCCACCGAAGCTGTAACGGAGTGTCAGGGAGACGGAGCGTATATCCTGGAACAACTCCATCCGGCTCTTTTGTCTTTGTTCGTCGATATGGGTGAGAGGTTTCTGGCTATTTAGTAGGTCAGAGCCTTTAAGCGTCAGGCGGAGTCTCTTTTTGGGGAGTGTCCATACCAGTGCGGCATCGAGGCTATACAGGGGATCGATGTCGTAAATGCCCTGGATCGCCGGCGAACTGTAATCGCCGCTGATGTCGAGCGAAAGGTTCTTGTCGCGCGTCAGAAAGATCGTATTTGTCAGCATTGCCCGCCCGAACAACTTCTTCCTGTCGAAGCTGATATCGACTAGCGTGCCTTTGTCGTGGATGCTGAACCCCATCAGCGTCAGTCGCGAACTGAGCACTTCGCCGGCACGAAAAGGAACAACGGCCATCAGTCCGTACATCGTATGCGTATCCAGGTTGATGGAATGGAAGACCGATTGCAGACGGTCGTGTTGCTGATACGACATCTGCTGTATCTTGTCGGGTTGGAAGTTAGCGAAAGCCCCCAGTACATATTTATTCTTTATGACATATGTCAGTTGCATCGAATAGTTCAGTTCCGGTTTCAACTGCGGATTACCTTTTATCACGCTGTAGATATTCATATAATAGGTATTGGGAGTTGTTGCCCAATAGGAAGGATATTTTCTGTTACTCGACAATGAGAACTGTAACATATTCGAACGGTTGATCCGGTAAACGGCGGAAAGCGACGGAAACAAGTCTGCCTGATCCCATAACGTACCCTTCTTTCCGGCAGAATCAACTGAAGCCTTGTAATAATGGACAGCCAGCGAAGCATTCAGCGTGAATTTCTTTCCGAACGAACGGGAGAAACCGCCGAATATACCCGCCGAATGTTCTTTTTGTTTCATATAGAAGGTCCCTTCGCTTTCTTTTTCATTATTCAGAAGGGCGGAAGCCTCATTGGTCGTCCCCGATAAGGAGGCTTCTGCCCCGTAAGAAATCTTCCATCCTTCTCCTACGACAACGAAGTGGTTGATATATATATTAGCTCGTTGTGATTTTTGCTTGCTCTCGTTGCGTCTGTCCTGGTCGTTGCTGTCTTCAAAATTATTAACCAGGTCCTGCAAGGATTTATCTTTGTAGAAGGTGTAGTCGATGCCGGCATTCAGGTTTTTATGTCCGTTGTAGTCGATCCGTGTGCTATGCAGAAACGAAGGACCTGTAGTCCGGCTGGTCGTATTAACGGTTTCGATACCCTTGAAATCTGTCTGTCCGCCCCTCAGGGATACTGGCTTGTCTTGTACATATTTTCCTGTGTAGGAGGCCGACAGCTTGTCTTTATTGCTGAAATCATATTCGAAGGCACCCCGCAGGTTATGGGAGATGCCTTTGTTTTCCGACCAGTTCTTTTGCAGAATATCGTATTTTGTACCGTTCACGGTCGGTTCTGCGTGCATATCTTCTGTCGAACGTCCGTGACGGTAATTGGCCGAGTAGGAGAGGTCGGCGGCATACTTCTTTCCGGTATAGGACAGATTCATCAGTGCTGTAGGAGAAAAATACCAGGCCTGTTTTCCTGTCAGCGATATTTCTCCTTTCAGGATATCCGCCAGGCTCCGGTCGTTCTCAATAACCACATTGATCGATGCGCCTCTTACACCGTATTGGGGTGGAGTGCTGTACATCACTTCTATCTTTTTTACCTTGGACGAAGGAGTTGCTTTCAGCATGTCGGCCAACTGTTCCGATGTCATTGAACTTTTCCGGCCGTTGATGATGATGGTGGTTTCCGAGGTACCGAGCAGGGAGATATTGTCGCCGCTTTTGCCTACTCCCGGTAGTTCCCCCAATATATCGAACGCATTATCCACCGGTTTGCTTTTCATCAGGTTGGGAATGTCGTATTGCAGTTTTCCGTCGGTCATCTTTACCAGCGGCCGTTCCGCTTTGACGAATACTTCCGGCAGGTTCAACGTGATGCTGTCGTTGACCAGGATGGTTTCGCTACCAGTCTGTTTTTGTGCCAGCATTTGTGTGGGAAGCGAGAGTAAGCCGGCTATCGGTAATAAGTAATAGATTCTTTTCATGGCCTTTTGTTTTTATACGAAAGGTAGGGAGGACGCCAGTGATTACCAAAAAAGGCTTTCATTTGGTAAGACTAAATAACATTCGGCGAAAACTGTGTTATTTTGATTTAAAGCGGGAAGTTGCATGGCGGAGATTCCTTATATTTGTTTGCATGAAATCATCGTTCAAGTATATCATTCTCTTGGTTATTCTGTCTTTGTCGGGAATCTTCGTCTACCAGTTGTTCTGGATAAACGGATTATACCATTCCCTGCAACAGCAGAACAGGGAGTACATTATGCAGGCTATCCGCAATGCCGACCATGTCGAACTGTTTAGTCGTGCTGACTTTATCAGCAAAAAGACGAATAAGCAACGGGTAACGATATCGCAGGCCGATGATCGGGGAGGAGTTGCCCTGACTACCCGTTTTTCAGATAAAGATTCGGTCATTCAACCGGTCAGCATCATAGAGAAGAAGGCGTCTCTCTCTTATGCAAGCGGAGTAGATGAGGATATGAAGAAAGTTCTGCAAAGCTACTCAGTCAAAGTGGGCGACGATTTCAAGTCATTGGGTGAGCTGGGTTTACAGATGCAGCGTAGCCTTCATGAAATCATCGACACGATCTCTCCTGTTAATATAGCAAAGTTCGATAGCCTGCTGGTAGCTAATCTACGGGAAAAGAACCTGAATCTCCGCCATTTCACGGAGATACGTCTGCTTACCGACAGCACGGTCATTGCCACTTCCGTCCCTGAAGGAGAAGATTTGTCACGCTATCACCTGTATATCTGGAAATACACTACTTTTACTCCAAGAGCTTTCTATGTCTATGTGGAATCCACTCGCATGGCTTCACTGGCTGGTATGACGGGGATTCTGGTTTCTTCTTTCCTGATTCTGCTGATTCTTGCTTTATCGTTTGCCTATATGATTTGGTTTCTATTCCATCAGAAGACGGTGGAACAGTTGAAAGATGATTTCACGCATAACGTTACTCATGAACTGAAAACACCGATCGCCATTTCGTATGCCGCCATTGAATCTATTATCCATTATAACCTGCTGGATAATAGAGAAAAGGCTGATAAATATCTGCACCTTTGCCATGAGGAACTGGAACGCCTGGGCGGGATGGTGGAACAAATCCTTTCGCTCAGTTTAGAGAAACGGAAAGATATCCGTCTGGTGATAGAAAAACTGTCTTTGAATGATTTGATAGCCAGGCTCGTGGAGCAACAGAAGATAAAATCGTCCCGCTCTTTCCGCATTCGGACAGAGTATCAGCCGGAGGAAATCACGTTGAGAGCAGACCGTATCCATTTGTACAGCATCATCAGCAACCTGGTGGATAATGCCATCAAATATGCGGATAAAGAACCGGAAATAACGATACGGGCGGTGGCGACGGAGGGAAAGACACAGATACGGGTACAGGACAATGGTCCTGGCATCCCCGAAGAATACCGCCGCCATATTTTTGATAAGTTCTACCGCATACCCTCTGTCCGTCAGTCACCGGTGAAAGGCTATGGCATCGGACTGTTCTATGTGAAGACTATGGTGGAGAAACATGGTGGGAGCGTCACAGTGGAATGCGAACCCGGTAAAGGCACCTGTTTTATAATTACATTACCTCAATAACCTGAGATTATGAACATACTATTAGTAGAAGATGAAGTCTCTTTGGCAATGATCGTAAAAGATGCCCTGGAAGAGGAAGGTTACGAAGTTGCTATTGCCCGCGACGGTCTGGAGGGGCTCGAACAGTATTTCAGGGAGCATCCCGCATTGATCATTGCCGACGTGATGATGCCGGAGGTGGACGGCTTCGAGATGGTTCGCCGCATTCGCCGGATGGATAAGGAGGTGCCCGTACTGTTTCTGAGTGCCCGTTCTTCGGTGGACGATATCGTGTTCGGTTTCGGGCTTGGGGCGAACGATTACCTGCGGAAGCCTTTCAGCCTCCGTGAACTGATTGCCCGGGTGAAGGCTTTGACAGTGAAAAGCCAGTCTGAACCGGTAGCCGTTATTTACCATGAACTGGGACTTTACACCTTTTATCCCTCTACCCAGACTTTGCAGATCGGCGGTGAGGAGATCGAACTGTCATTCAGGGAGTCGGAGTTGTTGCGGCTTCTTTGCGAGAGCGGAACTTTGCCGGTCGATACGAAGGATATCCTGCTGCAACTCTGGGGTAACGACAGCTTTTACAATACCCGCAGCCTGCATGTATTTATCACCAAACTACGCCATAAATTAGAGAAAGACCCCCGTATCAAAATATTGAATGTACGGGGGATCGGATATAAGCTGGTCGGCGGACGGCTCTGACTTTTAAAGGCTTATCACTTTCCCTTCTTTCCTGCTTCTTTCTGCCGCAAAGGCTATCAGATGGCTTTCCAGCGACTCGTCGAGTGGTGTGCTCATCAGGCTGGCATCCTGGCGGCGGATGGCTTCGATCCAGTCGCGGATCATACCGGTATCACCGCCACCGTGGCCTACGCCTTCGTAGTTCAGGGCGTCTTCGGCATTGGCATTGTATGTTTTTGAAACGCCGGTGGCGAAGTCGGTATGGGTGAACTCTTCCATGTCGCCGACGATGTCGCCACGCGTCCCCATGATACGGGTACGGCGTCCGCCATACGAAGTGAAAGCCTCTATCGAGAAGTTGACCGTTACGCCGCCTTCAAATTCCATCAGCATCATATAATGATCGAGCTGGTTGTTCTCGCAATGGTAGACGCATTTGCCATACGGTCCTGTTTTCAGGTTTTCGAGGATGACGTCGCCCTGTTTGTCCGGGTCTTCCGGCAGGTCGAATACGTATAGCCAGGTGCGGTCGCGGTAGTAGATTTTCAGGGCGGAGAAAGGGCAGGTCGCTTCTGCCGGACAACCGTCGGTACAACGGGCCGGAGCACCTTCGGGGGCGTTTTCCGCCTTAAAATGCGCCAGGTCACCGAAGGCTACCACTTTCTTACAAGGTTTGCCGATGATCCAGTGGAGGATATCCAGGTCATGACTCGATTTGGCAAGGACCAGCGGCGTACTCGCTTCTGCGTTGCGCCAGCTTCCGCGCACATACGAATGGCTCATATGTACATGTTCTATCGGTTCGAAATGCTGGATGCTGACCAGGTCGCCGATCGCTTTGCTGCTCACCATCTCTTTCAGCATTCCGAAATAAGGCGAGTAACGGAGCACATGCGTCAGACCGACGATCTTTCCTTTTTCTTTGGCATAGGCTACCAGGCGACGGCATTCCTCGTCTGTCTGTGCGATCGGTTTTTCAAGGAGGATATCATATCCCAGGTCGAGCGCTTTCATACAGGGGGCATAATGCAGATGGTCGGGGGTAGCGATAATGACGGCATCGGCAAACTTGGGACGGCTGAGCATTTCTTCCCAGGTGGCGACACGGTTTTCCCGGGGTACATGGTATTTGTCACCATATATGTTGCGGCGCAGTTCCACCAACTCGGCAATGCCGGTGATTTGCAAATCTTCCGGGTGCTCCAGTGAATAATCGCCGTACAATTTTCCTCTTCCGCTGGCTCCCAACACGATGGCTGTTACGGGAATGGTCTTCTCTGTGTTCATGATCTAAGATGATTATAAGTAAATATTCCCCAAATATAGGATAAAATCTTTATAAATCGTTCACCTGTTATTCTTTATCGGTCTTTGCCATTAGTTGCAGCCAGAGGAATAAGGCTCCCGGTACCATGATGATCGCGGCAGATGCCAGTAAGGCGATCCTGAGCGAATACATATCGTTCAGCCAGCCGATGAACGGAGCGATGGCGGCAAACATCAGGCGGATGATAAAGTTACGGATGGAAAGGACGGTGGCACGCATCTCCGAAAAGGTCATCTGGTTGATGTATCCTTTTAATATCGGGGTGGCAAAGCCTCTTATGATATAAAAAACGAACAGGATGGCTAGTCCTGCGTAGGTCAGGTTGAAGGCGAGTGCCACGTAACCGCCTGCCACGAATGTCAGGATCAGAATGCCCATCTTTTTGGGACCGAAATAGCTGTCCACACGGTCCGAATAAAGAGCGGCGATCCCTACGGTCAGGTTCAGCACCGTCCAGATTACGCCGAACCACGAAGTGGGCGTATTCATATACATCAGGTAAGGTTGTACGAACCACGCCATGGTGAGTGTGGCAGCTCCGATAATCCCTGAGAACATAATATTGTAACAGAGCCTTTTATTAGTGACTAGCGAGTACCTGATGATCCGTACGATCTCCTGTACAGGACTTTGCACCTTACTTTTAATATTCAGTTCCTGTAGGGCGAAGGCTGCCGGAATGCCGCTGAATGCGATCAGTGCCTGTGCATAAAACGGATAACGCAGCGAGTAAGCCGCCAGCAATCCGCCGAAAATACCGGCAATGGCTTCGGCAAAGTTACCGATCATGGTGATACGCCCTTCGTAACGCAGATAAAGGTTTTCCTTCTTATATTGGACTGTCGTATCGTATAGCAAGGCGGAGTCTGCCCCGTTGACCAGCGTTTGCCCTGTTCCCAATAGTATTTCGGCTATGACAAAGGCGGCGAAGGTGGAGGTGAAGGAGTAACAGAGATACCCAAAAAAGAAAAGAATGCATCCGAGTATGAGGCATTTGCGTCGTCCCCACACGTCGGCCAGATATCCGGAGGGTATCTCGAGTGCCACGGCTGCGATTGAATAAACGCTCTTCAGTATAAATACATCCTGCAATCCCAGTCCGTGATCTTCATAGAAAAGCACGATGATTGGCATGACCAGGGTGAACCATTTGGATAGTTTAATAATGTATAGCGCAAGTATGTTTCGTTTCATCTTGTCCGGAAATCTATCTTTAATCGTTGGGCAAAGGTACGTATATTATCAGTCTTGCGTCTTACAGGGACGAACCATTTTTCTCCCGGCGGTTTGGAGTAGTCCATGTGAAATGTTAAATACAGGTATGTATACATTCATCTTCTTTGCTTTACGAATGTAATGTGTGTTTTACGAATTTGTCGTAATATCCTTGCTTCTTTGAAATATTATCTCTTTATTTGCGCTATGTTGTATTAAATTCAAAGGGATTATGAAAAGGATATGTTTATGTGCAGTGGCAGTGATGTTGGTAGTGGGACTGAATGAATGTAAGAATGGAGCAAAGAATGAAGGCCCGTTGCCTGTATTGGATTTTCGTGCGGATATTCCGGACAGGGAGGCCGCTTTGCAGGATTTGGGAAAGGTACGTTATTTCCGTCTGCAAACGCCTGAAAACGTGTTGCTGGGCGACCAGATGAAACTTATTCCCAGCGAAGCCGGGTTGTTTTTTATCGGGTCTTCTACCGGCGACGTGATCGGTTTCAATAAGAAAGGCGAGATGATCAGCCATTTTAACCGCAAGGGGCAAGGCGGTGAAGAATATGCCCGGATACGCCATATCCTGTATGATGAGAAACGTCAGGAACTTTTTTTAGATGGAATAACCCAGATGCAGGTTTATGGTTTGGACGGGACTTATAAAAGGTCTTTCAGTCTGCCGGATTCTTTGCAGATGGATGTAATCGAATCGCTGGATGAGAATGCAATGGTCTTTCTGGATATGAAAGGCGCTCTTTTTGTGAAAGAAGGTGAGACCGCTAAAATAGATGATAATCCGGAAGCAAGTAACCAGCCTTATGTCCTGATGGATAAGGAAACCGGAAAGAAGATCGAACGTCTGCCTATCGTCTCCGACAATCGTTATCGCAGTATGATCGTAACTACCCGCGACGGACGTCCCTTTATCCTGCTGAACCGTATGAGAAACCTGCTATCCTGTGGCGACGGAGGATGCCTGATCAGCGAACCGGCTGCCGATACGTTATATCAGTTGTCGCCCGACCGTCAACTGAAACCTGTCTTTACCAAACTGCCGTTATCGACAGAGAAAGATGGAAAGATCGCTTGCGAGATCCGGGCATTGACTCCGAATCAGATGCTTGTCAACGCTGTCTTCCTGAAAGATGAAGGTCAAATGAAACTGCGTGACGAACTCTATTTATATAATGTAGCAGAAAACTCTTTCTCGCATGTCAAACTGACAAATAAAGACTGGCGGAACGGCGACATGATGAACTTTGTCTTCAATAATAACAAGCTCTATTATACCTTATATCCTTTTACTTTGCTGGAAGCAATGGAAAAGAACGAACTGGGCGGAGACCTGCTGGAGATAACCAAAACATTGGACGAAGACGAAAATTTGATCCTTATGGAAGTAAGTCTCGATTGATTTGGCGTTATTATTTATTGTCAGTTAGTAAAAAAGTTATTACTTTGCGACAGTTTTACACTACTAACAATTAAATGATAACAAACTGATACCATGATTTGGAACGAAACTATTGAATGTATGGACCGCGAAGAAATGCGGAAATTACAGAGCATCCGGTTGAAACGGGTTGTCGAACACGTTTATCATAATACTCCTTTCTATCGCAAGAAAATGCAGGAGATGGGTATTACCCCGGATGATATTCAATCAATTGAAGATATTACCAAGCTGCCGTTTACGGTAAAGCAGGATTTAAGAGATAATTATCCGTTCGGACTGATGGCAGTGCCGATGTCCGAGATTGTTCGTTTGCATGCCTCTTCCGGTACGACCGGAAAACCTATTGTTGTGGGATATACCCGTAAGGACTTGTCGATCTGGTCAGAAGTGGTGGCACGCTGCCTGACGGCTTACGGACTTACGAAGAATGACTCTGTGCAGGTATCTTACGGTTATGGTTTATTTACCGGAGGTCTGGGTGCTCATGCTGGCGTGGAAAATATCGGTGGTACCGTAATTCCGATGAGTAGTGGTAACACGCAGAAACAGATTCAGTTGATGCACGACTTCGGGGCGAAAGGTCTGGCTTGTACGCCTTCTTATGCTCTGTATCTGGCGGAAACGATCCATAATTCGGGCATTCCTTTGGAGGAATTCCAACTGAGGGTAGGAGCGTTCGGCGCGGAACCCTGGACGGAAAATATGCGTAAGGAACTGGAACAGAAACTGAATATTAAAGCATACGATATCTACGGATTAACAGAAATCTGCGGTCCCGGTGTCGGTGGCGAATGCGAATGCCAGAACGGTACCCACTTGTGGGAAGACCATTTCTTCCCGGAAATCGTCGATCCGGTCACTTTGCAACCTGTGCCTGAAGGTGAACAAGGCGAGTTGGTATTTACCACCCTGACCAAGGAAGGTATGCCGATGATCCGTTACCGTACGCGTGACCTGACGCACCTGATCTATGAAAAGTGCGAATGCGGCCGTACCGCTGTCCGTATGGGCCGTATCCTCGGCCGTAGCGACGATATGATGATCATCCGTGGTGTCAACGTATTCCCGTCGCAGGTTGAATCCGTATTGCTGGAAATGCCGGAATTCGAACCGCATTACCTGATCGTGGTGGACCGTGTGAACAACACCGATACTTTCCAGATCCAGGTGGAAGTACGACCGGATTATTATTCGGATGAAATGAACAAGATGATCGCGCTGAAAAAGAAGATCGCCGCCCGTATGCAGAGCGTGATCGGCATTCAGCCTGATATAAAGATTGTGGAACCGCGTAGCCTTGAACGCAGTATGGGTAAGGCGAAACACGTGATCGACAATCGTAAGTTAGTTTAAAACCCTAAAAATAGTAAAGTGCTATGCTAATTAAACAATTATCAATCTTTCTTGAAAACAAGAAAGGCCGTTTTACGGAAGTGGCAAAGATTTTGGGTGAAGCCGGAGTGAACATGTCAGCCTTTACGGTGGCGGAGAATTCCGATTTTGGTATCCTGCGTCTGATCGTGTCGGACACAGACAAAGCAATTCAGGTACTTCGTGAAAAATTATATGCGGTGAGTGTGGCTGATGTGGTGTGCCTGCATTGCCCCAACCAGCCCGGTGCGTTGGCGAAGGCGATGGAGATCATAACCTCGGCAGGTATATTTGTCGAATATATGTATGCTTTCTCGCAAGGAGAGGCCGCTAATGTGATCATCCGCCCCGACAATGTGGAGAAGTGTGCGGAGGTTCTGAAAGCCAACAAACTGGAGCTTATTGCTGCCAGCGATTTATATAAGTTGTAAATATTAACGTTATGCGCTTCGTTATTTTGCAATAAAAAATGTAACTTTGCGCGCTAAAAGTATGTGAATGAAAAAGGTTGTATTTTTATTGATGATGATTACGGTCTTGTTATCCTCCTGTGGGGAATATAACAAGATATTGAAAAGTACGGACTATGAGTTGAAGTATTCGTATGCAAAGAAGTATTTCAATGCAAAGCAATACAACAAGTCCGCTACCCTGCTGGATGAACTGGTTACAATCTTTAAAGGAACTGCTTATGCCGAAGAATCTTTGTACCTGCTGGCTCAGAGCTATTACGGACAAAAAGATTATCAGACGGCTTCGCAATACTTTAATACGTATTACACCACCTATCCGAAAGGCGAGTACACGGAATTGGCTCGCTATTATTCGGGATATGGTTTGTATCTGGACTCTCCCGATCCGCGGTTAGACCAGACGCAGACGTATGAAGCTATTAACCAGTTGCAGCTCT
Organism: Parabacteroides goldsteinii; assembly: GCF_020091425.1. Lineage (NCBI taxonomy): Bacteria > Pseudomonadati > Bacteroidota > Bacteroidia > Bacteroidales > Tannerellaceae > Parabacteroides > Parabacteroides goldsteinii. The sequence goes on along the minus strand of NZ_CP081906.1, from coordinate 2,716,668 downwards.
ATCTGGAGTATTATCCGCAGAGCGAACGTGCCGCCGAAGCCCAGAAGATCATGTTTGAATTGCAGGAGAAACTGGCTTACAAGGAATTACTGGCTGTAAGATTGTATTATAACCTGGGTACTTACATGCGCGACAATAACTATTTGTCTGCCGTGATCACTGCCGAGAATGCCTTGAAGAACTATCCTTATTCCAAATACAGGGAAGAGTTTATGTTCTATGTTTTGCGTTCGAAGTATGAACAGGCTATTGCCAGTGTGGAAGAAAAGTTGCAGGGTCGTTATCGTGAGGTAGTGGATGAATACTACACTTACATGAACGAATATCCGGAAGGCAAATACGTAAAACAGGCACAGAAGTTCTACGATTATGCCAGCAAGAGAATAACAGATGCGTATTAACGATATTATTTAATCAATAAAGTAAAATGGATTACAGAAAGTCTAGCGCCCCTTCGAATACGGTAACCCGTGACATGATGAAGTTGTCAGCCGACACGGGAAATGTATATGAAACAGTAATGATCATCGGAAAACGGGCTAACCAGATTAGTGTTGAAATGAAGCAGGACTTGGAAAAGAAACTTCAGGAATTTGCTTCTTATAACGATAACCTGGAAGAAGTTTTCGAAAACAGAGAGCAGATCGAGATCTCCCGTTATTATGAAAAGCTTCCGAAGCCGACTCTGATCGCTGCTCAGGAATATGAAGAAGGTAAGGTTTACTATAAGAACCCTGCTAAAGAAAAGAATAACTTTTAACGAGTTGATGGTCGACAAGTAACCGTTGACAGTGAAATGTTCCAAATATAATGGGCAATTGTAATTAATAAAAATGCAATTGTCCATTTTTATTAGTCCGTTTCCTATCTCTCTTTGACTGTCACTTGTCAACTGTCAACTGTCAACTTTAAGAATTATGTTACAAAGAATACAAACAGTTTACTTGCTTATTATCGTGGCCTTAATGGTCGCAACATTGTTTTTACCTCTTGCCATGTTGCAGGCGGGAGACCAGTTTTACTCTTTTGATGCAACAGGCGTAAGCACGATCGCTGCTGAACCGGAACTCGTTTATCCGACCTGGGGACTTTTTGCTTTGACGGCAGTGATCTCCATTCTGGCGTTGATAACGATCTTCTTATTTAAGAAAAGAATTCTTCAGATTCGTCTTTGTATCTTTAATGCAATCCTGATGCTGGGTTTCTATGCCCTGTTCGGTTTCTTTGTATGGATATTGAAAGATCAGCTGGCTGGTGCAGCGCTGAGTGTGAAGATTGCCCTTTCTTTCCCGATAATCGCATTGATTCTGGATTATCTGGCTATCCGTAACATCGGTGCGGATGAAGCACTGGTTCGTTCGCTCGACCGCTTGAGATAAGTATAAAATACCATCCTGTTGAAGGGTGGAGGATATATGTCAGACGCAGTCACGTTTTCAAATAACGTGGCTGCGTTTTTTTGTTTGTTAACAAGATCAGGATTTAACCGGAATAATGTCATGTATTATCCTTGAGTGTTCTATATAGGTTGTTTAATAAGAGATTTATTAAAAAACGAACATTCTTTATCTGATATTGGATATCGAACCATTTCCATATTACTTCTTTTGCTGTGTGAAATTATTAAAAAAATGCCTATGATTTAAAAAAAGAGAACACAATTCAGGAAAAGGAATTAAAAAACCATCCTTAGAGATCTATCAGAGTAAAAAATTATCAAGGAAAAAACTTAAAAGAAAAATGACATTTAACATGAAGAAAGAAAACTTCCGAGGAATGAAAAACTGGAATGTGGCGTTTGCCCTTCTTTTTTTATTCTCTGCCGCTTCATCGAAAGCGGACACAGGAAAAGGCTTGGAGGCCTCTGATCCTACTATTAAAGAAAGTGCCGGAAACCTTATTGCCCAACAGAGCGAGCGGACAATAAAAGGCGTTGTGAAAGATGCTACCGGCGAAACTGTTATTGGAGCGAATGTCGCGGTTGTAGGTACCACGATTGGTACTATAACCGATGTGAACGGCAGTTTCTCATTGAATGTGCCGGCGGGAGCCACCCTGAAAGTTTCATTTATCGGTTATAAAGATGTAACGATTAAAATCACGAATCAACAAAATTTGGACATTGTTTTGCAGGATGATTCGCAGGCTTTGGATGAAGTTGTTGTCGTGGGTTTCGGTACGCAGAAGAAGGTGAACCTGACCGGTTCTGTTTCGGTTGTTAATGCGGAAGAACTGGCTTCACGTCCGGTATCTAATGTTACGCAAGCCTTGCAGGGATTGGTCCCCGGTATGAACTTCAGTTACGGAGGCCAGGGTGCTAAGGTCGGCAGTACGATGGATATCAATATTCGTGGTACCGGTACGCTGGATACTAAGGTGGCAAAAGCTTCTCCATTGGTTTTGATTGATGGTATGGAAGGCGATATGAATATGTTGAATCCAAATGACATTGAGAATATCTCTGTTTTGAAGGATGCCGCCGCTTCTTCTATTTATGGTTCACGTGCTCCTTATGGGGTAATTTTGGTTACGACTAAAAAAGGTAAGAGCGGAAAAGTGAGCGTTAACTATAATAATAGTCTCCGTTGGTCCAGTGCAATCAATATGCCGAAGGTGGCTAATTCTTATGACTATGCTAAGTTCCTAAACCAAATTAGTCTAAATGACAGTGAGATTCCTCAATTTAAGCCAGAGCATTTGGCGCGTATTGAAGCTTTTTTGAACGGGACGAATACAAATACAACCATTCCGGCAGAAAATACTCCAACTATATGGGATTGGAAAGGTAATGATAATAATGATTGGTTAAAAGAGATTTTTGGTGGTACAGGTTTCTCTCATGAACACTCTTTGAGTGTGAATGGGGGTAATGATAAATACCAATATTATCTTTCTGCCAATTATATGAAGCAGGATGGTATTGTTCGTTATGGGGATGAAGATATGAAACGGTACAATTTTACCGCAAAAATTAATGCTCAACTGGCTCCTTGGCTAAAAACGAATTATAGTACTAAATTTATCCGTAAGGATTTAGATCAGCCGAACACGTTGAACGACCATCTTTTCTATTATAATACACAGCGTCGTTGGCCTACTGAACCGGTATTTGACCCAAATGGGAATTATTTGGTAGGACTTACTAAAGATTTGATGTGGGGTGGAAATAACAAACATCAGACAGATTGGATGTATCAACAGCTACAGTTTGAAATCGAACCAATCAAGAATTGGAAAACATTTGTGGAGTTTAACTATAAGACAATAAATCTAATGGCTGACGAACCTAGATATAAGATTCCACAGTGGAATGTTGCCGGGGATGTTTATTATGCTTCCGGAGCAAAGTCGAGCATGAATACTTATTCAGAGCGTACTAATTTCTTTAATGCGAATATATACAGTGAATATACATATCAGTTGAAGGACCATACGCTTAAGGCAATGGTCGGTTACCAGTCCGAATCTAATTACTGGAGAAAAGTGGGTGCACAAAAAGAAGATTTGATTTCTGAAAGTGTGACGGATATTACTGTTGCTACAGGAAAAGAATATTTGGCAGGAGGTCGTAACCATTGGGCGACAGCCGGTTTCTTCGGACGTATTAACTATGACTATGCTGGACGTTACTTGGCTGAAGTGAACTTACGTTATGATGGAACTTCCCGTTTTGCAAGCGATCAGCGTTGGAACCTGTTCCCCTCTTTCTCGGCTGGTTGGAACATTGCTCGTGAAGCGTTTATGGAGCCGTATACGGATATTATCAATAATCTGAAATTACGTGGTTCATGGGGACAACTAGGTAACCAGAATACTGTAAATTTGTATCCGTATATCCAGACAATGCCTTTCTACCCTTCTTCCAATACGACTGAAAATTCATGGTTAATCAATGGGGAACGTCAGAATAGCTCTACAGCTCCTGGATTGATTTCAGCTTCACTGACCTGGGAAACAATGAGTTCCTGGAATGTCGGCTTTGATTTGGGAATGTTGAGTAATCGTTTGACTATGAGTTTTGATTATTTCGTTAGGAAAACATTTGACATGGTAGGACCAGCTCCCGAACTTCCGATTATTTTAGGTACTGCTGTGCCAAAAGCCAATAATGCAGATATGCAATCAGCTGGTTTTGAATTGGATGTTGCTTGGAGGGATCAGATAAACGATTTTCGTTATGGCGTACATCTGTTGTTATCTGACGATCGTCAAAAAGTGCTGAAGTATCCGAATGAAAGTGGTTCACTTTCAACCTGGCGTGAAGGACAATATTTGAATGAGATTTGGGGATTAACAACTATCGGTATTGCTAAATCGCAGGAAGAAATGGATGCTCATATTGCTTCTTTGCCGAACGGAGGGCAAGGTGGTTTGGGAACCTCTACCTGGGTGGAAGGTGATGTTATGTATGCCGATCTGAATGGTGACGGAAAGATCACAAAGGGTAATACTATTGACGATCCGGGTGACCGGACAATTATCGGAAACAGTACACCGCGTTTCAAATTCGGACTTGATTTGGATGCTGCGTGGAAGGGTTTTGATTTGCGTTTGTTTTTCCAAGGAGTTGCGAAGAGAGATTGGGCTTTCGGAAATGGACATTTGGTTTATTGGGGGAATGGCGGAGGCATCTGGAATTCTGCTATGTTTGAAACAAACTATGATTTTTATCGTCCGGATGGAGACACTTGGTTAGGAGCAAATAAAGATGCCAAATTCCCGCGTCTAACGTCTAGTGGTAAGAATAGGGAAACACAGACTGCCTATCTTGAGAATGCTGCTTATATCCGTTTGAAGAACCTTCAATTGGGATATACATTACCAAATACATGGACACAAAAAGTAGGTATCTCAAATTTAAGAATATTTTTCTCAGGTGAAAATCTGTTTACAATTACCGGTATTCCCGAGGGTATTGATCCTGAAACGCTTGGTATTGGAGATTATGGAAATGGTTCTGGTTCTTATCCGCTGACTCGTACATATTCAGCAGGTGTTAGTGTTAACTTTTAATTAGAAGACAGATATGAAATTATTTAATAAATATGCTATTTTGTTAGCTAGTAGTTTGATGTTGTTGCCATCTTGTAACGATTTTCTGGATAAAACTCCGATTGCAGCTGTTACACCAGATACTTATCTATGGTCAGATGCCGATTTGGGAGCTTATGCATTAAAACAATATAGTTTTACGACACATCAGGGGGCTGGAATCGGCATTTGGGCTGGTGATAACCATACAGATAACCAAGCAACAAGTTCGTATGACACCAGGTGGGTACCGGGTGAGTGGAGAGTGAAGGATCATTATGATAAAGATTCTGATGACCCTTATTATTTCTCCGGGATTTATAATTGTAATTACTTTTTGGAAACGGTTATACCTCGTTATGAGGAAGGGACTTTAACCGGTTCTATAGATATGGTGAAACATTATATCGGAGAGATATATTTTCTGCGTGCCTGGAAATATTTCAGCAAATTACAGACTTTCGGTGATTTCCCGATTGTAAAGGAAACATTGCCGGATGACAAACCTATATTGGTTGAGGCTAGTAAACGTCAACCGCGTCATTTGGTTGCCCGTTTTATTTTGGAGGATTTAGACAAAGCGATCGGGTTCTTGTCTGATAATCCGACAGGCGGAACTAACCGTATTACCAAAAAAGCAGCTTACCTGGTAAAATCGCGTGTAGCATTGTATGAAGCCAGCTGGGAAACCTATCATGCTAACACGGCATTTGTTCCGAACGGACCAGGTTATCCGGGTACTCAAAGCGATTATAATGCCCAAAGTGAAATTGCCTTTTTCCTAAAAGAATGTAAGGATGCAGCAGCAGCGGTTGCTGACAATGTACCTTTGGCGACAAACAACCATGTATGGGCGGATGGATTGGCAAAGATGAATAATCCTTATTTCGCTCAGTTCTCATCTAATGACATGAGCGGTTATCCTGAAATTCTTTTGTGGAGAGATTATAGTATTGGTTTAAATATAAGGCATTCTGCCGGTTTCTATATCCGTGTAGGAGGTAATAGTGGTTTTACCCGTCAGTTTGTGGAAACTTTCCTGATGAAGAACGGACTTCCTGTTTATGCAAACGGTAGCGGATATAAAGGTGATATGTCGGTAAAAGATGTCCGTGCAGATCGTGATGAACGTTTACAACTTTTCATGATGACTCCGAATGAAATTTTGACGGATGGACAGGTGGAATTTGTGGATACATTGTCTTCATTGCCAAATATTCTGGCAAAAGCAGAAAGTCGTAATGTAACCGGTTATCAACTGCGCAAAGGGTTGTCTAATAACTGGAGCCGCGATTGGAACGAATCTGAAGAGGGTTCTCCGATCTTTCGTGCTACCGAAGCTTATCTGAATTACATAGAGGCTTCCTGTATCGAAAATAATGGTACCAGTATTGATGGAAAAGCACAGGGGTACTGGAGACAGCTACGTGAAAGAGCTGGCTTGCCGAGTGATTATAATGTAACGGTAGCAGCAACAGACCTTGGTAAGGAAAGCGATTGGGCGGTGTATTCTGCCGGTCAACAGGTAACGCCGTTGCTATATAATATTCGTCGAGAACGCCGTTGCGAGATGATGGAAGAAGGTTTGCGTATGTTTGACCTGAAACGTTGGAGAGCATTGGATCAATTGAATGCTACCTGGCAACCTGAAGGTATAAATTTGTGGGAATCCGGATTGTCTCACGAATATGCAAACCAGGGGATAAATCTCGTTGCAGACGGTTCTGATGTGGCAAATGTATCTTCTCCGGATAGAAGTACTTACCTCCGTCCTTATGAGATTATCAACAAGGTTTCTAACCTGATGTATGGTAAAGGATATGATTGGTGTGATGCCCATTATTTGAATCCAATTTCAATTATACATTTCCGTAATACGGCTGAGAATCCGGGCGACTTGACAACTTCTGTGATTTATCAAAATCCGGGATGGCCTCTTGTCGCAGATGAAGGCCCGAAGGTTAAATAATGATATATGAACTCTGAAAGATAACAGAGCATAGATTTCATAGGTATTAGCATAATTGATGTGGAAGGTTTCCTCCTCTGTGAAGAGGGGAAACCTTTGAGCTGATATCATCGAATTATCGGATATTTCAAGTAAGAATCTTTAAAACTATTTATTATGGCAATATTAATTAGAGCAATCCAGAGGGCTAATCCGCGGGATAAGAACGCACCGAAAAAATGGTATGCCGTTCAGAACTCTACCGGATTGGTGCCGGAAACGAAAGTGGCCGAGCTCATTGCCGACGAGACGACTCTCAATCCGTCGGAAGCGTTGATGTCTATCCGCCAACTTCGGAAGGTAATCCAACGTCTGATGGCAGACGGTCATAGTGTGAAACTAGGTGACTGGGGTACATTTTCCCCATCCCTTAACAGTAGGGGCAAGGATAAAAAAGAAGATCTGAAGGCTACGGATATTAATTGTGTAAATATTAATTTCCAGCCCGGAGAAGAATTGAAGGCTGCTATGCAAAAAGTGGACTTTGTATGGATCGACAAGCTGGTTGAAGGTAAAACAAATACCGGTGGTGGTTCTGGCGAGTCTGGCAGTGACCGTCCGGAGATTGAATAATTTCTATTTTCTGAATGATTAAAATTTCCTCTTCGGTTTTCCGGAGGGGATTTTTTATTCCGGCTTTTTGAGTTGAAGAACTCTGTTTTGTAACATGAAGGAGTAAACTCTGAAACATGAAGAGATTTGTTTTGAAACATCAAGAAGTCTTTTCCGAAACTTGAAGAAGTCGGCTTTGCGAGATGAAGAAGTTTATTTCATGAGATGAAGAAGTCGGAATTTCGAGATGAGGAACTTATAAGTTTTCCCTTATTCAGGTGTAGGTTTTGATATATTTTACATTTATATATATTTTGTTTTTTATTCCATAAAAGATTTTTACCTTTGGCACATCGTTCACTATCGGACGTCCAACCATTTAAAACCTTGTACTATGGAACAGTACGTAAACATTATGTTAGATCGCGGCTTCAAAGCCGTATTCGGTAACAAACAAGTAGCTATCGACTTTATCAATGCCGCCTTGGAGGGCGAGCGACAAGTTAAAGACTTGACTTACCTGGATAAAGAAATTTTACCCGAGTCATTGGACCAGCGCACAGTTATTTTCGATTGCCTTTGTGAAGATGTGGATGGGACGAAGTTTATTTTGGAGATGCAGAATTGTCCCCAACGCTATTTTTTTAACCGTGGATTTTATTATATTTGCCGAATGATCTCCCGTCAGGGACAGATAGGTTCGGGGTGGAAGTATGAACTTCTTCCTGTGTATGGTATCTACTTGTTGAACTTCAGTTTGCCGGAATTTTATTCCTGGCGAACGAACGTAGTCTTGGCGAATGAAGAAACAGGTGAATCTTTTGGTGAAATCAAACTGAAACAGATCTATATTTCGTTTGAGTTGTTTAATTTGAGTAAAGAGGAATGCGTAACTCCTTTTGAAAATCTGATTTATATATTGAAGAATATGGATATATTTGATATGTCTCCTTTCAAGGAGGAAAATGAAGCGTTTCGTCGCATACTCGATGCTGCAAACGTGAATGCAATGACATCCCATGAACGTGACGTGTATGACGAAGTCCTGAAGCGTTATCGTGATTGGCGATGTACGACTGAATATGCTATCGAACAAGCCGAGGAGAAAGGTTTGAAGAGAGGCATGGAAAAAGGTCTGGAAAAAGGTCAGCAAGAAGCTTTACAAAGAACTGCTCAAAACATGAAAGCGATGCAAATATCGACTGATGTCATAATGAAAGCAACCGGTATGACCTCCGAAGAGATCGAACAGCTTTAAAGATTTATATTAAAAAGATAGCCATAAAAAATCCCGGGGAATTTTTCTCTCCGGGATTTTTTGTAATATGAATAAAGTTTGCAGCAGTCTGTTATTTTATCGGCCGGATAACAAACTCGAACATTGTCTTCTTTACCGGAACGAGGTATTGAGGTAATACACCCGGGCCGCAGGTAGCTGTTCCTACGCCGGCCTGTTCAGCATCCAGATGGACGGTGACTGTGCCGCTTCGTTTCAGTTGGTTGATATGCGTGGATGCATCGATATTGCTATCCGCGAAAGGAACGATACTGAATTGCCATGGATGGGCGGCCGTTACGTGCAGGCCGTTACCGGCTTCGTTGGTGATTGTTGCCCAGCGCATATCCGTGCGGTTACCTGTCGATTGCGGTTTGACGTAATAATGGAACAGACGTTCCGCGTCTGTCCGGTCGATGGCGATACGGCCGCTTTGGATACGGTCTGTGTAGGTTTCTCCGGTACGCCCCAGGTAGGAAACCTGTGCATATTCGGCAGGCATTTCAAAGGTCAGTCCGATACGTGCCAACGATTTGACGATGGTGGTGTCCGGGGTAAAGGTAGTTGCTATCTTTACTGTGCCGTCAGGGTTGACACTATAGTGCTGTGTCGCTGTCCCTACTGTTTCGGACTTGTCATTCAGTAGTGCCAGGGTTGTCTGTACGCTGTTCTTAGCTGTGCGGAAGGCTGTTGTCTGTTGGCTGAGTTTGTCGAGGCCGGCGGCTTTCCAGAGGCGGGCACCATTGCGGTCGCGGTTATCGTTGTCGGTAATCGGACGGTACAGGCTGATGGTGAGAGGGGTTGAAAGTAACTCTTTACCATCGAGTTTGTAAGATGTCATGGCTCCTGTTTCCGGAGAGAAAGAGATGCTTATACGGTCGTTGCTGAACGTGTTGCCGGATTGTTTCAGGGCGGACGCTTTCAGACTCGGATATTTCGGCTGATAGTTTTTATTGGCTACCAACACAAACTGGTCGTAAGCTACTTCATGGGTGGTAGGCAGGAACGGACGTGCCTGCTTGGGTGTCCAGCTCAGGTTCAGGAAGACTTCTTTGCAGTCTTTCGGCAAAACGGTTTTGCCTAGTGTCAATGTTGCTGTCTCGTGGGGGAGGCAATCGACGGTCTCCGTTCCCTGGCGGACAGTGCGGCCGTCGTCTGTAACCAACTGCCAGTTTAAGGTATATTCATTCAGGTTGCTGAAGTCGTACCAGTTTTTAATGGAGAGGGTCAGATTGTGTTCGTCTGTCAGCTTTGTCTTGATATATTGGTAGACTTTTTTCACTTCGTTCAGATGCGGATGCGGTTCGCGGTCGGCATTGACCAGGCCGTTACAGCAGAAGTTGTCGAAGCTAGGGATACCTTTAGGACCGTAATCGCCGCCATACGACCAATACCAATTGCCATTCTCATCCAGTTCGCGGAAAGACTGGTCCACCCAATCCCAGACGCAACCGCCCTGTGCCATCGGTTCGTCTTCGAATACGTCCCAGTATTCTTTCAGGCCGCCAACACTGTTACCCATCGCATGCACATATTCACAGAGGATAAAAGGACGGTAGATTTTCGGTTCCTTCTGGTTCAGATATTCTTTGATTACGTCTACGCTGCGGTACATGCGGCAATAGATGTCGGTATTGTAGTTTTGTTCGGCACGTTCGTACTGTACGGGGCGGTTCTTCTCGACCGATTTCAGCCAGTCGTAGGTACGTTCGAAGTTGATGCCGTTGCCGGCTTCGTTGCCCAGCGACCAGATTACGATGCAGGGATGGTTCTTGGAACGTTCGTACATCCGGCGGGTGCGGTCCATATGGGCCGGGAGCCAGGTACTGTCTTTAGCCAGCGATTCGGGACCGTATCCCATTCCGTGCGATTCGATGTTGGCTTCGTCGATCATATAGAGGCCGTATTCGTCGCAAAGTTCGTACCATAACGGGTCGGTCGGGTAGTGGGAGTTGCGTACGGTGTTGATGTTGTACTGCTTCATCAACTCGATATCTTTCAGCATCAGTTCGCGGCTGACCGTACGGCCCAGTTGCGAATGTTCATGGCGGTTGGTCCCTTTCACCAATGTCGGTACGCCGTTCACGCAGAAGCGGCCGTCTTTGATTTCGGACGTGCGGAAGCCTACTCTGCCTCCGGTCAGTTCGGTTTCTTTGCCACCAGCGTCTTTCAGGGAGAGGACGAGCGTGTACAGGTTCGGATGTTCGGCACTCCAGGCTTTTACACCGGGGATTGTCGCTTCTTTGAATATAATCCGGCTGTTTTCTCCAGCAGGGATTTTAGCTTCCTCTTTCAGGACTGTTTTGCCGTCGGCATCTTTCAGCTGGTAAGCGATGCGGCTGTCCGGATTGGCAGGACCGGCAATCTGAACGTCCAGGTTGAAGATACCGTCTTTGTAAGTATTCTTGTCGAGAGTGGATACCACCTTGTAGTCGGCAATATACTGCCGGGGCGTGCTGTAGAGGTAGACGCTCCGTTCGATACCGCTCAGGCGCCACATGTCCTGGCATTCCAGGTAGGAACCGCTGCTCCAGCGATAGACTTCCAGGGCTACAGTGTTCTCGCCCGGTTTCAGCTTATCGGTAATATCCCATTCTGCCGGGGTTTTAGAACCCTGGTTATATCCTAGTTTTTCCCCGTTCACCCATACATAATAGAAAGAAATGACGCCTTCGCAGCAGAGAACTATGCGGCGGCCGTCCCAGTTTGCCGGAACAGTGAAAGTGCGGCGGTAAGAGCCGACTTCATTTTCTTCATAAGGGACGAAAGGCGGATTCTTTTTGAAATTGAACATCGGGTCGTCGAACTCATACGTTTCGTTTACGTAGATGGCGGTACCGTATCCCTGCCGTTCCCAGTTGCCGGGAACGTTGATATCTGCCCATCCTCCGGTATAGAAAGAAGGCTTGTAGAAATCTTTCGGGCGGTTGTCCGGGTTCTTTGTCCAGTGGAATTTCCATTTTCCGTTCAGGCTCTGGTACCAGGGGGACGATTCGTGGTCGCGTACGGACACGGCTTTCTCGTTCTCAAAAGGCCAGACGTAAGCATGCGGTTCCAGTTTGTTGAGTCCGGTTGCGTACTGGCTTTGCCACTCGGGCTTGTTGTTGTCTGTCGACCCTGTAGCCGCCTGGAGCATCCCCAGGCAGCACAGAGCGAAAATAGATAACCTCGTTTTTCTCATTTGTATTTTAGAATTGATATGTTTTATTGTACTGTGACTTCATCTATATACATCCAGGTGCCTTGTCCGGGACGTGTATGATCGTCCGGGCATTTGCCGGGATTCCTCAGGGCGACTCTCAGGTAACGGCCTGCTGCTTTCAGATTGTCGAATGTCTTGTCTTCGATGCGGATACCTTCGCGGAATATTTCTTCCGGAGTAAAACTGCGTTCTGCAACCTGCGTATATGTCTGGTTGTCGTCTGAGACGGACAACGTAATCCGGCCAGGGATATGTGCGCCCATTCCGTAATTGGTGATGCAGCCGATTGTTATTTCATTTATTGCCTCCGTTTTTCCCAAGTCGATCGTAAAGGTCGCATCTTCGTCGTACCAGCCGCACCATTCGAAGTCGGATTGTTTGTTGCTACCCCGTAATCCGTTGGTCAGGCGGTATGTCTGGTTGTTTCCATCCTGAACGGGGCGGGCGGTGGCCTTGTTCCAATGGAGCGGGAGGGTCAGGGTTTTTCCCATTTGTTTGCCGTTGGCAAAGGTTGCAGCGTTGATTGTGATATCGTTGGTGACAACCAGAGAGTCGGTGTACAGGGATGATGTGGCGACCGGTTCGTTCCCGTCAGTCGTATAACGTATTTCCATATCCGGCCGGATACAGGTGAGGGTAACTTTCAATGTATCGTTATTGCCTGTTACCAGATGGTCGATGTTGAACATGGAACGGGCATAATTTACTCCCAGATAGTCATAATGTTGTGTTAATACATCCAGGCGTTTCAGGAAGCCGGGCCAGTCTTTCCGGTTTTTTCCCGACCAGGCTATTTCGGCAACGGCGGCCAGACGGGGGAAGATGAGGTATTCGGCATCTTCGGGAGAGTTGGTAAATTCGGTCCATAACGAACCTTGAACACCTAAAAGGTTTGCTGTTACCTCTGGTTCCCATTCCGGTTGTATGGGTTCATAGTCATACACATTTTTCAGTGTGTTATTACCGAAATAAGTACGAGGCTCGAACCATTGCGGACCTTGGTAGCGAATCAGATAAAGCACACGTGCCGGGGTCATGATAAATTTATGACCGAGTTTTCCGGCTTTGTACCCGGCAGTACCTAATCCCTGCCAGCCGTAAATAACGGCATCTTCAGGTATTTTGCTATTGGTCAGTTCATCCCAGCCCATAACCTGTTTACCTTTGCTTTTTACATAGTCAGCCATGCGGTTCATGAAATAGCCCTGTAAATCCTCGACGTCGGTGATGCCTTCTACTTTCATCCGTGCCCGACAAAGTGGGCATTCTTTCCAGTATCTTTTGGAGGCTTCATCGCCTCCCAGATGAATATAGTGGGAAGGAAAGAGGTCTGCAACTTCATCTATCACATCTTCCAGGAAGGAAAATACTTTGTCGTTTCCGGCACAATAGACGATTTCGGATGCATGTGCACCCATACCCGGAATGACGCTGATAAAATCTTTAACTATGGGACATGCCAGTTCCGGATAGGCAGCCAGTGAAGAATTGGTATGTGCCGGCATCTCTATTTCCGGGATAATTTCAACCTGATGTGTTCCGGCATAGGCGATAATTTCTTTCATGTCTTCCTGTGTGTAGAAGCCCCCTACAGGTGTTGGTTCTTCTGGCTGGGCATTTTTGCGTTGGGAGAAATCGCTTTCGCGGGCAACACGCCAGGCTCCGATCTCCGTTAATCGGGGATATTTTTTTATTTCCAGTCGCCAACCGTTTCCGTCGACCAGATGCAGATGTAGTTTGTTCAGTTTCAGCATGGCCATATAATCAATGATTTTGATTATATTTTCTTTAGGAATGAAAAAGCGGGAAACATCGAGCATTAATCCGCGGTAGGGAAAGCGTGGGCTATCTTGAATGCCTAGTGTTGGTACGTTCCATTGGATATTGTTAACCGGTTCCTTACTTTCTATAGCTGGAGGAAGTAGCTGGCGAATTGATTGTATGGCATAGAAGAAACCTGCTTTATCTGCTGCGTTGATGGAGATACGGGAAGGAGTTATGTCCAGTTTATAACTTTCCTTTACGAGTGTTGTGTCGGTAGAAAAAATGACGGAGGCGGAAGCGGCGGACGAACCAGTGTTTACCATAGGGGTAAATCCGGCAGAGGAGGTAAACAAATCAGCTAATAATCCTGCAATCGGTTCCTGTTCCCGGTTCTCGACCTGGATGACAGTATTCTTGCTGAATGTGAAATGGCTGTTTCCGGCTACTTGTTGTTCCGGTAGCGGGACAATATTAATTGGGACCGGATCAGTGGTGGTACATCCGGTAATCAACCAGACAATAAAGAAAAAAAGAAGGAGTTTGCTTTTTGTCATTTGATATACTTTTAATGTTAACAATATTGTTTTATGCTACCGGAGTATGCTGTTGCAAATGTAGATGTATGGTTATAGGTTTATGTCCGGATTTGTACAAAAAACTTCAATATTTGTCCATAAAAGGATATTCGTGTTGATTCTTGTATATTATTCGATTGTGAACTATGTCGCTACGCAAATGGTAATGAACTGTGTTTTCCTGTAAATAAGTTCTGGATGACCCGTGTGATGGAACTGCTGGCGGATAAGAATCTCAGCATCCTGGAGGTTTCGGAGAAGGCAGGGTTTACCAACCAGCGTTATTTTAGCACGGTATTTAAACAAGCTAATGGAACGACTCCGTCCAAATACCGACAGGAACATTTCAGTTGAAAATCTTATTTCCGAATGGGCAGCAGGTAAATGATACGTGCGGAGATTACCTGGCTGGACGATTTGTTGAAGTAATCGCTTTTGCGACTGCCGTAAATATCACCCAGCGCATAATAATAGCGTCCTTCCAGCAGGAAATAACCGATGCCGGTACGCAGTTCAAGCCCCGGACCACCACACAATCCCCAATCGAATTTTTTCTGGATGGCCATGTTGTGTTGCTCATTGGAGCCGGCGTTCGTATTCGTCTCGTTCGGGTTTGTTTCCGTCTTTTCGCTGAAGGCATAACCTATTTTGGGACCCAGGTTAAAATAGAACTTGAATCTGTTGCTGCCGAAATAGATATGAGTGAAGAACGGTATTTCGAAATAATTGATCGTACGACTGTATTTGTAGGTCGGATGTTCTTCGAATTCCTCGTCCCATCCTTGTTGGCTGAAATTCAGTTCGGTTTGCAACCCCAGGTTCTTTTCTGTGTTCCAGCGCAGCACCAGTCCGGCATTGTATCCCTGTTTCATTTTCGTATATACCTTGGGATTGAAACTTACGGACGAGAAGTTCATACCGAAGGAAGCACCTACGGAGACCTCCTGAGGAAACCTGCTTTGCTGTGCCATGGCGCTTATAATAACGGCCAGGCACAAAAAGGATGTGATTATACTCTTTCTGATCATCTTACTTCGCTACGTGTTACGTTAAAATCACTCTGGTAGTGAACGATAAATATATTGGTATTGATGAATCCGCCCCAATTGTTTACCCGTTCAAAATCGAAACCTGTCTGTATGCTCTTGTAACGGATCTTATCCAGGTTGTTTTCGAAATTGGAACCATATTTTTTGATGGCATCAAAGAAGAACATACCGGTGTCGAATCCTAATATACCGTATTTAGGGAACGTATTGATCAGGTTCTTGCTATACCATGTCTTATATTTTGAATAGAAATCGGCAACTTCGGGCGAAAGGTTATCGGCATAGAAGTTACTATATATATATGTATTCAAGGCAAAGAAATCATCCAGGCACTCACGAGTGTATGTTTGCCATACAGGATAACCGAACAGGGTGATATTACATTCGGGTTTAGACTCAGCCAGCATACGTAGAGGAGATTTGAGTTTATTCAGTGCATCCAGTGAATCGGAAGTCGGAATAATCACACTTCGTTTATTTGTACTGAGCATAGCTTCCATCTCGACCGGGAATGTTTCGGCTGAGTAGGTCAGTTCACGCCAGGCGATGTTCCGTTGTTTCATTTCTGCTTTGAAGGCTTTGATGAAATCTGCTTTCTCTTCTATACCGGGCACTTTTACAAAGATGATATTATCGTTTCCAAACAGGTCGCAACCAGCTTGGGATGCTTTGGCATACAAATATGAGTGAGGCGTATTAACCTGGTATACATGCGCATTGGATAATACATCGTCGTTTTTGGAAGTGAACGGGATCACGTATTTGATGTTATTCTTTTCTGCAAATTCGGCAACAGGGGCGATCTGGTCGTTCTGTACGGCTCCGATGATCAGGTTTGCTTCCTTCAAAGCATCTTCTTTCAGGATTTCTTTTACCTTCTTGGTGCCGTTGCCAGTATCGAAGACGGAAAGTTCGATCGAACAACCGCTGTTGCGGAGGCTGTCGACAGCCAGCAGCATACCTTCGTAATATTCAATAAAACGCAACGTGTTGGAAGAAGGAGTTGCTTCGTTTGTCATGAACGGCAATAACAAAGCGACCTTGATCATATTGACGTGCTTGATCTTTTGAGGTGTCGACAAAAGGGCATTGACGTCTCTTTCATGCATGGCAGGGGCTGTTTCAGTCACTGTCTCTTTAGTCTCTACCGGTATTTTAATGACCATACCGGCTTTTACTCCGTTTTTCAGTTCAGGGTTCCTTTTGATCAGCTCTGCACTGGATACATTGAATTTCCGGCAAATGCGGTACATCGTTTCTTTCTTGGCGATCGTATATTCGATTTCCTTGGTTACGGTCTTTATATCTGTGGTCGGCAGTGTCTCTATAGGAGTTGCCGGGATACGGATTGTCTTGCCTATGGTAAAAGAGGAAACGGATAATCCGGGATTTGCCGCGATAATATCAGGACCGGGCACTTTGTACCGGACAGATAATGAATACAGCGTTTCTTTGGGTTGTATAGTATGATACAGATAATTATCTTCAGCGTTTCCCATCGGAGCGGAACTTACATCCTTTTGTGGGATTTTTAAGGTGGCTCCGGCCTTTATGGATTCGCGGCTTTCGGGATTCAGGCGATAAATATCGTCGACAGTTACTCCGTACATGGTTGCGATCGAGTAGACTGTTTGTCCCCGTTCAATCGTATGATAAAATATATTATCATTTAGTTCGTTAGTAGTAATGATCCGTGCTCTGTTGTTTTGTGAATACAAGGAGACAGCGGAAAAACTCAGGCATAACGTCAATACGTATATACTAATCTTATTCATTTGCTGATTCGAATATTTGCAGCAAAGATAGTGTATGTCCGTATAAAATACTAATTTTGGAAGCTAATTAGGTTATAATATATGCAAAGGAATTGTTTAAGAAGAGTGATCGGGACGCTCTGTTTTTTGTTATTGATACTTGCAGCACATGCTCAAAAATATACGGTAACAGGGGGGAAAGGTACGCCTTATCTTGCTTTTGATAATAAGAAAGGCAACACCAGTAGCCGATTTGAAGTTTACCTTGTGTATGGCATGGATAATGTGGAAATACGATATACCCCTACATCAAGTACATATCAATGGTACCGCTATAAAAATAAAGCAGGCGTTGGAGGGGATGCTGAAAAAATACCTTCTGTAAATGAAGGAAATACAACTGTTATCCGGAATATAGAAGAAGGATATGGTTATTATATATTGGAAGACGATGCTTACTCGAAAGCTGGAGGGTATGTATGGATTATTGACTATAGCAAATATGAATTCAATATAACCAGTTTGTTTGTGGATACACAAAAAAGTGGTTGTGATGCCATGTATCTGGGTGGTACAAGCGATATAAAGGATATGAGATATGTGCTTCCTGATGTTAATGGCACTCCCGGTTTTCTGGAACGTGAGTTTGACGTGACTTATCAGACAATGGAAATACCGGAAGGAGATAATCAGAGTATTATTCCTAAAACGGCGACGGCGACTATAACGGGAAATCCGTTTAAAGCCAGCTTAGAACCTCCCTACAGCGATACGGAAGTAGAGTTGAAGGGCGATCAGTTTGCCCGTCATTTCGGTGTGGAAAAATCAATGCTTACTGATATGTATCAGGCTGTCGCTGTGCTGGCTGTTATGAAAATAGATACTTTGTCTTATGCTTCAGATGTGCCTAATATGGTCGTAAAAGGCGACAGCCTCTCTGCTCCGGTCGAGTTTAATTTTACGGCAATTGCAAATACGCCGGTTGCTGCTATGTTTAATTGGAAGATATACAGGAAGGATGAAGGCGGAGGAAGCAGTGAAGGTAATGAAGAAGGCGAAGAGAATAACGGTACGCTATTGAGGGACTTTAGCGGAGAGGAAACTTCTTTTATTTTCAACCAAAATGGTACTTACGTGGTTAAATTAACAGTGAACGACCGGACTGGTCAATGCCAGGCAAATCCACCTGATGTTACGGTAAACATTTCGGATTCTTACCTCGATGTACCGAATGCTTTTTCGCCCGGTACATCACCCGGCATTAACGACGAGTTCAGAGTAGCTTATCGCTCTCTGACCCGTTTTAAATGTTGGATATTCAATCGGTGGGGAGTGGAAATGTATCATTGGACGGACCCGTCGAAAGGCTGGGACGGCAAAAAGGGAGGCAAGTATGTAGCCCCCGGTGTTTATTTTTATGTGATTGAGGCTACCGGCTCGGACGGTAAACCTATAAAGAGAAAAGGTTCTATTAACATTCTTAGATCAAAACAAATTCAGGATGAGATTATCGAAGAATAGTATATTCAGTTTTTTGTCGGGCGGTCTGATTTGCCTGACTGCTTGTTTGTCTATCGGCTCAAGCGATTCGGAAAAAGTAATGGACGGGCGTCCGGTGGTGATGTCGATGACATCGTCGCCCGATATACCTGCGTCGGTTATTTTCTGTGGTAAACCTATTGATCTGACCCGCTATAATATGCGTGAAGGGTTCGACCGTGAAATGAGTAGTTTTACCTATTTCCATTCGACCACTATGTTACTGATCAAGCGGGCCAACCGCTATTTCCCGGTTATCGAACCGATATTGAAGGCAAACGGTATCCCCGATGACTTCAAATATCTGGCTGTGATAGAAAGTCATCTGGACCCGCGTGTGTCGTCGCCGGCACGTGCCGTGGGAATGTGGCAGTTTCTGGAAGGGACAGGCAAACAATATGGCCTGACTGTTACTCCGACGGTCGATGAACGTTGCCATGTAGCCAAGGCGACCGAGGCTGCCTGTAAATACTTGAAAGCTGCCTACGACAAATATGGCGATTGGGCGAATGTGGCTGCTTCCTATAATGCGGGTATGGGACGTATCTCCGGCGAACTGACCAAACAGGAAGCCGACAGTACTTTCGACCTTTGGCTGGTAGAGGAAACAAGCCGTTACGTCTATCGTATCATGGCGATCAAACAGATATTTGAGAACCCGTATAAATATGGTTTCGTACTCCGGGCGGAAGACCTGTACAAGCCGGTTGCCTGCGAAGATGTGGCTGTCTCGTCAGATATTCCCGATTTGTCTGCTTTTGCACAGAAGTATGATATAACCTATGCCGACCTGAAACGCTTTAACCCCTGGTTGCGCGACCGGAAATTGCAGACATTGGGCAAGACTTATACGCTTCAGGTTCCTAAACAAAGTGATATGTATTACAAGACACCAAACACGTACGTGCATAACCCGGCTTGGGTGGTAAGATAAATTCCTTTCGGGTGTAATCGGAGTTCCATTCGGATGGAACAGGATTTTCTCCCGGATGAAAAAGAAAACAGTGATAAGAAGTATGAATGATAAGAATGCATTGGAAGGCGGACGTATTTCCGTTTTAGGCGCCCGCGTTCACAATTTGAAGAATATAGACGTCGAGATACCGAGAAACAAACTTACCGTGATAACGGGTATGAGTGGTAGTGGTAAGTCATCACTGGCTTTTGATACGATTTTTGCGGAAGGACAACGCCGGTATGTGGAGACATTCTCTGCCTATGCCCGTAACTTCCTCGGAAATATGGAACGTCCGGATGTGGATAAGATCACCGGATTGAGCCCGGTCATCTCGATCGAACAGAAAACGACCAACAAGAATCCCCGTTCTACTGTCGGTACGACGACAGAGATCTACGACTTTTTCCGTCTGCTTTATGCGAGGGCGGGAGAGGCGTACTCGTATCTGAGCGGAGAGAAGATGGTGAAATACACCGAAGAGCAGGTGCTCGACCTGATTCTGGAGCATTATGAGGGAAAGAAGACATACCTCCTGGCTCCGCTGGTCCGCAATCGTAAGGGACATTATAAGGAACTGTTCGAGCAGGTTCGTAAGAAAGGCTATCTGACCGTCCGTGTCGATGGCGAGATCAAGGAGATATTCCACGGCATGAAGCTGGACCGCTACAAGATGCACAGCATCGAAGTGGTGATCGATAAAATGGTTGTCTCGGCTTCCGACGAACGCCGCCTGAAAGAAAGCCTGCGTACAGCCATGAAGCAGGGTGACGGACTAGTCATGCTGCTGGATGCCGATACGGACGAGTTGCGCCATTACAGCCGCCGCCTGATGGACCCGGCTACCGGACTTTCCTACAGCGAACCGGCTCCGCATAATTTTTCCTTTAACTCCCCGCAAGGTGCATGCCCCAAATGTAAAGGATTGGGACAGGTGAACCTGCTGGATATGGAAAAGATCGTGCCGGATCCTTCCCTCAGTATCTATAACGGCGGGATCGTGGCCCTCGGGAAATATAAGAACTCGCTTATCTTTTGGCAGATAGAAGCCCTTTGCGAGAAGCATGGGGTAACGATCAAGACGCCGATCAAGGATATTCCGGCGGAGGCGATCGACGAGATCATGAACGGAACCGACGAACGACTTCAGATCAAGAACGAATCCCTGGGTTCTTCCAATTATTTCCTGTCTTATGAAGGCGTTGCCAAATATATCCTGATGCAGCAGGAGAGCGAGGCGTCCGCTTCCGCACAGAAATGGGCGGGGCAGTTTATTAAAATGACTACATGTCCGGAATGTAACGGCCAGCGTCTGAACAAAGAGGCATTGCATTACCGGATTGCCGATAAGAATATTGCGGAAATATCTTCTTATGATATATCCGAACTGTATGATTGGCTGGACGGCATCGAAGACCGTCTGGACCAGAAGCAAAAGCAGATTGCCATAGAAATATTGAAGGAGATACGTTCCCGCCTGAAATTCCTGCTGGATGTGGGGCTGGATTATCTCTCTCTCAACCGTGCTTCGGCAAGCCTTTCCGGCGGTGAAAGCCAGCGTATCCGCCTGGCAACCCAGATCGGCAGCCAGCTGGTCAATGTGCTTTATATCCTCGACGAGCCGAGTATCGGGTTGCATCAGCGTGATAATGTCCGTCTGATCAACTCTTTGAAAGAACTTCGTGATACAGGGAACTCGGTCGTTGTCGTGGAACATGACAAGGATATGATGCTGAATGCCGATTACGTGATCGACATGGGTCCGAAAGCCGGCCGTCTGGGCGGAGAGGTCGTGTACGAAGGTACGCCTCAGGAGATGCTGAAGGTCGATACGCTGACGTCCGCTTATCTGAACGGAAAAACAGAAATTGCCATTCCTGCCGAACGTCGGAAAGGAAACGGCAAGTTCATCTCCATCAAAGGAGCCGGCGGTAATAACCTGAAAAACGTAGATGTGACTTTCCCGCTGGGAACGCTGATCTGTGTGACAGGCGTGTCGGGGAGCGGCAAATCGACGTTGATCAACCGTACCCTGCAACCGATCCTGAGCCAGCATTTCTATCGTTCGCTGGAAGATCCGTTGCCTTATAAGTCGATCGAAGGTATTGATAATGTGGATAAGATCGTCAATGTCGACCAGTCGCCTATCGGACGTTCGCCGCGAAGCAATCCGGCTACCTATACGGGTGTGTTTTCCGATATCCGTAACCTCTTTGTCGATCTTCCCGAATCGAAAGTAAGGGGATATAAACCGGGACGCTTCTCATTCAACGTGTCCGGCGGTCGTTGCGAAACCTGCAAAGGGAATGGTTACAAGACCATCGAGATGAACTTTCTGCCCGACGTATTGGTGCCCTGCGAGGACTGTCATGGCAAACGTTACAACCGCGAAACACTGGAAGTGCGTTTCCGCGGTAAATCCATTGCGGATGTACTGGATATGACGATCAACATGGCGGTGGAGTTCTTTGAGAATATCCCGACCATCTTGTCTAAGATCAAGGTCTTGCAGGATGTGGGCCTGGGTTATATTAAACTGGGGCAACCTTCCACCACGTTGTCCGGCGGCGAAAGCCAACGTGTGAAGCTGGCAACTGAACTGGCTAAAAAGGATACAGGCAATACATTATATGTACTGGACGAACCGACAACCGGTCTTCATTTCGAAGACATCCGTGTTCTTCTGGGTGTCCTGAACAAGCTGGTGGAAAAGGGCAACACCATCATCGTCATCGAGCATAACCTCGACGTCATCAAATGCGCCGACTACCTGATCGACATGGGCCCCGAAGGCGGCCGTAAAGGCGGTCAGGTCTTGTTTACCGGCACCCCGGAAGAGATGGTAAAGAAGAAAACGAAGAGCTATACCGCTCCGTTCCTGAAAGAGGAGTTGAAACAATAACCTGGCATAGGCAGACGAGGAATATGGCACGCCTATCCCCGTTTGCCGACATAACTAAGATAGAATAATAACTAAGTGAAGACAGATATATGAAGAATCCTATCCAAATGATCAAACAATGCGTAGAGAAGGAAGAACCTTATTTCCTGCTGCGCGGACAAGATATATGCGCCCTGGCGGCCATTGAAACCTATTACGAAGAGGTGAAGAAAAATGTGAAAGATCCCTACTTTATCGAGGAGATCGAAGAGATCATGAAAGACTTCCGGGCCTTCCGCGAAGAACAGCAAACCCATATACCGGATTGATCGATGGCAGACGACAGTTACAGAACCATTAAACAAGTAGCCGAGGGCTATTACACGGAGAAGCGTAGCCGCTTTATCTCGTATGCCATCCCCGTGCGTACGGTCGAAGAGGTGAAGGAGCAACTGGACCGGTACCGTAAACAATATTATGATGCACGCCATGTCTGCTGGGCTTATATGCTGGGACCGGACCGCCTGACGTTTCGTGCAAACGATGACGGCGAACCGTCTTCCACTGCCGGGAAACCGATCCTCGGACAGATCAATTCCAATGAACTGACGGATATCCTGATCCTCGTAGTCCGTTATTTCGGAGGTATCGAGCTGGGTACCAGCGGGCTGATCGTTGCCTATCGTACGGCCGCTGCCGAAGCGATTGCGGCCGCCGAAATAGAGGAACGTACGGTGGATGAAGATATCACAGTCGCTTTCGAATATCCCTACCTGAACGGGATCATGCGCATAGTGAAAGAAGATACCCCCCTTATTGTATCTCAAAAATTCGAAATGGACTGTGAGATGACACTACGTATCCGAAAAGGGGAGGCAGAAAAGTTGAAGAACCGCTTATTGAAAGTGGAGTCGGCCTATCTGAAGTAATTTATTAATAATCTGAAACATGAGTTACCTGCTATTTTCGATTAGAGAGGATTTCCTTATTTTTGTACTCTGAAATCTAAACAAGCAAATAGTGGTAATATAATGAAGAAGATTCTGTTATTTTCTTTTTTCTTAGTGATTGGTTTGGTTGTCTCGCAGTTTCTTCCCGCTATGGTGGGAGAGAACTATTCGATGGTGAAGACGATCTCCAACACGTTGTTGTATGTGTGCCTGGCCTTTATTATGATCAACGTGGGCCGGGAGTTTGAAATGGACAAAACCCGTTGGAAATCTTATACGGAGGATTACTTTATTGCAATGGCAACCGCAGCCTTTCCCTGGATCTTTGTGGCGTTGTATTATATGTTCGTCCTGCTTCCCGATATCTATTGGTCGAGTGGCGAAGCCTGGAAGGAAAACTTGTTGCTGAGTCGTTTTGCGGCGCCTACCTCCGCCGGTATTCTCTTTACTATGCTTGCTGCTGCCGGACTGAAGGCTTCATGGGTATATAAAAAGGTGCAGGTTCTGGCTATTTTCGACGACCTCGATACGATCCTGTTGATGATACCGCTTCAGATCATGATGGTGGGACTGCGCTGGCAGTTGGGTGTTATCATCCTGATCGTGATGGTGCTGCTTATGCTCGGGTGGAAGAAGATGGGCACTTATAATATGCGTCAGGACTGGAAAGCGATCTTGCTCTATGCAATTGTGACGCTGGCTATTACACAGGGAGTTTATCTGGTGTCCAAACATTTCTATGGTGAAGACGCCAGTATTCATATCGAAGTGCTGCTGCCTGCTTTCGTCCTGGGTATGATCATGAAGCATAAGCATATTGACACGAAGGTCGAACACAATGTGGCTACAGCCATATCCTTCCTGTTCATGTTCCTTGTGGGAGTGAGTATGCCGGTATTCTTTGGCATTGATTTTGCCAAACAATCGGCCGAGGCGGCAACCATTACCGGGGCGCAGCCGATGATGTCGTGGCCGATGATCCTGTTGCATGTTCTTATTGTCTCTTTCCTTTCTAATATAGGAAAACTTTTCCCGCTGTTCTTCTATCGCGACCGACGCAAACGTGAGCGTCTGGCATTGTCGATCGGTATGTTTACGCGTGGTGAGGTAGGAGCAGGTATTATTTTCATCGCTCTCGGATACAATTTAGGTGGACCGGCCCTGATGATTTCTGTCCTTACTATTGTGTTTAATTTAATTTTAACTGGTATCTTTGTGGTCTGGGTAGAAAAATTGACCCGCAGCGCCTATCAGCTCGAAATGGCAGAGAAGCAAAGACAATAACACAGTTAGGAATTACGGAGACAGGTCAGCAAGCTGTCTCCGCAAATATTTTAAACACAATGGATCGTACTATTAATGTTATCCTGAAACCATTGCGCCGTTTCGCTACACAGAAGTCGAGCGCCAGTTTTCTATTGTTTATGGCCACCATACTGGCTATGATACTGGCCAATTCCCCTTGGGCGTATGCTTATCATCATATATTATCTTATCCCATAGATCTTCAGATCGGTAAATTCAATTTGTTTTCGCATCACGGAGAGCCGATGCCGATGCTGGCTTTTGTGAATGATGCCCTGATGGCCGTATTCTTCTTTGTGATAGGGTTGGAGATCAAGCAGGAGGTTTTGATCGGCGAACTCAGTTCGGTCCGTAAGGCGATCCTTCCGGTAATTGCCGCTTGCGGTGGTATGATCGTGCCGGTCCTTTTCTTCCTTCTGGTGTGTAATACAGGACCGGAAGCACGCGGGGCTGCCATCCCAATGGCTACCGATATCGCTTTTGCCCTTGCCGTTCTGGGACTTTTGGGGAAGCGGGTTCCTCTGAGTATGCGAATTTTCCTGACGGCGTTGGCTGTTGTCGATGATATCGGCGGTATAATTATTATCGCTTTGTTTTATAGCGGGCATATTGCCTATCAGCCGTTGCTGATTTCCCTGGCCCTGTTGGCGTTATTGTATGCCGGAGGGAAGATGCGGGTAAATAATAACCTGTTCTATTATATTGTCGGTTTTTTTGTCTGGATTTTGTTCCTGGAATCGGGTATTCATCCAACCATAGCAGGGGTATTGGTGGCCTTCACCGTGCCTGCCCGTCCGAAGATCAACCTGAACGATTTCACCTGTGATATGACCGGCTATCTGAATATGCTGGACTATACGGAGGTGCGCCAGTCTAAAAAGGCCGCCGTGCTGACTCCGACGCAGATACAGGTATTGAACAATATCCATTCGCTGGCGGATAGAACGATCAGTCCGTTGCAAAGCATTGCCGACAAACTGCATCCGATGGTAAATTACCTGATCCTTCCGCTGTTTGCCTTTGTGAATGCCGGTGTCACGTTCGGCGATATCCAGCCTGCGTCTCTGGTCAATGTGCCGTTGGCAGTCTTCCTGGGATTGTTTGTCGGAAAGACATTGGGTATTTTCTCTTTTACCTATTTCTTTGCCCGTACAAGCCTTGCCTCTATGCCGGCAGGAATGACACGTTGGAATCTGTTTGGGGTGTCGATGTTAGGAGGTATTGGTTTCACAGTTGCACTGTTCATCGCCAACTTGTCGTTTAACACTACGGATGCTGTAGGCATGGATTTGCTGAACCAGGCTAAACTTGGCGTATTTACGGGATCGTTTGTCTCTGGACTTTGCGGATACTTATTGCTGAAAAAGGTGCTGCCGAAGGCGGCAAATGAGTGATAACATACATTTGACGCACCTTTCTGCAATCAGATTCTTATACTTCCCAAATCTTATACCCCTTATTCGCAACGACATAAATAACAAATTGGCGAATATGGAAATCCGGCAATAATTCTTTGGCATCGGCAGCATAGCGGCACACCTGTTCGACATCTTCCGGATGCAGCACTTTCACGTATAGCATAGGGTATCTTATAACTTCTCATAGCGAAACATGTTAATCATTCAGACAAAGGTAGTTCATTTTCTGTTATATTCCTGCCAATATTAATTTAAATAGGAAACAGTATGGATGAAATGACTTTGATTAGGAAAGGGGTTGCACGTAATGGGTTCGTGCTTTATGCTCTGAATATTATTGACCAGGTGGAACAGGAAGGACGGTTTGGGACGGCACATGCCTATATGAGTAGCCTGAAGTCGCTGGTGCAGTTTACCGGGAGCCAGCGGATACCCTTCCGACTGTTCCGGTCGGGGATGCTGAATAGTTATGAGAACTGGTTGTTGGGACAAGGCTGTTGTGAGAATACGGCACATTTCTATCTGCGTAATTTACGCGCCCTTTACAACAAGGCTGTGGCGGAGAAAGTGATCCGCCCGCGCGAAAACCCTTTTGCCGGCATGTCGCTGGAATCGATGCCGACACGTAAACGGGCATTGCCTAAAAGATGGGTGAAATGGATAAAGAACCTCAAATTGGATGAAGGAACCAGCCTGGCTATGGCACGCGATATGTTCCTTTTCAGTTTTTACACCTGCGGTATGGGGTTTGCTGATATGATTCTATTGAAACATGAGCAATTGCAACGGGAGATGATCCATTATGAGCGGGTGAAGACCGGACGGCCCGTCTCTGTTTTTGCAAATGGTGACTTGTTGAAGATTATTGAAAAATATCGTACCGATAGTTGTTACATCTGGCCTGTGCTGTCGGATGGGGCGAGCGAGGAAGCCCATTATAAATGTTATCGGAGTGCCTTATGCTCATTCAATCGTCATCTGAAGATCATTGCGGAGAAAGCGAATATCCCCGAATCACTGTCGTCATATATGGCCCGCCACTCTTGGGCAACCGCCGCCCGCAACCAATTGATGCCTACTGCGGTGATTAGTTCCTGCCTGGGACATGCCAACGAAAAAACGACACAGATCTATCTCGACTCGTTCAACGAAGGGTTGGTGAAGCGGATAAATAATAAAGTGATCAATCTGGATTGATAGGGGATGATAATGAAAGAAAGTTTCCATTACAAATGGAAACTTTCTTTCTGTTGACATTTGACAGTTAAGTGAATAAACTACAATTTGTCTATTTCTTCGACAGACAGACCGGTACACTGGGCGATCGTTTCGATATTAACTCCCTGCTTTTTTAAATTTGCAGCAATCTGGCGTTGTTCTTCTGCTTTACCTTTTGTCATCCCTTTCATTTCGGCCTCCTCCACCGCATATTCCAAGGTATTGCGCCAGTCGCGGTAAATCTTCAGGTTCTCATCGTAAACAGCCCGTTCGTGAGGAGTCATTGCATTCAAGTTTGCCACGTCGAGCAGGCGTTTGAAGGCATCGTTTTTCTCCTTAAACGGAGACATATCAAATAAATTCATATTCTTCAATATATAAACCATATTCTCCAGAGGCGTTTTGCATTCCTCTTCTCTTAGATTGAACAGATCGAACGACAGATAAATCTGTTTCAGTTTGACCTCGCCAAAAGTTTTCCCTGTCGCCTCATTGGCCATTACCACATCGGTGCGCCAACTCTGAAATTCAGGCAGACTAAAGTTCAACAGGTAGATGCCATATACCGGAAGCAAGCTATACTTCCAGTCAGCTCCGCTCTCTCCCTGACGGGAGACCAGTCGACAAATGTAATAAAATCCGCGGTTAAAGAAATAATGTTGGGGACAATTCAGCATTTCAAGTACAAATTTGCTCCCGTCCACATCTTCGCAAAGGAGATCGAAGATCACCGTACGTTGTTCTATTACTTCGGGTTGGATTTCTTTATCGAGATAGGTCAGGTCTTTCACCTGGCGTTCGCCCTCGAGCGTGGCGTTGATAAAGTCGATTGCCACTTGCTTTTCACCGAATACGGTTTTAAAAGCCTTGTCGAGCATGATGTTCATATACTTTTCCATAAGTCAATAGTTTTAGTTGTTTTATTACCCGATAGCAGGTAACGAGACAAATGTAGGCAATATTTTATTTATTCCAAACAGAGAAGGGGATTATTTGATTCAGATGTAGAAAATAATGAGCCAATGTGGCAATTTAGAAATATTTGAACTATCCTGTTCCCGTGCTCGACACGGGATCGCAAAGGCACAAACCGTATCCTATATGTATCTTTTGATACAGCCTGTTCTTCTGCGGCCCCGTGTCAAGCACGGGGACAAGATAGTTCACTTTTGATAGATTATGAACAGGATTAACTCCACCAACGATTATGAACTGTATTGTATAGAAGAATGCTATTCCTATTTTTTATTGGTATTTTTGAAAATCAATTTGTCATTTAATCCCTTTTATAGGAACTCTCTATGGAGGCGGGTAAGGGATTGGGAGTATTTATGCGTCTCTGAGGAAGTTAAGCGATGACAGGAGGAAAGGGGATTGGGGAAATCGGATGACTTTTTGTTTGCGCATTTGGAATGGGGCCCCGGGCTGTTTGTGATGGTGGCTGCTTGGTTGATGGAAACGGCTACATTTTGTCAGGCAGGAATGGTGTGGATTTTTTTACCTTCCAGCGAAAAAAACACTGAATAACCGATGCCTGCTTAGGGAAAAAAGAGACGTGTTACAATTATCTCCCAAGCAATTTCAATTGGCTGCCGGACAATTCCGACCAGTTGCCGGGTGGTTGAAACTATCCGGCAGCTAACTGAAACTATCTGCCGGGTAATCGATACCAAACCGGAGCCAATAATCATGAAAAAGGCCTTTTTACCCGCCAAAAGCAACCGATTTGCGTCCGGATGGCCTCTGTTGAAAAAAGAGGGCGTTACGAAAAGAACTTAAAAAGTGATTGCAATGATAGCCTATCGTTGATTTTTGTTACTTTTTGATATCCTTTAGACTTCTGATAATCAGTTTGTGTTTTTCTTTGTCGTCTCTCTTATTCACCTTTTCCCTCTGTAACTCTTATCCCATATCAGCCGGATTTGTAGCATCCTAACAACAATCACCGGGTTCATTTTTTTGTGATTTTACGGCCTGTTCAATCTATAAATAAAACTAAAAAATAATTGTTTGGTGGAGAAGAAGAGATGCCCTGAATTTCATATCCTTCTGAATATAGGGTGCTGCATCTCTATTGATAGTAGAGATACATTATATTTACTTAACTAAAAACTGGTACAAAGGTAGTAAATATCTGTTTTAAAAACTCCTTGATCATTAAGAAGTAAATAATATTTAACTATTGAAAAAATGTTATCAATTTCACGTTTATTTACGTATTTTGTTGTGTGAATAAAAACCAATGAAGGTTAATGTTATTTGTATCACATTGAATTATAGTCGATTAAAGGCTGTGTATCTCTACTATCAATAGAGATGCAATATTCAGGGAGGAAAAATGAAGCAAAAAACAGGTATAGGGTTCATCTTTTGCTTGCTTGCAATCATGAGTATTTTATCTTGTTGCAGGAGATCTGACGAGCCGGCTGCGGAACTTGTCGATGGGACAGTCCGTATCTGTTTTGAATGGGATACGGTGCCTTCCGGCATACAGCCTCCGGAGGGGATGACGCTCCGTTTCTATCCGGAAAGCGGTGAGGGGACGGTCTACGAAATGAAATCGGATACGGTCTCTTTCTCCGGCAATCTGCCGGTCGGCAATTATCGTGTACTGATCTATAACCGTCCGACACCGGGTATCTGGTTTCGCGGACAGGAGCAGTTTGAAACCGCTGAAGCCTGCGTAAAACCTCTGACCCGTTCGGTGGAAACGGTCGGTCAACCGGATTGGTTTACGCTGGCTACGCTCGGAGAGTATGAAGTGAGGAAAGAGGATTCGGGTGCAGAGCCTTTACGGGTTCATCCCGAGCCAATTGTGCGGCGCATCTCTTTTCGTATAAAAGTGACCGATGCGCGGGAGGTGGAATCGGTATCGGGTCGCCTCCTGAATGTGGCCGAAGCAGTCAATCTGAGTACGGGAAAGTCTGTAGCCTCCTATGTGGCGGGCACCGATATCCCCATCCGCGCGGAAGAGGGCCTGTTCGTGGGTTCGCTTTTGGTGTTCAACCTGCTGGATAAGGATGAGATCCCGGGTGGAGGAGCCGATAAAAACCTTCGTTTGCAGATCAACTATGCGGACGAGACGAAGGAGGTGCACGAATTGGATATCTATGACGACCTGATCAATATGGGGGATGGCGATAATGCGGATGTGGAGTTGGATGTGACTCCTTCGGGCATCCATTTTCAGGTTCGTATAACTGAATGGATAGCGGGACAGGGTCCCGATGTATCGGTTGGTAAATAAAAAAATGATAGAGAAATGAAAACAACGACATTAGTATTAGTAGCGGGCCTGGGCCTGTTGTGTGCCTGTTCTGACAACCGTGAGACCGAAACGCCGGACCTTTCGGGTGTGATCCGTTTTGAATCTGGCATTCAGACGAAAGCCGGTCCGGTGACGGGTACGCAGTTTGCAGCCGGAACGAAAGTGGGCGTGTACACGCTTGAAAACAGGAACGGCGTACCCGTCTGGACGACATCGGTTAGTGATGCTTCGAACAACCTGATTATGAACAATGTGGAAGCGGAGGTCAGCGGTAGCGGCGGCCTGGTCTACGAACCTGTAAAGATGTACACGGCGAATGCCAACTACAGTTTTTTTGCCTACTATCCTTATGAAGCGTCCGTCACGGATCCTTCTGCCGGTCAGCCGCCTAAGCTGGCCTGCACGTTCGGGAAGACTCCGTCGGACCAGATCGATTATATGTATGCGAGTCCGCTGGAAAATAAAAAGCCGGTGACCGGCGCTTACCTGCTGAGCTTCAACCATGCCCTGACGCAGGTCACGGTAAAGGTGGTGAATGGTACGGGCGATAAACTGACGCTGCACTCTTTGAAAATACAGGCCCCCGGCGGTGCAACGCTGAATATCGGCAACGGTACGTGGAGCGCACCTTCCGGATCGGAAACCTATATCCTGTTTGGTCCGTCTGCTGCGGAAGAGATTCAGCCGAAAGCCTCTTTCTCTGTACCGGGACAACTGATGTTGTTGCCTGTAGCAGCCAAAGGGACGGCCTATACTTTTGATATGGGTGTGACGGAAGGCGATGCTTCTTCGGCCATAGAGAAAACCGGTCAGACGCTGACATTGCCGACGGAAGGTTTACGGGCGGGATATTCTTACGAATATACAGTGACTTACGGAAGTGCTTCCTCCATCCAGTTGTCTACCAGCGTGGTGGAATGGCAATATGTATCAGGTCCGGGTATCACGGTAAAATAAAGGAGAGGGGATGAAACGGCTGCTGATATATCTGGTTTGCGCCGCCATGTTTGGGGGGTGTTCTCCCGACGACCGTCGGGAGACGCCTTCGGGCGGAGCAATTCGTTTCGTGGCAGACGTCTCTGTAGAAACGAGCAAAGCTTCGGGTCTTCTGTCGGGAACCGTATTACCGGACGGAAGTCGTGCCGGACTTTTCGCTTGTTCGACGCAGACCGGCGGTAGCAGTGAAGTTGTCATGAACAACGTAGCGGGAACGATCGGTGTGGAAGGGGCGGTCGATTACGATCCGGTGAAGTATTACGAAGCGGGAAAGAACTATTCTTTTTATGCCTGTTGGCCCTATACGGCGTCGATGGCCTATACGGATGCTGCCGACGCCCCTTCGCTGAAAATCAGCCTGGGCGATCAGGCGGGGAGTCAGGCGGATTATCTGTGGGCATCCCTGAAAGTAACGCCTGATACCGACAGGTCGAATGATATCGGCCGGTTGACTTTCCGGCATGCCTTGTGCCGGATACGGGTACGTATTTGGAACGGTAGTACAGCCGGTGTTTTTTTGAATAGCATTACGCTGACGGCTCCGGGGAGCGGCACGCTTTCGCTGGCCGACGGAAGCTGGGAGGAGGTAGAGGAAGGCAATCGTTTTCCCTCTTTTATCCTTTGCCGTTATAGTGAGGCGGTGGAACTTCCGCAAGAGGCTTTCTACGAGATACCGATTTCGTTGCTTCAACTCCCGGTGGGAGCAGAGACAATGAAAAAACAGGTTTTCAGCATTACGATCGACGGACAGACGTTCGAGGTTTCTCCCGCCACCCCTGCCGAAGGCTGGGCGGCAGGCTACTCTTACCTTTATACGGTATGGTATGCCACCAATGGTGTCACTTTCCAGGGTACGATCGAACCCTGGCTACCTGTCGAGGCAGGAGAGGTCGACCCGGAAGAATAGTTTTGAACAATATAAAGTATTAATATTAAAAAGAAATTAGTGTATGAAAAATCTTATTTTATTAACAGCAATCGCTTTCGCTGCTGTCTCCTGTTCTGAGGACGACGGGTTGCAGAATAGCAAACCGGAGGCTAATGCGATCCTTTTCGGTACAACGGTGCAGATAGAAACCAAGGCCGTGGTAAAAGGGACGAAGATCCCCGACGGGGAAAAAGTGGGACTGTATGCCCTGGAAGCGGAATCATCCGCATCCCCGGCATGGAAAGCCTCCGCAAACCTGATGGATAACATCGAAGCGGTTGCGAACAGTTCGGGAGGATTGGACTATTCTCCGCTACTGAACTATACGGTGGACAAAGTGTATAACTTCTATGCTTATTATCCGCATACGGCTGTTTCCCAGGCAGGTGGCGACGGAGTCGTGGCGCCAACTACTACTGCTGCCCCCAAATTGAAAGTGACTCTGGAAAAAACACCGTCCGCACAGGCCGATTATATGTATGCCGCGCCGATTGAAAACTACAAACGGACATCAGACGAAGCCGGTGTTATTCAGAAGCTGGTGTTCAAGCATGCCTTGACACAGATACGTTTTAAGTTCAAGAATACGGAAGAGTCGGATGCGATAGTCATCAAGAGTATCAAGGTGAAAGACAATGATAAGGGTACAATGAGTATAACGGATGGGGAATGGAGTAGTTTGAGTGCAACATCATCCGACGGGAATACCTTTACTTTCTTTCAGCCGACAACCCCTCAGACAGTAGCAGCCGGAACAACTTTCGATATCCCGGAACAATTGATGCTGTTCCCGAAGACAGGAGAGGATATGGTTGGTAATTCGACTCTTAAATTTGAGTTGGCTCTGGATGCCAGCGGTACGGAAAAAACGGTGGAGATCACCCCGACAGTCCCTGCCACAGGTCTTACAGCGGGCACTTCCTATCTGTATACGTTATTATACAGTTCCACAGCCAAAGACTTCATTTCCTTATCCACCGAAGTGGTCGACTGGGTAGATGCCATAGGCGGCGATTTGCCGGTAGTACCCGATAAACCCGGGGCGTGAAGCGGTAAGATAAAGATGTAGATATAGAAATAATTGAACTATCCCGTTCCCGTGCCCGACACGGGATCGTAAAGGCACAAACTGTATCCTATATGTATCTTTTGATACTGCTGGTTCTTCTGCGGCCCCGTGTCAAGCACGGGGACAAGATAGCTCAATTTTGGCAATATGTGAAACATTCAAATCTGACAATAATTAAAACAACAAACATGAAAACAACTAACATATTACTAACCATCCCCCTACTGCTTCTCTCGGTTACCGGGTGTACTTCCGACGAACAGGGGGATGACCCCGTTACAAACGGGAAGGGAGAATACGCTGTCAACTTTAGCGGAAATATAAATTTGACGCAGACAAAGGTAAGCACGTCGGAGAGTGTGGCAACTGGGGTAAAAGCAAAAATCTCCACCTTTGTAACGGACGAGACTTCTACTCCTGTTGTCGATGCAAAAGGATATACGGTCGATGCATCCACAGCCGGGGAATTTAATGGCGATGACAGTTTCACAATGTACCTGGCAAAAGGTTCTTATGACTTTTATGCCGTATCGGCCAATATCACTACTTCGGCAGGAATTCCGACCTTCACAAGTGGCACATCGACTGCCGACCTGCAAAATAAGGTCGATTATCTCTATGCAAATAGTAAGAATGTATCCATTCCCGGAGCCAGTGAGGCAGGTAATAATATAACTCTTAGTTTCGAGCATAAAGCTGTCCGGATTACTATTGACGTAAAATCCGGAACCGGGTTGGAACTGACCGGCTGGCAGGATGGTGACGATCATGCGACCATAACCCCTCCTGTAATAACCAATTGTAAGATGAACTTGACTGATGGTGTAATAACACCGGCAACGAGTGTGAATACAACTGCGGATAATATGGAAACAACAGCTGTGGCTACTAAAGCCTCTACAGCTTCTTATACGATGCTTCCTTTGGCTGCTTCGGGAGGCAATGCTCACCAATTGACTGTCACCTTTAAGGTTAAAGTACAGGTCGGAGGCCGTGCAGAAGAGAATAGAACCTATACGGCAACATTAACAGCACCGAATACCAGTGACAACGGTAACACGACCGCCTTCCAGTCCGGCAAGAATTACACCTACACGGCCACTCTGAACCCGACTGCAATCACCTTCACCGGCGCCACAGTCACAGACTGGACACAGGTAGGCACAACGGAAGACCTGAAACCCAGCGAACCGGATCCGGTGCCATAAATATAAAATAATAAATAAAACACATATGTCCCATCCTTATTTATATATCCTGTCTTTCATCCTGCTACTGTCGGCTTGTGCCGATGGGGAAGAACATGCTGACGAGGTTGTCGATCCGGCTCCGCCCGGGGAGATGGTTGCCGTGTCGTTCAGTAGCGTTATCGGCCTGGCTACAAAAGCAGGCGGGGAGGCAGCGGGAGTTACCGCAGATACGGATCCCGTACTCGCCGATGATGTACAGGTAATTGTCTATGCCTATAAGGAGACCGCTGCCGGTGTCCCTACTGCTGCCCCGGTTGCCAGTCGAACTTATAAGGCTGCGAATGGGAATGGGAGCCTGACGGAATCCGGTAGCGAGGGCCTGATGTATCTAGCCGCCGGTAAATATTGCTTTTATGCCCTGTCGGTCAATGAAAACAGCCAACCGCCTGTATTGGCGGAAGGCTCCTTTTCGGAAACCGGCGAGCTAACCAATAACACCGACTATATCTATTGCAAAACAAATGCAACCATCTCGTCTACCTCGGGCGAAGAACAGGAGGTTTTGTTATCCTTCTCCCGCCTGTCGGTACGTATCTAACTGAAGGTGGTGAGCGAAATCAACGGAACGGATGCCGGTAAGGCGACGGAGGCAGCTACGCCGGTAATCAAACTGGCAGCTACCGACCCGGTTGGCTCAAAAATCAGGCTGGGGGCCGATCCGGTAATTACCTCCGGTCGTGTGCCGGATGCAGCCGTTGCCAACACAGGGATGACAGTCACAGGAACGCTAGCTGGAGGCGGTTTTACAGCCGGTTGCATCATACTTCCGATGAAGGCTGGGCAGGAAATCCCTGTAACCATCACTTTTCCGACTATCACCTTCGATGGACTGCCCCAGCAGAAAGACAAACTTTATACACTGGCTATAACGACTCCGGAAGGAGGTTTTGTGTCTGGTAACCAATATAGTTACCGGGTGAATATCACAGGAAACGAAGTCGTCTTTCAGGGGGTGACGATTACTGGTTGGAAAGACAAAGAGGGCAGTATGCCCGATAGCGATATAACAGAAGATTTTATGTAACACAGCAACAACCATGAGAGATCGAATAAACATACCTGCGTTGGCGAGCCTTTGGGTTCCGGTTCTTTGCCTGGCACTGGCAACCGGATGTACCCGGGAGGAAGCGATCGACGGTCCGGAATCAGGCAACCGATCGGAAATCCATTTCTTTACCTCTACGCAGACACGTGCGGGGGGAAGTGGCCTGGCGACATCCGCTAAAGTTCGTATTTATCCCTATCATCGAAAAACGGGGACAACGGCACCGGTCATGGATGGCGGCAAAGAGTACGTGGCGGATGCTACCGCCGGAACAACGCTGACTCCGGCGGCTCCTGTGGGTACGGATGCCAAAAATATGATCCTTCCTGCCGGAACATTCGGGTTTTATGCCATTTCTACCAATAGCAGTACGGAAGAAGTTCCGGCGTTTAATACCGTTGCCAATGATGGCTATCCGACAGATGACGCGAAGAACACGACCGCACTTGTCAATGGAATCGATTATCTGCACGCTGTTAGAGAGGAGGCGATACAATTCGGTTCCGCGCAGGAGGTCCCTTTGACATTTAAGCATATAGGAACCCAGGTGCAGCTGACTATCCAGTTCGATGCAAATGCCTGTGCGGCAAGTGAGACGGCCGCTCAAAATTTTGCCAAAGCTGAGGTCTGGGTGCAGCAAACCGATGTAACAAATGTTTATATGTACCTGAGAGACGGCCAGGTGCGTGTCGGTAATAATGTGGGATTGCCGTTTTTGGACTGTGGTTCCGCGGCCGATAATTTGAATACCGGTAGCATGGCAAAAATGTCCGTAGAGAAGGTCGGAGAGGTGACAGGGAGCATTCCGGCCAATCAGGTGGCCACCTTCAATATGCTGCCATTGAGATCGGAGGCGTCCCGGAAGATGTGGATTAAAGTCGTTATCGCTGACCTTAAAGTCGGGGATACGCCAGCGGCAACCCACACCTATAGCGGACAACTCGATGCCTCCAACGGCTGGAATCCCGGTGAACGAAACAGCTATACGCTGATTCTGAAAGGTAATGAGATTTCTTTTTCCGGGGTAACGGTGGAAGACTGGAAAAACGGTACTTCGGGCGTGGTGGGCGGTATAACGGACTCGTCGTCATCAACAACAACAAACTAAACACGGAAAACATGAAACAACTGACAGCTACAATAACTACCGGTCTGTTCCTGCTGCTTCCCATAGCCTGTACGCAGGAATACGGACAAGAACAGGCAGACAGCCGTGATATAACAGTCGGCTTTACGGCTACGGCAGGTGAGTTGGCTGCCCGGGCGGAGGCTGCCGTCGGCAAGTCCCTGGAAGCAGGAGCGAACGTCACGGTACATGCCTGGACGAGTGCCCTTTCTTCCGCCACATCGGAGAATCCTGCGCTTTCAAATACGTATACCGTCGATAATTCGGGAGAAACAGCGGTGTTGAAGGCAACAGGCGGTCCTATGCAGGTACAGACCGGATTGAGTTATTATTTTTATGCCCTGTCGACCAATAGTGCAACGGATGTCGTGCCCGCATTAAGCGGCAGTTACCAGACATCCACCCTTCACAACGGAGTCGATTACCTGATGGCAACAGCCAATATAACTAACAGCGGCGGTGATAGTGAGATTACGGTTCCTTTGTCTTTCCGCCATCTGGCAGCCCAAATCGTATTGACCGTAAAACCGGCAACCGCCGATGGCTATCTGTCTGCCGATGCTCTGTCGGTAAGTATTGCCGACACCGATCCGACGGGCAGTTATATCGATTTGTCCGTCGGTTCCGATAGTCCTGCATTGATAACGGGAGGTGTTCCGGGCGATCTGCCCAGTGGGCAGACCAAGGGGGCTACAGTATCTCAATCCTCTCCGACCGAATTTACCGTCTCCTTTATCGTCCTGCCGGTAACAGCTTCCGCCCGGGGGATCCCGTTGAAACTGGATTTTACCAATTTGAGCTTTGAAAGCGGTAAAACCACGGCCTCTAAAAGCTATACGGCGAGTATCCTGCCGGAAACCGGTAAAACACTTACGCTGGAGGGGGGCTACAGTTACGCATACGAAGTGAGAATCGCCCGTTATGCCGCTTCATTCAGCCTGCCGACAGTAAAACCCTGGGAATTGTTCGGTGTGGATATGGATAAGATAGAACTGGACCCGAAATAATCAGCTTCGGAAAACAAGTATACGTATGAAAAAGAGTAACAATATATGGATCGTTCTTTTGTTGTTGGCATCCTGTCGGCAGGATACAGTCGTGCCGGACGGGGAGGTGCTCTATCCAGTGACGTTCAGCCTGCCGGAAGTGGAGGTGATGACCCGCGCAACGGAAAGCGAAGCGTTGGGAAACGGCAAAACGCTGACAATAACCGCTTATAACCCGGATACGAAAGAGATGGCGGGAAGTAGTCAATATGTCGCAAGTTCCGGCAGTCTCGGATTGGCAACGGGTGCGGGCCTTTTGTATCTTCCTGCCGGTACCTACGATTTTTGTACGATGGTTCCGGGGACCGGTCTGTCGGAGGATGGGCGTTCTATTACGGTTGCTGCCAATGTGGATGCGTTGGGTTCGGTTACCCGGGCGCAGATGTTGCCGGAGCCGACGAGTGTCACGCTGAATAGCCTGGATCATCTGGCTGCGCAAATCAGCTTTACGGTGCGGGTAGTTACGGCAACTTCGCCAATCACAACTTTTGAAGTAAAGAAGGTTGTTGTAAATGGTATGGTGGAAGCCCGGGCCGATAATTATAAGTTGCCGGAAAATGAGTGGGTTATGCCGGATGTATTTAACGGTAATCTGACGATCGATAATCAGAGTGGGAATCTGTTTACTTATTCGGCGGATGCTCCTGACGGAAAAAACGGGAAACACTATAATATCCAGAAAGAGCCCTTAGTTATCTTCCCCCGGCCTGCCGGTACGTTTGAGGCTGTCATCACATTGAATGTGGGAGAAGAGAACAAGGCGGCTGTGGAAAGAACAGTAAAAGCAACCATTAACAAACTGGCATTCGAGCCGGGCAAACGATATCTGTTTGAAGTGAACTACGGCTGGGATTTTGTGAGTTTCACGGTGACAGTCGCTGCATGGAATCCGGTAGATAATAACCAGGACACAGTGGGGAGCGGCGAACAGGAGATCGAACATATCTTTACGATCGAAGGTAGTTGGGTAGATGTATCATTGGAAGGAGAGATAGGATGAAACAGTTGAAAGCGATTTATTACGGATTGTTTGCATGGGGCATAGCTTCCGGTTGTTCCGGAGGTTTACCTGATCACCCGGAAGAAGGGAGGGGCGATGAACCGGTACCGGTCTTTTTTTGCCTGAGGCAGGAACCGGTTGTCTCGATCGCGTGTGTCGACGGGTTGACGAAAGCAGACCCGCCGGCAACCGGAGAAACAACGGAACTGGCTATTAATGACCTGACGGTTTTGCAGTTTGACTGGGATGGTACGACGGGGGATGGCACTGATGCTGAATGTGTAACGTCGCGTTTCATCCTTTCGCCTCAACCGGAGACTGGTACTGATATAGAAAATCTTTACTCTATCGGTCTGCGTTCCCAGAGCAATGCAGACCAGTATATCATCTTCATAGCGAATGCCGGAGCCGTATTCCAGGATTACGAAGGAGGAACACTTGGAGCATTCAGGGAGAAGACGGTGGCGCTCGACCAACAGACCATGAATGAAAAGAATATCATGATGATTGCGGCAGTTAAAGCCTCCTTTACCTCCGGTGGAAATCAGGGAAATCCTATTGCGGTAGACTTGCAGCGGTTGGTGGCACGCATCCGTTTCACCTGGAAAAAGAACCTGAAAGTAACGGGTGCCAATTTTACCCCGTCTGTCCTGAAAATAGGGAATGTGCCTAATGTATTGAGATATGCCGACGGATTTGTCGATACGGCTGCCGGGGCGGATTATCCCGAAAAGAAGGAGGCCAATTTCAAAGACTATACCTCTATTGTCGCCGGGATCGACAAAGGGTATACCTGGTATGTTCCCCTGAACCGGCATGCCAAAACAGGAAAAGGAGCGACCTCCTATGAAAAAGATGCAATCAATGCCCCCGATGCATTTTGTACCTATGTGGAACTGTCAGGCGTA
This sequence comes from Parabacteroides goldsteinii, assembly GCF_020091425.1. NCBI lineage: Bacteria > Pseudomonadati > Bacteroidota > Bacteroidia > Bacteroidales > Tannerellaceae > Parabacteroides > Parabacteroides goldsteinii. Next base: position 2,676,555 of record NZ_CP081906.1, on the reverse strand, counting down.
TATACTACGCCGAATATGCCCGACCAGCTGGTCAGCTACCGGTTTTATCCCGGAGGAAATACAACGAACGATTATACGATCGACCGGAATTGCGCTTACGATATTCAAGCCGTTATTGAAGGGTTAAACTCGTTTGACAAGCGGGTGACGAAAAAGACCTTTGAATATACAGAACCCGCCAATTGCTTCGTAATAGCCCCGGAGCCGGGTAATGAATTGTCGTTTAACCCTTACCTGGCCCCGGGAGCAAGTGTGGCGGGCACAGGAGTGCTCTACGAAGACCGGTTGATCGACGGACGTTTCAGCAGAGTGGCCGGGGTGAAAATTCTCTGGCAAACGGTAGAAGGTTTGATCCGGTCGGTATCTCTAACCCAGGGGATGGTCGATATCGCTACGAATACGGACGGTGTTGCCGGAAATGCCCTGGTTGCGATTTACGATGATGAGGGAACCATCCTCTGGAGTTGGCATATCTGGGTGACTCCCTATGAGAAAGTGCTTTATAAAAATGGTACAAACGGGCGTTTGCAGAACTATGCCGGACAGACCTGGATGGATCGTAACCTGGGTGCACTGAGTACGATCAAAGGGGATGAAGGTGCCCGTGGTGTCTATTACCAGTGGGGACGTAAAGACCCGTTTGTTACCTCGGTTGTTGCCGGGGGAACGGCTCCCGCTCATAGGGATATGGGAACAGCTTTGAATATAGACAAGTCGGTCGAAAATCCTACTGTGTTTTTTACCAATCAGGCGGATAACACCTGGAATGGCGGGGGACCGTTGCCTGCATTGTGGCAGGCAACAGGCAGCAAAACACTGTTTGATCCCTGCCCGGCAGGTTGGAGGCTGCCGGGGAAAACGGCTTGGGAGACTTTTGTATGGAGCACTAATTTTTCTTGGGATAGCTCAACAAGTTCAGGGGCAGCCAGAGATGTCGAGGGCGAGACATTGCCTGCCTGGTATCCGTTGTCCGGACGGTTGGATAATAGTTCAATGGAGTATGCTGCTTCCCCTGCCTACCTGTGGTCGGCATCTTTCGGGAACACAATGCCGTATGTTTTCCAGTTTAGTTCAAGCGGGGCCTCCACAGTAGAAACCTCCGGAGCCTGGGGGGCAGCCGTGAGATGTGTCAAACAATAAAGAGAAAAAGAAGAATGGATAGAAAGAAGACAAATAGAACCCGGTTGATCGGAATATTGTTTTTACAGGTCGTCGGTTGGGGTGTTGTAACCGGTTGTGTGGAGGACGGCAGACGGACGGAAACGGATGACCGCAACAGCATAGAGGTAACCTGTTGTTTGCAGATCGAACCGCTGGTAGGCGAACCGGCTACGCGGGCGGATAATACGCTTATCAATGGAGAAGGCACAACGGCAGAAGAGACGGTGGTAAATGACCTGACGGTGATACAGTTTGACGGGAACGGAGACGCGACAGACGAATCGATTGTGATCCGCACATTCAATGGTAAGTTGAATCTGACCAGTTTGTCTATCGGCCTGATGCAACCGCCTTCGAAGGGAAGTCAGTATCTTTATTTTATCTGTAATGCCGGTGATGTGTTTGCCAATTTTGTGGGAACGCTGGGTGAGTTGGAAGAAAAAATACTGACAATCAGCCGGAAGGGTGGTTTGTCGGGAGGAATTGTAATGACCGGAGCCTGTCGTTCGACGTTGGTAGGCGGGACACCGATAAAGGCGACGCTGACCCGCCGATTTGCCAAAATTCGTTTTACTTATAACGCGGATGGATTGCCGGAGGGGGATACCTTCGAGCCGGTGTGGTTGCAATTACTGTCTGTTCCCAAGGCGATGATGCTTGAACCGGCATCGGCAACAACGGATATTGTTGTCGGTTTTTCCGATCTTGATCCGGTTTTAAAAGAGATAGAGAAGGGATATGTCTGGTATATACCTGAAAACAAACGGGGGAAGGGTAAGAATACCGGTGGTAGTGCGGCCAATAAAGGCGCGGTGAGTGTTCCTGATAATTATTGTACTTATATTTTACTGGAAGGCAGGTATCATCAGAGTAGTGATAATAAAGATTATAAAGTCTTTTACCGCTTTTATCCGGGAGCAGATGCGATCAATGATTTTAATCTGGAAAGTAACCATGTATATAATGTAGGATTGACCTTAAAAGGGATAGGTAACAACGACGACCGGGTGGCATCGCAGACGGCAGAGTCGCTACCCGGAGCAAATTGCTATATGACAGCACCCGGTTCTATTCTGACTTTTAATCCGTATGCAGCTGCGGGGATTGATGTTTCATCGACCGGATGGACGTATGCCGGCCGGATGGGAACAAAAGAGCAAAGTAAGATCGACCACGTCGGATTAGTCTGGCAAACGGAACCGGGATTGATAAGGAATATCTATTACCTGATTTCCAGCGGAGAAATACGTTTGGCTATAGATAATAAGTCAGGAAATGCATTGGTTGCAGCGTATGACGGGAATAATAGAATACTATGGAGTTGGCATATCTGGATAACGGATTATTCGGTGGCAAAGGCAGACTATTCTATGGAGGGAACCAGTGCCGAAGTTGATAATGGGTATGTTTATAAGTTTAAAGACTATATCTGGATGGACAGAGGGCCCGGTGCGTTATCTAATGAACGGACAAATGTTACAAACTTCGGTATGAATTACCAGTGGGGAAGAAAGGATCCGTTTGTTCCGGCAAATACGTTTACAGCAAATACCCTGACACCTACGTATGATGCGAATGGGGAGAGGGTCGAAACTACTGCAAAACAGTTTGATCAGGCTTATGTGAATACAGTCGGAGATATGTTTGATAATGTGATGCAGAATCCGCTTACATTCTTTACGAATGGAGGGGCTGCATCAGGTACACCTGTTAATACAAGCAATGAATGTATATGGTATGGTATGTCAGCGAAAGGTGATTTGTGGTCGTCGATAAAAACCTTTTTCGATCCCTGTCCGGCAGGGTGGTGTGTTCCACCGGCTGGAGCAAGGCCGGGATCTGGTGATGTATCTTATCATTATGCTTCAAATGCTTCCGGGAATGGTTTTTATATTAAAGGAATCGAAGGTCTGTTTTGGCCTTATATTGGCTATAGGCAGATCTCGACAGGAGTGCCTAGTGGTGTTGGAGCGCAAGGAATATACTGGACTTCTGAGAATGGAAGCAGTAAGGGAAGTAATTGGGCTAAAACTTATGGGGCTGGTAATGCGAATTGGGATAATACTATGTTTGACCAAAGCCGCAGACACTCCGATGGTATGGGAGTCCGTTGTGTAAAAATCAAATAAACGCAATAAATATATGAATAAGATCGAACTGGCCCGTGCCATCCAGGAAGCGTGTGGATGCACGCAGACAGAAGCAGCCGGGTTGTTGAATACTGTTATAGATGTATTTACAGAGCAACTGTCGAATGGCAATTCCATCAACCTCCAGGGGTTCGGTACCCTGAAACCCTGGCATCAGACCTTGCGTGACGGTCGCAACCCGAAAACAGGAGTACCCGTCACCATCCCTCCGCGCATCAGCGTCAAATTCCGTCCGGGAAAGTTTCTGCTGGATGCATTGAATAAAAAGCAATAACTAATTTTGTAGAAAATAATGAGGCTCGAAACTAGAAATAATTGAACCTACTTTTCCCTTGATGGAAAAGTAGGCAAAAGATCAAGGCTACACCTGCTTCGCTACTTCGCATCCTACGTTCGCTGTCGTCTGTGAACTCGCTGCGCTCAAACAGCACAGCCTCTGGGCGCTCTCTACGGATGCTTCGTTTAACGCTCATCAGTTGAGGCCTTTCATAGAACGCTTTGCGTTCTCTTGGGATTGCTGATACTACCTGTTAAATCCGAAAGTTTTTGTTTTATAAGTATCGGTGTCGGCCATCTTAAGAGGAAGCATAGCTTCCTTGGAAAGGCCTAAGCGGGTGAACGTCCGCGTAGGTGAAAGACGGAACGGTAAAGAAAATCCGTTGTTTGAGCGTAGCGAGTTTCGGATTTTCGAGTGGAGTCTTTCACCGGAGCAGTGAAGCCGGTTGAGCCTTGAACTTTTGGTTACTTTTCTTTCAAGAGAAAAGTAACATTCAAAACTGATAAGGTATGAGCCAGCTTTTTGCGAATATATATAATAATGTGGAATAATCTGAAAGATCTCTTCGGAAGCGAGAAGCCTTCCGTAAATAAGTTCATCTATAAATTCAACCAATTGCCTTCAGAAAAGCAGGTCAGAGTTTTAAAGGCGGTACGCGAAGCCGCCTTTTGTGACTGGAATGAATTGCCACCGTATTACCGTGATTTTCTTCTCTCCCTGTTCAGCCGCTACCGGACAGAAACCCTGGATTCCTTACATCAGGATACGATTCTGGGTGAAATGACTTTTCAACTGAAGAATCCTCATTTGATCTTGCGTGTAATAGCCTTGCTGGAAGGGCGGAAGAATGGGGGATCTCCGTGTTATCTGGATGTTGCCTTCTGTTTTCTGCTGGTCTTCCCTTTCCCTTGTTCGGTGGAATACATCGGAGATTGCCTGCGCACCAAATTTGTGACCGTCGATGATATCGACTTGTTAATAACTGTTGGTGATTTGCAGGATGGAGCGGGACATATACCGTTTAATTCTAAATAAGTATAAATAACGGCCATAATTGTCTGCCGGAATATGCGGGAGAAAATAAGTTTTAGTCAATATACAGGTTTTTGCCCGGGGGAATTCCTCTTTTCGGGTGAGTGATTTTCGTATTCCGGCAGAATACCCGTTTGGTTGCTGTCCTATCTTTGTTATGTGCTCCGATAGCGGACATACAATTCATACATTATTCATTTAATACATTAATTATTATGGCAATGAAGTTTAAGCTGGTTACGAGAAAGAACATGGGGTCGGATCAGGAAGAAGTTCCGGAGAAAATTTATGCACAGATGGTGTGTGGCGATTATGTTCCTTTTGATGAATTTGTGGAAGAGGTTGCCGACAGTTCGGGAGTGGGCAGTGCCGGGGTAAAGGCGGTGATCGACCGTACGGTCGTTGTGCTGGTTCGCCATATGCAACACGGACGAAGAGTACAGGTGGGAGACCTGGGACATTTCCGCTATAACTTCGGATCAGAAGGAGTGCCGGATGAAAAGAGTTTTGCAACGAACATGATCCGCGAGCCGAAGGTTCGTTTCTTTCCGGGGAAGGCGTTGCGCGTGGCTAAAAGTCGGACGAGTTTCGAGAAGATTGCGCTTGGCGATAAGGCGGAAGATAATGGTGGCGGAAGTGGCGGTGACAGACCGGAGATTGAGTAATTGAGTATTGAAGATCGGCGGTTCAATATGTAAGGTTATGAAACGGTTGACGGTTCAGTTGATTATTGCAATCCTGCTCACAATGAGCGGGATTGTCCTTCTCTTCAGCGGATTCTGGATCGATCCTCAGGGATTGATTGATAACAGCGTATTGGTGGCTTTCGGGGAGATCAGTACGTTTGCCGGTGCCCTTTTCGGGGTGGATTATACCTATAAATTTAAAATCAAAAACAATGAATAACACAAATCACAAGACTATGTTAAGCGAGCATTTCGCATTGGAAGAGTTTACCTACAGCCGTATCGCGGTAGAAAATGCACTCGACAACACGCCTCCTGCCGCAGCAAAGACGGCTTTGAATCATCTGGTTACTTATTTGCTGGAACCTTTACGGAAGTTTTACAAATCCCCTGTTGCGATCCTTAGCGGATACCGTAGCGATGCCGTGAACCGTCTTGCCGGCGGTGTTGTTGCCAGCCAGCATCGGATAGGGGAGGCTGCTGATTGTTATGTGGCAGAGGGACCGGAGCAACTACTGGCAGCTCTGCAAAACTCCGGCCTCCCTTTCGACCAGGCTATCTTATACAAACGCCGCCGTTTCCTGCATCTTTCCTTAAAGCAGTTCGGAAGGAACCGGATGCAGGTACTTGTTTATATGATTTGTGTTATTTGTTTGTTTCCGGGCTGCGGATTAAGAAGGAACATACGCCAATCTGAACAGTACGGTTACAGCGATTCCGTCGTTTTCATCCGTAGCGACAGCCTGTTACTTCAACAACATTCAGCCCTTCACGACTCTTTATCTTGGGAATTAAAGCAAATCATCTATCTTCCGCCAGACACGTCCGGCAGGCAACCCCTGCAAAGCATCACCTTCGCCCGTCTTCTCCCTACCACCCACCAAACCGACAGCCTTACAACCAAAACTACTACACAACAATCCAGGTCCGCATATACGGAAGAAAGATCACTTACACAGAAAGAACATCGCGCAACGGGCTATCGGGTTTTGATATTGGTGGTAGTCGGGGGAGGCTTATTTATTAGTACTTGGAGATATCTGGCAAGAAAATATCAGTCGTAAAGCAATATTTAAGTTGAAACTTATTAGAAAAGAAATATATCCTTATCTTTGTACAAAATGATATATCTGAACAATGATTACAAAGATATCAATAGAGAACTATAAGTCAATAACCAAACTGGATTTTTCTCCGGGACGTTTTAATATACTTATAGGGGAGAATGGAGGAGGAAAATCTAATCTTCTTGAGGCCATATCATTTGGGGTAGCTGCTTCTTTGGATAAATTAGATAATGAATTTCTTGGATTGAGAGGTATCAGAGTTACCGAACCTCAGTTTGTGATGTCATCATTTGAGAATAATCCTCCAAAAGAAATTGTTATTTCTTTTCTAACTGATAGGAAAACTTCAAGTATAATTTGTCGGATCGATCCTAAAACAAAAAAGGCAGAATTGTTTGCTGGCTTTCCTATCAGCGGGAATGCGGAAGCGGAACCATTGAGTTATGAAACTATCTCACATATTAAAAACATATTATCTAAAGAAGGGATTTATGTGAACAAGCTGGATATTAGATCCACTTTAGCTGCAGAAGCACATCCTTTTTATGGAAAAGTAGATCCGGAACTTGGGCGTTTTGTTTTTTATTGTCCGGAGGAATCTGCCTTACGTACATTTCGTGATGAATATCAATTATTACCTTTGGGTAGAAAAGGCGAAGGTGTCTTTAAATATTTGAAAGAATTGTCCCAATCTGAAGAAGGAAAGCTTGTTTTAAATGAAATCAATGAGAACCTGTCTCTCCTTGATTGGTTTGATCATATAGAAGTTCCTGCTACAGGGTTATCAAATGATTATACGGTATATATTAAAGATCGCTATTTGACAGATACTATGTCGTATTTTGATCAGAGAAGTACCAATGAAGGTTTCCTGTATCTGTTGTTCTATTTCACATTGTTTATTTCAAAAGATACTCCTGCTTTCTTTGCAATTGATAATATAGAATCGTCTTTTAATCCGAAATTGTGTACTAAAATTATAGAGGTTTTGCAAAAGTTAGCGGTAAAACATAATAAGCAGGTGATCTTGACTACTCATAATCCATTTATATTAGATGGCTTGGATTTATCGGATGAAGATCAGAGATTGTTTGTTGTCAGACGAAATGATGAAGGGCATACGAAAATCAGGCATATTGAATATAAACCGGAACGAAAGAAAAAACTGTCAGAGCTTTGGATGAGTGGAGCTATCGGAGGATTGCCGGATAACTTTTAATATAGATACGGAAATGACCATCGCATTAGTAACAGAAGGTATCTCCGAATACCGCATAACAAAGCATATTCTTACAAAATACTTTAAAGGGTATAACGAAGATATTGACATCAATCAGATGCCACCGAAATTGACTGAAGATGAAAAGAAACAGGCTGATGGTGGTACCAAAGGTGGTTGGGTTGAGGTTTTGAAGTATTGTGAGAACCAGGAAAAACTGGAATCAATCGTTCAAAGTTTGAGTAACATTTAATACAGATTTATTATGTGTAGGATATTTACTTTTCTATTGTTTTGTCTGGTCTCGTTTTCTATGTCTGCCCAATCCTCGAAGGTGGAAGTCTCTTATGAACTTTGTAAGGATGATATGACACGGGAATTGATGGATTTTCAGGATATTCGTTATTATCAGGTATTTATTAAAGGTGATTTTTCAGGAAAGATGTGTAATTTGGTGATGGTACATTGTCGGGATGGTCAGTTGTCCTATGATGAACCGATTCGTTTTCAGGAAAAGGATTCGACGATCCGGCTGACCTATTTTGCCCAGTCTATTGATAGTGATACAGCCAAAATCTCTCTGAAAAGTAAAGCTGTACATTCAACTCGTAAATATGATGTGAAGAACTGTAAAAGTCATATACTGATGGAAACCTATACGGAAGCTCCTCTGACTACGGCGGATACTATACCGGTAATTGCTTATACAACAGGCTTGGTTCAAAATTTTATGTTTGAAGGGAAACCTGTAACCGGTATTGATTATTGTGGATTACGTTTTGCGAAAGTTAATCCTAAAGAGTGGTCGGACAAGTACGGGGTAAAGGACTTTGTTTATTATATCATTTATTTTGAACCTTTCGACATAGGGAAAGAATAACTATTTCACCTCGAAAAGTATCTTACGCTGATTACCCCAGTTGTCGATCAGAGTGAGCATGTGTTTACCGGACTCCACTGTGCAGGCGATCTGGTGGTTGTCTGTTGTTTCTCCAAGGTACGTGTCGTCGAGATGCCAGTAGATGGTGGCGTCGGGACGGGCATGGGCGGCTTTGAAGATAAACTTCTCCTGTTTGCCGGAGAATCCTTTCGGTAAGTATAAGATGGCGTTGTGTTCCGGGTAGATCAGTTCGATCTGCCGGCTTTGTGCCTGTTCGCATCCCGGTTTGATGGGAGGGAGGGGGACGTAGTCGATATGGTAGTTACGGTAATAATATTCCTGTGAAGGCGGGAGCACGAACCAGGGGCGGGTGATCATCCGGTCGACAGACTCGCAGGAACTGTTTACACGAAAACGTCCGTCTGCCGATAGATGGACGAGTTTGTGGTAAGGACATACCGGGGTGTTGATGCCGGAACGGGGGATATATAATGTGTCCGTCTGGTCACAGATCCGGGAGGCTTTGTGTCCGCTGTTGCGACAGATCACCGCCTGTTCCAGTTCGTCGTAAGGCATATCGAACCAACTGCTGCCGGGTAACAGTGAGAAGAGGTCGAAGAGGACAGGGGCTGCATTTCCTACTCCTGTCAGGCCCGGGCGACCTTCGCCAGACGCATTTCCCACCCATACGCCGACGACATAGCGGGGAGTAGTCCCGATAGCCCAGGCATCGCGTCCTCCGTAACTGGTCCCGGTCTTCCAGGCGATCTGCTTCATCGATTCGAATTGTTGCCAGTCGGCTTCTTCTTCCGGGCGGTTGAGGGCGGACATGGCTTCGTAAGTAAACCAAATGGAGGCGGCTGATAATAATGGCTTATCGGTAAGTCGCTTGTCTGTGATTGATTGTATGGGTTCTTTTTCTTTGTTGGGGAATGGTGTCAACGGATGAATATCCTGCGGATTATATCGTCCGTTGTAAGGATGGTAATGGGTGAGAACCCGGGACAGGGAGGCATACATTCCGGATATATCCCATAAAGTACCTTCTGCGCCTCCCAGAATCAGGGACGCTCCGTAATGTTCTTCCGAGAAACGGAGGGAGGTCATACCTAATGTCTTCAGTAAGGTCATGAAACGGCCGGTATTATATTGCGACAACATGCGGACCAGAGGTACGTTCAGCGAACGTTCGATTGCCCGGTGGGCAGGGACGGCACCGTTAAATGTCTTGTTATAGTTCTGCGGCATAAAACCGTTGATGTTCAGAGGTACATCCGATACGAGGGTGGAAGGGAGTATCTGTCCGTCGTGCAGCATGCCGGCATAAAGGAAAGGTTTCAGGATGCTCCCCGTGCTACGGGGGGAAGTGATGATATCGACCTGGTTTCCCCGTTTTTCGTCGGCCTGGAAGGTGGCATTTCCAGCATAGGCCAGGATTTCTCCGGTTTCCACGTCGGCGATAAGGGCAGCCAGGTTATGGATATGGTTGGAACTGCTGTATTCCCGGGCATAACGGTTGACGAGTTCCTGGGTTTGTTTCTGCAAGGAATACTGTACCGATGAGGTGATACGTATTCCCGGTGTGCCGGCGGCCAGCCGTTCCAGCAGATGAGGAGCTTCGTTGGGTAAGGGTACCGGGGCTTCCGGCAGAGGTTCCATGCAGGATAGTTCGTATTCGGTATTGTCGATGATATTTCTTTCCTTCAGCGTGTGCAGGAGTTTGTCGCGTTTTGTTTTCAGTTGTTTCCGGTTCCTGCCCGGATGGATAAGGGCGGGAGAGTTGGGTAGTACGGCCAGTGTGGCACTTTCCGCCCATGAGAGATCGGAAGCGCTGCGTCCAAAGTAACGCCAGGCCGCTGTCTCGATGCCTACAACGTTCCCTCCGAAGGGGGCATGGGAAGCATACAGGTTGAGTATTTCCTTTTTACTATGGGTCGTCTCCAGGAAGAGCGCCCAGCATATCTCGATACTTTTTTCGTACACGGTACGATCCCGGTTTCCCCGGGCGAGGCGTGCCAGCTGCATGGTCAGTGTACTTCCTCCGCTGACGACGCGGTGGTACCGGACATTCAGATAGGCGGCACGCAGAATGGCTGCCGCGTCTATCCCCGGATGATAAAAGAAATATCGGTCTTCATAAGTAGTCAGGCAGGTAATGAATTTATCCGGCAGAGAATCGGTCGCCGGAAACCGCCATTGCCCGTCCGGTGCAATCCTCGCTCCCAGCAGGTTACCCTCCGAAGAGTAAAGTAATGTCGAGTAAGATACGGGGAACAGGGTACGGGGAACCAGCAGGTACATCCCTCCCCAAAGAAACAGGATAAACAGCAAAATAGATATTATCCAGGTTTTATTTATCGTCATAATGCCCTAAAGCTGATACTATATAAACTGTCACGATATTTTCATCTACTATGATCTCTGCTCTATGTAATGTTTTAGTTGCCATACTTTCCATTGTTATAGTTATTACAAAGATAAGGATAAAAATGAAAGATCAGGTGGAATACGTTCTATCGTAGAATATAATTCTTTATATTTGTGAAATAAGTAGATGTGCTGATGTTTGTTTTTGATCTTGAATAAGTAGTAACCGTTAATTGGAAGAAATATGGCAAGGTATCTTTATTTGATGTGTTTATGCTATTTGTTGTGCCTGTTGGGCAGTTGTACTTCAAAGAGTAGTGAAGGCGAGACGGGAGAGTTGCCTTTTAACCCGCATGTGGAAGCGTTTACCTCGGGTAAAATATCCAGGTATACACCGGTGTATCTGATATTCAATCAGGATATACCACAGGATAAATTACAGAGCGACCGGTTGTCGAAGCTGGTCCGCATCAAACCGGATATAGCCGGAGAGTTTTCTTTTGAGAATAACCGGACTATCGTTTTCAAACCTGCAAAAGAGTTTGACCGGAATACCTCCTACAAGCTGACGGCCGACCTTTCCGAATGGTTTGACGTGACAGGCAAGGACAAGCAGTTTACCTTCGGCTTTTCTACTTTCCCTATGGCGTTGCGTGCCAATCTGGAATCGATGGAGATCAACAAGAAGAACGAGAACGGTTATGATGTACTGTGCACTTTGCTGACCCCCGATAAGGAGACACCGGAAACAGTTGAATCGTTGGTCCGCTTCTCAGAAAAGGTGGATGCTGTATGGCAACACAGCCCCGACGGTAAAAAACATCAGGTTACTTTGCAAAATGTACAGGCCGGAACCGACGGAAGCCGTACGCTTACCCTTTCCGTTGCCCCGAATAAACTGGGCGTTGCCGAAGATAAGCTGCTATCCGTAAGTATCCCGGATATGAACGATTTTGAGGTTTATGACGTGACTTATGTGACGGAACCGGAACGGTATGTGGAAGTGACGTTCTCTAAAGAGCTGGATTCTTCGCAGGATATGCAGGGATTGGCCTTTATCGCCGGGAATACCTCCGAGACGGTGAATGTGGAGGGGAATCGTCTGCGTTTATATCCCGATGCTCAACGTACGGGAGTTATGAATGTACATCTGAACCATCAGATACGCAGTAAGAACGGCCTTACTCTGAAAGAAGATATTACCCGCCAGGTCGAGATCAGCAGCCTTCTGCCGGATGTCAGGTTTGTCGGGCAGGGAGTTATTATACCGCAATCCACTCAATTGCTCGTACCTTTCCAGGCCGTTTATCTTCGTGGCGTTGTGGTACGTGTGATAAAGATATTGGAGCAGAATATCGGCCAGTTCCTCCAAGTGAATAATCTGGACGGGACTTCGGACCTGATGCGTGTGGGCCGCCTGGTCGCACGTAAGACGATCTTCCTGGATGAAGACGGCAGCGATCTTACCCAATGGAACACCTATGCTATCGATATGAAGCAAATGATGGAACCTGAACCCGGTGCCATTTATCGTGTCGAACTTTCTTTCAATAAAGATCTGTCGGCCTATCCTTGCGATGATTCCGTGAAAGTCTCCCGCGAACAATTGCTTGCTGAAGATGAAATCAAATTCAAAGAGGAAAGTTCGCGTTTCGATAATGGCGGATACTATTATTATAATGGTGATTTCGACTGGAGTGGTTATAATTACAACGAACGGAATGACCCCTGTTCGAATAGTTACTATTATAATAAGGTAGAAGGCAAGAATGTGCTGGCAACCAACCTCGGCCTGATAGCAATGGCAGGTGAGGATAATGAAATGACAGTCCTGGTGCATAACCTGATGACGACTCATCCGGAGAATGGTGTCAATGTCGCAGCTTACAACTACCAGAACCAGCAGCTGGTATCGGGTATTACGGACAGCCAGGGACAGGCCCGTCTGAAGATAACTTCAGGCAAGCCTTTCTATCTGATCGCCTCTTTGGGAAATGAACGCTCTTACCTGCGTGTGGATGGCGGATCGGCATTGTCGTTAAGCTCTTTCGATGTCTCCGGCGAGGTCGTACAGAAAGGCATTAAAGGATTTATCTATGGTGATCGGGGCGTCTGGCGTCCGGGCGATACCTTGTTCCTGAGTTTTATGCTGAACGACCGTGCCAAAAAACTTCCCGCCAACCATCCGGTGGTAATGGAACTGTATAACCCGTTGGGACAATTATATCTGCGTAAGACACAGACCCGGGGAGAACTGGGTGTGTATTCGTTTGCCATGCCGACGGAACCGGATGCACCGACAGGCGCCTGGAATGTAACTGTAAACGTGGGAGGCGTCAGCTTCACCAAACGCCTGCGTGTGGAATCCATCAAGCCGAACCGTCTGAAGATCGACCTGTCCATGCCCGAAAAGACATTATTGCGCGGCGATCCGCTGAACGCACGTCTGCATACGGAATGGTTGCAGGGAGCAACGGCAAGGAACCTTAAATACGATATTCAGGGAACCTTTATCTCTACACCGACCACTTTCAGCGGATTTAAGGATTTCTATTTCGATGATCCTTCGAAAGTGTTTAACAGCGAAGAGAGCAAACTGATCTCCGGAACGACCGACGAGAAGGGAGACGCCCTTGTGCAGGCGAAGTTTGAGATCGGTTCGACGGCTCCGGGTATGCTGATGGCAAACTTCGTGACCCGTGTGTACGAAGAGTCGGGCGATTTCAGTATCGATGCCAACCGGATGTTGTATTCGCCTTATAAGCGCTATGCCGGTATCAAGTCGCCGCAGCAGACACGCGAACAACTCAATACGGGAAGTAATTACACCTACGAAGTCGCTTCGGCCGATTACCTGGGCAACCCGCAGGCCAATACGGAACTGGAGGTACAGGTCTATAAAGTGTATTGGTACTGGTGGTGGAGTTCCGACAACAGTAGCCTGGCAAACTATGTCTCCGACTCCTATAACAAACCCGTCAAAAATATGACAGTCCGTACCGGGGAGAACGGGCGCGGGACCTTTAGCTTATCGTTCGGCAATGAAGAGTGGGGCACTTACTTTATTTCCGTGAAGGATAAGGAAAGCAAGCATTCGACCGGTGTCATGAGTTATTTTGACTGGCCTTATAACGAGGGACGGAGGAATGCCGACGGCAGTGAATCGGCCAGCATGCTGACCTTCAAGACGGATAAGGATAATTACCAGCCGGGCGAGAAACTGGTTATCACCATCCCTTCAGCCAAAGGAAGCCGTGCCGTTGTCAGCATAGAAAACGGCACGAAGGTATTGTCCGTCACCGAACATACCTGTGACGACCAACAGACCGTAATCAAACTGGACGTGACCAAAGAGATGCAGCCGAATGCCTACGTTTATGTAACGTTGTTGCAGCCTCACGGAATCACGAAAAACGATTTGCCGATCCGTATGTACGGCGTTGTCCCGTTCATGGTGACTTCTCCGGAAAGTCATTTATATCCCCAGATCAGCATACCGGACGAGATCAAGCCGGAAGCCAACTATGAGGTAACCGTTTCCGAAAAGGACGGCCGCGAAATGGCCTATACCTTAGCCATTGTGGACGAAGGCCTGCTCGACCTGACTCGTTTCCGCACCCCTGAACCCTGGAAGGCGTTCAATGCCCGCGAAGCCCTGGGTGTAAGTACCTGGGATATGTATAATTTCGTAGTCGGCGCTTACGGCGGACGTATCGAACAATTGTTCAGCATCGGTGGCGACGATGCCCTTAACAAGGGGCCGAAAGCCATTGTGAACCGTTTCAAGCCGGTTGTCATGTTCGACGGCCCGTTCCTGCTGAAGAAAGGGGAGAAGCAGCGTCATTCCTACCGGATGCCGAACTATAACGGTCGGGTGAAGGTCATGGTCGTAGCCGGCAACGGTGAAGCCTACGGAAATGCCGACAAGAGCGTTTTCGTGCGCAAGCCTGTGATGTTGCTCGGAACGTTGCCCCGTGTGATCGGTGTCGGCGAAGAGATGGTTGTCCCGGCCACCGTATTTGCTACCGAGAACGGTGTCGGAAATGTCAATGTCTCGATCAGTTGTTCCGATAATATGGAAGTTGTGGGACCGGCCACCCAACAATTGAACTTTACGGAGAAGAGTGACAAGCAAGCCTCGTTCCGTATCAAGGTGAAAGACCAGCCGGGAGCCGGACGCGTAACGATCACTGCATCGGGCAAAGGCGATAAGTCGGTTTACACAACGGATATCGAGATACGTTCAGTCTCCCGTCCGCAGGTGAAGGTATTGCCTGTCACCCTGGAAGCCGGTAAGTCCTGGAAAGAAACGGTTCGGATGCCGGGAATGAAAGGTACCAATTCGTTGACCCTCGAAGTGTCCGACGTGCCGCCTTTGAACCTGTCTTCCCGCCTGTCATACCTGATCGGTTATCCGCACGGATGCGTCGAACAGATCACCTCCAAAGGTTTCCCGCAATTGTACGTCGGTGAATTTGCTGCTTTGTCGAAGGCACAGCAGACAACGACCGGAAACGCCGTTAAGGAAGTCATCCGTCGCTTGCGTTCTTACCAGACGGTAGACGGTGCATTCTCTTACTGGCCCGGCGGAACCAGCAGCAATGCCTGGGGAACGGTCTATGCCACCCACTTCCTGCTTTCTGCCGAGACGAAAGGATATCTGGTGCCCGACGGCATGAAACGGAATGTCCTGAATAATCTTCGCCGTGTGGCACGCGACTGGAAGCCCGTCAACTCCTATTATTCCCGTTCGGAAGAGATGACGCAAGCCTATCGCCTCTATGTTCTTGCTTTGGGACAGACGCCGGAAGTAGGCGCCATGAACCGCCTGAAAGAAAATAAATCGTTGCAACCGATGAGCCGCTGGCTGCTTGCCTCCGCCTATGCCTTGATCGGCCGCAGCGACGTGGCAAAGAACCTGATCGAAAAGACTACGGAACTGAAAACAGATTATTCGGACTACGACCTTACATTCGGCAGCGACCTGCGTGACCAGGCCATCCGCCTGATGACGCTTACCCTGCTCGGAGACGGTAAGGAAGCCGCCCTGCTCACCCGTGACATCTCGAAAGAACTTTCGTCGGACGATTGGCTGAGTACGCAATCCACGGCCTTTGCCCTGGTATCCCTCTCCGAATACATGGCAAAATACAAGGTGGGCGGATCGATGGATTTCACCTATTCCTGCGCCGGAAAGAATGACAAAGTCAGCTCCGTCAAGAACGTTTGGACGGAAACCTTACTGGAAAAAGCTGGGGCATCCGCTTCCGTAGAACTAAAGAACACCGGAACATCGACCTTGTTCGCCCGCATCATTACCGAAGGTATTCCCGAACAGGGTAAGGAAGAAGCCTATGCGAACGGCCTGTCGCTAGCCGTCAGCTACACCGACCAGAACGGCCGGGCTGTGAATATAGCTGACATGCAGCAGGGAACGAATTTCATAGCCGTGGTGACGGTCAAGAATCCTACCGCCCGTGGCATAAACAACCTGGTCTTGACGGAAATATTCCCTGCCGGCTGGGAAATCCTGAACACCCGCTTCCTGAACGACGGGGCGACAGACAAGACAGCCACAGGCATAAATTACCAGGATATCCGCGACGACAAGGTGTATAGTTACATCGACTATCTGCCTTCCGGCCGCCAGGTGACGGTAAAGATCAATCTCTGTGCCGTTTATCCGGGACGTTTCTATCTGCCCCCGGTTTATTGCGAAGCCATGTACGATAATTTGGTACGGGCGAATACCGAAGGGAAAGAAGTGGTTGTAGAGTGAAAAAAAGTCTTTTAGGCCTAAGAAATCCCGGTTAACTGTTTAAAGTGGACTTCTTAGGCCTAAAAAGTGGCTTTTCAATGGTGAAAGTTTATCTTTTAGGCCTAAAAGACGTGTTTCAAACGTTTAAAGTAGACTTCTTAGGTCTAAGAAATGACTTTTCACCGTTTAAAGTTCATTCCCTAGGTCTAGGAAGGCAACTTTCACCGTTTAACCGGCATTCCCGAACTTCCAAATCGTAAGATAGTCCAACTACATCGAAACAAATGCTTGTTTTATTCAGAAGTAACCTTTTTATCTTTGCCGTGGATAAATACAACTGATTCATGAAGAAAAAACACTTACTCTTTGCTTTGTTTTGTAGCGGACTTCTATCCTGTACAGCGCCTACAGCAACTCAACAGTTAGCCGGGGATATCCTGGCCGACCAAAGTTTTCATACCGTCGACAGTATGGCCCGTGCCGTAATCCGCAGCGGTTTTAATGCCGGAAGCGGTTACTCCCAGATATGGGCGCGCGATATGAATACCTTTATTGAAGTGGCCTGCGAAGAAAGCAACCCGTCCGATCTGCGCAATGCGATCCTGCTGTTTTTTGCCCTGCAACAGCCAAACGACGAGATGATAGACGGATATGTCCTGAAAACAGACTTCAACTGGGGTGACGATCATCCTTATTATTCTGATGCTGCGCCCGACCATGTCGCTTTCAAGAATACAGTCGAAACAGACCAGGAATCTTCCCTGATCCATATCGTAGGAAAGTATATCCGCAAGACCGGCGACACCTCTATCCTGAACGAAGTGGTAGCCGGCCGCACCGTCTACGACCGTATGGTCGGAATGATCGACTATCTGATGAAGGAACGTTATAGCGAACAATATGGCCTTCTCTACGGAGCCATGACGGCAGACTGGGGCGACGTGCAACCCAACGACGATTTCGGTTGCGATATGAATGAATTGTCGGACCCAGCGATCGATGTCTACGACAATGCCATGTTTATCATCGCCCTCGATTTTATGCAGGAAATGACTGCGGATAATGTGGATAAGACCCGCTGGAAAGAACTTCGCCAGCATATAGCAGCGAATACCCGCAAACATCTCTGGGATGAACAGCGTCAGAAGTTCATTCCCCATATCTACCTGGAGAAATCTCCGATACCGGAAGGCTTTAACGAACTGGATGTGCATTATCACGGAGGAACCGCCATCGCGATAGAAGCCGGTCTGTTGTCTCCCGAAGAAATAGCCGTTGTCAATGCGCAGATGTTGGAGAATGTCCGTCTGTCCGGTATGCCGAGTATCGGTCTTACGTTGTATCCTACTTATCCGGAAGGGTTCTTCCGTGGTGGAATGTCCAAACCCTATATTTATCAGAATGGGGGAGACTGGACCTGGTTCGGCGGTCGTATGATCCAGCAGCTTATTGCCAACGGCATGGTGAAGGAAGCCTATGAAGAAGTGCATCCGATGATTGACCGCGTCATAAAGAACCAGGGATTTTATGAATGGTACGGCAAAGGTGGCGTACCCAGCGGTTCCGGTCATTTCAAAGGCTCGGCCGGGGTACTGGCGAAAGCTATCGAGATGTTCAATCAATGGTCGGAAGAGAATAAATAATAAAATATCATATAAATGAGAAAAAGTAATTACGATAAAAGTCCCTCGACAACCGTCGACGGGGCTCTTTGGAAAGGTTGGGAGTCTGTTCTGGATAAGTTGAAGGACGTATGCAACGTCCCGGAAGAGTTGGCACGAAAGGTCGTTGTCATTGAATGTTATCATGGTGTATACCCGGAGGAACTGGCTGAACACCTGGCAACATTGCATCCTTCTTTGATGATTCATTCGGATCAATGTTTTAAAGGCGTAGAAGATATTGAGAAGATGACGCGTCCTTATCTGACAGACGATCGCCTTTTTGGACGCCGCGCCCCGTTTTACTATGCAGACTTCCTGGATGCGGACAAAGTAAAAGAATGCCGGGAAAAGATAAAAGCTGCGACCGGACTGGTAATCGTCTACGGGCATGCTGCGGCAGAGGTTGTCCCCGAAGCTGATGTGTTGGTCTATGTCGATATGGCACGTTGGGAGATACAACAACGTTTCCGCCAGGGAAAGATCGACGGCCTGGGAGTAAGAAACCGGGAGGAAGCGCCTTCGCTCCATTACAAACGCGGATATTTCATTGACTGGAATGTTTGTGACGCCCTGAAAAAACAACTGTTACCGAAAGCCGATTACTGGCTGGACACTCATATCCCCGGTATGCCTAAAATGATAACCGGCGAAACCCTGCGTGCCGGACTGGAAAAGACAGCCCGTAAACCGTTCCGTGTGGTTCCTTTCTTCGATCCGGCCCCCTGGGGAGGACAATGGATGAAGGAAGTTTGCGACCTCGATAAGGAACAGGCAAACTTCGGCTGGTGTTTCGACTGCGTGCCCGAAGAGAACAGCCTGTACCTGAAAGTAGAAGGCGAACTGTTTGAGATGGCCTCTAATAATCTTGTATTTTATCAAACCCGTAACCTGTTGGGAGGCCCGGTCGAATCGCGCTTCGGACAGGATTTCCCGATCCGTTTCGACTTCCTGGATACGATGGGAGGGGGCAACCTCAGTTTGCAGGTACACCCGACTACCCAGTATATCCGTGATACGTTCGGTATCTATTATACACAGGACGAAAGCTATTATCTGTTGGATGCCGGAGAGGATGCAACCGTTTACCTCGGTCTGAAAACGGGCGTGAACCCGGATGAGATGATCGACGCATTGAATGAAGCCCAGGTATCGGGTAAGCCGTTCGATACGGAGAAGTACGTAAACAAATGGCCGGCCAGGAAACATGATCATTATCTGATCCCGAACGGTACTATCCATTGCTCCGGTTCCAATGCGATGGTACTGGAGATCAGTGCTACCCCGAGCCTTTTCACATTCAAATTATGGGACTGGGGACGCCTGGGGTTGGACGGCAAACCGCGTCCAATTAACATTACCCACGGTTCGCATGTGATACAATGGGAACGGCAGACGGAGTTTGTACGCGACCAGTTGGTCAACCATTTCGAACCGCGTGCCGAAGGCGAAGGCTGGGTAGAAGAACGTACCGGTCTGCATGAAAATGAGTTTATCGAAACCCGCCGTCACTGGTTTACCGGCACAGTGCCGCACAATACAGGTGGGGGAGTCAACGTTTTTAATGTGATAGAAGGAGATGAACTGATCGTGGAAAGTCCGGTAAATGCGTTCGAACCGTTTATCGTTCATTATGCCGAGACATTTATCGTACCGGCCGTAGTCGGTGATTACACGATCCGCCCGTATGGCATTTCAGAAGGAAAAACCTGCGGAACGATCAAGGCTTATGTACGGACGAAAGGATAACAATCGAATATCAATTAAACACACATATATATAATGTATAACGATAACCGCATAGTAATGACTCTTGATGCCGGAGGGACCAACCTGGTCTTTTCGGCTATCCGTGGGGGAAATGAGATAGTGACTCCTATAACGTTGCCCTCTTGTGCCTGTAATCTGGAACAGTGCCTGGGGCAATTGGCAACAGGTTTTTCCCGGATTCGCGAACAACTGACGGAAGCTCCGGTTGCCATCAGTTTTGCTTTTCCCGGGCCAGCTGATTATCCGGCCGGTATTATCGGTAATCTGCCGAACTTCCCTTCTTTCCGCGGAGGCGTAGCGTTAGGCCCGTATCTGGAAGAAAAGTTCGGCATCCCTGTCTTCATCAATAATGACGGCGACCTTTTTGCTTATGGCGAAGCGCTTACCGGCGCATTGCCGGAGATAAATCTTCGTCTGGAAAAGGCAGGAAGCATGAAACGTTATAAAAATCTGCTCGGCGTAACACTCGGTACCGGTTTTGGTGCCGGAGTCGTGATAAACGGTGACCTGCTGATGGGAGACAATGCAGCCGGAGGCGATATCTGGTGCTTCCGCAACAAGAAACACCAGCAATATATCGTAGAGGAAAGCGTCAGTATCCGAGCCGTGCAGCATGTCTATCGCGAGCTTACCGGCGACACTTCCGCTTTGACTCCGAAAGATATTTTCGATATCGCCGAAGGTACCCGTCCCGGGAATCAGGATGCCGCCCGCCGTGCCTTTGCCGAACTGGGGGAAATGGCCGGGGATGCCATAGCGCAGGCCATCACTTTGATCGACGGTTTGGTCGTGATTGGCGGAGGACTGACCGGTGCCGCCAAATATTTCATGCCTGCCTTGCTTGAAGAGATGAACAGCGAGACCGGTATGATGGACGGAAGCCGTTTCAGCCGTCTGCAAAGCAAAGCATTCAATCTGGATGACGAAGCGGACTTCAACCGGTTTGCCCGAGGGGAAGCGGTGAAGATACCTGTTCCCGGTTCGGACCGCCAGGTGGATTACGACCCTTGCAAACGCATCGGTGTCATGATAAGTAAGCAGGGAGCCAGCCGCTCGGTCGCTCTGGGTGCTTATGTATATGCCTTAAATCATTTATAAGAATATAAAAATAAATACGCCATGAATAAAAACTATTTAATAACTCCGGTTCTCACCCTTCTGACAGGCTTGCTGGTTGTTTCCTGCTCACCGGTGAAAGAAGAGAAGGCGGTTGCGGAGAACCTGTCCCAATATGTGGAGCCACGTATCGGGACGGCACATTGCCGCTGGTTCCATTTCACCCCCGGTGCGATGCCTTTCGGTATGGCGAAACCTGCTCCGTCGACAAACGCCCATTTGGGGAATAACTCCGGCTGGGAAGCAACCGGCTATGATTATCGCGATACTTCCATTGAAGGTTTTCCCTGTCTCCACGAGTTTCAGGTGGGTGGTATCGTCCTGATGCCGACGGTGGGTGAGTTGAAGACTGTCCCCGGTGCCGTGAATGATTCGACCGGAAGCGGTTACCGTTCCCGTTTCGACCATTCGGAAGAGATTGCCACTGCCGGTTATTATTCTGTGAATCTGCAAGACTACCATATCCGGGCAGAATTGACATCTACTCCTCGTGTGGCTTTTCAGCGTTATACGTTCCCTGCTTCCGAAGAAAGCCGTATCCTGTTCGATATAGGTAACCGGCAGGGTGAAAGCGGTGCTGTGAAGGATGCCTCCGTCACGTTGAACGATGACGGGACAGTTGAAGGCTGGGTGATTACCTTGCCGGAATATGTAAAGAAATACCAGCCGGGCGCAACAGTGCCGTTGTATTTTTCCGCCCAGTTGGATAAACAGCCTTCCGGATACGGCACCTTCATCGGTGAAAAGGTACAGCCGGATGCAAAACAGGTTTCCGGAGTCGGTTCGGGTTTATATCTCACCTATAAGACTGCGGAAGGAGAAAGCATTACTGCCAAGGTCGGCCTGTCATATACCTCTGTGGAAAATGCCCGTCTGAACCGTGATACGGAAGCCCGCACGCTTACCTTTGACGAGGCGAAAGAGGCGGCTCACCGGCAATGGGAAAACTACCTCGGACGCATCCGGGTAGAGACACCGGTCAAAGAAGATAAGGTGAAATTCTATACCGGTCTTTACCATGCCCTGCTGGGACGCGGCCTTGCCAGCGATGTAAACGGAGCCTATCCCCGTAACGACGGTAGTGTAGGGCAGATACCTTTGGAAAATGGCAAGCCTGCCCATAACCTTTATAATACCGATGCAGCCTGGGGAGCGCAATGGAATCTTTCGCAAGTTTGGATTTTGGCTTATCCTGAATATGCATCCGATTATATCAGCAGTCATTTGCTGGTCTACAAAGATGCCGGATGGTTGGCGGATGGCTTGGCCAATAGCCGTTATGTATCGGGGGTAGGGACCAACCTGCTGACTACGATTCTGGCCGGGGCTTATCAGTGCGGTATCCGTGATTTCGATGTCGACCTGGCTTATGAGGCTTCTATTAAAAATGAACTCGACGGTACGAACCGTCCGCTGGGGGCCGGAAAGGTCGATACGGATAAGTTCCTGGAATACGGATATGTCCCCCATCTGGAAAATGGTAATGGTCCCGACGAGGCCTTTATGTTCTCCGCCTCCCATACATTAGAATATTCTTACAGTGCCTGGGCAGTCGCTCAATGGGCAAAGAAATTGGGTAAGACTGACGACTATGATAAACTGATGTGGCTGTCGAAAGGCTGGGAGCGTATCTATGATCCGTCCACTAATTTTGTTCATCCGAAGAAGGCTGATGGAAGTTTCATTGATAACTTCAACCCGATGCAGGTGTGGCGCGGTTTCCAGGAAGGAAATGCCTGGCAGTACACGTTCTATGTGCCGCATGATGCGGCAGGCCTGGTCGGCAAAGTCGGAGCCGATGTTTTCAATCAGCGTCTCGACAGTATCTTTACTGTTTCCCGTGAGCTGATCTTCAGCGGTGGCACGGAGGTAGGAGCCTTTGCCGGTCTGCAAACTTTGTATAATCATGGCAACCAACCTTGCCTCCATATCTCCTGGTTGTTCAACGAGGCGGGACGTCCTTCGCTGACCCAGAAATGGGTACGTGCCATTCTGGACGAGTTCTATGGAACGGATGGTATTCATGGTTACGGTTACGGGCAGGATGAAGACCAGGGACAGTTGGGTGCCTGGTATGCGATCGCTTCCCTGGGACTGTTCGATGTCAAAGGACTGACAGACCCGCAACCTTCTTTTGCTTTGGGCAGCCCTGTATTCGATAAAATAACGATTCAGCTGAATAATACATATTATAAAGGAAAAGAATTTGTTATCGAAGCAAAGAACAACAGCAAAGAAAACTATTACGTTCAGCAGTACCGTCTGAATGGTAAAGTCTATCCAACTACCCGCATTCCTTTTGAAACAATTGCAGCGGGAGG
Organism: Parabacteroides goldsteinii; assembly: GCF_020091425.1. NCBI lineage: Bacteria > Pseudomonadati > Bacteroidota > Bacteroidia > Bacteroidales > Tannerellaceae > Parabacteroides > Parabacteroides goldsteinii. The sequence goes on along the minus strand of NZ_CP081906.1, from coordinate 2,653,090 downwards.
ACGTCTGGAACTGGATATGGGGAATCAGCCGGTAGATACATATAATGATTATTGAAAAAACAATACATACCATGAATAAACAAAATTCGAAAGCCATTTATCCCATCCTCTTCGGTTTCTTTGTGATGGGTTTCGCTGATGTTGTCGGCATAGCAACCAACTATGTAAAGGTAGACTTCTCCCTGTCCGATACATTGGCAAACCTGATTCCGATGATGGTTTTCCTTTGGTTCGCCCTGTTTTCTATTCCGACAGGAGTTATGATGGGAAAGCTCGGACGACGTAACACGGTGGTCATCGCGTTGGCTGTTACAGCTCTGGCGATGTTGCTGCCTCTGTTCTTTTATGACTTTGCCTGCATCCTGTTGGCCTTTGCCTTATTGGGGATCGGTAATACTATTTTACAGGTTTCCCTGAATCCGATGGTGGCTAATGTAGTTAGTCCGGACCGTATTACGAGTGTCCTGACTCTGGGGCAATTTATCAAGTCGATTTCCTCTTTCCTCGGCCCGATCATTGCCGGGGCGGCTGCCTCTTTCTGGGGTGACTGGAAATTGATATTCCTTGTTTACGCAGTAACGACACTGATCTCTACGATCTGGCTGATCTCCACGATCCCGGGAAAGGAAAAGCTGGAAGAGGCCGGGGCTACCTTTGCTACCACCTTATCCCTGTTCAAGGATAAATATATCGTATCCCTGTTCCTGGGGATCCTTTTTATTGTCGGTATAGATGTCGGCTTGAACACTACTATCCCCAAGTTGCTGATGGAACGGACAGGCATGCCTGTTTCCGAAGCCGGACTGGGTACCAGCCTTTATTTTGCCGCCCGTACGATCGGTTCGTTTGCCGGAGCTTTCCTGCTGGCGAAACTTTCCGGTGCCCGCTTCCTGAAATATAGTATGTTTGTTGCGATAGCAGCATTTGTCTTGTTGTTGCTGGTTCCGGATATGTGGAGCATGTTTGTTATGATCGTTATTGTAGGGTTGGCGTGTGCGAATGTCTTTTCGATCATCTTCTCGTACGCCCTTCAGCACAAGCCGGAACGGGCAAATGAAATATCCGCCCTGATGATTATGGGAGTATCCGGTGGTGCCCTGATAACGCCGTTGATGGGAATTGTAGCCGATGGTTTCGGGCAGGTTGCCGGATTGTCCATCCTCCTGCTTTGCATCCTTTATATTTGTATAATCTCTTTTAGAATCGATAAAAAATAGATGCTTATGAAAACGCTTAAAACCTTATTCCTGACAGGGCTGGCATTGTTTGTCCTGTCATCCTTTGCCTGGAGCGCTTCGACCGCTCCGCCGGGGATCGAGACGCATCTCTTTCCCGCTTTGTATAAAACAGCAAAAGGCCCGGTACAGAAAGTACGGGTTACGGTAAAACACGAAGGAGCCTCCGCCAATGCAACGATTACCCTGGGCGATCAGTCCCGGAAAGTGAAATTGAATGACGGGCCGAATCCCTTCTTTTTTGAGATACCGCAGGTACAGTCTACCGTGCAGTTGCCTCTGACAGTAACTGTCGGTAAGGAACAAGAATCTGCCCGGGTGGAAGTAAAACCTGTCCGTCACTGGCAGATGAATATGGTGCAGCATACGCATACCGATATCGGTTACACCCGTTCGCAAACCGAAATCCTGGCAGAACATCTCCGTTACATCGACTATGCGCTCGACTATTGCGACGCCACCGATAATTACCCCGACTTTGCCAAGTTTCGCTGGACCTGCGAAATCGCCTGGGCCGTCAGCGAATACCTGAAATGCCGCCCTGCCGAACAGATCGCCCGCCTGAAAAAGCGGGTAGCCGAAGGACGCATCGAACTGGCTGCCATGTATCTGAACTTCGACGAATTGCCCGACGAACAGACATTGGCCGCCTCCCTCTACCCGTTGAAGGCTTTCCGTGAAGCTGGAATGAAAGCGGAAGTCGCTATGCAGAACGATGTGAACGGTATCGGTTGGTGCTTCACTGAATTTTTTGCCGATGCAGGTGTGAAATATGTAAATATGGGAACACACGGTCATCGTGCCTTGATCTGTTTCGACATACCGACCGTATTCTGGTGGCAGTCTCCTTCCGGGAAAAAGGTGTTGACTTATCGTGCCGAACATTACAACCAGGGAAACTTCTTCGGTATCCACACCGATAACTTCGAGCAGTTCGAAGAACGCGTCCTGAATTATCTGGGTGAAATGGAAGCCAAGAACTATCCGTACGATATCGTTGCCGCCCAGCACTCCGGTTATTTTACCGATAATTCGCCCCCTTCGACAAAGAGTTGCGAGATGCTGATGAAGTGGAATGAGAAATACGAATGGCCCAAACTCCGCACGGCAGTTGCCAGCGAGTTTATCAAAGATGTAGAGACGAACTATGCCGATAAGATACAGACCATCCGTGGCGCATGGCCTGACTGGTGGACAGACGGTTTTGCTTCCGGTGCCCGTGAAGCGGCTATTTCCCGTATCACTCATTCGGACATTATCGCTAACCAGGCTGGTCTGTCTTTTGCCGGTATGCTGGGAGCCAAACTTCCTGCCCAGATCGGTAACCAGATAGACGACATCAACAAGGCCCTGCTGTTTTATGATGAACATACATTCGGTTACAGCGAAAGCGTCCGTAATGCCTATTGCAAGGAAACCTGGGAGCAGCGTTCCCTGAAACAATCGTATGCCTGGGAGGCTTACCGTCATTCCGGTTTGCTGGGAGAAGTGACGATGGGATTGTTGCAGTCTTTCGTGCCGAAAGCCGAATATCCCTCGGTGGCTGTCTTCAATACGTTGAACTGGACATATAGCGGTATAGCCAAAGTGTATATCGATCACCAGATATTACCTCGCGAAAAAGCCTTTGAAATAGTGGATGCTTTCGGGAATATCATTCCTGCGCAACCGGCGGAAAGCCGTTCGGACGGTACTTACTGGTCGCTTTACGTGAAAGACGTACCTGCTTTCGGGTATGCCCAATATTATATAAAGGTAAAAGACGAGCCTCGTCCTGCCGTGCAATTGGCAGATAAATTGGAGAATGCTCATGTCGAGAATCCCTGGTATGCCATCGACTTCAATACTCGCAAGGGAACCATCAGTAAACTGTTCGACAAGGAACTGAACAAGGAGCTGACTACCCCGAATGCCGAGTGGGAACTGGGCGAATTTATCTACGAGATCATCGACAGCCGTCATCCGATGGAACAGTACCGTGCACCGCAATTCCTTCGCCGCCGTCCCGAACGGATCCGTTTCGAGCGTTACGAAAAGGGAGCGATCTGGGATACGTATCGTTTCCGTGGCGAGACCGTTGCCGGTCGTGAACCGAACAACCTGATGGTCGAGTTCCGTGTATTCAATGTGACAAAGAAGATCGATATTGTTTACCGTCTGCGTAAAAAAGCCATTACCGATCCCGAAGCTGTCTATATCTCGTTCCCGTTTGAGGTGAATCAGGGAAAGATATTCCTGGATGTTCCCGGCGGAACGATCGAAGCGGGTGTAGACCAGATTCCCGGTTCATCGAACGACTGGTATACCGTCCAGAACTTTGCTACGGCGCGTAACAGCGAATCGCAGGTCGTGATGGGCAGTCCTGAAATACCGTTGATGCAGTTCGGGGCAATCAACACCGGACGCTATAAAGCCGGTGCCGTTCCCCAATCCACCAATATGTATTCCTGGCCGATGAACAACTATTGGGTAACCAATTTCAATGCCGACCAGATGGGTGAACTGCAATGGAGTTACTTTATCAATTCAAGCAAAGACAACTCGATTGGTTATGCCACCCGTTTTGCCTGGGAGAACCGCATCCCGTTCCTGACCCGCGTATTGCCGGCGGGAGCGAAGGGAAGCAAAGTCGTATCTCCTGCTTCCGTGTTCAATATCTCATCCGACAACCTGTTGCTGGTGAATATGAAACCTGTTGAAGGAGAAAACGCCGTGATGCTTCAGTTGCGCGAGATTGCAGGAAAACCGGCTGAATTTGCCGTTACTTCCGATAAGGTCAACTTTACGAAAGTCACTGTTTGTGATGTAGTGGGAGACCCGGTTGCCGGAAATGCAACAACAGATTTTGTCCCCTGGGAGAATAAGTTTATAAAACTTTCCTGGTAATCTATCTGTAAGATAAAGCGATGCCACTTATGAAACTATCCTTCTGTGATAAAGGATTTTCATAAGTGGCATCGCTTTATTATTATGACCCGGTAAATAAATGGTTGAAATGCCGGAAACAATGTTTCCGGGGACCTGACCCACCGTCGAAATGGAATTTACAATGTTTCCGGGGACTTGACCCACCGACGAAATGGAATTTACAATGTTTCTGAGGACCTGACCCACCGACGAAGTGGAATTTACAATGTTTCCGGGAGGTCGACAGTGGGTTATCTCCCCGGAAACATTGTTTCTCGTAAAGGCACTCACTTCCCGGATTATTATGTAAAGAGCCCCTTTATGTGATTTTGTATGTGAATTAAAGATATTTGTATTCTTTCTCTTCCGGATTGTCTTTATCTTTGTGTGATTAATGAATTTGATGATTTGGCTTCATTTAAACATATAAATTCAACCCAAAATAAGAAAACATGAATAAGAAAAATGTATTGGCTATTGCTTTGGTCGCGATGACGGCCTGGATTGGAAAGCCAGCTATGGCAGCTCCCGGTAACGACGCCTTTGACCCGGTAGAGTATGCAATGCCGTTGATGGGAACTCAATCGAGCTTTGAACTATCGACAGGAAACACTTATCCCGCCATTGCCCGTCCCTGGGGGATGAACTTCTGGACTCCCCAGACAGGAAAGATGGGAGACGGATGGCAGTATGTATATACCGCAAATAAGATAAGAGGATTCAAACAAACCCACCAGCCAAGTCCGTGGATCAACGATTACGGACAGTTTGCCATTATGCCCGTAGTGGGCGCTCCTGAATTTGACCAGGATAAACGTGCCAGCTGGTTCTCCCATAAGAGTGAAGTGGTGAAACCTTATTATTATAAAGCCTATCTGGCCGATCACGATGTGATAACGGAGCTGACTCCGACCGACCGTGCCGCTCTGTTCCGTTTCACCTTCCCGGAAAACGACCATTCTTATATTGTGGTAGATGCGTTGGATAACGGTTCTTATATCAAAGTCATTCCGGAAGAAAACAAAATTATCGGTTACTCTACCAAGAATAGCGGCGGTGTTCCCGAGAACTTCAAGAACTACTTTATTATCGAATTCGATAAACCTTTTACCTACGAAGCGACGTTTGCCGACAACACGCTGAAGGAAGGTTCGAAAGAACAGACTTCCAGTCATGTGGGTGCCGTGATCGGTTTCAAGACGAAGAAAGGCGAGATCGTTCAGGCCAAGGTGGCTTCTTCCTTCATCAGCTTCGACCAGGCTGCCATCAATATGAAAGAATTGGGTAATGATAATTTCGATACCCTGGTTTCTAAAGGCAAACAAGTCTGGAACGATGTCTTGGGTAAGATCGAGGTAGAAGGAGGAACATTGGACCAGTACCGTACATTCTATTCCTGCATGTACCGTTCACTGCTTTTCCCGCGTAAGTTCTACGAAATAGATGCAGCCGGAAACGTAGTTCATTACAGTCCGTATAACGGTGAAGTGCTGCCGGGATATATGTTTACCGATACCGGTTTCTGGGATACGTTCCGTGCCCTGTTCCCGTTCCTGAACCTGATGTATCCGTCTATGAACAAGGAAATGCAGGAAGGTCTGATCAATACCTATAAGGAAAGCGGCTTCTTCCCCGAATGGGCAAGTCCGGGACACCGTGGTTGCATGGTGGGTAACAACTCGGCTTCCATCCTGGTAGATGCTTATATGAAGGGCGTAAAGGTCGATGACCTGGAAACGATGTACAAAGGCCTGATCCACGGAACGGAAAACGTACACCCGACAGTGTCTTCCACCGGCCGTCTGGGACATGAGTATTACAACAAACTGGGATATGTGCCTTACGATGTCAAGATCAATGAAAACGCAGCCCGTACGCTGGAATATGCTTATAACGACTGGTGTATTTATCAGATCGCCAAAGAACTGGGCCGCCCGAAGAAAGAACTCGACCTGTATGCTAAACGTGCCATGAATTATAAAAATCTGTACGACAAGGAAAGTAAACTGATGCGCGGAAAGAATGCCGACGGTACTTTTCAGTCACCGTTCTCTCCGTTGAAGTGGGGGGATGCTTTCACCGAAGGCAATAGTTGGCATTATACCTGGTCTGTCTTCCACGATCCGCAGGGACTGATCGACCTGATGGGTGGCAAAGACTCTTTTGTGATGATGCTTGATTCCGTATTTGCCGTTCCGCCATTGTTCGACGACAGTTACTACGGACAGGTAATCCATGAGATCCGCGAAATGCAGATCATGAACATGGGTAACTATGCACATGGCAACCAGCCGATCCAGCATATGATCTACCTGTATAACTACGCCGGACAACCCTGGAAAGCGCAGTACTGGGTACGTGACGTAATGAATAAGATGTACACTCCGACACCTGACGGTTATTGCGGTGACGAAGACAACGGCCAGACTTCCGCCTGGTATGTATTCTCAGCCCTGGGATTCTATCCGGTGGCTCCGGGTACTACGCAGTATGTGTTGGGCGCCCCGTTGTTCAAGAAGGCAACACTGCATTTCGAGAATGGAAAGAACCTGGTGATCAACGCTCCCGAAAACAGCGACAAGAATATCTATATCGAGTCGATGTCATTCAACGGCGTGAATTATACCAAGAACTATCTCGACCACAACGAACTGCTGAAAGGCGGTGTCCTCGATATTAAGATGGGCGACAAACCCAACCTGAACAGAGGTGTTAACCCGGAAGACTTCCCTTATTCATTCTCAGTGGATGAAAAGAAGAAAAAATAAATACAGAATTGAATACTAAGATGAAATTAAACAAAAAAATCAAGACATCTGTTGCCTTGCTGGCTTCAGCTTTTTTACTGGCCTCCTGCGCTGCCGGAGGAGGTCTCCCGTCGGAGCAGAAAAGCCCGGTAGACTATGTCAATCCCTATATGGGAAACATCAGTCACTTGCTGGTGCCTACCTATCCGACCGTACATTTACCTAACAGTATGCTCCGTGTCTATCCGGAGCGTGCCGACTTTACAGGTGATATGTTGAGCGGACTGCCGGTTATCGTAACCAGCCACCGCGGAAGTTCTGCTTTTAATCTGAGCCCGTATCAGGGAGAAGAATCCGGATTGAAGCCGGTTATCAATTACAGCTATGACCATGAGAAGATCTATCCGTATCGTTACCAGGTATATCTGGACGATAATAATATAGATGTAGACTTTGCCCCTTCGCATCAGAGTGCCGTCTATGGCATCACTTTTGAAGGAGAAGGGCCTGCCTATCTGATCTTCAACAGCCGTAACGGGCAGTTGAAGAGCGATGGAAAGAGCGTCAGCGGTTACCAGTTCGTAGACCGGAAGACGAAAGTCTATCTCTATGCCGAAACAGACAAAGCTCCGCAACAATGTGGCGTATTGGGAGATAACACCGTGAAATACGGTGAAACGTCGGTAGAAGGTAAAGACGCTGCCCTTGTCCTTTCTTACGGGAATGACGTGAAGAAACTCGGTGTGCGTTACGGTATCTCCTTCATCAGCGAAGACCAGGCAAAGAAGAACCTCGAACGTGAGATCGCCGCCTACGATGTGGACGTTGTAGCCAAGATCGCCCGCAACGACTGGAACGATGCCCTCGGCAAAATCCAGACGCAAGGCGGAACCAACGACGACAAGACCGTATTCTATACCTCTTTATACCGTTGCTACGAACGTCCGGTCAACCTGAGCGAAGACGGCCGTTACTACAGTGCCTTCGACGGTCAGATCCATGAAGACGGCGGTCGTCCGTTCTATACCGACGACTGGATCTGGGATACCTACCGTGCAACCCATCCGTTGCGTATCCTGATCGACAATGAACGTGAAAGCGATATCATCAACTCTTTCCTGCTGATGGCGGAACAGATGGGTACGAACTGGATGCCGACCTTCCCGGAAGTGACCGGCGACTCCCGTCGTATGAACTCCAACCATGCCGTTGCCACCGTGATCGATGCCTGGAAGAAAGGTTTACGCGGCTTCGACCTGGAAAAGGCTTATATTGCTTCAAAGAAAGGTATCGAAGAGAAAACACTGATCCCCTGGTCGGCTGCCCCTGCCGGATGGTTGGATGATTTCTATAAGGAACACGGTTATATCCCTGCATTGAAACCCGGTGAAAAGGAAACGGTAGCCAACGTCTCTATCTGGGAAAAACGCCAGCCGGTAGCCGTTACGCTGGGAACAGCCTACGACCAATGGTGTCTCTCACAGATAGCAGCCGAACTGGGTAAGACTGACGAAGCCAAACATTACCTGCGCGAATCCTACAACTACCGCAACCTGTTCAACCCCGCAACCCGTTTCTTCCATCCGAAGGATAAAGACGGCAAGTTCATCGAACCGATGGATTACCGTTATGACGGTGGCCTGGGTGCCCGCGATTATTACGATGAGAACAATGCCTATGTGTATCGTTGGGACGTACAGCATAACATCGGCGACCTGATCTCTATGATCGGTGGTGACAAAGCATTCGTTTTGGATCTCGATTCCATGTTCAACGAACCGCTCGGTATGTCCAAATGGAGTTTTTATTCCTTCCTTCCCGACCATACCGGCAATGTAGGTATGTTCTCGATGGCCAACGAGCCGAGTCTGCATATCCCGTATCTGTATAACTATGCCGGTCAGCCCTGGAAGACTCAGAAACGTATCCGTACGCTGTTGAACCAGTGGTTCCGTAACGACGTGATGGGTGTCCCCGGTGATGAAGACGGTGGTGGCATGTCTGCTTTCGTAGTGTTCAGCCAGATGGGATTCTATCCGGTTACTCCTGGTTCGCCTACCTATAATATAGGTAGCCCGGTATTTACCGATGTGAAGATCGACCTGGGAAACGGCAATGCGTTTGAGATCAAAGCAAACAACGCTTCCGAAGAAAACAAATATGTGCAGTCGGCCCGCTTGAACGGGGAAGTCTTGAACCAGCCTTGGTTCCAGCACAGCGACATCGCCCAAGGCGGCCTGCTTGAACTTGAAATGGGTCCGAGAGCCAATAAAGAGTGGGGGACAAAGACACCTCCGCCTTCAGCAGCTCCGATGCCTCAATAATGATTTTCTTTCCTGATTTGATCTGGAATTCTTAAAATAAAATCAGCCAGGTAGTATATGGGTTTGCTACTTGGCTGATTTTTTTTGGATATTCTGTTGTGGTTGATATTAATTGGTTGGTTGTTTCCGCTTTATACGGATAAATGTTTATCTTTGTTCAACAACTAGATATAAGTTAAAATAGCGTATAATGATGAGTCGTAAATTACCGATAGGAATACAAGATTTTGAAGATATTCGGAATGGGAACTATTTGTATGTCGATAAAACAGCATTGATTTATGAATTGGTGATGAAGGGAAAGCCTTATTTTCTCAGTCGTCCCCGTCGTTTCGGAAAGAGTTTACTGATTTCTACATTGGAGGCCTATTTTCAAGGAAAAAAAGAACTATTTGAAGGTTTGGCCATTGAAAAATTAGAACAGGAGTGGAATACTTATCCGGTGTTGCATCTTGATTTGAATGCCCGTAAATATGAAACGGAAGCAGATCTGGTAGCTATTTTAAATCAATATCTGGAAATGTGGGAAGCTGTTTATGGAGATGAAATGAAATTGCGTGTTCCGGAAGAACGTTTTTTCTATGTCATTCGTCGTGCCTGGGAACAAACCGGGCGTCAGGTAGTTGTTTTGATCGACGAATACGATAAACCTCTTTTGCAGGCGATTAATAATGAATCTTTGATGGAAGCCTATCGGCGTACGATGAAAGCGTTCTATGGCGTTCTCAAAAGTGCTGACCGTTACTTGCGTTTTGTATTCCTGACCGGTGTCACTAAATTTGCACAAGTAAGCGTTTTTAGTGATTTGAACCAACTTAATGATATAAGCCTCGACTATAATTATGCAACTCTTTGCGGTATAACACATCAAGAGTTAACTGCGAACTTGCGTCCCGAATTGGAACAGCTAGGTCAAATGCAGTCACTGACATGGGAAGAAACAGTTGAAATGATGGTGAAGCAATACGACGGCTACCACTTTCATCCGAACCGGGAGGGAGTGTTTAATCCTTTCAGTACGTTAAGTGCATTAGACAAAAGAGAGTTTGGCGATTATTGGTTCCAGACCGGAACTCCCACCTTTTTGGTAGAGTTATTGAAGAAAAGTGAATACGACCTTCGTCTTTTGATCGATGGTGTAGAGACACAAGCATCGGCTTTTACCGAATACCGTGCTGAACGGAACAACCCGATCCCGTTAATCTATCAAAGCGGATATCTGACAATCAAAGAATACGATGCTCGTTTTAAACTCTATAAACTGGAATTTCCAAACGAAGAAGTGCGTTACGGATTCCTAAACTTTATCACTCCTTTCTATTCTTCCATCACTGAAGAAGCAAGAGGCTTCTATATCGGTAAATTTGTCCATGAACTGGAGTCCGGCGATGTCGATGCTTTTATGCGACGTATGCGTGCTTTTTTTGCGGATTTCCCTTATGAATTGAATGACAAGACAGAGCGTCATTACCAGGTTGTCTTTTATCTGATCTTTAAATTGATGGGGCAGTTCTGTGATGCAGAGGTCCGTAGTGCCAAAGGCCGTGCGGATGCAGTTGTCAAAACTGGAGAATATATTTACGTTTTCGAATTTAAGTTGGACGGAAGTATAGAAGATGCTTTACAACAAATAAACGATAAAGGATACCTGTTACCTTATCAAATAGATCATCGTAAACTTATAAAAGTCGGTGTTTCGTTCGATCGGAAAGAACGGAATATCGGAGAATGGGGAATCGTTGAGGAGAACCCTTCTGCAACTTCGATGCCGAAATAAATGCATAATTAAAAACGTTTATCCATATATAAATTAAAAAATAAGATCAAATAATTAATGGGATAAAAGTGAAATGACTAGAAAAAACGATCGTTTTTTCTAGTCATTTATTCGTGTGCAAAAGTATTCTTTATAATCCAATAATCAAAGCCTTTTCTAAATTATTATTCCCCTAAGTATCAATATTATGCCTCTGATTCATACGAAATATCTGTTAATCAGTGATTAACGATTTTAAACAGAAAAAGGGTGACTAGAAAAAACGATCGTTTTTTCTAGTCACCCTTTTCTTTGTACAGGCTTTGAAAAACAAGCAATAATCGTTATTTCCGTTATGGGACTGACGAACATTTTTATGATATATGACTAGTATTAATGTGTTGAAAATCAGCGATTTTATCATTCTCTTCTCGAAGCAAAAATACTTTAATCGGTGGATAATCTTTTTTATAGACCTGTTTTTCTCGGTTTTATCCACTTTTTTAGTTTTTGCGACCCTTGGCAATATTTTGAAAATAAGTCTGCCGGTACATGAGTTTATTTATATAAATCTCTTTTCCATCCTATGCAGTACAATCTGTTTTCTCTCCTGCCAGACCTATAAAGGTGTCATTCGTCATTCTACTTTTACAGAGACGGGGCGTATTGCTATTGCCTCCTTTGTGAAAGCTGCTTTGATGATTGTAGTCCTTTCCTGTTTTATCCACTCGTTATCTTTTCTTCAAGTCTTTTTAGGAGGTCTGCTTGATTTATTCCTGACCTTCTTCATCCTGACAATATTTCGTGCTTTATTAATAATAATGTATAGCATGATAGTTAGAAGTGTGGCTTCCAATAATGAGAGGCTGTTGATTTACAGGGAGGAAGACGCTGTATCTAATTCGCCTGCCACTTCCCTTTGGAAACAATCGGATAATTATCAGATTGAAGGGTATATACGAATAGGAAAAAGAAGTAAGATCCGTATAGGAGGATGTCCGGTCTATTCGGTAAAAGATCAGTTGGAATTTAATGGTTTGGTAAACCGAAAAGGTATCAAGGCTATTTTGTTTACCGACTATCATGCAGTAAAAGCAGAAAGTGAACGCCTGGTTCGTTATTGTGAGCGGAAAAAGGTTCGTATGTTGATGCTTCCTACTGTGGATGAGTTAAAAGGAGGGACAGTCAATTTACGAAATCTACCGGAGGTTCGTATCGAAGATCTGTTAGGACGTGATGAAATAAATATCAACCTGAAAGAAATAGCAGATGAATTAGGGGGTAAAGTTGTTATGGTTACAGGCGCTGCCGGATCTATCGGTAGTGAACTTTGTCGACAACTTTGTACATTTGGTTTGAAGCAACTGATCTTGTTTGATAGTGCCGAGACACCTATGCATACCATCCGTTTGGAGTTGGCAGATCGTTTTCCCGATGTTGTCTTCACTCCGATCATGGGAGATGTCAGGATGCTTGCCCGTGTAGAAAGTGTTTTTAAAACTTTCCATCCCCAATATGTCTTCCATGCAGCAGCCTATAAGCATGTCCCTCTGATGGAAGAAAACCCTTGTGAAGCTGTACATACCAACGTCCAGGGAACCCGTAATATGGCCGACATGTCCGTAAAATATGGTGCCGACAAATTTATTATGATCTCTACCGATAAGGCAGTCAATCCTACCAATGTGATGGGAGCCTCCAAACGCCTGGCCGAGATCTATGTGCAGAGTCTGAGTATAGCGATAAGTAAAGGGTTACATCCGGGAAAAACCCGTTTTATCACTACCCGCTTTGGTAATGTGTTAGGCAGTAACGGTTCTGTCATTCCCCGTTTCCGTGAACAGTTGGCTAAAGGAGGTCCTTTAACAGTCACCCATCCCGATATTATCCGTTATTTCATGACAATCCCTGAAGCCTGCCGCCTTGTTTTGGAAGCTGCTTTTATGGGTAAAGGAAATGAGATTTTCGTATTTGATATGGGTACCCCGGTAAAGATTGCCGACCTGGCACGTCGAATGATAGAATTGGCCGGTCTTATCCCCGAAAAAGATATCGAAATAAAATATACCGGCCTTCGTCCGGGTGAGAAGTTGTATGAAGAGTTGCTGGCAACCAAAGAAAATACTCTCCCCACTAACAATGCTAAAATCTTTCGTGCAAAAGTGAGAAAATATGATTTTATGGATATATCAATACTTATTACACGCTTGGTAGATCTATCTATTCGAGTAGAAAAGTTGGAAGCTGTGAAAGTGATGAAATCAATTGTGCCGGAGTTCGTAAGTAAGAATTCTGAGTATGAAAAATTGGATAAATAATCTAAATAGATAAATTATGCAAGCTTGTTTTATGGAACGACTTCTACGGGAAATGGTTAATACATACTCCTTAATATATTTTTTGTGGGAGGATTAAGGAGTAAAGCCATAAGTGCTGTAAAATGGACTGCTTTGGAAAGAGTAGGAATACAAATTCTTCAATTTGCTATAGGTATTATTGTTGCTCGTTTAATTTCTCCGTCGGAATATGGAATAATGGGGATGTTAACCATTTTTATCTCTTTGGGTTCTGCAATGCTAGATAGTGGATTTGGAACAGCTTTAATACAACTCAAAGAAAAAACAAATATAGATTATTCTACGGCTTTTTATTTTAATGTTGTTGTAGGTTTGTTTGTATATTTACTTTTATATATTTGTGCTCCATTTATTGCCAGTTTTTATAATTTGCCGGCTTTAGTAAATATCACTCGAGTTTACGGGATAACTCTATTTATAAACTCGTTGACTATTGCTCAAACATCTAAATTGACGTCTGAATTATGTTTTAAGCTTCAATTTTATGCTAATTCAATTTCACTGGCGTTGTCTGGAATAGTAGGTATAGTAATGGCATATTATGGCTTAGGCGTATGGGCCTTGGTGGTTCAAAATGTTCTTTGTGCTTTTATTCGGATGATATTATTGTGGTGCGTATCCAAATGGAGGCCCTTATTTCGTTTTTCTATACAATCTTTTAAATCTCTTTTTTCATTTGGTTCAAAAATGCTATTGATTTCATTTATAGATATTATATATGATAATATTTATGCATTGATTATAGGGAAATATTATAAAACATTAGATGTCGGTTATTATGTGAGGAGTCAACAGTTTGTGTTTGTTCCTCAATCTGTTCTTCAACAGGTTGTTTTGAAAGTCAGTCTGCCAGTATTATCTCCTTTACAGGATGATAATATTAAATTGTTAGGTGCTTATGAAAAAATATTTGCTTTTTCGTTGTTCTTTATATATCCATTTCTGATATCGATTATAGTATTGTCTTCCTCAATAATATATGTATTACTAGGTGAAAAATGGATGTCATGTGTGCCTTATTTACAGATATTATCTTTTGGAATGTTGTGGATACCTTTAACACTAATTAATTTGAATCTTATTATTGTAAAAGGACGTTCTGATATTATTTTGAAAACAGGTATTTTGAAAAAAATGATAGGTTTTATAATTGTGTTTATTACAGTGCAATTAGGTATGTATTGGATTTGTTGGGGAACAACTGTATATGCACTTGTCGCTTTTTTAATTAATGCTAATCAAACAGATAAATTATTGGGCTATGGATTAATTAAACAGCTTAAAGTTATCTATCCCATATTTATTAAGTCATTATTAATGGGAGGAATTATGTTTATTACTATATTTTTTATTGTATCTCCATTACTGAAAATTTTAGTGGGTGTTAGTGTCGGTATATTAAGTTATACTCTATTAGCCATAGTAACAAAGGATATTTCTTTTGTAGAAGTATATAATATTATATTAAATAGAAAATGAATATGAAGGGAGAACTTCATTTGTTGATTATTTGGGAAAAAGCAAGATATCTGCAGGATAATATATTAAATGATATTAAACAGAATCTTAAAATATTGGAATGTTTTGAGATAGAGTGGTCACGTGATTATGTTGCAAAGAATTTTACTCGTTTTTATGGTGTGAAATTACCTAATCGTTCTTTCAAAGAGAAAGAATGTGGCTGCGGTAAGTTTCTTCTTATTTTAGTGTGGGACGATACTCCTCATTATGAAATGAGAAAAACAAGTCATGGTGAAGAAAATGTCAATATAAAAATGTTTGATTTAAAAACGAAATATCGTAAATTGACAGGCGGAGGACATAAAATTCATGCTACAAATAATACTCAAGAAACAAATCATGATATAACATTACTATTAGGTATAAATTATAATGATTATTTGAGTATTGCTATTCGTTCTTGGGATAATGAAATTAAGCAGGTAAAAAGAAATCTATCAGGAACAGAAACATGGAAAAATTTGGAAGAGTTATTTTACGTACTCAATAATACAGTAGATTATGTAATATTAAGGGGATTTGAGAATTTATTCACAGATAATGTTTTAGAAAAACATTTAGATATTGACTTGTTGATAGAAGATTATAAAAATGTAGTTTATTTATTGAATGGTTCTCAAATTTGTTTTTTCCCTATTCGTCCTAAAGTAAAGGTGATGATTAATGGGAAAGTCTATATATTTGATTTATGGGAAACAAAGTTACCATATCATACATATTTGTGGCATAAAAGAATGTTACAATATAGAATTATGAAGAGAGGAGTGTATTGTTTAGATATTGAGAATGATTTTTATGCACTAATTTATCATTGTCTGATTCATAAAAGTCATATATCATCTGATTATTTGCCATATTTAGAAAAAGAATTTTATCAATTGAAGTTAGATAATATCTATGATATAGATAATTATACATATCCTATGGATTTGTATTATGACTTATTGATTAAATTCATGAGTAAAAATAAATATGAATTTTCGAGAGTAGAAGAAGATTGGCATTGTTTTTATTCAAAGAAGGTAGTTGGATTAGAATGTGCTTGTAATTATTTGAAGAATAATACTCCAATTCAGGACATTCAACCTTGTTTAATAGGTAATTATACTGATAGTGGGTATGTTTATTTTAAAGGATATTTAGATGGGTTAAAAACTTTTATCAAATATGGAGGAGTGAAGGGATCTTGTGAGAATGAATATTTTTATTCAAAAAAGATATCTACTTATAATTCAAAGTATTTTTTATCTCCACTATTTTATTTGAATGATGGAGAACATTCTTTAGTTGTATTTGAATATTTGGATGGGATTAAGTTATCTGATTATCTAAAATACGCAAGTATAAGAGAAAAATTAGAAATTCAGAAACAAATGGGAGAGATTTATCAGTCTTTATATGAATCGCATATTGTTCACAGAGATATACGACCTGATAACTTTCTGGTGGTTGATGGAGTATTGAAATTGTTAGATTTTCAATTTTCGGTAGATGCTTTGAATTATAAAGAAGTACAGTCTTTGATTGACAATCCGGAGATGGCTGTGGCTCTTGGAACTAAAGAGTTTAAATATAAAAAATATGGATGGAATGATTCTTGTTCTTTGAAAAAAACATGTTTGTCAATAGGGCTCAATATCGATGCTAGAATAGATAAATCAAATGTGAAAATTAATATGCCAATTACTCTTGTTATAAAATATTTTATTTGTAAGATGGAATCTTTTATTATGCGTAGATTATATTATTTTTTTGTTAGAGTATTTGTTTTTTTTGATATTTGGGGTGATATACCCAAGATACAAAAATATTTGTATAATAAACTTTGTAAAATGTAAATCTGTATGGTGGCAATTTTACTTGCAACATATAATGGTGAAAAGTTTCTTATAGAACAACTTAATTCTATAATTAATCAATCATATGAAGATTGGACTTTATATATTCATGATGATGGATCTTCAGATGGAACAATAGCTATTATTAATCAATATTGTGACCAATATGAAAATATAATATATTTACCAGATCTTATTGTTCACAGAGGAGCAGCTCAAAGCTTTATGTGGCTTCTAGAACAAGTGAATGCTGATTATTATATGTTTTGTGATCAAGATGACGTATGGTTACCTTATAAGATAGAAAAAACATATATAGCGATGCAAGAGAAGCCTGTAGATAGTCCTGTGCTAATCTTTTCCGACTTAGTTGTTGTAGATTCCGATTTGAATATTATAAATAAATCATTTTGGTTTTATTCTAAACTTGAAAAGTTAGTTAACAACTCAAATTATTTGAAAGTCTTGAATTACGTTACAGGATGTACTATGATGATAAATGAAAAGGCTAAGCTTGTCTCTTTAAGGAATAAATGTATGTGTATGCATGATTCATGGATTGCAATGTGTGTCTTAGCTAATAAAGGAGTTATTTATCCTATTAATGAAAAAATGACTTTATATAGGCAGCATGAAAAAAATGTCTTAGGTGCTGCTGAATATCATTTTCCAATACTGAATATGCTACATTCAATGAAGGAAAATATAAATAGGTATTCTGTTGTAAATAAAATTATTAATATGAATTTATTTGTTTACTTATATTATCGTATTTGTGTGATTTTGAAACGATTGAGATAATATTGTTTTGATTTGTTTATATGAGATCTTTGTTTTTAATAGTGTTATTACTTTCTCTCTCTGTTGGATTTTCAACAAATGCTGGTTATATGTTTTTCTTTATTCTTCTTTTTTTATCTTCAATTAGAATTGTTAGATTGAAAATGAAATTTTATTTTTCAAATAAAATTGAAGATTATATTGCTTTGTTTTTCTTTTTGGTTTGGTTGTATGGCTTTATTAGAGGAATTATTTTAGATAATAATATTACTTATATTGTTGCTAATTTTGCTGGAATGATTTGTTATTTATTTTATTTTATGTTGTCTTTATTTAGGATATCAAAAAATGAAATTGAATTAATAATTTTGAATGCAAGTTTATTTATATGTTTATATTCTATTTTAGGTTTTATTTCTTTTATTGGAGGGCTCAATATTCCTTTTTATGAAAATAATGCATATGTGACTCCTGATGGACAATTGAGAGTGATGTATTTTACTACAGCTACTATTGTATATCCATTATTAGGTTATTCTTACTATTCTTTTATTTCAAATTTGAAAAAAACAAACTGGATGAGTAGTTATTCTTTTCTCTTTCTATTACTATCTATATTTTCATTATGTATTATTACTGCATCCAAAGGTTTTATTTTAGGTTGTTTGATCATTTTAGGAGGAATAACAATAATTGTACTATTTCGCGCTATTGTTCGGCTTAAAATGAATGCCTCTATTCTTATCTCTTCTTTTATTTTGATATTTTTTTCTGTATTACTATATTTTTTAGATTATTGGCTATTAGTAGAGAACTTATTTTCTTCGGAAGCAAGTGGAAATAGTGTTAGATATGATCAATTATATTATATGTTAGATGATTTAAGTTTTTGGGGTAAAGGATTGGGAGCAACTATTTCTGGAATTGTACGTTCACAAGATGCTCCTTATGGTTTCGAATTGACATATATTAATTTAATTCATAAGTTTGGTGTTTTTTCACTTTTTTTGTTTGGGGGGTGGGCATACATGTTTTTTAGATCCATATGTATACTCTGGAAGAGTAAAAATATTGAATCTGTTATAGTTTTTTCATCTTTAGGATATATGTTTCCTTCTATTGGAAATCCTTTATTAATGCATCCAACTTTGGTTTTGTTGAATTGTCTTACTTTATATTTAATAAAAATTTATCCGAGATGAAAATCAGTGTGTGTATGGCGACATATAATGGAGCTAGATTTGTTTGTGAACAATTGGATTCTATATTGTATCAAATTTCACATAATGATGAAATTGTGATTGTAGATGATTGCTCTAAAGATAACACAGTAGATTTAATTCGAGCTTATAGTGATACACGAATAAGGATTTTTTGTAATTCAGAGAATCTAGGAGTGAATAAGACTTTTGAGAAAGCTATATCGTTAGCTTGTGGAGAGTATATTTTTTTATCAGATCAAGATGATATTTGGTGTCCGGGACGTATGAAAACTATGAAAGATGCTTTAGATATATCTAATGTATTACTAGTTTCTACACTCTTTTCTTGTATAGATGGAGATGGTAATACTTGTAGTACATTATCTCCTATGCTACATTCGTTAGATTCTAATAGGTATATCAGGAATATTTTTGGAATATTCTTGAAAAAACGTTCATATTATGGTTGTGCTATGGCTTTTAGATATGAATTGAAAAATATCATACTTCCTTTTCCTTTTTATATAGAATCTCATGATTTATGGATTGCTTTTGCTGCTAATATTTGTTGTTCTAATTTGCATTTAGAATATTGTTCTTTATTGCATAAAGTGCATGGTGAAAATGCTAGTATTGTTAAAAGAAATATTATAAGAAAAATTAATTCTAGAATTATCTTTTTGATTTCAATTATTCATCTTTATCTAAGAAAGTATATGTGGAAATTTATTACTAGAAATAAATAGCTATGGTAAATAAGACTGAAAAAACGTATCAGATTTGCACTCATTGTGTTATGGACACAAAGTCAGATCCATCCATGATAATTGAGTCTAATGGAAAGTGTGAGCGTTGTAATATGTATGAAAAAACGGTTGCGGCTCATTGGAACCATGGTCGAGGGCATGAGAAAGAACTTGAGGTACTATTGACAAAAATCAAAAAGGCGGGAAAAGGGAAACAATATGATTGCCTTATTGGTCTGTCCGGTGGTTTTGATTCTAGCTATGTTCTACATATGGCCGTTAAGGAATGGGGGCTACGTCCTCTTGTTTTTCACGTGGATTCGGGTTTTGATTTACCGCTTGGTGTTCAAAATATTAATGCTATATGCAATAAGTTAGAGGTTGATTTAAAGATTGCGAAGATTGATCGGGAAGATATGCGTAATTTCCAACTTGCCATGTTCCGTACTGGCTTGACTTGTTTGGATATACCTCAGGATCATGCTTTTGTGCAAATGGTTGAGCAGTATGCTGTAGATAATGGTATTAAGTATATTCTCAATGGTGAAAACATATCAACCGAGGTATATACTAATCCTGCGTATTGGGGAGCTGTATATGGGGGGAGTACGACAGATACTGTATTTCTGAATGATATTTTGGAAAAACATTCACCCTCACCATTGAAAAATTATACGTTTACGAATACCTATCGCAGAAAGATTTGGCTACCCTATATAAAAGGAATTAAGGTGGTAAAACCTTTGAATCTTATACCATATAACTATGAAGTTATCAAGAGGACTCTTTTTGATGAATATGGATATATTGCGTACCCACAAAAGCATTTTGAGAGTTTGATAACAAAATTTTTGGAGGCTTGGTGGTACCCTAAACGTTTTGGCTATGATGTACGTAATCATCAGTTATCCTCCCTTGTTGTGACGGGGCAGATGACTCGTGAACAGGCATTGGAAAGATTATCCAATCCCTCAGTAACGGAAGAGGAAGGCTGTGAGATGTTTAAACAGGTAGCTGAATTCTTACGTATATCGGAGTCAGAGTTACAATCCTATCTCAATATGCCTTTTATGAGAGGTTGTGAATATAAGCATGGGAGTCGCTGGCTGATTAATCTTGGCGTGAAAATAATGTTTGCGTTAGGAAAAGAAAAACGAGTAAGGAAATAGATTTGTATTGTCCTAAGCTAAATACAATCATGTCAATTTTTAAAGACAAAGTCCTGTTGATCACAGGCGGTACCGGCTCTTTCGGGAATGCCGTACTTCGTCGTTTCTTGGATAGCGACATCAAGGAGGTTCGTATCTTCTCTCGTGATGAGAAGAAGCAAGATGATATGCGTCATTTCTTGCAGGCACAACGCCCGGAGGTGGCTCATAAGGTGAAGTTTTTTATTGGGAATGTGCGCCAGCGGGAGGCGGTGGATTTTGTGATGGATGGAGTGGACTATGTGTTCGCTGCTGCAGCCTTGAAACAGGTTCCAAGCTGTGAGTTTTTCCCAATGGAGGCTGTTCGTACAAATGTGGAGGGAACGAACAACGTACTGCTTTCCGCTATCGCTCATGGGGTTAGTAATGTGGTGGTGCTCTCCACGGATAAAGCGGCTTATCCAATAAACGCCATGGGGATCTCCAAGGCGCTTATGGAAAAGGTTGCGATTGCTCAGGGGCGTGCCTTGGGTAAGGATGCCAAGACTACGATTTGCTGTACTCGCTATGGGAATGTGATGGCATCTCGTGGTTCCGTGATCCCTTTGTGGGTGGAACAGATGATGGATGGTAAGCCTATAACCATCACTGATCCGGAGATGACGCGCTTTATGATGACACTGGATGATGCGGTGGATTTGGTGGTTTATGCTTTTACCCATGGAGAAAATGGAGATCTTTTTGTGCAGAAAGCTCCTGCGGCTACACTTTCTACCTTGGCCATGGCTTTGAAGGAGATCTATACTAAGGTAAATCCTAGGTATGGGGAGACCGAGGTGAAAGTGATCGGAACCCGTCATGGCGAAAAACTGTATGAGACGTTGGTGACTCGTGAGGAGATGGCAAAGTCGATTGATATGGGGAATTATTATCGTATCCCTTGTGATAACCGTGACTTGAATTATGATAAGTTCTTTACCGAGGGTAACGAGGAAGTTTCTACTATTGAGGATTATCATAGTCATAATACCGTTCGTCTGGATGTGGAGGGCATGAAAGAGCAGTTGATGCGCTTGCGTTTTATCCAAGAGGATCTGGGGTTAGTGTCTGGCTCCAAAGGTCGTGAAATCCGTAGTGAGTAAGTAATACAAAAGAACAGATATTGTAATGAAAATTCTTGTTACCGGTTCCCAAGGATTCGTGGGGCGGAATCTAGTATCCCAATTGAGGAATATTCAGGAGGGGAAGGCGAGATGTTATGGCGACTTGACAGTGAGTGCTGTCTATGAATATGATATAGATTCTACTTCGGAAGAGTTAGAGGTTTATTGTCGTGATTGTGACTTTGTGTTCAATTTGGCGGGAGTGAACCGTCCGCAAAGCCAAGAGGAGTTTATGCGAGGCAACTTTGGTTTTGCATCTACGCTGCTCGATACCTTGAAGATACATCATAATAACTGCCCAGTGATGATTTCCAGCTCTATCCAGGCTACGTTGGCAGGACGTTTCGGTACTTCCGAATATGGTAAGAGTAAGAAGGCGGGTGAGGAGTTGATGTTCGAATATGGCAAGGAGACTGGTGCTAAGGTATTAGTGTACCGCTTTCCGAACCTTTTCGGTAAATGGTGTCGCCCGAACTATAACAGTGCAGTGGTTACCTTCTGTCATAATATAGCGAACGACTTGCCTATCATGGTGAACGATCCTATGGTAGAATTGGAACTGCTTTATATCGATGACTTGGTGGAGGAGATGATCGCTGCCTTGAGGGGGAAGGAGCATCGTTGCGAGTTTGATGGAGTAGAGACTGTATTGACCGAGGGGGGACGTTATTGCGCTGTCCCGATCACGCATAAGGTGAAACTGGGTGAGATTGTGCGTTTGCTGGAGGAGTTCAAGAGTCAGCCCGCTACGTTGGTCTTACCAGAAATTCCGTATGGCAGTTTTGCTAAGAAGTTATATAGTACTTTCCTAAGTTATTTGCCCAAGGAGAAAGTTTCCTTTCCGTTGAAGATGAACGTGGATGCTCGTGGTAGTTTTACCGAACTGCTCCGTACCAAAAACTGTGGACAGGTGAGCGTCAATATCTCTAAGCCCGGTATCACAAAAGGTCAGCATTGGCACCATACCAAATGGGAGTTCTTTATTGTGGTTTCCGGTCATGGCTTGATACAGGAGCGTAAGATTGGATCGAATGAGGTAATTGAGTTTGAGGTGAGTGGAGAGAAGATCGAGGCGGTACATATGTTACCTGGTTATACGCACAATATCATAAATCTTTCCGATACGGAGGATTTGGTGACTGTGATGTGGGCAAACGAAAGTTTTGATCCAGACCGTCCTGATACTTATTTTGAACCTGTAAAATAAGAAAGATTATGGCTGCATTTAAGAATAACGGAAAACTGAAGTTGTTGATTATTGTGGGAACCCGTCCGGAGATTATCCGGTTAGCGGCGGTAATAAATAAGTGTCGTAACTATTTTGATGTCGTATTGGCTCATACCGGGCAGAATTACGATTACAACTTGAATGGGGTTTTTTTCAAGGACTTGAAATTGGCCGATCCCGAGGTTTATCTGAATGCCGTAGGCGATGACTTGGGTGCTACGATGGGCAATATCATCGATAAGAGCTACAAGCTAATGGTGGAGATCAAGCCGGATGCTGTATTGGTATTAGGGGATACCAACTCTTGCTTGAGCGTGATCGGTGCGAAACGTTTGCATATTCCTATTTTCCATATGGAGGCGGGAAACCGTTGTTTTGATGAGTGTCTGCCGGAGGAAACCAACCGCCGTATCGTGGATATTACCAGTGATGTGAATATCTGCTACAGCGAGCATGCCCGTCGCTATTTGAACGCTAGCGGTGTAGCTCCGCAACGTACCTATGTCAGCGGGTCACCAATGGCAGAGGTGTTACATGAAAATTTGGTCGAGATTGAGGCGAGCGATGTGCATCAGCGTTTGGGCTTGGAGAAGGGTAAGTATATTCTGTTAAGTGCCCATCGAGAGGAGAATATCGATACCGAGAAAAACTTCACCTCCCTTTTTACGGCCATCAATGCCATGGCAGAGAAGTATGATATGCCTATCCTTTACAGTTGCCATCCTCGCAGTAGGAATCGGTTAGAGAAGAATGGTTTTCAGTTGGATAAGCGGGTGATTCGTCAGGATCCTTTGGGATTCCATGATTACAACTGCTTGCAGATGAATGCTTTTTGTGTCGTTTCGGATAGCGGTACACTACCGGAAGAGAGCAGTTTCTTTACGAGCGTAGGTTATAGTTTTCCGGCTGTTTGCATCCGTACTTCTACTGAGCGTCCGGAAGCGTTGGACAAAGGGTGTTTCATTTTGGCGGGTATTAATACCCATGACCTGTTGCAAGCCGTGGATCTAGCCGTTGAGATGAACCTGAATGGCGATAACGGTTTGCCTGTGCCTAATTATACTGATGAGATTGTATCTATTAAGGTGGTGAAGCTTATTCAGAGTTATACGGGTGTGGTAAACAAGATGGTGTGGAGGAAGGAGTGATTATGAACGTTCTGTTTCTGACGATGTCGTCAGGTTTAAAAAATATAGAGACAAGTGGTATTTACACGGACTTGATACGGAAATTCCGAGACGAGGGACATGAGGTATATGTTGTCTATCCTAGGGAGCGGCGATTAAGACTACCAACAGAGGTGAAGCATGAAGGTCGGGTACATTTATTGGGTGTTAAGACACTGAATGTCACTAAAACGAATCTGATTGAAAAAGGATTGGGACAGGTGACGTTGGAGAGACAATTCAAGTTGGGGTTGGAAAAGTATTTTGGAAAGGTCAAGTTTGATATTATTCTCTATTCCACTCCGCCGATTACTTTTACAAAAGTGATCTGGTATGCCAAGAAGCGAAATCCGAAGGCAGTGAGTTATCTTTTGCTGAAGGACATCTTTCCCCAAAATGCGGTGGATTTAGGAATATTGACCAAGGATGGTTTGAAAGGGGTCCTTTACCGGTTATTCCGGAAAAAGGAGAAGGATTTATACCGAATCTCGGATTATATCGGCTGTATGAGTCCGGCGAATGTGAAGTACGTGATAGAACATAATCCAGAGATTGATCCGGCTGTGGTGGAGATAGCCCCCAACTCTTATGATATCCCTTCCGAGATTTCCGTTGAGTATGGGGTTACTGATCATATCCGACAAAAATATGGATTGCCTATAAATAAGCCTATTTTTATTTATGGAGGTAATATGGGAAAACCGCAAGGTATTCCTTTCCTTATAAAGTGTTTGGAAGCTGTGAAAGACAGGATAGACAGCTATTTTGTAATAGTGGGTGATGGTACGGAGTATTCAAAGTTGGAGGCTTTTATGCGGGAGCGGAAACCCAAGGCTGTGTCTCTATTTAGACGTTTACCCAAAGATGATTATGACCAGTTGGTCAAAGTCTGTGATGTAGGGCTAATTTTTTTGGATTACCGTTTTACTATTCCCAATTACCCTAATCGTTTATTGCCTTATTTGATGGAACGTAAACCTATTATTGCCGCTACAGATCCCAATTGCGATATAGGAGTATTGGCAGAGGAGAATGGATATGGAGTCTATTGTCCAAGTGATTCTGTTGAAACATTCGTCAAAGCTATAGATAAGATGCTTGTTTCGGATATGCGACAAATGGGAGAAAATGGTTACCGATTCTTTTTGAATAATTACACAACCGAACATACATATAAAGCGATAATGAAGCATATCGTCAAGTGAGTACTTACGATATAATCAGGTGCCTTAATTAAGGAGTATGCTCTAATTGAGTGCTTATCTATGAATTAAATAATAGGAGGAATATTTATGTTATATGATGAGAATTTTGTTAAACCAGAAATTAGAGATGGTTGGCCTGTCTCTGAAATGATAAAAAAATCGTGGTGGATTCAACTTGACCTTTTACAGGTATTTGATCGGGTGTGCAAAAAGCATAATTTACGCTGGTATCCTATAGGAGGGGTACTGATTGGTGTTATTAGGCATAAAGGTTTTATTCCTTGGGATGATGACATTGACGTTGCAATGCCTAGGGAAGACTATGATAAATTCATGGAAATTTGTCCAAAAGAGCTAGATAATCCTTATTTTTTACAGTCTCCATTGACAGATAAAGATTGTTATCAGACTTGGCTGAGTTTAAGAAATAGTGATACCACAGGTAATAGAATCTCTTGTATGAGTAAACGCCTGAATAATGGTGTAGCAATAGACATTCTTCCATTAGAAGGTTGTGAAGACAGCTTATTTCGATATAAGTTACGTCGATTCCCAATGCGAATAGTCTCAACTATTTGCAATACATATGTAAATGAGTTTAATACTAGTACAACAGCTAATATTCTACGTAAGTTCTTACGTATGTTTAGAATTAATTATCTGGCTGTGTATAGGTGGCTGGAAAGGCAGAATTCTAGGCATACATGGGATAAATATAATAAGGTTACTCTTACGTTACTTGCTGATCCAATAGCAAAAGATATTCGACATGTAATCTGGGAGAAGGAAGATTTTATGAGGACTGTTGATATGCCTTTTGAAAATATGATTACTCTTCCTGTTCCAGTTGGTTATGACAGAATACTGAGAACTGAATACGGTGATTACATGCAGTTTCCTCCAATAGAGAAGCGAAAAGGAAAGCATGATATTATATTTGCGCCGGATGCTCCGTATAAGGAATATTGTGCGGCAAATTATGGGGTGAAATACTGAGAGTAAACAAGAAATAGTAAAATGAACATAGCTGTTATACTTGCAGGTGGTACAGGTACACGGATCGGGACCAATATACCGAAGCAATTCATAGATGTGTTTGGGAAACCAATATTAGCCTATACTCTTGAAGTTTTTCAAAACAATTGTAGTATCGACGCTATTGAGATCGTGTGTCATAAGGATTGGCTTAACGAGGTGAAACGAATTGTGGATGAGTATCATTTGGACAAAACAAAATGGCTCACAACAGGTGGTTCTACATTTCAAGAGTCCACGATGAATGGTATTTTCAATCTTAAAGGTAAACTTTCCAGAGATGATATTGTAGTTATCAGTTTTGGAGTTTCGCCGATGACTACGGATGAAGTAATTGAGGATAGCATTCGTGTGTGTAAAGAGCGTGGTAATGCGATTGCCTCTGAGGATATGGTAATGTGTACCTGTATTAAGGATGTTACGGATAGTGAGGAAAGTTCTGTTGAACCAATTCTACGGGAGACTATTAAGGGATTTGCGAATCCATGGACTTTTAAATTTGGTGAGCTTTGTGACGCATATGAGGTCGCTGCAGAAAAAAATATTCTAAGTGACCTTGAGCCGCATACGACATCCCTATATTTTGCTCTTGGAAAGAGGGTTTTCTTTTCAAAGGGTACGAATAATATTTGTAAGATTACATATCCAGAAGATATCAATACGTTTAAAGGCTGGTTACTTTTGAAAATGTACGAAGAAGGTAAAATTAATTTGGAGGAAAATGAATAATGATTAACTACAAGGAATTTGAGATTGTTCGAACGTTACTTAAGTTAGGAGAAAATATAGGAACGGACGTTGCTGCTTCTGTGTATGATAATGTTCGCTACTATGTATTCAAGTCAAAAGAGGAAGTGAGTAAATTGCTTGTTACCCTTGAGTCTAAAGGTTATTTGACGGATAATAAGGTAACAGAGGATGCTATGAAAGAAATAGCACCTCTAAAAGTTGAAAATGCTGTTATTCTTGCTGCTGGTGGTTTGGATATTACTGCTAAATCTGTTTATTCTATGCCGAAAGGTCTTTTTGTTAAAAATGGAGAGACTTTAATTGAACGGCAGATTCGTCAGCTGAAAGAGGTTGGTATTGACAATATTACGGTTGTAATCGGATATAAGCAGGAGCTTTATTTTTTTCTTGCTGATAAGTGGGGAGTGAATTTGGAAATTACCCCGGATCTTAAGAAAAACAATATATATTCTTTATATATTGCAAAAGATTTTTTAGGCTCTACATACATTTGTAATTGCGATAATTATTTTGAAGAAAATCCTTTCTCTCTGTATGAATATAATTCTTTTCATGCGACAGTTTATAAAGAAGATGCCCATAATGAGTTGGTTGTTAAAAAAAACAGTTCAGGACGTATTACTAATATTTATTCTTGTGGGAAAATAGGAGAGTGCATATATGGACACGCTTATGTGGACAGGGAGTTTTCGTATAGGTTTGTAAGATACCTTAATGAGGAAATAGATGATTTCAGGATTTCTTCCCTTTTCTGGGAGGAATTTGTGAACCGCCATGCGGAAGATTTGGATATGTATGTTCGGGAATATCCATCTGATTTCCTTTTTGAATTTGATTCGATTCAGGAAATTCAGAATATTGATGGATTATTCCTTGATAGTGTAAGTAATAAAATCAATTCTACAATTTGTGAAGTACTTCGTTGTACGAAAGATGAAATTCGTGACATTGTTATTCTACAGAAAGGATTAAGTAACATCCTGTTTACTTTTATGGTTAGAGGTGAGCGATATATTTTCCGTTTTCCGGGAGACAGTACCCAATTTTTTATATACCGCAAGAATGAGTGTGTGGCGCAAAAACTTGCTGCGAAAGCACATTCGGACGATACGTATGTTTATATTGATGAGACAGGAATGAAAATATCCAAATTTCGTGAAAACAGTGTTGACCTGTATGGTGTCTATTATCAGGATGTTGAACTTATGAAACGTATTGCGAAAAAAATACGTGCGTTTCATGAGGAAGGTTATAATCTTCCGAATAGTGAAGAGTATGATTATGATCCGATTTATCAAACAGAGCGACTTTTTAATGAGGCTTCTAAAATGAAAGGAGATCTGTTTAAAGTATTTGAAACTGAATGGTCTATGATGCGAAGACTTCAAAAATATGCAGATATGGATGGGGTAAAGCACACGATGTGCCATAACGATATTAATATTGACAATGTTCTACTTACGGAAAATACACTGGATATCATAGACTGGGAGTTTGCCGGTTATAATGATCCAGGATATGACTTTGGTCGTGTAATTGCAGGATTGGAATATGATGTGAATGAACCTAAAATATTAGATATTCTTGAGGCTTATTTTGGACGTCCAGCTACAGAAAAAGAGCATCTTCACTGGATGGCTTATGCAGCAATTCATAACTGGTATTATGTAGGTTGGGCTTTGTACAAGGAAAGTATCAGTGAAAGCAGCCGTGATTGGATGGTATTCTTCTTTAAACAGACAAAGAAATTGGCTAACTGGTGTCTGCCTAAATATGAAGCGATGTATGGTTCAATAACTAATATGGAATAAATCACTGTAATGGTGTAATGAAATCAGATCTCGTAAGAACAGTTCCGACGTCATGAGGTTGTCCGAGAATTACAGGATGGGCGCAGGTAAATGGGTAATGATATCAGTTGGAAACGAAAGTTTGAGTTGGATGTATGGAACGTGGATTCTGTTTCTTAATCTGCTGTAATAATTATTAAATATGTATGGCCTTTTTTTTAAGAGGATAATTGATTTTATTCTCGTGTTCTGTGTATTGGTCGTGATCTGTCCGATACTGCTTCTGATAACTATATGGTTACATTTCGTAAACAAGGGAGCCGGTGTTTTCTTTTTACAAAACCGTCCGGGTAAAAATGGCAAAATATTCAAAATAATCAAATTCAAAACTATGACGGACGAGCGTGATGCCGAAGGAAACCTTTTACCAGATGAGAAACGTTTGACGAAGATCGGTAAATTTATTCGTTCTACTTCAATTGATGAATTACCTCAACTAATTAATGTACTAAAAGGCGATATGGCGTTAATAGGTCCTCGTCCATTATTAGTCAAATATTTACCATTATATAGTAAGGAACAGGCTCGTCGTCATGAAGTTCGTCCAGGGATTACAGGGTGGGCACAATGTCATGGACGTAATGCTATTAGTTGGACAAAGAAACTCGAATTGGATGTTTGGTATGTGGATCATGTTTCGTTGATGACAGATATCAAGGTGATATTTCTTACTATTAAGAAAGTACTATTTCGTGAAGATATAAATTCTACTACATCGGCAACGATGGAAGGATTTAATGGAAAAAACTAATAAATTTAATTTAATACATACCAGTAGTAATATGGAGAAAGAATTTGAAGGTAAGAAACTTCTTATCTTGGGGGGAAATCCCGAAACTTCCGCTTTAGTTAGAGTCGCTAATGAGATGGGAGTAAAGACTATTGTAACAAGTGCTCGTCACACGGATGATGCTAAGAAATACGCTTGGAAATCATTTGATGTTGATGGAATGGATGTTCCAGGACTTATCGCATTGGCTCGAGAAGAACAAGTGGATGGCGTACTTGTAGGCGTGGCAGATATTCTTGTTCCTTCTTACTGTAAGGTTTGTGAAGCATTAGATTTTCCGTGCTATGCTACTCAGCGTATTGTGGATGTGTTCTCATTCAAGGATGTATTTAAAGCCACTTGTGAAAGTTATGGAATTCATGGAATACCTGAATTTTATTTGGATGCAGAGATGAAACCATCAGATGTGGCAAAAATTAAATATCCGGTGATGGTGAAGCCTGTTGACAATGGAGGTGGTGTAGGTATGACTGTTGTTTATAAAGAGAGTGAACTCAAGGCCGCTGTCGAAAAGGCATTGAATTGTAGTCCTAAGAAGCGCTTTATCGTTGAGCGTTATATGGATGGAGTGGAAGATATGGGCATGTATTATACATTCAAGGATGGATATTGTAGCGCCTCTTGTATTTATGATCGCTATACAACTGATGAACAACCGGGAATGAGCCGTGTTTGTTTAGGGGGAACTTATCCTTCTAAACATATGAATGAATATATGAAGCGTATGCATTTCAATGCGGTCCGTATGTTCAAAGAGATTGGTATCAAAAATGGCATTCTTATGCTTTCAGGTTTTTATGAGGATGGAGAGTTTTATGTATATGATACGGGATTCCGTCTTCAAGGAGAAGCTCCACACCTTCTTTTGAAGTCTATTTATGGTTATGATCAGCGGGAAATGTTGGTTCGTTTTGCCTTGACTGGAGGTGAAGGAGAGAATGTAGATTTATACAAAGAGGATCCATATATGAAAGGGAAGTTTGCTGCTACTGTATGGTTCTTGTTGAAGCAAGGAAAGATTGCGAAAATTGAAGGTTTGGATGAGCTTGAAG
Source organism: Parabacteroides goldsteinii (assembly GCF_020091425.1). Lineage (NCBI taxonomy): Bacteria > Pseudomonadati > Bacteroidota > Bacteroidia > Bacteroidales > Tannerellaceae > Parabacteroides > Parabacteroides goldsteinii. The sequence goes on along the minus strand of NZ_CP081906.1, from coordinate 2,622,290 downwards.
CTGATGGACGTGTGGTTGCCAATGCTCAAAGGTTGTATAAAGGAGATGAGATACCCAGGGACTGGATTGGTAATGAGAAACAGGTTTTTACTCGTCTTTATCTTATTTGTGATTCTAAGGAAGATTTAGCTGCCGCTATCAACGAATATCAGCAGAAGATTAAAGTGCTTGATGAACAAGGAAATAATTTGTTGTTGAACGGATTCAATGTTGCTAAGGCATTGGGGCTATAAAAAGAGATTTGTTATGTCAGAACAGAAATTGTTGGGTAAAGTGATTGTCATATCCGGTGGAACAAAAGGTGTGGGCAAAGCTGCCGCTGAGGAATTTGCCAGGCAGGGGGCAAAAGTGGTTATTGGAGGTAGAGATGAAGAGTCTGCCTTAAAGTCTATTCGTTTGATGAAAACTTATGGTACGGAAGGACTTTTTGTCCATACAAATCTTGAAAATGTGGAGGATTGTAAGAATTTGATGGATGAAGCCTATAATAAATTTAACAGAATAGATGGCTTTTTCAATTATGCGGGTGTTACTCCCGTTTCACCTCTGGATATTTGTGATGAGTACACTTTCGACAAGGTAATGGACATCAACTTCAAATCTTGTTTCTTCTGCTGTCAGCAAGCCATTAAATATATGCGTATGAATGGTGGTGGTTCTATTGTATTGACTGGTTCAGCCCATGCTTGGGGTGGCGAAAAGGATAGAGCTGCGTATGCTTGTTCCAAAGGAGTTCTTCGTATTTTGATGGAACATATTTCCCATCAGTATTCAAGAGAACATATCCGATGCAATTATCTGACGCTCGGTTGGACACCGACAGAAGGTGAGGTTGCATTAAGAATATCACAAGGAGAAACTGAAACACATCTTCGTGAACGTGCCGGAGCTTATCTGCCGATGGGTAGGATGTGTGAAAAAACGGATTATTTGGACGGTTTAGTCTATATGATGTCCGATGGCTCGAGTATGATGACAGGTAGTACATTTAGAATAACGGCAGGAGAATATATTGGATAATTATATGTCAAATTATTTAGAACGAAAAATCTTCCTTTCTCTCGCCCACATGTCCGGTCGTGAGCAAGATTTCATAAAAGAAGCATTCGATACTAACTGGGTTGTCCCATTAGGACCGAATGTAAATGCATTTGAAAAAGAATTAGCAGACTATCTTAAAGAAGACCGACACATAGTCGCATTGTCTGCCGGTACAGCCGCCCTTCACCTGGGCCTTATCGAACTAGGTGTGCAAGCTGGCGATGAAGTCATCTGCCAGTCTTTTACTTTTGCCGCTTCTGCCAATCCGATAGCATATCAGTCAGCTACTCCGGTATATATAGATAGTGAACAGGATACTTGGAATATGAGTCCCTTATTTTTGGAAGAAGCGATCAAAGACCGTCTGCGTAAAACCGGAAAATTACCGAAAGCTATTATTCCGGTTCATTTATACGGTATGCCTGCAAAAATGGATGAAATTATGGCTATTGCTTCTCATTACGGAATACCCGTTTTGGAAGATGCAGCCGAAGCCTTGGGTTCAGTGTACAAAGGACAAAAATGTGGTACTTTCGGAGAATTTGCGGCCTTATCATTCAATGGAAATAAGATGATCACGACTTCCGGAGGCGGCGCTTTGGTTTGCCGGACGGAAGAACAGGCCAAACGGACTATGTTTTATGCTACCCAAGCCAGGGAAAATGCTCCGCATTACCAACATGAATGTATCGGTTATAACTACCGCATGAGTAATATTTGTGCCGGAATCGGTAGAGGACAGATGTTTGTGTTGGATGAACATATTGCACGACGCAGGGCAATACACCTGCTGTATACGGAGTTGCTGAAGGATATGCCGGGTATCGAGGTACAACGGAATCCTTCGGAAGATTTCAATTCGAACTTTTGGCTGACTTGTATTCTGATAGATCCCGAAAAGGCTGGATTTACCCGTGAGGATGTCCGGTTACATTTGGCAGATGAAAATATAGAAACACGCCCTTTGTGGAAACCGATGCATCTGCAACCGGTGTTTAAGCAATCTCCTTTTTATGGGGACGGGACATCGGAAAGGTTATTTGAGAGAGGACTTTGCTTGCCTTCCGGGCCTACACTCACCGATGATGATATTTGCAGGGTAGTGGAAACAATGTTAAGTTTGTCATCTCCACGATAGAGTGGAAATAATAGACTTTATATATCGTTTTGTGATTAGATAGATTTTATTTGTTTTCTAGAATTTTAATTCGTTCCTTTGTTTCGTATTTACAAAACACATAATTATGAAAACAACAGAGATTCAATTAGAAAGAACACAGATTGAAGACGGTCTCAGACGTCTAAAATCCGTAGAAAGTTTAAAAAAAGTTCGGCAATATTTACAGACGTTGCTTCATCAGGAAACATTAGAGATGAAAAAATGTCCGGGGAGTTGTTCGGTAGAGGAGTTGAATGTGATTTTAGATAAAGCAGAAGCTGCTTTCGAACGAGGAGAATATGTAACGAATGAAGAAGCAATGACGATTATAAAATCTTGGTAATGTATACTGTACATTGGGAAATTGAAGCCTTAACTATAATGAAGCAGATTTTTGATTGGTATTTTGTTGAAATGGGAAGTAAAGCTGCCAATAAATTTAGAAATGGCATTATAAAGGCTGTAAATACTTTGGAAGTATGCCCTACAATTGGAAAAATAGAACCGTTGTTAGTTCACAGGAGTAAATGTTATCGTTCGTTTGCAGAACATTCTAATCATAAAATAATATATTTTGTTGAAAATGATATTGTTCATATAGTTTATATATGGGATAATAGGCAATCATTGTCAAAAATGAATATATTAGTAAAATAAGTAAAAGGATGTAGCAATAGTTCTAAGTGAACCTTTTGCTACATCTTTTCTTCGTAACTCATGCGGTAAAAAATTTGTACAGACCGCCGATCAATCCCGCAGCCATCAGACTGTAACCGGCGATGTCTATGGGTTCGACACGTTGTTTGGTTCCCCAGTCGCCCTGGTTGAGAGCGAGAGTATCGCTCCGATAGCTGTCAGCGTCACTTCTGTCTGCTCCATCAGCAGAGACAGTTGGGTGATCGCCATCAGGAAGAGGACGAGGATAGGGATGGGGACAAGGGCAGTCACCGGCTGCCGACTTTTGCCTGCGGGGAAAGATGATCCGGGCAAGGCTGGTGAGGAAGTTGAAAATTAATGATCACAGATTAATGGAATTATCGTACCTTTTTGTATAAAGAATAAATCAATTGACTATCATCCTTTCAATCGTCCGGCAGATCGACACCAGCATCCTCTGGTAGGCAGCTCGGTTGTCACCATTCACTTCACTGATGTATTTGCTGTAAGCGATCTCTTTGGCATAAGCCGAAGGATGGGCACTGAGTGAGGCTGCTATCGGATAAGCGGTGTGGATCAGACGGGCGAAGTCCATAAAACTGTCTTCCGCAGATTCGTAGGTACGGAACCATAAGGAAGTATGGCCGCTGTTTTCTGAAAGATCGGTCTTTTCGCCTTTCCAGAAAGCGTTGGGACGTCCGTAGGCGGTGATGCCGAAGAAGTTATGATGCTCCTTTGCCAGTGTACTTTCTCCCCAGCCGGTTTCGATGGCCGATTGGGCAAGGATGACGATCGGATTGATTCCGAAACATTCCCCCGCCTTTTGGGCGGGGAAAAGATACTGTTTAATGTATTCCTGTTTTACCATAGTGAATGATTGTTTAATTAGCACATTGGCAAATTATTTTACTCGATTTCCGGACGGTCACTGCCACCGCCCTGGCCTTCTTCCGGTTTGCTTTCCGTACCGGGGATATTGTATTTTTCGAAACTGGCATTACGGATGGTATCCGTCAACATCGTACCTGGATAGAAAACGATATGTGCCCGGTGGAACAGAGAGGTATTGAAATCCTTTTCCGTAGAAGATCCTTTGCTGCCGGCAACCATCCGGAAGCTGCCGAAATCGCCCAGATGGATCGATTCTCCGTCGGCCAGCGATTCATTCATGACGGACAAGAGTCCGTCGAGTACCAGCAGGATATCACCGCGGCTGGCAGTGCTGTATTTGCTGATACGGCTGCAAATACGGTTCAGGCCGACCTTTTTGGTGATGCTGGTCTGTGCATAGTAAAGTTCGGCCCCTTCGGCCGCATCCTTACTCATGTCTCTTCTTTTGACAAGTCTGAATTTTAATGGCATGGGAAATAATTATTTAATGTGGATAATATGCCAATGTGCCAATGAAAAAACTTTTCCGGCATTTTGGCGGTTAGTTGGTTATCGATAACATTACAAAGGTAATTGCTGCGGAAAAGTGGCTGCCGGATAGAAGCAGATAGCAGTAGTTGGATGAGAATAAAGGTGGTTATTATTTATCGGAAAAAGAGCTGATAACCGCCGTTGAAAGATAGGTGTTTTAACGGCAAAACATATATGGTTTGCGATCGAAACATATATGTTTTGAAGAAAGAATAAAAAGACAATTTCACAACTTAATAACCCTGATTACAACTTAAATTTATAAACAAATGGGACAGCAAGTAAATAAGTTGAAAATAAATCAGATAAAAACAAAATTGATGGAAGTTTTAAAAAAACATTCGGGCAATAACCGGTGAACACCTGTCGCTCGATCCTTTGACGGAATGGCTGGATAAACAACCGGATAAAAACCGGTACGTGATGTTGTTCACCTGGTTCTTAGGAGAACCGGTCATAAAGGCGCTGAAAACATGGAATACTTTGGGAGAGCGTTTCCTGAAAGAGAACCGGATCGGGATCCTGCATGATTGCGGCTTCGATACGGGACGTTTGCCGATGGAACGCATTCGGGTGAAATCTCCGGATTTGTTCCTCGCTTACATCGCGGCCATGGCCCGTTGTGGAATGTTGGATTGTTCGTTGGAAGAACTGGCCGATTACATCGACTTGATTTTTGATACGGGATACGAAGTCGTTACGATTTACAATCATTTAAAGGCGGCTCAGAATACCTTTTGGGAGATCGACCAGGCAGTCGAAAGGAGTAAAAAGAAGGAGAGAAAACAACAACGTAGTAAATAGAATTTGTAACTCACTGTAATCGTGTTATTTAAGTTGTGAAACTGGCATCAAAACAGTTCTCAAAAGTCGGAAAAGAATGGTTTACTTTGCATCAGAACGTTAGGGTATTATTTCATTTGCGAAAAAAATGATGGAAATTACGATTTATAAATTCTAGATAAGAAAGATAGTTCTAACTATATTAAAAGAGAGGCATCCGGGTACGTATAGAGTCTACATACGGTACTGCTTCTGGATTATGACTATCAAGTTTTAGCGCAAATAGTAATCTCATAACGGAGCAAATATTAATTTTCTTTAAATGTGATTATTATGAGCGTAAAACAAACGAAAGAAAACCCGGAGGTATTGTGGATGGGAAAGTCTTTTATGAAGATGCCTCGAAAAGTGTTGGCGCTGTCGGTCAGTGCCAGTAAGAAAGAACGTCACCTAGCCCGTATCTACATGGCATTGGCAACGATGAGTTATTTTAAACCCGGATTTATGAAACTGGGACGTATCCAGTACGTTTGCCATGTAGGGGAGTATTTTTGTACTTATCAGTTCCTGGCTGATCGTACTGATATCAGTGTCGGTTCGGTGGGGTATTATTTGAGAAAGTTGGCTCGGGAACGATTGATCGAATATGGTCCTGTGGCGGGAGGCACAAAAATCAAGATTTGTAATTATGATTATTTTTCGGGACAGATAACAGAAAGTATGGATGACAGCGGTAATGATACTTCTGCCGCTCAGGCAATGGCTGCTGCCGAACGGGCGATGGGAGGTCGCAGTAAACAATTTTCACCCAAAGGAAAGGGAGGCGAAGCATGAAAGAAGATGTTGACGAACAGAAAGATCTGACTTTAGCGGAGGTGGAGAGCACGTTGGTGTGCTGCCTGCTGACCAGTGTGGATGCTCCGGGCCTGGTTTCGACATTGCTGCATAAGGAAATGTTTTCGGATGCGGCGCTGGGATTTGTTTTTCAGGCAGCGATGAACCTGTACGAACAAGGGGTGCAACCGGATATGGTGTCGGTTGATGTTGAGATGCGCCGGCTGGACGAGGAGCGTTGGAAAGAACTGAACGGACTGGCGTTCCTGCTGACTGCCATGCTGAATGTGCGCCATGGCGGAAATGTGCTGCACTATGCTGCGGAGATAAAAAAGCAATATACCTTGCGTTGCCTGGCACAGTTGTCGGCTATGCTGAATATGAAAAGTTGCCAGTTCGGCTCCGAACCGGAATCGTTGATAACGGAGGCGGAAGAGTCGCTGATGAAACTAAGGGAGAAATTGGTGACCAGCGAGCCGATACGTCCGGTCGGTGAGTTGGCTGCCGAAGTGGTGGAATGGCATCGCGAACGATTGCTGGGTACTCATGACCGGAACCGCTTGCTGAGCGGGATGAGCGAGTTTGATTATGTCACCGGAGGATTTCATAAAGGGGAATTGTCCGTACTGGCGGGCCATTCGAGCGACGGGAAAACAGCTGTGGCTTTGCATATTGCCGTACAGGCTGCCCGGGCCGGTAAACATGTCTGTCTCTTCAGTCTCGAGATGTCGAACTTGCAGATGCTGAACCGTATCCTGGCCGGCATCACGGATGTCGATCCGGATCATCTGCGTATTTCCGGTATGACGGCGCACGAATTGGAGGTGCTCGAAAAGGCCGGAAAGCAGTTGGAGCATCTGCCGTTGTATATTGATTACAAGGCTTGTAACACCCTGTCGGATATCCGTTCGAAGGTGATGCTGAAAAGTAAGAAGGGCGAATGTGATTTCGTGATACTCGATTATCTGCATTTGTTGGGCAGTATCCGTCAGAAGAACGATACCCAGGAACAGGTGGTTGGCCGTAACATCACGGCGCTGAAGCAACTGGCGTTGGATGCGGACTGTCCGGTGCTTGTCGTTTCGCAGGTGAACCGTGCCAGCGATCAGCGTCCCGATAAGGCGCATATCCCGGTGATGAGCGACCTGCGTGATTCGGGAACTATCGAACAGGTAGCCGATTGTGTATTTTTTGTCTACCGCCCGGAGCGTTACGGCATCGTCAAAGACGAACGTACCGGTGAAAGTCTGGTGGGAGTAGGTAAACTCTATATTGTAAAAAACAGGAACGGTGCGACCGGCATTGCCCGTTTCCGGTATAATGCTTCGTATACTAAAATAACGGATTATTAATGTCAGGAACGATATGACACACTATAATATCGATCAAATAAAAAGTTCGGTCCGCATAGAGGATGTGGCGGGAGGTTATGTCAACCTGTTGCGCTGTGGCAAGTTATTTAAAGGGCTTTGCCCGTTCCATGACGACCATCATCCATCGTTGATCGTCGATCCGCAGAAACAGACATTCGCTTGTTATGCTTGCGGTGAACATGGGGATGTGATTGCTTTCGTACAGAAGATGGAGCGTTGCAGCTTTGTGGAAGCAGCGGGGAAATTGGGAATTGAAAATGGAAAATTGAAAATTAATGAAAGAAAGGCGAAGCCTGTTCCTGTGAATAGCAATGAGAAGAAATTTTCAATTTTCAATTCTCAATTTTCAATTGAAAAAAACTGTAAGTTTTTTTCCTCCCTTCTTCCTTATGCTTGCGGTGATTCGGAGTTGACACCTGTTTATTTGGATTTTGAGGTGGGCGTTTCGCCGGGTATGGTGCCGAAAGAATGGTATGCTATGCGGGGACGTGTTATTTTTCCGATTCGGGATGAGGAAGGGGGACTGATAGGTTTTGCCGCGCGGAAACAATCGGATGGAAATCCGGATGAACCTAAATATATCAATACTTCGGCAGCAAACGGGTATAAGAAGAGTGATCATCTGTATGGTCTTTACCGGGCTAAGGAGGCGATTGCAGAGAGAGGTCTTGTCTATTTGGTGGAAGGCTACAAAGATGTGATCGCCATGCATGCAGCCGGGTTTGTTAATACGGTGGCTCTCTGTGGGACGGCTTTGTGTGACGGACATATCCGATTGCTGAAGAAATACGCTTCGCAGGCGGTTGTTTTGCTTGATGGCGATGAGGCAGGGCGGAAAGCTACTGCTACGGCTGTGGCTTCGCTGCGTCGTGAAGGTTTCTTGGCGGTCGGAGGCGAATTGCCTGAAGGGGAGGACCCTGATTCGTTGTTCCGCTCCGGAGGGAAAGAGGCATTTGCCAAATTCATTTGTAAGATGCAGAGGAATTTGTTTGCCTCCGAAGAGATGCTTTTGCTCAACCGGATTTGTAGCCAGGTTCGTGCGTTGATGTGGAAGGAGATTGAAGGAAACAGGGAAGAGTTGTTTCGGAATCTGGGTACGATGCTTGCTCATCGGACAGGCCTTTCGCTTCGGGATGGCCGTCCGGGTACCATGGATTGGAGGTGGCTATGAAAGAGGATCAGAAAAATAAGAAGCCGGATAGGGACGAAGAGGAGGAGAAATGGAAGAACCGTAGTTTCGGTTGGCTTGAACTGGGTATCCTGTACAGTCCGATGATAACACCGGCGGCAGCTTCCCGCCGTTTGAAAGCCTGGGTATTGGCAAACAAGGTCCTGGTCTCTCTTCTGAAAGCCGCCGGTTGGAATCGCAAGCAACGTGTCATGACACCGAAACAGGTGGAATGTATAGTAGAAATATTGGGAAGACCTTAATGATAGTAATATGCCAATATGGTAATGTGTCAATATGCCAATGGAGATAGTAATAGATTCACTATTTATCAAAATTGAACTATTCTGTCGTCAACCTCACTTGACTATTACAGGTTTATTTGCCGTCTGCTTTAGCTGACGGACTAGTAAAGAATCTATCTCTTTGGACTTTAGTCCCATTTCTTAAAGCTTTCTATCTGAGAGAAATGTGGCTAAAGCCAAAAAAAAGAACCAGCTTATAAACCGTCAGCTAAAGCAGACGGCAAATGAACCTGTAACAGATGAGTCACTTTGATGGTTGGATAGTTCAATTATTTCTAATCAAAAACAAATGAAATTAATATCAAACTTACTTCTTTGGGGAGGCATTTTAGTGCTTCCCCTTAACTCTTATGCTCAGTTATCGAAAGGGCTGAGTTACCGGGCGGAAACCGGTGTGAGCTTTAGCGGAGGGGAACATACTCCTTTCTGGCTGACGGCAAACAAGCAGGGATTGTCCTCTATCGAAAAGAATAACGGCTATCTACGTGCCGGGGTCTTCCGGGAGTTGGAAAACGATAAACGCTTCTCGTATGCTTTCGGGGCAGATCTGGCTGTGGCATATAATTTTACATCGACTTTCGTGGTGCAACAATTGTATGCGGATTTGAAATACCGTTGCCTGGGATTGAGTATCGGAAGCAAGGAGCGGCATAGCGAGTTCAATAATCCGTTCCTTAGTAGTGGCGGACTGACATTTTCGGGAAATGCGCGTCCGATTCCGCAGGTTCGTATCGGTATTCCAGAATATACGCTTGTTCCGGGTACAAAAGGTTGGTTGGCTTTCAAAGGACATATCGCTTATGGTCTGTTTACGGATGACGGCTGGCAAAAGGATTTTATTAAGCCGGGAGGTAAACATACGGAGCATGTGCTTTATCATTCCAAAGATTTGTATGTGAAGATCGGTAACCGGGAGAAGTTTCCTTTGATCTTTGAAGGAGGTCTTGAGATGGCTGCTCAATTCGGGGGAAATGCGTTTGTCGGAGATAAGAAGACTGATATGCCAAACGGGATAAAGGATTTCTTTAAGGTGTTTATTCCGAGCGGAGGGAGTAGTGATACCCCGCTTGGAGAACAAACGAATATTTATGGAAATCACTTAGGAAGTTGGAATTTTTCTTTGACGTGGTATGCTCCTAAAGATTGGACAATCCGTCCTTATTACGAACATTATTTTGAAGATCATTCGCAGATGTTCGGAGAATATGGCTGGAAAGACTGTCTGTCAGGAGTGGAAATAACGTTTCCCAAGAATAGGGTGATCGGTAGTTTGGTTTACGAATATATCTCAACGAAGGATCAAACGGGCCCTGTTTATTGGGACCATACCCCTGAGATACCTGAACAGGTGAGTGGTACAGATAATTATTATAATCATGGTATCTATACCGGTTGGCAGCATTGGGGAATGGGAATCGGTAATCCGTTGGTTATGTCTCCAATTTATAATGATGATGGAGAAATAGTCTTTAAAAGCAATCGCTCACAGGGACATCATTTCGGGGTTATGGGGAATCCGGTCAACGATTTGCGGTATCGTATTTTATTCTCGTTTACCCGTAACTGGGGAACTTATAGCTTACCTTTTTATGAGATCAAAAAGAATGGAAATGTATTGATGGAATTAACTTATACGCCCCATCAGTTAAAAGGCTGGGATTTTACAGGATCGCTAGGTGTTGACAGAGGCGGGATGTTGGGTAAAAGTGCCGGTGGCATGTTAACAATCAGAAAAACAGGATGGATACGATGAATACAATGAAAAGATACATAATAGTGGTGTTGCTGACCCTGATAGTCAGCTCCTGCGGAAAAATGCCGATCAACGGAGATCTGGATGGCCGCTGGCAGATCATGAAAATAGCATATGCATCAGGAGAGGAAGAGATGCCGGAGCGGGCTTACTACAGTGTTGCTTTACATACGATCAACTTGATGAAGGTTGATGTAACCAGTCAGACCGGCAATATGGAATATACCGGAGATTCATTGTTTGTAGTCATGCCGGTCAGTAAAGTTGAAGATTTATTGCCATTTGGAATGAATGGGACGGAGCAACGTTTCGGAGTCAAAGAATTAACATCGAAACATCTGGTCCTGCAATCGGATTATGCCCGATTGGAGTTTAGGAAGTTTTGAAAACAACAAAACAAATAACAATATGAATAACGTAATCAGAAATGTATTATTGGGGGGATTACTGTGTCTGTCGGTTCCGCTAGCGGCACAGGTACCCCTGGATTTGATTGACAAGGCGAAAGCCGCGGGCATGACGGATGACCAGATCCGTCAGGAGATGAATAAACGGATGGGGCAGTCCGGAGCAGAACAGACTGTACGTACGGCATCGGATGCTGTGGTAACAGACCGCACGGTCACCATTCCGGATGGAAAGGGAATACCACCTCTGGATGCTCAGCGGGAAGCCAATCGTCCGGCGGGAGATTTAAGCGGAACCGTGTTCGGCCGTGAAATATTCTCAAACAAGAACCTGTCCTTTGAACCGGATCTGAATGTACCGACTCCTAAAGGATATGTTTTATCTGCCGGTGATGAATTGCTGATCAATGTCTGGGGAGATTCAGAACTGAATCTGAAACTGAAAGTTTCTCCCGAAGGAACAATTCTTATCCCTAACCTGGGCCCGGTATCTGTCAGCGGACTGACTATTGAAACAGCTGAAAATCGTATCCGTCAGGAACTGGGGCGGATCATGTCTACCTTGTCGGGAGATACAGATGGAGCTAATACATTTGTATCCGTCAGCCTAAGCCAGATACGCAGCATCAAAGTCAATATTGTAGGTGAAGTCGTTGCTCCGGGAACCTATACGCTTCCATCGTTTGCAACTTTGTTTAATGCGTTGTATGCAGCAGGAGGTGTAAATGAAATCGGTTCACTTCGCGGAATAAAAGTATACCGCAATAGTAAGGAAGTGGCTAAATTGGATGTATATGATTATCTGCTGAACGGCAAATACAATACGAATATCCGTCTGGAAGAAAATGATATGGTGATTGTTGCTCCTTACGACCAACTGGCAGTTGTAAGAGGTAAGGTAAAACGTAACCGTATCTTTGAAATGAAAAAGGGCGAAACACTCTCACAGTTATTGAATATGGCAGGAGGCTTTACCGGGGATGCTTATAAGAAAGATGTCCGTATCAAACGAAAAGCCGGTAGCCGTTATCAGATAGCAACTGTTACAGAAGATAAATATCCCTCCTTTGCGATGATGGATGGCGATTCTTTGTTGGTAGACTCTGTGATTCCTTTTTACGAAAACCGTCTGACAGTGACAGGGGCAGTCTGGCGTCCGGGAGAATATGAATTGAACGAGGCGGTACATACAGTCCGCCAGTTAATTAACCAGGCAGCCGGTTTGAAAGGAGATGAGTTTACCGGCCGTACCCAGATCACCCGTTTGAATCCGGATTTTACAACAACAGTAATAGCTGTTGATATCCGTGGAATCCTCAGTGGCACATCTCCGGATATAGAACTCAAACCGGAAGACCAATTGAATATTCCATCCTTGTTTGACCTTCGCGAACCTTATACGATCAAAGTAAGTGGAGCAGTGAATTATATAGACACTGTCCTTCCTTACCGGAACAACCTGACAGTGGAAGATGCCATTATGATGGCGGGCGGATTAAAGGAATCGGCTGCAACGGTGAATGTGGAAGTAGCCCGAAGGATTAAGGATACAAAGACTTACGAGAATACCAACCGTACAGCCGAAGTATTCAATTTCGCATTGAACGATAATTTAGGTTTGATCTCTACGGATGGAAAGAAAAGCGATAGGGTCTTTACATTGGAACCGTTTGATGAAGTGTATGTGCGTTTCTCACCAGGTTATCAGGAACAACAGGTGGTAAAGGTAAATGGTGAAATCACTTTCTCCGGTGATTATGTTCTGGCAGAAAAGAACTCCCGTCTAAGTGATATCATCGCCAAAGCCGGAGGGATAACTCCTGATGCCTATGTAAAAGGAGCAAGTCTGAAACGCCAGTTGACAGAAGATGAAATGCGCCGCCTGGAAACTTTGCTGCAACTAAGTTCCAATAAGCAGAGTCGTGATTCGGTTGCTTTATCTTTGGAGAACATTAAAGATTATTCAGTGGGTATCGACCTGGAAAAGGCCCTGGCAAATCCGGGAAGTGCGCATGATGTGGTGCTGCGTGACGGAGATGCGCTCTATATACCTCAGTTGCAGAGTACGGTTAAGATAAATGGAGCTGTAACTTATCCGAACAGTGTGACTTATACCAATGGTATGTCTGTGGGAGATTGCCTGTCGCAAGCCGGAGGCTATAACGATATTGCCCGGAAATATCCGATCGTAATCTATATGAACGGAAAGGTGGCAACGACAAAGAAAAGCTTTATCTTCTTCAAACGTTATCCGAAGGTAGAGCCCGGATGCGAAATTGTCGTTCCGACCAAGACACAACGCGATCGTAAGACCAGCCTGGCAGAAGTTCTGAGCATAGCCAGTTCAACCACTTCGATGGCAGCCATGATAACCTCTATCATCAACACACTGAAATAATTATCAATTTTAAATCTTTAATTTTCAATTAACAAGGTGGATATGATTCAAATGAACGCTCCTGATATGGATACAAACGAGCAGGAGATAGATTTAATAGAGTTGGCTAAACGGCTATGGGGGGAGCGTAAGTTCTTGTTCAAATGCTGTGGAGTCGCGATAGTTGTAGGATTGGTGGTTGCTTTCAGTATACCGAAAGAATACAGTACAACTGTAAAGCTGGCACCTGAAACGTCTGATCCGTCTAAAAAGATGGGAAACTTGGGAGGATTAGCAGCCATGGCAGGGATTAACTTGAACAGTACTTCAGGGGCGGATGCCATCTCCCCTGACCTGTATCCGGATGTAGTCAGCAGTATTCCTTTTTTACTGGAGTTATTCCCCGTACAAGTAACAAATGAGAAAGGTGATTATTCTGCATCCTTATATGATTATATGGATGATCACCAGAAAAGTGCGTGGTGGAGTTATATAATACAGGCTCCGTTCAAGTTGTTAGGTGTTGTGAAGGATTTGTTCTCAAAAGAAGAACCGGTAAGTAGTGGAGAATTGACTTCTTTTAGACTAACCAATAAACAAGCCGGCGTTATCAATGCGTTACAACAACGCATCTCCGCTTCTGTGGATAAAAAGACATCGGTAATCACTGTCTCCGTTCAGATGCAAGACCCGTTGATCTCGGCGAATATCACTCAAATTGTTTTGGAAAAACTTCAAGGATACATAACTAATTACCGTACCCAGAAGGTAAAACAGGACCTGGAATTCACAGAGAAAGTATTTAGCGAAGCCCGTGAGTCCTACTACAAAGCACAACGTGCTTATGCTGCTTTTGAAGATGCCAACAAGAATATCATCTCAGCCAGCTACCGTACAGAACAGGAACGTTTGAAAAATGAAATGACATTAACCTTTAACGTTTACAATACATTGGCCCAGAAACTGGAACAGGATAAACTCCGGGTACAGGAACAGACACCGGTATATACAATAATACAACCCGCCACGGTTCCCTTAAAAGCAGCTTCTCCCAAGAAGCTGCTGATCCTGATTGGGTTTGTATTCCTTGCCATATTCGGTGGAATCGGTTATCTGTTTATCAAAGACCTTTTCAACCCCAAAGAGAAAACTGAGGTTTTAGAGGTTGAATGATTTCTGAAATTGACATATTTTCTGAATGTCACTCTGCGATCTTTATCATTCTTACCATTATTTTGTCACTGAAGAATCCGGTTGTCTGCTGGTAGGCTTCAGGGAAGATTCCGTTACTTTCATTGTGAAAGAGATATGGAATAAGGAACCTATAGGTTTGCCGGAAGTGGACAGATTATATACTGAAATGCAGCGAATCGGAGAAATGTGCGGCTGCAACCAGTTCCGTATCTTGGCTCATGGTGGTTATCTGCCGGAGGCACTTTCCTTTGAGTTGCATGGACTGACAGTTTCGGATGAAAGCTATCTGAAAAGTCTGGAGACAGGAAAACACATCGAACTGTTTTCACATAATGAAGCGGCTTATCGGGCAATTGAAGAAGGATTCAAAACGAACAGGATCGGAGCCGTTGTACAGGCTACCGGTACAGGGAAATCCTACCTGATTGCCCGCTATATCGTCAGTCATTCGGAAGATGATATAGTGGTTATCGCTCCCAACGTTACGATTATCGCTGAGATCAAAAAAGCTATCGGCAGGACAATGCTGCATGTGACCTACCGGACTTTCCAGGCATTAGTTCTGAATCGCGGAACAGTCGGTGAACTCAAAGCGGATCATATTATTATCGACGAGTTCCATCATTTCGGAGCGGAGGTATGGGGAAAGGCTGTACAGGAAGTAATAGATAACAATCCGGAGGCCCGTGTACTGGGAATGTCGGCAACTCCGATACGTCCTGAAGAGATGCTCGATACGGTAGAGGTCTATTTCAAGGGAAACCTGTTCCATGAACTGTCTTTGTCTATGGCCTGGTATTATAAGATACTGCCTGTTCCGGTTTTGGTGCAGAGTGTGTTCGATCTGAATAACCAACTGGATAAGGTACAGCGTATGTTGAACAGGAGCGACTGTACTTTAGAAAGGCGCAAGCATATTCAGGACAAGATAGACTTTGCCCGTCTCGACTTTCGCGGTTCGTTGAGTGCATCGGAATTGATCCGGCGTTATCTTCCGAAAGAGGTAAAGAAAATGCTTGTCTTCTGTAAGGACAAGGAAGATCTTCAGCATATGGTTCCCGAAGTATCGAACTGGCTCGGGCAGGCAGGCTTTGAAACGGAAACATTTGAGATCCATAACGGACTGAGTAACCGGGAGAATGAGAAGACATTGCGTCGTTTTCGTAAGGAAACGGGAAAGCTACATGTCCTTTTCTCCATAAACATGCTGATCGAAGGATTGCATGTGGAAGGAGTAGATGCAGCCATGTTCCTGCGACGTACGGAATCGTATGTGGTTGCCTTGCAACAGTTGGGCCGTTGCCTGAAAGCCGGTTCGGACCGTCATCCGGTGGTACTTGACTTCGTCAATAACCTTTCGGGCCGTTCTGTTTATGAAGCTATGTCGAGGGAGTTGGCTTATCATCCGGCGATCCGTGCCCCGAAGAGTTTTAAAGGCTTTATGGAATTTGAAGTCACGGGATTCCTGTCTGATATCCGTGCCCGTGTGGATGATATGCTGGCGGAGTTAGATGCATGGCCGGTAATGTATGAACGTTTAATCGAATATAAGGAACGTGAAGGACGTTGGCCGCAGGCAGCCGAAGGAAAGTTGGGAAACTGGTGCAACACCCAACGGATTGCCCGGAAGAAAGGGACGTTGTCGGAAGATTATATCTCGCAGCTGGACCGGATCGGTTTTGAATGGGAGGTACAGGACAGCCGCTGGATGCAGTACTATGAAGAGTTAAAGGTTTTTATGGCTGTTGAACACCGTTGTCCCAAACGCGGCGAAAACAAACTGAATACCTGGTGCAACACCCAACGGCAGGCATGGAAAAAAGGACTTTTGTCTGAAGAAAGGACCCGGTTACTCGATTCGATCGGATTCAGATGGGAACAGGATCTGGATTCGCTCTGGACGGAGAACTGGCAGCAGGTGCTTGCTTACTACAGAAAACATGAGCACTGGCCCAAAAGCCAGGAGGGTAGGTTGGGAGCATGGTGCAATACGCAACGAAGATCCCGTAAACAGGGAGTGCTATCGCTTGTTCGCATCAGACAAATGGATGCCGAAGGTTTTATCTGGACAGTCGATGAAAAATGGCAGGAGAATTATGAGATGCTGAAACGTTTCTATACAGAGAATCAACGTTGGCCAACCGCCCGTGAGAACAAACTGGGCAGTTGGTGTTTCGTGCAACGCAGAAGTATGAAGAAAGGCGAACTTTCTCCTGAACGCAGGGAATTGCTTGAACGGATCGGTTTCCCCTGGAGTTTAAAATGATCTATTTTTAGTTATTACGAACTAATCCCTTTATAATCCAAAGGCAACGTAAACCAGAACGTAGAACCTTTACCCTGAACAGAATCTACTCCGATGGTACCTCCCAGATATTCGATGATCGTTTTACTGATCGTCAATCCCAGGCCGGTGCCCTGGTGGAAGTCGTTGATCTTGATGAAGCGTTCAAAAACACGGGGCCTGTTTTCTTCCGAAATGCCGATTCCGGTGTCTCGCACACAGACTTTCACTTCATTTTCTTTCGTCTCATAAAAGATAGTAATGCTCCCTTCGCTTGTGAATTTGATTGCATTGTTGACGAAATTGGCTATTACCTGCAGGATACGTTGCGGGTCTGTCCTGAGGATTATGGTCGGTGAGTTTTTATCGAAGAGTAATTTTACTCCCGATTTTATCTTCAGCGATCCGGACAGATAGACTTCCATGCACAACTCCTTGATGTTGGTATCTTCAATGTTATACTTCAACATACCCGCTTCTATTTTTGAGAAGTCCAGAATGTCGCCGATCAAGTTAAGCAGCAGATCGTTGTTTGTATGGATAATGTCGAGATAAGTCTGTCGCTCCTCCGGATCGTCCGTTTCGGCTACCAGGTCCGAGAATCCGACGATCGCATTCAACGGAGTACGTATCTCATGGCTCATGTTTGCCAGGAATGCCGACTTTAATTTGTCTGCCTCCTTGACTTTCATTAGCTCCAATTCTTTTTCGCGTTGTTCGGTGATGTTAGAGGTGTAGCTTACTATTTTACTGGGTTTCCCGTCTTCTGAATATTTATAAGCGCGGACATTTGAATTGAGCCAGTAAACCTTGCCGTCGAATACACGGCGGTATACGGATACATATTTGCCGATTTCCCCGTCGACAAGCCGTTTGAATTGTTTGTTGTAAACCCTGTGCCGGTCATCCGGATGCAATGTTTCTATAAAATCACGTACGGAACTGAATCTGTCTTCTTTCAGATAGGTCAGGAATGAACTCTCTTCGATTTGATCATTCAGGCTGAAGTCTGCACTTAGCTTATCTGTTGCCACATCATATTCCCAGATAATGGATTCGCCTGTGTCGACAGCTGCTTTTAGTTTAGCCAGGCTGTATTGTATCTCTTCTGTTTTATGATAACTCTCGGTATCATCGAAGACAATATAAAAGAAGCCGAGTATTACGTCTTGCGGGTCTTTCAACACGACACCTTTCACTCTTAAATGTTTTAATTCGTCGGCGAGTTTACTTGTATAGTAACCTTTTTCAGCAGCTTTATTGAAATTATAATCCAGCAGGAAAGCTACGTCTTCTCCTTTTTTCAGTTTCTCGCTTGCCCACTCCGGAATATTGGGGTTTTCGAATGCATTGAGACCGATTACCTGTTCGCGTGTTACTCCGAAAATTTCAAGATCGGCTTTATTGATGTCCAGCAGATACCCGTTTTCGTCGTATAATTCGACACCCCACGGGAGTCTGTCGAAGATGATCTGAAATTTGGCTTCGCTTTTCAATACCTGTTTCATTGAGTGTTCTACCATACCATGCGCCAGTTCGCGCTCGATAGCAATAGAGATAATATCGGTGAGCATTCGCAGGTTTTCGACATCCAAAGCATCCCAGTCCCTGTGTTTTTTTACACAATCGAGTCCTATGAAACCATTGGCATATCCTCTGTAATAGATAGGGATAACGAGTAGGGAGAGTATTTCCTGAACTTTTAGGATGTTTTGTTCGGCAGCGGCCTCTTCCGGCATATTATCAGTGTCTCTGATAATAATGTCTTTTCCTTCCCTGATTGTTTTTATCCACCAGGCATAATCTGCTTTGGGCAACCCAACTAAAAGATCTTCACGCATGGAAATCGTACCTTGGCTGGTTACTTCATGCGTGAAGTCGAAAGTCGGTTTGTCATTATCGAAATTTCCGATGTATACCCTGTCTACATTAAAAAATCTCAATATGGTCAGTAGAGACTGATCAATAATATCCTTTTGGCTTGGAGTTATTAACAATGATAAAACTTCCGAGAATGTTTTCCTTAATGCGACAGCATTGTTCAGAAAACGACTTTGGTATATTTTTTCATCATTAACAGAGGTACCTTGTGCCTTCAGTATTTCTATTTCACGGATCAGGTCTTCTCTCGAATAATTAGCATAAACGCTGCTCATTTAGATATATCAAGTTTATAAGTTCGTGTATCTGGAACAAAAGTACATATAATAATTGATTATCAAAAGATGTTCAGCGCTTTCCTGCTAATTATATTTTTACCTTTACAATTTGGGTAATTCCCATGGGGCGCGATAGTAAGCTTTTGATAATGCTGTTGCCTCATTATCACCGATAAACATGCTGTTGGCATCGTCCCAACGCACTTCCCGTTGCAGGCGGCAGGAGATGTTTGCCAGGTGCGACATCTTGGCTACACGTGCACCGATAGCGATATCTGCTTTGGGCAATTCGCGGCTTTTGATGCAACTCAGGAAATTTCCGACATGGTTGTACAGGCCTTTGCCTTCTCCTTTTTTGAAGGGGACAGCTTCCATGCGTGCCTCTTTTCCGGCAACGACAGGGATGACTTCCCAACCGGCGCGGGTGAGTACCAGTGTGCCGTTTTCACCGAAGAAGGCCAAACCCTCTTTTTTGTCGAACGGACCGTGGTTGATACCGCAGGCATGATCCCAGATGATATTGAAATCTTTGTAGGCATATGTCGCCATCAATGTATCGGGCGTCTCCATCGCATCATCGGGATAGGCGAACTTGCCACCTCCGGAGAATACGCGGCTGGGCAGGTCGGCTCCCATGCCTTCGAGCGCATAATCTAGCAGGTGTACGCCCCAGTCGGACATCAGTCCACCGGCATAATCCCAGAAGAAACGGAAGTTATAATGGAAGCGGTAGATATTGAACGGACGTTTCGGAGCCGGACCGAGCCACATGTCGTAATCCACTCCGGCGGGGACGGGGCTGTCGGCAACAACAGGCAGGGTCGGTTTGCCGTCCTGGTAAGCCCAGACTTTCACGGTACGGATACGGCCGATATTTCCGGCTTTCAGATAATTGGCGGCCTCGTCCCAATGCGGATCGCTGCGTTGCCATTGGCCTACCTGTACGACCCGGTTATATTTGCGGGCAGCCTTTTCCATCAGGTTGCATTCTTCGATGGTATTGGAAAGCGGTTTTTCGACATACACGTCTTTGCCAGCCTGGCAGGCGAAGATAGTCGGCAGGCAGTGCCAGTGGTCGGGGGTACCGATAATGACAGCGTCGATATCCTTGTTGTCGATGACGTGGCGCCAGTCCTTATACAGGTGAGGAACTTTTTTTCCGGTCTTTTTTTCTACATCGGCGGCCCGTTTGTTCAGCCATTCGTCGTCGATATCGCAGAGGGCGACACATTCCACTTCCGGATATTCCAAAAACTTACTCAGGTTGGAGAAACCCATACTGCGGCATCCGATCAGAGCAACTTTCACTTTGTTGCTTGCTGCCGTTTGTCCGTAAACTGACTGATAAGCACCTCCAAATAGCGGTGACAAACCAAGTCCTGCAGCCGAAATAGCCGATTTTTGCAAAAAACTTCTTCTATTCATGGTATTTAAATTTGTGTTCGCAAACAGTTTTGCAATAATACGAAAAATAGTCCTATATTTGTGCCCGAAACAAAAAAAAGATAATGATACCCCCTTTAAATACCAATTGGAATGTATTATATACTGCCCCGCGGGCAGAAAAACAGGTAAAAGAACGTATTGCTGCTTTAGGAGTTGAATGCTTTTTACCTTTACACCGGACTCCGCGTGTGTGGTCCGACCGTGTGAAAATAGTTGAAGTCCCGTTATTTAGTTCTTATATATTTGTGCGCTGTCCGGATACGGTGTTACGTGACCTGCTTCAGGTATATGGCGTTATCCGTATCGTCTTTTATAACGGTAAACCGGCAATTGTCCGCCAGAAGGAGATAGATGCTATCGAGGATTTCCTGGGCCAGGCAGCCGAGCATGAACTTTGTGCGGGTGAAGAAGTGGAAATTCTTACCGGAGCCATGAAGCATGTATCCGGCAAGGTAAAGAAGATAAAAAAGAACCATTTGCTGCTTTACCTGGAGCAACTGGGAGCAACCGTTTGTGTGAAAATGGATGATGTGGCGCGGGTGAACCGGTTGAAATGACCCTTTTCCCTTAGCAGGTATTGTTATATAAGTATATTATGAGCACATTTCTTTCAAATTTATTTACCCGGAAAAAACTTTTGTGGCCGGGGATGACTGATGTACATACCCATTTGCTGCCCGGGGTGGATGACGGGTTTTCGTCAGAGGAAGACAGTCTTGCCATGTTGGTTTTTCTGGAAGGGCAGGGAGTGGAACGTATTTTCCTGACACCGCATATAATGGCTGATTTGGCTAAGAACCGGAAAGATTACCTTCGGGACCGGTTTGAAAAATTTCGGGAAGACTGTGCACATATACATATAGACCTTCATCTGGCAGCCGAATATATGCTGGATGAATGTTTCTACGAGCGGATGGAAGAAGGGTTGTTGTCGTATGACGGGAAGCATGTATTGGTAGAGGTTTCCTGCTTGCAGGCTCCCGGTGATCTGTTTGAGAAATTGTACGATATCCAATTGAATGGATTTGTACCGGTTTTTGCCCATCCGGAACGTTATGGTTTCTGGAAGATGGAAGATTTGATGAAGCTGAAAGAGCACGGATGCAAATTTCAGCTTAATTTGTTTTCCCTGGCAGGCTTTTACGGAACGCTTCCCCGAAAAACAGCCGGTTCATTACTGAAAAACGGTTGTTATGATTATACCGGAACAGATATACATTCACTGAACTATTGCAGAGCCTATGAATTTTTTTCTCTGAAAAATGATCAGTTTGAGGCTGTAAAACTGTTGGTCCGGGCGAACGGGGAATTGTGGGGATAATTACAGCGTACTGTAAATATACTCCATATCCACATGTTTTCTTACCAGGTCGGCCAGTTTGTCATACTGTTCTTCTTTGAATGCAGCGTAATCGAACGGGGCATTGTCGGTCTCTTTGTTGAAACCCTTAGCTAGATTATCAAGTACTTCGGGATTATCGAGAATGCCATGCATATAGCTTCCCCAACAATGGTCGTTCAGGTAGTAGCCGTCTTTCCTTCCGTCTTCCAGCAGGGCAACCGGACTTTCGGGCGCGTTGCCGAGTAAAGAGGTTTGTCCCATATGTATCTCGTATCCTTTGCAGATCATCGGGGAACCGTTGCGGAAAGTGAAACGGCTTTGTTTGGTGACTTTCTCCTGTTCGATAACGGTGCATTGGGGGAGCAGTCCTAATCCCGGAACGGCAGGCAGGTTTCCTTCTATTCCTTCCGGATCTTCCAGACGGGCACCCATCATCTGGTAACCGCCGCAGATACCGATCACTTTTTTCCCTCTCTTATGGGCGCGGACGATGGTGTCGGCTATGCCGTTGGCGCGGATGCTTTGCAGGTCGGCCAGCGTGTTCTTCGAGCCGGGCAGCAGGATGATGTCCGCTTTCTCAATCTCATCGATGTTGCTGGTATAATAGGGATTGAAGCGCGGGTCCATATCCAGGACGTCGAAGTCGGTAAAGTTCGACATACGTTTCAGCAGGATGATGGCGACATTGATCTTGCCGTCCTGCCAGGTATTAGTCTTCATATCCAGGGCGACGGAATCTTCTTCTTCTATCTTGATGTCACGGAACCAGGGGATAACGCCTACGACGGGGAGGCCGGTCAACTCTTTCAGTATCGTCCGTCCTTCTTCAAACAGCGACGCGTCTCCGCGGAATTTATTGATGATGACACCTTTCATTTGTGCCCGTTCTTCTGGTTTGAGCAGTGCGATAGTACCGTAAACCGAGCCGAATACACCGCCCCGGTCGATATCGGCAACCAGGTAGGTGGAGGCGTTTGCCTGTATCGCCATCCGCATGTTGGTGATATCGCGGTCGCGCAGGTTTAGTTCGGAGATGCTTCCGGCGCCTTCCAGTACGATTGGGTTATAGCGGGATTCCAGGCGGTTGAAGGCTTCGATAGCTTCTTTGAAAAGTGCTTCCTTCTGGTTTTGTATGCCGAAATAGTCTTTGGCGGACATGTTGCCGACCGGTTTACCGTTCAGTACGACCTGCGAACTCTTGTCGTTAGTCGGTTTCAGCAATACCGGGTTCATATCCGTATGCGGAGCGATGCCGCATGCTTCGGCCTGTACTACTTGGGCGCGTCCCATCTCACCACCTTCGGGAGTGGAGAAGGAGTTCAACGACATATTCTGCGCCTTGAAAGGGGCAGGTTGGTATCCGTCTTGCTTAAAGATACGGCAGAAGGCTGCGTTAATCACACTCTTTCCTGCATCGGAGCAAGTGCCAACGAACATGATCGGTTTCAAATGCTGTTTCATAATGGTTGCAAAACTAGTGAAAAAGCAGGATAGTTCTTATATTATTTTCTATATTTGCGCTTACTTATTTCTAAATTTTATACGATTATCTAAATTGAATACCATGGAAAAACAGAAACAAAGCCAGCGGCTGTTGTCGTTGGATGCATTGCGGGGATTTGATATGTTCTTTATTATGGGGGGAGGTTCCCTTTTTGTTGCGTTGGCGACGTTGGTCCCGACGCCTTTTTTTGAGTCGATAGCTGCCCAAATGAATCATGCTAAATGGGGGGCGGGGTTTACGTTTGAAGATATAATTTTTCCTTTGTTTTTGTTTATTGCCGGTATCTCTTTTCCTTTTTCATTGGAAAAGCAGCGGGAGCGGGGAATGTCGGAAGCGGCTATTTATAAAAAGATTATCCGCCGGGGAATTACACTGGTTGTATTAGGATTTGTTTATAACGGGTTGCTGAATCTGAATTTTGATACACAGCGTTATGCCAGCGTACTGGCGCGTATCGGTCTGGGATGGATGTTCGGTGCACTGATTTTTGTCAATACGCGGACGATCACACGGGTATGGATCGTTGCTGCCATCCTGATAGGTTACTGGTTGCTGTTATTTATTCCGGCACCCGACGGGAACGGGGCGGAGTTGTTTACCCGCGAAGGGAATCTGGCTTGCTACATCGACCGTCTGTTATTGCCGGGGCGTTTGCATGGAGGCAATTATGATCCGGAGGGGATTTTATCTACCTTGCCGGCCATCGGAACCGCTTTGCTGGGAATGTTCACCGGTGAGTTTGTCAAACTGCGGAGAGAGGGACTGACGGAGACGAAAAAGGTTGTTTATATGCTGGCTGTTGGCGGTTGCCTGTTGGTGATAGGTCTGTTGTGGGGATTGTTTTTCCCGATTAATAAATATTTGTGGACAAGCTCGTTTGTTTGTACGGTCGGTGGTATCTCGGCGATACTGTTTGCCGTCTTCTATTATATTGTCGATGTGAAGGAGTGCAGAGGGTGGACCCTTTTCTTTACAGTCATAGGTACGAACTCGATCACTATTTATCTGGCACAGGTGTTCATTAATTTTACCTTTACGGCAAATGCCGTTTTTGGAGGTTTCATCGGGTTATTCCCGGAAACAGCCCAGCCATTGCTGGGGGCGATTGCTTATATCGCCGTGTGCTGGGGATTCTTATATTTCTTGTATCGTCAACGTATTTTCTTAAAAGTCTAAAATAATAACAAATGGAAAAAACTACTTACAAGCGGCTGGAGTCGCTTGATGCTTTACGAGGATTCGATCTTTTCTTTCTGGTTGCTTTAGGACCGTTGGCACATTCATTGGCGCGGGCTGCGGATGTGGGATGGCTGAATGATTGCATGTGGGCTTTTGATCATGTACAATGGGAAGGTTTTTCTCCCTGGGATTTGATTATGCCATTGTTCCTTTTTATGTCGGGAGCTTCGATGCCGTTTGCTTTGTCACGTTTTAAAGGTGTTTCCGACAAAAAGACTCTTTTCCGGCGTCTGGGAAAACGCATCCTGTTGTTGTGGATATTCGGTATGATGTGCCAGGGAAATCTGCTGGGATTTGATCCGGATCGTATTTATTTATATTCGAATACGTTGCAGTCGATTGCCGCTGGTTATTTGATTACGGCTGTGTTGTTCCTTTATACCAGTCGGAGGACGCAGATCGGTGTGGCGGTGGCCCTGTTGCTTGTTTACTGGGCGGCGATGCAGTTCATTACGGTCGGCAGTTATGGAGGTGGTAATTACACTCCTGAAGGAAACCTGGCGGAATGGATAGACCGTACGGTGCTGGGACGTTTTCGGGATGGGGCGAAAGTGGTGGACGGTGAAGTCGTTTTTGCACCCTGGTATCATTATACATGGATTTTGAGTACCCTGAACTTTGGCGTGACGGTGTTGACCGGTTTGTTTGCCGGCTATATTGCCAAGGATAAGACCAGTGATATCCATAAACTGAAATGGTATTTCGGAGCAGGAGCCGCTATGGTGGCTGCCGGATGGCTTTGGGGATTGCAGATGCCGGTTATCAAGACGATATGGACCAGTTCTATGGTGCTGGTAAGTAGCGGATATTGCTTCCTATTGATGGGTTTGTTTTATTATCTGATAGATTATAAAGGATATAATAAGAATATAACCTGGCTGAAAGTGTACGGGATGAACTCGATTGTAGCCTATATGCTGGCGAACGTCATCAATTTCAGTTGCCTGGGACAGTCTTTGTTTTATGGGCTGGAGCAATATCTGGGTAATTATTATTCCTTTTTGATAAGCTTGTCGAACGTATTGGTTATTTATGTAATTTTGTGGCTGCTTTATAAACGTAATATATTTCTTAAAGTATAGAAAACACAAAATTAGAGAGAAAGAGAAATGGAATCAATCAAGCAGATATACCGGATCGGACATGGTCCGTCGAGTAGCCACACGATGGGGCCGATGCGTGCTGCCCAGATGTTCGTGGAACGTAACAGAGGTGCCGTGCGGTTTAATGTGACTTTATATGGTAGTTTGGCTGCTACCGGGAAAGGCCACATGACGGATGCTGCCATCCTGGAAGTGTTGCAGCCGGTTGCTAAAACGACTATTACCTGGGAACCCAAGATATTTCTTCCGTTCCATCCGAACGGAATGTTGTTCGAATCGTTCAATGAGAACGACGAAGAACTGGAATCGTGGACTGTGTACAGTATTGGCGGCGGTACGCTTGCCAACGAAAGTTTTAACGAACTTAAAACGGCACAGGTCTATGAGATGAGCACGATTAAAGATATACAAGCCTGGTGCGAAAAGACCGGACATTCCTATTGGGAATATGTGGAGCAATGCGAAGGACCGGAAATCTGGGATTACCTGGCGGAAGTATGGGACGTGATGCAAAAGGCGGTGCAGAGCGGTCTGGAAGCAGAAGGTATCCTGCCGGGCGGTCTGGGCATACGCCGGAAAGCATCCGATTATCTGATTCGTGCCAAAGGGTATGGCAGCAGCATTAAAAGTCGTGGTATGGTTTACGCTTTTGCGTTAGCTGTATCCGAAGAGAATGCCTGCGGTGGTAAGATTGTGACGGCTCCGACCTGCGGCTCCTGCGGAGTGATGCCGGCGGTGTTGTATCATCTGAAAGATACCCGTGAATTCCGCGATTCCCGTATCCTGCGTGCATTGGCAACGGCCGGATTGTTCGGAAATGTGGTACGAACCAATGCGTCGGTTTCCGGAGCGGAGGTCGGCTGCCAGGGAGAAGTAGGGGTTGCCTGTGCGATGGCTGCCGGTGCTGCCAGTCAGTTGTTTGGCGGAACGCCTGCTCAGATTGAGTATGCTGCCGAGATGGGGTTGGAACATCACCTGGGGTTGACTTGCGACCCGGTTTGCGGTTTGGTTCAGATTCCTTGTATCGAACGTAATGCTTTTGCCGCAGCGCGTGCACTGGATGCAAATACGTTCTCGAACTTCTCGGACGGAAAACATCGTGTGAGCTTCGACCAGGTGGTAGAGGTGATGCGGCAGACAGGTAATGACCTGCCGAGCTTGTATAAAGAAACTTCCGAAGGCGGTCTGGCTAAGAAATACGGGGAATAAGATTAAAAAAGAATATTCTTTTCATTGTGTAAAAGATATTAAAATAAGGGTGCAGTAGTTGCATCCTTATTTTTTTACATTACTTTTGACATAGCTGTCAAACAAAAGTGTCAGACATATTCGACAGACAGTAATGACAAATGTGGTAAAACAAGATATACAATGAGTACAGAAGAAGTAATCACAATGGAGAACCGAATCCTGGAAGCGGCCAAACAGGTCTTTGTCAGGAAAGGATATGAAGCGACCAAGATGGGCGACGTGGCTGCCGAAGCAGGCATCGGGCGTACAGCCTTACATTATTATTATCGTACGAAAGAAATGTTGTTCGATGCGATCTTCGACCAGTTGATAGATGCCTTGCTTCCGAATCTGGGGGCGATTATGGAAGAGAATACCTCTTTCCTGGAGAAGCTGCCGAAGATTATCGACCAATATGTAAGGACATTACAGAGGAATCCTTTGTTCCCTGTGTTTGTTATAAATGAACTACAACGTGATCCGGAGCATATCTATCATTCCATATTGAAGAATCCCGCACGGGTTGAACCAATCATCCGAATGCGTAAACAGATGGAGGATGAGATGGAGAGAGGTGTATTGAAGAAACTGCCGGTATATTATGCGGCGACTACCTTGATAAGCCTGTTGGTTTTCCCCATGCTGGTACGTAATCCGTTTACGGCTGTTTTTATGGGAGGCGATGCAGAGAAATATGAAGAATTTCTGCGGGAACGGATTCCCTTCGTTATTGATATAATGATCCGGTTGCTGACACCGGACGATAATACATCGAATTAATAAATACCCCTATGAAACGGATTTGTGTAATTTTATTCTTATGCTTCCCCTTGTTGTCGGGTACTGTAAAAGGGCAGGAGCAGATAACATTGACACAATGTTATGAATGGGCCCGTGCCAATTATCCCCAGATACGGCAGTTCGGGTTGATTGGGCAGACAGAGCAATACAATCTCTCGAATGCCGGAAAAGGCTGGTTACCCCAACTGACGGTGAATGCAAAGGCAACCTATCAGAGTGATGTAACTAAACTACCTTTTGATGCGGACAAACTCTTGTCGATTGTTCCGGGACTGGAGATTCCGACATTAAGCAAAGACCAGTATCAGGTGGTGGCCGAACTGAATCAGAATATCTGGGATGGCGGAACAATTCATTCCACCCGGCAGTTGACGAAAGCACAGGCTTCTGCCGACCGCGAACAGCTGGAAAGCGACCTTTATACATTGAACGACCGGGTAAATCAACTTTATTTCGGCTGTCTGCTTCAGGAGGAGCTAATTCGTCAGAACGCATTGCTCCAGAAAGAGTTGCAGATTAATATCGACCGGATAACGGCGATGATGGATAATGGCGTGGCCAATCAGTCCGACCGCGAAAGTATGGAAGTGGAACTCTTGAATGCCCGTCAGAAAGAAATCGAACTGAAAGCCTCCCGTGTCGCCTTCGGCAGAATGCTGAGCGCACTGATAGGAAAGCCTTATGATAAAGACAGGATATTGGTTGTCCCTTCCATACCAGGCGATCCGTTATCCGGAGACATAAACCGTCCCGAATTGCGGGCGCTGGATGCAAAAAGCTATTTGCTGGAAGTGCAAAACAAACAGATTACAAGTGGTTTAATGCCTCGTCTGGGGGCATTTGTACAGGGCGGATATGGCCGTCCGGGGTTGAATATGCTGGAGGATGACTTTAATCCGTTTTATATAGCGGGAGTACGCCTTTCCTGGAATATGGGCAAACTGTACACCTTGAAGAATGACCGCCGTAAAGTGACTACGGCACGTCAGCAGGTGGAGGTGCAACGTGAGACATTCCTGTTCAATACAGCATTGGAACTGATGCAGCAAAATACGGAAATACAGAAAATCTCCGATCTGATGAAAGCGGATGATGAAATAATCCGCCTGCGTACCAGGATCAAAAATGCTGCGGAGGTGAAACTGGCAAACGGCGTTATCTCCGTCACCGACCTTATCCGCGAAATTAATGCGGAAGACTTGGCGAAGCAAGCGGCTGCCGCCCATCGCATCCAGCATCTGAATGCCGTCTATAATTATATGTATACAACGAATAATGAATAATCACAAAGAATCATGAAGAAGAATATGAAACGATTGAATTCTTATACATTAATAGCAACCGCTTTATTAAGTCTGGCTGCATGTAACAGGGGAGACGGCGACTTCGATGCTACCGGCACGTTTGAAGCGACGGAAATCCTCGTATCTTCCGAAGCAAACGGAAAGATTATGGAATTGAATATAGAGGAAGGCGACCGCCTGGATGCCGGTGCCCTGATAGGATATGTCGACAGCACTCAATTATATTTGAAAAAAATGCAACTCTCGGCCGGTCTGCGCTCTGTCGATATCCGTAAACCGGATATTCGCAAGCAAATAGCCGCCCTGGAGCAACAGATTGCTACCGCCCGTACGGAACAACAACGTATGGAGAATCTGGTAAAGGCAAAAGCCGGCAACCAGAAGCAGGTGGATGACATCGTTAACAATATCAAATACCTCCAAAAGCAATTGGATGCGCAGTATTCTACGCTAAACAAGACGACAGGCGGTGCCGATGCGGAAGCCGAAGGTATCCTGTTCCAGATTATGCAGCTGGACGACCAGTTACAGAAAAGCCGTATCGTAAATCCCCAGGCAGGAACCGTTCTTGTCAAATATGCTGAGCCGGGTGAAGTGACGGCTGCCGGTAAGCCTCTGTATAAAATAGCCGACACCGACTTGCTTTACTTGCGTGCTTATATCACGTCCGACCAACTTTCGACATTGAAACAGGGCCAGACAGTCCGTGTCTTTGCCGATTATGGAGAGAACGACCGGCGCGAATATCCGGGAACGATTACCTGGATATCCGATAAATCGGAGTTCACTCCCAAAGGAATCCAGACAAAGGACGAACGGGCCAATCTGGTCTATGCCATCAAGATTGCTGTTAAGAACGACGGTTATCTCAAGATTGGACAGTATGGGGAAACGGTGTTTGAGTAATTGAAAATTGAGAATTGAAAATTAATGGGGATGAATGGAGTTAAGATGGAGGCGGTTGGTAAGAACTACGGGCAGGTAGAGGCTTTGCAGGATATTTCCCTGGATATACGTCCCGGCGAACTGTTCGGCCTGATTGGTCCCGACGGGGCAGGGAAGACCACCTTGTTCCGTATCCTGACGACTTTATTGCTGGCGGATAAAGGGACGGCTACCGTCTGTGGTCTGGATGTCGTGCGTGATTATAAAAAGATACGTACGATGGTCGGTTACATGCCCGGCCGTTTCTCGTTGTATCAGGACCTGACGGTCGAAGAGAACCTGGATTTCTTTGCTACCGTGTTTAATACTACGGTAGAAGCCAACTATGACCTGGTTCACGACATTTATGTTCAGATAGAACCTTTTAAAAAACGGAAAGCAGGAAAATTGTCCGGAGGTATGAAACAGAAGCTGGCATTGAGCTGTGCTTTGATTCACCGCCCCGAAGTCCTTTTTCTGGATGAACCGACAACGGGTGTCGACCCGGTTTCCCGTGTGGAGTTCTGGGATATGCTGGACCGCTTGAAGAGGCAGGGCATTACGATTATGGTTTCCACTCCTTATATGGATGAGGCTTCCCGTTGCGACCGCATTGCTTTGATGCGTTCCGGCCAGTGCTTGTCCGTCGATACGCCGGCAGGCATCCGTGCTTCTTTCGGCAGGCAGCTGTGGACTGTCCGGTCGGCATCCATGTTCAGGCTGCTGACGGACCTTCGTTCTTTTCCGGGAACCTATTCCTGTTATGCCTTTGGCGATGCCCATCATCTGACATTAAAGGAAGATGGCAGGGAGATGAATGCTTTGATGCAGTTCTTGAAAGATAAAGGATATGCAGATGTCGCTATTGAACCGGTCGAGCCAAGTGTGGAAGATTGCTTTATGGCTTTGTAAAAACGATAGAGTGAAATGTAATACCATATATTGTGATAGAAAATTCTCATATATTATGATATTGGAATTGTATAATATATGAGAATGCAGTATCATAATATATGAGAATTTTATCTGATAAAAGTATATATACAATGAACGTAATAGAAACAGACAGTCTGACTAAGCGCTTCGGAACTTTTACCGCGGTAGATCATATCAGCTTTGAAGTGGGAGAAGGAGAGATCTTTGGTTTCCTGGGAGCCAATGGCGCCGGAAAGACGACGGCGATGCGTATGCTTTGCGGACTGTCGACACCCACCTCCGGCAAGGCCCGTGTGGCAGGTTTTGATGTATATAAGGAGACCGAGCAGATCAAACGCCATATCGGCTATATGAGTCAGAAGTTTTCCCTGTACGGTGACTTGAAGGTCTGGGAAAATATCCGTTTGTATGGCGGTATCTATGGTCTGTCGAAGAAAAAGCTGGCGGAGAAGACGGATGAACTGCTCGATGTACTGGATTTGGAGGGCGAGCGGAACACGTTGGTCGATGCGTTGCCTTTAGGCTGGAAGCAGAAGCTGGCCTTCTCCGTCGCTATCATCCACGAACCCCGTATTGTTTTTCTGGATGAGCCTACGGGTGGTGTCGATCCGGTTACCCGCCGCCAGTTTTGGGAGTTGATCTATAAAGCGGCGGAACGCAATATCACTGTCTTTGTCACCACCCATTATATGGATGAAGCCGAATATTGCAACCGTGTCTCTATTATGGTCGACGGAAAAATCGAAGCGCTGGACAGTCCGGCTGCTTTGAAATCGTCTTTCCATGCCGAAAATATGAATGATGTGTTCCGTGCCCTGGCGCGAAAAGCAACAAGAGGTGAATAGTTATGAAACAGTTTATATCTTTTATCCGCAAAGAATTCTTCCACATCTTCCGCGACAAACGGACCATGTTGATTTTATTGGCTATGCCGATTATCCTGATTATTCTGTTCGGCTATGCGATTACGACGGAAATAAAATGTGTGCCGATTGCTGTGTTTGACCAAAGCCGGGATGAAGTGAGCCGGAAAATCACCGAACATCTGGGGGCAAGCGAGTATTTTGATTTGTATAAAATGGTAGACAGCGAAGCGGAAGCTCAATCCCTCTTTAAACAGGGTAAGATTAAACTGGTCGTTGTTTTTCCGCCTCAATATGCTTCCACGGCGGATGCGGATGTCCAGTTGCTGGCAGATGCAACCGACCCGAACGAAGCGACCCAGCTGACCGCTTATGCAACCACCATCATCGCTTCTGCCAAAGCGGAGATACAAGGAAATCTCCTTCAGCCGGAAGAAAAAGCGCAGCTTATGCAGGCTGGCATTACGCCGGTCACTCACCTTCTCTACAACCCCACCATGAAAGGCGCCTACAACTTTGTGCCGGGGGTAATGGGATTGATATTAATACTGATATGTGCCCTGATGACCTCCGTAGGCATCGTGAAGGAGAAGGAGATGGGTACGATGGAAGTGTTGCTGGTTTCGCCGATGAAGCCGGTCTATATCATTCTGGCAAAAGCGATTCCCTATCTTTTATTGAGTATAGTGAATGTGGCGACAATCCTTGCCCTGTCTTATTTCCTGCTGAAGGTTCCGATTGCGGGGAGCCTGGTTCTGCTGGTGGCAGTTTCCATCCTGTATGCCCTGGTTTCCCTTTGCCTCGGTCTGTTGATATCGACGATAGCCGACACGCAACAGGCTGCCATGCTGATTAGTGCTATGGTGTTGATGCTGCCGGTGATTCTGCTCAGCGGCATGGTATTTCCCATAGAGAACATGCCTGATATATTGCAATGGCTTTCCAATATCGTGCCGGCCAAATGGTATATTATCGCAGTGAAAGATGTGATGATAAAAGGGTTAAGTGCCGGAGCCATCCTGAAGGAGATAGGGATACTGTCGTTTATGGTCATATTCCTGGTGATTCTTAGTGTGAAACGTTTTAAGACTCGTTTGTGAGATAAGAAGTTATGAAAACATTACGATATTTACTTGAAAAAGAGTTTAAGCAGATCAAGCGCGACCGGTTTTTACCGCGCATCATCTTTTTGGTACCGTTGATGCAATTGCTTATCCTGCCTTTTGCCGCCAATTTCGAAATGCGTAATATCAATCTGGGAGTGATTGACCATGATCATTCCGTGGTGTCTGTGCAGCTGGTCGAAAAGATTCTTTCGTCCGGTTATTTCCGGCTGACCGATGTGTCTTCCAGTTATGATCAGGCGATCACCTCGATAGAAAGTAACGAGTCGGACCTGTTGCTTGAAATCCCGGCAAAGTTTGAACAGGAGCTTGGCCGGGAAGGAAAGGCGGATGTCCTGATTGCTGCAAACGCAGTGAACGGAACAAAAGGAGGGATGGGTAGCTCTTACCTCACACAAATTATTCAGGATTTTAATCGGGATAAAGGTTTCACCTCTGCTGCCGTGAGTAGTGGAGTGCGGGCAACGGCTCTTTTTAATCCGCATCTGAATTATAAGAATTATATGGTGCCGGGTATCCTGGTCTTTTTGTTGACGATTATCGGTGGTTTCCTTTCGGCCCTGAATATAGTCAGCGAGAAGGAGAAAGGGACCATCGAACAGATTAATGTGACGCCTGTCCCCAAAACATTGTTCTTGCTGTCGAAGCTGATTCCTTTTTGGGTAATCGGTTTTATCCTGTTGACGATCGGGGCCATTGTGGCATGGATTATTTACGGTTTGCTGCCGGTCGGCAATATGGGGATTATTTATTTGTTTGCGGCAGTTTATCTGATTACTTTTACAGGTTTGGGGTTGGCAATATCTTCTATATCGTCCAACCAGCAACAGGCGATGTTCACGGCTTTCTTCTTCTTGATTATATTTGCTTTGTTGAGCGGACTTTTTACCCCGATCAGCAGTATGCCGCAATGGGCACAGACTATAACATTATTTAATCCGGTACGTTATTTTATAG
Source organism: Parabacteroides goldsteinii (assembly GCF_020091425.1). Lineage (NCBI taxonomy): Bacteria > Pseudomonadati > Bacteroidota > Bacteroidia > Bacteroidales > Tannerellaceae > Parabacteroides > Parabacteroides goldsteinii. The sequence goes on along the minus strand of NZ_CP081906.1, from coordinate 2,588,601 downwards.
AAGTGATGCGTATGGTTTATCTGAAAGGCAGTTCGTTTTCCGATTTGAGCGGACATTTCATTGTCGTTTGTCTTTTTGCTGTATTATTTAATGTATTGGCTGTGATAAGTTATAGGAAAAAATAGTAAATCCCAAATACGTAATATAGAGTGCCGGATGGTAGAAACGGACAAACGGAGATAATGGTTTTGGCTAGTTGAATGTTTTACAGCATACTTAACGATATTTTACAAACATCTTACTGCTTTTTAACGTGACTCTTTTATATTTGATTCAAATCTGAAACAATATTTCAAATATGGAAAGCGTTATTCCAAATATGGAAAAAGGAGAAGAAAATTATAAGGTGCCGAATTTGGAGAAAGGAATTGCGGTGCTTGAATATCTTTCGCTTCGTCCACAGGGTGAGACGCTGCAAGATATTAAGAATAAGCTGGATATCTCCCAGACTACTGCTTATCGTATTTTGAATACATTGGTTCGATTGGATTATCTTAACTATAATGAAGACACGAAACGCTACAAATTGTCCCGAAAATTGCTAACTTTGGGCTTCAGATCGTTGAATGAACATAATTTGTTGGAGACAGTATTGCCTTGTTTGCGTGATTTGCGTGATAAAGTAGGGGAGACTGCCTGTTTTGGTGTACTAGGAGATGAGAAAGGAATTTTTATAGAGCAGGCGCAGGGACATCATACGTTCCGCTTTGTTCTATCGCCGGGGAAATCATTTGAATTACATTGTTCTGCACCCGGAAAAGCGATTATGGCTTATCTGCCAAACACGGTCCGCGACCGGTATTTGTCGTATATGACATTTGCGAAGTATAATGCGCGGACGATTACTAACCGGGATGCTTACCTGGAAGAATTGGAAAAAGTCCGTAAGCTGGGTTATGCTATGGATAATGAAGAAGAATTGAATGGTGTGATCTGTGTAGGTGCTCCTATCTTTAACTACACAGGCTATCCATGTGGCGCCATCTGGATATCGGGTCCCAAAGACAGGTTAACAAAAGAAATATTCCATTCAACGGTTGCGAGCATCAAGGAGGTCGCTCAGAATATTTCGGCTGAATTAGGATATAGTAAAAACACAAAAAAATAAATAATACCATGAGGACGAGTAAATACATATTAAGAACTTCATTGATGGCATGCTTTGTCAGTTGTTGCATCTCATTTGCATCGGCTGATAATCCGCCTTTTTTTACGACTGATATAAAACTGAATGATAAAGGGGAAATGCTTCTGACTGAAAAAGGAATGAAGCGGGTGGATGTATTTTCAGCCGACGGCAAACTGCTGCGTTCTTTCCCCATGGATGAAACACCGACCGGTATTTTGGTTGACGGCGATAAGGCCTATGTGACGACCTTTGAGAAGACGGGGAAGTTACAGATCTTATTGTTGGAATCGGGTAGGGTGGAAGCTGCTATCCCTACAGGGTCGGGTGCCTGCCATCCGATGTTCGGACCGGATAAAAAGACAATCTATGTCTGTAACCAGTTCGAAAACACCGTGTCGGAAATTGATCCGGTGAATCATAAAGTACTACGCACGGTTAAGGTACTTCGCGAACCGAAATCCGCCGTATTCAGCAAAGACGGTAAATATATGTATGTAACAAACTTCCTGCCGGCACAACGTGCGGACCTGGATTATGTGGCAGCCTGTGTTTCCGTGATTGAAATGGATGGTTTTACCAAAGTGAAAGATATTCAGCTGGCAAACGGTAGTAATGCTTTGCGTGGCATTTGTATTACGCCTGACGGTAAATATGTATATGTGTCGCATAATTTGGGACGTTTCGCCGTACCGACTTCGCAGTTGCAGCAGGGATGGATGAATACGAGCGCTTTCAGTATCATCGATACGGAAAAGCAGGAGTTTGTCGGTGCCGTTGTTGTTGACGAACCGGAAAGAGGTGCTGCCGGTATCTGGAGTATCGATTGTAATGACGATCATATCTTTATTTCACATTCCGGTACTCACGAGGTGAGTGTGATCGATCATCCGGCTTTGCGTGAAAAGTTTGAAGCCTATCCCAATAAGGCGATGCTGGATTATGACCTGAATTTCCTGTATGGCATCCGCGAACGTGTTCCGTTGCAGGGTAACGGTCCCCGTGCGATGGCTCTGACCAACGAGAAACTGGTTGTTCCTACATATTTTGCCGATGTTCTGAATGTAATGGATATTAATACCCGTGAAGTAACGTCGACAGAATTGAATCCGGGACGTACGGAAAGCAATATAAATAAAGGAGAAAAATATTTCAACGACGCCTCCCACTGTTTCCAGAACTGGCAGAGTTGTAACGGTTGCCACCCGGGGGATGCCCGTACGGATGGTATGAACTGGGATTTGATGAACGATGGCGTAGGAAACTCAAAGAACTGCAAAAGTTTGTTGTTTAGCCATGTGACTCCTCCCAATATGATTTCGGGAATCCGTGCTTCTGCGGAGGTTGCCGTGCGTGCAGGATATAACTTCATCCAGTTCTTCGATATTACCGAAGATGATGCAAAATGCGTGGATGAATATCTGACGTCATTGCGTCCGGTGCCGAGTCCTTTGCTGGTGAACGGCGAATTGTCCGATAAGGCGAAAGAAGGACGTAAAGTCTTTGAAAAACTAAAATGTGGTGAATGTCATAGCGGACCTTATTATACAGACATGAAGATGCATCGTATCGGTGAAGATATCGAGTTTGAAAAAGGGTGGGATACTCCGACTTTAAGAGAAGTCTGGCGTACGGCTCCTTATTTGTTCGATGGTCGTGCAGCTACAATGGAGGAAGTCTTTGAAGTGCACAAGCATGGAATTGATAAGAAGGTATCCAAGAAAGATATTGAGGCTTTGGTTGAATATGTAAACTCACTCTAAAAGGAGGGATCGATGAATTATTGCGAGAAGATACGTTATAACATTTACACTACTGAGAAAGCGGATTTTGAGGAAATGGTGGATAAGCTGCTTGCCCAATTACCGCAGAACGAACAAATATTCAGGCTGGCCTTTTTCGGCATGCCGGATGATAATGAACAATATGTTTCGCGCCGCGTAACGTTGCGTGAAAAGGTTCGTAAATACTATGGGAACCATGAACCGGTGTTGAGTTATGTATCCCAGCCGCCATTGAACGGAGGTTTGATACTGGAGGCTCATACATATACGCCGGATGAAGAAGACCATATTACATATAAACATATCGGGACATTCCCGTATGTGGTATTGGTAAATGGCAGCGGCCGTTTCCTGTTTGCCGGAGGTTTCCATGGCGATGTGATTAATTTCGGTATCGAGCAACAGTCTAAGGAAGTGTTCAAGCTGGTATCGGAGTTGTTGAGGAAGGAAGGATTCCCGATCAACAGCATCATCCGCCAGTGGAACTATATCGAGCAGATCACTAAGTTTGACGGTGAAGACCAGCATTATCAGATATTCAATAATGCCCGTAGCGATTATTATGCCATGACAACCTGGGAAAACGGTTATCCGGCAGCAACGGGTATCGGTGCGAATCTGGGAGGCATACTGGTTGATTTGGATGCTGCCGTATTCTCGAATCCGGATTGTTATGCAACACCGATCGACAATAAATTGCAGGTGGCTGCCCACGCTTATTCCGAAGGAGTACTGGAGCCGGCCCACAGCAAAAAGACGACTCCGAAGTTCGAGCGCGCCAAGAGCATGACATTTGGAGAACGTGAGGTGATCTATATCTCCGGAACTGCGGCTATCCGTGGCGAGGAGAGTTTGATAGGAGTGGGGTTGGAGCGCCAGCTTCATATTACGATGGAGAATATCGCTGAACTGATCGGTGAGGCGAAATTGAAAATGCTCCGGGTCTATCTGAAAGAGAAATCTTTCTTTGAAGAAGCTGAAAGGCTGTTGAATGCGTATGAGTTGAATATCCCCATATCATATATGTGGGCTGATGTTTGTCGGGATGAATTATTAATAGAGATAGAGGGAATAGCAGTGTTGTAACCCCTGCCATATCATGTTGACCGTTTGGCGAAATAAAGCAAATATTACTAACATAAATTAAAACAAAAATGAAAAAAGGATTGAGTATTAAAACAATGGCTGTGGGGCTTTTATTAAGTTCTATGGTTGCATGTACTGGTAACAAAACAAGTGACGCTACTTGTTGCAACGGAGAGGGCGAATGCACTGAACAGAGCAAATGCGATAAAAATTCTAATTGTAAAACTAATAAAGAAATGACTTATTCTAAGAAGTACACAAACGCCGACTTCTACAAGGACGGCAAATTCGATCAGGCAGTAGCTATCGAAGCAATGAAAGACATGTTTAAGTTCTATGATGTTCCTTTTACTGAACTGATGGCTAAAGACATGTGGGTTACAGATTTCGGTCTGGGTGACTTTGAAAACGTTGGTATGGGTGGTATTTTCTGGATCAACGATGCAGAACACGGATACTTCGCTCACGCTATCTATCTGCTTCCGGGACAGATGATCCCTGAACACGCTCACGTAAAAACTAAATTCCCTGCAAAACACGAATCATGGATGGTTGAAAAGGGATGGGTTTATAACTTCTCTGTACTTGGTGACGAAACTCCGAACGCTCCTGCAATTCCTGCAAGTCACGGACCTATCAAGAGCAAAAACTTCGTAGTTCAGAAAGTCGGTGATGTATTGCGTCTGAAAGAACTTGAATCATTCCACTTCATGATGGCAGGACCGGAAGGTGCTATCGTTGACGAATGGGCTTGTTATCATGACAATGACGGTTTGCGTTTCACAAACCCGAAGGCGTCTCTCTAACTCCAATCGTAGTTGTTAACACCTTATATTAATATTGAGATACATGAATAAATATTTTTTATTAGTATCACTCTTTTTATCTACTTCCTTCCTTGTTTCGGCCGCGCCGAAACAAAAGAAGGCGGATACCTGGATTGATGCATCAATTAAAGCAAAAACGGAACTGCAAACCCAGCTTCAGAAAACAGGAATGCCGATTATTTCCTCTTTCAAGAAGCATAAGGAAAAAGCAGAACCTTTTGCTGTTGACTTGAAAGGCGTAGATAAGCTGGTGCTTATCACAGCCGGAGGTCCGGATGGTTCTGATTACGACCAGGCTGTTTGGGGTAATGCCCGTTTGATTAAAGCGGACGGTACTGCTGTTTGGTTGGATGAAGTTCCTTTCGAATATGGTGTTGCCGGTTGGGCAAAGCCAAAAATGAATATTAATGCTTACGACCATGAGATTTTCATTGCAGGCAAAGAATACAAACACGGTGTTTTCTGTCATGCAAACGGAACTTTGGTTTATCCTATTAAAGGTGAATATGTTCGTTTTGAAGCTGAAGTAGGTATCGACGATACTTCTTCCGGCGGTAGCGTGTATTTCCAGGCATTGAACGTTGTTCCGAAGTTTGTCGGCGATGAACTGATCGCTAAATATCCGGAACAGATCGGTATGCTGGGCGCTATGATGGACGGTTTGGACACTTGGTTGATCACCCCGGATGCCTCTATTGAAAAACAAGCAGTAGAAGCAATGGTAGGTAAGTTGAAAGACGGTTCTTATTATAAGAGTGTCGTTCAGCAGATCGCTAACGAAAAAGATGTAAATACACAAATCCGTAAATATCTGGAGTTGTTTGAAAAACTTCAGGATGTTTATGCGCTTCAGGGCGAACTGGAATGGCTGAATATCGATGCTATCAAGTTGGCATTTGCAGATATGAGCAAGCAGAAAGGTTTTGATGCTGTTAAATATCAGCCGATGCTGAATGAATTGGTACAACTTCAGCAGAAAGGTTTCAGTGGCATTTACAAAGGAGACGAACAAGCTATTGCCGATGCTCGCAAGGCATTGGATAATAAGAAGGCTATTTTGTTAGGCAACCCGTTGTTGGATGCAGACAAGATTGTTGCCGTACGTTATAAATTAGGCTCTACTGCTCGTCAGGCAATGGCTCCTTCTTTGGGAACACAAGCTAACAACTGGAGTAACCAGGAATCTGCCCGTCGTAGTGGTTTCGATGCAGAGATCGTTGAATTGTCTAACCTGCGTGGTGACATGCAGATGAAGAGTATCTTCAAACCGATCGTTCCCGATGCCTCTATCGCTGACCTGAGAATGCACTGGGATGCAAACCGCGTTATGTTCACAACCCTGATGGGCGAGAACGACAAACGTTGGAATGTATACGAAGTAAAACTGGATGGAACAGGCTGCAAAAAGCTGATCGAGAATGAAGAACCTGACTTGGAATTCTATGATGGTACTTATCTGCCGGACGGACGTATTATTGCTAACTCCAACATCGGTTACCAGGGTGTTCCTTGCGTAAGCGGTGATGACCCGGTTGGTAATATGGTTCTTTATACTCCGGAACAGAAGAATCTGCGTCGTCTGACATTTGACCAGGATGCCAACTGGAACCCGGTTGTAATGAATAACGGACGTGTGATGTATACCCGTTGGGAATATACTGACCTGACTCACTATTATTCTCGTATCGTGATGCATATGAATCCGGACGGAACAGAAAACAAGGCTTTGTATGGTAGTGGTTCAATGTTCCCGAACAGTACGTTCGACATTCAGCCGTTGCCCGGACATGGTTCTGCTTTCGTTGGTATTATCTCAGGACACCACGGTGTTGCCCGTTCAGGACGTCTGATCATCTTCGACCCGACAAAGGGACGTAAGAATGTACAGGGTATGGTTCAGGAAATTCCTCACCGTAACCGTCCTATCCAGGAGTTGATCAAAGACGAATTGGTAAATGGCGTATGGCCTCAGTTCGTTAAACCGACTCCGCTGAATGACAAATATTTCCTGGTTGCAGCCAAGTTAGACCCGCAGTCTTTGTGGGGACTTTATCTGGTCGACATCTATGATAACGTTACTTGTCTGATGCAGGCTGAAGGTGAAGGTTATATCAGCCCGATCCTGGTGAAGGAAACAAAAACACCTCCGGCAATTCCTGATCGTGTGAAGCTGAATGAAAAAGAAGCTACTATCTTTATTCAGGATATTTATGAAGGTGAAGGTCTGCGCGGTATTCCTCGCGGAACTGTGAAAGAACTTCGTCTGCATGCTTATGAATATGCTTATGTGAAGACTCGTTCAGACCACAACTGGCACGGTATCCAGAGTGGTTGGGATATCAAACGTTTGTTAGGTACTGTACCTGTTGAAGAAGACGGTTCGGCTATCTTCAAAGTTCCGGCTAATACTCCGATCTCTATCCAGCCGATCGACAAGGACGGCGTTGCTGTTCAGTGGATGCGTAGTTGGGTAACCGGCCAGCCGGGTGAAGTGGTATCTTGTATCGGTTGTCACGAAGACCAGAATCAGATTCCTATTCCGAAACGTGTGATGGCTTCTCAGAAAGCGGCTGCTCCGTTGAAGGCTCCTGAAGGTGGTGTTCGTTCATTCACATTCGACCTGGAAATTCAGCCAATCCTGGATCGTGCTTGTATCGCTTGTCATAATGGCGAAGGCAAGGCATTCGACCTGCGTGGCGGTAAGAAAGACAAACTGGGTTATGGCACATCTTATCTGAACATTCATCCGTACGTACACCGTCAGGGTGGTGAAGGTGATATGGTTGTTCTTCAACCGTATGAATATCATCCGAACACCAGCGAATTGGTTCGTATCCTGAAGAAGGGTCACCATAACGTGAAACTGACTGACGCAGAATGGTTGAAACTGTACAACTGGATCGACTATAATGCTCCTGATAAAGGTTACTTCGATGCAAACGTTCTGGGTAAGGAAATCATCCCGTATCAGGGATTCGATCAGATCGAACGTCGTAAAGAATTGACTGACAAATATGCTAATGGCATGGGTGTAGACTGGAAGAAAGAAATCGCTGACTACGCTTCTTATCTGAAAGCTCAGGGCCCGATCACTCCGGTTATGCCTGAAAAGGCAGCTCCTGTAAAGGTGAAGAATGTGAAAGCTAAAGGCTGGCCGTTCGACAAAGCAGCTATCAAAGATATGCTTGCCAAGGAAACGAGCAACCGTAAAGAGATTGAAATCGCTCCGGGCGTGAAGATCAATTTCGTTCGTATCCCTGCCGGTGAATTCGTAATGGGTAGCTATAATGGCGAATCTGATGCTTATCCTACAGCTAAGGTGAAGATCGACAAACCGTTCTGGATGGGTGAAATGGAAATTACCAACCAGCAGTTCAATGCGATTTATCCGGATCATGACAGCCGTTTCGTAGACCAGTTGTGGAAAGACCACGTAGTACAGGGTTATCCGGCTAACGAGCCGAATCAACCGGTAATCCGTGTAAACTACAATGATGCAATGGATTATTGTAAGCAACTGAGCGAAAAGACAGGTCTGAACATTACGCTTCCGACAGAAGCACAATGGGAATGGGCTTGCCGCGCAGGTAGCGACAGTGATTTCTGGTATGGTGATATGAATACTGACTTCGGTAAATATGAAAACCTGGCTGACAAGACTACTTTACTGTTCGCAGTAAGTGGTGTAGACCCGAAACCGATGTCTCCGAATTCTTATTGGTATAAGTATTATACTTATTTGCCGAAAGAAGAAGGAGTAGACGACGGTCAGCTGATCCAGACAGGCGAAAAGGTGTATGAAGCCAACCCGTTCGGTTTGTATAACATGCACGGTAATGTTTCAGAATGGACCCGTTCAGACTATGTGCCTTATCCGTATAATCCGAAGACAAAACTGACTTCAGATCATAAAGTGGTTCGTGGTGGTTCATATATCGAACGTCCGAAATTCTCTACTGCTTATGCACGTAAGGCTTACTATCCGTACCAGCGTGTATTTAACGTAGGTTTCCGTGTAATCATCGAAGACTAATCCCTAAGATATGTCCTAGATATAGATAAAATCTATTAGGTGGCCCCGGTAAGGCCGGGGTCACTTAATTGAAAATTCTTATCTTTGGCGGCATAACTTAATAAAACAACAAATGAAAGCAACTCTCGAAAGAATACTATCTTCCTTTGTAACAACAATTGTCTTGTTACTCCTCTATGGTTTTGGCCTGGCTGTCGCCACTTTTATAGAAAAGTATCATGGAACAGCAGCTGCCAAAGCAATGATTTATTATTCCCCCTTATTCTTTTTGTTGCAGTTTCTTTTAGTCGTTAATTTTATTGTCATTGCTGTTAAGTACCAATATTGCAAGCTGCACAGATGGGGCTTAATGGTAGTTCATACTTCCTTTATCATTATCCTTCTTGGCGCCCTTACATCCTTCCAGTTCGGCGAAGAAGGCATCCTTCATATCCGCGAAGGAGAATCAACCGATCAGATAGCAGTCCGCCAGGGCGATCTGACAACATTCCACACTTTACCCTTCACCGTAGAATTGGTGAAATTTACTTTAACCCGCTATCCGGGTTCGTCCAGTCCGTCTTCTTATGAAAGCGAATTGCTGGTGCATGTAGACGGTAAAACACGCCACGAACATGTATTTATGAATAATGTGTTAGATGTAAAAGGTTACCGTTTCTTCCAGGCTTCTTACGATCCGGACGAACAGGGTACCGTACTTTCCGTCAACCGCGATGTAGCCGGACGGAATATAACGTATACAGGTTACCTGTTGTTGGTAATCGGTCTTATCTTATCCTTAGTAGGGAAGAATTCCCGCTTTATGGCGTTGAGCCGCCGTTTGAAAGAATTTCGCTCTGTTGCACAGTCGGCAACAATGATTATCGCTTTGCTAGCATTATCGGTGTCGGTAAATGCGAAAGAAGAAACTTCGTCCATGCTGGATGCCGTACAGAAATATGCGGTGTCTCCGGAACATGCCGCTAAGTTCGGCGCATTGCCGATCCAGTCGCATAGCGGCCGTATGATGCCTATCAATACCTTTTCTTCGGAAATCCTGCGTAAGCTGCATAAGTCGGACAAGATCGGAAATCTGAATTCCGACCAGTTCCTGCTGAGCCTGCTTTCCATGCCGGATATGTGGATGCGTGTTCCTTTTATCGCTTTATCCAATAAAGAACTGGCTAATTATTACGACCTGACAGACGGCGAATGTGCTTATCTTCAGGCATTCGATAATAAAGGCGATTATAAATTGCAACAGAAACTGGAGGAAGCCTACAACAAGATGCCTGCCGAACGGACCCGTTTCGACAAGGACTTGCTGAAACTGGACGAGCAGATCAATATCTTCCACCAGTTGATCAATTACCAGATGTTGAACCTGTTCCCGAAAGAGGACGATCCTAACCATAAATGGTATGCCCCCGGTGATGACTTGTCCGAATTTGCCGGCAAAGACTCCATGTTTGTTTCCCGGATCATGGGCTGGTATCTGGCCGAAGTGCAGGATGCTTTGCAGGGTGGCGACTGGTCGAAAGCCAATGAGGTGATCGACATGATCAGTACTTATCAGCAGGCAAAGAACAAAACACTGGATATCTCTCCGAAAAAGATAGAGACAGAATTGAAATATAACAAGATGGACGTGTTCCGTCAGTGTAAGAAAGGCTATCTGATCCTGGGAGGATTGATGCTTGTACTCTCTTTCGCCATGCTGTTCAAACAGCAGAAGTGGATGAAGGCTGGTCTCTGGATAGTGGGAATAGGCGTGTTGGCTGTATTCCTTTTACACATGTACGGCATGGGGATGCGTTGGTATATTGCCGGATATGCGCCGTGGAGTAACTCGTATGAAACAATGGTATATGTTGCCTGGGCGACAGTCTTGGCCGGTCTGCTGTTTGTAAGACGCAGTACGGTGACCTTTGCACTGGCCACTTTGTTTGGCGGTATTATCCTGTTCGTCTCCGGACTGAACTGGATGGACCCTGAAATCAATCCGCTCGTTCCGGTATTGAAATCGCCGTGGCTGATGTTCCATGTGGCCGTAATCGTTGCCGCTTATGGCTTCTTCGGTATCAGTTGCCTGATCGGACTGACGAACTTGGTGATGACGAGTATCGCCGGAAAGAAAAATACGGAATTGCTGAAAACCCGTGTGAAAGAACTGACTATCGTCAATGAAATGTCGCTCTGGGTAGGGTTGGCTTTGATGACGATCGGAACATTCCTCGGTGCCGTTTGGGCGAACGAGTCATGGGGACGTTACTGGGGATGGGACCCGAAAGAAACATGGGCATTGATTACGATGGTGGTTTATGCCGTTGTTGTTCACCTTCATCTGGTGAGACGCTGGTATAGCGACTGGTTATTCAATCTGTGCTCGGTCGTTGCTTTCTCATCCGTATTGATGACATTCTTCGGAGTGAATTATTTCCTGAGCGGCATGCACTCGTACGGACAGAACGATAATGTACATGGAATCTTTACTTATTTGTATATAGCCGGTGCAGTTGTGATCGTTCTTGGCGTATTGTCCAGGATTGGCTTTAACAAAACGAAGGAGAAGGAAAATGGGTAGTTTTTGCCTGTTGTGGTCTACCTACTTGGTAAGCATGATCTACCTACTAGGTAGACACGGTTAACCTACTAGGTAGGCAAGGTCGGGTCCGTTACCAGATAAAGTGGATATAAAACGAATGAATTATTAATATAGAAGTTAAACATTAAATTTTAGTGATCATGAGAACATTTAATCATGTAGGTATCATTACCAACGAAAACCAAGAAGGTGCAATGTTCAACGAAGGTTTGAACGTATGGTTAACCGATTACAGCAAGAGCCCTAACAAGATCGAATTCCTGAAGTTTGACGATCCTGCAAAGAGTTGTCTGCCTGAATTGGTTAAATCAAATGGTCATATCGCTTATACAGTTCCTTCACTGGACGAAGCGCTGAAAGATGCAAAGGTGATCTTTGGCCCGGCTGTATGCGACGAACATCTGACTATCGCTTTCATCGAAGAAGAAGGCATCGCAATCGAATTAATGGAAATCAAATAATTTATAAACCTAAACGAAACAAGGAGGAAAAACACCATGGCAGAAATTAAGACTAAATTTATAAATGATCCCGAACAAGTAACTCCGGAATTGCTGGAGGGTTATGTATTGGCTTATCCTGATCAGGTAAAGCTGGCTGCTGAAAACATTGTTGTTCGCGCTAATCCGAAAAGCGAAGACAAAGTAGCTATCGTTACATTAGGCGGTTCTGGTCACGAACCTGCATTGAGCGGTTTCGTAGGCGACGGTATGCTCGACTGCTCCGTAGTAGGCGACGTATTTGCTGCTCCGGGTGCACAGCGTCTGTTCCAGGCTTTGCAGTTGATGAAACGCGAAGCAGGTATCCTGTTGGTTGTATTGAACCACTCAGGCGACGTGATGAGTGCAAACATGGCTTGCCAGCTGGCAGAACGCGTAGGCATCAAAGTTAAACAGCTTTTGACTCACGATGATATCAGTGCCGGTATCGGTGCTCCGACAAACGATCGTCGCGGTTTGGCTGGTTGCGTACCTTTGTATAAGATTCTGGGTGCTGCTGCCGACGAAGGCAAATCATTGGACGAACTGATCGAGATTGGCGAACGTTACAACGAAAAAGTAGCTACTTTGGCTGTTGCTATGCGTTCTTGTACTCATCCGCAAAACAATGCAACAATCACTGACCTGCCTGCCGGTATCATGGAAATCGGTATGGGACAGCACGGTGAAGGTGGTGGCGGCCAGAAACCGCTGGTATCTGCCGATGCTACTGCTGCCGAAATGGTTGACCTGCTGTGTCAGCAACTGCAACCGAAGGCTGGCGACAAGATGATGCTTATCATCAACGGCGTAGGCGCTACTACTCATATGGAATTGAATATCATCTTCCGTAAGGCTTACAAAGAATTGGAAGCACGTGGTCTGGAAGTAGTATTCGGCCGTATCCAGGAAATCCTGACAGTTCAGGAACAAGCCGGTTTCCAGATGATCGTAGGTATTTTGGATGAAGATCATATTGACTACTTAAAGAACAAGAGTGCAAACGCACCGTATTGGACAACTATCGGTAAATAAACAAATAAACATGAAACAACTGACTATTGAGGCTTTCAAAGGTATGCTGAATAACGCCTTAACGCATATCAAAGCCCGCGAAGACGAATTCTCTAAACTGGATGCGGTAATCGGTGACGGCGATCACGGACAGGCTATCGTAACTGCTTTCTCTGTTGTAGTGAAAGCTGGCGAGAAAGGGACGGAATTCAAATCTATGCTGAATGACATGGGATTTGGCGTGATGCTGGAAACGAGCGGATCGACAAGTACCCTGTTAGGAGCATTTTTCCTTGGAATGAGCGACAACGCTACCGGCACTGAACTGGATGCTGCCGGTGTGAAGAAGATGTTTGCCGGAGGCCTTGCAAACGTGCAGAAACAGACACAAGCTAAGAAGGGTGATAAAACCATGATGGACGCCCTGATCCCCGCAATCGAAGCAATCGAAGCATCTACTTCGGACGATATCAAGGAAATCATGACAGCAGGTGCTGAAGCAGCTATCAGAGGTGCTGAAGAAACTGTCAACATGAAAGCAAACTTCGGACGTGCCCGTAACTACGGCGAACGTTCTATCGGTTATGCCGATAGCGGTGCTACTTCCTGGAGCTGTATGTTTGCCTCTTTCGCAGAAGCATTATAATAGAATAACTAACTTTTTTAAATATAGAAAATAGAAAAATGGCAGATTTAGATGATTTGAGAGAAGGCAGTAACTTCGGTTTAGGTGTTAGCTCTCAACAACAGAGTTTCCATGTGAAGGGTGCTGAAAACCTTCCCTGGGGTATGAAAGATCGTTTATCACGTATCTTCAACCCGAAAACAGGCAAAGCCGTAATGTTGGCTTTCGACCACGGCTTCATCATGGGACCGACTTCAGGTTTGGAACGTATCGACCTGAATATTGTACCGCTGATTGAATATGCCGACTGTATCATGTGTACACGCGGTATCCTTCAGTCTTCAATCCCGACAACAACAAACAAACCTATCTGTTTGCGTTCGGATGCTGGTACTTCTATCCTGACTGACCTGAACGACAACGTTCTGATCGACATAGAAGATGCTATCCGCATGAACGTTTCAGCTATGGCTGTGATGTTGGCTATCGGTGACGAAGCACACGAAGCGAAGACGATCGCCAACCTGTACAAGGCTGTAGATAAAGGAACTCGTTATGGTATTCCTGTAATGGGTGTGACTGCTGTCGGCAAACAGATGGCACGCGACGCTCGTTACTTCGGTCTGGCTTCCCGTATCTGTGCTGAAAACGGTGCAAATATCGTGAAGACTTACTATTGCGAAGGTTTCGAAAAAGTAGTTGCTGCTTGTCCGGTTCCTGTTGTGATTGCAGGCGGTAAGAAATTACCTGAACTGGAAGCATTGGAACTGTGTTACAAGGCTATCAACGACGGTGCTGCCGGTGTTGACATGGGACGTAACGTATTCCAGTCTGAAAATCCTGTCGCTATGATCCAGGCTGTTCACGCAGTGGTTCATGACGGTTTGACTCCGCAACAAGGTTTCGAAAAGTTCCAGGATTTGTCTAAGTAATTAATTATTATACTCCGAAGGGGCGGGGCTCTGCTCTGCCCCTTGTTGTATCTAAACATAACATAATACATATATTGAATTGCCATGAAGAAAATATTCACATTATTGTGCTCTGCTCTTTTCTTATTTGCTGCCACTTCCTGCCAGCAAAAGGCTCAGAAATTATTGTTGGCCGGTTCAGGCTGGAATAAAGTCGTTATCATTGACAAGAATACAAAGCAGATAGAATGGGAGCATCCTATACAAAAAGGTTGGGAATGTAATTCAGCCGTTGCTACTCCGGACGGAAATATCCTGTTCGCCTATAAAAAAGGTGCAAAACTGATTACCCGCGATCAGAAAGAGTTATGGAACATTCCGGCTCCGGATACTTGCGAGATGCAGACAGCCCGTGTATTGCCCGACGGTAATTACCTGTTGGCATGGTGCGGCCATCCGGCTAAGATCATGGAAGTGAGCCCGAAAGGCGAGATACTTTCAGAAACTGTATACGAAACAGGTATCGACCACCCGCATGCTCAGTTCCGCCAGGTGAACAAGAACAAGGCAGGCAACTATCTGATGCCTCTTTTCGCTACATCTGAAGTACGTGAAATCTCTCCGGCCGGCGAACTGGTTAAAACAACGAAGCTGGAAGGTACTCCGTACAGCACTGTATTGCTGAACAACGGCAATTACATGGTAGCTTGCGGTGACGGACATTCTCTGATGGAAGTAAATCTGGACAAAGGCGAAATAATCCGCCGGATCGGCGAAAAGGACATCGAAGGTGTTTCTTTATTCTTTGTTGCCCAGCTGTTGCCTACTTCAAACAACGGTCTGTATATCTGTAACTGGCAGGGACACGACCCCAGTGCAAAAGAATCAAACAACCCACAGTTGATGGAGATCGACGGTAACAACAAAGTTATCTGGAGCCTGAATGACAACGATACATTCGGCATGATCTCTTCTGTCTGCCCGATCGACTAAGTAGATTATCTATAACTGGTTGTAACTGATTCCCCTCTTGAGAGGGGATAAGGGGTGTGTTATTGTTCGCCTATATGACTGGCATTAACACACCCCCTGCCCCCTCCCGAGAGGGAAACAGTTACTTTCTTCACTCTCCACAGAAGGATTTATAACTTTCTCCATTTTTTATATATCTTTGCTAAACGTTAAACCTAAAAACAAACTTAATATCATGAAATTGCAACCAATCGACATCTTTATCATCGGACTCTATCTGGTGGCCATGATCGTCATCGGATTAGTGTTAAAGAAAAAGGCGTCGAAAAACATGGACTCCTACTTCCTGGGAGGAAAAACACTACCTTTTTATATGTTAGGCTTGTCTAACGCATCCGGCCAGTTCGATATCTCTGGTACTATGTGGATGGTTACACTAGCCTTTATTTATGGAATCAAAAGTGCCTGGGTGCCCTGGCTCTGGCCTGTATTTAACCAGATCTTCCTGATGGTCTATCTCTCTGTCTGGCTCCGCCGGTCGAATGTGCTGACAGGGGCGGAATGGATACAGACACGGTTCGGAAAGAACAAAGGCGCCAGCCTGTCGCATACGATTGTCGTTATCTACGCCCTGATCGGTGTGCTGGGGTTCCTTAGCTACGGCTTTATCGGCGTGGGTAAATTTATGGAGATATTCTTCCCATGGGATTTTGTTTCCCAGTATGTCCCGTTTGATATACCGGCTGAATACGTGCCGCATGCTTACGGTATATTCTTTACAGCCATCGCCACGATCTATGTGATGCTGGGCGGTATGTTGAGTATCGTATGGACCGATGTGGTTCAGTTTGCCATTATGACGGTTGCCGGTATCACGATTGCCGTTATCGCTATGATGAAGGTAAGCCCTGAAACGATTGCTTCTATCGTACCTGCCGGTTGGGACAGCCTGATGCCTGGGTGGAACCTTGATTTGCATTGGACCGACATTTTCAGCGATGTAAATACAAAGATAATGAACGACCAGTTCGGTTTGTTCGGGATTTTTATTATGATGATGCTTTTCAAAGGAGTGTTCAATAGTATGGCGGGACCTGCCCCCAACTACGATATGCAGAAGATCCTTTCCTGCCGTAACGGTAAGGAAGCAGCCTTAATGAGCGGTTCTGTTCCTGTCATCCTGCTTATCCCGCGTTATCTGATGATTATGGGATTTACGATCCTGGCGCTGGCTTTCTTCAAAGACCTGGATTTGACGACAAAGACCGGAGCGATCGACTTCGAACTGATCCTGCCGAATGCTATTAATCAGTTCGTGCCCGTTGGAGTATGCGGATTTCTGCTTGCCGGATTGCTTGCTGCCTTTATGTCTACTTTTGCCTCTACGGCCAACGCGGCGCCTGCTTATATTGTAAATGATATCTATAAAAAATATATCAACCCGAATGCCAGCAACAAGACGATGATCCGTGCCAGCTATATCGTAACGGTAGCGGTGGTTGTTGTCAGTGTGGTGATCGGTTTCTTCGTGGAGAGCGTAAACTCCGTCCTGCAATGGATCACATCTGCTTTGTATGGCGGATATATTGCAGCCAACCTGCTGAAATGGCATTGGTGGCGTTTTAACGGGAACGGTTATTTCTGGGGAATGATTACCGGTATCCTGGCCGCTATGGTATGCCCGTTCATCTTCGACGGCTATACGATGGTAGACGGACATTTTGTGGAAAGGGTGGGCGAGTATGCCAATAATGCTCCGATGCTGCCGTTGTTCTACTTCCCGGTTTTACTGGTTGTTTCCCTGATCGGTTGTATCGTCGGTACTTATGCGGCTCCTCCGGTAGAAGACGAAACGCTGGAACGTTTCTACATCACCGTACGTCCGTGGGGTTACTGGAAACCTGTTTATAATAAGGTTGTTGCCAAATATCCGCAGGTGAAAGCGAATAAAAACTTCAAACGCGATATGTTCAATGTGGCTGTCGGCATTATCTGGCAGATGTGTCTGACCATTATCCCGATGTATATCGTGATCCGTGAAGGCATGCCGTTGATAACCAGCATCCTGATCCTGGCTATCACTACGTTGGTGCTGAAAAAGAACTGGTACGACAAGATGAGCAAGGATGAAGTCGAGTATAATGCTTTGATGGAAGAACTGAAATTGAATGAAAAGAAGTAATTTTGTATTGTCAAATAAAACAAATCAATAAGAAATGGATAAACTGAAAATTATTGGCGAACCGCTGCCCGATATGCCTTGGGAAGACCGCCCGGCTGATTGTAAAGATGTGATCTGGAGATATTCGAATAATCCGGTGATTCCCCGTGATATTATCCCTACATCAAACAGTGTGTTTAACAGTGCTGTCGTTCCGTTCAAGGGAGGTTATGCCGGCGTGTTCCGTTGCGACGATACCAACCGCCGTATGCGTCTGCATGTCGGTTTCAGTGCGGATGCTATCCACTGGAATATTTCTGAGACAAAGCTGGAGTTCGAATGCGAGGACGAAGAGATAGGCAAATTCGTTTATGCGTATGACCCTCGTGTATGCTTCATCGAAGACCGCTATTATATCACTTGGTGTAACGGCTATCATGGCCCGACGATCGGTGTGGCTTATACATTCGATTTCGAAATATTCCATCAGTTGGAAAATGCTTATCTGCCTTTCAACCGTAACGGTGTGATGTTCCCGCGTAAGATCAACGGTAATTTCGCCATGCTGAACCGTCCGAGTGACAATGGCCATACGCCGTTCGGCGACATTTTCTACAGCGAATCGCCTGATATGTGCTTCTGGGGAAAACATCGTCATGTGATGGCTCCGGCTCCGTTTGAAGTGAGCGCCTGGCAATGTCTGAAGATCGGGGCAGGTCCTATTCCTATCGAGACATCGGAAGGCTGGTTGCTGATCTATCATGGCGTATTGCAGTCATGCAATGGCTATGTATATAGCTTCGGTGCCGCCCTGTTGGATCTGGATCAGCCCTGGAAGGTAAAATATCGCACGGGGCCGTACCTGCTTTCTCCGCAAAAGGATTATGAATGTGTAGGTGACGTGCCTAACGTGACATTCCCGTGTGCCGCCCTGCATGATCCCGAATCTGACCGTATCGCTATCTATTACGGCTGTGCGGATACCGTGACAGGTCTTGCTTTCGGTTATATCAGCGAAATCATCGAGTTTACAAAGAAAAATTCTATTGTATAAATTCGTATATTTCCATTAATAGGAGAATACGTTTTCTAAAAAGGGGGGTGCGTCAAAAGGAAAGAGTGTCAAGAGTCTCATCAGTCTCACCCCCCTTTTTCATTTTCTGCATTTTTGTTCAGATAAAGATTTCTGCACTTATATATCTGAAATATAGCTTATTATATTTATATTCTCTTTTTTCTCTCTTCAATTTATTCCTTTTTTTATTAAAGTTTCGGACGCACTTCTTCTTTTGGAGTATGGTTATTCTGTTATATTGGGTAAGCATAATATGAAAAACGGGTAAGCACCGGAAGAAAAACGGATAGGCACCGGAGGAAGAACGGATAGGCACCGGTGAGTTAACGGATAACTACTCACTAAAAATGTCCGAAATAAAGAGAAAAAACGGTTTTTTATGCTTGAATTTGAATCTTAAAACAGGCTGTATATTGATGTATATCAATATATTATATGTATTTTTGGGGAAAAGCGTATTTTCAGAAATGGGGGTGAGACTGATGAAACTCTTGACACTCCTGTCCTTCATGGGATAGTCAGAAACACGAAATGACATAAAACAAAAACCTCAGAAATTAAATTCCTGAGGTTCTCTGTGGGCAGTGATGGATTCGAACCACCGAAGTCGAAAGACAGCTGAGTTACAGTCAGCCCCATTTGGCCACTCTGGTAACTGCCCAGTGCAAAACTTACGTTTTATAGGAAAATCTCTCTTTTCCTTTGAGCCTCTTGTCGGATTCGAACCAACGACCCCGAGATTACAAATCACGTGCTCTGGCCAACTGAGCTAAAGAGGCATTCAGTATTTCTGTTTTGCGAGTGCAAAGGTAGTGATTATTTCTAATCTCGCAATAGGGGAGGGCGTTTTTTTGTATACTTTTTTTTATCTTTCTTTTCAAATACAATCTATCTCCCTGATTAATAATAAGAAAAGATTAGACATTTTTTTAAGAAAAATAGTAGAAGTGAAAATAAATTCTTATTTTGCCGACTCATATAATATCACTTAATCTAAAATCTATTATCATGAGCATTAACAGAAGACAATTTTTAAGAAGATCATTGGCGGGAAGTGCAGCTATCGTTGTAGGCAAAGAGATGAATGCTGCCAATACGCCGGTCAGCGGGAGTTCTTTTTCACAGACAGAAGACCTGTTTCCCCCGGCAAAAGGAAAATCCGTTTTAGGACTGCGTTGTAAACCTTTGAGTACCGTCCGTATCGGTGTTGTCGGTCTGGGAAGAGGGGCAGGCGCCGTAAAGCGTATGGCACAGATCGAGGGAACGGAGATTGTGGCTATCTGTGATCTGAATCCCGAACGGATTGAGAATAGCCAGAAAACACTTAAAAACAGTAACCGGAAAGAAGCAGTCGCATATACCGGAGAAGAAGACTGGAAGAAAATGTGCGAACGCGATGATATCGACCTGATTTATAATGCCACCCCTTGGGAGTTGCACGTACCTATTGCCCTTTATGCCATGGATCATGGAAAACATGTTGCCATCGAAGTGCCGGCTGCGCTAACGGTAAAGGATTGTTGGGCGTTGGTCGACAAGGCCGAAGAAACGCAGCTTCATTGCATGATGCTTGAAAATTGTTGTTACGACTTCTTTGAATTGGCCACATTGAATATGGCCCGCCAGGGACTGCTGGGAGAAATTATTCATACCGAAGGCGCTTATATCCACGACCTGAGAGGCTCGAAGTTTAAAGGCTATTATAAACATTGGCGCCTGGAATACAGTAAATACCATACCGGAAACCCGTATCCCACACATGGACTCGGCCCGGTTGCCCAGATTCTGGGAATCAACCAGGGAGACCGGATGGATTACCTGTCATCGGTTTCGACCAACCAGTTCGGCCTGGCTCTTTGGGCGAAGGAAAATCTGAAAGATGACGAACGTATCACCCAATCGGAACGGTATGCCCTGGGGGATATGAATACGACCATTATCCATACTGTGAACGGCAAGTCTATCATGATTCAGCATGATACGACATCGCCCCGTCCTTATTCCCGTATCCATCTGGTGCAGGGAACGAAAGGGATGGCTGTTAAATATCCGGAGCAGAAGGTGGCTGTACAGCCCGATACGCATTCTTTCCTGAAAGAAGGGCCTCAAAAGGAAGTGATGGCGGATTATGAACACCCTCTGAGCAAATACATCGGCGAACGGGCAAAGAAAGTCGGTGGTCACGGTGGTATGGACTTTATCATGGACTGGCGTCTTATCTATTGCCTGCGTAACGGTTATCCGCTGGATCAGAGTGTGTACGATGCGGCTGCCTGGTCATGTATCGTCGAATTGAGCGAACGTTCTGTCCTGAACAAGAGCTGCTCTGTGGCTGTTCCTGATTTTACCCGCGGTGCCTGGCGTGATTATAAGCCCTGGCCTGTGATTGACATGAAAGATATTTTACACGGATAAATTGTAGACAAAATAAAACTCCTGAAAGCCGGCTGCTCTTTCGATAGCCTGCACTTTCAGGAGTTCCGTAAGTAATATGATAGCATTGTTTATTTCTTCAAAAGAACTTCTTCGATAGCCTTTTTGAAATCAGCCTTGCTCATGGCACCTCTTGCCATCTGCGGTTGTTCGCCCATCGGACAGAACAGGAGGGAAGGAATGCTCCGGATGCCGAAAGAAGCTGCCAGTTCTTCTTCTTTTTCCGTATCGACCTTATAGATGTCTATTTTTCCTTCATATTCGCCTGCCAGCTCTTCCAGGATAGGGGCAATCATTTTACAAGGACCGCACCAGGTAGCGAAGAAATCGACGATACAAGGTTTGTCACCCTCGTATATCCATTTATCGGGACTTGCTTCATAATTGGCCACTTTACTCAGAAATTCTTGTTTTGTCAACTCTTTTACTTTCATGATTCTAACTCCTTATTGTTTAGTTATTATTTCTCTTTCTATTTTACATAACAAAGTTACGACCTTATATGCTTGTAACTGTTTGCTGTATTTCCTTAATAATTGACATTTTTCCCTTGGGGTGATCGGTAAACAAAAAGCCGTTCGGAGAACATTCCCCCCGGACGGCCTTATCTGGTTTAAATCACACTACTTATTAATATCAATATCTTTCGCCAACGGCATCCCAATCAACGATATTCCATAAGGCATTCAGATGATCGGGACGGCGGTTCTGGTAATCCAGGTAATAAGCATGTTCCCATACATCGAATCCCAGGAGAGGAACCAGTCCGTGTGCAACGGGGTTGCTGCCGTTTGGCTCTTTGGTAATTGAAAGTTTGCCGTCTTTATCTTTTGCCAGCCATACCCATCCGGAACCGAATAGACCGGCGCCTGCTGCGTTGAACTCTTTCTTGAAGTTATCGAACGAACCCCAGGTTGCTTTGATGGCTTCCGCCAGCTTTCCTTTAGGTTCGCCGCCGCCTTTGGGGGAGAACTGGGTGAAATACAAGTTATGGTTGAGTATCTGTCCGGCATTATTAAAGATAGCGCCGTCGGATTCTGCTACGATCTGTTCCAGGGGAGCGTTTTCAAACTTTGTACCCGGAATCAGGTTATTCAGGTTGTTTACGTAAGCCTGTAAATGTTTTCCGTGATGGAACTCAATTGTTGCTTGACTGATAACCGGTTCCAATGCATTTGCCGCATAAGGCAATTTAATTAATTCGAATTTCATAATTTCTTCTTTTTTATCTGTTATTTGACTACTACTATTATTACTATTATTAGTTACCAACAATAATAAACTGAGGCATAATGTAAGCATGACTAATAAGTTTTATGTTGTTTCTACTATTCTAACACGGCGGGTTTCTTATTTGTTCACCCGGAAAGCCGGTATTTCCCATCACTTTTGTCAATCGGGCGATAAGTGAAATTTATGGACGTTGGCGGAAGTCTCCGTGACGGCTGATAATTATACCTTATGCGATATACCTTAAAATAAAATGAATAATAATATGTAAAAAGCTGTTTTTTTATCATTTGTAAAGAAAATAATCCCAAAGAAGTTTCTATTTTTGTGCCCTCATATTATTAATTAAGTAAAACATATTTGTAGATGGTAAAGAAAGTTGGGAATTTAATTCCAAACACCTTTTTTATTACAAAGGGTAGTGGTGATTCAGACCTGGAAAAGCATGCAGGTTCTTATCACATGGCTCTTTATGATGCCGGTATTTCAGACTTTAACATTATGACTTATTCGTCTGTTATTCCAGCAACTGCACATCTTGCAACCATGGACGAGATCGATCTTCCTCCATTTGGTACGGAATTGAAAACCATTATGGCGGTATCGCATGGTTATCAGGATGAGTTTGTATCTGCCGGTGTGGTTTACGCCTGGATGTACAAGGACGAAAACTTCGATGAGAAGGTTGGAGGCCTGGTATGCGAGGTCAGCGGCCGTTATCGTATCGAGGAGTTGGAATCACGTTTGATCCGTGTAATCAACGACTTGCACCAGAAGACTTACGGTAAGTATTATCTGGGTGAACTGAACTTCATTACCGAAGGTATTACCATCGAAAAGAGATACGGAACAGCTCTGGCTGCCCTGTGCTTCGTAGATTTCCTGATGCCTGAGATTGAAGATTAAAAGAAAATAAAATATCTGATTATCAGTATGGAAACAGAGGTAAGGCCACGGCTCTTATCTCTGTTTTTTTGTGGCTTCGGGAAAAACGGCATAAGTTTGTCATATTTGTAACCGGCTTATAGTATAAAATTCTCTTTATTTAAGAAACAATCCGTTTAAAGCTGTTGTTGTATGAAAAAGATTATTAATCCCTGGAAAGGGTTGGATGGCTATATGTGCTTCGGGTGTGCACCCGAAAATCCGCAGGGCCTGCACATGGAGTTTTACGAAGATGGTGAAGATATAGTTGCTTTCTGGGAGCCGGAAAGCCATTACCAGGGATGGTTGGAGACATTGCATGGGGGAATACAGACTACCATGATGGATGAACTGGCAGGTTGGGTGGTATTAAGGAAATTACAGACGTCGGGCGTGACTTCACGGCTGGATGCCCGTTTCCTGAAAAGTATCTCGACCCGGGAACCGCGCTTGATGATACGGGGGCGTATCAAGGAGCAGAAACGGAATGCCATATTCATAGAGACGGAGATATACAATTCGCAGAACGAACTTTGTTCGCGGGCGGACATCGTATATTTTGTCGTCACAAAAGAACAGGCGACGGAGAAGTTTCATTTTGCCGGCTGTAAGACCGAAGATGAAAAATAATGAACAGTAACAAAAAGAATAAAGTAAACGATTAACAAATGAAATACATCGGAGCACATGTAAGTGCGTCGGGTGGGGTTGAGAATGCCCCTCTGAACGCGAATGCTATCGGGGCCAAAGCATTCGCCCTCTTTACCCGAAACCAACGTCAGTGGAAATCATCCCCGTTGACGAAGAAAAGTATCTCCTTATTCAAAGAACGTTGTGAGGAGTTCGGTTACGAGGCGAAACATATCCTGCCTCATGACAGTTACCTGATTAACCTCGGACATCCGGACCCGGACGGGTTGCAGAAGTCGCGCGATGCTTTCCTGGACGAAATGCAGCGTTGCGAACAACTGGGGCTGGACCGGCTGAATTTCCATCCGGGAAGCCATCTGAACGAATTGCCGGTCGACGATTGCCTGGCTCGTATTGCCGAGTCGATTAACCGGACGTTGGACCAGACCGCAGGTGTCTGTGCCGTTATAGAGAATACGGCCGGGCAGGGTACAAACCTGGGATATACATTCGAACAAATAGCAGCCATCATCGATCGGGTAGAAGATAAAACGCGCGTCGGTGTCTGTATCGACACGGCTCATACGCTGGCTGCCGGTTATGATATTAAAACGGAGCAAGGCTTTACCGAAACCTTCCGCCACTTCGATGAAGTGATCGGTTTTTCCTATTTGCGCGGAATGCATATCAACGATTCGAAGAAAGACCTGGCGACCCGTGTAGATAGGCATGACAGTATCGGAAAAGGGGTGATGGGGATGACAACCTTTAAGATGCTGATGGCCGATCCTCGTTTTGACGACATCCCTCTGATCCTTGAAACCCCTGACGAGTCGATCTGGGCGGAAGAGATCGGTTATTTGTATACATTGTGATAAAGTATGATTCAAATAGGTCCCTTCTAAATGAAGGTTGACCCAAAAACAGGACAACTATGTTTATATTAATGCCAATTATTTTTATCGGGGGTATCATTGCTATTGCGCTTGAAGATAAGATTAAGATCAACAAAGCGGCAACAGCTCTTTTTATGGCCATTTCCTTATGGATGATATTGATGTTCGACGCTTACAACATTTTCGTTGAACGTTCCAATCCTCTGTTCGAAGAGTTTCTGATGCAGAACCCCGAAATGACAAATCTGCCGGCAAAAGACCAATTTATTAATTTTATAACCAACCGTTCTATCGTTTACCATCTGGGAAATGTGGCAGAGACCTTGTTTTTTGTGATGTGTTCCATGCTGATTGTCGATATTGTCGATAAACACGGTGGTTTCAGGTCGGTGACGGGATATATCCGCACCTCCAACAAACGGAAACTGTTGTGGTATATCAGTTTTGCCACTTTCTTCTTCTCCGCTTTGCTGGATAACCTGGCGGCAGCGATCGTGATTATGGCGGTACTTCGTAAGTTGGTTCCCGACAGGACCGACCGGTTGAAATATGCCTGTATGGTGATTATCGCAGCCAATGCCGGCGGTTCATGGTCGCCCATCGGTGATGTGACGACAATCCTGCTCTGGGTAGGAAAGAATGTGACGGCGATGCATCAGATTTCGCATGTATTTATTCCTGCACTGGTTAATATGCTGGTTCCGCTCTCCATTGCCCATTTCTGGTTGTTCAAGAAAGATGCCCAGCTGCGTGTCATGAGTGAGGAAGAGGCTGCCGATGAGTTTATTCCGGAAATACCAAATCATTCACGCCGGGTGATCTTTGTGATCGGCGTACTTTCATTGGCTTTGGTTCCGGTCTTTCAGATGCTGACCAATTTGCCTCCGTTCCTGGGGGTATTGCTGGGACTGGTTATTTTATGGATATATACCGATGTCATGTACAGCCGTTTGCATGTGCATGAATCGGAAAAGCTGCGTATTACCCAATTATTACCGAACATCGACCTGGCAACGATCTTTTTCTTCCTGGGAATCCTGATGGCGGTAGGCGCCCTGGAGACATCGGGACAGTTGGGGATCATGTCCGCCTATCTCGACAAGCATGTGCATGAACCTTATTTAATCAGCTTTGTGATCGGAGCTTTATCTTCCTGTGTGGATAACGTGGCGTTGGTGGCAGCGACGATGGGTATGTATCCGATCGTGCAGCAGACGGCCGACCTGGCTCCTTATGCACAGTTTTTTGTTTCCGACGGAGGATTCTGGACATTCCTTGCCTACTGTGCTGTAACAGGCGGTAGCATCCTGATTATCGGTTCGGCGACAGGTGTCACGGTGATGGGATTGGAGAAAATAGATTTCATGTACTATACAAAGCGATTTTCAATATTGGCATTGATTGGCTATATTTGCGGTGCGGCAGTATATATGCTATTATTCGCTTAAACTTATTTATATGAAAAGAAAATGGATTATCGCAGCAGCCTGTGCCGTTTTGCTTTCCGGAATGGAGGCAATGGCTTGTACGGGTTTGCTGGTAGGAAAGAAGGCATCGGTCGACGGATCGGTGATGATCAGTTATGCAGCTGATTCGCATACCCTGTATGGCGAGTTATACCGTTGGCCGGCAGCGACCTGGCCGAAAGGTGCCATGCTGGAAGTCAGGGAATGGGATACAAATAAGCCGCTGGGACAGATTCCGCAGGTGGAACAGACGTATTCGGTTGTCGGCAACATGAACGAACATCAGGTGGCTATCACGGAAAGTACGTGGGGCGGACGCCCGGAGTTGGTGGATACAACAGGTATTATCGACTACGGCAGCCTGATCTACATCGCCCTCCAGCGTTCAAAGTCGGCCCGCGAAGCAATCAAAGTAATGACCGACCTGGTGAAGGACTACGGTTATTACAGCAGCGGCGAGACTTTCTCTATCGCCGACAAGAACGAAGCATGGGTGATGGAACTGATCGGTAAAGGCCCGGGTAACAAAGGGGCTGTTTGGGTGGCCATCCGTGTTCCGGATGATTGCATCTCTGCACATGCCAACCAGTCGCGCATTCAGCAGATTCCTTTCGATGACAAGGAAAACTGTATGTATTCGCCCGATGTTGTTTCTTTGGCCCGCGAAAAAGGGTATTTCAGTGGAAAAGATAAAGACTTCAGTTTCCAGAAGGCCTATTGCCCTTACGACTTCAGCGCATTGAGAGGTTGTGAAGCACGTGTATGGTCTTTCTTCCGTAAATACGATAAGACAATGGATAAGTACACCGACTTTATCAAGGGCGATCCTTCCAAGGAGCCGATGCCGTTGTATGTGAAGCCGGACCGTCTGTTGTCTGTTCAGGACGTTCAGAACGGTATGCGCGACCATTTTGAAGGAACCGATCTGGATATGACGAAAGATGCCGGAGCCGGTTCTTATAAAGTGCCGTATCGCTGGCGTCCGATGACATTTAAGGTGGATGGACAAGAATATACCAACGAACGTGCCATCGCTACGCAGCAGACCGGTTTTGTAATCGTTCCGCAGATGCGTAACTGGTTGCCGGATGCGATCGGTGGAATCCTTTGGTTCGGTGTGGATGATGCCGATATGGCCGTGTTCACTCCGTTGTATTGCTCTATCACGGAATCGCCCGAGTGCTACCGGGTAGGAAACGGGGACATTATGAATTTCTCGTGGACTTCCGCATTCTGGATTCACAACTGGGTGGCCAATCAGGCTTACGGCAAATACAGCTTTATGATCAAAGACATTCGTCCGGTTCAGCAGGAATTGGAGAACAGTTATAAAGAGGTAATCCCGGCTATCGACAAGGCAGCCTCCGAATTGTATGCCAAGAATCCGGCGGAAGCAGTCCGGTTCCTGACCTGGTTCAGCACGACGACTGCCGATCAGGCAACTGCCCGCTGGAAGAAGCTCGGCGAGTATCTTTTAGTAAAATACATGGACGGAAACGTTAAGAAAGAAGAAAACGGCCAGTTCAAGCAAAATGGCTACGGACTGTCCGAATATCCTGATTTCCCTGGCTACGACGAAGACTATTATCGCAGTATTGTTAAGAGCGCAGGGGACAGACTTAAAGTAAAATAATTATATTTGCGCATAATGTTGAACTAAAATTAATGAGAGTATGAAGAAATTAATTGTTATGTGCATGCTGGCAATTATCAGCATGAGTGCATTTGCACAGACTCAGCAAGGACAATCGTCTTTCGGTTTTAATCTTGGTTATGGGTTTAACGATAATGGGAATGCATTGTTAGGATTGGATTATCGTTATAATCTGACGGATGAGGTTCGTTTGGCGCCTTCGTTGACTTACTTTGTGAAAGATAATGGAATAAGTGCCTGTGCGATCGACATGAATGTTCATTACGTGTTCAAATTGAGCGATATGTTCGGTTTCTATCCATTGGCAGGTCTTGATCTTTCATTCTGGAAATGGAGTGGTAAAGGTCATGTTGACGGACATAAAGTCAAAGTGAGTCAAAATGAAACCCGCTTTGGAGCTAATGTCGGTTTAGGTGGTGAAGTTTATGCAACCAACCAGTTGACTGTCGGTTTGGAATTCAAATACAATATCATAAAAGATTTCGATCAGCCGATTCTGGCGCTTCGCATCGGATATAATTTCTGATAAACAAATCGCTTTATAAATAGAAAGACCTCCCGGTAGAAAATTATTTCACCTGGGAGGTCTTTTTTCATTGATACTTCTTTGTTTTGAAAAGATAGGTCTTTTAAATTCAAAACACCTGTCTTTTGATTGCAAAGCATATATGTTTTGAATTCAAAAGATATATGCTTTTATTAGGTGACAATGTTGTTACCACTTCAGATAATCCTCGAAAGTAATCTTTTCGAAGTTCGGAATCACTTCATATACTTTATCCTTCAATGATTCTTCCGGGTTGGTGGTGCTCAGGCCGATAACCCGCATGCCGGCAGCCGTTCCCGCTTGTATGCCGGCAAATGAATCTTCAAAAACGAGGCAGTCGGCAGGGGAGACATGCAGGTCGTCTGCGGCCAGCAAGTAACACATCGGGTCAGGTTTCCCCTTTGTGATGCGGTCTGCGGTCACGATTGTATCGAACATGTTTTCCAGATGATGCAGTTTGAATGCCCGTTCAACTTTTGTATTGTCCGAACTGGTGACCAATCCCATCTGCACACCGTTCTTTTTCAGCAGGTGCAGAAATTCCAGGGAGCCGGGCATGGCGGGCAGAGGCATGGTGCTTTCGTATTCGGTCGATTCTTTGATGATCATCTGACGAAATTCTTCCGTGCGGTCGGAAAAATACTTTTCGATGATGTAGGGGAGTGTTGTGCCTTTGATGACGGCAGCAAAGTTGTCGATACCTGTTCCGTAGCGTTCACCTGCTTCATTCCAGAAAATATCGTAAATGGGTTCTGTGTCGACCAGCACGCCGTCAAAGTCAAAGAGAGCCGTTTTTAATTTCATAAAAATACCTTTATTGATTACATTTTGCACGCAAAGATAAGGCTATTCTTTGAAAAAGGTTCTATCTGTTGTAAAATAGCAACACTTTTGCTGTGCATTTATGAATAATCGTTTATCTTTGTGCCCGTACACATATGTTAGTTGACAGACCAGTAAAACAATTTTCTTATTTATAATACCTAAAAGAAAAACAGAATGAAAGCATCTTTGAAGTTTGCAGCCCTGTCTCTCGCGCTGCTTTGTTCCTGTCAGTCGAATGACGGCTGGCAAAAGTTATTCAATGGTAAAGATCTTACCGGTTTCAAGCAATTGAACGGCGAAGCGCCCTACCGGGTGGAAGACGGCTGTCTGGTCGGAACTTCGGTGACGGGCCAGCCGAACAGCTTTATGGCTACCGAACAGGAGTATGGTGATTTTATCCTGGAATTTGAAGCTCTCTGCGATCCGGCATTGAATTCCGGTGTGCAGTTCCGCAGCGAAAGCCGTCCGGATTACCAGAACGGGCGTGTGCATGGCTACCAATGCGAAATGGACCCTTCCGACAGAGCATGGAGCGGAGGCGTTTACGACGAGGCACGCCGTGGTTGGCTGGTGACGCTTGTCGATAACAAACCGGGACAAGCCGCCTATAAGAAGACAGATTGGAATAAATACCGTATCGAAGCGATCGGCAACAATATCCGCATCTGGCTGAACGGTGTGAACACGGCCAATCTCTATGACGACGAAACTGCCAAAGGTTTCATCGCTTTCCAGGTGCATGGCATCGGAAAGAATACCGATCTGGAAGGAAAAGAAATCAAATGGCGTAATATCCGCATAAAGACTGAGAACCTGGAGGCCGAACGTATGCAGGGAACCCTGGCTCCTGAAGTGAACCGTGTCCCCAACTACCTGACGGATGCTGAAAAAGCGGACGGATGGAACCTCCTGTTCGACGGACAGACAACTACAGGCTGGCGTGGCGCCCATAAAGAGGCTTTCCCGGATCATGGCTGGAAAGTGGAAGACGGACAGTTGATCGTCCTGAAATCCGGTGGCGGCGAGTCTACCAATGGAGGTGATATCGTGACCGATAAAGAATATGTTGCATTCGAGTTAAGCCTGGAATTTAAAATCACTCCGGGAGCAAACAGCGGAATCAAATATTTCGTGACGGAAGCAGAAAAACCTAGCGGCTCCGCCTACGGCCTCGAATACCAGATATTAGATGACAAACTGCATCCGGATGCCAAGCTCTACACAACGACTCCCGGCAGCCGCACCCTGGCAAGCCTTTACGACATGATGCCGGCCGGTAACAAACGTTTCAACGGTGTGGGCAATTGGAACCAGGCTGTCCTGAAAGTATTCCCCAACAACCATGTGGAACATTGGCTGAACGGCTTTAAAACATTGGAATACGATCGTGGTTCGGATGCTTTCCGTGAATTGGTGAAAGGTAGTAAATATGCTGCCCCGTCTTATAACGAGGCAGGACGTTTCGGTGAAGCTCCCCAGGGACATATCCTGTTACAGGATCATGGCGACGAAGTTGCTTTCCGCAGTATCAAAATCAAAGAATTAAAATAATCTTATTTTACACGGAGGAAGCTGCACAGGACAACCGGGCGGCGCACTTCGTGGATGATACGTTCAGAGGAGGTCAATATATTAAAAGTATATTGGCCTTCGTAATTTTTAAGGACAACCTCCAGGTCGCTGGAAGTTGCAAAGAAGAATCCTTCTTCCGGCATCTCCTGTTCGAAGTTGTGGAAACGGTTGCCGAGATAGAAATTAAGCCCGTACAGGTTCCTGTATTTCTTGAGATTGTTCATAACGAACATATTATTCTCATTCAATGGATATTCTTTCATTACCTTTTCCGCAAAAGGACGGGCAGAACCATCCTGGCGGATACCCCGCATGATAACCCCGTCGATCAGCAAATTGATCGTAAAAGTCAGGGCGATTGTCGCATACAGGATCTTGATGTTTATCTTCTTGAACATTTGGTAAAGCACCGTCAGCAATGCCAGCAAAACGACGATAACAATGCAAACCGTCAGTCCGTAACTGAAAGAAAATATGTTGCTGACAGCTTCGACCTGTGCCAGGGTAGAGGTACGGCTTGTGTACTGTGAAGCAATAGCCACGGGGTCGATAACACCGATCATCGTCAATCCGATGGCAATCAGTACCACGGTAGTGACCGATGCCAGGAAGGCAGCGAAGATACGGGTTACCTTTGTCCTGTATTCCGTGATATAGATGGCGTATTGTGCCAGGAATATTGCGATGAACGGATAAGCCGGCATCAGGTATACGCTTCTCTTGCTGGAAGGGATACTATAAAAGAAGATGATGCAAACCAATGCTACCAGGCTGAACAGTTTTTCCTTTTCCATGGAAAGAATATTATTCCAGCTGTCTTTCAGCATCTGTTTGAACGATACCTTTTTTCTCTGCCAGTTCAAACCGAAGAGGGAGAAGAAAAAGAAGATGGTCCAGGGAATAAATCCGGCAGCCAGCGTCATAAAGTTATACCATACGCCATTCTCGTGTCCCAGGTCATAATTGATATCGGGGGTATTGAGATGGAAGAAACGTCCGAAGTTCTCGGCAAGTACGACATCGAGAAATTTATCCCCTCCCTGTTTCCAGGCTGCGATATACCACAGCAGAGGCAGGAACAGAGACGAAACACCGATATAAAGCAGTGCCTTAAAGATTGTCAGCAGGCTGTATTTACGAAGCATCAGCAGATAAGCACCGAACACGAATAAAGGCAAAATAACTCCTACAGGCCCTTTAGTCAGAACCGCACACCCCAGCAATACCGGGATAATGACCGGCAGACCTTTCAACTCCAGTTGGTCTTCCCATCGGAACAACTGATAGAGGCCGATGACAATGAATGCCGTCAGTAGCATATCGACACGGGTAGTCATCGCCGCTCTGTGCATTTCAATGCACGTGAGTAGTAGGAGAGTAGCTATAAATGCCTGCTGGAATTTTATCCTCCGCCCGAAAAACATGAGCGTGCATCCCATCAGGCAGATAAAAGCGATTGTAGACGGCAGGCGAGAGGTAAACTCCGATACATATCCCTGCGGATAAGAGAAAGCAGCCATCAGCCAGTGTGCCATCGGCGGCTTATAGGCAAATTCGTTGGCATAAACCTGGGGTAATATCCAATTGCCTGATTCAAGCATGGATATGGCAACAGATGCTTCACGCGGCTCTCCTTTGGTGGAGAAATCACCCAGGCCGATCCAGGGAAGCACGGAGATTATACAGATTATAATAACCATTGTTACCGGCTTTTGCAGGTAGAGATATTGTAATGTCGGTGTACGCATATTCTTTTTGTAAGAGGACTAAACCAGTTAATGTCGTTATATCAGTTTGCAAAAGAACGATTTTTTGCGGACTTTTTCCTCATTTTTGATAACTTTTTATGTCCCTAAAGATTCTTTGATGGAAGAACGTATGACTTCCGCATCCTCCTTGTTTTCTTTCAGAATGGAAAGAACGAAGTTTAAATAACTCTCCTTGTTGCTGATACCGCAGAAGTTGCATACACGGCTTTGCGGCAGCATCCCTTTTTGATTATACACACGAAGGATATTCTTATAATCTCCCGTTTCGATGTACTGGTTGAATTTATCTTTTATCCCATTGTATATTTCATCGACATGGACGTTGTAACGGATGCTTTCCACATGCTCGGTCAGTTGTTCGACGGTCGTTATCTTGCGGTCGACCGTTGTTTCCAGTTTCTTGCGGACGCGGTGTTTGGCATGCAGGATAACCTGGCTTTCGAGGTCCTTCTCAAAGAGTTTGACTACATTTTCCTTTACCAGGGTAAATACGGTATCGGGATCTTTCATCATACGGCGTGCCACGGTACGTATCACGGGTTCGAGCATCAGCAGGTTTTCCACTTCGGCTACGTCGGGAACGAAGATATGCTGGTCATGCAGATAGTCTATCTCTCCCTGTGTACGGCGGTCGCGGTCTACGATCCCCATGGATTCCAGCGTATGGAAGTCCTGCAACTGCCGGAAAGCCTTTGTCGTTTCGATCACCTTCTGGCAGCCACCCATCGGCTTGACCATATAATCGGGGAAGATCAGCGGATAGAGGCGGTTGTCGATACTGTTGGAGTCGGTCCCTTCGATGAACAGGATCGGCTTGCGGCTCCCGAGGATATCTATATATACTTCTTCGGGAAGGCTGTCGCTGTTTTCTATCAGTTGGTAGTCCCAGACATGGGCGTCGGCATTGTAGTCCCTGATCCATATCCGCTTGCCTTCCGGACGAGAAGTGGCGAAGTCGATATCGTGCGTCAGATAAACGAATGTGCAGTCCGGACGCATGGCTTCGATCTCGTCCCAAAGCAGGTTCTTAATCGAGTTGTGAAGCAGTATTTCCGGCTCTTCGATCACCAGCAGTTCGTTGGGACGGGCACAGAGTACGGCGCCTATCAGGTAGAAGACGATCTTTTCGCCGTCGCTCATTCTGCCGGCCGTATAAGAATCGCCGTCGCGGCTGGTGGAAGCCAGTTCAATAAAGCCGGACTTCCTGACCAAGCGGTTATGCGGGAACATTTTCTCCCAGATGGCCTGTATACGGTCTATTTTGGTAACGGGCGGTTCCAGGTCCGGGTTCAGCTTGCAGGCTTCCTTATAGTTTACCGCCGCCTCAAATTCTTCGCTTTGCAGGTGGAGGATCAGTTTTTCGTATTCTGAGAGGCGGGGCATGAAGATGCGTTCCGCGATCATCGATTGCAGGCGTGCCAGTTCATTGCCTTCGACAGGCACAGGTTCTTCACTGCTGATAAACAGGGAGTGCATGCCGGATATCTTTTTACTGTTGTCGGAGTAACGCTCCAGCAGATCTCTGCCGAACGAACTTTTGCCGGCACCATTTGCCCCGATAACGACAAGTATATTCGTGTCGAGCACGATTGTTTCGGAGGCATTCAACTTGGAAGGGAGAGTGAGTTCCATACAGGTACTGATTTATTTTACTCCCAAAGGTAATTAAATTATTCGTATTCTATAGCTTGGGCGATCTTTTTGACGGAGTAAAAAAATCTGTAAATGGCAAACCAATGATTAAGATCAAGGATGTCATTTACAGACTTTTCTTCATATTTATTTTTAGTTATTAAAGTGATAACTACCCGAACCTATCTCGATTTCCGTATAGGAGGCAGTGTCATTCACCCTCCTGATACCCGATTGGTTGGATTGTTTGATCCGGAACTCTTTCGGTATCCGTACGACGGCTGAGGTGTTGCCGGGGATTGTAATATCCCAGCTGAAAGTACCGTTTTCTTTTTTCCACGCACTTTTGATCTCTCCGTAGACTGATTCGTAGGAGGCGGAAACGGCATTCAGCCCTTCGGGAAATACCGGAGCCATGATCAGCTTCTTATAAGCGACGGATTCCGGAGCGCATTTGATTCCAGCCAGGTTTTCATAGTACCAGATGATCAGGTCGCCCAGTAACATGACATGGTTGGCGGAATTCATGGCAGGGTCGGCGGTATCTCCGTTCCAGAGTTCCCAGATGGTGGTGGCACCTTTCTTTGCCATGTATCCCCAACTCGGGTAGGTGTCGTTCGTAGCAATCTTCCAGGCCATATCTACCCGGCCGTATTCGGTGAGGCCGCGCATCAGATGCTGGATGCCCAGGACACCGGTACTGACATGGCCGCCGAAGTCTCCCTCCGTTTTCTTGACAATGTTGGCAAACACTTTTTCTTCATATCCTTTGGGAACGAGTCCCAAACGTAATGACAGGATGTTGGCTGTAACCGTATTGTTGCCGTATTGAGCTGTTTCCGGATGGAAATATTTCGCGTTGTAGGCTTCTTTCATCTTTGCTGCCAGTTCCTGATAGGCTGCAATATCGTTTTCCTGTCCGCTTAGCCGGGCAAATTCGCTCATCATATTCAGCAGGCTGTAATACATGGTTGTAGACAGGATAGCACCGTCAGTCTTACGGGCCGGGTCCTGCGAATGAATTAACTCCTGTGATTCCGGGGGCATACACCAGTCACCGTAAGTGTCTTTTACGATGATATAATCCTGCATGGCTGTTTGTTGTATGCGTTGCATCCAGCGTTTCATAGACGGGTAATGTCTGATGATGGCACTCTTATCCCCGAACTGGCGGTATAAGAGGTTGGCTACATAGAAATAGGCGGCAGGCCAGGTGACATCGTCGTTGTATATCGTCCAATAACGGGGAGATACGTCGGAGATGCTTCCTTCCTGGCTTTGAGAGTCTTCGATATCCTGCAACCATTTATTATACAGGAGGGCGTTGTTGAAGATGAATGCTTCCCCGTAGGCTCCGGTTACACGATCTCCCAGCCATCCGTGGCGTTCGTCGCGTTGCGGACAGTCGGTCGGCATGCCCCGGTAATTGCCACGAATACCCCAATAGGCATTTTTATAGATCTGGTTCACCAGAGGGTTGGAAGTTTCAAACTTTCCGGTCGTTTTCATTTTGTCATAGATTACTTTTCCGGTAAAGGCGGATAATTCCGGCTTATAATCAAGCCCCGAAATCTCTACAAAACGGAATCCGTGATAGACAAATATCGGTTCCCAGCTGAACTGGCCGTCGCGGGCCGGGGTATATATATCGGTTACATTGGCACTACGCAGGTTTGCAAGGTAAAGCGAACCGTCTTCCTTGAGTAATTCAGCAAATTTCATGGTGACTGGTTGATCTTTCTTTCCTTTCAGGCTGACAGCCAACCTGCCGACCATATTTTGTCCCATGTCGATGATATATTTGCCGTCCGGTCTTTCGGTGATGCTGACCGGCTTGATTTCTTCCTGGATACGGAGGTTCGGATTTGACTGTACGGTTAATTTACCGGCGGGAGTTGTCATGACATCTGCCGTGAGCCATTTAGAGTCGTCGAAACCATTTTTGTTCCAACCGTTCAGTTCCAGGCGGGCGTCATATTCTTCGCCGTCAAATTCGTTGTTGGCGATGATCGGGCCTTTGGAGGTTACTTTCCATGAGGTATCGCTGACTATGACGGTTTGCGAGCCGTCGGCATACTCGATTTCCAGTTGTGCAAGCAGGGAGGGCAGCGTTTCCTGCCGGTCTCTCATTGCGAAATAACGACCGTTACCCAAGGCAACGCCTATCGTATTTTTATCTTTTGACAACAGATCCGTCACGTCATATACATTATAATATACACGGTTAGGATACCAGGATGGTCCGGGCGCGAAAATATCTTCGCTTACAGGTTTTCCATTGATATAGGATTCGGAAAA
This sequence comes from Parabacteroides goldsteinii, assembly GCF_020091425.1. Taxonomy (NCBI): domain Bacteria; kingdom Pseudomonadati; phylum Bacteroidota; class Bacteroidia; order Bacteroidales; family Tannerellaceae; genus Parabacteroides; species Parabacteroides goldsteinii. The sequence goes on along the minus strand of NZ_CP081906.1, from coordinate 2,552,048 downwards.
ACCGAGGCCGGAAATGTATAGAACAGCTCTTTGAATCGGTTTATCCGCAACAAACTCTTTGCGGAGATAGCGAGCGGCAAGACGTGTCTTCCCTTCTTTCGTCTCTCCGGGGTTGGAAAGATTGTTTTCGCCGATCCAGGTTGCTTTCCAGTCGGAAGGATTGAGCAAGGTCATCGACCAGGTGTTTATCGGACTCCAGTCCGTTGAGCCTTGATTCGTATTGGCTTTAATACGCCAATAATATTGTTTTCTGGATTGTAACGGATTGCCTCCGTAGGGGATGAGTATGGACTCATCGCTTTTCACTTCACCGCTGTCCCAAAGCAGTTCTTTCCCGTTTTTCAGGTTATCGGGAGATTCGGCAACCTGTATCTGATAGGAGGTCTGCGTGAGATCGGGTGATCCGGAAGAGATTTTCCACATAAAGCGGGGTTGTGATACACCAATGCCTACCGGGTTTTCTTTCATTTCAACCCGAAGATCTTTGATACTGACCGTTTGGCCGGAAGTACATCCTGCCAGTATAATAACCAAAGTAGTCAATAATGAGGATAAAGTAGCTTTCATTTGCATTCGAATTAAGTTAAGTCTGTATAGAACAGGGATAATACATCTTCCTTAGTTTCACAAAGTTAGGATATTGGATATTGAAAGGGTTTTTAATTTTGACTTTTTTCCTTTGTAAAATGATATTGTTAATGGATAATTCTATGTTTTATGCCAAGTTGTCACAGCAAAAACGACTGGAGCCAACAGAGGACTTCCAGTCGTTTTTGCTGTGAATAGCTATAAGTCAGTTAGTTTTTTTATTACTATCCGAACCGTGTCCCGCAATTACCACAGAAGACTTTTTCTGGTTCCAACGCTTTGCCACAGGAAGGGCAGAAGCGGGGAGCGGCAGAAACGGGGGCAGGCGGATCGTAAGAGGGAGCGACTGCCTGTGGTATTTCTGCCGGAGATTGTTCTTCACCATAGCCGGATGCTTGTCCCGCATAAGCCGGTTGCGGTTCGCTTGTGCCTTTGTTGAACAGTTCTTTGAACTTTTTTGACAGGTTGCACAACTTGTCGTAGAGGTCGAAGGTGATCTGGGTGGTCGGAGCTACCTGCATATAGCTGCTCATCATTTTTACCAGTATCCAGCTGTCGATAAAAGCATATTTTACCGTATAAGCGAACAGCAAGGAGATAATGAAAGCCATAAATCCGCTCCATCCAAATAGACGGAACTGCCCGCCGAAGAGGACGAATGCCACCAACGTTACTGCCACGAATGAAAGGATAACCACACCGGTTGTCTTCGCTGCGTCTTTCAACAGTGTCTTCCAGTTCTTGAAATAGATAACCACACCGTCGGCGGCTGATTTATAGGCATTCTGTTCCGGATGGGCGAAGGTATATCCCAGGCAACATTCATCGACGTAGCCGAGGGAGATATCCAGAAACATATTCATGAGGCTTTTTACGCCATCGGCTCCCGGCAGTGCTCCGAGCAGTCCGTCGGTGATACGCCCCAGGGTACGTTGCAGTTGTTTGACGGAACCGGCTACCAGTTTGTCGAGTGCGAAGTATACGTTGGAGGTACCGAAGCGTTCCTTCACCATCGTCTTTCCGGTTTCAAACGGGTTGGCAGGGACTTGCCCTGTTTGAAAGGCTATCGTTATTACGGCTACATGCCCGGCTTTCACCAGATAGCCGATGTAATGGTTGAGGAAGAAATTCACTATCCCGATCAGACTCAGCCAGATAATGAACATGATTGCGCCGACTCCTCCACTATCGAACAGGACGGCGATACCCATCATGATGGCGAACAGAACGACGGCTATCAGGATATTGAGCAATCCCAGCCCCAGCTTGATCCAGCCGAATTGCAGTGTCTTTGAAAAAACTTCTTTTGCTGTCATAACCAATAGGTATTAATGTTAGAACCTGATCTTGAAGGAACCTTTATCCGTTTTCACGATATAAACACCCGGTGAGAGTGTTGAAACATCTATTGTAGATGCAGGGCTTTCCTTTACCAGCTGCCCGACGATGGCATATATTTCGATGCCGTTTTCGGCAGCCGGGACTTCGAGGATGGTTCCGTTCAGTCGCCATTCTGTTTTTTCGACAGTGATGGTTTCGTTGCTGTTGGGGTTGTCCGGTTTATGATCGGAATAGTAGGCGTAATCTTTGCCATCGTATTTCCAATCGGTAGCTATTGGAATATAAGTTTTCCCCCAGTTTTTGGTGATTACCGGGTTGCCTTTATCTACTATTTCGCTTTTCGTTTCAGACATTACCGCCCAGGCCCCCATCATATCGGTTGATAGTTTGGTCATGCTGACATCTCCATCGTAAGTCATTTCTGTTTTGATGTTGAGAGTCATTCCTTCCGCCGTAGTTGTGAGTTCGAGTAGAGTAGGCATACCTGCGGAGTTGACCTTTACGTTGGTTATATTTACAACGCCTTCCTGTTGCCAGCTACCGCCTTCCCGGGTAAAACTGGTAATCATTTTCGGATAAATATGATCATTTTCGTAGGTCATATCTGTCTTATCGGTTTCCGTTCCGTCGGCAGAATAACCGATAGCCGTTGTTGTACGTCCTTTGCTGTCGAGCGTGTTGACGGTTTTACCGGCCGTTTTCCAGCTGCTTGTCGCTTCCTCCCAGGTATAATGGTTGGTCTGGGTGACGAAGTTCTTGTCATTGAATACGTTTTCTTCTTTTGTACTCTTTTTGTCGTTCTCATCATAATGGATGGTGCTGTCCGGCGAAGCGGTAAGGAACGTAGGAAGATCGAATGCACTACGCAGTGTAACCGATGTGTTCTGTGCCATCAGATTGGCTGAGGCGAACAGGGCAGTAGCTGCCATAAGTATAATCTGTTTCATAAGAGTAAATTATTAGAGATGAATACTATTTTAATAAGCGATATTTTCCGATAAGCGGGAGCTCTTTGGCGCGACCGTTCACGGCATTGAGAATTCCGATCACGGCCAGTATGGCAAATACGAAACCGAGAAGTCCGATGATGCTCACCACAAAATAAAGTCGCCATGAGATGGCGAGGATCACGCCGCTTAGAATGCTGTACGCTATACCATATATTATGGATGCGATGCAAAGCAGCAAACCCTGGTTGGAATGATATCGGGCAAAAGGCGAGTCTTTGGCCGCCAATATCGGAATAAGAACCAGCGGGCCGAAATAGGCGAGGATCGACATGCCTTTGTGCTGTTCGATGTCTCTGGGATCGAACTGGGCCGTGCTGTCGGCCGTGTTGTTCAGGTTCGAGAAGGTATCGCCGGCAGCCGGTTGGGGCTGCTGAGCCTGGGGCGGTTGTTGTACCGGTTGAGGCTGTTGATACTGTTGCTGCGGAGCTGCCGCCGGTTGGGGCGGTGCTTCCGGAGTAGGAGCGGCGGCTGCCATCGGTGCGCCGCAGGCCGGACAGAATTTAACTCCGTCGTTTACTTGTTGTCCACATTTTCCACAGAATGCCATAAATGTTTCCTCCTTTAATTTAGTTGTTTTGTTTCTTATTGTTATTTATTCGAGTGATTTGAGTGTATCTGTAATGTCACTGAGGCCGGAACCGAACATGCTTCCGAAAATAAGGAAGATGATGCCCGAAAGAACCGCGCTTATCAGCATGATAATGAGCATGGCACGGGCGAAGTTCGTCTTATTCACTTTCCGGCAACCGCCGCATGCCCATACAAGGAGCAGGATCAGGTTGACGATGGGCAGCATCATCAGCAACATGATGCCGATATAGCCGCCTGTTGTGATCGGTTCGTATTTGCTGCCGGGAGGCAGGGTGTTCGGGTCGGGAGCAGGTGTATAAGGTTGCGCCGCATAGGGTTGGGCTGTGTAAGCCTGTTGAGGCGGTGGTGCGGTCTGCGGTTGCGCATAAACAGGGGAAGCCTGCGGTCGTACCTGTTGTGCAGGGGTCGGAATTGTTGCCGTTATTCCCATCGGTTTTCCGCACGAGGTGCAGAATTTTATATCGTCGGGGACTTGTGTCCCGCAAAATGTACAGAAAGCCATAATCATTTCCTCCTTACTAGTGTGTTTGTATTCGTATTATTCTATCTGCGTGCCGCAGCTGCTGCAAAAGCGGTAACCGGCAGCCACTTCTGCTCCGCAATTGGGACAGAAGCGTTTGGCGGCGGGAGCTTGTGCCGGAGGAGCGAGGCGTGTGCCGCATCCCTGGCAGAAGTTTGTTCCCGGCGAATTGTAGCTTCCGCAATTGGGACAGCTGTGTGCTGCCTCTTCAGCTTCGCGGCGGGCGCGTTCTTCGGCTTCCGCTTTTTCGCGCAGTATCTTTTCGTCGCGTGCAGCCTGCAAACGCTCTTCTGCTGCATAACGGTTGTTGAAGAGTACCTCCAGCTCGGTTTTTATCTCGGGATGGCTTTCGCCGCCGTCGGTATCGTATACCGCCCTGCCGAGGCGGGCGAAGATCTTCTCCTCCTTTTCGGAAAATTCTCTCAGCTCGGCCTGGGCGGTCAGTATTTTTACATCCGGATCGTCCTGAGGGAGGAAGCCGGATACGCCTTTTATTAATCCGTCTATGATGTTTGACATATTGTTGTTGTTTGATTGATTATTCTTTTTTCTCTTCCGGGACAGCTTTTTTAGCATCCTTCGTCAGATCGCCCAGGTCGATGTTTTGTAGTCCTGCGCCGATGGCGAGGATGGACAGTTTCGACACTTTGGTGATGATTTTCAGTTTTGTTACGCCGCCGACTTCGTCTTTTTCCAATGCAGTATTCAATACCTGCAGGGGTTCTTCCAGGTCTTTCCCTATTTGGTCGAGTTCTTCCTTGCTCAGTTTCTCGCCCTTCTTATTTGCTTTTTCCAGCTTTTCAATGGCGGTGTCGATTTTCTTCAAGGACTTGTCAACGGGTGATCCACCTCCGCAAGCCGTCATTATCACGAGGCTTACGATGCACATAAGTGCTACGATTGTCTTTTTCATGATGCGTTTGTTTTTTAGGGTTTAAAAGCCTTCTATTTCTACTATTTCCTGTACGGACATCAGCTTGCCTGCCAGCGAAGTCGGGTCGAACGTCACGACACCGTCTTTGATGTAGATCTTCATGTCCATCTCTTCGTTCAGCAACGGTTTTTTCTTGTTGTCCATCACCATCATTTTGTAGACGACGGTGCAGTTGGAGGGTTCGCCTTCCACGCTAACGACGGTGCTTTGCGTGTAACCGTTGATCTTTCCTTTGCCGTCTTTTTCGGCCAAGGTGATCTTCAGCCCGTTTTTGGTGAAGAAGAAGGGTTCCTGGGCGTTCAGCCCCACAGTTGCCATCAGGGAGATGGCGATTAGCAGTAATGTTTTCAGATGTGTTTTCATACGCTTGATATGTTAGTGATTAATAATATGTTATTTAGTAATTATGTTTCATTATCGTCTCCGTAAAGTCTAGATACGCCCAGTTCAGATAATACTCGTTCATGAAATTATATTCACTGGGAGTGTAGAGCTTAGGGGTGGGTATGTCCAGTTTCATCCCCAGGCTGTCGGCTCGACGGGCTTCGGGCAGCAGGGCGTGGTAGTATTGTTGCATTTCTGTGACATAGCTTCGCCATGCCTCGCAACGTTTCTCGCCGGCGGGTAAGGAGCTGACCTTTTCTTCCACTTCGTATTTACGGCTTGCGACCAGTTCGTCCACCTTTTTCCGACGTGCTTTGTAACGGTCTATTCCTTCGATCAGTTCTTTGTTGTCTTTGAAGAACTTTTCTTCTGCTTCTTTAGCCAGTATTTTATTGCTCTCCTTCATTTCGCCTAACATAAGAGCCATCCCCATCAATCCGCCTTCCTGTGCTTTCGCTATTTTTTTGTTTATTTCATTTAATTGCGCTTGTTGTTGGGCATCTTTTTGCTTTTGTTTTGTATAAGCTTGCATTATTATCTTGTTTTTCTGGTCTTCATTCATCTTGTCTACTTCCGCTTGTGTATGTCCGAATACATCCATCAATTCGCGGTCGCGTCCCACGGCTCTTGACTTCTTATAATAATTACTTCTGTTCTGATTGCGGAGTTCGGTCAGGCGGGCGGCAAACGCAGTCGTGTTGCCGGTAATCAGGTCGGCGGCAGGGGGTAGGTCGGGGCAGTCTGCCATGATGCTGCCAGGAGTAGCGGGTACAGGCTTCGGCAGGGAGCCGGCAGGTGCTTCGATACCTACTGTGGTTTCCTCGGATTGCATTATGCTGTCGGCTGTGGCTTTCGCTTGTCTTTTTTCGTCTACTATCTTTGCCAGGCGCACGATCTTAGCCTTTACCTTTTGCTGCATTTTTTGTTTCATATCGGAGCAGGAAGGCAGGGCGAAGAGGAACGCCGTGCAAATCAGTAGTATCCAATTATTTTGTTTCATCGTTCTTGCTCTTTATTAGATTGATATTTGATATCTGTACCGTTTATTACACCGGTCGGCCTATGCCTGTCGAAAGCGATTTTCCCGTTTACGATCACCCGTTCTATTCCGGCGGGAGTATGTCGTTTTCATGTCGTTATTCCAATTTTGTTATTTTTTCTTGAGCATCTCCTGGGCTTTTTTCATGGCATCCATCATGTCGTTCATTTCTTGATTGGACGACTTCTTGCCCTCTTTTAAGTCCTGGAGATCTTTTGTTCCTTGCTGCGCTTTATCTATTTTTCCTTTCATCATGTTATGCATATCATCCATCATGGCATCCATTGATACGCCACGTTTGTAGCCTTTGGGAATTACAAACAGATGCGCCGGTTGTAGCCCTACGACAATGTTTCTCAATATTCGCATGGTAATATCTGCGCCATAGTGCTGTATATAGTGTCTGAAGCCTTGTGCTTCCCAAGTCTTATCGAACTGGGAACCCTCGTGCATCGTTCCGGCATTCACATCGCGCGACAGGTCTTCTTGAGTGATCTCGTAATGTTTGCACAAGATGCCGGAAATTGTTTCCTGCTTGATGAATTTCTTCTTGATTGAACGTGAAATCTCTTCACTTTCAATTCCGAGTATCTTTCTTGTTTTTCCTCTCATCCCTTCTCAGGTAAATATCGCGTAGGTTTTATTTTCGGGCATAAGGATGCAAAGCGAATCATTGCCGAAAATCAGATTTACAAATATTTCCCCTTTGGGGTTGGGTACTTCTAATCGCATCACTTTGCCGTTGTCCCAGATTTTGTATTCCAACTTGTCGCTGGATTTGATGCGCCATTCTCCGTAAAAGGGCTTTTGCCCCCATGCCGCCACCCCGTTGAGGGCTACGAATACGATCAATAAAATTAACTTCTTCATATGCTTGTCAATTATCAGTTCATAAATTCTACATATATATATCGTATTGACAGGCCGGAATGATTTAAAGGGGAGGGAAGAAAGGGAAACAAAAATCCCGACATTCCCTAAAAATCATTCCAACATATCAAAGAGCGATTTGCCAGTGATTGAATAAACTCAGAGTGTTACTGAGTTTATTCAATCTCCGGACGATCATCGCCGCCGCCGCCACCTGCTGCACCGCTTTTCGCCAGACGGTAATCCGTCAGGGAAGCGTAGCTGATGTCGTTTTCCAGCACGCCGCCATCCTCGAAGGTGAGGCCGCTGAGTACGCGTTCGCGCAGTTCTTTTGCAGGGGTAAATACGATGCGGGCATTCTTAATCATGCTGTTTGCCCGGAAATCGTTGATATCTTCCACACCGTCGCTCTTGAAGGTGAGGCGTAAGCTTCCCAAACCGGGAATTTTCACAGTATGCCCCTGCCGGAGTTGCTGGGGGGCAAACTGAGCGAAGAGTTCGAGTGAGGCTTCCATCTCGATGGGAGCCGTGGTCGTGTTGGCGGTGGCAGCACGTGTCATCGCCTTGCCCGACAGCGGGGATTCGCTTTTAGGGGTTGCATACCATTTGGGAGGGGCATCCTTTTTCAGCGGATTCGTTCTTTTAATTAATTTGTACTTTGCCATTGTTTTTTATTTTTAAATTATTAATAATAAGCTATTTATATTCTCTTATGCATCTGTTTCCGGTCTTGCCTGCGTGAGGCTGTTTGTTTCACCCGTGTGAGGCTCTCGATGTCACCCGTGTGAGTCTGTTGATGTCACCCGTGTGAGGTTGACGATGTCACGCGGGTGAGACTTTTTACCTTTCGGGGGATCGGTTTCCCCGGAAACCAGGGAAATTACTTTCCGAGGCTTCCGAAGTCACCGACGGGTCTACCAGATTCTATCCCCGTGTGTACTTTTATAATAGCTGACTGCGATGTCCGAATACGAATAATAAACGGTTCCGGCGGTCGGCATGAAATCGGTATGGAAGAAGCGGCGGTCGCTCATGGCGCGAATCGTTTCGTAGCTGTCGCGGAACGAGGCGTTATAGGCGGTGGCGCAGAAGCGGACTTGCTCGATTGTCTCTTTGTCGGCGAGTTCCGGGAAACGGTGGTAGAGCAGTTTCAGGAACAGGGCGAGGTAGATGCGCTGCCACTCCGGGGCGTCGAGGCGGCGGATACGGGTACGGCGGGCGTAGACGTTGTCGGCCAGGTCGAAATAGAGTTCGTACTCGTGGCGTAAGGCGGTCTGCATCCAGTCGCGTTCCAACGCTTCGGCAAAGGAGGGTTTCATCTGGAAACGTCCGATGGAGAAATCGGCCCCGCGGGTTCCGCCTTGCAGGTAGAGGACCTTGACGGCCGTTGTCTCTATAAAGTCCTGCAAGGCGGAGTAGCGGATTAGTTCGGGAAAAACGACTGCTTCCGCCAGCTCGGCGCGGAGGCCGAATTCAGAAAAGATAACCATCCAGATCTCCTTTTGCCCGGTTATGTACTTCTCAGCTTCTTTCCATTCTTTTTCAAAGATCGTTTGATAATCCTGTGCGGCGGCCGCCATGCTAAAGGCGAAGGCGATGGCCGGTGCGAGGAGTATCCTTATAATTTGTAGATACATTTCTCTACGTTTTCACCTGACACCTCTACCCATATCAGTCGGTTGCCTTCTTTTTTGAGGGCCGAGGGGTAGAAGGTGGAGCCGTCGTGCAGGGTTAGGGCACCGTCGCGCGAGTAGGTGGCAGTCCATTTGCCGCTCTGCGAAGTCCAGGTGCCATAAGGCGGCTCGTAGTCTTCGCGTTTTTGCTGCTGTTGTTTGATGGCCTGCCGACCTTTGGCGTCCATTTCGCGTTTCTTGCCGTTCTCGTAGATGTACTCGGTGCCGTTCTCTTCGTCGATTGTCCAGATGACACAGCCGCTCAAGAAGCCGTCGACGGAGGTGGCATAACCGCTCTCGGCACGCATCATCCGTTCGTTTTTCGGGAATTTCATGATGTTCTCCTTGCAGACGGGAGTGAATTCCGGTTCGGGAAATTCGCTGTAGGCCTGGTCGAGGAAATTGGCGCAGATGGTCACGATGTTGAGACTGGCGCGTTTTTCGGCACAGGCGGGGATCATTCCGGCTTTCACCAAGTCGGCCTGCAGGGACATGCTCTGCGGGTAGAGTCCCCTGTTCAGTTCGATCTGCTCTGCCAGGTATTTGCGCCAGGTGACGGCGGCTTCGCGGCGGGCGCGTTTGGCCAGCTCGTCGGCTTCGGTGTAGATCTGCTCGATCTCTGCCGGGTCGTCGGTGTTGCAGAGCCGGGCGTAGAGGTTCTTGAGGACGGCGGCATTTTTTCCGAGTATTTTATTGTAGTTAATGAGCGGGTTAGGAGGGCCCTCCATCTGTTTTTGCATCAGTTCGGCGAGGCGTTGGTCCAGTTCGGCATCGCCGCTACCGGATTGTATGCTTGAAAGGGAGGAGGATTTTTCCATCAGTGCGCCCAGGTCTTCCATGGCGTTGCCGTGTTCGGCAAGGATGGCCAGCCGGTCCTGGTCGCTCAGCTCGCCACCTGCGGCTGCTTCGCGTTTTTCAATGTCGACGGCCATGGCTTCGAGGCTGCTCATGTCGCCGATGGTGTTGCTAACGATCTTTTGGGTGATGCGTTCTTTTTCGGCTTCGGAGGTCATGTCGTTTTCGAGGGCCCGCAGTTCGGCTTCGGTGATGCCGAGTTTTTTGGCAGTCGAGGCGTACATATTTTCGCGGAAGGCAATCATTTCTTCGTCCGAGCAGGTGTATTGCTTGTCGAGTTCCCTGACGCGCGTCGTAACGGCTACTATCTTCCGGTAGTAGGTTTCGCGGGCGGCGGCATTGGGGTTCGCCATCTCATCGACTGATGGGAGCGGGGGAAGTTCCTTCAGCAGGGCTTCGATGGAGGAGGCTTTGCTGGGGGTGACTGCTTCGTCCCATGTGGCGGTGGCGGTGCGGAGTTTCTGCAGTTTGTCGGACGGGGTGGGGCGTTGGATCGGTTTGTTGCCATTGCTGTTCCCGTCGTGATTGTCGTCGGCTTGCGCCTGATCTTCCGCAATGTCGGTGCTTTCGCTGATACCGACAGCGTTTTCCACTTTCTGCTTCAGCTTTTTCATAAAGCCCTGGCTGTGTCCCGCGGTGGGGAGGCTGCAGGCTAATGCTAGTAGGAATAAGGTCTTTTTCATGTCGTTCCGTTTTTATGGTGTTACATTATTTTCATATATGCACACAAAAAAAGCGTGTAAACTTTGAGATTGGTTTACACGCTTTTGGTTACGGAAGTGTTTTTATATTCAACTGGTTACAATTTGTAACCAGTTTGGGTTATATCTCTTTTATCAGACGGGCAATTTCTTTTTCGGTTATCGTATCTTGCTCTGCTTTGTCATAAATAGCAAGAAGAGTGATAATTCCTTCTTCCATGCTTATAACAGCTGTATAGGTTATAACCCGGGCACCATGACTTTTTCCCTTACCCTTGTCACTGATTGCCATGCGAACTTTATGGACACCATTACCAAGATCTACTCCTTTAGAAGGATTTTGCATTAACTCATTAACGAGTTCTTGTAAATCGTTTTTCAGCGATTTATACTTTTTTGCCAGTTTCTTTAGTTTCTTATCAAAACTAGGCAAAGTCTCAATACTATAATTCATTGAGCAGTTCTTCTATAGGACGACTTTTCAGTTTACCTTCTCGCACGAGCTTGAGTTCTCTCAACCCATCCCGGATATCATTCAATATCTCTTCTTTTTCTGCGGCAGACATTTCTTCTTTGGCTGCTTTTTCTTTTTTGAGACGTTGAAGGACTTTTTGAAGTTTCTTCATTGCCTCGTTGTCGTCAAGCAGGTAAGCTACGTCTTGCAGAACTGATTGTTGCAATTGTATTGCTTTGTTCATAAGTTTCTCCTTTCTTTTATCAAGGTTTTTATGATGCGAAGATAATGAATTAGTAAACAATCGACAACAGATTGCTTTGTTTTATTCAGCTGAAGTATATAAATCAATAGCCTGTTTTACACTTCAATCTGTGGATCATCTTTATCCTGTCCTAATTGTAGAAAGTCCTTTGCATTGATGGGGGTTACGACCGGACGGCCGGTTTCTTCTTCCAGTTTCATGCGGGCTTCTCCGATATATCCTTGGTGGAGAGTTCGGAAAGCATTTTCAGTTGACTACAATTTGTAGTCAACTCATTTCCTTCCTTTTTTAATCGTTTTTTTAATACACTCCAGTATTTTCTGGGGTTAGGACTGTCCGTCAATACAGCCACCACATCAACAATAGAAAAGTACCATTCTTCGGTTTCACTATCCCATAATGTGCGGACTTTCTTCTCTTCAAAAACTTTGATAGCATTTTGCTGTGTCATAATTTATGGTTTATTGGTTCTTTGCAAAGATATGCAAATACTTCTCAAAACCTTTTGTTTCCGAAGAAATTATTTTAAGCGTGTAAACCAATACGTCAAAGAGCGCTTTTTAGTATGTTGTTATGGCAGAGTCCAAACAAGTTTGGCTCTGCGTTTACTTACTGCTTCACAAATTGGCTCCGCCCATTTGTCGGCGCTGCTCGGCATAGCTCAAACAAGTTTGGCTCTGCTCTCACAGCTTGACAAATTCAACCCGTCGGTTTTTGGCACGGCCTTCGTCGGTTCCGTTATCGGCGATGGGAGAGGATTGTCCTTTGCCGGAAGCGGTGAGGCGGTCGGTGGCGATGCCCAGTTCGATCAGTTTGTCGACGATGGCTTTCGAGCGGGCTTCACTCAGTGTCTGGTTGGAAGCCTCGTTGCCGGTGCTGTCGGTATGGCCTTCGACGGAGAATTTGAGATCGGGGTTTTCTTTCATCAAGGTGACGATACGGTTGATTTCACCCATACTCTCCGGTTTGATGGTCGATTTGCCGACATCGAAGGTGATACCGTAGGTGATGAATTTACCGTCAGACATCATGCGGTCGTACAATGGGACGGCGCCTTTGGCGATACGGATGTTGCGGATGGAAGTGTTATTCGTAAAATATCCACCACCTCTATAAAAACATATATCAAAATGTCCGGGTGCTACCGTATTCGGAATATTGGCATAGCGGATGCCATTTATGTAAACTTTCATTGCCCGTTGATTGAAGGACAGTGAGAAATGGTTCCATGAGTTCGGGATAGTCCGGAAAGATTTATCGCTTCCGTTACGACTATCCTCGCCGGAGGAAGGAGTAAACGTCCAAGATAGTGCTGTCCGATGCTCTGAGGCACTATTATTATACCAGTCGTCAAGAGTAATATGTTGAACACGACTGCTCGATCCGGGTTTGTAAAAACGTACGATATAGCAATTTTGCGGCTCACCATCTCCCTTTTTATAAGGCCCTACCCAAAAGTCAAATTCTAGCGTGAACTTTTCCGGCAGATAATTTTTCATATCATCGAATAGCGGCGCAATGATCGGATCGTCCTGACTTACGCAAAGTATCACTTTATCGCCGTTGATTTGAGCGATCTCAACAGTACCTTTTAATAAATCCCACTGGCTGGGAAATTCTCCTATCTGTTCACGGGTCACGTCATCGTCGAAGATAATCTCATCACCTGGTACGAAGTCACTCTTGGCATACGTCATTTCGAGCGATTGTTGAGGCTGTTGCGATTGTTGCGACTCCTGGGGCATATTTCCATCATTGCCTATGACTTCTACATCCCCTTGCGAATTCGTATTCGCTTTCTTTTCTCCTTTATCATCATTCCCTTTCCCCGTCACCGCATCTTCGGCGCTATCGAAAGTTTTGTCCACTGCTTTGTCTATTTTCTTTTCGACATTACGTTCTGTTGCCCGCTTGGCACTTTCACCTGCTTTTTTAAGGAGCTTCTTTCCCCATTGGGCTTGTACGTCCGTTGTCCCGATCAGGAACAACAAGGCGGATAGAATTAATACTAGCTTTTTCATTTTTCTTTGATTTATAAATTATAGTTTGATGTTATTTATTTGCCGCTGCCAGGCTTGTGAGAAGGTTTCTCGTACAAATTCATGTACTTCTTCGGGCTCATTCTTTCATATTCGTTGAACCGAGAGAAGAAAACGGAACGGGAATGAAATCCGCATTGTGTCCCTACCTCTTCGATCATCGCTTTACTGTTTGTTACAGCCATTTCTCTGAGTATGGCTTTGGCTTCTTCTATCCGCATCCGGTTAATCAAGTCGTAAAAGTTCCGCTTCATATATTTATTGATAGATTTGGATATCATTTTGACAGGAATACCAGTCTCGCGCGATAAATCCCATAACGAGTAGTTCGGATTGAGATATCGTTTTTCTTCTTCCAGGTGGCTGACCACCCGTCGGCAATATTCAGCCATCTGATCGGACGGCAGTTGGAGCCGGAGGTTCTCACCGGAAGGATGATTTTCTTTCTGACTGTCTTTGGTTACCATAACATTGCGATTTGATGGTGCGATAAACTTTGCTTGCTGCAAATGGACGATAAAATCCCCGGGTAACCTAGAAATAAACGTTCGGATAAATCCGAATTCCTTGCATTCAGACTAGTTTCTGACTAAAAGAATGCATTCAGGACGAATAAATGATGCCGGGAATGGATAGAGAGTTTCTGTTTTTTTCATGTGCATTGACAGGTTCTTGCCGTTTAGTCCCGGAGTACGGCTATTTATATTATAAGGAAAGCGTGGGACTCTTGACTTATTTTAAGAGATAGGCTCTGGTAAACCCGTGCAGTAAAATAAGCAACAGCCCACGCCCTTTGACATATACTCGTATGTATATAACAATGACGTGAAGAGTACAGCTTATCATTCTCCTGCGAAAAATTTACCAGATTTTATCTCTGAGAACAAAGCTAAACACTTTCCATGTGTCTAAAATGTCTGTTACCTGACGGCAACGTCACAAATATAACAAGAATTTCGGACTTTGGAAGTATTCGCGTACTCTTTTTCGGACTGTTGCTCTTTTTTGTTTATTAACAGTACTTTGCTCAGAATTTGTATGCTGCTCCGAGCGTGAACACCGGACGGTCGTAGTCGCTGACTAATTGGTATTTAATTTCGAAAGCCAGGGCGAAATTATCTGTCAGCCAATATTGCGCACCGGCTCCCAGGTTGGCTCCGAATTTGGTTTCGGAAGCACTGGCTTTCACGCCGTATTCTTTCAGACTGTCACCCAGATCTGCTTTGGCTCCGAGCAGTGAAACGCCTGCCAGGGGATAGAATGCGAACTTGTCGGCTACATGGAATAAATAATGCAGGTTTACATTGATATCCCACATGCTTACATAATCTTTTTTGAAGAAATAGGTAGCTGACGGCTCGATACGGAGAGCATCGGTAAAACTGTACTGAAACTTGGCTCCGACCCCAAAATTGCTGTAACCGCTTTTTGTGCCGTAAGACAGGTTAAGACCTGCTGCCATATCTCCTTTTTCCTGTGCCTGAATGGCAAATGCTGTAAAAAGAGTTAGCATCAAAAACAAAACTTTTCTTGAAATAGTCCTTTTCATAATGGAAGAAATTAGAAGTTTATCCTACTCGTAAGCTTTTCGGTTCCGCTGTTTTTAACTCGATAATTATGAGCACAAAGAGAACATAAAAGAACGAGAGCTCCTAATAATCGGAGCCCGGGTTAATTTGAATGCACTGCATTCGGACTAAAAAGTTTCGTTTTTCTGCGATTTGAGCCATTGGGCGGGAGATTTCCCTTCCGCTTTCTTAAAGGCAAGAAAGAATGTCGAACGGGAACGGAAGCCGCATTCTTCGTAAATGCTGTCTATCGTATAACCGGAAGTTTCGGGTGAAAGTAATAGCTGCCTGGCTTTTTCCACGCGCATCGCGTTTATAAGCTCAAAGAAGTTGCATTTCATATAGCTGTTGACGGCACGTGAAAGCATCTTTTGCGGGATACCGGTTTCTTTGGAAAGCATTGCCAGTGAGAGGTCGTTCCGGAGAAATGCTTGAGAGGTTTCCAGGTACTCGGTTACCCGTTTGCAGATTTCCTGCATTTGTATTTCATCCAATATGGGAGAGGGGGTATTCTCACTGTTGTTTTCTGTGGCCGACACTTCTTCGGTTGTGGAAAGTACGGCCGGATGTGCTATAGAGTTGTATGTCAAATAGCTCATAGCTATAACATTCAGTATTTGTATCAGCCAGGCGTCCGTCCGGGGCCATATCACGTAGCAGGTCATGACGATAACAAACAGGGCGGCAAACAGGTACATCAGTTTCGGTATCCACTCTTTTTGCAGGTATTCCGCATCAGACCAGTTTTCTTTGATATAGTGTCTCTTTTTATGAAGATAACGGAAAATGGCTGCAAAATAAAGGAACATCTGGAATAATATGATAAGCGTATTGAGATCGCCGACCCACATATCGTCGCCGCTCATTTCATATATAATATTATCCATCCGTTCTTGTGTAGACAGCGAAAGTACGATGATAACGGAAACGGCTGCAGGAATGAAGTGTAGCAGTTGTATCGGTCTGAAGCGAAAGTCCGTATCGAAATTTCTGAGAGTGAAAAGCCACAGTAGAGGCATCAACATTGTATTGACAGAGTAACTGATGGGAAACATGAACAGGGTGATCTCGTGCCAACCCAGCATACGGCTCATATTATAAATGTAGACCGGAACGTTTGGAAGTACGATAATGGCTGCCGCGTATCCGTTCTCTCCCCGGAAGCGGGTGGCAACCAACAAAATTATTGCCAATATGATCAGTATGGTAATGCAAGAGGAATTTATTGTCAATATGAATTCTGTGTATCCCATTATCTATTCTGTTTTTTGGGTTGATTTAAGCCATTGTTTGCTCTGTAATCATATTAGTCTTTACGTACAAAAATAATTATTTTTTTATGTAAAAGATATATTAAGCTTGATTTACAATAGATAAAAAATGAGGATACACCTGTGAAGGCATATCCTCATTCATATATTTTATTGTTTATGTTGCTTAATAAGCCCGTGCAAACAATACGCGTTGTGCGGAAGGTTTGCCGGTAACCATACACTTACCCGGTGTTTTATCGCCTTCCAATGGGATACAACGGATAGTTGCTTTGGTTTCGTTCTTGATCAGTTCTTCTGTTTCGGGAGTACCGTCCCAGTGAGCCATGATGAACAGGCCTTCTTCGATCTTTTCTTTGAACTCTTCGTAAGTATCGACAGTTACCGTGCAAGCTGTACGATGATCAAGAGCTTTCTGGAAAATGTTCTGCTGGATTTCTTCCAACAGATTCTGTACGTATTCTTCGATACCGTCGCAAGTGATGGTTTCTTTTTCCAGCGTATCGCGGCGCATTACCTCGATCGTGTTGTTTTCCAAGTCGCGTCCGCCCATAGCCAGACGTACGGGAACACCTTTCAGTTCGTATTCTGCGAACTTCCATCCCGGTTTTTTGTTGTCTGCATCGTCAAACTTAACGGAGATACCCATCTTCTTCAGTTTGGCAACGATACCGTTTACCTTTTCGCTGATCTGAGCTAACTGTTCATCGTTGCGGTAGATCGGAATAATCACAACCTGGATAGGAGCGAGGTGCGGAGGCAATACCAGACCATTATCATCCGAGTGAGACATGATCAGGGCACCGATCAGACGGGTTGAAACTCCCCATGAAGTAGCCCAGGCATAATCACTCTTGCCTTCTTTGTCGATGAAAGTAACATCGAAAGCCTTACCGAAGTTCTGTCCCAGGAAGTGGGAAGTACCTGCCTGCAAAGCCTTTCCGTCCTGCATCATCGCTTCAATAGTGTAGGTATCCAAAGCGCCTGCGAAACGTTCGCTGGCAGATTTTACACCTTTGATAACCGGCATTGCCATATAGTTTTCAGCAAAGTTTGCATATACTTCCTGCATCTTCTTTGCTTCGATTTCTGCTTCTTCACGGGTAGCGTGAGCCGTGTGACCTTCCTGCCACAGGAATTCTGCGGTACGGAGGAACAGGCGTGTACGCATTTCCCAGCGCATCACGTTTGCCCATTGGTTACATAGGATAGGCAGGTCGCGGTATGACTGAATCCAGTTACGGTATGTGTTCCAGATGATTGTTTCAGAAGTCGGACGAATGATCAGTTCTTCTTCCAGTTTAGCTGCCGGGTCGACAACTACACCTGTACCGTCATGGTTTGTTTTCAGACGATAATGTGTAACAACAGCGCATTCTTTGGCGAAACCTTCCACGTGTTCGGCTTCTTTGCTTAAGAATGATTTCGGGATCAACAGAGGGAAGTAAGCGTTTACGTGTCCTGTTTCCTTGAACATATCGTCGAGGATACGTTGCATCTTCTCCCAAATAGCGTATCCGTAAGGCTTGATAACCATACAGCCACGTACAGCAGAATTCTCTGCCAGATCCGCTTTAATAACCAAATCCTGGTACCACTGAGAGTAGTTTACACTTCTCTTAGTCAGTTCTTTCAGCTCTTTTGCCATTTTCTTTAATTCTATGTTGTTTTCAATGATTTTCGAATAATGTCGGGCAAAGGTACAAAATATTTAGATTGAGTTCCAATATGCAAGACTGATATTAGAATATATTCTGATACGGGTATAAATTTCCATAGAAGAATGACACTTTCCGAATGATTCTTCCTTCTATGGTAAAAAGTGTTTCTACCTATAGAAACAACAGTTTCTTCATAATGAAACAACTGTTTCTATAGGATGAAACAAACAAAGGCTGTCACCTTTTCAGGGACAGCCTTGGCGCTTATTTAGATAAGAGTATTTTCTTATTCTTATTTATACGGTTCGCCCTTTACAGCAGCGATACCCGGAAGAACTTTACCTTCGATAGCTTCCAGCAAAGCACCACCACCTGTAGATACATAAGAAACCTGATCTGCGATACCGAACTTGTTAACGCAGGCAACAGAGTCGCCACCACCAACAAGAGAGAATGCACCGTTCTTTGTAGCTTCAACGATAGCGTTACCTACTGCACGTGAACCGTCAGTGAAGTTATCGAATTCGAATACGCCTGTAGGACCGTTCCAAAGGATAGTCTTTGAGTTTTTGATAACGTCAGCGTAGATTTCGATAGTCTTAGGACCGATGTCAAGACCTTCCCATCCGTCAGGAATTTCGTTTACGTCAGCATATTTAGTGTTTGCGTCGTTACTGAAAGCGTCAGCAATCTTAGCGTCTACAGCCAATACCAGGTTTACACCTTTTTCTTTTGCTTTCTTCATCAGGTCAAGAGCCAGATCCAACTTATCGTCTTCAACGATAGAGTTACCGATCTTACCACCCATAGCCTTTGTGAAAGTATAAGTCATACCACCTGTTACGATCAGGTTATCTACCTTACCCAGCAGGTTTTCGATGATTTCGATTTTAGAAGAAACTTTAGAACCACCCATGATAGCAGTGAACGGACGAGTGATGTCGCTCATTACTTTATCGACAGCTTTTACTTCTTTTTCCATCAGGTAACCGAACATCTTATGGTCAGTATCGAAGTAGTCAGCGATCAGCGCTGTAGAAGCGTGAGCACGGTGAGCTGTACCGAATGCATCGTTTACATAGCAGTCTGCATAAGAAGCCAGTCTCTTTGTGAATTCTTTCTGGCTTTCTTTAACGGCTTTCTTGGCAGCTTTCTTTTCATCGTCTGTTGCGTCTTCAGCCAAACCTCTTGGTTTGCCTTCTTCTTCAGCATAGAAACGAAGGTTTTCCAGCAACAATGCTTCGCCCGGTTGCAATGCAGCAGCCTTAGCGCCGGCTTCTTCGCCGATACAGTCGTTAGCAAACTGAACTTCTACGCCCAGCAGTTCAGAAACGTGTTTCAGGATATGTTTCAAAGAATATTTATCTGTAACGCCTTTCGGACGGCCCAGGTGTGAACCGATAATTACACTGCCACCGTCTGCCAGGATCTTCTTAAGAGTAGGAAGAGCGGCACGGATACGAGTGTCGTCTGTGATGTTGAAGTTTTCGTCCAATGGAACGTTGAAGTCAACTCTTACAAATGCCTTTTTGCCGGCAAAATTGAAATTGTCAATTGATTGCATAACTCTTGTATTTAAATTTCTGTATAAAATGTCTTTCTTAGCGCTCGCAAACTTACATAAAAATATTTTATTTCAGTGTTACATTTACATAATAATTCGGTCTATTTAGCATCCGAATGACATCTTTTGGTTTTGTCTATATATAATGTATAGATGCTGAATAATCTGTTGTCGTAAACAGGAGAGGGCCTTAGGGTAAAAAGATGGGAGATCTTGTGTAATAGATTTTTTTTAACACTTTTAATAATTGCTAATAATCACAGTTTATATATTTGTCACCAGCTAATTAAGTAATCATTTTTGTATACTCTATAAAAATCATTATGAAAATGCAAATTAACTGTTTAAACCTACTATTGGTACTGTTATTGGGTGTTATCCCTTGTAAGATCCACGCTACGGACACAAAAGAGAGCGTGATGTTGTACACTCCCTACACAAAGATTTCTGTTCCACCGGGAGAGTCGATTGATTACAGTGTTGACGTCATCAACAAAAGTGACGAAGTGAAGAATGCGACGATTTCCGTGGAAGGAATGCCCCGGGGATGGAGTTATGAGGTGAAGTCTGGAGGTTTTACAATCAGTCAGTTGTCAGTTCTGCCGGATGAAAAGAAAAATTTCTCTTTAAAGGTCGAAGTGCCGGTGAAGGTGAATAAAGGTACTTATAATTTTACGGTCTCTGCCGACGGAATGGCGAAACTCCCGCTTACGATTACTGTCTCCAAGCAGGGAACTTACCAGACTGATTTCACGACTACACAGCCGAACATGGAGGGAAATTCCAAATCGACATTTACATTCAACGCAACGATCAAGAACCGTACAGCGGAGCAGCAACTCTATGCTTTGACAGCCGATGTACAGCGGGGATGGAATGTGGTATTCAAGCCGAATTATAAGCAGGCAACATCTGCACAGGTAGAACCTAATGCAACCCAGAATATAACTATCGACGTCAACCCGCCGGCTAATGTTGCAGCAGGAAGTTATAAAATTCCTGTTCATGCCTCTACGGGTTCCACTTCTGCCGATCTGGACCTGGAAGTGGTAGTTACCGGTTCTTATGAAATGGAATTGACTACTCCGAGAGGTTTGCTCAGTTCTGATATTACAGCCGGTGAGACGAAACGGATCGATTTGGTTGTGAAAAATACCGGTTCTGCCGAACTAAAAGATATAGAGCTTTCTGCCAGCAAACCGGTAGACTGGGAGGTTACTTTCGAACCGGCAAAACTGATGAAGCTGGGAGCCGGACAGACTACAAACGTTGTTGCTACGGTAAAGGCTTCTAAAAAAGCACTTCCCGGAGATTATGTAACAAAGATGACAGTCAAGACTCCGGAGGTAAATGCTACAACCGATTTTCGTATTTCCGTAAAAACTCCGATGATATGGGGCTGGGTTGGTGTTCTGATCATTGTTTTGGTATTGGGAGGCGTCTATTATCTGTTCCGCAAATATGGAAGGAGGTAAGCCATGGGTCAACCAGTTATTGAACTTACCGGACTGACAAAAAAGTATGGTGGTTTTACTGCGGTAAATGATTTGAACCTGACCATTAATAAAAAGGACATATTCGGATTACTGGGACCTAACGGAGCCGGAAAGTCTACAACGATCCTGATGATGCTGGGACTGACTGAGCCGACTTCGGGTTCTGTGAAAGTATGTGGCGTAGATTCTACTACGCACCCGATAGAAGTAAAACGGATAGTTGGCTATCTGCCGGAAGATGTCGGGTTTTATGACGACATGACCGGGATAGAAAATCTGGTATATACAGCTCAGCTGAACGGTATTCCGAAGAAGGATGCAAAGGAAAAAGCTGTTCAATTGCTTGAAAGAGTCGGTCTGATGAATGAAGGGAATAAGAAAGCCGGTAAATATTCGCGGGGTATGCGTCAGCGTTTAGGCTTGGCAGATGTCCTGATTAAAGATCCGGAAGTAATTATTTTGGACGAACCGACATCAGGAATAGACCCTGCCGGTGTCCGTGAGTTTATGGACCTGATTCATCAGCTGAGTCATGAAGAAGGGCTGACGGTGCTGTTCTCTTCCCATCATCTGGACCAGGTTCAGCAGGTCTGTAACCGTGTCGGTCTGTTCAGCAGTGGTAAACTGTTGGCCGACATTGAACTGACGGAGCAACAGAAGAAAGAGCACGGACTCGATGATATTTATAATCATTATTTCGAAGGAGGTAAAGGTCATGAATAGAATATATCATCCCTTTTGGGTAATTGTGAATAAAGAAGTCTCCGATCATGTGAGAAGCTGGCGTTTTATTATCATGATCGTCCTTATTGCATTGACTTGTATGGGGTCGTTATATACTGCTCTGACTAATATCGGAGACTCTATCAAGCCTAATGACCCAGACAATGCGTTCCTTTTCCTGAAACTGTTTACCGTTTCGGATGGAACTTTGCCTTCTTTTGTTGTCTTTATCAGTTTCCTGGGGCCTTTGCTGGGGATTGCGTTAGGATTCGATGCGATCAATTCTGAACAAAACAGAGGTACATTGAGTCGTATCCTGTCTCAACCTATCCATCGTGATTACCTGATTAATGCCAAATTCGTCGGGGCATTGATTGTTATTGGCATTATGTTGTTCTCCCTGGGATTTCTGGTGATGGGATTCGGATTGATAGCGATCGGTATTCCTCCGACGGCGGAAGAGTTTTTGCGGATGGTGTTTTTTATCATTGTCAGCATCTTCTATGTTGCTTTTTGGCTGAATCTGTCGATATTCTTTTCCATACAGTTCCGTCAGGCTGCGACATCCGCACTGGCTTGTGTGGCCATCTGGTTATTTTTCAGTGTGTTCTATAATATGATTATCAATCTGATAGGGAAAGCACTCAGTCCTTCCGGATTTGCCAGCGATTACCAGATAATCAGCTACCAGCGCTTTATGCTTAATCTGTTGCGCTTCGCGCCGAGCCAGTTGTTCAGTGATGCAACGACAACCTTGCTGATGCCTTCTGTCAGAAGTCTGGGACCGTTGACGATGGAACAGGTGCATGGGGCTATCCCCAGTCCGTTGCCTCTGGGCCAGAGCCTGATCGTTGTCTGGCCGCAGCTGACAGGGTTGATTGCAGCGACAGTTGTTTGTTTTGCCTTGTCTTACGTTTCTTTTATGAGAAGGGAAGTTCGTTCCCGTTAATCCGATTAATATCAGAAAAGGCTCTTACCTGTGTTGGGGATAAGAGCCTTTCTTTAATAATTATATCTTTGTTTATGCAGTTTCCAGTTTGAACCGCAGGCGTAACCGTCCGTCAGTATAATCGTAATTCAAGAGTTTAAACCGCCCTATTTCAGAAGTGTTGCTGACATGTGCACCAATACATGCACAGGCATCATAATCTCCGACACGAACAATACGTAATGTCTCACTCGCATCTTCCGGTAATTTACTGAGATCGACAATGGCTCCGGCTTCCGCTTTCGGAATAAATTCGATCGTTACAGGCAGATGCTGTTCTATTACTTCATTTATCCGGCGTTCTACTTCTGCCATCATTTCAGCGATAGGCGCTTCCGATAATTCATAATCGCACTTGCTCTTTTTCCTTTCTATATGGGCATTCTTCGAACGCGGACAACCAAACATGCGAACCATCGTCTGATTTAAAATATGTTCGGCTGTATGCATCGGTGGATATTCAGCCTTATTATGTTCGTTTAATTGAATTTCTTGTTCCATCTTAATTATTTTGATTGATGAGGTTTACTGCAACTTGTTTGAACTTGTGTGATTTTTACACAGGTTGATTTATTATTATTTCAACTCCAACTCCTTCCTCAGTAAACTATATACATTTATATCCGTGTATTCACCGGAAGAAAGTAATTCTCCGTCACGTTCCGTTCCTTCCAGTGTGAAGCCTAAACGTAGAGGAATGGCGTTGCTGGGTTGATTGCCCACGGCACATCGTATCTGGATGCGGTTGAAATCTTTTTCAAAGAACGCCCATTGGCAGAGATAATGGACGGCCCGTGTAATAACACCTTTTCCCCGAAACTCAGGAAGCAGCCAGTATCCTATTTCCGTACGATGGTTTGTTCGGTCTGAGAAATGAAAACCGATCAGACCACAGATCGCAAAGCCTTTTTCAATGATATATACGACATCCCGTTCTTTATAAGGCACTTTTAATGTAGATTCCAGGAATGACTGTTCATCCGCAACACTGTTTAAACCATCGACAAACGGTAACCAGATCCGTAAATCCTCACGATGTTTATCTATCGCTTCGTATATGATTTCTGCATCTTCATAAATAGCTTCCCGGATCGTATAACCCGGAATCCCGAAAGAAGAGGAGTGGGGGCGGATGCTTTTTTCAAACGCTTTGCGTTTATCTCCCCTGTAAGAAACTTCTCCAGAGTAACTGAATCCCAAAGAATCTATTAAGCGGAGCATATACTGATTGTCGAAATTGGTGTCGATGCGAAATGCATAGATGCCCTTGTTACGGCTTACTTCTTCCGCCTGCAACATAAAACGTTTCGCCAATCCTTGATGTTTCATCTCATCGGCTACGGCCAGTCGGTGAACCACCATGTAAGGAAGATCGTTTGTCCATTTACCGTCGATTTCTTTGTAGGCTGGCTCTCCGTCGAAAGAAATAACGCCATAAGTGACAGTTATATTTTCTTTATTGCAAAAGACATATCCGTTTCCCGATTGAATATCTTTGGCAATGTTTTCAAGTGCCGGATAATTCTCATCCCATTGATGGCTGTTCAACCGTCGCATTTGCGCTTTGGCTTGTCCGATGATTTCCCAGATACGTGCTATATCTGCTTCTTCTGCTTTCCGGAATAGTAAATCTGAATTGTCCATATTATATCATTATATTTCAGTGGATGCAAATATAATGATATATTTCGGGCAACAGGATATTTTTTGAAGAAGTGGCGCTCAGAAAGAAAAAGAGCCTGTCTATCCGGAGTAGGATAAAGACAGGCTCTTCCTGTTTGATTGATAATTAGAATTCGTAGTGGAAACCGAAAGTCAGGTCTTCAGAACTCAGGCTGATACCGGATGTACTGTTGGCATATTTATAATCATCGCGATAACCGGCGAATCCGTATTTAGCGACAAATGTCAGGTTCTTGCATATTTCAAGTGCAATACCCGGCTTGATACCGATTTCGAAACCGTTGACGCTATCGTAGCTTTCTCTTTTATAGGTAGAGATACCAACACCACCGTCCAGGAATAAACGGACAATACCTTTTTCGAAGAATGAAAAGCGGGCATAAGGAGCAAAATTAAACGCATTAGCTTTGTTCTCGTCCGATTTGAAATGTGTATAACCGATCTCTGCTGCAATAGCCCAGTTTTCGTTCAGGTTATAACCGACTTCTGGTGCAATAGAAAAATTGGTAACATCGGCATTCTTGTCGTGAGTAAGATTAAATGAACCACCTACATAAACCTGTGCATCAGCACTGATGATTGCCATAAATGCAACCACCAAAGTAAAAACTAACTTTTTCATCTTTGCTTGTATATTAAACGTTATATGTAAACGGGCGCAAAGATATACAAAAATAAACATATGTTGTACGGCATAAATATTTTATTGTTTGTCTTGCTAATTACAGAATATCCTTAACTTTGCCGCCGTAACAATTAACAAAAAGCATTATGTCAGTTGCAAAGAGGGATTTAGATGATACAAGAAAGGTGACGACACATCGCCTGATGGAAATGAAACAACGTGGAGAAAAAATTTCTATGTTGACGGCTTACGATTATTCTATGGCTAAACTGATCGATCAGGCTGGTATGGATGTTATTCTTGTCGGCGATTCAGCATCGAATGTAATGGCCGGTAATGTAACAACGCTTCCTATCACATTGGATCAGATGATTTACCATGGTAAATCGGTTATGAAAGCAGTACAGCGTTCGTTGGTTGTAGTCGACCTGCCTTTCGGTACATACCAGGGGAACTCCAAAGAGGCTTTGGCTTCCGCTATCCGTGTTATGAAAGAGACGCATGCCGACTGTATTAAACTGGAGGGAGGTAGTGAAATAAAAGAATCTATCGAACGTATCCTTTGTGCAGGTATTCCTGTGATGGGACACTTAGGTTTGACTCCGCAGTCTATTAATAAGTTTGGTACTTATACCGTCCGTGCCCGTGAAGAAGCAGAAGCACAGAAGTTGATTGACGACGCTCATTTGTTGGAAGAGATCGGATGTTTCGCCATCGTGCTGGAAAAGATTCCGGCAGAACTGGCTGCACGTGTTGCTTCCGAACTGAGCATACCTATTATCGGTATCGGTGCCGGTGGAGGTGTAGACGGTCAGGTTTTGGTTATGCACGATATGTTGGGAATCAATATGGGATTCTCTCCGCGTTTCCTTCGCAGATATGCCAATATCGGAGAAGAAATCACTCGTGCTGTCCAGGCATACATCGAAGATGTGAAGACACAGGACTTCCCGAATGAGAAGGAACAATATTAGAAATAATTGAATTATCAATTTATAGTGACGGGAGTAACTATTTCCCTTCTTGAGAGGGGAACCAGTTACAACCAGTTGCTATAAATATCTGATTAATTTATGAAATCTCATCTACTGATCGGAGCCGCATCGTCAGGAAGCGGTAAGACAACATTTACACTCGGTTTGCTTCGGGCGTTGAAGAATCGGTATGGAAAAGTCCAGCCGTTCAAATGTGGTCCGGACTATATCGACACGCGCCATCATAAAATGGCCGCCGGTTGTCCTTCCGTCAATTTGGATAGTTTCATGATGTCCGAACAACATATATGTGATTTGTATCGACGCTATACTTCGGTAGCCGATTATGCGGTAACCGAAGGCGTGATGGGCCTTTTTGACGGATACGATGCTATGCAGGGAAGTAGTGCTGAAATCGCGCGTACATTAAATATACCTGTCGTCCTGATCGTAAACGCAAAAAGTACAGCCTATTCCGTTGCCCCTTTGCTGTACGGTTTCAAAAACTTCTATAAAGAGATAAACATTGTCGGAGCCGTTTTCAATTTTGTAGCTTCCGAAACTCATTATTCCTTTTTGAAACAAGCCTGTGAAGATGCCGGTGTCGAAGCATTAGGATACCTTCCCAAACAGGCCGACGTAGAGATACCGAGCCGCCATTTGGGCTTAACCCTGGATGAGACATTTTGTTTTGATACATTTGCCGACCGTGTAGCCGCCCTGGTAGAGAAACATGTCGATATCGACAGGCTATTGGCATTGACCGCCTGCCAACCTGTTTCTAACTCTCATATGGTTCAGTTTGAACAAACGCTGCCTTCTCCTTTGAAAATCTCGATCGCTCGTGATACCGCCTTTAATTTTGCGTATGAGGAGAACATTCAATTGCTGCACAGGCTGGGAGAAGTTACCTTTTTCAGTCCGCTTCACGATTCCGTATTACCGGAATCCGATTTTGTATACTTGCCCGGAGGCTATCCCGAATTATACCTTCCCGGTTTATCATCAAACCGTTCCATGCTTCAATCTGTCCGCGATTATGCAGAAGCAGGAGGGAAGCTACTTGCCGAATGCGGAGGAATGATGTATTTATGCA
This sequence comes from Parabacteroides goldsteinii, assembly GCF_020091425.1. Taxonomy (NCBI): domain Bacteria; kingdom Pseudomonadati; phylum Bacteroidota; class Bacteroidia; order Bacteroidales; family Tannerellaceae; genus Parabacteroides; species Parabacteroides goldsteinii. The sequence continues at coordinate 2,525,135 of NZ_CP081906.1, read as the reverse complement.
ATAAAATAAAATCGTCGGATGGGAGTAGTTTTCCGATGGTCGGTTTACTGAACCAGTCGGCTACTATGGAGCAAATGAAACTTCGTCTGGGATACCGTACATTATATTATAATGATTATGTAATGACCGGACACGAGTTCCATTATTCCCGTATTGAGCCTCAGAAAGAGGAACTGCCTTCCATCGCTACCGCCTGCACAGCCAAAGGAAGCCCTGTCGCTACCCCTTTATACAGATATAAGAACGTCTTAGCCGGATACACCCACCTTTATTGGGGCGATCCGTCAAGAAACCAATGGTTTATCGACTATCTGAACGGACTTATCTAGCCATTGCCAACACTTTCATCTCTTTCGGCATCTTTTCGATCGCATATCTTAACGAAGTACGCGGCATATCCGCTTTCTTAGCCATCACATAGTCGAATACATCTTTCTGATATGCTTCACTGGCAGCCTTCAACATCCATCCGTAGCCTTTTTGTACCAAATCATCCGTATCATAGAAAAGAGTATCGGCAATTTCAAATATATCTTTCAGGAAAAGGCCCTTTCTGGCAGGGATAATCAGTGTGACGGCAGCTGCCCGTTTCATCCACCGGTTCTCAGAATGCGCCCACTCTTTCAAACGGGAAATATAGTCCGGATACATCTCAACAAAAGTACCGACCGTATGATTACATAATGTATCGCAGGAAGCCCAATTGGATACATACTTGTCCACCCACTTTTCGAAAACGTCAAAATCCTCCGGTTCATACTGCGCATGAAGATAATAAGACCAATTACATGCAATATAAGATTCTTCCGAATATCCTGATTCCCACAAAGTTTCACAAAGAGTAAATATCTCTTTCTTAGGAAGTTCTTTGATTAATGCATAAAACTCCTTACTGATCTTATTAACCGTGGGGATTCTCACACCGTGGTACAAAATTTTTTCCTTAAAGAAACCCTGGGCATTCTGCCGGGTCTTTTCGTCGATATTGTCAACCAGTGCCTGGCGTACTTGTTCAATGACTGTTTTCATAAGAGGATATGATATATTTACTACAAACATACATATTTTTCTTATATATGCTCGTTTTAATAAAATAATCCTTATTTTCGTGTAAACTAATAATTCAATGCCATGGTCAATACTATTTTTCTTGGAATCGCAGTTGTTGCTTCCGCCATATTTCTGATACAGTTCATCATGTCTATCTTCTTTGGAGACCTGGATACGGACACGGATATTGATGTCGATCTCAGTAGCGCAGTATCTTTTAAAGGATTAACCCACTTCTGCATCGGTTTCGGATGGTATATGTATATTGCCAAAAGTACGGCCATCTCTACTTTCCTGATCGGCATCCTGATCGGGTTGCTCTTCGTTTTTATCCTATGGTTTCTCTATAAGAAAGCCTATCAGCTTCAAAAAGAAAACAAACCGGAAAAGACAGAAGCCCTGGTGGGCCGGGAATGTACGATCTATGCACACGACGGAGTTCGCTATATCGTTCAGGTCGCCCAGAACGGAGCCTTGCGTGAGGTGGAAGTCCGTTCTCTGGAAGGAAAAAAGTACCAGACCGGCGACCGTACGTTGATCTGCAAGGTTGAATCAGGAACAATTTATATACAATAAATAATAAACTCAACTATTAAATTATGACACAGGAAATGTTAATCATGGTAGCCATCCTGGTAGGGGTTATCATTCTTTCTTTTATCGGGATATTGTCCCGTTACCGTAAGTGTAAGAGCGACGAGGTGTTGGTAGTGTACGGTAAGACATCCGGAGAGAAATCAGCTAAACTCTATCACGGTGGAGCCGCTTTCGTATGGCCTATTATTCAGGGATACGAGTTCCTTTCCATGAAACCTCTTCAGATTGATTGTAAACTGACCGGTGCCTTGTCCGCGCAGAATATCCGTGTAGATGTTCCGACCACCATTACGGTAGCGATCAGTACCGACCCTGAAGTGATGCAGAATGCAGCCGAACGTCTGTTAGGTTTGCAGCCGGAAGACAAGCAGAACCTGATTACCGATGTTGTGTATGGCCAGATGCGTCTGGTTATTGCCGATATGACGATCGAAGAGTTGAACTCCGACCGTGATAAATTCCTTTCCAAGGTACGCGACAATATCGATACGGAACTACGTAAGTTCGGTCTTTACCTGATGAACATCAATATCAGCGATATCCGTGATGCCGCCAATTATATCGTCAACCTCGGTAAAGAAGCTGAAAGCAAAGCCCTGAACGAAGCACAGGCCAATATCGAAGAACAGGAAAAACTCGGTGCCATCAAGATTGCCAATCAGATTCGCGAACGTGAAACGACTGTTGCCGAAACACGCAAAGATCAGGATATCGCTATTGCAGAGACAAAGAAACAACAGGAAATATCAGTTGCCAATGCCGATAAAGAACGTATTGCCCAGGTTGCCGTTGCCAATGCCTCGAAAGAGTCGCAGGTAGCCAAAGCCGAAGCAGATAAGAATATCAATATAGAAAAAGCAAATACTGAAAAAGAAAGCCGTATCGCAGAACTAAATTCCGATATGGAAATCAAGAAGGCCGATGCCGGAAAGAAAGCCGCTGTCGGACGAAACGAAGCGAATAAAGAAGTAGCCAAGTCTGATGCCGAACTGGCAGTAACCCAGGCCGAAGCAAGCAAACAAGCCGGTGAAGCAGCAGCCCGTTCGGAAGCCTCTGTGCAAGCTGCCCGCGAAATCGCCCAGCGCGAAGTGGAAGAAGCAAAAGCCAAAAAGGTTGAATCAGCCCTGAAAGCACAAAAGATCGTTCCGGCAGAAATCGCCCGTCAGGAAGCCATTCTGCAAGCTGAAGCAGTGGCCGAAAAGATGATCCGCGAAGCCGAAGCGAAAGCAAAGGCAACTTTGGCCCAGGCCGAAGCCGAAGCCCGTGCCATCCAGATGAAACTGGAAGCCGAGGCCGAAGGTAAAAAGAAATCATTGTTGGCTGAAGCCGATGGTTTCAAGGCAATGGTTGAGGCAGCCGAATCGAACCCGGCTATCGCTATCCAGTATAAGATGGTAGACCAGTGGAAAGAAATTGCCGGCGAACAGGTGAAGGCATTCGAACACATGCAGCTCGGTGATATCACCGTCTTTGACGGTGGCCAGGGCACAACCGGTAATTTTCTGAACCAATTGGTTAAAACCGTTGCCCCGAGTCTCGGCGTATTGGATAAATTGCCTATCGGCGAAACCGTAAAAGGAATCATTCGTCCGGAAGAAAAAGACGAAAAGAAAGATACAACGAAGAAGTAATATGAGAATTTACACCAGGGGAGGAGATAAAGGCCGTACCGGTATCCACGGCGGCGAACGGGTTGATAAAGACGATATCCGTATCGAAGCCAACGGTACGCTTGACGAAGTGAATGCACAAATCGGTATCGTGCGGGCTTTATTACCTCCCGAACATGAATGGCAGGATGTCTTAGGTAAAATACAACGGGAGTTGATGGTTGTCATGTCGCACGTGGCAACCCCTTCGGCTATCCGTGATAAGAACCCTAACAGTTTATCGGAGGACCTTGTGTCCTTCTGTGAGCAACAAATAGATCTACTTACCGGACAGATGCAGGATAATGGTTTCTTTATCCTGCCTGGCGGTACCCTGATCTCCGCCCATTTGCAGTTGGCACGTACCATTGCCCGTCGAGCCGAACGTCGTTTATGGACATTATACCGGAAAGATCCGCTTCCGGAAGAAATCATGCAGTTCGTGAATCGCCTCTCAGACCTACTTTTCACTATGGCTCGTTACGAAATGTTTCAACAGGACCATGCTGAAGAACGTTGGAACTCTTTCCTCTATAAAAGAAAAAAGAAAGAGTAATCCATATCCGGCAATAGTTAAATTAAACTCTAAAATCTTGCAAATTCACGATTGAAAAGTGAATTTGCAAGATTTTTTTATTTTTCAGAAGTATATAACCTCTCTTTTTGAAGTTTGCCATCATCGGAACGTCCACTTTCCTTATGAAAATAAACCTATTTCTGGAAATCTCATCTTTTTAATTACTTATAAAAAACAGTGTATTATTGCCTTACTTATTGTATGAAATTAATGTTTTAGGTTTTGACTGAAAAATGACTTTATTCATATAAAGAATATGGCTTAAAGTGTGTGTTAATATGCAGTATACTAGATTTTTATATGTAATAGGTACTGACTAGAAAAAACGATCGTTTTAGCTAGTCATCCTGTTCGTGAGTACACTTTATGTGACTGACGAACCTTGTCATATCAAAAAACTAGTATTAATTAATGGCTTATTTATTGACAACCCTGTCTTTAGTCTTATCTATATTGCTCTCAGCCCTGATAATTCCGCGTATCCTGGTTGTCGCTTATCGAAAAAAACTATTTGATATACCTAATGAACGAAAAGTTCACGACGAAATAATTCCCCGTTTAGGTGGTATTTCATTTGTTCCTACAATCCTGTTTTCACTCTCTTTTGTGACCGGATTACGTTATCTGATCGGCTTCGAAATAGCCGAAAACAGGCTCCATTTTATCATTCCCGAATTTTTCTTCCTGATCTGTGGTCTCACGTTATTGTATTTATCCGGTATAAAAGACGATCTGGTCGGACTACGTTATCGGACAAAATTCTTTATACAAATCCTAGCCGCCTCCATGTTCCCTCTGGCGGGATTATGGATCAATAACTTATACGGGTTGGCAGGTATTCACGAATTGAGTCCGTATATAGGAATTCCTCTTACGATATTAATGACAGTCTTTATCATCAACGCCATCAACCTGATTGACGGTATCGATGGCCTGGCCTCCGGGTTAAGTATTATTGCCCTAAGTGTTTTAGGAAGTTTATATCTTTATTATAGCCAGTGGGTATATGCCATGTTTGCTTTTTCGGCATTGGGCACATTACTCCCATTTTTCTATTATAACGTCTTTGGGAAGGCGGACCGTTGTACGAAGATCTTTATGGGCGATACCGGTAGTTTGACATTAGGTTATATGCTGGCATTTCTTACGATCTCTTATGCAACAGTCAATCCGCAGATACATCCTTATTTCGAAGGAGCGATCATTGTTGCTTTTGCCCCGTTGATAGTACCGGCTTTCGATGTTTTTCGCGTCATGTTGATCCGCGCCCGAAATCATAAACCATTGTTTATCGCCGACCGGAATCATATTCATCATAAATGCCTGGATGCAGGTCTGACATGTAAAAAAGCAGTGGTATGCATCTTAGGACTGGCTTGTGTCTTATGTGTTTTGAATATGGCACTGATTAATACGATCAATAACAATCTGATTCTTTTTCTGGATATTTTGTTATGGTCTGTATTGATAGGCTGGTTGAATAAATCAATAAAAATAAAGAGGTGATATTTTGATTTTAATGGTTTATTTATATAGCTTTGTAAAAAATCAATAACGAAATGGCAAAACAATCGCATCCATATAAATCAAAAGAAAATATTCACTCTTCGAAGTTGGAGGAACCTTCTGCAGCTTATGTTTCTGCTGACTTGCGGGGCACTTATCTGGATATTGTTTCTGAAGATATGTTTAGAAGTGCCATATCCAAAGCTGTTTCTGATTTCGATAAAGGATTGGTCATATCCCATAACCAGATAGATGAATTAGTGAAGGTTCGAATGGGATGGAAATAGTTTGGTCATCTTTTGCTACCGAAGGACTTTTCTCTATATTAGAATATGTAGAGACTGATTTTGGAAGCCGTGTATCCCAACGTGTATATACTGATATAATGGGATATATTGAAACCTTAACTAAGTTTCCTAACTTGGGTATTCATGATGATATATTTTCTACTGAAACTTTAGAGGTTCGTTATCTGATTTGTAAGCAAAATATAATTTACTATTTGATCTATAAGGAGACAATATACCTTTTGTCGATAGCAAACTCCAACCAGTCCTCTGACCGTATACGTAAAGTGATAGCAGACTATTTACGATTATATAAATAAGTTTTCCAAGAGGTTGTGTCAAAACGCTGGCACAACCTTTTTTTATGCACAAAGCCCAGACTTTCACAAGCCCGGGCTTTGTTATTACCCAAAGTTTTTGTATCTTTAGGCATAAAGTTTTTCATTATGGCAAAGTTACATTTTCGTCCTTACATTCCCAACCAAACAGTTCTTTTTCCCGGAAGAATTGATGAAAACATAGCAGCGAACGATCCGGTTCGCATAGTTAATACTGTTGTTGATAATCTCAATCTTGACAATTTCAAGAAGCTTTATAAAGCAACCGGTCGTTGTCCTTATCATCCTAAAATGATGCTTAAGGTGATTATCTACGCCTACATGAACAATATCTATTCGTGCCGCAAAATAGAGAAGCTTCTCCTACGTGACATTCATTATATCTGGCTTTCCGGTAATGAACATCCGGATTTTATAACCATCAACCGTTTCCGTAATCGTGTAAAAGAAGAGATAAATAATGTATTCACGCAGTTGGTTCTTGTCCTTGTCGACAAAGGTTTCATCAGCCTTGACGTAGAGTATATTGACGGTACCAAGATTGAGTCCAGAGCCAACAAATATACTTTTGTCTGGCGCAAGACAGTCGAAAAGAACCGTACAAAGCTGATGGATAAGATCCGCATTCTCCTGGAGCAGGTGGATGAAGCCATAGCCCAAGAGAACTCCGCCAAAGACACACCCGTAGAGTTCACTCCCGCCATGCTCTCAGATATAGTGAATGAACTTAAAGAGGTGCTGGAACACCAGCCTGTAACAAAGGACAAGGAACAAAAGAAAGTCATCCGGGAAAAGAAGAAACAGGTCCGGGAACTTGAGGAGTACCGTGACAAGTTGATGGAATACGACAACCATCTTGACACTCTTGGAGAACGCAACTCCTATTCCAAGACCGATCCTGATGCCACCTTCATGCGCATGAAAGAGGACGCCATGAGAAACGGACAGACCAAGCCCGGATATAATCTGCAAATAGGTACCCAGAACCAATTCCTCATAGACTTCCGACTGTTTCCCAACCCAACCGATACACTGACCCTCATACCTTTCTTCCACTCCTTTGAGCAACGCTATAACCGCTTACCGACTGTCGGTGTGGCAGACTCCGGTTACGGCTCGGAAGAAAATTACCGGTTCATGCAAGATAATGGGATAGGAGCCTTTGTTAAGTACAACTACTTCCATAAAGAACAGCGTCCCCGTTATACCCCCAATCCATTCCATGCGGAGAGTCTCTATTACAATGCGGAAGAGGATTATTACGTTTGTCCTATGGGGCAGCACATGAACCGTATAGGAACCAGGCGTGACAAAACAGCTAGCGGATACATCACCGAAAGTGCCCGGTATAAAGCACAAAGATGTGAAGGGTGTCCTTTACGTGGCAGTTGCTTTAAAGCCCGGGGGAACCGTATTATAGAAGTCAACCACCGGTTAAACCAATACAAACGGCAGGCACGGGAAAGGTTACTCTCGAAAGAAGGCATCAGGCATAGGGGAAGGCGATGTATAGAACCGGAAGCAGTTTTTGGACAAATGAAACACAACATGGCATACAAAAGGTTCCGGCATGTGGGAGAAGACAAGGTTACAATGGACTTTGCCTTCTTTGCTATAGCTTTTAATATCAAAAAGATGTGTACAAAACTACTAAAAGCAGGAAAGAGAAGGAGTACACACACTATATTTATCTTTATCAGACCACGTGTGGCTCAACATACGACGAATATTAAGCCTTATTACCTAATTACTGAAAAAATAGTCGCATAGACAAAAAAAGAGGAACGACTATTTTTAAGATAAAAAAGGAGATGTGCCTTAGTTTTGACACATTTACCTTTGTAATCAAACAATAATGAATATAGCAATTGTAGGAACAGGCTATGTAGGCCTGGTCACGGGAACCTGCTTCTCTGAAATGGGAGTAGATGTCACCTGTGTGGACATAAATGAAGCAAAGATAAAAGCTTTGCAGGGAGGTGTAATGCCTATCTATGAACCCGGTTTGGAAAGCCTGGTCCTGAAGAATGTGGAAGCCGGTCGGTTACATTTTACGACCGATCTGACCGCTTGCCTGGATAATGTATCTATTGTTTTCAGTGCTGTCGGAACTCCTCCGGATGAAGATGGAAGTGCCGATCTGAGATATGTCCTGGATGTAGCACGCACTGTAGGGCGTTCTATTAATAAATATACGCTACTTGTAACAAAGAGTACTGTTCCGGTCGGAACGGCTCAAAAAGTAAAAGCTGTCATTCAGGAAGAACTGGATAAGCGTGGAGTGGCTATTCCCTTTGACGTGGCATCCAATCCTGAGTTTCTGAAAGAAGGTGCAGCCATTAAGGATTTTATGGCACCTGACCGGGTAGTTGTTGGTATTGAAAGCGACCATGCCCGTAAACTGATGGAACGTTTATACAGGCCTTTTGTATTGAATGGTTATCCTATTTTATTCATGGATATTCCTTCTGCGGAGATGACGAAATATGCAGCGAATGCTATGCTGGCTACCCGTATCAGCTTTATGAATGATATCGCTAACCTGTGTGAAATAGTTGGTGCTGATGTGGAATGTGTTCGTAAAGGTATTGGAAGTGATACTCGGATCGGAAAACATTTTTTGTATGCCGGCTGTGGTTATGGTGGCAGTTGTTTTCCAAAAGATGTGAAAGCATTGCTACATACCGGAAAAGAGAACGGTTATACGATGCGTGTTATAGAAGCTGTAGAAGAAGTGAATGAAACTCAGAAAAGCATTGTTTTTGAAAAAGTAAATAAACTCTTCAATAATGACCTGAAAGGCAAGATTGTTGCTATCTGGGGATTGGCATTTAAACCGGATACGGATGATATGCGTGAAGCTCCGGCATTAGTGGTTATTGATAAACTGATAAAAGCCGCAGCGATAGTAAAGGTATACGATCCGATCGCTATGGATGAATGTAAACGTCGAATAGGAAATCAGGTGGAATATGCCAAAGATATGTATGATGTAGTAGTTGATGCAGATGCATTATTGCTTATTACTGAATGGAAACAGTTTCGTTTACCAAGTTGGAAATGTATAAAGAGATTGATGCGAGGAAATATTATGATTGATGGGCGAAATATTTATGATATGAAAGAAATAGAAGAGGAATATTTTGTCTATTCGAGAATCGGACGGAAATGAAACGAATATTAGTAACGGGCGGAGCCGGTTTTATCGGTTCCCATCTATGTGAACGTTTGGTGGAAAAAGGTAACGATGTGATTTGCCTGGATAATTATTTTACCGGCAGTAAGGATAACATTCGCCACCTGTTGCAGTATGATAATTTTGAGTTGGTTCGTCACGATGTAACATCCCCCTATTATGCCGAGGTCGATGAGATCTATAACTTGGCATGTCCAGCATCACCTCCCCATTATCAGTATAATGCAATTAAGACAATGAAAACCTCCGTTTACGGAGCAATGAATATGTTGGGATTGGCTAAACGAACGAAAGCAAAGATTCTCCAGGCATCGACCAGTGAAGTGTATGGCGATCCGGCTATTCATCCACAGGTTGAATCTTATTGGGGAAATGTGAACCCGATCGGTATCCGCAGTTGTTACGATGAAGGCAAACGCGCAGCCGAGACATTGTTTATGGATTATCATCGACAGAATGGTGTACGGATTAAAATCATTCGGATATTTAATACATATGGCCCAAATATGAATCCGAATGATGGACGGGTTGTCTCTAATTTCATCATGCAAGCATTGCATGGAGTGGACACAACAATCTATGGAGATGGCCTTCAAACCCGTAGTTTTCAGTATGTGGATGATTTGATAGAAGGGATGATTCGCATGATGGCTACCGGAAATGATTTTATAGGCCCGGTAAATCTGGGAAATCCTGGAGAGTTTACAATGTTGGAACTGGCAGAAAAAGTGATTGAATTAACAAATTCAAAATCAAAGATTGTTTATTGCCCTCTACCAGGTGATGATCCGAAACAACGGAAGCCGGATATAGCATTGGCTAAAGAGAAATTGGATTGGCAGCCTACAATACGATTGGAGGAAGGGCTAAGGAGGACGATTGGGTATTTTGTGGGAAAAAAGTTTACGTTAAAAGGAAAAATGAATATTCCTAAATATGGATACCTATTGGAATATTCTTAAAAATTTGAGTTCGGATATGAAGTCAGAGCTAATATCCCGGCTTTCAAAATCATTGCTAAGCAAACAAGTTTTGTAAATATAGGAACTTCTATAAAAATTAATTTTGCTTTAAATCTGGTTAATACATTGCAGGTTTAATTTATATATTCTATCCACTGAATGAATACCTATTTGGATATTGTGTATGTTGATATGTGCGTAAATGCCATAACTAAAGTAGTTTCAGATTTTGAGGTTTGAATTCTGTATTGTTGTGGATTAGATGAAATAAATGAATTAGATGATGAACGTTCTGATAATAAAGAATTTATTTGCTAATGTTTATGGTGTAGTTGTTAATCTCGTATTTCAAATATTATTGGTACCATTATATATTAATTATTGGGGGAAATCTTTATACAGTGATTGGATTGTGATAACATCGTTAACAGCTTTCTTTTCGATAACAAATATTGGATTGAGTACTGTTACACAAAATGTATATTCAATTGAATACCTAAATAATAATATAAAGAAGTGTAATTCACTTATAGTTAATAATGTTTTGTTAGTTTCTCTTGTATTTATATTTTCATTGATTATAAGTGTTATTGTGTTATCAATTATTGATTTACCAATACTGTTGCATTTGTCGGAAATGAATAGATCTTTGGCTAATTTTATATTTGTTTCATTTTTGATATATGTCTATATATCAATGTATGGAGCTATTTTAGATTCTTTATTTCGTGCTAAATCAAAATATCATATAGCTACATTTATATCAATTACTTCCAGATTGATTGAAGTTTTGATAATTATTTTTTGCGTTAGCTGTAATGTGTCAATCTATTTTATGGTTTCATTGTATTTATTGCCAGGGTTATTTCTTTTGTTGTATAAATATAAATTGGCAAAGAGTTTTATTCAATTCTCTATTAATAAGAAATATTATGATTGGTCTTTGTTTAAACAATTAATAATTCCTTCTGTTTCGTTTATGTCTATTCCGGTTAGTTATTCAGTTTTAATACAAGGTTCTAATTTAATTGTAAATTATTTTTTTGGACCTAATGCTGTAATACTTTATACAACAACACGGACTTTGTCTAATTTTATAGCAACTCTTTTGAAGACAATTAAACATGCTATATGGCCTGAATTTACGATCGCTTTTGGTCGAGGGGATAGTAAGGAAATGAATAAACTATATAAAACATCAGCTGTCATATCAACATTTTTTGCCATATTAGTTAGTATTATTTTGTTTTTTTACGGTGATTGGATATATTCTATGTGGTTACATAATAGCGTTGTATTTGATGCATCGTTAATGCTTTCATTTGTATTAATCATAATTGTTCATTCTTTGTGGGAGTCAGGAAGTGTTGTTTTGGAATCTACAAATAATCATGTTGTATTAGGATTATTATTTGTTAGTTTATCTATAGTAACACAATTACTTGCATATATAGTTTTGACTAAATATAAGTATATTGATATATTACCTTATAGTCAATTATTGATGGAGATAATAATATTATATTATGTAATAGGGAAAATAAAGAAAGTGATTTATGGAAAAGAATATAAAAATTAATGTTGTATCTTTTGGGAGAAGATGGTTATTGGATGTTGCTAGAGAGTTAGAAAAGCAAGGATATGAAGTTGCTTTTTATACTGCAGTCCCATATAAGCGAATGAAGAAGTTTGGATTAAAAAAAGAATCTAGTAAGTCAATATTTTGGATAATGACCCCTTTTATTTTGTTAAGTAAAATGTTTCCTGTATTTGGAATGAAAGTAATGAATTCTGTTTTTGATTACTTTGTATCTTTATATATGCGTAATAGTGATATTTATATTTCAGATGTTAATATTCATAAGAAGAGATGTTTTCGTGTTGCGAAAAAGAAATCTAAATTTAGATTATTAGAATCAGGTTCTACTCATATATTAAATCAAAAAAAACTATTAGAGAATTATCTAATCTCGAAGAAAATTCCAAATGATAAAAGATATTGTATTAAAAAATCAGATTTAGAAGATGAATTGAATCAATATAAAGAATGTGATTATATATTAGTTCCTTCAAAGATTGTTAAACAAACATATGTAGAAAATAATTATCCTTTCAATAAATTGTTCTATAATCCTTATGGTGTTGATTTATCAAAATTCTATCCTTTGAAATTTTCAAAAAAAGAATTTGATATAATAATGACGGGTAGCTGGTGCTATAGAAAAGGATGTGATCTTATACAACAATTATGCTTAAAACAAAACTATTCATTTTTGCATATAGGAAAAATTATGGATATGCAATTTCCTGAAAGTGCAAATATGAAGCATATTGAAGCTGTAGATCAAAATACTTTAATAAAGTACTATGCTAAAGCAAAAATATTCGTTCTACCTTCTCGAGAAGAAGGTTTAGCTTTAGTTCAACCTCAGGCTATTGCATGTGGATTACCTGTTGTGTGTTCTAAATTTACAGGAGGGAAGGATATTGGAGAAGTAACAGATTTAAAGGAATGGATATTTGAGATGAAAGATTTTTCGTTAGCAGCTTTAGAAGAAGTATCAAAAGCTTTAATATTTTGTTCATTAAATAAAGTGTTTAATAGAGATCAATTAGATAATATTTCTTGGGAAGCATATGGTAGAAGATACTCAACGTTTATTGAACATCTATTTAAGAATTGTTAAATTATGAAAAAACCTTTGATTTCTGTTATTGTTCCTATTTATAATGTTGAATTATATTTGGAAAGATGTATTATAAGTATTATTTCTCAAACAATTCATGATATTGAAATAATTTTGATAGATGATGGATCTACAGATAAATCAGGTGTGATAGCTGATAGATATGCATTAAAAGATGATAGAATATTAGTTGTTCACAAACCCAATGGAGGATTGAGTGATACTAGAAATGCAGGAATAAAATTAGCAAAAGGAGAGTATTTGTCATTTATTGATTCTGACGATTGGATTGAGTCCACAATGTTGGAAAGCATGTATGAGAAAGCTTGTTTGTACAATGCCGATATAGTAGTTTGTGGTGTTTGTACAGAATTTGTAAATGAAAATCGCATTGCTGAATATAAATCAATTGATAGATTATATGTTGAAAATGATAATATAGGAGAATTGTTTTGGAAATTGTCCAAAAAGAATATTTCTAATTATATGTGGAATAAAATATATAAATCGTCTTTGCTGTCCAATAATTCATTGTGCGTTGAAAATTTAGTACCTATGGAAGATTTGTTTTTTAATCTTAAAGCTTTCAAATGTGCAAAATCAATATATGTGTCTAGTGGCTTGTTTTATCATTATATGCGCCGTGACAGTTTTACTCTTTTATCTTCTTATTATTCTAGACTTGGATGTGTATATGATAAGATGATAAATTCCTGGAATATGTTTTTTGATTATTTTAATCTTAAAGGTCGATTATATGACGAATACATTTTAAGGTTAAGAAGCTTAAGAGGTCTTGCAATAACACTAAATATTTATAAACAAAATTCTCCTTATTTGAATGATAAACAAAATAGATTGCTTATTATCAATAAAGAAATATATGGGGGTGAATTTTCTATTTCAAATACGATTAAATCGAAGAGTTTTATTGAGTCTATTTATTTGTATTCTGTAAGAAATTTTTCACCATATATGTTTGATATTGTGTTTATGAATTTGTTTAGATTGAGATATTCTTTTAGATTATTGTATTACAAAATACGCTCTAATTTAATAAAATATATGATATTATGATGATACGATTAATAGTATCTATTATAACTATAATTGTTTTTTCAAGGAATATATTTATTGAGATTGAATTTCCTGTTTATTTATATTATTCATGCTTTTTATTTGTATTTATTATATCTATATTGAAAGGTGGTATAAAAATAGATAGAACAATGCTATATTTTATCTTTTGGGCAATAGTTTCATTAGTGCTAAATAACGTTTCTCCTATGTTTAAAGCAGAAGAACGTTTGTTAAGTTTTGTTGTTGTGGTATCTTCGATTTCTTCCTTCTTAAATTCCTCTTTTTTATATAGTTATAAATTTCGTTTAATCAATCTTATGAATTTAGTAATTGTATATGTGGTAGTCATATCGTTTATTGGATATTTATTGTCTATTTCTAGTTTTACTGGTAGAAGTGGATTTAATGGATTGGTTAATCATTCTTTATTACTGGGCTATATGTCTGGTGTGTCTACAATAATCTGTTTTGTTAATTACTTGTTTTCAAAACAAAAGATAGATAAAATTAAATATCTATTCCTAATATTAATTAGTCTTTTAGTTTGTCTGATTAGTGCATCAAGAACTGCATTTGTTTCTATTATAATTTCTTTGTTTCTTATGATTTATGTTCATTACAAGAATAGAGTTATGTCTATATTTAAGGAATTGTATGTTTTTATTATAATTATATTTATATCTACTCCTTTGTGGATTAAATTTTCTCAGAATATATTGGAAAAACATATAGCTCGTTCAGAGGGAGGTAGTGCATTAAGTGGTAGAGATATTATGTGGTTGGATAGATTTGCAGACTTCCAAGAGAGCCCTTTTTATGGTGTTGGATTTGCTTCTATGAGCAATATGTTTTATAGTAAATTTTCAGATGATGGAGTGGTAGAACCCGGATCTTCATGGCTTTTTGTATTATCAACGATGGGTATTGTGGGACTTGTACTGTTTTCAATTATGATCTTTAAACCTATATGGTATGTACTTCATACTTCTTCCAATGGAGCGTTAAATTTGTTTGTATTAGGAATATTGTCTTATTGTGCATTGCATATGGGGACTGAAGGCTATGTTTTATCTTCTGGGGCCTTTTGCTTTGTTTATCTTTGGTTATGTATTGGGATTTCAAAATATGTGAAATAAATAATTAAAAATCATGTAGTTTAAATTGAATGAAAACAATCTTAATACTCTATTCCGCATTCATGCCTTACAATCTTATTGTAGTAAAGGAACTAATACAGATGGGTTGTACTGTCCATATAGTCAGATGGACGAAATGTAATACCCCCTATGTTCCTTCCGAATTACCGAATGTGAATTATTATGATCGTAATACATTTGCAAATGTACATTCTTTACTTCACAAAGTGCGAGAAATAAAGCCTGATTTGATTTGGGTTTCGGGTTGGATTGATAAATTATATTGCAGAGTAGTCGGTTTATATCGAAAGGAACATGATATACCGGTTGTCGTAGGGAGCGATACCCAGTGGCGGGGGGGAAAGCAATGGTTGAATGTTTTCTTTTCTCCTTTTAGACATAGGCGTTGGTTTAGCCATATTTTTGTGTCCGGTATTTGGCAGTATGAATATGCTCGTAAATTAGGATTTGATACTAATCATATTCTTATGCATAATTTATCGGCTGATGTATCAACATTTATGTCTGTTGATATTAACTTAAAGCAATATCATTATCCTCATAAACTTTTATTTATCGGACGTTTTGTTGACGTTAAAGGTTTATCTTTTCTTCTTGATGCGTGGAAATCTATTCCGGATAGAAAAGGTTGGACGCTTACTTTAGTAGGGAACGGCCCATTACGTGATACCTTGAATGGTTTTCCGGATGTGGAGATCAAAGATTTTATGTCACAAGAACAATTAGCGACCGAAATGCAAAACTCCGGAGCTTTTATCCTTCCTTCTATCTTCGAGCCATGGGCTTTGGTCCTGCATGAAGCTGCTGCGGGCGGATTACCTATTCTTGCTTCCAATTGTTGTGGGGCAGTTCCTTATTTTGTATTGGATAATTATAACGGGCGTTTGTTTACTCCGGGAAATATCTCATCCATTCGTGAGGCGATTCAATTATTGATTACTACCTCCGACGAAGATTTGATACGCATGTCATACAAAAGTCGTGAATTATCCAGACGCATTAATCCAGAGATTGTAGCACAAACATTATTAAGCGTAATATAATATGAATAGACTCCTTACTGTAATCCGTTGGATTATTCGACAACCTCTGAACAGAGGTAATAAGCAAAAAGCCCTAAAACGCTTTTTGCAATGGCAGCTAAATGTCCGTATAAATCCCTATCCAATAATTTTACCTTGGGTAAATGGGGTGAAGTTGATCGTAAAACGCGGAATGACTGGGGCTACCGGAAATTTGTATGCCGGTCTGCATGATTTTGAAGATATGTCATTCCTTTTGCATTTGTTGCGTGATGAAGATATGTTTATGGATATCGGCTCTAATATCGGTAGTTATACGATTCTTGCTTCAGGAGCGATCAGGTGTCGTAGTATTGCGATAGAACCGATTCCATCTACCTACGAACATTTGAAGAATAATATAGCTGTCAATCGGATGGAAGATCGCGTAGAAGCTCTTAATATAGGTCTGGGAAGTAAACATTCAACGTTATTATTTACTAATACTCAGGATACAGTAAATCATGTAGCAGTTGATGGAGAAAAAGATACAACCGAGGTTTCTGTACAGACGTTAGATGGAATCCTGAAAAGTTGTACTTGTCCTTTATTGATTAAAATAGATGTGGAAGGATTTGAAACAGAGGTTTTACTTGGTGGTAAGAATACGTTGAATAATCCGGATTTGAAAGCAGTCATTATAGAATTGAACGGATCGGGTGCACGATATGGCTACAAAGATGCAGACATACATGCTATGTTTATAACAGCAGGTTTTCGTCCTTATGCGTATGAGCCGTTCACTCGCCAATTGACAGAACTAAATGCATATTCGGACGAAAGTAATACGATTTATATTCGGGATGTGGATTTTGTAAAGAATAGAATATGGGTATCTGATGCATTTAAGGTTTTAGGTTTGGAAATATAAATATCATACTTATGGAAGATGCATTATTTTGGTTAAAGAACAATCTGTTTAGAAAAGCTGCAATGCGACAATATAAGAGAGCTATATTGTCGGATATATTATCTGATGAAGAATTGAACAATATCAATTGGATGAAGAGAAAGGCTATTGTAATGCATGCTTATAACCATTCCCTTTTCTATAAACACTTTTATGATGATCATCACTTTAATCCATCCATGTTACAAAAAGAGGCTGATTGGGATATAGTTCCAATATTGGAAAAGAAAGATGTTAGGACATTTCGTGAAGAGATAAAAGATAGTAGTATTTCCCAAAAACAAGTTGGAATTGCAACCACAGGAGGATCTACAGGAATGCCTTTGAAAGTCTATATAGACAAACGTTTTCATTTTGAAATATTGGGTTGGCGTGCTTTTCGTTGGTGGGGAGTTTCTCCAGCTGATCATGTTGGAATTATACATCGTTCCGTGCCATCCACTTTTTTAAGCAAATTGATAAATCGCTGTATGTGGTGGCCTACTCGCAGGGCATATTTAAATGCTTCTTCCATCATGGAAGAAGATATTAGAGTATTTGTGGATACTCTAATATCACAGCATACTAAATGGATTGTGGGATATGTTGGAGGTATAGAAAAAGTGGCCGATTATATTCTTGCAAATAACATTCAAATAAATTCTGTTCGTTTGGTTTGGTCTACATCTGCTCCTTTATTAGATTTTGTCCGTAAAAAAATAGAGAAGGCCTTTCAGTGTAAAGTAATGGATCAATATGGGTGTAATGAAGTAGCAAACATAGCGATTCAATGTCCATTATGTAATGGTCTTCATATTAATTCCGACTTTATCCATGTTGACATAGTGGACCAAGAGGATAGACTTTTGGAAGCAGGCAAATATGGTGAAATTTTAGTTACAAATCTAGAAAGTAGAGCTTTTCCGTTAATAAAATATAGATTAGGGGATAAGAGTAAATATATGTTGGAAAAATGTTCTTGTGGATTACCTTATCCTTTATTGGAATCAATAACAGGCAGGACTTCTGATTCTGTATGGACTCCCTCAGGTATTATTCTTGAAAGCATTTATCTTACCTCGATTTTTGATGATTATACTGACTATGTGCAAAATTTCAGAATTTTGCAAAAATCAGATTACTCTGTAATAATTGATATTGTTATTGATAAGGAACAACAATCTGAAATTGAGAATGTAATCCAAACAATTAAGAATATATTATTGTCGAAATCTAAAAATGAAATACCAATTATTATAAAGTGCGTTGATAAAATAGAAGATGATCGAGGTAAAAACAGATATATAATTAGTAAAGTAGCCTTGAATTTGAATAAATAATGAAGATCCTACACTCAATCCCATCCATGGGCGTATTATTCGGTGGTCCGGCTTTAAGCACATTGTTGTCTGTGCAAGGAGAAAGGTCAGTTGGGCTTTCTTCTGTTGTTTTGACATACGATGTAGATAAAAGAAAGGACCGTTTGATAGATTCTTCTTCGTTTATCTACTTGGTTGCACGTCCTAAAGAGAGGCGGTTTGCCTATTCATCCTCTTTTCGTAAGGCATTGGAAGATGAATCGGCTGATTTGTATCATATTCAAGGGATATGGCAATATCCGTCTGTCTGTACGGCTTCGTGGGCAAGAAAAGAAAATAAACCCTATGTGATTACTTTGCGGGGCATGCTGTATCCGCAGTGTTTTGAGAAGTCTGCATGGATAAAGAAATTATCGTTGTGGTTATACTTGAAATCTGATCTGCAAAGGGCGGCATGCTTGCATGCTACTTGTATGGAAGAGATGGAACATTTACGAAATATGGGTATTTATGCACCTGTTGCTGTTATACCTAATCCGATTCGGACTTCAGGCCTTCAGGATAATATTATTCTACCTGACGGATTGCGGATAGGCTATTTAGGACGTATCCATCCTCGTAAACGGGTAGAACGGATTTTTTATGCTTTAGATGCTTTGCAGGATAAGAATCTAGAGATTCTGGTTATCGGTGATGGAGATGCCGCGTATATACAGTTCTTACGGGAAGAAGCCAAACGCTTACATTTGGATCGTATGACTTTTACCGGCTTTTTAAGTGGTGAAGAGAAAGAGAAAGCATTGAAATCACTTTCCTATTTAGTTGTTCCCAGTGATTTTGAGAATTTTGGGAATATTGTTACAGAGGCATTGGTAAAAGGCATCCCTGTTATCGCCTCCAAAGGTACACCCTGGGAAGAGCTGAATACGCATCGTTGCGGTTGGTGGGTGGATAATGATGTGGATACTTTGGCGGCTACGATTAGGGAGGCCTTGAATACTTCCGAAGCCGAAAGGATCGCAATGGGTGAGCGGGGGAAACATCTGATTCAGGAGAATTATTCCGTAGAGATGGTTGCCGGAAAGCTGAAGCGATTGTATGAGTGGATACTGTATGGAGGCGAGAAGCCGGAGTTTGTTTATTTGAAATAACTGAATCCGAGTTTACCGAGCCATCAGTATACATCGGATTATTGGGAAATTATCCACTCAAGAAAGAAAAGATTCCGTTTTTCATCTGGTTACATATATATTGGTTTATACAACCGGAAATTACTCAATGAAAACAAATCTATCTAAATATGATAACTCTTGGTATGATCCAGGAGCTGGTCTTGTCAAAAGGACGCTTTGGTTTATAGTCAATGTAGTATTCTTTCAATGTCCTTTGAATCCATTTTCTTCTTTGAAAGTTTTTTTACTACGACTATTTGGAGCGAAAATAGGAAAAAACGTATGTATAAAGCCTTCTGTAAATATAAAATATCCATGGCGATTATTTGTGGGTAGTAATGTTTGGATAGGAGAAAGTGTATGGATTGATAATTTAGCTGATGTTGTGATAGAAGACAATGTTTGTATTTCACAAGGAGTAATGTTACTTTGTGGGAATCATAATTATAAAAAAGAAACATTTGATTTGATGATTGGTAAAATCATAATAAAGAAAGGAGCTTGGGTTGGAGCTCGTAGTATAGTTTGTTCCGGTATTATATTTAATGAAGGAGCAATATTAACAGTCGGTTCTGTTGCCAATAGAAACTTGGAAGAATATGCTATTTATCAAGGTATACCAGCAGTTAAGATTCGAAATAGAAATATCAATTAATGTAATCAAAAATCATTTATTCACCTTTTAGATATAGGTTGTGGAGATGGTTATTTTCTACATTAAATCAATTTATTTAATTCTAATTCAAAAATGAAAACAGCATTAGTCTGTGGCGCCGGTGAATTTATCGGTAGCCATATGGTGAAGTGCCTCAGAAAAGGGGGCTATTGGGTGAAAGGTGTCGACTTGAAATATCCGGAATTCGGACAGGTAGAATAGTGGATATTATTTGAAATGAAGATATATTGTATCTCTCAGGTTTACTGGCCTGACAATGTAGCTGTTGCTCAACATTTATATGATTTATTAAAATTATTATCAACCCGTGGGCATGAGGTAACCATCATCACCAGCCGTCACAATTACGAACATCCGGAGATTATCTACCCGGCTCGTGAGTGCTGTGAGCGGGTTCATATTCACCGTCTGCCGAACACTGGATTCGGCAAGCAAACGAAACTTGGGCGGCTGGTTGATTTTCTTAGTTTCAATTTTCTGATTGCCTGGAAATTACTTTTCATTGGCCGCAAATCGTGCGATGTGATGATTGGTCTGACCAGTCCGCCTTTGCTTTCGTATATCGGGATCAAGATTGCGCGGATGAAAAAGATGCGTTTTGTCTATTGGACGATGGATCTGCAACCGGAACTCTCTGTAGTGGCCGGATATATGAAAGAGGGTTCTTCGATGGCACAGACGATTCAGAAGCGGGGGGATTATATCTTTCGACATGCGGACAGGATAATCGTATTGGATAAGTATATGAAGGAGCATATTTGCCGCCGTCTTCATTTGGACAGGAAAGGGATCGATGTGATTCCGGTCTGGCCGGTGATGGAGTCGGTATATGAAAGGAAGCGGGAGGATAACCCGTTCCGTCAGGAGAATGGTTTCGGTGACCGTATCGTGATCATGTATTCCGGCAATCATTCGGTGATGCATCCGTTGACGACGCTGTTGGAGACTGCTGTCCGGCTGAGTGATGACAAGCGTTTCCTGTTTGTTCATATCGGTGGCGGAGTACGTTTGCAGGAAGTCCGCGAATATAAGGAAGAGTATGGATTGGATAATGTCATGATCCTTCCTTACCAGCCGCGTGAACGGATTCATTTGTCGTTGGGTTCGGCCGATATCCAGGTTGTTTCGTTGGGAGAGGGATGTGTCGGATATACGCATCCGAATAAGGTCTATGGGGCTATGTTTATCGGCAAACCGATTCTCTATATCGGTCCGGAGAAGTCGCATATCAGTGATATCCTGAATGTCTGTAAAGGAAACATGGCTGTCTGTCATGATGAATCGGAACTGTTGGCGGAAAAACTTTTTGCTTTTGCAGAACTTTCAGAAAGTCAAAAGAACGCAATCGGATTGTGTAACAAAACTTTTGCCGAACAGCATTTTCATCCAGATGTATTATTAGATCAGATGATACGGGTGGTAGAGTCGGTTGGGGAATTATGAATAATCCATTCGAAAAATTAGTTAAGATGTCTCCAGAGGAACTGCTGAGTGCAACAAAAAAGATGTTGGAGGATAAGGAAGCATGGAAAGAATGCGTCCAAAAGAAAGAATCTTTTTCAACCCTGGAGAATAGAGGTATGAAATTGATGAAAGTTAAATAAGTTATTTTATATCAAACTATAAACCTTAATTATTATGTTTCCTATTATTAATATTGATGAAATTAATCTGTCTGCACCTTATTTCGTATATGCATCATTTATTTGTAGGAAAGATCATCCTTCATTGAAAATCATGCTAGCAACATTTATTGATTTTCAAAAAAAGAATTCAAAGACTTTTGAAGGAGGGGATAGTGATAAGGTCATAGGTTGGGTCGGTGATAGGGTCGGTGATAAATTGTCTGAAACGCAGAAAAGAATATTGAACTTAATGCAACAAAATCCGTCCGTATCGGCTCAAAGTTTGTCAGAAGAAATAGGTATTTCAAAGAGAAAGATAGAAGAGAATATCCGGACTTTGAGGGAAAGAAGTAAAATTGTGCGAGTCGGAAATGCTAAATCCGGTCATTGGGAGGTTTTGGATTAACTAATACACAAAAAGTCTGTTATCCCCTCCATTTCAGAGAAGATAACAGATTTCAAACGATCAAACCTCCGTCTCTTCATCTTTCCATTCCTCTTCCGGATAATACTGGTCGATGATAATGAAAAACAGATGATATTTACATAAGATATGACGTATCCAGCGTTCGCTCACCAATAGCATCTCACTGATTCGGGAGATGTCCCGGTCGGTAATCCCGGAGACATCCATGCTTTCGGCATGTTTTCGGTAAGCCTTCAACAGACAGTCATAGATGGCATATCCGGTCGCTTTGTTGCGGCGGATCATGCGTTGGTAATTTTCTTCGTAACTCATGCTGTGAATAATTTGTACAGACCGCCGATCAGTCCCGCCGCCATCAGGCTGTAACCGGCAATGTCTATGGGTTCAACACGTTGTTTGGTTCCCCAGTCGCCCTGGTTGAGAGCGAGAGTATCGCTCCGATAGCCGTCAGCGTCACTTCCGTCTGCTCCATCAGCAGAGACAGTAGGGTGATCGCCATCAGGAAGAGGACGAGGATAGGGATGGGGACAAGGGCAGTCACCGGCTGCCGACTTTTGCCTGCGGGGAAAGATGATCCGGGCAAGGCTGGTGAGGAAGTTGAAAATGGTTTCAAGAACATTCATGTTAATTGAAAATTATAAATTGAAAATTAATGGTCACTGATTAATGGAATTATCGTACCTTTGTCAAATAACCAAATAAAAAGTATTGTCTTATGAAAAAATTGAAAGAATACTCAATTAAGAATGAAGTACCTTCGGTTAAGGAACCGGAGATAACATATCAACGAAGCGATTCTTCAGAAACATATCCTGTTATACTTTTGGAAGAAGCGTTAAAGACTGGAATGTACTTGGAAGAATCCAGACGGTTAATCCTTGAACGAATTCATAAAGACTTTCATAGATAATTGTCATCTGTCATGAAAGTCGTTGTTAAATGGAGAAACTGGGGAGCCTTATGTTTATGTCCATGATGCTTGTCATAGCTATTTGTATAAAGAATAAATTAATTGACTATCATCCTTTCGATCGTCCGGCAAATCGACACCAGCATCCTCTGATAAGCAGCACGGTTGTCACCATTCACTTCGCTGATGTATTTACTGTAAGCAATCTCTTTGGCATAAGCCGAAGGATGGGCACTGAGTGAAGCGGCCACCGGATAAGCGGTGTGGATCAGACGGGCGAAGTCCATAAAACTGTCTTCCGCTGATTCGTAGGTGCGGAACCATAAGGAAGTATGGCCGCTGTTTTCTGAAAGATCGGTCTTTTCGCCTTTCCAGAAAGCGTTGGGACGTCCGTAGGCGGTGATGCCGAAGAAGTTATGATGCTCCTTTGCCAGTGTACTTTCTCCCCAGCCGGTTTCGATGGCCGATTGGGCAAGGATGACGATCGGATTGATTCCGAAACATTCCCCCGCCTTTTGGGCGGGGAAAAGATACTGTTTAATGTATTCCTGTTTTACCATAGTGAATGATTGTTTAATTAGCACATTGGCAAATTATTTTACTCGATTTCCGGACGGTCACTGCCACCGCCCTGGCCTTCTTCCGGTTTGCTTTCCGTACCGGGGATATTGTATTTTTCGAAACTGGCATTACGGATGGTATCCGTCAACATCGTACCTGGATAGAAAACGATATGTGCCCGGTGGAACAGAGAGGTATTGAAATCCTTTTCCGTAGAAGATCCTTTGCTGCCGGCAACCATCCGGAAGCTGCCGAAATCGCCCAGATGGATCGATTCTCCGTCGGCCAGCGATTCATTCATGACGGACAAGAGTCCGTCGAGTACCAGCAGGATATCACCGCGGCTGGCAGTGCTGTATTTGCTGATACGGCTGCAAATACGGTTCAGGCCGACCTTTTTGGTGATGCTGGTCTGTGCATAGTAAAGTTCGGCCCCTTCGGCCGCATCCTTACTCATGTCTCTTCTTTTGACAAGTCTGAATTTTAATGGCATGGGAAATAATTATTTAATGTGGATAATATGCCAATGTGCCAATGAAAAAACTTTTCCGGCATTTTGGCAGTTAGTTGGTTATCGATAACATTACAAAGGTAATTACTGCGGAAAAGTGCCTGCCGGATAGAAGCAGATAGCGGTGGTTAGGTGAGAATAAAGGTGGTTATTATTTATCGGAAAAAGAGCTGATAACCGCCGTTGAAAGGTAGGTGTTTTAACGGCAAAACATATATGGTTTGCGAACGAAACATATATGTTTTGTAAAAGGAAAAAGAGGGTATTTCACAAGAATAGAGACCGGAATTACGATTTAAAATCAGAAAATTATGAATACAAATAAAATAAATCGTATAGTGAATAATTTAATTGAAGTTTTAAAAAAACAATCAGGGCGATAACTGGAAATCATTTGTCGTTGGAGTCTTTGTCAAATTGGCTTGAAACGCAGCCGGATAAAGGACGCTATGTGATGTTGTTGGCGTGGCTCCTGGGAGAACCTGCTATAAAGCAACATACAACCTGGGAGGTGTTAAGAAAACGTTTTAATAAACATCATCGGGATGATATTCTGGAATATTGCGAAATTGATGCCTGCCGTTTGTTGATCGAACGTATCGTGGTGAACGATCCGGATTTATTTATTGCTTATATCTCGGCCATGCTCCGTTGCAAAATAATAGACGGAACGTATGAAAAGACAGCTGACCGTATCGACCTTGTTTTTCGTACCGGCAGGGAAATCAGTACCATTTGCAACCATCTGAGCGAAGCGGATGATGTGTATTTTGACATTTGTGAAGCGGTTAGAGAGACGAAAAAGAAGTACAAGAAAAATTGAAGTGACAGGAATATTGTTTAAACGGTTGTAATCGAGGAATTTATAATTGAGAAATGCCCTCAAGATATATTTTTCAAGGCGAGTAGTAATGGCTAAATTTGTATCAGAACGTTAGGGTATTATTTCATTTGCGAAAAAATGATGGAAATTACGAATTATAAATTCTAAATAAGAAAGATAGTTCTAACTATATTAAAAGAGAGGCATCCGGATACGTATAGAGTCTACATACGGTACTGCTTCTGGATTATGACTATCAAGTTTTAGCGCAAATAGTAATCTCATAACGGGGCAAATATTAATTTTCTTTAAATGTGATTATTATGAGCGTAAAACAAACGAAAGAAAACCCGGAGGCATTGTGGATGGGAAAGTCTTTTATGAAGATGCCTCGAAAAGTGTTGGCGCTGTCGGTCAGTGCCAGTAAGAAAGAACGTCACCTAGCCCGTATCTACATGGCATTGGCAACGATGAGTTATTTCAAACCCGGATTTATGAAACTGGGACGTATCCAATACGTTTGCCATGTAGGGGAATATTTTTGTACTTATCAGTTCCTGGCTGATCGTACTGATATCAGTGTCGGTTCGGTGGGGTATTATCTGAGAAAGTTGGCTCGTGAACGATTGATCGAATATGGTCCTGTGGCGGGAGGCACAAAAATCAAGATTTGTAATTATAATTATTTTTCGGGACAGATAACGGAGAATACAGATAACAACGGGAACGATATTTCTGCCGCTCAGGCAATGGCTGCTGCCGAACGGGCGATGGGAGGTCGCAGTAAACAATTTTCACCCAAAGGAAAGGGAGGCGAAGCATGAAAGAAGATGTTGACGAACAGAAAGATCTGACTTTAGCAGAGGTGGAGAGCACGTTGGTGTGTTGCCTGCTGACCAGTGTGGATGCTCCGGGCCTGGTGTCGACATTGCTGCATAAGGAAATGTTTTCGGATGCAGCGCTGGGATTTGTTTTCCAGGCGGTAATGAATTTGTATGAACAGGGTGTGCAACCGGATATGGTGTCGGTCGAAACGGAGATGCGGCGGATGGATGAAGCTCGCTGGAAGGAGCTGAACGGATTGTCGTTCCTGCTGACGGCGATGCTGAATGTGCGCCATGGCGGAAATGTGCAGCATTATGCTCAGGAGATAAAGCGCCAGTATATGTTACGTTGCCTGGCACAGTTGTTTGTCCTGCTGAATATTAAGAGCAGTTGTTTTGATGCTGACCTGGAGGCCGTTATTTCGGAAGCGGAAGATTCGCTGCTGAAACTGCGGGGGGAAGTGGCCGGCAGTGAACCGATACGTCCGGTGGGTGTCCTGGCTGCCGAAGCGGTTGCCTGGCACCGGGAGCGGTTGGATGGTTCGTACGACCGGAATCGCATACGGAGCGGGTTGGCTGAGTTCGATTATGTCACCGGTGGTTTTCATAAAGGGGAACTTTCTGTCTTGGCGGGTCATTCGAGCGATGGTAAGACTGCTGTCGCCCTGCATATTGCTGTCCAGGCGGCCCGTGCCGGGAAACATGTCTGCCTTTTCAGTCTGGAGATGTCGAACCTGCAAATGCTGAACCGCATCCTGGCGGGTGTGACGGATGTCGATCCGGACCATCTGCGTATCTCGGGACTGACGGTCCACGAACTGGAGGTGCTCGAAAAGGCCGGAAAGCAGTTGGAGCATCTGCCGTTGTATATTGATTACAAGGCTTGTAACACCCTGTCGGATATCCGTTCGAAGGTCATGCTGAAAAGCAAGAAGGGCGAATGTGATTTCGTGATCCTCGACTACCTGCATCTGCTGAGCAGTATCCGTCAGAAAAACGAAACGCAGGAACAGGTAGTGGGACGTAACATAACGGCCCTGAAACAGTTGGCTCTGGATGCCGACTGCCCGATGCTTGTCGTTTCGCAGGTGAACCGTGCCAGCGACCAGCGTGTCGACAAGGCGCATATTCCGGTGATGAGCGACCTGCGTGATTCGGGAACCATCGAACAGGTGGCTGATTGTGTATTTTTTGTCTATCGCCCGGAGCGTTACGGTATCGTCAAGGACGAACGTACAGGGGAAGACCTTAAAGGAGTAGGCAAACTCTATATCGTTAAAAACCGAAACGGTGCGACCGGCATTGCCCGTTTCCGTTATAATGCTTCGTACACTAAAATAACGGATTATTAATACCCGGAACGAAATGGCACAATATAATATCGATCAGATAAAACGGTCGGTCCGCCTGGAAGAGGTGGCCGGACTTTACGTCAAACTGTCACGTCGGGGGAAGTTGTTTATCGGACTTTGTCCGTTCCATGCTGACCATCATCCGTCGTTGACCGTCGATCCGCAAAAGCAGACTTTCACCTGTTATGCCTGTGGCGAACATGGGGATGTGATTGCTTTTGTACAGAAAGCGGAGAAATGTAGTTTTGCGGAAGCGGTGGAGAAGTTGTCGCCGGTGACATCGTTGCCAATGACACACCCCCTGCCCCCTCTCGAGAGGGGAAAAGTTACTCCCGGCGCTATAAACGAAAAAACGGAATGTCCGATGGTATCTCCTTCCCCTCTTGAGAGGGGGCAGGGGGTGTGTTATCTTACCGTCCAAAAGAACAATCAATTTCTCCAGGCCCTCTTGCCTTATGCTTGCGGTGATTCGGACTTGACGCCTGCTTATCTGGATTTTGAGGTGGGTGTTTCGCCGGGTATGGTGCCGAAGGAATGGTATAAGATGCGGAACCATGTCATTTTCCCGCTCCGTGATGAGATGGGAGGGTTGATAGGTTTTGCCGCGCGGAAACAACCGGACGGGGATCCGGATGAACCGAAATATAGAAACACGTCGGTGGAAGAGGGGTATCGGAAAAGTGAGAACCTGTATGCCTTGAATCTGGCGAAAGAGGCGATCCGGCAGGATGGTTTTGCATTTGTGGTGGAGGGGTATAAGGATGCCATAGCCATGCATGCGGCGGGTTTCAGGAATACAGTAGCTTTGTGTGGGACGGCTATGTGTGACGGACATGTCGCGTTGCTGAAAAAATATACTTCGCAGGTGACTGTCTTGCTGGACGGGGATCGGGCGGGTGAGAAGGGGTCGACTGAAGCTGTAGCGATTCTTCGCCGGGAAGGTCTCTGGGCTGTCAAGGGACAATTGCCTGCGGGTGAAGATCCGGATTCGCTCTTTCGCCTTTGGGGAAAGGAGGCTTTTGTCTCTTTTATCCGCGGGTTACGGAAACAATTGCTGTCATCGGAAGAGGTCGCCTTATTCAACCGGATAAGCAGACAGGTGCAACTACTGCTGCAAAAGCATAATGCCGGGGAACGAAAAGTTTTGCTCAGTGATTTGACAAAGATGTTTGCTTATCGGACAGGTTTGTCGCTTCGTGACGGCCATCCGGCTACATTAGATTGGAGGTGGCTATGAAAGAGGATCAGAAAAATAAGAAGCCGGATAGGGACGAAGAGGAGGAGAAATGGAAGAACCGTAGTTTCGGTTGGCTTGAACTAGGTATCCTGTACAGTCCGATGATAACACCGGCGGCAGCTTCCCGCCGTTTGAAAGCCTGGGTATTGGCAAACAAGGTCCTGGTCTCTCTTTTGAAAACCGCCGGTTGGAATCGCAAGCAACGTGTCATGACACCGAAACAGGTGGAATGTATAGTAGAAATATTGGGAAGACCTTAATGATAGTAATATGCCAATATGGTAATGTGTCAATCAAAAACAAATGAAATTAATATCAAACTTACTTCTTTGGGGAGGCATTTTAGTGCTTCCCCTTAACTCTTATGCTCAGTTATCGAAAGGGCTGAGTTACCGGGCGGAAACCGGTGTCAGCTTTAGCGGGGGAGAGCATACTCCTTTCTGGCTGACGGCAAACAAGCAGGGACTTTCGTCCATTGAAAAAAATAATGGGTATCTGCGTGCCGGGGTCTTCCGGGAGTTGGAAAACGATAAACGCTTCTCGTATGCTTTCGGAGCGGATTTGGCTGTAGCTTATAATTTTACATCGACTTTTGTGGTGCAACAATTGTATGCGGATCTGAAATACCGTTGCCTGGGATTGAGTATCGGAAGCAAGGAGCGGCATAGCGAGTTCAATAATCCGTTGCTGAGTAGCGGCGGCTTGACATTTTCGGGAAATGCGCGTCCGGTTCCGCAGGTTCGTATCGGTATTCCTGAATATACGCTTGTTCCGGGGACAAAAGGTTGGTTGGCTTTCAAAGGACATATGGCTTATGGTCTGTTTACGGATGACGGCTGGCAAAAAGACTTTGTGGCTCCGGGAGGTAAACATACGGAACATGTACTGTATCATTCTAAGGATTTGTATGTGAAGATCGGTAACCGGGAGAAGTTTCCTTTGATCTTTGAAGGAGGTCTTGAGATGGCTGCCCAGTTTGGGGGGAATGCGTTAAGAGGAAGTGAAAAGATTGATATGCCAAACGGGATAAAGGATTTCTTTAAGGTGTTTATTCCGAGCGGAGGGAGTAGTGACACTCCGCTTGGGGAACAGACGAATATTTATGGAAACCATTTAGGAAGTTGGAATTTTTCTTTAACGTGGTATGCACCAAAAGATTGGAAAATCCGTCCTTATTACGAACATTATTTTGAAGATCATTCGCAGATGTTTGGTGAATATGGCTGGAAAGACTGTCTGGCAGGAGTGGAAATAACGTTTCCCAAGAATCGGGTGATCGGTAGTTTGGTTTACGAATATATCTCAACGAAGGACCAGTCCGGTCCTGTTTATTGGGATCATACATCGGAGATACCTGAACAGGTGAGTGGTTCGGATAATTATTATAATCATGGCATTTATACCGGTTGGCAGCATTGGGGAATGGGAATCGGGAATCCGCTAGTCATGTCTCCGATCTATAATGCAGATGGTGATATAAGTTTTAAAAGTTCGCGTATGCAAGGACATCATTTCGGGATCATGGGTACTCCTGTCAACGATTTGCGATATCGTATTTTATTCTCGTTTACCCGTAATTGGGGAACTTATAGCTTACCTTTTTATGAGATCAAAAAGAATGGAAATGTATTGGTGGAATTAACTTATACGCCCCATCAATTAAAAGGCTGGGATTTTACAGGATCGCTAGGTGTTGACAGAGGCGGGATGTTGGGTAAAAGTGCCGGTGGAATGCTAACAATCAGAAAAACAGGATGGATACGATGAGTTCTATGAATACGATGAAAAGATATATAATAGCGGTGTTGCTGACCCTGATAGTCAGTTCCTGCGGAAAAATGCCGATCAACGGAGACCTGGATGGTCGCTGGCAGATCATGAAAATAGCATATGCGTCGGGAGAGGAAGAGATGCCGGAGCGGGCTTACTACAGTGTTGCTTTGCATACAATCAATCTGATGAAGGTTGATGTAACCAGTCAGACCGGTAATATGGAATATACCGGAGATTCATTGTTTGTAGTCATGCCGGTCAGTAAAGTTGAAGATTTATTACCATTCGGGATAAACGGAACGGAGCAACGTTTCGGAGTCAAAGAATTAACATCAAAGCATCTGGTCCTGCAATCGGATTATGCCCGATTGGAGTTTAGGAAGTTTTGATTCAGAATTTATCAGATATGAGTGTTTGTTTATAGCAACTGGTTGTAACTGCCTCCCCTCTCGAGAGGGGAGCCAGTTACAACCAGTCACTAAACCGATAGTTCAATTATTTCTAAAATCGAAATAACAACAAAACAAATAACAATATGAATAACGTAATCAGAAATGTATTACTGGGGGGATTACTGTGCTTGTCGGTTCCGCTTGCGGCACAGGTACCCCAGGATTTGATTGACAAGGCGAAAGCCGCCGGTATGACGGATGACCAGATCCGTCAGGAGATGAATAAACGAATGGGGCAGTCCGGAGCGGAACAGACTGCACGTACGGCATCGGATGTTGTGGTAACAGACCGTACGGTCACGGTTCCGGATGGAAAAGGGATACCTCCTTTGGATGCTCAGCGGGAAGCCAATCGTCCGGCGGGAGATTTAAGTGGTACGGTGTTCGGCCGTGAAATATTCTCGAACAAGAACCTGTCCTTTGAACCGGATCTGAATGTACCGACTCCCAAAGGATATGTCTTATCTGCCGGAGACGAATTGCTGATCAATGTCTGGGGAGATTCGGAATTGAACCTGAAACTGAAAGTTTCTCCTGAAGGAACAATTCTTATCCCTAACCTGGGTCCGGTATCTGTGAGCGGACTGACTATTGAAACAGCCGAAAGCCGTATCCGACAGGAACTGGGGCGGATCATGTCTACTTTGTCGGGAGATACAGATGGAGCCAATACGTTCGTATCAGTCAGTCTGAGCCAGATACGCAGCATCAAGGTTAATATTGTAGGTGAAGTCGTTGCTCCGGGAACCTATACACTTCCATCGTTTGCAACTTTGTTTAATGCATTGTATGCAGCAGGAGGTGTAAATGAGATCGGTTCGCTTCGCGGAATAAAAGTATACCGCAACAGTAAGGAAGTCGCTAAACTGGATGTATATGATTATCTCCTGAATGGCAAGTACAATACGAATATCCGTCTGGAAGAAAATGATATGGTGATCGTTTCCCCTTATGACCAGCTGGCTGTGGTTCGTGGAAAAGTAAAACGTAACCGCATTTTCGAAATGAAAAAAGGCGAAACACTCTCACAACTGTTGAACATGGCCGGAGGCTTTACCGGGGATGCTTATAAGAAAGATGTCCGTGTTAAACGAAAAGCCGGAAGCCGCTATCAGATAGCTACTGTTACGGAAGATAAATATCCTACTTTTGCGATGATGGATGGCGATTCTTTGTTGGTGGATTCTGTGATCCCCTTCTACGAAAACCGTCTGACAGTGACAGGGGCGGTCTGGCGTCCGGGAGAATATGAGTTGAATGGGGCGGTACATACCGTAAAAGAATTGGTCAACCAGGCAGCGGGTTTGAAAGGGGATGAGTTTGCCGGTCGTGCCCAGATCACCCGTTTGAATCCGGATTTCACAACGACTGTTATAGCCGTAGACATTCGTGGCATTCTCAGTGGCACATCTCCGGATATAGAACTTAAACCGGAAGACCAATTGAACATTCCATCCCTGTTTGACCTTCGCGAACCTTATACGATCAAAGTAAGTGGAGCGGTAAATTACATTGATACGGTTCTTCCTTACCGGAACAACTTAACCGTTGAAGATGCCATTATGATGGCCGGCGGATTAAAGGAATCGGCTGCAACGGTCAATGTGGAAGTAGCCCGAAGGATTAAGGATACAAAGACTTACGAGAATACCAACCGTACGGCCGAAGTATTCAATTTTGCATTGAACGATAATTTAGGCTTGATCTCTACGGATGGAAAGAAAAGCGATACGGTCTTTACATTGGAACCGTTCGATGAAGTGTATGTGCGTTTCTCACCGGGTTATCAGGAACAACAGGTGGTAAAGGTAAATGGTGAAATCACTTTCTCCGGTGATTATGTTCTGGCCGAAAAGAACTCCCGTCTGAGTGATATCATCACTAAAGCCGGAGGAATAACTCCTGATGCCTATGTAAAAGGAGCAAGTCTGAAACGCCAGTTGACAGAAGATGAGATGCGCCGCCTGGAAACTCTGCTGCAACTGAGTTCCAATAAACAGAGCCGCGATTCGGTTGCCTTGTCACTGGAAAACATTAAGGATTATTCAGTAGGCATCGACCTGGAAAAGGCTTTGGCAAATCCGGGGAGTGCCCACGATGTGGTATTGCGTGACGGAGATGCGCTTTATATCCCACAATTACAAAGTACGGTTAAAATAAACGGCGCCGTAACTTATCCAAACAGCGTAACCTATACGAAAGGGATGTCCGTGGGAGATTGTTTATCGCAAGCCGGTGGCTATAATGATATTGCCCGGAAATATCCGATCGTAATCTATATGAACGGAAAGGTGGCAACGACAAAGAAAAGCTTTATCTTCTTCAAACGTTATCCGAAGGTAGAGCCCGGATGTGAAATTGTCGTTCCGACCAAGACACAGCGTGATCGTAAAACCAGTCTGGCGGAGGTACTGAGCATAGCTAGTTCAACCACTTCGATGGCAGCCATGGTTACCTCTATCATTAATACAATGAAATAATTTTCAATTTTCAATCTTCAATTTTCAATCTTCAATTTTCAATTAACAAAGTGGATATGAATCAAATGAATACCCCTGAGACAGACAATGTGCAGGAGATAGACTTGGTAGAA
This sequence comes from Parabacteroides goldsteinii, assembly GCF_020091425.1. Taxonomy (NCBI): domain Bacteria; kingdom Pseudomonadati; phylum Bacteroidota; class Bacteroidia; order Bacteroidales; family Tannerellaceae; genus Parabacteroides; species Parabacteroides goldsteinii. Next base: position 2,491,844 of record NZ_CP081906.1, on the reverse strand, counting down.
TTGGCTAAACGGCTATGGGGGGAACGTAAGTTCCTGTTCAAATGCTGCGGAATCGCGATAGTTGTAGGATTGGTGGTCGCTTTCAGCATACCAAAAGAATATAGTACAACGGTAAAGTTGGCACCCGAAACGTCTGATCCATCCAAAAAGATGGGGAACTTGGGTGGATTGGCAGCCATGGCAGGGATTAACCTGAACAGTTCTTCGGGAGCGGATGCCATCTCTCCGGACCTGTATCCGGATGTGGTGCAGAGTATTCCTTTTCTGTTGGAGTTGTTTCCGGTACAGGTTGAGAGTGAAAAAGGAGATTACTCATCGACATTGTACGCATATATGAATGAGGATCAGAAAAGTGCGTGGTGGAGTTATGTAGTACAGGCTCCGTTCAAACTGTTGGGTGTTGTGAAAGATTTATTCTCAAAGGAAGAGGAAAAGAACAGTATGGAGTTATCTTCTTTTCATCTAACAAAAGAGCAGTCTGATGTGATAGAGGATTTGCAGGAGCGCATTTCTGCCTCTGTAGATAAAAAGACATTGGTAATCACTGTCTCCGTTCAGATGCAGGACCCATTGATCTCAGCGAATATCACTCAAATTGTATTGGAAAAACTTCAGGGATACATCACAAATTACCGAACCCAGAAGGTAAAGCAGGACCTTGAATTCACAGAGAAAGTATTCAGCGAAGCCCGTGAGTCCTACTACAAAGCACAACATGCCTATGCGGCTTTTGAGGATGCCAACAAGAATATTATCTCTGCCAGCTACCGTACGGAACAGGAACGTTTAAAGAATGAAATGACATTGACCTTCAATGTTTATAATACATTGGCTCAGAAGTTGGAACAGGATAAACTCCGTGTACAGGAACAGACACCGGTATATACAATAATACAACCCGCCACGGTTCCCTTAAAAGCAGCTTCTCCCAAGAAACCGCTGATCCTGATTGGATTTGTATTCCTTGCCATATTCGGTGGAATCGGTTATCTGTTTATCAAAGACCTTTTCAATACAGATTCTTATGCTTAAATCTTTTGTATTGAAGTTTTCTTGCCTTTTACAATATAGCTACAATTTTCCTGATATTGGCAAGTCTTTCAGCAAAGGATTTATCGGATTTTGCTACTTGTAAGTTGTAGTCGGATTGTATTTTGAGCAATGGTTCGGGATCAATACCTAAGGCGGCTTCAAACAAAAGCGCATATTCTGTTGAAATGGCGCGCTTACCGTTTAATATTTCATTAAGCAACGTAGGAGAAATGCCCATTTGGGCAGCAAGCTTTCTTTGTGGAATGCCCCGATATTCAATTTCATCTTTCAATATTTCACCCGGGTGTATCGGTTCGGCCGGGGTCAGATTGTTAGCTATCATTTTGGGATCAACGCCTTTCAATGTAATCATAACGGCTTTTATTTGTAATGGTTTGACAATTCGATTATATTACATACGGTAACAATTGGCTCTTCCATTGATTCTTTTATGGTAAATTCGATTCGGTATTTATCATTTACCCTTATAGATGAAAGTCCCTTTTTATCTCCTATCAGCATTTCATAATTTAGTGAATTGTATTTTGCTAGAGATGTAATATCTGGTACGCTTTTCATCAATTGAACACATTTGTGATAGCGTCTTACAATATCAGGTTGATAACGATGTTTTTTGTCATTCGTTGTTCCTTTTTCGTAAAGCTCCTGCAAATATGCTTCTTCAAATGTAACAACCATATTGTTTCGTATTTTATGCAAAGATAACATTTTCTTTTAGTATTCACAAATATGTGAATTTAAATTCTCAATGTCACTCTGCGATCTTTATCATTCTTATCATTATTTTGTCACTGAAGAATCCGGCTGTCTGCTGGTAGGATTTAGGGAGGATTCCGTTACTTTCATTGTGAAAGAGGTATGGAATAAGGAACCTGTCGGTTTGCCGGAAGTGGACAGGCTGTATACTGAAATGCAGCGAATCGGAGAAATGTGCGGCTGCAACCAGTTCCGGATCTTGGCTCATGGCGGTTATCTGCCGGAGGCACTTTCCTTTGAACTGCACGGACTGACAGTCTCGGATGAAAGCTATCTGAGAAGTCTGGAGACGGGAAAGCATATTGAACTCTTTTCACATAATGAAGCGGCTTACCGGGCCATAGAGGAAGGATTCAAAACAAACAGGATCGGAGCCGTTGTACAGGCTACCGGTACAGGGAAATCCTACCTGATTGCCCGCTATATCGTCAGTCATTCGGAAGATGATATAGTGGTTATCGCTCCCAACGTTACGATTATCGCTGAGATCAAAAAAGCTATCGGCAGGACAATGCTGCATGTGACCTACCGGACTTTCCAGGCATTAGTTCTGAATCGCGGAACAGTCGGTGAACTCAAAGCGGATCATATTATTATCGACGAGTTCCATCATTTCGGAGCGGAGGTATGGGGAAAGGCTGTACAGGAAGTAATAGATAACAATCCGGAGGCCCGTGTACTGGGAATGTCGGCCACTCCAATACGTCCCGAAGAAATGCTCGATACGGTAGAGGTCTATTTCAAGGGAAACCTGTTCCATGAACTGTCTTTGTCTATGGCCTGGTATTATAAGATACTGCCTGTTCCGGTTTTGGTGCAGAGCGTATTCGATCTGAATAACCAGCTGGATAAGGTACAGCGTATGCTGAACAGGAGCGACTGTACATCTGAAAGGCGCAAGCGTATTCAGGATAAAATAGATTTTGCCCGACTGGATTTTCGCGGCTCGTTGAGTGCATCGGAACTGATCCGGCGTTATCTTCCGAAAGAGGTAAAGAAAATGCTTGTTTTCTGTAAAGACAAGGAAGACCTTCAGCATATGATTCCCGAAGTATCGAACTGGCTCGGGCAGGCAGGCTTTGAAACGGAAACATTCGAGATTCATAACGGGCTGAGTAACCGGGAGAATGAAAAGACGTTGCGTCGTTTCCGTAAGGAAACGGGAAAACTGCATGTCCTTTTCTCTATAAATATGTTGATCGAAGGATTGCATGTGGAAGGAGTAGATGCCGCCATGTTCCTGCGTCGGACGGAGTCGTATGTGGTTGCCTTGCAACAGTTGGGCCGTTGCCTGAAAGCCGGTTCGGATCGGCATCCGGTAGTGCTTGACTTTGTCAATAACCTTTCGGGGCGTTCTGTTTATGAGGCTATGTCAAGGGAGTTGGTTTATCATCCGGCGATTCGTGCCCCAAAGAGCTTTAAAGGCTTTATGGAGTTTGAGGTAACTGGATTCCTGTCCGATATCCGTGCCCGTGTGGATGATATGCTGGCGGAACTGGATGCATGGCCTGTGATGTATGAGCGACTGATCGAATATAAAGAACGTGAAGGGCGCTGGCCGCAGGCAGCCGAAGGAAAGTTGGGAAACTGGTGCAACACCCAGCGGATTGCCCGGAAGAAAGGGACGTTGTCGGAAGATTATATCTCACAGCTGGACCGGATCGGTTTTGAATGGGAGGTACAGGACAGTCGCTGGATGAACTGCTTTGAAGAACTGAAAACATTTATAACCGTAGAACACCGTTGTCCCAAACGCGGCGAAAACAAACTGAATACCTGGTGCAACACCCAACGGCAGGCACGAAAGAAAGGTATCCTTTCCAATGAAAGGATCCGGTTGCTCGATTCGATCGGCTTCTGGTGGGAACAGGATCTGGATTCGCTCTGGGCGGAGAACTGGCAGCAGGTACTTACTTACTACAAAAAACACAACCGCTGGCCCAAAAGCAATGAAGGTAAAGCCGGCAGCTGGTGTAACACCCAGCGTAAGAACCGGAAACAAGGTTTACTTTCGGCTGAACGCATCGCCCGGATGGATGCCGAAGGTTTTATCTGGACTATCGATGATGTCTGGATGGAAAACTATGAAAAACTACAACAATTCTTCTCTGAAAATAACCGCTGGCCAACCGCCCGTGAGAACAAGCTGGGCAGTTGGTGCTTCGTTCAGCGCAGAGCCTTGAAAAAAGGCGAACTCTCCTCTGATCGTAGGAGTCTGCTGGATAAGATTTCTTTCCCCTGGAGTTTGAGGTAAATTTTCAATAATACTTTCCTATTAGTCAATGGCGACATCCTGCCATTCCCCTTTCACCAATTCACGGGTAGATTTAAACCCGATCTCTTTCAGCAATTTGAATGCCTTTTCCCGTCCGTCGTTTACCAGGTCAGGATAATGGCAGTCGGAATTAACCATCACGGGGATGTTCATCTCTTTCAGTAATCCGAGGTACTCTTTCCGGGGAAATAGCTGTTGCTTCTTTTCCAGATTTTTGGTGTTTATTTCAACCATCAATCCTTTTTCAGCTATCAGGTCGAGGGTTGCTCTGAACGGTTCCTGATACCAGGCTGCGTCAAAAGAGAAACCTTCGCATTTGTGCCCGTTCATATATATTTTATCCATATGGCCGACAATATCGATACCGCCGGCTTCTATCATTTTCAGTGTCGAATCATAATAACGGGTTACCAACTTGCGGATATCTCCTTCAAAATAACGTTCTACCGATGCTTTATAATCAGCGAAGGAACCGTCGATACAGACCATATTCTCTTCACTCAGATGTTCTGAGATAGGAAGGAAATGGATGGAGCCGATGCGGTAGTCCAACGGAAGTTCCTGGAAATAAGGGATGGATGGGTTGTAGGTTTCATCCAGATAGTCAATTTCCAGGGCTGTATATATTTCTAACCGGTCGCTGTATTTCTTTTTCAGCCGGTCTATTTCAGCCAGGTATTCGGGCATGTCGTTTTTCGACATGTTCCAGAAGGTCTCGAAGGGCAGGGGGGAGTGTGATGAAAATCCATACGCCCGGAAGCCATGGGATATAGCGAACTTTACAAAGTCTTCAGGCGTACTGCGCCCATCACAGAATGTACAATGACTGTGATAATTACTAAGTTGCATAAATATTCTATTGTCGATTGTTTTAGGAATACAAAGATAGAAAATCTTTCTGAACATATTGACCGGGACTGTTGTTTAATAGTTGAGAGATTGTTAAACAGGTGATAATTTATAAGAGATATGAACAGACGAGAAAGATTGGAACTGGAGGTTTCGAATATCCAGTCGAAGGTAGATAATGCTCCGAAAGATATTCCTTCCCATATTTTAGATTCGTGGAGGAAAGATATAGTCAGTCTGGAGTTTGAGTTGAACAACCTTGTCGATGGCGAGGAAGATAATAATTATTGATAGGCATATTTATAGGTTAATAGATTGTTTTAGGAAGAAAAGAAGCGGCAACATCGGGATGTTCCGCTTCTTTTTTTCAATCTTTTATTTGATGACATTCAGCTCTTTACCAACTTTGATAAATGCTGCAATGGCTTTATCCAGATGTTCTTTTTCGTGGCCGGCAGACAACTGAACGCGGATACGGGCCTGGTCTTTCGGAACTACCGGATAGTAGAATCCTGTTACATAAATGCCTTCTTCCTGCATTTTTGCAGCAAAGTCCTGAGACAACTTGGCATCATACAACATCACGGCGCAGATAGCAGACTGTGTCGGTTTGATATCGAAACCGGCAGCCAGCATCTTATCGCGGAAGTAAGAAACGTTGTTCATCAACTTAGTATGCAGTGCGTCGCTTTCTTTCAGAATCTTGAACATTTCCAGACTGGCTCCGACGATAGCCGGTGCTACTGAGTTAGAGAACAGATAAGGACGTGAACGCTGGCGGAGCATGTCGATAATTTCTTTTTTACCTGTAGTGAAACCACCCATGGCGCCACCGAATGCTTTACCTAATGTACCTGTGAAAATATCTATTTTTCCATATACATTATATTGTTCTGCCACACCGTGACCTGTCGGACCGGCTACACCGGCTGAGTGAGATTCGTCGACCATGACCAGTGCATCGTATTTTTCTGCCAGTTCGCAGATCTTGTCCATCGGGGCAACGTTACCGTCCATAGAGAAGACACCGTCTGTGGCGATGATGCGATGACGCTGTGCCTGAGCTTCCTGCAAGCAACGTTCCAGGTCAGCCATATCGGCGTTGGCGTAGCGATAACGTTTTGCTTTACACAAACGTACACCGTCAATGATGGAGGCGTGGTTCAACGCATCGGAGATGATGGCATCTTCTTCGCCGAACAACGGCTCGAACAAACCACCGTTTGCATCGAAACAGGCGGCATACAGAATCGTATCTTCTGTTTTGAAATAATCGGAAATAGCGGCTTCCAATTCTTTGTGCAAATCCTGTGTTCCGCAGATGAAACGAACGGATGACATACCGTATCCGTGAGAATCCATGGCATCTTTAGCTGCTTTAATCAGACGCTGGTTGTCTGACAGACCAAGGTAATTGTTGGCACAGAAGTTTAAAACATTACTTCCGGCATTTACTTTAATGTCGGCTCTTTGTGGCGTAGTGATAATACGCTCGTTTTTGTACAATCCGGCTGCTTTAATGTTAGCCAGTTCCTGTGTAAGGAAATCTTTCAGTTTACCGTACATAACTTTGTTTTTTGTTAGTATTTTTGAATCAAGTAGACTATTTAGTTAACAATTGATAGTTGAAAAGTAACAGTTAGTTCGTTTTTGTTACAAAGGGCTGTCAACAGTTAATAGTCAACTCTCAACTGGTGAAGCAAAGGTCATATTTTTTTTTGAATATTAGCATGAAAAAACACAAGAAAATCGTGCGGGAACAATTTTATTCTCTATACCTTTGCCGCAGAAAAAACTTAAAAGAACAATAAAAACGCAATGAAGAATGTATTAATTATCGGTTCTACCGGTCAGATCGGCTCAGAGTTAACCATGGAGTTGAGAAAACGTTATGATGGCGACATCGTAGCAGGTTATATATCCGGAGCAGAACCCAAAGGTGAACTATTGGAATCAGGACCTTCTGCACTTGTTGACATAACAAACGAACAGCAGATCGCCGAGACAGTGTCTAAATATAAGATTGACACAATCTATAATCTGGCTGCATTGTTGTCTGCCGTTGCTGAAGCAAAGCCTCAGTTAGCCTGGAAGATCGGTATGGGTGGATTATTCAACGTACTGGAAGTAGCACGTGAAATGAAATGTGCCGTATTTACTCCGAGTTCTATCGGTGTATTCGGTAATAACACTCCGAAAGACAAGACTCCGCAGGATACGATCCGTAACCCGCGTACGATGTATGGTGTGACTAAAGTTTCCGGCGAGTTGTTGAGCGACTATTATAATATCCGTTTCGGTGTAGATACACGTTCGGTTCGCTTCCCGGGATTGATTTCTTACGTAACTCCTCCGGGTGGTGGTACAACTGACTATGCAGTGGATATTTATTATTCGGCCGTAAAGGGTGAGAAGTTTGAATGTCCGATCGCTGCCGGTACATTTATGGATATGATGTATATGCCGGATGCATTACATGCCGCTATCCAGATTATGGAAGCCGATCCTACACGTCTGCAACACCGCAACTCATTCAATATTGCTTCTATGAGTTTCGATCCGGAAATTATAGCAAACAATATCCGTAAATATATTCCTGACTTCCAGATGGAATACAAGGTTGATCCGTTGCGTCAGGCGATCGCTGATTCATGGCCTAACTCGCTGGACGATACTTGTGCCCGTGAAGAATGGGATTGGAAGCCGACTTACGATCTGGATACAATGACTAAAGACATGATCGCAAAACTGAAAGAACGTTTCGGTAAATAACAAATATAAGAGGTTTGTTGATGGGAGGGGATATCCGGTTTAGGGTGTCCCCTTTATTTTTAAGTGGGGTGGGTAATAAAGTTTCCTGTAAAGGATGCTTCATTTTATATGTTTTAGAGCATGTTTTAGCTAAACAATGTTAATGTGATGCATTTTTCTTGCAAATATTATGCTGAATAACATAAAACCCCTATATTTGCACTGTGTTTTTCATATGTAAATAAATTGCGCTCCCTATCTCAAGAGAGCCGTTTAAACCATTAATAAATTGATTTTTTTAGAGTTCAGACAAAACAAAAGAGAGCACTTGTATAGATACAAATGCGGTTGGCTATTATCTTTGGGCATTTTATAATTTTACAACAGCTAAGAAAAAAAATTTCATACACGCGTTAAAGGACTCGCAGTCTTGACCGCTTAGCAGTTGAGATCAGTTTCATGAGCGACCTCTTGCTGTTTCTTACGACAACAAGCCAGTAAAAATCGACCTTCTCTATGTTTTTAACCTACTTCTGGGATTGGACCATCATCACGGCTGATTTTAACTTTATAGCCAAGTGCTTCCAGCTCTTTCTTCAAGTAATTTTTCCGTTTCTGCTCCATCCTTTGGTTGAGATATTCCGCACCGAGTTCCTTATACTCACAAGCCTCTTTCAGTACATGCCATACCGATTTCAGGATCGAGTGTCCTACTGCTACTAAAGCCCTCTTTTTCCCTCGACGGGCGGCTAAACGGTGATAACGTGCACTGTAAAAGGTGTTCTTGGTACGGGTGGCTGCCCACGCAGCCTCCGTGATTACGGCTTTCAACTGTTTGTTGCCATGGGTGGTTCTACCACTTTTTTTTTACCTGCGCTCTCGTTATTGCCAGGACAGACACCGGCCCACGAAGCCAGGTGCTTTTCGGTTGGAAAGGCTTCCATATCCACACCTATCTCTGCTATCAGGTCTTCAACCGTTTTCCGGCTAAGTCCGGGGATCTTCTGCAAGAGTTCCATCACATTCTCATAAGGAGATAAAACCTCTTTTATACGGCAGGTAAGGTCAGCTATGATGGCTTTCGTCTGTTCCATATCTTTACGGATGGTCTGCAACATATAGATGTGATGCGGTTCTATAAAGCCTTCACAAGCCTGATAAAGAAGTTCCGGACTGGCTTCAAGTTTTTTATGATAGATGCAAGTTATGTCATCCATTGTTACATGACCCTTATCGATCAACATATCTATCAGCTTGTTCGCCACGACTCCGTCCAGGCTGCACACCACGCTGGAAAGTTTGATGTTACAATCTTCCAGGATACGAACAATACGGTTTTTCTCAGAAGATACATGCTGGATCAACTTGTTACGGTAACGGGTTAAATCACGAAGCTCACGTTGTTCACGCTCCGGGATATAACTCGGTTTCAACAAACCTGCTAAAAGCAGTTTGCAAATCCAGGCACTATCCTTTTTATCCGTTTTGTGCCCGGGAACATACTTGATGTGCCGTGCGTTCACGATCCAGACTTTCATATCAGGACATTCAAGAATCTTATAGACCGGCTTCCAGTAAACACCGGTACTTTCCATGGCTACATGCGTAATGCCACTGGATAATAACCATTCTTTTAATTCTGTCAAAGAACTACTGAAGGTCTTGTAACTGCGGGTTTCAGTTTTGAGACCTTCGCCACTTATCGTAGCAACTACCATGTCCTTGTGGACATCTATTCCACAACCCCGGAGGATGACTTGTTCAAAAGGTACTGTTTTCATTGCATTCGTTTTTTCGAGTGAATGACACTAAAGTAAACAATACCCCCCTATTTACATGCTCTTGGACGAAATTTATTTCATGGATGTTTCATGGTATTAGATTTAAGGTTAACAATGAAGATTGGCTGTCCGTGATGGATAGCCTTTTTTTTGTTTATATGTGTCTGGATTTGCTATTTCGTAGAAACCATGTTACTGTATTTTTTCGGGTATCCTGAGAGGATTGCCAGTAAAGCGCCGAATCCCAATAAATAAGGATAGTATAGGTACTGCATAATCTCGAGAGGGGAGACCTGGCCTAATCCTGAAGCCATTAGCAACTGTGCCCCGTAGGGGATGATTCCCTGAATGAAACAAGAGAAAATATCCAGAATACTTGCGCTGCGGCGTGGGTCGACTTTGAAACGGTCTGCAATATCTTTTGCGATCGGTCCCGCCATGATTAGGGCAATCGTATTGTTTGCCGTACAGAGATTGGCAAAGCTGACCAATGCGGCGATACTCATTTCCGCTCCTTTGGAGGAATGGATGCGGGAAGTCAGTTTGAGGATGATCCAGTCGATACCTCCATTGTAACGAATCATTTCCAACATGCCTCCTGCCAGTAAAGTGACGATAATCAGTTCACCCATATTGGTTATACCGAGTCCCATTGAAGCTGTCCAGCCCCATATGTCGAAACCTCCTGTCAGCAATCCGACAATGCCGGAGAGCAGGATACCGATAAATAAGACCAGCATTACATTGACTCCGCAAATGGCGGCGACAAGGACTACCAGGTAAGGAACCACCTTTGTCCATTCGATCGCTCCGGCTGTGTAATTGCTGTCGATACCGCTTCCAACCAATACATATATTATACCTGTAATAATAGCGATGGGGAGAGCGATACGGATGTTCACTTTAAACTTATCATTCATGTTACATCCCTGTGTTCGGGTGGCAACGATCGTAGTGTCGGATATGAAAGACAGATTGTCGCCGAACATGGCCCCGCTTACAACCACTCCGAGCATCAGGGCATCGGGCATTCCCGTCTTATCGGCAATACCTACTGCCACTGGGGCGAGGGCGACGATTGTACCTACGGAGGTTCCGACTGAAATAGATATAAAGCAGGCAGCCAGGAATATACCGGCAGCCAACAGGTTTCCGGGCAGGATCGACATCGCCAGATTGACGGTTGCATCTACGGCTCTCATTGCTTTGGCTGTCTGGGCAAACGCCCCGGCGAGAATAAAGATCAGTACCATCAGCATGATATTGCTGTTGGCAGCTCCGCGGCAGAATTGTTCGATACGGTTGGACAGTTTTCCTCCCTTGGATATGGCGATAGCAACGACAGATGATATAACAAACGCTACGGTGATAGGCATCTTATAAAAATCGCCTGCCAATATCGATACGACCAGATAGGTGAGCAGGAATACCAGTAAAGGTATGAGTGCCCAGGCATTAGGCGTATGATTTAAAGGAGAGTTAGAAGGAGAATCGCAACGCAATACGCACCCCTCCTTTCTTTATATTCGGTTCATCCAGATAGGTAAGCCGTCGATAATAATCTATACGAAGAATCTTGAAGATGTTTTCCAGACCGACGCTTGCTTCCATATAGGGTGTTTTGCCCAAAGGACGTGTTCCGTCGGGCAGGAGGAACAGATTCGGTGTCAAGGCCGGATTGTTTTTATCCGTCAGTCCTCCGTAGATACCGTTGAAAGAGATTACTTCACGTAACCTTAGCCATTTGATACCCGGGATACGGTTTAATATCCAACCTTTTAAATAATAAGTTGCATTGAATGAAACATATTGGTCTGTCACAAACTCCAGGGCATTCATCATGTGGAATGCTTCCGGCTGGATAGTAATTGACTGGTTGGTATTCGGCAGGATCAGCAGCGGGAAAGGTACTTTGTTCCAGACTTTTCCGGCTTTCAACTGTGTATCGATATGCCCGAACGAGGATAACCAGATACGTTTTTCCGCACTGACTTCCGTATGATTGTAGTTATATTCTCCACCCAGTACCCCTTTGAGACCCAGCTGATGTGACAGTTTGAAGATAGGAGCATCCTTCGACAGGTTGAAGACCGATTCTTTTCCGGAGCGTCCGTCGTAAGAGCGTTCACCGGGAGCGAAACGGAGTTGTGTTCCGATTTCAGAGGTTGTAATATCCTTTTTTTGAATCAATGTGCCGTCTGCTTCTTTCTCGATATACTTGAGCGTTCCGGCAGCCTGGTTATTCTGGTTATATACCCATGATCTCCACGTAAGGCCGTTCAGCCATTCCTTTTCGTACTGGAACATGGATTTGCGGATATACTGCATTTTAGTTACCGGTTCGCCTACTTTCCAGGCAACAAAGATGTTATCCTTGCTGGTGAAAAGGAAATCCTGTCCGGGGGTATATACGTCATATTCCTGGATAAAGGATAAATTATTGACCGGACTTTCTCCTTCGTGGTATAGTTTTTTGTTGAAGCTATGTGTCAGTTTTACATTGTATTTCAGTTTACGGTCGTTCGTTCCGTAGGCGAGATATCCGCTGGCGAACCAGTAAGGATTCAGGTTGGCTGTCGTCATACCGCCGATACGTAGACGGACACCTTCCAGACTGTTACCGCTGATTGTCGTGTTCATCGGACCGAAGTCGAATTTGGTGGATTTCTTATCGCCGGCTGTCGGAATATATCCGGATATAAGTATTTCTGCTGTTTTGATGATTACATTGAATGCCGGGACTTTCCGGAGTTGGGCCAGCAGGTCGTCCAAGGCATTTTCTTTTTCTTTCAGAGGCACATGCCGGTTGTTTATCCAGAAGGTATCGGGCTGTTCGATTGCTACAGGTAATGTATGGAGTGAACCCAGCAGGTTGAATACGGAGTCTGCTTTCGCCTGTTCTATGTTGAAATTGTATTTGTCGTAATTCCTGAGTTGGTGCGCATAGAGCTGCTGGGCGCCTTTTACCAGGTAGAAATTGACATAGGTGTTTTCGTTCTTTACCACCCAGGTACTGTCCGGCATCCGTTCAAATTCCTGTTCGATGCGGAGTTTGTCCACCCAGTTCAGGTTGATATTGGCGGGGGTGTTCAGCAGAAATTTTTTTAAGGCATAATTACCGTCAAGAGTGATGTATAACCTTCCGGTAAAACCGTAACTCTGGCTGTTGACTGGAACGAAAGCCAGGTCGACACATTTATCGCCTCCTATATCGAGGGTATCCATGATATAGTATTTATAATAGCTGGTAGCCAGGGTGGAGGACAAGGGGCTGACGAAACGGTTCAACAGGATATTGATATTATTATCGAAGATGTTGATGCCCTGAAATATTTCTTCCAGGTTGGAGGTGATGCCCCCGCCGTCATCCAGAGTTTGGTCGACGCCTTGCATACGTTTGCCTTTGACAATCGTTTTTTCTGTTTTCGGATGTTTCCGGTAATATCTATCTGCAATTGTTTCACGAACGGAAAGGGTCAGGATGGGTTTACCGTTAAATTCGGAACTGTCCAGGTAGTTCTTGATGAATTTGAATTTCTTCATGAACTTGTTTTTCTCGAAATCCGGGTTGAAGTCATCCAGGGAGAGAGAGAGTTTTTCGTATACCTCGGTTTGATATTCGTCCTTGGCTTCGATGCGGTTGTCGTTCTTATGTTCGATTACTTTTTTAATCAGTTCGACGGCCGGATTGTCTTTACGGGAATATTTTTCTCTTTTGGGTTTGACGATAACTTCGGATATTTCGAAGGCGGTAGGACGAAGGTCAATGGTAAGCCCGTCATTCTTCTGTCCGGTTTTCAGGTCGAGTATTTTAGTGTCGTATCCTAATGATGCGACAGCCAGCTTGTTATAACCTTTATCGTTCTGTAAGGCGAAAGCCCCGTTGTCGTCGGTCATTGCCCCAATGGTTGAACCGTCAAAATAGACGGAAACAAAAGCCAAAGGTTCTCCGGTTATTGAATCCTTTACGATACCGGATGCAGAGGTCATGCTTTGTGCATATAAAACGGCAACACCGGTCACTGCCTGCAACAGAACCAATAATACTATTAAGTGAATTCTTTTTACCATGAAACTAACGTTATTCCTTCTCGGATAATGCAGTTGGCAAAGGTAAGCTTTTTCCCCGTAGGAGCGGAGTCAGCCTTATTAATAATATTTAATCAAGGAGGATGCAGGAGCCGTTTACAACGACTTTATATTCTCCCTATTTACCGGATTCTTGCCTTCCGGTGTATATAAATGATCGATGCGGGAAGCATAGGCTTTTTCTACTTTTCCACGGACAATCTTCATTGTACTGTTAACCATGCCGTTTTGTTCGGTGAACGGTTCGGGCAAGACGGCAAATGTGGTGGGTAGCCAGCGATCGGGGAACATAGATGACAAGTCACCCCCTTTACGGAAACGGTCGATCTGTTTTTGGATGATACGGATGGCTTCTTCTTTTCCTTTTTCCGTATTCAGATCGAGTTGCAGGTGGGAGAGATGTCTTTTCAGATGGTCTTTGTTCGGTACAACCAAGGCAACCGTATAAGGATTCTGGTTGTTGTAAAGCAACAGTTGGTCGATGCAGGAAGAATGTTCAACCAATGCTTCTTCGATACCTTCCGGACTGTATTTTTCGCCATCGCTACCGATCAGCAGGCTTTTGAAACGGCCTAATACATATAATAAGCCGTCTTTACCCATATATCCCATATCCCCGGTGTAAAGCCAACCGTCTTTAATGGTTTCGGTCGTAGAAGCCGGATTTTTCCAGTATCCTGCCATGACATTTTCTCCGCGGATAACAATTTCGCCTTTTTCTCCGAGGGGAAGTTCTTTACCTTCCTGGTCGCATATTTTCAGGTCAAGCGGTTGAACCAGTACGCCGCTGCTTCCAAACCTGTGGTGGCGCGGGCCGTTGGTCGAGATGACAGGGGTTGCTTCGCTAAGCCCGTACCCTTGATACATCGGCAGGCCGATGGCATAATAGAACTTTTGTAAATCCTTATCCAGCAGGGCACCGCCGCCGATAAAGAACTTCAGTTCGCCGCCAAAGTTTTCACGGACTTTAGAAAAGATGATACTATCGAACAGGCTTACAACCGGCTTTAGCAGGAACCGCCAGCCACGACCTTTGTCATCGCCGCCATCCCCATTATAGGTATATGCCACGTTCAGCCCCATGTGGAACAGACGGTTGACCATGTTACCCTGCGCCCGGATGCCTTGTTCGATATTCTTCTTGAAGTTCTTGGCAAGGGCCGGGACACTCAATATTAAATACGGCTTAAATTCCTTGATGTTTACAGGGATATTCTTTAACGTCTCCATACCGGTTCTTCCCACCTGTACGGTAGCTACCGAAGCTCCTTTATACATAAATATATAGAAGCCTACCACATGGGCAAAGCAATGGTCGAGCGGAAGGATAACCAGCGTGCGCCAGGTATCGTCGATATCTACGCAGGTAAGTGATTGCTCCACGTTAGCCGTGTAATTGCGATGAGTGAGGATAACGCCTTTCGGGTCGGCAGTTGTTCCGGAGGTGTAGGTGATTGTGGCATAATCATCGTTGGTAAGCGATTGTCCGATTGCCAGAAACTCTTCCAACGGATGCGCACTGAGGTATTCTTGCCCCATTTCTATTACTTTAGAGAGGGGAATTTCTTTTTCCTGATATTCTTTTTGGTCGTCGAAGATGATGATTTGCCGGAGCAACGGCAGTTTATCGACGATAGAACGTATTTTCTTCAACTGGTTGCCGGATACCATAATATATTTTACATCGGCATGTGTCAGACGGAACAACAGGTCGTTTGCCTCTTCCAGTTTGATAGAGAGGGGGACATTGGTGGCTCCGGCGTAGAACATCGCCAGTTCACCGATGATCCAGGCGTTGCGGCCTTCGCTGAGCAGGGCCATGTTGTCGCCTTTCATTACTCCCAGGGCAACCAGTCCGGCGCCCAGCGTGTAAACCTGTTCCCTTACCTGTGTGTAGGTGGTAGGCTCAAATTTGTTTGTTGTCTTTTCCCATAAGAACGGGTTGTCGGGATATTGTTTCACCGAGTTTTCAAAAAGGTCTACCAATGTTCTTTTCATGACATCTTCATTTTATCCAATTAGCTTTATATTGTCGGAACTGATAATCTCCGCGTTGTTTGTGCCTCTTATAATAATGCCATAGTCCAGATAAAAATCGTTTATGGCATCGATACTGAATATCGTACTATTGAATGCAGATAGTAAATTGGGAAATGAAACGATAGCGTATACTTCTTTTTCCTGAGGTAAAATGCATTTATCTTTAAAGAATTGAACGGTCTGCTTTATTTGCTCAATCATATTATTCGGATAATCGTTTCCTTTCCTGAAAGCAGCGATCTCGTTTTCTGCATATTTCATTTCTACAAAAAGAACCCAATCTGTATCTTTATAATTATCGGGGTAAATAACACATTCGCATTGACGGGCCTTTTTCTTTTTGCTGTATTGTAATGCGTTTTCGCCGAATGCATCCACAAGAATGGACATGGCCGAATCATTCCTTAAGCAAACAGAGTGGATTAGTTTTCCTGTATTCGGGTTAACCGGAACACGATCATGTACTTTCAGATTTTCGCTCGTGAACTTTTTCCAATCAACGATATGGATGCTTGTATATGAACATGGATAAACCTGATGTTGTTGTATAGAATCATTTATCCGTGTTTTCATTTTGTTCTTTTGATATACTTAAGCATTGCATAATATTCATCCATTACTTCATTCATTATTGTGTTGAAATAATGATCTCCGATTGTATTCAGTCTGCTATTCTTAATATCTACTAACTTACCATCTTTTATTTCCCATGCGGATACCAGCGACGGATCTATCCATGATTGTCGGCTAGCCAGACTTTCCTGTTCCGTTTTCGGCATTGTCTCTTTTACTTGAAAGCCTAACATGCAGTTATTCAGGGCATAAAGGATGTAGGGACTATGGGTGGTGAGAATTAATGAGTCGTCTTCACGTTGCTGAACACTGCTGATGAGATTGTATAGTATATCTCGTTGGGTAGACGGAAATAGATTAAGTTCCGGTTCCTCAATAAAGAATCCGGTACCTGCTGTTGCGATATATGGAATAATATATGGCTCTAGTTCTGTAAATTGTATGCCGCCATCCTGCTTACTTAAAGTACTTATCAAAATATTTAGAAATCTGGAATCCCTCTCCTTAGAAGCTATACTTCTTGGTTCTTCATTTGTATATATCCACTCTGCAAAATAAGATCGCAATACGACTAAAGGGATCATAGATTGTAAACCACTGGATGCATCCATTAGTTGAATAACGGTACCGTCCTGATTTTGAATATAATCCATATCGCTCTTTTCGTCATAGTAATAGTCTATCTCTAAAAAGGGCAGATGAATATGTTTCTCAGGAGTGAATATTTTGCGGGCATTGTTCCAGTCTGCCATAAAATTCCTTATGTTGTTGTTGGGCAGGCTGACTTCTTTCCAGTCGGAAATCATCGAAACAATATTTCTTTCGGCAGGAATATATGACAGTTTTATCCTTTTATATCCAAACTGGTTCTTCCAATTTATGACAGGTTCTTTATCTTTATATATATATTTCAGATTAATTGTTTCTGAATGATATTCTATTTCTGAAGTTTCCTTAAAATAGCCGGTGAGTTTGTGGAAACGAGCTAATTCTTCAATAAATACACCTTCTTTGAGGAAGTAATCAAAAGATTGATCTAATGATATTTTCTTTTCCACCCAAGAACAGTAACATGCAATTTTATTGATAGTACTTTTCCCCGAACTCTGGGGGCCCATGATTACATTGACTTTGTTTAGTTCAATGTCTGCATATCTTATCGGACCTATATTTTTAATTCTTAAATGTGGCATATTATATTCTTATATTAATTCTCGCAAATGTAAAGAAATATATTTGAACCGAGTTGCTTACAATGGTTTATTCGTGAGAAGTCTTTGTCTTCTCTATTTCTTCAAGCAGCATGCAGGCAGCCTCTACTGTACTCACATTTTTTATTACGATACTGCGCTTACCGTTCTGGTCCCGGAGATTACATTCGCGGGGATGTTTTTGTATAAAGGCCAGCAATTTGTCGAAAGCCTCGCTCTGATAGTACGGGCTTTCGGAGTTGGATATGAGGATGATGTTCATCTGCCCCTTCTTTAATACTACTTTTTCCATTCCCAGCTTCTTGGCCATACGGCGGAGGCGGACGATACGGATCAGTTCTTTTCCTTCCTTCGGAATTTTGCCGAAGCGGTCTTTCAGACGTTCCGTGAAGGCCAGTATATCCCGTTCTTCTTCCATATTATCCAGTTCGCGGTAGAGAGAGACACGTTCCGAATCGTTGGGGATATAGGTGGGTGGGAACATCAGTTCGAGGTCGCTTTCGATATGAGTTTCGCGGATATATTCGCTGCCGGAATCCCGTTTGCCGTTGTCGGAATCGGCATACAGGTCGGCAAACTCATCGCTTTTCAATTCATCGACAGCCTCTTCCAGAATCTTCTGGTATGTTTCATAGCCGAGGTCGGCGATGAAACCGCTTTGCTCGGCTCCCAGCATGTTACCGGCACCACGGATATCCAGGTCCTGCATGGCGATATGGATACCGCTACCCAGTTCAGAGAAGTTCTCGATGGCCTGCAAACGCCGGCGTGCCTCCTGTGTCAATGAAGAAAGAGGCGGGGAGAGCAGGTAACAGAAGGCTTTGCGGTTGCTTCGTCCTACACGTCCGCGTAACTGGTGCAGGTCGGACAGGCCGAATTGCTGTGCGTTGTTGATGATGATTGTGTTGGCATTCGGTACGTCGATACCGCTTTCCACAATGCTGGTGGCGATCAAGACATCGTATTCGTAATTGACGAAATCGAGGATGATCTTCTCCAGTTTTTCCGGTTCCATTTGTCCGTGACCGACTGCTACGCGGGCATCGGGTACTTCACGGCGAACCAGATTCTCTATCTCGTAAATATTCTGGATACGGTTATTGATAAAGAAAACCTGTCCGTTACGGCTCATCTCGAAATTGATCGCTTCACGGATAATATCGGGGTTGAAACGCTCCACTTCCGTCTGTACCGGATACCGGTTGGGCGGGGGAGTGGTGATGCTGCTCAGGTCGCGGGCACCCATCAACGAGAACTGCAAAGTTCGCGGGATCGGTGTCGCTGTCATTGTCAGCGTATCCACATTCACTTTCATCTGACGAAGTTTTTCCTTAACGGATACGCCGAACTTTTGCTCTTCATCGATGATAAGCAATCCCAGGTCTTTGAACTTGACATCTTTGCTGACAATACGATGCGTACCGATCAGGATGTTCACCTGACCGTCGGCGACATCCATCAACGTCCTTTTGATCTGTGCCGTAGTCCTTGCCCGGCTGATATAATCGATCCGGCAGGGGAAATCTTTCAGACGCTCCGAAAAAGTCTGGAAATGCTGGAAAGCAAGAACTGTTGTAGGAACCAGTACGGCTACCTGCTTGTTATCGGAAACGGCCTTGAAGGCAGCACGGATCGCTACCTCTGTCTTGCCGAAACCTACGTCACCACAGATCAGGCGATCCATCGGACGTAAACTTTCCATGTCTTCTTTCACTTCGCTTGTCGCTTTCATCTGGTCGGGCGTATCTTCATAAATGAAGCTCGCTTCCAGTTCGTGCTGCATGAAGCTGTCCGGCGAGTAGGAGAAACCTGTCTCCTGTTTGCGTTGGGAGTAGAGAAGGATCAGGTCGCGGGCAATGTCCTTGACCTTCTTCTTTGTCTTTTCCTTCATCTTCTCCCAGGCACCGGTTCCCAGCTTGTTCAGCTTGGGCGGTTCGCCGCTGTCTTTTCCTTTATATTTGGATAGCTTATGCAGGGAATGTATGCTGACGAAGATGATATCGTTGTTCTGGTAAATCAGCTTGATAGCTTCCTGTATCTTGCCGTTTACTTCGGTGCGTACCAGGCCGCCGAACTGCCCGACGCCATGGTCGATATGCACGATATAGTCGCCGGTCGTGAACTGGTTCAGTTCTTTCAGTGACAACGAGAGTTTTCCGCTGCGGGCCTTTTCGCTTTTCAGATTGAACTTGTGGAAACGATCGAACAGCTGATGATCCGTAAAGAGACAGATACGCAGCGCGTCATCGGTAAATCCTTCATGGATGGTCTTGTTGACCGAAGTGAAAGGGATATTTTCTCCCCGGTCCTCGAAGATCGCCCGGATACGGGTTGCCTGTTTTTCTACGTCACTCAATATATATAATGTATAGCCACTCTCCAGATAGTTACG
Organism: Parabacteroides goldsteinii; assembly: GCF_020091425.1. Lineage (NCBI taxonomy): Bacteria > Pseudomonadati > Bacteroidota > Bacteroidia > Bacteroidales > Tannerellaceae > Parabacteroides > Parabacteroides goldsteinii. Next base: position 2,472,074 of record NZ_CP081906.1, on the reverse strand, counting down.
GAAAGAGTCGCTCACCATGTCGAAATTCTTATGGTAAATAGGCTGTGCCTGTGTACTGAATGTAAGGGTGGCATCCGCTACTCCTGCCGGGCGTGTACCGAAATGTATCCGGCGGAAGTTGAGGGCTGCCCGGAGGAAATCTTCTCCAGTCACCAGTCTGGCACGCATTCGGCTGATGTCGGCAAACGATTCTTCGTCACCGACAACCGGCTCTTCGTTCCACAGGCTGCCGATACGTTCCTTCGTCCATGCCAGGTCTCTGGCTGCCAGGATTGTTTGTGCAGGCAGTGAATCCAGCAGCAGGGTGTTGGTACGGTCGCTTTTATTCATTTCCGGCACGATATAGATACTCTCCAGTTTCTCTTTGGAAAGCTGGGTTTCCACATCGAACGTACGGATTGTCTCCACTTCCTTTCCGAAGAAGTCGATACGGTAAGGAAATTCGTAGGAGAAAGAGAATACGTCCAGGATACTGCCGCGCAGGGCATATTGCCCCGGTTCGTAGACATAGTCCACCTGTTCGAATCCATATTCGTCGAGCACGTCGGACACGAACATATTATCCAGCTTCTCGCCGACACTGATCTTTAGAGTGTTCTTTTTCAGGTCGTCGCGCGATATGACCTTTTCAGCCAGTGCATCGGGATAGGAAACGATCACGAAGGGTGCTTCGGGGTCCTGGAGGACACTGAGCACTTCGGTCCGCAGTATTTCATTTGCCGGATCGATATGTCCGTATTTGATGGCCCGGCGGTAAGCGGACGGGAAAAAGTAAATCTCATTGCTTCCGGTCAGCTGCATCAGGTCGTGATAGAAGTAGCCGGCTTCTTCCTGGTCGTTGAGTATGCACACATAGTTGCCCCCTCTTTTTAAAAAAAGAGAAGCGATTGTCATTGCTGCGCCCGAGCCGTTCAACCCTTTCAGGAAAATGTTATTTGACGTATTACCGTTCAAAAGGGTATCCAATGCGGAAACTTGTGGGTGGGCGGCGAATATTTTAAGTAATTCTTGTACCTCCATTAAAATTGTTGTCTGTTGACAAGTAACAAATGACAGCAACAAATGTTACTGAAATGTTTGGCAAAGGTAGCTTTTTTGTTCAAAATAATATAGAGTAATAAGTTTAAATCAACTAAAATATGTACCTTCGCATTCGGGTTGATAACCGATTGCCGACAGTTCTGCGGGATAGTTGCAGTAAATCTGTCAACTGTCACTTGTCAACTGTCAATTAATAAAAGAAGTATATGTCAGACAGTATTGTTATTATTCCGACCTACAACGAGAAAGAGAATATTGAGAATATTATCCGTGCGGTATTTGGGTTGGAAAAGGAGTTTCATATTTTGATTATAGATGATGGCTCGCCTGATGGAACAGCGGATATTGTAAAGCGATTACAGAGTGAATTTCCTGAACGTCTTTTCATGGTAGAAAGGAAAGGTAAGTTAGGGTTGGGAACTGCCTACATTTGCGGTTTCAAATGGGCGATCGAACATAAGTACGACTTTGTCTTCGAAATGGATGCCGATTTCAGTCATAATCCGAATGATCTTCCGAAGTTATATGCCGCCTGCACGGAGCAGGGGGGAGATGTGGCTATCGGTTCGCGTTACAGCAATGGCGTGAATGTGGTGAACTGGCCGCTGGGACGTGTATTGATGTCATATTACGCATCTGTCTATGTCCGCTTCGTTACCGGGATGAAAGTACAGGATACGACTGCCGGTTTCAAATGCTACCGTCGCGAGGTGCTTGAGGCGATCGATCTCGATCATATTCATTTCAAGGGATATGCTTTCCAGATAGAGATGAAGTTTACGGCGTATAAATGTGGTTTCAAACTGGTGGAAGTGCCTATTATCTTTATCAACCGCGTATTGGGAACATCGAAGATGAACTCTTCCATATTCGGGGAAGCGTTGTTTGGCGTGCTTAAACTGAAGTGGTGGAGTTTATTCCGCAAGTATCCGCAGAAGAAGTAAAGGGGATAGCTGGTAATAGAGGACGGATTCGTTACAATTTTTTTCGCCATTATTATATTTGTCAGGATTAATTATGGTAAATTTGTTGCTTTCAGTACTAAATTCAATATCATGAAGCTTCTTACAAACACATTCTTGTTAGCCGCATTCTTGTTTTTACCCGTGCGTGTGTTCTCGCAAACACAGCAGGACGAACTGGAGCAGATCCGTCAGAACTATATCGGGACCTTGATCAGTTCCAATGATGAATCGGATTTACTCAACCGCATATTGTCCGGTATCCCGCCTGAGACGGAAATGTCTGATCAGGTCGTTGTGGAACTGCATCAGCGGTATCCCTTCAATATGGAGAAGATCAAAGGATATATGGAGAGTATAAATGAAGACGGTTCCTGGCCGGATATCAACTATACAGATACCAAACGCTCCGGATGGGATGCCAAGAAGCATGCCGACCGTATACTAGAGCTGGCAAAACTCTATCATGCCGAAGGACCTTCGTGCACCTGGTCGCCCCGCTTCTCTACGGTTATTCATCAGGCGCTCGGTTATTGGTTCCGCATGAAACCTGTTTGCAAGAACTGGTGGTATAACGAGATCGGCATCCCGAAAACGTTCGGGCCGGCTTTCCTGCTGCTCCGTATGCAGATGACACCCGACGAACTCAAAGAAGCTGTGAAAGTAATGGATAACGCCCGTTTCGGCATGACGGGGCAGAATAAAGTCTGGCTGGCAGGAAACGTACTTGTCAAAGGCCTGCTGACAGACGATTATGCCTTGGTAAAGGCTGCCCGCGATACGATCATCTCTGAAATAACCACCGGGCGTGAGGAAGGTATTAAAAGCGACTGGAGCTTCCACCAGCACGGGCCGCAACAGCAGTTCGGCAACTACGGGCTGGCTTATCTCGGTGAGATGAGTTTCTATTCAGGATTGTTTGCCGGGACTTCCTTTGCTTTGAATGCCGAACAGCAATCTATCCTGAATAATTTATTAACGGAAGGCTATCGCTGGATTATCTGGCGCGGCTATATGGATGTGAATGCCCTCGACCGGCAATTGTTCCATAATGCCCCTATTCATAAAGCGTTGGCGATAGGATATGCCGCCAGTTCACTGAAGAAGGGCAGCACACCGGGCGATGTGCAGAAGATGGATGATTTCCTGAATGACAATTTCCCTCCCCAACCTGCGCAGGGGACAGCCTTTACCGGACAGAAACATTTCTGGGATTCAGACCAGACTATCCATCGCGCACCGGGGTGGATGGCCTCTGTCAAGATGGCTTCCAAGCGGGTGATCGGTACTGAGTTAGTAAATGAAGATAACCTGAAAGGCTTTTATATGGGTGACGGCGCTACTTATATATACCGTAACGGCGATGAATATCTGAATGTGTTCCCGTTCTGGGACTGGCGTAAGGTCCCGGGTATTACTTCGTATGAAAGCGATGCGCCTATCCCTTCTCCCCGTACTTACGGGGCTCATGTCCGTAATGAAACGACTTTTGTCGGTGGTGTAACGGATGGCAGTACAGGCATGACCGCCATGATCCTGAACCGTGACGGAGCACATGCCCGCAAGTCGTGGGTTATCACGGACGATTTTGTGTTATGCCTTGGGGCGGGGATTCAGACCGACAGTACGCTGAACCTGGCGACATCGATCGACCAACGCTTGAAACAGGGGGAGCTGGCTTATTGGGAAAATAACCGTTGGAATCCTGTCGACGGAACCGTTACGATCACCGGGAAGGCTCCGCGTTTCTATCATGACAGTACCGGTTATATCCTGATGCAACCTGAAAACAGTGTGGCGATCTCAGAAAAACGTTCCGGCCGTTGGTCCGACTTTATGGGTTCATATATACCGCAAACAGTGGAAGGGGAGGTGGTCTCTTTATATATCCGCCATCTGAAAGAGGTACCCGCCACTTACCAATACCTGATACTGCCGGCCTCTTCGGCAGATCGTACAGCCACTTTCCGGACGGATGATATCCGGGTGCTTCGCAATGACGAGGCCATGCAGGCCGTAGCAGCCGGCAACCGTTTCTATGTCACCGCATATCAGGAAGGAACCATCCGCCTGTCGGATGATATAACACTGGTGGTACATACACCGGGTATCTATATGCTTTCTCCGGAAAACGGGAGACTCCGTATAGAGGCAAGCGATCCGACACATACACAATCGTCCTTGTCTTTAACGATCAATGACTACGATTTGAAGATAATGGTTCCTGCCAACCAGGCTCCCGGCCAGCCTGTTTCCGTTACCCCGGTTATCAGCGCGCCGTTGGTAAAGTCGATTTCCGTAGATGGCAAAAAAGACGATTGGCAACAGATACCTGTTGCCGTGTCGGGCCTGACCGCTCCCTGGAACGGGGCTGCTAAAGACCGGACCCGGTTCTCTGTCTGCCACGACAAGAAGAACTTATATTTCCTGTATGAAGTAGCCGATACTACCATTATATATAATAATGAAAAAACCGAGGCTTCGGTTGGGAGCAGTGACCGTATCGAGTTTTTCTTCAGCAAAGACCCGGCTATGGGCGATTATTATTGTGCGGAGATCGATCCGCGCGGAAAGGTCATGGACTATCATGCAAAGTTCTACCGCCAGTTTGATTTCGACTGGAACTTTAAAGGACTGAAACTGGGAACACATACCGGCAAAGACACTTATATCGTGGAAGGCTCCATCCCCTTGAAGAGCCTGGAAGAAATGGGCGTGATCTCACCGGACGGCGAGATACGTTTCGGTGTATACCGTGCCGATTATTACGGGCCGCAAGAGGAACAGGTGATCTGGTCGTCCTGGATCATCCCCGATGCCGCTAATCCGGATTTCCATATACCGTCTTCTTTAGGAGTATTGAAATTGCGGTAAGGGGTGGTTTGGAATTTATCAGAATTGAGAAGTATATTGTCATTATTATAAGTAATAGAGGAGAATATAAACAGTATTTTTGCTTGCATGTAAGATCAATGTAATTGCTTAATTCATGTATTATGGCGAAAATAACACACTTATTCTCTTTATGTATTCTTGTTTGTTTAGGTCTTTTGTCATGTAATAAGACAGAGACGTCTGCAAATCATCCATCCTTTGCCAGTATCGAGCAAGGCTTCCGTTCAATACCCGATAGTGTACAGACCGGTGTTTATTGGTACTGGATTTCTGATAATATATCGAAAGAAGGGGTGGAACGTGACCTGGAAGCCATGAAAGTGGCTGGTATTAATCGTGCGTTTATCGGGAATATCGGTATCGATGGCATCCCTTACGGCGATCATAAACTGCTGAGTTCCGAATGGTGGGAAGTGCTGCATGCCGCTTTGAAGAAAGCCACGGAACTGAATATAGAAATCGGAATATTCAACAGTCCGGGATGGAGCCAGTCCGGCGGTCCGTGGGTAAAAAGTTCACAGGCTATGCGTTATCTGGCCTCTTCAGATACGATTGTTGCCGGACCGGGACGTATGCAACTGACGCTACCTTCCGTTGGAAAAGATGAACAGGACGTCTGTGTTATCGCTTATCCGGCATTGGATAAGCCAGTGGCGGAAAAAAGCTGGGCGATAAATAAGAAGTCAGGGCAATCGTCCTCTTCCGTTCTGGTCTTTGATAAGGAAGCAACCGTCCGTACACTGATCTACCGGGTAAATACACCTTTTAAAACGACAGCCAAGCTGTGGGTGAAAAAAGGAGGAAAGGAAGAATTGCTGAGACAATTCGTGATCGACCGTAGTAACCCGGCACTGAATGTAGGCTTTGTCCCTTATGCGCCGGTCGTTATTTCCCTTCCGGAGACTTCCGCTTCACAGTTCCGCCTGGAAATGTCAGAAGAAGGAGAGGCTGCCGGAAATGTAACCCTTACATCTTCTCCCATGATGGAACGCTACCCGGAGAAATCGCTGGCTAAGATGTTCCAGACCCCGCTCCCTATGTGGGATGACTATCTCTGGGAAAAACAGCCTGCCGTTAGTGATGCCTCTTTGATGGTTTCGCCGGATGCGATAAAGAACGTGACTGAATTTTCAAAGAACGGTGTGTTGGATTGGGAAGTACCCGAAGGTAAGTGGGTGATCCGCCGGATGGCTATGTTGCCGACAGGTGTAACTAACTCGCCGGCTGCTCCCGAAGCTACAGGACCTGAGATCGATAAGATGAGCAAGAAACATGTCGCTTTCCATTTTGATGCCTTTATCGGTGATATACTGAAACGCATTCCGGAGGCTGACCGTAAAACATTTAAGGTAGTTGTTCAGGATAGCTATGAAACCGGAGGACAGAACTGGACCGACGATATGATCAGCGTATTTAAGGAACGTTACGGATATGACCCCGTTCCGTATCTTCCGGTTCTGGAAGGTACAGTGGTTGGTAATCCCGATATTTCAGACCGCTTCCTGTGGGATTTGCGCCGTTTGATAGCCGACCGTGTTTCTTACGATTATGTAGGTGGCTTGCGTGATGTTTGTCATCAGCATGGATTGACAACCTGGCTGGAAAATTACGGTCATTGGGGATTCCCCGGCGAGTTCCTGCAATATGGCGGCCAGTCCGACGAGATAGCCGGCGAGTTCTGGAGCGAAGGTTCCCTGGGGGATATCGAGAACAGGGCGGCTTCTTCCTGCGGGCATATTTATGGCAAGAGACGTGTCTGGGCCGAGTCGTTTACAAGCGGGGGACCTGCTTTTGGCCGCTATCCGTATCAGATGAAGCAGCGTGGGGACCGTTTCTTTACGGAAGGGATAAACAGCTCTTTACTGCATGTATATATCCACCAGCCGTTTGAAGATCGCGAACCGGGGTTGGATGCCTGGTTCGGTAATGAATTTAACCGGAAGAATACCTGGTTCAGCCAGATGGATGTCTTTACCGGCTATCTGAAAAGATGTAACTTCATGTTGCAACGCGGCGATTATGTGGCAGATGTAGCTTACTTTATCGGTGAGGATGCTCCGAAGATGACCGGTATCTGTACGCCTGAACTTCCTGTCGGCTATTCCTTCGATTATATTAATGGGGAAGTTTTGTTGCAGCGGGCATCGGTGGAAGACGGCCGGATTGTTTTGCCAAGCGGAATGAAATATCGTTTGCTGGTATTACCCCAACTGGAAAACATGCGTCCGGAAATTTTGCAGAAGATAAAGGAACTGTTGCAGGCAGGTGCCTGTGTGATAGGGCCTGCTCCGAAATATTCTCCGAGCCTGAGTGATTATCCGGCTGCCGACCGGAAAGTGCAGGCACTGGCTTCCGAGCTTTGGGGCGACCAGACAGAATCCGTACGGACAATAGGTAAAGGCCGTCTGTTTATGCCGGCAACTTCCCTGCAACCGGTATTGGAAGCCTTGAACGTCAAACCGGATATGCGTGTTAATTCCGGTACGCCTGTTTTGTTTATCCACCGTGCTACGGATGAAGGTGATATTTATTTTATCTCGAATCAAAGTGAAAATCCGGTTGATATAAACCCGTCCTTCCGTGTAGCCGGAAAATTGCCGGAACTGTGGAATCCGCTGACAGCAGAGATACGCCTTTTGCCGGAGTTCACCTGTGCCGACGGAGTAACTACCGTGCCGGTTCGTCTCGAAGGCTTTGAAAGCTCCTTTATTATCTTCCGTAAAAAAGGCACGCCGGTGAAAACAACTGCCCGGAATTATCCGGTCAAAGAAGTTCTGGCAACCGTTACCTCTCCCTGGCAAGTCGATTTTGAAAAGGGAAAAAGAGGACCGGAAGAAGCTGTAACCTTCCCGGCATTGCAGGACTGGACAGAAAGTACAGACCCGTCCATCCGCTATTTCTCAGGAAAAGCAATCTATACCAACCGGATCACCTTGGATGAGCTGCCTCAGAAGGCGCTTTATCTGGATCTGGGCAAGGTGATGGTCATGGCGAAAGTAAAGATCAACGGACAGTATGTTGGCGGCGTATGGACAACCCCTTACCGCCTGCCGGTTGGAGACTTCCTACGTAAAGGGGAGAACCTGATCGAAGTGGAAGTCGTGAATAACTGGAGGAACCGCCTGATCGGTGACGCTTCGTTGCCTGAAAAGGAACGCGGCACCTGGACAAACGTGAATCCCTGGAATGCAGATTCGCCTTTGCAATCGTCCGGTTTGATCGGACCGGTGGAAATACAGGCCTATTCTTACGAATAACCGCTCCTGCCTGCGTTGTTTTTGAATAGAATCATGTACATTTGTAACAAATAAAATACAAGGTATATGAATAAGATTCTGATAAAAAACGCTCGCATTGTGAATGAAGGCCGTATGTTTAAAGGCTCGGTCCTTATTGATGGAGATAAAATAGCAGAGGTGTTCGAGGAAGTTGTTCCCGAAACAGCCTCCAATGTACAAGTTATTGATGCTGAAGGAAAGCTCCTGTTACCGGGAGCAATCGACGATCAGGTACATTTCCGCGAACCGGGCCTGACACATAAAGGAGACATCGCTAGTGAAAGCCGTGCGGCCGTAGCTGGCGGTGTCACCTCTTTTATGGATATGCCAAATACCAAGCCTCAGACTACCACGATAGCCGACCTGGAATGGAAGTTGCAGCGCGGAGCGGAAACATCTGCCGCCAACTACTCTTTCTTTTTCGGCGGAACGAATGATAATATGGACGAGATCCGTAAGCTGGACCGTAGCCGTGTGCCGGGGTTGAAGCTGTTCCTCGGTTCTTCTACAGGCAACATGCTGGTGGATAAGAAGGAGAGCCTGGAGCGTATCTTCGGTGAAGCGGATATGTTGATCGCCATCCATGCGGAAAAGGAAGAAGTGATCAAACGCAATATAGCTTATTATACAGGCAAGTACGGCGAAGATCTCGACATCTCTTTCCATAGCAAGATCAGAAGCGAGGAAGCATGTTATGCCTCTTCATCCGAAGCTGTCGAACTGGCTACCCGTCTGAATTCACGTTTGCATATCCTGCATTTGTCTACTGCCAAAGAACTGACATTGCTGAGTAATGAGATTCTTTTGAGCGAGAAGAAGATCACCGGCGAGGTGTGTGTGCATCACCTTTGGTTCCATGACGGCGATTACGCTAAGTTCGGTAATCGAATCAAATGGAATCCGTCTATCAAGACGTTGGAAGACCGTATCGCTTTGCGCAATGCCGTTAACGATAATACGATAGATATCGTAGCGACCGACCATGCTCCGCATTTGTTATCGGAGAAAGAGGGCAGTTGTTTGAAAGCGGCTTCGGGTGGTCCGTTGATTCAGCATTCGCTGGTTGCCATGCTGGAGATGGTGGCAGAAGGTTGCTTCACGTATGAAAAAGTGGTGGAAAAGATGGCGCATATGCCGGCAGACCTGTTCCATATCGACCGGCGCGGTTATATCCGTCCGGGTTATTATGCCGACCTGGTCCTTGTCGATCCGGAGAAGAACTGGACGGTGGCTCCCGAAAATATAGTATATAAATGCGGATGGGCACCTTTTGAAGGGACTACCTTCCATCATAGTGTCAGCCAGACTTTTGTCAACGGGCAGTTGGTGTATGACAATGGCGTCATAAACGACGAAGTCCGGGGGATGGAAGTACGGTATATATAGATTTTTTGATGCGGGTATTCCCTAATGTCTCACTATGGCACACAGATGACACAGATTAAACAGATGAACACAGATTTATATTTCTGAAAGCAATTCTTATTTGTGTAGATCTGTTTAATTTGCGTGCCATTTACGTACTTTAGAAGTAATACACCGGATTGTCCAAAAAAGTCTTATCCGAATGCTTGCCGATTGAAATAATCCCTATATTTGCGGTACCTCTTGCTATTTGGGAGGCAACCAAAATTTGTTAGTTATGGGAAAATTTATCAATCCCTTTACCGACTTCGGTTTTCACCGTATATTCGGTCAGGAAGTGCACAAAGAGTTATTAATTGATTTTCTGAATGAGTTGTTGAAAGGTGAACGTCATATCATTGACATCACTTTTCAGAATCCTATCCTGCAACCGGAAACCATAGAGGACCGGGGAGTGATATTCGACATTCATTGCAGGGATGACAAAGGAGGCTTGTTCGTGGTCGAGATGCAAAACGGGGCCCAACCCTATTTTTACGACCGTGGTATTTATTACTTGTCACGGGCAATCAGTAATCAAGGAGAAAAGGGGAAAGACTGGAAGTTCGGTTTATGTCCGGTATACGGCATATTTCTGTTAAACTATAAGATAGGGATAAACTCCAAGTTCCGCACAGATGTTATACTGGCAGACCGTGATACGGGGCGTATGTTTAGCGACAAGATTCGCCAGGTCTATCTGGAGTTACCCTGGTTTACGAAAGAAGCGGATGATTGTGAAACAGATTTTGAATGTTGGTTATATTTATTAAAGCATATGGATACATTAGAAAGAATGCCTTTTAAGGCACGCAAAGCCGTTTTCGACAAATTGCTTGAAGTGGCGGATGTGGCAAATCTGAGCAAGGATGAACGTATCCTGTATGATGAAGCCCTGAAACGCTATCGGGATTATAAGAATACGATAGACTATGCGGAAGAGAAAGGACTGGAAAAAGGAATCAGAATAGGTGAGGCTAAAGGTAAAGCAGAAGAACAGCGCCTTATTGCAGCCAATTTAAAAAAGCAGGGAATTAATATCGAAACGATAGCCCAATGTACAGGGGTGTCGGTGGAAGAGATAGAAGAATTGTAATTCAATTATATTTATATTATATGGAATCAGCCAAGTATCCGGTCATCCGGATTACTTGGCTGATTTTTATTGGGGGGTATAAAGCTCAATCCATTCTTATTCATTTTATAAGTTCGCCCTATGAACAACCCAGAACCAGTTTCATTTTGTTATATTAGGTAACAAAATGAAACCAGTATGTATAATGTATCAGTAAAAGTAAAAAGGCGTAAGTCGATAGAGGCTGGGAAGCGGATGCCGCTCTATGTGCAGATTATTTATCGCCGCGAGGTCCGGAAGATGGCTTTGCCGTACCAGTTATCCGAAGAAGAGTGGGACGGAGGCAGGGAGGAAATCAATATCCCGGGTGAAAGCACTTCCGAACGGTCAAAAGAATTGTATGCCATTCGTGAGCAGTTTTCCCGCGATTGCCGGACAGTCCGGTCCGTAATCTATTTGAAGGAGAAAAAGGGTTCCTTTACTCCGGATGAAATAGTGGAGGCGTGTAAGGAACGTTTTGCGGTAGCCAACCTGACAAAATATGTGGAGAAACAGATCTGTGTGCTGCAAGGGGAGGGCAAGGATGAAACGGCCAGGCATTACCAGAGTACGCTGAATGCCTTTATGCATTTCCGGGGTGGCTGCGAACTCAGGCTGGACGAGATCGACGCGCCGCTTTTGAAAGAGTTTGAGACCTACCTGTTCAGTTCCGGAGTTTGTGCCAATACCGTTTCTTTCTATCTTCGCGTGCTCCGGGCTATCCGTAACCGGGCGGTAAGGGATAACCTTGTCGAAGCCATCCCGCAGCTTTTCAGTAATGTCCATACCGGTATTGAAAAGACGCGCAAACGTGCGGTTCAGGAAAATGTGATCCTGGGTCTTGTCGCTTTGCAGCTTCTGTCGCCTGCGTTGCAGCTGGCACGCGACCTGTTCCTGTTCTCTTATTATGCCTGTGGAATGGCCTTTGTGGATCTGGCTCAGCTGACGCGGAAGAATATCGTGGGGGATAAGATCGTCTATATCCGGCGCAAGACCGGGCAGGAGTTGCAGATACGTCTGCTACCCGAAATGAGGAGACTGATTGCCCGTTACCAATATGTATCCGGTCCTTTCCTGTTTCCAGTCCTTACGGGTTCCCGCCCGGACTATATCGGTTATCAGAGTGCGCTTCGTGTTCAGAACAAGCGTTTGAAGAAACTGGGAAAGCTGGTCGGGGCCGACCTTTCGACTTATATTGCCCGTCATATCTGGGCCAGCGTTGCCGCACAGAAAGGGATACCGGAAGAACTTATCTCACAGGGTATGGGACATGAGTCTGTTAAAACGACCCGTATCTATATGGCGCTCCTGGATACCTCGCGGGTGGATCGTGCCAATGAAATCGTGATACATAAGAGGAATTGTAAATCAAAGCCTGTTTATAAAGTCGTATTGTGAGGTGTGTTCTGTCTCTTAGGAAGAGACGGTCCGTCGGTGACAGTCAGTGTTAAAACTTTGCAAATGTACTAACTCTTTTTTATACTTGCACCATTTAGTACGGTGTTTTTCCATATGACTAGCCTTAATATTCATGTATTTACTGAATATTGTTACATCTTTTAAGAAAGAAGGCCTGTTGTTCATGCCTCTCTCCGGTCTTTCTATGTCTGTCTTTTTGCTTCTTTTTCTGTTTGTTATCTATTGATTATCTGTTGTTTACTGTTTGTTTTCCTGTTGTATCTCTTTTTTTCGGCAGGGATGCTAAATGATAAAACTTGAAAAACAAGCACTTTTCTACTTTTCCTTTTTTTCATCTTCCCGTTTTGTTTTCCGGATGTTGTCCCTGAGTGTTCTGCTCTTGCAGTATGGCACCATAAAACAGTTTGAAATCCCTGATTCTTGTGCCTTTTGTGTATCCCTGTTCCGTCTCTTCCTAAGAGACAGAATCCCTCTGACGGTTACCAAATCTAGTATTAATATAATGTATAGGGTTCTTTACTTATCGCTGCTGTATACCGGTTGTTTGTTGCTAACGACAAATATGTATGGACAACAAACCGCACTGAAAACGAATCTCCTGTTCTGGGCGACCACCACTCCGAATACCGGTGTGGAGTTCGGGATGGGACGTCAATTCACCATGGATATCTGGGGTGCCTATAACGCCTGGAAGTTTCCGGATGATATGCGTCTGAACCTGTACCTGATACAGCCGGAAGTCCGCTTCTGGCCGTGTCGCAAGTTTGAAGGGCATTTTTTCGGGGTGCACGGTCATTACGGTCATTTCAATGTCGGCATGATTCCGTTTATCTCCGGCCTGAAAGACCATGTGTTGAGAGGTGACCTTTACGGCGGCGGCGTAACCTATGGCTATCACTGGGCGGTCGGTAACCGCTGGGGATTGGAGGCGATGATCGGCGGCGGTTATGTTTCGATGAAATATACCAAATATAAATGTGCCGAATGTGCGGAGGCATCCGGTTCTTACAGCCGTAGCTATTTCGGCCCGACACGTATCGGTTTTTCAGTCATCTATTTTCTGCGCTAAAATAACTTGTCCGATGAAACATACCTTCTTCTATAATATATATGTATGGGCCGTTTGCCTGGTGCTTTTTGCGTTGCCTGCCGGCGCGCAGCATATCCGTGTCGTGCCGCAGCAGGTCTCTGTGCGTAACGACAGCCTGCAACTGCTGCTCGATATGGACCTGGAGGCAGTGAATGTGTCCGCAAGCACAGCCGTTATTTTTACCCCTCAATTGCTTGGACCGTCCAAACAACTTCTTTCTTTGCCCCCTGTCATTATCAGCGGCCGTATCCGTGAGCGTCAGGACCGCCGCGAACGGTACCTGTCTGCCGGCAAAGAATCTTCCGTCCCATATCTCCGCATCCGCGATACCCGGCATACGGGATCAAAGAAAATAACTTACCGGATGTCCGTCCCTTACACCTCGTGGATGCAGCAGGCTTCTTTATTACTCTGCCAGGAGGTGAAAGATTGCTGTGACCTCCAACTGCTGGGAGTGGATACGCTGGTACGTAAACTCAGCTTAAACCATGTGCCGCAACCGATTGGTGAGGCTCCCGTTCCCGTGCCTGACACGGGATCGCAGAAGAAGCGTCCTCTTTCCCGGGCGAATATGACAAAAAATACGAAGGATCGGGCCGTTGCCCCTGCGATCCCGCATCGGGTGCGGGAACAGTCCGTCGATGTGACCGCTTACGAGTCGATGGTATCCTATCTGCATCCTGAAACCGGTCGGTCCGGCAAACGCCATACCGAGAGTGCCGTGCTCTATTTCGATTACCCGATCGGCAAGGACGATATTTATCCTGATTATAAAAACAACCGTGAAGAGATCGATAAGATCGACCGTATCATGGTGCCTTTGCAGGATAACCGCTTTACCTCGGTGGAGCGTATCCGTATCTGCGGCTATTCTTCCCCCGACGGTCCTTACGGCGACAATGAACGGCTGGCAAAAGCGCGTTCGGGGCTTTTTGCCTATTACCTGCGGAATGCATACGGCATTCCCCGCAACCTGGTGGAAGTTTCTTCGGTGGCAGAGGACTGGGAAGGACTGTCCGATCTTATGAGGCAGGAAAAACCTTCGTGGCAGGATGCCGTGCTCCGGGTGATCCGCCGTTACGGCATTTTCAACGGGCGTGAAAAGCAATTGATGGATTTAGAGGGCGGGACGCCCTACAGGGAGATGATGCGCCATTACTTTCCGAAGCTGCGGCGTATAGAGGTTGTCGTTCAATACGATGTCCGCAAAGTGGAGGGCGACGAAGCGGCAGAACTGATCTATACGCATCCCGACCTGCTGAGCCTGGAGGAGATATATGCCGTGGCACGCTATTACCGTCCCGGGACGGAACAATACCGTGAAGTCTACGAGATAGCCGCCTTTCATTTTCCGGATGATGTGGTGGCGAATGTGAATGCGGCCTCGGCTGTCATGCTGACGGGCGACCTTACATCGGGCTGGGATTATCTGCGCAAGGTGGAGGCGGACCCGCGTGCCTGGAACAACCTGGGCGTGCTGACGCTGATGGAAGGCGACCTGTCCGGTGCGGCGGTGTGGTTCCGTAAGGCGGTGGGTGTGGAACCCCGCAAGGCGCGGAAGAATCTGGAGATAGCTGAAAGTTATTTGGAAAGCGATGAATAGGAAACGGTCCCGGACATATTTCAAGCATTTGATTTTTATGATACTGACAGTACTGCAATCAAGCTGCACTTTCGGAGATGAACCCGGCGTTTGTCCCTACAATACCCGCCTGGACTATTGGTATGCAGGCAGCGGTAGCGAGAACCAGCTGCCGGTCTACGTCGATAACCTCCGGCAGTACCTGTTCGACAGCGAGGGTGAACTGCTGGGCGTCGAACCTCTCCGTGGCGACAGTATCCGCGGCTGGCAGGGCAACCTGGCGGCGGGTGAATATACGGTCGTCCTCTGGGGCAACCTGGCGGACGACGGCAGTGACGGCCTGGCTATAGAGCCGGAATCCGGACAGAAGCTGGCCGATATGGAGCTGAGCGCCGTCACATCCGGTGCCCCTGCGGGATACCGGACGAACACCGGTCGGCTGTATTACGGCAACCTGACGTTTCGCGTGGAGGAAGGCCGGAGCTTCCGGCGCCGTGTTTACCTCTCGCATGCCCATGCCTCGCTGCATGTCACGGTGCAATGGATGGCGGATGCGCCGGCGGAAGGCGGTACCTACCGGATGCGGATGAAGGGGATCGCCTCGGAATACGGCTTTGTGAAAGGCTGGGAGAGTGAGGAACAGCCGGGGGGCGGTTCGTATGCGGTTCCATACATCGGCACCTCACGTACCAATCACGAGACACGTGCCTCGATGAATTACGACGGCGAAGTGACGGGCGAGTTCGTCACTTTCCGCTATACCTCGGGCACGCACCAGTTATGGAGCCTGTGGCGTAACGACGAACGTATCGTCGGCGATCTGGACCTGTATCGCTTTTTTGCTAAAAAACCGATGGATATGGACCGTAATATCGAGCAGGAGTTCGAAATCCTGGTCACGGTCTATGCCGATAAGATCATCGTCACGGAAGTAACGGAATCGGATTGGGACGAAGGCGGTGCGATTGGCTAAGGAAAGAGATTTTTAAACATATAGTATTCACTTTAAAAGAGTAGTTATGAAAAAGACGTATTTAATGTTGCTTCTGGCCCTGTCCGGCCTGGGAAGCGGTTGTACAAACGATGACGGCACGACGGAGAGTCCGTCCGGTGCCGGCGGTGAGATCCAGCTGGTGTTCAGCGGGAGCGGTGAGAGCGAGGAATATACGAAGGCCATCGCTTCCAACAGTGAGAATGAGATAAAGAACCTGAAGGTTTATCTTTTTGCCTCGTCGTCGGCAGAAGCGGGTGATGACGAGTATTATTACATGGAAACCTGGTCGAAGACGGAGGCAACCCCTACCGGAAACCAGTTCCTCCTTCAATCGTCGGGCTCTTCGTATAAGGCCTCTATCAAACCCGGAGAGTTGAAAGGCCTTCCGTATCTGACACTGGTCTGTGTGGCGAACCAGGACGACCTTTTTAAAGGTGACGGCAATGCTTTTGGCGGCCTGACCGCCGTAACGGTCGATGCCAACGGTGCGCCCCAGAATGCCGCTGCGGCAACCGACCTGGCCGATTTCAAAGCCGCCTATACGGCCAGTCTGGCAGCGGACGGTATCATCAAAACTCCCCTGGTCATGACGGGAATGGAGAAAACGAAGATCAGCGGGAGCGTCTCTAAAGTCGCCATTACGCTGAAACGTGTCGTTGCCCGTTTCGACATCGACAATACGACGGCGACCTCCCGTTTGACCATCACGCATATCGCTTTGGGACAGGGCCGTCCGAACGCCTCCCTGTTTGGTGCGGCACTGGCGGAGGTAACGCCTCCTGCGGGTGTGATGACCTATGCCGACGTCGAATACAAAGGAGAGAACGCCAACCAGGGAACCCTTGAAAGTGCCCTTTACGTTTATCCGAACCTGGCCACGGATAAGAGCTTTTTGATCATTAAGGGTACCTACAGCAGCCCGTCTACAGGCCAGCCGATAGATGTGACCTATAACATCCCTATCGTCAAAACCCCTGAAGACGCCACCCCTACAGAGCCTGCCAATTACATCGCCATCAACGCCAACAGTCGTTACAAGCTGCACATCACGGACGTGACCGAATCAAACATCTTCTCCACCTTCGAAGTGGAAGACTGGACTTCGGGCGGTGGTGTGATAGTCAAACCGGGTAACGATGCACCTGTATTCGATGTCGCCACCGGATTTACCGCTGCCGACGGAGGCAATATCGCGGATATCCCGGTCGCAGTAACCTATGCCGGGGGAACAACTTCCACCACTGAATTTAAGGTAGTGGATGGAAAATCCTTTAAGACAACCCTCGCTGCCACCGGTAAAATCCGTGCAGAGAAAGCCCCGGCAACCAAAGCCGATGTGGCACCCGATGCGTGGCTGACCTTCGATGCCCCGACTTACGAAGAGAAGGACGGCATATGGTATACGACATTCGTATTCAAATCTACCGACGCAACGGGAAAACAACCTGTAAACGTTACCTTCATCAACGAAGCTGCCTCTTACGATCCCGACCTGTGGACTACCCTGACTTTCTACGGTCCGCTGGCTGCCCCGTCCCTGAAAGAGGTAGTAAACGGACACAGTACCGGAAACGCAGTGGATATCGCAGCATCTACCGCCACGATGTATAAGCTCAATAACAGCCTTATCAAAGTGGAAGCCATGTGTATCGAAGGGGTAACGGTGGAAGTCCCTGCCGGATTTGTTGCAGAAGCAGGTGAAACGAATGGTTATACGACTGTTTATACGGTAAAGATCAATAAAGTATCAGAACTGGTAGGTAACGAACAGAAAATCACGTTCAAGAACAAGGAAGCGGGTGACGTTAAAACCGAATTGACCGTAACCCTGGCCGAACCGGGCATGACCATGGAAGAAGGAACCGATACGAACAATGCCGCTGATGTGACCGACAATACGATCAAGGTCGACCTGGACGTTCTGGCCACCGGAAACTTCACCTTCAAGGTAAATGCCCCGCAAGGCCTTACAGCGGGAAGCCTGGAGTGTCCGTGGCTGACAATCACCGAAAGCCATGCCTGGGCGGATACCGACGGTAACCGTTATGCCGAATATACGGTTGCAGCCAAAGGCGGCACTCCAGCCAACTTCGATGACTTCGACATCCTCTTTACCAATGCCCTGGCGGGAGCAGCCAACCTGACCGTCACGCTGAACAAGGCCGCCAGCAAACCCAAACTGGAAGCCGCCACAGCAGGAACAGCCAGCGACTTCAACGGAACGGTCTCATTCCCTGACGCAAGCACAGCAACAGTCGACATGTATAAAGCTGACGGCAGTAAGGTGTATGTAAAAATGACCTGTGATGAAGCAGCCGCCTTTGCCAGTGTCACCGGTCTGAGTATGACTAAAGAATCTGACGATAATTACGAGGTCAAAGTAACGGATGCCACCCAGTTTACAGCCGGAGCCACAACGGTTATCACCGCTAAAAACAGCAGTGATGAAACCCGTACGGCAACACTGACTATAACCTGGTTGGATCCGGCGATAACATTTGAGAAAACGTTGGATACAGCCAGTGCAGGAACGATAGTGGGTGATGATATTAATGTAAATGGGACAACCTTTAAAGATTCATACGGAACAATCAAAGTAAAAATCAAAGGTTATAAAGGTTCCGTTATTGCTGTCTCGGATGTCAGCAGTACTTGGGCCGGCATTGCGAATCCTCCTTCTGTTATAGCGGAAGATGGTACGGCAGAAATTACGATTTCTGCAGCAACGGCTGTAAATGCAGATGCTACAAATGATATAACAATCACTGTAACGAATGCGATTACCGGCGGAGGTGATAAAACGATTACGTTGAAGAAACAATAAACTGTAAATAACAAAAAAAAGAATCATGAACATAAAATATAAACTATCCAGCATCGCCGCCAGCTTCCTGCTGGCCGCCTGCACCAGTGAAAACACACTGGAACCCCCGACGCCTCCCGACGAAGGCACGGCATCGGCAAACAACACCCGTGAAGTCCTGTTATCCCTTAAAAACAAGCTGAAAGTCAGCCCTGTCGGAACGAAAGCCGGCGATGTGATCGCCACGGTGGAGGAAAACCATATCTACAGTCTCGACGTCTACGTTTTCGGTTCCAAGACGGAGGGAGGCGACTACACCTTCCTGCAACAGTTTTATTACCGTGAAGACGCCCGCCAGATTGTCGACGGCGAATACGCCACCAGCTTCACCCTGAATACGGGAGCCGATAACTCGACCGCCCTGCTGAAAATGCAGAAAGGTCTCTTCGTCAAAGTCTACTGTATTGCCAACAGCACCAAACTGATCGACGCTGCCGGTGCAGAGTTCGCCGGCTTCCAGCCATTGGTACAGACGAAACCCGGCCAGCCGGATAACGTTGTCACTCCCGGTGTGCCTACCGAGACAGCCTTCAAGGCGCTCCATACCGCAGTCCTGAAAGCCGACGAGCCGACCGATATCCTGAAAACCCCGCTGCCTATGACCGGCGCCTACACCACGCCGCTCGACCTGACCGACTTCTCCGTCTCCGCCCGTACGCAACTGGGCTTCAAGCTGACCCGTATGGTCGCCCGTTTCGATGTGGAGAACGATGCGTCGAAATCGAAGTTCACCGTCGAATCGGTGAGTATGGGCAACGGACGTACCGGCGCCACCTATTTCCCGGTGAAGGTCCTGGGAACCGAGCCGGCTGCCGACGGTGACCTGATCACCTATCCGGTCCGCGACTATGTAGCCGACCAGACAACCGCGAGTCCCAAAGGAACAGGTGTTTTCTATTCCTATCCGAGTCCGGTGGGCGACGGCGGTTACCTGATCCTGAGCGGTACTTATGCCGCCAACAAAACCGACAATATCCCGGTCACCTACAGGGTCCCCTTCAAACCCGCAGGCAACGAGACGGGTAACTATATCGAAGTAGCGCATAACCACCGTTACATGGTCAAGATCACCGATGCCGACGAATACCATCTGGACTTCACGCTGAATGTGGCTGACTGGGCGGACGAGGGCACAGTCGACAATTACAAGCCGGATAACGACTTTTCCAAAGATGCGTTGGCCCTGGCCGATGCAGGCAATAGCCCGGAAGTGAAACTGCTCGCGGACGGCAGGGTGATGATGACTACCGAAGCCTCGAAAACACTGGCCTTTACCATCGCATCGAACAATGTGAAGGTGGAGGGCATCACCGAAAAACTGGATTATGCCGGTGGTGACGAATGGCTGGTCGTAGATGGTGAGAGGACGAACACGACGAAAGCCTCCATGCTTACCACATTTACGTATAAGACGGCGGACGGTATCGGCAGCATGAGCAATTTCCGCCCGGTAACCATCCAGCTTACCAATGTAGCCAGCGGCAAGACATTGGATGTAATCGTTGTACCGAAAGACCAGACAGGTCCGGAGATCAGCCTGGTGGAAGAAGAAAGTAACAACAATACCTACAATGCGGCCACCCGGACGGTGACGCTCCTGAATGAGGACGGACAGGCCATCCAGCTGAAAGCGACTGCCGTTGCCATACCGGGCGAATCGCCCGAGACCGGAAGCAGTACTGTTTCGGCGGACAACTGGATTCAGGTATCTCCCGCCAGCTCTGCGGAAGCCGAAGGTGTCTATACGATAACGTTGCCGACGGCAAAGGATAATGCGACGTACACGACTACGCTGACGTTTACCTCTACGGCAACAGGTGCGAAAACAACAGTGAATGTGAAACTAAAAGAAGCCTCCCCATCCATCTGATGAATAAGCGCGATTTAGTAGTATCCCTATCCGAACGCCTCTCCCTGACCCAATCCCAATCCGTTGAGATTGTGAACGCCTGGGAGGGCGTTCTCACGGACGCATTGCAGTCCGGTGAACGGCTCACGCTGCAAGGTTTCGGTACTTTTTTTGCCTGGAGCCAGACCGAGCGGACAGGACGTAATCCCCGAACGGGTGAGACCTGCCGCATCGAAGCGCGTGTCAGTGTGAAGTTCAAGCCCGGCAAATTCCTGCTGGCCGCATTGAACGAGAAAAAGAATGATTGTCAATCAACAAATGAAAATAAAGATGAGACTATTTAATAAGTTATATGGAATCAGCCTGTTTACCCTGCTTCTCTCTGTGGCGTCCTGCACCAGCGAGACGGAGGAACAGCACCGGACGTCTGCTCCGGACCCCTCCGGAAGCGAGGCCCGCCGTGAAGTGATGCTGACGCTTAAAAACAAATTGTCGGTCGTAAAGACCAAGGCCGGTGATGCGATCGCCACAGCCGATGAGAACAAAATCTCGTCGCTCGACATCTACGTCTTCGGCAGTACGACCGAGAATGGAACCTACACCTATCAGGAACGTTTCAGCTATCGCGAAAGCGGTGCGGAGATGCCGTCGGGCAATGATGTGACGCCTCTCGATCTGACGGCAGTCGGTAGCGACGGCAAACAGACGAATGCCCTTTTATCCCTGAAGAAAGGCTTGTTTGTCAAACTCTACTGCATCGCCAACCAAAGCAAGCTGATCGATCCGGCCACTGATACCGTGTTTAATGGCTTTATTCCGCTCGTGCAATCGAATCCGGGACAACCGGGTAACACCGTCACGGAAGGAACTCCGACCGAGTCCGATTTCCTGCTCTTCAAAAGTATCCAACTCGACCCCGCATCGGCAACCGACATACTAAAAACCCCGCTGCCCATGACCGGGGCCTATGCTACGCCGCTCGACCTGACCGATTTCTCAGTCTCGGCACGTTTGCAACTGGGTTTCCGCCTGACCCGTTCGGTGGCGCGTTTCGATATCGTGAATGATGCTGCCACCTCTAAGTTTACGATCCAATCGGTCAGTATGGCGAATGGCCGTCGGGGAGTAAGTTTCTTTCCTTTAAAAGTTACGGGTACTTTGCCGACAGCCGCTGCCGGCGATCTGATCACCTATCCCGCCCGCCCGTTCGATGGAGAGAAAGCAAATGCAGGTAACTGCCTTGGCGCTTTCTATACCTGGCCCAGTCCAATGGGAGATGGTGGTTACCTGATCTTATCGGGGACTTATGCCACTAACCAGACCGAAAATGTCCCGGTCACTTATAAAGTGCCTTTCAAACCCGAAGGAGATGGCAACTATATAGAAGTATCCCAGAATCACCGCTACACGGTCAATATTACTAAAGCCGACGAATATCATCTTGACTTCACGATCAATGTGGAAGACTGGACGGACGAAGGTAATATAGATGATTATGAACCGGGTGGGGAAGCGGGTGGAGAAGGACTCATTGTTGGAACAGCAACAGGAGTAGAATATAATAAAACACAACGTACCATAACAGTCGCTTTGGATGAGATTACTGATTTTAAAATATCCGGCAGTTCAGCCGCAGGATATTTTGTATCCAAATATTATATAGATAATGATAAAGATCATGACTGGTTAAAGATTACCGGACCTGATGGTGTGATAAATACAAAAGCCGAAAACAGTGCAAGTGAATATACAATTTCTCTAAACACAGATTATCATGGTACCGATTTTCCCCTTGCATATCTCCGTTTTACCGACAAAATATCGGCGAAAGAAAGCATTATGATGGTTCAGGCTATATCCGCTCCTAGATTTGATCGGGTTGTAAGTTCTTCAACAGGTGCATCCTATGCTGATGAGGTTATTACTTTTGATGTAAAGAAGGCCGTACAAACTTTTGATATTGAAATGGAAGTCTTTTCCGCAATTGGTTCAAAGGTAGACAATCTACCTGACTGGTTAACGGTTTCACCCGCTACAATTGCAGAGACAAGTGGAAACTACAAATTTACGTTAACCTCTTTGCCGGATCCTTTTCCCAAAGCTGCGTTTGATGAAACAAAATTAGAAATGATCAATTTGTCTGACGAAAGTAAGATAACAGAAATAGCAGTAAAAATGGTTGCCAATAATCCGGAGATCATAACAGCTCAACCCACTATCGCAACTTCATCTGGAAGTTTGTCTTATTACGATGCAGCCAATAAAAAGATGTATTTGTTTAATGATAATTCCACTGTGAAATTGACTGTATTTTCTTTAGGAGGTTGTAAGGTAGTAAATGCACCAAGCTGGATGACTGTAATTCCCGGAACGACAAATAATACAATGGAGATTACATTTAAACAGGCTTCTAGTACTAGTACCGAAAATATTTCTGCAACAATAAAAATACAGAACTTACTGGATGAAACCAAAAGTATATCTCTAACAGTTTATCAGAAACTACAAGGTCTTCGTTTACAGGATTTCTACGGAAGCAATAGTTATAGCTATTTAGAAAACTCTATAACGGCTACAACTCCCAGTGTCGTTTATTTTCCTACTCAAAGAAATTATTTTGAATTTAAAGTACGCTCGCCTTTTGGCATAACGGCATCAGATAATACCAGCTGGATAAATACTCCGTCACAGACTGCGACACAAACACTTTCAAATGGAGATATATTAACGACAGTCAAAGTGACAATGTATAATTATATATCTGCCGATATGTGTAATACAAGACGTAAAACAGGAGTAATAACTCTTACTGCTGCAAAGTCTGCCCAAACAAAAAAAATGAATATAAAAACGGAACATATAACTGTAAATATTCTAGGACATGATGCTCCTCCCTCTTTATTAACAATAGACCCCGGCGATAGATCTACTTGGATGTGGATGTCACAAAATGTAGGAGTGGGAAATGCTGTTGTGAATTATTCGACATGGAAAAGTAAGTGCCCGTCAGGTTGGACATCAATGAATGCGGGTACATTAAGTAGAGCTATGTCCGGACAAACCTTTGGAGCGAATACGGGTGAACATCCTTATAAATCAACTGCAGTTAGGAATTATATGCAAGGGGCAGGTCTTCCTTATCTGGCAATTGATGGGGCAGGGAATTTTATGTATGTATCATATGGAGATAGCTATGTATTGGGTTATACAACAAATGATTTAGCTTTTCGTTGTGTGAGAACTTATAATTCTTCTACAGATAATTAATTTTTTATTCATTAAATTGTTTATTATGGCAAATTACACCAAATTCTGGAAGGTCTGGCTCCGCCTGAACCTCCTGACAAAAGATGTGGATAACGACTACACAGCCGAAGTATCCACCATGAAAAACTCGTTGCGTAACGAAGACATTGCGCAGCGGATAGTAAATGAAGGTTCGGAATACAAGTACGATACCTTGTTATCAATCATTAACCAGCATGACCGCATCATCCGTGAAGCGGTTATGGACGGTTACAGTGTATTAACGAAAACGTGCCAATACACCCCGCGTGTGCTAGGTCCATGGATCGGCTCGAGTGCTAAATTCGACCCGGAGAAACATAAGGTGACGCTCGATATCACGCTCTCTTCTGAAATGCGCGAAGCTTTGAGTCATGTCGGAGTAGAAGTTCTGACGGTGAAGGATAGCGGTGCCAATATCGGCTTAGTTATCAATACGGTCACTGGCCTCTCCAATGATACCATCACTCCCGGTGACGATATCCGTATCGAAGGCGAAAAGATCCGTGTATCCGGTGAAGCCGCAGGTGTCGGTGTCTTCTTCATTGCCAGCGACGGCACGGAACATCCCGTCACCCGCCGCCTGACAACGAACGACCCGAAATGCCTCCTGGCCCGTGTCCCTTCGGACCTGGCAGACGGTCAGTACACCTTACGCATCGTCACCCAGTTCTCCAACAACTCAACCCTGTTGAAAGAACCTCGTACCATCGAGTACGAACGCCCATTAACCGTCGGCAACGGCGGCAGTGGCGGCGGTGACCGTCCCGAAATCGAATAACCTTCCTGCGTTGTGACGCGACGCCGCCTTACGTCGTGCCACAGCGCAACCCTACGTCGCCCCTCGACGCAACGTTACGTCATGCCACGACGCAGCATTGCGTTGCGGGGCGACGCTGTTTTTGTTGTTCACAAACAAATTCAGTTGTCTACAAAACAAATTGTTTGTTTACAAGTAAACAGATTATATTGCATGCACATAATAATCTAACTTAAAATTGAAAGAATATGTCAAAAGGTTATGCAATTGTATTTGGATTAAACCATGTAGATCCTGTTCATTATGATGGATGGGACGGAGCGTTAGGTCAACCGGAAAATGATGCGTCAGTAATTTACCAGATAGCATCGGGTAATGGATTGGAATCAAAAATATTCCAGGGGAACGATGTTACCAGAGACAATGTGATTGGCTCTATCAGGGAGGCTTCCCGGAAACTTGTTGAAGGAGATTTCCTCTTTGTCTATTATTCCGGACATGGTGGTCAGTTACCGGATATGGACGGAGATGAAGAGGATGGGTTGGATGAAACCTGGTGTCTGTATGACGGCGAACTGATCGATGATGAGTTACATCTATTGTGGTCAGAATTTAAAAAAGATGTCCGTATTCTTGTCATTTCGGATAGTTGTCATAGCGGAACGGTAACCAAAGCTGTTGCTGGAGAATCGGAACCAGAGGGTTGTGTAAAGAAGGAAATGCCGGCAGAATATGTAAGGAAAACCTATTTTAAAAACAAGAGTTTTTATGATAATCTGGCTTCTGAGTTGAAAGAGGCGGGTGCTAGTGAAAAAGAGGTACAAGCCGGGGTTTTGCTTATTTCCGGTTGTCGGGATGAACAATCGTCCTATGCTTTTCTTTTTGATGAGAACAGTGCGTTTACTACCGCTTTGTTGAAGGTATTGAGCGAGAAACCTTCTATAAATTATTTATCCTTACATGAAGAAATTACAAATGAACTGGTTAAGAGGTTAAAAGGAAAGCAAACACCTAATTTCTATGAAACAGGACAGCTTGAACCAGCTTTTCTGGAACAAAGTTTTTTAACAATATAATTGAATATACACAAATGGAAAAACTTCAAAAAGCGGAAGATCTTCTTCTATCCCTGAATAACAGGCTGGATCAGCTGGCCGTTATAAGTAAAGCAGATCCGGCTTACCGGCTGGAGCGGGAAGAGATACAGCAGGAAATGAGGGCTCTTTACGAGGAATTGTCAGGAGAGAAGCTGGAAGGGGAGGTACAGGATGCAACTATACAGAATAGTGCGGATATGCAGGATAAAGGCCTCCTGGGCGTTTTAACCGGGACGGTCGATTTAATGAAAAATCTGCTCCGTATATTCCTTTACAATCATTTTGTACGCCGGCTGAAGCGCTTTTGATGGTCGAATGTTCGGAATATGCCTATACAGGATATACCTTCAGCCAAAAGGTGTCTCCCCTTAAAAAGAGAGATTTGCCTGAAAGCCTGAAGATGGCTGACTATGACGAACTGACCGGCCAGTTGCATCTGATGAACGGATTTAAGGTCTGGTTGGGGAAATATGAAAACCGCATCGTTATCGCTTTTGCCGGGACGGAACTGTCGAAGGTGGGGGCTATATTGACGGATGTACATCAGCTTCTGGCGGCCGATACAATGTATTTGTATGCTGTCGGGTTGGTTCGTTTATTTCTGGATACTTATCCGGATCAATCTTTTTATGTGACGGGGCATTCATTAGGAGGGGGACTGGCCCAGTTTGCCGTGACGACCAATATTGCACAGGCTCATGAACGGATAAAAGGAATAGGGTTCAATGCTGCCGGTTTGTCATCGTCTACACTTTCGGGGGTAGCAAATACGAACTTGCAATTGGTTATGGACAGCGTCGTACATTATGTGACGAAAAAAGATCCGGTCTCTGCTTTTGGTGCTTTGGTGGGTTACCGGCAAGTGTTACCGAAAGGTAAAAGTAACGGTCATTCACTGAATGATGTGAGAAGTTGCCTGGCACTTCTTTAATATCGTGAGGGAATGGTTCTATCAAAAATGAAACATATTCTGTCATTTTTGCAAGTCTGAGTAATAGGGGAATAACTATTTTTGCTACCATCCATTCTTAGATCGATATATTATGAAAGCGAAATTAGTTATTCCTTCTTTTTTGTTGTGTATGGCTGTTATGTCGGTCCTGTCGCAAATCCCCGTTAATTCACCTGTTACGCATATTAAAATATCCGGTTATGTCGGAGGGCGCATAGACGATTGTATAGAGCATCGTGTGAAAGCGCAGGATGTCGATCATCTGGTGGAACCGTTTCGGCACCGGAAGGAGAAATCGCGCTGGCAATCGGAGTTCTGGGGGAAATGGATACAGGGGGCCATTGCTTCTTACCGATATAATAAGGATCCGGAGCTTTACCAGATCATAAAGAATGCAGCCGAAGCATTGATGAAAACCCAGACTCCCGACGGATATATCGGAAATTATGCACCGGATGCACAGTTGAAACAATGGGATGTCTGGGGCAGAAAATATACGATTCTCGGACTGGTTGCCTGGTATGATCTTTCAGGTGATAAGAATGCATTGGCTTCTGCCTGCCGTGTGGCAGATCATTTAATGACGCAGGTTGGTCCCGGTAAGGTAAATATCGTTTCGACCGGAAATTATGTAGGCATGCCCAGTTCTTCTATTCTGGAACCTGTGATGTATTTATATAATCGGACGAAAGAGGACCGTTATCTGGATTATGCTAAATATATAGTAGAACAATGGGAAACACCGGAAGGTCCGCAGCTGATCAGTAAAGCGATAGCCGGTGTGCCGGTAGCCAATCGCTTTCCGCATCCTAAAACATGGTTCTCACGCGAAAACGGGCAGAAAGCCTATGAAATGATGTCCTGCTATGAAGGTCTGCTGGAGTTGCATAAAGTGACCGGCAATCCGCTTTATCTGTCTGTTGTGGAAAAGACTGTCGGGCATATTATACAGGAAGAAATTAATGTGGCAGGGTCGGGGAGTGCTTTTGAATGCTGGTACAGTGGCAGAGTTCGCCAGACAATCCCAACTTATCATACGATGGAGACCTGCGTTACATTCACATGGATGCAGTTGTGTAACCGTTTATTGGAGATGACCGGTAATTCCCTGTATGCCGATTATATGGAAAGTGCCATCTATAATGCCCTGATGGCTTCTTTGAAGGCGGATGCTTCGCAGATTGCCAAATACAGTCCCCTGGAAGGTTGCCGCCATGAAGGAGAGGAGCAATGCGGCATGCATATCAATTGCTGTAATGCAAACGGACCGCGGGCTTTCGCCATGATCCCACAGTTTGCCTATCAGGTGAAGGATGATTGTATCCGGGTGAATTTCTATGGACAGTCGGAAGCGGATATAACTCTTCCGGGGAAAAAGACCGTCAGACTGAAACAGGTGACTGACTATCCGGTTACCGATGAGATAACGCTGGAAGTCGCTCCGGCAAAGGAAAGTCTGTTTACAATCGCATTACGTATTCCGGCATGGAGCAGCCTGGCAACGGTACAGGTGAACGGTGAATCTGTTGAGGGCGTTTTACAAGGAGCCTATCTGCCGGTTACCCGGAAGTGGAAAGACGGAGACCGGATAACAGTGCGGTTAGACCTGCGTGCCCGCCTGGTTGAGATGAATCAGGCGCAGGCTATTGTCCGCGGACCTTTGGTGTTGGCACGTGACAGCCGTTTTAATGATGGTTTTATAGATGAGACGGCTGTCGTTGTAAGCAAAGACGGTTATGTGGAACTGACTCCAGTCGAAGCTCCGGAGTTTGCCTGGATGACATTTACGGCACCTTTGATCCTGGGGACCGATCTGGAAGGAAGCAGTGCCGCACGTCCTGTTCATTTCTGTGACTTTGCATCGGCAGGCAATACCTGGGACAAGTCACAACGTTATCGTGTATGGCTGCCCAGGACATTGAATGTGATGCATGCGCCTTATAAACCGTATTAATGTGCTCTTTCCCTGAACTCGGAGGGCGTTACGCCCTCTTTCTTTTTAAAGAAGGTCGAGAACTGACCGGCATTTTCAAACTTCAGGCTGTAGGCAATCTCCGATATGTTCAGGTTACTTCCTGTCAGGAGTTCTTTTGCCCTCAATAGTTTTTGCTGTAACTGGTATTGAGCGGGAGACACGCCGGTATATTCTTTGAACATACGGCGGAACCAGGAGTATCCCAGTCCCAGTTGCGAGGCGATCTCTTCCGGCGACACGGGGTTTTCCACCTGCTCTTTCATCAGGATACGGGCTTCGTTGATTTTGTCTACTACATATGTATTAGTAAAAGCGCCATTCTTTTTCTTATAATAAACAGTACCCATTATATGAAGGACGATACTGGATATCATCTGCTGGTATCCGGATTTTTCCTGCATGGCAAACTTTAGTATATCTTCATATAATCCTACAATAGTAGCACTTAAACCGATTCTGTGAAGCGGTTCTTCTTTCGTGAAGAAACGTTTTTCCACTCGTTTGTCGATATGTATTCCACGGAATCCTACCCAATATTCATCCCATCCAGTCTCTTTGTCCGGATAGTAGCTGTGCCATTCTCCCGGAAAAAGCAGGATCATGGTGCCGGCTTCTATCTTTTGCTGTTTGCAGGATTGGGAAGAGAAGTAGCCGCTTCCTTTCGTTATATAGACAAGCTGGTATTCCTTCAGGATACGTCCTGTCTGCGGTTTGAAATTATAACTGTCCGGATGACCGGATAACGGATATTGACTTTGGGGTGGAATGAATTGGTATCCGATCGTGGTGACCGTAATCCCCCAGTCTTCATCAGACGCTCCGATTGTCAGGTAGCGTATTTGATTATTTGCGTGTTTATTCATGTCAGAATTGAAAGGTTTAAAATCATTTTCGTAAGCAAAGATAGTAAATAACCTTTTACTTTTGCTTCTGTAAAACAAATAACTTTGTTGCAGGCATGAAGAAACATAACTTTTTAGCATTTGACATAGGAGCTACAAGCGGGAGAGCCGTTTTGGTGTCATTAATGAATGGCAAATTTGAAATGCGGGAACTTCACCGCTTCCCTAATAACCTGTTGGAATTGCACGGGAAATATTATTGGAACATATATAATCTGTATGAGGAACTGAAGAAAAGTCTTTCCCTTTGTGCCCGGGAAGATATCCCGGTCGATTCGATCGGGATCGATACCTGGGGAGTCGATTTCGGTTATCTGGCTTCGGATGGTTCTTTACTGGGATTGCCCAGGGCGTACCGCGATCCGTATACGGAAGGTGCATTGGAGGAATATTTCCGCCTGGTGCCGCGTGAGGAAGTCTATCGGCTGACCGGTATCCAGTTTATGAACTTTAATAGTCTCTTTCAGCTGTTCCGTGCCCGGAAGGAGGATTTTGCACCTTTGAAAAATGCTGAAGAAATACTTTTCATTCCTGACCTATTGTCTTATCTGTTAACGGGCAAGAAGGTGTGTGAATATACGGATGCTTCCACATCCCAGTTGCTTAATCCTGTTACGAAACAATTTGAACCATCCTTGCTGGAAGCGGCAGGAGTTTCGCCGTCTATCGTGCGGCAGGTGGTGATGCCGGGAACGCTTGTCGGGGAACTGACGGATGCCCTGGCGGAGGAAACCGGCATTGGCAAGATACCTGTTATTGCTGTAGCGGGGCATGATACGGCTTCTGCCGTAGCTGCTGTTCCGGCCAGGGATGAGCATTTTGCTTATCTGAGTAGCGGGACCTGGAGCTTGATGGGGATTGAAACGGAAGAACCGATCATAACGGAAGAATCCTATAAGAATAACTTTACAAACGAAGGCGGTATCGAGGGAACAACCCGCTTCCTGAAAAATATTACCGGCATGTGGTTATTGGAACAATGCCGGAAAGAGTGGGAGAAGGCCGGGCGTGCTTATGCTTATTCTGAAATCGTGGAGCTGGCCGGGCAGGCTGTTCCCTTTGTACGTTTCGTAGATCCGGACGATCCCCGTTTTGCTAATCCGACGTGTATGACAAAGGCTATTGCCGGTTATTGTGAGGAAACAGGACAGCCTATTCCTGAAACGGATGCCGATTTTATCCGTTGCATCTTCGAGAGCCTTGCACTTCGTTATAATGAGGTGATCCGAATGTTGAAGGGAATGGCGCCTTTTCGGATCGATCGGTTGCATGTGATCGGCGGAGGTTCGAAAAATAACCTGCTGAATCAGTTTACGGCGAATGCGATCGGCATGCCGGTGATTGCCGGTCCGTCGGAAGCAACGGCGATCGGGAACGGTATGGTACAGGCACGGTCTGCCGGTATCGTCTCCACCCGTTGGGAAATGCGGCAGTTGATAGCTGATTCTATTCAGACCGAAACATTCCTACCGCAGGATGAGACTGTTTGGAAAGATGTTTACGACCGGTATTTACAGGTTGTAAAACGATAATAATTAAGATAAAATAAAGACCAGTGTGATAGTAAAAGTCAGCTTGTTCCCGCGCTTGACGCGGGATCGCATGAGAACCGGTCATATGAATATCGAATCGATCAGGCCTGTTTTTATGCGGCCCCGCATCGGGTGCGGGGACAAGGGCTTTTATATATTTGGAGTAAAATAAAGTATTAACAATATCAATAATTAAAAAGCATACCATGAATACTGAAAAGAAAGTAAAAGAAGCATTTGATTTGGCAGCCGAACGTTTTGCTGCTGTAAACGTTGATGTAAACAGTGCACTTGAAAAGTTGCAGAAAATCAGTCTTTCACTCCATTGCTGGCAGGCAGATGACGTGACGGGATTCGAGAATCCGGACGGCTCGCTTTCGGGCGGCATACAGGTGACCGGTAATTATCCGGGCAAAGCGCGTAATATAGATGAAGTTCGCGCCGATATCCTGACAGCAAACTCTTTTATCCCGGGAACTCATCGCTTGAACCTGCATGAAATCTATGGCGATTTCGGAGGAAAGAAAGTGGATCGCGATGAAGTGGAACCTGCCCATTTCCAAAGTTGGATGGAGTGGGGGAAAGAGAACAATATGAAACTCGATTTCAACTCCACTTCTTTCTCACATCCTAAAAGCGGAAACCTGACGTTGGCTAATCCGGATGATTCGATCCGTAACTTCTGGATCGAACATACGAAACGCTGCCGTGCGATCAGTGAGGCGATGGGTGTTTACCAGAACGATCCCTGTATGATGAACCTCTGGATACATGATGGTTCCAAGGAAGTGCCGGCAAGCCGCATCAAATACCGCCAGTTGCTGAAAGATTCGCTGGACGAAATCTTTGCAACGGAGTATAAGAACATGAAGGATTGCATCGAAGCTAAATTGTTCGGTATCGGACTGGAAAGCTATACGGTCGGTTCTTACGATTTCTATCTGGGATATGGAGCTAAGAATAACAAAATCGTAACGTTGGATACCGGACATTTCCATCTGACGGAAAGCATTGCCGATAAGATCTCTTCCATGCTGTTGTTCACTCCTGAGATCATGCTTCATGTGAGTCGTCCGATCCGTTGGGACAGCGACCATGTGGTTGTATTGAGCGATGACCTGCTGGACCTTTCCCGTGAGATCATCCGTTGCAATGCATTGGATCGTGTACATATCGGACTGGATTACTTCGATGCTACGATCAACCGCATAGGAGCTTATGTGATCGGTTGCCGTGCCACACTGAAAGCGTTCCTGCAAGCCTTGCTTGAACCGTCTGCTACTTTGCAGCAATATGAATCGGAAGATAAACTGTTCCAGCGCCTGGCATTGCAGGAAGAATTGAAAAGCCTTCCGTGGACTGCCGTATGGGATATGTACTGTTTGAAAAATAATGTTCCTGTAGGGGAAGATTACATTGCAGAAATAGAAAAATATGAAGCGGAAGTAACAAGCAAGCGCAAATGAATATACTGATAGGCTTACTGATTATCGCCATCGGCAGTCTGGGGCAAAGCAGTTCCTATGTGCCGATCAATAAGGTGAAAAACTGGAGTTGGGAGAGCTTCTGGCTGATCCAGGGTGTTTTTGCCTGGCTCGTTTTCCCTTATCTGGGCGCACAACTCGCTATTCCGGAAGGAAATAGCCTGACTGAACTCTGGAGTGCCGGTGGAAGTACCGGCGCTGTAATCTACGGAATGCTGTGGGGCGTGGGAGGTCTGACATTCGGTCTTAGCATGCGTTATCTGGGAATAGCCCTGGGGCAGAGTATCGCTCTTGGTACCTGTGCCGGATTCGGTACGCTTTTTCCGGCAGTATTCGGGGGGACGGATTTATTTCATGGCGACGGACTGATCCTTTTGCTGGGTGTTTGCGTAACGTTGGCTGGTATCGCAGTGATCGGTTATGCCGGTAGTCTGCGTGCCCGCAACATGACGGAAGAGGAAAAGAAAGCGGCTGTGAAAGACTTTGCCCTGACGAAAGGTTTGCTGGTTGCATTGTTGGCGGGTGTGATGAGTGCCTGTTTTAATCTGGGCCTTGAATCCGGAACTCCGATACTGGAAAAAGCGAAAGCCTCTGGTGCAAGCGATTTGTTTGCTTTGAATCCGGTGATCCTGTTGGTAACAATGGGTGGCTTCCTGACGAATGCAGCCTATTGTATCTTCCAGAATATAAAAAATAAAACAGGGAAAGATTATTTCTCCGTTCCGGGTAAGATATTATTGAATAATGTTTTATTTTGTGCGCTGGCAGGAGTTCTTTGGTATTCACAGTTCTTTGGATTGGGCATGGGAAAGAGCTATTTTTCTGACTCTCCGGTAATGCTTGCCTTTTCATGGAGTATCCTGATGTCGCTGAATGTCATATTCAGTAATGTTTGGGGAATCATATTGAATGAATGGAAAGGTGTTAGCAGGAAAACGATTATCGTATTAATTACCGGTATGGGAATACTGATATTCTCTTTGCTGTTACCGAGTTTATAGATGACTTTTCGGGAATACCCGAAGCAATTAATATAGAAAAAAATGACAACAATTGGAAACAACAGCCTTTTGATGGCTGAAATTGGCCGTATCGCTGAGGTGGCTGGCTATCTCTGGACAAAAGGATGGGCCGAAAGAAATGGAGGAAATATATCTGTTAATCTAACCGGTTTACTGACACCGGAAGAAATGGAATTGCCGGCACTTGCTCCTGCTATTCAGTTGCAGGAAGCGATGACCGCCCTTGGAGGACATGTATTTTATGTGACCGGGACAGGCAAACGGATGCGGTATGTCGCACAGGACCCGTTCGCAAATGGTTCGCTGATCCGGATAGCACCGGACGGAAAAAGCTATGAGATCATTGCCGAACAACCTGTCGCCCCGACATCCGAACTGCCGTCTCACCTGATGATGCACAATTATCTCCGTTCCTTGGGACGTGATAACAAGGTCGTTTTGCATACGCATCCGACAGAACTGATCGGTATGACGCATTGTAAACCATTCCTCGATTCGCAGGTGATCACCCGGACATTATGGGGCATGATCCCCGAATGCCGTATCATCGTACCGAAAGGTGTCGGTATTGTCCCTTATGAAATACCGGGAACGATCGAACTGGCACATGCAACGATCAAACAACTGGAAAAACATGATGTTGTATTCTGGGAAAAACATGGAATCCTGGCGGTCGGTGAAGATCTGATCGAATGTTTTGACGCAATCGACACCTTGGCAAAATCTGCTCAAATCTATCTGAGTGCCCGCATGGCCGGCTATGAACCGGCAGGAATGACCGACCAGCAGTTGGATGATCTGGTTCCTGCTTTTGGGTTGTAGTTCCTGTAGCGTGTGAAGTTCAGAATTAGAAATATTTGAACTATCCCGTTCCCGTGCTCGACACGGGATCGCAAAAGCACAAACCGTATCCTATATGTATCTTTTGATACTGCCTGTTCTTCTGCGGCCCCGTGTCAAGCACGGGGACAGGATAGTTCATATCTGATAATAACTAAACCTGTCCATAGAAGCAAATTGATTCATTATTGATAATACCATGAAAAAGATACTTATACTTCTTACTCTTTTATGTTCCCTGCCGGTACTGGCCCAGCAACGCGACAGCCGGGTACGCGAATATCTTTCCCCGACGCGTATTGTCTGGCAACAACATAGCGAATTGATAAAAGATGGTGATAAACTGCTCCTGCCGGGTAACGGACAGGCAGAATTAACAGATCGTGCCCTTTGCAAGATGACCAGTACGTCAGAAGAGCATCCGGCCCTTTTGTTTGATTTCGGGAAAGAACTTCAGGGAGGGATTCAGATTGTGACCGGTGCTTTTTCCAATAAAAGCCCTATAAAGATGCGTGTCCGTTTCGGAGAATCCGTCAGTGAAGCCATGTGTGAAATTGATGGGAAGAACGGGGCCAGTAATGACCATGCAATACGTGATTTTGTTGTCACATTGCCCTGGTTGGGTGTGCTGGAAGTCGGTAATTCAGGTTTCCGTTTTGCCCGTATAGACCTGATGAGCGATTCTACGGAAGTTTCCTTGAAAGAAATCCGTGCTATTTCTACATTCCGTGATATCCCGTACAAAGGTTCTTTCCGAAGTAGTGACGAACGGCTGAATAAAATCTGGCAGACCGGTGCTTATACGGTTCATTTGAATATGCAGGAATATCTTTGGGACGGTATTAAGCGTGATCGTCTGGTCTGGTTGGGTGATATGCATCCGGAAGTGATGACCGTAAATACTGTTTTCGGTTATAACGAAGTCGTCCCAAAGAGCCTTGACCTGATCCGTGATGTAACGCCTCTTCCCGCTTGGATGAATGGCATCAGCGCCTATTCGATCTGGTGGTTGCTGATCCAGCGTGACTGGTATTATCACCATGGAGATGTGGCTTACCTGAAAGAGCAGCAAACTTATATGAGCGACCTTCTGCGCTTCCTGATTTCTAAAGTGGATGCAGACGGACGTGAGAAACTGGATGGATGGCGTTTCATGGACTGGCCGTCAAGTGAGAATCAGGTGGCGATCGATGCCGGTCTGCAATCGCTGGTTCTGATGGCTATGAGGGCAGGCGATGAATTATGTACAACACTTGGTGACGATGTGTTGGCATCCCAATGTCGTGAAACGGCGAAGAAAATGGAAAAGGCGGCTCCGAAGGTGATCAAGCCTTTGTTGAAATCTAAAATAGCACCGGATGCTCCGGGCTCAAAACAGGGTGCGGCTTTATTGGCCCTGGCTGGTTTGATGAAACCGGAAGAGGCAAACAGTAAATATCTGTCAGTAGGTGGGGCACGTGGATTCTCTACTTTCTACGGATATTATATGTTGCGTGCAATGGCTGCTGCCGGGAATTATCAGGGAGCGATCGATGTGATCCGCCAGTATTGGGGAGCGATGATCGACCTGGGTGCTACTACGTTCTGGGAAGATTTCAATATGGACTGGCTTCCGAATGCAGCACGTATCGACGAACTTGTGCCCGAAGGGAAAAAGGATATTCACGGTGATTATGGTGATTATTGCTATAAAGGTTTCCGTCATAGTTTGTGTCATGGCTGGGCTTCCGGTCCGACATCATGGCTGAGTGAATATGTATTGGGGGTTCAGGTGGTGGAACCGGGATGCCGCGCAGTCCGTATCACCCCGCATCTGGGCGATTTAAAATGGGTGGAAGGTACTTTCCCGACTCCGCAGGGTGTAATAACGATCCGTCACGAAAAAGGAGCGGACGGTAAAGTGAAAAGCGAAGTAAAGGCTCCGGACGGTGTGAAAGTCTATCTGGAGAATTAAATAAAATTGATAACCTGTAAAAGCGATCGTATTATGAAAAAGTATCTCTTATTGTGTGTATGCGCCGGATTTTTGGCCTCGGCAGAAGCTAAAACGAAAACGGACTGGAAAGCAAACTGGATAAATACGGAACAATGCCAGAGTGCGAGCAATACCTGGCTGGCCTATCGTAAAACGGTAACTTTGGCTGAAGTTCCTCGGACACTGACCGCACATATTGCAGCCGACAGTAAATATTGGTTATGGATCAACGGCCGGATGGTGGTGTTTGAAGGAGGCTTGAAACGCGGTCCTTCTCCTTATGATACTTACTACGATTCGGTAGAGATTGCTCCTTACCTTACGTCGGGGGAAAATACGATCGCTGTTTTGGTGTGGCATTTTGGTAAGAACGGATTCAGTCATGTGAACAGTGGACTGGCAGCCTTGTTATTTGAGGCGATTGCTCCCGGCATAGAGATTGTATCCGATAAAAGCTGGAGTTGTAGGGTATATGATGCTTATCAGAATACCGGTGCTCCTTATCCGAACTATCGCCTGTCGGAAAGCAATATCCGTTTCGATGCCCGCAGAACATTGGAAGGATGGAACCTACCTGGTTATAAGAATGCGTTTCCTGGTGCCGAGATCGCTTCAGTGGTTGGTAAAGCGCCTTTGGGAAACCTGGTTGAACGTCCTATTCCGCTCTTTAAGGATTTTGGTTTAAAGGAGTATCCGGGTGTTCGCCGGTCGGAGAGAGGCGATACCCTGTTCTGCCGTTTACCTTACAACTGCCAGTTTACACCCTATCTGAAAGTGGAGTCGGCGGAAGGTGCGACAATCCATATGCAGACGGATAATTATCGGGGTGGAGGACCAGAAAATATCCGTGCCGAATATGTCACCCGCAACGGCATACAGGAGTATGAAAGTTACGGCTGGATGAGCGGTCATGAGATGTGGTATATTCTTCCCGAAGGAGTAAAAGTACTGGAAGTTAAGTATCGTGAAACCGGCTATGATACAGAGTTTGCCGGATCGTTTCAATGTAACGATCCTTTCCTGAACGAACTTTGGAAACGTTCTGCGAGAACATTATATATAACGATGCGTGACAATTATATGGATTGTCCCGAACGCGAACGTGCTCAATGGTGGGGAGACGAGGTGAACGAGTTGGGAGAGGCTTTCTATGCACTTTCTCCTTCTTCCCATAAACTGGCCGTTAAAGGCATTTATGAACTGATGAACTGGCAGCGTGCCGACGGCTCATTGTTTGCTCCTGTTCCTGCCGGTAACTGGTCGAAGGAGTTGCCTTTGCAGATGCTGGCTTCGGTGGGTTGGTATGGTTTCTATACACAGTATTATTATAGCGGAGACAGTACATTTATTCCGGTTATTTATGACCGCCTGCATCGTTATCTGCATGAAACATGGCAGGTCGATAAGAGTGGCCTGCCCATCGAACGCAGTGGTGAATGGAGTTGGGGTGACTGGGGCGAACAGATCGATATGGGGGTATTGACGAACTGCTGGTATTATCTGGCACTGAAAGCAGAAAAGGAATTTGCACTTCAACTGGGTAAGAAAGCAGATGCAGAAGAGATCACCCGTATGATGTATAGTATTGAGAAATGCTTTAATACGAAATTCTGGACCGGCACTGCATATCGTTCTCCGGGTTATCATGGCAAGGATGACGACCGTTCGCAGGCTATGGCCGTTCTATCCGGTTTGGCGACAAAAGACAAGTATCCTGCCATACTGAAGGTCTTGAAAAAAGAATATCATGCCAGTCCTTATATGGAAAAGTATGTATTGGAAGCTCTTTTTCAGATGAATGCCCCGGAGGTTGCCTTGCAGAGGATGCGTGACCGGTATGCCGGTATGTTAAGTTATAAGGATTATACCACCTTGTTTGAGGGTTGGGGAGTCGGCGCTGAAGGTTTCGGAGGAGGTACGATCAACCATGCCTGGAGCGGAGGACCGCTGACGCTGCTGAGCCAGAAAGTGTGTGGTATTGAACCGACATCTCCCGGTTTCCGTACATTCCGCATAAAACCTCAGATGGGGTCTTTGACGGAAGCATCGGTATCAGTACCTACCCATTACGGAGATATAAAAGTGAAATTACGCAAGTCAGGACGTACTATATTAATGGAAATACAAGTTCCGGAACAGACGAGTGCAGAGGTCGTTTCGTCGAAAGGAAAGATACAGCAGATAGGCTCCGGAACCTATAATTTAAAGTGCCCCTTTTAATCGGGGCACTTTTTGTATTAATTCTGACGAATATATTTAAGGTTTATATATTGTTTAATAATCTCACATTATCTACTTTTGCGGCGGAGAATAAATGGTTATTAATCAATGGCAAAAAGAAAAGGCAAAGCAAAATCGCGGAAAAAGAAGAATCAGGGAACATCTTTGGTTTCTGTAATCAGGCGTATATTTGTTCTTGCGGCCTTAGTGGTTATCTGTTTTATCGGCCTGTTATATGTGTTTAATTATTTCTATCCTACTTCCGGTAAGAAGCCTGTGGTGGTGGAACAGAAGAAGCAGCCTGCTGACTCAGTAAAGGAAAAACCGGCAGATAAAAAGCCTGCCATTGTTCCCCCTCGTCCGAAAACAACTACTTTTAAAGTTCCGGCAAATGCCGAAATCCCTAAATTGAAGGTTAAACGTTCCGAGCAAGTGATCCGTCACGAAGGATATACCGTATCCTACAATTCAGATTATAAGATTGCGAACTGGGTAGCTTACGAGCTGACTGCCGAAGAGGCGAAAAGCAAAAAGACGGAACGTTCTAATAAATTCGTACCGGACCCGATGGTAAAAGGTGCGACAGCAACGAATGAAGACTATACCCGTACAGGTTACGACCGTGGCCATATGGCTCCTGCCGGTGACATGAAGTGGTCGGCAAAGGCAATGCGCGAATCATTTTATTTCAGTAATATCTGTCCGCAGAAGCCGGCGTTGAACCGGGGCATCTGGAAAGAACTAGAAGAGCAGAGCCGCCTATGGGCGAAAGATTACGGATCTTTGCTGATTGCTACCGGTCCTGTAATTACGGACAATATGAAACGGATGGGAAAGAATCGAGTAGGTGTTCCTGGCGCGTTTTACAAAGTGATTTGTTATGTTTCGGGAAGCGAATATAAAGCAATTGCGTTCATTCTGGAAAATAAGGATTATAAAAAGACTTCTTTGAAGTCAATGGTGATACCTGTCGATAGTGTGGAAAAAGTAACGGGAATTGATTTCTTTCCGGCTGTTCCCGATGAACAGGAAAGGGTAATGGAAGCAAAAATAGATTGGGACAGTTGGTCCTTTTGACACTAGTAGTTTGTACGAGCAATATAGAAATAAAACAAGCAAATGTAAGTAGCTGCCGTTCGGTTCCGAAGGAGCGGCGCAATTAGAACAATTAGTGGAAAATGAATGTTGTATAGCTATGACTTAACGCATAGTTTTATATGACTGTATACAAGCATATATAATTAATAAGTAACTAAAATAACTAAATCAAGTTGTTATCATGAATGGTAAATTGATTCCCGTTTTTGTATTGACAGCATTGATGTCATGTAGCCAGCCTCCGGTAAAGGAACAGGGCCCTCGTCCGGTGAAGCTGGAAGAAGTGACATCTTTGGATATGGTAGAAAAATCATTTAGCGGTGTTGTATCGCCTGATCAATTTAGTGACCTGGCTTTTAAGATGTCCGGTCCGCTGATTTCATTAAATGTCGAAGAAGGACAGAAAGTACGTACAGGGCAAATCGTAGCCGAAATAGACCCACAGGATTTCAAATGGGATTATGAAGCCAAAAAGGCTTCTTTCCAGACAGCACAGGCACAGCTGCAACGTGCAGAAAGACTTCTGGCTAAACAGGCAATCTCTCAACAGGAGTATGAATCGACAAAAGCTGCTTATTCCAATGCACAGGCAGCATTCGAAAACTCACAGAATACCTTGGAGCAGACTAAGCTGCGTGCTCCTTTCGATGGCTTCATCCAAAAGAAATATGTAGAGAATTATCAGAAGGTACAGATGGGACAAGGTATTGTCTGCCTGATAAACCCGAACAAATTGCAGGTGCAGTTTACAATGCCTGAAACGAATATCACTTACTTCTCCACTCCCTACAGTATCTTTGTAGAGTTTGACAATTACAAAGGAACCCGCTTCAAAGCGAAAGTAAAAGAATATGTGGAAGCCTCGCCCGATGGTTCCGGCGTACCGGTATTCCTTTATATTGATGATCCCGAATTTAATCTGAACAAATATAAGGTAGCCGTAGGTTTCTCCTGTCGTGTAATCCTGAACATAGAGAGCAAGAGCTTCAATGAAGGAGCCGTGTTGATTCCACTGTCTGCTATCGTTGCCGACGAACCGAACAGTGGTAATAAATATGTGTTCGTCTATAACCCGCAGACCTCGAAAGTGGAACGTCGTAAGATTACGGAAAAAGAACTGGTTGGCAAAGACGGTGTTGTCGTAACCGAAGGTTTGAAAGCCGGAGAACAGATCGTTACTGCCGGAGTAACCCGCCTTGTCGACGGACAACAAGTAAAAGTATTAACAGATTAAGAGGATAAGCAATGAATATTCCAAAATATTCCTTAGAGAATACGAAGATTATATACTTCTTCCTGGCTGTTATGCTGATAGGTGGTATATACTCTTTCTTTAAATTGCCGAAGAAGGAAGATGCTCCCTTTGTGATCAAGCAGGCTGTGCTTGTTACACAATATCCGGGTGCGACTCCTTTCGAGGTAGAAAAACTGGTCACCGAGCCAATCGAACGTGAGATCCAGTCTATGTCTGATGTGCTTCAGATCAAGTCTGAATCTTATTTCGGTATGTCTAAGATTTCGATTGAACTTCAGCCGACACTCGACCCTGACAACATGCCCGTTAAGTGGGATGAACTTCGCCGTAAGGTGGCGAATATCGAACCTCGCCTGCCGAGTGGCGCTTCTTCCATCTCAGTCAGCGATGATTTTGGAGACGTGTTTGGTATCTATTACGCTTTGAGTGCGGATGATGGTTATACCTATGATGAATTACGTGACTGGGCTCAGAAGATCAAGACGGAACTGTCTCCCGTTCCCGGTGTTCAGAAAGTATATCTGTTCGGTGAACAGACACAAGTTATTAATGTAAGGATTTCAGTTCCTAAACTGGCAAATCTCGGTATCGACCCGAACTCGATACAGCAAGTGTTGCAAACGCAAAACCTGCTGGTAAATACCGGAGATATCAATACGGGTAACTACCAGTTGCGTGTCCGGGCGGAAGGAACCTATAAGAATATCCAGGATATCCGTGACCAGTTGATCGTAACCAAAAGCGGTAGTGAGGTCCGTTTAGGAGATATTGCTATTGTGGAACGAGGTTATATGGATCCTCCTTCCAATCTGATGCGTGTGGATGGCAAACGTGCTATCGGTATCGGAGTTGCAACAGGTGCTAAAGATGACGTGGTGGCTGTCGGTAATGATGTAGCGGCTCATCTTCAGGAGATGGAACAATTGTTCCCTGTTGGAATGGACCTGAAAACGATCTATCCGGAAAATAAGATTGCAGACGAGGCAAACAATGGTTTTATCCTGAACCTGATCGAATCGTTGCTGATTGTAATTGTGGTGATCTTCCTGGTGATGGGATCACGTGCCGGTATGCTGGTGGGTAGTTCGCTGCTCTTCTCGGTGGGCGGTACTTTATTGCTTATGTTGATCTGGGGTGTTGGACTGAATCGTACTTCGCTGGCCGCCTTTATCATTGCGATGGGTATGCTGGTGGATAATGCGATAGTTGTAACCGATAATGCGCAGGTCGGTATCAAGCGGGGATTGTCCCGTTATCAGGCTCTGATCGATGGGGCGACCAAGCCGCAATGGGCATTGCTGGGAGCTACCTTTATCGCTGTCTGTTCATTCCTGCCGATGTATCTGGCTCCGGCTTCAGTAGCCGAAATCGTTAAACCGTTGTTTATCGTATTGGCTGTTTCATTAGGTTTAAGTTGGGTACTGGCATTGACTCAGACAACAACTTTCGGTAACTTTATCCTGAAAGAGGCTAAACCGGGCGAGTCGAAGGATCCGTACGATACGAAACTGTATCATAAATTCGAAGGGGTGCTGGGTCGTCTGATCAAACGCAGATGGATAACTATTACTTCCGTGATTGCGACATTGTTCCTCTCCTTATTTATTATGAGTATCATGCCGCAGAGTTTCTTCCCGATCATGAACAAACCTTATTTCCGTGCCGACCTGATCTTCCCTGAAGGGTACAGTATTTACGACGTGGAGAAGAATGTTAAGTTGATCGAAGATTATCTGAGCAAGAACGAGAATATCAAGTCATATTCATTTACCCTGGGAGGTTCACCGGTTCGTTATTACCTGGCAAGTTCGTCGGTAGGTCCGAAACCTAACTTTGCCAATGTGCTGATTGAGACTAAAAAGGCGGAGGATGCACAGGCGGAAGAAGGTAAATTCTATGACTATATGGTGGCTAACTATCCTGATATCCTGACGCGTTCAGCCTTGTTCGCCTTGTCTCCGGTACCTGATGCTGCTATCGAGATCGGTTTTATCGGCGACAATGTGGATACACTGGTCGCTTTAACGGAACAAGTCAAAGAGATTGCCCGTCAGTACGACCAGGTGATGGAAGTGCGTGACAGCTGGGGGAATAAAGTACCGGTATGGAAACCGATGTACTCACAGGAAAAAGGTCTGCGCCTGGGTATTACCCGCCAGCAGGTTGCTTATTCCCTTCGTTCGGCAACGAACGGTGTACCATTGGGTGAATATCGTGAAGGCGATGTCTTCATGCCTATCCTGATGAAGGATGCCGACAGGGATTCTATGAACCTGAACGATATTAGAACATTGCCGG
This sequence comes from Parabacteroides goldsteinii, assembly GCF_020091425.1. NCBI lineage: Bacteria > Pseudomonadati > Bacteroidota > Bacteroidia > Bacteroidales > Tannerellaceae > Parabacteroides > Parabacteroides goldsteinii. Next base: position 2,428,888 of record NZ_CP081906.1, on the reverse strand, counting down.
TTTACAGTGCCAAAGGACGTTCCGTCAAAGTTGAACAGGTTATCGACGATTTCTCTCTCGATTATGAATATAATGTAGTGAGACGTTACAACCGTCAGCCATACATGATGATGCAATGTGAACCGAAACGCGGCGCCAACACCATGGCTGCTTTCAGCCATCTTTGGACAGAAGCCCAGAAACAAATACAGGTTCCTGAAGGTTATAAGATGACTTATTTCGGAGAACAAAGCGAACAGGATAAAGGTAACAAAGCGATTGCCGCCAATATTCCGTTGATGTTCGGTCTGATCTATGTTACCCTGTTGTTCCTTTTCCCGAAATATTACCGTAAACCAGTGCTGATCATGGCTATGCTTCCGTTGATCTTCATCGGTGTGGTACTGGGATTACTGGTATTCGGCAAGTCGCTCGACTTCTTTGCGATGCTGGGATTATTGGGACTGATCGGTATGAATATAAAGAATGCGATTGTGCTTGTCGATGAGATAGGTTTGCAAATGGATAGCGGACTGGCTCCTGTCAATGCCGTTATCGAGGCAACTAAGACACGTATCGTTCCTGTAACGATGGCCTCGGGTACAACGATTCTGGGTATGCTTCCGTTGTTGGGAGACGCGATGTTTGCAGGTATGGCCGCAACGATCATGGGAGGTTTGTTTGTCTCAACCATCCTGACCATCTTCGTGCTTCCGGTTACCTATTGTATTTTCTTTAAGATTAAATCGGAATAAGATATGAAAAGTAAACTGATAATAGGTTGTATGTTACTGGGTGCCCTGTCTGCGAAAGCACAGGTGCAGCCCATTACGGCAGCCGAATACAAAGAAAAAGTACTTGAATACAGCCGTCAGATCAAGCAAAGTTCGGAAGAACGGATTGCAATGCAGCATGCTATCAAAGCAGCTAAAACTGCATTCTTCCCGGCTGTGGATTTCTCCGGAAGTTATCAATACCGTATAAATAAATACGAATTGGGAATGGGAGATGGCATACCCGGTATTGAAATGGACCATAATACGTATAGTCTTGGTGCCACAGTAAGCCAGCCTATTTACGCCGGCGGACAAATTTACAACAATTATAAGGCTGCCGAAATCCAGGGCCAGATCGCTACCGAGGCCGAAGAGCTGACGACCGATAACATCGTTTATGCTGCCGACATGAACTATTGGTCTGTAGCCGCCCGTAAAGGCATGTACGCTGTAATGACACAGTATGTCGATATCGTACAGGAACTGGCAAACGTGCTGACTCTCCGTTTTCAGGACGGACAGATCAGCAAGACCGACCTGTTGCAGGTACAGGCCCGTTTAAAGGAAGCCGAGTTGAATAAAAGTGCCGCTTATAAGGATTATCAGATTGCATTGCAGAATCTGAATGTCCTGATGGGCGTTCCTCCAATGGAACCGGTAACGATCACAGACTCTATTACGATGGTTTTGCCATTGCCTATGCAGGTCGGTGAATCGGCAGCATTGGAAAACCGGCCGGACTATCTGATCTCCAAACTGAACATCGAGTATCAGAAAAGACAGATCAACCTATCAAAAGCAAAATATAATCCGACCCTGTCTGTCGGTTTTCAAGGTACATGGGGAACTCCTATGCTGAACGTAAAAGGCTCCGATAACTTATGGACACCGGCTGTCTTTGCCTCTTTAAAGATACCTCTGTTCCGTTGGGGTGCCCGTTTCAAGGAAGTAAATTCTCAAAAAGCCGTGCTGCGCAGTAAAGAGTATGCAATGGATAATACCCGCGACCAGATCACTCAGGAAGTGGCTAATGCATGGACAAGTCTGACAGAGAATACTAAACAGATCGATGTCGCTGAAGAGGCTTGTAAGATAGCAGAAGAGAACCTGGATCTGAATACATTCAGTTACAACGAAGGTAAGCTTCCTATTGTCGATGTCCTTTCTGCCCAGTTGTCATGGATACAGTCTTATAGCAGCCTGATCCAGACCTGGTACCAGCAAAAAGCATCATTGGCCCAGTATAATAAGGCTATTGGTATCCGACGGATGCAGTGACCTCTGGAAAATACATACTAAGTAAAATCTGTTTCTCCCTAGTGGAACACTTGTTTCATTAGGGAGAAACATTTGTTTCATAGTAATGAAACAGTATAAAGGTTGTATGTTTATATTTGAATACAATTGCTTGCAGGTTAGAAAGCATTAGTTTTTATCTTTGTATCCGTTTAAGAACACAAAAACAAGATGGAGATTATAAGATTGACAGCAACGGATCATCCGCGGTATACTGCTTTTAGAAACATATATGATATAAGTTTCCCAATCTATGAACAACGAACTGTGGAGCAGCAACAGGACGCGTTTTCAGACAGCCGGTATCATTTGGATTGTCATATTGATCCGGTCAATGATCTTTTATTGGGCTTTATCGCTTATTGGAGATTCGATAGTTATACGTATGTGGAACATTTTGCAATCCATCCGAATGAGCGTGGGAAAGGTCTGGGAGGTTTGATTCTGAAGAATCTGATAGAGCAGGAAAGTGGGCGTGTATTATTAGAAATAGACCCTGTTACGGATAATGTCTCTGCTGCCCGCTTGCATTTTTATCAGTTACATGGGTTTGTAGAAAATCCGTATCCTCATACCCATCCGGCTTACAGAAATGGATATCCGGATCATTCGTTAGTTGTTCTTTCCTCCGGAGAAACCATACCGGATATTGAATATAAGCGGTTCGCTTCAGATTTGAATCGGGTTATAATGAAAAAGGGAAGGTGATGAACCTTCCCTTTTTCATTATATAGTTTCTTTTTATTCTTTACTCAACGCTTTCAGGGATGCGAAGAATGTGGAACCTTTACCTTCTTCCGACTCGAACCAGAGCTTTCCGTCATGCTGTTCAACAAAGTCTTTGCAAAGCATCAAACCTAATCCGGAACCTTTTTCATTATTCGTTCCGTAGGACGTGAAGTGAGTATTCTGTTTTAACAGCTTTTCCTGGTCTTCTTTCTTTATCCCCTTGCCGGAGTCTTTGACGCTGATAACAACATGGTCTCCTTCTATCTTGGAACCGATAGTAATGGTTCCGCCTTCAAAGCTGAACTTAATAGCATTTGAAATAAGGTTCCTGACAACTGTTTTGATCATGTCTATATCAACAAAACCGGATAGTTCTTTGTCCATGTCCTGTAATTGGATAGTCAGTCCTTTTTGGGTTGCCATCGGGATATATATTTCTGCTGTGCTTGAAACCAAGCTGTTTATATCAGTTTCCTGTTTATATACATTTTGTTTCTTCAGACGGTTTTTAGCCCACTTAAGCAAATTATCCAACAGCAGGAAGATTTCTTCCGACGTCTTGTTCATCATCTGGAGCATTTCAAATACTTCCGGACTTACCTGGTCTTTATCTACCATCATAAGGATCGCATTGTTCATCATTTTCAGAGAACCTAGTGGCGAACGCAGATCATGGGCGATAACGGAATAAAGGGTGTCACGGGATTCTATGGTGTTTTCCAGTTCCTGCTTAATTCGTTTAATGCTGAATAACTCGAAACGGTGAGCTACGCGCTTAACCAATTCCTCTCTCTGGAACGGTTTCGTCACATATTCTGTTGCTCCGAGCTGGTAACCTTTTACTATACTCTGCATATCACTCAGGGCCGACATGATAATAACAGGTATATCGTTTGTGTCCGGATTACTTTTAAGATGCTGTAATACTTCGTATCCATCCATCTCCGGCATCATGATATCTAATAGTATGAGATTAGGGTGCTTGTCATGTGCCAGACGTAAAGCCTTGGCTCCGCTGTCACAGGTTAATAGCCTGTAGCCTTCTTTTTTTAATATAGCTTGTACTAACATGACGTTGGTTGGTACATCGTCAACGATCAATACTGTATATCCTGCTGCTAAATTATCCATATCAAATTTAAACTTTTCTTGATATTCAATCACTATGCGTACGCAAAAATATTAATAATGTTTGAATTTACAGGCGTTTTCCTTGTTACATTTTAGAATTATTTTTTTTATTGAATTCTTTTTGCTTTCTCCCATGCTCCATTCCCTTTATTTCCAGCTAAATAGAAAAAACCTCTTATCACATTTATATTCATGAAAGAGAAGTAGTAGGGGATAAAAAACAACTTGTTTCGAACATTTTTCTGTTCCATCATATAACCGGCATAAGCCATTATATAGAATGCGACTTGTAAAAGTAGTAAAAATATATAAGTAAACCCTCCATAACAGGCTAATATTATATTTAATGGTATTAAAAGAAATAACATGACCGGCGTAATGGTCCATCGTAAGACACGATGGCTCACAAATTGAAAACTAAGCATACCATAACGGAAGATGTTGAACAGGTTTCGCAGACGCCAGACCGATTGCAGTCCTCCGGCAGCAATGCGTATTTTGCGTTTTTCTTCTTCTTTCATATTGAGGGAAGCGGTTTCGGTAGCGTAGGCTTCTTTACAATAGGCTATTTTATATCCTTTTTGCGCAATACGTAATGAAAGAATGAAGTCGTCAAGCAGGGTGTCTGACGGCATTTGTTCGAATAACTCCGTCCGTACGGCAAATAACTCTCCTGCTGCTCCGACTGCCGAATACAACCGGTAGTCTAATGCTTTCAGGGCTGATTCGTATTTCCAGTAAATACCTTCTCCCGCCGTAGCTCCCTGGGCAGTGTTTGTTTCCACTCTTTTTTCTCCGGCTACGCATCCGACCTCCGGATTGGAGAATTGGCGGATAATTTCATGCACGGCTTCTTTATTAAGCATGGTATTTGCATCCGTAAAGATAATGTAGGGAGTTGTTATGTATTGTATACCCCGGTTCAAGGCGGCTGTTTTCCCTCTTCGTTGCGGTTGGAAAAGCACGGTTACTTCCGGGTATTGTTTCAGGAGTTCATTCGTACGGTCGTTCGACCCGTCTGTAACCCAAACGATTTTCAGCTTATCGGTCGGATAGGCGAGGGCATGACTGTTCTCCATCTTGGAAGCAACGATATCTTCTTCATTGTATGCCGCAATGAAGAGAGTAACTTCAGGAAGAGGCTCAGGCAATCCTATGCTTATGGGTTTTTTGAAGAGTTCTTTTACTTTTACTAATACATATAATAATATACCGTATCCCAGATAGGTATAGAAGACTATAAAGATACCGATCCAAAATAGCCATTCGATTACAGTGTAAAATACTTCTTGCATGGTTTTATATTTATCTGATAAAAGAGATTCCGTCTATTCCTCCTTTAAGCAAAGGAAGTATCAGCTTGAATTTTCCTTGGCATAAATAAATCAGAAAGTGCTTAGGTAAAGCAACAAAAAGCTGATATAGATAGGAACATTTCCTTTCAAATGGGTCAGACAATGTTCTTTGGGCAAATATCAGGCGATTGCGGGTATGAAAATATACTTGTAACGGACTTTGCAGACCGACACTGGCACTTTCTTTATGTCCGACGACTGCCTGAGGTTCATACCAGATACTAAATCCGGCTTTATGCATGAAGGTACACCAATCCAGTTCCTCATAATACAAAAAATAGTATTCGCTCATATAACCGAACTTTTGAATATCAGCCGTCCGGATCATCATGGCTGCTCCATTGGCAAAGGCTGTTTCCTGCGGGACATCAAACCTTCCGTCGTCTTCCTGTGAGTAGCCGATGAATTCGTTACGGAGTGTTATGTAACTCATTGGAGTGGCTCCTGCATATTGCAGTTTATTGTTTTGCGGCCAGAAAGTCGTTTTAGGGGAGACACATCCTATTTTTTCATCACTATCCAGCCGTTTTACCAGTATCTCAAGAATAGGGCGGGTAATGATCGTATCGTTATTCAGGAAAAACAAGTAATCACCGGTTGCCTGTTTGACGCCGATGTTATTTCCTTCTGCAAATCCGAGGTTTATATCGTTTCGTATTACTTTTGCATCAGGATATTTTTCTTTTAACAAAGTGTAATCATTCAGACTGGCTGAACCGTTATCCACAACAATCAGTTCGTAAGGATAATTTTCATGCCGTTTTAATGATTCAATCATTTCACATGTATCTGTGACCCCGTTATAATTAACAGTTATTATGGAGACTTTTTTATTCATGATTATTCTTTTTAGTGATATGATGCGGTGTATTGTTGAAACTCATGTCTTTCTTTTTTACGCGGCAAATCGAAGCCGTGTAACTGCGTAACAGTGCTATCATCATTGATGGTAGTTTTGTTATGCTGACGAAAAAGTCTTGGGTGTACATATTCCGGGGTATTGCTAAGAGATATGTTCCTATTTTGATGATTAGCAGGCAATACCATTTAATTGCAACGGGAAACGATACGACAGACCAGAAGAGTATCATCAGGAATATCAGCAAAAAACGGACTGGTCTGGGGAAAGGGATCCATTGGATGACCTTGTCAATATATGACAGATTTATCTTCCTTATATTAAAATCCTTTGTTATCAGGGAAAATGCAAGAATCTGAGCATGGAACCATCTTGATCGTTGTCTGATCAGAATGTCTTGTCTGGCGGTCTTCTCATCATATACATATATATCATCACTGTAATCTACGAATATGTTGTCTCTGGCCAGGATAGCTTCCAGTTCTTTGTCTTCCGCAAAGGTTTTGCACTCATGCATATGTTGTTTCAGCCATTCAAAATCAAAAACCATTCCGGAACCGATCAAAGCTGATGATAGTCCGACGTTCACACGTCCTTTTCTGAATATAGTATTATTTATCTCTTCTGAAATGCCATCCCACACGGCAACGGATGTGTTTTCATTTTTCCGGGTTCTGTGGGCCTGCAATACTTTAACTGTTTGTGTGGCTTGGTTTATGCGGGTCAGGAAGTCTGTGTCGGTAATGTTGTCGGCGTCCATAATAATAACCCGGTCAAATCCTTCCAAGTGATCTAATGCATAAGATATGGATTTATGCTTCATACTTTCTTGAAAGTCAGGAATAAAAAGAGTTATTGGCAATTGCTCCAAAGCGAGATTGGTTGCCTCCTCCATATGATCAGAGACCACTACTACCTGAAATTTATCCCGGGGATAATCTTGCTTCATAAAACTTTCAACAGATTCTTTTATTACCCGGTCTTCCTTATAGGCAGCAAAGATAACTACAATGCTTTGTGTTTTAACATGGTCTGTCTTTCCTTTTTTTCTTTTGACAAAAGAGGCCAAAGTGAAAAAAAGATTGTATCCTGTGAATAGTACAGTGATAACAAACAGTAGAATATCTATTTTTAAAATAAGATTCATTTCTTTTTTTTACAAAAATAGAGATAAATATTAGTAAACTTTGATTTTCAATAAGTTTTTATCGCCTCTGATACAAAAAACTTTTAGCAAAGAGGCGTCTTGTATTATATATGCAAGCCTTCTGCAAATAAGAGACTTTGCAGAAGGCTTGCTATGAATAACTTACGTCCATGCAATATTTTATTTACTATTATTATATTCTGCCAGAGAGATTGGTTTGTGAACGAATATCCTCCTTTTTATCATTGTTTTTATCAAATGCATAATGACCTTTATTGATATTGCAACATCTTGTTGTTTAGAACGAATTGGGAAAATTTTATGTTGCATCTCTTCAGTCCATGTCTTTTCAAAAAAGGATCTGTAATATTCGTCTTGCGGATTGACTAGTATATCAATTGTATCATTCCATTCATATCTGACTGTATTGACCTGATGGTAGGACAAATAGAAAGTTCTTAAGGCCAGACTTTGATACGGAAGAAAATTGAGAAAAGTTCTCCCGTAGTCGGGGTATATCCTTGGCAATTTGTCCTTTTCAAATAGTACTAGTTTACCATCTATTTCCAAACAAACCCATTTGTGGGCTAATTTAGGAAACAAGGACTCTCCAACTAAACTAGGTAGTTCCAGATATCCTTTTGATGCAACACGCTGTAACTCTTTTACAAATCCAATAGGATCATCAGTGTGTTCAAGAACCTGATTACATATAATGTAATCAAATTCTTTATTCTGGAATGGCATGCTGGCGCCATCCGCATTTATAAATTTCTGGTGGGGGAATATCTTTACCTCTCCACTTCTGTGATAGTTCGAGCTGATGTATTTCTCAACAATTACATTCGCCCGATAGCTGGGATTATGCCCGCTACCTACTTCTAATACATAATCACTCTTTTTAATATTCAGATCATAACGATCTATTGGTGTACGATGTCCCATAGCTTTTATTTTTTAGTTATTTATTCTTCTATCGCTTTTATAACTTTATTCATTTGTGCTTCCCATGAAAGTGAAAGAATAGAGCTTCTTATTTCCAAAGGGATAGGATTTAACTTTTTGTAAAACTCTATTATTTTATTTACTTCAATAGGACTTTCGTCTGCCGGGACCTTTAAGATGTAAGGCTTGTCCTCAAAGTCACTGTCTTGTTCCGAATAGATGAAAGATAAGCCGCGAGCCGCATATTCCCGGTTCTTAAGTGTTTTTATATTGGTTATACCACTACGATGGCGCGCCAGACTACCAATGGCCATATCTGATTGTTCAAAAAGCTGATCTAATTCTTCACCATGTTTTGCCCCATGTAGAATGATATAAGGCTCCAGATGATTTGTTTCAATCAGTGGTAAAATATCATTTTTCTCTCTTTCCCCAAAAAAATTACCGACTAGGTGGAAAAACACTTTGTAATCGGGGGCTTTCTTATAATAATTAACCAGGCCTTGTACAAGACGGTCGAATCCATGCCAGTAATGTATCTCTGCGACTCCAATCAAATGGAGTTCGTGAGAAGTGTCATTTGTTTTTTGTTTCAATTTTATTTTGTTAAAATCGACTCCATTGGATATCTGGATTGTGGAAGTACCAAAAATACTTTTATAATCAGAAAATGTAACAATCCGGCATAATTGTTTGGCTAGACTATTCCTGAAATACTTATCCAGAAATCGTTGTAGTTTTCTTTCGGAAGAGGGTGTCTCATTATCATAGGGGTAAGTCGGAATTTCCATAACAACACGAATGTCCGCTTTACGCATTTTTTTTACCATTTTGATCGTAAACGGGTTGGCATTATGATCTGAACGGATATATACGAAACGAATACCTTCATTAATTGCATAATCTGCGATTGAATTGAACTCAATCCGTTTTAGTAGTTTTCCTTTTATTCCCCGTCCATAATCACATAAAATGGCATTATCGATCATCCTGTATTTGTTTCCATCGGACTCGCTCAGATAACAGGTTTGTACATCTAAACCACAGGCCTTTAATGCATCTACCTGATAATGTATTTTTTTACTGATACCATTTGTTTCACTGAAACCATGATATACGAGGAATAGGGCTTTCATCTTTTAATTTTAGATTTAATCAGATTGATAATATCATATTCTCCTTTTATTTGTAAGTATGCTACATAGACTATTGCGGATATGCAGCCTTTTAATAATAGACTGATGTATATAGGATATTTGTCCGACACATAATATATAGGTAATATGCAAACAATTAATATTCCTGTAAGCAAAATGGGAGAGACGAATTGCTTCCAAAATGTCTGAAGATCTTGTTTAAAGGTGATTTTGTACATCCAGATATAACATTGTACAAAGTTTATTGTAAATGTAAGGGATATACACCATGCTACAGCTTCTAATGTCTTGAAAAAAAATATTCCGGTTAATATTCCTATGATATTGAGCAGAGTAGAGAATACCCCACAAATAAATAAACTTTTAGTATCATTTGCTGCTTGAAAAATGGATCCGGAGGTAGAAAGGATTACTTGTATACCGACTGATATAGATAGTATTTGAAAGACAGGAACAGAAGGCATCCATTGTTCACCAAAGATAATCAGGATTATTTCCCGAGAGCAAAACCATAATAACACAGATAAGGGGAATCCAATAAAAGCCAGGAAACGAACTACTTTATTATATGAATCTGAAAGCCTGGACAAATCGTTTTGAAAGTCTGCGAATATAGGATGCATAACCGGGGATATGACATGTGTGATATTCTGAAGAGGCAACATCATGAGACGGTATGATTTTTCATAATATCCTAATGAAACCATATTCATATATTTTCCTATCAGCAATTTATCTAAATTCCGACTGAAATAATTGATTACATTGAACATAAATTGATAAGTAGAGAAGCTAAGAATTTTTTTCATGGATTGAATCCCCCATGTACCGGATAACTTCTGTGGTTTTTTCTGAAAAGATATGAGAAATAGTAATATACTGGACAATATAGGATTAATGATTAATGCATATAGTCCGGCTCCCATAAAAGCGGCAGTTATGGCTAAACTTCCTCCGGCAATTTGAATTGTTAAACTACGATATGCTATGAATTTAAATTCTTTTCCTTTGAATAACAATGCATTTGGTACGATGTTGGCAGAGGCGAAGAATAAGTTCAGTGACAGTAGTTGACAGATGCTTAATAACGTATCGCTTTCGTAAAAATGGGAGATTGGCCATGAGCATAAGAAAAAAATCATAGAGATACCAATACCCAACCAAAGGGTAAAGGAAAAGATATTGCTGAGATCATTTTCGGATAATTCTTTATTTTGTATGATTGCCGGTGCTATTCCAAGATCGCTGAATATACCAAAAAAAGAAATAATAACTGTTGCAATTGCTACTACGCCAAAATCTTCCGGCTCAATGAGACGAGCTAGTATCCCGGCTATTACTAAGGATATTATTATTCCTGAATATTTAGCTATTGCCGTATAAAAAACACCGGATAGAAGTTCTTTCTTTGTGGAAGACATGTAATCTATTTTTTTAAGAATGATTTAAACAGTAAAATAAGGATGTTTTTTCCGGAGACATACCTTTTGTAGTCTTTGATACAGCGTCTTGCTATGTATAAGCGATCTTTAAAAGGCATTTTGTAAGATAACCATACGGCTGCATTCAACATTTTAGACAAATGTTTATCAACTATATACCGTGTTTCTGTATGTTCAGAGGCATAAGTAAATAATCTATCTGTAATGATAAAATAACTATCTATGTTTTTTAAAGAGAATTTACGTGTCATAATGGAGTCACAGCGAAGTCTTCTCTTAAAAAAATCTTTGTGTATACACATCACTCGATTTGACTGTAAATATAATAGAGTACTGAATAACTGATCTTCATGGATAATGCCGGGAAGAAAAAGAAGATTTATTTCTTTCAGAAACTTAGTATTTATAAAATTTAAGCAAGCAGACGGAGTATATTTACTGTTTTCAATTAAGAGCGTAAATAATTGTATGCCATCATACAATATATCAGGATTAGTACAATCTTTACGTTGATAATTAATGTTGATATCGAAATCTGCCTCCTTGTTAAGAATATTGGCATCGAAAAAAATAAAATCTAAAGCATTTTTCTCACATTTGAGAAAACATGACTCCAAAGCGTCAGGTTCAAGATAGTCATCGCTATCCATGAAATATAGATATTTCCCTTTAGCTAAATAAATTCCTTGATTACGAGTAGCGGACAAACCTTTATTTTCTCTGCTATAGATCTGTATTCGGTCATCTTCATTTGCTAATTTTCGGATTATGGATAAAGAGTTATCTGTAGAACCATCATTTATAATAATGATTTCTATATCCTGTAGGGTTTGATTCATGATAGACCTGACGGCCTCTTCCACGAACTCTTCAGTGTTATATACTGGTATTATAATGCTAACCATAGAGTTTGACATTGGATTCATGTTATATTTTGATCCACTTTTGTATATTTGGATCATATCTTTTTATGATTTTTGCAGGGTTTCCCACAGCAATACAGAAATCCGGTATGTCTTTGGTAACAACACTTCCTGCACCGATTTGACACCTTTTTCCAATATGCACTCCGGCTACAACGACTGAGTTTGCTCCTATATGCGAATCATTATCAATCACAACTTCTTTTTTTACAAGAGGCTGTTCATTGGAGTCGCAAGTACCGTCTTCATATCCGTGGTTAAAACCTGAGATGAATACATGTTGTCCCAAGCCAACTTTATCCCCTAGCTTTGCCGGACCGATAACTACAGATCCTATGCCTATTCTGGCATTATTTCCAATAATAACATCTCCTGCACCATTATTTATGGTAGTAAAGTCTTCTACTAAAGAATCTGTACCAACAACAAATTGATTCCAGGGAAACACATCTATTCTTGACCGATTTCTTCTGATAACAGCCCCTTTTCCTTTTTTATGCAAAAAAGGATTCACAAACCATTTAACCCAAAGTCTGGGCCTCGGATTTTTAGGAGATGATATTAAAAACAAAATGAAATGTTTTAGTGTCTCATTTTGTTTTATTTTTTTTTTAAGACTACTATTCATAATTTTATCCTATATATTCCGATAGATTTTTAATAAAGATAAAGCTGTACTCTTCCAGGAGAATTTATTTACTCGTTGTAATCCGTAATCGACTTGTCCGACATAATATTGATGATCATTCTCTAATAAGAGTAATTTATTTGCAATATCTTCTTCATTGAATGGATCTGCCAGTATTCCTTTTTCACCTGCAATTTCCGGCATGGCAGAAGTATTTCCCGCAATTACAGGTGTGCCGCAAGCCATTGCTTCAAGCATAGGGATACCAAAACTTTCCCGGAGTGATGTATATAGAAAAGCATATGCTCCATTATATAAATAAGCCAAATCCTTGTTGGGAATGTATCCCGGATAGGAGAGATAAGGTTTGATCTCTTCTATTCCTTGTTCTTTAAGTATAATATCTAGCTTGTCTTCTTTTAAGTCGGCAATCAGTAGAGGACGTTTTTTCTCTGACTTCTTTAAGTAGATACTATAAGCCTTTAATGTGCGTGGCACATTTTTTTTAGGATCAGTATTTCCTAAAAAGAAAAGATACTCTTGACCTGCTATATATTTTTCTGTAACAGATGCTACATCAGGTATTGGATGGAAATGCTGATTATAGCCATTGTATATTGCCGTTATCTGATTCTCACAAAGATGTAATGCCTTTTTAATACGGTTACATTCAAAATTGGAGACTGTGATGATCTTTTTGCATTGGGGGAGAATGCGAGGAACGATCCAGCGACGATAATACCATCCCATATTTTGATACCACGATTTATTTCCGCTTTGCCGCGGTTCTAAAAATATAATATCATGTAGTGTCAGTATCAAGGGTACCGGGCAATAAATAGGAGCTGTGTTACTTGTACAATGTAGTAAATCTGCTTTTATCTTTGCTACGGCACGAGGTAAGGCAATCTGCTCCCAAAGTGGATATGTAGGACAGTTGACTTCTATGATATGCATATTGGGAGTCTCCTCCAGACAGCGATCATCTCCCGGACTTACAAAAATATAATACTCATTCTCTTTATCTATTTTTTGTAATTCCCGTATGCTTTCTAAAGCAACGAAGTCCATTCCATGTTTATTAGAACGGAATATACGTTGAGCTTCAATGGCTATTTTCATATTTTACAGAGTGTTTAGTATGGATAAATTTTTTGCTTCCTCCTCTTAACCGGAAAAGGTTTAGAAACATAAGAAAAAACAGAATTGGCAAACTGATGATTGCCTTTTTAAACTGCTTATCAACCAGATAATCGGGAACTGCTAAACTGAAGGTTATACCAATGAAAAGTAATAATCCCCACCATTTAATTGATAGAAATATATTTATAATAGTTAAAAAACAAGCGATAAGGATAACGAATCCTAACAACAAAATACGGGGGGGTATCATCCATTGGAATAGCTTATCACAATAATCCCATTTCCCGCTCAACATCGCTCCGGGTAATTGAGAGATCCCTGAAAACAGATTATTGAATTGAGTCGCTAACCAACGGCGTCGTTGGTTGTAAAATTCTTTTTTATCTCTTACTTTTTCATCATAGGTATAGACATCTTCCAGATATTCAATATATATATTTTGTAAAAGTAATTTGCGTTCCATGTGTTTGTCTTCGCCTATTTCATCAATATCCTGGATCATCTTTTTGAATAGATCATATTCGAAAGCCATTCCTGACCCACTTAAACCGGAAGAAAATCCAAGGCGTGTATGTCCTTTTCTAAAAATAGAGTTATTAATTTCTTCACTGACAGCGTCTAATACAGCCGTGTTTGTATCCCGGTTCTTAGCAACTCTATGTGTTTGTATTGCCAAGCATCCGGAATAGAAGGCATCGTTTATTTTATCCAGGAAATGAGGATTTACTACATTATCCGCATCGAGTACAACTACCATATCATAAGATAATTTGTTGTCTTCTATGTATTCGATCGCTTTTTGTAATGCATAGATCTTAGTACTTCTCGGATCAGATATTTGGGTCACCATTGCTGTTGTTCCCTCCAATCTGGCGATTGTATCTTCTCGCATTTGATCAGATATCACGATCACATCATATAACTCTCTTGGATAATCCTGCTTGAAAAACGATTGTACAGAATCGACAATCACATCATCTTCCATATAGGCTGGGAACAATATGACATATCTGTGTTTCTTATTTGCTTTAGGATAAGAATAGACAGCCTTTTTTTTAGAATAGGCTGCAAAAATGAATAGATATAAGACTGCTATAAAGAAAAGTAAAAACAAAACAGCATCTATAAGCAGAAATAAATACTCCTGTTGATCTATCCAGTTATTTTTTAAGCTAAATAATAGTTCTATCATGTTTTATTATCAACTAGTCGGTTTATGAATAATATTTGATTTTATCACTGAGTTCCTTATCAAAATATTTTCCGTTTAAAATGAAACTCATACCCATGAATACTATAACCATCGTGGGGAATTGTCCCCAAAATGAATTTCCATATGCACTTAAAAACATACCGAATATAGCACATAGCCATCCTGTCAGTATCCCTTTTAGTTCGGGATCATATATATTAAACATTAAAATCCATGTTCCACGAGCTATGGTAATAAAAACCATACCTAAATATAATATTAAACCAATGATTCCTGTTTCAACCCATATCTTGACATACCAAGAATCAGTAGGAATAGATGTTGTAAAACGTCTGGATACTTTCACACCCAAACCATCACCAGATAATCCTAATCCTTCTCCGAATGGTTTGTATTTTAAATATTCTTTTAATCTTTTCTGGTTTTCTTTACGGACAATATATGAAGCATCTTTACTTGGTGTAAATGCTGTTCTCATTCTTCTGATAGTCGCATTACTTTGACCGATCATTGTAAAAGCGAAGAACACGTAAATCAGAACTAAAGAAGCTGTTCCAATTAAAATAGACCGAGTCTGTTTGCTTACTACGGTATAAAGTGCTAATCCGGCCAGTGGTACAATTATTGCCCCTCGAGTACCGGAAAGCATCATTGTATACAAAGAAGCAATAGCTACGCTTGCGTAATAAATCTTGAAAGTTTTATTTTTCATATACAAAGATGTTATACCAAAAATAATACCAGCACCTCCCATATTGGATCCCATGTTACTCGCATCTGTGAAGAAGGAGAAATAACGTATACCGGAATGAATTATATGGGTCGTTGCACCTCCATTGTTGAGCCATCGGGTTTCATAGGTATCAAAACCAAAATATTTTTGCATAAAGGTTTTTAATATGGCCAATATAGTGAATAATGAAAATGTAAATAAAAGAACTTTCAATGTTTTGTATCTGGTACATAGTAGTGAGGTAAGAATTGTTATAATTAGTCCGTTAATGATTAACCCTCTAGATAAAATCCACCCTTCAAATACTGCACTTGGATTCATCACTTCCAAAATGCAATAGAAGGCCCATAATGCTGATAATGCACTTAGAATGTGGAAGCTTCTTTTCCATTCTATATTATGATAGAGTGCACTATGCACAAAAATAAGTACAAGGGTAAGTACATATAAAATATCCATGATTATACTTATTCCTTCTATAGGCATATAACGGGTGATCCCCAAAATGAAATAATTGATAGTAAAGATTATGAATAACATTAACTGAGGATATCTTAAGATTAGGATTCCTGCGATACATATTAGTGGAAGTGCTGTAATTCCTGCAAAAAGTACCATATTCATGGATAATAAAGCCATGAGAATACCAACCAGCCCTATCAATATAATAAGATAGAGAAGCTTTATTGAACGAGTTTCAACTGGTATGTAATTACTGTTATTCATACTTATTCCTTTATAGCAGAGTTTCTTGCGGTTAATCCCATATATATAATACGATTGGAAAATGAACGTATAGAAGTTTCCGGAGGCAATTGACCTGTAAAATCTTCTACAGCTTCACGGCTTGCATTATTTAAATAAAGGAATAACGGCTTGTCTTGAGCCATGTCCATTAGATATTTCACAAATTCTTCATCACTATTCTTCCATACTCTATGGGCATTAGCTATTAAAAGGTTTACATCTGCTTTATTTAATAGACAAATCGGCAGACTATTATCTTTAATAGAAGGATATTCCAATAGGAGAATATCCATTTGATCATAGTCTTCTATGTAGGAACTTATTTCTCCTGAAGATAGATATGTTGCATCAATTGGGAAATCTATTCCCGCTACCAGATATTTGACATTGAATCCGATTTCTTTCCAATATTCTAATAAATATTGGCAAACAAAACTTTTCCCTTCTTTTCTTTCTATACTTAGTATATTAATATGAAAGGTTTTTCCTTTTTTCATGTGTTGAATAAATCGATTATGCGTATAGGCTGCAGATATTCTGTTACAAGCTTTTATAAATCCTCTGTATTTTAATTGCTGGTTACCCGTGAAAGCGCCTAAAACATTCATTTTAGTAAGTCTGCGGGCACGTTCTGCATCTCGTAGAGTTCTGTCTAATAATTCTACGATTAAATTTAGACCGATAATGAATATTATACTACCGGCAAACGCAGCTATGATTAACAACATTCGTTTGCTTTTATCACTGAAAAGAGGGAATGTCGGTTCTGATATTGTGTTCAATGTTGCAGTAGTTAATTGCAAATTCTTTTGTTTCATTTTTGCCATATTCAGGGCATGTAACACCTGCAAATAAGCTTCTTCTGTCACATGTATTTCACGCTCTTGTCTGTTTATCTGGGTTCCTACAGGAGAATATGTCTTATATTGTTCAGTGAATTCTTTTTTCCTTTGGTCTAATATCTTCAATTCAGCTTTTGCTTTGATGTTGATAATGGTTTGTGCCAACCACTCATTGACTAATCCATCAATAGAAATACCTTCCTTACTTTCTTTATAATTATTGATTTGTTCTGTCAGTGTTGCTACTTTTTTCTCTGCATTCTTTAAATCATTTTTGTATTTCAATAATTCTGGATCGTCATTTTGAGTATCTTCCGTTGTAAATATTTCTATTTCCGTTATTTTTCCATTTATTTTAGATATTTCTTCTAAGGCTTTGATAAACTCGTCGTTAGCTTGTACTAACTTGACGCGAACTCGCATGTATTGTTCAAGGCCTTCAAGTAATTGTGAAGAACTATTGATTCTGCGAATTACTTCTTCATAGCGATTCTCAAAATCTGAAAATGAACCGGCAATAGCTTTTGTTTGTTCCTGATAATTTATTACGCTATTCTTGATATTGTAATCCGTAAGTTCGTTTTCGAGATTGTTTAATTGACTTCGTAATCTCTTTTGCTCGGCTTCGTAATATTTTACGATGTCGTCAGCAGTTTTATATTTTAATTGATTATATGAAAAGCGTAACTCTTCACTAAGGAGTTTCACAGTTGTTAATGTGATACCAGGGTCCGTAGATGTGTAAGCAATATCAATCAAGTCGCTATTCCCCAGGCGTTTTACAATGATTTGGGATAATGCATTATAACTATAATAAGGAGTGAATCCGTTAAATAGCTTATACAAGAAATTATGCGTATCACTTTGTTTGTATTTCTCAAGATTAATTATCGTTTTCTTAAAAGAATCTTTATCAATTAAATTCAGGACTTCTTTAGGAACAAAACTAACCAGGTTCTGATAGTTTTTGGCTGTAATATATTTATTATCTATATTGGGATCTCCATTAATAAGATTCAATGCTAATAATTTCATTGATACGGTTTCTAAAGTTCCTTTTGACTTAGTCAGATTTACTAGATTATCGAAAGTATTGTTTACACTCATCCAATCCGGTTTACTTTCACTCTCTAATCCGGTATTGGATGTAATGCCAGTATAGATAGATGTACTCACGGTATATTTTTTTTGCATGAACTGTGTAAAGTATGCAACTAACGCTGTGACAACTAACGTTCCTAATATTAGTTGATAGCGAATGCGATGTAGAAAACGGGATATATAGAGTGTGATATCCATAAGTTATCTGTTTATGATCTTTACATTTGTGAGCATCTCTAGTAGAGTGACAGCATTATGTAAAGCTGTTCGTCCTTCCTGATAAAGGATGATTGCATTAGTACGTCTTCCTTTCTCTATAGAGAGTTCTCCGATACCAATTTTTCCGTTAATGAAGTCTTGTTCGGATATTTTCATTTGGGCATTATATAATGCAGCAGCATCTGATTTAGCTTTCAGGGTAGCTAAAGATTGTAATACATTATTATAAGCTTCCAATATTTTTAATTTTCGTTCTTCTATTGACATCTCATATTCGTAATCCAGTTGGCGGAAATGTGCTTTCTTGGCTCTTATCTTTTGCTTGCGGCTGGCCAAATCGCCGAAAGGTATTGATATGGATAGTCCTGCGCTATAAGTGCTTTTATTACTTCCTAGACTTGTCATAAGTAAAGGATCATCAACTGTTTCTGTTGATGATAATTGCACGATTCTTCCGTATTGGTATTGTCCGTATATCCTGAAATAGTTTAGCCATTCTCTCCTTGACACTTTCATTTCAGCATTAGCTTCTTCCCGTTTGGCTTCATATATCTTTATTGAAGGATGATCGTAAACAGATTGTAAGAAAACAGAAAGAGGAGGAAGTTGAACCCGTTCATAGTCGTCTAACATGGCCTGTATAGAATCTGCATTGACCATGGCTGTTACTTCTACTGTTGTAGTTTTGTCAAAATAGTTGCTTTTCTTTTTTTGACAGAAACAGTAAGACGTATTTATCAGTAACAATATAATGAGAATATTTTTCATCAGATATTTATACATCCTCCTTTTGGATAAACGCTGTGAACGTTTTAATAATGATCCTCATATCCATACGGAAAGAAAACTCTTTTGCGTACTTGATATCCAGTTGTTTCCGCTCTTCGGCAGACATTTTTCCTGCACCACCCCGTTTTTCAACTTGCCAGAGTCCGGTCAGTCCGGCAGGACCCATGAAACGTTGCACATATTCGTCGCTTGTAAGCAATTCGGCTTCGTAAAGGGGGAGAGGACGGTTTCCTACAACAGACATATCACCTTTTAGGATGTTGAATAATTGCGGAAGTTCATCAATACTATATTTTCGAATGAAATGACCGACGCGAGTGATTCGTGGGTCGTTTTCCAGTTTGAAGAAGGCATTAGAACGTTCGGTTCGTTTAGTTTTTAGGTAGTTATTTTCGGAAGTACTTAGGTTGTCCGAAAATAAAAGTATATCCTGTTCCTGTTCTTGTTTCTGTTCGCTGGAACAGGATCGCTGAGATATCTCAGCAGCCGAAGAAGAGTTTAAAGACTCTTCTTCGGCTATATTTTTTGTATACTGATTTAATTGCTGATATTCAGCCAGCCGTTTGTCTGCATCCGAATACATGGAACGGAACTTGTAAAAGTCAAAAATCTTATAATTGCTGCCTACACGTTTCGATTTATATACAATCTTTCCATTACTTTCGGTACGAATAGCTAATGCTGTCAGGATAAGTATCGGGGATAAGCAAAGAATAGCGGACCCCGAAGCCAGGATATCGAATGTTCGCTTCCATAAAGGGAGTCTGAATTCTGTCAAAGATGATATCTGATTATCTTTTCTGGCTTTTTCCTTTTCTTTAAAATCAATAATAACAGAAAATAATTTCTGCAAATCATCCTTGGAGGTGTTCTTTGATATCATGCAATCAGTGCCAGCTCTCAGATAAGGAATTTTCTCTTCCTTACTTAACGTTTCACTGATTAAAATAATGTATAAGGTAGGATATAATTTATGCAGTTGAGCGATAGTGGGTATATCTGTTGCCATATCGGACCTCTCCATAAAAACACAAAAATCGATGTATTCAATACTGGATAGACAAGATTTTATCTGCTGGAAGGTGATACATTCGATGATTTTGCATTGCAAAGTTTCACGTAAGTGAGCGGCAAGAGGAATATTATGTCCCCAAAAGATATATTCCATACAAAATGTTGTTATTTACCCTAGCGTTTAGTTATTTATCTCAAAAGTCTTTTTACCCGAACCCTTAATTCTTCAGGATTAAAAGGTTTCAGAATAAAATCTTCTGCCCCTTCTTCAAAAAGACGTATTCTGTTCGCGCTACTTTCAACGCTTGACAGAATCAATACCGGAATGTGATTAAAAAGAGCATTCGCCTTTAGATAACATAAGAATTCTTCTCCACTCATTTCGGGCATATTCAAATCGGATATCACTCCGTCAGGAATATTTCCTTCATTAAGCCAGGCTATAGCTTTAATCGGATTTTCTCTATATGTGACGTCATATAGAGAAGATAAATAAAGCATTATAATCTTTGCTATCTCCGGCTTATCATCAACCAATAGAATTGACTGTTTCATGTTTTTATATACTAGTGCTGTTTTTATTTGCTTCAATGCACAAAATTAAAATAATTATTTAATAAAACGTATAAAAATCAAAGGTTTTTCCTGGAGAATAGTCTTTTCTCCAAAGAATGTTATATATGAAAATTATTCTTTAAGTTTGCAAGGCGAAATCTAGTCGTTATTTTGAATTGATAAATAAAGAAATGAATATACCCTTTAAAGTATTAAATATAAGCATTATACTCGCCGCTATGCTTTCCGGTTGTCAGCCGGAAATGCCTGTTACATCTTCAATAATAATTGATTTGGACGGCTTTTCTGTTCCTGTTAATAAAAATTTGTATGGAGTAACAATTGAAGAGATAAACCATGCCATTGATGGGGGAGTATATGCAGAGATGATACAAAATCGCAGTTTTGAGGATGGAGTGCCTCCTTTAAACTGCCCTTATGATGCCAAGCGAAATGTATTAAGCACGCCTAACGGATGGACGATCCCCTTTATTCGTCCCGATTCAACACCCGGCTGGCGGAAAATTTCTTCAAATACCAGTATATGGCCTGATAATAAAGAGTTGATTAATGATAAAAATAAACGCTCTTTATTGGTTTCTGTTGCCGCTTCTTCGGAAACCGGGAGAGGAGGCGTAGTTGCAACTGGTTATAATGGACTTTCCATACGTGAGGGTGAAAAATATGAATTGTCCTTATATCTGAAAGGCGGGTCGATGATTCCTAAAAAGGTTCGTATCTTTTTAGGCGATTCTGTGGCAGAAACACCTTTGAGTGAAACTTTTGATGTTTCTCCGATATATGAATGGAGGAAATACAAACATACATTTACCGCTTCGGAAAGCACAAATAATGCTGTTTTGGCTATTACAGCAGATACTTCTATTGTATTCTGGATGGATATGGTTTCTCTATTTCCTCAAAAAACATGGAAGGACAGGCCTAACGGTCTGCGTCCTGATTTAATGGAGATGATTTCTTCGTTGAATCCCCAGTTTGTCCGTTTTCCGGGAGGGAGTTTTGTAGAAGGTTATACGGCCGGAACGTATCCGGTCTGGCATGAAACCATTGGAGATATTTCTACACGCAGGAATTTCTGGAATATATGGGCGTATGGTTCGACTAACGGTATGGGGTATCATGAATATCTGCAAATGTGCGAAGATTTGGATGCGGAACCGCTTTATGTGATTAATAGCGGGGTGACAAGCCAAAGCCGCCGGCCGCGTTATGAGGATATTACAGCTATGAACAAGTTGGTTCAGGATGCATTGGATGCGATTGCTTATGCCAATCAGCCTGCTGATTCGACTTTTGGTGCTATGCGTGCCAGGAATGGGCATCCGGAGCCGTTTGACTTGAAATACATAGAGATTGGGAGTGAGAATTATGGGCAGGAATATTCAAAGCGTTTTGACCTTTTTAAAAAAGCTATTAATGAGGCTTATCCTGAAATTACTGTGATTAAGAGTTCATTTATTTCAGGGAAAAACCGTAACGAGTGGACTGATTATCATTTTTATTCCGGTGAAGATTTCCTTATCGCAAATCATGACAGATACGAGACCGGGCAATATCTGAGAAGATTTCCTGCGGTTTTCATCGGTGAGTTCAGTATGGGCGATGTCTCTTTGCAAGGAACTTTGCGGGCGGCGATAGGAGAAGCCTGTTTTCTGCTTGGTGTGGAGAGTAGTCCGGAAGTGGTAAAACACCTGGCCTATGCACCGGTATTGGGAAATGTAAATTATGATTTTCAGAGATATCCGGCTATTTCTTTTAATAATAACAGTGCAATCGGGTCTCCTTCTTATTATATGATGAAGATGTTTTCGGATAACCGGGGAGATGATTTGCTGAAAACAGAAATAGAAACATACAGCAGGCCCCAGGTTACATTCGGATATGCAGGAATCGAACTGTTTGATAACAGTTATGACTTTGAAGATGTGCGGATTGATGGCAAACCTGTAACGGATGCGATAGTCAGGACCGGAGGCTGGAAAGTAAATAACGGTACATTAACTCCCGATGCCAACCGTTGGAATTATATCTTAATGGGCGATTCGACAGCCCACGATTACACTTTTTCCATGAGAGTGAGAAGGAATAAAGGAAGCGGACAGATTCAGCTTCGTGTGCGGGATAATGGAAAAGAAGGAGAGGCCAACGATCATATTGCAGTTTCCATTGCTCCCGGAACCTGTGAGTTCTATCGTTCTGCCGGTGCCGTTAAAGACACATTGCGTTCTCCTGAACCTTATTCTTTTGAAAGCAACCGTTGGTATGATGTGAAAGTGGTTTGTAAGGATGAAGCCGTAAGTTGTTATGTCGAGGACAAATTGGTGCATGAGGTTGTATTGCCTCCGCTGCCGTCGCTGGTTTCTGTTGCCACATTGGAGAAGGAGACCAATACGATTATACTGAAAGTCGTAAATACGACACAACATGAAGAAAAGACGGAATTGAATATAAAAGGTGCTAGTGTCAAAAATGATGCGGAAATCCTTCAATTGACCGGCGATCCTTTGGTGCGTAATACATTTGATAATCCGACCCGGATTGTTCCGGTATCGAAGAATATCACTTTCTCTCTGGGTGGACCGATGGTTTATTCTTTCCCGCCCAACTCGATTACCATTATGAAGATGAAAGTCGATTAAGATAAAGAAAGGCCCTGAACAGTGACGTCCAGGGCCTTTTTTGTGATTACCAAAATGTGATTAATGAACCAGCATTTCCGGAGTGATACGGGTGAATCTTTCTGCATCCGCTTTACGCAGTTTTACACTGCCGTCATTCCAGTTGGAAGGCCATCCGCCGATGATATGTCCGAGGAATACCACTTTGATTTCATGCAGGCCGGCAGCCAAAGCAACAGAAGTGTCGTGGCGTGAGAAACGTTTTACTTCACCGCCATTGTTGATTAGCAGTTTGCCGTCAATCCAAACTTCTTCGTTGTCAGAAGAGATATAGTAAACGCCATCTTCCGGAATATTTACATAACCGGTTGCAACGGCAGCATACTGTTTAACGCCTCTCATTGATTCGCTGGTCTTGACAACGCTGGTAAGTTCGCGCAAATCTTTCATGGTCGATTTCTTCCATTCTTTTACGTCAGCCAGTTTCGATGATTCAAGGAACATACCGTCAGTAACCTGCATTTCCAGTCCCGGAGTTGTTTTAGCAACTTCCTTAGCCGGAGCCAGTGCCTGTTTTTCTACAGTGATTGTACGAGTCTTGCTCATTTTACCGGAAGGTAATACGGAGCGGATTTTCAATATGCCTGATTCTGTGAATTCGATAGGAGCAGAGTAAACAGTTGATTCGGCAGTCGGTTCTGTTCCGTCGATTGTATATACCATTTTGACAGGGCGAGTTGTTTTGAATGCCAGAGATGCTTTATCCGTAAATGCAACGAAGTTACATGAGCCATTCGGCTGTTCCGGTTGTGGGATATGATAGTTGATGTTGTGTGCATCCAGACGAACATAAGCATTATCAAGTCTGCGTTCGAAATCTTTATAATCCTTACGGTTTAGCGGACTCCATCCGATTTCGGCCAAAGCCAACATACGAGGATACATGCGATATTCCATCAAATCGGTGTTGTACATATATTCCGACCAGTTGTTACACTGAACACCGATTACATGCTGGGCTTTGCCTGTTGTAACCAATGTGTCAGGAATCGGGTTATAGCTGTATACTTTTTCAATCGTAGCATATCCGCCGATAGTTACCGGTTCTATTTTGGAATCTCCCTGATATTGGTCAAGATACATACCACCGCTTCCCGGAGTCATAATCACATCGTGGTCCATGTTAGCAGCAGCGATACCGCCGGCTTCACCACGCCATGACATAACAGTTGCAGACGGTGCAAGACCACCTTCCAGGATTTCATCCCAACCAATGATTTTCTTTCCGTATTTGCCGGAAAGATATTTTTCCATACGTTGTACGAAGTAACTCTGCAAACGTTCTTCCGCGCTGTGCTGTTTGTCGCCTTTTAACCCTTCTTCCTTGATACGTTTCTGGCATAGCGGACATTCTTTCCAGCTGATCTTCGGACATTCGTCACCTCCGATATGGAAATATTCACTGGGGAACAACGGGGCGATTTCATCAATCACGTCTTCCAGGAACTTGAATGTTTCTTCTTTGCCGGCACACATTACGATGTCTTCAACACCCCAGATGATACGCGGAGTACCCGGTTCGCCTTTACAAGACAATTCAGGATAACCGGCGATAGCAGCCATTTCGTGTCCCGGAAGTTCCAGTTCAGGAATAACTGTGATGAAGCGATCGGCTGCATATTTCACAACTTCCTTGATTTCTTCCTGTGTATAGAAGCCGCCGTACTCAGTGCCTTCGCCTTCGATACGTTTTGCTCCGACTTCTGTCAGTTTCGGATATTTCTTGATTTCGATACGCCAGCCCTGGTCGTCTGTTAAGTGCCAGTGCATGCGGTTTACCTTGAACAGGGATAATACGTCAATCTGTTTTTTTACGTTTTCAACTGGAATGAAATGGCGGCACGGGTCAAGCATGAAGCCACGGTATCCGAAACGCGGTTCGTCTTTTACCGAAACACATGGAGTGGTCCATGCGATACCGTTTACAACAACCGGACTTTCGATTTCTGCCGGCAACAGTTGCATGAATGTCTGCATACCGTAGAACAAACCTTGCGGAGTTTTAGCTTTTACAACAACTCCATTGGCAGTTACGTCGAGTGTGTAACCCTCGTTATTTACGTCCAGTGATTCGTCGATGAGCAATGAAATCCCGTTAGAAACTTTTTTGTCTCCGACTGTTACCTGATAACCTGTTGCCAGATTCATTTTAGAAGCAAAAAATTCAGCCACAGTCTTAGCTTCCGGAGTGGAAGCCTGGAAAGCCATATTTTTGCCAACTTTAAAGACTCCTTCGTTCTGAGTCAGACTTACAGGTACAGGAATTACATTGATACCCTGATTATAAGGCATCTGTTTTGTAGGCCCTTCGCTGCATGACGCAAGGATACATAGTGCTGCGCCTGCACACATTGAAACGAGCTTCTTCATGTTATAAAGATAAGTTTATAGATAATTGTGAATTTTGTTTTTCGTAGGGGCGGCCCTAGCGGTCGTCCCGGTATTTACTCCGGTTAAACAGATATTTTTGCCGCTTATACGGTATTTATATACTATATATAATATAATGTATAGGGACAGCGGTTTAGTGCCGGCCCTATACAAGGTATTTTACCATGCGAAGATTGGATATTCTTTCATGATGCTGTTTACTTTTTCGCGAACAGCGGTGATTGTCTTATCACATTCGGGAGCAGAAAGAACAGTGTCGATTAATTCAACGATTTCAGCCATCAGCGGTTCTTTGGCACCACGGGTTGTGATAGCCGGAGTACCGACACGGATACCTGAAGTCTGGAATGCTGAACGGCTGTCGAACGGAACCATGTTCTTATTGACAGTGATGTCGGCAGCAACCAATGCTTTTTCAGCTACCTTACCGGTCAGTTCAGGGAATTTCTTACGCAGGTCTATCAGCATACTGTGATTGTCCGTACCATCGGAAATAATCTTATACCCCTTATCGATAAATGCTTTAGCCATAGCAGCTGCATTTGCCTTCACCTGAGCCTGATATGTTTTGTATTCCGGTTCCAGTGCTTCGCCAAAAGAAACGGCTTTAGCAGCAATTACATGTTCCAGCGGACCTCCCTGGATTCCCGGGAATACGGCTGAATCGAGTAACTGCGACATCTTTTTGATTTCGCCTTTCGGAGTCTTCTTTCCCCATGGGTTTTCGAAGTCTTTGCCTAACAGGATGATACCTCCACGCGGACCACGCAGCGTTTTATGAGTCGTAGAAGTCACGATGTGGGCATATTCCAACGGGTTGTTCAGTAAACCTGCAGCAATCAGACCGGCAGGGTGAGCCATGTCTATCATCAACAGGGCGCCTACTTTGTCGGCGATTTCGCGCATACGTTTGTAATCCCATTCACGTGAATAAGCAGAACCGCCACCGACAATCAATTTCGGTTTTTCGCGCAGTGCAACTTCTTCCATCTGGTCGTAATCGACGCGTCCGGTTTCTTCTTTTACGTTATATTCTGTTGCTTTATATAGGATACCTGAACTATTTACGGGAGAACCATGAGAAAGGTGGCCGCCATGTGCCAGATTCAAACCGAGGAATGTATCCCCTGGGTTAAGAACTGCCAGGAATACGGCTGCATTTGCCTGTGCTCCCGAGTGAGGCTGGACATTTGCCCATTCAGCATTGAAGATTTGTTTCAACCGTTCGATAGCAATCGTTTCGCTCTGGTCTACTACCTCGCAACCACCATAATAACGCTTGCCGGGATAACCTTCGGCGTATTTGTTGGTCAGGCAGCTTCCCATGGCTTGCATCACCTGGTCGCTCACAAAGTTTTCAGAAGCAATCAGCTCGATACCTTTCAACTGGCGCTGATGTTCTTTTTCAATGATGTCGAAAATGATCTTGTCTTGTTTCATTACATGTAAAATTGGTTATTGCAATGAGTTCTCTGCTTATCAAAATGAGAGAATCGTCGCAAATTTACGATAAATTTCTGTATATATAGTCTAATTGTTATCAAAATATAAATAGAGAAAGGCAGGAATGAGGCCGTTTTTGTGCCTATCTTTGTCGTTCTCTGTATTTGTGGAAATGATGTTACTTATTTCGGCTGTCAAGAGGTAATAGAATCTGTTTTCTTACTATTCCTCAATTTTGTATTAGTGTATTATTGCTCAGCTGATTACAGTTTCCTCGTAGTTTCGCGTTTAGGAAACTCCAGTTCCCTGCCTAGGAAACTGCAATTTCCTGCCTGGGGAACTCCAGTTTCCTGCGGAAGAAACTCGCGTTTCCTAAGCAGGAAACTGAAGCCGCTCCGTAGTGTCCGGAATTTTGCTCCCCAGTGAATGACAAATTGCCAACTCAATAGGAAAAATGACCATTCCCTTAACTAGTCGCTTTCTCTACTTTTGTATTGTCATCCTTTGCGTTTTAAGCGGGGAGGCTGATAGATAATAAATATTGGAATATAGATAAATTTTACGAACAATTAGGTTAAAACGAATGTTCTGTTAATAACTAACTTAAAAGAGGAGAAACGAAAGATGAAAAAGTATGATGCGATAATCATTGGGTTTGGTAAGGCCGGCAAGACTTTGGCCGCAGAGTTGGGAACGAGAGGCTGGAACGTAGCCATTATTGAACGTTCGGCTGGTATGTATGGCGGAACTTGTATCAATATAGGTTGTATCCCGACAAAAAGGCTGGTACACATGTCGAAAGTAACTCAATACAGGAAACCCTCTTCTTTTGAGCAATACACAGAGGAATTCCGGAATGCTATTGCCGGAAAAAGGGAACTGACTGCCTTTTTACGCAAAAAGAATTTCGATAACCTCGATTCGAAAGACACCGTCACGGTCTATACCGGTATCGCTTCTTTTCGTTCTCCTCATGAAATAGAAGTGAAAGCAGGCAATGAAACCCTTCTCCTGGAGGGCGAAAAGATATTCATCAATACGGGCGCTTCCACCATTATTCCGTCAATCAAGGGACTGGAAGGTAATCCGTATGTTTATACCAGTACTTCTATCATGGAACTGGATAAGCTACCGCGCCGGCTGGTGATTGTAGGCGGTGGTTACATCGGCCTTGAGTTTGCCTCCATGTTTGCCGGCTTCGGTTCCGAAGTAACCGTGCTCGAAGGGGGCGACAAGTTTATTGCCCGTGAAGACCGCGATATCGCCGAGGCGGTAAAAACAGTATTGGAAAAGAAAGGAATTACTATTCATCTGAACGCTTTGGTGCAGTCGATTGAACACAATGGAGCCGAAGCTGTTATAACATATAAAGAGAATGTGGGAGGAGAGCTCCGGCAACTTCCCGCCGACGCCGTTTTGCTGGCAACCGGCCGACGTCCGAACACGACGGACCTGAATACGGAAGCCGCAGGCATACAGGTTTCCGACCGTGGTGCAATCGTGGTAGACGAACACCTGCATACGAACGTGCCCGATATATGGGCCATGGGCGATGTGACAGGCGGACTCCAGTTCACTTACATCTCCCTGGACGATTACCGGGTGATAAAGGATGAACTGTTCGGTAGCGGACGTCGTACGAAAGATGATCGTGTAGCTGTGGCTTACTCCGTTTTCATCGACCCGCCTTTGTCGCGTATCGGTATGGGAGAAGAAGAGGCCTTGCGTTCGGGAAGAAAGATAAGTATCGCACGGATTCCGGCGGCGGCATTCCCGCGAACACGTACTTTCGAGCAGACGGATGGCCTACTGAAAGCGATTGTCGATACGGAAACAGGCGAGATACTGGGTTGTACCCTCTTCTGCGCCGAATCGACGGAGGTTATCAATACCGTCTCGCTGGCTATACGGGCGGGAAAAGATTACACATTCCTGAGGGATAGCATTTATACGCATCCTTCGATGAGTGAATCGTTGAACGATTTGTTTGCATTGATAAAATAACGAAATATAAAATAGAACAGAACATGAAAAAAGCAGATATTGGACTGATAGGTCTCGCCGTTATGGGTGAGAACCTGGCTCTGAACATGGAAAGCAAAGGTTTTACCGTTGCTGTATATAACCGTAGTTTCCCCGGTGAGGAAGGGGTGGTGGACCGTTTTGTGAACGGCCGCGGCAAGGGGAAGAATTTTATCCCGGCCCATTCTATCGAGGAACTGGTGGAAGCCGTTAAGCGTCCGCGTGTCATCATGATGATGATTAAGGCAGGCGCTCCGGTCGATGAGATGATTGAACAACTGCTGCCCCACATGTCGCCCGGCGATGTGATTATTGACGGTGGTAATTCCGATTTCCACGATACGGAACGCCGTGTGAAGGAAGTGGAGGCAAAAGGTCTTTATTTTGTCGGTAGCGGTATTTCAGGCGGCGAGGAAGGTGCCCTGCACGGCCCGTCTGTGATGCCCGGAGGTTCTCCCGAAGCATGGCCAATTGTAAAGGACATATTGCAAGGCATTGCAGCCAAGCTCGACGATGGGACTCCCTGTTGTCAATGGATAGGCACGGGCGGTGCCGGACATTTCGTGAAGATGGTGCATAACGGGATTGAGTATGGCGACATGCAGTTAATCTCCGAAGCCTATTCTTTGCTGAAGAACCGTAAAGGACTGGATGACGACGAAATGGCTGTCGTCTTTGAAGAATGGAACAAAGGGGAACTGGACAGTTTCCTGATTGAGATTACAAAGAATATCCTCCGCTTCCGCGACGAAGACGGCAAACCGTTGCTGGACAAAATCCTGGACGTCGCCGGACAGAAAGGAACCGGCAAATGGAGCGCCATCGCAGCAATGGACGAAAACGATCCGTTGACACTGATTACGGAAGCTGTTTATGCCCGTATGCTGTCGGCCCTGTCGTCTGAACGCGAAAAGGCTTCCGGATTGTATCCCGAACCTGTCGAACTGGGTGAGAACCTGTATGTTGAAGAGATTCGCCAGGCCTTGTATGCTGCGAAGCTGATTTCTTATGCACAAGGTTTTTCTTTGATTCGCCGCGCTTCCGAACGTTACGGATGGAACCTGGACTTCGGCACGATTGCACAGATATGGCGTAAAGGCTGTATCATCCGTTCCGTATTCCTGCAGAAGATTACGGATGCGTACAGGAAGAATCCGGAGTTGCAGAACCTCCTGTTCGACGACTTCTTCCGCACCAAGATACAGGTCGCTTTGCCTTCTTGGCGTAAGGTGGTTGCAGAAGGCGCCCTGAGTGGCGTAGCCTTGCCGGCCATGAGTTCGGCCCTGAGTTATTTCGACGGCTTGCGCACGCTCAATTCGGCTGCCAACCTGATTCAGGCACAGCGTGACTATTTCGGTGCGCATACCTATGAGAGAGTAGATCGTGACCGCGGCATTTTCTTCCACACCAACTGGACGGGCGAAGGCGGTAACACAGTTTCAGGAACTTATACAGTATAAAGGAGGGACTTGATGATGAAAAGAGCAGACAGTCAACTCCTGGTTATTTTCGGAGCATCGGGCGACCTGACAGGTCGCAAGTTGCTTCCGGCACTTTTTGAATTGTTCATTGGCGATATGTTACCCGAACATTTCGCTATATTGGGTGCGGCCCGTACGGGATACACGGACGAAGAGTTTCGTGCCGAACAGCGTAAACACATCCTGGAAGCAAGGGGAAATAAGGAAACAAACAGCGCAGAACTGGATAAATTCCTCCGGATTCTGTTCTACCTGGCATTCGATTCAACCAACTCCGCCGAATATGTAAAACTGAAAGACCGTATCCATTCGTTGCAGCAACAGGAAAATATCCCGGACAGGATTATCTATTATCTGGCCACTCCGCCGCTGATGTACGAATTGGTACCCAAGTATCTTCAGGAAAACGGCATGAATGTGGCTGATACGGAAGACGGATGGCGCCGCGTGATTGTGGAGAAGCCGTTCGGCACAAGCCTTGAGACGGCCCAGGAACTGAACAAACATCTCTGCCGTATTTTCGAAGAGGAGGAGATTTACCGTATCGACCATTATCTGGGAAAAGAGACGGTGCAGAATATCCTGGTACTCCGTTTTTCCAACGGTATTTTCGAACCACTCTGGAACCGGAATTATGTGGATTCGGTCGAGATAAGCGCCTCCGAAACGCTGGGTGTGGAGAACCGCGGCAAATATTATGACGGGGCAGGTGCCCTGCGTGATATGGTTCAGAACCACCTGATGCAATTGATGGCGTTTGCGGCGATGGAATCGCCTGCCGTGTTCGACCCGGAACCGATTCGCGATGAGATTGTGAAGGTCTTCCGTGCTATCCGTCCCTATACGATTCGTGAGATGAATGAATGGGTAGTCCGCGGTCAGTATGACGGTTATCGCGAGGAGAAGAATGTCGCACCCGATTCGAATACCGAAACGTATGTAGGCATGAAGTTCTTCATTGACAACTGGCGTTGGAGTGGTGTCCCGTTCTATTTCTTTACGGGTAAGAAGTTGCCGGAAAAGTCGTCGGAGATTGTCATCCATTTCAAATCGACACCGCATCAGCTTTTCGCCGGGCAGTGTTCGGGCAGTTCATGCAATAAGCTGGTTATCCGTATCCAGCCGGACGAAAGCATCACGCTGCGTTTCGGTCTGAAGATGCCGGGAGCCGGATTCACCGTGAAACAGGTCGGGATGGAATTCCGTTACGACTCGCTTTCAAAAACTCACCTGCCGGATGCCTACGAGCGTTTGTTGCTGGATGCCATGCTGGGCGATTCGACCCTGTATGCCCGCAGCGATGCGTTGGAGGCAAGTTGGCGTTTTATAGACCCTATCCTGCATCACTGGAAGGAAGAGGGTTCGAAGAATCTCTTCTTCTATGAGCCGGGACAGAATGGTCCGATAGAAAGAATGATGCTAGGCGCAGATTCGATGGGAGCTCCCTGCGATTCGTGCGGCTGATAATAATGAAGCATATGAAAATAGAGAATTACAAAGACAACAAAGATGCATTACGGGCATTGACTCGCCAGTTGATGGATTATATGGCCCGTAAAGAGGATGATGAACCGTTCAACCTGGCTCTGTCGGGTGGTGAAACGGCCAAACAGATGTTTGCCTTGTGGGCGGACGAATATAAAGATAAGATAGACTGGAACAACATGCGTTTCTTCTGGGTGGACGAACGCTGCGTTTCGCCGACAGATACGGAAAGTAATTTCGGTCATGCGAACAAGCTGTTGTTCGAACCGCTCCACATTCCTAGCGAACATATCCACCGCATTCATGGCGAAGGGGAACCGGGGACGGAGGCTATGCGTTATTCGCGTATCGTGAAGGAGTATCTGCCGCGTCACGGCCAGTTTCCCTATTTCGATTGTATCATCCTGGGTATAGGAGGAGATTCGCATACGGCGTCTATCTTCCCCGACAATCTTCCCTTGCTGACCGACAGCCGCAATTATGCGGTATCGCAGCATCCGGAAACGGGACAGTTCCGCATCACGATGACGGGCCCGCTAATCCTGAACGGTTCGCCGTTGCTGGTCCCTGTATTGGGCAAAGGTAAAGCGGATGCAATAGAGGAATTGAAGAAGGGGTATTCCATAACGAATGCAACGCCGGCAGCTTATATCCTGTCGTATGCGGTGGATTCGATAGTGTATACGACGCTGTAATATTTATTAAAGCATACGGATACATTGGAAAGAATGCCTTTTAAGGCACGTAAAGCTGTCTTCGACAAATTGCTAGAAGTGGCAGATGTGGCAAGTTTGAGCAGAGATGAACGTATTCAATCAATAAAGCAATCAGGCGACTCCTTACGTAGGAGCCGCCTGATTTTTTTGAACTACCTTCCGGTTATTACCCGCTTATTTCACGATTACCTTCCGGACTGTTTGGCCGGCCTGGATGATGTAGAGGCCGGGGGCCAGATTGCGGCGGTTCAGACCGGGGACAGGGCGGAAGTCGTGCAGCAGCCGTCCGTCGGCGGAGATGATGCGGACGGAAGGAACGGTATCCGTGTCGGTGCTTGTGCGGTTGGTAATGTCGAGGTCGATGCAGAGGGTACCCGGCTCCGTCCAGATGCGGAGGGCATCGGAGGGGGCGGCGATGGACTCGTTGGCGACAGGGTCGTTTTCGACGATGCCGGCGATTGAGATGGAGACGTCGCTGTGGACGGTTTTCACGATATAGGCCCCATCGCTCGTGCGGGGTGTGATCGTTTCACCGCGGTCGGTGATGACGACGGGCTGCGACTGCGAGTAGGCTTCGTCGAGGGTGAGGAAGAAGCGGAAGCTCTCCTTGGCTTCGACGGAGTACGTGCCGGCGGCGGGGTCGGTCGTGGCGCCTTCCACGGAGGGAAGGGTGACGTCGTAGTAGACCGGCGTTGGAGGCGGCGGCGGTGCCTGTGCGGTGAAGGAGGCGGTTATCCATAGGTCGGCGGCGGTCATTGTGAGTGACTGTCCGCTGACGGGTTGGGTGACGCCGTCGGGGGCTGGGCCGGAGAGGTAGGCTTTGAAGTCGTAGCCTGCCTTTGGGATGTTGGTGAGCCAGAGGGCGGTGCCGGGGACGACGGGGATACTTTCAGAGCCGTTGGTGCCGTCGGTGAGGGTCGGCGTACCGGGAGCCGGTGCCGTCGGGTTTGCCGGGTCGGCGAGGTAGACGGCCAGTGTTCCTCCTTCAGCAGGTTGGGTGACGTGGAGGAGGGGACGGTTGACAAGGTAGTCGGCTGCATCGAGGTCGGGTTGGGCGACTGAAATTACTGGGGAACTTAAAGTGCCGGAAGTTACCGTTGTAGCTGGTGCCGGCCAGGGGGTGAAGCCGTTGGGGGTACCGGAGTCGTCGAAGGTGACGAGGGCCAGTTTGGGGAGCAGCGTGGACGGGGCGGTAGGCCATGTCCAGGCGCCGGATTTCCAGCCTTCGTTGGTGGCATCGTCGCTTGCCAGGTTGTCGGCGAAGGTGTCGAGCCAGGTGTCTGCGCCGTCGAGTGAAGTGCCGTCGGGAGAGGTTACGGTTGTGGAACCGGAATCTGAACCGTTATTCAGCAACATGGCGGGGCGGGCGTAGTTGGTGTCGAGGACGGGAAGTAAGTCAGACGGAGGATCGGGCGGAAAAGAGTTGCTGGCTATCCGGTGGGCGTTGGCGCCGTTTGCTGTTACTTCGCTGTTCAGGGCGAGGCTGTGGGTTAGTTCTCCGCTGACTATATCTCCGCAAATGCCGCCGGCATATTGGTTGGTCTTGTTTGTCTTTACACTTCCGGTGGCATAGGTGTAGGAAAGGCGCCCGTAGGAACTTCCGGCAATGCCGCCTGCACAACAGGTGATATTTGCTGTTGCTTCGACATCGACTGTTGCATAGCAATGGGTGAGGGTGGCGGAGTTAGGGACGGAAAAGCTTATCAATCCGGCTATTCCTCCGGCAAAGCCTGAGAATTCAGCTGTAGCTTCCACCTTCCCGTTTCCAACTACGAAGCAATTACGGAGAAGGGTGTTATCTTCAAATCCAATTTGAAGTCCTACAATTCCTCCGGCAAAGGCATCGTTATTATTTGAAACTGCCTTTATACCATCTTCATGCAGGCGGACACCCAGGTTACAGAGCGTGCCATCTTCAACATAACCGAATAATCCGGCGTATGCAGGCGTATTATCGGACGTATTTTCTGATGAATTCTCTTTAACAACGTCCACTCTCAGTCCATCCACTGTATGTCCTTTGCCATCGAAGTGGCCTCGGAAGCTGTTGTCATCTCCTATCGGTATCCAGTTTCCTCCCTCCAGCTTAATATCATCGGAGAGGGAGAAGTAGTAGCCGGAAAAACCGCGTTTGGTGATTTCACTGGCGTTGTCAATCTTGCTTCCATCGCTAAACTCCAATACATAGCCTCCCGCATTTACCTGTTGTGCCAGATACGCCAGTTCGGCGGCATCTTTGATAAGGATAGGGGTGTTTGGGGAGGAACCGTCGCCGGGTTGGGAGGCGCCGGAAGGAGTGGCGTTTTCAATGGAAGTGACAGCATTGTCGGCCCAGGGGGAGTGATAAAGGAAGTCGTCCGCCTGGCGGGGTGTTTGCCCGGCTATCAGGGAGCTGGAATAGCTGCCGTCGGGGTTGCTTTTTTTCAGGCATGGGAGTTTGCCGTCCGCCCATTCCCAGGCTGTTGCCCATTCGTTGTTATCGGAAGGCTCTTTTAGCAGGTCTTCCTTGAATTTGTCGGTCCAGGTGTCGGCGCCGTCGAAGTCTCTATCATCGTTCTTGGTAGGTTGACCGTTTAGCATCATGCGGGGGGTGGAGTAGTTGGAGGTAGAGGTGGAGGCTAATCCTGCTATACGATAGAATAAGATATGGCCTTTTTCGTCGGTCGTAATTTCCTTGTTCAAGGCCAGGCAGTTTATTATTGAGCCACCTGTACTTCTTCCTGTAATGCCGCCTATAAAACACGAACCGCTACATTTTATTTCCCCAGTGGCATAAGTATAGGAAATGGTAGGGCCTCCTTCTCCGACAATGCCGCCGATACGAGCCGCTCTATTGTTTGTTACTTCTACATTGACGGTAGCGTAACAATGGGTTATTTCTACATTCGCTTTTCCTGCTATTCCTCCGATACAGGCAAAGTCACCTTCGCCTCTGATTGTACCGTTCCCTTCTGCTTCCACGTAACAGTTGTGGATATTGGTATATGATGCGTATATACATCCTGCCAGTCCTCCGGCATAAATATCGCTTTGGCTTGAGAATATCTCTATCCCTTCCGGAGCCAGCCATATACCCAGGTTGCAGAACGTACCGTTTAGAACGTAGCCGAACAATCCGGCATATACATCGGCATCCGTTTCATTGTGAATACTTATTTTCAAACCTTTTATGACATGCCCGTCGCCATTGAAATTTCCCATGAATGGGGAGTCTTCATTCCCTATCGGCGTCCAGTTTTGCCTTTTCAGGTCGATGTCGTCGGAGAGGGCGAAGTGGTAGCCGGCGAAGCCTTTGAGGTTATCATCGGCGGTGTTGTCGATGCTTTTGCCATAGAGGAGCTGTAGGATTTGACCGCCGTTGTTGACCTGACGGGCGAGGTAGGCCAGTTCGACGGCATTGCGGATGCGGATGGGAGTTGCAGCGGTTGAGCCGTCGCCGCCACCCAGGTTTTCGATGGAAGACGCCGGGTCGGGTTGGACGGAAAGGAAGTCAACGGTGGCGAGTGAGGGCTGTCCGGCAAGCAGGTTGTCGGCGGAGGAGCCTTCGGGGTAAGTGTCGTCGGGGTTGAGCCGTTTTAGCTGGGGGAGCAAGGCAGGTTGGCCGGACGGGGTGTCGGGCCAAATCCAGGCTGTTGTCCATTCGTTAACGTCCGATGGTGATACCGGGATGTTTTGGAGGTCGTTCCTGAATTGGTCTGCCCAGGTGTTTGCACCGTCGAGGCTGGAAGGATCGTCGGTGAAGGGTTGGTTCTTCAGCGACATGGAGGGGCAGGCATAGTTGAAGGAGGAACCGGGAGACGTCTCGTCGTTGAGATTGGAGCCAGCTATCCGGTGGGAGTCGGAGCCGCCGGATACTGTCACTTCGCTGTTCAGGGCGAGGTTATGGGTTAGTTCTCCGCCTTCTCTTCTTCCGCAAATGCCGCCGGCAGATTGTTCAGTGGCGTTGTTGGTTTTCACGCTTCCGGTGGCGTAGGTGTAGGAAAGGATACTATTGGATCTACCGACGATGCCACCTGCATAGCACTGGTTTTCTGTTGTTGCTTCCACATCGACTGTGGAATAACAATGGGTCAGGAGGGCGGAATGAGAGTCGGAACTCTTAATCGACCCAGCTATTGCTCCTACTGTCCCCTGGTATCCTGCTGTTATCTCCACTTTTCCGTCTCCAACCACGAAGCAATTGCGGAGAGAAGCACCAATGTTTAATCCTAGTAGATACCCGACAATTCCGCCTGCGAAGATATTATCTTTAGGGTATGATGAAGCAACCTTTATCCCGTCTTCATGCAAGCGGACACCCAGATTGCAAATCGTGCCGTCATTAACGCAGCCGAATAATCCGATATAGCCATCAATCTGATCTATTCTCAGTCCGTCGACAGTATGCCCTTTGCCATCGAAGTGGCCGCAGAAGATATGCATATGTCCTATCGGAGTCCAGAGTCCTCCATCCAGTTTGATATCGTCGGAGAGAGCGAAATAATAACCGGAGAAACCTTGTTTATAGGAATCGGCTTCGTTGTCGATCTTATTTCCGTTTTTAACTTCCAATACATAGCCTCCCGTATTCACTTGTTGTGCCAGATACGCCAGTTCGGCGGCCTTTTTGATGAAGATAGGTTTATCGGCTGTGTCGCCGGAATTGCCGGCGGCATTTTCGATTTTGTCGGCTATTTCGCCGTTCCACCCTTCACCGGCTGGAGCGGCGTGTGTTATGAAGGGGGTTACCGCCATAATAACAAAAAACAACCCGGCGAGTAAACGGCGGGTTGCCAGGGAGCGTAGTTCTGTTGTATTCATACGTATAAATGATTAATGTAGTATTTTCGATGGTTTATAACCTCGGGAGCGTTTGGTCCGGTAACCGGACCTTCCCGGGTCTTGGTGTCGGACCTTCCCGAGTCCGGGTGCCGGACCTTATAAGGTCCGACCTCCGGACTTTTACGGGGAGGGAGGATGGAGGGGCGGTCACTCTATTTCGGGACGGTCACTTCCGCCCGAACCTACCTGAAGCAGATAGGGAAAGCGGCTACGGCGTACTTCTTTCAATATTTTTGTGCTCTGCCCGCCGTATTGTGTCGCTATCTCCAGATAGTAGTTGCCGTTGGGCAGTGCGGGGATGATGAAGGCAAAGTTTGACGGCTCGTTGCGCGAGATGGCTGTCTCGGGTACGGCTACGACCTTTGTTTCGTCGGTAGCGTCGATGAAGAAGAAGCCTACTTCCTTGCCTTCGCTGCCGGCGATTTTTACGCGGTTGCCTTTGCCGTTGAGCGTGTTGCCGGGCGTGAGCTTCGCGTTGGTCGTCTTGGTGAACACGTCGTAGAGGGTCGTGACGGTCGGCATTCCTTCGTTGGTGCCGTTGATAATCACGTCGATCATGTCGAGCTCAGGACGGAGTCCTATCAACGGGATGCAGCGCATAACCACGCGGTTGACGGCGGGATCGAAACCGGCGCCTGGGCCGATCACGGCGCCTTCGACTCCCAGGGAGTTGTTGGCGAAACCGAATTCGACGGTAGCACCTGAGTATACTTCTTCCTTCGCCTGCTTTTCGATATCCTTGTAAGCGGTCAGCAGCTCGGAAGCTGAAAATTTGCTGCCTGCTTTGGCGGCAAGGCTGCACAGGCCGTCGATAGAGCGTCGGCCCACATAAGTGATGTTGATGGTGGAGTCGTCTTCGCGCTCGGTCAATTTGTTATCGACCAGTGTGCCGATGATGCTTCTCCGTTTAGGTTCGTCTTTTGCCATGTTTATTGGGTATTTTAGTTCATGAAGAACTCTAGCATTCCTATTGATAATGAACCGTTTTGCAGAGAATTTCTGTTGAATAACATCAGTTTTTCCTTTTGTAGCATCCCCTTGTGAAACCCTCTCCGGTACCTCGTTGGTACCAAAACAGAACGGTGTTAGGGGACGCAAACGACGCAGAAGGCGCAGACGCTCGCAGACTTTTTAATAATCAATCTTTCTCTGCATGCATCTGCGTTCTTTGCGTCGTTTGCGTCCCCTAATAGATATTTATTCTTATCTCCCCCTAAAAAACAAGCCATCGTATGTTGCGCACCCCGAAATAATCCTTATATTTGCCCACATTATAAACGTAGTTCTTCATGAACTATGTCGCTCTGATTCCACCGGTTACAAAGGGACCTGTGATAAATAAGCCGTTTATTTCTCAGAAATTGCTTTCCTTTTTCAACCTTTTGCGCGGCAGTCTTGTTAGAATAATGTACTAACAAATAAAATCAAAGGTTATGACAAAGATAATGCGAACATTGTGGGACGAGAGTGCCGAACTGACCGACGAGGCGATGGCTTCGGATGCCTCTGTCCTGTCTGATAGCTATACATCGGGCGACGTGAAAGACGTCACGGAAACCATTGAAGGCGGAAACCAGGAGGCAGACGACTTCAATGAAAAGAATGATGTCCCCTAAAAAAAATTCCGGGAAAAGTCGCGCACAGGAGCCTGTCAGTCTTCAGACCAGACACATGTACCCCCTTTTACAACGCATGTATGACCCTTTACACGAAGATGTGCGGCTCTGACTTTTCCCGGATTTTGTTCTTTACGCCCTTTCTCTCTTTTCCGTTTAAAAGCTGATTCGTACATTTCACTTCCCATTCTGTCAGCTTCATTCTTTTCTTATAGGTTACTTCTTTTGCAGCCGCTAGCTTTGTAATGTTATTTTAAATTACAAAGTGATGTTTAAAGCCATAGTACATTTTTCGATTCACAAAAAGCTGTTCGTCGGATTGACGACCCTGTTCCTGCTAATCGGAGGGATTTATGCCATGCTGACGTTGCCTATCGACGCTGTCCCCGATATTACGAACAACCAGGTGCAGATTGTGACCGTCTCGCCGACGCTTGCCCCGCAGGAGGTGGAGCAGTTGATTACTTTCCCGATAGAGATTGCCATGAGTAATATTATGAATGTGGAAGAGATACGCTCCGTGTCGCGTTTCGGGTTGTCGCTCGTGACGGTGGTGTTCAAGGAGAGTGTCCCGACACTGGATGCGCGGCAGCTGATCAATGAACAGATACAAACCGTTGCCGGAGAGATTCCCGCCGAACTGGGCATGCCGGAACTGATGCCGATAACGACCGGGCTGGGCGAAATCTACCAGTATGTGCTGAAGGTCGCCCCCGGCTATGAGGACCGCTACGATGCCATGGAGCTACGCACGATTCAGGACTGGATTGTGAAGCGGCAGCTTTCGGGTATTCCGGGGATTGTGGAGATTAACAGTTTCGGCGGCTACCTGAAACAATACGAGGTGGCGGTCGACCCGGATGCCCTCTATTCGCTGAACATTACCATCGGCGACGTCTATTCCGCCCTGAGCAGCAACAACCAGAATACCGGCGGAAGTTATATCGAGAAGGTGAACCGTGCTTACTATATCCGTTCGGAAGGTATGATAAGCGATGCGAAAGACATCGAACGCATCGTGATTACGAACCGCGGAGGCATCCCTATACATATCAGCGACGTCGGCACGGTGCGCTTCGGTGCGCCGAAACGTTTCGGTGCGATGACCAAAGACGGCGAAGGCGAATGTGTGGGCGGCATTGCCATGATGCTGAAAGGGGCGAACGCCAATGTGGTGACGAAGGAGCTGGAAGCCCGCGTGGAGAAAGTGCAGAAAATGCTTCCCGAAGGCGTCAGTGTCGAACCTTACCTGAACCGTTCAGAGCTGGTGAACCGGAATATCTCGACCGTGGTGCGCAACCTGATTGAAGGGGCACTGATAGTCTTCCTGGTGTTGATCGTCTTTCTGGGGAATGTACGTGCCGGGTTGATTGTCGCTTCGGTTATTCCGTTGGCGATGCTGTTCGGTTTCATCCTGATGCGTGTCTTCGGCGTGTCGGCCAACCTGATGAGCCTGGGGGCGATCGACTTCGGTATCGTGGTGGACGGCTCGATTGTTATCCTTGAAGGGATACTGGCGCATATCTATACGAAACGGCTTGCCGGGAGGACGCTCACGCAGGCTGAACTGGACCGGGAAGTGGAAGCCGGGGCGAGCGGCGTGGTGCGCAGTGCGACCTTTGCCGTCCTGATTATCCTGATTGTGTTCTTTCCCATCCTGACGCTGACGGGGATTGAAGGCAAATATTTTACGCCGATGGCGAAGACGCTGGTCTTCTGTATTATCGGTGCGCTGATTCTCTCGCTTACCTATGTGCCGATGATGGCTTCGCTCTTCCTGAAACGGACCATCTCTGCAAAGCCGACCTTTGCCGACCGTTTCTTCGATAAGCTGAATGTGTTTTATAAACGCGGCCTGCGTTTCTGCCTGCATCATGCCTGGGCGACGGTCGGTTCCGCTTTTGCGTTGCTGGCGGCTTCGTTGCTGCTGTTTATCCGGTTGGGCGCGGAGTTTATCCCGACGCTCGATGAAGGCGACTTTGCGATGCAGATGACGCTTCCCGCCGGAAGTTCGCTGACGCAGAGTATCGAAC
Source organism: Parabacteroides goldsteinii (assembly GCF_020091425.1). Lineage (NCBI taxonomy): Bacteria > Pseudomonadati > Bacteroidota > Bacteroidia > Bacteroidales > Tannerellaceae > Parabacteroides > Parabacteroides goldsteinii. The sequence goes on along the minus strand of NZ_CP081906.1, from coordinate 2,387,458 downwards.
TTTCCAGTCGGGCGCAGAAGACGCTGATGAAGCAGTTCCCCGAAATCAAACATGTCGTTGCCAAGATAGGGACGGCGGAGGTGCCTACCGACCCGATGGCGGTGGAGGATGCCGACGTGATGATTATCATGAAGCCGTTCAAGGAATGGACGTCGGCCTCCAGCCGTGCCGAGATGGTGGAGAAGATGAAGAAGGCACTGGAGACGGTCGAGGGGGCGGAGTTCAATTTCAGCCAGCCGATACAACTCCGGTTCAACGAGTTGATGACGGGTGCCAAGGCGGACATCGCCATCAAGCTGTATGGCGAAGACATGGAGGAACTCTACACCCGGGCGAAAGAGGCGGCAACCTATGTGGAGCAGGTGCCCGGTGCCGCCGACGTGATTGTGGAGCAGGCGATGGGACTTCCGCAACTGGTGGTCAGGTACAATCGCGGCAAGATTGCCCGTTACGGTATGAATATAGAGGAACTGAATACGATTATCCGCACGGCCTATGCCGGGGAGGCGGCTGGCGTGATTTTTGAGAACGAACGGCGCTTCGACCTTGTGTTGCGGCTGGATAACGATAAAGTGTCGGACCTTAACCTCGACAAGTTGTTTGTCCGCACGGCGGAGGGTATCCAGATACCTGTCAGCGAGGTGGCGAGTATCGAGCTGGTGAACGGTCCTTTGCAGATAAACCGGGATGCGACCAAACGCCGTATCGTGATTGGGGTGAATGTGCGCGATGCCGATATCCAGCAGGTCGTTTCGCAGATACAGGACACGCTGGAGAAGAATATCAAGCTGAAGCCCGGCTATTATTTCGAATACGGCGGGCAGTTCGAGAACCTGCAAAATGCCATCAATACCTTGCTGGTCGTGATTCCTGTTGCGCTGGCGTTGATTTTGCTGCTGCTGTTCTTCGCTTTCAAGAGCGTGACTTATACGCTGGTGGTCTTTTCGACCGTGCCCTTGTCGTTGATAGGGGGGATTGTGGCGCTTTGGCTGCGTGGGTTGCCTTTCAGTATTTCTGCCGGGGTCGGCTTTATTGCCTTGTTCGGGGTGGCGGTGCTGAATGGTATCCTGATGATTAATCATTTCAATGACTTACGTAAAAGAAACAGATATACTATGAGTACGAACCGGATTATTGCCCGGGGATGCCCGCATTTGTTGCGTCCGGTATTCCTGACGGGGCTGGTGGCTTCGCTGGGATTCGTCCCGATGGCGATTGCCAGGTCGGCAGGAGCGGAGGTGCAACGTCCGCTGGCGACTGTCGTGATTGGCGGGTTGATTGTTTCGACCGTCCTTACTCTGCTGATTATTCCGGTCTTCTACCGGATGGTTAATTCGTTCCCGCTGATGTGGAAGAAGTTCAGGAAAAGGAGGGGGACGAAGGTTACCACCCTGGTTCTGCTGCTGGCTGTCCTGTCGCCGGCGGCATGGGCGGAGGGGGTAGCGGTTCCCGACGCAATCCCGGCAACCGTTACGCTGGACGAGGCCCTTGCCCTTGCCATGAAGAACCATCCCCGTTTGAAGACGGCCTCGGCGGCGATAGACCGCTCGCGGGCTGCTAGGGGAGAGGCCTGGGACCCGGGAGCGACTTCCTTCTCCTATTCCTGGGGGCAAATCAATGGCGAGACACGCAGTGACAACCAGCTGGAAGTCACCCAGTCGCTGGGCAACCTTTTGACTCCTTTCTATAAAAACGCCCTGGTCAGCAAGCAGGTGGCGACGGGCGAATATTATCGCGACATGGTACGCAAAGAGATAACGGCGGAGGTGAAACGTGCCTGGGCTTATTATCAGTATGCGGCAAACCTTTGTTCCCTTTACCGCGAAGAGAGCGAGCTGGCAGTCCGTTTGCAGGAGGCGGGAAAACTCCGTTACGAGCAGGGCGATATCACTTTGCTGGAACGCAATATGGCAACGACGCTGGCAGCCGACCTGCGTACCCGGCTGATGCAGGCGGAAGAAGAGCTTCAACTGGCAGTCCGCCGTTTCACCTGGGCGTGTTATGCCGACAGTCCGGTCGTTCCGGCCGACAGTACGCTGGCGTTGCTTCCGGGTGTGACCGGAGAGGCGGCGCCGTCGGAAGCGCATCAGAATTATTTCCGGAGCCTGGCAGACGAGAAGAAGGCACTGTTGAATGTGGAGCGCAGCCGTTTCTTCCCGGAACTTTCGGTCGGTTATATCCGCCAGAAGATTTCACCGCTGAACGGGTTGAATTCGTGGATGGTCGGTGTTTCCTTCCCGCTCCTGTTCTTTCCGCAGCAAAGCCGTTCGAAGCAGGCGAGGATAGATGCCGGTATTGCCCGGACGGAAGCGGAAGCGAGTGCCCGCCAGCTGAACAACAAGGTCGATGAGTTGCAAGCCATGCTTCGCCAACAGGGAGAAAATATCCGTTATTATACGACCGGTGCGCTCCCGGAAGCGGATGCCCTGCTGAAGAGTGCGCAGATACAATTCAAGGAGAGCGAAACGGATATTATGCAGTTCGTCCAGAGCCTGAACAGTGCCCGCGAGATAAGGAGGGGATATATTGAAGCGGTCTATAATTACAATGTCTCTGCACTGGAATTGGAATTGTATACTCGGTAAGAAAAAGACAAGCTGTCGGAACCTCCGGAAGCCATATTTTAAGAAAATAGAATATATTAAAAATAAACATCTGATGAAACGAATATTATTTCCCATTGCAGTCCTTTTATTAGCCGCCTGCAATACGACAACTGAAAAAGAACAGACCCCGGAACCGGTTGCACCTCCTGTCGAACCGGTAGTGGTTGCCGCCGATACCATCCGTGCCGACGCCGTCACTTCGGCGACCGCCATGCCGAATCATTCTTCCTTCAACGGAACCATGATTGTGCCTCCCCAACGCCATGCCACTGTCACCTTGACGATGGGAGGGACCGTCCATTCAACGCCCCTGCTTCCGGGCGATTATGTAAAGAAAGGTGCCGTCCTCGCCACCCTCGAAAACCCCGATTTCATCCTGTTGCAGCAAAGTTATCTGGAGGCTCATGCCCAAACGGAATATCTCGAAGCCGAATACCACCGCCAGGAGCGTCTGAGTTCGCAGGAAGCTGCCTCCCAGAAACGTTTCCAGCAGAGCAAGGCCGATTACCTTTCGATGAAAAGCCGCCTGGAAGCTGCCGCCGCACAACTCACGATACTCGGAGTTACGCCCGGCGACCTGCTCAAAGACGGTATCCGTCCTTACCTGGAGGTAAAATCCCCGCTGAACGGCTACGTGACCGGAATGATCTTGAACCTGGGTAAATATATCAATGCCGGCGAACCTGTCTGCGAAGTAATCGACAAAGGCGAAACCCTCCTTTGCCTGACCGCTTACGAGAAAGACCTCGACGATCTTGCACCGGGCAGCCGCATCCAGTTCCGCGTGAACGGCATGGGAAAGCAGACGTTCGATGCCACACTGCTGTCTGTCGGTCAGGAGGTCGATGCCGTAAACCGCTCCCTCGAAATCTATGCACGGGTGAAAGGAAACCACGAACGTTTTCGTCCCGGCATGTATGTGACGGCGCGTGTAGAAAAGAAATAAGTATATTTGCGGTATGAAAGTAAATATAGATAAATATGTATTGGCAGTCGTCGTCATTTCTGTGGTGGTGGCGTTCCTGACCCATTTCCCGGAACTGATATCCCTGTTCGACCATTCCGGGGAGAACAATCTTTTCCCGGGAATGCGGATGGCCGATGTTGCCAATGAAGTGTTTTTTACTTTTATTTCGCTGCTGATTCTCTTTGCCCTGAATACATTCTTCTTCCGGTTCAACCGTCCGGCGGCGCGCATCACGTGGGGAAAGATGGTGCTGTCTTTCGTCCTGACCTGGTTGATGAGCAATCTGTTGGGGAAGGTTTTCGTCTTCCTTCATCATCATTTCGACATTCCGGCGATTGATGCGATGGTGCACCATTACCTGCATCCGTTGCGCGATTTTATCATTACCTGTATCGTGACGGGCAGTTGTTATATGATTCACCTGCTTCGCAAAAGCCAGCAGGTGTTGGTCGAGAACCAGCAGCTACGCACGGAAAACCTAGTGAACCAGTACGAGGCCCTGAAGAACCAACTAAACCCGCATATGCTGTTCAACTCGCTGAATACCCTGCGTTCTCTAATCCGCGAAACGCCTGATAAGGCACAGGATTATTTGCAGGAACTGTCGCGGGTGCTTCGTTACACCTTGCAGGAGAATGAATCCCAAAGCGTCACCTTGCGGGAGGAGATGGAGTTTGTCACCGCCTATATCTTTTTGTTGAAGATGCGTTATGAAGATAACCTGGAGTTTGATATTCGGATAGACGAAGCCGTCGGGGCGCGCCAGCTTCCCCCTATGTCCGTCCAGCTGCTGGTTGAAAACGCTGTCAAGCATAATGAAATTAGCAATCGCCATCCGTTGGTCATCCGGGTTTTTACCGAAGGAAACCGGCTGACGGTCAGCAATCCCGTCCAGCGTAAGCTCACAGCCAGCGGAGGCTTACAAATCGGCCTGGCAAACCTGGCGAAACGTTACAACCTGCTCTTCAAGGAAGAAATCGAGGTGCGCGAAGAGAACAATACATTTATCGTAACTATTCCATTGATATGAATGCACTTATCATTGAAGATGAAAAAGCGGCCGTCCGCAATCTGACGGCTCTGCTTTCGGAGGCGGCCCCGCATATCGGGGTTGTGGCCGTGTTGGATAGTATTGCAGAAAGTATCGACTGGTTCCGTGCCAATGCGATGCCCGACCTGATATTCCTCGATATTCATCTGGCGGACGGTTCCGCCTTCGAGATTTTCGAACATGTGGATATCTCCTGCCCGATCATTTTCACGACGGCCTACGATGAGTATGCCCTGCGTGCCTTCAAAGTGAACAGCATCGATTATCTGCTCAAGCCGATTGGCGGGAGCGACATACGGAAGGCGATTGGCAAACTGGAACAACTGCGTTCGGAGGCACCTTCAAAGGAATTTGATTACAGCCGCCTGATTCATGTGCTGAAACGGCAGGAAAGCTACAAGACGCATTTCCTGGTTCCGGTAAAGGGGGACAAGTTGCTTCCGCTGTCGGTTGATATGATTCTGTTCTTCTATATCAATGACGGGCTTGTGAAGGCGGTCGTTACCGATGGGCGGGAATATACTTTTACGCAGACGCTCGATGAGTTGTCCGACTGTCTGAACCCGGATATTTTCTTCCGTGTGAACCGCCAGTATCTTATCTCCCGGAAAGCCGTATCCGACATCGACCTCTGGTTTAACGGACGCCTGTCTGTGAACCTGAAAGTCCCTGTGCAGGAGAAAATCCTGGTAAGCAAGGCGCGTGTCGGGGAGTTCAAGGATTGGTTTACCGGGAAATATACCTGAAACCCCGTTTGGTCTATTATTACTGCCGCTTCGTCTACTAAAATATCCGGGCATCGGTTGTTTGTCTAGTTTTGCTTCGAGTTCAATAATAAAAAGAAGCATGATATGAAAACAGTATGGTTGTGGTTGATGTTGGCGGGAGTTTTTATATGCCGGGAAACAAGCGCACAGGTCTGGCTGAAGACTGAATATATCGGTTCGTCCGGATTCCGGGATGCCGATAATAAAAAGGTGGGCGGCAAAGGGGATATGAAGGTGATTCAGGGAGGGGTGAACATTCCCGTATCCATGAAAATGGATGAAAACAACCACCCGACGGCCTGGATGGTCGGTCTGGGCGCTTCCTATGCTTCGATGGATAACAAGGACTTGTCGGAGTATATGGAGTCGCAAATCTTCAATGCGCAGCTGGCTGTTTCGTATATCCGTCCGTTGAATAAGAGGTGGTCGCTTCTGGCAAGTGCCGGGGTGGGGCTTTTTATGAATACCGGTAGCCTTGCCTATGCCCGTTGGGACCATGTGATGGGGGTGGGGATGGTGGCGGCTATCTGGCATCTGCGCGATAATCTGGATTTGGGGATGGGGGTTGCGCTGAATACCAGTTTCGGTTATCCGATGGTTTTTCCGGCTCTTTTTGTGGACTGGCGGCTAGAGGGGCGTTATATGGTGAATGTCTCGATGATGGACGGAGTGGAGATATCGGGCGGGATGCAGTTGCATAAATTGCTTCGGCTGAAGCTGGTCGGTTCGATGAACGGCATGCTTGCTTTCGTGGAGCACGACGGCAAGGATAAGATATTCACCCAGCAGTATATTACGACCGGGTTGCAACCGGAACTGACTATCACGAAGTCGCTGTCCGTTCCGATAACGGTTGGCTTGTCCGCTTACCGGGCGGCCTTTTATGACGACCGCACGCTGAAAGCGATGTTCAAGTCGATGGACAGGGAATATGACCCGCATTTCTCACCTGCTTTTTATACGAGTATAGCCATCAAATATGGCTTTTGAGGGGGATATGTATATCTTTGCGTGAAATATAAAAACTCCTATTATGCCGAAGTCGGAAGGAACCTATAACAGCTTTTTGATTGATTTCCTGATAGCTCCGAAGTACAGGTTCGGGAGGCATTTGCTGCTGGTACTGTTCTTTACTTTTGTGGCGTTCAATATGCCTTATCTGACCTGCGCCGGCTTTCTGGATGAGGTGGGCGGTGTGATTGGGTATGTCAGCGGGCTGTTGCTGGCGTTTTATCTCGGAGGAATTTATCTGCACATGTATGTCCTGTTACCCGGATTGCTGCTGAAAAACCGGTATGTGTTGTATATCATTATCGTGTCCCTGCTTATTCTGGTTATGATTGTAGTCTCTTTCGGGAGCGATTACTGGCTGAACCGGTATTCCGGGCAGGAGCCGGGGTATTATTCCTTTTTCTATAAGAACCGGATAATGGCTGTCGAGATTGTAAGTAACTTTTTCCTGTACGGGCTACTGATTGCCGGCACTTCCATTACTATCCTGCTTCGCCATTGGATGGGATTCTACCAGCGGAAGAACGAACTGGAGAAGGTGAGCCTGAAAACTGAACTGGAATCTCTGAAAGACCAGATAAACCCGGAGTTCCTTTTTAATATGCTCGATGAGGCGGGCAGGCAGACCTTCGATAACCCCGAACAGGCATCGAAGGTGTTGATGGAGTTGAGCAGGCTGCTCCGTTACCAGTTGTACGACGGGAAGCGGGAGAAGGTACTGCTGATTTCCGAGATATCGTTTATCGAGCGTTTTCTTGAACTGGCGAAGATGAAGTATGCGAACCTGAGCTTTACCGTGACGAAGGAGGGGGAGGTCAGCCGTAAACTGGTGCCACCTTTATTGTTTATTCCTTTTGCCATTCATTATATAAAGCAGTTGTCGTCGGAAGAGTCCCGGATGGATATTTATTTCTGTTTCCGGGCAGGGGAGCGGGAGTTGTTTTTTTCTTGTATTTGTTTTGCTCCGGGACTGCCGGACGGGCAGAAAGAGCATAACGAAGACCTGGAAGATGTGAAGCATCGCCTCGATTTGCTGTTCAAAGACGCTTATAAGTTGGAGACGGTGGATGATGGGGCTCTTTGTAAAACGAATTTATGTATCAGGTTATGATAAATGCATCCGGTTTTATGTTGCGTCTGCTGGTTGATTCCCGTTACAGGGTTTTCAGGCATTTCCTGCTGTTCTCTCTCAGTATGCTGATCATATCCGTGAATATTTATCTGGATGTGATAGAGGGAAAGGAGTATTTAACAAGAAATTGTATAGTACAGAGTTTGATACTGCTTATACCTATTTATTTGAGCGTATTTATATTGACTCCGCGTTTATTGTTGAAGAATAAGCTGGGGAAATATGTCTTCTTCGTGTTCCTGGTTATCGCTTTAGCTATTTTGTTTTCTTATTTACTGCGGCAGGAAGATATAGAAAGGGAGTATGAATTGTATCAGTTTTGGCTGTCGGCTTTCTTTTTCATCTCTTCCGTCATCCAGGTGAGTTTGATTATTGCGGGCGCGTCGGCGGTGATTGTTTTCCAGGATTACGTGAAATACGGCCAGCGTATCGACGAACTGGAGAATGCGACGATGCAGTCGGAACTGGAACAGTTGAAGAATCAGATAAACCCGCATTTCCTGTTCAATATGCTGAATAACGCGAATGTGCTGATAAAGGAAAATCCGGTGGAGGCGGTGCATGTCCTGTCCAAGTTGAAAGACCTGTTGAAGTATCAACTGAAAGACAGTACTTCCGAAACGGTCTATCTGGCGGACGATATCCGTTTCCTGACCGATTATCTCAATATGGAGAAGATACGGCGTGATAATTTCGATTTCATCATCTCTACGGAAGGGGAAACAGCGCATATAACCGTTCCACCTTTATTGTTCATCCCTTTTGTGGAGAATGCTGTGAAACATAATAACGATAACAGGAAACTGTCGTATGTGCACCTCTATTTCAAAACGAAAGAGGAGCAGCTTATCTTTATCTGTATCAATTCGAAGCCGGCCGAACAGAAAGAGAAGCCTGTCGACGGAGGGATAGGTCTTGCCAATATCAGCCGCCGCCTGCAACTTCTGTATGATACGGATTGTTCTTTGCAAATAAATGAGACGGATATAACATATACGGTCAATCTTCGTTTAAAACTTAAAAACTGATTAGTATGAATTGTATCATTGTAGATGATGAACCGCTAGGTCGTAAGGCAATCCAGTTGTTGATACAGGATACGCCGGTGTTGTCTTTGTGTGGAAGTTTCGGCGATGCCGTGTCTGCCGGTAAGTTTATGCAGGCGAGTCCGGTGGACCTGGTGTTTCTGGATATCAAGATGCCGGGGGTGAACGGACTGGAGTTTGCCCGGATGATTCCGTCGGATACGCTTGTCATCTTTGTGACGGCCTATGCGGAGTATGCCCTCGACAGCTATGAGGTGGATGCGATAGATTATCTGGTGAAACCGATTGAAATCGAACGTTTCAAACGGGCGGTACAGAAAGCACATACTTATCATTCCCTGCTGAAAACCGACAACAGCAAGAATCAGGTGGAGTCTGTTTCCGCCAGTCATATCTTTGTGAAAGCGGAACGGCGTTATTTCAGGATACAGCTGGAAAATATCCTTTTCATCGAGGGACTGAAGGATTATGTCGTGATACAGACTCCCGAACAGCGGATTGTGACGAAGATGAATCTGAAGTCGATCCATGAGATGCTTCCGAAAGATGTTTTTCTGCGAACGAACAAGTCTTATATCGTGAACTCCAATTATATAGCCTCGTTTGACAACAATGATGTATTTATTGGAAAGTATGAAATATCGATAGGGAATAGTTACCGGGATGCGTTCTTTGAGAAGTTTTTTATGAAGAATAATCTGTCGGATTGAGTACTGTTCTTTTGAAAATCCCGTATATTTGTCGTTGAAAAATAAATAAAGTGAACAAAAGATGCCTAAAATAGCCGCTGCCTTTTCCATTAAGAGTTATGGATTATACACAGCCAGGGAACGCGAGTCGAAGGATTAGGCAGGATAAGTTTGTGGGAGATTGATATGAAAGAATCAGTACGGATATTCCGTTTTATCATAGTGGGGACCCTGAATGCTCTTATTACCGCCCTGGTTATTTGGGTGTTGATGAAGGGTGTCGGATGTAATTACCTTTGGTCGAACATTGCCGGTTATGTTGCTGCGTTGGTTAATAACTTTTTTTGGAGCAAATACTGGATATTCTCCTCCCGGAGTGGAAAGTTTGAACGTGAGGTGCCTCTTTTCCTTGTCGCTTTCGGTTGTGCTTACGGCTTACAGTTTCTCTCCCTGCTGTTGATGGTGGAGATAGGTGATATGAATGAATACCTGGCGCAGTTCCTGGGGTTATTCGTATATGGCGCCGTCAATTTCACGATGAATAAACGGCTGACTTTTACCAGAAAATAATGATTTCTTATCCGGTAGTGACACTATTCAAACTTTATCCTTCAGGCTTCAGGAATATATAATCCTTGAAAAATAAGGAATCCAACTGAAGGGTGCCACATTCCGGATTTTGATTCCGACAGATAGGCACCCGTTTGCCAACCGATAGTTATTTGTTTGTCTGCGGGTAGTTATCCGCTCCAAAAAGCATAGGTGTTTTGAAATGTTAAGTCAGGACTTTTGATGACAAAACATATATGCTTTGAAGACAAAAGTCCTATGTTTTGCCGGAAGTTACTTTATCCGGAATTTCCGTATACATTTTTTTACAATTCTATCCCTTCAGCCGTATATATTGAAAAATATTCTCTCCCGGCAACTGAAAGCTGAAAGCAATAATTTGAAAAGATACAGAGTGTAAAAAGTTTCTATATGGTCCAATCTGCGTCATCTGTGTGCCATATAGAAACAAATGCTATGACTCCTGATAATAATTGAACCTGTCCATCCTCATGACCATATTGGCATTAAGCTTGCGTCGTATTCTTCCAAATCCGTATCATATAGAAGGGCAGGTGTGTGAATGCGAATACAAAGGAGATGATTAGCAAAACCTTGCTTTCATCCCAACCCACTGTCTGCTGGTGCCACAACCCGGTGATAACGCAGAGGACGGAGAGGGTGATACCTATCATGTTCAGCGAAAGCTGTCCTTTGCGATGTTGTTGCATATATTCCAGTTTACTATGTTTGATGCCGTAACAGGCATAAATATCCAATCCGATAAGCATCCAGAGTACCAGGCGAATCCATGTGTCGGCCGGAAGGAAAAGCATCATGCAGAGACAAGTCACGATTCCGAGAACCGGTACAAGCGGAACGAACGGCGTTTTAAAAGCACGTTGCACGTCCGGCATCGTTTTTCTTACCACCAATACGCCTGCACAAACCAGTGTAAAGGCAAACAAAGTCCCTATACTCGTCATCTCCCCGGCCACCCGGGCAGGTACGAAGGCCGCCAGCAATCCGACCAACAACATGAAAAGCAGGTTACTGCGTGCCGGAGTGCGGAATTTTTCATTGATATGCGAAAAGAATGGAGGCAATAACCCGTCGCGGCTCATGCTCAGGAATACGCGGCTTTGTCCGAGCAACGTAACCATAATTACCGAACAGTAACCAAACAGGATAGCCAGTACGATTGCCTTATTCAGCCAGGGATAATCCGGTTGGATGACCCCGGCGGCATCCGCATGTCCCATATGTGAAATAGCTACGGCAACAGGCGCAATCCCTTCCTGCCCGTTGAACTGGCTGTAATGTGCCACTCCGGTCATCACATGGGCGAAAAGCATATAAAGGATAGTACAAACCAGCAGGGAAACAAGAATCCCGATCGGCATATCCCGTTTCGGGTTTTTAGCTTCCTGTGCAGCAGTCGATACGGCATCGAATCCGAGGAAAGCGAAGAAAACGATTGCTGCCCCGCGAAGCACACCGGAGAAACCGTATTCACCTAACGTCCCGGTATTCGCCGGAATATAAGGAACATAATTCTCCGTATTGATATATTTCCATCCCAAAGCGACAAATACCAATACGACCGAAACCTTGAGGAAGACAATTATCCCGTTGAAAATCGAACTCCCTTCCGTCCCCCGTATCAGGAAAATACTCATCAGTACGACAATAAGAAAAGCAGGTATATTGACTATCCCTCCGTCCCAGGGACATGCCGTCAACGTATGTGGCAGATGGATACCCACCCCTTCGAGGAATACGACCAGATACCGGCTCCAACTGATACTGACCGTCGTTGCGGCTACGGTATATTCAAGTACCAAATCCCAGCCGATAATCCAGGCAATCAGTTCCCCCATCGTGGCATATGAATAGGTGTAGGCACTTCCGGCAACCGGTATCATGGATGCAAATTCGGCATAGCATAATCCGGCAAAGCAACAGCCTAACGCAGCAATGGCAAATGATAAGGTAATGGCTGGACCGGTATATCCGGCAGCAACGGTTCCGGTGATAGAGAATAACCCGGCACCGATGATAACCCCTACACCCAGTGCGACCAGACTCCAGGGGCCTAATACCCGTTTCAGCGTTTTACTACCCGACTCATTAGCCTCCGCCTGTAAAGCGCCTAACGGTTTCTTTATAAATAATCCCATTCTTCTGTTTGTTTAAGTGTGGCTGCGTCAAAAGCCTCTTTTGTCATTGCGGACTCGATGCAACCTCACAGTATTTCAATAATCGGCCGCAAAGGTAGGGATTACAGGAAAAATATACAAATTCAGTTGTGAATGGACAACCGTTCCCAGATGTAATTGGGAATCAGCTTCCAGAAGAATACCAGTGTGACATACCGCCAGTCGATAATGACTGTCCGTTTCTTTCGTTTCAAAGCCCGTACAATCCGTTGTGCTACCCGTTCCGGACGCATCAGCAGCGGATAGTTATCATTTTTTAGCAAAGCCGTTTTCACGAACCCCGGACGTATATCGGTAAAAGTTATCGGTAACTTTTCCATCCTGGCTAACTGTGCCAGTGCGTCGATATAAGTATTCTGGAAACGTTTGGTGGCGGAATAGGAGGGTGCTACTCCCAAACCTTTAGTCCCGGCGATAGAACTGATAACGGCCAGATGCCCGCATCCCTGTTCCTTGAAATAATGGTAAGCGGCAGTGACCATGCGGGTAAAACCGATTGCATTGGTATTGACGGTTGCCAGTTCAATGTCCGGATTCAAAGTCCGGTTCTGATTGCCGACACCGGTACTGAGCAGGAACAGGTCCATGCCTCCCAGTTTATCAATTAGCAGGTGGAGCTTGTCTACGGCTTCCACCTCAGTCACGTCGAGCTGTTGTATCTCTGTCTGCTCGGGAGCCTGCTCCCTGAATGCTTCCAGCCGTTCCAGCCGACGTCCTGCCACTCCAACGCGCCAACCCAGTTGACGATATATCTTTGCCACTTCGTAACCGATACCGGAAGTCGCCCCGATGATAACAATCCTTTTCACGATTTCTTTTTATTTAAAGACTAATAGAAGAACAAATGTAAGCAAAACTTTATTAATTCAACGTTACGCTTCTTACTTATTGATATTCTATCGCTCACACATTCTTTTTTAGGCTATTCTTTACTTGTTCATTCAATATATTCTTAATACCTTGCCACCGTGTTAGCTATAGCTTAAGAGATTCATTGTCCTATAAATAAAATAGCATGAAAATAAACAATCTCATCTTACTGGTATCCCTTTTAATAATGGGAAGCCAGGTCGTAAGCTCCCAATCGAAGACAGGCGACTTACCGGTATTTGATTTTTCAAAAAACTATCCTCAGAAGAAGTTGCGCCTTCAGGATATGGCGGAAATAGAGTATGTGCCTTTGGAGACAACAGATGAAATTTTGTTGGGTGGTTCATCGGTACTTTCAGCTGTTACCGATAAATATATTCTTATCCATGAATCCCGATTGGGTGATATATTTGTTTTCGATCGTAAAACAGGAAAGCTCTATTCACATTTCAATCACAAAGGACAGAGCGGGCGGGAATATACATGGATTAATGTCGGTACAATTTTAGATGAGAAGAAGGAAGAAATCTATGTGTGTTCCCAATTCATTCAGGTTTATTCTCTGAAGGGAGACTACAAACGAACATTGAAAATAAATACATTTGATAATGAAATGAGTATTTTCAATTTTGACGATGAATCTCTACTTATCTATGAAGGCGTAATAATTGAACCTGGTCGTGAAAGTAAGACTAAAAAGTCCCCTTACCGTCTTGTCTCCAAAAAAGATGGTAGCCAGCTTTCTGTATTAGACATTCATTTTGAAAAAAGATATACAAACAAAATAGCTCAATCATTGGAGGGTAATATGTGGAGACCTTTTGGAATTTATTATCCTCAAAATATGCATTACGGTCCGGATCTAATGATTGCGGATATTTCATCCGACACATTGTTTCGGTTATCCCCGGATAAGGGATTAATACCCTTATTAACCCGCAAGCCATCGACTCATGCTCCTGAACCTCGAAATATATGGATACCTTTATTAACAACTGATAAGTTCATGTTGATAGGTACGCTTCTATTAGATTTTAAATCACTGAAAGGCGGACCGATTCCAACGTTTATGTATGAATTTAAGACCGGTGAAATAAAGAAGACGCCGATTTTAGATACAGAATATGATACAAGGGCTTGGAGTCAGGGAAGATGGTCGCCGGATGCATCGCCTGATATCGCACGGAATATGGTCGCTGAAATGATTCAGGCATCAATGGTTATAGAGGCTTATCATGGAAAACGTTTGGCCGGGAATGGAATGAAGATTGCAAAGACACTTGTCGAAGACGATAATCCGGTAATCAGGATTATTAAATTCAAGTAATAAATATATTACTGCCGATAGTGCTTACTTATTGGCATTTATACAATAATTACTATATTTGTGGAAACAAATCTTTAAACCATATTTATACCATGAAACATTTATTTTTTGGAAAGCTATTGGTTGTGTTGCTCTCCTTTTTCTGTGTATGTTCGGTATCTGCACGCAAACCTATCAAGACGTTGTTGATTACCGGGCAAAACAATCATAACTGGCAAGTTAGCCATGTTGTTTTAAAGCAAATACTGGAAAACTCCGGTCGTTTCTCCGTAGATTTCGCTGTGTCTCCTTCACAAGGACAGGATATGTCCGGTTTTGTGCTTGATTTTGCTCCGTATGAATTAGTTGTGTTGGATTATAACGGTGATTCATGGCCGGAAGAAACAAACAAGCGTTTTCTGGAGTTCGTGCAAAATGGCGGGGGAGTGGTCGTTTATCATGCGGCAGATAACGCTTTCTCCAAGTGGCCGGAATTTAATAAGATATGTGCCTTGGGTGGATGGGAAGGACGTGATGAAAACTCTGGTCCTTATGTGTATTGGCAGGATGGCAAACTAGTCAAGGATAGTTCTGCCGGTCCGGGCGGTTCGCATGGAAAACAGCATGAATATGTATTGAACGGGCGTGATAAAATACATCCCATTGTAAAAGGATTGCCTTTGAAATGGCGTCATACCCAGGATGAACTATACGACCGTATGCGTGGTCCGGGTAATATCGGAGACTTACTTTATACGGCTTATTCGGATAAAGAGACAGGAGGTTCAGGACGTGAAGAACCGCTTGTCTTTACCGTCGATTACGAAAATGCCCGTATCTTCCATACCATGCTCGGACATGCCGGTGCTACTGTTGAAGATAATACAGCTATGCAGTGTACAGGCTTCCAGGTTTTGTTACTGCGTGGTGCGGAATGGGCTGCAACCGGAAAGGTAACTCAGAAAGTACCCAAAGATTTCCCGACCGAGACACAGTGCAGTTACCGGAAGGATTATAAGGAAAAGAAATAAATAGATATTACTTTTCTTTTGAAAGAAAAGCAATCAAAAAATCAAGGCTGTATCTGGTTTTTACCGGAGCAGCCTTGATTTTTTATCTATCCTTCCAAGAAGGAAAAATAGGTTTATTCAGCTCGTAATGTATCTGCCGGAGCAATTTTAGATGAGAGGTAAGCCGGGTACCAGGCTCCCAGTGTGATAAAGAATGCCATAAGCAGATAAGTCGATATCAAACCGGCAAAGACGCGGAAGAAAGTGACCGGCATAACATTCGTGTCAATCAATTCCATTTTCGCAATATTAATGCAGATGATAGCGGCAGGGATAGCCACCAGGCTTAATAACAGCCAGCCTTCTCCGATCATCATTTGCAATATCTGGCGGCGTGTGGAACCAACAGCCAGGCGGAGGCCGATTTCAGATTTCCTGTACTCATTACGGAACCAGAAAGTGCCGATGATTCCCAGGAATATATTGAAGATCAGGAATGCCATAAAGGCTATCCGGTAACGGATGGCATCCGTCACTCCGTTTGTAAGATAAAGTCTGTTTCTCAGGTCGTCGTAAGAGTCGACTCTGGAAAGTATGAAATTACCGATATTTATCTGTTCCCTTATATCCCGTTGGAAATCTTCTATGAATTTTTGTTTGTTGAGCCCGGGTTTTACCCGTATACTGATTTCTAACGACCAGGCGAGTTGTTGCTCATTCCATTCTTTGAAATAGGAAGTTGGTAACATAAAATATGCCGCTCTTTCTTCCCGGCTGTAATCGTCACGTTTTAATATCCCGCAAACACCTCCTATCCGAAAAGAATTGTCATTCTTCATGTAAATAGAATGTCCTTTAGCTTGTTCTCCGGGGAAAAGTTCTTCAGCTAGTTTACGGGAAATGACAATGTTCTTTTCGGTCAAAGCATCTTTTAAAGAAGATCGGTCATCTTCGTTCAAGGGGCGGACTCTGAATACATCGAAATAGGAAGGAGTAACCGGTAAATATTGGAACTGCACCATTTTCGAACTGTCTTTTCCCATTTGGTTATCCATATAACTGGGGTTATAAGGACTACTATTTTGTGTCAGGCAAACCTCTTCTACCTGTGGATATTGCCGGATACGTTCTATAATAGATAGGTATAGGGCAGCTGCCTCTTCCGTGTTTTCATGGTGAATATAGTTGGGGCTACTTTGCGGCACAGTCGTGAGCCGTACCTGGTAAGTGTCTTTTATATCGTAAGCACTATCGACTGAATTGGCATATCCGATCGTTGTGAAGTAGTCCATGATATACCATAAGAGAATGAATACCAGGAATAATTCAGCTACAATCCAGGCATTTTGCCGGCGTTGTTTCCATAAAAGTTTTAAAAGATGATGTATCATGATTCTTGTTATTTATCGTTTAAAGCATCGACAATGGGACGTCTGAGTGCACGCCAGGCAGGAACGAGAGCAGACATCAGGTTTAAAATCAGGCAGAAGATCAGCGTATATCCGAAAATTGCCGGATTGATCAGCATGCCGGGAGAAAGATCGATAGAGGCGGTGAGTGAACTGCCGTCCCAGTCGTAATTCCCCAGTAACCATCCTTTCAGCATAAATATCAATCCGTAGGAGATCAATAATCCGATCAGTCCGCCTAATAATGTGAGCAGCAGGTTTTCATATAATATCTGCAAAAGCAATGTTCTGTTCTGGGCTCCGAACGCTTTACGGATACCTAATTCTTCCATGCGCTTTTTCATGCGTGATGCAGTCATTCCCGTCAGATTGATGGAAGGGACCAACAGCAGAAGGAATATTACTGAGAAGATTTGTATAAAGAGTTTCATGAATTTCGGACTGGCGAAAGAATCTGTGCGTAACCAGGCACGTAGAACGGTGTCAGGTTGTTCGTTTAGTACAAAATTATATTGTGGAATATTTGCACTGTAGCGCCGGCAATTTTCTTCGGCTTCCCGGCGGATAGCGTCAAAGTCGCCCGGTTTCTTTGCCAGGATATAAAGCTGCATATGACCTAAGATAAAATCACACCATTTACTTCCCTGTATCTGTGAAGGACGGTTGGTGAAAGGTATCCACATTTCAGCGTAACAGAATTGTGCTATGGAAGGTACATCTTCTACGACACCGGAGACTTGGTATTCTTCAAAGTTCAGTAGAAATGTTTTACCTGTTGCATCCGATGTATTGAACAGCCTGCGTGCCAGTGATTCGCTCACGACGGCTTTTCTGATTCCGGAGGTAAACTCTTCTTCCGTATAAGGTTTTCCGGCAAGGAATCTGAACTGGAATATTTTCCAGAATGCAACATCCGTACCCATGACAAGTCCGTTGTATACTTCATCACTTCCCGGGGTTTGTATGAATTCGGTCTGTTCTCCGATCGGGAGGATGGCAGTGACAGCCTCCGGAGTCTGCATTGAATAAAAGCATTCTTTGATGGTCGGATAAGAAAGCCGGCTACTCCCGTTTCCCTGGCCTTCCGTTTTATTTAGAATTTTTCCGTGTTGTATGACTAACATCCGGTCACGGTTGGTTTCCGGTGCGATATTTCCAGTCCGGAAATAATATAGTATAGCCAGTATCATGACCATCGTAATGGCCAGACCGGTACCGGTTATATAAATGATGCTGAAAAACTTGTTTTGCCTTAGCATCTGCATAGCCTGTTTGAGATAGACCTTATACATAAAAGACTTTGTTATTATTGTTTGGAATCTATAATAACAAAGTCTGTGCCATAAAGGTAAATGCCTGTCGTTCAGTATATGGATATACTTTTTACTGTTCGTTATCGGACATAGTGTTCATTTTTGTAAGGCTTATTATTCCATCTTCCAGCGAAAAATGTTCATCGTGATCGGCCAGGTAGCGGATTACGGTGATGATCTTGTCGGCGGGAAAAGGTAGGTTCTCCGTCAGTTTCTTAGCCTCCTGCGGACCGTCGGTCAAAGCCTCCTTCAATGCGTCACGGATGGTATTGAACGTATGGTTGTTCAGGCCCGAATCGTTTTTTGCCAGACATACATCGCAACAACCGCAATCGGAAGTTCCTTTTTCACCGAAGTAAGAGATCAGCATCCGGCTCCGGCATATCCGGTTTTCGTTGATGTATTCCATGACCCGGTTGATACGGCTTTCAAAACGTTCTTTACGCTCTTCGTAAGCCGAACGGGGAATAGACAGATATTTAATCTCCTCCCGGGTACGGGTATAGATAATGAGAGGTGTTTTCTTATGAGGAATGTAATTGACAATCCGGTATTTGGAAAGTCCGACCAGCACTTCATAAATTTCCTGCTGACTCAGTCCGGTACGGGTAGAGATCAGCCCTTCATTAATATATACGTAATCCGAAAACAAACCGGTGTAGGAACGGAGTATCGTTTGTATAACCTCATCCGTCTTTTTATCCTGATGCAGGTATTTGTAAAGCTCGTCACGTGTGGCGGTAAATACCAGACGAGAAGCATTTTCCTGTTCTTCCGTATATTCTATGTAGCCTGCCAGCTCAAGTATCTTAAGGGCATGATGTGCTTGTAGGTGCGAAAACTTATAGGCTGTACAGAAATCGACCAGGGAGAAGTCGTGCACTGTATCCAGTCCGAATCCCATTGCTATCTGATAATAATTACCTAAAGCATCGTACACCCGGCTGATAAAATCCCTGTCTGGAAATTCATCGGCCAGTCGTTTCTTCAACTTTGTACAATCTATATTGGAACACAAAGCGACAGCGTAAGCCCTCTGTTCATCCCGTCCGGCTCGTCCGGCTTCCTGATAATACTCTTCCAGCGATCCGGGCATATCCATGTGGATCACCAGGCGTACGTCCGGCTTGTCGATACCCATCCCGAATGCATTGGTCGAGACAATTACCCGACACTCGTTATTCTTCCAACGGCTTTGGCGAAGGTTTTTGTCGTCGCGGTTGAGGCCGGCATGAAAGAAATCGGCCGATATGCCGGCTTGCTGAAGCAGGACTGCTATTTCTTTCGTCCGTTTCCGGTTGCGCACATAGACAATAGCCGTTCCGGGAACTTTTCCCAGAATGTATATTAATGTGTTTATCTTATCTTCCGTCTGACGGACGATATAGGACAGGTTCTTCCGGACGAAACTTTTCCGGAATACATTCTTTTCTCTGAAATGTAGCCGTTCCTGGATATCATTCACTACCTCCGGAGTCGCTGTTGCCGTCAGAGCAAGAACCGGCACACCGGGAAGTTCTTTCCGGATATCGGCAATGCTCAGGTAAGAAGGACGGAAGTCGTATCCCCATTGCGAAATGCAATGGCTTTCGTCGATAACCAGCAGACAGACATTCATTGCCTGTAGCTTGCTTTTGAATATATCGGTCCCTAACCGCTCGGGCGAAACGTACAGGAATTTATAATCACCGAAGATACAGTTTTCCAGCTGAGCGATAATCTCCTGGCGGGTCATGCCCGAATAGACGGCAGTTGCTTTTATCCCCAACCGGCGCAGGTTATCCACCTGATCTTTCATCAGAGCGATCAGCGGGGTTACGACAATACATATTCCTTCCATTGCCAAAGCCGGAACCTGGAAGGTAATCGACTTACCTCCCCCTGTCGGCATTAGCCCGAGTGTATCTTTCCCCTCACAAACGGAGTGAATAATATCTTCCTGTAAAGGACGAAAAGCAGGGTATCCCCAATACTTTTCTAATATCTTATGGTAGACGTCCACCGGTTCCCTTCATATGTCATCGACCTTTATGTCTTTAACCATGAGTTGCAAGGTCGTGTTTCCGTTATATGTATTCTCTTCAATCGTATAGCAGATATTAAAAGGTTTCATCCCTTTAATATGCGGGCTGTGCTGATGCATTCCGAAAGCGATGCCATGGATGGGCGTGTTCGATTTGTCGTCTATCAGTTCCAGCTTGATATGTTCCAGTTCTTTGCCGACCAGCTTGCTTGTCCCGTAATCTTTCACGTTCAGCGAGCAAAATACCGGTTTCTGGTTGTCCGGACCGAAAGGATTCATCTTTTTCAGTTCGCTCATGAACTTGGTATTGATGTCCTTCAGATCGAGAACGGCGTCGATGTCGATTTGCGGGATCATCTGTTCGGGGATAATCTCGTCGGCAGCCAGCTTCAGGAAACGTTCGGTAAATTCATCCAGATTTTCTTCTTTCAGGGAAAGGCCGGCGGCATAGGTATGTCCCCCGAAGTTTTCCAGCAAGTCACGGCAGTTCTCTATTGCCTTATAAATGTCGAAACCGGTAACCGAGCGGGCAGAACCGGTGATCAGTTCGGATGATTTGGTCAGCACAACTGCCGGACGGTAATATTTCTCTGTCAGTCGCGACGCAACGATTCCGATAACTCCTTTATGCCAGCCGGGATTGTAAACGATTATTGCTTTCCGGTCTTCCATATTGGCGAATTCATCGATGATAGCGTTTGCCTCGTCGGTTATCTTTTTATCGAGTTCGCGTCGTTCGTCATTGTATTGGTTGATGTTTTCACTCTTCTCGCGGGCTGATTCTACATCTTTGGCGAGCAACAGGTCGACTGCTTCTTTTCCGTTCATCATCCGTCCGGAAGCATTGATGCGCGGACCGATCTTGAAAACGATGTCGCTGATGGTTATCTCTTTCCCGGTAAGTCCGCAGATGTCGATGATACCTTTCAGTCCCAGGCTGGGATTACTGTTCAACTGCTTTAGTCCGTAATAAGCCAGGATACGGTTTTCTCCCGTAATAGGCACGATATCGGAAGCAATGCTGACAGCCGTCAGTTCCAGTAATTTCTCCAGTTCGGAGAAAGGAAAGTTATTGCTTTTGGCAAAAGCCTGCATAAATTTGAAGCCTACGCCACAACCGGACAGATGCTCGTACGGATAGATGGAATCTACGCGTTTAGCATCCAACACCGCAACGGCATCGGGCAATGTATCATCCGGCATGTGATGGTCGCAGATAATAAAGTCAATGCCTTTTGTCTTTGCATACTCAATCTTTTCGATTGCTTTGATTCCGCAGTCGAGCGAAATAATTAATGTGACTCCGTTGTCGGAGGCATAATCAATCCCTTTATAAGAAATGCCATACCCTTCGTCATAGCGGTCGGGAATGTAATAATCCAACGTCGATGAATAGGGTCTTAAATACTTATACACAAGCGATACGGCAGTCGTGCCGTCTACATCGTAGTCGCCGTAAACCAGAATCTTTTCTTTATTGCCCAAGGCTCTGTTCAATCGTTTCACCGCCTTATCCATATCCGGCATCAGGAACGGGTCATGCAGATCGTTCAGATTGGGTTTAAAGAATTTTCTGGCTTCTTCAGCCGTCGTAATCCCTCTCTGAACAAGCAGGAGACAGATGACCGGGCTGAAACCGATTTCGGCTGCCAGCGCATCTCTCTTATGTAATTCTTCTTCTGTCGGGGTTTGAAAATTCCATTTGTTAATCATTATATATTGTTTTTTTCTTTTTATCTCCCTAAAAATAATATGCCAATTACTAATGTGCTAATATGCTAATGATAATACCTTAATAAAATCCTGATTCCCAGGATTGGCACATTTGCATACTAGGACTATTGGCAAATTATTATTTTTGAATCTGTAAAGTTAGAAATTAAAATGGAGAATTTTGGTGGGGGTGGCGAAATATTAACAATAAAATTTCCAGCTTGTGAAACCGGATACACTTCCTATGGTTGTTCAATGGTATCTGCCGGCGGTGGAAAACTTTCATTTGCTTGGCGGTGGTTGTGGCATACAATTATTTTCTGTTTATATCGTTAGTTGGAAAATAAACCTGTATATTTGTCACAATATTCTAAAAAACAATGACGGAAGATATTAAAAAAGCCTGCGAAGTGATGCAGGAAGGGGGTATAATCCTTTATCCGACAGATACTATCTGGGGGATCGGTTGCGATGCGACCAACGAGGATGCCGTACAGCGTGTGTACGAGTTAAAGAGAAGAGCAGACAATAAGGCTATGCTGGTTCTTATGGATAGTTCTGCCAAATTAAATATGTACGTGAACGATATTCCGGATATTGCCTGGGATTTGATAGAAGTAGCGGATAAGCCGCTGACTATTATTTATTCGAATGCGAAGAACCTGGCAAAGAATCTGCTGGCTGACGACGGCAGTGTAGGTATCCGTATTACTAATGAAGAATTTTCCCATAAGTTATGTGAGCGTTTCCGTAAACCGTTGGTCTCTACTTCTGCCAATGTGAGCGGGGAATTGTCTCCGGCCAATTTCTCTGAAGTGTCCGAGGTAATAAAGAATGGTGTGGATTACATCGTTTCCTACCGCCAGGATGATATGAGCAAGGCACAACCGTCGAACATCATTAAATTGGGTGCCGGAGGTCTTATTCAGGTGATCAGATAATAATGAAAAGAAGCAGAGAGGCCGCAAAATACATATTATCGGATTTTATATCGGCAGCCGTAGCCTGGTTTTTATTTAACTGGCTGCGCTATGAAGAATTGGCAGTATATGAGGGTGCTACTTCCTTTACCAGTTATCTGGGGTATATGCAGGTGCTGAAAGGACAGTTGTTCGTTCCGTTCTTCTGGCTGATTTTATATTATTTTTCGGGTTACTACAACAAACCATTCGGTAAGTCTAGGCTGACGGAGTTATTCTCTACGTTCGTGACGACATTAATCGGAGTGGTATTTATATTCTTTGTTGTGGTGCTGAATGATTTGCCTCGCTCTTTCCATATTTATTATGAGTTGTTCTTCGTCCTTCTCGGATTGCAGTTCTTTCTGACGTATATTCCCCGTCTGGCAATTACACAGAGCGGTTTGCGGAAGATTAAGAGCCGGGAGTTGGCAATGAACGTACTTATTATCGGTGCCGGGAAAAAAGCAGTCCGCATTGCAGGTGATTTGCACCGGATGGGATACCATATTTCAGGTTTTATTCCCGAAGATGATGCGACTCCGATGGAAGTGGAGAAAGAGCAGGTTGCCGGAACTTTATCCGGATTGGCTTCGGTTGTGGCAGATAAGAAAATTGATGAACTGGTACTGGCTGCCGAAACGGAGGACAACAAAAAACTGTTGACGATTTTGTATTCGCTTTATCATTATAAACTGCCGATCAAGGTGCTGGCGGATAAGTTGAGCATGTTGTCGCAGGTGAAGATAAAGACAATCCGTGGGATTCCGCTGGTAAATGTGACGGAGAATAACCTGTCAGCGGTGGAAAAGAATATAAAGTTTGTGATGGATAAGGTGGTCTCTGTACTGGTCTTGCTGATACTCTCGCCGATGTACCTTTATATAGCCTGGCGGGTGAAGAAAGATTCGCCGGGACCGGTCTTTTTCCGCCAGGAACGGATTGGATATATGGGGAAACCTTTTTATATCTATAAGTTCCGGACGATGTATGTGGATGCGGAAGATAACGGCCCTCTGCTTTCATCGGAGAAGGATAAACGGATTACTCCGTTCGGCCATATATTGAGGAAATACCGGCTGGACGAGTTTCCGCAGTTCTGGAATGTACTGAAAGGCGATATGTCAATCGTCGGTCCACGGCCGGAACGGAAGTATTTTATCGACCAGATTGTGAAAAAAGCTCCTTTTTATTATTTGTTACATAATGTGAGACCGGGTATTACTTCATTGGGAATGGTGAAATACGGTTATGCCAATGATGTCGATAAGATGATAGAGCGTTTAAAGTATGATATATTATATTATGAAAATATGTCGTTAGTGCTGGATATAACAATTTTGATTTATACGGTGAGAACGGTATTTACAGGTAAAGGTATTTGAAATGGCAAAAGAAGGTTTATTTTACAGGTTCCTGTTGTGGAGGGACAAGCATATAAAAGAAAAGCATTTTATTCTGGTAATCAGTTTCCTGGTCGGGATATGTACGGCAGCGTCTGCGATTATCCTGAAACAGTTGATACACCTGATTCAGCATTTGCTTACCGGAAATTTTGATGTGAGCGGGGTGAATTACCTGTACCTGCTTTATCCGGTAATCGGTATTTTGCTGGCAGGTTTGTTTGTAAAGTATATTGTGCGTGACGATATCAGCCATGGGGTGACGAAAATCCTCTATGCTATTTCGCAGCGTAAAAGTCGAATCAAGCCTCATAATACCTGGACTTCCATTGTTGCCAGTTCGGTGACGATCGGGTTTGGTGGTTCGGTAGGAGCGGAGGCCCCGATTGTGCTGACGGGAGCGGCTATCGGTTCCAATCTAGGACGTCTGTTCCGGATGGAGCAGAAGACGTTGATGCTGTTGGTCGGTTGCGGTGCGGCAGGTGCAATTGCCGGTATCTTTAAGGCGCCGATTGCCGGGTTGGTTTTTGTGATCGAGGTCTTGTTGCTCGACCTGACGATGACGTCGGTGTTGCCTTTGCTGATTTCATCGGTGACGGCGGCGACGGTTTCCTATATTTTTACGGGGACGGAAGCGATGTTTAAATTCTCGCAGACAGAAGTGTTCGAGATAGAACGTATCCCGTACGTGTTGTTGCTGGGCGTCTTCTGCGGATTGGTTTCCCTTTATTTTACGCGGGTGATGAACCGGGTGGAAGGGATGTACCGCAAGTTGGGTGTGTACTGGAAGAAGTTCCTGCTCGGCGGTGTTATGCTGAGTGTGCTTATCTTCCTTTTCCCTCCGTTGTATGGTGAAGGTTACGACACGATTGGCTCGCTGCTGAACGGGCAGTTCTCCCATATAATGGATAAGAGTTTGTTCTATGATTTGAATGATACGTACTGGGGAATACTGGTATTCCTGTTCCTGATTCTGCTGACTAAAGTGTTTGCCTCGAGTGCGACCAATGCCGGCGGGGGATGCGGTGGTATCTTTGCACCGAGCTTGTATCTGGGCTGTATTTCCGGTTTCCTTTTTGCGCATGCTTCCAATTATTTCCCTTTCACCATGTATATTTCCGAGAAGAATTTTGCGTTGCTGGGGATGGCGGGAATTATGTCGGGCGTCATGCATGCACCGCTTACCGGTGTGTTCCTGATTGCGGAACTTACCGGTGGATACGACCTTTTCCTGCCGTTGATGATTGTTTCCATCAGTTCGTACCTGACGATTCTGATGTTCGAGCCTCACAGTATCTATTCGATGCGTCTGGCACAGAAAGGCGAATTGCTGACCCATCATAAAGACCGCGCCGTACTGACTTTGCTGAATACGGATAGCGTGATTGAAAAGGACTTCCAGGTCGTTTCTCCGGAAATGTCGCTGGGAGATATGGTGAAGGTGATTGCAAAGAGCGGACGTAACTCGTTCCCGGTAGTCGATGAAAAGGGCGTTTTGCTGGGAATCGTGTTGCTGGATAATATCCGCAACATTATGTTCCGTCCGGAGTTATATAACAGGTTCCATGTATCCAAGTTCATGGTGTCGGCTCCGGCTAAGATATGTATCGGGACACCGATGGAGCAAATCATGGGGATTTTTGATGATACGAAGGCCTGGAACCTTCCCGTGGTGGATGAAGAAGGACGTTATGTCGGCTTTATGTCGAAATCGAAGATATTTAATTCATACCGCGAAGTATTGGTAGAAAACTTTTCAGGAGATTAAAAGATGGAAAAAAAAGAGTTACGGATTGTATATATGGGCACCCCCGATTTTGCGGTGGAGAGCCTGAAAGCCTTAGTCGAAGGCGGATATAATGTAGTAGGGGTGATTACGATGCCGGACAAACCGGTCGGACGTCACGGAAGTGTGTTGCAGGCAAGCCCGGTGAAGGAATATGCCATGTCGCAGAACCTTCCTGTCTTGCAGCCGGAGAAGTTGAAAGATGAGGCATTCCTCGCTGAGTTACGTGCTTTGGAGGCTGATTTGCAGATTGTGGTCGCCTTCCGCATGCTGCCGGAGGTTGTCTGGAATATGCCCCGTTTCGGAACATTCAATCTTCATGCGTCTTTGCTGCCGCAGTACCGCGGGGCGGCTCCCATCAACTGGGCGGTGATTAATGGCGATACGGAAACGGGTGCGACCACCTTTTTCCTGACACATGAAATAGATACCGGCAAGATTATCCGTCAGAAACATTTACCGATAGCCGATACGGATAATGTCGGAATCGTACACGATGCCCTGATGACTATGGGCGCCGGCCTGGTGACGGAAACGGTGGACTTGCTGCTGGAAGGAAAAGTGGATGCCGTTCCCCAGGAAGAGTTTTTTAAAGACCCGGCAGAACTTCGCCCGGCTCCGAAAATATTTAAGGAAACCTGCCGGATAAACTGGAATCAACCGTTGAAGAAGATATATGATTTTGTCCGCGGACTCTCTCCTTATCCTGCTGCATGGACGGAGTTGGTTGCTCCGGACGGAAGCCGCATGGCGTTGAAAGTGTATAAGACGGAAAAGCGTCCGGCTTCGCATGACCTGGCAACCGGCACTATCTGTACGGATGCAAAGAGTTATGTCGATGTGGCTGTTGAAGACGGTTATATTCGTCTCCTGACATTGCAGCTGGCCGGAAAGAAACGGATGGAAATAAAAGATTTCCTCAACGGTTTCAAACAAATCGGTGATTATACAGTAGAATAATAATGAAGGAAACCAGGCGCATTATCTATATAACACTGGGTTCTTTCTTCCTGATATTGGGAGCAATCGGCATATTTGTTCCGTTGCTCCCGACTACTCCTTTCTGGTTACTTACCTGCTGGTTTTATATCCGTAGTTCCGAAAAGTTATATAACCGGGCGATGGATAACCGTTATTTCGGACCGTATATCCGGAATTATCTGGTAGACAAAGCAATCCCGTTACGTTCAAAGATTATCTCGGTGGCGGTGATGTGGCTGTCTGCCATTCTTACTTCTCTTTTCCTTATTGAATATCTTTGGGTGAAAATCTTGCTGATCCTGATAAGTATCGGGGTGACCTGGCATATTCTTTCGTTTCCTACAAAAAAGTAAAATTTCTTTAGCCGTATATAATTAGGCGAGTAACGGATAGATACTGTAATAATGGTAATTATATCTGTAATTCGTCTACCAGCGACCTCGCCGGATTGTTCTATTTTTGTATCATCAATAAAAACAAAGAACTCGGTTTATGAACTTAATAAAAAAGAGTAAGTGGCGTATGGTAGCAGGAATAATTATAGGTATACTGATCGTATTGGGAGTGGCTGGTATTGCATTTGTTAACCAGCCGAGTTTCGGACGTCTGCCCAAAGGCGAACGGCTGGAAAAAATCAAACGTTCGCCCCAGTACAGGGATGGGGCATTCCAAAATCACCGTCTCACGGAAGTGGTGACTTCGGAAGGTGGGCGCTTACGGGCTATGTGGAAGTTCCTGTTTTCAAAACCGGAAAGACTTTATCCCGATAAACCTGTGCAGGCAATTAAGACCGACCTGAAAACCTTGCCGGAAGACTCTGACTGGATGGTCTGGTTCGGTCACTCTTCTTATCTGCTCCAGTTATCGGGAAAGCGTGTGCTGGTCGACCCGGTTTTCTGTATGGCTTCGCCCGTATCTTTTGTCAACAAGCCGTTTAAAGGCACGGATATTTATAAACCGGAGGATATGCCGGAGATTGACTACCTGGTTATTAGCCACGACCACTGGGATCATTTGGATTATCAGACAGTGGTGCAGTTGAAAGAACGGGTACGGAAAGTTATCTGTCCTTTAGGCGTAGGCGAGCATTTCGAGCGTTGGGGATATGACAAAGAGAATCTGGTGGAACTGGATTGGAAGGAAGACGCCTTGCTGGACAATGGTTTTACCGTTCATTGCCTGCCTGCCCGTCATTTCTCGGGACGCGGACTGACTCCCAACCAAACTCTTTGGGCTTCTTTCCTGCTTGAAACTCCTTCACGTAAGGTCTATATAGGTGGTGACGGCGGTTACGACACGCATTTTGAAGAAATCGGCCGCCAATATCCGGACATTGATCTGGCTATTCTGGAAAACGGACAATATAACGAAGATTGGCAACATATCCATCTGATGCCGACTGCCCTGGGTGAGGCTGCCCGCGATCTGAAAGCGAAAAGGCTCGTCACTGTCCATCATTCCAAATACGCACTTGCTCGTCATCCCTGGGACGAACCGTTGAAGAATGAACTTGAAGCAGCTACCCGAAACTCACTGGACCTGATTGCTTCGGAGATCGGCGAGGTAGTAGAGTTGGAGATCCGGTAATTTCCTGCGGAGGGAACTCCAGTTTCCCAGGCAGGAAACTGGAACCCCTTCGCAAGTAATTATCTTGTTTCTTTCAATGCATCTTCCAGACTGATGCCTAACGCATCGGCAACGCCTTTGCCATAAGCTGGATCGGCTTTGTAACAGTTGCGTACGTGACGTTGCTGGATGAACAGTTCGGCACCACCGATCTGGCGGGCGGTGTTTTCGAATAACACCTGCTGTTCGTCGGGCGGCATCAGGCGGAATAAAGCACCCGGCTGGCTGTAATAATCGTCATCGTATTCGCGTTCGTTATAATTATAGATGTCGCCGTTCGCTTTCAAAGGCGGTTCTTTCTTTTCGGGAGAGTCCTGCCATTCGCCGTAGCTGTTCGGTTCGTATCCTTTTGCGGCACCGTAGTTTCCGTCTACACGCATAGCTCCATCGCGATGATAAGCATGGAAAGGACAGCGGGGTTTGTTTACCGGTATTTGTTCGGAGTTGACTCCCAGACGATAGCGTTGTGCATCGCCGTAAGAGAAAAGGCGTCCCTGAAGCATCTTGTCGGGAGAGAAGCCGATACCTTCTACTGTATTTATCGGGTTGAATGCGGCTTGTTCCACATCGGCGAAATAGTTTTCCGGATTACGGTTCAGTTCGAGGATGCCCACGTCTTGCAGTGGGAAGTCACCGTGCGGCCATACTTTTGTCAGGTCGAACGGATTGATACGATAGTTGTCTGCCTGCTCTTCCGTCATCAACTGAATCTGGAATTTCCATTTAGGGAAATCTCCCTTTTCAATGCTTTCAAACAAATCACGCTGATGCGACTCGCGGTCTTTGGCGATGATTGCTTCTGCTTCCTGGTCTGTCAGGTTCTTGATTCCCTGTAATGTCCGCAGGTGGAATTTCACCCAGATACGTTCGTTCTTTGCATTGATAAAGCTATACGTATGACTACCGAATCCATGCATGTGACGATAGGAGTAAGGGATTCCACGTGAGCTCATTGTGATGGTAACCTGATGCAATGCTTCAGGAAGTAACGTCCAGAAATCCCAGTTGTTGTTTGCACTGCGCATGTTCGTTTTCGGATCTCTTTTGATGGCGTGGTTAAGGTCGGGAAACTTCAGCGGGTCGCGCAGGAAAAATACCGGAGTATTGTTTCCGACTAAATCCCAGTTACCTTCTTCCGTATAAAACTTCATGGCAAAGCCGCGGATATCACGTTCGGCATCGGCCGCTCCGCGTTCGCCGGCAACAGTGGAGAAGCGGACGAAACATTCGGTCTGCTTGCCTACTTCACTGAAGATTGCTGCTTTTGTGTACTTTGTAATGTCATGTGTGACGGTGAAAGTACCGAATGCTCCGGAGCCTTTGGCATGCATACGTCTTTCGGGAATAACTTCGCGGTCGAAATGGGCCAGTTTCTCCAAAAACCACGGATCTTGTAATAACACTTGTCCACGCGGACCTACTGTCTGGATGTTCTGATTGTCTGCTACGGGACGACCGTTGGCAGCTGTGAGTTTCTTGTTCTCCATAGATGAATTTTTTATCTGTATATAGTCGACGACATTCTACCCTTGAATATTAATGTAACCGAACGGACACAGCTTTTGTTTTTAATTATTGAACAAAAGTAAAATGTTATTCAGCAGAAATCAAATAGGTAATTTTGATACGTGGATAAGGGTTATTTATCAGGAGAAACAACAAACGGTTGTCCGGCCTGATAAAGATTTGGTATTAATCATCAATCTCATTTGGTTTTTCAGATTATTGTAGTAT
This sequence comes from Parabacteroides goldsteinii, assembly GCF_020091425.1. Classification (NCBI taxonomy): domain Bacteria; kingdom Pseudomonadati; phylum Bacteroidota; class Bacteroidia; order Bacteroidales; family Tannerellaceae; genus Parabacteroides; species Parabacteroides goldsteinii. The sequence goes on along the minus strand of NZ_CP081906.1, from coordinate 2,357,288 downwards.
ATTTAGCCTTCAGGAATCAAGGCGTTTGCCTAATTGTTGGCTTTGAATAAAAATATGAACTAAAAAAACAGAATAACGCATATGACTGATCTGACTATAAACACTTTATATGAAAACAATCTTTCACTGGAAGGATCGACCCGTATTGATTTTACGAAGACTGTAAATTATATATCAGCTCACACCTCTTTGGATATAGGGATTGTAAAGAACAGATGTCCGTCCAGTTACCATATATCGAATCTTTTATTAAGGAAAGCGCAGCTATTATATCGGAATAATGATGTTTCCTGGATAGAGGCAATCGCTGCTTTCGAAGAACTGCATGCAGAATGTTTGCAGAAAGACAGAAAAAATGCGATCGGAGCGTTTACTCTTGCTTTGGATATTTTTAAGTGGATCAGTGAAGGATCAGATTACTTGCAGTCTGTCTATAAAGATGATGTGGAGCAGAAGCGGGAGGAAATCTTTCGGCGGATGGATAATTTGCAAGGGAAAATAGAAGCATGTAAATGCATTTTGGATAAAAGGACCGAATCTCGGCTGGCGAGCATACTGTTCAGGTTGAAAGCGAGCGGGAATCTTTGGCATGCAGAAAAAGAAATCCGGCAGATATTATATCTTTTATCCTATGACACGGATGTTCTGACGAATGCTTTGATGTTGGTTGTCCGTTTGATTAATGAACTGATAGCAAGCAAGCGAATCGGGAAAAACGAACTTGCAGAGTTATACAGCCTGTTAAAAAGAAAAGCGCAGGCGGTGGAAGATAAGACTGCCGAAGTATGGTACATGGATGAATGGAACACTGTCCATCCGGTTATTACGAATGCGATACAAATACATGCTTTCCTCTACCTGGTATCGAAAGAGGCAGATGTTGCCGATTCTGACCGGGCGGTGATCGCTGCACGTATTTGCCGGTATTTATCCCGTATCCCTTCTGTTTATGGTGGTGTACTGAAAAATAAATCGTATACGCTGCTAACCGGAGAGAATCGGCTGAATGGCAAAATCCGCTGGGACAGTTTGTGTGATTATGATGAAAGGCGTATGTTGGAACAACTCGTTACGATACCAATTGAAGATGCTGCCTGTCCTGTTTTTGAGCAGGCACTTAAGTGGCAACAGTATAGCAATGTATCGAATACGCTGACACTCGATAACGATGGTTTTACGCTCAGTACACATTTGCCCCATGCTTCCCTTTTATGGAAAGGGCGCAAAGACCGGGTATCTGTGTTGAATAACAGGTTGTTTGTGGCCTTATTCGATAAACCGGTCTGTTCGTTCGATGCCTGTAAGACCATAAAAGATTACAGGTTGTACTGGAAGCAACTGGCGGAAGATTTTCCTCTTTCTTTGCAGGGCAGCAAACCGGTTGTCGAGATGTTTCCTGAAGAAGAAGCGTTTATTGCGAAGAAGTCGGAAGAAGAATTTTCGGGGATTGTCTATCCTTCGCCTGACGAGCGGGTAAATATTCGTATTTTATCGATTAATAAAGAATCGATGTCGATGTATGCGGAAATAATCGACAAAACTTATCAGGGAATGAAAGCCCGTTTGCCTTTTGCCTATATCAATTCCTGTTATAGCATGATTCCCGGATTTTCCGATCTGTTTTCTGTCAACCAATTGTTTCAGGCTAAAATAAAAGAAGTGGAGAAAGGTGAAATTCTTTTATCCCTGATACAGGATTTCAATGAATTTATTTATCCGGAATGTGTACGGCGGAAAGCATTGCTGGGGAAGGTAGTCGAAGTTCGTGACGGGAAAGTCTGGTGGTTGCTTTCGTCCGGAGCTACGGCTACGACTGCTTTGACCTCGCATAAAAAATACCGGATCGGAGATATCTTTAAGGTTGAATATGTCGGTCTCCTTTCCCACAAACTGAAAAATACGATCAATGTGCAGTCGCATGTGCCTCGTCCTGACCATGCGGCTTTCGACCGGTCCGTGTTGGAGAATATACGCGATTTCTTTATATTTCTGACAAAAGAGATTTATAAAGGAGACGGCGATTCCGTGTTATTGACCGATCAGAAGAAAGAGAATAACCCTTTTTTCGTCGCCCTGAAAGATCTGAGCCTGGAAAATGTGAATATTACTCCTTGCGATATGAAAGAAAGCAAAGAAGTAGTGGAAAAAGAGGTGAAGAGCACGCTTGCTGATAACCCGGCATTAACGATCGAACTGGTGCGCGAACTGATCTTTTGCGTGGATTCGCTGGTTTTGGAACTGGATGATTCTACCGAACGGTTCAATGTATATAACATATTGAGTCTCTTGTGTAACTTCACCGGCAACCAGGCGTTGGCTCGTTATTACCAACTTTGTGCCGACTATATATATAATGTAGAAGTGCTGATGACGGAGCCTTATCATACCCGTTTTTCGGAAGCGAACATACAAAAGTTCCGCGATCTGCTGAAGAAGATGGAGCTCATGGATATAAACCGTTATGGCCGCAATCTGAAACAGTGCCGGCAGGTGATACGGGTGATGCAGACGTTGTATGAAAAAGACTCTTTCTCGCTCTTGAATTCTTTTATGCAGGACAAGAACCCGCTTGTTTCGGAATTGGCCCGCTATTTCAGTATTGTCCGTTTTTTGAGGGAGAAAGATACGGAGTTGCAGGAGGTTATCTATAAAAGCATCAACTTGCTGCTGGGCTTTAAGGAACCCGGGAAAGAAAAGAAGACATATGTTCCGGTCTACTTCGGGCACGAAGGCATGGAGAAGGAATTTAAGACATCGGCCTTTATTCATGCCAATAAAAATGCCGGCGAAGATCAGAGTGTCGTCCTGGCCCGTGTCATCGCCTCTTTCATGAATACAGACGGAGGAACGCTTTATATCGGCGTCAACGACAAAGGCTATCTGAACGGGTTGGCAGAGGATTTGAAATTTGCCCGTAACGACAGCGATGTCTACCTTCGTGAAGTCAACAGAAGTATCATTTGCCAGTTGGGAGAAAAAGAAGGAGACCGGAACCGGTATCAGGAAAATATCCGTTGCCGGATCTATGAATATGAAGACGGGAGGATGGTATTGGCCTTCAGGGTGGTGCCGATCAATGAAGTGGTGAAGGTGAAAGGGGTTGTATATACCCGAACAGGCAGTTCAAGTATGGCAAAGGCGGTGTGCAACGTGGACGAGTTTGTTAAACAAAGGCGTACACTGAAACTGGATTCAACACCTAAGAAGCCTGAGTTTCCGGTATTCTTCAGCGAGGAACGGAAAGAATACATTTTTAAGGTACAACAAGACAGTAATGTGCAACAGGAGATTTTTCTCCTGCCGGAAGTAGAGGTAAAAGAAGAGACCGTTCTTCCGCCGATGTGCGAGATAAAAAAAGACAATGAGAAGGGAAAAGCTAAAAACAAAGCGTATACGTGCAAAACATCCGGTTTGCGAACGAACCCCCTGATAAAGAAACCGGACCACGGATATACACCGGGGCACTTATTCGTTTCTTTGTTTGCCAACGGAAAGATCGCCAGTTCTCCCAGTCCCAAAATAGGTGTTTGGGGAGGCGAGGGAAAAGTCCTGTTCTCTTATAATCCGGAAGAAAAAGAGGATATCCTGGTTGCAGTTTTCGCCAATGGCGAGGTCGGCCTGTCGAATCTGAAAAAAGGAATATCGCAACCCAATACTCCACTGGCATTCATCGATTCGGTAGACGGACTGCTCTTTTTGTCTCCGGCCCATAAAACAGACTATCTTTTGCTGATCGCGGATAAAGACGGGGAGAAAAGATTCCGTATTATAGCATTGGATGATTTTGAAAAGTCGATGAGCATTCAACCCCGTAATACGCTTGTACTCGAACCGGATAAAGGAACGTTCGTCTATGCAGAGATCCTGTCTGCCGAACAGGTCGGAACCCTTAATGAAGATAAATTGTCGTTGAAGGAATTTGACCAGTACAATGCCGGGCGGCGATGGGAACATACCATTTATAAATCGGATGTGGAAGTACTCAGTTCTATGTGTGGGATTACTTTCTGATCACATTGAGTGATCATTCCGCAACAGAATAGATAAGAGGATGCGTCGAAAAGTTACAGTCTTTTGGCGCATCCTCTTTTTATAATCTAAAGACCTGCATCAGGCTTTAGTTGCAGTTTTATTGGGAGAGGCTTTGTCCAGCCATTTCTCCTGGAAGGTTTGCATCCATTCGTAGAAGCTGGGGATAAAGGCGGTTGCAAAAATCGTATTGATGGCCATACCGAATACAACGGCTGCCCCCAATGATACACGACTGGCTGCCCCTGCTCCGGTGGCAAACAACAACGGCATGACTCCGAGTACAAAGGCAAACGAAGTCATCAGGATAGGACGCAGGCGGACGTGTCCGGCTTCGAGGGCCGCTTCGCGTATCGGATTACCGGCGGCACGGTAGTCGCGGGCAAATTCGACAATCAGGATACCGTTTTTTGCAGAGAGGGCAATCAACAGGATAATCCCGATTTGCGTGTAGACGCTGACGGGCACTCCCATAATGAAACAACCGAGAATGGCTCCCAGCAAGGCGATTGGCAATCCCATGATGGCTGCCAGCGGACTTGTCCAACTTTCATATTGTGCCGAAAGAACCAGGAAGGCCACCAGTAAAGCCATACCGAATATCAACATCGTGGTCGAGCCGGCTTTGGTCTCCTGATAGGCGACGGAGGTCCATTCGTAACCGAAATTGTCACCCAGCTGTTCCTGTATGAGTTCTTCCATCGCCTGTATGGCTTCTCCCGAACTGTATTTCGGATTGGCAATACAAGTGATGGAGGCAGAAGAATACATATTATACAGGTTGATCTGGTCCAATCCCAATTGTTGTTTCGCTTCTGTAAAAGCGGAGAAAGGAACCATCTTGCCGGAACTGTTTTCCAGGCTCAACCGCATAACATCATCGATGACCTTTTGCGCCTGTCCGCCGGCTTCAATCTTGACCTGATAGATACGCCCGAACTCGACAAAGTCATTTACATAGGCGGCTCCCATGTAATAACTGAGGGTTGAAAAGACATCGCTCAACTGTAATCCCAGCAACTGCACTTTGTCGCGGTCGATATTCAGACGGTATTGGGGGACATTCGCCTGATACATACTGGATAAACTCAGAAGTTGAGGTTTGGTACGGTATGTTTCCAGCAATGTCTGTATGGCATGCTGCATTTCGGTCGGTCCCAGGTTCTTGCGGTCTTCCAGTTGCAGTTGCAGACCGCCGGAAGCACCCAGGCCGGGAATGGCGGGAGGGACCAGGGCAAATATCTGCGCTTCCTGGATGCCATAGGCTTCCCGGTTGAAGCGGGTGACGACATCTTGTGCCGTATGACCTTTCCCTTTTCGTTCACTCCAATTCTTCAGTACGACAAAATAAGTACCGGTATTCGACAGTTCGCCGCCTCCCATCACAGAGAAACCGTTTATTCCCATATAGGTTTTGACTTCCGGATAAGTGTCCAGTATCTTGTTGATTTTCTGGCTGACGGCTTCAGTGCGTGGCAGGCTCGAGGCCGGCGGCAACTGGCTGGAGATAATGAAATATCCGTCGTCTTCTTCCGGGATGAAGGTCGAAGGCCAGCGCATGAACATGACGGCTGCCGTAGCTGAAACGATCAGGAAGATTATCAATGTGACCAGCTGATGTTTCAACATGCGGTCGACAACATCATCGTAGATCTTCTGTGTTTTGTCGTATACCTTATTGAAGGCTTTGAAGACGACAAACTTCGGGTCGTTAGTGACGCGCAGGAACAGGGCGCAGAGTGCCGGTGTCAATGTCAATGAGTTGATGCCGCTCAGGACGGTTGCGGCAGCAATCGTCAGGGCGAACTGTTTGTAAAGTTGTCCGGAGATGCCGCCAATAAAAGTGGTGGGGATAAATACCGCCAACAGCACCAATACGACACCGATAACCGGCCCGACGAGTTCGCCCATTGCTTTTGTTACCGCTTCGCGTGCCGTATACTTCCCGGTATCCATGTATCGCGACGAGTTCTCGACGACAATGATTGCGTCGTCTACCACAATGGCAATCGCCAGGATCAATCCGAATAACGTTAATGTGTTGACCGAGAATCCCAATGCCCCCATGACAGCCAGTGTTCCTATCAATGAAACAGGAATACTGAGGCAGGGAATGATTACCGCCCGGAAATTCTGGAGGAAAAGGAAAATAACCAGGACAACCAGGGCTGTTGTCTCCAGGAAAGTCACCAACACTTCGTCGATAGAAGCGTTGATAACTTCTGTCGTGTCGAGAGTAACGCCGTATTCGACGCCCGCCGGAAGGGTGGAGGCTATCTCTTCCATCTTTGCCCGTACGGCTTTGGATACTTCCAGCGAGTTGGAGCCGGGCAGCTGGTAGATGGCAATGGCGGCAGCCTGTTGTCCCCGTAACCGTGAAGTCACGTTGTAGGAGGAGCTGCCCAGTTCGATACGGGCAATATCTTTCAGCCGGAGTATTTTACCGCCTTGCTCTGTCCGCAGGATGATATTGCCAAATTCCTCCGGCGTAGTCAGCCGGCCTTTTACGGTCAGGGTGTATTGATAAGGATTGTTCGCCTCTGCAATTGGCTGCCCTACATAACCGGCAGAAACCTGCCTGTTCTGTGTGGAGATAGCCTGGAAAACCATGTCCGGCGTCAGGTTGCGGATGCGCATGACTTCGGGGTCGAGCCAGATACGCATACTGTAGTTGCCGGCTCCCATGACACTGACCGAACCGACTCCCGGCAGACGGGCCAGCTGGTCGGTCAGGTTCAGGCTGGCATAGTTGCTCAGATAAAGTCCGTCGTAAAGAGAATCCCTGGAAGTGAGGGAAAGCATCATCACGATGTTCGATGATTGCTTTTTAGTTGTGATTCCTTGTACGATTACTGCTTCCGGCAGACTGCTTTGTGCAATGCTGACACGGTTTTGTACCATGACGGTAGCCATGTCGATGTCCGTACCGACAGCAAAAGTGATGGTCAGCGAGTAAGCGCCCGAACTGGAGGAGTTGGAGCTCATATAAAGCATTCCGTCCACACCGTTCACCTGTTGCTCGATAGGCAGTCCGACAGTTTGTGCAACCGTCTGCGCATCGGCTCCCGGATAAACGGCCGAAACCTGTACGGTAGGCGGTGTGATATCCGGATATTGGGCGATGGGTAATACGTTGAGTGTGACCAATCCCGCAACCACGATAATCAGGGCAAGAACGGTGGCAAAGATGGGTCTGTTTATAAAGAATTTTACCATGACGTTCTTATTTTATAGGGGTAATACTCATTCCGTCACGCACTTTCAATAAAGCGGTGGTGACGTAACGTTCGTTCGGTTCAAGTCCGCTGACGACCTGGCGTAAGGTGTCGTCTACCAACTGTCCCGGTTCTATATGACGGTACCGTACGATATTGGAATCGTTTACGATATAAAGATATTTGCCCAGCTGGTCGGTGCCGATGGAGGCATCGCGCACCAGGACAGCATCCCGTTTTTCGCTGTAGGGCAGGGTGATGGTAACGTATAATCCGCTTTTCAGTTCGCCGTCCTTGTTATCCAGGTTGGCACGGACGTTCAGTGTTCCGGTCGACAGGTCGACATTGGGAGAGAAATAATCCAACTGTCCGGTGTAGTTTTGCCGTCCGTTGTCTCCCAGATGTACGGCGATTGTTTCCGGCAGTTTGACGGTCGAATCGTTTTGGGCGGCGGTAATCATCATTTTCATAAACTGGTTATCTTCTATATTGAAGTTGACGAACATTTTGTCATCTTTATAAAGGGTAGCCAGCGTGACGGGCTGCGCCGCTCCGTTGATATAATTGCCGATGTCGTAAGTGGCCCGGGTGATTCGTCCGTCGAACGGGGCACGGATATAGCAGTAGCTGAGGTTGGTGCGTGCCGTATTCAGTTCGGCTTCCGAATTACGGACGGATGCTTCCATTTCCTGTGCGGTCGATTGGGCCTGCAATACCTGTATCTGGCTGACGGCTCCGCTTTTGGCGGCTTCTTTCATCCGCTCGTAATTGCTGCGGGCATAGTCGAGTTGCGCTTTGGAGGTTTTAAGTGCCGCCTCGGCCTGGGTCACATTATCCTGATAAGTGTCGGGTTCGATCACGAAGATGAGTTCTCCCTTCTTCACTTTGCTGCCGGCCACCAGGTGGGAGGTCCGGAGATAACCGTTTACCCGCGCCACCAGATTGACGGTCAATTCCGAACTCAGATAACCGGGATAGTCTTTTGTCAGCGTAATGTCTTTTACTTCCGGTGTTGCCACGCTGATGGAAGGGGCGGCTGTTTCCGCCGGTTGCTTTTTCCCTTTGCACGATGCCAGCATAAGGACCGACAAGGCGATCAGGGCGATTCTGACAGATGTTTTCATATTTGTGTTTTTTAGTTTGATAAACTACCTTTCTTAATACCCGTCTTCGTCCCAGCCTCCGCCCAGTGCCTGGTAGAGCTGAATCAGATAGACGAGCGACTGGCCTTTGGCTTGTGTCAATTGATTCTCATACGACAGCAGCGAGCGTTGCGCATCCAGTACATTCTGAAACGGTGTCAGTCCCTGTTTATAGAGGTCGAGCGAGAGGTCGAGCGTTTGTTGGCCCTGATTGACTACTTCGCGGAGGGCGACAATTTGTTTGATGGAGTTTTTATAGGAACTCATCGCATTATCGACTTCCTGTACGGAGGTGAGGACGGTCTGGTTGAACTGCCTGATTGTTTCGTCTAACTGGGCTTTTGCCAGGCGGGTTGCCTGTGCCAGTTTGCCTCCCTGGAAGAAATTCCAGGAGATGGCGGGTGCGATTTCATATGTCAGGCTGTTATGGTTGGCTATCTTATCGATGTCGTGAGAAGCGAATCCGATGGAACCTTTGACGAAAACCTGCGGCCACCAGTCGGATTTGGAAGCACCCAATGTCGCGGCCTGGGCGTTGACCTGGCGTTCGGCAGAACGGATATCCGGACGACGCAGTAACAGGTTGGCAGGAAATCCAACTCCGACGGTTTCGATGTAATCGGGCAGGGGGCGCGGATGGTCGATCAGTCCTTTAACGTCTTGCGGATACAGTCCCATCAGCACAGCCAGGGCGTTCGTGTACTGGATGATACCTGCTTCCAGCATGGGGAGCGAGGCCTTGGTACTGTAATATACGGATTGTGCCTGTGCCACATCCAGCTTCGACACCAGGCCGGTTTCATACCTTTTCTGGGTGATTTCGACTACAGCCTGTTGCGACAGACAGTTTTGGGTAACTACATCGACCTCTTGTTGCAGTTCACGCAGGTTGATATAGGCCGATGCGACCTGTGCACAAAGCGATACCATGACGGCATTGTACTCTTCTTTGGAGGCAGCGAAATTCTCTTTCTGCGCTTTCACCCGGTTACGGATACTGCCGAATACGTCGACTTCCCAGCTCATGGAGAGCGAGGCATCGGCATATTGGGTGATTGTTTGCGGCAAACTACTGGTGTTGCCGCTGCTTTGTTGCCGGTTCCATCCCGCCGATAGTCCCAGCGTCGGTGAATAACTGCCCTGTTGTATGCGCAGGTTGGCTTTCGCCATAGCGATACGGTCGGCAGCCATCTGCACAGAATAGTTCTGCTTTACGGCCACATCGATCAGGGAATCCAATACCGGATCATTGAAATTCCTCCACCAGTTGTCATCAACGGGTAAGGTTTGTTGAAAATTACTGTCATTTTCCTGCCACGCTTCCGGCAATGCGTGATCGAGGTACTTATGCTTAGCCTGTGCCATCAGCGTCATTGGCAGAAAAAGGCAAAGCATAGTATAACACCATGTACTTATGTGCATAACTTTTTGTTTAGATTCTACACATAAACACAAAAAAGTCACTCTTGGTTTAATAAAGGACTAATTTTCACAGGATAGTAAAATCTCGTTTAAAATGAATAAAAACTCGTTTTAAATGGGCTCCATACTCGTTTTAAACGAATTTCAGCTCGTTTTAAACGGACTTCACATTCGTTTTAAACGAAGTTTAGGCCTTTTTTGAAGAATAATTTATCTTTGCCGGTGAAAAAGAAAGAATGGCTAAAATGGCAAAGAACAGGAAAGAGGAATATAAAGAGCAAAATCTGCGGTATCTGGAAGAAATAGCTTCACAGGAAGGTGTAAAGAAACTGGCTGGCGGGATATTATATAAAGTAACGGAGCAGGGGAGCGGTACTGTTTCTCCCCGGTTGGATAACGTTGTTTCCGTTCATTATCGGGGGACTCTGATGAATGGGCGCGAATTTGATAATTCATACGAACGTAACTGCCCGGAGGCTTTCCGTCTGAACCAGGTTATCGAAGGATGGCAGATTGCACTTCAACAAATGTATGTGGGGGATAAATGGGTTATTTATATCCCTTATACAGTAGGATATGGAAACCGGGCTTCCGGTCCGATTCCTGCATTTTCAACGTTAATCTTTGAGGTGGAGTTGCTGGGGATTGCCTGAAAGATTAGAGCAGTGCCATTTAGTGTATTTTGACACTGCTCTTATAAAGAATAAAGTTCTTATTCTCCTTTTTCAATTTGCTCCTGTACGATTGCATCTACAACGGCAACGGTTGTCAGGTTGAGGATGTCGCGGGTAGAGCTTTCTACGTCGGTGAAGTGAATCGGTTTGTTCAATCCCATCTGGATCGGGCCGATGGTTTCTACGACACCCATTTCGAGCAACAGTTTGTAAGCACTGTTGGCCGAACTCAGGTTCGGGAATACCAATGTGTTTACATCTTTACCTTTCAGCTTGTTGAACGGATACATCTCGTCGCGTAACTTCTTGTCTAATGCAAAGTTTACCTGCATTTCACCGTCTACGACGATTTCCGGGTGATTCTTGTGAAGGTATTCGATAGCGCCGTGCACTTTCAGCGGACTTCCCTGCTTATCGGAACCGAAGTTTGAATAAGATACCATCGAGATAACCGGATCGTGCGCGAAGAACTTCACCGCATCATGCGTCAGGCGGGCAATGTCGATCAGGACTTCTGTTGACGGATGACGGTTAATCAGCGTATCTGCCATAAAGAAAGTACCCTTTTTGCAAGTTACAATGTTCATGGCACCGAAATGGTCGTATGTCGGACGGATACCGATGATCTCTTCTGCCAACTTTGTCACTTCCGAATAACGGCTGTAAACACCTGTGATAAATGCATCCGCATCGCCGGTTGCCACCATCATCATACCGAAAGCGTTCCGGCCGACCATCTTTTCGCGTGCTTCCGAGAAAGTAACGCCTTCGCGTGCTCTCTTTTCAGAAAGGATACGGGCGTAGCGGTCGCGGCGTTCTTCTTCACGGTCGTGGCGCAGGTTGACGATTTCGATACCTTCCAGGCTCAGGTTTTCTTCGGCAGCAATTTTTTCCAAACGTTCTTCGTTGCCTAACAGGATCGGATAACAGATGCCTTCGGCTTTGGCTTCTACAGCAGCTTTCAGCATGTTCACGTGGTTGGCTTCGGCAAATACTACACGTTTCGGATTTGCTTTTGCCATGTCGGTGAAGGAACGGAGCAGTTTATTATCGTAGCCCATCATTTCACGCAAATGGTTGGCATAGCCTTCCCAGTCTGTGATTGTTTTGCGTGAGACACCCGACTCGATAGCGGCCTTGGCAACAGCAACCGATACTCGTGTCAACAACCGTGGGTCGAGCGCTTTCGGCAGGATATAATCGCGTCCGAAAGTCGTACGTTTCAGTTTATACGCGGCATTGACCACATCGGGAACCGGTTCTTTTGCCAGTTCGGCGATGGCATGTACGGCGGCCAGTTTCATCTCTTCGTTGATTGCTTTGGCATGTGTATCCAATGCTCCGCGGAAGATATACGGGAATCCTAATACATTATTGATCTGATTCGGATAGTCCGAACGTCCTGTTGCGAAAATAATATCTTCGCGTGAAGCCATTGCATCGGCATATGAAATTTCCGGATTCGGATTAGCCAGAGCGAATACGATCGGGTTTTCGTTCATGGAACGCACCATCTTTTGTGTCAGCACATTGGCAACAGACAATCCCAGGAATACGTCTGTACCGACAACGGCTTCTTCCAGCGTCTTTATATCTCTTGTGGTAGCAAATTCCTTCTTCGATTCGTTCAGATCGGTACGATGCGTAGAGATAACCCCTTTACTATCACACATGATGATGTTTTCCTTGCGGGCTCCCAGCATCACATACAGTTTCGTACAAGAGATGGAAGCGGCGCCTGCACCGTTGACAACGATTTTTACATCTTCAATCTTCTTTCCGGCTATTTCAAGCGCATTGAGCAGACCGGCACCGGAGATGATTGCCGTACCGTGCTGGTCGTCGTGCATCACCGGAATATCCAGTTCCGCTTTCAGTCGTTGTTCAATCTGGAAACATTCGGGCGCTTTGATATCTTCCAGGTTGATACCGCCGAAAGTAGGGGCGATTGCTTTTACGGTTTCGATGAACTTATCGGGATCTTTCTGGTCCACTTCGATATCGAATACATCGATTCCTGCGAAGATTTTAAACAGGAGGCCTTTGCCTTCCATAACCGGTTTGCCGGCAAGCGCTCCGATATTACCCAGTCCCAAAACAGCAGTACCGTTGGAGATAACGGCTACCAGATTACCTTTTGATGTATATTTATAGGCATCAAGCGGTTCTTTCTCTATTTCCAGGCAAGGCTCTGCCACACCGGGAGAATAGGCCAATGATAAATCTGTTTGTGTACTATAGGGTTTTGTTGGAATTACTTCAATCTTTCCGGGTTTGCCTTCGGAATGATACCGAAGTGCTTCCTCTTTTGTTATCTTTGCCATAGACTTATGATATTAGTAGATTTTGTGTACGTTTTAAAATCGCCCACAAAAGTAACAAATTATTAGATATATAGTATGATATGCTTACAATTAGTTGGAAATATTTTGAATAAAACCTTTGATGTCAAAATTAATTGTTAACTAAATTCTTTTCATAAAACTCCAGTGCGCATAGATTGGCGGCGACGGTTTCCAGGGTTGTTTGTCCGGCTTGCCAGGCATAGACTGAATCGATAAAACGGTCTGTTAAATGGATGGCTTCAGACATATTTAATTCATTCATCCAGTGTTTGAGGTCTTCCAGCTTTTGGAGGGTGACCGGTTGTATGTTGCGCAAGCCGGAGAAGGCGATGTCGGAAAGCTGGAGTTCCAGTTCGGCAAGGAGATTCTTTATGATCATTGTGTTCGCTTTTAAAAAGTTAGAAGTAGAAGTTATCAATCTCTGAAGAGGTGATGATGCTGATTGGAATCAGTGTGTCCGGTCGTTTCTGGCAGACCATGTAACGCTGTTTCTTTTCTGTATAGGGTTGTCCCAGTTGTTCCAGTTTGCGGATGGCATTACGGTTCAGTTCGCTGTATGCCAGGGAACCTTCCGTCTCTGTCTGACCGTCAGTCATGGTGAAATAGAGTTTCTGTTCGGAGGAGCTGAACCGTACCTCTGAAAGATGAGTGAAAGGGACTAAAGCCAGTTGTTCGGGTTGTTTTTTCCGGAAATAATCGTAGTGTTGGTCCGGACGTATGGATAAATCGGATAACTCCGGAACCGTAAGTAATGTATTCAGATGACCGATTGTTACTTTATCTGCTATCTCACATTGTGTCTGTGAAGACGATGAGAGGCGGTTTTGCCTGTTCAGCTTGAAGTTGCGCAATGTAAGGGTGGATATCGATAACCGGGCCAGTGATGCGCTGTTCCCCCAAAAGTTTTGCATCTCGAGTTGTTTCCTCAGGTTTTCCGGTGTAACGAGTGACTGGGTATGTTCATAATAATCAGCCATGCTCGATGTCAGCGTGCAGATACTCTCTTTCTCCTGATAGAAGAAATAAGCCGTAATTCCGAAATAACCCGAACGGGTTTGCCAGGGATAAGCGCCCAGTCCGGTGAAATGGCCGATAGGGGTGGTGTAATAATCCGAGCGTGTCCCTTCAATCAGTTTGCCGAGCATCTCGTTGTTTTGTGTATTCCGTAAGAGTAAGGTAAGCGTGTTATACAACCGGGAGAGCGTGGCAAAAGTTGTCGGAGGCTGAAAACCCACATGTTTGGCAAGCATATTTTCGATATCGGAGGAGAGCGAACGGAATAAGCGGGCCAGATTTCCGATTCCGCAGGTTTCCAGGCGGATGGAATACTGGATGGCTGTTTCCGCCTCGTTTTCCCCGCAACTGATCAGGCCTTTTTCCAATATGCCGAGGATGAAGTGGGAAGCTCCCTGTAAGACTTTTACCGTATCCTCCGTCAGTAGGGAGAGTTCCGGCTGGTTGCCGGCGGAGTCGGACGATAGTATTCCCTGCCGGCTCAGGTATGACAGGATGGCTATCAGTTTATGTTTGCACAATCCGTTTTCTCCGCATTTGCAGACGGAACGGTTCAGGCTGTCTTCTTTTGGAAAATAGACCGTGATGTTTTCGGTGTTGATAGTGGCTTCCAGCATATCGCCTTCCGTGAAGTCGGCCGTCCAGCCATCCTGGATAAGACGGAGGGTGTCTTCGAACAATTTCTTGCCGGCCTGTTTGCGAAGTTGCGTAAGGTCTACATTTATCAATTTCTCCCAGGGGGCGGAAGATGGCAGCTCCGAAGACGTTTCCGGCACGGCGTCTTTATCGTCTTCTGCGGTTGCAGCATAACCGGCTGCGGCAAGTATTCCCATCAGGATATGCTTGCAGACAGTTTTGGAAGGACAGCTGCATGTGCTTTGGGATACATTGGAAGCGAGGCAGACGGTGATGTCGTCCAGTTGGACCTGTAGATGGCTGCCTGTAACCGTCAGGGCGATTTGTCCGGTCGTTTCCAGGTCTTTCAGGGCACGTTTATATAGACCTTTGTTTGCCAGCGTAACCAGGAAGGCTTCGTTGGCAAAAGGGACGAACTGTCCGGCGGAAGCGTGGCATCCGTCTCCATTTATGATATAATCTTTCCTATCCATTCTGCTAACTCTTCAGGGGTTATTGCGGCTACATCGGCACCCATGCCGGCAATGGTCCGTGCGGCACGGACATCATAACAGGGAGCACCGGAGTAGTCGAGTGCCGGCAATACGAACAACTTACTTCCTGCTTCGATGATGTCGCGGCAGGAGCGGAACATATAACTATAGTTGTTCCCGTCGTAAAGGTCGCTTACCAGTACTACTATTGTTTTTTGTGGCGCGGAGATTAGTTTCTTTCCATATTCCAGCGCTTTATGTATATCCGTTCCGCCACCCAGCTGTACTTTCATCAGGATACCGACCGGATCGTCGAGATGTTCGCTCAAATCGACGACCGATGTGTCGAATATCGCCAGCTTGACCGAAAGAAACGGCATTTTGGCAAAGATGGAGGCCATGACAGCCGTATAGATTACCGAATCGAGCATGCTGCCGCTCTCATCTACCAGGATGACGATATGCCAGGGATTGTAACGACGTATGTTCTGGTTGAAATACAAGCGGTCGGGGATAATTGTCCCGTGTTCGCGGCTGTAGTTTTTCAGATTCTTTTCGATGGTCTGCTTGAAATCGAAGTTCCGGAATATTTTGTAGCTGGAATTGGTATGCGGAAGTTTCTTTCCGTAGAAGGCTTTGCGTACATTTATTTCCAGCTTCTTTTGAATCTCTTTTATGACCTGTTCCACGATTGAATAAGCCAGCTTTCTGACATGTTCCGGCATCATGTTGCGGAACGTCAGGATATTTTTCAGCAGTCCGATATTCGGTTCGAGTTGGCTCAGGACAGATTCGTCGGTCAGCAGTTGGGTAAGGTTATATTTATCCAAAGCCTGTTTCTGCATGATTTCGACGGTCTTTCTGGGGAACAGCTTCTTTACTTTTTTCAGCCATCCGGGGACGGTCAGCATGGAGCCGCCACGGCCTCCCCGGTAGGGGAAGTCGTTCCGTATTCCCTGTTCATCGGTATATTCGCGGTTGTATAGGAAATAAAGCGTACCGTCCAGTTCTGCGTTCTCCGGGTCGAGGGGCAGGCTGTTTTCGGCAAAGTCTCCCAATATAAGCCGCCAGCGGTTGACTATTTCGTGCTTGTCCATTCGATGATTCTCCATGTTTTTAGTGCTTCTGCCGCCAGTTTATCCAGGCGCATAGCTTCGGTGATTTCCTGTTGTGAAACAGTGATACTTCCTGTTAAGCGGGTTTCCGCTATCTGATGATATTCCGCAACCTGTTGTCCCAGGCGGTTGACTTCTGCCGGGAGAAAGCCGGTGAAGGCATAACGCAGGTTGGGCAGAATAGTCAGGAAAGTCTCCTGGTCGGCATTGGCGATAACCCGGTCTATCGCTTCCAGAATATGCGGGTCGGTAAATAACACATCGCGGGCAATCAGAAACAGGCCGCAGATAAAGGAGGCCGCCTGCTCAGGATGCGTGATGCTGCTTTCGAGGTAGGCGGCTATCTGCCGGCAGAAAACAGCCTGTCCGGTTTGTCCTTCTTTATAATGTATAGCAAGGCAGAGGCCGAAGAGGCGGCTGTTGCTGAAACTATCGTTCAATATCTTCTCTACGGCAGACAGGAAAGCGGCGGTATCGAACCAGTTTTTCGTATCCATGGTGAAACTGTAGAGGTTGCGCATCTGTTCACAGATTTCCTGTTCTTCTTCTTCCGTTGTGCTTTTCAGTGACGGAATCAGTACGACTGCTCCATTGAACGCGGTTCGTGCCAATCCGGCAATGACCGGCTGGATAGTTCCGTCCATCAATTGCTGCATATTGGTGAGGTATAACAGGCTGTTGATAAGTTTGCAGAGGCTGATAAAATTCCCTTCGCTTTCCACTACCAGCCGGACAGTGTCTTCATACCGGGAATAAAAGCCTTCTATCCCCATCACCTGAACGGAAATGAGCAGTTTGCCCAGCTCTTCTGCCGTCATGCTGTCTTTAAAATTCTTTTCGATGAGCGAGTTGCAAACCTGCGAGAGTGTCGCCCCGTAGACGGACAGGTCAATCAAACGGGTTTCAATGCCTGTGCCGTAACGGCATATCCATTGTTCCCGTACCAGGTTTTTGTTCTTCTGGTTCACATAATCGGGACCAGACTGAAGGGTGGCGAAACCTGTCTCCAAAAACTCCATCTGGTGAAGGAAACGGCTTTTCCTGTAATGGGCCGGATTCTTAATGATGTCGAGCGTTACTTCCTGCCGTTCGATAGTCGATGTCTTTAACCGGTGAAGCGAACATAAGGAACGAAACTCACGGACCACAGTCGGGATGCAATCGTTGGCCGCAATCTTTCCGGCACCCATCCCGGAGAGAAGACGATACAGGAAATCCACTTCGAAAGTCGAAGTCGCATTCAGGTCGCCTTTCACAAAACAACTTCGTACACCATCCAGCAATTCATATACGCCGGCACTCTGTTTGCCTCTCAATATAGCCAGCGAACGTGCCATATTCAAGGCATTAATCTCATCGGGCAGGGAGATTATCTGTGTTTTACGGGCATAACGGGCCGTCTTTATAATATATTCGAGAACGGTCGAAGCAAACGGGTCTTTCTTTTGTTTTTCCATCTTTTCCCAGACTTCCTGGTAGAAAGCGGGGAAGGGCATACCGGCGGCGTAACCGCTTTTACTGTCGGCCTCCTTAAATGTGTAAGGCATCAGATAAGAAGCGACGTGCTCCGGGTTGCTTGATTTCAGCGATTGTTTCCGGTCTGATTGCAACTCATCCATTAAGCCGGCGATATGGAAAGCGCCTGCCACTACCAGTATTTTCTGATGGTTGGGGATTGCTTCCCGTATTTCTGCTGCCATATAAGTTTCCCGTTGCCGGTCTTCTTTCAGGGACATTTCGTTGCCGGGTGTTGCCAGCCGCATGAAATAACCGAGATGAAAAACATTGCGCACGAAGTCGTGTGTTTTCATTTTTCCGGCATCCAGTTCGAAGCGGCTTTCCCAAAATTCCGAAAAGCTGCGGCATCCGGCTTTGCGGGCAATCATGGCCGTATAGGTATTTACTTCGTATTCCTTATTTTCATTATAATAGAACTGTGTCTGCGGCTCTTCCTCTATTTTATTTATCAGTCGAAGTGCATAGGGCAGGTCTATAAAACGGGTCGGTATGTTGCGACGTGCCCCTTCACGGATAGCGACCAGCTCCGGCGAATAAGAGAGGAATGGATAGTAAGCGCGATACTTCTCTTTTTCTTCACTTACTTTTCCCTCCTTGTCATCGTAACTGTAATAGATGCAAAAAGGCGGAACCGATTGTCCGTCGGCTATGTAAGGCAATAGTTGTGCCGAATCCGAAGGCCCTTCTATCAGGATCAGTTCCGGACGGAAACTGTTGATTGTACGTTGCAGATGCAGCGCACAGACAGGGGAGTGGTGACGTACCGGAAAGTACACCACCTGTCCGTCCATATTGAAACTGGTTGCGAAGAGTTGCTCTATTTCAGCCAGGTCCGGTTGTCGTAATATTCCTTCCATTTTCCTCCTTGTCTTTCGGCTTTCAGCCGGACTACGCCGTTAAAGTAATCTTTCAGTTTGGGCAAATCGTCTTTGTTTTCTTTCATGACGGCACCCAACAGGTTTTGTACCAGGGAACGCATGCTTACGCTTCCGTCTCCGTAATAATATCCGTCCAGGGCGGATTGGTAATAAACGGATACGGCCTCGGCTGTACTCATTACGCCCGACATCTTCTGTATCTTGGCTTTCTCGAAGGAGGTTCCGTTGCGTAGTTCATTGAAGGTGGAGGCAAGAATGTCGACAACCTCTTCCTGCACCGGCATTTCCAAGCCGTTGGCAGCCAGCATTCCCTGGCATTGGTCGGTGATGATGCGGCTTTCTAATGCTACGCTGCGTATCGGTTCGACTGTCTCGAAGTTGAAACGGCGTTTCAGGGCACTACTCATTTCGTTAATCCCTTTGTCGCGGGTATTGGCGGTTGCTATCACATTGAATCCGGATGAGGCGAAGAGCAATCCTTCTTCTCCCAGTTCGGGTATATTCAATACCCGGTCGCTCATAATACTGATCAGGCTGTCCTGTATTTCCAGCGGGCAGCGGGTAATTTCTTCGAAGCGTGTGATGATTCCCCGCTTCATGCCGATATAGACGGGAGAGGGGACAAGGGCTTCCTTGACCGGTCCTTTGGCAAGCAAAATGGCATAGTTCCAGGAATATTTGATATTGTCTTCGCTGGTTCCGGCCGTACCTTGTACTGTATTGGTACTGATGCCGCAGATAGCGGCAGAAAGCAGTTCGCTTAACATGGTCTTTGCCGTGCCCGGTTCACCAACCAACATTAATCCCCGGTTACCGGCCAGGGTGATGATGGCACGTTCAACCAGGGCGTCATCGCCGAAGAACTTCGGGGTGATGGTGACCTGCCGTCCGTCCAGTTCTATCGGTTCGCTTTGACCGAGGATAAAGGCACGGACTGCACGGGGA
The DNA here is from genome assembly GCF_020091425.1 of Parabacteroides goldsteinii. Classification (NCBI taxonomy): domain Bacteria; kingdom Pseudomonadati; phylum Bacteroidota; class Bacteroidia; order Bacteroidales; family Tannerellaceae; genus Parabacteroides; species Parabacteroides goldsteinii. Next base: position 2,337,882 of record NZ_CP081906.1, on the reverse strand, counting down.
GAGAGTTGCCAGTTTGCAGGCTTGGCTCCTGTATCTTGTTTGCGGAGTGCGGCAAGCTCGTCGGCATAGCGCATCTCCATCAATGGTTTCTGAATTTTGTTATCCATATAATATATGTAAGTGCTGTATTTGTTTTATTCGATTATTCATTCAGCGGAAAGGCACGATTCAGTATATCCAGCAGAGTGCTGATAAAGCGTTCGGGGATAGACGATAACGGTAGCCTTTCCTCTTTGGGCAACTGTATGGTGTTTATATCTTCCCCTTCTTCCACGGATGAGAAGTATAACTCTTTCAGGAAACAATCACTTTCTTCGTAAACAAATGAAAGCTGTGCCACCACATTGAGAGATCGGTCTATGATATGAAGCGTGTTGTTTTCTATCCGGGTGGTTATATCTGCCGTTTCAAACTCGTAAATGTTGCTGAGATAGACTTTTTTCCCTGAATAACGAAGAAGGGTATCTCCCTGCTTTTCCGTTTCGGTCAGACGATGGACCGGTGCGCTCAGTTGGGGAATGAAAGGAATAAGCTCGTAATCGTCCAGTTGCTCTTTCCAGCCAGCCAGCGTTTCATCGGGCAAGTCAATCGGATGCACGAGGGAAATGACTGCGTTGTCCGGGAGAAGGAATTCTTTTTCGTCGGCAGTTGTGAACGTGCCGTCTTCCAGGTAACAGAAAGAATCCTGGAGTTTCCCTTCCTTATAGACGCCCCAGATAAGTCCGGTTGCTATATATCGCATGACCGGATTCTCTATAAAGGTTGCCAGCCAGGCCTCTTTGGGCCAGGTCCGTCCGTTCTTGAGCGACTGTTCCAGCCGTTTTTTCTGAATATTGGTCTGCGTCTTAACCCGTTTCTTCAGGCTGGCCTGTTCGGCTCTGGCATTTTCAGCTTTCTCCCGATCATCGCTCTTTAAAGGGGCGGGAAGTGACTTGCTTACTTTCTGCTTATCAAGATCAAGTACGGATATGCTGAAGTCGGGCATCAAAGTTACCCGGAAAGTACGTGTGCCATAATCCACCCTCTTTTCTCCCTGGCGGTTAAAACCGAAGTCGGGGATGATTTGGTCGGCGAGTTCTTCTATCGACAGGCCTTTCCGGATGGCGGCTTGCCGGAATGCTTCCCAGGCAGCACGTTTGTACATGCCGTTGGGAGCAGTCTCCATCCAGTCGTTGAGTATGATAAGCGCGTTAGGACTAGCCTTCAATCCCAGCAACTTCATCGTGAGGCCGACAAGTTGTTTGCGGGAGGCTTTAGACCATGACTTTATCAGGGGTGCTAATTGGGCTATCTGCCATTCTGCCCCGTAGAAACAATAAGGAAGCAGAAGCATCCTCCTGTTGGCCTCCGCACTGTCTGCCAACCAATACCGGAACAGTTCTTCCAGGGCCGCCTGCCATTCTTTTTCATCGACGAAAGGGACAATCGCATCACAGGCATGCAGCCGGGTGATTTGGGTGAGTGCCATATGTTCGCTTAATACATAACGGAGCACATGGCGCGGCACAAACTCGTCTACATCGGTTTCGTTTGCCCAATGGATTCTCGTATAAGGCTTTTGCGGTAACCAGGCTATTTGTTGCGTGCAATATAGCTCGATATGTTTGCTGCAATAGTCGATAACAGCCTGTTTGTTTCTGAATTTGATTTTACTGGCTGAGGCATGTGCGTTATCCCAGTATTTGAATAACTGCCGGGTCCAATTCTGCGAATCCTCGTCCAGTTCCGGATACAGTTGTTCCAGTAAATTGCGGGTTTTCTTCTCCTTGTCGAGGATGATCTTTTCGATGTTCCTGCGGATTAGTTTGGAGTTTTCCTTCAGTAATCCCAGTAACTGCTCATAGTCTTTCAAGCCGCAATCGGAAAACAGCTTATTCAACCAGATCAGTCTCTTTTTCAATGCGACATCACTATATAAATAATCGTATGCTGCCTGTTTGTTCTTACGGATTATGTCGTCGAGCGGCATCTCCTGAAATGTTTTCAGAACCTGCCAGTCGGAGGCTGTATATGCTTCGCAATAGCTGTCGAATAATGCTGCTAAATCCGGTTGTTGCTTTCTCTTCATATCCTTTTATTCTTCTTTCAATACATCAAAAATACCCAATACACTGCTCAGGAAGCGGGCCGGAACACTTTCGGGCGAGAGGATTGCGTTGTTTTTCGGTTCGTCGTCGGTCGTCTGGTCTTCTCCCAGGCGGTAGAGGATGACATCTCCGAGTGTCACGTCGTCATTATATTCCTGCCCCATGTACATATATTCGAAGTTCAGCAGGGCGGCCATATTCAGGTATTTGTCTACCAGATGATAACAAGTGTAGCTGCCGGCATCCCATACCTCTCCGCGAACCATGTTGTGTTTTTTTGCCATACCGCTTATCTTTCCTGACTTGACGGTCAGGCCGTTGTAACGGGTTATCTTATTTCCGTCCGTCTCCTTTTCTCCTAAAACAATTATGGGGGCGGTTAGTTGCGGGATGGGCTGCACAATTTCATAATCATCCAGTTGCTCCTTCCAGCCTGCAAGAACTTCTTCCTCCAGTTCGATAGGATGGACGAGGGTGATGGTGGCCTTTTCGGGCAGCGTATATTCCTCTTCATCTACCGTATTGAATGTGCCGTCTTCCATATAACGGAACGTTCCGGTCAGTTTGTCTCCGTCATACACACCCCATATCAGGGCGGTTGCAAAACGATGCATAATCGGGTTCTCTACAAAGAGGGTGTTCCAGGAACCGGCTGTCCAGCGGCGTCCGTTCATCAGTACCTTTTCCAAACGGTTGGTTTGTGACTGTACGGTGGCCTTGATTTGTTTTTTCAGTTCGGAGAATTCCTTTTTGGCGGCCGTCGCTTTCACTGCGTCGTCATTGGCTCCGGGAGCAGGCATCGACTTGATAGTCTTCTGTTTTTCGTTGTCGAAGATAGAAAGTGAGAAGTCGGGCATCAAGGTTATCGTGAAGTTTCGCGGACCGTAATCAAGTATCTTTTCTCCTTCCTTATTGAAGCCCAGGGTGGGGACAATCTTGTCGGAGAGTTCATCCTCCGGTATTTCCAATGCTTTGGCTGCAAAAGAGAAGGCTGCCTTGGCGGCATTTTTGACCTGATTATTGGGGAACTTGACAGAGATGCCGTCTATCATGACCAGTGCAACGCTTCCTCCGTTCATGGCGATGGCGTTGACCACAAAGGCGGCGATAGCACCACGTGAAGCCTCGGCCCAGTCTTTCAACTGCGTTTTGAGGCGGAGTATCTGTGTGTCGGAACCGTAGATGCAATACGGGACCATAATCATTTTCTTTTTGGCTTCGGCTCCGTTCTCTTTCCAGAACAGATAAATGTTCTCCATCATTTGCTGGAAGTCCGGGGTATGCAACTGTTCCGTTATTTTATCGCAAGCCTTTACTTTGTAGGCCTCTTCCAGGCAGAGATATTCGGAGAGGATATAACGGGTGACGATGGCGGGTGCTTTTTCGGTCATGTCGGCAAAGCGTACGTCGGTGAACATGTCTTCGGGTATCCAGGCAATGAATTTCTGATTGTCCTTGTCGAAGTTGTCGGTGCAATATTCGACAACGCTTTCTTTGGTAAAGGTAAAGTCTGCACCGAATTTCCGTTCGTTGTCCCAGCGTTTGATGATTCGTTTACCGGCCGCCAGGGCATCTCCTTTCAGTTTGGATAATTCCGATTCCAGTAACGGACGGGTTGCTTCTTCATGGAGGTTAATCAACTCTTCGGCAGTCTTGCGGAGTATCTTCGACTTGTTGGATAATAACCCGAGTAGCGGTTGGACGTCCGTTATTTTACAGGTTCCGTAAATCATGTCGAGCCAGTTCTGTGTCTCTTCGATCGAGAGGTCGCCGCTGTTCAGCAAGTCCAGTGCCAGAGACTGGTGGCTGATAATATCTTCTTTATCCAGAACGTCCTGCATCCGGTTCGGGTTATAGGCATAGGCTTTGAAGGCTTCGGCATAGGTGAACCGGCTGGTGGTGTCGAGTAATAGCCGAAGGCTTTCCTTCGGAGAACTGTTCAGCCATTTCTTACGTGTTTCAAGGAATATGTATGTAAGATATACCGGATTATTTATTGCGGCACTGGTACGGACCTGAATCAGCAGCACGTTGATGAACCGCCGGGCCAGTTCCGACTCACAGTATAGAAGAGCCAGGGCACCGATCAATAAAGCCGGAGCGTTTTTCCCGTATCCCCAGCCGAAGTTGCCGCAATTCTTCAGACGATTCTCCCAGGCAACCTGCGGTGTCGAATCGTCTGTCAGGGCTGAAATAAAATTACCGGTGTTACCTAAGTTTTCTCCCAGCAGGTTAAGCATGCAGCGAGCCTGTAACTCTGTACTTTCTGCCAGTTCTTCCGTGCCTTCTCCATGTTCGAGCAGGATTGACAAAAGGTAAAGGCTGTAGGCGGCCTGTTGGATGGGAGTTGTCTTTGCCAGCATCCGGTAGACTTCCATGAACAGTTCTTTATCTTCTTTATATAAGGTATGGAACATGGATGCCTTGTCGGCATCATTATCTTCCGTCAGAATCAAATAATAATAAATGCCTAAAGGAGCCCCGATCGATTGCAGGAATGCCAGCATCTTATGCGGATTGAGATGGAAGAACAAGGCCCGTGCCGATATAGTCTCTTTGAGCAGTTGGAGTAAACGCTCTTTTAGTTCGGGAGCGAACTTATAGCAGAAATACAGGATGAATGTGAAACTCGGACCGGAATATCTGTAAGCCAAAGCAGTCAGTACCGGCAGATAGCGGGCATATTTATCCGAATCCTGTTCCAGCAACAGGATGGCCAGGTATAAAGCCAGGTATAATTCATGGGTGTTGTTTCGCTGTTCTTCCAGTTCCTTTAGTTTATCGGAAAGAAGCAGGTCGGCAAATGCTTCCGATTCGGACGGGCAATATTTCAGTAATATCTGTGCTGTTTCATATAACTCCGGACCTTGTGTTTTGTGACGGGTTACCGACTCTTTAATCAGGTTCCTGAAATCATGGCCGTAACCGATGAGCAGGCAAATCTCCAGATCATCTTTCATCCCCCATTTATGGATAGGTCCGTCGCGACGTATTTTCGAGAGGATAACCAACATGCGGCGTGCCAGTTCCGCATTGTCCCCGTTTAATTCATGTATAATCCAGGCGTCATAATCAACATATATCTTTGGGCCCGACATCACTGTTTCGGGAACCTGGTCGATTTTCTCGTCCAGATATTCATATACTTTCGGGGTGAAGGCGCATTTGTAGTATCCTTGCTCATAGATTCTAGTCCATTGTTCGAGCATTTGTTCTTTTGTCATGGTGTCGTTTTAAAGTTTGCTTTGATTGAATATATAAGCAAATGTATAAAAAATATTTTGTAATTTTGCACCTTCCAAACAATAAGGGCGTGAGACAAACGATGAGAAAATATCTGAAATGGCTGCTGCCGGTGATTTTTATCGCCTACTATAGCTGTATCACGTTATTTATCCATGTCCATATCGAACATGGCACGACGATTGTCCATTCTCACCCTTTCGGAAAGATGAACGGCGGTCCCTGCCATCATCATGCTTCCCTTTCCGAAATACAGCTATTCCATATACTGACGACTCTTAGTGTGGAAGATGGGGCTGTTCATGCGTTACATCTGAATTTTAATGCACAGCAAGTCGCTGAAATAGTAGAATATCCGGTCTATCCGGATTATAAACTCCCTGGCAAAGGGCAGCTTAGTCTTCGTGCCCCTCCTGTTTTCTGATAAAAAATAGTAAGACTTTTATTGATAAGGATAGGTGTTTCTACTATAAACATCCCGTCCTTCTAATCTTTTGACCCTGGTCGAATACATTTTTGACCTAGGTGAAACATGTAGTTGACCCAGGTGAAATATGTATTCGACCCAGGTCAAAAGTATAAAACATCGGAGGCTTTGAATTAGAAAGTGCCGTGTTTTACATTATAACATTACCTATTTATCAGAACAAATCGCAATGAATAAGATAATTACGCTTATACTATGCCTGTGTTGTGTCTTTACAGCAGCATGGGCGGATGATGCTCCGGCCCTGAATCCGTCGGATGCCAATATCGTAGGACATATACTGGACAAGAAAACGGGTGAGCATCTTTCTTTTATTAATGTTTTTCTGAAAGGAACGACAATCGGTACATCGACCGATGCCACCGGTCATTATTACCTGAAGAACCTGCCGGAAGGCAAATATACCCTGGTGATGAAAACGCTGGGCTTTAAGACAGTAGAGAAACCTATCACCTTGAAGAAAGGAAAAACGCTGGAAATCAATTTTGAGGCGGAGGAAGACCTGGTGTCGTTGGATGGGGTTGTCGTATCGGCAAACCGTAATGAGACAACCCGCCGCCTGGCTCCTTCGTTGGTGAATGTGCTCGATTCAAAAACATTTGAGACGACACATGCTACTTCTTTAGCGGACGGTTTGAACTTCCAGCCTGGTGTGCGTGTGGAAAACAATTGCCAGAACTGTGGGTTTCAGCAGGTGCGTATCAACGGACTTGAGGGTCCTTATACGCAGATATTGGTTGACAGCCGTCCGATATTCAGTGCTCTGACGGGTGTGTACGGTTTGGAACAGATTCCGGCCAATATGATCGAACGTGTGGAGATTATGCGTGGGGGAGGTTCCGCCTTGTTCGGTTCTTCCGCTATTGCCGGTACGATTAATATCATTACCAAAGAACCGTTGCGAAATTCGGCACAGATTTCTCACTCACTGACGATGATTGGCGGCGACCGTCCCGATAATAACACAACGATAAATGCTTCGCTGGTGACGGACGACCATAAAGCCGGTATTTATATGTTCGGACAGAACCGTTATCGCGGAGCTTACGACCATGACGGTGACGGATATACCGAACTGGGCAAACTGAATGCCCGCACGCTCGGTTTCCGTTCTTACCTGAAAACAAGCATGTATTCGAAGCTGACTTTCGAATATCATAATATCAATGAATACCGTCGTGGCGGTAACCTGTTGGACCTGCCTCCCCACGAAGCCGATATTGCCGAGCAGACCGAACATAACATCAATGGCGGTGGCTTGAAATTCGATTTGTTTTCAAAGGATTATAAGCATCGTCTGAATGTGTATACTTCTGCCCAGCATACAAAAAGAAACAGTTATTATGGCGCAGACAAGAACCCGAATGCTTATGGCAGCACAACGGATATGACCTTTGTCGGAGGAGCGCAGTATTCCTATGAATGGGATAAATGTCTTTTCATGCCTGCCGAGTTTACGGGAGGTGCCGAATATAACTATGACGATTTGCAGGATAAGATGTTAGGCTATCACCGCACGATCGAGCAGACTGTACATATCGGTAGCGTTTTCCTGCAAAACGAATGGAAGAATGAGAAATGGAGTTTCCTGATCGGTGCACGGATGGACAAGCATAATTTGATAGACCATGCGATATTCAGTCCGCGTGCCAATGTGCGTTTCAATCCGACCAGCGATATAAATCTGCGTCTGTCTTATTCGAGCGGTTTCCGTGCCCCTCAGGCTTTTGACGAGGATTTGCATATTACGGCAGTCGGCGGTGATGTGGCGATCATCCAGATATCTCCGGACCTGAAAGAAGAGAACTCACAAAGTATCAGTGCCTCGGCCGACTTTTACCGTCGTTTCGGTCCGGTGCAGACTAATTTCCTGGTAGAAGGTTTTTACACAGACCTGCGTAATGTTTTTATCCTTGAAGAGATAGGGCGCGACAATGATAATAACCTGCTGATGGAACGCCGTAATGGGAAAGGTGCCCGTGTGATGGGAATAAACCTGGAGGCAAAAGCCGTCTATTCATGGATGCAGATTCAGGCAGGCGCAACTATCCAGCGTAGCCGTTACAAAGAACCGGAGAGCTGGAGTGAGAATGAGAATCTGGCCCCTCAGAAAAAGATGTTCCGTTCGCCGGATGTATATGGTTATTTCACTTCTTCATTTACGCCGGTGAAGCGATTGACGGCTTCGTTGACCGGTACTTATACCGGTAGCATGCTGGTTCAGCACCTGGCCGGTTATATCCCGGAAGACAGGGAAGAGAAAACGAAGGACTTCTTCGACCTGAATGTAAAGGTGGCGTATGATTTTCCTCTTTATAAATCTGTTACTTTGCAGGTTAATGCAGGTGTTCAGAACATCTTTAATTCTTATCAGGATGATTTTGATAAATATGAGAAACGGGATGCCGGCTATATTTATGGCCCGGGTATTCCCCGCAGTTATTTCATAGGTTGTAAGATCAGTTATTAAGATGCTGATTTAAAATATTCGGAAAGGCCCGGTAAAAGTTTCTTGTTTTTACCGGGCTTTATGTTTACTTTAGCGCCCATTATAAATAAATCTGATATAACATGAATTTAAGTGATCCCAAAGATTGTTTGTATTGTACGAACAATCAGACTTTAGATGATTTGATGATCGAAATAGCTCCTTTATCAGTCTCCCGGCTTTTTCTTTTCAAGGAACAGACTTATTATGGCCGTTGCCTGGTTGCCTATAAAGAGCATGTGCACGATTTGAATATGCTGAGCGATGACGAACGGAATGCATTTATGGCAGATGTCGTAAAAGTAACCCGTGCCATGCAGAAAGTATTCAATCCGCAAAAGATAAATTACGGTGCTTATTCCGATAAGCTGTCGCATCTGCATTTTCATCTGGCCCCTAAATATGAAGATGGTCCCGATTTCGGAGGAACATTCACAATGAATCCGCAGAAAGTTTATCTGTCGGAACAGGAGTACAAGGAGATGGTGGAGAAGATAAGAGAGGCGTTGTAAGGCTATATAAGATAAAAAAGGAAGCGAAACTGCTTCCTTTTATCTTAGTTGTTCATTAAAATCTTCCGGATTCTGACTGTTAGACCAAATGTTGGCAATACAGATTGTCTTTTTTTCTACATAGTAAATGATTTTATGGTTCTTATGTTCTACGAAGGAACGATAATTTCTTTTACATGTTTCGGTATTCAGTTCAATCGGTTGTCCCATATTAGGATTTAATGCCAGTAAGTTTACAGTATCTAAAATACTGTTTATGAATTTGTCGGCAGCTCTAATGCCCATTTCTTTTTTATACCAGGCATAAGTTACTCTAGCATTCTTCCTTGCTGGACGTTTCCATTTAATAGTTAAAGGTTTCTCCATGAAGCAACAGCTTTTCGCATCTCTTCCTGTGTATAATAAACAGGATCGGCCTCCGACAACCTAAGGCTTTCTATCTTCTCCTCATAAGATAATGGACGCATAGCATTTTCAATCTCTTCATCAGTGATGATGTCAATGTCATCCACTTGAGTAGTACGGGATATTTTGTATCGGTTAGATGCGATACGTTTAATATACTTCTTTACTTTCTCGATACTTTCCGTGTCAAGGTTAATGATTTCGTTGAACAGTTCCAGGCGTTCACCCTGTAATTCCATTGCTTTCATATCTTTACTCCTTTCGGTTTTGATGAATTACAAATGTATTTATTTTTTTGGAACCGGCATAAGATAAGTAAAGAAAAATTATTCAGGAGGCTGTGGTTGCACGGCAACTATACTTGGTGAAGCGCAACCTTGCAGAGCGGATGATTGTATCCGCTCCGGTATAATTGTGGCGATTCCGTGCAACCGACACCATGTCGCTCCCGGATAATGCTACCCTTTTAAACTTTTATTTATTGTATCGATATAATCAAGTATTTCTTCCCGCCCGTCTTTTTTCTCGGATGAAGAAAGTAGGATAGGGGGAAGCTCTTCCCACGTTTCAAGTAATTTTTCCTGATAGGCTTTCAGATTTTCTTGTAGACGGCCTTTACTAATCTTATCTATTTTGGTGAAGATGATGGAGAAAGGAACTCCGTTCTCACCCAGCCACTCCATAAACTCCAGGTCGATTTTCTGTGCTTCATGGCGGCAGTCAATTAAGACGAATAGATTAGTTAGCTGCTCACGTTCCAGGATATAATCTTCGATAATCCGCTGGATATTCTGTCTTCCTTCTTTTCCCCGTTGAGCAAACCCATATCCGGGAAGGTCGACCAGAAACCAGTTGTTGTTGATAATAAAATGATTGATAAGCAATGTCTTCCCAGGTTTCTGTGAAGTCATTGCCAGACCTTTCTTGCCTGTCAGCATATTGATAAGGGAGGATTTGCCAACATTGCTTCGCCCGATAAAGGCATACTCCGGAAAGTTTCCTGCGGGGCATTTCTTTACGTCTGTGTTACTGATAACAAATTCTGCACTTTTGATTTCCATATTTTTAAACTTTTATTGTTTTGTGTTTGACTGAGGCCGCCCATAACCCGAAGAATGTGATGGCTCCGTTGAGCATCAGCATTTCGTAACCGAAGGCATAGCCTGTATGTTGTTTCACCAGGTAATCCGTTGCGAAACAGATTAGCGGCGAGAGAATACATATATAAGGAACATATTTGTCACGCGGTTGTTTTTTGGTGAACAAGCCAAAGACAAATAATCCCAGCAAAGGACCGTAGGTATAAGAAGCAATCATATAGATTGCATCAATCACGCTGCGGCTGTTTACGGCCTTAAAGATAAGGATTATTATGGCAAACAGAGCAGAGATAAGCAAATGAACCATCAATCGGGTGCGTTTAGCCTTGTTCGCTTCCTCCTTTTCCACTCCCAGAATATCGACGCAAAAAGAGGTGGTCAAAGCCGTTAATGCTGAATCGGCACTACTAAAAGCGGCTGCAATGATACCGATTGTAAAGAAAATTAGAATAGAATGCCCCAAGATTCCGGAAGTGCAAAACATCGGCAGAATATCATCGTTTAAGGCCGGCAGTTCGATATTTTTTTGAGAAGCCAGGCTCAACAATAATACACCTAATGCCAGGAACAGAAAATTGACCGGCGTGAAAGCAAAACCATAGGTGTACATATTCTTCTGTGCATCTTTCAGGCTTTTGCAGGATAGGTTCTTCTGCATCATATCCTGGTCGAGCCCGGTCATGACGATGGTGATAAAGATGCCGCTGAAAAACTGTTTCACGAAATGTTGTGTGCTGTGCCAGTCGTTGAATTCAAAGATACGGAAATGAGGATTCTCGGTCAGGGTTTGCACCATGCCTCCCATATCCAGTTCCATGGCATCTTTTACCTTCCAGATAATGACGACCAGCATGGCAACCAGGCAAAGTGCCTGAAGCGTATCCGTCCAGATAATAGTCTTGATTCCACTCCGGTAGGTGTATAGCCAAACCAGAAAAATACTGATGATAACAGTTACCCAAAAAGGAATATTCCAGGTACTGAAGACGTAATGCTGTAAAATCAGGACAACCAGATAAAGCCGTGCCGCTGCCCCGACAATCTTTGAAAGCAGGAAAAAAGAAGCACCGGTTTTATAACTCCGCTTTCCAATCCGGTCACCCAGATAGGAGTAGATAGAAGTCAGTTTCAATTTATAGTAAAGCGGTAACAGCACTTTGGCAATCAGTATATATCCGAAAAAGAATCCGAAAACCGTTTGCATATAAGTCATATCTATGCTGCGAACCATCCCCGGAACCGAAACGAAGGTGACGCCGGAAAGCGATGTCCCAATCATCCCGATAGATACGATATACCACGGAGATTTACGGTTTCCCAGAAAGAAAGCATCGTTACTTGTACTTTTCCTGCCTGTTATCCAGGCAATCAACAACAGTATGCCAAAGTAAATTGCAATTATAGAGAGGATGATATAACTATTCATTCACCAGTATTTAATTAAGTAGAGCAGGGTATTTGGTCCCTGTCGAACGTTCGGATACAAAGATAACAACAATTTGCTAAAATGTAATATCATGTAAACTTCTTCTTCTTTCAGGCAGGACGTTAGAGGACGGATAAGGGTGTTTGTGGACCGTATGTCAGGTTCGTTCTAATGAATTTTATCGGTGTTTTTCCCTTTTTTGTGGGGAAAATATCCTTATTAATCTATTTTGTTTGTCTTCTTGATTTATTCTTTATTCCTTTGTAATCAGTTAGAGCTCGTGAGAGTAAAGACAACCGGATTCCACTAGGAACCGGAAAGATAGGTAAACACAAAAAAAGGCCGCTATCGTGAGATTAGCGACCTTTTTAGATTAATACCTTTTCTCTATGAATGCTCCCCGGAAATAATGTTCCAGTATTTTTGTATAAGCATATCCTTTTTCACCCATGACGGCTGCACCTATCTGGCAAAGTCCTACGCCATGCCCCCAGCCGGCACCCGTCAGTACGAAACGTTGGGGAATACGAACGCGTATATCTTCTTTGTCTACCACAAAGGCGGAACTGTACAGATGGGTTTCCGATAAAGTGCGCCGTATCTCCAATTCCTTGCCGATAGTATAAATACGGCGGGTTCCCACAATCTGTAACTCTTCGATACGTCCGGAAGTACCTCTTTTCAATGGTACCAGGTCTTGTATTTCGCCAAAGTCGATGCCGCTTTTACGATGAATCAGTTCGGACAGCTCGTCCTGGGTGTAAGACACTTTCCAGCGATAGAAATTTATCGTTTCCTGATCATAGTTGTTCAAGACTTGGCTGAGTATCTTTTTCTTTGTTGTGTTACAAAATGCGTTAGGAGAATTACGTATCCACATTTCCGCTTCAATCGGGTCGGTCAGGTCGGGATAAGAAGTTTCTTTACTGTCCCGTACAACTGTCAGATAGGAGTGGGGCACCGGCTCCCAACAGTGTTCGAACTGCTCGGTCACGCCTCCGCAACATTTAGAGAAACGTGCGTCGCAGATGGATTCGCCATCGGTCAGTATCTCGCCGCGTGTTTCGTGGACCGCTTCCTGTACGATTGCGGTAGAAGCACGGGTAATGCCTTGGTAACGCTGGCAATGGTCGTCGGCACACACATCGAACATGGTATGATCTTCGCGGTCGTACCAACGGATTAATTGGTTATTGTCGCGATGGCAACTCTCATATTTTTCCGAAGCGTTACCCAGGCGGAAATTCTTTTCTATCTGCGCCAGTAGCCAGCTGCGGGAGATTACGGCGTGTGCCTTCAGCAACTCTTTTGATGCTGTGGCACTCATTTCAGACGAAATCACGCTTGTCAGATATTCTTCAACGTCAATACTGTTGATTACAACAATTCCGTCATTCGTTGCCACCAGGTTCAGTGCTCCTTTGAAGCGTTGGTCTTCCTGGCGTTGCCAGTGGAAGTCCACTCCGATTGTCACAGCTTTCAGGTCAAACGATGATTGGGGCGAAGCCGGTTCAAAGAATAGTTCTTTGTAGAGCTTGCCGTTATACACGATATTTCCGTTTACAAACAACGCGCGTTGTTCTCCCGTCAGGAAGGAACTGCTCTCCGTATGGATATATTCTCCATTGAATACGAAAGAGAGAGCCTTCCCCGTCATAATCCCAACATTAACTAACGGTGCATCCATTCTTTATCTTATTCTTTTTTCGCGCTCAATGAACTTATCGCCAGATAAGCCATCAATGCAATATACATTACAACAGCCAGCGGTTCGGCAAAGTTTCCTTCCAACCATTTTTCGTTCAGCAGGTTGATGCCACCGAAACGTAAAGCTGCGCTGATAACTCCCATCAAGGCACCACCTGCGATGAAACCGGATGCAAGTAATGTCCCTTTTTCCAAACGGGCCGTATTCAATGCCTGGTCTTTGCTGCGGCTTCCTACATACCAGCTGATGGCTCCACCGATCAGCAGCGGAGTGTTCAGTTCCATCGGGATAAACATACCCAATGCGAATGCCAGTGCCGGAATTTTACAGAAGTTCAGAACGATAGCCAGTACGGCACCGATGCCATACAACACCCAGGGTGCTCCCGAACCGCTCATCAGCGGTTCGATAACGGCTGCCATTGCATTAGCCTGCGGTGCGGCCAGCTGCCCGGTCGTAAATCCGTACGTCTGGTTCAGGATAAGGATTACACCGCCAACTGTTGCAGCAGAGACTAAGGTGCCGAGAAACTTCCATGTCTGCTGTTTAGCAGGCGTACTTCCCAGCCAGTAACCTATCTTCAAGTCGGTAATGAAACCGCCTGCCATGGAAAGTGCCGTACAGACAACACCTCCGATAATCAGGGCCGAAACCATACCGGCCGTTCCTTTCAGTCCGGCAGCCACCAGAATGATGGACGATAAGATTAATGTCATCAGCGTCATACCCGACACCGGATTTGTTCCTACAATAGCAATGGCATTTGCGGCAACAGTCGTGAACAGGAAGGCAATAATCCCGACAATCAACAACCCTATTAAAGCATAATACCAGTTATCCAATACTCCGAAATGGAAGAACAGATAAGTAACAATCAGCGTAGCGAAGATACCAATCGAGATAATCTTCATCGATAAATCTTTCTGTGTGCGTATTGTGGCTGTGTCAGCTTCCGTATTTTTCCCTTTCAGTTCTTTGGCTGCCAGTCCGACGGCTCCGCGGATAATTCCCCATGAATTGATAATACCGATAACTCCGGCCGTCGCGATACCACCGATACCGATATGGCGGGCATAGGTCGTAAAGATTTGTTCGGCACTCATGCTGCCGACTGTTGCGGTAATAGCGTCATTACCGAATGTCAATACGTCTGCACCGAAGATGGCGGACATCAGCGGGATGATGACCAACCAAACAAGGAATGAACCGGCACAGATAATCATGGAATATTTCAATCCTATGATATAACCGAGTCCCAGTACGGCGGCTCCTGTATTGACTTTCAGTACGACTTTTGCTTTGTCGGCCAGCATTTCACCAACTCCGACAATGCGCGTGCTGACAGTTTCGCTCCACCAACCGAAAGTGGCAATAATAAAATCGTATAAACCTCCGATCAGACCTGCCAGAATAAGCGGTTTCGCCTGGCTTCCGCCTTTCTCGCCCGAAACAAGCACCTGGGTGGTTGCCGTTGCTTCCGGGAACGGATATTTGCCATGCATATCCGAAACGAAATATTTCCGGAATGGAATTAACAGAAGAATGCCGAGTATGCCGCCCAGCAGCGAACTCATGAATACTTCAAAAAAGTTGATGGTAATTTCCGGATATTTGTCCTGAAGGATATACAGGGCAGGAAGAGTAAAAATCGCTCCGGCTACGATTACACCGCTACAGGCTCCGATAGATTGGATAATTACATTTTCTCCCAATGCGTTTTTCCGTTTGAAACCGCTCGACAGTCCGACAGCTATGATGGCAATCGGGATAGCTGCTTCAAACACCTGTCCGACCTTCAATCCCAGATAGGCGGCAGCCGCGCTGAATATGACAGCCATGACAAGTCCCCAGAATACAGACCAGGGAGTTACTTCCCTGTATTGTTTTTGAGGTGACATAATCGGGTTAAATACTTCTCCTTCTTTGAGTTCTCTGTAGGCATTTTCGGGTAGCCCGCTTACCTTTTCTTCATCTTCCTTTTTCACTGTGAGTATTATTTTTAGTTAGATTTAATCCCAAATGTGTTTTTCTGTATCTATAGCGTTACAAAACTACGTTATTTTTTTAATTGAACAAATGATTAAGGCTGGAAGAATGACAGACAGGGATATTTAGTGAAACAAAATCCCCACCTTTTTGACATAGGTGGGGAAAATGCCCCATATATGTGGGGAATAATACCCATATAAGTGGGGAAAAAGCCCCATTCAAGTGGGGAAAAAACTTTACTGTAGCGGAGTTGTCGCTTTTTTGTGCAGGCTTCTTAGTTCGAAAGAAAGCATTACACGGAAGATGCCGATGATAAGAAGTGCATAAGCAATCATATAAACGAGGGTGAATACGCCCAGTCCCGGTTGCCAGATGATAGCGATGCTACAGATGATTGCCAGGATACCGAAAGCCATATACCAACCCCAGTTTCCGGTTCCGAACCGTTTCAGGTCCATAGCATAACCTGTGGAAGAAAAGCCTCTGAACATCAACCAGAACGCCAGGATAAACGGCAGTACGGTCATACTCAATCCCGGACTGGCCATGAGGTAAATACCCAGTATCAGGTCGATAATACCGCCGGCCAGATACCAACCCCAGCTCGAAATGTGCTTCCGGTTCGACACAGCAAAAAGGATTTCAAGCGTACCGCTTACGAACATGGCGACGCTGAATAAAAGGCTTAAAGCCACATAACTTGCCATCGGTGTGAACATCAGGCATATTGCGATCAGGATATATAATAATCCCAGTAAAAGTGAAACCCACCAGTTCTTTACAGCGGAACTGATTCTTTCGTCAAATGTATTCATATCAAGTTACCTTTAAAAATTATTTCTACTGTAACAAACCGTAAGAAAGAAAGGTTTCACGATTAAGTAAATTAAGGGTGCCGATTGTATTTCCTCCATGCCTTCAAAATGAAATATTTTATATACATTTGCCCCGTATTAAGTAAAATTAAAAGTCTGTTTTATGAAAGGAATTGTACTGGCCGGAGGTTCCGGAACCCGTTTGTATCCAATAACCAAAGGAGTATCCAAGCAATTGTTGCCGATTTATGATAAACCGATGATCTATTATCCCGTGTCTGTATTGATGCTTGCCGGGATAAGGGAAATCCTGATCATTTCTACCCCGCAGGACTTACCCGGGTTCCGGCGGTTGCTGGGAGACGGTTCGGATTATGGCGTGCATTTTGAATATGCCGAACAACCTTCGCCCGATGGTTTGGCACAGGCTTTTATCATAGGGGATAAATTCATTGGTAATGACTCGGTTTGCCTTGTGTTGGGCGACAATATCTTTTACGGACAGAGCTTTACGGCTATGTTAAAAGAGGCCGTTAACAATGTGGAGAACGAACAAAAAGCAACCGTCTTCGGTTACTACGTAAACGATCCGGAACGCTATGGCGTTGCTGAATTTGACACGGACGGAAACGTGCTGAGCATTGAAGAAA
Organism: Parabacteroides goldsteinii; assembly: GCF_020091425.1. Classification (NCBI taxonomy): domain Bacteria; kingdom Pseudomonadati; phylum Bacteroidota; class Bacteroidia; order Bacteroidales; family Tannerellaceae; genus Parabacteroides; species Parabacteroides goldsteinii. The sequence continues at coordinate 2,320,972 of NZ_CP081906.1, read as the reverse complement.
AGCCGAAGAATCCCAAGTCGAATTACGCGGTTGTCGGACTCTATTTTTATCCGAATAAAGTGGTCGAAGTGGCAAAACAAATCAAGCCGTCGGCACGCGGAGAACTGGAGATCACAACTGTAAACCAGGAGTTCCTGAAAGACGGAGAGTTGAAAGTTCAGTTATTAGGACGCGGTTTTGCCTGGCTCGATACCGGTACGCACGATTCGCTTTCGGAGGCTTCTACATTTGTGGAGGTGATTGAAAAACGACAGGGACTGAAAGTGGCTTGTCTGGAGGAAATTGCTTACCGGAAAGGTTGGATCGATGACGAGAAACTGAAAGAAGCAGCTACTCCGATGATAAAGAACCAGTACGGTCAATATTTATTGAAGTTGATAAAGGAATGAATAAAGACAGTAAAATATTTGTAGCCGGTCATCGTGGTCTGGTCGGTTCTGCTATCCTGAAGAATTTGCAGCAGAAAGGATACACAAACTTTGTTTTGCGTACCCATGCAGAGCTGGACCTGACCGATCAGTATGCAGTCAATGAATTCTTTGCGACGGAAAAACCGGAATATGTCTTTTTAGCAGCTGCCCATGTGGGTGGTATTATGGCAAACAGCCGGTATCGCGCAGATTTCATTTACATAAATCTGATGATCCAGAATAATGTGATCCATGCTTCCTATATTAATAATGTAAAGAAATTACTGTTTTTAGGCAGTACCTGTATTTATCCGGGCGAAGCGCCGCAGCCGATGCCGGAAGATTGCCTGCTCACTTCTCCGTTGGAATATACCAATGAACCCTATGCCATCGCAAAGATTGCCGGGATAAAGATGTGTGAAAGCTATAACCTGCAATACGGAACGAACTATATCGCAGTGATGCCCACTAATTTGTATGGTCCGAACGATAATTTCAATCTGGAGACTTCGCATGTGCTTCCGGCGATGATCCGTAAGATTCATTTGGGCAAATGTCTTCATACCGATAATTGGGAGGCTTTGCGCAAAGATTTGAATGCACGTCCTGTAGAAGGAGTGGCCGGAAATGCAACGGATAATAACATCCTGGCTATTTTAGCGAAATACGGTATCTATCCGGGAAAAGTGCAGCTGTGGGGAACCGGAAAACCGCTCCGCGAATTTCTTTGGAGCGAAGAAATGGCAGATGCTTCCGTTTATATTATGGAACATATCGATTTTCAGGATGTGCGTCCGGAGGGAAATGAAGTGCGCAACACACATATAAATATAGGTACGGGAAAAGAGTTATCTATAAAAGAAGTCGCTACACTGATTCAGGAAAAGATCGGTTTCGATGGCGAACTGGTTTTTGATGCTTCCAAACCCGATGGGACATTGCGCAAACTGACGGATGTCAGTAAACTGCATGCTTTGGGATGGCATCATAAAATAGAGATTGCCGAAGGGGTGGAATTTTTATACAACTGGTATTTAGACAAACAATAATAAATTCGTATAAATGAGTAAAGTAGCTTTAATAACAGGTATTACAGGACAGGATGGCGCTTATCTGGCAGAATATCTTGTAAAAAAAGGATATACGGTGCATGGTATCAAACGTCGTTCATCCATGTTCAACACAGACCGTATCGATCATCTTTATCAGGACCCTCATGTGGAGAACCGGAACCTGATCCTTCATTATGGCGACCTGACCGACAGCCTGAACCTTACCCGTATCATCGGTGAGGTGCAGCCTGACGAAATATATAACCTGGCAGCTATGAGCCATGTGAAAGTAAGTTTCGATACTCCTGAATATACGGCGAATGCCGATGGTCTGGGTGTGTTGCGTATCCTTGAAGCGGTGCGTCTGCTGAACCTGATCCCTAAAACCCGTATCTATCAGGCTTCTACATCCGAATTATATGGATTGGTTCAGGAAGTGCCTCAAAAGGAAACGACTCCTTTCTATCCCCGAAGTCCGTATGCTGTTGCTAAACTATATGGTTACTGGATTACGGTAAACTATCGTGAAGCCTATAAAATGCATGCTTCCAACGGCATTCTGTTTAATCATGAGTCGCCGCTTCGCGGAGAAACGTTTGTTACCCGTAAAGTAACCCGTGCCGTTTCGCGCATTGCTTTGGGTATGCAGGAAAAAGTTTATATGGGAAATTTATCTTCCAAACGTGACTGGGGCCATGCCAAGGATTATGTCCGTGCCATGTATGCGATTCTCCAGCAGGATGAACCCTCTGATTATGTTATTGCTACCGGAATAACGACGACTATTCGCGATTTTATCAGTAAAGCATTTAAAGAAATAGGGGTAGAAGTCATTTTTAAAGGCGAAAATGTTAATGAGGTCGCAGTATTAAACTATATTGACGAAAAAATGTTTATAGAGAAAGTAGGTGAGGCTTATCTCGAAAATTTTAAAGAACGGATAGGTGAAGAGGTAGTCGGTATTGACCCTCAGTACTTCCGTCCGACCGAGGTTGACTTACTTATCGGGGATGCTACGAAGGCCCGTACCCGTTTGGGGTGGGAACCGAAATACACCCTTGATACTCTTATTCAGGATATGATGCAGAATGATATCAAGCTGATGAAAAAAGAATCCTATCTGAAAGAAGGTGGATATAAAATTCTGAATTATTTTGAATAAATTAAGAACAAAACATAGATTTATTTTGTTTTAGTTAAAAAAAGATTTAATTTTGCTCTAAATTTGAGCGTTATTTAAGGTAATTGATTGTTTAATTAAAAAGTTGATGAATATGAAGACTAAAGTATTACTTTTAGCTTTATTGTCAGGTTTTGTTTTCTCTGTGTCAGCACAGGAATTTAAACCACAAGTTGGTTTTAGTACTGAAAAAGGTTATAAGACAAATTTCAAGAAAAACAAAGCTGGCGATAATTGGTTTATTTCTGTTGCCGGTGGTGCAAGTATGTTATTGGGTGACCAGAATAATAAAGCAGATTTTGGCAACCGTCTGAATTTTGCGCCTCAGTTCTCGTTTGGTAAGTGGTTCAACCCGTATCTGGCTTTCCGTACTCAGTTGAACGGTGGTATTTTACACGGATTTGTAGGTGACAACGCAGAGATCATGCAGCACAACAAATATGCAGCTGCTCATGTAGACTTGTTATGGGATGTTACCAATTTCTGGGGAGTTTATAATGAAAAAAGAGTATTCCGTTTGATTCCTTGGGTCGGTTTCGGTTATGCACAGCGTTTCGAAAATCAGGGATATGCTAGAACAGAATCTCCTACATTAAATGCTGGTATCCTTACTGCTTTCCGTTTGAGCAAACGTGTTGATTTGAACGTGGAAGTTCAGGGTTCTTTGCTGAACGAACAGTTCAACCGTGTTAACATGTTCCACTTGACAGACGGTATCGCTCAGCTGAGCGCTGGTTTGACATTCAAACTGGGTAAAACTGATTTCGAAGTATTGGAACCGATGGATTACGCTTTGTTGAACGACCTGAACAATCAGATCAACTCATTGCGTGCTGCTAACGATGAATTGAGCAAACGTCCGGAATCTTGTCCTGAATGCGAAGAAGTTGTAACTAATGTTGTAAACAACTATGTTGACAATGTAGTATACTTCCGTCTGAATAGTTCTAAGATCGATAAGAACCAGCAGATCAGTATTTACAACACTGCTGAATTCATGAAGGCAAACAATGCTCCGATCAAGGTTATCGGTTATGCTGATAAGAACACAGGTACTTCTAAATACAACATGGGTCTTTCTGAAAAACGTGCTAAAGCCGTTGCTAAAGAATTGATCGACAAATACGGTATCAACTCTAACCAGATTACTATCGAATGGAGAGGTTCTGACGAACAGCCGTACAGCGAAAACAACTGGAACCGTGTTGTTATCATGTCTGCTAATAATTAATTTATTTTTAATTATATCTGAAAAAGGCTGCACATTCTATTGTGCAGCCTTTTTTTTGCACAGAATATTCATTACTTTTGTGGAATTTTAGAACACAGTTATGGAATTCGACAAAAAACATGGTTACCTTATCCAGTGGCTGATAGGAATGGGAGATTTAGTTGTATTAAATCTATTGTTCTTCGCTGTCTATTATGGGTTGGGGGAATTTTATACAAAAGCTATATCCTATAGTTTGAGAGAGGTTGTTCTCTTATTGAATTTCTGTTATTTCTTTGCCCTTTATTTTGTTCCCATGCAATTGCATGTGGCTGTTGTTTTTATTGACAAAATTGTACAGCGTGCCTTTGCGTTGGTCTCTATATTTGTTTTTCTGTTCGCTACTTGTCTTATCTTTCTGAATATAGGGGATGCCTTGGCTACATTTCTGCTGGTTTATTTTGCTGTAACAGTTATAATTTTTGCTCTTTGGAGAGTGTTTGTTCGCGTTACACTAAAGATGTACCGTAGAAAAGGACATAATTTTAAAAGAATTATTATTGTAGGAGCAGGTAAGAATGGTATGGAATTGTACCGGGTTATGAAGGATGATCTTTCCTATGGATTCAGTATCATGGGTTTTTTTGATGATAATCTGTCTTTGCAAAGTGTGTTGCCGAATTACCTGGGTATGACGCATGAAGTGGAGAAGTATGTATTGGCCAATGATATAGACGAAATCTATTGTACTTTGCCTGGAACGCAGGACGAGAAGATATTGCGGATAATGAATTTTGCTGAAAAGCATATGATCCGTTTCTATATTGTTCCGGAGTTTTACAGGAATATAAAGAAGAGTCTTGTTATGGAAATAATGGAGTCGATTCCATTATTGGCAGTTCGCCGTGAACCTTTGCAGGCTGCTTACAACCGGGCATTAAAGAGAACTTTTGATATTCTTTTTTCTTTGGGTATTTTACTGACCATTTATCCGATACTTTATGTCGTTATAGGAATATTGATAAAAGCAACATCTCCGGGACCTATATTTTTCAAGCAAAAGCGTACCGGTTTGTACGGGCAGGAATTTGAGTGTTATAAATTCCGGACAATGCGGGTCAATGCAGATGCCGATAAATTGCAGGCAGCAAAAGATGATCCGCGTAAAACCCGTATCGGAGATTTCCTTCGGCGTACGAATCTGGATGAGTTCCCTCAATTTATCAATGTATTAAGAGGGGAGATGTCGGTAGTGGGCCCTCGTCCTCATATGCTGAAACACACTGAGCAATATTCGGCTCTTATCGATAAATATATGGTACGCCATCTGGTAAAACCCGGAGTGACGGGATGGGCACAGGTAACCGGTTATCGGGGAGAAACCAAGACGCTCGAACAGATGGAAGGACGTGTGAAACGGGATGTGTGGTACATTGAGAACTGGTCGTTCTTCCTGGATCTGAAGATCATCGTGGTGACGATTCTGAACATGTCTAAAGGTGAAAAGAATGCCTATTAAACTTATAAATTGCACACTTTTTGTGTATTTGTGTAATACAAATGCATATTTGTGCTATCTTTGCAGCCGATGGGAAGGATACTAGCAATTGATTATGGCCGAAAACGGACCGGGTTAGCAGCTACAGACAATTTACAGATGATTGCAAACGGTCTGACAACGGTGCCGAGTGGGGAATTGGTCTCCTGGTTATCTGCTTATGTGGCAAAAGAACCGGTGGATTTATTCGTGGTCGGTCTGCCGAAGCAGATGAATAACGAGCCTTCGGAAAACATGAAGTATGTAGAGGCTTTCGTGACACATCTGAAACGGACCATTCCGGATATTCCGGTTGAATATTATGATGAGCGTTTCACGTCTGTCCTGGCGCACAAGGCAATGCTCGACGGAGGTTTGAAGAAGAAAAAAAGACAGGATAAAGGCCTGGTGGATGAGATCAGTGCAGTTATTATCCTTCAATCATATTTAGAAAATAAAAAATATCAGTTATAGTTTATGATTTTACCAGTATACTTATACGGTCAGCCTGTGTTAAGAAAAGAGGCTGAAGATGTACCCAGGGATTATCCGGAATTAAAGCAGTTAGTAGCTAATATGTTCGATACGATGTACAATGCCGATGGAGTAGGCTTGGCCGCTCCCCAGGTTGGGTTGTCGATTCGTTTGCTTGTGATCGATGCTGATGTGATGGGAGATGATTTCCCTGAATGTAAAGGATTCAAGCGTGCGATGGTTAATCCGGATATCGTTGAAAGCAGTGAAGAAGAGATTTCTATGGAAGAAGGTTGTCTGAGCCTTCCTGGCGTACATGAGAAAGTGTCCCGTGCCAGCAAGATCCGGGTGAAATATTTTGATGAAAACTGGGAGGAACATGACGAGGTGGTAGATGGTTTTGCTGCCCGTGTGGTACAGCACGAATGCGAGCATCTGGAAGGTCACGTGTTCATCGACAATGTTTCGGCTATCCGTCGCCAGTTGAATAAAGGAAAACTAAATAGTATTATTAAAGGGACTGCTCGTTGTTCATACAGAGCAAAAGCTGTCGGTAAATAATAAAAATCTATTAAATAATATGACAGATTTAAGTAAAAACATTCAGGCCCTCAGGGAGAAGAAAGCCGTCGTTGAGATGGGTGGAGGCGAAGCTGCTATCGAAAAGCAGATCGCGATGGGTAAACTTACTGCCCGTGATCGTATTCTTTCCTTGCTGGACAAGAACTCTTTTCATGAGTACGATTTGTTTGTAAAGCACGATGGCCGTGACTTCGGAATGGATAAGAAAGATTTTCCGGGTGATGGTGTAGTTACAGGTACAGGTACTATTTTCGGTGCTCCGGTATGTATCTACGCACAGGACTTTACTGTAGCCGGTGGTTCATTGGGTTTGCAACATGCTCGTAAGATCACTAAGATCATGGATCATGCATTGAAGATGAAATGTCCGATTATCGGTATCAACGACTCGGGTGGTGCACGTATTCAGGAAGGTGTTGGTGCTTTGGCCGGATATGGTGAAATATTCTATAGAAATACAATCGCATCAGGCGTTATCCCTCAGATCTCATTGATTCTGGGTCCGTGTGCCGGTGGTGCTGTTTATTCACCTGCTTTGACAGACTTCGTGTTCGTGGTTGAAAATATCTCCAAGATGTTTATCACCGGTCCGAATGTGATCAAGACTGTTTTAGGTGAAGACATCTCTATGGAAGACCTGGGCGGTGCCCGTGTTCATGCGGAAACAACAGGTAATGCTCATTTCTATGCCTTGAGCGAACAGGATTGTTTCGAACAGGTTAAACGTCTGGTCAGCTTTATCCCCTGGAATAACCAGCAGCGTGCCAAGACTACTGAGCCAAAAGAACCGACAGCGATGCTGAACATTGAAGAAGTTGTTCCAGCTGATCCGAAACAGCCGTACGATGTTCGTGACGTTATCAAATGCATCGTCGATGATTCCGACTTCCTGGAAATTCAGGAACTGTGGGCTGCCAATATCGTGATCGGTTTCGGTCGTATGGCAGGCGAAACAGTCGGTTTCGTTGCTAACCAGCCGATGGTGCTGGCCGGCGTACTCGATTGCGACAGTGCCGACAAAGCAGCCCGTTTCATTCGTTTCTGCGACTCATTCAATATTCCTATTATTACCTTGGAAGATATGCCGGGTTACCTGCCGGGCGTAGACCAGGAGCATGCCGGTGTGATCCGTCACGGGGCAAAAGTATTGTATGCTTATTCGGAAGCAACTGTGCCTAAGATCACAGTAATCTTGCGTAAGGCTTACGGTGGTGGTTACATTGCGATGAACTCGCGTCACCTGGGTGCCGACTTTATGTTTGCATGGCCGAGCGCAGAGATTGCCGTTATGGGACCGGAAGGTGCAGCCAACATTATTTTCCGTAAGGAAATCATGGAAGCTGAAGACCAGAATGCAATGCGTCAGGAAAAAGTGAAAGAGTATATCGAGAAGTTCGCTAATCCTTATGTGGCAGCTTCGAAAGGATTTATCGATTCTGTTATCGAGCCGAAAGAAACACGTGCGTTGTTGCTTCACGCTCTGAAACTTTCTATTTTGAAAGAGGAATACAGACCGGCTAAAAAGCACGGAATCCCTCCGTTCTAATTAAATCCGTACATATACTTTTTGAAAATATGGAAAATAAAGAAAACGAATATGTAGATTTTGTAGTTACCGCCCGTAAATACAAAACACTGCTGACAGAGAAATATAAGAACCGTAAGATGTGGCATAAGCCCTTCGTTGGTGATGTGATTTCGACTCTTCCGGGAACTGTCGTGAAGATCTATGTGGAAAAAGGGCAGGAAGTTGAAGCCGGCCAGTTGCTCCTCATTCATCAGGCGATGAAGATGTACAATCGGATCGTTGCTCCGGTATCCGGAGTGATTACCGAGTTGGATGTAACCGAAGGAGATAAGATCGCAAAAGATCATTTGATGGTAAAAATACAGCCGAAGTAAAATTTGGTTATTTCATAATACGTGCGAAAAGGTTGTGCCAGTAGTGTTTATACACTGGTGCAACCTTTTTATTTGATACATTTTACATTCAATTTAAGTTTTTTGGCTTGATTACGGTTTGTTGAGAATTATTTTTGCTACGAACCGTTTTAACATTCACATGAATTGCTTATTTTTGTTCGCTGAATAAAGAGGGGTGTCAAAAGTCTGTTGAAACCTTTTGGCATGCCTCTTTTTAACACTTAAGGCAATCTGATGAAAAAAATATTCCTCTTTTTGATGTTTGTAGCATATTCGTTAGCGATGTCAGCGCAGATCAATACGGATCGTGTTCTGGCTATCGGACGTAATGCCTTGTATTTTGAAGATTACGTATTGTCGATACAATATTTCAATCAAGTCATTAAAGCGAAACCTTGGATCGCGGAACCCTATTTCTACCGCGCTGTTGCCAAGATCAATCTGGACGATTATAAGGGAGCGGAAGAAGACTGTACGCTATGTCTCCAGCGGAATCCATTTCTGGTTCAGGCTTATTATGCCCGCGGTATTGCCCGCCAGAGCCAGGAAAAATATGCCGAAGCGATTGCCGACTACGACAAAGGTCTTGAATTTAAACCCGAAGACCGCCAGATGCTTGTTAATAAAGCCGTAGCCAATATCCAACGGAAAGACTATGATGATGCCGAAAAGACTTTCGATGTGCTGATGAAAGCGCATCCTAAATATTCGATGAATTACCTGACCCGTGGTGCTATGTACACCGAGAAAGGCGATACGGTAAAAGCGCTTGCCGATTATAATAAGGCTATTGAAATGGACCCCTATTATGCTCCGTCCTATGGTAACCGTGCGATCCTGCTTTATCAGACAAATGATCTGAAAGGTGCTTTGGCGGATCTGAACGAGGCCATCCGCTTGAATACCCGTGAAAGTGGCTATTATATCAATCGTGGTTTGGTACGTTACCAGATGAATGACCTCCGTGGTGCGATGGATGATTACGATCAGGTAATCGGTATGGATAAAAATAATCTGATTGCCCGCTTTAACCGGGGACTGCTCCGCTATCAGGTAGGCGATAACAACCGTGCTATCGAAGACTTCGATGTGGTGATCCAGCAGGAACCGGATAACTATATGGCTTATTATAACCGTGCTCTCCTGCGTTTTGAAACAGGTGACTACCGTGGTTCTGTTCAGGACTTCGATGTTGTTTTAGGTCAATATCCAAATTTTACTCCGGGTTATTACAGCCGTTCCGAAGCTAAGCGTAAAATGAATGACCAGGTAGGTGCCGATCGCGACTACTGGACCGCTATCGAAATGGAAAACAATTCGAAGAAAGACCGCCAGTCCGCGCAGGGTGGAAATGCTATGGCCTCTACTAATACGACAGGACAGGATAGTAATGCTTCTTCTTCGGATGACAAAGGTGAAAATACACGTGAGAAATCAGATAAGAACATCAGTAAATTCAATCGCCTGGTGGTGTATGACAAGGAAGAGGAACGTAGGAATAAATACCAGAGTGATGTCCGCGGACGTGTGCAGGATCGTAATGTCCGCGTAGATATCGAACCTCAGTTTGTCCTGACTTATTACGAAAAGATTGATCCGATCAAGAAAATTGTCTATTACGACAAGACGATCGAAGAATATAATGCCCGTATGGTGTTATCACGCAAACTGCGTATAACCAATGAAGAGGCTGCCCTTACGGAAGATCAGATTTCGGTTCACTTTGCCTCGATCAATGATTATTCCGCGAAGATAGAAGTCCAGCCGGGAAATGCGGATGCGTGGTTTGGCCGTGCAGTAGATTATATGCTTGTACAAGACTTTACGGAAGCTATCAAAGATTTCAATAAGGTTATCGAACTTGATCCGACCTATACGATGGCTTATTTCAACCGTGCAGTGGTACGTTACAAACAATTGGTTTATGATATGTCCCAGACTACTACAACCGATGACTTGTCAGCCTCTATGGGTAGTATGAACTTTAAGATGGGGCAGAGTCCGACACAGCCGAAAGCTCCTTCTGATCCTAGATCGGCCGAAGTGAAGGATAAAAGGAAGGCTTACGAACATGAATTGATTACACGTGATTACGATATGGTTATCCGTTTGAATCCCGGATTTGTGTATGCTTACTTCAACCGTGGAAACTTACGTTGTGTGCAGCGTGACTTCCGGGCGGCCATACAGGATTATGATGAGGCGATCAAACGTGACCCTGATTTTGCAGAGGCTTATTTTAACCGCGGACTGGCTCATCTCTCCCTGGGTGATGCCAATCAAGGTATTGCAGACCTGAGTAAGGCAGGCGAATTAGGTATTATCAATGCCTATAGTATCATCAAACGTATGACAAGCAATTGATCTGAATAAGCTTTTTTAGATTCAAAACAGGCATGTTTCCCAACAAAACATGTCTGTTTTGGGTTTAAAGCATATATCTTTTGACCTAAAAAGATCATTTTACGAAAAAGAATGCTAAATTTGCATGCTAATTAAAGAATTATAGAGAACAGATTATGATAAAGATTACATTTCCGGATGATTCCGTAAGAGAATACGCCGAAGGAACAACTGCTATGCAGATCGCAGAAAGCATCAGTTCCCGTTTGGCTCAGGAAGTTTTGGCCGCAAGTGTGAACGGAGAAACATGGGACCTGTCTCGTCCGATTATGCAGGATTCAACTGTGAAGCTGCTGAAGTGGGATGATGAAGAAGGTAAACATGCTTTCTGGCACTCAAGTGCTCACCTGATGGCTGAAGCACTGCAGGAACTTTATCCTGGCATCAAGTTCGGTATCGGTCCGGCTATCGAGAATGGATTCTACTATGACGTAGATCCGGGTGAAGCTACAATCAAAGAAGGTGATTTCGCAGCAATCGAAGCAAAGATGCTGGAACTGGTAGCTAAAAAAGAAGAAATCAAACGTCAGGACATTACCAAGGCAGATGCCATGAAAATGTTCGGTGACAGAGGTGAAGAATATAAAACTGAGTTGATCAGTGAACTGGAAGACGGTACGATCACAACCTATACACAAGGCTCTTTCACAGATTTGTGTCGTGGTCCGCATTTACCTAACACATCTTACCTGAAAGCTGTAAAGATTCTGAGCGTGGCCGGTGCTTACTGGCGTGGTGATGAAAAACGCAAACAGCTGGTTCGTCTGTATGGTATCACTTTCCCGAAAAAGAAAATGTTGGATGAATATCTGGCATTACTGGAAGAAGCCAAAAAACGTGACCACCGGAAGATTGGTAAAGAACTGGAGTTATTCACATTCTCTACCGCAGTAGGAGCAGGTCTGCCATTGTGGTTGCCCCGTGGTACTCAGTTGCGTTTGAAACTGGAAGATTTCCTGAAACGTATCCAGAAGAAATACGGTTACCAGCAGGTAATGACTCCGCATATCGGAGGCAAACAACTGTATGTAACATCAGGTCACTATGCAAAATATGGCAAGGATTCATTCCAGCCGATCCATACTCCGCAGGAAGGCGAAGAATTCCTGTTGAAACCGATGAACTGTCCTCACCATTGTGAGATATTCAAGGCATTCCCACGTTCATACAAAGACCTGCCTTTGCGTTTCGCAGAGTTCGGTACGGTTTACCGTTATGAACAGAGCGGTGAGTTACACGGTTTGACGAGAGTACGTGGCTTTACGCAGGATGACGCCCACCTGTTCTGCCGTCCGGATCAGTTGAAGGATGAATTCCTGAAAGTAATGGATATTATCTTTATCATTTTTAAAGCGCTTGATTTCGAAAACTTCGAAGCCCAGATCTCTTTACGTGATAAAGTGAACAGAGATAAATACATCGGTTCGGAAGAGAACTGGGAAAAAGCTGAAACCGCTATCATCGAAGCCTGTCAGGAAAAAGGCCTGAAAGCGAAGATCGAATATGGTGAAGCTGCTTTCTATGGTCCGAAACTCGACTTTATGGTGAAAGATGCTATCGGTCGCCGTTGGCAGTTGGGAACTATCCAGGTAGATTATAACCTGCCGGAACGTTTCGAGCTGGAATATACAGGTGAAGATAACAAAAAACACCGTCCGGTAATGATTCACCGTGCACCGTTCGGCTCAATGGAACGTTTCGTTGCCGTGCTGATCGAACATACAGGAGGTAAATTCCCGTTGTGGCTGACTCCGGATCAGGTATGTATCATGCCTATCAGTGAGAAGTTCAATGAATATGCATGGGACATCGCCCGTCAGCTGGAAGAACAGGATATTCGTGTTCTGGTAGATGACAGAAATGAAAAAATCGGTCGTAAGATTCGTGACAATGAATTGAAACGTATTCCTTATATGCTCATCGTCGGAGAAAAAGAAGCAGAAAATAATGAAGTTTCTGTAAGAAAACAGGGCGAAGGTGATAAAGGTTCGATGAAAATTGCTACCTTTGCAGCGCTTTTGAACGATGAAGTAGAGGACATGATGAATCGTTGGCAAAATAAAAACAAGTAAATAACTAATAACGAGGAGAATAAATCTTTTTGAATGAAGAATGACAATCTGAAAGAACAGTACAGAATCAACGAACGTATTCGTGTTCGTGAAGTTCGTTTAGTAGGTGACAATGTAGAACAAGGTGTATTTCCTACATCTCAGGCATTAAAAATGGCTGAAGATCAGGGATTGGACCTGGTAGAAATTTCACCCAATGCTGCGCCCCCCGTTTGTAAAATAACCGATTATCAGAAATTCCTCTATCAGCAGAAAAAGCGACAGAAAGAGCAAAAAGCGAAATCTGTGAAGGTTGTTGTGAAAGAGATTCGTTTCGGACCTCAGACAGATGATCATGATTATAACTTCAAACTGAAGCATGCTAAAGGATTTCTGGAAGAAGGCTCTAAAGTGAAAGCATATGTGTTCTTTAAAGGACGTTCCATTCTTTTCAAAGAGCAGGGTGAAGTTTTATTGCTTCGTTTTGCCAATGATTTGGAAGACTACGGTAAAGTAGAACAGCTACCGGTTTTGGAAGGTAAACGTATGATCATCATGCTAACACCTAAAAAAGCGGGTGCATCGGCTACAGCAGCTGCTCCGAAACCAGCATCTGCAGGACCGGCAAAGCCTGTGGTTAAGAAAGTGATAACATTGAAGTCGAGGACAGAATCTGACGCTGAAGAAAATAAAGAATAAAAAACGCCCGTAGAGGGTGTCAAGTTTAATAATTAAAACAAAATTGGAAAATGCCTAAGATGAAGACTAATTCCGGTGCCAAAAAGAGGTTCGCCCTTACCGGAACAGGAAAAATCAAAAGAAAACACGCTTTTAAAAGTCACATTTTGACTAAGAAGACTAAAAAAGCTAAGAGAAACCTTACTCACACTGGCCTTGTTGCTACTGTTGATGTAAACAGTGTTAAGCTAATGCTTGGCATGAAGTAATCTTCTTAAATTAAGCGAGTTTTACAAAGATTTTTATTAACCGAATGTATTTAGCAAGTAAGATCATCATAAAGGATGACGCTAACATTCAAAACAGATTAGAATTATGCCTAGATCAGTAAATCATGTTGCTTCAAGAGCAAAAAGAAAACGGATTTTAAAACTTACCAGAGGTTATTATGGTGCACGTAAGAATGTGTGGACCGTAGCAAAGAATACCTGGGAAAAAGGTTTGACTTATGCATTCCGTGACCGTCGTAACAAGAAACGTAACTTCCGCGCATTGTGGATCCAGCGTATCAACGCTGCTGCTCGCCTGGAAGGTATGTCTTACTCTCGTTTGATGGGAGCTTTGCATGCTGCAGGAATTGAAATCAACCGTAAGGTGTTGGCCGACCTGGCTATGAACCATCCGGAAGCTTTCAAAGCTATCGTTGCAAAAGTAAAGTAAATTGATATATAAATGTCAATAAGAGAAGGGTTCCGGTTTCGGGACCCTTTTTTTGTTAGCTTTTTGCAATTCATACCTTCTGAAACACTGAGACTTTACTTTTTTATTCATTATTTAAGGGGAAATTGTTGACATTTTGTTTGGAAGATTCAAAGGCTTTACATATCTTTGTGATAAGAAAAATGAGTTAGCCGCACTTGTTCGATTGGGAAACTCATCAGTTTTTTTTAATTCCGAGACAAAGCTCTTGTCGCTAATGGCGGGCCGCACCCTTCGGGGCATGCATCGCACAGCGGATTACAAAGGTGGCAAAGCACTCAAATCCTGTCATACGGAGTTTGTTCATATCTACGGTGCGGCTTTCTTCTCATATAAAGGGAAAATCTCTTACGGGATTTTCCCTTTTTCTTTGTATATTTACCGCACCAAGAATAAATACACAAAAACTGATTATTATGTTACTGCCAAAACAATCGCGCATAGCGATGACGGGTGTTACTGTAGTATGCTCTTTGCTTCTTGTTGCCTGCTCTCCGAAAGAGACTGTGCAACTGAATGTAATCCCGCTGCCTGCACAGGTTAGTGCTTCAGGAGGCTTTTTGAAAGTCGACAGTGCTGCTGTTTTTTCTACGGCAAAGCCTGCAAATGTTCGCTTTATCGTGGATGAGTCAATAGGTGGAAATCCGGAAGGATACCAGCTTGTAGTGAATGAAAAGGGTATCGACCTGAAAGCAACCACCGGGACAGGTCTGTTCTATGGCGAACAGACACTCCGTCAGCTGTTTTCTCCCCAGGGAGTCCCTTATGTCACCATACAGGATGAGCCTCGGTTTAAGTACCGAGGGATGCACCTGGATGTGTCGCGTCATTTCTTTCCTAAAGAAGAAGTATTCAAATTGTTGGACGTGATGTCCTTTTATAAGCTGAATAATCTGCACCTTCACCTGACGGATGCAGGAGGATGGCGTATCCAGATGGATAAATATCCTAAACTGACTACGGATGCCGCTTTCCGTACCGAATCCGACTGGCGGAAGTGGTGGGATGGAAAAGACCGCAAATATCTTCCTGAAGGAACTCCGGAAGCCTATGGCGGTTATTACACCAAAGACGATATACGTGCGATCGTTGCCTATGCAGCATCTAAACATATTAATGTATTGCCGGAAATCGAATTTCCCGGTCATTCGGAAGAGGTCCTGTTTGCTTATCCGGAGTTAAGTTGTTCCGGTCAGCCTTATAAGAATGGAGATTTCTGTATCGGTAATCCGAAATCATTTACCTTTATGGAAGACGTACTGGATGAAGTGATCGAACTTTTTCCATCCGAGTATATTCATATAGGAGGGGACGAAGCCGGTAAAGGTGCCTGGAAAACCTGTCCTAAATGTCAGGCTTTGATGAAAAAGAATGGCATGAAAAGCGTGGATGAACTGCAAAGTTATATGATACATAAGGCAGAGGAACATCTGATCTCTAAAGGCCGTAAGCTGATCGGCTGGGATGAGATACTGGAAGGTGGCCTTGCTCCGGAGGCTACCGTTATGTCCTGGCGTGGCGAAAGTGGTGGCATTAAGTCTGCCCGTATGGGACATGACGTGGTGATGACACCGGGTAATTATATGTATTTTGACTTCTACCAGGCTGATCCTAAAACACAACCTTATGCTATCGGCGGATATACTCCGATTAAGAAAGTGTATAGTTATAATCCGATTCCGGTCGACTCCCTGACTGCCGAAGAAAGTAAACACATCATGGGAGTACAGGCCAATACCTGGACAGAATATATTCCGAACGAACAACATCTGGAATATATGATGTTTCCTCGTGCTTTGGCTTTGGCTGAAATAGCCTGGTCGCCTCAGGAAAAGCGCGAATGGAATGACTTCAAACCCCGTATGAATGCCCATATTTCAAAATTACAGCAGATGGGTATCAATACATTTACTCTTTCCGACGAACTGGAAGTAACAATGAAGGTCGATACGGTCAGCAAACAGATTGAAGTCTACCTGGATGCCGAAAAGTATCCGGCAGAAATCCGTTATACGACGGACGGTACTGTCCCGACAGCCTCCTCCACAGTTTACGACGGGATGATTCTGGTGAAGGATTCAGCTTATATCAAAGCAGCCATTTTCAGTAATGGTCAGTTGCAGGGAACCCCGACCGAGAAGAAAGTCGATTACCACCGCGCCATCAACAAGCCTATACATTATAATAGTAAGTTGTATCCCGGTTATATGGCAGGCGGTATGAATGCGCTGCTCGATGGTTATCGGGGAGGGCTGACCTATCTGGATGGTCGTTGGCAGGGCTACCTGAACGATCTTGATTGTGTGATCGATATGGAAGAAGTTACCGATATTCACAAAGTATCCGCCCGTTTCATGCAACTGATCGGGCCGGGAGTTTTCCAACCGGCTACAGTCGAGTTATTGACATCCGAAGATGGAACGAATTTCACTTCACAGGGAATTATTCCGACCACCATCTCCAATAAAGATCCCGAACTTTCTTTCCAGGAATATCTCTTCCAGGGAGACTGGAAAGCCCGCTATGTCCGTCTGAAAGCTGATGAAGCGAATAAGGGGTTCATCTTTGTGGATGAGATCGTCGTATGGTAAGAAGGATAATGAACCAATGTGGTAAATATGCCAATGTGCCGATTCTAAGAATGAATGCATATGTCTCTCATTGGTATATTGGCACATTTTCAAATTAGCATATTATTAATTAACTAAATAAATCGAGAATGAAGAAGCAAGTAATGAGCCTCCTGCTGTGTGGTAGCCTGATGGCGGCAGCACAACAGCCGGTAGATTATGTAAACCCTTTTATCGGGACCAGCAACTACGGGACTACTAATCCCGGAGCCATCTGTCCCCAGGGTATGATGAGTGTCACTCCATTCAATGTGATGGGATCGGAGAGCAACCGCTTCGATAAAGACAGCCAATGGTGGTCCACTCCATACTCCGCCGACAATGACTACATGACAGGTTTTGCCCATGTAAACCTGAGTGGGGTAGGTTGTCCCGAATTAGGCAGTCTGTTATTGATGCCGACCGCCGGCGAACTGAAAGTCGATTATCGGGAATATGGTAGCAAATATAAGGATGAAGTAGCTCATCCCGGCTATTATAGCAATGTCCTGACAAAATATGGTATCAAGACCGAAGCGACAGCCAGTATGCGTACCGGCCTTAGCCGTTTCACTTTCCCGAAAGGGCAGGGGAATATTCTTCTGAACCTGGGAGAAGGATTGACCAACGAAACCGGAGCAACCGTTCGTATCGTCAACGAAACCGAGATTGAAGGAAGCAAGTTGCTGGGAACTTTCTGTTATAACTCGCAGGCCGTTTTCCCGATCTATTTCGTAATGAAGGTCAGCAAGGCTCCCAAGTCGATGGGATACTGGAAGAAACAGCGTGAAATGAAAGGTGTGGAAGCCGAATGGGATGTCTATTCAGGCAAATACAAACTATATACCAAGTATAACCGTGAAATGAGCGGTGACGATGTCGGTGTATGGTTCACCTATGATACGGAAGAAAACGAAGCCATCGAAGTCAAGATGGGGGTCTCTTTTGTCAGTATCGAAAACGCCCGTCTCAACATGAATACGGAACAACCCGGTTTCGATTTCGATAAAGTCAGGACAACCGCCAGCAATATGTGGAACAGCGACCTGTCTCGTGTAAAGGTAGAAGGCGGTAGCAAAGACGACAAGACAATTTTCTATACCGCTTTATACCACCTGCTGATTCATCCGAACATTATTCAGGATGTGAACGGTGAATACCCGATGATGGAAAGCCTGAAAGTAGGTCATACTACCGGAAACCGTTACACCGTATTCTCTTTGTGGGATACCTATCGTAACGTAAGTACCTTGATGACCTTGCTTTTCCCCGAACGTCAGCTCGATATCATCCGTACCATGGTCGATATGTATAAGGAAAGCGGCTGGTTGCCTAAGTGGGAACTATACGGACGTGAAACCCTCACGATGGAAGGTGATCCTTCCATACCTTATATAGTAGATGCCTGGATGCGCGGCCTTCGTGATTTCGATGTAGAAACAGCTTACGAAGCGATGCGTAAAGGAGCTACTACACCGGGTGAGTTCAACCTGCTTCGTCCGGACAATAACGATTATATGAGCAAAGGATATGTTCCGCTTCGTGAACAATACGACAACTCCGTATCCCATGCTTTGGAATATTATATAGCTGACTGGAACCTGTCCCAGTTTGCCAAAGCTTTAGGAAAGAAGGAAGATGCAAAACTCTTCTATGACCGCTCGATGGGCTATAAGCATTATTACAGTAAAGAATTCGGTACACTTCGTCCGATTCTGCCTGATGGAACATTCTATTCTCCCTTCAACCCTAAACAAGGTGAAAACTTCGAACCCAATCCCGGTTTCCATGAAGGAAGTGCCTGGAACTATACTTTCTATGTTCCCCACGATATCCCCGGTCTGGTTAAGCTGATGGGAGGCCAGAAGAAATTTGTAGACAAATTGCAGATGGTATTCGACGAAGGCCATTACGATATGGCAAACGAACCGGATATCGCCTATCCATATCTGTTCAGTTATTTCAAAGGTGAAGCCTGGCGTACACAGAAGCTCGTTCGTGAATTGTTAAGTAAATACTATCATAATGCACCGAACGGTCTTCCCGGCAATGATGATACCGGTACCATGTCAACCTGGGCCGTTTTCTCTATGATGGGATTCTACCCGGCTTGTCCCGGCGATATGGATTATGTACTGACTTCGCCGACCTTCAATAAGGTTACCATCAATTTGAATAAGAAATTCTATCCAAAAGGTGAGTTAGTAATCGAATCCATGCATAACAATCCGGAAGACATCTATATTAAAGAAGTAACAGCCGACGGAAAGAAGCTAAAAGGCTATACTATTTCTCAGGAAGAATTGGTAAATGCCGGAACGCTTAAATTCATTTTGGAAGATACGCATAAGTAAGAAAAATAAATTATTGTAAGGGAGCCCTGGGGAGTAATGAACTTCTCAGGGCTTTTTGCATTTAGGAAACTGCATTATGAGCGTAAAGATTGATAGGGTTATTTGTTATTGGATGTAAAATCTTTAAAAAATAATGAAGGGGTAATTCAAAATGACTAGAAAAAACGATCGTTTTTTCTAGTCATTTTTTTGTGCTGCAAAGGTAAGTGATATTTATTGAAATACAAAGAGTTTCTGAGAAATTATCTATTTGTTCTTCAATGTTTTAATTCGTTTTTTTCAAAAAGCCGCTTCAATCATAGGTTAACAAAAATTAGGTAAATATAGTGACTAGAAAAAACGATCGTTTTTTTTAGTCACTCCAATGACCTTTAAGTATAAGAATTACAATGATTTATGTAGGTTGGCCGCTTGGGACTGACGAACTTTTTTACATAATATCCTTAATTTACAACTTATGAATATCAATGGTTTTGCACTAGTATTATCACGCGTTAAATTTTTTAACCGTTGGATCGTCCTATTTATTGACTTATTTCTATCAATTCTAGCTACTGCTACTTCTCTGTCATTCCTATGGTATATCCTTGGAACAGAGCTTGTGGACGATTCTCTATTTCATATATTATCCATTTCTTTCTGCAGCAGTCTGGTGAGTTTCTTTTTGTGCCAGACCTATAAAGGTGTGATCCGGCATTCTGCATTTACAGAAGCTGGACGTCTTGCTTTATCCTCATTAATAAAGGTACTTTTCATCGTCGTTTTGGTCTACTTGACTACGACGATTCAATCTCCTCGTGAATTAGCCTTAGGAGCTGTAGTAGACTTGTTCCTTACCTTCTTCCTTTTGACAATACTCCGTGTTTTCATGATCGTTTTCTATTCAATTATAGTCAATAGTGTATCCTTGAATCAAGGAAAATTATTGATCTATCAGGGTGATAAATCCGGAACTTTCTTGTTTGATGCTTCCCTGAGTGACAAACTATTGTATAAAGTTTGTGGTTTCCTGCGCTTTGGAGATCATACCTGTTTACGTGTAGGAAAATACAGAATTTATTCAATTAAAAAGCAAGTAGACTTTAACCATTTGGTTAATAGGAAAAATATTAAAGCAGTATTGTTTACGGACTATCATTTAGTAAAAGAAGAGAGTGAGCGTTTAGTCCGTTATTGTGAAAAGAAGAAAGTTCGTATGTTGATGCTTCCTTCTGTCGATGAATTGAAGAAAGGTAAGGTTAATTTCCGTAATCTCCCTGAAGTACATATAGAAGATTTATTAGGTCGTGAGGAAATCTGTATCAATATGACTGAAATCGCCACTTCCTTGAAAGGCAAAGTTGTTTTGGTAACCGGAGCCGCCGGTTCTATCGGTAGCGAATTATGCCGTCAACTATGTACATTCAATCTGAAGCAATTGATCTTGTTTGACAGTGCAGAAACCCCTATGCACAACATACGTTTGGAACTGGAAGAAAAATTTCCTCAGGTAGAATTTGCTGCTGTAATGGGAGATATCCGGATGATCGACCGTGTAGAGTCTCTTTTCTTGCGTTTCCAACCTCAATATGTATTTCATGCGGCAGCTTATAAGCACGTACCTTTGATGGAGGAAAATCCTTGTGAAGCAGTCCATACGAATGTATATGGAACCCGTAATGTGGCGGATATGGCTGTCAAATACAATGTAGATAAATTCATAATGATTTCTACCGATAAGGCGGTTAATCCGACTAACGTAATGGGTGCTTCCAAACGCCTGGCAGAAATCTATGTACAAAGTTTAAGTATCGCTATCAGCAAAGGCTTGCATCCGGGTAAAACCCGTTTTATCACGACTCGTTTTGGTAATGTTTTAGGAAGTAACGGTTCTGTTATTCCCCGTTTCCGTGAACAATTGGCAAAAGGAGGCCCTTTGACAGTGACTCATCCCGACATCATCCGCTACTTTATGACAATCCCGGAAGCGTGTCGTTTGGTACTCGAAGCTGCATTTATGGGCAAGGGCAATGAAATTTTTGTATTCGATATGGGAACTCCTGTAAAGATCGTTGATCTGGCTCGTCGTATGATCGAACTGGCTGGTCTTATCCCCGGCGAGGATATCGAAATCCAATACACCGGTCTTCGCCCGGGAGAAAAACTGTATGAGGAACTTCTGGCAACAAAAGAGAATACCCTTTCTACCAATAATGCCAAAATATATCGTGCCCAGGTGAGAGAATATGATTACAATGATATTTGTACGGTTATGAACCCGCTGATTACATTGGCGATTAAAGTCGATAAGATGGGAACAGTCCAAATGATGAAAGGGATTGTACCGGAGTTCAAGAGTAAGAATTCGGTGTATGAGAAACTTGATAAAGAATAAATGTTCCTTTTTTGTAAATAATAAGTTTTAGAAATAAAATATGCAAGATAAAAGTATCATATTGCATTTAATTAGGGATATGTTTAAGCAAACATTTCTTTGTGTGGGTAAAGCTATATCTGATTCTCAGTCTTGGAGAAAAGCGCTGGGTAATTCTGATTGGGATTTTAATTTTATTAGATAAATCTTAAAATGAAAGTTCTTCAGATTAATACAACATACAACTTTGGAAGTACGGGAAGAATAGTTGCAGGTATTGATAGGGTACTTGCTGGCGCTTGCATTGAATCCTATGTCGCTTATGGATATGGTAACTTACAGGATACTCATCACTATAAGATTATCAATCAATTAGACTCGTATAGTCATAACATTTGCTCAAGGTTGACAGATGGACAAGGGTTGTTTTCTTCATACAAAACAAAGAAACTGATTAACTATATAGATGATATCAACCCGGATGTTGTACAACTGCATAATCTTCACGGTAATTATTTGAACTATGAAATACTATTTAACTATCTAAGAATAAAGGATTGTAAAGTAGTATGGACTCTACATGACTGTTGGGCTTTTACTGGTCATTGTGCTTACTTTGATATGGTTGGTTGCAATAAATGGAAAATTCAGTGCTGTAATTGTCCGCAAAAGAATGCTTATCCACCTTCAGTATTTGCAGACTGTAGCCGAAGAAACTACAATAAAAAAAAAGAACTCTTCCTTTCATTAGGTAAGAGGTTGGTTTTGGTACCAGTATCTAACTGGTTATCTGATTTGCTTAAAGAAAGTTTCTTTGCTGGAACAAGTATTAAAGTTATACATAATGGCATAAATCTGGAGAAATTTAAAATCTATCAAAAGATTAATGTTAGGCCCTATATTTTGGGTGTAGCTGCACCATGGAATAAGAGAAAAGGTCTTTCGGATTTTATAAAATTAAGGGAAATACTCGATCCTGCAATTGATATAGTGTTAGTTGGATTGTCAAAACAGCAGATTGAGTCATTATCCAATGGAATAGAGGGAGTAGAACATACTAATAGTATTGAGGAACTTGCAAAATTATATAGTGGTGCCATTGCATTCGTAAATACGACGTATGAGGATAATTATCCAACTGTCAATTTGGAAGCAATTGCTTGTGGTACTCCTGTAATAACTTATAAAACAGGAGGCTGTGTGGAATCGGTGAATAGTGATTGTGGAGTAGTTGTGGAACAAGGATATGTCAATGATCTTATTAAGGCTATTAGTCTAATTCGTAATAGAAGTTTCCAATTCCGTTCTGATGATTTAAGAAGTTTTGCAGAAAGCAATTTTAATGAGGTTGATTGTTTTAAATCTTATTTGAATCTTTATAAATTAATATCGGTATGATACCATATATATTAATGCTTCTCTTTATTATTTTTTGTATATATAGAGAGGATAAGCTTAATTCGAAGAAGAAAATAAGACAAAATTTTATTGGAGCTTTAGTACCTGTGTTAGTGCTAATTGCTTTTAAAAGTCCAGAAATAGGATCTGATACTTCTGGATATTTGCTAAGTTATGAAATTTTGGGTCAGTATGGAACATTTGAATCAATAGAAGATCGTGGGTATGGACACATAGAGTTAGGTTATAAATATTTCATATATTTTTTGTCTAGAATGTGTACAATATCCCAAACTCTTTTGTTTGCAGTAGGTTTGATTGTGTGTTATGCTTTATATAAATTTATTTGGAATAATGCTCAAAATAAATGTTTGCTTCTATTCTTATTTATAACAATGGGTTTTTTCCAATTTGCTATGAGTGGTATAAGACAAACAATTGCAATTAGTATAACTCTATTATCATACCGATATATCAAGGATCGTAAATTTTACTGGTTTATATCATTCATGATTCTTGCTTGGTTATTTCACAAATCGGCACTCGTTTTTTCTCCAGTATATTTTATTGCAAACCAGGAAATTACATCCAAAAAAGTAGTGGTGATGTTTGGGGCAATGTTTGTTTTATTCTTTTCTGCTGATAAGTTATTACTGTTTGCTGCAGATACAATGAATTATAAGTATGGTATAGAGGAAACAGATAATGGATATATGTTCTTTTTTATTGTGCTTTTGATTACAATTTTAGTTACACGTTCATGTAGTCAGTTGATTATAGCAAATACCTATAATAAAATGGTTATAAATATCAATTTTATATCACTTGCTTTATGGACATTAAGACTTATAAGTAGAACAGCTGAACGAGTTTCATTATATTTTATGCCTTATACTTATCTCTCATTGGAAGAGTATATAATGACAAGAACTATATGTAGACGAAGACAATATGTGTTTTTTATAATTATCCTAGCTAGTGCTTTATTTCTTAAGCGTTTAGGTGAACAGAAAGAATTGTGTAATTTCAAATTTTTTTTCCAGTAATAATATCAATTATTGTATCAAACTTTTCAATCATCCAGGGAAGAGCTTTGTGTGATGAAATAGAAAGAGCTTGATAAGGTTTTTGTCGGTTGGATAGCGAGAATAGCCAATTTATTCAATTAAAACTAATATATCAGAATATATAAGAACACTGAAGAGTAGCGCATAATGGAACAACAAATGAAAACTTATTTAAGATTTAATCCATCAATATGTTCAATCAATATTGGCGATCAAATTATTGCACAGAGTGTTATAGAACAAATGAAGTGGTTATTTAGCGGTAATTTTGTAATAGACGTATCCTCTCATCAACCTATTTCATGGATATACTATTCACATGTACTTCAAAATGTTGATTTGTCTTTTGTGATAGGGTCTAATTTATTAAGAGGAAAACTAAATAGTGTGGACCGACAATGGGATATCAATATTTTTAATGCAAAACAATTGGGACCTGCAGTTCTGATAGGCGTGGGATGGCGTGCATATGGAGAAACTCCAAATTGGTATACAAGACAAGTATATCAAAAAATATTGTCTCATAATTATATGCATAGTGTACGGGACAACTATACAAAAGATATGCTGCAAAAGATTGGATTTAATAATGTCGTAAATACATCATGCGCTACCATGTGGGGATTTACTCCAGAGTTTTGCCGAAAAATTCCTACGACAAAGGCTGATACTGTGGTAACTACTGTAACAGACTATAACCAAAATTTGAGTAGGGACAAGGCTATGATCGATTGTCTAAAGGCTAATTATAAAAAAGTTTTTTTATGGGTGCAAGGTATCGGTGATTTTCAATATATAAAAGAATTAACTGATATAAATGATATTTGTATTATTGAGCCTTCTCTTATCGCTTTTGATCGTATATTGATGAATACGGATATAGATTATGTTGGGACTCGTTTACACGGGGGAATCCGCGCACTTCAAAAAGGACGGCGAACATTGATCGTTGGCATTGATAATCGGGCAAAAGAAAAGGAGAGAGATTTCAATCTACCAGTGATAGATCAAAATGAAATCTATCAGTTGGTGGAACGAGTAAATCAGCCGTTTGATACCAATATCAGAATTCCACTACATGAAATTGAAGAATGGAAAGCTCAATTTCGAAAAAGCTTATAGAGTGATAAGATGAAGATAACATTTATTTTACCGGCAATCGGATTGCATCAATTAGCTATATCCAATGAACTGTATCAGCAGTTGGGGGATGATTTTTGTTTTATTGCAACACAAGACATTAGAAGCGGTCGGTTTGGATTGAATTATGATGTTATAGCAGATGAATTGCCTTATGTGATAAAGGCATATGCTTCTGAGAAAGAGAAAAAACATGCATTTGCAGTTATATCGGACAGTGAAGCAATAATAATAGGATCATCTCCGATGGAATATACAGATTGTGCAAATCAAAACCAGAAAGCATTGCTTTTACGATATTCGGAACGTTTTTTCAAAAACGGAATTTGGAGAAGATTTGTACCTAAAACGAGAGTAACTATCAAACGACAATTTCTGACAAAAAAAGATAATTTGGCAGTTATTTGTTCCAGTGCATATTTACCATATGATCTTTCGTTTTTTACCCAAAAAGTGAGAACATTTAAATGGGGATATTTTCCGGAAATAAATTCTTATAATTTGAATAAATTAATGGCGAACAAACCTGTTAAAGCCAAAATCTTATGGGCGGGGCGTATGTTGAAATTAAAACATCCGGAACTGGCCATTGAAGTTGCTGAAAAATTGAAAAATGTAAAACTAGAATTTCAAATGACAATTATAGGGGAGGGGGAATTAAAGGAAAAATTGCATAAAGATGTTTTTCATTATCACTTGGAAGACTGTGTAACGATAAAAGATGCGGTAGAGACTCAAGAATTGCAACGAGAAATGGTAAATTCTAATATTTTTCTCTTTACGAGCGACTTTAGAGAAGGTTGGGGAGCCGTTTTGAATGAGGCGATGAACGCTGGATGTGCTTGCATTGTTAGTCACGCACCGGGAGCAGTTCCATTTTTGATTTGTGATGGGAACAATGGTGTTGTATACGAAAGCGGCAATAAAGCGGATTTTTTTCAAAAGGTCGAACGGGTTGTATGTGATCAGGATTTTAGGACAATGTTAGGACGAAATGCCAACCTGTCTATTATGACTGATTGGAATCCGAAAACTGCTGCACAGCGGTTGATACAATTTACAGACGAATACGCTAAAACTGGGGAATATATGTTTTTTGAAAAAGGACCGTTAAGTACTGCACCTATTATTCAAAACAATTGGTATCAGGGAGGAAAAAATGATTCAAAATAAAAATGATTTTCTAGCTTATGTGGAAGCTGATAAATATGCTTCTCGTAAACAGACGAAACATCCTGTTCCTGTGCACGATGTGATTTGGAAGTTTGAAATTCTAATGAGAAAATGCGAATATTATCAAAATTGTAAGTCTGGTTTATGGAATAAAATAGTAGAGAAGTTTTATAAGTATTGGTATATACGTCTTGGGCAGAGATTGGGATTTTCCATTCCTCTTAATGTATTTGGTAAAGGACTTTATATTGCACATTACGGGTCTATTGTTGTAAATGAAGAATCAAGAATTGGAGAAAATTGTAGAATTCACGAGGGAGTGTGTATTGGGGCTGATGGAGAAAAGGGGGCTCCTCAAATCGGAAACAATGTTTTTATAGCAACTGGTGCTAAAATCATTGGAAATGTTAAGATTGCCGATGGCGTGGCGATTGGTGCAAATGCCGTGGTTGTGAAGGATATCCTTGAATCAAATACGACTTGGGCGGGTGTTCCTGCGAAAAAAATCAGTAATAAAGGAAGTGAAAAGTACATTAGAGCAAGATTGTAAAAATGAAAGCAATCAAATAACACTTGAAGATATATTATCATTATATACAGAATCTTATGAAGTTTCCGAGACGAATAGGACTTCACATTAACGACTTTAGCATCATTAGTAATAACTGTGCTGGTGGTTATATGTATCAATATTATAGTATAAGTTATAAAACACCAGCAGAAGGAATTAGGAGCGACTGAATCAGATAAAGTTCCAGTAATAGATGATAATGTATTTATTGGTTGGAGGGTTGCAATCGTTGGTGATATTATAATAGCAGATAATGTGAAAATAGGAGCTAACGCTGTAGTTGTAAAAAGTATTGATACTCCGAATGTTTCTGTTGGAGGCGTTCCTGCTGGCAGGCTGTTTGGGCGCTATCGCTTTATCATTTTTTTTGTATGATTATAGCAAAGAGAATTACCTTTAATTTGGTTTTGCTATACAGTAAAGGTTCTATCATCATATTAGCTTGGCAAATTCTGTTTTTGTTTTTGATTAATATTGGGGGACAATCATTTTCACAACTTCACGATGATATTATAACATTTATTTTAGCAATCATCATTTATATACTTTTTATCCCTGTTCTTTCCTTTGTGTCAAAATATTGTCCTATATTTTTGGGTTATAGAAAATGAAAAATCAAAAATTAATCAGATTGCGGTATGAATATAATTAGATATGTAAAACAAGTCTTAAAACCTTACTATCATGCGTTAGTGAGCATGATGAAGTGGAAAAGACGCATTGGGCTTCATTGTAAAGATTTTAGTATCATTAGTAATAATTGTACTGGGGGGTATGTATATCAGTATTATGGAATAAGCTATAAGACACCAACTGAAGGAATTGGATTGAGTATTGATGATTATTTGAAACTTATTAATCGTCCAGAGCATTATTTTAAGCACTCATTGACGTTTATTGAACCAAGCATTACTCCACGTTATAAAGAGGGTGAGCATTTTTCATATCCTGTGGCTTGTATTGATGATATAATAGTATATTTTCGTCATTATTCAACACCCGAAATTGCCGCTGATAAGTGGTTAAGGCGTAGTTCTAGAATAAATTACGGTAAGTTGTTTTTTTTATTAACAGAGTCAGAGACTATGCGAGATGAACATTTAGAGATATTTAGTAAATTTATAGATGAAACAGGTAAGAAAGGAGTGTTACTGACAAGTATTGATAAAAATTTGCCTCATGTAAAATATGTGCCAGATGTTCCTAGAAGAAATAGTGTGTTAATGTGGAAACCCGAGATAGTAATATCTACGTTAAATTGGAAACGTATAATAAATAGTTTATGAATAATTCTTTAATAAGTATAATTGTTGCTATATATAAAGTAGAAGAGTATCTTCCTAAATGTATAGAAAGTATATTAAACCAGGCCTATAAAAATATTGAACTTATTTTGGTTAATGATGGTTCCCCAGATAACTCGTTGGAAATATGCAATGAGTATGTCATTAAGGATGCACGTGTAAGGGTGATTAATAAAGATAACGGAGGTCAAGCAACTGCACGTAATAAGGCATTAGATATTGCTAATGGTGATTATATCGGATTTGTAGATGGTGATGATTGGATAGAAATTGAAATGTATCAATTGCTCTATAACACAATGGTAGCCGAGAATGCTGATATTGTCCAATGTGGATGGTATAAGGTGGAATCAAGCCTGCAAAAGAAATGTCCATATAAAGAACATTTTAAGGAGATATATACTTCAGATGAAGGTTTATTAGAACTTATTAAATCTCAAGGAAAGCATTTAAATACTAGTGTGTGTTGTAAATTGTTTAAGAAAGAGATTATACAATCAATAAGATTCAGTCCAGTACGAGCTTATGAAGATGATGAATTTCTGTTTAAAGCAGTGTCGATTGCAAAAAAGATAGTTTGTATTGATACTCCGCTTTATAATTATTTGAATAGGGATAATAGTACTATGACTGCAAACTTCAATTTGAACAAGATAGCCTTAGTTACTATTCAGAAAAATATCTGTGATATAATAAAAGTGAGATTTCCTCAATATTTTAACTATATGCAGAAAGTGTTATGTTCAAAACAATTTTATATTCTTAATTGTTTGATAATCAATTGTTATTTAGACAAAGACTCTGCGTATGCGAATGAGTTGGAGACTTCTATCATGAAATCTTATTCTGAATACATGGTTAATCCAGAAATGAAATATAATAAATTGATGTTAGTTCTGATTAAATACACTCCAAGACTAATATGGAGTAAAATTCTGAGACTAAAATTTTCTTAAAATATGAGAGTCATATTCATTACGGATAGTTACTACCCTTCTCCATCTCCAAATGCGATTTGTGTTAAAAAATTAAAAGATGTGTTTGATGAGAAGGAAATAACTACAGATATTATTGCTGTTCGGACATTTTCGAAGAATACAAAGTTGCTCCGTGATAACTCTATTCACTTCGTTAATCCTGATTTTTTATTTTCAGCACTTATTGAAGCTAAAGCAGCTAACAATTTTAAACGTTTTAGTTTTATTTCTAAATTGTTTAAAATTCGGGGAGCTGTTTATGGATTATTCTGGCCGTTGATTTCTTTATCGAATATTATTAAGTATACTAATGCTATTGGAAAACTGATAAATAAAAGTAAAGAAGAAATCATTGTTGTTGGTGTATATAAATCGCTTGAAGGAGCGGTGTCTGGAGCTATCGTAAAAAGAATATGGAAACGAGGTACTTATGTACTTTATACTCTTGATGCTGTTTCTGGTGGTATTATACCTAGAGTGTTAAAAAGTCAATATATCTCAAATAAATCAATCAAGAGATGGGAACGATTCCTTTTTAAGGCTTATGATTTACTATTTGTAATGCAATCTCACAAAAACTATTATGATAGTAATGAATATTCTTTATTTAGAAATAAAATCCATTATGTAGATATTCCATTATTTTCTATGAGAACTGTAAAGGAGAATATTCTAAATGAAGGAAAGATACATTTCGTTTTTACAGGAGGAATTTCGAAGAAAACAGCTAATCCTTTGTATTTCTTACAAATATTAGATTATTTGCATGATGAAAGGTTTGTGTTTGATGTATACGGTAAAATTTATAATCGTGATATAGAAGAGAAATTAATAAGTTCTAAATACACAAAATATCATGGAGTATTTTCTCATGAAGAAGTTCTTGAAATTCAGTCATGTTCTAATTGTTTACTTAATTTTGGAAATTATACACCGTGTGCAATACCGTGTAAGATATTTGAATATTTTTCAACTGGTAAACCTATTATATCATTCATAAAAATTGATGATGATGCTTCATTGCCATATATCACTAAGTATCCCAATTCTTTAATTATTGATGAAAGACTAAGTATAGAAATTAATGCTCTATCATTGAAGAGGTATGTGGATGCTCTTTCTTCTACCAGTGTAGAGGATTTACAATCTATTTTCTTTGAGAATACACCTGAGGCTACTGTTGATCGAATTTTAGCATGTAAAAATGGAGAATAATTTGAAGAGTAAAGTCCTTTCCGGTCTGTTTTGGCAATATTTTCAGCGTATTGCCAATCAACTGGTCGGTTTTATAGTTTCTATTATTTTGGCGCGTTTGCTTCTACCTGAAGATTTTGGGGTAGTTGCGTTAATGGGGGTTTTTATTACTGTATCAAATATCTTTATTGATAGTGGTTTTGGAAATGCTTTAATACAAAGAAAAAGTATAGATGAGTTAGACACCTCTTCCGTATTTTACATTAATTTGTTTGTTAGTTTTTTCTTGTATGGATTATTGTTTATTATCTCTCCAGTAATAGCCCGATATTATGGAATGCCGTCATTGTCTGATTTCCTTCGAGTTCAAGCAGTTCAAATAATTATAATGGCTTTCTATTGTGTCCAACATTCAATGCTTGTTCGTAACATGAAATTCAAAATCAATTTCTATGTCAATTTCACCGCTGTTCTGATTTCTGCTATTGTTGGAATTACGCTTGCATATAATGCATACGGAGTATGGAGTTTGATTTTTTCTCAACTTAGTATGCAATTTGTTTGCTGCGTTGGTTTATGGCTTCTGGTTGGATGGAGGCCCAAACTGAAATTTTCGTTCAAACGATTACAAAGTCTTTTGGGATATAGTTCTCGTATTTTAGGTGGGTCATTGTTACATGTTATCTATAATAATGTTTACAATTTAGTTATTGGTAAGCAATACACATCCTCTCAACTTGGATACTATAATAGAGGCCAATTGATTCCTACCATTATAATTGACAATGCAGCCAATACAATAAATGGTGTAATGTTTTCTGCTCTGTCAAGTATTCAAGATGATAAAGAACGATTCTTATCAGTTGTAAGAAAGATGGTCTCTATTGTTGCTTTTATCGTATTCCTTATTGTTTCATTAATGTTGCCGTTGGCATCTGATGTTATTAGTTTGCTATTAACAGATAAATGGCTACCAAGTGTTCCATTTATGCGGATAGTATGCTTGACAGTCTGTTTTACTCCTTTTATATTGATTAATTCTGCAATATTGACAAGTCTAGGAGAGAGTGATAAATATCTTAAAACGACTATTATTTCAAAAATTCTTTCTATTATATTAATACTTGGAGCATCACTTATCGGGATTTATTATATGGTAGGTGCTGGTAGTATAGCAGCTGTTGTTTCTGTTATCGTTACAGGCTATTGGAATGAAAAACTTATTAATTATTCTCGAATGACATTTTTACAAGATATTCTACCGTCAATGCTATTGGGCTGTATATCAGCTTGTTTGGTGTATTGTATAACTCTTTTTAAAATGAATTCTTTGATTACATTATTGTTGGGGGGGGGAGTTGGTATAATATTTTATTTGTGTGGCGCTTATATTTTCAAGTTTAGACAAATACAAACTATTGTTGAAATAATTAGAAAATAATGAATAATACATTCAACCCTTTGGTCAGCATCGTCATTCCTGTATATAATGGTTCAAACTTCCTTGCTCAAGCTATTGATACCGCTTTGGATCAGACCTACAAAAATATAGAGATAGTAGTAGTTAACGATGGATCGAAGGATGAGGGTGCTACTGAAAAAGTTGCACTTTTATACGGTGATAAAGTCAAATATTATTCCAAACCTAATGGTGGGGTTTCGTCTGCTCTTAACTACGGTATTGAAAAGATGCAAGGTGAGTATTTCTCATGGCTGAGCCATGACGATCTTTATGAACCAGAGAAGGTAGAGTGTGAAATTGATGAATTGGCGAAGATACATGATAAAGAGAATGCCATCATCTGTTGTGCGGATGCTTTAATTGATGCGGACGGGAAGCCTATCTACCATCCATCATTAAAACTAGAAGGTAGGTATACAGGTGAAGAACTGTTTAAGACTTTCTTTACTAAACATTTGATTATAAATGGATGTACTCTGCTGATACATAAATCGGTCTTTGCAAGGTGTGGTAATTTTAGTACATTCAAGTATATACAAGATATTGAATGTTGGGTTAAATTTATGCTGAACAATGTCTCTTTTCACTTTATCAAAATGCCATTGGTTAAGATGCGTGTTCATGATGGTCAAGTGACGGTAAAATACCCAGAACTGTATTATGTAGAAATGAGAAAATTTTGTAACGATATTATAGATAATTATATTATCCCTAAAAGAATGAATGACAAATGTGTTGAAGCTTTCATGGCTTTCCAATACAAAAAGAATGAAAAACAGATATACAAAAGACTTGAAGAGGTTTATGGTAATGTGATGCCTTTTAATAAATACTATTGGCTATTGTATGGATTCGTATTTAGAACTGTTCGATTTATATATAATAAGATGTTAAAGAAGTAATTGTATGAAAGAACATAAGATCTTGTTTGTCGCTAATGAAGCTAAAGAACACATTATGAAGTTTCATCAACCTACTATGCAAATGATGTTGTCAGAAGGCTGGATTGTTGATGTCGCTTGTGGTGGCAAGGTAAATATACCATATTGCGATAATCAATATGAGTTACCGATATGCAGATCACCGTTCCACAGCAAATTGTACAAAGGTTATAAGCAGTTGAAAAATATTGTAGACAATGGTGATTATGATATTGTATATTGTCATACAACTGTAGGTGTTATATTGGCTCGACTTGCAGCAAGATATGCAAGAAAAAAAGGAACAAAAGTTATTAATTTTGCTCATGGAACTTATTTTTATAAGAGTGCTCCCTTAACCAATTGGTTATACTATCCTTTGTATAAGTATCTTTCAACAGTTACAGATGTAATTATCACTATTACTCAGGAAGATTTTGATTTTACAAAAAAACATTTTTCTCATGCAAAGACGTTTTTTGTTAATGGTATTGGGGTTGATACTGAGAGATTTAAGTGTAAACTAAGCCATACACAACGAGTAGAATATAGGAACCAATTAAATATCCCTATAGAAGCTACAGTTCTTATTTATTGTGCAGAACTAATTCAAAATAAGAATCAAAAATTGTTGATTGACTCACTAAATATGGCATTGAGAAAAAAATCTAAAATTTATCTTTTATTAGTTGGTATAGATCATAATAATGGTGAATATGAAAAGTATGCAAAATCTTTAGGGGTAAATTCCCATGTTAGGTTCTTGGGTTGGAGAAACGATATAGCTCAATTATATAATGCATCAGATATTTGTGTTGCATCAAGTATCAGGGAAGGATTTGGTTTGAACTTGGTTGAAGCAATGCTATGTGGTATGCCTGTTATTGCAACAAACAATAGTGGTCACGCTTCGATAATAAAGGATGGTTATAATGGTTCTCTGGTGGAGTTAAATTCCCCTCAATTATTTGCAAATAAGATAATAGAACTATCGAACAATGTAATATTAAGAGAAAATTTTGTTAAGAACGCATTGAAGGATATTGATAAGTATAGTTCTTCTTCTATATTAAAAGAATTACGAAATATATTTTATACGACAATTTCCGGTAGTTGATCTATGCAATGAAACATATATTACTGATAAATGCAGAAGGAGTGCAGGCAATTTGTTTGGCACGTTCGCTTCGAAAGCAAGGGCATCGTGTGGTGGGGTTTTGCAATCACAAAATGACCAGTGGTTATGCAACGCGTTGGTTGACAGAGAAACATCTGTCACCAGACATTACGCTTCATAAGGAAGAAGCCAAGGCGTTCCTGTTTGCTTACTTGAAGGAGCACAAGATTGATCTCATCATTCCTTTGGCTGATGACGGTGCAGAATTTCTGAGTCGAAACAAGGAGAAGATAGAGAGTACTTTTGATTTGAGGTGTGCTATTCCTTCGTTCGACATCTTCAATGTGGCAAACAATAAGCAGCTGTTGATGGAACTTTGTGAAAAGTATACTATTTGTCATCCGAAGACTCGTGAGCTGAAAGATGGCGAGTTGAAGGAAATTGCTGAATATGTAGGTTTTCCTGCTATGATCAAACCAAACTTCTCTCAAGGGGCAAAGGGAATTATGAGTGTGGCTAACATGCAGGAATTGGAAGAAAAATTTCCTTGTATCCATAAGCAGTTTGGAACTTGTACCCTCCAGCAATATGTTGAGCAACCTGACTATTACTACAATGTAATGCTTTATCGTGATAAGAAGGGAAATATGGATAACTACACTATCATTAAAATCCGCAGATATTTTCCATTGAAAGGAGGTAGTAGTTGTTATAGTGAAACAGTTGAGCATCCGTTCTTATTGAATCAATGTAAGGTGGTTTTGGAAAAGTTGAATTGGGTAGGTTTTGCAGACTTTGATATACTAGAGGATAAGAATTCAGGCGAACTGAAAATTATTGAGATTAATCCTCGTGTGCCATCCAGTTTTCAGGCTGCTTTTGCAGCAGGAGTGGATTTCGGAAAGGTGTTTTTAGCTGACGAGTTCGATAATCCAATGCCAAAATTTGATTATGAGGTAGATAAGCAGGTTCGTTGGATGGGATTAGATGTGATGTGGTTCGTATTCTCTAAGAATAGATTTAAATGCAAACCAAGTTGGTTCAAGTTCTTTAGTAAGAATGTGAGCTATCAGGATGGTGCATGGAATGATCCATTACCTATGCTGGTAGGTATGCTTGCTGGAGTGGTTAAATATATGGATCCTAAATTTAGAAAATCTAAGTTAAAAGGTTAGACATAAACACTCAAATTAGGGCTAAACTTTAATGCGTTTTTTACTGAAATTTTTAACGATTATAGAGATTTTTTGTCTGTGTGTCGATAGTTAAAAGCCAATCATTAAAATAGAATATGATATGAATTACTTAATCGTAGTTGCTCATCCTGATGATGAGATTTTAGGTGTGGGAGCATCGATCTATAAATGGATTAAAGCGGGAGATACGGTTGACATCTGTATTATGTGTACGGAGGCTAAGGCCCGGGCTTTTAGGCCGAGAGATAAAGAGTTAGCTGCCGATTTGAATGCATCGGCAGCTTATTTAGGTATTAATAAAAAATATGAGGGAACATTTCCGAATATAGAGATGAATACTGTTCCTCATATCCGGTTAGTGCAGTTTATTGAGCAGGCGATTTTAGCGAGTGAGCCGGATATTGTCATTACCCACCATTCTGCTGATACCAATAATGATCATCTTCAGACTTCTTTAGCCTGTCAGGAGGCAATTCGGCTCTTTCAGAGAAGACCGGAAATAAAGCCAACTCAAGAAATGTGGTTTATGGAAATACCTTCTAGTACGGAGTGGGCTTTGAATACAGCTATGAACCGTTTTCATCCCAATGTATTTGTGGAGGTCGGCAAAGATGGTGTAGAGGCTAAAGTTAAGGCTTTGTCAATGTACAGGGGGGTGATGAGACCGTATCCACATCCTCGTAGTAGTGAGGCTATTGGAGGTCTTGCAGCCTATAGGGGGGGGCAATCAGGTTGTAACTTTGCAGAGGCATTTGAGGTGGTATTTCGTAGAATATAATATTATGTATAGAGTCGTTAAAAGATCATTTGATTTTATTTGTGCTTTAATTGGTCTTATCGTTACTGCTCCGTTATGGTTGATTGCAATTATTGGCATTCAAGTTTCCGATCCAGGTCCAATATTCTATATCGCCACAAGAATAGGAAAAGGTAATAAACCTTTCAAAATGTATAAGTTTCGCTCAATGAGAGTAGCGATTGGGGCGAATGAGAATAGTTTACGGGCAGATACTGATAGGATATTTCTTTTTGGAAAGTTTATCCGGAAGGTAAAAATTGATGAGCTTCCACAGCTATTGAACGTATTAAACGGGACGATGAGTATTATAGGCCCTCGTCCTGTGGCGAATGATCAGGAAGAACTCTTCAGGACGGGAAAGTGGAATCTGGCGGCAGAAGTCCCAGTTGGTTTAAGTGGTCCGGCTGCTTTGTATGATTTTATTTATGGAGATCAGATTTCCGATGAAGTCGAATATATGGAGAAGGTTTTTCCGACAAGACGTGAACTTGAATACATTTATGTCAGAAAGATGGGTTTTGGGTATGACTTGAAGATGATAGTTTATACGATTATATGTATTCTTTATACCTTGTGCGGAAAAGAGGTGACGTGGATATTAGATGAATTGACGGAATCAGCTAAAGATACTGTATGAGTCCAAACTAATCAATGAAATATAAAATAATAATTAATTTTATGAGTGTTTTTAAAAACAAAGTTCTCCTAATCACCGGAGGTACCGGTTCTTTCGGTAATGCCGTCCTTCGGCGTTTCCTGGATTCCG
Organism: Parabacteroides goldsteinii; assembly: GCF_020091425.1. NCBI lineage: Bacteria > Pseudomonadati > Bacteroidota > Bacteroidia > Bacteroidales > Tannerellaceae > Parabacteroides > Parabacteroides goldsteinii. The sequence continues at coordinate 2,284,313 of NZ_CP081906.1, read as the reverse complement.
ATATCAAGGAAATCCGAATCTTTAGCCGAGATGAAAAGAAGCAGGACGATATGCGTCACGCTTTGCAAAATCCTAAAGTGAAATTCTATATCGGAAATGTACGTAACAAGACATCGGTAGATATTGCTATGCGCGGTGTGGATTATGTGTTTAGTGCAGCTGCATTGAAGCAGGTTCCCAGTTGCGAGTTCTTCCCAATGGAAGCTACCCGTACAAATGTAGAAGGTACAGAAAACGTGCTGCTTTCGGCTATCGAACATGGTGTAAAGAATGTAGTCGTCCTTTCAACCGATAAGGCCGCTTATCCGATCAATGCAATGGGGATCTCCAAGGCGTTGATGGAAAAGGTGGCGATTGCCAAAGGGCGTGAGCTGGGTGAAGGGGCGCAGACAACAATCTGCTGCACGCGTTACGGCAATGTAATGGCAAGCCGTGGTTCGGTGATCCCTCTTTGGGTGGAACAGATAGAACAAGGGAAACCGATCACTGTTACCGATCCGGAAATGACCCGCTTTATGATGACTCTGGATGATGCTGTCGATTTGGTGATCTATGCCTTTACACATGGTCATAACGGTGATCTGTTCGTGCAGAAAGCTCCGGCTGCTACTCTGTCTGTTTTGGCACAGGCGTTGAAAGAGACATACGCGCAGATCGATCCGAAGTATTTGGATACAGAAGTGAAGGTGATTGGTACGCGGCATGGTGAGAAACTGTATGAAACACTGGTAACCCGTGAAGAGATGGCGAAAGCGATCGATATGGGTGAATATTATCGTATTCCCTGCGATACACGCGATCTGAATTATGATAAGTTCTTTACCGAAGGAAGCGAATGTCTCTCTAAGATTGAAGACTATCACAGTCATAACACCTCACGTCTGGATGTGGAAGGCATGAAAAAACTATTACTCCGTTTACGCTTTATTCAGGAAGATCTTGGGCTGATCGAACGGGCAAAACCGAGAGAAATCAGAAGCGAATAAAAAATAATAATGATATGAATATATTAGTTACCGGTGCCAAAGGATTCGTCGGTCGAAACCTTGTTTCCCAGCTGCATAATATCCAGTCGGGGAAAGCACGGAATTATCCTGTTTCGGGAACTGAACTAAAGGTTTTCGAATATGATATAGACAGCGATCCGGCTGAGTTGGATGTCTATTGCAAGAATGCCGATTTCGTTTTTAACCTGGCGGGTGTGAACCGTCCGAAAGATCAGGCGGAATTTATGAAAGGTAATTTTGGCTTTGCATCTACTTTGCTGGATACATTGAAAAAGTATAACAATACTTGCCCGGTGATGATCTCTTCGTCTACACAGGCGGCATTGGATAATCCGTATGGCGAATCGAAGAGGGCGGGAGAGAACTTATTATTCGAGTATGCAAAGGAAACCGGAGCGAAAGTCCTGGTTTATCGTTTCCCGAATGTGTTCGGAAAATGGTGCAGGCCGAACTATAATAGTGCTGTCGCTACTTTCTGTAACAATATAGCCAATGATCTGCCTATCCGGGTGAATGATTCGAGTGTGGTTATGAATCTGGTGTATGTGGATGATGTGGTGGATGAACTGATTGCTGCTTTGTCGGGTGGGGAGCATCACGAGGGAGACTTTTGTGCCGTTCCTGTGATTCATACGATCACATTGGGAGGTATTGTTGACCTGCTTTATTCTTTTAAAGAAATGCCGAATAATTTAAGTGTACCTGATTTGGGCGATCCTTTCACAAAGAAGTTGTATTCGACCTATCTGTCTTATCTGCCGAAAGAGAAATTCAGCTATCCGGTACAGATGAAAACAGATGATCGCGGTAGTTTTACAGAGATTATCCGTACGCCTGACCGGGGACAGTTTTCAGTCAATATCTCCAAACCGGGGGTAACGAAAGGCCAACACTGGCATCATACCAAGAATGAGAAATTCGTGGTGGTGAGCGGTCATGGCTTGATCCGGCTTCGTAAGATCGGAACGGATGAAGTAATCGATTTTGAGGTCAGCGGGGAAAAGATAGAGGTCGTGGAAATGATTCCCGGTTATACGCACAACATCATTAATCTTTCCGATACGGAAGAACTGGTGACTTTTATGTGGGCCAACGAACCTTTCGACCCAACCCGGCCGGATACTTATTTTGAAGAGGTGTAAAAAAAAGAAACATGAATAAACTGAAATTAATGACCATCATCGGTACCCGTCCGGAAATCATCCGTTTGGCTGCTGTTATTAAACGATGCGATCAGTACTTCGATCAAATCTTGGTCCATACCGGACAGAATTACGATTATACACTGAACCAGGTATTCTTTGATGATTTGGGACTTCGTGCTCCTAACTATTATCTGGACGCCGTAGGTGCGGATCTGGGAGAAACGATTGGGAATATCATTGCCAAATCGTATAAACTGATGGCGGAGGTGAAACCTGATGCCGTGCTGGTGTTGGGAGATACGAACTCCTGCCTGTCTGTTATCGGTGCGAAGCGTTTGCATATTCCTATTTTTCATATGGAGGCGGGCAACCGTTGTTTCGACGAATGTCTGCCGGAAGAAACCAACCGCCGTATCGTGGATGTGACAGCCGATGTCAATATGTGTTATTCGGAACATGCGCGCCGGTATCTGAATGCTGCCGGTACACCGAAAGAACGTACTTATGTAGTCGGTTCGCCGATGGCAGAGGTATTACATAATAACCTGGAACAGATCAAAGCAAGTGATGTACTGGAACGTCTGGGATTGAAGAGAGGAAAGTATATCTTATTGTCTGCCCATAGGGAAGAGAATATCGATACGGAAGCAAACTTCTTCAATCTGATGAATGCGGTAAATGCGATGGCAGAAAAATATGATATGCCCATTCTTTATTCCTGCCATCCCCGTTCCAGGAAATATATCGAACAACGTGGTTTCAAATTCGATCCGCGTGTGATACAGCATGAACCGCTGGGGTTTCACGATTACAATCATCTTCAGATGAATGCCTTTGCAGTGGTATCCGATTCGGGTACGCTTCCCGAAGAAAGCAGTTTCTTCCTGTCTGTCGGCAATCCGATTCCGGCGGTATGTATCCGTACCAGTACGGAACGTCCGGAAGCATTGGACAAAGGTAACTTCATTCTGGCGGGTATTACGACCGAGCAGGTGTTGCAGGCGGTGGATGTGGCTGTCGAAATGAATAAGGACGGTGCTTGTGGAATCCCTGTTCCCAACTACGTGGATGAGAATGTTTCGGTGAAGGTAGTCAAGCTGATACAAAGCTATACCGGAATCGTTAATAAAATGGTTTGGAAAAAATATTGATTCTATCGCTCCTATGCTGCGAAGTGAGATGAACTTGGTAAAGACAGGCGAGAAAGTTGATGTTTTTTTTACAATCTATCTAAAATTCCTTGGGGATTTTTGGGTATAATAAAAAAAAACTATCTTTGTTCTATCTATAAAGAACTAAGATATGATAGAAAGAAAAAGCTATTTAGATAGGATACAAGGAGCTTTCAAGCTAACTCCGATTGTGGTATTGATTGGAGCACGACAGGTGGGAAAGACATCGATTATGAAAAGTCTGCCGGTGAAACCTGGTGAAGAAACCTTGTTTCTCAATGGACAGGATGTAGAGGTGGCGGCACGTTTTCAATTATTTAGTACTATTGAACAGTACCTGAAGATTTATCTGAATCCCGAAATGAAGGGATTGTTGATGATTGATGAATTTCAGTTTATTCAGGGGATCTCTACCATGCTGAAACTGTTGACGGATAAATATGAAGGATTGCGTATCCTCTGTTCCGGAAGTTCAAGTCTGGATATTTTGCAACAAATAGAGGAATCGCTGGCCGGAAGGGTAAGGGTGATTGAGGTTCTGTCACTTTCGTTTTCAGAGTATCTTCAGTTTAAGGATGAACGTCTGTGGCGTTTGCAGCAGACTGTTACGGACGGGCGGGATGATGCATTGGTACGACCTTTACAACAGGCTCTGGAAGAGTATCTCGTTTATGGAGGACTTCCCAGGGTGGCGTTGACCTCCGAACCGGAAGAGAAGATTGCGATGCTGAATGATATTTATCAGACCTATCTGTTGCATGATGTGCGCACTTACATTGCGAATGAACATTTTGTAGGTTTTAACCGGTTGCTTCGCTTGTTGGCTGTTCAAATTGGTAATCTGGTAAATGTGAATGAACTGAGTCGTGAGAGCGGATTGCCTTATGGTAAATGTGAGGAGTATATTTATTTGTTGCAACAGATGTATATAATCAAATTGATTGAGCCGCATTTTACCAATAAAAGAAAAGTGATAGGCAAAATGAACAAAGTTTATTTTTGTGACATTGGTCTGAGAAATATGATTTATAATAGTTTTAATGATATTAATTTCCGGACGGATAATGGCGCATTGTTCGAAAACTTTGTTTTGTTGGAACTGTGGCGGAATAAGCCAGCTTCGGGAATTATCCGGTTTTACCGGACACAGGCAGGTACGGAGGTGGATTTTGTAGTGGACAATTCGGGTCATAAAATAGCCGTAGAATGTAAGTTTAAGAGATTAGTTAATCCAGTCTCTATTCCGGCTTTAAGTAATCTGGCCGACGAAGAAAATATGTCCGGTCGCTACATTGCCAATATCAATATGGACGAAACCTATAAAGAAACCCGTCTGATGCCGGGAATACTGGCTGACAGGATAAAAGTATAGATAAAACAAAGTCCCTGCTCCGCCGATCAGCATCAGACTGTATCCGGATAATCCGAGCCAGTCGTTGGCAGGAGGTTGTTTTCCCCAGTCTCCCTGTCCGAGAGCGAGAGTATCGCCCCGATACAGGTCAGGGTCACTTCCGTCTCCCGCATCAGGAGGGAGAGGAGGTTCAGGTTATGGAAACCGATGCATTTAGCCGGTATATAAAAATAACCCTTGTTATGTGAACGGTGTGAGCAAATCTTTATATCATGATTATATAAAAAAGAATAAAAACAGCCGTAAAAAAATTACAGTAGTTGTTCTTTCTTATATATTTGTTGTGAACTAACGAAATAATATCTATGCTTAGGAAATTTAGTGTTTCTAATTTTAAATGTTTCCAAAATGATTTTGAATTTGATCTTTCGGAAACGAATGGTTATTCATTTAATTCACAATGTGTGAAAAATGGAATAGTGAATGCTGCGCTTATTTATGGGCATAACGGCATGGGGAAATCAAATTTGGGATTAGCTATTTTTGATATTATTGAACATTTGACTGATCAAAGAAGAGAAGAGCGTAGATATAGAAATTATGTAAATGCTTATAGTACCTCGCCTACGGTTGATTTTTATTACGAATTTCTTATTGATAATAAGGTTGTAAAGTATACTTATAAAAAGAGTGATTATAAGGTTTTGGTTTATGAGGAGTTTTCAATAGATGATACAGTCCTGGTGTCATTTGATAGAACAAACGGGAATACTAACTTCTCTGTTTGGCTGAAAGGTGCAGAAAGTCTGAAAACTATGATTAATGATCCTCAATTATCTGTTTTGAAGTATATTAAAAACAATACAGTACTGGAGGAAAATGAACAAAACAATATATTTAAAGCCTTTTTCTCCTTTGTAGAACATATGTTGTTTTTTCGTTCGTTGGAAGATCGGACCTATATGGGATTACAGGATACCGGAAAGAGATCGTTGACGGAAGATATTATCGAATGGGGGAATGTTGAGGATTTTGAGCTTTTCCTAAATAAGGCAAATATTAATTGCAAGCTTTCTGTAGTAGAATCATTGGATAGAAAAGATTTGGCATTTGATTTTAATGGGAAGAAGTTGTTGATGACTGAGATTATGTCAACAGGAACAAGTGCACTTACTCTTTTTTACTGTTGGTATCAGCGAATACGAAAAAATGAAGTGTCTTTTTTATTCATAGATGAATTTGATGCTTTTTATCATCATGATCTATCTAAGATGATAGTGGAAACTTTGAAAGAAATAGGGGTTCAGTTTATTTTGACTACTCATAATACGTCTATCCTTTCTAACGACTTATTACGTCCGGATTGCTATTTCTTGATGAATAAGAAGAAAATCAAATCTTTGTCGAATAGCACAGATAAAGAATTGAGAGAAGCACACAATATTGAGAAAATGTATAAAGCAGGAGCATTCAATGTCGACTAATATTTTGTTTGTCTTTGAAGGAGAAAGGGCTGAGAAGGTGATTGCTGAAAGTCTGGAAAAATCCGTTTTTAAGGATGAAAAAATAATCAAGTGCGCTTTTGCTGCAGATATTTATCAGCTATATGCTACTTTTGTTACAGATGAATATTTGGATATGTTTAGCTATATTAAAGCATTGAATGAACAGAATGCCAAGGTGCTTGAAGATTATAATAGAGATGATTTTTCGGAAATTCATTTATTCTTTGATTATGATGGTCATGCTACAGCTAACAAAGGGAAGCCAGGCGATGAAAAGATAAAAGAAATGTTGACTTACTTTGATAACGAGACAGAACAAGGTAAGCTCTATATTAGCTATCCAATGGTGGAGGCCATCAGGCATTTTAAGGATCATGACAGTTTTAGGGACTTGTGTGTAAAATGCAAAGGAAGGAATTGCCCTAATCAAGAAGATTGTAAGGAGGTGGCTACCTGTTTGAGTGAACCTCATTATAAAACGCGGGTAGGTAATGAATGTCCTAAAATGTCGAATATTCATCAATATAATTCAGAGTGTTGGAATACCCTTATAAAGGCGCATCTTTTTAAGATGAATTATGTGGTCAATGATTCTTATTCTTTACCGGAAGAGTTGGTGTCACAATTTGTGATCTTTGAGAAACAAATAGAAAAATATATCGGACAACCGTGTCCCAAAGTTGCGGTGTTGAGTGCATTTCCTCTTTTCGTGTTTGATTATTTTGGATGTAAAGAAATTATCCGCAGGTTAACATGATTATTCAAACTGATTTGAGCAAAATTTAAACAGGTTCTTATGAAATAGAAAGGGAGTGCATCCCTCGACACACCCCCTGTTTCCCTCAAAAGGGAAGGATCGCTTACGCAATAAACCATTTATACAAACACCCAACCCCGCCCATCAGCATCAGGCTATATCCGGACATTCCGAGCCAGTCGGCTCCGGGAGGGAGGTTTTCTTGCCGGGTTCCCCAGTCCCCCTGTCCGAGAGCGAGAGTATCGCTCCGATGCAGGTCAGGGTCACTTCCGTCTCCCGCATCAGGAGGGAGAGGAGGCTCAGCAGGAGCAGGCAGAGGATGAGGACAGGGGCAGTCACCGGCTGCCGGTTTTCGCTTGCGGGGAAAGATGATCCGGGCAAGGCTGGTGAGGAAGTTGAGAATTGTTTCAAGGACATTCATGGGAATTGAAAATTATAAATTGAAAATTGAAAATTAATTGACCGATAACCGCTCTATCGACCGGCAGATCGACACTAGCATACGCTGGTAAGCGGCACGGTTGTCACCGTTCACTTCACTGATGTATTTGCTGTAGGCAATCTCTTTGGCGTAAGCCGCAGGGTGGAAGGTGAGAGTCGCTGCCACAGGATAGGCCGAGTGGATCAGGCGGGCGAAGTCGAGGAAACTGTCTTCCGGTGAAGCGTACCGGCGGAACCATAAGGTCGGACGGCCGGTGACGACAGACAGGTCGGTGCGGTCGCCTTTCCAGAAAGGGTTGGGATGACCGTAAGCCGTGATGCCGAAAAAGTTGTTATGCTCCTTGCAAAGTGTACTTTCGCCCCAGCCGGTTTCGATGGCGGACTGGGCCAGGATGATGACCGGGTTCATTCCGAATTGCACTCCCGCCTTTTGGGCGAGAGGCAAATACTGTTTGATGAAATCTTGCTTTTTCATGGTGCGTTATTACTCGATTTCAGGACGGTCACTCCCCGAGCCACTGTTGCCGGAAGAGGTGATCGGTACAATTTTCTCAAACTTCGGTTTCGCTGTGACTTCTTTCAGCATGGGACCCGGTGTGAAAACGATACGACCCTTTTTGAACAGACTCGTGGTGAAATCATCGGCAACCGCTGTCCCCTTGCTGCCAGCCAGCATACGGAAGTTACCGAAATCGCCCACCTGGACCACTTCGCCGTTTTCCAGATGTTGGCGCATAACGTATAACAAACCGTCGATTACTAACATGACATCACCGCGTGAAGCCGTAGAATAAGAAGCAATGATTTCGCAGAGTTTGTTAAACTCCAGTTTCTGTTGGGCACGGATCTGGCCGTAATACAGCTTTGAACCGGCAGCAGCATCTTTACTCTTGTCAAGACGCTGTACTAAATGATACTTTAAAGCCATGGGAAATAATTTTTTAATTTGACAATGTGCCAATATGCCAATGGAAATACTCCGAAAGCTATTGACGATTAACTGGTTGGTTATCGATAACAATACAAAGGTACATCAGCCGAAAAACGCAAATTCCTATCTATCCTTCAACGGGAAGATCGATGAATATTTGTTCTTATTTTCAGTTCAGTATTAGAAATATTTGAACCTACTTTTCCCTTGATGGAAAAGTAGTCAAAAGATCAAGGCTTAACCGGCTTCACTGCTCTGGTGAAAGACTTCGCTGAAAAATCCGAAACTCGCTTCGCTCAGACAACGGATTTTTTTAACCGCTTCGTCTCCCCCCTACGCGGACGTTCACCCGCTTAGGCCTTTTCAAGGAAGCTGTGCTTCCTCTTAGGATGGCCGATACCGGTACTTATAGAACAAAAACTTGCGGATTTAACAGGTAGTATCGGCAATCTTAAGAGAACGCAAAGCGTTCTATGAAAGGCCTCATCTGGTGAGCGTAAAGCGAAGCATCCGTAGTGAGCGCCCGGAGGCTGTGCTGTTTGAGCGTAGCGAGTTCACAGACGACAGCGAACGCAGGATGCTGAGTAGCGAAGCAGATGCAGCCTTGATCTTTTGGTTACTTTTCTATCAAGAGAAAAGTAACATTCACTTTTGATAATAATTGATCTATTCGCAATGCTCAATGTCTGTATTAAGGGACGCAGATGAATATGATTGAATCTCTTGAAATAATTGAGAATCATGGCGATTATGTCGTTTTTATTTTGTAACTTCAAGGCATGTAAAACAACGGAGGAGGAAATATGGAAGAAGGAAAATTCAAGATCAGATCGTATGGTTGGCAGGAGTTGGCATTGCTGTATGGAGAGGGACTGACACCCGAATCGTCTACCAAAAGATTAAGCAAATGGGTACAGGTCAACCCTTCGTTGACAGACGAACTGGAACGGTGCGGATGGAAGAAAGGGAAAAAGATTCTGACACCCATACAGGTGCAGGTTATCGTCCGTTTCCTGGGCGAACCGTAAGTGAGAAAACAGATAGTTATGCATGGCGGATTACATAATTATCCGTATGCGATTATATAGTTAGGAAATTGACAATTAAAAGAGGCTTTCTGACAGCATAATACAATTGCCATATGGATTTATTACATAAAAAACATATCGATCTGATCAAGATCGTAAAAAAAGAATCGGCGCTTTGACAGGTAGAAACCTTGCGTATACGTACCTGGAGGAAGTAATCGAAAAGAACGATGATAAAATCGGTCTGATATTAATGCTCATCCCTGTCCTGACATGCAATGACACGAAAAGCACGAGTCGTTGGGATAGTCTGCGAACGCAGTTTTTCGAAAACAATAAAGAATTGATCCTGCATCAACTCGGATACACGAATCTGGTCGAGGCTTTTGAAAAAATTCCATTGGATGAAAAGGGAAAGACGAAAGTGATAGAACTGTTTCTCGAAATGAGAGAAGCCGGTTTACTCGGAGATATCTCTTACGGGAGATTGGCCGCCGCCCTGCTCACTATTTTTGAAATGAATTGTACGAAAGAATACCTCAGTTCACATTTGAGTCATTCGTAGTATAGATTATACTAGTTTAACAAACTGTATTTACACAAAAATACGTATTTTAATTTTATAACCTGTTGTCAGAAAGCCTTCTAAAGAAATAAAATGCGGAAAAAAGCGGGTTGCCATCCGTTTCCGAACCGTCTACTTTTGTCTTCGTAATGCAAGTTGAAAATCAATGTTTATTTTTTATATGTTCTTTTAAGAAGTTCTTTAATATATATAGAAAATAGGGTAATGCGTCTCAAAAGCGTTTCGAAAAAGCTTAAATCTATTTGTTAACCGGATGAGTAGCGTTTTAAAAGTGTTTCAAATTGCGTTTCAGATGTTACACGTTAAAGTAATACACATGAGACAAGAAAACAAAGAACATGAACGGGTGGCTCTCGAATATATGGGGCATTCATTCGTAAAAGTACCCAGAGTCTTATATGCTAGGGTATTGAGTTTGGAGAAAGAAGAAAAAATGTTAGCCAGGTTGCATTTGGTTTTGTTTATTTCATGCAACTTCGATGACAGGGTGGTGAAATTGGGAAATAACCAGGTAATGAGTTACAGAGGGGAGTATGTAGGCACGTATCGTGAGCTGTCGCGATTGTCAGGAATACCTTTCGGCTCGATCAGCCGCTTGCTTGAAAAACTGGAGAAGAGAAAACTGGTAGAGATAGTCCGGGTACCGGGCGGCTCTGTTATCCGCATAAACGGATACGATAAATTCTGTTTTGCTTCGGAGAAGGAATACAAGTTGCGTGACACTGCTAAAACCAGTCGGACGAACGAAGCGAAACAGGCGGAAGATGCCGCAGCACGCCTGTCGGAGGCTGAGGCCAAGATAGGGGGAAGAAGCAAGCAATATCCAAATAAAAACGTTAACTGAATCGACCATGGCAACAGAGAATATCGAAAATAAAATATTCGCAGGAGAAAACAACATCAGTGTGGAACAGGTGGAAGAAGCCGTTATCAGCGCCTTGCTGCTCGATGCCGGAGCGATAGTGGGCACCTTTCCCGTCTTGAAACCGGAGATGTTCAGCCGTCCGGACCTGGCATTTATCTATCAGGCAGTCAGCAATCTTTACGACAAGGGGGAAACGGTGGATATGATCACGGTCGATACCGAAATGCGTAAGACCGACGAGAAACGTTGGAAGGAATGGGGCGGTATTAAACGAATGGCTTCGTTGGTAGGATGCATACGCCATATTTCGGGTTTGCCTTATTATGTGGAAGAGGTGAAAAGACAGTATATGCTCCGCCTGTTGAACATCCTTTTTGTGACGCTGGGCGCAAAGGCGGCCGGGTTCGAGTCTTCTTACACACTGTTGATAGAAGAGGCGGAGCGGTCGTTGCTCGAACTGCGTGGGAGATGCACGGTGGGCAAACCGCTCGAACGTATCGGATGTACGGCCAACGAGGTGCTTCAGATGCATCGTGAACGGTTGAACACGGGGAATGACAGAATGCGTATCCTGTCGGGAATCGAAGAGTTCGATTACGTGACGGGCGGACTTTACAACGGTGAACTGTTGGTGGAAGGCGGACGTCCGAGCGACGGAAAAACGGCTGTCGCCATGCATATTGCCATGAATGTAGCGCTTTCGGGAAAAGCGGTCTGTTTTTTCAGCCTGGAGATGACAGCTATGCAGACGATGAACCGTCTTTTTGCCGGTTATGCTAGTGTGGATGCTGATCATTTACGTATCGAGGGACTGACGACGGCTGAACTGGAACGTATGGAACGGCTGGCGGGAAAGTTTGAAGACCTGCCGCTCTTTTTCGACCATACGCCGGGCAATAGCATAGAGAATATCCGTGCCCAGGTGATGTTACAGAAGAAGAAGGGGCTGTGTGACCTGGTAGTGATCGATTATCTGCATCTGATGGAACGCAAAGGGCGTGCCGGGGAGACGATGGACCAGTTGGTGGGCCGTAATATAGAAGGAGCGAAACAGGTGGCGGTCGATGCCAATTGTCCGGTGCTGGTCTTGTCGCAGATGAACCGTAATAGTGTACAACGTGTCGAAAAGGCGTATGTCCCTGAATTGCATGATCTGCGTGATTCGGGTGTGATCGAACAGGTGGCGGATTGTGTCTTTTTCGTTCACCGTCCCGAACGTTACGGTATTTTCAAGGACGAGACGACAGGGGAGAGCCTGCGGGGCGTAGGAAAATTATATATACTGAAAACACGAAACGGATCGACCGGGATTGCCCGTTTCCGTTACAATAAGTCATTTACCCGTATTACTAACTATGACAACCGGATGCGTTATGAAGAAGAATGATTTTCAACAAATAAAATCATCTGTTCGTATCGAGGAGGTGATCGGCGGTTATCAGCATTTGGAGCCTAAGGGGAAGAATTATGTCGGGCTGTGTCCGTTTCATCCGGACCACCATCCGTCGTTGATGGTGAATCCCGAAAAACAAACTTATTCCTGTTTTGCCTGCGGGGAACATGGGGATGTATTCGAGTTTGTCAGGAAGATGGAACATTGTACGTTGAGTGACGCGGTCAGGAAACTGGCGGCAGGCAGATTTGCTGAGGGTAAGCCGGATTTCGTGATGCCCGGTACAGGGCGGCTGGCTATCAAACGACAGGCGAAACAGTCTGCAAAGGATTTTGCGGCTTTTATGAAACTGTTGTTGCCTTATGCCTGCGGGTGTTCGGAGCTTTCGGCTGCTTATCTGGATTTTGAAGTGGGCATGTCGCCTGTGCAGGTGCCTGCCGAATGGAAGGTGATGCGCAACCGGATTATTTTTCCGGTGCGCGACGAGTATGGAAAACTGGTCGGGATGGGAGCACGCCGGTTGTGTGACGAAGATACTTCGGTTCCGAAATATATCAACTCGTCGGCAGCCGACGGGTATGACAAAGGGGCTACCTTGTACGGACTCAACCGTGCGGTGGCGGTGATACGGAAAGAAGATTATGTGTATATTACCGAAGGATATAAAGATGCGATTGCGATGCATGCTGCCGGGTTTGTCAATACGGTGGCTTTGTGCGGGACGGCTTTGACCGACAGCCATATTGCTTTGCTGAAGAAATATACCAACCGTGCCTGTTTGTTGCTCGACGGTGACGAGGCGGGGCAGGCAGCTTCGAAGAAAGCGGTGTTGCGCTTGCGGGAAGCGGGGATGGATGCCGATTCGGCGTTGATTCCTGGCGGGGGAGATCCGGATTCTTTATTCCGTCGGTTAGGCAGGGAAGAGTTTGCGCGGATGATCGGGCGGTTGCAGAACAGGCCGCATTCGTCGGAGTGCGCCTTGCTGACGGTTTGCCTGTTGTATCCGGAGGTTACTTTTCGTTTGAGAGGGGCGGAGTACTTGTTTATCGACCTGGTGGCTTCGGCCCTGGAGACGGATGATCTCTGGTTTGAAGATGCGGATCATCAGCGTATTTTCGAACATCTGCAGGAGGCAGGAACGGAGAATGGGTTGTCGGCCCCGCTTCAATGTGTTGTTGCTGAGCTGCATCGGGAATATGATACGCAATTACAGGCTGATCTGGAACTGTTATCGTCCGATGTATATCTGCCTTATCTGCTATTCCTGTATAGCGAAGCTCGTTTGCTCCGGCTGATCTCCCGGCTGGTCCGTCAGGTAGTGCAGGAAGACCATGAAGAGTTGCAGTACGAACTGGTTATAAAGCTGGCGGAACGCCGGGAACAACTGCGCCACGTTTCGGTGTGGCTGGACAGGCCGGGGGCGGTTTGATAATGAACAGTTTCTTATAATATCCGAATAAATGAAATGTTTTCTATTTGTTTTGGCTGCGGGCTTTTTGCTGGGCGGCTCATCCTTATACGCTCAACACTCGATGGGGGTGACGGGGTTATTGAATATTCCGACGGCAGATATGCAGGTAGACGGAACGTTTATGGTGGGGGCGAATTATCTGCCGGAGCAGATGCTTCCTGATTTCTGGGATTATAATTCCGGGAATTATTTCCTGAATGTGACTTTTCTGCCTTGCCTGGAGGTCGGTTATCGCTGTACGTTGATGAAACTTAAAACGGGTAAATGGAATCAGGACCGTTCGGTGTCGCTCAGGATACGTCCGTTGAAAGAAGGACGATATTGGCCGTCGGTGGTCGTGGGGAGTAGTGACGCACTGACGACCGGGCAACTGAATACGTTTAGCGGGGAGACCGGCAATCGTTATTTCTCGTCGGTGTATGGGGGAGCGACAAAGCATTTTCAGTCTGGCGGTCATGACCTGGCGTTTACATTCGGATGGAATATCCCGTTCCGTAAGCATGCTGTTCGTGACGGAGTCTTTGGAGGGATGAGTTATTCGCCCGCCTTCTGCCGTCCGCTTTCGTTGATGGCGGAGTACGACGGCAATGCGGTGAATATGGGCGGTAGCGTGCGTCTTTTCAATCATTTTACGGTACACCTGTTTTGTTACGACCTGAAAGCGGTGTCGGGCGGGATACGGTATGAACTGGTATTGCTCAAAAAGAAAGGAGGCCGTCAATGAGAGGGAATCGTTTGGGAATGGTTTGCCTGATGACCTGGGGAATGGTTACAGGGTTGCTGGGGCAACAACCGGCGGGAAGGCAGGTTGTAGAAGCGGCTGAACAAACTTTGCTTTCGCTCGGCATGGAAGAGATACGGGTGGCACAGACCGATTCGGTTTGTACGATAGCCTATGAAGATAATATATACCGGGGGACGTATCGCGGATTGGCGGCTGTGATTGAAGCCTTGCGCAGCCTGCCGGAGACGGAACAGGCAGCAGCGTATGAGCTGGTGGTGTTGGACGACCGTATACCGCGATTGCTGTTGACATTGCCCCGGCAGACGGCGGCATTGGAGGTGAGCTATGATACGGACGAGGCGATGCGCCGCTTGAAAGGGAAGGAGAGCCGGAACCGGATGGCGGGACGGATAGATGTGGTGTTGTATCCGGAGCTGTTCTTACAGAATTCATGGCTCGATAAATTATATGGGGTAGCGGTCAATTTTTCTCCGGCTATCCAGATGGACCTTTGGAAAGGGGCGGTGCTGACAGGGCAGGTCGTGTTGCCGGTTTATACGAATATGACTGATTTCCGCAAATATATACGTCCGGGAGTGATTACGCTGCGGCAGGAATTTCGTCTGCCGGGTGGTGTGTTGGGACGGCTTACGGCCGGAAACTTTACGGGGAACCGGATGGGAGTGGATGCCGCCCTCCGTTATCAACCGGCCCGGGGACGGTGGTTGGTGGGTGCGAATGTCGGACTGACCGGGTCGAGTACCTGCTATGGCGGGGAATGGGTGGTGTCGACCTGGAGAAGGGTGTCGGGTTCCGTCTGGGGACGGTATAACGAACCGCATTATGGTTTGCAGATAGACCTGGCGGCCGTGCGGCTGGTGTATGGCGATATGGGAGTTCGGCTGGATTGCCGTCGTCATTTCGGTGAGGTGACGGTCGGGGTATATGGCCTGTTTACCGATGGTGAGATGAATGGTGGTTTCCATTTTGCTCTCCCGATTCCGGGAACGAAGCGGGGGAAACGCAGAGCCGTCCGTTTCCGGTTACCTGAATATTTTGCCCATGAATACAGGGCCCGTCATGGCGGTTCGTATGGCGACGAGTTGTTAGGTTACAGCTACGAAGTCCGCCCCGATGAAAACGGCAGCCGGGGATATGATGCTCCGGATTTTATAAAGAAGGAGATTCTGAGAATTGTTACAAAATAATTTCCTGTATAGAAATAATCGGATAGTTCAAACCTGATAAGAATTGAAATAACAGCTTTTCTATAAACATATTATCAACAAATAATAAATATTAATTAATTCATTTTTAGTATGAAAACAACTAATTTCTGGTCGTTGAGCCTGTTGGCTGCAACGTTGATGGTGGGGGGATTGTCCTTCAACTCATGTAAAAAAGATGAAGTGGAACCGGTTCCCGAAGTAGTAGAAAACCCATTGGAAAAAGAAGCCTATTTTATAACCGGTAAGGTAACGGACGGAACGAATGCGTTGGCGGATGTTTCCGTATCTGCCGGAAAGGTGTCGGCAAAAACGGATGCTTCAGGTGCTTACCAAATCGAGGTGGATAAGAAAGGTTCTTTTGAACTGAGCTTTGCCAAAGACGGATACATCACGATTAAAAATGAAGTGACAGTGGATAGCAAAGCAGAAAAAGGTGCCACCGTATTTTACTCGCAGATACTGACTAAGCAGGCTGAATCAGTCAAAGTAACTCCGGAGAAAGACGCTTTGCTGGTTATTACGCAAAATACCGAAGCGTTTGTTCCTGCCGGCGCAGTGGAAAAAGAAACGGATATAGCAATCACGTCATTTGTTCCGGCTGCTGATAAAAAGCTGAAAGAGGTGGCCGATAAGGCGGTGTCGACTTCTACTCCGCAAACAACATCTTCTGCATTGGCGTTATCTAGCTTTGATTGCCAACCGGACGGTGTCAAGTTTGAAAAGCCATTGGAAATAAGGGTAAAGGCGCTGGAAGCCGATAATGATGTTTATTTCACGGAAGTGAAACATTATGTGAACGGAACGGATAATGCAGAAGTTATTTATGATGATTCGGATAAATCTTATGTCCTGCAGTTGGATGGCTTTTCTGTACACGAGTTGAGAGTGGTTACAGATTTGTCGGCCGAACCGAATAGTGAAACCCTCTTGTCTGAAGAAGTGGACAACCTTGGAAAAACAACGGCTGTGTCGAAAGACTTTTCCGTTAAGGCGAAAGAAGGTTGGAAAGTCGTATCTAAAAGTAAAGGAGTGACGGGTGATGTTGAAGCAATGCTGATGGCTGCTTTAAGGAATGTTTTGGCTAGTGAAGGTGTTTCCGAAATCGCAATGTCAAAGAGTATGGCGGTAAGTGGCGACATGAAGATGACTGTCACTTATAAGCAGGCGGTAATAAGATATACGATTCGTGTTAAGACTAACCGTGGCGTGGAAAGCATTGTTGTCGAACAGTATGGAGCGGTATCGCAGAACATCGAGAAAGAGCAGGGAAACATGAAGCCTGAGCATAATTAATATTGTAAGTAACTATGTTTAAGAAGTATGTGGCCTATCTGGTCGTGTGTATGGCGGTATTTTTTACCGCCTGCACATCGACTAAAAAAATTATCTATTTGCAGGATGTCGTTCCGTTGAAACAACAGGAGATCGAACAAAAGTATGAGGTGATTATCCATGGTGACGACTTGCTGGCTATTATGGTGAACAGTCGCGACCCGGAACTGGCATTGCCTTTCAATATGCCGATGGTAAGTTATCAGTTGGGTTCTAACACTGGCGGACAGCAACGTGTTTTAGGGTATCTGGTGGATACGAACGGAAACATCGACTTTCCCATCCTGGGAGAAATCCATGTGGAAGGTCTGACTCGTATGCAGTTGACCGAACTGATCAAAAACAAGCTGATCGAAGGCGATTTGATTAAGGATCCGATTGTGACGGTACAGTTCCTGAACTTCAAGATTTCCGTGATGGGCGAAGTCGGACGTCCGGGTAGCTTTACTATCTCCGGCGACCGTATCACATTGTTGGAGGCTTTGAGTATGGCAGGCGACCTGACAATCTACGGACGTCGTGACCGGGTAGGGGTGATTCGCGAAAATAACGGAAAACGTACAATCCTGTTCCATGACTTGCGTTCGGCGGATATTTTTAATTCTCCTTGTTACTACCTGCAACAGAACGATATTGTCTATGTGGAACCGAATAAAGCGAAATCGGGTCAGAGCAGCATCAACCAGAATAATTCGATCGGAGTCTGGGTTTCTGTTATCTCCTTGCTGACTACGATTGCGGTATTAATCTTTAAATAATCGGATTACAAATGAATTCTGAACAAGAAACAATCAACTTGCGAAGAGAAGAAAACGAACTGAACCTGAGTGACCTTTTCCATATTGTGTTGGCCAACTGGTATTGGTTCGTTTTGTCTGTCCTGGTTTGTGCCGGAGTAGCTGTTCTGTATCTGAAATGGGCTCCTAAAGTCTATACACGTACGGCATCGGTACTGATAAAAGACAATAGCAAGGGAGGAGGGCTCAGCGAGTCGGCAGCTTTCGAAGAGCTGAATATGTTCAATGTAAAAAGTAATGTGGACAACGAAGTGTTGGTCTTCAAGTCGAAGCGTCTGATGTCGGTAGTGGCTGAACGGTTGAATCTGGATATCAGCTATACGATAAAGGACGGGTTGCGGACGGAAGAGTTGTATACGCAATCGCCGATAGCCGTACGGTTCCCGGAAGCGGAGGCTTCGCAGTCTTTTTCCTTGGTAGCGACACCTTTGTCGGCCGGAGAGATTTTGTTGTCCGGTTTCTCGACGAATGAGGCTAAGAGCTTGAAAGTGGCATTGAACGATACGGTCTCTACTCCGGTGGGTAAACTGGTGGTGACCCCTACGTTGTATTATGCGGATAAATATTTCGGGAAGGCGGTAACTATAAGTAAGCGGAACAGGGAGGAGATCGCTTTGACTTATAGCAATTCCCTTCAGGTGGCGTTGGCCAGTAAGACGGCGACGATCATCAACCTGACGTTGCAGGACGTATCCATACCGCGTGCCGAAGATGTTCTGAATATGTTGATTGCCGTGTACAACGAAGACGCGATAAACGATAAGAACCAGGTAACGGTGAACACCTCTAACTTTATTAATGACCGTTTGATCATTATTGAAGAGGAGTTGGGTAGTGTGGATGCCGATATCGAAACGTATAAACGGGAAAACCAGCTGACGGACATCAGTTCGGAAACGGGAATGTACCTTCAGGAGAGTAGCCAGTATAGCAAAGAAGGACTTGGACTGGAGAATCAGGTGACTTTGGCGAAATATATACGCGATTACCTGACAGACCCTCATAAGAGTTCGGACCTGATACCTGCCAACACCGGGATTGCCGATGTGAATATAGAAGGGCAAATCAGCGAATACAACAACTTGTTGCTAAAACGTGATAAACTGATAGGTAATAGCAGTAACAAGAATCCGGTGGTGATGGACCTGAATAATTCGCTTAGTGCGATGAAGCAGACGATTATCCGGGCTATCGACAACCTGATTGTCGGTCTGAATATCAAGATAAAGAATATCAGAGAACGGGAAGCCCAGACCAGCCGCCGTATTTCGGCTGTGCCGACACAACAGAAATATGTGTTGTCTGTCGAACGTCAGCAGAAGATCAAGGAAGAGTTGTATCTCTACTTGTTGAATAAGCGGGAAGAGAATGCTTTGTCGCAGGCGATTACCGAAAGTAATGCCCGTGTGATCGATGCGGCGCAGGGAAGCCGGAGTCCGGTGGCACCGAAATCGATGATGATCTTATTGGCAGCAGTAGTGTTGGGATTGGCTATTCCGGCAGGTATCATCTGGTTGCAGATGGTCATGAATACGACTGTGCGTACACGTAAGGATGTGGAAGATGCCGTATCGATCCCGTTCCTGGGAGAGATTCCTTTGCGTGACAAGAAGAATAAAGATGAAATAGTCGTGCGTGAAAATGGGCGCGACAGTATTTCGGAGGCGTTCCGTATTGTCCGTACGAATATGGATTTCATGCGTGTGAAAGCGAAGGATATGAAAGTGGTGATGTTTACTTCTTTCAATCCGAATGCAGGAAAGACATTTGTATCGATGAATCTGGCCATGAGTTTTGCCCTGACCCGAAAAAAAGTGATACTGGTCGATCTCGATATTCGTAAGGGTACCCTTAGCGGCCATGTTAGTGGAACCACTAACATGGGAATAACAAACTATTTATCCGGAAAAGTGGATGACATCAACTCTATCATAAAAAAAGAGGAACTTGCCACAAACCTGGATATTATCCATACCGGCCCTGTGCCTCCCAATCCTTCCGAGCTTTTATTGAGCGACCGTTTGGAAGCTTTGATCGAGGAGTTGAAGAAACGGTATGATTATATCATTCTGGATAATGTGCCTGCCGGTTTGGTGGCCGATGCAGCGATTGTAAACCGTGTAGCCGACCTGACCATTTATATCCTGCGTGCCGGGTTGATGGACCGCCGGCAGTTACCTGAACTGGAAAAGCTATACAGGCAGGGTAAATTCAGGAATATGAGTCTGGTGCTGAATGGTGTCCGCTATAATCGTTCGGGTTATGGTTACGGTTATGGCTATGGATACGGTTACGGCTATGGTTATGGCTACGGGAACGAAAAGAAAAAATAAAAACTATTTTCCAATATGCTGACCTGGTTTAGCTCAAAGAAAAACATAATCCGTACCACATTGCTTGAAGGAATGACAGATGTGCATGCGCATCTGCTTCCTAATGTGGACGGTGGATCGGAGTCGTTGATGGACTCGATCGCTGCATTAGAGAGAATGAAGGAAGTCGGTGTGAAACGGATATTTCTGACTCCCCATATTATGGCGGAGTTTCCTAATAATACACCGGAACTCCTGTGTGCAAAGTATGCTATTTTGAAGGAATGTTGTCCTCCGGAAATAGAGTTACACCTGGCTGCCGAGTATATGCTGGACGATGGTTTTGAGGCATATATGAAGGGAATGTTATTTACACTTCCCGGCAGGCAGGTCTTGGTTGAGACTTCCTGTTTGTCGGCTCACGACAAATTTCTGACAATCCTGTTCGACCTGGCATTGGATGGTTATACGCCTGTTATCGCTCATCCGGAGCGATATGGGTATATGAAACAGGAGGACTATTCTTATTTGAAAAGTAAAGGGTATAGATTTCAACTGAACCTGTTTTCTTTAGCCGGCTTACAGGGTAAACAGGTCCGGCAGGTAGCGGAGCATTTGCTCCGTGAAGGGTATTATGATTATGTCGGTACCGATTTTCATAAACTAAGTGAGTATGAGAAAGGGTTGAGGACTTTACGCTTGTCTGGGGAACAGGTCCGGTTGGTACGCAAATTATTAGATAACAATGAAATGCTTTTGAAATAACAGATTAAACATAACAAACAATTAAAAATCGTAAAAGATATGATGAACAAAAGAGAGTTGATATACTCCATTGCAGAACAGACAGGGTACACGCAAAGTGCTGTACGAAAGGTATTGAATACATTTATCGATACTGTATTTAATGAAGTAAAATCAGAGAACAAGGTGAGGATAGGAGGGCTTGGAGTTTTTTCTCCCGTGCTCCAGAAGTCCCGCCCTGTTCGTAATCCGCAAACAATGGAACCAATTATGCTTGCTCCGAGAACAACCATAAAATTCCGGACAGCAGACGATTTGGTCCGTAAACTGAATAATCAGGAAAAATAGCGGTATAGGTTTTATTCGTGTTCAATATTTAACTCTGTATTTCCCAGTTTCAACTAAAAATAATACCGGGAAATACGGAGTTTTTTATGAAATATTCATAAGGTTATAAAGCAATGACTAAAAAAAACGATCCTTTATTCTAGTCATTATTTTTTTGTGAAAATGTAAAATGTGGAGAATATATGGTGTTAATTATTTACGATGATATTTGTTATGCAAGAAAAAAGAAATTATAAAGTTGCTTTTTGTAACATTATGAATTATTGCAATAAAGGTATTTTATTGTTTTATAAGCCTAAGTGCCTTTTGTTTATTGTTTTGATTATTAGTGTATTGCAAAAAATGAATTGTCAGAATATAGCAGTGAAAAGTAATGTTCTCTATGATTTGACGTCATCTTTGAATATCGGTGGGGAGATAAAATGTAATGATACCTATTCTATCAGTTCGATTATAAGTTATAATCCGTGGACTTTTGCTGATAACAGAAAGATGAAGCATCTTCTTATACAGCCGGAGCTCAGGAAATGGTTTGGCGATGTTTTTCAGGGAAGTTTTGTCGGTATACAGGCTCATTATGCTCGTTTTAATGTCGGAGGGATATTGTCCGATTATCGTTTTCAAGGAAATCTGGTTGGTGGCGGGGTTTCCTACGGATATCAATGGATGATAAGTCCGTTGTGGAATCTGGAGGCCAGTATTGCGTTTGGATATGCTTATTTGAGTTATGATAAGTACGGGCGGAAGGAGGGGGCATCTCTGATAGAAAAAGCGCATACTAATTATGTTGGTCCGACTCAGTTAGGTTTCTCTTTAGTCTACTTTATACAATAAAAAAACGATAAATATGAAAATCAATTTGCTCGTGTTATTGGGCTTATTTTTTATTAGCAACTCCTTATCAGCAAAAAATATCGATGTGGAGATAAAATCGCAATCCTGTTTTGTGGAAGGGGATTCGTTAATGGTGTCGATAAAGTACATGGTCAATGCACATGATTTTGCATCGAATGAAGTCCTGACGCTTATTCCGGTTATTAAAGAAAACAGGCAGGAAAAAGAGTTGCCTCCCGTTTTATTAAATGGTAAAAAAAGACATCGTACTTATGAACGGAACCGGGTTTTAAATAAGAGAAAAGGAATTAAAGGAGATGACTTTTTTCTTGTAAAGGAACTGTCGGAAAAAGAGCCTTGTGAAATTGTCTATACTACTTCTGTTATTGCGGAGAACTGGATGCGTAAACCTGAGTTGTTTTTGAAAATGAACCGGTTGACTCATTCTGGGGAGATTGTTAGGGAAGAGGTTCGTTTGACGAAATCCGGTTTGTCTCCGGATAGCGGGAAACCGCTTGTTGTGGAGGAAGCCGTATCTTCGTCGACAGTGTCCGGCCTGTCAGGATTAAAGGCATCTTATATTTCTCCAGAGAGCGATGCAACGGATATACGTAATCAGAAAGAGCTGAATTTTAATCTGGAGGAAGCCCGTGTAGTGGCTGAAATGAACCCTCAGATGCTCTCTTTGCGTGAGCTGTATATGGTTGCATTAAGCTATAAAAATGAACGGGAACAGTTTTATAAGATGATCGAAACAAGCGTCAGGATTTATCCGGCTCATCCGGTAGCCAACCAGAATGCGGCAGCGGCAGCCATCGAACAGGGAAACTGGCAGGCTGCCGGACAATATCTGCAAATGGCACCCCATGAAACGTTGGCCTATAAGAACTGTAAGGGGGTATATGAGTTAATGACCGGAAATTTGTATGAGGGTATCCGTTTGCTGAAGTCTGCAAAAGCGGAAGGCTCGGAAGAGGCCGGCATGAATCTGACATTATTTTTTGAGAATAATAAACGTCATTGAGTTAGTCTGGAATATTATTTACTAAATACTTTTATCGTATGAAAAACAAACTTTTTGTAAAATCAGTATGGCTGTTATGCCTGGCTTTGGGGCTGGCCGGATGTATTAATGATGCAGATGTTTTGCCGGAAGATAATTCCGGTTTTGTGGATGGAGGAGAAGGAAATGTTCGTTTTGCTTTTGTTGTGCCCAACAGTTCTTCAACTAAAGCCGGAGATGCCGAAACTTCGGGTATTTATGAAACCGGAAATGCGAACGAATATAATGTGAAGTCGCTTAATGTCTACCTGTTTAATTCAGATACGAAGGCTTTATATAAAAAGATTCGGCTGGAAAATATAACACGTACGGCCGGTCCGCAATTACCGGAAAATAGCTCGTCCGGAAATCAAAACGAGCATGTGGTGAAATATACGGCCAACCGGGTGTTGATAGACCCGGGTACGTATGATATCTTTACGATTGCCAATGGAGATGTTACGGGTTCTTTCAGTACGGAAAATGAGTTTATAAACTTGGTGGATAGGTCTACTTATAAGGATGGTTTCGGAGTCTTGACCGAAGACGGCACATTGCAGATGACAAACCGTGCCGATAACAGCGGTTTGTATGATGGTACGACCGATTCAAATCTGAAAGTGACAGTTCGTGAGATTTTACCGTCGGAGGAACCGGATATCGTGACTATCAATCTGGAACGTGTGATGGCTAAAGTTCTGGTCGGGCAGTCGAAAGAGGATTACAGCCTGGTTGACGGAAATGGAAAAGAGTATGTTTCTATCAGTCTGACCGGATTCCAGTATATCAATTTGAGCCGATGGTTCTATACGTTTCGTCATACGGCGGTGCTGACAGCAAATAATGCTCCTTCTTCCTATACTATTGCTAATGGAAATTTCGGAGAGATAAATGCGAATAACGGTTATGTGATCGACCCTTATTTCTTTTCGAAAACGGTAAACGGGGCGAAAGGGTTTGATAATCCGGATAGTTATTATGCTTATCCATTGACCTCTGTGGCTGAAAGCTGGCAGTCGGTTCCGGTTGATGCGTTCCACGGTTTTTATTGTCTGGAGAATTGCATGTTTAAAACGGCACAGTTGAATGCTTATTCGACCGGGGTACGGTTTAAGGCAAGCTTTGTTCCCGGTACGCTTTGGGGAGAGGGTAAAGAAGCAACTAGTGCAAGGCCTGATGTTATTTATTATGCGAACTATAAATTTTATAACAGTATTAAAGCGATGAAAGATGCCGGACTTAAACTGGATGGCATTACGGAAGATTCGACTGATGAAGAGCTGGCAAAGTTCTTTGTGAAACGTTATCGGAAAGATCCGGAAGGTAACAATTATTATTGCTATTATAATTATTGGATCAGGCACCTGGATAATAACAAGGAAAACGAGATGGGAGTTATGGAGTTTGCGATAGTACGAAATAATATTTACCGTTTGCTGGTGACGAATATTTCCGGACTTGGTTCCGGAACACCGGAGATCGATCCGGAAAAACCTGATGAATACGAAGCTTATCTGAAAATGGATTTTAATGTTTTACCCTGGATCGTCCGGAATCAGGGTGGGGACGGAGGCGCAACCCTTAAATAAGTATATTTCGTTTTTCGGGAGAACGATTTGTTTCCCGTCAAAACAAACCGAAAAGTCCCGGATATCCGGGACTTTTTTTGTATGAGTTTTTGTGTAATTATCAGAACCACTTGATCTTTCTGAAAATAAAGAATGCCAGAGCGGATAAGGTGATCGATAAAAGTACGATCGCAATAAGTCCGTGGGGAGCGTCTTCAATATAATTGACCACATTCATTCCGTAGAAGCTGGCAATCAGCGTTGGTACCATCAGAATAATAGAGATGGAGGTCATGCGCTTCATGATGGTATTCACGTTGTTGGAGATGATGGAGGCAAAAGCATCCATCGTTCCGGTAAGGATATCGCTGTAAATGTTCACCGTGAGGTGTGCCTGTTTTAACTCTGTTTCGACATCTTCCAGCAGTTCCGCATCCATATACATCGGTTCCTGGAAAATGCTTTGCAGTTTCGAGAGCATCACTTCGTTTCCACGGATAGAAGTGTTGAAGTAAACCATACTTTTCTCCAGTTTCATCAACCGCAGGAGGTCTTCGTTACGGATACTCTTTTCCAGGGCTTTTTCGGCACGTGCCACTTCGTTGTTAATCTGTTTCAGATATTTCAGGAACCAGACGGCTGATGAGTGGATCAGGCGCAGGATCAGGTCGTATTTATGACGTACGACAAGTTCTTTACGCCGGCTGTAACGGATGAAATCAGGTAATAATTCGGTTTTGTGATAACATACCGAGATAATAATCTCATTGTTGGTGATGATGCCGATCGGAACGGTGGTGAAGGGAATACCGCTTTCCTTGCTTTGTACCGGGATACGCAGGATAGTCAGTAGCCAGTTTCCTTCGTATTCGATACGCGGACGTTCGTCGGTATCGGCGATATCGCTCAGGAATGATTCGGGTACGTGAAATTGATTTAAAAGGTATTGGATGTCTTCGGGTGTAGGGCATTCTACATTTACCCAGCTGTTAGGAAGCCACTGGTCTTTCTCCACAAAACCGGCTTCACAATAAAGAAATGTTTTCATTATTGCCTCCTTTCGTTGTTAACACGAACAGAGGTAATAAGAAACCCCCGTCCGCTAATTTTTACTTGTTAATGTTTCTCGCGGAATACTGTCGTCCATAATTAGTTAATTACTTTTTACGGCTGCAAAGGTAAAAAAAAGGAATGAAAACCAAATAAAAATCGTATTTTTGGTGTCCGAAAATTACAAAAGAGAATGGCAGAAGGAACTAAAAATACCGGGAGAGGAAACTCCGGAAGGGGAAAGCAAAAGCCTGTGGTCGTGCCCGATATGGGGCGTCTACAGCCACAGGCACGCGAGTTGGAAGAGGCCGTTTTAGGTGCCTTGATGCTTGAGAAGGATGCTTATTCGATTATTAGTGAGATATTGAAGCCGGAATGCTTCTATGAAAAGTCGCACGAGATGATCTATGCAGCTATTGTGGATCTGGCAGCCAGTCAGCGTCCGGTCGATATGCTGACCGTGACGGAGCAGTTGAGGAAACGCGGCGAATTGGATCAGGTGGGTGGACCGTTTTATATTTCGCAGCTCACCAGTAAAGTTGCCAGTAGTGCACATATCGAATATCATGCCCGTATCATCGCCCAGAAATATCTGGCAAGAGAGTTAATCTCTTTTACGGCCATGATACAGGGGAAAGCGTTTGATGAGACGATCGACGTGGAAGACCTGATGCAGGAGGCCGAAGGTAAATTGTTTGAGATTTCGCAACGGAATGTAAAGAAAGACGTGACCCAGATCAATCCGGTTATCAAGGATGCGATGGATATGTTGCAGAAAGCGGCAAACCAGAAAGAAGGTCTGAGCGGTACGCGTACCGGTTTCGATGCGTTGGATAAGATCACTTCGGGGTGGCAAAATTCTGACTTGATCATTATCGCTGCCCGTCCTGCGATGGGTAAGACGGCGTTTGTACTTTCGATGGCGAAGAATATGGCGGTGAACCATAATGTGCCGGTTGCCTTGTTCTCGCTTGAAATGAGTAACGTTCAGTTGGTAAACCGTCTGATCGTGAATGTATGTGAGATACCGGGTGAGAAGATTAAAAGCGGACGCCTGGAAAGCTATGAGTGGGAACAGCTTGACTTCAAGATTAAGGAGTTGTATGATGCTCCGATTTATGTGGATGATACGCCGAGTCTTTCGGTGTTCGAGTTGCGTACCAAGGCACGCCGTCTGGTGCGTGAACACGGGGTAAGATGTATTATCATCGACTACCTTCAGTTGATGAATGCAAGTGGTATGAGTTTCGGTAGCCGTGAGCAGGAGGTAAGTACCATCTCCCGTTCGTTGAAAGGGTTGGCGAAGGAACTGAATATCCCGATTATCGCACTTTCGCAGTTGAACCGTGGTGTGGAAAGCCGTCAGGGAGCTGAAGGAAAACGTCCGCAGTTGGCCGACCTTCGTGAATCCGGAGCGATCGAGCAGGATGCGGATATGGTTTGCTTTATCCATCGTCCCGAATATTATAAGATTACGGAAGATGAACGCGGTAACTCGCTGGTCGGATTGGCGGAGATCATCATAGCCAAGCATCGTAACGGTGCGACGGGGGATGTGCGTCTGCGATTTAAGGGCGATTATGCGAAGTTCATGAATATTGATGAAGATGTGGCTGTCCGTGAGTTTTCATCGAATATGAACAGTGATGATTCGTTACCTCCGATACCGCCTGCCGGTGCAGATTTCCTGAACCAGGGCAGTAGTAACGAGGTCCCGTTCTAAATTAAAGCAAATATAATGATATGCGGCCTGTTCCCGGATTTGAGGGGGCAGGCCGTATTATTTTAGTAAAAAAGCAAAAACAGAACATATTATGAAAAAAATCCGGATTGTGTAGTATGATTGAAAGTCCGAACTTTGTGACCGGTATAATAAATGAATTTTTCGCAGTTAATAATTAGTAGAGAATGAATAAAACACAAATCGTTAGAATGCTGGCAGAAAGGCTGGATATAACTTTGGTAGATAGTCGTATTTATCTGAATACGTTGTTGGATATTGTAGTTGAAGGGGTAATAACTGATGAAAAAGTGGCAATTCACGAGTTTGGTAAGATATTTATTTTACCTCAATCGCGGAGACAGGTCCGGAATCCGAGAACGGGAGAGAAAGTGATGCTTAATCCCCGTAAAACAATCCGTTTAAAACCGTGTGAGGCTCTTATTGAGAAGATCAATAAGCAATGAAAATGAACGGAGTTCATACAGAACTCCATATTTTTCGGATTCAAAGGTATAAAATAATCTGATATGAACTAATTCTAGGCTTTATTTTATAACGTGACCCTTGTTTTACCCTTTTTCTTTCTCTTTTGTGGCTTTACAGGCCTGTTATTTATCCGGTATCTTTACAGGAAAAAATAATTCCAACCGATAGGGGCTATTCTTCCTCTATTCTTTTATCATCTTCCATTCTTCCTTAATAGGGGACCTTAAATTTCTGTTGTTTTTCAACAGAAATTTATTGTCTATCTCTCTGAACCATAGTTCTGTATGGACTATGTATATATTGTTCTATAAAGTGTAAATCGTTGTCTGTCAGTAGTTACATGTAATTTATGTTCTACAATCGGACTCGTATGATTGGTTACTTTGAGGCAATAATCAGCAGTAAATCCATAAAAAAGATACCGAACTTCTACTGAATAGGGGAAGATATGTTAAATATCAATGATATCAGTAAATGAAAAATAGTAAATCTTGATACATATGGAAATGGTTAATCAATTTCGAACACTAATCGCTGGTCTGTTTAATAATAAACAGGAAAAAGAGGAAAGACAAGGAGACGGAGAAGTTGTGAAGCTCAAGCAAGAGAACGAAGAGTTGAAGCGGACCGTCGATACGCTGACCATCAAGAACCGTGAGATACAACAACTCATGGTACAGAAGATCAGGGAGACGGACGATTGGGGCCATGAGCATGAAGCCAAATACAAAGAAGCCATCCGGAGAACGGAGGAATTGGAAAAACTCCATAACTCTTTCTTCGTTGAAGCGGTACATGAGATGCGTACGCCTCTCTCCCTGATATTGGGATACTTGGGACAGTTAGTGCAGAATCGTGAACTCGATGGTTTGGTCTCCACACAGGTTCTTTCGGCCTATCGCAATACACTTGCTTTGCAGGATATGATGTATCAGTTGCAAGATATTCGCCACGGTGATGATGTCGCTAACCATATGCGAATAGCCCGCTATGATCTGGTGGATATAACGAAGCAGATATGCGACCTGTTTGTTGACTGGATTGCCATGAACAATATTGATTTTAAAATCAATACGCAGACACCTGTTTTATGGGTGTGGGTAGACCGCCGGAAGATGGAATATGCTTTGCGTACTATGTTATCCAATTCTTTGAAGAATACATTTATGTACGGGAAGATTACGGTTGACATAGCAGTAGTCAAAGTCGACGGCAAGTCCTGTTGTTCCCTGAGTGTGCAGGATGACGGTCTTGATGCGCAGGACAGCGCCCGTATCGGTTTGAAGCAGATCGCAGATATGGCAGAATCGGTACATGCAAAATTTATTCAGGAGACGATGGAAGGACAGAGCGGGACTCGTTGCATGATCCTTATTCCGTTGGGAAAACGGTCTTTGATGGAATTGCCAGTCGAATTTGTGGAACCTGACAGTGACCTGGTAAATCTTAACGAACTTCAAAAGGAAGAGATTGCCGGATTCGTTCAGCTTATCCCCAAGAAGAAAGAGACCGGAAAGAAAATCCTGATTATTGACGACAGCGACCAGATCCGTTGGTTCCTGAAACTGGCTTTAGGAAAGGAATACCAGATATTCGAGGCTCGTAACGGTGAGGAAGGTGTTATAATGGCAAAAAAAGAACATCCGGACGGTATTTTGTGTGATGTTATGATGCCTGTAAAGGACGGATTCACTACCTGCCGGGAAATAAAGACGAATCCGGCAACCAGTCAGACGGTTGTTATCATGTTGACAGCCAAAGTAGAGAATGAAGATGTGATAGCTGGTATTGAAGCAGGGGCAGACGATTATATCACTAAGCCTTTCGACCTTGAAGTATTGCGTAGTAAATTGATCAGTCAGCTTAAACGCCGTGAGCAAATGAGGGCGTTCTATACCCAGTCGGCAACGGATACGGAAGATGCGGTTGTTGCAGTACCTGCCCCGTTAAATGAGATTGAAGCGGCAGGAAATGTTTTTATGAATAAAATAGTAAAGATTATCGAGGAGCATTTGGATGATCCTTGTTTTGATGCAAAATTTTTGGCAGATGAAATGAGTATGAGTATTCCGACGCTTTATCGTAGAGTAAAAGCGTTTTCAAATTGCAGCATCCTGGAACTGACGCGGAGTGTCCGTATCAAACACGCAGCTGAATTAATTTTACAGCAGCGATATTCTATTATAGAGGTCTGTGAAATGGTCGGATTCAACGATATGGCGACATTCCGCAAGCGTTTTACCGAACAATATGGGGTCAATCCATCTCAATATGGTCAACCGGTAAAGGCATAAGCGTGGTATTCATTAAAACAAATGTAAACAAACAGAGGAATTTTTATCATTTAAAAATAACCTCACATGAGTGATAAATATACCGACAAGTCCTAAAAACAAAGCTTTCTACATTTGCACTGTCAACAAGAGACAATGATACAGAAAACTTAATTATTTGGATAGTCAAAAGAGAAATCTGAGAATAATTAAGTATAGGGTAGTAAAATGATTTATCACTTTTAAAATATATAAAGTTATGAAATTTCAAAATTTAATTTACGCAACGATGGTTGCTTGCGCTTTCAGCGCTTGTTCAAATGATGACGATCCTAATATTCCGGATCCGGCACAGGAGTTGGATGCTACTGTAACGGTAGCGTTTAATTCGATCGGCTCTAATGGCTCTTCTTTGAAAAGCCAGACAAAATCTTCTACTAATGGGGAAGTCGGTAAAATTGGTATTGCTGTTTTTAATGATGGAGCAATGGAAAATATGGCTTCGGGTGCTTTGATCAATTACAAAGAAAGAGATGCGGATTCTGGTGTTGATACAACTGCTTGTATTGATGCAAAAGCAGGAGCTGTTAATGTTTTGGTTGTTGTGAATCCCCCAGCAAAAGTGTTCGAAGGAAAGACAAACATCGATGACTTTAAAAAGGCAATATCGAAAGCCGAATTAAGTTCTGCTCAACCTTTGATGGCTAGTGCTGTTAAAGGTTATAATTTGGTGAAAGGTAGAAATATCATTTCGTTAACTGATGAAGGATTTGCTGCTTATGATAAGCAATTTGAAGAAAACATCAAAGTATTCCGAAATGTCGCTAACATTGATTTGGAAAGTATCACGTTAAAACCACGTGCGGATTTTGCTACGGATGCCAAGTTAGTAGTAAGCAAAGCTTTTATTATGCATTATCGTAATGATGTAAAAGTTTTTGGTGCTGCTACTGCATGGTGTCCTGTTGTAAATGATACGGAAAGTGATGATAATATTGTTCCTAATTTAACAGGTGCTGAAGGCATTTATACTCACTCTTTCTCTCAGAATTTTACAGGAACAAATGAAGTAAAAGTTAGTGCAGAAAATGGAGAGTTCTTTGTATATGATAATAGCTCTAGTTCTCGAATAGCTAATGTTAAGAATGCAACAGCTTTAGTTATTCAAGGAACTTATACTTATACAGCTAATAACGGTCAAACTGTAACATCAAAAGACGCTTACTGGACTGTATACATTAATAATAATGAAACAGCAAGTGAGGTTAAAAATGATAGTGGCTATACAAATTTAGCGCATTTCGGTGTCCTACGTAATGTGAAATATGCAATTAACGCAACTATTACAGGTCCTGGTAGTGATAATCCGGAAACTCCGACTGAAGCTGCATCAATAACATCAAATATTGAAATTGTACCTTGGGGCACGGTCACTCTTGATCCTAGCATCGACTAACAATCAATTATACTAGTTTATTAAGTTTAAATTTCCTTATTCGAAATTCTAACGAACCAATCCGGGGTAATTCCCGGGTTGGTTTCACTCTCAAAAAATATTCCGGTTTGACGATTTATAAAACAATATAATCTATGAATAGTAGGGTTTTATTTTACAATGTATTCCTGTTTCTCGCTTTGCTATCCTGTTCCCATGACGGGAATTCTGAGATAGACGAAACCGGAGATGCTACACTTTCATTACGCATCACGATTCCACAGATCGGAACCAGAGCCGCTGACTCCGGAATCGAAAGACTCTATGTGGCTATTTTCGGCACTTCCGGCGAGAATGCAGACAAATTGATCGTCTCCCGCGAAGTCACACAAACAAATACTGTTGAAGATATTACCCCGCTGAAAGCCGGGACTATCCGGATGCTGCTGGTCGCCAATGCACCCGAAGGTACTTTCGACGGTTTAACCACTTTGGACCAATTCCTGGCCCTTACCAAGACGATTGAAAACGAAGATACAGCCCCGACAATGAGTTCGGGAGTACAGACTTACACATTGAAGCCTGGAAAAAATACGATCGGTTTGCAGAAGACGGGAGCCAATCAGATCTCTGCTTCACCGGTGACGATCTACCGCACGATTGCCCGTGTCCATCTGAACCAGTTGTTCCTGCGTCCACTGGAAGAATATAGCAACGGAGCCAGTTTTAAACTGGAATCCGTGTTTATGGCAAATGTCAAAAATTATTCCCGTTATATCAGTATGGAAGATTGGGGCGCTGTAGAAGTGACTGACCGCTCCCTTTCTGATTTCTTCCTTACTGGTGCAAATCCGGACGTTGAGGGCATTTATAAAGAAGGCTCTTCTAAACTGTCGGATAAGTTACTTACAACCTATAATTATGATTTCCGTACGGCTACTGACGAGACGGGCCTTATTGCTAACTGTGCAGCCAATTATACCGTTTTCGAAAATATGCAGGAAGCGACTTGGCATACGCTGCTGGTCCTTCACGGAACTTATCGTTATACCGACAAAAACGGGAATCCCCGCAACGTGGATACCTATTATCCCGTAATTGTAAACCGACAGCACGACCAGATATCCAATGTGACGAATCATCTGTATGTGCGCCGCAACGTGATCTACTCTATTGATGTCGTTATCAAAGGCCCCGGTTCCGATACTCCGTTTGACCCGTCCGATGATGCCACGCTGACAAGCATGATCGAAGTACAGGCATGGGGTGAGATTGTGGAGAATCCTTCAATTGATTAATACAGCTAAAATAAAACTGATATGAAACGAAGTAAAATATATCTGCTCCTTTTATCCGGTCTATTGCTGGCGGCTTGTTCGAAGGAGGATGAACCGTCTCCGACACTGGGGGATGAGGATGCCTTTGCCACTGTTTCCGTAGCGGTGGACGGTGTTGCCGGAACAAAAGCGACAAAAGCAGATACAGATCCGGGCACTACTGCCGAAAATGAAATCTACGACTTGAATGTTGTTTTTATCAATAGTAATAACGAAGTTGCCGGTCGTGCTTTTCGCAAAATTGATGATGCTCAGGATACTATTCGTGTGGGTTTAAAAACCGGTACTTATAAATTATTGGTGATTGCAAATGCCGGAGAAATGTCTTCTTTCAAGCCGGAAAAATATTATGATAAAACAGTTTCATTAGCTGACCAGGTAGGCAAATCTGCCGGTCAGGTCGGTGAAAAAGGTTTTATTATGACTAATATTGCCCAGGATGTAGAGATCAAAAAGACCGCGGAGAATGATGGTATAAATCTGATATCAGAGAAGGTTAAGCGGGTTGTTGGCCGTGTGGATTTAAGCCAGGTAGATATAGACAATGATTGGCTAGATAAAAATTTGAAAGGAATGAAGTTTAAATTATCCCAGGTTTTCCTTGTTAATGTTCGTCCCCAGTCTTATTTGTATGATACGAAAACAGGCTGGACTTTACCCGAAGGGGCAACACTGCATACGATGGAGTTTATAGAAGACCATTATTTATGTGGTATAGAAGAAAAACTTCAAGTAGGAGGGGAGATCGCTACCGGTAGCGAATATGCTGAATATTTGACAACAGCGACAGACGTTACCATAACAGGTGATAATAGCGAACTTCATAAAGGCATCGCCAGTTTCTACGCAATGACCAATTCGTTTGCTAAAGACGGAGTTGACCCGGTCATTCTTTATCTCAAAGGAAGTTGGTATGATGCGACAGGTAAGCCTGCTCTTACAGACCGTTATTATCGTATCAAACTACAGAACGGCGTTCAGCGAAACACTATTTACAAGATAGAGGCGACTCTTAAGGGTAAAGGATCCCCGGATCCGGATATAAAGGATGACGTAACATTATCCGTTACCATCACCGTAAAGTCGTGGGAAGGAAAAACACTTGATGTGATCACTATAAATGAAGAAATCGAAATATAATATGAAACATATTAATCATACTTGTCGATGGTTGGCAGCCGCCGTCTGCGCTTCAACCCTATTGCTTTCTGGTTGTATCCAGGAGAATTTGCTAGCTTGTTATAAACTGACTTTAAAGGCGGAAAATGCGAAGGGCCATGACGTCACGGGAAGTGCCCTGTCAGATGCTTCCCTCTATGTTTTCGATGAAAATTATGAATACCTCCAGACCGTCCGTATGACGGAAGGACAAATACGCAATCGCGAAGAAATCAGACTGAATTATCCGGAAGATCGTAACCTACATGTGATAGCCTGGGGAAATCTGGCCGGACAAAACCAGACTGTTACGGAAAGCGAGTTGATTGAAGAACTGAAGATCAAACTCAAAAGCCGTGACGGTCTGGCTCAGAAACCCGACGACCTGTTCTACGGAAACCGCCTGGTGCAGACTAAAGCGGGAGGCAGTCTCTACAATAACGATACGATCGTGGTCCGTCCCAAACTTTCGGAAGTCAATATCGTGACACAAAATATCAAATATGCCTTGAGGAAATATGATTCGCCGACCGATGCCGATTGTAATTATTACGTGGACCGTACGTTGGATGCGTTCGATTACCGGGGGCAGTTGACCGGCGACAGTGTCTATTACCACCCTGAAGCCGACTGGGACAAGAACAAGGAGTTTTTCGCTCCCAACTATAGGATGTGTGCCGGCGAGAACCTGAACGTGCAACTGACAGCCGAAGGCAATACGCTGGCCGTTGCTACCCACGACGACGACGGCAAACCGTTGACCGCTCCCGAAGCCGCTGTGCTTTATGTCATTCTGCGTTTCGGTGAAGACGGCGCACTGCTTTCCGTCCGCCAGGCAATCCGTCCCTGGGGTACGGTGGACGACCATATCGAATTTTAAATCAATCAACAATTAAATCAGTCCAGAAAGATGATCCGATATAAATTACTTTTATCCATAGTTGTTGCCATCATGTTGGCTTCTTGTTCGAAAGACGACGGGCCAGTCACACCGCCGGTCGAACAGGCCACGCTTTCCGTCGGGTTGCAATTGCGCAGCCAGGCGGGAAGTAAGGCAACAGGCGACGACCAGAATGCCTTACCCGGCGAGAGTGACATTCACAACCTGAGCGCATTTGTATTCAACAGCGATGGTTCTGCATTGATCGGCTACGGACGTGCGGAGAATCCCGATCCCGATAAGTTGGTCATTACCGATATAGAGACTACTCCCGAACGTGTTATGCTGGTCGTGTTGGCAAACATTCCCGGAAATATAGATAGTTCGGTCGGTAACTATGCCGGTTTGCAGTCACGTCTGGCCGACCTTTCTTCACAGACACAGGAATCATTGACTTTCAGCACACAGGTGGTCCGTACGGAACAAGCGTTGGTGAAAGGGGAGGACAACCTGATCGGTTATACAGCCGGAACGAACATTGATAATATTTCCACCCCGCTGCTGCTCACCCGCATTGCCGCCCGTGTGGAAATGAATACGATCGAAACCCGTTTTGCCGGTTCCCTGCTGGAAGGGAAAACAGTGCGGATCGACCATATCGCCCTGGCAAATGTAAAAAGTAATTCATATTATTTCAGCGAAGGGGATTGGGGTAAAGTAGAAGTCCCCGCCGGACAGGCAAACCTGCTCTATGGGGCGGGCGTCACGGAAGCCGCTTCCCTTTTTGCCCCCGGTTCTCATCCGTCCGATTATCTCGGCAGCGATTTCAGCCTGACAATAACCGATAATACACCCAGTCTGACTCCGGTTTTCGAAACTTATGCCTTTGAGAACAGTTCGTCCGACACAGACCCTACATTGCTGGTCGTAAAGGCAACCCTGGTGGAAACGAACCAGACCCGCATTTTCACCTCGCCGATCAACCGCAATGGTGTGCTGAACGGTTACGACCATAACTATGTGAAACGTAATTATATCTACCGTCTCCACGTCACCTTCACGGAAACGAGTTTCGACCCCGACGAGAATGACGATGCCTCGCTCGATGTCCGTGTCGAAGTGGCGGGCTGGGGATATGTACATCAAGTCGAAGAAGTAGAATAAAAAATGAACGATATGAAAACAATCAATATTACTCCCTTCCTGTTAGCATTAAGCCTCCTGGTATCCTGTTCGTCCGACGATGATAACGGTCCCGAAGTAATTGTGCCGCAGGACGCAACGTTGACACTGGCAGTCGCTCCGGGTTCGGTACTGACGAAAGCCAAAGCGGGGGAGACGCAGGAAGGAGAAGCAAAGATCAATAACATGTATGCCGCCTTGTTCAAAGCCGATCAAACGTTGCTGACTTCCGCTTATGTGGATTTCAGCGGTCAGACCGGGGAAACTCCCGATACGATACGGATCAGCGCAAAAAGTGATACGCCATACAAGTATATCATCCTTGTCAATGTCGGGAACATCAACTGTTCAAGTATTGATGATCTGATGGAAAAAACGTATAATCTGAAGGATATAAGCGTGGATAACCAGCCGATGGGAAGTAAATTCCTGGAAATTACAAGTCTGGAACCGGGAACCAATTATTACGGGAAAGAAGAGATTTTCACGAATAAACCTGCTGAGTATTCTTTCTACAGTACGAGTAATATCGAGGTTTACCGCACCGCCAGCCGTATCGACTTTGAAAAGATCAGTCTCAAATGGAGTGAGGCGGATGCCGGTGACCTGCTGCAAGAAAATGCCCGTTTCCACTTGAAACAGGTATATGTTGTGGATGCAAAAAGTACGACTTACCTGGCGGACCGTAAGTATGGTGAGAATAACTACTCGGTAGAAATAACGTCTGATCCGGCCTATTGGCATGGCAAGCCGGGAGAAGATTATCTGGAATCCCTGAATTTATTCCCTCGGGAAGGGGACAACACTTCGGCGACTATTCTGTCGGATGGAGAATGGGATATCACGGATAATCCGTTAAGATGTTACATCACGGAAAATACGGATGAAGCACAACCAACCATGTTGGTTTTGAAGGGGGATATACTTCATAAGGATACTGATACACCGATTTTGTCGGACCGTTATTATTTTGTCAAACTGTTGAATTTGATCGATAGTGATAATAAAGAAACCATATATCCAGGTGTAATCCGCAATAAGGTAATCCGTATCAGCGCTACGATCACCGGAAAAGGCTCCGGCGATGAGGAGTATAAGGAGAATGCTTATGTTACGGTAACCGTCACTCCCGAAAACTGGTCGGTCGAGACACAACATGAAGATGTAAACTGATAAAAACCTTTTGCAGCGCTGCAAACCTTCCATACACTCGTGTAACGGTTCTTGCAGCGCTGCAAAAGTTCCAAACACGACTGCGCGGACGTTTTGCAGTGCTACAAAAGGCAAAACACGGTTGCGCGGACAGTTTGCAGTACTGCAAAAGCCTCAAACAGGACTGTATGGACGCTGTGCAGCACTGCAAGATAAATAAATCATTAAAATCATAAATAACATGGAAATTAGCACAATCAGTGTCGGCCGTTTGAATAACGGAGCACATTACCTTTACAATGTCGATTTTTATAGCCGTATCGATGCTGATACGGCAGTAAAAGGTAAACTTACAGAAGTTTTGCCCGCCTACAAACAAGCCATCGACAATGAAGATCTCGCCTTGAAAATTTCGCAGAAAAGCCTGAACTCAGACAAGATAGACGAATATGATAAACAACGTGACACTCTTTTCATGGCGATAAAAGCGGTTGTGAAGGCACAAATGTCTGTTGCTGATCCGGAAGTTCACGATGCGGCTGTCAAGATCAACCAGTTGATCATTGATTACAAACTGAATGTAAGAGGCCAGTTGGATAAAGAGACCGGTCTGTTGATCAACATTATATACGACCTGGAAAATAAGTATGCGGCAGAAGTCCATAAACTTGGACTGGACATGTTCCTCACCCAGTTGAAGGATTCAAATCTCAGTGTCCGCAATTATACCGACAGTCGTAATAAAGAATTGCTCGATAAGCCTGATTATAAATTGGCAGAAGCCCGTAAGGCGACCGATGCGGCATACCAGAAAGTAGTCAGAATGATCAATGCGCATGCCGTATTGGAAGGGGAGGCCCTTTACAAAAATCTGATCATGTTGCAGAACCAGGAAATAGTACATTATAAACAGCAAGTTCTGAAACAATCTGTCCCTCCGTCGACCGGAGGTCCGGTACGCCCAACCGAACCAGACACTCCTACCGATCCGGAAACTCCGGGAGGCGGAGGCGACCGTCCGGAAATTGAATAGATATTGAATAAATAGTTAGTGTTGTATTTTTGAGAAGAAAAGGGGAACGCAGGTCATCAGCCGGTCGTTTCCCTTTTTTCTGTAATAAATGCCACCTTTAGGAAGGTATTCATAAAAAACATCGCTTTTCTCAGTTACCAAGGCATTTTTATCATTCTTGTGAGAATAATTTTTTGTTGACTTTTTTCGATCGTTTATTTTCGCTTAACCGCCCTGTTTTGCAGGGTGAATTTATCGTTTTCATAGGGTGTTTTTATCAAAATCAAGGCTTTAAAAAATACCGTACCACCCTGTAATATTTGCCTATCGTCCACTATTTGCCGTCGCCGTACATTTGCATTGTAATCGTAAGGGTAAAATTTTAATTCGATAAAAAACATTCATTTCTATGAACGCAAAAAATATCATCTCAGCAATTTTAATGGTTCTGTCATTCGCAGCCTGTTCTTCTGATATCGAAGGTCTCGACGACAACATGACAAACACAGGCGCAAACAACGGCGAAACTTCTATATCCGTACGCATGGTGACGGAAGGGGTTAGCACAAAAGCAGACACTCAATCAGAAACATTAATCAGTAATTATGTAATTGCAGTATTCGAAAAGAAATCCGGCGAACGTGTCGGTTATGCTTCTGGAACAGCTGATGGAGGTTCTCTGGATACTCCAATAGTCAAAGGTATTAATACAAAAGCAGGAATCGTCAAAGTGATTGTTGTAGCAAATGTTGATAAGGTGAACGATTTTGATAATCTCTACACCTATGATCAGTTCTCCACCAAAACAGTTGGAAACCTGAATAACCTGACAAAAGTTGGAATAAAAGATGATGTGACACTTTCTGAAACAGAGAACAAGCTGGAAGTTGAATTAAAGCAACTGACAGCCCGTGTAAATGTTACATTGAATGAACCGAAGGTTAGCGGCGGAAATGGCGTTACTGCCGAATTTAAAGCATACAGTTATTCAGCCAGTATTGCTAAAAACTCAACGGTAATATCTGCTCCTCAGGCAGGCGAAACAAGTTATGTAGATTTAAACGAAAATGGTGAAACTTCTTTATCCTATATGACGTATGCTGTAAAAAATCCAGAACTTACCGTAAATGCTAAATTGGTAATCTCTGTGAACGGGAACGTAAGACAGGAAACCAAAAGGGATATCGAGATTGAGTTCATCTCCAAAGATACAGGAAATCAGTTGGAAGCTTTGATTGCCGGAGAATCTTACAACCAGCAAATTGATGTAAACGTAACTGTTACTCAAAATTTTGATGTTTCATTTGAATATAAAATTGTTCAGATTAAAGATAACGAAAACCAGGATATTACATTCAATTAATCATAAACACCTCCCGAAATGATGATCTTAGTATTCACAGAAAAATAAATAAACAATATGATGATACACTCTAATAAAAATTTAATCTGTTTATTGATCTGTTTCTTTACATGTGTTGCATGTACGAACGAAACGTTGGTTGGTCCGGCAGTGGAAGAAGATGTACCGGTAACTGCCACACTCTCTTTCCAAACAACCAATCCTATCAAGATCGAGACCCGTGCTACGGATATTAGCACGGATAATAAGGTCAGTTCTCTTGCGATCTTTATCTTTAAGGAAAATGGGTCTCAGGTAGGGGATACTTACATTTGTACTTCAGATGAATTGAAGAGTGGAAATATAAGCATCCATACAACCTCCGGCACACGCTATATCTACGCTATAGCAAATTATAAAAACTCTCTGTTTGACTTGACGAGTGCTCTGAATCGCGTCTCTTCTTTCAGCGAATTGAAAAAACTTAATACAAAATTACTGCAAGAAAGCATATCTGTTCTCGACGGAGAATTTCTGATGAGTGGTTGCGTAGTTCCTGACAAAGAAACTTACAATTATGAGGCTGACCAGAGTTGTTCGATCGGTATAGACGGGGTAGTCAACGGTAAGATACAGCTCAGACATGTGATGGCTGCTGTCAATTTTAAAGTAAAGTGTACAAACAGCGAGGCTACTTTTACTCCAACCAGTTGGCAGGTTAAGAAACTTTCTCTTTGTACGAATGTTTTCGAACAGACAAATGATTATCAAACCAATGATGCTGCAGATTATT
Organism: Parabacteroides goldsteinii; assembly: GCF_020091425.1. Classification (NCBI taxonomy): domain Bacteria; kingdom Pseudomonadati; phylum Bacteroidota; class Bacteroidia; order Bacteroidales; family Tannerellaceae; genus Parabacteroides; species Parabacteroides goldsteinii. The sequence continues at coordinate 2,243,908 of NZ_CP081906.1, read as the reverse complement.
TCAACTCTAAAGCTAATGCCGATTTCACGAAAGATGGGGAAGGTTTTGATACTTTTTCTTTCCTGATGATGGAAAACCGAAAGAAAATGAAATCCAGCGGCATAACTGTTGATAGTCGCGATAAAAGAGAAATGACAGACGGTAAACCGGAAAAGTTTGTAGTGGCCAACGACAATTCTACTTACCTTGTTTTGCACGGTACGTATGAAGGTATGACTACACAAACCGTTAATCAGGTGGATGGTAAAAAATATGTGAAAGCGCAGGTTACCTATTATATTCATCTGGGCGTTTGGAAAGAAAAGGAAAAAACAGATTATACGAATTTCGATATTTTCCGGAATAACCGTTACACTTATACTGTCAGTGTAGCAGGAGTAGATAATCTGATTGTCGAAGTTGAGACAGATAATGAGACATGGGGAGGTGACGGCAATATGTTTCTCTCATCTCAAAATATACGGACCTTTGATGCTCACTTTGAAACGACAGTTATCTCTTTCTCTAAACAACAAATATTGGATTTAATTAAGGCATATGGAATAACACCTGATGGAGGAGATGAAGCCAAAGAAGTTTTCAAAGAAAATTTTGTAATACAAGCCGCTACTCCCAGAAATGGTTTTGTGTCGAATACTTCTGATATTAACTGGGTTAAATACAGAAGAAATCAGAAAGGGGTAACGACTTTTGCTAAATATAAAGATGTCTCGGATCAAGCCTATAGAGACCCTTTGGATGCGGATGGTTTTAAAGAAGATTTGTTTGAGGCGGCTTCAGATAATGAGTATCAAGATAACGATTCTATACGTTATACCTGCTTTATTGATGAATATTACTATGGAGATGAGGATGGAAACTATGACACACAAAAAGGTTTGTCATTGAAAGAGTTTATAAATACCCAACCCCGTACGATTCAAATTTCCACCTATTTCAGAAGGAATGATCAGTCCCCCAGTACGGTAAGTATGGCTGCGTATACCTTTTCTCAACGGCCTATTTGTACAATATATGACTTGGATTGTTTGGAGACTGGCGTAAATGGTTGGGGCTTGGAATGGAGTCAGGAAGGAGAGAACTTGTCTGCTAAAGGTAATCTTACACCTAAAGGTAAGAATTATTATATTCAAGGTCGTGTTAATACAAAAGGGTTTATAACTGAAACACGTTCTGATAACTGGGATTACTATATCGATTATAAGAATAACGATCTACAACCTGATTTGAAATATGCAGAATTTGCTTGTTTGACACGAAATCGAGATTTGAATGGAAATGGTATTATCGATGAAAATGAATTGCGCTGGTATCTACCAGCAGTAAAACAATACCTTGGGTTTATAATGGGAGAAGATGTGTTACCTAAAGAAGCTCGCTTGTATAGAAGAGAGGATGAGGGTGATAATTCGAGTTATTCTTATATAAGTAGTACCTTTTATCGTTCAAATTATTACGTATTGTTGGCTTATGAAGGAACTTCCTTTAAATCTTATGATAAAAGCTCTAATCCTTATCGTTGTGTACGCAATTTGATAAATGTAACAAATGATGTTGCAAATTTTGTAGAGTATTCCAATAAGAATGAAGATGGCTATGGGGATAGAACAGCTAAGTCATATTCTTTTGGAAGATTAAATTCCAAAGCTAAACGTAACAATGTGAGTGGTCCACTGACTTTTGGTCACAATACTTTTGACGAAGAAAATCGTTTGCCGGAAGCATTTGAGGTTAGTGAATGGTTTGATAATGAAAATGAAATTACTGCTTCGTATGCAAGTTTAAACAATCCATGTGCTGATCTGGGAAACGGTTGGCGTCTTCCAAATCAGAGAGAATTGGCAGTTATTGCTTACAATAGGGTAGGGGATCCGGATGGATTGGATATTGTAAAGTGCTATTTTAGTTGTACAAAATCAGCTTTTGATAATAACAAGTATTGTGGTTATAATCGATTTATGCCGAGTATGACTATGTGGGATGGGGATAAAAAGACTGTCGAAGGGATGGTGGATGGTTCTGTTCATCCGACAACACAGCCAATTGGATTTCGTTGCATAAAAGATAAAAATAAAGAATTATGAACCGAACAAGATTAGTCAAAAGAATAGCTGACCGACTCCTCATAGAAGAGGAGGAAGCTGCCCTGTTTATCAGAGTGTGGGAAGAAGAAGTGGAGGAGGCATTGATCCGGGAAGGCGAAGTGGGGTTGATGGGATTTGGAGCATTCACTTTATGGAAACAGGTCGGAAGACCGGGACGTAATCCCAGGGATAATACATCCTGTATGATCGCTCCGCGTAATAGCGTGAAGTTCAAACCGGGAAAGTTTCTTCTGGAGCATCTGAACAACCGGACAAAGACTCCGGGTGAAGACATTAAGGAAAAATAGATAGCAAACAACAGGAATATGGAAACCGGAAATAGTATTATAACTCAACTTCATATTATGAAACAAGCATCTGACGTAGAATCGATTTTATTGAATGAAGTAGATAATGAGAAGTACGTTTATCTCTATCTTGAAGGAGACACATGGTGTGCTTATGAACGTTCGGCTTATTATCTGGCAATGGAATTTCCTGTCGTTCTCGATAAGGAAATTGTGCACGATGGTTACGAAGTCATTCTGATGAAGGCTTCTTTCAACGTGGATAAAATGCAGCTACCCCTGTTCCGCACGGCTGTCCTGCGAACGGTGGCAGACGACCGCCTTCTCTTTCAGATCTCCCGTACTGTCGAGGGATTCGTGGAATGGAAAGAACAACAATTAAAGGGATTGCCGGCTTAATCGGCCGCCGGCTTTCCCTTGGGGATCGTTGAGGCATTCCCGTTCCTGAACGCCGTATAGTGGGGGGACAGGATCTCGACGCCGGCCTTATTGAAATAGTCCTGGATATTCTGATGCAGGTCCGAATAGATGCTTGTCATCTTGTCCGCATCCTGAATATAAGCGTTGATCTGATAAACGGGGTAGAAGTCGCTCAGGGACGTTTCGAGGACGAAAGGAGCTGGTTCAGGAATCACTCCGGGCGTTGCCTTGGCAGCATCGATCAGAAGCTGGTGCACCTGACGCCAGGGCGTGTCATAGCCGATCGTCACTTCGGAATGGATGATAAGCCCGTAACTCCTTGCCGACGAACTGTAATTGACTGTCTGTGAAGACATGATGAATGAGTTCGGTATCGTCACGATCTCGTTCTTTATCGTGCGGAGGCGGGTGACGAACGCTGTCTTTTCGATCACATTTCCCACCGTATCGTTCAGTTTTATGCGGTCGCCTTGTTTGAAAGCACGCATATAAGTGATAACGAACCCGGCAATAATATTCCCGATCACCGTGCTCGACCCCAATGAAACGATCAGTCCGACAAAGACGGACACTCCCTGGAACACGCCCGAATTGGCACCAGGCAAATATGGATAAATCATAGCAATCATAAACGCATACAGCAGGAATCGGACGATATGGTAGGTCGGCATCGCCCAGTCCGCATAAAAGCCGTTAATCTTTAGCCTTCCCGCATCTATTTCCGTAGCCAGGTAACGGATTCCCCGGATAATATATTTTATAGCCAGGCAGATCACTATGATTGTGAACAGGTTGGGGATATAATCCAGAATACCTACCAGGATACTTTTTACCGGGTTCCAGATGTAATAAGCGATTTTGTAGGCAAGTTCTTTGGTCTGCGGGAAGATCGAGAATAGGATAGGGATCGTCAGCACCAGCAGGATGAAAAGCAGCAGGTAGCGTACGATACTTGCCATGAAAACCAGCAGTTTTACCTGTTTTTGCGTATCCAGTAACTCGTAGTTCTGGATGGAGATTGGTTTCAACCTGGTATCTTTCAGTTGTTGGATGCGTGTTTTGGCTTTTTGGTAGAGCCAGGAAGAAAGGCGGAATAGCAGGTATTGGCCCAGCAGCACCAGCATGAAATAGAGGGCGTGTTTTCCTGTGTCCCACCAATTTTCATGGAGTTTGCTACCCCTTAATTGCGCAACCGTTTCCTGGTGCAACGAATCCAGTTTCTGGATTTGTCCGGCTTTCAGTTTGAAGGCGGCGTCTGTCTTTTGTATGGCGGACGAGTCGGTGTGCGTCAGGGTCGTATCGGCCGAGAAAATATCCTTGATTACTTTTTGCAGTTGGGCGTTTGCCGTTGTGTGCAGGAATAATAAGAGCAGGAAAATGTATAAAGTTTTGTGCCGTTTCATTTTGACGTTCATTTTTATTGTTGATTTACATACAACAAAAAGAAACGGGATAGGTTAAGTGAAAAAAATTATAAAAGGCGGCTGCCGGAGATTAGAATCTTCCAGGCAGCCGCCTTTCATGTTATCAGATAATCTGATTTATTATGATTTACCAGGGAGTGATCGTTACATTACGGAACTCCACTTCCTTGCCTTCGCTCTGCAAGCCGATATAACCGTCTTTCTGCTTGTTCCATCCGGTGTTCTGATAAACGCCGTTGATGTAGACGTTGATCTTTCCATCTTTCACATAGATGTTGGCCTCGTTCCATTCGCCGGCAGGTTTTTCGCTGCTCGGAGCGTTCTTTTTCACCACCGGGAAACCAGGACGGGGCTCACCCGGCTTGCCCTGGTATTGCATCAGGTCGGAGCCGCCCAGAAGGACAAAGTCGCCCGCATTACCCAGCATCAAGTTACATTCTATCCCGTTCGGGAACGGATTCTTCGGATCGGCGATCAGCAGGAAAATACCGCTGTTCGCATTCTGGTCACCGTTTGGCCAGCGCCATTCCACGTGCAGCTTGTAATTATCGTACTTTTCTTTCGTGTACATATAACCGAAAGGCTGGCCTTTGATCTTGATCACACCGTCGCTTACGGAATAAACCTGTTCGGGCGGAACGGAATTTTTGTCAACGACAAAGTTCCAGTTTGACAGGTCTTTTCCGTTGAACAACTTGGTTGTCTTCTGTGCATTTGCGTCGCTACCGAAGCACAAAAATGCTGCGGCTATGGCCGCCATGCAGAGCATTCTTTTTTTCATATGTAAATAAATTGCGCTCCCTATCTCAAGAGAGCCGTTTAAACCATTAATAAATTGATTTTTTTAGAGTTCAGACAAAACAAAAGAGAGCACTTGTATAGATACAAATGCGGTTGGCTATTATCTTTGGGCATTTTATAATTTTACAACAGCTAAGAAAAAAAATTTCATACACGCGTTAAAGGACTCGCAGTCTTGACCGCTTAGCAGTTGAGATCAGTTTCATGAGCGACCTCTTGCTGTTTCTTACGACAACAAGCCAGTAAAAATCGACCTTCTCTATGTTTTTAACCTACTTCTGGGATTGGACCATCATCACGGCTGATTTTAACTTTATAGCCAAGTGCTTCCAGCTCTTTCTTCAAGTAATTTTTCCGTTTCTGCTCCATCCTTTGGTTGAGATATTCCGCACCGAGTTCCTTATACTCACAAGCCTCTTTCAGTACATGCCATACCGATTTCAGGATCGAGTGTCCTACTGCTACTAAAGCCCTCTTTTTCCCTCGACGGGCGGCTAAACGGTGATAACGTGCACTGTAAAAGGTGTTCTTGGTACGGGTGGCTGCCCACGCAGCCTCCGTGATTACGGCTTTCAACTGTTTGTTGCCATGGGTGGTTCTACCACTTTTTTTTTACCTGCGCTCTCGTTATTGCCAGGACAGACACCGGCCCACGAAGCCAGGTGCTTTTCGGTTGGAAAGGCTTCCATATCCACACCTATCTCTGCTATCAGGTCTTCAACCGTTTTCCGGCTAAGTCCGGGGATCTTCTGCAAGAGTTCCATCACATTCTCATAAGGAGATAAAACCTCTTTTATACGGCAGGTAAGGTCAGCTATGATGGCTTTCGTCTGTTCCATATCTTTACGGATGGTCTGCAACATATAGATGTGATGCGGTTCTATAAAGCCTTCACAAGCCTGATAAAGAAGTTCCGGACTGGCTTCAAGTTTTTTATGATAGATGCAAGTTATGTCATCCATTGTTACATGACCCTTATCGATCAACATATCTATCAGCTTGTTCGCCACGACTCCGTCCAGGCTGCACACCACGCTGGAAAGTTTGATGTTACAATCTTCCAGGATACGAACAATACGGTTTTTCTCAGAAGATACATGCTGGATCAACTTGTTACGGTAACGGGTTAAATCACGAAGCTCACGTTGTTCACGCTCCGGGATATAACTCGGTTTCAACAAACCTGCTAAAAGCAGTTTGCAAATCCAGGCACTATCCTTTTTATCCGTTTTGTGCCCGGGAACATACTTGATGTGCCGTGCGTTCACGATCCAGACTTTCATATCAGGACATTCAAGAATCTTATAGACCGGCTTCCAGTAAACACCGGTACTTTCCATGGCTACATGCGTAATGCCACTGGATAATAACCATTCTTTTAATTCTGTCAAAGAACTACTGAAGGTCTTGTAACTGCGGGTTTCAGTTTTGAGACCTTCGCCACTTATCGTAGCAACTACCATGTCCTTGTGGACATCTATTCCACAACCCCGGAGGATGACTTGTTCAAAAGGTACTGTTTTCATTGCATTCGTTTTTTCGAGTGAATGACACTAAAGTAAACAATACCCCCCTATTTACATGCTCTTGGACGAAATTTATTTCATGGATGTTTCATGGTTCTAAATGAATTATGAATAATAAAATAGTAATTAGTCAACAATAAGTTTGCGGTAACGTACACGCTTCGGTTCTGTGTCGCCACCCTGTTTGCGTTTGTATTCTTCGTATTCGGAATAAGTACCTTCATAGAAGACCACATTCGAATCGCCTTCGAACGACAGGATATGTGTACAGATACGGTCGAGGAACCAGCGGTCGTGCGAAACGACAACGGCGCATCCGGCGAAGTTCTCCAGACCTTCTTCCAGGGCACGCAGCGTGTTCACGTCGATGTCGTTGGTCGGTTCGTCGAGCAACAGCACATTGGCTTCGGCCTTCAGTGTGATGGCAAGGTGCAGGCGGTTACGTTCTCCACCCGACAAGACGCCGCAAAGTTTTTCCTGGTCGGCTCCTGCAAAGTTGAAACGTGACAGGTAAGCACGCGAGTTGATCTCTTTTCCTCCTACGCGGATAAATTCCTGTCCGCCGGAAACAACCTGGTAGACCGTTTTATTCGGGTCGATGTCTTTATGTGTCTGGTCGGCATAACCTACTTTTACGGTTTCACCCACTTCGAATGTACCTTTGTCGATGCTTTCCATGCCCATGATCATCTTGAACAGTGTTGTTTTACCGGCACCGTTCGGACCGATCACACCCACGATGCCGTTCGGAGGAAGCATGAAGTTCAGGTCGTCGAACAATAGTTTTTCACCGAATGCCTTGGCTACATGTTGCGCTTCGATCACCTTGTTACCCAGACGAGGACCGTTCGGGATAAAGATTTCCAACTTGGATTCGCGCTCTTTCTGGTCTTCATTCAGCAAGGCTTCGTAAGAGTTCAGACGCGCTTTGCCTTTAGCCTGGCGGGCTTTCGGAGCCATATTGATCCATTCCAGCTCGCGTTCCAACGTCTTGCGGCGTTTGCTGGCCTGCTTTTCTTCCTGAGCCATTTTCTTAGTCTTCTGATCCAGCCAGGAAGAGTAATTGCCTTTCCAGGGAATACCTTCGCCACGGTCGAGTTCAAGAATCCAACCGGCCACGTGGTCGAGGAAGTAACGATCGTGTGTGATACAGATCACTGTTCCGGCATACTGCTGCAAATGTTGTTCCAGCCAGTCGATAGACTCGGCATCCAGGTGGTTGGTCGGCTCATCGAGCAGCAACACGTCCGGCTGTTGAAGCAACAGCCGGCAAAGAGCCACACGGCGGCGCTCACCTCCGGACAGCGTATCCACGATCTGGTCTTCAGGCGGGCAGCGTAGGGCATCCATTGCACGTTCGAGGCGGCTGTCGAGGTTCCAGGCATCGGTTGCGTCGATCTTATCCTGCAATTCGGCCTGACGGGCGATCAGCGCATCCATCTTGTCCGGGTCTTCCAGCACTTCGGGATCGCCGAACTTTTCGTTTACCTCTTCGTATTCTTTTAATGTATCAACGATTTCCTGTACTCCTTCCTGTACGATCTCCTTTACGGTTTTGCCCGGTTCCAGTTTCGGGTCCTGTTCCAGGTAACCTACCGAATAGCCGGGTGAGAAGACCACTTCTCCCTGGTATTCCTTTTCAATGCCGGCGATGATCTTCAGCAACGTAGATTTACCGGAACCGTTCAGACCGATGATACCGATCTTGGCTCCATAAAAGAAAGACAGATAAATATTTTTCAGTACTTGTTTCTGCGGCGGGAAAGTTTTGCTCACGCCTACCATCGAGAAAATAATTTTCTTGTCGTCTGCCATATTTTTAAGAATGTATTTTGTAATTTTTTTTCCAGGACAAACTTACATAAATATCTTCAGATTCTAAAATCTATGGTGGTATTGTATTCTTCATATACCCATTCTGTCTTTTTTGTGCCTTTTTTATGAGTAGTGATGCACAACGGCCAGTAACAGTATTAGTCAATGGCGAATATGTGGAGGTGATACCTGAAAAAATCTAGTTCCTGTTATGTGCAGTGAGCCAATGTGTTTCGTTTGTTAGGTGAAAAAATATTCAAAAAAGTCATTGGAATATTTGCATAATAAAAAACAACCTTCTATCTTTGCACCCGCATTACAGAAGTAACGCACCGGATGATTCGCTAGCTCAGCAGGTAGAGCACATCCCTTTTAAGGATGGGGTCCTGGGTTCGAACCCCAGGCGGATCACTGAAAACAAAAGAAAAATCAAGCAAATCCCTGATAATCAGACATTATCAGGGATTTCTTTTTTCTGGCAGGTAGCAGAAAATAGCCGTTTCAAGCATATTATCGGTGGATAAATCGTGGGACTAAAATTTAGTTCTAAAAAGTCCCACGAATTTGCATCTTTCTCACTGATTCATAGTATTTTGCATAGACTCACTTTGGAAGAGAATACATAGTTTTGTAACTTAAAAAACGATGTAAAAATGGCTCGAAAATCATTTTCTGTTTTGTTCTTTATCAAAAAAGCCAAGTTATTAAAGAACGGAGAAGCACCTGTGTGCATGAGAATCACTGTAAACGGCTGTATGGTAGATATTTCTATCAAAAGAAGTTGTCCCGTAAACCTATGGAATCAAGCAAAAGAGAATTCAAAAGGAAAAGACCGTATGTCGGTGGAACTGAACCACTACTTAGAAATCACACGCTCACGCATACACCAAATTTATAGGGAACTGGAAACTTCCGACAAGGTTATCACCGTTGATCTTGTGAGAAAACTGTATTATGGTGTGGATGAAGAAAGCAAAACCCTTTTGCAAGTATTCAGAGAACACAACGAGCAAAGTCGTAAGCTGATCGGCAAAGACTTTGTTAGTAAAACCGTTCAACGGTATGAAACCACTACCCGATATTTGGAGGAATTCATTAAGAAAGAATATCAGTTATCTGATATTGCCCTGAATAACTTGGAAGCCAACTTCATTTCTAAGTTCGATGCTTTCTTGAAGATTGAAAAAGGTTGTGCGCAGAACTCCGCTATTACCCGATTGAAGAATTTAAAGAAGATTATCCGTATTGCTTTGGAAAACGACTGGATAAAGAAAGATCCGTTTGCTTACTACCGTTTCAAATTGGAAGAAACCGATCCTGAATTTCTGACGATGGACGAGATTAAAATCATTCTCGCCAAAGAGTTTACAATTAAACGAGTAGAACAGGTACGTGACGTTTTTGTCTTTTGCATTTTTACTGGCTTGGCGTTCAGCGATGTGAAAGATTTATCACCCGAACACTTGGTAAAAGACAACAAAGGGGAACTTTGGATAAGGAAGAACCGGCAAAAGACAAAAATCATGTGTAACATTCCTGTGCTGCCTGTGGCAGCTTCTATACTTGATAAATATAAGGATGTGGCAGAGTGTACCGGAAAACTTTTACCTGTATTGTGTAATCAACGCATGAACAGTTATTTGAAGGAGATTGCCGATGTGTGCGGAATTCATAAAAATCTTAGCACACATACCGCCCGTCATAGCTATGCCACAAGCATTTGCCTTGCAAATGGCGTAAGTATGGAGAATGTTGCTAAGATGTTAGGTCATGCAGATACAAGCGTAACAAAACACTATGCAAGGGTATTGGATCAGAATATTTTCAAGGATATGCAAAAAGTAAATAGCTGCCTGTCGGAATTGGCTATATAATAAAGATAGTAGCTAATATTGAAAAAGGATTGGGAAGAATGAATTTCATTTTCTCAATCCTTTTCTTTTATAGTAAGTTTTCCAGAACTCAATATGAAGCATTGACAAAGATAAGTTCCGTATTTAGCCTGTTCAAGTCCGAGCCTTCGGTTTAGATGAAAATCTTCCTCTCACTATGTTCGAGCGTATTTTCATCTAAAGACTTGCACAGACTAAATACTTCACTGGGAAAGTCAATGATTCAAACTAAATTCCGAAAAACAATGTTTTGGGCTTGGCAGGTTACTCTTTCCAACTTTCAAAGTAGTGCTTTTGGAGCAGTTTATCAATATCACTTTGACGGTAGATGATTTTACCTTTTATCTGGATAAAGGGAATTAGCCCTATATCTCGCCATTCTTGCAGGGTTCGCAAACTGACATTCAGTTTCTTGGAAACCTCATTATTAGAAAGAAAGCGTTCCCCATTCAGGTGGGACTTGTAGTGCTTTACAATAGATTCAATACCATCCAGCATCGAATCGAGCGAAGAAATAAATTCTTTGACTTGTGGGGTATCTTTATTTATTAGTTCCATGATTGAAAGATTGTTTTATTGAAATATTGATTTCAAGATGGCTAGATAGCCGGTTAGTTACGCAGATAGTGACCCAAAGACGAAATGTTAAGTACGTCTTTTGCCGGATCATAATCTACATAGAGCCGTTTGGATGCAGGGGCAATAAAATACTGGCTACCATCTTGCTGTATCTCATAAGTAGCAGGTGAAGCCTGTTTGGTTGTTTCCGATACATATATAATAGAAAGAAGGTACTCTTTGTCGCTCCGATAGATGATAACCGTAGGATTCAGATTAATGCTTTCCCATGTGCCAACAATGGAAAACAGGTTGAAAAACGGATAATCTTTTTTAATTCTTTTCATAAGACGTGGGGTGTTTGGGTGATTGATTTTTCGTTTCACTGTCTGCAATAATTCTTTCAATATCGGAAGTCTTATAATAAATCTTACTACCAATTTGAGAATAAGCCAATCTTCCGCTACTTCTGTAATACTGCAAAGTTCGCTTACTAACGCCTAACAACAGGCACACTTCCTGACTATCCAGCCAGTTTTCGACTTTCTGAGTATGAGTGCTGCACAAACTTTCTATCCGTTTGGCAAACTCCGTGAACCTCTCGCAGACATACGAAAAAGTTCTCTTTTCAATAGTTACTACTTCCATACTTTCAATTTTAAAAGGTTTATAAAACGTGTCGATTTTATTTTCATCGGCAAATAAAAGAAGAATCATGAGCCGTTTTCAAAACTGTCCGAAAGTGGCGAAGTAAAGTTCTTAATGACTTAATATGTACTTATCGTGGCAACATAATACAATGATTTATAGACCAAATACTCATTGATTTAGGCAGATCATATAGAAACAAAGAAAAATAAACCGATATTTCTTTGTCAATTCAAAAATAACGCTTATGTTTGCAGTGACCAATAATAACAAAATAGTCACACGGTATGTCAAAAGCATTTGATGACAACGAAAGAAAGCTTATAAAGGATAAACTCAAAGAAGGAGCTTTGCTATTTATCCAGCAACAAGGGGTACGTAAAACTTCTGTAGATGAGCTTGTTAAATATGCCAATATTTCTAAAGGAGCATTTTATCTATTCTATACATCAAAAGAACTTCTTTTTTTCGATACAATAATAGACTATCATAAGAAATTGGAAAAAGAATTTCTTAATGCCATAAATAAGCATACCAATAATATTACGGTTGATACATTGACAGATATTATATCTGACTTGCTAATCAACAACAAACCATACTTTGTATCTATCTTCGTTAATAGTGATGTGGAATATCTAAATAGAAAGCTCCCTCAAGAAGTACTTTCAAAACACGTAGATAATGATGTCATGCTAGCAAACGAACTACTGAAATTTATTCCAGAAAGTAAATCAATTGATACAAAAGTATTTGCAGGGGCTTTAAGAGCTGCATTCTTGACTATTCTAAACGAGAAAACAATTGGAACAGATATTTACAATGAAGTTTTCAAGTTTATAATTAAGGGAATAGTACAGCAACTATTTAAAGACTAATCCAATACAACAAGATTATATAATATCAACTGACTATGTGCAAATATGTTACATAGCGATACTTTGAATTTACAATATGACTATATAAACAACTTTAGTCATACGATATAAAATTTAAAAATTATGATTACAGTAAAAAACTTATCGTTTAGTTATTCTCAACTACCATTTATTGAGAATATGAATTTTCAAGTAAGAAGCGGAGAAATATTTGGCTTCCTAGGACCTTCTGGAGCAGGAAAAAGCACTCTCCAAAAGATATTAATAGGTATGCTCCCTAAATATAAGGGGAGTGTTTCTATTAATAATAATGAAATTAGAAATAAGTCTGACCAGTTCTATGAGAGTATTGGTGTCGATTTTGAATTTCCTAGTTTTTATGAGAAATTCACCGCATTGGAGAACTTAAAATTCTTTGGTTCTTTATATGACTGTAAGCTGATTCCTGTCGAACAATTATTAGAAATGGTTGGACTATCACAACATGCCAATAAGAAAGTGGCAGGTTTTTCTAAAGGTATGAAATCCAGATTAAACTTTGCCCGGTCAATTATTCATCAGCCCAAAGTGTTATTTTTGGATGAGCCAACATCTGGTTTAGATCCTTCGAACTCCCAAGTGATGAAAAACATTATTCTTGATCTTAAAAATAAAGGAGTAACAATCATTCTGACTACTCACAATATGCACGATGCAACCGAACTTTGTGATCGTGTAGCATTTATTGTTGATGGCAACATTAAAGCTATGGACACTCCTCATAATCTTATCATGTCAAGGCGTTATAATGAAGTAACATATTCATATTTGGAGAATCAAAAAGAATTAAATACTACAATCGCACTTGACAAAATAAGTACAGATAAAAAGCTATAATCTCTGATTCAAGCTAATGCTTTATTATCAATACATAGCAATGAGCCAACATTAGACAATATATTCTCAGAAATAACAGGGAGGAAATTACTATGAAGCTTAAAGGTTTAATACTAGGTGATATTCGGCAACAATACAAATATGGTTTTTATGCCCTATATACGTTATTTACACTAGTGTATATTACAGTATTGCGCATTCTTACTATGCCGTGGAAAGAACTATGTACAACTACCCTTATATTTTCAGATCCCGTACTGATCGGATTAATGTTTATGGGAGCAATAATATTATTCGAGAAAAGCGAAAAAGTAATGCAGGCATTAGCTGTTTCGCCCATATCGATACACGCATACATTTTGTCAAAGGTAATTTCCATTGGACTAATTTCTTTGCTAAGTGGAGTTCTCATCGCATTGTTCTCAGGCATGGAACATTCTTACATACATCTTGCTGTTGGAATTATGTTAGGTTCAGCATTATTCACACTGGTTGGAATATCACTTTCTGCTTTTATTTCAACCATGAATAATTTTATGCTGATTATGGTTCCCACTTTAATAATATCTGTAGCTCCCATATCTGTTTATACAATGGGCTATAAATCGGGAGCTATGCTATTACATCCAAGTATAAGTCTTATAGAACTTATGTCTGGAAATATTAGTGTCATATCTCTAATAGCAATAAGCATTTGGTGTATTGCAATGTATATTTTTTCTTGTCTGTCAGTAAAAAAAATGATGACGATATAATTATGAATCAGAATATTATTTCCTTCAAAATGTTTATCAGAAACATATTCTCAGATGGTATGTTATCTGCAATAATATGTATCCCGCTAATATTAGCGGCAATATATAGGTTTGTTTTCCCTTTAATTGTACAGCATTATCCGATGCTAAAGGATTTCAGCCTATATTATCCGATATTGGATTTATTCCTTGCAATTATGTGTCCTTACATGATTTGCTTCGCTTCGGTCTTAGTGGTATTAGATGAAACAGACATGAAAATCAACAGGTATATCACAATTACCCCACTTGGTAAGAAGGGGTATCTTATATCAAGATTGCTTATTTCTGTTTTATTTGCAGCCATTGTTTCTTTCGTACTGCTTTCTTTTTGTTCTGTATCAGATATGTCATTATGGACTACATTTATAATATCAATATTGGCTACAATACTAAGCGTTGTGGCTGCTATGATTATTTTGGCATATGCGGGGAATAAAGTAGAAGGTATGGCACTTGCAAAAGTATCTGCTTTAGTTATGGTGGGATTAATAATACCTTTTGTTATTACAGATAGTACCCAATATGTATTTTCATTTCTCCCTTCTTTTTGGATAGCCAAGTTTCTAATAAGTAATAACTATTGGTTTATTCTACCAACTATATTTCTTTCTGGCGGACTGATTTACATATTATATAATAGGTACAGCACAAAAATATAGTTTCTCCTAAAATTGATACTATTAATACCGAAGATATAAAAAGTATAGTACCTAAATAAGCATATTGAATTTATGATTATACGAATTAATATTATTCACTATCTAAAAATTATGCTTATGAATGAGTTATTGAAAATGAAGTTTTTTGAGCTATTGTCTAAAACTTCACAAGAAGTTACTAACACAGAAATGCAAGATGCCTATGGAGAATTTGTCAAGCACATAGTCGCTATTAGCAATTCAGAAGATTATTCCTATATCTTTCGGATGCTAAATCTCACCCGTATTGAGATAGTACCCCTAAAAGAGTTATATCAATGTGGGCAGGGGGAAAAATGCGCTTAAAATTCTCTATGTCCACAAAGCGTTATCGACAATTGATGCCGAGTTACAATTAATCAACTTGAAAATTAACCATCCAGAACAATTTAAGTTATCTATTCCTACAGCGTTCAAGTCCGACCTATATGTAATCCCTAAGTCAAAAGACTTGGGGATTATTGGCATTGCAGAAATCGTATTAGCTCTGTTTTTACAGGGGCAAATCGTTGGCGAAGATGGAAAACCTGTCCCAGAAGTTCGTTTAGCTCGTGGCTTTGAGCAGCTTTTCAATCTAAAATTCGGAAGTATTTACGATAAGGTAGGTGAAGTATTTACCCGCAAGCCGTACAACCTTACCAAAACATTGGATGCCTTACGAAATGCTATCATCAAAGAGGATCGAAAACGTAAGAACCGATAAAGATCAAAAAAGATATTTGTGCAAACTATTTATTTTCAGAGATTTGTAAATCTCTTTTCGGGGAGTAGGTAACTACTCCTCTTTTTCTGCTACATTGTTTTACTGAATTTTGCTTCATCAATCGATTGAGAACAATAATGTTAAACTAAAAAATGAAGCAAAATGTATATAGATAACGAAAACTTCGATAAATGGATGGAGAAGCTATCTAAGAAACTCACTGAGATAGGACAAGACTTAAAATCCTTTATCAATACCGATCAGGTATTAGATGAAAATGAACGATTACTTGATAATCAGGATTTAGCATTTCTGTTAAAAGTGTCTTTCAGAACTTTACAACGCTATCGACTAAAAGGTAAGCTCCCCTACTTTACTATTGGACATAAAACCTACTATCGGGCTAGCGATATTAGAGCTTTTGTACGTGAACGAGCCGACTATCAAACTTATAAACAGTTTGAAAAAGCCAATCAATTAGAAAACAAACTCTGACAGCAAAATGCAGCAGAGGAAAGAAGCTTGTGTTTAAGCTATCACTTTGTGTAACCACCCCGATTTAGTAGAAACCGCTTCACCTATCGGTTCGGCTCGTTTCGCTAAATGAAGCAAGAGGGAACTGGACAAGTCCTGTTCTTCCCTCTTGCCCTGCGGGGCAAAGCCTTAGGCTTTAGCGTGTTACAAGAACACGCTGTAATGACACCTGTAATAAGCATTTTCTTTGCAACGCTTATTATCAAGTATTTATCTATTCATATTTCTATAAAAAAGTAATTATCATGCCCAATAGCAGTCGAAAAACGATATTCACTACCATTTCCATAGACAAGGAAACGGCAGCTTTAGTAGAGAAGATATGCAAACGCTATTCACTGAAAAAGAGCGAAGTTGCAAAGTTGGCGTTCGGGTATATAGATAAGGCACATGTCAACCCATCGGAAGCACCTGAATCTGTAAAATCGGAACTGGCGAAAATAAATAAGAGACAGGATGATATTATCCGCTTTATCCGTCACTACGAGGAAGAACAACTGAATCCTATGATACGAGCAACAAATTCTATAGCTTTGCGCTTTGATGCTATCGGCAAAACTTTGGAAACTCTG
Organism: Parabacteroides goldsteinii; assembly: GCF_020091425.1. Taxonomy (NCBI): domain Bacteria; kingdom Pseudomonadati; phylum Bacteroidota; class Bacteroidia; order Bacteroidales; family Tannerellaceae; genus Parabacteroides; species Parabacteroides goldsteinii. The sequence continues at coordinate 2,227,374 of NZ_CP081906.1, read as the reverse complement.
ATCCTCTCTCAACTGGAAGCCAGTCAGGAAAGACAAATATCCGTGCTTAAAAAGTTAAGTGAGCTGTTCTGTAATCATGCCGATGTTATAAACAACCAATCCAAGCAGATTAATGCCCTCTATCAGATACATCAACGGGATTATAAGAAGCTACTTCAACTGATACAACTCAATTCGGAACTTTCCGCTTGCGGTGTGATGGATAGTAAAAGGAAAGAGAATCTGAAAGCCGAAATCAACAATTTGATAAACACATAAGATTATGCACATAGACTTTGCTCCGCCTTCAAACGGAACATATAATAATGCTGGGAGTTGCCAACAGCTAGCTAATTACATGGAACACGAAGATTTAGAGCGAATAGAAAAAGGTATTTATACCGAAGGTTTTTTCAATCTGACGAATGATAACATCTATAAATCGAAGGTCATAAAAGATATAGATACCAATATCGGGCAACTCCTAAAAACGGATGCTAAGTTTTACGCTATTCATGTCAGTCCATCGGAAAAGGAACTCCGAGCAATGGGTAATACAGAGCAGGAGCAAGCCGAAGCTATGAAACGGTATATTCGGGAAGTATTTATCCCTGAATATGCCAAAAACTTCAATAAAGAACTATTCGCTTCGGATATAAAGTTCTATGGTAAGATTCATTTTGACCGTGATCGTTCGGATAATGAACTGAATATGCACTGTCATTTGATTATAAGCCGTAAAGATCAAGCCAATAAAAAGAAACTTTCACCGCTTACTAATCATAAGAATACCAAGAACGGAGTAATCAAAGGTGGGTTTGACCGTGTGAATCTGTTCCAGCGAACCGAACAAGGATTTGATAAGCTGTTTAATAACAATCGTCAGCAAACAGAATCATTTGATTACCATAACACGATGAAGAATGGTTCTATTCCTGAAAAGCTTAAGTCACAGGAGGAAGTATTTCAATCCAGTGAAAGAAAGACAGAAATCAATCAAGAAAACATGCTTTCTATCAATCCTGAAAATCAAATAACAAGTAATCAAACTTTTAACACCAATATAACTATTGCCGATAAACAAGATAGTAATACATTCATCAATCCACATCTCAAGCCTCAAAACAACGAGGCTTCTGGTTCATTTTTTTCTGCTATTTCAACAGAGTTACTTTTCTCCTCAAACCAACCTAATCCCGAATCACAACCTACAAATGTCAAGAAGAAAAAGAAGATAAGACATAAGATATAGTATGTAAATAAGCTGTTTGTTAAAAAACATAAGATTTTATGTCATTGGTATTGAGTTTTTTAGTATTTTTGTGTTATTAGATATATAGAATATGAAAAAGAGAATCAATATTATATTTAGTCATTTTGATTATCCCAAAACACTATCTGTTAATGATGTTGTGAATGTTTTTAAAACATTGCCCTATAATGAAGATATTGGGTTTGGATACACTGATGTTGAAATCAACAGTGGTATTGTATATGCTACTTTAATAAAACGAAGTATAACGACACTTTTAGAATATGATTTAAAGAATAAAGATTTCATCAAAAAGGAAATTCCTGTTTTTGAAGAAATTTCTTTCGGTATGGATTTTGAAAAGTTGTTTTTATATACATATGGTTTAACATCAAATCATAACAAGATAAAATCAGCATTACGAAATACATTTGAAGTACCCTTTACCTATACAAGTGTTGATACTTCTCCTATAAATATTATGAATAAAATAATCACCAATGTACTTAATTACAAGATAGAGGAAATTGTAATACAGAGGTTTACATATAATGATGGTGCAACTGGAAAATATACAGCTAAAATAACAAAGCAAAGTATAGGGGAAAAATTACTAAATGAATATTTATCTGATATTGTAAAGGTTAGTATATCTATTTTTGAACAAGATGAATTTCAACTTGTAATTTCTACTAATGCATCAATTAGTATTAAATGTAATGAAAATGATTTTTATTCCATATTGGAAAATATAAAAAATAAAATATATGGCTGAAGATTCACAATACAAAGGCGAGCTTTGGAACAAAAGAGCAATAAAACTTCTTAATCTATTCTCATGGGATATGATTGGAGATAGTGGTATGGATTTAGAAGGAAGCGATGGAGAAAAATATGGGATTGATTCTTTGTATTCATTTAAAGATCCTGCTAAAGACATTCCTGAGAGTTTAATATTGGAAGCAAAGTCTTACAAAACTACAAGTTTTAGCAAGTCAAAACTTCAAGAGTGGATAGATCGGTTAAATATAAAAATATTAGAGCTAAGAAATTCTGAATATCTTATTGAGCGTTTTCCTATATTCAAAGATATATCAACACTCAAAATAGGCTTAATATTTATTTGGTTTGATGATATAGAAAACTATAAGGAGTATCGCCAAAAATTCCTTGAAATATTAAGCGAAATAAAAGTATCTTCCAGAACATTTCGCAATGGCGTTTACAATAAAATATATGTGATAGATAATGATTTAATTTCAAAATTATGCTCCTTATATACTGTTGTAAGAGAGTTTAATGAGAACTTTAAGTTTTATTATCCATCTGCATTCATACATGAAAGAGCTGTTCAAAGAAGTGCTGTGCTTTCTTTAGATTATTTTTTTTCCAAATTTATTTTAGGTCAACTAAAATCATCAGGAAAGAGATATGATACGAATATAGTATTTTATTGGGGAGAATTGGATGTGCGTTCTTTCGAAATGCTAAAATCAATACTAAAATCATATTCATTCGTTGATCAGGAGTTCAAGCTTGTGATATACAAATACAAAAGAGATGACGATGAGTTTCGCAAAATTCTACCGCAAATAAAAAAATCTTATGAAAATGAAAATATTGAGTTTGACATAAAAGATATGAATTCTTGTACTGAATTACCAACATTTATTATTAATGACTGACATGATAAATAAATATCCTACTATATATGAAATTCAAGAAGTCTTAAATTCTCCATTAATCACAAGAGGATTTATCAATCAATTTGCTCAAAAACGAGGTATTTTTTTAGTAAATGCTTCAAAGGAAGATTTAATAAAAGAACTATCATATCATTTATATGAGTATACAGATTTAGATGAAATTAGAAATCTGGCATATCAAAGTTCAAACAAACAAGTACTTAGTGGCTTCACTATCATTTCTAAAGAAAAGAACTTTGATTTAGAAAATCTTTATGATCGTTTAAGAGACTTTGGACAATTACAATCTAAAGGCTATCAGTTAAAGGCTATAACGAAAAAGAAAATAGGAGAAAATGTTATTTTTCATGGAGAAATAGAATATACTAAACGAAAAACAGGAAAAATTGAATTTTTACAAAACGAAAAGTTGGCAACAGACTTCTATTTTCATAGTATTGAAGATGGAAATTGGCAAGTCGAAGTAGATGGAAATACTTCTTCTGATGGCAAGGAAGTCATGAAACTAATGAACTTTATCGTTGATGGTAAAAATGCAGAAATAAACAGTTTAGAAATAGATAATTTAACTATCCCTAATGTCATTTCTTTTTTTGATAGACTGACAAAAGAGGGACTGGATAATAAAACATGGAGAATATCTGACATAAAACAATTAACATTCAAAAGGAGAAAAAGTACTTTGGCAACTACTGGTAATGATAGTGAAGAAGATGACGAAAGTGATGAAGATATTGCAATTGTTGATGATGAGAATTTAGGAGGTATTAGTCAAGCCGTACTAGATGGACGCAATCTACGCGAGCATCCATTTGTTAAACAAGCTGAGAAAGATGGATGTATATTTACTGCAATGACATATGAATTTGAGAATATAAAGAAGCCGCAATATATTTCAATTAAAGCAGAATTTAAAGGTAGTCCCAAAATATTTGAAGTATCAATAATTAGTACAGCAAGAGTGGAAAATACAAAAAGAAAAAAAGTGTACTATACTCCAACCATTGAATATAAGAGAGAGATGTCTAGTCTTTTTTGGAATAATGCAAAAAGAATATATCAAGAACTGATATAGATATAATCCCAACTATACTAAAGCATAGATTATGATACAACAACAAGTAGCAGCAGAGGTAGAAAATGCAAAATCTGTAATTATAAATCTTAGATGTATTTTTACAAACAATGAAAAAAAACGTGTTTTAGAAAAATCAGGCATAGATGTAATCCATATAATAAATTTATTATCGATTTTGGAGAATCAGATACTCGTCCCAGATAAGTTTATGCTCAATGACAAATTTTTAGAAATTATATATCGTGAGTTTCCGAGGTTTTCAATGGATCTGGAAAGTAATATTGCAAGATACCAGAATGACACAATAGAGTTTGGCGCAAATAATGTTTTAGAAATCAGAAATATATGCCAAAAATTGCTATCAGTTCTTTGTTCATTGACCAATAATAATAAAAAATTATTCATAGGTAAATCTTACAATTCGGAAACATATTATGAACAGCAGATATCTGAGCTGAAAAGTTCAAAAAGTAAATTGGAAAAACAATTATCTGAACTACAAAAAACTAAAGAGCAACTGTCGGAGGTCAGCCAAGATCAAAAAACAGAATTACAGCAAAAAGAAAATGATATTTCTCAAACTAAAATTGAGTTAGCAGAAACGTTATCTCGTTTAAGTGATGCTGAAAAAGAATTAGAAGAAAAGAGAAAGCAAGAAGATGCGCAAAAGAATTGGAGTGAAAAGATTGAATCTACCTTTAAAAACTTATCTTCTCTTTTAGATCCGATAAGTAAAGAGTATTCTCGCTTATCAACTCTTTATTATATTTATATGGTATTGTCTGGATCTATTATAATTTTATTACTAGTGCTTGAAATAATTTTATGCAAATCATTGTCTCAAGAAAATGACTATCCTCAGTTATTGGAATATGTACCATACTATGTCCCCATTCCCATTTCAGGGGCTCTACTATGGGCATTTATTGTACAAATGAATAGAGCACAAAGACAATTAGTTATTTTGGCAGAACGAATACATCATATCAAATATATTGAAGGGTTATTATTATCTCTAAACACCTTAGCTCCTAATATTGAAGATGCAGTGAAGCGAATAAATAGTGCTATGGATAAACTTATCAAAGGACATTTGTTAAGCCAAAATATTATTCATGACGAAGAAAGCATTCTTAATGAAGAAAGAAAAGATGCATTACCAATAGATATTGTAATCAAACTTCTAGAGACAATAAAAAGTACAACAAAATGATATAAATAATTCTTTTTTTATATCTTTGCCCTCAGTATTCTCCATGAGCAAACTACCGCAAAAGCATGTAGCAAATTAGTGGGATAAATCATGGGATATGCTTGAAGCAGAAAATATAAAGTTTTAAATATCAGCATGGTAACTCCAGCAGGAGAATCCCAGGCGGATCACTGAAACAAGATGAAAAATAAAGTAAATCCCTGATAGTCAATCACTATTGGGGATTTCTTTTTTCCTTTCAGTCCACCTTTTAGTTGGATTACAGTAAAAAACAAGTAAAAATAGATTTGATTTACAGTGTTTTACCTAACAGGGTTTCAGTATGTTCCATTTTGCAGCTATGGAATAACAGGAAAATGATGGGTAGGTATAAAAAAACGAAATGGTCTGCTTTCACAAGCGGGCCATCTCTTATTAACCAAAACCTTAACTATGAAAAAATTTACGTTTTTCAACAGCAAATATACAATTTATTTTTTTATAACCTCATGGAAATATTATTATTTTTCCTCAAAGTCGCATTTTTAACATTTACCCTCGTTGCATGTCGATGACTTGGTTTGAGTATCATAAATCAACAGACCTTCTGTTTTGCCAAAAGGAATCACACATGGGGGAGTATCGCTTCAATTTGTGCAATACAGATTCTCATATAATTATTTCATTTTAGTTTTAACAGATTGGTTATTACTATTAAACATGGAAGGACGGTTTCTGAAATGCTTCTTGAAAAACTTATTGAATGCACTCTGGCTTTCAAAACCGAGTAGGAAACCTATCTCTGGCAAAGGGATTCTTTCTTTCAAATATTTTTTTGATAATTCCATGCGTAAATCGTTGAGGAGTTTTTGATAGGAGGTCCCTTCTGCCTTTAGTTTTCTTTGGATATTGCGTTCACTCATATTGAATTTCTCCGCGACATCTTTTAAAGACAGGCTACTGTTGGAGAGGCTGTGCATGAGATAGCGACGGACAGTTCTGGAGAGACTGTTGTTTTGACCGCTTTCATGCATTTGTATTTCATTCATATAATCTTCAAAAATGGCAAGCATTTCTTTATTTCCTGTGACGATTGGTAAATCCAGGACTGATTTATTGAAAATAAGAATAAGTTTGTCATGATTGAATATGACGGGGCAACCCAGGTATTCCTCCAGTTTGTCTTTTGTCCCTTCTTTCTCGTACATGGAATATACGCGTATTGGATGCAGGAACCTTCCTGTAAAACTGTAGGCATATTGAAGGAAAAAGCCGCATTGCATTTCAATCCATTGTTGTGATGCGACCGGGTAGGACTGTTTAAACTGCGAGTCCAGGGATATTTCGAGGGAGAAATTGTTTTCATCTTCTTTCGTTTCAAATGCGTATATGTTATTGATTGCCGGGTCGAACGGGTTTTCATTCTCAAAAATCTCCCGTACGGTCTTGCTTTGGTTATAGATATTGAAGAAGCTCCCGGTCAGGACGAATGGCAGTAGAAATCCGGTTTCCAGGCCTATTCTGGTATTACCTGTCTTTTTAACGATATGTTCCAGATATACACCCAGTATATTTGCGTTGATTAAAGATGTCGGATTTTGCAGAATGGCATAATCATACTTTAAGCCTGTTAATATTTCTGAGATTTCTGCTTGTGTCGTTCCGAAGTGCTTTAGAAGCATATTCAATAGACCTGCTGTGATAAACATATATTTGTCGCTTTTGGACAAAAGTATGGCTTAATTTTCAATTGCCAAAAAATTGCAGTATCTATCTTTGCAGCGTGTAAGAGTTAAATATAAAATATGGTGAACATGAAGCTTTGGAAGTATAGCGGAACATTCCTGACATGGACAGGGATTATCCATACAATTTATGCATTCTTTATCGGAAAAGATGCTTTGGATAAAATGTTGGGAGATGGATTGGCCGATTCGGTAGGGGAAGATTATGAGCGTGGTTTTGCCTTTTGGTTCCTGATATGTGGGATTGTACTGATACTTTGGGGGCAGACACTTCAATACTATATAAAGAAAGAGCAAAAACCGGCTCCTGCGTTTTTGGGTTATTGCATGTTGCTTTTTACTGTGGCTGGTTGTATATTTGTTCCGGTTTCCGGTTTTTGGCTTTTCCTCCCGCAGGCTGTTATTATAATTTATTCGAATAGAACATCCAGTACATGGAATGTCTGAAATGTGTGTCTATGGAATAGAGCCTACTTTTGCATTCCAATTTATTATTAATGTGTATGAAAAAATATATTTTGATTTTTCGGACATCCGTAAGAAATAAACAAGATATAAAGCGTATCGAAACGCTTTTCGTCCAATTCCCCCAAATCGACAAATGGCATGTGGACTTGGAGAATTGGGAGAAGGTATTGAGGATAGAATGCCGGGAAATGATTCCGGCTACCATCCTAAACGCATTACAGACTATCCATATTTATGCGAAGGAGCTGGAATAGCATCTGTCGCAAAACCTATAGGTCTGACAACGAGCCGCAGTTTTTCCCCATGATATAAGGTAAAGAACGGCGTATCTTTTCGGTGGGCCAGTCCCACCATTGTAATTCCAGCAACCGGGCGATTGTTTCTTCGTCGAAACGTTTGCGTATTTCCCTGGCCGGTGTTCCGCCTACGATGGTATAAGGAGGGACGTCTTTGGTGACGACTGCCCGTGCTGCTATGACAGCTCCGTCTCCGATATGTACGCCTGCCATGATTACAGCCTCATAACCTATCCATACGTCGTTGCCGACGACGATGTCGCCTTTGTTGTCCCAGGCAGAGGCGACGTCTTTTTTATCCAGGCCCCACTCTTCGAAGAATAGGGGAAATGTATAATTAGACAGGGAATCTAATGTATGGTTGGCACTGTTGAAAAGGAATTTCGCTCCACAGGCGATGGAACAGAACTTCCCGATTATCAGCCGGTCTCTATTGATCGGATAATGATATAAGACGTTGTTCTTCTCGAACTGGGTCGGGTCGTTGACAAAATCGTTGTATATCGTATAGTCACCGACAAGGATATTGGGGTTTGTAATGACTGTGTTCAGATAGATAGTCTGAAAGTCGTTTGTACGTGGATATGTTTTCATTTCTTTTGTTTTACCAGCATAATTACCGGATTATCTTCTTCATCCAACCTCGAGGCTATTTCTTTCAATTTGCCATCTTTCAGTTGGCCTTTCTTGTAAATCTCAACGAGAAGGGAGGCATTTAGACTGGTGACGTTTTCGATTTCGCGATTAATTGATTTCGCAGTCATAGCCACGGTTCTTTTTTCTGCATAGTCATTATTGTATACGGTAACTTGATACAGGTTTTTTTCTTCCTTGTCGTACACCAGTTGATCCGTATAGAATCCGTTACCCTTTTCAAAATTAAATACATTTTTAACGGTTTCCATAAAATAATAACGGTCGGTATGAATACCCATATAAAGAAAAACTTCGGGCTGCATGGTATGCGCAGATGGAGTTCTTACGATAAAGGGGTTTAATGTTCCATTCGGTGCATAGTTATACAATGTGTCGGCTGATGCGTCCATAAGTGTCCATTGGCCGTGGCTCAGGCGTATTTGGTAAGAATAACTTGCCACAAAGTTACTTCCATCGGTCACTATCGGTGCGTTAATCGTTTTAAAAGGGATAAAAATCTCCCGGGTGATGCTTCCGTCCTGTTTGGATAGAATAACATGGTATGCTTTACTTCTGTCCTTTCCTTTATTATGATAATCTGACATATCATAGCAAATCAAATTATTTTTGTCGTAATCGAAAACAGATGAAACTTCCCAGTCCAGGTTCAGACACCGTTTGAATTTTCCGTAAAGGTCGTACACCAGGATTTTATTGCCCGGCGACTTTACGAATATTTCGCCATTGCTTTCATCGAGAATAATCTCGTTAATCCTTGTATATTCTTCTGCTCCTGGCCCTTGCCGGTTTATCTTTCTTACTCCTTTGCCGGTTTTTCTGTCAAAAATAAAAATATCCCCGTCGTTATTCCTGTTTGTTACCAGTAAGCATTTTTTTCCTACATCTTTGACCAGACCTTGTGTAAGAAACTCGTCGGTGGTTTCCAGCGCAATATATTCCACATCCATAAAATCCTGAAGAATCAGTTCCTTTTTAGGATAGCTTTTCGATACGTCGACGGTGATTAAATCATCGGTTGACTGTTTGTTTTCTCCACACCCTGCCAATACCACCAACAGAATGATTGCTAAAAATGTATTCGTTTGTTTCATGGTAACGATTTTTATGTGACAAACATACATAAAATAATCGTGAACCGAGTAAAAATCAAGATAACTCTCTATAACGATTCTTTTTTGTTTAGGATAAAAAGAATGAAAAGAGCTAATGTTTTTTTATTTAGAGGTAGGTGTAAATCGATTTAGACCTACCTCTAAATGAAAATAGACCTACCTCTAAATTTATTTACACCTACCTCTAACAAAAGAATCATCGGATATATGATCAAAAGACTTTTAGGTGATACTGATAAAAGATTTTGTTTTTCGGAATATGTCTTATTTTTTTAACTAAAGATAAAATCACCCAACATAATAAACTAAAAGACACCTTTTTATGTTTACCCGGAAATTAAATTACAGACAAAAAGACATGATGATGAAAGCAGAAAGAATATTACCTGTTGATTTGTATAATTCCGTATCAACGCCGGAACTGAAGCTCGAAAGTTCGCTGAGAATCCTATATGTAAAAGAGGGTGAAGACTATAAATTGCTGCCTCTGGACTCGGGTACCCTGGCCGTGATCTGTACCGGAGGGACTTTTACCTGTAAAGCCTTGCACCATACATACGATGTATCGGCCGGACAACTTTTGCTCGCTGCCAGTGACGATGTGACGGCGGTCGAAGCCTTTCCCAGCACTCGGTTTTCCGGAATAATTGTTTATGTGTCCGAAGAGCTGTTGATTAACCGCCAGCGCCTCGTGTACCGCGATATTCCTTCCGACGAAATCGAGGAGACAAAAATCTATCTGCACCTTGTCGAATCGCAAATAGAACAGATGAAAGAGATGCGTGCGAAGGTGGTCGAATCTCTCCTGAGAGCTCTGATTATAAATTTACAACAGGGAAAAGTGGTGTCTGACACGCCGAAAACAGAAAATTCACTCTTTTTCCAACAATTTGCGACATTAATTAGTAGATATCACCATTCTCCTGCGTACTTTTACGCAGAGAAATTAGGAATCACTTCGCAAGAGTTGAATATTCGGTGTAAGCAAGGAGCCGGTATCTCTGCGGCCGAGTGGATTAGTGAGTTCGTATTGCTGGAAGCAAAAGACCTGTTATCGAAAACCCGTCTGCGTCCTTCGCAGATTGCAACGATGCTGGGATTTGCTAACCACGACACTTTCTCACGTTGGTTCCGCAGGCATACGGGGGAGATTCCGACGGAATGGAGATAACACTAAGCATATGAATACGATAGATTTATTATTTGAGAACACAAAGATTAAAGGAAAAGTCATTTTATCAGACTCCTTACATGAAAACAAGGCTTTGCTGAAGGATAAAACCTTGTATAAGTTTATCTGGGTTTTGTCCGGTCAACTGGAACTGGATGTCGACCATCAACCGGTCGTATTGAAAGAAGGCCAGTTGCTCACCTTGTCCCATCTGCACCATGTGGACTTTGTACGGGTGGACGGCGAGTATCTGTCTTTGTTGTTCAACAGTAATTTTTATTGTATTTACGGCAACGACCATGAGGTTTCGTGCAACGGATTGCTGTTTCACGGTTCCTCGCATGTCGTTATCTTTGATTTGTCCGGTGAGGAGCGGCGGAAAATTGCGACGCTGACCGGGATTATGCGTGAAGAATTTGAAAGCCGCGACCATTTGCAGGACGAAATGCTCCGCGTGCTGTTGAAACGCTTTATTATATTATGTACGCGTATCGCAGAAAACAGGCAGGGCGTAAGGAAGGAAAACGGGATGCAGTTTGAGACGATTCGCAAGTTCTATGTCCTGGTCGATACCCATTTCAAAGAAAAGAAACAGGTGCAGGAATATGCCGATATGCTGAATAAGTCGCCCAAGACGCTGGCTAACCTGCTGTCTACCTACCAACAACCTTCGGCCATCCGCGTAATCCACAACCGGGTGCAAGCAGAGGCGGAGCGCCTGCTGCTCTATTCATCCAAAAGCTCCAAAGAGATTGCCCTGATGCTGGGTTTTGAAGACCAGGCCACCTTCAGCCGCTTTTTCAAAAATGCCACCGGATTGAGTACGACTGAGTACCGGAAGAAGAATAAAATCATCAAAGAATAGCGCAATATTTGTTTCTCCCGTTTGCTTATCGGATTGGGTTATAAGTTCTGAACCGATTTTGTCCGGCTGCTTTCCCAGGCCGCTTCAATCAGGCGGATAACGTCTACCACTTCGCGGGCATCGCTTTCTAAAGCGGCTCCGTTACGGACATGCTGGTAAATGTTTTCGTAGAAAGCACCGTAATTGCCCGAGAGGCTCGGATATCGTTCGCGTACATTTATAGTATTCTTTTCGGTATGCAGGAGACCCCAGATGGAGGAATCCTCTTCACCCCAATGAGGGGAGTCGGGCATCAAGCCGTTTGTCAGGTCCTCTTCCTGGCGGTCGAGGCCGTATTTGACGAAAGAGCCTTCCGTGCCGTGCAAGGTGAAACGCGGCTCACGCTCGCACATCAGGTAGCTGGCTTTCAGGGTGATTCTTACCTCAGGGGCTTTGGAGGGTTTCAGGAGATGGATGATGAAATAATCGTCTACCACACCGTTATCGCGCAAGGTGGCGATGTCGGCAAAGATGGCCTGCGGCATGCCGAACAATTGCACGGCCTGGTCTATCACATGTGCTCCCAGATTGTAAGTCATGCCTCCTCCGGCTTCGCCTGTTTCTTTCCAGGTGCCTTGCTTGATGAAATTGCGGAAACGGGGGAAGGTCGATTCGAACTCGACCAGGCGTCCGATCAGGTTTTTAGCGAGTATTTCCTTAACGGTCAGGAAATCGCTGTCCCAACGGCGGTTCTGATAAACACTCAATGTCAATCCTTTTCCGGCGGCGAGGGCGACCAGTTCATTGGCTTCTTCTACCGTTTGGGTAAAAGGTTTTTCTACAATGACATGTTTTCCGGCTTCAAGTGCGCGACGGGCATATTCATAATGGGAACTGTCGGGAGTGTTGACTACGACCAGTTCCAGACCGTCCACTTCCAACAATTCGTCGAAGCTGCGGACGATGCGGGCTTGCGGATACCGTTCGCGGGCCAGGTTTTTGCTTCGTTCGGTGATAGCCGTCAGTTCGAAATGCGGATTCGTGCTGATAAACGGGGCATGAAATACCTGTCCTGACATTCCGTAGGCGGCTAATCCTGTTTTAATTTTATTCATAACATATAAGAGTTTGATTGATAAAGCAGCCGAATTATGTATTCGGCTGTATGTGATCCCAATCGGCACCGTTATTCGCTCCGATAATCCAGTTAAAGGCATAGTGGCGTTCTATCACGATTCCGCCGTCGATTCCGGTCGGAGCTTTTTGCCCATGAATGCGTGCATCCACACAGGCCCAGTCGTAACGCAATGTAAGGTCTGCTTCATCCAGTATTTCCTTTTCCGGACGCGAATAGCCTTTGGACAATAAGTCCTGCAATCCTTTATGTTGCCAGAAAATAGCAGCCAGGACGGGCACATCGACAATTTCGGACGGATAGGAGAGGTCGTCGACAACACCTGCCGCCCAAAGCAGCACGGCGCAGCATTCATAACGCCATACGAACTGGATACAGGTTTGCCGTTCGGGTTTGGGGTCATTGATATAGGCTGTCTCTTTTTCCGTAAGGTAAGATTTGACGCCATACAAATCGTTCATCTTGTTGAAATAAAAGAGAGCTTTTTCGCGGTCCGAATCTTCCGAGAGGATGACTTCCGAATAGACGACAACGGCAAACAATGCGGCTGCCCGTTCCACCATTTCTTCACGGCTTCTCATCTGCACTTCGCTTTCCAGGACTTCACAGGGCAGTTGTTCCATATAAGGAATGTTTCTTGCTTTGAGCAGGGCGTTTGAGCGCAGACGTCTTTTCATATCGGCAGGCGATTCTTGGGGGCGGTTTCCGTCCAGCAGGTCAGCATTGGCAATCGGGATAAATTCTGTCAACTGGCTTTCGCCTTTGATAGAGAATAGCAATTTGCCTTCCTGGGTATATATCTGCATGCTGGGGTAGAGCAGGAAGCCGTTTACATCGTTCGCAATGGCGAAGAGGCCGTTGATGATATAGCTGGTGCGATCTCCATTGTCGTCGATATCGAAAGTGATACCGGTCACGCAGTTGAATACACGGATTTGCTGTAAAACGTTCTCCTTCAGTTCGACCAGCGGAGTTTCTGCTGAAGAAAAATAGTTTGCCATCCCGGCTGTATGGGAGGCGATGAAATCAGGCTTGTCCTGCCGGTGATTGATATTGAAGGAGATCGTTGAATCGTCTGCAAGGGTCAGGAGGATATTTCCGTTTTCCGGTGTGAACTCTTTTGTCATTTCCTTAAAATGCTCCCGGATGGCTGTTTCGATGCGGCCGGGGTCGCCAATGACTGTGTATAGCGTGATATTCGCTTTTTCCATATTTGTCTGATTTTATTCTTTTGCGAATATACTGTATTATTTAATTATTAATGATATAATTCGTTTTATTTCTTTTTGAGCAGTGGAATATAATCGGCATATCCTTCCTCTTTCATCTTTTCCTTTGGGATAAATTTCAGGGAGGCGCTGTTGATACAATAACGTAATCCTCCTTTGGCGATAGGGCCGTCATTGAACACATGTCCCAGGTGTGCGTCTCCTGTTTTGCTGCGTACCTCCGTCCGGTTCATGCCATAAGATTTGTCTGATTTCTCCATAATCAAACTTTTATCTATCGGCTTTGAAAAGCTGGGCCAGCCACAGCCGGAGTCAAATTTATCCGTCGAAATGAATAATGGCTCGCCGGTTGTGATATCTACGTAGATGCCTTCCCGTTTTTCGTTCCAGTATTCATTCTTGAATGCCCGTTCCGTTGCATTCTGTTGTGTTACTGCATACTGTTCTGCTGTGAGTTTCGAACGTAGTGTTACGTCGTCCGGCTTTTCGAATTTCTTTTCCGAGGCAGTCTTATCGTTTGTATTCATGTCTGTTTTTTTTGAAAGTTGATTACTCCTTGTAACTTGTGCCATTACTATCATGTTTGTCAATAGCAAAGCGGCAGTTAATATAAAACTCTTCATATCTGATATTTGTTTATATGGATTTGTTTCTTTTCGAGTTTAGTTCGTCATAACATGAAATACTGGCACAAATTAAGAAACTTTTTCTTGATAAATTTGAACGTCATCGAAAAACTGTAATTCAGGTATATTTATCCGTAATGTGTATACAATATAATAGGTTGCATCCGAATACATTTGTAACAGAATAAAAATGTATAGATTATGGGTGAAAAAAAGAAGGTATCACAGATTACGAGGCGTGGTTTTATTAAAACATCGGTAGCAGCCGGAGGTGCTTTATTGGCATCCAATTTGGTTCCGTTAGCTGCATGTTCCACCAATAACGGACAGGGAGAAGAACCCGGAGAAAATGGAGGAACAACAAATAATCCGTCAGGTGAAGCAGCGGCAGTTTATATGTTAACAGAGATTTCTCCGGCTAGTTTGCTGCGGATCTATGAAGCACTAGGGCGTTCAGCTTCAGGTAAAGTTGCCGTGAAACTGAGTACGGGAGAACCCGGCGGGCATAATTTCCTGCAACCGGCACTTATCAGCGATCTGGTGCGGAAAGTAAACGGAACTATCATTGAATGTAATACAGCTTATGCCGGCGGGCGTTCCAATACGGAAGCCCACCTGAAAGCAGCGGCAGATCATGGTTTTACAGCTATTGCAGATGTCGATATCATGGACTCGGAAGGGGAGATCAGTCTGCCGGTGAAAGGGGGAAAACATCTTACAGAGGATATTGTAGGTTCCCATTACACCAATTATGACTTTACGGTTGTTCTATCCCATTTCAAAGGACATGCCATGGGCGGCTTCGGCGGAGCGATAAAGAATATATCTATCGGTATTGCTTCGACTTCCGGAAAGGCGTGGATACACTCAGCCGGTAAAACCAGAAATGCGGAAGAGATGTGGGGACAATTGCCTGAACAGGATATTTTTCTGGAATCGATGGCTGAAGCTGCCAAAGCGGTAGTTGATCATTGTGGTGATAAGATACTTTATATCAGTGTGATGAATAATTTATCGGTGGATTGTGATTGCGATTCGCATCCGGAAGATCCGCAAATGGCAGATATCGGTATCCTGGCCTCATTGGATCCGGTAGCGTTGGATAAAGCCTGTGTGGACATGGTGTATAGTTCACCTGACGAAGGACGAAGTCACTTGATCGAACGGATGGAGTCGCGCCACGGCATTCATACACTTGAACATGCAGAAGTAATCGGTATCGGTAGTCAGAAGTATAATTTAATCAGACTGGATGTATAAAAAGGAGTTTTGCATCAGGTCAAAAAGACGCCATTTATATCTTTATAGGTATGATCGCTTGAAATAAATCAGTTTGAGAACGTTTTTGTTTGAAAAAAATAGTATATTTGTATATTCACAACCTAATAGATATGAGTGATGATGAACTATTCGAACTATCTTTACATTGCTATCCGGGCAGCGATAGATGCCGGTAAAGCTATCATGGATATTTATACAGATCCTGCATCTGATTTTGAAATTGAACGCAAAGCTGATAATTCTCCGCTGACAAAAGCAGACAAAGCTGCTCATAAGCTGATAATGAATGTCCTTTCCGTGACCCCGTATCCGATATTGAGCGAGGAAGGGAAGGATATTCCGCATGCTGAACGGGCTGCCTGGGAAACTTTCTGGCTGGTTGATCCGCTGGACGGAACCAAGGAGTTTATTAAAAAGAACGGTGAGTTTACTGTAAATATCGCTTTGATTCAAAAGGGAGTCCCTGTATTGGGAGTTATTTATGTGCCTGTGCGGAAAGAACTCTATTTCTCGGCCGACTCTGTAGGAGCTTATAAGTTGATTGCAGATTGTGACCTGCAACCTTCTATGGATGAGATTATGCAAAAAGCTACGCGACTGCCTGTATCTATGGGACATCAGGGTATTGTCGTTGTCGCTTCCCGTTCGCATCAGAGTCCGGAGACGACCGATTTTATAGAGAATCTGCGGAAACAAGGACAGCCTGTTACCTTGATCAGTAGCGGTAGTAGCCTGAAAATCTGTCTGGTGGCAGAAGGAAGTGCGGATATTTATCCCCGTTTTGCACCGACAATGGAATGGGACACAGCTGCCGGTCATGCGATCGCAAGAGGGGCCGGATGTGACGTATTCCACATAGATGGCCGAACTCCGTTGAAATACAATAAGAAGGATTTGCACAACCCCTGGTTTATCGTGAAACCTCTTTCTTCCATTTGCTGATTATTTTGGTCAAAAGGATTAAAATAGGGTTTTTGCGTACGAATAACGTTAATTTTCTTATTACATTTGCACCTTATCTGAGAAATTTAGACAGATTAGGAACGCGATGAACTTCGAAATATTATTTGTATTGCTAGCCCTGGCCGGAATGGTTGCGGCATTGATATGGGATAGGATGCGACCGGGAATGGTATTACTGACTGTTGTAGTATTATTCCTGGTCGTAGGAATATTGTCTCCAAAAGAAATGTTGGAGGGATTCAGTAACAAAGGGATGATAACCGTCGGCATGCTCTTTTTGGTGAGTGAAGGAATCCGGCAGAGCGGGGCGCTCGGGCAAGTTATCAAGAAACTGCTTCCGGAAGGAAAAACTACCGTTTTAAAGGCCCAGGTCCGGATGTTGCCTCCCATTGCATTTATTTCTGCCTTTCTTAATAATACTCCGGTAGTTGTTATTTTTGCCCCGATCATCAAACGATGGGCTGGGTCGGTAAAACTTCCGGCTACCAAATTTCTTATACCTCTTTCTTATGTAACCATATTAGGCGGTATTTGTACACTGATCGGAACCTCCACCAACCTGGTTGTTCATGGTATGGTTATTGAAGCCGGCTACGAGGGGTTCACTATGTTTGAACTCGGAAAAGTCGGCATTTTTATTGCCATAGCCGGTATCCTGTATCTGTTTGCATTCTCCAATAAGTTATTGCCCGATTCCCGTCAGGATAATTATGTGGACGATGGGGAAGAAGAGAGTCCGGGAAACCTGCATCGGGTGGAAGCTGTATTGGGTTCCCGTTTTCCCGGTATCAATAAGACATTGGGAGAGTTTAATTTTGCCCGCCATTACGGTGCTATCGTAAAGGAAGTGAAAAGTGGGGGAGAACGTTTCACTCATGATCTGGATAAGGTTACTTTGCATGAAGGCGATACACTGGTACTTTGGGCCGATGATTCGTTTATTCCGACGTGGGGAGAATCGAGTGTCTTCCTGATGCTTGCCAATGGTAATGAAAATACTGAACCGGTATCGAAAAAGAAACGTTGGCTGGCACTGGGGTTACTTATCTTTATGATTGTAGGGGCTACAGTTGGCGAATTGCCGGCCGTGAAAGAAGCCATTCCGGGGATGCGTCTGGATATGTTCTTTTTCGTTTGCATCACTACTATTATTATGGCTTGGACGAAGATATTTCCTCCGAAGAAATATACCAAATATATATCCTGGGATATTCTGATTACAATCGCTTGTGCGTTTGCTATCAGTAAGGCGATGGAAAATTCCGGTTTTGCAGCCTTGGTAGCCAGCTATATCATTAGTATGGCTGACAATCTCGGGCCGTATGCTCTGCTTGCCATTATTTTTATCATAACAAATATTTTTACCGAACTGATAACGAACAATGCGGCGGCGGCCTTGAGTTTTCCGATAGCATTGTCGGTCGCTACACAGTTGGGAGTAAACCCGACACCATTCTTTGTGGTGATTTGTATGGCGGCGTCAGCCAGTTTCAGTTCTCCGATCGGTTATCAGACGAATCTGATCGTACAAGGTATCGGTAGTTATAAGTTTACGGATTTCGTCCGTGTGGGATTGCCGTTGAACCTGATTACGTTTTTGATTTCCGTGTTCGTGATACCGATGATCTGGGAGTTTTAATATAAAAGGTAATAAGAAATAAAATGAATAATACACAGCCGAATAATATATATCCGATTTTCGACCGTATGTTGGGAAGAGAGGATAAAGAGGCGCTTTTGAAACAACGTAGTGTGATGGTTTGGTTTACCGGGCTGAGTGGTTCCGGTAAAAGTACGATTGCCATTGCTTTGGAGCGTGAGTTGCATAAGCGCGGTCTGTTATGCCGTATTCTGGATGGCGATAATATCCGTAGCGGTATCAATAACAATTTGGGATTTTCTGCGGAAGACCGGGTGGAGAATATCCGTCGTATCGCGGAAGTAAGCAAACTATTTATTGACACCGGTGTTATAACTATAGCGGCTTTTATCAGTCCGAACAATGAGTTAAGGGAGATGGCTTCTACGATTATCGGAAAAGATAATTTCCTGGAAATTTATGTGAATACGCCGATCGAAGAATGTGAGCGGCGTGACGTAAAAGGATTGTATGCAAAAGCCCGCAAGGGAGAGATCAAAGATTTTACAGGCGTTTCGGCCCCATTCGAAGCACCGGAGCATCCGGCTTTGTCATTGGATACCTCGGTGTTGAGCCTCGAAGAGTCGGTAAATAAATTATTGGAATTGATATTGCCTAAAGTGAAAGTATAGAAAGAAATGAGCTATCCCGTTCCCGTGCTTGATACGGGATCGCAAAGGCACAGACCGTATCCTATATGTATCTTTTGATATTGCTGGTTCTTCTGCGGCCCCGTGTCAAGCACGGGGACAAGATAGCTCACATCTGATAAACATTGAAACAATAAATATAACAAATATAAACTATGTCAGATTACAAATTAAGCCATCTACAGGAGCTGGAAGCAGAATCTATCCATATCATACGGGAGGTTGCTGCTGAATTTGAAAATCCTGTGATGCTTTATTCTATCGGTAAAGACTCATCGGTGATGGTCCGGTTGGCAGAAAAAGCCTTTGCTCCGGGAAAAGTGCCGTTTCCTTTGATGCACATTGATTCTAAATGGAAGTTTAAGGAAATGGTTCAGTTCCGTGATGAATATGCAAAAAAGTTCGGATGGAACCTGATCGTTGAATCAAATATGGAAGCATTTCATGCCGGTGTAGGACCTTTTACGCATGGTAGCAAGGTACATACCGACCTGATGAAAACACAGGCGTTGTTGCATGCCCTCGACAAATACAAGTTTGATGCCGCTTTCGGTGGTGCTCGCCGTGACGAGGAAAAGAGTCGTGCCAAAGAACGTATTTATTCGTTCCGCGACAAGTTCCATCAATGGGACCCGAAGAACCAGCGTCCGGAATTATGGGACATTTACAATGCCCGTGTCCATAAAGGTGAAAGTATCCGTGTCTTTCCGTTATCCAACTGGACTGAACTGGATATCTGGCAGTATATCCGCCTGGAGAATATTCCAATCGTTCCTTTATACTATGCCAAGGAACGCCCTATCGTTGAACTCGATGGCAATCTGATTATGGCTGACGACGACCGTTTGCCGGAACAGTATCGCGACCAGATCAAAATGCGTATGGTCCGTTTCCGTACACTCGGATGCTGGCCTTTGACCGGAGCGGTAGACAGCGATGCCGATACAATCGAAAAGATCGTGGAAGAGATGATGACAACCACCAAAAGCGAACGCACCACTCGTGTAATCGACTTTGACCAGGATGCCAGCATGGAACAGAAGAAACGAGAGGGTTATTTCTAATTTTCAATTTTCAATTCTCCATTTTCAATTAAATTATGGCAACATTAAATATAAAAGAATTCCTGGACAGGGACGAACAGAAAGATTTGCTTCGTTTCCTGACGGCAGGTTCGGTAGATGACGGTAAATCGACCTTAATCGGACGTCTGCTGTTCGACAGTAAAAAGATATATGAAGACCAGCTGGATGCCCTTGAACGTGACAGTAAGCGTATGGGAAATGCCGGCGACCATATCGATTATGCCTTATTGCTTGACGGCTTGAAGGCCGAACGTGAACAAGGTATTACGATCGACGTGGCTTATCGTTACTTCAGTACGAACAACCGTAAGTTTATCATCGCCGATACTCCGGGACACGAACAATATACCCGTAACATGATAACCGGCGGTTCGACTGCCAACCTGGCTATTATCCTGGTGGATGCCCGTACCGGTGTAATTACGCAGACCCGCCGCCACACTTATCTGGTTTCTTTGCTGGGTATCAAACATGTGGTACTGGCTGTGAATAAAATGGACCTGGTCGACTTCGACAAACAAATATTCGATAAGATTGTCGCTGATTATAAGGCGTTCGTGAAATCCTTGAATATTCCGGATATCACTTATATCCCGCTTTCAGCTTTGGATGGTGATAATGTGGTGGATAAGAGCGACCGCACTCCCTGGTATGAGGGACCGTCTCTGTTGGATTTCCTGGAAACGGTGCCAATCGACCAGGATCGTAATTTCGAAGATTTCCGTTATCCGGTGCAATATGTATTGCGTCCGAACCTGGACTTCCGCGGCTTCTGCGGTAAGGTATCCAGCGGTATCATCCGTAAAGGAGATACAGTGATGGCTTTGCCTTCACGCAAAACATCGAAAGTGAAAAGTATCGTTACTTACGATGGCGAATTGGATTATGCTTTTCCACCCCAGTGCGTTACCATTACCCTGGAAGACGAAATCGACGTTTCCCGTGGCGAAATGCTGGTGCATCCGGATAATCTGCCGATGGAAGACCGTAACTTCGAATCGATGCTGGTCTGGATGGATGAAGAACCGATGGATATGTCCAAACAGTTCTATATCAAGCATACAACTAACCTGACACGTGCCCGTGTGGACAGTATCCGTTATAAGGTGAATGTCAATACAATGGAGCAGTTGTCGGTTGAGAACGGACAGTTGACTGCCGATAGCCTGCCGATGAAACTGAATGAGATCGCCCGTGTTGTCTTTACGACCGGAAAGGAACTGTTCTTTGACCCTTATCAGAAGAATAAACAGACGGGAGCCTTTATCCTGATCGACCCGATTACCAACAACACGTCGGCTGTCGGAATGATTATCGACCGGGTGGATGCCAAAGATATGGTGACAGAAGATGCTCTGGCTGTATTGAACCTGCCGGAACTCGGAATAGGCGAAGAACATTATGAGGCGATTCGTACGGTATGTGAAGAATTAGGACGTCAGGGCGTTCCTGTGAAATGTATAACTGAAAAACAATAAAATTTATGGGGTTGATGGAATTCGATAAGCTACCAATCAATACATTGGTGGGGGCGGACTGGAAAACGTTTAAGGCTGTGACAGCCGATAAAACGATCGACAAAGGTTTTCGAAACAAGTATTATCTGACAAAATCGGTATGCCGCCTGCTTAGTTTACTGCAACCTTTAGAAGATGCCCGTTATCGTAAAATAGCGGATAAACCGTTGGAGATGGACCCAGTGTTCATACTGGGCCATTGGCGTAGCGGTACGACATTCGTACACAATGTATTTTCGTGCGACAAGCATTTCGGATACAACACCACGTATCAGACGGTATTCCCGAACCTGATGCTTTGGGGACAACCTTTCTTTAAGAAGAATATGTCATTCCTGATGCCCGACAAACGTCCGACCGACAATATGGAACTGAAGGTCGACCTTCCGCAGGAAGAAGAGTTTGCTTTGGCAAACATGATGCCGTATACTTATTATAATTTTTGGTTTTTCCCGAAACACATGCTGGAATATTGCGACCGGTATCTGTTGTTCGACAATACGACCGAGCACGAATTGAAAGTGTTTAAGGAAACCTTCCTGAAACTTGTCAAGATATCGCTCTGGAATACACACGGCTCACAGTTCCTGAGTAAGAACCCGCCGCATACCGGACGTGTGAAAACATTGTTGGAAATGTTTCCTAATGCCAAATTCATTTATTTGAAGCGTAATCCTTATACCGTATTTGAGAGTACACGCAGTTTCTTTACAAATACGATACAACCGCTTCGTTTGCAAGATATCACTAATGAACAGATTGAAAGCAATCTTATTGAAGTATATCGCCGCTTGTTCTACAAGTTTGAAGAGCAGAAAGGGCTTATTCCTGAAGGGAACCTGGTAGAAGTGAAATTCGAAGATTTCGAACAGGACGCTTTTGCGATGACCGAAGATATTTATCGCAAATTAAACCTGCCGGGATTTGAATCGTCTAAAGCCGAGATTGAGAAATATCTGGGGAAGAAAAAGGGATATAAAAAGAACCAGTACAAATACGACGACCGTACGATACAGATCGTTGAAGAGAACTGGGGAATGGCTCTCAAGGAGTGGGGATATTCTTTATGATATTCTTTCAACTTTTAAGCAAAGCTTATGAATTATATAAAGAATATATTGTTATTTTTGTTTGCGGGCAGTCAGTTGTCGACTATCGCCGGACAGGAGAAGGTTGTGCTTTTTGCGTTTGGCGATATGGATCAATGGGTTGTCCGTGAAATCCAGGAGTCTGGAATTATAGGTGGAAATAAGAAGCATCTCTATGAGGTGGGACCGACGGATACGATTGTCGGCAATACCGCTTATCACAACCGGGGAGGTTCTCCGTGGGCAAATTCCAATGTGATGGCGAAAGTGGCCGGAGTAGTAAAGACGAATACATCTGTTTTTCCGGAAAAGAGAGGAGATGGCTGGTGTGCCCGCCTGGAAACACGTATGGAAAGTGTAAAGGTTTTTGGTCTGGTCGATATCGAAGTGGTTGCGGCCGGTTCTGTCTTCCTGGGTTCGGTTCATGAACCGATCAAAGGGACAAAGAATCCCCAGGCTATGCTGAACAGCGGTGTTCCTTTTACGAAGAAACCGACGGCAATCCGTTTCGATTATAAGGTAAAGGCAGCACCTGAAAAAGACCGTATCCGCAGTACAGGATTCAGCCGTAAGTCGAAAGTGGCCGGGCAGGATTCTATCGCAGCGATTTTGTTTTTGCAGAAACGCTGGGAAGATAAGGAAGGTAATATATATGCTAAAAGGGTAGGAACGATGGTTCAACGTTATGTCTCATCGACAGATGGTTGGGTGAACGACGCTACTTATCCGATTATGTATGGCAATATATCCGGCCATGCGGATTACAAACCATACATGTGCATACAGGTAGAGGAACGTTATGCAACGAACAGCCAGGGCGAGAGTGTCCCGGTAAAGGAGATCGGCTGGGCAGAGGAAGGAGACGAACCTACACACATGGTTTTACAGTTTACTTCCAGCCATGGAGGCGCCTATATCGGTTCTCCCGGCAATACGTTCTGGATTGATAATGTAAAACTGGTATATTAATCAGTAGACAAGTGACAGTTGACAGTTTTAATAGCTGTCTTTAACTGTCAACTGTCAACTGTCAACTTTTTTAATATGGAGGCAAAGATAAAAGCACTGCGTGATGAGTTGGAACAGCATAATTATAATTATTATGTACTTTCCACACCGACGATATCAGACCGTGAGTTTGATGAGAAGATGAAAGAATTACAGGCATTGGAGGAAGCTCATCCTGAATTTGCCGATCCGCATTCACCGACGCAGCGGGTGGGAAGCGACTTGTCGAAGGAATTTGAACAGGTAGTCCACCAGTATCCGATGCTTTCTTTGGGAAATACCTATTCCGAAGAAGAAATACGTGATTTCTATGAGCGGACGGAACGTGCTTTGAACGAGCCTTTCGAGATTGTTGCCGAACTGAAATATGACGGAACTTCCATCTCGTTGATTTATGAGAACGGACGCCTGGTCCGTGCCGTGACCCGTGGCGACGGAACCCGTGGCGATGATGTGACGGCTAATGTAAAGACAATCCGTTCTGTCCCGTTGAAGCTACGGGGTGATAACTATCCGGAAAACTTTGAGATACGGGGTGAAATTCTATTGCCCTGGGCAGAATTCGACCGTCTGAACAAGGAACGTGAAGAGCAGGAAGAACCGCTTTTCGCCAATCCTCGTAATGCTGCTTCAGGCACATTGAAACAACAGAATCCAGCTATCGTGGCTTCACGTAAACTGGATGCTTATTTTTATTATTTACTGGGTGAAGGTCTTCCTGCCGACGCTCATTACGAAAATTTACAGATTGCTCGTACCTGGGGATTTAAAATACCTGATGTCATCCGTAAATGCGACAGCTTGCAGGATATTTTCGACTATATCGCTTACTGGGATGTGGAACGGAAGAACTTGCCGGTGGCTACTGATGGCATCGTATTGAAAGTAAATTCACTGCGCCAGCAGAAGAATCTGGGATTCACTGCCAAGAGTCCCCGTTGGGCTATTGCTTATAAATTTCAGGCAGAGCGGGCGGTAACACGTCTCAACTCAGTCTCTTTCCAGGTAGGACGCACAGGGGCCGTTACTCCGGTTGCCAACCTGGAACCGGTATTGCTGGCCGGGACGACCGTCAAGCGTGCCTCTCTGCATAACGCAGATATTATTGAAGGGCTGGATTTGCATCTGGGAGATAATGTATATGTAGAAAAAGGCGGAGAGATCATTCCTAAGATTGTTGGTGTCGATGTCGATTCCCGTTCGATGTTGTTGGGTGCGAAGGTTACTTTTATCAAGACTTGCCCTGAATGCGGTACGCCTTTGTATCGTCCGGAAGGGGAGGCGGCCCATTATTGTCCGAATGAAGCCGGTTGTCCGCCGCAGATTAAAGGTCGTATCGAACATTTCGTTACCCGCCGCGCCATGAATATAAATATCGGTCCGGAAACGGTAGAAGATTTGTATGAAGCCGGACTGGTAAAAAACGTTGCCGATCTGTACACCTTGGAGATGCCGGATTTGTTGCGTCTGGAACGTTGGGCGGAGAAAAGTGCCCGCAACCTGATGGCGAGCCTTGAAGAATCCAAACAGGTACCGTTTGAACGGGTGTTGTTTGGATTGGGTATCCGTTATGTCGGCGAGACTGTGGCAAAGCGCCTGGCATCTGCATTCCATTCGATGCAACAATTACAGGAGGCTTCCTTGGAGGCGTTGACGGAAGTGGATGAGATTGGCGAACGTATTGCCCGTAGTGTCGTAGACTATTTTGCCGACGAAAACAACCGTATCCTGGTAGCCCGCCTGCAAGAATACGGATTGCAAATGATGGTAGCCGAAGAAGTGCTGGCAAACCGTTCCGATAAACTGAAAGGATTGACAATCGTGATTAGCGGTACATTTACCCAACATTCACGTGACGAATATAAAGCCATGATCGAACAGCATGGCGGAAAGAACAGTGGTTCCGTCTCCGGCAAAACGGATTATATCCTTGCCGGGGAAAACATGGGTCCGGCCAAACTTGAAAAAGCAGCAAAGCTGGGAGTGAAGATTATAAATGAAACTGAATTCTTAAACATGTTGGCAGAATGAGACTGACGAACCATTTTATCCGTAAGAAAGTAAAGGCATTGGCTGGGCAGTCCGGAAAGCGTCAGAGTAACTTCTGCACCCTGAAAGACGCCCGCCATATCCTGGTGTTGTTTAATGCCGAAGACCGTGATGTCGTTGAGCCTTGCCTCAAAACATTACGTACGTTGAATAAGAATATCAATGTTTGCGTCTATGTGTCCGGCGAAACGGTGCCAGAGATGAATCCGTCGTATATGGTTGTCCATGCCAAGACCGATCTGGATATGTGGTATATGCCAACGGATGAAATCCAAAAGAAGTTTTGTTCATGCAATGCAGATATACTAATCGACCTTACCCAGGGTAATAATTATGTCATGCAATATTTGTTGTTGAAGCATCCCGGAACCTTAAAAGTCGGAGCAAAAAACGGTGAACTGGATTTATATGACCTCACGATTTCAATGACAGAAAACGCTGATATAAAGCATTTATTCGAACATATCTTATTTTATTTGCAGACAATCCGTTCCAAATGATATAATTTCGTTATTTTTGCAGTGCTAAATAACAAAAAAGGAATATTTTTCCCATGGCAGACATAAATTTAAAAGGAATGGGTGTGGCATTGATCACTCCCTTTAAGGACGACGAAAGTGTGGACTATGATGCGTTGAGCAAACTGGTAGACTACCAGGTGCAGAACGGAACCGATTATTTGGTAGTGTTAGGAACTACTGCGGAAACACCAACCCTCACTGAAGAAGAAAAAAAGAAAATTATCAGCCTCGTTGTAACTAAGGTTAACGGCCGTATTCCTATCGTTTTGGGTGTTGGCGGTAACTGCACCCGCACGATTGTTGAGAAATTAAAGAACGATAATTTTGATGGTATCGACGCTATCCTGTCTGTCGTACCTTATTATAATAAACCTTCCCAGGAAGGAATCTATCAGCATTACAAAGCTATTGCCGGAGCCACCAAACTTCCTATCGTATTATATAATGTACCGGGAAGAACAGGTGTAAATATGACTGCTGCTACAACACTCCGTATTGCACGTGAGTTTAAGAATGTAGTCGCTGTAAAAGAGGCTTCCGGTAATATCACCCAGATGGATGACATCATTAAGAATAAACCGGCGAATTTTAATGTTATTTCCGGTGATGACGGTATCACCTTCCCATTGATTACATTAGGTGCGATCGGTGTTATTTCTGTTATCGGTAATGCTTTCCCCCGTGAATTCAGCCGGATGGTTCGTTTGGCGTTGGCCGGCGATTACGATCATGCCCGTACTATCCATCATCGTTTCACCGAATTATTCGAATTACTGTTTGTAGACGGTAATCCTGCCGGAGCGAAGAGTATGCTGAATGCAATGGGCTTCATTGAAAACAAACTGCGTCTGCCATTGGTGCCGACACGTATCACGACCTTCGAGAAGATACGTGACGTACTCCGTGAGTTGAGCATTAAATGTTGATGTACCCCGTGCTTGTCACGTCTGAATTTTGAACGATTATTTCCTGAAATAAAAACAATTGTTTTTGAAACTAAATACTTAAGTTATTGTAGTTAAATACTTAAGTATCTGAAATCAAAAACAATTGTTTTTTTGTCCCCCCCATATCATCTCATGCAGTTACTTTCAGCTTTCAGTTTTCCTTTGATGATATATTTTTCAATTTGTCCGGCTGAAGGGATGAATTTGTAAAAAAATGTATACAAAAAATCAGTGTAAAACAACTTCCGGCAAAACATATGACTTTTGTCTTCAAAGCATATATGTTTTGTCAGCAAAAGATAGGTCTTAACATTTCGAAACACCTATGCTTTGTCAGCGGATAACTACCCGTCGGCAAACGGATAACTACCCATCAGTAAACAGATAACTATCGGTGGGCAAACGAATGCCTACTTGTCGAAATTTGAATTCAATATAATCACCTTTCAGCCAAATCCAATCTTTTTCAAGGCGGACATGTGGCTGAAACCTGAAAGGTGAAGTTAGGGAACACCTCCGGAGAATCAGTTTTCTTCTGCCGGCTGGTATAAATACCGTTTGATGCTGCGCTTCGGTGTCTTTTCGAACTCTTCCTGATACAATTTGAAGCAGGTTACTTTGCTGTAGCCCGGCATCTCTGTATTGAGTTGGTCGATGTTTTGTTGCATCAGCTTTTCTATTTCGGAATGTTGGATGCCTGCTTTGTCAACCAGTTCCCAATCCGGATAGATCAGGGCTACCAGTTTGCCGCCTTGCGAGATTACCAACGATTCGGAAACATAAAGCATGTTGTTCAGGCGGTCTTCTATTTCTTCCGGATAGATGTTCTGTCCGCTTGGTCCCAGAATCATGGATTTGCTGCGTCCGCGGATATAGAGGAAACCGTCGGAATCTATTGTTCCCAGGTCGCCGGTACGCATCCAGCCGTCGGGCATCATGACCGCTTTGGTCGCTTCCGGATTCTTGTAATATCCCAACATGACGTTCATGCCGCGGACCAGGATTTCGCCTACTTCGTTTACCGGGTCGGCAGAGTCGATACGCGCTTCCATCCGGTCGACAATGCGGCCGACAGAACCTTGTCTGAACGTATCCCATTGTTCATATGCCACCAATGGGCCACATTCCGTCATCCCGTAGCCAACAGTGTACCGGAACTTGATGGAGCGGAGAAATTCTTCCACCTCTTTGTTCAGGGCGGCGCCACCGATTACCACTTCGCCGAATTTACCTCCGAAAGAATCATTCAATTTCTTTGCGATGGTGTCGAGTACTTTCTGGTCGAGGTAGGGGACTTTCAGCAGTAATTTGATGAGCGGCTTTTCCAGTTCCGGGAATATCTTGTTCTTGACGATTTTCTCGATGATAAGAGGTACGGCGAGTATCAATGCCGGTTTCACACGGGCAAATGCTTCGGCGATAATCTTCGGACTCGGTGTGCGGGTAAGGAAATGCACATGGCATCCTTTGTTCACACAATTCAGAATCTCGAAAGCCAGGCCATACATATGTGCCATCGGCAACATGCAGACCACACTGTCTCCCGGATGGATAAACGGCAGGTTGTCGTAAGCAAACTGCGTATTGCTCCATAAGCTGCGGAAAGGAATCATAACCCCTTTGGAGAAGCTGGTCGTCCCCGAAGTATAGTTCAATACAGCCAGTTCTTCCGGTTGTTCGACATGATATTTAACATCGGCAGCCGTGAAGGAGCGGGGATATTTCTTTCCGAAATACTCGTTAATCCTGTCGCGCACTACCCGTACTTCCTTATTCTTGCTCTTGATGATAGAGAAATTGTCCAGCATCATGAACAGTTTGACATCGGGCATCATCTGCTCGTTCATATTCTCCCAGTTGTTGGCTCCGGCCAGTACGGCCTTTGCCCCCGAATGGTTTACGATATGATGGATATTGTCCGGCTTGAACTCGTGAAGGATGGGGACGGCAACCGCACCATACGCCAGTATGCCGAAAAAGCAGATGGCCCAGTTAGACGAATTTCGTCCGACCAAAGCTACTTTGTCTCCTTTCTTTATTCCTGCATGTTCGAGTATTATATGAAATTTTTCGATACGCCGGGCCACATCTTTATAATGGTATGTGTGTCCATTATAATCTGAGAAAGCAGGTAGGTCCCAATGTTCCTTGATGCTGTTCTCTATAAATCCTAAAAAACGATTTTCCATGAAGATATATTTATATGAATAACCATGAAAACAAAACGAATGTTGCAAATATAGTAAAAAATACAGACGCTATTATTTTGTTTATTCATGAAAAGTATTTATGTTTGCGGTATTCGTATAAATCTTTGTATATTATATGATTATAAAAGGTTACAGAAAACTCTTCAATTGTTTGATGTTCTATCTTTAAACAATACATTCTTTCCCGGACAGAACCGTCTGTGGCACGGTTCACTATTTTCTTATTCTTAGTTATTTCTTAAAAAATACTGTGTTCAATATGAGTACGACAACAGCTCAGCGTGCACCTAAGAGTGCCTCTAATTTTGCTCCTGCAGTGGAAGCAAATGGGTATGGTATGAACGACCGTATCAAACGGTTACGCCAGCTTTCTTTTGAGGCTGAACCTTCCCTGTCTATCGAACGGGCGCTTATCGAAACCCGTTTCTACAAGGAGAATTACGGGAAATATCCTGTTCCGATCCTGAGAGCATTGAACTTTCTTGAGATATGCCGGCAAAAGACCATCTATATAGGTAAAGACGAACTGATTGTGGGGGAGCGTGGTCCGGCACCGAAAGCTGTTCCTACTTTTCCCGAGCTGACCTGCCATAGTGTGGAAGACCTGCATGTGCTGAATACCCGTGAATTGCAACGTTATACCATCAGCCAGGAAGATATAGATACTTATGAACGCGAAGTAATCCCATACTGGAAAGGCCGTACTCAGCGTGAACGTATTTTCAGCCATGTCCCGAAAGAATGGAAAGAGGCTTATGAAGTCGGTATGTTTACCGAATTTATGGAACAGCGTGCTCCGGGACATACGGCTCTTGACGGAAAAGTCTACCGCTACGGTTTGCTGGACCTGAAAGAACGGATTGCCGGCGAATTGGCAAACCTCGATTTTATGAATGACCCTGAAGCGACGGATAAACAGGAGGAACTTACCGCCATGTCTATCTCTTGCGATGCCGCCATTCTCTTTGCCGAACGTCATGCCGATCTGGCGGACGAAATGTCGATGGCGGAGAAAGACCCGGTGCGGGCTGCCGAACTTCGTAAGATAGCTGAAGTTTGCCGTTGGGTTCCGGCCCATGCTCCCCGTACGTATTGGGAAGCTATCCAGATGTATTGGTTTGTCCATCTGGGAACTATTACCGAACTGAACGGCTGGGATGCCATGAACCCGGGACATTTCGACCAGCATCTGGCTCCTTTCTATGAAAAGGAAATAGCTGCGGGAACCCTTACCCGTGATGAAGCCAAAGAATTGATGTCTTGCTTCTTTATCAAGGTAAATAACCATACGGCACCGCCGAAAGTCGGTATTACCGCCAAGGAAAGCGGAACCTACAACGACTTTACCAACCTGAATATCGGAGGAGTGAAAGCCGACGGTAGCGACGGGGTAAGCGAAGTTTCCTATATCATGCTTGAAACGATTGAGGAACTGCATATCCTGCAACCGGGAAGTGCTATTCATATCGGTGCCCGTACGCCGGAACGGTTCCTGCGGGCCGGATGCAAGGTGATTCGCCAGGGACACGGTTATCCGTCGGTATTCAATCCGGACGTGTATATCCAGGAACTGATGCGACAGGGGAAATCCCTGCATGATGCCCGGGAAGGAGGTTGTAGCGGTTGTATCGAGGTGGGTGCTTTCGGGAAGGAGGCTTATGTGCTGACCGGCTATCTGAATGTACCGAAGATACTGGAAGTAACCCTTCACAATGGTGTCGACCCGGTGTCCGGCCGTAAAGTAGGACTGGAGACCGGTAATCCGTGTGACTTTGCCGGTTACGATGATTTATACGCCGCCTTTATGAAACAAGTGCATTATTTTGTGGATATGAAGGTGCGTGTAAGCAATTATATCGACCGGATGTTTGCCAAATATGCACCGGCCACATTCCTTTCCTTGTTTATTGACGATTGTATTGCCAAAGGACGCGATTATTACAACTGCGGACCGCGTTATAACACCACTTATATACAATGTACGGGGCTGGGAACAATAACCGACAGCCTTTCCTCCCTGAAGAAACATGTCTTTGAAGACAAACGTTTTTCGATGGATGAAATGCTGAAAGCAATGGCTGACAATTTTGCCGGAGCGGAAGTTATGCGTCAGACAATCCTGAACCGTACGCCTTTCTTCGGTAATGATGACGAATATGCCGATGCTATTGCCGTCAAAGTATTCGATGATTTGTATGATGCTATTGAAGGCAAACCGAATACGAAAGGGGAGTGTTTTCACCTGAATATGCTGTCGACTACCTGTCATGTTTATTTCGGTAAGGTGATGGGAGCTACCCCGAACGGCCGTCTGGCAGAAAAGGCTATCTCCGACGGGACTTCTCCTTCACATGGTGCCGATACGCACGGACCGTCTGCCGTTATCAAGTCATTGGGCAAACTGGACCAGGTGAAGAGTGGCGGAACATTGCTGAACCAGCGTTTCCTTCCGAGCTTGTTGAAGCGGGAGGAAGATATATCGAAACTGGCTTCCCTGATTCGTAGTTACTTCGCTTTGGGCGGACATCATATCCAGTTTAATATTGTGGATACGGAAACGCTGTATGCCGCCCAGAAATGTCCGGAAGATTACCGTGATTTGTTGGTTCGTGTAGCCGGTTACAGTGATTATTTCAATGATATGAATGCTGACTTGCAGGCTGATGTGATTGCCCGTACGGAACAGGAAAGCTTTTAGTAATTGAAAATTGAGAATTGAAAATTAGTTGATGGGGTTAATATTCGATATTAAGCGGTATGCTATCAATGACGGGCCGGGCATCCGGACGACTGTCTTTATGAAAGGGTGCCCGTTGTCGTGTGTTTGGTGTCATAATCCGGAGGGGGTATCCAGCCGGAAACAGAAACTCTATACAAAGAAGAAATGTATAGGATGCCGGACGTGTGTGGAGAATTGTCCGCAAAAGGCACTGGCTTTGACACCCGAAGGGATTGTTACCGACAATGCTCTCTGTCATTTGTGCGGCAAATGTGCGGAGGTCTGTCCGGCTCTGGCAATGGAGATATCCGGAACCGAATATTCCGTAGATTACCTGATGAAGGAGATTGAAAAGGAAACGGTATTCATGGACCGGTCGGAGGGAGGCGTAACCTTTTGCGGAGGGGAGCCGTTGTTGCATCCGGATCTGTTGCTGGAATTACTTCATCGTTGTGGTGACCTGGGTATCCATCGTGCCGTCGATACGACATTGTTTGCCGGAGAGGAGATCGTCCGGGAGGTGATACAACATTCCGAGCTTTTTCTGGTAGACCTGAAGCATATGGATACAGTTAAACATAAACTTTACTGCGGAGTGCCTAATGAATTAATATTGTCTAACTTACGTATGGTGGCGGAAGCCGGTCATGCGTTTCATATCCGTATCCCTCTGATAGAAGGTGTGAATGCGGATGAAGAAAATATAACCCGTTCGGCCGCATTCCTTTCTTCCTTACCCTGGCAGCATCGGACGGTGAATCTGCTCTTTTACCATGATATTGGTAAGAATAAACATGAAAAGCTGGGGACGGTATATAACCCGGCCCATTATCCGATGGCGACGCCGTCGGAAGAAACGGTGGAGCGTTGTAAGGCTATTTTCAGTACGTATAATATAAATGTAATAATTGGGGGATAAAGGCAATATTATCCCCTATCGTTTTCTGTATTCTTTGGGAGATATTCCTGTGTGATGCTTAAAATACTTTCCGAAGAAAGATTGGTTGGCAAAGTTTAAGCTGTCGGCTATTTCCTGTATGCTCATCTGGCTTGACTTCAATAACGTTTTTGCTTCCAGAATCACATATTCGTCAATCCAGTTTCCGGCAGGCTGCCCGCTGACTTCTTTGGATATAAGTGAAAGATATTTGGCTGTGACACAAAGTTTGTCGGCATAAAAGGCAACACTCCTTTCCTGCTTGTAGTTTTCCAGAACCGTCTGCATAAACAATCCGAACAGCTCTTCTTTGCGGGACCTTTTACCTTCGTCAGCCGGTTGATGTTTGCGGAAGATATTGCAGACATCGTAGAATAATGACAGTAACAGGCTTTGAATAACTTCTTTCCGGTACACATGCTCTTTCATCTTAACCCTTTTCCATAACATGGGATGATATTCGGAAAGATAATCCAACTCTTCCTCAGTCAGGGTAGTGCATGGATGGTCCCTGACGTAGAAGAAAGCTGATAAAAGATTCTTCATTCCCGGGATCGTATCGTCGATGAACTGTTTGGATACTCCCAGGAAAATACCGGCAAAGTCATCACTGCGTTCGTAATGCTGCACTATCTGGTCCGGCAGAAGAACTACCAGATTATTAGGAACGATTGTATATTCTTTCAGATTGATGCTGATTCGTACGGAACCTTTCTGGCAAATGGCAAAAACGGCGGCATCTGCAATACGGCTGGGATAATCGAACAGCGGAATTTCATTCAAATCGTCGAAAATAACGAAATCGTCATCAAAGAAGTCTATTTTGGATGAATGTTCGACCTTTGAGATGTCTATTATAGGAACTGTTTGGTTCATCTTTTCTTTATTTATATGCAAATATAGGAAAAGAATGCATACGAATGCGAAAAATAGAACAATTCTACGGCTCAACTGACCTTTTATAAAATAAGGATTCTCATCACTTTTGCATCGTTTATTTCTCTTTAAAATACTAATAAATAGATAGGTATGAAGATTGTAGAATGTGCGGGCATCTCTTTGTTTATAATTCTGTTGATGAGCTGTTCCGGCCAAAAGGATAAGTCGACGGAAGAGAGGGTAATACCGGTGAAAGTGGTTGAAATAACGGGCAGTAGCCTTGTTGATGGTCAAAATTATGTTGGAACGGTGGAGGAAATGTCTGCCTCTTCCCTGAGTTTTCAGGTTATGGGGAATGTGCAGGAAATTCTTGTCCGTGAAGGGCAGAAAGTTCATAAAGGGCAGCTTCTGGCTTTGCTGAATCGTGCGACTCTTCAGGATACGTATGACGCATCCCGCGCTTCCCTGGTGCAGGCGCAGGATGCTTATGACCGTATGAAAACATTGTATGAAAACAAAAGTCTCCCGGAAATCAAATGGGTGGAAGTACAGAGTAAGCTGCAACAGGCACAGTCGATGGAAAGCATCGCCCGGAAGAATCTGGAAGATGCCAGCCTGTATGCTCCTTTTGACGGTGTAATCGGGAAAAGAAATGTGGAGGCAGGCGAGAATGTGCAGCCCGGTAAACCGGTTTTCACCTTATTGGATGTAGGGACGGTGAATATTAAGATTGCCGTACCGGAAAAAGAAATACCGTTCATCGACCACCGGAAAGCGGCTATAACCGTTGCTGCTTTGGGAGGCCGGTTGTTTGAAAGCATGGTTACGGAGAAAGGCATTACCGCTAATCCGGTATCCCATACCTATGAAGCCAGGATAAAGCTGGATAACAGGGATGGAGCGTTATTGCCGGGGATGGTTTGCCGGGTGAGAGTGGAAGATAAGGATAAGGTTACTACTATCTCGTTGCCTAATAATGTGATACAATTATCGCACACCGGTGAACGGTATGTCTGGTGCCTGCGTGACGGAAAGGCCAAAGCGGTAACGGTTCGTATCGGAGAGTTGACCGACAATGGCGTACAGATAACGGACGGACTGAGCGAAGGTGACCTTGTCATAACAGACGGTTATCAGAAGGTGAGTGAGGATATGAAAGTGAAAGCCTTATGAAAAGACAGCAGGGAATTATAGAATGGGCCATGCATTATTACCAGATCACCTTATTGGTGCTGACCGTCTTGGTCGGTCTGGGAATTTATGGCCTGGTAAATATGCCGAAACAGGAGTTTCCGGAATTTACCATCCGCCAGGGTGTTGTTGTGGGTGTTTATCCCGGGGCGACTTCTGCCGAGGTGGAGGAACAACTGGCAAAGCCTTTGGAACGCTATCTTTATACTTTTAAGGAGATAAAGAAGAAGAAAACATATTCCATGTCGCGTGACGGAATGGTGTATATCATGGTGGAACTGAACGATGAAGTGAATAATAAGGACGAAGTCTGGTCGAAGATTAAGCTGGGTTTGCAGAACTTCAAATCGCAATTGCCTTCGGGTGTCCTGGCTGTCATTGCGAACGACGACTTCGGTGATACCTCCGCTTTGTTGATTACGCTTGAATCGGAAGATAAAACATACCGTGAACTGGAGGATTATCTGGAATCACTGGAAGATCGCCTCCGTCGTATTGAGTCTGTTTCAAATCTGCGCCGTTACGGTATACAAAAGGAACAAATCAGTGTCTATCTCGACAGGGATAAACTGACGGCTTACAAGCTGGATACCCGAATGTTGATGACGACACTTTTCACACAAGGATTTACCACATCGGGAGGCTCGTTGAAAAGTGAAGACCTCGATATTCCAATCCATTTCTCTAACACCTATGCTTCTGAAAAAGAGATAGCCGACCAGATTATCCTGGCGGATGGTGACGGGAATATAATCCGTCTGAAAGATATTGCACGCATTGTCCGTGAATATCCCGAGCCTGACAGTTATATAATGAATAACGGAAAGAAGGCTATCATCCTTTCCATGGAGATGCGGGAAGGCAATAATATTGTACAGTACGGGAAGGAAGTGGATAAGGTGCTGGCAGCTTTCCAGGAAGAGCTTCCGGAAAGCGTGTCCATTCAGCGGATTGCGGACCAACCCAAGGTGGTGGATGATTCAGTGAGTTCGTTTGTGCGTGACCTGTTTGTCTCCATCGTGGTCGTTATTCTGGTGATGATGCTTCTTTTTCCTTTCAAATCGGCTATTGTTGCGGCTACTTCCATTCCGATTAGTATTTTTATATCTATCGGGATTATGTATGCTGTCGGCATCCCGTTGAATACGGTTACATTGGCTGCTTTAATTGTTGTTCTGGGGATGATTGTGGATAATTCCATCATTGTTATAGATGCTTATCTGGAACGGCTGGATAACGGAATGTCTCGTTGGAATGCCGCAGTATCGAGTGCCAAGAACTATTTCTCTTCCATCTTTCTGGCAACGCTCAGCCTTTGCATTATCTTCTATCCGTTGCTGTTTACGATGACGGGGCAGATGCTGGACTTTCTGAACTGGTTTCCCTGGACGATAACGATTTCATTGATGACCTCGCTGGCTATCGCCATGATATTTATTCCCATGTTGGAGCATACCCTTATCAAAAAGGGATTGAAAAACGGGCAGAAGACGGACGGAAAGAAACGTTTCAACTTGTTGGATACGGTACAGGCTGTCTATGAAAAGGTACTTGAATGGACTTTTCGCTATCCCAAGACAACGTTGTTTATCGGGGTACTATCCGTGTTGCTGGCTGTGGTGATTATGATGCGTATCCCGCAACGAATGATGCCGGAAGCAGACCGTGACCAGTTTGCTATAGAGATTTATTTGCCGCAAGGTTCGTCATTGGATAAAACGGCAGCCATTTGCGACAGCGTATATGCTTTATTGAAAGATGACGAACGGGTTTTGTCGGCTACCGCATTTGTGGGAATGGCTTCTCCGCGTTTCCTGGCAACTTATGCTCCGAATATGGGTGGGAAGAATTATGCGCAGTTTATTGTAAATACAACATCTGTAGAGGCAACAGCCGACCTGTTGGATGAATATGCCAATGCTTATGCCGATTATTATCCGGATGCTTTCATCAAGTTCAAGCAGTTGGATTATCAGACTGTGAGTTTCCCGATAGAAGTTCGCTTTATGGGAGATGATATAACGGCCTTGAAGCAGGTGGCCGATACATTGATGACATCGTTGCAGGATATGCATGGCCTGGTTTGGGTTCATACGAATTTTGAGGAGATGCTGCCCGAAGTTCGTGTAACGCTTGACCCTGTGGAGTCGTCCCGCCTGGGAATTTCGAAAGCGATGGCGGCAGCTGATATGGCTATCCGTTATAACGGTATGTCGGTCGGTTCTGTCTGGGAAGGCGATTATCCGTTGGCTATCTGCCTGAAATCGGATAAAGGAGAGGATGCATACGATTCGTTTGATGGGATAGGGGATGCTTATTTGCCGACGGCTGTTCCGGGTGTCAGTGTTCCGCTTCGCCAGGTGTCTGAGATACAGGGAGGATGGAATGAAGGGCAGATTGTTCGCCGTAACGGAGTGCGTACGTTGAGTGTGATTACTCAGGTTAAACGCGGCTTTAATGAAACGAATATGCAGAAGAAGGTAGAAAAGGTGATGAACAGCCGGGTGATACCCAATCTTCCGGAGGGCGTATCTTTTGAATACGGAGGTGTAAAAGAGTCTGACGAGGAAATTATCACTCCGATAATAGAGGGGCTTTCGATTGCCGTCATTATTGTCTTCCTGTTCTTGCTGATAAATTATAAGAAAATCGGATTGGCTGTTGCTGCCCTTACTTCTATTTTATTGTGCCTGTTCGGTGCTGCTCTCGGTCTCTGGGTGTCCGGGATGGAGTTCAGTATCACTTGTGTGTTAGGTATAATCAGTTTGATAGGTATTGTGGTACGTAATGCGATTATGATATTCGACCATGCCCAGGATTTACGTATCAATCATCACATCTCTGTCAAAGAGGCTGCCATGGATGCCGGTAAACGTCGTATGTTACCGATTTTCCTGACGTCGGCAACAACAGCGGTAGGGGTTGTCCCGATGATTATCAGTAACAGTGCCTTATGGACGCCGATGGGAGTCGTGATTTGTTCGGGAACAGTATTTGCCATGATATTGGCCGTTATTGTTATTCCGGTATTTTACTGGATAATATTCGGAGGGAATAAAAAAGTCGTATAACTATTAAGAGTAAAGAATATGTCTGGAAAAAAGATAATATATGTTTTAGGCAATCTCCTTTGTCTTTTGCTGGTACCGGCTTTATCTGTCGAAGCCCAGCGTAGTTTGACACTGGAAGAATGCAGCCAACTGGCATTGGAGAATAATGCCCGGATGAAGAACGCCCGTTTAGATGTTAAAGGAGCGGAAGAAGTGCGTAAAGAGGCTTTCACGAAATATTTTCCATCTATAAGTGCGACGGGAGGCGCTTTTACCTCTGACAATGGAATGGCAGAGTTGGCACTGGTTCCCGGTCTGTTAGAAATGACAATGGCAAAGAACGGTGTTATGGGAGGAGTAACGGCTGTCCAGCCGGTTTTTGCAGGAGGACAGATACTTAATAATAACAAACTGGCTGCCCTAGCGGTGGAAGTGAGCCGTTATCAGATGAAACAATCGGAGAATGAAGTATTGCTGACTGTCGAACAGTATTACTGGCTGCACGTTTCTTTGCAGGAAAAGAGAAAAACGGTTTCCTTACTGGAAACATTAATCGACAACTTGTATAAGGATGTGGAAGCTTCCGTTCGTGCCGGTGTGGCGAACAGGAATGAACTGTTACAGGTTCAACTGAAAAAGAACAGCATAGCCAGTGACCGGCTGAAAGTAGATAATAATTTACGTTTGTCGAAAATGTTGTTGTCTCAGTATATCGGACTGCCGGAAGATGATTTCACCGTTCAGGCAACTTTGCAGGAGCCTCTGCCTTCGCCGGAGACTTACCGGATAGACTTGATGAGTGCCTTGCCGACGACTGTTGCCTATAAACTGCTTGATAAGAATGTGGAAGCCAGCCGTCTGCAATATAAATTGAAAGTCGGTCAGAACCTGCCGTCGGTAGGAATAGGAGCCGGCTATATGTATCATAATATTCTGGATACCGATCATTCTTTCGGGATGATTTTTGCTACGGTTTCTGTCCCCTTAACCGATTGGTGGGGCGGTTCGCATGCTATCAGGAAGCAGAAGTTGCAATTGAAAGCGGCTGAATATACACGGCAGGATACCAATGAGAAACTTCTTTTGCAGATGCAAAAACTCTGGAATGAATTGGAAGAGGCCTATAAACAGGCAAAGATATCGGAAGAATCGGTAAAAACGGCAGAAGAAAATGTGCGTCTGAGTACAGATTATTATCAGGTAGGGACAGAGACATTGAGCGATTTGCTGAATGCCCAGTCTTTACTACAACAGAGTAGAGACCAATATACGGACGATTATACCAATTACCTGATTAAACGGACGGAATATTTACAGGCAACCGGACGGTAAATAAGAGAGTTGTATTATTAACGTTAGGGAAGCTAAAACCCGGTTAGCTTCCCTAACGTTTTCTATTGTAAATACTTATTGAGGACTCCCATTAGTGCCGCCAGGTCGATGGGCTTTGCCAGATGATAGTTCATTCCAGCTTTGATTGCATTTGTCACATCTTCTGAAAAGGCGTTGGCGGTCATGGCTACAATTGGTATGTTAGGTATATCGGCACGTTTCAGTGAACGTATTTGACGGGTCGCTTCATAGCCATCCATTACCGGCATCTGGATATCCATCAGTATCATCTGATAGAAGCCTTCAGCCGACTGCGAAACGATATTTACTGCATCGAGACCATTTACCGCCGTGTCAATGGATACACCGGTACTTCCGATGATTTCAACGGCAATCTCCCGGTTTAACTCATTGTCTTCCACTAACAAGATGCGTTTGCCGGAATAGTCGGCATCCGACAGTTTGAACTGGCTGACCGGCTCCGGTTGTTCCCCCTCAAAAAGGAAACGTTTCAGAATCTGGAATAATTTTGATTTGTAGAGGGGCTTGGTTATGAAACCATTGGCTTTTGCAGCTTTGGCCTCTGCTTCATATTCTTCAATATCGTATGCGGAAAGAATGATTATCGGAACATCTGTCCCAACAATATTCCTGATTTGCCGTGTTGTTTCTATGCCATTCATTTCCGGCATTTTCAGGTCAATAATGACAGCAAAGTAGTTGTTTGCTTCTGCATACCGTTTCCGGACGTAGGTTATGGCTTCATTTCCGGAACATACCCAGTCACTTTTTATTCCGATTTCCTGCAAGCAACTGCAAGTACTTTGGCATGCAATCTTATCATCGTCGACAACAAGCACTTCCAATCCGTCTATTCTTATTTTCTCATCCGGAACCTGTTCGCAATGACGTAATGGCATGTTGATTGTAAAGCGGGAACCTTTGCCGTATTCGCTTTCCACTTTAATGTCGCCCCCCATCATCTTTACAATTTTATGACTGATTGCCATCCCGAGTCCGGTCCCCTGTATATTCTTGATACCATTGTCGCTGGCACGTTCGAACGGCAAAAAGATTTTGTCAAGAAATTCGGGTTTCATTCCTCTTCCGTTATCTTCAAAGACAAATTCGTAGTCACCGAACCCATCCCAGGTTACTTTTTCGTTGATGTCTATGGTGATTTGCCCATTTTCCTGTGTATATTTGACTGCATTGGAGAGGATATTCATCAGTACCTGCTTGATGCGTTGTATATCGCCCGTCACATTTTCATGCTTTAACCCTTTTACATGGATATCGAGTGTCTGCTGCTTATTTTTAATTTCAGACTGCATCATGACGACGAGGTCTTGTAGAAGTTCTCCTATGTTGAATTCATCTTCAGACAAAATCAGCCGGCCACTTTCTATCTTCGACATATCCAATACTTCATTAATCAGGCTAAGTAACAATTTGGATGCTCCGTTGATTTTTTCCATACAGTCAAGTAGCCGTTCGCGTTCATCTACATGTGCTTTGGCAATGGCTGTCATTCCAATGATAGCGTTCATGGGAGTTCGGATATCATGACTCATGCGGGCAAGGAAATCTGATTTAGCCTGATTGGCTTTTTCGGCAGAATCGAGTGCCTCTTTCAATTGCTCGGATTGTTCCTGAAGTTTTTTTTGTAATTCGCGTTGTTCGGTAATATCGGTGATATCGATAAATACAATCAGATAGATTGGTTCATCTCCTTCCCAGCCAATACATTCCCCATTCAGTTGTAACCAGGAATCGTTATCGTTCTTGTCTTTCGACTGGATAACAAAATGCACTGGTTTTCCTTTTTGCATAAGTGCTACATGTTCTTTCAGTACTTCCCGGCTTTTTTCGTTCAGACGGGAGAAGGGGGAGAAAAAAGGATATTCTCCTTTACTAACCCCCGCGAACTCCATATATTTATCATTTGCATCCAGCAGTGTAAAACTTCCGTCACGGCCAATCTTGTTCTTTGAGATAAAACCCGGGAGATTTTCGTAAGCGATTGTTTGTTCCTGTTTGGCCTGCATTATATCTTCAATATCGGTCATTACCGTGTAGGATATTGGAATCCCGTCCTGAATCTGGTCGGTGAATGTAGCCGTCAGTTTTGTCCATCTTTCACCTCCTTTTACAGGCATTTTCATAATGGCCTCGTAGCCGTTGGAGTTATTGGCTATTGCTTCATACACTTTCTGTCCCAATATATTCCATGCTTCTTCATGACCTTTAAAATATAAGTCAGGTTGGTTATGGAAAAGATTCTCATACTCTTCCTTCGGATAACCTATCAAATCATAATAGAAATCGTTTGCCCATAAGAGGGTGAAGTGCTCATCCAGTAAATGTTTGCTTACGCTGACTCCCATGAGACTCATCAGCAAACTGTATTCGATATTTGTTCCTGATTGTATGATATTTCTCTCCATAATGTCTTTATTTTAGCACCAATAAATTATGATTTGTATAGCTTTACAAAGTAAAGGCTATCGGAGTGAATATGCGTGATATATTTTTGGGATAATATGTTCTGTTTTTTATTCTTATAAAAAGAAATCATATTAATCAATATCTTTTTGATAATTGGAATATGTATATAGTTTTCCTCTATATTCCTGAGGTGTTATTCCTACATGATGGCGAAAAAATTTATTGAAGAATGATAAATTGGTGAAACCTAACTCCATTGCTATGTTTTTAATTTCCTGGTTTGTTCCTTTCAGTTGTACTTTGGCGTCTATGATTATTATTTGTGTCAGTACTTCAAGGGGAGTTTGCCCGATAGCTTTTTTTATGCAGGTGGAGAAATAGGAGAGTGTCAACCCTAAACGGTCTGCATAGAATGTAACATTACGTTCTGTTGTATAATATTGCAGGGCGAGATTTATAAAATCCTGATAAATCTCTGTATAGCGGTTGAGTTCCTGTTTCTCTAAAAAGTGGTTACTATCGTATAATTCTATAATTCCCTGACTGCACATTGTGAAAATCGCTTTTATCATTTCCTTGTTGTTCGATATATTGGGATAAACGGCGTACTGATATAAAAGCTCATAAAAGCTGGCAATCAGATTCGATATTTTTTGAGAGATAGGAATAACCGGATGTCTGTAAATAATAGATAAACAACTCATTGTACTTCTTAAGAAATTTGCATAACTCATAAAATCAGAAGAAAAAGCTGCAAAATAGATTAGAATGTCATCAGACATTTCATGTACCTGAATATAACTGTTGGGAGTTAGTGTAATTATGTTGAACTTAGTTGTTTTGTATTCTGCCAGATTGATGGTCGAGCAGACATACCCTTCCATGCAAAGAATGAAGACGCCTGCTTTAATCTTACAGGGAACATTCATAAGGTGTTTAAGTTCGTCGGCAGAAACATATTTGCCAACCATAAAATCAGTGGGAGAATCAAGACAGATTATTTGCTCATCCATACTGTGAGATTTATTTTGAAATCAAATATAGATAATATTTGAAAAACAAATATTATGAGAGAAAAAATAGAACATATAAAACAAAAGATTTGTTTGTTTGCTGCAATTAATCGTTACAGATAAATTATTGATGGCAGGCTTAATTTCTTGTAAAGGGATTGGATAATCTTAATTTGCTTTGGCGATAAATACTTTTCTGAAATGTAGAGAGAATAAAGAAGCCGGTATTTCCTTATAAGAATGTTACTTTCTCGTTTTAAAGAAGATACCGGCCTTTGTTGTATCAGGCAATTATTCTTCGACTTGTACTTTAACAATCACTTTGCGGATATTTCCTTCTCCGATACCAGGTGCATGGCCGTCTTCCGGAAAATAGATGGCGAACTGTCCGGGATAGATTTTTGTATAGGCAGTCGGGCGGTCAACGAAGAAAGCGATGTCTTTCTCTTCGTTATAAGGCACGGAAACTTCCTGCAATTCGCATCCCGGTTTCCAACCGATTTTTTCTACACCAAGAAGGGGAAGCTGGATGTCGATATATTTCTTATGCGTTTCGATTGCTGCATCGTTTTTATCTTTGCCGGATAAACTGGCTACGCTGACAAACAGGCGGGCACCGTCCAACTCGTATTTGCCGTCTTCCATTTTGGAGAAGTCAGTAGCTTTTACATAATCAAAAGCTTTTTTAAACAAAGGGTGCAAGCATTCAACCTTTTCTGTGTTATTCAAGGAGTCAAGTATCATAACTGTATTCGTTTTATAAATTCATTCGTTAATTCGTCTGACAAAGGTCGGGTATTCGATTGTTAAATAATAGGACAAATATACCAAATAAAACTATTAAATTCGTACATATCTTAATGAGCGTAATGAAATTCCGCAACTTTGTTGCAACTGATTTATTCGTATCTTTGTTCTACAATAGAATCGGTATAAAATAAACATAATAATGAAAGATGTAGAAAGTAAGGTACTGCCCGTCCTTGAGATGAGTTGTGCGGTTTGTGCCAATAACGTGGAGAGTACCGTCAAGGCACTACCCGGAGTAGAAGAGGCATCTGTTAATTTTGCAGCGAACACTTTATCAGTTACATACCATCCTTCAGTAATCAGTTTACAGAAAATGCAGGAAGCCGTACAGGCTGCCGGATATGATTTGGTGGTTGAGGCCGAAGACCCGCTGGCCGTACAGGAAGAGATGGCGCGTAAACATTATAAGAAACTGAAGCGGAATACAATCGGAGCGTGGATATTATCAGTGCCTTTGGCTTTATTGGGGATGGTGTTTATGCACATGCCCTACGCCAACTGGATAATGATGGTGCTGGCATTGGCTATTATGGTTCTGTTCGGGCGGTCGTTTTATGTGAACGGTGTGCGCCATGCGCTGCAAAAGAGTGCCAATATGGATACTTTGGTGGCCCTTAGTACTTCCATTGCTTTTATATTCAGTTTCTTCAATACGGTTTATCCGGAGTTCTGGATTGAAAAGGGATTGGAGCCGCATGTGTATTATGAAGCCTCGGGGGTGATTATCGCCTTTGTGCTGTTGGGCAAGTTGATGGAGGAGAGGGCGAAGAACAGTACCTCTTCTGCT
Organism: Parabacteroides goldsteinii; assembly: GCF_020091425.1. NCBI lineage: Bacteria > Pseudomonadati > Bacteroidota > Bacteroidia > Bacteroidales > Tannerellaceae > Parabacteroides > Parabacteroides goldsteinii. The sequence continues at coordinate 2,182,760 of NZ_CP081906.1, read as the reverse complement.
ATTAAAAGCCTGATGGGATTACAGCCTAAAACGGCCCGTCTTGTAACTGACGGAAAAGAGGAGGAAGTTCCTATCTCTTCTTTGAAAAGGGGAAATATTGTAAGTGTTCGTCCCGGTGAGAAAATACCGGTGGACGGAACTTTGCTGCAAGGCTCTTCTTCCGTAGATGAAAGCATGCTGAGCGGGGAACCGATTCCTGTGGAAAAAGTTGCCGGTGACCGGGTATTGGCCGGAACAATCAACCAAAAAGGTGCTTTTACGATGGAGGCGACCGGAGTCGGGAATGAAACAGTTCTGGCGCAAATCGTCAAGATGGTGCAGGCTGCCCAGGGAAGTAAAGCGCCCGTGCAACGTATAGTTGACAAAATAAGCGGTATATTTGTCCCGGTAGTCGTTCTCCTGTCTATCGTAACGTTTATCTGCTGGATGGTGATTGGCGGCGGGGATTATTTCTCTTATGCCCTTCTTTCAGCTGTTTCAGTATTGGTGATTGCCTGTCCGTGTGCCCTTGGGCTGGCAACTCCGACGGCACTGATGGTCGGGATGGGAAAAGGAGCCGAACGGCATATCCTGATAAAAGATGCTTATGCGTTGGAGACTCTTTGTAAAGTTAATACGATTGTACTGGATAAGACGGGGACATTGACGGAAGGGATTCCGGTTGTCGTCGATTCCTGCTGGCTGACAGAATCGAATGTCTGTTATCTGGATATTCTCTATACTGCGGAATTGAAATCGGAGCATCCGCTGGCGTCTGCCATTATCCGTTGGCTGGAAGATTCGGGAGCCTCTACGTGTGAAGCCGGTAATTTTGAAAGCCTTACCGGCCGGGGAATCCGGATGGAAGTCAATGGTGTTACTTACTGGGTTGGAAGCCACGGATTGTTGGAGGTATTCGGTTCGGAGATACCGGATGACACTATGAAGCAGATACGTAAATGGCAGGACAACGGAATAAGCGTCGTTTATTATGGCGAAGGTAACCGTTTGCTGGCTGTACTGGCTATTTCAGACCGTATCAAACCGACATCGGCTGCGGCTGTAAAGACCCTGACGGATATGGGAATAGAAGTGCATTTGTTGACAGGCGACGGCGTGAAGACCGCGGAAAGAGTGGCTGATACTTTAGGTATAAAATATTTTAAGGCCGAAGTGATGCCTAATGATAAGGAAGAATATATCATGGCTCTTCAAAAGTTAGGAAAGAAAGTTGCTATGGTAGGCGACGGCATAAACGACTCGCAGGCACTGGCTCGTGCCGATGTGAGCATTGCGATGGGAAAAGGGACGGATATTGCAATGGATGTAGCAATGGTAACATTGATAACATCTGATTTGTTATTGTTACCGGAAGCGATCAAGTTGTCGAAACGAACGGTGCGGCTGATTCATCAGAATCTGTTTTGGGCCTTTATTTACAACCTGATAGGAATACCTTTGGCGGCCGGCGTTTTGTTCCCGGTAAACGGGTTGTTATTGAATCCGATGCTGGCAAGTGCGGCGATGGCCTTCAGTTCTGTTTCTGTGGTGCTTAACAGCTTGAGACTGAAATTTATGAAGTAATAGTATAAACAAAAAGATTATGGCAACAATGAAATTTAAAACAAACGCAAAATGTGGTGGCTGTGTGGCTGCTATCGGTGCTAAACTGAATAAGTTGGTGAAGGAAGATAAATGGTCTGTCGACCTGAAATCGCCGGATAAGGTTTTGGAAGTAACAGCGGATGTTCCTGCTGATAAAATAATTGCAGCAGTAACAGATGCCGGTTTTAAAGCTGAACAATTGTAACCTGCAATGGTCAGGACCAAACAAAGACAAACTTATGGTGAAGAAGTAGCCAATGTGCTGACGCACGGTGCAGGAATGATTTTCGGGATAGTTGCTATCGTTTTATTACTGATAGCTTCTATCCGTAATGGAAATCCCTGGGCAGTGGGCAGTTCGGTGGTTTATGCGCTTAGCATGACGCTTTCGTATGTCACCTCTACATTTTATCATGCTTCGTCCCATGCGCGGCAAAAGAGATTACTGCGTCGTTTTGACCATAGTGCTATTTATCTACATATTGCAGGTACTTATACGCCTTTTACTTTGGTCGCGCTCCGGCAGGAAGGTTACTGGGGATGGTTATTATTTGCAATTGTATGGATTGCTGCCGTTATCGGTGTTTTTCTCAGTTTCAGGAAGATGAAAAAGACCGATCATCTGAAAACTACTTGTTATCTGGCAATGGGATGGGTGGTTATTATCGCTTTCAAGCCTTTGGTTGATGTCTTTCAGCGGACGGATTCAATGGATGTGTTGTACTGGCTGATTGGTGGAGGATTGTTCTATACGGTAGGATGCGTTTTTTATTTTTTCGATACATATAAATGTATGCATCCGATGTGGCATTTCTTCGTTCTAGGCGGTAGCGTCTGTCATTTTATTTCGATTTATTTATTGATAAGATAAAGAAAAAGAATATTGCATAAGTGTTTGACAGTTACGGTGTCAGCTGCTTTTGCAATATCCTTTTTCTGAATAAGTATTATAACCCGCTGAAATCAACGCCGTCGAAAAGTAATGACGGAATACGCCAGCTGGAGAACAGACGAGGGTCGTTTCCTACTTCTGTCAGATTATTCCATAAAGCAATCATGTTTCCGGTTGCATTCATTTCTGAAATCGGCTGGGTCAATTTTCCTTTTTCGATAAGGAAGCCTTCCACGCCATACGAGAAATCGCCGGTTGTACTGTTGCAGTTACCTCCGTTGAAACCTGTAACGAGAATACCTTTATCTACTGAAGCGATAAGGTTGTCCGTATTTTTGTCGCCCATCTGCATGGTCAGGATGGAGGGGGAGGCAATAGTCGGCTTCACTTCCATCTTGTTGGCAGAATAGGTATCGATATAATAGGTCTTCAGTACTCCGTTTTCGAATACGGGCATCCGCTTGGTGGCAACACCTTCACCATCGAAATAACGGGCGCCGGATGCTTTGATAAGATGCGGCTCGTCTATGAGGGTTAGTTTGTCTCCCAATACTTTCTGGTCGAGCTTATCCAATAAGAAAGAGTTTTTCTGCTGGATAGAAGAACCGTATAAAGCATCGATAACAGGAGATAGCAAACGGCCGGAATTCATATTGTCGACAATCATGCGATATTTGCCGGAAGCCACTTTCTTTTGTCCCAGCTTGCGGAAAACACGTTCCAATGCCTTTGTACCCAATCCTTCCTTAATCATCGTATCGAAATACAAGGAAGAATCGTACCAGTAAGATTCGGGACGGGCATCGCCTTCGCCACGGATACTGACGCTGGCAACCAGGCTGAAAGAAGAACCGCAGGCTTCACCTTCGAAACCATTGCTGGCAACCATATATTTAAAGTCTTTCTCATCGCTGTAAGAAGAGTTGGCAGAAATAATACGGTCGTCTTTTCCCATCATTTCTTCGCAGGTCTTCATGGCCAGCGATACTTTTTCGTCCGGCTGTATGGAATCGAATTTCGGATCAATCAGTTGCAGGTCAGCACCGTCTCCTTTGTAGTACAAGGAAGCGTCAGGCAATGTACGGGCCTTGTCTTCTGCCAGGTAACGGGTTGAATCGATTCCGTTGCGGATAAATTTTTCCAGTTCCTTTTTATCCAGGCGGTTGGTGGAGAAAGAACCGTAACGGCCATCGACAAACAGATGGATAACCAGACTGTTTTCAGAAGCCTGCTGTAAGCGGTCAATCTTCATGTCCCGGATTTCGAATGAACTGCTGGAACCATTATACAGCGTTACCCGTGAGGACTGGCAACCGTTCTTTAATGCGAACTCCATGGCCCACTGGGCCAGTTTCTTATTATCGTTAGTTATCATATCAATTTTCTCCTCCTACAGTAAGTTTACTAACCAGAGCAGATGGCATACCGCAAGTTACCGGACAGGATTGTCCGTCTTTGCCGCATGTCCATGTGCCGTTATCCATCTTATAATTGTTGCCCACCATGGTGATGTCGGCTAAGGCTTTCGGACCGTTACCGATGATGTTGATATCTTTGATCGGCTGTGTCAGTTTTCCGTCTTCAATCAGATAGCCGTCTTTTACAAAGAATGTAAAGTCGCCTGCACCGATCTGTACCTGCCCGTTGGTAAAGCTGGAGGCATAGATACCTTTCTTTACAGTTGAAATCATCTCTTCTTCCGTCACGTTTCCGGCCTCCATATAAGTGGCACGCATACGGGGGATAGGCATCTGGCGGAACGACTCGCGACGTCCGTTGCCTGTAGAAGGGATACCATAATGTTTCGCACTGATGCGGTCGTGCAGATAACTCGTCAGGATACCTTCTTTCACGATATATGTCTTTTGTCCTTCCACACCTTCGTCGTCGATATTCACGGAACCACGGTTGAACGGGATTGTACCGTCGTCAACCACATTGATGTGTTCGTTGCAGACTTTCTTATTCAGCTGGTCGGAGAAAATGGACGTGTTCTTGCGGTTGAAGTCGGCTTCAAACGCATGTCCGATGGCTTCATGCAACAGGATACCTGAACCACCGGCCCCCATCACGACAGGCATTTCGCCGCCTTTGGGTTTCACGGCCTGGAAGAGGATTGACGTTTTTTCTACCGCCTCTTTTGCTACTTCGGCTATGATTTCGTCGGTCAGGAACTCGGCGCCCATACGGAATGCGCGGGAAGCGTAAGAGTTTTCAATCTTACCGTTGTCTTCCATGATGCAGACGGCGCCCAGAGTTACCATTGGACGATAATCGTAATATGTTTGTCCTTCTGAATTACAGAAAAAGATGTGCGATGTCGTATCTCCGAGAGAAGCCATTACCTTATGGACTCGTTTGTCGAGTGCAAAAATCTGGTCGTTCAGTTTTTGCAGGTAAGGCGTTTTCTGGTTGACGGCAATCTCGTCCCAGGGTGTTTGCACACCATAATAATTATTGATAATCGGTTCTTCAGTCAGTTTGACCGGTCCTTTTCCGGCAGCACCGTTAGCGATACGGGCAGCCGTACGAGCGGCTGTCAGCATCTCGTCGAGCGAGATATTTTCAACGTAGGCATAACCTGTCTGGTCTCCGGACAAGACGCGTACGCCCATTCCGAAATCTATGTTTGAAGAGGCGCGGTTTACCGCACCGTCTTGTAAACCGATGTTGTTACGGTAAGAATGTTCGAAGAAGAGGTCTGCATAATCTCCTCCTTTTTCCAGTGCTGCGTTCAGCACTTTTTTCATATCGCTTTCGCTTAAACCGAAATGGTTTAACGCAAACGAGATACCGGCAGCTTTATCAGCAGTACTACCGGCACAACCTTCTAAAAAAGAAGGAACTGCCAGTGAACCAAGCATAACCATACCTCCTGTTTTAATAAAATCACGTCTGTTGTATTTCATATTGTTTTATAAAATCTCTCTGTTCTCTTTTGCCCATTGCATCACGTTTGCGGGCGGACGCTGGGCCAATAATTCTTTTTTCATAAAATCCATATAGGGCGCTACGTGCCTGAAATATTTTTTGTAGCCCTTGCACAAATAGTTTAATCCCGGTTCGCCGCTCGCTGTATGCAGGAAGCGGTTTTTGGGACATTCTCCATTGCAGGCAAAGAGAAATTCACATTCTTTGCATTGCACCGGCAACTTGTCGTATTTATCAGCTCCGAACTTTAACTGGTTCTGACTGTACATCATTTCCGTTAATGTCTGCGTATAGATGTTTCCCAGTTTATATTCGGGGAACACAAAGTGGTCGCACGCATAAAGGTCGCCATTGAATTCCATCACGCCGGCATGTCCGCATGTCCGAGCCAGGGTGCATACGCCCGGCTGTTCTCCGACCCAGTTTGCCAGTGTGGCATCGAATAGCTGGATATAGTAATTTCCCACATCTTCTTTCAGCCATTCATCGAAGATGGCACAAAGGAAATCACCCCATTTTTCGGAATCGACGGAGAAGGGGGCCAATTTTATATGGGCGTCCTGTTGTTCCGGCGAAGTCAGCGTTGTCCCGTCCGTGTGTTGTCCCAACCGTTCCACGATAGGGGCGAACTGGATATAATGACAATCTATTTCTTTGAAAAAGTTATAAAAATCAAGCGGATAATCGACATTGTAATCGTTTACGACTGCCATCGCATTGTATTCTACCTGATGTTTTTTCAGCAACTCGATTCCCTTCATCACTTTGTAGAAGGAGGGAAGGCCCTGGCGGTTCCGGCGGTATTCGTCGTGAAATTCCTGCGGACCGTCGATTGATATTCCAACCAGAAAGTTGTTTTCTTTGAAGAAACGGCACCAGTCGTCTGTCAGCAACGTCCCGTTTGTCTGGATACAGTTGTCTATCTGCCTTCCACGGCCGTATTTCTGTTGAAGTTCGAGTGCTTTTTTGTAGAAACTTATCGGACGCATCAGTGTTTCGCCGCCGTGCCAGGTGAAGAGTACCTGAGGCATTGTCTGGCATTCCAGATAATCTTTGATGAATTTTTCCAGCAGTTGCTCGCTCATGATGTGATTCTTTACTTCCGGATACAATTTCCCTTTTTCCAGGTAATAACAGTACTCGCAGGCCAGGTTACAAACCGAACCTACCGGTTTCAACATCACATAAACGGGTTTTGCAAAAGGAGATATGTAAGAATTATTCATGGTGTTTTAAAACGATTCAACAATAATCTCACAAAGGTATATATTTTTATGGAATAACGGTTGTTCTTAAGGGGTAATAATTAGAAAAAATTGAGCTGTCCGATTATCGACCGGCTTATTTTCGAAAGAATGTTTGTATATATGTTTTGTCATTAAAACACCTATGTTTCAACAACGGTTATCATATACCGTCTCCCGTTTATTTCAGTTTTTTCCTGTAACGTTTGTAATCGGTTATGAAACCTTCGCAGAGCCAGTTTGCTAAAGCCTGGCGGTTGTCGCTGAGAATGAAACGTTTCTGGTCGAAGCTATTTTGTATGTTGCCGAGTTCGACAAAAACGGAGGGAGGCGTTGTTTTTCTTAAAACATACAATCCGCGCTGGCCGACTGTCCCAGTGAATCCGCGGCCGGGCTGATGTCTGTTGTATTTGTGCTCGAAAGTCGATTTCATTGTCTTTGACAGGTGTTTGCTTTCCGAATTTTTGTCTTGATAATAGAAGAAAACATCAGTCTGGTGACTTTTACTGCGGCTGTCGATATGCATGAAGATGGCGCGTTTGTATACTTCTTTGTCTTTCTTGAATAAAGAGTTGATTTTATCGCACCGCTGTTCAAGACGGCGGAACTGGTTAAACGGTATCGGGTCACCCATGCAGGTTTCGCGTTTACTGTTTTTCAGGAATTTGTCGTTGCGGATACCATCTTTGGCATCCTGGATGATGATGTGCACTTTGGCGCCCCGCATCAGCAGGTTACGGGCCAGGCGGAGCATGACGTCGTAAGCATATTCGTCTTCGTGAAGTTCTACATTGCCCATTTTACCGATGGCTCCGGGGTCGGGACCGCCATGTCCGCTCACCAGATAAAAGCAGCAGCCTTTCAACTCGGAGGATGTGACTTTGTATTCGGCCATTTCCTTGCCGAATAAGGGCTCGTAATTAGGTTTCCTTGCCACGGTAGCCGCTGCCCCCTTTAATGGCGGCAATTGGTATTTAACGCCCATTTTCAGGCTATTCCCATTGCCGAGTTTAGTCTTGTTCAGTTTTACGAACTCATCGTGATACTCTTTTCCGACACGATTATGACGTTTCAGAAAAAGGGTGATGCCTTCTCCCTTTTTGGGAAATGCTTTCTCTTGGGCAAAGAGAGTGCCGTTGAAAATAAAGAGTGCAACGAATACAGATAGTACGAGCGTTATTTTTTTTGTAAACATGTTTTCCGGTTATAATGCGGTAAAGATAGGAAAAGCTGCTAAATAACAGAAATATCGGGAAAGAAAAAAAGACATTCGATTTTTTCCGCTCTCGCGCACGTGTTGTTGCTGTTGTTGTTACTTTACTATTCTTTACTTTACTTTGTGTACTTAAAGTCCGTTTTTGGGGAGTTTCGGATTCGGAAACTAGGGTTTCGGGAGAATTAACTATTGTTAAATTGATGCTATATTGATAATATACAGCGTGTTGAGTCTTTTTTTGTAAAAATGCCATTTTATATGTAAAATAAGTCATAATCATCTCTTCGCGTATTTTCTTCTCTATAATATATTTTCCTCCTAAAACAGGAAGAACGCCACATCCGGGAGAAAATAAATTTTCATCCGAATGAAATCGAAATTTCTCCCGGGTGAAATTAAAAATGGATTCGAATGGGATTTTTACCTGTCAAATGTTATTGTATTATTTTGTTTTTATATATCCCAACTTCGTATAACGGATATTCCGGGAAGTATAATGCTTGATTACTTTGGCCGAACGGATATGCATGATTTCTCCCGCCTGATAAGCATGGTCGGCATTACTTAACTTACCGCTTTCCAGGCTACGGTCGGATGCCCGGATGGTGAAGAAAAACAGATTGCCGGATTCATCAGAAGCAACAATTTTCTGGTCGACGTAGAAATGGGTGGTTCCTCGGATTGAACGGGTTTTGTACGGATTGTCTTCCACCTTGACCCGCCGGACGGAAAGATGCAAATCGTTTAATTTCTCATCTATCGTTCCGATAAAACGGCTGACAGGCACTTTGTGCATGCGGGAAGTGTTCAGGTCCTGATATACCCATGAATAGGTCGCTGCCAGTTCCTTGAAACGTCTTTCGCTTTGTACGCGTGCTTCATATTTGTTGGCAATCCAGGTGACATATTTAGGGTCGATGGCGGCCACTTCAAACAGATGATAACTACGATATTTGCCAAAAGAGACAATGTCGTCGGCATTATGTGAGATGGATTCCAGTCTCATTTTAACCGTCAGCCTGGCGAAAGAGTTGGCTGTCGTTTTCATCGCTTTTTCCACTGAATTAATAGCGTTCACATCCAGTGTGGAGAGAAAAACATTCGGATGAAATTCCGCTGCCGGGTTGTAGAACCAAAGTGTGTAATAAGCCGTTTTTTCATTCGGCAAAAGTATGAAATACACACCTTTATCTGTGTTTCTGCCTTCGTTAAACGTATTCAGTTTATCCAGGACAAATTGCTCAATATAACCTGAAATATTATCCATAACTCATCCTCCTCATATTCTTCCCTAACAAATATAGGAAAAAGGAACGAGTTTTCCTAATAAAAGTCCGGTTAATACAGGTTATTTCTCCTTTTATGCTGGAAAACAGCCGGATATATATGGTAACTTCAACAACTTCTTCATTTATTTATCTGTTATAAAATAAGAGTGAATACCACTAAATTATTTACCAGATGAAGATACACGAATATCAGGCGAAAAAATTCTTTTCAGACTATGCGATTCCAGTGGAACGGCACATTCTGTGTAACACGGCGCAAGAGGTTATGGCTGCTTTCAGTCAGCTGGGGAATGAAAAGGTAGCAATCAAGGCACAAGTATTGACCGGAGGAAGGGGAAAGGCCGGAGGTGTTAAACTGGCAGGCAATGCGGAAGAAGCATTACAACATGCCGAAGCGATTCTGGGCATGACGATTAAAGATTTCCCTGTCACCCGTGTGATTGTGAGTGAGGCGGTGAATATCCATCTTGAATATTATGTCAGTTTTGTTATCGACCGCAATTCCCGTTCAGTTGTCTTGATGATGAGTGCGGAAGGAGGGATGGATATTGAGGAAGTGGCTCGCCGGAGTCCCGAAAAGATATTTCATTTCCGGATCGACCCGCTTATCGGGATTCCGGATTATCTGGCACGCCGTTATGCCTTTACCTTGTTCGATAAGATAGCTCAGGTGAACCAGATGGCTGCGATTATCCGGAATATGTACCAGCTTTTTATCGAGAAAGATGCTTCTCTGGTTGAAATCAATCCGTTGGTTATGACGAAGGACGGGGTCCTGATGGCTATTGATGCCAAGATGACGTTCGATGATAACGCGTTATACCGCCAGCCTCGTGTCTTGGCACTGTTTGAACCGACAGAGGAAGAAAGGACGGAGGCGCAGGCGAAGGAAAAAGGTTTTAGTTATGTGCATCTGGGTGGCGAGATTGGTTGCATGGTGAACGGTGCCGGACTGGCGATGGCTACGATGGATATGATTAAATTGTATGGCGGAAACCCAGCTAATTTTCTGGATATAGGAGGAAGTTCGAATCCGGAAAAAGTGATTGAGGCAATGAAGCTACTTTTAAAAGACCCACAGGTAAAGGTTGTGCTGATAAATATTTTCGGAGGTATTACGCGTTGCGATGATGTTGCCTACGGGCTGCTGAAGGCTTTTGAGCAAATTGATACCGATATCCCTGTCGTTGTCCGTCTGACAGGCACGAATGAGAAGGAGGGGCGCGATTTGTTGCGTAACACTCGTTTCAAAGTTGCCGAAACAATGGGAGAAGCCACCCTGATGGCTGTTGAAGCATCACATAAACAATAAAAGAAAAGTTACCATGAGCATATTGATAAATAAATCGACCCGGCTGGTCGTGCAGGGGATAACCGGACGCGACGGCCTCTTCCACGCACTGAAAATGAAAGAATACGGAACCAATGTCGTAGGTGGTACCTCACCGGGCAAAGGCGGTACGGAAATCGAGCATATCCCGGTTTTCAATACGATGTACGATGCCGTACAGCAAACACAGGCTAACACTTCGATAATATTCGTTCCTGCCCGTTTTGCGGCAGACGCCATTATGGAAGCGGCCGATGCCGGGATTGAGCTGATTCTCTGTATCACTGAAGGAATCCCGACCGTCGATGTTATAAAAGCCTATCGTTTTGTCCAACTGAAAGGGGCAAAGTTAATTGGGCCGAACTGTCCCGGATTGATTTCTCCGGGTGAAAGTCTGGTCGGAATCCTGCCGGGAAAGGTTTTCACGAAAGGTCATACGGGTGTGCTCAGCCGTAGCGGGACATTGACCTATGAGGTCGTTTATCATTTGACGGCCAACGGTATGGGGCAGTCTACCGCAGTAGGAATGGGAGGCGACCCTGTTGTCGGCCTCTATTTCCGCGAACTGCTGGAAATGTTCGAGAAGGATTCGGAAACGCATTCAATCGTGATAATCGGAGAGATTGAAGGAAATGCCGAGGAACTGGCTGCCGATTATATCCGTACGCATGTCACCAAGCCGGTAGTCGGCTTTATTGCCGGCCAGTCCGCACCGCCGGGTAAGCAGATGGGGCATGCCGGCGCTATTATTTCCGGAGGGGCCGGCACCGCAGTCGAAAAGATACGTGCATTGGAAGAAGCAGGAATAAGGGTTGCCAGCGAACCAGCTGAAATACCGGAACTTTTACGTTACAAATGAAACTTTATCCTTATCTTTGCACCTTCGTAAGAATGAGTAAATGAATAAGGAAGATAATTTCGGCAGGTTGCTGATGCTGTTACTTATAACGCTTTGCATCTGCCTGGGACTATATTATCTGCCGGACAACATGTTCGGCCAGAAAATAAAAAAGGTTGACTTACTTTCGGATTTACGGGTGAAAACGCAATCGTTGTCGATGGACTCGCTGCGTAAACAGCTCGAACAACCGGATACGTTGGAAATAGATTCAGTAGCATTGCGCGATTCGATTATCCGTTCGACGGGGATTGATTCGGCGGCATTGGCGTTACGCGATTCCCTGTATAATATAATGTATTCTGTCCAGGGGGCAGATTCGCTCGGTACGCATATCGAAGATTATTCGGTAGGCCATATCGGGTTGAAGCGTTTCTTTACAGCCCTGAAGAACCGGGAGACAATGAACCGGCCGGTGCGTGTCGCTTTTCTGGGTGACTCGTTTATTGAGGGGGATATTGTCGTTGCTGACCTGCGTTCTGCCTTGCAGAAAGAGTTTGGCGGGCGCGGAGTGGGCTTTGTTCCTATTACTTCCGTGGCTGCACAGTTCCGTCCGACTATCGAACAGCGCTCGGAAGGATGGCACACCTGGTCGATGCTGACCGACCATGAACATGGGTATACGCTTTCCGGAATGATGTTTGAACCGAAAGGTGAAAAGGTATCCGTATCTGTCAAGACAACAAACCGTTATCCGGAGTTACAATCGGCTTCTTCACTGAAATTCCTGTATGAACAGAATGCCCGAACCCGGATGAAACTGCATTATAACAATCAGCCGGATACAATCAATGAGTTATTGCCTGTCGTTTCGAAAATAACACAATATGAGCGGAAAGGGACATTTACAGAAGCTACTTTCTCTTTTACGGAGACGGAAGGTTTCCGTGCGTTGGGTGTCGCCCTGGAGGATAATTCAGGTGTTGTCGTTGATAATTACTCCCTGCGTGGTAATTCCGGTATGATATTGAACCGTCTGGATAGTTCGCTTTGCCGGAATCTGACCGAAGTCCGGCCGTACGACCTGATTATTCTTCAGTATGGTTTGAATGTGGTAAGCGACAGCGTTTTACATTACGGCTGGTATAGCAAACGCATGGAAGAAGCGGTTCGCCATGTACAGGTTTGTTTCCCGGAGGCGGATATCTTGCTGTTAGGTGTTTCAGACCGTAGCCATCAGGAAGAGGGTGAGTTTGAAACGATGCCTGCCGTGCTTGCCCTGCTTCATACACAAAGGCAGATTGCCCGTAAAACAGGTATTCCGTTCTGGAATACGTTCGGTGCGATGGGAGGCGAGAACAGCATGGTCCGTTATGTTGAGAACAATTGGGCAAGCAAAGATTATACACATCTGAGTTTCAGAGGCGGGCGCGAAATAGCGACGGCTCTTTTTAATGCATTATTATTGGAAAAGGAGTTTTATGATGAAGCAGACAAAGTGGTTAATTAATTTGTCGGTTTTGTTGGCATTGCTCGCGATTACCGTAGGGGCGAAGAATCTTTCGCCTTCCCGCTCATCGTTTCAGGATGCGGGGAATGCGTTGCCCGATACGTTGACTGTGCCGGATACGATTGCGTTGCCTTTCGCTTCTTATCTTATGGGAGCCGTTGTCGACTCGATTCAGTTGCCAGCCTCCGACAGTTGCGTAAATGAATACGCTCCGTTGCATCATTTCTTTGCTGGACTCGATTCCTTGCGTGCGGGAAAAGATACGGTCATCACGATTGTACAGCTGGGCGATTCGCATATACAGGCAGGACATTATAGCGGGCGCATGATGCGTCTCCTTCAACAGCAGTTCGGCAATGCCGGGCGTGGCTGGATTGCTCCCTTCAAACTGAGCAAGACGAACGAACCGGACGATTATTTCATTTCATCCGTAGCGAAGGAATGGATTGCCGGACGTTGTATCCAGAACAACCGGAAATGTCCGATTGGGCCGGGTGGTATCGGTATCCAGTCCGCGTCGCCATCCATCAATTTCGATATCAGCATAGCACCTAATAACGGTGCCGGATATTCTTTTAACCAGGCAGTCATTTACCGTGGGGAGAAGTCCATGCCGATGCTGCCGGCCGGAAAAATGAAAGATTCTGTCAGGACGGTATTAAGTACGGCGCCGTGTGCGCCGGGAGTGATTGCCGATACGTTCCGCATCTCTTGTCTCGTCGACACGTTGCAGCTGCACAGTACGCGAAGGAAACAGGGGACGGATAACTTGCTTCCGGCTTCTTCTTTTAAGAACCTTTATTATGGTTTCAATCTGACCAACGGGCAACCGGGTATTTTGTATCATTCGATCGGTGTGAACGGTGCCATGTATGTAAATTATACAGACGAGAACTATGTCCGCCAGTTGGCTTTGCTGAATCCGTCGCTGTTGATTATCTCTTTAGGAACGAACGAGACTTTCGGCCGGCGTTTTACCCGTAATGAATTTGCCGGGCAGATTGAAGATTTTATATCCTTAGTGAAAAAACAAATGCCGCATACGGCAATCTTGCTGACAACTCCTCCCGAATGTTATAAACGGGTGTATGTGAACAAGAAACGTACGTATGTGCGCAATGAAAATACAGAACGTGCAGCAAAGGCGATTGTCGAAGTGGCGCGTCGCGAGGGTCTGGCATGCTGGGATTTGTTTGCTTCGACAGGAGGGAAGAACTCTTCTGCCAGATGGCGCAAGACCGGTTTAATGGGAAGGGACCGCGTTCATTTTACGAAAGAAGGCTATCAGGAGCAAGGAATTTTATTGTATCGTGCCCTGATGCAAACCTATAACCGATATATAGCAGATAACGATGTTCGATAATATAGATTTATCCAAGCTGGGAGAGGTGCTCACCTATCAACACCTGTCGCCGATACTGTTCAGTAGCGGGTTGTTCTTTTTCCTGTTTATAGGATTCCTGATTATTTATATGTCACTCAGGAAACATTTGCTGGCCCGTATTATATATGTAACGCTGTTTTCTATCTATTTTTATTATAAGAGTAGCGGATTCTGGTTTTTCCTGCTGTTATTTACTGCCACGTCAGATTTTTGTATTGCGCAGGGAATATTCCATACTACAACCCAATGGAAGCGTAAACTGTGGGTTGTTCTTAGTTTATGTATAAACCTCGGGATGCTGGGATATTTTAAGTATTTCAATTTCCTGTTGGATATGATTGCTTCGGTAACAAGGATGTTTGGTTACCAGTTTGGAAATACGGCCATGCAAAGCGTTACGTATCAGCCGATGGATATATTTCTGCCGGTCGGTATTTCTTTTTTCACGTTCCAGACAATCAGTTATGTCATTGATGTATACCGGGGGAAGATTACGCCGCTGACACGCTGGATAGATTATGTGTTTTATGTCTCGTTCTTTCCGCAGTTGGTGGCAGGGCCTATCGTCCGTGCCCGCGACTTTATTCCGCAAATCTATAAGGAACCGACCGTCACCCGTTCCGAATTTGGCGAAGGATTGTTCCTGGTACTCTGTGGTTTGTTTAAGAAGACGGTGATTTCCGATTATATCAGCCTGAACTTTGTAGACCGTATTTTTGATGCGCCTTTGCTTTATACCGGTGTGGAAAACCTACTGGGCGTTTATGGTTATGCTTTGCAGATTTATTGCGACTTTTCCGGTTATTCGGATATGGCGATTGGTATTGCTTTGCTTTTAGGTTTCCGGTTTAATGTAAACTTCGATTCGCCTTACCAGTCGGCGACCATTACCGAATTCTGGCGGCGCTGGCATATATCTCTGTCTTCATGGTTGAAAGATTATCTGTATATTTCGCTGGGTGGGAACCGGAAAGGGAAAATCCGTACGTATATAAACCTGCTGATTACAATGTTGCTGGGTGGTCTCTGGCATGGCGCTTCGATGAGTTTTATCATTTGGGGAGCCATTCATGGAGTGGCGCTGGCGATTCATAAGTTTATAATGAGCCGGTTCAGCAGTTTCAAGCAACTAGGGTCTGAAATGAAGCCCTGGCGCAGGGTTTTGGGCATATTGATTACGTTTCACCTGGTTTGTTTCGGATGGATATTCTTCCGTGCCGATTCGATACAAACGGTGAAGGAGATGCTTTCGCAAATCTTTACAAACTTCCATCCGGAAGTATTTACACAATTTGTAGCGGGATATAAAGGTGTTTTTATCCTGATGGTGATTGGTTATGTGCTTCACTTCATGCCTAAGTCGGCAGAGAATGCGGTGCAGGGAGTCGTAACCCGTTCTCCTTTGTTGGTGCAGGCTGTTATTCTGGCGGTTATGATTTTTGTTGTAGTGCAGTTCAAGAGTGCCGGTGTGCAACCGTTTATCTATTTCCAGTTCTGATGTAAAGTAAATGTATATAGTATGAAAGTTAGCCTGTTACAATTTTTACTTTTGTCTGTTTTCCTGCTGGGGAACATGGATGTGAAAGCACAACTGAATAATAATCTGACAGCAGAAGAACTGCGTATAAAGCAGGAAGTGAAACCTTTTTTGGATAGCTTGATTATTGAGGAACCGAAGATTACCGATAAAGATATTTCCCTGTTCCGCCTGGAAGCTGTTTTTCCGGCAAAATCATTTACCCATTTCGGTACGAATGAGGGTGAATTTACAGCCTTTACGCCTGATAATCCCAAAAGTCAGGGACTTGTAAGCGAGCCGATTCCTTTGCTGGGTGGTGCCCGAATCAGCCTTATCTATTCTTTTATAGATGATTACAAGAGCAATGTCCCTATTGCGTGGAAGTATCGTTTCGAGAGTATCAGGGAGAAAGATGCTTCAGGAGAAGAAATGGTTCGCCAGTCTTTGTATCTCCATGTTTTGAACGATTTGCGGTTTTCCAGGATAAAAGTCGGATTGATGGAGGTTGTGATGTTGCCTCCTGATAATGAGGGGAAAAATATCAATAACTTGCCATCGTTGGGATATCGTTCCATGAGTTTCAGCCGGATGGAGGACAATCAGTATATGTTGACGTATTTGTTGCGCAGCAGTGAAGGGGTTTATAGTCCTATCCTTCGTTCTGAAGGTTCTGACCGTACTTTCCCGGAATACACAGGTGGTTCGGCAGCACAGTTCTGGTTTATCCGGCAGAATATGCAATATCCCGAGAAGGCTGCCGAAGAGGAGGTGAGTGGGACGGTCCTTGTTTCCTGCACGGTAGAGCCGGATGGCTCGGTTACCGAACCGCATGTCTTTTTAGGTTCGGAGCCGTTGCTGAATGATGAAGCGATTCGCCTGGTTGCCCTGACAAGCGGAAAATGGATACCCGCTACCCGTAACGGAGAGAATATCGCAGATGAAAAGGTAATCCCCATCACATTCAGGCTTGATGACGACATGATGAAGACAATCCAAGTGGCGAAGAAACCGGGTAAGAAATTGCCGGTTAAGACTTATCTGTTCTTTTTCGCATTGGCAGTCATATTGATTTTCTATTTGCGAAACAAATTCTTTAAAAAAGACAGGCGTCCTGATCCGGCTTTGCGTCCGAATGTCTCCGTCAGTAACGACAAAATGGTGATTGTTGCAGGAGTTGATGAAACACAAATGGCTTTAATGTTGCGTACGTTTACGGAAATATATAATGCCCGCAGTTACGAAGCTATTATCCGGATGCATACGATGAGTACCCAGGTATTTGCCCTCACTTTTCCGTATGACATAAGCTGGGATATTTTCTTGGAATTGCTTGACCATCTGATATATTTTGACGAAAGTGAACATAAAGCACAAACTAGGGCATGGCTGATTTTGCCGGAACAATGCAAACCGGTCGCAGGCGAACATGCTATGTTCTTCACCAAAGAGGATGATAAGGATTTTGACCCTGTCCGGCTCACTACCCAGCATAACCATGGCTGGAAAGTCGATTATGAAACCGAACAGTTAGTAGCAACGGAGGTCCTGGAAGAATATGTTAAACCTCCGTTTGCTTATTATGAGGTGATACAAAAGAATTTTGTCGAATTTGATTGAGTCTGGATCAAATATCTTTTAAATTTGTTGATTCTATCCTCAAATGACGTAAGTCTGAACCTGATACGCCCTGGAACACCTGTAAACCGAATTCCGGAATGACAGCCAGGATATGGTCGAACACATCGGCCTGGATGTCTTCATATGGAATCCAGTCTGTGGTGGATGCGAAGAAGTATAGCTCCATGGGAATACCCTGTTCTGTCGGTTGCAGTTGGCGAACCATGCAGGTCATGTTCTGGCTTACATTGGGATTGCTTTTCAGATAATTCACCAGATAAGCGCGGAAGACACCTATATTTGTCTGGCGTCGTCCGTTTACCCAAATAGAAGCGTCGATGCTGTGTTCTTTATTATAGGCCTCCAACTCTTCCTGCTTCGTATCGATATAATCGGTGAGTAATGATATTTTACGGAATTTAGCCAACATTTCCGGTGTACAGAAATGTACGCTGTTCATGTCGATATTGATGGAACGCTTCACACGGCGCCCTCCTGATTCTTTCATCCCCCGCCAGTTCTGGAAAGAATCGCTGACCAGTGCATAAGGCGGTATGGTGGTAATTGTGTTGTCGAAATTGCGAACTTTAATAGCATTCAGCGTCACTTCAATCACTGTTCCGTCAGCCCCGTATTTTGACATTGTTATCCAGTCGCCCGGACGTAGCATATCATTGGCTGATAGCTGAATACCGGCCACAAAGCCAAGTATCGTATCCTTGAACACCAGCATTAGGATGGCAGCCGAAGCACCCAGTCCGGCAAATAACGTAGCGGGCGATTTGCCGATCAGGATACTGATAATGATTATTCCACCGACAAAGAACACAATCACCTGAATGATTTGTACAAACCCTTTCAATGGTTTGTTCTTCATCGATTCTCTCCGGTTGTATATCTCTAATAATAAGTTCAGTGAAGCGTTGATGAATCGTAGTACAACGGCCACAATGTAAACACTGCATACCATCTGAAGGACACCGAGCAAAGTAGGCATTTCCTCTTTGGGTAGTGCCAGCGGAAGCATGATATAAACCAGGATCGCGGGGATCAGGTGCATCAGCTTATTGATGATCTTCCGTTCTACGATCAGATCGTCCCACTGGTTTTTGGTTTTTTGAGCAAAACGCTTAAATAATTCGAGGAAGATATAGCGGCAAGTGTAATCGATACCGACAGTTATCACTATTAGAAGCAGCAATACGACCAGGTTGTCCCAAATATTTGCAGAGTCGTGTACTAATCCCCATTTAATCAGGTAACTGTTAATCCATTGTTGTAATTCACTCATATATTTGTATTTAAAGTTGTGAACACAAATGTAGGGAAAAAATCATTGCTGCCCAAGTTTACATTAATCAGAGTATTGATACACTTTTAGTTCAAACAGAGGAATCATCGCAAAGAAATGATCGAATATATCCGACTGGATGCGTTCGTATTCTTTCCATACTTTATTGCGGGAAAAGAAATAGATCTGGATAGGCACACCGTATTCTGTCGATTGCAACTGGCTGATGATCAGGTCGAGGTCGGTGTTTACAACCGGCAGACTGGTCAGGTAACGCTCTACATAGACACGAAACATCTGCGAGTTAGTCGGTGTCACACCTTCGTCCGGCTTATAGTCGGCCAGCAGGGGAATCTCTTTCCGCATGTTATCCAGCATTTCAGGTGTACAGAATTTGATTGTGTTCAGGTCGAGAAAGATGGATTTCATGACACGCCGCCCGCCCGATTCAACCATTCCCCGCCAGTTCTGGAAAGAGTTGTTGACCAGTGTATAGGGTGGGATAGTGGAGATTGTATTGTCGAAGTTCTGTATTTTAACGGTGTTCAAAGTGATTTCCTGTACAATCCCGTTTGCGTTGGACCCCGGGACTGTAATCCAGTCGCCCGGGCGTAACATATCATTGGCTGATAACTGTATGCCCGCAACGAATCCGAGTATCGTATCTTTGAATACCAACATCAGGATGGCGGCCGAAGCGCCCAGTCCGGCAAACAATGTGGCTGGTGATTTGTTGACAAGAATGGCAATAATCACAATCCCTCCAATGAAAAAAGCCAGCACCTGAAGTACCTGCACGAATCCTTTTATCGAACGGTTCTTACTGACCTCCCTATGATTATATATATCCATTGCCACCAGGATAAATCCGTTGATGGCCAGCAACAGAACAAATACAATATAAACGGCGCAAACTTTTTGCGAAATCAACAACAATTCTTTTCCCCGGATAAAAGCCATCGGCAATAAAGTATAGACCAAAATTCCGGGAATGGCATGCACCAGATTATGTATAACTCTCCTCTTAATCAACAAAGTATCCCAGAAATAATGACTTTTCTCCGATAACTTCCGTACACTGCCGACAAAAATGTACTGACATAAGTAATCGACTCCTACAGCTACCGCGATCAGTAGTACGGCAATAATCATTTCATCGAATGTATTTGCGATTTTCGCATCCACGCCCCAGCCGACGAGGATTTTGTTCATCCAGCTACCTAAATTTACCATGTTGTTATCTCTCTTTTATAATGATAACATTTACAACTGCATTTGGTTTAAATAATAAAAAAGTCTAATCAACCCCTGATAACAAAAAGGAATCCGGTATCTTTGTAGACCATAATACAAAGATGTATGGTAATATATCCATGAAAACATTATTAATGATGATGTTATTTGCAAGTTGTTCGAATCTGTTTGCGGCTCAGAATACAAAAGCGCTGGAAGTAAAAGAACATAAACTAAAAAACGGATTGACAGTCTGGCTGAATGAAGACCATAGCCAGCTGAAAGTATTCGGTGCCGTTGTCGTAAAGGCAGGAGCGAAGGATTGTCCGGATACCGGAATTGCCCATTATTTTGAACATATGATGTTCAAAGGAACCGACAAAATCGGAACTGTCGATTACGATGCGGAGAAAACGTTGCTGGATTCTATCGCACTGAAATATGACGAACTGGCGGCTACGGAAGATGAAGCGGCCCGCTCCCAGATACAGAAAGAGATAAACGAATTAAGCATCCGTTCTTCCGACTATGTTATTCCCAATGAGTTCAACCGTTTGATTTCCAAATATGGCGGTTCGGGTTTGAATGCCGCAACGTCTTATGATGCAACTATCTATTTCAATACCTTTTCCCCGCAATATATGTCCCAGTGGGCGGAAATCAACAGCGAACGCCTGCTGAATCCGGTCTTCCGCCTGTTCCAGAGCGAACTGGAAACTGTTTATGAAGAGAAAAACATGTATGGCGATTTCATCGGCGGGCCTGTTATGGACCGGTTGCTTGCCCGTTATTTTGCCCCGCATCCGTATGCTTATCCGATAATCGGCAGTACGAAGAACTTGAAGAACCCACGCCTGACAGAGATGCGGAAGTTCTTTGAAGAATATTATGTGGCCTCCAATATGGTGCTGATATTGAGTGGTGATTTTGATACGGAGGCAGTATTGCCGGTTCTGGAAAAAACTTTTTCCCGTATCCGTCCGGGAGAAGCTCCCAAACACGATATTGTGGCCCTTCCGCCCTTTAAAGGAAAGGAGAAAATGAAAATAAAATTCCCCGTACCTCTAGTGAAAGCGATGGGAATGGGGTTCCGTGGCGTTCCGGCCAATCATGAAGACCAGGTGGCGTTGGCTGTGGCGGTTAATATGCTGAACAATGCGAACGGGACCGGTTTTCTGGATAAACTGATGGTAGACCGGAAGATTATGGCGTCGATGGCTATGAATGAAAGTATGAATGAAGCCGGGATACTGGCCGTTGCCGTTATTCCTAAGCTGATGTTCCAGACTTATGGCGGAGCCGAAAAACTGGTTTGGAAAGAAATCAACCGGGTGAAAGAAGGGGATTTCAGTGACGAGATATTCAATAGCCTGAAGCAGGAGCAACGCCGCCAATATGCCTCAAACCTGGAGAATATAGATTCGCGTGCCCGGATTATGATGTCTTTGTATTCGCAAGGTAAAAGCTGGGAAGATTATTTGCAGGAAGTTTCCGGTATCGATGCTTTGACAAAGGAAGACGTAGTCCGTGTGGCCCGTAAATATTTCAGTGAAAACTATTTATGCGTTACAAAGACGACGGGCAAATATCCGAAGGATAATTTGACGAAACCGGATTTCAGTCCGATTGTACCCAAAAACTCGGAAGCCTCTTCCGAATATGCAAAACAGTTGGAACAACTGCCGGTACAAGAGGTGAAGCCGCGTTTCATTGATTTTCAGAAAGATGTAGAAACGGTGAGTCTGACTCCCTTAGCCACTTTATATGCAACGGCAAATCCTGTTACGGATATATTTACCCTTAACCTGGTTTATCAGGTTGGAACGTTGGAGCAACCCAAACTGATGCATCTGGCTAATTACCTTCAGTTTTTGGGAACGGACTCTCTGTCGTTCCATGAATTCCGTACGCGGTTGCAGGTCCTGGGCAGTACGATTTCTTTCGATGCCACCGACAAGCAGTTTTTCATGCGGATTACCGGCTTCGACAAACATTTTAAGGAAACGGTTCAGCTGGCCGGCGATTTTATCAGGCACGTAAAAGCTGATGATAAACAAATCCGTCAGGTAATAAATGATGCAAAAGTCACCGAGAAGGCTTTCTTCGAATCAAGCGATAATATCGCAAATGCGTTGCTCGAGAAAGTGAAATATGGCGAACAATCCCGGTTTCTTACTAAGTTATCTCTCTCTGAAGTCAAGAAATTGAAAGGGAAGGAACTTTTGGATGCATTTGTTCAGGTCCGTCAGACGGAATGCGATTTGCTTTATTGCGGAACATTGCCCGTCGCCCAGGTCAGGGAAGAGATAGAAGCCTCCCTTCCGTTGAAGGAGATAACCGTAGCGGTTAATGCTCCCTATCATCGGGATGCAAAGAAATATGACAAGCCGACCGTTTACTTTATGGATATGCCGACAGCCTCGCAGAGTATTGTTTACGGCTATGCAAAAGGAGAGGTGACAGACGATGCATGGTCTCGCCATGCCGCCCGGTTATTCTCCGTTTATTTCGGAGGCGATATGTCGTCGCTGATGTTTCAGGAAATAAGGGAATTCCGTTCGCTGGCTTACCGGGTGAGCGGCCGGTATATATTGCCGCCTCATAAATTGGAAGGAAAGGCCGGTGAGTTTGTCACTATGCTTTCCACACAGAGCGACAAGACGCTGGATGCTTTGGGGATAATGAATTCCCTGATTCACGAAATGCCGGAGAAAGAGGAAAGGATTTCTACCGTAAAGCAATCTATCGTTAACCAGGTCAATAATGATTTTCCTTCCTTCCGGGAAGTGCCGGAAAAGGTTGCCGGTTTTCGAAGGAATGGCTTTGACAACGACCCGAGCGAAGCCTTATTGTCTGGTATCTCGGATATGGATATGAAAGATATTATTCGTTTCTACCGGCATAATGTCCGCTTGAAACCGGTTGTTTATGTCATTGTAGGCAATTCCCGGCGTATCGATATGAAGCAACTGGAAACCTATGGCAATGTGATAAGATTGAGAAAGAAAGATATATATAAATAATGTATAGTAAAGACGAATTAAAGAACCTGAAACTGGAGTTTTGGGAGAGTTTCGCCGCTTATTGTGAAGTGCAGCCTTATTTGCGGGGACGTAAAAAGATGTGGATTTTGTATGATACCAAAGTGAAAGGAGTAGAATTGAAGTTCGATATCAGCCGCAACGGTGCTTATGTGATTCTTGAAGTGAATCACCGGAGTGAAGAGCTCCGGCTTGAAATGTACGAACGCCTGACCTGGTATAAGGAAATGCTGGAACAGGACTTTCCCGGAGGTCTGACCTGGGATATCTGTTTTGTAAGGGATACGGGGAAAGAAGTAGCCCGTATTTATACCGCCAGGGAAGGACTAGACTTTCACCGCCGGCAAGATTGGGGAGAGTTCTTTACTTTTATGGCGTCGCAGATGTATCTGTTGGAACGTAATTTTATGTCGATAGCTGAATATTTGAGAGAGTAAAAAAGATGGCACATTCAAATCATATGATTTATCAGGTGGCTGGCATTGCGGCGGTAAGTCTGTTGACAGCCTGTTCGACGCAACAGCAAGATGTTAACTTGCAGGAAGTCGGAGTCAGTCATGAATTGGCCCGTTTCAGAAAAGAGCATTTCGGTCAAGTCAGATATAACTTGTTTTTCTCCATTCCTGAATCCAGGCAGGAGCCGGTCAGGGGCAAGGCTGTCATACAACTGTCGCTGAAAGAAAAACTGCCGCTTATTATTGATTTCAGGGGAGATGCTTCACAGGTCGCTTCTGTCTTGCTGAATGGTGGGGAAGTGCCTTATGAGGTAAAAAATGAACATATCATCATCCCGGCAGAACGGAGCGTCGTCGGAGAGAATAAAGTATCTGTAGAATTTACTCCTGCCGACCAGTCTTTGAACAGGAGGGACGAGTTTCTTTATACTTTGCTGGTTCCTGACCGGGCGCGGACTGCGTTTCCCTGTTTCGACCAGCCGGATATGAAGTCGTTATTTACGCTGACGCTGGAAGTTCCGGAAGCATGGCAAGCCGTTACGAACGGTGCCATAGAGAAAACAGATACCCTATCCGTTCCCGGACGCAAGTTGATTTCATTCAGGGAAACAGAACCGCTGAGTACTTATTTGTTCGCCTTTACTGCCGGAAAATTTATTCGCGAAACATACACCCGGGATGGAAGGGAAATCTCCTTGTACCACAGGGAAACAGACCCGAAGAAAGTCGCCCAATGTCCCGAAATCGCATCGGAAGTCTTTGACGCTTTAACATGGCTGGAAGATTATACCGCCATTCCGTATCCTTTTGCCAAGTATGATTTGATAATCCTTCCCGGTTTCCAGTTCGGGGGAATGGAGCACACCGGGGCAACGTTCTATACCGACCGCCGTATGTTCCTGAATGAGAACCCGACATTGAACGAGCAGTTGAGCCGCAGTGCCCTGATTGCTCACGAAACGGCCCATATGTGGTTTGGCGATTATGTGACCATGCAATGGTTTGACGATGTCTGGACAAAGGAAGTGTTTGCCAATTATTTTGCTTCGCAGATTGTCGAACCGCTATATCCGGGTGTAAACCATGCTTTGAATTTCATGCAGGATTATATTCCTCCCGCTTATGTGGAAGACCGTACTGCCGGAGCAAATCCAATCAAACAGGAATTGGATAATCTTCGTAATGCCGGCCTGGTCTACGGTAACATCATCTATGATAAATCTCCCGTCGTCCTGGAAATGCTGATTAAAAAGATGGGTAAGGAATCTTTCCGGAAAGGCATTCAGGAATATCTGAAAACATATGCCTACGGAAATGCCTCTTGGGAGGGCCTGATTGGTATTCTGGATACATATACGGATGACGATTTGTCCGGCTGGAGCCATATTTGGGTAAATGAAAAAGGCATGCCTGAGATTGCCGTTTCCATTGTCGGCGATAGCCTGGTCGTTTCGCAGAAAGACCCTTTTGGTAGGGGATTGAACTGGCCGCAGGACCTCACTTATCTGATTGTTCCCAAAACAGGGGAACCGGAAGAAATTTCAGTTTCTTTCGGGAGAAATTCAAATTCCATCCGGAAGAAATTGAAAACGGTCCCGGAAGAGGGGAGTTTCATTATTCCGAATACGGATGGAAAAGGGTATGGCTTTTTCCGGTTGAACGAAGCGGATGCCAAGGCTTGTGCCGCCTATCTTTCGGTTTGTGAAAATGAATTGCTGAGAGGTTCCCTGTTAATCACATTGTATGAAAATCTGTTGAACCGGACGATTTCGCCCGAATCATATATGGAGGCTATGTTGAATTATCTGCCGAAAGAAGATAATTCGTTGTTATTCTCGGCCGCTTTAGGGTATATCGGTAATTGTCAGCGTTTATTTCCGGCGGATACAGCGCTTCTGGAAAAAACATTAGGACAGATTGTGGCGACCTCTTCCGTTCCTCAACATCGTTTGCAGGCGTTCCGTTCGTATCGTTCCATAGCAGAGTCGCCGGAAGCAATCGCCGCATTATATGACTTGTGGAAGAAGCAGCAAGCTCCCGCCGGCTGTTCGTTAAGTGAAAACGATTATATCAGCTTATCTTATACGCTGGCCCTTCATTTGCCGAAGCAGGCGGATGAGATTATAAACAGCCAGCAATCGCGTATAACTAATCCTGACCGGAAACGGGAGTATGCCTTTATTTCTCCTTCCGTCTCACCGCATAAAGAAGTGCGCGACAGTGTTTTTGCCTCTTTGCTGGTAGCTGAAAACCGTCGGGTAGAACCCTGGGCATCTGCTGCTTTGGCGAATCTGAATCATCCGTCACGGCAGAAAGAAGCGGTAGCCTATATCCGTCCGGCACTGGAAGCGATGCAGGAAGTGCAACGGACAGGAGATATATTTTTCCCGACAGCCTGGGTTCGTGCCTTGCTGTCAGGCCATACGTCGCCGGAGGCAAGGGCAGAGGTTGATGCTTTTTTTGCCTCTCACCTGGATTATCCGCCGATGCTGGCAAACAAAATACGGCAACAGGCGAATCATTTATATATAATTGAACACTAAGCATAAAAGTCGTGTAGAAAAAAAGTGTGCGTACCGGCTAATCTTTTGATAGTTTTATTTGCATTTTCAATTATTATTGTAACTTTGTGGCATCAATAAAATAACAAATGAGAAGAAAAGTATCACATCACCATCATCATCATTACAACGGGCAGTAGTTCGGTGGGCTGATTGGTGTGCAGATACGCATAATATAATTAGATAAGGCTTGCCGTTATACGGTAAGCCTTATTTTGTTTTCGGAAAGCATATAATTATTAAAACAAAAATAAACATGTTACGAATTGCAGTACAATCAAAAGGTCGTTTATACGATGAAACAATGCTATTATTGGAAGAAGCGGGTATCAAACTGAACAGAGGAAAGCGCATTTTGCTGTTATCGGCAAAAGGGTTTCCGGTAGAAGTTCTGTTCCTGCGTGATGATGATATTCCTCAGTCTGTCGCCAATGGCGTTGCCGATATAGGTATTGTCGGTGAGAATGAATACGTTGAAAAAGGGGGAGAAGCACGTTTGGTTAAACGATTGGGATTCAGTAAATGCCGTTTGTCACTGGCTATTCCTAAAGATGAAGACTACAAGGGAGTAGAATGGTTTGAAGGCAAAACAATCGCTACTTCTTATCCTGGCATCCTGAATACTTATCTGAAAGAAAAAGGTGTAAAAGCCGATATGCATGTCATCAGCGGTTCTGTTGAAATAGCTCCGGGTATTGGTCTGGCAGATGCAATTTTCGATATTGTCAGTTCCGGTAGTACGCTGGTCAGCAATCGCCTGAAAGAGGTGGAAGTGGTTATGCAAAGCGAAGCGCTTCTGATTGCGAACAACAATCTGTCGGAAGAAAAGCTGGCGATACTCGACGAACTGTTATTCCGCTTCGAAGCTATCCAGGTTGCTGAAGGCAAGAAATATGTATTGCTGAACGCACCGAAAGATAAGTTGGATGAAATCATAGAAGTATTACCCGGTATGAAGAGTCCGACGGTGACGCCTTTGGCTAACGGTGATTGGGTATCCGTCCAGTCTGTCATAGCCGAGAAACATTTCTGGGAAATTATAGGTAAACTGAAATCACTCGGGGCCGAAGGTATCCTCGTTATCCCGATTGAGAAAATGATACTTTAATGTCGAGTCAGTTTCCTGAGCACGGAATTACGAGAAAACTGTAATTGACTGACAATTAATAAGTAAGGTCTTTTTCGTTCGTTCCTGATAATTTGTATCTCACATGGTTATCCATGTCTCATTTCTGACAATAATATAAACAAAACAACAATATGGAAGTAATTAAATATCCCTCAAAAGCAGACTGGCCTTCTTTGGTGAAGCGTCCGGCTTTGGATGTTACTACTTTATTCGATACGGTCCGGACTGTATTGAATGAAGTGCGTAGTGAAGGGGATACCGCCGTTAAGCGTTACGAAAAGAAGTTTGACAAGGTCACGCTATCCGGTCTTCAGGTGTCGGAAGAAGAAATAAAAGAAGCTCGCGAACTTGTTTCCGAAGATTTAAAACAAGCTATTCGCACAGCAAAGGCAAATATTGAAAAGTTTCATGCCTCCCAGCGTTTTACCGGACAAAAGGTGGAAACGACCTCCGGAGTAACCTGCTGGCAGAAAGCAGTTGCCATAGAAAAGGTCGGCCTGTATATTCCGGGAGGAACGGCCCCTTTGTTCTCAACCGTATTAATGTTGGCGGTTCCTGCACATATCGCCGGATGTAAGGAGATTGTATTATGTACTCCTCCGAACCGGGAAGGAAAAGTGCATCCGGCCATCCTGTTTGCCGCAGAAACGGCAGGTGTCAGCAAGATATTCAAAGCCGGAGGAATACAGGCTATTGCGGCCATGGCATACGGCACGGAATCTGTCCCCAAAGTCTATAAGATATTCGGCCCCGGAAATCAGTACGTGACAGCAGCCAAACAGCTTGTCAGCTTGAAAGACGTTGCCATCGACATGCCCGCAGGCCCTTCCGAAGTGGAAGTCATTGCCGACGGAACAGCAAATCCGGACTTTATTGCCGCCGATTTCCTTTCACAGGCAGAGCATGGAGCAGATAGCCAGGCTATGCTGGTTACATCGGCAGAAAGTATCGTATCTCCTGTAGTTGATGCCATCCAACAGCAATTATCTGAACTGTCCCGTAAGGATATTACTGCAAAAGCATTGGAACATAGCCGTATAATCGTCCTGAAAGACGAACAGGAAGTAATTGCTTTCACGAATATGTATGCCCCGGAACATCTGATTATACAAACGGAGAACTACGCTCATATTGCTGAACAGATAGAGAATGCGGGAAGTGTCTTTATGGGACCCTACACTCCTGAAAGTGCTGGCGATTATGCTTCGGGCACGAATCATACGCTTCCGACCAATGGCTATGCCAAGGCTTACAGCGGTGTAAACCTGGACAGCTTTATCAAAAAGATAACCTTCCAGGAAATCACTGCCGAAGGTATTAAGAATTTAGGCGGTACAATCCAGACGATGGCCGGTAACGAGCAACTGGATGCACACCGCAATGCAGTAACAATAAGATTGAAAACAATATGATGGATTTAAAAGACCTGGTAAGACCTAATATTTGGGCGTTGAAACCCTATTCCTCTGCAAGAGACGAGTTTCACGGAAGTGCATCTGTTTTCCTGGATGCAAATGAGAATCCTTATAACGAGCCTTATAACCGTTATCCCGACCCCTTACAGTGGGAGTTGAAAGAACGGATTGCCGAACTGAAAGATGTAGACCGCAATTCCATCTTTTTGGGCAATGGCAGCGATGAGCCGATAGACCTTGTTATCCGTGCATTCTGTGACCCGGGAATCGATACGATTGTCAGTATCGCCCCTTCTTACGGTATGTATGAAGTAGCTTCCAATGTTAACAACGTGGAGTTCAGGAAAGTGACTTTAACTCCTGATTTCGAACTGGATGCAGAAGCATTACTGGAGGAAGTGGACGAATGGGTGAAAGTAATCTTTCTTTGCTCGCCGAACAACCCGACGGGAAACAGCCTGAACCGGGATGAAATATATAAGATACTGAAGAACTTTGAAGGAATAGTCGTACTGGACGAAGCCTATATCGACTTTTCGGCAGAACCTTCTTTCCTTCCCGAGCTGAAGAAATTCCCGAATCTGATAATTTTGCAAACATTATCCAAAGCATGGGGAGCCGCAGGCCTCCGTTTGGGTATGGCTTTTGCTTCTCCGGAAATTATTGCAATATTGAACAAGATTAAGTATCCTTACAACGTCAATGTGCTTACACAGAAACAGGCGTTGGACTTGTTGAATAATGAAGGCCAGATGTTGGAACAGTTGCGCCGTATCATGTCCGAACGTATCCGGTTGCAGGCTGCTTTGCCGGAACTGCCGATTGTCCATAAAATGTATCCGACCGATGCAAACTTTATCCTGGTAAATGTGGGTAAAGCTGACTCCGTATATAATAAACTGGTGAAGAAAGGCGTTATTGTACGTAACCGGAATAATGTGACCTTGTGTAACGGCTGTCTGCGTATCACTGTTGGCACACCGGAAGAAAACGATGCCTTATTGAAGGCTTTAAAAAGTTTGTAAGCATGAAAAGAGCTCTCTTTATCGATAGAGACGGAACATTGGTGATAGAACCTCCTGTTGATTACCAGCTGGATAGCCTGGAGAAACTGGAGTTCTATCCTAAAGTATTCCGCAATTTATACTTCATACGTAAACAGCTTGATTTTGAGTTTGTCATGGTGACGAACCAGGACGGATTGGGTACCTCTTCTTTTCCGGAAAATACATTCTGGCCGGCCCACAACAAGATGCTGAAGACATTGGAAGGTGAGGGGATTGTCTTTGATGACATGCTGATCGACCGATCTTTCCCGGAGGATAATTCTCCCAACCGCAAACCGCGTACCGGAATGCTGGGTAAATATCTGGCCGGCGAGTACGATTTGGCAAACAGTTACGTGATAGGAGACCGCCTGACGGATATGGAACTGGCTGCAAATCTGGGTGCAAAAGGCATATGGCTGCGTCCTTCGGATGAAGAGGCGGACAGGTTGCTGGCCGGGAATCCTTCTCTTTCCCCTGTACTTATTACGGATGATTGGGATAAAATTACCGAATATCTTTTTGCCGGCGAACGCCGTGCCGTTGTGCAGCGCACCACCAAGGAGACGGATATTTACGTAGAAGTAAATCTGGATGGAAACGGAAAGACAGCGGTTTCGACCGGATTAGGCTTTTTTGACCATATGCTGGACCAGATAGGAAAACATTCCGGTATGGATTTGGTTATACGTGTAAAGGGTGACCTCGACGTTGATGAGCATCATACGATTGAAGATACGGCGATTGCCCTGGGTGAAGCCTTGCTGAAAGCCTTAGGCGACAAGCGCGGCATCGAACGGTATGGCTATTCTTTGCCGATGGACGATTGCCTGTGCAGTGTGGCTCTCGACTTCGGCGGACGTCCCTGGCTGGTCTGGGATGCCGAGTTCCGTCGTGAAATGGTTGGAGACATGCCGACGGAGATGTTCCTTCATTTCTTTAAAAGCCTGAGTGATGCCGCCCGCATGAATCTGAATATTAAGGCAGAAGGGACGAATGAGCATCATAAGATAGAAGGTATTTTCAAGGCTTTGGCACGTTCTGTAAAAATGGCTATACGCCGTGATATTTATAAATATGAATTACCGAGTACAAAAGGTTTGTTATGATGAATAAAATGAAATACTGGATGATAGCCGCTGTCACAATTTTGATGGCTGCATGTAGTAATGATACGGAGCATAAGTTGGAAGGCAAATGGCAATTACAGCAAGTGGAAGCTAATGGCGATGTGATACAGGCTGATACGGTATTTTATAATTTCCAGAATATTTTATTTATGTATCAGGTGTACATCCCGGCTGAAGACAAATATGTTTTGCAATATGGTTTCAATACGATAAAGGATGAAGACCAGTTGGAATTGGAATTGGCAGACGACCCAGGTCCTGCGGCAAACTATTTGCACTACACCGACTGGAAGTCTAAAACACGTACATTCTCCATAGAGAAACTGAGCGGAAAGCAACTGATTTTAAACAGTGAAGGGAAAAGGTATATATTCCGGAAATTCTAAATTATAGAAATGCGGTTTACCTAAATAAAAAGAGAATGCTGGCTTTTCCTGCATTCTCTTTTTATTTAGGTTTATTATCATCGTTCTTTCTCTGCAATCAAATCTGCAACTTCGGCCCTCACCTCACGAATTAAATCATCCGGAGCTATCTGAACCTGCAATCCTCGTTGTCCGGCACTGATATATATAGTATCATATTGCCCGGCAGACTGATGGATATAGGTCGGGAAATGTTTCTTCATTCCGATAGGGGAACATCCTCCCCGGATATACCCGGTTAAAGGCAATAATTCTTTCACCGGGATCATCTCACATTTTTTGTTGCCCGATACTTTGGCTGCCTTTTTCAAATCCACTTCATCAGCTCCGGGGATAACACAGACAAAATATCCGCTTTTATCTCCGTGAAGGATTAACGTTTTGAATACCTGTTCTACGTTTTCTCCCAATTGCTCTGCCACATGGGTGGCGCTTAAATCATTTTCATCGACTTCATAGGGAACCAGCTGATAGGCTATTTTAGCTTTATCCAACAGCCTGGCCACATTCGTTTTGTTTATTTTCATACTACAATCCTTTCATAGATAACTGAACCCGTTTACGGACCAGGTCTACACTCAAAACTTTCACTTTAACATGCTGATGGATAGAAACCACCTGTGTCGGGTCGCTGATAAAACGATCGGCAAGTTCCGAGATATGAACCAATCCGTTCTCTTTTATACCAACATCAACAAAGCAACCGAAGTTCGTAATATTGGTTACAATTCCCGGTAGGACCAGCCCTTCCTTCAGGTCTTCTATCGTTTTAACGGTAGGGTCGAAAGAAAAGACCTGGATAGCCTGGCGCGGGTCACGACCGGGTTTATCCAACTCTTCCATGATATCAAGCAGAGTCGGCATACCGACTTTCTCTGTAATATATTTCTTAAGGTCGAGCTTCTTCTTTAATTCTTTATTGGTAATCAACTCTTCCACGGTACATTTTAAGTCCTTGGCCATTTGTTCCACAATCGGATAACTTTCCGGGTGAACGGCGGAATTGTCCAAAGGTGTTTTGCCACCTTGTATGCGAAGGAATCCGGCACTTTGCTCAAACGCTTTTTCACCCATACGCGGCACCTTTAACAATTCACGTCTGGATTGGAAAGGACCATGTTCGGCCCGGTAGTCAACAATATTCTGTGCCAGTGTCGGTCCTAAACCGGAGATATAAGTCAGCAGGTGCTTACTGGCCGTATTCACATTGACTCCCACCATATTTACGCAACTTTCCACAGTCTGGTCCAGGCTTTTCTTTAAAGCACTCTGGTCGACATCATGTTGATACTGGCCGACTCCGATACTTTTGGGATCGATTTTTACCAGTTCTGCCAGTGGGTCCATCAACCGGCGTCCGATACTGACGGCACCCCGTACGGTCACATCATATTCAGGAAACTCATCCCGGGCAATCTTTGAGGCAGAATAGATGGAAGCTCCGTTCTCACTGACAACAAACACCTGAACTTTCCGGTCATAACGGATATTAGTAATGAACTGTTCCGTTTCGCGGCTTGCAGTTCCGTTGCCGATAGCGATAGCATCGATGGCATAAGTCGATACCAATTGAGAGACTTTAGCTGCGGCTTTGCTCTTTTCATTCTGCGGCGGATGCGGATAGACGGCTTCGTTATGAAGCAGGTTACCCTGGGCATCCAGGCAAACTAATTTGCATCCGGTACGATATCCGGGGTCGACACCTAACACTCGCTTTTGTCCTAACGGCGGTGCCAGTAAAAGCTGCCGCAAGTTCTCTGCAAAAACACGGATGGCCTCTTCGTCGGCTTTCGTTTTGCTCAGATTGGCATATTCCGTTTCTATGGAAGGCTTTAGCAGACGTTTGAAAGAGTCGTCTACCGCATTGGCTACCTGGTCGGAAACTTCGCTGTTCCCTTTCACGAACCGTCTTTTCAAACGGTCGAGTGTAGTATCGACATCGGGTGATATGCTGACTCTGAGGATACCTTCCGCTTCTCCGCGGCGGAGGGCCAGCAAGCGATGGGAACTGCATCGGTTCAGCGGTTCACTGAAATCGAAATAGTCCCGGTATTTGGCTCCTTCTTCCTCTTTTCCTTTAATAACTTTAGAAGAAATAATCCCTGTATGGGCAAAAGAATTACGCACGGCGTTACGTGCCCCTTCATTTTCGTTTACCCATTCAGCGATAATATCTCGTGCTCCTTGCAAGGCTTCTGCTGCATTCTTTACTTCTCCTTTGATAAAACTCTTCACCCGGGCCAGCAAATCCGGTTCGTTTTGTATCATGATAATTTTGGCAAGCGGTTCCAGCCCTTTTTTACGTGCAATCTCAGCCTTAGTCACCCGTTTGGGTTTGTAGGGCAGATAAAGGTCTTCTATCTCGGTGCTATCCCAGGAATCTTCGATTCGTTTCTTGAGTTCAGGAGTTAACTTCCCTTGTTCTTCGATAGAACTTAATATGGTATCTTTCCGTTTTTTGAGTTCAGTCAGCTTATCCAGTTGGTCTTTGATATTCCCGATCTGGACTTCATCCAGTCCTCCGGTAACTTCTTTCCGATAACGGCTGATAAAAGGAATGGTCGCCCCTTCATTAAGCAACCCGATCGTTCTTTCGACCTGTCCAGCCGGAATGTTTAAAGAGTGGGAGATAAGTGAATGGAATAATGTTGTCATAATTGTTTTTGTTTTATGATTGGTACAGCTCCATCATGATTTCATCAACGATGTAAGCGTCACTAAAAATATAAAGTTCGGTTTCAGGGTCATGCAGTCGGTCGCAAACCTTTGACATATAGAATACATCCAGAGCGCGCAACGGTGAAACTTCCAATTTTTCAGAAAGCCGCATGACTATTCTTCCGATTTTATTCCACATTAATAAGTCGCTAAGCATATTTGTTATAGATTAATTTGTTCGACAGAAATAAATTGTAAGCATTGATCAATCAATTGCTGGTTTAACAAACAGAATTGATTATTGGGTTGGTGTTGTGATAATTGGCCTAATGCCATTTCAACAGTCATCATACCATTCATATATGCTTCTACTGTATCAATGACACGGTCGTTTGCTACACCACCTTCTACAATGTCATATTTAGCCCACGGTTTTAGTCCCTTACGGCTTTTTACAATAAAGTCAAGCCATTCTTCGTCATACCTAGAAAATTTCAAATAGGAGAAATCAGTTATTACTTCATCTAAATCAAGTTGATAAATATTTAGAAGAGGAATTTCCTGTTGCTGTCTGCCTATACGAAAAGCCCATCTTTCAGCTTGTTCTTTAATGTCGGTTACGTAAAAACCTTGTCCAAAATCCAGATTTTCACGTCCGGCTTTAGCGATAGGTTGCTTCACGGTGATAACAGAGCCATGATAAACGGTTATCATAGTTTTCCTCCTTCTTCTTTTATTTGCTTCTTCTCCCAAATATCTAATGTTTTCAATACATCTTCAGTGACATATTCCCGACTTTGAGTGTGCAAAACATCATAAAACTCCCATATATAATCCTCTATTAGCCGGATACGTTTCATTCTCCGGTACATCTCTGAAGCCGAGCATCCTCTTGCCCGCGCTGCCGATTCGATACATGATGATACGAATATTGTTCGTAACTCTTCTTCTGTTTGCACTATTATCATATTATAATACCTGTTTATGCAAAAATAGGTATTAAATTTAAAAGGTTACTCCCCTTTAAGATGTTTTTGTGAATAGTACCTGAGCGGTAGTGCCTGATAGGGGAAATTTACTTAGTAAGTAGAGTTCTCCTGCTACATACTTTTTTGACACGGATTTCACAGATTGGCTATTAAAATGCTGATATTGTGAAGTTCGTGTTATTTATTTTGCTTCCCTCTTTGAATTCTTTCTTTATATTATTTGTTACTCTCGTTTATTTTCAAGACTTTTGTGAGAATATAAACATTAAGTCCTCAAAGCTGTATGATACCAGTAGATTCAAATGCTGATGCATTGGAGCAAAAATATAAAGATTTATCCGGGTTACTTTCGAACATAGTAGACTCAGTACCAATGTACTTCTTTGTTAAGGATACTGGAGATGACTTCCGTTATGTTTATTCCAGTCCGATGATGAATCAGATATATGGTCGTTTTCACAATGATGTTGTTGGGAAAACGGACTTTGATTTGTTTGTTGACCCTGTTGCAGCTCAGTCTTTCAGGGATATGGATGAGATGGTACTTCAAACGGGAGAGATGCAACGCTTTGTTGAACAGATGCTCGACCCCAAAGGTGTAGTGCGTTCTATGGATACCATGAAATTGCTGGTACCCCGCGAAGGAAAAGCGCCTTTTCTATTGGGTATGTCCTGGGACATCACCAAACAACGGCAGATAGAAGAAGAACTGCATGAAAATAATAAAAGACTGGCCTTATCCTGTATGGCAGGCCTTATCTATCCGTGGATATGGGATGTCGTGAATGAAACGGCGGAGCTTTCTCATGTAGAGAACGGTGAAATGATTCATGCTTATATTTCCCACGAAAGTTTTACTGAAAAAATCCATCCGGACGACCAGCAAATGTACCGGGATGTTGTGACGGCCTTTGCCCAGGGTGAGATAGAATCATTACGCCTGAGTTTCCGTTGCCGTTATTTCTCGGAAGAATATGTCTGGCTGGAGAAAATCGGTGAAGTGTATGAATATGGTAAAGACGGTAAACCCCTGAAAGCTATTGGTATCTTGCGGGATATCACGGTGGATAAACGTCACGAAGCAGATGTACAGGCGAAGCGTCTTGCAGAGGAGAGTAACCGGATGAAATCGGCCTTTATCGCCAATATGAGTCATGAAATACGTACGCCTTTAAATGCGATTGTCGGTTTCTCTACTTTGATGGCCCAGGCGGAAACGGATGAAGAAAAACAGGAATATCTGAAGATTATTGAATCGAGCAATGAATTTCTGTTGCAATTGATTGATGATATTCTCGATATTTCAAAGATAGAATCGGGTAAGCTGGAGTTCATTTATTCAGACTTCAGTTTAAATAGTATCTTCAAACCGCAGGAGCCGGCTTTCTTACGGCGGGTAAATGCCGGGGTAAAGGTTGTTTTTGAAAATGACGGAAGCGACTACAGTATCATTTCTGAAAAGACAAGACTTACACAGGTGTTGACTAACTTTTTATCTAATGCGGTTAAATTTACATCGGCAGGAACGATACGGTATGGTTATCGTTTGACTGATAATGGCATTTATGCTTATGTCAGCGATACCGGTACCGGCATAAAGAAAGAGGACCAGGTTACCATTTTTGACCGGTTTGTCAAACTGGATAGGTTTAAACAAGGGACAGGACTTGGATTGTCTATCTGTAAGACAATTATAACGATGTTGAACGGAGAGATAGGTGTCGATTCAGAGGAAGGCGTAGGTTCTACATTCTGGTTCTCAATCCCCTGTAATCCCGTAAAAGTTAATTGATTATCGGTAGCCGGATAATAACGGAAGCAAAGCGCTCTATCTCTTCCTGATTGTGTGATGTGAAGATGACAGTGCATTTATATTCTGTTTGTCGTTCAATTATGCGGTCGATGATGCGGATTGCGAGTGGCTTGTCCAATCCTTTGAAAGGCTCGTCAAGAAGCATAACAGTAGATGGATATGCCAATGCCCGGGCAAGGGCTACGCGCTGTTGCTGGCCGTAACTCAGTTCGTTAGGATAACGTTCCGTGAAAGTTTCCATCTCGACTATTCTCAATGCTGTTAATGCTTCCTGTTCCGCATAAGTTTGTTTATAGAGCGATGCTAACGGTAGGCAAATGTTTTGCAGGACAGTTAAATGGGACAGTAGTTCCGGCTCCTGGAATACAACAGCAAACTTTTCTTCCCGATGAGATATAATCTTTCCCTCGATTGGTTTCAATGTCCCGTCCAGCAGATTCAGTAAAGTTGTTTTTCCGCTTCCTGACGGAGCTTTTATACCATAAATGATGCCGGGTTCAAAAGTATATGAGAAATTCGATAGTACTTTGGTATCATCATATTGAAATGTAACGTCTGCTGCTTCTATGGGACAAGGGTGGGGAAGTTCTTCCTTTTCCGGTTTTCCATTGCTATACTGTATGTTCCATGTAACCAGTGTCAACCGGCTGATTCCTTTGTCAAACAGGAAACTTATCAAGACAGCAATAACAGTCCATGCAATCAATTCGGGAACCGATATGAATAACTGTGCACGTTTCATTTCCCCGCCGATACCGAAGGCGCATTGTGAAAGTACTTCGCCCATAATAATAGCACGCCAGCCGAATCCGGTAGCAGACGCCAGCCCACTGAATAAAAAAGGTTTCAGTTGGGGATAATATATATGTATCAGTTTATTCTTACGATTGATTTTGAACTGAGCCGCCATTAGGGAAAGTCCGGGCCGCAGACTGATGATTCCTTTCGTCAGGTTTTCCGTTAATAAAGGAAACATGGTCAGAAAAGCAATTATTAACGGTATTCCTTCCGGGTCAAGAAAGATTAAAGCCAATAAGATAAAAGAGATGACCGGAACGGAACGCATGATTGTCAGCAGGGGACGGAATAACTCATAAAGCAATTCGTAACGGGCAAATAAGAAAGCTGTCATCACCGCGGCTCCCAATGATAGAATGATACCGGAAATACCGCGCAGGATGGTAGCCGATATGCTTTTATAAAAAGTATCGGTACCGAATAGCTGAAATAAGGCTTTTATCAGTTCAGGAACGGACGGAATCAATTCCGGCTGGTCCATTGAAGAGGCTATTAACTGCCAGATAAGCAGCAGCAAGCAGACTGATACACATGAAATTAATCCTTTTTTCATCGTTCTCCTGAAATAAAGCCATTGTCCGGAAGTTTTCCTCCTATGGCTTTCGGTTCATATTGTTCTATCAGACGAAGGAAATCAAGAATGCTTTCTTTGGCTTCTCCGGTTGATAAATAGTTAATACGGCATCTCTCTATGCTTTCCGGAGTGAGTGTTCCCGGGGCAAATATATTGCGGCTCTCCAAAATATCTATTGCTTTTTGAGGTTGACTGACGGCAAACTGGCAGGACTCATTCAGTAAACTATCCAGCAATGTTCTTTTATCGTTTAACGAAGGTGCATAGACAATCGCGGTCTGGGCAAATCCCGGAGAGGTACTGTCCGGATTGTTAAGACTCGTTTTTATAGATAAAGTACTGTCTTTCCGAAGTATCACGCTTAGAAACGGTTCTGCCAGGACAGCCGTCTGAATCTGTCCGGCTAGCAATCCCTGGCTTATTTCACCGGGGGTAATAAACGAATAATTCAATGAATAAGATAATCCTTTTTGATGTAAATAGTAGCGGGTCAGGATATCGGGAGTTGTGCCTGCACCGAAGACATATAAAGTCTCCGTTTCCGGTGATTGATTCCGTATCCCTTGCTTTTCGACAAGATACAGATTTCCCCAGACAGGGCATCCGAGTAAAGCATATTTCAATCCTTTATTATAAAGATTGGCTGCATTAATCATAGGAAGGGCAGCCAGGTCCGCTTTCCCTTTTATTAATAATGCCTGCATCAGTTCCGGAGAGTCGACTATATCTACAGAGAACCGTTTTCCTTCTATCTCCGGCGAATCCTCCATCATCTTTGCAAACGCAATAACGGAAGGTCCGCGAAGAACAGCCACATGAAGCACATCATTCTCCTTTTTCCCATTATTGCAGCTGCATAGAATCAGCAGAAGTAAACAAAAGTATTTGATCATCTTTTTTGTTGCAAAGGTAGGAAATTAGGATTAATAGTCATGTAAAATAAGAGGTCGATTAAAAAAGTATGGAATAGGAGAGGTCTATAAAAAATTAAAGCCTGTCTCACGACAAGCCCTAACCAACTTTGTTAACCTTAAATCTAATACTATTATGAAAAAACCACAGTACAAAAGTACGGATCTTTTCATAAGTAGCAATAGTTAAAATGCTAATATATGTTTTCTAACATGCAATAAATACTAATGTATTCCATATTATATCTTATTAGTCTTTTCCTGCGTCATCAGGCTGACAACGACGATAGCAATAACAGACAACGGGAGAGCAAATAGAATAGGATCTATCGCAAACCAGGGATATACATCGATCAGCACATCTTTTCCTGTCAATGTTTTGCACAGACCAACCGCGCTGGCTTCTGCCTTATGGAGAAACAACATGGCAAACATACTTGCCAATGCTCCCGTCCAGAGACTGGCTAAAGCACCTTGTTTTGTCGCCTTTTTCCAATACAATGAACAGAAATAGGCGGGGAGGAATGTCACTGCACAAACACCCATAAATAAGGCTGTCCCTCTGGCTATAATACCGGCACTCAACGTATAGCAGATAATATAACTCAACAGGATAGAACATAAAACTCCGATACGGACTCCCATCGTTGAGTTTGTATTTTTACGGCGTCCCAGGTTCGGAAATGCATCCGCCCCGAATGCAGCTCCCATCGTATGGAACTGTGCACTCAATGTGGACATACTGGCCGACAGGATACACAGCATAAATACGGCACTAAACCATTCCGGCATAGCACGGTCAATAAACAACGGGATAATTTTATCCATATCTTTGATGGCTTCCGAAGCGACAACTCCTTCTGTCTTCATAAAAAACAGATTCGACAATGCTCCTACATGGTAAATAGCTCCTACGGTTACAATCAGGAACACGCAACCGATAAGCACTCCGCGATTCAGCTGTTTGGTGCTTTCCACCATCATGAAGCGTACAACTAACTGAGGCTGTGCCAGACAACCTATCCCGACACCTAAGATAAGCGATGTGACCAAGGTATACCATTGGGGAGAACCGGTGACCGGCATCGCCGTCCATCCCTGGTGTCCCAACTCTTTGAAACGGTCGGGGACAAGCGGTGCAATCTCCGTCAGTTTCTGGTTCGCTTCAATGAAGCCCATATCCATGACTTTGTAAAACCAGAATAAAAGGAATAACATACAGCCGAACATAATCACAGCCTGTAAGGCATCTGTATATAAAACTCCTTTTATACCACCGGTAATTACATAAGCAGCCACAATCAAAGTAAATATCAATAAAGCCAGATGCAGGTCGATATGGAACATCTGTTCGATGAAAACAGCGCCTCCTTTCATGACAACGGCCGCATACAATGGCATTCCTATAAAAATGATAGTAGCTATAAATATCTGTATACTACGCGATTTATAGTGCATCCCCAATAATTGTGGAAATGTACGCGCATTATGCTGTTCTCCTAATTTACGGGTTCCTCTACCGAAGAAGATAAAGGCTACAACCACTCCCATAAACATATTCAGCAGACATAGCCACTGGATACCCATACCGAAAGTAGCTGCGACACCACCGAAACCTACGATAGCCGATGCAGAAATAAATGTAGCTCCATAGGAGAGGGCCATGATAATAGGATTGACCTTTCTTCCTCCTAGCAGATAATCACTGGCATTTTTAGTCTGTTTATATCCGATATAGCCTAACCAGGCAATGACAAACATGTAAAGGATAACAACAATTCCAAGGGTAAGGGTACTCATTTATCAGGTTGTTTAGGGTTATCACTCTCTTTATCTCCTTTATTCCAATTGGTAATTCCGAACCATAAAGAAAAAATTAAACACGCGAAGGCTAACAGGTAGGCTAACCAGATACCGGGATCTTCTATTCCGAACATTTGTTATTTGTTTTATTATAATTTCATCAAGTCGCTTTCGCAAATGCATTCCAGATTCTGACGACGGATTACTTCACGGGCTGCTTCCCGGTTATTGGTACGAAGAATAAGGATCGATTTGTCATTCAGTGAAAAACAATACATATATTCTATGCTCAGACCGGCTTTTGTAAAATGTGTCAATGCCTGTGCAAAACTTCCGGCACAAGAGTTGGTCACGATAGCCAGTACGTCCGTCAGATTCGCACTTACATTGTTGCTTTTCAATATCTTGTATGCTTTCTGCGGATCGCTTACAATAATACGCAGAATACCATATTCAGACGTATCCGCAACAGTAGCAGCAATGATCCGTATATTTTCTTCAGCAAGCAGAGCCAGGATTTCACTTAGCTTTCCATATTTATTCTCCAGGAAAATAGAAATTTGATTTACTGTCATAGCTGTATCTTTTATTTGTTGAACAATTGTTTTAACAGAACTTACGCAAGTCTTTTACCCTTACGGCTTTACCTTCCTGAACGGGCAATGAGCCTTTGGCTACCAGTTTCAGGCGCGGAGTCAGCAGCAACTCATCTTTCAGCTGTCG
The DNA here is from genome assembly GCF_020091425.1 of Parabacteroides goldsteinii. Lineage (NCBI taxonomy): Bacteria > Pseudomonadati > Bacteroidota > Bacteroidia > Bacteroidales > Tannerellaceae > Parabacteroides > Parabacteroides goldsteinii. The sequence continues at coordinate 2,141,411 of NZ_CP081906.1, read as the reverse complement.
GGTAATGTCTTTTGCAAGACGTTGCAAGACGCTGTAATCGTCGGTAAACAGGTCGCTCAGTTCTACTTCGATCAGCATTTCGTCACTGTTGTTAACCGTTTCGAGTGTGATCAGATAGTTGCTTCCCAGTTCTTTGAACTGCATCAGAATCTTTTCGATCTGGATCGGGAAGAGATTCACACCTTTCAGGATGATCATATCGTCGCTACGTCCTTTGAAGCGGGCCAGACGTTTATGCGTTCTTCCGCAAGGACATTCGCCCGGGATGATGCAGGTCAGGTCACGGGTACGGTAACGTAACAGCGGCATGGCTTCACGATTGATTGTCGTTAATACCAGTTCGCCTACTTCCCCTTCCGGAACAGGCTGTAATGTCTGGGGATCTACAATCTCCACAATCGTATAGTCTTCCCAGATATGCAATCCGTTTTGCTCTGTACATTCGAAAGCAACACCGGGACCATTCATTTCAGACATACCGAAACAGTTATATGCTTTTACACCTAATAGTTGTTCGATGCGTTTGCGTTGTTCTTCCGAATGAGGCTCGGCACCGATACAAACCGTGTGCAGTTTGGTGTCTTTGCGAGGATCCAGTCCCATTTCATACATTACTTCAGCCAGGCGGGTGGCGTAGCTGGGAATGATATGCAGGCAAGTCGTTCCAAAATCGGTAATAAATTTGATCTGACGTTTGGAATTACCGGCGGCGGCAGGAACGGTTAATGCTCCGAGTTTTTCTGCGCCATATTGAAATCCCAAACCACCGGTGAACATACCATATCCGGAGGTATTTTGGAAAACATCCGTATCACGTAAACCGACCATGTACATGCAGCGTGCCACCTGATTGGCCCATTGGTCCAGGTCTTTTGCCGAATGTAATACGACGGTAGGATTTCCGGTTGTGCCGCTGGAAGAGTGTACTCTTACGCAATCCTTGATAGGAATAGCCGCCATTCCGAACGGATAATTATTACGCAGGTCGTCTTTCGTTGTGAAAGGGATTTTTTGCAGATCATCCAATGACTGGATGCTGTCTGCCGTTATGCCGTTGTCTTTAAGAACTTTGCTGTAGAAAGGGGAGTGTCCGGCTAATTCTATTGTTTGTTTCAGCCGTTCCAACTGTAGTTTATTCAGTTCTTCACGACTCATCGTCTCAATATCTTTCTGCCAATACATCATAGCTTTTTCGTATTATATTGTGTTTAATTCATGAAATTAGACTGCAAATGTATCTTTTATTTTGATTAGATGCAGCATTTTTGCTCAAAATTATAAAAACAGGTAAATTAAATGTTGATTTTCTAAGGTTCCTGAAAAAATATCTTTACATTTGCCTCCAACAGTAAGTTACAATTATAAACCTTGATTTCTAATATATGAACATGTACGAAAACCTTTCAAAAAAAGAACTGATCCAGCGCATTAAAGTGCTGGAAACGGATTTGGCAGCATCAGTCATGAAGAATGCTGAGATAGAGAAAATGAGCGAAAATCTTCTGAATCAGCGCAAAATTAATTTCCTGAATATCTTAATGAATACTATTCTGTCAAATATCTTTGTCGTTATAGCCGTAAAAGATGTTTTTGACAGTTTTAAATATATTTACTTCAATCAGGCAGCCGAAGATTTTATGGGGACTAAATCTTCCGAGGTGTTAGGTAAGACAGACTTTGATCTGTTTTCTGATCCGCGAAGGGCGCATGAAATCCGTACGGAAGATTATTCAACGATCAACCACGGACGAATCCATAAATCGGTGGTTGAATATGAGAAACCGAACGGGGAAATCCGTATTGTGAACATCATCCGTTTATTGATAACCAACCCGGACCCGGGAGCTTCTCCTTTGTTATTGGCTATGCTTTGGGATATTACGGAACAGCGGCAAAATGAGCTGGATCTGATCAAGGCCCAGGAGGCCGATAAAATGAAGAATGCCTTTATCGCTAATATGAGCCATGAGATCCGTACGCCATTGAACGCGATAGTTGGTTTCTCCCGGTTGATTACCGAAACGGATAATGCCAGTGAACAACAGGAGTATCTTACAATTATCAATAACAATAGCGACCTGTTGCTCCAATTGATCAACGATATTCTGGATTTTGCAAAGATAGAATCCGGAACGTTGAATTATAACCTGTCGTGGGTGGATCTGAAAGATGTCTGCCAGGAGGTTTATATTTCGCAATCATTGAAAATGACTTCGGATGTGGCATTGCTGTATAATGGAGATATGTTGCCTTCTGCCAGGTTACGGACAGATACACAGCGTATTGAACAGGTATTGCTGAATCTTTTATCCAATGCTATAAAATGTACGAATCAGGGATTTGTCTCTTTGTCGTATGAAGTGGAGGGTGATTTTGTAAGGGTTTCTGTCACTGATACCGGTATTGGCATCGATAAGGAGAAGCAGGCATCTGTATTCGAGCGGTTTGTGAAATTGGATGATTTCAGGCAAGGGACCGGCTTGGGACTGTCTATCTGTAAAATGATCATAGAAAAGTTAGGCGGAGAAATAGGCCTTCGGTCGGAGTTGGGCAAAGGGTCTACATTCTGGTTTACGCTGCCATTAGCGGTTCCGGAAGAGTCTGAAAAGAAAGAAGCAGGCAATGAAATTCCTATGGAGATCATTCCGGATGCTTTGCCAGGGCAATATACAATCTTGATTGCAGAAGATGTGTTGGAAAATTATCTTTTGCTGCAAGCAGTCTTAAAGCAACATTATCGTCTGATTTATGCGGAAAACGGACAGATTGCCGTACAGAAGTTTAAGGATTACAAGCCGGATATTATTTTGATGGATATGAAAATGCCGGTGATGGACGGTTATGCCGCCACGTGTAAAATACGTGAATTATCTTCAGATGTTCCTATTCTGGCTCTTTCTGCATTTGCGTTTGATGAAGAAAAGGAAAAAGCGAAGTGTTGCCGGTTTAATGATTATCTGGTGAAACCCGTAGATATTCCTTTGTTGAAATATAAGATCAAGTATTATCTCAATAAAAAATAATATAATATGAAGCAAGCGTTTATATTCCTGGCTACAGGATTTGAAGAAATAGAGGCGTTAGGCACAGCCGATATTTTACGTAGGGGAGGTGTCAGAGTCTCTACCATCTCGATTAACGGTGAAACCCGGGTAATGGGGGCGCATAATATCCCGGTGATAGCAGATTACCTGTTTGAAGAGGCCGATTTTAGTGCGGCAGATGCTTTAATTCTTCCGGGAGGTATTCCGGGAAGCAATCATCTGAATACTTGTACCCGCCTGAAAGAACTTATACTGGAAAAGAATAAAGAAAATATAATTCTGGGAGCGATCTGTGCAGGACCTATGGTTTTAGGCGGCTTAGGATTATTGAAAGGACGTAAGGCCACTTGTTTCCCGAACTTCGAACCGACTATGATAGGAGCCATCCCTACCGGTAATGGTGTTGAGCAAGATGGAAATATCATAACCTGCCAGGGGCCCGGTTTTGTATTCGAATTTGGATTATCCTTATTGAAGGTTTTACGGGATGATGAAATAGCGGGAGAAGTGGCGGATGCCTTGCTGGTAAGAAACTGAAAATAAAAGTAACGGGAGTTATTAATAAGAATAGCTCCCGTTATACAACCACCATAATCAGAGTTACTTGACTATTACAGGTTTATTGACTAGCTTTAACAATCCCCCCGGCCTCCTCTCCAGATTGGAATTTCATAATAATGTTTCATCAAATGTACTGTCATACTATCATATTTTTATATAATGCGCATATAATCAGTATGTTATTTTATGACAGTTGCCGTTTTCAACTATCATAATACTGTCATAAAACCATCATTTGGACTATATTTTAACTAAACAGACCTTGTTTAGGACCTAAAAAAGGCTTTATAAATAGGATATAATTGCACTTATATATCGCTTTCCCTTCTATATGTTTTGCCAAAATATATAGACTAATTTCACAGGAATACATACTTTTTGTTCTCAAGATGCCCTTCTCAGCCTGTTTTACACCCGGATGTTGACTATGCCCAGACCCGGGTCTCAACATTGTCGACACCCGGGTCTCGAACAACATAAGTAACTACTTCCCTGAAAATAAGTCATATACTTCAGTAAAATAAGAAGCATATATTGGGGTTCAGGATAAAACTATGATAGTTGCGTGATAGGTAAATGATAGTTGAAAACAGGAACTATCATAGGATAACATATTGATTATAGGTATATTATATAAAAATATGATAGTATGATAGTTCTTTTATATTTATGATAGTTATGAAAAACGCTTTTCATCTTTTTAATGGCTGTGTTCATAAGCATCCGAGTCGAACCGGTCCATATCCGGATCGCTTACGAGATATTGGTAGAGGTCTGAATAGCCGTTCTTATCCAGTATCCGGTGTTTCTCCAACTGGAATTTGAGTTGCTCCAGACCCATTATCCCAAATCCATGAATGTCCAGCAGGGAATCGAGGCCGGTTGTTTCCATATAGCGCAACAGATCTTCCATTGTTTCTATATGTAGTTCTTCGAGCACTTTACGGATATAGGGAGAGAGGGTCAGGTCTGTAAGTGGTTTATTAAGGCGCCGGGCTGCATCCAAAGGGACATGGATTAATGATTTGGAGATAGTAAACTGCAAACCCGCTTTAAGGCCCTTTTTATACAACCGGTTCAGTTCATACTCCAAATTTCTGTTTTCTAGTTCCAGGCGTTCTATCTCCAGTGCCTGGTTGGTTATTGTCTTCTGATATTCAAGCATAAAGCGGGTATCTGATTCCAGGTGGGATACGATGGTTTTATACCGCTGACACATACCGTCGTACGTCATTCCGCAACGCTCGGCAACGTCCTGTATCTTTGCGCCTCCCGTTATTTCGTCGAATATATAACGTGCTTTTTTGTCTTCAATAAAAGAGGATAGTTCGGCAATTATTACTTTAAGCAGGGGAGAGATCGTGGTGGCAGTGCGCAGGCTGAAAAGATAATCGTCGTAGCGGGCGATGATTTCGTTGGCCTCTTCCTCTTTGTCCTGGATGATCAATTGCAGATAGAGTTTTTGTATTCCCAGATGTTCGATACAGGAAATGAAGCGATTCAAGTTTCCGACATCGACTAAGGGTTCACCGCCTTTAAACGAATAAGAGTTTATCTTTCTGGAATCGGCCCATTTTCGAATCTCTTCTGCCGGGAAACCGGTCAGCTGGGCGGCTTGTTCAATAGTAATACGTGCAGCCATACTAGTAGGGTTATAAATAAAACATATTTGTCCTTAAAATATGCGGGTGCTGGATGGCGTTATAAGAGTAGAGTGGTCCTTTCATAAAAAAGAAAGGGCGGCGGACTGAACTTTTACTTTACGGAGGCTCGGCTAAGGGCCCAGTACCAATAAAAGTCAGCCGCACGCCCCCCTTTATCTATATACAACAACAATCCATGCTACATAGCAGCATAGATAACAGGTATATCCGGTAAAGGGTTGCGGGGCCTTCTTTGTGCATTGGTACTTAAGAAAATTTAGCCGATTTCCGTAACCGCACAAATATCACACGCAACATAAGGCTTTCAAATCAAAAGCCTTTTCGGTTGCAAATATACATATTAATAATATTTCAACCAATGATAATCCATCTCTTATTTTAGTTTATCCTTATTAATTTTCATCAAGGGCAAAGAGTTGATTTATTATTTTTAATGTAGTTGTTTCTGCTTTTAGTCGGATTCTAACAATTTTCTTACCTTTGATGTTACATTGTTATATTATCTGTTGATTTGATAAAAGTAAAGAATGGAGATGGATGAAACGGTATATTTGTATAAAGGTGAAGTCTTTTATTTTAAGGATTCTCCCCTGAAGTTTGATGAATCTTATAGTTATTATCCTGACGGAGCATTGGTGGTCTGTCGAGGAAAAATCATAGAAGCCGGAGCCTATGAAAATATAAAAGAGCGTTATCCGGAGGCATTCGTTACTGATTATTCCGGGAAACTTCTGATGCCCGGCCTGATCGATTCACATATCCATTATCCTCAGTCGGAAATGATAGGTATGTATGGCAAACAGCTGCTCGATTGGCTGAACGAATATACGTATCCCACGGAAGAGGCTTTTGGAGATTCTGAATATGCCGGACGGGTAGCCCGTTTCTTTGTAAATGAACTTTTTCGCAACGGCACTACGGCCTGTATGGCTTATGCTACGGTTCATAAAGAATCTGTTAATGCTCTCTTTTCGGTTGCTTCCGAATATAACATGCAAATGCTGACCGGTAAGGTCCTGATGAACCGTAACGCACCGCAGTCTTTGATGGATACTGAAGAAAGCGGAGAGGCTGATAGTCGGGAGCTGATCGAAGCCTGGCATAAAAAAGGACGTAATCTTTATGTGATTACTCCCCGTTTTTCTATTACTTCCACTCATGGTCAATTGATTAGTGCCGCCCGTTTGCATGAAGAATATCCCGATACTTACATTCAAACGCATTTGTCGGAAAACCGGAATGAAATAGATTCAGCCCTTGAATTGTCTCCGGAATGTTCTGACTATCTGGAAGTTTATGAACGGGCAGGATTAGTTACCGAACGTTCCGTATTCGGCCATTGCATTCATCTATCCGATTCGGAATGTCGCCGAATGGCCGAGGCTGGAGCGATAATAGCCCATTGCCCCACGTCAAACTTGTTTTTGGGAAGCGGCCTGTTCGATATGCAACAGGCAAACCGGATCAATATCCAAACGACATTGGCTACAGACGTTGGTGCCGGCACATCTTTCTCTTTATTCCGGACCATGGGAGAGTCCTATAAAGTACAACAACTGAACGGGTATCCCATGTCTGTATTCGAATCATTATATAAATGTACGCGCGGTACGGCTAAAGCCTTGAAACTGGATGATAAGATAGGCAGTTTCGACCAGGGCAGGGATGCTGATTTTATTGTAGTTGATTGTACGGCTACTCCTTCCCAGCAAATGCGGAAAGAATATCTTGAACGTAAGGGGAAATGGAATCTTGAAAACAAATTGTTCGGTATCCAGACGTTGGGGGATGACCGTAATATAGTTGCCACTTATGTGGCGGGGAATCCTGTTTACCAGTCAGATACGTGCAATCATCAGAAAACAGGTATGTAAAACGGCTGTAATAATAATCCAAAGGCGTTCGGCTGTAGCCGGACGCAATTTGAAAAAACGATATTCCAGTCCTCCATGTTTACAGGCGGAGAGGCAGTCGCCGCAATAAGTACAGGTGTAACCGATTTTTCCTTTTTCTATATTTTCTTTGTGCAACGCATCATATTTGCATGATTTCAGACAAGCCATGCAGTGTGTACAGTCTGTATTGAGTTTTACCCGGAAAGGAGAGAGGTACTTCATAAAAGACACCAGTGTTCCTATCGGACAATAACTACTGCAATGGATCATCTTTTTCTTCCGGCGTGATAGTATCAACATGATACCCAGTCCGATAATCCCGACAATCAGTCCGGCAACCGTTGCCATCCATCCGCTTGCCCCGGATAACCGTAATGCAATAGCCCCTGCTATTACCAGAAAAAATACACTGTAACGTAATTGCTTATGATAGCGAAAAACATTCTTTTCTGTCTTCCCTTTTGCGCTCCATGCATCAAATGCCCCGAAATAACAAAGCTGGCTGCACCAGGCAGGTCCCGAAAGCAGCAACGTACTCAGGAAAAGTATCGGCATAAACAATCCCTCCAACCGGTAAATCGGGCCGGCCAGTATGATTGCCGGAACGGGTAAATGCAACTTTCCGGTCATCAGAAAGACAGAATCGACAGTTACGCCTAAAAGTAACTGCCCAAAGAAAACAATAGAAAAAAGCAACCAGGCCCGGACTCGCCATTTGGGACGTTCTTTCCGGTCCTGCATTTTATAACTGAGCAGTGCCCCGTAAATAATGGCGATACCAACCTGTATCCATCCTGCGGATGGCATAAGCCGTTCCGATAGCAGCAATGGTTTCTCGGGAACGACCTGCACGATCGTCAATAAAATAGCAATCAGTATCGCCGTTATAGCTGAAGTATAAAGAAACTGTTTATTCATCACCCACAAGTTCCGGAAATCCATTCTTCAAGACTTCTTTCGCTTTTTCATAATCACTCTCAAAAACATATATCTCGATCTGGAATCCTGGAATATTCCCGAATACCGTAGAAAGATGTTCGTTCTTGAGAAAAGATTCTATACCTTCATTTCTTAACGCGCTTTGTAACAGGCTAGCCTGAACATTATTATCCGCTGTTGATAAAAGAATCGTTTCCATACTATTGAGTTTTATGTATTACTACTTCTACAAAGATACTTTTTTTATCCCTAAAACATATTGTATGAATGAAATAATAAAGAATCGGATGATGTTATTTTTCCGTGATTCTCCGCGTGTTCTGTGTTGTCCGTGTACCATTAAAATGGCTATTCCGCAAAAAATATACATTGATGTATTATACATTGATGTATATTTTGTATATTTGTCTTATCTATTAATTGAATTACAGATTGTGAGTTCACCTTTTCAATATTGAATACAATAATAATATGAAACTCCTGAAAGTGTTGTTACTATGCCTTTTCTCTTTTGTAACGCTGCAAATCATTGCAGAGAAGAAGGCTTCGTATGTTCAAAACCCTCAGGAGGTTAATCTTTCAGATTTTCGGGGACAAGCAATTCAGCCTGCTGTTTTTCTGATTCGTGATATCCAACCGGTCCCCGTATTATTTAATAGTCTTGACTGGTTCATTCTGTTGTTGATCCCAGTAGTATTATTAATTGTCAGTCTTTCAAGCAGACTGTACCTGCACAAACTTTTTGATCAGGAAAAAGTCTCCTTACGATATAAAATATTCCTTTGGCAGAAGCGGTATTCCTGCTTCACCCTTTGCTGCATGCTTAATTAAATCTGTTTCAGGAAAAATTTGAATCCCTGCTGTCGTCTGGCAGGGGAAACGTTTGGTGTATCCAGTGGATACATCTAGTTGCTTTATTACCTGAAATACAAACTAAAACAAATTATTATGCATGTCATATACAGGAATTTTATTTCCGCACTACGATTCAATAAAACAGCAGCCATACTGAATATTATGGGATTGGCGATTGCCTATATCGTTTTTGCAACGATTTATGCACAGGTTGATTTTGCCAATAAATTTGACCGGTTCCATCCACAAGTGGATCATATTTACAGGGTAGACTGTAAAACCCCTGCATCTGTATGGTCCGTACATTCCAGATTGCTGATCGATGCTTTTGTGTCTACTTCTCCTTATATACAGAAAAGTACGTTGATCAATCCCTTTATCGGAGAATGTTATTTTACGACCGATGTCAACGGTAACCAGACAGGTTTCAAAGAAACGGTACAAACTTGTTCTCCGGATATCACCGGGATATTTGATTTTGTTTTCCGCGAGGGGACTCCCGATTGTTTGAAGCAGCCGGAGATGTGCCTGATACCCGAAAGTCTGGCCCGCAGGATATTCGGGAGTATTTCGGTTGTCGGAAAACAATTGACGGCAGAAGGAAATATCTGGACGAAAGACAGGAAATCATTGACCGTAGGAGGTGTCTATAAAGATTTTCCGGAAAATAGTCAGCTGGCAAATGCTGTTTATACGGCAGTTAGTCCCTCTTACCAGTATGAATCATGGGATGATTATACTTATGTCTGTTATATCCTAGTCACTCCGGGAGCAGATAAGAATGAGATATGTTCCGCTTTTGCCCGTTGTTTCAATGTGGAAGATGCACCGGACTATAAAGAAGCGGAAGTCAAGCTGACGAACCTGGCGGATATCTATTATGAGCCGGTCACTTCCCAGATGAAGTTTATCAAATCAGGAAAGAAAGAAAACATGAACCGGATGCTGATGGTGGCTTTTCTGGTGGCGTTGATTGCGATGATCAATTATATCAACTATTCGGTGGCCCTTATACCTTACCGGATTAAAAGCATCAATATCCGGAAGATTGCCGGGGCATCGGTTGCCAGGCTGCGTTGTGCCCAACTGTTTGAATCCGTTGTGATTTCGCTGGTGGCTTGCCTGCCAGCCGTATTGTTGAACTTGTCTCTTGATATACCGGTTCTCTTGCGGCTGGTTTCTTTGTCTTTGGCGGTAGGATTCATTGCGGGTATCTATCCGGCCGTTAGCGCCACTTCCATTTCCATGCAGATGGCATTGAAAGGTTCTTATGGATTGTCTCCCAAAGGTTTGGCATTAAGGAAAATGCTTATAGGTATCCAATATGTAATTTCTTTTACTTTGGTTATTCTGGCATTTGTGATCTATCAGCAGAACAGATATATGGAATCCCGTTCATTCGGATATGGTAAAAACCGTATTGCAGTAGTTGTGCTGAATGGGAAAACGGTCGGGAAGATCGACCTGTTCACGAATGAATTGAAGAAATATTCCGGTATTGAAGATGTTGCTTTTTCTTCCGCAAAGGTCGGAGCAGAAGAGTTATACCGGGGCGGCGGTGCAGAAAAGAATAACGAAATGATGTATTTTCATTATTTGAATGTTTCGCCCAACTTCCTGTCAGTGATGGATATCCCGGTAATGGAAGGAAGGTGTCCCCGTCAGGAAGACCGGCAGTCAAAGGATTTATTATTCGTCTTTAACCGGAAAGCGAAAGAAGAATACGGACTGGAGGTCGGGGACAGGCTCATTACCTACTGGAAGGATAAAGGGATTGTTATCGGTATTACGGATGAATTGAAGATAAATTCTTTGCGGACCGGTGCTTACCCGTTGGCTTTCGTCATTAATGAAAAGAATGCCGGCATGCCGGTTGCCTGTATAAAGATAAGGCAAGGGGCGGATATGGAAAAGGCGACAGAGCATATACGGCAAACATTTAAAGAGATTGATCCTGCTTATCCTGTTGAAATAGAGTATTATGAAACGATTATCAGGCAACTTTACCGGGATGAAATACGTACCGGACGGATTGTTTCCGCCTCATGTCTTGCCTCTGTCCTGATCTCTTTGTCGGGTATTTTGGGATTGGTATTATTTGAAACCCAATATCGGCGTAGGGAGATTGCGATACGGAAAGTACTCGGTGCGACCGTAAAAGATGTTTTATACCGGTTTAACAGGACGTATCTGATGGTATTGATCGTGAGTTTTGTTATCTCTGTACCTGTATCCATCTATTTTGCAGGCGAATGGTTGAAGAATTTTGCATATAAAGTTCCGCTAGACTGGATGGTTTATGTGGTATCGTTCTTCTCCATCCTGCTGCTAACGGTTTTTGTTGTTACCCTACAAACCTGGCGGACGGCAAACGAAAATCCAGTGAATTCCTTGTCTGTCAATTAAGTGTAGGCTTGTTTTTTATTTATTAACTCGCTGGTGTGTTGTTTATAAGAGCGTCATTACTGTTTTTTTGACGCTCTTATAAACAGATTATTCTCGGATCTACAATAAACATTCATCAAATAATCGCATTCTTAGGTAAAGTATAAACAGCTATTTTACGGTAGCCTTGTTTGACGATTTTCTTTCCGGCAATCAACTCCTTGATATCTTTCAATGCCAGGTAACGCGTACATTCATTTATTCCCATACAATCGGAACTCATGATCGTTTCATGTTTTTCAAGATATTGAATGATCCTGGCTTTCCGTTCTTCACCGTTGTATTTGACGGGTTTCGATGATCCCGGCTTTCTTTCCACGTTCATGCAACGAAGCCGTTCTGTGATCTCTTTTGAGCAACGGAAATTTACCGATTTAAAAGTGATATCTTCTGCGCGTACTTGCCGGGGATTCGTTATTTTAGGACATTTCAGTGAGACGGAAAAATGTCCCAGACCTTCCAGTTCAACTTCATCGCCATCTTCCAGATACGATACGAGTACATCGGCAAAAGCCTGCAATAGTCCTTTCACATCTCCCGGGCTGAAGGAAGTACATTCGGATATTTCCCGTGTGACCCGGTCGATCCGTATGGTTCTTCCCGGTATGATCCGGGCATGAAGAATATCACTCTCTTTTTCTCCCTTATGCGGAGGATTCCTGAAAAGTCCGTATTGTGCGGTCATAATACTAGTGTGTTTTAATTGTAAGGTTACTACTTTCAAATCCAAACATCCGTATCTTCTATATTTTTGACCCAGGTCGAAAACGTTTACTACCTTGGTCAAAAACGTTTAGCACCTAGGTCGAAAACGTTTGTTATCCAGGTCAAAAATATAAAAGGTTGGGAACAAATATATTGAAAGATAAGAGGAAAAACAAGGAAAGAAGGAAGAAATATATCAGGAATTCACCGGATTATTTGCTTTCTGTAGGTAAAAGGAGTAAATTTATTGTACTTTCGCATTGATTTTACTGAAGTTTCACGGGTATAAAGAGAAGAGGATGGGCTCAAAAGCATCTATATGGAATCCCTGGCATGGCTGTCACAAATTAAGTGAAGGCTGCCGGCATTGCTATGTTTATCGTTCGGACGGTAAATATGGTAAAGACAGTTCTGTTGTCGCTAAAACGGAAAAGTTTAATCTGCCTTTGCAACAGAAAAAGAACAAAACCTATAAGATACCTTCGGGAAACCTTGTTTATACTTGCTTCACATCGGATTTTCTGGTAGAAGATGCAGATGAATGGCGTGAAGAAGCCTGGGAAATGATACGAAAACGACAAGACCTTCATTTCCTTTTTATTACCAAGAGGATCGACCGGTTGCATGAATGTCTTCCGGCTGACTGGGGAGATGGGTATGACCATGTAACTATTTGCTGCACCATGGAAAACCAGGACCGGATCGATTATCGCCTGCCTATCTATAAAGCCGCTCCGATAAAACATAAAATCATTATTTGCGAACCGCTTCTCGGTCCGATTGATTTCAGGGGTGAATTGGGCGATTGGGTGGAACAGGTGGTGGTCGGTGGGGAATCCGGAAAGGAGGCCCGTGTTTGCAATTATGATTGGGTATTGGATATCCGCCAGCAGTGCATAGAGAAAAATATCAACTTTTGGTTTAAACAAACAGGCGCTTATCTGTTGAAAGATGGGCGTGAATATAAAATAGCCCGCCAATTCCAACACTCACAGGCAAGAAAGGCGGCTATTAATTTTGAGGTAGATAAACCTTAGAAATAGTGATTTAATTTTTTGACATACCTTCCCCAAATCTTACCCGTAAGATCCTCAGACATCAAGAATAACGAATAAATAGGCGGTAAATATGATAAATTAATAGAGCGTTATTATTCTTTAAATAAGTGAAGTAAAAACACTATAAATATTAAGATGACTAGAAAAAACGATCGTTTATTTTTGTCTGTAAAAGTAGATTATTTATCCTAAACGAACAACTTTTATGAATATTATTTACGTCTTGTATTTCATAGTTTAATATAATATATTCACTAAAATGCTCAGTAATAATGGAATGACTAAAAAAAACGATCGTTTTTTTTAGTCATTCTGATTTTATACATAAAGTTCATTAATCATCACAGAGAGTTGCAATATGTAGTTAATAACGCTAGTAAACAAGACAAATCATGAAAAAGAAGCGAAAATTAAGAGTAAATGTAATCTTATTTTTACCAGAGAGAAATGTTTTTATCGATTGTTTAACCGAATAATTAAAAGTATGACAAACAGAATTAACCTATTTCGAGGCTTGATAAAACCTCACGAAATGAATTATCTGAAAATAGGAGGTATCGGTACCTTACTATTATGTATGTCACCGCATTTCGTTATGGCTGATACCGGTAATGATGCGGCAGTAACGATCACCCAACAGAAGGGAAATACCGTGACAGGTGTTATTACAGACGATACGGGTGAACCTCTTATCGGAGTGAATGTAAAAATTAAAGATTCAACGGTCGGTACTATTACTGATTTTGAAGGTAAATTTACATTGGAAGCTCCTGTTGGCAGCCAATTGGAAATTTCTTACATCGGGTATAAACCCCAGATTATTACTGTAGGAAATGCGCCTGTTAAACTAAAGATGAAAGAAGACTCACAGGCTTTGGATGAAGTCATTGTCGTCGGTTACGGAACGACTTCTACCCGTAAAATGGTAGGCGCAGTCACCTCCATGAAGACAGACAAAATCGATCAATTGCCTTTTAGTAACACGGCCTCTGCATTACAGGGACGTACGCCGGGTGTTATCGTTCAGCAAGGTGGCGCGGAACCGGGATCTACTCCAACTATTTCTATTCGTGGTGGTGGTACTCCTTTGTATGTTATCGATGGAGTAGTTCGCGAAGCACAGGATTTCAATAGCTTGAACTCTTCTGATATTGAAAAAATCAGTATTTTGAAGGATGCCAGTGCAACGGCGGTATATGGTGCCCGTGCCGGTAATGGTATCATTATGGTACAGACCAAGAGGGGAAAAGAAGGTCAGACTAAAATAGAATATACGGGAGGACTCGATTTCAGTTCGCCTACTGTTTTGCCGGACAGAGTGAATACGGCGGAATATACAGGCGCCGCCAACCAGGCCGCAGCCTATGATGGGATAGCCCCGGTATATCCAGCTGATGTTATTGCGACTCTGCCGGATACCGATTGGCAGAAACTTGCACTGAGGAATAATGCCATCCAGCAACGTCATGCCCTTTCTTTCTCCGGTATTAAAAACGGAGTTAATTACTATACGGCACTGGGCATTTTAGATCAGGGATCTTTATTCAAGGAAGGTCATAATGATAAATATACACGTTATAATCTCCGCAGTAATGTTTCAACAACATTCGATCCGATAGGATTGGAAGTCGGTTTGAATATTGACGGTGCATGGGAAAGAAAGCATCCGACTATTAAAGGCGCTTATGCCGTTTGGCGTGATATCAATGCTGCCAAACCAACTATCGACGCTTATAATCCGGATGGGACATTTAGTGCTTTATCATTGCATCCGCTGGCTTATCTTGATAAACGCTCAGGCTACAATAATAATGACGATAAATATGCAAATGTCCAGGTGTATGCCAATTGGGCTGTACCGTTTGTAAAAGGTTTGAAAGCCGGTTTCACAGGTAATTTCCGTATCGCAGATTCTAATTCGAAATCATTTAACGCCAATGCTCCTCAATATACCAGTGACGGCTCGATGGTTCCCAAAGATTTCCGTTCACTCAGGATGTCTAATTCATGGGGATGGCGTAACTCGTTCGATGTAAATGTACAATACGGGAAAACATTCGGCAAACATAATTTTGAAGTACAAGGTGTTTATACGTTCCAGCAGACATTCGATGAAAATTTCTGGGCATATCGTGAAGGTTTTATCTCTTCCGACTTCGACCAGTTATTTGCAGGAGATGCTTCTACACAGCAAAATTCAGGTTTTGCAGAGAAAAGTGCCCGTGTCGGTTATGTGGGGCGTGTAAAATATGATTATGCAGGCAGATATCTGTTTGAAGGAAACTTCCGCATAGACGGCTCCGATAACTTTGCCAAAGGGTCTCGTTTCGGATTTTTCCCTTCTGCCGCTTTGGCATGGGTGGTTTCGGAAGAAGGTTTTATGAAAGAACTGAATGAAAGAAACATTCTAAACTTCTTTAAGATCAGAGCTTCTTTCGGACAGGTCGGTCTGGAAGGTCTGGAGGATTTATCCGGTGATAATTACCGGAATATGCGCTTCAGATATGTCCCGGCTTACAGCTTTAACTCTAAGGGGTATGTTATCGATGGCAAATTCGTTTCCAGTTTCTCGGAAGGACCTTTGGTTTCGAATGATTTGAGTTGGTATACTAAAGATGTATGGGATATCGGGGTCGACCTGACAACCTTACAAAACCGTTTGTCGGCATCATTCGATTATTTTTACTATCGAACTAAAGGGTATTTGATTTCTCCGCAGAACAGATATACTACACCTCTGGGAAAGGATTTGCCGCAAGTGAAATCAGAGAGTGTACATCGTCGTGCCGGATTTGAAATGAATTTCCGTTGGAAAGATGCTGTTCAAGAATTTCATTATGAAATAGGTTTCAATGTGACCGGTTACAATGAATTATGGGAGAAAAAGGAGGATGAATCGTTATCCAGTTTGATGAATCCTAAAAAGCGTGTTACCCACACAAAGAATTTTTACGGAACAGCTTATCGAAACGATGGTTTATACCAAAGCGGGCAACAGATATTGGATAGTCCGCGGCGAGAAGCCTCCAACGAGTTGAAACCGGGTGATATCGCTTATCAGGATATTAATGGTGACGGTAAAATTGACGGAGAAGACCAGGTTCGTATCGGTAAACCAACTTTCCCGTCTGTAAGTTATGGTATCGATTTCAGTTTGGATTACAAGGGGTTCTTCGTCAACGGGTTATTCCAGGGTACCGGAGAACGTTACCGGGCGCTTGATGAATTCATGAGAGGAACACATACTGAGGCATTAACATATAAATTTCAGTTGGATTACTGGCGTCCTGATAATACGGATGCAATATTTCCGCGTATGTCTACTATGACTGGTCTGAACGGAGATAACAACTATGGGGTCGGTTCGGATTTCTGGTATCATAATGCATCCTATTTCCGTTTGAAGAGTCTGCAGGTAGGATATGATTTCAAAAAACTTCTATTGAAGGATAACAAGCTGTTTTCCTCTTTGCGCCTGTCTGTCTTGGGAACAAACATCTTTACGATTTCGGATGTGAAAGATTTCTATGACCCGGAACTAAATGCGAATAACGGGTATGCATACCCGACACAAAAGACGTATTCTATTGTATTAAATGTCGGATTCTAAAATAACAGAAAAATGAAACGAAATAAATTGGGCAAATTATTTATAAGTGTTATGGCGTTGATGAGTATGACATCTTGCCATGACTATTTGGACAACACCCCTTTGGATAAGTTTCCGGAGGATGCTGTTTGGAGCAAACCGGCATCGGCACAACTGTTTGTTAACGGTACGTATTATATTATCAAAGATTTTCTGGTCGGAAACGACGACTGGAATGACAATACCATCGTTAATGCGGAAAAAGCCGACGCTCTGATCCGTGAACAGATCACTGAAGATAATGATTATGGTTGGAATAAATACGGAGACATCCGCCGTTGTAACATTATTCTTGAAAAAGTAGCTGCTGCAACAGGCTTCACACAGCCGGAGCGGGATCTGTTGATGGGAGAAGGTCATTTTCTCCGTGCTTCGGTCTATTTTTCCCAAGCGCGCAAATTCGGAAGATTAATGATTGTGGACAAGGTGTTGACTCCTGATGACGATATGGAGTTGTCGAGAACTAAGACGATTAAAGAAACGTATGATTTCATCCTGAAAGATCTGGATGAAGCGATCGAACGCCTTCCTGTCGATGTGGCATCCGGACGTATCAGTAAGGGAGCTGCTTATGCGCTTAAAGCTGAAGTTTGCCTGCAAGGTGCAGCCTATCTGGATGATACTAATGAAAAGAGAGATTATTATACACAGGCTAAAACGGCCAGTGAAAGCTTGTTCGGTCTGAATAAATATTCGCTGGACCCGGACTTTAAGGGGTTGTTCAATGATTATTCGGTCGGAACGAATTCGAGCGAAATAATACTCGGCGTATATAATATTTCTGAAAATACAAGTTTCCAAAATACTTGGATGCAAGAACTTGTTCCCAATATGAACATGGACAAAGCGATTGACGGCGTATGGGAAAAATGGCCTCTGGATAAAAATTTCGAAGGATGGATGGACAGAGCTCCTTCACAGGAAGTGACTGATGCTTTTCTGGTAATAGATAAAGACGGAGTGGCCAAACCGTGGAATGAGGCTTCGTATTATACCGAAGATTTCAAACAGGGGAAATTATGGGTGAATGATGCTATTTACGGACATCGCGACAAACGTTTTGCAGCAACTATCGTGTACGATTCCTGTCATTTTTTCACTTCGCTTGTGACTACCCGCCTGAAAGGCAATATTCATTACTTATCTAATAAGGAACAGGCACGTCATGTGACCAAGAGCGGATATGTTTATCGTAAGGGAGTTTATGAAGATAAATGGCTGTGGTACTCTGATCCGACCAACTATCATTATGTCGTTCTTCGTTTAGGCCGTTCATATTTGAATTATGCAGAAGCGATGCTTCGGTTGGGGGATAAAAGTTCTGCTATTGAGTATATCAATAAGACCAGGGATGTTCACGGAGGATTACCGGGACTGACTGCAACTACCAGTCTGGAAGATGTCTGGAAATACTACAAAATAGAACGCCGGGCTGAATTGGTACAGGAGAATGACCGTTATTGGTCGTTATTACGTTGGGGTAAGGAAGAGGGATTAAATGTTATTCCTGAACTGAATACGACTCCTACCGCTATAACGATATCAGAAGATGGTCGTACTTTTTCAATCGGAACGGTACAAGCTGTAGAAGCTGCTAATGCACGTGTGTTTACTAAACGCCGCTATCTGCTCCCGGTTCCAAGAAGCGAACGTAATGAGAATCCGAATCTGGCTGACGATCAGAACCCCGGATGGTAATGTTATAATAGAATGAACAACTAAAAAAGTATGAAAATGAAATATTTAAAATGTATATTGCTGTTTTTTGTCTGCATGTCATTCTCTTCATGCCTGGAATCGGGTTTGGAAGATTTGCCTAGTTATGAAGATGCTGACATCAAGGCGTTTACTTTCGAATATCGCTGGATGGTCAAAGAAGGTGACAGTGAAAAACTAAGGGTACAGAAAATGGATGCAGATATAGACATTAATGTTGAGAATACAACTGTTACCTGTAATATCACAGTACCTGCCGTGAATGGAACATTTACTCAGGAGATACGAAATCAGGTTACGTTGAGTAATTTAAATGCATATTGCACTATTTCTACAGCTGCTACTATTACTCCCATTGGAGATACTCCCATGTTGGGCAAGATAGGAGATTTTTCAAAAAGCGATATGCAATATGAAGTGATTGCTGCCGATGGGAATACAACTAAAACTTGGAAGCTTGTTATTGATGGTTTTAACAAGTAATGATTTGGCGGAATATTAATTACGAATGGCTGTCCCCATTTTTTGGGGTACGGCCATTTGTTTTATTTTAAATTTCTACATGCAATGCAGGTTTTAAAATACCTGCATTGCGTTTTTAACACTTGTGACTCCGATTAAACGGTCATATTGCGTTCCCATCGGACGGTAATAGACGTAAATGGTGTATTCGTTTTCCGCCTGGTAATAATTGCCTTCTATCGGGCCGGTTTCTCCGACTGTGCTGCCGTTGGGTACGAATAGGTATTGATAATTATAACTTCCTTGTTTCAGGAGTACTGCTTTTTCGTACTGGTGGGTTTCAAAGTTATATCCCATTTTACTCTTTTCATCGAGGACATTGTGGAACAGTTCGCCGTTCAGATAGACATTTCCGTCAAGGAACGGATCGCAAGCCAAAGCGAAATGCACGATACAGTAATCCGCTTCCGTATCCGGGTCGTCACAACTGCTGCAACGGATAAAGAAACGGCCGTCCTGGTCCTGATCGTACTGATAGGTCTGGTCGCTGCGCTTGTGATCGGTCATCAGTTCTACATTATAATAAGGATTGTGGTACGAAATGCTTTCTATGTGCATCCCGTTATATTTCGTGCTCAAAAATTCCATGCGGCGGTATTCGTTTCCGGCAGAGAAGATCAGACTGCGGTTGTTTGTGTAACCAATCTGATTTTCAAGAATAGTCGTCGGTTGAAGCCCTGATACGGCATTATCGCGTCGGTTATCCTGATAGACATGTATTTTCAGGTCTGTTTGCGGATAAGGTATCGGGAAGTTTTTGTTATTGACCGTGAAACTTACCTGTTGGTGAGTCTGGTTCGTATCGATATCCGTATTTCCGCTAACGGAGGCCGAAATGCCGACCATCGGTTCCACAACCGAAAAACAAGCGGTAAGGACTATCTGGTCGGGGATGTCTTCGTTGTAGATCTGCACGGCATAATTTCCCGAAACTTTGAACTGGATGTCTTCATTCGGAAGCAGCAGGTTGTAGTTTGTGTACTGCGTTGTGGTGTTAATGGAATTGGCGAAGTCATCTATCGTTAATCCTTGAAAACCACTCATATATTGAATGGGAGAGAGGATGGACCTCTGCCAGTTGGCATCACAATGAATGATAGAATAGGAATAGCGCACGCCTCCCTGTTCCAACGCATCGAAGTTGATCTGGATCTGTTGATCTCCGTTCAGTTCGATATAAGGCTCGGAAATAAACTCTCCGGCCACCTTCACCTGAAGGGTTTTTATCAGCTTGCTGTTAACGTCGGTAAAGTACGTTTGCTGAGCATTGGCCTGCATTGTAGCGGCACAAAACAACAAAAATAGTAAACAATACACTCTCATTTTCATATATCTTTCTTTGACGGTACAAAATTATGGAATTATTTCTCTAATTATTTCTTTAATCCTGCTTTAAAGCATAAAAATTTATGTACTTTTGCGGGAAAATTACATATAAACAATTTTAGTTGTATCATGGCAAATGTGATTAAGATTAAAAAGGGTTTAGACATTAATCTGAAGGGTAAAGCTTCGGAAGTACTGCTAAACGCCGGGAAAAGTGATAGCTATGCTATCGTTCCCGACTATTATAACGGTATTACCCCCAAAGTTGTTGCCAAAGTAGGAGAAAAAGTCAAAGCCGGTTCTGTATTGATGATCGATAAGAACCGCCCGGAGATCAAGTTTGTTTCGCCCGTGAGTGGCGAAGTAACTGCCGTAAACCGAGGAGAGAAGCGTAAAGTGCTTAGCATCGTTGTTAAGCCGGATACGCAGATCGAATATGAAGATTTCGGCAAGAAAAATGTGTCTTCACTGAAGAGTGAAGAGGTAAAAGAAGCCCTGCTCAATGGTGGTATGTGGCCTTTTATCAAACAGCGTCCGTACGATATCGTAGCTACGCCGTCAGATGAACCGCGCGACATTTTTGTGTCGGCTTTCTATTCTGCACCGTTGGCTCCGAATTTCGATTTCATCCTGAAAGGACAGGAAGCTGATTTCCAGACCGGGTTGGATGCATTGGCAAAACTTACCAAAGGTAAAGTGTATGTCGGTGTCAGAAATGGTTCTACCGTGAATGTGAAAGGAGTTGAAACAGTTGAGTTTGAAGGTCCGCATCCTGCAGGAAACGTAGGTGTGCAGATCAATCATATCAAGCCTGTCAACAAGTCGGAAGTTGTTTGGGTAGTAAACCCGGCAGATGTGATCGTTATCGGTCGCCTGTTCAATAAAGGCGTGGCTGACTTCAGCCGTTTAGTCGTATTAACCGGTTCTGAAACAACAGAAAGAGGTTATATCAAGACTATTTCCGGTTGTACGATCAGCAGTCTTGTTTCAGGAAAGATCCTGGAAGGCAAGGAAGACCTCCGTATTATCAGCGGTAACGTGCTGACCGGTACTAAAGTTCGTAAGGACGATTATCTGGGTGCTTATGATAACCAGATCACTGTGATTCCGGAAGGAGACAAAACTTACGACTTCTTTGGTTGGGCAACTCCCGGGTTTGGAAAATACAGTGTAAGTCACTCTTTCTTTACATGGCTGGCTCCTAAAAGCAAAGAGTATGTAATTGATGCCCGTATCAAGGGTGGCAAACGTGCCATGATCATGTCGAATGAATATGAAAAAGTGTTCCCGATGAGCATTTATCCTGAATACCTGTTGAAAGCTATTATCGCTTTCGATATTGATAAAATGGAAAATCTGGGTATTTATGAAGTTGCTCCGGAAGATTTTGCACTTTGCGAGTTTGTTGACACTTCCAAGATCGAGATCCAGAAGATCGTACGTCAGGGATTGGATCTGTTATACAAGGAAATGAATTAATAACATAAAAAATTAGAATACATTGAAAGCGTTAAGGAATTACCTCGACAAGATTAAGCCTAACTTTGAGGAAGGCGGAAAGCTGGCGATGTTCCGTTCTGTATTCGAAGGTGTTGAAACATTCTTATTTGTTCCGAGCACCACTTCGAAATCAGGCGTGCATATTCACGACTATATCGATTCTAAGCGTACTATGACTGTGGTTATTATCGCTTTGTTGCCTGCTTTGCTTTTTGGTATGTACAACGTCGGCTATCAACACAATCTGGCTGTTGGTACTGATCCGGGATGGTTGATGACCTTCATCTTCGGTTTTCTGGCCGTACTGCCTAAGATTATTGTTTCGTATGTAGTTGGTCTGGGTATCGAGTTTGCTGTTGCCCAGGTGAAAAAAGAAGAAATTCAGGAAGGTTTCCTGGTTTCCGGTATATTGATTCCGATGATTGTTCCCATCGATACTCCGCTGTGGATGATTGCTGTGGCTACGGCTTTTGCAGTTGTTTTTGCCAAGGAAGTATTTGGTGGTACAGGTTACAACGTGTTTAACGTTGCATTGGTTACCCGTGCATTCCTGTTCTTTGCATATCCGGCTGCCATGTCTGGCGACCAGGTATTCGTTCGCACTGCCGATACATTCGGTATGGGTGCCGGACAGGTAGTTGACGGTTTCTCTGGTGCAACACCGCTTGGACAGGTTGCTATCGCTGGTAAAGAAATGATCGGTTCGTTCCAGGCAGTTGACGTATTAGGTCAGCCGATTTCAACCTGGGATATGTTCCTGGGATTGATTCCGGGTTCTATCGGTGAAACTTCCGTACTGGCTATCCTGATCGGTGCTGTGATATTGCTGTACACTGGTATTGCCAGCTGGAAGACAATGGTTTCCGTGTTTGTGGGTGGTGCATTTATGGCCGCTATCTTCAATATGATCGGAACAACGGTTGCTATGTGTGTATCTCCTCTGGATCATTTGTTCTTAGGTGGTTTTGCCTTCGGTGCCGTATTTATGGCTACAGACCCTGTAACATCTGCTCGTACTGAAACAGGTAAATATATCTATGGTTTCCTTGTAGGTGCTATGGCTATCATTATCCGTGCGTTGAACCCGGGTTATCCTGAAGGTATGATGCTTGCTATCCTGTTGATGAACGTATTTGCTCCGCTGATTGACTATTATGTAGTTGAAGCAAACATTAACAGAAGAATCAATCGTGTAAAACTGAATAAATAAGAAGGAGTATGGCAACTAAAAAATATAAATGTAAAGTTTGCGGTTATATCCACGAAGGAGACAAAGCTCCGGATGTATGCCCTTTATGTGCAGCCCCTTCTTCAGATTTTGAAGAGATCAAACCAGAAAAGAAAGGTGGTATGAACAGAGATAGTAATGCATATACTATAATATATGCATCTGTAATGGTTCTTTTGGTAGCGGTTGTGTTGGCTTTCACTTCACAGTCACTGAGAAGTTTCCAGAAAGAAAATGAAGATAATGATAAGAGACAGCAGATCTTGCGTTCTATCAATGTTTCGGTTCCGGCCAATGAGGCTAAAGCGAAATATGGTGAATTGATCAAGGAAGCTTTCCTTGTTAATGAAAACGGAGAGAAAGTTGAAGGGGATGCTTTTACTGCAACAGCCGATCAACACCCAGTATATGTGGCAAATGTTAATGGTGAAACAAAATATATCATGGCTTTGTCCGGAGCGGGTCTTTGGGGTCCGTTATGGGGGTATATTTCTGTAGATTCGGATAAGAATACTGTTTTTGGTGCAGACTTCAGCCATCAGGGGGAAACTCCAGGTTTGGGTGCTGAGATCGCAAAACCTGCATTTAGTAACGAGTTTAAAGGTAAGAAGCTGTTTATGGACGGATCTTTCAAATCCATAGCTGTAGTTAAGCCGGGTAAAAGCGTTGCCGGACAGGATTATGTGGACGGTATTTCAGGTGGTACGATCACTAGTCAGGGGGTTGACCATATGTTATTTAATAGCCTGAGTGGTTATGTTAAGTTTTTAACCTCGCAAAATCAGTAAAAGATGGGATTAATGTCAAGTAAAAATAAAGAAGTACTGTTAGGCCCGTTGAGCAAAAACAACCCTGTTATCGTTCAGATGTTGGGTATTTGTTCTGCACTGGCTGTAACATCTAAACTTGAGCCGTCTATTGTTATGGGTATTTCCGTGACGGCTGTTGTGGCTTTTGCCAACGTGATTATTTCGTTACTGCGTAATACAATTCCTAACCGTATCCGTATTATCGTACAGTTGGTTGTTGTTGCTGCGCTGGTAACTATCGTAAGTGAAGTCTTGAAAGCGTTTGCCTATGATGTGAACAAACAGCTTTCTGTGTTCGTTGGTCTGATTATTACTAACTGTATCCTGATGGGACGTCTGGAAGCATTCGCCCTGGGTAACGGTCCGTGGGAGTCTTTCCTGGACGGTATCGGTAATGGTCTTGGATATGGTTTGATTCTGGTGATCGTAGGTTTCTTCCGTGAATTGCTGGGTTCAGGTACATTACTTGGATTCCAGGTGATTCCGCAGGCATTCTACGACTTCGGCTATGTAAACAACGGTTTGATGATTCTGCCTCCGATGGCTTTGATCGTAATTGCCGTGATTATATGGGTTCACCGTTCAAAGAACAAAGAACTTCAAGAAAATTAATGCAAACTATTAAACGAATAATAGAATGGAAGAATATTTAAGCACGTTTGTCCGCTCGATCTTCGTAGACAACATGATTTTCGCATACTATCTGGGTATGTGTTCTTTCCTGGCTGTTTCCAAGAACGTAAAGACTGCTTTAGGATTGGGTATGGCTGTAACGTTCATCCTGGTATGTACGTTACCGATTAACTATATGCTCGAAAATTATATTTTGAAAGAAGGCGCCATGAGCTGGTTGGGCGCTGAATATGCAGGTGTGAACCTGAGTTTCCTTTCACTGATCATTTTCATTGCCATCATCGCTTCATTTACGCAGTTGGTTGAAATGGTTGTAGAAAAGTTTGCTCCGGCCCTGTATGCTTCTCTGGGTATCTTTTTGCCGCTGATCGCTGTAAACTGTGCTATCCTGGGTGGATCTCTGTTTATGCAACAAAGAGCATTTCCTAATGTGGGAGTTGCTACTGTATACGGTTTAGGTTCTGGTATCGGTTGGATGCTGGCTATCGTTGGTATGGCTGCAATCCGCGAAAAATTAGCTTATTCAGATATTCCAAAGCCTTTGAAAGGGCTGGGTATCACCTTTATCATTACCGGTCTGATGGGTATGGCATTTATGTGCTTCTCCGGACTTAAGATCTAAGTATTAACGCATTAAACAAAAATAAAGATGATTATATTAATGTCGGGCGGACTTACCATTGCAGTGGGAGCGGTTGTATTCCTGGTGATTACACTGATCCTTGTAGGTGCGCTTTTATTTGCGAAAGCAAAATTAATACCATCGGGCAATGTAAGGATGGTTGTTAACGGAGAGAAGGAATACGACGTTCCTATCGGGGGAACCGTATTGAATACACTTCAGAGCGAAGGTATTTTCCTGTCATCTGCTTGTGGTGGTAGCGGTAGCTGCGGACAGTGTCGTTGCCAGGTGCCGGAAGGTGGCGGAAACATTCTTCCTACGGAAGTTGGTTTCTTTTCCCGTAAGCAGATCAAGGATCATTGGAGACTGGGATGTCAGACGAAGATAAAAGAAGATATCAAAATCAAAGTTCCTGATGAAGTATTCGGTGTAAAAGAATGGGAATGCGAAGTGATCAGCAACAAGAACGTGGCTACTTTTATCAAGGAGTTTATCGTGGCATTGCCTAAGGGTGAACACATGGATTTCGTTCCGGGTTCTTATGCCCAGATCAAGATCCCTGCATATACGATGGATTATGACAAGGATATCGATAAAGATCTGATCGGTGAAGGTTACCTGCCAGCATGGAAGAACTTCGGTTTGTTCGGCTTGAAGTGCCAGAACACTGAACCGACTATCCGTGCTTATTCAATGGCTAACTATCCTGCTGAAGGCGACCGTATCATGTTGACTGTACGTATCGCTACTCCTCCTTTCAAACCGAGAGAACAGGGTCCTGGATTCCAGGATGTAATGCCGGGTATCGCTTCTTCTTATATCTTTACCCTGAAACCGGGTGACAAGGTAACAATGAGCGGTCCTTACGGTGATTTCCATCCGATCTTCGACTCTAAGAGAGAAATGATGTGGGTCGGCGGTGGTGCCGGTATGGCTCCGTTGCGTGCTCAGATTATGCACATGACTAAGACACTGAAGACTACAGATCGCAAGATGTCTTATTTCTATGGTGCACGTGCTTTGAACGAAGTGTTCTATCTGGAGGACTTCCTGGAAATAGAAAAGGAATTCCCGAATTTCACATTCCATCTGGCGCTTGACCGTCCTGATCCAGCTGCTGATGCAGCCGGAGTAAAATATACAGCCGGTTTCGTTCATCAGGTAATTTACGATACTTATCTGAAGGATCACGAAGCTCCGGAAGATATCGAATACTACATGTGTGGTCCGGGCCCGATGTCGAAAGCTGTAGAAAATATGCTTGACAATCTGGGTGTACCTCGTGAAATGTTACATTTCGATGACTTCGGTGCATAATTGAAAGGTCGATTATAGATCTACATAACGGAAAGGGAGGAAAATTAAAGTTTTCTTCCCTTTTTTCTTTTCTGTTCTATTTATTAAAAAGCCATATAAAATACATATACCCAATTTATTATATAGTTCTGAAACCTGAATTTCAACAAATTTTCTATAGAAAAACGAATAAAATGTACTTTCCTATGTAATATCATGCAGCATTTTTCGTTCTTATTACATCTTAGCTAATAGAGACATAAAAATTGAGCAAGATTATGAAGCCGTTGATTTTATCTTTTTTTGCAGTCATACTGGGTTACTCTCTTCTTTTCAATGAAAAAGAAGAAATCAGCCAGCCGATCCATGGGATTGATAATTCAGTGTATATCCATAAAGCGGATACGCCGAGAATCGATTCTATCGCTATCTATCATAACAGAACCGCTTCTGTTTTATAAAAAATACTCCTAATAGCAATATTTATTCTGTAAATGTTTGTTTATTAAATAAATATTGCTATGTTTGTTCCGTATAATTGTTAACATACGGAAATGCTATACCAGTTTATTACTATATATACTTCAGAATTTTGGATGACAATGCTCCTGGGAGTGTTGGTTTTTTTGTGTTTGCCTGTTGTCACAGGTGAAATAAGCCAGTTTTTTCAAACTGATAATGCGACCCGATTAATTCCGGTTGCTTCCGATTCTGTTTTTGCGGGGGAACAGGAAGGAACAACTGAATATAAGGTCTGCATGATGCCGCATATATTTCAAACTAAATTTCTGATAAGGAATTACAGTCACTGGTTGGGCTGACGAACCCTTGTCCGGCAACCATACGTTGAAGGATAAGGGGAGATGCTTTGTGTAAAAAATGTAATATTTGTTTATCTGTCTGTTTTCAGGTAAATAAGAATAAAGCTATTGTCTCTTCTTATCTGTTTTTCTCATTCCAGCTCTTTATATTCAGGGATACCTTCCAGAAAAGAATAAGTGAAATTTTCGTAGTCTATTTTACAGCAGAAATGGCTGATGCCGTTGCTGACTGCGAGGTAACGTACATGCAGCACCATGTTGTAACGTACTATCTGATCGAATACAGCACTCGTTATCTCAATGGTGGGGGCTTTGTATTCTACGATCATTAAAGGGGCTAAAAAGCGGTTGTATGCGACTGAATCGCATCGTTTGGATGTTCCGTTTAATTTTAATGGAACTTCATTTGCTAATAGTTCTTTGGGATATCCTTTATGCGTAATCAGATAATTTACAAAGTGTTGGCGGACCCATTCTTCAGGAGTCAGTGCAACATATTTGCGGCGTACGGGATCGAATATAGTGTGCTTCCCGTCTTTTTCCTTTACTTTCGCAGCGAATGTTGGTAAGTTTAATGACAGCATTTATTATATTTGTCGTTTATATTATACACAATAATTATACCCTCAAAGGTAATGATTTATGAAAACAAAACAAGAAATCGTTGAAAATTGGCTACCTCGTTATACGGAACGTAAGCTGGAAGATTTTGATAAGTATATACTACTCACGAACTTTACCAAATACGTAGAACTATTTGCCGAGAATTTTAATGTTCCTATACTCGGACTGAAAAGCTCGATGCCGAATGCTTCGGCCGAAGGTATTACTATCATTAATTTCGGGATGGGAAGTGCAAATGCTGCAACGATCATGGATCTTTTATCGGCTGTAACCCCCAAGGCTGTGCTGTTTCTGGGAAAATGCGGAGGATTGAAAACAGCTAATAATCTGGGAGACTATGTTCTTCCGATTGCAGCGATCCGTGGAGAAGGAACTTCCAATGAATATCTGCCGCCGGAAGTACCTTCGCTTCCCGCTTTTTCCATGTTGCGTGCCATCTCTTCTGCCGTCCGCGACCAGGGAAAAGATTACTGGACCGGGACGATTTATACAACCAACCGGCGTGTCTGGGAATATGATACGGCATTCAAAGATTATTTGAAGCGGACACATGCGACCGGCATAGATATGGAGACCGCCACATTACTCACTGCCGGCTTTGCAAACAAGATTCCGACCGGTGCTTTACTGATGATCTCGGATAAGCCGATGGAGGAAGACGGTGTAAAAACAGAAGCCAGCGACCGTATCGTTACCCGTAGCTTTGCTCCGGAACATGTGAAATTGGGTATTGAAGCACTCCATCAGATCATAGATGAGAAGAAAACGGTACGCCACATCCGTTTTAGTTGGTAATAATTAAGTCTTTATTATGGCAAAAAAAGAAAATACGTTTGAAGAAATATGCCGGGATATCGTGGCCAAGAAGTTCCAGCCCGTTTATATATTAATGGGTGAAGAACCTTTCTTTATGGATCGGATAACAGACCTGCTTATTGAAAATGTGCTTGCCGAATCCGAGCGCGACTTTAATCAGATGATTATGTATGGGGCGGATACGGATGCGGCTATGATTATAAATGCAGCCCGCCGGTTTCCGATGATGTCGGAATATCAGTTGGTGGTTGTGCGGGAAGCCCAGTTGGTCCGTGATATAGAATTGCTGACCAACTATGTGAAAAATCCGCTTAAGTCGACTGTGCTGGTTGTTAACTATAAGTATAAGAATCTGGACAGGCGGAAAACATTGGCCGCTGCAACCGAAAAGAACGGGATTCTATTCGAATCGAAAAAGATTCCGGATTATAAAATGCCGGGGTTTATCGTCTCATTTATGCAGCAACGTTCCATAGGAATCGATCAGAAGGCCGCTCAAATGCTCTCAGACTTCCTTGGAAACGATTTAAGCCGTCTAAGTAAGGAATTGGACAAGCTGGTATTGATCTTGCCTGAAAAGGCTCCAAAACGCGTCACTCCGGAACTGATAGAACAGAATATAGGAATCAGTAAAGAATACAATAACTTTGAGTTAATAAAAGCACTTGCTGTAAAGGATGTTTTAAAAGCAAACCGGATTGCCCAGTACTTTGAAAAGAACCCCAAAAGTAATCCTATACAGATGACCCTTCCTGTAATTTTTAATTATTTCTCCAACCTGTTGATTTGTTATTATACGAAAGACAGATCGGAAACCGGATTGATGACAGCCTTAGGATTAAGAGGAACTTTTCAGGTAAAAGATTATATGACCGGATTGAGAAATTATCCGGCTATGAAAGTTTTTAATCTGATAAGTGATATCCGGACTACCGATGCCAGATCGAAAGGGGTAGATAATTCTTCCGCATCTGATGCTGATCTGCTCAAGGAATTATTATATAAAATTCTTCATTAGCATAAAATGTACTTAACAATAGAAAAACTGTATGTGTCACTAAAAATTTGAATTAGTGCACATGCAGTTTTTGTTTTTTATCGTTATTTCTCTGGAATGCTCGGATTTATGAACCTTCAAAATGACCTTCTTTATTTTGTTTTTCAATAGCTTAGTTTACATTTTACCCCTCTGAGAATTCAATATTTCTTTCTTCCCGTATAATTGTTCACAAATATCACGAAAAAATCAAGTTTTAGAGTGAAGGATACAAAAGTATCCGCTTTCTTCCTGAATTATTCACATAGGATAGGACAAATTGTCAGAAACATTTTTCAACAGTGTATTGCTTGTTTACAACAATAACAGATATGTCTGCTGTAACATTTATGTCAGATCAGATATGTTTACGTAAATAAAACAAGTGCGTTACTTATGTATCTATAGTGGTGTAAATACAAATGTAACCAATATACATTACTAATATAAATCAATAAAAATAGGTTTAAATACTGTTATTGCAAATATGTATGATAAAATATCAAAACCCAGCCTGTTATCTAATTAAATTAATCGTTTACATTAATTTATGGCAATATTCTCGTATATAAATGTGAAATAGAAGTCATTTTAGCTAAAATAATAATCTTTAATCACCTATACAACAGGTTTTTATTTAATAAAATCATCAATGCTACTTTAATCTCTTTTAGGGGCTTGTTATAGGGGTTTACAAAAGTGTGCGTCACATTATTATACTGCGTGTTACAAATATATCCATATATGATTATAAAAATAAATTGCACAATTGGAAATAATGATTTATATTTGTATCGGTATATAATTCTATACTATATTCATGTAAACAGACAGATTGGCAGTGATTTTTGGTAAATAAATCGTATTTTGGTAATGAAAGAACGTATTTTAGCAGTAATGGAACACGAAGGATTGACTCCTTCTAAATTTGCCGAAGCAATCGGTATCCAACGTTCGGCTATGTCGCATATTATATCCGGCAGAAATAATCCGAGCCTGGATGTACTAATTAAAATATTGGAACGGTTTACATACGTAGACTCCGACTGGCTTTTATTTGGTAAAGGTACTATGATGCGTGAACATGTGTTAACTGAGCCCAATTTGTTTACAAATACGACGATAATTCCGTCCAATGTACAAGATTCTCCCGAATATCGCAAGGAAATTAGGGTTGAAACACCTGTAAACACTACTAAACAGCCTGTTATTGAACAGATTGTATGCCAGGATAAGCCATCCAGAAATGTGAGCAAAATAATGATATTCTATTCAGATAATACGTTTGAGACTTTTACCCCCGAAAAAAACAAGAAAGACTAACCCAACATTGCTATATACATCTTATTCATGTATCTTTGTATAGAAATTGAGTAATCATATTATATGAAGAAGTACATGTTAGATATGAAGGTAACTGAAAACAACCGCCTTCATAAAAATTATTGCCTGCTAAAGTTAACCTGCGACGACACTTTGCCGGAAATGCTTCCCGGCCAGTTCGTTCAGGTGCTCGTGGATAACTCTCCTACAACATTTCTTCGCCGGCCTATTTCAATCAACTTTGTAGATAGAACAACCAACGAATTGTGGTTGCTTATCCAATTGGTTGGCGATGGTACACGTTGTATGGCAGAATACCGTCCCGGAGATATTGTAAATATCATGTTGCCATTGGGTAACAGTTTTACAATTCCTGCCAGTGAAGATAAAAATCAGAAATTACTGCTTATTGGCGGTGGTGTCGGTACTGCTCCGATGTTATGCCTGGGATCAGCCTTGAAGAACGCCGGTTTTGAACCGGTATTTCTGTTGGGAGCCCGTTCAAAGGATGATGTGTTGCAGTTGGATGAGTTTGCGAAGATAGGAACTGTTCACATAACTACCGAAGACGGCACTTTGGGTGAAAAAGGCTATGTAACAAATCATTCCGTATTGAAAAATGTTCATTTTGACTGGATTTACACATGTGGACCGAAGCCGATGATGGTAGCTGTTGCCAAATATGCCGCCGCTGAATCGATCACATGCGAAGTCTCACTGGAAAATACAATGGCTTGTGGTATAGGTGCTTGCCTATGCTGTGTGGAAAATACCCAAGATGGTCATGTATGTGTTTGTACTGAAGGTCCCGTATTTAATATAGAGAAATTGAGATGGCTGAATTAAATGTAAACATAGGAAATTTGCAGTTAAAAAACCCGGTAATGACTGCTTCGGGTACATTTGGATACGGAGTCGAATATTCAGACTTTATGGATATTTCAAGACTGGGTGGTATTTTTGTAAAAGGAACAACCATCCAACCACGTGAAGGAAATCTGTATCCCCGCATGGCGGAAACTCCTTCCGGAATGTTAAATGCGGTAGGCTTGCAAAATAAAGGAGCACAATATTTCGTCGATCATATCTATCCTGCTATTAAGGATATCGATACGCATATGATCGTAAATGTGAGCGGTTCGTCGGTGGAAACATACGTGGAATGTGCAGAAAAAATAGCTGAGCTGGATAAAATTCCGGCTATCGAACTTAACATTTCCTGTCCGAATGTGAAGCAAGGTGGTATGGCTTTCGGGGTTACAACCTGTGGTGCCGCCGAGGTTGTGAAGGCTGTCCGTAAGGTTTATCCTAAGACCCTTATTGTAAAACTTTCTCCTAATGTAACCGACATTACCGAGATAGCAAAAGCGGTCGAAGCCGAAGGTGCCGACTCTGTTTCACTTATCAATACCATGCTTGGCATGGCCATTGACGCAGAGAAGCGTAAACCTATATTATCTACAATAACCGGTGGCCTTTCCGGTCCTTGTGTAAAGCCGGTTGCCCTGCGTATGGTATGGCAAACTTACAAAGCTGTTAAGATTCCTATCATCGGTTTGGGAGGTATTTCCAATTGGAAAGATGCCGTCGAGTTTATGCTGGCCGGAGCTACTGCCATACAGATTGGAACCTATAATTTTATAGATCCGACTGTCTCTGTAAAAGTGATCGATGGCATGAATGAATACCTGGACAGACATGGATTCAAATCTGCCAAAGAGCTTATAGGGGCTTTGGATGTATAAACCTATTGATTAAATAGAAAGACTTCCTTGTTTTATTTGACAAGAAAAGGGACTTATTATTTATCCAATCCGGGTGTTACCGATAGATACACCCGGGTGTAACCATAGTCGACATCCGGGTCTCAAAGTACCTGACACCCGGGTGTCAATTTGTTTTAATACTTACCTTTGTCAAAAAAGACAGTAGGTTTCATGAAAAATACAAGTATCATCGGATAACTGACTACACTATTGATCTCACTGGTTATATCCTGAAAAGCATGACAGTTGTATGATAGTATAATGATAGTTTTATGATAGTTGAAGGATGTTTTTTAGCTGTGTAAACCTTTAGTAAACAGTAAGATGCAGGAAAATTATGATAGTATGATAGTTGTTTTCAATTTTCAAGTAGAGTAAATACGTATTGTAAACCAAGTAAAATAATGAAATGAAAAACAAATTATTTCTTTTAATCTGCCTGATTGTTATATCTATATCGTTGAAAGCCAACGATAAAACAGTTATTCCTATTACAACAGACAATATCAGTCTGATTTATAAAGTAGGTAATAACGGGCGTTTGTACCAATCATATGTAGGGCAAAAACTCCGTTTTGATAGTGATATCGACCAGTTGCCTATGCTTGGCGAGGCTTATATCACACATGGTATGGAAGATTATTTCGAACCGGCTATCCGGATATTGCACAATGACGGCAATCCTTCCCTGTTGCTGAAGTATGTATCTTACAAAACCAGCGATTTGCAACCGGGTGTTACGGAAACCGTTATTAAACTGAAAGACGACGTTTATCCCGTAACGGTTGATCTTCATTTTATTGCTTATGCCAAAGAAAATATAATCAAAACATATACCGAGATATCTCATCAGGAGAAGAAGCCGGTTGTACTTTATAATTATGCATCTTCATTACTTCATCTGAACAGTGGTAAATATTTTCTGACAGAATTTGCTGGAGACTGGGCACATGAAGTCAACATGACGGAACAACAGCTTTCATTTGGTAAAAAAGTATTGGATACCAAGTTGGGAAGCCGTGCCAATATGTTCAATTCGCCTTTCTTTTTGCTGGCACTGAATGAGGAATCAAAGGAAAATGAAGGAGAAGTCCTTTTCGGAACTATTGGTTGGACGGGGAATTTCCGTTTTACTTTTGAGGTGGATAATTTGAATAATTTGCGTATCCTTTCCGGTATAAACAACTATGCTTCAGAATATTCGTTGAAGCCGCAGGATATATTCCGGACTCCTGAGTTTATCTTTACTTTCAGTGCGGAAGGGAAAGGAAAAGCAAGCCGCGACTTCCATAAATGGGCCCGTAAATATCAGGTAAAAGACGGCGATAAACCGCGTATGACTTTGCTGAATAACTGGGAAGCCACTTATTTCGATTTTAATGAAGACAAGCTGGTCGATATTATGGACGAAGCCAAATCGCTGGGAGTTGATATGTTCCTGTTGGACGACGGATGGTTTGCCAATAAATATCCCCGTAGCAGTGACCGTCAGGGCTTGGGTGACTGGGATGAAACAGTGACGAAGCTGCCGAACGGCATCGGTAAACTGGTGAAAGAGGCAACCGACAAAGGTATAAAATTCGGATTATGGATTGAGCCGGAGATGGTGAATCCCAAAAGCGAACTCTATGAAAAACATAAGGATTGGGTAATCCATCTGCCGAACAGAGATGAATATTACTTCAGAAATCAAATGGTATTGGACCTTAGTAATCCGAAAGTTCAGGATTATGTATTTGGAATTGTAGACAATCTGATGACGAAATATCCGGGTATCGCTTATTTTAAGTGGGATTGCAACAGTCCGATTACCAATATTTATTCTCCTTATCTGAAAGATCAGCAGTCTCATTTATATATTGAACATGTAAAAGGATTGTATAATGTTTTGGAACGTGTAAAAGCCAAATATCCGAACCTGCCGATGATGCTTTGCTCCGGTGGCGGCGGACGTTCTGATTATGAAGCGTTGAAATACTTCACCGAGTTTTGGCCAAGCGATAATACGGATCCGATAGAACGTATCTTCATCCAGTGGGGGTATTCTCATTTCTTCCCTTCCAAGACAATGGCTGCCCATGTGACAAGCTGGAATAAGAATGCAAGCGTGAAATTCCGTACGGATGTTGCGATGATGGGTAAATTGGGTTTTGATATCCGTATTCATGATATGACTCCGGCAGAACAGGAGTATTGCAAAGGGGCGGTGAAGAATTTCAATCGTTTGGGTAACACTATTCTGGATGGCGACCTGTATCGTCTGGTATCTCCTTACGAAGGAAATCATTCTGCTGTGATGTATGTGAATGAAGCGACGGATAAGGCTGTTCTTTTCGCTTTCGATATCCATCCCCGATATGCGGAAACGTTGCAACCTGTACGTTTGCAAGGGTTGGCTCCGGAAGCTCAGTATGAGATAAAAGAGATCAATTTGCTCCCAGATACCAAATCTATATTAAAATGTAACGGAAAGACGTATTCCGGTGAATATCTAATGAAAGTCGGTATTCCGGTATTTTCCGGTAGGCAATTGGCTAGCCGGGTGATTGAAATATCGAAAAAATAAAAGGATATATCCATTAATAGAAAACGGAGAGGCTTGATAAATAAGTCTCTCCGTTTTTTTCTACGGATATGGATAAGCGTATTTTTATATTTTCTTTGCGGATAATAAAGTAACCAATAGAGAAGCACAGCAAAGAAAGACTCCTACACCGGCAGTCCCGGCCCAGCCAAACAGCTGCCAGGCGGTTCCGGAAAGAAAAGTTCCCAACGAACCTCCGACAAAATAGGTTGTCATAAATATAGTATTAACCCGGTTGGAGGCTGCCGGGCATAATTCGAAAATACTGGATTGGTTACTTAACTGGATGCATTGCATGCCAATATCTATAATAATTATGCCGGCTATAATAGAGGTATAAAAGTTTCCTCCGAAATAAAGTAATAACCAGGCTAGCAGTATCAAACCGCATCCCCAGAAATTAAAAGCTCTGACTCCTACTTTCCTGACATATTTACCAACCAATGAGGCCGACATGGCACCGGCTACGCCGCAAAGTCCCAACATACCAACCACATCGCTGTTTGCAAAGAAAGGTGCTTGTCCCATTTTGAATGCCAGACACGACCACATAGCCAGAAAAGAACCGAAAGCCAATCCTGACCGGACAGCATAAATCCGTAAAGCCGGATAATCCTTTACTAAGGATAGAAGAGATTTCATGAGGTCGGCGTATTTTCCTTTAAAAGTAGGGCGTATATCCGGCAAAACGGTAACCACTACGATGCTGCACACAACCATCAGCACGGCAGCAATGTAATACATTTCACGCCAGCCGAACAGTTCTCCAACCACTCCGCTAATGACTCGTGAAACCAATATTCCGGATAATAATCCTGAAACGACCAGCCCTACGTTACGTCCTTTGTTTTCCGGTTTTGAATAAATGGCGGCGATGGGTATGAATATCTGTGGTATTACCGAACAAATGCCTGTAAATAATGAAGCAGTCAGGATTATATGAATGTTGGGCGCTGTGGCAATGCATAAAAGTGAAAGTACCAAAAGAGCAAAATTGGTGACGATTATCTTTTTGCGTTTATACATATCTGCCAGTGGCACAACGAATAACAATCCTAAAGCATAACCAATCTGTGTAACCATAGCGATCAGATTGGTCGTAAATTCAGATACGTCGAGATCATGCCGTATCATATTTAAAAGAGGCTGGTTATAATATAGATTGGCGACCGAAATACCGGCAACAATGGATAATGTCCAGAGGATCAAAGGTGGAAGTCCACCGTTTTCTTTCAATATTTGTTTCATAAGCTATCTTTTAAGCCGGCAAATTTACCCTAAATAATTGAAACGATAAAGCCTTTTTCTAAAGGGATACAGCTTGTGAAAAGTATATAGGGATATTCAAATAAATAGTTATATTTGCCAATAAATAAAGAAGAAAAATATGATTGACCAAATTAATGATATATTATAGAATACAACTATAACTCCGACTACTGCGGCTGTGAAATTATTAGTCAGTTTCTTTCTAGGTGCGATTATCGGTGTGGAGCGTCAGTTTCGCCGCCGGGAAGCCGGAATGCGAACCTTTACACTTATCTGTATGGGGTCGGCAGCAGCTATGCTGATATCTATCTGGATACCGCAATGTTATCCTAACTTCCTGAATGGTGATCCCGGACGTATTGCTGCCCAGGTACTTACCGGTATCGGTTTTTTAGGTGCCGGAGCTATTATGCAAAGCCATGGGAGTATTCATGGATTGACAACAGCGGCTTGTATCTGGGTTGTTGCCGTAATCGGTTTGGCTGTGGGAGCGGGGATGTATGTTCCGGCATTGATTGGGACAGGCCTTACATTAGTTATATTGGTTAGCCTTGAAAGACTTGAAAAAAGAATGTTCCTGAATGGGGTAAATAAGATCCTGACGATTATTTGTACGACCGCAACTCCTGATTTAAAGGCTGTCCGCAAAATTCTTGAATCAAAGAACATTTATATTGTAAGTGTTTCCTTTGAATCTATTTATGAACAGAACAAGTCTATCATAACCTATAAAGTGAATGTGAAAGCCCAGTCGTCTTATATGAATTTATTCAGTGAGATCAGGACATTGGGATATGTTTCTCAAATAAGATTGATGGCCTGAGCCATCAATCCAATTCGTTTTTCAGCATTCGTCCTGCTATGCGGGCTGCATCTTCCACATATTTACTACAAGGACGTTTTGCATAATATTCAGCCGTTCTTGCAGAAGGTTGCGGAGCAGTCTGGCTGGCTTCTGCGGCAGGCAAAAGGCTGCGGCAAATGATCGTACCATGCTTTTCCTTGAACAGGTCGGACATTTTTTGAACCATTGCATAGTTCTTTGTTCGGGCTTCCTGATCCTGTTGGTCCAATACCGGATATTTGAATCCGGCCAGCATAGCCATGGCACTGACTGTTCCGCACACCTCCCGCATCCGGCCAACGCCACCACCAAAAGATACGGACATCTTCTTTGCCATTTCCAGGTTCAGTTCAAAAACATCCGAATAAGCCAGAAATACCGACTGCGCACAGTTGTATCCCGACTCAAAATTCTGAACGGCAATTTTTACACGTTCTTCAATATCAAACTCCTTCATAAAAGAGAAGTGTTATTTAGAATTCATAATCAACACATGCTCTGTCGGCTTTTACCGGGCCGATAATCCCTTTTGAAACAGCTACGTGTTCAGGGTGGTTGGCATATGTCTTTACATCTTCGAGCGAATCGAGTTCTGTAGTCAGGATAACGTCCCAGGTTTCTTCGGGGTTTATATTGAAATCGACACGGATCAAACGTAAAACATCGATCTTGTCGATCAACGCTTCCAGACCTGTTTTGATTTCCTGCATTTTTGCCAGTTTATCGGCAGGAGTTGCAAACTCCGTCAGCTTAAACATTACAATGTGTCTTACCATAAACGCTTTTATTAATTACATTTGTTCGTCCAAATAGGAATCTTTGTATCCCAGGAAATATAAAATACCATCCAGACCGATCGTGGAGATGGACTGCTTGGCTGTTTCTTTTACTTTTGGTTTGGCATGGAAAGCGATACCTAACCCGGCAATGCTGATCATCGGCAGGTCATTTGCCCCATCACCGACAGCTACGGTCTGACGGATATCGACATTCTCAACCTGAGCGATCAGGCGGAGTAGTTCTGCTTTCCGCTTGCCATCTACGATATCTCCGACATAACGTCCTGTCAGCTTTCCGTCTTCAACTTCAAGCTCATTGGCATATACATAATCAATATTGTATTTCTGTTTCAGGTAGTTACCGAAATAGGTGAATCCACCGGAGAGGATAGCGATCTTGAAACCAACCTTTTTGAGGATACGCATCAGACGGTCGACACCTTCCGTAATGGGCAGGTTTTCAGCAATCTCCTGCATAACGGAGACATCCAATCCTTTTAATAAGGCACAACGTTGGCGGAAACTTTCGCTGAAATCAATTTCTCCCCGCATGGCGGATTCGGTAATCGCTTTGACCTGGTCGCCGACACCGGCACGAACAGCCAACTCATCGATTACTTCAGTCTCAATAAGAGTTGAGTCCATATCGAAACAGATAAGGCGACGCATACGGCGATACATGCTGTCTTCTTGAAAAGAAATATCCATTACCTGTTCGGCCGAGAGCTTCATGAACTCTGCTTTCATCAACTCTTTGTCGCGAGGAGTTCCACGTACAGAGAATTCGACGCTGGCTTTGGGAGTACGGGCATCTTCATCCAAAGGAATACGGCCGGTCAGACGTTTGATGTCATCTATATTCATTCCCTGTTCGGCAACGATACGGGTTACGCCCGCTATCTGTCTTGCAGTTAACTTTCTTCCCAGAATAGTGATGATATAACGGTTCTTTCCCTGCATATCAACCCATTTCCTGTATTTTTGCTCCGTGATCGGATTAAAACGGATATTCACATCCAGCTCATAGCTTTTAAAAAGTAACTCTTTCAGGATATCTCCGGAATTACCTCCGCAACTCTGGAAAAGAATTCCCAGTGATAAGTTGTCGTGGATATCAGCTTGGCCGATATCGAGAATCACTGCATTATTCTTTGCCAGTATCTCTGTCAGGGCGGCAGTAACCCCCGGACGGTCGGCTCCGTTTATATTTATCAGTATAATTTCGTCTTTTTGTCCCATGTTTTTTGTTTTATAAGGCAAAGGTAAATAAGTTATATGCAAATAATGGCATTTAGATAAACAAAAATTCAAATGGAATTGTTATTTTTACAGAGACGTTATATTTAATTTAGAACCTGGCAACCTTAATAAGTCCTGACTGGCAGGCAAATGAGATGAAGATTCAGTTTGAAATTAAGGAAAAGCTGCCTGAGATTATTGCCGAAGTACGGCATTCAGACAAATGGCAAACAACAGTAGTGGAAAAAACGCATGGACTGGAGAGGGTTACTATCAAAGACCCTAATTATGATTCAGAAGCTTGTATCGAGATCTGGGAACATGAGATTCACGTCCGTACGGCATGGTCAAATTACACCTACCGTGTTTTTAAACGGGGTGATTCTTGCTGGTGCGAGTATATCGGAGCCTACAGAGGACTGCTGGAGCAGACCTTACTCCCTACATTGACTCCTAAAATGAACATTCTTGATTCGGTAGTTATTGAAAGTTCGTTGACAGGTAATAAAAAAGAAACATTGCGAACCTACAGTTCGGAAAACCTCAAACTGAAGAACTTCCGTCGCGATAATTTCAAAGAAGAGTATAACAGAACATCATTACAGGACCATCCAACAATTGTTTACGATGAATATATCAAGGAAGGGATGCCGATGCCTTCGCCGTATGATGATTAGTAAAATAAAAAAGCCCGGTTTCAAGCCGGGTTTTTTATTTTCGGATTCTCTTTACCGGAAAGCGGCTGAATTAGGTTTAATTTGAAGAAAAGTGAAAGATTATTCGTATTTATCCCTATGCCTAATCCTAAATTTATGTTATAAAGCAACCGTTTTAGTGGATTTTCATGCGATAAAACATATAAAAAATCTTGCTTTTTAGTCGATTTATGTTATATCGTTTGGAGGTAAAGGTATTTTGCGCTTATCTTTGCCAGCGTTAAGAACAAGAAAGTAGCTCCTTAGCGAAGGAGAAACGCTTGTTTACTTCCTGAAAATCAGGAGTCGGACATAAAGGATGGCAGACGAAAACCGCCCGCAGACCGGTAAGTAAGCTGTTGGAGAGTCTCGTCCGATTAAGTTTAACGTAAATAATAAATTATGAAGGTAAGAGCTTATGTTCTCATTGTAACGGTTGCGTTGGCAACAATGTCATCCGGTACAAAAGAAGCAAGACCTACCGTGGGTACTAATCCTGGTGATCTGGCTCCGAGAATAGAGTCTTTGGGAGGCGAAAGTGATTTCAGTTTCCAAAATCATTCCGGACGTTACACGTTGCTGAATTTCTGGGCAGCTTACGATGCTGAATCGCGGGTCCGTAACGTTCAATTATGGAATGAAGTAAACAAACTAAGTTCAGACAAAATTGCCATGTATTCTGTTTCTCTCGACGAGAAAGAATCAATCTTTACCGAGACGGTAAAGGCAGATAGGCTTAGCGGCACAAAGCAATTTCATGAAGGACTTGGAAAAAAGTCAGCGTTGTATGGAAAGTTTAACCTACAGAAAGGTTTGAAGAACTTCCTGATTGACGACAAAGGAGTTATTATTGCAGCAAATGTTACTCCGGATAAACTGACTGACATTTTGAATAGAATTTAATCAGTAGATTATTATTTTAAAAAAGAGTTGTTCCGCCCAACGAGGAACAGCTCTTTTTTTGTTATTTCAAGTGGGCTATCATAAAGATCGGGTTATCTTCATCATCTACTTTTCCGGATAAATCGAGTAATGCTTGGTCTACTTTATTACCAGCCGCCTGTTTTTCCTCTATGTACTCATGTAATTCGTATGGCCAGAAATAGGCAAACAATTGATTATCGTAAACTCCGAAACGAGGGAAGAATGTTTCTTTATGATGAATATCATCAATAAAACCTCGACCTTTTACTGCAACGGTTTCGCCTGTTCGTTTATCGTAATAAGCGATTTGTGGGTAAGCCTGATCTTCCATATCCCGGAGAACCGGACTGACAATATTCTCATTCCAGATAATGAATATATAATGATCTGTGTCATAAACAGCATTGATCCATTTTTTTCCTTTTGTCAGGCGGGTAAGTTCGCAATTATCAAGATAGCTTTTAAGAGCAGCTTTTCGGTCTACGCTATTTCTGGTTTTGTGGACAGACATCATCAACTCGTCGAAAAGTTCGTTTTGCCGCGTCAGTGAAATTTCATTCGGTATTTTATATTCTCCTAAATCAATGATCCATCGG
Organism: Parabacteroides goldsteinii; assembly: GCF_020091425.1. NCBI lineage: Bacteria > Pseudomonadati > Bacteroidota > Bacteroidia > Bacteroidales > Tannerellaceae > Parabacteroides > Parabacteroides goldsteinii. Next base: position 2,099,628 of record NZ_CP081906.1, on the reverse strand, counting down.
GGAGACAGACCGTTTTCTTTTACCCTGTAAATGGTATCATTATAATAGTTGTAAAAAAGAGCACTGTCCGAGTTGCAGGTGTAAGCTCGTTTAATACCTGAATAACTGACATTATTAAGTCTTATTTTAGGTATGGAAGAAGGGATGACACGTTCTGCATGTATGATTTTGAAGTTATGATCTACAGTGTAGACTGTGTCCGGAAGATTGTACATTGAAAGAGAGTTTCCTGCCGGAGCCCAATCGTTGATCCATCCAATTCTACCTAATTGTCCAGGTGCTTCAAATTCTGATTTTGTATTCGATAATAACTGTATTTCATTACCGGTAAATTTACCGTTTTCATCATACTCGATCAGTTTATGACCGTAAGAATAGAAATGGCCTTTTGTAAAAAGCGATCCCATATAGAGAGCGGGATCTTCTCCGGGACCTTGCCCGATACGACCTATGGTCCGGACAAATTTTCCATTCAAATCAAAAACAGTGCGGCTACATATAATATACGGAGGAGAATAATTGAACCAACTTGTATTTCTAAGCAAACATTCTTTCCGGGTTTCAAGTGGGAGGTAAGTAATACTATCTACCAATTCAGATAAATTAACTTCGCGTATCTGATTAATAGCATCTCCCAAACGGATGATATTGTCGATTGTTTTCTCCTCTGCCGCGGTTTGTTTCGTTTCTCCCGAACAGGAAAATAAAATACCGGCTAACAGGATATAGGTTAATTTTTTCATGGCTTATCTATTATGGAGTGACTAATAACAAAGTATGAACAAAGATACAATATTCTACGAACGATTCGTAATATTGGCGTTAAACTGTCTTAATAAAACAAGTCTGCATTCTCTTAAAAATGGACTGTAAACCGGATTTTTATTGTATTTTTGTTTTCTAATTTATTACCAAACAAATAAACACATTAAAATGTACAGACAGTTTATCGCAGCATGTTCCCTGACCGGAGCTTTAATGCTGAGTTCATGTTCACCCACGACCCCTGTGGCACATGATGTTTCTATTATTCCTATTCCCAAAGAGATTAAGAATGCCAATGGGCAGTTTACTTTGAAAGATGGCATGACAATCGGTGTTGCCGATAAGCAATTATTGCCGGCTGCAAACTATCTTTCCGGCCTTTTATCCCGTTCAACCGGCTATATATATAATGTACGCGAGGGAGACGGTGATATATCTTTAGCTGTAAGTGATATTGCCGGTCAAAATGAAGGTGCCTATTCTTTGGACGTTACTTCCGGTAAAGTTCAGATCAAGGGAAATACCTATGGCGGTGTTATTTCCGGTATTGAATCTCTTCGCCAGCTTTTGCCGGCAGAGATAGAGTCGCCAGCGGTGGTAAAGGACATTAATTGGAGTGTTCCGGCTGTTCAGATCACTGATGCACCCCGTTTCGGTTGGAGAGGGTTGATGTTGGATGTTTCCCGTCATTTCTCTACTAAAGAAGAAGTGAAGGAACTGTTGGATATGATGGCTTTTTACAAACTAAACAAATTCCACTGGCATCTGACCGACGACCAGGGATGGCGTATCGAAATAAAGAAATACCCGTTGCTGACAGAGAAAGGGGCTTGGCGTACCTTTAACAATCATGACCGGGAGTGCATGAGATTAGCAAAAGAGCAGGATAATCCCGATTATGAAATTCCGGCTGAAAAGTTACGTATCACTCAGGGCGATACTTTATACGGAGGTTTCTATACCCAGCAAGATATTAAAGAAATCGTTGAATATGCCGGTGTACGTGGTATCGATGTAGTTCCAGAAATAGACATGCCGGGACATATGCTGGCGGCGGTAAGTAATTATTCAGGTGTTTCTTGTTTTAATCAGACAGGGTGGGGAACGACTTTTTCTTCTCCGGTTTGTCCGGGTAAAGACTCGGCTCTTGAATTTTGTAAGAATGTTTATAGCGAAATCATTCCGCTTTTCCCTTATAAATATATCCATCTGGGAGCCGATGAAGTAGAAAAAACGAACTGGAAGAAATGTCCTGATTGCCAGAAACGAATGAAAGATAACGGACTGAAGACAGAAGAAGAGTTGCAGTCCTGGTTTGTTCATAACATGGAGAAGTTCTTTAACGATAACGGAAAAGAAATGATCGGCTGGGATGAAATCCTGGAAGGCGGTTTGTCTCCGACGGCAACAATCATGTGGTGGCGTACCTGGAGTCCGAATGCAGTTCCTGACGCAACGGCACAAGGCAACCACGCAATCATGACTCCGAATGCTAATTTCTATTTTGACTATCAGCAGGATAAAAATTCATTGTCTGGTGTATACAATTACAATCCGATGCTTGAATCGTTGAATGATGCACAGAAAGCATTGATTTTGGGTATGCAGGCAAATCTCTGGTGCGAATATATCCCATCCCGCGAACGGATACAATATATGATTATGCCCCGTATGATGGCATTGGCAGAACTGGCCTGGAGCGATCCTTCCGTAAAAAGCTGGGATGGATTTAAAGAAAGACTGGTAAAGCAATTCCCGCGTTTGAATATCATGAATGTAAATTACCGTATGCCGGACCTGGAAGGATTCAACAACACAAATGCATTTATCGGTGAAGGTACAGTGGCAATTACTTGTCTTGATCCAAGTGTTGAAATCCATTATACAACGGATGGCAGCATCCCGACTTTGGAATCGCCTCAGTATAACGGTCCGATCAAGGTTACGGAAACGACAGACTTCACTTTCCGCTCTTTCCGTCCGAACGGTAAGAAAGGTGATATCGTGAAGACGCGTTACGTTAAGAGCGAATATGCTCCGGCTGCGGATGCTACACCTTCCAAGAAAGGTTTGCAGGCTGTATGGCATGAGTTTAAAGGTAACAAATGTGCCGATATTGATAATGCTCCGGTAAACGGTACGTATGAAATATCTGAAGTGACTATCCCGAAAGAAGTGAAAGGTAATATCGGTTTGGTCGTTACAGGATATTTCAATGCTCCGGAAGATGGTATTTATACTTTCAACCTGTTGTCTGACGATGGCAGTACATTGAAGATTAACGGAGAATTGGTTGTTGACAATGACGGTCCTCATTCACCCCGTGAAGTAACCGGACAGAAAGCATTGGCAAAGGGACTTCATCCGATTGAAGTTAAGTATTTCGACCATAATGGCGGTATGCTTCAGCTAAAGGTTTTGACGGCTGATGGCAAAGAACTGCCGGTTAATGCAGATATGTTTGCTTATTGATCAGGTAACGACTAGAAATATAAACGCCCCGTAAAGATTAGACATGCTTTATGGGGCGTTTTGTTTTATATTCAACTATTTCTTATTTACCGCAGTGCTTCCACTTCTTCCGTGTGTAAAGGAATCTTCTTTCCTAACAGACGGGCACCGTCTTCTGTAATCAGATAATCTTCTTCGTTGCGGATACCGCTGAAGTCTTTGTAAGTTACCAGCTTTTCATAATTGATAAATTCGGTGAACTTATTCTGGCTTCTCCAAAGATCCATCAATTCAGGGATAAAGTAGACACCCGGCTCGATAGTAAGAACGAATCCCGGTTCCAGTTTACGTCCCAGGCGGAGAGACTTACGGCCGAACTCAGTACTCTTCGGTTGTCCGTCGTATCCCACATATACTTCACCCAGGTTTTCCATATCATGTACATCCAATCCCATCATGTGTCCCAGGCCACAAGGCATGAACATTGCATGAGCTCCGGCCTTTACAGCTTCCATCGGATCGCCTTTGACAAAACCAAGATCCTTCAAACCTTCCATAATGACTTTGCAGGATAGTTCGTACACATCGACGAAAGGAATACCCGGACGCAACGCTGCAACAGCCGCTTCGTGAGCCGCTACCTGAATATCATAAATATCTTTCTGGCGAGTCGTGAATTTGGAATCAGCCGGAATGGTAGAAGACATATCACCCGCATATCCCATTTCCGTTTCCGCACCGGCATCGAGCAGCAACATATCGCCACTCTTAATCATATTACTATGATCATGGTTATGCAGCGTCTGCCCGTTGATCGTTGCGATAATGGGGAAGGAGAGTTGATAGTCATTCGCATAAGCCACTTCAGCCACGGCAGCAGCCACTTCGCTTTCACGGATTCCCGGACGTACGGTGCGCATGGCAGTCAGATGCATGTCGGCAGTAACCACACAAGCCTTTTCGATTTCGACAATCTCTTCCGCAGTCTTATAATTACGCTGATTTACTACGCCGAAGATGAAAGGCACCGAAGGTTGTTCCGTTCCCGGCACGATACCCAGCCATTGGAACAGTTTGATCTGATGTTCCGCACGGTAAGTCGGCAGGTAATGGATACGCTGGCTTTTCTGTTGTGCTGCTTTCAGATACGATTCAATTTCCTTGAAGGGACGAACTTCGGTGATACCGGCTGCTTCGCTTTTCTCCTTCAGTGTCGGCTGAGTTCCCATCCATACGATTGCATCGATCGTCAGTTCGTCACCGAAAATGATTTCTTTATCATTGTCAATATCAATAATGGCGGACAGACCGGCATAAGGAAGCCCGAAGAAATACAGGAACGTGGAATCCTGGCGGAAGTGATAGGTGTTGTCTGCATAATTCATTCCCGACTCATCGTTTCCGAGGAAAAGCAACAGGCCTGAACCTATTGTCTGTTTTAGTTTGGCCCGGCGGCCCATATAGGTTTCTTTACTAAACATAAGAATAGAATTTTATTTATTGCTACCAAAGATAATGCAAGCTGAGAACAGAATAAAATGAACGAGTTCATTTTTTATGTCGAGGCGCAGCTTATCTTCGTTTTGGAACAAAGATAGTAATTAATATAGACTAACAGACATCTATTAAAAAATATTTCTTACATTGGCATCACGAAATTAAACCTTGCATGCGATTATGAAGATTCAGCAAATACAAGAACTTACCGATGCGACCGTGGCATGTGGAAACGATAAGCTGGGTCATGAAGTACAATGTGCTTTTGCCAGCGACCTGATGAGCGACGTTCTGACATTGTGCTGTGATGAAATGATTCTCATTACCGGACTTTGCAATTTGCAAACGATCCGTACAGCCGAAATGGCCGATGTCGATTGTATCCTTTTCGTCCGTGGCAAGAAAGCTACGCCGGAGATGTTGCAACTTGCGTCCGAGAACAATATGATCTTGCTTGAAACCTGTCATTCCATGTATCATGTGGCTGGCGAGTTGTATTGCAGCGGTCTTGTGCCGGTCTATTAAAGAAAGGAGAGGATATGCAGCTAACGTTTGAATTGGAAGGAGGAAACTTCTCGAAGGCCGGATATGCTTCCAGCCAGATAAAGAAGATACTGAAACAGTTATCGATCGATTCCCGTGTCATCAAGAGAGTGGTCGTGGCGCTCTATGAAGCGGAAGTGAATGTTGTTGCCCATGCCTGGCGTGGGAAAGTGGCGGCAGAACTGGATGCGGATAAGATTACGCTGACATTGAAAGATGAAGGTCCCGGCATTCCGGATATTCCGCAAGCCATGCAGGAAGGCTTTTCCACGGCTTCGCCGGCTGTGCGTGAAATGGGGTTTGGGGCAGGAATGGGATTGCCCAATATGAAAAAGAATGTAGACGAATTAACTATAGAGAGCGAGGTAGGCGTAGGAACAATCGTACGCATGGTTACCTGGTTCAGGAAAAAGGAGTAGAAGACCATGGAAGATATTAAATTTTATCATGCCCTGAAGATCGACAAGGAGCGGTGCGTCGGTTGTACACATTGTATGACGAAATGCCCGACTCGTGCAGTCCGTATCCGGGATGGGAAAGCCGTAATCCGCAAAGACTGGTGTGTCGATTGTGGGGAATGTCTGAAAGCATGTCCGACAGAAGCCATTTATGTGGAGCAGGACGACTTCCAAAAGATATTCGACTACGAATGCCGCGTGGCGCTTGTTCCCACCGTTTTCATCGGACAGTTTTCCAAATATACGACGGAAGAAGAAATATTCAGCGCCTTGTATGAGTTGGGATTTACCCATGTCTACCAGGTTGAGTTTACGGCCGATATGATTCATCGTGAGATGCTCCGGCAGATGGAACTGGCCGAAGAAAAGCCGGTGATCAGTTCTTTTTGTCCGGCGATTGTGCGACTGATACAAATTCGCTTCCCGGCTTTGGTCGATAATATCCTGCTGGTGAAAAGTCCGGTGAATGCAACTGCTACCTATTACCATCAGGTATTGACGGAGGAAGGTCATTCCCCGGATCAGATCGGCCTCTTTTATGTCACTCCCTGTGCCGCCAAGATTGCCGCCTTGAAAAGCGCTGACGGGTATTCGTCCACCATTAACGGCGTGATCAATATGGATACCCTATATAATAAGGTATACCATATCCTGCAAAACCGACCGAAAGGATATAAGCCGGATTGCGTGCTTCCGCCCGCCCTGACAAAGAAAGAAATGCGATGGAGCCAGACAGGAGGGGAGGCCAAACACTTCTCCGGCCGTTGCCTGGCCATCGACGAAATACATAATGTGATCGATTTCCTGGAACGTATGGAAACGACAACGGAGGTCCGTAATGTGGACTTCCTGGAACTCCGTGCCTGCGACCGCAGTTGTGCCGGAGGCGTATTGGCCGTTGCGAACCGCTTCCTTACGGCCGAACGGATCATGAAGCGTTCGATGAAACGTGATAAGGCACCGCTCATTTATGCCTCTGAACGATTGGGAGCTTTGGCTTATTTGAAGCAGCACATCACAATCCGTCCGCTCCAGCCTAACCCGAAGCTGCTCTATGACGGTTCTATTGAGGAAGTCCTGAAAAAGATGGAACAGGTGCGCCGTCTGATGTGTTATCTGCCGGGAATCGACTGTGGCGCTTGCGGAAACCCTAATTGCCAAAGTCTGGCAGAAGATATCGTCCGTCACGAGGCCCAGTTCAGCGACTACATTTTCATGCAGCGCAATATGGAGAAGCATGGTAAACTGGATCAGGAACATGCCTTCCGCCTCGTCGAAAAGACCTGGGGAAAAGATCGTTTAAATAAAGACTGTTATAAGAAAGGAGCTAAATATGAAGGTCAGTGATCTTGTAAAAGAATTGAATCTTACCGTTTTTTGCGGAGAAGAGAATCTGGATACGGTAATCAAAGGTGGCTATACCAGCGACCTGTTGAGTGATGTAATGGGACATATGGAAGAAGGTATGTTGTGGATCACCATGCAAACCCATCAGAACATTGTTGCCGTTTCCACGCTGAAGGATGCTGCCGCCGTCTTGATTGTCAATGGCGCTTCGCCGGATGAAGAAACATTGCAAAAGGGGAAGGACGAGGATATTCCTTTGTTGGGAACATCTCTTTCTGCTTTTGTTATCAGTGGAAAAGTGTATCAACTGTTACAGAACGGATGAACCTCTACCGGGCCGATCTGCATATTCATACCTGCCTTTCGCCTTGCGGAAGCCTGGATATGAGTCCCACGGTCATTGTCGAAACGGCACTTGCCCGCGGATTGGATATCATTGCCATAACCGATCATAACACGACTTTGCAATGTCCTGAAATACAATCGTTGGGAGCCGAAGCCGGATTGACTGTCCTTGCCGGAGCCGAAGTCTGTACCCGTGAGGAAGCGCATTGCATTGCCCTTTTCGGAAGTGATGAAGCCCGTGCCGCTTTCCAGCAATATCTGGAGAAACATCTACCGCCTGTTCCCAATGATCCCGGCCGTTTCGGCGACCAGGTCTGGGTAAACCGGAAAGATGAGATAATGGGAGAGGCCCCGTACTTATTGCTTTCCGCACTCGACCAGAACGTCAATCAGGTGGCTGCATTTGTAAAGGAACTGGGCGGCCTTTTTGTTGCTGCGCATGTGGAACGACCTTCTTTCAGCCTGATCAGTCAGTTGGGATTTATTGATCCGTCATTATCGCTGGATGCAATAGAATATACGGATGCTTCCCGCTTCGCCCGGCTTTTGTCGGAGCAGAAGTATTTATCGAACTACATATCCTATCCGGCTTCCGATGCCCATTATCCGGAACAAATCGGGACTAAGCCCTGTTTGATACGGGCCGCTGCACCTTTATTCGAAAACATCAGGATGGCTTACGCCAAAAGTCAGGAACATTTAGTCTTTTCCTCCGCATAATTAAAATAGGAAGATATACTATACACAAATGTAAGGTATATTCTACATATAAGTAAGGCTATACTTGCTAATATGCAAGGCATGCCTTCCTTTTATAAAATAAAGGAGAAAAAAGTTTAATATTCAGCATATCAGGAAATAAATATCAGGATGAATACACTTACATTTCATATTACGGATATAGCATCAAACAGTGTTCGTGCCGGTGCGACTCATATCTTATTGGAAATTGCTATAAATGAGGAGAATACAACCATCCGTATTGCAGACAACGGTTGTGGAATGGATGCAGAGACGATTGCCCGGGTAACGGATCCGTTCTATACGACCCGTACGACCCGAAAGGTAGGTCTGGGAATCCCTTTCCTGATACAAAATGCGGAACAGACCGGAGGTTTTGTCAAGATAAGTTCCCAACCGGGGGCGGGGACGGAGGTTACAGCTTGTTTTATAACCGCTAACATTGATTGTCCTCCCTGGGGAGACCTTCCCGGAACAGTCGCCATGTTGATAAGCGGCAATCCGGAAATTAATGTCCACTTTTCATATAAAAAGGGAGAACAGCTTTTTGAAGTGAGTACGGAAGAGTTGCGGACTGTCTTTGAAGACATACCGCTAAGTCATCCGAAGGTAATACTTGCCATAAAGGAGATGATTGCAGAGAATCTGTCGTGATTCAACTATGCTTAGTCTTACTCTTGTAGTAATTGTAACGTTCCATCACTTCACGCACATAATTGAATGTCTCCGAACCGCGGAGATATCCATGTTTGCAGACAGGGTCATTATAATATTCGGGATCGCTTTTCAGGCGGATATACTCGGCAACATTATCTTCCCAGACGTTCGGGTTCTTTCCATACTTTTCGGCCAGGCGTTGAGCGTCATAGACATGTCCGATGCCGGCATTGTAGGAGGCTAATGTAAACTTTATCTTTTCCTGCGGGTCGGTAATCTCGGAAAAGCCCTGGCGGAATTTACGCAGGCAATCTACACCCGTACGGATTCCGATATCCGGGTCTTTCAGTTCGTGGGGAGTAACACCAAGCGCTTTTGCCGTGTTCGGCATGATGCCCATCAGACCTTCGGCTCCTGCCCAGGATACGACGGAAGGGTTGAAATGGGATTCCTGATAGGAAATGGAGGCAAGCAGCTGCCAATCCCATCCGATGTTTTTGGCATGCCGACGGAACAAATCGTCATAAGGAGAAATATGCCCGTTCTTTACCGGGGGAAGATCTGCCGTTAACGGCTGCTTACCTAGCTCGAAATAACGTTTCACTACTGCCCGGTAGACGTGCGAGCCAGATTTATCCGATGCCCATGCATTAATAGCTTCGGCCAGTTGCGGACTGCTTTTACGAACCAGCCAGGAAGAACGCTGCATGAAGCTGACTTTCAGTGAGACATTGATATTCCAAAAGTAGGTCTTATTCAGACGAGCGATATTATCGTCACTGATGGTATAAGGAATTTCACCTTGCGAGACCATCGCTATCAGGTCTTCGGTTGTTACCGTGTCTTTCTTGATGTCTTTTATATGGATGCCGCCGCCTAATTCTTTATCCAGGTTTTTAAGGCGTTCGTAATACTTTGTATCGGGTTTCACATATACGTCTTTCCCGATTAGTTGGGTGACATCTTTAAGAATCGTATCGCCTTTGTTGGCACGCTGAACCAATACCTGGCTGGTGAGTTCTTCCCGTCCGCAGTAGAGATAATTTTCTTTCAGGTTATTGCTTACCTGGATGGGATAGGCAATAACGTCGGCTTCTCCGGCTTCGAGCATTTCGATCAGGCGGGTGGCATTTTCGGCCACTTTGATATTCAGCTTCAGTCCTTCGGAACGGGCAAAGTCTTTTATCAGGTCGTATTCGTACCCCATCGGCTCCATCTTATACTGGAAATAAGACGTGGAACTGTAGAGTGTGACAGCTGTTATTTCGCCCTGTGCCTTCAACTGGGGGAGGTCCATAGACACAAAATCGTCTTCCTTCTGCTCTTGCTTCTTGCCGGAACAGCTACTCAAAAGCAAAGTGATACACAAAAGGGAGACGATTTTCCTATACATTATTATATATGTTACTTTTTCTTCTCTAATAAAACGACATTTTCCACATGATGTGTATGTGGGAACATATCGACCGGACGAACTTTCTTCACGTCGTACTTCACGCTAAGCAGGCTCAAATCGCGGGCCTGTGTTGCCGGATTACAACTTACATAAACGATACGCTCCGGTTCGGCGAAAAGGATGGTGTTGATTACATCATCGTGCATGCCGGCACGTGGAGGATCAGTAATAATAACATCCGGACGGCCATGTTGGTTTATGAAATCTGCTGTCAGGATATCTTTCATGTCTCCGGCATAGAACAACGTATTGTCAATCTTATTCAAAGCCGAATTAACTTTAGCATCTTCGATTGCTTCCGGTACATATTCGATGCCGATTACTTTCTTAGCCTGGCGGGAAACGAAGTTGGCAATCGTTCCGGTACCGGTATAAAGGTCGTAAACCATTTCATTACCGGTCAGTCCGGCAAACTCGCGGGCTACTTTATATAAGTTATAAGCCTGTTCACTGTTCGTCTGATAGAACGATTTCGGACCAACCTTGAACTGAAGGCCTTCCATCTCTTCAATGATATGATCTTTACCACGGAACACCAGGACTTCCTGGTCGGTGATCGTGTCGTTGCACTTTTCGTTTATGACATATAATAAGGAAGTGATTTCCGGGAATTGTTCTGCCACATGAGATAGCAGGGCTTCGCGGCGTTCCTTATCTTCATGGTAGAATACAACCACCACCATCAGGTCGCCCGTCGATGCCGTACGTATCATTAATGTACGGATAAAACCTTCCTGGTTCCGCAGGTCGAAGAAAGGATATCCTTCGTGTGACAGGCAATATTCTTTGATGTAAAGGCGGATACGGTTGGAAATATCATTCTGCAACCAGCATTTGTGTATATCCAGCACTTTGTCGAACATGCCGGGAATATGGAAACCGACCCCGTTCATGCAATCGAAAGTGGCTCCGGATTTTACTTCTTCTTCTGTCAGCCATTTCTTGTTGGAGAATGTGAATTCGAGTTTATTCCGGTAGAAGGTGGTGCGTTCGGAACCCAATATAGGCAAAATCTCTTCCATTTCTATCTTTCCGATACGGGTGAGATTGTCTATAACCTGCTTATGTTTGTACTTCAACTGCGCTTCGTAGGGCAGATGTTGCCATTTGCAACCGCCGCAAACACCGAAATGTTCGCAAAAAGGAACGGCACGTTCCGGAGAATATTCGTGGAAGTACACTGCCTTACCTTCGGCATAACTGTTCTTTTTACGGGTGAGCTGGATGTCTACTACGTCGCCGGGAGCAACAAAAGGAACAAACACTACTTTCTCATTTACTCGTGCAATCGCTTTACCTTCAGCGGCTACGTCTGTAATTGTTACCTTTTCCAACAAGGGTAACTGCTTCTTATTTCTTGCCAATTTTATCTGAGTTTTAAATTTTTCCCACGCAAATGTACATATTTAGGTAATACGAATAATAAGGAATAGCTATAAAACACATAAAATTGTTTAACTTTCTATATCCTTCATACTCTGAAATAGCATATATTTGCAGCATTGCAATGTAGAGATAGCAAAACTGAAATCTAATAAACATAATACTGTCTGACACATGGAAAGAAAAAGAGTCTACACATTCGGAAATGGAAAAGCCGAAGGAAAAGCAGATATGAGAAATCTGCTGGGTGGTAAAGGTGCAAACCTTGCCGAAATGAATTTGATTGGAGTTCCGGTTCCTCCGGGATTCACTATCACAACAGAAGTTTGCTCGGAATATTATGAACTGGGCCAGGACAAAGTCGTAGAACTACTGAAGTCGGACGTTGAAAAAGCTATTGCTAATGTAGAAACGTTGATGAACTCCAAGTTCGGAGATGTAGAAAACCCGTTGTTGGTTTCTGTCCGTTCCGGAGCACGCGCTTCTATGCCGGGTATGATGGATACGATCCTGAACCTGGGATTGAACGACGAAGTAGTAGAAGGGTTGACACGTAAAACCGGTAATGCTCGTTTTGCATGGGACTCTTATCGCCGTTTTGTACAAATGTACGGTGATGTGGTTCTGGGTATGAAACCGACCAGCAAGGAAGACATCGACCCGTTCGAAGCAATCATCGAAGAGGTGAAAGAAGCCAAAGGGGTGAAGCTGGACAACGAACTGACTGTCGACGACTTGAAGACACTGGTTACAAAGTTCAAAGCCGCAGTAAAGAAACAAACAGGAAGCGACTTCCCGACTTGCGCTTACGAACAGTTGTGGGGTGCTGTCTGTGCCGTATTTAACTCATGGATGAACGAACGTGCTATCCTGTACCGCCAGATGGAAGGTATTCCGGCAGAGTGGGGAACAGCCGTAACTGTTCAGGCTATGGTATTCGGTAATATGGGTGAAACTTCCGCTACCGGTGTATGTTTCTCTCGTGATGCCGGTAACGGTGAAGACTTGTTCAACGGTGAATACCTGATTAATGCACAGGGTGAAGACGTTGTGGCCGGTATCCGTACTCCGCAGCAGATCACTAAAATCGGTTCACAGCGCTGGGCTGAACGCGCCGGTATTCCTGAAGAAGAAAGAGCTGCCAACTATCCTTCAATGGAAGAGGCTATGCCTGAGATCTATAAGGAACTGGATGCTTTGCAGACGAAACTGGAAAATCATTACCGCGACATGCAGGATATGGAATTTACCGTACAGGAAGGTAAACTGTGGTTCCTTCAGACTCGTAACGGTAAACGTACCGGTGCTGCTATGGTAAAGATTGCCATGGATCTGTTGCATCAGGGAATGATTGACGAAAAGACTGCTCTGGCACGTATCGAACCGAATAAACTGGATGAATTGCTTCACCCGGTATTTAATAAGGCTGCGCTGAAGAAGGCTAAAGTATTGGTAAAAGGTTTACCTGCATCTCCGGGTGCTGCTACCGGCCAGATCGTATTCTTTGCCGACGACGCTGCTGAATGGCATGCTGCCGGAAAACAGGTTGTTCTTGTGCGTATCGAAACATCTCCGGAAGACTTGGCCGGTATGGCTGTTGCTGAAGGTATCCTGACAGCTCGTGGAGGTATGACTTCTCATGCAGCCGTTGTTGCCCGTGGTATGGGTAAATGCTGCGTATCGGGAGCCGGTGGTTTGAATATCGACTATAAGAAAAAAACAATCGAAGTAGGAGGTATTACGCTGAAAGAAGGTGACTTTCTGTCTATCAACGGTTCTACCGGAGAAATCTTTGAAGGACAAATTGAAACGCAGGCTGCTGAATTGTCGGATGATTTCGCTGAATTAATGAAGCTGGCCGATAAATATACCAAACTTCAGGTTCGCACAAATGCAGATACTCCTCATGATGCCGAGATTGCCCGTGCATTCGGAGCAAGCGGTATCGGATTATGCCGTACGGAACACATGTTCTTTGAAGGCGAAAAGATCAAAGCAATGCGTGAAATGATCCTGGCGGAAGATGCCGAAGGACGTAAGAATGCATTGAAGAAGATTCTGCCTTATCAGCAAGCAGACTTCAAGGGTATCTTCAAGGCTATGCATGATCTGCCTGTTACCGTTCGTCTGCTCGATCCTCCTTTGCACGAATTTGTTCCTCACGATCAGAAAGGTCAGGAAGAAATGGCTGAAGCAATGGGTATCTCCGTAAAAGAAATTCAGCAGCGTGTTGAATCGCTTTGCGAACATAACCCGATGTTGGGCCACCGTGGTTGTCGTCTGGGTAATACATATCCTGAAATCACTGAAATGCAGACACGCGCTATTTTAGGTGCCGCGTTGGAATTGAAGAAAGAAGGTATTGTGGCTAAACCGGAAATTATGGTTCCGCTGACCGGTATTCTGTATGAATTTAAAGAACAGGAAAAGGTAATCCGTGCTGCTGCTGAAAAGTTATTTGCCGAAGTAGAAGACCGTATCGACTTTAAAGTAGGTACAATGATCGAAATTCCTCGTGCAGCTTTGACAGCCGACCGTATCGCTTCTTCTGCCGAGTTCTTCTCATTCGGAACAAACGACTTGACTCAGATGACATTCGGTTATTCCCGTGACGACATCGCTTCCTTCCTGCCGATTTATCTGGAAAAGAAGATCCTGAAGGTAGACCCGTTCCAGGTATTAGACCAGAATGGAGTAGGTCAGCTGGTAAGAATGGCTACGGAAAAAGGACGTGCTATCCGTCCGGATCTGAAATGTGGTATCTGTGGTGAACATGGCGGCGAACCGTCTTCAGTTAAGTTCTGCCACAAAGTAGGTTTGAATTATGTATCATGTTCTCCGTTCCGTGTGCCTATTGCTCGTATTGCCGCAGCACAGGCGGCGATAGAGGAATAATACTCTAAGTAAATAAATACTAATATCAGGCTGTAAATCACTGCAATAGCAGTATTTACAGCCTGATTTGCGCTTGGGCGGTTCGTGCATTTGACCGCAAAAAATGAGCCAAATGAACGTATTTGCTTACTCTCTGCTTACACCAAAAGGTACCCTTGCTTACACCTGCTTACACCAAGTTTTAACTCATTAAATAATTGAATATGATTACATTAAAAGCAGTGGTGCGAAAACCAAGGACAGACGGCTTCTTTTCAGTGTACATTCGTATTGTTCACAACAGAAAGCCGGGCTACATCAAGACCAACAAGATTATTGATGCGGCACATATAGACAGCAACGGCGAATTGACCGATCCGGTGGTCAATGAGTATTGTTCAATGATTATCCGACAATACACCGACCGTCTGAACAGAACAGACATTTCTCTATGGGATGTCAAGGATGTCTTGGAGTATTTGCAGAAGACGGATGAAGAAGTTTGTTTTAGCGAGTATGCCAAATCGTTTATCCATAAAATGGAAATGGAAGGTCGCCATCGTACTGCAAAGAACTATAAACTTGCGGTTGCTCACCTTGAACGCTATTTGGGAACGAATCGACTTATGTTTAGCCTTTTGACTTCGACTGTTCTTAAAAAGTGGATTGAGAGTTTGTCGCAAACAAGTCGTGCGAAAGAAATGTACCCCACTAACATCCGTCAAATCTTCAAAGCTGCTATTGCTGATTTGAATGACGAGGAAAGAGGTGTAAACCGAATCAAGTTTAACCCTTGGCTGAAAATTTCTATCCCCAAATCGGATAATGCCGTTCAAAAAGCCATTAGTGCCGAAGCGTGCCGTGAGTTCTTTAATAGACCTCTTCCCAAAACTAAGATGATTTCTTCCTTGCCGGAGCTGGGCAGAGACGTAGCTCTTTTATCGCTCTGTATCGGGGGTATCAACTCTGTAGATTTGTACGAGCTAAAAAAGAAAGACTATAAAAATGGAGTCATAGGCTATCAAAGGGCGAAGACTCGTAATAGTCGTAGAGATAATGCCTATATGGAAATGCGAATTGAACCATTTATCCAATCCACATTTGAGAAATACCTTTCCGATGACAAGGATGAACCATACCTGTTCAATTTCCATCAGCGGTACAGTAATTCTGATAGTTTCAATGCGAATGTAAATATCGGTATCCGCAAAATTTGTCAGGATATGGGTATGGAAAAGGAGGATTGCTATTGCTTCTATACTTTCCGGCATACTTGGGCTACAATCGCTCAGAATGATTGCGATGCGAACCTTTATGAAGTTGCTTTTGGCATGAACCATAGTCATGGCTTCAACATTACTAGAGGTTATGTCAAGATAGACTTTACCCCGGCATGGAATCTGAATGCAAAGGTTATTGACTTCATCTTTTTTAGTGATGAGAAAAGTAAACAAGGCAAAGCGAAAGACTTGGAAGAAACAGAGGATAAACTCTTCCGTATTTCAAAGAAAATGATGATTTATGGTCGGGCTTATTTCAAGGGAAAGGTTGTGGGCGAACTAACGGATATAGGTTTCAGTAATGTGGATGAAGTCATTGCCGAGCTTGTAAAGCAACTGCCAAAGGACATCCCCACAGGTTGTAATGTCCAGTTCCGTCTGTTGAATTGCGATTCTCAAAAGGAAGTCGTTTATGAAAGAAGTAAAGGCAAAGGTTTTTAGTTGACGTGTAGAATCTACCCCTTAACCAAAGGGAAATTTAGCAGCTTTCCCCATAGCCGTATCAGTCATTATTTGATTGGTACGGCTTTTTCAATACCTACCTCTATCGGTTTGATTCCGGTCGGCAGTAATGTTCCCTACTATCACGGCAGCGAGCAAGACCAGTCCCTTCCACAAAAGGACAAACGATTTCTTGATAATCCAGATAGCAGTTCTGAACACGTTGACAATAAGAAAACGCGCAAACCTAAGTAGCAGGACGAACAAGAACACCACCGGTAGCAAGTATATCAGGAATAGTAATTCAAATAACATAACTCTCAATTTTAGTGTAATAATGTAGCCTATAAGAGGCTGTTTCTATATGTAAATATAGTGAAAATCAGCAATATAACAAAGAAATATTGTTACTTTTTTGGCGTTTCAAGATACTTTTTCCCTTTGGTTTCAAACACTTAGACTATGTTGTACTATGGCTTTCCCATACTTTGATATTTATGATAAAGCACCTTTCCAGCCAAAATATCAGTTACTCTGAATACATAGGTAGGAATACTCTCTTTCCCTTTTGTCTTGGTAAGCGATGTTTTCTTACCACGCTATTCCTGAATGATGAACATTGGGTTAATCCTATCATTTTTCTATGAGAACTTGAAAACAAGTGCATTGAGCATTACATCATCAGATACTGAAAGACATAGACCTCTTGGTTCGATGGTAATGCTACCTTTGGATTATGTTATTCGGTTTTGCTGATTTCAAGTAACCATGGTTACACGATACCATAGTTATTGATAATCTCCTATTCAAGATTCCGGACTATCGGCATAGGTCCTCCTTTTGGTTACAGTAACCACGGTATCTTAATTACACCTCATCAAGGCACTTCGCATTATGGAAAACAAGCCATCCTATATCCTTGCTTATAGGGTTAAAGTAACCTTGGTTAGAGAATATCGTCTTCAAAAAATTCTGTTGCGCATTTCTTTCCGGGCGAAGTTTCAGCGGTAATTTTGTCGTAAAAAAGAACCTTGGAGGACATTGAACTGCGTTGCAGGATTTGTCAAGCAAGTTGTACCCTTGTCATTACAAAACGATGTTTCGTACTGCCGAGGGTGACTTGCCGTCTGCTCCGCATCGGGGCGATTTTATCGCTGTTTCGCCTTGCGAAAAGGTGTCCGGGAAACCTAAACAACCAAGTAACGAATGTACGATGAATCAAAGAACCAGACATTTCCAGTTGCGGCTTACCCCGGAGGAAGCGCACCAGTTAAGGGAGAAATCCAAGTCTTATAGCTCCGTGAGCCATTATATCCGTTCCGCTGTGGCTGAGTATTCCGACATCAACGCCAAACAGAGGCTCGCACTCATCAACGAACTCGGTACGTTTTACCGGAAGTTCCAGAACGAACTGTCCTGGGCTGGCGGCAACCTGAACCAGTTGGTCAAAAGAGCCAACGAACTCTCGGTAGCCGGGTTGCTCAGTCAAGCCTACCTTCAGGAAGTCCTGTTGCCCGTCATCACGGAAACACAAAAAACATTGAACGAGATAAAACGGGAACTGTATGCCGTAACTAAAAAAGCCACCAAACTTTAGGCTTCCGGTTACTTAAACCGTGATACTCCGGTTCGTAGAGATTCAAGAGAAAGGAATAACTTTTTCAAACGACTGCAAGATGATAGCAACCATATTACCCGGCAGCACGAACTTCCATGCTGTCGGTTACAATGAACGCAAGGTCGCGAAAGGCACGGCACGACTGCTTGAGATAAAAAACTTCGGGACACTCGGGACATTCGGTAAGCCCACCCCGGATGAACTGGTCAGTTACCTCATGGAATACACCTCCCGGAATGACCGGATTCAAAAAGCGCAGTTCCATGTCGCCTTCTCCTGCAAGGGTCACGAAATGTCTGAGAGCGAAGTGCTGGAGTTCGCCCACCAATACCTCAAAGAAATGGGCTACATGGAAGAAGGGCAACCGCTGCTTGCCTATTCCCATTACGACACCGACAACACCCACGTCCATATCGTCACCTCGCGCATCGCCCCGGACGGCAGGAAGATAGAACACGACAACGAGCGGAGGCGTTCGCAGGAAGTGATTGACCGTATTCTCGGCAACGACCGGAAGCAGAAAGCCCGGAAAGGCGTGGATGCCGCCAAGGAGTACACTTTTTCTTCCTTCGCCCAATTCAAGTCCGTCATGCTTTCCATGGGCTACGAGATTTACCAAAAGGACAGCACTGTTTTCGTCAAGCATGGTGACAAGGTACAGCAACGCCTTCCGCTTGCGGAGATTGAAGCCCTGTATAAGCCAGGCAACCGCAGCCGTGAACGTTGCCGCCAACTGAGGAGCGTCCTCAAAAAGTACCGGGATGTAAGCTCCAACAAGAAAGAGCTGCAAAAGGAACTGAAAGAGAAGTTCGGCATCGACCTCGTTTTCTTCGGCAGAAAGGATTCGCACTACGGCTACATGATAGTTGACCATGCGAACAAGACCGTCATCAACGGGGCAAGGGTACTGGCCGTTGACGAACTGCTGGACTTCGCTACCCCGGAGCAACGCTTCGACCGCATAGAGGACTTCATCGACAAGCTGTTTACCCTCAATCCCAAGATAACCCAGACGGACATCCACGAGAAACTGCGGAAGCAACACGCCTATATAAAGAAAGGTGTCATCTACTTTAACGGGGAGGCACGACCGCTGAAACCTTACATGGCGGAAGCGATTGACCGGAACAACCGCATCGCATGGGTGGAACGTTTCCAGCCAACCAACGAAGCGGAAAGAGACCTCCTTTGCAAAATCTTCAAAGTGAACATACTGGAACTGGTTTCCCTCCAGCCGGAAAGGACTCAGTCCTATACCGATGCCGTCACCCACTTGCATGAAATCTTCAATGACGGGAACAACACCCATGTAAGAAGCAGTTTGAAAGAAGAAGGCTTCACCATCCGTCAAGAAGCGGATGCCATTTACGCCCTCAACTTCCACAGCCATATTCTTATTAATCTGACAGAAGAAGGATTTGACTTGAACCGTCTGAAACCACAGCGACCGAGTGAAGTCAAGCGACCGCTGCAGCCAACGGACAACCATATTTCCCACCTTATCAAGTTACGTGACAGCAAAGACGGAAGCCGTAGCGAGAAACGGGAATGGGAAGTCGGTCAGAAGGGCAGCTATGACGAGGTGGATGACGGCCGTTCCATGAAGAGGTAGGACTTCCTGCCGTAACCTTTCCGGGCACTATGAACCCGGATAACCCGGAACATTGCATCGGAATCCCCCGGTTCTCCGAACCCGGAGCGCAAAAGTGTTGCGCATTTCGTTCCTCCGGTCTCACCCGAATAATTTTGCCCGAAAATTAAAAACGAAACGGCATGATACAAACTCCGGTCATAGTGACATTCGCCAACCAGAAAGGAGGCGTGGGCAAGACCACCCTCTGCGTCACCTTCGCCAACTACCTGGTGACGATGGGTGTCCGTGTCATCGTGGTCGATTGTGACTTCCAGCACTCCATCGTCAAGTGCCGCAAGGCGGACATCAAGAAATACGGCGAGCAGCATATGCTCTATGAAGTGGTCGCCTGTGAAGCCACCGACAAGGAGGGCATGACCTCCCTCATGGAAAAGCTCCACAACGATCCGAGCATAGACGTGGTGCTGATGGATTCCCCCGGCAGTCTGAAAGCGGGCGGGCTGGTGCCGATGTTCGTCAACTCGGACATCATCGTAGTGCCGTTCCATTATGATTTGGTGACAGTCCCTTCCACCGCCAGTTTCCTCATGTTCATAGACCGGCTGCGTAAAGCCGTGGACGGACGGATGAAAGCCCAGCTCTTCATCATCCCCAACCTTTGTGATGGCAGGGTCGGCAAACGTTCCGAACTTCTGGTATGGGAAAATACGAGGGAGACCTTTTCCAACTACGGCTACGTCACCGCCAAGATGCCCAAACGCGCGGACATGGAGCGTTTCAGCACGATGGCCGCACTGGATATGCAAGGCAGCATCGTTTCCCCCGTATTCAGTAAAATCTATGCCGCCATCTTCGACACGGAAATCCCGATACGCAAGACGGTACTGACAGGCATTCAACGGATGGAGAATTTGAACCCGAGGCAAGGGCATAAAGAAGAAACCGATAATCAAAATGAATAATAACATTGAGCAATGAAGAAAGACATTCCTGAAATAGACGACCTCATAGCAGGCATCAATGACCCCGATGTAGCCTTGGGTGCAATTCCTCAAACGACAGGGGAAGCCCCTTCTTTGGTTATGGCACCGGCAGAAGAACCGCTCCATGAAACCTGCAACGACCAATGTTGGCAAGACTTCCTTTCCTTCTTGGATGTGGAGGAACCGGCAACGGACAAGAGCGGCCGCCTTGTCTGCAAGTTAGACCGTGACCTTGCAGACTCTCTGGACGATTGCGACATCTGCAACCGCAGCCGTTCCGACCTTGTGAACGCCATTGTAAGGGCGTTCTTCACAACCTACCTTGCCAGACTCGCCAAATACCGCCGGGAGAAGAAATCATTGTTCACGAACTTCAAGGAGGAACCATACGATGGGAAAGACTAAATGGAATGACCATATGGTAGCTGTCCTGTGCGAACTCTACCCGGTGGAGACAACATTCTACACCGCCCAAGTGCTGGGCATGAGTGAGACGGCAGTCAAGAACAAGGCGAAGGAACTGGGCATCGTCAAATTCGCCAAGTCCCTCCGGATGAAACGCACCGCACATATCGGCAGCCATTTCCATACCTGTTCCTTTTCCGAAATGGGAAAAGAATTAGGGATAAGCAAGACGAGCGTCAGCCGCATTGCCGGACAGTTGGGACTCAAACGCTCCCGAACGGAACGGCACGACATTACTTCCCGTGTCCGTAGCGACATGATACACCGTGAACGCCGCCGGGTCATATTCGGACTGGAGCCTGTCACCCGGATAAAGGTGGTCTCCAACCGGGCAAGGGTCAGGCTTCGCTCACAACTGAAACGAAAAGGCTATACCGTAGGTGGTGAACGCAACACCCTCTATTATGCGGAAGGATTCAAGCGTAGTGAAAGGCAAGAGATGCGCGGCATCAAACTGGGGCTCAAATTCCTTCCCCTTTCAACGAACGTAATGACAGTATCAACCATTATATAAAGACATCATGCAATACGGACAGATTGTATTCCTGCTTTTCATCGCATTTCTGTTTTACTATGCGGTCCTAATAGTGCTTGACATCCAAAAGGCGAAGATGGCACAGGCTGCCGAACAGGAGAACCATTCTGAAGAAGAGATAGACATATCGGATGAAGCGCGAAGTTTCAAGCCCGTCAGGATTGAGCGTGAAGAGCCACCAAAGCAACAAGCGGAAGATAAACCGGAATCCGATAATGAAGGCAAGAGTGATCCCCCTGAAAAGCCATATCATCATTCCGGCTACCGTGAAGCCATTATGACTGACGGTATTCTGGTGGACAACCTTATAGAGGAAATCAACCGCATGACGGAGACAGGCACAAGCGACCTTGGTGTGGTAATATTCAATTGTGAAAATGCGAAGTAGCCTGATGCCCTACATGATATATAGGGCGCAAAGCCCTCCCGTTCCCTTGGCGACACCTGTTCCTTTGGCGATGTAATTGTGTAAAACTAAAAAACATTTTATCAGATGAGAAGTATCAAATCATTTATCCGATGTGCGGTAAACCGCATCAAGGAAACCGTTCCATCGGTTAGCCGCAAAGTGGCGGTAGCCGTTGGCACATTCACATTCGCCGTGGCGGACGCGATGGCAAGCAGCAAGGGGGCGGCTGGCTTTACCAAGGCCACGCAGGAAATCAGCTCGTATGAGACACCCGTTTCCAACCTCATGAAAGCCATCGCGGCCGTCATCGTTCTGGTCGGCGCTTTCAATGTTTATTTCAAGATGCAAAACGGCGACCAGGATGTAAAAAAGACCATCATGCTGACCATCGGAGGTTGTGTCGCGTTCATTGCCCTCTCCGAAGCGTTGCCGTTATTCTTCAAATAATCATTGTGTCACCCAATAAGCAAGAGAGATGAATCCGGAAGGTTATCCTGTTTTCAAGGGGCTCCAAAAGCCGTTGGAGTTCATGGGCATACGGGGACGTTTTTTGACACTGGCGGCGGTAGCCATCGGCGTGTCGTTCGTCGGCTTTATCGTGTTTTCCATCGCATTGGGGAAACTTGCCGGGTTCATCGCCATGCTGGTGATGGTTATGGCCGGACTGGTCACCATCTACATCAAGCAGCGTGGCGGGCTCCACAACAAGCGGAGGAACAAGGGTATCTTTGTTTATAAGAGCTTGCGTAAGAAATCCTGATTACAAGAACAACTAACAATAACAAAATGGCACATATCAAGAAGAAAGCGTTTGACGGGCTGTATGCGGGGCTGGAAGAGACGGACGGTAATGTCGTCCTCTTTTCAGCGAAAGGCGAGCCTTCCGTCATCTTTGAAATGACCAACCCCGTGCAGCAACTTTGTACGGATGCGGAGCGGTACCTGCACTTTCAAGATGTGCTTTCCAACGTGGCGCAGACCCTTGGCGAGGGCTATGCCCTGCAAAAGCAGGACATCTTCTGCAAACAGGCCTACCACCATGAAGTGCCGGACGGTGCGGAGTTCCTGACCCGGAGCTATTTCAACTATTTTGAAGGAAGGGAATTTACGGAGATACGCACCTGCCTCGTTGTCACACAAGAAGTGCAGCATAGCCAGTTCGTGCAGTACGACCCCAAGAAATGGATGGAGTTCCATTCCAAAATATCCAAGGTGGACGACATTCTTACCGAACGGAACATCCGCCACCGCAAACTCACCAAGGGAGAGGTCGAGGAGTATTGCCACCGCTTCATGGCGTTCCAATTCCGTCACGGCCCTTTCTCCATGACCAACTTCAAGGCATCAGACGAATACCTGAAAACAGGCAACCGTGTCATCCGTTCCTTCCCTTTGGTTGACATTGACGAGATCAGCCTTCCGTCCGTGGTAAAACCCTACACGCGGACGAACATCAACGGCTACCCCATCGCCACCGACCTGTTCTCCTTCCTGACAAGCATACCGTTTGCCGACTGCGTGGTCTATAACCAGGTGATACAAATACCCGGCCAGCGCAAGCTGTTACGCAAGTTGCAGGCCAAAGCCAAGCGTCACGCCTCCATGCCCGACCCGAGCAACAAGATTGCCAAGGCGGACATCGAGGAAGTGCTGAACCGGCTGGCGGTTGACAGCACCCTTTTGGTAAACAGCAACTTCAACATATTGGTTAGCTGCCCGACGGACAGGGTGACCCCGGTGATGTCCTACATAGAGACCAAGCTCTACGAGTGCGGCATCATGCCGTCAAAGACAGCCTACAACCAACTGGAATTGTTCACGGACAGCTTTCCCGGCAATGCCTACGCCTTCAATCCCGATTATGACCTTTTCCTTACGCTCTCCGATGCCGCCCTGTGTCTTTTCTTCAAGGAACACCTGAAAGGTTCGGAAGAGACACCCCTGACGACCTATTACACCGACCGTCAAGGATTGCCGATATGTATTGACATCACGGGTAAGGAAGGCAAAGTCAAGATGACCGACAACGCCAATTTTTTTTGTATCGGGCCAAGCGGAAGCGGCAAGAGCTTCCACATGAATACGGTCGTGAGGCAGCTTTTGGAACAGGACACCGATGTGGTCATGGTTGATACCGGAGATTCCTATGAAGGCATCTGCGGCTATTATAAAGGCACTTACATATCCTATTCCAAGGAGAAACCCATTTCCATGAACCCTTTCAAGGTGACTGAAGAAGAGTATGCCCAGAACTTCGGGGAGAAGAAGAATTTCTTGAAATCGTTGGTATTCCTGATTTTCAAAGGGAACAGCATACCTTCCAAAATCGAGGATATGCTTATCAACCAGACCATCGTGGAATACTACGAAGCCTACTTCCATCCCTTTGAGAACTTTACCGACAAGGAACGGGAAGGGTTACGGCAAAAACTGTTGGTAGCCGCCCGGATGGAGTGCGACCATGAGAAGTATGACCACGAAATGGAGGACATCGACAGGTTGATAAACGAACAAGAACCGCCGGAAAAGTCCGAAAAGCCGGAAAGCCGTGCGCTGATGCTGCCCTCGGAAGCCCGCCGCCATAAACTCCTGCGCCAGTGCCGTTCCTTGAACGCGCTCGCCCATGATGCGGCTGCCTCCCCATCCGAAAGGGAACGTTCCTTGCGGATTATGAAGAAGTTCAAGCTGGAATTGTACGAGAACTCCATGCTGGCCAAGATAGACCGGCAGATAGACCATCTGGAAGTTCAGAAGCGGAAGCTCAAAGTGAGTGAACTCTCCTTTAATTCCTATTATGAGTTCGCCTTGCAGCGCATCCCCCAAATCACGTCGCTGGAGAAAATCAGTTTTCCCATCCGCGACTTCGCCGCCATCCTGAAACAGTTCTACCGGGGCGGTGAGCTGGAAATGACACTCAATTCCGATTTGGACGCCAACCTCTTCGATGAGCGGTTCATCGTCTTTGAAATTGACAAAATTAAGGATGACCCCGTGCTTTTCCCCATTGTGGTACTGATTATCATGGACGTGTTCCTGCAGAAGATGCGCATTAAGAAGGGGCGCAAGGCGCTGATAATCGAAGAGGCGTGGAAAGCCATCGCTTCACCCACCATGGCGGAGTACATCAAGTATTTATACAAGACGGTGAGAAAGTTCCACGGCATAGCCGGAGTGGTCACCCAGGAACTGAATGACGTGATAGATTCGCCCATCGTGAAAGAGGCCATCATCAACAATTCCGATGTGAAGATACTGCTTGACCAGACCAAGTTCAAGGACAGGTACGAGGAAATCGCCGCCATCTTGGGACTGACGCAGGTGCAACGTCAGCAGATTTTCACCATCAACGCCCTGAACAACCATGAAGGACGCAGCTATTTCAAGGAGGTCTGGATATGCCGGGGCACGCACTCGGATGTGTATGGCGTGGAGGAAGCCCCGGAATGTTACTGGGCGTACACCACGGAACGCACCGAGAAGGAAGCCCTGAAAATCTATCTCCGGCAATACGGCACGATGCAGGAGGCGATTACCCGTATCGAAGCCGACAGAAAAGAGGATGGCGGATTGAAGTATCTCGAATTTGCCCGGAAAGTCAACCAACAACAAAAAGTCATGTCGTTATGGAAAAGGTAAGCATCAAATTCATGCTGGTGGCATTTATGGTAATGGCCGCCACTAATCAATCATTTGCAATCTGGCAGGTCGTGACAGACCCGCATTGCCTGAAAGCCGTCACCACCAACCTCGCCACCCAAAAAGCGATTGAGGGACAGCACAACCACCGTTTGGACTCCATCGCTTCCAAGAAGAAAAAGCTGGAACTATATACCGTGAGCATGGCGACCATCAAGGAACTCTACAAGCTGACATTGGAAAACGTGAAAGGTTTCGGGACGGAGAGCAAGTACTATGTCGAGATAGGCCGTTGCGCCTACGACATTATCAGGGATGTGCCTGAACTGGTCCAGACGGTGAACAGAGCCAAGTTCAGCAACAAACTGTCATGTCTGAACGAACTGGGCAACCTTGTGGTGGAGACCCAACAACTGGTGGGCGACTTCGTGAACATCGTGAACAACGCCAAGATAGGCAATCCGCTTAAAGGACAGGGAACAGCCAAGAAGCAGGGTGACGGCCACAACATGCTTGACCGTTACGAAAGGCTGACGGTTGCCAACCGCATCTATACGGACTTGATGAACATCCGCTACAAGGTGGAGGGCATGATGCTGATGGCGCAATATGCCACCCTGAACGACCTCTTCTTTGCCATAGACCCGGAAGGCTGGGCAAACGTGGTGACAATGAAGAACCAAGTGGATGGACTGGTACGTGATTGGAACGGATTGAAATCTTAAAATTATATGCCATGAAGTATCAGAGATTCAAACTCTTCATTCTCTCATTGGTAATCCTGCTGCCTGTCAGGACTTCCGCCATTGACATACCGAAAGACCTTCCGACCATAGAAGCCTTGATAGCCTTGCATAAGGCAATCAAGAAGGATGAAGACAAGGCGTTACAGCGTGTAGCCGCGAGTTTCGGAGAACAGTCGTTCATTACCAAAGGGGCGGACAAGTTCAATGATGTCCGTACCACCCTTGACACAAGGCTTAACAACGCCCATTCCTATCTGGTATTGGCCGGAGCCATTTCCTCTACCGCCAATTCGCTCTATATGTTAGTGAAGGAGTACAAGGACTTTACAAGCAATACATTCAAGTACGTGTCGGGCAAACCCTTCGTGGCATGGTATTATACGGATGCGAATGTCGCCATATCGAGGGAAGTGAAGCATTGCTACAACCTCTATGCGGCAGTGGCGGCATCCGGCATCAACCTGATGAAAGCCTCCATGGACGAGAAACTGGATTTGGTGTTTTCACTCAAAACTTCCATCGACCGTGCCCGGCACATCATAGACAACGCGAACCTCTATTGCTTCTTGGTGACGGATTGCGGCTGGAAGCCTGACTATATCTGGGAGATACTGAACTCGGAAGTCAAGGATGCGATAGCGGAAAAGGTAATCAATAAATGGAACAAAGGATATGAAATGTAGAAAGACAATGATAGGACTCTTTGCCATGCTGTGCTGTTTTCCTCTTGTTGGAAACGCCCAACGGGTAAGACATGACAAGCAGAAAGAGAAACAATGGCAGTCGATGGAAAACGGCCCTTGGGACTTTGCTCCGGATTGGTACTACTACTTCCTGCACAGGAGATACTCCGGTGCTGAAATGTATTGGAAGTGGGCAGGTCTCAAGTCCGGCTGGCGGGTCAGGTTCAAGGAACCGAAATCCAACATCAAGCGCATCATGCCGGTGCGTGTCCTTTCGGAAGAGACCCAACGGCAGAAGGTGGATAAGGTCGAGAGTGAACGCAAGTATGTCGAGGAACTGTACAAGGAGGAACTGCTTCGGGAAGCCGACCGTTCGGTGGATTTGACCTACGCCTCCTACAAGGACGAGTTCAACCGGATGCAGGACTGCATCACGGACGGTCTGCTCTACTGTATGCAGAAAAGCGGCGGCAAGCTTAAATACCAGGTGGATGAACTGGGACGTCAGAACGAACTGCTCTGTTCCGACATCGCCTATATCCACAAGACGGGTGTCGGCTACGAACTGGAGAATGCCAAACGCAGGCAAGCTTACGAGGATGCCAAGGTGAAAATGGCGGAACTGGTTAACCGTACCGCCCATCTGTGCGCTATGGCAGCTACACATTATTGACAATCTTTTAATTTTCAATAACATGAACATACTTTTTATTCCCCTGACTATCGGTCTGCCTGCCATCGACGACAGCCTTGACAAGCTGCTTGTCGCCATGGAAACCTTCCCGAATGTGGCGGTGCTGGGTGACGCGGTTTCCATGGCACGTGTCATCGGGCTTTGCCTTGCCCTTTGTGTCGGTTCTTACGAGTGTTGGATGATGATGCTCGGACGGCGCGGCATGGATGTCATGAAACTGCTGCGTATTGTCGGTATCTCCATGTGCATCTCCTTCTCTTCATGGATTTGTTCCGCCCTGCAAGTGCCGGGCAAGGAACTGGAAGCCGCCACCAAAGCGATGGCACATTCCAAGAACAGGGAGGTTGCCGCTTTCGAGTTGAAAGTGGCACAGAAACAGAGCGAGTATTTGGACCGTCTGCGGGCGGTGCAGGATTCCATAGCCACGGCAAAACAGGTCGCCGCCATCGGCGAGGATGCCAACTGGTGGGACAAGCTCATCTATAACGTGGAGAACTTGGGCACTACCATCAACAACTACGCCCAACGCGCGGCGGTCGCCACCGAGACCAAAGTCAGCGAGTGGATAAACGATGTCATCCGCTTTGTCGGGGAACTGATATTCCAGATGTCCTATTACGGCATCCTTGTGGCACAGCGTATCTTCATGGCCATCATGCTGATATTCTGCCCGATCATGTTCGCCCTGTCGCTTGCCCCGCCTTGGAGTTCGGCATGGAGCCAGTGGATGTCGAAGTTCCTGTCCCTTTCGCTGTGGGGATTCGTGACCTATATGTGCCTGTACTACATTGACTTCATTTTGCTCTATAACTTGCAGCAGGACATGATTGCCTACGACCACCTGTTGCACGGTTCGCTCAACTCCTGGTCACAGATTGGCGCACTCGGCCTGCAGGGCATCGGTTCCAACTGCATGTATGCCATGGGAATGTTGGTGGGTGCCTACATCATCCGCTTTGTCCCCGAAGTGGCATCTTGGCTGATACCGGGCGGAGTAAGTTCGGGAGCGGGTTCTGCCGCAGGTGCGACCGCCGTAGGCATTACGGCGACAGCCGGGGCTGTAGCCGGAAATACGGTGACGGGTGGAGCCAAAGCAATGATGCCATCATAAACTTAAAAACATAACAGATATGCTTATACAATCATTAGAACAGAAAACAAGACTCGCCATGATGACGGTTATCGCAGCGATAAGCGGTTCAGTTGTCATCTGCGGGTTCACCGTATGGTGTTGCGTGGCACTGGTGACCAAGGAACGGGAACAGATATATATCCTTGACGGTGACATCCCGTTTTTGGCACAGCGTGCCCAACTGGAAGCCAATTTCACGATGGAGGCGAAAGCGCATATCCAGCTCTTTCATCAGTATTTTTTCAACTTGCCGCCTGATAACGACTATATCAAGTGGACGGTCGGCAAGGCGATGTACATGGCGGACGGGACGGCGCTCAAGCAGAAACAGGCGTTGGACGAGAACGGATTTTATTCCGACATCATATCCTCGTCGGCGGTCTGTACCATCCTATGCGACTCCATCAACTTTGACGAGCATGAACGCAAGTTCACCTATTACGGCACGCAGCTTATCAAGCGGCGTACACGGGACATGAAACGCTCGATGGTCACGACCGGCTTTATCGAGAATGTGCCAAGGACACGCAACAATCCTCACGGGTTGATGATTACAGGCTGGAGAACCATAGAGAACAAGGATTTGGATTATTAACGTGCAAGAAATATGAAATCAATCAAGAGGAAATTACAGGACAGCCGCCGGCAGACCCATCAGGCGTTTGCGGATTGGCTGCGTCCCAAGATGGCGGCAATCGGCATCCGGTGGAGGTTGACCGCACGAATCAGGTTGGCAAACGCATGGGCTTCCAAGCATCCGAAGCGTGTTTTCGCTTATGTGACAGGTACATTATTTCTTTTGCTTATAGGATCTATCCTTTCCGGTGGCAGAGAAACGGAAGAGCCGGATGTAGGAACCATTGCCGGAATGGGACCGATGTTCAACGGATTCCATACCATTCAGGCGAACAAGGAAAGGCACTGCACTACGCTGATGGAACTGGTCACGGACGGCCTGTCTATCCGTGAAGAACTGGATTCGCTGATAGCCGTACCCCATAAGACACACGGGGATTCCATCCGAATCATCAAGCGGTACAAGCAACTGGAGCATATTGTCAAATCATTGAATAACAACGAGGAAAAGAACCATGATTAAAGTAAATTTCAAACAGCCCAAGTATATCTTTCCGCTGGTCATCTTCGTACCGCTTTGCGCCTTGATATACTTTGTGATGCAGACCTTCGGGGTTGGCGATGATGAGAAACAGGAAGTCGCTACCGACCGCATCAATATGGAACTGCCGGAAGCCCGGGCGGAAGAAGCCGGTGACAAGATGTATGAAATGTCCCGGCGCTTCGGTGACGAGGATGCCTTTACCGCCGTCGGCTCCCTTGGCGAAGAGAAGATGGAAAACGAAGAATTGGAGCACGGCTATTCGGAGGAGGAACTGAACCGTCTTGACGCGGCCGAGGCGGAACGCATCCGGCAACAGCGAGAAATGGAAGAGCTGGAACGCTCGCTTGCTGAATCACGTAAACACATCAATGTTTACGCATACGGTGACAATCCGGCAAATAACGGTAACGGCTATTCTTCTCAGGATGATTTCGCCCGTGACCTGGAAGAGATACAGCGACGCAGTTATGAACGGCAGAAAGCTATCGAAAGCGGATTGGGTATCAGCCGGGAGGATGCGGAAGAGGCAGTACGCCGACAACGTGCGGATTCCATCGCACGGGTACGGGAGGAAGAAAAGGAACGTAACCGCCCGAATCTGGTCATCAAGTCATCCGATACCAACGCTGACAAGTTCCACACGGTGGAAACGGAAAGTGGTGCGGCGGATGCCACGCTTATCCGCGCGATGATTGACCAGACCACCAAGGCAAAGGAAGGTACCCGGCTACGCTTCAAGCTGCTTGATGATGTGACGGTAGGCGGGACAAAGCTCAAAAAGGGCACCTACCTGTACGGGACGGTGACGGGGTTCGGGCAGCAGCGGGTACGTGCGGCCATCACCAGCATCTTGGTCGGCGGCAAGTTCATCAAGGTCAACCTGTCCGTGTTCGACAATGACGGCATGGAGGGGTTCTATGTGCCGGAATCCGCATTCCGTGACTTTATGAAAGACGCGAGTGCCAGCACGGTGCAACAGAACATCAGCTTTGAATCGGACGGCTACGGGTCGGGGATTTCCGGGGAGGCGGTCGCCCTGCAAGCCTTGCAGAATATGTACAACTCCGCTACGTCGGCACTCTCTTCCAACATCCGGAAGAACAAGGCGAAAATCAAGTATAACACCATTGTCTATCTGATAAATTCGGATGAAGCAAGGTAAAAACAGAAAATCAACAATAAAACGATCTTGAAAATGAAAACAAAGATTCTTTCAATCATCCTTTTTATCTTCTGCTTGGCAGTGAATGTTTCTGCCAACGAGAAGATACGGGTCAATCATGAAGTGACCACCCACATCGTCATGCCGGAGAATATCAAGTTAGTGGATATTTCCACCACGAAGATTATCGGCAACCAGTGTGCTGACAACATAGTCCGTATCAAGCCCTTTATGGAGAGCGATTCCATCCATTCAGACGGCTATAATGAGGATGAACTGTTGGGTACGGTGACGTTGATTGGGGAACGCCACATCGCCCAGTATGACATCGTATATACTGAATCGCCACGGTATGCCGCTTCCATTTACCATGTCTCCTACCAACATGCGGAATCCTACATCAACCCCGAAGTCTCCATGCCTATGTCGGAAATGGCACGGTACGCCTGGGCGGTCTATGGCAGCAACCGTAAGTACAACCAGGTGGTGTCAAGGATGCATGGTATGAAAGCCGTGGTTAATAACATCTATTCCATCGGGGACTATTTCTTTATTGACTACTCGCTGGAGAACAAGACGAAGATTGCCTACGACATCGAGGAACTACGCGTCAAGTTGACCGACAAGAAGGAAGCTAAAGCGACCAATTCACAGACCATTGAGTTGACACCGGTCTATTCGCTCAACCTTGCCAAGAAGTTCAAGAAGCATTACCGCAATGTGCTGGTACTGCCCAAGCTGACCTTCCCGGAC
Source organism: Parabacteroides goldsteinii (assembly GCF_020091425.1). Classification (NCBI taxonomy): domain Bacteria; kingdom Pseudomonadati; phylum Bacteroidota; class Bacteroidia; order Bacteroidales; family Tannerellaceae; genus Parabacteroides; species Parabacteroides goldsteinii. Next base: position 2,067,860 of record NZ_CP081906.1, on the reverse strand, counting down.
GAGAAGGTGCTCCGACTTGAAATCTCCGAGAACCAAATCAGCGGACGGTTAATCACGCTGGCCATCGAATACGAGGATATCCTCCATGCGGACGGCTTTGATTCGGACATCTTGAAAGGGACATCCTATTATCCTCATTATTACATCAATTATATTCCGAAGCCATGAAAAAGTTTTTGTTTATCCTATTGTGTGCGTTTGCTTCGATAGACGCATCCGCACAGGACAGTAAGCTGACGCTGAACGCCGGCTTTCTGTTTCCCTCCACGTTAAACGCCACGCTGGGTTACGAGCATCCGCTTTCTTACGGAAGCGCCGTGGAAGTATTCGGAGAGGTTGGCGACCACTGGCAGACACCGGTGAGTGACCGTTTTTGGAAAGGTTATTATTGGGACGTTGGTGTGTTGTACAAGCACCGCCTTGTCCGCTACAAGAACGGGATACTACGTTTCCGTTTCGGCCCACAATTCGGGGCTGTACAACGAAAGTTCTTTCTTGGAATGGAGGCAGGATTTGAATACAACTATGTGTTTCAGAACGGCTGGGAGTTCGCCTTTATCCAGAAGAACAACGTGAACTTCATTCATGGTGACACCTTCCGAAACGGGTTGCTGATAGGTGTAAAGATTCCATTCTAAGGACATTCAAACAGTATTCAAACGAAGTTTAAACGAAAAAAGTAGCGTATGGCATTTGAAGAGACAAGGGAACAGCAGCAGATGTATAACTATTTCCGTAGTTGCATTTACATTTTCCTCATATTGGAAATCGTGATGAATTTGCCGATTACGGCGGATAACCGGGTAACGCAGTTTGTCCTTGACCTGCTTGGACGGTTCAAGGTGTTCAATTCCGTTTCCGGCTGCAAGGTGGCGGAGCTGGTCTGCATCTGTATCGTCTGTATCGGGACAAAGGCGAAGAAGGCATTGAAGTTCAATGTGAAGACGATGGTTATCTATCCTGTATTGGCAGGACTGACCCTTGTTGGCTTGTGCTTCCTCTTCCACGGAATGGACTTCGGTATGAGCTGGATGGGATTCCCGGCGAACAGGATCCTGTATGCTGTCTGTTCGGTGGTGGGCACCATGTTGGTGCATCAGGGATTGGACGGCATCGCCAAGTATTACAATTACAAGGTGGGCGATGACCGTTTCAATTTCGAGAACGAGTCCTTCCAACAGTCGGAAGTGCTTGCCAATAATGACTATTCGGTGAACATACCGATGATATACTATTGGAAGCGGAAGATGCACAAGGGTTGGATCAACATCATCAACCCGTTCCGTGGCACTATCGTACTCGGTACACCGGGTTCAGGTAAGTCTTTCGGTATCATTGACCCTTTCATCCGGCAGCACGCGGCAAAGGGTTTTGCCATGATGGTGTACGATTTCAAGTACCCGACGCTTGCCAAGACGCTATTCTATCAGTTTTGCAAGAATCGTAAGGCCGGTAGGTTACCACAAAACTGTAGCTTCCGTACTATCAACTTTACGGATGTGGAGTATTCAGACCGTATCAATCCTATCCAACGGAAGTATATCCCGGATTTGGCGGCGGCATCGGAAACTGCCGCTACCTTGCTGGCATCCTTGAATAAAGGAGGTGGCGAAAAGAAAGGCGGCTCGGAAGCGTTCTTCACCAATTCGGCGGAGAACTTTCTTGCGGCAATCATCTACTTCTTTGTCAATTTCCACCCGGTCGGGTTCAGGAACGGGAAGAAGCTGAAACGTTACATATCACTGGAGGGAAAGAAATTGGAGATTGTCATTCGGAACTGGGATGACTTCAATGCCATAGACGAGAAGGGGAATGTAGTACTGGACTTCGTGGATGAGAACGGGAATGATGTATCTACGGACGAGGACAGGATGTTTGTGGACCTGAACGGCTTTTGCTATACGGACAGAACCGGGAAGAAGATACGGATTGAACGCTGCTGGTATGAGGACGAGATGGGCAACGAGGTAGAGCCGGACACTGTTACCGGGGAGTATTCCGATATGCCCCATGTGCTTTCCTTCTTAGGCAGGTCTTACGACCAGGTGTTCAACATCCTGATGCAGGATGATAAGATTGCCTCACTGATGGCTCCGTTCAAGAGTGCTTTTGAAAACAAGGCGAATGACCAGTTGGAAGGCATGGTGGGTACGCTTCGTGTCAATGCGGCACGGCTGGTTTCCCCTGAAGCCTATTGGGTGTTCACCGGGGACGACTTCGACCTGAAGATTTCCGACAAAGACCATCCGAGTTATCTGGTCATCGCCAATGACCCGGAGAAGGAACAGGTCATCGGTTCGCTGAACGCTTTGGTGTTGAACCGGTTGATTACAAGAGTGAACTCCAAGGGGAATATCCCGGTAAGCATCATCGTGGACGAGTTGCCTACCTTGTACTTCCACAAAATAGACCGGCTGATTGGTACGGCACGAAGCAACAAGGTCGCCGTGACGTTGGGCTTTCAGGAACTTCCCCAGTTGGAAGCGGACTATGGCAAGGTGGGCATGCAGAAGATTATAACTACTTGCGGTAACATCTTCATGGGAGCGGCACGTAACAAGGAGACCTTGGAGTGGGCACAGAATGACGTGTTCGGCAAGGCGAAACAGACCTCACGCTCCATTTCCATCAACGACCAAAAGGTATCTACCACAATCTCCGAGAAGATGGATTACCTTGTTCCGGCTGCCAAGATAGCGGATATGGCTACGGGGTGGCTGGCGGGTCAGGCGGCACGTGATTTTACCGCTACCGATGACAAGATGCTGGACCGCTTCGACATCGAGCAGTCGGAGGAGTTCAAGACCACGAAGTATTTCTGCAAGACCCACTTCGACATGAAGAAGATTAAGAAGGAGGAAGAGCACTATGTAGCCCTGCCCAAAATCTATGAGTTCAAGAATGACCGGGAGAAGGAAATCATGCTGAACCGCAACTTCAAAAGGGTCAACCAGGAGGTGGAGGATATGGTGAAGGAATTGCTTGGAATATCTTAAAAACGCAAGATGATGAACATGCTGGATTCTGCGAATAAAGCAGGGCATTCATTTCTCGGATTAAGCGGCAGCGCATTGAAAGTCATTGCTCTTGTTTCGATGCTGACTGACCATTCGGCTTACTACCTGTTGGAACACGAAACAACCTTGTATGAGGCGATGCGCAGCTTCGGGCGTATCGCCTTCCCGGTGTTCGCTTTCCTGATAGCGGAGGGATTTTCGCATACCCGGAACAGGTTGCGCTACTTTCTGACACTGCTCGGTTTTGCGGTTGCCAGTGAAGTGCCGTGGCTTTTATTGAATGGAGCGGATGGGACGCATAATGTGATGTTCACGCTGGCTTTAGGTGTGGGAGCACTGGCTATCTTTGAGAAGTACCATCAGAGGAAATTTGTTTGCTTCTGCATGATAGCTTTGATTGCCATATTCGCTACATGCTTGGGGACAGACTATGAATGGAGGGGAATCTCGCTGATAGTGATATGCTACATGATGCGAGAGCATCGGCCACTCTTGTTGCTGTTTATGCTTCCATTGATGATATACTACGGCATAGTCGGGGCTATAATGGCGGCAATCGTGTTATCGCTATATGATGGAACGAGGGGATTCATACAAGGAAGTACGGCCAAGTATGGATTTTATGCTTTCTATCCGGTGCATCTGTTCTTATTGGGATATTTTTCGCTCCCTACATATTGATGTTATCTTTCGGGAACGTCTCTGTTTATGGTTTTTACCAAATGCAGAAGAGATTTGTTTACGTTCTCATCAATGGCAGCCTCCCTCCTGTCTTCCGCCATATCGGAATCGGGTATGAACTCGCCACAAATATCCATACCTAAAACAGGATGGTGCAGCAGGATGATATAAAGCAGCTTTTCAAGCTCTTTCAAACTCATGGAGCCTTGATCCCAGTTGGTGACAGCATACTCGGGAGAAAGGACATCCTTGTCAATCGATATATATACCGGTTCGGAAAGAAGCTCTTGGGAAAATCTTTTCCAACTTTCTTCGTGGTCAAGGTCATTGTCACTGTAGAAGTGCACCCTCCCTTCATATCCGTGAGGTACGGAACGGATAAGCTCATCGGATGCGCCGGCTATGACTACCTTACGGCAATTCGGATTGCTTTCCAGGACATCTTTCACCCAACTGCCGCACGAAAGGATATGCTCAAAGAGCGGAGGTTGCATATCCGGGTGATGGTCGAACACCACCAAGGCAAATGGCTCACGGATTCTGTCCGTCCAGAACTTCGTCACATAATGGTAGTTGCCCGAATCAATGAAATGGATGCCGCCTACGGGACAACGGGCAATGATTCCCGTTAAGGCTTCTTTCCCTTCATTGTCGCAATAGCAGTCCGTCCCTGATAGATGGCGGCAGTCTATCCATTTGAATCGGCCGTCACGGGGGAGATTTTCCATGTCGTAGGCTCCGGAAAAGTCCATGACAACCACATCTTCCGACAATAGCCCGTTCCTTTTATCTTCTTTCATAAGCATACCGAGTAATGGGTGAGGTAGTTATATAAAAAAACAAGGAACTGATCCGCTACGACCCGTTCCTTGTCCATCCTCCTGAGAAACTTATTTGATTTCTATTACTTTGCACTCTTTCGCTTTCTCCTCCTGAGTCTTCTTGGGCAAATCAATCGTCAGCACGCCATCGTTGACGGAAGCGTTGATATGTTCTTTCTCGACATCATCGGGCAAAACCAGTGTCTGCTGGAACTTGGAGTAAGAGAACTCGCGACGCAGATACTTGCTGTTGTCACTGCTCTTCGTTTCGTTTTTCTTTTCCATCGAAATCACAAGCTGGTTCTCATCGGCCAAGTGTACGCAGAAATCTTCTTTGGTCATACCCGGAGCGGCTACTTCCACTTTGTATTCCGTTTCGTTCTCGATGACATTGACGGCAGGCGTTGTAGCGTTCATCCTCGGCATCCAATCGTTGTCAAAGAAATCACTAAAGATACTCGGTAACCATTCTTGATTGTTTCTTCTAACTGGTGTCATAATCATAATCTCCTATAATTAAGTTGTTTAATTCTTATCTGATTGCTTTCGCAATTCACCGGATATCCTGCAAAAGCTGTGCCCATCCGCCGATTGGCAAAGATGCAGAACCGTGTTTAACCTGCGTTGCACATTCCGGTGCCCGATTTAAACTTGTGCAAACATTGATGTTGCCAAAACGCCATTACGTTTGACAGAAAGTCATCAAAACAGTCTTAATGGCAGGCGGATTCCTGTTAGCAAAAGTCGGAATCTGATATGTCTCTTTCTCTTAGTTGTTTGAGTACACGAATGACAGACCGTATATATTCGGGGTCTTCCGCATACCCGATATCCCTTAGCCACAGCAGATAGTTCCCTCCCTTGTACTTGTACTGCACTTTGGTATAATACGCCCGGACACTTTCCGTCCAGTGTTCAAACTCGTAATACTTTCCCGTCCGTGGATTGGTCAACCCGAACAGGTTGTGCTTGTTACGACAAACCGGGGAACGGAACCAGCCGGTTTCAAGTATGGCTTGCGCCAATACCACTTTCGGATATAGGATGCCGTTTCGCCTTATCTCTTCGTATAGGTTTGGAATGGTCAGCACAGGAAGATTATTCATTCCCCCTTCATAGTTTCTGCTTTCCATCTTTAGGGACGTGTTATTGTCACTATTTCGGACTTTTAGACTATTGTGAATCTGTTTTTTAGGCAAGACTGAGAATGAGTCTTTTGTAACTTCCGTTATCGTGTCAATCTCTGTTCTCTCCTTATTATCAGCAGGAACAGCCGTTTCCTTCACCTGGGTCGGCTTGATTCCCGATTCTCTGGTAATCGTGTAGAACTGGGCCGAAACCCTGACAGTCCCGAAAACCATCATGAATATCATCAGAATAGTGTTGCGCATTTCCGTATTTAGATATCTGTGGGAATAATTTTGTGTCTGACAAAGCGGTCATTGCCGCAAAATTATCACAATCAATAATCCCGAATGGAAATGAACAACAGAAATCAAACAGAATGGTTGCCTTACGAGAAGCTGGCAGTATTGGGCATCGACCGTGAAAAAGCCGACAGCCTGCCGCAAGAAGTAAAGGAGAAGCTGGCCTCCGGCGAGGTGACACCCCTCATGCAGGTGTCAATCAGTGCCCGAAACGGTGACTTGATCACGTTACCCCTCAAACTCCAGATGACTGCCGACAAGGACGGACATCCCGCACTCATGGCTTATCCGGTGAGGGCGGAACTGGAAACCGCACGGAACAAAGTCCTTCACCTGACCGAACAGGAAGCGGACAGGCTGAGAAAGGGCGAGGTGGTACAGAAAGCCGTAGATGTAAACGGGGAAAAGACCCGGCAATACCTGCAACTCGACCCCGAAACGCAATCGGTCATCCACCGCAGGGTGACGGACATCAAGCTGGAGCAGAAACTCAAAGACATGGAGAAAATCCACGACATCGAACTGGGTACGCAGCAGAAGCAGCAGGTACGTGACGGCAAGCCGGTGGAGCTTAATGTCGGTGGCGAGAAAGTTTCCGTCGGCATTGACCTGAAAGAACCGCAGGGCTTCAAGGTCATCAAAGGTGACATGAAGGAGTGGGAAACCCAGCAAAAAATCCGTTATGACAAGCAACATCCTGAATACCTCGGTCTGGTCATGACTGACAAGAACCGTTGGGAATACCAAAAGGTAGTGGATGCCCAATCCAAGGAACGGGCTTTTTCTCTTCACCCGCATCAGGAAGAGAGACGGACGAATGGACTGAAACTTTAAGCGCATCAGCTTATGACAAACAAGGAAGAAGCGGAAAACGGCAAAGGACTTTTAAAACAGTTCGATGACCTGAAAAAGAAACACCCGGACGCGATGCTTCTTTTCAGGCAGGGGGATTTCTATGAGATGTACAAGGAGGATGCGGTGAAAGCTGCCGTCCTACTCGGCATAGCTGTAGCGGACAAGATGCTTCCCGGTGAGAAAACGGACATGAAGATAGCCCGGTTTGCCCACCATGCGCTTGACACCTATCTCCCCAAACTTATCCGTTCTGGCGCAAGGGTCGCCATTTGCGACCGGCTTGAAACTCCCGAGCAGAAGAAATTGGAAAAGGAATCAACAAACCAATTAAACAACAAGGATATGGCAAAGAAGAGCAAGAAACAGGAAGAACCGGCTTCGGTGGCAAAGAATACCGCCGAAGAGAAACCTGCCAAGGAAAAGAATAACAAACGGAAAGCGGAAAACAAACAAGAACCCGATTCAAAGCAGGAAGCCAAGCAGGAACGCAAACCCCGTGAGCCGCAGATGGTGACCGCCAACGGCGAGAAAGTAACCCACGGTCATGCCTACCAGAGCAAGGCCAATCCCGGAGAATGGTACTTCACCGCCAGAGTGGACGGCAAGCAGCTCAAACCACAGCGGATGAAGGAAGCAGACCTCGCCGCCTTCCAAAAGAAGGAACTGGGTGTACAACAACTCATGGAACGCTACTATCCGACCAAACTGATGCCGAAAGTGGCGGAGGACGCTTACAAGTTTCCAAAGGAGATTGCCGGGCCGGAAGGCAACATCACCGTGAACAAGTTCAACGTCTATAAAGAGAAGGACGAACAACGTTCCGACTATGGCAAGTACAAGTTCTACGCGCAAATCGGTGACGCGAAAATGTCTGCCGTGGCATCCCGACAGGACTTGAACGCCTACTTCGACCGGGTAGTAACCCCCAACCAGTTGGTGGAAAGGAACTTCGGGGAACGCCTGCACCTGAAATCCGCCTACGAGAAATACCAGCTTCCGGAAGGGGTTGATTCCAAAGGTGTCCGTGTGGCGAAAGACCGTGCCGACAACAAGTGGAAGGTATCAGTCAACTTGGGTGACAAAGGGCAGACCACCAAGCATGAAATCTCGTTTGATGACGGCTATTCCCTCTTCAAGGTTAAGACGGCCACCCGTGAACAGATAGCCGCCAAATACCTGAACCCGGAGATTGCAAGTATGCTTGCCGCACCTGTGACTAAAGTTGAACAGGCGGCATCCATGAAAAGATAATGACAGTAACCAACAACAAGCAATAATAATCAATAACAAACAGACAATATGGCAACAAAAACATACGAGGAACTGGTGGAACAATTGCAAGACGGTAAAATCGGACACCTCCATTTTGTATTGCAGGGTGAGAACGCCCAGGACTTTTTGGACTGGTGCAGGTCGCATGGTATAGACCCCACGGACGAGTCGGCGGAGTTCTACATCGAGCAGACGGAAATCGGTATGATGGAACGTCAGGCTATAAATGACGAAGGTTATGGCGTATGGCACTAACTCCCCTTCAGGAACAGGCGGTCAGGCTGCACTTGACCGCTTTACAGAAATGATGATAGAACGGATGGAGCAGATGAAATCCTCCGATTGGAAGAAAGGCTGGATAGGCGGCGCGGGCTATGCCGGTCTTCCGCAGAATGTCGGGGGACGGAATTATTCCGGTTCCAACTCCTTCTTCCTGCAACTGCAAACGGCGGCAAAGGGCTATGAACTTCCTGTCTATCTTACCTTCAACCAGGCACACAACCTCAAAGCCCATGTACTGAGAGGCGAAAAGGCTTTCCCGGTCGTTTATTGGGACATGATGGTCAAGGACAAGGACGGCAAACGCATCAGCTCGGAGGAATACCGTGCCATGGGCAAGGAAGAGCGCAAAGGGCTGGAAGCCATCCCGTTCGTCAAGTCCTTTCCCGTATATAATGTGGCGCAGACCAATCTGTCGGAGGTACAGCCCGAACGGATGAAGAAACTGAAGGAGAAGTTCAAACTGCCGGAACTTCGTGACACGGAAGGGATGTACGCCCATCCCGCCCTCGACCGCATGATACGGACGCAGGGATGGCTCTGCCCGATAAAGGCGGACAAGCAGGAAGGAAGTGCCTATTATTCTCCCTCCCGTGACATCGTGGTACTGCCCATGAAGGCGCAGTTCAACATCGGAGGCACGCCGGAGGAAACCTACCGGGGCGGCATGGAGTTTTATTCCACCCTGCTGCATGAGATGACCCATTCAACGATGACTCCCGAAAGGCTCAACCGGGAAATGGGTGGCAGGTTCGGCGACCCGAAATATGCGAAGGAGGAACTGGTGGCTGAACTCACAGCCGCCATGATCAGCCATTCCATGGGGTTTGATTCCAAGATTACCGACAATTCCGCTGCCTATCTGGATTCCTGGATCGGAGTATTGAAGAAAGAACCGAAATTTATCGTTTCCATCATGGCAGAAGTGAACAAGGCATCCGATATGATACTGGACCACGTGGACAAACAGCGGTTGGCCCTCGGCGAGCAACCGTACCTTGCCAAGAACGACCCGTTCCTGCCATTGGATCCGAATGAGGAAGTTCCCTTCAAGAACGCCGCCATTGTCAAGACCCGTTCAGGCGACTACGCCATCCGTGCTTCTTACGATGGTGTGGAACTCGGTTTAAAGAAAGTCACGAAGGACACGGCAAGAACCTACTTTCAACTGACGGATATGAAGGACAAGAACGCGTTCCTGAACATGACCGCCCGCAAGACCTACGAACCGGAGCTTGCCATGATGCGGCATACCCGGACTGAAAACAGAGGCATCAGGATATAATTATGGAGGATATGGCAGACTATAAGGTAAATTTCAAGGAACTGAAATCTCGTGTGGGTATTGATGACATCGCCTATGCCCTTGGCTACCGTTTGGATAGAAAAGCCGGTGTCGGGAGGTATATCGAGCTGGTGCTTGGCAATGGAAACGACAAGCGTGACACCTTGATCATCAGCAATCCATGTAACAAGGCAGCGCAGACTTTCTTTCGCCGGGACGGTTCAAAGGGGGATGTGGTCACGCTTATACGGGAGAACCTGAACGCCTTTTTTGTTTCCGGAAAAGATGACTGGGAGAAGATAGCCAAGGTCATGGCACGTTTCGCCAATATGCCCGAACCGGAATACAGGGAGGACAGGGAATTTGTGAAGTCCGTCAAGGCCAACCGGACTTTTGACGCTTCCCGGTATGAGGTAAAGCCGGTTCAAGCGGAAAAAATTCCGTTGATATTCTCGCAACGCGGGTTGTCGGCCGATACGGTCAATGACCTTTCGCCTTATCTCACGTTGCTTCGTGACAAACGGAACGACAAGTTTGACGGTTATAATGCCGCTTTCCCTTACACCGATAAGGATGACAAGGTAAAAGGCTATGAAATCCGTGGTTTTGGCGGTTACAAGTCCAAAGCCGCCGGTACGGATTCCTCTTCCTCGGCATGGGTGGCTGATTTATCCGGTGGAAACCGGGAAGCGGTAAAGCGTGTGCTCTTCTTTGAATCCGCTTTTGACGCGATGGCGTTCTACCAAGTCCACAAGGAGCAATTGGATAAGGAGACCGCACTGGTTTCTATCGGCGGCACATTCTCGGACGGGCAGATTACCGGGACGATGGCACGTTTTCCTCATGCGAAAGCCTTCGACTGTTTCGACAATGACTTTGCCGGGCGTATCTATGGGTTGCGCATGATGGCGTTACTGGAGGAAATCCCGATGAAAATCTCCAAAGCGGAGAAGGGCATTCGGGTGGAAGCCAAAGGCAAGTCGTTCCTGTTGAATGTGGAACGACCGATGTTGGCCCAAGTGGGTGAACACCTGACTATCCGCTACAAGATGGGGCAATGGCTGCCGCCCAAGATGTTCAAGGACTGGAACGATTGCTTACTGAACAAGCCGATGAAACCGGTATTGCCACCCAACAAGAACGACCGTGACAACCATCTTGCCGGACGAAGGAATACGGGTGTCAAATTATAATTAAGGAGAACCAATGATGAAATTAAATTCAATTGAAAAAGGAGTGGCTGTTGTGGCATTGTCTTTGGGTACGCTCATACCCGTTCATGCCCAACAGAGCGACCCGGCACTGACCGCTGCCGTCATCGCCCAGACTGTGGAGTTGAAGAACATCCACAAACAGCGCAAGAAGACGCAGGAGAAAATCATCGCCGCCGAGACGGCGGTGACGCTCGCCCTTGACCGGGTGCATGGCGTGGAAAACAAGTTGCTTAAATACTTATCCAATGCCCAAGGCGCGATGCAGAACCTCTATCAAATCAAACGTGCAGGGGAACTGGTGCTGACCGAGATACCGAAGAATTGTAGCTTGCTTACGAAATCGGTGGGCGGTAATCTTAAAAGAACGGCGATTGCCGCCATCGTGTCGGATGAACTGACGGATGCCGCCACCCAAATGGCTGCGCTCTATCCGTTTATGAAGCAGTTGGTCACTTCGGGGAGTTATGAGGTTGCCGGAGCAGACGGAAGCAAGGAGAAGCACAAGGTGAACCTGCTCAGTTCCGCTGAAAGGTACTATATCGCCAACGAGGTGGTGACAAGGCTGGAAGCCATCAATACAGACCTCTTTATCCTGGCATGGCAGGTACGCACCCTTTCATGGAACGACCTTTGGTTTTCCCTTGACCCGGAAGGATGGGCTAACGTGATGTCGGGCAAGAATATCATAAACGGCATTGTCAATGACTGGAACAGAGGATTCCGGTATTGATACAGACAATAATCAACTTATACATTTTGAAGTATGGAAACAGAAAAGAAAATTATGGGTCGCTGCCCCTTGTGTGGCGGTAACGTGGTGAAAACCTGCAAGGGGTATCGCTGTGAGCACAACATCGGGGAACAACCGTCTTGTGCGCTTAACATTAATGCCATCATAGGCAACCGAAAGATGGAAGACAATGAAATCGTTCGGCTATTGGAGGAACGCTTCCTTCTGTTGGACGGTTTCGCTTCCAAGGAGGGCAAGAGTTTTCCGACCGTTATTGAACTGACTGATGACGGTACCATCAATATGCGCCCTGTTATCGGGAAATGCCCCCATTGCAGTGGTGACATGTTGGTGGGAAGCCGGGCGTTCAACTGCTCCAACTATGGCAATCAGCAAGCACCTTGTAGCTTCTCTATCTGGAGGAACATAGGCGGTCATCAAGTGACGCTTGCCGAGGCGAAGGAAATCTGTGAAAAAGGCATGACCGCCTCGGAATTGGAAATGTACCGGGAAGATGGCACCATCTACCGAAAACGATTGGGGCTATCCCCTGACAAACTTCAAGTCATCAAGGTATGAGAACGGATTTTATGAAACAACAGAAGGTTCTTGACCTGCTGCTTGCAAGCCTTGTATTGGCAGGCGGCATAACCGCTTTCCTGCTAAAGGACAGCTCCAGCCCGAAGGACTTAGCCAAAGAGGTAGCGGAAAAAGCGTTGCTTGCTTCCGTTGATCGGCCTGAAACGGTGAAGATTCATGCGGTCAGTATGCCGGATTCCGTATTTGGCAGAGACTATATTACCCAGGAGGAAAAGATGGCCATCTCCGTGGCGATGATGAAGGTGAGCGAAAAGGTGATGAAGGAAACGGACGGTTTCGAGAAGATGGACTTCGAGGATAAGGCGATGGCTGACCTGATGGAACGGCAGATGTCCGTGATGTCGGTTATACGCAGCCTTGCTTCTTATGAAATACACAATAGTAAGAAACCGTTTTCCGGCTGGAAAGTAAAGATAGAATATGAGGCGGAATCAGCCGATGGGTCTCCTTACCGTTCCGAATACTGGTTCATCCTTGACAAGGAGGCCGTATGTGTCGTGAAGTCCTTTGAAATCCCTTTGATATAATCTGTATTCTTCCTCTTTCATATATGTGTCGCCCCGGCATCCGGGAACTGTAAGGTTCAAGGATGCCGGGGATTTTTGTGCCTGTTATCTTCATTCGGCCATCCGCGCTCCCGGTCTATTTTCCGATACAAAGCAACGGAGGGCGGTGCCGATGGCAAATGCCGTTTCTCTTGGCAGCACGGAAAGCGGACGGCAGCCTTCCGCAATTTGTTCCAAATTGGGTATTCCGTCTCTTTCCGCTTGCCACATTTGCCTTACGCCCCTTGTTCCCTCCGTATGGGCGGCATCGTAAAACACCCGGGATGCGAGAAGCCAAAAGGCTTCAGACAAAAGGGAAAAAATTAAAACGTATGGCTATCACACTTAAAGACAGAAAAGAGACGGTAAACCTCGGAGGGAATGTTTACGAACTGACCCTGTTGTGGAACAGGGAGGACATCCGCAGATGTGCTTTCGGCATGACTCCCGATTATGCCCATATCCGTAAGGACGGCAAGAATTTCGCTTTTATTACCTGCTACTCCAATGGCGTAGGGTTTTCGGTGGAGAATTTCCATTGGGTATTGGTTAATCCGGAGTGGAAAATATACTTCCGTAATGAGGACATCAATACCATTCCGTTGGAAAAGCTTTTAAAGAGGTTGCCGATATGGTGACAGGTACAGAACATCTTAAAAACGAACAGATATGAAAGGAACAGAACAATTCAAGGAAATCATCAAGAACTATCTTGACAACAGGGCAAAGGAGGATGAACTCTTCCGGGTGAAGTATGAATCTACAGCACGTAGCATAGACGATATTGTAACCTATATTTTCAATGAGGTTCAGCATTCGGGTTGTTGCGGATTTTCCGACATGGAAGTGTTTTCAATGGCGGTACACGCAGCGGAAGAGCCTACATTGATAATCGGTGAGCCGTTATCTTGTGATGTGGTTGTGAATAGGCATATCGAATTGACCGAAGAGGAAAAGGCGGAGCAACGTGATTTGGCTTTGAAACGCTATCAGGAAGAGGAACTTCGTAAGATACAAGCCAAAAACTCCCGACCCAAGCCGGGCAAGCCCAAAGTTTTCCAACAAGCAGAGTTGTCACTATTTGATTTTTAAGAGTATGAAGCCGAGAAACGAATTAGAAAAACAGGTGGCAGCTTCCAACAAGGAGCTGACCGCCATCGGCTCTAAAGCCGTGGAGTGGGCAATCAGAAACGCAGTGAAACATATTACGTTCCGAACATCTGAACATAAATGCACGTGTGGCGATTGCGGGGAGCAGTTTGGCTATAAGGGAAAAGGCAAGTCTGTCCGTTGCCCTCATTGCGGACACCGCTTGCAAGTGACTGATACGCTGAAACGCAAGCACCAAGAGAAAAGCTACTTTTCTACCCTTGAAGTGATTGGCGGCTTGCAAGTGCAGAGGGTATTCCTTCTAACCGCCATTTACTGCAAAGGGAGACCTATGGATTTCTATTATGATGAAGTATGCCGTCTGTGGCTCAATGCAAAAGGGCAGGTGGCGGTCACTTCAAGATTGAGAGCCATGGGCTATTACCGGGACAGCTTCTGTTTTGCCAGCCCGATAGAGTTGAGAAACATGTCGGATGTGCATTTAGTCATATCCGATGCCTACACCTGTCCTTATTATTCTGTCCTTTCCGAATTGAGGCGGAACGGGATGAAAGGCAAATTGCCCGACTGCCATCCGTTCGAGTTGATGAAGGCTCTTTTGGCTGACCACCGGATGGAGACGATGATGAAAGCGAGAGATTTCAAGGCGGTTGAGTATTTTATCTACCGCTCCTTAGACCTCAATACTTGTTGGCAGTCATACAAGGTGGCTTCAAGGCATCATTACCGAATTGAGGACTTCGGTACTTGGTGTGACACCATCCGCTTGCTTGAAAAATGTGGCAAGGACATTCATAATGCCAAGTATATCTGTCCGATAAACTTGAAAGCCGAACACGACCATTGGTTGAAGAAAGCCAATGCCATTGAACGGAAACGCAGGGATATGGAACGGATAGCGAAAGTCAAAATACACGAAGCTGAGTTTTACAAGAACAAGTCCTGTTACTTCGGTATTATCATCAGTGATGGCGATATAGAGATTTCCGTATTGGATTCGCTGGAGGCTTACAAGGAAGAAGGCAACAAGATGAAGCATTGTGTCTTCCAATGTGAATACTATGCCAAGACCGACTCTGTTGTCCTTTCGGCTCATGACCATTTGGGTAATCGCATTGAGACCGTTGAGTTCAGTTTGAGCCAAGGGAAAGTGGTTCAGAGCCGTGGGGTGTGCAATTCCAACACGGAATACCATGACAGGATTATCAGGCTGGTAAATGAGAATGCCTACCGCTTCATAGAGGCAAGGAGGGCATCCGCATAAGTTCCTTAATTTTATTCTGAACTCCGTCTTGCGCTGGGAAGCGTGGGGCGGAACTTGGAAGAATACAAAGGACTGGCATGGGAGGCTTTGTATAAAGCAAAAAATGGTGTTTACCATTGCTGACAAACACCATTTTTAAGATTGACTGAAAAGTCAGTTGAGATGAAAAATTATTATCCTAAGTTTGTTCCACCGTTATGTTTACGGTTAGAAGTGGTTACAACAACCGACACCGTTCCGTAATGTGTACCGCTCACGCTCTTACCCTTTGCACTTACAGTTACGTTTTGCTTGCTTTGCGTACCGTTGATGGTCAAGATGGTACCGATAGGCAATGTCACGTTCAGCGGGTAGCTGCCGTTTACGGTAGAAACCGATGCGCCAAAACGCTGAGCCAACTTCTCAATCAGCAGGGCTGTCAGCACGGAAGTTGCTTTAGTCGTGATTTCCGTACCGGCTTTGTAGGTGTAATTGGCACTGCCTATTGCCATGTCTTTGGCACCATACAGGTTGTCCCACTTGTCCTGCTCGAAAGAAATGGCCTCGCTTCCGTTGGATGCGGAGAAGGAAACGCCGAGGAACAGACCGTATGCCGTGAACTCTGTGGCATTTATGATTACCTTCCCGTTCTCAATGCGGCTTTCTACAGCGACCCACTGACCGTTTTTGTATTGCATGGCTTCTACGTTCTGTGCCACTTCGTCATCCACGTTGAATCCTAATTCCACAGGTTTAGCCAAAGAAACCTCAGCCTTATTACAAGACAGGCTGGCTCCCAAGAGCAAGGTAGATTCGTCTGCACGTGTAGCGGCTCTCGTCTTTCCTGCCACAGCGTTGGCATCGTAAATGGGAGAGACAATCACTTTCACTTCTTCGCCTTCGGCTGTTTCGATGGCACCGGCAGGAATAGTGGCTTCCACGTTTACAATGGCTTGGTCATTGTCTTTCAAGGCTTCTGTCTCCACATCGCCTTTAGTCTCTTCGGTTGCAGATACAGTCACTTCTTTCTTGACATCTGTGGCAAGGCTGACATTCCACACCAGGTTCTGACTTTTCTTAGAATCTTCCACGGTGATTTCAGCCTCTTTTGCTTGTTTACCGTTAGCTTCTGCCTTGATGGTGTAAGTACCCGGTTTTACATCTGCAAACAGATACACGCCGTTTGCGTCACTTGTAGCCTTTTCCGTTCCCAACGTAACGGTCGCATTGGAAATGGCATTTCCGTTGATACTTGTTATGACACCAGTCAATGTATTCGGGGCAATCGCCACTTCCGGTGGAGTCACGTTGTCATAATTCGGATCATCGTCACTACAATTAGTCACACTCATTGCCAAACCGGCAATCAGGAGCATCATGGCTCCTTTCTTCATAAAGTTGCACATAAAAATAAATGATTAAAAACTGTTTATATTATTACATTAAAATCACAATAGATTGATGCAGAAGCAGACACCTCCTGAGAAGTATTTCCCGTTCTGCAAGGAAGACTGTATCAGCAGGTGTTTCCACAGCTTCCAGTCGAAGCCGATGTTCACATCATCACCTGTATATTCGGCTATCAGGCGCAGGTTCTTTTGGAAAGAAGGCTGATAGGTGATACCGCCTACCGGACCGTTCCATTTGCTATTATAGCTTCGTTTCCAATGGCGGTATGCCAGATGGAAGCCGAGGCTATGTCCTTTCAGGTCGAGGTGCTTGGTGGCGGCGATATAGAAGTTGGAGAAATATTGGCTTTTCCCATCACCATTTTGAGGCTTTTCTCCCTCCTTACCTGTTCCATTTTTATTGTCTGTTCCGTATGGGTCATTGGTTCCTATTGCGATGGCAGGCCACCATTTCCCTTCTTTTAAAGGTTGTAGTTTGAGTGAGAAATAACGATCCTTGAAACGGAGTTTGGGTTTACCGTCTTGCACTATCCCCTCATTATTTATGGCATGTCCTTTCTGCAAGGTACAGGTATAGCCTATTTCCAACCAAGAAAAAGGGGTAAGGCTCAAATAATGGCTCATTGTATGGTACTTACCTTCATAATCAAACCCGATATCCGGTGTAAACTCCCTGTTCAGGAAGTGAACGCCTATACGTGCTTCACCGGCATCGTCCATTTCTGCACTTGGTACATGAATCAGCCCGCTCATACCGGTATATTGCTGTGCGGCAGCGGTAAAAGACAAAGCGGTTAGAAGTATCCCGACAAATACGCATCGTAGAATCTTCATCCGGTATTCCTTATTCCACATTTCGCACCTCCTTTTCTCTAAGTTTAAAATCCGGAACCATGCGATTGGCACCCCATTGCAATCGGTTACGGTCAAAGTGTCCTTCACGTTCGTTCTCTTCTGGATCGGTGGTGTACATCTTCACAGCGTAGAGCAATCCGTTGATGTCATATGTCAGCCTGAAATTCGAGGCGGGACGAACCATCACCTTACGCGCCTTCCGCTTGTACGGTGGAATCATCATTATCACCTTGAAACCAGCCGTCTCTTTTCCTTTGTCACTGTATTGCGCATAAAGTCCTACCGTGCAATGCCTGAAATGGCGCATCGCTTCGGCCATCACTCCGTAATCTTCATAAAGATATCGTCCTCCGTGCAGCCTAAATTCCGTATTTACTTTCTCTATATATAGGTTCACTCCGGCTTGTCCGGTCACTCTTTCCATCTTGCTACATTCCCAATCGGCAGCCATGGAGCAAAACCCTGTCAGCCCCAGTTGTGCATCCAACGCCAACCATCTGTTTACGGGGTATATCCATTTGGCATCCAACCCGTAGCGTTCTTTTCCAAACAATCCTCCGCTCACCTTTAAGAATTGCTTCTTATTCCAATCCCATTCTTTCGACAGCACCGCCATATTCAGGCGTATCTTCTTGTAGCGGTCCCCATAGTCGTTATAAACCGGAACGATGGCTTGCCCCGCTAATTGCCATCGGTCACCGAAATGCCACTTCACTCCGGGCGTCACATTCACCAGCACTTCATACATCTTTGTGTAAAAGAAATCTCTATAATGAAGTTCTGCTCCTGCAAAAATTTCCACGTTGGGTTTCACCGCTTCTTGGGCGACGACTTTTGCCAAAACCATCAACAACAAAACGGTGAAAGACACTCTTGCCTTCAACCTAAATCCCATATAAAGCCTCATACTGTTTTGCTATATGCTTCCAAGTATATCGCCATTTGGCAATCTCCTTCATGGACGCTCCGTCCTTTTCTTTTTGCGACACCAGTTCCACCAACTGGTTGCTATTTTTAAAATAGTAAGCCTTGTTTTCCGTCGTCTCCCGGTTATAGACCACATCAAATGCGATTATCGGCTTGCCAAACGACATGGCTTCCACAAGTGACGGATTTGTTCCTCCGGCGCTATGACCGTGGATATAACATTCGCATTGATTGCGCAAGGCATATAATTCGTCCAAGTCGTAAACGGAATCCACCATACGGATATTGCTATACGAACCATACTCCTTCTTCAGATTACGGCTGTACTCGCTGCGCTCCCAGTTCCCGACAAAGACCAAGTCCCTTCCACTTTTGGCAAAGGCTTCACAAAGAATGTGGCTGTTGTTCTCCGGCTCGATTCTACATACGCTGATGGCATAATCATTTGACTTTACTCCATATTTGTTCAATATCTCCTGTTGCCGCTCCTCCGACACCTCTCTTTGCGTATGGTCACCCCCATAGGCTATCAGCTCAGATGGCTTGCCGTAAGTCTCCGTAACATAATCCTGAATGCCCTTATTGTCAGCAACAACCACATCTGCAAATCTCACTGCCATCGCTTCGCTGGTACGCAGAAACCATTTGGCGAACTTCCCCCACTTGGCCCGCCGGTGCTCCAGTCCGTCAATGTTTACAATCAGCCGTTTGCGATACAGCAATCGGAATATAGGGAGAAAGATGCAACCTGATACGCCCAATATCAATACCGTGTCATATCCTCGCAGGCATTTCAGCATCGAGAGTATGTCGTAAGGCGTACTCTGTGCCCCGTTGGCATGGAACAGTGGCACATATTTCAGCCTTGCTCCCTTATACGTATCCATGTGAGCGGTATAGTCTTTGCCGCTGCAAAAAATGGTATAGCAGACCTCGGGAGAACAGTTTTCACCAATCATGTTCTCCACCAATGTCTCGAAGCCGCCATACTTTGCAGGCACCCCTTGGATGCCCACAATAGCAACTTGTTTCATACAAAAAATCAGTGTGTTATTAAAAATGAGAAAGGATGCCGTCTATCATCGCATCGGCATTGTATTTTTCTGCATAACGCAATGCGTTATCGGATAATTTTGTATAAAGTTCTTGGTTCGATAGCATTTGGTCGATACATTCCGCAATGCTATTCAAATTTTGTACATCTATCTTATAACCGTTCACCCCATCTTCTACCATCTCCGCAATGCCTCCTTCGGTAGGCACAATCACGGGGAGTCCGGCACTCATGGCTTCCAAGGCTGTCAGCCCGAATGTTTCAACAGCTTGTTTCTTATTTGTAAGATTCAGCACCAACGAAGCCCGGTTATAGAATGGTGCCACATCGCTTTGCCGGGGATAGATAGTCAGATTCTTGCTGATATTTACCTTGTGTTCTGTAATGAACAGGTCGATGTTCTCCTGCGTGTCGTTCACTATCAGTTCAAAGGCAAACTGCGGTAATTGTTGTGCCAGACTGATAAACTCTAATGGACTTTTGTAAAGTTTCAACGAACCTAACATCAGTATTCGCTTTCGCTCGAAAGCCGTCTCTTTATTCGGTATTAGTCTGCCCGTAAATTCCAGTGGCAATGCGTTTGGAATCATTGTAACTCCTACTTTTCGGTGAAGAAAAGAAGCCTGATAGGCCGATACGCAGATAATCTCGTGTGCTAACTTCTGCATGACGCCTGCCAGCAGTTTATAAAAGCCTCCTTTCACAAAAGCGTTCTCATGGTAATGATATACCACCCGCTTTCCCATCAATCTTCCTGCCAATGCAGGGCCTGCGGGTAGCAGCGTGTTGATATAAAACACCGTATCTTTGCGAAACAGCCAGCGAGAGGACAAAAAGAAGGTATAGAACTGCACCAAGCAATAGCGTAGCATCGTGACCGCCCCATTAGATGAGAAACGATAAGGGTAACTATGCTTCCGCAAGTTTGGGTAGTGCAACAGTTCGTCCAATACTCCTCCCTTGGAAGATACCAAATCAATCTGGTATCCTTTTCGGAGCATTCCCTCCAGCACCATTTTCAACACCTTCGGACTACCACTGTAGTCATTGAACAGGTGGAAACAGATAATGTGTTTCATTTATTTTGATAAAAATGCCAATAAATCATTCCAAACCTTCATCGAGCGGGCGATGTCTCCATTGACCGTTCCTTTTTCACGCACCGTAAATCTGGAAATGATGTCTAACAGATAGAGGATATAGCTTTCTCTATTTATCCAATTAGCATCCGATGATTGAAGAAATTCGATTATCTCTTTCCCTTGCCAATGCTTTTCAAAAATAGCTGTTTGCGTAAAAAAATGATAGTGGTCAAGCATTGGAGGGTAAGTCATGCTTGCATATTCCCAATCAAAAACGAACAACTTTCCATTTTCCACAAACATATTCCACGGGGTGAAATCTGCATGATAGGCAGAAAAAAACACTTTTTCCCCTTTATAGCAGTTGATAACGTTATTTATCACTTTCACTACGGCAACTCGGTTCATGAATTGCGGAAGCCAATCCAAGTGTGTGAGTAAGTTTTGTAACGTCCTGTAATAATCACTCTTTTCAAACTCTATTTCCCGTAAAGTCCTCCTTTGTAACTCATTCAGAAAATGTTCGTGCAAAGTGCCCCATTCATGCGGCACTTTCGATTGTTGTGTTTTTGTCGTACTCTGTACAAAAAGGGATATGCCTTCCGTCAGTTCATCACAGTAAAGAGCCTGAGGCATCCCATCCATTCCTTGCCTTTTCAGACGTTCCAGCAAGTCTGCCTCGTTCCGAAACAATGCCGCTACTTCATTACTGCTTGTTGCTTTGCAATATCCTAAAATACGACATCCCTTACTTAATTGTATTGTTACCTTTTGATGTACGCAAGGTGTACCTCCGAATATTGAGAATTCAACCTCTTCTTCATGGAATAGTCTGCAAAGCAACTGTTCCAGTTTATCACTGAGCTTGCAACACAACCTTTCCGCACGAATCACCTTCCGCACAAATGGTACTCCATGTAGCCAAGGGAACAATGCTTTCACCAGCTTCCCGTTTCGTCCGCTGGGCTGATAGAGGTTCATGGCTACCCGCATATTCCGTGCAGGCATTATCCATGTCTTGCCATCGGCGTTGGAGAAGCGATAAAAACATTCGCCCGCTCCTTTTTTCAGCAAACAAGCCAATATAGAATTTATTTGCATTTATTTTGTCAAATAAGAAGTATATGCTTTCATTATCGCATCCTTAATCTCCATCCCATGATTCTCCCATGAAAACTTTTCAGAAACCTCCTGTGCTTTTCTTCCAAGTTTGTTTCTTTCTTCCGGTTGTGTCATTCTTAACATCGCTTCTTCTAAACGCTGAATGACTTCCGATCTTCCTTTCCGAGGAATCAGTATCGCATAGTCGTTGGTAAAATAACGGGTATAGCCGGTCGTATCTAAACAAATCAACGGTTTTCCCATTGCCATGCTGTCGAACGACACCGTTACCGCTCCTTCTTTTAAGGCGGCATTTACCACCACATCCGCATTTTTCATCAAGTCCTTATAGATATTCATGGATACCTTACCGGCCAATGTCACAAAAGCTTCTAAAGCATACTTTTTCACCAATCGTTCCAGACGCACCTTGTCCGGTCCGCTGCCTACGATGGTCAAATGAATCTTTGAATTTTTGGAAATCACTTTCGGCAATGCCTCTATAATAAGGTCGAATCCGCGCCACGCATCCAAATGCCCTACTGTGATGAACTCTGTTACGTCCTGTTTCATCTTCTTATCCCAACCGGATACACAAGAAATATCAGCCGCCACATCCGTGAAGAGTATGGCTTTATCTGCTTGTCTTTGTGAAATCAAGTCACGGGTTATTTCCGTCTTGCAAAGAATCAAATCAGCTTGTTTGCAACGCTTTCTGAAACCTCTGTTCCATACTGCCATTGAAGTCACGACTCTGCGGACTTTTTCAATCATTCTTGACTTTTTGTCGTAGTGCCGCGAATATTCCTCTGGAATACTCTCCAGTCCTCCTACCGGTCCCCAGACGAAAAACTGCTTCTGTCCATAACTGCTTACCTTCCACAATACATTGCCGTAGGTCAGGTGGTGAAAAATCCTGATGTCGTTCTGTCGCATGGTACGCTTCACAATACGATTGGTGCACATCTGCCACAAGTTGTAGTAGGTACGTACTCCCCGCAACCCCTTCTTCCAGAACCGTGCCCATTTGGGCCAGTCGTAATAAAGGAAACGGATGTGGCTGTACTCCGGATGCGCTGCAATCCAAGGTTCGATGGAGTGACGGTTACTCTCACGTGTCAGCACCCACAAATCGAAGTACTTCGACATTTCCAGTACCCAGTGCCAACCTACACCTATCTCACTGCCCAAGCCTGGTTCGCAGGCGTAGGCGGAAACGAATATTTTCTGTCTGGTCATAGTTGCAATATCTGTTAAAGAATATATTTGATTCTAAACTGATAATAATTTCCCATAAAATGTAAGTTTCCCATCAACACGCTCAAGCCAAATTGTCTTATATGTAAGTTTAAATATCCAGTCATTTTTTATTAACTGTCTGTATTCTTCCTCATTATATTGCTTGTTGGTGTTGAAATATAGCAAAAACAAGTCGGCACACCGAGTATTAAAATCAGGCATATTGTCAATCATATTCTTTGCCCAATTGAAATTTCGATAAGCATAACTTATCATGCAGTCAACCATAAAATAATTTGGAAAACATTTTTCTTTGACAGCCAATGCAGTAATTAACTCGCTGCTAAAAGCGAATAACGGGTTACGAATAATGTTTGTACCGATATTCCAAGAGCGCCAACCTCCACTATCACACCAATACATATAATTGCCAGCAAGTTTTTTCTGCTTGTGACAATCGTGAGGAGAATAGAATATTTGCTTCTTTGCATCTTCAGGAATGGCATACGGATTGAAGCAAGTAGCATCTATCCACATTCCACCCTTATCGGATAATAATGTGAGACGCAGAATATCACTAAAATGTGTGTAACTTATTTCTCCTGTTTTCACTTTATCAAAGATAATTTCTGGTATATTGATATATTCTCTCACATTGTCTATGGTCAATAAGGTCACATTTTCGTTATTCTTATTTATTAGATCATAGCAACGTCTTACCACCTTTGGCATACCGTTCACACCTTGCCACCAAAATACCCAGATAGGGTATTTTTCCACAGGAATAGTAGCCCTGTCAATGATTTCATAATTTTGATATTTTGCAATAATATCACCATAGTTTGACTTTATATAAGCATCTAAACTATCATTTAACCGTCTAATTGATTTTATGGAAAGATTAGTTAACCGACTATATACACCTACCCACCACATCAGACCATACCAAGCCACTCTAAAATTATATTGTTTACGTTGGCTATTAAACTGCCCTACGATCCATTTAACACGCGAAATGGCCTTACTCCGGCGAGTTTCACTCACCTTGAACAATACCGGATTACCCATAACCTTACAATTTTTTCTGAGTTAAATTCACTCGTTTTTCTACAATTACCGTTACAATATCTTTTACTATGTCACAGACCGGACGATCAACATTTATAAGTTGTGCATTTGGTAATGTTTGTGCCATATCTTTGAATTTTTCACACTGTCGCCGCGTTTCTTCGAAAGTCAGTTCTTTCTTGCGGTTATAAATCACCTCTGGCGATGCATAAAGTATAAATGTAATTGCCGGTCGCGGTATCATAAAACCAAATAACCTTGGCAGCCATTGCGGTAGTGAGTAATGGTAACGATACATATCAACATAATAATCATAATAGTATCGGTCAAATACAATCAATTTACGTTTCCATTTAAGCGGAACAACTTTAATGTAATAGCCTAATGTGAAATCAATCATATAAATCAGGAATCGAACCAATGATTTCAGAACGCCATCAGGCTTGCGACCGTGTGGATCAGGGTTGTCTGTCTTCTCTGGTTGAGCATTTGGCTTATATTGTCCTATATTCTTAAACATTCCCGGGCGAATATATTTTCGTTCCACACCTGCAAAAGATGTTACCCCATAAGCCTTCAAAGCTTCAAGTATCGTCGATTTTCCTCCACCATCTGGGGCCAGTAATGCGATATCCATACCAGCTGGTCTCTTAAAACGCAATGGAAACATTTTCGTTGCATTATACCACATCTGAGACATTCGTTTTATGATAGTGTTATTTTTATGAGACTGTTTGCATACATAAGCATAAAATTTAGAATAATGTTTCTCGAATGATTCGATAGAATTCTCTTTTATGATGTCTTGCAAACCTTCAACAATATCAGTTGGCAGTTCTGCTCTCAACACATTTTCGATTTCTTGCGGATTAATACGATACGCTTTCTGTATAGTTGCCAAATGTCTGTCAGAAAAATTGTGTTTCACAGTCCTACGCAAAAGAGTATAAATTATTTCGTCTGGTGCGGAAGGAATATAGAATCCTCTGAATGCTATTTTACGATCCAACAATTTATTGGGGATAAAATAATGTGGCATCGCTTTGTTGGAAAGTTCCGATTGAAAATCAAGCTCCAGCTGAAAATTCGGTTCAGGCAGTTTAGGTGTCAACCAATATACATAATGATAATATCCCATTGCTACTTTTTGCAGTACCAAAAGATTTGCATTAATAGCGGCCTTCTTCACTATTTTATCTATATCCTTTTCTGTCGCTCCTCTGTAAAATATATCTACATCGGTAGGAAATGAATAAGGCATATCCTCATATCCATTTTGGATACAATAGTCTAATCCGCTATCTGTTAAAACTTTGAGTATTTTATCAAGAAACATAAGTTATTTGTTATTGTCTTTTTCTTTTGAAGGAACAGCATTGTCGCTATAATATTTAATTGCCATACAAACTATCATTCCACACCAACATGTGTACATACTGCCAATGGCAAATCCTAATAATATAGCAAAAAGAAGAGTTTCTATGCAAAAGAATTTTCTAATACAACATTTAAATACAAAAATCAAAGAGCATAAATATGATATAAGTCCAAAATCATTTATATCGCCTATTTTTTGTGTGGTAAACATGGCTGCATTAGTACGAATATTATCTGTACCTTTTCCAACCCACGTTTCCCAAGAGAACAAATCCAAGTTTGTTATAGTATTTATCATGGGAGCTATACGACTTCCGCCACTTGATTCAGTCTTCTTCAAAGTGGAAACTGCATCATCAGATAAAAACGCGTTTATTACATTTTTTAAGCGATCAATTGTTTCAATGTTAATATCTATATTTAACAATATTATAAATACAACAATTCCAGTTAAATAGAGTGTAATATGTTTCTTTAAAAAATGAATACCAACTAATGCCGCGCCTAACATTGCAGTAGCAGATCCCATAAAAAACATAGTAATCCAAAAACTCAAGGTTGTATATGGGTTTTCTTTAAAATGCTCCTTAAAAGATAATTCTCTTCCCTCTATTATTTCTGTAAGTACAACAACTCCCCAATATATGAATGCCAAAATTCGAGCTGCATGAGATGGCTCTATCGCTAATGTATTAGCTTTTAGTCCTCCCTCCATCGTTATTGCTCCTGAGAGATTAATGAGTAGTAGTTTGTGAATACCAGCTGCAAAACATATGTTCTGTAGGATGAATGTTATACCATAACTTACTGTAATAAATATCAATATTTTACGGAAACACTCTATCGGCATTTCGCCCGTATTCATTATTTGATATATACAAATGAACGTCATCAAATACATTGCCCGGTAAATAATCCTATCCCATACAACAATAGGTGACGAAAGCAAACTGCATACAATTAAAGCCGCAAGGTATATAATCGTATATATCAAGACATTAAAATTATATTCAAATTTATTTAGTAAAAGCAAGAAAATCAAAGGTGATACACCCATTCCTATGGCTTTTAAAGGACTGACTGTCATGCCTTCTATGCCAATTATCTGTACGCTCATCATTATCATATATATAATAATGATTAATTTTTGGATTGTAGAAGACAAAATACCTTGATGAGTTTTCATGATTTTTTCAACTTGAAATAAAACATCTTTCCATAAAAATATACTTTTTGAAATATATCAATGACAACTATGAATAGTTTACTATATCCACTATAATATTTTAGATAATACCGTCGGCTTTGCCAAAACAATTTATATCGTTTCATCACATTCCCTTTGGTAGATTCTATATGCCGATGTACAGCAGTTACATTATGTAGATAGTACATTCTATTCCCATGTTTTTTAATTTGTTTGCCCAATATCGCTTCCTCGCAATAAAGAAAAATATTTTCATCGAAATAACCACATTGTGAAATAATAGGGAGATTTATCATGAGACAACAACCATGTAGAATATCACAGTAACAATTTTCTGGAGGTAATGGAGTCCTTTCTTTACCTAACATTTTCGCTATATGGATAATAACAGGAAACTCTTCCCACATTGAAGAAAAGGTCCAAGGGTTCTGTCTTTCCCCTGATACACTTAAAATATTTGAACCACATGCCGCTACCTCAGGTTTCTCTTCCATCACATCGACCACCCGTATAACATAGTCCTCCTGCGGGAATTCCATGTCCGGATTGGCAATCAGAACATATTTATAGCCCTTTTCAGCAGAATAGCGCAAGCCGATATTGTTACCAGCATTGTACCCGCGATTCGCAGTCGCAGGAATAAATGTACAGCCTTGTTCTTGACACAATTTTTCTGCATTATCACGATCATCATCACGAGAGCAATTGTCTACGATGATGATTTCTAATTCCACTCCTTTCTGTCGTTTGAGATAAGAGACACACTTGCGACAGTCTGTTGAAGAATTGTAATTGAGAAGGATTACCGCTACTTTCATAATAGTCATATTGCATTTATAAAAGTCTTTAACTCTTCAAATCCATTGTTGGCAATATTATGAGCAACTTTTTTTGTGCCTTTTATAGATTCCAACACGTGACTTTTGGTAATAATACGCTCTATCAAATCGCTTTGTAAAATGTCAGACATAGGTTGATCAGCAAACTCCTTTACCAAATCGATTTCACAATCTTTTTTGTTGAGAATCTCCACAACGCCATTCATTTTATGTTCATAGCTCAACGAAATAAAAGAAACATCTTGGTTTATTGAAAAGATGATTGAGTGATAACGTGCCCCAATTAAGAAACTTGCATTTGAAATAATAGATTGTTGTATGTCTGATCCATATTGCTCTTCTAATACAAATACTCGGTTAGGAAAATTACTTTGATTTTTTATTTCATTAAAATAGATATATCCGTCAGGTAAAAATTTTGAATATCCAATGGTTTGAGGTAGCATAACTATTTTATGTTCTGGATATGATTCCACTAATTTGTTAAGTAAGGTAATCCAAAAACTTTTTATTTCCTCAAAAGTGTAAAACTTAAAATTCTTGTGCCAAGCTAAAGAATTGGGGACGAATATTATATACGGATCTTTATTCATTTTTTCAACAAAAAAACGTGGAATATCAGTCTTTGGCTCTACAAGAAAAGCGGAATCAATGGTCGGAGTGTATTTTATTCTTAGCTTTTTAGCAATTGATTGAGACTTGGCATCGCGTAGAGAAATATAGCCGAAGTATTTTAAAAGTCGTTCACTGTTTTTCTTGAATAATCTGTTCAAATAAGTTGTTTCGGAAAATGGACCGATTGAGCGACCATAATATATAACTTTCTTGTGTTCATACATTGCTAAGTTTAAAAACGCTTGATGTACCCAATCTTGGAATCCCCCCAAATTTATACCACCAGGAGCACATAATATGTAATCTGCTTCTCGATAGAATTTCAACATTACTCGTATTTTAGGAAGTAGGTATAACAGATGGGGCATATTAAACTTCATAATAAGTATGATTTCCCGTCTAAAAATCGGATTATATATTATCCTCAAAGGGATATTTACATACTCAATCTGATGTGAATTTACTCGGAACTCATTTATTTCTTTATCTCGCTTTCCATAAAAGAGTACTTTTATTTGAACATCAGGATATTCTTGTATGAATTTATTCATAAGTCCTCTATGGGCAGACTCATCTCCTCTATTGTTAAGAGGCTGTTCTATGACTAAAATTTTCATCTTACAAATATTTTTTCAAATACTTTTTTCAGGAATAAATGTATGTTGAATGTAACCGCAGATGAGAGCACTATAGTACGGTATAAAGATGATGCGTATATATTCTTTTGCATGCGTACTATTTTCTTGTGTTTCAGATTTTTTCTTTTTTGTCTTATTACTCCTTCTTGTGAATAATAAAAAAGAGACTCTTCACATTTTTGTAATACAATCATCTTTTCTTCTCGCATATTTACAAAAACAGAACGGAAAAACTCTTCATTTACATGGAACAATGTCCTGCCTCGTTTTTCTGTTTCAGCCTTATCTATTCGCCAAGGGTCTGCACACATAATGTCTGCATACACAGGCATGTCAGGATTACAATAAAAACATCGTGGCATACAAAATAATTTCGAATGAAATATATCAGTCCATATGCTTCCTGTGTTGCCTACTTTTACTGTTTTACCATTTTTCAAATACACAGATATACCACTTGGCCATCCAGCTCCACGATATCTAATCCGATCTACCTCGGATTTTGAAATTTTCAGGCGTTTTAATAAATACTCTGTAGCTTCAAAAGTTTGCTGTGAAGAACAAATCAATTGGATTGCATAACTTTTAATGTTGTGTTTTTCTAAGAATGTTTTTATCGGCTTAACTTGACATGGAAGTGCAGTAAATACAAACGGGCTTTGAATTTCTGCCACATGATTCTTGATCCAAGAGAATAAAGGTATTTCATGATAAATGCTGGCAGAAATATTATAATCATCACTTTTATAGATAAGTTTTGGCTCATATTTGAGTCCTGTCTTACTATAAGTAAATGACAAACCAGATTTTGCGATACCATTATCCAGTAAGTAAATAATTATAGCACTGCTAACTCCACCTGAAGTAGCAGCATATCGAATGCGAGAATCTGTTGAATAACCTATAAAAGTGCTATATTTATTCATCGTGGGACAATCATTTCTTTCCATCCTATAAATAATGATTTGCATTGTATTTTGAATATGTGATGATATCGTGGAATGAAAATATTGGCGATACCACCAGTGAACATTACTGTGATGATGGTTGCCCATGCAGAGCCAATAATTCCCCATCGAGGTATAAGTATATAATTACATATCACACATACGAAACAAGCTATGATATTGCGGATGAATGCTACCTGATGAATATTCTCTATAATTATCAGTTGTCCTCCCATTGTTGTCAATGCGATACCTACAGCTTTAAATACCAATACTTGCATAACAGGAACAGCTGCCAAATATTCCACACCGTATGTATATCGGATAATGTAATACGATAAAGCGGAAAGAATAATGCAAATTATCATTGTACTCCAAGTAGTAATGTTCATTATCCGTTGGGATTCCGATTGATAGCGATTAATATTTTCCTTTCTATATTTGACAAGAATTGGAGATATGGTCTGAATCATAATCGTAGGTATAAAAGTGACTATTCCTATAAAGCTTGCAGCAGTGGAAAAATATCCCAAGGATTCATTGTCCAGCATTCTGCCAATCATAACTTGGTCAATGCGTTGATAAATAATTACCGCAGCACTTGATATTAGTATAGGGAATGATGCTTTTAAAAGAGATTTTGCAAAGTCATAGTCAAATTTCCATTCAGATATTCGGGATACCTTTTTCTTATAGGCAACAATATAACCGCTCGCTAAAAGGAAGAAGTCAAAGGTCAATGCCATAACAAAGGCATAAAGCGGAGCATTCAGTAACAGAAGCACAATCTTTATACCTGCTCCTATCAAGGAACGAACCATCTCTGACTTTACAATATATTCATTTTGAATGATAGAGGTGAAATAAAAGCGGATAACATCGAAACAACTGAAAATGGATGATATAGAATAAATCAAAATCAACACAGATGTTTCTGCACTCTCATTAAAAAGTAACAAATATATTCCTATTAAACACAGCGTTATTACTGTCAAAACCAATCGGGTAAAAAAAGAAGTCCCTAAAATGATTTCTTTAGGTAAATCACCTTTAGATAGTTCTCGTATTATGATTTCAGTCGTTCCAAATGTGGAAAAGATTCCAAACAAAGCCACAACACTGATGGCATAATTCATTAATCCGTATTGTTCGGGTCCTAAATATCTGGCAACTAATATGCCGACAATTAATGTACTAAGCAAAGTGACTACTTTACCTAATACTGCCCAAAATACATTTCTAATGATTTTTCCTTGTGTGGAATTACTTTTGAATGTTTCTAATAATTTTGCTATCATAAATACATATCAAACTAACTGGTATAAGTTGAAATAGTAATTATATCATCAAACATGGATTTTATGAGTTTTTTTATTATAATACTTATACAACGATTATTTTAACATCGATCTAAGAATAATAAAACTCAAAATGATGCTTATGAGTGTCACTAAAATACTCCAACATATTCCACAAGTCATTTCCAAAAATAAACTATATAAAGAAATAAATAGCAACAGGATAAAACATAGGGAAAAAAGAATTATACACACCATTTGTGTGCTTTTCCAATCTAATATAACCGGAAAGGTTGGATTGTCCCACATTTTACTTTTATTCTCAAATCCAAAAGAATTATTTTTAGTAACATTTTGTCGATGTTCATTCAAATATCTTCCCATCAGTACAAAATAAGTTCTATTCCGAGCAATGGCAATAAGAGTCAGAAATACGAAACAAGCTGATAATAATAGAACACCTCCTACAATATAGTTAGACGTTCCATTAGAATATACATCCCATAAAGTCTGTTCATTACCTCTTTCTCTATTTAGAATAGTCCAACAAGCTCCAACTACTACTATAATTTGTCCAAAGCAAAATTTACTCAAATCCCAATTAATGGAATCGTAATGTCGCAACATATACATACATTGCTGGAAATCTGTCACAAGTATATCTTTTTTATAGCCATCTTCTATATTGGATATTTGATGAATTTCTGAAATAGTTTCCTTGTGTTCAGGTTCCATAAATATCCGTCTAAAATCTTTCTTTTGGCGTCTCAAAGACGAAAGTATAATTGAATCAATTAATTGATTTAGCGATATTCCCATGTTTTAAAACTATTGATTTTATCAACCGTAGTTATCCAATTGCCATCAAACGTAATAGCCCTATCATCTATATAAACATCAGCGAGAGGCTTTCCACCACGTGCATTTTCTGGTTGATATGGATTTTCATTAATGCTATCATAACATATGCCATGATTAGTTAAAAACGATTTGACAGCCTCTTTATTTCCACGTGTCGTATAAATAATGATATACCATCCTTGTTCCTTTAGTAACTGCATAGCTTCCACTGCACCTGGCACTAACTGTCCAAAATGGCGATCTCCTTGCCAATCTTCGTAATGAACCAAAGTTCCGTCAATGTCAACACAAATTGTTTTCATTTTTTCAATTTGGCTTCCCATCCATTTTCTTATTTATCCCCTGTGGATTTTGAGGAGAAGCCTTTATTTCCACTCCTTTGTGAAACACAAAATTATGTTTTTGGGTTACATAAATTTTATGATTCGAATTTATCTCTAATATTTTATTGATAAGTCTTCTTGACGGGTGCCCTTCTTTAACGCCATCGGGAGGACAGGAAATAATAAAACTATTTGGTGCAAGCCTTTCTAATAATTCCGGATCTATATTTTTGCGGCTACCGTGATGAGGAAGTTGAATGACTGTAAAATCCTTGACATTACCACCTAATTCATCTTCATAATATTTAAAGGCATCTCTCAGTGCGCCTTTTCCAGCATCACCGGTAAAAAGGAACTTTTCGCTTCCAACTTCTAATAAAATCACCAGACTGGTCTGATTTACTTCGGAAGTCTCTTCTTCATCAAACCATTCTATGATACCATTTTGCGGGTCATAATCGTCTTCAGACATAGTAGTCCTGACATAAGGCTTATTCCATTCCTCCAAGTATGACTCCGGTGTTTTGTCGGAAGATAATAGGTGTTTTTTATAAAAAGATTTAGATGGGCCTAAAATAGTCAATACTCCAGGAATCAATTCTTTACCCCTATCTGCTGATTTTATTTTGATGTCTCGATTACTGGCTAATTGTTCTATCTCGTCAGCTAAAGAAAACGATTCTTTTATTCTATCAGCCAAACTGTTATGTGTAATTCGCTTGTCCTTAAAATGTTCGGGCTTTAATCCTCCATCTTTCCAAGGGCGATTCATAATGATTTCTTCGACCTCGATTTTCTTATCTTCCAAAATAGTTTTCAAACCTGATAGATGATCTTTGTCTGGGTGCGTATTTATCATCATACAAATAACAGGATTCTCATATTTCTTCTTCAAATAAGCAATTATAGACTCACCTGTTTTATTATACCCTCCATCTATTAAAAACACATACGGGTTATCGTCTGTATCATACAATTCTATCAAAATAGCATCTCCACCTTTTATTCCTTCTCCTACAGGGAAAAATCGGACACAATATTTATTTTTATTTAGCATAAACTTTATTTTGTTTATGTTTTACCTTCCTTTATACATCTCCTCATAATACCTCTCATACTCCCCCGAAGTAATATTATCCATCCATTCCTGATTATCCAAGTACCAACGGACCGTCTTTTCGATGCCTTCCTCGAATTGCAGGCTTGGTTCCCAACCCAGTTCCTTCTGCAGTTTGGTGCTGTCAATAGCATAGCGTGCATCGTGCCCGAGACGGTCTGTGACGTATGTAATCAAGTTCAAATCTTCACCTTCGGTACGTCCCAACAGACGATCTACAGTCTTAATAACAACTTTGATGATATCAATATTCTTCCATTCATTAAAACCGCCGATATTGTAAGTCTCCGCTACCTTTCCCTCGTGGAAGATAAGGTCTATGGCACGGGCATGGTCTTCCACAAACAACCAGTCGCGCACGTTCTCTCCCTTGCCATATACGGGCAACGGCTTGCGGTGGCGAATATTATTGATGAAGAGCGGAATCAGTTTTTCCGGAAACTGATATGGTCCGTAGTTGTTGGAACAATTCGTTACGATTGTTGGCATTCCGTAGGTATCGTGATAAGCACGCACGAAATGGTCGCTTGATGTTTTGGCTGCCGAATAGGGACTATGGGGATTATACTTCGTATCCTCATAGAAGAAATCATCACCGTATGCCAAATGATGTTCAGCAGAAGAGGCTGTCGTTGTAAACGGAGGCTTGATGCCTTCGGGATGGTTCATCGTCAATGCGCCATATACTTCATCCGTGGAAATATGGTAGAAACGCTTGCCCTCGTACTTTTCAGGTAGGGATTCCCAATAGAGTTTGGCGGCTTGCAGCAAGGACAACGTTCCCATCACATTGGTACGGGCAAATGTGAACGGGTCTTTGATGCTGCGATCCACATGACTTTCGGCTGCCAGATGGATGATGCCGTCAATGTGTTCTTCTTGCATCAATTGATAGAACGCTTCAAAGTCGCAAATATCCATTTTTACGAACTTATAGTTAGGCTTATCCTCGATGTCTTTGAGGTTGGCGAGGTTGCCGGCGTAGGTCAGTTTATCCAAATTGATGATGTTGTATTCCGGATATTTGTTTACAAACAGACGTACCACGTGGCTGCCGATAAAGCCGGCTCCACCGGTAATAACGATATTTCTCTTTACCATATTATTTTTCGTTTTTGAGGTTAGCGATACATTGTTTCAGCGATTCCGTCCAATAGGGAATGCGGATGCCGAATGTCTCTTTGATTTTAGTCTTATCAAGTACTGAATAAGAAGGGCGTGTGACAGGACTTGGGAACTCGTTGCTGTGGCACGGTTGCACATCGCAAGCCGTTGTACCGTTGTATTCGGCAATCATCTTGGTGAAATCGTACCATGAGCAAACACCCTCGTTGGAGTAGTGATAGATTCCCGTTTTGGAATAGTTGTCGGCTTTTGATTCTTTGCTGTAATCAGCCAATACGTGGGCAATACTTTTTGCCAAGTCGAGTGCGTAAGTAGGAGTTCCGGCTTGGTCGAACACCACTTTCAGTTGCGGTTTAGTGGCAGTCAGGTTCATCATGGTCTTGC
This sequence comes from Parabacteroides goldsteinii, assembly GCF_020091425.1. Lineage (NCBI taxonomy): Bacteria > Pseudomonadati > Bacteroidota > Bacteroidia > Bacteroidales > Tannerellaceae > Parabacteroides > Parabacteroides goldsteinii. The sequence goes on along the minus strand of NZ_CP081906.1, from coordinate 2,033,315 downwards.
AGAAGTTCTTGCCGAACTCGCTGTAAAGCCAGGCGGTGCGGATAATGACGTGCTTACAGCCGACAGCTTTTATCTTTTGTTCGCCATGCAGCTTGGTCATGCCGTACACACCGGTAGGCGTGCCTTGTTGGGTCTCCTTGCAGGGAATATTATAAGGCTCTTTCCCAAAAACATAATCTGTGGAAATCTGTACCAACAGACCGTTTACCTCTTTCATCGCCCGGGCAAGGTTTTCCGGCGCTTCCGCATTCAGTTTCTCTGCCAACGCTTCATTGCTCTCTGCCGCATCCACATTGGTATAGGCGGCACAATTCACAATGGCATCAATCGCATGTGTTGCGACCATTTCCCGGATAGCCTGCAAATCGGTTATATCCAAGAAAATAGTATCTACTCCCTCCTGCCGGTTGACATCTGTAAAAAAATAGGTATCACCGCTTTCGCGGGCAATGATACGCATTTCGTTTCCCAACTGTCCGTTGGCTCCTGTTACTAATATATTCATGTTATTCAAACTCCGGATACAAATTTACTTGATAGTCAAAGGGGGAATCAAAATCCTTCAAGCAGGCATGTTTGAGGTCTTTGTCCGAAAGGATAGCGTTTGACGTGGGGATTTGCCAGTCAATCCCTAAACTTTCGTCCTTGATGTTGATGCCACCGTCCGCTTCAGGCGCATAAAAGTTGTCACATTTGTATTGGAATACGGCTGTTTCGCTCAATACGGCAAAACCGTGTGCAAAGCCCCTGGGCACGAAGAACTGGCGATGGTTCGCTTCGGTCAGTTCCACCGCCACATGCTGTCCGTAAGTGGGGCTGCCTTTGCGTATATCGACCGCCACATCCAGCACACGTCCTTTCACGCAACGAACCAATTTACTTTGGGTAAAAGGTGGGCATTGGAAGTGCAAGCCACGCATGACCCCGTATGAGGACATACTCTCGTTGTCCTGTACGAAATTGATTTTCCGGACTTTCTCTTCAAACTCCCGTTGCGAGAAACTTTCAAAGAAATAGCCTCTGGCATCTTTGAACACCTTGGGTTCGATGATGACCACACCTTCTATATTTGTTTTTATTACTTCCATTGTCTTTTATTCCAAGTTGTCCTTGCCTGTTCTTTCCACTTCGTCTATGACCTTCAGCAGGTATTGCCCGTAAGGGTTCTTCAGCATGGGTTTCGCCAATTCTCTCATTTTTTCACTGTCAATCCAACCTTTGCGGTAGGCGATGCCTTCCAGACAGGCAACCTTCAGCCCTTGGCGTTTCTCTATTACTTCTATATAGGTTGACGCTTCCGACAATGAGTCATGCGTGCCGGTATCCAGCCAGGCGAATCCCCGCCCCAATGTCTGCACTTTCAGCTCTTTGTCATCCAAGAAACGTTGGTTTACAGTCGTAATCTCCAATTCGCCACGTGAGGAGGGCTTGATATGTTTGGCCACATCCACTACCTTGTTCGGGTAAAAATACAAGCCGACAACGGCGTAATTCGATTTCGGTTTTTCCGGTTTCTCCTCAATGGAGAGGCAATTGCCTTCCGCATCAAATGCTGCCACACCATAGCGCTCCGGGTCGCTTACCCAATAACCGAAAACCGTAGCTTTGTTCTCTTCTTCTGCCGTGCGAACCGCTTCTTGCAGCATAGCAGTAAAGCCGTTCCCATGGAATATGTTGTCGCCTAACACCAAGCAAACGGAATCGCTTCCGATAAATTTTTCTCCAATAATGAATGCCTGGGCAAGTCCGTCGGGAGAGGGTTGTTCCGCATATTCGAAATGCACGCCGTAATCCGAACCATCCCCCAAAAGCCTTTTGAATCCGGGCAAATCGTAAGGGGTTGATATGATTAGGATATCACGAATGCCTGCCAGCATCAGCACGGAGATGGGATAATAGACCATCGGTTTGTCGAAGATAGGGAGCAATTGTTTGCTTACCCCTTTGGTAATCGGGTACAATCGTGTACCTGATCCACCTGCTAATACGATTCCTTTCATTATTTGTACTCAGTTTTTTTATTGTTTTTTCTGTTAAGAAATGCTTGTATGACAAAGGTGTCCGACTGATTTCCACCTCACTTCAGGCATTCTTTTCGTGACAACCATTTCCCATACAGACAATTTATGTGTATCACTGCCCGTAAAATCATAAAAATTATTCTCCAGCAACCATTTCGCCTTCTTTTGAGCTTCCGGTCCGTAGAAACCCGTGATAGAAGGAAGGTTCAACTGGAACTTCACATTCATAGCTTTGAGCCGCCGATAATCCTCTTCCCTCATATACATGTACCGTTCGGGGTGTGCCAATACGGGATAATAACCTTTTACCTTGATACGAAGAAGTATATTGCTCAGTCCCACAGGAGGATTGAAGTAAGAAGTTTCCACAAGCAAATGTTTCCCTTCCTTTCCCAATGGCAGGAAGTCGTTTTTCTTCAACCGCTCTTCAAAAAGGTTGTCAAGCATATTTTCAGTAGCAAGATGCAAGACTATATTGCCTTGATAGGCGGCTTTCAGTACCTCGTACTTTTCTTTTAGCATTTCTGTCGCATTGGGCATATCCTCCATGATATGCGGAGTGAGCCAAATTTCCTTGATTCCCAATTTCTCATTATAGGAAAGTATTTGCAAAGCCTCTTCCAATGTCTGAACACCGTCGTCCACTCCGGGGAGCAAATGGCAATGCCAATCTGTGAAACCTTGCAAAAGACCACAATCCGCCAAAGTCGTATGTTTTCCAAAAAGGGAACTCCACATTTTCCTTATTCTTCTTTCGTGTATCCGGCATACCCGTAATGATAGCCGTACTTATACCCGTATTTATACCCGTAACGTCCGCTACCGCCGTCCGTTCCGTTGAGGATAAGCGACATGTTCTTGTATTTCTTATCCGTATAGAACTTCTCTATCTCCGGCAACATGCTGCGGTCGAGCAGCCCGGCACGGACAATGAACAGGGTCATGTCTGCCAGCTTGTTGATGATGGCAGCATCCGCCACGATTTCAACCGGCGGACAGTCAATAAAGATATAGTCATATTCCTTACGAAGACCGGCAATCAATTGCTCCAAACGCTCGGAGAAGAGCAGTTCTGTGGGATTGGGTGGCATGGTTCCCATCGGGATGATTTCCAGCTTGGCGTCTTCGGTAGGCCGGACAATGATTTCCTCGATCTTTTTCACATCACCGGCCAGATAGTCGGAGATGCCTTTCTTGGGGCTGCCGGCGTATTTACTCAAAGAACCTTTGCGCAGGTCAAGGTCGATGGCAAGGAGCCGTTTCCCTTTGATGCCCAGACTGGCGGCAAGGTTGAAAGTGATGAAGGTCTTTCCGCTGCCCGGATTGGCGGAGGTAATCATGATGACGTGGGATTCGCTCTCCTTGTTCTGCATGAATTCCAGATTGGTGCGCACCACGCGGAACGCCTCGTTGATGACGTTGCGGCTCTTTTCCTTGACCACCACCGCGCATTCCTTTTCCGGTGTCTGCCGGGAGAATTTCTTTTTCTTACGGAAGCCAAGCGGTATTTCGCCCACGAACGGAATGGCAAGGTTCTCCAAGTCTTTACGTCCGCGAACCACCGTATTCATGTTCTCCATCATAAAGATGATAACCACAGGTATCAGCAAGCCCAAGGCGAACGCCACCAGCAGGATGTTTTTCTTCACCGGGGCGGTGGGAATCATGCTGCCTCCGGGCATGGTGATGATACGGGTGTTGTAGGCGGTAAACGCCTGTGAAAGCTCGTTTTCCTCACGCTTTTGCAGGAGATAGAGGTAAAGTGACTCTTTTACCTTCTGCTGGCGTTCCACTGAGAGCAGGTATTTGGCCTGGTTGGGGTTGGAAGCGATTTGCGAGGTGACCTGCCCACTGTAATTTTGCTGGCTCTTTATCTGCGCGTTCAGCGCCACCAACTGGTTGTCGATGGAGGTGATTAATGCGCTGCGCAACGCTTGGAGGGAAGCGTCCATCTCTTTGACCAACGGGTTCTTCACGCTACTGTGGGAGACGAGGCTGTTGCGTTCCAACAGTTGGTTGTTGTACTCGCTGATTTGTGTGGAGATACTGGCGTTTTCAATGCCGAAGCTGGCAGGAAGCAGGCGGAACTTGTTGGTCTCGTCCGTCAGGTAATTGCGGATGTAGCGTGCCATGTATGCCTGGTTGTTCAGTTCCTTGATGCTGGCGTTCGCCTCGCTCGCCTGCGCCATGTACATGCTTGCCGCCGCCTGCACGTCGGGGAGCAAGTGTTCACTTTTATAAGAAGAAATATCGTCATCTACATGGCCGAGTTCCCCCTCTATCACGCCCCTAAACGGTCGTTGATGAACATGGAGGTGCTGACCGCTATCTGGTTCTTGTCCTTCACCCAGTTTTCATTGTAAACGGCTATCAATGTGTTCAGCACATCCTCCGCCCGCTGTGTGGAAACATCCTGAAAGGTAAGTGCGATAATATTGGACTTTTCATCGTTTTGCGACACGCCCAAGTTTGTCGAATAAGCCGTTACGGCACTTTGCATGGGGATATGTGAAACATATAATAGTGTTTCTTCCCCCTGTTCGTAGGAAGAGGCGGGTCGTATCATAATCTTTCCAATGGGGCTGGAGATGGTGTCGTTCAATATGCCCGTGGCAGTTCCGTCCATGTCTTCTCCATCCCTTTTGAAATCGGATAAGGTTACTTTTCCATCTTTTGATAGCTGCATGGTGAAAGCGGCCGCCTGACTTGCCGGGAAATCCACCAGAATGGCCTTGACCGGCAACCGTTCACCGTACACGGTTTGGCGGTGGAAGCGGCCGTCCGTATAATAGTCCATATTCAAGTCCAATCTTGAAACCACTTCACGCATCAGGTCGGGAGACTGTAAAGTCCCCATTTCATTGTTCACATTGGTATTGGTGCTAAACATCCCGAAGTCGGCAAAATCTTCCATCATGCCGGAAGTGGACTTACCCTTGGAGTCATCCTTAATAAGGATGGAAGCGGTACGTGTATAAACAGGTGGTGTGGTCAGCAAATACCAGACGGCAGCACCGAGGCACACGGCCAATGAAAGTACGAACCAGTGCCATTTGTTCAAACACAGGTAAAACAGGTCTTGTATGCGGATGAAGTCCTGCGGGTTTTGTGCGGGAACATTCTTTTGTATAGCCATTGTTCTGATATTATTTAACAATTAATACTGCGATGGTGGTTAGCAAAGAGGCAAGGGACAGCCAAAAAGAGGTGCTTCGGACGTTGTTCCCGTTGACTGTCGATTGGCGTGCCTTGGTGTCATTAGGCTCTACATAAACGACATCGTTCTGCTGCAGGTAGTAGGCGGGGGAAGAATAGAGATGGTCTGCTGACCGGAGATCCACTCCATAGACACGCTGTTTGCCTTCCTCGGCCCGCAAGACCAGCACTTTATTGCGTTTGCCGTAAATAGTAAGGTCTCCCGCTTGGCTCAACGCGTCCAGAACCGTCACATGGTCCTTTTCTATGTTATACCGTCCGGGTTTGTTTACTTCCCCCATGACCGATATGGTCAGGTTCATGTATTCCACCGTGACCACCGGCTCTTTAATCAGATCGTGCGACTGCAATTCCTTTTTGATATGCGCGGCTACCTCTTCGCGAGTCATGCCCTTGATATGGATAGTCCCTAAAACCGGGAAGTCTATGTTCCCGTCGGAATCTACCGTATAGCCGGACAGACCGCGGCTCATGCCAGATGGTGTTTCCATACCAATCTGTTGTGACACAATCGGCAGGTTGAAAAGGTTGGTAAGCCTCAAATCCTGGCTGTTTACCAGAATAGATAGTTTGTCTTTCGGCATAATCTTGATTTCCGTGGGAGAGATTAATTTCAATTCACTCTCTCCGGGGCGCAAATCTTGGAAATAGGTAATCTCTTTGGAAGTGGAGCATGCGCCTAATACAAGAACGGATGCCACCACAATCATCATTTTGCAAAATTTCATATTCTTGATTGTAACTATAATTTCCGGTTGATTTTATGAATTTTATGTGTAAGCCATATATTCGCCGATGTCCATATCGCGGCATCCGCAGCCAACAGCAGGGTAATCTCCATGTACATGGACAACCAAAGGTTGCACAGGGTGAACAGAAGCGAAAAGGATATGATGGTTACCATGGCAGCGCGTTGGCGCATCCCCACGGCAAGCAGCTTGTGGTGGATATGGTTCTTGTCGGGCAGGAACGGGTTTTTCCCGTTGCGCACCCTGTGCAGATAGACCCTCACGACATCGAGGCACGGGATGAACAGCGGCGAATACGCGAGGACAAGCAGATTCGGGAAACCGTCCGGGATGTCCGTTGTGGAACATTGGAGAAGCTTCAAGCTCAGCACACAAAGTATCATGCCGGTTGTAAGGCTGCCGGTGTCACCCATGAATATCTTTTTCTGCTTATTGGCATCGCCGAATACATTATAGTAGAAGAAGGGTACAAGTACCCCGAGAGTGGCGAATGAAAGCACGGCGTAGATGTATTCCTGCAACAGGAAGAATACCATCCCATAGAAAAGTGTCGCCACGCCGCAAAGCCCGGATGCCAGTCCGTCTATGCCGTCTATCAGGTTGATGGAGTTGATGATAAAGACGATGACGAGTATGGTAAGCGGATAACCGAACCATGCTGCTACCTCGTGGATTCCCAACAGTCCATGCAGGTCGTTTATCCACATTCCCCCGGCTATCATCATTACCCCGCACATAATCTGTATGGCAAATTTTGCTTTATAACGTATGCCTATCAAGTCATCCGCCATCCCCACCAGATACAACAGCATGACGCAACAGAAGCTGAATGCCAACGGACGGCTTTCGGCGGATATCCCGTCGAACATATTGCCATAGCCAAAGAATTGGCATAGGCCGAACATGAGCGCTATGGAAAAAAAGACGACAGGCTTGAAGGCGATGCCGCCCAACCTTGGCACTACCCCTTGATGGATTTTCCGTTCATCGGGCTGGTCGAACAGCCGCTTGCGGAAGGAGATGAGCAATATTTGCGGGATGAGCAGGCCAGTACAAAGCACGCATACTCCGAATACCGCAATGGAATTTACCATCCAAAAGAGGACGGTTGCGGACAGGCCGGAAAAACAGTCGGTAATCATTGTCATATAAGTTGTATGTATTCAGGGTTGACTTCCACGCCTGCTGCAAAGAAGTCTTGCAATTTTATCATGAGACGTTTTACTTTGGAGCCTCGGGTGGTGATCAGGTTCCCTTCATAGCCATCGAGCGGACCACCTACGATACGAATTTTACGCCCGTACATTTGGGAAGTGATTTCCTCGGGCAAATAATATTTGGTGTCGTTGGAGGAACCGACTGCGATGATGAAATGTTCCATCTCATTATCAGGAACCGTCATCGGTGCACGGCCGCAATTTCGCATGAAGCGGTATTGCAAGGTCTCCGTCTTTGCAACGATGGGGTCAAGCCTCTCTTGGTCAGTATGGACGAACAGCAAATCTCGTATTACCGGGACATCTTCGACAACCTTTTTCCCGTGCCGGGTGGTTATTTGTGACTTCGTGGGGACAAACACTTCAAATCCTTCCTCACGCAAAAACTTGTAAGCCGGCTGTTTGGCGTTGGGGCGTTTCAAGTCCCGCATGACAAACCATCGTGTCTGTTTCCCCGTCTCTGTCGTAGGCATATTTTCGGTTCAGGACATATTCTCTAGTCCTGCATAATCGTTATATCTGTTGATTATTATGCAGTTACAAACATATGTCGCAAAAGTTCGGGCTTTTGCCCGAGTTTGATTCATATTCATCAATCTTATATATTCCACCTTATTATATAAGGTAATATCCGAAGGAAAATACCCTCTTTTTCGTACTTCTCTTTGTAAGAGAAAGATTGAGGGATTAATAATTGAATAACAAACTGATATTCAATTATAATCTTTCATAAATAACAGCTATTTAGCAAAACAAATGTTTTAGAAGAACCTATTTGGCAATACTGAAAATCTCTATATTTGATGAAAAAGCAACCGTATTATGCTTGTTTTTCAGTTAAAATCGGTACCTTTGCAAACCGAAGTCTTTCTCTTACAAAGAGAATGAACTATTTGCAAAACAAATCACTTGTCTATTTTTAGCTTTTCCATTCATCATTGGATATCTATAATCCGTCCGATGCGCTCTCAATCTTTACTTTTCAAAGAACAATTGTGGTGCTTATCAGTATGTACTTGATGGTACCTTTTGACTTCACACCGATATTTCTCTCATTAAGAGAAGTGGCAAAATAAAATCGAATTGATTATCAGCGGATAAACAATCTTACATTTGATTATTTGCAAAACATATTCATGTTTTTATAAAACAACCCCATATCCAAAGGCATAAGTTTTTAGTGTTTCTTTAGGTGATTCCGTCTTTTTTCTTTAATTTTGCACTCGGAATACTTCTCTTAATGAGAGAGTTGCCGTTTTGTAGAACAAAATGGCAACCTGTGATATAACTGATTGGATAGTGTAAAATGCTTCTTTTTTGATTATTTGTCGGTAAACAGTTTCAATACAATCGAATTGGCTTTATCCACAGACGAGGTGTCTAACGATGTTAAATAGATTCTCGTGGTTGTTTCCGAATCATGTCCCAGGGCTTCACTGATGGTGGAAACCGGTATGTTTTTACTTTTGGCAATGCTCGCCCAAGTATGGCGCGCGACATAACTTGTCAAGGGAATCCCCAAGCCGAGTTGCTCCCCGATTTTCTTTAACTTGTTGTTTACCAAATGCGAAGCGTTTTTGTATTGTCTCCGTTTATCCCGGTCCATGTCGCGGATGATGGGTAACAGATAAGGGCTGTCTGCCGTGTCATATTTGTCAATTATATCCTGCATGGGTTGTTCCCACTTGATTGAAAGCTGCTGGTTGGTTTTCTGCCGGCGGTAGGTCAGGATTCCATGCTGCAAGTCTTTCTTTTTCAAGTATGACATATCCACGAAGGACATGCCTCTCGTATAGAATGAGAACATGAAGAGGTCTCTGGCATAATCAAGCAGGGGAGAGAGGGTAAGGTCAAGCTCCTTGATCTGCCGGATGACTTTTATAGGGACTGCACGTTTGATGGTCTTGTCAATTCCGGTATAGACGTACTTGAACGGGAATCGTTGCGCGGTCAGTTCCTTTTCCACCGCCCGGTTGTAGATGGCGCGCAGGTTGCGCATATAGAAGGAAACCGTATTCTTGCAGATGCCGTTCTCTTTGAGCCACGTTTCGTATTCCATCACCAGGGCGGAATCCACATTGTCCAAAGGCAAGTCTTGTTCTTTCCGGAAACGCTTGAAACTGTTTAGGACGGTGGTATAAGTATCGGCTGTACGTTTCTTGCCGATTTGTTTCAATTGGCCGGTGAGCCTTTGGGCAAACGCAATGAAGCCATCATCGCTTTTCGGTGCATTGGAAAGTTCTACAATCTTTTCAACCGAATAGTTATCGCCCGTTTTATCAAGGCGGGCAATGATGCCCTTCAATTTGGATGATTCCGCAGCCAACGCCTCCTTTACCGACAATAGGTAGTCGCGTCTCAATGGTTCATTATCTGCCAGGATGATTTCCGAACTGGCGGCATCCCATTCACGTTCGAATATCTTATATCCGGTAGCTATTTGTCTTGTAACCCTGCCGTGGATTACTTGAAAGAACAGTGTTCCCTCCTTGCCGGGTTTGGAAGAAGCGCGGAATTTCACTTTTACTGTTGCCATAAAATTAATGTAATAAGTATGTGTATAGGTAATATCCTTTTGCTATCATGGGAATCATTTTATAGTGTAAAGATACAGCCCGGACAATTAGCTGAGAACAGATTAAACATAGGAGTATCAGGAAATTCATAGGATTTTGTAAGACACATGATGTCACCCGGCTTACTCCGTGCCTCCAACACCAAGTAAGTCTGGCCGGTATGTCTATGCGGTTGCTGGTTAACTCCATGCCGATGTTAAAGAGAAAACCCTTTGAGGCTACGCAAGCTCCACTTCAAAAGTTTTCATTTCAACATCGGTTTTTAAGAAGGCTTGTTTGTCCTTGGTTGCACTTGCAATGGCAAAATCTCTATAAGTTGTTTGAGGACTTTGGAACTTCCCGGCCGGAATTTCATTTTTCTGTGCAAAGATACTGTGGACTGGAAGAACGTCAAGTGCCGCTGTCGCTTTCAATCGGAGGGTTTGCCGGCAGCCTTCCGCAAATTTTCCCGTCCCTTCAAAATTTGGGCATTCCGTCCGCACTCTCAGACCTCACACTTGCCTTATCTTCCATTTTGTCCGCAGTGGCAATCTTGCACGAAAAACGGTTCTCCCGACCAAGAAGCTCAAAAGGCTTCAACAAAAGGGGAAATAAAAAATCAAATTAGCAAACGATTATGGCAAACATGGAAACAAATTCAGAAGAAAGAAAGGTAATAGACAATATCTTACAACGTGATGAAGTGTTCAGGTACAAACTATTGGGACGTTTACAATCGGATTGCGAATACTACCTTAATTGCGGCAATCGGAATACCGGACGCTTGTGGGCTGGCAGCGTGAATCTGCAAATAAAGCTAATGGTTGAACTTTATAATAGCTTCGATGAGAAACCGGAATGGCTTACAATGGATGAAATCGTCGCATACGGCAAGGAAATGGCGGAATAAGAATGAAACGGTTAATTATCAAATAACTTTTTAAAATTAAAAATTATGGACTATCAAGGATTTCCAGGAGAGACAATCTCCGAACAAGACAAGGCTTTTGCCCAAGAGTTCACCAACTTTGTGAACGGACGGATGTGTTCCGCCGACAAAACCGGCAAGGAACTGACCAGGGCGCACCGCTATCTCCAGCAGCAGATGTTCAGAGTGTTCATCGGCTTTATGCGCCAATTGGCATTCAATTACCAGAAAGGGAGCTATGACCAGCGCAACGAATGGGCTTCCCGTCTTGCGGCAACGGCATACGACCGGCTGACGGAGGAGAACCTCATTTACGACCCCGAATATATCAACATGAAAGCTCAATGATTTATGATGGACGAAACAGATTTTCCGGAATACGGACGGCAATGTGAAATGCTCACGCCTTGGCGTGGCTACCATAGAGGTACAATAGTCGCCAAGACTGCAAGAGGCTTTATCGTGCAGTTCAGCAGTGGTGCGGAGATAGAAGTGTATGAGGATGAAATAGAATTTGATTGATATGTGCAGGTTAATGACACCCCAACTGGAGGAAGCCTTGAAAGGTTTCCCCCTTTATTCCCAAAACGGCAAGGGAAAAGAAGCGGTTTGCCGTGCGGTCTTTGCCCTCGGCTCTGTCCGATGGTTTATATTGGAAGGGGAAGCGGAGAAAAACGATACCATCCTTTTCGGCATCGTAATCGGGTTGATGGAGGACGAGTACAGCTATATTTCACTGAATGAGCTTTCAGAAATAGAACTGGACTTGACAGCGCAAGGTTTAGGAAAACTCCAAATAAGGCAACAGCCGAACTTCCAACCGACCGAGTTAAGGCTATTGAATGACAAACGCCTTCAGCGGTTCTTAGCGAGATTTGAGTCATGAGTAATAATCGGTCAGCCGTGGCATCATGCCCACGGCTGACATAAAAACAATGTAATTATGTGTCGTAAGAATAATGTAATGGATTTGATAATTCGATGTGCCGAAGCCGATGGCTGGAGTGTAGATACGGAAATAAATCATGAGCGACAAGAAACGGAATTTACCTTTTCCAAATATACCCCTGCCGGACAGGATTTTTCTTTCCCGGTAACGATGCAAGGCGATGACCTTGATAGCCTGATTGGGAGCATAAAGGAGTATTATGATAATTTTGATGTGGATTCGGAAGCCCACCTGTGGCTTGATGAAACCGGGCATGGCAAAAACGGTGCGCCTTACCGGATGAAAGACGTGGTGAAAGATATGGAGGAGGCAGAAAAGATGATTGATAGGCTTCTTGATGTAATCATGGAACTGGAACAATCTCTTTGACATTCCGTTCATCCAAGTAACGAGTTACCTGCCACATGGCAGGTAACAATATATATAATGTAAGGTACTACCGTATGCCATCTTTCCGCTTACGCCCTTTCTTTGGGAGACCGGCCGCCTTGTACATTGCCAAGTCGCTGCCTTGAAATACAATCCTCATATTGCCCGGTTGCCTGACAAACGGAAGCGGCTTTTCTGAATGCCTGATGTAGGCATAGATGGTGCAGCGGTGGACGCCGAGATAACGGGCGGCTTCACTTACCGAGTATAGCTTTTCCGGGATAATTCCTGTAAAAATTGCATGCAAATCCATTCCTGAGATAATTTTGTTTGAAAGGTACGGCTATGCAAATGATTGGGCAATACGTTGAATACCGGAATATTAGGGATTTGAAAGGATTTGTTGGGAGTATGTGGGAACGGTGGCTGTATGGTGTCAATCGGCATGGAAGATGATGGAAAAACGGGTAAAGTTTTTCGTGAAAATGAGAAGGGTATATGTTTGAGGGTTGACAGCGTTGACAAAGGAGCCAACGCTTGATTGTCGCAAAAGTACGGTTTGAAAGCCATTGTAATACAATATATTATTTTTTTTCTTCAATAGAAGTATAAAAAGTATAGATACATGGTTTTGTCAACGCTTGGCACCGGATTTTAAGGGGGATGGGAAAAGTGGCTATGTTTGTCAACGTTTGTCAACGCATCAATTTTATGTGAAGTCATTGATAGGATGTCTCTTAGGATTTGTCAACGCTGTCAACCGTGAAATGTGTGCATATTATTTTTTGAAAATGCATAAAGAATGAGTCTGTAATATGGGGATTCATTCGTTTCTACAACCATCGCACAATGAAGTGTTTTTTCCACTGTTTCATGCGATTCAGTCCGGCCTGCCTCTGCGGATATTCTTTTGCAAAGATTCTGTCGGCATCACCAAACGTCAAACCGGGAACGGCAAATCTTCCTCAAACGGGTTGAGCGTATTTGCTGTTCCCTTATTTGCCTTATTGCCTGCCAACACGCTGGAAAAGCAAAAAATATCCCTTGGGCAAGCCGGAAAGCTTGAAACAAAAGGGAAAAAGATTCAGAGCGTATGGCACAGATTGACGAGAACATCAAAAAGCAGTTGGACAAGCCTCAGACTTGGTTCTGCAAGTATTTCCCTAAACGTATTCAGAATGTGGGTGAGAAAGAAATTGCTGATAGAAACCTTGTTTATGCCTTCAAGGATGGAAAGGCTTACGAGGAAATTGCCCGGATGACCGCATCGAGCATGAAAGAACAATATGGCGAGACGTGTACAGACATCGTATTCTCCCCGGTTCCGGCATCTACGCACAAGAAGAATGAAATCCGATACAAGGCTTTTTGCGAAAGAGTGTGTAAACTGACCGGAGCGATAAACGGCTATGACCATGTGAAGGTATGTGGTGAACGGCTATCCATCCATGAACACAGAAAGGCTGAAAAGGAAATCCGGAAGGTCAGTATCTTGGAGTTTGACGAGAAGTGGTTTGACGGAAAGAGTGTTTTAGTATATGATGATGTAATCACCCGTGGAATGAGTTACGCCCTCTATGCCTGCCAACTTGAAAGTTTCGGGGCGAATGTACTTGGTGGCATTTTCTTGGCAAGAACCCATTACAAAGTAAAAAGCTGATGGAAAAGTCATTGTATTCAGAAAAGGAAAAATCCATAACCTTTACGGGGCATCGGATTATCCCATTAGTCCGGCAAGAGGAAGTAAGAGCACGGTTGGCAACAACCGTGGCTTTTGCTTTCAAGTCGGGTATGACCCGTTTCTATTGTGGCATGGCATTAGGGTTTGACATGATGGCGGCAGAGGTCGTGCTGTCGCTCAAAGACCAGTTTCCCGATATACGATTGATTGCCATCGTCCCGTTCTCAGGACAAAGTAGCCAATGGGCTTCTTCTGAACAGGAACGTTATCGCCAAATTCTTGCCAAGGCGGACAAGGTTGTTGTATTGAGCGGAAACTATTTCCGTGGATGTTTGCTTAGACGTAATGATTATATGCTTTCGCATTCTTGCGGTGTGATTGCATATTATAACGGCAAGCCCCAAGGCGGTACGTCTTATACGGTCAGGAAAGCCGAGAGGATGAAAATGGAGGTGGGCAATATTTATGGCAAAAGGGGCGATTAGCCCCTTTTGTATATAAGATGATGAGTTCCTATTTTCATTCTTCTATAATTCTATTTTTATTAAAGAAGCATCATCTTCATATTTTCCATCTATGGGTAGTGCCTTGTCAAATACTTGACAAACTTCTATTTGCTTATAAAGTCCATCGGTGCAAAGGAGAAGGACACTTCCTGTATTGGCCTTCTCACATTGATAAGGTACGTCAGGTCTTATACCTGCACCTTTGATACATCTTGTTAGTAGCTGCTTGCCATAGCCGACATCTAACGTATGGTCTGAGGTTAATTGTGCAACTTTACCATGGCCCCAAAGATAGATTCTAACATTTCCCTGCCAAGTATAGTGAATGTTACTGCCATCTATAAATGCAACAGCAACAGCTGCTCCCATTTTGCTATGAGTCACCAAACTTTTTTGGGAAACCATTTCATCTGCATATTCTAACGCTTGATTTAATAAATCTTGAACAGCTAATTTGCCTTCGTGTTCACAGACAAAGTCTGTGATTGAATTCACAATCAAATCGGCAGCTACCTTGCCAAATGTTAAACCGCCCATGCCATCTGCCAAAACTGCAATAACCTTGTTATCTGTAATTTGAAGGACTGATAAACTATCTTCATTGGAATAGTGGATGCCTTCTATAGAAAAACTATCAATCTTCATTGTGCCTTCCTTTCTTTAATACTTCAACCATACCGATAAGCGCATTTCTCACAATCATATGTGAGTCGCTTGCAGAATATTTGTTGCTCATAGTTCTTATCAGTGAACTATTTTCATCCAGTTCAATCTGTTCTTGTAGTTGATTGGTATAGAATTGAAGATGTTCATTGGTAAGAAATTCCCTCATTTCACAAGCAATCCATCGGGCACCACCGTTCAAAAGGTCAAAACTTTCACTCGTTTCCTGGACTTCATCAGGTACAGGTTGTTTGAATGAAACGTATGCCAAATAGAAGTTATCCATTATGTAAAGCATATCGGCTGCATCTTTGTCGGTAAGCAAGTGCCGGTCTATCCATGTATCAAACTTAATCAAGAATTGGCCGGACAAAGGAGCCATTTTTACAATAATGGTATCATCAATCACTACTGTGTCAGCGATATTCATTACGTCTTTAAAACATTTGACTGACATTTCTGGATTGCCTTCAGGTGGCCATGCAACTTTCTCATCGGTCTCTAATTCGCCGAAAGGAACGATGTCAATTTCATAATCATTGTTACCATCTTCACCTTTGTAATAAAATCGTTGTTTAGGCTTTCCTTTAACGAAATTATTTTTCAGAAGCTGTTCCTTTAACAACTCAAACTGACTCCAATCTTTCAATGCTATAGCAACATCAAGATCGGCCGTTCTTCTTGGCGAGGGCGGCATTTTAAGTATTTCCATGGCAATGTCTCTTGCCAATGCACCTACAACATACACATCCAGTTGTAGGTCATACATCACTTTACTTAATGCTTTAAGGGTATCATAAAGCGGATCGTTTTGTAATGTGTCTCGTGTGATTTTATATTCCATTTTCTTTTATTCTTAAAGCAGCTTCATGGCATCGACTATCTCCGGTGCCCATCAAATCTGCATAAATGACTAAGATGGGGGCAAGGTTTTCTGATTCTTCCCCAATCCAGAATCTCTTGTAGATGTGTATTTCTCCGTCCGAGGCGGGCATTACCATACCAGTCCGAAGAAGCAACGAACTTACCACATCTGTGTAAATTTCAAATTCGCCTGGAATCAGATATCCGTCAATTAAGTTAGCACCACAATCACCTCCCCAATACATGCCTTTGGGAAGTACCATTTCTTTCCATTTTTTTCTCGCTTCGGGGGTACGAAAAGCCATCCGATTTACAAGTAATTTAGGCTTCAAAAACTCATTGTATTGTTGTTGCCACCATTCAATAATCTCTTCGCGCATGGCAAGTCGTCTTCCTTTATCGGTTTGCACTAAGTAACGTTTAGCTTTCAATAGGTCAAATACTTTTGTGATAGTGCCAAGAGATAGTCCTACTTTTTCTTGAATCTCACGATAAGGCCAATTTACACTTTCTGGATTTTGCAAGAAAAATAAGATGAGCTTGATGTTTGCCTCGCTTATTCTTGAAACCGTACTCGTCTTGGTGGACGTGTTATTCTTTTGTCCGATAATCTTAATGGTCAGATTCTCATGTCTAATGTCGCAATTACCCGCTTTGTCTATCCAATTGATTTGATTGTCTGCAAGCGTATTTGCTAACTTAGGATAGATTTTATTGGTAATTAAAATCATGGGCATGCTTTTGCTTTTACGTTTGCTTCTAATTTCTTCTATGGCAGAAAATACATTGGCGTTACTTATTGTCTTTTTTATACTACAATAAAATCTTATACCATTGATGCAAATTGTTTTATTCAATTCATCACAAATGGCAATACTACCATTCCCTGTCGTTTCCTTCAAATTGAAAATGGCTTCATTAAGTAATTCCAAATACTCAGTTCCCATATACACGCTTTGTTGTTCAGTCTTTATATACTGTTCATAAATTAATGAACAATGCAAAATTAGTGAACATTCCTCACTTGAACAAATTTTGTGTTCATTATTTTGTCACGTTCATGAATTTGTAAACATGAATGATTATGTGAACAAATTCATTCATGATAATTCCCATTTCAAAAAAATGCCTAATCTTCGGAATCTTGTACATCGGTTATTACTTCCGTTTCCAGTTCCAAGCCAAACGCTTCCTTCAATTGCAGATAATCAAAGCACAACGCCTTCGGACGGTTGATTTTGACTTTCCTGACCTGTTCATTATTGACTATCTCAATCGAGTAGTCAGGCAGACCACTGGGCAACAGAATTGTAAACCTATTTTGTTTCAAACCGAGGTATGACGAATGAGATTTCAGGTAGGACATGATAGTTGACCAGTTGGAACGGTTGGCGGTAGCGTTCATGTTCCGACTATTGAATAAAGATGCCACCGCCGCCATATTCAAATAGAGGATGGGACGTGCCTCCTTAAACTCAATATCTTCTTTGACAGAGATTGGTCGGAACGATTTCATATAACGGATGCGGTAATGCGCTTTATCCACACATTTCCCTGAAGTCTGGAATCCTTGCAGCATACTCCAGAAGTCGGCCACTTCGGAACTTTCCTGTGCTAACTCGTTTTGGCTTCGGATGCCTTTAACCGCCGTTTCAAACAGGTCGGCATAACTGAACGGGACATCCAGCACCGTTTCCAAAGTCCGGTAAGCTGCCAACGGGATGACCCAGTTTCCGAAAATACGGTCATGGATACTCTCGTTCTCAAACTTTGCCGCCAGTTCCCTCTTGGTGATGGAATAGGTTTCCGGGAAGTTCTTCTCGAACAGTTCCCGGTGATTCAGTATCTCGATGGTCAAGTGGGTCAGTCCCATGTTGCACAGTGCGACTAAATCTTCATAGTTCCTTTTCTCTACTTGATTGAATGAGGTTTTGGAGAAGGCCAAGAAAATGACACGGGTATAGAGTGCCATATCCTGCGTGGGTTTGTCCTGCCCGCATAAAGCAACTCCGGTACTGACGATGGTTTGTGCAGCCATTCCGTCCGTATTGGTATTTTTCTTCGTCTGACCGCCACCGCCCCAAAGTCCTTTGAGGTAGGCTATCTTGCGGATGTCAAGGTCATTCTTGTACTCATCGAGTACTACTAAGGTATTGACCGCCTGTGATACGCGGTCGTTCATGGCCGGAACGGAGGTGACACCAAGGTTGGGCGGATCAACCCCGTGCAGGAAGAAGGATTGGAGCGAAGTGGCGAGTGTCGTCTTACCGGTTCCCTTCTCGCCGAAGAGGTTCAGGATGGGGAAATGCCGGGTTCGCCTGAATATGATGTCGCGGAACAGGGTGGCAAGGAGATAACACAAGGCGATAGAGGCATTCTCGCCGAACACCCCAACCAGCCTTGATGCGAAATCATGCAGTTTTACGCCGTTGCGGTTCTCATGGACCATCAACCGCTCAAACTGAAAGATTTCCTGGTTATGGAGATAAATCCTGGAAGTCGCAGGAATATAAAACGCCTTGTCGTTGACACCACGGACGATTCCTAAGTCATCGACATTCTTGAAAGTTCCGCCGTATAATATGCCGTTACCGAAAGCAAAGAACTCTTCGGATGCGTTCCAGCCCAGCTTGCGGATTCGCTCCGCTGTATCGGTTTTAGAATACAGGTATTCCTTGACCCGGTTGAGCTTGTCAATCTTCGCCAGCCACACATAATTGCCCAATGAGCCGACTTTCTGTTGGAAGTTGCTTAAAGAGCATAGTTCTGACTCTTTCAGCTCGATAACACGACATACGTCATACATATTCCGCATCCGGAAAATTCGAGTGGCGTTGTTCTCGTCCTCGATATGGAACAGCGGCTCCATGATGAAGTTGGAAATTCTTGCCGGTTCTTCGTCTTCTTCTCCAATGGCGTAATAGCAGTTCTCCCGGATAAACAGCCCGAACTGGCGTAACAGTTCCGCTTCACGCTGCATCTCGTTCATGGACGAGCCATGTTCCTGTTTCTTCCGTGCCTCGCCACGTGCCTGGGTGACGGCATCACGCCACAACTTAACCTTGCCGTGCAGCTTGGCCAGTTGCTCGATGCACTGGTCAAATACCAACTGGTCCTTGACATAACGCAGAAGGTCTGCGATTTCAGCTACATATTTTCGTTCTTCCATCAAAGAGCCGGCTATGCAGAAGCGTTTCTGTGCCAGCCATACGATAAAATGCTTTTCTTTCAGGGAAAAATAATCCTCCTTGCAATGGATGTAGCTGTCCGCATCGTTCTTTCTGTTTTGTTCCGCAAAGGGCAGTTCCCTGACCGTTACATGGAATCCTTTCTTTATTGCCGAAGCCCCGTTTGCCATGACCGCTTCGAATCCCGGCCCATATTGCTTACCATCCGTGGTGTCCGAATCCGGTATGAAGCAAAGTGAGGCGGTAAACCTTTTCAGTTGCTCAAACTGGTTGTCCGTCCATGCTGTACCAAGAGCCGCCACGGTATTCTCATAACCAATGGACTGCATCCTCAGTACATCCGGTGCGCCTTCCACTACAATAAAGTAGTCGGCATCCCGTTGCCGGCTTGCCCGGTCAATGCCGAACAAGGTTTCACCTTTGGAGTAAACAATGCTCGTTGAGGAGTTGATGTATTTGGGGACTTTATCACTATTACCTATGTATCGGGCAGTGTAAGCGATGATACGTCCCCATCTGTTACGGACGGGAATCATGATGCGCTGCCTGAACATGGCATATATGCTACCATCCTCACTGCGCTTGAGCATCCCAAGCTCGAAAAGTGATTCCTCATTGAGTCCTTTTGCCCAGCAATATTCCATGAATGAACTGCCGTCTTTGGGTGCATAACCGATTCCTGCGATGGAACAGAACTCTTCCGACCACCTGCCGTAAGCGTATTCACGGGCTGTTCGGCTTTCATCCGTCATTTCCATCCTCAGGTTTTCTACAAAGAAACGGTGAAGATGGTCAAGGGTAATAAGAAGTGATTCTTTATGTTTGGCTTCCAATAGTTCTTCTTCACTGCGTTCTTCATCAGAATACTCTATTGGTATGCCGTTGTTTTTGGCGATAAACGTCACAGCCTCCATGAAGGTCAGGTTCTCTTTCTCCATGATGAAAGCGATGCCGTCCCCTCCACGGTTACAACTGAAACAGTGGAACAGGTTCTTTCCGGGAGTGACCGCAAACGAACCTGTCCGTTCCGAATGGAAAGGGCAAAGCCCCATCAGCGTCAGACCTTTTTTCGAAAGCCTGACGTAGGGTTTAAGGATGTCTTCAATGGCAAGATTTCTGACCTTGTTGATGGTGGATTCGCTTATCATAATGTTTTGAGAAGGTTCCAACATTCGATGATTGATTGCCCCGAGTATTTGGGGCGGCAAAGGTTTTGGGGATTAAGCGGCTTGATATAGCCATTATCCCTGTATTTACGGAGTGTCTTGTGGCTTACGCCCAGTTCCGCACACGTGCGTTTGACTGAATAGACACCTTCCGGGTCGCATGTTGGCTTTAATTCCTTCATTTGTCGGTACACTATTGTTTTTATTTCAGATTAAAAGTAACCACATTATTGTTTATCTCTTCTGCTTTTTCTTGTTATTACCGGTCTTTTCTTTTGATGGAGGCTCTATGTAATCTTGCACGGTACGCTGTAAAAGGCGAAGGTCTGAAGTCCTGTATTCCACCTTTCCAGGTCTTTTGTAAGATTCCACCTTCCCTTGCCGTTTCCATCTTTCGACATTGCGCCTTCCAAATAATTCATACGCCTTTCTTTGGCTAACAAATTCAGGGTCGTTGCTGTCTGCCTTCATCATTCCGACAATTCTGGCTGCAAGGTCGTTTAGAAAAGTATCGTATGGAATCAATCGGTCTAAAACTTGGAGTATTTTCATATCCATATAATTAAACCGCTCAGTCAATACGCTTTACGGTGATAGTCATATTCTCCCTGTTGGTTTGGGTCTTGTACTGCCGGTTATAAATGGCGCCCAGTTCGGAGGCTTGGGTGCGGACACTTTTCAACTTGGAAATGGGGAAGGTGATTGATTCACCGATTTTGAGAGCGGTGAGAGCGGGACGAATTTTTATCACATTTTCTGCCATAATACTTGGTTGTTTAATGTTTAATGTTTAACTTTGCATATACTAATCAAGTGTATAATACTTGCAAAGTAACATAATAATGTTTAGGTAGCCAAATAAATATTTGATATTTTTTGGTTTAATCTCTGTTTAATGATTGAAACCGATGGAAATGAACATCAAACACGTGCATGTAGGTGCCGAAATCGAGAAACGGCGCGTTGAACTTGGACTTTCCAAATCCGAGTTGGGACGCAGGATAGGTGTGCCGCAACAGCATGTAAACCGCATATTGGAGAGGGAAACCATGGAAACAAACCGGCTCGTCAAGGTGAGCGAGGCTTTGGATTGTAATTTCTTCTCATTGTTCTGCTCCGTTCCGCAGCAAATCTCCGCTTATTGGGCGGCAGTTTCCTTACAAGGAAGTGCCCATAATATAATAGGTGACACCGAACTTGCAGCTCAATTGGAGAAAGAACAATCAAATACAGAAAATCTAAAAGAGACTATCAAACTTTTGAAGGAACAGATTGAGAGTCTTAATTCACAGATAAAACGTCTTGATTCCAACTTAAAGGATAAGGATGCTATTATTGAACTATTAAAAGAAAGGAGATAAAGAACCAGAAATAAATGTTGCCATTGAATGGTGAATGAGTTGCTTCAATGACGAAAAGCAGGGTCATTTATAGCACAAAGCTCGTCATTTCATTCTTAGAAGCAAGGGAATCTTAATGTTATGTGGTGTTTACAAAACGCTTACACATAAGATGTAAGTTCCTGTATATTAGTACCGTATTGCTGTCGCTCAAGCCGCCCTTGAAGATTGAGTCCTTCAATTAGATAAACATTAAACAAACATTCGCTTACTGTAGGCTTACACAAAAAAGTCAAGTGGTTGATTGTTAATGTTATATCAAAATGGCGCAGGCCGCTATTGAGGATTGATCTGAAAAAGTAATAAATAATGCGATTAAGAAGGGTATTTTCTTTGAATATCCTTCTTAATTCGTTTTAAAATGTACGTATTATTGGTTATTTATTTCTTTATTTTCAAATAATAATTACTTTTGTACTAATGATTTTATATTATCCATTAATGTATAAAGAATTATATGGCACGTACAGTAAATTATTCAAAGAAGATTGGGAAAATTAAAGCTCAGTTGGATGAGCTAGTTAAGGACATTGAAAATGGTTCTAAGAAAGGAGAAGAAGTCGTAGAACAGAAAACAAAGACTAAGATTTCTGATATCGATTTCGAAACTGAGGACCTGGCTACCTTAATGAAAATTCAGACACGCTTAGTGCGCGCAATTAATGCAAAAATGAAGAATTAAATCGAATGTAGGTTTTATACCTTCGATAAAAGAGGGATATTCCATTTAATATGGAGTATCTCTCTTTTTTTATTAAATAAGAGCATATCCGCCACTCATTTGAACCAAAACAGGTTTTAAAATGTATTATATAGACGAATAATTATAAAATGGCTGGTTATGAAAACTAAATTACTCAAAACAACACAATTGCTGGTATTAATCTATGTGATTTTCTTCTTTGCCGGATGCTCCAAAAACACAATAATCCTGGAGGTCGGTGATGAGAATAAACCTTCGGGAGGGAATAATACGGAAGGAACGAACCTGGTGACCTTCAATGCTTCAATTGAAGGCCGTAATTTGATGACACGTGCAATGTCACCCATGAATCAGGGAATAAAAAGCAAAGTATTAGTATTCGAACCCTCTACCCAAAACGGGACAAAAGGAACTCCTTCGGCACAGGGATTATACATCACTTCTGCTCCCGGAGTATTAACCGGAGTGGATGGATATAAAATGTATCTGGGAAATGGTATTTTTGACTTTTATGCAGTATCGGATAATTTTTCTACTATACCGCCTACATTCTCGGCCGGAAAATCGGAACCTTTATTCAATGGTATCGATTACCTTTGGTGGCATAATCCGAATCTGGATGTGGCAAGTTCACAAATCAATATACCGATTGTCTATTTGCATGCAGCGACACAAGTGGTTATTGAAATATCGGAAGGGGAAAGTATTCGGTTAAACAAATTAATTTCAGCAATGATCACTCCGCCGGAACCGGGGGCAAGCATGGATTTGGCAACGGGAACCATACCTCCGGCAACTACATTCGACAGACCGGACAAAATGGGTATAAATGGTTTTCTGGCTCAGTATATCATGCTCCCGCTGGAAACATCCGAACCGATGTCTTTGACTTTGGAGATAATGGCAAACGGAGAAAGTGCATCACGAATTTACACCGTTGATGTTCCTGTTCCCGACGGTGCATTAAAAGCCGGTAATTCATACTTGTTTAGTGCAATAATCGATGGAAACACCGTTACATTTTCAAGTGTGAATGTAAAAAACTGGACTGAAGTTGATGAAACAGGCAACCCTCTTTATCCTACTTTGGAGTGAGATTAGTTTCCTGTTTTAAATTATACCTGCAAAAGCATTGAAATTTAACATCAACTTATTCCAGGCAAAATGCTTAGTATTTAGGAATGAAAGAGGAATATTTGTGAAAAATATTCCTCTTCCCATTTATATTTCTTTATAAAATATAGCCGGGGTAAAGATAAAATGCCGTATATTTGTTACTTGATGAAAATTAAAAAAACAATATCAACGTATGGAGCGGTATTTAATAATTAAGACGAGGGATGAGTTGTTACGGATAAAGATAGGGCAGATACTCTACTTTGAAGCTGATAGAAATTATACTAAATTACTATTATCCAATGGAATCCAGTTTACGTTTGCGATTAATATCGGTAAGATAGAAGAGATACTGGAGAAGCAGGTAGAGGGATGCAACAAGATATTAATGAGAGTAGGAAAAAGTCACATCATCAATAAAAATCATATCCTGCAAATCAATTTACCCAAGCAAAAACTGTTATTATTGACAGAAGAAGGCAAGCCCAGGGAACTTATAATATCCAAAGATCCTTTAAAAGTACTAAAAGAATCGCTGGAAAAGGAAATGGGTAAACCGGAAGAACCAAAGGAAGTGAAAGATGAAGATTAAAATCGGTAAAGCTGAAGATAATGATTTTATAGTGAATGATCCTCATGTTAGCAGACATCATGCTTGTCTGGTTCGTGAGGATCATGGCTGTTGGTTGTTGGAAGATCTCGGCTCTACTAACGGAACTTTCGTCAATGGTTCACAGATCGTCAAGAAACGTATTACACCAACGGACAAGATTATTCTTGGGACCGGGTATGTGCTGAACTTGACTGAAGCGCTTAAATATAATAATGATTATAGTGAAGAGTTTGCTGCACTGAAGAAAGTGTATGACGATTATGTTCAAGAAAAAGTTAAGATACAGTCGGCTAACCAGTTTAAAACCAGGTTATTCCAGTCCCTTCCTTTTGCGCTGCCCGGTGTGATAGGCGTTGTGATCGGATTTCTGGGCAAAGGAAGTCCGGAGTTCTTGGCTATAAGTTTGTTTATAACTATCTGTGCCCCGACGATAGGCATTTACCTGGGTGCAAAGCAGGCATCCAAGACTCCTCAACAGCTTCAGGACATTGCAAACCGATTTAAAATTGACTACGTATGTCCTAAATGCGGTACTTTTCTGGGTGAAATTCCCTGGGAATCTCTGAGGAACAGGAAACAATGTCCTGTTTCTTCCTGTAAAGCAAAGTGGGTCAGTGAATAAGTTGTTTCGTATCTCAAAAGCGGACAGTTTGTACATAAAACCCAAACCTTTGATTATAAGAGAATATTAGATGTTAATTTAATCCATTACTTTTCCTACTTTTGTTTCCAGAAAGAATAATTTTAATTCAAACCAGTATGCAAGAGGAGGAATACACATTTGTTACACTAGACAGTGACGACTCCGTATTTAGTGATGCGGTAGTTGTAGATGTGGATGGGGAAAACGATTTATCTGGTATCGTAATGATTGATGACGATAATATGGATGTTTCAGATTTTATTACATTATCTGACGACACAATATTCTTGTCGGATGCAGACGTGCATGATACTTTCTCAACTGATATCGACGGAGCAGATTTATCATTTATGCTATGATTTCAGTTAAATGTCCACATTGTCACGTAGGATTAAAGGTAGACGAGGGGAAACTTCCCCTCGATCTGACCTCCTTTAAATGTCCGAAGTGTAAACAACCGATTCCTGTCTCTTTGCTTCAACTGGGAAAACAAGGACTTGATGCGGATCAGGATACAATTCTTGTCAATCCGGTTTCGAATGGTACGGGACAGCTTACAGTTGTTGGAGATTCGGCTACACCGGAACAAATTTTCCCTCTCAATGAAGGTCTTGCAATCATCGGTCGTAAATCTAACGCTTCGAACGCTACTATAGGAATTGCAACGGCTGATAAGTCGATGAGCAGGGAGCATATACGAATAGAAGTTAAAAAAGACCCGAAAGGAGGGTATAAACATTTTCTTTCTGACAATAATAGTAAAAACCATACGTTATATAATAGCAATTACCTTGAAAATGGAGAGGTCGTAGTGCTTAAGAACAATGACGAGATCATTATCGGCCATACGGTTCTCCGCTTTAATGAATAAAATCTGTTCGTGCTATGAATATAACGATTGGCAAGCCTTGGGCCGTTTGTGAAAAAGGCGGTAGACAAAACAACGAGGATTCTATTTACCCCTTACCGGAAAGGGTAAACTCCAATCAGAAATTATTTCTGGTCTGCGACGGTGTCGGCGGCTCAGAAAAAGGGGAGATTGCAAGCTCATTAGCTTGTGAATCTTTTCAGACATTCTTTTCCACCTTCTTAGAGGATGAACCTACCGAAGAGTTTGTTAATAAAGCTGTCGGTTATACGGAGGCACGCTTTGACGATTATGTGAAAAACCATCTGGAAGCAAAGGGTATGGCTACCACATTAACGATGGTTTCAGTCGGAGCTTCGGGAATAACACTGGCACATATTGGGGATAGCCGTATTTACCAGTTCCGCCAGGGAGAAATTATTTATCAGACAGAAGACCATTCGCTGGTTAATTCGCTTGTCAAACTGGGGAAAATAAGCAAAGAAGAAGCATTGACCCACCCACAAAAAAACGTAATAATTCGTGCCATACAGGGATCGGAACATCCGACAGAAGCCGATGTAGTCCTTTTAAAGGATATACAAGCAGGCGATTATTTCTTTATGTGTACCGACGGTGTGTTGGAAAGACTTAAAAACGAAGATCTTTCTTCTATTTTCTCCACTTATAACAATCCGGAAGACATCAAAGACGGTATTATGGCTGCCTGTTGCGGAAAAACCAGAGATAACTTTTCTTTTTACATTTTACCGGTTCAAAATGTAGGTGAATCTATCGGAATAAAACAAAATATTCTCTCTTTCCTTTATTCTTTTATATAAATAACGTAATTTTGGCAGATTAAAAAGAATAGCGCGAAAAAGTTATGAATTTGCCAAACGGATATCCTCTTCAAAACGGAAAGTATCGACTTACTCATGTAGTTGGTCAGGGTGGCTTTGGTATAACTTACAAAGGCGTTTGGTATACAGAAGTTAAGGGACCGCTAGGAACGATCAAAACGGAAGTTCCTATATGTGTAAAAGAATATTTTTTTAAAGATTACTGTTACAGAGATCCTGACTCTTTCGCTGTCAAGGTTCATTCTGAAACGGGCAGGGCTCTTTTTGAAAAGTTTAAAGAGAAACTGATCAAAGAAGCTAAAATCCTGTCCGATGTTCATCATCCCCATATTGTGAATGTATTGGAAGTGTTTGAAGAAAATGACACGGCCTATATTGCTATGGAGTATATTTCAGGTAATAGTCTGAAATATAAGATGGATAAGGAGGGCATAATGCCTGAAGCGAGAGTTCTCAGATATATGCATCAGATAGGAGAGGCCCTTCAGTTTGTCCATGAGAAGAATATTCTTCATCTGGATATCAAACCTAGCAATATATTGATTGATCAGGCTGGGAAAGCGCGTCTGATTGATTTTGGTGTGAGTAAACGGTATGATATCGAGCAGCAGGAAACGAGTACCACGATGTTAACTTTATCGAAAGGGTTTGC
Source organism: Parabacteroides goldsteinii (assembly GCF_020091425.1). Taxonomy (NCBI): domain Bacteria; kingdom Pseudomonadati; phylum Bacteroidota; class Bacteroidia; order Bacteroidales; family Tannerellaceae; genus Parabacteroides; species Parabacteroides goldsteinii. Next base: position 2,006,406 of record NZ_CP081906.1, on the reverse strand, counting down.
ATCTATTGAACAGTATGATAATGAAGGTACACAAAGTTTTTCCCCTTGCCCGGATATTTATTCGTTGGGAGCAACCATGTATAATCTGCTGACGGGGAAGATTCCTACAGAATCCATTCTTCGTGCAGCACGTCCGTTGCCTTCCCCCCGGGATTTGAATCCCTCCATTTCTGCAAAAACGGAAGCGGCTATTATCAAAGCGATGGAGATTGTTCCGGCTGACCGTTTCCAGTCAATGTCGGAAATGCTGGCTGCATTGGATTTTCCGGAAGTTGAAGAAGAGGAGATAAAGAAAGATATTTCTTCCCCCGAATATTTCGAAGAAGATGAGACAACGATTCTGTTTACGACCCGTTTGCCACAATCCGGAAAGGATGAAGGGGATGAGACTGTACTGAATAACGTCGATATACCGGCAGTACCTAAAAAGAAAAAAAGAAAAGTAACGTTAATCTCTTTACTAATTATTATATTTGCAAGTATAGGTTCAGCGGTGGCTCTTTTGGTACAGCGCAGTAAAGCTGTTCCTCCTGTTGCTGAAGTTTTGAATTCTGTTCCGGAAGGGAATAATAATCCTGTATCAGATTCGACTGTTCCTGTTGTTATTGACGAAAACAATACATCGGGAGTTGTTGAAGCAGAACCTGAAACTGAATCTGAATCGAAGAAAGAGAGTACCGGCGTTCGACCGGACTCACAGGAAAAGAAGATTGTTAAACCGGAAACGACTCCGAAACAGACCGATCCTGTAAAGCAGAAAGTCGAACCTGTCGTTAACGATATAAAGCAGCCGGTAACAGCACCTTCAGTTCCTACTGAAGCAGAGATGAATGCAGAGTTTGAAGCATTGATCGCTTCCGGTAAAAATAAAATGGCAGCATCGGATGCATCCAGTAATGCGGCTGATTTTATAAAAGCAACAGAGGAGATTGCCGATGCCGGTACTGATTTCAGTAAGGCTGCCAAGATCAAGATGACAGATGAATTGATTAGTCTGATTGAAAAACGTAAAGTCAAAGAAGAAGAGATACTTTTGGCTGGCAGAAAAGCACTGTATGATGAAGTGAAGCCTTTTGGGGAACTCATGATCGTTCAGAAAAAGGAGACACAAAAGTTTGGAGCTATCGATGCCAATGCGAGAGAACGTATCAAATGTAAGTATTTGGCTGCCTATCAAACCCAGCAAGGGTATAGGGCGTTTCTTAGAGAGGATGATCTGTTCGATATTTATAATGCAGAAGGTATAATGATTAGTGAACGTTTACCGGATTATTATTAATTGTATTTATGAAAAGACTTTGGATATTTATCTTATTTGTTGCAGTGTTGCCGGGATATATGATGGCACAGCAACAAACTGAATATAACAGAAAAGGCGACGAGGCAATGAGGCGTCAGGATTACAGGATGGCGACAATGTGGTATGAAGAGGGTGTCATACAATGTGATTCGTATAGCATTGATCAGTTGACAACTATATGGAAAAACAATAAAAAGATGCGTTCTTCCATGCGTAGTCTGATGAGTCGATGTTTTGATTGCCTGAGAGACAAAGCGACAATAGAGAGCGATACAACAGCAATATCGCAATTGATCCATTATTATACGGAAGGCATCGGGACGCAGGCTAATGAGGAACGTGCCAGAAGTTGGAGTAATCGTCTGGAAGAACTTCGCCGGCCGATGGAGCTAGTCTCTTATATACCCCCAAAAGAAAAAAAGCCGAGAGAACCCATGAAGTTCTTTGTCGGTTATGCTTTTTCAATTGAAGCTCCTTATGGGTTAACCGTTGGAGGTGTCGGGGAAAGGTTCGGTTGGTACGCTCGTTTTAAAACCAATATGTCATTTGATAACTACACCTATGAATGCCGGGGAACGGATGAATTTGTAAGTTATCCGGATAACACATCTTTGAGATTTACAAACGAAAAGAAAGTGAACAGTTTAGCTGCCTCTGCCGGTCTTGTCGTTAAATGTACTCCCTGGCTATATACTTCTGTCGGCTTGGGGTATGGTAAACGGGAGTTGTTATGTGAATATCAAACGACCAGTTGGGATGATGTTAGTATACAGAAAAACGACTGGGCTAAAAATACAGATTACTCTCACGAAGGAGTTGTTGTAGACTTGGACTTTATGGTAAAATTCGGTTCTGTGTTTGTTAGTGCCGGATGTAATACTTTGAACTTTAAATATGTAGATTTGAATGCAGGTGTTGGTGTATTCTTTTAATTGATAGGCTTATGAAACAATTATACTTTATAATAACTATATTGTCTTTACTATTATTTGGTTGTTTGGAAGATCCGGAGATGAATACCGGATTGCAAAATGCGTTGAAACCAGAGTTTGAAAAGTTTAGTGGAGATGACATTACAAAGACGGCGACAACGATTCTTGCTAAAGCTACCATAAAGAAGGAAAATGGCTCTCCGGTTACTGAACGCGGATTTCAGTATTGGGAAGAAAAAAGTTCCAACACCCGAAAAGTTACTGATGAAGAAAAAGAGGGTAAAGGAACATATAGCTTAACGATAAGTCAACTGACGGATGGTGAAACTTACATGATATGTCCTTATGCGATTAATGGAGTTGGCACCAGCTATGGAGATACGATTAAAGTCAATACAAATCCTGGTACCGGTAGGGTTAAGACATCGGTTATTGATGATGAATCTGTTGATGCTACTTCGGTAGATGTAAAAGGTATTATTGCGGAGAAAGGAGAAGGCGATTATGAAGACTATGGTTTTCGTTTGTTTAATGCGGAAAAAGACACGACATTCAATAAGGAGAGAGGTGTAGAACTTCGGGATGATAGTGTTTTAGTATATACTATTAAAGGATTGGAACCCAATACGGAGTATTTTGTAGAAGCCTATGTGAAGAATAAATTTGGAACATTCAGTTCTGATGGTAAAGTAAAATTTACAACAAAAGACGGCCTTCCTAAATTAGGCAGTATTAGTATCAAGGGAGAAGCTGCATATGATTATGTAGATTTAAGAGCACAACTGATTAGTGAAGGTGATTCTGCTGTTAAAGAGTTCGGTTTCTGCTGGGGAACAGATATTAAAACGCCAGGAAGACCGAATATTGAGGAAGATAGTACAGTTCAAGCCCTTTCCTTGGGGGATGATAACTTCTTTGAAGCTCGGATAGAGAACTTGAAAGCGGCAACAAATTACTATGTTATTGCTTATGCAACAAATGCTTTCGGAACACGATACAGTAATGATACGATCAGAGTTGTAACGAAGAGAGATCTCCCGACTATATTTCTCAATGATCCTTCAACTTATGTTATAGATACAGGAGTTGTTACTATTGGTGGAGAATTGCAAAGTGAAGGGAAAACACCTGTGACTAAATTAGCTATTTATTATTCTTCTACCTCTGCCCCTGGTCCGAAAAATTATGAAGGGAAAAAAGAGTTTACCACTGCTGATCTTGATGAAGATAAGAAATTTAATATTTCTATTGAAGGAATAAAGGGAGGTAAGAATTATTATCTCAGGGCATATGCAACCAACGAATCAGGTGATACCCCAAGTAATGAGGTCAAGTTTACTACTCCTTCAATATTTGGAAATGATCTGGCTACTTTCCCAGGAACCGGACGTGTTGAGTTTGCTACATTCTGTGCGAATAATCAGATATATGTTTTGGGAGGATCTTCTGGTACCGGGTATGTTAAAGATCTTTACGGTTATAGTCCGAGTGAAAATAAATGGGCCGCTTTGGCTTCTTATAAAGAGAGTGCGTATGGTGTTTCAGTCTGTACACAGGATGATAATGTTTACGCTGTAGCTGGTATTACAAGTGCCAGGTGGTATACTGAATTGTATACTTATAGTAGTAATACTTGGACTCAGTTTGCTTCATTGGAAAGTGATAAGAAGATGGAATGTATCTTTCCGACAAGTTTTGTTTATAAAGATTCAATCATCTTAATCGGAGGAGAAAGTCTTGGTGAAAGCAATCTGGCTGTGCGGGATACCATATATCGGTATGATATGATCAATCAGGAATGGGCCGGTTGTGGAAATTTCCCGGTTCCTATAAAGGCTGGCGTTTCTATTACTTCTGGTGATAGTGTATTCGTCGGACTCGGCAATAAACCGGAAGATGGTCCGGATGAACGGGGATTGTGGATTAATACTTCTGGTAATTGGAGTAACTGGACTCGGTTAGCAGAGACTCCGCCTGAGATGAAAAATGTTTGTTCAGGTGTTTTGTTCAAAGATTGCTTATACTATATAGACAATGGTGGTGTTATTTGGCGTTTTAATTTGACAACGAAGGACTGGTCCAAAATGTCCAGTTTCCCTAAAAAGTTGACTAATACACCTGTCGATTATAGGATATTCTTGTTGAATGATACCATATACATTTTCTTAATCAATTATTATTCTTCTTATTTGAAAACGTACGATCCTTTATGGGATGTACCGCAAAAATAGAATCGACATGAACAGGACTGACATCTTAAACCAGATACAAAAAAACGTAGAACGTTTGTCGGCTTCCGATCTGCCGGAGTATAAATATATTCCGCTGCATCAGAAGCCATCGCCTTCTGTTCTTTCGCTTCGGGAAGTTATGTTGTTGCTTCGGAAAGTTATCTTTCCGGGGTTCTTCGGTTCCGAGCAGGAGGCACAGGTTGATTCTATTCAATATTATACAGGGGTATATCTGGAACAAATTTATGATTTGCTCCACGAACAGATATATAATGGTTTGTGCTTTGAAGTAGACCGTTGCTGCGATTCAAAGGACCGGGCATCCCGGATTGCGATAGACTTTATAAATAAGATACCTCATATTAAATATCTGCTTTCAACAGATGTCAAAGCTATTCTGGATGGTGACCCGGCAGCAAAGAGCCTTAGCGAAATAATCTTCTGTTATCCGGCTGTACATGCTATTCTTCATCAACGGGTTGCTCATGAATTATTAAAGTTGGGCGTCCCTGTGTTGCCCCGTATTATCACGGAGATGGCCCATTCCGAGACTGGTATCGATATTCATCCGGGGGCGCAGATTGGAGAATATTTCAGTATAGACCACGGTACCGGTATCGTGGTGGGACAAACAGCCATTATAGGTAATCACGTCCGTTTGTACCAGGGAGTTACTTTGGGAGCCAAAAACTTTACACTGGATGAAGAAGGATTACCTATCGACGTTCCCCGCCATCCGATCATTGAAGATTATGTGACTATTTACTCCAATGCATCTATTCTGGGACGTATTACGATTGGAAAAGGTTCAGTGATAGGCGGTAACATTTGGCTAACCCACAGTGTGCCGCCAAACTCCAAAGTCCTTCAAACCCGAGCGGTGGAAGACAAGTAAATCTTTTTTATTTTTAGGATAAAACACAGCCGTAATTTAAACAGAAATACGTATGTTTGCGTCATACCCATGTGGTAATAATGCCTTAAATGTGTACGATGATGAACAAAGTAAAAACGTTAGATGACCTTCGGAAGATGCGCGAATCTTTACGCGCTTCCCTCGACTTACGCGAGAAAAGTAACAATCCCGAGCAGATGGTTCAGATAAAGGTTGCCATGGCAACCTGCGGCATTGCAGCCGGAGCCAAAGAAGTTATGAGTTATTTTATTGAAGCTCTTGACCGGGAACGTGTAGATGCCCTGGTCACTCAAACCGGGTGTATGGGGTATTGCTATGCAGAACCGACAGTGGAGATTACTGTTCCCGGCAAAGAACCGATCGTATTTGGTCGTGTCAACAAAGCCAAAGTTGACGAGATTATAACCTGTTACATCAAACAGGGAATTTTGCTGGATGACATCATACCGGTCAACTACAACGCGGTCGGACCTGAATAACAAACCAATACAAATACTTACATAATGGCACAATATAGCAACTATATTCTGGTGTGCGGCGGTACAGGCTGCCGTGCATCACAAAGCGAACTCATACTTCAAAATCTGAAAGAGGCTGTCAGGGAGAACGGATTGCAGGAGAGTGTGCAGGTAATCCGTACCGGTTGTTTCGGCTTTTGCGAGAAAGGTCCGGTAGTGAAACTGATTCCGGATAATACATTTTATGTGGAGGTTACTCCCGAAGATGCAAACGATATTGTAAACGAACATCTGATAAAAGGACGTAAAGTAGAACGGCTGCTTTATGTAAACCCCGAAACGAACGAACAGATACTCGACTCCAAACACATCAACTTCTATAAAAAACAATTGCGTATAGCCTTGCGTAACTGTGGTTTTATCAATCCCGAAAACATTGACGAATACATTGCCCGCGACGGTTATATAGCTTTAGGAAAAGCCCTGACCGAGATGACGCCCGATGAAGTGATTAAAGAGATTCTGGATAGCGGATTGCGGGGCCGAGGCGGCGGTGGTTTCCCTACCGGACTCAAATGGCAGATTACCCGCAAGGTGCAGGCTCCGCAGAAATATGTAGTCTGCAATGCCGATGAAGGCGATCCGGGAGCGTTCATGGACCGTTCTATCCTGGAAGGCGACCCGCATTCCATTGTGGAAGCGATGGCTATCAACGGATACTGTACCGGTGCCAGTAAAGGACTTGTCTATATCCGGGCCGAATATCCGCTAGCCGTAGAACGTTTAAAGATAGCGATACAACAAGCAAAGGAATATGGCTTCTTAGGAGAAAACATATTTGGTACAGACTTCTCTTTCGATATCCAGATACGTTATGGTGCCGGTGCTTTTGTTTGCGGAGAGGAAACAGCCCTGATACATAGTATGGAAGGGTTACGTGGTGAAGCCACAGTTAAACCGCCATTCCCCAGTGAACATGGATATAAAGGTTGTCCGACCAATGTAAATAATGTGGAGACCTACGCCAATATCCCCGTTATCCTGCTGAAAGGAGCCGGATGGTTCAGCAGGATAGGAACGGAGAAGAGTAAAGGAACCAAGGTCTTTGCCCTGGCTGGAAAAGTAAACAATGTCGGTCTGATTGAAGTCCCGATGGGAACGACGCTTCGTGAGGTGATATTCGGTATCGGCGGGGGAATAAAAGACGGAAAGAAATTTAAAGCCGTACAGACCGGAGGTCCTTCCGGCGGATGTCTTACAGAAAAGCATCTGGACTTGCCGATCGACTACGATAACCTGATAGCGGCCGGTTCCATGATGGGGTCGGGCGGTATGATTGTGATGGATGAAGACGATTGTATGGTAGCGATGGCTAAGTTCTATCTGGATTTCACCGTGGAAGAATCCTGTGGCAAATGCGCCCCTTGCCGGATTGGAAACAAACGGTTGCATGAGATACTGCAAAAGATTACATCGGGCAGAGGAACTCTCGAAGACCTCGATAAACTGCGTAACCTGGCCATGGTTATAAAGGATACCGCTCTCTGCGGACTGGGACAGACCTCTCCGAACCCTGTCCTTTCCACCATGGATAACTTCTATGACGAATACCTGGCACATGTCGATGAACAACGTTGTCCTTCCCACCAGTGCCGCGAACTTACCCAGTACTTTATCAATCCGGAGAAATGCAAAGGCTGTACGATGTGTGCCCGAATCTGTCCGGTACATGCCATTACCGGCAGCCGGAAGGTTCCCCATACTATCGACTCGGATGTTTGTATCCGTTGCGGGTCATGTATAGAGAAATGTAAGTTCGACGCTATTTACGTACATTAAATAGTTGACAGTGAATAATTGACAGTTGACAGAAAAGATATGAAAAACATAAAACTAACAATAGATAACAGAGAAGTGGAAGTCCCGAAAGGTACTACCATCCTCGATGCAGCAAAGAGCATGGGAATCCGTATCCCGACACTTTGCCATATGAAACTCGAAGATTTGCATTACGAGAACAATCCCGGCGCCTGCCGTATTTGTGTAGTGGAAATTGAAGGTCGCCGTAACCTGGCCCCGTCCTGTAAGATGGAATGTACGGAAGGAATGGTTGTAAGGACCCATACTCCCCGGGTAATGAATGCCCGGAAGACAGTGATGGAACTGATTCTGTCCAACCATCCGGCCGGTTGCCTTACCTGTAGCAGCAACGGATATTGCGAACTGCAAACAATAGCCCACGACCTGGGTATCCGTGAAATACGGTATCAGGGAGAACAATCCACCTTTGAGATAGACCGTTCTCCTTCCATCGTCCGTAACATGAATAAATGTATCATGTGCCGCCGTTGCGAAACGATGTGTAACAATATTCAGACAGTAGGAGCCTTGACGGCCGTCAACCGTGGTTTCAACGCAGCCGTGTCTACAGCCTTTGAGCGTGATATCGCCGGAAGTACCTGTTCTTATTGCGGACAATGTGTTTCCGTCTGTCCGGTAAATGCCCTGAGCGGCCGTAATACCCAGCAGCCCGTATTGGATGCATTGGCTAATCCGGCTAAGATTGTGATAGCCCAGACTGCTCCGGCTGTACGCACCGCTCTCGGACGTGACTTCGGCTGTGAGCCAGGCACACTGGTTACCGGAAAGATGGTATCGGCTCTTCGCCAGCTAGGTTTTGACTACGTCTTTGATACAGACTTTGCGGCAGACCTGACCATTATGGAAGAGGGAACGGAACTTCTTCAGCGTCTCAGCAAATATCTTTCAGGGGATGAAGAAGTGAAAATACCGATGATGACCAGTTGCTGTCCCGGTTGGGTCAGCTTTGTCGAGCAGCACTTCCCGGAGTTGCGTGATAATCTGTCTACAGCCAAAAGTCCGCAACAGATGTTCGGAGCCATAGCCAAAAGTTATTTTGCAGAAAAGCTGGGAGTAGACCGTAAAGATATAGTTGTTGTCTCCATTATGCCTTGCCTGGCAAAGAAATATGAAGCCAGCCGTCCGGAGTTTGCCGTAGAAGGGAATCCGGATGTAGATATTTCCATCTATACCCGTGAACTGGCCCGTCTGATTCGTTATGCCAATATAAACTTCAACGAACTTCCCGACAGCGACTTCGACCATCCTCTCGGCGAATCGACCGGTGCCGGAGTTATCTTCGGAACTACCGGGGGAGTTATAGAAGCTGCCTGCCGTACAGCCTATGAACTATATACGAAGAAGCCGCTCGAACGAATCGAGTTTAAGGAATTGCGCGGACTGGAAGGTATCCGTAGCGGAACGATTAACTTTGACGGCGTTCCTGTGAAGATAGGTATCGCCCACGGTCTCGGTAATGCCCGTAAACTGGTTGAAGAAGTAAAAAGCGGAAAGTCTCCTTATCATGTTATCGAGATAATGGCCTGCCCCGGTGGTTGCATCGGAGGTGGCGGCCAACCGTTCCATCAGGGAAGGATGGATGTTTTGCGTAAACGTGCAGCCGCCCTTTACAGCGAAGACGAAAGCAAACCGCTCCGCAAAAGCCATGAGAATCCGTATATTCAGCAGTTATATAAAGAATACCTGGGCGAACCTTACGGACCAAAGGCGCATGAATTACTGCATACTCATTACTTCGACCGCAAAGAAGTAGTCAATATGTTTTTGGAAACTGATAAAGACGAATAAGCCATGGAAAAGATACATTTGCCCCAACCGAAAGTAAACGAACTGCATGCCATCTGCAAAGAGCATGACAACGACCCCGGCGAGCTAATCAATATCCTGCACGCAGCACAGGAAATCTTCGGTTACCTTCCCCGTGAAGTGCAGGAAATGGTAGCGGCCGAATTGCATATTCCTGTATCCCGTGTGTATGGTGTAGTCACCTTTTATTCGTTCTTTACCATGACTCCGAAAGGAAAATACCCGATTTCCGTCTGTCTGGGAACCGCCTGTTATGTGCGGGGAGCCGAGAAAGTACTGGACGAATTTCAGCGTCAACTGGAAATCAAGATAGGAGAGACCACCTCCGACGGTTTGTTTTCTCTGGACTGCCTGCGTTGTGTCGGGGCTTGCGGACTGGCTCCCGTGGTGACGATAGGAGGTAAAGTCTACGGAAGAATTACACCGGAAAAGGTACGGGATATCCTGTCGGAATACTATATCCGCGAAGAATAAGAGTTTTTTCGTTCAAAAGTCTTTGCAGGTTCACTTGTATGCATGAGCGCTTTATTATCAACAGATGGCAAGGCAGAAGTAGTTGTAGGAATAAGCCTTCACCGGATGACAGATGACAGACGATATTGCAAATAGAACTTTTATTTGCAATGCTGTAAGTGATTTATAGACAGTTGTATACGAGTGAATATGACAGATGGCAGATAAAATCCGGAAACTTTTGTGTAGAGAGAAATATTTACTTATATAAAAGGGAAATGAGTAGTTAACAACTAGCTCGTTTCCCTTTATTTTTTATCTCAAAGAAGCATAGAAACTAATTGAAAAGTAGTAACAACGTAAAATTACCCTGTACACCTTACTCCGGTAGGCTGTACAGGGTAGTTAGCCAAGGTGTACACCATAATCGATTATCCTGTACACCTTGGTATTAGTGAGTCCTGACCTTTATATTAGTTTGTCCAGACCTATGCCTTAGAAGTTAGGGACTTTTCATTTAAAAACGGCTGATGGAACCGCCACCTCCCGAGCGACCTCCGCCCCAGGAACCGCCACCACCACCGCCAAAGCCACCGAAACCACCTCCGAAGCCTCCGCCTCGTCCGCCACCACCACCAATAATGACAGGGCCTGTGCTACGTCTTAGCCGGCTGATGTTCCGGTTTTTCTTTTCGGTATAACCGCAATTCTTGCAACGGTACGTATCTTCTGCCAGTCCTTCCGACTGGTAAGTAGCCCGCTGTATAACTTGCTGGCCGACATATACCAACGTCTTTTGTCCGCAACGGGGGCAGATACGGGGACGGTATTTGAGGAAGGAGATAAGAATAAAGATTCCGGCAGGAAATACAATCATCATAATCATGAATAACCACAGGAAAAGATTATCGTCTTCCGACTGCCTACTAGTGTTTCCTCCCGTCATGGCGGCACGCTCATAATCGCTTGCCATCAGGTATTGCTTTACGGCGGCTACGCCTTTCAGCATACCGGTACTATACTCACCCGCTTTCAGGTCCGGAATCATATATCTCTGTTGCAGACGATAGCAGATTGCATCCGGGAGGACTCCTTCTATGCCGTAACCGGTCTCGAAAACGACGGAGCGTTGCGCAGGTTCGGTAACAAGTTGTATCAGGAGTCCGTTGTCTTTGTCCTTTTTTCCCAATCCCCAATGTTGGAACAGGTCGGTGGCAAACATGCGGGCATCGTTATCGCCGATACTTTCGACGGCAACGACGGCAACTTCTATTCCCAGGCTGTCTTCTACAATCTGCAACAGGCGGTTGATGCGGTCGACATCCTGAGGCTGTATGATTCCGTCGGGGTTGCTCACGTGATTATTCCGGTCGGAAAGACGTACGTTAGGTATCGTTTCGACTGTATAATCTTTTGCCGCAGAGAGATGTAACGGGAAAAGGGATACGAGTAGCAAGACTGCCAGCCATAGAGCCGGCAGACGTTTACCCGTTAGTATTCTATTCAGATTTCTCATCCTTTACCTGAACTTATCGGATTAGAATTCAACTTTCGGAGCTTTCTCCGCACCGCTCTCCGCACTGAAATAGGCTTTCGGCTGGAAACCGAACATACCGGCCAGGATATTGGTCGGGAAACTGCGGATATAGGTATTATAAGACTGCGCCGTTTCGTTGAAGCGCTTGCGTTCTACCGAGATACGGTTTTCTGTGCCTTCCAGCTGTGCCTGCAATTCGGAGAAGTTCTGATTGGCTTTCAGGTCCGGATAACGTTCGATAACGAGCATCAGGCGGGAGAGGGCACTGCTCAGTTCCCCTTGCGCAGCCTGGAATTTCTTCATCGACTCTTCGTTCAGGTTGGATGGGTCGATGGTTGTTTTGGTCGCCTCGGCGCGGGCGCTTACCACACCTTCCAGGGTCTCCTTTTCATGCGTTGCATATCCCTTGACTGTATTTACCAGGTTAGGAATAAGGTCCATACGGCGCTGGTATTGGTTCTCCACCTGGCTCCAGGCAGTTTTTACTCCTTCATCTTGTGTAACCATTGTGTTGTAAGTGCCTTTTACCCAGGAGTAACCGGCAAATAAAAGTACCACGATAATGGCAATTGTGATCCACAAAGCTTTGTTCTTAAACATTTTCTTTTTGCTTTAATTGTTATACATAGTGTTGCAAAGCTATATAAAAAACAGGAGAGGAGAAGAAACTGTTTTACACAATTATCGTTTGGGACGAAATTTATCCGTATTGTACCAATGGGAGAATCATTGCAGACAAAATAATATAGACACAGCCTATCTCGCCATAAATAAAACTTATCAATCTTGTGAAGATATCTTAATAAATATATCTACTTTTGCAGGAAACAAATCTCAAACAACCAATAATTATGCGTAACACTAGTTTTAGTAAGATGGCGGTACTTCCTGCCGGACTGCTTACGTTGGCTTTGACAATGCCTTCGTGCTCATCCAATGAGTACAAGAAACATGAGGGCGACAAGGCAAAACAGGTAGCTTCGATTATCCGTAACAACGGATGTATGGAATGTCACTCGGCTACCGCAAATGTTCCTTTTTATGGAAAGTTGCCGGTTATCGGTCCGGTTGTGCAGGCTGATATGAAAGAAGGTACACATTATCTGGACCTTACAGCGATGTTAACAGCACTGGATAACGGACAGCCTGTGTCGGAAGTCGATTTGGCGAAAGTGGAGAACACTGCCCTGAGCGGTTCGATGCCCCCAGCCAAATATTACACAGTGCACTGGGGAACCAGCCTGAATGACGACGAAAAAGCGGTCATTATCGCTTGGGCGAAAGATGTCCGTAAGAACAATTATGTATCGCCTACCGTAGCAGAAGAGTTTGCCAATGAACCGGTTCAACCGTTGATGGCTGCTATCCCGACCGATTCGGCTAAGGTTGCTTTAGGATTTGATTTGTATCACGACACACGCCTGTCGGGTGATAACACGGTTTCGTGTGCCACTTGTCACGGATTGAATACGGCCGGAGTAGACCGCAAGCAGTTCTCGGAAGGTATCCATGGCCAGTTCGGCGGAGTGAATGCACCGACCGTTTATAATGCGGCACTCAACTTCGTGCAGTTCTGGGACGGACGTGCTGCCGACCTGAAAGAGCAGGCTGCCGGACCTCCTTTGAACCCAGTGGAAATGGGTAGCGCTTCATTTGACGAAATCTGTGCCAAGCTGGCTGAAGACAAGGAGTTGAGCAAACGCTTCCTTGAAGTATTCCCTGAAGGATTTACGCAGTCGACGGTAACGGAGGCTATCGCTGAGTTTGAAAAGACGTTGCTTACACCGAGCCGTTTCGACAAATACCTGCAAGGAGACAAGAATGCCCTAACAGCCGAGGAACTGGAAGGTTACCAGTTGTTTAAAGACAATAAGTGCGCGACTTGCCACGTCGGTATGAACTTGGGCGGACAGTCGTATGAATATATGGGTATCAAGGATAATTATTTCGATTACCGCGGCACTGGCTTGACGGATGGTGACAACGGACGCTGGGCAGTAACCAAGAACGAGGCTGACCGTCATAAATTCAAGACACCTACACTGCGTAATGTAATGCTAACAACGCCTTATATGCACGACGGTTCGATAACCACAATAGAGGATGCTATCCAGGTGATGCATGAGTTCCAGATTGGAAAACGTATCTCGGATGCCGAAACGGCGAAGATTGTGGCGTTCCTCGGTACGTTGACCGGCGAGTATAACGGAGAGTTGCTTCAATAATACAAATTAGTTATATAATGCACATGCCCTTCCGCTTGTTCCATATCGTTCTTCTGCTGATTGCTTTGCAAAGCACAGGGGGCGTATGGGGACAGGAGGAGGGGCTTGCTTCTTATTACCACGAACGTTTTCACGGTCGGAAATCATCGAGCGGCCGTATCCATGACAAAGACGAGATGGTTGCCGCCCACCGCACTCATCCTTTCGGTACTTATCTGCGTGTCACCAACCTTGAGAATATGAAAAGCGTGATAGTCTGCGTCACCGACCGCGGTCCACACCGTAAGGGGCGGATTATCGACGTATCCTCGGGCGCTGCAAAGCTACTGGGATTTAAGAAGAAAGGGCTTGCCCGTGTACGGGTGGAAGAAGTCCCCGGCCCTATAGATTTGCGCTGGCTGGAACTTATCTATCCTAAATTTCCTCCGACACTTACCACGGAGGATATGATGCCTAAACCTCCATACCGCATGATAATAAATGATTGAAGCGGTTCTAATCAAATTCTAATTTCAACTAAGAGGATTCTAATCGGATACGTAGGGACGTAAAACGCCCCGCCCTATACCTTTGCGCTCAAAAAAAAGAGATGCACATGGGTAAACGATTCATTCTTTTATTACTTGTCTTACCGGTATTCTGCTATGTCACCAGGGCAGAAGGCCAATCCGTCAAACTTACTTTACAGGAAGCTGGGCAGCGCTTTGCCACCTGCAATCTCGAACTGATTGCGGAGCGTTATAATATCGACATTGCCGAGGCTGGAGTTATCCAGGCCAGGTTGTTTGAAAACCCGGTCATTTCGCTGGAGCAGAATGTCTATAACCGTCTGAACGGGAAGTATTTCGACGTCGGGAAGGAAGGCGAAGCCGTGATAGAAATTGAACAGCTAATCTATATTGCAGGACAACGCAATAAGCGAGTGCGGGTAGAGAAGCTAAATAAGGAGATGGCGGTCTACCAGTTTGAAGAGGTGTTACGCACGTTGCGCAGCGAGTTGAACAGCAAATTCATTGAGATTTATTATACCCGGAAATCACTCTCGGTCTATGACAAGGAGATAGATTACCTGGAACGACTGCTGGAAGCGATGAAGGAGCAGAATGAGAAAGGAAATATCTCCCTGCTCGAAAAGTCGAGGATACAGGCACTTTTGCTTTCTCTGCAACAGGAGAGGAATGATGCGTTGAACCGGCTTATCGCCTTGCAAGGGGATATGCGGTTGCTGCTGGGGTTGGAGGCAGACGAGACGTTTGAGCTGGTCTTCGATGCGTCGGTACTGAAACAGATGGATACCGGGGCAGTCCCTTTTGCGGAACTGTCGGAGCGGCTTGCCGGGCGACCGGATATGAAGATGGCGCGGACGAATATACAGGTGTCACGTGCCAATGTGAGCTTGCAAAAGTCGCTGGCCTTTCCCGAAGTAAGCCTGAAAGGGTCTTATGACAGGGCGGGTAACTTCTGTGATAATTACTTTGCCGTAGGACTGAGCATCTCGGTTCCTGTCTTCAACCGCAATCAGGGGAATATCAAATCTGCCCGCCTTGCCGTACTGCAAAACACGAATCGGGAAGAACTTGCCCGCCGGCAGGCGGAAACGGAACTTTTCACCAGCTATGCACGACTGGAGAAGGCGGTCAAACTGTATCGTTCTTCCAACTTTGAACTGGAACGTGACTTCGGGACTATCATTGAGGGGGTAAACAGCAACTACCAAAAGCGTAATATCAGCCTGCTGGAGTTTATCGACTATTACCAGGCGTATAAAGAAACCTGCCTGCAACTTTACCAGACGGAGAAAGATGTGTTCCTCGCCATGGAGGAAGTCAATACCGTGACGGGCAGCGACGTGTTCAGCTATTAATGAATATTGAATATAAGGATATGAGAAATAGAATGAAAAAGAATTGTATTGTATGGATGCTGTTGTTGCCGTTACTGATAGGGTGCGGTAGGAAAACAGGCGGGCAGGAGGAAGCGCCGGCACCTTTGATGTTGACCGACAGTTTGCAGAAAGTGGTTTCGGTCGAGACTGTGCATGAGATGCCCCTGAGCAATGAGTTGCTGTTGAATGGGCGTGTCGGTTTCAATCCGGAACAACTGGCGCGTGTCTATCCCATCTTCGGAGGAAATATCACGGAGGTGAATGTCGAGATGGGCGACTATGTAAAGAAAGGAGATATACTCGCCATTATCCATAGCAGCGAAGTGGCTGATTACGAGAAGCAGCGCAAGGAGGCGGGGCAGCAGATTATACTTGCCGACCGCAATCTGGAAGCTACACGGGATATGTTCAACAGCGGAATGGCTTCCGAACGTGATGTCCTTCAGGCAGAGCAGGAAGCGGCAAATGCCCGGGCCGAGCAGAAGCGGATTGACGAAGTGTATGCTATCTACCATATTACGGGTAATTCTACTTATGAGATACAATCGCCTGTCTCCGGTTTCGTTATCGGGAAGAATGTAAGCCGCAATATGCAGATACGTTCAGACCAGACGGAGGAGTTGTTCACGATTTCGGGATTGGATAACGTCTGGGTGATGGCTGATGTTTACGAGAGCGATATCAGCAGGGTTGGCGAAGGAGCGGCAGTCCGCATAACGACACTGGCTTACCGGGACAGGGAGTTTACCGGAACGGTTGACAAGGTCTATAATATGCTGGATAGCGAGAGCAAAACAATGAGCATACGGGTTAAGTTGAAGAATGAAGATTACCTGCTGAAACCTGGCATGTTCACCAATGTCTATGTGCAGACTGATGCGAACGGGAAGGTGATGCCCCGTGTGGAGGCCCGTGCCGTCATATTTGAGAACGGTCGTCATTTTGTTGTGGGGATAGGCAGCGACAATGTGTTGCAGCCCCGTGAAGTGACGGTATTCAAACAGACCGATAAGTACTGTTTTCTGGAAACCGGGCTGAAAGAGGGCGACCGGATTATCGACCGGAATGCTCTTTTGGTTTATAACGCTTTAAAGTAAACGAGGAACGATGCATACATTTATAGATAACATAATAGCTTTCTCGCTGAAGAATAAATTCTTTATCTTTTTCTGTACCGCCATAGCCGTGATAGCGGGAGCAGTGAGCTTTATCCATACGCCTGTCGACGCCTTTCCCGATGTGACGAACACGAAGGTGACAATCATTACCCAATGGCCGGGACGCAGTGCGGAAGAGATAGAGAAGTTTATCACTATCCCCATCGAAATAGCGATGAATCCGGTACAAAAGAAAACGGATATCCGCAGCACGACGCTGTTCGGCCTCTCGGTCATCAATGTGATGTTCGACGATGACGCGGATGACTTCTATGCCCGCCAGCAAGTATATAACCTGTTGAACGATGCCGACCTGCCGGAGGGGGTTACGCCGGAGGTACAGCCTCAGTACGGACCGACGGGGGAGATTTTCCGTTATACGCTGCGGAGCGACAAACGGACAGTGCGCGAACTGAAGACGTTCCAGGACTGGGTAATCGAGCGTAAGCTGCGGGCGGTGCCGGGAGTGGCGGATATCGTCAGCTTCGGCGGCGAGGTGAAGACGTTTGAAGTGAGTGTTAACCCGAACCAGCTAATTAACTATAACGTGACGTCTCTGGAACTGTTCGACGCGATTGCAAAGAGTAATATTAATGTAGGGGGCGATGTGATAACCAAAAGTTCGCAGGCTTATGTGGTACGCGGCATTGGACTGATCAACGATACGAAGGAGATTGAGAATATCGTAGTCAAGAACATCAACGGCACACCTATCCTGGTGAAACATCTGGCAAACGTTCACGAATCGAGCTTGCCCCGGTTGGGACAGGTGGGACGCATGGAAGAAGACGATGTCGTGCAGGGAATTGTTGTCATGCGGAAAGGAGAGAATCCGGGCGAAGTGATTGCCGCCCTGAAAGAAAAGATAGCGGACATACAGGAAAATGCGTTGCCGGAAGATGTGCGGATTGTGTCCTTCTACGACCGCGAGGACCTGGTAGACCTGGCGGTACGGACGGTGACGCATAACCTGGCCGAAGGTATTTTGCTGGTAACTTTCATTGTGTTGATTTTTATGGCAGACTGGCGTACAACGGTGATTGTATCCATTATTATCCCGTTGGCGCTGCTCTTCGCCTTTATCTGTCTCCGGGCGATGGGAATGAGTGCAAACCTGCTTTCGATGGGGGCGATCGACTTCGGTATCATTATCGACGGGGCGGTCGTGATGGTGGAAGGGTTGTTTGTGGCTCTCGACCGGAAGGCGCGTGAGGTGGGAATGCCTGCCTTCAATGTGATGAGTAAGATGGGACTGATTCGCCAGACGGCCAAAGACAGGGCGAAGGCGGTGTTCTTCTCCAAGCTAATCATTATTACGGCACTGGTTCCGATATTCGCTTTTCAGAAGGTGGAAGGGAAGATGTTCAGTCCGCTGGCATATACGCTCGGGTTTGCCTTGCTGGGGGCTTTGATATTTACGTTGACATTAGTCCCGGTGCTTTCTTCGATGCTGTTGAAAAGGAATGTGCGTGAAAGGCATAATCCGTTTCTGGCATGGATAAACCGGGTATCCGTTTCGATATTTGACCGTTGCCATGCACATAAGAAGACTACTATCGGCATTGCCTCGCTGGTGGCTGCCGTTGGTTTGTGGTGTTTTACTTTGCTGGGGACTGAGTTTCTTCCGCAGCTGAACGAAGGTTCTATTTATATCCGTGCCACCTTGCCGCAGAGTATTTCCCTGGATGAGTCCGTTAAGCTGGCAAACCGGATGCGCCGCGAACTGGCGTCGTATCCCGAAGTACGGCAGGTGCTTTCGCAAACGGGCCGTCCCAACGACGGAACGGATGCGACAGGCTTCTACAATATCGAGTTTCATGTAGACATTTATCCTGAAAAGGAGTGGGCCAGCAAATTGACTAAGGCGGGATTGATTGAGAAGATGGAGGACGACCTCGCTATCTATCCGGGCGTAGACTTCAACTTCTCCCAACCTATCACCGATAATGTGGAAGAAGCTGCCAGCGGCGTGAAAGGTTCGATTGCTGTGAAAGTGTTCGGTAAAGACTTGTACGAGTCGGAAAAGAAAGCCGTCGAAGTCTTTAAAGTCCTGGAAACCGTCGAAGGCATCGAAGACCTGGGAGTCATACGTAATATCGGACAACCGGAACTGCGTATCGAACTCGACGAATCGCGTCTGGCCCGTTACGGAGTGGCAAAAGAAGATGTGCAGTCCATTATCGAGATGGCGATAGGGGGCAAGAGCGCCTCGTTGCTTTACGAAGACGAACGGAAGTTTAATATCATGGTGCGCTACGAATCAGCCTTCCGCCAGAGCGAGGACGAGATAGGAAAAATATTGGTTCCGGCCCGCGACGGGACGATGGTGCCCATCAAAGAGTTAGCCGACATCCATACGATAACCGGCCCGCTGATTATCTATCGCGATAACCATGCCCGTTTCTGTGCCGTTAAATTCTCCGTCCGTGGCCGCGATATGGGTACGGCAGTAGCCGAAGCACAGCAAAAAGTCGACCGGCAGGTGAAGCTGCCGGAAGGCTATACCCTGAAATGGACGGGGGATTTTGAGAACCAGCAGCGTGCTACGAAACGACTGGCACAGGTGGTTCCGGTGAGTATTGCCATCATCTTCGTCATCCTGTTCGTGCTGTTCGGCAATGCCCGCGATGCCGGATTAGTGCTGTTGAATGTACCCTATGCGGCTGTGGGAGGGATTGTCGCTCTCCTGCTTACCCGCTTCAACTTTTCGATTTCGGCAGGTATCGGTTTTATTGCGCTGTTTGGTATCTGTATCCAGAACGGGGTTATCATGATTTCCGATATAAAAGGTAACTTGAAAAATCGTACACCTTTGCCGTTGGCTGTAAAACAAAGTGTGAAAGACCGTGTCCGCTCCGTGCTCATGACGGCTTCGATGGCAGCTATCGGACTGATGCCCGCCGCCCTCAGCCACGGTATCGGCTCGGAAAGCCAACGCCCGTTAGCCATCGTCATCATCGGCGGACTGATAGGGGCTACTTTCTTCACGCTCTTTGTCTTCCCGCTTATGGTGGAAGCCTTTTACAGCCGGATGCTGTATGATAAAGATGGAAAGTTACTACAGCGTAGATTGTAAATCGTATATTTGTAATCTGAACGACATAAATGGCAAATCAGATGGCTAAGATATTATTGGTAGAAGATGAAGTGAATATCGCCTCTTTCATAGAGAGGGGGTTGCAGGAGTTCGGTCATGAAGTAAGCGTGGCTTATGACGGTATGGCGGGTTGGGAGTTGTTGCAGAAAGAGAACTTCCAGTTTTTGATACTGGATATAATCATGCCCCGGATGAACGGGTTGCAATTGTGCCGCCAATACCGCCAGTTGTACGGATACCAGTCGCCTGTGATTATGTTGACGGCGTTGGGTACGACAGACGATATTGTTAACGGCCTCGATGCCGGTGCAGACGATTACCTGGTCAAACCTTTTAGCTTTCAGGAACTGGAAGCACGTATCAAAGCTCTTCTGCGGCGGATTGGAACGGAGACTGCCACGGCTTCCTTGCGCTGTGGCGACCTGAGTCTCGACCCGACCAGCCACCGGGCGTTTCGTAACGGTACGCCGATAGACCTCACGGTCAAGGAATACCGCTTGCTGGAATATTTCATACTGAATCAGGGTACGGCCTTGAATCGCCTCACCCTTTTGAAGCATGTATGGGATAAAGATTTTGATACTAATACAAATGTAGTCGATGTCTATGTGAATTACCTTCGCAGTAAGATAGACAAGGACTTCGACCATAAGCTGATTCGTACCGTTGTAGGTATCGGTTATATGATGGAAGCATGAAAACAGGGAATAAGATAGCCTTCTTCTATACGGCGATGACGGTGGGTATCATTGCGCTTGTCACGGTTGCCTTTTATTTTATTGCGACAAACTATATCAGCCGCCTCTATTATTCTTATCTGACGGAAAAGGCCTATGCAACAGCCGAAAAACATTGGGAGAAGGATGAAGTGGACGAGGAAAGTTATGCCCGGATACAAAAACGGTATGAAGAGACTTTACCCGTTGCCACCGAGATATTACTGAATGCGGACAGTGTGGCGGAGACGCATGTAACGTTGGTCCGTTATATGACGGAAAAAGAGATTGAACGGTTATATAAGGGCGAGGTAATCACTTTCCATGAAAAGGAGAAGGTGGGAGCAGCACTTTATTATCCGGATAACGAGGGTAATTTTATTGTCCTTGTTATCTCCAACAACCAGTATGGCGGAGATATCCAGCAGCGTATCGGTTGGTTGCTGCTGGCTTTGATTGTTATAAGTGCGGTACTGATTTATTTTGTCGGAAAGCTCTATGCAATCCGCATGGTCGACCGTATCGATGCTGCTTATCAAAGTGAGAAGGCGTTTATCAGTAATGCCTCGCATGAACTGAACAATCCGCTTACTGCTATACAGGGAGAGTGTGAGATTAGTTTGCTAAAGGAACGTACTCCGGCAGAATACCAGTCCGCATTGAAACGTATCGCTTCGGAAAATAAGCGTATCATACAATTGATGAAGCATTTACTCTTCCTCTCGCACGGGGATAAAGATATACTTAAAAATGCGACCGAGACCATTATGCTGGCCGATTTCCTGATGCAGTTTGTCGGTAACCGTATCAAGTTCACGACAGATACTTTTGCCTTCTGCCTGACGGCAAACCCTCATTTATTAAAGATAGCCATCAGTAATATACTGAATAATGCCTGTAAATATTCAGGGGAAGAATCGGTCGAGATGCGTTTGATGGGGTCGGTCCTCGAAATAAAAGATACGGGAATTGGCATCCCGGTGGAAGAATTGGAGCGTGTCTACCAGCCTTTCTACCGTGCCTCCAATACCCGAGAGTTTTCCGGACATGGCATCGGGCTTAGTTTGTCATTGCGTATACTGACGACCTATGGGGCTAAAGTTACGATTGATTCGGAACTGAATAAAGGGACAAATGTTATCATAGACTTTGGATAATAAAGAAAAGGAGAATTAATTATGAATATATATGTATATATCACAGCGTTAGGGATGGTTCTCATTGGCCTGTATTTTGTTTGGCGGGAGAATAAAAGAGAGCGTAAAGCCGAACAAAAAAAGCAAGAGTGTAATAAGCAACAACCTGAAGAATAAGAAACGCGAAGAAAATAAAGACATTAAGAAGGCTATAGAGGCTTTTCATCCGGTAAATGTGTCAAAACTAAGGCACATCTCCTTTTTTATCTTAAAAATAGTCGTTCCTCTTTTTTTGTCTATGCGACTATTTTTTCAGTAATTAGGTAATAAGGCTTAATATTCGTCGTATGTTGAGCCACACGTGGTCTGATAAAGATAAATATAGTGTGTGTACTCCTTCTCTTTCCTGCTTTTAGTAGTTTTGTACACATCTTTTTGATATTAAAAGCTATAGCAAAGAAGGCAAAGTCCATTGTAACCTTGTCTTCTCCCACATGCCGGAACCTTTTGTATGCCATGTTGTGTTTCATTTGTCCAAAAACTGCTTCCGGTTCTATACATCGCCTTCCCCTATGCCTGATGCCTTCTTTCGAGAGTAACCTTTCCCGTGCCTGCCGTTTGTATTGGTTTAACCGGTGGTTGACTTCTATAATACGGTTCCCCCGGGCTTTAAAGCAACTGCCACGTAAAGGACACCCTTCACATCTTTGTGCTTTATACCGGGCACTTTCGGTGATGTATCCGCTAGCTGTTTTGTCACGCCTGGTTCCTATACGGTTCATGTGCTGCCCCATAGGACAAACGTAATAATCCTCTTCCGCATTGTAATAGAGACTCTCCGCATGGAATGGATTGGGGGTATAACGGGGACGCTGTTCTTTATGGAAGTAGTTGTACTTAACAAAGGCTCCTATCCCATTATCTTGCATGAACCGGTAATTTTCTTCCGAGCCGTAACCGGAGTCTGCCACACCGACAGTCGGTAAGCGGTTATAGCGTTGCTCAAAGGAGTGGAAGAAAGGTATGAGGGTCAGTGTATCGGTTGGGTTGGGAAACAGTCGGAAGTCTATGAGGAATTGGTTCTGGGTACCTATTTGCAGATTATATCCGGGCTTGGTCTGTCCGTTTCTCATGGCGTCCTCTTTCATGCGCATGAAGGTGGCATCAGGATCGGTCTTGGAATAGGAGTTGCGTTCTCCAAGAGTGTCAAGATGGTTGTCGTATTCCATCAACTTGTCACGGTACTCCTCAAGTTCCCGGACCTGTTTCTTCTTTTCCCGGATGACTTTCTTTTGTTCCTTGTCCTTTGTTACAGGCTGGTGTTCCAGCACCTCTTTAAGTTCATTCACTATATCTGAGAGCATGGCGGGAGTGAACTCTACGGGTGTGTCTTTGGCGGAGTTCTCTTGGGCTATGGCTTCATCCACCTGCTCCAGGAGAATGCGGATCTTATCCATCAGCTTTGTACGGTTCTTTTCGACTGTCTTGCGCCAGACAAAAGTATATTTGTTGGCTCTGGACTCAATCTTGGTACCGTCAATATACTCTACGTCAAGGCTGATGAAACCTTTGTCGACAAGGACAAGAACCAACTGCGTGAATACATTATTTATCTCTTCTTTTACACGATTACGGAAACGGTTGATGGTTATAAAATCCGGATGTTCATTACCGGAAAGCCAGATATAATGAATGTCACGTAGGAGAAGCTTCTCTATTTTGCGGCACGAATAGATATTGTTCATGTAGGCGTAGATAATCACCTTAAGCATCATTTTAGGATGATAAGGACAACGACCGGTTGCTTTATAAAGCTTCTTGAAATTGTCAAGATTGAGATTATCAACAACAGTATTAACTATGCGAACCGGATCGTTCGCTGCTATGTTTTCATCAATTCTTCCGGGAAAAAGAACTGTTTGGTTGGGAATGTAAGGACGAAAATGTAACTTTGCCATAATGAAAAACTTTATGCCTAAAGATACAAAAACTTTGGGTAATAACAAAGCCCGGGCTTGTGAAAGTCTGGGCTTTGTGCATAAAAAAAGGTTGTGCCAGCGTTTTGACACAACCTCCTGTTATTTTCAGGTCTTCGGGACGTACTCCTTCCGCTTCTTCGGGAGTTATCAGTCCGCGGTCGATGAGACGATTTATAATTACGTTATAAAATTCAGTATAATATGGTTTTAACTGTAATCCGTCAAAGCAATACCGGACATGTTTCGGTTTGGGGATTATGCTGGCAAGGAAGATACATTCTCCCAAAGTCAAAGCTGAAGGTTCTTTGGCAAAGTAGAAATAATGCTTTTTCTCAACATTCGATATGTTTAATCTGTTTTAATAAAAAACAAATAATATGTCATACAAGATTGCATTTTTTGGAGCTAAACCATACGATATAGCTTCTTTCGATAAAGTAAATGAAAAGTATAATTACGATATCAAGTACTTTAAGGGGCACCTTAATCCGAATAACGTTGTCCTGACGCAGGGTGCCGATGCTGTCTGCATCTTTGTGAATGATACGGCCGATGCGGCTGTTATAGATGCGATGGCCGATAATGGGGTCAAACTGTTGGCTTTACGGTGTGCCGGTTTTAATAATGTAGACCTGGAAGCGGCTAAAGGTAAACTTCCGGTTGTCCGTGTGCCGGCTTATTCTCCTTACGCCGTAGCCGAATATTCGTTGGCTCTGATGCTTTCGTTAAACAGGAAAATCCATCGTGCTTATTGGCGGACACGTGACGGCAATTTCTCACTGAATGGCTTGATGGGATTCGATATGCACGGAAAGACCGTTGGTATTATCGGTACCGGAAAGATTGCCAAGATATTGATACGGATATTAAAGGGACTGGGTATGCATATTCTTGCTTACGATGTTTATCCGGATTATAAATTCGCGGAAGAGGAAGGAATTACTTATACGACGCTGGATGAATTATACAAAAATTCGGACATTATCTCGCTTCACTGCCCGTTGACGGAGCAGACCCGTTATATCATTAACGATGATTCAATTGCTAAGATGAAAGACGGCGTAATGATTATCAATACCGGCCGTGGACAGTTAATTCATACGAATGCTCTGATTGAAGGACTGAAAGAAAAGAAGATTTCGGCAGCCGGACTGGATGTGTATGAAGAGGAAGGAGATTACTTCTATGAAGATAAATCCGACAAAATTATTGACGACGATGTGCTGGCGCGTCTATTGTCTTTCAATAATGTGATTGTCACCTCTCATCAAGCCTTCTTTACCAAGGAGGCAATGCATAATATTGCGGAAACGACCTTGCAGAACATCGAGGATTTCCGTCAAAACCGTCCTTTAGTGAACGAAGTTATTCTGTAAACAGACTATTTTTTTATCGCTGATTTATTATATTTTTGTGGCCATTGTCCGGTGTGAGCCAGGCAATGGCTTTTTAAATTTAATAATTATGATAATAGATAATCAGACAGGACTTGTATTGGAAGGCGGAGGGATGCGTGCCACTTTTACGGTCGGAGTATTGGACTGTTTTATGGACCACAATATCTGGTTCCCTTATACGATAGGGGTATCGGCTGGCGCCAGTAACGGCATATCTTATGCGTCCCGGCAGAGAGGACGTTCGCGTTTCGGCAATATAGATTTATTGAAAAAGTATAATTATATCGGTCTCCGCCATTTCCTGCGCGGCAAGGGATATATCGATATGGAATATTTATTCTATGTTTATCCTGATAAATACTATCCGCTGGATTACGATACTTATTTTAAATCGAAAGAACGTTTCGTGATGGTTACCAGTAACTGTCTGACCGGGAAGGCGGAATATTTCGAAGAGAAGAAAGATAAAAACAGGCTGGTAGATATTTGTTGTGCCTCCTGCACATTGCCGGTTCTTTGTCCAGTTGCCTATGTGGACGGCGTCCCGATGGTCGATGGCGGAGTTTGTGATGCCATTCCTATCCAGAGGGCTATTGATGACGGTTTCCGGAAGAATGTGATAATCCTCACAAGAAATAAAGGATACCGTAAAAAGGATAAAAACTTTTATCTGCCGGGATTCATCTATAAAAAATATCCGGCCATACGGGAACAGCTCAAACTGAGGTATAAACGTTATAATGAAGTACTCGATTATATCGACCAACTGGAAGCCGAAGGTAAAGCATTCGTGATTCGTCCTGAAAACAAAATAGAGGTGACGCGAACAGAAAATAATCTGGAAAAGCTGGAAGCGTTATATAATGAAGGATATGCTTTGGCTGAAAGGTTAATAGGGACGGCCCTGACAGCCGCCCTATAACAGTTTTATTCTTTACATTCCTTATGCAGGTCTTTGCTTAAACGCATGGCGCAGAAGTTCGGACCGCACATCGTACAATATTCCCCGTCGGTAACAGCGCTTTCCTTATAATATTGCAAAGCCCGTTCCGGGTCGAGTGACAGGTTGAACTGGTCTTTCCAACGGAAATCAAAACGTGCCTTACTTAATGCGTTGTCACGGACCTGTGCTCCGGGATGTCCTTTTGCCAGGTCGGCGGCATGGGCGGCTATCTTATAGGCAACCACTCCGTTGCGTACATCTTCTTTGTTTGGCAATCCCAGGTGTTCTTTCGGGGTTACATAGCAAATCATAGCTGTGCCATACCAGGCAATTTGTGCGGCACCGATAGCCGATGTGATATGGTCGTATCCCGGGGCGATATCCGTTGTCAACGGGCCTAATGTATAGAACGGGGCACCGTGGCAGGCATATTGCTGTTCTTTCATGTTCTCATGAATCTTGTTCATCGGGACATGACCCGGACCTTCGATAATAACCTGAACGAATTTCTCCCAGGCAATCTTTGTCAATACGCCCATCGCATGCAGTTCGGCAAACTGCGCTGCATCGTTGGCATCATAGATGGAACCGGGACGAAGACCGTCGCCGATAGACACAGCAACGTCATATCTGCTCAGGATATCGCATATTTCTGCAAAATGGGTATACAGGAAGTTTTCTTCATTATGCAGCTGCATCCATTTAGCCATAATGGAACCACCACGCGAAACAATACCTGATAAGCGGGTCGCTGTCAAATCGATATGTTTTTTCAATAGTCCGGCATGAATGGTGAAATAGTCCACGCCCTGTTCAGCCTGTTCAATCAGTGTATCGCGATATACTTCCCAGTTCAGTTCTTCTACGTTTCCGTTCACTTTCTCCAAAGCCTGGTAAATAGGAACTGTTCCCATCGGAACCGGACAGTTACGGATAATCCATTCGCGTGTCTCGTGAATATTGTCACCCGTCGAAAGGTCCATCAGGGTATCGCCACCCCATTTACAACTCCACACCGCTTTTTCAATCTCTTCACTGATACCGGAAGACAATGCTGAATTACCGATATTGGTATTTATTTTCACCAAAAACTTCTTACCGATAATCATCGGTTCCGCCTCCGGATGGTTGATGTTGGACGGTATGATGGCACGTCCGGCAGCAATTTCTTTACGGACAAAGTCGGGAGTGATATAAGATTTCAGTCCCAGGGCTTCGATTTGCTGGTTTTCACGTATGGCCACATATTCCATTTCCGGAGTTATGATACGTCGTTTGGCATAATACATCTGGGTGATATTCTTACCTTCTTTGGCACGGTAGGGAAGGTGACGCTTCGGAAAACGTATCTCATCCAGACTTTTATCTTCCAGACGGGCACGGCCATACTCGGAAGACAACTCGCTCAGTTGTTCGATATCCTTACGTTTCGAACACCATTCTTCGCGGATACGGGGAATACCGGCATTTATGTCTATATTTATTTTAGGGTCGGAAAAGGGACCGCTTGTGTCATAGACAATCACCGGATTGTTTTTCTTGAAAACTTGCTCTCCGTTTTCGTCGATAGTGACGGTATCCAGAAGTTTGATTTTACGCATACCCACTTTTATCTTGTTGATTTCGCCCGGGATATATATCTTTTCCGATGCGGGATAGGTAATACGCATGTTTTTCTTGCTTGCCATTACAGTATGTTTAATATTTATCTCATTAATAAAACGACGGGTCTCTTCTACGGGGTCTTCTGCATGGATAATCGCTCCCGATACGGCTATTCCGGTAATTCCGGTCTCCATTAACGGGGTAACATCTTCCAGGCAGATTCCTCCGATTGCAAATATCGGAATTTTATAGCCAGCCTCCTTACATTGCTGCACTATTTTTCTGTATCCTTCCAGACCGAGAACGGGACTGAGTTTCTTTTTCGTTTCTGTATAACGGAATGGTCCAAGGCCGATATAGGAGGCTCCTTGTCCGACAGCACGCTCGATATCCTCAAAGGTATTGGCAGTGGCGCCGATATAGAAGGTTTCGCCCGGAAATAACTGCTCTTTTGCCATTTCCCATGCGGCGGATACTGATATATCTTCTTTCCCCAGGTGAACAGCGTTCGCCCCGCATCTCAAAGCAATCCGTGCATTATCGTTTATACAATAGATGCATTTGTTTGTATGCTCATTGATTAGTTGCCCGATTTCCCTGGCTGTAAAAATATTCATGTTTCCTTTCATCCGTAGCTGTACCCATGAACAACCGCCGTCAAGAACCATTTTGACTTCTTCCCGTTCCGTGTATTTAGAAGTACCGTGGGTTATAAACATCAGGCGTTCACCACTGCCCTGTGGAATAAATTGTCCTTTATCTTCGTGCTTGCGCAAATGATATTCTATTGCCATATATCCAGTTGTTTGTATCGTTTTATTATAGATGTCTCGTTTATTACAGAAGGGGCCTTGCCCCACAAAGCTCCCAGAATGGCAGCTCCACCGAAATGTAAGGAGGCAATCAGCGGAATGTTCTTTTCTTCTATTCCACCCAAGGCAATTACCTTTTCGTTGATTATGCCCGAAGCAGCCGCCTCCCGTAATCTCTCCATCGGAAAGCCGTTTCCGTATCCCTCTTTGGATATACTTTGAAAGATGGGGCTCAGAAATACATAATCCAACTGTTTGTTATCCTGCACTTCCTGCAAGGAATGGCACGAACGGCTTATGCTTCCGGCAAAACCTTCCGGCAGGGTATTATTCCGGCTGTTCAAATGGATGCCGGCCAACCGGTATCCGGTTGTGAGTTCGAAATGCTCGTGCAACACAATCCGTGAATGATATTCGGCAGGGATAGCGTCCAGTAAGAGACGAAACCTGTCGATGTCGCTTTGGGGTTTCCGCAGATGTAAACGCTGCATTCCTTCCCTGAACAAATGGGTTATTATCCGGCTTTCCCCTTCAAAAAAGAAAGGAGTTGTGATTACGAACAGCTTCATACTATCCTTTTATCTCTGTTTTTACTAAAGGAACCGGAGCAAAGAAATGGTTCAGGGGACCATGCCCGTGTCCTGTCCGTACATCTTTGCCTTCAGTAATCGCTTTTGTTATATACTCTTTAGCCAGTCTGACGGCATCCGGCAGGCTCTTACCCAAAGCCTGATAAGCGGCAATAGCAGAAGACAACGTACAACCGGTGCCGTGGCCGTTGGTCGTAATTACAGTTTCCGCCGAAAGCCGGAGAAGGGATGCCTCCGATACATATAATATATCAGTCATCTCTTTTCCTTTTAAATGCCCTCCCTTCATTAATACGGCACGGCAACCTAAAGACAGCAACTTCTCTGCCGCCTGGCACATCTCTTTTTCGGAAGTTATCTTCATTCCGGACAGGAATTCAGCTTCGTCGATGTTGGGAGTGACCAGCGATGTCCGTTTGAACAGTTCCCGGACAATTATGTCTATGGCATCATCCTGCAATAATTTATTACCGCTGGTCGAAATCATCACTGGGTCCAGGATAATACGCGACGGTGAATAAGTATCGATTGCATTTACGACGATTTCTGCCGCCGTTTTATTATGCAGCATTCCTATTTTGACTGCATCGATGGTAATATCTTCAAAAACCGCATCCAACTGGCCTTTCAAGACTTCCGGAGAGATGGCTTGTATGCCTCTGACACCTTGTGTGTTTTGGGCCGTAATGGAGGTGATTACGGAAGCTCCGTAAACTCCCAATGCTGAGAATGTTTTAATATCTGCCTGTATCCCGGCTCCTCCGCCGCTGTCGGAACCAGCAATGGTTAACGCAGTCGGATAACGATATAATGTATCTGTTTTCATATTTACACACGAAAGGAGGGAAAAGCCTTGTCTGTCTTTCCTACGGCGGCATTACCCGCATCAGGTTCACAGGGTATAATCTCAGCCCGTTTACAGTATGGCACCCCTTTTCGTGTACAAAGGTAGAAAGATTGATAAGAGAAAACAAAAGTGAAATGTTAAATTTAAGAGTGAATTGATAGGTTTAAAAAAATAATCCAGTATATTTGCATCTACAATTCC
Organism: Parabacteroides goldsteinii; assembly: GCF_020091425.1. Lineage (NCBI taxonomy): Bacteria > Pseudomonadati > Bacteroidota > Bacteroidia > Bacteroidales > Tannerellaceae > Parabacteroides > Parabacteroides goldsteinii. The sequence continues at coordinate 1,976,302 of NZ_CP081906.1, read as the reverse complement.
GGTTATAACAGCTTTTCTTCCGGGTTGTATTTCCTTTTGGCATAATAGTCATAAAAAGACAAATCATGTTGATAAAAACAGGCTTGTATGTTATTACCGGTGGACCAGGAACGGGTAAAACATCATTAATTGAAGAACTTAAAATAGTTGGATATCAAACAGTAAAAGAAGTAGCACGGGATATTATCAAAGAACAACAGCAACAGGGTGGAGACGCATTGCCCTGGAAAGATACCGTTTTATATACCAGTATGATGCTGGAACGTTCTGTTGAATCATATCTGGCTCATAAAGAAAATGAAGGCATATTATTTTTTGACAGAGGAATCCCTGATACACTGGCATATGCAAGGTTGATTGGGTTAACCGACCGGAAAGAAATAGAATTGGCTGTCGATAAATACAGGTATAACAGGCAGGTATTCATACTTCCTCCCTGGGAAAATATATATCATACGGATAAAGAACGTAAACAATCATTTAATGAAGCGATAGATACATATTATGTAATGAAAGATGTCTACAAAGATGCAGGATATACATTGATTGAAGTCCCGAAACTTCCCGTTACGGAAAGAAGGAATTTTATTATTAATAGTATAAATTCATTTTAAAACATCTATTTTGGGTCTTTTAAGTGAGATTTGTTGTCAATTGGAATATAATCGGTTCAATTTGGAACATTCATAAAAAAGAATCTGTTATAATTTTGCGGAGTTTAACGAGGGAGTTAATAAAATAATGGGGAAAAAGATTGTTTTTATTCTGGCACTTGTTTTGGTTGCATTTGCATCAAAAGCCCAGAACACTATAATAAGTGGAATAGTAACGGACTCTATTACAGGAGAAACGTTACCATATGTTTCAGTTATACTGAAAGGTACAACTATCGGGACAACGACTGATGATGACGGTAAGTTTACGTTGACTACCTCGTCCAATGCACGGACTTTGTCCGTTTCATATCTGGGATATACCGAAAAAGAACTGAAAGTGACTATAGGTAAAAAGAATTATTTTAAAATACCTTTGGCCCCTTCCAGTATTGATTTGGGTGAAGTCATTGTAAAGCCGAAGAAAGAGAAGTACAGCAAGAAAGAAAATCCAGCCGTGGCTTTTGTCAAGAAGGTTATCGAATCTCGCGAAAGTAATGATCCCCGTAATCATGATTATTTCAGTTACAGCCAATATGAAAAGATGGTTTTCGCGATGAACGATTATCAGCCGAAACCTAAAAAAGAGAATGGTAAGGGCGGGAAATTCGATTTTCTAATCGATTATATCGATACGCTGGATGTCGGAAAGACCATTTTGCCAGTGTCGGAGAAAGAAAAGGTGGAAGGCATTTTCTATCGGAAAGATCCTAAAGTAGAAAAAAGAGTCGTGCTGGGAGCAAAGGCGGCCGGTGTAGATGAAATATTTTCACGGGATGGTATGCAGCAGTTTCTGGGAGAGGTGTTCCGTGAGGTGGATATCTTCAAGAATGATATTCCTCTTTTCCTGCAACGTTTTGTAAGCCCGTTGTCTAGCATGGGGCCGAACTTTTATAAGTATTATTTACTTGATACCCTGGATGTGAACGGACAGAAATGTGTAGACCTGGGATTCGTTCCTTTCGTTTCTGAAGGTTTCGGATTTACCGGACATCTTTTCGTTACGCTCGATTCGACTTATTTCGTTAAGAAAGCAATCCTGAATGTTCCTAAAAACATCAACCTGAACTTCGTCAGCGGAATGACTATTGAGCAGACATTCGAAAAGACGGAAGATGGTACACGTATTATTACCAAAGATGATATAAATGTCGATTTCAAGCTGACGGAAAAATCGAAGGGAATGTATGCCCGAAGGTTGAACATATACAGCAACCATTCTTTCCTTCCGCCCGAAAGCGATGAGATATTTAAGGAGAGCGCTCCGATTATCACATTGCAGAACGCCTATAAGCAGACAGAAGATTTCTGGGATTTGAACCGTCCGGAAGAAGCCGGTAAACGAAAACAGAATACGGTTGAAAAATTGATGGAAAAGTTACGTTCGGTTCCTATTTTCTATGTAACAGAAAAAATTGTTACAATCCTGACTTCCGGTTACATAGGAACCAGCACTGACCCCGCTAAAAATAAATTCGAATTCGGACCGGCCAATACCTTTATCAGTGGTAACGCGATCGAAGGAGCCCGTTTCCGTGTCGGAGGAACTACTACTACTGCTTTCAGTAAAAGATTATTCCTGGAAGGATATGCCGCTTATGGTACAACAGACCGGAAAATCAAGTATGATGCCTTGATAGAGTATTCATTCAATGACAAGAAGGAATACCGTAAAGAATTTCCGGTTAATTCTATCCGTCTGGAATATCTTTACGATATCAACCAGTTGGGACAGCAATATATGTACACCAACAAAGATAATATCTTCCTGGCCTGGAAACGTCAGAGAGATACCCGTGCAACTTATCTGAGAAATGCCGAACTGACTTATTACCGCGAACATTATAATGGTATCGCTTACGGTGCGGTTTTACGTAATAAAAAGGAATATTCGACAGACTATGCCGTTTTCGACCGGATAGAGGAAGATGGCCGCATTACTCCTATAAAGTCTTACTCGATGACGGAGCTGGAATTCAAATTCCGTTATGCCCCGAACGAGAAATTCTATCAGACCCGTAACTATCGTTATCCTATTACTTTCGATGCTCCGGTAATTACATTGAACCATATTACTGCCAGAAAAGGGGTGTTAGGTGCTGACTATACCTATAACCGTACAGACCTGGGTATTCAGAAACGTTTCTGGTTCTCGGCCTTCGGATATCTTGATATTATCGGTAAAGCAGGTAAGGTGTGGGACAAAGTTCCTTATCCGTTATTGATATTGCCGAACGCGAACTTATCCTATACAATCCAGCCTGAATCATACACCAATATGAATGCGATGGAGTTCATCAGCGACGAGTATGCATCCTGGGACGTTACTTATTTTATGAACGGACTTCTTTTGAACCGTCTTCCCCTGATAAAGAAACTGAAATGGAGAGAGGTTCTTTCATTCCGTGGAATGTATGGTCATCTGACCGATAAGAATAATCCTTACTATGGTGGCAAAGATTTGTATCTGTTCCCGGAAGGTTCTTATACATTGGGTAATACGCCTTATATGGAAGCCGGAGTAGGTATTGAGAATATCTTTAAGTTCCTTCGTCTCGATTATGTCTGGCGTTTGACCTACCGCGATAATCCGGGTATTCAGACAAAAGGTGTACGCTTCTCGATGAAGCTATCGTTTTAACGAACACACTTGCGAACCGAAATAAAAAACATCCGTCGTCATTTACTCTAACTAATGACGGCGGATGTTTTTTTATGCAGTTCCCTCAGAATTTCCTAAGCAGGAAACGCTGGTTTCCTAGTAAGGGAACTACAGTTTCCCAGGCAGGAAATTACAGTTCCCTGGCAGGAAACTGAAGTTTCCAAAGAGGGAATTACGAGGAAACTGTAATCGATTGACAAATAGCCTACTAAGGCTAAAATGAAGATTCGGTTAAAATGCCTCTGTCATGTTCATATAAACCTGAACTCCATCCAGTCCCGGCTCTTTACCGATGTCGAGTCTGAAGTTCTTGCCCGGTTGCATTTGCACACGTAATCCGGCACCAAAATTCAGCTTCCATTTATTCCAGTCGAACGGAGTGTCACCGATTGTTCCGGTTCCCATCCAGGCAACAAAACCGCATTTAGCCCAGAAGTTTCCGCTTTTGTATTTTTCCGGTGAGCCGAACATGTGGCGGTATTCCAATATGCCATAGGCCATGGATTTATCCCGGTATTTACCCCAGTAATATCCGCGCAGGTCGAAGGGCGAACCGAAAGAGGGTAATTCGGAGTAGGGGACATCTCCCATGCCTATCTGGCTTTTAGCAATCCATGCCAGGGTACTTCTTGGGCGGAATACATTCACAAAATGCCGGTATTCAAGTTCCAGTATTTCGTAGTTATAGGCACCTCCGAGATATTTTCCGAATGCTTTCATATTCCCGCTTAACAAGACTCCTTTTGTGGGGGTGGCGACATCGTTTCTTGTGTCGTATTGAATCAAGCCTCCGATTCCCACGTTCAGGTATTTCCGTTTGAACTGATTGAAATAGTAGTCTTGCTCCATCACCGGATTTATATCCGATGCATTTGTAAAGTTGATATCGAACAGTCCTCCCAAGTAAAAATGCGGACGGACTTCCCAGACAAAACGGGGATATATCTGGAAATAACTTCTATGGTAGCGGGTTGTCGAGTCGCTTCTGTCTACATGTTCAATGGTTTCATAGCCTTTGCCGTAATAATGGGCCGGTTCGTTCCTGTATCCGTAGCTGGCATAAATACGGAACTTATTCTGGTTAAAGAAGAAAGTTCCGGCTCCTGCCACCACGATCGTACCGTTTATTGAGAGGTTGATTCCTGCCGGAAGGAAAGAACGCTGCGAAATCGTATCGTTTTTGTTCATCCTGAAACTGGCCAGTACGGCACCTCCGACACCTAGCGATGCTTCCGGAGTATAGGACGGACCACCCAGGACAGACCACCAGATCTTTTTATGGGCCCTGATGGAATCTTTGCGTAACTGACGGTAATAACGTTGCAATTGCTTTTCGTTAAGCTGTTGCCCATCAACAATAACAACCTCTTTTGAGACAGTGTCGTTCGGCGTTAAGTTCTGTGCCTTTCCCGGCAAAACAGAGACAAACAGGAGTACTCCTGTAAAAGCGATTAAATGTTTAAACATTGACTGTTCTTTATTTTAGGTTGCAAAAGTATGAAAAAGAAAACATACCAACACCTTTTTTGTTCACAGCCTTTGGAATACTTTAGGTTTCTTCAGATTCTTTCATTGGAATGCTTAACCAGAACAGAGAGCCTTTGCCTTCTTCTGATTCCACTCCGATGCTTCCTCCGAACTTTTCGGCAATCATGGCGCAGATAGGAAGCCCCAAACCTGTTCCCTGGGCGAATGTATTCAGTTTGACAAAGCGGTCGAAAATCTTATCTTTCTTATCCTGAGGTATACCTATTCCGGTATCTTTTACATAAAAACGAATGGCTTTGCCTGATTCTTCGATCGTATACCCAAAAGAGACAGCCCCTTCAGGTGTAAACTTCAGGGCATTTGTCAGGAAGTTGATCATGACTTGCATCAGCCGGTTACGGTCTGTGTAAATCAGGCATTGAGGCAATTTCTCGTCAAATGAAATGCTGACAGCTTCGGATTTGTTCTTTAAAATCATCTGGCTGCAAATTTCTTCCATTAATTCATTAATATCAATCTGAGAATAGGTAAAATCCAGGGAGCCGGATTCGATCTTTGCCATATCGATAATATCGTTGATCAATTGAAGCAAGAGTTCGTTGTTTGTCGATATGATATGAATAAACTCTTGTTTCTCTACAGGATCATCCGTCTCTGCCAGTAAGTTGGAAAAGCCGACGATTGCATTGAGGGGAGTCCGGATTTCATGGCTCATATTTGCCAGGAAAGCCGATTTCAAACGGTTGGCTTCATCTGCTCTTTTCACCTCAAACATCAAATGTTCTATCCTTTTTTTATCGGATATATCTTCGACCTTCATTAGTCCGCCAACAATGTTGGTATCTGTATGGTCAAAAAGAGGGATGGCACTGATCTCTACCGTTATGTCTCCTTCGGTAAATTCGTGGCGGACCGATTCTCCTTTTGTTATAGCTTCACTGAGAGCGCAACGGGGACAAGGTTCCGTTCTTCCCCTGACTGTTTCATAGCAGACCTTTCCCGGAGTATAACGCCGGCCTTTGGCTATTTTATGCAAGTTTGTGGTAGATTCCCATTGAACCCGGTATTCTTTATCTATATAGATGAGTCCGAAGTTAATACTTTCGAGCACCATGTTCTGGGTTTTAGCTGCATCTTCCAATTTCTCTTTTGCTTTGATGAGTTCCCTTTCGTACTCTTTCATTTGGGTAATATCCCAACGGGCAACCAACAGCAAATGACTATGACCATGGGCTATGATGGATTTATTTACAATCGTATTATGCAAAACACCATCCGGGGTTACGTAATCTTCTTCGGCCCTGTAATTTTTCCCTTCTTTGACTAGTTGTTCATCTATTTTCCGGTATCGCATTCCTCGTTCAGGACCAAAAATGTCGAAGTCGGAAAGTCCAACTATCTCTTCTCGGGGAGTACCGGATTGTAACTCTGCTTCCTTATTCCAGAATACGTATTTATAATCATCGTCGATATTTTTTACAAAAAGGGGAAAAGGCAGATTCTCTAAGATATCGAGGCTGAACAACGCTTCTTTTTCTTTGTTGTTTTCCTGCATATCGTCCAATAGGTCTTTATACCGTTTCTTTTCACAAACGAGTTTCCTGTTTTTGATTGCTAGCAAAACAACCAGGATAAAGAGGACCAAAATAAGCACCAAGTATCCTGCTGTTCCTGTTGGCAGCATTGATAGTATAGAATTCATCAATACAAGTATGTTCATAGAGTGATATTTATTTGTCTTACCCTTTCATTTTCGGCAAATTTATCATTTATATTTTAATTAATCTCTGAATGCTGCTGAATTTCATAATATTTTCGCTATTGTAGCACTAAATCTTAACACAATAAGCCTGCCACACACCTTGTAGTCTGAGAAAATAATTTTACATTTGAAGTTGTAAACTGAGAGAAAGTAAAGTATGAAGAAAGTAGCTGTTCTGGTAACCTTTTTGCTGATCGTCCTGCAAGCGGCCGATGCGCAAAAGGTGGGACTGGTATTAAGTGGTGGAGGAGCTAAAGGTGCTGCGCATATCGGAGTCATTAAAGCCTTAGAGGAGAATGATATACCTATTGACTATATAACCGGTACATCTATAGGTTCCATTATAGGTAGTTTATATGCCATGGGATATTCTCCTGATGAGATGCTGGAATTAATGTTATCAGAAGAATTTAGTTACTGGCAGACCGGTACCGTAGAAAATGAATATAAATATTACTTTAAAAGACCGGACCCGACTCCTGAGTTCGGCCATTTTTCTATTGATATGACCGATTCATTGCAAATCAAGGCCAACTTTTTACCGCAAAGCCTTATCAATCCGATCCAGATGAATCAGGCGTTTATGGCATTGTTCTCGCAGGCTACCGCTAAAGCCGGATGGAATTTTGACAATCTGTTTGTCCCGTTCCGTTGTGTCGGTTCTGACATCTATAATAAAAAGGCTATCATATTCAAGAACGGAGATCTGGGAGATGCTGTCCGTGCTTCCATGACTTTCCCTTTCTTTTTCCAACCGATCTGGAAAGACAGCATTCCTCTGTTTGATGGCGGTATTTACGATAATTTCCCTGTCGGACCGATGAAAGAGGCTTTTCATCCTGATTTTATTTTCGGATCGACTGTTGCCGGAGGAAATAACAAACCTTCCAATAATGCTTATAATCAATTGGAAACGATGATTATGCAGAAAACGGATTATGATGTTCCGGAAGAAGATGGCATGATGGTTAAATTCAGTTTCCCGACTGTTTCATTGCTGGACTTCCAAAAAGCAAAGGAATTGATGGATATCGGTTATAAACGTACGATGAGTATGATTGACTCGATCAAGCAAAGAGTGCCCCGCAGGGTTCCGCTTACGGAAGTTAATATGCGCAGGGTTGCTTATAAGGAAAGTTTGCCGCCGCTGATCTTTCAAAATATATATGTAACCGGCGTTTCCGAATCGCAGCGTAAGTATATCGAGGCACAACTGCATCGTGATATGAATCATGAATTTTCGATGGAAGAATTTAAGCGGGCTTATTTCAAGATGCTCACTTCTTCGAAGATACGGGAAATTATGCCCCATGCTGTTTACAATCGCAGGGAGAAAAAGTTTGACCTCTATCTGGATGTAAAGATGAAAGAAGAAATAACGGTCGGTTTCGGAGGTAATATTTCATCGCATCAGGCAAACCAATTGTTTTTAGGATTGGGTTATCAATATTTAGGCCGTTTTGCCGCCGATGTTAATTCTAACTTTCAGGTAGGTAATTCTTTCAGTGGAGTTATGCTGAACGGACGAATCTATTTGCAGACCAGGATTCCAACCTATCTTAACTGGCAGGGGGTATATTCCGATAAAAGATATCAGGAAAGTCAGTCGCTGTTTTACGAAGATGTGTTACCGGCCTTCATTAAACAAAAAGAATTGTATATGAAGCTAAAGCTGGGATTCCCGTTCCTGAACAGGGCAAAATCAGAAATCGGTTTTGCATACGGGCAATTGAATGATTACTATTTTCAGAGTAATAATATGTTGTTCCCTAATTCTAAATTCGATCATAGCTGGTACAATCTGTTCAGCGGTTCGCTGAGTATAGAACGGAATTCACTGGATGCTAAACAATATCCTATAGCCGGGCGGAAACAGTTCCTGATCGCTCAATATGTTACAGGTACTGAGAATTATGATCCGTCTCCTACATCCCAAAGTCAGTCAATCAGAAAGAAAGTTTACAGTTGGCTTCAATTAAAAGGGGAGTGGCAGCACTATGAAACATTAAGTAACCGTTTCAATCTGGGATTCCAGGGAGAATTGGTCATATCCAGCAAAAACCTGATGAATAACTATACGGCATTGGTATTGCAGGCTCCGGCTTTTACGCCTACGCCGCATAGCCAGATTGTTTTCAATGAGGCTTTCCGGGCCAATCAGTATTTTGCAGCAGGCATTTCACCAATCTATAAGTTTAGCAAATTACTTCATTTCCGTCTGGACTTGTACGGCTTTGCTCCTTTATATGAAATAAAGAAAGAAACTAATGCGGACAATCCTTATATGGCAGTTCCTTATTATGGCAAGTTTCTTCATTCATTTAAGTACATGGGAGAGGCTGCCCTGGTGTTACAGTTACCTTTTGCCTCTATCAGCCTGTATGCCAATGGGTATAGTTATCCGGCAAAGAATTTCAACTTCGGACTGAACATCGGTTACTTGATCTTCAATCCAAAAATGTTAGATTAAATTGAAAAAAAGATGTACTAAAGTCTTGCAAGTTTAAAAGAAAACACTACCTTTGCACTCGCAATCACGAAACAATGGCCGCGTAGCTCAACTGAATAGAGTAGCTGACTACGGATCAGCCGGTTACAGGTTTGAATCCTGTCGCGGTCACCATTCGAGATTACAGTTTAAACAGAAATAAAGATTGGCCGCGTAGCTCAACTGAATAGAGTAGCTGACTACGGATCAGCCGGTTACAGGTTTGAATCCTGTCGCGGTCACTATCCGAATTAAAGTTTAAACAGAAATATAAAGATTGGCCGCGTAGCTCAACTGAATAGAGTAGCTGACTACGGATCAGCCGGTTACAGGTTTGAATCCTGTCGCGGTCACTATCCGAATTAAAGTTTAAACAGAAATATAAAGATTGGCCGCGTAGCTCAACTGAATAGAGTAGCTGACTACGGATCAGCCGGTTACAGGTTTGAATCCTGTCGCGGTCACATAAAAATAAAAAGCGTTGAGATACTATCATCTCGACGCTTTTCTTTTTATACCTACTTCTTATCATTTCAGTTTTTCCTTTTGCAGTGCATTTTTTAATATAAGTTTATCCAGAGATTGATTTTTCTGATTTACTGTTGCTAATGCACACCGTCTGACTACGTTGGCTATCGAACCTCCCGAAAGTTCTGTTCTGGCAGCCATGGTAATCAGGTCTTCGTCTACATCCTTCGGCCAACCTTTCAGCATCTTTCGCCATATTTCAGCGCGTAGTTCTTCAGTCGGCATTGGAAAGTAAATCACTGATTGGAAACGGCGGGAGAATGCTTCGTCGATGTTCGAACGTAAGTTTGTTGCCAGAATGACCATGCCGGGAAAGTCTTCTATACGCTGTAAGAGATAAGCCACTTCCTGATTGGCATGACGGTCATTGGAGGTGTTGGTGGAAGTACGTTTGCCAAACAGGGCGTCTGCTTCATCAAAGAAGAGAATCCAGTTCCTGTTTTCAGCGAGATCGAACACTTTAGCCAGATTCTTTTCCGTTTCCCCGATATATTTGGAAACGATCATGGATAGGTCTATCCGGTATACATCCATATTATTCTTCTTACCCAGCAATGTCGCCGCGAGTGTTTTCCCTGTACCCGGAGGACCGTAAAACAGCGAACGATATCCGGCTTTCAGGATACGCGACAACCCCCAGTCTTCCATGATGGTCTTACCGGAAGAAATCCATGTATTGATCTCTTCCAGTTCAGTCGTCACCTGGTAGTCCAGCACCATATCTTCCCAGTCCAGTTCCGTGGTGATACGTTTGGCAGGGAAGCCGGTGGTATAATCGGGCTTATATTCTACATCGAGTTGTACGCGGCTCAGGAATTCCTCAGATACACGGAGTTGGCTGCTGAGCAGTGGCTCTCCTTCGCCTGCACCTTCCAGCCGCAGGATATTTTTTCCGTAGAACCAGTGGCTTTTTGAGAACATATGGATAACCTCCTTACGTTTCTCCACGTCCTCCCCGGCAAGGATGAATGAAGCGGTTTCACCCGTAGGAAGGAATCCTCCGTGCGACAAACCTTTCCAACCGCCGAACTCGGTGTACTGGCGGTCAAAGTTCTTGTTCTGCACAAAGAAGATGTCCAGTATTTGCGGACAGATATGGGGCATCAAGGCAAGCATGATAACGATTCGTTCTTCAAAATTGGTGTCCATTTGTCCTGTCACCGCCTCCATCCAGCCGTTTCGGGGCGGATACACATCCTTTAGCTGCTTGTACTCAGATTCCTGATGGAAGTAAAGCTGGATGGCGACAGTTAATACTTGGTTGAACCATTCAATATACTCACGCATAATTCTTCATTAAAGACTGTTCGCTTTTGCGCCCATCACGTCGGCTTCGTGTTCCAGTGCGACATTGTCATTCACCGGCATTCCGCCTACTTCGGTGGTAGGTTCCACACGGCCAGCCATCTGCTGGGCCACGTGCCATGCCTCATGGGGCAGGTGTTGTTCCTGTCCCGGAGCTACATGGATGTCCGTACCTTGTGTATAGGCGAGCGCCTGTACTGTAGCCGGCTTGTCCGAATTATAATGTACTTTTACATCATCCATCGCGAGGCCGGAAAGTTCTTCCACGCCGACTTTCAAGTGGTCGGGCATGCCGGTTTCATTCTTTTTCTGAACGGGAGCTTCAAACCGGCCTTGCAGGGCGGCTTCGTCTTCATCTACTTCGCGCTGGACTGGCTGTTCGAATTTACCTTGAAGCATGTCTTCTTCATCCTCTTCCCGCTGGAGAGCTTGATTGAACTTGCCTTGCAGGGTATCTTCTTCGTCTTCTTCCACCTGTTGCAAGACCGGGTTCATCGGACGGTTATCCACGAATTGCATTGTGCCGCCACCATCCAGTTTCTGCTGGATGGTGCGTGCTGTCTTCTCTTGATATACTTTTTCAGTTGCCATTTTATATATTTTATGGTCCGTCAATTTATTGGAATTTTTGTTTCTCGTGCCACATGACCTGTACATATTTCTTTAGCCACGGGAAGCGTATCTGCCTGAAGCTCCACGGGATGGATTCAAGCAGGATGTCATGTGTCTTTTCTTTCATCGTAAGCAGCCACCGTTCCTCCTGCTGTTCCAATGTACCACTGCGGGCAAGGAAACTCTGGCGGAAGCCCCTTACCGATGTGCCGTCCATACTTGGCCAGTTAGCCTTTATGCCTGCCACCATGGAGTCGACGGTCTGCTTTTCTTCACTGGTAAGAGGCAGCTGTTTCGGGATCGGTATATGTTGGAGCAATCCGACAAGTAGCCGATTGAAGACCAGTTCTGTTTCTCGGTATTCCCGTTCCTCTCCGTAGACGATATATTGAAGTAGGAATACGGCGCGGATTTTCAAAGCCGTATTCCTGAGCGATTTCCGTTCATCATCCAGATAGTCGAGTATAGCGAACAGTCGGCTAAGCCAGGGGGCGAGCAGGCAAAGGCCTGCATTTTCCACCAGAAGGAATTCCGGAGTTTCTGTCGCTTCGTCCGTTCCGACTCTCCCGTCCTTTGACAGCTGCAACATCTCACAGAGTTGCAGCAATAATTCCTCCTTCACGACTTCCTTCTTTTCCGGCAGTGACTGCACCCATGAACGGACCGTTTCTTCGGGACTTCCATATATCCATTCATCCGTACGGCTCTTTATGATGTAGGTAGCCAATGCCTGTCGCAATTCGCTCTTCTGAAATGTATTCCTTTTTGACAAGTGTTCCAGAATCTGCCGGAAAAGCTCTGCGTCGGAAAGAGAAAGGCTTGCCGCCAGACGCAGCCAGTCTTCGATATCCAGCCATGCTATCCATTTGTCCGGCGGCAACATATTTTGCGATACCGTTTTTTGTATATATTTCAGCAATTCTTCCGGTTGGAAACGCATGTAATTGCGCAGCCATCTTTTTCGGGTATCTTCCGGTAGGCCGTTGTCCGCGATCTTCTCCAAAGGTAACGAGATATTGGATTTACCGAACAGACGGGAAAAGAAAAACACTTCCATTTCATCCGGTGTCTGCCTTTTCCAGTCCGTTTCTTTAACCCATGACAGCAACGCCCGGATAAATCCGGTGACAGATATCCTGTCGGAAGGACCATCAAGAAACCAGGAAGTCAATCGTTGGAACACACCGGCTTGTTCGAATCCGGCTGTAGTGGACAAACAGACTGTCCATCTCTTTGCCATTATCCGGTCCGAAACGAAAGCAATCCGTTCTATTTCAGACAGGTTGGCATCCTTCTCTAACCAAGTCAGCAACTTTTCCGGTTGTTGGTCTATCAAGAAGTTGACAGATTGCTGGAATGTCGCATCACTGTTGCTTGCATTCGACAATATTTTGTTTATATCGTCTGAAGCCATGTTGTTTTCACTACTACTCATATTTGAAATAATTTTATTGGTAAATGATATCCATAATATATTATTGTGATAATCTGTTTTGCCGGTTTGTATGAAATAAAAGAAGGCAAGGAACTTTCCTGCAATCTCGTTAGCCGTCAGTGTTCTGCCTGATGTATCGCGGTCCTGCAAGTAAAGCAGCAGAGCTTTCGAGAGTGCAAGTGGCAGGGAAAGACTGCTTCCGACAATCCGTGACAATTCCTCCTCCTGATGTTGCAGCTGCTCCATCAACTGCGATAATACGGAGGTCTGGTAGAAATCCGTCTTCGCCATGCCCTGTAGCATAAGCGGGGCAGGTACATATCCGGCGATTGCCGTTATGTATTGACTCTCATGCGGCAAATCGCGGAGCAGGTGTATCCACTTCGCCGGTTGTTCCGTTATGGTGTGTCGTAACAAACCGGATTTATTCTCATAGGGTATGGAAGTGTCATCCATCCTTGTAATCGGTTTTCATAAGCCGGATTTGCCGGGATTCATTATCCACCAGCAGATGCAGGATTTCTTCTGTGGCAGGAGAGTCCGTATGTCCCATCTCTCGCCAAAGAGCAAGAATGACCTCCGATATTTCTTCTCTGCCAACAAGGTCTGCGAATAAAGAACGGATATATTCCACTACCGGTTTCTTATGTGTCTCTTGTAACCGTATCGTTTCGACCAACCATACAAGTAGGCGAGCTTTCAAAGGTTTTGAACCTCCTTTCCAATAAGAAGACAAAGCACGTTCGTGTGCCATCAATCCATCGAAGAGGGACAATAACAGGGCGGTATTTTCGAGTCCTACCAGCCGGACGGTGGACTGTCGAAGTACTTCTTCCCATATCGGTTGGCTTATCAGGAGGCAGAGGGAGTTCGATAATCCACATGCATGGAGCAGTCGTACCGCTTCAGCGTAATCCTTTGACGATTGTTCCAGAAAACAGACAAGTAATTTGCGTTTTATATCATCTGTCACGACAGACACTGATAATATTTCTTGTAGTCTCTGAATACTCCATCTTCCGCTCTGTTCGAGACCTAGTCCTTCTTTTATTTCCTTCAAAGGCTGGGAGGCGGATAATCGGGTAACGATTGCTTCATCCTCCTTGCCTGTCAATTCCTGATAAAACAGATTCAACAATTGGTCGAATCTGTTTGGTAGCCGGTAGTATCCTTTCCGAATCCACATCAGTACCGATTGTCGGAGCAGAAGCTCCAACTGAGTTTCGGTTATGCCTTTTAACCAATCACTTTCTTCTGAATATTGTTGCCGCAGGTAATTCCTCATCACTTCTACCGCTTGCAGGGTGTTAAAAGAAAGAGCGGCAAGCATACAGTTCATTGTATCAACCTCGATCAGAGCAGCTACAATAGCTATTCCTGTCATATTTGGGGTTATTCCCAATCGGAGCCATTGGATGAGTATCTCCGGTTGTTCTTTGACGATTGTGCGGATGAACATTCGTTTGTCCGCATCGCTACATTTAGCATCTTGTAGTATATCCATAATGTCTGTCGGATCTTTCAAACCGGACGATGCTTTATCTTCAACGGACAAAGTGTTTTCCTTTGTTACGGCTGGTTGGTGTAGTAGGGACAACTGCAAGAAGATGCGGTACAGTTCCTGACTGAAATACCCATCATGCGTAGGCGAACCATCCGCACGGTAGGGTTGGAGATAGTAGATAGTATTCAGTACATCAATATAATAAGTCGGACCAAACACTTCCAGAAGAAAGCTAACGGTCAACTCCGCCTTTGAAAGGTAGAAAGAGTAGTTACGTTTCCGTATAAATATCAGCAGCCGATGATGCAGGTGGTTAGTAAACTCCGCCTTGCCACCGAACATAGCAATGCCGTTATAGGGATAATAGCGTATCAGCCACTCAGTTATTTGTACCTCCTTACTCGCCTGGGCTGTTTTAATCATTGCCGGGATTTGTTTGCTACAATATAGCAGATATAACAAAAAGGTCATACTTTTAACTTCCATAGCATGGGTTCTTTGTTTAGTTTCTTTTTATAATAGTGGTATGAAGGACTCTTTCTTTTCAAAAAGATCGCTCTTATTCCCAGCGTGAACAGTTGGGCTTTCACATTACTTACTCCTTTGTTTTACCTGTATTTTCGTTTCAGGATAACTAACCAGTTACCGGATCCACGGCAATGGAGACGGCATCTGCTTCTCCCTGGAGTCTTGATCGGCGTTTATATCGGGATGACTTTGTTCAATCCGGTTCCCGATAAGCTAATTTATAGCTGGTCTGAATTCGGACTCAATAGTTCTGTCTGGTGGCCCTATTTCCGTATTGGTTGCTATTTATCTTTAGCTGTACAATTATTAGTTTATCTTCCACGTATTTTGAATGGAGTAAATGATGATAATACTCCACAAATGCAACTTATTAGAAAGGACTTATTCTATCTTTTATGTTTCTATCTTATTTCTATAATAAGTATGTTTACTTCCTATTATGTATGTAATATTCTATATAATATATCAACTATTTTTATAGGTGGATATCTGTTGAATCAATCTGTATTTTACCGGACTGTAAAACGTAAAATAGGTTTTTATCTATTACCCCATTTTTTCACCAAAACCAGACAGAAGAACAAGATCCCCATTCCACTTACTCCGGAAAAAGAAGAAGAGGAGGTGATCCGTTTATTAAAATCACCCAAATACTTGCATAATCCTAATTTGACACTTAAAATATTAGCAAGTGGACTAGGAATGAATGCGACTTCGTTAAGTTTATATTTCAGTCAGCAGTTGGGAATGCGTTTCCCTGAATATGTAACCGCTCTTCGTTTGGATGAAGCGGAGATATTACTTTTGAATTCAGATATAAAGGTGATCGATGTTTCTGAATTAGTCGGTTTTCAAACGTCATCATCATTCTATCTGGCTTTCAATACCCGACATCATATGCCTCCTTTGCAGTGGAGAAAGAAAATGAAGGCGAAGTCCTGACAAAGGTATTCTCAAATTATATATTTCTTTCTTAAATCGTAAACTTATACCATTTAATATATAATTATAGTCTCTTGTTAATCAATCAAATATATGTAAAATTAAATAAGAAATCCATTGGAACTATCCGACACCCTTTCCTAGTACCTTTGTATACATAACCGGGGCCCATAAAGCCTCTTTAATATGATACAAAATGAATACACTCAACTTTGAAGAACGGACATTACAGGAGGCTACAGCCAATGTTGTAGGAGGTGTGGATAGAAACGTAGTGGATAGTATATTTATCAGAATACAGGATCACTTCCGAAAAATATTGTTTAGTGATATCCTCTATATAGAAGCATCAGGCAGTTATTGCACTTTCTATTTACAGGCAGGTGCTAAAGCGACAGTTGCATACACACTGACGGATACAATGCAACATTTGTCGAAAGATTTGTTTATCCGGGTACATCGTTCTTATATTGTCAACAAGAATCATGTCGTTGGTTATATCGGTAATATATTTTATATTGGCGATCAAACGGTCCCTATCGGCAGACAATATAAAAAAGATGCGTTATCTCATTTCAATATGTTGGGAACAATTAGTTGAATAACAGATCTAAAAAACAATTGAATAAAACGAAGATTGTAACCTAAATTGTTAATATAAGAACGATAATTATGGTAGAACAAAAACAAGATACTACAGATGCTTATGCGATAAAACTTGATGCACCTGCTTTTTTGGAAAACAACAAGGATGAAGTCGAACTTGAAACTATAGAATTCACATATGATAAGTTAGAACGTAAACAATAAAAAATTATTACAATGGAAAATTCAAATGCACAGATTTTTAAAGTGAAAAATGCCGGGATCGTTTTAACAACTCCCTTTTTACCAATGTTTTTTTATCGGTTAGGATATTTAGCGGATTCCCGTAGAGAGTTTATTGATAAAGAAAAGCAGATTCGGGGAATTTTTTTGTTACAGTATCTGGCTACATATTCATTAGAGGTAAAAGATTCTGAATTAATGTTATTTAAGATAATGTTAAATTATCCGCTATCCGATCCCTTGCCTTGCAATATTGAACTGACAAGTAAAGAAACTTCTTTAATTGATGAACTGTTGAACAGCCTAAAGATAAATTGGAGTAAAATGAAAAATGTTTCTAATAGAGGCTTTCAGGAAACATTCCTGAGACGGGAGGGAGTATTGGAGGATATGTCAGATTATTGGAACCTGAAAATGGAAGAAAAACCTTACGATGTTTTGTTGGATTCAGTTCCCTGGTCATATTCAATGGTGAAATATCCTTTTCAGGAAAAACTTATACGGGTTAATTGGAGAAATTGATATTCTTTCTAATATAGAAAAAAGACATTATTATATGTAAACAAAAATGCTATGTCTCATTTAAGACATAGCATTTTTGTTTTAGCAGATTTAATCTGCTTCGTCTGTTACACTATTCATTTTAAATTCAGCACACTTTTATCGCCTGTAATTTCTACTTTTGCAGGAGTAGATTTACGAGTGCAGTAGTCAAACTCTGCCGATTTATCGCCGCTGAACGATTTCCATTTCAGTTTCAGCTTAACAGTCTTACCTTCTGTGTCCGGCAGTTCATCCAGTTTGAAAGCGACCAATCCGTCACCTTCCGTTCCGTAGACATCTCCGTAAGCATTGTGACGAAACTCTACTTCATAAGGATTGGCCGGATCTTTACTTACCAGTAAGTTTACGAAATGAGCCTTGTTACGATCTCCCCACAATGTTCTGAAACGGAGTGTCAGGTAGCCATCCTCTGCAATTGTTACCCAGTCCTTAATCATTTCGACTGGGTCTGTTCCATATACAGAATCGTTATCCACTCCCAGATCCGGAGCGATTTGTTTTGTCAGAATACTGTCTATCCAATTAACATGGACAGCTTTAGTATAGCCTTCACTAGGTTCGTTTACTACACTGAAATTGACCAGTGCTCTAACTTCTTTATCTCCATAAGGCGAAGAGGTCAGATTTGCCGGTAATAATGTTGTTGAGTCATCCAATTGCAGGAAGAATGAGTTATCACTAACCGGTTTTACTGTCACAAGGGCGTTTGGCGTTAGATACCCATAATAATAGTTATCATCATCATCCAAACAAGATTGAAAGGTTAAAGAAGTAAATAAAACTCCCGTGGCCATTAAAAATAATTTCAACGTCTTCATAGCTTAATATCACTAAATTATTAAATGTTTATACCAATGAAGATGGATAAGAGCCTGAAAATGCTGCAAGAGAAGTTGATAAAATATATTAATAGAAATTTATACACCTATTGTATCTCCTGATCAAAGAGAAAAGGTATGCCTTGTAGTCCTGCGAAAGATTGTGCCACTTTTTCATGTGCCTGAACGTGATTGTTAATGTGCGTAAAAAAAGGAAAGAGAGTATATGAAAAATACGGTAAAAATAAAAAGCAGAGAGTTTGAACGACAGTTTGAATCTCAACGGGAAGCGAAAAAAGTGAAAATACCTTTCTTTTATAAGAAAGAGAGACTGTATCAAAATGATTGATAATCTAACGTTATCGGCGGCTAAAGTAGCAACTTTTAACGACCGGGGCAAGGTTTTCAGGTAGTATTTTGCTACAATTTGATAATATTGAAATAACGCCATCCTTTTGGGCGTAGAAGTTTTTTGATTTACTGCAGAGTGTAATGTGTTGAAAAACAACGATTACACGGATAGCGTCAGTCCCAACTCTCTTTCTTATAAAAGAAAGAGATTCTGACGAAATGTTAAAACGGCGCTTTTGATGTAGTAAATTAATGATAAAAGGATGGCAAGTATAGGACAAAAATTAGAAACGAAAGGAGTTATTATGACACTCTTATCACTGGTATTAATAAGCACAGGTTGCGAAGACAAAATCGACTCTCCGACGGTAAATCCGTCGGAAGGAAAGACGGTGGAAGTAACGCTCAATCTCGGTATTGCCGACGAAGAAGACGGGGCAGGAGCAACCGCTTCGCCGACCAGTAAGGCAGGTAGCAACAGCCGTTCGGCTTTGGAGGCCGTTCCTGTTTATGGTATGCAGACCAAATCAGGAACAGATATTCCTGACAAACTCTACAATCTGGAAATCTGGCAATATGATGGAAGTGGAAAGCAGATTGGCGGTAAAGCACTAGGTAACGTCACTGTCGGTTCAACTTTTACAGCTAGCCTGAAGCAGGCAACCGGATGCAAACTTTTGCTTGTCACCCGGGGGGCTTCCGCCGATTTCGAATCACTATCCGGTAAAACATTATCTGAAGTGCAGAACATGACAGTGAAAGCGAAGGAAAGCAATATCAATGCCATTGCGCCCAATGCTATCGGTAACAGTCTGGCCAATATGACTTATTACCTCTATTTGGAAAACGTCAATATCACCTCCGCCGGTAAAATCGAAAGTCCGGCAGGCCAAGACGTCCGCCTGTTGCTCAAACGGCTGGCCACAAAAGTAGAATTAAACTGGACTTTTGCCTCGGACATGACTCAAAAAGGCTATACCCTGAAAGAAGTCAAACTCTGTCAGGTTCCTGCCCATTACCGCTTGATCCCTCGAACAGAAGAGACCAAATGGGGCAACGTCTATCCGAGCTCCGTTGCCGAGTTTGTCGATGTTTACCGCTTGACAGGAACAGAACTGGATAATGCCAACAGCGCGAAGACCGTTTGGATTCCCGCCAATGCCCGCGGCATATCTTCCTATTCCAATTCCCCTTATTACCGTAATAAGACGAACGCCAACCCAGCAGCCACTTATGCCGAGTTTGTGGTAGACAACAGCGAAAAGAAAGAACGCCTCTACTACCGTGTCTATTTAGGCGGCAACGAAACCGACGATTTCAACCTACTGGAAAATACCAACTATCATTGGACAGTCAATATCAATAAGGCCGACTATGTCAACGACCCACGCATCCAGTTGCTCGACCAGACACCGGTAAAAAGCACCAACGAACAACCGACTTCCAACTGCTTCATGATGCTTCCGGGTACGAACATCTGCTTTAATCCCTATAAACATGAAGCGGGAGTGAATGGGTGGAATACCGAACTGACAACCGATGGTTCGATCAAGGATGGAAAAGAAATTAAAAAGGTGAAAATACTCTGGCAAAACAAAGATGCCGGAACCAGTGGTGAACTGGTAATGGGTTATCCGATAAGTGAGAGTGACCACAGTAATCTGGTGAAACTCACGAATGGAGATATTGCGAAAGATGCACGTATCCATCTGAAAGTACCCGTTACCAACGGAGGAAACGCTTTGATAGCCGCATATGGTACGGATGACAAAATCGCTCTCTGGAGCTGGCATATATGGGTTTCAGATTACGTGCCGGCATTACTTGGGAGTTTTACTGCTGGTGATGCTACTAGCCGGACCAAGGCTATCGAAGCAGCTCAGAATACCACCCGGGGCGGAATAGTACATACTTATCAAGGTGCCAGCTGGACACAAGAGTCGGGTGCTTTCTATAAAAAAGTCATCATGGATCGTAACCTGGGTGCTATCCGTGCTGTCCCGGCATTGGAAAGTGATCTGGAGTCGGCCCGTACGTATGGCGTTCTTTACCAATGGGGGCGTAAAGATCCGATGCCAGGTTCGGCCGATGGCTCTTATGAAGAAGCCAATACGATCTTCAATGCTGACGGATATACGATACCGTTAGGCAAGGAAGATGGAGGAAGTCTGGCGAATTCTATTGCCAACCCATCTACTTTTTATCGTAAGATGTATTTAGAGAATGGATTATGGGGACCGTCAACGAAGACGATCTATGATCCTTGTCCGAAAGGGTGGAAAGTGCCGGATTTCTACAACGCTACAAATTACACAATGTTTGATGGCTTTGCTTTTGGCAGTAATCTGGCGTTGGTGAACAATAAAAAATGGCTTACATCTCCGATAGCTGAGTCAGCTGCGGTGATAAAGGCAACCAACGGGCTTTTATACTTATATCCAGGAGAAACGTATGCGGACTATTCTTGTAAATCTGTCTGGTTTCCGATGTATTGGATGAGAGAGGCTGGAACAGGCCTGTTGAGAACAAGTGCCGCTTGTTTTGTGATGTATTCTGCGCATGAATCATCGAAAACAACATACGTTTACTATACGGAAATCAAAGCGCATGGCGCTTTTCTTCTGACAAATGATGATAAAGCAGTTAAAGCTTACGGCATGTCTGTTCGCTGCATTCAAGAGAAATAAATTAGACTCCGGCTCTATGCCGGACTAAATAAACAACATTAGTATTAACAATTAAACATGAAACATCATGGAAGATTACAACAAAGAGTATTACTGGGAATTTTATCTGCGTGATAACCCATTGACAAAAGACAATACAAAAGACTGTATTGCCGAAGTGAAAACCGGTCCGAAAACCCTGACCAAAGAAGATACGGCCCGGGAAATCAAGCGCACCGGCTCCGAGCTGAAGTTGCCGACCATTCTTTCGGTAACGTCGCAGGACAGTGATATCATTCTCGAAGCCCTGTTGAACGGCGATAGCGTGACAACGGACCTTTGCCAGTTCTCCCCGCGTATCCTGGGTGCTTTCGAGAACTTGGATGCCCAGTTCGACCCGGCTATCCACAAACTGACATTCGACATCGTTCCGACGAAGAAACTTCGCGATGCCTTGAAAAACGTAAAAGTGATCAACATGGGCACAAAAGCCGACATGGCCCGTATCAGGCTTGTTACCGATACCCTGACCGGCCTGTTCGACGGATCGATTACGGCAAGCGAAGATATTATGATTACGGGCAATAACATCAAAATAACAGGCGACGAGGCTGTGGTAGGCGTTTTCTTCGTTGCTGGCGACGGCACAACGACCAAAGTGACCCGCCGTCTCACCCAGAACGACCCCAGCAAGGTGATCGCCCGTGTTCCGGCGTTGGCCAACGGCAGCTATACATTGCGTATCGTCACACAGTTCAGCCAAAGCAGTACGACTTTGAAAGAAGCACGTACCCTGGAATATCCAACGAAACTGGTGGTAGGCGACTCCGGCGGCGGAGATCGTCCTGAAATCGAATGATTTGCAGGGTGGGTCGATGTAGTGTTGCATCGACACCAAGTGCAGCGTTGCATCGACATCGAGTGTAACGTTGTACTTACACCCAGTGCAACACGGCATCGACTGTCGATGCAAAAACAAGCGTTCTTTGACATGATGAGACTGATAAAGAAAAGAAATAATGTGCCAATTAGCTAATGTGCCAATGTGCCAATTTTGATAAATCTCAAACTATTTACTATATCCATTGGTATATGCAACATTAGCATATTATTCTTATCTTTGTGTTCGTGCTTAAAAACAACAGAGACATGGAAACAACACCGATCAGAAAACTCCCGGTAGGGATACAGGATTTTACCTCTTTGAGGGAAGACGGATATCTATATGTAGATAAGACTGCATTGGTTTACAAAATGGTAACGACCGGCAAACCTTATTTTCTGAGCCGCCCGCGCCGTTTCGGTAAAAGCCTGCTGCTTTCCACGCTCGAAGCTTATTTCCTCGGACGGAAAGACCTGTTCAAGGGACTGGCTATCGAACAACTGGAGAAAGAATGGAAAGTGTATCCGGTGCTTCATCTGAGTCTCAATGCGAAATTCTACGAAACGAAAGAGAGTTTGGAACAAATACTGGATGATCACCTGGTTGCTTGGGAAGATAAATATGAAATCACAAAAAAGAAGGAATCAACTAATTACGAAGGTCGTTTCATGCAAATTATCCAACAAGCCTGTGAGAAAACAGGGGAGAAGGTTGTCGTTCTGATTGACGAATACGACAAACCTCTGTTACGTACATTATTTAATGATGACCTGCACAACGTTTACCGCGAAATGCTGACCGGCTTTTACACCGTCCTGAAAGATGCTGACCGCTACCTGCGTTTTGTATTTATCACCGGAGTGACAAAGTTCTCGCAACTGGGTATTTTCAGTAACCTGAACCAACTGATAGATATCAGTATGGCTCCCGATTATGCAACGGTTTGCGGTATGACAAAGGTAGAAATCGAACGCGACTTTCAACCCGAACTGGCTGCCCTTGCCGCCATGAACAAGCTGACATACGAACAAACAGTAAATGAACTGACGAAACGTTACGACGGCTATCATTTCTCGGAGTTCCGGACAGAGGGTATCTTTAACCCTTTCAGTGTATTGAATGCATTACTACAGAAACGTTTCAGCAGCTATTGGTTTGCTACGGGAACACCTACGATGCTGGTTGATATGCTGAAAAAGACAGACTACGATCTGCGCCAACTGGACGGCATAGAAGTGCCGGCAGCTGCACTGACCGACTACCGGGCGGATTTTCAGAACCCGGTGCCGATCATTTATCAGAGTGGGTATCTGACGATCAAAGATTATGATTCAGAATTCAACTTTTTCCGTCTTGGCTATCCGAATGCCGAAGTGGAATATGGATGGTTAAACTTTATCACACCGTATTATACGTCTTTATCGGAAGCGAATGCTCCGTTTTATATCGGTAAGTTCAGCCAGGAGTTGCGTGCCGGTGATGTCGATGCATTTATGGAACGGCTGCGTGCTTTCTTTGCAGACATTCCCTATGAACTGAACGACCGGACCGAACAGCATTACCAGATAATCTTCTATCTGGTCTTCAAACTGTTGGGGCAATATATAGAAGCCGAAGTTCGCAGTGCCCGAGGGCGTGCGGATGCAGTGGTAAAAACAACCGACTACATCTACGTATTCGAATTCAAACTGGACGGTTCGGTAGACAAAGCCCTCCAACAGATCGACGACAAAGGCTATCTGATCCCATACACAGTCGATGGCCGCCAGTTAGTCAAAGTCGGCGCCGACTTCAACAAAGAAGACCGCAATATCGGTGAATGGAAAGCCGTTTTCTGTTGATAGGCGGGGTTCGCGGCAGGTGAAAATATAGAAATAAATGAGCTATCCCGTTCCCGTGCCCGACACGGGATCGCAAAGGCACAAACCGTATCCTATATGTATGGTTCACCGATAGGATCGGGTGACTATGTAGTCAATGAGGCCGGTACTGCTGTGGCTGCCGATGATATAGGCTTGACTCTTTACCGCGGAGAATATGATATTTACCTGGTATCCTATAATAGTCAGGATTTTTATCCAACAGCTAATGGAGCAAAGAATCTGATCGAAGTATCCAACGGCAAAGATTTTATGTATTCAAACCTCAAAGGCATCTCTGTCCAACCGACATCGGCTGGCGAAAACATGATGTCGGTTACCTTGCCTGAACCGTTTACACGGCTTTGCTCGAATGTGGTCATAAAGGTACAAGCGAATCGTACCCAACCGGTTTCCGTATCAACATTAGCTGTTTCATCAGTAAATATTACTAAGCTCTCCTGTAATTTATCCTATCAGATGGGGGAAACGGTCTGGTACAATGGTGAAACTGTTCCACAAACAGGTACTGCCGGATTGGGTGAGACAGACTTCTCTAATGGCAACAATGATAATGTACAAGCCGGTCGTGAAAATACAACGCCTTTAGTGATACTGCCATTGATAGGAACCGATCCGTTGGAGTTCGAACTCAATCTGAATATAGGTTATATGAAAAATGGTAAACTTACACATAAAATATTCCCCTACAGGCCAAAGGTATATAAATCATTCCTTCCGGGAATGACATACGAGTTCGAATTCACGTTGACATTCTTCGGAGACCAGGAACCGACAGACCTTTCACTGGCTATTCTGGAATATACGACTGTAAAATTTTCGACAGACGAAGTCGGCAAATAATAAAAAGGAGGAAAAGAAATGAAAAAGATAGAAGGAAAAGGGATATTATCCCTGTTATTCTTTTGCATATGTTTCTGCGGCTGCGAAAAAGATGGCTTGCAGGAAAAAACAAGGCAGTTATATATTCAGTTAAGCATGCCGGAGTCTATCCATGTGGAAACAAAAGGAACAGGTGACACGAAGCCTGTTTTAGGCGGTGTAGAAGTACAAAATATATGGATCGTTCAGTTTAAGGTAAACGACGATGATAATAAAAGTACCGGTAGTTGTCTAAAAGCGCTTTATGTTCCTCAGTCCGGCATCTCTAAATCCACAGACGAGAATCAGGATGGCCTGATTGTCAATCTAAAAACGGGAGGAGATACGGATATAAGCAAATTTACAGCAGACGCCTCTTTTATGTGATTGCGAACGGAAGCAGGGCTATGTTGACAAATGAAGGAAGTGATGATGCTATGTATTCGCTGACAGCAGAAGAGTTGGCAAAGATAACTGAAAGCGACCTAAAAGCAAAGACTGTGCCTATAGGAACTTCGGGAAAACCATTTGTGACAACATCTCCCAAACTACTAACATCCGAACCATTTTATTATACCCCGACGAACGAAGGTGTGATAAAAGTGAGGGCGCAGATGTTCAGGACTTTTGCTAAAATAAAAGTGAATATCACATCTGTCTCTCCCGGCCTTTTTGCGTTGGATGAAACAAGTGGCGATGCAACCGTTAAAATATATAACCTTCCTCAAAATATGGCAACCTATAGGGCAGCAGGGACAAATGAAAAAACTTATCCTACCACCGTCGATGTAGTCAAAGGTGCCTTTAACATGACGGTCGACCAGATAACATCTCCAAACCAGACCGTTTCTAGAGAGTTCTATATGGCCGAAAACCTCCGTGGCATCGGCAAATCTGCCACCCAGCAGGGAAAGAATCAGAAAGAAAATGGTCCGGGAAGTGAGTCCGACAAGTTAGCCGGATGTACTTATATTGAACTGGCCGGTATTTACAAATATGATCCATCACATACCGACGGTGTAAAAGTGAAATATACTTTTTACCTGGGAGGAAACTTCACGAACGACTATAACATAGCCCGCGATTATTCTTATGACATTACATTCAGGATTGCCGGTCCCAACAGTGCCGACGTGCGTGTAGAGATCACCGATGGGAATGTGGCTATTTTTGATGAAGTAGATGTAATAAAAAATATCATTGTTGATTTTTAAGTTATGAATAAGATTGAATTTGCTAAAAGAATTGCTACCCGTTTATCTATCTCACAGAGAGAAGCTCTAACGTTTATCGGTACTTACGAAAATATACTTGCGGATGCCCTTATTGATGAAGGGATGATGGTCAGTCAGGGGTTCGGAACCTTCACATTATGGTCGCAAAGCGAACGGCCGGGACGGAATCCCAAAACAGGCATACCGGTAACCATTCCATCGCGTAACAGTGTAAAATTCAAACCGGGCAAAGGCTTGCTCGAATATCTGAATAGTAAAGGAAAACGTAAAGATTGAAGTCTACATTAGAGAGGCTGCAAAAGTAGAGGAGGTATACCAAAGTTCACTGCCCTGTCATCCCGGATCAAGTCCGCCATGACAAAACAAGGTTATGGCATACCTCCTTTGACACTTTTATATTATCAACTTGTTGCAAACATCAGCAACCGCGTTGCCAGCGACGTCAGTACATTCTTCCATCTGCTACCAGAAGAAGGCTGGGGTTGCCGGACTACAACAGGAGGGGTTGATACTGGGGCAGGGGGCGCGGGTACGGGTTCGGAAGGTTCCTGAAGTTGTTTTTTCCGGCTACCACGAACCAGATGATCCAGCATATCTTCGGAGGCCTTATCCATCTTTGATTTGGATAACTGCCCCAGATATATTTGTGTCGTTTGCAGAGACATATGACCGAGCGACTGGCTGATAACCCCTATCTCCGAACCCGACTCCAGCATCAGCGACGCCCAACTATGGCGCATCACATAAGTGGTCAGGGGATAAGGAAGGTTCAGTCTGTCACCGATCTCTTTCAGATACTCGTTCACACGATGTAAAGACGATTGAGCCGTCAATACACCTTTCCCAACCAGCTTTTCGTGCAGGAACGGGAATACCCAGCGAGAATCTTTCCGTTTGTACAACTGCATGATATGGTGCATTTCCGAAGTGATCTTTACCTGTAGGACAGCCTGTGTCTTGCTACGGTTATATTGGATATATCCGTAATGCACATTGTCCTGTTCCAGTTTATAGGCATCTACGAAACACATGCCGCGGGCATAGAAAAGAAAAAGGGAAAGATGAAGAGCCTCTAGTTGCTCCGGTCTGTCAGACAGATCGAGACGGGCCAGCCTCTTGATGTCACGCTCGGGAAGAGCCCGTTTACGGGTGGAAGGGACTGTGATATGCAATCCCGCAAAAGGATTTCCGGCAGGATCATGATAATGCAGATCTTTTTTTATATTATTATAGATCGCTTTCAGATTGCGCAGGTAAAAGTCCTGGCTGCCGGGACTAAGTTCATCATTTCTTGATTTCTTATCCTGCAACAGCCACATGACAAATTCCTGTACCAACCCTGCCGTCAGGTCTGCAATAGTCAGTTCCCTTACTTTACGACCTTTGTAGGCCACAAACTTGTTCCATGCACTTCGGTAATTGGCAGCGGTCCTGTCCCTGCCTGCTTGTATCTTCCGCTCGATCAGGCGATTTACGCAATCGCGTAACGGAGGATAAATCTGCTTAAATTCTATATCCATCATAATTGTTGATTTAGTTCGGCAAAAATGCAAGTAAATTCAATAAAATGTCCGGTATATAGAAACAAAAAGAAAACAAGATAGTTTGACTATCAAGCCGAATTGAATGAAAAAGGATCTGAAAATATCCTTATTATGGTAACTTTTTACTCGTGCAGCGCTTCAATCAACAGAGTGATATTGGCTGTAAACAACCTGACGGATATAGCCAACAGGATAATGCCGAAAAACTTACGGATGATATAGATACCGCCTTTTCCCAGCAGATGTTCCACCTGCTTAGTCATACGCACCACAAAATATACCCATAGCATATTCAGTATCAAAGCGACTACAATATTGATACTGGCATATTCTGCCCTCAATGAAAGCAGGGTTGTAAACGAACCGGCACCGGCCAGCAAGGGGAAGACCAGAGGCACCAGTGTGGCTTCCTTGATCGGTCCGTTATTCTTGAATATCTCGATATCCAGTATCATCTCCAACGACAGCAGGAAAATAACAAATGCCCCCGCCACAGCAAACGATTCGATATCCACATGGAATAGTTTCAAGAGAAAATCGCCAGCATAAAAGAAGCCGATCATCAGGATAAAAGATATAACCGTTGCTTTTAAAGCATTCACGTCTTTTCCTTTTTCCTTCAGATTGATGATAATGGGGATGGAACCAATAATGTCGATTACGGCAAACAGTACGATGAAAGCACTTATCATCTGTTGAAAATTAAAATCTGCGAACATATCCGGTCCTCCATTTAAAGTTATTATCCGTGAAGGTACTAATTTTCAATAAGAACACGTATCTTTGAATCCGATATTAACAAAAAAATTATGGGCATAGTAATTGGTATAGACGTAGGAGGGAGCACTACCAAAATAGTGGGGATCGACGATAAGGAGATCCGGAATCCCATGTTTGTCAAGGCAACCGACCCGGTAACATCGCTGTTCGGTGCTTTCGGCAAGTATTTATATGAGAATGATATTCCCCTTTCCGACATAGAGAAAGTGATGCTCACCGGTGTGGGCAGTGCATACATCAATCAGCCGCTCTATGGTTTGCCTACAGCCAAAACAGATGAATTTCTGGCTAACGGACTCGGGGCGCAGTATCTGACGCAGCTGGATAAGCTGATCGTTGTCAGTATGGGGACAGGGACTTCGTTTGTAAAAGTGGACGGTCCGCTGATCGAACATATCGGCGGTATAGGGATCGGTGGGGGTACCATACTGGGGTTATCCCGCCTGCTACTTAAAACGCAGGATTTTCACCAGATTGTCAAGCTGGCCCTGAAAGGAGATATAACGACTATAAACCTGCAAATCCAGGATATCTGTAATATACCTTTGCCCGGACTGCCTCTGGATGCGACAGCCTCTACTTTCGGAAAGGCGGGAGCCAATTCATCGCAGGAAGACGTAGCGTTGGGTATTATTTACATGGTACTTCAATGCATCGGGCAATCAGTGATCCTTGCTGCACTGAACAGCGACATACATGATTACGTCCTGATCGGGAATCTGACGAAATTGCCGCAATGTGAAAGTATTTTTCCCCGGCTGGAAGAAATGTACGGGGGGCATTTTCTGATACCGGAATATGCAGAATACCGGACGGCGATCGGTGCGGCACTGACCTATATTAATAACCGGCAACATCAGGAGATAAAATAGCCGGATAATAAAAAAGCGTCAGCAGGCATATGAACCTTACTGACGCTTTTGATGATATATTATCCAAAGTATAGTCCTTGTTGTATTCCGTTGCTTACCAATATCTGCCCGTTTTTACGTTGTATGTAAATTTTGTTTTCTCTGGCCAGCCATCCGATTGCTAAGGTGGTATCTTCGTGGCTCAGGTCAATCCGTCTGCTCAGTTCTGGTATTGTCAACTCTCTTCCTTCATTCAGCACATGCCAGACTTTGCCGGCATTTTCTCCGATCTTCTCTAGTTCCATAATTATAATTTTATTAGATAATACATGTCCTCTTTCTAGAATAAAACAAAAGAGAACTCTTTCGGTTCTTTTTTTCTTTCTTTGTTTAAACTTTTGCAAAGTACATAGATTTGAACGGAACGATCAATACCTATTATTGGGTTTCTATGTCCTGTTTTTGCGATTATTGGTGTAGAAAACTCAAATATGCTATCTTTGAAAATCATTTATCAGGACAATATGGAGGCAAACATACAAATATTTGACATTCCCACGGATTTTATTGCAGGCGACAATATCACCGGAGACATGCTGAATCGCTACGTGCGCTTTTCATGTAAAATGAAAGCAGTGCTTTTTGCATTTTGTGTAGAAGGTTCTGTCCATGCTACAATCAATCTGTCTGAATACACAATCAAAAAAGATGATTTTATCACATTAACGCCGGACAGTTTCGTCCAGCTCAATGACGTTTCTCCGGATGCTCATTTCTTCTACGCCTGCTTTTCGCAGGATTTCATGGAGAATAATAACCTGGTCTTAACAACCGTACGGTTACTTCCTATACTGGCTGAGAATCCGGTCATCTGTTTATCGGAAGATCTTTCACAGTTATATCAGGATATCTTCAAACCGTTGATCCATGCTTATTCATTGCCTTGTACGCTGGAGAATAAGGAGATCATTAAATCCGTTTTCACTATTTTTATGCAAGGTACGGCCGAATTGTATAAGAATCACGGCAAGTGGAAAAGCGCATTGCATTCACGCAGTAAAGTGATGTGCCGTGAGTTTATCAAACTGGTCATGTCGAATTATACGAAACAACGGAGCGTTGCTTTTTATGCGGAACATCTGGGTGTTACCGTTTCCCATTTTTGTTCGACCATAAAAAAGGAAACAGGAAAGACGGCGCTCGAAATAATAACCGCCATTGTTATGATGGACATTAAAGCACAGCTGAAATCAACGGAACTTCCGATCAAGGAGATTGCCTTTTCGCTGGGATTCAACAATATGTCGTTCTTCAATAGATATTTCAAAAGGCATACCGGCATGACACCACAGGAGTACCGCAACAGTTAAACTGTAACTTTTTTCACTGCGATTTCAGTAACCGGAGAAAATCATCTTTATAGCTGGAGGATATTTCTATCTCCGTATTATCTTCCAGCACGATGTAACCGCCGGAGTTTTTGTGGTATGACCTGACACAATGGAGATTGATTATATGTGATTTGTGTACACGGACAAACGGGAACGGCAATATCTCGCTGAAATATTTCAGAAAACGGCAGACCATCTTCTTGCTTTTATCTTTCAAATAGATGTCGGTGAAATTTCCGTTTCCCTGCAACCGGATGATATCTTCCATCTTTATCACTTCAAATCCTTCGAGAGTAGGGAGGATCACCTGGCGCTTTTCCGGTTTCGGCTCGCGCATATTTTCAATCAGAATCTGATTGCGATTGAATATCTCCCGGTTGACGATGTGTTGCTGTACCTTATTTACGGCAAGGATCAGTTCTTCGATGCTGACCGGTTTCAGCAGATAGTAAGCTGCACTCTGGTTCAACGCCCGGAGCGAATATTCAGAAAAAGCGGTGACAAATATGGTTTCGAAATACAGGTCTTTACATCCTTCCAATACGTCGAATGCATTGCCGTAGGGCATTTCCACATCCAGAAACACCAATTGCGGTTCCAGTTCATGGAGTAAAGGGACGGCCGATTTACAGTCGTGGGCTTCTCCGACCACTTCGATGACCGGACAGTATTTTGCCAGATAATTCTTCAATGCCTCACGGGCAGCCGATTCATCTTCAACGATGACGCTTCTTATTTTCTGTAGCATTTCCATATTCAGAGTCTTCCGTTTTATATATCGTTCAGACAAAGATACTATTTTAAGCCATAAAAAAATCCCCTGTTCCGGACAATTATACCGAAACAGGGGATTCTGAATTTTATCTATGGCAAGTTCTTAGAACTTAGACATATTCAGGTCTTTATCAACCAGTATGCCATCGATGGCCTTCAGGTTGAACTTGACTTTGCGTTTTGCTTTCAGCTTCAGGATGAACAGGTCGGTTGTACCTTCCAAGACTTCCTTGTCACCGAGATTAACGAAAGTAGGATACAAGGCCTTCTGACCATTTGTATGCAGACGGTCGTAAGTAAGGTTCTCCATGACTTTCAGGTTTAACGGCTCTATGCCGACAAATTCGTAATCCTGCTGGTCGTACGGCAAAGCGAAACTCAATGCGTTAACCGCTTTGAGGTCTGTACCTGTTACCTTGACTTCCACGATCTCGTCTTTGTTGTAGGACTGTTTAGGTGCGCTGATCCCGATCGTTCCGGCTACTTTTGCAGTATCCTGTTCTTCGATGCCGCCATCCAGTTGAGTGGCAACGACGGATATATCGTAAGCATCGATCAGGTCGTTCTGATTGATATCGCCGGCACTTACATAATCGAAGTCGCTGTCACCTTTACGCAGACCTGTGTAGTTCATGTAAGAAGTCAGGTCATTGCTGTCGATCTTCTTGTCGTTATTGATATCGCCCGGCAGGTAACTTTCTGTTCCCGGTACCTTGAAGACGTACAATTCGCGGCCTGAACCGTAATTGCCGACACCTTCCGTCACATTCAGTTTGATGTAGCGGGCTTTCGGTTTATCCTTGAATTCGAATATCTTCACATCACCGTTGCGTTCGAACTTGAAGGAATCGACCGGTATCCAGTTTTCTTTATCCATACTGTAAGAGACGAAACCTCTCAGCATTGTTCCGTTACCGCCGTCCTGACGTGACAGATAATGGAATTTATCCAGCTGGTTAACCGTGCGCAGGTCAATGATCATATCGAACGGTATAGCATTCTTGCGGTATTTCGTATGGAACATGTCTCCCAGTTCAGCAAAGTCGAACAAACGGAAGATTTCGAAACCACCCTGCTCTTCGGCAGTTACTTCACCCCGGATTCCCTTGATGGCAAACTCGAGCGGGTTCGATTTCGTCTTCACATTAAAGGAAGACCAATCGGAATAACCGTCTTTATTTACAGAACGGATCTTGAAGGCATAATCAGTTTCGGCTTCCAGCCCGTCGAACAACAATTCTGTATTTCTGATAGTCGTGTACAGCATATTGTTGAATTCAATTTCGTAGAAGTCAGCACCTGCCACTTTATTCCAGGTCGGTTTCAATGAATAGGCTTCCAGGTTTTCATCTGTAACCTGTGCAACAGGAGCGGCCAGTGTACCGGTCGAAACACGGTGGCTGTTACCCATATCGAATTTGTAACCCTCAAAGCTGATGCTTGTTTCGTTCGCTGTGATATCCGCAGAAGCGAGCTTTACCAATAACTGCGGGTTCTTAGTGATCGTTACCTTTTCAAACTCGCTTCCTTTCGTTGCAAACTTGTTCAGGTTGGGTGTTGCATCATAGAAATAAACGTTTTCACCTTTCAGGAATTCGTCCATCGAACGGGCTTCCGTCAGCTTTACCTTGTTTTTACCAACTTTGGCAGCCACTTTTTTCGGCATTTCGGAAACATTGATACGGAGTTCGGTTGCTTTATCTTTTACGAAACCGTCAAAGCTGCCTACTGCCGGCCGGATTGTAATCGTTACATTATTCTTACTGCCTACTTCCGATTCGATCCGGGTCGTTACACCTTCACCTTTCAAATAGGCTTGTGTCGTGCCATCGTCGTCATATTCAGTAAACGAACTGTTACCGTCCGGATAAATTTCATAAACGCGCAGGTTCTTATTGATCTCGGTAACATTATTATTAGGGTTAGTCATCGGAATGATGGCGCCGCTCTTTACAAATACCGGCAACTTCCATAACGGAGAAGCAAAATTGTTGATAACGCAGTTGCCTTCATATTTCTCTCCGGTAAAATAGTCTACCCAGATTCCTTCCGGCAGATAAATGCCGTCGCGTATATCGTTACCTTTTTCATCTGCCTGTGTTTCCTGATAGATAGGGGCAACCAGGAAATACGGTCCGTACATGAACTGATATTCGGTTGCTTTACCATAAGTATACTGATTCGGGTATTCCAGGAACATGGCACGGATCATCGGCTTACCGTCTACTGCTTCCTTTGCAATGCTGTAGGCATAAGGCATCAACTCCGATTTCATTTTCAGATACCAGCGGTTGATAGATGTTGCCGGTTCGCCAAGGGCATGCGGATATTTCTCATTGGCACCCCAACCGTCCATATTCAACTGCATCGGCGTCCAGGTCTTCCACTGGAAATCGCGTGTGTTCATTGCCAGGTTCTTTCCGCCGAAGATACCATCCATGTCGGAAGTGATATTCGGTTGTCCGGATAATCCCGAACCGATATAAGTCGGGATATGGAAACGGATATATTCCCACTGGCCGCCTGTCTGGTCGCCCGACCAGATACCGGCATAACGTTGCGTACCGGCCCAACCGTCAAGGGAGATAATGAAAGGACGCGCATCGTTACCATAATAAGGCATGATATGACCTACGTCAGCCACACCGTTCAGTCCGAATGAATAACCGGTACCTACCCAAGCCACGTCGGTCTTCAAAACACGAACACCGGCATCGCGTACTTCTTTTACGATATCACGCTGTAACAAGGCACTGATTTCGGGTTTCGGATGCAAATCCGACTGTGTCCAAAGTCCGATTTCGACACCATTTTTATGAGCATAATCAGCCAGACTTTTCAGGTTCTGGATATTTCCGTCCAATGTTTCGGTCTGTCCGTATCCGGCACCGTAACCGTCGTTTGGCAATAACCAGCCGAACGGCATATCGTGGTTCTTGTAGCGGTCGATCACGGCACGGGCGGAGAACTGGTAATTGTTCTTTTCGCCGTTCAGGGATTCTTTTACACCGCCATTGTCTTTCTGGCTTTCCTTGTAACGTTTGCCGTCTTCAAAAAGGATACCTTTCTCGTCTTCCACCCAGTAGTCGCGGTTATAAGCATTCAGGTGTCCCTGATAGAAACCGAACTTCGGTAATAAAACCGGATTACCTGTCAGCTGATAGAAATCGTTCAACAGGGATACGGCACCGTCATTGACCATATAGAACGCATCCAGATAATCGGTATCATGTGACAATATTACTGTCCCTTTTTCGGCTGCACCGAAATCATATTTACCTTGTTTGAAGGTGTACCACATAAAGCCGTAGCCATTGGTAGACCAATAATAGGGGGCAGGCGAGGCAACGCCGCCATCGGTCCAGCTGTTCTGGTTTTCGATAGCGATCGCTTTTCCTTTATGCGAGAAGCGCCCGTTCTGTACACCACCGCCATAGAAGTATTCGCCGGGATTTTCCTTTAAGGTAAGGATTGTTTTTCCCTTATCATAAAGAACAGGTTTTACCTCCTCCAGGACAACTTTGTCTGTTGCCAGATTGGTCACCTTCAACAGGGAAGTGCTTTTATCCAGTTCCAGTCTGATCTCTTTGGTGCTGATAGAAATAGTCTTATTATCTTCTTTCAGCGTTAACGGAGATACCGGTTTTCTCGGGTTATTGACCAGGATCTGTGCTTCCGGTTTGGCCTCCGGGTCACGGATGATCCCTCCGTTGACGTCCTGAAATACTCTGAAGATGTTCTCTCCATAAAAGTCAAAGGCCATTCTCTGATTATCGGAGAACAGGAGTTCAACAGTCGTAGGATTGATCTGTTTCACACCGACAATTTTCTTATCCTGCTGTATTTCCATACATACATTGTCGGCTCTTTGTATGGCTTGCATGGATAAGGGTGAAAACAAGGGGAAGGCCAAAGCGAGTATGAGCACTTTCCTTTGTTTCATTTTTCTAATAGTGTCATTCATGTTGATGTTGTTTTAACGAATAAATGATTTAAGCAACAAACTTACAGGATATAATTATCATTAGCAAAAAATAATAAATATATCCTATAACAAAATTTCATGCGCAATCAGACAATAAGGGGGAATCTGAGCAGGACGATCACGCCTGTATCTTCATCATCTCCTTCCTTCTCAGTAATTTCGATCGTGATATGCATACTGTACAAGCTGTTCAATAGGTTGATACGCTCACGGGTATTAGTCAGGCCGCGTGAATGATGCTCTTTCTGGTGCCGGGTTTTAAGCTCGTTGCTTTTTTTCAGTCCGATCCCATTGTCTTCGATTTTAACACAAAGACTATTGCCTTCCGGCTTTACGGACAGTTTCAGCAGGCCACCGGACTCTTTATACCGTAAGCCATGCCAGATCGCATTTTCCAACTGGGGTTGTATCAGCATGTTAGGCACAGATATATGGTCGGTGTCAAGCGATTCATCCACATCTGTCTCGTAAACAAACTTATCGCTGAAACGCATGTGTTCCAGATCGAGGTATTCTTTCAATTGTTCGAGCTCCGTCGAGAGCGGCGTAAAGTCTTTATTGGAGTTTTCCATTATATTTCGCATCAGGCGGGAATAGGAGGAAAGATACTTATTCGCCTCCAACTCATTATTCTGGGCAATAAACTGATTCACACTATTCAGGCTGTTGAAGATGAAATGAGGATTCATCTCACGGCGCAACGACTGGAGGGCTATCTTTTTATTCTTCCGTCTGATGGAATACCAGGCTTTGACGATAAACACGAGAAAAATAAGGATCAGGACAATCGAGCCGATCAGTACATAGTTGAAGGTGTTTTTCTTTCTGATCAGTTCGTCTTTCAGGATACGTTCTTTCTCCAACTGGGCGATACGGGCTTCATGTGCCTGAAAGAATTTCTGGTCTATCAGTGTGCTGTCCGATTTAACCAGCGGTTCCAGTTTTTCCATAAAGTCTGCATATAAGTCCAAGGCTTTCCGTTGCTGGTTCTCTTTCCTGTATTGCTCGACCAGCTGTTCCAGGCTTTTCTTCGCCTCTATCGTATGGCCCTCCTTCAACGCCATATCATAGGATTGCTGAAGGGAGGCGAGAGCTTTTACCTGTTGGCTATCGGCGGCATATACTTTGGCAATTTCTCTTTGTACCTTGATGGTTTCTACCGGTTTGTCCTTCACTTCAGACAATATGCTGTTCAGGTTACCTATGGCGGCTTCCTTATTATCCATGACCAGGTTGACATTTGCCATCTGATGGAAGGCGGCGACCCGATCCTCCTGTTGTTCCGGTTTGTAGGAGGTGTTCAGTAATTCAATATTTCGCTGTATATAAGGAGATTGTGCAACTGGGTTTGAGATATTCTTTAACCGGTTCACATCATTCGTATTCAGTTCAATAAAATTAGTGTCCTGTGACAGGTGGGCGGCATTGCCATAACTTAAAATAGCCTCTTGTATCTTCCCTTGTATCTCCTGTATCCTTGCCATTTCACGGTCAACCCGTGCTATCTTTTCATTGTTTTTGATTTTGTAAAACAACTGGCGGGCACTGATAAGATAATTCATTGCTTTCTCGTATTCCCCCTGTATCATGAGTGTTTTTGCCAGTGCTTCATAATCCGTCGCAACCGAATAATCCGACTTTCCGCTTTCCAGTGACGTGGAGAGTTTCATCACTGCTTTTCTGGCACTGTTTTGATAGACAGGAGGAACGGAATCCTGTGCTGTCATTGTTATGCAGGGACCTGTTAGCAGCCATATTGTCAAATATATAATCAGTCTGTTCATATCATGTTTTATTGAGATTGTAAAGTAAATATAAGTAAAACATTTATATCCTATATTTCACCAACTCAAAACGCCGGTTCACACATTCTTCCCGGAATCTTAATTATTAACATTCTATTTTTGAGCCATAAACCTATTAAAAAAATTCCAAATATGAAAAGAATTATTCTACTATGTGTCTTATTCACAGCATTAACAACATCAATAGGCTGCATACTGGAAGCCAGAAACGTAACGGCGAATGCAGAGCCTGCCAGTACACCGGTCACAAATGCCGTAACTGCCAAAAAGACGAAAATACAGGTTGCTATCCTGCTGGATACTTCCGGCAGCATGCAGGGACTGATCGAACAGGCTAAATCCCGTCTGTGGAATATAGTCAATACACTCACGACGCTGAAATATAAGGGAGAGACACCGGAAATAGAGATTGCCTTATACGAATATGGCAGTTATATGCTGTATAAAGGTGATTATATCCGGCAAATAACCCCTTTGACAGTCGATCTCGACCTGATCTCGAAAGAATTATTCGCCCTGACAACCAGCGGAAGCGAAGAGTATTGCGGTACAGTCATCCAGCGGGCAGTAAAAGAGTTGGAGTGGGGGCAAAACGAAGCGGATATGAAACTGGTCTATATTGCCGGCAATGAAGAGTTTACGCAGGGTTCTGTCTCTTACAAAACGGCTATTGCCGATGCCTTGAAGAAAAATATATTTGTTAATACAATCCATTGCGGTGATGAAGAAATCGGTGTCCGTGACTATTGGAAGGATGCCGCTTTGAGAGGAAACGGCAAATTCTTCAATATAAATGCCGATGCGACTGTCCGTGCCATCAAAACACCTTTTGACCCGCAGATCATCCTATGCAACAATAAGTTGAACGATACTTATATCAGTTATGGCTCTACCGGGAGAGAACGTAAAATGAATCAGATTGCCCAGGACAAAAATGCCGGCACAATATCGTCGGCCAATTATGCCGAACGTGCCGTAAGCAAATCCGGATCTGCTTACAAGAATACGTCATGGGACCTGGTAGATAAGATGAAAGAAGACCAAAACGTCTTGTCGAGCATCAAAAAGGATGAACTGCCCCAAGAACTGCAAAACAAGTCTACAGAAGAAATAAAGAGCATCATCACCCAAAAGGAAAAGGAGAGAACAGCTATCCAAAAAGAAATAGCCGAACTGGCAATCAAACGCCAGGCTTATATCGAAGAGCAACTTAAAAAGGAAGGAGATGACAGCGGAGACGATCTGGGTAAAGCAATCACCAGCTCCATCCTGACATTTGCCAACCTGAAAGGGTATACGGTGGAAGCAGAATGATGACTAGTCTCTACATGTTCCAATTACATAGTTTTTCTGTAAAAGACCGTTCACCCTTCACCTTTACAATAGTAACAAACTGTCATATAGATTACTATAAAGGTAAATAGTAGATGAATGAATAAAGAAAAAGGTGAACGGTTACTTTAAACCATTCACCTTTTGAAATATAAATGAATACATACCGAGGAAGTAAGTTCAGAGTTATTGGAAGATAAGGCGTGAAAAGGTAGTTGTTTGCTTATTGACGTAGGTCATTAAGCTTGCCGATATACGTCGCAATGCTTACCGACCTACGTCGACAAGCTTAACGACGTAGGTCGGTAAGTCAATAGTTTATTGTGCCAGAGATAAAAGTAAAAGACTTTTGAGTTAATACATAATAGCCTGGCTATTACTGCACAGTAATATAAAACAAAAAAGGTGAAGGGTTTAAAGCAACCCTTCACCTTTTCGATCAATAATTCACCTATCATTCACCTCTATAACAATCTGTATAGTAATACATTAATGCCAAGCAGGCGAAGGGTGAACGGTTTATATGATATTTTATACATAGTGAGTAACTCACTTATTTATCCGATCAGCTGAACACTGCGTTTAATGAATTTGCTCAATGCTTCACCCTTCAGCATACCGTTGGCAAGCAGTGCCAGGTCGATTAACTGGCTGACCAGCTTATTGCTACCTGCATATTCTGTCAGGATTGCATTACGTTGCGAAGTCAGTTCGTCGATCTTATGGTTCGTGTTTGTCATATCTTCTTTTTCAGCAGAAGTAATCTCTTCTTCCTTTTTCTTGTTCTGCGCTTCACGAAGGTCTTCCTGACGTGCTTTCCAACCTTTCAGGTCCGCCTGGATCGGTTTCAGTTTTTCTTCGCAGTTCTGTTCTTCCTCAGAAAGTACCTTCTTAACCAATTCGTGATCGGTATTCAACACGAGATTGTAATTGTCAGGCATTTCTCCGTAGAATGACATTCCCGGCTGCATAGCAGACATTTCACGCATACGACGCATATATTCGCTCTGGGTCAGCATAACCGGATTAGAGTTTTCACCCAATGCTTCGAATGTAACGATGAAATCGGTCTTTTCGATCTTCGGCAGTTGGCTTTTGAACATTTCCTGCAAAGCATTCTTCTGGTCTTCATTCAGTGTAACCTGACCAACGTTATCCTTACGGATCAGATTGTCGATCGTATCGCTGTCCACACGAACAAAACGGGTTTTGTCGAATTTCTGTTCCATCTGGCTGATAGCATGGACATCCAGCTGGCCGTCCATGATCAATACACTGTATGCTTTATCTTTAGCGGCCTGGATATAGCTGTACTGGTCGTTTACATTCGTAGTGTACAGATAGATCAGGTTTCCTTCCTTATCTGTCTGGTTGGCTTCCACCAATGCTTTATATTCTTCAAAAGTATAATATTTACCGTCTACGTCTTTCAAAAGGGCGAACTTGGCACCACGATCATAGAACTTTTCGTCGCTCAGCATACCGTACTGGATAAACAGTTTCAGACTATCCCATTTTTCTTCGAACTGAGGACGGTCGTTTTTAAACATTTCTTCCAGGCGATCGGCCACTTTCTTTGTGATATGATTGGAGATCTTTTTCACGTTCTGGTCGCTCTGCAAATAAGAACGGGAAACGTTCAATGGAATATCCGGAGAATCGAGTACGCCGTGCAACAATGTCAGGAATTCAGGAACGATACCTTCTACGGAATCGGTTACAAATACCTGGTTGCTGTATAACTGAATCTTGTTACGATGCAGGTCGAGGTTGCTCTTGATGCGCGGGAAGTAGAGGATACCGGTCAGATTGAACGGATAATCCACATTCAAGTGAATCCAGAACAACGGTTCTTCCGACATTGGATACAAGTCGCGGTAGAATTTCTTATAGTCTTCATCAGTCATATCGGCCGGTTTGCGAACCCATGCCGGAGTGATATCATTGATGATGTTATCTTCGTCGGTATCGACATATTTACCGTCCTTCCATTCCTGCTTTTTACCGAATGCGATAGGAACGGGGAGGAAACGGCAGTATTTTGTCAGCAGACCGCTGATCTTGTCTTTATTCAGAAAGTCTTTGTTTTCGTCGTCGATATACAGGATAATATCTGTACCACGGTCGTCTTTCTGTGTTTCTTCCAACGTATATTCGGGAGTGCCGTCGCAACTCCATTTCATAGGAACAGCGCCTTCTTTATAAGATTTGGTTACAATTTCCACTTTCTTTGAAACCATGAAAGAAGAATAGAAACCAAGACCGAAATGTCCGATGATAGCAGCTGCATCGTTCTTATATTTTTCTACGAACTCTTCAGCACCGGAAAATGCGATCTGGTTAATGTATTTGTCAATTTCTTCGGCTGTCATACCGATACCACGGTCAGAAATCTTGATGATCTTGTCGTCGAAACTAACCTGAACGGTCAGGTCGCCCAGCTCTCCTTTGAATTCACCGACAGATGCCAGGGTTTTCAATTTCTGTGTAGCATCCACAGCATTCGACACTAATTCACGAAGGAAGATTTCGTGATCACTATACAAAAACTTCTTGATGATAGGGAAGATGTTCTCACTTGTAACACCTATGTTTCCTTGTTTAGCCATTTTGTTTATATTTTTAATGTTATAATAATTCGTTTGACGTTACGATATAAACAAAAAAAATGCCAGATAGGTTCTATCTGACATTTTGACTTTATTACCGGAAGAAACGACTTATTCCTGTCCTTTCTTTTGTACGGATGTTACTATTTTCTGTTCATCTTTATTGAAGTCTACAACGATCTTGTCGCCTTCGCCAACGGATGCACGGATTATCAACTCGGCCATTTCATCTTCCAGATATTTCTGGATGGCACGCTTCAGCGGACGGGCGCCAAACTGTACATCGTAGCCTTTCGTTGCAATGAAATCTTTTGCCTCGTCGGTAAGTACCAGTTCGTAGCCCAGACCACAAACACGTTTGTAAAGTCCTTGTAACTCAATATCAATGATCTTGTGGATCGCATCTTTATCAAGCTGGTCGAACATGATGATATCGTCGACACGGTTCAGAAATTCAGGAGCGAATGCTTTATTCAGTGCTTTCTGAATCACACCACGAGAGAAGTCCTTATCCATTTCACCGGCTGCCTGCGAACTGAATCCGACGCCACGGCCGAAGTCTTTCAACTGACGTGTTCCGATATTGGAAGTCATGATCAGAATCGTATTCTTGAAGTCGATCCGTCTGCCAAGACTGTCAGTCAGGCGACCTTCGTCCAATACCTGCAACAGCAAGTTGAATACATCCGGATGCGCTTTTTCGATCTCGTCGAGCAATACAACGGAGTAGGGTTTACGACGAACCTTTTCCGTCAGCTGGCCACCTTCCTCGTAACCTACATATCCCGGAGGTGCACCGATCAGGCGGGAAACCGCGAACTTTTCGAGATATTCACTCATATCGATACGAATCAATGAATCAGCCGAATCAAACAGATATTCAGCCAACTTTTTAGCCAAGTGAGTTTTACCTACACCAGTTGGGCCGAGGAACATAAAGGTTCCGATTGGTTTGTTCGGGTCTTTCAATCCTACACGGTTGCGCTGGATCGCTTTTACGATCTTCTGGACGGCATCGTCCTGGCCGACTACCTGCTTCTTCAAGTTGTCTGCCATTTCCAGCAGTCTCAGGTTTTCTGCTTTGGCAATACGCTGAACAGGTACGCCTGACATCATGGCTACCACTTCAGCTACTTTGTCTTCGTCTACTGTTTCACGATGTTCCTGCAATTCCTGTTCCCACTTAGCTTTCGCTGCTTCCAGCTGCAACAGATACTGACGTTCTTTATCACGGAAACTTGCAGCCAGTTCGAAGTTCTGTGACTTTACGGCAGCCAGTTTTTCGGTTTTCGTATCTTCTATTTTTGCTTCCAGTTCCTCGATACTCTTCGGTACTGTAATATTAGATATATGTACGCGAGAACCGGCCTCGTCCAAAGCATCGATTGCCTTATCCGGGAAGTTACGGTCGCTGATATATCGTTCCGTCAGCTTTACACAAGCATCCAGCGCCTCGTCCGTATAGATCACATTGTGATGTTCTTCATAACGGGGCTTGATATTTTTCAGAATCTGCAATGTCTCTTCTGCTGTTGTCGGGTCGACAATCACTTTCTGGAAACGACGTTCCAAAGCACCGTCTTTCTCGATGTTTTTACGATATTCATCCAGCGTCGTAGCACCGATACATTGTATTTCACCACGTGCCAGCGCCGGTTTCAGCATATTGGCAGCGTCCATAGAACCGGAAGCCGATCCTGCTCCGACAATGGTATGTATTTCATCGATAAACAGGATGATGTTCGGATTCTTTGAAAGTTCGTTCAAAATTGCTTTGATACGTTCTTCAAACTGTCCGCGGTATTTTGTTCCGGCCACGATAGAGGCCATATCCAGACTGATCACCCGCTTATCGAACAACACACGTGATACTTTACGCTGGATAATGCGCAGGGCAAGTCCTTCTACAATAGCAGACTTACCTACCCCCGGTTCACCGATCAGTACCGGATTGTTCTTTTTACGCCGGCTTAAAATCTGTGCCAGGCGTTCAATCTCTTTCTCACGACCAACAATCGGGTCCAAGCGGTTTTCGGCAGCGGCACGTGTCATATCCGTACCGAAATTGTCCAATACCGGAGTATCGTTCGGTGACTTGGGCTGTGCGGCACTGGTACCTGAAGAGGAGCGGGGGGATTCCTTACGTGAAGAGAAATCTTCTTCTTCATCGTCTTCGTCATCCGTATAACCGTCACTGATTTCGTCTATCTCTTCCAGTTCTTCCATACGGTTCATGTTTGTTCCGTTTGCCAGATTGTTATATACGTTACGGTAGTTTATACCGGCTTCACCCAATACTTTGGCGGCAACATTGAACTCTTCTTTCAGAATAGCAAGAAGCAGATGTTCCGTACCCGTC
Organism: Parabacteroides goldsteinii; assembly: GCF_020091425.1. NCBI lineage: Bacteria > Pseudomonadati > Bacteroidota > Bacteroidia > Bacteroidales > Tannerellaceae > Parabacteroides > Parabacteroides goldsteinii. The sequence continues at coordinate 1,932,879 of NZ_CP081906.1, read as the reverse complement.
TCGTCTGTTTTAAACAAACGTGACTCTAGCATACTCATGCGCAATACGCGTTCAGTTGTTTTACTGATGGCTATATCGTGTAATTCGGACTCTTCAGTTTCAAATGTATTTTTGATCTCCTGCTCAATCCTCTTCTTTATATCGAATACGTCGGCATGCAAATCATGCAGCAACTGCATGGCTTTGCCATCACCGTCGCGGATGATACCAAGCATTAAGTGTTCCGGCCCGATATAACTGTTCTGAAGCCTGGCGGCTTCTTCGCGGCTATACTCTATAACGTCGATCAGCCTTTTCGAATAATTATTTTTCATATTATATGAATCCTTATCTATTATAATAATGTACTGTGAATGCAAAATTAATAAACTCTCTATATATACCTAACAAATTTCATGCCATTATTCCTTAAGAAACCCCCAATATTTCTGAATAATAAAATTTCAGCGTAAAAACTTTCGTGATAATGGGAAAAGCGTTACCTTAGTGCACTTTTTAAAAGGTGAGATATTGAGTGTAATTAATATAAAACTAAATGGTTGATCAAGACAGAATTATTAAGATTAACATCGAGGAGGAAATGAAATCGGCATACATTGACTATTCAATGTCTGTTATTGTTTCACGCGCCCTTCCGGATGTTAGGGATGGTTTCAAACCGGTTCATCGTCGTATTTTGTTTGGAATGAATGAATTGGGTAATACATCCGACAAACCTTATAAAAAATCTGCGAGAATTGTTGGTGAAGTTTTAGGTAAATATCATCCACATGGCGACTCGTCCGTCTATTTCGCAATGGTTCGTATGGCACAAACATGGTCTATGCGTTATACGTTGGTTGATGGACAGGGAAACTTCGGTTCAGTGGACGGTGACAGTCCTGCCGCTATGCGTTACACGGAGGCAAGATTAAGTAAACTTGCCGAGGAAATGCTCCGGGATATCGAGAAGGATACGGTAGATTTTCAGTTGAACTTCGATGACACACTGAAAGAACCGACTGTATTGCCGACCCGTATTCCTAACCTGCTGGTAAATGGTGGTTCTGGTATCGCAGTTGGTATGGCAACCAATATGCCGACACACAATTTGAGTGAAGTACTCGACGGATGTATTGCCTATATCGACGCTCGCGGAGATATTGATGTAGAAGGATTGATGCAATACATCAAAGCGCCCGACTTCCCGACTGGTGCTACAATTTACGGATATGCCGGTGTAAAAGAAGCATTCGAAACCGGTAGAGGACGTATCATTCTTCGTGGTAAAGCAGAAATTGAAGTAGAAAATAATCACGAAAAGATTATTATCACTGAAATCCCTTACCTTGTTAATAAGGCAGAACTGATCAAGTATATAGCCGACCTGGTTAATGACAAGCGTATTGAGGGTATTTCTAATGTAAACGATGAGTCAGACCGTAACGGTATGCGTATCGTCGTTGACGTGAAACGTGATGCCAATTCAGGCGTTGTACTGAATAAATTATATAAGCTGACTGCCCTGCAATCTTCTTTCAGTGTAAACAATATCGCTTTGGTTAACGGTCGTCCGAGACAGTTAAACCTGAAGGATATGATCAAGGCTTTTATTGAACATCGCCATGAAGTTGTTATCCGTCGTACCCGTTTCGAACTGAAGAAGGCCGAAGAAAGAGCGCATATCCTGGAAGGTTTGATCATTGCTTCTGATAATATCGACGAAGTAATTGCTATCATCAAATCATCCAAGAGCCCGAACGAAGCCATCGAACGTTTAATGGAACGTTTCTCTTTATCGGATGTTCAGGCACGTGCAATCGTTGAAATGAGACTTCGTCAGTTAACCGGACTGGAACAGGACAAACTGCGTGCAGAATACGAAGAAATTGAAAAGTTGATCGCCCGTTTGAAAGAGATTCTTGAAAATGAAGATGTTCGTATGGACGTTATCAAAGGAGAATTACAAGAAGTAAAAGATAAGTTCGGCGACGAACGTAAAACAGATATCGTATATGCTTCCGAAGAACTGAATCCTGAAGATTTCTATGCCGATGATGAGATGATCATCACTATTTCCCACATGGGATACATCAAACGTACGCCGCTGAGTGAATTCCGTGCACAAGGACGCGGCGGAGTAGGAGCGAAAGGCTCGGTAACACGCGACGAAGACTTCGTGGAATATATCTATCCGGCTTCTATGCATGCCACTTTGTTGATCTTTACAGCAAAAGGCAAGTGCTACTGGCTGAAAGTATATGAAATTCCGGAAGGAGCTAAGAATGCAAAGGGTAGAGCCATCCAGAACTTATTGAACATTGAAGCGGATGATAAAGTAAACGCCTTTATCCGCGTGAAGAAGCTGACTACCGACACTGAATTTATCAATTCACATTATCTGTTGTTCTGTACCAAGAAGGGTGTTATCAAGAAAACATTGCTTGAAGCATACTCACGTCCGCGTCAGAATGGCGTAAATGCGATCACATTGCGTGAAGACGACGGCCTGATCGAAGTATGTATGACCAACGGAGACAACGAAGTACTGATTGCTAACCGTAACGGACGGGCTATTCGTTTCCACGAAAGTGCGGTTCGCGTCATGGGACGTACTGCTTCCGGCGTTAGAGGTATGACATTGGATAATGATCCTTCCGACGAAGTGGTAGGTATGGTATGTATCAAGAATAAGGAAACCGATACTGTACTGGTTGTATCTGAACAGGGTTACGGAAAACGTTCGAATGTGGAAGATTACCGAATGACTAACCGTGGCGGTAAAGGTGTCAAGACGATCAACATTACTGATAAAACAGGTAAACTGGTTGCCATCAAGAATGTGACAGAGGAAAATGACATCATGATCATTAACAAGTCAGGTATCGCTATCCGTATGAAAGTAACAGATCTGAACGTCATCGGCCGTGCAACTCAAGGTGTTCGCCTGATCAACCTGGGTAAACGTAATGATGAAATAGCCTCGGTATGTAAGGTATTGTCCGAACCGGATGAGCAGGTAGATGAAGAAAGCGCTGAACTGGATGCTCAGAATGAAAATAATGAAGAATTAACCGGTTTTGATGGATCTGAAGATATCGCAAATGATACTGAAGAGACAACAAATGAATAATTTAAACAAATAGAAATATTAATCTCAAATTACTATCACAATGAAACGATTATTATTAACAGTTGCACTATGTGTTGCAGCATCATCTGCCTCTTTCGCTCAAAAGAAAGCCGTTAAGGAGGCGCAAGGAATAGCAAAAGGAGACAAGGCAGACTTCACTGAAGCAAGAGCCTTAATCAAAGGTGCTTTGGAAAATCCTGAAACAAAGGATGACGCCCAGGCATGGTATGTTGCAGGTTTTATCGAAGACCAGCAGTTCAGTGCTGAAAGAACAAAACAGATTTTAGGACAACAGCCGAATGAACCAGTTATGTACGAAGCATTAGGTGCTATCCTTCCTTATTTCAAGAAGGCTTACGAACTGGATCAGCTTCCTAACGAAAAAGGTAAAATCAAACCTAAATATTCTAAAGACATTAAGAGTATTTTAGGTGCTGACCATGTATATTTCTTTAACGGTGGTGCTTACTATTTCGATCAGAAGGATTATAAGAAGGCTTATGACTTCTTCAACCAGTATCTGGAAATCTCTGAACTGCCTATGTTCGAAGGAACTCAGACTGCTGAAAAAGATTCTACTTTCATGACTGTTCAGTTCTATGCAGCTGTTGCAGCTACTCAATTGCAGGATTCTCCTATAGCAATCAAAGCTCTGGAACGTGCAAAAAGTTCAGATTTCAGACTGAATGATGTTTACCAGTATTTGTCTTACGAATACAAACAGGCTGGTGACAGTGTAAACTATGTTAAGACTCTTGAAGAAGGTTATGCAAAATTCCCCAATGAAGAGTTCTTCCTGATGAGTTTAATTGACGCTTACATCCAGTCAAGTCAAAACGAAAAAGCAATAAGTTATCTGAATACTGCAATTGCACAGAAACCTTCTGATAGTCAGCTGTATCATGCATTAGGAATTGTTTACGAAACAGGTATTAAAGATTATGCAAAAGCAGAAGAAACATTCAAGAAAGCTTTAGAAGTCAATCCGGAAAGTGTTGAATCGATGTCTGCTTTGGGACGTATATATTACAACCAGGCTGTAAACAAACAGGGTGAAGCTAACATGATCAATGATAGCAAGAAATATCAGGAAGAATTAACTATTGCAAAAGATCTTTTCAAACAAGCTCTTCCTTATTTCCAGAAAGCTCACGAAATGAAACCTAGCGAATCAGAATATATGGTTGCTTTAAGAGGTATCTATTATAATCTGAACATGGGTCCGGAACTGGAAGCTATCGAAGCTGAAATGAACAAATAATAATCATTTCATTATATATAAAAATAGCCGTCTCTGTTGAGATGGCTATTTTTATATTTATACTCGGGATCAGCTATTTTCTATCAGTAGTGATACAGCCCTTTACAGATAAGGGATAATCGTTATATAAATACCTGTAATAATTGCAGACGTAATAACACCTGAAATATTAGCACCTAACGCATCACCTAAAATGAAAGAGTCCGGGTTCTCTTTACTTACCAGCTTCTGTGCTACTTTAGCAGTAGTAGGAACACAACTGACAGCAGCAATACCGATTACCGGGTTATAATTTCCGCGTTTAATGAAATACATGATATATCCGCCAATGATACCTCCGATACCAGACAATAACAATGCAGTAATTCCTAATACCAATAATTTCAAGATCTTGGGATCAAGTAACAACTTAGCATCACACAATACACCCAATAACAGCCCCAGCATGAAAGTCGAACCATACAATAACGGACCACTGACAAAATCATAAATATGCTTCATGCCTGATTCGCGAACGGCAACACCCAGGAACAATGAAAAGAAAAGGGGAGAGGCCACCGGGAATAAAAAGCATAAAACAGCACACAAAATAACAGAAAAAGCCAGTTTAACTTTAGCATCGTAGTTTTTGGGTGGTTTTGTAGTGGTCATTTTTATGGCACGCAAACGCTGCGGGATCAGGAGTTTGACCAGATAAGGATATCCTCCGTAGGTCAGTCCCAGATATAAATAAGCAACAACAGTAATAGGAACAAATAAATGTTTGGCCAGGATCAGGGATGTAAACAAAACCATCGGACCATCTGCACCGCCAACCATCGCAACAGAAGCGCTCTCACTTAAAGACAAACCAAAAGCGCTGGCAATAGGTAACGTCAGAAAAGTTCCCAGTTCCGCACAAAGAGCCAGGAAAAGACTGGCAAAAGGCTTCTGAAGCAGAAAGCCCACATCCAATAATGTTCCAATTCCCATAAACACAAAACAGGCAATCAAGCCATTACTGAAAGTCAGCGTATATACGGGTTGAAGAAAATCAATCTGCATTGTATTCATCAACTCGTCTGTATCTGAAAGCATAGGATCCAGGAATAAATTACCTAATACACCTTCCGGCATGATTAAAGTACCACAATTGATTGCAACCATTCCTAATCCCATCGGGATCATAACCATCGGCTCCAGGACTCCTTTCCAACCTAAATAAACGAGTAGGCCGCCAAGTGTAATCAAAAAAACACGCGCAACAGCCAGTATCCATCCACCGGCAACCATTGTTCCAAAGCCTTGGAACAAACTAAAAAAATCAACATTTTCCATATCTGTTTTTATTTTTCGATAGAAGGATTCTCCTTTTTGTTTGTATTGTTCTTTCTCATTAGCTGTTCCTCTTTTTTGAGGTACATAATGCGAGTATCCTGTGGATAATAATAATCCATCAGATCCAAATGAGAAGCGCCATGACTTACGCCATGATAATATCCGGACGGTTTTATGTGGAGAAGATCGCTGTTTACACCACGACGGAATTCTTCGCGTTCGTCATCAGTCACATCTTCTTCATTATTTACCACATCCAGCCCTAATATTTCACCAATTTTGGCACGCAATTTATTTAGTTTGCCGAATTGCATCAGTTCATCACTGTGAGAATGGTGAAATTCCAGGGAGTCGGCCCAAACAGCAATAAGCTTGATTACACCGGCAACAACAAAACCGATAATGAAGGTCAGAGCCATCATTTCAAGGGTTGAAAGTAATAGACTTAACATAATTATTTAATTTAAAATCCAATATAATACCTTATTAGGTACATGATTAGTCATTATCTGCCAATTCACGTGCAGACAATAAAAAAGAATAAAAAGAAAGATGTTAAACTAAATAATTATTTTCCGCAGTACGTAGACCCAATGGCCTGATCGTATACGAAGAGTGGAGAATTTTACTGATTGTGATATTAAAAATGTTTCAGATACTTTATTCAGAATATTTTGTTCCTTCTGAAGAAACAACTCCAAAAGACGGGTAGTCACTTTAAACGGACGTTCGCATCGGGTTGGCAACACCTGGCTACGAGTAGTAAGACAATAGACTGAATGATAGCTTTGACTTAAATCATAATTCTTTAACTCGTCCTGGAATGGATGTTTTTCCTTACTGCAGACAAAAGTCGTTTTCGCAGGAGACAAAATATTTTCATCTTCAGTCTTTATCTGCATATTCAAAAGAAGCAGAAACAGAAACGATACTATCAACAATACTTTTTTCATCGCGGTGCGAAGTTAGAATAGTTATTTAACATACAACATAATTTTGTCAATAAAAGTTGAAAATAATTTGCGTGGGATAGTCCCAGGATAACTTCTTATAACTCTATTAAACATAATGGGAATTATAAAAAATAGTAACAGAAAGATATCAGGAGCTATTCAGGCATAAAAAATCCGTATATAACTTCACAGTTACATACGGACCAAACAAATAACAAACTCTACTTATATGAAAAAACAAATACTACTAACATAATTATTACAGAATCTTTTTTCAAGCTCTGTTTATCATTATAACAATGATATGCTTTATTTGGTTCTGACTACAGAATAATTTTCTGCTATTTTTTTCTGGGGTTATTAAACGATCCCTGAAAATTATCTCTGTAGAGAACTTTATTTTATTCGATATTATAACAAAACGTCATTTATTTATGTTCCGGAATCATATACTAATAAATACTAAAAAGGCATGTATGTATCTTTTTTGATACTCTACATGCCTTAAACTCTCTCTGTATTATACTTTTCAAACGAAAGCAATATGCATCTCCATATATCTGTTATTCGGTCTGTTAACGAGATTTTCCTTTGCGATCTTTTCGCAATCCTCAATATCCATACCATTTTCAGGAATACTCCAGTACCACAACATAGGTGCTTTTTCTCTTTCAGCTGTTTCCATTTTTTTCCATTTTAAATTCAACTTCATCTATGAGACAGAAAAAAAGAAAATACCCCTATCAACTCACAGACTTTTTTTGAATGACAGATGCATTATTTTGTTTAATCGTTTTTTCCAGCATCCGGAGTTAGCTCCTGTGTTAAAGAATCGGCTAGTTCTTTATTGTATTCTTTGAGTAAATCAATATCATGTATATCACTGATATCGAGTATTTCACGAATTAATTCAACTTTACCATTTTCCAATTCAGTGCTAGGTATCATACTTTTGTCGTTTTAGATTGATTAATATTGTTTTAACTTTCATCTAACAATATTAATTTCACATTGTTCACATACACAATCTCTTTTAACGAAAAAAGGTGATCATCGTTAAATAAATGACCACCTTTCTCTTATAACTGAAATAAAATTTTATTTAGCTGCTTCGATAGATGCTTTTCTAAATTCTTTCAGTAACTTTTCAAGTTCCAAAGAAGCTTTGCGAGCACGTGTACCTGCTGCTTTGTTACCATTTTCAACCTGTGCATTAGCATTTGTGCTAAATTCCCCAATCGCTACATTAATTTTGTCTACTAACTCTTTCATTTTACTTTTGATATTTCTTATTATTAAATCGAAGCACAAAAATATAAATAATTATATCATGGGCAACAAAAAATTGACAAAACATATCTGTTCAAGTGCTGAATATTAATAAAAGACCTATTAAACAGCACTCTCCTACTTATTTAAAGCCTCCAGTAACTGTTTGCCAGGTTTAAATTTAACACTTTTCCGGGCTTTTATGGTTACAGGCACACCGGTTTTTGGGTTACGACCAGGACGTTCGGTCTGTTGCCAAAGGGTAAATGTGCCGAAATTCTGGAAAATAATGCTGTTGTCTGTCAGAAGCGCTTCTTCAAAAACTTCTTCCAATGTGTGGATAAACCGTAATGCCTCCACTTGCTTAATAGACATTTTGCTGGATATTTGTTTGGATAGTTCTACTTTATTCATATCTGTATTATTTTAATTCTCTTTTAAAAACTTACTTCATTCTCTATTGTATCTACATCATCGAATACGGCAACATTGCCATCCGTAATCTTCACACGGAGATCAGCACTGTTAGCTCCTTTTATATTGATGGTCAGATCATAATGGTGATCCCGTTGGATGTTATAATTATTTGTCAGGTTATCACCCAGGTAAAAACGATATTCGACTTTTATCCCATTTGCGTGGCTACTGCTGTACTTATAGGTGCCCTTTAAAGTAAGATACGTACAACCGGTCAGTTTACCATCCGGAGTTGAAGTGGTAACAGACGTACTGCCAGGACCATTGGATTCTTTGTTTTTTCCTTCGAACGATTCGGAAAGACCCAATCCCCGGAGGTTTTCCGGCATATAAAAATCAGCAGACGCCCCTGAGGTAGAAGTTAATGAACTAAAACTCTGAGCATCTAAATTCATTGTGGTAGCACTTATGGTTTCCGGATACAGGCTATTACTATTTCCCCCTCCAGCCGTATATAGAGCTATTATTTTGGGAATATTGGTGATCGTAGCAGTCATATCCGACAAAGATGCAGCAGTTGTAGCATCCTTAAATTGAACTTTAACAGACACTTTGGCATAAGTCCTAAATAGCCGAGACACAAAAACGACCTTTTTATTATCTTCCGTCCCCTCGGAAGATGCTGTTGCCGGATTATATTCAGAGGGCCCGGATGTTAATAACGTAGGTCTTGAACCAAGTGCTTCTGTAAAATTTACTGTTTTAGCTTTCAAATCGGCTTCAGTTCCAGTAAAGCCTTCCAAAAGACTTTTCTCCCCATTAACGATTATATAAAAATGGCTAGACATATCAGAAAACTTTTCTTCATCTGAGTTTGTATCTGTATTGATCCTGACCATATAAAGATTTTCCTGAACAAAATCCGTATCATTGTTTATGTCATCTTCTTTATAAACGCTTCTTATTAAATTACCGGAAACGTCATATTGCAATATCCAAACATTATTAATGTTAATTTTATCATCTCCAATAGTTGGAGTTATTGGTGGATCGGCTTTAGTCTTCACACTGATCGATTCCGGCAATTTCAGGCAAAACTGGAAATTGCACATCTTGCCGTGATCCGTATTTTGGGGGTCTTCCGTTGCTTCACATCCCGCAAACAGTAGTGCAAATGCTAGTGTAAACGATAATAAAGAATATTGTATACTTTTATTTTTCATACCCATTAATTTAAATTATTCACCGACCTCGTCTGTCGACTGATCTACTTTCGTATAGTCAAGCAATGATATAGTGATATCACCCGGATTCAATATACCGAAGAAAGTCAGTGTGAACTCGAATTTATATTGCATTCCCTTCAATAATGTTTTTGAGGTCGTGGCAGTATATGTAAATATACCCTCCTGAATACCAGCAACGCCTTCTTCCGTATAAAATACTTTCAATGTAATTATAAACTCAAGAGGCTGACTGCCATCAACCGGCAGTAACACTATCGGATCATTATTCTTATGAGGTTTACTCCAGGCATTCACCGTATAAGAAAAATTCGATACTGTATATGAGTCTGTATAGCCAGCCCCCGGTCGCCAGTCTTTTTCCCCTAAATAATAAGTTAAGGGAACTGATAAGTTTTTTATCTCTATTTTCTGAACTATCAAATCACTTATTTTAACAGGTGATTCTTTCGCTTTTACCGACAGATCTACTTTTGAACCTAGACGGACAAACGGTCCTGTCATTGAAACCTCCATTTTATTATCTCCGTCATTTTGCGGTTGCACGACCAGACCTTTGATCTCGTTACACATGAAATCGTAACCATTACGTACTTCTATTTCACCCGCACTGGGATCGGGAGCCGTTTCACTGTTATACGAAATAAAGTAAAGGTCATATTCACCGCGATAAAGAGACATATTGCCGTCGGCTGTTTTATCATCTGCTATCGTACAGACACTTTTGCCAAGCGGTTCCGGTAATTTTTGTGAGGTTGTGTCAAAACGCTGGCACAACCTTTTTTTATGCACAAAGCCCAGACTTTCACAAGCCCGGGCTTTGTTATTACCCAAAGTTTTTGTATCTTTAGGCATAAAGTTTTTCATTATGGCAAAGTTACATTTTCGTCCTTACATTCCCAACCAAACAGTTCTTTTTCCCGGAAGAATTGATGAAAACATAGCAGCGAACGATCCGGTTCGCATAGTTAATACTGTTGTTGATAATCTCAATCTTGACAATTTCAAGAAGCTTTATAAAGCAACCGGTCGTTGTCCTTATCATCCTAAAATGATGCTTAAGGTGATTATCTACGCCTACATGAACAATATCTATTCGTGCCGCAAAATAGAGAAGCTTCTCCTACGTGACATTCATTATATCTGGCTTTCCGGTAATGAACATCCGGATTTTATAACCATCAACCGTTTCCGTAATCGTGTAAAAGAAGAGATAAATAATGTATTCACGCAGTTGGTTCTTGTCCTTGTCGACAAAGGTTTCATCAGCCTTGACGTAGAGTATATTGACGGTACCAAGATTGAGTCCAGAGCCAACAAATATACTTTTGTCTGGCGCAAGACAGTCGAAAAGAACCGTACAAAGCTGATGGATAAGATCCGCATTCTCCTGGAGCAGGTGGATGAAGCCATAGCCCAAGAGAACTCCGCCAAAGACACACCCGTAGAGTTCACTCCCGCCATGCTCTCAGATATAGTGAATGAACTTAAAGAGGTGCTGGAACACCAGCCTGTAACAAAGGACAAGGAACAAAAGAAAGTCATCCGGGAAAAGAAGAAACAGGTCCGGGAACTTGAGGAGTACCGTGACAAGTTGATGGAATACGACAACCATCTTGACACTCTTGGAGAACGCAACTCCTATTCCAAGACCGATCCTGATGCCACCTTCATGCGCATGAAAGAGGACGCCATGAGAAACGGACAGACCAAGCCCGGATATAATCTGCAAATAGGTACCCAGAACCAATTCCTCATAGACTTCCGACTGTTTCCCAACCCAACCGATACACTGACCCTCATACCTTTCTTCCACTCCTTTGAGCAACGCTATAACCGCTTACCGACTGTCGGTGTGGCAGACTCCGGTTACGGCTCGGAAGAAAATTACCGGTTCATGCAAGATAATGGGATAGGAGCCTTTGTTAAGTACAACTACTTCCATAAAGAACAGCGTCCCCGTTATACCCCCAATCCATTCCATGCGGAGAGTCTCTATTACAATGCGGAAGAGGATTATTACGTTTGTCCTATGGGGCAGCACATGAACCGTATAGGAACCAGGCGTGACAAAACAGCTAGCGGATACATCACCGAAAGTGCCCGGTATAAAGCACAAAGATGTGAAGGGTGTCCTTTACGTGGCAGTTGCTTTAAAGCCCGGGGGAACCGTATTATAGAAGTCAACCACCGGTTAAACCAATACAAACGGCAGGCACGGGAAAGGTTACTCTCGAAAGAAGGCATCAGGCATAGGGGAAGGCGATGTATAGAACCGGAAGCAGTTTTTGGACAAATGAAACACAACATGGCATACAAAAGGTTCCGGCATGTGGGAGAAGACAAGGTTACAATGGACTTTGCCTTCTTTGCTATAGCTTTTAATATCAAAAAGATGTGTACAAAACTACTAAAAGCAGGAAAGAGAAGGAGTACACACACTATATTTATCTTTATCAGACCACGTGTGGCTCAACATACGACGAATATTAAGCCTTATTACCTAATTACTGAAAAAATAGTCGCATAGACAAAAAAAGAGGAACGACTATTTTTAAGATAAAAAAGGAGATGTGCCTTAGTTTTGACACATTTACAGCTGTTCCGGCTTTATAAGCCAGAACAGTGAATTTTGTACCGGGATCGAGGTCTACCAGAGTGGTAGCACCCAACGCCTTCGTTAAAGAAGCCTCATACAGTTTAAATGAGAGTTCAACCGGTTCTCCCTCTCCTTGCGGCTTCTGCCTGTTGTCATTATCCGGTAATCCCGACGTACATGCCAGCATCATCAGGGCCAGACAAACCGGTAAAAGAATGTTTATTCTTATCTTCATAATCTTTCTGCAATTCGTTAAATACCAATATTCGTATCCTGGCTGGCATCGCTTTTCCAGTCTTCCACCTTAAAGTTTTTCAATATCCCACCGATTTTGTTGACTGTGATGGAGTACATATAATGTTTGCCCGCTTGCCATTGGACAGGAGTAGCGGAGGCCGTTTTAAAGGTGCGCAATTCAGTACTGCCCTCGCTGCCGACTGCTACAGTCAGGCTGAAAGAAAGTACCGATTCGGTCGCACTCATCGGAGCCATCAGGCAGGATACGTTCGGGGAAGACAGTGAAGTAGACAGTTCTTTCGAACCGTTCAACGTAACGACAGACGTAGAGACCAGACCGTTCAATACCCCATCCGTCAACTGCATGCTGCCTTCGCCGACCTGCAACTTATTCGTATTACTCTGGATACTGATCTGCTTCAAATAAAGGCTTTCACTAACATCGGTCTCTTTGTCTATCCTGAAACTCACTTTTGCCAACGCATGATTCATCGTCAACGAAATAGCACGATTCGTCTGGGTAATCCCTGCCTGTTTTGTGGCATAGAGATAATCTGTTTGCTGGCTTCCGGTAAAGTCGAGCCGCTGGGTCTCATCTGAATCGCTTCCTTTTCTGACGGATACCGGAATGGTCAGGTTGCTGCCGGATGTTATATCCGCATCCGGATAACAGGCATAGACGTCAGCACTCCCATTTGCCATTGTTATCTCCACTGAGGCTGTGCTCGACCAGCTTCCGTTACTTTGGGTAAACAGCAAAGTAGGCGTCGATGTATTATAGGCGGTCAGCGCATCGGCATTGGCCACATATAATTTTACCTGATTGATGGAAGTCACGATTCCACGGGTCTGTATTGTTTCCGCCAATCCGACCGAAACCAATTGGAGAGCGGAAGAAGACGGTTCGCCGTTATCCGGCAGGCTGTCCGTGCATCCGGCACAGGTTGCCAATAACGCTGTTAATGTATATAAATTCAATTTTCTCATATTCTTTTATGTATTAAGTTGCATTTAAGTCTCCCCCGGATTCCGCACTACCGTCAGAAGCAAACGGAGTCACATTTACACTGTTAAGTATCAACTTATTCGTAGATGTAAAATTGTATATGTAATTATTAGCGGCTTCCAGCTTGATGCTCGATTGAGCATAAGATTTATCTATCCCCCCAGCAGAGACGGTTATTTGGTAAACAGCCCCGGCGTTAGCACGGATAATACCGATATATGTATGATTTGTTCCGGAAGCCGTTACCGGCAAAAGCTGGATGGTCTCATTGGTTCCGCCGTCAGTACGCAGAGAATTTCCTTCCAACTTAATGCCGTTTCCGGTCGTAATGCTCGCATACTCCACATTAATCGTGATCTTGGCTGCCGCAGGGGCAAAGACAAAGTCGACACGGTTGCCGACAGCTGCTTTTGAAGAGATAAGCTGGTTACTTTCCCAAAATGCAGTCGGGGTTGTCTGATTTTGTTTTATCCCACTGAATGTAGTCGGAAACGAAGCCGTATAGGTCTCGTTTTCGGTAGTAATGGTGATACCATCTCCAGTGCCGGGCAGCCATTTCGAAGTGCTTCCGGAGTCACTATACTTATAAACCGTAGCACTACCACTTGCGGATGCCCCCGAATAGATATTGATCTGGTCGTTTGCAACGAAGGTCCGTTTGTCGTAGTCTGACTCATGGGCATCGGTCGCCCGTGTTACCGGGGCGGCTATTTCTGCTGTTACTTCCAGCGGACGGCCTATTCCTGTCTCTTGTTCTCCGGACGTACAAGAGGACAACAGGAGCAGCAAGACGGCTATCTGTATGCCCGGTGATCGTTGTGTTGTGTTTATTCTTTTCATATCTGTTCTTTTTCTATGATAATGATCCGGTATGAGTTTGATTCGGTGTCCACGGTTTTATTTCGCTGCCGACAGGCACCAGGATATTGTTCTGGATGGTAAGCGTATACTCATACTGCGAACCGGCTGTCAGCGTGCAGCCGGACAAAGTCGTTTTATAAGTTACATTCTTGTAGGTAACGTTGACGGTAATATCTGTAGAGGTCCCTTTGGGATAAACGATGCCGTGCCAGGTATAGTTGTTGGTATCCGGACGGTAAAGCGTTACGATCTCCTGTACGCTTCCCCCTGTCAGCAATCCCGGTGCCTGTACCTGAAAACTGAAGTCTCCCGAAAAGGCAATGCCTGCCGGTTTGAATATCAGTGTCAATTTTGTATTTACATGTTTGAATGTGAAATTAATGACTTCGTTGCCTGTCGATGCAGTCATATCCGTTTGCAGCAAATTGCTTTTCAAATAATTGGGCGCATCTTTTTGAGAGGCTTGAATACTGGTGTAATTTGTCGGATATACAGCCTGGTAAGTCGCTCCCGCCTGTAGGGTAAGCGCTTTTCCGGACGGCGGTGTCCAAGTAGTTCCTGATAATGTATATTCTATTGGATTGTCTGCTACTCCTCCATATTTTTTTGTGATCCTAATCTTATCGTTATCAACGAAGGTGCTTCTGTCATAACCATTATCTGCCGCAATCGTTTTACTGCCGTTTTCAGTCAGTACTCCGCTGAAACCGTCTATTGATGCCTGAACGTTCACAGGTTCGCCTTCATGGTCGGAAGAGGTAAGGACCATTTCGTCCGAACAGCCGAAACCAGCAACAGTCAACCAGCAAACAGCCAATACTACGCTTTCATTTATTGTTATTCTTTTTCTCATCTTGTTCTCCTTTCATCATTTAAAAATCATCCGGGCGAAGTGTACCGTTCCCGGTAACCTTTTGCCATCCGTCTATTGTTATGTCTTCAACGACAATGGCCCTATCGGATAAGATCAGATTGTAGGTATAGCGATAACCCCTCTCCCATTGTATCTGTTGAAAATTGGCCGCTTTGACAACCAAATGACGTTCATTTGCCGTATCTGTCGTTTTCCCGAGCACGATGGTAAATGAAATATCTGCTGGTACACTAGCCAGCGGAGCGACCAGGCCATAACCGACTATTGCCGGAGTACCATTCTCACCACATTTAACGGCTGTGGTTATTGGGTCAGGAGTGAAACTTAACTCTTCTGTTCCAGTCGTTACGCCCAGGGTACCGTCTTTTAGTTTCATCGTGGTCGTTGCACTGTTTGCCGTAGCGGCAAATATGTTTGAAACAGTGTTGAGCGTGATCTTCTTAACATAATCGTAATCGTTATCGACCAGACGTCCCGAAGCACTTTGCAGCTTAAACACGATCTGCGCCAATGCATGTTGCAGATGAATAGTGGGCGAAAAAGCCCCCTCGGCATTGCTGGCTGTGATCGATGTCTTGCTACCGATATCGCTTGAACCTGAACCGTACAGATAATCAACAGTGTTGCATTGCCAGCTATTTTCGCCGTTGAAAGTCATATCGGTCGGTATCGTTACCTCAATCGTATGCTCATCGCTGGTCGTAGAAGGATTGAACGTTGCATCTGAGGGACTGAAAGCGAAAACACGCGCCTGAAGGTTGTAAAGGTTTACGGCAGGTGCACCTGCCCAGCTCAAGGTTCCTTCACCTTTGGCTTTGAAGAGGGAAAGTCCGTCTTTCAATTTGTTATCCGGATCTTTCACACCCTGGTAAAAAGGATAACCAGCACTTTCCGTTACATAAAGCATGACAGAGGATATTTTATCTTTACCAGTTACGGCTTCCGACGATTCCAGGCCGTTCACGACAGAACGGGTCGACGGTTGACCGGTATAGAAACGGGGTTGCAGCAAAACTGTTTCTCCCCGGTTACCGGAAAGGTCATTGTCTGCCCCATCCTCTCCTGCCGTGCAAGCAGGCAACAGGAGAAACAACAGGTATCCCAGGAAGACACACTGCCGTAAAGGTGGTGCAGCCAGACAAATGGATTGTTTGTTTTGTTTCATATTGATTCTGTTTTTATTTATATCGTTATTATTGATGTATCAAATGTTTGTATCGGGAATCTGGGCGGCATCCTGCCAGCCGACGACATTAATTCCCGACAGTTCAAGGCCGGTCGGTTTAATCGTTACCGTGTAAGTGTAGATTTTGCCTCTCTCCCATTGATTGGTACAAGCCACCGACATCGGTTTTCCATCGACAATCAATGAAATGGTGCCTGATAAAGATTGACTACAGGGAATAGCATAGTTTGTGATGGTAAGCGTTGTCTTAACATCGGTTGTAGCGGTTGCTGACGTAAGTGTATAAGTATATGATTTATCGGTGGCTGTGTTATCCAGATCGAGCAGTTCGCCGTTTGTTAGTTTCATGCGGGTATTGTTGCCCGGCACAGGTATTTTGGAGGTGTATTTTACAGAGGTGACTGCGCCGGTTCCTTTGTAACTGTCTTCTTTTTTTATAATAAGGCGGAGTTTGGCAAAAACATGTTTCAAACCGATGCTGACTGACTGGCCGGGGCCTTTGGTTCCGTTCGGCATATTGTTTCCGTTGTTGGCGTAAGGTTGGTTTTCCTGATAAGTGTTGTTTTTGTATTCGACACCGTACATGTAGTCGTTTTTCGGCTGGGTAAGGTCTACTTGGTTGTTTGCGGCGGTTTTCGAACTGGTATATTCAATAGCTGCAACCGGCACGGGAACGGTTGGAACCGGATCGGTTGAACTGGCTGTCGGATAATTCTGAATGTCACTCTTCCCATTCGCCGGAGCGGGATGACAGGAGAAGATGATTGCTTTCTCATTATTCAGCCAGATGGTTTGATCGGTCGGCGCATTTTCCGGTACGAGCGAGGTGATGCCATTCGCTGTTGCAGGCTTATATTTTCCGTAAATACCTGCCGGACGGATACCGTAGGTCTGTTCGGTCGTTTCAGCGTTGACGGCGTAAATACCGACGCTGGTCAGATCGGAAGCGTCATTGACGGCGGCACGCGTCAGAGACACACCGGCTACACGCAGGGTAAGGCTTACCGGGTTGTCGATATCTTCTTCCTTCGAACAGGAAGTCAGAAGGGAGATTGTCAGGATGGGTAATAACAGGTAATTATACGGTTTCATAATCTTTTATTCGTTTAATAAATTGTTTCGTTTCTTTATTTACGGTGACTGAGAGTATCTGTTTTCCCTCTCGATAGGGGATTAAGGGGTGTGTTAGAGCTTGTTATATGGCTGGACTATAACACACCCCCTGCCCCCTCTCGAGAGGGGAAAAGTTACTCTCAGCTCCTAATTGACAGGGAGTTCTCCGGTTGTTGCACCATCCCCCCAACCTTCTACTGTGACGCTGGATAGGGTTAATTCCTTACCACTTAGTTTGGCCGTGTAAAGGGTGTTTGTGCCTTTTGCCCAATTTACAGCATCAGTATTAGCGGCCAGGTCGACTGCATAAACAGTATTGTCTATTGTAAATTCTACCTGTATCGTATTTTTTGCTCCGTTATGAGGTAAAACAAGGATACTGAATTTAGATGAAGCATCTTTAGCTGCATCCGCACCAGCTAATCCGGATCCGCCTTGCTTTTTCAATGTGTAACCATCACCAATAAAACGCGTGAATGTGACAGTTTTTTCTGCATTGGATGTTATTGTTCCATCTTTAATTGCCATAACAGGATTGGTACCCTGGCTTAAAGCCATATTACTTTTATTCTTCAAAACGATTTTTGTCAGTTTACCTGTATTGGCATAAGTTCCATCATTATATATACGGAAACTGACCATTGCCATAGCATGTTTCATTTTTAGTGCTACGGAAGCATCCGGAGAACCTGCCGCCTTTCCATTGCTGGCTGTTGCCAGATTTCCGTTATTGTCTGCATCTTCCGCCCACATATAATCAACTTCTCCGGGAGCGGACAGGATTACAGTTTCCGACGAGTTATCTGTTGCCGGAATCGTATTATTTGCATCCTTACTGCCAGGTGTCCCCGGGAAAACAGTAACCGGTATTGTTGAACTCTCTGTTACAGTAGACGATAATTTCAGCGGAGTAGTAGTAGCAGACGTCATTACCCCACCAGTTTCCGGCGTATATGCCGGATGATACCCATAAATTGTGGCAGTCTCGTTAGTCAGATAAATTTTATCAGAACCAGTATTTGTCCAGCTTCCATTTTTCGTATATAGCGCATAATTGTTGCCAGTCGTGTATGAAGTTGTTCCTCCTACTGCATACACGGCTATATTTTTAAAATTGGTATCATCGGTACCTTGGTTTATCGCACTCTTCGTCAGCGCCACCCCGGCAGTGACACCTAGTTCAACGGCGTCCGGGTCGTTCGATGGGTTGTAAGGGGTGTCGGGGGTATCCTCGTTACTGCAACTACCGGCAGACAGGGTAGCCAGAAGCATCAGGTAAACAGGTAATTTCGTTTGTTTCATGTTGTTCGTTTTTTTATACTTGTTGTTTTTATAGGGTTATTCAACCAGATTCAGATCATCGTTTTTTACTACCGGAACCCATTCGGATACGGTAACAGAAGAGATACCCAGTTCCTTATCACCTATATTCAGGGTGATTTCGTGAGAAGTTCCACCGGCAAAAGACAGGCTTCCTCCGTCTGATTGGGCGGTGATCTCAAGGTCTTTGAATGTCCCGATGGAGGTTTCGACTGTCAGCTTATAAGCATCGGAAGTGCCGGTAAGCGGCGGTAAAAGCAAGGACCCCGAGAGAGGTGTTGCTGTCGTACCGCTGATCTCTGTCCCATCATCCGGGAGTTCCAAAAACAACTCACCGCTACCCGAGAAAGAAGTTTCACCATCGGTTAGAGCCAGCGTGACACTGTTCGTCGCCGTAACGGTTATCTTCCTGACTTTCACGCTTAAACCACCGGTTACTTTTTTCATTGCTTTAAATGTCAACTGCGTAAGCAAATGCTTATAAGTGAGTGGAGTTCCGCTTCCATCCGTATTGACGAAACGACTCCCGTCCCACCGGTTACCGGAGATTTGAGAGGCATACATCAGGTCGGTCTGGCCGGCG
Source organism: Parabacteroides goldsteinii (assembly GCF_020091425.1). Classification (NCBI taxonomy): domain Bacteria; kingdom Pseudomonadati; phylum Bacteroidota; class Bacteroidia; order Bacteroidales; family Tannerellaceae; genus Parabacteroides; species Parabacteroides goldsteinii. The sequence continues at coordinate 1,913,527 of NZ_CP081906.1, read as the reverse complement.
AGGATGTATGTAACCTTGCCTTCATTATCGCTATACGAAGATGCTTTGGGAGCCACGGCAATCAGGTAAAGCCAGTCTCCGTTTTCCGGGTAAGTAGGGTTTCCAGACAATGGAACCGTACCGTTAGTCTGTACTTCCGTGTCTATCTTCCATTCTTTTACATTAGCCGGAGAAGTGAGGCCGGTGTAATTGCCGCTGCGCATAGAGGCAAAGACGGTGGTGCCGAAAGCCTCGGTGATCGTCTGATCGGCTTTCGTTTCCACTGTCGCATTCCCCTGGGCATGCAGTTCGATCGGGACTTGTTCAGGCTCGGATTGCTCCGAGTCTGAACAGCCTGATACCAGCAATAATGCCGGGAATAAAAGCAGATATATACGTTGTCGCTTCATTCGCTTTTTGTTTGTGTTTGGCGGGATTATTGAATAGTAACCTTTCCGGCTTCACCTTTTTTCCATGGTTCGATCTTAGCTGATGCAGTGATCATTGTTGCATCGGCTTTTGTCGGAGGAGTGATATTGAAAGTTACCTGATGGGAGTATCCTTCTGATGTAGACAGGTTTGTTACACCGTCTTCTTTCTTAATCAACAAATTCGTATATGACAGAATTGCTCCTTCTACAGACAGGTCAATATTTACCAGTATGCTTGTTGTAGGTCTAACCATGACAGGAACACTGGGAGCACAGGCCGTTGTAGAAAGTGCCGTATTGCAACCTGCAACTGTTAAATTGGCCGGAGTTTTCCAGTTAACCGTACCAGTGTTGAATGCCAAAGATGCCGGTACTTCCGCATTTTGGATCGTAATATCCTTTACGCTGACAGTTTTATTAGCCCACTCAGTACCATCCAATGATTTGGAAAGTTGAGCTACAAAAGTAAGCTGGGTTGTTTTATGCTGGAAATCAAGAGCGGCTTTAGTTTGATCCGATGTAGCTCCACTACCGGCAGCTTGCTGACCAGCAAACATCACATCCTGCAAACCGTCTGTTTGAGTAAACGTAACAGTTGTTCCGCTTACAGTACCTTGAGGGGCAACACCTAATATCCAGGTTTTATTTGGACTAGCATCACCTTCTACCGGATAATACAACATCGGTGTCAATATGATGTCATTTGCCGTTGTACTCGCTGTAAACTGGGTGTTGGCGTAGTTTGCACGGTCACCATCGCTGGCAAACTTGTTCTGATTGTTCAACGTATTATCTTTCTTCGGAACGAAAGACTCAAAATCAGGTGCAGATGCGCTACTACTGTTGCCGTCCACCATAATAATAACAGCATCCATTTTGTTACCCGGTATGATTGCCGCTTTCGACTCTACTCCTGTCACCTTCTGACTGATCTGGACGGGCACCGCATTTGCCACCTCGCCGTTGCCGGTTACTACATTCTCTTCGTCATTTGAGCAGCTTGCCATTATCAGGGCCAATGCTGCCATACTTAATAAACTCTTTTTCATTTGTTTTACTTGTATAAATTAATAATGTGTGAAATATAAATTCTATCGTTATTTGTAAGGATCTACCGTTACGCCTCCCTGGTCACCCGGATTCCAGTCGGTCACTTTGACGGTGACTGTTACCTTAATGCCGTTTTCTGGTCCGGGGTCATCGGGAATATCCGGATTATCCGGCTCGTCAGGTGTATCGGGGTCGTCCGGAACATCAGGATTATCGGGATTATCAGGTTCGTCCGGTATATCCGGAGTGTCGGGGACTTCCAGCGAGATTTCTACTTCGTAGGCACTGCCGCCTTCGCTACCGCCTGCATCAAACTTGACGGGGAGGTCTTTGAATGTCTTGTCGTTTGCCGGATTGCCGTCTACATTCAGCACCAGATCGAGCGTTAGCGTTGCTTCCGGTTGTACCAGGACGTAGCCGGGTAATGTCACGGTTCCGTTGGTGATCGGAAAACCACCGGTGCCGGGATCGGTATATATAACAACCGGTCCGGCATTCCCTAGGGGTTCTATCGATTCCGAGCCGAGGTCGACAATGGCTGTCGAGGCCAGGCCGTTGATATGAACAGAACGGATACGGTAACTGTCGGTCGCTCCTTTCAGTTTCAGTGTAAAGTTCAGTTGCGAAAGCAGGTGGCGGTATGTGAGCGGTGTCTTTACGGCATCGAACTGTTCGGTAACCGAGCCGTTTTGTTCTACCGAAAGCATCAGGTCCTCCTGCCCGGTCAGGGTATATTCCACTTTGCCGTTGTTGAGTGGGGCTGCCGGATAATAGCCACGCAGATAAACGGGCGAACCGTCGGCCGGATAATAGCGTTCGGGGGACAGGACGATTTCGTTATCGGTAGCTTCGCCCTCCCAACTGTCGGAATATTGACCGGCTGTGTTTCCGGCTGCAATGTTGATGGGGGTACCGTCAAAAACATCGACAATGGCACGGGTGCGAATACCTGTATATAAATGTATAGGCACCGGGGTAATTTCTTCGGGGATAGCGATGGCCACATCGAGGGTGTCGGCACCTGTTTCGGTTGCCCGGTAGAGCTGTGACGAGACATCTTCACTGTAGGTTTGCTTTTTTCCGTCCGTACCCTACCAGGATAATGTCAGCAGATGGGTGTCGCTTGATGTACCGGGGTCGACGTCCTCCGGCCAGGCAATACCGAGGATACCGGCTGTTGTGCTGCAAACCTTCTGTGCATCGGGAGTCGGGAGAAGCATGCCGAGAGTCGCAGAAGATGTTATTTCTTCTGTAGCCAGATTTACTCCCCTGGCAATGCCCTGCAAGGTAGCATCCAGCGAACCGGCGATCTGTCTGCCGGGGGCCGTCACCGTGAGACGCAGTATCTTACGGATATCTTCGGGTTGAAGTGTCAGTTCATTCGTCTTTCCTTCGGTAAGGGATATGCCCGAACGGCTGGCGACATAGACAGGTGTATCCAGCGCAGGCATTGTTGTTGATCCCTCGGGGACACGAACTGTTGCGGTAGCCGTGGCAAAGCCATCGGTACCGTCTATCGTGACCGTTTCCGGATCGTCGGTCGTGAGCAGGGCGTCATACTGTCCGGCAGGCAGCCATTTGTCAAGTTTGCCTGTCGCATTTGCTGCATCGAACCGGCTTTCGAGCGGTTCCGTCAGTCCGTCGCCAAAGATGCGGAGAGCCAGTGCCTGTGCGCCGGGGTTTTCGACCGTGACGATGAGTTGTCCCTCCCCTTCATGTTCGGGTTCAGGTTTGTCGTCATCATGACAGGCGGCCAACAAAACGAAGGCGGCAGCCAGCAGGAACGGTTTAGCAACTAAGTTATTCAGTCTCATATTTTTTGTTTATAAATTATTCGTAGACACACGAAAAGCGGCACGACATCCTCCGGGGATGCCGTGTAACGATCGGTGCATCTGTTTTATTTATCGTTTACAACAGATGCGATTGATAAAGAGAAAAGGAATAATGAGCCAATTTGCTAATGTGCTAATTTGCTAATGTGCCAATGGAGATAGTAATAGATTCAGAATTTCTCAAATATGAGCTATTTGTATCTCTTTAATGGGGCAAAGCCCCATGCCGCAGGCTCTCTTTTGCCGTCAGTTTCAACTGACGGATAGATAATCTTTCCGGTTTTTCCGGATTCCTCTGTGGGTTTCAACCCCTTTCCGGATATTATATTATGAAAGGGGATAAATCCCACAGAAGAAGAGGCTTTGCCTCCTGTATTTAAAACCGTTGGTTGAAACCAACGGCAAAAGAGAGCCTGCGGCACGAGGCGAGCCTCGTTGAAAGTTGATACGGTCTGTCCCTTTGCGATCCCGTGTCAAGCACGGGAACGGGATAGTTCAATTCTTTCTATATTTTCATCTACCGCGAACCCCGCCTATTAGCAGAAAACGGCTTTCCATTCGCCGATGTTGCGGTCTTCTTTGTTGAAGTCGGCACCGACTTTGACTAACTGGCGGCCATCGATTGTGTATGGGATCAGATAGCCTTTGTCATCGATTTGTTGGAGGGCTTTGTCTACCGAACCGTCCAGTTTGAATTCGAATACGTAGATGTAGTCGGTTGTTTTTACTACTGCATCCGCACGACCACGGGCACTGCGAACTTCGGCTTCTACATATTGCCCCAACAGTTTGAAGACCAGATAGAAGATTATCTGGTAATGCTGTTCGGTCCGGTCGTTCAGTTCATAGGGAATGTCTGCAAAGAAAGCACGCAGCCGTTCCATAAATGCATCGACATCACCGGCACGCAACTCATCCCAAAACTTACCGATATAAAACGGTGCAATGGATTCCGATAAGGGTGTATAATATGGAGTAATGAAATTCAACCATCCATATTCCACTTCGGCATTCGGATAATCGAGTATGAAGAAATTCTTTATAGGATCATATCTCTTAATCGTCAGGTATCCACTCTGATAAATGATCGGCACCGGGTTATGGAAGTCTGCCCGGTAGTCGGTCAGTGCGGCTGCCGGCACTTCCATGCCGTCCAGCTGGCGCAGATCGTAGTCGGTCTTTTTCAGCATATCGACCAGCATCGTAGGGGTTCCTGTTGCGAACCAGTAACTGCTGAAACGCTCTTGAACCAGTGCATTCAGTACACTAAAAGGATTATAGATACCGTCCGCCAGGAATTCCGAGAAATGATATCCGTCGTAACGTTTTGTCATTTCATTTACTGTTTGTTCGTATGTCAGCTTGTTCCTGGCGGCAAGAGCAGCCAGTTCGGGTTGGAAGTCGCGTTCGATTTCTACCTTTGTCATACCGCAAACCGTTGCGTAAGCAGGAGCCATACTGATATCCATCAGCTGGTTCAGGTTACTGAAAATACCTAGTTGCGAGAACTTTGTCACTCCGGTAATAAATACAAAACGCAGGTAGCGGTCAGCATCTTTCAGGACAGTGTAAAAGCCGGTCAGCATTTCGCGGTAAACGTTGTGCAGGTCATCATTAAATAATGTACGTAACAGAGGTTTATCGTATTCGTCGATCAGGACGACTACCTTCTCTCCTGTTTTCTCACAGGCTTGTTGGATGATTTGCATGAAACGTTCTTCATAACCTAACTCTTCATCTGTTTTACCGAATAGTTTTTCCCATTGAATAAAATGACCTTCCAGTATTTGTTCCAAGCTCTCTTTCGTTTCATAGAATTTCGCATTGAGACTCAGATGAAGCACCGGATACACTTTCCATTCTTTCTCCAGTTGTTCGATAGCCAGTCCCTTGAACAGGTCTTTCCGTCCGAGGAAATAAGCTTCGAGTGTGGAAAGCAGCAGGCTTTTACCGAAACGGCGCGGGCGGCTCAGAAAATAAGGTTTGCCGGTAGTTACCATTTTGTAAACCAATGCAGTCTTATCTACATATAGATATCCGTCTTCCCTCAAAGAGGTAAAATCCTGTATCCCTACCGGGAGTTTTCTGATCGGTGTTGTTTCCATGTCTCTGTTGTTTTTAAGCACGAACACAAAGATAAGAATAATATGCTAATGTTGCATATACCAATGGATATAGTAAATAGTTTGAGATTTATCAAAATTGGCACATTAGCACATTGGCCCATTATTTCTTTTCTTTATCAATCTCATCATGTCAAAGAACGCTTGTTTTTGCATCGACAGTCGATGCCGCGTTGCACTGGGTGTAAGTGCAACGTTACACTCGATGTCGATGCAACGCTGCACTGGGTGTCGATGCAACGCTACATCGACCCTCCCTGCAAATCATTCGATTTCAGGACGATCTCCGCCGCCGGAGTCGCCTACCACCAGCTTCGTTGGATATTCCAGGGTACGTGCTTCTTTCAAAGTCGTACTGCTTTGGCTGAACTGTGTGACGATACGCAATGTATAGCTACCATCGGCCAACGCCGGAACACGGGCGATCACCTTGCTGGGGTCGTTCTGGGTAAGGCGGCGAGTCACTTTGGTCGTTGTGCCGTCGCCAGCAACGAAGAAGACACCTACGACAGCGTCATCGCCGGCTATTTTGATGTTATTGCCCGTAATCATAATATCTTCGCTTGCCGTAATCGATCCGTCGAACAGGCCGGTCAGAGTATCGGTGACAAGCCTGATACGGGCCACGTCGGCTTTTGTACCCATGTTGATCACTTTTACGTTTTTCAAGGCGTCACGGAGCTTTTTAGTCGGAACGATGTCGAATGTCAGTTTGTGGATAGCCGGATCGAACTGAGCATCCGAGTTCTCGAAAGCACCCAGGATACGCGGGGAGAACTGGCAAAGGTCCGTTGTCACACTATCGCCGTTCAACAAGGCTTCGAGAATGATATCACTGTCCTGCGACGTTACCGAAAGGATAGTCGGCAACTTCAGTTCGGAGCCGGTGCGCTTGATTTCCCGGGCCGTATCTTCTTTGGTCAGGGTTTTCGGACCGGTTTTCACTTCGGCAATGCAGTCTTTCGTATTGTCTTTTGTCAATGGGTTATCACGCAGATAAAATTCCCAGTAATACTCTTTGTTGTAATCTTCCATGATGTTTCATGTTTAATTGTTAATACTAATGCTGTTTTATTTGTTCCGGCACGGTGTCGGACTTTTAATTTTTGCCACGCAGGGTGAATATTATTTATCTTGAATGCAACGAATGTTATTTGCATCATAATTGTCTTTATTTACAAAAGTGATTCCGTTTGTTGATTCTGCTCCACCGTTTCCTTGCGCATAGAATATTTGATGCGTCTGGTTTGTTTGGAGATATACAGCGTAACCAATATTAGCAATATGACTTACCGACACTGGATAACCGGAAAATCTCATATAAGTCCGATTGCTTGTCCCGTCATATTGGAAAAGAGCTCCTCCTTCAATTTTATAGTTAGATAGGATTGAATTTTGATTGGGCTGATTATAATCAACCAAAATTTGTAACTCATTTTTAGATGGAACGCGCCAGCCGGCAGGACACGGATCATGTATAGTTTTATCAGTGCTCCAGGTTGGTACGGGACTAAAACGTGCCCACTCATGATTCCAGCCACTACCAAGTGATTCAGGATGTTGATATGCATACAGTAAAGAAGTCATATCCAAACTTGACGGCATTATCCAAGTAATACCATCCGGCTCATACCGATTCAGACAATGTCTAGGCGGTTGTTTTCCGTCAATTGTAAAATGATATTGAGTTCCTAAATCTTCCGAAGGGTAGCTTCCGGGAAAAGGATCTTTACGACCTTTCTGATAATGGAATCCATTGGCACGCGACATATTAACAATCTGTTTAGGAACTGAAACATATCCGTCATAAGCACCCAAGCAACGGTCCATTATCGGATTATAACTAACACCATTTCTTTCCAACTTAAGGATACGCTTATTCTCTGGTGTAAGAATTGTTTCGTTGGCTGTAGCCGAAGGAGAATAATTCGTTATCCAAACATGCCATGACCAAAGTATATTTCCATCAATATCACAGGCTGCTATTACACCACTACCTCCAGTAGTATTGGGAGCCACGCGACAATAGATTCGTGCATTTCCAAAATCACCACCATTTTTAAGATCAACAATATTTGTATGATCGTCAGAAGATGTTACGACCCCTAATGCCGGGTCACCAACATCACCGTTTTCTTTTGTCTGCCATAATACTTTTACCGATTGAATCTTTTTTGTTGAACACCATCCCTGTAACAATGAGTTTTCTACCGGATTCCCCTTTACATAATAGGTATAAGGATTAAAACAGAAAGCTCCACCGGGAGCTACTATAAAACAGTTTGCGGTCGGAACCAAATTGTTATTATTCTCGGATGCCGCTATCGGATCGATAATTGTTACACGGCGGTCATTGACAGGTAGGTCAATATGACTGATCTTTACCGTATAATTATAGTCCGTATTACCATACAAATTGAAGTCTGTCGATTCTGAACCACCCAAATAGACACGGTAACTCAATTTCTTCTTGAGGTCAGAAGTATTGGCTGCAATAAAATCGACATACGAACTGCCCATCGGGGCATTCGATTTAATACGGTATGTCTGGGAGGTTGCTAATGAATTCGTTCCACGCACGTTAGCCGGAACCCAACAAGAATAATTTCCGGCACCTATTTGGGTACTCGTTAATTGTATGGTTATATATTGGTCCAGTAAAGAAGGATATGTTTTATCATCTTTATCTGGGGCGGCCACCACTTTATAATTAAGAGGGATACTTTGCAAAAGGATTTGTTTTAACTGATAACCACTGTATGAATAAGACCAGTTCAGTATCAAACGGGTTGCCAAACGACGAAGTAACAAACGGACCTCCTTACCTTCAATACTTTTAATCGTATTGTTTTCTACGCATACATGTTCCAAATGCAGAACATAAGGCATCTGGTTCATATCTTCCTGATTGGACGGATTTAACTCGGATATAACGGAGGCGTCAATACTTTTAGTTTGGGCAGATGTAAGATTGCCAGTATCCAATGTGGTACTTGTATTACTTTTACCCCATGCTACGATCACCAGTTGGCAGTCGATATTTGCTGTCAGAGTCAATTTAAGGGCAGAACCGATCTCTTGTTCCGCAATTACATTCGACATACCTCCTATGCGATTGCCGGAACGATCGTATTGTTGTATTTCCAAATTATAGAGTTTGTCCGGTTTCAGAGAACTCTCCGCTCCTTTCGTTGCCATTGCAGGTTGGAGAGCATAATTGAAAGCGGTAACACTTGATTTAGTTTCCGATGGCGCGGACAGGGTATATCCGTCTGTTTCATCTGCCAAGCCAATATTAAGCGTTACTTCCACCGTCTTTCCTTCCGACGGATTTACCGCCGGAGTGTCGATTTGTTCCTCGCAACCTGTGCTTATTAATACCAGTGATAAGAGTGTCATTATTACTCCTTTCGTTTCTAATTTGTGTCCTATACTTGCCATCCTTTTATCATTAATTTACTACATCAAAAGCGCCGTTTTAACAGTTTGTCAGAATCTCTTTCTTTTATAAGAAAGAGAGTTGGGACTGACGCTTTCCGTATAACCGCTGTTTTTCAACACATTACACTCTGCAGTAAATCAAAAAACTTCTACGCCCAAAAGGATGGCGTTATTTCAATATTATCAAATTGTAGTAAAATACTACTTGAAAACCTTGCTCCGGTCGTTAAAAGTTGCTACTTTAGCCGCCGATAACGCTAGATTATCAATCATTTTGATACAGACTCTCTTTCTTATAAAAGAAAGGTATTTTCGCTTTTTTCTCTTCCCGTTGAGATTCAAACTGTCGTTCAAACTCTACGTTTTTTATTTTTACTGTATTTTTCATACTCTCTCTTTCCTTTTTTTACGCACATTAACTATTGCATTCAGACACACGAAAAAGCAGCGCAACACCCGGCAGGGTGCTGCGTAACTATTGGGTGCATCTGTTATTTTTTACAGATGCGATTGATAAGATTCAGGGGGAATGTTAGAGTTGCTCGATCTCTTCGGAAGTAAGACCGGTTGCCTTTGAAATATCTTCTAAAGACAGACCTAAGGATTTTAAGTTTTGAGCTATTTCTTTGCGTTCTTCTTCACGCCCTTGCTTTATACCTTTTTTTATACCTTTCTCTTCGCCTTTGATTTCGCCATCTTCAAAACTGGCATCAATGGCAGAAAGCAAATCGCGTTCGACAGCCAGACTCAGTTCGTACTCCAAACGTTCGTTGGCAGACATACGTTCTATTTCCACTATGCTTTTGAGCTTCTGGAATAGTTGGTTGTTGAGTTCATCCGGTAAACGTTCCATTATTTCGATATTATTTAAGACATACAACCATTTTAAGTAAATGGTCTTGCATTCCGACAAAGGTAATACAAATTTCGGCATTTCTAAATACACTTCGTTCAGCGTTTCGCTAAAAGGTATCTTCAGTTCACGGTCCATCCGCACCACATCCCAGCGGTATTTATCCGGATACCCGGGAGACATCACATAATTAAGGATACAGACAATATATACCTTATTTATATTGTAATCCCAATGTTTCTTACGCTCTTCTTCCGTCAAATGTGACAGTTTTTCACGGCCTACAATAGACTGTTGCTGGATAGCAAACGAAGCATAATACAGGATACGGTCGGAAAAGTATTTCTGACGGGTTTTCTGCATCTCCACAATAAAGAACTCCCCCTTCTCATTCTCACAAAAAATATCAAATACTGCACGACGCTGATCCTGCTTCAGGCCCAGCATTTCGACATTGCGAAAAGTGATGTTGATGATTACTTCGTCATGGAGAACTCCATTTAGAAAACTGATGATTAAGTCTTTACTGACTTCACTCCCGAAAATGAGTTTAAACCCGTAATCCGAGAAAGGATTAATAAATTTGCTCATAGTTATAAGTTTTTAGTTGCGCCCATAGTGAGCGTGCGACAAATATATGCATTTATTTTCATAAGATGCAAGATATATGCTCTAAAAACATACGAACTGCTATACATTATATATATGATCCTTTTTCAGTCTACAAAAGGGCCTCACTCCCCTTTCTATCTTATCAATCTCATCATGTCAAAGAACTCGTTTTCCCCGGTTGCTGGCAGGTCCGGGGAAATTACCTTTGTATTTTTACTTACCCTTTCTCGAAAAGGAGAAGAGGCAATATTTGATGCTATTTCTGTTCCTGAATGCAACGTATTGTATGTGCATCACATTTATTCATATTATCCCTCATAGAAGCTCCCCAGTTTGAGTCAATATTACTTTTTACATTAAAACAACTACCCTGATGAATATTACTCCCTTCTTCTCTGGTCCATACAAATCCCCACTCTCCTATATGCCTGAAAATATCGGTAGTAACTCTATAGCCAGCCATTCTATAATAAGTGGTATTTCCAGAACCTTTTGCTTCATAATACAGCACATAACCACCGTCTGACTGTGAGGTAGATTGACTCATTGCATTACCCGTTACCCAAGTATTGAAATTAAAGTTCCCTGATTGAAATAATGCCTTATAATTATTTCTTGAAGCAATACGCCAACCAACCGGACAAGGATCGTGAATTGTTTTATTATTATTAGAGTCATTCCATGAGTTTGCGGTAGTAAATGCAGAAGTTATTCCCCAATAATAAAAAACGGTTGGATGCCGATAAGCCTCCTGAAGTGACACATTTTGAGTTACACCTTGTTTTACAATATATGATAAACCATCCGGACCATATTGATTCAACATATCCGGAACAGGTAAAGGTTCGCTTACCCCTGAAACCTCACTCCTTATACTTGCTGAGTAACTGCTGGGAAAAGGGTCTTTTCTTCCCCATTGATAATGAAATCCATTTGCTTTCGACATCCCTAACGGGTCAGAAGGCACATTCGTATAACCGGCCATAGCTCCTAAATTACGATCCATCATAGGAAATTGGTCACTGTTATAAGTATATTTTTGTTTTCGTTTATATTCCGGCGTAAGAACCGTGGCATTCCCTTTTGCATCAGGGCTATAGTCTGTGACCCAGATATGCCAGCTCCAAAGAATATTTCCTGTTCCATTTGCACCATCATAAGCGGCAATCAGTCCACTACCTCCTGTCGTATTTGGAGCGACACGACAATAAATACGGGCATCCGTAAAACTTTCACCATTCTTTATATCAACAATATTTGAATGATCGGCTAATGTATTAACCACTCCTAGCACAGGATCACCTACATCACCATTTTCTTTCGTCTGCCATAATACTTTAACAGATTGAATCTTTATAGTAGAACACCAGTCATGTAATTGTTCATTAAGTTGCGTTTCTCCATTTATATAAAATGTATACGGATTAAAACAGAATGCACCACCGGGAGCCACCATGAAACAGTTGGCAGTCGGCACCAGATTGTTATTATTCTCGGATGCCGCTATCGGATCGATAATCGTTACACGGCGGTCATTGACAGGTAAGTCAATATGACTGATCTTTACCGTATAATTATAATCCGTATTACTATACAAATTGAAGTCTGTCGATTCAGAACCACCCAGATAGACACGGTAACTCAACTTCTTTTTGAGGTCAGAAGTATTGGCTGCAATAAAATCGACATACGAACTACCCGTCGGGGCATTCGATTTAATACGGTATGTCTGGGAGGTTGCTAATGAATTCGTTCCACGCACGTTAGCCGGAACCCAACAAGAATAATTTCCGGTACCTATTTGGGAACTCGTCAATTGTATAGTTGTGTATTGGTCCAGTAAGGAAGGATATGTCTTATCATTTTTATCTGGAGCAGTCACTACTTTATAATCAAGAGGAATACTTTGCAAAAGGATTTGTTTTAACTGATAATCACTGTATGAATAAGACCAGTTCAGCGTCAGCCGGGTTGCGAGTCGACGCAGCAACAGGCGGACATCTTTACCTTCAATACTTTTAATCGTATTGTTTTCTACGCATACATGTTCCAGATGCAGAACATAAGGCATCTGGTTCATATCCTCCTGATTGGACGGATTTAACTCGGATATAACGGAGGCTTTAATACTTTTAGTTTGGGAGGATGCCAGACTACCAGTACCCAAGGTAGTGCTAGTGTTACCTTTTCCCCATGCCACGATCACCAATTGGCAGTCGGAGTTTGCTGTCAAAATCTGACTAAAAGCGGAACCGATTTCGTGATCAGCAACATCACTTGCATTCATGCCTCCTATGCGATTGCCGTTCTGATCATACTGTTGTATTTCCAGGTTATAGAGCTTGTCAGGTTTCAGGGAACTCTCCGCTCCTTTCGTGGTTACTGCCGGTTGAAGTGCGTAATTGAAAGCGGCTCCATTCGATTTTGTTGTCGATGGTGCAGACAAAGTATATCCGTCTTTTTCGTCGGCAAAGCCGAGATCGAGCGTTACTTCCACTATCTTTCCTTCCAACGGATTCACCGCCGGACTGTCGATCCGTTCCTCGCAACCTGTGCTTATTAATACCAGTGATAAAAGTGTCATTATGACTCCTTTCCTTTCTAATTTGTGTCCTATACCTGCCATCCTTTTATCATTAATTTACTACATCAAAAGCGCCGTTTTAACAATTTGTCAGAATCTCTTTCTTTTATAAGAAAGAGAGTTGGGACTGACGCTTTCCGTATAACCGCTGTTTTTCAACACATTACACTCTGCAGTAAATCAAAAAACTTCTACGCCCAAAAGGATGGCGTTATTTCAATATTATCAAATTGTAGTAAAATACTACTTGAAAACCTTGCTCCTGTCGTTAAAAGTTGCTACTTTAGCCGTCGATAACGCTAGATTATCAATCATTTTGATACAGTCTCTCTTTCTTATAAAAGAAAGGTATTTTCGCTTTTTTCTCTTCCCGTTGAGATTCAAACTGTCGTTCAAACTCTCCATTTTCTATTTTTACCGTTTTTTTCTGACTCTCTCTTTCCTTTTTTTACGCACATTAACAATACGGGATTACTACTAAAAATGCACACCAAAAGCTGTACAACTCCGGCTTAGGAATTGTATAAAAAAAGCCCCGGCAAACAACTACCGGGGCTACGATTCTCTTATATATTTTAAGTATTAAGCATGCATCACCAATAACGGTGTATCGGTGTGAAATAGCATCTTGCGTGCAATCGACGGGTTGAACATACGTGCTAGAATATTGCGACGGTATGTGCTTAATGCAATCATGTCGATTTGTTTATCGCGGACAAACTTTTCGATAGCCAGCAACAAATCCCCGTCGGCCAGCACCGTATGGGTAATGTTTGCATCCGGATATTGTTTCAGGAAATATTCGCGGACACCAGTCAGACGTATTTCGTTCCATTCGTCTTTACTTGTCGATATATTGAACAGATGAATATGAATATCATATCCCTTCACCAGGTCCATAAATTCATCGAAAGCCACCAGGTCGCGCTGGTTGAAGGAAGTAGCGAATGCAATATTTTTGGCTTCGCTAAAATCATTGAAGCGTATGTTTTCCGGAATTGCCAGAACAGGTACTTTGTTCACTTCTATCACTTCACCGGTGACACTACCGATCAGATCCATATCTTTCTGGCTCTTTCCACGCGTACCCATGACAATAAGCGTAGGATGATATTCCTTACAATATGCGAGGATTTCTTCTTCAGGCAGACCTTCCCGTAATACATAATTATATTTTACCTTAGGCAATTCGCCAGCCTGCATCTTACGATTGATCAATGTGCAGATGTTCTCCATATCGATCTGTACACGTTTCAACACGTTCTGTACAGACTCTTCTTCATTTACCTGGTAAGCCAACGTGTCTCCCATCGGAATTGCCGAAGGAAAATATGGGCTGAAATAAGCATGCATGATCATTACTTCCGCACCTGCATGATAGGCATAATTAATACCCAGTTCACAAGCTTTAATGGAATAATCAGAAAAATCAACCGGGATCAGGATCTTTTTCACCTGCGGGGCTGCAACTTCTTCCTGCGTATCCTCACTGAGCCACTTACTGTCCTCTATTATGCGCAAGGCATGAGGCAGATCGCTTTCCTTAATTCTCACACGCACTCCTGCCGAAACGACCGGTTGAATCTGATTTACATTATGTATATAAACTTCAATTCCTTCCGTTTCAAGTATTGTTTTGAGAATCTGAGCTTTCTCGAACGTGTGAATAGCTAATGTTACTAATTTATCTTCCATACTCGTGTGTTTTTATAGATTAAACAATCGGAAAATGCTAATATCACTAATAAAAAAAATCCCACAGCGTTTTTGTTTAGTCAGCTATGGGATTTTTTATGTACTGTAAAATTCTTTACGCCTGCTGTGCTTCAGATACATCCTCTGTTTCCGCCAGTATCTGTAAAGCACGTTCAAATATTGTTGTATCATCCAGAACTACCAAACCACCATCTGGTCCGGGTTCGATATGTATTCCACAGCTTTTACCATCCTTATAATTATATCCACCAAAATAATTACGAACAGTTTCAACTGATAAACCTAACTCATCTGCAATACGATGAGTACTACCGTCAGGCAGACGGTCTTTAATTCTGCGCAATTCATTAAAAGTGATTGTCTTTGTCATGGTTTCCTTATTTTGAAGGTTAATACTTCGTTTATTAATTAATGGCACTAACTTAAGCAATATAAATCAGAGGGACAAATTATTTCGTTAAAATAAACCTTTTAGCAAACATGCTTTACGACATGTGTATATTTAACTGTAACTGCTTATTTTATCTTAAACAGGCAACTAATTGAACATTAAATACTGCTATTATTAAAACAGCAATGAAAATCGCATATACGATCAGACGCTTCTGCCCGATCGAATATAGCTCACTGGCATTACTGTTTGTACCGGTAACTACCGGACGGACTTTGACATATAGCCAATATACCAACCAGCCAAAGAATACTCCTGCGATCGCTCCGGGAACAATATCCGAAATAAAATGGACCCCCAGATATACACGGGTATAAGCGGTAAGAGCAGCCCAAAGGAAGATCGTCCATGTAAACAGCCGGTAACGGAACAACAATGACATAAAGGTCGCAAAACCGAAAGCATTAGCAGCATGGCTGGAAATAAAACCGTATCGGCCGCCCTGGTAATCAAAGACAGTTTTTACCTGATCCATAAAATCCGGATGATGTGTCGGCCGGAAGCGGGTAAAAATGGGTTTGCACACATGTGAAGCAAACTGGTCACAAAGAGTTATTACCAGCACTATCGCCAGTAATATCAGGATAGATTCCCGCCATTTCTTCTTATACAGCAGTACGACCAATATAAAAAAGGCTAACGGCAGCCAGACTGCCTTACCCGAATACAACCACATAAAGCGGTCAAGGAAAGGAGAATCGCTGCCGTTAAGCATGAAGAACAAATCCCGTTCGTAAACTAATATTTTTTCTACCATCAGATTGTTTCTATATCTTTTGTCGGCATCCAGCCAACATTACCATCTTCCAGTGCTATTTCACTCCAGTCGCCTAATGTACTTCTGACAGACACTTTTGTTCCTTCATGCAGAACGAACAAATCCGTACCACTTGCATCCGGAGAACTTTTCACTGTTACTGTCGGAGCAAAAACAATAGCATGTGTACGGTTTACCAGTTCGCTCTTCTGATTTGCGGCAAAGATATTTGTCATAATCACACAAAGCAAAAGCAGCACACCGATATAGAAACCGACTTTCTTCAGGCGAATCTGCCTTGAAAAGAAAAACAGGATCAGGCATCCGATGAATAAGATGAAACAAACGATTCCCATTTTAGCCCAGGAGTCAGCTGCTCCCATATTCTGAATGGATTCGAACCATCTGCTCAGGAAAAATCCGTCTACCGGTTCAATCTTGTCAACAGTCTTCTGACGTGCCATCTGTAAGTTGAAACGGACATCGGCGTCACCCGGATCAAGAACCAGCGCCCGCTCATAATTCAATATTGCAGAGGCAATCTTTCCTGCTTTGTAATAAGCGTTCCCCAGATTATAATAAATCTCGGGGGAATCGCCATTACTTTTCAGTATTCCTTCATATAACTCGATTGCTTTTCCATAATCTTCTTTGGTATACGCAGTCTCAGCTTCCTTTATCGCTGCATCCTGTGCATAAGCAGTCCATGCCAGACACTGAATCAATAGAAAAAACAATATATTTCTAATCTTTATATTCGTTTTCATCTTATTGCTTTTTAATTGTATTCTCCATCTTACCAATGGCATCTACGGTTAACTCATATAACTTATCCATAGCATCCGAAGCCTGAGCCGGCGCATAACGGGCAAATTCGCAGGTGTTCAGAATATCCATAAACTCATTTGTCAAGGTATCATCCACACCAAATTTGGCCAATTCGGTTTCCACATTATCTTTGGTCAGACTTGCCTGAGGAATATTCAGTTTATCACTCAGATATCCCCACAAAGCGCGGAGAACTTCATCATAGAACTCTTCTTTCTTGTTTTCCTTCATCAGCTTGCCGGCATTCTTCAATCTCCTAACAGCGATTTTATTTGCTTTTTTAGTACGAACCAATGCTATATTGGCATTTTCCTTTACTTGCTTGCGATAAATAAAGAAGAAGACAATAAACAGGATAGCCGGTACCAGATAGCACATGTAATACATGAACGATCCAAAGAAAATATCGTTGTTGGCAATGAAATTGAAATCTTTCACTTTCAGGAAACGGATATCTTTACCCAAATACTTCACACTCTCCCTATTGCTGAAATTAGACACGACCGGAGAATTACTGCTTCCCCCCTCGCCTTGTTCTACATGGAGTTTGTAAGGATCGGACTTCAATGTCTTATAAGCACCTGATTTAGGATCGAAATAAGAGAAAGAGATAGCCGGTATCTCAAAATCTCCGGCATAACGGGGAATAGCCATGTATTCAATCGTTTTGCTTCCGCTTACTCCGGCAGCTGTCGTTCTGACATCTGTTTCCGGCTTCGGATCGAAAGTATCGAAATCATTCGGGAAAACAACTTCCGGACTCTTGATCAGTTTAATATTTCCATTACCGGAAATCTTCACTTTAATAGTTACAGCTTCATTTGTCTTTACATTATTGGAATTAATATCCGATGTCATGGTGAAATTACCTACCGCACCGGAGAACGATGCCGGTTTACCGGAAGGCAACGGCTTCACATCTATTGTAGCAGGACTCGATACCAATGCTTTCCGTACTCTGTCGTACATGTCATCAAAACTATCAAAAATGCTGCTTATTTTCCGTTGGGTCGGAATACTGATAATAGCGTCGAACTTACCGCTTTCTATTGTCAGTTTCCCTGAACGTTGCGGATAAAGGACTGTTTGTTTCAAAACAACGGTGAAATAGTTACGACCGTTGTAATGTTCCTGCGACCATTGCTTTTCCTGCGGCAACTCTATCTCCTGGGCAAGAAATCCTTCAAACTCCGGAAATTTTACTCCTTCCAGTCCGCACATGCGTGCTGCATATAATTTGAAAGTGACCAGAAAACCTTCCTGTTCATACACATTCCGGTTTGAAACTTCCATTCTCACAAAATAATCATCCTTGCCTATACCTGTTCCGGCTTGTCCGCCATTTGCTTCGGCAGCCTTGTCCGGAGGAAGTACTTTTACACTTAACGAGTTGGATGTGTAATTCGCTCCTTTTACCTTGATAGAAGCTGCCCCAATATTAAACGTACCCTCTTTCTTCGGCATCAGGATATAAGTAAATGTGTAAGCTACCTCCGAAGAAACATTTCCATTAATAATCTGAGTACTCGAACTTGTGGCAAGAGACGGCCCCATCAGTACTTCGAAATCCGTAAGTTCGGGTATCCGCAAATCGCTTGCCTTCGCTTCAGCATTTACGGTATACGCCAATCTGAATTGTTGCCCCATCACAACAGCATTCGGAGCGACTGCCTTAAAGGTCACATCAGCGGCCTTTGCCATCACCCCGGCTGTTAGAAATAGAACGAATAAGAAAGCTAATCTTCTCATTATATTGTTGTTTTTTCTGTTTTCTGTATCAATTACCACTCTTTATCTGTTTTGCGACGTTGTTGCTGTTGTGCCTGTGCTTTCTTTACTTTCTCCTGCGTATCCTTTTCATCCTGCAGGAAGGCATCGAGCATCTGCTGCGCATTGTCCCGACTCATCTGTTCATTTTGCTGCTGTTCTTGCTGAGTCTTATTTTCTTTCTTGTCGTCTTGCTGTTGCTGCTGCTGGTCTTGTTGCTGTTGATCGTCCTTATTTTCCTGATCTTCGTTCTTGTCCTGGTTCTGCTGATCCTGGTTTTGATCCTGATTCTCATTCTGTTGATTTTCCAGCAACTTCTGGGCTAATGCCAGATTGTAGCGGGTCTCGTCATCAGCCGGATTCAAACGCAAAGACTGTTTGAATGCTTCCACACTTTTGTCATACTCTTTATTCTGCATGCTAATGTCGCCCAGATTATGGAATATATTTGCAAGACGGGCTTTTCCTTCTTCAGTTTCAGCCATCTTTTCAGCAATACCGGTCAGCAACTGGTATTGCTCAGCTGCTTCAGGAAACTTTTTCTGTTTGTATAAGGCGTTCCCCAGATTGTAAGTTCCTTCAACTGAACGGGGATTTACTTCCAGACTTTTACGGTAAGCAATTTCCGATTCGGTAAACTTTTCGTTGCCATACAACTTGTTTCCTTCACGTACGTTCTTACGTTCAGCCTTTTGGGCAAACACCGCTCCCGAGCAAAACAGGAGCGCTCCCATCCATATCATTGATTTTCGTATACGTCTCATCTTATCCATTGAATTAAGAGAACAATTTTACTTTTCTGAAAATTCGGTTCTTCCTGTCTAAGGTAAGGAAGTCTACGATCAACAGGATCAATGCGATCCATGCCAGTGTCTGAAATTGTTCGTTGTATTCGGAATAGACTTTGCTGTCGAGTTCCGATTTATTCATCTTCTCTATCTCTTTCTGCAATGCTTTCAATGCAGAGTTGGTATTGTCGGCACGGACATACATGCCATGTCCTGCGGCTGCGATCTCCTGGCACATTTGTTCGCTCAACTTCGTGATAACGACATTGCCGTCTTTATCCTTCATATAATTGTTGGCTCCTGCAACAGGAATCGGGGAACCTTTCGGATCACCCATGCCGACAATATTCACATGAATGCCTTTTTCGGCAGCAGCGGCAGCGGCTTTTACAGCATCGCCTTCATGGTTCTCACCGTCCGTGATCAGGATAATTGTCTTATCGGATGTTTCACTGGGTGTGAATGAACGCATAGCCAGATTGATAGCCGAACCAATAGCCGTACCTTGTGTCGACACCATCGACGGGTTGATGGATGACAGGAACATCTTTGCCGAAATATAATCGGAAGTGATTGGCAGCTGGGTGAAAGCGTCACCGGCAAAAACGATCAGCCCCATCTTGTCATCCTTAAAGCCATCCGTCAGTTTCGACAACATCTGTTTAGCTTTATCCAGACGGTTGGGTGATACGTCTTCGGCCAACATGGAGTTGGAGACGTCCAGGCAAACCATTATTTCGACGCCCTGGCGTTTTACGGTTTCCAGTTTAGAACCAAACTGCGGTCCCGCAATAACAAAGATAACCATCGTGATGGCTCCGAACAATAGCCAAAACTTCAAATGCTGGCGTTTGGGAGATACCTCCGGCATCAACTCTGCCAACAATTCGGGATTACCATATTTCTTTATTGCTTTTTTCTTCAGGATGATTGCATATACATAGAATGCAATCAACACCGGAAGGATGAAAAGCAAGTACAAAAAGTCCGGATGTGCAAAACGAAACATAAGCCTTTATATTTACGGTATATTTCTTAACAATGTATTTCTCAATAAAATCTCAACCAAAAGCAAAGCGAATAACAACAAGGCCCAGTTCTTATATTCCTCCTGTTTCTTGCTATATTGCTGAACGCTGATCTTGGTCTTTTCCATCTTGTCGATCTCCGAATAGATTTCTTTCAGACTGGCATTATCCGTTGCACGGAAATACTGTCCGCCGGTCGTTGCCGCAACCTGTTTCAAGGTCGCTTCATCGATCTCGACTGGAATATCCTGATATTGTACCCCGAATGCCGTTTGGAACGGATAAGGAGCCATACCTTGTGTCCCTACCCCGATCGAATAAACCCGGATACCGAATGTCTTGGCAATCTCTGCAGCCGTTACCGGAGCAATCTCACCCGCATTATTCACACCATCGGTCAAGAGGATAATCACTTTTGATTTAGCCTGACTGTCTTTTATACGACTTACCGCATTAGCCAATCCCAGGCCGATGGCAGTTCCATCCTGGATGATTCCCGGTTGAATGTCCTTGAACAGGTTTAACAACACCGTATGATCAGTCGTCAGCGGGCACTGTGTGAAACTTTCAGCTGCAAAAACGACCAACCCGATATTATCGTTCGGACGACCGTTGATGAAGGAAGCCGCCACATCTTTGGAGGCCTCCAGGCGGTTCGGTTTCAGGTCCTGTGCCAGCATACTACTGGAAATATCCATTGCCAGTACAATATCGATACCTTCTGTCGAGGTGTTTTGCCAGCTATTCGTCGACTGCGGACGAGCCAGTATGATAATAAGTACCGTCACTGCCGCCATCCTTAATATAAAAGGAACATGTCTCAGGTATACTTTCCATGAAGTTGCTCCCGGTGCATCGAATGCCTCCGAAGATGATACCTGCAAACTAGCCTGACTTTTGCAGAGCTTCCAGATATACCATCCTATCATCGGGATAAGCAGCAATAACAAATACAGATATGTAGGATTTGCAAATACCATTTTATTCTTTTGTTATATTAGAATCGTTTGTTTCAGTTGCTTTCCCTTCCGTCTCTGCTTCAGGAACGGCAACTTCTTCAATCTTCGTCTGATTAATAAATAAGTATGCATTCACCATACTCAGATCATTCTCATCAGGCAGCGGATTCATTTTTGCGAATTTCACGAAATCAGACAAATTAAGTATCTGTTTCAGATTTTCGTAAACCGAATCAGCTTCGTGCTGCTTGCGGATAATGTCCAGGATTTCGCCGGAAGTCATTTCCATCGCATTGATATCGAAGCGGTCCACGATATAGCGACGCAATGTCTCGGTGATTAACGTATAATACTCCTTGCTGCGCCCCTGCTGCCAGAGTTTCTGCTGCTTGATCTCATCCAGTTCCTTGATAGCCTGCTCGTGAGGCGGGAGCTTCGGTTCCGGTTTCTTGAACGGGATAAGGGATTGCTTGTTGCGTATACGTTTAATAATATAGGCAATCACGCAAATCAGGAACAGAGCCAGCAATATGCCATAGATAAGCGGATAGTAGTCTGCCAGCACAAAAGGCGGTTTCCATATATCCTTTATATCATAAAACTCTTCCGGTTTATCCACATTCACAGGAATGGTCGAAACTTTCAGGGCCACCTGGTTTGAATAAACAGTATCGACTCCGTCGATTACTTTGAGTGGCGGCAACAGATACAATGACGAATCGAAAGAAGTTATCAGAATATCCTGCTTGATCAGCAGGCGGTCGTTCTCGATAACCGACGAATCCGCTTTGGAAAGGCTCAGCACTTCTACCCCACGCATCAATGTGTCGTTGGGGATCACTATCTGAACCGGTTTGTCCTTGTCTGTCGTAACCGTCAAATGTAAAACAGTCTGTTCTCCGATCAGGATGGCAGCCGAGTCGATCTTTACATCGATCAATGTCTGCTGTGCCACCATCTTCCCTCCTGCCAGCAGGAACAGAAGAAGGAACAGAAAGCTTTTATTTATTATTTTCTTTTGCATGCTTAACTACGTTTATCAAAAAGAGCAATCAATGCCTTCACATAATCATCTTCCGTACGAATAGAAACCGAATCCACCCGGCATTTCTTGAACGAATCGCTCATGATAGTCTGCCGGCGGTTCCACCATTCCTTATAGGCTTCGCGAACACGGGCGGAAGAACTGTCGATCCAACGTTCTGCACCGGTTTCAGCATCTTTTATCTTCATCAATCCGACAGACGGAAGTTCGGTTTCGCGACGGTCGTACACCTGGATAGCCACCACGTCATGTTTACGGTTGGCAATCGTCAGGGCGTCCTTAAAACCATCCTTATCGATAAAGTCGGATATCAGGAAAGTCGTACAACGTTTCTTTATGGCGTTGGTCAGGAATTTCAAAACCTGAGCGATATCCGTCTTCGTATCCTGTGGCTTGAAGTCGATCAGTTCGCGAATGATATAAAGAATATGTTTTTTCCCCTTCTGAGGCGGAATAAATTTCTCGATCTTATCAGAGAAAAACACCACACCGATCTTATCGTTATTTTGTATAGCCGAAAAAGCCAGTGTCGCAGCGATCTCCGTAATAACCTCTTTCTTCATTACGTTCACGGAACCAAAGTCTCTACTACCCGATACGTCGATCAGCAACATCACGGTCAGTTCGCGCTCTTCTTCGAACACCTTTACATAAGGGCGCACATAGCGGGCGGTCACGTTCCAGTCGATATCGCGGATATCGTCGCCGTATTGATACTCGCGCACTTCGCTGAACGCCATACCACGGCCTTTAAAGGCAGAGTGGTATTGTCCTGCAAAAATATTGCGGGACAAGCCGCGGGTCTTTATTTCAATTCGCCGAACCTTCTTTAATAGTTCACTTGTTTCCATTTTTCTTCAATTTGTGCTTTCAAAACTGATGTAAAACCGTTTCCCAAGTTGGGAAAGCATTTTACAAGGGTGAAAAACCGTTTCCCAAGTCGGGAAAGCATTTTACAAGGGTGAAAAACTGTTTCCCAAACCGGGAAAGCATTTTACAAGGGTGCAAAGTCGTTTCCCAAACCGGGAAGGCATTTTTCACCAGTAAAAAAGCATTGCCAGAACCGAAGGTTAAGGCACCTCTACCTTATTAAGGATTTCGCTGATCACCTCTTCAGATGTCAGGTTATTCGCTTCCGCTTCGTAGCTCAAACCGATACGGTGGCGCATCACGTCGTGGCATACGGCACGGATATCTTCCGGAATCACATAACCTCTGCGTTTGATAAATGCATAAGCACGGGCAGCCAGCGCCAAATTGATGGAAGCACGGGGAGACGCACCGAATGCAATCATATTGGAAAGGTTTGCCAGGCCATGTTCCTGCGGGAAACGGGTTGCAAACACGATGTCGACGATGTAACGTTCGATCTTTTCATCCAGATATACTTCACGCACCACTTTACGTGCTTCCAGTATCTCGTTCTTTGTCAGGATCGGTTTGATATCCGGTTTGATGCCGGAGATATTCTGACGGATGATCAGTTTTTCTTCCTCTTTCTTCGGATAGTTGATGATCACTTTCAGCATGAAACGGTCTACCTGCGCTTCGGGCAGCGGATAAGTACCTTCCTGCTCGATCGGGTTCTGGGTTGCCATTACCAGGAAGGGTTCCGGCAACTTATACGTGTTTTCGCTGATTGTCACCTGACGTTCCTGCATGGCTTCCAACAGTGCACTCTGTACTTTGGCCGGTGCACGGTTAATTTCATCCGCCAACACAAAATTAGCGAAGACCGGGCCTTGTTTTACCTGAAATTCTTCGCTTTTCTGACTATAAATCATTGTACCGATCACGTCGGCCGGCAGCAAGTCCGGCGTAAACTGTATACGGCTGTATTTGGCATCGATCAGTGAGGCCAATGTTTTAATGGCAAGTGTTTTAGCCAAGCCGGGAACACCTTCCAGCAGGATATGCCCATCTGAAAGCAGACCGATCATTAACGATTCAACCAAATGCTTCTGTCCAACAATTACCTGGTCCATGCCCATCGTAATCATGTTTACAAACGAACTTTTACTCTCAATCCGTTCGTTCAACTCACGAATGTCTACTGTCTGACTCATAGATTTTTTTCTTATTTATATTGTTATTGTTTCTGCTTGTTTTTATAGTTGCACAAAATTAGAAATGTTAAATTCGTATCCTTCACTTTTGCAGTTAAATAATACTAACCGAAGCGAGAACTATTTTGTTTTATTTTACTTAAAATCGTGGATTTTAGTTACAATTTTCCGGACAATATTTCTGTCTGACGTGCAGCGGCTTTCTCTACGGAAGCACGGCTATGTTTGTCTATTCCGTACAGTTCCGGTGCAGGCACCTGTATCTCAGTACCTACGGGGACATTGTTCGGATCCTTGATGACTGATTTATTATATTCATACAGGTAAACCCAGAATATTTTACTCCCATAATATTCAAGAGAGATCAAGGTCAGACGGCTTCCCGGTTCTATTTTTACTTTTGCCAGTATTTTAGGTGTTTGTGCCGCAGGCTCGACTACCGGCGCTACGGATTCGACGGAAACAGTATCCTTCTCCTCTACCGTTTCAGGTTCCGCTTCTGTTACTTCGGGTTCTTCCACACGGGTCGTATCCTCAGGAACAACAGCTGTTCCCGGCAACGACATACCGGTCAGGACAGTCGATCCCGACGTATCAGATCCCAGGAATAAACTCCGGTTAAGATACAGGAAGATACCTGCTATTGCAACAATGGCAACGACACCGACGGATACCAGTATTTTGATCCAGGAAGAAGCCGTCGGCTCCTCGTCTTCAATCTGAAACCCGTCCATGCCAGGATAATTGGCAACAGAAGGTTCTTGCTTCGTTTCTTCTTTTAACTGGTCTGAAGATGTATTTTCCGGTTCGGTTTGCTCAGGAATATCATTTTCTGCCGGAGAGGGCTCGTCCGGGACTATCGATTCTTCGATTACTTCTTCCGGTTCATTTTCTGCGGGTTCTTCGACCGGCTGCTCAACCTCCGGAAGTTCTTCAGAAACACAGACATCATCTGTCGGCTGCAATGGCTCCGGTGTTTCAACGATCACTTCTTCGCTTTCCTGAAGGATTTCTTCGACAGATTCATCTTCCGCTTCTTTGTCTTCCACCGTATTGGATACGTCAAGGTCGGTAAAGTCAACATCTTCGTTCAATTCCGTAGTTTCAAAAAAAGAGAACGGTTTATTTACCAGTTCACGTAATTCTTTATCAGGGAGGAAGGAAAACTTATAATGTGCAGGTATCAGGAAACGCTCGCCGGTATTCACATGGATACTCTCCCGTTTTTCTACCAAAACGATTTTAAAACTACCAAGCCCTTTTATTTTAGCTACTTTATCGGTAAAAACTCCTTGTGATACGATGGCAATAAACTCTCTCAGGAACTGCTCGGCGCTATTCCTATCCTTTCCGGTACGCTCGGCCAGTAAACCGGCCAGATCTTGTATTGTCAGCCGACTATTCATTGTCGCTCAATTCTTTTAGTTTGGATTTCAGGGTCGCCCCCGGCTTAAAGACAGGAACCAGTTTGGGTGGGACCAGATAACGTTTTCCACTTGCAGGATTAACAGAGATACGTTCCGCTTTCTTCTTGACTTCAAACAGCCCGAATCCCTGTAAATAGACAGCATCATTATCCGCCAGTTTCGAACCGACCACAGCCCCAAAAGCGGCTAACATTTCTGTTACCTCTTTCGACGTCCATCCCAGTTTTACAGATAATTCTGTAATCAGTTCCTTGTTTTTCATACTTGCTTCATCTATAGATTCAGCCACGATATTAGTAATTTTTTTGTAAACAGACAAACTTCTTAATGCTTTTTATATCAAAGCAACACTTTTCCGTAAAGGTCGAAAGCCTGTGATTCTTCGATATTTACGTTGTAAAACTCTCCCGGTTTCAATGAGTGCTCTTTAAAAACAATCACTTCAGGATCTACCTCCGGAGAATCGAATTCGGTACGACCGATATAGCCGTCTTCCTCTTCCCGGTCGATTATTACTTTAAAAGTTTGACCCACTTTCGACTCATTCACCCCAGCAGATATTATCTCCTGTATCCGCATGAGATAATCCAGACGTTCCTGTTTGACTTCGTCGGGGACATCATCCGTATAATTTTTGAATGAATAGGTACCCTCTTCATGGCTATAGGCAAAAGCACCCATACGTTCGAAACGAGCCTTTTTGACAAACTCGACCAGTTCTTCAAAGTCCTGCTCCGTTTCACCCGGATGGCCCACCATCAAGGTTGTACGGATGTGGATACCCGGAACTTCTTCACGGATGCGTTCCAGCAAAGCATACGTTTCTTCCTTCGTGATATTGCGGCGCATTTTTGTAAGCATCGGATCGCTGATATGTTGTAAAGCGATATCCAGATATTTGCAGACATTTGCACGTTCACGCATCACCCGCAATAAATCATAAGGGAAATGGGTAGGATAAGCATAATGCAAGCGAATCCATTCCACTCCGGGGATATCAGAAATACGTTCGACCAATTCCGGCAACGCGTACCTTTTATATATATCTTTTCCGTAATAAGTCAAATCCTGGGCGATCACCTGAAATTCTTTTACACCCTGTGCCACAAGCAAACGGACCTCTTCTTCTATCTGCTCCATCGGAAGGGACTGGTAATGTCCGGTACTGATAGGAATGGCACAATAGGAACAAGTTCGGTTACACCCCTCCGCTATTTTCAGAAAGGCATAATGTTTCGGGGTGGTCAATACACGGTCGGAAGCCAGTTCACGATGATAAGACTTACCGATGTCGGTAAGAAGTTGCTTCCAGTTGAATTTACCGTAAAAGCGGTCTACCTCCGGCAATTCCTGTTTCATTTCCTCCAGAAAACGTTCGGTGAGACATCCCATTACATACAACTGGCCGATCTTTCCTTTTTTCTTGGCTTCACCCAGTTCCAGAATCATGTTTATCGATTCTTCCTGCGCATCACCGATAAAACCGCAGGTATTAACGACAACGATCTCCCCGTTTATTTTATGCGGATCATGCTCCACCGTATAACCGTTAGCTACAAACTGACGCATCAACTGTTCAGAATCGACCAGATTCTTCGAACATCCAAGCGTTATGATATCTACTTTATTTTTCCTCATATTATTTTACGAACTGATAGTAACTAGTTCCCCTCTTGAGAGGGGATAAGGGGTGTGTTATAATTCTGTCCAAAAACAGGCTTTAACACACCCCCTGCCCCCTCTCAAGAGGGGAAAAGTTACTCTTATCTGGTATTATTATTCTCCAAATAGCGAATTGACAAATTCCTTTTTATTAAAGACCTGCAAATCTTCCATTCCTTCACCCAGGCCGATATACTTCACCGGGATACGGAAATGGTCTGAAATACCGATCACTACACCACCTTTAGCCGTTCCGTCCAGTTTCGTTACAGCCAGCGCATTCACTTCGGTTGCAGCAGTAAATTGTTTTGCCTGTTCAAAAGCATTCTGACCTGTCGAACCGTCCAGAACCAACAAAACTTCGTGAGGAGCATCAGGGATAACCTTCTTCATCACATTCTTAATCTTGGTCAACTCATTCATCAAGTTTATCTTGTTATGCAAACGGCCGGCCGTATCGATGATAACGACATCCGCTCCATTTGCCTTGGCTGAACTAAGCGTATCAAACGCTACGGAAGCCGGATCAGACCCCATCTTTTGTTTTACGATAGGCACGCCTACCCGTTCACTCCAAATGACAAGCTGTTCCACCGCTGCGGCACGGAATGTATCGGCTGCTCCCAAATAGACATTCTTTCCGGCTTTCTTAAACTGGTAAGCCAGCTTTCCGATCGTAGTAGTCTTACCGACACCGTTCACACCGACTACCATAATTACATAGGGCTTTTTATCTTCCGGCACAGTAAAGCTTTCGGCATCTTCCGTATTGTTTTCGGTAAGCAGAGTTGCGATTTCATCGCGCAACAATGTCGTCAGTTCCTGGGTAGTTACATATTTATCCCGGGCTACGCGCTTTTCGATACGCTCAATGATCTTCAACGTCGTATCTACACCGACGTCGGAAGTGATAAGCACCTCTTCCAGATTATCCAATACTTCATCATCGACCTTGCTCTTACCGGCAATAGCCCTGGTGAGTTTAGAAAAAACATTTTCTTTGGTCTTAGATAACCCTTTGTCTAAAGTTTCCTTTTTTTCTTTACTGAAAAAGCTAAAAATACCCATATATTAATTCGCTTAATTTATTTCTGCTTAGAATGAGGCTGCTAAGTTACAACTTTTTTAGTTGACAGATGACAGTTGACCGTGGAAAGTTATTTGTTTTCCGTAAAAACAGCCCTGCCACCTGCTTGTTGCAACTTAACCGTTTCTTCCTTTATAGTCTTCGTAACCGAATGTTCTGTAGACCACCAGTTCATCATCCTTACTCCAGAGAGCCAATGACGGATGCGGTATGCCGTTGAACATGGATGTTTTGACAATCGTATAGTGAATCATATCTTCAAAAACGATCTTGTCCCCTATCTTCAACGGTTCATCGAATGACCAGTCTCCCATATAATCACCACTCAGACAACTGTTTCCGCCGATTCGGTAAGTAGGCTTTCCCTCTACCGGATCTGTTGCATTACGGATAACCGGTTTATATGGCATCTCCAGGCAATCAGGCATGTGGCAGGTAAACGAAGCGTCAATTATAGCCGTCTTTATTCCGTGGTTTTCAACGATATCCACAACGGTTGTCAGGAGAAATCCCGTTTGCCATGCAAAGGCACTTCCTGGCTCCATAATAATCTCTAAATCAGGATACTTAGCCTTAAAACCATGAAGTAATGATATCAGATGCTCCGTATCATATCCTTTGCGAGTCATCAGATGTCCGCCCCCCATATTCAACCATTTTATATGCGGAAGAAAACGTCCGAAACGCTTCTCCACTTCTCCCAATGTTTTTTCCAGATCGAACGAAGTCGATTCGCATAATGTATGGAAATGCAATCCTTCCACTCCTTCCGGTAACTTTTCACCCAGCAGGTCGGCTATAATGCCCATCCGCGAACCGGGCGCACAAGGATTATACAATTCCGTTTCCACATCCGAATATTCCGGATTAATGCGTAAACCGCACGATACCCGATTCCCATCTGCCTTTACCATCGGATAAAAACGCTCGAACTGAGACAAGGAATTAAAGGTTACATGACTACTGTATTTTAATATGGTAGGAAAATCCATTTCCGTATAAGCCGGCGAATAGGTATGTGCCGGACTTCCCATTTCTTCAAAAGCCAATTGTGCCTCAAACTTCGAACTGGCCGTCGAATAAGGTATATACTCACGAACGATCGGAAAAGATTTCCATAAAGCAAATGCTTTAAATGCAAGAATTATATTCACTCCTGCCCGCTCCTTCACACTTTTGATCAGTGCCAGGTTATTACGAAGCAGCTTCTCTTCCATTACATAACAAGGAGAGGGTATTACGTTGAAATCGATCATTTAGTTTCTTTATTCTATTAAACAAGCTACAAAGATAATCTTATATTCATAATATCCCAGCTTATAGACCTGAAGAAGATTTGTATGGTAACTAATTTGTTTTTGAGGACGTCGAAAACAAACTACATAGTAATAAATCCAATAAGCATATCCATTATCTGTCAACTATGACAATATAGCTTTTCTTCCCTTTTAACAATGAGAATAAAGGATACTATTTAGTAACATTATAGTGTCACCCACTTTCACTCAGTAAATAGTTATACTCACAGCTCTCAACTTAGGCTTGGCTAATTTTTATCTAACTATTGTACTTACACAAGGTATAGATTTTTTATTCGATTCAAACTTTCTTATTTGATATAAAATAGTATATTTGTCATTTGTATAAGTGTCCTGTAATTCTGAATATCATGAAACAACTATTATTACTTCTACTTCCTTTTTTATGTCTGTGTTGTAATTCATCCGACAAAGAATATGAAGATTACTCAAAAGAAGTTCTTATTACCGGGAAAGTTTTGAACAGAGATTTTTACCCGCAGGAAAAAGACTTAACACTTATCGTTCCTTTTTTTCGGGATCAGGAAACGAAATATGTTGTTCCTATTGCAGAGGACGGTAGTTTTTCATTCCATTTTTCTCCTTACGCTAAACTCCGGAATGTACAGATCAATAAGTTTGCAGACCATATATTAGTCAGTCCAGGCGATAGTTTGCATGTGGAGATAGACTTTAAAAACATACTTAATCCGAAGATTTTTGGAGATGCAGAGAAAAGGAATCAGGAAACAAATACTTTCGTACAGAGCGGACGCTATTATATAGAACACTATTCGATCAGAGGAGATCTGGAACCGGAGGCTTTTGATGCAGAACTGCAACAAGAATATCAACTACGACAAGAACGCAGACTGGAGTTTCTCGAAAAATATAAACCGGATGAAGAAATACAGCAATACACAAACAAACTCCTGAAAATCGATTATTATTGCACACTAATAAGCTACCTGAATAACCGGAGCTGGCAAAATAAAGATATCTCCAGATACAACAAACAGGAAATATTTGTTAAGGTCGATTCTCTTTTCGAAGGGGAAATCATTCCGTCAAATATATTCAAACTGACAGAGATCGTTAACTCTTTTATCTCTTACCCAATATATAAGATGAAGAAAGAGAAGACTACTCTCGATGATATCATAGCAGCCTACCCTACCGGAAAGAATATCAGGCAATATCTTTATGCTGCATCAATCTCACAATCGTTAATAAGTAACGATACAACACTCTTTTCCAGTCGGCAAAAACAGCTCGATTCAATTGTGCATATTCCTGT
This sequence comes from Parabacteroides goldsteinii, assembly GCF_020091425.1. Lineage (NCBI taxonomy): Bacteria > Pseudomonadati > Bacteroidota > Bacteroidia > Bacteroidales > Tannerellaceae > Parabacteroides > Parabacteroides goldsteinii. The sequence continues at coordinate 1,882,443 of NZ_CP081906.1, read as the reverse complement.
TTTAAACCGTGAACTTCATCTAGCTTATCAAAACAAAAAAGATTTTCTGAAAAATCCCCGTACCGTATCCAATTATATGCTTTATGGGAACTATTCTGATATGCCAAACTCAAAGATCGACACAGATTTTATGAAACCCATTTATGAAATACTGGACAAATATAAGGGAAAAGTAATCTACCTGGATTTTTGGACTACATCATGCCCTCCTTGCCTGAAAGAAATGGAACCACTCAAAAAACTTCGTAAAGAATATTCTCCGGGAGATGTCGTTATAGTAAGTATTTGTGCCGGCGGTCCCAAAAAGACATGGGAAGATTTAGTGAAACGGCTGGATCTGCAACAGCCAGGCATCGATTGCCTGTATCAAACAGACATTTCGGATGAGAACTCTTTTTATAAAATATTGAACCGACTGGAATTAAAAGGTTACCCTCATTATCTGTTACTCAATCGGGAAGGGATCATTGTGGATTATGGGACAGTGGTACGTCCCAGTGATCCGCGAACCAAACAGAAAATAAACAGTTTATTGTAAGCGTTTATTCGATAATCGTCAACCTGGCAAACTTCAATAGTAACTGTTTTTGTCCGAAATGGGTGAATGCTACCGTTGCTTTTGCATTTCCGCCATCGCCTTCGATAGCAATGACTTCTCCTTCTCCAAAACGGTCGTGACGTACTTTTGCTCCGACACGTAAACCGGAAAGGTCGGATGCAGGAGCAGAAGACGACGCCGGAGTGGATGTTGTTGTTTCTACTTTTGTCAAACGCTGGCGTTGCTGTGCCTGTGCCACAGGAGAGATAAAAGAAGGTTCTTCCTTCTCCACTGCACGTGGCTGCTGAAAAGGTGAAGTAAATGCCGGACGCTGGAACCGTTCGCGGGCAGCAGCAAAAGTATCTGCCGACGAATCCGCCGGAACATCCAGGAAGCGCACATCGATATCTTTCAGAAAACGGCTGGGAGAACACATGGCGCTTTGCCCGTTCCGGAAACGACTTTTGGCATAAGTCAGCACACAATTTTCTTCGGCACGGGTGATCGCTACATAGAACAAACGACGTTCCTCTTCTACCGCACGCGGATTATCCTTGGACATAGATGATGGGAACAACTCCTCTTCCAAACCGACAACAAACACATTTTTAAATTCCAGTCCCTTAGCGGCATGTACGGTCATCATCGTTACTTTATTAGCCTGCTCGTCTTTGTCATTATCCTGGTCGGTCAGCAGGGATACCTCCGAAAGGAAGTCTGCCAAAGAAACCTGTTCGACTCCTTCTTCACGTCTCAACTCACAGAACTCGGCAATACCTTTCAATAACTCCTGTAAGTTTTCCTGCTTACTAATCCCTTCCACCGAACGGTCCTGAAAAAGAGAACTGACAATCCCACTCTCCTTGACCACTATTGCTGCCATTTCTTCGGCGGACAAGCGAGTGTTCTGCTCTATGAAACGTTCAATCATCTCACGGAAATCAGTCAGTTTCTTCGCTGTCCCGCTATTGATAGGCAAGGCGTAGTCGACAGGAGCATTCAGTACCGTCCAAAGACTCACATTATTGTCTGTAGCCGCACTTATTACTTTACCGACAGTCGTATCTCCAATGCCGCGCGACGGATAATTGATAACACGCTTGAATGCTTCTTCGTCATGAGGATTCACAATCAGGCGCAGATAAGAAATGATATCTTTTATTTCCTTCCGCTGATAAAATGACAAACCGCCATATATTTTATAAGGAATACCTCTTTTACGGAGTGCCTCTTCCAGGATACGCGACTGTGCATTCGTCCGGTACAGGATGGCAAAGTCTGCATAATCATAATCTTTGCGCAACCGCAACTCATTGATTGCAGAAGCGACAGCATATCCTTCCTCGTAATCCGAATAAGAAGCAGAAATACGCACTTTGCTACCCTCTTCCTTCTCCGAATAGACATTTTTATGAATCTGTTCCTTGTTCTTATGAATCAGACTGTTTGCCGCATTTACAATATTTTGTGTAGAACGGTAATTACGCTCCAGTTTAAAGATACGGCATCCGGGATACTGATTTTTGAATTGCAGGATATTGTCAATATTGGCACCACGGAAAGAATAGATACTTTGTGCATCATCCCCTACCACACAGATGCGGCGATGCTGCTCACAAAGTCTTTGGACTATCAGGTGCTGCGCAAAGTTCGTGTCCTGATACTCATCAACCAACACGAACTGGAAGAAACTGCGGTATTTCTCCAACACCTGCGGATGGTCACGGAACAGGATATTTGTCTGAAGCAACAAATCATCGAAGTCCATGGCACCGGCCTGCTGGCAACGGTTCTGATACCGTTTATAGATTTCACGCAGTAAAGGAACTTTCGAATCTATGTCATGCTGCATCAGTTCCTTGCTTTGTTCGTAGGCTTTCCAGGTAACCAGCGCATTCTTGGCATTAGAGATACGGCTTTGCACCATGCCGAGGCGATATACCTTATCGTCCAGCTGCATCTCTTTAATGATAGCTTTCAGCAGGCTCTTCGAATCTGTCGTATCGTAAATGGTAAAGTTGGAAGGACACCCGATATGCTCCGCTTCATAACGCAAGATACGTGAGAAGATAGAGTGAAACGTCCCCATCCACAGACGGCGGGCCGTCTGGCCACCGGTAATGGCGGCGATACGTTCCTTCATTTCACGGGCTGCCTTATTAGTAAAAGTCAGTGCCAGGATACTTTGAGGTGCCAACCCCAGATGTACCAGATAAGCAATCTTATAAGTAAGCACCCTGGTCTTACCCGAACCGGCACCGGCAATCACCAATGACGGACCTTCGTTATATTCCACAGCTTCGCGCTGACTTTCATTCAGTTTATTCAGATATTCTTCCACGTACCTTTTCTTTTAGGAACACAAAGGTACTAATTTTTATTTATTCGGATTTCATTAAATCATCATTCCTGTTATTTAAAGGGATTCGCGCAAATTGATACGATTGTGTTAGCAAGGATTACAATAAATTATTACCTTCGGGCGTTAATTAAAGAAAAACGATGAACACACGGTTAGCAGCAAATCTATCGGTACTCTTTACAGCTTGTATGCTTGTACTATCATTCAGTTTCGGCTTTCACAACTACTCGGAGGCACAGAAAGCAATCGTTTCGGACCTGAACCAGGCATTGCAGCAGACCATTATGCAAAATTCCGAGCTATGGATGAATCAGGATACGCTCAAAACCTATTCGCGCCTGTCCGCCGTCTTCGGAAATCCCGTTTCCATCGAAAGTTATAACAAAGATTTTGCCGAAGCATTGAAGCTCGAGCAATTAAAAGATAAAAGCGGCATCATCGTACATGTCAAAAACAAGAAAGCCATAGATAAACCGGTAACAGACGCAACGCCGGGAAAAGACCAGACCAAGAATTACCTGGCAAGTGATACCATTATCTGGTTAAGTGCAAATCTGAACCTCCCCGAATCCTCCCAGGAAGATTTGGGAATCTCTTTTCAGGGGTATGTAAACTATTCAGCCTCCGACGTCCTGGCGCTGACAGACAAGAAGGCTCCCCTCCTGCTCCTCTTGCTTGCCCTCATGGCAGGTTGTCTTTCGTGGTTTTTAATGCGGCGCAAGCAGGCTGAAACTCCTGTACAAAAAGAAAACCTTATCGCTTTCGGAAATCTTACTTTCTCATGCGACAAGGCTTGTTTCTATAAAGAAGACCAGGAAAAACTACGGTTAACTCCGCAGCAATATAAAATAATGGAAATGTTCTACCTTACCTCTTCCCATATATTAGCACGCACTGATATTTGCGAAGCCCTATGGCCTGGCAAGGAGAATGCCGACGAAACGCTGAACACTCTGATACGCCGCCTCCGCCCGCTTATCGAGGAAAACAGCAATCTCAAAATAACGACAGACCGCGGACGGGCTTACCAGCTGGAAATCAAAGAACCGGTAACAGAGACCTATACCCAGACTGCCTGAACACGGAGAAACTTTTACACGTAAAAGAATAGTTATGAACAAAAATCAGCAACCGGAATGGCTTGAATGGGCCAAGGAACTACAATTTATCGCACAAGCGGGGTTAACATATTCAAAAGATGCTTTCGATATCGAACGGTTTGAACGCATCAGGGAAATATCGGCCGAAATAGTCAGCCGGCAAACCGGTTTGCCTTTGGAGAAAGTAAAGGACTTGTTTTGTAACGAAGAAGGTTTCCAAACACCTAAGCTGGACACAAGAGCCGCCATCTTTAAAGCCAACAGGATATTGCTGGTCAAAGAGAAAAACGGTACCTGGTCGTTACCCGGAGGTTGGGTGGACGTAAACCAGACCATAAAGTCGAACACGATAAAAGAAGTAAAAGAAGAAGCCGGCTTGGACGTCGAAGCAACCCGGATTATAGCGGTACAGGACCGGAACCTGCATAATCTGCCTCCCTATGCTTATAATGTCTGCAAAGTTTTTGTCCTCTGTGAAGCCAAAGGCGGAGATTTCCAGCCCAACATAGAAACAATAGAAAGCGGTTATTTCAGCCTCGATGAAATTCCCCCGCTAGCCGAAGAAAAGAATAATAAGGAACAGATAGAAATGTGCTTTGCCGCCTACCGGGATAAAAACTGGGAGGTACAGTTTGACTGAAAACCACGAATATCAATCATAAAACGTAAAACCATGAAGACAAAGTATCTATTAGGGATTTTGTTTGTAACAATGTTCACCGCATCATGCAACAGAACCATCGATAACAAGCACAGGTCATTGACTATACAAACAAAAGGTATAGAGTATGATTCTTTGTTCATCCGAAACACGGAGATTCCGCCTTTCTTTATAAAAGGGGAAAAGGCGGATAGCATCACATGGACATTTCAGATACCGGACAGCCTGTATAAAACGACAGCGTCTTTTGAGATACTCCCCAAGCCTTTTGACTGGAAGACTCTACACGATGTACGGTCATCATCTTTTCTGCTTCCTGGTGTCAGCCTTGCCATAAGCAACTTCCTGTCCAGAAAGAAATTTATCAGAAATTAAAAGATAAAGTAGATTTCGTAACCATATCCATAGATGAAAAGAAAACAATCAAACAATGGCAGGAATTTGTGAAGAAAGAGGAATTACCCTGGAGAAGCCTGCTAGCTTACCAGGATATAGCCGGAGTACGTGGCAAATATTATGTACCTCACATTCCGCATACCATATTAGTATATCCCGACGGCAATTTCGAACCATTCAATTTATGGGAAGAAAATGAGATAAACAAGCTATATGCATTAACAGGAAACTAAGCAAAACTTGCCGTCAGAATGAAAGTTGTACCAATATTACGGATATTGTTACCCTAATTACATGTCCCTGTTTTTAGATGTAAATCTCTTTGTATCTTTGTTACTGTTCAAATACTTACGACTTTGAAAAGTAAAACGATAAAAATAGGAACGGTTCACCAATGTAACTGCTACATGGGTAGCAAGACATTGCATCCTCTGGTCAGCGTCATCGACTTATCCGACAGTAACCTGACGCAGCAAAATATCAAGTTAGGCTTTTATGCCGTCCTGTTAAGGGAATGTCGGTGCGGGGATTTCCTGTACGGACGTCAATATTATGACTATTCTGACGGTACGCTCCTGTTCCTCACACCGGGAGAGACCATTGCGATAGATAACTGCTTATTGCCACAGAAAGGCAGGATGCTGGCATTTCATCCGGACCTTATCGGTTGCACTTCGTTGGGGCAGAATATACAGGATTACTCATTCTTTTCTTATCACAAAAATGAAGCCCTCCATATCTCGGCACGTGAGAAACAGAAAGTATCGGAATGTTTCGATAATATCCGTGAAGAGTTACAGCACGCCATAGATTGCCACAGCAAAACGCTGATAACAAAATACATCGAGTTGCTGCTGGATTATTGCACACGTTTCAACGAACGCCAGTTTATCACCCGTTGCGAAGCCAACAAGAAACTTCTCACCAAATTTGAGAAGATACTAAATGAATATTTCGAAGCAGACCGGGTGAAACGCAACGGTTTGCCTTCGGCTGAATATTGTGCGGATTTACTTCAGCTGTCACCCTCCTACTTCACAGATTTGCTGAAATATGAAACGGGGAAAAACATAAAGGAACACATACAGTTCAAACGTATCGAAATCGCCCGACAACGACTTCAGACAACCCACAAAACCGTCAACCAGATTGCTGACGAACTAGGCTATTCTTCAGTCCAGTATTTTACCCGGTTGTTTACCAAAATAGCCGGATGTTCACCCAACGAATACAGGCATCCCAACTGATACATTACATATCACTATCTTGCTTTTCGATGGAGAAAGGAGGAGGGATGAATAAAAGTTTCTTGCGGAGGAAACAAAAGTTTTGTGCGGTGGAAACTTTTGTTTTCTCAGCACAAAACAAAAGTTTAGACAGCAGAAAAACAAATAAACTATACCTGACAGCAATTATGGACATAGAGATAAATGTAATACCCCACAAGTGTAAGATGGTTGCATGTTGTATTTGAAAAGTAACAATAATGGTAGATATATCCCTGCTATTGTAGATACATTTATATCTACATTCGTATCATAGTCCGCTAATAAACAATAAATTACAACAGAAGTTGTAGATATTGCAGATAAGAACCTTTGAACTAAATCAATTCCGTCAATAGTTTGTCGTTTATTGTTCCAACAAACCTTCCAGATAACGTTCGGGCGGTAATCCGATGCGCTGCATGAATCCGGCAAGGGCACTAAAATTCAATCCTTCTTTCTCACTGTTAAGCAAAGCAACCCGGCGAATCACACTTAACGGCAAAGAAATAGGAACGGAAGGCAGTAACTGTCCGTTATCGTACCGGTAACCGGCTTCGGACGGACTGCGGAGGACTGCCAGCCGCCATTCTTTTTCCGGAGCAGACAGTGGTTTCTTTACTTCCAGGCAGGCATTGCATAAAAGAGAAAAGAAACGTGAATCGGCAGTAAAGCCGCTGTGTTCTTCATCGAAAAAGAATTTATCGTACTCGCGGTCCATCTGGGTAATGAAATTATCGAGTATCTGTTTTTCGTCGTATTTACAGCGTACCAGGAATATGTTTTCAAAAAGACAATGTTCGGCTAATTGCTCATAGTCAAACGATAACCGCAGATAAGGCTGTCGGGTTGACCACACCTTTTCAGGCAGAACGGTTTCATTCTCATAGAAGGAGAACTTATAAAGTTCCATCTCCGGCCCGATCAGCATCCGGCGCTTTTCACGAAAAAAAGGAATAGCCTGTTTGCTGCTTTCCAAAGGAATACCTTTTTGTGCCTCATATGCTCCGATAGCCTTCCGGAGCAGCGATAATCCATATTGATATTCTTCTTCAGGAACCGTATATAATAAATTCTCAGCCTGTAAAATAAGTGCCGGTTCGCCGGCCGGTCCGGTGCATCCTTCAACGAACGATTGCAATGATATATAGCCTGATAATTCCATTAATTTAATATTTTTTGTAGGCAAAGATACACTATAATTCAGAGAATTACTACCTTTGTTTCAACTATAAACAATTCTAATAACCAATTACAAGAAGATGAAACGTCGTGATTTCTTAAAGACCAGTGTAGTAGCTGGCGCCGCTCTCTCAATAGACTTTACCGGGTTGCAAGCTGCGTTGTCCAGCAATACGATGGCAGTAGAACAAGCTCCCGAAATGGTCGCCGTAATGGGTGGAGAACCCGAAGTCATGCTTGACAAAGCATTGGAGACCCTGGGGGGAATCGGTAAATACATCAAGAAAGGGCAAAAAGTCGTTATCAAACCGAACATCGGCTGGGACCGTACACCGGAACTGGCAGGAAACACTAATCCGGGACTAATCAAGGCATTGGTAAAGAAGTGCCTGGAAGCCGGAGCTGAAAAAGTGACTGTTTTCGACCATACCTGCGACAACTGGCAGAAATGTTACGAAAGCAGTGGCATCGCTGCCGCCGTCAAAGAAGCCGGAGGTATCATCATGCCAGCCAACGATGAAAAGTATTTCAAAGAAGTATCCATCCCTAACGGAGTAAAAGTAAAGTCTGCAAAGATACATGAAGCGTTGATTGAAGCGGATGCGTGGATTAACGTGCCTATCCTGAAGAACCACGGCGGAGCGAAACTGTCGTGTGCCATGAAGAACTACATGGGTATCGTGTGGGACCGCCGTTTCTTCCATCAGAACGACTTGCAACAATGTATCGCCGACATCTGCACCTGGCAGAAGAAACCAGTATTGAACATTGTGGATGCTTACCGTATGATGCATCAGAACGGACCGCAGGGTAAAAGCGCTGCCGACGTAGCTACATTGAAATCCATGATTGTTTCCCCGAATATCATTGCTATCGACACGGCTGCCCTGGCTTTGTTCAACCAGGTAAAGAAACTGGATATGGAAGCCGTAAGCCATATCAGCAAAGGCGAAGAATTGAAACTGGGAACAACGGATTTGAAGAAAGTCAATATCAAACGTATTAAGATTTAATGAAGCGATTAAATTATCAGAAAGGAGTGAGAGTACTTCTCGCACTCCTGTTTTTTGTACCTATACTCTTGTTTTTTCTTGATTTCACCAACAAGATGCCGGTGGATGTACATAAGTTTCTGCATATCCAATTATTGCCCGCAGTATTAGGCGGCATGTTTGGTATTGTTGCAGTATTGCTTATTATGACATACCTTTTTGGACGTATATACTGTTCAGCCATTTGTCCGGCCGGGATTCTGCAAGATATCATCAACCGTCTGTTTTGTATTGGTAAAAAGAAGAAAAAAGGTGTTCGCCGTTTCAGTTATCATAAGCCAATGAACTGGCTACGATATTCAATACTGGCCCTAACAGTGGTGACTACCGCATTGGGATTTTCCGGGTTATGTTTATTGCTCGACCCTTATAGCAATTTCGGTCGTATAGCAGCAAACCTGTTTCGTCCTGCTGTGATGTGGGGAAATAATGTATTAGCCGACTGGCTGATGAAGATGGATAACTATTCTTTATTCCATGTTACAATCAGTACGGTTAGTATTGCCGGATTAATATCTGCCATTGTTGCACTGGTCGTATTTATTGTAATGGTTATTTTCCGGGGGCGTTTGTTTTGCAATACATTATGTCCCGTTGGAGCCTTACTCAGTCTGGTATCACGTTATTCACAAATGCGTATCTCGTTTGACAAGGAAGCCTGCAACCATTGCGGCAACTGCGAACGAACCTGCAAGGCGGAAGCTATTAATGCAAAAGAGATGACGGTCGACTCATCGCGTTGCGTGGATTGCTTCAATTGCGTTTCTTCCTGCTCCAAAGGTGGATTACAATACCGTTTCAAACCGGCTTTCCATAAAGAGAATGACAATCTTGTCCCCGTGCCTGACACGGGGCCGCAGAAGGACAGACATTCTCAATCTGCTGCCGATACGGGCAGTTCCAATGCGATCCCGTGTCAAGCACGGGAACGGACAAGTGCTTCTAACAGCCGCCGTACCTTCTTGGCAACCGGAGTAACGGTTGCTGCAACATTGCCTGTTGTTTCGGCTATAGCAGATGGCGTCGGACAAGCCAAAGGACATGGTCAAGGCAACGGTCACGGAAAGAAAAAAGGTCGGAAGAAATGGCCGCCCATCACCCCTCCCGGTTCCCTGAACCTGGAACGGTTTAAAGACAAATGTACGGGATGCCATATCTGTGTCGTGAAATGTCCCAGCCAGGTATTACGTCCGGCAGGGCTTGAATATGGTTTCGACTATCTATTGAAACCACGCATGGCTTATATCAGCAGTTATTGTAACTATGAATGTACCATTTGCTCGGAAGTCTGTCCGGCCGAAGCTCTCAAACCGATTTCCGTAGAAGAAAAGAAATCGTTGCAAGTCGGCATTGCCACCTTCTTTATTAACCGTTGTATAGTGAAGACGGAAGGGACCGATTGCGGTGCCTGCTCCGAACACTGTCCGACACAAGCGGTACATATGGTTCCTTATAAAGGGACGCTGACTATTCCCGAAGTAAATCCGGACCTGTGTGTCGGTTGCGGCGGCTGCGAATCCATTTGCCCGGTACGTCCGATGCGTGCCATTATCGTAAAAGCAAATACGGTGCATCAGACCATTGTTTTGCCGGAAGAGGAAGAAGTTAAAAACGTAGAAGTCGATGACTTCGGATTCTAACGGAAAAATGCTACCTTTGCAAGCAAATTTTGCAGAATGAAATTCGAATTACAACACAACGATACTAAAACAAATGCAAGGGCGGGCTTGATTACAACCGACCACGGGGTAATCGAGACGCCCATTTTTATGCCTGTCGGAACACAAGGCACAGTGAAAGGAGTCCACATGACCGAGTTGAAAGAAGATATCGACGCCCAGATTATCCTGGGTAACACCTATCATCTTTATCTTCGACCGGGTCTTGAAATACTGGAAAAGGCCGGCGGACTTCATAAGTTCAATACATGGGACCGTCCTATCCTGACCGACAGCGGTGGCTTCCAGGTGTTCTCGCTTTCCGACAACCGTAAACTGCATGAGGAAGGTGCCGAATTCCGCTCGCATATCGACGGATCGAAGCATCTCTTCACACCGGAGAAAGTAATGGATATCCAACGTATCATCGGAGCCGATATCATTATGGCTTTCGACGAATGCTGTCCAGGTGATGCCGATTACGACTATGCCAAGAAATCACTGGGACTGACCGAACGTTGGCTGGACCGTTGTTTCGACCGTTTCAACGCCACGGAACCGAAATACGGATATCAGCAATGTCTCTTCCCGATTGTACAAGGTTGCGTATATCCGGACCTGCGCCGTCACGCCGCTGAAAACGTTGCCAGGAAGGGAGCTGACGGGAATGCCATCGGCGGACTGGCTGTCGGCGAACCGACCGAGAAGATGTACGAAATGATCGAGGTTGTAAATGAAATATTGCCGAAAGACAAGCCCCGTTACCTGATGGGTGTCGGTACGCCGATAAACCTGCTGGAAGCTATCGAACGCGGCGTGGATATGTTCGACTGCATCATGCCGACCCGCAACGGACGCAACGGGCAGCTTTTCACCCGTTTCGGCACCATCAATATCCGTAACAAGAAATGGGAAGACGACTTCTCCCCCATCGACTCCGACGGAAACTCTTATGTGGATACGCTTTACAGCAAAGCCTACCTGCATCATCTGGTCAAAGTAAACGAACTGTTGGGCTTACAAATCGCCTCCATCCATAACCTCGCCTTTTACCTATGGCTGGTGAAGGAAGCACGCAGGCACATCATTGCCGGCGATTTCTCTACCTGGAAAAGCGGCATGGTGCAACAACTTGACAACAGACTTTAAAAGTTGACAGTCAACTAAAAAAGACATTCGCATGAAATTCAAATTAAGACGGATAGACTGGTATATCATCAAGCAATTTCTCGGGACGTATGTTTTCGCGATTATACTGATTATCTCTATCTCGGTAGTTTTCGATATAAACGAGAAGATTGACAAGTTCCTGAAGCCGGACGTGCCCCTGCAGGCCATTATCCTGGATTATTACATGAACTTTATCCCGTACTTTGCCAACCTGTTCAGTCCGCTGTTCACGTTTATTGCGGTTATCTTCTTCACCTCCAAGCTGGCAGACAATTCGGAGATTATTGCAATGCTTGCCAGCGGCATGAGTTTCCGGCGGCTTATGTTGCCGTATGCTATTTCGGCGGGGATTATTGCGATAGCCAGTTTTATATTGAGCGCGTTCATTATTCCTCCGGCAAATATTACACGTATTGACTTCCAGAATAAGTATATCCGAAATAAAAAGGTAGAATATGCCCGCAATATCCAGATTGAAGTGGAGCCGGGCGTGATTGCCTATTTCGACCGCTACGATGCGCGTCCGAATATGGGTTACCGTTTCTCTCTGGAACATTTCGAAAACAAGAAGCTGGTATCCAAACTGACTGCCAACTCCATCAAATACGACTCTCTGTACAAATGGACTGTCATCGATTATATGATACGTGATTTCGACGGAATGCGCGAACATATTACCGAAGGTTCCCGCAAGGACACTACGCTGACGATTATTCCTTCCGACTTCCTGATTTCCGTCACCGACTGCGAAACGATGACTTCACCGGAGTTGGCAACCTATATCGAACGTCAGAAAACGCGTGGTATCGGTAATATCCAGACATTCCAGATAGAATATCATAAGCGCTTTGCCTCCATCATGGCGGCATTTATCCTGACCTCCATCGGGGCGTCTCTTTCTTCGCGCAAAATCAAAGGGGGAATGGGATTGAATATCGGTATCGGACTGGCGCTGAGTTTCTCCTATATCCTGTTTACGACAGTGACATCGACCTTTGCAATCAACGGATATGTGAGTCCGATGGTGGCAGCCTGGATTCCAAATATCCTTTATACGTTTATCGCCATTTATCTGTATCAGAAGGCGCCGAGGTAATACGGAATCTCAAACTAAAATGAATATAATAGACACAAAACCCAAGCCGTTTCAGCGGTCATCCTGTAACATTTGGACTGATCCTTACATACAAAAGCAAATGTTACAGGAACATCTGAATCCTGAAACGGACGGTGCCAGCCGCAATTGGGCATCTATCCTGAAAATTGTTGATTTCATAAATAGCCATATCCGGCCGACCTCCCATATACTTGACCTGGGATGCGGACCGGGATTATACGCGGAGTTATTTCGTGACCAAGGCCATGAAGTAACAGGCATCGACTTCAACAAAGCCTCTATCGATTACGCCTCCCAACGAAGGAAAGATATCCGGTATATCCAGGATGATTATATTCTCCATTATCCGGCGGGTAACTATGATGCGGTCATGATGATTTATTGTGATATGGGTACCCATTCCGACCAGGAACGCGATACGTTGCTCCACCACATCTTCGACTCACTGACCGAAGGTGGGAAACTTATCTTCGATGTTTTTACCGAAGAGCTTATCAAAGACAAACGGGAAGAAAGAAATTGGGAATACAGTCCATCCGGCGGCTTTTGGAATGACAGCAAATACCTTCTGTTAAGCCAGACATTCCATCATCCGAAAGAGAAGTGCTTCACGTACCAATACAATCTGCTGACAGATGATGAAATAAAGCATTTCATCGTATGGGACCGTTATTATAATGAAGAGGAAATCTGTACATTATTGAAAAATGTAGGATTTAAAAGTTGCTCGGTATATAAAGATATGCTAGATACAAATAATTTCACGTCAAATCATGAGATGTTTGTGGTGACGGAGAAGTAAATATAATATATAACAAAAGATGCTACCTAAAACAGATAGCATCTTTCTATAAATCATGTGAATATTCTATTATTCAAAAACGACTTCGAGTTCATCTACAAATAAAGTACTTCCTGCAGCACCATTAAATGTATCTCCTTTTGCACTGGAAGAACAAATCAGAGCTAACTTATACAGTTTTGTAGCATCATATGTTTTACCTTCCAGATACTTAAATTCAAGACTAAAAGGAGTATATTCCGATTTAGCTGATCCATCAGCCAATTGTGCTATGGCAACGATCTTTTTAGAACCACTGATATCCACCCCTGTCAAAGTTTCACTTTCGCTCGAAACTTCATATAAAACTCCTTTTATACTACATTCGTCTGTCAACTCAGGATGTTCTACAATTTTATCTTTTACAGAACCATCCAAGAACAATTCACCTGGAGTATATTTATAATATCCATTAAAAAATAACGGTTTTTTATCACACATGATTCCGAACTTCGTACTGTTTAACTGATTTGAGAAATCAATTGCAAAACGTCCGGTATATAAAGAACCAGAAGTAAGAGCTGGTGCCATAGATACATCAGCTGTATAAACTGTTACCAGTTTTGCAGCCGTCCCTTTTACTGCATCATCAGTCGGAACAACCGGGAGTTCACCGGTATAACCCAAGAGTGCTAACAGACTAGCTCCGGCAGTACTTGTTGCCCATTTATCATCTGGAGACGGAGTCTTATATGCAGCTTTACCGGTACCTTTATCCAGCCATTCGTCTAACGAATATTGTAATACCTTACCAGCAACAGCAACCGTATAAATCGTTGTTACAATTCCATCTTCCGAAGTGACGGTATAAGTGACCGGTTTAGAAAAATCTTGAGCTACCCCGCTTGCCGGAGTAATCGTTGCTTTATCTGAAATCTTGATGGTAGGAACCAAAGCTGCCAATTCTTCCGCTTTGATCGTATCTGTTACCATAAAAGTAATGCTTGTTCCATCAATAACTGGCTGTGAAACCACTTCTTTACTATCAAAAGTAAACTCCGTAATCTTAGCTTCCGAACTCTGGTCGGCTGCTAATTTCGTTCCTGTAAAGTCTACCTTCACATTGATCGCAGCACCTTCCTGAGTTGCCTTTACATTGATAACCATTTCCAGCTTTTCACCTGTGATCGTACCGCTCATCACCACGTCACAATCGCCGACTACAGGTAAGGATAGCTTTTGTTCGCCATCAAACTGACAAGCGTTATCGCCCTGTTTTTCTACATTACATTTGTCTACGGATATATTTCCGAGCGCCATCGCACCGAAGCTGAAGTTCTTCAGTTCCATCTTGATCAGGTTATCTCCAACCTTTGTCACATACACTTTCTGGGGAAGATCAGTACCTACTTTCGTACCATCCAGGTCTACATCCAGTGTTCCTTTGTATACACCGTCAAATTCTGTTCCGATAGGTTCTACCTTATCGTCATCACTACAAGCCGAAAACAGGCCTAGCATGCAAAGCAGGCCGAAGAAATACATTAATTTTGTTTTCATAAATCTGTTAGTAAACTAATACCTTTTTAATTAGTAAAATAAAGTTTTTTAGCGGTACGAAGATAAGGATAATTTTTTATAAAACGTTTTGTTCTGGAAAGGCATTGACGGATAAATTGATAGGGAGATATTACCCCCCAATAATACCGCCAGTCATGAGGTGTTTGTGATAGAGGAGAAATAATATATGACAAAAAGAGGATGCATCATTGACGCATCCTCTTTTCTCAAACAATATAACTATATCTTGCTTATTAGTTAGCTTTTAAATCTAAACCTAAATCGAACGCTTCTGTAGCATCCCAATTATTACTGATAGCTGGTAACAACATACCTGCCATGGCGGCATCTGGAGGAATAATACCTGCTGTACTCAACATATTCCATAGATTCAGGAAATCAGAAGAATCGTCACGCATTTTCATGATCGGGTCGAATGCATTCTTGTCAAGGTAAATATAAGTATGTCCATTCTCTGTTTTTGTACTCATGGGTATTCCATTAACAGCCCAATCCTGTAATAAAGCAATCGTTTCATCACTGACCGGAATTTCACTTACTTTGAGTAGACCAGCTAATAACTGTTTTAATTGGGCAGGTTCACTTGTCAATACTGTTGTTATGATCTCAGACATTCCATCAGCATTGCTACCCATCGCTTGCCCGATAATATTGCCTAAATCGAGTTTCATATATAGTTTACCATCTTTATGGAACCAATAGGCCAAGTGTTTAGGAGCATCTAACCAATTGGAAGTTGGGATAAGTGCTTCTACAACCTCTTTTGTCGGTGACTGGAAAATCCAATCTGTTTTGAATTCAATTTTTCCCTCTTTTATATATTTAGCTGTGATAGTACCATCTGTACCTAAAGTAACCGAATTTAATACTTGTGGAAGAAGTATCCCGAAAAGACCTCTGAACATGGCTCCGTAAGATGTACCGTAATCAGAAGAAGATGTAACACAAACATAGTTGACGTAACCAGCACCCGCAAGTACAGCGTTTGGATTCTCATATCCGTTATATTCGAGTGGTCCGGTCGTATAATCCGCCAGACTATAAGTTTTCGCCCATCCGTTCGGGTCATTCATTACGACAGTCAATTTCAATGTCATTACTTTCTCTTTGACAGAACCGGCATACTCCACATTAGCATAAGTAGTAGTAGCTGTTCCTGAAAATTCGCTGTTTTTAACCTCGACATTAGAGATTGTAGTTTCATTTTCTCCCGGGATTATATTATTCAGTAAAAGTTTCCCATTGTTACCATTGGTAGCCGAGAAAGTAACTTTCTTTCCGGTTAGAGCCATATCACCATATGAAAGCACTAAATTTTCTCCACTGTAATCACCTACCAACTCTTCCCAGCTGTTGTCAACTATTTCTTCCTCATCGTCACTACATCCTGTAAATAAGCCGATAGAACAAATCAATGCAAATAAATAGACTAATTTTTTACTCATAGTAAATTACGTTTAATATTATTATTAATGTTAATAGGGTGCGAAGATAAGAACATTTTTTTTGTAAACATACCTCTCCTGATAAGTCCTTAAAAATAGAACATTCTTTATTAATAACATCTCCCATAAAGTAGTGTAGAATCACAAAAATGCTATTTATAGCTAAAAAAATATCAGGTTGTTGCAACTAGTTGCAACAACCTGATAGAGATCTTATAGTTATATCGGATTTTAGTTCAAACTTATTTCACTAAATTCAAACCAATTTCTAATTTAGTTGTTTTATTCATTGCTTCGGGGAATGAATCCAAGAGTCCTTTTACAAAAGCTCCCATTCCACCTAAAGCATTATCTTCAATCATACCGGATAGCATAGGAAGCAACGGTACGATTTTATCAACAAGCTCTTTGTCGATATATACTCTTGCCGAATTTCCATCAGAAGCAATTTCGTAATTTACAGGTATTCCATTCTTAACTAATTCTATTAATGGATCAAATGAAGATTGTTCTGATTTTGATCCTGCTATGATCTTTTCCAAATTCAAAAAGACGAGAATCTGAGTCTCAGTTACATTATAGGCTGCGTAACCTTCTTCTGAAGTCTCCCAAGACGGAGTCACTGGTTTATCCAGACTAATTCCACTTTTAGAATAAGATGCTACAATTTGTCCGTTATCCTGAAATGTAACATTTTGAAGTACTTGTCCTAAAACTAAACTTCCTAAAGGACCAGCTAAAGCCGGTATTGATTCTATCGGCAAAAAGCCTCCTAACAAAGTCCCATCCTCGGCTTCCCAAGTCATGAATAGCGGCCCAGAAACAAAACTATCATTTTCGTCTTTCTTTATTTCTGCTAATTTCCATGTTCCAGCAATAGGTGCTGTTATTTTCAATTTAACATCCAGTGTCAAAATTCCAGATTCTACCGACCCTTTTACAGATACTGTACGTAAATCTGTCTTATTTTCACCTTCTAACGCATAGTTTTCTCCTGTTTTAAGCATTTTAGCATCCACTGTAATTTCAGCTTCGCCTGGAATAAGTTTTGTTAAAACGACACTTGCTGACTCTGCAGAATTAGCAATTACTTTTACAGATTGATCTGAAACTTCAGTGCCATCCAAGCTTAACTTAAGTGTCTCTGCAGAATATGTAGCAGAAACAGCTTTCCAACTGTCATCTGTTTTTTCATCATCATCACTACAAGCCGTAAACAGGCTCACAGAGCAGATCAGAGCAAACAAGTACAATAAATTTTTCTTCATTATTTTTTAAGTTTAATATTAATCGGGGGCAAAGATAGTTATTATTCCTTTTCAAAGTTAAGGTCTGTAATAATAATTATGCCGTTCATACTTAGGAAATCACTATTGATTTTTAACACTATGTCCCTGCGTAGGCAAGAAAGTGAAAGTCAAACTGACCAACAAACCTGCCATATATCTTGAAGAAGGTGGCTGCGATCGATCGGAGATTGAGTAAGAAAAGGCAGCTGGAATAAACCAACTGCCTTTTTTCATTCAAAAAATCGTAATGCTATCATTGCTTTTGCAGGATCAAGGTTACATTTACATCATCCGTCTTTTCGAGGATACCCGGAATTTGTGCCATAACAGCCTTGAAATTATCAGGTAATTTTCCCAAAATCAAACCGGACAAATCTTCATCGGTCAGCAAAGCAAACAGTTTTCCCAATACGTCATATCCGAGAGTGACTTGCGCCGTTCCGTTCGAAACGCTGTAACTCAAAGGAACACCGTCTGAAAGGTAAGGAGCGATCAACTTAATCGCCTCCAGGAATTTCAGGATTTCACTGCTACCTATATCCGCTTTAGACTTGTTAGCCTCCACTGTTGCCAGGATCTGGGCAATATTTAATTGCACATACAATTTATTATTTTTGATGTAATACTGTGCCAGGTTAAGCGGGGAAGACTGCCAGTCGGATGCTCCTTTTTTCATATAACGGGCAGTAATGTTTCCGTCTTCTCCGTATGAAATGCTTTTAAGTACTTGATGCAGCATAGGACCTGCAAACTGTCCAATCATAGGTGCAGCCGTCGATACAGGAATCGGGCCGGAGATTCCGGAGATACCTAAACCACTCAGGTCGATCGTTGCGTCGCCTGCCGACCAGACAAGGTTCAACGGCTGCTGTACTGCCAGGTTCCAGTTACCAGTCAGGTCATTCTTCGGCATGGTTACGTTCAGAGAGAGGACCAGCTTGTCTTTTTCCACGCTGCCGGTGTATTTTACTTCACGTCCGTTGCCTGAATCTGTTCCTTCAAACGTATATTTCTCTCCGGATAGAGTCAGGGGGACATTCGATATCGTTGTAATAATTTCTCCCGGAATTACGCCGGGAACCAGATTAGGAATTAATGCGGATTTCGATCCGCCGTTGATAAGTCCGTTAATGACACTCATGTCAAAGGTACCTTTCATCGTGAGTGTAGCCGTCTTACCGTCTTTTGTCTCAAAAGAAATTTCCTTGCCCAACAAAGCGACATCGCTATACTTCAAATCAAGATTTTCACCGGAGTAAGTGGCATTTACTTCCAAGCCATTCGGATCTTTCGAATCATCATCATTGCTACAAGCGGTAAACATATTTAACGTACAAAGCACGGTAAACAAATACAAAAAACTTTTCTTCATAACTCTCTTTTCTTTATAATAAGTTGCACAAAGATAAATGATTTGCTTGTTAGAAAAGGTGTGTTTGATTTAAAATTATCAATCATCTATGCCAATAGAAATAGCTGAACTATAACATTCTCCCCATAAGAGTGGGTGTTTTTCCCCATTGCAATGGGGATTATTCCCCACTACTAGGGGGAAAATTCCCCACATAAACAAAGGTGGGGAATTTCTAAAGGAGAACTTGCCTCGGCTAATAACAGTTTGCTTCCTTTCATTTGTTCTAAAAAAGAAATGCAGAAGACTCAAATATTGTCAGAGTTGAACTATTTTCTTTAATGGGGTTTTACCCCATGCCGCAGGCTCTCTTTTGCCGTCAGTTTCAACTGACGGATAGATAAATCTTCCGGTTTTACCGGATTCCTCTGTGGGTTTCAACCCCTTTATCTGGTATCATATTATGAAAGGGGATAAATCCCACAGAGGAAGAGGCTTTGCCTCCTGTATTTAGAACCGTTGGTTGAAACCAACGGCAAAAGAGAGCCTGCGGCACGAGGCGAGCCTCGTTTAATAAACCTTCTTAAAACCCAAAAAGCGCCGACAATAAATATTGCCAACGCTTTCCGAAAACTTAATCTATATACTAATTACTCTACCACCAACATCTTATCATTGACAGCCACCTTGTCGCCATTCTCTATATAAACTTCTTTCACCACCCCGTCTATCGGGCTGCGTATCTCGTTTTCCATCTTCATGGCAACCAGGACGCAGAGAGGGGTTCCGGCTTTTACTTCGTCGCCGGGTTTTACATTTACTTTCAGGATTACTCCCGGCATCTGGGCGGTGATGACCTGGCGGCCGACAGCTACCGACTGGATACGCGACAGGCGCATCTTCTTCAGTTCGTCGATCACCTGTACCTGGAAGTAGTCGCCTTTGTTCTTTACTTCGTACATGTCGTCACGGATATTGGTGATCTGTACGCCATGCGATTTATGATTCAGGATAATGGAGTGGATACTGTCGCCACCTACATTATAATCGACATCATATATCTTTCCGTTTACGGAAACTTTCTTTACCGGGCCGTCTTCCAGTATCTCCACTTTAAATTCGGTGTCCGGCATATCATTTACTGTTGCAAAATAAGTTGCTAATGCTTTCGGCATAATCTTCTCCTCCCCTTTTTAATAGTTATTGGCAGTCATCTGCAATTTACCGTAATATTTCCATAAGGATTCACCGACCAGCGGAACTGTTGTCATACGGGCAGCAGCCTCTTTCTCCTGTTCAAAATGTTTGATCGCGGCGGCGATAACGGCAACCAGCGGGTCATTATTCTGACGACGTTTCAAATCTTCCTTATCGAACTTGGTGTCGATAAAGGTCGTATCGTAATTCCCTTTCAGGAACGTTTCGTTGTGCAATACACGCTGGTGGAACGGGATAGTCGTTTTAATACCCAGTATCTTGTATTCACGAAGGGCACGGGCCATATTGGATATGGCCGATTCGCGATTACGTCCCCAGGTGCACAGCTTGGCGATCATCGGGTCGTAATGCAGGGAGACTTCAAATCCGGCATAAGCGGCACTGTCCAGGCGGACATTTCGTCCTTCGGGAGCTTCGCGCACTTTAATGATGCCGGGAGAAGGCATGAAATTGTTTTCCGGGTCTTCGGCATAGATACGGCATTCGATGGCGGCACCGCGAAACTCTACATCTTCCTGTTTGTAGGGCAACGGATTTCCGGCGGCAACCAGTATCATATCACGTACCAGGTCGACACCCGTAACCTCTTCCGTCACCGGATGCTCCACTTGCAGGCGGGTATTCATTTCCAGGAAATAGAAGTTCTGATCTTTATCCATCATAAACTCCAATGTTCCGGCACTGTAATAACCGATCTTTTTACAGGCTTCGACTGCCACGGCAAGCATCTTTCTGCGGGTTTCTTCCTTCACGAAAGGCGACGGAGATTCTTCGATCACTTTCTGGTTACGGCGTTGGATGGAACATTCGCGTTCATATAAATGAATCACATTTCCATACTTATCGCCTAAAACCTGTACTTCGATATGGTGCGGATTCTCAATATATTTCTCGATATAAATGGCATCGTTTCCGAACGAATTGCCGGCTTCGGAACGTGACAGGCGGAAGGCTTCTTCCAGCCCTTCTTCATCACGAACCAGACGCATTCCCTTACCTCCACCTCCGGCTAACGCCTTCAGCATAATCGGGTAGCCGACTTCTTTGGCGACCTTACGTACTTCGTCGATATTGTTAACCGGCTCTTCCGTCCCGGGAACAACCGGCACACCGGCTGCTTTCATGATCTTACGAGCTTCCGTCTTGATTCCCATTTTGGCTATCACATCGGCACTCGGACCGATAAAGATGACGCCTTCTTCTTCGCAGCGACGGGCAAAATCAGCATTCTCCGAAAGGAAACCGTAACCCGGATGGATAGCTGCACCCGTTTTTTGGGCAATCGCCAGAATCGCATCGGGTTTGAGGTAAGAAGTATCTGATTCATCTTCAGAGATACAATAGGCTTCTTCGGCATACCGAACATGCAAGGCTCCCCGGTCTACATGGGTGTAAATCGCAACGGTGGGTATATTCATTACGCGGCAGGTACGAAAGATTCGCATCGCAATTTCGCCGCGGTTGGCTACTAGTACTTTCTTAATCATAATCGTTCGCGTATTAAAGTGGTAAATTGGAATGTTTCTTCGGCGGGTTGGACTGCCGTTTGTTGGCAAGCAACTCGAAGCTGCGGATCAGGCGGGCACGGGTTCCCGACGGTTCGATGATTTCGTCTACATACCCCAGTTCGGCTGCCCGGTATGGGTTGGCGAACTTTTCACGGTAATCGTCCTGTAGTTCCTTACGTTTCTTTTCCACATCTTCCGCTTTTTTCAGTTCTTTACGGAAAAGGATATTTACAGCGCCATCCGGTCCCATGACGGCAATCTCGGCGGTCGGGTAAGCGAAATTGATATCGCCGCGGATATGTTTGGAACTCATCACGTCATAGGCACCGCCATAGGCTTTACGGGTAATGACCGTCACTTTCGGCACTGTCGCTTCGCAATAAGCATAGAGCAATTTGGCCCCATGACGGATAATGCCTTCATATTCCTGATTGACGCCCGGAAGGAATCCCGGAACATCCACAAAGGTCAGCAGCGGTATATTGAACGCATCACAGAAACGGACGAAACGGGCGGCTTTTACCGAAGCATTAATATCCAGTGTTCCTGCCAGAGCTGCCGGCTGGTTGGCTACCACACCGATCGTTTTTCCATTCAACCGGATATATCCGATCACAATATTTTTGGCATATTCTTCCTGTACTTCAAAGAAGTTATGATCGTCGGCCACCGATTCGATCAGTTCCTTCATATCATAGGGCTGATTCGGATTGGTCGGGATCAGGTTATTGAGTTGTTCGTCAATGCGGTTGGCACTATCCGTCGTAGGAATGAAAGGCGGTTCCTCCATATTATTGCTGGGGAGGAATGACATGAGTTCACGTATCTTCAGGATACAATCCATATCATTATCGCCGGTGAAATGAGCCACGCCTGAACGGGTGCTATGTACTTCCGAACCTCCCAGGTCCTGCATGGAGACTTCCTCCTGGGTGACACTCTTTACCACTTCCGGCCCGGTAATAAACATATAACTGGAATCTTTCACCATAAAAATAAAATCGGTCAACGCCGGTGAATAGACTGCTCCTCCGGCACACGGTCCCATAATGGCACTGATCTGCGGGATTACCCCCGAAGCCATTGAATTGCGTAAAAAGATTTCGGCATATCCCGCCAACGAACGGACACCTTCCTGGATACGTGCTCCACCGGAATCATTCAGTCCGATAACAGGCGCACCGAGTTGCATCGCCATATCCATGATTTTACAAATCTTCCGGGCATACGTCTCTGAAAGGGCGCCTCCGAAAACGGTAAAATCCTGGGCAAATACAAATACGGTACGTTTACCGATTAAACCATATCCCGTTACAACCCCATCTCCTAACGGGCGTTGTTTTTCGAGACCAAACTCTGTACACCGATGAGTTACAAACTTGTCGACTTCTACAAAGCTACCTTTCTCAAGGAGTAATTCGATTCGCTCGCGGGCTGTTAACTTGCCTGCTGCATGTTGTTTCGCGATACGGTCTTCGCCGCCTCCCAGCTCTGCCTGATGGTTCAGAGCCGCCAATTGTTCAATTTTCTCTTTCATGGCGATGTCGGTTTTTATTGATTTGATGAACTTTAATTCACTTGCTAATCTGTCTTTTGCAAAAATAAGATGAACAGACGGCTTAAACTGTGTGATAAATTACACCGTGAAAACACTTCATGTCTTAATTCCCTTACAATGTAAACATTTGAAACCACGAAACAGTTACGGAAACTGATCGAATTTATCAATGAAAGTATTGATGAAATTTATCCAAGCCGCTTTTAATGCATAAAAAAACCTCCCAACGGCACCCTGTATGCCATTGGGAGGTCTGAAATAAAGTAAAACAACAATCTTTCTAACAGGATTTGCCTGTCATAATATCTAATACCAATTTATCTGTTTCTTCCATTCCGCGGGAACCTATCGCCGTCAGGTTCGAGATCGACTTGTCCACATCTTCGTCGATAATACCTTCTACCGGAGTCACCACCTTATTCTCCATGGCCATCAAGGCTGAGATCATGGCAGTAGAGACACCACTCGACACCTTCAATGCGCAACTCGGTTTTGCCCCGTCGCAGATCATTCCGGTAATATTTCCGATCATATTCTTGATTGCATATGATATTTGCATCTTGCTTCCTCCCATCAGGTAAGTGATGCCGCAACTGGAACCCGTGGCAGCCACAACGCATCCGCATAATGCAGAGAGACGTCCCAGGCTCTGCTTGATATAAATAACCATCAGATGGCTGAGCATCAGGGCACGTATCAACTGCTCTTCCGTACATTTGATATCTTCCGCAAACGAAAGGACCGGCAACGTCGCCGCAATTCCCTGATTACCGCTGCCGGAGTTACTCATAACCGGGATCATCGCCCCGTCCATACGGGCATCGCAGGCGGCAGCTGTCATCACCAACATGTGGGTATAGGCAGAGTCGCCCATATATTTCTTGCCGTATTCGCCGGAAACTGTTTTACTGACGGTATGCCCATAGTGTCCCTGTATGGAAGCCTGGGCGGCTTTCTTATTCAGATCTGCCGTTTCAAGGATAAAACGGATATCATCCAGCGGCATTTCCATCGCAAACTCATATACGGTAGAGAAAGAGAGTTTCATTTCATCTCCGCCGCATGGCTTATCGTCCGTTGCATCCGACTGACGCAGATCGGTCAAAACTTCCCCATTTTTCTCTACATATATAATATGTGTATGTTCATGGCAGATAATAACCCGGGAAGTCTGGTCGCCTGCCGTGCAGATCACTTCGATATATAATTTGTCGACATTTTCCTTCAGGGCAATATGGATGATCTTTTCGTCTATCATGGCTTTTCCGGCCTGTAATGCTTCCGGCGTGATGTCACGCAGCACTTCCAGTTCGTACGAAGATTTACCGATCAGTGTTCCGAGAGCGATCGCGATAGGCAATCCCACCATTCCTGTTCCGGGTATCCCCACTCCCATTGCATTCTTCAGGATATTGGCACTGAGTAATACGTCTATCTTTTCCGGACGTTCGCCCAATACCTCGGCAGCTTTCGCGGCAGCCAAAGCCACAGCAACAGGTTCCGTACAGCCAATAGCGGGGATTACCTCCTGATGGATCAGTGATATGATTTGTGATTTTGTTATATTATCCATGACAGCGATGTTTTATGCGTTAGATTATTCATGTTTCCGGCAAAGGTAATGATTTCTAATTTATGTTATATGTTTTGCTAAATTAAGAATGAAAATAATATCTTCGCACCGCCTAACTCACAGGGTGATAAAGGCTACTAAAGGCTTCTTCAGCATAGAATATCCGGAATTATGGATTCCATTGGTTTTTTGCTTCACCTGCCTGCTTTGTCTGTTCACCGGACGAGTCTTGTATGTGGTCATCGGCAAGTTCCGGCAGAAATGGACCGGCCGGGATACCGACAAGCCGCAACCGCTCCCGGTCCGGTGGGGAAACGGCAAATGGAAACAGGCGACAGATACGGCAGTCGGCCTATGTATGAGTTCGTTTATCATAACCGGATTGCTCTCCATGTCGCCTATCCCGAAATGGCTGGGCGATACTCATACGGCAGCAGAGCAGGACCGACTGCATCCGCCTCTCCTACGGGATAATTTCAGTATGGAACCTTACCTGCTTTTGCAACCGGATGCTTACGGGACATCCGCTAATGACGGGGAAAAGATTTGTATGCTAAAGTTGCGCTCCTATCTGAATAAGCCGCTGGTAGAGATTATACGTCAAAAAGGGAATAATGCCGTGCAGTCTGAATATATTTATGCCGCGAATAACGTTCCGCAACGTTTTATTGTCACACGCCCCGACATCGTGCATTCGCTGCAAAAATTATACGGGCCGAAAATACCGTTGTTACGCATATCGAAGCTGAAAGAGTATGATGAATATTACCAGCCTGAGTCCGAATCGAAAACATTACCCTTGCCGGTATACAAAGTGGAGGTAGACAACAAAACGCAGGATCTTTATTATTTCCCGTCCTCTGCCCCGACTTATTACCACTATAATTCGAACACGAAACTGAGGAAAAAGATATCAGATTTTGCCACGTATTGAATTATAAGTAATTTTGGCTTCGTTTTCTAATCATAACACAAAGAATGAATCAGATATACGAAGAACGGCTGGGAACAGACCGTATGCTACCTCTTATCTTCCGGATGGCACTGCCTGCGATAGTTGCCCAAATGGTAAACCTGCTCTACAATATTGTAGACCGTATTTATATCGGGCATATTCCGGGAATAGGCACACCGGCACTTGCCGGCATCGGGGTAGCCGGTTCGATTATTATCCTGATTTCCGCATTTTCATCCATTGTTGCAGGCGGAGGTGCTCCGCTTGCAGCAATTGCCCTCGGACAGGGAAACCGGCAGCAGGCCGGAAAGATACTTGGGAACGGCTTTATACTATTGCTGATCTTTACCGTGCTGACTTCCACCCTCGCCTATATTTTCATGAAGCCGATCCTGCTGTTCACCGGTGCTTCGGAACAAACACTCGGATACGCCACCGATTATCTTTCTATCTATCTGATCGGTACGTTATTCGTCGAAATATCGGTAGGCTTGAATACCTTCATCAATACGCAAGGACGTCCGGGTATTGCCATGTGGTCGGTAATGATCGGCGCCTTCCTCAATATCATGCTCGATCCGCTTTTCATTTTTGGTTTCAACATGGGAGTAAAAGGAGCGGCATTAGCCACGATTATTTCACAGGCCGGCAGCGCCATCTGGGTGTTGTCTTTTCTGACTTCTTCCCGCGCCTCCCTTCGGCTCGAAAAGCAGTATATGAAACCGGACAGGAAAGTGATCGGGGCGACTCTGGCTTTAGGCATATCGCCTTTTATCATGGCCAGTACGGAAAGCCTGGTAGGTTTTGTGCTGAACGGTATGCTAAAGACATTCGGCGATATTTACGTGAGCGCGTTGACCGTTATGCAAAGTTCGATGCTTTTTGTCAGTGTCCCGTTGACAGGCTTCGCCCTGGGGTTCGTACCTATTGTCAGCTATAATTACGGGCATGGGAATAAAGAAAGGGTAAAAGAATGTTTCAGGATCGTAGTGACTTTCATGTTCCTGTTCAATTTTGTCCTGATGTTGCTGATGATTCTGTTTCCATCCGTCATCGCTTCGGCTTTCACTTCAGATGAAGAGCTAATACAGACTGTGAAGCAGGTTATGCCTGTATTCCTGGCTGGTATGACTATTTTCGGCTTGCAGCGTGCCTGCCAGAATATGTTCGTTGCCCTGGGCCAGGCTAAGATTTCCATCTTTATCGCATTACTCCGCAAAGTTATCCTGCTTGTTCCGTTAGCCTTGATCTTACCGCATTTTATGGGAATGATAGGCGTCTATGCGGCAGAAGGTATTTCCGATGCAACGGCGGCTATCTGCTGTACGATCATTTTCTTTATACAATTTCCGAAGATACTGAACAGGATGACTGGTGTATGATAAATTTCACTCTTTACCCAAGGTTTCAACGGTAAATGTTTCCGCCTCCGTGCCATTGCCGCGTCCCTCTTCCAGACGTACACTGAAAACGACTGTGCCTGTTTGTAATTCGGGAGAAGCATGTACTGTGACTTCATAAGTGATGGGAGTATCATGGGCAACCCGGGCAATCCGAACAGGTTCGGATAGTTCCAGGTTTTCTCCTTCTTCCAGTTTGACTACCGGAAGTACATTCAATGCATCCTGAAAACTGTTATTCACAATCACAAAGGAAATACGGCAAGTTTCTCCTGCATCAATCTTTTGATTATAGGTGATGCTATCTTCATCCAGAAGAATATCCTCTATCTGCAAGTCTGGAAGGAGGACGTGAGACGACGGTGTATATTTCGGACTTCTCCTTACAATATGCGTTTCCTCTTCCGTACTGGCTGCAATCGAAGCACCGGCAACGCCACCCACAGCCGTTCCTATAAACGCACCTATTTCACCACCATTCTCATCATTGATCGCCTCTCCGATCAATCCACCGAAAAGCCACCCGATAAAAGAGCCGACCTGTGCGCCAAAACCGACCCGGTCTTCACTACTCATATTCCTCATGGAGCCGCAACCCGGCAGAAGCAATAAAGAGAGCATTATGGATAGAATCACATTTCTCATATAAAAATTCTTCAGTTTGACTTTATGACATCGGAAAGAGCAAAAACCCCCATTCAATTCCATTTTTTTATGTAAGTTTGCGGCCAGTTAAACAAAGAATAATGATCAATCAATTCCAGACACCATCCGCAGATCTGCAACGCCAATATGACCTCCTTCAAATGGAGTATGAATATGAGAAAGAGACGTACAGGCAACAAGCCGAACGGGTGGGTATTCACAGGAAAATACAACAGGGACTTTGCTGGTATCCTGTGATTCCGGGAAAAAGTTATTATAATTCGCTCAATCAGCTCGTCATTGAAATAGAACGCAGGGACGATAAGGAGATCGAACATAATTTTGAATACGGACGTCCGGTTTGTTTCTTTACGACAAACGGAACCGGCAGTTCGCGTTATCTGAATTTCTCCGGCATCATCAGCTATGTACAGGACGACCGGATGGTCGTCGTCCTTCCGACACCTTCCGCTTTATTCGACCTGCAAAACGTTAACAGTGAACTGGGTGTTCAACTCTACTTCGACGAGACAAGCTATAAAACGATGTTCAATGCACTATCCGGTGTAATGAAAGCAAAAAATAACCAGCTTGCCCATCTGCGTGATGTGTTGCTGGGGAAGACACCGACCAGCCGGAGAAACCTGTTCCCGATACGTTTCCCGTGGTTAAACACAACCCAGGAGGAGGCGGTCAACCATGTGCTGTCGGCTAAAGAAGTATCTATCGTACATGGCCCTCCCGGAACCGGGAAAACAACGACACTGGTCGAAGCGATCTACGAAACGCTGCACAGGGAAAACCAGGTAATGGTCTGCGCCCAAAGCAATACGGCTGTCGACTGGATATCGGAGAAGCTGGTAGACCGGGGTATCAACGTACTCCGTATCGGCAACCCGACGCGGGTGAATGACAAAATGCTTTCATTTACGTATGAACGGCGCTTCGAGTCGCATCCCGACTACTCCGAACTTTGGGGAATCCGCAAAGCAATCCGGGAGATACAATCCTCTTTCCGTAAGAAAAGTCACAGCGAAAAGGACACGGCCCGTAACCGTCTTTCCCGCCTGCGCTTCCGTGCCACCGAACTGGAGGTGCAGATAGACGCCGACCTGTTCAGCGAAGCCCGCGTCATAGCATGTACGCTAGTGGGATCTGCCAACCGGGTGCTGATCAACCATAATTTTACCACCCTCTTTATCGATGAGGCAGCACAGGCGCTGGAAGCTGCCTGTTGGATTGCCATCAACAAAGCGGACAGGGTGATTCTGGCTGGCGACCATCACCAGCTTCCTCCTACTATTAAATGTATAGAAGCTGCCCACGGTGGACTGGACCGTACTTTGATGCAGAAAGTAGCAGCCGGCAAACCTGAGACTGTCTCCCTGCTTAAAGTACAATACCGGATGCATGAAGATATCATGCGTTTCTCGTCCCGCTGGTTTTACCAGGATGAGTTGCAGGCTGCGCCGGAAGTAAAGTACCGCGGTATCCTCGCCTACGACACACCTGTCGTGTGGTTCGATACGGCAGATTGTGATTTTGAGGAAGATCAATTATCCGAAAGCCAGAGCCGGATCAATAAAAAAGAGGCGGAACTACTGGTGGAGCAACTGCAAGCCTATATCGAAAAGATCAGTAAAGAACGCGTACTGGACGAAAGCATCGACTTCGGACTGATCTCTCCCTACAAATCACAGGTGCAATATATCCGCGGCTTGATTAAACGGAACTCTTTTTTCAAACCCTTCCGCAAACTGATTACCGTCCATACCGTAGACGGTTTCCAGGGCCAGGAGCGCGATGTGATCATGATCAGCCTGGTACGTGCCAATGACCAGGGAAATATCGGTTTCCTGAACGACCTGCGCCGCATGAACGTTGCCATCACCCGTGCCCGAATGAAACTGATCATACTGGGCGATGCCTCCACGTTGACAAAACATACTTTTTATCGGGAATTATACAAATACATCACAGCCAACGGCCATGTGATCCCATTAAAACCCGCAACAGAAACAGACGATTCTATTCACCGGAAATAAAATAAAGATGAACTATAAACTACTGGTCCTCGATCTGGACGGAACACTGACAAACAGTAAAAAAGAGATCACGCCTTTCACCCGGGAGGTATTAATAAAAGCCCAGCAACAAGGTCTCCATCTGGTTCTGGCCTCCGGACGCCCTACTTACGGTATCGTTCCACTGGCAGAAACGCTGGATATGAAAGAGTACGGAGGTTTCATCCTCTCTTTTAACGGAGGAAAAGTGATCGAAGTGAAAACCGGAAAGGTCTTTTACGAACAGGCCCTGCCACCAGACGTTATGCCCCTGATCTATCAACGTTCGTATGAAGCCGGACTGACAATCCTGTCTTACAACGGCAAATACATCCTGACCGAAAATGCAGCAGACAAATATGTTCAATACGAATCATTCCTGACCAAAATGAAGATAAAGGAAACCGACGACTTCCTGCACAATCTACAGCTCCCAGCCGACAAATGCCTGATAGTCGGAGAACCGGAAGACCTGGTTCCGCTGGAAGAAAAACTGCGTCAGGAACTAGGCCTTCGCCTCAATGTCTATCGTTCGGAACCGTTTTACCTGGAAGTCGTACCCAAAGGGATCGACAAAGCCGCTTCGCTGGAACGCCTATTGGAACGTGTACAGATAAAAAGAGAGGACGTTATCGCCATCGGTGACGGCTACAACGACCTCTCCATGATCAAATTTGCCGGACTCGGCGTTGCTATGGCAAATGCACAGCCTCCCGTAAAATCAAATGCAGATCGGATCACTGCATTTACGAATGATGAGGATGGCGTTGCACATTTCATTCATGACTTACTCAATAGTAATACCCACCAAAATATACATGAAATAGGTTAAAAAGATACTAACAAGATGGTCTTTATTTTTATTGGATGCGTTTATAAACCAGGATTTTTATGTAGATTTGTAATCTAAACAAAAAAACAGCAAGCCATGAAGTACAAATTATTGGTTTTAGACGTAGACGGGACATTGCTCAACAGTGAAAAAGCAATTACTGCCCGTACCCAGGCTGCTTTACTGAAAGTTCAGCAAATGGGAATACACATTGTATTGGCATCCGGCAGACCGACCAACGGGGTTATGCCGCTCGCAAAGGCTCTGGAACTGGATCATTACGGTGGTTTCATACTCTCATATAACGGTGGCCAGATCATCAACGTACAAACGGGTGAACTGCTCTTCGAGAAACGTATCAACCCGGAGATGCTGCCTTACTTGGATAAGAAAGCGAAGAAAAACGATTTTGCCATTTTCACATATCATAAAGACTATATCCTGACAAATAAACCCGACAACAAACATGTGCAGGAAGAAGCCACGTTAAACAATATGCGTGTGATCGGTGTTGATAATTTCCCGGAAGCAGTCGACTTCAGTCCTTGCAAGTGTGTGCTGGCAAGCGACAACGAAGAAGAACTGGTAGGATTGGAAAATCACTGGAAGAAACGGCTGGACGGTGTATTGGACGTATTCCGTTCGGAAGATTTTTATCTGGAGGTGGTTCCCCAATCCATCAACAAAGGAAACACTTTAGGCGTATTGATGGAAAAGCTGAAAATTACGACCGAAGAAGTCGTAGCGATCGGCGATGGAATTGCTGATGTCCCCATGTTACAGCTTGCCGGGACCAGCGTAGCGATGGGCAACGCCCGTGATTCGGTTAAGGTCTGTACGGATTTCACCACGCTGACCAACGATCAGGATGGTGTGGCAATAGCCGTAGAAACCGCTATCCTTGCTGCCATCAAACCGACAGAAGTTCCTTTGGACCAGTTGAATATACGGGCTAAACATGCACTGATGGGTAACCTGGGTATTCAATATACTTATGCATCCGAAGACCGTGTGGAAGCGACAATGCCGGTCGACGAACGTACACGACAGCCTTTCGGCATACTGCATGGCGGAGCGACTCTGGCATTGGCTGAAACAGTTGCGGGATTAGGCTCCATGATACTGGCTAAGCCGGACGAGATTGTAGTCGGAATGCAGGTGAGCGGCAGCCATATGTCGTCGGCCCACGAAGGCGATACGGTACGTGCCGTCGGGACAATTATTCACAAGGGACGTTCTTCACACGTATGGAATGTAGATGTGTTTACCTCTACTGATAAGTTGGTATCATCCATACGTGTCGTAAATAGTATATTAAAAAAGAAATGATAGACTCACTGATCAGGCAGGGCCGGAGTTTTGCAATCTATCGTATTCCGGGGGAAGAAGAACCCCGGTTCGTGATGCAAGCCTCCGGTTCTGCCCGTCTTTTATATAACATCGAGGACCTGAATGAACAACAGGGCTTCGTCATCGCTCCGTTCCGGGTCAGCCGGGAATGTCCCATCGTGCTGATTCGGCGCGATTATAGCGAATTGCCGGATAACAGTCAACCGGATTACATCCGAATGGATTTGGAGTTTCATCCGAATGGAACAGAAAACCCATCCGAACGGAAGACAAAAGACAACTATACACATTGTTTCGATTCCTTTATCAAGCCTTTGCAGGAGAGACAGCTGGACAAACTGGTACTTTCGCGCAGTCTGACACTCGACAGGGAATCCGGCTTTTCGCCTGCAAAGGCTTTTTATAAGGCCTGCAAACAGTATATCCGTTCTTATGTTTACCTCTGCCATACACCGGAAACGGGCATCTGGCTGGGAGGAACCCCAGAAATTATCCTCTCGGGAGAAAAGGGCGAATGGCATACGGTTGCGCTGGCAGGAACACAGCCTTTACAGAACGGCGAACTGCCGACTTATTGGGATGAGAAAAACAAAAGGGAACAACAACTAGTCTCCAATTATATCCACGACCAGCTAAGTTCACTGGGTATCGAATCGACGATGGAAGGTCCCTATTCGGCACGTGCCGGGGCTTTATGTCATCTGAAAAGTGATTTCAGGTTCCGGCTGGACAGTAACGATAAGCTGGGTAGTTTGTTGAAACTGCTACACCCTACCCCTGCCGTTTGTGGATTACCCAAAGATGACGCCTACCGTTTTATCCTGGAAAATGAAGGTTACGACCGCCGTTACTATTCCGGTTTTATAGGTTGGTTGAACCCGAAAGGCAGAACCGACCTGTATGTAAATCTGCGCTGCATGAATATCAATAAGAAGACACAGACACTCTATGCCGGAGGAGGATTGCTCTCCTCTTCAGAGTTAAGCGACGAATGGCAGGAAACGGAAGACAAACTGCAAACGATGCGGGCCTTATTATGATAGACAGGCGTTTTGCGTTAGATATTATATGTACTTTTGTAAGCAGAATAAGATAAATATAATATATGTATACCGATAAGAAAAACATTCTTCAGTTAGTGGCCTTGCTCAAGGAGCATAGTATAAGTAAAATCGTATTATGTCCGGGAAGCCGTAATTCGCCTATCGTACATACGTTGGCGAATCATCCGTTCTTCACCTGCTATTCCGTCACCGACGAACGAAGTGCCGGATTCTTTGCCATGGGCCTGGCATTGCACGGAGGAAAACCGGCAGCTGTTTGCTGTACTTCGGGTACGGCTTTGCTGAATATCCATCCGGCTGTGGCGGAAGCCTACTACCAGCATGTTCCTCTTATCGTCATATCGGCAGACCGTCCGGGAGCCTGGATAGGCCAAATGAACGGACAGACTTTACCCCAACCGGGCGTATTCGGTTCCCTGGTTAAAAAATCGGTCAATCTGCCGGAAATTCATACGGATGAAGATGAATGGTATTGCAACCGTCTTGTCAACGAGGCACTACTGGAGTTGAATCATCATGGGAAAGGGCCAGTTCATATCAATGTGCCGATCTCCGAGCCTTTGTTCCAGTTCACTACTCCCGAATTGCCGGAAGTGCGCGTTATCACCCGTTATCAGGGATTGAATGTGTACGACAGGGAATACAATACCCTGATCGAACGGTTGAACAGCTATAATAAACGAATGATCATCGTCGGCCAGATGAGCCTGATTTATCTTTTTGAAAAGAAGATATCCAAGCTACTTTATAAACATTTCGCCTGGCTGACCGAACATACAAGCAACAAGACCATTCCGGGCATCCCGGTCAAAAACTTCGATGCAGCCATTTATGCCCTGCCTGAAGAAACGCAGGAAAAGATGGTTCCCGAACTGGTTATTACCTACGGCGGACACATCGTATCCAAACGTTTAAAGAAATTCCTACGTGATAACCCGCCGATAGAACATTGGCACGTATCGGCCGATGGTGAAGTGGCTGACTTATACGGTGTAATGACTACCGTAATAGAAATGGACCCGTTCGAGTTTCTTGAAAAGATTGCTTATCTGCTGGAAAATAAGCCGACAGAATTTCCACGTGTCTGGGAAAACAATACGAAGAGTCTGCCGGAACCGGAGTTTGCTTATTCGGAAATGGCAGCAATCGGTCGTTTACTTAAGTCATTACCGACTCCGTCAGCCTTGCATTTAGGCAATAGTTCGACGGTACGATACGCTCAATTGTTTACATTACCCGAAGAAGTTGAAGTTTGCTGCAACCGGGGAACAAGCGGAATAGAAGGTTCATTGTCCACGGCTATCGGCTATGCGGTAGCATCCGACAAATTGAATTTTGTGGTGATAGGCGATCTGAGCTTCTTTTATGATATGAACGCGCTTTGGAACAGCAACTTCGGCTGTAACCTGCGCATCCTGTTACTGAATAACGGTGGCGGCGAAATCTTCCAGGCACTGCCCGGTTTGTCGATGTCAGGAAAGACACACCGCTTTGTAACGGCTACACATAAGACTTCGGCACAGGGCTGGGCTACCGAACGGGGATTCCTCTACCAGGGCGTACACGACACGGCAGAATTGGAAGAAGCCATGAAAGTGTTCACCGATCCGAATCCGATCAATCAACCCGTATTGATGGAGGTATTCACCGACAAAGATGAAGACGTCCGCCTGCTGAAAGAATACTACCATAGTTTAAAGACGTTATAATAAACAATACTCTAAATAAAGATTTTATGTCAACACAAAGAGAATGGAAACAGATAAAAGAATATGAAGAAATCTTGTTTGATTTCTACAATGGTATTGCCCGTATCACTATCAACCGCGAACGTTACCGTAACGCCTTCACTCCCACCACGACAACTGAAATGAGCGATGCGCTTTACATTTGCCGGGAACGTCCGGATATTTGTGTCATCGTTTTGACCGGAGCCGGCGACACCGCTTTCTGTGCCGGCGGAGATATGAATGTGAAAGGCCATGGCGGGTATATCGGTAAAGACGGCGTTGCCCGTTTGAATGTACTCGACGTACAGAAACAGATTCGCTCCATGCCAAAGCCTGTCATCGCAGCCGTCAACGGTTTTTCTATCGGTGGAGGTCACGTTTTGCATGTCGTTTGTGACCTTACCATCGCTTCTGAAAATGCCATCTTCGGGCAGACGGGTCCTCGTGTGGGTAGCTTCGACGCAGGTTTCGGTTCGTCGTATCTCGCCCGTATTGTCGGCCAGAAAAAAGCACGCGAAATATGGTTTCTTTGCCGGAAATACAATGCACAGGAAGCACTCGACATGGGACTGGTAAACAAAGTCGTTCCCCTGGATAAGCTGGAAGATGAATATGTGGAATGGTCTGAAACCATGATGATGCACAGTCCGCTTGCCCTGCGTATGATCAAAGCCGGACTGAATGCTGAACTGGACGGCCAGGCCGGTATCCAGGAGCTGGCAGGCGATGCCACCATGCTTTACTACATGACCGACGAAGCCCAGGAAGGCGGCAAAGCATTCCTCGAAAAACGCCGCCCGCGTTTTGAAGATTATCCCAAATTTCCGTAATCAGAACTAAACTATATATTAAATAAAATGGAACAATACCTTAAACTACAACAAGACTATCGCCAATGGCTAACTGAATTAAAGGAGAATATCCGGAAAAGCCAGATAAAGGCGGCCATTGCTGTAAACAGCGAATTAATCCACCTTTACTGGAGCCTTGGCGAACAAATTGTGGAGAAACAACAAAATGCTCAATGGGGAAGCGGATTTATAGAACAATTGAGTAAGGATTTGCAGGCTGAATTTCCTGATATAAAAGGGTTGTCAGCTGTCAATCTTAGACGTTGCAAACGATTTTATCTTTTTTATAATCAAGAGAATACAATTTGGTCACAGCTTGTGACCAAATTGTCAGACTCCACTATCTTTGAAATACCTTGGGGACATCATATTCTTTTATTAAGCAAAATAGGCTCTTCCCAGGAAGCCCTCTTCTATATTCACAAAACCATCGAAAATGGTTGGAGCCGTTCCATATTAGAATATCATATAGAAAAGGACCTGTTTCACCAACAAGGGAAATCAATCAATAACTTCACTCAAACATTACTTCCCCCTCAAAGTGAACTGGCAAACGAATTATTGAAAGATCCTTATCATTTCGATTTCCTTCAATTATCGGAGAAAGCATTAGAACGGGATATTGAATGCGGCCTGGTCCAACAAATATCTAAATTCCTACTTGAATTGGGCAAAGGATTCGCTTATATGGGACATCAATATCTTCTGAAAGTTGGGAAAAAGGAATATCGCTTGGATCTTTTATTTTATCATACCCGTCTAAAAGCATACATAGTCATTGAACTGAAAGCAAAGGAATTTGAACCTGAATTTATAGGGAAACTTAACTTTTACATTTCCGCAATAGATGAATTAGTACGTGATAAGTATGACCGCCCAACTATTGGGATATTACTTTGCAAAGGGAAAGATGATTATGAAGTTGAATTTTCCCTTCGCGATATAAACAAACCTATTGGAGTAAGTTCATATACATATAATGAATTACCTAAAGAATTACAGGATGCTTTACCAAACTTTAAGGATCTAAACAATCAACTGAACGATTATATTAAACAGAATAATGAGAACAACGCATTATAGAATCCGGATAATTCCTAAAGTTTTACACTTCAAGCAACCGGCAGGGACTTCACGGGGGACTTATACGATTCGAAAGAGCTGGTATTTGGTTCTTACCGCTGATGAAATGCCCGGACGATTCGGGATAGGTGAATGTGCTCCACTCCCTAAACTGAGTTGTGACGATCTGCCGGACTACGAAAAAAAACTGGCAACCATTTGTCACCAAACAGAACAGAACGGAATGCCCGACACCGAAGCTCTGCGTTCCTATCCCTCCATCTTATTCGGACTGGAAACGGCTTTCCGCCATTTCCAAACGGGTAATTTTGCACTTTGGGATACAGACTTTTCACGAGGTAAAGCAGGTATCCCAATCAATGGCCTGATCTGGATGGGTGACTATAAAAAGATGCTGGAACAAATCGAGGTCAAAATGCAATCAGGCTTTCGCTGTATTAAGTTGAAGATTGGGGCAATTAATTTTGAAGAGGAACTGGCTTTATTAAAACATATCCGTGCGCATTTTTCTGCTAAAGAAATAGAATTACGGGTAGATGCAAACGGAGCCTTCTCCCCTGACGATGCCCTGAACAAGTTACAACGGCTTGCCGAACTGGACCTGCATTCCATCGAACAGCCTATCCGCGCCGGGCAGTGGGAAGAAATGGCACGACTCACTTCCGAAACACCTTTGCCTATTGCTTTGGATGAAGAACTAATCGGCATCAATACAATAGAAAGGAAAAAGGAACTCTTATCAGTTATCCGTCCGCAGTATATCATACTGAAACCGTCTTTACACGGCGGAATAAGTGGCGGACAGGAATGGATCGAGGAAGCTGAACAACAAAAGATAGGCTGGTGGATTACTTCTGCGTTGGAATCGAATATCGGATTGAATGCCATTGCACAATGGTGTGCAACATTCAATAATCCTTTACCGCAAGGACTGGGAACAGGGGCTTTATTTACGGACAATGTGGAGATGCCGCTCTCCATTCGCCAGGATTGTCTCTGGTACGATCCGAAGAGTAACTCATTCCCCTCGGGGGCAGGGGGTGTGTTAATGCCTGTTCCGGAACGAAATGATAACACACCCCTTATCCCCTCTCAAGAGGGGAAACAGTTACTTACAGATTGTAATAAACAACTGTTACAGTTAGAGGACGGAACGGTTTGTACAGCAGAAAATATACAGCAATTAATAACTAATCTACCTGCCGATGCACCAGAGATACGTCGGGATTTATACAAGTTCCTGGCCGACTGGTTCAACGAATCTCCCTACATCACCGTTCATACTTCCGGCTCTACCGGAACTCCTAAAGAGTTCTCTGTCCGCAAAGAACAGATGATGCAAAGTGCTATCCTTACCTGCTCTTTCCTTCATCTGCAAAAAGGAGATAACGCACTGTTGTGTATGCCATTGCAATATATTGCCGGCAAGATGGTGGTCGTACGGGCCTTAGTTGCCGAATTGACTCTCATTCTGCGCACGCCTTCCAGTCATCCGTTGGCTGATGTAGAGATTCCGCTTCGCTTTGCAGCCATGATACCGTTACAGGTATATAACACGCTTCAAGTACCGGAAGAAAAAGAACGCCTATGCCGGACAGAGATACTAATCATAGGAGGAGGCGCCATAAATAAAGAACTGGAAGCAGAGGTCAGGACATTACCCAATATCGTCTATTCGACCTATGGCATGACGGAAACACTTTCTCATATCGCATTGTGCAGGCTGAACGGCCCCGAGGCTTCTTCAGCCTACACCCCTTTCCCTTCCGTACAATTGTCTTTATCGTCTGAGGATACACTCATTATCAACGCACCACTGGTTTGCGACGAGACATTAGTGACAAACGACATCGCACAGTTGCATCCGGACGGTACTTTCTCCATTCTGGGAAGGAAAGACAACATCATTAATACCGGAGGTATAAAAGTACAAATCGAATCAGTGGAAGAAACACTACGTTCAATAATTTCTGCTACCTTTGCGATAACGGCTATTCCACATCCCGGATTAGGAGAAGCCATTGTGCTACTGATGGAAAAGACGGCAGACATTGAAGGCCTTTCTGATAGAATAGCCTCTCTCCTGCCTAAATACCAACAGCCTAAATATATCCGGCAGGTCGATGCCATCCCACTCACCGGCAGTGGTAAAACAGACCGGACAGCCTGTCGTTTATTGGCGGCAAAGCTAATCTGATTATCATTTAAAACACTATACTTATGAGGTATTTTGCACTTACCGTATTATCATTCCTAACCCTTTCGCCCGCCTACGGACAGAGTGGGGAAAGTTGCCGGTTCGCACCGGACCCGACGCTTCAGAAACCGGAAGTCTATGCCGGATATGATTGCGTCAATCTGTTGGACAGCACGTCCGTAACCGTACAACCGACCGGTTCCGGTTCATTTTCTGTCTGCAAGACTATCAAAATTCAGACTCCCCGGGGAGCAGTGAGTAACCGTATCATCAAATATGATTACGACCCGCTGACGGCTTTCGCACAATTCAAGAGAGCGACCGTCTACCGTGCCAACGGCGATGTAATCAACCTGGACGTTACACAAGCCTGCGACTATGCGGCTCCGGCCCGCGCCATCTATTGGGGCGCCCGCCAGATCATGCTTGAAGTAGGCCAGCTGAATCCGGGAGATATCATCGAATATGAAATCGACAAGAAAGGTTTCACCTACGCCCTGCTGGCCGACGGCAGCGATGACGAATCCCGCTTCATCCCTCCCATGCGCGGACAATTCTATGACATCGTTCCTTTCTGGGTGACGGAACCGACCGTACGTAAAGTATATAAAGTATCCATTCCGATGGAGAAAGAAATGCAGTTCCAGTTCTATCAAGGCGACTGCGCCTCTTCCATGCGCTATGAAGATGGTCGGAAAGCCTATACCTTCTCCACCAACAATGTGATGCCGACCAAACGTGAACCTAACATGGTCGACCTGTTCGATGCCGCTCCGAAACTGATGATGTCGTCCACTCCTAAATGGCAGGATAAATCATTATGGTTCAATAAGGTTAACGAAGATTACGGAAGTTTTGCTCCACTGCCGGAAGCACAGAAAAAGGTAGACGAGCTTATCAAAGGGAAGAAAACAGAAATGGAAAAGATAGCCGTCCTCACCCACTGGGTTGCCGACAATATCCGTTACTCCGGCATCTCGATGGGCAAAGGCGAAGGTTATACCCTTCACAATACCAAGATGAATTATACCGACCGTTGCGGTGTCTGTAAAGATATTGCCGGAACGCTGATATCCTTCCTCCGTATGGCAGGTTTCGAAGCCTATCCCGCTATGACAATGGCAGGCAGCCGTGTGGAAAGTATTCCGGCCGACCACTTCAACCATTGTGTAGCCGTCGTTAAATTATCCAGCGGTACATATATGCCGCTCGACCCGACCTGGGTTCCTTTCTGCCGCGAACTATGGAGCAGCGCCGAACAACAACAGAACTACCTGCCGGGAGTTCCCGAAGGTTCCGACCTTTGCCTGACTCCCGTTTCCGCTCCGGAAAACCATTATGTACGTATCAAAGCAAACAATAAACTGGATGCCAAAGGCACACTGACCGGACAATTCACCATCACGGCCGAAGGACAATCGGACAGCAATATCCGCGGCATGTTTACCCGTGGCTGGCAGTCACAATGGAAGAACATGCTTGAAAGCCAGTTGCTGAACGTATCCCCGAAAGCCCGTCTGATTAGCGTGGATTATGGAAAAGATCCGAAAGACTATCAAGCGGCTCCCATCAAAATCACTTTCCGCTATGAAATACCGGAATATGCTATCCCGGGTAAAGAGGAACTGGTCTTCAAACCGATGGTAATGAACAACCTGTACAACCAGGTAAAGAGTTACCTGCGCATCAATACCGACCTGCCCGAACGCCAGTATGGTTTCAAGGATGGTTGTTCACGTCTGGTGGAACTGGACGAAACCATCCAGCTTCCGAAAGGATACACCTTGTTGAATGAAGCTAAGAACGAAAGCAAGCAAAGCGATGCCGCCGACTTCGAAGGCTCATTAAGCCAGGATGGTGATAAAATAACGCTTCACCAGAAGCTGGCTCTAAAGAAACGTGTATATGAAGCTGGCGACTGGGACGGTTTCCGTTCTGCCGTTAATGCACACAAAGGTTTCGGTGATTATTTAATTATTAAAAAATAAAAGACAATGACTAATATACTACATAAACTGGCACTGCTTCTCTGCCTGCTGGCTATTACAGCATCCGCATTTGCCGGCCCGGAAGCTGAATATAAGAAGCTGTCGAAAGCATATACATTGAATGCAGACGGAAGCCAGGAGTTCCGTTACAACATGGAACTTACGCTTTTCACACATACGGCCATGAACGGTACTTACGGGGAAAGTTTCATCGTTTACAATCCGCAATACCAGGAACTGAAAATCAATTCCTCTTATACCAGACAGAAAGACGGCAACATTGTCAAAACGCCCGACAATGCCTTTGTGGAAGTACTTCCCCGGACCGCAGCCGATGCCCCGGCTTACAACCATCTGAAAGAAATGGTCGTTGTCCATACCGGTCTGGAACTGGGAGCAACCATCTATCTGGATTATACGCTGACTTCCAAACCAGGGTATCTGCCGGAGCTGGATATTTATAACGAGCTATTACAGACCTCTCCGGTAAAAGAATATACCATTAGTCTGTCTGCACCGGAAAGCAAACCGTTATCCTACACTTTGCAGTATAACAATGCCAAGCCGGCCATCACAACAGCCAACGGCATGAAAACCGTTACCTGGAAATTACAGAACCTGCCGGCTTCTTCCCGCGACCCGTTCGTTTCGGCTGCCAATGGCGACGTTCCTTTCCTGACTGCAACCACTTATGCTTCGAACGGAGACGCATTGAAAGCATTGTATGCACAGTTCACTCCCGCCAGCGACGTCCAGTTAACTGCCATTGCCGAAAACCTGACAGAAGGTAAAAAGAACGATACGGAAAAGCTACAGGCCATCCTGAAACACGTAACGGAAAACCTGGGTTACAGTCGCCTTTCGTTGCCGGATGCAGGATATAAAATCCGTTCGGCAAGCGATGTAATCTATTCCGCCTACGGAACCGAAGCTGAAAAGACAAATCTGCTGAACGGCCTGTTAAATGCAGCAGGCATCAAAGCCGAAACGGCAGCATCCTACAGTGTGAATGCCGAACCGGCCAGTTGCGGGCTGAGTGCCATAAAAGAACTGGTCGTTATTGCCAATGCAGACGGTAAACAGTATATCATGTCTCCATCATCCAATAAAATGGCTGCTGCGGGTTCGAATAACCTGACACCGGTCATCAGCCTGACCAAAGGTACGCCTGTAACAATCAGCACCCCGTCTACCGACCTCACTTATAAGGTTACCCTTTCCGTCTCTCCGGAAAAAGCAGATGCAAAAGTCGATGCAACTATCGGCAATGCTTACCTCCCCTATTACGGAGCTTATCTGTCTACCTATGCCGGTGCCGACAAGGAAGCTAAAGAATCGAAGACCGGTAACGGAACGACAATCTCCTATACTGCATCCCAACCTTTAAAAGCGAACAACGGATATGTTATGGTTTCACTGCCCGATGCCCCGGTCAGCCTGGCACATAGTTACTATTGCAATATGAACAGTACCCGTAAAGAAAACCTGCTGTTGCCCTGCAAAGCAAACGAACAGTATACCTATACTGTTCAAGTACCGGAAGGGATGAAACTAGCTACTCCGGAAGCAGTTAAAACAATTGAAAACGCTGCTGGTAAGGTAGTCATCTCCGTTAAGCAAAACGGAAACAACGCAGAGGTAGAACGCTCTTTGCTACTGAACAAACAGCTCTATACTCCCGCTGAATTCGGCAACTTGCGCACCCTGTTGACCGAATGGGGAAATCAGTGCGGCAAAACATTGTTATTGTCAATTAACTAAGCGAATACAATCAGTAATTTAAACAAGGATGGAACAAGATAATTCTACTGTTCCATCCTTGTTTTTTTGTTGAATAATAATAACTTTACAGTCAAATATTAATATCTTAAACCGTTGATCTATGCAAATACTATCAAATCTACTCCTGACACTATTATTATGTTGTATTCCGGGATTTACTTACGCGCAAAGCTTATCTCTCGAGTTATATCCCCAACCACAACAAATTGTTATATCCAACCAGCAATATGTGCCGTCTCATGGATATACATTACAAGGTATCAGCAATCCGGACGCCGACGCAGTGAAAATACTGAAAGAAGCATTGCCTTTCGTCCAATCAGGCAAGTCATTACCGCTGGAAGTCAAAAAGCTGAAAGCCAGAACACCCGAAATGGAACGTTCAGGTGCTTATATCCTGGATATTTCAAAGAAGAAAATCACTATCGAAATTGTGGACGACCGTTCATTATTCTATGCCGCCCAAACACTCAAACAACTGGTCGGCTACAATGAAGCAGGCAAACGCACACTTCCGTTATGTACGATTACCGACTATCCTGACGTACTCCATCGGGGAACTGTCGAAGGCTTCTACGGTACTCCCTGGAGCCATGACGACCGTATCAGCCAACTTCGTTTCTACGGCCAGTTTAAGATGAATACTTACATCTATGGTCCGAAAGACGATCCTTTCCACAGTGCCAACTGGCGTGAACCCTATCCTGCCGACCAGGCAAAGCAGATTAAAGAACTGACAACCGAAGCTGCCCGCAACAAGGTAGACTT
Source organism: Parabacteroides goldsteinii (assembly GCF_020091425.1). NCBI lineage: Bacteria > Pseudomonadati > Bacteroidota > Bacteroidia > Bacteroidales > Tannerellaceae > Parabacteroides > Parabacteroides goldsteinii. The sequence goes on along the minus strand of NZ_CP081906.1, from coordinate 1,838,930 downwards.
CGTCTGGGCAATCCATCCGGGACAGGATATCAAATGGAATGCAACCGACAGTAACAACGTGATCACCAAGTTCGAACAAATGTACGACCTCGGTGTACGTGCTTTCGCTGTCTTCTTTGACGACATTTCCGGTGAAGGAACAAACGCAGCCAAACAAGCTGGCCTGATGAACTTCATCCAGAAAGAATTTATTGAAAAGAAAAGCGACATACAGCCATTAATCATGTGTCCGACCGAATACAACCGTTCATGGGCACGGACCGATTATCTCGATATCCTGGGCGAACAACTTCACCCGGCTGTCCATATCATGTGGACCGGGAATCGTGTTGTAGACGATATTACCCTGGAAGGTCTTGAATGGGTCAACAAGCGTATCCGCCGTCCTGCCTATATCTGGTGGAACTTCCCGGTAAGCGATTACTGCCGTGACCACCTTTTGATGGGACCCGCTTATGGTCTGGACACTCAGGCTTCCAATGCGATGTCCGGTTTCGTTGCTAACCCGATGGAACGCGCTGAAGCCTCCAAAGTCGCCTTGTTCGGTGTTGCCATGTATAGCTGGAATATACACAGTTACGACCCGCAACTGGCTTGGGAAAAGGCTTGCGAATATTTAGTACCCAAAGCAGCCATCGCCTTCAAGACATTCTGTGAGAATAATAGCGATCCGGGACCTAACGGTCATTTATATCGCCGTGAGGAATCTACCCGCTACCAGGCACAGGCCGACAAATTCCTTACCGGTTACCGCAACGGACAGTTCGGCGAAAGAGATGCAAACCAACTGGGTGCCTTATTCGCACAGATACAGGCTGCTCCCGAGTTGATATACAATCAGGGAGACAATAAGGCACTGATTAAAGAAATCAATCCTTGGCTTATGCAGTTCGAGTTACTCGGAAGATGCGGTTCCAATGCTCTGCGTATGGCTCACGCCTGGTATGAAAAAGACCGCCAGAACACCTGGCAACGTTTCCTCGAAGTATCTGCCGTTATGGACAGTATGAAACTGGTTAACCGTACTTTTAACCAGAATCCGTATCAGAAAGGTGTAAAAGTAGGTTCAAGAGTCCTGATGCCGCTTATTGAAGGTTTATACAGACAGACCAGCCGCAACCTACTTTCGACAGCCGATACACCTTCCAACGAAATCAGAGTTAGCACAGCTTCTACCATTACTAATATAGATCAGTTGAAAAACCAACCCTGGTCGGAAGACGAGAATCTGATAGCCTATGTCCCCATGCTTGAAGTGGTAAAAGTCGAACCCAACCAGTATCTCGGCCTCGGATGGGAAATCCAAAAGGACGCCGAATCTTTCACGTTCAATTTACCTCAAAGTAATGTGGACGGACGTGCATTCGAATGGTCGGAAGACGGTAAGACATGGACTATCCTTTCTGATATTCCTGCCGACCGGACAAAGTTCACCGTTACTACAATTCCTCTGAACGCTCATTTTGTCCGGATGCGCAACAATTCCGGCAAACAGATGGAACTGAAGGTTGCCGCTTTTTCCGTAAAGACAAAGGAAGCACCAGAAATCAACGAAGAATTGATGATGTACGATCTCAATCTGAGTACTTATAAAACGTTGAAACCGGGCGAAAAGGTTGAAGTGAAATGTAACGGTGTAGACAAGTATATCGAATTCTTCTTGTCCGGCAATAACGATAGTATGGTTTCCATCTCCGGTGTCAACAATGACGGCGAAAACAATATGCTATATTGTGGCTACGTCGGCTATGTGAAGCTGAACAAAATTTCATTTGATGATATGCAAACGCTGATAATCACTCCGGCAGGTAAAACTCCGGTACAAATTCACCAGATTGTCAGGGAGTAAATCATAAATTTCTTCCGGGAATAGCACCGCTTCGTTATTCCTTCATTTAACCGACAACATATTAACACATTACAGGTGACGCAGATATAGCAATCGGCGTCACCTGTTTCATTTGAGAACATTTATATCTTGTCCTAAAGAATACAAACCGGACATTTTGGCTGGTAATAACAGAGACCACAGACCTTAAATAGCATGAAAGAAAAAAAGGATAACTGGCTAATTTCCAACCTATTGCAGTTTCCTATTTTTTTAATAAGGAAACGCCAGTTCCCCTATAAGGAAACTGGCTCCAGACAATATGTCATAAATCTTTCGTATTCATTCCTCTTCGGTATTTCATGCAGGTGTTGTACATTCACATTTTACTCCATAATAATCACGACCGGATTATCTTCTTCGCCTACTTTTCTTAAAGCTGTGACTTCCTCCGGTAAATCATTTTTATCTCCATTCTCTTCAAACCATGAAACGACCTGATCTGCCGAAATGATCTGAGCAAACTCGCCATCGGGAGAAACTGATTCAGGTTGTAAAGAAAGGAAACCGTCCAGATCGTTTTCAAAAGCGGTGTCATATTTAGCGACTTTGACTATTCCACTTTTCTTATCGAACATAGCATTATAAATAAGCTTATCCTTATACAGATCCACAATGAAACGTAAAAGAAAAACATCTTTCCCTTCCAACATTTCTGTCGGATAAGCTACATGAGTCTTTTCCTTATTGAAACGTTCCTTTGGATTCCAATAATAAGATGCCATATCCAAACGACGGACAGGTAATAAAGCATCTGCCGTTACCTGATAAATTGTATCATTGAATTGTTCCATAAAGAACAAATCTTTCCCCTGGTGCCAGAAGAAACGGTCACTTACCGGATAAGCAGCCATTTTTCCATCCTTATAACTTATAATAATCATACCACCGCCAAAACCTTTACTATGAGTGACACTGAGTGATTCTATATCATCTGGATTCACCTTCAATGACATCGTATCTTTGCCGGATGGTAAAAACTGATTAATGATCATTGTATCACGGAATACAATCACCCGGTCGGGATCACCGTTACCTGCCGTAGAATGAGCGACAAGTGTCTGATTATCTAAATAATTAAAGACTGTAAAGGCAGGAAATACAGAAGTATTAACCGGAGTTTTCTTTTCTCCGTAATAAGAACCATCAGCATTATAAATAATAAGTTTCTCATTCCAACCGCTAAAATAAATCCGGTTATTCGGATAGTCCAGCCAACACCCTCTCACATCGCTATATCCTTCCGGATCATTGCCAACATGCCCCACAGAGGTTAAGAAGCGACCGGTTGCCCTGTCAAACAGAAAACATTGTTTTTGAGCAGTTGTCACCAACAATTTGTCATGTAGGATCTTCACGGACGGATTCTGCCCTACCAAACAACTGTCATTCGTCTCCAACGCCACATAAGATACTTGTTTGAAATAGTCGGAAGCTTTCAATCCGGAAGGAGCGTCGAGAGCGGCTCCTACAGGGATTACGGTTATTTCTCCATCCGTTGTCTTACTTTCATTGCAGGCGGTAAGAAAAAGACAGGCGGCAAAAGCTGCCTGATATAAATAGGTCTTCATCATTTCACTTCTTCTTTGTGGATGCATTTTTCGTTGTTATCAGAATAACACCGTCTTTTCCTCTCTCTCCATATAATTTTACTGAAGATTCATCCTTCAACACAGATATAGATTCAATAATATTAGGATTCAACTTATCTATAGCATCATCCTTTATTTGTTCTACTCCGTCAATAATTATGAGAGGCTTCTCTTTTCCGATCTGTCCGTTCCTGATATGAAGATTTATTCCTCCTGGCAAACTATCACTCATCATCCGGCCAAAACCTACAACCTTTACATCGTGCTCTTTTATTTTGCCGGAAGCAATAGCCTCTTGGGTTATAATAGAATATACACCTTCTTTATCTGTCGCATTATACTTTGCTAATATGTCTTTGCTTTGTGCTTTAGGAGACATACTGAAACTATAAATTTTATCAGGGAAGAGTGCTTCCGCCTGTTCATAGGTTGCCACTTCGTTATCGATTAAGATCAACTTACGAGACATGTCTACTCTCTTTTTGATTTTCTTCATCCGCTCCTGTGCGTCCTTCGAGAAATTATCCAGTTCCTGCTGCATAGCCTCCAACGAATTTTTCGTATTTTCTTTTTCCTGCACAACAGAGTCCTTATTTGCTCTCGCTTCCACCTTTATTACTTTAACCACTTGAGGGGCAGATGCCACAACCTCTTTTACGGCAGGTTTCTCTACAGGGGCAGGGAGAGCCTCGACTACCGGTTCAGCTTTTTTAGGCTCGATAACTTCCTTAACCGGAACAATTTCGCTAATTTTGGCACTTGAAATCTTTCCCAGTTCACGAGAGATTTCGGGACGGGCAAAAGCTACAACCGCTACAGCTGTCAGCGGAAGTACATAGAGATACTTTAATCTCGCCCACGGATTCGATTTTCGTTTTAACATCATAGTAATTCGTTTTTTTAGTTTACTGTGATTAAAGCTGTTGGCCATAGAAGTGAAGCGCTGTGAACCAACAGCTTTTTTTATTAATAATAATTGATATTGCTTCGCATCGACGCCGTGATTGATCACACTTTCATCGGCCTCGTATTCATGAATATTCTCCAATTCCTGTTTTAGTAACCAGACAGCAGGATTGAACCATTGAAGAATGACGCAAAAGCTACAGATCAGCATATCGACAGAGTGACGGGCACGGATATGCGCCATCTCATGCGTCAGTATCTCTTCACCGCTTTCTTCCATATCTTTTTGCGAAATGACGATGTATCCCATCCAACTGAACGGACATACAGTCTCATCCGTAACCACCAGTTTGCTACCATCGGGAAGCACCTGCTTCTCTCCCATCCCGATCATCCGGCATATGCGGATTGTCGAATAAAGGAAGCGGGCAAAAAAGAAAACACAGCCTACCAGATAAACTACAAACAGTAACGGAAGCCAGAATGACTGGGAGGTCTGTACCTGTATCTCTGTCTGCATTTGTGCCATCTGTAAGAGATATTCCAGATTCTGCAAGGGGCGCTGTATGGCAACCGGTTCATCGGTCATAATACGGATAAATGGAATGGCAACGGAAAGAATGATTACCCCTAACAAGGCAATCCGGTTAAAGCGGTGAAACGTTTCACGGCTTAACAACAGTCTGTAGAACAGATAAAAAGCTGCCAGACATACAGACGATTTAAGGATATAAACAAAGAAGTCTCCCATAATTGTCAGTTTTTATTTCCTTGTTCCACTTCGTCCAACAACTTCCGAAGTTCATCCACAGAGATATCTTCCTCCTTAATCAGGGAAGAAACAACGCCCAGATAAGAGTTATTGAAATATTTGGCAATAACATTCTTCAATGTACCTTTGCTGTACTCTGTCTCACTAACGGCGGCATAATACTGATAAGTATTGCCGAAAGTGTTATGTGAAAGGAATCCTTTATCCTCCAATCCCCGGACAATCGTCGATAATGTATTGAAATGAGGTTTAGGTTCCTCATAATATTCCAGCAGTTGTTTTACAAAAAGAGGACCTTTCTCCCAGAAATAGCCCATGATCTCTTCTTCTTTTGCAGTCAGTCGTTTCATAATTCCTGTTGTTTCGGGCAAAGTAACTAAATGTTTTAGTTTGGAAACTAAATTACTTAGTTAATAAACTAAAAGAAGTCGTTTTTCTTCCTCTTCTTCCTTTTTATTGGATTATTTTTCTCTATCTATGTTCCATTTTTGTGGTCGGAGACCTGTACCCCCTTCTGTTATTTCATCCGCGAGGAACCAAATAACAATGTCTATTTATGTAAAAAGAGGCTCCTGCATTCTATACAGGAGCCTCTTGGTTTTTTATCGTTTCGGAATGTCCACCGACTTATCCGATTTTCCCAGCAAATGTTCTGAGAAGTAATCGACCATACGCCAATAGAAGTATTCATCCATATCACCGAAACCATGACGCTGTTGCGGCAACAGCAACATATCGAAACGTTTATTGGCACGGATCAGTCCGTCTACCACACGCATCGTGTTACCCGGATGCACGTTGTTGTCGATATCTCCGTGAACCAGTAGCAGATGTCCTTTCAACTGTTTGGCCAGTTCGGGATTGCTCTTGATACTATAGGTAAATGTCGTATCGCCTTTTTCAGATACCACTTCTTTTACGCCATGATGCGTTTCACTCCACCAACGGTTGTAAATCTTATTATCATGATTACCGGCACAAGATACGGCCACCTTGAAGAAATCAGGATATTGCAGGATAGCTGCAGTCGACATAAAACCACCACCCGAGTGTCCGTGAATACCGACACGGTGGATATCAATGTACTTATGTTTATCCGCCAACTGGATAATAGCAGCTTTCTGATCAGCCAGTCCATAATCACGCAGATTTCCGTATCCGAAGTTATGATACCATTTCGAACGGCTCGGATGGCCGCCGCGGTTACCGACTGATACGACAATAAAGCCAGCCTGTGCCAAACGGTCGGTACGGACGCTCATACGGGTAAACGGATAGCGTGTCGCTTCAACCTGCGGACCTGGATAAACGTAGTCGATAATAGGATATACTGCTGTCGAATCGAAATTGAAAGGCTTATACATGACACCGTAAAGATCCGTTACACCATCGGCTGCTTTTACCTTGAACGGTTCCGGGAACTGGTAACCGGCAGCAAACAGTTGCGAGAAATCGCTTTCTTCCAGTTCCATCACTTTACGACCGGTGTTATCCAACAAATCCGATTTCGGAACAGTGTTGATACGGGAATAATTATGGACGATGAATTGGGCGTTATCATCTACACGGACATCATGGAAATAATCGCCGGCAGAAACCATCTGTAAACCGCTTCCGTCGAGGTTAGCCCGGTAGAGATGTTCGTAGTACGGATTCTCCCCTTTTTCTCTTCCGTTGGCAAGGAAATAGACAACGCGTTTGGCTTCGTCAACCTTCACGATCTGGTCTACATGCCAGGGGCCTGATGTGATGCGGTTCTTCAGATTACCTTTGTCGTCATAAAGATACAGATGCGCCCAACCGTCGCGTTCGCTCCAATGGATCAGTTCTTTTCCGTTATTAACGGCGGCCAGCGGGCGGAGTTCGATATACGTATTCATACGTTCTTCGATAATCGGACGGATAGAGTCTTCACCGATCGTATAAGTACAGACGTCGATGCGATGCAGGTCACGACTGGAACGGGTAACGAAGAAACGGTTATTATCACCCAACCAAATACTGGGCAGTTCTTTCATATCACGCTGTTTATGCAGGCGGGGCCGATAAGCCATACGTATTGTCTGGTCTTTGAATGCTTGCGTATTGATCTCTTTGTAAGAGTCGTTACTCATGTCAAACAGATACAGATGACTGACAGGAGCTTCCTTTTCACCCGGCATCTGGTATTTATAAGTCTCTAATGTCGGTCGCGGAGTGGCCATAGCATTGATCACCCACAGGTCTTTCACCTTGCGGTTATCTGAAATAGAGATTACAAAATGACGGGAATCGGGCGACCATAACAGATAACCCGGGTTCTTCCTTTTACCGTTACATAAGGTATCTGTATTCAGAAGACTGTAAGGCTGACCGAAACCGAAGTCTTTTACACCGGTTGTCGTCAGCTGTATCTCTGTGACCGTACTGTCTTTATCATCTTTCTTCAGTTTCTCATAGTCTTCACGCGACATACGATACAGATTCAGGTCTTTGGCATAGACTACCGTTTTACCGTCCGGTGAGATAGAGGCCCAGTTTGGATATTCCGTATCCTTCTTTTTGTCTGCCAGATAGGTCAATTTACGTGTCGGATAATCATAGGAAAAATAGAATACCTCCTTTTTCGTCTTTTTGTCTTTATCCGTGCTGTCCTTTTTGGCGTCTTGTGAAGAGGTGATTTGGAAAGTAAAAGTACGTCCGTCATCTCCCGTCTCCAACTTCTGGATAGGCAACTGTTGAGCCGTATACGGATCCTTAACGATCTCCGTCAATTCGGCCGCGAGCTTATCCTGATCGAACAAAGGACGTTTCGTCTTTGCGGAAGGATCAACCACATACCAGACATTACCGTTTCCTGTTTTATATTCATACCAGAAGCAGTTACCAGCCTTAAACCAATGCGGGTCCACCGAAGTGGAAAACAGCATAGTCGATAATTTATTACCCGCAAAACGTTCAGCCTGCGTATAACCCGGTAGCGGATCGTCTGCCGAAGTTGTTTGCGCACTTGCGCCAAAAGAAAGAAGAAGTCCTGACGCGACTAAAAGTAGATGTATTTTCATATTTTACAAATTGTGTTATACTGTTTGCTTGCTTTCATGCAAAAGTATATAAATATTTTGTTTCTCAAATGAAAGAATAAAAAAATCCCCTACTCTATCGACCGATAAAGCAGGGGATTAAGATATTGTTAACTACTTACTATTATACCGGAAGAGTTCCGCCGATCAGGATAACAACCAGCAAAGCCAAGATTGCATACAACTCAGGGAATACAGCCATAACCATTGTTGCACCGAATACGTTGTGACCTGCACCTACACCGGCGATACCGTTTGCACAAACTTCTGCCTGACGGATAGAAGAGAACAAACCTGCAAAACCTAATACCAGACCTGCACCGAAGATAGCTGTTGCATTCAACATTGTAATGCTGTCAACCAGGAATTTCTGCATCATGAAATAACCTACGAATCCGTACAAACCCTGTGAAGAAGGCAACGCACTCAATGCGATGTAAGTACCCAGTGCATCCGGGTTCTTCTTCATTGCTCCTACTACTGCGTTACCGCAGATTGTTACACCATAACTACTGCCGATAAAGGTTAAACCTGTCATCAACGCAATACCCAGATAAGCTAATAAAATTGGTTCCATAATGAAATTTGTTTGTTTAATTATTCTTTTGTTATTATTTAAATCACGTTTTGTTTATGCTTTCTTAAAAGGTTCGTACGCCTTACCACCGCCTTCGAACTCTGCATTCTTATAATACTCCACAAAGATCAGACGAAGCGGGTGAACCAGCGAACTAATGGTACACAGACCGATGTTGATCGCATGACCGACCAAAAGGATCAGCAGCATACAGATCACACGTAATACTACGTTCAAGCCTTCTGTCATATCCACAGCCAGCGAATTGAATACGCCACCCAGGATCGCACCGGTCAGACCGATCGCGAACAGACGGATATAAGACAAAGTATCACCCAACAGCCCGGAAGCCATATTGTAGGTATTCCAAAGACCTGTACCGAAGTTCAGGAAGATATTCTTGCCCGGTGTATTGTAAAGGAAAGCGACCAGCAAGCCAAGACCGGCTATTACCAGGAATACATTCTTCACCATTTCCGGCAACTGTACATTCAGCATCGGCAAGCCGAATACCAGACACAATGCCAGGATAATGAATACCCATGCCAGCGGTGCAATACCATATTTCTTCCCTTTCTGAGACATGATCTTCAGCGCAGCAATTGTCTTTCCGAACAGGATCTGCACCAATCCGATAATGATAGAGAACGTCATCAGATTATCGCTCGATACAAAGTAGTCTTTTACCGAAGCAAAAGCAGGTATGTCGACCAAAGCGATACCGAAGAACGAACCTGTACACGTACCGACGATCAGTGCCGCCAATCCGAGATACTGGAACAGACTCAGGAACGGCTTGAAGTCCGGATTGACTTTCCGTTTCAGGATCGTACAGACGATCATAACCAGTAAACCGTATCCGCCGTCACCGAAACAAAGTCCGAAGAACAGCATAAAAAACGGGGCAAAGAACGGTGTCGGGTCGAACTCGCCATAGTTAGGCAAGGAGAACATTCTCGTGATCGGTTCGTATAGCTTGGCAAACTTTCCGTTCTTCAACAGGATAGGCACCTTGTCGCCTTCTTCTATCTCCTGCGCCTGGTAGAAATAATTATCCTTTTCCAGCGCTTCTTCCATTGCCCGGGCTTTCTCGGTCGGAACCCAGCCTTCCAGCAACATCAGCTTCTCTCCCGCCTGACGGTCTGTCTGCACCAATACATTCGATAGGTTGAACTCGTTTTGCAGGTTCTTATCGAACAGGTCGAGCGTATTATAATCGGATGCAGCCAGTTTTTTCATTTCGGCATCCAATGCTTTCATTTCCTGCTGTAACAGATCGAGACGCGCATTCAGTTTTTGCAAACCTCTGTCCGGCATCTTCGGACGCTCCGCATCGATATCAATCGGAGTTCCGACTTTCGTTATAGTAAGGAAATAAGTTACCGACTGGAAGTTATTGATCAACACAGCATTATACTCGTCTCCCCATTTCGGTTCATACTTAGCGGTCGGACAAGTCCAGAACGTGATATCATATCCAGCCTTCTTCAAACGATTGAAATTAGCCCAACTGAAATCACCCCAGATCTCCATATAGGCAATATCCTTTTCAAGAGATGCCTTAACAGACTGGAGCTGCACTTTCTTATCCTGCAATCCTTCTATTTTCTGTACCAGCTTCATTCCGGCTTTCTTGTCCAGTTCACGGGCAGGTGCCAACTGAACATCTTTCGACTGACTATTTAGGTTCTTAAAGAAACGCATTAACAGATTGACACGCTTCCGTATAGCCAGAATATCCTGAAGTTCCGCATTATCGAGAATAGACTTGTTTTCCTTCACGTGCACAACACCTAGTTCGCGCAGTTGTGCCAGAAACGTATCATATTCCCTATGATATACCATAAAGGCATATTTGCTCATCTTTACTATCATACGCCAGCCTCCTCTTTATGTTCTTCTTTCGCTTTACGCTTTTCCTGGTTAGCCCGCATGATCTTCTGTGACGACTTGGAGAGGCTCTCTTCGTCCTCCATAAACCGTTTCACTTTCCGGATCGCATCTTTATAGCCGGGGATCTGTACCTTCTCAAAAAGGTTCACCTTTTGAGTAGTCTTCTTCCTGGCATGCTCCAACAACTCCAGCTTCATTCCCGAAAACTCTGCTTCTATTCCGGTACGCGCCAACTGCTTCAGCAGTTCGACACCATCGGTAAACCAGGCAGGGGAATTAAAGAGACTGTAATGTCCGATCTCGAACTGTATCTCGTTGAGGACAGGAACGATCACCCCGGCGATTTTCTTCGTCGTAAGCGTCACATCCTTTACAGCGATCAGTTCGGGAGAGAACTCATTCCACAATGCCACCATATTTTCGTAGCTCTGTATCTCCTGTTCCAGCTGAAGTTCCAATTTCGTCACTTCATCCTTGGTCCGCTTCACTTCGATACGCAACGCACTTTCCTTGCTCTTGATCGTAGGCAGGGAACGCTCGCGCATCTTCAGTTGCTTTTCCAGTTGCTGAAGAGATGTTTTATTATATTGAAACTTTATTGCCATAATTATTTCTTCCAGTATTTGTCGACCAACTCTTGCTTGATATTCACTTCAGCCGGCTTGAAGTATTCGCCGAACAAGCCCCATGCCACGTCGAGCATTTCGGTTGTATCGAGGTTTACATCGATAGCCAACAGTTTTTCTGAATAATCCTTTGCAAAAGAAAGCGTACGGTTGTCGTAGTCTGTCAGGTCGAAACCGTTCTCCATCTTTGTCTTTGCGTTGGCAGCATCGGCATACAGACGGACGGCGGCATTCATCACCTGCGGGTGGTCTTCGCGTGTCTTCTTTCCTGTTACCAGCTGTTTTAGACGTGACAAGCTTCGGAACGGGTCGACGATCACTTTACCGACATCACTATCGCGGCGCAGGTATAACTGACCTTCGGTGATATAACCGGTATTATCAGGCACAGCGTGCGTGATATCGCCACCCGACAGGGTTGTTACCGCAATAATGGTGATAGAACCACCGGCAGGGAACTGTACTGCTTTTTCATAGATCTTTGCCAAATCGGAATATAACGAACCCGGCATAGAGTCCTTTGAAGGAATCTGGTCCATACGGTTCGATACGATTGCCAGAGCATCCGCATAGTTGGTCATGTCGGTCAACAGTACCAATACCTTTTCGTTCTTCTGTACGGCGAAGTATTCAGCCGCACAAAGTGCCATATCCGGAATAAGGATACGTTCCACGGACGGGTCTTCGGTTGTATTGATAAAGCTCACGATACGGTCGAGTGCGCCGGCGTTGCTAAATGTATTTTTAAAGAACAGGTAGTCATCGTTGGTCATACCCATACCGCCCAGGATGATCTTATCCGACTGGGCACGTAAGGCTACCATTGCCATTACCTGGTTGAAAGGCTGGTCAGGGTCGGCGAAGAACGGGATCTTCTGTCCGGTTACCAACGTGTTGTTCAGGTCGATACCGGCAATACCTGTAGCGATCAGTTCAGACGGCTGTTTACGACGAACCGGGTTTACCGACGGACCGCCGATCTCCACTTCCGTTCCTTCAGGGATAGGGCCACCATCGATCGGATCGCCATACGCGTTAAAGAAACGTCCGGCCAACTGGTCACCTACTTTCAGCGTAGGCGCCTTGCCCATGAATACTACTTCGGCATTCGTACGGATACCTTCCGTACCGGAGAACACCTGCAACGTAACCTCGTCGCCGATGATCTTCACCACCTGTGCCAGCTTGCCGTCTACGGAAGCCAGCTCGTCATACCCAACTCCCGTTGCTTTCAGCGAACAGGTAGCTTTCGTGATCTGGGTAATCTTCGTATATATTTTTTGAAATGCTTTTGTTGCCATACGTTCTGTTATTTTTCCATGCGCTCTGCGAGCAGGGCGTCAAGTTGATCGTTGAACTTCTTAAACTGGTCGCTTTCGTATTCGGAATAGTTCATCTGCTTGAAGACGTTGATCATCTGTTTGAAATATTCCATTACTTCAAGGAAGGTGTCGAAACGGAATTCCGCATGACAGATCTTCACCACCTTATCCAGCATAAATTCCTGACGAGCCAGCGGTGTCACAGCATCGATCGCATCGAAAGCATCCTGTTGCAGGATCACGAAGTCGATCAATTCTGACTTCCAGAAAGTAACATGGTATTCCACCGGTACACCGTCATCACCCAGGATGTTGATCTGCTCAGCGATTTCCTTACCACGCAGCATACGGGTCTTGATCTCGTTCACTTTGTCGATCCATTCCGGAGAGATATGCTTGGCGATATATTCCTGAAATTCGGGATACTCCAGATATTTCGAATAACTGTCGATCGGGTTCACAGCCGGATAACGTTTACGGTCGGCACGTTCCTGCTCCAAAGCGTAGAAACAACGGGCTACCTTCTTCGTATTTTCTGTTACCGGTTCCTTCAGGTTACCACCGGCCGGCGATACCGTACCGATAAAGGTTACCGAACCTGTCTTTCCATTGTTCAATTCAACGAAACCTGCACGGGCATAGAAGTTAGCCACGATAGCAGACAAGTCCATCGGGAACGCATCCGGTCCGGGAAGTTCTTCCAAACGGTTGGACATCTCACGCAACGCCTGTGCCCAACGGGAAGTGGAGTCGGCCATCAGCAACACTTTCAATCCCATGCTACGGTAATATTCAGCCAATGTCATGGCGGTATATACAGATGCTTCACGGGCAGCTACAGGCATGTTTGAAGTATTAGCGATAATGATGGTACGTTCCATCAGCTTACGTCCTGTATGCGGGTCGATCAGTTCGGGGAACTCGGTAAAGATTTCCACAACCTCATTCGCACGTTCACCACAGGCAGCGATAATAACGATATCGGCTTCGGCCTGTTTGGAGATAGCGTGCTGAAGCACGGTCTTACCCGTACCGAACGGACCGGGGATAAATCCCGTACCGCCTTCTACGATCGGGTTTACCGTATCGATCGTGCGGACACCTGTTTCCAACAGTTTGTAAGGACGCGGTTTTTCTTTGTAACAGGTAACAGCCCTTTTCACAGGCCAACGCTGTATCATATTCACATCGATATCCTTACCATCTTCGTCAGTCAGAACGGCAATCGTCTGATTAATGGTATATTGTCCGGCTTCCACCAGGCTCTTTACAGTATAAGTTCCTTTAAACGTGAAAGGCACCATGATCTTGTGCGGCTGGAAGTTTTCATCTACTTCGCCCAACCAGTCACCTGCGGCCACCTGATCACCCACTTTCGCCAGCGGTTTGAAGTCCCACAGTTTATCGTTATCCAGTGCAAATGTATATTCACCACGTTTCAGGAACACGCCGTCCATTTTATCCAGGTCATTCTGCAAACCGTCGTAGTTGCGCGACAGCATACCCGGACCCAATGTTACTTCAAGCATGTGCCCTTCAAACTCGGCTTCGTCACCTACACGCATCCCACGTGTACTTTCAAATACCTGAACAAAGGCATCCTTCCCTATTACTTTAATAACCTCCGCCATCAGCTTCACGCCTCCTACGGAAATGTAACAGATTTCATTTTGAGAAACCGGCCCATCCACCTCTACGGTCACCAGGTTGGATACGATTCCTTTTACAATTCCTTTCGTAGCCATAATTATTTATTATTGTTTCTTTTAAATTCTTCCAACGCATTCTCACTACCATGCTTCATTGCTCCTACTATTTCGCGGAAAGTCTTCTCGCCCGTCACCTTATCCAGGGTAACCCAGCGTTCGATCATTTCCAGCTTCAGCAAGTAGGCGAACACACTTTCTATGTCGAAAGTTTTGAAGAACGTATTATCGTCCAGCCATTTCCATTTCAGCAAATCCACTTTCTTTTCGCGGGCCATCAGGTCTGGTTCTTCGGCAATGCGTTGCAGGTCGGGCAGATAGTCCACCGTATCTCCCAGTCCGAAGTCACGGGCATTGGAAGTACGGATAGCTTCGGCTACCTCGTTGTGTCCCACTATATAGTCTGCTTTATCAAATCCATACTTACGGCAAGTAATAGCAGTCAGCATGTTATTGATATTGAGGTTCAGTTCAAACCAGCTACGGATAAAACCGTTGCTGCATTTCATCGCATAGTCATAATAAAGGGCTGCCAGACGGTCTTCCCAGGAGATCGTTTGCTTTTCCTCTTTTTGCTGACTATCCAGGTATAGTTTGAAGAACTCGATGAAGTAAGGGGGTATCCGTTTATTCTTAGGCGGTTTCTCACCATCTTTCAGAGCATCAAACAGACTTTTGTACTCGTCGTATGTAATACATCCCTTCTCGTCCGGGTCATAGTCCGGATATTTGGAGAAAGCCAGCAGGTTCTTATTGTCAAATTTGAGGAAAAACAAGTCTACCAGCTTCTTATCACGGGACGTAAGAATGCCGTCCAGTTCCTTCCTGAATTCAGAAACAGAATAGGTCAGCTTGCTATCATCCAATGATATATTAGGGAGTCCGGCTATCAGACAGTAGTATTTACTCATATCAGAACAACATTTCTACCAGTCCGGGACGCAGGAATTCTTTGAAGAATGCAACAAATTCGTCTTCCCCGAAACTTACTTTATAAGAACCGTCGGCAGGAACAATCGTAAAGCCGGCATTCTTTCCGCTTACTTTTTCGATTCTCACACCGCCGTCCAGCAATGACTTGGCATTTGCCTCGAAATACTTGGTCAATGCGTCCGCATCGGCAGTCTGGATCGTGATCGCTTCTTTCTTAGCCCATTCTTTAGCCATTTCCAGAATAACTTTCTGCATGAAAGCGGTGTCAGAAACGATCGCTTTTATATTCGAGGAAGTAATCTTTCCGGTTATGAGGTTCACAACTTCGCTCTTCAGCGCTTCTACGGCCTGGGTTGCGAACAGCTTCAATTCGGCTTCTGTATTCTTTTTCAGCTCGGCAGCTTGTTTCTGTGCCGCTGCAACAATACGTTTTGCTTCTGCTTCCGCTTCGCTAACAATCGCTTGTTTCTGAGCATTTGCATCGGCAATGATCCGTCCGGCTTCTTCGTTCCCTTTCTCTACACCTTCTTTGTAGATCTTGTCGGTCAGTTCCTGAATCTTTGTATCCATTTCTATATAATTTATTAAATTGTATTTTTCCCAGATATTAAACGCCCACAAAGTTATTCTTTTTCGTGAATAATCATTGAAATAAATGTAAAATCAATCTAAAAAATGAAACACTATAAATTAATTTTTAATTTTGTTGATCTAAAAATCGCATTATATGTTCTCAATTAGAAAAGCTACTACAGACGACTGTCTGCTAATCAGAAACTTGGCATCCCAAATATGGGAGCCGACTTATGGTTCTATCCTCTCCCGTGAGCAACTCGACTATATGTTTGAGATGATGTATGCCCCGGAAAGTATTCTTAATCAAATGGATAAACTTCATCATGAGTTCTTTATCATTTACAAGGACGGAGAACCTTCCGGATACCTGTCTATCGAAACAGTTGAGAAAGATTTGTATGAGTTCCAAAAAATCTATTCGCTTCCTTCTTTACATGGTTCTGGCATCGGACGTTTTATCATCGAACAGGGAGTTGCTTACCTGAAGACAATCCATCCTGGACCGTTTACCGTCGAACTGAATGTGAACCGCGAGAACCCGGCTGTCGGTTTCTATAAACACATGGGATTCCATGAACATGCGACACGCGATTTTCATATCGGGAACGGTTATTATATGAATGATTATATTATGCGGATGGAAGTGACAAACTAAAGAAAAACCTACTTAGTAAGTACCCTTCAACCTACTCGATAAGTAAATCCTAGGGTTACTTACTAGGTAGACAGAGGCTTACTTGTTCTATGAAGTTCATCGATCAGTCTGTTAGCCCTACTGATAACTAAATCATCGTCTTCAACATCAAATATTCCCAAATGAACATTCACCTTCATGTCGTATCTTACATACCGTTCTATAATATTGATCTGCCTATTGGTAGGTTTTCCTTTATTCTTGAATGTTTCAATCAGATTTTTCACACAACGAAGCAACCTGCCACACGCCTCATAATCACCTTCTTTCATCACTTTTTTTACTTCGTCAAGTATATCTTCCACATTTTGTTCCGTAGTGGGCAGGATTAGTTTCACAGCACTACAGTTCTTATAATTTTCAATGACTGTATCGATATCTTCTATCCTCGATTCGTCAAAGTTCTGGTGATGCGTCACATGCCATCCTGCACAAAACGGGCAATAATAACTCCGGCATGGGGCATAACGATTGTTTTCTTCAATTTCAGACTTGTTGAACTCAATAAAGTTGTCAGCCTTCTTCTGGCTCTCAAACAACATTTTGGGGCGTTTACATTGTGGGCAGAATATACGGTTCCTGATAGGTTTCATGGAATTATCTTTTTGTATACTAGTGAATAGAATGCGACCGATGCGCATGCGTTAATGATTGACAGACAAAAGTAGGTAAAAAAAGATAAATTTTCATCCTTATCTGTTATGTTTTTACACTTCAAAAGCATTGAAAATTGGAAAAAGAACCTCCTGAAAAAAAGCATAGGACTTTACAAATGTTAAGACAGGACCTTTAACTTTAAAATAAGGAACTTTTAAAATCAAAAGTCCTATCTTTTTTCAAGAAGAATAATTGTGTGTTAAATTTAAAATAGTTATCTTTGGAATATGCTAAATTATAATTAGTTACAAATCATATTTACATTACAATTTAATACTTGAATTCCATGAAACACTTCATCACGATCGCATGCCTTTTGATTTGTATAACAACTAACGGCATTTTTGCACAAACAAATGTAAACAGGCTGGACAGTATCCTTCCTGTCAGAGGATTGGCAATAGTAGCCCCGTCTGTGCAGAAAATGGATGTTTTCCTAAAGTTTATCGAAGAAGAACTTGCTCCCGGACATTTCAACCTGCTCATTCTCCGGGTTGATTGGAATTATGCTTACGAGTCTCATCCGGAACTGCGTGATCCCAATCCGCTTACCCTTCAGGATGTAAAACGAATCGTTGCCACCTGCCGGAAACATAACATACGGATAGCACCGCAGATAAACCTGCTCGGTCATCAGTCATGGGCAGAAACAACTTATGCCCTGCTCCGCGAATATCCGGAATTTGATGAAACACCGCATGTAGATACGAAAAACTATACCGGATGGCCTAACCCGGACGGTTTATATTGCAAAAGTTACTGCCCTCTTCACCCCGATGTGCATAAAGTTGTATTCGCTTTGGTCGACGAACTGACGGACGCATTTGAAACCGATCTGTTTCATGCCGGTATGGATGAAGTATTCTATATCGGAGATGATAAATGTCCTCGTTGCAGCGGACGCGATAAAGCAGAATTATATGCCGGAGAGGTGACCAAAATACAAAATCACTTAGCTCAGCAGGGAAAACGGTTAATGATATGGGGCGATCGCCTGATAGATGGCAAAACAACCGGTATCGGTGCCTGGGAAGCTAGTATGAACAATACGTATCGTGCCATCGACCTTATCCCGAAAGAAGTTTTCATTTGCGACTGGCATTACGAACGTCCGGAACAAACAGCTGTCTATTTTGCCATGAAAGGATTTGACGTCGCCACTTGTCCCTGGCGAAAACCGGAAGTTGCCCTCAAACAATTGGATGATATGAAACGTTTCCGCCAGCAATCCGGTTCTCAAATGAGCAACCGTTTCCAGGGTATTATTGAGACTGTATGGTCAGGCGCCGACGGTTTTCTGGAAAACTATTACAAACCGGAAAGTGAGCAGCAGGAGGTATCGGATGTGGTCACTTTCAAAAAACTGATTGGCGCCTATAAGTCGATGAGCAAATAAAAGAAATTCTCTTAGAAAATAAATATCCGTGTACTGAGCATTCTCACATACACGGATATTTTTATTTTATAATACTCTTATAACAGATCCGAAGCCAACTCAGACAACTGGCTACGTTCACCCTTGATCAGGTTGATATGGGCAAACAACTCCTGCCCTTTCATCTTGTCGACCATATAGGCCAAACCATTACTTTGGGCATCCAGATACGGCGAGTCGATCTGCTGGATATCACCTGTAAATACCATCTTTGTTCCTTCTCCGGCACGGGTGATGATCGTCTTAATCTCATGCGGAGTCAGATTCTGGGCTTCATCAATGATACAGAAAGTTTCCGATAAACTACGTCCGCGAATAAAGGCCAACGCCTCGATGACCAACTGATTATTCTTTTGTAAATCATCTATTTTACGGACATCCTGGCTTCCGGGAGCGAACTGGTTCTTTATCACGTTCAGATTATCGAACAGAGGCTGCATATAAGGAGCTACTTTCTGTTTTTCGTCTCCCGGCAGGAATCCGATATCCTTATTTGCCAACGCCACAATCGGACGTGCCAGCAGGATTTGCTTATAAAGTCCGGCTTGTTTAAGTGCGGCAGCCAGTGCCAGCAAGGTCTTACCTGTCCCGGCTTTACCCGTCAGTCCAACCAGTTTCACGTCCGGATCATTCAAAATTTCAAAAGCAAAACTTTGTTCCGCATTACGGGGTTGAATACCATAATTAGAACTCTTTTCTACCTTCTTTATCTTTCCTGTAAACGGATTATAACGAGCTAAAACAGAAGCCCGTATACTCTTCAATATAAAGCATTCGTTCGGTTCTAGTTTAGATTTGAATTCGAACAAATCCGCATCCAGTCCGTCAGGGGTTGAATAGATCTTATCGATCAGATCAGGATCTATATTTTCGTAGGTATCCTGAGCACGTTCAAAGATATCGACATTGATTACCTTATCCGTGATGTAGTCTTCCACCTGAATACCCAATGCACGGGCTTTCATACGCAGGTTGACGTCCTTCGTAACCAGGATAGTCTGCATCTTAGGCGTCTTTTCTGCAACGGAAAGCGTGCAGGATAAGATACGGTGGTCAGGCGTCCTGTCCGGGAAAGACAAAGCTATCTTTTCCTGGTATTTGTCACCTGTTACGACATGTAATGTTCCCAAACCCGGTCCCAACGAGGCACCTTTCAAAAAGAGATCGTTACTGGTCATCAGATCCAGCTCGCGCACAAATTCACGGGCATTATAATTAATCTGGTCGCTCCCCTTTTTAAATTTATCCAACTCTTCCAACACGACGATAGGAAGATAGATATCATTCTCCTGAAAATTTTCGATACACTTGTAGTCATGCAAGATAACGTTGGTATCCAATACAAAATTCTTCTTTGCTCCCATGATCTTTCGATTTAAAGATTATCGCTTCTAAGTTAAAAACATTTTTGGAACTTGTTTGGTTTAAAACGGAAAATAAATGCGCCAGACCAATTTATTCTAGTTTTGTGCGAATTTCATAATCGGTTAAAAATCAGGAGTTAAACAAAATGCCTGAAGGCTGTCACGTCTTACACACTCATATTCAACACTTTACACCACCTCTTGCCTGAAGGCTGTCAATTCCCTACATTATATATAAGAATAAATAAAAAGGATTTTATTTTTTTGCAACCTTCCGGCTCTGAAAAAACAATTGTATTCAAACACAAAAACAATTGTATTTGCATTCAAAAACAGTTGTATTTGTAACTGAAAACAATTGTTTTTTTGAATAAAAGAAAAAAGTGCCTGTATGTGCCCGTTGAGTCCCGTTGGGAGCCATTGAGTTCTTTTATAAAATAGGCTTGCCTATCTTTGCATCGTATTCATTGATAACGAAAAGTTCATAAGATGCCGGGATAATTAATCTCGTTATGTATCTTTGTACCGAAGATCTGATTTTTTAATAACAAAATAACCTAAGATGTATGATTTTTAATACTAAGAAACTCAAAATTACGTCATTACTGCTATTAGCGGCGACACTTTCTTTCGGACAGAGCAATACTTCGGCTTTATTGCCTCTGCCTAATCGAATCGAACAGATGACAGGTAAAAAGAATTTCGTCCTTACTCCCCGGACAACCGTTAAAACCAATCTGCCCAAACAAGCATTTTGTTTATTTGAACTACAGCGTATTCTGGGCGAACGAACCGGACAGGTTGCCGATATCGGTGCTCCTTCCACATCCGGTAATTCTGTTATCGAGATAGAGCTCGACCCTTCAATAAAAGGGAAAGAACACTACATGCTGGATATTTCAGAAAAGAAACTATCGATCAAAGGAAGCAGCCACGCCGCCCTCTTCTACGGACTGAAAACACTGGATCAGATATTGCTGGGAGATGTATGTAACACAGCGAACAATCAAATCGCTCCTATCCGTATCGACGACGAACCCCGCTATGGTTACCGGGCATTGATGCTTGACCCTGCCCGCCACTTTCTTCCTGTAGAAGATGTAAAATTCTATATCAACCAGATGGCAAAATACAAATACAATGTTTTGCAGTTACATCTGACTGACGATCAGGGATGGCGTGTTGAAATCAAAAAACACCCCAAACTAACAGAGATCGGGGCATTCCGCAATCCGAAAACCGACTCCAACGGGCCCGACAACGGTTTCTATACACAGGAACAGCTGAAAGACCTTATCAAATATGCTGCCGACAGAAACGTAGAAATCATTCCCGAACTGGATATCCCCGGTCACACGGTGGCAGTTTTAGCTACTTATCCGGAACTGGGATGTACACACACCGATACGATTCAGAAAATAATGGGGCAAACAGTCGACCTGATGCTTTGTGCCAATAATGACAAAGTATATACCGTTTATGACGATATCATCAAAGAAATAGCCGATATATTCCCTTCCTCCAAAATCCATTTAGGAGGAGACGAAGCTGTTATCGAAAAGAACTGGACCAAATGCACTCACTGCCAGGATTTAATGAAACAACTTGGTTACACCAAAGAATCGCAGTTAATGAATTATTTCTTCGATAAAATACTGGCCTCTGTCCGCAAATACGGAAAAGAACCGATGTTATGGTGCGAGCTGGATAATGTCCGTATGCCGGCCAATGAATACCTGTTCGATTATCCCAAAGACGCCACACTGATCACCTGGCGTGCCGGATTAACTCCCAAATGTATCGAACTAACTGCAAAACATGGTAATCCGTTAATCATGGCTCCGGGTGAATATACTTATCTGGACTATCCGCAACTAAAAGGCGACCTTCCGGAGTTTAAGAACTGGGGAATGCCTGTCACCACGCTGGAAACCAGTTACCGCTTCGACCCCGGATACGGACTTCCTGCCGCACAACAGGCGCATATTTTAGGCATCACCGGCACATTATGGGGAGAAGCGATGCAGGATATTAACCGTGTGACTTATATGACCTATCCACGCGGCCTTGCTTTGGCCGAAGCCGGATGGACACAGATGGAACACCGGAGCTGGGATTCCTTTAAGGAACGAATGTATCCGAATCTGATGAATTTGATGAAACATGGTGTATTTGTCAGAGTTCCGTTCGAGATCGTTCCGAGATAGAACAAAAAGCATAGGCCGGTTATTGATTTCGGCCTATGCTTTTTATTTTTCAAATCTGTATTTCCTTAAATATCATTTTCCACCTCTTTATAAATCACTTCCAGAACAGTTTGACCAACAGCTTTCAAGGTCGTCTGGTCTATGTTATCCAGATTATCATCATGTGTATGCCAGTAAGTACCAAAACGATGTGAACTTTCCGGGTCATAGTTTATAATATCGATACAGGGTATATTTCGTCCTCTGATAACAAAGGTATGGTCGTCAAGCACACCGCCTCCCGGTTCATTAAAGAAGAACTTGCCATAGCCGAGATTGCGCGCAGCCTCCCAAACCTTCTCCACAACCTGAGAAGCATATTCCATGGAAGTGGCTTCCTTGAAGAAGGTTGCATTACGACTCCCCACCATATCAAGTAATATCCCATAATCCGCCCGATAATTAGTCACATGGGGATTGGCAGACCAATACTGTGAACCAAGACACCAACTCTCTTCCGGACTGTTTTCAGTTATAAAACGGGGAGTACCATAATCTTCTGCATCGAAAAATATAACATCGATACCGATATTCGGATTCTGACCGCCTAACTGACGACATATTTCCAGCAGGACACCAACTCCACTGGCCCCATCATCCGCACCGTCAATGGGAACACGCCATTTGTCAGGATTCGGGTCATGGTCGGCATAGGGACGCGTATCCCAATGCGCAAAAAGCAGAATCCGCCGGGGATTATCCGGATTATATGACCCGATAATATTACGGGCATTCAAACGGTCACCGTTATAAGCTGTAAGTATTGCTTCCTGTACCTGCACCGCTGCCCCAAAACGTTTCAGACCTGCAATCAGATAATCACTGCAATGACGATGTGCCTCCGTATTCGGAACACGTGGTCCGAAAGCAATTTGTTCGACAATATAGGAATAAGCACTATCTGCATTGAAATCGGGAACAGAGACCGCCAATCCGGACTTTTCCTCTCCCTCTGAAACATTTTTTTACATGAGAACCCACCGATAATAATGAGCAGAAAGAGAGAGGCCGCTAAGCTGTTTATTCACATAATTTTAAGGTATTAAGCTTGTTTGTCCACAAAGCTATAAATTATATCCCAAAATCAAAATCATAACTTACAAAACAACGATATCAATAGCGGAACGCTAATCTCCAGGATGATTCCGTGAATAATAGCAATGGGGACAATCCCTTTTCCCGAATACCTGCTGATAACCGGCAGACAGACATCCATCGAATTGATGCCGGCAACAGACACCGGAGCAAACTTCCCGAACAAAGAGGCATAAACCGGCGCACCGAATAAAGCCATCATCTCCCGGATAATATTTGCCAGTAAAGCAATTGTTCCCAACTGTGTGGCAATCTCTATTCCGGCAGAAGCCTCCTTGAACTGTACAATCAGCAACGACGATAAAGAATAGTAAGCAAATCCACTCCCAACCGCCATACAATCATATACATTCCAGCTCTTTAGCAACACACTTGCTATCGCCGAGAAAAGCAACGTGCCTAATATCGTAAACAATGGCAGTAAAAGACTGGACAACCGTACGCTCCGCAGCATGGCTCCCATCTCTCCGTTAGAACCTATATTCAAGCCGACCTGGATAATAAGCGCATACAATAACCATGTCGGTAATTTTGTACAATAGGCAGCCAGTTCCTCTCCCCCGAACATTCCGCAAAGTATCCCTGCAAAAAAACAACATATAACAATCAGATTACTTTTCATCACCGTCTCCTTTCTCTGATAAAAATTTATATGCAATATAAGAGGCCAACAGGCTTCCCAGTACTCCGCAACCAGCCAGCAACGCCGCCTGAAAACCAAAATCACCAATATTATCCACTAAGGTTTTGTTTGCCCCGATAGTAATGCCGAAAACAAATAACATGGCGAATATGGTATAAGAGATTGTATTTTCCAATTTCCTTAAACTATGAGCACGACGGAACAGATAGCCCGCACCTGTCCCTATGCATAACAGGCATAAAACTATAAACATATGTATAATCAATTTAACACGGACGAATAAAGATTCTCCCGCGATACGTTACTAATAAAAATGAATGGTGTTATAAAAACTCCGGAAAGCTGATGCCGGAGAAGAAAGGAAATATTATTTAGATAAAACCACTGAACCAATGGACATGCACAACAGGAATACCACACGTCACGAGGGCATTCTGTTTCTTTATATCATTTATTGTATAAATTTTATTCATATTCAAATGCTTTGTCCAATTCGGACGCAAAGATAAAAACAAAATTTCAATATACCAAATTGATACCCATAACAGGCCTGCAAGGCAGAATCTCACCCATCCGGCTATCAAAATGACAGACCGGACACATGAGATTTCAGAATGAACAGGACTACCGATACTATTTTCCAAACCTGGAAGTATCCACCTTATCATGTTCTTTACTCTTATATCCCCCGAATTTCCAGATGAAGGAAACAGTCAGGCAACGAGTATCGTCAATCTTAGTCAGGCGGCTGTATTGGTTTGCCTGATTAATTTCGATTTTATTAGGAAGATTGCTCCGGAAGATATTGTCACATTTCAGAAGAACCGTTGCCTTGTCATTGGCAAACTGCCATTTCAAACCAGCTGAAACATTATAGACAGAACCCAAATCGTAGATTCCCTGCACGGCTCCGGTGATATAATAACTGTTCAAATCCAGTTTCAGATTCGGACGTGACTTTGACAAAGTAAATGTATTATTCAGGAAGAACTGCCCCAGGTATTTACTATTATCAAAAGAAATATCATTAAAATGGTCCAGCTTCTGTTGCATCCGGATGCCCTGTGCCGTAAACTGGCTGTTCATGAATTCACCGATGCGGAACGGGATAACAGCTCCTACTCCTGCAACCAGGTTATAATCCATATTCTCGTAACGGAACACATTCTTCAGTTCCGTTGAACTCTGATAAGGCAACTGGGCAAAATAATCCGGTTCATACTGGGCAAAAACCATGAAAGTATATTTTTGCTTCAGGATATAAAGCAACTGTCCCTGATAGGAACGGTAAGGTTTCAAAGCCGGATTACCCATTACTACGGAATAAGAGTTTAGAGGGGTAGCCTGTGGTGTAATCTCCCAATAAGACGGATATGTCTTATTGCTGTTCACATTCAGCTGCAAAATATGCTGCGGTGTAAACAGATAACTCAACGAGGCATTCGGGAAGAAGGTCCAATCATTCCAAAGTGTCGATTTCTTGCCATTGGAAGTATAGTCCGATTTAAAATATTCTCCTTTCAAAGAAGCTGTTGCTGAGAAATGTTCACCGAAATTTTTGGATACTTCGGCAAAGACATTGGCTGTATATTCTTTCTGCAAATTGTTCTCCAGTAAATCCGGGTCCGGTTCGTAACCATTCCCTTTATTATACAAATAATCGATATAGGTCTTTGAGGAAGTGTAACCACCGTGGACACCGTAATTCAGTGTCCATCCGGTGGCAAAAGTGTGTGTATGGTTGGCAAATAACGCCCATTGTGAAATATCCTGTTTGGAATTGTTCTGCATATCAGTCAGCGTTTCCTCTCCACGATTTTCCAGGAAATTCTGGAAAGAAGGCGAATGGTAGTTGGTAAAATCCATTCCGGCCGTAACACCGCTATGACCGTCATATTGTAAGCGGATATTGTGCAGAGTAATCTCATCTTCTCCGGTAGTCCGACTGAAACGTTCTTCTTCCGGGACAGAGTTTTCAGGTATAGAAAAGGAGGTATTGGCTGTCCGGTTCTTTTTCACCCTATTGCCTCCTAAGGAATAGGCTGCCGACAACTTATCTTCATTTTTGAATTTATAGTCCAAGCCCAATCGGATATCTCCGCTGTTTATATGACCGTTTCCTCGTCCGAATTGATGGATTTCCGTCACTCCTGTTTCCAAGGTATGCCTTGCCATAATATCTTCCCCTTCGAAATAACGTCCTTTATTACCATTCACCAGAAAGTCTATGGTCAGGTCAGGAGTCGAATACAACAAATTGGCATGTGCCTTGCCCGAAGCATAATGTTTTTGGAGATAATCGACACCAACTTCTCCCTGTAAGGCTGTGCCGTCAGTTGTCTCCTTGTCCAGAATCACATTGATTACCGCGCCTCTGATATTATATTTAGCGGGAGCGTTGTACATCACTTCTACATTTTTCACCCGTGAAGAAGGGATACTTTTCAGCATGGTTATCAGCTGGTCTACCGACATAGTTGTCAACTGCCCGTTCAGAATGATTTGCGGGGAACCGGCTCCCAGTAACTGTATCTCATCCGAGCCGCCGATAATACCCGGCAATTGTTTTACAACTTCAAAGGCATTACTGACCGATTTATCTTTCATCAATTGGGGAACATCATATTTCAAAGCCCCGTTCTCTACTTTCACCTGCGGACGCTCCGCCTTAACAACCACGCCATCCAGCTCATAGTTTTTAGAAGTCAGCCGGACAGTTCCGGCATCTTCCCCGGATATCTCCAACTGAAATGGTTCATATAATAGATGTTGGAATAAAAGCCGGCATGTCTGTTCCGCCGCATGGTCCAGGTTAAAACTACCCAGACTGTCCGTTACCACCACATCCACATAAACCGAATCCAATGTCTGGAGAACAACGGCTACGCCGTCAACCGGATTATTCTCCATATCCGTCACTCTCCCATGAATCAAACCATTCTGAGCCATCATCATCCCGTTACCACCAATCAGGATAAGTATCACATAGTAAAGTATTCTTTTCATATCCGTTTGCTTTATCAGTTCCTATACTGCAAAGAAAAGAGGTTATGTCAAGAAACTATGTTATCGTTGGCTTATGAAGTGTTATTTAGTCTTATCGCCCGCTATCCTAACAAAGAAGAATTAGATAATAACACAGGCAACAGACTAATCTATAATTATTAAGGTATTCCCTGTTTTCTTTTAAAAGAAGGCTATTTATGGTAACCTTTAGTACAATCTATTGGTTAACTTTGTACCTGAATAATAAGATATTTATGAAAATCAATGCTGAAACAAAATATTGCCAGACGTGTGGAATACCTTTAGATATAGATTATACAAATCTTGAGGCAAACCAAAATGTGGAATATTGCGACTATTGTTTGCATAACGGGGTTAAACTCTATGATTTCTCAATGGATTATCTCATTTATCTTTGGGGGCTTTTCCCCGAAGAATATTATAAAGAGACAGGAGTTAATCTCACGTCGGAAGAGTTGAGAGCGGAAATGTCCAAACGACTTCCAAATATCAAAAGGTGGAAACAAAAAATCAATACGGCTCATGTGCAATATGATTTGATTATAAGAGTTCAGGAGTATATCAACCGCCATTTGTTTGACGACCTTAATACTGAAAAGCTGTCCCATGTTGCAGGTATCTCCAAATATTATTTCCACAAACTTTTCAAAACTGTTTGTGGCGAAAATATTGGAATGTACATTCAACGACTGAGATTAGAGTACATTGCATTTAAGCTAATAACAACTGATGTAAGTGTCCCGGAACTTCTCGGTCAAATCAATTATCAGAACAAACATACACTTTCGAGGGCATTCAAGAGTTATTTTAATTGTTCCATTCCGGAATTTCGTAAAAAGCATTCAAAGGTCAATCCCGAAAGGAAGAATCCTATACGAATTGAGCCAAGTATTGAAAAAGTACCAGGTATTCGAATCGCATACTTAAAATTGGAAAGAACAAATAATGTCATCCATAGTTTCTCTGTTTTGTGGAAGCAGTTGCTACAATTTTCCGAAAAATATGAATTATCTTCAAAAGGATGTAAATACGTGAGTTTGACTCTCGATTATCCGTATATCACGCCAGAAGAACAAAACCGTTTTATGATTGGGGTAACATTGCCGCAATCATTTGAAGCTCCGAAAGGCTTTGGCGTTTATGAAATTCATACGGGAGAATATGCAATCTTTCGTTTCAAAGGGTTTTATCATGAATTAAATAAGGTATACCGCCATATTTACCTTGACTGGTTGCCGACAAGCGATTATACCCTGCGGGAACAATTCACCTTTGAGACTTACATCAACACTCCCGAAAAAACTCCGGCTTCGGAGCTTATAACAGATATTTATATCCCTATTACAAAAAAAGAGACATGCAATACTTAAACCAAGAGATAGAAAACAAATTAAAAAATCAAGGAGCAACACTGATACGCTTTGTCAATATATCGCATTTAGACGAAAAGCAAAACAGGCAACTCCCGACCGCCATTGTTTTTGCGCTCCCGCTAACCGCAGAATATGCTAAAATGGTATTTAATATTCCCGACTACGTACAAGCACGAATAGCGGATAATTACAATTTCGACGATGATGAATATTCGCAAACCGAACATAAAGCCGGAGAAATAGCAGACGAATTGGCCAAGTTCATCACCGGGAAGGGCTATAAAGCCATTTCGCAATCCGATACGGGATTATTAGCCGACGGCGTATTCGATTATGAAACAAAAGAATCAGTATTGCCCCATAAAACCGTTGCACTACTTGGCGGATTAGGATGGATTGGGAAAAACAATCTGCTAATTACTCCTGAATATGGCGCAGCACAATGTCTCGGTACCGTTTTAACTGATGCTCCACTGGAAACGGTATTGCATGAACCTCTATCTCCAAAATGCGGTAATTGCATTACCTGCGTCAATATCTGCGAGAGAAAAGTCCTTAAAGGTAAAGTTTGGAGTAGATCGGTTTCAAGAGATGAAATCGTTAACATACATGGATGTAGTACCTGTTTGAAATGCCTTGTGCATTGTCCCAGGACACAAACATATATAAAGAGGAATATTTAATCCTACAACACAATTCTCACCGATTGTAACCTCCGAAAGTTACTCCTTATTTCAATCTCTTACCATCCGAAAAGGCATTACCTACCTTTTTACCCACTTCCAGGTAATCGTTATTGAACGGGTCGAATATAATAGGAGACACTTTGGATACATCTACTTTTCCGTTTTCGTCGAGAACACGTTCGTCTACACTTACGTTTATTATCTCACCACGCAAAATACAGGTTTCAGGATTATAATCCTTCAATTTACATTCCAGCACAACGGATAATTCGTCGATCAACGGTGCATCCACAAACTCCGAACGAGTCGCATGGAAACCTGCACGAGCAAATTTATCCGAAACCTTATTACCGGAAACAATACCCACATAATCACAGGCTATCACCTGTCCGACCTCTGCCATACTCACGGTAAAAGCCTTACGCTTCAGTATATTGGCTGTCGTTTTATGTCCCTCACTAATACAAATACTAATTTCATGCATCTCGCTGATACCACCCCAAGCCGCATTCATAGCGTTGGGAGTACCGTTTTCATCATAAGCAGCGATAATAAACACCGGCTGCGGATAAGTAAAGGGCTTTGCCCCAAAATTCTTTCTCATAATAATTTATTTTTTAGTCCATTTCTTAATATCTTCCTTCGTCGCACCATTCAAAAGGCGGCCCTTTTGCCATTTCATATCAGGATAGGTTTCCTGCAACTCTTTTTCCGCATTAGAAATACTGCTGCTCCCCGATGTTGCAAACGGAATAATCGTCTTGCCGGCAAAATCACCGCTTTCAATAAAAGTATTGATGATTCTCGGAGCTGAATTCCACCAAATAGGGAAACCTATATAAATGATATCGTAATCTGCAAGATTTTCCGGTTTAGATTGTAATGCAGGACGTGATTTAGCATCTGACATCTCTACACTGCTACGTGAAGATTTGTCATGCCAATCCAAATCAGCAGTGACGTATTCTTTTTCAGGTTGTATCTCGTAGAGCGTTCCACCTGTAACTTCTACAATCAACTTTGCTGCTTTCTCCGTTGTTCCTGTTGCCGAAAAATAAGCCACCAATGTCTTATCACTTTGCGTCTGTGCATTTATAGTGATACATAACATCATGATCACTACCATAATCATACCTTTAACCTTCATTACTGTCATATGTAATTCTTATTTTTATTGTTATGACACAAAATTACAGAATAGTATTCAATATAAAAGTATATAAATCACTGATTATCTAACCAAAATTACTGATCGTAAACCGCCAGCATATACGATTGTATTATTATTTATTTTTCAATAGCTCTTCACCCCCCCCCCCGCAAAAGTCAACTATAGTCATCTTCCCAGCCAACACCAGCACCTCTTCATAGGCAATCTCCCCTTTGCCTATATGCCCGGCCAGCGTACCGATCTTTCCGCAAATCTGAAAACAAATCAGAACAGACATTGCGATATGATTTATAGAGGTTTGCGCAGTCCGTTCAACGACTTCTGTCAAATGCAGCATACGGATAAACAAGACAGGAAAACGAAGGGGACAACGCAGACAGGCCATAACTGTTCTTTGTTGCATAAAGTCAACATATGACTGCCGATCATGGACGATAACTTCTTCAATAAACTTCTGGTGCTTTTTAGGCAAGGTTGACCATACGGTAAATGCAATTTTATAAATCTTTTCACGTAAACGGTTACGGCCTTCCTTCGACATTTTGTCAAGGCTACGGTTAAAATCCTTCGCATCAGGCACTTTCCCGTTGGGGAATAAAGCCTCTAATTTATTTTGTCTCTTCATGATATATCCAATAGGCGTTAATAATAATTGAGGGGAATTGAAAAAACAGAAGCAAGTGGAGACACATAATAGCTAAAAACATCTGTGTCTCCACCTGCTTTCTATTTGGATGAATTCAAATCCCTAAGTAAAAACTTTCCGGGTTTGAACTTGACACTCGTACGTGCCGGTATTGCACAAGAGATACCAGTATGGGGATTACGGCCGATACGCTCTTTTTGAGACCACGGAGTAAAAGTTCCGAAACCTTGAAGCATAACAGGATTATCCTGTTTCATTGCTTCTGTTAACACTACCTGAAAGGCTTTCATAAATTCACGTGACTGCTGCTGCGAAATATTCATCTCCACAGCCAGTTTGCTGATAAAATCTGCTTTGTTCATAATTACATCTATTTTTATGGATTAACTTAAGGTCTTCTATTTTTCACGAACACAACGAACAGGATATGTATTTTTTCCTGGGCTAGAACTTGTACCACTTGTATTGAATTGTCCATTCATAAAATAAATCACAGCACGCGTAGAAACTGCTCCTTCTCCACACGAACTACTCCAATAAGCGCTATATATGAAACCCTCACCAAATGTATATGCCGCAGGTTCATCGTCTGTTGCATCCGAATTATCACCCTTACATATATTCCAAATTGCATATAACTCAATCATTGTCGGGACACGCCACCCATCTCCTTTATCTGTACATACTTTTATAGGAAGACCAGTAAGGTATTGCTCACGAACTTGGCTTTGCGTGGCTTCGACTTCTATCGTATAGGGTTCATCTATTGTATAACTTGCAGAATTCCCTTTGTAATCGCCACTATAAGAACCGGAGGCAGCATAATTTCCAAAATCATAATTAAATGGAGGTGTCTTAGCGTTCGGGAAATTATTATCGTGATAGTTTTTAAATGAATCCACAATATTTCGATCTATCGTTATCGTATTCAACCCACTGGCTTGTTTAACCGTAACCGTATCCGAATGATTACCGCCGGTTACAGCAATGATAAAATCCGCTGAACGTTCTCCGCCTTCGTTTGCTGGCGCACTAAATGTTACGGTATAGGAAGCAGCTGTTAACTCTCCGTTAGTTACTGCAGTTGTTATCGCTGCATCTCCTGTATTCGCTTTCGTTAACGACCATGACAATCCAGATGTTCCTATGATTGTCGCTTCGGCTGATGATTCCATATTTGATAGTTCAATCGTTCGCGGTTCCACCTTAAACGTCGAAGCATTCTGTAATACCGGCGTCTTCTTTGCCATGTTTCCGGCTACTACTGATATCTGCCCCTCTCGTATTTCCTTATTTTTATTCACGCTATTAGTTTTATATTCAAAGGTTTGTTTTGTTCCAGTTACCGAACCAACTGTTTCACCGGTAAAAGTCAGCCAATTCGGATAAGTAACAGTGTAGGAAAGGCCTTTCGTTGCCGTAAAAGCGACAGAACCCGAAGCCTCCGCTGTCGGCTCCAAGGATGTGGAAATTTCTTCAACCACTAATGAAGAGGCTTTCTGGTTCACGGTTATATTACCCGTCGGCCCTTTGGATTCATCTCCCACACGGACTGTTATTGTACCCGTACGTTCCTTGGAATTGGGATTGACAGGAACATTAAAAACAACATTTTGAGGATTTGTCGTCGTCTGACCCGTCGTTTGACCAGTCAGACCAAGCCAGTTATCAGCTTCCGACACTGCTATTTTCCACGGTAAATAAGGAGTTGCTGTAAACTGTAAAGATGCATCGGTCGCTCCCTCCGCACTTACCTCTATCGGTTGGGTGAGGCAAGTGACCGTGGAAGCAGCCTGGGATACGGATATCTCTTTTTTCAGATCGTTATATGTTGAACTGCCAACCGATTGACCTCCTTCTACCATTATGCTGCCCGTTCGGGCTGCTGCATACGGGTTACTGGAAGATGCTTTGACTATTAAACTTTGGGTTTCCCCTATGGCTTCAACACCGCTGGTTGCCGGATTGCCTGAAGCCCAACTCAGCCAACCGTCGGATAAAACAGCGCGCCAGTTCAACCCTTTTGTGACAGTAAATGAAGATTGACCTTCCGAACCGGAAGCAGCATCCACCGAAATGGCGTTACCCACCTCCAATGTCGATCCTTCTTGTACGATCTCAATATTTTGTTCCTTGCCCGTTGCGTTCATCTTAAAAGGAAATGATCGCGGCTCGGCTGTCGGATTGGCTGTTTCTGCCTTGAAAACAATCTTAGCAGGACCCTGATGATCTATCCTGGCTCCATATCCAGCCTGGATTGTGTTATCGATCAGTGCCGACAACCAATCCGGCAGTTTGATGCTCCACTGCTCTCCCGGGCGGGCAGTGATCTGCAACTCGGTCGTGCCGCCTTTACCTGCAGGCATCGGTTGCAAGCCGTCGAGATCGATCGGCGGGATTGTCCCCACCGTGATGCGTTGGTCGGTGACGTCTATTCCCTTCAACGTCACACTCATCGTATAATAATGGTTGCGTTTGATATTGTAATCATTCATATCGGTACTGCCCGGGAAGAAACGGAAGGTGACGTTTTCGTAAGTGACACCGCCCTGTACCGCAGTTCCCGTCAGTTCTATGCAAGTGGCATTGCTCACTCCCCGGCCTGTTTTCTCCTTTTCAGACGTGGCGGCGTTTTCACCGGTTACTACACCTGCCCGGTTTTCCGGTAGATACCAGTGCATCGTCGCTCCGTCGGCACTGGATTCGCCGGTATATTCTCCATATATTACATCGATTAATTGAGTTGTCGTTTCTTCCATACGTATTTTATCCGGCACCGATTTCAGCTTTACTGAGGAAGGTTTGAAACTGAAACCATCTCCACCGATCAGATAGCTAAACGAAATCTTTGCCACCGTCCGGGTCATATCGACACCGATACTCTCCACACCGTTATCCCGGATCACACCCGACCACATTCCCGTCATGCCGCACAAACGATTCTCAGGTAATCCCTCTGTGGTCGAGGCATACGTAAATACATGTTCTTTCAATACCGCTTCCGTAGCGATCTCACCCAAATCGTCGCAATTGGCAACAAACCAGACATGGTGCGTGGCTTCTCCGCTCTCTTTCAGCCTCAGGTTCACCGTCGTTCCGGTCACAGGCGAAATGTATTGGCTGAATACCCGGTTGCCTGATGCATCATACTGCCCGACCCATAGTTGGGAGATCAGGCTCTCATCCCCCTCTGTCAAGGCGACTGCCGATCTGGTTGCGACCGAATCCGTGATGCCCGGCGCAATCGAGTCGATTTCGAACGTTCCTTCCGGAGTAAAAGTGATGCTGCGTGCTTGCAGGGGGCGGTTAGCCAGCACGTTCAGGTTAAAAACGGCTTCCACCTCTTTCGCCGGATGGGGTGGTAAATCCTTTTCCTCCACCTCCGTCCGCGTACAACCTCCCGCCACCCACAGCAGCAACCACACAAACAACACGGTTTTACTGATTCGTTCCATTGTATTTCGTTTTTAATTGTTTCAATTATTCTCCTCCTCCGACATCTGAGTCGCTCCACTCTATTTTTGTCCACCGGGCTACTGTGATGGTTGTTCCGATCCCCTCCTGGATATCCGGGTCGGGATAAGAACCGCCGGGAGGAGCACCTACCTCGCCGTCGGAAAAGGAAATGGCATTCCAGGCTATTATTTTCAGATTCAGACAGCTTTCGTCATTCTTTACTTCCAGGGTGAAGACGTACCGCTTGCCTGCATCGAAAGTGATCGGTTGGTCTATGGTCGCTTTCAGGGTAGCCGTTTCATGATTCCTTTGTACATCGATTTCCACTCCGAAAGGACGGTCGTTTTTGGGTAGGACGATGCCCGTCGTTTTATTCAGGCCCATACCATCCGGATCGGAACCCTCTTCCACCGCGACAAACTCCCCGCTTTCAAAAACCACGGTCGCCTCCGCTTTATTCTCTCCGCCCGTCGGAAGGATTCCCGTATCCTCCCCCGCTATCAGAGTCGCACCGGATACGGAGATATGACTCAGTTCCAGCCTGGTTCCGTATAGCTCATCGAATGGAAGCGCATTCTCCGGTGAAGGGGCGACATTGAACACCAATAGGGCGCATTGCCTGCGGAAAGTTTCCAGCGTGACCACACGCGAGGAACGCGAAACGGTCACCCCACGAGCAAAAGAGGTAATCACATCCTCCTTATGCGGGATTGCCGTCACCACATACCTCCCCTGCGCATCTTTTTCCAGCCGACGTGCCGGTGAAACGGCATAGAAATCGTAAACGCCTCCCCTGACGACCAGTTCGCCGGCAGTACCGGGAAGCTGCGCCCCTGTATCATCCGTCAGGCAAGGCGACAAAGAACCGTCTTTTTCCACCACATAGGTCGCTTCAAACGATGGTTGCGCAGTAGAGAAAGGAACCTCGGCTGTAGCCGTCCCCTCCTCACCGCGCAGGTAGCCGCAGATGCGCACCGTAGCCCCTTCGGGCAGCGGGGTTGCAGATGCCGCAGGAACGGCAGCCTCCTCCCCCGCACGGCTCAGAAGAACCGGGGTTCCCAGGTCCGGTTTACTGAAACGAAGTTCCACCGGGCGACTCTCTTCCGGCACGACATCTTCCACAGTCCCTGCCGTGCATCCGGCCAGCAAACTACCGACCAGCAGAACAATCAGATATAACTGTATTCGATCCCGTTTCATTTAGATTTCCTTTGTGTTCTAATTCTTTGTTTCAATAAGTGACAAGACTCACTCCATCGGTACGTCATACGCCCCGCCGTCGTTCCAGGCCGCCACTTTCACTTCCGCTAGCTCTATGCCCTGCGGCTGCATGCGGAGGTTGTAGGTATAGTTGTATCCCTTTTTCCAGTCGGCTGTAAAGCTGCCGGGGCCTTCACCCGCTACGGACGGTTTCATCGTAAAGGTACGCCCGTCGTCGAATGTCAGTTCCAATGTCACATTCACGCCACTGACCGGGATCACCAACCCGAAGGCCTGCACCGGGACGTTCGTCGTCGTTTCTCCCGGCTCCCCGCCTACGGCACGCGTATCCCCGCCCGCGGTAAAAACCAGTTGATCCACCGCCGTCAGCGTCCCTTCCACCTCACCCGTTGCCAGGTTCAGCCTGGCGGACGTGCATTTTTTTAACTCCCCATTACTTTTGAGCACCACCTTTTCAACATAGCAACCGGCAAAAGCCGAGCCCTCTTCCAGGACCCGGAAGCTCACCTTCGAGAGCGCATGCTGCATCTCGAGCGATACTTCCGGATGCCAACGGTCTACCTCAGCCGCAGCCATGCAATACAGGTAATCCTCCTGATCGGTTTCCCACTGCACATCGGTAGCGGCATCCACTATATTGTTACCATCTGAAAAGTAGAATTTCTGTTTATCCAACACCTTTATTCCACTCATCAAAGGAACTTTCGGAGTACCCGTGAGCGAAACACTCTTTTCAGCAGGCACATAGCCGTATACCGTTCCTTTTTCGGTGTACAACAGAAGCGGTTCCTCCCCTTCCGCAGGTTTCCAGGAAGAAGGGGTACTGGCAGCACTATAGACGAACTGCTGGCTTTTGATGCTGGTGTTGTACAAACTTACCACACCGCCGCTCTCTTTCGTGACACATACCCCCACCTGTGTCAGCGGGTTCGGGTTTCTATCCGTTTGTCCGGGGCCGCCTGTCACGACACTTCTCGATTCCACCTCCATCCACATGCCCAGGTTCTTCACTCGAAAAGGAACACCCTCTTCCGCTTCGCCACCACCAGGCACCGGCGAAACGATATCCGCCTCTGTGCAGGCAGCACACAGGAACAAAAACACTGCCACTAAACGCGATAAGAACTGTTTCATGGGATTTGTTTTTTTAGTGATGTATTACAACGGGATATCGTCCGGTTCGTCTTCCTCCCACTCTGTCACCGTTACATCCATTACTGTCAACTTGTTACGGCCGGCTGAGAAGGTATAGATGCAATTGGTTCCTGCCGGCCACTGATAAGCCGGCAGGGTAACGGTATAGTCCACTGCCGTATTTACACCTTCCTGAAGAGTGATGACCACATCTATTTCGTTTTCTCCGAAACTGGTGACCGGATACACGATTGCACTGACTTTTTTGGATACCAACTGTCCGTTGACGGTCGATTTATTCTCGATAAAGGCTTTATCACTTTGTTCTCCGTCTTTGATTTGTTTCATCAGGATGTAGTTTGTGATATTTCGGGTCAGGGTACCGGTTGACGTGTTATCGCTTATTATACCGTCTGACAGCGACATCTTGCCACTTCCGCTCTTGATGTAACTATTGGAACTCCCTTCATGATTCTTTATCACGAACTTTGTAAATTTCACATCATTACTACTCAGATTTCCGCCGTCGTACACGCGGAAGGAAACCATCGCCATCGCATGCTTCATATCCAGGTTGATCAGATAACCGGGATTGGCGGCATCGGTATTTTTCGGACCTTGCTCCGGATCGAAAGGTGTCTGATTTTTGGCACGACCGTTGTTCACATAACGGCCGCCTCCTTCAGCGGCAAAATACAGGTAATCTTTTTCGCCCGTATCAGACAGGTTTATCGCCTTGTTTGCCACGTTATTATTACCCCATGAGCCATTACTACTATTCCAGATTTTATTCGCATTATTTGTCGCAGCATCTATATCGCCGCTAGCCAATACGCTTACCGGGATTTTAAGACTGCCTTCACCCGAAATATTTGACAGGCTACTCAGTGCATCTTTATCATACGGATAATAAGCATACACCTTTCCTACCGTTTCCGTCAGATAGTAAGGTTTTTCGTTTTTGGGGTCATAACTAAGACCTTTCTCGGTAATCGAAATCCAGTTCTCACCTTTGGTATCCCCTATATACCATACATGATGACCTGTATAACCCGAACTCGATACATCGGGAGAATACCAGCCAGTTGCATCCGGGTTGGTTACCACGATACCCAGGCCGGGAGCCGTACTATAATCGGTATAGGTAATCACACTGCCGCTTACCACCGATTTCGTTGTCGATTTCAGTCCGGCATCCACCTTCAGGTTCGGGTTGATACCCAGTGCCACCTGGCCGTCACCGCTACCCGGTTCCGGCTCTATTCCTGTCTCTGTTTCCGTACAGCTTACCGCTGTCATCAGGGCTATCAGCATGGCCCACTTTGTCGTGATCGTTTTCATTTTCACTTGTTTTAAAAGTTTTATTTCCTGTTTATTTATTCGTATTTTATCATATCGGCATCTCCCCTTGTTCATCCTCCATCCACGCTTCCACACTGACATGCGTGGTTTGTATGTTGGCGGCTCCGGTAAAAAAGAGCGAGACGATATGGCTTTTGCCGATTTCAAAACCACCCTCTATCCAGACAAAGGCGTTCGAGAGGGTTTCTTTCGGATTGCCGTTGCCGTCTTTCGTTGTCGTGATCCGAAGATGGAGCGGATGATCTGCCGTTCCATTCACCGGGGATGCCGGAAGAAGGAGATAGCCTTGTGCCTCGGGAGGCGATCCGTCGGACGCGACCTGCGGGATTAGCAGACCGGCAATATCCTGCACCGGGAGATTCTTTATATCTTCCGCCACAGATATATCCGCCAGACGGGGCGTTTCCGCTGACAAATCCAGTTCCTGACGGGTATGTACATCTGCCACCTCGATCGTTTGTATCGTTCCCCATGCATCGGCTCGGTCACTGTAACAGACCAAGCGGACCTGAGTCAGCAAATGACGGAACGTACAGGTCGTCACCGGAACATAGCCGTTTCCCACGAGGATTCCCGTTGCCATGATATCCGTCGTTCCGTCTATGCGGAAGGTTACTTTGCCCCCTCCTGCATCGGTTGTCGGCTCCCCCTTCGCCGGATAATAACCGTGCAGGCGGATATGACGGCCATCCGCCGGGTACGACTGCGACTCAGCAAATACGATTGGGCGGTTCCCCCTTCCACCCTGACGCACAGCCTTATGCACAACCCACCGTATGTACCCGTTGAAACCGCCGACTCATCCTGACGGGCAAAGTTCACTTTCAGATCCTGTTCATAGCCCGAGCCGATTACCCCACGCGTCGACGCTCCGATCGAACCTTCCAGGCAAACTACCGTTTCCGGGACCGGAGGCGGTGTAGGATCGCTGTCCGAACAGGCGGCAAGGCCCCAAAGGATGGCGATGGATATGAATGCTGCTACTATGAAGTTGTTCATGACTCTACGATTATTCTCGGGGGGTTACTATTGTACTGCCATTATTACCCGGCTGCCACTCAGCAATGCCGGATTCTACCGCTATTTTACCGTCCTCCGTAAAGGTGAGCGTGATCAGATGCGAATAGCCAGCTTTCACCCCTTCACCGATATTCGAGACTGTGACGTTCAGGGTTTTCGCACTCCCGTCATATATTCCTTTCACTTCCAAAGAGACAGGCAGACTCTCCGTTCCCATATTGGCTGTCGGGTAAAGTAGCAGATAACCGGTTGGCGGAGTTTCGGCATCTAAAGCAGAGATCATAGAAGGACAGTTCTTAACTGTCAGTGTCTGGTCAGTCGTACCCGTGGCCGTTAGTTTAGCTCCATTTGTTTTATCCAGCGATAGCTTCAATCCCGTGGCTACATTTTTTACTTTAATGGAAGCGACCGCCGTCCATTTACCGATCGCACCGGCTGAACCAACACACTTGAACTGCAACTGGGTTAGCAGGTGGCTGAAAGTAAAAGTCTCGAACTTATCGACCAGCGAACCGGTCTGCACACCTGTCACCATGATGTCCTCGTCGCCCGTTATAGTATAAGTGACGCTGGCGGGGTTGGTGGTTCCGCTCAGTTCCTTGCGGGGATAATAACCGATCAGGACAGACTCTCCCTCTTCCGCCAGATAGGTTTGTTCCGGCTCAAAAGTCAGCGCCGTATTACCCGTACCACCTGTACGGACTGCGTCGATAGAGGTCCACGCAGCGCCAACTGTACCGGGATTATCCAAACGGGCAAACGATACTTCCAGATCATTCGTATAACCACCGCCGATCACCGCACGGGTAGCCTCCGCTATTCCGGCATTCACCTCTATTGCTTCAGCCGCTCCATCCGTCACCGGCTCTTCCATGTTGCTACAACCACCTTCCAGGATAGTCGCTCCCAACAGACTCATGATCAATAATTTTCCTGTTTCCATATTTTACCAGTGTTTTATCGTTACTATTACTATCGTTTTCATTTCGTTTCAGGGAGTCACCACACCCGAACCGCCGCTACCCGGTTTCCATTCCTTCAGCGTGATCGTCAAACCGGACATTTCATCATAACGGACTACAAAGTCCAGTATCACATGTGTCGTAACTCCGACGGTGAATGCCTCTTTCACCTCCTCGGTGATATCCGTGGATGAAGTGATTTCCTTTCCGTCTGCCAGTGTCATCGTTAGGATCAGGTCGACCATTTCACCGCTTTCCTCACCCGAAGACAATCCAAACAGGTTCAAGGTAGATGTATAAATGCCAAGTCCGGTCTCTTCCGGCTCGAACGTCATAAAGGCCCGCGTATCGAACAGCGGCTTGCCGGAAGGTATATGAACCCGTGATGAAACACCGGTCAACCTTCCGGACAAAACCGCCGGAACGACATCTCCCTTTTCCCCTCCTGTGACTTTTATATTCATTTCTAATGTACGGACAAGGTTTACCGCAGACAATTCCTTTGCCACAACTTCTCTTCCGTCCACCTCGATCAGGTCTAAACCTGTCCCGTACAAATTACCCGGACAGGCTATCTGCACCGATGAAGATTTCAGGGAAGAAAGCCGCTGCGCTCTTCCGCAAGCTTCCTCATATCCCTTCTCCATTTCAAGCGTGACACCCGTACACCCCCTGTTACAGACAGCCACCCGATAACAACCCGAAGGCAATGTACCTTCATATCCCGAAACGTCCCCCGTACGGATAATCGGACTATCCGAACCTTCCGGATAGAAATACCACGTCATATTCTCCGGGCAACCACTGTCAGGGCGGCGAAGCAGTAAACGTACTTTTCCGTTCTTCTCCCAATCCTCGTCCGTCATACGGTACGCACAGGACAAAACCGCCACAGTCCATACAGCATATATCATCCAACCCACCAGTTGCATTATACTATATTTCTTATTTCTTTTATTCCTCTCCATCTTCTTATCTGATTTGAAAACGGTACGATAAATCTATCCGCAATCCCAACATAAATCCCGTCGAGGCAAAACGGGTTTCCAAATAATTCCGGTCATCCGGTACGTCATAGCGGTATTTCTTCCCGCCGAAAACCGAACGGTAACCGGCACGTACACTCAGCCCCATCCCCAAACCTCCGGTCAGGGAGAAACGATACCCCATCGACAGGCCTGCCGACCAGAAACAGCCTGTCCGACCGTAAAGTATATCCTCAGAGCTATCGATCGCGCTGCCACGTACATCGAAGTCACCATACTCGGCAAACACCCCGGTATGCAGGCCGGTAAACCTTCCCGAAGGGGACAGCCAGACTCTTGATTCAAGGGATATTTCAGAGACAGACCAGCTATCGCGCGTCTTAGCTTTATAGGCAAAGTCGGAATACATGCCCGACAAAGCCAGTGACCAGCGACCGGCAAAGCTGCACTCCACTTCCAGATTAGGCATGAATGCACCTGTTTCTATTTTCGTCTCACCCGTTCCCAGACGGATTGAAGAAACTACGCCAAACCAGGGAAGAAGGTTTGTTTTTACGGCCAGATATACAGGATTGTGTTCGATCGGTGTTGCATTCTTTTTGACAGCGGGAGCAACAGGAGTTATCCCCTCAGGGGTTGCAGTTTCATCCGTTCTCTCTTTATGCTTTGTGACCACCCGTACCACTTCCTTTGTTGTAACGGTCGTTGCCAGATTGACAGCCGGGAGCTCTACTCTCTCGTTACGACGAATCGTATCCGTCACCGATGCCAGCCGGTAATCTTCCAGTTCCGTACGGTCGAAAAGAGGATCGTCGATACGATAGACTTCGCGGTCGTAACCACCAGCTTCTCCACGACGGTACAAATCAACATAAGGGATTGCACCGTACTCACCGATAGCTGCCTTTACGGCTATCGGATAACGGCTCTCACTGTAAATGGATCGAGATATTGGCAAACCACGGAAGCGGACGGTATACATTATATATATGTATCTGATCGCGATAGCTGCCGCTACGGTCGATGTAAAAAGCGACACAGTCATGAGGGATATCGAAACGGGTTTTCAGATAGGCACGAATACGACTGGCACGCAGCGAGGCTTCGTTCACCACCGCATCCTCTTCATAGCCATAAGCATCCACATGTGAAACGATCAAGAGGTGGTTATCTCCTTTCAGCAGACGGTTGCGGGAGGCATCCAGAAGTTGCCCCATACGCTCTAATTGGTAAGCGTTATCGCCATAATCAGCCAGGAACAGGTCGCTGTTCTCTTTGAAAGAGAATAAAAAAGATTCCGCCTTATGATAGGTCGTTGTCTGCGCAGTCACTTCCCGCCAAACCAGGCTGAAAAATAACAACAGGCAAAACGCTTTTCTTTGTGATCCTTTTATCCTATACATAATATTATATCAATACCAGTCTTTGATTTTCCGATTTACTTCTAAGGTGCCCCCTTATTTATATAATAAGGGGAAAAGATAAAAAGCACCTCGGTTTTAAGGGGGATTTAATGAGTTTTGCCCCTGGGATATTTTAGATTGATGTCTTATTTCAATATTTTGTGGAGTAAAAACATGTAAAAATGATAACAGTTTTTTTCAAACGGATATTAATAAGATAGCAGTCTTCACCCGCCTTATGTCTTATTCTTTGAAAATTATGATTTAAAGGTCACAAGCAGGAAACTAGGTTAATTAATACAAATTCTATATGTTTTTTTTAGGATTTTACCCAAAAGCTTTGTTTTTCCATAAGATTCTTCCTATGTTTGCAGAGCATTCAAACTCTTTTGTGAAATCCATAAGTTGTAAAGGCCTGGATATGAAACAAAAAGAGAGGGAATTACCTTATTATATAAATAAGGATAATTTATGCAGCCATCAGTTCCTTCACACCTTCAGAAACCCTTTTATTTGCTTCTCCTACCTTACCTGCATCAAATGCAGACAAGTAAATGCGAGTCATTTTCTCGGAAGAATGCCCCAGGGCTTGGCTAATAATAGCGATCGGTATCCCCAGATGATAAGCCGCAGATGCCCAGCTATGGCGAAAAACATAGGTCGTCAACTTTGCAGATAAACCCAATAAGACCTGCACATCTGCCAGATATTGATTTTCCTGTGCCAGACATTGTTTATACTGTTCATGCGTAGCCCCCTCCTGTAACACTGGAAAAAGATATTTGGAATCCGCCCGCCTGTAACGATTAATCAGTAACTGCATAGGCTCCGAAACTTCCATCTCGATCAGTGCACCTGTTTTTTGTCGGCGATACGACAACACTTTTCCTTCTTCAACCAGGTTCTCCCCTCCTAGACGAACGATATCCGCAAAAGGCATACCGCAAGCCAAAAAAGAAAACAGGGCCATATCCACCGCCAGCTTTTTCTCCGGTTCCTCTTCCAGATCAAGTGCAGCCATCTGCTTGATCACTTCCACCGGGACTGCCCGTTTAACAGTCTCCTCCCGTTGCAACTGCATCCCCTCGAACGGCCGTGCCTCAGGCCGCCCTTTCCAACCCCGGCAAGCACGGTTGTACATCGCCCGTAGATTACTAATATAACTATTCACCGAATTTACACGCAGTTTCTTTCCTTTCAAGTACAAAACAAATTCCTGTACAACATCCTGCGTCACATCTCCCAACAATCCACCCTTTCCTCCCTCACGAATGAATGCAGCAAAATGATTACGGCTGGCACGGTACAGGTCGGCCGTACTTTCATCCCCATTACTGCGCTTCTGCTTTTCCTGCTCAAGCATCAGTATGCAAAAATCTTTATTTCTCATAACTTTTCCCTTCTTTATCGTTATTAATCAAAAAGATAAAGATAAACATTCAGGGCTTGCAGATTGTTCGGTTTTCACGGTTTTCACTAACGGCAGCATCTCTAAAAAAGCATGTTTTAGAAAGAAAATCACATCTTTCACCATCATTTCCTACCCTCATTTCCACCTTTACACAAATTCATTGCAATGATTCTTCCCTATCATCACAATAACTTGTGGAAGTCATCACAATGACTCCAGGTACTTATCACAATGAACCGGACTGGTCATTGCAATGATTTTTT
Source organism: Parabacteroides goldsteinii (assembly GCF_020091425.1). Classification (NCBI taxonomy): domain Bacteria; kingdom Pseudomonadati; phylum Bacteroidota; class Bacteroidia; order Bacteroidales; family Tannerellaceae; genus Parabacteroides; species Parabacteroides goldsteinii. Next base: position 1,794,822 of record NZ_CP081906.1, on the reverse strand, counting down.
TAACATTACAGAATATCAGGAAATTTACTTCGTGATTATCTCATAAAACGGGGGTAATACACCTTTCAGAAAGCTGGAAGCTCTTTCCGGACAGGTAGTTTTCAGGTGACAGATTGTAACTGATTTTGTCTTATTTCTGCCACTAGCTCTAAAATCATTACGATGATTTTATTATTACCTACTTAAATGTACATTTTATCTTCTACAAATATCTCTATGTCAAACCTTAACTCTTGCAGAAACACCAAAAAATATCCCCTACATTCCTGTTTCCAAATAGAGCCGGGAATGTAAGGGATAATTATCAAAATGACAATTTTCTATTTTGCGAATAACGATAATCGAAACTCTCTAAAAAATTATCGTCATTTCGTTAATTATTGCTAGCAATCCGAATAAAATCCGAACCTATAAAGAATTAGTAATGTTTAATTTATACACCCAGTCAATTCTATTTGGCAATTGATATTTTTTTTATTCAACCTGTATTAATATTAAATGTATATATGTATGGAAACATTCACAAAACAGTCGTCCGTGAAACTATTGGATTCAGAAACCTGTATAGATAACAAGGTAGTTATATATAAATCCAGAAGTAAGGCCATTCTATTTATTTTAGTTAGTTTGCTACTGGCAATTGCCGGTAAACTTTTCCTTCACCATCCCGATTATTATGTGGTGGGATGGAGTTTTATTATCTTGTCCGTTCTATGTCTGATTTTCGGTATCGGCACTTACTTCGACAGAAAACCTTACATTATTCTGACAGAAAACGGTATCACGGAAATGTCCGATATACGTGAAGAAATCGAATGGGACGCAATCCTCAGAGCAGATGAATTCTATTACAGGGGACAATATTTTATACGTCTTCTGATAGACAGGGATTATAAACCGGCCACCGTCCGTCCCACGTGGTTTTGGCGCTTTGACAAACTGTATGAGAAAAACGGAATCAAAGCTATATTTATACGCATAGGCTTTTATGAAGTCAGTGCTATAAAACTAACCGGATTTATAAAGAAGATGATCAGAGCCAATGCAGAAAAAAGAGAGGAATTGTTGAACGAAAAACATTTATAACAGTTAATATTCAGACCTTAAACAGAACTTTCCACTTATCAGTTCTGTTTTATAAAAACTAGTATTAATTAAATACCAATTAAACAAATGAGAAAGTTAGTTTTAGCAGCAATAGCAGGCACAGCTGTCCTGCTATTAGCATCCTGCGGTAACAAGACAACCCAGGATAAAGTAAATCACAAAGTAGAAAATGCCAAAGAATCTGTCGACCATGCGATGGACAAAGCTGCGGACAAGATCGACAAAGGGGCTGACAAAGTGAAAGACGCCTGGAACGACACCAAAGAAGATGTCAAAGAAAATGCACAAGAGGCGAAAAAGAATATCAAGGAGGGTTACGACAAAACCAAAAAGGATATAAAAGAAAAACTCGACTGATCTCGCCGGATTACCAAAGTAAAAGGGGGAAGAAAACTTAATTTCTTTCCCCTTTTTGTGTGATCCCCATAACAGATCAAATTCAAGTGAGTACCCCTAAAAAAGTGCTTAATTTGCAAGAGGTCTCTGATTAATCGAGGTACTCCTTTTTTCAGAGAAGGTTACGGTTTAGAGATATACGATTATTCAACATACAGCCTTCTTTTTCCTGGGCATAAGAAATCTGCATGACGCCTAAAAGCGCCATAGATATAATTATTTTATTCATAACTTTTTCTATTTGTTTAAAACGATAGTTGTCTTCTTACTAGAAACGGTATCCCCAACCAAATGCGATAACGGAGTTGTTATCCTTGCCGAATACATATTTATACTCAACATTCAGAAAGTTGCGTTTATCTAAATTATAGGTAAGGCCGGCACCCAGGTTAAACCCGAAATTGGTAGAACTATGTGAATCGAGCGTAGTTTCTTTACCATCATCCCCCTTGATGGTTTGTTTGCCCTGGAAATTATTCTGTAGATTAAAACCGGCTAACGGATAAAGCGACAAGTTATCTTCATGCAAGTTGAAGACATAATGAGCGTTCACATCGATATCGAACCCTGTCACCTTATTCTTCGGAAAGAAAAACATCAGGTCGGGGGCCAGACGTACATGGTTCGTCAGGTTATAGCGCCCCTGGGCACCGATCATAACACGTTTGAAATCGGTTTGATAACCGAAATTTCCCAATAATGAGAAATCTCCCTTTTGCGCAAATGAACTTAATGAGATTGTCAATAAGACAACTAAACCTATAAACTTTTTCATGATCATTCAATTTAATTAAAAAACTTATTCCTATAAAAGATCACCCTGGTACATACCGCCAGCTACCTTATGACAACCGATAGATGAAATCCAGGGTAATCGGATTTTAAACATGTTCAGACTTTCTAGTTGGAATGTTTATTCGTTTTAGAATTCTTCTTCATGTTTCCGTCAGGCTGATAATGGCTCCACTGCATATCCTTTGCCGGAGTTTTGGAAAGAATCATTTTCTTCCGTTCCTTGGCAAGTTTCTCATCCTTCTCTTTTACCATCTCTTCAGTCCGGTCGGTTCCTTTAGGAGTTACATTAGTCAACCCGTCAGTGGAAGTAACATATTCCTGGGGCTTATCGATATATTGCCACTCCTCTTTCAACTGGGTACTACTTCCTTCATTCCACGGTCCGCGTGCTTCTTCCTCCTTCGACATATCAAAATACAGATTGCTATATTTCGGATTAGTCTGGAAAATACCCGGCGGGAAATTGGGTTTAATAGAATCCAAAGCAGCTTCGAATTGCTGATAATGGGCAACTTCACGGGTCATCAGGAAATCGAGAGTTTCCTTCACATACGGATCATCCGTAAACGGAATAAGATATTCATACATGATCTTTGCACGAGACTCAGCTGCCAGATTCGACCGTAAATCGACCGTCGGTTCGGCATTGGCTGTGACGTAAGTGGCACTCCAGGGATTCCCGTTACTGTCGGTCAGCGCCGGGCTACCGGGAGCCAAAACCAGGAAATGAGGATTTGTATAAGCCTGGTGAATAAAATCTTCTTTCGCTGCTCTACCATTCATCATCTTATTAATTTCCATATTCTCGACCACATCTTTCATCTCACCGTTGACCGGTCCCAGCAACATCTGGATGGTTGCACCTACAATCTCCAAATGACCCAACTCTTCAGTCGCAATATCCATCAGCATATCGTACTTTTCCGGGAAAGGATTACGGCAACTGAATGCCTGTACAAAATACTGCATAGCGGCTTTCAACTCACCATTCGACCCGCCGAACTGCTCTAATAACAAACGTGCAAAACGTGGATCGGGGGCAGATACTCTGGCGTTATATTGCAAATCTTTTACATGATAAAACATAACTCAATATTTTAAATTACACATTATCATTTCTTCGCATTATCTGCAAAAGCATGTACTTTATTCTTCACCTCATCGGCTTTTTCCGCAAGATTAAAAGTACCGTCGGCTACCTTATCCGCTACTTTTGTTCCGGTTTGCAATGCTTTGTCTTTTGCTTCATCCACTAATTCTTCGGCGTTATCACTGGCCTTATGAAAGACATGACGTACTTTTTCTTTCAGTTGTTTGCCTCTTGAAGAGCAAGAGAAATGATAGACAACTGCACCGATAATCGAGCCCAAACCCAGGCCCATCCAAAATTTTGAATGATTAGTTTCCATAAATCTGATAAGTTTAAAACGATTAATACTAGAACGATAAATTAAATGTCTGCTTTGTGAGGTTTCCTGAAGAAAGAAACGATCCACAGCAGTAAGACAGCCCCTATAACAGAAGTAATAAGACTGCCCAGGATACCGGCAGTTGCAATACCTAACAGGCCGAATACCCAACCTCCTAATACGCCACCGATGATTCCCACCAACAAATTAATGAGGAGCCCGAAACCTCCACCATTCATGATCTTTCCGGCAAGAAATCCGGAAACGATCCCAATAATAATATACCAAATAAAATTCATAATATAAAATTTAGGATGTAAATAAAATAATTAAATAAATCACCGAGTAGAAGCGTCAGGCCTGACAAAAACTCTACTTATCACCATACACGAGAAAAAACAGAATCTGTAAAATATGGTTCGGAAAGAGCTATGTTAATTAACGACTTTTTCGAAAGTAGAAACATATATACCTTTATTAGTCTAAAATTGTATATAGCTGTCAATACATCTGCAACAAACCCGATAATCAGATGCTTCAAGATTATCGTTATTTGACTGAACATAATATAGTACTAGTAAAAAGCAGACTGTAAGGTATAATTCGGGACTAAGTCCAACTAAAATTACCTTAATAAATCTTTTTATTTTCATAAATACTCCTTTTCGAACCGGACATTTTAATCTTTCAATTGTTTTTAAAAAGTCGAGGGAATAAGTAGATTCTATTCAGCTAAAACAGTATAGTTTAGGCAGTATTAATATTAAATTTATATATATGGAGACTTTAACAGATCATCCGTCTACGGAACGATTGGATTCGTATGACAAGTATCCGTCTTATTATGGGAGTGACCTGGTACTGGTTTATACACCCGAACAATCTGTTTTCACTTTATGGGCACCGTCTGCAGACCGTGTCCAGCTGAACCTGTATGCGTCCGGTGAGGGAGGCGACCCGGAAGAACAGGTAGAAATGGAAAAAGCCGGCTATGGAACCTGGCGAATCCATATCGACCGTGACCTGAAAGGTTCTTTCTACACCTTTCAGATAGAGAAAAACGGAAAATGGTTGAACGAAACACCCGGTATCTGGGCAAAAGCCGTCGGTATCAATGGGAACCGTGCCGCTGTGATCGATTGGAATGAAACGAATCCGGAAGGTTGGGAATCGGACCGGTCACCAGAACTGAAAATGTATTCCGACATTATTCTTTACGAGTTGCATCACCGGGATTTCAGTATTGCGCCTGATTCAGGAATAGAGAATAAAGGGAAGTTTCTGGCTCTGACGGAGACAGGGACAAAAACTCCCGAAGGAGAAGCTACCGGTTTGGATCATTTGAAAGAGCTCGGTGTAACTCATATCCATATCCTGCCTTCGTTCGATTTTGCCACTGTAGATGAAACAAAGCTGGACGAGAATCATTACAACTGGGGATATGACCCTAAGAATTACAATGTTCCCGATGGAAGTTATTCTACAGATCCGGCCAATCCGGTCGTCCGTATCCGCGAATTTAAAGAGATGGTGAAAAGCCTACATCAAAACGGTTTCCGCATTGTACTCGATGTGGTCTATAACCACACGGCATCGACCGACCATTCGAATTTCGACCTGACTGTCCCTGGATATTTTTACCGGCAAAACGCCGACGGTTCTTATTCCAACGCTTCCGGTTGCGGAAACGAGACGGCCTCGGAACGCGAAATGGTGAGGCATTATATCATCGAATCGGTCAAATTCTGGGCCAGGGAATATCATATCGACGGCTTCCGTTTCGACCTGATGGGCATACATGATATCGAGACGATGAACCACTTGAGAAGTGAACTCCTGGAGATCGATCCGACCATCTTCGTATACGGCGAAGGCTGGATAGCAGCCGACTCGCCCCTCCCCTTCGAACAACGGGCAGTAAAAGAAAATGTCGGGCAGATGGAAGGTATCGGCGTATTCAACGATGAATTTCGTGACGGGTTGAAAGGCAGCACCTTCGATGAACAGGATCCCGGTTATGCTTCCGGAAATATCAACGGTCATTTCGAACCGGTCAAGTATGGTATCGTCGGTGGAACCGATCATCCGCAAGTCGACTATGACGGATTGCTCTATTGCAATGCTCCTTATGCAGGTGCTCCTTCGCAAATGATCAATTTCGTCTCCTGCCACGACGGTTATACGCTGGTCGACAAGCTGAAATTATCCGTTCAAGGCGACCATGCGGCGGATGAACTCATCCCGATCGACAAACTAGTGCATACCGTGTTGCTGACAGCACAGGGAATCCCTTTCATCCGCAGCGGTGAAGAGATCATGCAGGATAAACAAGGGGAACCGAACAGTTATAAATCACCCGATTCCATCAACCGGATCGACTGGTCGTTAAAAGCTAAAAACCGGGAGGTATTCGACTTTATCAGAGGGTTGATCGCACTCCGTAAGGCACACCCGGCTTTCCGCATTCCCACAGTCGAAGGTCTGCAACAATGGCTTCGTTTTATGGACACCGGTGATTCGGGAGTAATAGCCTATACGCTGGGCGAATATGCCAATAACGATGAATGGAAAGAAATCCTTGTCGCTTACAATGGCAATCGCCATGAAGCAGAGATCGGCATTCCCGAAGGCGAATGGAATGTTGTTTGCCGCAACGGACAGATCGACCCGGAGGGCAAGGATCGTTTATCGGGAGGAAGTGTAAAGATCGCAGCTTCATCGGCTCTTATACTCTATCGGCAATAAACGATTCATAGAATTTTATCAAATCAATTAAATTACAAAACAAATAAAAAAAGTAAGATTATGGAAAATGGTGTAATGATGCAGTATTTTGAATGGAATCTCCCCAATGACGGGAAACTGTGGAAACAATTAAAGGAAGAGGCTTCGCACTTGCATGATATTGGTGTGACAGCTGTATGGATTCCACCGGCATATAAAGCAGACGAACAACAGGATGAAGGCTATGCTACCTATGACTTATACGATTTGGGGGAATTTGAACAGAAAGGGACCGTACGAACAAAATACGGCACGAAAGACGAACTGAAAGAAATGATCGACGAACTGCATAAAAATCATATTTCAGTCTACCTTGATGTGGTATTGAACCATAAAGCAGGCGGCGACTTCACCGAAAAGTTCATGGTTGTGGAAGTCGACCCAAACCAAAGGAACAAAGCATTGGGCGAACCGTTCGAGATACAGGGCTGGACCGGTTACAATTTTCATGGTCGTAAAGATAAATATTCCGATTTCAAATGGCATTGGTATCATTTCTCCGGTACAGGCTTCGACGATGCACAGAAGCGTAGCGGCATCTTCCAGATTCAGGGTGAAGGGAAAGCATGGAGCGACGGAGTAGACGGCGAGAATGGTAATTACGATTTCCTGCTGTGCAACGACCTCGACCTCGACCATCCGGAAGTGATCACCGAATTGAACCGATGGGGAAAATGGGTCTCCAACGAACTGAACCTCGACGGTATGCGCCTGGATGCTATCAAACATATGAAAGATCAATTTATCGCCCAGTTCCTCGATGCCGTACGAGGCGAGAAAGGCAATGACTTCTACGCTGTCGGCGAATACTGGAACGGGGATATGGAAACGCTGGATAACTATGTGGAAGCTGTCGGTCATAAAGTCAACTTGTTCGATGTGCCCCTACATTATAATATGTTTCAGGCATCACAGGAAGGAAAAGATTACGACCTGCAGAATATTCTCAAAAATACTTTGGTCGAACATCATTGTGAATTAGCCGTCACTTTCGTAGATAACCATGATTCGCAACACGGAAGTTCTCTGGAATCACAGATCGAGGATTGGTTCAAACCGTTAGCTTACGGACTGATCTTCCTGATGAAAGACGGCTATCCATGCCTGTTCTATGGTGACTACTACGGTATTAAAGGAGAGAAATCCCCTCATACCCGAATCATCGACATCCTGTTGGATGCAAGACGTAAATACGCCTACGGCGATCAGATCGACTATTTCGACCATCCGTCGACTGTTGGGTTTGTGCGCACAGGTGATGAAGAACATCCCGGCTCCGGCCTGGTATTCCTAATGTCGAACGATGAAGCCGGTAGTAAAACGATGAACCTGGGGAAAGAGCATCAGGGTGAAGTATGGCATGAAATAACCGGAAGCATCCCGGAAGAAGTTACGCTGGATGAAGAAGGTAACGGAGAGTTTTCTGTGCAAGGACGGAACCTGGCGGTTTGGATCAAGAAATAAGCCTGCTGCATTATGAATAACATATCGAAAAGTAAAAAGAAACTCACCCTGTCCTTACTGGTTAAAATCATCATGGATATGGTTCGGGGATTTATGGATGACAGCGTACTTCGGTTAAGTGCCTCATTGGCATATGCCACTTTGTTCTCTATCATTCCCTTTCTTTCTCTTTTAATTACCATAGGGGTGTTTATCCACATGGATTTGACCCACCAACTATATGTGCAGTTGGAACCGATCCTGGGAAAAGAGGTAGTCGAGACGCTTCGTGGCATTATTGAGAATGCAGCCCGGACCGACTCATCCGCATTTGCCAGCATCGTCAGCCTGGGAGTTTCCATTTTCGGTGCGACTACCATTTTTGCAGAAATACAAAGTTCGCTGAATACGATCTGGGGGATCAAGGCTGTTCCGAAGAAAAGCTGGTTGAAGTATCTGAAGAACAGGCTACTCTCCTTCTCGATCATTCTTATTTTTGCATTTATCCTACTCGTTACGTTCGCTATTTCCAATATTATTTCGGAACTCAGTGCACGGTTCATCAGCAATTATCCGGACGTGGCGAAGTCGCTGGTCAAGACAGTAGGCATTTTATTGAATATAGGTGTGACCACTACCATATTTACACTAATATTCAAGATGTTGCCGGACGCAAAAATAAAAAGCAAGGATATCTTTATCGGCGCATTCGTAACGACCTTGCTCCTGTTGGCCGGACAGTGGGGAATATCGCTTTATATCGGATTTGCAAATGTCGGAACCGTCTACGGAGCGGCTGCGTTCATGGCCGTGACCATCACCTGGATTTATTATTCCGCCATCATTATCTATACCGGCGCAGAGTTCACCAAAGCGTGGGCCAACGAAATGGGTGGAAAAATCTTTCCTGATGAATATGCGGTAGCGACCAAAACGATAGAGATACCTTTAGGAGAACCTGCAGGCGAATCAAAAAAGAATAGATTATAGATATCGATAAAAATGTTTCATTTTTAAATAGTATAAGAATATGTTAGAATATGAATTATGGGGGAATACGCTGGAAAGCTGGGGTATCTCCATCCTTATTATTGTAGGAGCTGTTGTAGTTGTCAAGCTGATCTCGTTGTTCAGCAGGAAAGTGCTTAAGCCTTTCATCACCCGTACGCCAAACCATCTGGATAATGTTATTTATTACTCCCTCGAATCACCCATAAAGTTTGCCGTTATGCTGTTGGGAATCTGGATCGCGATCCACCGGCTGGTTTATCCGGACAATTTCGTGAAGGCGATCGACAATGCTTACCGGATCCTGATCGTTCTGGATATCACCTGGGTCTTTGCTCGCCTGATTGGTGGCCTGCTTGAGATCTACCTGGGAAAAGAATCGACCGGACAGACCCACAAAATGATGCCGATCATCAAACGAACAGCACTTGTTCTCGTCTGGATCATCGGTATTGTGATGGCATTGAGTAATATCGGGGTGAATATCAGTGCTCTGTTAGGTACGCTGGGTATCGGTGGTATTGCATTCGCCCTGGCAGCACAGGATACGGTGAAAAATATTTTCGGCGCTTTCACTATTTTTACAGACAAGCCGTTCAACATAGGTGATACGATCCGTGTAGACAATTTCGAAGGGACTGTGATCGATGTGGGTGCCCGAAGTACGAAGATTATGGACTATGACAAACGTATCATCACTTTTCCGAATTATAAGATCACCGATGCCAACATCATCAATATATCTTCCGAACCGATGCGCCGCGTAGTTTTAAATCTCGGACTGACATACGACACGACACCTGAAAAAATGAAAGAGGCATTGGATATATTGAAAGCCATTCCCGGAAGAGTTGAAAACGTATCTTCCAACCCTTCGGATACAACTGCTGTTTTCACAAATTATGCGGATTCGGCATTGGTTATTATGTATATTTATTTTATTGAAAAGCAGGGAGACATATTAGGTGTAACTTCCAATATGAACATGGAAATACTGTCTTCCTTCAATAAAGCCGGCCTCGAATTTGCCTTCCCGACCCAAACGGTTTATATACAGAAAGATGAAATTGAATAAATTCAAAGTGGGTGCAAGATACTCTTAAATATCTTGCACCTAAAAATATATCTGTTCAGGATAAATTATGAATAGCAAGACTTCCTGAAACAAATTATCTGCATTCTGTTTGTCTATATGAATTATTGTGTATATGTTTGCCACTAAATATATAATACTTATACGTCATGAAAAAGCTGATCTTTACGGCAATTCTCTGTTTTTGCTTTTCACTCCAGCAGCAACAAGCTTGTACCTCTGTTATTATCTCAGGGAAAGCGACACCCGACGGACGTCCTTTGATGTGGAAACACCGGGACACCGAAGCTCCTTACAACCATATCGCCTATATCGATGAAGGCGGTTACCGTTTCCTGGGACTGGTAAACAGCGACGAGCCGAACGGAGCCGTCTGGACAGGCAGCAACGAAGCCGGTTTCTCCATTATGAATACAGCTTCGTTCAATCTAAAGGATGATGATGTAAAAGAGATGGATCACGAAGGACTGTTGATGCGGCAGGCACTGAAAACATGTAAGACCATACAGGATTTCGAACATCTGCTCGATACCTTACAGCGTCCTTTACGGGTGGAAGCCAACTTCGGAGTGATCGATGCGTATGGTGGTGCGGCATATTACGAGACGAACAACGAACGTTACTATAAAAAAGACGTCAACGATACCGTTTTAGCTCCTGACGGTTACCTCGTCTATACGAACTTTTCTTTCGAAGGCCGTACGGATGAAGGTTTGGGGTATATCCGTTACGATAGTGCACGGAAAATATTCAAACAAATGGAAAAGAAAGGATTTACACCGGAACGCATCTTTCAGGAAGCCTCACGCTCATTCTATAATAGTTTACTGGATATAGACCTGAAAAATCCGGATGAAAGCCCGAATAAACATTCCGGTTGGTTCGTAGAACAGGATTTCATTCCCCGTTCAGAAAGTACGGCTTCTATCGTAATACAGGGAGTAAAACCGGGCATGTCGCCGGAACATACGGTTATGTGGACTATGCTAGGATATCCGCCGACCTCTATCGCTTTGCCGTTATGGGTAAAAACAGGGAAAGACCAGCCTTCCTTAATACAGTACGATGCCGCTTTACAGACTGCCCCGCTCTGCTATTATGCATCCCGCCTGAAAGACAAGGTTTACTCCATACACCGCGGTAACGGACAGAAATATCTCCATTGGCAACTTCTATGGAATGATGAAAACACCGGCTATATCCAACAATTGCAGGATGCGGAAACTCAGATCTTCCGGTTATTTGAAACAATATCTTCTACTAACGACAAACAGTTTCCGGATACGGAAAAAATAAAAGCATCCTACAAACAGGCTGAATCCATTATCACGACTACCTACCGGCAACTGGATGCTTTGTAAGAAGCTATCCGCAAAGGATCAGTTAGAAAGTAATTGAAAACAGCATTTCCGCCTGGAACTTGCCATAATCGATCGGTTCAACAAGAATCAACCTATTCCGGTTGTTTTTCCCAAATCAACCCAAACAGGTTGTTTTTATTAAATCAACCCAAATAGGTTGTTCTTTTAATAAATATCAGTATATTTGCTTCCAGATAAAACCTTTCCATAAATATATGAAAATAAAAGGAGTAATTACAGGAGATATCATTCAGTCTACTCACATAAATCCAGCAGACAGAAATCTATTGCTGGACACTATTCAGGGTATTGTACAATGCACCCGAAAATGGGGAGAGAACCGACTGGATATCTATCGCGGCGACAGCTTTCAAATACTAGTGGACAACCCCATACAAGCTTTAAGGATTACTCTGTTGATACGAGCCGGATTGCAGGCTAAGTCACCCACCGCTTTCCGATGGGATGCGCGGGTTGCATTAGGTCTGGGAACAATCGACTTTGAAAAAGAACAAAGTGTAATCGAATCCGATGGAGAAGCTTCCCGTAACTCCGGTTGGGAATTTGATAAATTAGGTCGTTCAAAAAAGCTGGCAATCAGAACTCCCTGGGAAAACTTCAATGAAGAATTTATAGTCAGTACCGCTTTGGTCGACGATATTGTTTCGAATTGGACGATCACACAGGCTCAGGCAATATTTTTGTTTCTATCAACCAGCAAAACGCAAAAAGAGATTGCCGATGATTTACGAAAATCATCACAAGCAATCAGCAAACTATTAATTGGGGGAAAAGTAAACTTAATAGAACTTTACCTGAATCGCTATGAACAATTGACAACAACCTTAATACAATAATAATTATGGAATTAACAGACCTGAATCTTTTACTAAAACTATTATTCTCCCATTTGATTGTAGATTTCATTTTACAAACAAATAAAATTGTTAGAAAAAAACGGGAAGGTAAATACCAATATCATATCATCCACAGCCTGACACAAGCCTTGGTTACTTATATTGTTGCAGGACTATGGAATGGTTCATCATTCCTGTTATTTTCATAACACATTTCGCCATCGACTTATGGAAAATCACTCAGAAAGAGAAACTATATTCATTTATCATAGATCAGGTCTTACACATCTTGGTACTTTGTACTTTATGGATGGTAATAACCAAACAATATGCAGCTGTCGGAGATATACTTCAAAGCATTATAAAATGTGACAAATGTTGGATATATCTGATCGGTTATCTGCTTATACTAAAACCTGCATCTATATTCCTCGGACTGTTCACCAAAAGATGGAGAGAGAAAGGTAACGTATCTGAAAGTCTTCAAAATGCAGGTCAATGGATTGGTTATCTCGAACGAATATTGATTATAACTTTTATATTGATTGGAAAAATTGAAGCAATAGGATTTCTTTTAGCGGCCAAATCTATTTTCCGATTTGGAGAATTGAATAAAAGTAAAGATATCAAAACGACTGAGTATGTTCTGATCGGGACACTTGCCAGTTTCACCATTGCCATAATTATAGGGCTTATTATGAATTGGCTTTCTATTCATCCGAGAAGTGTTATTTAGTCTTATCATCCCCCCGAAACTCCCGAACTTATCCATTACTTTTGTCTAAAAGAAGAGGTTTTAGACATGAAAACAAAATTAAGCTTCAAGATTATAGCCGCATTGATCAGTATATCACTGGCGGCACTATTGTTCTCGCAGGGATATTGGCTAAAAGGATTGTATGACTCGACCTGGATGCAAATCAATGGTAACATAGAGGAAGCTATGCGTATGGCTGATTATAAGGAAATATTTATCCGCATCGACGAATTGACCCAAGGAGAAACCCATGGAGAGATAAGTCAAAGTTTTACCTTTTCAAAAGAAGAAGATGAAGAAACTGAAAAAGTAGGGATGATGGATACTTTTGCCGTCCATACGGATAAGAATCCATTCAAAAATGAGGATATATCTAAATCGCTGAATGAATATCTTAGTTTGCTTACCGACCTGGAAGGGCAAATACAACAAGCCCTCCACATGAAAATAGATTCACTCATGCCAGTCAACTATAATAAATACGACAGCCTCCTTTCCATAGAACTCAAACAGCATGATATTTTTGTACCTCACAAGCTGGAAGTCGTACAATTGGTCGACAGCTTGCCGGAGGTAGTAATGAGCATCCAGTCCACCGACTCTGTTATTGCGACAGAGAACTGGAATAAAGCCTCCCAATTCAACTATCCGATCTCTACACAATCGGAGCAATATTACCGGTTAACATTAAAGACGCCTTCCCAGTTGGTATTCAAGCAGATATCCGGAATACTCATCTCCTCCCTCCTGCTCGTGATCCTGATCCTGATAGCTTTCATCTATCTGATCCATACTATTCTCCGGCAAAAGACCGTAGAAGAATTGAAAACGGACTTCACCAACAATATGACACACGAACTGAAAACGCCGATCTCCGTTGCTTACGCGGCCAACGACGTATTACTCAATTACGACAACAACGCCAACGAGAAACAAAAGAAATACCTCGGAATTATCCGTGAACAACTGACCCAACTAAGCGGCCTGGTCGAACAGATCCTTACGCTTTCGGTAGAGAATCGCAATACATTCCGTCTGAAACAGGAATCGATTCCTATCACAGATATCATTCCCCCGCTCATTGAACAACACAAGTTGAAGGCCGGTAAGCCTGTCAACTTCACCGTAAATATCCCGGACAACATTGCAGTATTTGCAGACCGCACGCATTTCTATAATATGTTGGGAAACCTGATCGATAATGCAGTGAAATATTCGGGAGACAAACCTTATTGTAATATCTCCATACAGGCAGAGACACAGGCAAACGGGATCCGTATCTCCGTTACCGACAACGGAATCGGTATCAGTGAAGCCAGCCTGCCACATATATTCGATAAGTTCTACCGGGTACCCAGCGGTAACCTGCATAATGTAAAAGGATTCGGCCTGGGACTTTATTACGTAAAGGACATGATGGCCAAACACGGAGGATCGGTATCTGTAAAAAGCCAACCGGGCAAAGGAACCACATTTACCCTCCATTTTAAAAACTGAAAAAGAGAAGAATATGGCAAAGATAAAAGTATTACTGGTAGAAGACGAACCGACCCTTGCAATGATCATCAAAGATACATTGGATGGTGAAGAGTTCGACATCGTGTTGGCTGCTGACGGCGAAGAAGGCCTGGCTCTTTACAAAGAAGTAAAACCGGATATCATTGTAACAGATATCATGATGCCGAAGATAGACGGTTTCACCCTGATACGCCATATCCGCAAGACCGACAGCCAGATCCCTGTCCTTTTCCTTTCGGCCCGTTCAGCAGCGAATGATGTGGTCGAAGGCTTCGAACTGGGCGGTAACGATTACCTCAAAAAGCCCTTCGGCATGGCCGAGCTGATCATCCGTATTAAAGCCCTGCTGAATAAGATCACCGTCCGTAAAGAAGAAAAGTCGACCTTCAACCTCGGACAATACACATTCGACTCCATCACGCAAACCCTGCAATATTGTGGAGAAAAGCAACTGTTAAGCAACCGCGAGTCGGAAATACTCAAACGTCTTTGCGAAAACAAGGATCATGTATTACCGATGAAAGATGTCCTGCTCGACCTTTGGGGCGACGACTCTTTCTTTAATGCCCGCAGCCTTCATGTTTTCATTACAAAGCTGCGTCATAAACTATCAGACGATCCCAGTATAAAGATACTGAATGTACGGGGAATCGGTTACAAACTTATTATTGACTAATGAATATGAAAATACTGATAAGCTTGTTACTTCTCTGCTGTACCTCATGGCTAACAGCAAACGACCGGTACGTCATACAAGCGCATATAACAGGCGTAAAAGACGGTACTGTCTTCTTTCTGAAACAATTCGATAACCAGCGGATCATCAACTCCATGCGGATCGAAAAAGGAGAATTCACCATGAAAGGAACCCTGCCCGATATTCCTCAACATTTATGGTTATGCACTACGATAGACGACGAATTCTATTATTGCGACCTGCTTATCGACCGGGACACCCTGTTCATCAAAGGCGACTTATCCGATTTCCCGAACGGATTACATTTCAAAGGA
The DNA here is from genome assembly GCF_020091425.1 of Parabacteroides goldsteinii. Taxonomy (NCBI): domain Bacteria; kingdom Pseudomonadati; phylum Bacteroidota; class Bacteroidia; order Bacteroidales; family Tannerellaceae; genus Parabacteroides; species Parabacteroides goldsteinii. The sequence continues at coordinate 1,779,283 of NZ_CP081906.1, read as the reverse complement.
GCCGCCACCCACATGGGATATGCCGTCTATCTGGAAAACACCCACGACCTGAATATAAAAATAGACAGTCTCAGCACCGTCTCCATGTTTTTGCACGACTTGGGTGCCACCGGCAAGAAAAAGGATGATGACAAAAAGAAAAAAACACTCAAGTTATCCTTCGGCGGTGGAAGCCCCAGGCCGGTACGGGGAAGCCAGGAGCTGGAAGTCGATATCGAATTACATGCCGCCCAGCAGGAACGCGATTCCATCCGCATTGACTTTATTGAAAGCAATATGGACAAATATGCCGGTCAATTCCTCCTTACCCGTATCATGAAAAAGTTATCGCCAGACTCATTACGTCAGTTCTATCGCCTGATTCCGGTTGAGATGAAGAAGACGAAATTCGCCCGCCTCATCAGTAACCAAATCAATCCCTATGCAGATGACTGTATCCGGCAGGCAGACAACCTGCTATCATTAAGCGGCAGTGCTATTCAAATCAATAAATATACGGAAGAAGCATATAAACTATATGAACAGGGAGTGCGCCTGGACCCGGAACGAACCGACGGATATATTGCCCTGTCAACGATGTACGAACGCCTGCTCCCGCTAAAAGGGGATGAAGCATACGACATATCCATCTCCTACCTCAACAAGTTCATCGAAAGTGATGTCAGGGAAGAAGATCGCGAAGAAGCCCGGAAACGAATAAAAGATATAGAATTTCGCAAATGGCTGTCGACCAATATCAATCCGGAAATGATTGAAGTGAAAGGCAGTACATTTATAATGGGATCGACCTATAAAGAAGACAATAATCCACCCCATAAAGTAACGGTTAAAAGCTTCTCCATCAGCAAATACGAAATAACCAATTTCCAGTTTGCCGCTTTTTTGAAAGCCTACGGAAGTCAGGTGGTAAAAGAAGGGCCGGATGCAGGACAACCCTTATATTATGAATGTAACTGGGGCATCGGACAAGGGAAACCGATCCACGGTTATGAAGCACACCCGGCCATTTATATTACCTGGTACGGAGCACAGGCTTATTGCCAATGGGCGGGCGGACGTCTGCCCACAGAAGAAGAATGGGAATACGCTGCCCGCGGCGGATTATACGGTAAACGCGATCATCTGTACAGCGGAGGAATGGAACTCGACAGTCTGGGATGGTATGCCGGAAACTCGGAAGGCAAACCGCATCCGGTCGGCATGAAGAAACCGAATGAACTGGGCATCCATGATATGAGCGGAAATGTATGGGAATGGTGTTCCGACAGTTTTGAAAAGGATGGCAGACTATATGCCGTCGTACGGGGAGGCACCTGGTTCAACGAACGGGCGAGCTGCCGTCCTACCTGTCATTATTATATTTACCCGGGAAGTAAACATTTCAACAACGGATTCAGGATCGTGAAAGATATCCCTTAATCCGTCGGAAATAAAACCAGGCAGCAGGGTTCAACTCAATTTCTTTAGAGCCTGTGCCAGTTGGTCCGGGCAAGAGGTACCCCGTTCACGGCAATCAATGCCCTCCAATCGTTGTATGGCGTCTTGTACTTCCATACCGACCAGTAATTTGGATAAACCTTGTGTGTTCCCTTGGCATCCGCCTACAATCTGAACTCCGGTAATCACATTGTCTTCAGCCTCAACTATCATCATTTTAGAACATACCCCTCCTATAGGAGTGTAAGCTATACGTTGTTTACTCATCTCTTTGTACTTTTATATTCACGGGGTGCAAAGGTATAAATAAAATTAAGTACTTTTGCCAATTATAAAAAACTAACAGCATGACTTACGAAGAAACGCTTCACTATCTATATACAAGCATTCCGGTATTTCAGCACAGCGGAGCATCCGCTTACAAGCCGGGACTGGACACCAGTATTGCACTGGACAACTATCTGGGAAATCCCCATAAAGCCTATAAGACAATCCACGTAGCAGGGACAAACGGAAAAGGTTCCGTCAGCCATTTATTGGCAGCCATCCTTCATCAGGCGGGATATAAAGTCGGACTTTTCACATCTCCCCACCTGATCGATTTCCGCGAACGCATCCGTGTCAACGGTAAAATGATACCCAAAGAATATGTAATAGATTTTGTAGAGCGCCACCGCACCACTTTCGAACCACTTCACCCTTCCTTCTTCGAACTGACTTCTACCATGGCTTTCGATTATTTCCGTGCTGAAGAAGTTGATTTTGCCATTATTGAAGTAGGCATGGGCGGTCGGTTGGACAGTACCAACATTATCACTCCTATCCTGAGTATTATCACGAATATCAGTCTCGACCATACCCAGTTCCTGGGCGATACGGTAGAAAAGATCGCCTTTGAAAAAGCGGGGATCATCAAACCCAAAGTTCCGGCACTGGTAGGTGAAATATATACCCAAAGCGTTGCACAGGTATTTGCCGATGCAGCTCACAGGAATGAGACAGTGGTTTATTTTGCTTCACAGGCAGACCTGCTAAACGAATCATATCTGATGGATACCGGCGAATGGTATTTCGATTCCGTCGAATACGGACAACTATTCGGTGAACTGGGCGGAGTGGCACAAGTAAGAAATGCCAAAACTGTACTGGCTGCCCTCAACCTTCTTTACACTCAGGGAATCGATATACCTCAGGAAGCTGTACGCGAAGGATTCGAGCATGTCGTTGAATTTACCGGACTAATGGGACGCTGGCAAGTTTTACAGGAAAAACCGAAAGTGATATGCGATACAGGCCACAACACCGGCGGATGGCAATATCTGAACATGCAGCTGAAAGAAGTAATGAAGCGTTCCCGCCATACTTATATGATCATCGGCATGGTAAACGACAAAGATATTAACGGTGTGCTGGACCTGATGCCCCAGGATGCTTTCTACTTTTTTACACAGGCATCCGTTCCACGTGCAATGCCGGCAGCCGAAATTGCCGCCATGGGTATGATGCACGGCCTTAGCGGCGTTACATGCGATTCTGTAGCCATTGCTGTCGAACGGGCCCTTGCCAGAGCCGGCGAAGAAGATGCGATCTTTATCGGAGGAAGCACGTTCATCGTAGCTGATGCCCTCCCCCTTTTCATGAAAGAAGACAAATAATATAACTTAATAAAAACAAATATCATGGTAAAACAAATTCAAATGAAATTGAGCGAATCCAAAACGGCACGATGGTCGGTTTTGGCACTCGTTGCATTTACAATGCTTTGCGGTTACTTCATTACAGATATGATGGCTCCGCTTCAGGATTTATTACAAACCCCTGTCATGAGCGGCGGCCTTGGGTGGAGTGGCGATAACTACGGTAAATTTACAAGTGCATACGGCTGGTTCAATGTATTCCTGTTAATGCTTATTTTCGGTGGTATGATCCTTGATAAGATGGGAGTACGTTTCACCGGTTTAATGGCCACCGGTATCATGCTGGTCGGTGTTTTCATTAAATGGTTCGGTATCTCTCATGATTTCGGTGGTGAAACAGTTTCAATTTTCGGAACCGAATGGGGATATCCTCTACTCATAGCCTCTTTAGGTTATGCACTCTTTGGCGTAGGCATCGAGATTGCCAGTATAACCGTATCGAAAATCATTGTCAAATGGTTTAAAGGTAAGGAAATGGCATTAGCAATGGGACTTGAAATGGCGTGTGCCCGTATCGGAACAGGTTTGGCTATCGGTATAACGCCTATTCTGAGCCGGGCTTTCAATAATTCTATCAGCATACCTATTTTTATCGGACTAATCTTATTATGCATCGGATTCCTGTCATTCATCGTATTCGTTGTAATGGATAAAAAACGGGATCAGGAAATTCTCGACGAAGGTGAAGAAGAGGAAGAAGCTCCTTTCCGTGCCAAAGATATCCTGGATATTATTACCCTTAAAGGCTTTTGGTATGTCGCCCTTTTATGCGTATTGTTCTATTCCGCCGTATTCCCGTTTCTGAAATACGCACCCAGCCTGATGATTAATAAATTCGGTATTGAACCTACTCTTTCCGGAATCATCCCCTCGATCCTGCCGTTTGGTACTATCCTGCTGACTCCATTCTTCGGCAACCTGTACGACCGGAAAGGAAAAGGTGCCACCATCATGATGATCGGTGCAATCATGCTTGTATGCATTCATTTCACATTCTCTTTACCATTCCTGGATAATTGGTTGGTAGCGCTTGCATTGGTTATCCTGTTAGGAATTGCTTTCTCGCTTGTACCTTCAGCTATGTGGCCTTCTGTTCCGAAAATTATTCCGGAAAATAAGTTAGGAACAGCATATGCCCTTATTTTTTGGGTACAAAACTGGGGATTAATGGGTGTGCCTTACCTCATAGGTAAAGTACTCGATAAATACTGCATAACCGGCTATGTCAATGAAAAACCGACTTACGATTATACCATTCCAATGATTATCTTTACCTGTTTTGGTATACTTGCACTTCTCATTTCATATCTCCTGAAAAGAGAAGACCGTATAAAAGGTTACGGTTTGGAATTACCCAATATCCAAAAAGATGCAGACAAATATCTGGCTGAAGAGATGATTGGTGAAGGTCAGAGATAAATTCATTATATAAAAAGACAATCATAAGGAGAGCGGTGTCAGTAATTTATGTAATTTACTGACACCGTTCTCTTTATTTATAAAAATCTGCATCCGGTCAACTCCTGTTTCTTTTAATGATAACTACTATTCTTATCCGACAATTTTCCATATTTGTATCGATTGCTCAAGGTTTATTTTATACCTTGTTGAATAAATCAACACCGAACTTGTAAATGTTAGACATATACAAGCTGCAAACTTGTAAATCCTACTCAGTATCAGACACTTTTAGCCTATAAATATTAAGATTGAGTGTTAAGTATTAATATTATGCAAAGAATTAGTTTCATTGATTTAAATTACATATTTTTGTATTGTGCTTCAGTATTGAAATACAGCACATAACCGACAATAAACATTCAAAAAGTAAGTAATATGAATGGGATACAATTTCAACAAAAATTATTGAGCTTGCAAGAAAACATGATGAATTTTGCACTTATGCTCACTGCAAACCGGGACGATGCTCAGGATTTGCTACAAGATACTACATTAAAGGTACTAGATAATCAGGATAAATTCGTTGACAATGTTAATTTCAAAGGATGGGTTTTAACTGTCATGCGTAATATTTTCATAAACAATTACCATAAGATTGTGCGTGTACAGACAGTCGTTGACTCAAGTGCAGATTTATATAATCTGGATGTTATCAATGATTCCGGATTTGATTCACCGGATAAAGCGTATCAAATCAAGGAGATCACCAAAGCGATCAACGGATTGAACGATGATCTGAAGGTTCCCTTCTCTATGTTTTTAAGTGGCTATAAGTATAACGAAATAGCAGAAAAACTGAATGTGCCCTTAGGAACAGTGAAGAGTCGTATCTTCTTTGCTCGTCAAGAATTACAGAAAAGGTTAAAGGACTTCCAAAATATGTAATCCCTCTTCCCTTTCCCAGTATAACATAAAAGTAAATGTGTCAAAACTAAGGCACATCTCCTTTTTTATCTTAAAAATAGTCGTTCCTCTTTTTTTGTCTATGCGACTATTTTTTCAGTAATTAGGTAATAAGGCTTAATATTCGTCGTATGTTGAGCCACACGTGGTCTGATAAAGATAAATATAGTGTGTGTACTCCTTCTCTTTCCTGCTTTTAGTAGTTTTGTACACATCTTTTTGATATTAAAAGCTATAGCAAAGAAGGCAAAGTCCATTGTAACCTTGTCTTCTCCCACATGCCGGAACCTTTTGTATGCCATGTTGTGTTTCATTTGTCCAAAAACTGCTTCCGGTTCTATACATCGCCTTCCCCTATGCCTGATGCCTTCTTTCGAGAGTAACCTTTCCCGTGCCTGCCGTTTGTATTGGTTTAACCGGTGGTTGACTTCTATAATACGGTTCCCCCGGGCTTTAAAGCAACTGCCACGTAAAGGACACCCTTCACATCTTTGTGCTTTATACCGGGCACTTTCGGTGATGTATCCGCTAGCTGTTTTGTCACGCCTGGTTCCTATACGGTTCATGTGCTGCCCCATAGGACAAACGTAATAATCCTCTTCCGCATTGTAATAGAGACTCTCCGCATGGAATGGATTGGGGGTATAACGGGGACGCTGTTCTTTATGGAAGTAGTTGTACTTAACAAAGGCTCCTATCCCATTATCTTGCATGAACCGGTAATTTTCTTCCGAGCCGTAACCGGAGTCTGCCACACCGACAGTCGGTAAGCGGTTATAGCGTTGCTCAAAGGAGTGGAAGAAAGGTATGAGGGTCAGTGTATCGGTTGGGTTGGGAAACAGTCGGAAGTCTATGAGGAATTGGTTCTGGGTACCTATTTGCAGATTATATCCGGGCTTGGTCTGTCCGTTTCTCATGGCGTCCTCTTTCATGCGCATGAAGGTGGCATCAGGATCGGTCTTGGAATAGGAGTTGCGTTCTCCAAGAGTGTCAAGATGGTTGTCGTATTCCATCAACTTGTCACGGTACTCCTCAAGTTCCCGGACCTGTTTCTTCTTTTCCCGGATGACTTTCTTTTGTTCCTTGTCCTTTGTTACAGGCTGGTGTTCCAGCACCTCTTTAAGTTCATTCACTATATCTGAGAGCATGGCGGGAGTGAACTCTACGGGTGTGTCTTTGGCGGAGTTCTCTTGGGCTATGGCTTCATCCACCTGCTCCAGGAGAATGCGGATCTTATCCATCAGCTTTGTACGGTTCTTTTCGACTGTCTTGCGCCAGACAAAAGTATATTTGTTGGCTCTGGACTCAATCTTGGTACCGTCAATATACTCTACGTCAAGGCTGATGAAACCTTTGTCGACAAGGACAAGAACCAACTGCGTGAATACATTATTTATCTCTTCTTTTACACGATTACGGAAACGGTTGATGGTTATAAAATCCGGATGTTCATTACCGGAAAGCCAGATATAATGAATGTCACGTAGGAGAAGCTTCTCTATTTTGCGGCACGAATAGATATTGTTCATGTAGGCGTAGATAATCACCTTAAGCATCATTTTAGGATGATAAGGACAACGACCGGTTGCTTTATAAAGCTTCTTGAAATTGTCAAGATTGAGATTATCAACAACAGTATTAACTATGCGAACCGGATCGTTCGCTGCTATGTTTTCATCAATTCTTCCGGGAAAAAGAACTGTTTGGTTGGGAATGTAAGGACGAAAATGTAACTTTGCCATAATGAAAAACTTTATGCCTAAAGATACAAAAACTTTGGGTAATAACAAAGCCCGGGCTTGTGAAAGTCTGGGCTTTGTGCATAAAAAAAGGTTGTGCCAGCGTTTTGACACAACCTCTTTTGCTATTTTTAAACAAATGTTTAGTTACCGATAAATTACATGACAACTATTTAATTGAAAAATAAATAAGTTCTTTTCTTTAGATTTATGACAGCTTCGATTATACAAGCTATACGTTACGTTTGTTTATCCTAATTATTTTGCCTACGTTTGTCTAAAAAACATAATTTAAAGGATCTATTCTATGATTTGTTTTCCTAATGCCAAAATAAACCTGGGACTAAACGTTGTTAGTAAACGGACAGACGGTTATCATAACATCGAGACTGTATTCTATCCTATCCCTGTGAAAGATGCACTTGAAATAGTGAATGCAGAAAAACTATCTTTCACCCAGACAGGAATACAGGTGGATGCTCCCATGGAAAAAAACCTTGTGATAAAAGCACTGAACCTGCTGAAAACACAATATGAAATACCGTCTCTGGAAATCCATCTCCTTAAAGCGATCCCTTTCGGAGCCGGACTGGGTGGAGGATCGGCTGATGCCGCTTTCATGCTGAAACTGCTGAATGATTTCTGCAAACTGGATATCCACGCAGACGAACTGGAAAAAATTGCAGCTTCCATCGGTGCTGACTGTCCGTTCTTTATCCGCAATACACCGGTATTCGCTACCGGAACAGGGAATATATTCGAACCAGTCGAATTATCATTAAAAAGCTATCATTTCTGCCTGATAAAACCGGATGTTGCCGTTTCCACTCCGGAAGCCTATTCATTAGTCACCCCAAAAGTTCCGGCAATCTCACTAAAAGAGATTATAAACAAACCGGTCTCCGAATGGAAAAACTTAATGATAAATGATTTCGAAAAGAGCGTCTTCAGCAAACATCCGGTTATCGGCCGGATCAAAGAAACACTCTATCAGGCAGGAGCTGTCTACGCTTCTATGTCGGGGTCAGGTTCCTCCGTATTCGGATTGTTCGAAGCACCGACTCAGTTCAAAGAGCAATTCACCGATTGTTTTGTATGGGAGGGACAATTACCATGAATGTTATAGCCGGTTTCTTTGATGCATTAGCAGATCGCTGGGACGAACTTTGCTATCATGCACCAGAAAAAATCAATCAGATACTGGAACAGACCACTCTGCATAAAGGACTTCGCATATTGGATGTCGGATGCGGAACTGGTGTACTCGAACAGTATCTGTTAACTTATTCGCCAGCCCATATCACAGGAATAGACATTTCGCCACGGATGATTGAAGCAGCACAAAACAAATATGCTACCCCGATAGTCGATTTCCGTTGCATGGATGTTATGGAACTGAAAGACGAACAGTTCGATTTTATTATTGCCTATAGTGTTTTTCCTCATTTCGAACATCCGGATAAGGTAATCGGCCATCTGGCTAAATTACTTATCCCGGGAGGCGAACTTGTGATCTGTCACAGCGAAGGGAGGGAAAACATAAACGGACATCACAATAAACAAGCTAACAAAATATCGTTCGGTCTGCCTACAACCAGGGAAGTTGCCGCCTTGATGGAACCTTATTTTCATATCGAGGCAATGGAAGATACCGACGAACTTTATATGGTCAGCGGAATTCGCTATTAATTAATACAAGATAACATGAATAAATGTACCTATTTACTTTCTGCATTACTTCTCTCCGCCTTTACTCTACAGGCAGCAGAAGATATAAAAGTGATGCAATTTCTGCATACCGGTCCTGTTCCGGTTAATAAACCGATCATGGCAGACAGCCTGAATGTAAACGGAAAACCTTTCGAGATCAAAAATCTGTTGAAATCGACAGTCCCTTTCGACAAAGCATTCGCCAACGCGACCATTCTGGATGCAGATACAGCTGGAATGATCAGTTTCCAGGCTCCGGAAAAAGGATATGCCCTGCATCTTTTCTCCTTTTATCTGAACAGTGACCGTTATACCAAAGGAACTTTAGAAGTTTCCGGACCCGGTTCTTTCGATGTGTATGTAAATAACAAACCGGTGAGTGCAACTTCTGAACTGACAATGGAACCGCACCGGTATGAAGTGGTTGTGAAATACCTGACAGCCGACAGCGATACCTGTCCGCCTACATTAAAGGCAATCTATAAAAGTAAGGAAGAAGCGAAAGTCGTTGCTTCACTTAATCCGGATAAAAGATATACCTCACGGGATATTCTGGAAGGAACAAACTTTCGTGGTGTCAGCCTGTCTCCCAACGGCAAATATGTATTAGTGAAATATTATACACGCCTGGAAGGTGGTAAAAGCGAATCATACGCTCAATTGCGTGAAGCCGCCAGCGGACGTATCCTTTTGCAGGATAAAGGATTTATCATGAGTGCCAGCTGGATGCCGACCAGTAATAAAATGTATTTCACCCGTACCGGCATGAATGGAAAGGAACTGGTGACAGTCGATCCGGCCAACATGCAAGAAGAGATACTGGCAGATAACCTGCCGGAAGGTAGCTTCAACTTTACCCCGGATGAAAAAACACTCCTCTTCACCATACAGGAGGAAGGTCCGAAGGATGGCCCTGACATGCTCCGTATCCTCGAACCGAACGACCGTCTGCCGGGATTCCGTAACCGTTATTTCATTTGGCGCTACGATCTGCAATCCGGACTATACGAACAACTGACATTCGGACATAACAGTACATATATTAATGATGTCAGCCCGGATAGCCGTTACCTGTTGTTCAGTACCAGTGAAACGGATTATACATCTCTACCTCATTCCAGCAACTCGTTATACAAACTCGACTTGCAAACGATGGCGGTCGATACCCTTTGGGAACATGCCAAATATGTGAACGGCGGAACTTTCTCTCCCGACGGAAAACAATTACTGGTTAGCGGATCGGGAAATGCTTTCGGTGGAATCGGTTTAAATATCAGGGAAGGACAAATCTCAAATACATACGACGGCCAGTTGTTCCTGTATGATCCGGCTACCCGGAAAGCAACGGCACTAACCAAGGATTTCAATCCGAATGTAACTGGTGCACTCTGGAACAAATACGACGGTCAGATTTATATGATGACGGAAGACCAGGACTATCTGCGTATCTATACCTGTAATCCGGCAAACGGGAAAATCAAACAGATCAATACTTCTGAAGATGTAGTTTATAATTACTCATTGGCAGAAACAGCTCCGGTAATGTATTATTACGGACAAAGTACTTCAAACGCAAACCGTTTGTATGCTTACGACCTGAAAAGTGGAAAGAACCGTCTGATCTACGACCTGTCTGCTGAAAAACTGAAAGATGTTAAACTTGGAGAAGTTCATGACTGGAACTTTACGGCAGAAGACGGAACAACCATACAGGGACGTTATTACCTGCCGCCCAATTTCGATCCGGACAAAAAATACCCGATGATCGTCTATTACTATGGAGGAACTTCGCCGACGAACCGTGCTTTGGAATTCAGTTACTCCATGCATATGTATGCCGCCCAGGGATATGTAGTCTATACGCTCAATCCCAGCGGAACAACCGGATTCGGACAAGAATTTGCTGCCCGCCACGTAAATGCCTGGGGAGAACCGACTGCCGATGAAATTATTCGCGGCACAGAATTGTTCTGTAAAGAACATTCCTTCGTAAACCCTAAAAAGATCGGTTGTGCAGGTGCCAGCTACGGAGGGTTTATGACACAATATCTGCAAACCCGCACCGATTTATTTGCTGCTGCTGTCAGCCATGCCGGTATCAGTGCATTGAGCAGTTATTGGGGAGAAGGATATTGGGGATATGGTTACTGTTCGGTAGCCAATACCGGAACTTATCCCTGGAATAACCCCGAGTTCTTCACTAAACACAGTCCGTTGTTCAACGCTGACAAGATCAAAACTCCGTTATTGCTGTTGCATGGCAATGCCGATACAAATGTCCCGGTTGGCGAAAGTATCCAGATGTTCCTGGCATTGAAACTACTCGGCAAGACAGTGGAATTTATCCAGGTTGACGGAGAAAACCACGGTGTAGCTGATTATAAGAAACGCCTGGAATGGCAGAACACGATCTTTGCCTGGTTTGCCAAATGGCTGAAAGATGAACCAGAATGGTGGGATGCCCTGTATCCGGAAAGAACATTATAAATAAAATTACAAAGAAAGAAAGAAAGGGAGTGCCGATTAACGGTCGCTCCCTTCTTCGTATATAACATATAAGAAACGGCTTATTTCATGTGCGGATTCAATGTATGCCACAGATGGATTTCAGGAATAATACCCATGCTGATCACTTCATCACGCAGTTTGCTCAGATGAACATAACTTTCTGCCAGTTCTGCATTTTCTTTCGGTGTTCCTTCTACTTCTTTATAGAAAATACCGTCTTTAGTGATTTCTGTTTCCATAGCCATCATGATATGGTCGAATTTACCGGAGTGAACATATGTTCCGGCAGGCCAGCGGAATGCTTCGCCACCCATAGCGGCACGGATCATTTCGATTGACAGGTAAGACGGACTCTGGAAAGAAGAACGACCGCGAAGTTCGATGATACGTTTTCCCCCCTGTATAACTTTCACTTTCAAGTCCTCCCATTGTTCATCTGTCAGTTCCGGAGTACCGATCAAATCCAATAACGGTTTACCATCGACAGTTGCAGTAGAAGCAAAAACAGCCATCTGTTCGCCATGACCTCCATAAGTACGACAACCTTTTACCAGGTTCTGACGGATTCCGAAGTGCTGCGCCAAAGCTGTTTGCAGACGGGTGCTGTCAAGTGCAGCCAAAGTACTTACCTGGGAAGGTTTCAATCCGGAATACAGCAATGTGATCAATCCGGTAATATCGGCCGGATTAAAAATAACTACCACATGTTTTACATCCGGACAATAAGCACGGAGATCCTTTCCGAACTGAGCAGCAATCTCAGCATTACCTTTCAATAAGTCCTCACGGGTCATACCGGCTTTACGGGCTGCACCACCGGATGAAACAACATATTTGGCACCTCTCAGCGCTTCGCTGATATCAGATGTAAAAGTTATGTTTGCATATTCAAATCCGGACTGGAACATTTCTTCTGCAACACCTTCCAAAGCCGGAGCAAAAGGGTCGTAAAGACAAATATTAGAAGTTAACCCCATCATTAAAGCTGTCTGGGCCATGTTAGAACCGATCATACCTGCTGCACCTACGATAGTGAGCTTTTCGTCTGTTAATGCTTTCAAACTGTATTGTTTTTAAAATAATTATGTTTGCTAAAAGAACACTTATCTAGCTGATAATGTTTGCAATGCAATGCTGTTTTTTTCGACAACAAAGATAAGAGATTGATTTTTCATGTGCCAATCATTAAATACTATCCGCTATAAACAAAAGTTATACCTCATTGCCTTTTCTTTCGTTTGAAACAGTATTTCATAATTGTCAAATGAAATTATTATCTTTGTCAAATGAAAACATTCAAACCGGAGGCATGGTTGCCCACCGCAAGAAACTCGCAGAATGCCGCGAATATCATGACCGCCTCGCAATAGTAGCCGAACAAGCTATTCCTTTTGATCTTGACGATGGCGTGGTGGTGAACTATGCGAAGTTGAGTGATGTTGTAATGAAGTTGAAATAAAAACGTAAAATATGGAAAACAAGGAAGATATTGCTCCAAATCAATCAGATATTGATGGGGTAGAGAAAGAGGACATAAATGGTGAAATGGATGCTGATGTTATAACCAAGCCATTTAAGCCCGATGATATTGATGTAGATATTGCTACAGTCAATCTTGGTTCCGTTATAGAACAGTTGGAGAATGAAGAAATAGAACTTCAGCCGGATTTTCAGCGTGCAACCGATGTGTGGGATAACACAAAGAAAAGTAGGTTAATAGAATCCATTTTATTAGGATTGCCTTTGCCATCTTTCTATTTCAGTGAGGATTCTGTAACTAAAAAGTTGTCTGTAATTGATGGCTTGCAGCGTTTGTGTGCAATCCGTGATTTTATTCTAAAACCCAAAGACGAAAATCCTTTGACTTTACAAAATTTACAATTTTTAAAAAATTTTGAAGGGAAAACCTATTCAGAACTGGAACGTCCCGATATAAGGCGTATAAAAGCATTAAAGATAACAATGAATATACTTCGCAAGACTACACCTAACGATGTAAAGTTTATTATATTTCAACGTGTAAACACCGCAGGAGAACCTTTAACTCAACAAGAAATGCGTCATGCTTTAAATCAAGGGTATGCAGCTTCATTTATAAAGGATTTGGCTGAAATGGATTCTTTTATAAAAGCGACCAAACATTCGGTAAAATCCAAAAGAATGGGAGACCGTGATTTTGCCAATCGCTTTGTAGCTTTCTTTATTGGTTATAACGAATACAATGGAGAATTGGATGCTTTCCTAAACGATAAAATGGGTGAACTGAACAGAATGAATCTGGAGCAAAGAGAATCCATACGGCAAGCTTTTGATAAGTCAATGGCATGCTGCTATCAAATTTTCGGTGATGATTCGTTTAGAAAACGACTCAATGAGAAGGATCCCAGAAAACCTATTTCTAAAGCTGTATATGATACGTTGAGTGTAAATATAGCTTGGTTGACAGATGAAGAGAGGTCTAAATTAATAGACAACGCGGATATATTCAAAGAAGGAATGATGAAACTATTTAACGACAAATCATTTAACTTTGCAATCTCCACAGGCACAGGCAAAAAGCATAGTGTTGAGTTACGCTTTACACGAGTAAAAGAGTTAATTAGAAAAATAATAGAATCATGATTACAAACTTAAATATACATAACTTTAAACTGCATAAACAAACACAGCTCGATATAAAGGGACTGACTATCCTAACAGGCATGAACGGGATGGGAAAATCAACTATTATACAGGCATTGACTTTATTGCGTCAATCATTTCTAATGAATGATTTAGACATCGGTCTCAACCTGAAAGGTGATTTGTGCGATGCCGGAATATCCGGAGAGCTGGCTTGCCAATCATCCGATGAACATTCATTGAAGATAAAATTGAAGTTCTCGCAGCAGGATGATTTGGCATATGTATTTAATTATCCGGATAATATCATGGATACGTTATTACCGGGTACGGAAGGCAATATAACTGATAAGAACGTCCTGTCGAAGTATTCTTTATTCAATGAGTATTTCCAGTATTTGAGTGCCTTCCGGTTTGGTCCTCAGAAAAGTTATAATCGAGACACATCTTTGGTGGTCAGCAAGAAACAGATTTCCAAAATTATGGGACAGTGTGAATATGCTGTTCATTTTTTAGAGCAATATAGAAATATGGATATTCCTATCAAGGAGTTGGCCATAACAGATGAAAATGATATAACGCCGGATTTTAGATTAGTCATACAAGTAGAGCGATGGTTACGTATGATTTCCCCCAATATAAAGATTAATATCGAGCAGTCGGGTGAAGACTTTAAATTGAAATACAAGTTCAATCGAGAAGAAAATACAATTACTGAAGATATAACTGCACTAAATACAGGTTTTGGCGTTACCTATGTGCTGCCTATTTTAATCGCTATACTTAGTGCCGGTAAGGATTCTATCATTCTTATAGAAAACCCGGAAGCCCATATCCATCCTAAAGGCCAAGCTATACTGATGGAGTTAATGGCAAAAGCTGTTGCCAATGGTATACAAATCATCTTAGAGTCACATAGTGACCATATCATTAATGGCAGCCTTGTGGCTGTAAATAATAGGTTGATTACACCAGAGCAATTATCCATTTATTATTTCAACAGAGAAGAACATCAGCATGTTGCTGTTTCTTATCCATTAGAGATTTCTAAGAATGGTCATATCAAACGTCCGCCAAAAGGCTTTTTTGACCAGATAGATATTGATTTGAAAACTTTGACTGGATTCTAAAATGGAACATAGTGAACTTTTTATAATGTTTCCTTCTTTTGAAGAGGTGAAGGAGAAACCACATTACATAAAATCCGTAGATATAATACCTTTGAAAGAGATCAGTAAAACAGTTGACTGCCTGAATGAAATAATTCATTTCTTTCAAAATGAGAATTATGATGGTTATTATGATGGAAAGAATATACAGGCATTTTTGTATCCATTAGAAATAGCCGAAGATTGTTATCCTAATATGAAAACTCGTTTTCGTGTAATGATGAAACAATGGGGAGAAAACTGGCGGAATGATAGAAAACAAAGTGATACAGAAAAGTATTATTATTATCATATGGAAATAAAAGATGATACTCTCTGCGAATTGACAAAACGTAAAAAAGATGCGGATGATAAAAGTACGTTTCTGTTGATAAATAAAGAAGCGTTTTCTTGTTCAGAAGACAGGATTAAGACAAAATGTGATGATGAAAATTTTGACATTGACGTTAGGATGGCAGAAATTAAGCCTATAGCTGAATGGTTTGAAATCAATCGGATGCCCCAAAGAACATTTCACTTAAATCCCAAACATGGTGAACTAGGTAAAGGGGCACACCCTTCAAACAAAGGAGAAAAAGTATCTGTATTAATGTGTAGCAAGGGTGAAGCTGGTATCTTATTAAAAAAAGCGTTAGGTGAAGACTTAAGAACATTATATTTTTATGATACGAAATATAATCAATACATCGAATTTAAAAGAGAAAGTGAAAATGTTTACCATGCTTTTCATTTAGATAAGGATGATGAGAAACTAATTCCTAATAATATCAAAAAGGCGATTAAGAAACTATCTCAATCATAACCCGAACACCTTACCAAACGGTAAGGTAAGTGGAAGACATTGCCTGTAGTACAGATAATGGTGTGTCTCTGTGTTTAATCGTTTTGTTCAACAGAATTGGGGAAAGTTTGGTTAGTAAACATTACCTTTGCACCATGAAAACATTCAGACCTGAAGCATGGTTGCCCACCACCAAGAAAGAAGTTGAAGCGCGTGGATGGGATTATATAGATGTAATTCTTTTCAGTGGGGATGCCTATGTGGATCATCCTTCGTTTGGTGCTGCCGTTATCGGACGTACTTTGGAAGCCTTGGGACTGCGGGTGGCTATTGTTCCGCAGCCGGACTGGCGCGGTGATTATCGTGATTTTAAGAAACTGGGAACTCCCCGCCTCTTCTTCGGAGTCTCACCCGGAGCGATGGATTCGATGATCAATCATTATACGGCCAATAAGCGGTTACGTAGCGATGATGCCTATACTCCGGATCGCCGGGCAGGAATGCGCCCGGATTATCCCAGCATTGTCTATACCAAAATACTGAAAGAACTTTATCCCGACGTACCGGTCGTACTCGGTGGAATCGAGGCTTCTTTACGCAGGCTGTCTCATTATGATTACTGGCAGGACAGACTCCGGCCGGGTATTCTGGCAGACAGTCCGGCTGATCTTCTGATCTACGGTATGGGGGAACTTCCCATGAAGGAATTGGTTACCCGCCTGAAGGCCGGAGAATCTTTTAATTCATTAAAAGATATTCGCCAAACAGTTTATCTGACAGGAAAGGAAGAGAAAAAGCCCGATGACATCGTACTTTTTTCACATGAAGAATGTCTTCGCGATAAATTAAAACAGGCTAAAAACTTCCGTCATATCGAAGAAGAATCGAACAAATATAATGCATCGCGTATTCTCCAGCAGGTTGGAAAGCAGACTATTGTGGTCAACCCGCCTTTCCCGCCCATGACGGAAGCCGAAGTAGATGCTTCGTTCGATCTGCCTTACACCCGCTTGCCGCATCCCAAATATAAGGGAAAAGTCATACCAGCATTCGAGATGATCAAGTTTTCAGTAAATATGCACCGGGGATGCTTTGGTGGCTGTGCTTTCTGTACAATCTCCGCCCACCAGGGAAAGTTCATCGCTTCCCGGAGCAAAGAGTCTATCCTGAAAGAAGTAAAGGCTATCACGGAAATGCCAGATTTCAAAGGATACCTGAGTGATTTGGGAGGTCCTTCCGCCAATATGTACCGGATGAAAGGCAAAGATCAGAGTATTTGTGCCAAATGTAAAAAACCGTCCTGCATCTCTCCTGTCATCTGTAAAAATCTGAATGCGGACCATACTCCGTTGCTGGACATTTATAAGGCAGTAGACAGTATGCCACAGATCAAACGCTCATTTATCGGTAGCGGCGTACGTTATGATCTGCTGTTGCACCGTTACGACGATGAAATCGTAAATAAGTCAGCTCAGAGCTACACGGAAGAGTTGATCGCCCGGCATGTATCGGGCCGTCTGAAAGTGGCTCCCGAACATACGGAAGACAATGTTCTGAAAATGATGCGTAAACCTTCTTTCGATCAATTCGGACAATTCAAAAAAATATTCGACCGTATCAACAAGCAGCAGGGACTTAACCAACAATTAATTCCATACTTCATTTCCAGCCATCCCGGCTGTACGGAAGAAGATATGGCAAAACTGGCTATCGAGACCAAGAAACTGCATTTCCAACTGGAACAGGTACAGGACTTCACTCCTACACCCATGACACTGGCTACGGAGATATATTACACAGGTTATCATCCTTATACATTAGAAAAAGTATATACAGCCCGTACAAAAGAACAGAAACTGGCACAACGGCAATTCTTCTTCTGGTATAAACCGGAATTTCGCAGGCAGATAACCCAGGCGTTACAAAAAATAGGAAAAAAAGACCTGCTTACTAAATTATTCGGCCGGTAAACAATAATATTTCACCTATCCTGCTTGTTAATTACGAAAAAATCGTAATATTGCATTTACTTAATTCATATAAATATGGTAAAAGCACTTTTAGCAGGTATATCGCTTATATTCGTTATATCTGCACAAGCACAAAACGAATTCACGATAAAAGGCAAAATCTCCGGACTGGAAGACAGTATTCAGATTGTCCTTTATCGTAGTGACGGACAAGTCATGAGCCAGATCGCTCAGGATACGGTCATCAATGAATGTTTTACCTTCAAAGGTGAAACCGTCGACAATGCTCCCGAAACATTAATGGTCTCCAGCCATGACAAAGGGTTTCCAAACACCTGGCTGGATGTATGGGTGGCTCCCGGCAAAGAGACAACCGTTACCGGTAATAATAAACTTATCAGGACATGGAATGTATCGGCCGATATCCAGGAACAGCAGGATTTAAACCGGTATGCCGACGCTTGCCGGGAAGAATGTAGTAAAGAACAGGAAATATATATACAGTTAATGGATTTGTTCTCCAAAGGAAGGACGGGCAATCCTTCCGAAGAAGAAAAGAATGCGATCAGGAATGAAATGAAAGAACTTCAGAAAAAAACGGATTCATTACGACTGATCTCCTCCCAAAAAGAAATCGAAATAATGCAGCAAACTCCTAAAGGAACAGTCTGGATGGATAAATTGCTAGGCCAATGCAAGCAAAGTAAATACATGGAGAACTATCCTTATAAGGAAGATTTGATTGCTTTATACAACAAGTTATCCGATAATGAGAAAAACTCTCAGGCTGGTAAGGAAATCACGGTATGTCTTTATCCTCCCGTTACAGTGAAAGAAGGCGATGAAATGGCGGATACCGACCTTTACGACCTGCAAGGCAATATTCATCATCTGGCCGACTATAAAGGTAAATATCTCCTGGTCGATTTTTGGAGCCGCGGTTGTGGTCCTTGTATGATGGCTTTGCCGGAAATGAAAGAAATATCCGAAACATGGAAAGACAAAGTAACTGTCATAAGTCTGAGCACAGACACAGAAAAAGGATGGAAAGAGATTTCTAAAACGAAAGATATGTCATGGGTAAACCTGAATGATTTTGGAGGAATGAGCGGACTGGCAGCTAAATATAATGTAAGAGGAATACCTCATTACGTCATTATCTCACCGGAAGGGATCATTCTGCATAGCTGGAGCGGATACGGAAAAGGATTACTTAAACGTAAGCTAAACAAATGGGTAAACAAATCAGACCGTGTTATGTCTGTGAAAAAGGAAGGGAACACGACCATTGTTGATTTTCCTATTGAAAAATCAAGCAATACGGAAACTGTAGAGATCAACAGAATAGAGTTGACCGGTTCTGAAACGATTTTCCATATGAAAGCCTTTAATTCTCCCGGATATTGGGTAAGTATCGGCAAGGACACTTTCCTGAAAACAGAAGACGGTACTCATTATCCGCTAACATCAGCAGACGGCATCACACCGGACGAACGCTTCACAATGCCGGAATCAGGTGAATATTCCTTTAAACTGCACTTCCCCGCTTTGCCGGCCGGAACAAAAACAGTCGATTTCATCGAAGGTGATTGCGATTCCTGTTTCAAAATAGTAGGTTTGTCACTGACTCAAGAATAAAGATACGGACTTACCTGAAAAAAATAAGGGACTTTTGAAATGTTAAGACAGGACTTTTAAAAACGAAAGTCCTGACTTTTAACTTCAAAAGTCCCTTATTTTTTTGATAGTGATTATCAAGCCTTTACAGCGATCACTTCAATCTCTACCAAACCATTCTTCGGCAAAGTCTTTACAGCAACAGCCGAACGTGCTGGAAAAGCACCTTCAAACTGAGAGGCGTATACTTCGTTCATCGCTCCGAAATCACCCATATCAGCAAGAAATACAGTAGTTTTGACTACGTCGCTGATATCAAGACCGGCTTCTGTCAGGATAGCCTTCACATTCTTGAAAGCCTGAGCTGTCTGTTCCTTTACAGCTCCTTCTACGAAATTACCGGTTGCCGGATCGATACCCAGCTGTCCGGAAGCGAAAAGCATATTTCCTACTTGTACAGCCTGGCTGTAAGGACCGATGGCGGCCGGTGCATTTGTTGTCGCAATAACTTTTTTCATTGTGTTTATCTTTTTAGTTGTTTTGTTCTTCATTCATACGCTGGCGGACAACCTCATAAATCAGGATGGAGCTGGCTACCGAGACGTTCAGGGAACCGATCGTTCCGAACTGCGGTATTTTCACCATGCTGTCGCAGATTCGCAGGTTATCCATAGAAACTCCTTTATCCTCTGCTCCCATTACGATAGCAACCGGACCGTCATATTTGATAGAAGTATAGTTCTCATAAGCTTTTTCGCTGGCTGCATAGACCTTGACTCCGCTAGCCTGTAAAAAACGAATGGATTCTTCAATGCTTTTCTCTTTACAAACAGGCAATACATGTAACGCTCCGGCAGATGTTTTGATGGCATCCGCATTCACTGTCACGCTTCCTTTGGCCGGAATAACAATGGCATCCACACCGGCACATTCGCAGGTACGGGCAATTGCTCCGAAATTACGGACATCGGTTATGCCGTCCAAAAGTACGATGAAAGGATTCTTTCCCTGTTCATAAACGAAAGGAATAATATCTTCCAGACGCTGATAAGTAACAGCCGGAATAAAGGCAATCACTCCCTGATGATTCTTCCGGGTCAGGCGATCAAGACGTTCGGCCGGTACACGCTGTACAGGAATATCGCGTCCTTTCAGCACCTCGAACAATTCACGGGAAAGTTCTCCCTGCAACTCGCGCTTAACAAGTATTTTATCTATTTCCTTATCGGCCTGGATAGCCTCGATTACGGCACGTATGCCGAATACCATTTCGTTTTCCTTCATATTCCTTATTATCAGCAGTTTATTATATAAATTGCAAATATATAACCACTATACAACTACAATCTATGCTTATTTTACTGCAAAGATAAGAATATTATATCAACCAGCAGTCATCTGATTATGGCAAGCGGATAAAAACAAGCTATATATCAGACAACCCACCCGGGGCATATATCAGCCCTTTAGACTTTGGCTCTACTTTATCATTGCCTTTTGTTCGAATAAGAATCGCTCCGGCAAAGCCTAAGGAGGTATACCGTAATGCCTGTGCCGGTGTAAGTCTTTCGATAGAACGAATATCCGCAGGATGCAGAGATTCCAAAGCCCAGGTTGTATCGACTACGTATCCGTCAAGCAAAACAACCAACGTATTCCCATTCCGGGTAATTGAATTACCAATTAAAGCCGCTCCCCGCGTCGTTCGTATCTCATATTTTTCATTTACAGACATTTTTTCATCTTCTCCCTGCTGAATCTCACATATTTCAAATCCGATCATTCGTTCCAGGTAAGGAATTATGTTAGGATACGGTGGATTTTCAAATTCTTTTTCACCCCAATAATTTACGCCATAAAACTCTTTTGTAGAGGGAATGTCTTCCTTTATACGAGCCGTAACAGTGATAGAAGGCAGATGGTAGATTGAAAAAGAATCAATATAGGCAGAAGAAGCAGGCTCCTTTATGCCCATAGAAAATTCTTTATACAAATTTACCACACCCGGAAAAGTATCATTATCCATTATTATCTTATAATCATAACTTTTCCCTTTCTCTTTATAGGCTTGCAAAAAGAAACTCTCTCCTTCTTTAAAATCATCAACGCCGATAACAAAACGTCCATTTAGAATATCTGCATCATAAGTAAAGCCTTTATCATTATTAATGGCAATCAGATGTCCTTTTTTAAGAGGGCGACCGGATTCTGTTTCAACATATCCTGATAAAGCCAATACATCCTCCGGTTTATAAAGATAATCATAAGAATCCTGCAATATATCCTGCCACATAAAGCGTCCCCATTTTCTGGTTAGCAAATATGTCCTCAATTTATTCGTTGAGTCCATACAAAGTGCCAGATCAGGAATGGGTCGGGACAAATCACTGTTAAGTAATGCTGCCTTTTCTTCTGTTGTAAATTGATTGGCAGAACTGCGCCGGGAATCATAATAAATTAATGTTTCTGAAACCACCCGGTTCTTTTTGTCCAATAAGATACCGGCTATCAACCCCGACGTATAATCTGTAAACGGAATAACACCACTTCTATGTGCTGTATCGATCTTTTGTTGCAAACAGACCGCTCCCCTGTGGAAAAGCATAAAAGAGTAGGTATCGGTATCATCATCGGAGAAAAGTATATTATAACAAATTCGTTCCCTGTTCTGATTTAATTGCAACACAGGTACTGAGGTTACAGGCGGACAAGGAAAACGATGTGCCCCTATCCGGATATAATATAAAGACAAAGAATCAGGAATAAAAGAAAAAGAACCGATCCCATAGCTATCTGTAACCAAATTGGAATAAACCGTATCAGACGAGCCTTTGCACAGAGAAGCTGTTGTTTGTACCGGCAATCCATTTTCATCTTTTACTTCAAAAGCTACATTTTGTAAACTGCCGGATAACAAATGACCGCCTTCAGGGTAAAAATAAACATGGCTGGGAATGTTACCGCTATACCGGGTAGTCGATAGGTTATCGACCGGTATTGTTATTAGGGTAAAAGCTGTTGGAGAAAAATTTTGCATCAAACGAGTATAAGCACGCAGATAATAATTACCGGAAGGCAAATCTGTTTCCAGAAATAACTCTCCCTTAAAACAAGCGGAGTCACACTTATATTTCTGTCGGCACAAAACAGAATCTTCCCTATTTATTAATTCTATATAAACATATTTACTATAAGTTGAGGGTTCTAAAGCAGTCGCTTCCAGTAAGGTTCCGGAAAAAGAAATAGTATCTCCCTGTCTGTAATCAGAATGATCGGTATGCAATAAAATCTTTTCACTTCGCAAAAAAGTAAACGAAGCAAGAATATTTGTTATACAAACCAATAATAAGAAACAGAAAGTTTTCATATTTCTATCCGACAAAAGTTTAGTAACAAATATAATAACAAAATCGGCAATAAACAATTGAAAAACATGTTTTACATTACTTTTATCACAGATTCTTATTAATTTGAAACAAAACAATTTTCTTTATTGTTGTTTTTTCCCTTGAATAAGAAATAATACTCCTGTTATAATCAGTGCAGATGACAAACCTGTATAAAAAACGGAAATAAAAGAGTCCGGCAATAAACGGGAATGACGGATTCCCACTCCTAAAGTGATCATAAAAATCATCACAATCCAACCTTTGGCATCAAAGAAAGAGAAAGGACAATTCTTTTCTCCTTTTTGGGCAATACGACGGCTATGCTTTCTGAACAAACGTAAAAATACAAAATTAAGGAATAACAGAAACACAATAACTGCTTCTCCCACCTTTAACACCGAATAGTGGGCATCATGCATCCACGTAAGAATTCCTATCCGGAGAATATTGACTCCGGCTATAATCCATACGCAACCTGCTATAAATAATAATATCCGCTTATTGACTCTGAACATCCGTCTACTTTTACTAAAATGCAAAAGTACGATTTTTAACGACATATCCTAATCCTGACAGTTCATGAAGCCTCCTTTTCACTATCCAACTCTTTAATCTCCTTATTCAGAAAAACGGAAAGGATAGTCCTTAAAACAACAATACCGCCAAGGATAGCCAGTTCGTCCAAACTGGGTTCCAAGACGGTTTTAAGAATATCTGAAGCGATCAGCAACTCCAATCCCAATAATAAATAAGTACCTAATTCCGCTCGCAGCCGACGGATATTGACTGTTGAATATTGTCCGGTAAATCGCTTGAGTTCGTTTCCGAGAAAAGAGATAAAAGCGACCAGTGCCCCGTAAGTAACGATCAGCAGGCTTACCACGCTAATAACCGTAGCCAGAATATTTAGAAAATGCGTGAACATGAGTTTATTCTTTATACTAGGAACAAACTCATGTTCCGGAAAGTTCAATCAGTAATTTTCAGCTTCTGCGGTAAACTTCAGAGCGTTTACTTTCCTGCCGTTTATTGTCTTTTTCCTTTTTATCCTTTTCTTTTCTGTCTTTGTCTTTCCTGTCTCTATCGCGGTCACGATCTCTCCGGTTGTCCGGTCTTTTATCCTTATCGTACCGATCATTTCCCGGTCTGGACGGTTTATTGAAATGCTGGTTATTATTGGGACGATTATGGTTGTCCGGACGCCACTGTCCGTTATCATGATGACCGGGACGATCGTATTTACCCCGATACCACTTGCCGTCATCAAAACGTCCATGCCATCGTCCGTTTGAATATTCCCATTGATTATGCCAGTAATGGTCTTCATAACGCCAGCAAATATCGGAAGGACGATAATTCGGATAGTGAGGGTTATTATACCATCCCTGATAATCATGGATACGCTGCGGACGTTCGCGAACAAAACGAACATACAGACGGAATTGCGAAGGAGAAAGAACTCGTTGTAACTTACGGTCACGTTCCATACGCAGATTAAATATCTTCTTGGCAGACTGGTCCCAATAGCGGTAATGCTTACGGGCTTCCTTTTCTATTCTCTGACCGTACTTATGTACGATATTATGATAATCGGCAGCCTGTCTTCCATTCAGACGCATGGCCTGTTCCATCCAGAGACAACTCTGGCAATGTGGCTCATTCCAACCAAAACTGATCCAAAACTGAGCTTGTCCCGGCAAACTGCACAATAAAATCAACAAACATATAAAGCTAATCCGTTTCATGACTGTTCATTTTTAGTTAGTAATTACATCTATGACCGTTCTAAATATAAAAGGTTTAATAGACATATCAGCGTTTAGTTTTCAATAACTCTTTTGCATTGGCTATCGAAGCGCCGGTTAGTGACGCACCGCTCAACATGCGGGCAACCTCTTTAACACGTTCTTCTTTATTCAATTTCTTAATGCGGGTTATCGTACGTTCCGTTGTATCTTCCTTATAGACAAAGAAATGATCTTTGCCCTTTGCAGCAATCTGTGGCAAATGAGTAATGGTTATCACTTGCATCTTTGTACCCAGATCCTGCATAATATCCCCCATTTTATCGGCGATATCACCGGAAACTCCTGTATCCACTTCATCAAAAATAATAGCGGGAAGAGCAGTGAAGCCGGCAATCATTGCCTTAATGCATAACATAAGACGGGATATTTCACCACCGGAAGCAGTTTGGGCAACCGGTTGCAGTTCGCCACTCTTATTGGCAGAGAAAAGGAAACGAATATCGTCCATTCCATCGCTTTCCGGCTCCGGACGGGTAACAAAATCGATGGCAAACCTCACATTCGGCATCCCCAGCGGAATAACCATTTTTACCAGTTGAGAGGCAATAGCTTTGGAGGCGATCTTACGTTGCTCACTCAAAACAGCGGCCTGCTGAAGTAATTCCTGATATGATATTTCCAACTGGGCTTTTATCCCCTCGATCTGCTCGTCGAAAGAGTCTATATCATGTAGCTGTTCCGTATATTTATCCTGAATGGCAATCAACTCTTCCACTGTCGGAACCCGGTGTTTCTGTTCCAATGTGTACAAAGTGTTCAGGCGTTCGTTCACCCATTCGAGACGTTCAGGATTGAACTCGACATCTTCTTTAAGAACATCGGTTTCTGAAGCCAGGTCGTTCAGATCAATATAGGCAGAACGCAGACGTTCGGCAATCTCCCTGGCTTTTGGATAAAACCTTTCCAACGAATCGGCGGTCGAAAGGGCCTCTTTGATAAGCTGTACGCTTCCCTGCTCTTCGCCATTCAACAATTCTGTTATTTTATATAAGGATCCTTTAATATCTTCGGCATGCGACAATGTCTCCAACTCCTGCTCCAGTTCTTCCTGTTCACCGGCAACCAGATGAGCATCCGTCAGTTGTTCCAGTTGGAAACGGATATAATCCTCTTCCTGCCGATTCTGGTCAGCCTTCTCCGTCAAATCTTTCAACTCCCGTTTCAAAGAGAGATAACGCTGGTATTCTTTACGATACAGGATCAGAAGGATTTCGTTTTCCGCCATTACATCGATTACCTTCATCTGGAAGCGATTATCTCCGAGCAACAGGTTCTGATGTTGCGAATGTATATCGATCAGTCGGCTTCCCAGTTCCTTCATGACGGTAAGCGGCACAGGTGAATCGTTAACGAAAGCACGCGACTTGCCGGATGCAAACAGTTCCCTGCGAAGAATACATATTTCCGGATCATACTCCAGATCATTCACATGAAAAAATTCTTCCAGTTGATATTTGGAAACATCAAATGTTGCTTCGATCACACATTTATCCGAACCGCTCTTGATACTTTTCCCGTCGGCCCGTTGGCCCAATACCAACGACAAAGCCCCTAAAATAATAGACTTCCCGGCTCCCGTTTCACCGGTTATCACCGAAAAGCCGTTATCAAACCGAATATCCAGACTATCTATTAAGACAAAATTCTGTATGAATAAAGATCTCAGCATAATTCTCTTTTACTTTTTAAGTGGCTCCAAACGAGTTGTCATTGCCGGATAGAGGTTGGAAAGCATTTTGTATCCTTCCTGCTTTTCGGTCGTAGTTGCTTTGGAATATATGGCAACAACTTCATCCAATTTGGAATCGGCAAACATTTGTAACAGGACAGATGTCGGACGGGTTTTCTTCAATTCCTCCAATGTCGGCAATAAAGACAAGATCGTAGTACGTCCGCGATCCACATTAGCAGCCATTTCATCGAGACCTTTCCGATGGTAATTGTACCACATGTCACGATATCCTTCCGAAGCATTTTCATTCAATGCTGTTGCTATTGCGTGCCGGTTACGGTCACTGTCAAAGGCTTTCCAACCGTTCCACGACATTTGAGACTGCGCCAGGGTGACAACCTGTTGCGCTTGTTGGAAAAAAGCTGTTCCGCCTCTAGGTGAAAAGCTGTCGAAATCGAGTCCCAGAATCGTATATAAATAGAAAACAACAGTAGCGATCAGGTTACTGTTTAACGTATTCTCCGTATATTCCAACTGTTCGAACTCTGTGTAATCAAAGTCTAGTTGTGTATCACGGAAATTCAGCAAAGTCGTTACATAACTTGAGTTGTACACCGGACGACTAGCCTGAATCTGCAATTCAGCCTTATAACTGTTATCAGTAGCCTCGTTGATAATGATATTAAAAGTACAGTCAATCCGTTCGTTGATACCAAAGGTTGCATCCGTCCATTTCCGGGTATTGATAAACTGAGTCAAAGCGTCCTGCAAAGTAGTATATACCTGCTTATTAGTCCCCTGGATCTTATCACTGTTGATTTTGACCTGGGCATTAAACTCGTTTGCTCTATCTTGCGCATAACCGATAAAGGATGTAGTTCCCAACAGGAACAGGAATAACAGTCTTTTAATCATTTTCATTTCAATAATGTTGCCAACTTATTTACGATATCAACAGCTACCCCTTGTTTTGATTTCAACGGATAACCGGTTGTTTCTCCCTGACGGTCGATAATGGATATCTTATTGGTATCACAACGGAAACCAGCACCTGCGTCACGAAGCGAGTTCAACACGATGAAATCGAGATTTTTCCGCTTCAATTTGCTTTCGGCATTCGTTGCTTCGTTATTTGTCTCCAAAGCAAAACCGACCAGAACCTGTCCTTCCTGTTTAATTGCCCCTAAGGAGGCAGCAATATCTTTGTTCGGAACCAGGTGAAGCATCATTTCCCCTTTACTTTCGCGTTTGATCTTTTCGTCTGCTTGTATCTCCGGACGATAATCGGCTACAGCCGCACATAATATACCGGCATCCGCTTCGGGAAAAGCCGTCATGGCCGCCTGATACATTTCTTCGGCAGATTCCACATCAATCCGTTGTATATTCGGATGCGTGGTCGTCAACGATACCGGGCCGGCTATCAATGTAACTTCGGCCCCTTGCTGTGCACAGGCCTCTGCCAGTGCAAATCCCATCTTCCCGGAAGAATAGTTACCTATAAAACGTACGGGATCAATCTTTTCGTACGTCGGACCGGCTGTTATTACAATCTTTTTTTTTTCAAGGACGGTGCGGGAAGCGAAAAACTCTTCCAGAACAGCTATAATCTTGTCCGGTTCCTCCATCCTGCCTTTACCTACCAGATGGCTTGCCAATTCACCTTCAGCTGGTTCGATGATATGGTTTCCGAATGAACGGAGACGGTCCAGATTCTGTTGTGTAGAAGGATGGGCAAACATATCCAGGTCCATTGCCGGAGCGATGAAAACGGGTGCTTTGCAAGACAGGTAAGTTGTCACCAGCATGTTATCGGCTATTCCATTAGCCATCTTGCCGATTGTCGACGCTGTTGCCGGAGCAATCAGCATGGCATCTGCCCACAGTCCCAAATCGACATGGCTGTGCCACGAGCCGTCGCGGTTAGAGAAAAACTCACTGATAACGGGATTACTACTTAAGGCAGAGAGTGTTATCGGTGTAATAAACTCTTTCCCAGCAGGTGTTATTACAACCTGTACCTCGGCACCTTTCTTTACCAATGCACGGATAATATAAGCAGCTTTATAAGCAGCTATACTTCCTGTAATTCCTAATATGATATGTTTACCTTTCAGCATCATTCTTATTCATTCAAATAAATATTCATCCGAAAGGGATTTTAGTTTCATCCGGGAGAAATTTGACTTTCTCCCGGATGGAATTAATTTTCCTCCCGGATGTATCTTTTTCCTTATAAACGCAACAATAAGATATCGCGCGTTACCTTACTGTCAATATTGTGATGTTCACCCAGATGCCAGCCTTGTTTATCCACAGGAGCAGCCAATGCATCCAAGTCGTTTTCTGTAATGCCACATTCACTCAAACGGGTATTCAACCCCATCCGGCGGAAAAAATCTTCGCAGGCCGTGATTGTTTGACGGGCACGTTCTTCTTCCGTTCCGCCGGTTATACCGAAAACTACTTCACCCATACGGGCCAGTTTTACTTGTTTCTCCTTAAACATATATGTCATAACGCCCGGCAAAAGTATTGCCAACGTCTGTGCATGGTCCAGGCCGAATTGGGCAGTCAGTGCATATCCCATACGGTGAGACGACCAATCCTGAGGAACCCCTTGTCCGATCCATACGTTCAAAGCATTGGTAGCGGCCCACATCAGATTGGCACGGATATCATAATCATGCGGATTATCCAACACCTTGAGACCTTCCTCATAGATCACTTTCATCAGTCCTTCGGAAAAAGCATCCTGTACCTTGGCATTAACCGGATAAGTAAGATATTGCTCTACGACATGAATAAATGAATCGACAACACCATTGGCTACCTGTCTCGCCGGTAATGAATAAGTTACTTCCGGATCAAGTATTGCAAACTGCGGAAATACCAACGGAGATGCAAAATTCAGTTTCTCACGGGTTTCGGCACGTGAAATAACAGAACGCTCATTCATTTCGGAACCGGTAGCCGATAATGTCAATACGACACCCAGTGGCAATGCTTTCTTAATCACACCGCCTTTGGATAAAATATCCCAAGGTTCGCCTTCATAATAATAAGCTGCGGCAATGAACTTGGTGGCATCTATAACCGAACCGCCTCCTACTGCCAGCAGGAAATCAATATTTTTCTCTTTAACGACATCAACGGCTTTCATGCAGGTTTCATAATGCGGATTGGCTTCGATTCCTGAAAATTCAGTCACTTCAAAACCGTTCAATGCATTTGTCACCTGGTCATAGATTCCGTTTTTCTTAATACTTCCGCCTCCATAGACCATTAACACTCTACTTCCGGCAGGAATCAAGGCTGATAAACGTGCAATTGTACCTTTCCCGAATACAACTTTTACAGGATTAGCAAACTCAAAGTTATTCATTGCGTTATTTCGAATTAAAACCTCTCAATTTGATTTCGGTAAGAATCTTCTTCGTATTCAGCGGGAAGTCTCCATTCATAATCCAGGAATAATATCCGGGGTCTGTTTTCAGAACTTCTTCCACCAACTTTCCCTTGTATTTACCAAAGTTAATGACCTCTTTACCATCTTCATTGTAGATCATACGACCGGCAAAATCGACATTGTTAGTAAAACTGGAATATTTGGATAAGAAGTCGATATCATTCTGCAAATCGTCCGGATAACGGTCTAACTGAGCTTTCAGAATCTCATAAGTCGCCATTGTATCGGCCTCTGCCGTGTGAGCATTTTCGAGGCTTTTGTCACAATAAAACTTATAGGCAGCCGATAATGTACGTTGCTCCATCTTATGAAAAATGGTCTGCACATCGACAAATTTACGTTTGTTCAAATCAATATCTACCCCGGCACGAAGGAATTCTTCTGCCAGCAGAGGGATATCAAAACGGTTGGAATTATATCCGGCCAGATCACAGCCTTCAATCTGTGCCGCCAGCGATTTGGCTATTTCTTTAAAGGTCGGGCAATCTTTTACATCTTCGTCCGTAATACCGTGAATCGCTGTCGACTCCGGTGGAATGGGCATTTCCGGATTGATCCGTCTCGTCTTTGATTCTTCCTTGCCGTTAGGGTGAACTTTCACAAAAGAGATTTCAACGATACGGTCTTTTACTATATTTATACCCGTAGTCTCCAGGTCGAAGAAGACTATCGGGTTTTTCAGGTTTAATTGCATTTCTTATTTATTAGTCATTCAACATCATTGGCATAAGCAGCATCAGCTGGTCCTCGTTCTCTTCGTTTTCAGCAGGAACAATTAAGCCGGCACGTGAGGGGTCTGCCAATTCGAGAATTACTTCTTCCGAATTGATGTTACTTAATATTTCAATCAGATAAGTTGCCTTGAAACCGATATTCAATTCTGTTCCGTCAAACTGGCAAACAATCTTTTCTTCAGCAGAAGTGGAGAAGTCGATATCCTGTGCGGAAACCACCATTTCACTTTCCTTCAACTGCAATTTAACCAGGCTGCTTGCCGGATTAGAGAAAACAGATACACGTTTCAACGCATTCAGGAAAGAGATGCGGTCAATAGTAACCTTAAACGGATTTTCCTGTGGAATAACGCTGTTATAATTCGGATAACGGCCTTCGATCAGACGGCAAACCATTTCAAAGTTCGCACAGTTCACATAAGCATTGTTATCATCAAACTTGATATTAACCATTTCTGTTTCCTTACCCAGCAGGTTCTTCAGTAGGTTAGCCGGCTTTTTAGGCAAAATGAAAGAAGCTCTTTCCGGTGATTTTACTGAAAGATTACGCAAACGAACCAGCTTATGTCCGTCTGATGCGACAAACGTCAAATCGTCCGTATGGATATCAAAATAGATACCGTTCATCACCGGACGAAGTTCGTCGTCGGCAGTTGCGAAAAGCGAGCGGCTGATGCCGTTCAGCAACATTTGTGAATCCACAATGATTGCAATTGCATTATCATTCAACGGCTTTTGGAGTGGATAAGTATCCCCTTTCTGTCCGATAAAATTATATTTACCGTTCTGGAAATGGATAAAGATCTCCAGGTTTTCGTCATTGATATCAAAAGTAAGCGGTTGTTCCGGCAGTTCCTTCAACGGATCGAGCAGGATCTTGGCAGAAACAGCGAAAAGTCCGGTACCTTTTGAATTCATCACCTCAACAGAAGTAACCAGACGTGTTTCAGCATCCGAAGCTGTTATAGTCAGTTTATTACCATCAAGGTCGAACAGGAAGCTGTCGAGGATCGGTAAAGAGTTCTTAGACGCAATAACTTTGCTGATAGACTGCAAACGGGATAACAGCGCAGTGCTGGATACATCAAATCTCATGGTTCTTAATTGTTTATATTATTAATTTTATTATTTGACAATATAGTCAGAGCATATCACAAACGCCCATACAAAAGTAAAAAAATATTTGATTAGTGAGGCTATCTTTTATGTTCTTTTCAGCAGAAAGGAAAGAACAAAAAAAAGAGGCCCTTCATATCGAAGAACCTCTTTTCTATATCTTTATTAGGAAAGATTATTTTGCGAAATAATCTTTTACAGCTTCATTAGGAATCATTTCTTCCTGGAAGATGTAAGCACCAGTCTTCGGAGACTTAACCATCTTAATTACTTTTGAGTAAGTACGACCGTCACCTTTCTTAAATGTTGCAACTGCTTTTTTTGCCATCGTTTAAAATCTCCTATTACTTAATTTCTTTGTGTAAAGTCATCTTCTTCAGGATCGGGTTGTATTTCATCAACTCCAATCTCTGAGTAGTATTTTTTCTATTCTTAGTAGTGATGTATCTGGATGTACCCGGCATACCACTTTCTTTGTGTTCAGTACATTCCATGATTACCTGAACTCTGTTACCTTTTGCTTTCTTTGCCATTTCTTATTTTCCTCCAAATTAAGCGTTTAAATAACCTTTTTCAGCTGCTTTTTTAATTGCTGCATCTAAGCCCAGCTTATTGATAGTACGCAAACCTGCGGCTGAAATATTCAGGCTAACCCAACAATCCTGTTCTACCCAGTAGAACTTTTTAGTAAACAGGTTAACATCAAACTTACGTTTCGTTCTTCTCTTAGAGTGAGAAACGTTGTTGCCAACCATTGCTTTCTTTCCGGTAATTTGACAAATTTTAGACATTGCTATCTTCTTTTTTTATTAACGCAATAAATTAATTACAACTCCTGCTATCTGTCTTCCCTTTCCGAACTAGCATCATGATCAGAACGAAGATTCTAATAGAGTTTCTCTCTTTACAGGGCGCAAAGGTAAAAATTTTTTTTGATTATTCCACACAAAACGCCAATAAATTTCACTTATAAATACATACAAGCTTCCGTACAACAAAAATACAACTTTATTGGTTCTAGTAATAATAATAAACATAAATACTTACGTAAAAATTATGACTAGAAACTTTAAAGAAGCAGTAGAACACAGGAGAACCTACTATAACATCACCAACAGCTCTCCTATTTCGGACCATGAGATTAAAGAACTCATCGTATTCGCAGTGAAAAACGTACCTTCTGCCTTCAACTCGCAGTCGACACGAATCGTTCTTCTTTTGGGCAAAAATCATAAGAAGTTCTGGGACATCACCAAAGAAGCATTGAAAGCTATCGTTCCGGCAGAAGCTTTTGAAAAGACACTTGCCAAAATAAATACCAGTTTCGATTGCGGATATGGCACCGTCTTGTTCTTTGAAGACATGGAAGTGGTTGAAAATTTACAGAAAGCATTTCCCAGCTACAAGGATAATTTCCCTGTCTGGTCGCAACAGACTTCTGCCATGCACCAGTTCGCTATCTGGACGATGCTGGAGGATGCCGGTTTAGGTGCTTCCCTTCAACATTACAATCCTTTAATCGATGAAAAGGTGCAAAATGAATGGAAACTCAATCCGAACTGGAAGCTTATCGCACAAATGCCGTTCGGAACACCGACCCAAAAGCCGGGAGAAAAAGAATTCAATCCCATCCAGGAACGTTTCTTTACTTTTGAATAATTTAATTTGCTGGTTATGAAATATGACATAGCCATTATCGGAGGAGGACCGGCCGGCTATACAGCCGGTGAACGGGCCACCGAAAATGGATTAAAAACAATCCTCTTTGAGAAGAATGCCATTGGCGGGGTTTGCCTGAACGAAGGCTGTATTCCGACTAAGACATTATTATATTCAGCCAAAATACTGGATAGCATAAAAAGTGCCGCCAAATACGGAATCCAGGCAGACAATGCCCCGGGCTTCGACTTGGGCAAAATTATCGCACGTAAAAACAAGACCGTCAAAAAACTGACACTGGGTGTCAAAGCCAAGCTGAACGGCAACGGCGTGACAATCATACAGGGAGAAGCTGTAATCCGGGGAGAGGAAGACGGATATATATTGATTCAGTGCGGCGAGGAAGTTTTTGCGGTAAAGAATATTTTGCTCTGTACCGGTTCGGAAACCGTCATTCCACCGATAAAAGGATTGTCGGAGATTGCTTACTGGACTTCGAAAGAAGCACTGGATGTGAAAGAACTTCCCCGGTCGATTGCCATTATTGGCGGCGGAGTAATCGGAATCGAATTCGCCTCTTTCTTCAACAGCATGGGAGTTAAAGTGAAAGTTATCGAGATGATGCCCGAGATACTCGGTGCGATGGACAAGGAGATATCTGCAATGCTGCGGTCCGAATATACCAAAAAGGGCGTCGAATTCTTTCTTGAGACAAAAGTCATCGAAGTCACACCCGACAGCGTGATTGTGGAAAAGGACGGAAAGACTGAGACAATCGAAGCCAACAAGATACTGGTCAGTGTCGGACGAAAAGCCAACACAAAAAACCTGGGCATCGAAACACTGGGCATCGAACTTCTCCGAAACGGCATAAAGGTAAACGAATACATGCAAACCTCCCACCCTAACGTCTATGCCTGTGGGGACATCACCGGCTTTTCCATGCTGGCCCATACTGCATATCGGGAAGCGGAAGTCGCCATCAACCACTTACTGGGACACGATGACCGGATGAGCTATAAGGCTGTCCCGGCCGTGGTCTACACCAATCCGGAAGTTGCCGGCGTAGGAAAGACGGAAGAGGAGTTACAGGCTGCCGGTATTATATATAATGTAGTAAAGATACCGATGACCTACTCCGGACGCTTTATAGCCGAGAACGAATCGTTCGCCGGACTGTGCAAACTAATAACGGATACCGACGACCGTATCATCGGTTGCCACCTTCTGGGAAATCCGGCTTCCGAAATCATCATCGCAGCCGGCATCGCCATCGGGAACGGCTTTACCATCGAAGAATTCAAAAAGAACATCTTCCCCCACCCGACAGTCGGGGAAGTCATCCACGAAAGCTTATATTTATAATGCTTTGCATTCATAACACCCATACAGACGCCTGGTTCAATCTTGCCGCAGAAGAATACCTCCTAAAGAATTTCTCAGAAGATATCTTTATGTTGTGGCAGAATGAACCGGCTGTCGTTATCGGCAAATACCAGAATATCCGGGCAGAAACGGATATCGAATATGCCCGGCAAAAACGAATCAGGCTGGCACGCCGTTATTCCGGTGGCGGTGCCGTTTATCACGATATGGGAAACCTGAACCTTACTTTCATCGAAAACAGCAATCAGATACGCTCTTCCGTATTTACCGAAAGTATTATCCGCTTTCTGGAACATTACGGACTACATGCCCGTTCCGACGAAAGGCAGGGGCTGACAATCGACGGCCTTAAAATTTCGGGCAGCGCGCAAGCTATCCACAAACGGAGAATGCTGCATCATGCCACGCTCCTTTTCTCCACAGACTTGGAGATACTCGACCGGGCCCTCCAGCCTTCTCCCGAATATACCGGCGGAGAAGTTACGGCACATCCTTATTACGTTCCATCAGTAAAAAGTCCGGTAACCAACCTGACAGACAAGCTGCCTGTTTCCGTTTCCATCGACGAATTCAAACAGTCTTTGTCCGATTATTTCTCCAACGAAAACACCTCCAGCGAACCATACGAATTCACCTGCCACGACCTGGAAGAAATCCGGTTGTTAAGGAATAAAAAATATGCTGACGTAAACTGGATTTTCAATACTTACACCCTGTAATATAGAACTTTCACCCTCCCTTCCTTGTTCCATTAAAACAATAGAATAAACCCGGACACGTCCGTTTGATTTATTCATCCGGCGATAAACAAAAAGATAAAAGTTAATTATATTATGGCTACATTTGAAATAAAAATGCCCAAGCTGGGCGAAAGCATTACAGAAGGAACGATTATCTCCTGGTCTGTAAAAACCGGCGACTCAATCAATGAGGACGACGTACTCTTTGAAGTAAGCACAGCCAAAGTCAGCGCGGAAATCCCCTCTCCCGTTGCCGGGAAAGTCCTTGAAATATTATTTCAGGAAGGCGACACCGTTGCGGTTGGCACAACCGTTGCTATCATCGGACTCAAAGGCTCGGAAGATGATACGGATAATGATACAGCCGCCCATACGACCATTCCCGAAAAAGAATTTGCTGAAACACCGGCAAATGACAAGAACGTTCCCTCCGCCGCTCCCGTCCCTAAAGCACAGGCCGCCAAAGAAGACGAAAGATGGTATTCACCCGTCGTACTTCAGATGGCCCGCGACGCTAATCTGTCGCAGGATGAACTGGACCGGATTCCAGGAACCGGCTATATGGGGCGCCTGAGTAAAAAAGATATGAAAGATTATCTCTCGGGAAAGAGAGATGCGACAATGATAACGCAATCCCAACCAGCCTCACAGACTGTAACCGAAAGTAAACCGGCTCCGGCTTCACAAACCAAACCGGCACAGACAAGTCCGGCACCTTCCGCTCCCGCTTCACAAGTAATATCTTCCGCCCCGGTATCAGCCGGCAGCGAAGACAAGGTGATGGAAATGGACCGTGTAGGCAAGATTATCGCCGACCATATGGTTATGTCGAAGAACGTATCGCCCCATGTGACAACTGTCGTGGAAGTGGATGTCACCAAACTGGTTCAATGGCGCTCACGCAACAAGGAGACATTCCGGAAACGGGAAGGCATCAGCTTGACTTATATGCCGGCCATTACGGAGGCAACGGCAAAAGCCTTGTCCGAATTTCCCCAGGTAAACGCCTCCGTCAATGGCTATCAAATCATTCTGAAGAAACATATCAATGTAGGAATCGCAGTCTCGCTGGATGACGGAAATCTGATTGTCCCGGTTGTTCGCGACGCCGACAAGCTGAACCTGAATGGCCTGGCTGTCGCCATAGACACCCTGGCAAACAAGGCACGCGACAACAAGCTCGCACCGGACGATATTCAGGGAGGCACCTTCACAATCACGAACTTCGGTACATTCAAGAACCTGTTCGCTACACCAATCATCAACCAACCACAGGTTGCCATCCTGGGAGTCGGTTATATAGAGAAAAAGCCGGCGGTCATCGAAACACCGGAAGGCGACACCATCGGAATCCGGCATAAAATGTACCTGTCCCTGTCATACGACCACCGTCTTATCAACGGTGCCCTGGGAGGTGCTTTCCTCCGCCGCATTGCCGATTATCTGGAAAACTGGAGTCTTTAATAAGTAAATCAATTAAACATGAAAAAGTACGATATAAAAAATACGGATAAAGAAACCCTGCAAAAGTGGTTCTATCTGATGACACTCGGCCGGGCTCTCGACGAAAAGGCCCCTGCCTACCTGCTGCAATCGCTGGGCTGGTCGTATCATGCTCCCTACGCCGGACATGATGGGATTCAGCTTGCGGTCGGGCAGGTTTTCAAAAAGGGAGAAGATTTCCTGTTCCCTTATTACCGGGACATGCTCACCGTTCTATCGGCAGGAATGACTCCCGAAGAAATTATACTCAACGGCATCTCCAAGGCGACCGACCTGACTGGCGGAGGCCGCCACATGTCCAACCATTTTGCAAAAACAGAATGGAACATCGAAAATATATCCTCCGCAACCGGCACACATGATTTGCATGCTGCCGGCGTCGGGCGTGCCATGGTTTACTACGGGCACAAGGGGGTTGCCATCACTTCCCACGGTGAATCGGCCACTTCCGAAGGCTTCGTCTACGAAGCAATCAACGGTGCCAGCACTGAACGCCTGCCGGTCATTTTCGTCATCCAGGATAATGGATATGGCATTTCCGTCCCGAAAGAAGACCAGACCGCCAACCGCAAGGTTGCCGACAACTTCTCGGGGTTCAAGAACCTGAAGATTATCCATTGCAATGGCAAAGACGTCTTCGACTCCATGAACGCCATGACAGAGGCCAAAGAGTATGCCCTCAACCGTACGCCGGTCATCGTACAGGCTAACTGCGTACGCATCGGCTCTCATTCAAACTCGGACAAACATACGTTATACCGCGATGAAAACGAGCTGAATTATGTAAAAGCGGCAGACCCTTTGTATAAGTTCCGCCGCATGCTTCTCCGCTATAAACGTTTCACCGAAGAAGAGTTAAAGGAGATAGAAGACAAAGCAAAGAAAGACCTGTCCGCAGCCAACCGGAAAGCGCTTGCCGCTCCCGACCCTGACCCAGCCACGGTTACTGATTTTGTCTTGCCCGAACCTTATATCCCCCGGAAGTATACAAATGGCATACCACACGATGAAAAGGGAGAAAAAGAGACATTGGTCACTGCCATCAACAAGACGCTGAAAGCGGAGTTCCGGTATAATCCGGACACCTTCATTTGGGGACAGGATATTGCCAATAAAGAAAAAGGCGGCGTCTTCAACATCTCGAAAGGGATGCAGCAGGAGTTTGGCGACGCCCGTGTCTTCAACGCTCCGATTGCCGAAGACTATATCGTCGGCACGGCCAACGGCATGTGTCGTTTCGACCCCAAAATACATGTCGTGATAGAAGGCGCCGAGTTTGCCGATTATTTCTGGCCGGCAGTCGAACAGTATGTGGAATGTACCCATGAATACTGGAGAAGCTACGGACAGTTCACGCCCAACATCACGCTTCGATTGGCTTCGGGCGGATACATCGGCGGCGGCCTGTATCATTCGCAAACGATAGAAGGGGCGCTGACGACCTTGCCAGGTGCACGAATCGTTTACCCTTCATTTGCCGATGATGCCGCCGGATTGCTCCGGACAAGCATGCGTTCGAAAGGGTTCACCCTCTTCCTCGAACCGAAAGCTTTATATAATGCGGTGGAAGCCTCGGCCGTGGTTCCCGATGACTTCGAGGTTCCTTTCGGCAAAGCACGCATCCGCCGCCCGGGAGACGATATGAGCATTATCACTTACGGTAATACCACTCATCTTTGCCTGAACGTTGCCGAACGGTTACAACGGGAACATAATCGGAATGTCGAAGTTATCGACCTCCGCTCCCTGATACCGTTAGATAAAGAGACTATTTTCGACTCTGTCAGAAAGACAAGCAAAGTCCTGATTGTGCATGAAGACAAAGTCTTCTCCGGTTTCGGGGCGGAAATTGCCAGTATGATTGGCGCCGAACTGTTCCAATACCTGGACGCTCCGATACAGCGCGTCGGCTCCCTCTTCACCCCCGTCGGATTCAACCCGATACTCGAAAAGGCAATCCTGCCGAATGAAGAGAAGATTTATAAGGCGGCAAAAGAATTGTTGGATTACTAAAAAAGCAAACGAATAATGAAAAAAATAGGATTATTTTACGGAACCGCGACAGCTAAGACTGCTGCTGTCGCCAAAAAGATAAAGGAAGCCTTCGGAGAAGATATCGTCGATATCATTCCTGTCGAACAATCCGATGAAAAGGAGTTTAATGCATATGAATATATCATCGCTGGCTCTTCCACCTGGTTCGACGGCGAATTGCCGACCTACTGGGACGAGACGCTCCCCGAACTTACCGGTCTCGACCTGACCGGCAAGAAAGTCGCCCTCTTCGGATTGGGAGACCAGAAGAAGTATCCGGATAATTTCGCCGATGGAATCGGCATTCTGGCAAAGGCCTTCACCGACCGGGGAGCCACCCTGGTTGGAAGGACGTCGCCGGAAGGATACCATTTCAACCGATCCGGTGCACTGCAAAACGGGCAATTCCTCGGATTGATACTGGACATAGAGAACCAGTCCGATAAAACCGATGAAAGAGTCCGGAAATGGGTCGGACAGCTAAAAAATGAGTTTGAGAAGGGTGCCCCTTCTTCCGACGAAGAATTTAACTGCTGATCGTTCCTCGTCAAGAAATACGATAGTTCCACCGCCAATCTTCCGGCGACATCTTAAAGCGTCGCCGGAAAACCCGGAACAGGCCGCTGGGACTATAACCACAACGCTGTGCCACCGCCCGTATTTCAGATTTACTATGCGCTAGCATGTATTTGGCCATCTCCAGCGAATAGTCTTCGATAAACTTCGCGACCGACGTACCGGCCAGCACCTTTATTGCACCGTTTAAATCGGAGACGCTCACTTCAAGTTCCTTGGCATAATACTCCACTGGAAGTGCCCCTCCGGCATGAAGCAACGGCATAAAATGATCGATAAACGTATTGCCGCTCGGACGATAACCGGGAACGATGGCAGGAAGGCCCATCCAGCGCTCTTCTTCGGTTGCCGGACGAGGGTCGATGCTTACAAACAGTTTGGTGACCGATATGGTAGGAAATTTATGGCTCATGCGTTGTTCTTTTAAAGTTACGCAGGTAAAGATAAGGGATAAAAAGCGGAGAAACAAGTCCGGACAAATAAAAATATTGCCAGGCTGATTAGCGCGGCAATTTAGGAGTCCTACAATAGTGCCGGCTTATTTAAAAAGGCATTTCCTACAACTGCAAAAATGCCAGACTATTTAGCGAGGCACTTCCGTAGATCTTCAATATTGCCGCGCTAATCAGCCTGGCATTATATACATTATATTTCTTCTTCTGAAGCCTTATAAAAGCCTATCTCCGATAGTTGCGGAATATCCCTTGCCCCGTTTATAATAATCCGGGCCTTGTTGCAACGTACGGGAGCAAAGCGGAGAATCAGGGAAGAAATATCGTTTTCGTGGATCAAACCGCGTTTATCGGGAGGTAGATTCAGGAGCAACAGCGAGTTCTTCCCGACCGAACGGACAAGGTCTCCTTTCCCTTCTTTTCAGGGAGTGGAGGCCACCGAAAAATCGGTATAGGCCGAGGGCCACAGGCAGAGACTATTATTGTATAATCTTATCACTGAAAGGCATAAAAACGGGCTGCCCTAAAATCACTTTCCAGGCAACCCCTCCTTTGTTGTACGAAAAATAAAAAACAGTGGGCTATTCTCTTCCGCCCCCCAAAGCCCTGTAGAGATTAATCACGCTTTGTATCTCAGTAAAACGGTTGGCGGTACGGGTCAGTTGTGCGCTGAGCAGACTCTGCCTGGCGGTCAACACTTCCAGATAAGTGATCGTGCCGTGCTCCATCAACAGAGAAGTGCTTTTTAATGCTGCTTCCAGGGACGTGATTTGCTTGTCCAGCAAGAAACTCTTTTCACGGCTGGTTTGGCAAGCAGTCAGAGCGTCATTTACCTCGCTTCCGGCATTCAGCAATGATTGCTGGAAGGCAAGGGCCGCCTCTTCCTGTTGCAGCTTGGTAATCTTGTACTGGGCGATAATCTCCCCACGGGCAAACAATGGCTGTGTCAGCGAACCGACTGCCGAAGCAAGGAACTTGCCCGGGTTTACAATCATCGAACCGGCATTGTTCGTCCATCCCGCGCTACCGCTCAATGTTATCGAGGGATAGAAAGCGGAACGCGCCTGGTTGGTCCCGTAGAAAGCGGCTTCCAGCGTCCTTTCGGCCGAACGGACATCGGGACGGTTTGCCAGCATCTGCATGGGAACACCGAGGGAGAAATTGTCGGGGAACTGTTGTACTCCCAACTCTCCCCGTTCATAATATCGCGGAGTCTCAGCCAACAAAAGGGCGAGACTGTTTTCTACCTGGTTTATCTGCTCCTTCAGGTTCAGCACGGAGGACTGTACCTGGTAATATGCCGCTTCCATCTGCGATACGGCTGATTCGTTGGACAAGCCTGCTTTCATCAGGGCACGGGTGGAAGCAACGGTTTCGCTCCATGCTTCCTCCGTCTGGCGCGTGATGTAAAGCTGCTCGTCCAACATCAGCAAAGTATAGTAGGTGTTGGCTATACCGGCTATCAGCTGGGTGCGGACCGCCTGCTGATAGTCACGGCTTTGGGCAAATAGTGCTTTAGCTTGTTCTTTCGCATTACGCATACGTCCGAAGATATCGAGTTCCCAGCTGGCGGTGATAGGCAACGAGTAAGTCTGCGTTGCCTTACGACCGTCGAAACTACTCACAGATCCCTGCGGCGTAAAGGCGAAAGAAGGGAGGAATGCCAGTTTTGCAGACATCAAAGTCGCTTCGGCCTGCTCCACACGGAGTTGGGCCGACTGGTAATCGGTGTTGTTCTGCAAACCATGTTCGATAAGTTGTTGCAGCTGCGGGTCGGTGAAGAGTTCACGCCACTCCATGTTGCCGAAGCTGGCGGTGTCTTCTGCCACCACTTCCTCGCCATAGAGATGGTCGGGGACGGTGGTAGCGGGTTTATATTTGCTGTATATGCCGCAACTGCTTAGCAAGGCAGATACAGTCGTTAACAGAATTATCTTTTTCATATTCCTTTTATTTATTGATTATTCAACGCCGCCACGTTCGGCTGCACTTCTCTCCTGTTCCAGCATAACCTGTAGGTCGGCTTCTTCTTCCATCGGTTTACGTATCTTTTCCTGCAGATATTCAAAGATG
The DNA here is from genome assembly GCF_020091425.1 of Parabacteroides goldsteinii. Lineage (NCBI taxonomy): Bacteria > Pseudomonadati > Bacteroidota > Bacteroidia > Bacteroidales > Tannerellaceae > Parabacteroides > Parabacteroides goldsteinii. The sequence goes on along the minus strand of NZ_CP081906.1, from coordinate 1,737,058 downwards.
ATATAGAATACCGGAACTACAAACAGCAACGCCAGTGTTCCGACAGCCATACCGCCAACGACACCCGTACCCAACGAACTGTTACCGTTGGCACCTGCACCGCTGGAGAACATCAACGGCAGCATACCGAAAATCATCGTCAACACCGTCATCAGGATAGGACGCAGACGAACCTGTGCGGCTGAATAAGCCGATTCGACGATCCCCATTCCTTTGCGGCGGCGTTCGATGGCGTACTCCGTAATCAGGATAGCCGTCTTTGCCAGCAAACCAATCAACATAATCACACCCGTCTGCAAATAGATGTTATTCTCCAATCCGAATATCTTGGCGAACAGGAAGCTACCCATCAACCCGAACGGTACGGAAAAAATCACGGCAAACGGAACCAGGAAGCTCTCATAAAGACAAGCCAAAATCAGATAGATAAGGAATATACAAATAGCATAAATGAAAACCGTCTGTGCACCGCTACTGCTGGCCTCTTCGCGGGCCATACCGCCGTATTCGTATCCATATCCTGCCGGCAGGCTCTGTGCTGCCACCTCTTCGATAGCCTTCTGCACCTCACCGGATGAATATCCTTCGGCCGGGTTCACATTCGCTGTAATGGTGCTATACAGATTGAAACGGTTGGACGTTTCCGGTCCGAGCACTTCCGTCAATGTCACGAACTGGCTGATAGGAGCCATTTCCGCTCCGTTACGCACGAACATATTATCCAAAGACTGCTGGTCCAGGCGATACTCGGGCGAAGCCTGCATCATTACGCGGTATACTTTACCGAACTGGTTGAAGTTCGAGATATAAGCGCCACCGCAATAACTGCCCAAGGCATCGAGTACGGTGCTCGGTGAGATACCTGCACGTTTACATTTTGCCGCATCGACATCTACCGATATCTGCGGGAAGTTCATCGCATAAGAAGTATAGGCCATCGTTATTTCCGGACGCTGGTTGAGCGCACCGAGGAACTGCATCGACGAATTATAGAATGTAGCCATATCGCCACCAGTTCTATCCTGAAGGTTCAGTTCAAGGGAATTACCCATACCGTACCCCGGAATCATGGCAGGTTGGAAACTGAATATCTGTGCTTCCTTTATACCGTAGAACTGTGCATTGAGGCGTGCAGCCACGGCATCGGAGTTGTGCTCCTTCCCTTTTCGCTCGCTCCAGTCTTTCAGGCGAACGATAATTGTTCCGTAAGAAGTACCCTGCCCGGACATAAGTCCATATCCGGCAACACGGGCATAGTGTTCTATTTCAGGAGTATTATTCAAAATATCTTCCAGCTTGTTCATTACCTTGTTTGTTTCTTCCAGCGTGCTTCCCGGCGAAGTACTTACGTTCACCATGATAACGCCCTGGTCTTCCTGCGGCACGAGTCCCGTCTTGGTGGTGCTCATCAGATAAACCAACAGAACGATAGTCGCAACCAAAGAAGTCCACACCATCCAGCGATGATGGATAAAGAACATTACACCTTTCTTATATTTACCCAGCACAGCATTGAACGAAGCATTATAAGCAGCACGTACCCGTCCGTTGATACTCGTTGCACTCTTCGTTCCATCCGACGGACGCATCATAATGGCACACAAAGCCGGACAAAGAGTCAACGCCGAAATCATGGAGATACCTACCGCAGTAGCCATCGTGATACCGAACTGTGTATAGAACACACCCGACGTTCCGCCCATAAATGTTACAGGGATAAACACTGCCATAAATACGCAGGTACAGGAAACGATAGCCATCGTCACGTCGCCCATCGCATCTTTCGTAGCGAGATAAGACGACTTATATCCGGCATCGAACTTCGACTGCACCGCCTCGACCACCACAATGGCATCATCCACCACCGTTCCGATGGCAAGTACCAACGCAAACAAGGTCAAGATATTCAAACTGAATCCGGCAGCCACAAGGCAGGCAAATGTTCCGACCAACGACACTATAATAGAAATAGACGGGATAAGCGTACTCTTCAAGTCTTGCAGGAAGAAGTACACCACCAGGATAACCAGGATGATAGCAATAACAAGCGTCTCCACCACATTATGTATGGAAGCGAAAAGGAAGTCGTTCGAACTCATCATCGTGACAAATTCCGTCCCTTCCGGTAAGCTCTTCTCCATCTGCTCCATCTGGGCAGTTATTTGTTTGTTGACAGCGGTTGCATTAGAACCTGCTGTCTGGAACATCATGAAAAGAACAGCCGGTTTACCGTCCATCTCGCTACGGAAACTGTACGTCAACGTACCCAGTTCCACATTAGCCACATCTTTCAGGCGAAGTACAGAACCGTCGCTCTGCGAACGGATAACGGTGTTCTGAAACTCTTCCACGCTTTTCAAACGTCCGCGATACTTCATCGTGAACTGGAAAACATTCTCCGAATTTTCTCCCAGCGAACCGGTAGGCGCTTCGATATTCTGTTCGCCCAGCACTGCCGTCACGTCCGAAGGGACAAGGCCGTACTGCGCCATCCGTTCCGGACGCAGCCAGATACGCATACTGTATGTATCACCTAATTCCATTACATCACCCACACCTTCAATACGTTTAATCTGGGGAATGACATTTATATCCAGATAATTGGCAAGGAACGTCTGATCGTAGCGTCCATCGGTACAAACCATTGCCCCGATTTGCAGGAAGCTGGTCTGGCGTTTCTGTGTAGTCACACCGATCCTTGTTACCTCTGCCGGTAAAAGTCCCTGTGCCTTGGATACACGGTTCTGTACATTGACAGCCGCCATATCCGGATCTGTCCCTTGCTTAAAATATACTTGTATGACTGCCGAACCTGCATTCGTGGCAGTGGAACTGATATACATCATATTCTCCACCCCGTTAATACTTTCTTCCAGCGGCATGACAACACTGTTCATCACAGCATCGGCATCGGCTCCCGTATAAGAAGCGGTCACATAAACCGTAGGCGGCGCAATGTCGGGATACTGTTCCACCGGCAGCGTAAAGAGCGAAATAAGCCCTATCACCAAAATCAGCACGGAGATACAGATAGCCATCACCGGCCGTTTTATAAATATGTTTCCTTTCATATTCTTTTTCTCCTTGTTTTATTTTACGACAGTACCTTCGCGTACCAACCCGGCACCTTCCGATACAATTTCATCACCGGCTTTCAACCCGTCGAGCACGACATACTCGCGCCCGTCGTTAATACCAGCTACGGTTATCAGGGTGGAGACAGCCTTGCCGTCCACAACCTTATAGACAACAGTCTTATCCTGCAACCGGACAGTCGCCCCCTGCGGGACAACGATACAGTCTTTATAAACGCTCGGTATCACTACCGTGCCCGATGCTCCGCTATGAAGCAATCGCGATTCGTTGGGGAATACCACACGTGCCACCACCGTACCTGTCTGCCGGTCGATGACTCCGCTGATGGATTCTATGATTCCTTTTTTGTCGTAAACCGAATTATCGTTCAGCTTCAGTTCCACTTCCGGCATGTTCTTCAATGCGTCGTCCATGCTGCCGTGCTCGCGGGTCAGGGCCAGCAACTGGTTTTCAGTCATGGAGAAATAAACATACATATCAGAATTGTCGCTTACTGTCGTCAACGGCTGCGGTATACTCGCGCTCACCAATGCACCTGCACGGTAAGGCAATGCGCCCACAACACCATCGCACGGACTTTTCACTTCCGTATAAGAGAGGTTATTGCGTGCATTCAGTTCCTGCGCTTCGGCCTGTGCCAATTGTGCTTTGGCAGAGAGGAAAGTGTTCTCAGCCGTTTGCAGGCTGAAGTCCGAAACGACCTTCTGAGCATTCAGTTCCTTATTACTGTTATAGGTCAATTCTGCTGTTGCCAGTGCGGCACGTGCCGCTTCCACGTTAGCAGTAGCCGTTTTGAGAGCTGCCCTGTAAGGCACCTGGTCAATAACGAACAGCACTTGCCCACGACGTACTTTTTGCCCTTCAGTTACGTAAAGTTTCTCGATAGTTCCTGATACCTGAGGATAAATGTCGATATCCTGCCGCCCACGTATCGTCGCCGAATAAGAAGAAGTAAGCTCTTTGTCCGCCGGAGCCACTTTCATAATTGAATAAGAAGATTTCATCTGTGCATCCGGAGCTTGTTTACAGGATGCCATCCACATCGTACAACCGACAATCCCTATCAGCCGTATCCATTTTTTACTTGTTTTATTCATACTATTGCTATTAAAAACTGGGACAAATGTAGACGAAAGGAACATAGCCATAGTGCCCCATTTCTCTCCAAGGATGTCTTATTTTCCCCTACCATCGCTTTTTTACGCTAATTTTATACACCCATGCGGAATACAGAACATCAAAGTAGTGAAATAGAACATCTTAGTTGTCCGGTTATTCGCCAAATTTGCAAAAACAAAAATAGAGTGTATGGAAAATGAAGAAATCAAAACTGTCAGTATAGAAGACTTTAAGACCAACGAGCACATCATCGATTATATAGATGACGATTTTGCAATAGTGAACAGCCTGGAAGGAGCTCCAACCGGTAATGATACGGTACGATTAGATTGTTTTCTTCTGGCTATTTGCGTGGAAGGCTGCATTCAGCTGGATATAAACCGCAAAACTTATCAATTGGAAGATGGCGACCTGCTACTTGGCCTTCCCAATACCATCATCAGCCATATTATGTTAAGTCCCAGGAATAAAATCAGGCTTGCCGGTTTCTCCACCCGCTTCCTGCAACGTGTCCTCAAAATGGAGAAAGTGACATGGAATACGGCCATCTATATACATAATAATCCGATAAAGCACGTTGGTGAAAACAAAAATGAAATCTTTTTTTATTACAAGGATTTAATCGTTGCAAAGATAAACGACGATCCTCATCATTATCATAAAGAAGTAATACAACATCTGTTTTCCGCACTTTTCTGTGAGATGCTGGGAACTCTCCACAAAGAAGCCATCGAACTGGGAGAGGTCGGACATGCGAAAGAGGGGATTAAACAGGCTGATTATATTTTCCGGAAATTCGCTGAAAAGTTATCGGCAGACAATGGCATGCACCGTTCGGTATCTTATTTTGCCGATGCGCTCTTTTACAGCCCCAAATATCTGTCGAAAGTCGTCAAGAAAACATGTGGAAGGACACCTTTGGAACTAATCAACGAAACAGCCATCGAGCATATCAAACACCGCCTGAAACACTCCGACAAATCCATCAAAGAAATTGCAGAAGAATTCAACTTCCCCAACCAATCCTTCTTCGGCAAGTTTGTAAAAGCTCACACCGGCATGTCCCCCGCACGTTATCGTGATGCGAGGGTGGAATAGTTTGTTGTTTTTTTATCTACCGACCCGCTTTTTTCAAGAATAGTTCCTATATTTGTAGTCATACTCTAATAATAAATAATATACGACTATGAAGAAAAAAAACGTAGAATATCAATATCCGGAAAGTGAGCCATTCTCACTCCACGAACCTGTTATGTCATATCAACAAGATATATCATCAAGGGAAATACCCGAACATATTTTGAAAGATATACAAATCAGCCGGGAAGAATACAAAAAGGGGTTGGCAATTCCAGTCTCAGACTTCATGAAGAAATACAAGGATGAATTATAATCTCGTAATTACTCCTAAAGCCCAACAGGCTATTGACAAGACATGTGATAAGGTTCTGAATGCTTGGGGAACCAAATGTTATAATAATCTGATTGATGAATTGGAGCACTGCTTTAAAATAATACAATGTTATCCGTTGGCCTTTCAAGAGAGTATTCACTATCCGGGAATCAGACAATGTGTTGTTACCCCTTTGAATATCATTTATTATATGATTGAAGGAAACGACATTGTCATCCTAGCTTTTGAAGATACCCGAATGAACCCCGATAAAATAACTTTTTAACTCATCCATCAAGAATAGAGCAGAATTTATTTATCTTTGTCTGCGAACGTTATAGAACAGAAATAACCTTTGAACACTATTAAATAGAAGATCATGAAAGAATTTGAAGAAGCACTAGTTTGCAAATGTAAGAATGAGAAAATACCTGAAGAATTCAATTACTTCGGAAAAGTCATTGGCGAATGGGACCTCGACTGGAACGACCGACTCAATACCTCCACCCCACGCCGTATGAAAGGCGAATGGATATTCTCATGGGTACTCGACGGTATGGCCGTACAAGACGTTTTCATTGTCCCTTCAAGAGCAGAGCGGCTCACTGATATTCAGCCCGATGCCGCCTACGGAACCACCATCCGCTTGTTCAATATCGAAAGACAAGTTTGGGAAATATTCTATGGATGCCCCGAAGAATGTGCACGTCTCGAAGCACGCAAGGAAGGTGACGAAATCATCCTCACTGAAATAACCTCAAAAGCTATGAAATGGATTTTCTCCGATATCACCGATAATTCATTCACCTGGCGAAGCATTGCCAAAAGCCCTGCAGGAGATTGGATTACACTCGCAAGAGTCTACGCTACCCGCAAAAAGAAATAAAAACAGCAATCTTTCATAATAACAAATGGCATGCAAATTAAAATTATTTATTCAATCTGCATGCCATTCATTATTTCTCATACTTTAGTTCTGCGCCCGGTACTCGTTCGGAGAAGTTCCTACACACTTCTTGAAAAGACGGGTGAAATGCTGCGGATACTTAAATCCCATTTCATAAGCTATTTCGCTGATAGAACGGCTGGTGTCGAGCACCTTTTTCTTCGCCATGTCAATCAACATCAACTGTATATGTTCCTGAGCCGATTTGCCTGTTTCCTTTTTAATCAAGTCGCCCAGGTAATTTGCAGAAAGATGTAACTGGTCTGCACAATATTGCACAGACGGCAACCCAATCTCTTGTGGCTTATCCGACAGGAAATAGTCGTTCAATATCTTCTCAAACTTTGACAATGTATCTTTATTTACATTCTCGCGGGTAATAAACTGACGGTCATAGAAGCGCAAGCAGTAGTTGAGCAACAGTTCGATATTGGAAACAATCAGCATCCGGCTGTGTTTATCGATCCCCCTGGACAGTTCCAGTTCTATATTCTTCAGGCAATCGATTACGATTTGCCGCTCCTGTTCCGACAAGTGGAGAGCCTCATATACTTCATAGGAGAAGAAATTATAATTCTTTATATTGCGTCCGAGTGTCGTCCCCCGAATCAAATCCGGATGAAACAGCAACGCCCACCCTTTCGGCTTTATCACCTCTCCGTCATTCGACACACCGACCACCTGGCCCGGACCCGTGAAAACCATCGTGCCTTCCTGGTAATCATAATAATTACGTCCGTATTGCAAATCGCCGCATTTTACCTCTTTCAGGAAGACTGCATAAAAGCCGTAACTCATCCGGGCACGTTTTATGCCCGCTACTTTCGAGAAGTCGATCACGCTAACCAACGGGTGCAACGTTTCCTGCCCTATCCGGTCATTATACTGGTAGATATGATCCATTTTTTCTATTTCAGCCATAGTCTTTCCTTTTAAATGTTTCAGTACAAAGTTAATAGATTTTTGTTATATAAGTCAAACTCCAACTATTTTACAGCTTCCGTATATTCCTCATCAGTCACTTCGCCAAGCCATTCCGCACTGTTTTCGCTTACCTTCGGGGTGATACCGATATGCGTAAAACGGCTGTCGGGTGCAGCACCATGCCAGTGGACGGTATTGGCCGGAATATTTACCACATCGCCCGGTTGCAGGCGTTGGGCCGGTTTGCCTTTTTCCTGGTAATAGCCGACTCCTTCAGTACAAAGCAGGATTTGTCCTACTGCATGGGAATGCCAGTTGTTGCGAGTGCCGGGGGCGAAAGTTACATTATAAATGTTACAATCATATTCCGGTTGCGTGGAAAGCATCTTCAGCCAGGCATCACCGCTGAAGTTAGCAGTAATAGGATTGCCCAGTCCCAATACCGGTTCTTTTACCTGAGTTTTATCTTCCATTGTTTCTACTGTTTGATTATTTCCGTTATTGTTTTTACTGTTGCACACATTCACTGCAAAGAGTGCCATGCAAATCAGGATAATTACTGAATTCTTTTTCATACGCTTCCTTATTTAATGGTATTTTATCATCTTCCTTTCGATGTTGCAAAAATAAGGAAACAGTGACAACCAAACTGTAGACAGATTACAGATATTTATACCCAAATTACGGATTACCATTGGGATAGTAACACACGTCGACAGATTATTCTACCATCCCCTTGTCGATACCAAACTTCTCATCCGTCTGACATTTTCCGGCAGGTTCGACATGGACTAGAATATCATATACATTATCTATCGAGTTTTCGATACTTTTCTCTACGGCATCAGCTATTTCATGAGCTTGCATAAGAGTCATCTGTGGATCCACTTCTATGTCAAGGGTAATATTATACAGGTTTCCTATCATCCTCGACCTAACCCGGTGAGGATTGCCTGCACCGGGCACTTTCTCCACGGCTTCGAATATCTTATTATATATATTGACATCTTTCACGCCATCCATCAGCTCCACATTCGAATCCATGAAGATGCCCACAGATGATTTTATAATGAAGAGACTTATTATTAACCCGGTAATTGAATCGAGTATCGGCAGTTTAAATATAAAAGTAAATATCAACCCCAATAAAACCCCGGATGAAATAATAACATCATTACGCATATTGATAGCATTTGCCGTCAGCATGGAACTATTGATTTTCTTCCCTTGCTTATACTGATACAACGCCAGCAGGAGCTTGCCGGCAATAGAAAAGACAGTAACATATATAGCAATAGCAGACGGTATCTCTTTTACCTCGTCCGAAAAAATACTTTCAACAGACGACAACAGCATCTGCATACCGGCATAAAATATCACGAGCGACAGAATCTTCGTTGCAATACTCTCCGCTTTCTCATAGCCGAACACATACTTTTTAGAAGGTGGCCGGCTCATAATCCGCGCCGTAAAAATCATCACAACAGAAATAATTACATCTGTCGCCGAATCGATACCGTCCCCCAATACGGCTAAACTGCCAGCCAATAAACCTACAATAATTTTCGATACGGAAAGTACAGCGTTACCAATCGTGCTTATCCATGATGTTCTTATCAATATTTTCTCCCGTGACATATCTTTGCCTTATTAAGTAAATAGATTTTACAAACAGGGGATAAATATAAGCATAATATATCTGCCCGCACAGCCAAACGATACAACTATTTTCCCTTATTGGTTTTAATTTACCCTAATTTTCAACACATCCTGTTTCCCAGCTACTTATCAAGCATAAAACTTTATAAAAGCCCATTCCAACATTCTTTACTTTTACATAGTTATTGTATTTTTTTATATCATTATATAAGATAAAAGATTTAAACAAAATCAGCTATAAAACAAATCGAAATATGGAATATAAATAAATAGTTATCAATATATTACAATAAAAACAAATGACTAAAATAATCGATCGTTTATTTTAGTCTGTGCAAAGGTATGAATTATTTTTATATCCACAAGACATATATTTTTTTATAAAAATTGATTTTCAAAGTATTAAATATTTTTTAACATAAGGTTAAAAAACACATAATGATGACTAGAAAAAACGATCGTTTTTTCTAGTCATTTTTCGTTAGCACACACATGTGACTGACGAACTTTGTCGTGTCCAATAACTAGTATTAATGTAATGGCTTACCTACTTATTACTTTATCGTTATTCATATCAATAATCCTTTCAAGGCTTATTATTCCGCGTATTCTGGTAGTTGCACACCGAAAAAAACTGTTCGATATACCTGATGAACGAAAAGTCCATAGTGGAATAATTCCCCGATTGGGTGGTGTTTCATTTGTTCCCACCATCCTGTTTTCGTTAGCCTTTGTCACCGGATTAAGGTATATTGTCGGACTTGAAATAGCCATTGACAAGCTTAATTTCATAATTCCCGAATTTTACTTCATGGTCTGTGGTCTGATGTTATTGTATTTATCAGGTATAAAAGACGATTTGGTAGGACTACGCTATCGAAGCAAATTCATCATACAGACCATAGTCGCCTGCTTCATTCCTCTGTCAGGCTTGTGGATCAACAACCTGTACGGCCTTTTCGGTATCCACGAACTTACACCCTGGCTAGGTATCCCCTTCACTATCTTCCTAACCGTATTCATTGTCAATGCCATTAATCTGATAGACGGTATTGACGGTCTGGCATCAGGACTAAGTAGCATATCGTTGCTCGCACTCGGTAGCCTGTACATCTATTACGAACAATGGGTCTATGCCATGTTTGCTTTTTCCACATTGGGGGTGTTACTTCCTTTCTTCTATTATAATGTATTCGGACAGGCCGACCGTTGCAAAAAAATATTCATGGGCGATACCGGTAGCCTGACATTAGGCTACATACTTGCCTTTTTAGCCATCGCTTATACCAACAACAATTCCGAAAGAGCTCCTTATACCGAAGGAGCCATCGTCGTTGCCTTTTCAACATTGATTGTTCCCATATTCGATGTGTTCCGGGTCATATTGGTACGTGCCCGAAATCATAAAGGGTTATTCAATGCAGACAGAAACCATATACATCATAAATTTTTGGATATGGGCTTCAGTCCGCGCAAAGCAATGATCAGCATATTGGCGATGGCATTATCTTTCAGTGTCATCAATATGACATTTATATCCTATGTAAATAACAATGTTTTGTTTATAATGGATATTGTTGTTTGGGTTGGGTTGAATTTGTGGTTTGATCGGATTAGGGATAAAAATAATTTATCGGGAAAGTTAAAGGATATAATCTGATTTTCATTGGAATGATACGCTTCTTTATAGAGACATTAAAGAATAAGTTACGTAATAACAGGATCATCGCCAAGAACACGGGGTATTTGACTATCATAGAATGTGTACGTATCTTTATGCCTTTCGTAGCCCTCCCTTACATTATAAGGACGGTTGGTATGGAAAAGAATGGAATGGTAGCTTTAGCACAAACTATTATTCAATATTTTAGTGTGGTCATCAATTTTGGTTTGGACATCTCTGCGGTAAAAGATGTTTCAGTCCATCGTAGCGACAAGCTAGCATTAAACAGGATTGTTTCTACTGTGCTATTTATCAAATTATTGCTGTTTTTGCTCTGTTCGTTTGTGTTACTGATCGGAATGTTGACCGTTCCGTTTATGGAACAGAATAAACCTCTGATTTTTTTTGCATTTCTAACTTGCTTGTCGGAGCTATTATTTCCTGTGTGGTATTACCAAGGGATTGAAAAGATGAAATATATCACCCTTGTCCGCTCCAGTTCCATATTGTTTTATACGATTTCCGTATTCATATTTATACATAGTGAGGGTGATTATCCCTTGGTTGCACTTCTACAGTCCATGGGAAATGTACTGGCGGGGATAATTTCTTTTTATTGTCTGTTGAAACTGGAAGGTATACGTTTAGCAGTGCCTGGCTATGCGATGATACGGCAGATGTTCTTTGAGAGCGTACCTTTCTGGTTCTCACGCATATCGGCCATTTTCAATACCAACTTAGCAAAGACCGTAAGCGGCATATTTTTCACGATGGAGAGCGTGGCGGCTTTCGAATTGGCGCAAAAGGTTTCCAATGCAGTCCGTATCCCTACCAGCATGCTCAATCAAGCCGTGTACCCCCATATTACTCGCACACAAGATAAGCGTTTCGTGGTTCACTTCCTTTGGTTCAATATTCTGTTGGCCTTTGGACTGAGTACTATCATATTTGTGGCATCTCCGCTATTGGTATCTCTACTCACGGGGACCAAGGTACCGGAAACTATTTCTTTGATGCGCATATTTTGTCTATACACGTTTTGCACAAGTATTACGATATGCCTTGGAACCACGACATTAGTTGCGTTCGGGTATCCTAGACCTTTCAATAATAGTGTTATATATAGCACTTTTGTATTAGTATTCATCTATTCTTTGCTCTATTGGATGAATTTGTTTACTATATACAATTTTGCATTAGCATTGGTTTTAACAGATATTTTTGTTCTGTTTTATCGTCTCTATTACTGCCGTTTATATAGGATCTTGACCTTCGGAAAATTATGATATATCTCCTTTTATTCACATATTATGTATGCTTGGCACTGGTGTACGATGTTGGTCAGTATCAAAGGCATAGACAGCTACATTTTTTTATTTCGCTAGCCTTAATGATCCTTGTCAGTGGGCTACGATATAGGATAGGTAGCGATACAGTGGTGTATATGGATGATTTCAAATACTATCCGGATTTATTTCATTTACAATGGAACGATTTTTCAGATGTTCGTTACGATCCTTTTTGGGTACTGCTTAACGTTTGTTGTAAAACCCTTTGTAATGATTTCTTTTTGGTGCAGTGTGTCGTAAGCATGATCCACATAGTCATTTGGGGTAAGTTCGTCAAGAAAGTTTGTCCTACACTTTGTTTTTCTATGGTCTTGTTCTATTATATGTTTGAATATACCAAGCAGAATATGGAAGTGATGCGTGAGGCTGTGGCTTTGGCCTTTTTCTTGCTTGCCATATTAGCCTTGAATGAACGTAAAACTTGGAAAGTCGTGCTATATGTTATCACAGCTTTTTTGTTCCACAAATTTTCGCTAGTGGTCTTTGGGCTTTTTTATGGATTTTATCTAGTCTATTCTTTGAAGAAGATATACGTTCTACCTATTATTACTTTTTTTATTGTAATGCCTATTATCCAAAGGGATTGGATTTATATAGTCATAGGAAATATACTTTCGGTAGATACGGTTTATACTAAAGAAATTATGTTTTATGCTACTTCAGATACATATACTATGACAGAATATAATTGGAAAGGAATACTCAGTATCTTTTTACTAATGTTCATCTATATATTTATGAACCTAAAGTGTAGACGAGAATATGGTTCTTATGTTCAATTAAATGAAAAGCTATTTGAGAGTGCAATTTTTTTCTCTATACTGTTGATAAGTCTGAAATACTCTTTTATGATTGTTTTCAGATTATATGACTATTTTCAAACATTTACCAGCCTTTTGATTATTATCATGTTCATAAAATCTGTTCGCTGTTATTCTCTAAATAAAAGATTCTTATTATATTTTCTCTTTCTTTCGGTACCTTCTTTTTTTACCATTAAGAGATATCAAGCTGAATTTGATCTCAATCCCAATGTAGCTAGCTATCTCAGATATTATCCATATAATTCAGTGCTCAACCCGAAAAAAGATCGTGATAGGGAACTACTTATTTTTAATTATAAATAAAACTCAATATAGTCATTATATAAAAGACAATGAAACAGTCTATTTTCCTCTTTTTATGGTTAACATGCGTCAGTTGTGTTCAGCCTCATTTTACAAATATTTATAGTATAACAGGAACCTATGAAAAACACTCAGCTCAAGGTATGGCTGTGTGGGATAATTATGCCGTATTACTTAATGACCAGGGTCTTTGTCGCATATATAGCCTAGATCGAAAAGAGTTGGCTGGTAGTTATCGACTCGGTAGTTTTCACAAGAATAATCATGCAAACTGTGCCTCCTTTGGTGTGGAATATCCAGAAGGGAACATGACTTTTCCTGCCTTGTATGTATCCGAGTGTCGCCGGCCTTATCACTGTTTTGTGGAAAATATCAACTTGGATAGCGCAAAGGTTATACAAACACTACAATATCAAGCAGGAGGAGGAGAAGCACAGGTAGTACATGACTGGATCGTTGATCGCGAGGAACGAAAACTTTATGGCGTGTCCCGTTTACTTGTACCAGACGGAAACAAGGCAAGCGATTCGCTTCGGATTATTCGCTTTCCGTTACCTTTATTGAGTGACGGTAATGTTACGCTAACAGCAAAAGATGTAGAAGAACAGTTTCATATTTATCTTCCAAACCTACTTCAAGGTGGAAGCATACGTAAAGGCATACTTTATTTGCCTGTAGGATTGCACACGGGAAATGAACATAGGAAAGATGCCGAACGAGCTATTGTCATGGTGAACTTAAAACGACAACAGGTGACACACATTTTGAATTTGCAAGAAAAACTGATGAATGAACCGGAGGACGTGGATTTCCATGGTAAACATCTTCTGTTATTTTGCGGACAGACAGGTGGTATTTATCGGATCAAACACTAAAATCCAAATAATTAAAAAACATAGAATATATATGAATATTGCAGTTATTTTGTCGGGAGGTATCGGTTCCCGCATGGGTAGTAATATACCTAAACAATACATAATGGTTGCGGGACGTCCCATTATCAGCTATTGTATAGAAAAATTCGTGCAAAGTAATGAAATAGATGCTCTTGTGATAGCTTTGGACAAACAATGGATCGATTTCATACAACCCTATGTGGTAATGCTTCAACTTCCTGTTTATTATGCCGAACCAGGCGAAACAAGGCAACATACCATTTATAATGCATTAAAGCTGATCCGTTCCCATGGAGGAGTGGATGATGATGTGGTGATTATCCATGATTCCGTCCGACCATTGGTTAGTTCTCAAGTCATACATGACTGTATTTGTGGTTGCATCGCAAACGATGCTGCTATTGCCACTATATCAGTGAAAGATACGATCTACATGTCAACCGAGGGAAATTGCATTACGGACGTGCCTAAGCGAAGTACTTTACATGCGGGACAGACCCCTGAGGCATTTAAACTAGGTAAATATCTTAAAATTCATGAGGAAAGAAGCTATGAAGAAATAGCGACAGTGACAGGAGGTGCCGAGTTTGCTTTCCGTTGTGGCATGAAAGTATTTTTATCCAAAGGGGAAGAGATCAATTTCAAACTGACGACCCCAGAAGATTTAGAACGTTTTGAACAGATAGTGAACAGTAACCAGCTATAAGGTATGATAGAGAATCCCATTATACAGCAGGACATTGATTTTTTTATAGGACATTTCCCCTTTATAGAGCATATAAAAGAAAAAACAATATTAGTCACAGGTGCAACTGGATTAATAGGTTCTGTTTTGATCAAATGTCTGCTACATTTAAATCAAGTAACAAATTCAGGAATAAAGGTCGTAGCAGTGGCTCGTAATAAGCAAAAGGCATACGATTTATTTGGTGATTACGAAATCCAATGGATCTGGCAAGACATGACAGAACCTTTAGATTTGTCAACTTGGGACATCCATTATATTATCCATTGTGCAAGTCCTACAGCATCCCAATTTTATGTAAACTCTCCTGTAGAAACTATAAATACGGCATTTATAGGAACCCGACAATTATTGGAATATGCCTCTCAGCACCCATCTATGCGAGGAATGGTTTATTTGTCCTCTTTGGAATCCTATGGGACGATCAATGACGATTCTGTTCCAGTGACCGAGGATGTAAACGGATACATAAATCCCATTGATGTGCGCAGTAGCTATTCTTTGGGCAAACGAATGGTGGAATGTTTGTGTCATGCTTATGCCTCAGAATATCATGTCCCTGTGGTAATGGCTCGTCTGACTCAAGTTTTTGGTGCCGGAGTTTCAAGGCAAGACACAAGGGTTTTTGCACAATTTGCCAAAAGCGTCATAAGTGGACAAGATATTGTGATGCATACCAGCGGAGAATCCGCAAAACCATATTGCTATACTATTGATGCGATTATTGCTTTGTTTTATCTGTTGCTAAAAGGGGAACCGGGAAAAGCGTATAACGTAGCTACTCCCAATACGTATATTTCCATTTACGATTTGGCCCATCTATTAGTAGAAAAGTTTAATAAAAATTGTCATGTCGTGATTGAGGCAAGAGATAACATGGGATATGCTCCCGTTACGAAATTGAATCTGTCCACGGAAAAACTAGAAGCACTAGGCTGGAAGCCGTTCTTCAAATTAGAAGAGATGTTCGATCGATTGATTAACTATTATAAATCCATTCAATGAGTCCTAAATTATCTGCATCGCTCATGTGTGCCAATTTGGTAAACCTAGAGCGTGATATTCAACTTCTAGAAGAAAACAGGGTTGACTATTTACATATCGACATAATGGATGCTATATTTGTTCCAAATCTGACATTCGGTCCTGATGTTGTCAATTCAATCCGGAAGATTACAAACCTTCCACTAGACATTCACTTACTCATGGAGCACCCACGTGTCGTTATCCGATCGATGGATATTCGTGAGGGTGATATTGTCAGTATTCATAGTGAATGCAAAGAAAGTATCATGGAGAATGCCGCTTTCATCAAACAAAAAAAAGCCCTGTTCGGTTTGGCATTAAATCCGGATACATCTATTGAAGAGGTCAAGAAATACTTACCTTATGTTGATGTAATCTTATTAATGCTGATTGTTCCTGGCTTTGCTGGTAGTAGCATGATACATGGTATCATGGAAAAGGTAAGAGAAACACGCCAATATCTAGATCAACATAGGCATACAAATATAGAAATATGCGTTGATGGCAGTGTGAGTTGTGAAAGAGCTCGATATATGCGTGATTTAGGAGCTTCCATTTTCGTTGGAGGAACAGCAGGTATTTTCAGAAAAGATATGCCTCTTAGTGAGACGATACCTACTTTCATTGAAAGTATAACTTAATGAGTTAAAACGAATGACTAGGAACTTGAAATACTTATGCAAGTTACTGTTGCATCCTCTTTATTTCTTTGGTGGTATTATGCCTAGAAAAAAATATAAATGGTTGTTCGCAACACATAATGCCACTTTTTCAGACAACAGCAAGTATCTTTTCTTAAAAGTACTGGAGGAGTATCCTGAAATAGAAGCTATCTGGATTGCTAATAGTAAGGACGAATTTCATAATGTACGTTCTAAAGGGTTCAGATGCTATATGTGGTATAGCATTCTTGGATTGTATCACAGTTTTACTGCCGGAGTGTATTTGACAACTAATAGTGTAACAGAAATTAACAGGTATGCGTCAGAAGGTGCCTTTTGGGTATATCTAGGGCATGGTATCGGACTAAAAAAAACGAAATGGTTGCGCCCAGAATCTTATTATTTAGCGCTTACAGGCTATACCTATATGGAACTTACAACTAAGTTCAGAGCGAAAATAGAATGTTATTTACTATTGTATCGTGTACCAGACCTCTGTTTAACCACCTCTTTTGATCAAGCTCAAAAATTTTATATGCCTATGTTTAGGATTCCGATGGAGAAATGTATCTTAACAGATTATCCACGCAATAAAATTTTATTGTGCCCGGAAGAGAAAAGAACTCGCTTCATAGAACAGTATGAACCAAAAGAAACCCTTCGCTTTATTGAACAGATCAGACGGTTTAAAAAAGTGTATATATATATGCCTACTTGGCGTAATAACGGCAGTGATTTTTTTAAACAAAGCGGAATCAATTTTAAACGTCTTGAAGAGGCTTTGCAAACTACTCATAGCTGTTTCATCTTAAAGCTACATCCTTTTACACAAATGGATTTATCTATTATCAAGGATTATTCACACATTATTCCTTTTGAAAAGCAATGTGATATCAATACGATTCTGCCTTATACTAATTGTTTGATAACGGATTATTCATCAGTTTATTCGGATTATGTATTATTGAACAAAGAAATTATTCTTTTTCCTTTCGATTTGGAATATAGTTATAACCGAAAAGATTATGATAGAAATAATTTAGAGAAAAAGAAATGGTATGGTAATTCTCCTACTGTTGATCTTGATGATTATAATAAATATTATTTAGGAGTAAAGGTTCAAACCTTTGAAGAACTAATAGCTTTGATAATAAATCGTGTAGATTGCCATTTGACCGAAAAAGATCACAGCTTTCTAATGAAGACATTTTGGGATAGCTACGACAATGGTCTTGATCTAGTAACTGAAATAATAGATCGTAGTAGATTAGAACGAAATGCATAATAAGCAAAATGAAAAATATTGGTATTTTATAGTTCCTATTAATACAATATTTTATCACCAATTAACACAAAAAACTAAAAAGTAATAATGAATTACTATATTAAAATAGTGATAATATATATCATTCGTATATTATTTCACATATTTTCTTTTCTTCCTGTAAAAAAGAACCGAATATTATTTTCTTCTTTTGAAGGAAAAAATTATGGATGTAGTCCCAAGTATATATTTGAATTTATATATGAAAATTATGGAGATTCATGTGAGTATGTTTGGTGTATAAATAATAAAAATAAGATACTAGAGAATTATAAAATCATTCTCTGCGATTACTTATCATTTCGCCATTTGTTTTATTTACTAACATCTAGAGTTATCATAACTAATATGGTCATAGAACCTTTTTTTATAAAACGTAAGACACAACTAGTTATTAATACGTGGCATGGAGGAGGTGCTTATAAAAAAGGGCATGAAAATTCTCCTTATATATCAAACGCAAGAAGAATTTACATGGATTGTCTGAGAAAAATGAGGCAAGGACAAACTGATCATGTTATATCTAGTTGCCGGGCTTTTTCAGAGACTCATTTCAAAGTATTAAATGTTCCTATAGACAAATTCCTGTCTATAGGAATGCCAAGAAATGATTTATTTTTTTCCTCAAGACAAAGGGTTTTGAAAGATGTAATATGTAAACGATTAGGAATTGATAAACATAAAATAGTAGTCTTATATGCCCCTACTTTCCGTGGACTTTGGAGAAAAGCACAATCGGTTACTTCTATATTAAATCCGACTATCGTATGTAATACAGTTAAAAAAAAGTTTGGTACAGATGCCATATTATTATATAGACATCATATTAATATTGCAGGTGATAATTTACCATTAAAAGGCATTATTGATGTTAGCGATTATCAAGATATGCAAGAATTATTGATTCTAGCAGATATCTTTATTACGGATTATTCTTCTGCTGTTTGGGATTTCTCCTTGACAGGTAAGCCCGGTTTTCTTTTTACTCCAGACTTGTCTATTTATAAAACGGATACAGATTTTGATACGCCCATAGAACTTTGGCCTTACCCTTATGCCTTAACCATAGAAGATCTGTGCGCTAATATATTGAAATATGATGAGGAAGAATCGTCACAAAAAATAAAAGCACATCATGCTTTACTTGGTAGTTTTGAAAAAGGTATCGCCACGTCTGAAATATGTAAGATCATAAAAGATCATATGGATAAATAGAATATAAAAATTACATGTGTTTATTTTCAATATTAATTTCCTTATATCATAAGGAAAATCCATTATTTTTGCGCCAAAGTTTGAAGAGCATCTTTACGCAAACGCTATCACCTACAGAGGTTGTCTTGGTAGAAGATGGTCCTTTAACCGATGAATTGCATGAAGTTGTAAAAAAAATCAAAAATCAACATCCCGAACTAAAAGTAGTCCCTTTGCCAACAAATCAAGGTCTTGGCAAGGCTTTGAACGAAGGGTTAAAACATTGTTCGTATGATCTTGTGGCCCGGATGGATACGGATGACATTGCCAAACCAGATCGTTTCGAGAAGCAGTTGGCGATATTTCGGAAACATCCAGAGGTGGATGTAGTGGGAGCTTGGATTGATGAGTTTGAAGGTGATACGTCAAATGTGCTTTCCGTGCGAAAGGTTCCAGAATGGCATGGAAAAATTATCCAATTCGCCAAAGGAAGATGCCCGGTGAACCATCCGGTTGTGATGTTCCGAAAATCGGCTGTATTAAAGGTTGGTGGATATAAACATTTCCCTTTGTTCGAAGATTATTATCTGTGGATAAGGATGTTGATAAATGGTGCCCGATTCTATAATATTCAAGAAAGTTTGCTCTTTTTCCGCTTCACCCCAGATATGTTTAGACGGAGAGGCGGATTAAAATATGCCGTAACAGAGATGCGTTTACAATACCTTTTCTATCAGACTGGATTTATAAATATTTTCACAATGATGAAGAATATATCCATTCGTCTTGTGGTTCGACTATTGCCTAATGGCTTGCGTTCATCGCTTTACAAACGAACTATAAGAAACAACGGACTGTTATAAAAACAAGATAATGAAAATACTTATTATCAGTAGCTTTTTTTATCCGAACAATCAAATAGCTTCGTTTAGGATCGAAGCTTTCGCTAAATATTTCCAATTGGCCGGACATTCGGTTACGGTAGTTACAGAAGGTAAGGTGAATGAAACTGCATTATGGAACGGATGTGAGATCCATTATATAACAAATCCTTTAACTACGCTTTCTTTTATGAATTATTACATAAAGAAAGATTCAAGATGGAGTCTGAGCCAGATACTGATCGCTTTATTGGTGCGCATAACATCAGATTCCAGGTTTATATGGCGTTTCAAAGCTTATAAAAAAGTCATTTCATTATATAAGACAAATTCTTTCAATGTGGTTTTAACCTCATTTGGCCCATTGGCACCTCACACGATCGCACTTCGATTGCGAAGAAACGGATACAAATTTTATTGGATTGCTGATATGCGTGACGAAATGTCAAAGAATATTTTAATATCACGTTACCTTACTAAACGCCTTATACCGTATGAATATAAAATCGTGAACTCTTCGGATTTGATTGTATCTGTTTCTGAGCCTTTACTGAAGGATTTTAAGCGTTTATGCAAGCATGACCATTTCTTGGAGATCAAGAATGGGTATGATTATGAAGAAGTATATGACGTTCGTTTTCAGCCTCAATTTACCATGGCGTTTATTGGACGTTTTTATTGGGGTATAAATCCCAATAATTGGTTTAAAGCTTTTTCAGAACTTATACACGAAGGGAAGTTACCTACGAATTGTTTGATAAAAATCATTGGTAATAATTCGGAGTTGGATATACCCCAAAATATTGCTTCCAATGTCTTTCAGTTGGATTCCGTAATTCATTCCGAAGCGATACGGATGTCGTTGGATGTGGATACGCTTGTTGTGATTCATCCGACAGGGAGAAAAGGCGTGTATACGGGGAAACTGTTTGACTATCTGGCTACAAACAAACCTATATTGGCACTTTGTGATCCGGAGGATGTGATCGCTCAGTTGCTGAATGAAACCAAAGCCGGTTTTACAGTAGACAATGCCGATATTGATGGTATAAAGAAAATGATACTTCGCTGTTATTCAATATGGAAAAACAAGGAAGTATTGCCTCGTGACTGGGAAAAGATTAAGCAATATACGCGGAAGAATCAATGCAAGATACTTCTTGAATATCTAGCCAATAATGCAGGAGAGGATTTAAATCAACTTTATACACAAAAAGCCTGTTACCCCTCCCCATATCAGAGAAGATAACAGACTTTACACGATCAAACTTCCGTTTCTTCATTCTTCCATCCCTCGTTTGGGAAATACTTTGTTGAGACGGATCATGATTGGTAGTTTTCTTCGTAACTCATGCAGTAAATAATTTGTACAGCCCCCCGATCAGTCCCCCAGCCATCAGGCTGTAACCGGCAATGTCTATGGGTTCGACACGTTGTTTGGTTCCCCAGTCGCCCTGGTGGAGAGCGAGAGTATCGCTCCGATAGCCGTCAGCGTCACTTCCGTCTGCTCCATCAGGAGAGCCAACAGGGTGACCGCCATCAGGAACAGGACGAGGATAGGGATGGGGACAAGGGCAGTCACCGGCTGCCGGTTTTTGCTTGCAGGGAAAGATGATCCGGACAAGGCTGGTGAGAAAGGCAAAGATTGTTTCAAGATACTTCATGTTAATTGAAAATTATAAATTGATAATTAATCTTTCGATCGTCCGGCAGATCGACACCAACATCCTTTGATAAGCAGCACGGTTGTCACCGTTCACTTCGCTGATGTATTTACTGTAAGCGATCTCTTTGGCATAGGCCGAAGGATGGGCACTGAGTGAGGCGGCCACCGGATAAGCAGTGTGGATCAGACGGGCGAAATCCATAAAACTGTCTTTCGCTGATTCGTAGGTGCGGAACCAGAGGGAAACATGGCCACCGTTTTCAGAAAGATCAGTCTTTTTGCCTTTCCAGAAAGCATTGGGACGTCCGTAAGCGGTGATACCGAAGAAGTTGTTATGCTCCTTTGCCAGGGTACTTTCCCCCCACCCTGTTTCGATGGCCGATTGGGCAAGGATGACGATCGGATTGATTCCGAAACATTCCCCCGCCTTTTGAGCGGGGAAAAGATATTGTTTGATAAATTCCTGTTTTAACATAACGGATAATTGATACGTTACTACTCGATTTCCGGACGGTCCGAACCACCTCCTGTAGGCGGAGTGACAGTCTCGGTATCCATCTTTTCATATTTGGCATTCTTGCGGATCTCATTGAGCATGGTGCCCGGTGAGAAGACGATACGAGCCTTGTTGAAGAGGGAGACATTGAAGTCCTTTTCGTTCTCAATACCCTTGCTGCCGGCAACCATACGGAAGTTACCCAGGCGGCCCATCTGGATCACATCGCCTTCTTCCAGGCGTTCTTCCATGACGGAAAGAAGACCTTCGATGACAAGCATCACATCACCGATAAAAGCGGTGCTTCGAACAGCGATCAGATCACAGAGCTTGTTGAAATCGAGCTTCTTCAATGAACGGACCTGTGCATAAAATAATTTGGAACCTTCGGCAGCGTCTTTACGCATGTCGGGACGTTTTACTAAGTGGAAACTTAAAGCCATGGGGAATAATTTTTTAATTCGACAATATGCCAATATGCCTATGGAAATACTCCGAAAGCTATTGACGGTTAACTGGTTGGTTATCGATAACATGACAAAGATAGGGTGCTGGAAAAATGGCTGTGACATGAAATGTCATTATCGACGGCGAAGGGTTAAATAAGTCCCGATAAACATATAAATAGTGCGTATAAACATTGAATTTCATTTCTTTATATGGATTTAATTTCTTATCTTAGAGGTAATTAATACATAAGGAAATGGAAGAAGAAAAATTCAAAATCCGCAGTTACGGATGGACGGAACTGGCACTCTGTTACAACCCGGATTTGCATCCGAACTCAGCATCGCGTTTGTTACATCGCTGGGTGGTAAGAAACGAAAAACTGGTCAAAACATTAAAAACTGCCGGGTTCTGCGATCGACAACGAAAACTGACACCGAAACAGGTCGGAGTGATTGTCGATTTTTTAGGAGAACCTTGAAAATTGAAAAGTCCCTTATTTCGGAGATGAAAGATATATGTTTTGAAGATGAAATAAGGGACTTTTGAATGCAAAAGATATATCTTTTTGGAGAAAAGGAGATCGGTTTAGTTTGCATAGGAATGTTGTTTTGCAGCATAATACCAAATGATTATGCGTAAACCGATTAACAATAATAAAAAAAAAGGATGATAAACATGTTCCTGAAGAATATGTAGTTTTTATGATTGCACTCTTTGCCGGACTGAAACAGAACGGTCTGTTGGGAGGTTATTCATACAAGAAAGTTGCTGAATTTATAAATCCGTTTTTCAAATTTAAGTACGTATCGAGTACCGTTCGCAAAAACATGATACTATTCGACAAGTACTCTGATTATTACACTGAAATACAAGAGTTTATAACAAAAATAAAAAAAGAAGTCAAATCAACCGATAAAAATTAAATTTATTAACTCGCTGTGAAACAACATTCTAAGAAACGCAGAACGAGTTAAATTGATACTACAATCCGGAGATATTCATATTTACCTTTGTAGAGAGATTAAACGAAATCAGTTCTTTATTTTATGTAATCTGAAAAAATGCCGGAGGCTTATATATCTTTATAAAGAAGTTCTTTCTATATTTATATAGTCTTGCAGACCTTCGGACAAAACGATTTCAGCACATGGCTTATAGCATTCATTTTCAGACAACTAAGAATAACCAATTAATTTCATTTTCTCTTTCAGTAATTTTTCACTTTTAAATTGTATTGTTATGAGAAAGAAAAAGATTGAAAATGAACCGCTTGCAAAGGAATTATCTATCACGGAACTCCTCGGACAAACATTCATCAAGACACCCCGCTCTATATTCAAACGGATGCAGAGTGATGACATTATCGACCGCCAGATGGCTCATTTACATCTGCTGTTGTTTGGCATTTGTTACCATACGGATGGGTATTGTATCGTAAATAAAAGAGCCTATACCTGCCGCAGAGGAGAATTTATCGGGAAACAATCTACCCTAGCCAAATGGATGGATGTAAGTGGTAGCACATTGAGCCGCCTATTGAAGAGAATGAAATATCTTAAACTGATATCCATTCAACGTATTATCGGTGGAAGCCGTATATATTTGACCGGTTACGATGAATTTACTTTTGTACCTACCGAACCGGAAACCGGAGGAAATAAAAAGACCGATGTCTCAAAAAGTTCAGCCGCCGCCCAAATGGCGGAAGCCGAAAGAAACATGGGCGGACGAAGCATGCAGAATCCAACAAATCAACCTAATTAATGACGCTTATGGAAACTATAGAATCTGTACGCCAGGTGGAAGAGGCTGTGATCTGTGCACTTTTGTCTTCCGAATCTGCCATATGGCAGGTTGCTCCGGTTCTGAAGCCGGAAATGTTCAGCGACCCGCTTTTCGCATTTGTCTACAAAGCCATCTGTTCCCTGAACAGCCGGGGCGAAAAAGCGGATCTGGTAACCACCGATATCGAGATGCGCTGTCTGGATGAAAAACGCTGGAAAGAAATGAACGGGATTGCCATCGTCAACGCTGCCATGACGCAGATACGCCATACCGGCAACCTGATGCAATATACCGAAGAGGTGAAACGGCAGTATATGCTTCGCCTGCTGGGTGCTTTGTTCACTACCTTGCAAGCAAAGGCAAACCGTTTCGATTCCTCCTACACGACTCTGATCGAAAAAGCGGAATCGTCATTGATGGAACTGCGGGAAACCTGTATTGTCGGCAAACAAGTCAGCCGGATCGGAAAAACAGCCAACGAGGTATTGAACATGCACCGTGAACGCATGGAAAACGGAGTGGATACGATGCGCATCAAGACAGGACTGGAAGAGTTCGACTATGTGACCGGAGGACTTTACAACGGCGAACTCACCGTTGGGGCCGGACGTCCCGGCGACGGCAAGACAGCCATAGCCATGCAGATTGCCATGAATGTAGCCCTGTCAGGAAAACATGTCTGTTTCTTCAGCATGGAAATGACCGGTTTGCAAACGATGAACCGTCTGTTTGCCGGATTCGGAGGAGTAGATGCCAACCGTTTGCGTATCACAGGTGCTAACCCGGAGGATTTGTTGAAGATGGAAAAAATGGCGGGTGAGTTCCAGGACCTTCCGTTATATTTTGACTATACTCCGGCAAACACGCTGGAAAATATCCGTGCCCAGGTGATGTTACAGAAGCGCAAAAAGCAATGCGACCTGGCGATTGTGGATTATCTACAGGTGATGAAAATGGAAAAGCAGGGGTGGGAAAATGCGAACCAGACGGTCGGATACAATATACAGGGATTCAAGCAAATGGCACAGGATGCCAATATCCCGGTTCTTGTCCTTTCGCAAATGAACCGTAACAGTATGAACTCCGGTGATAAGGCTCATATCCCGAATTTGCACGATTTACGTGATTCGGGCGTGATCGAACAGGTGGCGGACTGTGTTTATTTCGTTTATATCCCCGAACGTTACGGGATTACCCAGGATGAAGTCACCGGGGAGAGCCTGAAACAGGTCGGAAAACTATACATAAGAAAAACGCGTAACGGATCGACCGGGATTGCCCGTTACCGCTATAATGAGAGTTATACCCGCATCACGAACTATAATATCCGGAAAAGATCATGACAAAGATAGAAATAGAACAACTGAAAGCTTCATACCCTATCGAAAATGTGATCGGAGAGACGGTAAAACTGGAACGAAAAGGGACCAACTATGTAGGACTTTGCCCGTTCCACGAGGATCATCATCCGTCGCTGGTGGTGAATCCTCAAAAACAGACTTTTAAATGTTTTGCCTGCGGAGAACATGGAGATGTGATCGAATTTATAGAGAAGACGGAACATTGTAATTTCATGGAGGCGGTGGGGAAATTGAAAATTGAAAATCGAGAATTGAAAATTAATAAGAAAAACGCGAACCCTGTCGACAGAGATAACGACGCGAAGCAATTTTCAATTTCCAATTCTCAATTTTCAATTAAAAAAAACTTACAGTTCTTTTCTTCCCTTCTCCCCTACGCTTGCGGTTATACGGAGTTAACGCCTGCTTATCTTGATTTTGAGGTCGGACAATCTCCTGTGAATGTTCCGAAAGAATGGTATGCGATGCGCAACCGGGTGATCTTTCCGATCCGCAACGAAGCCGGTGAGTTGATAGCTTTTGCCGCCCGCAGGCTAACGGACAATAATCCGGAAGAACCGAAATATATCAATACATCCACTGCCAACGGATATAAAAAGAGTGAAAACCTCTATGCCCTTCACCGGGCGAAAGAGGCAATCGCCGGGAAAGGCTTTGTGTTTGTGGTGGAAGGATATAAAGATGCGATCGCGATGCATGTCGCCGGATTTTCCAATACAGTAGCATTATGCGGAACGGCCCTGACAGCCGGACAGATTGCATTGCTGAAAAAGTACACGAACCGGATCTGTCTGTTACTGGATGGCGACAAGCCGGGACGGGAGGCAGCCCGCAAAATATCTTTATCGCTCAATCCGTATTCGATGGAGGTGCAGACGATCTTTTTACCGGAAGGGGAAGATCCGGATTCTTTATTCCGACGGTCGGGCAAAGAGGCTTTTGTTTCCCTGATCGATAAGTTTCTGTCGAAACCCCATTTATCGGAAGAAATGCTGCTGACGGCTTGCCTGTTGTTTCCGGAGACTCTTTATATGTTTAAAGGTTCTTCTTGTCTTTTTACGGAATTAGTGAAAAGTATCCTGCAAACGGATGATTTGCTTTTTGAAAATAAGGAGAACCGGATGATACTGGAGCATTTGGAAACAGGGAATCCGGAACCGGGGTTAACGCCTGCGTTAAAAAGCATCGCAAATGAATTGCATGCCGAATACGATCAGTTGGTTTACAATGAAAAGGAACTATTCGGGGCGCTTTATCCGGAGGCATCCAATATCCTGAATATCTATCTGACCCGGTTATTATTTCTGTATTTGGAAAACCGTATCCTACAGGAAATACAAAAAAGCGTACACCGGTTATTGGAAACCGATCCTAAAAAGAAAGAAATACGTCTCGATATCCTTGTCAATATAGCCAAACGGCGGGAACAGTTGCGGCACGTTTCGGAAAATCTGGACAGACCGGGGGCAGTTTGGGGATGATGGGGACTGATTCAAATCTTTCTAATCAATAACAAATGAAATTAATATCAAACTTACTTCTTTGGGGAGGCATTCTACTGCTTCCCCTAAACTCTTATGCTCAGTTATCGAAAGGACTGAGTTACCGGACGGAGACCGGTGTGAGCTTCAGCGGAGGGGAACATACTCCTTTCTGGCTGACGGCAAACAAGCAGGGACTGTCATCTATCGAAAAGAATAACGGTTATCTACGTGCCGGGGTCTTCCGGGAGTTGGAAAACGATAAACGTTTCTCGTATGCTTTGGGAGCGGATCTGGCTGTGGCTTACAATTTTACATCGACTTTCGTGGTGCAACAATTGTATGCGGATCTGAAATATCGTTGCCTGGGGGTGAGTATCGGAAGTAAGGAGCGGTATAGCGAGTTTAATAATCCGTTACTGAGTAGCGGTGGACTGACATTTTCGGGAAATGCCCGTCCGATTCCGCAAGTGCGTATCGGTATTCCGGAATATACGCTCGTTCCGGGAACAAAAGGTTGGTTGGCTTTTAAAGGGCATATCGCTTATGGTATGTTTACGGATGATGGTTGGCAGAAAGATTTCGTAGCTCCGGAAGGTAAACATACGGAACATGTGCTTTATCATTCCAAGGATTTATATGTGAAGATCGGTAATCAGGAAAAGTTTCCTTTGATCTTTGAAGGAGGGCTGGAGATGGCTGCTCAATTCGGGGGAAATGCGTTTAAGGGAAATGGAAAGATTGATATGCCGAATGGGATAAAAGATTTCTTTAAAGTGTTTATTCCGAGTGGGGGTAGCAGTGATACACCGATGGGAGAACAAACGAATATTTATGGAAATCATTTGGGGAGTTGGAATTTCTCACTGACCTGGTATGCTCCGAAAGATTGGACAATCCGTCCTTACTATGAACATTATTTTGAAGACCATTCGCAGATGTTCGGAGAATATGGTTGGAAGGATTGCTTGGCTGGAGTGGAAATTACTTTTCCGAAGAATCCGGTGATCAGTAGTTTCGTTTATGAATATATTTCAACAAAGGATCAGACCGGTCCTGTCTATTGGGATCATACGCCGGAGATACCGGAGCAAGTAAGTGGAGCCGATAATTATTATAATCATGGTATTTATACCGGTTGGCAGCATTGGGGAATGGGGATCGGAAACCCACTCGTCATGTCTCCGATCTATAATAACGACGGAGAAATAGTCTTTAAAAGCAATCGCCTGCAAGGACATCATTTCGGGATCATGGGAACTCCTTGTGCCGATCTGCAATATCGTGTCCTTTTATCAGTAACCCGTAATTGGGGTACTTATGGCGTACCATTTTATGAGATCAAAAAGAATGGCAATGCGTTAGTAGAATTAACTTATACGCCACATCAGTTAAAAGGCTGGGACTTTACAGGATCGCTAGGTGTTGACAGAGGTGGAATGTTGGGTAAAAGTGTTGGTGGCATGTTAACAATCAGAAAAACGGGATGGATATGATGACTTTAATAAATACGAAGAAAAGATATATAGTGGCGGTGTTGCTGGCCCTGATGGTCAGTGCCTGTGGGAAAATGCCGATCAATGGAGACCTGGATGGTCGCTGGCAGATCATGAAAATAGCATATGCGTCGGGAGAGGAAGAGATGCCTGAACGGGCTTACTACAGTGTTGCTTTGCATACAATCAATCTGATGAAGGTTGGTGTAACCAGTCAGACCGGCAATATGGAATATACCGGAGATTCACTTTTTGTGGTTATGCCGGTCAGCAAAGTTGAAGATTTGTTACCATTTGGAATGAACGGAACGGAGCAACGTTTCGGCGTCAAAGAATTAACATCAAAGCATCTGGTATTACAATCGGATTATGCCCGATTGGAGTTCAGGAAGTTTTGATTCAGAAATTATCAGAATTGAACTATCCGATTATTGACCGGTTGTACCTGTCTCCCCTCTTGAGAGGGGGAAGGGGGTGTGTTATAGTTTCGCCCTATAACTAGCTTTAACACACCCCTTATCCCCTCTCAAGAGGGGAATTAGTTACTCCCGTCACTATAAACAGATAACTCAATTATTTTCTAAAATCGAAATAACAACAAAACAAATAACAATATGAATATCGTAATCAGAAATGTATTATTGGGGGGATTACTGTGGTTGGCGGTTCCATTGTCGGCGCAGGTATCCCAGGATTTGATCGACAAGGCAAAAGCTGCCGGTATGACGGATGAACAGATCCGTCGGGAGATGAATAAACGGATGGGGCAATCCGGTACGGAACAGGCTACACGTACAGCCTCGGATGCGGTGGTTACAGATCGTACGGTTGCTATTCCGGATGGAAAGGTGATACCTCCTCTGGATGCTCAACAGGAAGCCAATCGTCCGGTGGGAGATCTGAGCGGAACCGTGTTCGGCCGTGAAATATTTTCAAACAAGAATCTGTCCTTTGAACCTAATCTGAATGTACCAACTCCTAAAGGATATGTCTTATCTGCTGGTGATGAATTGCTAATTAATGTCTGGGGAGATTCAGAACTGAATCTGAAATTGAAGGTTTCTCCCGAAGGAACAATTCTTATCCCTAATCTAGGGCCGGTATCTGTCAGCGGACTGACTATCGAAACTGCTGAAAATCGTATCCGACAGGAATTAGGACGGATCATGTCTACTTTGTCGGGAGATACGGATGGGGCTAATACGTTCGTATCCGTTAGTCTGAGCCAGATACGCAGCATCAAAGTCAATATTGTAGGTGAAGTCGTTGCTCCGGGAACCTACACCCTGCCCTCTTTTGCCACTCTGTTTAATGCTTTATATGCAGCAGGCGGAGTGAATGAGATCGGTTCGCTTCGTGGAATAAAAGTGTACCGTAACAGTAAGGAAGTGGCTAAACTGGATGTATATGATTATCTTTTGAACGGCAAATACAATACGAATATCCGTCTGGAAGAAAATGATATGGTGATCGTTTCTCCTTATGACCAGCTGGCTGTAGTACAAGGAAAAGTAAAACGTAACCGTATTTTTGAGTTGAAAAAGGGGGAAACGCTCTCACAGTTATTGAATATGGCCGGAGGCTTTACCGGGGATGCGTACAAGAAAGATGTCCGTGTCAAGCGAAAAGCTGGAAGCCGTTATCAGATCGCTACTGTTACGGAAGATAAATATCCTACTTTTGCGATGATAGATGGCGATTCTTTGTTGGTGGATTCTGTGATCCCCTTCTATGAAAACCGTTTGACAGTGACGGGTGCAGTTTGGCGTCCGGGAGAATATGAATTGAATGGTACAGTTCATACAGTCCGTCAACTGGTTGATCAGGCAGCGGGTTTGAAAGGAGATGAGTTTGCCGGTCGTGCCCAAATCACCCGTTTGAATCCGGATTTCACAACGACTGTTATAGCCGTAGATATCCGTGGCATTCTCAGTGGCACATCTCCGGATATAGAACTTAAACCGGAAGACCAACTGAACATTCCATCCCTGTTTGATCTTCGCGAGCCTTATACGATCAAAGTAAGCGGAGCGGTAAATTACGTAGATACAGTTCTTCCTTACCGGAACAACCTGACAGTGGAAGATGCTATAATGATGGCCGGTGGTTTGAAGGAATCGGCTGCAACGGTGAATGTGGAAGTTGCCCGTCGTATTAAGGATACAAAAACTTACGAAAACACTAACCGTACGGCCGAAGTATTCAATTTCGCATTGAACGATAATTTAGGTTTGATATCTACGGATGGAAAGAAAAGTGATACGGTCTTTACATTAGAACCGTTTGACGAAGTGTATGTGCGTTTCTCTCCGGGTTATCAGGAACAACAGGTGATAAAAGTAAATGGTGAAATTACTTTTGCCGGCGATTATGTATTGGCCGAAAAGAACTCCCGTCTGAGTGATATTATCGCCAAAGCCGGAGGAATAACTCCCGATGCCTATGTAAAAGGGGCAAGCCTGAAACGCCAGCTGACAGAGGATGAGATGCGCCGCCTGGAAACTCTGCTGCAACTGAGTGCAAATAAGCAAAGCCGTGATTCGGTTGCCTTGTCTTTGGAAAACATCAAAGACTATTCAGTGGGTATCGATTTGGAAAAGGCTTTGACAAATCCGGGAAGTGCCCACGATGTGGTGCTACGTGACGGGGATGAACTTTATATTCCGCAATTCCAGAGTACAGTGAAGATAAGTGGAGCTGTAACTTATCCGAACAGTGTGACGTATACAAATGGAATGTCTGTAAAAAGTTGTTTGTCGCAAGCCGGAGGATACAACGATATTGCCCGTAAATATCCGATCGTAATTTATATGAATGGTAAAGTGGCAACGACCAGAAAGCGTTTTATCTTCTTCAAGCACTATCCGAAGGTAGAACCCGGCAGTGAAATCGTTGTTCCCGCCAAAACGCAGCAAGATCGCAAAACTAGTTTAGCAGAAATCTTGAGCATTACCAGTTCGACCACATCGATGGCTGCAATGATAACCTCTATCATCAACACACTGAAATAATTATCAATTTTCAATCTTTAATTATCAATTAACAAGGTGGATATGATTCAAATGAACGCTCCTGATATGGATACAAACGAGCAGGAGATAGATTTAATAGAGTTGGCTAAACGGCTATGGGGGGAGCGTAAGTTCTTGTTCAAATGCAGTGGAATTGCAATAGTTGTAGGATTGGTGGTTGCTTTTAGCATACCGAAAGAATACAGTACAACAGTAATGCTAGCACCAGAAACTTCAGACCCGTCCAAAAAGATGGGAAATCTGGGTGGTTTGGCTGCCATGGCTGGTATAAACCTGGGGGCTTCGGTAGGTTCGGACGCCATTTCTCCGGATTTGTATCCGGATGTGGTGCAAAGTATTCCTTTTTTGTTGGAGTTGTTTCCGGTACAAGTTGAGAGTGAAAAAGGTGATTACTCATCAACATTGTACAAATATATGGATGAAGATCAGAAAAGTGCGTGGTGGAGTTATGTGATAAAGGCCCCGTTCAAACTGTTGGGTGTAGTGAAAGATTTGTTTTCAAATGAAGAAGAAAAGAACATAATGGGGTTATCCTCTTTTCATTTAACAGAGGAACAGTCTGATGTAATAGAGGATTTACAGGAACGCATCTCCGCTTCTGTGGATAAAAAGACATCGGTAATCACTGTTTCCGTTCAGATGCAAGACCCATTGATCTCTGCGAATATTACTCAAATTGTTTTGGAAAAACTTCAAGGATACATCACAAATTACCGAACCCAGAAGGTAAAGCAAGACCTGGAATTCACAGAGAAAGTATTTAGTGAAGCCAGGGAATCCTATTATAAGGCACAACGTGCCTATGCGGCTTTTGAGGATGCCAACAAGAATATCATCTCTGCCAGCTACCGCACGGAACAGGAACGTTTAAAGAATGAAATGACATTAACCTTCAATGTTTACAATACGCTGGCCCAGAAGCTGGAACAGGATAAACTCCGGGTACAGGAACAGACACCGGTGTATACAATAATACAACCTGCCACAGTTCCTTTAAAAGCAGCTTCTCCCAAGAAGCCGTTGATCCTGATTGGGTTTGTATTCCTTGCCATATTCGGCGGAGTCGGTTATCTGTTTATCAAAGACCTTTTCAAACCCCAAGAGGAAACTGAAGTTTTAGATATTGAATAATTAGTTGGGGTATTTGTATAGAGTTCAGTTTTTATCAGATTTGAACTATCTAAATTATAAACTGGTTGTAACTGGCTCCCCTCTTGAGAGGGGGGAAGGGGGTGTGTTATAGTTTCGCCCTATAACTGGCTTTAACACACCCCTTATCCCCTCTCAAGAGGGGAATTGGTTACTCCCGTCACTATAAACAGATAGCTCAATTATTTCTAGTATTGACATATTTTCTGAATGTCACTCTGCGATCTTTATCATTCTTACCATTATTTTGTCACTGAAGAATCCGGCTGTCTGCTGGTAGGATTCAGGGAAGATTCCGTTACTTTCATTGTGAAAGAGGTATGGAATAAGGAACCTGTCGGTTTGCCGGAAGTGGACAGATTGTATACTGAAATGCAGCGTATCGGAGAAATGTGCGGTTGCAATCAGTTCCGTATCCTGGCTCATGGCGGTTATCTGCCGGAGGCACTTTCCTTTGAACTGCATGGACTGACTGTTTCGGATGAAAGCTATCTGAAAAGCTTGGAAACGGGAAAGCATATTGAACTCTTTTCACATAATGAAGCAGCTTACCGAGCCATCGAGGAAGGATTCAAAACGAACAGAATCGGAGCCGTTGTACAGGCGACTGGAACTGGGAAATCCTATCTGATTGCCCGCTATATTGTCAATCATTCGGAAGATGATATAGTGGTTATTGCTCCCAACGTTACGATTATCGCCGAGATCAAAAAAGCTATCGGCAGGACAATGCCGCATGTCACCTACCGGACTTTCCAGGCATTAGTTCTGAATCGCGGAACAGTCGGTGAGCTTAAAGCGGATCATATTATTATCGATGAGTTCCATCATTTCGGAGCGGAGGTATGGGGAAAAGCCGTACAGGAAGTCATTGATAACAATCCGGAGGCCCGTGTACTGGGAATGTCGGCAACCCCGATACGTCCTGAAGAGATGCTCGATACGGTAGAGGTCTATTTCAAGGGAAACCTGTTTCATGAACTGTCTTTGTCTATGGCCTGGTATTATAAGATACTGCCTGTCCCGGTCTTGGTACAGAGTGTGTTCGATCTGAATAATCAGTTGGACAAAGTACAGCGTATACTGAACAGGAGCGACTGTACATCTGAAAGGCGCAAGCGTATTCAGGACAAAATAGACTTTGCCCGACTGGATTTTCGCGGCTCGTTGAGTGCATCGGAACTGATCCGGCGTTATCTTCCGAAAGAAGTAAAAAAAATGCTTGTCTTCTGTAAAGACAAGGAAGACCTTCAGCATATGGTTCCCGAAGTATCGAACTGGCTCGGGCAGGCTGGCTTTGAGACGGAAACATTCGAGATCCATAACGGACTCAGTAACCGGGAGAATGAGAAGACATTGCGTCGTTTTCGTAGGGAAACGGGAAAACTACATGTCCTTTTCTCCATAAACATGTTGATCGAAGGATTGCATGTGGAAGGAGTAGATGCCGCCATGTTCCTGCGACGGACGGAATCGTATGTGGTTGCCTTGCAACAGTTGGGCCGTTGCCTGAAAGCGGGGTCGGACCGTCATCCGGTGGTGCTGGACTTCGTCAATAACCTTTCGGGTCGTTCTGTTTATGAGGCTATGTCAAGGGAGTTGGCTTATCATCCGGCAATCCGTGCCCCAAAGAGTTTTAAAGGTTTTATGGAATTTGAGGTAACGGGATTCCTGTCTGATATCCGTGCCCGTGTGGATGATATGCTGGCGGAGTTGGATGCGTGGCCGGTGATGTATGAACGACTGATCGAATATAAGGAGCGTGAAGAACGCTGGCCACAGGCAGCCGAAGGGAAGTTGGGAAACTGGTGCAACACCCAGCGGATTGCCCGGAAGAAAGGGACGTTGTCGGAAGATTATATCTCGCAGCTGGACCGGATCGGTTTTGAATGGGAGGTACAGGACAGCCGCTGGATGAACTGCTTTGAAGAACTGAAAGCATTTATGGCTATAGAACACCGTTGTCCCAAACGCGGTGAAAACAAACTGAATACCTGGTGCAACACCCAACGGCAGGCACGAAAGAAAGGTATCCTTTCCAATGAAAGAATCCGGTTGCTCGATTCGATCGGGTTCTGGTGGGAACAGGATCTGGATTCGCTTTGGACGGAGAACTGGCAGCAAGTACTTGCCTACTACAAAAAACATAAACGCTGGCCCAAAAGCAATGAAGGTAAAGCCGGCAGCTGGTGTAACACCCAGCGCAAGAACCGGAAACAAGGTTTACTTTCAGCTGAACGCATCGCCCGGATGGAAGCCGAAGGTTTTATCTGGACTATCGATGATATCTGGATGGAAAACTATGAAAAACTACAACAATTCTTCTCTGAAAACAACCGCTGGCCAACCGCCCGTGAGAACAAACTCGGCAGTTGGTGTTTCGTACAACGCAGAGCCTTAAAAAAAGGTGAACTCCCTCCTACCCGTAAAGAGCTTCTGGATAAGATTGCATTCCCCTGGAGTCTGAAATAATTTATCTTTAATCATATAATAACATATGGTTTAAGCGTAATTTCATATATTTGCCGCATGACAAAGATTTATCGCTGCAAAGATTTGGAAAAGATGGTTTTAAAGATGGGATTTCTCCCCTTCTTTGCTAATGATATTACGGACTTTTCCATTGAAGAATTTACCCCGCAGGAATTATGGTTTTCCGATGAAGAAGAGGGTCCGTGGGAATGGAAAGGGCCTGTTATCCGAAATTTCAATTGTGCTTATGGGAAACTCTTTCAGAAGAAAGCAGGGTTTGTCAGCATGGAATGGTTTCCGGAACTTATAAACTACAGGCGTGCTATGTACAATCTGAAAGCGGAACCTTTACAAAGTATGGGTAACGTTATTTATAAGACAGTCACAGAGCATGAGTCCCTCCTATCCAAAGAGATAAAAGCGTTATGCGGTTACAAGAAGCAGCCGGTCAAAAGAAGTGTCAATCCGTTCGATTCATGGGAGACAAGCGAAACACAGGCTTTACTTAAAAAGACAAAACCGAAAGGAGATGGATTTGAAACAGTCATAACCCGGCTGCAAATGGGAACATGGCTCGTTGTGGCTGATTTCGAATACCGATATGACAAGAAGGGAGAGCCTTACGGATGGGGTATCGCCAGATATACAACACCGGAAGTACTGTTCGGCAAAGAAAAAGTACAGGCTGCCGGCAACCGGTCACCGGAAGAGTCAAAACAACGCTTGATAGATTACCTCACACAATTATTGCCGCAAGCAACACCGGAGCAAATTCTGAAAATACTAGGATAAAGTGCAGTACATAGCGCACAACTGCGCCAAGCCTATGGCACAGTTGCCTATTTTGATATAAAAAGAGGCGAACTACCTACCAGGCGTAAATCTGTCTATGGATTCTCCTTTATATGGGTATGAGTGTTGTACCTTCCTGATATTTGCTAACTTTGAAGAGATAACAAATACAAAAACAGGAGCTTACATAGTAAATCGCTTCAAAAGCAATAAGTCAATGATAATAAATAACAACGAAATTGTAATAAAACCTATCCAGGAAGAAGAAGGACACGATTTCCAGGAGATGTATGGAGATGTGGCAGAACAAAATCACACTTATGAAATCGGATATCTGATTGGTGAAGAAGAGTTTTTAAATCGGGGTATTGGAAAAAGAATCATTCAGATACTGGAAGATAAAATTATTGAAATCGGCGGAAAAGAAATAGCCGCAGACCCGGCGGAAGAAAATATTATTTCAATAAAGACCTTACTAAGTAATGGTTTTAAGAAAAAAAGCGACGGAGACTACAGGAAGATCTGCAAAATGCGGTAAAGATGATTTCCACAGTAAACTACCGTGGAAATCGTTCTGTCCTTACTCTATATTACAGATATTCATGAAAGAACTGTTCGAGTTTGTCGAACGGAATGATATTCATTTGGTCGTACAAATCCGTATGGTTCGCATCGGGAATAATCAATAGTTCCTTGTTATCACCTTTCAACTTCTTGAACGCATCCTCGCTGAAATAACGTGAATGTGCCTTCTCTCCGTGAATCATCAATACCGCACTACGGATTTCATCGCTGTATGATAGTATCGGCATATTGATGAATGAGAGTGATGAAGTCTTGTTCCAGCCGCCATTCGAGTTAAGCGAACGCTTATGGTAACCACGCTGAGTTTTATAATAACTGTGATAATCCTTCAGAAATTGGGGAGCGTCGGAAGGTAACGGGTCCACGACTCCTCCGGCAAGGGCATATGTCCCGTTTCTGTAATCTTCCGTGCGTTGTGCATTAAGCTGTTTGCGAAGTTCATAACGTGCGTCGGCATCCATCGCATCGAAATAGCCATTGGCATTTACACGGCTCATGTCGTACATCGTTGAAGTGACGGTCGCTTTAATACGTGTGTCGATAGCAGCCGCATTGAGTGCCATGCCGCCCCATCCGCAAATACCGAGAATACCGATACGTTCCGCATCCACATCGTCGCGGGTGGAAAGATAGTCAACCGCCGCACTAAAATCCTCCGTATTGATATCCGGGGAAGCGACGTAACGGGGCTCCCCACTACTCTCGCCGGTATAAGACGGATCGAAAGCGATGGTAAGGAAACCACGTTCCGCCAAAGTCTGCGCATATAAACCCGATGACTGTTCTTTCACCGCCCCAAACGGGCCGCTCACAGCAATGGCCGGTAACTTACCTCCGGCATTTTTCGGAATATACAGATCGGCAGCAAGAGTAATGCCGTACCGGTTGTGGAAAGTCACTTTCGTGTGATTCACCTTGTCACTCTGCGGGAACACCTTGTCCCACTCTTCTGTTAAATTCAAATTCTTTTCCATACTATCGTTATTTAAATGATTGTCTGCTGCAAATAGATTTGCCGTGAAGCAAAGACATACAGCCATTGCCATACACTTGTTTTTCAATATTTCCTTCATCTGGTTTATTATTTATGTTCATAAGGCAAAGGTAAAGGCTTATATCGCATTGTCTTGTAGACAAATTACAGATATTATAACCTTAATTACTGAATGTGGGTGTATAAAATATAACTTGATATGAAACACCTAAAGATGGGCATAACCACATAAAAAAATCCCACAAAACGAATGTTTTGCAGGATTTATCTATGCTTATATAAGATGAGCGGTCTGGACGGGTGTCGAACGAAAACAACAATCTACTGTTAACCAATACTCTACGATAGCATAAAATCAAGTCCAACGCCTAATCCAACGTGCAAACTTTACTGATTTTAAGTGCTTTACAATAATTTCAAAAAGTTTGGATATCACTATGATATCTAATGCAGAGGTATATAAAATATTGATAATGCCAACTCTTTTATTGGTTTTCTTTGCAAAGTATGCGAAGAAAATTTGTAATGCGGAGAAAAAGGAGTATATTTGTCGCAATAATTGCGTAGAATAAAACTGTACTTTATGTATATATATCAGACTAAGGATTGGCCGAATTTTACATGGAACAATGGCAAACTGCTTACATTGTTAGCTAATGTAAGACATTTGCAGGGTCGTTTATTGGGACAAATGGGAAGTTTAGGGTTTAAATTAAAAGAAGAAGCCGTGCTTTCCACGTTGACTTTGGATGTTCTGAAATCAACTGAAATAGAAGGAGAAATCCTGAATAAAGACCAGGTGCGTTCGTCTATTGCTCGTAAATTAGGCTTAGAGGTATCCGGTCTTGTCGATTCGCCCAGAAATGTGGATGGTGTTGTAGAAATGATGCTTGATGCCACGCAAAATTATGCTAAGCCGATAACCACAGAAAGGCTATTGGGTTGGCATGCCGCACTTTTCCCAACCGGTTTTAGTGGTATGTATAAAATAGAGGTCGGCAAGTATCGGAGTGGTGATATGCAAGTCGTTTCCGGAGCAATGGGCAAAGAGAAAGTTCATTATGAAGCTCCTAAACCGGATCAGGTGGAAGACGAAATGAATTTATTCTTGAAATGGTTTAATGATACATCATCAGATATAGACCCTGTACTGAAAGCTGCAATCGCACACTTCTGGTTTGTTACTATTCACCCATTCGATGATGGGAATGGTCGTATTGCGCGTGCTATAACAGACCTTCAACTTGCTCGAAGCGATGGAAGTTCACAGCGTTTCTACAGCATGTCAAACCAGATACTTGTTGAGCGAAAGAGATACTATGAAGTTTTGGAAAAGTCTCAACATGGAACAAGCGATATAACAGAATGGTTGGTTTGGTTTTTAGCTTGCCTTGAAAATACCTTGCTCAATAGTACTGATGCGTTAGACTCCGTTCTGAAAAAAGCTCGTTTCTGGGAAAAACACAGCCAAACTCCACTGAATGATCGCCAGCGGTTGATGCTTAACAAATTATTAGATGGGTTTGATGGAAAACTGACATCTTCCAAATGGGCAAAGATAGCTAAATGCTCACAAGATACAGCCATACGGGATATACAAGACCTCATAAACAAGGATATTTTGCAGAAAGAGGCGCAGGGAGGAAGAAGCACGAATTATGAATTGGTTGTAGAATAAACACTATTTATAGTATTATGGAACACTACAAACGAGTTACTAAATATTGGAGAGATTCTCTTGTAGATAAACAGTTTTCACAAGGAAAATATAAGTTTTCGAATTTAGCAAAATCTTTTTTGCTAAATGATAAAAATAATTTCTTCAGAGTAAATAATAAAAATGTACTTTGCAATTTATTCTCCGGTGAAGATAGCACTGTTGAAACTTTTTATATTCCATTCTCCCATAAGAAAATCACCAGCCACAATAAACATGAGAAAGATTATCGCCCCGAAATACTTTTTCCTATAATATTTAAAGTACAAGTTTCTGAAAACGGTTTTATCTACCCTATTGAAAAACCAATAATTCCAAGAGACTTATTACTCCCTTTGGACAAAGAGGATTTTTTCATTGGTAATATGGATGACTATGATTTGTTTGTAACCCAAAATGACATTCCTAAGTTTGAATTCTCGGAAACTTCTGAATGGGAAAAATATTATTCAGAAAATATCGAATCTCAATATCAGAAAGGGTTAATTGAATACTTGCTGAAAGAATCGATTATAGACAATGAGCGTGCACAAGAAGATTGTAAGAAATTAATCAAGTCTTTAAACAGAAATAAAACGGTTAAAAAGAAATTCCTCTGTGCTCAAGGTAAATATAATGAAGATTGGAGTAAAACAATCGAGGACAAATTAACAGATGACGGAATTTTTTATAAACACATTGAATCATATATCACAAAATGGAATGATTATTTTGAATATATAGATAAACTCTTAGATAAAGTTATTGTATCCGGAGATATTTTCAGCGGCTATGAAAAGACCAATTCCGCCTATTTTACCAATGGTGAGTTAAATATTTCTTCTAAAATCACGGCTGTATACGAAGATATCTATACGCGTGATAAAAATCCTGATTTAAGTCTTTTCCAAAATTACGCAACAATTGAAGAAGAAAAAGAAATACCTGTTGCTGATTCAAATCTTTTTTTCTCCAAAAGATTAGGGCATAATAACAACGTATATCCGTTAGCCGATGCTCAGAGAACTGCTGTTTCTGCTTTATTAAGCGGAAAACAGGGGGAAATATTACCGGTCAACGGTCCTCCCGGAACAGGAAAAACAACAATGTTGCTTTCAGTGGTTGCCTGTTTATGGGTAGAAAACGCAGTAAAAGAGGTAGAACCTCCGGTAATCATAGCTAATTCTACAAACAATCAAGCTGTTACAAATATAATAGATGCTTTTGCCAAAGATTTTTCTAAAGGAATAGGAGATTTTGCAGGCAGGTGGATTGATGATGTAAAGAGCTTTGGAAGTTATTTTGTGTCAAGTATGCGGTCGGCTGAAGCTCGGGAAAAGGGTTACATTACAGAGGACGCTGTTAAAGACATGGAAACGGAAGATTTTTACATCAAAGCAAAAGAATCGTTTCTTAGTAGATCCGGGAAAACTTTTATAAATAAAGATATTACAGTTGAAGAGTCGGTTCGGGAATTGCATCAATTGCTGATTGATAAAAAATCGTTACTTGCAGATATTGAAAAAACTTACCGTAATTATCACGAGTTAGGAAATCTAATCAGCGAAACTTTAAAGATTGACTATAAAAATAGAGAGGCCATAATAGAACTTGGTAGAACGCTCACTGAACATAAAAAAGACGTAGAAATAATCGAAGATAAATGGGAAAGGTATTTAGCATCAGAAAGTATGTTACTAACAGCACTTTCATTTCTGCCGTTTATCAGAAAGAAGCGTAACCTTAAAGCAAAAGTTTTTGCTAAAGAGAATAATTTCTCTCTATATATTGATATAAATGATATGGATGCTGAAAGATTTATCTCGAGTATAAAATATAAAAAAGAAGTTCTTCTTTCTGATATCCAAAAATACGATGCATTCATAATGGCATTGAATAATTGTACTGCTACACTTGATAAATTGGAAAATGGTATAGACCCCAATTCAGCGTTTATAGAAATTGACAAAAAAGCAGACACTAAAATAAGGTTTGAAATGTTTCTGATAGCTACCCATTATTGGGAAGGACAATGGTTAATCGAAATGGAAAAACTGATTGAGAAGGGACATTTAAGTAATACTCACTGGAAGTATAAAAATATATGCGAAAATAACTGGCGCAGGAGAATGAAAATTACTCCATGTGCTGTAATGACTTCTTATATGCTGCCCAATTACTTTTCTTTTTCGAGAAAAATCCATGACAATTTGAACAAGTCAGATTATTTGTATGACTTTATCGATTTGTTGATAGTAGATGAAGCAGGACAAGTGTCTCCCGAAGTGGCAGGAGCAGGATTTTCTTTAGCTAAAAAAGCATTGGTGATTGGAGATACCAAACAAATACCTCCGATAAGCAAACTTACCAAAAGTATCGATATCGGAAATCTTCACAAGGCAAATTTGATTTCAAAAAATCAAGGAATTGAGAAGATAGACGAAAACTATAAAGAATTACAGGATAAAGGAATTGCCTCAGATGGGGGCAGTGTAATGAAAATTGCGCAAAACAGAGCGAAATATTATCCTGAAAAGAAATTAGAGAGAGGATTATATTTATATGAGCATAGGAGATGCTACAACAATATCATAGCATATTGTAATGAATTGTGCTACAAAGGAGTTCTAAAACCGATGCGTGGGGAAGCTTTAGAGGATTCTTTACTACCTTCTATGGGATATTTAAACATTGAGGGTAAATGTCAGAATATCTTAGGTAGCAAACAAAATGAATTGGAAGCTAAAGTTATAGCCGGATGGATTATTACTAATTATAAAAAGTTGAGAAAAGCATACAATGGCGAAGAGATTAAGGATATTGTGGCAGTAGTAACTCCATTCAGACAACAATCTATAAAAATAGCGGGATATTTAAAGGAGCCCAAAGACAAGAGTTTAAAAGATGAACTTTCTCAAATAACTGTAGGCACAGTTCATTCGCTGCAAGGTGCGGAAAGAAAAGTAGTGTTATTTTCTCCAACCTATTCAAGACACAACAAAGGGAGTTTCATTGATAATGACAAAAGTATGCTGAATGTTGCCGTATCACGTGCAAAAGATAGTTTTTTAGTATTTGGAGATATGTCATTATTTAACAGGCAATCCATATCCCCGACAGGCTTATTATCTAAATATCTGTTTGAAAATGAAAAAAATGAACTTTCCTATGAGCATCAATACTCAAAGATATTTCTAAGAGAGGACTTAGTATCTAAAGAGAATCCTCCAAAAATTCTAATGAACTACGAAGAGCATGATGCGTTTCTGAAAAATATCTTCAATGAAGCTACCAACAGGATAGTTATCATTTCTCCATGGATTATTTATTCTACGATTGAGAAAAACGGATATGATAAATTACTGTCCGGTAAGAATGCAAAAATTACCATATATACGGATGAAAAATTCAATACTTGTACTCAAAATAAACCTGATAAGAAAAAGGAAGAGGAGTTTGAATTAACCTTGAAAAAATTAAAGGATTTGGGTGTTGAAGTAATTGTCAAAAATAATATCCACAGCAAAATAGTTGTAAAAGATAATGATACGATGTGCATCGGCTCTTTTAATTGGTTTAGTGCTCAGAGGGGAGGCAAATACTGCAATACGGAACATTCTATTGTTTATCAGGGGGAAAATATCAAAGAGGAAATTGACAATGTTATAAATCAATTGAAATGAAAGAGACTGAATTAAAATACTTTTTTCCTTACAGAATTGAAAAACAATATCATTTTAAAGATAAACTACGAAACAGGGATGCTTTCTTTGATGAGATGGAAGGCAAAAATGAATATTTCTATAAAGATGAAGGCAATTACGGATATAGAAGGAATCGCGACCATTTATCTTTACTGGACCGTAGCATAAATGATTATATAATTTCTGATTTATATATAAACTGGGAAAGGTGGTATAGGAATGGACGTAACATTTTCGCATTCTCTAAAGAGTTATTGGAAATGTTAAGTTTTACAGATGTCGATGATGTAAGTTATAAATCATTTAGTCTTCCATATGATAACTTTTATCTGTCTTTACGGCCGTTAGGATTAACCATAACAAAAGATTCGGATAAAATAATTGAAGGGGTATATATCCTGGTAGATAGAATGGCAATGGAAAAAATGGTGGATAATAACGGGAACGAGTTCTGGAATGATTATGCAATAAGCTTTCATTTTGTTGGTGACTTTGAGGATTTTATCATAAAATACCACGATAAAGTTTGGAATGAATCGGGGAGCGGAGGACAAAGCTTCTGGAATTTCGCTTTTTATTTTAGTGAAAAGGAAAATATAATTACTATATCTGACGCTGTAAAGGATTGGCAAAGTGTGGAGGAATATTCTTTGTTTCCTGAAAATAAAGAAGAAATTACAGACGAACACTTAGATTTATACACCTATTATCAGGAATTGGTTAACGGCACATACAAGATTATTGTGAACTGCTTACTTTATTTGTCTATGTATAAACAGGATAAAGACATTCAAGCCCATTATGTAGATGACTTACCTCATAATTTTAATAAAAAGCTGGTATTTTCAAAAAGCAAAAAAGAAACAGAAAAGATTGAAAAAAAAATTGCAGAAACAGGATTTTCTAAAATACACTATGTAGGAAACTCTTTCAAGAAGCGTTCTCAAGTAAGCGATAATTCGAGTTTGATTTTGTCTTCACATTGGCGTAGAGGGCATTGGAGAAATCAACGATTTGGTGAAAAGCTGATTTATGAAAAACTGATTTGGATCAAACCTGTTATAGTAAACAAATCTTTAGGAACCCCACAGAAAGGGCACATATATGAAATATAATATGCTTAGCCACTGGTTATCAGAGCATAAAATATTAGGAACGATATAAATGAAATGGCAAGAAAATTAATCACATCACCCACTAAGGGTAAGCCCCCGATAAAGTACCTGTATAAATTAACTTCGGGAGCAAATTTAGTGAAATTTCTTCAGGTTGGGGATATTTTTCTGTATTTCACAATGGTGGGAAAGGAATGGGGCAAATGCGGATTTGCAATACAAGTGCAACACTGTAAAAAAATAAAAACCTGTTAGTCAATAGACTAACAGGTTTTTAAGCGGTCCGGACGGGACTCGAACCCGCGACCCCATGCGTGACAGGCATGTATTCTAACCAACTGAACTACCGAACCAATGTTTTT
The DNA here is from genome assembly GCF_020091425.1 of Parabacteroides goldsteinii. Taxonomy (NCBI): domain Bacteria; kingdom Pseudomonadati; phylum Bacteroidota; class Bacteroidia; order Bacteroidales; family Tannerellaceae; genus Parabacteroides; species Parabacteroides goldsteinii. The sequence goes on along the minus strand of NZ_CP081906.1, from coordinate 1,692,418 downwards.
GTATCGCATCTCTCTCGATTGCGGTGCAAAGGTAGATAATATTTTTAATTATACAACAGTTTCACACAAATATTTCACATTGGATTGATTATTTTTTTACTTTTGTCCTCCATATAAATATAACAGACATGAAGAATACTCCAGTAGATTATCAGACTGCCAGACGAATAATAGATGGCTACGGATTACCGGATTTCGGGAAAGCAACGATTCGTGAAGTTGTTGCCATATCCACACAATTGGAACAGGAAACAAATACCGAGTTCATACACATGGAAATGGGTGTTCCCGGATTAAAAGCAGCGCAGGTGGGTGTAGACGCGGAAGTCAAAGCATTACAGAACGGCATCGCTTCCATTTACCCGAACATCAACGGTACGCCGGAAGTAAAAACAGAAGCCTCCAGATTCATCAAGGCATTCATTAATATAGATATTGCTCCGGAATGTTGCGTTCCGGTAACCGGCTCCATGCAGGGAACATTTGCCTCTTTCCTTACCAGCGGACAATGCACGGAAGGAAAAGACACCATCCTGTTCATCGACCCGGGATTTCCTGTCCAGAAACAACAAATCGTTGTGATGGGCTATAAATACGAATCATTCGACGTATACGAATACCGTGGAGAAAAACTGCGCGCCATCCTGGAAGAACATCTTTCCAAAGGTAATATCGCTGCTATGATCTACTCCAACCCCAACAACCCGGCCTGGTTCTGCCTGACAGACGACGAATTGAAGATTATCGGTGAAATGGCAAACAAATACGATACGATCGTGATCGAAGACCTCGCCTATTTCGCTATGGACTTCCGCAAAGAACTTGGCAAACCGTTTGAAGCACCTTACCAGGCAAGCGTTGCCCATTATACAGATAATTACATTTTACAAATATCCGGCTCCAAAGCATTCAGCTATGCCGGACAGCGTATCGGCGTGACGGCTATCTCCAATAAACTTTACCATCGTGCCTATCCGGGACTGACCAAGCGTTATGGCGGCGGTACTTTCGGTACAGTATATATTCACCGCGTTTTATACGCCCTGTCATCAGGAACCAGCCACTCGGCTCAGATTGCATTGGCTGCCATGTTCAAAGCTGCATCCGACGGACAGTTTGATTTTATCTCGGAAGTTAAAGAATATGGATGCCGTGCAGAAAGATTAAAGAAAATCTTTACAGATTATGGTTTTACGATCGTTTACGACCATGACCTCGACGAGCCTATTGCCGACGGCTTCTACTTCACGATCGCCTATCCCGGAATGACCGGCGGACAGTTGATGGAAGAACTGATCTATTACGGTGTAAGTGCTATCTCATTAAGTACGACAGGAAGCAATCAGGAAGGACTTCGCGCCTGCACTTCGTTTATCAAACCGCATCAATATGATCTGCTTGAAGAGCGTTTAAAGCTATTCAAAGAAAATCATACCTTATAATTAACACAAACCCGGCATTTATTTTACACTTATTAACCCAAATGCCGGGTTTTCCGTTTGCTTCTTAACATCAAAAGCCATATATTGTCCCTGTCTAACAACAGTAAGCAATCTTCACTATGGCTACATATAATAACATATTCAAAATTACGCATAATAATCTCCTTCCTGCACAAGGAAGTATACTCATATCAGAACCTTTCCTGCAAGATGCTTATTTCCAGCGTTCTGTTGTTCTACTGATAGAACACAATACGCAGGGATCGATGGGGTTTGTATTAAATAAGAAAACGGATCTGATTGTAAATACTTTTTTTCCGGAACTGGAAGAGTATCCGGAAATACCAATCTATCTGGGTGGTCCGGTAAGTGCCAACCGGTTGTTCTTTATCCATTCATTGGGAGATCTGATCGTACCCGACTCTGTAAAGATCAAAGACCGCCTGTATTTCGATGGTGATTTCGAAGCATTGAAGCGCTATATGCAGAATGGCCATTCGATTGAAGGAAAAGTAAAGTTTTTCCTCGGTTATTCAGGATGGACGGAAGGACAGTTAGGAAACGAGATCAATAAAAACTCGTGGGTAGTCAGTCACGCAGCTAAAGAAAATGTATTACTTGCCGATGGAGAAAGTTTCTGGAAGAACTCACTCGAACAGTTAGGCAGTAACTACGAGGCATGGACTAAATATCCGAAAGATCCTTATCTGAATTAATTTATCACATAATCTGTTTATTGACTTTTTGCATCATCAGTACATCAGAATATCCGTTTTCTGTGATGATCCAATCTGTCATGATACCTGTAACGGTAAATCCGCAGCGGGTAAAAAGAGCTTTGCTGGCCTCGTTATCGACGGGTATATGCACATATAGTTGATGCAGTTTCAGAAAAGAGAACGCATAATCCATCAGTACATTCATTGCTTCGGTAGCCAACCCGTTTCCTTGATAAACAGGTTCCAGTAAAATACCGATACCGGCACGCCGATGATGCGGTTCGAAATCATACAGGTCGACAGTACCGACAGCCGCCCCAGTTGAACGGAGCTCGATCATCAGCCGCAACTGCTTCAGGTCAAAGATATCACGATGCGACTCACGAATATACTCTTTCAGTATATAACGCGAATAGGGAGACATTGTATTTCCAAGACTCCAAAGCTCCGGATTATTCTCCCAACGATACAAAAGTTCCAGATCTTCCGGCTCCAGGGCACGGAGACGGATCGTTTCATTTTCCAGTTGTGCCATATTATTTCCCCGGTGATATTAATTGTCCGCTTTTTTTACAATAAATATGATAAGTAACTTTCTTGTCGACCAGCGTATCCATAAACAGAAGCATCTGCTCAAAACGGGCATCCGGATAACAAAAAGCATAATCAGTAAACTCCTTCATCTGATTGCGGCGGCAGATAGCATCCATTACACGTTCCCCGTCCAGATCCCAAAGATTTACATGTTCCAGTTCCGGCATCTGTTTCACACAGGCAGCCTTAATCGCTTCAAAATTTTCCTCACGGCAAACAACCAGTAAACGTTTATGCTTGCTTTTGGACTTTGGCTTTACTCCCAACAAACGCGATAAAGCAGCCAATGAAGCACGCAACCCGATAGCCAGCTTGATAAAAAATCCCATCAGCCAACCGGAATGAGGATAATATTTCTTGAAAAAGATCAACATGGCACCGTAAAATGCCTTTACATATTTCATATCACCATGCTTGGTACTTTCTCCTTTATAATGAAGAATACGCTCGGGGATATAATAGTTTTTATAGCCACCCAACACTATCCGGTACGACAGGTCGATGTCCTCGCCATACATAAAGAAATCTTCATCCAGAAGTCCGGTCTTATCCAGCGCTTCATGGCGTAGTAACATAAATGCACCGGCCAGCACATCCACTTTATGTTGTTTCTCCTTATCCAGATACGCCAGGCTATATCTTGAAAACACACGGGATTTCGGAAACAACTTCGACAAACCGAATATCTTACAGAACGAAACCCAGGGAGAAGGAAAACTCCGTTTACTTTCAGGCAGGAATACCCCATGCCCATCCAGCATCTTTACACCTATCCCACCTGCATTCGGATGTTCATCCATGAAGAAACACAGAGTTCGAAGACTCTCCTCGCCTATCACTGTATCCGGATTAAGCAACAAAACATACTCTCCGTTGCATTGACGGATCGCCTGATTATTGGCCTTGGCAAATCCCGGATTATCCTTATTCTCTATAAACATCACTTCCGGAAACCGGGGACGGAGATAATCGGCAGAACCGTCCGTCGAATTATTGTCCACAACAAAAACCTCAGCATCGAGTCCGGCAACAGCAGCCTGAACCGAATAAAGACATTGTTCCAGGAAATACTTTACATTATAGTTTACGATAATAACGGAAATCTTGGTTTCGTACATAAGAATCAGATTATATTTTTATTGAGTCATTAAAACTGGTACGGTTCACAATAGAACGTCCCAATGTTATTTCGTCCGCATACTCAATCTCATCACCAATGGAAACACCACGGGCAATGACGGTTATCTTCACATTATAAGGGGATAGCTTACGATAGATAAAGAAATTGGTCGTGTCCCCTTCCATCGTAGTACTAAGTGCAAGGACAATTTCCTTTACTTCTTCGTTAGCGACCCGTTGCACCAGACTGTCTATCTGCAAATCGCCTGGGCCAATACCGTCCATCGGCGAAATAATCCCTCCAAGAACATGGTAAACACCACGAAACTGCCCGGTATTTTCGATCGCCATTACTTCCTTGATATTTTCAACCACACAAACGGTCGACTGATCCCGTTTAGGATCTGCACAGATAGAACACATCTCATCGTCACAGATATTATGACAGACTTTGCAATACTTCACTTCTTTCCGCAAGGCCAGCAAAGCGGATGCAAAATTTTCCGTATAACCTTCATCCCGGCGTAGCATATATAAAGCCAGTCGCAAAGCCGTCTTCCTTCCCACACCGGGAAGCGAAGCCAACTCATTTACTGCATTTTCCAATAAAGCGGATGGATATTTTTGAGTCATTGATTACCTTTCTTTGCCACAAAGATAGATAATTTCAATCATATCAAATCCGATCGGCCGTTTTTTGCTGAAAATCGACTTCCCGGATAGTAAAGATCCATTCTATCTTATAATGTTTATAAAGTAGACAAACAGGGAATAAAGTCCACTATACGATTTTGTATAAAAATGCGAAGGAGAAAAAAAACTTCACAATAAATCGGTTTTGAAACTGCTGTTGATAGACTTTTTCGTGAAAGTTTGTTACGTCTATATATATTTTCCAGTAGAAACTTGTTTTATTAGAAAATACAATCTACGTTTGTATTATAATCCTTGCAAGGGAAAAAATATTAATAACTCAACAACACTAGGAGATTTTACAATGGCAAGAAAATACATCAAAAGACACTGGCTCACATTACTGGGGATAGCAATAGGCGCACTTGGAGGATTTCTTTATTGGAAATTTATCGGTTGTACAACAGGGACATGCCCTATAACTTCTTCACCAATCAACAGTTCGATTTGGGGAAGCATCATCGGGGGATTACTTTTCAGCTCTTTCCAAAATGAAAATAAAGTTTCAACAAATAAAGATAAATAACTTATAGATATGGAAATAGAAGAAAAACAGAATATGCAGCAATCATATTCTTTATTCGGAATGTTTACATTTGCACTGCGCCTGGTTGTTGGCTGGACTTATTTTTCCGCTTTCTGGCGAAGGTTGATACTGGAAAATAAATTGATTCCCGACACAGCCGGTTACATTGGAGAAAAATTCAATCATTTTCTTCCCAACTCATTCGGTATAAAGCCTCTCATCGAATATCTCGTATCCAATCCGGAACAGCTCTGGTGGTCGATGGTTATATTTACAGTCATTGAAGGAATTGTCGGACTGCTTTTCATGCTCGGCTTCTTTACCCGATTGATGAGTATCGGCGTGTTAAGCCTTGCTACCGGAATATTATTAGGTTCAGGTTGGCTGGGAACAACCTGTTTGGATGAATGGCAAATAGGCGTTCTGGGCATCGCCGCCGGTTTCACGATCTTCCTGTCAGGTGGAGGTAAGTTTTCACTCGATAATAAGCTTATTTCCTGGATACCGCAGTTCAACGAATATGGATGGACACGATGGCTGACCTCCGGTCCACTGCCTGTCAGCCATAATGTATTAGGAAAAATGTCGATCACAGGTGCTACGGTCATATTATTCCTGACACTCCTGACTAATCAGGTATTTCATAACGGAGTATGGGGAAAATTACATAATAAATCTGTCAAACCGAAAATCGAGATATCAGCAGCCGGTCTGGATCAGGATAAACTTTCATTCACTGTTTATCGTGTGGAAGGTGCCGATGTATATGGATCTTTTCTGATCGGCATAACCTTAAAAGATGCCAATGGCAATATTATCCTTGACAGAAACGGGGAAGAATTATCCAAATTCGGGGCAGAAGACATCAAAAACAAATACGTGGCGAAAGTTGTTTCAGGAAAGCATAGTCTCGTTATACCATTAGGTAGTAAAGCGGAGCTAACGCTAAAGGATAAAGCATTGGCAGATTTGCCAAAAGGAAATTACGAACTTATATTGACAGATATAAGTGGTATCACCTGGAAACAGGATTTGACATATTAATTATCAATATCAAAAATTGTATCTAATGAAAAGTAGAAAATTCTTTACGCTACTAGCTTTAATGGTTGGTTTTATGACGCTGGCCTCATGCAAAGGACAGGCTAAAAACAACGAAGCAGCAAGCAACACCGAAACTACAGGAAAAGAGACAGCAGCTCCTGTACACCTCAATAAGGCTGACTTTCTGAAGAAAGTATATAATTACGAAGCCAGTCCGAATGAGTGGAAATACCTCGGAGACAAACCCGCCATCATCGACTTTTACGCCGACTGGTGCGGTCCCTGTAAAATGATCGCTCCTTCACTGGAACAGCTTGCCAAAGAATATGCCGGACAGATCAACATTTACAAAGTCGATGTAGATAAAGAAACAGAGTTGGCCCAGGCATTCGGCATTCAAGGAATACCGGCCCTTCTATACATCCCTATGGAAGGAAAACCCCAGATGCTTCAGGGAGCAATGCCTAAAGACCAGTTAAAGGAAAAGATAGAATCAATTTTACTGAAAAAGTAATTTGTTTTTCGCTTACTCTACCAACAAAAATTTTCAGGTAGACTTGATAATCTTCTCAAAAAAGATACTTTTTTCAAGTCTACCTGAAAATTTTCCCATCCAAAGGTTTATTCATAACATCTAAATATTTACTAACTTTGTCATCGTTTGTAAATCATAAAACGAAACGTCATGAGTAAATACCCATTTATGCTGAGTATGTGTATGTTTATTGCACAGTCAGTTTTTGCACAATCATATTCCAAATACTTCCGCCTGGCTAATCAGGATACCGTCAATTTCACCTTTACAGTGAAGAAGTCCGATATTAAAGCAATAGACTGTTATCCCCAGCGGATTACACAAATTTCGAAAAACGGAGATAATTACGAAATATCACTCACAACTATCAATCCCTGGCCCGAATGCTACATAGAAAGAGCCGGTTGGTGTTCTGTCGACCCGACTATGCCTTCGTATATCTGCCCGCATTTTGCTGAAATCAGGATGCGTTACGGGATAGATTACGAAGACTGCGATATCAAAACCCTAAATTATGACATCGAACCGATTGAGTTTATCAAAAGATAACCATTATGGCAACAGAGAATAAAATAAAGTACTTTGAAAATCGGGAAGATTGGAGAAAGTGGCTGACGGACAACTTTGAAATCAAAGACGAAATTTGGTTTGTCTTTCCCCAGAAATCATCAGGCAAAAAAAGCATTATATACAATGATGCCGTTGAAGAAGCCCTTTGTTTCGAGTGGATTGACAGTACGATAAAATCACTTGACAAAGAACATAAAATTCAGCGTTTCACGCCTAGAAACCCTAAAAGCACATACTCGCAAGCCAACAAAGAAAGACTTAAATGGTTATTGGAAAATAAAATGATACACCCTAAATTTGAGGATAAAATACGAACTATTTTGTCTGACCCTTTTATTTTTCCAGATGATATAATTGACAGATTGAAAGCAGATAAAACAGCATGGAAAAACTATCAGCACTTCTCCGACCCATATAAACGTATCCGAATTGCATACATTGAAGCAGCCAGGAAACGGCCTGAAGAATTTGAAAAACGACTAAACAACTTTATCAATAAAACGAAAGAGAATAAAATTATAACTGGATTTGGGGGAATCGGAAAATACTATTAATATCTCATGAAATACCGATGCCTAACTTGCATCCTACCTGCAAGCCCGCTAGCAAGCAGTCACAACTGCGTTGGCTAACAACCCGTTCTCCACCCATCTCTCAAAATATACAGCGGCATAAATTACGGCCATATATTTTCTACTCATAGATAAATACACTATATTTGCAAAATATACAGCCGTAAAGTTTACTGTCGTATATTTTCAAAATAGTATGAACTAAATTTACTATCATGAAATTTTATAATCGTGAAATAGAACTGAAACTGTTGGATAAAACAAGGAAAATCGCTTTTAACAACCATTCACAAATGACGGTCTTAACCGGACGCAGACGCATTGGAAAAACAAAGCTTATCCTCAAAAGTTGTGAAGAAACACCAACTGTTTATTTCTTTGTAGGCCGAAGCAATGAAGCTCAGCTTTGCAGCCAATTTGCACAAATAGCCAGCAAAGAAACGGCCTATTTTTGCAAAAGAAGGTACACAAACCGTTCGTTTTGAAATTTCCGACTTATTCCTTCGATTTTGGTTCCGATATTTCATCAAATATCATTATCTCATTGAAACAGAAAACCTGGACCAACTTGGAGAAATTATAAAAAAAGACTATCCGACCTATTCAGGGTTAACACTTGAAATGTATTTTAGGCAGATGATGATCGAAAGCAAAGAGTTCAGAAATATTGGTTCATGGTGGCAAAGCAAAAAAGAAAAAGATCCCTGTGAAATAGATATAATAGGCATTTATGCTGATGATAAACACGCATTAGTAGCCGAAGTAAAACGACAGCGCAAAAACTTCAACCCAGATTATTTCAATGAAAAAGTTGAAATAGTCCGAAATAAAGTGCTTTCAAAATACAATATTGAAGTGAGAAATTTCTGTATGGAAGATATGTAAATTGTATGCGAACAAATCCGGTTTCTCTTCCGCATACAATCCGATAATATCTATTTCATCCTGATCTTTATGGTTCTTGCCTTGCCACCAAGAACCTATGTCTGCAAATTCCTTGTTATCAATAAAATAAAAGAATAACTGGATTTGGGAGTTTACTTCTGTTTTCTAAATGCTATACCCATATATAACGAACCAACCAACAACACCGCCCCAATCACCAACATCCGCTTTGGATAAGAAAACTCCACAGTACTACCTTTCTGAAAAGAATCAGAACCGGCAAAACAGTTCTCATCTACAGAACCAGAACTAACAACCGATTCAACCACCTCCTCCCCCTGTTCCTTAATAGCGACATGAGTAACAGACTGCACCCCATTCAACCGGCAGCTATCGAACACGATATGCTCTATATCGATCACCTTATTGCGGGAAGCCTGATACAAATTTTTCAACAACATACTATCACTATGAAAGCTATGCACCTCCTCCCTTATCTCCCGATGTTGCACACTACGCCGCCCAGCACTACAACCGGACAGCAAAATAACCAACAAACCAACCAAAACAAGCAAACTTCTACCCCACATATCCATACCTATCCCCCTTCATTTATTAATGATCACCTGATAACGATTCTTTCCATTTACCCGAAACGACAAATGCAGGAACTTTTTTCGTTTATAAAGAATCGCCTGATCGAAAGGTAACTTACAATAAAGCAACACATCCAGTAACTCCTTCGGATCAGGCACATAACAATCCGCAGCCTCCCCTTTCATATGCTGGCTCGAAGACACGCCACCCACCAACCTGTTCACTTCCGGACTCCGGTAACCACTTGTGATCGCAATCGGCTTCCCATAAGCCAGCCGCAACGGCTGTAACAACCGTTTCACCAACTCCATCATAGCCTGCTTCACCTCAAACGGCGGCTCATTCAGCAACCCGTTCTCCACCGCCACCCGGCTATACGTCATTTCTTCCCAGGTAAAATCCCTACTTATCCTCTCTTTCATTTTGTACCGATTTAATTTTATACGAATAATCCACCCCAAACAAAGCTCCGGTAAATGTGCAAGCTTCCCCGAAAGCCACCAGCACACTATTATGAATCTCCCCTTTCGGAGCAATCCAGAAACCGGAGAAAAGAAGAACAATCCCGCTCATTACGAGCAGGATTGCCATTACCAATTGAATAGTCAGTCTTTTTTTCATACGTTCCCCTTTCCTCTTTCAATCAAGTAATCCTCAATTTCCCATTTTCAATTATTCAATCTCCGGTCTGTCATCTCCACCGGAACCTTCTTCTTTTTTAGGTTTCGTGTCTTCATCCTCTTCAAACTTCACGATCTCACTCATCCAGCGCAGACTGGTACCCGGCGAGAATATCACCCGTGCCTTTTTAATCAGGGAAGCATTGAAAGCATCTGCCGTCTCCGCACCTTTCGAACGAATTGAAAGACGAAAACTACCGAACTCACCCACCTGTACAATACTACCCGAACGAAGCTCCAGGCTCATCGCCCAGTTCAACGAATCGAGTATTGCCTTCACATCAGCACTCGACATCGCCGAGCGGCTGGAGATCAATTCACACAACTTATCCATATCGCAATAGTTCGACGACCGCGCCATCGCATAAGTCTTCACCTTATCCTTATCGTCACCGCTAAGAACCTTGCGCTGCACCTTTCTAAATTTCAGTGTCATAGCTTTTCTATTTTAATGATTAATACTACTGTTTCCAGGGGAACGATACAAAGGTACAGGTAGGTATATATGCAAAGATCGGCGCGATAGCATCGTGTAAAACAGTATATAATAAGACTTTAGGAGTAACCAAAATCTTAAAACACCATTTTTCACGAACTATCACACCGATCGGTTCAAGCTCTTATTTAACGTTTATCAGGAAAATAATGATTATTACGTGAGATTCTTAGGGATAGATTTAGGTTATTTAATGACTTCTCGTAACAAATTCGATACCCTTTCGGGTATTCCCTAACCAAAGCCACAAAAATAAATACCCGAAAGGGTATCAAACAAGAAATATTCATTATATTTGTACCCGAAGAGGTATCAAAAATGAATAACTTATCATTAAATGAATATGTAAAATCAAAGCGCAAGTCGCTTGGATTATCACGTGAAGAGTTCGCGCTGAAAGCAGGTGTCGGACTCCGTTTTCTTCGCGAACTAGAACAAGGAAAAGAAACCTTGAAAATGGATAAAGTAAATCAGGTATTAAAACTGTTCGGAATGCAACTTGGTGCCGTACCTATGGACAGGAATAATTTAATAGAACCATGAAACAAGCTAAAATTTATATGTATAGTAATTTTGCAGGTATTCTTACGGAAGATGAAAACGGTTACAGATTTATCTATAATCCTGAATATCTAGCAAGTGAGGATGCAGAACCGATCAGTTTAACAATGCCTTTAACAGATAAGCCATATATTAGCAATATATTGCATCCGTTTTTTGATGGATTGATTCCTGAAGGTTGGTTATTAGATATTGTCGAAAAGAATTGGAAAATCGACAATAGAGATCGTATGTCTTTATTACTGGCCTGTTGTAAAAATTGCATTGGTGCAGTTAGTGTTCAATCCTTTTAATACGCAATTATGGAAAGATGTTTATATTGCTATCAGCCATTAGAACAACACGAAACAGACTTTCATTCGCGATGTTCAAAAAAAATATTTGGAACAGTTATACCTCCTGTTCTCCCTTATAGTAAAGTAGATATTGAATCGTTAGCTTTAGAAGTTGTACGTTCGCAAGTTACTATCACAGGTGTACAACCCAAGCTATCTGTTGATTTGGAAAAAGAAAAAGGAGGAGAAAAACGTTTTACAATTGTAGGTTTATGGGGTGGCTATATCCTCAAGCCACAGACTGAACAATATGCCAACCTTCCTGAAAATGAAGACTTAACCATGCATTTAGCCAGATTAGCAAAGATAAATACCGTTCCTCATTCACTCATACGTTTCAAAGATGGTTCGTTAGCATATATTACTAAACGAATAGATCGAGACAAGAAGGGCAATAAAATACCAATGGAAGATATGTGCCAGTTAACAGAGAAACTAACAGAACAGAAATACAAAGGTTCCCATGAACAGATAGCCAAGAAGATTGTAGAGTTTTCAGCGTACCCAGTCCTAGACTTGATCAATTACGTTGAGATTTTATTGTTCTGTTATCTTACAGGTAATGCAGACATGCACCTAAAAAACTTTTCCCTCTATAAAAAGATAAAAGAAACCACACTAACGCCTGCTTATGATCTCTTATCGACTAAGCTGGTCATACCTGAAGACACAGAAGAACTTGCTCTGACTCTGAACGGAAAAAAACGAAAATTAAAGAGATCTGACTTTGACAATCTACTAAAAACAATGAAAGTTGAAGATAAGGTTATTGAAAATACATACAACAAATTCAGAAAAGTATTGCCACTATGGTATGATTTTATTGATATTTCATTTTTACCAAATCAAATGAAAATAGATTATAAAGCTTTAATAGAACACAGATCTTCCATATTAAACAAGTGATAATAGGCAAATGGCAAATCCACATCCCGTTCTATCACATCAAACAGGATTTCACTTTGCTTAATAGCAATCAGCGATTTGAGAACCTCTTTCCTCATAAGTTTTCCTTTATTTTAGGACAAAAAAAGCATTTTCTTTCCTAAAATAAAGGAAACTTTTTTCATACGTCCCCCCTTCCTCTTTCAATCAGGTAATCCCCTATTTACCATTTTTAATTATTCAATCACCGGTCTGTCATCATCCGGATTTTCTTCTTTCTTAGATTTCATGTCTTCATCTTCTTCAAACTTCACGATCTCACTCATCCAGCGCAGACTGGTACCCGGCGAGAATATCACCCGTGCCTTTTTTATCAGGGAAGCATTGAAAGCATCTGCCGTCTCCGCTCCTTTCGAACGAATCGAAAGACGAAAACTACCGAACTCACCCACCTGTACAATACTACCCGAACGAAGTTCCAGGCTCATCGCCCAATTTAACGAATCAAGTATCGCCTTCACATCAGCACTCGACATTGCCGAACGGCTGGAGATCAATTCACACAACTTATCCATATCGCAATAGTTCGACGACCGCGCCATCGCATAAGTCTTCACCTTGTCCTTATCGTCACCGCTAAGAACCTTGCGCTGCACCTTTCTAAATTTCAGTGTCATAGCTTTTTTGTTTTAATAATTAATACTACTGTTTCCAGGGGAACGATACAAAGGTATAGGTAGGAATATATGTAAAGATCGGCGCGACAGCATCATATAAAATAGTATATAATAAGACTTTAGGAACATTCAAAATCTTAAAATACCATTTTTCGCGAACCATCACACCGATAGATTCAGGTTCTTATTTAACGTTTATCAGGAAAATAATGATTATTAAGCGGAATTCTTAAGAATAGATTTAAGTTATTTAAGAACTTCTTGTAGCACAAAAGATAAAAAATCCACACTAACGCCTGCTTATAACCTCTTATTAACTAAACTGGTCATACCAGAAAAAACGGAGGAACTAACTCTGACTCTGAACGAAAAAAACGAAAATTAAAGAAATCAGACTTTAACAATCTACTAAAACAATGAAAATAGAAGATTATGTTATTAAAAACATATGCAATAAGTTTAGAAAAGTACTCCTTTATGGTATAACATTATAGATATTTCATTTATTCCTGAGTAAATGAAAGCAAACTACCAATAATTAATAAAAGACAGATCATCTATACTAAACAAATGACATCCATATATCATAGAAAAAATCACCTCTATTCTTGTCTTTTTATATAATAAAAAGTACAATAGATAAAATACGCTTTATAAATAAAGATAAAAAATCAAAATCCCCATTATAGTCTGACAAAATAGTCACAACAAGGAATAGAATAAATAATGAAATACTCCATAAAATAGAATATTGTTTTTTAAATCCATCAATATAATCAATTTGTTCTTCCAACTCTTCTCCATGTCTAAAAATAGCATCTATTTCTTCATTGATTAATAAATCAGAATACCTCTCTTTTAATATTTTATATCTTTTTGATATATTCTTTTTCTCATTATTTATATCATTTCTCATCCAAATCATATATAAAAATGATATAAAAAAAATCGCATAAGACAAAAGAACAACATCTTTAGAAAATAAACTATTATTTATTGAACTGCCCCCTAACAGATTCATTACTAATGTACTGAAAAAAAAAACTAATACAAGCTAATAAATTATTTTTAAATCCATCCAAGAAATCCTTCTTAGCAATTGAGGATAAATTTATAATAGAATCCAACTCTTGATAAATTTGATTTCTAATAGAGACATATTTATCAAGATTTTCCTTTAGATATGTCTTAAAAGATGATTTTATAGAAAATAATACATTTTCTTGAATATTAATATTGTCATTCAAAATAAATAAACTTAGTATATTCCTTACAATCCCTATTTTATCGGCTTTATTTCCCTCACCCACATATACCCATTTAAAAATTTTATAATATTCCTGTCTTGTTTCTTGAGATATATCAATAGTATTTTCAAGATTTAATACTCCACTTACATTTTTATATCCACACAACTTAAATTTCAAAATATTATTATCTAAAGATGTAATATCAAATAAAGTACATAACGAAAATACAACAGACAAAATATCAAAAGATTTCACAAAAGCATTTTCAACATTAGGTCGTTGAATACAATAAAAATAGATAGGAGAAAAAGGATATAAATCCATTTTACTCCAATAAGCATTATCACGTATTTCTTCTATATAATCTACATATCGAGGCTTACAACTAGTATCATTTGTAAAATAAAACAGATCTGTATTAAAGGCATCAACAGTTTCCGAATGTAAAAAAAACACAACACCTTTTATTAGCTTTGGATTTGCTAGTGCAGATAATCTATCTTTCCATAAGAGTTTATCCCAATATTCACATAACGCCTCAAAATCATATACATTTAAAATTTGTTCTTTTATTTCTTTTCTTATATATATCTTTATTTTAAAAGAATCTATTACTTGCCTATCTTCATCGTCTGTATAATCCAAGTCCTCTAATTTATCATTTATAATTTCTATAAATTCATAAACATCAGATATATTGAAATTTTTATTTAGAGTTTTCTCTGAAATATTACAATACAAAAAATCTATTTGAAAATCATCTTTAATCAAGTCGTTAAATAATAAAATATTCTCACTTTTTACAGAAAAAGTATCTGGAATATTAGATAATATTTCCACATTGTATAAAGATTCTTTTATAAAGAGATCAACTTCATCAATATTTAATATTAATGCTATATTCTTAATCAGATTCATTTCTTCTAAAATATTCGTATCCACTATCTGTTTTAATTTTAATCCATTTTCCTTTATCATCTGTAAATGGAACAACAATGTCTTTTTCCTCCTGGAAAGTCATATCATCTATATGTAACTTCATTTTGGGAGTTAATTGAACATTTCGTTTTACTCTTCTATTTATACTACTTGCAATAATAGTAAATGAAGTATCAAATTTTTTATTATCTGACATTCTATTTACCTTGTCTTTATATTTATCCAAAGATAACCCTTCTGATATTGGAACATAATGTTCCCATACATGAACTAAATATTCTGACAAACTAAATTCCTGATGACTCCTAAAAAAAGTTATAGTACTATCTCGTAATGTTTTATAATCATCCGGACTTTTAGCTCTAATGGGATATATGATTTTCTCTAATAAATGATTTAATACTTTTTCTGTATTTTGGGCATCTGAATTACAGAGAACAACATCCAAGTATCCTTCCCACCAATATCTAGCAGATCTTCCTGAAGGATCATATATATACGCATCTACTAACTGGCCATCTATAACTTCACAATAAAATGATTTATAAGTTTTTTTATTTAGAGGAATACCTCTTCTTGTCTCTAATTCACTTTCATCTAAAAACTTATCATGATCTGTTTTCGTAATAATAAAATAGATCTTTTGATTATGCTCCACTAATATATGAAACAGACTTCCTTTAGGTATTTGTGTTATAGCTCCATATTGTTCTTGGGCATCTCTTTCCTTACGGAGTAATCTTTGTGAACTTATTAATACAGCAGTTTTCTGAGCTTCTATATCAGAGCTACTAATTGCTTTAACTAATTCACCTAAAGTATTGTTATCAGGCGGAATAGCACAAGCTCTCTTATTCTTTCCTTCAAAAATTTCATCAATAATAGATTTCACTATTGGTTCGATATCTTTATAATGGGAATCAATGTCAACGCTAAAGAGCTCATTAAGACTCTGCTCAATATGATGTAAAAATGCCTTCTGTATTTCCATATATGTTTATTCATCAGTAAATAGTCTAACAAATATATTTATATTTTTCTAAAAGAATCAATAAAAACAATTTTTTTTTTATTTTTCAGACTATATTTTTCAAGCGATCTCCTTCAAAAGAAAAATAAAGAGTATTTTTATTATGATACTTCATATCATTCACAAAAAAATAACTCTTTTATAACAAAAAGACTTTCATATTCAAATTTCTTACAAATCTGATCAAATTATTTCCTCGTTTAATTTCCCTCCCACAAAATTCTACCACCACTTTCGTCTTCTTCTTCAACACCTCTCCATAAACAATCTCACTTTTGCAAATCCCGACAAACGTTCCAATCTTACCACAAACCTGAAAACACATCAAGATAGACACCGCTATATGATTTATAAAAGTATACTCAGTCCACTCAACAATCTCAATTAATGCAGCATCCAAAAGATCAAAGCCTTAGCCTCACATTGTCAAACAGTCTATGAAAGTTTGAGCGTATTCAGTGAAA
Source organism: Parabacteroides goldsteinii (assembly GCF_020091425.1). NCBI lineage: Bacteria > Pseudomonadati > Bacteroidota > Bacteroidia > Bacteroidales > Tannerellaceae > Parabacteroides > Parabacteroides goldsteinii. Next base: position 1,675,805 of record NZ_CP081906.1, on the reverse strand, counting down.
TAGATTTCATCGTTTCCCTATTCTTCAACTAATTAGTAAACCAGTCTCCCTTATATCTTTTTGTACAAATTAAATTCCCCTATAATTATACAGTTTTACTAAAAAAAGCAGAAAATTCCCCCACCCTCACCTTCCCCGCCAACACCAGTACCTCTTCGCAAGTAAACCCTCCTTTACTAATATTCCCGGCAAGCGTACCGATCTTGCCGCAAATTAGGAAACAGATAAGAACAGACATTGATAAATGATTTATTGAAGTTTGCGCGGTACGCTCTACTACTTCCGTTAAATGGAGCATCCGGATAAACAAGACGGGAAACCGGAGGGGACAACGGAGACAGGTCATCACTGTTTTTTCAATGATGAAATCAACGTATGACTGCCGATCATGGACGATAACTTGTTCAATAAACTTCTGGTGCTTTTTAGGCAAGGTTGACCATACGGTAAATGCAATTTTATAAATCTTTTCACGTAAACGGTTACGGCCTTCCTTCGACATTTTGTCAAGGCTACGGTTAAATTCGTTCACTTCCGGCACTTTTCCATTTGGGAATAATGCCTCTAATTTGTTCTGTTTCTTCATGATATATCTGATAGGCGTTAATAAATAATTGAGGGAAATCCAAAATAAAAGCAGGGAGACACAAAGTCTATTTTTATATAATCAACACTTGTACCTCCCTTTTGCCCTCTATTTGGATAGGTTCAAATCTCTAAGCAAAAACTTACCAGGTTTAAACTTCACACTCCTACGGGCCGGTATCTTACAGGAAATACCGGTACGAGGGTTGCGGCCTGTACGTTCAGCCTGTTCCCAGGCTTTGAAAGTACCGAAACCCTGAAGTATTATTTCATCCTCTTTTACCCTCTCTGTCAGTATTGCTTGAAAAGTATTGATAAACTTACGGGATTGATTCTGCGAAATACCCATTTTTTCTGCTAATTCGTTTACTAAATCTGCTTTGTTCATAATATGTTTTCTTTACATGTTTAACTATATTCTTTCATCAATAGTTATCCCGGACACAACGAATATAATAGGGATTATTCGTGGTTAAATAATTGAATGTGCCATCGCTTAAGCGCAATAAACAAAATTTACCATTTCCACCATACATTGAGCTACTCCAATAGTAACTGCTGAAGAATGTACCAGAACCTTTAATACCCTCTATATATTCTTTATTCATATACATGGCATGTAACTCTATTTGAGTAGGTAAGCGCCAACCTGTACCATCTTCATCCAATTTGGAACAATAACTCTTCGTATTTATTTGTGCTAAAACACTAGAGTTCTGGCTTTTTTGTACTTGTATAGAATAAGAACCGTTCATTGTAGGCGACTCTGATAAATTAACTGTTACGCCATGAGATTCAGCCATATCTGTTCCACCTGCATCAAAAGGAGGATATAGTTTCCAATTGCCCCCATCTTTAGTCATCTGAGTATAATAACTTCTCAATACTTGCTGATTAATTGTAACAGTAATCTTTGTTAAATCTCCTGCTTGATTAACCTTTACTGTTTTTGAATGATCACCACCGGTTACAGCAATAGTAAATGTTGCAGAGCGGGCACTCCCCCAATTTTCAGTTGCATTAAATGTTAATACTTGCTCCGAACCGTCTGCGATAGAAGAGTCGATCGAGGGAGTGATACCATTTGTTTCGCCAGCCGGACTGACTCTCCAAGGTAGACCGTAGGTTCCCTTTACCTTTACACTACCTGAAGTCACATCCTTTTCTAAAGACAGTTCGGTTTCAGACACCGAAAATGTGGAGCCCGATTGTTTAACTGCCACTTTATTTTCTATATTTCCTGCTTTCACTGTTATATCGCCCGAAATTTCTTTGCTATTGAGATTCACCTCGCTTGTTTTATACCCCAGATTCTGTTCGTTTCCATTCGTTGTTTCCGGAATAGTACCGGTCAGAGTCAGCCAATCAGGCTTGGTAACAGAAAAAGATAATCCCGAAGTTCCTTTAAAAGAGAGTGTTCCGGCAGCGTCCTTTGTTGCAGCCAACGTTGTGGGACTGGCAGATACTGTCAGTGCAGAGGCTTTCTGATTCACCTTTATTGTTCCGGTTGGTCCGCCGATTTCATCCCCGGCACGAACAACTATCTCGCCGCTTCGCGCAGAAGAAGAGGGATTGACAGCGATATTAAAAGTCACATTCTGTGCTTTTCCCGTTGTTTGAGAACCTGAGGTCGCACCAACCAATGTAATCCAGTCACCTTCCGTTACCTTTGCCACCCAGTCCAAGCCGGATGTAGCGACAAACGACGATGTTTGATTATTAGCTGCTTCCGGATTTACTTCCATGCTCGAACCTTCTACCTTGGAACCTGCTTGCTGTACCACTATTTCCTCTTTCAAGCCTGTATAATCTAAATCAGCTATCGATGCACCGGCACTCACTGTTATCTTTCCACTCTGTTCCGAAGCCAAGGGGTTACTGGCTGTCGCTTTTATTTTCAAAGCCTGCTCAGCCCCCGTGGCTTCATCTCCTGAAAAAGCAGGATTATCGTCTGCCCAACTCCACCAATTCTCCCCGCTTAAGGCAGCCAGCCATGGTAAACCTTTTGTAGTAGTAAAGGAAGAAGCCCCTTCCGAACCCTCTGCCGCGCCTAAAGAGATAACATCACTCCCTTTAGACAAGGCGGATCCTTCCTGCGTAATGGTTATCTCCTGATTCTCTCCGTTCACATTTACAGAAAAAGTCACACTCCTGTCTTCGGCTTTCGGATTCGCAGACACCGACTGGAAAGTAACCATAGCAGGCCCGTGATGGCTTACTGTTACCCCAGTTCCGGCAACCACACCTCCTATCATTGCCGACAACCATTCTTCCAAATCGAAAGACCACGCCTGCCCCGGACGGGCGGTGATCTGTACCTCTTTTATCCCCCCCTTCTCCGCCGGCATCTTTCCCGGATCGACCTCTATTGGCGGTATCTCATTTACCGTAATACGTTCATCGGAAATATCTATACCGACCAACGTCACCTTCATTACATAATGGTAGTTACGCTCGATATTGTAATTATTCATTCCATCACCCGGATAAAAACGGAATACAACATTGTTATATGTCACTCCCCCCTGCACAGCCGTACCCGTCAATTCGATATAAGTAGCATTTGTCACCCCCATACCGATCTTCTTCTTTTCTGAGTCGATTGCGTTCCCATCACTGACAATACCCGCCATATTCTCCGGTAGATACCAATACATGGTAGCACCGTCTCTATCCGCTATTCCGGTATAATCTGTATATGTCATACCTACCAACTGGTTTTCAGGTACATCAACCTGCATTTTCTGCGGAACCGAGTTCAATGTCACAGTATTAGGAGTAAAAGTAAACCCCTCTCCGGCGATCGAATAAGTAAACGATATCTTAGCCACCATACGGGATAAATTCACCCTGATATCCTTTACTCCCCCTTCTTGTACTACTCCGCTCCACATCCCTGTCATTCCACACAGATTACTTTGAGGTAATCCGGTTTCGGTCGAAACATATGTCAACAGCAACTTTTTCAAGGCTGTTTCGGTTGCTATCTCTCCCTGGTCACCCATATTAGCAATGAACCACACATGAGATTTTGAACCTTCTCTATCATGTTTCAATTTAATATTAAGTGTATTGCCTGTTAATGAAGAAATATATTTAGCATACAAAAGCTTACCGCCAACATATTGTCCCACCCAGACACTGGCAATCTTACTTTCCTGTGCCTCTTCCAGCGGAGTAACTGCACGAGTACCGATCGAATCCGATTCCATAGTGCCATCGGCAGTAAACAGTATGCTGCGAGTTACCGGTATATGGTTTGCCAGGACATTCAGATTAAAACCGGCATCCACTTCTTTCAGCGTAGGCAAAAGAATATCATCATCCACGTCTGCCTGTGTACAACCGACTATCCAAAGTAAAACCAAACAGCCAAACAGGCGAATCCAATGTTTGTTCCTTATTTCACTCATTTGTTTCATTATATCCTGTTTTATTCTATTGTCATTTTATATCCACAATTATTGACTACCGCCAACTTCCCCATCAGTCCATACAATTTCTTTCCAGCTTGCTACAACAAACGAAGTTCCTATTCCTTCATTGATATCCGGGTCGGGATAGGGTTCGTCCGGAGCTCCTACATTCGCATCTGTAAAGAAGATTGTCTCCTTCCAATCCAGTACTGTCATGAGCAGGGAGCTTTCGTTGTTCTTCACCTCCAGGGTGAAAACATACCGTTTGCCTTCATCGAAAGATATATTTTTATCGATTGTTGCTTTCAACGTCGCCGTTTTATCATCCCTTTGTACTTCGATCTCCACATCAAAAGGTTCCGTATTTTTAGGAAGAAGTATTCCTTTTGTCTTGTTCAAACCCAGATTATCGGTATCAGACTCCACCGGTTCAAATTCTTCCGAAGCAAATACCACTTCTGTTTTATCTCCGGCTTCGCCACCGGTGCATGGAATACCGGTATCTTCACCTACTATAAGAGCTGCACCGGACGAGGATATTTTACTTATGGTCAACCCGGTTGCATACAGTCGGGTGAAAGGGATCACATTCTCTTTGGACGGAGCTACATTAAATACCACTAATGCACATTTACGACTGAAAGTCGCCAAAGTTACCAGACGCGAACTTGCTGATATAGTTACGCCACGGACAAAAGATGTCATTACATCCTCTTTATGAGGAATATCTGTTATCTTATACGTTCCATCAACACTTTTTGCCAGTTTCCTTGCCGGAGAAACAGCATAAAAATCATACACTCCTCCCCTGACAACCATGCCTTCGGCTTTGCCATCGACCGGTTTTCCCGTATCGTCTACCGAACAAAGTGCCAACGAACCGTCAGCCATGACCTTATAGGTAGCTTCAACGGTGGGAGTCGTCGTAGAAAACGGAACGGGAGAAGCCTCTACCCCTATGCTACTCCTGTAATAAGCAACAATCCGTATAGTTGAACCTTCCGGCAACGGAGTCGGAGCCGGCACTTCTGTGTCTTCTGCACGCGTCAGCACAGTGGGTATCCCCAGGTCGGGTTTAACGAATCCGACCTCTACCAACCGGGCTTCCTCCGGTATAATATCTTCTACCATACCGCAGGCACATCCTGTAAGCAGTCCGGCCAACAAGAGTTCCGGCAAAAATAATCGTGTCAACATCCGTTTCATTTTCTCATTTATTATTCGACAGGAACATCCACTGAACCGCCATCGTTCCAACCGGCCACTTTCACATCTGCTATCTCGATCCCTTGCGGCGACATACGGATATTATAGATGTAGTTGTATCCTTTTTCCCAACTGGCGGTAAATGTTCCGGGAACGTCACTGTCGGCTCCCGGAACCATATAAAACGTACGACCGTCATCGAGTGTCAGCTCCAGGGAGATACCTACATCGCTGACAGGAATAACCAGACCAAAAGCCTGTACCGGAACTTCCGACGTTTCTTCTGTTCCGGTTCCTACCACACGCTTATCACCTCCGGCCGTAAATTGCAACTGATCGACAGGCGTTATTGCTCCCGTTGTTTCACCCGTTGCCAGATTCAATTGGGCAGCAACAGACTTTTTGAATCCTCCGTTACTTTTCAATACGATTTTAGCCACCCGGCAACCGGCAAAAGAAGAACCTGCATTAACTTCCAGTACACGGAAACTCACTTTTGCCAATGCATGATTCATCGTCAAAGAAACCTCCGGATGCCAGCGGTCTACCTGATCCGCAGCCGTGCAATAGAGGTAATCCTCCTGGTCGGTTTCCCATTGCACATCCGTTGCTGCATTTACCGTTGCGCTACCGTCAGAAAAGTAGAACTTCTGCTCGTCCAACACCTTTATACCATTCATTAAAAGAGCTTTCGGAATGCCTGCGAGCGAAACACTCTTTTCTGCCGGAGCATAGCCATAAACTGTCCCTTTCTCCGAATACAAAAGAAGCGTTTCCTCTCCTTCTGCCAGTTCCCAGAGAGGAGGACTCCCTGCCGGATTGTATACGAACTGCTGGCTACCGACAGCATTGTTGTATAAAATCTCCGTACCACTACTATTCTGTTTCGTCACGCAAATGCCTATCCCGGTCAGCGGGTTCGGGTTCCTATTCGTTTCCCCGGGGCCGCCCGTCACGACACTTCTCGACTCTACCTCCATCCACATGCCCAGATTCTTCACTCGAAAAGGAACACCCTCTTCCGGCTCGTCGCCACCAGACCCCGGCAAAACGATCTCTGCCTCTGTACACGCAGCACACAGTAACAAAAACACAGTCACTAATCGGTATAAGAATGGTTTCATGGGATTTGTCTTTTTTATTATTAATGTATTACAATGAAATATCCGGTTGTTCGTCTTCCACCCAGTCTTCCACAGTTACATCCATCACTGTCAACTTATTACGGCCGGCAGAGAACGTATAGATGCAGTTGGAACCCGCCGTCCATTCATGAGCCGGCAGAGTAACCGTATATTCGACAGGCGTATTACCACCCTCCTGGAGAGTTATCACTACATCGATTTCATTATCGCCAAAACCAGCTATCGGATAGACGATTGCACTGACTTTTTTAGATACGGCTTGTCCGGTCGTAGTTTTATCTTCGATAAATGCTTTGTCGCTTTGCTCTCCCTCCTTGATCTGCTTCATCAGGACGTAATTCGTAATTGTACGGCTAAGTGCTCCGGTGGTTGAATTATCGCTTATTGCGCCATCTGCCAACGCCATCTTGCCGGTTCCGGTTTTAAAAAGATTGGAGCTGTTTTGATGGTTCTTGATTTCAAACTTCGTAAAATTCACATCATTATCACTCAAGTTACCACCATCGTACACACGGAAAGATACCATCGCCATGGCATGCTTCATGGCCAGGTTGATCAGGTAGCCGGGGTTATTCGCATCGGTATTATTCGGGCCACTCTCCGGATCGAAAGGTATCTGCCCTTTGGCACGGCCGTTGTTTACATTCCGGCCACCCTCCGTCCCATCAAAATACAGGTAGTCTTTTTCGGTTGTCAAAGACAGGCTTACCCCCTTGTTTTTGTTAGCTGACCATGAAGTGGCATTCCAGATTTTATTCGCATTATTTGCCGAAGCATCCATCTCTCCGCTGGCAATAACTGTGATCGGGATTTTAAGATCGGATTCACTGTTTATACTTAGCAGGCTACTCAGTGCATTTACATCATACGGATAATAAGCATATACCTTACCTATCGTTTCTTTCAGATAATAAGGCTTTTCATTCTTGGGGTCATAGCTAAGACCTTTCTCGGTAATCGAAATCCAGTTCTCACCTTTTGCATCTCCCATATACCATACATGAGGGCCGGTATAGCCCGAACTCGATGCATCGGGAGAATACCAGTCAGTTGCATCCGAGTTGGTCACCACTACTCCCAGACCGGGAGCCGTGTTATAATCCGTATAGGTAATCGCACTGCCGCTTACCACCGATTTCGTTGACGCCCTCGTTCCGGCTTCCACCTTCAGGTTCGGGCTGATACCTAGTGCCACCTGGCCGTCACCGCTACCCGGTTCCGGCTCTATTCCTGTCTCTGTTTCCGTACAGCTTACCGCTGTCATCAGGGCTATCAGCATGGCCCACTTTGTCGTGATCGTTTTCATTTTCACTTGTTTTAAAAGTTTTATTTCCTGTTTATTTATTCGTATTTTATCATATCGGCATCTCCCCTTGTTCATCCTCCATCCACGCTTCCACACTGACATGCGTGGTTTGTATGTTGGCGGCTCCGGTAAAAAAGAGCGAGACGATATGGCTTTTGCCGATTTCAAAACCACCCTCTATCCAGACAAAGGCGTTCGAGAGGGTTTCTTTCGGATTGCCGTTGCCGTCTTTCGTTGTCGTGATCCGAAGATGGAGCGGATGATCTGCCGTTCCATTCACCGGGGATGCCGGAAGAAGGAGATAGCCTTGTGCCTCGGGAGGCGATCCGTCGGACGCGACCTGCGGGATTAGCAGACCGGCAATATCCTGCACCGGGAGATTCTTTATATCTTCCGCCACAGATATATCCGCCAGACGGGGCGTTTCCGCTGACAAATCCAGTTCCTGACGGGTATGTACATCTGCCACCTCGATCGTTTGTATCGTTCCCCATGCATCGGCTCGGTCACTGTAACAGACCAAGCGGACCTGAGTCAGCAAATGACGGAACGTACAGGTCGTCACCGGAACATAGCCGTTTCCCACGAGGATTCCCGTTGCCATGATATCCGTCGTTCCGTCTATGCGGAAGGTTACTTTGCCCCCTCCTGCATCGGTTGTCGGCTCCCCCTTCGCCGGATAATAACCGTGCAGGCGGATATGACGGCCATCCGCCGGGTACGACTGCGACTCAGCAAATACGATTGGGCGGTTCCCCCTTCCACCCTGACGCACAGCCTTATGCACAACCCACCGTATGTACCCGTTGAAACCGCCGACTCATCCTGACGGGCAAAGTTCACTTTCAGATCCTGTTCATAGCCCGAGCCGATTACCCCACGCGTCGACGCTCCGATCGAACCTTCCAGGCAAACTACCGTTTCCGGGACCGGAGGCGGTGTAGGATCGCTGTCCGAACAGGCGGCAAGGCCCCAAAGGATGGCGATGGATATGAATGCTGCTACTATGAAGTTGTTCATGACTCTACGATTATTCTCGGGGGGTTACTATTGTACTGCCATTATTACCCGGCTGCCACTCAGCAATGCCGGATTCTACCGCTATTTTACCGTCCTCCGTAAAGGTGAGCGTGATCAGATGCGAATAGCCAGCTTTCACCCCTTCACCGATATTCGAGACTGTGACGTTCAGGGTTTTCGCACTCCCGTCATATATTCCTTTCACTTCCAAAGAGACAGGCAGACTCTCCGTTCCCATATTGGCTGTCGGGTAAAGTAGCAGATAACCGGTTGGCGGAGTTTCGGCATCTAAAGCAGAGATCATAGAAGGACAGTTCTTAACTGTCAGTGTCTGGTCAGTCGTACCCGTGGCCGTTAGTTTAGCTCCATTTGTTTTATCCAGCGATAGCTTCAATCCCGTGGCTACATTTTTTACTTTAATGGAAGCGACCGCCGTCCATTTACCGATCGCACCGGCTGAACCAACACACTTGAACTGCAACTGGGTTAGCAGGTGGCTGAAAGTAAAAGTCTCGAACTTATCGACCAGCGAACCGGTCTGCACACCTGTCACCATGATGTCCTCGTCGCCCGTTATAGTATAAGTGACGCTGGCGGGGTTGGTGGTTCCGCTCAGTTCCTTGCGGGGATAATAACCGATCAGGACAGACTCTCCCTCTTCCGCCAGATAGGTTTGTTCCGGCTCAAAAGTCAGCGCCGTATTACCCGTACCACCTGTACGGACTGCGTCGATAGAGGTCCACGCAGCGCCAACTGTACCGGGATTATCCAAACGGGCAAACGATACTTCCAGATCATTCGTATAACCACCGCCGATCACCGCACGGGTAGCCTCCGCTATTCCGGCATTCACCTCTATTGCTTCAGCCGCTCCATCCGTCACCGGCTCTTCCATGTTGCTACAACCACCTTCCAGGATAGTCGCTCCCAACAGACTCATGATCAATAATTTTCCTGTTTCCATATTTTACCAGTGTTTTATCGTTACTATTACTATCGTTTTCATTTCGTTTCAGGGAGTCACCACACCCGAACCGCCGCTACCCGGTTTCCATTCCTTCAGCGTGATCGTCAAACCGGACATTTCATCATAACGGACTACAAAGTCCAGTATCACATGTGTCGTAACTCCGACGGTGAATGCCTCTTTCACCTCCTCGGTGATATCCGTGGATGAAGTGATTTCCTTTCCGTCTGCCAGTGTCATCGTTAGGATCAGGTCGACCATTTCACCGCTTTCCTCACCCGAAGACAATCCAAACAGGTTCAAGGTAGATGTATAAATGCCAGGTCCGGTCTCTTCCGGCTCGAACGTCATAAAGGCCCGCGTATCGAACAGCGGCTTGCCGGAAGGTATATGAACCCGTGATGAAACACCGGTCAACCTTCCGGACAAAACCGCCGGAACGACATCTCCCTTTTCCCCTCCTGTGACTTTTATATTCATTTCTAATGTACGGACAAGGTTTACCGCAGACAATTCCTTTGCCACAACTTCTCTTCCGTCCACCTCGATCAGGTCTAAACCTGTCCCGTACAAATTACCCGGACAGGCTATCTGCACCGATGAAGATTTCAGGGAAGAAAGCCGCTGCGCTCTTCCGCAAGCTTCCTCATATCCCTTCTCCATTTCAAGCGTGACACCCGTACACCCCCTGTTACAGACAGCCACCCGATAACAACCCGAAGGCAATGTACCTTCATATCCCGAAACGTCCCCCGTACGGATAATCGGACTATCCGAACCTTCCGGATAGAAATACCACGTCATATTCTCCGGGCAACCACTGTCAGGGCGGCGAAGCAGTAAACGTACTTTTCCGTTCTTCTCCCAATCCTCGTCCGTCATACGGTACGCACAGGACAAAACCGCCACAGTCCATACAGCATATATCATCCAACCCACCAGTTGCATTATACTATATTTCTTATTTCTTTTATTCCTCTCCATCTTCTTATCTGATTTGAAAACGGTACGATAAATCTATCCGCAATCCCAACATAAATCCCGTCGAGGCAAAACGGGTTTCCAAATAATTCCGGTCATCCGGTACGTCATAGCGGTATTTCTTCCCGCCGAAAACCGAACGGTAACCGGCACGTACACTCAGCCCCATCCCCAAACCTCCGGTCAGGGAGAAACGATACCCCATCGACAGGCCTGCCGACCAGAAACAGCCTGTCCGACCGTAAAGTATATCCTCAGAGCTATCGATCGCGCTGCCACGTACATCGAAGTCACCATACTCGGCAAACACCCCGGTATGCAGGCCGGTAAACCTTCCCGAAGGGGACAGCCAGACTCTTGATTCAAGGGATATTTCAGAGACAGACCAGCTATCGCGCGTCTTAGCTTTATAGGCAAAGTCGGAATACATGCCCGACAAAGCCAGTGACCAGCGACCGGCAAAGCTGCACTCCACTTCCAGATTAGGCATGAATGCACCTGTTTCTATTTTCGTCTCACCCGTTCCCAGACGGATTGAAGGAACTACGCCAAACCAGGGAAGAAGGTTTGTTTTTACGGCCAGATATACAGGATTGTGTTCGATCGGTGTTGCATTCTTTTTGACAGCGGGAGCAACAGGAGTTATCCCCTCAGGGGTTGCAGTTTCATCCGTTCTCTCTTTATGCTTTGTGACCACCCGTACCACTTCCTTTGTTGTAACGGTCGTTGCCAGATTGACAGCCGGGAGCTCTACTCTCTCGTTACGACGAATCGTATCCGTCACCGATGCCAGCCGGTAATCTTCCAGTTCCGTACGGTCGAAAAGAGGATCGTCGATACGATAGACTTCGCGGTCGTAACCACCAGCTTCTCCACGACGGTACAAATCAACATAAGGGATTGCACCGTACTCACCGATAGCTGCCTTTACGGCTATCGGATAACGGCTCTCACTGTAAATGGATCGAGATATTGGCAAACCACGGAAGCGGACGGTATACATTATATATATGTATCTGATCGCGATAGCTGCCGCTACGGTCGATGTAAAAAGCGACACAGTCATGAGGGATATCGAAACGGGTTTTCAGATAGGCACGAATACGACTGGCACGCAGCGAGGCTTCGTTCACCACCGCATCCTCTTCATAGCCATAAGCATCCACATGTGAAACGATCAAGAGGTGGTTATCTCCTTTCAGCAGACGGTTGCGGGAGGCATCCAGAAGTTGCCCCATACGCTCTAATTGGTAAGCGTTATCGCCATAATCAGCCAGGAACAGGTCGCTGTTCTCTTTGAAAGAGAATAAAAAAGATTCCGCCTTATGATAGGTCGTTGTCTGCGCAGTCACTTCCCGCCAAACCAGGCTGAAAAATAACAACAGGCAAAACGCTTTTCTTTGTGATCCTTTTATCCTATACATAATATTATATCAATACCAGTCTTTGATTTTCCGATTTACTTCTAAGGTGCCCCCTTATTTATATAATAAGGGGAAAAGATAAAAAGCACCTCGGTTTTAAGGGGGATTTAATGAGTTTTGCCCCTGGGATATTTTAGATTGATGTCTTATTTCAATATTTTGTGGAGTAAAAACATGTAAAAATGATAACAGTTTTTTTCAAACGGATATTAATAAGATAGCAGTCTTCACCCGCCTTATGTCTTATTCTTTGAAAATTATGATTTAAAGGTCACAAGCAGGAAACTAGGTTAATTAATACAAATTCTATATGTTTTTTTAGGATTTTACCCAAAAGCTTTGTTTTTCCATAAGATTCTTCCTATGTTTGCAGAGCATTCAAACTCTTTTGTGAAATCCATAAGTTGTAAAGGCCTGGATATGAAACAAAAAGAGAGGGAATTACCTTATTATATAAATAAGGATAATTTATGCAGCCATCAGTTCCTTCACACCTTCAGAAACCCTTTTATTTGCTTCTCCTACCTTACCTGCATCAAATGCAGACAAGTAAATGCGAGTCATTTTCTCGGAAGAATGCCCCAGGGCTTGGCTAATAATAGCGATCGGTATCCCCAGATGATAAGCCGCAGATGCCCAGCTATGGCGAAAAACATAGGTCGTCAACTTTGCAGATAAACCCAATAAGACCTGCACATCTGCCAGATATTGATTTTCCTGTGCCAGACATTGTTTATACTGTTCATGCGTAGCCCCCTCCTGTAACACTGGAAAAAGATATTTGGAATCCGCCCGCCTGTAACGATTAATCAGTAACTGCATAGGCTCCGAAACTTCCATCTCGATCAGTGCACCTGTTTTTTGTCGGCGATACGACAACACTTTTCCTTCTTCAACCAGGTTCTCCCCTCCTAGACGAACGATATCCGCAAAAGGCATACCGCAAGCCAAAAAAGAAAACAGGGCCATATCCACCGCCAGCTTTTTCTCCGGTTCCTCTTCCAGATCAAGTGCAGCCATCTGCTTGATCACTTCCACCGGGACTGCCCGTTTAACAGTCTCCTCCCGTTGCAACTGCATCCCCTCGAACGGCCGTGCCTCAGGCCGCCCTTTCCAACCCCGGCAAGCACGGTTGTACATCGCCCGTAGATTACTAATATAACTATTCACCGAATTTACACGCAGTTTCTTTCCTTTCAAGTACAAAACAAATTCCTGTACAACATCCTGCGTCACATCTCCCAACAATCCACCCTTTCCTCCCTCACGAATGAATGCAGCAAAATGATTACGGCTGGCACGGTACAGGTCGGCCGTACTTTCATCCCCATTACTGCGCTTCTGCTTTTCCTGCTCAAGCATCAGTATGCAAAAATCTTTATTTCTCATAACTTTTCCCTTCTTTATCGTTATTAATCAAAAAGATAAAGATAAACATTCAGGGCTTGCAGATTGTTCGGTTTTCACGGTTTTCACTAACGGCAGCATCTCTAAAAAAGCATGTTTTAGAAAGAAAATCACATCTTTCACCATCATTTCCTACCCTCATTTCCACCTTTACACAAATTCATTGCAATGATTTTTCCCGATCATCATAATGCCTTGGGGAAGTCATCACAATGACTCTAGGTACTTATCACTATGAACCGGACTAATCATTACAATGAAATTTTTAACATTGCAAAATATAAGGGAATTTTCTTCGGGGGTATACTCTAAAAGTAGGCTAATATACCTTTTACAAAGCTGGAAGCTCTTTCTGGATAGGCCGTTTTTATGTGACAGATTGTAGTTGGTTTTGTTTTATACCTATCATTTAGCCTGAAATCATCATAATGATTGCATTTTTAACTATCAGAATGTCACCGCTAAAAAGGAAAGCCCCTCAATCCGTCATTGCTGAACTTCGGAATAAGGGGATAAATGTTTTTGAACTGTCCTTTACCTTTATATATAGCAAAGAAAGAGTATATGAATTAACAGAATGTCAAAAGGATATAAATTCTGGTTCTGATTCTTCAAACAATAGATAAAAAATTTTCTATACTAAATTAGTATAGGTTTGATATTAGGGCTTTGCATCTTTGATGTTGAAAAAAGGCCGCAGCACTCATTTTTCTTTGAACAAGTTGAGCATGTATCTATATAAGTTACTTTCCAATCAGAAATAGATTTCTTTGCAAATTTGTATAATGATGGCTTTAGTAAGCAGAGTGGTATGTTAAAAATAGAAACATCCAGGTTCCACTCTGCTAAATTTATGACTGCTTTTTCAATCTCCACCAAATAATCAATCGGATCAATCCAAATTTTATTATGATTTTTAATAGAATATCCTGTATCTTCCAATCCCATAAATGATATAGATGCAACGAATGGTAAATTTCTCCAAATAAATTCAGACAATTGTGGGAGTCTTCGATAATTCATTTTATTGATAACAACTCGTAGTTCTATATCTACTCCAATATTTGCAAGGTTGTATAACCCCTTCATTGTTTCTATATATGAACCTTTTACTTGAGTTATCGCATCATGTTCTATCGAAAAATCAGAATGCAATGGAATACCAAACAAAAGATTAGAAAATCCAACAAACATTCTAGTATATTGAATATCCGAAAATGCTCTTCCATTAGTCAGTATATGTATCAAACTATCTGGATGACGAAGTTCTATGTATTTAATTAGATGTACTAATTTTTCTTTTAGTAAAGTAGGTTCCCCACCAGTGATTCCAATATCTGTTAGACCATTAGGAGCATTATCTATAAGTCTTATATTCCTTTCAAAAAAGAAATCTATATCATCCCTATCCAATGGCGGCTGTGCGCACATTAAACACCTGTTGTTACATTGAGAAGTAACAAATAATGAGTTGTCGTTGGAATTTATATCAAAATCCATTTTCATTTTTATTAATCCATTGTTTAAATATCGGCATAACCCTATCATAATCATTCTGAATCAAATAAAACAGATAGGAGATAATAGCTTTATGCTTTTTACAAAATGAGGAAGTAGGACGAAAACCATACATATCATTTTGAGTAGAATAATTTCGTACAGGGTCAGCACCACAATAAGACTGAAAAGCACAATCAGCACATCCTGCAATAAACTCAGTCCCCCCAATTAAGGCTATTTGTTGAGCTTTTTTTCCATAAAATAGATTTTCATACTTATCTGTAACATATCCTAGCCTGAATGTATAATCATGATACTCTGCTAACATCCTTGATTCGTCAGATGCATAGACATAACCATCATAATTATAAACAACAACACTATTTATTATACCAGCAGGAGATTGCAAATCAACAAATCCAGTTGTAAAGGGAGTAAGCATCTTACGCAATAATATAGCCGTAAACTCTTCTACAAAAAAGTCTCCTCGGATATTAATATCAATAATATAGTTTAATGCCAATTTATAAAAGGTTACAAAATTATCAAAATACAAATCCCAACTTGTATTATTTAGAGCTAAGCCATAAGGATTTAGAGGACGAAGAAATATACTATTAAATCCATTTGATAAATAATTATCGATAATTTCTTTAGGATAATTTAATGACAACTCCGATGTGGTCATTAATGCAGAGACTCTATCTGTTCCTAAATAATTTCTAGCTTTACTTATGCCTTCTATTACACGCTTATAGCTATCAGTTTTTCCTCTGTTGTGATTGTGTATAAAGGCTGGACCATCCAAAGATGTTGAAATAAGAATATTATACTCTTTGCACAGGCATAATATTTCTTCCGTTAAATTTACAGAGTTTGTACATAGAACATATGTTATCTGCTTTTTGTACTTTTCATTTAATTCTACTGCTCTTTCTACAGCCTTTTGTAGTAGAAAAAAAGGTAAAGAAGGTTCACCTCCTTGAAATTCCATTGTGATAGAGTGTGATGGACTTTGAAACATTAAGTCTATGGCTTTAAATAGACACTCTTCATTCATATCATATTTAGTCTCACTACTCTCTTTACTAGATGCTTGACAATAAATACAATTTTGATTACATCTCAAGGTCAAAACAAAAATATGTAATGATGTGAATGAATCGAGAAAGGCTTTTTTAGTCCTCAGCCTTGTCGCCATATTATCTATTAATTCAGGTATGGGGTGTTCTGATATAAAAAAGTTAACAATTAAGTCTTTGTATATATCTTCTTGTTTATTGAGTTGACGATTGATTATTCTTTCAACAGTACCTATTGGAGCAAATATAAAATCCCCCAACTCATTGACTAGTAATTCTTGTTCCCCAATTTTTTCAAATTGAAATGGCAATAAACAATAGCGATTTTTCATTCTAATACTATATTAAAATCCTCAAAATCATCATTGTTAGCGAAAGCTTTTACATATAAGATGTTACGAATGTCTTTAGTTTCATGTATAATCAAATCTCTATTTTTGTAATCTATTAAGTCTTGATTAAACTTACTAGTTAGCTGTTCAAACGTGTAAGAAGTTTTTACAGAGGATTTGGGTTCAAGAGTTATTTCGTATATACTGTCACTTACTTTATCCCAGTAAATAATAAAGGAGTCTGCGTACCAATACAACGCTTTTGTTATTACACATTCACTAAAGATATTTGTGTCAATTGTAAAACAAAACTTATTTTCAGATTTTACTTCAGCTTTAACCATAATCGATAATTATTTTTTCAAAAAATAAACAGTTTGAGTTTCTACAATGCCATCAGCATCTATTCCTATTGCTTTTTGAAAGTTTATTACAGCTTTTTCAGTCTCTTCATCAAAAATAGAATTTCCTTTTATTAGATTTCCTGATAAATACCCTTTGTCTATTAGAATATTTTTGAGTTGTGTCACATCGTATCCCTGCATCTGCTTTTTAAGTACGCGATCCCCTAAATTGTATTTACGAGAGTTTACATTTACAGTTTCATCATTTATTTGTTCTATACGCTTATTAATTGTTTCAATTGTTTTTTTACCAACAATACCGTCTACAACCTGATTATGATCATTCTGAAACTTTTTGATTGCATTTTCCAAATTGGTAGAATATACGACATCCCCTGAATAATTTTTTTCTATATCGGATTCTGTAATGTATCTTATTTTAAGTAATTTATTCGCTAACTCAGCTACATCCTTACCCGAAACACCACTAACAAGGGTTCTTTCTCCCAGTGAGTAAGTTGTTTTTGAATAAGTAGTTGTATTGGTTTTATATGTTGAAGAACTAGAGCTTGAAGAAGAAGAACCGCCATAACTTCCATAACTACTTGATCTATGTGAAGAATGAGATCTATGTGAAGAATGTGAACGGTGACTTCTATGCCCTGCAATTAGATATGAATTATCATTATGAATTTTAAGTACATATTTTTGGGAAAGATCATTCTTCTTTCCTTGCTCAATATTATCATTATTATCATTACTTATTTTAGAAAGATCATAAGATATAGCATTAGCATCATTGGAAGAAACCAAAGATGCAATAGATGTCAAAAAAATGCCTTTCAAAAGTTTCTCAAATTTCGATTTCATGGCTGTATAGCAATTAATATTTAGTATGACAAATATACTATATAATAATTGAAAATTAAAAGTTCATGAATGACATTTTTTCAATTTATACATTTTACAATTTAATCGTATCATTACATGTAAAGAATTAGTATCATCGCTTCGACTTGTACTTGCTCTTCCTACTCAACGAGAACAACATTCTTCTCCTGAAATGTTAAAGAGCACCAAGTATTTTCATTGACAAAAAGTAATGCTAGTATCTACTAGAAATTGATTTCAACTATATTATTAATCATTACTCTACTTTCCACTCCTCTATATTGCGAGTCTTTGTACTAAAATTCACTCCTATCCTAAATAATCGGCGGGGATTGGATGCAAAAGGAAGCACATAACCTTTTTCATTGATCTGGCGTAGAACCCGTCTGCTGTTTCATTAAGTGGTCATATAACTGTCTTACTCCAATAGTACACGATAATTTTGTTGTACAGTGTAGCGGATGCTGTTAAACATGGAGTTGATACTCATGCTTCGAAACTTCTATTGGTTGCCTTTTTTCAATCTATCTTCCGCATCAATGTTTTCCAGATTGAAAGGTTGATTGGGGTTATAAGATTGCCTCGTTTAGCTTAAAACAGTACACCCTGTTTCGGCCGACTGGGATAAATATCAAAAGGACGAATCAATCGGAAATCTATACCACACCGTTTTAGAGTAAATATATTATATTTTCTTATTATTATAAACTTAACTGCCATTTGTGGTGATTGGTAGTAGCAGGAACGTTGTTTAGTGTCACCATTTCATCCTACTGCTATTTTGTTTTACACACAAAACAAAAATACATACTTATTGTTTTGCCAACAGAACAAAATTCACCCTATTCTAATGTTGGTATGTTTTAAAGATTCAAAATAAGATAGCAACACCGGACAACCTTTCCAGATATATCTTCTCTATATTTGCATTACATAATTCGAATAGTTAATTATGGAGTTGGAAATAGAAAAGAGATATTGCCAAAGTTGCGGAATGCCATTAGATATAAATCAGGAAGAACTTCTTGGAACTAATGGCGACCAAACGAAATGTGATGAATATTGTGTCTACTGTTATCAAAATAGACGATTCAAATATAATACAGTGCAGGAATCCGAAGACACCTGCACCATAAATATAAAATCAGGAATCAGCCTTGCGCCTTTTCACTTCTTCCACGAGCTTTGTAAAGGATTTTTCCTTTTTACGTTTCTCATGCTCGGAAGCGGAGAAATGCCAGGCTTCACGCTTTAGTTTCAGATAGCTTTCATACACTTTGGTATCTAGCGAACCTTCTGCGACTGCTTTCAGAACAGCACAACCGGGTTCATTGGTATGTGTGCAATCTTTGAAACGGCACAATTCTGCATAGTTGGAGATTTCCAGCATTTCGGCTAGTGAATCGGGATTATCTACAGTCAATCCAAACTCACGGATACCCGGAGTGTCGATTAAAACACCTGAACCGTCCATCAAGACCATTTCCCGCCGGGTGGAAGTATGCCGTCCTTTTCCGGTGGACTGGCTTATATCTGACGTCAGCAGCACCGACCTTTCACAAAGTGCATTAACAAGAGAACTCTTCCCTACCCCCGAAGAACCGACAAAGACAACCGTTTCGCCTTCCGATATGGAATCCCGTAACCGGGAGACCGTTTCAGGGTGATGGATACTTGTGAAGAACACCGGCATCCTACGGGTAAGATGCCTGATTGCTTCCTCTGTCTCCTGTTTATCAAAAGGCAAATCAGCCTTATTGAGTATCAATACGGGATGGATGTTTTCTTCCAATATCTGAACCATGAAACGTTCCACCCTGCGTATATTGAAATTATCATCGAGGCTCTGCACGATAAACGCCTTGTCAACATACGAAGCAATTGCCTGTTTTCCGGTTACCGTTCCATTTCTCTTGCGGTATAAAGTCCATTCACGGGGCAACATACCGACGATAATGCCTTTGCTATCGTCGAATGGTTGAAACAGTACCCAGTCGCCTGTACAGGGCAGTTCAAAGTCAGATTTCCCATACATCATATTTCCCGTCAACTCGCATTGGTACAGTCCCCTATCGGATACAACCTCGTAACAGGTACGATGCACGATGGCTATCCGCCCGTGAGACAAAGTATTATATGCCGATTCTTGTTTTAGTTGGTTCAATCGGTCGTTCCAACCATACATATTTAAACGAATCATAGCGTTATCTTTTTAGCGATATAAAATACATAGCCGTAAAACCCTTTATACTTGCGGTATAACACCTCTTCGTGATGTGACATCGCGACAAGTTCTTCGGCGGTTTTATTTCCCGGATATTTGGCCAGAAACTTTTCCCGGGCTTTAACCAACGGTGCAAAATAATGCTCTGTCCAGCAAGTTTCAGGTAAAATAAAAGAAGCGACAGGAAGATACCCGGCCTTTTGTATCAGGGCAACCTGATTGGGTATCGTATCTATTTGCGGATAAGCTTCCATCCAGAAATCATGAATCTCTGCCGGACGTTCTTCAGTAAACCAGGCGCTTTCCGAAACGGCGATATATCCTCCAGTTTTCAGATATTTGCGCCATTCGTTCAGTCCGCGTTCAAAGCCTATATTATAAATGGCTCCTTCCGACCAGATCAGGTCTAACTCTTCCTCTCCGAAAGGAAGGTTGTCCATCGAACCGACGATTCCCTTCACTCTATCCTGAAGATTCAACCCTCTGGCATTACTGTTGAACCTGTCGATGAATCCCGGAAAAAAGTCAAGACCGGTAATATGTCCCGGTGCATGCTGGGCCAATACCATTGTCTGACCGCCTGTACCACAACCCAAATCGGCGATAAGGGATTGATCGGTAAGGTTGTCTATAAAGCCCAATGCTTTAAGAGTCACTTCAGGACTTCCGGGCCCCTGGCGTTCTGTATTTAAAAAGTATTCGCAGATTAAATTAAAATCGAATTCGTGAATTGTTTTATTTTCGTTACTCATTTCTTTATGTATATAGTATACCCGTGAAAGCATAACAATGCCGTCATCATTGTACACTGATTAAAATTGAATTAATACAATAGGAATTATGCCCGGATAGAATTACCCGAGAATAAACAAAAGGACAACCTGTACAAGGAATACAGATTGTTTACTACACCAAATCCGATTTAAATAGTTTGTTTAACATGCGGCAAAGATACATAGTAATTATCAAATATGCAAAAACTCTACTATAAACGCCATTCCATCATCCTAAAAGCCTTAAACCCATACAACTATTACTCTTCCGACAAGCTAAACTCCTTATTAGAGAATAATTCCGCCAAACCTGATATTTGTTTCAAACGCAATATTTCATCTCTGTCCATACCGATATTACGTTGTATCCAGGCATCCGACATGCCGCATTTGGAGAGCTCGGAGACGATATGGCTCATTAATTCAATATTGTGGGTACCACGTGCCCTGTTATGACGGATGGTCGAAGCCATTCTGTTGGAGAGATCTTTTTCGATGACAGTGACGGGAAGCAAGCCGCGTTCACGCTCATAGATGCGTTTTGATGTCTTCATCACCATATAGCGGTGGTAGCCGTCGACCAGTTCATAGATGTCTTCCTCCGGAACATAGTAGCATACACATGGGGAAGTAAATCCGTCTTCCCAGATAGAAACTTCCAGCAATTTCATTTCCGGGGGCGCTACGACATTAGGGTTATAGCTGTTGGCTACCACCTTTTCCACAGGGACAGCCCTTACCTTGTACACAGGACTAGTATATTCC
This sequence comes from Parabacteroides goldsteinii, assembly GCF_020091425.1. Classification (NCBI taxonomy): domain Bacteria; kingdom Pseudomonadati; phylum Bacteroidota; class Bacteroidia; order Bacteroidales; family Tannerellaceae; genus Parabacteroides; species Parabacteroides goldsteinii. The sequence continues at coordinate 1,654,437 of NZ_CP081906.1, read as the reverse complement.
TCCATATAATTCAGAGTTATAAAGTTTTAATATGTCTTCCTTTTGTTTCCTCTCGTGAATATTCAGTGAGAAGCCCATATATTTACAATAGTAGTCATTCTTCAATATACAGATACAGACACGCTTATAGGTTGGAAGTTCGCGGAATTCAGGTATATCAATATCATCCAGATATTCCATCCGAACCGGCTTCTTTATCGTCTTGTAATTTGTACGGCCTTCAACCCGTATCGGGATTCCTGCCTGCTTTAGTTTTTCGATAGTGCCTTCTGCCAGGCAACCGCCTTTCTCACGCCAGAATTTTATGCTGACGGAGAGTTTCTGCAAATACCCTTCCCGTGTCTTCTCCGGCAAAGTTCCCAATAGAAATTCCATATAAGACTTCCAGGTCATTCCCTGCGGTAATTTGACCGACTGCCATCCCAGTGCGGAAGTGCCGCCATACAACCCGGCAAAACCGACTCCGTTGACACGCCCGATCATCTTCCCCCACATATCCGGGTCTATTGCCCGGTATAATTTCAAGCTGGCTATGGCCTGGGAGATAAAAGGGCTTGCCACTCTCTGCATTTCCAACGGGACTCCTGCTTGGTAAAACAAATCGTACAAGTGATTGTAATCCCAACCGAACCTGCCATTGGCAATCCATATATCTTTTGTTTTCCAATCGAATATAGGATAAGCATTATATATACGTGGTGCCAGCTGGTGAACCCATTTCAGCCGGCGGTAAGTCTGCACTTTGTTCTTTATATGGATAGCCCGCCATCTGTTGAAACTTTCCTGTGTTCGTATCCCTATCAGGCAACAGGTGCGTCCGGCATCTTTTTTTTCATGCAACCATTCCGCAAACTTTAACTGAAACTGGTAATCCCACATATTCTCATCATAAAATGGGAAGTCCTCTATACAAAGCGAGTTTTCGGGCATCTTATTCACCCATAAATCCTGCAACTCCCTATCCCACGGACGCCAGTAATTCTGGAACATCGAAGTACATGTAGGAACCTTAAAAGGGACACACACCCGGTAGACCTCCAGGATGTCGGAATTGGAAGACAATACACGATCTACATAGGAAGTGGTTTCCCGGTACTGTACCTCATAGTCCATGTGAAAGACTCCCAGTTTCCGTTTCAGGCGGTGTTCGCGTATATAGTCAATACATAAATTCAGCAAAACACCACTGTCCTTACCTCCGGAAAAAGAGACGTATACGTTATCGAAGTCAGAAAATATCTTATCCAACCGAACTTGTACTGCTTCGTACACATTGAGTTTCTCTCTCATCATCACATCTATATTCCATTTTATTATATAGTTTCCATTCCTGAGTTACGAAAAAATGAGCTGAAGCAAAGAGCTCTTTATGCCGGGTATGGGCAACGGCCCGGACAACCGAAATATTCTTGAAATGTTCCAAAACAGCATCGATCAGGGATGCCAGTACCGCGTTGTCCTCTCCTTTCACATAATAGTTATTAATAACAACACAAGTGCTTTTGATTTCAACGGGTATAAACCCTATCACCGTGTCTCTTTCCATAGCGACAAACCATAAATAATGTTTAGATGTTTTGAAAGGATAATTATTATTCTGCCGCAAAACGCTACAACTCATAACTAGTGGAGCAACTAATTCATATAGCCTCGGGGCGATTCCGGATAACACTTCTATATTCATATTCCAAAGAGACTAAGATTATACAAATCCTTCGAAACACAAAAATAAACAAAATACTATACCAAAGAGTATTAACAGCGAATATTTTAACTTAAAATAAAGAGTTCACCCTTTAATTTTCAGGAGCAGCAGAAAACACAATACAATATCCCGCCCATATCACACATCACAAAAACTTTCTACTTTCAGACAACAAGAGCGAAGTTCCTATTGTTATTCAATAAGAAAAACGAAAAATCATGAGAAAAGCATTGAATATTATTATCCCTATCCTGGTTTGTTTCCTTGTAGGGCTTTCCGCCAGTTACTTTCAAGCTGACGCAATAAAAAACTGGTATCCAACCCTTATCAAACCAGTGGTAACTCCGCCCAATATTGTTTTCCCGATTGCGTGGAGTATTATTTATGTATGTATGGGTTTATCCATCGGACTACTAATCAACTCCACCATAGAGCGAAGACGGTTTTTCATCAAAGCATTCGTCTTCCAGTTGTTTTTCAATTTCACCTGGAGCATCAGCTTCTTTTATATCCAGAACCCGCTTATCGGATTTATCAATATCCTGTTGCTCGACATCTTCGTTATCAATTACACATTGAAGAGTTATCAGGTAAACAAAACCAGCTCAATACTTTTCATACCTTACGTAATATGGTTGTTGTTTGCAACCTATTTGAATGGGTATATATTAATGTATAACTAATCCAAATTATAAAGCTTCAGTTTATTATAAAGCGTTTTCCGGTCGATTCCCAATAGTTGGGCGGCACGCGTCTTGTTGTTATTGGATTCCTGGAGAGCGCGTTTGATAAGTTCGCATTCATGGGTTTCGTCTTTCAGGAGGATGCGGGTGTCTTTTTCCGGGGCTTCCGTCAGCTCTTCAGGGAGTTCACGACGGGTGATGTATCGGCCGGTAGCCAACAGGGTGGCATATTTGATGACATTCTTCATCTGACGCAGGTTACCCGGCCATGAATAAGACTGGAAAAGACGGATCGTCTCGCTATCAAAACCGATAATATCTTTCTGGAGCTCGGCATTCGCCTGGTCGAGGAAATTATTGGCGAAAAGCAACAAGTCTTCCTTCCGCTCTTTCAAATCCGGGATACGGACAGTAAACTCATTGATACGGTGATAAAGATCCTCACGGAAATCACCTTTATCGATGGCAGTCCGCAGATTCTCGTTTGTGGCAGAGATCAACCGGACATTGATAGCGATCTCTTCATTTGTACCGATCGGCTTCACTTTACGTTCCTGCAAGGCACGAAGAAGTTGTACCTGCACTTCGTAGGTCAGGTTCCCGATCTCATCCAGAAAGATCGTTCCTCCGTGAGCTGCCACAAAAGCACCGGTCTTATTATCTATCGCCCCGGTAAACGAACCTTTCACATGGCCGAAAAACTCGGAAGCAGCCAAGTCCTTTGGAATCGCCCCACAGTCGACTGCAATAAACGGAGCCTTACTGCGGTTACTCTGCTCATGGATACGGCGGGCTATATATTCCTTCCCCGTCCCGCTCGCCCCGGTAATCAGTACCGACATATCCGTCGGGGCAACCAAGCGGACGTGGTCGAACAACTGACGGGCGGCAGGACTTTGCCCTTCAATATAAGTATTCCCTTCCGGCGATTTCTTTGCCGACGTATGTTCTACCGCAGGCGTTTTCACCACCTCACGGATCTTACTCAGCAACTCTTCCGGATTCAGGGGTTTGGCAATATAATCGGATGCTCCCAGCTTGATGGCCTGCACAGCAGTCTGTATCTCCGCATAACTAGTCATCATGATCAAAGGCAAAGAGGCATATTTTTCCTTTACCCACTTCAACAAGTCGATCCCGTCACCGTCCGGTAAACGTAAATCCGACAAGATCAGGTCGTAGCTGACACTCTCAATCTGGCGTTTTGCATCCGAAACCGAGCTAAGTGCTTTTACCTCAAAACCTTTCTTTCCCAACCAGGTTGTGAGCATTAAAGAAAAAGTTATATCATCTTCAACAATAAGAACTGATAGCATACTTAATTATATTAAATCCTTACGCAAAGATATATATTTTAGGAATAAATCAGGAACAAATCCAGGTCGCTTTACGCCAGGCTCCTTCGAACGGTCCCTGTTTATGATTCTTTAACCACCAATGGCAGAAGCCCAGCTGAAGGATAAACAGCACGATACCCACCCCGAAACTGGCGGCAACTCCTAATTCGCTATACAGCGACAAACCATAACCGAAATAGATAAATGAACCTATAATAGACTGGCTCAGATAGTTAGTCAGACTCATTTTTCCATAGGGTACCAGTCCATGCAACACTTTGTGTCCCGAAACCTGTTGCCAAAGAAAAACAAAGACAGCCACCAGTACACACATGAATACGAAATTACGGAAAGAGGAGAAAATCGTATTGAGCGGAGATAACATACTCTTATTTGTAAACAGACCGGGCAAAGCCTCTGTAAAATAATACAGAGGAATAAAGCAAACAGCACTGATCAGGAGCGTACGAAGCCAGAACTTCCGGTGACCGGACAGATCGACAAAGAATTGCCGGCGTCCTATCAATATACCGATCAGGAACAGGGAAGCAGTCTGGAAGAAACGGCCATGTCCCCAACCCCACAACAGGCTGAAAAGCTGTCCGTCCCACAGGTTCGACTTCACCATCGCCCAGAAGTCCGTCTGTCCCAGGAAGGGATACATATTTCTATGATGCACCAGCCATTGTCCCGGAGCAGCCACATAGTCGGGATTGTTCATCGCATAAAGGAACTTTGCCCATTCTACAGGCTGAAGCATCAGGATAACAGCCGTTATCAACACAGCTTTATCGCTCCATTTGCAAACCAGGGGCAGGATGACACCTACTATCGCATACAACACCAGGATATCACCGGGGAAGAATGCACCATTAAAACATCCGATCAGGAACAACAGGAATAACCGCCACAGGAAACGCAGACGGAAGTCTTTCCCTTTTTTAGCCTGGTTATTATATTGTATGAAGAAACTAAATCCGAACAGCAGGGAGAAGATAGCATACGCTTTCCCGCCAAAGAGAAAAAACAACGTATCCCAAACACCTCCGTTCAACGACTTCATAAACTCGGTAGTCGCTTCGGGAAACTCATAGAAATTAAAATGTTCGATATTATGCAAAAACATAATCGCCATAACGGCAAAACCTCTTAGGGCGTCGACAACTTCAATGCGTGCCGACTTGAGTGGCATTTCGTGCTTCATGGTATAACTATTGGTCTTTTTTAATAATGGACGCAAAGTTAACAAACAAACTTACACCAAACAAAAAAAGCATCCCCAACAGATGCCTTTTTTGTTTCGCAGACTTAAATAGAATACTCAGAAATAATCTTTCTTTGTTTTAAACGGTTTAAATGTAGAAACGTCCACTTACGATTCTGTAAATATGAAAGCGAATACCGTGCCAGAATCTGCAAAAGGTCTTCGTATGTATCATAAACTCTTACTACTTAACAGAAAAGAAAGATAAAATGTTTTAGACAACGGAGAGATAAAGACAAAAAACGGGGAAAACAGATACCCAACTGGGGAAAAATTCCACAAAGATATTCCACAGAATTATCCCACAACCGTTTACTTAGAAACGGTCATTGCCTGTTCAATGATTTTTTTCACTTCTGCGATTACTTCCGAAAGCAGCGATTTCCATTCCTCCACAGGTAAAGTGGTGGCATTCTTTTCGATAACTCTCAGTTTCTCCACCAATGAGGTAGCGCCGAGCATGGTAAACAACGGCACCATTTTATGAGATATCTTTGCAGATTGTTCCCGGTCGTCATCCTGCAATGCACCTTCGAGTAAGACATTGCTTTTGGTTGTCTCTTCCACAAATGTTTTCAGGATGGATGCGGAGGCTTCCTTGTCCTCACCGGCAAAGGCTGTCAACGAATCAAAGTTGAAATAAGAGGTAACAAGCAGTTCTGTTGATAAAAGTTTATTCAACAGAGTAATCAACTGCCGGGCCGTAAAAGGCTTATTCAAAAATCCTGTGAAGCCGGATTCCAGATAATGGTCATGCTCGTTCTCCACGCTAGCAGAAAGGGCTATAACCGGAAGATTCTCTGTTCCTGGAATACCGGAATTACGTATGCTTTCCAGTAATTGATAACCATCCATTCCCGGCATCTGTATATCCGTAATGACAGCATCGAAAGAGGTCTTCTGCAACAAAGCAACAACAGAGAAGGGATCAGTACAGCTACTCACCTCCACATGGTTCTGTCGCAAATATTCTTCCGTAAGAGCGAGTTGCAGCGGATCGTCATCGACCAAGAGACAGTATACATCGCGACCAACAAAAGATGGTAACTCCGGTTCAGACACGGCTTCCTCTTCCGCCACGGGAAGCACCTGCACATCGGCTACTGTAAGCGGCAGTTCTATTGTGAAATCACAACCTTGCCCCACGACACTCTTTAAAGAGAGGTTTCCTCCCATCAAAACCGTCATCTTCCGGGTTATGGATAGGCCCAACCCAAACCCTTCCGCCTTTTCAGTTGCGGAAAGACGGGTAAATTCACCGAATATACGTTCCTGTTCTTCCGGCGGAATACCCGGACCGGAATCGCTCACCAACACATTCAGCAGTGCACTGTTGTCTGCCAGAGCATTGATAGACACCACCATGACAACCCGTCCTTCACGGGTAAATTTAAGGGCATTCGACAATAAATTCCCCACTATCTGACGAATACGAATCGGATCACCGATATATAACTTTTCCGTTCCTTCTTCTTTCAGATTCAAGACAAAAGTCAGATCTTTCGATTCGGCTATCGGTCTGAAACTGGTAAATATCTCATTGAATAGAGCCGATACACTGAAAGCCACCCGCTGTATCTCCATTTTTCCGGATTCAAGACGGTGAAAATCCAACAAGTCATTGACCAAAGACAAGATATGGCTGGCCGAACCAGACATATTATCCAGGTAATATTGTTGCCTTTCATCCGGATGCCTCCGCAGCAAAAGGTCTATATACCCGATGATCGACGAAAGCGGAGCCCTGATGTCATGACTGATTGTCAGCATCATCTTCTCACGGCTATGCAACAGGTCTTCGGCATATTGTTTCGCCTTTTCCAACTGCATTCTGTAATATTTACTTTTCGAAATATCACGGGTGATCATGAAGATAAAAATAATCACGATAACAACAGAAACAATAGCAATGCCGGCAATCAGCAAGGAAGTCTCACGCAGAATCTTCTGTTTGTTCTGCATACGTTCCAGCGAAGCATTCACTTCCTCCTTCTCGATATCACGCAAAATCTGGTTAATCTTACGGGTAACTATACTATTATTATAACGCAGATTGGCAGCACGTTCCAGCAACTGGTCAGCCAGCAATTTACGCTGCCCTGCAACACTGTCCTGCAAGTTTTTCAACACACTGGCGATGGTATCCGCCGGATTGAATACATTCACCAAAGTGTCTGTCACTATCTGGCGGGTCGTATTGACAATGATGCTCGTGTCTTCACGGCTGGGTGAGAAAGCATCTGCCAAACGACGGAAAAAGCCGCGGGGTTTCTTTTGAGAAAGAATCGTATCCTGCTTGACTACAACATGTTCTTTTATTTCCTTCTGTTCGATAAACGTATCTTGTTCGGCAATCACCTTTTCGATATTAATCGTATAAAGATGCTCCGTATTCGTTTCTTTCCAGGTTTCAAGCAGACGGCGGGTATTCAGTCGTTTCTGCCTCAAAAGCATATCTATCGTATCGATCTTTAGCAACTGAACGGAGTCGGTTATCAGGACACGCAGGGAGTCCATATTGCTGTGAGCCTTATTCAGCGTCCGGTTAAAATGATTCACATTATTCTGTGGCATACCGACCAATTGCCCCAACGCCTCGCTTTCATAAAGCAAAGACAATGTATTGGTTACGAGATAAACTTTCTGACGGGCTTTACTGTCCGGTTCTTCCTCACCGGCAACCTGTTCGATGATTTGATAAATATATACGACAGAACATACTGCTATTGCAACCAACAACAGATAACCTAAAATAACCTTAAGAGTGATGTGTCCACTTTGTTCTGCCATAAAACAAAGGTAGAAGTTTCTATCAAAATATCAATCTTTGTCGTAAACAATTCCCCATTTGTCCAACATCTCGAAGTCGGCATTCTTCAATCCGACTTTCCAGAAAGGAACCGGTTCGTCATGATCTCCGAGGTACATGCGGTCGCGCACCGTAAAAGCCGGATTGGAAACAGCCAGGGTAGAATCGGAAACTGCCGTATGTATTCCTGCCAGGTCCAATACGGTATGGAACACACTATTCGTGCTGACCGGTAGAGCCTGATGAGCCATTGTCGTCTGGTATTTCTCCGGATAAGTAGCCCGGTAAGCATCCGAGAACCAAATAATATAAGGTATATGTAACTGATAATAGGTCGGTATTGGAGACGCATGCAAATAACGGGCACGGGCATCGTCAAAAATATCTTCCCCGTGATCGCTCAGATAAAGCATCGACACGCAAGCGTCCGTTTTTTTCATCATATCCGTAATCTCACCTAGCACATAATCGGTATAATGTATCGAATTATCATAAGAATTACGCAGTTGCTTCTTATAAGAGGCACGGATTCCTTCCGCTTTATCCGGGGTATAAAATGCAAAATCTTTCGGATAACGTTCATGATAGTTAAAATGCGAACCATAAGTATGAATCACAAAAAACAAATTACCATCCGTCTTATCCACTTCTTTCTGCAAATAAGGGAGCAATTCACCGTCATGCAAAGATGTCAGATAAGCAGACTTCGGTTTAAACTGGCTCATATCTATAAATGTATCCGCTTCCCGGTAAAACGAACCGATCATCGACGTGCTCAGATTCTGGTTCGCAATTACAACCGTATGAAAACCGGCTTCCTTAAAAGCAGTCACAATACTTTTCTCATCATAAATCACCCCATAATCTTCGGCACTGGCGGCAGACAGAATGATAGGCACACTCTTATGAGTATTATTGGATTGGGTAACCACATCGGTAAAATGAACCAACCCATCCAGTTTCTCCATCCGGGGAGTCGTTTTACGTTCATAGCCATACAAACTCCATTCCATCGCACGAGACGTCTCTCCCACCACCAATACATAAATTTCACGTTTTCCTTCCGTCTGCACGTTCTTTGTCGCATGGAAGGTAAAATCGGATGATGTAATATGATAATTACTGTTTTTTTCCGCTTTATTGATTGCAAAATAAAGGTTGTAAAGCGCATTTCCCGGATAAAAATCATTTTTCAGTGAAACCATATGGCCTTGTATCGGAGCCAGCATGCAAAGAATGATCCCCAGTATAAACACACCCAGACTTCTTACCGCCCATCTTTTTCGGAAAGAGTTTGTCAGCTTCTTTTTCATCCGGACAGACCAGACAGCCAGCAGCAGAGTTGGCAATGTATAAAAGAAGAAGACACCTATAATGACAAGAAATATATTTCCAAGTAATTCGCTGGCTTCAGATGCAGTCGAACTGGTCAGGTTCAGAAACATATCTACCGCAATCACCGATTCGCCAAAAAGATAAAGCAACACAAGCTGTCCCCCGTCCAATATAACTTTCGGTAGCAGGCACCAGACGACAATACCCGGTTTGCGTGCCAACAAAAGCAGACCTACCCAAAAGGCATAAGGCAATATCAAAGATGCGATTCCCACTGTGACAGGTAAGGGCTCCGTAAAGAACAACACACAATTAGGAACGATAAACAACAACGCAAACAAGAACAACAAATGTTCCTGGGAAGTGAACCAATTCCTCAACTTTATAAAATAACTCATCGATATACCGTATATTCCTGAAAAACAACTACTCTTTTATCTTCTTCCGGCTTTCATTTCCGGGCGAACTGCAAAAGTAGTTGTTATTCAGCATATACTTATACAAACCACATACAAAAAAAGTTATTTCACACAATTCCGACCATCTTTTCCTATTGAACAGTTACTTCATCCAAGAAAAACCAAGCCGGATAACCTACCCCGTAATGCCAGGAAGGACAGGTCTTGATTCCTTCAATCTCGACCTTTATATAACGGGTTGTCACGGGAGAAGGGGCTTCACACTTGACTCCCACAAACTTCACCTGTACGGAACGGTCTTCCGCCAAACTCTTTTCACCAAACGGTTGATAGGTTTTATTATCCGACGACGTGGAATAGGTCACTTTCTTCGGAAGCAATATCCAGGCACCCAACTGGTGAAGGAAATCACTTTCTATCGAGCTGACCGGTGTCTCTTTACCCAGATCGAGAATAAACGAACCGTCAATGCCCTCCCATCCGATCCAACTTTCCACAAAAGTAGTTCCACCGAACAGTTCATCGGTCAGGGCGGTTTCTCCCAACGTTTTATATTTACCGGACGGCTCTTGAATCCAGATCACTTTCGCACCTTTTGCCAAGTTCTTTGCTTTACCGGGCAGATAACGTTCGGTATATAATTTGCAATATTCAGCCGGAGGATTACTTCGTTCGTTCAGGGTCGGTATATTAAATTCGCGCGTACGTTCTTCAAATAAAGCCAGGTCGGCTTTGACTTCTTCCAAATCGTGATTTCCTTCGGCGCGTGCTATTTCAAGTCCGGCATATTGTAACGGCAAACGGGATAGCCGTACACGTTTCAACAGGATGGGATCACCGGCTACTGCCTGTTCCGCCTGATCGAACAACTCATTATAGCGCTTGCGGCAATTCGCATTCAGCATACCGTCTTTATGTGTAACCGGTGAGTCGTATATCCAAAGACGCTGTTTACTGGCAAGCAAACCACCCTCCAACAGCTTCTCATACTGATAAATATAAGGAGAGGCGGCCCCATAATAGCCATCCATGAAAGCACGCATCAGCGAATCGGCATTCTGGTAAGGATTCCACATCAACTTACTAACCATATAAGCACGCATCTCCGGGAAATCACCTCCTTTGGAACCTCCTATCTGGGAGAAATGCATGGTTGCATGATGTTCTTTAAACAATTGGATATTCTTTTGCAGAATCGGGAAATTGGGGAACGGAGATACAAAATTATCAAAATTAATCCCGTAATCCCACACGAATATATTATTACTGATAGCAGACCAACCTTTCATAGCTTTCATGAAATCCTGTCCGGAAGCATTGTCGGTCAAAGGAACTTCACGGTCGCAATCGATATCGCACAGCATGATATTCACATTCGGCAATGGCTTCACATGCTTAGGCGGATGCATCGTATACAGATAAGCCAGCGTGGAAAACTCTTTGTCCGGGAAGCGGGCAGCCAACTTATTCAGAAAATGAATCAGACTGCCGGAAGGGCCTCCCTCCTGTTCATCCAATGCTTTACAGTCCGGACAACCGCAGTTAGTAAAATTACCGTCGTTCTGGCTGACGGAAATCATATTCTTCCCTGGGTTCGCCTTAAATATGGAGTCAATCTTCTGCGATGCCAGTTCAAATACTTCCGGATTAGTCAGACACCATTGGCTGGCTTTTCCGGGACGGCGTTCACCATTAATAAAGGAATAATATTCCGGATGAGACTTTCCGTATATATCGGAGGGCATGATACGGTCGAATGTATGTACCCACATGCCACCGGCAAATACTTCCGAAGGCTCTTCGAAGCGGAACCATAATTTATAAACCGGGTCTTCACGCAAAGCGTAACACTGACTTTGGCGGTAACGGAAAGCCGGATTCTCCGCCCTGTCCAATTCCGGAATAACGACAGTAGAACGTTCTGTTAACGTATAGGCGTTTGCTCCATAATAAGCAACTCCCAGATAATCTTCCAACAGAGTTACTACACCATAGATATTCCCTTTATCACCACCACTGCTGATAAAAACAATGCCATTCTCTGTCTTCAGACGAAAACCGTCTTCGGTCAGTCCGGATACATCGTTCCCACCTATGACGATATCTCCTTTCCGGGGCGATTTATCATTCACTACGGGCAGGGAGGCACCGCTTATCCGTTTCACAAAATCCTGTAATAAAAGAGCCGCCTGATTATCCACCGCTTCTCCCTTTTCCACCAGGATACGGGAAACAGGCTTGCTGTCCTTCACCACAGTAATCTGTGCATTCAAACAATTCATTCCCAATAACAGGAATAAGGCACATAGATTTAGGTTTCTCATATATTTCAAGTTTAGAATTATCGTGTAAGTATAAGTATCGACAAACGAACTATTCCCGTTTGTTATAAATTCCGGATAATCGCAATAAATTCCTCATTCGTTATATCCAGTTCCGGTTCTTTATAATTGACAAAATCTTCAAAATAATCACTGGCGATATCCGCCACAATCTCTTTTCCGTCCAAACCATAAGAAGAAACCAGTTCTTCCACTTTATTTTTCACTTGCCGAATCACCTGCAAACGGTCTTCGTAGCGTTCCGGCTTTTCCTGGTCCGTCACATGCTCATTGCGAATTATCAGATATACCACCGTGTAAAATTTATCTACACTTCCGAACACGGGGATAAACAATGCTTTCTTATCTTCCGGCAGAGCAGCCAGATATTCCTGTATTTTTGTCATAAGATTTCGTTTTAATTGATAGAATCTATGACAAAGATAAAAAATATTATCACAAGCCGACCCCATTGTATCATGGAAACTGTTAACTTTACAGCATTAGAATAAAGATGTCTTATAAAACAAGATTTAAAACTCAACGATTATGATTAAAAGAGAAAAAAGTATTGAACTGCTAAATAAAGCAGTAGCCGATGAAATGACAGCTGTTAACCAGTACATGTATTTCCATTTCCGTTTGGACGATATGGGATACGACCTTCTGTCCAGCCTTTTCAAACGTACGGCTATAACAGAAATGATGCATGTAGAACGCCTCGCCGAACGTATCCTGTTCCTGAAAGGTGAAGTGGAAATGAAATGTTCCGGTCCGGTAGAAAAGATCCACGATGTTAAAGCTATGCTTGAAAAAGCCGCAGAAATGGAAACCGGTAGCGTAGACGACTACAACGCATGGGCCAACGAATGTGCACAACACGCAGACTCAGCCACAAAGAAAGTATTCGAAGGTTTGGTGGTAGAAGAAGAAGGTCATCTGGACCAGTTCGAAACAGAAATCGAGAATCTGGAAAAGTTCGGAGACAATTATCTGGCATTGCAATCTATCGAACGCAGTAAAGTGATCTCTTCGGGCGGCACTCCTGCTGAATAAAAAGAAAACAAAGAAAGAATTAACGAGGGCGTTGCAAAAGTATCACTGTGGCAACGTCCTCTTTTTATATCAAAGCACTGATAAAACAATAAACAAAATACCCGCAAAGAGCCATCTTTACGACAACACTTAGCAAGAATCCGACAAAAGCTCCTATCCCGGCTTTAAAAGCTTCCATTGATTTCTTTCCACCCAGCAATTCGCCGATCACCGCTCCGGCAAACGGACCGAATAAAATTCCCCAGGGCGGGAACAGGAATATTCCGGCTACGGTGGAAAATTCACTCACCATTGCCCCCCTCCGTTCACTTTAAAGTGATCCCCCAAATTCACTCGAAAGTGCCCCCTTAAATTCACTTTAAAATGATCCCCTAAAAAGTGAGTTTCATTCTTGTTTACTCGATCTATAATTCTATTTTGTTTGTTAAAAACAAATAAAAGTCAGTTATGCCCAATAGACAATTAGGAATGGAAAAGATTCGTCAAGTGTTACGCTGTTACTCTCAGGGTTATGGGACCAAAAGTATCAGCAGTATGTTAACCGTTTCGCGCAATACGGTCAAGAAATACTTACAGGTATTTCAGCGCAGCGGTTTGGATTATGAAGGAGTACTGTCTCTATCGGACCAGGAACTCTCGGAGTTATTCCACGAAAAGACCAGAGTAAAGACAGAAAGCGAACGGATGGAAGAACTAAAGTCGTTGTTGCCCGAATATTGCAAGCGGCTTCAGAAGAAAGGTGTTACCCGTGAGGCTTTACATCGTGAGTACCTCTCTTCCCATCCGGATGGTTACGGACGCACCCGCTTCTATATTCTGATTCAGCAGCATATAGCCTGCAGCCGTCCCATCATGCATCTTGAACACAAGGCCGGTGATAAAGTGTTCATAGACTTCGCCGGTGACAAACTCTCCATCATCGACCTTGAGACGGGCGAAATCATCCCGGTGGAGGTTTTTGTCGCGATCCTTCCCTGCAGCCAGTTAACCTATGTGGAAGCGGTCATGAGCCAGAAAAAGGAGGACTTGATCCGTGCTTCGGAAAACGCCTTGTTATACTACCAGGGGGCTCCCTCCGCCATCATCCCGGACAATCTCAAGTCCGCCGTTACTAAGAGCAGTAAATACGAGGCCATCCTGAATGAGGACTTTGCAGCCTTTGCCGAACATTACGGCTGTACCGTAATTCCCGCCAGGGCTTACAAGCCACGTGACAAGGCACTGGTCGAGGGTGCCGTTAAACTGATCTATCGCAGTATCTATCCAAAGATACAGGAACGCGAGTTTTATGACCTTGATTCACTGAACGCGGCTATCCGTGTCGCCTTGGAACTCCACAACAACACTCCGCTGACAGACCGTAAATACAGTCGACGGGAACAGTTCGAGGAGATAGAACGTGATTCTTTACGCAAGCTCAATCCCATCCGTTTTGAACTCAAACAGCGTTACAGGGCTACCGTGATGAAAAACGGTCATGTCCGCCTGGGGGAAGACGCCCATTACTACAGTGTGCCTTGCGGCTATATAGGCAAGAAGGTCATCTTGTTATATACCTCACGCGAGGTATGCATCTATTACGGCTACGAGCTGATTGCTTCCCATACCCGCAACAGGGCCCGTTGCCGGTACACGACCCTGGAAGAGCACCTGGCTTCACACCATCGCTATATCACGGAATGGAACCCGGATAAATTTATACGTGAAGCGGCGGCTATTCATCCGGATGTGGAGGCATATATCCGTCAGGTTATGGAAGAGAAAAAGCATCCGGAGCAAGCCTATAAATCGTGTCAGGGCATTCTTAGCTTCGCACGCAGGGTCGGCAACACCCGATTGACCAATGCCTGCCGTTGGGCTACAAGTTACGGTCTGTACAATTATCCCATCATCGAGCGCATCCTTAACAACCGGCAGGATGAGTTCCCGTTGGAAGACAGTGCCGGGCAAGAAACGGAGATGCCTTCCCATGAGAATATCAGAGGAAAAGAATATTATCAATAAACCAACCAGATACAATATGGAAATGAATCAGGACACATTGGAAAAGATGTTAGGAATGAATCTTAAAGGTATGTATTATGCCTTTAAAACAAGTTTGGAAACACATCGGACAGAGAGCATGACTACCGACCAGTTCGTCTCATGGCTGGTCTCAAGTGAATGGGATGACCGCAGAAACCGCGCGGTAGAGAGAGCTATCCGTCAGGCCTCCTTCAGATACAAGGCCACCATTGAAGAAATAGACTTCTCAGTGGAAAGGGGGCTGGACAAGAATCTTACCCAGCGTTTGGCTGACCTTACGTTTGTCAGGGAACGCAAAGACATGTTTATTACCGGAAGTGCCGGAACAGGAAAAAGTTATCTGGCAACCGCTTTTGGCTTCCAGGCTTGCCAGAAAGGATATAAAGTACTATACGCCAACACATCCAGACTTATGGGGATGCTTAAGGTTGCCAAGGCAAAAGGTACAATCCTGCAAGAACTCAAGAAAATCGAGAGGTTGGATATGCTTATACTGGATGATTTTGGCATACAACCCTTCGATTCCCAAGGGCGGATGAACCTGATGGATATCATAGAGGACAGGCATGGTAAAAAATCCACCGTCATAACATCACAGGTCCCGGTAAGGGATTGGTATGACGTTATTGGAGAAAAGACGATTGCCGATGCCGTTCTGGACAGAATTGTACATCAGGCTATACGTATAGAGCTCTTCGGAGAGTCGCTACGCAAATGTAAAAGTAAAAAAGAATCGTTATATTTATAAACGAAATTTAATGTAGAACCCGGCATAACTGACAGGAAGAATACGAAGAAAACAAGAATGAACAGGATGGAAGAATGGAAAAATTTAACAGGGGTCAAATTGCTCTGAATAAGGGGGCTACTTTGAGTGGATTTTCCACACCGACCTTCAACAACAACTACAATGGCACGTATTGCAACAGCACAAACGAAGGAAACAGCTGGCTAACTGCCTCTATAAGTACC
The DNA here is from genome assembly GCF_020091425.1 of Parabacteroides goldsteinii. Taxonomy (NCBI): domain Bacteria; kingdom Pseudomonadati; phylum Bacteroidota; class Bacteroidia; order Bacteroidales; family Tannerellaceae; genus Parabacteroides; species Parabacteroides goldsteinii. The sequence goes on along the minus strand of NZ_CP081906.1, from coordinate 1,638,511 downwards.
ACCGTCGTTAATAATCGGCGCAAGTACACATTCACCGTTAGAGCGCACGCCACAAGCGGAACCGATGCCGCTTACCAATGGCATGAGGCAAACCCGCAGATCAAATATGGCAATACCGTTGTCAAACAGTATAAAATAATACGCGGAGCCTCTATCTATCCGTACCCGGCAGGGGGCGGCAGTCCTTATTATTCCAGTGTATTGCAGGGAGGAAGATGGTGGGCACCGGTTAATATAGGTGCAACTTATATAGGTACACAAAACGATTACACATCCACTACCTCCACCGGATACTTCTTCCAGTGGGGACGCAAAAATGGAATAGATATTAACAATTATAACTATATAAGTTCAGGTGCACCTGTGTCGAGGAGTGTCGGAGATAAGTTCAACGACTTTTATAAATGCAACTGGGGTACGTACGATTGGCAAACTCCTCAGAATGATTATTCATGGCTACTCGGAAGTTCTTCCAATCCATGTCCAGCCGGATATTATGTACCGACCGAGAGTGAATGGAAAGCGCTATCAGACAGGAGTCGCTCAAGCGCTAATGGTAGAGTAACGCTACCGGGTGATAACGGGCTGAACCTGATAATTCCACAAGCTGGTTATCGGAATTGTGATAATCAATTTGGTGGTAGAAATTCAATCGCTAACTATTTTACATCTACGGCCGATCCCAACGGAAATGGCTGTTATAAGTTTACTTCTTATTCCAATAAATGGGTAGTGGACATCACCTCTCGTGGTAATGCATATCCGCTTCGTTGTATTAAAGAACAATAACCTCAAAGAATATGCCCCCCAAACTCAAACTCCGGCTTCTTAAAGCCACCGGTTTTCTGGAATAGCCCATATCACTATTCTGTATCTGCCGCCAGCGGGCGACAAACAATAAGCAGGCTTCGGCCTGAACGATCTTTGACATGATGGGATTGGAGAAAAGAATATATTTGTTATATTTGCGAGTGAAAAATAGTAACAATAAATCACTTCTTTATGGAACAGTCAGATGATATGGTAAGCAACTTCATTGAGAAGTTTTCCCCCCATTTATTTTAGGATACTGATCGGAGTAAACTGGATTGGACAAAACACCGTTCTTATATTGTAGAACGTGTTCTGGAATACGGTTTATTTTCGGACTGGCAACTTCTCCGTAGCAGGTTATCTGTCACCGAAATAGCAAAACTGGCCAAACAGTTCCGCCAACTCGATACAAAAACCCTTGCCTTTATTTCTGCGATATCAAATACCCCTAAAGAAGAATTCAGATGTTACAATACCAAACAATCGAACCAGCCACCCCGGGACAGTTTCCCGGCTCGGTTCCGCTTCGTGGGCGGAGGTGGCGCCAATAAAAAGCGTTCTTTGACATGATGGAATAAAATTGAAACAAATAGGTATTACTATATTCATTATTATTTTCCTTTCAAGAGAAAAGTAATAATCTTATCTTTGTGTTCGTGCTTAAAACAACGGAAACATGGAAACAATGCCGATCAGAAAACTCCCGGTAGGGATACAGGATTTTACCTCTTTAATAGAAGATGGTTTTTTGTATGTGGATAAAACAGATTTGGTTTACCGGATGGTAACTACCGGTAAACCTTATTTCCTAAGCCGCCCGCGCCGTTTCGGTAAAAGCCTGCTCCTTTCGACACTCGAAGCCTATTTCCTCGGACGGAAAGACCTGTTCAAGGGACTGGCTATCGAACAACTCGAAAAGGATTGGAAAGTTTACCCGGTACTTCATTTGAGTCTGAATGCTCAATTCTATGAAAATAAACGAAGCCTGGAGCAAGTGCTTGATGCTCATTTTATTCAATGGGAAAAGAAGTATGGTGAAACGGATAAAGAAGTTGGGTATTCCGCACGTTTCATGCAAATCATCCAACAAGCCTGCGAGAAAACAGGAGAGAAAGTAGTCGTCCTGATCGACGAATACGATAAGCCCCTGCTGCGCACCTTGTTTAACGACGATCTGCACGACGTTTACCGCGAAATGCTGACAGGTTTTTACACCGTCCTGAAAGATGCCGACCGTTACCTGCGTTTTGTATTCATCACCGGAGTAACCAAGTTTTCGCAGTTAGGGATTTTCAGTAACCTGAACCAATTGATGGATATCAGTATGGCTCCCGATTATGCAACGATTTGCGGTATGACAAAGGCGGAGATCGAACGCGATTTCCAACCCGAACTGGCCGCTCTTGCTGCCATGAACAAACTGACGTACGAACAAACGGTAAACGAAATGACGAAACGTTACGACGGATATCATTTCTCGGAATTCCTTTCGGATGGAATCTATAACCCGTTCAGCGTACTGAATGCATTGGTTCAAAAACGGTTCAGCAGCTACTGGTTCGCTACCGGAACACCGACGATGCTGGTAGATATGCTGAAAAAGACCGACTACGACCTGCGCCAACTCGACGGTATAGAAGTGCCGGCAGCTGCACTGATCGATTACCGGGCCGATTTTCATAATCCGGTGCCGATCATCTACCAGAGCGGGTATCTGACGATCAAAGGCTATGACCCTGCAAAGGATTTCTATACACTCGACTTCCCAAATGCTGAAGTAAAATACGGATGGCTGAATTTCATCACTCCATATTATACTCCTTTGTCGGAATCGACCGCTCCGTTTTACATCGGGAAGTTCTGGGATGAGTTGCGTGCCGGCGACGTCGATGCGTTTATGGAACGGTTGCACGCCTTCTTCGAAGGTATTCCCTATGAACTGAACAGCAAGACCGAACGGCATTATCAGGTAATCTTCTACATTGTCTTCAAACTGTTGGGACAATATGTAGATGCCGAAGTACGTAGTGCCCGCGGCCGTGCGGATGCAGTGGTAAAGACAACCGATTATATCTATGTATTCGAATTCAAACTGGACGGTTCGGTAGACGAGGCTCTCCGGCAGATCGACGAAAAAGGCTATCTGATTCCTTACACCGTCGACAGTCGCCAACTGGTCAAAGTCGGTGCCTCCTTCGACAAAGAAAAACGCAATATCGGAGAATGGAAAGCCATTTTCTGCTGACAATACCCCATTATCCTTTTCGATTTTATCCCATCATGTCAAAGAACAAACGGTCTTTAACATGATGGGATTGTTTTTTAAGCAATCGCATCTGTAACCTATAACAGATACAACGTGCAGCCGAGCTAACAGGTCATCCCGTCGTCGTACTCGTCGATGAATATGACAAGCCGCTGCTCCAATCTTTGCAAGATAAGGAGTTGCACCAAGCCTACAAGGATACCCTGAAAGCCTTCTACGGTGTGCTGAAAAGTGCCGACCAGTATCTGAAGTTCTATCTCCTGACAAGTGTTACCAAGTTTGGACAAGTCAGTGTGTTCAAGGCTACCTGATCCCCTACACTACCGACGGTAGACAATTGGTCAAGGTCGGTGCCAATTTCAGCGCAAAAGAACGCAATCTGGAGAAGTGGATTTCTATTTCTTAATCAACATTTAATATCCCATCCTGCTTTTTCCCGGCAATAATTTAATATCTTTGATGCCACATAAAAATAAAAGTTGGAGATGATACAAAAAGAATTGATCGGCGACCTGCAATTGAAATGGGGTCGTATGCAACAGGCAATGCGAAAGATAAATGCGGATGCATGCCTGCTAAGTGTAGATGTAAACCTGTATTATACAACCGGACGTGTGTATAGCGGATATTTTTATCTGCCCGTAGAAGGCACGCCCTGGTTCTTCGTCAAACGCCCTAACGGATTAAGCAACGACCAAATCGAATATATCCGCAAACCGGAGCAAATAGCCGAGATATTCGCTGCACGCGGAATAAAAATGCCGGAGAAGCTGCTTCTTGAAGCCGATGAGCTGACATACAACGATTATATCCGTCTGCAATCGATTTTCAATTCCAAAGAAACCGGCAATGCAACTACATTGATGCGGACCTTGCGTGAAATCAAAACACCATGGGAAATTGCCCAGTTTCGTATCTCGGCGGCAAAACATGCCAAGACATATTCCGAGGTTCCGGAATGTTTCCGTCCGGGAATGACCGACCTCGAATTCCAGTACGAAATAGAAAGACGTATGCGCCAGAACGGTTCCATCGGGTTATTCCGTGCTTTCGGTGCCAATATGGATATCTTTATGGGAAGCATCCTGGCCGGAGAAAATGCCGAAGCTCCCTCTCCTTTCGACTTCGCCCTGGGTGGCGGTGGCATGGATGCCTCCTGTCCGCTCGGAGCCAACGGCACGGTCCTGAAAGAAGGTACGGCTATCATGGTCGATATGGCCGGGAACTATACATCTTATATGACAGACATGACCCGCGTATTCTCTGTCGGCAAACTGACCGAAGAAGCCTACCGCGCCCACCAGGTAGCCCTGACAATACAAAATGAAATCGAAAACACAGCCCGTCCGGGTGTCGTTTGTTCGGAACTATATAATACCGCTGCCGGCATTGCCGAAAAAGAGGGTCTGGCCACCAACTTCATGGGAACCAAGCAGCAAGCCAAATTCGTAGGACACGGCATCGGCATCCAGATAAACGAGCTGCCCGTCCTGACCCCGCGCTCGAAAGAGGAGTTGCAACCGAATATGGTATTTGCCCTCGAACCCAAATTCGTTATTCCGGGCGTGGGAGCCGTCGGCATTGAAAACAGTTTCCTGGTGACAGAAACAGGATTGGAAAAACTGACACTTTTCGAAGAAGAGATCATTCAATTACATTAATTTATAAACATACAAGCACATGAAAAAGACGATTACTTTTCTGCTTCTACTGGCAATCATCATCATGCCGGCAAAAGCTGCGGATGTAGAAAACGTAAAACCGGTCAAGAATGTTATTCTTCTGATACCGGACGGAACTTCACTGGCTACCGTTTCTATGGCACGCTGGTTGCAATGGTACACAAACCCCGACAAACCCAACCTGAACCTGGACCCGTATCTGTGCGGAACCGTGCGTACGCACTCTTCAAATGCCCCTATCGGAGATTCCGCTCCGACAACTTCCTGCTATATGACCGGCTATCCGAGCCGTACCGGTTATGTTTCCACTTATCCGGAACACGACGGAGACAATGATATCTACCCGACCGACCCCGAACGTGCTTTCCAGCCGCTTACCACCGTTTTGGAAGCTGCTAAGATGACACAGGGCAAATCGACCGGTCTTGTTTTCACCTGCGAATTTCCGCATGCAACACCGGCAGACTGCTCTGCCCACAGCTACAACCGCGGTAAATATGAATGGATTGCTCCGCAGATGGCTCACAACGACCTGAATGTTGTAATCGGTGGTGGCGCATCTCTTCTTCCGGAAGAAAGCGAAGCTTATCTGAAAGGTAACGGATATGGTGTGTTTAAAAACGACATCAGCGGTATGCGTAACTACAGCGGTAACAATATGTGGGCTTTATTCGGTGACCGCGAAATGGCTTACGACATCGACCGCGACCCGGCCCAGCAACCGGACCTCGAAGAAATGACACGTATCGCAATCGAGAAACTGTCTAAAAACCCGGAAGGTTTCTTCCTGATGGTAGAAGGCAGTAAAGTAGACTGGGCCGCCCATGCAAACGACCCTGTCGGTATGGCAACAGATATGCTGGCTTACGACCGTGCCTGTGGTGCTGCACTTGAATTTGCCCGTCAGAACGGAGAAACAGCCGTTATCATGGTTCCCGACCACGGAAACAGCGGTATCAGCATCGGCCGTTATTCTTGCGGAGGTTATGATAAACTTACAAAAGATCAACTGTTCCACCAATTCTCTCTTTATAAACTGACGGCAGAAGGTTTCGCCAAGAAAGTAAACAGTGAACCCAACTCCGAAGTACAGAACATCTTCCGCGAATATGCCGGTTTCGAACTGAGCCCGGAAGAACTGGACGCATTGAACCATTGCAAAGACTACAAGAACAGCCCGATTCCTGAAAGCGAACGTACCACCGAAGGGAAAGGCTCCCTCTACAGCGGTTCGCTGACCTCTTTCATGTCTAAGCTGCTTACATCAAAAACCTGTTTCGGATTTACAACCGGCGGACACACCGGTGAAGACGTTTTCCTGGCAGCTTACCACCCGGACAAAGCCAGCCTTCCCATCGGTATGCACACCAACATCGAACTGAACGCATATCTGTGCGCCTTGTTCGGCATGGACCGTGACAAACTGGACGAACTGACAGAAGAGAACTTCGCTCCTCACACAGAGGTCTTTGAAGACTATAAATGTGAGATTATTCCGGCAAAAGACGAGAAAGGCTCTCCCTCTCTGGTCGTGAAAAATAAAAAGAAACAAATCAACATCACCCCGTTCAGCAATATCGTCACAATCGGTAAAAAAGGACAGGAAGAAGTCCGGCTCAACTCGGTTGTAGTTTATGTAGATAAGAACAATACATTCTACCTTCCGACGAAGCTGGCAGAATATCTGAAATAAATACAAGCGGAGGCTATTCAGTCTCCGCTTTTTTTATACTTTTGCAAGAAAGACAGATTATACACAAAATGAAAAGTAAAAGTTTAGTTTCTATCGATCAATGTTCCAAAGAGGACATTCTTCGTATTCTGGATAACGCCAGGAAGTTTGAGGAAAATCCAAACCGAAAGCTACTGGAAGGCAAAGTGGCTGCCACCCTGTTTTTTGAACCCTCTACACGCACGCGATTAAGCTTCGAAACAGCTGTCAACCGCCTGGGCGGACGAGTGATCGGATTCCAGGATGCTTCTACCACCAGTTCTTCCAAAGGGGAAACGCTGAAAGATACCATCCTGATGGTCAGCAATTATGTCGACCTGATCATTATGAGACATCATCTGGAAGGCGCTGCCCGTTATGCATCCGAAGTAACGGACATACCTATCATCAATGCGGGCGACGGTGCCAATCAGCATCCCTCGCAGACTATGCTCGATTTATACTCCATTCAGAAGACACAGGGAAAACTGACCGACCTGAACATCACCATGGTGGGCGACCTGAAATACGGACGGACAGTGCATTCGCTGATTGTCGGCATGTCACATTTTAATCCAACTTTTCATTTCGTGGCTCCGGACGAACTTCGCATGCCGGACGAATACAAGAATTTCTGCGACGAGCACGGCATCAAATATTACGAACATACGACATTCGATGAAGATGTTATCAACCAGTCCGATATTCTTTACATGACCCGCGTACAGCGCGAACGCTTTACCGACCTGGAAGAATATGAACGGGTAAAAAATGTGTATATCCTGCGTAATAAGATGCTCGAAGGAAGCCGTGAAAACCTTCGTATCCTTCATCCCCTGCCCCGCGTAAACGAAATTGCTTACGATGTGGATGATAATCCGAAAGCCTACTACATCCAGCAGGCACGCAACGGATTGTTCGCCCGTCAGGCAATTATTTGTGAAGTTCTTAATTTATCAATTGAAGATTAATCAGTCATGTCAGTAGAAAAGAAAAGAGAATTGCAGGTTGCCGCTCTGGAGAACGGAACTGCTATCGACCATATCCCCCCCAGCCAATTATTTAAAGTGGCCAAATTGTTGGGACTTGAAAATATGGATAACACAATCACTATCGGAAACAATTTCCAAAGTAAAAAAATGGGATGCAAAGGCGTGATTAAAATATCCAACAAGTTTTTTGAAGAAGACGAAATCAACCGTATCGCCCTGATTGCTCCCAAAGTAATCCTGAACATTATCCGTGATTATGAAGTTGTGGAAAAGAAAACAGTTACATTGCCGGACGAACTGGTTGGATTGGTTAAATGCAACAATCCGAAATGTATCACCAATAACGAACCGATGCCGAGCCGTTTCGAAGTAATAGACAAAGAAAAGGGAACAATCAAATGTCGTTATTGTGAACGTAAAATCAATAAGGAAGATATTATTATTAAATAAGTTTTTATGAAGCAAGACTGGAAGCCCGGTACCATGATTTATCCTTTACCCGCCGTAATGGTTAGTTGTGGCAGCGAACCTTCAGAATACAATATTATAACGGTGGCGTGGGTCGGTACAATCTGTACCAATCCACCCATGTGTTATATATCCGTACGTCCCGAACGTCACTCCTATCCCATACTGAAAAAGAATATGGAGTTCGTCATCAACCTGACAACACGCGAACTGGCCTATGCAACCGACTGGTGCGGTGTCAATTCAGGTAAAGGGCACCATAAGTTTGAAGAAATGGGACTGACACCGGGTAAAGCCACGTTAGTAAACTGTCCCACTATCGAAGAAGCACCTCTTTGCATTGAATGCCGGGGCAAGGAAGTGATTGCTTTAGGCAGCCACGATATGTTCATAGCCGATGTCCTGAATGTTCAGGCAGATGATAAATACCTGGACCCGCAAACGGGAGCATTCGATATGCAACGGGCCGACCTGCTGGCTTATTCACATGGGAAATATTATGGATTAGGTGAATTTGTAGGTAAATTCGGCTGGTCGGTAAAAAAGAAAAAATAAACGTATGAAAAAGATACTTCTTCTATTGCCTGTGTTTTTTCTCTGTATATCAGCCAACGCGCAGAAATTTATACAGATTGAGGACAAAGCGTTTAACTTCGGAGCAAAGGTAGGTGTCAACTCTACGTTTCCAATCGTTAATTCGCTTACAATAGATGATGTCAAAGCGGAGAATATCCGCCTGCAATATAAGGTAGGCTATCAGGCTTCTGTCTTTTGCAGAATCAATATCGACCGTTTCTTTATCCAGCCGGACCTGTCGTGGTATCACACGAAAGGAGACATTCTTTTCTCCATGCCACAAAATACCGAGTCCAACTTAGCCGATAGCAATACACCGGAAACAGACCTGCTTCAATTAAAAACCACCTCACTCGAAATGCCTGTTATGATTGGCTATTACCTTGTCAAGGAAGGACCTTATGCCCTCAGTATGATGGTAGGTCCTAAAGTGAAGTATAATTATAAGGTACGCTATACGACACATTTCTCTGAGGTCACGAATGAATACATCAACGACAGCACCCCGTTTGAGTTGGGTATTGCCACCGGGCTGGGCGTCAGCATCTGGAGGCTCTTTTTCGAATTCACCTATGAATTCGGACTCAACAAAGTCGAATCCGATTTCAAAGACAAATCCTCACAAAACCCGATTGAAAGAAACATCTCGATCGACAAACGGACTAATATGATGAGTTTCTCACTCGGTTTTCTGTTCTGACCTGTACTATTTTCCACAGATATCTTTGAAAGGACACCAGGCACAGGCTTTTTCCGTTGTTGTCTGTGTAAACGGTGTTTCACGTCCGAATATCTCATCCAGACAACGGCGCAATTCTCCTTCAAACGCTTCGGAATATGCCGAAAAATCTGTTACCGGTTCCGTTTTCGTCCGTTCAATGCGTCTGCTGACTGAGGCGTCGAACGAGTCGGAGAAAAGCGTACGCATATAATAGATTCCCGGCTGAATCGTCTTTCCTGCGGGAGCGGCTCCAAGCATCCACGAATACATGAAAACCTGCATTACGGCTTTGGCACGGTCTTTATCTTCCTTATCGAACAAACTTTCGACCGAAGTGAAAACAGATGTTCCGCTCCCACTCTTATAGTCGATAATACGAATCGCATCACGCACCTCGTCAATACGGTCGATAAAACCTTTCAGCTGAATCTCTGTCCGGTTGTCACCCAACGTAAACAGACGGTTAATCTTCCGTTCCGATTCAATATATCGGAAAGGCGTCAGTTTACTGTCACGTTCCAGTATCTTCTCCACATATTTCCGAATCATCTCACCTATCAGAAAATTCTGCCCCGTCAGAGGACGTACGACGTCCGACATAAAGAAAATTTCTGCAAATGCCCGGGCAATGGCACCCGTCAGGACAGGCGTATCTTTCTTAATTGCTTTCAGCAGGTCGGCTGTCACTATTTTTCCACAGAGAGGCATATAGAGTTCTTCCATTACCTTATGCAGGATGCTACCGAACACGTTACTTTCAATCGTTTCGCTAACCTCTTCTTCCTCCTGTATACCTTCGACTACCGAGAAATAGAATTTCAACGGACAGTCCAGATACGTATTGACGGCACTGGCGGAAATGGCCCGGTTTCCCCCTTTGTGGAAGGCATTCAAGCGTTGCATCACTTCGTCCGTCTTCTTTACCTGCAAAGCCGGAGTCTTGGCAGACGATACATTATATACGACCAGTTTGTTTTGCAACGGCACTTCGTAGTGATAATGCAATTGATGGACAAAACGGCTGACTTCGCCAGTCTGTAAACCGTTACTGCGGGTATCATAGAGTAAACTGACATGGCTCGCCCTATATATTAAACGGTAAAAATGGTAGGCCCAGACACTGTCCTGATGTTCATAGGTCGGTAAACCGAATCCTCTTCGCAGATTATACGGGATAAATGAGTTTGCCGCCTTACGCAACGGGAAAATTCCTTCATTCATGGAAAGGATAATCAGCCGATCGAAATCCAGTGCACGGGTTTCAAGTACTCCCATAATTTGCAAACCGGACAACGGTTCTCCCCGGAAAGGAATGGTAATCGTATCGGTTACCCGCTTAAGCAGACGGAAATAGGTATCTATCTTCATTTCTATTCCGGCATCCTGCATAATTTCTTTCATCCGGTTGACAGTTGTAAAATAATGGAAGATAAATTCCTGCTCGAGGTCATTGGTACGTTGCGTGGCATCCTCTTCTTCTTCGCCGGATGACAAAGCGTGCATCACCTTGTTCAGCTCCTGCAAGACATTAATGAGGTAATCGGAAAATGTATTCACATCAGTCACCGGAAGAAAGAGAACCGACAACAAATCGGTCTTTCCCAAATCGGCGGCAGAAATATATATCCGGTTATTTTCCGCAATATCTTTCACCAGGGCATTCACTATTTCCGGGCAGGTCGAACTGATATACCGGTGGTTCAATATAGGTAATACATCCCGGAAATAAAAGACCGGTTGCCGGTCTACATAGCGTACGTTTTTCTGCAATGCAAGAATATATTCCATCAACGAAGCGACAGGCGTACCCGCCAACGGGTATCCCATCGTCACATTAATCCGGCGAATCTGTTCAGGAATTGCGTTCAGCACCGGAATAAGCAAATGTTCATCGGGCAGAATGATAGCTGTACGCAATGCTTCCTCGGGTGACATCTCATCCTCCTTGCATAGTTCATTTAATAAAGTATAAACCTGTTTCGCCTGGCCGATACCGGACGGAATACCGATGACTTCAACTTCCGTATCTACTTTCTCTTCGGCAGGAAGCGGATATTGAGAAGGGAAGTTTTTGAGATTGCGCTCAACAAAATAAGAGGCTTTGTTGTTCGGGTCGGTCACCTTGTCAGAAGCATAATCCCAATAGAAATCGGCAATGCCCCGTTTCTGCAACTGAATCAGAAAACGTTCCTCAGCCACAGACAAAGCATTTAGTCCGACAAAGACAACCTTCGTATAAGGCAGGTCACAACAGTTGTTCTGCTCCATCTGTTCGACTACTTCTCGAAATATCATTCCTTCATAGCCTCTTCCTTCTGCGGCTAATGCGTCACGCAAGTCATTATATAATGTATACAGGATTTTCCACACGGCAAGAAACTCTTCCTGATTCGGAGAATCTCCTTTCGGATAAAACGATGACCAGAAAGTACGGATAGCGGCAATCTGCTCTGCATCCAGAAAGCTGAAATCATTTTCTATCTCCCGCAAGTCCGTTACATTGGTAAACAGCATGCGGGCATCGGCCATGTATTTATCGACATCATCGAAATCGTTCAATAACATTTCTCCCCAGTACAGAAACTCGTCGAAAGTTTCTGTCGAACCGCTATGCCGGACATAAATATCATACAGCATAAACAGCATATTGATTCTGTCGGCCGTCTGCTTACCGCTCAACTGCACAAACAAGTCGTTGATGGTCAAGATTGTCGGGGAGAAAAGCGGTTTGTCAGCTACTTCCGAAAGATATTTCTGAAAGAACAATCCCGTTCGGCGGTTAGGGAAAACAAAGGCCAGCCTGCTGACCTCCGCTCCGTATTGCTGATAAAATAAAGAGGCTATCTGTTGTAAAAATGGTGTCATATAAATAATAATGTATCAATAAATCCGGAGCTTCATTTCAAAATAAACTCTATCCGCTCTAACTCTTCATTGGTGAAAACGGTATTACGCAATGCTTTCAGATTATCCAGCAGCTGTTCAACGGAACTGGCTCCGACAAGGACACTGGTTACACGGTCGTCTTTCAACAACCATGCCAAAGCCATTTCAGCCAATGTCTGTCCACGTTCTATTGCCAATTCATGCAACTGGCGAATCTTATTTATCTTATCATCCGTCACCTGTTCCCGTTTCAAATGGCCGGTTGACTTAGCGGCTCTTGAATTTTCAGGTATTCCATGCAGATATTTATTAGTAAGCATTCCCTGTGCCAAAGGAGAAAAAGCAATCATGCCGACACCTTTTTCTTGTAGCAAAGGCAGCAAATCCGGCTCCGTCCACCGATCGAACATAGAATAACGCGCCTGATGGATCAAGCAAGGAACGCGATGTTCTTTCAATACAGCCAACGCCTTCTCCGTCTGTTCCGCGTTATAATTTGAGATACCTACATACAGCGCTTTCCCCTGGCGAACAATATCTGCCAAAGCCCCCATCGTCTCTTCTATCGGTGTTTCCGGATCAGGACGATGGGAATAGAAGATGTCCACATACTCCAATCCCATCCGTTTCAGACTTTGGTCAAGACTTGCCATCAGATACTTACGGCTTCCCCAGTTTCCGTACGGCCCCGGCCACATATCATAACCGGCCTTTGTCGAAATAAGAAGTTCGTCACGGTAAGCTCCCAAGCCTTTTTTCAGAATCCGGCCGAAATTCTCTTCTGCCGAACCATAGACCGGGCCGTAATTATTTGCCAGGTCAAAATGAGTAATGCCATTATCGAAAGCCGTATAAGCTATCTTTATAAAATTATTGAAGACATCCACACTTCCGAAGTTATGCCATAACCCTAAAGAAATGGCCGGTAACAAAATACCGCTACGTCCGCAACGGCGATACGTCATGCCGGCATATCTGTTTTCATCTGCTGTATATATACTTTCCATGGTTTATTTTTATTTCCTACAAATGTAAGTAAAATCACCATAAAATAATCATCTTCTTTGCTTCCGTTGCCTCCTTTGAATTATTAGTGCTTATCGCAGCCCTGTAAATATAAACTCCAGGACGGACATGGCTTCCTGAATTATTTCTCAAATCCCAATCTATCACATAATCTTTGAATAATTCGGACGAACCAGTCTCCTCATGTTTCCAATGCAGCCGGCCTGCAATGTCGTAGACCATGATACCGACTTTCATCTGAGATTCGGGACGGTTGTGTGTAAGATGGAATTCAACATTACCTTTTGCCGGTGTCGGAGTTGCGACAATATTGGTGATGAAAGGTTTCAAGCTCTCATCTACTTCGAACCGGAACGTGTAAGTTGTTGGATTTCCCATGACATCCCAAACTTTAAAGACAGCCTCATGCATTCCCGCACTTAATTGCGGAATACCGAATCTCACTTCACCTTCTCCTTTCCGGCCAAATATATTGTTATAGTAAGAATTCAGATTATAGCTGGTAAAAGGTTTATTGTCTATCATAAGCATCACATCATGCCCGACACCGCCTTCTGTTATATCCACTCCCGTCTGATCCCACAACCGGGCATAGAAAAACGGAGTTGTATTTACTTTGTCACCACTCACAAATGTCGAATCGTTCAAATAAAGTTTTACTATTTCAGGACCTTCGTGATCGTCCAAAGGATCATCAGAAGTACCTTGTACCTTATAATTCGTAAAGTTACCTTTTGCTTCTATTTTCTGCTCGCTATCCGAAGCATACAGAATCATCTTTCCGGCCTTACCGGAATAAGAAATATTGCCCGGGACATAAAAAGAGAAACTGAATTTGCCATTCTGAACCTGGGTTGAGCCCTTATAAACAAGGTTTTTATAATCCATATATTTAAAAGCAGTATCATTCCTGAAGTTATTCCGTGTCGTAATTTCGATTTTACTATCCATCACTTTCACTTCCAGCTTTCCGTTGAAATTATCAATTATCGAATTATCCGGAGCTAATATCTCTCCCTCTACAGTCACTTCATCATAAGCTCTGAAATTAGTTGAATTCTGAACCGCATCTTTTCCATTAATCGTATTAATACGTATTTTATGGGAAGGCAAAGCCAACTTTAAAGCAGGATCACCAATAAAGGTAAAATTCAGGTTTTTCGATCTTAATGATTTATTATCAGCCTTAACACTTCTGACCACATCGCCCAAAGCCGGATACATACTTTGATCGAATAACTTCTCTAGGAAACTATTATTTATTCTATCATTCTCAGAACCGTAAGCCACTCGAACAGTTGTATACAATGCTATCCCCCCACTTTTTTCATTTAGAAAAATGCTCTCTCCTGCCGACGTTGCCAGTGCATCAAAACGACAAAAATCACAGGTAGCCGTAATCCATAATGGTAATTTGGGATAGGAGAATTTATCTATCATCGGTAGTGTAAGAACATTCTCATCAGACCACGAAGTCGTGTTTCCATGCCCTGTATAATTAATCAGCATCAATCCCTCTCTTAACTTCTTATTCATTTCGTCTGTTACGACCGAATATGAATTTGAACTAGAATAGTCTTTGGCATAATTATCAAAAAACAATCGACTTGCCAGAACATCCGGTGCTTTCTCTTCAACCGTTTGAGCTGCTCCATTTGCATATTTCATATGATCATTCGCTTGTTTTTTTACTTTATCCGCATTACTTCCATCATCTGCCACAAAACAAGTTTCATTTTTCCAAATGCCCAGTTCTTCATTATTCATATAACGAATAACCTTATTGACCATCTTCCGGGCATCCGAAACCGAACGGATAGGGAAACGGCCTATCCCTATATCCACCGGACACGATTCTACACTTTTCCCATTAGAAGCATCATCCAGAAAACCAAAATAATCATCTGTCACATAAGATTTTTCATCCAATGAATTTTCTGACTGAAAGGTAAGCAGGAAATTCTCTCTCTCCTTATCACTTATCTTACTCCATGATTCCGTAACAAAGCGGTTATCGTAAGCACCATCTCCGAAAAGCAACAAGTATTTCGGACGATCCTCTTTTGATGCCGCTTTATCATACAACATCTTCATAAACCTTCTATAGGCTGTTGCGTCGGGAGTTCCACTTGAAAATTCATTATATATTTCTTCCGGTGTTACCACTTCCACACGTAAACCATCTTGTGTTTCATGTGCTTCTTTCAATCTCTCCGCTTCTTTTCGTAAAGTAGACGGAGAGATAATAATCATATCTTTATTCGACCAGCCATGAAGGTTCCTGCACTCAACCGCACCTTTACTGACAGGGACAGGAAAATCCGTACGATCAGTCCTTATCAAAACAAATTCTCTCAATGAATTACTTTCCGGAATAGTAAAAGACATTGTAGAGCCGGTCAGTTCTGTTTCTATAATTTTACAGTTTGCAGGGTCTGTTATATCCATAACCATACAGGCTGAATTAGCGCCTTCTATTACAAACCGGGATATATGATTCCGGGATTTAAATGAACGGAAAAATGTATATGGTTCATTGTAAGTCTTCAATTGACGTTTGACATTCAAACGGATATAATCGACATAGCCATCGGTACTGGGTTGCTGTGATTTCTTATACTCCAGCTTAACACTTAAATGATCCCCTGCCTTATATTCATATTTTTGGGCTAATTCCATATCCTTGCCTTTTGTGTATGTTCCACTTTGAAGGGAAGTGTTTCCATTATACAGCTTATTTCCTGCAAAAGATAACGTAATTTCACCTTGTGCCTCTGATGTTGTAGTGAGTGGTACAAATTTGCAATCTACATAAATTTCACCTTCGACTATCCCTAATGTCTCCGGATTTCCAAAGTCATTGAAAGTCTGGGTAGACTGCGATAACTTCTCAAACAATCTCCTTCCCGATAAATTAATAGAAACCAACTCTTTTTCATGGAGTAAATAGTCATCAAAAGTTTCTATTCTCTCACTGGTAGTTCTATCATATTTAATCTGCTCCGGGACTTTAACCTCCGCCCCGTCTGTCAGAAAATAATATCCATACACAGAGTAAGGATTATTGGTATGCGTAAAATTTTCATTTCTTATCTGAGCTTCCCATTTCGTCGTTCCCCGCCCATAAAAAAGGATATAATCATCCTTTCTCAGCACCGGGACAGCAGGCAGATCATCCACATAAGGTTTTGTGAAATCTTCTTCCAAAGGCCAGCCACCATATCCATAGACAGCAACTTTCGAAGGATCGTCAAATCCCATCTTCTTCAATTCAGAAGAAGTAAGTTTGTAGATTCCATCCTGCTCTATCTGTATTTTCACCCAGTTTCCTTTGCTCAATACAGAGTTGTCCGTATACCGTTCACCGGCCTTTACCGAGAGCGAAAAACAGAGGCAAAGCAAAACTGCGATACCACTTATCAGAAATGATCTTGTTTCGTGTAGTTCCATATTTTCAACTATTCAATGATCTTTTAACGCTTTCTGTTTTGTTTTATTATAAAAGAGCGGGAGAATCAAATAATAAGTTCATTAACTTTGCTGAAACGGAAAATAACATAAACAAATAAATCTGATGAAGAAAACAGTATCGAATAATTCGCTCACCATTCAGGTGTCGCCACATGGAGCCGAACTAAGCAGCATTGTTGCCAACGCAACCGGTAAAGAATATTTATGGCAGGCCGATCCTACCTTCTGGAAACGCCATTCGCCGGTACTTTTCCCTATCGTAGGTAGTTTATGGAACAACGAGTATCGCCATAACGGAAAGACTTACAAGTTATCACAACACGGTTTTGCACGGGATCAGGAATTTAAACTGATAAAAGAGACTGATACGGAATTGCGGTTTCAACTACAGGATAATGAGGATACATTACAATTATATCCTTTTCCCTTTTGTCTGGAGATAGGATACAAACTGGCCGGAAACCAGATAGAAGTCTTATGGACAGTGAAAAATACCGGAAACGAGGAACTGCATTTCCAGATTGGAGCGCATCCGGCTTTTTATTATCCTGATTATGATAAAGACAGCAGTTCAAGAGGCTTCTTTGCCTTCGACCGGCATGAGGGACTTTCCTACAAACTCATTCAGGAAAAAGGTTGTATCGGAGACAAGGAATATCCGCTTTCACTTGACAAAGAAGGATTATTACCATTGGATATACATACTTTCGATAAGGATGCATTAGTACTTGAAAACAGCCAAGTAAAGCGGGTGGATTTACTGAAACAGGATGGCGGCTCTTATCTGACGGTATATTTCACAGCGCCTGTTGTCGGCCTTTGGTCGCCTCCCTCAAAGAACGCACCCTTCGTATGTATCGAACCCTGGTATGGCCGTTGCGACCGTGTTAATTACACCGGGGAATATAAAGACAGAAACTGGATGCAACATTTACAGCCGGGAGAGACGTTTGATGCGTCCTATATTATAGAGATACATGGATAGAAAATATTGAACCGGCCAGGTTCAATATGATGGTGCCTGTAGGGGCGGTTCGCGAACCGCCCCTACCAACGACACTACATTTACCTTTATTTCAATCCCCTGTTCTTCAACAACGGTTCCGTGTTCGGTTCTTTACCACGGAAATTTTTATACATATCCATTGCGTCGTCGATGCCGCCAGGGGTAAGAACGTATTCACGGAATTTGGCAGCTACTTCCTGATTGAAGATATCTCCGGTTTCCTTATAAGCCTGGTAAGCATCTGCATCCAGGACTTCGGCCCAGATGTAACTATAATAACCGGCTGTATATCCGCCACCCATCGTGTGATTGAAATAAGTAGTGCGATAACGGGAAGGTATCTGTTTCAATAGTCCGCGTTCACCCAAAACAGTTTCTTCAAACTTCATGACGTCTGCACCTTCATGTACTTCCTTCAATACATGGAAATCCATATCGAGTAAAGAAGCGGCCAGATATTCAGTCGTAGCAAAACCCTGTCCGTACTTTCCGCTCTTATCCAACTTTTCAATCAGTTCGGCCGGAATCACTTCGTTTGTCTCATAATGTTTCGCATATTCTTTCAGTAACTCAGGTTCGAACACCCAATGCTCCATCACCTGTGAAGGCAGTTCGACGAAATCGCGGGGAACACCCGATACACCATAATAATGTACGTTCTTAAACAAGTTATGCAAACCGTGTCCGAACTCATGGAATAATGTTTCCGCTTCATCCGCACTCAACAAAGCTGGTTGCCCCGGAGCCGGCTGGGAGAAATTACATACAATCGTTACGACCGGTCCCTGACGTTTGCCGTCTTTATAAGTCTGCGAACGATAGGTTCCGCACCATGCACCGCCGCGTTTGCTGGCTCTCGGGAAGAAGTCCATATAAAGAACACCCAGATGCGTACCATCTTTATCCTTACATTCGAAAGCCTGTGCATCCGGATGAGGCAACGGTATTTCCTTGATGGGTGTAAAGGTAATACCATATAATTTATTGGCTAACAAGAAAGCACCGTCACGCACATTCTCCAGTTTCAGATACGGGCGAACCTGGTTTTCATCCAAATCGAACTTAGCCTTCTTCGCTTTTTCGAAATAATAACGCCAGTCCCAGCCTTCCGCTTCGAAGTTGCCGCCTTCCTTTTTTATTTCGGCATTGATATCAGCCAGTTCTTCTTTCGCTTTTCCCAAAGCGGGTTTCCATATTTCGTCCAACAGAGCATATACTTTATCCGACGTTTTAGCCATACGGTCTTCCAGGACGAAAGAGGCATAATCGTCATATCCCATCAACTTCGCTTTTTCCAGGCGAAGCGTAACAAGTTTAAGCACGACATCTTTGTTATCGGCATCATTACCATTATTTCCACGGTTGATATAACCTTTGAAAATCTTTTCACGCAACGCACGGTTATCGGCATATTGCAGGAAAGGCATCACACTCGGATTATGCAAAGTGAAAAGCCATTTGCCTTCCAACCCTGCCGCACGGGCAGCAACCTCCGCGTTCAGTATCAGGCTTTCGGGCAGGCCGGCAAGGTCGTCTTTATTCTCAATAACCAATTGGAAAGCGTTTGTTTCCTTCAACATATTCTGTCCGAATGTCAACTGAAGCATGGATATCTCACTGTTCAGTTCACGTAAACGGGCTTGTTGCTCTGCATCCAGGTTCGCACCGCCGCGGACAAAACTCTTATAGGTTTCTTCCAGCAACTTCTTCTGTTCCTTATTCAGGTTCAGAGATTCCCGATTATCATACACAGCCTTTACACGGGCAAACAAATCTTTGTTCAGACGGATATCATCACTATTCTTTGATAATAACGGAGACAACTCACGGCTTAACGCCTGCATCTCATCATTTGTGTTGGCACTGTTCAGTCCGCTGAAAACGGCATTGACCTTACGCAGCAGGCTACCGCTCTGGTCAAGAGCAACAATCGTATTCTCAAAATCGGGAGCAGCCGTCTGACCGACAATATCATCTACTTCCTTTTGTTGTTGAGCTATCGCCTCCTTAAAAGCAGGCATATAATCCTCCAGTTCGATTTTATCGAAAGGAGGAACTCCGAACGGAGTCGTGAACTCCGTTAGTAAAATATCTCCTGGAGCTAAGATTTCAGACTTTTTCTCCGACGAACTGCAAGCACTAAGTGCAACAGCTATGCCGGCTGTCATAATCATTTTCTTCATATTGTTCTGTTTAAGCATGTTACATGCGCAAAGATAATAAAAAAATCTTATTTTAACCCTCTGTTCTTTAGCAACGGTTCAATGCCTGGCTCCTTGCCACGGAAGTTTTTATACATATCCATTGCATCATCGATACCACCCGGGGTAAGGACATATTTACGGAACTTGGAAGCGACCTCGAGGTTGAAGATATCGCCGGTTTCTTTGTAAGCCTCGAAAGCATCGGCATCCAGCACTTCTGCCCAGATGTAGCTGTAATATCCGGCTGTATAACCACCTTCCATCGTATGACCGAAATAAGTAGTACGGTAGCGCGGAGGTATCTGGCGGATTAATCCGCGTTTGTTCATCGCTTCAGCTTCAAAGGCTTCGATATCCATACCGGGCAGCTGTTCTTTCAAGGTATGATAATCCATATCCAACAAGGAAGCGGCCAGATATTCGACCGTAGCAAAGCCCTGTCCGTATTTGCTGCTTTTCACAATCTTGTCAACCAGCTCCTGCGGAATCACTTCTCCTGTCTGATAATGTTTGGCATATACTTTCAACACTTCCGGTTCGAACACCCAATGTTCCATTACCTGCGAAGGCAATTCCACAAAGTCGCGGGGAACACCGGCTACTCCGGTATAATGAACATCAGCAAACAAACCATGCAAGGCATGACCGAACTCATGGAAGACGGTTTCCGCCTCATCCGCACTCAGCAATGCAGGTTGCCCGGCAGCCGGTTTACTGAAATTAAATACGGTGGTAACAACCGGCAGCACTTTCTTTCCATCTTTATAACTCTGGTCACGGTATCCGCCACACCAGGCACCGCCACCTTTACCCGGACGAGTATAGAAATCCATATAAAGGACACCCAGTGAAGAACCATCCTTATCCTTACATTCAAAAGCAAAAGCATCCGGGTCCGGCTTCGGTATGTCCTTGATTTCCGTAAAAGTTATTCCATACAACTTATTCGCTACATAAAAAGCACCTTCACGCACATGGTTCAGTTCCAGATAAGGGCGGACTTCGTTTTCATCCATATTGAATTTTGCCTGACGGGCTTTATCCGCATAATAACGCCAGTCCCAACCTTCGGCTTCGAAGTCGCCGCCTTCCTTCTTTATTTCGGCATTGATATCGGCCAGTTCTTCCTTCGCTTTTTTCAGCGCCGGAGTCCAAATCTGGTCAAGCAGGTTATACACATTCTTCTCGTTCTTTGCCATGTTCTCATCCAGCACAAAAGCGGCAAAGTCTTCATAACCCAACAGTTTGGCCTTATCCAGGCGGGCAGCTACAAGTTCTTTGACAACGTTCTTATTGTCATTCCCGTTGCTATTGTTTCCACGGTTGATATACGCCTTGAATATCTTTTCCCGTAACGCACGGTTATCGGCATATTGCAGAAAAGGCATCACACTCGGATTATGGAGTGTGAAAATCCATTTGCCTTCCATTGAGTCGGCAGCGGCAGTTTCGGCAGCAGCGGCAATCAACGATTCGGGAAGTCCGGCCAAATCCTCTTTGTTATCTACAACCAGTTTGAAGGCATTCGTTTCTTTCAGTACGTTCTGCCCGAAAGTCAGCTCCAGGACAGATATCTTTTCATTCAGTTCACGCAACCGGGCTTGCTTGTCAGCGTCGAGGTTGGCTCCGCCACGTACGAAACCTTTGTAGGTTTCCTCCAGCAACTTCTTCTGCTCCTTATTCAGGTTCATTGAAGCCTGCTTGTCATACACAACTTTTACACGGGTAAAGAGAGCCGGATTCAGGCTGATATCATCCGAATGGGCGGAAAGAACTGGATACAGTTCCTGCTCCAGAGCTTGTATTTCGTCGGTCGTATTCACACTCGACTGACCGCTGAAAGCATACATCACTTTCGTCAACAATTCACCTGAGCGATCTAAAGCGACAATCGTATTCTCGAACGTCGGTTCTTCCGGATTATTGACAATAGCATCGATTTCCTTTTTCTGTTCTTCCATCCCTTTCTCAAATGCCGGCTTGTAATGAGCCACTTCTATCTTGTCGAAAGGAGGAACACCGAACGGAGTCGTATATTCCGTAAAGAACGGATTGGGTGCGGCATCGGCCACATCGCTTTTCTTCGAGGAGTTGCAAGCTCCTAAAACTACTGCCAGACCGGCAGCCATAAGCGCTTTATTCATAACTGTTATATTGTAAGAATTAATTTATATCCACATTATTTATAGAATCAGACACGCAAAGATAGGTAAGTTTTATTTTACTTTGTTCCCCTAACATTATAAATAGATTAGCCATGAACAGAATATGTAAATTGTTTGGTATTAAATATCCTATTATACAAGGTGGAATGGTTTGGTGCAGCGGCTGGCGGCTGGCTTCGGCGGTGAGCAATGCCGGAGGACTCGGACTGTTGGGAGCCGGCTCCATGCACCCCGAAGTATTACGCGAACATATCCGGAAATGCCGGGCTGCCACCGACAAACCTTTCGGGGTTAATGTACCTTTGATGTATCCGGAAATCGAAAATCTGATGAACCTGATGGTCGAAGAGGGAGTAAAAATCGTTTTCACCTCTGCGGGAAGTCCCAAAAAATGGACTCCGTTCCTGAAAGAACACGGCATAACGGTCGTCCATGTGGTGAGCAGTTCCCTGTTTGCCGTCAAATGTGAGGAAGCCGGTGTGGATGCGATTGTTGCCGAAGGTTTCGAAGCCGGAGGACATAACGGACGGGAAGAAACAACCACACTTTGCCTAATTCCCGCCGTACGCCGTGCCACTTCCCTCCCGCTCATGGCGGCCGGAGGAATAGGAACCGGTGATGCCATGCTGGCCACTTTTGCGCTTGGGGCCGAAGGTGTACAGATTGGAACACGTTTCGCATTGACTGCAGAAAGTTCCGCCCATGAAAACTTCAAGCAGCTCTGCCTCAGCCTCAACGAAGGCGACACGAAGCTGTTGCTGAAAAAGCTCGCTCCCACCCGCCTGGTGAAAGGCGGTTTCACAACTGCCGTAGAAGAAGCCGAAGCGCGGGGCGCATCGGTCGAAGAAATGCGTGCTTTATTAGGTAAAGGCAGAGCCAAGAAGGGTATGTTCGAAGGCAATCTGGAAGAAGGAGAACTGGAAATCGGACAAGTCGCCGCCCTGTTCAGAAAAGAAGAAACGGTTGCCGAAGTGATGGAAGAAATCATTACCGGCTACCGGCAGTCTCTCGGCCGGTTAAAGGACGAGTCCGGGACTTTCTGATTCCCGCCTATAGAGTCGTTCCTGTTTCCTTAGGAGGAAACACGCGTTTCCTGCCTGGGAAACTGTAGTTCCCTCCGCAGGAAATTGTAGTTTCCTAGGCAGGGAACTGGAGTTTCCTAAACACGGAACTACGAGGAAACTGTCATCAATTCACAATCAACCAATAGAGTTTTTTCTACGGGAAGCAGATTTTTATAACGTTTTGCTTTTAGAATAAAACCTCTCCCCTCCTTTTCTTATAATCGCCGGGAATGATTCCGTAGTGCTTTTTGAATACCCGGCAAAAGTAGGCGTCGTCTGTAAATCCCAGCTCATAAGCTATTTCCTTTATGGTATATTTATCATTGATTAATAGTTGTAGAGAGGCATTCATCCGTAATAAAGCGATATGATAGACAACACAAATCGGCAAGCATTTTAAGGTTCATCGACTCCGTAAAATGCTTATTGATAAACAAGCAAATCTTTTGGAATAAGAAACTAATAAATGAGGGCAGTAATATATTGCTTTATAAAAAAGAGGTATGTGAAAAGTCACCGCCCTGTCCTTCCGGGACAAGACCGATAATAAAAAAGAGTAAAGCCAACTTCCTGTTAGTCGACTTTACTCTTTTCTTATTTATCTGAGAATAGTTGAATACTTCTAATCAAACATATGTCTGAATTTGCTGAAGATCTTCTCTTTCATTGTACGATTCGGCTGGAAGTTCGGTGAATTATCCAAACCGGTCAGCGTTTCTTTTTCTGACGCTGATAATGTTTCAGGAATATATACGCTGACATTTACCAGCAAATCACCTGTTCCATAACTGTTCACGGAAGGAAGTCCCTTATTTCTCAGGCGAAGGACTTTACCCGGTTGCGTACCCGGCTCGATCTTCACCTTCGCTTTGCCGTCGATAGTCGGAACTTCTACGGTTCCTCCCAAAGCAGCCTGGGGAACACTCAACAACAAATTATACAGCAAGTCATTCTCGTCACGGATCAGTTCTGCATGCGGTTCTTCTTCAACCAAAATCAGCAGGTCACCGTTTATACCTCCGTGGCGGGCTGCATTTCCCTTTCCGCTCATGGATAACTGCATTCCTTCAGCTACGCCGGCAGGTATGTTGATCGTAATGATCTCTTCATCACGCATAACACCTTCACCGTCACATTGAGCACATTTTTTAGTGATGATCTTTCCTTCACCGCCACAAGTCGGACAGGTAGACTGTGTCTGCATCTGCCCCAGGATTGTATTGGCAATACGGGTAACGACACCACTGCCATGGCAAGTCTCACAAGTCTTGGAGCTGTGATCGTCTTCTGCTCCGCTACCGTGACATTTGCTACAAGGTACATATTTCTTAACTTTTATCTTCTTCTCTACTCCGTTAGCGATCTCTTTCAGATTCAGTTTTACCTTCACACGCAAATCTGATCCGCGATTCACACGACGGCCGCCACGTGAGCCTCCGCCAAAACCACCGAAACCGCCAAAGCCACCAAAGTGTCCTCCAAAGATGTCTCCGAACTGAGAGAAGATATCTTCCATTGACATTCCGGCTCCACCAAAGCCACCTCCCTGGGATGCACCTCCTACTCCGGCATGCCCGAACTGGTCATAGCGCTGACGTTTCTGAGGATCACTCAATACGTCGTACGCTTCGGCAGCTTCCTTGAAGTTTTCTTCTGCCTGTTTGTCACCGGGGTTCTTGTCCGGGTGGAATTGGATTGCTTTCTTTCGATATGCTTTCTTAATTTCTTCTACTGTGGCGGTTTTTGACACCTCCAGCACTTCGTAATAATCTCTTTTAGCCATCTTTGTATTGTTGTTATTTGCCCTCTAGCATGTTGCTTATTCTCCTACTACTACTTTAGCGTGACGAAGCACTCTGTCATTTAAAGTATATCCGGTCTGTACACAATCCAGGATTTTACCCTTCATGCCAGGTTCCGGAGCAGGAATAGTAGCTACAGCTTCAAACATTTCGGTGTCGAAAGGTTGGCCTACCGCTTCAATAGCTTTCACTCCCTGCTGGGCCAGATAAGCCATAAATTTGGAATAGATAAGCTCTACCCCTTCTTTCACGGCTTCCACATCATCCGAGTTACGGATATTCTGTAATGCACGTTCGAAATCATCGACTACAGGAAGTAAGTTTTTCAGGGCTGCCTCACCGCCGTTCTTAATCAAGTCTGCTTTTTCACGCAGGGTACGTTTGCGGTAATTATCAAATTCTGCCATCAGGCGAAGATGAGAGTCGTTCAATTCGTTATACTTCTTTTTCAACTCATCCAGCTCTTCGGTCACATTGTCAGTTTGCGCACATTCTTCTGCCGCATTTTCCTGTTCCTGCTGCAAATTTGTCGCTTCTTCGTTGTTCTGACATTCATTCTTTTCAGCCGTTTCCTTCTTTCCGTTAAAATTCATCTTGCTCATAACTATCTTAATATTTTTATTATTACCTAATTGTCAGCATAATACGACAACTTTCATCTACTAACACTTTGGATGCAGAAAAAGTTATCCTTACGATCATACACCGGAATAACATCAAATATGCTGCCAACTATTCATACTCAACAAAAATATCTTTACCTTTGCCTATAGATTTAGGTATAAACAGGTATTATTAATACTATAATAGAATTACTGGCATTATGAAAAGAGTTGTTTTATCCATATTATTGTTATTTGCATTCTTAACCGGTTATGCACAGAACCGTAGCGCGTCAATCTGTAGATTAGGATTCACATATGATATCAGCCAAAGTAACAACTGGGGAAAGTTCAAACCTGTCATTACAGGAGTTATCCCTTATTCTTCGGCAGAACTTGCAGGAGTTAAGCAAGGTGATATTGTAGAAGCGATAGACGGGGTGCAGTCGGCAGAAGTTTCTCCTCAGGAGATAGCCCAGTTACTGAATCCTGCCGGTAAAAACGAAGTGATACTAACCATCTCCAATCTTTCCATCCCGACCAAACAGGTAATGGTAAAGAAGGATTGCAAGAAGGTCAACTCGATCACTGAAGACCAGTTGGCTTCGGCTTTCTCCATGTACAGTCTGGAGACTACCAGCGAGCGCACTTTTACCTGTCCGTTCAAGACAGTGGTGACACCCGATTCTATAAGCTTCGGCAAATTCAAGACATTTGCTTTCGCAGCGATAGATGAGAACAACCGTAAACTGGAAAGTGCCATCAACGATTGCATCGAGAAAGAAATGACTAAAAAAGGACTGGTGCTGGATATCGCACAACCGGATATTCTGATACAGACATTCTACTTCTTCGATAAGAATCCGAATTTCAAAGGAGCCAACAAGATCCAGATAGAGAAAGAGCCTACTTTCCGTTATAATTTTACTCAGAGTAAGATGGATTCTTTCCCGTTCCTGGGTAATTCGGCGGCAGAGGCTGAAGCAGAATACCTGTTACAATTCGGTTTCCGAATGATCGACCAGGCATTTGTTCCGGGTCGCATCCTTTGGGAATGCGAGGCGAACGAATTGCTGGAAGACTCCTACAAGTTGGAAGAATATGCCCGTATCCATGTGCCGTTGATGCTGATGCAGTATCCGTATGTAAAATATGGTCGCAATGTGCAATATAAGGTAAACCAGAAGACTTATAATTACACCGGGATCTGTTATGACATCGACCGCCTGGAACTCATCACAGATGTAGACCGCAATTCGCCGGCTTACGCATCAGGACTTCGTCCGCGTGACGTGATCGAAAAGATCAATGACAACAAAATGAATTATTCCGCCGAAGAATTTACAGCAGGCTATAAGAACTTCATTTCCAAAACAATGAAATTCCGCGATCCTAAAACACAATTCACGGACGCAAACGGCTTCAAACGCTGTATGTTCTGGGATACATTCCAATACCCTCAGGTTGCCGACGCTTTACAAAAGTCAGGCAATGTAGGAGGTTTCTCCTACCTATATTATTATGCTCCTTATGTCAATCCGACCGGCAACAATGCCTGTACGTTTGAAATTAAACGGGGCAAAAACAAAATGGAAATGATCGTCCGCCCGACTATCCGCAGAGAGATTACGGTGGAGATAAAATAAAGCATATAAATAAACGTGATATACCCACAAAACTTTGAACAGAAAACGGGGTTCGATAAAGTACGCCGTTTAATTTCCGATAAATGTTTAAGCCCGCTGGGACAAGAGCGGGTTGCAGAGATGGAATTCTCTGCCGACTATACAACCGTTATTGAACGTCTGGAACAGACAGATGAGTTTGTCCGTATCCTGCATGGAGAGGTAGAGTTTCCTGCCAGTTTCTTTTTCGATGTCCGTTATTCGTTGAAACGGATACGCCCGGAAGGAACCTGGCTGGACGAAAAGGAGTTGTTCGACCTGAAACGTTCGCTACAGACAATCAACGATATTGTCCGTTTCTTCCGGACGGAAGAGGATGAAGAAATAGCTTATCCGGCTTTGACAGCGCTGGCTGGTGACATTCTTGTATTTCCCCAGTTGATCGGGAAAATCGATTCCATCCTCGACAAGTTTGGGAAAGTAAAAGACAACGCGTCTCCTACCCTGGCACAGATCAGGAAAGAAATTTCTTCCACGATGAGCGGTATTTCCCGCAGCCTGCAATCCATCCTGCGGAATGCACAGTCGGAAGGCGTAGTAGACAAAGATGTCACCCCGACCATGCGCGATGGTCGTCTGATGATTCCCGTCGCTCCGGCTTTTAAAAGAAAGATAAAAGGTATCGTACACGACGAATCGGCCAGTGGAAAGACAGTTTTCATCGAGCCGGAAGTTGTTGTGGAAGCCAACAACCGTGTACGTGAACTGGAAGGTGACGAACGCCGCGAGATCATGAAGATCCTGACGGAGTTTACCAATATTGTACGTCCGATGGTGCCAGATATCCTGCAATCATATGAGTTTATGGCAGATATTGATTTTATTCGTGCCAAAGCGCTCTTTGCCGAACAGGTAAAAGGGATCAAGCCGGTTGTGGAGAATGTACAACAGGTGGATTGGGCGCGTGCCGTTCATCCGCTGCTTTACCTGTCGTTGCAGAAACAAAACAAGCAAGTCATACCACTCGATATCACACTCGATGAAAAGAAGCGTATCCTGATTATTTCAGGACCGAACGCCGGAGGTAAATCAGTCTGTCTGAAAACGGTCGGACTGCTGCAATATATGATGCAATGCGGATTATTGATTCCATTGCACGAAAGTTCACGCACCGGTATATTCTCCAGTATTTTTATTGATATCGGTGACGAGCAAAGTATTGAGAACGACTTGAGTACTTATAGTTCCCATCTGACCAACATGAAGTATTTCGTCAGAAACTGTAACGAAAAGACAATCATACTGATCGATGAGTTCGGTAGCGGTACGGAACCCCAGATAGGTGGTGCCATTGCCGAGGCTTTGCTGGACCGTTTCAACCGGAACCGCAGTTTCGGTGTAATTACGACGCACTATCAGAACCTGAAACATTTTGCCGAAGATACGGAAGGCATCGTAAACGGCGCCATGTTGTATGACCGCCATCTGATGCAGCCGTTATTCAAATTGTCTATCGGGAATCCGGGTAGTTCGTTTGCCGTCGAGATCGCACGAAAGATCGGTTTACCGGAAGATGTGATAGCAGACGCCTCTGCCAAAGTCGGCTCCGATTATATCGATATGGATAAATACCTGCAAGATATCGTCCGCGATAAACGTTACTGGGAAAGCAAACGGCAGAATATCCGCCAGCAGGAAAAGAAACTGGAAGATATCACCTCCCGTTACGAAAAAGATCTGGAAGAGGTAAACAGGCAACGAAAGGAAATCATGCGCGAAGCGAAAGCCGAAGCGCAACGAATACTGGCCGAAGCTAATGCAAGAATCGAGAATACGGTTCGTGAAATCAAGGAAGCACAAGCCGAAAAGGAACAGACCAAACTTGCCCGCAAAGCGTTGGAGGAGTTTAAGGCCTCTGTCGAATCGGCCGGAGAAGAAGATGACAAGATCGCCCGCAAGATGGCGAAGTTGCAGGAACGGAAAGAGCGTAAAAAGCAAAAACAGAATGCACCTGCCGCCAAACAGACATTCAACCGCGATGTGATCGAGGTGGGCGACAATGTCCGCCTGAAAGGACAGGTTTCTGCCGGAACGGTTATGGAACTTCAGGGCAAACAGGCAGTCGTAGCATTCGGTATGATTAAAAGTACGGTTAAACTGGAACAACTGGAGAAAGTCAGCAAAGGACAGATCAAGAAGGAAATCCAGAAAAGTACGTTTGTCAGCTCGGATACGACCGACCATATGCACGAAAAGAAATTGAACTTTAAGCAGGAAATAGATGTTAGAGGTATGAGGGGCGATGAAGCACTGCAAACTGTCACCTATTTCATTGACGATGCCATCCAGGTCGGAGCATCGAGGGTACGTATCCTGCATGGTACAGGTACAGGTATCCTGCGGCAACTGATACGCGACTATCTGCATTCAGTCCCCGGTGTCCGCCATTACCACGATGAGCATGTTCAACTGGGAGGTGCAGGCATCACTGTTGTGGAACTGGATTAAACAAAGGTATCTATGAGACGAAAAGAAGCTACACATGTGCACAGAAGAAGACATATTTCTAACCGGCATCTGTCGGATAAGTATTATTATGCCGGTGAACATGAGACTGTAACCGACATTCGTCTCACTCAATACAATGCCGAAGCACTCCATACGACCGAAATAAAAAAGGGTACTTCTTCTTTTGGCAAGCTGGTCGATCCGAACAAAATAAACTGGTTTCAGGTGAGCGGGCTGACCGACTCCGATACCATTACGCGTATCGTAAAAGAGTTCGGCCTGCACAATCTGGATGCCAAGGATATACTGACACCTCAGCATGTCGTAAAGATCGAGGAATATGCGAACCATGTGCTCATTATCCTGAACTCCAGCTATTATGATGCCAATATGGAGATACATTCCGAACATATCAGCTTGTTGGTCACCGGAAATGTAGTCATCACTTTCACAGAAAGCAATAATCCGGTATTCGCCAACACAATGAAAGCGTTGGAATCCGATATGCTGAACCTGCGAAAAAAAGGCAGCGGACTGCTGCTTGCTTTCCTGCTAAATACGATCATTGCCAATCTGGTGGAAACAGCCTCCAAAGTAGAAGAAATGCTGGAAGATATCGAAGAGACACTGCTCGACATCAAAAGCGACCAGGGAAACATGGGTTCGATGATCCAGCAACGCCGGCATGAATATATGCTTATCCGCAAAAACAGCCAGCCATTGAAGGAACAGTTCCCCAAACTACTGCGTACGGAGAACGGAATAATCAGTCCCGATATGCTCCCGATCTACAACGACCTTGCCGACCAGTTACAATTCGTTATCCAGACAACAGAAAGTTGCCGGGAAATCATTTCTTCATTGGTGGACCTTTATATTTCCAACAATGACCTGCGAATGAATGCGATCATGAAACGGCTGACGGTCGTATCGACCCTGTTCATCCCGCTGACATTCCTGGTCGGCGTATGGGGTATGAACTTCAAGCTGATGCCCGAACTGGACTGGAGGTATGGCTATGGTATTGCCTGGGGAATCATGTTCCTCACAGGCATACTAACCTGGATTTATATGCGAAAAAAAGACTGGTTCTAAATCCCGTAATTCCTTTTGAACTGGTAATAAGTATTTCTGGACACATTGAAATGCTTGCAGATCATGACAATGGTGTCCCCTCTTTCAAGCATGTTCATCACTTCATCTTTGTTGGCATCCAGCAAAGATTGCTTGGCATCCGTTCCTTTCGGACGTCCCAACTGCAAGCCCTCCTTCTCTTTCTTATGGTTCAACGCCTCTTTCGTACGGACAGACATCAGGTGGTGTTCTATCTCCGAAACCAGATTACAGGTAGTCGATATAGCTTCCGTATTCAGGTTATCATCCAGAAGATAACGGTCATTTATACTATATACATGAACCCCCAGGGTCATACATTTGCTCAAAAGGGTCATTACTTCGGACAGGGTACGACCAAACCGGGCAATATCCGTTATAATAACTTTATCGCCTTTTTTCATTCTGTCCAACACACGGAACAGAGTCGGCTCACTCTCCATTCTTTTTCCGTCTACTATATCAGTGATCCATTTACTGATTTCCCAACCATTTGCCGATGCATAACGAGTAATTTCATCTTTCTGTCTTTCAAGATGTTGCCTGTCAATAGTTACTCTCAAATAAGCTATTACCATATCTTTATAACTAACTAATATTAAACTGTATAATCAGCGTTTTCGCTTTTTTGCCGTGAAGATACAACAAAGCTGTATACGCCGTCATAAAATAAAAGCTAAACTTTCCATTTTAATGAAAGCAAATGTTATTACAAAAGCGTATCTTTGAAAGCTTTAACTCCTTTAAATCAAGAATCGAATGGACAAAGAACTACCTAAATCCGAATTACACAACATGATTGCCAATGTACATATCGGGACCAACGAGAGTTTCCTTCCGGGAATAAACGTCCAAAAAGCCAGCGTGATGTTTCGCGACACAATCGACTTGGACGAACTTGCCGACCGGGCGAAAAAAGACGGTACCCCCTACTCGAAAGAATCACTGACAGGTTGTTTCCGGACAATGATAAATGAAATTTATAAGGCCACGGAAGCCGGCTTCAACGTCGATTTCGGGTTGGCCCGTACGGAATTGACCGTAAATGGAACATTCGATAATGCACATGCCAAATTCGACCCTGAATGCCATACTCTCGTCCCCTGCCTTCGCCCCTCTCCCCGCCTGAAGCAATGCGTCAAACGCCTCCCGGTCGAAAACTTAGGCCCGATTAAAGACTTCAAAGTGCCGCGTCCGGATTACATCTCCCGGCTTATCCGCCCATACAATCCGCAGACAGACGGCAAGATAGGCAAACTCGCCCCTGGCCAGCCTCCCCATGTATCGATCTACGGCTACAATCTCAAGCTGATGGGCGACCTGCCCGGTGTAGGCATTACCATCAGCTGCCTCGAAACGGGCGAAAGCTACTCCGTCAGTCCCGACGAATTGATTGTAAACAGCCGGTCGCGCCTCTGTTTCACACCGAAAATACCCTTTACCCCAGGTGAATGGGAAGCTGTCATCGCGACCCAGTTCACACCGACTTACCACCTCTATAAACAACTGCGTTACGGCACGCTCGCCTTCACTGTCGCTGACGAACCTCAAACATCTGAGGCATAGCACCTCAAAACTATGAGGCATAAAACATCATAATTATGACACAAGACACCTCATAGCTTTGAGGTGCACTCACGAAAGAGAAGCCGAGCATGCCGACAAACACGTTATGCCGACCGGCAGCCTCCTCTATTCAACTGCTGCGTTCAACAAAAGACAGGCCCGGTTGTTATAGGTATAGTTATTCATTATACCATACAACTTATGCTGAACAAACTCATCCGTTATTTCCTTGAGAACAGGGTGATAACCATGCTATTATTACTATTGGTCGTTGTCTGGGGAATATCCACCTCTCCTTTCAACTGGCACGGTGGTATCATACCCCGTAATCCAATCCCGGTGGATGCCATTCCCGATATAGGCGACAACCAACAGATTGTCGCTACCGAATGGATGGGACGGTCTCCCAAAGACATACAGGACCAAATCACCTATCCGCTGACAACTTCCCTACTGGGAATACCTGGGGTTAAAAGTATCCGGAGCAGTTCCATGTTCGGAATGTCATTCATTTATATCATTTTTGATGATAATATAGAATTTTACTGGAGCCGTTCACGTATCCTGGAAAAGTTGAATTCGCTGCCTCCCGGCACATTGCCGGAAGGTGTACAGCCGGCTCTCGGGCCTGATGCAACGGCTTTAGGACAAATATATTGGTATACGCTGGAAGGTAGAAATCCGGAAACGGGTAAACCCACCGGAGGCTGGAATGCCGAAGAGTTACGCACGATACAGGACTTCTACGTAAAATATAGCCTTTCGGCTGCCGAAGGAGTCTCGGAAGTGGCTTCTGCCGGAGGTTTTGTAAAGGAATATCAAATCGAACTGAATCCGGATGCCATGCGGGCTTTCAATATATCGGTTATGGATATTATGAACGCCGTCAAGAAAAGTAATCTCGATATCGGTGCGGAAACGATGGAGATAAACAAAGTAGAATATCTGATCCGGGGGTTGGGATATATTAAAGATGTATCCGACCTGGAAAAGGCGGTCGTCACTGTGCGCGACGGTGTTCCGGTCCGTATTTCTGATGTTGCTTTCGTAAATATCGGCCCGGGAACACGCCGGGGCGGACTGGATAAGGAAGGTATCGAAGCAGTCGGCGGAGTGGTTGTCGCCCGTTACGGAGCGAATCCTCTGGAGGTGATTGACAATGTTAAGACGAAGATAAAAGAAATTGAAGCCGGACTTCCCCAAAAGACATTGGAGGACGGGACTGTTTCGAAAGTAACCGTTGTTCCGTTTTACGACCGTACCAACCTGATAAAAGAGACAATCGGGACACTGGAGACTTCACTTTCGCATGAAATATTGATTTGTATCATTGTAATTATCGTACTGGTACTGAACCTGCGTGCCTCGGTCATCATTGCCAGCATGTTGCCGATAGCCGTACTGGCGACTTTCATCCTCATGAAATATACCGGGATAGAAGCAAATATTGTTGCGTTATCAGGTATTGCGATAGCAATCGGAGTCATGGTCGATGTGGGGGTTGTTTTTGTGGAAAGTATTATCCGGTATATGGAGATGCCGGAGAACAAAGACATTAAAAGAGGTAAAGCCTTCGTAAGCCTTATTTACAAAGCAGTAAGCGAAGTGTCCGGTGCCATCGCGACGGCGATGATAACAACCATTGTCAGTTTCCTGCCGGTCTTTGCGATGGAGGCACAGGAAGGGAAGATGTTTTCTCCCCTCGCCTATACAAAAACATATGCGCTGGCTTCCGCTTTTATCTTGGGGTTAATACTATTGCCTACGCTCTCTTATCTGCTGTTCTCCGTCAGGATAAATTCAAAAATGATACGGAAGGTGGCTAATTATTTGTTAGTTGTAGCAGGTATCGTATTACTGGTTATCTATGGAAGCATACCGGCACTGGGACTTACGGCTGTCGGTGTGAATAACCTGTTCGCTTCTTATTGGAAGAATCCTAAAATGAGTACCTATATCAATATAGGCATTACGCTGCTGGTTGCTATTTATTACCTGTCGGAAGAGTGGTTGCCGATGGGACCGCAAGCCGGATTATCGGCCAATATATTATTTGTTGCTGCCTGTATCCTTATTATCTTATCTCTTCTGTGGATATTGGTTATTTACTATGAAAAGATACTGAGATGGTGCCTCAGCCACCGCTGGCTATTTATGATTATTCCGGCAGCCACCATCGTATTCGGTTTCATGATCTGGAGAAAAATCGGCGAAGAGTTTATGCCCAGCCTGAACGAAGGCTCCTTCCTGCTGATGCCGACCAGTATGCCTCATACCGGGATTGCACAGAACCTGGATTATATCGAAGCACTGGATAAACGCCTGGCAGCTATTCCCGAAGTAGAGACAGCCATCGGGAAATGGGGACGTGTCAACTCGGCTCTCGACCCGGCTCCGGCACAGATGTTTGAAAACACCATCAATTATCGTCCGGAATATATATTGAATGAAGACGGACAGCGTGAACGGTTCAAGGTAAACGGGAAAGGAGAATATCTTTTAAAAGACGGCGGTACTTATAATCCAGCCGACGGTTTCCGGCTTATCCCCCGCGACAGCCTGATACCTGACCGGAAAGGAGATTATTTCCGTCAATGGCGTCCGGAAATTAAAAACACAGACGATATATGGCAGCAGATTGTGAATGTCACTCATTTACCGGGTTTGACCTCCGCTCCTAAATTACAGCCGATAGAGGCACGCCTGGTCATGCTTTCCACCGGGATGCGTGCCCCGATGGGACTAAAGATATATGGTCCGGACCTGGAGACAATCGAGCAAAGCGGAAAAGCGATAGAACAGGCATTGAAAGAAGTTCCTTCGGTTATCCCCTCTTCCGTCTTCTACGACAGGGCAGTCGGTGCCCCTTATCTGGAAATAAAGTTGAACAGGGATAATATGGCCCGCTACGGAGTAAATGTAGAAGACTTACAGGAGATATTGAGTGCTGCTGTCGGTGGAATGATATTGACCACTACGGTCGAAGGCAGGGAACGTTTCCCGGTCCGTCTCCGTTATGCACGTGAACTGCGGGATAATCCGGAGGCTTTATCCATGTTACTGGTTCCTACCGCTACCGGCGCACAGATTCCATTGAAAGAACTGGCGGATATCGACTATACCCGGGGAGCACAGATGATTCAAAGTGAGAATACGTTTCTGGTCGGTTATGTCATATTCGACAAAACATCCGGCAAAGCCGAAGTAGATGTAGTAAAAGAAGCGACACGCGTACTGGACCAAAAGATAAAAGACGGGGAGTTGAGGTTGGCAAAAGATGTCTCCTATAAATTCGCCGGCAATTACGAACAACAGGAACGGGCCACCCAACGGTTGGCGATTGTTGTGCCATTGGCATTGCTAATCGTTTTACTGATACTCTATTTCCAGTTTAAAACGGTGACCGCTTCCCTCATCCATTTCTCCGGCGTATTTGTCGCTTTTGCAGGAGGATTTATCCTGCTTTGGTTGTACGGGCAGGATTGGTTCATGAACTTTTCCGTAGGGGGAGAAAACATGAGGGACCTTTTTCAGATGCATACAATCAACCTGAGCGTCGCTGTCTGGGTCGGCTTTATCGCCCTGTTCGGAGTCGCAACCGATGATGGCGTGCTGATGGGGACATACATCCACCAGACTTTCCTGCAACAGAATCCGACTACTAAAGAAGCGATACGGGAAGCAGTCGTTACAGCCGGACTCAAACGTGTACGTCCTGCCGCCATGACGACAGCAACGACATTAATTGCTTTACTACCGGTACTGACTTCTACCGGAAAGGGAGCCGATATCATGGTACCGATGGCAATACCCACTTTCGGAGGTATGCTGATACAATCCATGACTATGTTCGTAGTCCCCGTGTTGCAATGCTGGTGGCGCGAAAGTGTGATTAAGAAAGAGCAAAAGAAACAGAACATTCAAATGAATACAAGCGATGAGAAATAAGATAAAAATACAAGCATATATAACAGGAATAGCCTTGCTGCTCGGTCTCCTTCCGGCATTTTCACAGCAGACGGACAGCCTGGCGTGGTATCTGGAGATAGCCGCACGCAACAACCCGTTGGTAAACTCCAACTTTGCCCTCTATAAGGCTTCACTGGAAAAGATTCCACAGGCAGGAGCTTACGAAGACCCGGAACTGGATATCGGTGTTTTTGTCAAACCGATGGAGACACTGAGCGGTAAACAAATTGCCGACTTTACCCTGATGCAGATGTTCCCCTGGTTCGGAACGCGTAAAGCGGCCCGCAATGAGGCGACCGAAATGTCACGCATGGCCTACGAGCAATTCCGTGAAGCCAGGAACAATCTGTTTTATGAAGTAAAAAGCCAGTGGTACCAGTTATGTAACCTCAACGAACAATATAAGAACACGCAAGCTAATCTTGCTTTATTGGAACAATTGGAGAAATTGGCTCTCAACCGTTATTCCGCACCGTCAGCCAATGCACCCGCCTCCACAATTACCCCCATTACAGGCAATGCAGTTACTCCCCCCGCTTCCAATGGAAGCAGTATGGATAACATGGGAGGAATGGGAAGCGGCACCCAAGCAGCTCCACAAGGTAGTCCGGCCGGCAATTCCTCTATGCAGGAAATGGCTTCCGGTCCTATGGGAAGTTCTATGGGTACCGGCAGTTCTTCAGGCACCATGTCGGACGTACTGCGCATACAGATAGAAAAAGCGGAACTTCAGAACAATCTGGAACTCATTGTCTCCAACAGAACGGCTGCCGAAGCACGTTTCAATGCCCTGTTAAACCGCAGGCAGGATATGAGGGTTGCTGTTCCCGATTCTTTGCGACAACTGCATTTCCTGATTGACGACCAGGCCATGACCGACAGTATCATTATAGCCAACCCAATGTTATCGATGCTCGAAGCCGAAGCAAATGCCTACCGGGCAAAAGCAGAGATGGATAAAAAGATGAGTTATCCGATGTTTGGAATCGGCCTGCAATATTCACTGGTCGGAAAATCGAATAACAGTATGGTTATGGATAACATGAACGGTATGGATATGGTCATGCCTATGTTTAAAATCAGTATTCCAATCTTCCGTAAAAAGTATCAGGCACAACAAAAGGAAAGCCGGCACTACCGCCAGGCAAGCGAACTGAAATACGAAAATACGCTGAATCAGCTGCAATCCGAATACCAGACGGTTAAACAACAGTTGGCGGATGCATCCCGGAAAATAGCTCTTTACCAAAAGCAGCAGGAACTCTCATTATCCACCTGGCAACTGATTGTCCGGGAATTTTCCGCCGGAACAACCAGTCTGACAGATGTCATACAGGTAGAACGCCAGCTTTTGGATTACCGCCTCAAGAAAAGCGAAGCTATTGCGGAATACAATACAAGGATAGCCGGCATGGAAAAATTAGTAGCAACCTCGATAAACGAATAAAGACATGAAAAAGATAAAAGAATGGTTTAAAACCAAACAAGTACAATATATCCTGTTTGCAATGGCCGGTTTATTTCTGGGCTGGTTATTCTTCAGTCCATCCTCCACAACACCCCAGGTAAACGACGAATACCATAGCCATGACAGCATTGCGGAACACACCCACAGTCATGACCTGCAACAGGATGAAAACGGCGTATGGACCTGCTCCATGCATCCCCAAATCAAACAGGATAAACCGGGAAAATGCCCGATATGCGGTATGGACCTGATTCCTTTACGCAAAAGCAGTAATAGCCACGAGAATGTAGACCCTTCCGCCATCCAGTTATCGGAAGAAGCAATAGCACTGGCTAATGTGCAAACTTCACGTGTCAGCAAAGAAAATCCGGTTAAGGAAGTGCGCCTGTACGGTAAAATAGCACCGGACGAACGGAGCTTGCAATCGCAAACCGCCCATGTGGGAGGCCGCATAGAAAGTCTGGCTGTCGATTTTACCGGCGAAACGGTCCGTGCCGGACAAACGCTAGCCACCCTATACTCACCGGAATTATTTACGGCACAACAGGAATTACTGGAAGCGATCAAAATGCAGCAACCCGCCTTAATAAAAGCTGCCCGCGAGAAACTGCAACTCTGGAAGATGACGGATGCTCAGATAACGGCTATCGAACAATCCGGCACCACCTCTCCTACCGTAGAGATTAAATCGAATACAAGCGGTATCGTTATGTCAAAACGGGTCAGCCAGGGGGATTATGTTTCGCAGGGAGCCGTATTATTCGATGTTGCCAACCTTTCAAAGGTATGGGCCATGTTCGATGCCTATGAAACAGACCTGCCCTTCCTGAGCAAGGGAGATCCGGTCTCATTCATCATGCAGGCTTTCCCCGGCAAAGTATTTAAAGGGCGCATTGCCTTTATCGATCCGATTGTCAATCCGACCAGCCGCACCTCCCGTGTTCGTGTCGAAGTAGCAAATCCGGGTATGGAACTGAAACCGGAGATGTATGCGACAGCCATCGTCGACGCTCCCCTGAAAGGATATAAAGATCAGATTGTCGTTCCCCAGACAGCCGTACTCTGGACAGGCAAGCGGTCTATCGTTTACGTCAAACAACCGGACATGTCTACCCCGACATTCCAAATGCGTGAAGTGGAACTGGGTCCGTCGTTAGGCAATGCCTATGTGATACTGAAAGGACTTTCGGATGGAGAAGAAATTGTAACCAATGGCGTTTTCTCTATCGATGCCAGTGCACAGTTGGAAGGAAAAACATCCATGATGAATAATGACGGAAACACGGCTCACCCAACTCAAAGTGAGCATGCCATGTTCGGAGTAAAAGGAGCCTGCGACATGTGCAAGCAACGAATTGAAGATGCCGCCAAAAGCGTAAAAGGAGTCACTTCCGCCTCATGGGATAAAGAAGCGCAAATGGTCCACCTGCAATTCAACCCGGAACAGACCTCTGCTGATGCCATTGCCAAAGCGATAGCCAAAGCCGGGCACGACAACGATAAGTATAAAGCAGACGACAGTGTTTACAACAAGCTCCCGGCTTGCTGCAAGTACCGTCAATAGAAGAGTGAAGCGCAAACAAAAAGGGCTACAATTCATTTTGTATCCCTTTCCCGTTTGCGCTTCAAAAATTATCCTCTTCCTATCAATAATACGTCTCTGTTAGCGGAATATTTACTTCGACAGATAGCATCCCACTGCCATCACTACAAAAACGTACTTTGTTTTCACGGGCTAGCCAACCCAATGCGAGAAAAATAACAGACTCCTTACAATGAGTCATCTCTCCAATCTTTCTGATAGACATGTTACCTCTCTCTGCGAGCAAGCGCCAGATCTGACCAGCACTTGAACCAACGTCATTCTTATTCATAACACTCCATTTTTTGATATGTGACCTAAAACTAATAATAATGGATCAAACGGACATGTTCCATTTGACTCCTATATTAGTTACTTATACCATTTATTACTCAACTTTCGCACAAAACAAATGACTTTGCTTTATAAATGAAACAACCTTGACGCTAAAAATGTTTCACAAAAACCACACTTATTCAATATAAATTGAAAGACAAACAACCTTTAGGCTTACAATCAGCAACTTCCGTCATTCATTTTTCTGATAAAAAGAATTGTAGGAAACCGTAAACAAAGCCTTTCCCTAAACTGTTTGAATTATATAGAATCAAATAAAACAATTAGGCGATATGGACGATTATGAATTAATTGATAACGAAGAGAGACATCAATACGAATTTCACATTGGCAAATACGTTCCGAAAATTGAGTATATAAAAACCAAGAACGGCGAGATATACCTTACACACACCGAAGTGCCCGTAGCCCTCAAAGGGAAAGGTGTCGGCAGCCAACTAGCTGAAAAAGTGCTGAAGGATATAGAAAAACAAGAATTGCGCCTGGTTCCGTTGTGTCCCTTCATTGCCGGATACATCCAAAAGCATCCGGACTGGCGACGCATAGTAATGAGAGGTATTAACATAGGATAAAGCGATATAGATATGGGAAAGAAAATTGAATATTCAAACGGTGAACTGACAATTATATGGCAGCCTGACCTTTGTCAGCATTCGGGTATTTGTGTAAAAACATTGCCACAGGTATATAACCCCAAGGAAAGACCCTGGGTGAAAATAGAAAATGCAACCACCGATGAATTGATCGCACAGATCAACAAATGCCCGTCGGGAGCACTTAGTTACAGGCTTAATAAAAAAGAAGAAGAATAGGTAAATAAATAAATGCTATAACTTAATTACTGACTTCCGTCAGGCTCGTTCACAGGCCGGCGGAAGTTTTTTATTTGAGGCGGCCTTCTATCCCTAACTGGTAAAGGAATAATCCCCAGTTTTCTTCACGTATTTCTGTGTTCAACCGGACTTGTTCCACATCGATATTTGCCGGATAACTGTCATTCAGATAGTATTTATCCTCAGCAGTATCATAATACAACACCAGGTCGTTATAAACCGTACTCACACTCGCCATCACATCGGAGACATTGGTCGCCGTAAACAACTCCGTATCGGCCAATATAACAAGTATCTTTTCATACTGCTCCAGCTTTTCCTTAAATACCGAATGGTCGTAGAACCTGATTTCTCTGGTATCTCTGTTAAACCATTTTATATCGTTTCCTGTAAAAAGGATTTCATTTCCTAAAGGCAGGTTATAAACCTTATGACCTAAACCGACCACAACTATTTCAGAGTTTTCATTCAGCGTGCCGTCATTCTCACAGCCGGCAAACGTCAGCAATAAGAACAAAAATGATATGAAGTAACATAACTTTTTCATCAGACTATCATTTAGACTACTGTATCTGCACGGAATAAATTCAGGAACAGAGAAATAGCAGTCTCAAAATTAGCATTTTAAATTGGATGCACAAATCATTCCGGAAGAAAAAGTAAACCTGTCAGGGCATGGCATTATAGTAACGCCAGGTATCATCACGTTTACGGTTCCTCCGCTTATTCCTTTCCTCTTTTGAAAATATCCATTTCAAGATATCGTCCAGAGAAAAATAGAGTTTGACGGACCCGCCCACGGTTCCCCGCTTCTGTCCGTCTTTTACCACATCTGAAGAATACAGGTTCCTCCCTCCTGCCGCAGCCGTTACCGGCAGCTTGCCTATCTGTATCTCTTTTTTGTCGATAAGCCGTGTGGGAGGAGGCGTATAGGCCTCTTTGTTTATTTTCGGAATTGTATCCAGTTCCATCTTATAGAGACGGTAAACACTTGGGGGCATCGACTTATAATCCACGTTATTATGTATGCTATCCGTATCTGCATGCAAATATTCGGAGAAATCTTTCAGGAGAGGCAATTCAGAGGGAGCTTCCAGTATCTGCTGTCCGGGTTCATCTTCCATATGGATCAATTTACCTTCGCGGATAGCTTTCTGAAACTCCGGATTAATGCGTATCGTATCCTTTCCGGATAAAACACGCGACAACCACACCGAATCTTCTTCACTCCAATGCTGTGCATAGAGCTGAACCGGCAAAATACCTGTCAACATCAGAATAAGTAAACACTGCTTCAACTTCATACTATAGAAACGATAAAAAGACAATTTTACTGCATGACAAGAACAACCATTAAGTAGAAAAATAGTTGTTTACCGGCGATGAACTTTGTAAACTTCGCGAATATTCATACTTTTACTGCCGGTTTCAGAACTGTTTGTCACAAGGGCGAAATATTTATAAACTACAATATTTTATTTATGAAAAAGATTATCAGCTTATTTTTAGCAGCTACCGCATTTGCCTGTACACAGGAGCAAAGCGTAGATGTAACGGTTACGAACCCGTCTGCCATCGACCGTTCAAAGGAGGTCACAGAAATTTCAATGGATGCCATTGCCAAACTGAATGGCGAATCTTTCATCATTTCCGACAATAACGGGACGCAGGTTCCTTATCAAATCACATACGACAAGAAAATTATTTTCCCTGTTGATGTGAACGCAAACAGCAGTGTTACTTATAAGATTAAACCGGGCACTCCCAAGGCTTTCGCCACAGTTGCCTGCGGTAAGTTCTATCCGGAACGTGTGGACGATATTGCCTGGGAAAACGACCGTATCGCTTTCCGTACCTATGGTCCGGCTTTGCAAGCTACCGGCGAACAGGCCTTCGGATATGATATCTGGACTAAATGTGTTTCCGAACCGGTTGTAGACATGCGTTATAAGACTGAACTGAACCCGGAATCGAGAGCCAAAATAGCCGAACTGCGCAAAACAGACAAAAAAGCAGCACAGGAACTCGCCAATTCGATTTCCTACCATATCGACCATGGTAACGGACTGGATTATTATAAAGTAGGCCCGACACTGGGTGCAGGTACTTCCGCCCTTCTTTCTAACGATTCCATCGTTTATCCGTATTGCTACAAAGACTATGAGATTCTGGATAACGGTCCGTTGCGTTTCACTGTTAAGTTGGTTTACAATCCGCTGAAAGTGAAAGAGAATGATAATATCATCGAAACACGTATACTTTCACTGGATGCCGGTTCGCAGTTAAACAAAATTACGCTTACGTTTGCCAATCTGAATGAAGCGACACCACTTGTAACCGGTATCGTACTGCACGAACCGAGCACAGACTATCAGGCTGATGCCGCAAACGGCTACATTGCATACGCCGACCCTGAAGACCCGACAAACGGACAAATTTACATCGGAGCCGTCTTCCCTGAAAAACTAAGTGATGCGAAAGCTGTAAACTTCTCTGACACTGAGAAAAAACAACGCGGAGCAGACGGTCATGTACTGGCTTATGCTACTTATGCACCGGGCAACGAATATACGTATTATACCGGAGCCGGATGGAGCAAATGGGGTTTCAAGAACTCTGCCGAATGGTTCAAATATATCCAGGACTTTGCCCAAAAGGTAAAACAACCGTTACAGGTTACTGTAAAGTAAAAAAAGATATATCATGAAACATCCATGAAATAAATTTCGTCCAAGAGCATGTAAATAGGGGGGTATTGTTTACTTTAGTGTCATTCACTCGAAAAAACGAATGCAATGAAAACAGTACCTTTTGAACAAGTCATCCTCCGGGGTTGTGGAATAGATGTCCACAAGGACATGGTAGTTGCTACGATAAGTGGCGAAGGTCT
The DNA here is from genome assembly GCF_020091425.1 of Parabacteroides goldsteinii. Classification (NCBI taxonomy): domain Bacteria; kingdom Pseudomonadati; phylum Bacteroidota; class Bacteroidia; order Bacteroidales; family Tannerellaceae; genus Parabacteroides; species Parabacteroides goldsteinii. The sequence goes on along the minus strand of NZ_CP081906.1, from coordinate 1,595,145 downwards.
CAAAACTGAAACCCGCAGTTACAAGACCTTCAGTAGTTCTTTGACAGAATTAAAAGAATGGTTATTATCCAGTGGCATTACGCATGTAGCCATGGAAAGTACCGGTGTTTACTGGAAGCCGGTTTATAAGATTCTTGAATGTCCTGATATGAAAGTCTGGATCGTGAACGCACGGCACATCAAGTATGTTCCCGGGCACAAAACGGATAAAAAGGATAGTGCCTGGATTTGCAAACTGCTTTTAGCAGGTTTGTTGAAACCGAGTTATATCCCGGAGCGTGAACAACGTGAGCTTCGTGATTTAACCCGTTACCGTAACAAGTTGATCCAGCATGTATCTTCTGAGAAAAACCGTATTGTTCGTATCCTGGAAGATTGTAACATCAAACTTTCCAGCGTGGTGTGCAGCCTGGACGGAGTCGTGGCGAACAAGCTGATAGATATGTTGATCGATAAGGGTCATGTAACAATGGATGACATAACTTGCATCTATCATAAAAAACTTGAAGCCAGTCCGGAACTTCTTTATCAGGCTTGTGAAGGCTTTATAGAACCGCATCACATCTATATGTTGCAGACCATCCGTAAAGATATGGAACAGACGAAAGCCATCATAGCTGACCTTACCTGCCGTATAAAAGAGGTTTTATCTCCTTATGAGAATGTGATGGAACTCTTGCAGAAGATCCCCGGACTTAGCCGGAAAACGGTTGAAGACCTGATAGCAGAGATAGGTGTGGATATGGAAGCCTTTCCAACCGAAAAGCACCTGGCTTCGTGGGCCGGTGTCTGTCCTGGCAATAACGAGAGCGCAGGTAAAAAAAAAGTGGTAGAACCACCCATGGCAACAAACAGTTGAAAGCCGTAATCACGGAGGCTGCGTGGGCAGCCACCCGTACCAAGAACACCTTTTACAGTGCACGTTATCACCGTTTAGCCGCCCGTCGAGGGAAAAAGAGGGCTTTAGTAGCAGTAGGACACTCGATCCTGAAATCGGTATGGCATGTACTGAAAGAGGCTTGTGAGTATAAGGAACTCGGTGCGGAATATCTCAACCAAAGGATGGAGCAGAAACGGAAAAATTACTTGAAGAAAGAGCTGGAAGCACTTGGCTATAAAGTTAAAATCAGCCGTGATGATGGTCCAATCCCAGAAGTAGGTTAAAAACATAGAGAAGGTCGATTTTTACTGGCTTGTTGTCGTAAGAAACAGCAAGAGGTCGCTCATGAAACTGATCTCAACTGCTAAGCGGTCAAGACTGCGAGTCCTTTAACGCGTGTATGAAATTTTTTTTCTTAGCTGTTGTAAAATTATAAAATGCCCAAAGATAATAGCCAACCGCATTTGTATCTATACAAGTGCTCTCTTTTGTTTTGTCTGAACTCTAAAAAAATCAATTTATTAATGGTTTAAACGGCTCTCTTGAGATAGGGAGCGCAATTTATTTACATATGAAAATTCTCATATATTATGATACTGCATTCTCATATATTATGCGACTCCAGTATCACAATATATGAGAATGCTGTGTTATAATATATGATATAAGCATCATAATAGATAGAGTCTCTGCGTTCACTCCCGAAAATTCACCCGTTGCCTGTCACGGAACAAAGGATATCTCATCCAAAGGATTCCAAAAGACCTTTTTCCAATCTTTTATACGGTTGTTTTCAACCCGGATACCTTCCTCTTCCAGTTTTTCCTGCATTTCGGTCGGCGTGCCGAAAGCATCTTTGCCGGATAATATTCCTTGACTGTTCACTACCCGGTAAGCAGGAACTCCCACTTCCGAACAACCTCCCAACACTCTGCCGACCATCCGCGACATATTCGGATAACCGATAGCACGGGCTATCGCACCATAACTGGTGGCACGTCCGTACGGAACCGTTTTCACCATCTGGTAGACAGCCCCCACAAAATCCTCTTTATCAAAATCAGACATATAATATTATAGTTTTCCTGCCAGTTCCTTCAATAAATCATCGCCACCGGCAACCGTATCTCCATTCTCATTATAAACGCCAATCAGGTAACGTCCTTTCCAAAGTACCGGAATGTCCCCGTTATAACGGTCTTTGACCAACAACGCACCCTCTTTTAATTCATCCGCCTGTTTGGTGAAAGCCATATACCGGGTCAATATATTTTTAACCCCGGCAGAAGAACCGCCGTCCAATACAAACAACTGGAAAGTCTGCCCTTCTTTTTCATACTTCACCGTATATACGGCACGCAGAAACTCATGGCCGATAAAATTTGAAGTAATATAAGCAGCCGAATAAGGTACTTGCCCCTCCGCAGGGAATAAACGGATAACAGAAGGATAGCCGGCATCGGCATCCAACCTTCCGGCAAGCGCCTTGCCTATCGCCTGCAATTCTTCGGACACATCGCCGGATGCATTACTCCACATCTTCAAATACATATTTCCGGCAAAGAAATACAGATTCGTCTTATCTCCCTGCGCCTCTCCCCCGACAGGTAAATATGCCAGGTCGGATGAACGCTCGGCAGCATACATTCCGAAAGCATCTTCCGGTGTTGCATGACGGTAAGCCTGTATCGTAATGTACTCGCTTCCTTTTTTATACTCCATGGAAGTCATTTCCCTGAAGTTATTCTCAATGAAAAGCGGAGCCGCCCCGTTGATGCGGTCAAAGAGATTATCCGGATTGAAGACCTCCATCTCGCCGGATATCTCCCAGCCGTCTACTGCCGGCAGCCACGATTTCAACTCGTCCGGTGTCTGCGCCTTTAAAGGACAGAGGGACAACAGGAAAAAGAGTAACAAATAATTGCTATGTTTCATACGTTCGTTTTATTAAGTCAGAAATTCGTCAGGCACCTGCATCACCGGCGTTATCGCAGCAATCTTTGTCGAAACATCGAAGCCGGAAGGACATTTTACCTGGCAGGTTTCACAATTGGAACAAATATCCGCCGAAAGATTCAGTTCTCCAAGTGTTTCTTTCGACATTCGCGAATATTTATAACCGTAAGCATACATGTAGGCCCGCATAATATCAGGAATAGGAAGATGTTCAGGACATTGCGCCCGGCATTTTCCACATTGCTGGCAATACAACATTTCCTGTCCGCAAAGGGTAGCCAGATATTCCTGGTCGCCGGCGGTCAGTTCCGGGGAGCGGGCAGCAACCAGGCATTCATCCAGTTCATCATAATTGGAGAAACCGGGGATGGCAGTCGTGATATGTTCGTTCTTCCAGGCCCATTTCAGGCAGGCCTGTGCGTTAATCTTTTTCTTTCCCCCAGCGTCTTCGGTACCACCGGTCATCGTCTTCATGGCAACCAGACCGACACCGGCTTTAGCGGCACGGGCTATGGCCTCTTCCGTCTCTTTCAGATTTGACAGTTTGAAATTATAACTCAGCAGGACAACATCGTAAATACCGGCTTCAACGGCAGCATCCAGTAATTCAGGTTTGCCGGCATGAATGGAAATGCCCAGGAAACGGGTTTTGCCATCCTCCTTAAACTTCTTCATGACGGCAACCACGCGCTCATCTTTTATCTCTTCCACTTTATCCAGAGCATGAGCGTAGAAGAGATCGACCTGTTCCATATTCAGGCGTTGCAGACTCTGGTCGATCAATCTTTCATACGAATCTTCGAAATCATCCCTCAAAGGATAATCGAACTTTCCTTTGGTAGCAATAAAGAAGCTCTCACGCGGCTTCCCGGCAAAGAACTTACCCAGCATTTCTTCATTCTTCCCGCCCTGATAGCCGTGGGCCGTATCAAAATGGAATATACCGGAATTATAGGCAGCTCTTACCACGTTCGGATTGTCGGCACGCATCACACCCATACTCAGTATCGGCAGTTTTACACCTGTCCTGCCAAGCGTACGGACAGGAATCTCATTTTCATTAGCAGTCACCTGGGGAAGACCGGTAGCCCTGGCTCCCGGAATTAACATCGCGCTTACGCCGGCAGTGGCTGAAAGCCGAAAAAAATCTCTTCGATTTACATGTTTGGTTTTCATAAGATAATATATTAGTATATGTAATTGTCCGACTGAGCCTTACAAATATAGAAAGATTTATCAAAATAATTCACTTTTTCCATAGGGTATTCATTTCCTGAACGATCTTATAAGTACAAACACGATTATTCACCATTAAAACAATACAAAGATGAAAACACTGTGTAGACAATCCATCGGTTTTTTGCTGATCTTATTATTGGTGGCAGGTAGTAGTCCGTTGCTGGCGCAGGACCAACCGGTACGTGACGATACCGATCCGGAATTTATCACCATCAGCGGAGTTGTCAAAGACAAAAATAATAAGAAACGGCTGGAGTATGTGAACATTTCCATCCCCGGCAGTACTTCAGGTACTATCACCAACGAAGACGGGGAATTCTCTTTCAAGATAAAAGACGCTTCCCATGTGAAGGCTGTCGAAATATCCCATATCGGATACTATAATAATAAGGTAGAAGTAAGCGGCAAGAACCTCTCCGACCTGACCGTCTGGATGACGCCTTACGAGAATATGCTCGACGAGATCATCATCCATGCCAAAGAACCGCGTTACCTCGTGGAAGAGGCTATCAAGAAGATCCCGGAGAATTACAGCAAGAAAACGAATATGCTGACCGGCTTCTATCGTGAGACGGCACAGAAAGGCCGACGCTACATCAATATATCGGAAGCCGTGATCGACGTTTACAAAACGCCTTATCACGAAGCCATAGACCGCGACCGTGTACAGATTTACAAAGGCCGTAAACTATTGAGCCAGCGAAGTACCGATACGCTTGCCGTCAAACTGCTCGGCGGCCCCAACCTGTCAATCCTTTGCGACATCGTGAAGAACCCCGATGTATTGCTCGACAGGGAATGTCTGCCCTACTACCTGTTCAAAATGGAAGAATCAACGAATATCGACAACCGTCCGCAATATGTAATCAGTTTCAAGCCGCAGGTCATCATGCCGTATGCCCTGTATTACGGAAAACTTTACATAGACAAGGAACGACTCTCATTCACCCGTGCCGAATTCAACCTGAGTATGGACGACCGCAACAAAGCGACCCAGGCCATCCTCAAGAAGAAACCGTTCGGATTACGTTTCCGCCCGCTTGAAGTTGCCTATCTGGTAAACTACAAGGACCGCAACGGCGTAACTTATCTGAATTACATTCGCAACGGGGTACGTTTTAAATGTGACTGGAAACGCAAATTATTCTCTACCAACTACACGATTATCTCGGAAATGGTCGTAACAGACGGAAAGGAAGAAAACGTAACCAACATTCCGTACAAGATGGCATTTAAGGAAACACAATCGTTGTCCGACAAGGTAGAAAACTTTATGGATGAAGATTTCTGGGGAGCCTACAATATCATCGAACCTACGGAATCACTGGAAAGTGCTGTCAACAAATTAAAAAAGCAACAGAAATAAATTTCAATATCTTTTCGTACATTTGAAGGACTCTAATCATTAAGATCCACGGCATGCTGAACGATTTATTCGTACTAACAAAGATTAAAGAGGGGGACGTCAAAGCTTTCGAAGGTATCTTCCGGCTCTACTACTCCCCTCTTTGCCTCTACGCCGCCGGTATCACCGGCAGCATGGACGTCGCCGAAGAGATCGTGCAAGAGTTATTCTACGTATTCTGGAAAGAAAAGGAGAAACTGCAAGTGTTCCGTTCCCTGAAAAGTTATTTGTACGGGGCCGTGCGCAACCAGTCTCTCCAATACTGCGAACATCAGGAGGTGCGCAACCGTTACCGGGAAAACGTATTGTCAGGTAATCAGGAAAGCAAGCCGGCCGACCCGCAGGACCAACTCGAATACAAAGAACTGGAAGCTCTGATAAACAGGACTCTCAATAAGCTGCCCGAACGCCGTTTACGCATCTTCCGGATGCAGCGTTTCAAAGGTAAGAAATACGCGGAGATAGCCTCCGCCCTCTCTCTGTCCGTCAAAACAGTGGAAGCTGAAATGACCAAGGCACTTCAAACACTCAGGAAAGAAATTGAGAATTATACACAAACAGTATGACTCGTAAAGAAAGGGACAACAGAAAAACGGACCGGGCATGGGAGAATGTCTACCAACGCCTGGAAAAGGATGGTTTATTGGACCATAAGGAGAAAAACAGTATCATTCCTTATGGAGACATGCGCCGTCCTCCACTCTGGAAAATTATTTCGGCAACAGCAGCAATGCTAGTATTCTGCATTTATCTGTCTACAATTTATTTTAATCAAACAAATAAGGAAACCGACCGCAACCTGCTTACCCGGCAGAACATGGAAACAACGACCCTTGCCACCACGCTTGAAGACGGTTCTATCGTCTATCTGGCAGGCAACGCCGCCATCCATTACCCGGAACATTTTCAGGCGGACAAGAGAGAGATCTCCTTACAGGGAAACGCTCTTTTCGACATTGCAGGCAACCGCCAGCGTCCTTTCCTTATCGAAACCGAAGATACACGTATCGAGGTGCTGGGTACGGCGTTCAATGTAAAGAGCGACAATACCCAACCGTTTGAACTGTCCGTACAAAGGGGAATGGTGAAGGTGACGCTGAAGCAGAACGGACAAGATGTTTACGTAAAGGCAGGTGAAACCGTCACCCTCTCTTCACGAAAGCTGGAAGTAAGCGAAACAAAAGACCACGGACAATTTGCAACCTATGTCCGGCAAATACGTTTCAAGGATGAAAGGCTGGCCGATATCCTCCGCATTATCAACCTCAATACGGAAGATATCCGTTTTCAGACAACACCGGAACTCGAGGACAGGCAACTCACCGTTACCTTCTCCGACAATTCGCCGGAATCAATGGCAGAGTTAATCTGCTTTGCCCTGAACCTGAAATGTACACGTGACAAAAATGTGATTACTTTGCATGAGAACTAACGGGATAAAAAGGATACAAGGTGAAACTGAGCGCTACATATCGTCTATTATTGATCCTCATCGGGATGCTGCTGATGACAGCTCCCCCTTTGCAGGCAGATGATAAGGGTGATAAAGATGTGCTCGAACGCCTTATTCAAATTCCGCGAAGCAAGGAGACTGTTTACCAGTTACTTGGAAAGGTTTCCGAACGTTCCGGCTACCTGTTCATTTACGACAGTAAAATCATTGACAACGAACAGGTAGTAAAAATACCGGGAGGCAAATACACTATAAAAGAGGCCATCTACCATATTATCGGTAACCGTGACCTGGGTCTCCGCGTGATCGGCAATCATATCCTGATCTCCCGCCCGGTAAAACCGCTACCCGTAAAGGAGGCACTGCAACCAGTCCTTCCGGATACAGTTCCGTATTTTACCCTCGAAGGCATTCTGCGGGACAAATATACCAACGAACCGATACCGTTTGCCACAGTCAGCGTCAGCGATGATGGCTCCATCGGCAATGTCACCAACCAGGGTGGCGAGTTCAGGCTGCGTTTGCCTGACAGCCTGCGCCAGTCGCAGATCAACTTCTCGCATATCGGCTACCTGCCTTATGCAATAGAAAGTTCACTGTTGGCAGAACGTTACAGTATGCTGACACTGGAACCGAAAGTGATTCCCATACAGGAAGTGGTTATCCGTATCGTGAATCCTTTGCGCCTGTTACGGGAAATGCAGGAACACAAAAGCCTGAACTATTCCCAGGAACCGGTCTACCAGACTACTTTCTACCGGGAAGGCATCGAACGGAAAAACAAATTCGTCAGCCTGACGGAAGCAGTTTTTAAAATATACAAAAGTGCGTACACCAACCGTCCGGTCACTGACCAGGTTAAGCTGTTGAAGATGCGCCGTATCACCAACAATCAGGAAAAAGATACGATCATCGCAAAAATGAAGTCAGGAATCAATGCCAGCATACAGCTTGATATCATGAAGGATGCACCCGACTTCCTGCTGCCGGAAAGCGATGTGAATTATCCCTATGTCTATGCCCATTCCGACATCACGGTAATAGACGACCGGATGGCAAACGTGATCTCTTTCGAACAACGTGATTTCATCAACAGTCCTCTCCTGAAAGGAAACCTGTATATCGATTCGGAAAACAGTGCGCTGTTGCGGGCCGAATTCGAAATACACCCTAAATATGTAAAAAATGCAGCCGGCATGCTGGTTGAAAAGAAAAGTCGTAACCTGAAAATAATCCCGCAAAAGGTTATCTACACCGTTTCCTATAAACCCTGGAACGGTGCTTATCACATCAGTCATGTAAGAGGAGACCTTCATTTCAAAGTAAAAAAGAAAAAACAACTGTTCGGCAGTTCTCCCCTTCATGTATGGTTCGAGATGGTGACATGCAAAACAGATACTTTCAATGTCAGCCGTTTTGGCCGGAAAGAAACATTATCGACCCGGACAGTGTTCTCTGAAACAAAATTTAATTATGATGAAGGCTTCTGGGGTAACTTCAATGTGATTCCTCCGGAAGAAAAACTGAATGAAGCGATTGGTAAAATATCGTCAAAAATAGAAGAAACAGGTTACTAAGTGGTTAAAAATCATAAAGAGGGCCTTTTCTCAAAGGCCCTCTTTATAGGTTTTTAATAGGTATTAGTCTTTAAGGCAAAAAGATTGTTTAGGTTATCTGCATGCAAAGATGCGGGATTTTATGTTACTGAACAAATAAAAAAAGATATTATAAAACACATTTTTAAAATTATCGAAACTTATTTGCAGCTTCTTCTATTTTTTAACAATTGGACTTCACCGTTTAATTATCGGTTTGTCACGAAGACAGACACGGTTCTTCTTGATTCATAAGCAGTAATAAAATCCACCAGCTGCTTATTCTCCCTGTATATCGTTTTTAGCATTCCTAAACGAAAAAATTCAACTTTCTAACACATGCAAAAATATAAATCTTTTTTTAATAAATCCTATAATAAGGTATAGTTAACGGCATGGGGATTTTATGTATTTTTGCACCCGTATCGAGGTGACATTAGATACGATATATAAACGTCTTAAATTGCATAATTAAGCATGTACACTGTAATTAAAAGGATGGAGATCTCCGCAGCACATAGCCTGCGTCTCTCCTATTCCAGCAAATGTGAGAACTTGCACGGTCACAACTGGATCATCACTGTTTACTGTCGCTCGAAAGAATTGAATGCCGATGGCATGGTCATCGACTTCAGTCACATCAAAGAATCAATAAAAAACAAGTTGGACCATCAGAATCTGAACGAGGTCCTGCCTTTCAATCCGACGGCCGAGAATATGGCCCGCTGGATATGCGACCAGTTACCTAATTGTTATAAAGTTGAAGTTAAAGAGTCAGAATCAAACACTGCGATCTATGAGAAAGATTAATCAAATTTTCTACAGCCTGCAAGGGGAAGGCTTTTATACCGGCAGAGCCGCTGTTTTCATCCGCTTTTCCGGATGCAACCTGAAATGTTCGTTTTGCGATACCGAACACGAAGAAGGTACATTGATGTCGGACGAAGAGATATTGGAGGCAATCTCCGCTTATCCGTCAGACATGGTCATACTGACCGGTGGGGAACCTGCTTTATGGATCGACGAAGCATTTATCGACATGCTTCACAAAGCGGGTAAATATATATGTATAGAAACAAACGGTACACGCCCGTTACCCAAAGGCATCGACTGGGTGACTTGTTCGCCCAAAGAAGGGGCACCGCTCAAAATTGACCATATGGATGAAGTCAAGGTTGTTTATCTGGGACAGGATCTGTCATCCTACATCAAACTGCCAGCCAAATACCACTTCCTCCAACCCTGCTCCTGCCGGAACACGATGGAGATAGTCAACTATATCCTCCAACACCCGGAATGGCAACTCAGTTTACAGACACATAAGCTGATTGATATAGCGTAAAAACTCTCAAAATATAAATGCCCCTTAACTGGGGCATTTATATTTTGAGAGTTTTTACTTTTACTCAGTCAGTTCACACACATCCAATTCCCAACCTTTAAATACAAGGGTAATCAAACGAAGTTGAGTATTTCCTTTCGTTTGCTGCACTTTAGGATCGCCAGCATAACGACGAAGTTGTTCGGATGCTTCCATTTTTAAAGTAGCTATTTCCGCATTGGAAGCATCCCGGCGGGCATACTTTACTTCAACAATATAACTGAATGCTATTTCCGGCTGGTGAAGCAGGTCAGGCATCATATAAAAGTCTGCATAACCTTTATTGGATTCATGTTCCGGGAAAATAATAAATGCACGGGTAAGTCCGAGATAAGCTAACAAGAAGCCTTTTATATGTGCTTCTCCTTCTATAAACTCACGAATAGCGCTTTGACGTTCCAGCTCAGATGCGAAATAACGGAAAGCAGGTTCCCAGACTCCATCGTAAGCCATCTCTTTTACCAGATTATTCAGATTACTCAAATCCAATTCGAACATTCCGGCTTCGCGATATGCTTCAATCAAATAGCCATACAACTGTTCACGTACTGTCAAATTAGGGATACTCAGCACCGTATCGCCACGTTTCACTCCACTGATAGACAGTAAACCGTAATAATAAAGTAAACTTTTAAAGTTATCCGGCTTAGCCAGATCTTCTGCCGGAAATGCAGTTTTAATCTCAGCTACGATGCTGCCGTTAGCAATAATTTCCTGGATAATAGAAGCATTCAAACCAAACGTTTTATCCAATCGAATCAGATGCCGGAGTTTATTATAATCGGTACGGATATTGTTATCGATCATATTAGAAGGAGCTTTCTGATGAGGCAAATAATTATTCAGAAAGTAAAGCACCATATCTGAATTATACATTGGTTCATCCAAAGAATCCGTTGAGAAACAGTAATTATCGTACCATGGTTTCATCATTGCGATTAAATCATCAATGCTATCCGGAATATCACCTGCATTTTTATAATAAAAAAGCATTTGTTTTAATTCCTGCTCACTAAAACCGATAATATTATTGAAGCGAGCATCACAACTCATATTGGTTCCAATGTTAAACCCACTCGTCACATCATCCATCGTAACCGGCGAAACTCCTGTAATGAACATCCGCTTGATCGGTCCATCTCCTGTCGCCCCCTCTTTTATCAAATTGAAAAAGAAACGGAAAAAACCCGCACCATGAGTCAATGTCTTATAGTGAGTAGTTCCAGCATTGGCAAGAATAGCATTACTGAAATTATCATATTCATCAATCATCAGATAAATGGGTAGTTCCAATTCTTTCGCTTTCGATATAATATATGAAAATTTAGCTGTGGCTGACGGAGCATTTTTTATTTCTTCTGCAAAACCTGATTCAAAAGAGGAAGCATAAGCATTGGCAAATTCCATAAAACGTAAATGGCAGTGCCATTCAAACGATTCCATCAATTTGTCAGGATCAGGATTAACAGCCGAGAAGTTAAATGAAAGAATCAGATATTTGCCTTGTTCTTCTGTTGGATGCTTACCTATATATAAATCTCCGAAAAGTTCTTCAAATGAATCTTTCCGGTTTATATCATAATACCAGGAAAGCATATTTACAAATAAAGATTTACCGAAACGACGAGGGCGTATAAGAAAAAAGAATCTTGCTGCATTCTCCACTAAAGCTATATAGCTCGTCTTATCCACATAGTAATAATTATTCGCTCTAATCAACCTAAAATCGGTAACTCCATAAGGTATATTTTTCGCTGCCATAATCCTGTCTTTTTATTGTTGAAGCAAATATAGTCAATATATTTTAAGCTGTGTACCTATGGTGCTAATGATTTGTTCCTTCAAACAAATCATGATCTTCCCGTTTCTGTGAACTCTTTACTTTAAAGTTATTAAAGGTATAGCTTAACGTCAACGTGATAAGCGGATAGTTCGGACGGATCCGGGTGATGGATTGCAGGTCGGATGTGGTGATCTTGCTGACATAACGGGCCGAATTGAAGACATCGCGGAAAGCCAGCGTAGCAGACAATTTGCGGTTCATCAATTGCTGCCGGAGAGCCAGGTTCACATACCAGAAAGCATCGGTCCGTCCCTGCGTAGTCACGGAAGGGCCGACAAAATTACCGTCCAACTGGATACGGGTTGATTTGCCCAGGTCGAAGGCATTATTCCAGATAATATCGTAATTCGTGCTCTTCTCGTTCGTTCCGTTCAGTTTGTACTGGTTCTTTACTTTGTAATGATACAGGCTACCATTCAGGTTCACATTCCACCAACGGGTAAGCTGAACCTGGCCACTCAACTCCAGTCCGGTCGAATAATCGTGACCGACATTCGCCATCGAGTCCAACGTCACACCCGCTTCATAAGGAACGCGCAAACGCTCGATCTTATCTTTCCGGCTACGATGGAAAACCGTAGCGGAAACCGTATGCTCACCGATATTCTTCTTATAATTAAGTTCGAAAGAGTTGATATATTCCGAACGGATATCCGGATTACCGATTTCTGCCGAATAATAATCGCGATAGGTAATATAAGGTTCCATAAAAAAAAGTTCCGGCCGTGTGATACGTCGTGAATAGGAAGCCATCAGCTTATGATCTTTCGGGAACGTATATCCCAGATGTACCGAAGGGAAAAACTCAAACTTATTATATTCACGGTCTTTACCGGGAATGGAACTGCGAAGCACACGATGCGTATGCTCCCCTCTTACACCAGCCTGGAAATCGAACGATTTATAGCTGTCGCCGACAATCGCATAGATCGAATTGATCCCGTGCTGGAAATAGAAAGTATTGTAGATATCATCCCGCCAATAAAACTCCTGCTTTTCAGGACTCCAGAACTGCATGCTGTAATCGCCATCCTCCAGGTAAGAGAAATACTGGTAACCCGCTTCAATATGGCCGGTCTTGCTATACGGATAGATATAATCCATATTACCACGAACCGTCCAGCGATGTTCGTCCTCCCAGGCACGGTGCCCTTGTTCGCGCTCATTCTTTTTATTAAACAAGTCGCTCTGGAAATACTCCATGGCATTCCCCCCATATTTCAGATAAAAACTACCGGTCAGCTGATGCCCCTTATCATTAAACTTATGGTCGAAACCGACACTCCCCTGAAAATAAGTTTCATGCAGGTCATAATCGTCGCGACTATAATAATCGCCATTGGCAAAAGGCTGGCTGCCGACCACCCGTTCCTCCGTATAATCCAGGTCGCCGGTACGGGTACGACCGCCATAACCACCTTCCAGATCAACATTGAACGTCGTATGAGGTAATGTATACATCCAGCCGGCTTTCAGGGAATAGTTGAAATTATTACTTTCACGAGGACCGTTCGAATGGGATGTCGTTGCGGTATCGGCAACGATCGTAGTCTTTTCCTGGTCAAAATCACTTTTCCGCAAACGGTCGGTCCAGCCTCCGCCAAAATACCAGCGGGATGATTTGTTCTGTTGCGTCAGCAGGAAATCCACCCCTCTCGACAAAAATGTGCTACCAGTCAGGTTGACCATTCCGCTGAATCCATGCTGTGCGTGCTTCTTTGTAATGATATTGATGATTCCGACATCGCCCCCTGTATCATGGCGAGCGGAAGGAGTCGTTATGATCTCGATATTTTCAATATGGCCGGAAGGGATCTGTTCCAGAGCCTGTGTCCCACTGAACACGCTCGGCTTACCGTCTACATATACCATAAACCCCGTACTTCCACGGAAAGATACTTCGCCCTCGGCATCCACGCGGATAGACGGCGTATTCTCCAGAATGTCGACAGCCGTTCCTCCGCTTGCCAGCATATTCGAAGAGGCCTCGATCACCTTCTTGTCCAGTTTATAGATGACCTGTTTCTTTTGCGCCACGACTTCCACCTCGGCAAGCCCGACTTCAAGCGGTTTCATAGGAATCGTACCCAAGTCGACTATTTCCGACGATGATGCGAGCACAATATTCTGCCGGGTAAACAAATCGTAGCCGACCAACCGGATCACCAGGCTGTATTCCCCGTTCTTCACATCTGCAATTCCAAAACTTCCGTCCATATCGGGCAAAGCATGAAACACAGGATTATCATCTCCCTTTTTAAAAAGGAGAACGTCTGCAAAATCCAAAGGCTCATTTGTTCCGGCATCCACAATTTTCCCTTTGATACGGGTTAACGGAGCGGCAGTTACAGACAGACTAAAACACAATAAGGCCACAATGAGACAAAAACACTTCTTCATTTCTTTACATCAGTCGTTGTTAACAATTTCGCGAAGATAGTATATTCATTACTGCCATGCAATTATTTATGTAGGTTGTATTCCGTTTTCTACTATTTTTGCATAAAAATTGAAGTATCGGGTAAACATATGGGGGTCTTTTTCAGTTAACTATACTGGAGGAATTCGTTTCAGTAAAAACCATTTTAAGTACATTTTATGATAACAACTCTTATTATTCTGGCCCTGTCGGCAGTCTTTTTTGTCAATGGAAAAATACGTTCAGACCTTGTTGCACTTTGTGCACTGGTCTTGTTAATGGTGTTTAATATCCTCACACCGGAGGAAGCGCTTTCCGGTTTCTCCAATTCCGTTGTCATCATGATGGTCGGTTTGTTTGTCGTAGGCGGAGCTATCTTCAAAACCGGACTGGCAAAAATGATCGGCAGTAAAATACTTCATCTGGCAGGTACAAGCGAAATCAAGCTATTCATATTAATCATGCTGGTGACAGCTTTTATCGGCGCATTCGTCAGCAACACCGGGACAGTCGCGCTGATGCTCCCTATTGTTGTCAGTATGGCAGTCAATGCCAACATCAGTCCGAGCCGTTTCCTTATGCCGCTTGCATTTGCAAGTAGTATGGGAGGCATGGCCACCCTGATCGGTACGCCTCCTAACCTTGTGGTGCAGGAAGCTCTTTCCAATGCCGGATACAATGCTCTCTCTTTTTTCTCGTTCACCCCGATCGGTATAGTCTGTATAACGGTAGGCCTCATTGTTCTGATCCCACTCAGCAAATGGTTTCTGTCAAAGAAAGAAGATACCAAAAAGAATGATACATCTACCGGACGTTCACCCCAGGAACTGTCAAAAAAATACAGCCTTTCCGATAACCTGTACCGTGTACGTGTTCACAAAGACTCATTGGTAAAGAATAAGAAACTGCATGAATTAAATATCACCAGCCTCTACAACCTCACCATTCTGGAAATACGGCGCAAGTCTTCCTCACAAAGCCGCTTCATGAAGACAGTCGACCAGAAACTGGCAGGCCCCGAAACGGAAATTCAGGAAGAAGATATATTATATGTATTCGGAGACTACCATAATATAGACAAATTCGTAAAAGAGAACCGGCTGGACCTGACGGAATCGAAAGTTTCGGAATTTACCGGAGATAACGAGAAACTGAGCGTTCGCGAAATCGGTATTGCCGAAGTCCTCTTGATGCCCGACTCCAAACTGATCAACAGAGCCGTTAAAGACTCCGGCTTCCGTGATAAATACTCCGTAAACATTCTGGGAATAGAACGCGGAAACGAATATATCCTTTCCGATGTGAAAGATATAAAGATGCATGCCGGCGATATCCTGCTGATACAAGGAACCTGGGACGATATTGCCCGTATGAGCAAGAAGCAGTCACAATGGGTAGTACTCGGCCAGCCTGTCGAAGAGGCCTCCAAAGTGACACTCGATTATAAAGCCCCCGTTGCAGCCGGTATCATGGTCCTGATGATCGCCGCCATGGTATTCGACTTTATCCCTATCCCTCCGGTCGCTGCCGTATTGATAGCCGCCATACTGATGGTACTGACCGGATGCTTCCGGAATGTGGAAGATGCCTACAAGACAATCAACTGGGAAAGTATCGTCCTGATAGCCGCCATGCTGCCGATGTCGCTGGCATTGGAGAAAACAGGAGCATCATCGCTTATTTCCGAAAGACTTGTCGGAGGACTGGGCAATTACGGTCCGTTGGTCCTGATGGCAGGGATCTATTTCACGACTTCGTTGCTGACGATGTTTATCAGTAATACGGCAACAGCCGTACTCGTAGCCCCCATCGCATTACAGTCTGCCATATCCATCGGTGTAAACCCCTACCCGTTCCTGCTTGCCGTTACGGTAGGTGCCAGCATGTGTTTTGCCTCGCCGTTCTCCACACCGCCCAATGCGCTTGTGATGTCGGCCGGTAAATATACTTTCATGGATTACGTAAAAGTCGGGCTCCCGCTGCAAATTATTATGGGAATTATTATGATATTTGTGCTGCCTTTATTATTTCCGTTTTAAACATTAACGGACATTTATTAGTTTTATATTTGTACGACAAAAAGAAAAGTATGAAGATTCCTTTTAAACCAATTACAATAGAGGATAAAGAACTTATTACGTCATTTATCTATCCTCACAATTATCGCAATTGCGATTACTCGTTTGCCAATATCTGTAGCTGGCGTTTCCTGTACGACACGGAATTTGCCGTTGTCGACGGTTTTCTGCTGATCCGTTTCTGGATAGAAGATAAAAGCCGGTTGGTCTATATGACACCTGCCGGAAAAGGAGACCTGAAACACGCGTTGGAGTTACTCGAAGCCGATTCACTGGAACACGGACACCCACTCTGTATGCTAGGCGTCACACCGGATGCCAAAGACATCCTGGAGGAAGCGCTGCCCGGCGGATTTTTCTATATCCCCGAACGCGATTATTTCGATTATATCTATCTGCGTGAAGACCTGGCATTGCTGAAAGGCAAGAAGTTCCAATCCAAGCGTAACCATATCAATAATTTCAAGAAAAGATATGAATACGAATACGCCCCCATCACTCCGGAACTGATTCCGCAATGCTTAAAGCTGGAATGTAAATGGTACAAAGCCAATGAGACGGAAGATGATGCGGAAGACCTGAACTTCGAACGTATTTCGATGACTTACGCGCTCAACCATTACGACGAACTGGGCCTGCTCGGAGGAGCATTGCTGGTGGACGGCAAAGTAATAGCTTTCACCTTCGGTGCACAGATCAATCACGACACCTTCGGCGTGCATGTGGAAAAGGCGGATGTGAACTATGAAGGCGCTTACACTGTTATCAATCAGGAATTCGCTTCACGCCTACCGGAAGAGTTCGTCTACGTCAACCGCGAAGAAGACCTCGGCATCCCGGGATTGCGTCAAGCAAAACTTTCTTATAACCCGGTCATACTATTGGAAAAGAATGCCGCGATTAAGAAAACGCAAAACAACAAACAAGATGAACAAGCAGCAAATAATCGATCTGTGGCGTCTCTCCTTCAATGATACGGAAGAGTTCATACGCCTTTATTTCGACCGGGTATACAAAGAAGAAAATACACTGGTCATCGAAAAGGACGGACAGGTAGTATCTGCCTTGCAGATGCTGCCTTATACCATGACTTATTATGGTACGGAAATATCCGTAGCCTATATTTCCGGAGCTTGTACCCTGCCTTCCATGCGTGGAAAAGGCCTGATGAAACAACTGATGCAAAAGGCTTTCGATGAAATGAAATACCGTTCGGTTGCCGTAGCGGCACTGATTCCTGCCGATCCCTGGTTATTCGACTATTACCGGGAACTGGAATACACGGAAACGTTCGACTACTCCGAGGATACGTATATACGTCCGGAAATACCGGTCTACGCTCCTCAGATAACCGTTGTACCACCGGAAGTTCCTTCCCTGGATCAACTGTACGACTATTTCAACCGTAAAATCCGCGAAAGACAATGTTGTGTCCTCCACACCAAAGATGACTTTGTCACCATTCTTCGCGACCTGCAACTGGATGGCGGACAAATGCTGACAGCATTAAACGAAAAAGACCAACCGATAGGGATAGCCTTCACTCTTCCGCCGGATCATACACCCGGACTTTCCGAAGATAAGAAACAGGTCTACGTAAAAGAGTTTTTTTATGATGACGACCGGGTAGCCAACCTCTTACTGCAAGAGGCCACTTTGCAAAACAACGTGAATAAAGCTATCTATAAAACACCTCCGGTCGTACCGGCAACCCGTCCGGTCGGAATGGCCCGCGTAATCGACACCGAGCGCCTGATACATCATTGGCTGTCCACTCATAAAGACAGTCCGTTTACAGAACAGAATCTGAAGGATATGGACATCCAGACACTCACCCGGATCGTTATGGGATACCCGAACCGGGAATCATATATGAGTCTGATGCTGGATTAATCCGGCATCAGACTTTAGCTTATACTATAATAACGATGCACAAATTGTCCGTATTTCTTTCAACCGTTCAGAAAGATTGCTCTTTTCACGGGCTAAAGCCATATTATAACGTGTTTGCATATTAATAAGTAATTCAGGATTAATACCTAAAGCAGCTTCTACCATTAATGCAAAATCACTGGTAACAGAACGTTTACCATTCAATATTTCATTCAACATTGTATAAGGTACCCCTAACAAGTCCGAGAACTTCTTTTGAGAAATCTTACGGAATTCCAATTCTTCTTTTAACACATCCCCCGGATGAGTCGGTAATCTTTTTATTGTATCCATACCTATTATTGATAATGATTAGTTATATCTGTTACTATACAAACAGTTAATATGACTTCTGCTGCATCTGTACGAATTTTAAATTCTAACCGATAATGGTAATCTATTCGTATAGAAAAATGATCCTTTAATCCTTGAAGAGCTTCAAAATTTAAAGAGTTCAAAACAAACAAATCCTCAATTCGTGTAGCAGCCATTAATGTATCAATACGTTTTTGATATTTTTTAATGACAGCAGCATCAAAACGATATTTCTTGTTTTTACATTTACCACTTTCATATAGTTCTTTCAAATAATCTTTTTCGTATTCTATAGTCATAGTTCTGTTTGTTTCTACAAAGATAATACAACAAAAGTATTATTCACTAATTTAGTGAATGTTTTTTTCTAATCAATAACTATTTCAAAGATATCTCCTTTCTGCAAGTCGATCCTGACGAACCGCATCAACACGATTCGTTCTTTTTCTTTTCCAACGCCTGTTTATAAAGTATGTCCTGAAGTACGGTATACTGGGCAACATAGCTTTCCTCCATCATGCCATTAGCCTCACTCGCCCCGTCTGTCTCCACAAACAGGCTGATTCTTTTACTCATTTCTATATATTCGTCGAATCCTTCATTAGAAGAGTTCAATACGCTGATAATCGTTTTGTATCTCGGGGTATCCATAATTATCTATTAAATTTTAATTCAACAATAAGACACAACCCATCTATAAATAAAACAGGTTGTACAAAGATAGAATAATCAAATTGGATATCCTAGTTGCACAACCTGCGTTTATTTTATGAAAAATGTTCAGATCGTCATCGACATTATTTTATTTCCTAATGCAAAGAAGAAATAGCTGGTATACACATTTGTACTTCATCAAAAAAAGCAAAGTTTCTCCAGGTTTCACCGGTACGTTATAGTACAAACTTAACTTTTCACAAATATCCATCGGATTTATAGATGATTAAAAGTACAAATGCACTAAATCCAAGGTAATAATGAGCTATTTTTGCACTAAATCCAAGGTTATACAAATAAGTATTCATTTATTAAAGTATCCGACTAAAGACCAAAACCACGCAATACCCCTATAACCTTTCTGGCAAACCTCACCAAACTGCGCTTCAAATAACTCGTGTAATCATGGAAATTCCTTTTACCTCCGCGTAAATATTTATGACCGCCACAGATAAAGCTTTTATCCAATAAAAGTATAATCTGCGGGAAAGGCATGTTCCAGCCCTCCGGATAACAGTAAGCCGGAGTTAATGAATAAGGCGGATGATCTAAAAAATAACGGTTGATATGCGATTCATCATGCCAAAGAGCCATCACTCCGTTTCTTTTGTCTTCTTCCGTATTATCCCTGAGAGTCTCCGACATCTTCAAAAAGGCAGGAGTCCTACCGCCGTTTAACCCACCGGCATAATAATAACGGCCTTCTCCGTAAGGAATATAAGCTGTCGATTTTTCATTCCGGTCATAGGTGAATTCGTTCACCTCACGATCATAACCCCCAGGATGTATTAGCCCGACCAATCCGTTGGAACTTTCCTCCGGTAAAAACTCTTTACCGATCTTCTCCCGTATAACCATATTGGCATTGAAAAAATAAAGATAATCCGTTTCCTTTTCCAGCCGTTCCTTTATTTTTAAAAACATACTGAAACGCATCAACGTATTATCCGGCCATCCTAGATTTTCCTGATAAATACGATGGATACGCTTATTCTTTTTTTCTCCATATAAGCATGGATTGTCCGTGAACACGTAGTATTCACGGATGCAGGGGCTCCCCTGCATAAAAGACTTTTCAGTACTCTGATAAAATTTCTTCCAAAAGATAGAGTAACGTCCCGTACAGATATATAATATCCCGATTCTCATATGAATAACTTGGCTATAAGTTTTTTTATTTTTTTATAATACACATAACGATAATGACTTATAGCATACATATATAAATCTATCCATTCGAAAATAGTCTTGCGAATCCGCAATTTGCTCCATTCCTCCGGATATAAATCTTTTATATCATTAGCCCTATAAAGTATTTCAAACCATGATTCAGGACAGATAACCCGTTTATCCGGAGACGAATCCAACCAGGCTCCCCACCAGGCAAACGTGGAATTACTGATGATATGATGCCTGCAAAAACTTTGCAGATACAAATCGACTGATGGTGATTCATTTTCAGAAAAATAAAAATGCTTCCCCTTAAAATGTTTTTTACACCAGTGTATGTCATCGCTAAAAATCAAATAATCAGTCGTTGGTGAAAATAATCGCATTGCTTTTTTATAATATCTGACCGGACAAACAGCATAATACAATTTCGATTGTATATAATCTCCTCTCCGGACATGCACAGAAACCGGTTTTTTATTCAGTATATCCTGATATTTATGTCTTATATACAATTTCGTTTCCTCATCTATAGCAAATAATTCCCGGATAAAATCTTTATCAATATATTTCTCTGACTGAAAATATCCATAAACTGTCAAATCCTTCTCATCCGGTAATGCCCGATAATGAAAAAATGGTTCATTATATACTTTTTGATTTTGCGGAAGACTTTCCGCAAAATCAATCTTACGTAAGATTGATTTTTTATACTGAAGAACATACTCAACATACCGATAGTCCTCCTGCCCGACAAAAGCTTTAAAAGGGACATTCAACCGCCTTGCCAACGAAATACCCGCTGCAATCTCAAATAAAATATTACCCAATCTATCCGATAAAACAGAATAAATCATATATTCTTTCCATTAATATTATAAAAACTCAGACTCTATCGAGCCTATCATTTTCTCCAATAAAATATCCGGACGCAAATAAGTTTCCGCATATCTCCGGTTCCGTATTCCAACCCGGCTACGTTCGGATTCATCCATTTCGGCAAAAGCCACTATTTTCTGCACCAACAAATCCGACTCACCATGGGAGACGGAAATATTTCCGGGACAACGACACAAAATATCCGTTATATGGGATTGCTCAGGGCCGATATACAATACAGGCTTACTAATGAACATCGCTCCATAGATCTTATTCGGATGCGTAAAACCGACACAACCTTCCCCTAAAGAAACCACCTGGATATCTGCCGAACCTAATGACAAATGAATCTTTTCACGCGGTTGATAAGGTAAAATCAGGATATTATCCAACCGGTATTTTTCTTTGTATTCACGTACTTCCTGCAGACGGACTCCGCCTCCAATATGAACAAACAAAAAACGCCCATCCTCTTTCAGCCTGACCGCAGCATCCAGTAACGTAGTCAACGGATGCATAACAGAATGATTACCGGAATACATAATCACGATCCTGTCCCCAAAACCGTTTTCTATCCGGAACGGATTCTCCATTCGTCCACCTTCAAAAACAGCCGTCATAACCGGCCACACGGGAATCACATCTATTCCGGACTTTTCTGTGTGTAAACGCCGGTTGATATGCTGCTTCATATAATCATCCAATACAATAATTTTATCAGACTGATGAAAGACATAATCCCCGCATTTCTGCATGCTTTTCGCAGGAATAGAACCGGCTTTCATATAACCGGCTACCAACGATAACTCCGGCTGCAGATCCATTGTCCAATATACAAAACGTATATTTTTCATTTTCGCTGCTCTTATCCCAAGATACGATAACAAAGGCGGACTCGTTAACCCTATCATCGCATCGCATTCAGACCGTTTTAATAATAATAATTTACAACTTATCAGAACATTGAAACTCAGGAAATCCGCCAAACGTCCCAGCTTCGTCTTTTTACCGAACCCGGTATTAGACAGACGGTGAATGCGGACTCCGTTATGATGTTCCATAGCCGGATAGATTATTTCCGGATGCTCATAATTATGACGGCTGGTGATGACAGTAACATCATGTCCGTGGTCGGACAGAGCTTGCAGCAAATCAACCAAATGTTGTGCCACGGAAGCAGTGTCCGGCCAGTAGACCTGTGAGATACAGACTATTTTCATTTATTCTTTTTCTGTACTTGTTCATTTATCCATCGGTAGGTCAATGCCATCCCTTTAGACAACGGCCAGTTAGGCGCCCATCCCAGCTTCTCCTTAATCAGATGGTTATCGGAATTACGGCCGACAACACCCAGCGGACCGGGAATATGTTTTATATCCAAATTCTTGCCCGCAATCTCCATCACCATTCCAGCCAGACCGTTGATACTGATCATCTCGTCCGAACCGATATTTACCGGTCCCATAAACGCATCCTGACTCATCAGGCGGCGCACACCTTCCAGGCATTCATCGATATAAAGAAACGAACGGGTCTGATTGCCGTCCCCCCACATCTCGATCGTTCCGCCATCAGGCGTTTCAGCCACCTTACGGCAAAAAGCGGCCGGCGACTTCTCACGTCCGCCCTCCCAGGTTCCTTCCGGACCGAAAATATTATGGAAACGGGCAATACGTACATCCAACCCCTTATTACGATGGTAAGCCATATACATACGTTCACTGAACAGTTTCTCCCAACCGTAGTCACTGTCCGGTCCTGCCGGATAGGCCGAATCCTCCGAAGTAGTCGGATGCAAAGCATCCATCTGGTTACGTTCCGGATAGATACAGGCAGAAGACGAATAGAAAATTCTTCCTGCATTCCGTTTATAAGCCACATCCATCATATGGATGTTACACATTACCGAATTATGCATAATATCGGCATCATTCTCACCGGTAAAAACAAAACCGGCACCACCCATATCGGCAGCAAACTGATAGATTTCGTCAAACTTACGATCGACGGCACGGTTACATACATCCGTGTCGCGTAAGTCACCGATCATAAAATCATCGGCTTCCGTCGGTGAAAATTCCGGATACTTCAAATCGACACCTTTTACCCAATACCCCTCATTTTTGAGGCGTTTAACCATATGGCTACCGATGAAACCACCGGCGCCACAAACTAACGCTGTTTTCATGTTAATTGTGAATTAAATTAATAAAATATCTAAGAGAACGTCTTGAACGATGTTTAAGTCGCTATTTATCAGGAATGAAACATTTTTCGATGAGTTCCTTTTTTCACCATCAGTTTCAACTCGTAGAGTGACCAAAGCAAGAGCGGCATGCGGTAATATATCAGATAGTATCTGACAGGCAAACGAAGCCGGAACAGAACCGTTACATTTAATATATCCCGATCCAAATTTTTTATAACGTTCCTGACAAAATGAAACCTTGTTTTTGCAGGGACAATAGGTTTTGTATATAAAAAAGAGAGAAGTGTCCCATGTAAAAAAATATAATACCACTGCATAAAACGATTCATCTTTTTATTGCAAATTCCTTTTTCTTTCAGAAAACCATCAATGCCATGCCAAATTTTCATATCATCGTCTAAAAGAGATAAATCACAACAATACAGTTGTGATTGTCTTTGTCTCGACAAAGAATCATCCTGTTTCACAACATGGTATAAAGGAGTGGCCATACAACGGATATTATCGATATACTTAAAATAGGTACAATTGAATATCAAATCTTCCCCCCAATTGATACCGGGTTGAAAACGCAAATGATATTCTTCGATAATACCACGACTATACAAACGGCTCGTCGGACTGGCAATAAACCCACTGATAAGATGCTCCAACAAAAATTCAGTTGCGCCGTCATCTAACCTATATGTTTTATCTTCTATCTCATGACTATACTTGAAAACCCCGCTGCTATCATGAACGCTCATTCCGCAAAGAGGGATCGTGTCCTTTCCGACTGCCTGATACAGAAAAAACAGATAATCGGATTCAACCCAATCGTCACTGTCGATAAACGTTATATATTCTCCTTTCGCCAGCTCCATTCCCTGATTACGGGCAACCGACACACCCGCATTTTCCGGTTGTGCGGTAAGATGGAAACGGGAATCCTTTTTAAGATACAGATTACATATCTGCAAACTGTCGTCAATGGAAGCGTCATCAACCAGGATACACTCCCAATTCGTATACCTCTGATTCAATACGGAATCCAGACAACGAGACAAACAATATCCCCGGTTATAGACCGGAATAATAATTGAAATTTGCCCATTCATTATTTCTTACTTTATTGATTAATCATATGTTCGCCTTGAAAGCATTCCGCTTCGCAATCTTCACATGTCACTTCTTGAATTAACAAAAGACCGAAACAGCATATCCCATTTCTTATAAACTGCTTCAGAATTATAGTTTTGAAGTACGAACGATCTTCCATTCTCCCCATACTCATTTCTCCTATCGAGACTATCCATCAACTTTATAAGAGCCGTCTTTAATCCGGATATATCCTCCGGTGGAACCAGGATTCCTCTATCCTCTCCTATTATATCGGCAGGCCCTTCCGGACAATCGAAAGAAACAACCGGTAGTCCGCAGGAAGTCGCCTCTAAAAGACTCATTGGAAAACCTTCAAAACGGGAAGACATGACATAAATGGAAGAAGACAAATATTCAGAAATTACATCTTGCGTATACCCTTTCAGGAATACATATTGTTCCATATTATACCTCTTTATCTTTTCCGCTAAAAAAGCATGCATCTCTCCTTCCCCGAAAATATCCAGATGCCAGTCAGGATAATCTTTCCAGATATATTTGACAGCTTCCAGTAATAAGTCATATCCTTTCTGGTTAGAAAGACGGCCTATCGAGAGGATTCTTTTTGATGTCAGATCAGCTTTCCCTTTTGGTGTAAAAGTCAACATATTAGGTATGACTTCGACATTTTTCAGCCTCCGTCTGAATTTATCGGCATCCTTCTCGGTGAGAGACACCATTTTATAAAACGACTGATAGACATATTCCCGAAAAAAAAGAATGGGCGAAGGATAGATATCATACAAGTTATGTTCGCAGGCAATCGACTTTTTCGAAAAACCTGAAAAATACAAATACAGATTGGCTAAGAAATTCTGCCCTATAAACAGGCCGGAATCATTTTTACGCATCATTTCGCGAAAAGAAAAGAAAGACCGGATTATCCGTAATAAACGCTTAATTAAAGGACTGTGATTAGAATACGATTCACAGGTTACATAAACAATATCCACCTCTTTTTCAAGAAAGAAAGCCGGTGATATATTCTGCTGGAATAGAGAAATGATCCGCACCTCATGGCCCTTTTTCAGCAATGTATTTGCTAATAAGGTTGTCGTTCTTTCCGTTCCGGCTTTGGCGGTGATATCTACCACTATAAATGAAATTTTCATCTGATTATTCTTTACTGTCAATACTCCTATACTTTATTATCCTGGCTGGATTTCCGGCAATCACAACGTTTTCCGGAAATTTGCCACACACCACACTACCGGCTCCTATAATCGAGTTTTTTCCGATAACGGTTCCTTTCAGAATGATCGAATTCATCCCGACAAAGCAGTTCTCGCCGATCGAAACCGGTTTCATTTTCAGATGAAGAGGATCGGTCGTAAAATTCAATCCCGGCTCAAATGCATGGAAATCATTATCTACGATCTTACAGTTGGCCCCTATGAACGTATTATTTCCTATCCGTATCTCTTTCATAGCGTAAATCGTGGAGCCGGATATACCGACATTTTCCCCGATATGTATAGTTCCTCCGTGCCTTGCCACCAGTATCGTCCTTTGATACATACCTAACAAATTATATACCGGCGTACTACAGAGTCCGGACCCTTTACCGATCGAAATAGACGAGTTCCTGAATGCAAGGATTATGCTGAACCCGACCAGATTAACCCGGCCCAGATATCTGATTTTCTGAAATAAATAAAGTAGATATAATGCAAACAAACGTATCATCCGATCATTTTCAATTAATGTGATAGCCCATTTACACTCTGAATTTCACGATTTTCAACCGCCATAATAAACCATATAATTTGTAATCAAAAAATCTGGTCATTCTATACTTAAAGGAAGTCTTTCGTATTCCTGATGATTTGCGATCCTGGATTATTTCCGATTCAACCAGTTGTTCGGAAGAAGCTCCAAATGCCAGATACGGATATATCCCTAACAGATAAATCCCATGCCTGAACATATATTCAAAATCATCGGCAACAATAAATGGTTTGTTGACCGCTAATAACTTTTCAGCAGCATGCCGGTTCACCAAATAGGCACAAGTTCCCACGGCTTTTATGAACCGGTAAAAAGAATAACTTCCTAACTTAGAAATATCTTTCGTGAAATAAAGCTGATGGGAAGCCAGTGTGATAATACAACTTTTATTAGAAATCATTACTTTATCCATATTTCCTAATATCCAATTAACATCATCGGGATGCTGAAAAAAAACATCATCTTCCAAGATCAACGCATATTTGCAATCCGACCAAAGTAATCTGCGATAGCACTCCCTATGGCTTAGCGTACAGCCAATTTCTCCAGGTAGCGGTTCGCGGTCATATCTTGAATAAAATCTTTTTCGGTCAAATAACTGTCCTATCTGTACCTCCATGAGTTGCTTCCCGTTCACAGCCTCCACCCATTCGATATCCAGGAAAGAATAGCGGGAGACCTCCTTCAGAACCCGTTCTCTTCGTTCGACAGATTCTTTCATATTTATTATATAAGTCTTTATTTTCATCACTATTCCTTTTTATTTCCGTATCCATAGCCATAATAACCATAATAACCGTAATACCCAGCCTGTTCATAACAGACTTCATTCAGAACAACAGCCATATGTGACAATCTACCATCCGTATAAAGTTTCTCGACATCCGGCAATAACCGCCGGTCGAAACGTCCTTCACGAATCACATAAATACATAAATCGGCAACCTGGTTAATTACCTGTGCATCCGCCACTACTCCGTAAGGGACAGTATCTATCAGAATAAAGTCATATTCCCTTCTTAATTCCGCCATCAGCATGTCCAGACGATTGCTGAGCAATAATTCTGCCGGATTGGGGGGGACAGGCCCGGAGGTAATAACATCCAATGTTTCATGCCATTCACTTTTCCGGATAATATCCCTCACATCCGACACCTTGCCGGATAAATAATTAGTTATCCCTGCCGGCACAGTTCCATCTCCACTCTTTGCCGAACCTTTACGAATATCCATTTCCAACAAAATAACCCGCTTACCGGCCAATGCTAATGCCACAGACAAATTGGCTGAAATAAAAGTTTTCCCCGAACCCGGATTAAATGAAGTAAACATGATCGTCTGTACTTCTCCTTTCTTGCTCAGCATAAAGTCCAGATTGGAACGAATGACACGGAACGCCTCCGAAACAGCGTCGCGCCCTTGTTCGTGTACCACTACCAAACCTGATTTTTTCGATTTACGAGGTATTTCCCCCAGAAAAGGAATGGTCAGATTCTCCTCAATATCTCTACGTCCACGTACTTTTACATCGAGTAACTGACGGATATAGAAGCATAAACCGGGAACCAATAAACCAACCAGAAAGGCAGCCAACAAAACGATCAGGGCATTAGCTCCCGCCATTCCGGCCGCATAGGCCCCGTCCACAATACGCAGATTACTGTCGGCCGTAGCCAGCGACAAGGTGTTTTCTTCCCGTTTATTCAACAGATAGAGAAACAGTTCCTCTTTAATTTTCTGTTGACGCTCCACCGACAAAACATATTTCTGCTGAGTCGGAATACTACTGATCTTCCCGATTTCAAGCATCTGCATTCTACGGGTATAATCCAGCTTCATATCGATCGCCTCTTTCGTATTTCTCAGGCTTTGGGCGATAGCATTCCGTAAGGAGGCCAATTGGCTGCTTCGTTCTTTCACGGCAGGACTATTGTCACCTGCATTTACCGTCAACTTATTCCGTTCCAGTAATGTCGCGTTATATTTATCGATCATTTCCTCTACACCGACACTCGTTATACCGGTATTAGCCGGAAGCAAATGTTCGTTTTTCAACGGGTCATGCAGATACATCTGCACCAATTCAACCAATTCTCTCTGGTTGGTCAATTCGGTGACCTCCATATCATGCCTGTTCCGGTTTCCCAGATAGATTTTAGCTTCTTCAGCCAAATCCGCCGATTGATTCTGTTTCCGGTAGTTTTCGATATTATTCTCCACATCACCCAATTCTTCATTGATCAACTGCAAACGTTCGTCAATAAAAAGTGCCGTACTACGAATAATCATGTTTTTATCCTGCATCGACTCATCCACATACGCTTGTATCAACGTATTCAGGATATCCTCTCCCCGCTTTGCATCCGTATCCTGGTAAGTGAGCGTCAATAGATTGACATCTTTAGCCGACCGCTCGACTTCGAGCCCGTCCAGATATAAACTGATAAGCGATTTACGATCGCTACATGTTACCTGTATCGGAACATCCAGCCATTCGTCATTGAAAAAAGAAGTACGCCTGACAATCATCCTGCCCAGCGGGCTATTCTGCGGCGTGCCAAAAGTATATTTCATCACACCATCCGGATCATCCTCCAGTCCTTTTATCCGGAAGCCGCCTTCCGGCAAAGGGATAACGGAGAAAACAGCCGGTTGGGAAAAAGAAGAATCCGGAAAACTGATTTCCACCGGAGAGTCGGTATATAAATCCCTGCTTTTCAACCCGTCATCCACAGAATAGTTGATATCCAATCCTAACCGCCGTATAACTTCGCCCATCAACAAACGGGATTTAAAAATCAGAATCTCCCCGTCGATATTATTGCCATCCTCGAACAACTGTTTTTCATTGAAGGCTTCCTCCGATTTCGCTGTGTTTTTTAACTGGACGACAGCTTCCCGCTTATAAACAACCGGGACAGTACGTATGTAAACAAAAGCCAGCATCAGACAGATGAACACCGACAACGCAAACCAATGCCATTTGGCCAACAATACATCCCAAACTTTACGAATATTCAACTCGCTTTTCAAATGCCATTCTTCTATATAAGGCTTATCATCATTCATAAGTATTTTATTTAAAGATAAGTACGCAGGTTGACATCAGGAACGAAATCAAAGACAACCAGGTGCCGACGTTGGTGAACTGATTCTGGGTACTTGCTTCCGCCCGTACCCGGTTAGGTTCCACATAGACCAGGTCGTTCTGCTGCAAATAAAAATCAGGAGAATTGAAAACATCCCTCGAACGCAGGTCATGATACAGAATCGTCCGTACGCCATCCGTTTCCCTGACCACGGCAACCCGGTTACGACGTCCATGGATTGTCAAATCACCGGCAAGCGCCAAAGCCTCGAACAGAGTGACCTGATCAGAAGTGATGTTATATGAACCGGGACGATTCACTTCGCCCAACACTTGTATCCTAAAATTCTGAAAACGAACTGTTACTACCGGATCTTTTATATAATCCCCTTTCTTCAGCTTGTCCTGAATCAACTCTATCAGTTGGCGCCGGGTCAATCCCTGTATTTTGAGCCTTCCCAACAGAGGGAAATTAATGGTCCCGTCCTGTTCTACCAGATAACCACGGTTATTATATCCTGCTCCGTAATTTCCGGAATAATTATTTCCCCATGACAGGTTGTTAAACGGCTGTAATAACTCAGGTTCGGCACAACTGACGGAAATATCCAAAATATCATTTTTCCTGATTTTTATTTCAACGGAATCGGAGACATCCATCCGCTTAAACAGGTCATCTCCTTGCAAGTAAGCGATATCTTTTACTTTTCCGCAAGAAGAGAATAAAAGAGAACAAAACAATACAGCAAATAAATAATTGATTATTTTCATATATCTAATTTTATTAATCGGTTATCTCACAGACAGTATATGTAATAAGAGCAATAATCGCCGGCAACCGCCTCTGAAGAAATTCTGCAATCTATAGCGCACGGGGATATCCGTCACGTATTCTATATCTTGCTTGCCCTGTTGAATATTCGTCCCCATACTGTCACCTGTAGAAAAAAGCGGGAATAATCCATACACCTTTATTCCTTTCAAATTCATATACTGATAATCGTCAGCCAATACCGACGGGAAATCCGTCAGCAGTTTTTTCGCCACATTCCGGTGTATCAGATAGACATAAGTTCCCAGTCCGAACCATACCCGGTACATACTATATCCGTTTCCCATATCCCTCCCTCTGGTAGAACTCACCGACAAAAGAGAATAGATAAATACACCGCCTTTCTCTTTTTTCAGCATCTCGCAACATTCAGTCATGACAGCATCCACAAGCTCGGGTTTAAGAAAAACAATATCATCTTCCAATATCAATGCGACCTCTTCGTCCGAATTTAATAACCGGCGATAACATTCCTGATGGCTCAGGGTACATCCGACCTCTCCCGGATACGGATGCCGCTTATAACGATAAGTAAAGCGTTTGACATCAAACAGTCGCTCCGTTTCTTCCGGTAAAAGCCGGTATCCGTCTACCGCTTCCACCAGCTCGACATCCATACAGGCATACCGGGCGGTCTCTTTCAAGATATACTCCCGGCGATCTGCAGATCGCTTCAAATTAATCACATATGTCTTTATCTTCATGTTTCTCATTCAATAGTTCCAGTAACCCTTTTCCCGGTTTAAATTTCACGCTCACGCGCTTACGAATCGGACATTCCACCCCCGTACGCGGATTGCGTCCGAAACGTTCTTTTTGTTGCCAGGGTTGAAAGTGCCCGAAATTTTGTAACAACACAGACTCATCCTTCCGGATCGATTCTCCAACTACGGCACACAGGGTATCCACTAATTGAGAAGCCATAGTAACCGTTACCGACATGCGGCTCGCTATTTCTCTAGCCAAATCATTCTTATTCATATCCTTCAATATTTATTAATAGATTATTTGATTTTCAAAAAGAGATATTTGATTTCATAAAACAAGAAGAGGAGAACCGGTAGTCTGAAATACACAGCAACAGACTTATAGGCCAATGATCCCGGCCGAATGATATACTTCTTGAATTTACTCCGGTCGGCACTCATGACTAACCCTCTCATCCGTTTATAACGTTCTATCCATGACAATCGGTCGTGTACAAAAATCGAACCGGCGGTCGATTCACAAAAGAGGTAGATATAATAATTATCCGCAACCAGCATCAGCCTGGGATGATTAAGACCTTTCTTTTGTAGAAAATCAGAGAAACCATCCCATCTTTTTTGTCTCGAATCAGAAAGGAAATAATCATATTTCGCCTCTGTCGTCAATGAAACCTTTTGTTTCATAACATGATATAAAGTAAAAGGCACACCTTTCAGCTTACTGACATGACTATAATACGTATAATTAAAAATCGTATCCTCTCCCCAATCGATACCGACAGGGAAACGAATGTGATAGTCTTCGATGATCTTTCGTGCATACAATTTATTCACAGGTCCAAACAAGAGCTTCGAATCAAAAAAATAATAAGCAATCAAGTCCGCTCCACTATTATCCAACAAAAACGATTCGTCACTTTTTACCGGCATCTCCTTGCTTCGTACTCCCTGGCTGTCAAATTCATCCTGTCCGCAAAACGACATTGTATCTTCGCCGACTGCATCATATAATAGTTGCAAATAAGTCCTTTCCACCCAATCATCGCTGTCGATAAATGCAATGTATTGTCCCCGGGCCAATTCCACCCCCCGGTTGCGGGCAACGGAAGCGCCACTGTTCGATTGACTATATACCCTGAAACGGGAGTCTGTCTCTGCATAATGGCGGCACACCGATAAGCTCCCGTCGGTAGAACCATCATCTATCAAAATACATTCCCAATCTGTAAATGTCTGGAACAAAACAGAGTCCAGGCAACGGGCCAAACAATAAGTCCTGTTGTATATGGGAATTATTACTGAAATTTTTATATCCATTTTATATCTACTTTTTACCAATCCATTCTTCGCCCGATCAACTCAAAAAACTTTTCATTCCACGGTTCAAAATATTTTTTTAGGAATAGTTTACACTCGTCAGGTACCTGACGAGTGTAAACTCCAATATTGGAGTTTACCAAGTCTTTTTCAGACCATTCATGATGGGGTAGTTCCAAAAAATCTTCTATAGCCGACAACGTATTTCTCTTATCCGTTTTCAAACTTTTACTTTCCAGAATCAATATTTGCTCCGGACTGAAATACTGAAGATACCTTTCCAGCTGCTCGCTATACAGGCCATGACGAATAAAATCAGGATAATGGAATGCCGAAGGCAGGCGGGAACCGGTTTCTTCCATTCTTCGAAATTCTTCCTTGACGAACCATTCGAAAGGATACTTATCCGGTTGCCTCAGGTAATCAAAATATTCGCGTTCAGGGTCTTCACGGACACACAAGTTTTTAACTATTGCGTATTTACAAGCCATATTATATTCGGAAATAGCGCGGCTCACCGGTTCGCGAACCAGAAATATCAATTTTGCTTTCGGGTTATATTTATAAATACGACCGGGAGCAGCCTCTTCATAAACATTGTCGGGAGTAGACTCGAAAAACAGGCATTTACCTCTGTTCCTCATCAGTTTCTTAAAAGAGAAATGGCCAACTAACCTTTCAAGAGTCACCGTCCCCCGATATTTCTTCGTAAAAAACAATGTTTCTTTTCTCAAAGCGCCCGTACAAAAAGGATGCTGATTCATATAATCATGCAGGGAAGTCGTTCCGCATTTCTGTGCTCCGATAATAAAAAAATCTATTTTTTTGTTTTTTTGCCTGCTCACCAAAGCATACACATACTTTGAAAAAGGGATTAAAGTGTATTGCATTTTCATCATCAATAATATATAAAATCCGGTTTATCTATTTTCCCGGTTACCCAGTCGTACATTACTTCCAGTTGTCCGGATACTTTTTCTACAGTATATTTCTTTAACACCAGTTGCCGTCCCCGCTCGCCCATTTCATCCAGCAGGGCTTTATCACACGCCAACACTTTACGCATTGTATCAGTCAAAGTCTCCGAATCATTCTTCACCCACCAGCCACACCGGCACGTTTCCAGTTCCTGCCACGGAGTACCTGTCGATGCAATAACCGGAATGCTCTGCATCAATGCCTCAGGTATAATACGTCCGAAATTTTCAAAGTCGCTGGGAACGACCAGGCAGGAAAGAGAAGCAAGCAGCCGTTTTTTTTCATCCCCCGTCACTAACCCGGTAAAACGGACCTGTTTCAACAGTGCTTTTTCAACTTTCTCCTTTAAATAAGCCACATAGCCAGGTTCTCCGTTTCCCATTATCACTAATTCGCCCGGTTCGTCCAGCCGTTGCCAGCAATCGATCAAACGCTCTATATGTTTTCGCGGATGAATACGGCCGAGGTATCCGAAACGTTTGATGTCATCCGGTTTCGAAACAGCGTCTGCTACCGGTTCTAATTCGACCGGGTTTGGAATAATAGCGACCGGATTTGTAAACCCCATCTCACGGTAATAGTACATCTCTTCCTCACAAGTGGCCTGCACACATGTAGCCTCCTGTAACTGCCGGCGCTGGAAAAAAGATAATGCCAGTTTTTTTGTAACGGCTGATTGTTTCAGTGCTTCAGGATAAAGCATCCCGCGCAAAGTGATTATATAGGGTTTCTGCTTTTTACAGGCCATGTGTGCAGTCAGATAAACCGGATACAACCAAAGTCCCTGTATATGATAAACATCTGTATCAGTATCTTTCCCTAACATCTCTTTTAAACGGGAAGAATAGCTTACACGCCTCTGCCAACCTTTTAGCTCCGGCAAATAACGGATAAATGACTCTTCAGATAAGACAGTCTCCCCTAAAGGAGGACGGAATGTCAGAATTTTACTATTTTTCCCCATTCTGTTCAAATATCTGACCGGTAACAGCGTGCTGACAGCCGGTCCTCCACTTTCAACACTCAGGAAAGGAATGACATGTAATATTTTCATTTATACAAAATTTCTATTGATTATTTATCACCATACATCAGAAATAACTCCCGGTCCTCCGGATAAAGCTTTTCAATCATCTCGCGAATAGCGTCCGGTATCTCATAGTCCTTTGCTATTTTCAAATGTTCTTTATACGCGGACAATCCGAAAATACCCAGTAATTTTTCCCAATCGCTTTCCGACTCATACCGTAATAGTTCTACTTTCTCAGCTATATAGTAACTTTGGGGAGTTATCCAGGGAATTCTTTTGTTTCGCAAAAGAACATCCTGCTTACTACGCTTCAATGAAGAAATATATTTACAAGTGTCTTCTGGTGAAG
Organism: Parabacteroides goldsteinii; assembly: GCF_020091425.1. Lineage (NCBI taxonomy): Bacteria > Pseudomonadati > Bacteroidota > Bacteroidia > Bacteroidales > Tannerellaceae > Parabacteroides > Parabacteroides goldsteinii. The sequence goes on along the minus strand of NZ_CP081906.1, from coordinate 1,560,508 downwards.
CTGAACATCGCTTCACCAGAAGACGGGTATCTGTCCCGGGACAGATACTTCGCAAAAAGTCATATGCTTTTTGGAATTTGTTCAAACTCAACCATTCTTCATCTTTTAAATGCCCTGAGCATTTTATGCGACAAAACTCAAATGGAACCAGGTGACCTTTCAGTTCCTTTATTCCGGAATAAAAACGATTATAAGGATTCCGGATCATCGTAACAAGCCTGTAATCCTCCCATTTCGGTATAAAACGAGGCAAATCATCATACGTTATATGGCCCAAATCTGTTCCATATTCTTTTGAAAAAAGTTTCCACCATTTCGTAGCCTCTGTTTTGCCATACTCCTCAATATAAATATCTCTTAAAAATGTTCCGCCACATTTCGGATTGTGCAAGTATATCACTTTGCGTTCTCGGTCAACAATCATATATTCTATTTTAAAAATTATTTTGAATTTATTGATTTTTCAACGACTAATCCAATAACCATTCCGCCTTCAAGACCGGAGAATGTGCCAGCAGCCGTGTCACTTTTTCCAAGCGTTTATGTAAGGGAATCATTTCGGCAAATAAACGTGTCCGTTCCTCAATAGTTAAAGCCAGATGTAAGTCTTCCAAAATTTTTCTGATCTGCCGCAGCAGGTCGGTTTCATAAACTTCCAACCGGCTGAAACGGGTCAATCGTCTTATATATCCGGTAAAATCTTCGCGTCCCATCATACAAAGCAGGGAATCCGGATCATGCTCCGGTTCGAGAACGATCCGGCCGACCGAAAAGCCTTTTTCAACCAATAAGCGTGCCGATCGTATCCCGTTCGTTTGCCCGGCTTCATCACCGTCGAGCATAATAATGGCGTACCGGGTATACCGGCTGAGTAACGTTATATGTTGTTCGGTTAATGCCGTTCCGCATAAGGCCACCGTATTCCGGAACCCGGCGGCGTGCATGGCCAACACATCTTTGTATCCTTCGGTGATATAAACAAAATGATGTTCACGAATTGCCTCCAGGGCCTGATATAAGCCATATAAAATTTCGCTTTTATGGTAAACCGGACTATCCGGCGAATTGATGTATTTACGGATATCCGTCCCTTCCGTTTCTCCTTGGTATCGTCCGGCAAAAGCAATCAGTTCTCCCTTTTCATTCCGTATCGGAAAGATAATACGGCCACACAAATCCGTATAAGAGGCAGGTAAAGAAGTTGGAGCTACGCCTACTTCAAACGCTTTATATGTTTCGCGGAGAATATCCGCTTCCGGAATATAGGTTTCCAGCAAATCGAATATCATCCGATGGCTGCGGAGCAGGCTGTTTATACAAAGTTGGCTGACCGGTTCTACCGGTGCCGGCTGTTGCTTCGGTCGTACCGGAGGATATTTGACCGGTTGGTAATCCTCTCCGGTATCCGGCAAACCGTACCACCCCGCCAGCTTCTTCAATGCCGTACGGAAATCGCAACCCTCTATCTGCTGTACGAATTTGAACAGGTCGCCTCCCTCGCCACAAGCAAAACATTTATAATATTGTTCTTTCACATTCACACACAATGACGGATGCCGGTCGGCATGAAACGGGCAAAGCCCTACCAGCGTCTTTGCCGAACTTCCGCTCCGTTTCAGAGGCAGATAGCGTTCAACCACCTCCTCCAAACGAGCCACTTGTTTGATACGATCTATCCGGTTCATATTATTCTCGGATCATAATCCGTCAGGCAGGTCATTGCCGGATTGTAGCGGAATTTGGCTATTCCTGTTGCCCCGTTACGGTTTTTAGCAACCAGCAACATGCCCACTCCCCGCAAATCTTCCTTTGTCTTCGGATCATAAAAAATATTGTACTTCTCGGCACGATAAACGAATATGACCCCATCCGCCACCTGTTCTATCGCACCGGAATTGCGCAAATCGCTCAGCATCGGGAAATGACTCCCCTGGCGGCGATCGACATCACGGTTTAACTGGGCCAGCAAAACCACCGGGATTTTCATCTCTTCCGCCATCAGTTTCGCCTTACGGGCAATGTTGCCCAAGGCCAGATCAGTTGTCTCCTGCAAATCATTTTTTGATAGAATAATATTGATCAGATTCAGATAATCGATATATAAAACTCCCAACCAGCCTTTCTTATGCAAAGACTGGGCTTTGGCACGCATATCTTCGATCGTGTCCGATCCGCAATACTCCAAGGTGAGCGGCAACCGCTCCAGTTCCTTCTTTGCTTCTTCCAACCGGGCACGGTCAGAGGCTGTAGTACCTTTAAAACGCAGGCTATCCGCATTGACTCCGCTGATCATCGAAAGCAGTCGCATCACATTTTGCTCTTTGCTCATCTCCACACTGAAATAGGCGACTGCCGTACCTTGCCGCGCCTGATGGAGTGCCATCCATAGAGCAACCGCTGATTTCCCCATGGAAGGACGTCCGGCAACAACCGTCAATTCCTCTTTGTAAAGTCCTCCCGTCATCGCATCCAGGTCGTGCAAACCGAAAAAGAGACGGCTGATTTCCCCGGATTCAAGCAAAGCCTGTTCACGATACGATTTATCCAACACACGGGCTGCTACCGCACCGGCATTCTCCATCGACGAGACATGTGCCATGCCATCACGTAAAGAGCCTGCCAGATCCTCTATCCCCGTCAACAACGCTGTAACATCGGCGGAGGGCAATTGCGCCTCCGTCTCTTTTTTCTTCAACTCATTCACCAGCTGACGCAAGGTATAACAACGGACCAGCTCGTCGGCATGAATGCGGATATGGGCATCGCTACGTACGTCCAGCAACATATCCGACAGAAACGATAATCCATTCAACTGTATATACAAGCCGTTATCCAGCCGTCGCATCTCATTCTCTACGGTCAGCATATCGACAGCTGTTCCGGAGGCCATCAGCGAAAGTACCGCCCGGTAGACAAAACCGATCCGGTTGTCGCTGAACATATCCGGCTGTAACCGGTCCGCCACATCGAATATCGCTTCCGGACTCACCAACAAGCCGGCTATCACGGCTTGTTCCAGCCGAAGGTTCGTGTTCGGCTGAGACTGCATGTTCTTTTGTGTGTTCATCAGTTCACCGCCCCTTTCTGATCATTACCCGGATTATAAAAATTCATCGCTTCATCCCAAATACTACCGCCGGAATTATTCCGGTCGGTTTCGTTCGGATTATGGTCCGCCGGTTCCCCATGTTGCACCTGTACGGATTGTTCATAATTGACCAACGCAATCCGCTTGTAAAAACCGACATTCGACACAAGTACGAAATGTTGCTTTTCCAGCTTCACCAGATACTTCTTCACCTGGCGGCGATCGATACCCGTCAGTTCCTCGATCTCCGTGTACGAAGTGATCCACTCTCCCGGATGACAGAAATAAACCTGATCGTTCAGCCAAACCTGTCCTTCGCTGAAATAGGCAAAAGTTTCGACACAGAGCAAAATACTAGCCAACTCACGGAGATCGCGTTCTCCCATAAAAAATGCGCGCAACACACTTCTACCCACTTTCAGGTAGCCCGACTTCCGGTAATCCGGTGTCATGTTTTCCTTACGTTTTTTCATTTTTACAACCTTTTTAGTTACTAATTCAAACGTGACAGGTAAAAGCGCGCTTTTGTGACAGATTACGAATTTTGATTATCAAACGGTAGAAGATGGTTATAAGACATTACCTTGACAACGGTTCGTACGGCCTCTTTAATATAGAATGAATATTATTATAACTAATACAAAGAAACGTGCAATCAAAAAATCATTCAGGACACTCCTGCCCGCTTACCCCATGATGTAAATATACATCCGGTATACCACTGGGCGGAGTACACCAAAAACCGGGAAAACAAGAACAAAGCAAACTCATTCCCAGCCGATTAATAATTTATTTCTTGATTTTTAGTGTGCAAAATAAATCTTTAAACGTTGTTAAAATCTCTTCATATTCAGGGGGCATCTCGTAAAACCATCTGCGGACAGTGGAAAGTTCCTGGTCAAAACAAAACATACCGCAAAGCGTTTTAACCAATTGCCCTTTTTTAGCTCTGATAATTCCCAGCTCCAATAAAACCGACATAACTGCAATAAAGAAGCGTGGGTAAACCAATACCCTGGGTGGCGCATAATACAGCTGGCTTTCATAACCGTAATACTGCATGATCGTATCGCGATATTCCGTAAAAAAACGGCGGGAAAATTTATGCCATTGTTCATTATCGATATCACCCGATTCACGTAAAAAGACAGCTATCTCCATAACCGTTCGTACCGGATCCGGTTGTTGTTGAATATTCACTTTAAAAGTCGGAAAAGATAACGGATCTCCTCCCGCAAGCCTGCATAATTTTTTTTATCCATTGTTGTATGTATTAGGCCGGGAATGGGTTGCTTATTTCCTAAAAAAAGGTCATGACCTTTGATTGTAAAAGTCCCTTATTTTGAAGTTAAAAGACTGGTCTTAACATTTCAAAACACCCTTATTTTTTCTTCAATAGTTTTTTAGTCATAGTTTTTGACAATTCAAGGAATGTCGGAGCATAATATCTCCTTCGTCTCATAATAGTAAATTTGTTACAGCCATAACGTACCCGGCGACCGGCTTTATCCAAAGGTTGCTCAAAAATATAGATGAAAAAATCCTTTATTTTTTTTATCTCATTATCTCGAAAGTCTTCAAAATCCGCCCCATAAGGCCAAAAGGGCATCATCATTTTTTCCAGATAAGCAGCATCGTCTTTATCCAGGCGGATAATCTCCTCGATAGCTTCTTCTATGGAAGAATAATTCATCAGATTAACAAACGAGTTCGGATGGTAATCCGAACTGACAGTGGGGCTGCCCCAATAAAGTGGTAACGATTGGGCCAGAAATGGCTCCAAAATTTTTTCAGTCGCATAGCCCGGTAAGCTCGAGTTCTCGATTGCCAAAGTGAATTTATAATCACGCAAGAATTGTCTCTTATCGGCTACCCTCTTACCCATATTATTCAAAAAAGCACCACCGGAATCAATCCGTTTATAACCGGATAAAGCTTTAAAGAACAACTCCCGATAAGGGACGGCACAAGTGTTGTTGGAATAAACAAAATTGCAGAATTTACGGTTAAGCAACGCTTCCTCTTTTAAAACCGGTAAAATCAAATGAGAATCCTTTCTATACAAAAACCCGCTATATTTTCGAAAAGTTCTGTCATCACATTGAAGGTTACTCAAACTCAAAGCATAATCGCATAAATTAAGATCGGGCACAACGTTTTCGTCACTCCAAAAAATCCGGATACAGTCTTCATAAAACAAATGTTCATTGCCAAAACAGGAATAGAATAAATAATCCGGATGCTCTTTATCTATCAGAAACTCATATTCATCCAATAAGAACCATAAGGTAAACCTATAATCAAAATTCGGCCAGAAATCGACAAAATTGCAGCGTATTTTCTTTTTCATATTCAAATTCATTTAGTTGATCCAAAAACTATTCATTTATCATTCTCAGGTTTTCACGGGCTACTCTCGGATTCAGGGGAAGATACTTACGAAAATAAGAGGCAGCTCCTTCTTTATCTCCTTCCATCAGCAATAAAACTCCCTGATTATTGTAAGCGCGCGGATCATCGCCTACCTGTTGAAAAAAGTGGCGGGCCGATTCTTTATCACCCAATGCCAACGAAGCGGCAGCGGCATTCAGGAGGGCGACTGCACAGGAGGGATAGGTATAGGCAGCCATCTCATATACTTCACGGTATTGTTCGGTACCCGGACGATAGAAAGAGGCCAAACGGATAAAATCAGGCAATGAGATTTTTTCCGGATGGGTATATATCGTTTCGATCAATTGGGGATCGGTCTGGGCGGATTGTTGCGCTTCTGTCTCGACAGCCAGTTCCATCCGGCGTAAACGGCTGAAAAAACTCTTTTCGATATCTTTATAAACGGCACCGTTATCTATGGCTTTTATCTGTTTACGACGGCTATCCGGATCATCAGTCAGTTGGAATATAGCCAGTACACGGCTACCGTATTTTTTATCTGACCCGGAGATTAAACGTTTCAAACCACCCCAGTCTTCTCCCACCCAATCGACGGAAACCTGGCAGGTTGCAGGCAGTTTGAATTGTTTCTGCAGATAGTTTTTAAACTGAACGGCACGGTTGCCTGCCAGACGCTCATTATCCTTCGTGTTCCCATCAGGAGAGGCGTAACCGGTAATACGGATATTTTTTACATGCTCGCCAGCAGATTGCAACAAGGTTTTCAAATGTCCTTCCAGCTTTGCCAGTTCGGCAGAATTATTTCCGTATTTAGGATTCACCTGAACACCACCGGCCGGAAAATCAATGTAAACAGCCAGTTGTTCCTTCAATAACACCGGAGCCAATTCTTCTTCCGGAACGATGTAATTAATCATCCGGTTATAAACAGACTGGGCATCGACCTGTAACTGGGGAATTACCACATTCCGGGATATTTGCCCCTGTTGCTTGTCAGTCCCCGTTTCCTGCTCCGTTCCGGTTTGTACGGTACGTGCCACAGCATACACATCTTCCGGCATTATTGCTTGTTTTTGAGTACTACAAGCCGGAAGAACAGCCAGTAAACCAATACCGGCAATCCCTTCTAAAATTCTTTTTCGCATGATTTATGTAAAATTTTAATACTAATTATCTCTTTTCGATAGACATGGAATGCGGCACGAGAATTGCCTGTTTTTTAACCATGATTTCACCGTAGCCGTACGTTTTTCAAATATCCAATAAATAAAATAGGCGACTATCATACTCAAAATCAGTTCCCCTATGTAATACCCTACAGAAAACCAATTTACACTCGTACTTTTCGGTGCCCCATAATATTCCAGTAACCGAAGAACAAGCATATGGGTTAAATAAAGAGTATATGAAAATGCAGCAAACTTCGTGCCCATGCTATTTATAAATCTAGCAAGACAATTAACCGGACAAATCAAAATAACTTGCTGCAAAAACAAACAAAAAGTAAAAGAAAACAACAACTCCAATGCATCTCTATTCGGTAAAAAAGAACTATATTCTCCCAAAGAAAGCGAACGTGATACGCGAGTAAACTGCAAAGTTCCTATCAATATAATCATAGCCAATAAAGCCACACACAATAAAAACTTATTACATATTTTAGGTTGCACCCAATAGGTAACAGCTCCCATAACCCAAATGAAGAGATAGACTGAGTTCAGTTTTGTAAAAACCAACAAACAAATTAATAATAATACAAATGGAATAGCTATTCCATTTGTATGCTTTTTTAAAAGCATTGCCAGGGAGCCTGCTAAAATATAAAACCAAACTTCATACGACAAGGACCATAAAGGATCAATCACGCTGGAACAATAAATACCTTGGAGCGACAGTAAATTTCCAAACCAAGCTATCCAGTCCGTATCAATACCTTGAATAAAGTTTGTGAGTATAAGAAATAACAATGTTGAGACCAATGGTAACAAAATACGAACCGAACGATCTATTCCATAACTCTTCAAATCAAAAACACCGTTTTTTAATCGTTCAATCACACGTCCTCCCACCAAAAAACCACTCATCACAAAAAAAATCAGAACCGCCTCATGACCTAAACGAGTCACTAAATAAAAAAAAGAAATAAAAGCATTTTGCTGTTCAGCGGGAAGTAATCCATATTCCACAAAAAAAGCTCCTCTAAAATGAGATGAAAGAACCAAAAATTCAGCCAGAAAACGAATCAGATCCAGCCAATAATAATGTACTTGATTATTTTTCATATACTAATTATTTTTCGCATGATTTATGTAAGTTTTTAATACGAATTATTTCTTTTTGATATATTACGAGCCGTTTCTTTCAATAGCAGAGCGGGAATCGGCAGATTCTTTTCATACTGTCCACAGAATAACCATATTCCTTTCTGGAAATAATTCCAATCAGCAGATACTGTGTTCCATGTTAATTTTGACGTTAGAACGATCCATTCTTTAATATTTTGATACGAATTCGTTCGCATTCCTTGTAAATGATACCAGAACCATCCTCCAAATAAAATCGGTTTATTATATCTCATAACCTCAATCGGATTTTTCCTACCTACGCTGGTTATATAAAAAGTATCTTCTGTTATACCAAAAATCAAATGGTCGACCGTTCCATTATATATTAATTTGCCCAATCTGCAAATATGCCACTCTCCTTGTTTATACCCCAAATTAATACCGGACATAGAAACGGCATACTTATTATTAATAACCTCTTTAATAATATAATTCTCATATTTCCGAAAAACAAAATCACGTATCGCAGGTATTCTTGAAAATAAATCAAAGGAGGATAAAAAAGTATATTTCACCATGATCCGTCGATATATCTTCTCATAATATTTTCCAAAATAATCCCCCAAAGAAAAGGTGACTTTATTATCTGCCCGGTAAGCATCACAATATCGTTTTAATTTATCTGTAAAATAAATCTGATCGCTATCAATTTTCATGGCATACCGGTAAGTGCTCTTCGACAAGGTATAATTGTAATAATTACAGAGTTTATGTATAGAAGAATCAGGCAAAGAAAAGGCATTTTTCTTTGCCTCTTCTGTCAACCCATGACAGAAGACCGGAGGAGCATAATAAAAAACGTTGATTTTATCCGGATACTTCCGCTGTTTTTCCCGGATAATCTCCGGTGCATTATCCGTACAATCCTGATAGCAGATAACCAATTCATCCAAAGCATCGATACATGATTCTATACAATCCGACAAGAACTCGGCATCATTTTTTACACGCAACAATCCGGATACGCCAACCGGCCGTTCTTTTTTCAGAAAAGACATATCCACATAATAGTCTTCACCCTTATATTTGCCCTCCTGACAAAGAGGACAAGTACATTCAAGCATTTCTTCCATTGATTATCAATTCTATTATTAGATTCAAAGATTACATCCAGGCACTAAAAAGCCAATGAATACCGACATAAAACAGCGGTAGCCCTTATCCAGTTTTTTAAACGATTTCATGTTGATTGTTCCGTTAATATAATCAAAGGTAAGGTTGGGTTCAAGATTTATCAGAATTGAATGTTACTTTTCTCTTGATAGAAAAGTAACCAAAAGATCAAGGCTGCATCTGGTTCGCTACTCAGTATCCTACGTTCGCTGTCGTCTGTGAACTCGCTACGCTCAAACAGCACAGCCTCCGGGCGCTCTCTACGGATACTTCGCTTTACGCTCACCAGATGAGGCCTTTCATAGAACGCTTTGCGTTCTCCTAAGATTGCCGATACTACCTGTTAAATCCGAAAGTTTTTGTTCTATAAGTACCGGTATCGGCCATCCTAAGAGGAAGCACAGCTTCCTGGGAAAGGCCTAAGCGGGTGAACGTCCGCGAAGGGGGAAGACGAAGCTGTTAAAAAAATCCGTTGTCTGAGCGAAGCGAGTTTCGGATTTTTCAGCGAAGTCTTTCACCGGAGCAGTGAAGCCGGTTGAGCCTTGATCTTTTGGCTACTTTTCCATCAAGGGAAAAGTAGGTTCAATTATTTCTAAATACGATTGTAATTTTCGGCAAAAACATCATGCATTCTAAATACGATTGTAATTCTCTGACCTTCGGACTAGAATAAAGAATGTATCAACATCACTCAAATTCCTGCATTGCCTCCGGTTGCCAGCCTCTGTAAACTGCGGCAAGGAGACGCAGACGGGTGTTACCTGTACTGCTCTTTACCTTTTCATCGGATGCATATTTATGCAATTGTGTTTCTGCTTCCTGCATCAACGATTCAACTTTAGTTGTCGTATCATCCCGTTTCAGAAACTTCAACTCTATCAGGTAAGAATATTGCATGTCCGGATAATTGGCCAGATTGGGCATCAGGTAAAGGTCTGAAAAACCACGCCCGGCTTCAAACTCGGGCCAGATGATAAAATAATCCGTTAAACCCATATAGGCTAACATAAGTGTTTTGATAGTCGATTCCTGATAGATCGCATCACGAAGGACAGCTTTCTTATCCACCTGATCAGCAAAAAAGCCCAACGCAGCTTCCCATTCTCCAAAATAAGCCATGCGGCGCATACGGTCGGACAATTCCATAAACGGGAAAACAATCGAATCGCGTTCTTTCATTGCTTCCACCAGGTAGCCGTAAATCTGTTCGCGAACCGCCAGATTCGGTACTTTCATTATCGTCTCCCCATATTCTATCCGGTCATAAGTCAACAAACCGAAATAATATAACAAGGAAACAAAATTTCCCGGATCAGCCAGATTCTCAGCAGGAAAACTCTCTTTTATCACATTTCCGTTCACTTCGCCTGTATCGATCAGGCGGGTTATAACCGAACGTCCTTCTTCCTGCATCTTATCGATACGGATAAAATGACGCAATTTGCTGTAATCGGTACGGATATTACGGTCCAACATATCGGAAGGGGCACGTTTTTTCAATAAATAATTATTCAAAAAATAAAGTACCATATCAGAGTTATACATAGTCTGCCCTATGCATTCCCAGGCAAAACAATAATTGTCATACCAAGGCTTCATCAACCTGACAAGTTCTTCTTTTGAGTTAACCAGCATTCCTTCTGATTCATAATAGGATAACATCTCTTGCAATTCAGATTCACTGAATCCGACCATTGAATTAAATTGTTCATCCGTCGTAATATTCGTCCCGATATTAAATCCACTCGTTACATCATCCAGGGTTACAGGCGACACACCGGTAATGAACATTCGTTTTACAGGAGCTTCCGGACCGGTTGTAATTGCTTTGACAATATTGAAAAATCCACGGTAAAAACCAGAGTCATGTGTCAGGGCACGATACACATTATTACCCTCACTGGATAATATCGTATTTGTAAAATTATCATATTCGTCGATCAGCAGGTAGATAGACAAGCCTAACATACCGGCACGTTTTCCTATATAATTCAATTGGCTGGCTGCCGACTTCAATTCCCGTATACCCTGTGAGAAGCCGGGTTCAAAATAAGACGCATACTGGTCGGCGAACGCTTCCATCTGTATTTTAGCATACATGTTGAAGTTTTCCTCCAACGCCTCTCCCGTTCCACGAACGGCACTGAAATTGAAATAAAGTACCAGATACTTACCTTGTTCTGAAGTTGGATGTTTGCCGATATATTGATTGCCGAATAACTCGTCAAATTTATCTGCATATCTCACATCGTAATAACAGTAAAGCATATTCAGGAACAAAGACTTTCCGAAACGACGCGGACGGATCAGAAACAGAAAAGCTGCCGTCTTTTCCAAATCCTCAATATATCGTGTCTTATCCACATAATAATAATCTTCTGTAACAATACGAAGATAATCTGTCAATCCGTAAGGTATTTTCTTTGCCATATCTTTCTTCTGTTTTAAAAATTCAGTATTATTTAAAATAAATCGACGAAGCCATATTTTACTTCTTCGTTCGGGAAAGCCAATGTATATAAAGCAAACTCTTTATCATATCCTTTGATTGTCAGATAACCGCTTTGATAGAGTAGCGGTATTGGATTATTCGCCTCCATACGATATTCCGAAAAAGCAGAAGCACGCATTTCCACACCTTCCAAAAGCAACCGCAAATCATAATCACTCTTTTTCAATAATTCAACCAGAAAAGTAGGAGTTCCTGTTTGAAACCAGTAATTATCAAAACGACGCGTATGTAAACAATTTAAGACACTGAACGGATTAAATATGCCTGGAGTTTCTTCCCGGAAATGATAACCGTCATATTTAAGCTTCATCTGATGGATAGTCTCATCCAATGCAAAATTCATTTCAAGACTAAGGACCTCTAGTTCCGGTATAAAATTCGAACGCAATTCCTCGGATGTTATTCCGCAGATAGCCGCATAATCCGAATTCATACTGATATCTACCAATTGATTCAAATCACTGAATACGCTTACATGCGCAAACTTGGTTACTCCTGTAAGAAAGACAAATTTCAGGTGGCCATCCAGACTTTTAAGAACGCCATAAAAAGCTTTCAATGTATTACGATATTCTATCGTCAAAGTCTCATTACCTAATGCTTGTAATAATGGTTTATCGTATTCATCTACCAATATGACAACCTGCATACCTGTTTTTTCTTCTGCACGGCGAATAATACCGGCAAAGCGGGTGGAAAGGGTTTGTTCATCTTTTCCTTTCCCGTATAAATCTTCCCACCGTGTAAGATGAGAACTCAGAATAGCTTCAAGAGCTTTAGGAGAATCATATTTTTCAGCATTCAGATCCAGATGCAATACCGGATATATTTTCCAGTCCTGTTCCAGTTTTTCAACCGCTAAACCTTTAAACAGATGCTTTTTACCTTGAAAATAGGCTTCTAATGTCGAAAGAAACAAACTTTTACCAAAACGCCGCGGACGGCTTAAAAAATAGGGATTACCGGACTGAACCAATCGATATAACAAATCGGTTTTGTCTACATATACAAAATCTCCTTCACGAACCTTTTCGAAGCTCTGTATCCCGACCGGAAGTTTTCTGGTTTTCGTATTCATATCGAAACTATTTCCTAATTATTACTTGTCATTATCGGCAACTATCACACAAAGATAAATAATTATACCGTACGTACTGTCTAATTTTCAATTTTCAATTCCTAATTTTCAATTCTCAAGGCTCTCCCAGAAACCTGAATATCTGTTGCGTCTGCAAAGGTGTAAACTTGCGCTGGCCTTTGCGCCAGCCGGATTGCTGCAAGGCGGTTGTCAGGTCCTTGTTGAAGGCAATCCAACGCTTGATGGCTTTCGCTGCCGAATCGGGCTGCAAGGACGGGTTATATAACAAACCCAACTCTGTTAGTCCGTAACTACGTACTTTTACATGTACTTCCGGTTGTTTCGTTTCCTTATTCATATCCTGCTGTTTCTAATTGGTTTATGCTTTAAATTTACAAAATAAATAACAGAAAAACAAGCATTTACCTCTATATATTCCAACTGAAATCATTTTATAGCCAGACATATCAGCCTTTATCCATACATAACCGTACACAACCGGAGTTAACCGGAAACGACACTCTCCCACCGTCGTACCTTTGAACTGTTATCGATAACCAACCAGTTAACCGTCAATAGCTTTCGGAGTATTTCCATTGGCATATTGGCACATTGTCAAATTAAAAAATTATTTCCCATGGCTTTAAATTATCACCTCGTAAAACGTCCCGACATGCGTAAAGACGCTGCCGCAGGTTCCGAGCTGTATTATGCACAGGTCCGGGCATTGAAGAAAGTCAGTTTCGAAAAGTTATGCAGCATGATCGCCATGCGAAGCACCGCATTTATCGGGGATGTCATGCTGGTGATCGAAGGCTTGCTTTCGGTCATGCAGGAACGCCTCGAAGAAGGCGATATCATCAGTATGGGCCGCCTCGGAAACTTCCGCATGGTTGCAGGAAGCAAAGGGGCTGCCACAAAAGATGATTTCAATACCTCTCTCTTTAACGATGCACGCATCGTATACGTATCGGGCACTATGCTTGCCGATATCAAGAAAAATGCCAAATTTGAAGAGCTGAAACCGATCATCGATCCCGATGCCAACAACAATGGCGGCAGCGGTTCCGAAGATCGTCCTGAAATCGAATAGGCATGGATAAGCAAGCATTCTTCAAACAGTTCCTTCCGGCTGCCCAAGCGGCCGGGGAACATTTCAAGCTGAATCCGGATATCATACTGGCACAAGCGGCCATCGAAAGCGGTTGGGGTGAAAGTGTTCTTTGCCGGACATACCACAACTATTTCGGACTTACCGGATACGGACAATCTACCCTCTACTGGAAAGGAGCGAAAACGCTCAGAATAGAGGACGGAGGAATCTCTCATCTGCAATTTCGTATATACGAATCGGATCAACAAAGTTTCTTTGATTTTGCCCGGTTGATCCGTACAGTCTATCCGACGGCTGCTGCCATCAGCATTTATCCCGAGGCTTATGCCAAGGAAATCGCCTACAGCCGCTACATCAGCGAACAAAACGGCGACAACTGCGAAGCCTACCGAAAACTGCTGATTACGATTTGCAACTATATGAAATAAATAACCGCTCAATTGGCACATTTGCATATTGGCATATTGACACATTAAAATTATTCCTATGAAATATCTTGAAGCTATCCTCGGTTTCCTGACTACGATCGCCCGTTTGATTTTTCGGGGCAAAGGGAAACACAAACCCGGTCAACCTGTGGTTGACGATACTGGCTATCCTGGCTGTCCGCCATCAGAATACGGAAGTGGCGCTGGCAGCGGTCGGGGCGATACTCTCAATATCAGGGAAACCTTCCCTGCACCCGAAAAAATAATGGGTACGGCACTGATTCTCTGTGCAACGGGAGGGTATTTGCTAAAATTGCTGGCATAATCCTTTTCCTTTAGCGGGAAGGTGTCAGAAGTCACTATCCTGTGATCCCGGGCTTGTCCCGGGATCACATACTAAGTTAATATACATTGTTATTGTATATTACATATATCCACGATCCGGCGACAAACAGATAACGATTCCGGACGATGGGAAATAACCAGTAACGTCAATCCCGGACACTCCTCAGAAAGCCGGATAATAGAGTCGTTGATCGCATGCTCCGTTGTCTCGTCCAGAGAAGAAGTCGCTTCGTCGAACATCAGAATCTCTGCTTTCTTGTATAAAGCCCGGGCAATCCCCAACCGTTGGCGCTGACCTCCCGACAACAGGCTTCCGCCTTCCCCCACCGGTGTATAAACACCTTTGGGCAGAGAACCGACAAAATGATTCAGCGAAGCCAGACGGAGAACCCGGTCGATCCGGTCCATATCCGGATGTTCACTATTATACCCCATTACGATATTATCGAGTAACGTACCTTCCACCATAAACAATTGTTGCGACACATAGCCGATGCGGCTCCGCCAGGAGGTCAGTTTATCGGCAGACAAAAGAGCATCATCCACATAAACTCCTCCCGAATCCGGTTGCAAAAACCCCAGTATCAAATGAAACAAGGTCGATTTACCCGAACCGGACTCTCCCCGGAAACCAATAAAATCGCCTTTATGTATCTCCAGATTATAATGATCGAATATGGGAGCTTTTCCATCATAAGAAAAACAAATATCCCGGATTGTTATCGAATGCCCGAACTCGATCGGAACTTGTTCCGTTATGACCTGTGTAACCTGCCCGGACTCAAGATCGGATAACAGGTTCAACGCAAACGAATTACCCCGCATCTGAAAAATATATCCCGTACCTTTTATAATACCCGGTAACACCCGGTAAACGGCGATGGCAAATATACCGACTATCAGCCCTATGGATGGAAGTTTAAATAACTGTGTTGCAATAATCAACACCACCACCGAAGACACAATAGCCACCTCCAATACTTTTTGTAAAGAATTAGTCAAAATAAAATTACGGACAGTCAAACTGTTTTGTTTTTTCAACAGGGCCGTGAATCGCGAAAAGCTGTTGGAAAAAGTATTATTCATTTCCATATCCGTAAACCCGATAAATGTCTGTTGTAATAATTTGCCCCTCTGGGGATTCAACAGATTCAACTGTTTCCCGTATTCTTTTATCCGGGAACGGGAAAAACGATAATAGGTCCATGTAATAGGGACAAATGTGAAAACGACCAGTAAAAATACATAGATATTGAATGTAATCAATCCGACCAGAATAGAGGTTGTAACAAAAAACTCACAAAGTAATTGGGCATAAGGTACAAAATAACCTTGTATTAAATTACCGGCTACACTGTTGACCTGATTAATCAACTTATGGCTGTTGTTTTGCTTGATGAATAAATACCCCCGTGAATAATAACTCTGATAAAGCTGAAGGGACAAATAACTGGATATATAAAATAACCGTTTGTTCTGTTTATACTGCAACCAGGCAGACAGACAAACACGTATAATTGAAAAAAGCAATACTACTATACAGATAAAAAATACAAACGACCGGATACTGTCAAATCCCATCCAACTGTAAAATAAGGCCATATGGCGATTTTCCATGATGATATTCTCATTAAGCACCAGCAATAAAACAGGTAATAAAACGCCGGTCCCCACCAAATCCAAAACCGCCATAATAAAAACAGAAATACCGACCTTCAACAACCGTAACCTGTATAAACGAGGCAATACTTTATACAAACGTTTCAACTCCGAAGGTATGATTTGTATCATATCGAACAATTATTTTACATTAATTACTTTATTACACTCCGACAACAACAGCCACAGAAAAAAACATAAGTAGGCCCCCGAAGACACTACATACCCTTCAAAAAACAGGTGAAAAAAGAACAAAAACAACAGAGAACCCAAAAAATAGCCATTTATACCGACCGATTCCCTTTGGAACATCCGGTACATAAAAGACAGATACGGAATAAAAAAAGCCAGGAAACCCGTTATCCCCATTGAAGACAGCAGAAATAACCAACTGCTCCCCGGTTCAATAGTCCCGGTCTCCAGATTTACTTTGTTTGTCTTTGCGTAGTCAGGCTTTACGGTAGCAAATCCGACTCCAAAGATGGGAAATCCCTTAAATTCGGTCATACGGGCATCCCATAAATCATCTCGTGAACGGGTCAAACTACCTGCTATTTTACCACCTTCCATTTTAGAACGTATTCTTTCCGTATAAGGCCACCAAATACCGGCTGTCAATACAGCTAATATAGCCAGCATAAATACGAGCCGTGCCAACCGTTCCACACGATGACGATAAATCCGGCTATAAAAAAAAGCAACAGCCATAACAGAACTTGCCAATGCGGCACGGGAACCGGCCAGTAATAGTACGGCGAATGAAATAACCGTAATTCCAATTTGTTTATATCGTTCACAAATTCCGGAAGACAAATAAAAACGGTACAAACTATATACCATTGAAATACCTGCTAACGGACCGAGCAGCATGGATTGATTTGTCAATCCACGGAAACCGCTGTACCCATGTACAAAAGGTAACCTGAATGCCCATGCTAAGAATGAGATTATCACAATCCACCGGATAACCGCTAACACATATACAAAAAGCAAACGCCTCCACGTAACCATATACGGATTTATAAAGAAAGGGCCGACAGCAAAGACTACAGATAAAAAAGCCAGAACCCGGAACCATACTTTAAAATAAGCAGGAATCTCATTCACCCAGATAGAGATAAACAAGGCAACCAGAAAAGGTATGTAAGTGTATGATATTTTCAAACCTCCCCGTAAAACAAACCAGATAAAAAGGACTAAAAATACAGCATAGTATACATTATCCGGAATAGGATAAAAATAAGGTATGACCTTTGTCAGTGTCAACAAAAGGACACCCGGCAATGCAATGCGGGAAAGAATATCCGTCGTGGCAACCATCATTTCAATACGGCTAAAATACAATCGGCAACTTTCGACGGTGTAATCCTCTCTGACAGTTTCCTGCTTCTCCGCCCCATTTGTACCCACTGCCACTCCGGCAAACGGATAAAACGTTCGATAGCTTTACGAATAGAACGTTTATTCGCCGGCTTAAACAAAAATCCGTTTTCCCCGTCTTTCACAAAACAACTCACGGCACCGCAACAAGCGGATGCCAGTATCGGTAAACCGGCACAAGCGGCTTCATGTATCACCAGTGCCCAGGGTTCGGTAACAGAAGGTAAAATAAATGCACCCGCCTTTTCCAGCTCTTCCGCCAATTCTTCCTGCGGCATAAAATCTTTTATTTCGACATCCGGATATCCTTTCAGTTTAGGATAATCCGGTCCGTTCCCTATCAATACCAATTTCCAGTTTTTACGATCCGGTATCGTATTCCAGGCCTCCAAAAGATACGCCAAGCCTTTTTCTTTCGAAAATCTACCTATAAATACTAAACGACGCGGATATTCTTTTTCCCGCATTTTCAAATCGACGTTATGGAATAACTCCACATCGGCCGATAAATTATGCATCAGAATCTGTTCCTGGCGAAATCCCAATTTACGTGCATAAGCAACCTGCGGCTCACCCGATACAAACAAATGGCTGAACCACCTGCGATGACGAAAACGGGATACCAGGACATTGAACCATTGCATTCCCCCTCTCCATTGGGTATCGCTACTGGCTATTACGGGTATATGCAGTTGCTTACGAACTTTGCCTGCCACTTCGTTATATAAGGGATCTATCCAACCGGCAGTCCAAATCAAATCAGGTTCCAACCTTTTTACCAAGCGGAATAAATGGTCGGGATCCCAAAACGAAGAACGGTTGTAATACGTGACGCCTTCCAACTGGGGAGGCAAATAAGGTGTCTTCTTGTTTGAATCCGACAATACGACATGTACATGGCATTCCCTATCGACCAACGCCTTTATAACTATTACATTATAAGGCATTAGCTCTGTATACAAAATTACAATGGTAATCATATGTTATTTAGATATAAGTCGTCTGAAAATACGGTAAACACCATCAAAATGATACCGCATATAGAATAAAATCCGATAATAACTATCTGTCATTCCGGAAGTTGTTTTAAACAGAAAGAAATAAAACATTCTTTGCTGGAAACCGGCAGGACGTGACAATATGAGATCCCGTCTTAATAAGCCGTTTTGCTTAAATTCCTTTTCCAGACATTCGATACGTTCCCTGCGCGTAAGAGGACAATTCTTTTTATAAAAACTTGCCGCATACGCAGAATAATCGGTAATTCTTCCAGACCTCAGATAGGATTCCATATCATTGCTATTCCAGTCATGTATTCTGAAAAAGTGACGAAACGCATCTTCCGTCAGTTGACAGGCCTGCAAATGGTCTGATGAAAAAGAACCGGCAGCACTCATCTCATCCCGGCATAAATAATGATAAGGACTGCTATCCGGAATAAAACCGATTCTTTCGGCAAACGAAAATGCACGCAGGTTGAATACCAAATCTTCATGGGGTAACATTTCCATAAACCGGACTTTTTGTTTTTTCAGTAACTCGGAGCGGTATAATTTATTATAGGCTACCGCAAACATTTTTTTCTCTTTCAACAATAGAAAAGCATCCAGTGATGTTACTGCCGGCCATTCTGTAATCGATTCTACAAATCGGTTTTCCTTTTTCCGGTTATCACGCAGCCATTCTGTTGTTACCCCTGTAACGACAATATCCAGGTTATCCGTTTCCGCTTTCACATAAAGAGAAGCAAACATCTCCGGTTCGATCCAATCATCCGAATCGACAAATCCGATATATTCTCCTGTCGCCAATTCTAACCCGACATTACGTGTCGCTCCCGGATTTCCGTTTCTCTGATGTACCACCCTGATACGTTTGTCCTGCAAGGCATACTGTTCTGCAATACGCCCGCTGTTATCGGTCGAGCCGTCATCTACCAGTATAATTTCCAGTTCTTTCAATGTTTGATGGCAAATACTGTCCAGGCAAGCCGGCAAATATTTCTCCACATTATAAACCGGTACAATGACCGAAATCATTTTCTTTTCCATATTTTCAATGATTTACTCAACAAGATACCGAGCAGCAAATCGACTATCAATATAATAGTTATATTACAGAAGCCTGTCAACCAATTATTCAGGACCAATAATACGATTGTAAATACCAGAATAAGTTCCGTTGCCTGTAAATGAGTCATGCCCGCAGCCAAACATTTATGATGCAAATGATTCTTATCGGCAATAAATAAGGGACGGTGGTGCATAGCACGTACCAACATGACACGAAGGACGTCGAACATCGGAATGAATAATAAGGTAAACGGAATTACCAGATTCTTTACATCCGGTTCCGTTTCCGATACATACACAGCATATTTAATGACCAGAAAAGACAACAGATATCCCAACGACAACGCTCCGGCATCTCCCATAAACATCTTGGTTCCTTTGGCAGTACGGCCCCATACATTAAAATATAGAAAGGGAATCAGGCAACCCAACGCCGAAAAAGCCAACATCGAATATAGCCATAACCCTTTGAGAGAAAACATCAGCCCAATCACCAGGAAAGAGAAAGCACTCCCTCCCGCTGCCAATCCGTCGATGCCATCGATCAGATTGACAGCATTTGTTATGAAAACAATCAACAAGACTGTAAACGGAATCGCGATATATTCCGGCAATATGTACACCCCAAACAATCCGTATAAATTATCCAGATAGAAACCGGATACCGGAAGTAAAGAAGCCACGGCAAATTGTATAAAAAATTTCTTACAATAACGAACCCCTATTAAATCATCCTCTACTCCAGTCATATACAGGAACAAACATCCTGCCGACAAAAACAAAAACTCCAACAATATATTGCCATTTAATTGGTGATTCATCTGAAAACCAATCAAATAACGATAACCGACTACTAATGACATAGACAAAACAATGGAAGGAAAAAATGCCAAGCCACCTAAACGGGGAATTCTTTCATGATGACACTTCCGCCTATTCGGCGTATCATATAATTGTTTACGTCGCGATATATTCAAAATTTGAGGAAGAAACATCAGAGAAAAGAAAAATGACAAAATCAAACAAAGAAATAAAGATATCTTACTTTTCAATGGCTCTCCGGCAACAACATCCAAAACAACTAAAAATGAATTAGTTAACATGCATTTATTATTTGAGGGTTGATATAACAAAGGTCGTCAGTCCCATTCCTGAGGGTGACATACTAGTGTTTTTTATTTTGACCCTTATTTACGGAATAAGGGTCATTGAGTTTAAACCACTATATATCAACTATATACTAGCATGTTTTATATATAGAGTAAGTAAAAAATCAATAACGATGTCTATTTACAATCTATATATAACCTGGAAATAATCAGTTGTCTGAAAAAGGAAAGGACAAGAAACTGGAAATGGAAAATGATAGTGTTTATTTAGTAAAATAATATTACTAAACTCAGGATTCCTTAAATAAATGTCAATCTATTTATTTCTGATAGTTGGAGTGTCCTGCTAAGATCAGTTAATGATTTTATCGCAGTTAATCTTGAATTTCATAATGGTTTCATTTTTAGGTCTTTCCGCATCGTTTTTTCACGAATTTCAATGAGATTATCTTAATATTAATCTTTTTTAAGACACAAATTTTCTTCTTACTACAATTTTATCAATAGTAATTTTTTACTTTTGCACTGTCAAAGATTTTCAAGCAATCTGGTAGTATGGGGTATAGATTTCGTAATTATAATTCTACCAGTTTATAAACAATGACCCTTATTCCGTAAATAAGCGTCAATTCTTGCAATTACTCTTGCTTACCCATTTTTCCACAAAGTCAATGATTTTCAAATTAACCCTGTCAATGATATTTTGATCCAATTCTTTTAAATAAAAGAGTGTTGTTTTTTCGGAAGTATGCCCCAAGGCCTGACTGATGACTGCAACCGAAACAGAATTTTCTTTTGCCTGCATAGCCCAGGAATGACGGGCCACATAGGAGGTCAGTTTTACCGGACAATCTATCATATCCCCTATCGTAGCCAACCGTCGGTTGTATGTTCTTAAAGCGACTTTATATCTCTCATAAGAAACCTCTTCCGATTGTAATACAGGAAATAGCAGATTGGAATTCTCCCTGGCATATTTTTCCAATAAACGACGCATACCCGAAGTAATCGTCACGCGAATTTCTGTTTTTGTCTTCACACGGTAATAGACAAGTACATTGCCACGTACATTATTTTGTGTCAGATGCGCCAAGTCAACAAACGCCATTCCGCATGCCATAAAACTGAACAAGAACAGATCGCGGGCAAAATCAAGACGCTTCTTCCCTTTTAAATCCAATTCCGTCATATCTTTAATGACCTGTATCCCCACTGAACGTTTATAAGTGGATACGGGGCGAAGATGTATTTTTTGAAAAGGATTTGTTTCAGGTGTAACCAGATTTTCAGATACAGCACTGTTGAATACGGTACGGAATATACTGGTGTAGTTGGTTACCGAATTAGGACTCAAATTGAGGGATTGCAGATAAGATACAAAATCTTTCACCAACAGGGGGGTCACTTGCTTCATTTTTAAAATATCCGTACCTACGAACCGCTCCAAATGTCCCAGGGTTACCTTATAGAGGGAAGCTGTACTTTGGGCTGATCCACTTTTCTCTTTTTCAAGAAAACTGATATAATTCAATAAATTTCCCCGAAAATTTCTTTTTACTTCTTTTACATACGATGTTTCCATAAAGTTGTTTTTTTAATTAGATTATATAGAACAAATGTAAAAGATAATTTGATAATGAACTTCTGCTAAAACCAAACCTGATTCAGTCTTGTTTTTATCGAGCTTATGAAGGTAAACTGGAGGATATTAAAACTGAAACTAGTGGATGCCAGGCTCTATTTCGTGAGCCTCATTGTAGGGTTGCTGACCGGGTTGGTGGCAGTTCCCTATCACTATTTATTACAGTTATTCTACAATTACCGGAAGGATTTCTTTGAATCGTCGCCACCCTGGTACCTGCATATCATTGCTTTTCTGGCCTTCTGGGGAATCCTCCTGTTTGTATCCTGGATGGTGAAACGCTGGCCTTATATATCGGGCGGTGGTATTTCGCAAACACGCGGGGCGATCAACGGAAGGATCGTATATAAGCATTCCTTACGGCAACTGCTGGCTAAATTTGCCGGCGGAGTACTGACATTAAGCAGCGGCCTTTCCATGGGGCGCGAAGGGCCGTCTGTCCAGATGGGATCGTATATCGGTGACCTGGTCGGTAAATGGGGACATATCCTGAGCGGTGAACGGAAACAATTGCTGGCAGCCGGTGCCGGAGCCGGACTGGCGGCTGCCTTTGCCGCTCCTTTGGCGGCTGCTACGCTGGTTATCGAATCGATCGAACGGTTTGATGCGCCCAAAACGGCTATCACAACCATACTGGCCGGAGTGGTTGCCGGAACCATTGCCAATATGATCTTTCCCATAAATCCCTATCATGAGATAAATGCCGTGGCACCGGATTTGTCATTCTCGTTACAGATCAAACTATTCCTCTTGTTCGCCGTCATCGTCTCCGTTTTCGGAAAGTTCTATTCGCTGTTGATGCTTTACGTGAAAAGGTTATATCCGGCCATAAAACAACCGGAATACATCAAGTTGCTTGGATTACTGATCATGGCCTATACCATTTCACTGACGTTAACGGACCTGACCGGAGGCGGCGAACAGTTCCTGATGGAACAGGCTTTAGGCGGAAAAGAGAGCATCCTGTGGATAACCGGGATGATGTTGCTGCATATGGTGTTCACCGTCTATTCCTTTTCATCCGGACTGCCGGGTGGCAGTTTTATTCCGACACTGGTAACAGGGGGATTATTAGGAAAGATCTGTGCCTTATTGCTGGTGCAGCAGGGCATCATCGCACCGGAAAATATAAGTTACGTCATGTTGATCGGGATGGCTGCATTCCTGGTTGCCGTGGTACGTACTCCCATCACCGCCATTCTCCTGATAACAGAGATCACCGGCCATTTCGAAGTGTTCTATCCTTCGATCGTTGTCGGAGGACTGACGTATTATTTTACCGAGTTACTGGAAATAAAGCCTTTCAACGTCATGTTTTATGAAGAGATGATCAAGAAGCCGATCTTTCAGGAAGAAAAACGGCTGATACTAGATGTCGAAGTCATGGCAGGTTCTTATTTCGACGGGAAGCTGGTCGATACGCTTCACCTGCCCAATAACTGCATCATCATCAATATCCACCGCGACCGCAAAGACTTCCCTTCTGCCGGACAAACGATCCTGCCCGGCGACCAGCTTACCCTTGAAATCGATGCCCAGGACATCGAGAAGCTGTACGAGCCGCTGGTTAGTATGGCAAATATCTATTAGCCCCAATAAAAAAGGTGTCTGATAAAAACTCAAACACCTTTCCTATCTATGAATTGTTTGTTTACGCAAAGAACAATATCAACAATTGTGCTGTCAACACTCGCAGGAACATCGTCAACGGATAAACTGTTGCGTATCCCACAGACGGTGCATCGTTACCTGCCGTTGCGTTTGAATAAGCCAGTGCAGGCGGGTCGGTCGTACTACCGGCAATCAGACCCATCAGCGTGAAATAATTCACTTTGCAGAAATAGCGACCGATACAACCGATAATCAGCAAAGGTACGGTAGTGATGATAAAGCCGTAACCGATCCAGGCAAAACCTCCATTGTTCACGATCGTGTCGACAAAACCGTCACCCGCACTGATACCGACACAGGCCAGGAACAACGTTATACCGATCTCACGCAACATCAGGTTGGCACTCTGAGTCGTATAAGTCACCAACTTATATTTATAACCGAAACGGCTGATCAGGATAGCCACGATAAGCGGACCACCAGCCAATCCCAATTTTACCGGCTGGGGAATACCCGGGAAAGTAATAGGAATACTTCCCAATACAATACCTAAAGCAATACCGATAAAGATAGTGATAAGGTTCGGCTCGTTCAAACGTTTCATCGAGTTACCCAATACCTTCTCTACGTTCGTTACGGCAGTTTCAGTACCTACTACATTTACACGGTCACCCACCTGAAGGGTCAGATGCGGCGTTGCAACCAGGTCGACACCGGCACGGTTGATACGGGTTATATTGATACCATACAGTTTACGCAGTTTCAACTGACCCAGACGCTTACCGTTCAGTTCCGGTTTTGTAATCAGGATACGGCGGTTGATAAACTGGCTTTCCATACGAATCCATTGTTTACGCTCCATATCGATCTCTTCACCAATGAAAGTTTTAATCGTTTGGGCATCCTGCTCCGTAGTAATGACAAAAACCTTGTCATTCTCCATCAATACGGTATTGGCAGATACGATTTCAATCTGCTTGTCGCTATCGTGCCAGATACGTGAAATAACGAAATCACGATGTTCCAGAAGGTTTGATAACTCACCGACACTCTTACCGAAAACAGCTGGGTTCTTCACGATTAATGAAACAGGTTTTGCCTCATTCGTATGGGAAGCATCTTCATTGTTCAACTGTTCGTTTTCCTTGTCAAAGTTAACCCGGAACACATAACGGATAAATATAATCGACAGGATAATACCGATAACACCCAACGGATAAGCAACTGCATATCCTAACGCTATCGTATTGTCCGTTGATCCGTACATATCGGAGAATGCCTGTTGTGCTGCACCCAGACCCGGGGTATTCGTTACAGCTCCTGACAGGATACCGACCATCGTCGGCATCGGAATGCCGGTTGCATAATGCAAGATAATAGCTGTTACCACCCCCAGGAATACAATCCCGCAAGCCAGCATATTCAACGTAATACCACCTTTCTTAAAAGAGGAGAAAAATCCAGGTCCCACCTGCATACCTACCGAGTAGACGAACAATATAAGACCAAATTCTTTAAAAAAGTGGATAACATTGTGATTGATCGTAAAGCCGAAATGCCCTAAAATGATCCCCACAAACAGTACCAGTGTGATCCCTAACGATACACCAAATACTTTAATTTTTCCCAATTGAATACCTGCCGCAATAACGAAAGAGAGCAACAGGATGGAGTGGCCAATGCCTTCGCCCCATAATAAATCATTGATCCAATTCATACTATTATATTAAAAAATCTTTTTGCCATTAAATAAAGTTCGCAAAGGTATACATTTAGTTTGTGTTTAACAACATAAACAGTATCTTTACCCGGGAAAAATAAAAAGATCATGAAGAAAATATATCGTATAGCACTTGCTTTGTTATTTGCCGCGACAGGGCTTAATGCTCAAAGCTCTGAAAAGACAGTAATTATCAACACGAACGTAGGGACCATGAAAGCCCGGCTGTATGACGATGTCCCGAATCATGTCCGTACATTTATCGCCCGGGCCAGACAAGGCGAGTTCAACGGGACACTTTTTACCCGTGTGATCAAAGAGTTTATGATCCAGGGAGGAGCGCCCGACTCAAAGAATGCACCGGCCGGAGCCCGTTGCGGTTTTGGTGATTCGTCGGCGGAGATCATGCCGGAGTTGAACGATAAATATTTCCACAAGAGAGGTGCGCTGGCCGCCCCGCGTCAAAACGATGATGTCAATCCGGAAAAGAAATCGGATATGTCGCAGTTCTTTATCGTACAGGGGAAAGTCTATCGCAACGGAGAACTGGATACGTTGGAATTGATTGCCAACCAGGACATACGAAAAAAAGCGCTGGATAAGTTCTACCGTCCTATTGCCGTCGACTTAAAAATGCTGAAACAAAGCAACAAGCGGGAATACAACAAACGGGTAACAGCCGTCAACGCCCAGATAGATTCCATGATCCTGGCAACGCCGGGACACCTGATCTTTACAGACGAGCAACGGAAGGCATACACCACAGACGGCGGATGCCACCACCTGGATGGTATTTATACCATCTTCGGCGAACTGACCGAAGGATTCGATGTGTTGGATATCATTGCCAACCAGCCGAAAGATCAATATGACCGTCCTAAAAAAGATATCAGAATCATTAGTGTTATTATTGAATAAAACATCATTTATATGTTAAAAAGAGACTTTATCATGGTCCAGATAGAAGAACTGGGCAAAGTGATCGCCCAGATCATCTTCAACCGGAATGCTAACGCTGCCCGTAAAAATCCGGAGTTAATACAAACGGTCTACAGTTCACTCAAACTGGATCAGGATTTCCTGATGACCACATCTCCCGAAGAGATTCTCCGTTCTCTGGACAATGAAGATAACGGCGGTGTGTTACGCCTTGAAATAGCAATCAAGACCCTGATCGAGGACAGTTACCTCCAACCGGAAAACCAACCGCAAATACTCCTGCGGGCTAAAGAATTGCTGGAATACCTGCAAGCACATGACAGTACGTTCTCGCTGGAAAGGGTCAATTTGCTGAACGAGATCGAGGAACGGCTGAAAGAATAATTCTATTTACTGGAATTTCTTATTTTCTTCTATTAATTCTTCGCTATATTGTTCTGGAGCTAAGGGTGAAAAAAGTTCTATTAAATTATCTTCGGGATCACGCAGATGTACTGTGCGCGCTCCCCAATCAGCCATATCGGTTGGTTCATTAACGAATATCACACCCTTATCTTTCAGAGTCATATAAGTGTTATCGACATTATCCACACTGAATGATACAAGTGATTTCTCTCGAAATCCCACAGGTAATTCTTTATCTGCATTGCCCACTGACGGAGCCATCCAGTCGGATACAAAAAGAGCAAATCCTTCTATTCCATCTGCTACTTTAAAACTTGCATAACCACTGTTTTCATCTCCCCAAGCAGGCTCTAAACCAAGCTGCCCGGCATAAAAATTAAAACATTTTTTGTAGTCTTTGACTAATAATCTTACATTACTAAACCTCATAATTGTTCTTTCTAAAATTTATCAAATAGTATTTCTTTATTCAGTTGGCAACTGTTACTTTTCCAATGCCGCCACTCCTTCCGCGCAACGTTCCCCATCGATCGCAGCCGACACAATACCACCTGCATAACCGGCTCCTTCCCCGCAAGGGAAAAGTCCTTTTATCGTAACATGCTGATAGGTGTCACGGTCCCGAAGAATACGGACGGGAGAAGAAGTTCGTGTTTCGACACCGATCATCAGTGCTTCATTGGTAAGAAAGCCTTTCGATACCTTTCCGAAATAACGAAAACCTTCACGCAAACGGCGGGTTACAAATTCCGGCATCCAGAAATGAAGCGGAGAAGCCAGCAAACCGGGAGTATAAGAGGAAACAGGCAGATCGAAGGAGTTTTTCTTGTTTACAAAATCGTTCATACGCTGTGCCGGTGCCGCCTGTTTCATGCCTCCGTTCAACCAGCAGACTTCTTCCAGCCGTTCCTGAAAGGCCATCAAAGCCAGTGGCGAATCAGCCGGGACCGTCACTTCTTCATGTTTCATCAGTTCGGTATAATCTTCCGGACGAATTTCGACCACCATTCCGGAGTTAGACCAACGGGAACCACGATTAGAGGGAGACATCCCATTCACGACGACCTGCTTCGGACCGCTCGCCGCCGGAACGACAAACCCGCCGGGACACATACAGAATGAATAAACGCCCCTCCCGTTCGACTGGGTAACGAAACTGTACTCGGCAGCCGGAAGATACTTGCCCCTTCCCTCCCTGCGATGATACTGTATCTGGTCGATCAGTTCCTGCGGATGCTCCAGGCGGACGCCTACCGCAATACCTTTCGCCTCTATCGGAATCTGCTGCTGATAAAGGTATCTGTAAACGTCACGTGCCGAATGTCCGGTTGCCAGGATTACCGGACCGTAAAAAGTCTTTCCGGTATTCGTCTCCACACCAATCACTTCGTCCTCTTTCAGGATCAAGGCATCCATACGGGTTTCAAAATGCACTTCACCGCCACAACGGATAATCTGCTCACGGATATTTTCTATCACCCGGGGGAGCTTGTCCGTACCGATATGCGGATGGGCATCGGCCAGAATAGAGGTACTCGCTCCGTGCTGGCAAAAAACATTTAATATCTTGTCTACCGAACCGCGTTTCTTGCTGCGGGTATATAATTTACCATCGGAATAGGCTCCGGCACCACCTTCACCGAAACTGTAATTCGATTCACTGTTTACCGTATGTTCGCGACTGATCAGGGCAATGTCTTTCTTCCGTTCACGAACGTTTTTCCCCCGCTCGATAATCACCGGACGCAGTCCCAATTCAATCAGGCGAAGGGCAGCAAACAAACCACCCGGCCCAGCACCGACAACAACGACCTGTTTCCCTCCGGATACATCTTTATATTCTACCGACTGATATTCCGGCTCTTCCGGTTGTTCATTAATAAATACACGTAGCTTGACATTCACATAAATCGTACGCTGACGGGCATCGATAGAACGTTTCAATACACGCACGGCCTGAATATCTTTTGGCTGAGCACCGGTTTCATGCGCCACCACCTGTTTCAATGATTGCTCATTCACAGCCTCCTCCGGCAGGATGCGGAGTTGTAATTCTTGTATCATATCTGTTTATTTGCTTGTTAATGGGATATAATAGATAATACCTCCCTGAAGGCGCAAACCACTCCAATCGGGAGCTATCGTAAGCGACTGGCCTTTGTTCCTGAATCGTTTTGTCAGATCAAATTCATAACCGACATTTATATTCAATGCGAGTTTCTTATGTATCCGTATCTTTGCACCAACAGCAGGTTCAATAAAAAAGTTTGTTCCATCAAGAGATTCGGAGTCTATTATTTCTTTTGGTCTTTCCGCTAAAGTAACTTCCTCCTCGACAGTACCGTTATTAAAAACAACGCCGGTTGAAAACTGCAAATAAGGCCTCACGATACATTCCGAAAAATCCGGTAAAGCAAAACGATAAAATCCTCCTAAACGAACTCCTTTCGTACGAATAGTAAAGTTGTAAGACGCTGAATAGTCAGAGACTCCTTTATTGCCTACAGTATTCATAAAATCAAGTAATAATCCGGCCTGATGCAATTTCCTCCATTCAAGCCCCAATTTAGCCTGATGAGTTATATAACCAGGAAAGTTATCGGTTGTTTTAACATGGTTCAAAGAAGGTTTTGCTTCGTCGAGCAACGACTTCATATCTCCCATTTTATAAGTTGCAAAACCGACATTATATTCCAGGGTCAACTCCTGAGCCTGCAATGACAATGTTGTCAACAGACATATTATAGTTATTATATAAATCCGTATCATTTCTGCAAGTATTTTTCAATGTTCAATATATATCCGTCGAACGACAATAAAGTATTACCTAACAAAAGGGGATAAATCCACGACGCTGTTTTTAATGTGAACAACACTTCTCCTTCGGGAGAAAGGACTTTAAGATTATTACTATTGTAAATCAACAAATTGCCGGTTAACGGATCGACATTAACCAGTTGCGCGTACATGTCTTTCCGTATAATCTTGATTCTCTTGAAATCCGGCAAATGAATCACCTCCACATAATCGTCGTAGGCGATCAGCAATTGATCGGGATGTACCGGATGAAGCATGCTTTTCCAATAAGTTCCATAAGAATACGGCATTTTGGTGTCTGCAACAATCTGATGATTATTCAATATGATCAGTTTCTGATCGAACCCATCCTCATACATCAGATATTTACCGTCGACCGACATTTGAGGAGTCAAAGCATTCGAAGGTATAGCAGCCAAATGTTCGCCCTCCAATGTTGAGAAATGCAGAATAGCCCCGCTTCCATCACCCTTGTAGGCACAATAAATCAATTCATCTGCTGCATTTATACCTAAAAGAGAAGAATAGCCTTCACAATCTACACTATTCAACAATGCCAATGTCCGACCATCAAAAACATTCGCCGGATTACCATCGGTAACAACCCTGCCGGATACCGGAGAGCTGAACACTCCCCACCCGGAACTTCGGTTATCGGACGATAACAGTTCGCCATCGGTAGAATAACATCGCAAAGAACCCGGCTCTTGGGCATACAGACAACCCGTCATCCGGTTATATACCCATCTCGCACCCCGTGATTCATACTGAAAAATTCCGGGCGATCCGACCTGCAATTCCCTGAATGTAGTCTTACCCGGATCTTCTGTAGAAACAAGAACCAAGCGGGCGTTATAAGTCGTTGTCATCGAACCGAACTCGCCGGGCGGCAATGACACTGTCGCCTTCCCGTCATCCGGCCTGAAAACAGTTCCGTCATCCAACCGAACAGAAATATCGGCCGGATAAGGGGTTTCCCAAGCCACCACTGTCTCTTCTATATCAGCTTTAACAATATAATACCGAATGGCATCCGGCATTTTAACCTCCCCCATTGGCCAGACCAATGTCGTATTTCCGTCACGCAGGTTCATCCGGATATTATAAACCGATTCCGCCCCCAGATTATTCTTATCCGTCCACGAAGTATTTCCGGCAGGAACAGTCACATCGACCGTGTATCCTTCAGAACCGCCGGTAATGGTGTACGACTGTAACTCAAGATGGGAAAGAACCGGTTCCGCCCAGTTCAAGGTCAAATACCCGTCAGCACTAACTCCCTGTGATATAATAGAGGGCAATTCCATACTATAGTCGATAATTACCGGCCAACTCATCTTGAAAGAATATCCTTCTATTTCCATTTGGTCGGCAATACTACCGCTACCTGTCGGGGAATAACACTCACAGGTTAACGTATAATTCCCGGAAGGGAAAGTCGATGAGGAAATCATCAGAGAACCATTAGGTTGCAAATCCGAATCACTCCAAACGATATCGCCCATTTTAAACTTTAGTCCTTTGATATCTTTACCGAATGCTGTCAACGAATAATTTAATTCCGTCTCTTTATTGATTAAAATTGTCTGCCCGTTGGTAACAGCATTCAAATCAATACTGGCATTTACCGAATCCTGAGGTTTCTCGATATCAACAAAATTTTCATGTATCTTATATTCACAACTCCAAAGCAAACAGATACAACACAAATAACAAATTAATTTACTATCCATAATAAAAAGGATTTAACCGAACAAATGCCGGAAAGCTTCTTCCACCTTTCTGACCTGTACGATTTGTATCTTACATTTATTCGTATCAAACCCTTTCAGGTTATTGTGAGGGATGATGATGCGTGAAAAGCCCAGCTTCTCTGCTTCCAGAATCCGTTGTTCGATGCGGTTGACCGGACGGATTTCGCCCGACAAGCCGACCTCGCCACACATACAAACGCCTTGTTCGATACTGATATCGAGACTCGACGAAAGGATAGCGCTGATAACAGCCAGGTCGATAGCCGGGTCGTTGACCTTCAGTCCCCCGGCAATGTTCAGGAACACGTCTTTCTGTATCAGCTTGAATCCGGCGCGTTTCTCCAACACAGCCAGCAGCATATTCATTCTTCGCAAATCAAAACCCGTCGCACTGCGTTGCGGAGTTCCATAGACAGCCGAACTTACCAGCGCCTGTGTTTCTATCAGGAAAGGACGTATGCCTTCGATGGCGGCAGCAATTGCCACACCGCTCAATCCTTCATGGTTCTGTGTCAGCAACAACTCGGACGGGTTGCTGACTTCACGCAAGCCATCCTGGCGCATCTCATAAATACCCAATTCAGCCGTGCTGCCGAAACGGTTTTTGATACTCCGGAGAATACGGTACATATAATGTTGATCGCCTTCAAACTGAAGAACGGTATCGACAATATGTTCCAGTACTTTCGGCCCGGCAATACTTCCTTCTTTATTAATATGGCCTATCAGCAAAACAGGCACACCGCTTTCTTTGGCATATTTAAGGATTGCTGCACTACACTCACGAACCTGTGAGACGCTGCCGGGAGAAGATTCAACGAGTTCTGTATAGATTGTCTGGATAGAGTCTATAATCAGTAAATCAGGCTGTACGTTACGGGCCTGGACAAATATCTGTTCCAGATTCGTTTCACTCAGAATGAAGCATTCCGGATTTTCGTGGGCGATACGGTCGGCACGCAGTTTCAGCTGGCGACTGCTTTCCTCACCCGATACATATAATGTCTTGAGATTGTTCAATCCCAGAACTGTTTGCAGGACTAAAGTCGACTTACCGATACCCGGTTCACCGCCAATCAGCACCAACGAGCCTTTCACCAAACCGCCTCCCAGGACACGGTTCAGTTCTTCATCTTTCAAATCAATCCGGGATTCTTCTTCGGAGGTAATATCACGTAACAGGACGGGACGTACTTTACCCGTTTCTGTTATACCGGGAATAATACGTTTTGCAGAAGGTTCTTTGGTTGCAACGATTTCTTCCACATAGGTGTTCCATTCGCCGCAATTCGGACATTTACCGACCCACTTAGGAGAGTCTGCTCCGCAATTGGAGCAGACATATACTGTTTTTGTCTTAGCCATACATCTTTAAGATTTGGCGTAAAGATAGGAAAAGTTAGCCAAATAAGTCGAGTGTAAGTTGTTTCTTCTCCGCCTCCAGCTTACGCAGATGGCGCTTGCCTTGCGGAGTAACAATTTCCAGTTTGTCGAAACGGGTACGGATTACAGTCGTTACCGTATAGCTGATGTTAATTGTCTCGCCCAATTCACTTAGCTTACGAGCGATTTCCAGCACACAGTCGATACACATGCCGCTGGTGAAAGAAATCTTCTCGTCGAACATCTGCTTCTTGAAATCTTCATCGCACATGTAGAAGTCGATTGTCTCCCCGCCTTTATTATAGATACCTTTCCAACGGTAACGGCTATCTTTCAATACCGGCGAGATAATTTCGATGGTCGCTTTATTGTCTTTGATAGTCGGCAGGTCGTCCGAACGAAGGATGAAATAATCGAACTGTTCACGTTTCACCTCCAGAGAACCGGAACGGCTACGGTTATTTTCATTCAGTTCGCGTACATTAATCTTTGTCACTTTCGGATACCCACGCAACGCTTCATAGAAATTGGATTTATATTTACAGAACTTCGGCCAGGATGCCAGCAGTTCCACCAACTCACGGGGTATCAGGGCACCGGCCTGTTTCAGTTTAAGCGAACGCTTCAAAAGCGAGATTTCCTTCTGCATATTCTCTTCATCCGAATTGGTCCGGTCAACCAAAGGCTGCCCTCCGACAGACAAAGTAGGCCGGGTCAGTACCTGCATCAGAATATTTAATACGACAGAGATAGAACGCGAACTTTCGCCTGCTATCGGCCATACGACGCGGTATCCACCTTCTTGTGAAAAGGGTTCGCAATGAGCAGTCATCTTCACATCCAGCAAATCGGCCAGGACACGCAGCATGGAGAGTATCTCTTTTTCACATCGGTGCTTAATCCAGGCATCCATATAAGCGGATTTATCGTTAAATGAATAACGTATCTCAAGTTTGTTGTCAAACTTTATCATAGAGTCATCGAATTATTTGTCCAAATTCCAGCTAATTATTTCACAGGTTGTTCTTTGGGTTTGCGGTCAAAGAACGGGTTCTTCGAAGAGGCACTGACAGGGATAGCCATTACGCTCTTGCTCTCGCCCAGCCATCCCAGACGTTGGGCAGCCATCCCGGCACTAAACATCACACGGGTATCCAGTCGCAAATCGGAAGCCGTCGCACAAGCAGAACCGATGGCGATTCCCAAATCGACCGAGTTGATCGCACAAGGTACTTCTGCCGGCTTCTCCACACACGTTTCAAAACCGCAATGAGCACAGTTCAGTCCTTGCACCTGCTGGCGTGTACCCAATATCACGATAGCCTCCGCACTCAAAATATTATCCGCATCACGCAAAATAAACTTAAATCCGGTTTCTGCTGCCAGTTTCAGCATCTCGTCAGACAAACGTTGTATATCTTCACCGGTAACCATTGCAATCTCTATAATGTCAATCCCCTTACCTTTGGGAGCCGTACGAGCAGCCGTCATCATCTGACGGACAGCCTCTAACACATGTTCGTGCCGTATTTCTCTTTCGTTTTGTATCATTTCTTTATTGGTTTAGCAGGAACAAAGATACACTTTTACTCGTTTTCGAGTTCAAGATTAGTCATCTTTTCTGTGATGGCGAACGGATAATCCGGATATTCGTACAGACTGAAACGCGGTTCGGTCACTCCTTCGCAATAATTCCAGATGCTGCGATATTCTTTAACGTCCTCTCCCATTTCTTCCAATTGACGCAAATAAGCGGCTACCGACTTGTTCTCTACGATATATACTTCCCCCATCTTATTGATGATAGGGCTATGCCGGCGTCCGGTATCATGGTCAAACTTCAGGATTCGTTTTCCTTCAGCGGTGAGACCTACTGTTTTAAAAGTCATACTTTTACCAATAGCCGGCAGATTCAAGACACTACGGTCTGTTGCAGCAAACAACAAATGATTCTCTCTCAAGAAATTATACAATTTTCTTCCTAACGGACGTTTATTGGTGACAATATCATCCAATTCGGCGAGTTTATCTTCGGGAACCAGGCCAAAAATCTTTTCTTCATATTGTTCCTGAAGCGAACGGCTGTTCGGGGTAAACACGGCATAGTTTTCATTAAACCCTTTTACCGAGAACGTATAATAGCAAATCACACCGACGGAATTAAGTGTCTGCCGCAGTTTGGCAGTATGTCCGCGCCGGGAAGCTGCAACCGTATAAACCAATTGGTTCGTTATCACCCATCCGGCATCCAATATCGCTTTTATAGCACGTTTGGCTTCGGGAGTTACTTCCAAAGGAGATTGGAAGTGGGTTTGAATAATAAACTGGGAGACTCCGATAGCAGAAGCCTTCTCTTTAAATTCTTTCAAAATTCCCACAAGTTCATCTGTAATGCGCAACGGCAGATAAGCCAGCAAACGCGAACCTAAGCGAACCCGCTGCAACTCGGCATATTTTTTACCCTCGGGCCGTTCTTCATTCGCTTTACGTTTACGGACAGCCATTTTATAGACAGCTTCCAATATCTTACGCAAAGTAGCATTCTGGCTCATCAGGGCGTCACCTCCGGTAATCAGAATATCCCGCAACTGGGCATCTTCTTCAAAGTAATGCATCAAACGACGGAGTTTCTTATCCCAGGTTTCTTTGGGTTTCAATGCTTCAAAATCGAAATTAAGACGTTCGCTCTGGAAATCATACATGCGCTGACAAGAAGCACATAAGCCTCCGCAGGCTCTTCCCATCGAATCAGGAATAAGAATGGCCACTTCCGGATAACGGCGGTGGATATTATGACCTTCAGGCAAAAGCCATCCGGCGGCATTCGGCTTACCGGCTTCCACGATATCCTCTTTTTCCCAGGCTTTTATATGACCGTATGTGTCAACCAATTCATCTGAATAAAGGACGTACGAACGAATCGTGTTGTCATCATAGCCTTCCGTTCCCGGATTCAGCAAGGATAAATAATAAGGCGTAACAAAAAACGGCATACCTTTCTTTCTGGCACGGGCCAACAGCTGCATCATCTCTTCCGAGAGGGATTCACCCAGAAAATAATTCAGTTCCGTCGGACTCTTGATAGCCAATGCCAGATGGAAACGGGCAGTGTTCCACCATTCCTGTACCTGATTATATTTTTCTTCGTAAGTCATCTCCGGTAAAAACTGATAACGGGACGACGGTGCACTCCTGCGCTCTATCTTCCGTATAAGCCGTTTTATAATACGGTCTTTATTTGCTTCACGGATTGCCACCACTTCTTCATCCAAACCGGTCGGCCAACGATGCATCTGACGCTTAACCAGGGAACGATCCGGTTCGATGCTCTCGGGATGCTCCAGTAACTTGAACTGATGATAAAGGTCAATAAACAGGTCGGGAGAAACTTCGTCTGCCAGCTTTCCCGTCAGTAATTGCCAGAAATAAGTGATTGTTTGCACAGACAACTCCTCACCCGTTGAAAGTTCATCAATAGGAGACCCGTCATATTCGATTAAAAGTAAAATACGCTTCGCCACGGCATTTCCCATATTACTGCCACCTCCGTTGATTTCAATCCGGGAAGAAACGAATGAGCGCAGAGCCTCCCTGAACAATTTTATGTTCTGGCTCTCTTCCGCCATTGTCACCAAATGAGGAAAGTCCCTGTTAAACACTTTTAGTAAATAAGAATTGTCGTACGTTAGTTCTTTTCTTTTAATCATAAACATCGCTGCTTTTTATATTGATTAGAGTAATATTACAATCATGCCACTCACATAGGGAGAGATTATATCCGGGGATATACACTTACACTTGTCCACAAATATAATATTTTTAATCGGAAAACGATGAATATCCACTTTTAAAACATTCTAATAAGAGAAATATTTAAAGCAAAATGATATTTATGTGGCTATTTTACTACATTTTGATTTCATTTTTAGCATTCCACAAGAAACCAGGTATTTTACACTTCATAGAAAGCTTGAAAAATATATATTTTCACTTGCAATCTTCAAAAACTATTTATATCTTTGTGAAAAGTAATTTTAGAGGCTCAAGCCTCACATTTTAGGTAAAGGTATTGGTCATTATAAGTATTAAAAAAGTCTACTTGTGAAAGTAGACTTTTTTATTTTTCACATTCTTTCATAGATGTATATTACAAACTGGTTTATTATATCCTTCTAAAAAGTCTTATTACAAACTCATTAAATAAAACATGACTATTATATTTACAACAACTTATCGTCATCTTGTCTTAACCAACCTCTCACTTTGAAACATAAAGTAAGCAGAATTTGCAAAAAACTTTTCTATAGTAATTTTTTTCACTAATTTTGCAACAGTATTAATCATTAAAACAATAATACCTATGAACAAAGCAGAACTTATTGTAGAGTTGGCTGAAAAAGCCGGTTTAAAAAAACAAAAGGCTAAAAA
The DNA here is from genome assembly GCF_020091425.1 of Parabacteroides goldsteinii. Lineage (NCBI taxonomy): Bacteria > Pseudomonadati > Bacteroidota > Bacteroidia > Bacteroidales > Tannerellaceae > Parabacteroides > Parabacteroides goldsteinii. Next base: position 1,523,172 of record NZ_CP081906.1, on the reverse strand, counting down.
GGTCTTGGAAGCTTACATGGAGATCGTAACAGAAAAAATGTCCCAGAACGAAGAAATATCTATCGTTGGTTTTGGTACATTATTACCCAGACCGCAAAACAGCCGTTTGGCTCGTAATCCCAAAACAGGTACTCCGGTACAGATCCCGGCAAGAACAACAGTAAAGTTCAAACCAGGTAAATTCCTGCTGGAGGCTATGAACGGTAGCAAATAAAACCAAACCACTCCATATGTAAAATGAACGTCCGGACTATACCAATAGCACGGACGTTGTTCTTTTCTCCCCCCTAGACAAAAACGGCTGATGTAACAGAATCGTAACATATATTTCATTCAACCGAAATACCAAATGCCTTCCTTTGCAGAAAATAATTAATTTTGTAAACAAAGGAATGAATTATTCATTTCAAATTAAATAAAAAAGACTATGGATATGCCCCGAATTCTTGTTGTGGATGACGAAGAGGACTTGTGCGAAATCCTCAAATTCAATCTTGAAATAGAAGGTTATGAAGTGGATACGGCTTTTAGTGCGGAAGAAGCATTAAAAAAGGACCTGTCTGTCTATCAGTTGCTTTTGCTCGATGTTATGATGGGAGAAATCTCCGGATTCAAGATGGCGAGTATATTAAGGAAAGAAGAAAGCACGGCTGATATACCGATCATATTTCTGACAGCCAAAGATACTGAAAACGATATGCTGACAGGCTTTAACCTGGGAGCGGACGATTATATTTCAAAACCTTTTTCGATCCGCCAGGTTGTCGCACGTGTTAAGGCTGTATTACGGAGAACGACCGATAAAGAGAAAAACGAGACGAACGAACTTCTCGAATATGAAACATTAGCACTCGATCCCAAACGCATTAAAGCATCGGTAGACGGCAAGGAAGTCCCGCTGACCAAAAAAGAATTCGAGATTTTGAAATTGCTGCTGGAGAATAAAGGAAATGTTTTCTCACGTGAAGAGATCCTGTCCCGTATCTGGAAAGATGAAGTATATGTGCTGGATCGAACAATCGACGTAAACATTACCCGTCTGCGTAAAAAGATAGGCCCTTACGGAAAAAACATCGTTACCCGACTCGGCTTCGGTTATTGTTTTGAGTACTAATCCTGTTATTTAATCATGGTAAGAGTAGAAAAGATGAAAAACCGGATACCTTTCAGCCAGCGGTTATTCTGGTCGATTTTTGTGATGTTCCTTGGATTTACAGTTTGCTTCCTGTTGTTTCAATACCAACGGGAACGGGAATTTTCGCAGGAGAAGTTGAATAATGTATTGAGTAACTACAATTACCAATTATTTAGCCGTACCCAACAGGATACCGACATTAATAAGACGGTAAGGCAATTTATCGAAGATATTCCGCAAAAAGAATTGCGTGTCACCATTATCGATCCCAACGGAAAAGTCTTGTTCGATAATAGCGGGACAGAAGAATTCAACAACCATAACGATCGTAGCGAAGTGCGCAAAGCCCGTTTGTATAATGAAGGCTTTGCCATCCGCACCTCGGGATCGACGGGCAGACGGTATTTTTATTCGGCCAGCAATATAGGCAGTTATATCTACCGTTCGGCGCTCCCTTATGATCCTTATGTGCAAAGTGCCTTATCCATGGATAAGGACTTCATCTATTTTATGATACTGATGACATTGATCTTTTTCTTTGTCCTCTCCCGCTTTACATTCAGTATCGGACGGACCATATCCAAGCTACGGGACTTTGCCTTGAATATAGAAAAAGACCGGATACCGGAAAACGATTATATCTTCCCCAACGATGAACTGGGAGATATCTCAAAGAACATTGTCACACTGTATCACCGGCAACAGAAGGCCAAAGACGAGCTTTCCATGGAACGTGAAAAGCTGATAAAGCATTTCCAGTACGCCAAAGAAGGATTCGCCATGTTTACGGCCGAAGGGAAAGAGATATTGTCGAATATCCTGTTCATCCAATTCTTAAATGTTATTTCCGACAATCAGATCCGTCAGGCTGAAGATGCCCAGGATATCCGGGAACTTGAACCCATTAAGGCTTTCCTGAATAAAAATATCCCTAATATGAACCGGAAACGGAAAGTATTACGCGAATCCGTAACGATCGATAAAAACGGGAAAATATTTCTGATCGAATGTATCCTGTTCCTGGATAACAGTTACGAAATATCCATCAATGATATTTCACGCCAGGAAGAAGAGAGCCGGATGAAACGCCAGCTTACCCAGAATGTCGCCCACGAACTGAAAACACCCGTCAGCAGCATTCAGGGATATCTGGAAACGATTATCAGCAATCCGGAACTTACTCCCGACAAACGCCAGTTCTTCCTGGAACGTTGCTACTCGCAGAGTACGCGCCTGACCGGATTATTACGTGACATCTCTGTACTGAACCGTTTGGACGAGGCGTCCGAAATGTTCGACTTGTCCGACATAAATATCCCGAAACTGATCGTCGAGATCCAGAAGGAATGTTCGAAAGAGATGGATGAAAAACAGATCACATCTGAAGTTATTCTGCCGGGCGATCCTACGATACATGGCAACTACTCCCTATTGTATTCCATTTTCCGTAACCTCTACGACAATGCGATCGCATATGCCGGAGAAGGAAGCCAAATAACCGTGAACTGTTATAAAGAAGATCCGAAATTTTATTATTTCAGTTTCGCTGATAACGGTGTGGGTATTTCGGAAGAACATATCAACCGCATCTTCGAACGGTTCTACCGGGTGGATAAAGGACGTAGCCGCAAAGTCGGCGGAACAGGACTGGGATTGTCTATCGTCAAGAATGGGGTTAATTTCCATAAAGGACAGATTTCGGCAAAGAGTAGTCCGGGCAAAGGAGTGACCTTCTTCTTTACCCTGAAGAAAAAATTATAAACATAAATTACAAGTATATATAGTATAAAAATGTGTCGTATTTTATATCTTCGCGCCCTATTTTCCTATAAAAAACAAGGCAAAGATGAATATAAACGAGTTGACATGCGGTCTGGACTTCGGAACATCAAATTCCATTATATCGCTGACAGACAAAGCAACACGGAAAGAAGTATTTTCGTATAGCGAAAGTTCCATTCTGTATTTTCCGGACACAAACGAGATGAAATACTATGTGGGTAAAGAGGCCCAGGATAAATATATTGAAGAAGAGATGACCGGGCGTTTGCTGAAATCCGTTAAGACGCTGCTCCGCCAGGACAAGTTTCTTTCTACCTGGATATTCGGTAAAAGAATGACGCCCGATCAACTCGTTACCTGCATCATCCGCCATTTGAAAGAGAAAGCGGAAGCCTTCGCCGGAGCGGAAATCACGGATGTGATACTTGGAAGACCTACCGTTTTTTCGGAAGACCCCAAGCAAGAGACTTTGGCAGTCAACCGCCTGACGCTTGCCGCCCGTAACGCCGGTTTCAGAAACATCAAATTGCAATTGGAACCGATTGCCGCCGCCCTCTCCTATGAGCAACGGCTCGATCATAGCGAAAACGTACTGGTTGCCGACCTCGGTGGCGGTACTTCCGACTTTACCATCATGAACCTTTCTCCCGATAAAATCCGTAAGGAAGACCGCAAAGACGATATCATCGCTCACGGTGGTGTCTATATCGGCGGTGACTTGTTCGATTCGGAAATCATGTGGTACAAAGTGACTCCCCATCTGGGCCGGGGCGTAAAATACCAATCGTACGATAAAGAGATTGAAATACCTTCCATTCTCTACCGCGAACTGAAAAACTGGGAAAGGACATTTATGTTGAAGGAGAGCAAACTGCGCCGTTCGATGGATAACTACTACCATCTCTCAGGCAACAATCCTAAGATAGATAATGTAAGAGTTTTGATCGATAATAACTATGTCTTCTCCCTGTTCAAAGGAATCGAGCAATCCAAAATAAACCTCTCGACCGGAGAAGATACAACAATCGACTTTGAAAAAGAGACAATCCATATACATGAGCCTTTCACGCCCGGTGAGTTTGCTACGATCATCGAACGGCATACTACCGAGATCGAACGATATATCCTGAAAATATTGGACACAGCGCAATATAACGCAGCAGATATCGACTCCGTCTTTATCACAGGAGGTAGCAGCCTTGTCATTCCGGTAAGGGAGATACTTTACCGCATCTTCGGAAAAGATAAGATACGTACGGGGAATACTTTTAATAGTGTAGCTTACGGGTTATCCTTGAGCTACTAACTTCCGCTGCCGGAGACCGTCTGGTTTCCTAAGCAGGAAACGCGAGTTTCACCCTAATGAAACAGTAGTTCCCTGCCTAGGAAATTGCAGTTTCCAGGACAGGGAACTACGAAGATCAACGTTCCTTGATTGGAACATATACCTGTTCATCCAACACATTCTTATAAGCCGGACGGATAATACGCTTACCATCGAAATGTAATTCTTCAATGCGATGGGCAGTCCAACCTACGATACGGGCCATAGCAAACAGCGGTGTATAGATTTCCTGCGGCAAACCGATCATTTCATACACAAAGCCTGAATAGAAGTCCACGTTTGAAGAAACACGTTTCTTCGTTCCTTTATGTTTGGCGAAACATTCGATGGCACGTTCTTCCAGCAGTTCGAGGAAGGCAAATTCTTCTTCACGTCCTTTTTCTTTAGCCAGGTCACGAGCCAGTTCTTTCAAAACAACGGCACGCGGATCGGAAATTGTATAGACGGCATGACCGATACCGTAAATCAGGCCGGTCTTATTATAAGCCTCTTTGTTCAGCATGCGCATGAAATAAGTATCGATTTCATCCACATTCTTCCAGTCGCCAATGTTCTCTTTCAGATGATGGAACATATCGACAACCTGGATATTGGCACCACCGTGCAACGGACCTTTCAACGAACCGATACCGGCTGCAATAGAAGAATAGGTATCCGTTCCGGTCGAACTGGTTACACGGACTGTAAAGGTCGAGTTATTACCGCCACCGTGCTCGGCTTGCAAAACAAGCAACAGGTCAAGTGTACGGGCATCCAGTTCCGTAAAGTCTTTTTTCAGCATATGCAGGAAGTTTTCTGCAAGCGAAAGGTTTTCGTGCGGATGGCGGATATGCAGGGAACGGCCGTGTGTACTATGACGATAAATATTATAAGCATACGCTATAATGGTCGGGAAACGCGAGATCAGTTCGATAGACTGGCGCATCAGGTTGTCACGGGAAGTATCGTCCGGATTCGGATCGAACGTATACATTTCCAAAACACTACGGGCAAGGATATTCATGATATTCTGTCCTTCCAGGTCGAGGATATTCATCTTGGTTTTCTGTTCCAACGGCATATTATCGCAGATCAAGCCTTTGAAAGAGGCTAACTCTTCTTTATCGGGCAACTTTCCGGAAAGCAACAGATAAGCCACTTCCTCAAAACCGAAACGTTTTTCTTTGATCAGGGCATGCGCCAGGTCCTCCACATCGTAACCTCTGTAAAACAGTTTACCGGGAATAGCTTTCAGGCCACCGTTATCCGGCAGGCGTTCGTAACCAACTACATTACCGATCTTAGTCAGGCCGACCAACACCCCGCTGCCGTCCTCGTTACGCAGACCACGTTTCACGTTGTACATCGGAAACAGTTCGTTATCAATCTTGCAGGCATCTTTTGACGCATCCGACAGTTTGTAAATAAGATATTCTTTTTTCATCACGAGTTATTTTTACGAGGTTACAATAAAGATATGATACAATCACCAAATTCTTTGGTGCCAAGAGATTTTCCTTCCGGCATAAAACGTGCCAGGTCATTCGTTGCTTCTCCTTTCGAGAAAGCCTTTTCCATGGCAGCCGTGATCAGGTTGGCAGCTTCGTTCCAACCCATATATTCAAGCATCATCACGGAGGAGAGTAAGAGGGAAGACGGGTTCACGATATTCTTTCCGGCAATATTAGGTGCCGTGCCATGCGTCGCTTCGAAAATAGCATAACCGCTGTTGTAGTTGATATTGGCACCCGGTGCGATTCCGATGCCACCTACCATGGCGGCCAATTGGTCGGAGATATAATCGCCGTTCAGGTTGAGCGTCGCAATAACGGAGTATTCTTCCGGGATCAATAAGGTATTTTGCAGGAAAGCATCGGCAATCACATCTTTGATAATGACCTTTCCGGCAGCCGATGCTTCTGCCAGCGTTTTGGCGGCTTCGGCTTCCCCCTTTTCCTTTTTGATCTTTTCGTATTGCGGCCAGGTGAATGTCTTGTCGCCAAACTCGCGTTCCGCCAGAGCATATCCCCAGAGTTTGAAACCGCCCTCAGTGAACTTCATGATATTTCCTTTGTGCACCAGCGTTACACTCGGCAACTGATTGGTCAGGGCAAATTCGATGGCGGCACGCACCAGCCGTTCGGTTCCTTCTACCGATACAGGTTTCACACCGAATGAAGAAGTTTCCGGGAAACGTACTTTCGTCACTCCCATTTCTTCCGTCAGGAACTGAAGGAATTTTGCTGCTTCAGGTGTTCCTTGCTGCCATTCGATACCGGCATAGATATCTTCCGTATTCTCACGGAAAATATACATATCGACCTTCTGCGGTTCACGCACCGGAGAGACGACACCTTTGAACCAGCGAACGGGACGCAGGCAAACGTACAGGTCGAGTGTCTGCCGTAAAGCCACGTTCAGGGAACGGATACCGCCGCCGATAGGAGTAGTCAGCGGACCTTTGATACCGACCATATATTCGCGGAAAGCATCCATTGTTTCGTCGGGCAGCCAGCTGCCTGTTTGATTGAAGGCCTTTTCACCAGCCAGTACTTCTTTCCATTCGATAGAGCGCCGGCCGCCATATGCTTTTTCGATGGCAGCGTTTACAATCTTCTGGCTGACCGGAGTGATCTCCGCTCCCACTCCGTCACCTTCGATAAAAGGAATGGTTACTTTGTCCGGGACGATCAGACGGTCGTTTTGTTTTGTTATTTTATTCATCATGATAGTTTATTAATTTTGTTCAGTCTTTATCAGTTTTGAGCTATCTTGTTCCCGTGCTTGACACGGGGCCGCAGAAGAACCAGCAGTATCAAAAGATACATATAGGATACGGTCTGTGCCTTTGCGATCCCGTGTCAAGCACGGGAACGGGATAGTCCAATTATTTCTATACATGTGCCATATTCAATGCTGATCCGGACTTGAACCATCGGATCTGCAAATCATTGTACGTGTGATTTACAGGGAATGATTCCTGTGTGCCATCCGCATGCAATACGATAGCAGTTAATGGCTCGCCCGGTGTGAACTCTTTCAGACCGATGATGGAGATGTGATCGTTTTCACGAATCTTATCGTAATCGTCTTTGTCGGCAAAGGTCAGGGCAAGCATTCCCTGCTTTTTCAGGTTCGTTTCATGGATGCGGGCAAAACTTTTGGCAAGGATCACTTTCACATTCAGGAAACGGGGTTCCATAGCAGCGTGTTCACGGGAGGAGCCTTCACCGTAGTTCTCTTCGGCAACCACGATGGATGAAATGCCTTTCGCCTTATACTGTTTGGCAACGGCGGAGACAGCTTCATACGTATTATTCAACTGGTTCAATACGGCATTCGTCTGACCGTTGAAAGCGTTCACCGCCCCCATCAGCATATTGTCGGATATATTTTCCAGATGACCACGGAAACGGAGCCACGGACCGGCCATCGAAATATGGTCTGTCGTACATTTACCCGAAGCCTTGATCAAAAGAGGCATTTCCAGCAAATCGTTTCCATCCCACGGAGCAAAAGGATGCAACACCTGCAAACGGTTTGAATCGGGACTGATCTTTACTTCCACATCTTTTCCGGTCGGAGCCAGATAACCGTTATCTTTTACATCAAAACCTTTGGGCGGGAAATCAGTTCCCTGCGGCTCACGGAGTTTTACTTCGCGACCGTCTTCGGTCTTCAATGTATCCGTCAACGGATTGAAACAAAGGTCACCGGCAATGGTCAATGCTAGCGTCAGTTCCGGGGAAGCGACAAAAGCATGTGTATTCGGATTGCCGTCTGCACGTTTGGCGAAATTACGGTTAAAGGAGGTTACGATTGAATTTTTACGGGTGTTATCGTCGGTATGACGTTTCCACTGGCCGATACACGGACCGCAGGCGTTTGCCATGATGGTGGCACCGAGCTTTTCAAAGTCACCGATGATGCCGTCACGTTCGGCTGTATAACGGATCTGTTCCGATCCCGGATTGATGATCAGCGGGGAAGCGACAGGTATTTTATCTTCAAAAGCCTGCCGGGCGATAGAGGCGGCACGGCTTAAATCCTGATAAGAGGAGTTCGTACATGATCCGATCAGGCCGACTTCCATCTGGCGGGGATAGCCGTTTGCTTTTACCTTCGCGGCAAACTCAGAGATAGGCGTTGCTGCATCCGGAGTGAACGGGCCATTGATATGCGGTTCCAGTTCGGACAGGTTGATGACGATCACGCGGTCATAATATTCATCCGGCTGTGCCCTTACTTCCATATCGGCTTCCAGATAATCCTGGATAGTATCGGCCCAGGCTGCAACGGTATCGCGGCCAGTGGCACGCAGATAAGTTGCCATATTCAGATCGTACGGGAATAATGAAGTAGTGGCACCCACTTCGGCACCCATGTTACAGATTGTCGCTTTTCCTGTAGCGGAAATAGAGGAAGCACCTTCTCCGAAATATTCGATAATGGCATTCGTCCCGCCCTTTACGGTCAGGATACCGGCTAGTTTCAGGATAACGTCTTTCGGTGAAGCCCAGCCGCTCAGACGTCCGGTCAGCTTGACACCGATCAGTTTCGGCATCTTCAGTTCCCATTCCATCCCCGTCATTACATCGACGGCATCGGCACCACCGACACCGATGGCTACCATTCCCAATCCGCCGGCATTCGGCGTGTGCGAGTCTGTTCCGACCATCATTCCGCCGGGGAAGGCATAGTTTTCCAACACCACCTGGTGGATAATTCCTGCACCGGGTTTCCAGAAACCGATACCGAACTTATCGGATACGGATTTCAGAAAATCATACACTTCGCTGTTCCCTTTTGTTGCTGTTTCAATATCTGCTTTCGCACCGATATTCGCCTGGATCAGGTGATCGCAATGAACAGTTGCCGGGACAGCGGATTTCTTTTTTCCAGCATTCATGAACTGCAACAATGCCATCTGGGCCGTTGCATCCTGCATCGCCACACGATCGGGACGGAAGTTCACATAATCGTCTCCACGCCTGAACAGGCGTAATGCCTTTTCGTCATATAAATGAGCATATAAGATTTTCTCGGCCAGAGTCATCGGACGACCGATCTTTTCGCGGGCCACATCTACCCTTTTCGGGAAATTGGAATAAAAGCTTCTCAGCATTTCAATGTCGTACACCATATTATAATCTTATTAGTTGTTTGTTTATCAAAAAGCTTGTATATGCAAATAAAAAAATTCCATGTCGTAAAGAATGTAATATATAAGACATCATATCATTTTGCATTTCTATTTTGTCATTAACAAATGTATATATAAATAAAACACCTTTTATTCAATAATGTCTATGACCCGATAGAGGTTGTCTATACAAATAAGAAAGTTCGCCTCACGTTCATTTATAAAACGCGCGGCGAACTTATTTTGTTCAACGATATATAAACTATTCTTAACTTATTTATCTTTTATCGATTCTTGCCATTTCGCGGCATAACTATGAAGAATGGAAGCGATCCCCTCGCCGATCCGGACATAGTCTTCCGTTTTCAGATTAGCCAGCGAAGCACGGATAGACCATTCGGGAGCATCGAAGCCTCCGCCGTTCAACAGGACAAGCGATGTTTCCTGTGCCAGGCGGAACACGACATCGACCGGTTCGTAGTTGGCTTTCAGATATTCGAAGAAGTCGTTTCCATAGAATTTCTTTGCCCATACTTCCATATCTATTTCACTGTAATAACCGGCACGAAGAGGATCATCGAGGAGGGTAAATCCTGAACTTTTCCAAAGGGTGTGCAGGCGTTCGTGAATGATGTCGATCATGCGGGACTGATACAGGTTCTCGGAATCCAGTAAGGAAAAAGAGGCAAACAAAGACATCTGTGTCTGCTGTGGCAGGGAAAGTCCGGATGTATGATTAAGTGCGACCTGACGGCTATCAGCAACCATGCGGTCAATAAACTTCATCTTCGAGGGGTCGAGCATGATACTGCTGTAACGTTTTGCCAATGCTTCTTTCTTATCATCAGGCAATGCGGCAATCATACGGTCATAGATGTTATCTTCATGCAAAGAGATGACTGCCAGACGCCAGCCTGTCGCACCGAAATACTTGGAGAAAGAATAAACGCATAATGTATTATCAGGAAGCTCAGCCATCAGGGAACGGAAACCATGTACATAAGTGGCATATACATCGTCGGTAATAATCATCAGGTTGGGATTATAATTGGTGACAATGTCGACAATACGCTCCGTCAATCCAGGTGTCAAAGCATAAGAAGGCGGATTACTCGGATTGACAATAAAGGCAGCCTTGACAGACGGATCCTTCAATATATCCAGGTCTTTTTCCTGATATTGCCAGGTATGATATCCGTCACCCGTCATTTTCAGCGCATGTATTTCCGTTACATCAAACAGATAACGAGCCTGTTCGGGTATTTCTATATAAGGAGTAAAGACCGGAGCAAACAGGACGATCTTGTCTCCTTTATTCAACAGGAAGTTCTGTTGAAGGGAGTCGAAGATGTAACACATGGCAGCTGTACCGCCCTCGGTGGCAAACAAATCGAATTTACCTTTGGGCGGCTGGTTGTTGCACAATGCCTGATCCAGATAATCACGCACCAACACTTCCGTATATTTCAAAATACGGTCGGGAACAGGATACTGGTCACCGATCACACCTTCTGCCCATTCATGCACCAGGTCGTTTTCATCAACATTCTTTACACGTACCATATAATTATAGGTATCACGTAAAAGTTTGGAACCCGGTGTTCCCTCATGTTTATCAAGAAACTCCCTGAACCGATAGGCGATACTTGGTTTCTGGGGAACGCCGGCAAGACCGACCATACCGTCTTCCAGTTTAACCCCGCGACGGCATTCTTCCAGAGCAAACTGGCCGAGTAAAAAAAAGGCTTCGCGTGGCGTGGTAGCAATCCAGTTCGGGTTGCCACGACCGGCATTCAACATGATGTGGGTACTCTTACGGGCACTCTCATCGGCTAACCGGATCAGTATGTCTTTTAATTCGAACGGACTGATCTCCGACATTTTCTTTTCGTATTCACGGGTGACTACGATTTTATTGTTTTCTTCCATATTATATATTATATGTATGATTATTAATTTCTATTTTTATCAGAATTGAACTATCTTTTTCTATGATTTACATTAACAAGACAATCACCACTCCCCAGATAATCAGTAAGGTGTTACCGACAGCATAAGTAACTGTATATCCTAACGCCGGCGTCTGGCTTTCCACCGCATCTTCTATCGCACCGAGGGCGGCTGTTGTCGTTCGTGCTCCTGAAGTACAACCCAGTGTAATGGCCGGATGGAATTTAAAGAGATAGCGTCCCATCAGGACACCGGCTATCAGCGGAATGGTCGTAGCCAGTGCTCCGATAATGAACAGACTTACGCCTACTTCTTTGAAGCCGGTCACAAAACTCGGTCCGGCCGTAATGCCGACCACGGCAATGAACATATTCAGCCCTACATTATTTAATACCCACAAGGATGGTTCCGGAATACGTCCGAATGTCGGGTGTTTGGAGCGAAGCCATCCGAATACCAGTCCGGCAATCAATGCCCCGCCACTCGTACTCAGGCTGATCGGTATATTTCCAAAATGTACCACCAATGAGCCGATCACGCCACCGATAAAGATCCCCAGACCAACAAAGATCATATCCGTCTGGTTGGTCGGCCGGTCAGCATACCCCAAAGTCGCAGCCGCAGCATTTACCTCCATCTTGGTACCTACCAGTTCGAGCATATCGCCCGGATTAATCTTTGTCGCAGCCAGCACAGGTATATTGACACCCGCACGTTTGATACTTTTAATGCTGACGCCGTGCATCACCTTTTCACTGCGGAGACCGGCTACAGTTATTCCCGAAAACTTCTTACGGGAGATCAGCACAGGCAATGTCTCTGCCGGGAAGTCCAGCAATTCAAGGTCGTTCACTTCGTCTCCGATCCAATCTTCTTCTCCGATCACAAATTCACGGCGACCACTCAACACGACTTCGTTCCCTTTCTGAAGCATCAGGTCCGGCTTCACGTCATATACCACATTATTGATTCGTACGCGTTCTACAAACAGACGACGGCCCTGCCCTTCCAGATAATCTTCCAGCTCCTGTACGGTCTTGCCTGCCCCGAACCAGTCATTACTGATCTTATAAGCGCGGAAAGTGATGGGACGTGCTGCCGGCATAAAACCGGGTTGCTCGCTCTCATCGTCGGTACCCATCTTTGCTTCCAGCTCTTTACAAGCCTTCTTTACCGAAGGCAGTCCGCCCAGCAAACGAGGAGCCACATCGCTCATCAGCCAAGCAGAACCGGCCGTACCGAAAATATAACATACGGCATAAGCTACAGGCATCACATTAATCATGGATGTTTTGTCTGCCGCACTCAACCCGCTCTGGTTGATCGTATCTTCCGCTACTCCCAGCACCGCAGAGATCGTCTGCGAACCAGCCAACAATCCAGCCGCTTCTCCGGCATTGTATCCCATCAGCTTGGCAAGCAAAAAGGGAACAAACAGAGAGAACAAACACATCAGTACGGCAAAAAGCATCTGCGGAAGTCCCTCCTTTTTTAGCCCGCGAAAGAACTGCGGACCAACACTATATCCCACGGCAAAAAGGAACAGAAGAAAGAATACGGATTTAATGGGTGCCCCAATATCGATATGCAACTGTCCGATTAATACACCGACCAGCAATACGCTGGTAACTGTTCCCAAGGAAAATTTACCTATCTTAAATTTACCTATCCAGAAACCGAAAGCCAGTGTCAGAAAGATAGCCAGTTCCGGATAGTGTTTGAGCAAATCAGCAAACCACTCCATATATACAATTATTTGACGTTAATAGTAAGACATATTCCATGTCCGATTTTATTGTGGTAAATGGAACACAATCCATGAGAAAGTTGTTGCGGGAGATTCAATTAAGAGATTATAAAAGCTCCCTTATTTTAAATAAATTTCTATCTTTGTCCCGCTTTGGTGATACGCCAGCCTCCGGTTGTCGTATAAAAGGGAATCCGGTGAGAATCCGGAACAGTGCCCGCTACTGTGAAGCCCGCTATAAAAGGAAAACATGCTTACACCACTGTCCGTGACAAGGATGGGAAGGTCGTTTTCCGGGCAAGTCAGGAAACCTGCCAGACAGACAAATCCGTTCTCCCGGGGCCAGGAGGGCTATTATGAACATAAAACAAATCTCTTTCAATGAAAAAGAAATGTCTGCTGACAGCCTTTCTTGTAGGTTGTTCAATGGGTATGTCTTTTGCACACGGTATGTTGCAGGAGACAGTGACCGATTATATGCTGAAAGCAAAAGGCTATGAAAACTTCCATGTCGGAACGATCGAAGGTTATCCCACTTTCGATACGATGCTTGCCAAGCTCAAAGCCAGCGGTGTAAAGAAAGTCATGCTCATGCCTTTCATGTTCGTTGCCGGCGACCATGTCAACAATGATATAGCAGGCGACTGGAAAAAGGAGCTGGAAGACAACGGTTACGAAGTATCCGTCCTGATGGAAGGTCTGGGACAGAATCCCGACATACAGGACATCTTCATCGAACATGCCCGTTTTGCGGCCAAACACAAAATGGTCGATATCATGGATAAAAAAAAGCAATACGCTGCTGAAAAAGACTGACGGACCAAACGTCCATTATCTGTCACAGAGTCACAAATGAAAACCGGCCTCTTTCCTCATACGGGGAAAGGCCGGTTTTTTATATCAATACATTCTTGAAATTCTAATTTACACAACCAGAACTTTTACATTATTAAAGGAGCAATAACAATAGACATTTTATCTATTATCAACTAATTATTTACCATCTTTACTTGCATTTTTATTTATATCAAAATATATACATAAAATGATATTTTGTATACATAACAAACTGGAACATTGTATTTTTTTTGCATATACATTCACATGGAGTGTAAAACAACAACTAAATCCAAACAAAAACATGAAAAGTACGATTAATAACGCGCCTTCTGAAATACCTAACAGTCAGTCATTACATGCAGGCTTTGATCTTCTCATAAAGCCCGAAGGAATAGATTTAACTGAATCTTACCTATATAATAATATGATTTTCTTCATACTGGACGGATCAGTAAAAATATATTCTCCACATACTCAAACGAAGTCCATTGGCGAACCGCATATGCTCTTTCTTAAAGGGCATGAAAAATACACCTATGAAATTACTCCATGTTCGCAAATTCTTGCGTTCACCTTCGATAGTCTGACTATCGATGAGTTATTTCGTTTCCGGGCTCAATATGACCTGTTACCCGAATCCTCGTTTGAATGGATAGAACTAAAGATAATCGAACCTCTCTACAGCTTTTTAAAACTTCTCATCCAGTATCTGGAGAATAATTATTTGAATTACAACTTATATCTTGCCAAAAGAGAGGAACTGTTCTATCTTCTCAAAACAGTCTACCCCAGTAAAGATTTAGGTCATTTTTTCTATCTGCTGGCCAATCACCCGTCTGAGTTCGAAAAACAGGTAGCGGAAAATTATATGAAAGTAAAGAATGTCAAAGAACTGGCCAATCTGATGGGATATGGGATAAACTCCTTCCGGGTCAAATTCAAAGAAAACTTCGGTATTCCTGCCTACCAGTGGTTACTGAATGAAAAGGCGAAACGGATTTTAAAATGCCTGACAACGGAAGGTGAAGATTTCAAAAGTATAATCGACGATTTCGATTTCAGTTCACATTCTCATTTCTATAAGTTCTGTAAAACACAATTCGGACTTACCCCCGAAGAATTAAAGAAGAAACTAAACAGCTGAAAGAATATCAGATTATATATTTTATATGTGATTTTATATATATTCCCCTTCTGCAGCATAGGCTACCTTTGTATTGTTAAAATACAGATTCTTATTAAATTATGATGACCAAATTGTATGTGTTATTATCCCTTGGTAAGGGTGGGGATAATACTTTTGTTGAGGGGAGAATGTCAACTCCCTTAGTCTGTTATATTCTGTCAGGTGTTATTTTACTTGTTGTGTTACTACGAGTATTTTCCTGGCTGCAATACCTGCAACTCAAACGCAAAGCCCGGAAACGTATTTTTAAGAACAAAACCGTCAAAAGTCTACCGGTACGAAATAAATAGATTATCTTTGTGTCTGCATGATTACAACCGAATGTATCAGAATCAATAACTCAAAGCTATAAATGAGCACAGGTAAAATAATCGTAGCCGGTATCGGACCCGGCAGTGAATCAGACATTACTCCCGCAGTGTTATCTGCCATCCGGCAATCAGACGTTATCGTGGGATACAAATATTACTTCCGGTTCATTGAAAAGATAATCCGTCCCGGAGCCATATGTATCGACTCAGGGATGAAACGGGAGAAGGCACGTGCCGAAGAAGCATATAATTATGCGACCGAAGGCAAAGTAGTAACTGTTATCAGCTCCGGCGATGCCGGCATCTATGGGATGGCCCCGCTTATCTACGAGATGAAACGCGAAAAAGGAAGTGACATCAGCATCGAAGCTTTACCCGGAATCAGTGCCTTCCAGAAGGCAGCCTCCCTGTTGGGTGCCCCGGTAGGACACGACTTCTGCGTGATCTCCCTCTCCGACCTGATGACACCGTGGGAACTGATAGAAAAACGCATCAAAGCCGCCGCTTCGGCAGACTTTATCACCGCCATCTATAATCCCAAAAGTGAAGGCCGCTACTGGCAGCTCTACCGCCTGATCGAAATTTTCCTACAGGAACGCGATCCGCAGACACCGGTCGGCTTTGTCCGCCAGGCAGGACGCGAAGAACAGGAAGTGACGATCACCACACTGGCAGACTTCGACCCGGAACAGGTGGATATGTTCACTGTCATCCTTATCGGCAACTCACAGACCTATCAGTTCGAAAATAAAATGATTACCCCGCGCGGTTATTACGGCGAGATCAAAATGGCCGCTAAGGAAATCGGAATCGGCCAGGACATCATGATCCGTAGTTTCCGCACCATCGAGAAAGAACTGAAAAACCAGGATATTCCGTTAGACAAGAAATGGGCCTTGCTGCATGCCATCCATACAACAGCCGATTTCGATATGGAAAATGTACTGCGGGTAGACGACAATGCCGTTTCTACGCTCTACGAAAAACTAAGCAGCGGCGCAGTCCGTACCATCATCACCGATGTTACCATGGTAGCATCCGGTATCCGCAAAGGAGCTTTGCAACGCATGGGACTCGAAGTGAAATGTTACCTGCAAGACGAGAAAACCGTTGCCCTCGCTGCCGAAAAAGGGATCACCCGCACACAAGCCGGCATACGGATCGCCGTCAGCGAGCATCCGGATGCTCTGTTCGTATTTGGTAATGCCCCGACGGCACTGATGGAACTATGCGACCTGATCCGCAAGGGAAAAGCGACCCCTGCCGGAATCATTGCCGCCCCCGTCGGCTTCGTGCACGTACAAGAATCGAAACATATGGTCAAACCGTTCACCTCCATCCCTAAACTCATCGTTGAAGGACGGAAAGGCGGAAGTAACCTTGCGGCTACACTGACCAACGCTATACTTTGTTACAACGACGCTATTAATTTAAAACCAGGAAGAGACGTATGAGAACACAATTCACCGTCATCGGCATTCCCGATGACCCCAACTACATCAGCAACAACAAGACAATAGTAGATATAATCAACAGCAACACATACTTTTCAGGAGGCAAGCGCCATCATGAGATCGTCATGCCTTTCCTGCCGCCGGATGCTGTATGGATCGATATAAAAGTACCGCTCGACAATGTTTTCGACGAATATGAATACCATCAGAAGATCGTTGTATTCGCTTCGGGCGACCCTTTGTTCTACGGATTCGCTTCAACGATACTTAAACGGATGCCGGAAGCGGAAATAACGCTCCTGCCCTCATTCAATTCATTACAGATGCTTTCGCACGAACTGAAAGTATCGTATGAAGACATGACCATGGTATCCCTCACCGGACGTCCGTGGCATGAACTCGACTGCGCACTGATAGAAAACCGGGGGAAAATCGGAGTATTGACCGACCATGTGCGTACCCCGGCCTCCATCGCCATGCGCCTGCTGAAATACGGTTTCACACAATATAAGATGTATATAGGAGAACATCTAGGCAACCCGGAAAAGCAGCGCATCTCACGCTCGCTTGCCCTGTCGGAAGTGGAAGAATATCCCATCGACAGTCCGAATTGTGTGATACTGCAACGGATGTATAACGATATCACCTACCGTCCGCTGGGCATCCCCGACAAGCTGTTCGAACTGCTCGACGGCAGGGAACGCATGATTACGAAAGCGCCTGTCCGGATACTGGATATGAGCATGCTGATGCTCCCGATGTGCAACCACTTCTGGGATATCGGTTTCTGTACGGGATCAGTTTCTATCGAAGCGAAAAGGCAATACCCCCATCTTCACATCCACGCATTCGAGATCCGCAAGGAATGCTGGAAACTGATGGAAGAAAACAGTTCGAAACTGGGAGCACCGGGTATCGACGTACATATATGTGACTTCATGGAGGAAGACGTTTCCGACCTGCCCGCACCCGATGCCGTATTTATCGGCGGGCATGGAGGCAAGCTGAAAGAGATCGTAGGCAAAGTAGCTCGTTACCTCGCTCCCGACGGCCTGCTGGTATTCAACTCCGTATCCGAAGAGAGTGAAAAGTTATTTATGGAATCGGTTTATGAAGCCGGATTGAAATTAGACGAACCTTTGCATGTAAGTGTCGGCGATTATAACCCGATCACCATACTGAAAGCATTTAAAGAAGCAAAATAGAAGAACGATGAATAAACGATCAGTAGCAATCGTCGTGGTATCGGTCAGCAGTCTGCCGCTGGCACGGCAAATAAAGAAACAATATCCTGATGCTGTGATCTACAGTAAGGAATCGCAGGAAGAGACGGTAGTAATGGAGTCGATCGACACCATTGTCGGAGACCTGTTCCTCAAATCGGACGCGATTATCTTTATCGGGGCAATGGGTATCTGCGTACGCTGCATCGCTCCTTATATAATGGACAAGCATACCGACCCGGCGGTTGTCTGCATCGACAGTACCGGTAAATATATCATCCCGGTCCTCTCCGGCCATATCGGAGGGGCAAACGAGTTAAGCGTCGAACTGGCACAGGTACTCGGAGGTAACGCCATTGTCACCACCCAAAGCGATAATACCGGATTGTGGGCGCTCGATACACTGGGAGAAAAATTCGGCTGGTCTGTCGTAGCTGACGACCTGACGGACAATGAAAATGCGATGAATGCCTGCATTGCCGCCTTCGTCAATAAAAAACCGACAGCCCTTATATTAAATGTACGCGAGAAGGGTACGGAATACCTCGAACACACCTGTCCGGACCATGTCCGTATATTCAATAAGTTCTCTGACATTCCCCTCGACCAGTTCGAGTTGGTGATCACCGTCGGGCCGTTTATCTACGAAGCGGATATCAAGATGGTCTCCTATTTCCCGAAAGTGCTGCACCTGGGTATCGGCTGCCGGAAAGACCTCAAAGGCGATCCTGTCGAGATGCACCAGCATATCATCGCCACTCTGATCGACAACAACCTCTGTCCCGAATCCATTGCCGACATATCCTCCATCGACCTGAAAAAGGACGAAGCGCTCCTGGCCCTGCTGGCCTACGGTATTATGGACTGTCCGTTCAAGACCTACCCGGCAGACGTTCTGAACAAACTCGCTGTCCCCAACCCTTCCGCCAAGGTAAAGGAAGTCACCCAGTCATCGAGCGTGGCGGAAGCCGCGGCGATACAAAGTGCCGGAGGCGGATTCCTGTTGTTGGAGAAACAAAAGGGGCAGCTGGGAGAAAGCAACGATTATACATTTGCCGTGGCAATGGATAAATCCGTACAGCGGCAAGGCCATATCGAAATAGTCGGTGCCGGTCCGGGCGATCCGGAGCTGATCTCGATACGTGGCAGGAGGATGCTCGAAAAGGCAGACCTGATCCTGTACGCCGGCAGCCTCGTCCCAAAAGAACTGACCTATTGTGCGAAACCGGGAGCCACCGTACGCAGTTCGGCAGATATGAACCTGGAAGAGCAGTTCATCCTGATGAAAGAGTTCTACGACAGGGGCAAGTTCGTTGTGCGCCTGCATACCGGCGACCCCTGCATCTACGGGGCGATACAGGAGCAGATGGCTTTCTTTGACCAGTTCCATATGAGTTATCATATCACCCCGGGGATATCCTCTTTTCAGGCTGCCGCTGCCGCTTTGCGCTCACAGTTCACCATCCCGGAAAAGGTACAGACCATCATTCTCACCCGTGGTGAAGGCCGTACGCCGATGCCCGAAAAAGAACAGCTGCACAAATTGGCCGCCAGCCAAAGCACGATGTGCATCTACCTCAGTGCAGGCATAGCGGACAAGGTGCAGGAAGAACTTCTTGAACATTACGCCCCTACCACACCGGTAGCCGCCTGCTATAAACTGACCTGGAAGGACGAACGCATCTACCGCGGAGAGTTGAAAGACCTGGCGAAGATCGTCAAAGAGAACCATCTGACGTTGACCACCCTGCTGGTGGTAGGCGACGCGATTGACAACCGCGAAGGCCTTTCGCGCCTTTATGCCGACGAGTTCAAACACCTGTTTCGTAAATAACCTGTTTCAGAAAAGGCTATGATACTGATATTGGGAGGAACAACGGAGGGACGGGCCAGCGTCCGCATCGCAGACGAAGGAAGTGCGCCTTATTATTATTCGACCAAAGGCGCGCTCCAGGAAATAGAGTGTGCGCATGGCATCCGCCTGACCGGCGGCATGGATACGGCAGCGATGGAAACATGCTGCCGGGAGAAAAACATCCGGTTGCTGGTCGATGCCGCCCATCCCTTCGCCTCGGCCCTGCACCGCACGGTTGCAGAAGTATCCTCCTCCCTCGGGTTGCCGGTGATCCGTTACGAACGGCGTTATCCGCCCCGCGACCCCGATCTGGTCTGGTGCGATAATTACGATGACGCCATTCGTAAACTGGAAGAACACGGTATCCGGCACCTGCTTGCCCTCACCGGGGTAAACACCATCGCCCCGCTACGCCCCTGGTGGGAAAAGCACTCGGCGTGGTTCCGCATTCTTGAACGCGAAGAGTCGCTCATAACCGCCACCCGTCAGGGATTTCCTGCGGACTATCTGTGCTTCTATCAGGATGAAGACGATGCCGGAGCACTGATGGACCGGTTGCAACCAGGTGCCGTTATCACCAAGGAAAGTGGCCGGTCTGGCTATTTCAACGAGAAAGTGGCGGCTGCCCGCAAACGCTCCATCCCTGTATTCGTTGTCAAACGGCCGGCATTGCCCGAAACATTCTACATTGTTTACGGAGAGGACGGATTGCGCAAACAGATCGAACGCCTGCTGCCGGAGTTCTTCCCCCTGCATCACGGCTATACGACCGGAGCCTGTGCCACGGCAGCGGCCAAAGCGGCCCTGACCGCCCTGTTAAGTAAAGAGGAACAAACAGCCG
The DNA here is from genome assembly GCF_020091425.1 of Parabacteroides goldsteinii. NCBI lineage: Bacteria > Pseudomonadati > Bacteroidota > Bacteroidia > Bacteroidales > Tannerellaceae > Parabacteroides > Parabacteroides goldsteinii. The sequence continues at coordinate 1,502,381 of NZ_CP081906.1, read as the reverse complement.
CATCCATCACCCTGCCTTCGGGCGAAATAATCACCTTGCCGGTTACCGCAACCGAATGGGACAGTGACAGTGCAACCTGTTCGGTCATCAAAGATGCCGGCGATGACCCGGATGTCACCAACGGTTCTATGATCGTTGCCAACGTGGCTTTTTCGACAGCCTCCAACGATGCACTTGTCCGTTTCGTCGCTGGTCCGGGAGTAGGCACAGTCACTCTGCCCGGATTAGGGCTGGAAGTCGGAGGTCCCGCCATCAACACGACACCCCGCAAAATGATCACGGATGAATTGGCTGCTGTTTTACAAGCGTTCCGTCAGAACAACCCGGCAGCTAAAAACCTGCCGCCGAGTCCCGGACTAACAGTCACGATCTCCGTTCCCGGCGGAGAAGAACTCGCCACCAGGACATTCAACCCGAAGCTGGGCATCGTTGGCGGCATCTCCATCATCGGGACATCCGGCATCGTACGCCCTTTCTCCGCCGACGCCTTCATCGCCTCTATCCGCAAAGAAGCCGAAGTAGCCAAAGCCATCGGCTGCCGGACACTGGTCATCAATTCAGGAGCCAAAAGTGAACGGTATCTGAAAGCCCGTTACCCAGAATTACCGCCACAGGCTTTCGTACACTACGGAAACTTTATCGGCGAGACATTGAAAATAGCCTCGGCACTCTCCTTCGAGCAAGTTGTCATGGGGATCATGATCGGAAAAGCAGTCAAACTGGCGGAGGGATTTCTGGATACCCACAGCAAGAAAGTAGTCATGAACAAAGACTTCCTGAAGGAAACCGCCCGCGAAGCCGGCTGCCCCGAAGCAGCAGTCCGGCAGATTGAGACAATTACCCTCGCCCGCGAACTCTGGCAGTTATTCCCTTCCGGAGAACAATCATCCTTCTTTTCTCTCCTTTTAAAAAAATGCTATGCACATTGTATCCCGCTCCTTCCCGCGGATAAATTACAGATCGTATTGATTACGGAAGAAGGTCGGATTCGGGAATAAATAAGATTTACCGGATCAGAACAGGAAATAACACGGCTTACTCGAGCCTGATCTCCTTACTCTGTACATAGGAAACATCCAACTGCCCGCCGGCACTCCCGTTGCTTTCCTGCAAAGGACTCACTTTTGCACGGCTCAGCGACAGGGTTGCCTTACCGGGCAGTGATGAATTACTGAACGTGATATTGATGGAACGGCTGCCCTCGTCGCGGTTAAAAATGCTGTTCACTCCGCCATCATAACTGATAGTAACTTCCACCACTTCGTTCGGACCAACCGGATCACCTTCCCAGGTCAACGTAGTCGTACCTTTCACTTTGGCCGATGTAAACGATTCGGGAATAGCGATCGGTTTTACGTCTTTTATGGAAGCGACATTGGTATAGACCTCATCTTTTGCACGGGTAAAGGTGAAAGTCATATCTTCCAGTCCTTTAAAAGAATACGTATAGAAATAAATACCCACATTGGCAAAGTTGGGGGCCTTGCCGTTGAACAGGATGGAAGCCGGGCCATTCAGTTTGATGTTAATCCCCGCACTATCCTGCTTATTGAAATTCGCCCCGACATTTGTCTTATTATTAGTCACATCGTAGGAAACACCGAGATTCTGATAGAAAGGGACATCCGGTTCAATATCGGAAGAATCATCACTGTCGCAGGAGGTGAGTGTCCATGCGAATAAAAGGGAGGCAAACAAGAAATACTTTTTCATGACGTTTAATATTTTGAATTACCTTTATATAACAAACGAAATGAAAAAAGTTTATCCCGTTAACATTCTCTATCAGCTCTCAAGACACATCAGCAGTTCTTCAACAGAAGCGACCTGCCGCGGCGGATTACCCGAAAGATAAAGGGTGATCGGAGATTCCACCGTCTCTCCCGCATCAATCCGGCTTTCCGATTCTATTTCGCAGCCGGCATGAATCCCGTTCCGCAGAAGCGCCTTACGCACCATCGCATATTTCTGGCCACTGCCGGTAAGATGGATTTCCCTGTCATAACGGTTGTCGATGCGGAACAGGCCGGTTTCCATATCGAAGACAATCCCTTTGCGGGCAAAGAAACCGCTCAGGTAACCGCTTAAAGCGAGGTCCTCGGGCGTACCGGTACTGATCCCTTTCACCTTGTCCATCAACCATATCTTATCGGCGATCTGAAGAGCCAGTTCAAGGTCGTGAGTAGAGAGGAAGATCGTTTTATTGGTCGTACGGGTAAGATGATGCAAAAGCTGCATGATCTCCACCTTGCTGGGGAAATCGAGAAAGGCGGTCGGCTCATCCAGGAAGATTACAGGCGTTTCCTGTGCCAGCGCTTTGGCGATCATGACCTTTTGCCGCTCACCGTCGGAAAGGGTGTGTACCATGCGCGAGGCGAGGTTCTCGATCCGGACCATGGCGATCGCCTCTTCTACGATCTGCTTGTCTTCTTTACCCAGGCGGCCCCAAAAACCGGTGTACGGACTACGTCCCATGCCGATCAGTTCGCGGACAGACATATTGCGGATGTCACACTTATCTGTCAGCACCACTCCCACTATAGTGCTAAGCTCCTTATCACTATAGTCCTGTATATCGCGGGACAGTAGTGCTATTTCACCCGACAGGCGAGGCTGGAAAGCGGATAATGTACGTAATAAAGTAGACTTTCCGACACCGTTGGCACCCAGCAGGCAGGTTAATTCGCCACTATAGATCGTTGTCGTTATATGGCTTGCTACCAGCTTAGTATCACTTTTAGAATAATAACCGATAGAGAGATCGTTTATCTGAATAGTTGCCTCTTTCATGCTCATTCGTTTAGTTCGTTTTTACGCCGGCGGAATAATACGGAAGCGACGACCGGAGCACCGACCAATGCGGTTACCGAGTTGACCGGCAAAGCTCCCTCGAATCCCGGCATACGTGCAATCAGGTTACAGGCCAATGCCAGGGCTGCACCGACAAACAGTACACCGGGCATCAGTATGCGATGGTCGGATGTCTGGAAAATGGCACGGCAAAGATGAGGAACAGCCAGTCCCAGGAAGACGATCGGACCACAGTAAGCGGTCACGATGGCTGTCAATACACCGGCAGAGGTGATAACGAGCAGGCGTGCCCGTTTGATATTCAGTCCCAGATTACGAGCATACCCATCGCCGAGAAGCATCAGATTCAATGTCTTTATCAATAGGAACGAAAGAGGGATCAGGATAGCCATAATCGCTACGAAAAGCATCATCTGATTACCGGAGACACGCGAGAAACTTCCCAGCCCCCAGATCACATAAGCACGGATATCTTCTTCCACACTAAAAAACTTCAGGACTCCGATTACCGCATTCGCCACATAGCCGATCATCACACCGATAATCAATAGCGTCACATTCCCTTTTACCTTCTGCGAAACATAAACGATCAGTGCCATGACAGACAAGGAACCGACTATGGCCGCAATGGATAAGGCAATCTCCCCCATAAAGCCCAGCTTACTCAACGCCACGCCTCCCAGACTTCCGCTCAGTAAAACAACGAAGGCAACTCCCATACTTGCACCGGAACTGATACCCAATACAGAGGGGCCGGCCAACGGATTGCGGAATACGGTTTGCATCTGAAGCCCGCTGATCGCTAATCCGGCTCCGGCGACTAATGCCGTTAAGGCTTGCGGAAAGCGTGATTTCCAGATAATATTCTGCCAGGTGACCGGTTCGTCGCCATTGCCGCAGATGATATTCCAAACCGAATGGAAGGGTATCGAAACAGAGCCCAACACCAGATTCAGAAACAACAACACGACGATCGAGACAAAGATCACAAACATCAGGAAAGTGTTAGAATACTTCATCGTACCCATTTATTTAAGTAAATCATAATAGACAGGCGTATGATCCGGCAGTAGATTCGGATGGAAGATATGCAATAAATCGCCCAGCACCACTTCCGGCTCGGTCGGCATGCTTTCGTAAAAAGGTTTTTCCCTCATGTTGCAATAGATCACTCCTTTTTCCTTGAAGGCACGGAAGTCTGCATAACGGGGATCCTGATCTTTCAGTGATTTATAAGTATATATTCCCGGATAGCTGTTTACGATACGCCAGTAGTCGGCTTCGTCGGCCTGGTTATAGACGGTCTCGAAGTCGAGCGTCACACCGCCGGAGCGATCGTCGTCTTTCAAAAAGTAATCAGCGCCGGCATCTTTGAAAAGTTGTGCAAGGAAGCTCTTTCCTCCTACTGCATACCAGTTACCACCATGTATTTCGCCACTGAACACGACAGGACGTTTCTGCACTTTACCTTCGGCTGTCAGCTCTTTCAGCTCGTTGTAGCGGTTCTCTATAGCCAAGAATTTTTCATTGGCTTCCTGCTCTATCCCGAGTAACAAACCGACGAACTTGATCCATTCAGCCTGCCCCAGCGGTGTCATTTCTTTATATCCCAGATGAGGAATCAGAGGGATACCGATATCTTTCATTGTTTCATAGCCACCACGCTTAAAAGGTGAGATCAGGATCAGGTCGGGATTGATACTCATGATCACCTCATTATCGAAGTTGCCTTCGATCCCGATCTTTGCCGTCTTTCCTTCCTTCAGCTGATTATTGATAGTTTTATTAAACAGATGGCGCGTACTCGTAATGCCGACAACCTTATCCTCCGCTCCCAACTTAATGAAATTGGATAATTGCAGGGAAGTCATACAGATAGCACTACGTACAGGTGTTTCGATAACCGTATAATCCGCATGAATCCCTTCCGGCTTCGTCCCCCGGGGAACCAAAGCATACAGGAAATGCGTACTTTCTTCATTCTGCGGATCATGTATATCCACCAGCGTATAATCATCTTTATAGGTCAGTTGAAAACCTTCGGCATGCTTTGGTGTCACCTGAACCCGGCTATCCGTCATAGTCGTTTGTTGTGAAGAAACATTCTTTTTCTCCTGTTGATTTCCTTTCGATGCACACGACGTAGCCAATAGTGCAACCAGGCAACAACCTGCTAAATACTTGTTCATATTCATATTCTTTTTATCCGACACAAACCGTCCGAACCCACGAGGACAATCGCTATGTGAAAAATGGCAGGTCTTCTGACTTACTTCCATCCCGAAAGCCTTCCCGGCGAGGCTGTCTCTCCGCCAGTGGCAAAAGGTGTTATCGGGATGTTACTGAAGTTTTACAGCAGCGTGGACTGTCCGGGATTTCCACCCGGTTCCCTTTTAATCTGTCTCCATGAACAGGAGTTTTACAGAACCGATTTCGATCGCAAAAGTAATAAGAAGTTTGCAACTTTGCACTATTTTCAGCACATTTGCACCCCAAATAAAAACAAGAATAAAATGACTTACCCGATCAGTTTCGTATCATTAGGTCCCGGCGAACCGGAACTTATCACAGTGAAAGGTCTCCGACAACTTCAGAAAGCAGATATTATCTACTGTCCCGCCACCCGTAACAGGCAAGGTGAAATCCTCTCACGTGCCGCCGATATCGTACGTGCACTGGAAATAAACGAAACTGCCATCCGCTGCTTTATGCTTCCCATGAGCAAAGACCGCACGGAAGCCTGGAAAGCCTACGACGCCCTCTACAACGAAGCCGCCGCAAACTATGCGGAAGGCAGACAGATCGTTATCGTAGCCGAAGGCGATGCCGGCTTCTATTCTTCCATCCAGTATATATATGACAAGTTTATAGAGACGGGAATCGACGTTCAGCGTATTGCCGGAATCCCCGCCTTCATCGCTGCCGGAGCATTGGCCGGCTTGCACATTGTCAAACAGGAAGAACAGATCATTGTTATCCCCGGCACTCCTTCCGCAGAAGAATTGTCAGAAAAGATAAATGTCGGATACGTGATCGTCATTATGAAACTGTCGCAATGTGTGGAAGCCGTACATGCATGTATTCGCAAGCATCCGCAGACACAATTCCATTATTTTGAAAATGTAGGGACGGATAAAGAATACTACACCTCCGACCGGCAAATCATCGCAGAGAAATCTTTCCCCTATTTCTCACTGATGATCATACAATAAAAAAAATTACTATCCCAATTATTGTATCGCAAAAACTATACGGATTCTATGATACCGTTCAGACGGTTCATATGGTAGCGGAGCGACTGGACAGATTCCCAGTTCTGATGCCCCGACTTGCACAACTCACGTGCACTCACTAATACTCCTGAAATGTGACTGCTGATCTCTTCAATCTTTTTATTCGTTTCATTATAAAGAGTTTCAGTCTCTTCCGGTGAATAGATAGAAGCAGATTGTGCCAACGATTCAAGTAACTTCATCTGATAGACTCCGGCCCTGGGGATCAAGTTGCTGATGGCATAATGATGAAGATCCTGGATTTCCTTCTGCTTGGTGGTATCCCAACCGACATTATTCATACTCTCCGAAGAACCCATCTTCGAAAACATTCGAATACCCAAACAATCTGCAATTGTTTTAACCCATGATCCTGTCTCTGTTTCTCTTGAAACGACGCCTGTCAAACTAAATCTCATTGTTGCCATAATCAAATCTCCTTAATTACATAAACCGAAGTTTTTAAAATTGTTATTTACTTTCTTTTTATCACTATAAACTTGCTGTTAGTTTCATTTTGTTATTGTGATATCGCAAAATTAGGCAAATTATCATACACCACAACCCTTTATCTATATTTTAAAGTTCTTTAATACAAGAACTGTCGAAATGCACTGTTTTTGTCAACTGAAGATTACAAATATGTTGAAAAACGCGCACTTCACTTAACAAAGAATCATTGCCGGCCTCCTTTTGGTAACTTTTATCAATATAACACTAATTTTACACAGTTATCAGGTATTACAACCTTTCATTCTATCATTTTGTTATTTAATTAAAAATAATATACTTTTGTTGCCTCTTTAAACTTACATAAGCACATGAAATCGGATATAGAAATTGCAAGAGAAGTCTCCCTTCGCAAAATAAAGGAAGTTGCCACGGGTTTGGGTATTCCGCGCGAAGAAGTACAAAACTATGGTCGGTATATCGCCAAAGTGCCCCTTCACCTGATCGATGAAGAGAAAATCAAAGAACATAACCTGATCCTGGTAACGGCCATCACGCCTACCAAAGCAGGTATCGGTAAAACAACCGTATCTATCGGTCTGGCCCTGGGCCTGAACAAGATAGGTAAAAAAGCAGTCGCCGCCCTGCGTGAACCCTCGCTGGGTCCGTGTTTCGGTATGAAGGGCGGAGCAGCCGGAGGCGGATACGCACAGGTACTGCCGATGGAAAACATCAACTTGCATTTCACCGGTGATTTCCACGCGGTTACATCTGCCCACAACATGATCACGGCGTTGCTGGATAATTATATCTATCAGACACGCAATACTTGCGAAGGGCTGAAAGAGATCAAATGGAAACGTGTGCTCGACGTAAACGACCGTAGCCTGCGCAATATCGTATCCGGCCTGGGAGGCTCGGCAAACGGTGTTCCGACAGAAACAGGATTCGACATCACGCCGGCTTCCGAAATGATGGCTATCCTTTGTCTGGCAACCGATCTGGAAGACTTGAAACGCCGCATCGGTAATATCCTGCTGGGATATACAAACGACGATCAGCCGTTCACAGTCAACGACCTGGGTGTTGCCGGAGCGATCACCGTACTACTGAAAGACGCCCTTCTGCCTAACCTGGTGCAGACAACAGAAAATACCCCTGCTTTTGTGCATGGCGGCCCGTTCGCCAACATCGCCCACGGCTGTAACTCGATCATTGCGACAAAGATGGCGCTTACCTACGGCGATTATGTGATCACGGAGGCTGGTTTCGGTGCCGACCTGGGTGCTGAAAAGTTCTTCGACATCAAATGCCGCAAAGCCGGCCTGAAACCGAAACTGACGGTTATCGTTGCTACCGCACAGAGCTTGAAGCTGCATGGCGGCGTTCCCGAATCACAGATCAAGGAACAGAACATCGAAGGTCTGCGCAACGGCTTTGCCAACCTCGACAAGCATGTGGCCAATATGAAACGTTTCGGTCAGGAAGTGATCGTTACCTTCAACCGGTATGCTACCGATACGGACGAAGAAATCGCCCTGGTTGCCGAACATTGCAAAGAGCTGGGTGTAGGCTTCGCCATGAACAGCGTATTTGCCGAAGGCGGTGAAGGTGGCGTGGAACTGGCCAAGCTGGTAGTAGATACGATCGAAAACAAGCCGTCGGGCGAGTTGAAGCTGATCTACGAAGATACAGACAATGTACGCGACAAGATCAAAAAGGTATCCGAAGAAATCTACGGTGCCGCCTCAGTCACTTATACGACATTAGCGGACAAAAAGATCAAACAGATCGAAAGCCTGGGCATCTCCCACTACCCGATCTGTATTGCCAAGACACAATATTCATTCTCTTCCGACCCGAAGGCTTACGGCGTTGCCAAAGACTTCGAACTGAAAGTGCGCGATATCATCATCAACAACGGCGCCGAAATGATCGTTGTCATCATGGGTGAGATCATGCGTATGCCGGGACTCCCGAAAGACCCGCAGGCAAAACGGATCGACATCGTGAACGGGCTGATCGAAGGGTTGAGTTAATTAAAAATTAAGAGCTATTTGTTTATAGTGACAGGAGTTACTAATTCCATCATTATAAACAAATATTCATATCTGATCAATTATGATTCAACGCGTCGATCATTTATTCCTGTTGAAAAATTTATTAAAGAATACTATCTGATAGTCAATGGAATTGCGCCAATAGTCGCCATTATGCGCACCCGGGCGGACAATGAAGTCGTGGTCGATCTTGTATTTCAGCAGCTTTTCATGGAAATTGTTATTTACTTCAAAGAAGAAATCACTGTAACCACAATCAAAGATCAAAGCTAATTCGTCGTTCTTTAGATGCTCGACCAGGTTGATGACCGTATGTTTCTCCCATACTTCTTGATTTTCACTTTCTTTGCCCAGCCATTCACTCATATTCCAGTTATTGGGAAAAGGACGGATATCGACACCGCCGCTTGTGCTTCCGGCTGCACCGAAAATATCCTTATGACGGAACGAGAGCCACATGGCACCGTGGCCTCCCATGCTCAGACCGGTGATGGCGCGTGCCGTGCGGTCTTTTATTGTCGGATAGTTGGCGTCGATATAGTTGACCAGCTCCTTAGCGACAAAAGTCTCATAGCGGTAAGAAGGATTGACCGGACTGTCCCAATACCAACTGTTCTTGCCATCCGGACACACAAATATGATTCCATACCGGTCAGCGATCTCGGGTAAGTTTGGTTTCAGACCGATCCAGGTTTTGGCATTTCCTCCATGCCCGTGCAGTAAATAAATGACAGGAGCCGTTATCTTTCCGCTTCCCGGCAGGACGATAACGGTCTGAATCTCTTTATTCATCGCATCACTGCGTACATTGATCGTATCAACAACTGCCGCCTGAACAGACAAGGCGAAAAAAGCGACTAGAGACAAAAAAAATATCTTTGCTTTCATAATCTTGTATAGAATTTATTAGTTGAAAGCAAAGATATTTATTTTTTGGTTAGAAGACTTCTTTCCAGTGCTTCAGATTTGTATCGATCGTATCCATTACTTCTTTTGAGCGGCCTTCCATCAGCAGTTTATACATGGTCTGCGCAAATCCGAGCATCTGGGTGAACTCGATCTTCGGAGGCATCGCCAGGGCATTCGGATCGGTCATGATATTGACCAGGACGGGACCGTCGGAGGCAAAGGCTTTTGTCAGCGTCGGCAGCACATCATCCGGATTGCTGACATTGTATCCCGCCATTCCCATCGAGAGGGCAACGCGGGCAAAGTCGGGATTGAGCATCGTTGTCTGCCAGTCCGGCAGTCCGGCGACTTCCATTTCCAGTTTGACCATTCCCAGTGAACGGTTGTTGAAGACGATCAGCTTGACCGGCAGTTTATATTGCACGATCGTCGCCAGGTCGCCCAGCATCATCGAAAGGCCGCCATCGCCACAGAGGGCAACCGCCTGACGGCCGGGATAAGCCAGTGCCGCCCCTATGGCCTGCGGCATGGCATTCGCCATCGAACCGTGGTTGAACGATCCCAGCATCTTCCGTTTTCCGGTTGCTTGCAGGTAACGGGCGCCCCATACGCAGGTCATGCCCGTATCGACCGTAAAGACGGCATCTTTTGAGGCCAGTTCGTCGATCAGGGAAATGACATATTCCGGATGGATCTTTTCATCTTTGCCTTTTACTTCAGCGGCCGAGCGCAGGTTTCGCTTCACCTTGTCGTAATGGGCCAGTTGTTCACGCAGGAAGCTGTCATTCGTTTTCTGACGGACCAAAGGGAGTAGTTCCTGTAAGGTATCTTTCACATCGCCGCAGAGTCCCATCTTTATTTTGGCACGACGCCCCAGACGGTTTGCTTTGATATCGACCTGCACGATTGTATTGTTTTGCGGCATAAAGGCTTCGTAAGGGAAATCCGTACCCAACAACAATAAGACTTCCGCTTCGTGCATGCTGTAATAGCCGGAGGGCATTCCCAGCAGGCCGGTCATACCCACTTCGTTCGGGTTATCGTACTGGATTTCCATTTTACTTTTGAAAGAATATGCCACCGGGGCATTCAGACGTAGGGATAATTCGACCAGTTCCTTATGGGCGTCTTTCGCTCCTATTCCACAGAAAATGGTTACTTTTTCCGCTTTGTTCAGCAGGTCGGCCAATGCGTCGATCTCTTCTGCCGAGGGGCAGACGCGCTGTTTGGTAGGGAAAGGCTGCTGGGATGATTCGCCCGACGTTGCAGTCTTCGAAGTCAGGTCGCCGGGCAGACCGATCACTCCTACTCCGCGAAAAGAAAGGGCGGCCTGTATAGCTCCCTGCAACATGCGGGGGAACTGTTCGGGCGTTGTTGCGACCTGGTTGTAATAACTGCAATCTTCAAATAATTTGATTGTATTGGTTTCTTGAAAATATTCCGTTCCGAACTCGTGGGTCGGCAATGTGGATGCGATGGCCAGCACCGGAGCTCCCGAACGTTGGGCGTCATATAACCCGTTGATCAGGTGGACATGCCCAGGGCCGCTGCTTCCCGCACAGCAGGCCAGTTCGCCGTTCAATTGCGCTTCGGCGGCGGCGGCAAAAGCGCCTGTTTCTTCGTGGCGGACGTGGATCCATTTGATCTTTCCGCTTTTACGCACTGCTTCGTTTACCTCATTCAAGCTGTCTCCCGTGACAGCATAGATACGTTTTACGCCTGCCTTTTCAAGCGTGTCGACTAATTGTTCCGCTACATTCTTTGCCATAATTATATGTACTTTTTCTTTTATGTTTTGTTTATAAAAGAACTATGGTAGAATGCAAAATGTTTTGAAAACAGGGCATAATAAACATCGACAGATTTTATAAGTGTATCCCAGTCCTTTTTGATATAAAATCGTTACCTTTGCGGCGATTGTTTAGGGAAATAGTTATGGGAACTTCAAAAGAAATGACCTCCGGCGCTGCATTACCGTTGATCTTCAACTTTGCGATGCCGGTACTTTTAGCCAATTTACTCCAACAGACCTACTCTTTGATCGATGCGGCTATTGTTGGCAAGTTTTTAGGGATCGATGCTTTCTCGGCTGTCGGTGCCAGTACTTCCGTCATTTTTCTTATCATCGGGTTTTGCAACGGGTGTTGTGCGGGATTCGGCATACCGGTAGCGCAGAAGTTCGGAGCCAGGGATTACAGCACGATGAGGCGGTATGTTTCTATCAGCCTGCAACTGGCGGCTGTCATGTCGGTTATTATTGCGGTCGTTACAAGTCTCTATTGCCGGGATATTTTAAGGATCATGCAGACGCCGGAGAATATATTCAGGGATGCTTATTTCTATTTGCTGGTTACTTTTATCGGCGTTCCGTGTACATTTTTCTATAATCTGCTTTCCAGCGTCATCCGTGCACTGGGCGATAGCAAGACTCCATTCTGGTTCCTGCTTTTTTCAACGATACTCAATGTGATTCTCGACTTGGTTTGCATCCTGGTATTTAAATGGGGAGTTGCCGGGGCAGCCATTGCAACGCTTCTTTCACAAGGTATATCGGCCGTTCTCTGCTACATTTATATGTATCGCCGCTTTGAAATATTAAGGAGCACGCGGGAAGAACGGAAGTTTCGGTCCAACCTGGCAGGGAATCTGATGTGGATTGGTGTGCCGATGGGACTTCAGTTTTCCATCACGGCAATCGGCAGCATTATGTTGCAGAGTGCTAATAACGCACTGGGATCAGCCTGCATTGCTGCGTTTGCTTCGGCTGTGCGCATCAAATCGTTCTTTATCTGCCCGTTCGAAAGCCTGGGGATTGCCATGGCCACTTATACCGGACAGAATTACGGAGCCGGAAAGCCGGAACGTATCTGGCAGGGTATTAAGGCAAGCGGATTGATGATGATTGTTTATGCTGCATTTTCTTTCCTTATACTGATGCTGGCATCACGCGAACTGACGCTGATCTTTGTCGATCCTTCCGAGACGGAAATCATAAATGATGCCGTTCAGTTCCTGCATATCTCCTGCTCATTCTTTCCGATTCTGGGGATTCTGTGTATCCTGCGTTATACAATCCAAGGAGCCGGATTTACGAATCTGGCCATGCTGTCTGGCGTATCCGAGATGATTGCCCGTACGCTGGTCAGTATTTATGCGGTACCTGCTTTTGGATTTATGGCTGTTTGCTTCGGCGATGCGACTGCCTGGATGGCTGCGGATTTATTTCTGATTCCAGCCTTCATCTATGTATATAAGAAAATAAAAAAGGTAAAAAGATAAAACTCGCAGTACGGACTGCGGAGAGAGCGGGATTCGAACCCCAGGAACCTTTCAGTTCAACGGTTTTCAAGACCGCCGCAATCGACCACTCTGCCATCTCTCCAATAAATCAAAATTATCAACACCTCTTTAGAGGTTGCTTTTCAAAGCAGTTGACGTTTCTTGTTTACGGGTGCAAAAGTAGGTAAAAGATTTATACGCTCCAAATTTTGGATGCTTATTTTTATATCTTTTTTTACGATATCCAACATAAAACCACCTTTTTTACAGGTAAGTTTCTGATACTCTTTATAGATAGAAAAGATCACAAATTTTGAATCAGTTCACGCTGTGCTTTAAAAAATGCGATCCTCTGCCTCTCACCACTGACTGAAATCATGATAGAAGAACGGATCAGGGCTCTTAACCATTTCCGCAACTTCTCGTAAGTCCCCTCATCCAGGGAGGCGACCGAACTGAGGATGAATGTTTTTATCAGGCTGATATGGTAGTTTTTTATCTGAACGCACCAATAACTCGTATCAAAATTCACACTCGATATATAGATAAAGACTTTATTACCGGTCTCTTCAAAATAGCCGCGTGTTGCAAGTTTCTCCATTTCATCCAACAAATCCATCAGTTCATTCTTCAGATATTTTACATCCTCTTTCCCGATCAGATGAATACTCATAAAATAATTAATATCATTTACCAGATAATGAAATATCAACGGATCGAGTATGTAATATGAATGATGGATATGCCGTGCTTCTTCTACCCCGGCCAACTGTATTCCCAGAAAGCGGTCGGTGACCTCTATCTCTTCAAAACGCTTTGTTTTTCCTGGAGTTCCGCATTGGTACAACCACTTGAAAAGATAAAAACGTGAAATATATTTATATTTCATATAAAGCTGCTGAGGCAAGATATTCGTACAATCGATCAGTTCGGACCTATCGTCTTCGCGTGCCAGACCTAATATATCGATATACTGATCCAGCATATCATAATCAGTCTCCATCGGATTCACAAAATCCACCAATTTCAATTGGAACGGCCTGCTTTTTGCAGTAACTGTACCGACCAGGTTATCCAATGATATTCCAAATGCATTCGCGATAGTGACGATCTCTGCAAATGTAAAAGCGACCTCTCCCCGTAAACGCCGGTAAACAGCTTCCTTCTCAATACATAACAAATCAACAAGCGCATTTACTAAATTCGTTTTTTGAGGAAATTCCTCTTTGATGGCATTTAGCAAATTATCATACAAAAGTTCTTTTTTCATGTTACAGAATTATAAGTCTTGATATTAGTGGATCTATAGTTTTCATGCAAAGATAAATAAGGAACCCATAAATTAACTGTCGGACAATCCGGTAAAGCATCTTTTAAAACCCAAAAAAGGCTAACAAAACAAACAAACATTGAATCTTGGTTGCTGATAAAAGTCGTATTCTCAGTTAATAATCTATAATATCCTTTTTCACAAAACCTATAAGGCTTTAATAATGGAACGTTGTTTCTCAAAAAAGCGGATACGCTGCCTGGCACCACTCACGGAGATCATTGTCGACGATCGGATCACAGCCTGGAGCCATCCCGATATCCGTTCATACGTCTGACGGTCCAAAGAAACGACAGCATTCAGAGTGAAGGCTCTTATCAGGCTGACACGTAAATGTTTCACCTCCACACACCGGTAGCTGGTATCGAAATTCGTACTCGATATATAAAAATAGACACTGTTTCCGGTATCATCAAACTTTCCTTTTATTGCCAACAGTTCCATATCATCCAAAAATTGCAACAGCTCTTTTTTCAGCAACTGCAAATCCTCTTTTCCCAGCAAATTGACACTCATAAAATAATTGATATCATTGGCCAGATAACAAAAGATCAACGGATCCCATATATAAAACGTCTGGCTGATAAGTTTTGCGGCCGCAACGCTCCTCTCCTGTATCTTTTCCAGACTTTGAGTCGGATAAACGTCTTTAAAACAAAGTTTCCTGTCAAGGTCCTTATTCTGATAGATCCATTAAAAAAGGAAAAAGCGCGATATATTTTTATATGCCAGATAAAGAGACTGGGGCAAAACGCCGGAGCAATCCATGACTTTCGATTTTTATCCTCTTTTCCCTGGTTATGGATATAAATATAATGTTCCAGCATCTCATAATCGATCTCACCGGAGTCAACATATTCAATCAGCCTCAACTGGAAAGGCCTGCTATGAACATACCGGGCTCCCACCTGGTTATCAAGAGAGATTCCAAGCGTACTCGCAATGACAGCTATCTCAGAGAAAGAAAATGCCACTTCACCGCGCAGCCGTCGATATACTGCTTCTTTCTCCAGATTTAACAGATCCGCAAGCGTATTCGTCAGTATTCCCCGGTTGGGTATTTTTCCCCTGATAGCATCCAGTATATTATCATACAATAAATCTCTTTTCATAGTTTTATCCTTTCCATGCCAGCCTGGTTATTACCTGCTTTCATGCTTATTATTACAAATATAAAGATCTATTCTCCCTAAAACCAGACGATATGAAATAAAGCCGGTATTTTTTATGATGTTTTCAGGCATTACATATCCATCCAATCCGCACATAATCAAATAATAAAATAAACAAGTACCGATTTACGGCAATTGCCATTCAGAAAAGCATAAACCGGCAAAAAAAGAGAAATAAGCGATCTGGCAAGACAAAAACAGTCGGTTCCTTTCCGTCGTACGCCAATAACACCTTTTATAAATAAAGAGAAATACCCAGTTCTCCATTTTACATCAGGCTTACAACATAATACTTGTTATCAGGCAAATACAAGTAAATTAAAAAACATACATTTACTTTTGTAAATATGGCAAAACTTGTACTTTAAACCGTCCCAAGATGTGAACTCAGACAGGATTACAGCATCCTCATATAATGTACATAGGAATGTGAATCCGAATCAGTTACAAATAACCAAAACATTCTCGGTAATAAAATGAAAATTGCAGCGGTAAAAGGGGATGCTGCTAAAAGGGGTTGTCCGTTCTGACGACAGGTTGTGAAATCTACAAAACGGCAGCTCCTTTTCTTTCAGGGATTCAAATACATTCATTATCTTCGTAAACTAAAACAATTAAATATATGCATATCACAAAAATTCTTTCATTTATAGTCACTATGACTCTCCTTCTCTTTTCCTGTATAAAGGATGACGAGAACGAAACTATTAATTATATCAATGTCAACAGCCAGATCCCTACATTTGCAGTCGAAGATACAGCCGGAAACACATTCAGCTCCAAACAGTTCATCGGAAAACAATCCTTACTGGTATTCTTCGGAACTTACTGTCCGGATTGCAAACAGGTTCTGCCGGTTATAGAAGAGGTCTGGAAAGAACTGAAAGACGACCCCAGATTCCTGCTGGTAACGATTTCCCGGAAAGAAACAGCCGAAGTTGTTTCCAATTACTGGAAAGAGAATCAATTCACAATGCCATTCTACCTGGATACCCGCGGTGAGGTTTTCTCCCTCTTCGCCAACAATACGATTCCCCGGATATATATTATCAATCCGGATAACGAAGTCGTCTGGATGGCTGTTGAGTCTTTGGATATTTCAGCAAAAGAACTAATTCAAAAGATCAAGGGTTTGAAATAAAGCAAGGCACACCATCATTCTTTCATAACAATCCGTACAGGACCTAACAAACCGGATTCCAATAAAGGAGAATCTTTGGTATAATGGGTAAATGTAGCGAAGGTATATCTGTCGCCCGGTCTTTTTTCATCTCCAATCAAATTTAAAAGGTTGTTATCCATATTTCATGATATGCAAATATATCGAATCCGAATCAGCCTTATTTTTACAAATTTGACTTTATATCTCTAAAAAATGACAGTTCTTATATAAATCATTACGGATTCATCTACAGAAGACGTATTATGCAGTAAATGTGGTTTATACTAAATAAAAATTGTCCATATAAAGCTTCAAGCAATATGCTCTTAACTAATTACATGGACAATTATTATTTCTATTCTTTACGAAATGTGCGCAGAATGAGACTCGAACTCACACACCGGAACCGGCACTACCCCCTCAAAGTAGCGTGTCTACCAATTTCACCATCTGCGCGAATGGTGCCCAGAACAGGACTCGAACCTGCACGCCTTGCGACACACGCACCTGAAACGTGCGCGTCTACCAATTCCGCCACCTGGGCATTTTCCATTACATAAAAAAGGCGGCCTCTTACCGCGCTTATTATTTATGAGCGGAAGACGGGACTCGAACCCGCGACCCTAACCTTGGCAAGGTTATGCTCTACCAACTGAGCTACTTCCGCGATAACGGGTGCAAAGATAGAGGTATTTTTTTATTTTCCAAAACCGGAAGATACTTTTTTTATACTATTTTTTCCTTACTCACCCGTT
This sequence comes from Parabacteroides goldsteinii, assembly GCF_020091425.1. Taxonomy (NCBI): domain Bacteria; kingdom Pseudomonadati; phylum Bacteroidota; class Bacteroidia; order Bacteroidales; family Tannerellaceae; genus Parabacteroides; species Parabacteroides goldsteinii. The sequence goes on along the minus strand of NZ_CP081906.1, from coordinate 1,485,181 downwards.
CAAATTTCTATCTTATTTTAACACAGCAACTTTCATCCCGAAAAAAATCAGATACAGGAAACGAGTTCACTGAATAAAGTTGTCATTACTACCGCAGCCTTGTTGGCAGCCACGATTACATCCGCTCCGTCATTCACAAAATCGTCGGCAAAATGATAACCTTCATTCGTAATAACCGACATACCGAACACCCTTAATCCTGCATGGCGGGCTACGATTACTTCCGGAACCGTACTCATTCCAATCGCATCACCTCCTACCCGGCCATAAAAAGCATATTCGGAGGGTGTTTCAAAAGAAGGACCGGTCAGACCGACATATACACCTTTTTTCAAAGGAATATTATGAGAAGCTGCAATCTCTTCCACCAAACGGACAAACTCACGGTCATAAGCACGGGTCATATCCGGGAAACGAGTACCGAACAATTCATTATTCGGACCTATCAACGGATTAGGCATCATATTTATATGATCACGGATAATCATCAGGTCACCGACTTTGAAAGTGTTATTTATTCCACCGGCAGCATTCGACACCAAAAGATTCTTTATACCCAACAGTTTCATCACACGAACGGGAAATGTCACCTGTTGCATGGAATACCCTTCATAATAATGAAAACGACCCTGCATAGCCAGAACTTGCTTACCTCCCAGTTTACCGCAAATAAAATTACCTTTATGACCGGCAGCCGTAGAATGCATAAAATGAGGAATCTCTGCATACGGAATTACAATGGCATCCTGTATCCGGTCTGCCAATGAACCTAATCCGCTACCGAGAATAATAGCCGTTTCCGGATTTCCGGTAATGCGTGCAGCTATAAATGCCGCTGCCTCCTGATATTGTTCGTTTGTATAATTTGTATTCATAGCATTATAAATTTATTTCAATATAATAATCTCCCCGAAATGCCATTATGACAGAAACGTATCTTTATAAAGACTTTTCTGTCATACCTACCTCTAAATTCATTTAGACCTAGGTGTAAATAGATTTAGAGGTAGGTGTAAATCATTTTAGACGTACGTCTTTTACAAAAGACATTACGAACTTTTCCAAAAAAGCTACTGATGATGTAAAACAATCATCGGCAACTTAAAAGTTATCTTTTCATTAAATTGTAGGCTATTTGTGCCGCGCGTTCCATTATCTCCTCTTCACCCGGTACTTTCTTATCCTGCATCAGGATTTTTCCGTCACAAATAACAGTATCGATGCAGCTGCCGTTTGCAGCATAGACAAGGTTGGATATGAAATTGAAATTCGGAGTAAATGCCGGCATATTCAAATCTACCAAAGAAAGGTCTGCCAGGTAACCTTCTGCTATCCGTCCGGCTTTTAAGCCCACAAAAGAGGCTCCGGCTTCCGTGGCGGAATGGAATATTTCATCGGCTGTAACGGCTTCCGGGTCTTTTCGCCAGACTTTTCCCAACAGGGAGGCCAGCTTCATCGCTTCCACCATATCGAGATTATTGGACGACGAACAACCGTCAGTACCCAGACCGACAGTGATGCCGGCTTCACGCATTTCCTTAAATTTGAAGTGCATGCCGGAAGCCAGTTTCATATTGGAAGCCGGATTATGAGCGACCTTCACTCCATGGTCTGCCAGCATACGGATTTCATCCGCATCTACATAGATACCGTGGGAAATCAATAACCGGGGAGACAATACACCCAACTTATATAAATACCGGACAGGAGTCGCCCCGAACTGCTTTACAGAGTTCTCCACTTCCCCTTCCGTTTCTGCCAGATGCAGTTGGATTGGCACGTTATGTTCTTTTGCAAAAGCATCCGCCCATTGCAGCAACTCACCGGAAACCGTATAGATGGCGTGCGGACCTACGGAGAAATGTATCCGTTTATCGTATCTGTCCATCTCTTTATACAACTTCTGAATGGTCTGTTTGCTTTTCTCTGCCAACTCCGGTTGGAAATGGTCGAAACAGGCACTGGAAATGACTGCCCGGATTCCCATCTCTTCAACAGCCTCTGCCGTAGCATGAAACTTATGATACATGTCGAAAAAAGTAGTCGTTCCGCTTTTTATCATTTCCAGACAGGCCAGTTTAGCTCCCCAGAAAACATCTTCTTTCGTCAGCTTCGCTTCATTGGGCCATATCTTTTCTTCCAACCAGGGCATTAAAGGCATATCGTCTCCAAAGCCGCGGAACAAAGTCATAGCCGCATGTGTATGCGTATTGACAAATCCCGGAATGGCAGCCTTACGACGACCGTCAATTACTTTATCGGCGACAACAGACAGGCCGGGACCTATCTGTTTGATGTATTTGTTTTCTATATAAATATCGGTAGCAACGCCATTCAGTTCTACCTCTTTAATCAGCAGCTTCATATAAACTTAGCTTTCATATTTTTTATTTTCTCATCACGGATACGCGCCAGCAAACCCTCTTTCTTATCACGTTTTACTGCGGCGTAGGCACAACTTTCCTTGATTTCTACAACGCCTAAATCATCTTTGTCCAATCCGCCTTTCTGGAACAGAAAACCGACTACATCCTTCTTACTCAACTTATCCCGTTTACCGCGGTTAATGGTCAATGTAACCCATTCCGAACGGAGCGGTTTTTTGGCCTTCTCCGGCAGGAAGAATTCATCCGGCTCACGGGTGATATATTCGGGAACAGTCTCTATCTCATTCAGTATCATAAAAGCATTTCCTTCCGCATTCATACGGGCCGTACGTCCGTTTCTATGGATAAAGGCTTCTTCATTGATGGGAAGATGGTAATGAATCACATTCTTTACTTCCGGAATGTCCAATCCGCGGGATGCCAGGTCGGTAGAGATAAAAACGGATGCACTGCCATTACGGAAAAGCGACAACGCCCGTTCACGCTCCGGCTGTTCCATACCTCCGTGGAAGTATTCATTATCCACTCCCATTTCTGTCAGATAATTACTGACACGTTCCACTGATTCACGCTGGTTACAGAACACCAGGGCAGACTCGCCTTTCAACTCTCCGAGCAATTTATACAATGTCTCCAACTTATCCTTAACCGGCGATTTCACAATACGCAGAGTCAGACCTTTCGCCTCTTTCACGCCGGTCAGGAACGACAGGCGGACAGGCGATGTAATACCGGTAAAGGGAGGAATTTCCACCGCTTCGGTTGCCGAAGTCAACACTCTACGACGCACTCCGGGAAGATGTGAGAGAATCTCTTTCATCTCATCCTGGAAGCCCAGTTCCAGAGACTTGTCGAATTCGTCCAGAATCAGTGTACGGACGGTATCCAGATTAATATTCCCCCGTTCCAGATGGTCGAGGATTCGTCCGGGCGTACCGATAAGCACCGTTGGCGGATGCTCCAGACTTTTCTTTTCTGTCCGGATAGGATGGCCGCCGTAACAGCAGTTCACCTTATATCCGGCTCCGAGCGAACGGAATACCGTCTCTATCTGTAAAGCCAATTCACGAGACGGGGCGATGATAAGCGCTTGTATCTTCTTATCCTCATCCGTCAGCGTAGTAAGTAAGGGCAGCAGGAAAGCCAGAGTTTTACCCGACCCCGTGGGACTGAGCAACACCATATCCTTCGTCGTTCCGGCATCAAGCACGGCCTGCTGCATTTCATTCAATGCCTCGATACCTGTATTCGACAGAGCACGGGCTATCACTTCGTTTTGTATCATTTATATTCTTTATAAAATTCGGCAACCGATTCAATCCCTTTATAGAAGAAGTCGAGCGTGCAACTTTCATTAGGAGAATGAATAGCATTCTGTTCAAGTCCGAAACCCATCAAGACGGTTTTTATACCCAATACCTGCTCAAAGGTGGAGATGATAGGAATACTTCCTCCGCGACGTACTGCCAGCGGTTTCTTGCCAAAAGCAACCATGCAAGCCTTTTCCGCCGCCTGATAAGCTGGCAAGTCAATCGGACAAACATACCCCTGTCCACCGTGTTTCGGCGTGACTTTTACCTTAACAGATGCAGGAGCCACCTGGTTTATGTAATCTTCAAACATTTTTGATATTTTGGAATGCTCCTGATGCGGAACCAGGCGGCAGGATACTTTTGCATAGGCTTTAGACGGAAGCACCGTTTTACTGCCCTCTTCCGTATAACCGCCCCAGATTCCACAGATATCGAACGACGGACGGCAACTGTTTCTTTCCAGCGTCGAATAACCTTTTTCACCGGACAAGGCATCCACTCCGATAGCAGCCTTATATTTCGCTTCATCGAACGGGATTTGTGCAATCATTTCGCGTTCGGCCGGAGACACTTCTTCTACATCGTCATAGAAACCGGGAATTGTGATACGTCCGTCAGCATCGATAATATCGGCCATCAGTTTACATAATACATTAATAGGATTAGCCACTGCCCCACCGAAATGGCCGGAATGCAAATCGCGGTTCGGGCCGGTCACTTCGATTTCCCAATAAGCCAAACCACGCAGGCCGGTTGTCAACGACGGTGTTTCGGCATTTACCATGCTAGTGTCGGATACCAGAATCACATCGGCCTTCAATAAATCTTTATGTTCACGGCAGAAGGTTTCAAGGCTGGGAGAACCGATCTCCTCCTCTCCTTCGAAGATAAACTTCACATTACACTTCAGCAGGTCGAGCTTCAAGGCTGTTTCAAAGCCTTTTACCTGCATCATAGACTGTCCTTTATCATCGTCCGCACCACGAGCCCAGATACGGCCGTCGCGTATTTCGGGTTCAAACGGCTGGCTTTTCCATAAGTTCAACGGCTCAGCCGGCATTACATCATAATGGGCATAAACAAGCACAGTCTTGGCATCGGGCGAAATCATCTTTTCGCCATATACGACCGGATTGCCTTCCGTCGGCATCACCACGGCTTTATCCGCTCCGGACAATAGTAACAGTTCCGTCCAGCGCTGGGCACAAGCCTGCATATCAGGTTTATGCTCTTGTTTGGCACTGATGGAGGGAATACGGATTAAGCTGAACAACTCTTCCAGAAAGCGTTCTTTATTGGATTCGATATACGATTTTACTGACATAAAACAGAAGATTTAATTTTAAATTTAACGTTTTTATTTAAGGTTACAAGTTTACGAATAAATTACTTAAATCCCCATTTTATTGTCATATAAAATATAGTAAGATATTAATGTAACGTCAGTTTTGTATAGCGATAAAAGCCTATTTTATTTTCAGCCCGGGAAGCAAGGGAGTTGTATCCGTCAGTTCCAGTTCCTCAACCATAGATAAAGTTCCCTGTTTGTATTTCTGGAAATGAGGCGTTTGGATATGCTTTTCATAAGCCTCCCGGTCTGCATAGATTTCAAGGATTGTTATTTTATTCGGTTGCTTTTTATCGGCCGTGGCATATAAAGTAAGTACGCCCGGTTCCAGGCGCATGGAGGCTTCAATCTCTTCTTTCAGGTAAGCATTATATGCATCCAATTGTGCCGGGTCTACAGTAATTTTGGAGAGGCGGACCAGGTTATTTGCCGGACTTACGGCAGATGCTTCCTTTATTATTTTCAAGGCCTTTATTGCCGGCGGGAAACCGATATACGGAAGACATTGTATGACTGCCGCCACAACCGTCTCCTTACTGTTACCTGCATTCAGATTTCCCTGAAAATGAGAACGAAGCTGGCTGTCGGCTCCCAATGTCGTCAGGACACAATATCCCAGTAACTCACGTGTCTTGAGGTCAAGTCCGCCACGGGTATACATATCACCGAAACAATATTCTGTCAGGAAACGTTCCACATCGTCACCCATTTCACCCGGAATATCTTCCATCACCTGGCTGATACCGCCGGGATAAAGCCGGTCTTGCACAGCCGCCCCTTTTTCATGACGGTTTTCTTCCGTAACCGTGCCTTGTTTTTCCAATGGCAAGGAAATGTCCCGTTCTTTAAATACTTCGTTAATGACGGTCAGCGCGTTCAAGGTTTTGGGAAAACCGATAAACGGAGCGCATGAATAAATAGCTTCACGAAGTTCAACAGGAGTAACTCCCACATTCAATGCCGCCCCTGCGTGTGCCTTCAGCTGGGGCAAAGTCTGCATAGTTGCTAATGTAACACAGGTTATCATTTCACGGGTCTTTATATCCAGCTCTCCCGTGCGGAATACTTCTCCGAAAATAAACTTCTGAAGAATATCCATCATTTCCGGGTCAGTTCCCTGCCCGGTCAGGGCTTCGCCACCGAATAAAGTGGTATAATTCTTTTTACATAATTCAATCCTATCCATATCTTTTTCTGTTTTAAGGTCCGAAACATTCTGAGCAATAGCAGGCATTAAGCCTAATACGATGAATACCAATGTTAACAATTTACGTTTCATATCTTTCTGTTTTACTGATGTTGCAAAGCTAAAGAAACCGGACCGTTTCGATTGTAGACGGATTACAGATAAATATACCTAAATTACAGATGAGAGATTGGTAAATATCAGAAGAGTCTGCCAGAGGTTTCCAAATCGAGCAACCACTGTTTGGCAGGCAGGCCACCGGCATATCCAACCAGCTTTTGGTTACTCCCGATAACACGATGGCAAGGAACAAGTATCGAAATGGAATTTGCACCATTAGCAGCAGCCACGGCACGAATAGCTTTCAGTTTACCCAAATCCTGCGACAAAGTAGCATAAGAGACCGTTTTCCCATAAGGGATATTCAATAACGCATTCCAGACTGTTTTCTGAAAATCAGTACCGGCAAATAGCAACGGGACGTCGAACTCCGTTCTTTTTCCGGCAAAATATTCATCCAGCTGGGCAACTGCCCGGACAATCACTTCGGATTCACCTGTTTCATAGCGGGCATGCAATACCTTTTGCAGCCGCCGATCAATCAGTGCCCTACGGTTCTCATCCATCCAGTCGCACAAACAAAGTTTGCCGTCCAGCGAACCCAGTATCAATTCTCCGCAAGGAGACTGATAGTTTTGTATCCAAATAATATTTTCCATACTTTAGTTCTTTATTTTGCAAATATAAGGAGTTTATAAATAGATAATAACCCAAATCTAAATTACCTTTATCACTTTCCGAACAAAAAAAGGTCGTTACTCTCGCCAAAGAGTTGGGAGTGGTTCTGGACGAATACTTCGACGGATATATCGAGCCATACAACTGTAATCAATTCACAATCAAACTTATCACTTAAAATAAATACCCTGTATCTTTTACCAGCCATGGCAGGTTGAAACGGTAATGGTTACGACTACTTACCAGATGTATCATTCCATCCGGCGATTGCGTACCGGCCAGATAACCGCGGGGTTCCGCATGGCTCCCGTCCATTTCAAAGAAACCGGTCCAGGCGCCTCCATCCATAAAACGTTCTTTGCCATCGGTCAGTAATTTCTTAACAGGCCATGTCTTTCCATCGTCGAAGGAAAGGGCGGCATACATTCCGTAACCGGTATATTCCTTGCCGTCCTTATCTTTAAAGGTCATACCATTCAATCCATTTTTCAGACGGAAAGGATGGTTCGTGAAAGAGACTAGCAAAACAGGTCCTTCCTGTAAACGCATCAATACCAGACGCTGACCGCCATCAATCGGGGGAAATTCAGAAGCGCTGTATGTCCAGGTGCGTCCGTTATCTTCCGACAGGCTCATGGGCATCCGTTCCAGACCGTCTTTATCGACAATGCCGTCACCACGTCCGAATGCCATAAAACGGCCGTCGGACAGTTGCACTACTCCGGCATGGATTCCGGCAATAGTACCGCCCGAAGCACCTGCTTCAAACTTACCCGGATTGGTTTTGCCCATATCTTCCCAGGTCAGACCGTTATCCTTGCTGATATGCAATGCCGTGCCGCCATTGCTCCTGGGAGTTGCGTCGGCGGCTTGTACCAGCCAACCTTCCTTAGTGCGGAAAGAACCGGCTATCACCTGATGCCGCCTGGCATGCTCAGGGGCGATGATACGCGGACGACTCCAGGTTGCACCGTTATCCGTGCTTGTCCGCATGACCATAGCGAGGGTTTCCCAGGTACCGGCAGCTTCCACCCCATTTATATGGACGAGTGTACCCTTATTATTCAGCAGGGAAGAACCGGTCATATTCCGGTCGGGCACCTTGAAGAACTCGTGCGGCTCGCTCCATTCGGTACTGCCTTTCTTCAGGCGGCTTTCCAGAATCACCATCTCCCTACCCGATTCTTCGTCGCATGTAAACCAGATAGCCAACAAATCCCCGTTATCACACCAGGTTATGGCAGGGCAATGGTTATGCTTGTAGAACGGGACGCCGGAAGAACATTCGGGCGTTTTCACATAGACGAGAGGTTCACCGAAGAAAGGTGTTTTCAAAGGAGCGTCCCAGCTATGTTTCTGCTGTGATATATGCTCTTGCAGGGTCGGTCCGGCCACAGGAAGCGGCTGGGTTTTAGGCATATCGGCCTGCACTACCCGGAAGCCGGTGAGCCAGTGTTTATCTTCAGGTATCATCGCCATACGGTTGGCGGAACGCAGGAATCTTTCCGGAGTGCTATGGCTTCCGCCACGTGTCACTTTATATAATCCGTCAGCACGGCCCACCGGGTCTGTTTGCGGTAATGCTTCGTAAGGTCCGTACCAATCGCTGCACCATTCTTCTACATTTCCGTGCATATCGTGCAGTCCGAAAGGATTGGCAGGAGTTTTGCCAACCTGAAGGCTGATTGTAGAATCCGTTCCCCAGACATTTTGCTGGTTCTTATGATACACGCCATGAAGTCCGTCGTCCATCCAGAAATTCCAGTAGGACCCGGCACGGCAAGCATATTCCCATTCGGCTTCGGTTGGCAGACGATACGTCTTCCCTTCCTTTTCCGAAAGCCAGTCACAGAATGCTTTCGCCTCGTGATAGTTCACATAAATAACAGCTTCGTCATCTTCTTTCGAAAGGCCGTACTTTCCCCGTAAGTTTTTATGGGAAGGGTCAAAACGCTCGTATTGGGCATTTGTCACTTCGGTCGTTCCCATCAAAAAAGGGTTTGTGATCGTTACCGGATGAATCGGTGCTTCATCATAATCTTCTCCCCATCCGTGGCTTCCCATGTGGAAAGAGCCGGCCGGAATCCGGGCAAATTGCATTCCCAGGCTATTTGTTTCCTGGGCATTCGTAGTAAAGGCGCCTAATACAAAAAGGCAATAACATAAGATAGCAGCGTTTCTCATTTTGATTCGTTTTTCCATATTCCGGAATAAAGATACATATATTATCCGGAAAACTATTCAATATTACCGAACGCAGATGACGCAGAAAACACAGATACTCGCAGATTTATAATTTCTTTTCTTATAAAACATCTGCGTTACTCTGTGTATTCTGCGTCATCCGCATTCAGTAATAGCTTAATTAACCCTGCGTCTCCAGATAAACGACATGAGTCTGAAGGTATTCTTCCAGGCCATGCTTACCGTCAGCACCACCAATACCCGATTTACGCCAACCGGCATGGAAACCCTGCATGGCTTCAAAGTTTTCACGATTGATATAAGTTTCACCGAACTTCAAGGAACGCATCAGCTTAAACGCCATATCCAGATTCTGTGTATAGACGGAAGAGGTCAACCCGTATTCGCAGTCATTTGCCCAGGTAATAGCATCTTCCACATCTGTAAACTCTACAACCGGGAGAACGGGCCCGAATGTTTCTTCCTGGATAATATCCATCTTCTGTGTACAATTAGTCAAAAGGGTCGGTTCAAAGAAGTAGCCTTTAGCTCCGATACGTTTGCCTCCATAAGCCAGGGTCGCCCCCTGCTTAACGGCTTTTCCGACTTTTTCTTCCACTGATTTCAAGGCACCGACATCAATCAGCGGTCCCATATCCAAATCTGCGACCTCGTTGGGGTTGCCTACTTTAACCTTACCAAAGCCATCCAGCAACTTTTCAATAAAAACATCTTTAATACTGGAATGCACATAAACACGTTCACAACAGTTGCACACTTGTCCGGTATTGATCACGCGGGAAGCAATGATCGACTTCACGGTCAGATCCAGATCCGCATCCGGCATAACGATAGCCGGAGCCTTTCCTCCTAACTCCAGCGATACCTTCGTCACATTAGCTGAAGCGGCTTCCATCGTCTGCACACCGGCAGAAACACTTCCTGTCAGGCTGACCATTCCGACTTTCGGATTAGCGGCCATCTCATGCCCGACAACCGATCCGCGACCATTTACGATATTGAATACACCTTTAGGCACTCCCGCTTCATCCACGATCTGGGCAAAGACATACGCATTCTCCGGTGTCAACTGACTTGGTTTCAACACAATCGTATTTCCTGTCAACATAGCCGGGGCTGCCTTACGGGCAACCAGGAAGAACGGGAAGTTCCACGGCAATATACCGGTTGTCACTCCGATAGGTTTCTTAAATACAAAGATAGTCTCATGAGGACGGTCGCTGGGTATGATCTCTCCTTCATAACGGCGTGCCCAACCGGCCATATAATCGATATAATCGGCTGTAAAGTTAACTTCCACATTGGCCAGTCCCTGCGTCTTGCCTCCTTCACGTACAATAATATCCGTCAGTTCTTTTTCCCTTTTTCGAATTCCCTGTGCTATTTTGGTCAGATACTGTGCACGTTCAATGGAAGTCAGTCGTTCCCATGCTCCTTGCGCCTTCTCCGCCGCATCGATGGCAGCCCGAACATCATCCACTGTCCCGTCAGGCATACGGGATATAACTTCTTCCGTAGAAGGATTCAACACATTGATCCACTTTCCGGATCGATTCTCGATGAACTGTCCATCGATGTACATTTCTAAATCTTTCATGGTCTCTTTAAATTGATAATTAATACTAATATGTATTCTTTATACGAATTAAGGCATTCTGATACCTGTTATGCACAGATATGTCTGATTATCGGTCTCCTAAACAATGCTACATTGTATAATCTCCTGGTAAAAAGTACTTTGTAAAAGTAAAAACTTATTTTCATAATAAAAAATACAATGATGAAAAAAATCAGTACGATAACTTTTTATAAGTTTAGTAACCAATATACGGCTCAATGGGAAGCTATAATAAAAAAAGGTCCATGCCCGAAAAAGACATGAACCTTCCTTATTGTATAAGAGAGTTTATAACTTATATTTATACAATTGCGCCATCACCTTCTGATACTCGTTCTGCAACTGCATATAATTCTGCATGCTCTGATAGAAAGTCGTTACATCGACGAAATATTCAATCATACTGATTTGGCCGGTCTGGATAGCCTTATTCAGCAATGCCAGGCTATTCTGACTTTTCAGAACCGTATTGTATTCATCCATAGAAGTTTTCAGAGCGACCGACTGGTTATACAACTGGTGTAATTCACTTTCCACGGTCGTTGTCGTACTTTCCAGTTGAAGGTCGGTATAAAGAGCCTGCGCTTTAGCCTGCTTTACATTATTCCTGTTTGAGAACAAAGGAATGCTGATACCAACCAGGAAACCATTAAAACGCTCTCCGCCGGTAGCCGTATTCATACGATACCCCAACTCAAAACCGGGCAAACTCTTCGACTTATTGACGCTCAACTGGCGGCGGGCAGCCACCTGCTCGCTTTTCAACGTAAGCAACTGAGGATTGGAAGTCACAGCCTCCGCACGTAATTCCTCGAATGACAGGATATCACCGTCCGACATATAGGTCGTGTCCGTGAAGTCGATAGCAATACCACCATTCAATGTTGCCAGTTCCTGAAGTTTGGCAATACGGGCAGACTCGTTCATACGGGCTTCCGTTTTCGCATTCAGCAGCTCCAGGTCAATCTTATTTGTTTCCAGAATATTCGCATCGCCGGTTTCCAGACGCATGGCATACAGTTCCGCCAGTTGTTCCGCATTCTGCCTGCGTTGGTCAAGTAATGCCCGTTGCTGGTTCAGCAGGACCAGGTCAAGGCAAATCTCTTTCGCCTGCAAAAGTATTTGCTGACGGAACTCTGCACCCTGACGGTCGAAACTGGCGGCTTTCGATTTCGCCAGTTTATTCTTCTGTACATATACCGAAGGGAAGTCGAACGACTGGGAAGCAACCAACTCTCCCTGTATTCCCATCCCTTCCCGGTTGCCGTACTGATGTACATAGGAAACCGAAGGGTCTGGCAGGTTATTATCCAGCTTCGCTTCCAATTTCTTAGAAACGGTAAGCTGGTTGTTCGCCTGCAATTCTTTATTATTGGCTTCGATACTGCGCAGGACGGCATCAATAGAATTCTGCCCGTTCACTGAAAGCGCAGCGGAAGCCAACAAGGTAATTACTATGAATTGTTTCATTTTTCCTTATTCATTAAAAGATAAACAATAGGGATAATAAATCCGTTCAGGAAAGTAGATGTCAGCAACCCTCCCAGGATGACAGTCGCCATCGGACTCTGTATCTCATTACCCGGCAAATCTCCGTTCAATGCCAACGGTATCAATGCCAAAGCCGAACTTAAAGCAGTCATAAGAATCGGGTTCAGACGGTCCAGCGAACCGTGTATCACTGTGTCGTAAACAGAGAACCCTTCACTACGCAGCTGTGCATAATGACTAATCAGCAACATACCGTTTCGGGTAGCGATACCAAACAGCGAGATGAAACCGATAATAGCCGGTATACTGATTTCGCCGGAAGTCAGCCACAAAATAAACACGCCACCAATCAAAGCCAACGGCAGGTTCAGCAGGATAACACCACTCTCCTTCGCATTCTTAAACTCATTATAAAGCAACAGGAAGATTACCAGCAAAGACATCAAAGAAGTGAGCAATAGCGTGCGGCTGGCAGCCTGTTCACTTTCAAACTGTCCGCCATATTCGATATGATACCCTTCGGGCAACTTGATTGATGTTCCAATCTTATTCTGAATATCATTTACAACACTGCGCAAATCCCGTTCGGATACGTTTGCACTGATTACTAACTTACGCTGAACGTTTTCACGGTTAATCGTATTCGGACCGGTTACTGAACGAACCTCGGCAATATAACTCAGCGGGATTTTCTTCCCTCCGGCATCTATCATCAGATTACGGATATCTTCCATCGTTGCACGGCTCTCGTCGGAAGTCTTTACTGTCAGGTCGAATGTTTTACCGTCATCATACACCTGGCTGACAACTTCGCCACCCAGCATGACATTAATATATTCTTCAAACTCAGGAAGAGATACGCCATATTTAGCCATCAGTTCACGTTTCGGTGTGATGGTCAGCTGCGGACGTTCAATCTGCTGTTCTACTTTCAGGTCAACCAGCCCCGGAATACTCTGGATAGAGTTTTTGATATCGTTACCAATCGTAAAGAGACGGTTCAAATCGGTACCGAACAGTTTAATGGCGATATTGGCTTCCGTTCCCGAAAGCATCGCATCGATACGGTGAGAGATAGGCTGGCCGATTTCGATATTCGCACCACTGATAGTCGACAGCTTCTTACGGACATCATTCATCACAGTTTCCCGGCTACGGTCTTTCAATACGAACGGGGCCTCTATCTCCGAAACGTTCACACCCAATGCATGTTCATCCAGTTCGGCACGTCCGGTCTTACGGGCCACCGTCTGGATTTCGGGCACCTGCATCAGTAACTCTTCCGCCCGATGTCCCATCCTGTCTGATTCATCCAACGAAATACCCGGCAGCGAACTTACATTAATAGTAAAAGAACCTTCGTTGAAAGGAGGAAGGAAACTGCGTCCCAGCGTAAAGAAAATACCCAACGCCACAAGGAACAGACCTACCGTAGAACCCAGTACAATCTTCTTATGCGCCAAGGCAACTTTCAATGCGGAAGCATATACCTCCTTCAATTTACGGGCTACCCATGCCTCTTTTTCTATCTTCTTATCGGTCGACTTATTGCCCAGCAGATAACTACACAATACCGGCGTCAAAGTAAGTGCAACAACGGTAGATGCAAACAAGGCAACGATAAACGCAATACCCAGCGGCACCAACATGCGTCCTTCCATGCCATGAAGGAAAAACAGGGGTACGAAACTTACCACAATAATCAACGTGGAATTCAAGATAGGCATACGCACTTCACGGGAAGCGTCATAAACCACCTCCAATACCGAGCGTCGCTCTTCCGGAGGAAGTATCCGGTTCTCCCGTATTCGTTTATACACATTCTCCACATCGACAATCGCATCATCCACCAGCGAACCGATAGCAATCGCCATACCACCCAGAGACATTGTATTAATGGTCATTCCCATATAATGCAAAACCAGGATAGAAACGAGCAATGACAAAGGCAACGCCACCAGCGAAATCACCGTCGTACGGATATTCATCAGGAAGAGGAACAAAACGATGACAACGAAGAAACTTCCTTCAAACAAACTGTTCTTTACATTATTAATAGAACTGTCGATGAAACGGCTCTGACGGAAAATATCGGTAGAGACATTCACGTCCGTCGGAAGATTCTTTTGCAGGTCGGCTACGATACCGTCCAGCTTGTTTGTCAGGTCGATTGTACTGGTATTCGGTTGCTTGGTCACCGTTATCAGAACAGCATGCTTGCCGCGTTCAGAAGCTGTACCCAGTTTAGGACTTTTGCTTCCTATCTTCACCGTCGCCACATTTTCCAGCATGACCGGAAAACCGTCTACTGTCTTGATAACCCCTTTTGCCAGTTCCTCCACTTTCGGAGTGGAAAGAACGCCACGGATGATATATTCATTGTCATATTCATACAAGACACCGCCATTTGCATTGCGGTTCATATTACGGCAGACCGTCAGGACTTCATCCAACCCTACTCCATAATGTTTCATACGGGCGGGGTCAAGCAATATCTGATATTCTTTGATATCGCCACCAATCACAGCGACCTGTGCCACACCGCCTGTCGACAACAAACGCGGACGGATTGTCCAGTCGGCAATCGTACGCAAATCGAGTAAAGAAGTAGAATCGGCAGTCAGACCGATAATCATCATTTCTCCCAGGATAGAAGATTGCGGTCCCAGCGTCGGCTTGCCAACGTTCTCGGGAAGGCTTTCACTAACGACTGCCAGCTTTTCCGAAACAATCTGGCGGGCACGGTAGATATCCGTACCCCAATCAAATTCAACCCATACAACAGAGAAACCAGTGGTAGAGGAAGAACGTACACGGCGCACATCCATAGCTCCGTTCACAGCCGTTTCGACCGGGAAAGTAACCAGGCGTTCCACTTCTTCAGGAGCCATGCCATTTGCTTCCGTCATGATAACCACAGTCGGAGCATTCAGGTCGGGAAACACATCTACATCCGTATGAAAAGCTGTATAGGTTCCCGCTATCATCAGCAGCAATGCACAGATCAGGACAACCAATCTGTTATGCAGCGAGTAATATATTATTTTATTCAACATAAGAATAATTATTTAATTAGCCGATATGCCAATGTGCCAATCAAGATAGTACCATGAGATTTCCATTGGCACATTGGCATATTTGCATATTTGCTCATTATTAATGATTATGAGTATGAGCCGGAATAGCATTGGAGGCAGAAGCCAGTTTGACCTGGTAAGCGCCTTGTGTAACAACCGTATCTCCCGGTTTTAGGCCAGACAGAATCTGGACTTCAGCACCATTGTTGGCACCCAATTTCACTTCCTGCTTTTTGTATCCTTCCTCATCCAGACGGATAAATACGGAATAAACGCCTTGCTCTTCTATCAACGCGGAAACCGGAACACTCAACACATCCTGCATCGGAGAGGTAAGCAAATAGATTTCAACAAACGAACCGGGAATTACAGCCCCTTTATTATCAAATTCAAAAGTCACAGGAATATAAAAAGAATTGGCATCCGAAGCCTTTCCGTAAGAAAGCAAACGTCCGTGAAGTTCGGAAAGCTCATACACCTGGTTGTCATAAGGAGTTCGGAAATTAGCAGACTGTACAGCCGGTAGATATTGATAATACTTTTCCGACACTTCGGCACGAAGCACCAGGCGGCTATTCTGAGAAATCGTAGCCAACGGTTGTCCCACAGCGACATAATCGCCTTCTTTCACCTGAAGGTTCTTCAAGTATCCGTTCATCGGAGAAACAACCGAGACACCGTTCTCTGTTTGTTTACCGGCAATGGCATCGTAAGCGGCCTTTGCATTTTCATAGTTCAGACGTGCCTGTTCAAAGTCCTTGGCAGAAACGATCTTATCTCCCACCAGCTGTTGCATACGTTCATATTCCTTCTTGGCATTTTC
Organism: Parabacteroides goldsteinii; assembly: GCF_020091425.1. Taxonomy (NCBI): domain Bacteria; kingdom Pseudomonadati; phylum Bacteroidota; class Bacteroidia; order Bacteroidales; family Tannerellaceae; genus Parabacteroides; species Parabacteroides goldsteinii. The sequence goes on along the minus strand of NZ_CP081906.1, from coordinate 1,468,995 downwards.
GTATGCATATTTGGCACGGGCTGCCACATTCCCCTCAGACAAATTACTGGAAGCCAGGCTCAGGATAGCCTGCCCTTTTCGGACCGGAGTACCGTCCACAAAAGATAAACTGCCGAATGTAACGATACCGGGGACAGTAGCTACCACAGTCGTTTCATCACCTTGTGCAGCCATCACGCTTCCGCTGGTCTTTATCACATCGGTAAAAGGAGCCGGTTCCATCACTTTCGTCTGTAAACCGACTGCTTTCGCTAATTCTTCTTTGAAAATGATTTCATTGGAATGTACGCCGGCAGCAGCTTCATTCCCATGTTCGTGTCCTTCATGCTCGTCTCCTTCGTGTTCATGGTCATGTCCTTCATGCTCATGATCGTGACCCTCTTCATGTTCATGTGCTTCATGATCATGATTATGCTCTTCAGATTTAGTAGCTCCGCCACCACAACCTGCAAATATGTAGGCACATAAAACCCACAATAAATATATCTTTTTCATTGTATTATAATGTGTTATTAATGCATAATAAATAGCTCGGCGTTTAGATAAAAACACCGAAAAGCGAATAAGGTTCGCCACCATCAGTAACAATTATAACACAGGAGGGGCTCGCAGTCCACTTGCACACGTTATCCAGCTATCGTGCAGAGACTTAATATAAAAGGCTCGACTACGTTCAAAAGGTTGTCCGCAAAAAGCCGGTTCGGGAGGGTTAATATAATCAAATAAAACTTGCAAAGGGAAAAGCAGGTGACTAGCATCCACATCCGTCGCATGTGACAGCAGAGAGGTGAAAAGAGCAACATTATGCCCGTTACAACCGCAATCGTGAGAAGAAGCACTTTTGTGACTGTGTTCAGTCAGCGGTTTAAAACAAGGCAGACCGTTACTGTGATGATGATGCGGTATGATGACCGAAAGCAGCATGATGATGCCGGCTATCAACATTACGTAACGGATTATATTTTTCTTTGCTCTCATATTTATTCTGCAAAAATAGAAAGTTTATTTTGCAACACAATGGCAAATATCAGATATATAGCAAAAAAATTCCGGCCGAGAGTCACCTCCCAGCCGGACAGTTGTTCATGGTATTAGCATTAGTGGTCTACTCATTCTGATTATACAAGCAAATGTTTGGTTAGGTCAATAATTTATAAACAAAAAATCTAAGACTAAAATAAAATAAAGTTCATCCATTCTAATGCTATTTCAATTAACATCACTTAGTATTAATAGTAAACTGCAATAACTATCCGTTCAAACCATCATTGCCGTCTCTCTTTTGAGATATGCGAATTTACTAAGCAAATACGGGAGTTTTATTTCGCATATAAGGTATTTTCAGTCACACCTATTTCTCATTCGCCTATTTTCTCCCTCCGTATTTTCGAAAATACGCAACCCGTGAGTGTGCTTATTACATTTGTTGCGTTTTTCGAAACAATACGCTTTGTTTATTGTTTAATAATTGAACATATATATTATTTAAAAGGGAGAATTGGAAATGAATACAGATGTATTAAATACAAATCTGATCGAGGTAATGAAAGAGAAGATACCGGATGGGGTTAATTTAGCGAATACCCTGATGGATATTCTCTACATAGGAAAAGAGGCCGTATACAGAAGATTACGCGGCGAGGTTCCCTTCACCCTCAATGAGGCTTCCATCATTTCAAAGAAACTGGGAGTTTCACTTGACCAGATCGTGGGTATAAGCTATACTAATAACGCAATGTTCGACCTGAATCTTTTACATTATTCAGATCCTATCAAAACGTATTACAAAATCCTTGACCACTATCTTGAATTGTTTGAGTCTCTGCGAGACGATCCGACTTCGGAGTTAAGCACAGCCTCAAATATGATACCACAGACTTATTATCTGAAATACGATAGCTTGTCTAAGTTTCGGTTATTTAAATGGATGTACCAGAATGAAAAAGTAAATTGTGTAAAATATTTTTCAGAATTAAATTTATCCGAAGAACTCAAACATGCCCAAAAGGCATTCGTAGAAGCCAGTACATATATACAGACAACAAACTATATATGGGACAGCATGATGTTTAACTACCTGGTGAACGATATTAAATATTTCGCCAGCATTCATTTAATCACGGAAGAGGAAGTAACCAAACTACAGGAAGAACTCCTCCGGCTATTGGACGACCTGGAGACAATCGCTTCCAGAGGTAAATTTGACTCGGGTAAGGATATACATATATATCCAACATAAACTTCGAAGCCACATACAGTTTTGTGGAAACATCCAGTATGCAATTAAGCCTGATCCGGATCTTTTCAATCAACTCGATCACATCGAGAGACAAAGAGATGTGTAAGAACCTGAAAGAATGGATTCAATCCTTACGTAAGTTTTCTACGATGATCTCCGAAAGCGGAGAAATGCAGCGTATACAGTTTTTCAAAAAACAACGGGAACTTGTAGAGAAGATGTAATAGGAAGCATGAGTTTTTATGTTACTATATGAAGAAAGGACGGAAATCTGTAAAAAGATGACCGTCCTTTCTTTTCATGTATATCAGATAATCTTATTTATCCAGTTTTGTACAGATCAGTTCTGCCGCTTTCTTACCGCTCATCAGCATACCACCGAAAATCGGTCCCATACGGAAGCTACCGCTTACACCGTTGGCTGCCATACCTGAAACAAACAGTCCCGGATAGATTTCTTTTGTATTTTCTACTGTAGTCTGTTCACCCAACTCAACGTTTAATGAACGTTCGCCGATTACACCGCCGGTCGGAGTATTCAGTCTGATATCGTTTTTGCGGGCAACAGTACGTGCCACTTCGCAGTCGTGTCCTGTTCCTTCCAATACGGCTTTTGCCATAATAGTCAGCGGATCTACATGCATACCTTCGCGGATTACCGGGGCCCAGTTAACTACCACACCGGCTACTGCATCGTTGTGGAATACCACATCTTCCACAGAATAGCAGTTAAAAATAGTAGCACCGGCTTTCGTTGCCTGATAGATCAATGCAGAAGTAGTATGAACCGAATCCATAATATAAGTACCATTGCCGGCATCATGATAAGAAACACCCAGTTCCTTCACGATCGGCATGGCTTCTTCCTGTACGACAATATCATTAAACATCATGGCACCGCCCCACATGCCTCCTCCCGGAGCCAGTTTACGGTCGAAAAGAGCCACTTTCTTTCCGGCTTTAGCCAGATAATAAGCTGCTACGATACCGGAAGGGCCACCACCAACAATAGCCACATCAATTGATAAGTTGCTTTTCAGTTTTGCAAAATAAGAGTCAATAATTCCTGTTGAAACGATCTGTTCCATTACAATAATAATTAGAGTTTAAACATCGGAGAGCACATAGAGGTTAAAGCTCTCCTTTATTTAGCAATTCTACCGATTCTCCCTTCACGGCATTACCCGGGCAGGTTCTATGGGTATAATCTCAGCCTGTGTATTAAGGCACCCCTATGATAAGTCGACGACAAAGATAGTAAATTATCCGAAATGTGGCGGACGCTTATTCATTTTCCGCTCAACAAATGCTTTCATGAACTCGACAGTCTCGTCTACACCCAATACGGATACGTCGATAGAGAAATTATAGGAAGAGGCTACACCCCATTCTTTATTCGTATAATAGTTATAGTAGGCTGCACGCGATTTATCGGTCTTCCCCATCAGTTCCTTTGCTTGTTCGACAGTGATATTCTGGCTTTCAAGGATACGCTGGATACGGTTTTCCATATTATTATGGATAAAAAAACTAAGACAATCCGGATCGTCACGCAGGATATAATCGGCACAACGTCCCACCAGCACGCACGACTGCTCCGATGCCAACTTACGGATTGCGTCACTCTGGAATTTAAACAGTCCGTCGTTGGAAAGAATGTCATTATAAGGAGTGAACATTCCCATATAGGAATATCCCATAGTAAAAGCATATGCCAGTCCGCTCGAAGCACGTTCGTCCGCCTTTTCGAAGAACTCTTCGCTCAATCCGCTTTCTTTGGCGGCCACCGCCATCAACTCCTTATCATAATAACCGATGCCCAATGCCTGAGCCAGTTTTTTCCCTATTTCACGACCACCACTGCCAAACTGCCGGCCGATGGTCAATATGATTTTGTTATCCATATACTAACCGATTTTATTATCTTGCGATAAATATACAATATTTTTTTTAGTTAGGTGATTCATGTTTAAACTTCTTGAATTGATTAACCAGTACGATTGCCGTAACAACTGTTGCGATCGTATCGGCAACCGGCATACTGATCCAGACTCCCAGCGTACCGAAGAAGCGAGGAAGGACAATCAAACAAGGAATCAGAAACAGCATTTGCCGGGTAAGTGACAGGAAGATAGCCTTCTTCGACATACCAATCGAAAGGAAGAAGTTCGTTGCCACCATCTGAAAGCCGACTATCGGGAAAACGGCAAATACGATATGAAGACCGAACACGGCCGCTTTCACCAGTTCGTCATCCGTTGTAAACATATTCACGATCAGGGTCGGGAATAACTGGCAGAGCAAGAAACCGGTCGTTGCCACTCCGATTGCCCACTTCATCGTCAACTTGGTTACTTCCGTTACACGGGGATATAAGCGGGCACCGAAATTATATCCGGCAATAGGTTGCATCCCCTGGTTGAAGCCCATAATAATCATTACAAACAGGAAAATAATGCGGTTTACGATACCATAAGCACCAATCGCCATGTCTCCCCCATGTTCTTTCAGACCGCGGTTGATCAGGATAACAATCAGACAGGAACAAAGATTCATCAAAAAAGGCGACATCCCGATATACAGAATACCCTTCACCACCTCTTTCCTCAGTTTATAAATCCCTTTCTTAAAATGGAGCAACTGTTTCGGACTTGAAAAATGAATCATCTGTCCCGTCAAGGAGATTACCTGCGAAATGACTGTCGCCCATGCAGAACCCTTGATTCCCCACTCAAAGCCGAAGATAAAAATCGGATTCAAGATACAGTTTATCACCACAGAAGCCAGGGTGGCATACATAGCCTGTTTGGGAAAGCCCGACGAGCGCAACACCGCATTCAATCCCAGATACATATGGGTTATCACATTCCCATATAAAATAATCTGCATGTAATCGCGAGCATACCCTATCGTATTTTCACTGGCCCCGAAGAAATAAAGAATAGGGTCGAGCAAGAGCAAAAAGACAATGGTAAAAGCCACCCCGAGCAGTACATTCAGGACAAGTACATTCCCCAATACCTGGTTGGCTCCTTCATAATCCTTCTGTCCCAGCTTTACCGAGACTAATGTAGAAGCACCGACACCAACCAGCGAACCGAAAGCTGCCGCCAGGTTCATCAACGGAAATGTCAGAGCCAGACCCGAAATAGCCAACGGTCCTACCCCATGTCCTATAAAAATACTATCAGCCATGTTATAAAGCGAAGAAGCGGTCATGGCTATAATTGCCGGAATAGCATACTGCGTAAGCAGTTTTCCGATACGCTCGGTACCCAGTACCAAAGGAGAGTTTTGTTTTGTCATAAAAATCAATTGATGCGCAAAGGTACGGATATTTACGATTAATTTTTACCTTTGTTTTCCTATAATAAATTAAATATGGCAGAGAATTTAATCATAACGGAGGGAGACAAAGAACAACAATACCAAACGTTGTTCCCCCAGATAGAAGCGTTGCTGGCCGGTGAAACAGATATGACAGCCAATATGGCGAATGTTGCCGCAGCATTGAAACAGACATTCGATTTCTTTTGGGTAGGTTTTTACGTGGTAAAAGAAGATATGTTGGTGCTCGCCCCTTTTCAGGGACCGATTGCCTGTACCCGCATCCGGCACGGCAAAGGTGTTTGCGGTACGGCATGGAAAGAAGCAAAGACCCTGATTGTTCCAGATGTAGAGCAGTTTCCCGGGCATATAGCCTGCAATGCAGCTTCCAGGTCAGAGATTGTGGTTCCGGTGATCCGCGAGGGGAAAGTCATAGCGGTTCTCGATATAGACAGCGATAAGCCGGATAGTTTCGATGAAGTCGATGCAAACTATCTGGAAAGGATATGCGGATTGCTTTGATATAAAAAATAAGAGGTGGTTAAAACCACCTCTTACAAACGAGTTTAAAAGATGATCTCTATTTTACCAAAACAAGGGTTAGCTTCGAGTGTCTTACAATAGTTTCCCCAAGCAATTTCCGGGTAATCCCAACGGTTATTGACATACAGGATCAGTTGTCCGTCGGCACGCTTATTGGAGCGGCAGGCAACGGAAGCATCCGGTGAAACAACCGACAGGCCGGTGAACGGATTACCGGCGTTCAACGTATAATAATAGATGTTCTCCTTCATACCCTTTGCCATTTGGGTAAGCGGACGATCGCAATTCGCTCCGGCATCGGCCCAGTAATAATAATTATGAGTGTCCATTTGCCATGGTTGTTTCGGACGTTCGCCGTACGCCGCCTGATTCGGGTTATAGAGAGAAGTTTCCCCCTCATTGCCGGCAAACTCTCCGGCCGGATAATAACTCCAATGTCCGCGACGTTTCCATTTGAGTTGCTCCATCGTTTCGGGAAGATAGAACGAAAGTCCCGTTTCACGCAGAAAACCATTAGGCTGCCCGTTTGTCAGGTAATTGATTTCCATACGGCCTTCCGGGGAAATCAACAGGCGGATATCGGTATCGACATCGTTATAACGGCCCTTCAATATGACCTGTACATTTTTACCCTGCTTCATATACGTAACACTCTGTTTTCTCCAATCCGCATCAGCCGTCAGGAACTTGGTGGCGCTTTTACGGACTTCAGCTCCGGTCAGATGATTCAGGTTGATATCCAGATTCAGGAAAGGGCCCTTTTCAATAAATACTCGTCCGTCGACCGTTGCGTTACAGATTAATCCCGTTTCTTTGCAGAAAGGTATTTCGAAGCCATCGCCTTTCACGACAATACGGTCAGTATTTTCTTCAACCAGAAGCGGACCATTACGGTGCGACTGTGGCAAGGTAATCGCCGGCTGTCCCAGCGTCACAAGTGAAGCATCTATTAAATCCCCACCGGCAGTAAAGAAACGGATAAGAAGTTCGCTTCCCTCTTCCCAGTTTTCAGCCGGGATAATCAGGACTCCTTTCTGATGCGGCGCGATGGATGCTGTCTGCGTCTCTTTCTCTATTCCTTTATATGTATACCGCACTTTTATTTCATTCAGGTCAGTATGGTCGAAGCGGTTGTAAACGGGAAGCAACAGGCGCTCACCCGTCGTATAGTCACCCACTTGTTCCGTCAGCAGGCGGACAGGCGAATAGGCTTTCTTGGTTGCCCAGAACTCCGGTTTCTCACGGCGCCAGACATCGACTATTCCCCATTCACCGTAACCGACACAGTTGCCCTGGAAATCTTCCGGCTTGGCTGTACGGGCAAATTCTTTCCAGAAAGAAGTACCCATCTTCGGTTCGGGCAGCATGAACGTCTCGTCGATATATCCCCAAATCGCACCGCCCAAACCTCCGGGAGCATCAAACAGGCCGCTCCACATCTTATCGATAGAGATTCCCCAGAACTCACGGATGTTCGGATCATCCTGCAAAGTCTTATAGGTATAGCAAGCCGGGTGCGCCCATTCATCGAACAAAGCCGGGATGCCATGCCCCTGGTAATTACGCGTCGCACGTCCCCATTGATTCAGGTTGCCATCCACATCCTGATAATGCATGCTGAGAATATCATATATCGGCTTCTTCTCGCCCACCGAACCGGGATAACTGAAAATGACCGGACGTGTCGTATCCGTTGCTTTCACCCAATCCCAGCAATCCTGGAAATTCTTTCCGTACACACTCTCGTTTCCAATCGACCAGAACAGGACGGACGGATGCGAACGGAATGCCTTCACCATCTCACGGCATTGTGACAAATAACGGGGAGCAAACTCCGCACTGTCCTGCGTCCTGCCGGGAGCATAGTTCTTCTGGCGGTATGTATCGACAAAGCAGACGGCCGTTTCGCTCTCCACATAGATACCGAAACGGTCGCAGAAATGAAGGAAACGTTCGGAGGGCGGATAATGCGAAGTACGCACGAAGTTCATATTCGATTGCTTGAAACGAAGAGCGTCCAGGCTATCCAGTTCGGCTGTCGTGGTACGCCCCAGCGTCGGATGGATATCGTGGCGGCAGGCTCCGCGCAGCTTAACGGGAAGGCCGTTCACCAGCATACGGTCCTTTACAATCTTCACGTCACGGAAACCAATTTGCTGACTGAAGCGGCTGATTTCCTTGCCTTCCTCACGAAGCGTAACCGTTAATGTATAGAGGTTCGGATGTTCGGCATCCCATTTCAACGGATTGCGGACGGGGAGTTCATTACTGTTTCCGTCTTCTTTCAATACAAAAATACTTTGTGACAAAGGGACCTGGCGACCTGCGGGGTCGGTCAGGCTGTAGACCACTTCGGCATTTCCCGCCGTCCTGCCGGTATAGGATACTTTCAGCACGGCATCCCGGTATAACGAATCGAGATGAGTCTCCGCCGCAAAATCGTAGAAACAGGTTTCAGGCAAGGCGAAAACCGTTACATCCCGAAGAATACCGCCAATCGGATGATGGGCATACCCCGAAGCATAGGAGATATCATCGATGCGATCGGTTATTTCAAGCTGTATCTCATTCTTTTTTCCCGGCCGTACAAATTCCGTCACATCCGTCTCCCAACGGGTAAAACCGCCATGATGTTCACGCACCTGTTTTCCGTTCACCGAAAGGATCGCGTGACTATATACCCCGTTGAAACGAAGAATGACCCGTTTCCCTTTATAATCGGCCGGAAGGGTAAATGATTTACGATAAAGATAAGGCGTATCATGTTCGATAGCATATCCCTGCATAGCCAGTTCTCCCGGAACCTGAACGGTATTCCATTTACCCTGCGGGGCGAAACGGAATTGCCAGTCACCATTTAACAGCAGGGAGGACGAACTCATTCCCTCTACTTCAGCAGGTATGATATAGGATGCTTCTATCGGCAAAGCCTGCAAACCGGCTGCCATACTCCCATGCCCGATAAAGCAACAGGAAGCCATAAGTAATAAGATCTTTTTCATACTTATATGTTATTACAATTATTTCTATATTCACCACCAAAGGCAATAAAACGTCACCAATATAGCAATGACAATCAATGACAGGATATTGAACAGCCGGCTGGTACGGAACAAACCGGGACGATGGGTGGTATATTCCTCATTCATATGTTTACTGCTGCCCAACAGGATGATCAAACCGCAACAAAGCAGAAAGACAATCCCCATACGGTCCAGCCAGGGTAATTCGGGACAAAGGAATTTCATCAGCGTAGAAAACACAAACGAACCGAGAGCCGCAGCCAACGCTCCGTTTGCCGTCGCCCGCTTATAGAAGAACCCCGCCAGGAAAATAGCCAATGCCCCCGGACTGATAAAGCCGGTGAACTCCTGGATATATTGAAACGCCTGGTCCAGCCCCGACAACATCGGAGCAATCGATACCGCAATCAGCAACGACCCGAAGCTGGCCCATCTCCCGGTCAGCACCAACTCCTGCTGTCCGGCATCCTTCCTGAAATAAGAGCGGTAAATATCCATCGTGAAAATAGTTGAAATACTATTCATCATCGAGGCCAGCGAACTGACAATGGCCGCTGTCAGCGCTGCAAAAGCGATCCCTTTCACTCCTACCGGCAGCAGATTGCTGAGCAACCACGGATAAGCCTCGTCCGACTTTTCCAACGGGGCATTCAGGGCAAAGGCCGCAATCCCCGGAATCACCACCAACAAAGGAACCAGCAGTTTGATAAACCCGGCAAACAACATACCGTTCTGCGCCTCTCCTACCGATTTGGCCGCCAAAGCACGCTGGATGATATACTGGTTGCATCCCCAGTAATAGAGGTTGGCAACCCACAGTCCGCCGACAATAACAGAGATACCCGGCAAATCCTTATAACTCGGATGCGACTTGTCGAGAATCAGATGAAATTTATCTTCCGCCTGTGTATAAAGGTTCGTGACTCCCTGCCATACACCTTCTCCGCCGCCCAGCATATTCAATGCGATATAAGTGGTTATCAATCCTCCGCCTATAAGGAATACCACCTGGATAACATCGGTCAGCGCCACCGCCTTCAGTCCGCCATAAATGGAATAGATTCCGGCAAAAGCCGCCAGTCCGACAATGCCCCAAATCATAGGGACCCCCATCACCTTTTCGATCGTCAGTGCACCGAGGTAAAGGATGGAAGTCAGGTTGATAAAGATAAAAACAGCCAGCCAGAAAACAGCCATGACAGTCTTGACCCGTTTATCGAAGCGTTCCTCCAGAAACTGGGGCATGGTAAATATCTTCTTTTCGAGGAATATCGGAATAAAGTACTTGGCGACGATAATCAATCCCAGCGCCGCAATCCATTCGTAAGTAGCCATTGCCAACCCGATTGCATAACCGGAACCGGACATACCGACAAATTGCTCCGCCGAAATATTAGAAGCAATAATCGAAGCACCGATTGCCCACCAGGCCAGTCCGCGCCCCGCCAGGAAATAATCGCCGGCATCCCGTTCTTCCCCTTTTTTCTTCCGGGAGACAAACAGGCCGACGAACAGGATCAGGGCACAGTAGGCGATAAAAATGACCAGGTCTATAGTATTCATGGTATCAATATTTAATGTTCTATATCTTTTTCTGAAAATATGGTCAAAATCCTCTGCGAAATTGCCTCGCTAATTAGAAAGGCATTATAGATTACCTACTAAATAGCCTAGTTAATCAGAAAGGCACTATAATCATACTACAAAAATGCCTTGCTAATTAGCTAGGAATTATAGAAGATATACAAAGTTGCCTTTCTGATTAGCAAGGCAATTTCGCAGAAGATTATTATATGCTTCATTTCAATATCAGTCAAAATTCATCCTGCATCAAGGCCGAACGTCCTCCATCCATCAGAATCGTCGTTCCACTGATAAACCGGGCTTTGGGAGATGCCAGATAGACACAAAGTGCGCCCACTTCGTCCACCGTGCCGATCCGTTTAACCGGATGCAGGTTGATCGTTCTCCGGCGTTCCTGCTCCGCATCCGGAAAGGAGTCAAACCAGGTATCGTTGCCCGCCGTATCAATAAAACCGGGTGCTACACCGACCGTACGGATGGCTGGTCCCCATTCAATTGCCAGGTTACGCACCAGTCCTGTTATCGCCGTTTTGGTAACGCTATACGGAAAACATCCGGGTATCGTACCGAACGCATGGTTGGAAGTCATCAACAGGATGACACCTTCCCCACTCTTTTCGAGATAAGGCTTACACAACTTTGACAACCGCCAATGGGAAGCCAGATTCAAATCCAGGTTATACTGCCAACGTTCTTCGGTACATCCTTCGGCTCCCTCAAACACATTCACTCCGGCACTGGAGACCAGGATATCTATCCGCCCGAACGTGCCGACCGTTTCCCGAACCAGCGCTTCCAGGTCTTCCGGACAGGTCACATCTGCCTGCCTGTATAAGGCCCGTACCCCCTCTGCCTCTACGGCTTTCCGGAAGGCAACCGCACATGGATCACCGGGCTCTTTCCGGGAACACCCGGCAACATGGGCGCCGGCCTTTGCAAACTCGATAGCCGTACCCAATCCTATGCCGGATGATACACCGGTTACAAGCACCACTTTATCTGTATAGTCTATTATAAAACTCATACGCTTAAATATAGAAGTTATCGGGAGCGTTCGTAATAATACCCGGATGTTTCTCCATCTCCTCTTCCACCAGATCGACGCCTAAACCGGGACGATTGGACAAATGCAGATGACCGTCGTAAACCATTTCGGCAATCGGATGGTCGATCACCGTATCTCTCCAGGGAACATCGTTGAACATAAACTCCTGACGGAAGAAATTCGGTATCGCGGCACACACATGCGAAGAAGCCAGTGTCGACAACGGCCCGTTCGGATTGTGAGGTGCAATCAGCACATTATAGGCTTCCGCCATCGTAGCCATCCGTTTCATTTCCGAAGGGCCTCCGCAACGGGTAATATCCGGCATAATCACGTCACAGACATGTTTTTCCAGCAAAGAACGAATACCGAAACGGGTATAATGGCGTTCTCCCACACAGATGGCCACATCCGAAGGGATACGTTCACGCATAGCCCGCAAAGTCTGGGAACTTTCGGGGCCGGCAGGTTCCTCATACCAGGTGATATCCAGCTTTGCCAACCGTTCGGCCATCTTCACTGCCACACGGTAGTTCAGCATGGCATGCGTCTCGATCATAATATCGAACTCCGGTCCAACCGCGTCGCGGACAGCTTTCGATACATCGAAAGCCAGGTCCTGTTGCTCGGCTGTCAAAGTCAGATTCGAGGCCAGGTCTTCGCCATAAAAATAATTGGTATGTGCAAACGGGTCGAATTTCAATCCGGTGAATCCTGCCTCTTTTACTTTCAGGGCCTGCTCCGTATAATCTTTTGCATTATGGCCACCGCCGGTAAACCAATAGTTTGCATACAACAGAATATCTTTACGATAAGCACCTCCCAGCAATTCATAACAGGGAACACCCAACACTTTCGCCTTCAGGTCCAGTAAAGCCATGTCGATACCGCTGATAGCGCACAGGCTGGCTCCATACGGGCCGATCCAGTTCAGGTCACGATAAAGTTTTGTCCAGATAAAATCCGTTTTCATCGGATCGAGGCCGATGATACGCTGCCCCACATGTTTGGCAGCTTCGAAAACGATCGGGCTCCCGGGCCAGTTGGTCGCTTCGCCGACACCGGTGTAGCCTTCGTCTGTATATATTTTAAGTAGCGTCCAGTTGTATTTGATACCTTGTACCAACCATACTTTAACATCTGTGATTTTCATTGTCTATTCCGATTTAATTACATTATACCAAACTGATCGAAAGCATCACGTGCTTTCATTCCTTCCTGAATTTTCTTTAATACCATACGCTCGCCGCGGGCTTTTTCAAGGGCGCGGGTAAAGACTTCTTCTTCAATACTGCGGGGTACGACACATACACCGTCGATATCTCCTACCAGCACATCGCCATCATTAATCCGCACGCCATCCATTTCGATAGGTACCCGATAATCAATTACTTTTCCTCTCGGCGCCTGGTCCTGTGCATAAGGTCCGTAAGAAAAACAAGGAAAGTCGAGCGCCAAAATACCTTTTGTATCACGGGAATACCCATTGACCACTGCGCCGGCCGCTTTACACTGGATAGCACGGGCACTCATCAACTCTCCCCATAAAGCATAACAGGGAGACGAACCGGAGCAAACATACACTTCATCTTCCTTCAGGTCATCCAACGCTTCGAGCATCAACCCGAAAGAGCGTTTCAGCAACGGATTTTCTCCGCACTCTTTACCATGTTCCAGCACATCAGCCTCCAGCACGGTCATAGCACGCCCTACCACCAGCATATCATCACGAAGCGGACGAATCTGCGGAGGAAGGAACTGACGGGTATATCCCATCTTATCCATTATGTCACCGATTACTGCGGTATAAAGCTCCTCCTTTATCAAAGAGAACAGAGCTTTATCATCATTCCATTCTTTCATATCCATATAGTTTATCAGTATAAATTATTCAATGATTACTGATCACAAAGTTAGCCGGAGTATACAAAAAGTCAGCCCGAAATTCATATCTCAACGTATGCAGGAAGGACCTTTTACGAAGAAAATGTGTACAAAACGGAAACTACTTGGTAACTTCCCGCGGCGTGATCCCCATCTGCTGTTTAAAGACCCTTGAAAAGTATTGCGGTGATTTGAACCCACAGATAAAACAGATTTCTTTAATCGACATCTCCGTATTGCGCAACAATTCAATCGCTTTGTTAATACGGATCTGATTCAGATAATCCAACGGAGAAAGATTCAGGTGTTGCGCAAACAGTTTGCGGAGGTACCGTTCGCCTACTCCGGTCTGCCCGGCCACATCACTGATGGATATATCGGTCTGATAATTCATACGAATATAGGAAATTGCCTTTTTCAGCGACTCATTTGTACAAATCGGCAGATAGGATTCATCCATGTAGCGATAGATAAGAATCAGCAGTTCCGCATAGTACATCACCACCAGGTATTGATAGTATTTATTTTTCAGGTTCATCTCGTTTACAATGCGCTGGACAGCCCGTATAATACGGACATTATTCACGATCTTAATCAGGCGGTTCTCTTCCGAAAAGATCGTTACGGGAGTCAGCTCGCCTGTCTCATCCTGTGCATGCGGATTGAAACGGGAAAATATTTCCGGTAGAAATTCCAGCTGCATCAGTGTCGTTCCTTCCGAGCCTGCTTCAAAGGTATGTTCCACATTCGAACAGATAATCATCATCTCGTTCTCATTGAAACTGATACTTTCGTTTTCCAGATGAAGGATGCAGTTGCCTTTCTTTACATAGTTGATCTCGATGCGCAGATGCTGGTGAGGGCCGAATGTTTCAAACGGCTGGAAAGAGACGAAACGAAAGACATCTGCCAGACGTTTATATTTTAGATTCTCCGTTATCCCCTCTAAAAGTCCCCAAAGAGACTGTTCTGTTGTCTTGTTATCCATGATATTCCTTTCCCTTGTTCTGAAGCAAAGATAGAGAAAAGACAGTACCGGATTTTACACTTCGAAGAAAAAAGAAGGACCGAAATGGTATCTTTCGGTCCTTTAACTTATACAAATCGGAACTAACCTATATATTCCTTTATTTTTCCAGTAAAATAATCATTCCGCCTCTCCCCATAATCTCACATTGCTTCAAGGAAGACAGTTTTCCTTCCCATTGTGTATTTCTAATCTCAGGTAAGATATAAGAAGATGGTTTGAATCCGAGCAATTCCTCATCCAGTGTGATTTCAGCCGTCTGAGGCATATCCGTCCAGTTTGCCAGTACCACCAGCGCTTTATCACCATTCACATAAACGGTAGCCGGGATGTCCTTATTATCCGTTTTCACTGGACAACGTTCGTCCCAATAACCTCTCATCTGTGCATTCTTCATGCCAAAATCATCCCAAAGTTTCCAAAGCGGAACAGGATTTCCGCTCCACGGCAAACGGGGAAGCATTCCGTAAACCATCCCTCTGAATAGGTTCCGGGCATCCAGCGTTTCACTCATCAAGCCGAAAGGAATACCGGACATTTCCACCAGCCAGAAATCCAGCGTATTATTTGCTCTGAAACCTTCACCGATCCAGGTGCGGTCCACATAAGGTAACAGTTCCAGATACAAATGCAGTGAATTGGCATAACCGGCCCACTGGTTCATATGGTTCCAGGAATGGATATCTATCAGCCGGCGCTTTCCGTCGGCATCCATAATACGGCGGGCACGTTGCAATGTCTGATGGTCCAGAGCACTGTCATCAATATAAACACCATCCAGTCCCAGGTTCTTTATCATCCAATCCAAACCTTCCAGATAGTAATTGTTCCAGCGGGAATCAGGGGTAGTAATAACCGAGATATCCATATCGCCGGCATATTTACCTTCTTTAAAAGCATTATACCAGGCCGGAATGAAATGAGTCGTCAGGTTCTTGTTCAACCATTCGTGAGGACCGTTCCGGTGAATCAGGGTACGGGCATCTTTTCCGGGACCGTCATGGATCACTTCACCACCCAGGCTACGTAACGCCCAAAGTTCAGGTATCTTCACCGTCAACTCACGAGTCGTATAATAAAGCCGGACATCCAGGTCCTTGCTGTGTGCATCCGAGATAAAACGTTTCAAATCCGGAACTGCTTCATCATAATAAGGATAGTTAATGAACGGATATACATCTTTCTTATGATGGATATTAATCATATTGGCACCTGCTTCCAATGCAGCAGGGATATAACCGGCACTCACATCGCTGTTGGAATGGTAGAAACGTTTTTCCGCCAGTTCTTTCAGGTTAAGCGGTTTCACCGGAGTAACCAGCATATTGAAATTATAATGAAGAACATCACCTTTCTGCATAGTCCGTTCACCACTATAGGCCGTCATCAGGACTGTACCGTCTTTATCGGGCAGAATATCGATACCGCCCTTATTGGCATTTCCCCACGAAGCAGGCAGGTTCAGTTTACCTAAACCATAATAAATATTCACCAGCGGGCGGACATAGTTTTCATCTTTGAAGCAGAAGTTCAGACCGGCATTTATATTTCCCATCCAGATCTTATCCTGATGTTTGTCGACATTCCATTGCCAGTTAATTACAGAATCCGGACGGAAACCGCCTTTATGTCCCAATCCCATCATATATTTGGCAGCATACGAAGTATAAGGTACTTCCAGGCGGATATCCTTTACTTTCACGTCTCCCAGGGATTTCACCTGTATCTGATAATCGACCAGACCATCGAAACCGAATTTACCGGAACACTGTACTTCAAAATTACGGTTCTTCCGGGTAGCTATCCAATTTACCGACGCATTATTCCGTCCGGTGATCCGCAGGGAACCGGGTTTCAGCACTTCTTCGCCATTCTCCGTTTCTATCACGAACCGCATTTCTCCTGCCAGAACGGGAGTATTGCTCTGATCGTTCAACTGGTTACTCTGATCATAACGGGTAGAAAGGGATTGAGGAAGGCCCTCTTTCGACAGCTCCATCGTTCCTCCCAACCAGGAAATCGTTTGTTTCTGTAATTGAACCGGGATATACGGAGCCGTCGGTTCATCGGCGTTACCAATGGAAGAATCCAGCCAGCGCAGGCGGGTTTTCCTCCATCCATCGTTATCCCCGTGGTTGGCGATGGGAGAACCTTGTACGGTCAATTCACATGCGATCTCTACCGGTTTGGCATCAGCAGCTTTGATCGTAACTTTTCCTTTATAAACGCCGCTTGCCGTTACAGGTACATCGGAACCGATCCATAATGTCTGCACATTTCCTTTGGAGACATTCACCGTCTTTTTAAAAGATTGGCCATTCGTATCAGTCCCTCCCAGGTTAAAACAACGGAAAGCAGAAGCCGGAATCTTATTTCCCTTTTCATTCTTCCAGTCAGAGAAGATAACAGATACGTCCGACAAGTTTTCATACGGAGCGAAGATTCCTACCTGCCAGGTATAGAACTCACCCGGAAGACAATCGCCCCGGAACTTTGTCCGCGAATCAACCGACCGTTCCACCCAACGCACAGGGATTGCATCCGTCATACGGATATCATGTAACCGGTCTTCCGTAAAACAGAAGTAACCGGCTTCCGGATTTTCCTGTATCAACCTCTTCACCGCATCCGATGAAGCCACACGGCGCATTTCCGAGTCCTGCTCATTCACCGTACCCTGTCTTTTCAAGTCATCAAAGGCATTCGTTACATCATCTTGCGCCTGCATAACACAAGGCAGGGCCAGAAGCGAATACACCATCAGGTACTTAATTTGTTTTCTCAACATTGTAGTATTCTTTTGATAATTGTTTGTATTTGTCCAACATTCGGCGGGCAACAGCCACTTCGTCTCCTTCCGTTACCGGAGTACGGGCCTTACCCGGACGATCAACGAAAGCCAACTCCCAGTCAGCCAACGAATCATAAAACTCATTCGCACGGAAAGCCTGACGGCCTAAATCCATCTTTGCATCTTCCTCCCTATAAATCGTTCCGTTATCGAGATGTCCCTGCAACATATCATAGAACTGTTTCCAACGTTGCAGATAATATCCCTCGATCAAACCGGTCCATTCACGCCATGAGTAATCAAATTGACGTACATCGACCTGTCCGCCCCAGATAGTCACCAGTGAAGAGGCATTCTTTTCAAACAAATTGCGTTCTTCATCGGTCGTTCCCCAGGCACGGGCATCAGTCAACCACTGGTCAAAGTTAAACTCTGTACGGGTACGAAGCAAGATATCTACATCTTTTAATAACTCGAGGAAACGTCCGGAGTGCAGAGCAAATGCCTCTTTATCCTTTTTCTTAAATGCCTCGGCGGCTTTTTTATGTATTTCCTGTCCCAGGTTTGACATAATCTGACGTTGTACATCTACAATATCGAAACGATAAGGTCCGGATCCTTTCAATTGTTCCGCATCCTGTAATAAACATACTTCAGCTTCTATCAATGATTGCGGATCATAAGGAATATTAAAACCGGCATTCGGCCCCGACTTCTTCACATCCACAGCAGGACGGGCACAGATGATCGAACTGGACTCGACCCCATTCGTCCCGGCCCGATAAGGACCCGCCAGCAATAACTCCCAGGCCTTATTGGCGGCATCCGAAAATGCGCCATAACGACGTTCCGCATATTTATTCAACCATTCTTCCAGCTTTACCGAATCCTGATGAACCGGCATTTCAAATGCCAACTCATAAAATACAGGATTTTGTCCGATCGACTCCATGAATAAACCGGAACCTACCACATTCGGCGTTTTCTGTTTCGCTTTCATAAACTGATTGGATGATACCAGCGGCAAATCTCCGTGAAGATTGACACGTCCGCCGAAGTTATGCAGATTACCAACCACAAAATCATGATTACAGAAATGATCTTCTCCCCCTAACGCCCCGTTCAGGCTCAATACGAGCAGGTCATGTTTCGGTACGACGGATGCAATATCTTTCCGGAAGCTCCAGGCTTGCATCACCCACAACGCATCCGGATCGAACGTCTTCATCAATTTATGGATGGAAGAACCTACAGCATTCAGATATTCAGGGGTATCCACAGGCGGCTTGCTTTCATGGAAAGGATCGGCTGCATAGAGTCCGTAGGTTCCATATAATTTCTGTTCCTCTTCCAGAAAAGTTTTTCCCAGTTCCGTAAACAACGGATCCAGCGGATCTAACTGGCAGATACCTTCAAATCCATACCAATCCGGTTGTTTCTGTATCTTTGCTTCCGGAAACTTTTCCATCATCTTACGAGGTACAGCACCGGAAAAACCTTGCTGTATCGGTGTCATGCCTAATTCCAACTGACGGTTTACCACTTGTTTACCCAAAGCAATATGCGAATCGATCCACGATTTCGGCAGCGGTCCGCCAAAACTTTCGATATTAGGCATCCACTGCCAGGCAAAATGGGCAGGATCGACCAGATAAGAACGCGCTTCCTCATCCGTAAAACCGAAACGAAGCAGTGTGTTATACCAAACACCTTCCAAACCGACAACCGACAAAGGTGTATTGATCGAATTCATAGCCATATAGTCGATCTCACGCTGCCAACGTTCCCAATCCCACCAGGCACCGGTATAGCTCAAGGTACAATAATTAAAATAGACACGATACTTACCGTTAATTATCCGGTGTGTCGTCTCTGCCGGAACAGGCAATGTCGCCGGTAAGTTCAACTGATCGCCAAACCAGGAAACATGGGCATTACAATGATATTTCAAATACTGGTTATAAGCTGTTGCCAACGATACCGTATTGTTCCCCCGCAACACAACCTTGCCGTTCTCCCCAGCCACTTCATAGACATCGTTCCCGTTCTCCGGCTCTATCAGTTCCAGACTAAACTGTTGACTATAACCCGGAGTAATACGTTCGATCAAGTCATAAGCAGCCTGTATCTGCGGATCTTTCTGACAAGACATCAGAGATAAAATACAAAAAAGCAAAAATACTTTACTTACAATTCTCATGGTATAAATCTTTATAATTATTTATATTACTAGACGTAGAAAAGCCCGTTTACCCTATAAGGATACGCAAATAAACTTACTTTACACGTTCTACATATCTATCCCTGATATCCTACAATAGTTCGTTAAAAAGAACGGATAGGCATCCGTTCGCCATTCCCTGCCTATCCGTTGGAAGAAAAGCGTACGTTTTTTTTCCTATATCCCGGCAGGTCATACCCTATAATGTACATACCGATACTCTATATTGTATTGGTATATTCATTATAGGGTATAGCAGACAAATCCATGGGGATAGATCTATTAATAGGTGTTCACCCGATATGGGCGACTTAGTAATGCCATCATGCCAGTACTACTATGTCATCTTGCTAGCATAGTAGTATCAGTACCATTAGCTCTACTGTGTAAAGGTGGTTAACACTATAGTGCTACCTATTCATCCTTTATTCTCATCTTTCAGGTTTCATCCCTGTTTACAGCTTTAATATTCAAAGGATCCGGCTGAAAGGAGAAAAAATGCGAAGGCTTATACGATAAAAGAGGGGTACCTGTCCGATAAAAAACGGAGAGGCATCGGAGGACAGACAGATATTTACCCATTTAGAAAACTATTGGTATTTTTTACCTGTAAGATAAGTCTTCTCTCATTCTTAAAACATTTTTCAGTGCACAAACCATGAACATCAAAGGACAGAAGACACCTGAAAACTGAAAGATGAGAAATAAAAACACACTGAGAGAGGAGGTTTTTATATAAAAATTGTCACTAGAAAATTGGAGAAGCCTAACTTATATGTCTATCCCCACTGATTTTCTTCTAAGCCGTTCTAATGTTCAATTTTAACAAGATAAATATCTCTGAAAAAAAATAAGGGACTTTTGCATTCAAAAGTCCCTTATTTTGTAATCAAAAGTCCTGTCTTAACATTTCAAAACACCGGACCTTTTTTTCTGCTATTTTAGATCTGTCTTTACGGATGAAAAGAAACCGTTACTTTCCCCTGTACTTTATCGCCTTTTCGCAACGGCTTGTATTCTTTCTCGGCATGAGGGATCAGGAAGTTTTCCTTTCCCGGATTGTTATAATCGGCAACTAATAAGCGAATTGCATCGCCTTCTATCCAGGCACGGACATACTGCGTTCCGTCGGATTTCACTGTGACAGATTGTCCTGATCCGTCTTTCAGCCGGGCTGAGTAAATATTCTCCTTCGTAGAACGGAACATGTTTGAACCGGCTGCCGTCTGGTCATACGACCAGGATTTTACAGGTTGTTTGGAAGGACCTGCCAGTCCGGATACAGGCAAAGAGGCATCGAATGCTTCAGCTTGTCCCGTCAACGCTCCTATATGGTCTTCCGGATATACATTCCAATAGCCTTTCCGCTTCCAGTCCAGATGGGTAAAAGAAGAAGGTAAAGTAAATACCAACCCTGTTTGTCTCGGGGAAATATCCTGAAGCATAGTGAAGTCGTAGACAAAAGTGACTTCTCCGTTCTTATGAAAACGATATTCAAATATGCCTTCGGCTTCTTTATAAATTCCTTTTACTTTTATACTAATAAGTTCATCACCCGGCAGACAAGTAACAGACTGAGCTATCCAATTTTCGCAGACTGGGTTATATGGCTTGAACTTCTGGTCTTTTCCGACCATCTGGACACCTTCGCCATCTCCGTTCAACGGCAGTACCATCAAAGCAGGTGATTGCAGCAATACGGCATTACCTCCCTGACCGGCGGACAACAATCCGTTGCGTTTATCCACAGTAAACACTCCTCCTACCGACTGAATCTCGATAACATCGGCTTTTTCCTGACAAGAGAGTTGTCCTGACTGCCCTTGTCCCTGTGGCTTGATCTGTTCCGGTAAAATACGGAAACTGTATTCATCGATCACAAAACCACGGACACCGGTAACCGTCAGTTCCAGCTTCTCCGTATTCCGTAAAGATTCCGGCAACTGAATTTCAAACTCTCCTTCCGAGCGGGGAGCCATATCGGTTGTTACCCTGCCGCTCTTTCCTCCGGCTTTCCACACGATGAAACATTCCGACAGATTACTGAAATTATGACGGTTCTCCACATGGAAACGGACAATACCGTCGGCCGACATATTTCCTTTCTGTACGATCTTAACCGGACTGAATGCTTTCTTCATTCCCCAATATTCCGGTTTCTCACGCCGCCATCCATCTATCGGTCCCCAGGTTCCGTAACCGACCGCCTTTTCACCCGGCAGGAAGAAGGTATCGTCGATACCGGCCCATATCGCACCGCCCAGAACACCCTGGCTATGATACATATCATTCCACATCTGGTCCAGCAGAGGTCCCCACATCGAACGAAGTCCCGGATCGGCCGCCAGTTCCAAGCGGTTGTAAGCATTCAGGTGGCAGAACTCGTCGAATGTGACGGGGCGTTTGCTATTGCGGTATTTATTCGGTCCGGTAGGTCCGGGATAATGATGATTGGTTACTTCCAGTTCGCCGTTATCGGCATCCGGTCCCCACTGGCTGAAGATGCGCGGACGTGTCGGGTCCATCTGCTTCACGACTTCTCCCGCCTTTTTGAAATATTCGGCATATTTCAATGATTCATTTCCCAGCGACCACATAATAACGGAAGGATGGCTGCGGTTCAGGTTTACCATCTCGACATGCTGGTTCACCAGTACGGCATCATGCATCTCTTCCGGTACATTCGTGTTATGTGCCCAGCAGAAAGGAGCTTCCACTTCTACCAGCATTCCCAGTTCATCGCAGGCTTCCAGTAAGGCTTCATCGGGCGGATAGTGGGACGTACGGATATAATTCACATTACCACGACGGAACAACTCGACATCTTTCCGCCACATGCCGTCATTCACAGAACGTCCGCGCAACGGCATGACCTCATGACGGCAAACACCCCGCAGCTTTACCGGCATATTATTTATATACATCTGGTTGCCGCGAACTTCCACCTGGCGGAAACCTACCCGGTGTACCGTTTCATGCAACACCTTTTTCCCCTCTTTCAACTGACAGGTGAGCGTATATAAATAAGGATGCTCGGAATCCCATTTTTCCGGCTTCGCTATATCAAAAGATATTTCAACCTTTTCCGTCGCTCCCATCGCCATGTTTTGAACCGGAAGAGTATTCTCTTTCAGTTGTATTTCTTTTCCATTTGCATCTTTCAACGTAAAATGAAGGGACAAACCGGATTTTACGGCAGACGATTCATTCGTTATTTCAATATTAGTCTTCAATACGGCATCGACATAAGAAGTATCGAAAGATGTACTGGCATGGAACATCGAAAGATTCACCTCGGGCAAGGCAAAAAGATAAAGATCTCTTGTTATACCACCCAACGGATGAACGGCATATTGAGAAGCACTGGATGTCGAATCGGCAAGACTTTCTGAAATGACAGAGACTGCAATACGGTTTTCCTTTCCTACCTGCACCAAATCCGTCACATCCAGTTCAAAAGCCGTAAAACCACCTAAATGAGAACCGGCCTCTTTTCCGTTTATATAAATCCGGCTATCACTGTATATGCCGTTACAACGCAGTTTGATCTGTTGCCCACTCCAAGCAGAAGGAATAGTAAACGTACGGAAATAACCGGCGGCCTTCCCCTTCTCGACTTCAAACCCCTGCATCACCCATTCGCCGGGAACCTCTATGTTCTTCCAGTCACTAACACTTCCTTTCTTCCAAAATTCTTTTTCGGGAGAAGGGTTAAACTGCCAATACCCTGCTAAAGGTACTTTCTGCTTTTCCACCTTTATGGGTAAAGGGGAAAGACGCGGAACAGTGAAATCCGCAGCACAAACCGGAAGAGCCAATAATATCCAAACTAATAAATGAAAAAATCGCTTCAAATTCATATGTATTTTATTCTTAAATCACCCCTACAAAACTAACCATACAAAAGCAATTCACAAAGACTACTTCGAATGGAAGATGCTCTATTTCGGAACTAATAAATCCGAAATAAAACAAATTTAGGAACTGGATAAAACAAAAAGATGTGATCTTCTCTTATCAGTTAAAAGAAGCCACATCTTTTTATTCTTTAAATAAAGCCGGATAATCAGAAAGCCTTAACCGTTTTCAATATATAATCCTGTGTGGAACCATCTGCTGCAGTCACCCGGTAATAACGATCTTTTGTAAAATCACCGGGGGCTCCTAACGTAGGCGCTCCCTCCAACGGTGAAATGATAGCGGCATCCGAAATGGAGACATATACCCAGAGCTTCGATAAACCATCCTGTGCGATCTGTTCTTCGAACATCTTATACAGCATTTCCTTCGTAACGGAACCGGATGGTCCCGCTTTCTGAATACTATTCAGAGTATGAGTCAGAGTCGTTTTAAAACCAGTTATTCCGTTTTCTTCCACATTCTCTATCGATTTACTAAAAATCACTTCACAAACGCGTCCTTCAAGAATTTCCTGATTGGCAGTTCCTTTCTGAATCGTATCGTTATATAAAAAACGATATGAATAATCGACATTCGTCATTTTTTTATCCGATGAGTTCTCTAAATCCTCCAGATTGTGATATAAACAACTATTCATAGAGAATATCAATAAGCATCCGACCAATATATTAAAATATCTTTTCATTGTATTTGTCTTTTTATTTACTATTAATAAGATCATTCCCATCCCGCATTCTGTACAACACCGGATTTCAAGCAGAAGCTACGGTTCAACGGTACTAAATAGCGTTTCGGGGAGAACCGGGCTTCTCCTATCGCATTATTTACTTCAAAAAATTCATACTTCTGTCCGTCACGAGAGATACGTATACCACGTAATGGTCCAACCAATTCAGGGATAACGAAACCACTCGTTGCATAGGCCCCGTTACCGACACCGCCACTCTGACGCATTCCCCATCGCAAAAGAGACCAATAGCGGTCATTGCATTCATACACCATTTCAACATTACGTTCACGTTTATAGGCTTCGAATAAAGGATCGTTCCAGCCGTTTCCGCTTTTCGTATTGAGATATGCCGCAGCTTTTTCCGGGCTGAACCCTCCATGTTTTACCATCGTCGGGATCATATATTTACGGGCATTCGCAAAATCGCCTTTCATCAGATAAGCCTCTGCCATATTTAAATAAGCCTCGCCATAACGTAATACGGAATAACAATAATCCAGTTTTTGTGAACCTGGGTCAGGTAAAGAAACAACAGGGTCATAATGATATTTCAACATGGCATAACCGGTTGAAGAATTATAGTTATCCAAATCTCCTGCCCTACGTCCGTATTCATCTTCCGCTCCTGCATTGATCGGACTGTTAGAGTTGGAACAGTTTCCGTCACGACGGAAGAAAATACGTTCCTGACCATTGAAATACAGACAGCTATCATATAAAATCGTTGTATAGAAGCGTAAATCTCTTTTCTTATCCTTACTAAAATACATCTTTTCATCGACGTTTGTCCCTGTCTGTACATATGATGCATCTTCCCAATACTTGATCGATCCGTCTGTTTCTTCTACCAGATAATCGTCTACTAAATCCTGCGTAGGCCATGAACCACCATCCATTCCCCAATAATTCATCGTTGCATGGATCGGAAAATTCTTTTTAGCATATTCCGATATATTACCGGCATGCCATAAACCCTGATATTGCATAGGAGTATCATGTAGGGATGAATTTAATTTAAGACGTTCCACTACCAGAATTTGTTCCTGTGCTGTAACTGCCGTTTCGTACGAACGGAACATATCATAATAAGGACTCAGTTGGCTGCCATCGGCATCTAATCCTAAGGCCGTACCTGCTGCAATCACTTTATCATAATATTGGCTTTGGGCAGAACCACCATCGGCATAAGCCGCCGCTTGATTTGCTACACGCATCAACAAAGCATGGGCAGCCATACTACTGACACGTCCTCTGGCTACTTTTCCGGTTGCCGGTAATGCCTGGGCCGCTTCTTCCAAATCCTTTATGATAAAATCATATGTCTCCTTAACTGAAGAACGTGGTATTTGCAAATCATCCTCTACAGACAACACACGGTCAATAATCTGTAGTCCTCCATATTGACGGGCAAACAAGAAATAATGAGCTGCACGTAAAAATTTCAATTCCCCGACAGTACGGGTTTTAAATTCTTCTGAAAATATTTCACTTGCGGTAATCTCTTCCATTGCTGTGTGAATACGCCAAAGAACACTGTAATCCAACCATTCATAATTATCATCTGCGGTCACCCCTTCTGCACGGTCCCTCGACCAGTAAGAACTGTTCAGCGTACCTGTCATAGCATTCTTTGTTGAACTTTCAGCATGGCAGGAATAACGATGTCCGTATGCTCCTAGCCACAAACTTTTTTGTAGTACACTCGAGTAGATGGAATACACAAATGATTCTGCCAACGTTTCACTCGTCCATGTATCATCCCCAATGATCTTATCATACGGTCTCGTATCAAGAAAGTCCGAACATGAAGTATTTGTCAATGCAAGGCCTAAAACAACAAGGCCTATATATATTCTTTTCATAATTTACTCTTTTATCTGTTATTAAAATCCTAATTGGAATCCAAGGGAATAAGTACGCATCATCGGATAAGCATATCCGTCGAAGTTCGAAGCTTCAGGGTCAGCATATTTCACAGAAGGACCGATAGCGAATAAGTTCACACCAGAAGCAAAGACCGTCAGATTCTGTAACCACGACAAGCTTCTCAAAGCTGCATATTTCAAATCATATGAGACTGTCAACGATTTCAAACGCACATAATTTGAATTGCGAGCCCAAAAATCAGAATCGACATAGTTATTATTTTCATTCAACGACGTATTACCCGGACGAGGGAATGTAGCATCGGTGTTAGTCGGTGACCAGGTATCGAGCTGATAAGTAAAGTCCAGCCTTCGTTCACCTTCTTTTCCCATAGCTACAGCACTCATATAAGTCTGTCTACGACCGGTTCCCTGGATATTTGCCAAAACATTTAAACCTTTCCAGTTTGCCGACAAGTCGATACCAAATACAAAACGCGGACTTGCATTGTTTCCGTATTTACGCTGATCCTGCCCTGTAATCTGACCATCACCATTCACATCGGCATACCATAAATCACCGGGGCGCAGGTCTTTCGAATTAATACGTTTCGGATTATTCAATACATCTTCCGGAGTCATATAAAACTGTGTCCCGACGAAGCCTGTTCCCAGATAACCTTGCTTATATCCTTGTTCACGAGTATAAGGATTTGACAAAGTCACTTTATCTTCATTGGTTATTGCCTTAATCGAGCGATACCAGGTAAAGTTGAAACCGGCAGAGAAATTAACTTGCCCAATCTTATCCGTATATTTTACAAAACCATCCAATCCTTCAGAACGGTCTTCTGCCTTGGAAACAATCAAAGGCAGGTCATAACCGATCGGATCCGTATATTCATATTTCGGTGCCACCAGATATCCCTTTGTCCGTTCATAAAACCAGTCGAACGAACCTTCCAGTTTGTTTCCCAACGTAGAAAAATCAATACCAACGTCTGTTTTATCACGGGTGTACCAGGTCATATTTATACTGGGAGTAGCCCCCGGCGTAATCGAATTGACCATGCTTCCACCGATTACATATGCATTAGAATTATAATTGAAAGTTGTCAAATAAGCATAGTCGTCATGTTTTGCTCCGTTCAAACCGATTTCACCGTATGAGCCGCGCACTTTGAAGTAATCGAATATACCTAAATCCTTTACCGGCGAAAAGAACTCTTCTTCCGAAATAGCCCATCCCAAAGAACCGGAAGGGAAGAAACCGAACCGGTTCCCTTTCGGAAAACAGTCCGAGCCATCGTAACGTCCGGAGAACTCTGCCATATACCGGTTGTCATAGTCATAACGAAGACGGCCTACATATCCCATCGAGGTCTGTTTACTTTCTTTGTTGCTTGCCGTAATACTGGCAGCATCTCCGTTTTGTATCTGATGTATCGTCGACAGATAGAAGGTATTCGAACTGGCAGAAAGAGATGTCCCATGATAATACTGACGGTTGTGCACTAAAGTTACCAGTACATTATGTTTTTCATTAAAGGTGTTCTTATAATCGGCACGCACATTGAAATCATATCGGTTGTGCTGATAAGAAGAACGAGTCATACTGATATTGGAAGGATCTTCAAAGGTGGCATTCCCATCCGCATCATAATAGGTGGCATTTTCATACCAGTCAGCCCTGTCCTGACTCTCGATATTATAATTTCCGTCAAAACCGAACTTCAAGCCTTTTACCCAAGGTACTGCCCACTCCAGATTGACAGCTAATTGATTATAAACAGTACGATATTTGATTTCACCCGGACCATCCAGTTGTAACGCTGGGTTATCAAATTGATTGGAAACTGTGCCGTCTTCATTATATGGTTTCTCAAAAGGTGTCCTGTCCTTCAGGCGGGAATAGAGAGTATATGCACTGGCGCTGGGATATAGTTCGTCTTTTACCGTTCCATTGACATTCAAACCGACTGTTAAACCTATTTCATCGAAATTACTGCTTACATTGGTCCGGTAATTATAACGGTCATAATTTAACTTATCCGATTTATAAATACCTTTTTGTCCCAGATAATTCAGACTACCAAAATATTTCAGCCTATCATTACCTCCACTAATAGATACCGTATGTTCATTCTGAGGTGTATAATTACGTAATAACGCATTTTCCCAGTTTGTGTATGAACCCAGATTCGCTTCAATCTCTGCCATCTCTTCCTGCGTTCTGAACGAATTGAGACCATTACCCAAAGATTGATTTAATTTATTAATGGCCGTTGCATATTCATATGCATTCAAACGCTCCGCCGGATAAGACGGTGTATTGAATGCGAAATTAGCCTGATAATTTACATTCAACTTTCCGGCTTTCCCCTGTTTAGTAGTGACTACAACTACACCATTACCGGCATTCATACCATAAACAGCAGTAGAGGCTGCATCTTTCAATACGGTCATCGATTCGATATCCGATTTATTCAGTGCCATAAAACGGCCGCTCGAAGAAACAAATCCGTCAATCACATATAATGGATCTCCATTACCACGTATAGAAACACTGGCTCCATTCTGCCCCGGCTCAGCCGATCCCTGCTGTACAATTACACCTGGTACACGTCCTTGCAAACTCGATCCCATGTCCGAAAAAGGAACTTCGAGCACCTTCGTGTTATCTACTGTAGCCAAGGCGGCCGTATTTTTCCGGACACTAGTAGAACCATATCCAACAACAATCACCTCATCCAATTTTTGAGTATCTTCCCGGAGAGTGATTTGTAAAGAAGATTTATTCTTCACCGGAATAGACTGGGTCAGATAGCCGATATAAGATATTTCCAGAATAGCATCTTCCGGAATTTCCAAAGAGAATCGCCCGTCTATATCTGTTATACTTCCATTAGTAGTACCTTTTTGTACTACATTAGCTCCAATAACAGGTTCGCCGGTTTCATCGATAATCGTTCCTGTAACTTTTTTTCCTTTTTTCTGATTTAAACCATAGTTCAACTCGGTAGTGACCGAGTTGAACTGATCATGATCAGTTCCGGCATAAACATGACTTGAGAAAGGACCCGCTCCTAATAAAGTCGCAATAAAAAAGTATCCCCCTCGTTTCCAAACACACATTTTCTTGTTTTCCATAATAATAATGTTTAGTGAAAACTACTTTACATAATACTTTAATTCATAAAAGATTTACGATTACAAAGTAAGTTATGATCTCATTCTCAGTAAGTATAATGCTTGTGGTAAGAACTTTTAAATACGGAACGGATTCTTCAAAAATGTTCCAATTTAGGAACTAAAGGGAAAAATGTAATCAAAGATATTGAATATATACTTAGTATATAACACAAAAAAGGCTGGACTCACATCGAACCCAGCCTCTTCTTTTAGATATAGAAACTTCTATTACAATGTAAACTCTCCTTCCAACCGGATATCATCCGAAGCAGCTCCAACCATGACTTTGAAGTCTCCCGGTTCTACCACCTGTTTCATTTCCATATTATAAAGAGACAGTTCTTCTTCACCCAATGTGAAAGTAACTTTCTTGCTTTCGCCTTTCTTCAGGGAGATACGTTCGAAAGCCTTTAACAGGATTGGGGACTGGGAAACAGAGGCTACTTTATCACAGATGTAAAGCTGGACAACTTCCTCCCCGTCACAGTCTCCGGTATTGGTAACCGTACAACTGACTGTTTGCAAGACATCTTTTCCATTACCTTTCTGCAACTCCAATTGACTGTAATCAAACTTAGTGTAGCTTAATCCATAGCCAAATGCATAAAGAGGCGTTCCTTCTTCTTCGACATAGGCACGCTGTTTTCCCTGTGAATAGAATAAGGGTAACTGACCTTCGCTACGGGGTACGGATACAGGCAAACGCCCGGCAGGATTATAATCGCCAAACAAAACATCTGCTATAGCTGCCCCACCCTGTTCACCCGGATACCAGGCAGTAAGCAACGCCTGTGCCTTTTCCGAAGCCAGGTTCATATTTAATGTACGTCCCTGGATATAAATAACAACCAATGGTTTACCTGTGGCAGCTACCGCCTCCAGGAGTTTTTCCTGATCGCCCAGCAAACGCAATGTGCTACGGTCATATCCTTCGCCACAATCCATATCCGACAGGAGTTGGTTTCCGTCGTTAGAAACATCCGCAGCACCTGTACCTATATATTTTGTCTTGAAATCGCGGGCACTCGAACCACCGACAACCAAAACAACTGCATCTGCAGCACGGGCAGCTTCTACCGCTGCCGGGATATTACTGGTAGTTATATCACGGATTGCACAGCCTTTTACGTAATTCACTTTCGTTGAAGGAGAAACGGCTTTTCGTATGCCATCCAGTACCGTAACAATCTCTTCACGTTCCTGAGGAGCCGTATAGTCACCCAACTGGTTATACATCATATCTGCATTCGGACCGATCACGGCAATGCTTCCGATATTTTTCTTCAGAGGCAATACACCTTCATTTTTTAATAAAACAATCCCTTCACGGGCAACTTCGCGAGCCAGTTCCTTGTGAGCTTTTGAACGTACCACCTGTTTGGCCTGTTCCGGTGAAACATACGGATTCTCAAACAACCCCATGCGGAATTTCAGACGGAGGACATTAGCGACCGCTCTGTTGAGGTCATCCATGGTGATGGCACCTTCTTCCAAGGCTTTCTGAAGATTCTTTCCATAAGCATTTCCTCCCAGGTCCATATCCAAACCGGCTTTCAAAGCCAGGACGGCAGCCTCCTTATTATCTTTCGCTACTCTTGCCCCGACAATGCCTTCGATACTTGTCAAATCCGAATAAACGAACCCTTTAAAACCCCATTGATCACGGAGAACATCCGTCAATAAATATTTATTAGAAGTACAGGGAACGCCATCGATAGTATTATAGGAAGTCATAATCGTTCCAACTCCTTCTTCCACTGCTTTCTTGAAAGGAGGCAGATAATCGGAAAATAACTGACGCATACCGACATTGGCACGTGCACCGTTATGTCCGGCTTCAGGAATGCCATAAGCGGCAAAATGTTTCAAGGTAGAATACAAATGCTTTCCGTCATTCTGCGATTTACCCTGCATACCTTTCATAAAGGCAACTCCCAGATGAGTTGTCAGCACAGGATCTTCACCGAAAGTCTCTTCCATACGTGACCAACGGGGTTCACGGGCAATATCCAGCACCGGACCATAACCGATATTGGCCCCCTGTGAACGTGCTTCCAGGGCAATAGCCTCTCCCATCCGATGCATTAACTCTGCATTCCAGGTACTTGCCTGCGACAAAGATGTCGGGAAGACAGTGGTACCAATTGCCATATGTCCGTGCGGACATTCTTCTGCGAATAGGACAGGAATTCCCAGGCGGGTTTCTTCTACGGCATATTTTTGTAAGGCATTTAATGCTTTAGCTGACAGTTCCGGATTCAATCCTGTCTCCAAAGTTTTTTGTGTCCAGGGATCGGCTCGAAGGACTGCCCAGAATGAACCGATAGGCATCGTCTTCATCCGTTCTTTATAAAGGTCGGAAGCAAGAACGTCGTTTGCCGTTTTGGTATACATTTCCCAACCCAGCGGACAACATAACTGGCCGACTTTTTCTTCAACCGTCATACGCCCTATAAGATCTTTTACTCTGTCTTCAACAGGAGCCGTAGCCTGTTTGTATAACGGTTGTTGTGCCATTGCATGTCCTGCAAAGGCGATAAGCCCGATAATTAAAGAAGTTGTTCTACTCATATAACATGTGTTATTTTATTTCATTTATTATCTCTTCAAAGTGAACTGCAAAGCAACCGATTCGTTTTTCAACCCTTTCGGAAGAATAACTTTTACCTTACCGTCCTTGCTGGTATATTTCACTGTTTTGTTACCTTTCAGCATTTTCATTTTTCCTGTCGGAATGTTCCCTGTCCATTCAATTGTTTCAGGCAAATTCTCTCCTTCCGGCAAAGCATAAACAGCATATAATGTTTTGCCGTCCTTGTCTGCTGTAAACCAAACATTTCCATCATTATAAACCGGAGTGATACGAGTGTTGTAAATAGCCTTTCCATTGGCTCTCAGCCAGTCTCCGATCACATGCAGACGTTCTGCAACAGCATCTTCAATAGTACCCTGCGGCGTAGGACCGACACCCAGTAGCAGACATCCGCCTTTAGCCGTGATTTCAGCCAGCAGACCGATAACTTTCGTCGGTGATTTATAAGGAGCATTAGGAACCCATCCCCAGTCGTTGCTCAAAGTAATGCAACTTTCCCAGGGATTATTCAACTGAGTCTCAGGAATACTACGTTCCGGAGTTTGATAATTTTCATTTTTTCCACGGATAGTACGGTCTACGGAAATCAGTCCGGGTTGAGTAGAAGTACGTACCTTGTTCAATAATTTATCCAGATGGACATCTCCACCGGTCACCCAGCCGCCATCCAGCCAAAGGATATCGAAGTTGCCATAATTAGTCATCAGTTCATCCATCTGGTTATAGGTAAATTCCTGGTAATTTTTCCACCAGTCCGGATGACGGTCTATCTTATAATTCTGGCGGCGGTTGGGAGTTGCAAAATAAGGATTCCAAAACCATTCGCAATGCCAGTCCGGTTTGGAGAAATAACACCCGATCATGAAATCCTTCTGACGGAATGCGTCAAAGACATAACGGGCTACATCTTTTTTGGGGTTATTGGCAAAAGGACCGTTTGCAATAGAAAAATCTGTATATTTTGAATCAAACATACAGAAACCATCATGGTGTTTGGTTGTAAAAATCATATATTTCATTCCGGCATCCTTCATAATATCAGCCCATTTGTCTGGATTGAACTGTGTCGGGTTCAGTGATTCCTTCAATCCCCAATACCACTTCTTGTATTCATCGTACGTCATATCCTTTTTACGGGAAATCCAGTCTACATCCTCTGAACAAATAGACCATGACTCTACAATACCCGGAACCGAATAAAGTCCCCAATGGAATAATACACCGAATTTCTGGTCCTGCCATTTATCAAGTTTATCCAAGACCTGTTGATCTGTAGGCCATTCATAATCAGTAGAACGTTCATGAACGAATCCTTGTACTTCTTGGGCGTTTACATTCATAGACAAAGCTGCGCCAACTAAACATCCGAATAGTGTTTTCTGGAATTTCATAAAATGATTGTTTTAATTATTGTACATTCTTAATTTTTCGTTTAAGTCAAATCAGATTTAGTATTAAAAATCACGGCAAGTTATAGATAATATCCCAAATCTCAAAATGTAATCCAGACAATATGTAACAAAAAATGTATGGACCGGGGCGAGTGATTGATTTGTCAGACGACATTCAATCTCAGCCCGGTCCATACACTTTCTGTTCTATTTATTCCAAAGAACTATTCAATACGATAGTCTGCCCTTTTGCCAACTTAACTGATTTCACCAAGCCGGCATAACGCACTGGTATAATTTTATCCTTCTTCGTCCTGTCCGCTTTAATCACAGCTTTAGTCAATACTCCGTCTTTCCAGAAAATATCGACCTTATACCCACCACGTGCCCGTAATC
Source organism: Parabacteroides goldsteinii (assembly GCF_020091425.1). Classification (NCBI taxonomy): domain Bacteria; kingdom Pseudomonadati; phylum Bacteroidota; class Bacteroidia; order Bacteroidales; family Tannerellaceae; genus Parabacteroides; species Parabacteroides goldsteinii. The sequence continues at coordinate 1,435,223 of NZ_CP081906.1, read as the reverse complement.
CGGTAACAGAGCCTGTCGGATATTTTGCAGGTAAGGCTGGTAACAAGCTGATTTCCCCTGCATGACTCTGTAAAAGCATTTCGGTAATGGCGGTAGTAATACCTAAGTTTCCATCTATTTGCCATGATTTCATAAATTCGCAAGTCAAATTCGGAGATAAAGCCAGGTCAAAATGACGGTCTATCACACGTTGCACACTATCCGGTTCTTCAAAACGGGCCCAGTAAACAGCCGGGAATGATCCTGTCCAGCTACCACTGTTATAAGAATAACCCGGACGTCGGTATTCTATCGTTTTTCTGAAAGCCTGAGCCAGTTCAGGTGTCCCGCGCAGCGTTATTTGACTTCCTACGGCAAATGCCCAACCATGCCCGACCTGTCCGCTGGCCGGATTGGAAGGTTCCCAATCGTCATTCCATTCCTGTAGTTGTCCTGTTCTTGGACTGATCTTCATCGGAGGCAGTTTAGCATATGCCTTTGCCACTTCTTCTTTAAAAGCTCCGTCATTCAGAATTTCAGCAGCATTCATCGTGTTTTCAAACAAAGCACGAATGATCTGCATATCCTGAGCGGAACCGATACAGGCCCATCCCTTCTCGCCATTTGGTTTGATATAACCATTCTCAAAAGATTCGGATGGACTCGTTACCAGATACCCATCCCGGTCCGTTTGCAAGTTATCCAGATAAAAGATGGAAGCACTCTTTAATAAATCATAGTGATTGTGAAGGAAATCCTTATCCAGAGTAAACAGATAATGTTCCCAGATATGCTGGCAAAGCCAGGCACCTCCTACCTGAAACAAGGAATATAATCCGGTTCCTCCAACCATCCAGGTCGTACGCCATATATCGAGATTATGATGGGCAATCCATCCACGAGAGTTATACAGGTTCTTGGCTGTCCTGGCACCGTCGACAGATGTCTCCCGGATCATATCGAACATCGGGAAATGGCATTCGGAAAGATTGGTGATCTCAGCCGGCCAGTAATTAATCTCCGCATTGCAATTGATCGTCCAGTTTGCACTCCAGGCGGGTTGCATGTCCTGATTCCAGATACCTTGTAAGTTTGCCGGCTGTGAACCTGGCCGTGAAGCCGAGATAAGCAGATAGCGTCCGAACTGGAAATACAAAGCAGTAAGGGCCGGGTCCATGCTGGGTTTATAATTTTTTATTCGCTGGTTAATCGGTAAATTTGATTCCGGAGATTCACCCAAATCGATACTTACCCGTCCGAACAGGGAAGAGTAATCTGCCAGATGCGCCTTATATAAATCAGGGTATTTCTTTGTTTCCAGAGAGGAAAGATATTTTTTGCATATTGCTTTTTCATCTCTCCCATTTACAGCAGGATCTTTATCGAAACCATTAAAGCTGGTGGCTGCAACAAAAGTAATAGTGGCAGATGCCGCATCTTTTACATGCAATTTATCATCTTGGGCAGAAATCGTTCCTCCCTCCTGCTTTACTAATAACCGACCTTCAAAACGCATGCCTTTCCCTTCCTTATATACCGGAGGATGAACGCCTGTATAATTAGGATCGGTATGCCAGGGAGCCTGCCCGTTGATTACAATCTGATCACCTTCCACCTTTGTCTGGTTATTGATCTGACTACCCAGGCCAGCGATAAACTCAACAGCGTTCTCCTTATCTGCAGAGATATTCATAACAAGAGCCTGGTCGGGATATGAAGCAAACAGTTCCCGTTTATAATTAACTCCATTCTGCGTATATGTAATCGTGACAACTCCCCGGTTCAGGTCCAACTCTCTTCTATATCCGGAGACATTTCCATCACCAGGCCATTCCAGCAGAATATCGGCTAAAGGCATATAATTCTGGTTCCAGGGGCCGAGCATATGTTTATCGATCAGTTCTTGAGCCTCCAGGTTCTTTTCTTCCAATAGTAATTTTCGTATTTCCGGAAGACATTTATAAGCTCCCGGCCGCTGCAAATCCCGTGGTTCGCCACTCCAAAACGTATCGTCGTTTGTACGGATGGTATCTTTGGTTACTCCCCCATAAACCATCCCACCCAAACGCCCGTTGCCTATAGGAGTCGCTTCATACCAGGAGGCGGCAGGCTGGTCCATATAAAGGATGGTAGAAGATAGATTCTTTGCCGGAGGTTGACCTCCGGCACAAGATAATAATGCTACCGGTAATAGGTACCGGATAACTTTTATAAAAGTGTTTCCCATAATATATTTATCAATTATTTATAGCCGGATTTCTGATCCAATTGAGGATTAACATCCATCTCACTAAGCGGAAATGGCCACACATACATATGGTCCTCAAATGTACATTTTCCTGCCGGAGTTACCAAAGAATTCATTACCTATTTTGCTGTCTTCCACCGGATTAAGTCAAAATGGCGTAATCCTTCGAAAGCCAATTCACGTCTTCTTTCCAGCCGTAGTTCATCACGGGTTACAGATGTTACAGAACTCAAGCCGGCTCTTTCCCGGATTTCGTTCATGCACTTGACAGCCAAAGCATCTGATGTAGTACCATTCCCATGCTCCATCATTGCCTCTATATACATCAGATAAACATCTGCGTAACGGAGAATAACAACATCATTATCTGTCCGGAAATCATAATTTGTATATGTGTAAGTTTCCTTTTTGTATTTATCCATATGTTTCAGTAAGATCCATCCTGTCAAAGGAGCCTGTTCTGTCGATGCTTCTTCTCCAAAAGGATTGATAAATGTTTTCTCACCTATGCCTGTAAAAACATACCATTCTTTTAGACGTTCATCATTCTCATTATAACATTTCATCAGATCGTCCATTGGAGCGATTTCATTCTGATAATAATAAACCATCTCTGCATCATGCCGGTAATCCGGGTTCAGGTAGGTAATGGAAAAAATAATTTCCGGGTTATCCTTCTGTCCTTCTCTTTTTATAAAAATAGACTGATAAGTATCTGCCAGACGATATTGGCCGGACTGAATCAATTCCCGGGTAATGTTTTCTACCGTTTTCCAATCGCCCTGAAATAAAGCAATCCTTGCCTTTAAAGCCTGGGCGGACCCTTTTACTGCATGTCCGCTGCCATAAGCAATGTCCGGTAAATTTTCTACGGCAAAATTAATATCCTGATAGATAAAATCATATACCTCTGAAGCCGGACTTTGCTTTACTTTAGAAGCCTCCACCGAGGCTATCGCCTCCTTATACAAAGGAACATCACCGTAAAAACGAACTAACTCGAAATAGAAAAAAGCTCTTAGAAAACGAACTTCGGCTTCATAAGCATTTGCCTTTTCCTCACTCAACTTGGCATTCTCTTTCGCTATCGGGAAATTCTTCATAAAATTATTACACGCTGCAACGCCTTCATATCCGGCTTTATAATTATCACTGATAATTCCACCGGTCGTCGCTTCTATCGATCCACTCTGGATACTGGCTATTCCGCTCCAGGTTGTCCAAGAGTAAGAATTATCTGTAATATTATCCAGTCCGTAGCGGCTCCAACTCATCGATCCTCCTTTGAGTTTGGTATAAACACCAGCAATTCCGCTTTGAATATCGAGTTCGGTTTTCCAGAAATTATCCGGTCCTAACTGGTCCTGAGGAAACAGATCCATATCGTTACATGCAAGCATGGTAAACAGCAAACATGTAAGAAGCATATATATCAGATTCTTTTTCATGGTTGTTTTTTTTAAGTTTTAAAATTTAAGATTTAATCCAAGTGAGAAGGTTTTCGCATGAGGATACTGGGCATGCCAGCCATCTCCCGCCCGTTCCGGATCAAAATCAGGATACTTCGTAAAGGTGAAAAGATTCTCTCCCGAGAAATATACCCTCAGAAAATCAATACCAACTTTATTCAATAATGATTGCGGCAGATTATATCCTAATTGAATATTCTTCAATCTCAGGTAAGCGGCATCTTTTAGATTATAAGTGGAACGTAATCCCGTCATCGGTGCATAACCATGCGTATAAAGTGCCGGAACATTGGTATCCGTATTTTCCGGAGTCCATGCATCCAGGAATCGTGAAGATGGAGGAGCTCCCTGTGCAAACGGGGCATCGCCAAAGAAGTCCGTCCATATCTTGCGGCGGGTTATTCCCTGGAAGAATACCGACAAATCCCAATTCTTATAGCCGACATTAAAGTTAAACGAATATAACATTTTAGGATAGACACCTTCTACCATTGTCCTGTCTTTTCCATCGATTACTCCGTCATTATTCAAATCCTTAAACTTGATGTCTCCCGGTTTTGGATTATTCGGATGGTCCGGTGAGTTGGCTATATCTTCTTCCGACTGGAATATTCCGTCCCAGATATATAGATAATGTTCTCCATACGGTTTTCCTACTTCATAAATATAACTGCCATAAGAAGGAGCTCTTAATTCCAATACCTCATTCTTATTTATGGAAGCCATAAAGCCTGCTCCGTAAGTAAATTCGCCAATCCTGTTCTGATGTCCGAATTCCAATTCAAAACCACGGTTTCGCAATTTTCCGTAATTAATTGTCGGAGCTCCCATCCCCACACTCAGCGGAATAGCAGCTTGCGATAAAATACCATCAGTTATTTTATTGTACCAGTCGATCGTTGCAGAAAACAGGCCGTTGCCTAATGTAACATCCATTCCGACATCCGTCACAGTCGTTGTTTCCCACTTCAAGGATCTGTCCTTCAGATCTTTTTGTATCACAGCCTGCTGCACCGCTCCGTCAAAAATATAAGCAGTACTGGAATAAACCTCCTGATAAGGATAATTACCAATTTCCGAATTCCCCAGTTTACCCCAGGAAAGACGAAGTTTTAAATTATCCATCCAGTTAATATTATCTTTGACAAATGATTCCTCTGAAATTCTCCACGCACCAGAGAAGGAAGGGAAAATACCCCAACGATTATCTGTATGAATCCTACTGGTTCCATCATAACGGAAATTAGCCTCCGCCAGATACTTCCCTTTATAAGAGTAATTCAAACGTCCGAAAAGAGAACGCAATGAATATTCGGCAAGTCCTCCGGATAAAGTCTGTCCAGCCGTGGAACCGCCATTGATTTCCGTCATCGAATCTGAAGGATAGTTCTCACGCTTGCCTTCCAGCGTCCGTGCGCTCTGAGCCTCTTCCTGATAACCCAATAGAGCCTCTATGCTATGATCGTTCGTTATATCCCAGGAATATCCCAAGGTTGTATAAAACATACGATAAAACTCCCTTTGATCCCGGTTGGATACACCTTTCTCCGGGAAAAAATCAACAGCATACATGTGTTCATCTGCTCCTCCCGGTTTATAGTCAGATTCTTTCAGGTAATAATAGCCTTCAGGATGGGCCGGATAATGCGTATTCAGGAACTGGTCGGCATAACGAAAACCAGCCTTAGTCGTCCAGTTCAACTGCATATTATCCTTTTTAATAAAATCAACAATGGCATAAGCCTGCGCATTGGCAATCCAGTTCTCCACCTTCCGGGAAGTCTCGTTCATTGCCCAGACAGGATTTCGGTTCAGCCATTCGCCACCATAACTCTCCGGCATATTCAGATACGAATAACGACCGCTTCCATCCGGCAAATAAGGTTTTGTCATTGGACGTGACTGAAGGATCATCAGGACTAATCCATCATTCGTATAGTATGGTTCATCCAGTTTGCCATTATAAAAATTACTGGTTGCCCCGATCTTTATCCGTTCATGCACCTGTGCTTCCAGATTCATCAGACCGGTATATCGCTTGTAATCATGCCCCGGCAGCAGACCTTCCTGCTTTAAATATCCAAGAGAGACATTATAGGTCACCTTTTCCGTACCACCGCTTACATTGATGTTGTGCGTCATGTTTGAACCGGTTTTGAAGGTTTCCTCCATCCAGTTATAATCCGGATACAGGTTCATATCCCGATTAGGATCACTATATTTATCAATCATTTCTTGGGAATACTTCACCTTCCCTCCCATACGGTCAGCCATCTGGTTATACATTTTCATATAAGTAGCCGATTCCCAGACCTGATCGCTCAGGCTAGTCGCTTGTTGCCAGCCATAATTAAAACTATAAGAGACTTGTGCCTTTCCTGATTTCCCCTTTTTCGTGGTTACCAGAATAACGCCGTTAGCCGCCCGGGCACCATAAATAGCAGCAGACGCAGCATCCTTTAAAACACTGATGGATTCTATATCATCCGGAGCCAATGCACTTAGAGATCCTATAATCCCATCGACCAGTATCAGCGGATCGGAACTGGCACCAAACGACCCTTTCCCACGAATGGTAATATTTCCGCTATCACGCCCCGGTTGAGCCGAATTACTTACAATCTGCAAGCCGGGGATTTTCCCCTGAATCATATTCTGAACATTCGGCTGCGGCCGTTCTTCCAGTTCTTTTGCACTGACAGACGATACAGATCCCGTTAAGTTGATCTTTTTCTGCGTACCGAAACCGACCACTACCACTTCATCCAGCCTTTGCGTATCTTCTTTCAATGCTATATTCAGAACCTCCCTGTTCTGAACCGGGATTTCCATAGTCAGATAACCTATATAGGAAACTTCAAGAATAGTACCCTGCGATACCGAAAGTGTGAACTTTCCATCCATATCCGTGATAGAACCGTTGGTTGTTCCTTTTTCAACCACATTAGCCCCTATCACAGGCTGTCCGGTTTCATCTACAACCGTACCGGTAATTACCTTTTTTGCCTGCTGATTAACAATATTATTATCTTCCGGTTTGTAAATAATAATATGCTTATCTTTAATCTCGTATTGTAATCCTTGATTTTTCAATACCTGATTCAAGATAGTTCCTACTGTTTGCTGGTGGACCTGTACCGAAACCCTTTCCTTCAAATTCACCTCACTACTTTTCAGAATGACCGAAAATTCCGAATTCTTTTCTATCTCATTAAAAACACTTTCTAACGTCTTATTATTTATATTCAAATTAAAACGAGTAGTCTGGGAATAACCTGGAGCTGCAAACATATTATAAGATAGAAAAAATAAGAGAATAAATATGTTTCTCATGGCTATAATTGTCTTTCGGTACCCGGGTTTTCCCCGACCGGTACCTGTGTTATTTTTCATAATGAACCAATTTTAATTAACAATAAACTCTGTAACATGATCTCTCTGATCCTATATCAAGGATCCTGATACTGCCTCATATTTACTGCGAATAAATAAAAAGCAGGTGGTAATGATTTTTCATTTTATCATAGGCAACAGTATTTAATTAGTATTTCTTTCTTATTTCGATGGTACCATTTTTCTTTTCATATTTCCAAAAACGCTTGTGGGACAATAAGGTCAATATTTGTTCCAAATTTTCATTATAACCGAAATGGGCAAAATAACGATCATTTTTAAGAGATTCGGAAGCAATCAATATTTTCACGTTGAATTTGCGTTCCAGTATTTTAGCTATTTCATCCAATGTCGTATCTCTGAAATACAACACCCCTTCTTTCCAGGACAGATATTCAGCTGTATTCACATTCCTACATTGAAATTCACCGGTCCGATTATCCAATACCAATTGTTGATTAGGTCGCAGAACAATGCCGTTTACCGCTTCTTTATTTGATGGCATTGCCTTTACCAAACCCTCTTTCAGTGTCACAATAGTCTGATTATCATCTTTATAGGATTTAAAACCAAACTTCGTACCTAAAACCTTAACCGACAAATTATCGGCATTCACAAGAAACGGATGTTCAGCATCTTTCGCCACTTCAAAGAACCCCTCCCCGGACAGACTGACACATCTCTCCTTTCCTGCAAATAATGTCGGATAGGTTAACTTTGATCCTCCGTTTAAAATAACAACAGTTCCATCCGGCAGCGTTATTTTAGTCGTCACACCTAACGGAGTCACTGTTTCCGCATATAGATTAGCCTTTAACTCCTGTCCGGACTTATGACCGAGATGATAAGCCGCACTAACAGACATGAGTAACAATAAAGCAATTCCGGCAGCTACTAAAAAGCGTATGTTAACACGTTTTCCGTTCATCCGGGAAGTCAGTATGGAATCCGTCTTTATTTTATCATTAACACGTTCAAAAACAAATTCTTTACTATCATTTACCTGTTCTGATACATCCGGATGTTTTAAAGCATTCAATACCCGAAATACTTCCTTACATACTTCATCTACTACCTCTTTATTTTCATCAACTTCTTTTAAAGTCATGATCTCTTATTTTTCATTAATCCTTATAATCTATCATATCTCTGTTTATAAAGAGTATTCCTCCGTTTTTCACCTATAGAGATATTTTTGTTTTTCACTTTTTTTATCATTAAAACTCAAAGAAGGATAGTACTTCTTGACCGTTTCCACAATTTTACGAATAGCAATATTCATTTGCTGCTCAACCGTTCCTTCCGTAATCGATAGAATCCGGGCAACTTCCTTATGTTTTAAACGTTCTTCCCTGATCATTAAAAAAACAAGTTTACATCGTTCGGGCAATTCGGAAACAGCACCGTTATAAACATCAAGCATTTCCTCTTCTATCATCTCTCCTTCCACGTTGTTTCTATCGATCAGTAGTTCTACAGGCATATCATCGATGGAGATATTCGAATTTTTCTCTTTTTGTTTCAGATAATGATAAGCCTCATTCCGGCAAACAATATAAATCCAGGCTTTCAGATCCTTTATGTCAAGCAGGGAATTTCTCTCTTTCCAGAATATAAAAAAGACATCGGAAACGACTTCCTCACAGTCCGCCTTATTAGGTAAAAAATAATGGATAAACCGATATACCTGTGGATAGATTATATCATAAAAAGAGCGGAAAGCATCCCTGTCTCCGGAAGCAATCCTTATCAACATAATTTCTGAAATAAAATAAGTATCTCTCATTCTGCAATATTCTCGAACCTCTTACCTATAATGTTCGTCTCTTGATAATAACGAGTAAAGATTCACCATTTCCCTATAATGAAAAAACCATTTTAACATATTTATATTACATAAGTTATATCTTTGCACGCAGTTTTGATTGACAATATATCTGTAACATGATCTGTCACAAAACAAAAACGGGAAGTGCTGCGAACACTTCCCGTTACTTTTATTGACATGTACCTATTTCAAAACTTAACCTGCCGGCTTTATATCCACCCATTCACCTTTACGGGTTTCAAACGATAATATACCATCCTCGTTCGTAACATCTCCGGCATTACCCGTTACTACTGCTTCATCTGTTCCGAACGGAGAAGCGAGACGTAATGTTCCGCCCTGTTCAGGATAGATGCGAAGTTTGGTGATCTTTCCGTTTTGTTTTTCGGCAGAGATAAGGAAAGCACCCATGGCACGAAGGTTATCAAAAGAGACATTCGACCAGTCGGAAGGGATCGCCGGGAACACACGGATGATTCCGGTATGACTTTGCAAAAGCATTTCCTGGATACCGGCAGCGAAGGCAAAGTTACCTTCCAGGGTAAACGGACGGTATGTGAATTTGGACTTCCCTGTTTTTGTCTGGTCGCCGTTGGCATGGAATGTATTACGCAAGCAAAAACATTCAGCAAATGTACGCAATTCCCGGGCAGCGCCATCACCGTCAAATGCACGGGCTTTCATATTACCAAACCAACTGTATGAATAACCGGTCCAGTAATCGGGACCATAATCCTGCAACTTCTTTATCGTAGCTTTAATGATCTGTTGTGACTTTTCACCCTGGCTCCAATCCAGCAAACCCAATGGATGGATAGCCATCGCATGAGAGAAATGACGGTGGGACTGATCGTATGAGAAACCTTTGGCAAACGTCAAGGCACCATCCTTATCCACATCCAGTTCCGGCAGTTGTTCATTCAGTTTTTTCCAATGAGCCGCCTCTTCCGGGATCTCTAATTCCCCGGCAAGTTCAGACGCGGCACTGAAAACGAACTTCATCAAAGCCAGATCATAGTTTGTCATATCCTTAAACCAGGCGTTGATCGAGTTATCGTATATCTCAGGACTGGAACTCATGGTCAGTTTACGAACACCCTGAGCATCCACCACGGATATTTGTTCCAGGTATGTAGCCACATCTTTCAGGAAAGGATAAGCACGGTCTTTCAGGAAATCACGGTCCATCGAATATTTCCAGTGAAGATAAAAATGCTGTGCCAGCCAGGCTCCGGCCGTCTGCGACATGGAATATTGAATCCATCCGCCCATCGGAACACCTAACAACGTACATACACCAGGGACATTCATACCATCCGTTTCAAAATACTGGCGGGTATATTCCTTATAGACATCACGCTGATTCCAAAGCGTATTCAGATAACCCAAACCTTCCGTCAGGTGGTTGCCGGTATAAGTCGGCCAGTAACTGAGTTGAGTATTCAGGTCATGATGATAATCGCCTTTCCAGGGCGGGAGTTTACCGTTATCGGCAGTCCATACAGCCTGCAAAGAGATAGGATAAGAGTTTTCGCGGGTGGCAGAACCATATTTATACATTTCATTATCATATTGTTTCTGCAAAACAGGATCCGGAAGTGTGACGGATGACTGTGCCCAATAGTTCTTCCAGAAATTCAGGTGAGACTGATAATCCTGATTCACTCCGCGTGTCATGGCTTCCTGTGTCTTTTCAGTTGCCTTATCGGATTCCAATGAAGAAGTCACACTCCAGACACCATACAGCGTCTTTCCTTTCTGCTCCCAACGAACATTCACATCATACGAAAAACCATTCCAGCCTTCCTGATGATAGGCTATCTGATTCGCATCTTCATCAATAGTACCTTGTTTATAACCTAGACGACACAAATCCTGCCCTTCTACAGAATTACCGGCTTTATCTCCTCCTGTACTGTATTTGGGAGAAATTAAGGTAGGAGTTATTGACGAGGGTAAATTCTCGAAAACAAACCAACCGACCGGTTCGGTGGCATGAACAAAAGTTTTCAACGTGGTTCCGTTATCCCACGTCGCTTCACAAAGCGCGTCATTCAGATAAAGACGGACATCAGAAGGAGAGCCCAGTTCTTCCAAAGAAAATTCCAGCGCCGCCCCCGGTATTTTGGACGGAGCCGGTTGACGGTCATACGGATGGTCGTATTTCTGCTGAACCGGAAGATAATCCTTTTTCTTCACTTGTTCACGAACCCAGGCAAACCGGTTATTCGGACCGGAGATACTATCCATCGGACGCAAATCCCAAAGGTCAGTCCTGTCCAGGGATAAGCGTAAAGCCGAATCCCGCTGCCAAACCAGGGCACCAACAGTCGCATTTCCTAATGGCATTCCCTCATCCCAGGTCTTTGCCAGATCGGAGAATTGTAAATCGCTATCCGACGGTCTAACCGGAAGATCAATTCCGGCATTGCAGGATGTCAGTAACCACACACTTAATGCTAATAATAAGTTTTTCTTCATAATATCTGTTTTTTTCACTTATATACAAAGATAAAAAGAGGAAATATATAAAAGCAACATACTTCCTCTTTTCTTTATATCCATATCGGATTCTGCAAAAAGATTCCCTAATTTTACAAAAAACCGACAGTCTTTATTGAACGATCATTCCTCCACGATAGCCACTTTCGAAATAACCAGATCAGGACCATTCTTCAGCTTTGCTTTCAAACGAAGTATTCCATCATTTGAATCTTCACGCATAATATGGAGTTTAACCCATGACTCTTCATTCTCTTGTTTTACCAATTCGTAGTCACGACCTTCGAAGACTAGATGCCCCGTGCGTCCTTTCTTATCCTTGTCGGCAAAACAAACATATAAGGAACCGATGATTCCCGGAGGACATTGGATCGTCAACTCCATCTCCTTTGCCTGCCAGTCGGGAGTTATCTCGTATGTTGTCTTCTTATTGGCAAAGGTTTTGTCCGGAGCTGCACAGTCTATATACAGCAAAGCATTGCTGAACTCGCCGGTAACAGTACTCTTCAATGGTTCCACATAAGTCAGCATTTTCTGCAAGGAGGCAATATCTTTTTCATACGAAGGATTGAAATCGTCCGAACTCATATAATGCAGGATGCTGTTCTTCAACTGGCGTGCAGCCGGATTCTTTTCATCTTTCAGATCAAAGCCGCAGACAAGCAATTTCCCTTTTCCCACTTTCAACTCAAAGATAGAGGCCAGTTTATTATTCCGATGGAAATCATCGACCGGCTGCGCAATCGGCTTATAACTTTCCGGATAGTCGTTTATATAGAAGGCACGGGCATCTTTATAAACGGATTGCCACTGCCAGTCGCTATGCGAATCGGTCGGGAACTGGGCAAACAGCGGATGTTTATCGCGAACAATCATACCGATCGTATTCTTACCCTGCCCGGGGAAGAAAGTCAGCGACCAATACAAAGGGTAAAAACTAATCTTATCGCAGGTTTCTTCCGTCCCTAAAGCAGACGCCTGCAAAAGGACCTTCTCTCCTTTTTCCAAATGTTTCAGGCATTCGGCATCCATCCGGTCGGTGACATACACATCTTCCGCCACAACAGGTTTGTCCGGAAACTTTGCAGACGGATAAACCCAGATATTCCAACGGTTAACGATGGGTCGTCCCTGCAAACCGACTTCAACCGTCAGTTTTTGAGCGGCAGAGATAGATGAAAGATCACAATTTATTTTACCACCCAGTTCGGAAGTACCTACGGGCCAACGGCGGGATGCAGTCTTTCCGGAAGCGACCAGATTACTGTCTTCATCTTTAATCTTCCAGTAAAGCCCCTCCTGCAAATCTTCGGTTCCGTAATGTGCCAACTGCATTTCAGCCGTAAAAGGTTCGTTGTTTTCCCATACATATTTAGGCATACGTAACAAAGGAACTGTCGTATCATGGTGCGCACGGAACTGTTCAGGCGTTGTAATGCCTTTGCTGTCATAAAAAACATCCAGCCAACCGATCAACGCTTCGCCTTGTCCCTGATAATCCTGCATGCTAAGCAACTGGATACCGGCACAGGAAGGTGTACGAAGGAAGGACTCTATTTCATATTTGTACATGATCTGGTTCAGGGCACCGGAAGCTGCGACAAATTCCTCATTCTGCTCCTCGATCTTGTTTTTACGTGCCTGTTCGCGGAACTCTTCAAAGTTACGGGCTTTCAATACACCTGTATATTTCTTTATCTCCTCCCATTTCGGATAAACCGGCCATTGCCCGATCTCATGCGAAAGAATGGGGATGTCCGAACGTGAATACACATCTTCAAAATCCCAGGCGGTAGAAGCACCGCCCCGAAGCCCGCGGGTTCCGCCCAATCCGTCAATATAATGAGTGACCATATATTGATCGAGCGGCATGATCTTACGAGCCGTTGAAGTTGCATACAGGCGGCGCGAGTCTTTTTCTTTCAAGGGTTTCATCCACGACTCCATCACTTCGAAATCAGAGTTACCCAACTCGTTACCGATACATTGCATAATGAAAGACGGATGATTGCCGTAAGCATCGATCATACGAGTTAATTCCTGCTGCACATACCGGTCGGCCGAAGGATTCTTACCCAATCCCTGCGGATGGCCTTTGGTATCCATCTCTTTCCGTTCTTTCTGCTCGACAGACATCCACCAGTCTATCCAAATCGTTTCTGCCTGGATATAGATACCGATCCGGTCGGCCGCGATAAAAGCAGCTTCCGGAGGACACCAGGAATGAAAACGGACATGGTTCAGACCGTAGTCTTTATAAATACGGAAAATCTTTTCCCAATCCTCTACCTTACAAGACGGATAACCCGTCAGCGGAAAATGTACGCAATCAAGGTTACCACGCAGAAAAACAGGTTTTCCGTTGATAAGAACTTTCGATTTGGATGTCGTCACTTCCCGGAAGCCGAACTCGATCTCACGGGTATCGTATATTTTCTTTTTATCCCGTACGGTAACTTTCAACTGATACAAATGGGGAGTGACATCATTCCATAGCTTGATACCCTCCGGCATAGATGCTTTAAAATTCAGTACGTTCGCTCCCTCCTGCAACGGCTGTTCGGTTGTTTCCGTAAAAACAACCGTTCCACTCCCGCGCTCAGTCAGTTGCCAGGTTATATGTGCATCGACCTTTTTGGGTGAAGTATTCATCAAGGTATCCATCAGTTGCAGGGAACAGGGAGAAAGCTTGGTAAACACCTGCGGATTAGAGAAATGAACCGGTTCGATTGCCTTCAGTTGCAGGCGTCCGACAGCTCCGTTCCAGATACTTTGCGTATATTCCGTATAGACATGACCTTTATCACCGATATTATAGATCAGATCATTATTGATACGAATAGTCAAACGATGTTTACCGGGGGATAGATAACCGAGATCATGGTAATGGGGAGTAGACAAAGCATCCTGCACGGATACCTCCTTTCCATCCACAAAAACACGTGACTCCCATAAGACGCGTTCCAGTTCCATCCGAATGCGTTTTCCGTTCCATTCGGATGGAATTTCAATTTCTCTCGAATACCAGGCCGGACCGTAGTATTTATAAGCACGGGTCAGGATACCGAAATCGGAACCGGACGTCTTCTCGCCATATTGCGCCTCATCGGTTGTTCCCGGCAAGGCAATCGTTTTATCAAACGAACGATCTTGCCAGTTTTCTTTCATCCCCTGATCGGTAGGATCGAGACTGAATTGCCAGGTTCCTGCCAACGATTGAATATCCTGTGCGTGCAGATAGCTTCCCAGAGTTAAAGAAAGTAGTGTTAGTGAAATTGTTTTGCTTAGCTTCATATAAAATTATGTTTCTGATACAGTCAATTAGCCCGGTCACAGTATGATTTACCCGCCAGCATGTGTGGATAAACTCCAATTCTTTATTCATATCACAGCTGTGAAACAAAAGAAACTCAACTGTGATACAAACGGAATCCAACTGTGAAACAAAAGAAATACATCTGTGATATGGAAAGAGTATTTGCTTATTCCGTCATAAACTTGAAATTATATTCACTGAATGACCAAATCTTTTTTCCTTTCGGTTGAACGGCTTTTCCTTTTTTCTTTCCTTTCTTATCAACCGTAACGGTCAGGTCGATGCGGGTAAACTCTCCCTTTTCGTAATTATAGGAACTTCCGTCATCATCATAGAGAGAATATGTGCCCGGTTTGTTTCCATAATGCCGTACTTCCAGCGGATATTTCTGATCTCCGAATTTCGACATGGCAGGCCAGAGTGGGATAATACCACCGTCTTTTACATATACAGGAATATGGCGGTCAGCCGGGATAACAGTAATGACTTCTCCCTCACCGGCAAACTTTCCGGTATAAAAATCATACCATTTACCTTGCGGGAGAACGACTTTACGTTCTTTCTCTCCGGCAAACAAAGGAGCGACCAGGATATTCTCGCCGACCATAAACTGGTCTTTCACTTCCCGGCGTACAGCCATCGCATACGGGTTCTCAGTTGCATCCAGCTTACCTTCTTCCGTCTGTGCTTCGACAGAATAACCTTCTTCCAGATTCATGGCACGTACCGGAGGCGTTCCGTAGAATGCGTAATCGGCAAAAGCGGTATATAAATAAGGTATCAACTGAATACGCAATAAAGCGATCTCACGAATATCATCTTCTACATCTGCAAAAGTCCATGGTTTCGTCCCGTCCGCCCAGGCATTCAACTGCGCAATAGGCGAAAAACAAACGGTCTGCATCCGTCGAAGCCATTCTTCCGATGTTTTGGAGGAACGAACTTCAGGTGTCCATAACACGCCGATAAAAGAACTGTTTATCAAAGCGGTGATAAAACCGCGATGGTCGTAATAGTCATTATACAGGACATAAGGATAAGCATTCGTTCCCGCATTACCGGCACGCACCTGCCCATAAGTACGCAGATTCTTTTCGCGATACATCTTTACCGTTGCCTGTTGCATCAGCGAGCCATACAGGTTACGCAACTGTTCCGCCGGGATACCGGAAGGAAACGTAGCTACGTCAGGCCACAACCAGGAATCATATCCGTCATTCTCATCCATCTTATATCCGCTTATTCCCAGGTCGACCTGATGTTTACGGAAGTGATCGGTCATGATTTTACAGGCTTCAGGCATGGAGTAGTCAGGAACCTCACCCAGCCAGACCGTATGAGAACCGGTATAGGGTTTTATTTTATTGTATACTTCACTATGTTTGGATACATACGGATTCATCCAGAGGTTCAATCGTATATTCCGGTCGAGCATCTCTTTGGCAAAGCCGGGAGCATCCGGGAAACGGGTTTTATCCCATTCATAGGTACAAGGATAGGCTTTGCTATGCCATCCCGGTTCAAGGCCGATCACGGAAAGAGGAAATCCGCGTTTCTCAAATTCATCCACCTCTTTCTTTACATCGTTATCGGTAAACAAAGTCGGTGTACGGTGCCAGAACCCCAGCCCCCAACGCGGAGGCAAAGCGCCACCACCATTATACAGATTGTAACGGCGAACAACATCCTGCATGGTTGGCCCGGCAAAGAAAACCAATTCCACACCTTGTGCAGGAACCAGGACTTCAATATTGTCGGAATAAGGTTGTGCAGGCCAGGTCGGATCTGTATTACGGTCTTGTTCCTCCGGGGCATTCGGTCCCTTGCGAACGGCCGTTCCTACCCATAAATCTATATAGCGGGCGGAATTGATTAATACACCATAGCCGCGGGAAGAGACAAAGAAAGGAACCGGTGCATGGGTACGGCCGTTATCGCTTCCGGTGTAATGATCCATGTGCAGCCGCATGATACGGCCCCGTTGTTCGACAGTTTTGAAGTTAAGCCCCAGACCGAATATCTTCTCCCCTTTTTCCAACGGGAAACTGATATACGTTTTGCCATCTCTTAATTCTGTTTTTACATCAGCCGGTGAAATAGGTAACCGACCTTCCGCCATCTGCTGCAAGGCTTCTTTCTTCGGAGTTATATCGAGTTCGCTCAGCAGGTTGATCTTTTCGGGTGTGCCTACTGACAGTTTCCATATTCCGGCATATTCATTATTGTCCCATTCTTTTGGGGTTACGTTCGGTTGACTATAGGCTGTCATGACTAAGCCGATAGACGCTAGTAATAAGGTAAGTCTTCTCATGGTATTGTTATATACGTATTTACTCCGCAAAATAAGAGTTTTTCTTTAAAAGAACAAATAGACTATACAAGATAAAAGATGGACAATCATTCGATAAATGCTATACTATTCACGTAAACACATAAAAAACCCCAATATCTTTATATGCATGGATATTGGGGTAAAAAATAATCTTACAAGATTATTACAGTTTCTCTATTTCTTCAAGCGTTAGACCAGTAGCCTCCAAAATAAGTTGAATATCTAGACCTAACTTTTTCATATTTGCAGCAATCTCATTTTGCTTTCGGATTTCACCTTCTACGCGACCTTCGGCTAATCCTTCCATACGTCCTTCTACACGACCTTCCATACGACCTTCCATACGACCTTCCATACGACCTTCCAGCTTTGCACCATCCAGAACATCATTTTGTATCATAATGGCATTCAGGTGTTCATCGTAAGCATGACGTTCTTCGGGAGTCATATTATAATAACGTAGTTTCTCACGCGCCTCTTCCAGACCGGGAGCCGTTGTATCAGAGCGGATACACCCTGTTTTCAGATACTCTATCCATTCTTCCAACGGGGTCACAGCTACTTGATTAAACTCGTTCACACGAATCAGGTAGTATTCCGGAAAAATTTCTGCCGGAAGCTTATGCACAATTGCATTTTTCTCTTTGGTAGTCACTTCCAAACGGTCACCCGTATGTACCCCCGTGAAAATATTCTGCCCATGATACAGGTAATCGTCCCCTTTTCCTATATCAAAATATAGAATACTTATGGAGTATATTTTTTTCACTTCGCAATAACGTTCTCCCAAAGAGATATGTTCTGTAATCGCCTTAGCCACACCATAAAGGATGCGTTCAAGATAATAGAGTTCACGTGTATTCTGTACTTCCACAATGATGATATCACCCTTGCTGTTTTTAGCCTTGATATCTACTCTGTTGAATTTATCGTCAATGGTTTGCTGGTTACTTTCACTTTCCAACAACTCGATGATTTCAACCTTTTCGTCCAACAACACGGAAAGGAAGCCTTCCAGCACTCCGAAATTAGCTTTCTGACGCAAAAGACGTTTGATGGCCCAGTCAAAGCGGATATAACTATCTTTCATAAGGCAATATGATTAAACATTTCTATGCAAATATAAGCAATCCAAGTCAATATAGTTTACGGAAGTCTTACTATTTTACCTCCTCTCCCTGAATATTTCAAATCAGTTCGTATGCAATACAATCGCACCACTAATATTATCCCCTGCCTTTAACGGTTTTCTGAACGGAGCATAATAGCTACTCAAGAACATTTCGTTGCCGGCAGTGACGAAATCTGCCACCAGGAAACGGATACGGTCTTTTTCCAGCCATGAACGCCAGTGCTGTTTGCCATCTGAAACGGCGGTTACCTTATTGCCTGCGGCATTGGTTAGGCCGGCGTACCAGATATTACGACGGGTAGAGCGGAAATCGTTGCTTCCCAATTCATTGTAATCGAGGCTCCACGACCAGGTAGGTTCCACCCGCGGATTGAGATGCGAGGGTAAACCGGAATAAAACAGGTCTGCCTCTCCTACCGGACGACTGATATGGTCTTCCGGATAAACACTCCACAGACCATCACGACGCCAAAATGTTTTATTGAAGGTTGCCGGAGCCTCAAAAACCAATCCCCATTGGCGGGGATTTACGTCAGCCAGCGCATTAAATGAATAGCTGACAGAAAGTTTTCCGGCCGCGTTGACAGTCAGTTTATAGCTTCCTTCAAATTCTTTATAGCTTCCTTTTACCGTGACAATGACATCGTCACCAACTTTTGCCGCATCGATTTCCGTCGGTTTCCATTCCGTGCAAATATCATTAAATAAAGGAGTATTTGCATTATGGTTCGGATAACAACCGCCGCCATTCAGAGGAAGCGCCATCAGCCACGGACCGCCGTTCAGTATCTCCTGCTTTCCCTGTTTCAACGACAGGATTTGTCCGGTCGTGCGACTCACTTCACAAATAAAGTTTTTGCCGGTAATGCGATAACGGTCACTTGCTTTCTTCAGTTGTGTCGTAAGCGGCTGCAACTCCGGTAATTCATTCTGAACCTGTTTACCTACCGGGATGATATACTCGTCGGCAATGAAACCGCGCGGATCGGTAAAAGAAAGATACAGCTCGTTTGCCTGATCCGGATTCATAATCGGAATACGTATCTGACCGCTCTCTCCCGGCTTAATCGAGGCAAAGGAAACTCCCTGTTCATCCCCATATTTCCAGTTGAGCTGCAATTCATTGAAATTAGTATAGGTATATCTGTTTTCCAAATGAATAACCAACTCTTTAGCTGGCGATAACCGGTCTGTTTGCACACGAATCGGACTATATATCTTTTTCATATCCCAATATTCCGGTTTCGGACGACGCCATCCGTCTATCGGTCCCCATGGACCGTAACCCACAGCATCCCCATTCGGCAATTGGAAAATATCGTCGATACCCGACCAGATAGAACCGCCCAGCACACCATCCGTCTTATACATATTCTCCCAGGTCGGAGACAGTGCCAGCGCCCAGTCGCTACGTACACCCGGATCGGTCACCAACTCGCTGCGGTTGTAAACATTCAGATGGCAATATTCCCCATACACCATCGGACGGTCACTCTTGGCGGCAACCTTATATCCATCCGGTCCGGGATAGTGAATATTGGAAATGGGAGCC
This sequence comes from Parabacteroides goldsteinii, assembly GCF_020091425.1. Lineage (NCBI taxonomy): Bacteria > Pseudomonadati > Bacteroidota > Bacteroidia > Bacteroidales > Tannerellaceae > Parabacteroides > Parabacteroides goldsteinii. The sequence continues at coordinate 1,415,472 of NZ_CP081906.1, read as the reverse complement.
GTACTTCCCTGGTTATTGAAACCGCCGTATGCCTGGTCATGGAAAGTATGCGGACGAGTCGGATCGGCTTTCTTCACATATACCTCAACCTGGGCAAACTCTTTGTTCCAATACGATTCGTTGGCAATCGACCAGAAGATAACGGACGGATGATTCCGGTAGAAATGAATCGTCTCCATATTTGCCTGCAAGACATACGGATAATATGTACTATCCTGGTAATCGAGTACTTTCCAGTTCTCATTCGCATGATGACCAATCCAGCAAACAGGTGCTTCCACTTCGACGAACATTCCCAGTTCATCACAGATTTCAAGTAATTCTTCGCAAGGAGGATAATGTGACGTACGGATAAAATTACAGTTAGCGGCACGATATAATTCCACATCTTTCCGTTCCAACTCCGGAGTCATGACACGACCGGTAAGCGGGTGCGCTTCATGACGGCAGACGCCTCTCAATTTTACCGGCTTGCCGTTTACCAACAGACGGTTGCCCTGTACTTCTACTTCACGGAAACCGAAACGTTTCTCTATCTGTTCAGTGGTTACGTCCGCATTTCCCAATTCTATTTTCATCGTATATAAATAAGGATGCTCATTATCCCATTTCCGGGGATCGGCCACTTTTCCGGTTAACCATCCGGTCCAGTTTTGGCCCGGAGACAGTTCCGGAATTACCTGATCGAGAACAACGGGAAGGCCGCCGATAGAAAGACGCGCTGCTATATTCTTCTCCGTCTCCTTTCCGGCATTTGTCACAGCCAGATACACTTTGAGTTCAGCATCCTTATATTGTTCATCCAACTCCGTCACGATACGGAGATCGGAAATATGCACATCGGGTACGGCAAAAAGCGTGACTTTGCGCGTAATACCTCCCAGTTGATGAGCGGCATACTGCGTCAGGCTTCCCAGCATATCTGCCAGCGATTCGCTACGGACCTTCAGTGCTAATCTGTTTTCTCCCGGTTGCAAAGCTGTGGTAGCATCCAACTCAAACGCAGTCATACCCCCCATATGGGTCCCTATCTCTTTTCCGTTCAGCCAGACAATACATTCGCTGGATACACCGTCGAAACGCAACTTCACCTGCTTGCCTTTCCAGTCCGCCGGCAACGTAAAAAGAGTCTGATAACCTCCAAAACCGGCAGAATCGACTTTGAATCCCTGCATCGACCATTGTCCGGGTACAACAATCGGATGCCAGCCGTCCGTATCGGCCTTACGGGTATAAAAATCAGCTTTCGGAGACGGATTAAACTGCCAGGTTCCGTTCAATGACAGAACCGGATTATACACGCCCGGCACACTGTACGGAACAGTTGTATAAACCGGAAGATGTTCTTCCACATTCACGGTCGTATCCACCCGGTAACTTTGTGTCTGTGCCAGCGCCAGCTTTTTATCCCCTTCAAACGGAATCGGTTTCTTTGGATTAGATGAATAAAGATTCAATTCCGAAACAATGGCATTCGGTCCTTTCAATACTTCGAAAACCAGTACCAGCTGTCCATACGCAAATGCCTTTTTCGGCAGGTCGATACGATAACGCTGTTCCTTCCCTTTTTCAAGAACGACAGGAGCCTGCACCTCGTTTCCATCGGCTACGATCCGTTGCCGCCGCTCGCTATCCGCCAGATAGACTACCTCCAACTGGTAATCCGCCTGTATATCCAAACGGTCGAAAGCATAGATAACAGACCCTCCGAAATTGCAGGTTCTTGCCGTCATACTTCCTCCCGTTTCATCGGGCATGGTATAATTATCGCCTTTTACCAGAAACGGCTGTTTGCCGTCCACACCACAGTCGTTGGAAGCAACCGGATGCAAGGTCGTTGTTTGTGCGCTCATTGTTACAATCGAAAGTAACAAGATCAAGGTACTTAGAACAGGCCTCCTGTGCCTGGATCGTTCAAGGTTATTCATGCTATATCATATTTAATATTTCTACTGCAATATTACGAATATATGCCCGCTTTACCCGTATATTTTTCCGATAGAAAAAACGAGAGGATGGAACTAATGCCGGATAAACTTATACAAAACGGAATAACGGCATATTACTAATTAATGACCTTATTTCATAATAATAATATATTATTGAATAATAAACAAGATATATAGTTCATTATCCAAATTGTTTCCGTTACTTTGCATCAGAAACAATAAGAGATTTATTTCGATCTTACTTTCACATGTATCTCCTCAGTTATAAACATTGAGTATTTCCATCTCTGATAAAGACCTTCCTAAAGTTTTATTGTTATATTATTAATTTTTTATTTTTATATTTATGAACATGTATATTGGTAACCTTAGCTACAATGTTAAGGAATCAGATTTGAGAGATGTAATGGAAGAGTTCGGAACAGTTGATTCTGTAAAACTTATTGTAGACCGCGACACTAGAAGATCAAAAGGTTTTGCTTTTGTTGAAATGCCGGAAAATGCAGAAGCCTTCAAAGCTATCAACGAATTGAACGGTGCAGAATACGAAGGCCGGGCAATGGTAGTGAAAGAAGCACTTCCCAGAAACTAATTGACTGACATTATATTTATTATATATCAGTAGAAGAAAGGATATTCCATATGGGATATCCTTTTTTTGCGTTTACAGTGTCAGGTTTTCTACGAATCAACTATCATACTATCATTCACTCGTGTAAATCTCTATATACATGCACATTAACCTATGACAGTTACCGCTTTTAACTATCACTAATCTAACATACAACCATCATTTTAACGAGATTTTAACCAAAGAACAGTCATTTCAATTCATAAAAAGTACCTGTAACCGTTCGATACCACCTCTTATAATTCGTCGCCCTACTACCTTTTTATCTCAAACCTATGACTTATTTTCATCCGAATACCTATTTTTTGTTGCCGGCATGCCCATTTCGACCTGTTTCACACCCCCATCTCAACGATGCTTACACCCGGGTGTCGAGCATATCAAGACCCGGGTGTCAAGCAACTTATATTACTATCCATCTGATTTTAAACAGTATACTTACTGAAAAGAAGTACTTATCTATCCGTCTTTTCAAGTAGGCTATGATAGTTGCATGATAGATAAGTGACAGTTAAAAACGGTAACTATCAGAAGACAACACGCATATATACAACATATTACACAAATAAATGATAGTATGACAGTTCATTTCAAAAAACATGATAGTAAATCTGTTTAGTTGAAATACTTATTGTGCCTTCAAACTATCTACCGGATTGGCATTTGCCGCCCGCCAACTCTGGAATGTGACTGTACCTATGGTAATGACCAGTACAATTGTCAATGCGGCCAGATATACCCACCAGTACATCGGTGTCTTATAGGCAAAACTTTCCAGCCATTTCTTAATGCCATAGTAACCGATCGGCGTAGCCAGGGCAAAACATACCAGTACAATATAAATATATGAACGGTTAAGCATTTTCAGAATTTCACTGTTAGTCGCCCCATGTACCTTACGCACACCGATTTCTTTCCGGCGATACTGTGTATCGAATACGACTAATCCGAATACTCCCACAAGCGATATGATTATTGCCAATATGCTGAAAACAGTAATCAGGCTACGCAAATTCTCTTCCTTATGATACAAATGATTAAAGATCGTATCATAAAACTGCACATCAAACGGATAGGCCGGATCAAGATCCGCCAATGTCTTACGGATATGATTAACAGCAGCATGCACATCGGATCCCGCTTTCAGACGAATATAAGAGACAGACATCGGATAAGGCATCTTTGACACCACAAAAGCAATATTGTTCTCACCGTTGCGAAGAGAGGTAAACTTCACATTTCCGGTAAATCCGATAATACGGCCGGGAATCCATGACTGAAGAATATCTCCCTGTTCCATATTTACCGCCAGTTTAGCTGTCTCATTAAATATATAAACAGGTTCTTCCGATAACTCATCGGACAAAGAGAAATCGCGCCCCTCTTCAACAGGAATACCCATCACCCGAAGGAAATTGGGAGAAGTCATGATCATGAAAAAATGAAACTCCTTTTGCTTCAAAACGGCTCCATTGGTACTGTAACCATCCTTTGAAGCCACTTTCTCCATGGCAAAAGCAACATCCTCGATATCCGGAAACTCCTTCAACCGATTTACATATGTCTCATGATGTTTATTATAAAGTTCTCCGCTTAATTCCACAATAGCAATCTGATCCTTATCGAAGCCAAGCGAAAAACTACGCATATAATCATTTTGTAACTGTACAAAGCTAGCCCCGATAATCAACAGGATGGAAACTATAAATTGTACACTGACCAGAATGGTACGCAGTTTACGACCGGACGGAGAAAGTCCGAAACTACCTTTCAGTACCAGTGCCGGTGGAAAAGAGGTCACATACCAGGAAGGATATAATCCGGCGACCACTCCGGTTATCAATGCCACTCCACCCGTGATCAAAACAATCGGTAAATTCTTCAGGATACTCAAATCAGCTTCCACAAAAGGTAAAGCGGTTGCCCTGCCGAGCATCCAGACCAAAACCAGACTGATCAACCAGGCTATAAGACTGACAATAGCAGCCTCCGCCAGCAAAGCGTTTCGTAATAATCTATCAGAACTGCCCAATACCTTTTGGGTATTGATACTCTTAATACGAAGAGGTGTCAGGGCCGTACTGAAGTTGGTAAAATTGATAGCAGCTACGATAATGATCAATAAGGCAATAAAAAATAACAACAAGGTCACTTCGTTATTTCCACTGCGGAAAATCATTCCGTCCTGGCTTTCATTCAGATAATAAATAGCAGTGAGAGGGGTAAGTTTAAGCTGTTGATCTTTCTTTCCTATTTTAGTAAAATCAAAATTTGCATTGAAGTTATCAACCACATCCTGTGCAGATTCCGCTTTATCCAGCAACACATAACAGGCAAAATTACTCGCCCCAAAATTATCCCGCTGAAAAGTCGGTCCGATAGCCGTATAGATCAGATTCCTCATCTGGGTGTTCCCGGGGAAATCTTTATAAACGGCACCAACGGTATATTCACGGTTATCTTTGGTCTCAACATTCTCTTCGGCATGCAACATTTTACCTACAGCCGGTTGGTCTCCAAAAATTTTCCGAGCTATGCTTTCAGGTAAAATAAGTTTATCGGGATCTTTCAAACAATCGATATCCCCTTCCAATATCGGGAAATCAAAGACACGGGTAATCTCAGGGTTACAAGTATATACCGGTTCGCGGTAACCAATCTTCTCTCCATTCTCCATAACGGAAAAATAAATAGCCGAATTATAAGGATAGATCAACGATCCGGCCTCAATATGCGGAGATGACTGAATAACAGTTTCTACAAATCCACGGGGTAAAATAAGACCGAATGTACCGGGAGTTTCCAACTCCACTCTGAAAACTCTTTCCGCCGTCGGATGACAACGATCAAAACTACGTTCATAATTTACCTGTATCAGAATAACGATAAAGGCTGCAAATGCAACTGCCAATCCCGCCACATTCAAAAAGGTTGCCATCTTGAACCTACGCAGTACGCTTAAAAAGTTTCTTAGTATTGTCTTCATTACTATTTATGTTTACTTTGGTAATTCAAATTGCATGCCAAAGCAACAACGCACAGAATAACAGAATATTAGCCCAACCGTCAGAAAAGAACAATGTCTAATAATTAGACAATGCTGTCAAATTATTAGACATTGAAACAGATTCTATGTAAAACGCTGTTACTCCGACTTCAAACTATCCACCGGATTAGCATTAGCAGCCTGCCAGCTTTGGTAAGTCACCGTACCGACAGTAATAGTCAGTACAATAAGCAAAGCCAGCGGATAGACCCACCAAAACATCGGTGTCTTATAGGCAAAACTCTCCAGCCACTTGTTGATCCCATAATAACCAACCGGTACTGCCAGCACAAAGCAAATCAGGACAATATAAATATAGGAACTGTTCAGCATCTTCAAAACTTCACCGATAGTCGCACCATGCACCTTTCGGAGACCGATCTCTTTCCGGCGATATTGTGTATCGAATACCACCAGATTAAAGACACCCACAAGCGAAATAATGATCGCCAAAAGGCTGAATACCGTGATCAGGCTACGCAAATTCTCTTCCTTATGATATAATTCGTTGAACACAGCATCATAAAACTCGATCTCGACCGGATAAGCCGGATCTATATCAGCCAGTGTTTTATAAATATGTGAAACGGTTGCATCGACATCTGCCCCGGCTTTCAGGCGTATATAAGAAGTAGTTAGCGGATAAGGCAGTTTCCCTGTCACAAAACCGATATTACTTTCTCCCTCTCGAAGCGAAGTAAACTTGACATTGCCTGTCAACCCGACAATATCACCCGAAGCCCACGAATCCATTTTATCCCCCACTTCCATGCCTACTTCCTGTTTTGCCGTACAATTAAAAATGTAAGAAGGAGTTTCAGCCATTTCATCGGCCGGATAAAAGTCACGCCCCTCTTCTACCGGGATTCCCATCACACGCAGGAAATTTGCGGAAACAAAGATCATAAAGAAGTGGAAATCATTTTCCTTGACAGAACCGCTGTTCGTACTGTAACCATCCTGCGAACCGACCTTCTCCAGAGAAAAAGCCACATCTTCGATACCGGAAAATTCCTTCAGGCGATTAACATAGGTCTCATGAGATTTAATATACAGGTCACTGCTCAAAGGAACGATCGCGATCTGATCTTTGTCAAATCCCAGCGAATAACCACGCATATATTTATTCTGCAAATGAACAAAACAAGCACTGATAATTAACAAAATAGATACCACATATTGGATACCGATCAACACCGTACGTAATTTGCGTCCCGACGGTGAAAGCCCAAAACTTCCTTTCAGCACCAGGGCCGGAGGAAAGGAGGTCACGTACCAGGAAGGATATAATCCGGCCAGTATGCCGGTAACCAATGCAATAACACCGGTCAACAAGACAATCGGCAGGTTATCTATTATACTCAAATCAGCCTCTATAAACGGCATGGTACCGGTCGAAGCCAGCACATGTACAATGAACAGGCTCGCCAGCCAGGCCACCAGACTGGTAATAGCAGCTTCGGCCAATAAAGCCCGACGTAATACGCAATCCGGACTGCCTAACACTTTCTGGGTATTGATACTCCTGATACGCATCGGCGTCAACGAAGTATTGAAATTCGTAAAATTGATGGCAGCCACTATAATGATCAGTAAGGCAATAAAAAAAAGCAACCAGGTCACTTCTTTATTACCGCTGCGGAAAATCGTACCATCCTGGCTTTCATTCATATAATAAATGTCCGTAAGAGGCGTCAACTTTATCTGTACCTTCCCACTCCCCAACTTGGAAAAGTCGAAGTTCGCATTGAAGTTGTCCGTAACAAGCCGGGCCGATTCCGGATTATCCAGTAAAAGGAAACATATAAAACTACTGGATCCGAAATTCTCACGCATAGTATTATCGATACCCGTATAAATAAGATTACGAATCTGCGTATTTTCCGGGAAGTCTTTATAAACGGCTCCGACAGTAAAATCCCTTACATTCTTGCTCATTATTTGCTCTTCGGCATGTAATGCTTTACCTACAGCCGACTGTTTTCCAAATATCTTACGAGCCATGCTTTCCGGTAAAATCAGTTTTTCAGGATCGTTCAGGCAATCGATATCGCCTTCGATGATCGGGAAATCGAATACATGGGTCAGTGCCGGATGGCAAGTCTGAATCAATTCATGATAGCCTTCCCGTTCGCCGTTCTCCGTCACCGTAAAATAGATGGCCGGACTATAAGGGAAAATCAGGCTACCAGCCTCGATATGGGGAGATGATCCTATAACAGCCTCGATCAATCCTCGCGGAAGGATACGGGAAAATGTCCCGGCCTCCGCTTCTATCTCTTCGCCACTCAATTCCACCCGGTAAATACGGTCGGCCGTCGGATGGCAACGATCGAAATTACGTTCGAAGCTGATCTGTATCATAATAATGATAAAGGTTGCAAAAGCAACGGCCAACCCCGCAACATTCAGGAAAGCGGCTAGACTGAAACGGCGCAGCACGCTGAAAAAGTTCCTTAATATTGTCTTCATATCAGTTTGTTTTTACGGCATCCATTCCAAAGCCGGATTATTCCGACTTTATACTTTCCACCGGATTCGAATTTGCTACCTGCCAGTTCTGGTAAGTAACGGTTATAAAAGTAATGGCCGAAACAATAACAAAGGCTGCCGGAAATACCCACCAATAGATCGGAGTACGGTAAGCAAAATTCTCCAACCAACGATATACACCATAGAATGCAACCGGAGCCGACAGCACAAAACAGATCAACAGGATCAACAGATAACTTTTGTTGAACATAAACAGTATCTCCGAGGTAGAAGAACCTAATACTTTCCGTACCGCCACTTCCTTGCGCTTATGTTCACTTTCGAAAACGACCAGGCCAAAAACACCGACAACAGAGATAAATATGGCTATCAGACTGAACAGGGTTATCAGGTTACTTATCTTCAACTCCTTGTCGTACGTATGTTGCAACACCTCATTGTAAAAAGAGACTTTAAACGGATAGACCGGATCGATCTTGCCCAACGATGCTTTTACATGTTCCATGGCAGCCCACAGGTCGCTACCGGCCTTTACTTTGATATAAGCTGCACTGTAATACCGGATTCCGTCATTTCCCTTCCAATACTTTCCACCGATGTAAAATGCCATTGGCGACACTTCATTACGGAAAGATGCAAACTTGATATTAGGAATAATTCCGGCAATCTCTTCACCTTCGACCGATTCACCCACCACAAGATCATACATATCGCGTGCCTTTTCATTAAATATATACGTTCCTTTATCTTTCAGATCATCTTCCGGCCGGAAATCACGGCCATCGATCACATTTATTCCCATGACATGCAGAAAACTCGGGGAAACCGGGATACATTGGAAATCGATAGGTTTATCGTTATAATTCCGTCCCCAGCCCATATAATAGTCCCGGCTCGACAATATCTGGTCGGCACACGTGATAGCTTCTATTCCTGAAAATGTTTTTATCTCACTTTCCAGCACACTCAGGTTTTTATTAATCTTACTGTTCAGCTCGACAACAATCAGTTCGTCCTTATCATATCCAAGCGGCGCACTTTGCATATAATGGTTTTGCAGGAACATGAACAGAGAACCGATGATCAGGATAAAGGATGCAATAAACTGAATACTGACCAGCGTACTCCGCAGCACACGTCCTTTAGGCGACAATCCAAAACTCCCTTTTAGCACCAGGGCCGGTGGAAAAGAGGTGATGTAACAAGCCGGATAACCCCCTGCCAGCGCACCGACCAACAAGGCAATGATCCCTGTGACACCGATAATTTTCCATTGTACCCCCAAAGACATATCGGCATCCACCAGAGAAGCAATAAACGAGTTTTCAGCCAGATGCAATACGACCAGCGAAATCAGGAATGCCACGAAACTGATAATGACAGCCTCTCCCAATAAACTCAGCCGTAGCAGGCTATCCGGACTACCGAGCACCTTCTGCGTATTGATGCTCTTAATGCGCATCGGCGTCAATGCCGTGCTGAAGTTCGTAAAATTGATACCGGCAATCAGCAGGATTATGAAAGCGATGGCAAACAGAACCTGTACTGTCTGACGACTGGCTTTCGGCATCGAATCGTAAGAAGCGTTGGTCAGGAAATGTAATTGGGTAAGCGGAGTGATATGCAGGTCGATCTTATCCCTTTCCCAATCCAGATCGGAACCGGCCATTTTTGTCTTATCGAAATTCTTTTTGAAGTTTTCCTTCACATCTTCCGCATTTGCCGGATCATCCATACGGAAAAAGAAATAATAATTACTGTTACCCCACTCATCATAATTTTCCTTCGGATCCATCTGGAGGTAAATGATATTGCGGACAGATGAATTACGGGGAAAATCTTTAAAAACACCGTTGACGATCGCAACTACTTTTCCCGATGTCCCGCCCATCAACTGTTTACCGATAGCCGATTCATTACCGAACAGGCGATTAGCGATGCTTTCGGGAATCATGGCCGACTTCGGTTGCTCCAGCGCCGTTTCATCGCCTTCCACCATATCGAAATGGAAAACACGGGTAAAGTCGGGGGTAACTGTCGCTATCGGATCCTGAAAGTTTTGTATCTCACCGCTCCGTTCGACACTGTAAAACCCGTCGGAAGTCCACGATGTCATAAGGGTTCCTGCTTTGATATGCGGCGACGATTCTGTAAAAGCCCTCGCCAAAGGACGGCTCATAATGGCTACCTGTTCTCCCTGATATTGCATATCCATCCGATAGATCGCTTCTGATTCCGGCTGGCAGGAATCGAACGTATAATCATAACTTACCTGCATCATGATCACCATAAATGCAGCGAAAGCAATACTTAATCCCAGAATATTCAACAAAGTCGCCATCCTGAAACGGCGGAGTACACTGATAAAGTTTCGTAATATCGTTTTCATATTGACCTCTTTTTATCCAATTCGTTCAAATAACATGCCAAAACGATAACTCTTTGTCAATCAAAAACATTTGGCTCACGCCTTAAAAATGAATGTCTAATAATTAGACAATGCTGTCAAATTATTAGACATTCATAAAGGAAAATAACTTTCCGGTCACTCCGACTTTATACTCTCCACCGGATTTGAATTAGCGACATGCCAGTTCTGGAAAGTTACGGTTATAAAGGTGATAACCGAAACAATAATAAAGGCTGCCAGAAATACCCACCAGTACATCGGAGTACGGTAAGCAAAGTTCTCCAACCAGCGATATACGCCATAGAAAGCCACAGGAGCCGACAAGACAAAACAAATAACCAGAATGATCAGATAACTCCTGTTGAACAGTACCAATATTTGCGGAGTGGACGATCCCAATACTTTGCGGACAGCCACCTCTTTACGTCTGTATTCACTCTCAAACACCACCAGTCCGAAGACTCCCACTATGGATATTAAGATCGCAATGACACTGAACAGGGTGATCAGGTTACTGATCTTCAGTTCCTTTACATAGGTACGTTGTAATATCTCGTCATAAAAAGAGACTTTAAAAGGATAAACCGGATCGATCTTCTTTAATGAAGCCTGAATATGTTTCATTGCCGCACGTAAATCACTGCCGGCCTTTACCCTGACATAGGCTGCCGCATAATATTTACTGTCGACTTCCCCTCCCCAATAGTATTTTCCCCAGACATAGAAAGTCATCGGTGAAACTTCGTTGCGGAAAGAAGCAAACTTGATATTAGGCATAAAACCAATAATCTCGCCACCGTCAATCTTATCCCCCAGTTCCAGATCGTACATCTCACGGGCCTTCTCATTAAATATATAGCATCCCGTATCTTTCAGGTCATCTTCTTGGCGAAAATCACGTCCGTCGGTCACTTTAATCCCCATTACACGAAGGAAAGAAGGAGACACCGGGATACATTGAAAGTTAATATCCTTATCTTTATACTCGCGTCCCCATCCCATATAGAAGTCCCGGCTCGATAAAACCTGTTCGGCAAAAGTGATATCTTCAATCCCGGAGAATGTTTTTACCTCACTCGCCAATACATCCTGGCTCTTATTCACCTTACCGTTCAGCTCCATCACGATCAATTCGTCCTTGTCATATCCAAGCGGTGTATTCTGCATAAACCGGTTCTGCAAAAACATAAACAGGGAACTGATAATCAGAATAAATGAAGCAATAAACTGGATACTGACCAATGTACTTCTGAGCAACCTCCCTTTTGGAGACAGTCCGAAACTGCCTTTCAGTACCAGTGCCGGCGGGAAAGAGGTAATATAACAGGCCGGATAAAGGCCAGCCAACACACCGACAGCCACAGCAATAACCGCCGTAGTAGTAATAACTCCCGACTGTGCCGAAAAAGCCATGTCGGCATCCACCAAAGAGGCTATAAAAGTCTTACCGGCTATAAACAACATCCCCAACGAAATCAGATAAGCCACTGCACTGACGATAATCGCTTCCGCCAGTAAACTCAAACGAAGCACACTATCCGGACTTCCCAGCACCTTTTGCGTATTGATACTTTTAATACGCATCGGTGTCAGTGCCGTACTGAAATTGGTAAAGTTGATACCCGCAATCAGTAAGATAACAAAAGCTATAGCAAACAAAACACGCACCGTCTGACGGCTGGCCTTCGGCATTGAGTCGAAAGAGACATTTTCCAGGAAATGTAGCTCGGGAAGCGGTGTGATACGCAGGTCAATACCATCTTTCTCCCAGTCAAAATCCTTACCGAACTGTTGGGATGCATCGAAATTCTTCATAAAGTTTTCTTTCACATCCTTCGTATTGGCTGGATCATCCATTCGGAAAAAGAAGAAATAATTCTGATTATTCCAAGTATCGTAGTTTTCTTTCGGGTGCATCTGCCGGTAGATAATATTCCGGATGGAAGAATTAAGGGGGAAATCTTTAAAGACGCCGCTTATTGTTGCTACCGTACTTCCCGTCTCTACATTCATCAGCCGTTTTCCTATAGCCGACTCGTCTCCGAACAAGCGACGCGCCATACTTTCGGGAATGATGGCAGTTTCCGGCTGATCCAGTGCCGTTTCATCTCCTTCCACCATATCGAAATGAAAGACACGGGTAATCCCGGGCGAAGCATTCACAACCGGGTCCTGGAAATTCAGCCTCTCCCCTTGCCGTTCGACACTATAAAAAAGTTCGGAATTCCACGACGCCATAATCATGCCGGCCTTAATATGGGGCGATGACTCTGTAAAGCCTCTTGCAAAAGGACGGCTGAAGACGGCACTCGCTTTTCCCTGAAAGTCCATGTCCATGCGGTAGATTGCATCAGCTTCCGGCTGGCAGGAATCGAACGTGTAGTCGTAATTCACCTGCATCATAATCACCATAAAAGCTGCAAAAGCGATACTTAATCCAAATACATTCAGCAACATCGCCATTTTGAAACGGCGAAGCACGCTGACAAAGTTTCTTAAAATAGTTTTCATATCAATTGAATTATTACTTCGATTTAAGGTTGTTCACCAAACAACTTTTTAATAAATACGTAATAAATTCAGAAATGTTGCATGATTGCTATTCTGTTTTTATGCTTATCACCGGATTTTCGCTTGCCGCCCGCCAGTTCTGGAAGGTAACAGTGACGATCGTCACAGCCGACACCAGCAGGAAAGCCAATATGAACACCCACCAATAGATCGGAGTACGGTAAGCAAAGTTCTCCAACCAGGCATGAATGGCATACCAGGTCAACGGAGCGGCCAACACAAAGCATATCAACAGGATACGGACATACGTTTTGTTAAACATAATCAGAATCTGCGACACGGAAGACCCCATCACCTTGCGGACACCTATTTCCTTTCTGCGATACTGGCTGTCGAATACTACCAGACCAAAGACACCCACCATCGAGATAAAGACGGCTATCAGACTGAATAATGTGATCAATGCTCCCAGACTCGTTTCTTTTTCATATAAATTATTCAACACTTTATCAAAGAAAGTAATGTCGAAAGGATAATCCGGATGAATCTCACTCATTACATTCTTGACATGCGCCATGGCTGCTCCCATATCCGAACCGGCTTTTACCTTGATATATGCAAACGCCGCACCTCCCGAATAACTTTTACCACGCACTAAGAATGCCATCGGAACCACCTCCGTACGGAAAGAAGCGAACTTGATATCCGGAACAAAACCAATCACCTCCATATCACCGATCTTATCCCCCAGCTGAATGTCGTAAGTCTTTCGCGCACGTTCATTAAATATATAGGCACCATGCTCCGTCAAAGTATCTTCTTCCCGGAAATCCCGTCCGTCACTTACTGCAATATTCAGTACCTTCAGGAAAGAAGGATCGACCGGCATCACCTGATACTGAATATTTTTACCATTCAGTTCACGTCCCCAGGTCATATACTGATCCTGGCTGGCCAGCAAAAACTCCGCACAGGTCACATCCTCAATACCGGAGAACGATTTCATACGATTCGTGAAAGCGTCTTTACTGTTTAAGACTGTAGCCGTCAGGTCTGTCACGATGATTTGATCTTTGTCGTATCCCAACGAACTGGTTCGCATAAAGTTATTTTGCAAATACATGAACATAGCGCCCATAATCAAAACAAATGAAGAAATGAACTGCACACTGATCAGTACGTTCCTCAATACCCTTCCTTTGGGAGAAAGTCCGAAATTACCTTTCAGCACCAGCGCCGGCGAGAAAGATGTCATATAATAAGACGGATAAATCCCGGCCAGCACTCCAACCAGCACTGACAGCAGAGCCGTCAACGAAATCAACACCGGATGAGCGGAAAAAGAGATATCCGCATTGATCAGGCCTGCTATGGGACTGCTTGCCGTCATACGGACGATCCATAATGCCAACAAGAAAGCCACGACACTGATACAGACCGCTTCCATCAATAAAGAGAACTGTAATGTTGCATTAGAACTACCCAGCACCTTTTGCGTATTGATACTTTTCATACGCATCGGAGTCAAAGCCGTACTGAAATTGGTAAAATTGATACCGGCAATAAGCATAATAACAAATGCGATGGCAATCAGAACCAATATCGTCTGGCGGCTAGTCTTAGGAACCATGTCATAAAGAACATCCGTTACATAATGAAGCTCCGTCAAAGGAGTCAGCCGCAAATTCAGGTCATCGGTAGACCACGGCATATTTTTCCCTATCTCGTGCTTTTTATAATAATCCAGAAAGTCGTTTGTCAAATCCTTTGCGGCTTCGGGACTATCCAAACAGATATAAGCATAATAATTAGAACTTCCCCAATCATTCAAACCCTCCTTATCATCCAGTTTCACATAGACAGCATTCTGGAGGATACCGTTTACCGGAAAATCCTTATAGACACCTCCCACTGTATAATCCATCTCTGGTATGGTAAAAAGGCCGGCCAACCGCCCTCTGGTATCTTTCGCTTTCATTCTCCGGCCGACAGCCGATTCCGTACCGAATATCTTTTTAGCCTGACTTTCCGAAATCAAGATCTTTTCCGGGTCCTTCAGGGCATCCTTCGTTCCTTCCAACATATCAAAAGTAAACACATCGGTAAAGGAAGGATAAATAGTCATATTCGGTTCCATATAACTATCCTGTTTCCCGTCCTTATCTACAATAAAAACCGTCTCACTATAGATAGGATAGCTAATGGCTCCGGCAACGATATGCGGTGAAAAGTTGAAAAACACATCCATCAGGGGCCGGCTTACAATAGCCTGAGGCGTTTCCTTACCCCACTGTAGCTCCACCCGGTAGATATTATCGGCTTCATTATGAAAAGTGTCAAAATTCTGATCATAATCGACCTGCATCATAATAATCATAAATGCAGAAAAAGCCACTGAAAGCCCTAAAATATTAAGAAGCGTCGCCATCTTAAAACGACGTAATACACTGATGAAATTTCGAAGAATTGTTTTCATTATATATTTATTTTTACCCGAATAGGTTCAAAACGCATGCCAAACATGTAATCATCTAATAAATGAGGTTGAATTCTAAGTCCTCTCCAAACAATATCTATAAAATCTTACCCAAGTTTACGAACATTAACGTATCCTTGGGTAAGTTCGTATATAGACATAATTACTCTTCAGAAGTGTATAGCTACTTCCTAAATCTAAGATGTTTTCGAAATTAAGGGCCTTTTTATTATACGACTAATGTTACAAATGGAGTCTGTCTTCGTATCACAGCAAAAGACCTTGCTATGATTTTGGCTCTTACAGCATTGATTACAGATGCTTTATGTTTCCCCTCCGCTATTTTCCTTTTATAATATGCTTTCATCTGCGGATCCCAAGAGATGGCAGTAATAGCTGCCCGGGTAAGGTACACTTTTACTTCTTTGTTAGCCAATGGAGAAGTCTGCGTTTTTCCCCGTATGGAAATACCTGAAGTATGTTCAAAGGGAGCAACCCCGCAATAACAAGCAAACTTCCTTGGGTTGTCAAATCTTTGAAAATTGTTAGTAACACACAGTAATACAATGGCATTGATTATCCCTACACCTTTTATACTTCTTAATAACAAGTAGTTTGTGCAAAGAGAACAACTAGCGGCTATTAGTTGCTCCATAGCCTCTTCCACCTGCAGGATCTTTTCTTTTATCGACTTGAGCTGCTCTTCCAAAAAAGAAATGGAGTCTGTCACATCAGCCAACTTGGCCATCTGGGAGAATGTTTCCAATAACTTTATGCTTGATACTTTTTGCTTGACCAAATTGTCACGTATAATAATCCATCCCCGCAGTCTCACCAAGTCTTTGTCAGGCAATTTGTATAACTCTAGTTTTCGATAGTGTAATACCGCATAGTTCGCTATTCTTTTAGCGTCAATGCGGTCATTTTTGCCTCGTTGCAAGCCTATGGACTTCTTGATGGTCAACGGGCAAACCAAAGCTAGGGAAAAACCCATAGAGGCACTGGAAACAGATAACTCTGTGACATAACTTCCCATGTTTTCAGCACAGAACAAGAGTTTGGATAAAGAGAGATGATAACCTGCTATCCAATCTAATAAAGATTGGATCCCTTCTGAAGTGTTATCAAAAGACTTGTGAGACAACTCTTTTTCGTCCGCAGACATTAAGGATGCATCGAAAGTTTTTTTCCCTACATCAAGACCTACAAAATGAGAATAATTCATAACTTTGTATTTACAGTATTAAACATGAAGGAGAAACAGCTAATACATTTATTAGGTCGTGAGCCTACAATTCTAACTGGCTAGGTTCTCCAATTAAGAGAGTTGCAGTCTGATTCAGCCCATAGTCATTTAAGACTAGTGTCAAAGTTAGTTCACTGCAACTCTTCTTTTCAAATATACACTTATATTTTTATTGGGATATTTAATACTGCAAATGTAAATGTGTCAAAACGCTGGCACAACCTTTTTTTATGCACAAAGCCCAGACTTTCACAAGCCCGGGCTTTGTTATTACCCAAAGTTTTTGTATCTTTAGGCATAAAGTTTTTCATTATGGCAAAGTTACATTTTCGTCCTTACATTCCCAACCAAACAGTTCTTTTTCCCGGAAGAATTGATGAAAACATAGCAGCGAACGATCCGGTTCGCATAGTTAATACTGTTGTTGATAATCTCAATCTTGACAATTTCAAGAAGCTTTATAAAGCAACCGGTCGTTGTCCTTATCATCCTAAAATGATGCTTAAGGTGATTATCTACGCCTACATGAACAATATCTATTCGTGCCGCAAAATAGAGAAGCTTCTCCTACGTGACATTCATTATATCTGGCTTTCCGGTAATGAACATCCGGATTTTATAACCATCAACCGTTTCCGTAATCGTGTAAAAGAAGAGATAAATAATGTATTCACGCAGTTGGTTCTTGTCCTTGTCGACAAAGGTTTCATCAGCCTTGACGTAGAGTATATTGACGGTACCAAGATTGAGTCCAGAGCCAACAAATATACTTTTGTCTGGCGCAAGACAGTCGAAAAGAACCGTACAAAGCTGATGGATAAGATCCGCATTCTCCTGGAGCAGGTGGATGAAGCCATAGCCCAAGAGAACTCCGCCAAAGACACACCCGTAGAGTTCACTCCCGCCATGCTCTCAGATATAGTGAATGAACTTAAAGAGGTGCTGGAACACCAGCCTGTAACAAAGGACAAGGAACAAAAGAAAGTCATCCGGGAAAAGAAGAAACAGGTCCGGGAACTTGAGGAGTACCGTGACAAGTTGATGGAATACGACAACCATCTTGACACTCTTGGAGAACGCAACTCCTATTCCAAGACCGATCCTGATGCCACCTTCATGCGCATGAAAGAGGACGCCATGAGAAACGGACAGACCAAGCCCGGATATAATCTGCAAATAGGTACCCAGAACCAATTCCTCATAGACTTCCGACTGTTTCCCAACCCAACCGATACACTGACCCTCATACCTTTCTTCCACTCCTTTGAGCAACGCTATAACCGCTTACCGACTGTCGGTGTGGCAGACTCCGGTTACGGCTCGGAAGAAAATTACCGGTTCATGCAAGATAATGGGATAGGAGCCTTTGTTAAGTACAACTACTTCCATAAAGAACAGCGTCCCCGTTATACCCCCAATCCATTCCATGCGGAGAGTCTCTATTACAATGCGGAAGAGGATTATTACGTTTGTCCTATGGGGCAGCACATGAACCGTATAGGAACCAGGCGTGACAAAACAGCTAGCGGATACATCACCGAAAGTGCCCGGTATAAAGCACAAAGATGTGAAGGGTGTCCTTTACGTGGCAGTTGCTTTAAAGCCCGGGGGAACCGTATTATAGAAGTCAACCACCGGTTAAACCAATACAAACGGCAGGCACGGGAAAGGTTACTCTCGAAAGAAGGCATCAGGCATAGGGGAAGGCGATGTATAGAACCGGAAGCAGTTTTTGGACAAATGAAACACAACATGGCATACAAAAGGTTCCGGCATGTGGGAGAAGACAAGGTTACAATGGACTTTGCCTTCTTTGCTATAGCTTTTAATATCAAAAAGATGTGTACAAAACTACTAAAAGCAGGAAAGAGAAGGAGTACACACACTATATTTATCTTTATCAGACCACGTGTGGCTCAACATACGACGAATATTAAGCCTTATTACCTAATTACTGAAAAAATAGTCGCATAGACAAAAAAAGAGGAACGACTATTTTTAAGATAAAAAAGGAGATGTGCCTTAGTTTTGACACATTTACTCAGATGTGTCTAAATTTTAGACACTGGTGTAAAATAATTAGACAAATTAGATTAATTATTCACTTTTTACACTGTTCACCGGATTCTCATTTGCCGCTTTCCAGTTCTGGAATGTAACCGTCAGCATGGTTATACCAGCCACAATGCCGAAAGCCAACACAAACACCCACCAATAGATCGGGGTCCTATCGGAAAAGTTTTCCAGCCATTTATGAACTCCGTAATAAGCAACCGGGGCTGCTATGATGAAACATATACTGACAACCTTCAGGTAGATTTTATTAAACATATTCAATATCTCCTGTACCGTCGCACCGAACACTTTACGCACTCCGATCTCTTTACGCCGGTATTGCGTTTCAAAAACAACCAGTCCAAAGACACCCACGATCGACAGCACGATAGCCAGCAGGCTGAACAAAGTGACCATCTTTTTCAGATACTGTTCCTTATGATACAGATTATTGAATACCGTATCGTAAAATTCTATTTCGAACGGATATATCGGATCGATATCGGTTATTACCCGATGGATATGGGCTACTGCTTCTTCCACGTTTGTTCCGGATTTCATACGTATATAAGAAACCGGTAATATGTTATTTGCTTTTACTTTAAGAAGTAGCGGCTTATCCTCCGAACGCAGGGAAGACACTTTTATGTTGTCGATGAAGCCGACTATATTACCTGTACCCATCCAATTCTTTGCTAACGAACACCCCGGTTCCATATCGGGAACGAAATCCAGTACCCGCTTGGTAAAAACACAAGCATAGGTAGAATCACTTTGTGCATCCGAACGGTTGAAGTTGCGTCCACTGATGACAGGAATGCCCATCACATCCAGGAAGTTCCATGACACATCGATAATTTCACTGCCAAAACCGTTATTATTATAACTGAAATAATTAGAAGAATAGACATCCGATGCCCCGACCAGGGTACTGGCAAAACCAACATCTTCAATACCGGCATATTCCTTGAGACGATTTACCAACAAGTCGCCGGACTTCTTGACCGTTTCCATTCCCAACGTCACCATCGCTATCTGGTCTTTATCGAATCCCAACTTATAAGAACGCATATAGTTATTCTGGATCTGTATAAAAGAAGAGCCGATGATCAAACCGATGGAAACGACATACTGGAAACCGATCAAAGCCGTACGCAACTTCCGTCCTGAAGCAGACAAGCCGAAACTACCTTTCAATACCAGTGCCGGTTGGAAAGAGGTCATATACCATGCCGGATACAGACCGGCTACCAATCCCAATAAAACAGAAATACCTAACATCATAAACAACAACGGTATATAATGCAACAGATTCGTATCCGCTTCAACGAACGATAAAACTTCCGCCCTGTTCAATATCCAGGTCAATAAAAAGGCCAACAGGCAGGCAAATACACAAATAGATACCGCTTCGGCTACCAAACTCGCCCGCAGACTTGTTGTCGAACTACCCAATACCTTTTGGGTATTGATACTTTTTATCCGCATCGGAGCCAGCGAAGTACTGAAATTCGTAAAATTGATCCCCGCAATAACAATAACCAGTAAGGCAATCAATACCAACAACCGTATCGTATCTACATTTCCGGTCTTAATAAAATCATCTAACTGACCTGGCATATAATAAATATCAATGATAGGTATCAGTTGCAAGCGGGTTTCTTTATTAACGTTATATTTAGCAAAATCGAATGTACTATTGAAGTTATCCTCCACCACCTGACGAGATTCAGGTGAATCGAGCAATAAATATCCCATAAACTGCTGAGAAAACCAATCGTCTTCGTAACGTTTATTCATCCGGGCATAAATTCCGTTTTCCAACTGCGAGTTTTCCGGAAAATCTTCATAGACAGCTCCGACGATAAAGTTCGTCTCGTCCCAATAGGGTATTTTGTCTTTTACACGTACACTCTTTCCAATGGCGGATTCGTTACCGAACATCCGCCGAGCCATGCTTTGAGGAATCATCATCTTTTCCGGATCTTCCAGGCAAGCGGCAACACCTTCCACGATAGTCGGCTCGAACACCTTGGCTAAATCCGGATAACAGGGGATTAACTGTTCTTTAAATCCCTTCTCTTCCTCCCCTTTACCTACTATGACATAACGCTTGCCAGTAAATGAATTCAGCAAAGTATAACTTTCGATATGCGGAGACGAAGTAAATGCGGCATTCGCCAATGCCTGGGGAATCACTGACGCATAAATATCCCCTTCCCCCCGATTCATATCCACCCGGCAAATGCGTGAAGCGGTCGGATAACACCGGTCGAAAGTCCGCTCATATTGAACCTGCATCATAATCACCAGAAAAGCGGTAAAAGCCACCGACAACCCTACTATATTCAGGAAAGACGCCATCTTGAAACGGCGCAGTACATTCAGAAAGTTTCGCAATATCGTTCTCATTGATATACTATTTTTTGTTATTTCAGTTATTTACACACTCCAACAACCAAAATACGTGCCAAAACAATAAAACATTAGATATCAACAAAATACAAAACAACAAAACTTCAAGATATGTCTAATAATTAGACAGTCCTGTCCAGTTTTTTTACATCCTATCCGCCCCCCCAAAAGTATTCACATTAGACGTTTCAGACACCAGCCGCAAGAATCTCCTACCTTTCAATAACATAAACTGAAAGGTAGTATCTTTTGAAAACAAAACTAAGGAGTTTTGATTGCAAAACATATATGCTTTGTCAACGAAACATATATGTTTTGAAAATAGATAAGCACCCGTTTAACTACCGCACAAAGGTAGCATATAAACCTGTATAATTAAGAAATCCATGCTATTCTTAAACAACTAAAGACGGAGAGTCATTCTTATGAATAACTTCCGCCTTTAAATTTATAATACTCGTATCGTTATTTATTAGCAATACTATTCACCGGATTGGCATTGGCTGCCCTGAAGCTCTGGACAAATACGGCAGCAAATGAAATAACCAGGCAGAACAGGCCGGAAACAATAAAGATAAGCGGATTCAGGTCGATCCTGTATGAATAGTCAGACAACCACTGGTTCATCGCATACCAAATGATGGGCGTTGCGATCACAAAAGCTACGACAACATAGATCAGGAAGGCACTGACCAGGCGTAACAGGATGCTTTTATTGTCCGAACCGAATACTTTACGGACTGCCACTTCCTGCGAACGCTGCTGGATAAAGTAGGTCGACATAGCCAATAACCCGAGCAAAGAGATCAGGATGGCGATACCGGCAAAGATAGAGACAATCTTTGCCATGCGCTGCTGCGCTTCAAACGATTCCTGAATCTGTTGGTCGATGAATTTGCCTTCGAAATTCAGGCCGGATGTCTGTTCGTAGGCCTTACGGATCTGTTCATAAGCCGTGTACGGGTTTCCATCTATTTCGATGATAATAGACCAGGGATACATTTCTTCCGGTTTATTGATGCGAAGCATAGACGGCTGGTTCTCACGGGTTATATTGCCGCGGGGCTGAAAGTTGCGGATCACACCGGCAATCGGGGTACTGTTTTCTCCCCATTTAAAAGCCGGTGCATCCATAGGCAACTCCATATCCATCATTGCTTTTTCGGTCAGGTACCAACTATTTTCAGCCAGGTGGTTATCACGGATAATCTCCAGTCCCAGGATATTAAATGTGACGCTATCCATAATAAATTGCTGGAAACTGAGTGTTTTATCTTCATACGTACCGGTCATATTGTTACTACCGCTGAAAGGCATCCCGCTCGCCAGCCCTATCCGTTTGACAAACGGCATCTGACGCACCCGGTCTAAAGCAGCTGTACGATCCGTTACATTCTCAAAATTATTGGAGGTTTCCAATATATTCGTTGTGTTATATCCCAAAGGAGCATTGATCAGATGGTTGATCTGGAGAATCATCACGATAGAAGCTGCGATCATGGCAATCGTAATGGTATTCTGGAACGTGATAAAAACCTTACTGAACACCATCTTCGTCTGTCGGCGGAAAGTTCCGCGCACCACATCGATCGGCTTGGCTGAAGAAATCATAATGGCCGGTAACAGTCCCGACAAACCACCTATCAATAAAACGACCACAATCGCCGTACCGATCCAGAGAGGCGTACAGGCATCGGCCAGGCTTATATCGGATTGCAGCAGGTTGTTGGCATAAGAGGTAACAGCCATGGCAAACAGCAAGCCGAGTATAAATGAAATAACCGTCAGTGATGTGGATTCCACCATCAGTCGCATGAACAATTCACCGCGCGACGATCCCAGCAGACGGCGGGTGGCCATCTCTTTCGCCCGTTGGCCCGCCTGTGCCACCGTCAGGTTGATATAATTGAACACGGCAAATATCAGGATCAGTATACCCACCGACATCAGAACAATGACAAAACGTCTATCCCCCGAATTTCCGTTTCCCTTTATCGGTGAAAAATACAATTCATTCATGGGGATGAGTATTACCTTTTTCCACAGTTCCATCTTATACGGCCAGAAGAACTCCTTCATATAGGTAGCAATATCATCTGTCTTAGGACGCAGGTCAGCCCCCGGTTTCATCATCAGAAAAGCGGTCGTAGCACCGGCATTATTATAGCGGTCCATGCCCAACGAGCCGTTAAACTCGGTGACGCCTTCGATCCGCAGCAGCAGGTCGGTATAAGGGATTGCCGAATTTTTGATATCTTCCATCACACCTGTCACCATCACCGAAGTTGAATCGCTGATACGGATGCTCTGCCCTACCGGGTCGTCCGTGCCAAACAATTTGTTGGCAAATGTCCGGGAAATGACAGCATTGTTACGGGCCTGCAACACCCGATTCTTGTCGCCACTCAAAAGTTTAAACGAAAAGAAATTGAAGAAGGAAGAATCGGCAAAACATAAATTGGCATTCATCTTTTTATCATTTGCCCAAACGATCATCGAATTGAAATTGTTGCTGATGACCGGACAAACCCTTTCTATCTCCGGGTAACGTTCCTGCAACCGGTAAGCCACCGGAACGCCTGTCACTACTCCTTCTTCATAAGCTACCGCATAAATGCGGTCTCCATGTTCCTGAAATTTATCGACCGACAACTCCTGTACCGTATAAATAGAGATCAGAATGACGAACATCAGTGAAACAGACAGTCCGAACACATCGATCACCGTATATGCTTTATTCTTACCCAGGAATTTCAGGAAAGACTTTATATTTAATAGGTTGTTCATCTTTTTAATGGTTTAATTGTTCTACAGTTGGCGAGAATAAAAACATATCCCGCCTTCACAGGTAGGATATGTTCGTGTTTGCTTACATTCTTAATTTAGCTATATGTCCATGTGTAAAATCTAATTCATCAAATAAATTCGCTCACTGATGACACGATGCTACCGTCGAACAGGTTGATGATGCGGTGTGCAAAACTTGCGTCATGCTTGGAGTGGGTTACCATGACGATGGTTGTCCCTTCTTTGTTCAGTTCGGTAAGCAGCTGCATTACTTCGGCACCGTTCTTTGAATCCAGGTTACCGGTCGGCTCATCGGCAAGGATGATCTTCGGGTTGGAGACAACGGCACGGGCAATGGCAACACGCTGTTGCTGACCTCCGGATAACTGCTGTGGGAAGTGAGCGGCACGATGGCTGATGTTCATACGTTTCAGAATATCGTTTACCATCTGTTTACGTTCGGAAGCCTTTACCTTCAGGTAAGTCAGCGGCAGTTCCACATTTTCGTATACATTGAGTTCGTCGATCAGGTTGAAGCTCTGGAATACGAAACCGATATTCCCTTTACGAACCTGTGTACGTTCTTTTTCTTTCAGATGGCCCACTTCTTTATCAACCAGATAGTAATTACCGCCAGTCGGATTATCAAGCAAACCCAGGATATTCAACAAGGTTGATTTACCGCAACCGGAAGGTCCCATGATAGCTACAAATTCACCATCCTTCACTTCCATCGAAATATTGTTCAATGCGATTGTTTCTACTTCTTCTGTACGGAAGTGCTTACTTAATCCTTCAATCTTAATCATAATGTTATTTATTTAATTCTACATTTATACTTTATATTCCTCTTTAAAATCCACTCTCTTTTCTCTATATAATTCAAATTACGTGCCAAACTTAATAAAAAGCTAGTTTTCAACATTATACTGTTTTGTCTTTTTTACGGCAGTGTCTAATATTTAGACAGTCATGTCTATTTTCTTTACACTTTACTATAGAAAAACATCCGACCTTCACAGGCCGGATGCACATGTTTAATTAAAACTTAAACTAATATCGGTGACTATAAAGAGTCTCTGTCACCCCAAAATATATTATTCGATTTCCGGACGGTCGCCACCTCCACTTCCAGCCTCTTGGAAGAGAGCTCTGAAACGATCCATATAGTTAGCATATTCCGAATTATTCAGATTGCCAAGAAAAAACTCCAGAATCTTAGTTAATGTACCCATAATTTTATGTTTAAAAATGATTGCTTGTATAAAACGCATGCAATGTAAGGATTAATAATCAAACGGAGTTATCTTTTTGCTTTTTTTTGCAGTTGGAAAAGTTTATATATGTCTAATGTAAAACTTCCGGCATCCTGAAAGCGATTCAAGTTGCCGGAAGTTTTACTTCTGCCATTTCCTACGTTTTTTAATCCGCTTTCAGGCTTTCCACCGGATTCTCGTCGGCCGTTCTCCAGGCGCGGAATAAAACGCAACCGATGATGATCACATAGACGAACAGGGCGGCACCGATAAAGATAAAGGCACTGAGTTGGATGCGTTCCGCGAATTTTTCCAGCCAGCCGGATGCACTGATATAGGCGATGGCGGCTCCTATCGCCAGGGCGGGAATCGCAATATAGGAAATATCCTTTGAGATCATCCGGAGAATATCGATGGCTGTCGCGCCGTTTACCTTACGGATGGCAATCTCGCGGCCGCGGCGGTTGGTTTCGTCGGCTGTATATCCCAGCAATCCGATCAGGGCGATGATCAGGGTGACAAGGCCGCTGATCATGATGGAGTCGCGGAAGTCGCGGTCGTCCTGGTATTGGTTGAGAATATCCATCTTATAGACGGAGGCTTCGACCACTTTGTCGGGCATGGCACCGGCCAGTATTTCATTTACCTGAGCCAGGTTTTCAGACGACATGGTATGCATCTTTATCAGGATGACCTTAGCCGGATTATAACTGTCGGGCATGTTGTAGAAGAGAACGGAAGCACGGGTATCCGGCCCTTTCAGCGAACCGATACGGAAATCTTCGTAGACACCACTGATGGTGAACACCTTCGTGCCGTTGCTATGTTCGGTAATCATGACGCCTTTGCCGATAGGACTTCCTGTCCAGCCGGCCGTCTTCTCCATCAGGTCGATAAACTTGCGGCTGACCATTACCTTATCGTCATTCGCTTCGCCCGGCTGGAAGGCAGTGCCCTCAACGACGGGTATTTCCATGATCTTGAAATAATTGTCGGAAACGAAATACATATCGGCAATATTGAACAACTCACGGTCTTCGCCCGGCAGAGAAACATTATTTCCGGAGGCATAATAGAAAGGCAGTTCGGTACTGCATCCGACCTGATCGACCTGTGGCAGGCGGCGCAGTTCATCGATAGCACGCTCACGTTCCTGTGCTCCCACTCCATTGGTATTGCAATAGATCAGGTTTTCGTAGGCATACCCCGGATCGCTCGTGATCATCTTGTCATATTGGCGGCTGATCGTGATCAGAAGCGCTACCAGATAAGCCGTAGCGACGAACTGCACGAAAAGCAGGCACAGTTTCCAATACCGCTTCGACTCCTTCACGCTGCGGAAAGCCGAAGCAACCGGTATGCGCAGGAAAAGCCAGGTCGGGACAAGGCATGTCACCCCGAATACAACCAGACAGATACCCGCCAGAAGCGTCACGGTAGGCAGCGTAAACAAAGCCGACAAGGATGCCGACAGCAAATC
Organism: Parabacteroides goldsteinii; assembly: GCF_020091425.1. Lineage (NCBI taxonomy): Bacteria > Pseudomonadati > Bacteroidota > Bacteroidia > Bacteroidales > Tannerellaceae > Parabacteroides > Parabacteroides goldsteinii. Next base: position 1,388,717 of record NZ_CP081906.1, on the reverse strand, counting down.
TTCCACCTTACCTCTGAAAATAAGGATCAGGAAAGCACCCAGCAACAGGGCAAGCAAGAGATGCAGCAGCGATTCGGAAAGTATCATTCCGAGAATATCTTTTCCGGAGGCTCCGTAGCATTTATGTACCGCCACCTCTTTTGTCCGTCCGATCAGGGTGGAGATGACAACGAGGATATAGTTCAAGACGGCGATGACGATCAGGATCGTAGCCAGGAAAAGCAACATCGCGTTCATATCTTTTACATCTTCGTTGTTGTTATGGATATCCTGCAAAGGGGATATAGTATAAAACAGGTCTACACCGGCTTTCTTGAGGCCTTCCAGGTCCTGGTTGCGTTCCTGCATGCGGCGGATGGAGGGGGCGAGCGACTCGGGGTCTGTGCCCGGGAGTAGTTTCACGTAGGCTATATAACGGTCGTTACCCACCCAGTTAGTGGTACTTTGCACGGAATAACCCGCCAACGAACCCAGCATGTCGTATTGCAGATGACTATTTTCGGGTATGTCCTCAAACACGCCGCCGATCGTTTGCACGGAATTGCGGTTTACATCACGCACAAAAGTTTTACCGACTACGTTCTCCACGCCGCCCATCTTTTCGGCCAGCGAACGGGAGATCATGACATAATTCGGACGCGCCAGCACATCTTTCGGGTCACCGATAAGTATCGGACGCGGGAAAACATCGAAAAAGCTAGTATCGGTCAGCAAAAGGGTTGCCGTGTAGAACTGTTTTTCGGGCGTCATTATCAGTTCGTCCGGCGGACCGATACGGGTGTAGCGGGTAGCTGCCTCCACTTCGGGTATCTCCGCTTTCATGCCGGGGGCGATTGCGCCGCTCACCTGTCCCCAGGTATCTTTTTTTCCTTCGCGGTTGATGCCTGACTTGACCAGGTAAATGCGGTCGTTGTCCGGATAAAAGTTATCGTACGACCGTTCGAAACAGACTTTCGCAATCAATACTAGTCCCATGGCCAATCCGACAGCCAGAGCAATGATCTTAATTCCATTATTCCTCCCTTTCTTGAACAGGGAACGGAATGCCATACTAAAATTCTTTATCATATTATATATGTATTACTATTCAGACTTTAAACTTTCCACCGGGTTCGATACAGCAACCATCCACGAACGGTAGACAACCGTAGCCAGGATGACCGTCAGTATACAGACAGAGCAGAGAATGAACAGGCCGACATGCATCGGTATCTTTTCAGAGAACTGTTGTAACCATTTTTCGCCCGCATAATAAGAGCCGGCGGCTCCGATCAGAATGGCGGGGAGAGCCATCCAGGCCACATCGCGTGTCATCAACGAGAGGATATTCACCTCGGTGGCGCCGTTAATTTTCCGCACGGCGATTTCTTTACCGCGACGGTTCGTCTCGTCATTGATATAGCCGATCAGTCCGATCAGAGTGATGATAAGGGTCACGATGCCACCCCACATAACCGAGTTACGGAAGAGGCGTGAAGCATTATATAAATTCGTCACGCTGACACTGTAGGAAGCGAGTGTAAATTCATTGTCCGGCAGGAATTTCTGGATGACGTCGTGTACGTTCGCCATATTCTCGGCTGTCAGCTTATGGAATTTGATGACGATATTCCGATGTGCCCTGTTTCCATAAAATAATGCGGAAGGATACATCAGATCCTGACCGATCTGACCGATACGGATATCATCGTAAACACCTACGATCCTAAAATCTTGTGAATTTCCACCATGGCCGCTTACCGGCACAAGCTTTCCTACTACCCCGTCTTTCCAGTCCAGCGCTTTCGCCAACTGGTCCGCCATCATGCGGCTGACCATCATCACTTGCGCAGAATCGGAATAAGAACGATCGAAAGCCTTTCCTTCGATCACCGACATTTCCATCAGGGGCACATAATCAGCATCCGCCTCATAAAGGTCGTTGAAGTGGACGATCGTTTCATTTGTCCCCGGACGGTAAGCTATATCGCCGGAGCCACTGTAGATTGGCAGATTGGCGCACGACGCCACTCCTTCCACTTCGGGCAGCTTGGCCAGTTCGTCCATCAGGGCACGACGTTGCGAGCTTTTCACACCGCTCGGAGAACAATAGGCCAGGCGGTCGAACGAGTAGCCGGGATCATCCGTCACCAGCCGTTGGTATTGCAACCCGATCACAACCAGCAGGCAGATCAGAAAACCGACAGCGATAAACTGGATGAACAGCAGCACTTTCTTCCACGACCGTCTCGACTCGTTATACGACCTGAACACGGATGCCACCGGTACGCCGGCAAACAGGCGCGACGGCAGTAATCCCGCCAGCAGGAAGATGACAAGGCAGATAGCCACCAGCATCGGAATCGTATCCAAAGAGATGAGCGACAGCAGGGAAGCGTTGAGCAGTTCCTCCACCATCTCGCGGAAAGCCAGTATCAACAGGGCGGAAACGCCCAGGGATATGAGCAGGTTGAGGAATGTCTCGGAGAATATCATGTCGGAGATATTCCAGCCGGATGCTCCGTAACATTTATGTATGGCTATATCTTTCGAGCGGACTACCAGCGAAGAGATCACCAGCAGTATGTAATTCATCAGGGCCGCAAAAAGGATGGCGGAAGCGATGGCGACCAGCATAACAGCCATCTTCTTCGTTTCAGGCGACTTGCCGTAGACCTCTTCCAGCGGGCAGAGTTTCAGTTTATAGTTAATGCCCTGTTCTTTCAGTTTATCGGGGTCGACATGGCGGTCGAGCATATCGTCCATCGGCTTGACCATATCTTCCATGCTGACACCCGGTCGCAGAAGGGCATAGGCGTTGTAGCTGTCGCCACCGAACCATTCGTCTTCGTTCGTCCATCCGGCAATCTCTTTATAAGAGGCCATCGAAACCAGCATATCATAGAAAAGATGGGTATTCTTCGGAACGTCTTTGAAAACGCCGCCGATCGTCAGGCTGACACCGGGATAGGCTTCGATCTCGAAAGTCTGACCGACAATATCCGTTTCACCGGCACCGATATTTTTCGCCACACTTTCCGAAACAAGTGCATACAGGGGACGGCCAAGCGTTTCTTTTGCTTTGCCGGCTATCATATCACGCGGAAGAACATCAAAAAAGCAATCATCGGCCAGCATCAGGGTAGCATCGTATTTCCGTTTGTCGGGCGTATGGATCACAACGTCGCCAAATTTAAGGGCACGGGTGGCGGCTTCTACTCCGGGAATCTCGGCTTTCATACCGGGAGCTATGCCTCCGCTGACATGGGGATAGGTATCGAGCGGATTATCTTTGAACGATACGTTCTCCTGGATGGCATATATCCTGTCCGAAGCCGGATAGAAGCCATCATAGGACAGTTCGAAGCATACTTTCGCGATAAGAACCAACCCCATTGCCAGGCCTACACCTAACGACAATATCTTGATGCCACTGTGCCGTCCTTTCTTAGAAAGGGACCGGATAGCTATGTAAAAGTTCTTCATCATAGTGGTATGTTTTATATTCAGTTATTATTAGGATATACATATTTCAATTATTGTCAAATGTGAACTATCCGATTATTGACCGGTTGTACCTGGCTCCCCTCTTGAGAGGGGGAAGGGGGTGTGTTATAGTTTCGTCCTATAACTGGCTTTAACACACCCCTTATCCCCTCTCAAGAGGGGAATTAGTTACTCCCGTCACTATAAACAGATAGCTCAATTTTTTCTAAATTGGCACATTAGCATATTGCCACATTGGCACATTATTTTCTATACACGATTCATTTATTCTATATATCATTCCAAAACCAACACCTCGTTATCCTTGTAGCTTTCATAGCTGGAAACGATTACCTTTTCTCCTGCTTCCAGGCCTTCTGTTACTTCATAGTACTGCGGGTTCTGACGGCCGATCTTGATCTTACGGCGATAGGCTTTCTTGCCATCTTTGTCGAGTACGAAGATCCAGCTGCCGCCGGTGCTCTGGAAGAATGTTCCGCGTGGTATGATGATACTCTCTGTCGGCTGTCCCAGTTCCAGATTGATATAATAAGTCTGACCGCTACGGATATTGTCAGGACGTTCGCCTGTAAACACCAGGTCCGTACGGAATTTACCGTCGCGAACTTCCGGATACACCTTGCGTACGGCCAGTGCGAAACTTGTTCCCTGACGGTCGAAGTCGGCATCCAGTCCCGGCTTAACACGGTCGATATAATGTTCGTCGATCATCGCTTCCACCTTATAGTCGGAAAGGTCGTTGATCTGGCCGATCTTTAAACCGGCAGAAACATTCTGTCCCAGCACGACATCCAGCAAACCCAGTTCGCCGTCAATCTGTGAACGGACATTCAGATGTTCCTTACGTTCATGAACCAATTGGATGTTACGGCGCATGTTGGCCAGACTGGTTTCCATTTCGTCCATCTGGATCGTACGGGAAATTGAATCCTGACGCAGGCGCTCGACAACAAGGTCATATTTCTTTGTTGCCAGTTCATAATCTTCTTTAGCTTTCAGATAATCTTCCTTGGCAATCAGGTTTTCATCATACAATTTCTTCTGTTGTGAATAAGCACGGCGTGAACGGGCAATGTCGACATCAAGCTGCGCCTTTTCCAACTGATTGTTCAGTTTGTCCTGTTCCATGGCCACCTGTGTGTTACGCAGGAAGTTTTGTTTTTCCGCCAGCTGAGCTTCGGCATCCAATATCTGCAAATCGAGGCTTGAATTGGAAAGGCGGATAATAACGTCACCTTTCTTCACCTGGGCACCTTCTTCCACTACTTTCTCCTGAACGATACCGCCTTCTTCCGGGCTCAACTGTACCACAGTAATCGGCTGCACCTGTCCGTTTACACGAACGAAATCATTGAACTGCTCCTTCGTAACCTCACCGATACTGATACCGCGGGCGTCCACTTTCAATGTGGATGCATGATCGCCGAAAATGATCCATCCGACCAATGCCAGGAATAAAACACCGCCACCTACATAAGGTAAATGTTTCTTCTGAATGCCTCTTTTCTTTTCTAATTGTATATCCATTGTTGTATGTTTTTATTTCTTTATTATCAGTTTCTGTTTATTCTCAGTTTATACCTTCAATCAACGGTTTACCTTTATAGTAATCAACCAACTTGCATTTCAGCAGATACATCAGCTTCCGTTGCAGCAAATCAGCTTTCGACAGCAGTAAAGTGTTGGCGCTGGTCTGTAAGTCGATCGGACTCATCAGGCCTTCTTCGAATTTGCGAAGAGTCACCTGGTAAGCTATTTCGTCCGCCTGGGCTTTCTTTTCCATCTGGATCGTTTCCTTGGCGTACCCTTCACGATCGAGGATAGCCTGTTCGATAGCCGTCTGCAACTGGCGGAGTACCTCGGTCTGCTGTTCCTGGGCGATACGCATATTATTGCGTGCCTTGCGCAGATTTGTCAGACGGTCCAGACCGTTAAAAAGCGGGAAACTCAGGTTAAAGGAAATGTATTCCCCCCGGTTGTTCTTAAACTGGCTTCCGAATGCAGCAGGAGCCTGTTCTCCTTTCAGGTTCTCATAATAATTGGTAGAAACACCGGCTGAGAAAGAGATGGAGGGTAACATGCGTCCTTTAGCCATCAGATATTGCATTTTAGATGACTTCAGTTGAAGTTGTGCCTGCAAAGCTGTCGGGTTATTATCGGATGCATAATCGTAAATTTCCTCCACCGATTCCAACATGGTTGCATACGATTTATCCAGGAGCATGGTATCTACGTCCAACTCCATATCCGACGGGAAGTTCATATTTTGTTTCAAAGTCAATATGGCTGTATTCAGCAGATTCTGCTGATGCGTCAGGTTATAATCGTTGGCAGCGACCTGCGCTTCGATCTGGGCGACATCGGCTTTTCCTTTCAGTCCCAGTTCTTCCTGGCGACGGGTTCTATACAGGATACGGCTGTTCTCTTCCAGTTGCTCGGCAGCCAGTTTCACCGTTCCCTGATAATATACGACATCCATAAAAGCCTGCATCGTATTGATTGCCAGATCATCCTTTTCCTTCTGGATATCATTCATACCCAATTGACGGTTCGCTTTTGCCATACGCCATTGGTTGATCAGTTGTCCCCCATTAAATATAGGTATGGAAACACTCAGGCCATATCCGTTATTAAATGTAGATGTATTGTTATAGACGTTGGTTTCCGGGTCAATGGAACGTCCGAAACTATACTGCGCTCCCACACTTGCACTCATGGAAGGGAAGAAAGAAGCTACTGCTGAATTCAACTCTGCTTTATAAGAATCGCTCGTATGGGTTTGTTTCTTGACTTTCGGACTGTTTTCAACGGCATAATGCATGCATTCATCCATTGTCCAGCGTTTTTCCTGGGCCATGGTAACTGTTGCCAGGCTAAGCGAAAGAATCGATGTAACTATTATCTGTTTCATTTTTGTGTTATTTTCTGCCAACAAAAGGGCAAAGAGCGTGCCAAACCTGATAAAACACTATTTATCAATAAATTGTAAAAACCATTCTTTTTCAGAAGTGTAAAGAAATTAGACAGTGGTGTATAATTATTAGACAACCTGCATTTATCCGTTTTGTACGCATATTTTATCTGTCTAAATTTTAGACACAGGTTAGGTAGTATAAAACCGAAGCCCTATCTTTGCATTATAAATACATTAAATATCACAATGGCTAAACAAGGCACCATACTGGTCGTAGACGATAACAAGGGGATTCTCACCGCAGTACAGATGCTGTTAGGCACCTGCTTCGAGAAAGTGATAACCATCTCTACTCCAAACAAAATAAAGACGACACTACATAACGAGAATGTGGACGTAGTCCTGCTGGATATGAATTTCAGTGCCGGAATCAACACCGGTAACGAGGGGCTTTTCTGGCTGTCCGAAATAAAGAAGGAAGACCCGGCCGTACAGGTCGTACTCTTCACCGCTTATGCAGACATAGACCTGGCAGTAAGGGGCATCAAGGAAGGCGCCACCGATTTCGTTGTCAAACCCTGGAACAATGCGAAACTGCTGGAAACGCTGAAAACGGCTTACGATATTCGGATGGCAAACCGGAAAGGAGTTCCGCATGAGAGCAGCAAGCAGGTTATCTCCAAGGAAAGCGGCATGTTCTGGGGCGAAAGCAACGCCATGCAGCAACTCCGCAACCTGATCGAAAAGGTTGCCAAAACCGATGCCAATATCCTGATCACCGGAGAGAACGGAACTGGTAAGGAAATGCTGGCAAGAGAAATACATATGTTGTCGAACCGCAAAAAGGAGGCTATGGTCCCCGTAGATATGGGTGCCATCACCGAGACATTGTTTGAAAGCGAACTGTTCGGCCATATGAAAGGCGCCTTTACCGATGCACGCGCCGACCGTCCCGGTAAGTTCGAGGCAGCCAACAACGGAACCCTGTTCCTGGACGAAATCGGGAACCTCTCCTATCATTTACAGGCAAAGCTACTGACGGCTATCCAGCGCCGCAGCATCGTCCGGGTAGGAAGCAACACCCCTATCCCGGTGAATATCCGCCTGGTCTGTGCCACCAACCGCGATTTGCAGGAGATGGTACAGAAAGAGCTGTTCCGTGAGGACCTTTTGTATCGTATCAACACAATACATGTAGAAATACCGTCCCTCCGCGAACGTCCGGAAGACATTGTTCCGCTGACTGAAATATTCCTGGCAAAATATTGCAATATCTACGGTAAATCCTCCATGCGCCTCAGCGCGGATGCAAAGGATAAATTGAAGCAGCAACCCTGGTTCGGTAATATCCGCGAACTGGAACATACCATCGAAAAGGCCGTGATTATTTCTGAAGGCGAAACCCTCGACAGCTCCGACTTCGACTTCCCCCGCAAGAAAGAATCGCCACTGAAAGAGGCAACCACGCTGGAAGAGATGGAGTACAACATGATTAAGAATGCCATGGACAAGTACAACGGCAATCTCTCGCTCGTCGCCAGCCAATTGGGTATTTCACGTCAGACGCTGTACAATAAAATCAAACGTTATGAATTATAATGTGCTGATATGCCAATGTGCTGATATGCCAATGAAAGGCACAGCACAACACAGCGTAGGTTGTATCCGTAATTGGCACATTGGCATATTAGCACATTGACACATTATTCTTATGTTAAAAGGTATCTATCATAGTCTGACTTTCCGGCTGGGGTTATTCGGAGTATTAACCGTTGCAGGAAGCTATTTCGCCATGACGCGGCAATGGGAATGGTTTATCCTCGTTTTCATAGGCTGGCTGTATTCCATACGGATGATGAGCCAGTTATACAAACGCAACGCCCAGAAGGTAGCCTTCATGTTCGATGCCATTGACAACAGCGACTATGCATTCCAATATGCCACCCGAGGACGTTCATCCAACGACAAACTGGTAAGCGAATCATTAAACCGCATCACCCAGATACTTTTCCAGGCGAAAGCGGAAGCTGTGCAGAAAGAAAAATATTACGAGTTGATCATGAACTCGGTCAATACCGGCATAATCGTATTGGACGACATAGGCAACATCTACCAGACCAACAACGAAGCTCTTCGTCTGCTGGGCCTTTCCGTTTTCACCCATGTCAAACAGCTGGCGCGCATCGATGAAAAACTACAGACTACGATTGCCAATATCCTCCCGGGCGACAAACATCAGATATCATTCGTAAACGAACGCGGAACGGTAAACCTTTCCATCCGCGTATCCGAAATGACCTTGCAGGAAAAACATGTGCGTATCCTGGCTATCAATGATATCAACAGCGAACTGGACGATAAGGAAATCGACTCCTGGATACGTCTGACCCGTGTGCTGACACATGAGATTATGAATTCCGTCACCCCGATCACCTCACTGAGCGATACGTTGCTTTCCATCCACGAAGACGCCGACAGCGAAATACGTAATGGCCTGGAAGTGATCAGTACAACGGGAAAGAGCCTGATCTCATTTGTCGAGTCATACCGCAAGTTTACCCATATTCCGACACCGGAACCTTCGTTATTCTATGTGCAAAAGTTTGCGGAGCGGATGACAAATCTGGCCCGTCACCACAACAATTTCCCCAATATAACGATTAATATAAATATAGAACCGGCCGACCTGATCGTTTATGCGGATGAAAAACTGATCACCCAGGTTGTACTGAACCTGCTGAAAAACGCCATGCAGGCCATCGGCAGCGGACAACCGGACGGGCTAATCGAGCTGAAAGCCTATTGTAATCCGGACGAGTCCGTGATTATCGAGGTGAGCAACAATGGTCCTACCATTCCACCGGAAGAAGCGGAACATATTTTTGTGCCGTTCTTCACGACCAAAGAAGGCGGAAGCGGCATCGGGTTGTCCATCTCGCGGCAGATCATGCGGCTCTCGGGGGGTAGCATTGCCTTAAAGAGCAATCCGGCGATAAACAAAACGTCGTTTATTCTGACGTTCCCGTAGAAAACAATAAAACGTTCCCTTTGTTATTTCTATTAGAGGTACGTCTAATTTTATTTACACCTAGGTCTAAATCGATTTACACGTACGTCTAAATGAATTTAGAGGTAGGTCTGTTTCAAAAGACTACAGGAAAGAATAAAAAGAAAGTAACTAACATTTGGATATAACAAGTAATAAAAACATGAAACTGCTAGACAAACTCAAGATCAATCACAAACCTCGTTCCGGAGGGTTAGACCTTTTAAAATACATAGGCCCTGGATTATTAGTCACCGTAGGATTCATCGACCCCGGAAACTGGGCAACCAACCTGGCAGCCGGTTCCGAATTCGGATATGCACTGCTATGGGTAGTTACTTTCTCTTCCATCATGTTGATCATTATCCAGCACAACGTTGCCCACCTCGGCATTGTAACCGGTTTGTGCTTATCGGAAGCGACCAATAAATATATGCCCCGGATGCTTAGCCGTCCTATTCTGGGTTCGGCCATGCTTGCCAGCATTTCGACTTCGCTTGCCGAGATATTGGGTGGAGCCATTGCGCTGCGGATGCTGTTCAGCATACCGATAAAGATTGGTGCCGTAATCGTTACGATTGCCTGCCTGATCATGCTTCTCAGCAATACCTACAGCAAGATAGAACGCTGGATCATCATGTTCGTTTCCATTATCGGCCTCTCTTTCCTGTATGAACTGGCTTTGGTCGATGTCAATTGGGGACAGGCCGTCACCGGATGGGTAAAACCGTCGTTTCCTCCCAACTCCATGCTGATCATCATGAGTGTGCTCGGTGCCGTAGTGATGCCCCACAACCTCTTTCTCCACTCGGAAGTGATACAGAGCCGCGAATGGAACCTGGAAAATGAATCGGTCATCAAGAAACAGCTGAAATACGAATTCTATGATACGCTCCTGTCGATGGTTATCGGCTGGGCGATCAACTCGGCCATGATTATCCTGGCAGCAGCAACATTCTTCAAAGAAAAGATTGCCGTAGACGAACTGGACCAGGCGCAACAATTACTGGTTCCCCTGGTTGGAAACAACGCCGGCGTGATCTTTGCCGCCGCACTGCTGCTGGCCGGTATTTCATCAACAATTACATCGGGTATTGCGGGAGCCTCCATCTTTGCCGGCTTCTATGGGGAAGCCTACAATCATAAAGACTTACACTCCAAGCTGGGAGTCATTCTTTCATTCGTTCCGGCCTTGCTCATCATCTTCCTGATCGGCGACCCGTTCAAAGGACTGATCCTCTCGCAGATGCTGCTGAGCGTGCAGCTTCCTATCACGGTCTTTACCCAGGTATATCTAACCTCCAGCAAGAAAGTAATGGGACAATATGTCAACTCCCGTTCAACCACCATCCTTCTCGTATTATTGGGAACCATGGTTACGGTATTGAACATAGCTCTGCTAATCAGCTTGTTCTGACGCATTACATTCTACGTTTCACCATAGCACACAGGTGACACAGATTGAACGGATGGGCACAGATTCTTATTTAATAAAATAAACATCTTCTCTGTGTAAATCCGCCAGTTCTACGTCACCTGTGTGCTATAGTGAGACTATAGTAACCCAATTAAGAAAAGCCGGTAAAACAACTTTTTCCTTATCCATGTATTATACTCTGTTCGATAAAATTAAGCCACAAATACAGGAAAAAACTTGTATTGCTATGCAGCAAATAAAGAAATCGCTACCTTTGTTCCGTTAATAAAGAAATAACATATTTATAACAGATATGAGCGATATCAGAACGAACGAAGAAGAAGGCAAAAAAAGCCTGAATTTTATTGAAGCAAATGTTGAAAAAGACCTGGCAGAAGGTAAAAATGGCGGACGTATACAAACCCGTTTCCCACCCGAACCAAACGGCTATCTGCATATAGGACACGCCAAAGCAATCTGTCTGGATTTCGGTATTGCAGAACGTTACAACGGAGTTTGTAACCTTCGTTTCGACGACACGAACCCTGTAAAAGAAGATGTAGAGTACGTCGATGCAATCAAGGAAGATATAGAATGGCTCGGATTCCATTGGGGTAACATCTATTACGCATCCGACTATTTCCAGCAATTGTGGGATTTTGCCATCCGTCTGATCAAAGAAGGAAAAGCCTATATCGACGAACAAAGTTCGGAAGTTATCGCCCAGCAGAAAGGAACCCCTACCCAACCGGGTATCAATAGTCCGTATCGCGACCGTCCCATCGAAGAAAACCTGGCGTTGTTCCAAAAGATGAGCGACGGCGAAGTGGAAGAAGGTGCTATGGTATTGCGTGCCAAAATAGATATGGCAAACTCGAACATGCACTTCCGCGACCCGATCATCTACCGCGTAGTGACGTCGGCACACCATCACCGCACCGGCGACACATGGAAAGTGTATCCGATGTACGACTTTGCCCACGGACAGAGCGACTTCTTTGAAGGCGTTACACACTCGCTTTGTACACTCGAGTTTGTGGTACACCGTCCGTTATACGACCTGTTCATCGACTGGCTGAAAGAGGGTAAAGACCTCGACGACAACCGTCCGCGCCAGACTGAGTTCAACAAACTGAACCTGAGTTATACGCTGATGAGCAAACGTAACCTGCTTACACTGGTAAAAGAAAAGCTGGTCGACGGTTGGGACGATCCCCGTATGCCGACTATCTGTGCATTCCGCCGCCGTGGTTATTCTCCCGAGTCTATCCGTAAATTCGTCGATAAGATCGGATATACCACTTACGACGCCCTGAACGAATTCGCCTTGTTGGAAAGTGCCGTTCGTGAAGATCTGAATGCCCGTGCTACCCGTGTATCGGCCGTTCTCGATCCGGTCAAACTGATCATCACCAATTATCCGGAAGGACAGGTGGAAGAGATGGAAGCTATCAACAACCCGGAAGACCCGGAAGCAGGCAGCCACCTGATCGAATTCAGCCGCGAACTGTGGATGGAAAGAGACGACTTTATGGAAGATGCACCAAAGAAGTTCTTCCGTATGACTCCCGGACAGGAAGTACGTCTGAAGAATGCTTACATCGTGAAGTGTACCGGTTGCAAGAAAAACGATGCAGGCGAAGTAGTGGAAGTCTATTGCGAGTACGATCCGAATACCAAGAGCGGCATGCCGGACAGCAACCGCAAGGTAAAAGGAACCCTGCACTGGCTGAGCTGTGCGCATAGTCTGCCGGCAGAAGTCCGCTTGTACGACCGCCTCTGGAAAGTAGAAAATCCGCGTGATGAACTGGCCGCTATCCGTGAAGCCAAGAATTGCTCCGTACTGGATGCGATGAAAGAGATCATCAATCCGGATTCTCTGAACATATTGACGAACTGTTACGTGGAAAAATATCTGGCAAACGCCAAGCCGTTAGATTATTTACAATTCCAGCGTATCGGTTATTTTAACGTAGACAAAGACTCTACGCCCGAAAAGCTCGTCTTCAACCGCACCGTATCCCTGAAAGATACATGGAGCAAGGTGAAGGACAAGGCTTAACAATGTGCCAATTAAATTATTCCCTATGAAAAAAGATGATATTTCACGCCTGCTACAACGTTATCTGTCTGCCCGCGAAATGGGAAAAGAACCCTATTTCGATGCAGATGAAGTAGATGAACTGTTGGGCAGCTTTGAAGAATCGGATAATTATGACTACTTTGATGAAGTTTTAGCCTTAGGGTTAAAACTTCATCCGGGTAATACAGACTTACAGATCAGACAATGCAAACTCTTCGTTTATAATGAAGATTATAACAGTGCACTGGCCCTGATCGATTCAATCGCTGAAACAGACAACCAGGACCTCGACTTATTACGGTTAGAATGTTATTGCATGCTCGACCGGTATGATAAACTGATCGAGTACACAGAAAAATTGATCGAAGAGGATTGCGATTATCTGGAAACCGTTTTCGAATATACCGCTCCCCTTTTAAGTGATATGGAAATGAACAATGAAGCCCGCGATTTCATAAACCGCGGCATTGATTTATTCCCTCAGAATCTGGTATTGAAAGATGAGTTATGCTACAACCGGGAAATAGAAGGAGACATCGACGGGGCGATCAGCATCTGCAACGAACTGATCGACAAAAACCCTTACTCCCACGAATACTGGTTCACACTCGGACGGTTATATTCGATTAAACTGGAGTTCGAAAAGGCAATCGAAGCATTCGACTTTGCACTGACCTGCGATGATTCGGATCCGGAATTGAAGATATTGAAAGCCTACTGCCTCTACATGAACGAAAATTATGAAAAGGCACTGGAAGTATATCAGGATATCAATGGCGACTTTGAGATGGCGGAGCGCATCAAACCGCTCATGGCTGAGTGTTATATCAAACTTGAGAATTTTGAAGGAGCCTATAATCTGCTGAAAGATATTATCGGCAAAAAGGTGACTGACAACGAACCGGCTGCATACATCAACTTCATCCGTTGCTGTGCAGAAACGGAACGTCACCGGGAGGCTTCCAAGACGTTGACAAAGGCGGTCGAACTATTCCCCAACAATGTCAGGATACTCTCTCTGCTGGCTTTGACCTATGTAGAAAACGGAGAAGACAAGCAGGCAGTCGAGACCACCGAACGTCTGTTCGAAGTATTGGATAAAGGAGACTACTATCAACCGGAAGATTTTGAAAGCCTTTTCCATGCCGGACAGTATCTCTACATGAAAGGCGATATCGACAAGGCGATCAAATATTATAATAAGGTATATGCCGTTAATCCGAATCTGCCTTTTATCCATCTCCATATGGCTATGGCTTATCTGGCTAAAGGAGATATGAAGCATTTCGGCGAGCACTTCAGCAAGACTACCCCGAAAGAACTGATCGAGTACCTGGAAAACTCAGGTATCGACTTCAGCGATGTGGAGCAGCAGTTGCTGGGCAAACATATCCCGCCGGAAGATCTGACAAAGGAATTCCTCAATAATAAGGACAATAATAACTAATAATGGACAGAAATCTAAAAGACTACGGTCTCCTACTTTTGAAAGGCATGGGTATGGGCGCAGCCGATGTTGTTCCCGGCGTATCGGGTGGCACAATTGCCTTTATTGTTGGTATTTATGAAGAACTGATCGATTCGATCAAGAGTATTAACGGAGCAAGCCTGAAGCTACTCTTCACCGGTAAGATCGCCGCTTTCTGGAAAGCGATAAATGCCAACTTCCTGCTGGCTATCGTTGCCGGCATCGGGATCAGCATTTTCTCGCTGGCAAAGCTCATTACCTGGCTGTTGGTTACCCATCCGATCCTGGTGTGGGCCTTCTTTTTCGGGTTGGTACTGGCTTCCACCTGGTTCGTATCGAAAGATATCAAACAATGGAACTGGAAATCGATACTGAGTTTTATCATCGGGGCTATCATTGCTTATTACATTACCGTTGCCACACCGGCGGAGACACCGACAAATCTATTCTTTATCTTCCTTTGCGGAGCCATTGCGATCTGCGCGATGATCTTGCCGGGTATTTCGGGTAGTTTCATTCTGGTATTGCTCGGAAAATATTTCTATATCATGGAAGCGGTAAAGACACTCAATATCCCGGTCATGCTCGTATTTATCTGTGGCGCGGCAATAGGTATCACTTCATTTTCACGAGTACTCTCTTATGCCCTGCGCCGGTTCCATGATACGACAATCGCAGTATTGGCCGGTTTTATGCTGGGTTCGCTCAACAAAGTATGGCCCTGGAAAGAAACAATCGAGACATATACCGACAGCCATGGAGTGATCAAGCCGTTGGTCGAAGCAAATATTTTGCCGGACCAGTTGTTGTGGGAAGCCGTAGGATTAATGATATTTGGCTTCGCTATCGTATATTTCCTTGAAAAGTTATCCATGAAAGGAGCTAAAGCATAAAAAAATCTCTCCCCTATGCTCACGCACAAGGAAGAGCTTGTTCTCTCGCCAAAGAGAACCTCATCAATTATGTTAACCTTTTTAGGTTATAAAAGGGAGCAGTTCGCCAGAGTTGCTCCCTTCATGTTGAAAACACACATCTTATTAGTATTGTTTATCTTTTTACCTAATTCATGGCAAATAGCATGCCATAAGTGTATCTATCTGATAACTACCTATTTTATAAATAATAACCTGTCCAATAACGGACAGCTGCCCGGTTTTACTTTACAGTATGTCCGGCAACGCCGTTTATAGTGCAAACAGCGTGCCAAAACACACAAACATCTATTTATCAAACATATATATTTATCACTAAATTCCCATTCTGTCCAATAATTAGACAGTGATGTACAAAATTTAGACAGTTATCACCGTACATCGTATCTTGTAAAGAAATAAAAGCAAGCCATAAACAAAACAGCAATCATAACTATCATAGCAATCATATAACCGCCGATGAATTCGATGCGTTGCCCGAAAGAGGCGATCTGTTCCTGGTATTGCGGAATCTGATCGACGGCTACAGGTTTCTTACTGGTGGAATAATCTTCATAAGGATTATACCAGTGAGGGCTATCGTCATCCTTGGCATCGACGTCTTTGAACCACTGTAAGAACTGTTCCTGGAAAGCATGCAGATCATTCCAGTTCTTCTGAAAACGCAGGTAACCACCTCCCAGAAACGCTTCATTCATATAATCGAACTGCGCGATCGGTGACAACAGCGTGAAATTACGGGTCTGCTCAAACTGACGGAACTGTTGCAGGTAATAGGCATCATTATACTTCTTATCGCTATTCATCAGATTGCTCTGGTTTCGTGCACGCAACTCATGCCGGGGATAAAATGCATCCATACCATTGGACGACCAGCTTCCTTCCGGTGCATTCCGGTTAATATCATTGGATGCCTCCTGGCGCTTCTGAGCCACTTCGTCCGATGTCGGTATGCTGAACAGCGTCTTTGCCCAGAATACAGACGTATTAGGAATGACCACCGCAGCAAACAACCAGAAACAAAGCGAGATAAGCAAACTGATATTGGAGTAGCGCGTCACCACCGACGACAGCAAACCGAATACGGCAAACGTAGTGATGAACAAAAGGCTGATCAGTATAAACCCGGCAGTCTCTATCAGAAAGCTACTGTTCAACTGCACCTGACCGGAAACAGCCAGGATAATCAGACTGATTATGATACCGACCAGTTCCATGACTCCTATCACTGTTATAATACTCAAAAGCTTACTGCACAAGAAGGTGCGCCGGGGTACGGCATTTGAAAAGACCAAAGCCAGCGTCCTCTCCTCTTTTTCCCCTGAAATGGCATCAAAAGCAAAAAGCAGCGTAATAAAACTCAGGAACATGGAAACGATAAACGACCAACTCAAACTATCCGTACGGATCAGAAGAGGATTATTGCTATCATGGCGTACCGAATAATCAAACACATTATAAGCACTGTAGGTAATACGGTTAGGTAAATAGCTTTCCTTACAATCCGCAATCACGCTGTTTTCGCGCGGAGAGATGATAAAGCTGTTCCTTGCTGTCGCTACTTTTGAGATATTTTCGGCTTGTTTGCCTATTGCTTCCTGCTGTGCTACGCTATATTTGGTATAGTTATCATGCATATCCTTAAAAGAAGAAGCAAATGAAACACTACCCAACGTAAACACCAGCACAACAATTACAAAAGAAACCTGAAAGCGCAGGCTATACAAATAGTTCTGCAATTCACGTATATATAAAGTTGTAAACATAACTGTAATTATTTATTATCTGACATCATATTTCATAAACGACACGATTGTCCCGACCAACAATACGATCACCAATCCCAACAGGGCACATAAACGTCCCAGCGCAGCACCCAACGTAGCCGAAAGTGTGATCGGTTGAGGAACATAGAGGGGAACACCGCTGGTATCCAGATACGGAAATTCAGAATTACTTCTGTCATATTTCTTCCACACCTCTTCGCCTCCCAAGTCAATTTCTGCCTGTGTAGGGAATTCATCCAAAGATTGGGCAGTAAAGTAAGCAGTAGACTCAAACAGCTTATGATCCTTGAAATAGGTAATGACGTTCTCCCGGTATTTACGCAAACTTTCCATATATTTAAGGAAGCTACCCGCATCGGTACGGCATAAAGCATCCGTTGTCTGGTCGAACAATTCGGAGGGCGACAACCAGGCGATGGCTTGTTGCAACCGTTGCTGACGCACCAGTCCGTCCAGATAGTTCCGCTGCAAAGTCCATTTCTTATCCGCATTATTCAGCATGAGAGGAGTTGCCCAAATCTGCATCTGCTGATGGAATAAAGGGGTCTCTTTCGGGCCTCCGGCCAATTCAAGATATTCAGGTCCGTCACCGGTACAATTATTATAACTCAAATATTTCATATTGACCCTTTGGGACGCACGCGGCCATTCCTCCATATATTCTTTATGAAAAGCCTCGTCATAATTTCTCATGGTTGCCTGTACATTATCGTATAAAGGCGCTTTCGAAATACTTTGTGCCAGATAAGTCGCAATATTAGGCATCAGGAAAAGGAACCATATCCAGCACAGCAAGCTGATAATAATAGACGAAGACGAATGCGTCACCCGACTGGAAATAAACATTCCCAACAAAAGGAATACCATCATATAAATGACGGAAGTCAGGAAAAGCAGCGACAAGCCGCCCCAGTCGGATGCTGAAAGGGAAATCGCCGGATTAACCACAATGATCAGGCAGGCCAGCAGATAACAGAACAGCAAAATAGGCAGTAACGTCAGCAACAATCCCAATAACTTACCCATCAGGAAGGAGATACGGCTCACCTGTCCGGTAAAGGTCAGCTTCATCGTCCCGTCTTCCCGTTCACGGGTAATGGCATCATACGAAAAGACGAGTGCCAGCAACGAGATAAGAATAGCGACCACTTTCGAAAAGTCTATCGAGAAGAAGGCATTCAACGAAGGGTTGTCGCGGGTAAGAGTATGCCCTTCGGGAAACAGCGGATATTCCCAGAAAGAAACCTTCACCTTATTGCCGACATCACCGATAATACCCGTACTAAAGATACTCAGCGGCTCCGGCACCTGTATAACAGTAGGACGAACATGTGACCATACGCGGCTCTCTTTCATTTCCTTATCCGCCTTTGCCTGTTCGATCTTAAAGACACGGACCTGGTTCTGATAATTCTCCACACTGACGATCACCGTGAACGGTATCACCAGCAGGCACAGTACAAACCCTATAATAAACCTGACCGACAACAAGTTCAGCAGGAAATCTTTCTTTGCTATTAACCAAATCATATTACTTATTATTAATGGTTTATACTCTTATTCCAAAATAGCTTCCTGCATATAATCCAGATAGATACGCTCGAGGTCGTCCTGGAGGAACTCTTCACGGCTACGGAGCATCACCAGGCGGCCTTCTTTCATGATACCGACACGGTCGGCCACTGCCTTGGCACGGAACAGGTCGTGGGTACACATCAGGATACTCTTGCCGGCGTTACGGAGGTTAATCAGTATCTGCATCAGTTCGGCGGCACTCTTGGGGTCGAGTCCGGTGGTCGGCTCGTCCATGACGATGTTGTCGGCATCTTTGATGATGGCGATGGCCAGTCCGACCTTCTGACGCATACCTTTGGAGAAGGTTTTCAGCTTGCGTTCGAAGGCTTCTTCCTGCAGGCCGACACGACGCATGACGTTATAGTAATCGTCTTTCGTCAGGTTCGTCTTACCGCCCAGGCGGGCAAAGAAGTCGAGGTTCTGACGGGCGGTGAAGTTGCCGTAGAGCATTACATTCTCGGAAACGAAAGCGACATGCTTCTTGGTTTCCAACGGTTTTTCCATAACGTCGATACCGTCGATCAGGGCATGGCCCGAAGTGGGTTCGATGAAGTTGAGGAAGATATTGATAGAAGTGGTCTTCCCTGCCCCGTTTGCTCCCAGCAGGAAAAATATTTCGCCCGGTTTGATCTCTAGGTTCAAGGCATCAAGGGCCAGATTGCCGTCTTCATATCTCTTTGTCAAATCGATTGCTTGTAACATGGTGTTTATGCTTTAATTTCAATTGTTATTATTCTTATTTTCGTTATTACTTTTCTCTTGAAAGAAAAGTAATCAAAAGTTCAAGGCTACATCTGCCTCGCTACTCCGCATCCTACGTTCGCTGTCGCCTCCGAACTCGCTTCGCTCAAACAGCGGATGCTCCGAACGCTCACTCCGGCTGCTGCGCTTTACGCTCGCCAGCTGATGCCTTTTTAGGAAGTTTCACTTCCTCCGGGGATGGCCGACACTGCCTGTTATATAGGTGTCGGTGTCGGCAATCCCCAAAGAACGCAACGCGTTCTATGAAAGGCATCAGCGGATGAACGTCCGCGAAGGAAGAAGACGAAGCTTCAGGAGCATCTGCTGTTTGA
Organism: Parabacteroides goldsteinii; assembly: GCF_020091425.1. Lineage (NCBI taxonomy): Bacteria > Pseudomonadati > Bacteroidota > Bacteroidia > Bacteroidales > Tannerellaceae > Parabacteroides > Parabacteroides goldsteinii. The sequence goes on along the minus strand of NZ_CP081906.1, from coordinate 1,368,936 downwards.
GCGAAGCGAGTTCAGATGCGACAGCGTAGTCTTCTTCCGTAGCAGTGAAGCCGGTGCAGCCTTGATCTTTTGGTTACTTTTCCATCAAGGGAAAAGTAACTATCTTTTGCTAAGCTTCATCCCGAACCAAACGATTCCCCCGATAAAGCCAACCAGCAACAGGATCAGGAAGATGGTGCCGAAGACAGAAGTCGAAGCATTTACCTGGATGCGGACTGTCTTGTCTTCCGTATCTACCTTGCGGTTGTCGGCCATTGCTTCCGTTTTGATCTTCACTTCCTGGGCACCTACTCCACCGTCTGATGGCGGGATGATGGTTACTTTTACCGTTAATTCCTTTTCCGGTTCCAGGCTGCTGATTACATCCGGTTCGATACGGGTATCCCATCCGAGAGGCTTCTCTGTTGTCAGCTTGATGTTATCCAGGCGGCGGGTTCCACCGTTGCGGACTGTTACGTCCATAACCACTTCTTTGCCGACGGTCGTTTCGTGGTAGAGATTGTTTGCACGCACTTCGATCTTTCCTTTTCCGCGGGGGATAATCTCCAGGTTCTCGCTTCCGGCCTTCTCGCCGTTCGACGCCGTTACGGTCTGCACCTGGAACTTTATCGGCTTATCGATCACTACCTGCTGGTCGTCGCGATCCGGCAAATAGACCTGCAAAGATAACTTCTTTATGTTTACACCCTGCGCAAATTTGATCTGCGTCACCTTACTTTCTCCGTCGGTAAAGTCGTAACTGATCTGGCGCGGCAGGTCAAGCACTTCCAGGCGGTAGACATCATCCGAAGTGGAGAAGCGCTCAAGTGTCAGATCGTAAGTCGCTTTGCTGCTCAGATCAGCTTCCTGGCTGAACTGCATGGAGGATATGTCGATCACGTTCACACTGGCATCTTTTTTCAGATAGATATTCTTTTCATCCTTCCGGTTGTTGTAGTTCAGCGAAACGGTCAGGTTCTCCGCATCTTTCAGCAATTCGAAATCGGCCGTCGCCACCTTCCCCAACTCGATGGAAGGGACACGAAACTCATACGGCGAACCGATGATCGTTTTCGACTCATTATCCACCAAAGATACATATATATTATATATCTTACCGGAACGCATCTCAGGCGTGAACACATCGAAGTGTTCCTTGAACTGGCTCAGATACTCTTCGTTCCCTTCGAGGGCACTTTTCAGGGTGATCTTCACCTTGCGTTCGCCCCGCTGGTCCTGATACTTCACCGCACGTTCCACCGTTATGTAACTCTGCTGGGAGATCAGCTTCAGGATCAGTTTCTGATAATCGACTTCCTTACTCAGCAGCTCATTCTTCGAACGGTTGAAATCGTTGGCTGAAATGGCTTTTTCATTATACAGCTTCGTGTCGTTCTCATACTTCTGTTTGGCCACTTCGTAATCGGCACGGGTCTTTTTCAGGTCGAGCAACAAGGCTGCCTCGCTGTCTTCCTGTGCCCGGACGGTAAAGGGCATCAGAAGGATGGCCAGCAATACCGCAATAAAACTTTTCATGTGTTTGTTCATCTGTTCTTATTTATTATGTTATCATTCTAATTTGCTCCCGAAGGCGTTTCAGTTTCCCGCTATGAAAACTTTAGTTTTGTCAGGAGGAAACTAAAGTTTTGCGCCGAAGAAACTAAAGTTTCATGCAGGAGAAACTTTTGTTTCACAAGCAGGAACAGCAATGAAACTGCAATCTACTATGAACCAGAATACTAAGCGAATCTGGTTTCTATCCTTTCTCCGGCAGAAAACTGCGGTTATGTTCGAAGTCATACATGGTCTTCCGGTTCAGGTCGGCCACCGAGAGACGATAGGTGATATAACTGTCGATATAGGCAAGCTGCACCTGCGAAAGGCGCTCCTGTTCGATAGAAAGTTCCTGGCTCGTCATATCGCCGTTCTCAAAACGCATCTGGCTGATACGGTAACTCTGTATCGCCACTTCCTGGTTCCGGCGGTTGATGCGGTAACGCTTCTCCGCTTCATACACGCTACGGACGATCTCGCGAATTTCCTGTTCGATAGTCCGCTTGGTATTGTCGAGATTCAATTCGCGCTGTTTCAGGCGGACTTGCTCGCGGCGTACCTGGTTTTTGGCACGTCCCCAGTCCAGAAGCGGATAAGAGACGGTCAGGGCGATTCCCCGGTTAGCCGGACGGTCGCGCATGTTATCAAAGGATGAGCCGACCAGTTGACCGACAGTTCCATCTCCGCGTGTACTCAATCCGGTGAAATCATAATAGGCGGAAATGTTTCCTTTAAATTCCCGTTCCCGTTTGGCACGCTTCACTTCGATGGCCTGAAGTTCGATATCGAGGTTGTCTTCCTTTATTTCCATGCGGTTACGCAAAGCCTCGTCGATGGCCAGTTGCATGTCGACGATGAAGGCTTCGAACTCCATATCCGCTTTCAGGTCGATCTCTTCTTTGAGGTCAAGGCCGATAAGTAGCTTGAACTGGTCTTTGGCGGCGGCGAGCTTGCCTTCGCTTTCCATCACACGGGCTTCGTCTTGTGCGACGGTAATCTCGGCGATCAGCATTTCACCTTCGGGAAGGTTGCCCGTCTCCTGTTTCAATTTGGTGATACGGTAGGCTTCACGGGAGTTGACCAGGCGGTCCTGATTGATTTTATGTTCGTAGGCCAGTTTATATACAGTATAGAAACTCTCCGTTACATTATAGACAATATCCATCTGGATACGGGTGAAATAGCAGGTACTCTTCTTATAATCGAGTTCGGCCACTTTCATGTTTTCCTTCAGTTTATTGGCGGTAAAGATGGGTTGGTTGAAAGAGAGGGCGAAACGGCTGTACACCTGGTCGCGTTCCAGCTCTTCATAATCCCGCTGCGAAAGTGTAGTCCGGTAATTCTCCCAGTACATCTTGGAACTCAGGGCGAAATTACCGCCGGTAGGCAAGACATATGTAAAGTTCAGGTTACCGCCCACTTGCAACGAACCGGTAGAGTTGTAGACCGGCAGACCGTCGGCCTGCGAAATCTCCGTCAGGCTTTCCGTCCATGAAGGAGTAAAGAAGTCAAAGTTCAGCAACGGCTTGAATTGTGCTTTTGTGTAAAGGTAAGAGTAACGGGTTGCGTCCATATCTTCCTTGTAATATTTCACCGTATAGCTCTCTCCCAAAGCAATGTGAATCGCTTCATCATAGGTGATCTGCCGGAGATTCTCCGTCTCCGCATGCCCTGCCAAAGCGAATCCCATCAACAGTGATACCAGTAAATTTCTTTTCATACTATATCGAATTAAGTTCTTTCGGGTAACAGGTTACCCAATTGTCATTATTTATTGTTTTACCTGCCTATAATAAGGCAAATGGCGTGCCAAAACTGCAACCGGTTGTATTTCCACCGGTTACCCGGATGGGTAATTATTTCCCTCTTGGGTAAAAGGGAAAGCCGTTACCCAAAGTGGGTAATATTTTACCCAATTGCACGCTATCATAAGATAATGCAACCGAATCAGCAGAAAGTTATATACCTGTACACAAGAAAACACATACCTTTGCCTTACAATAATTAATAGATCAACACCATGAATAGCAGACAAATAAGCAGTTACATCTTAATTCTCCTGACTCTCCCTTTCACCCTCATTTCGGCAAAACCGAAAGAACCCGTCGATTATGTGGATATGTTTATCGGTACTTCCAACTCCCGGTGGATGCTGGGGCCTTACGCACAAGAACCGTTCGGTATGGTGCAACTCGGACCGGATAACCAGGGGAATGTCTGGATGGGAGGATACGAATACGCCATCAATAGCGTTTCCGGTTTCAGCCATCTGCATGCCTGGACGATGGGTGGCCTGATGATCATGCCGACCACAGCCGACCTGGCCCTGACAAACCCTTCGGCCGATTCTCCCTATAAAGGAGCAAACGCCGGCTATCATTCACGCATACTGAAAGAAACGGAAAAGGCCTCACCCGGTTACTATTCCGTCTATTTATACGATCATGAGGTAAAAGCGGAACTATCGGCCACCACCCGTTGCGGCATTCACCGGTACACTTTTCCCGAAAGAAAAGAATCCAGGATACTGATAGACCTCCTATTCCCGACCGAATGGGACTACGGCTTCAATGTGAAAGATGCCTGCATCACCAGAGTCAGCAACACCGAACTCGAAGGATATGCCGACTGCCAGTCCGGTCCGTGGAGTAACTGGAACAACTACAAACTGCATTTCGTCATCCGCTTCAGCAAACCTTTCTCGCAACTGAACGGATGGAACGAAGGAGTAGAAAAAGACGACATACAATCCATTGCCGGCAAGAACGATATCGGAGCCTACGCAATCTATTCCACAACCGAAGGAGAAAGCATAACCGTCTCAACCGGTTTATCGCTGGTAAGTATCGAACAGGCACGGCTGAATATGGACACCGAACTCGCCCCCTTGCAATATGACTTCGACCGGGTAGTCGCCCAGACCCGCAACAAATGGAACGAACTGCTCGGCAGGATAGAAGTAGAAGGAACGAACGAGGTGGACAAAACAAAATTCTACACCAACTTGTATCGTGCCTATGCCGGCAAACAAACATGGAACGATGTGAACGGCCAATATAGAGACGCTTGTGAAAACATACAGCAACTGGATCACGGGAATATGTATGGCGGCGATGCCTTCTGGAACAGTTTCTGGAATCTAAACGGCCTCTGGTCGATCATCTCCCCCCGCATCGTGGACGATTGGGTAACCACCCAGCTGGAGATGTTCAAACATACCGGATGGACAAGCAAAGGGCCGGCCGGACTGGAATACTCCGGCATCATGGAAGGTTCGCACGAAACAGCCCTGATGGTTGCCACCTATCAAAAAGGCATACGCAAAGACGGTGAAGCGATCTATGAAGCCGTGCTGAAAAACGTCACGGAAACAGGTATCGACCATCCCTGCGGAGGCAGCTGCGGCAACCCTCTGCTGGACGTTTATATCAAACAAGGTTATATGCCGATGGAAAAGGGAGTGGTTTCCAAAACACTCGATTATGCGTACGACGACTGGTGCGTCTCCCAACTGGCCCTGGCACTCGGAAAGAAAAAAGAAGGAAAAGCGCTGCTGGCACGTTCGATGAATTATAAGAACGTATTCCACCCGGAGAAAAAGTTCGTCATGCGGCGTGACAGCCTGGGTAACTGGGACCCGGATTTCGATGTGTTCTCCAATAAGGGATTCATTGAAGGCAACAGCTGGCAATACTCCTGGTACGTGCCGCACGATATTCCCGGACTGGTAGACTTCCTGGGGAAAGACCTCTTCAACAGCCGGCTGGAAGAGGGATTTATCAAATCGGAAAAGCATAAGTTTGCCGCCCATGTATTCGACCGTACCACAGGACAGTCGGCTGAGTTTTACATCAATCAGGGAAACGAAGTAAATATGTGTACCCCGTTCCTGTTCAACTATTCCGGTAAACCCTGGCTGGCCCAGAAATGGTCGCGTGCCATCCTGGACAGTTTCTACGGCTCAACCCCTTATCATGGTTGGGAAGGCGACGAGGATGAAGGTCAGATGGGCGGTTGGTACGTGATGAGCGCACTGGGTCTGTTCGAAATGAACGGAGGAGTTTCCCTGAAGCCGGAACTGGAACTGAGCAGCCCGCTATTCAACAAAATAACGATCCGTCTGGACCCCGGTTATTATAAAGGGAAGACTTTCACGATCGAAGCCCGCAACAACTCAAAAGAAAACATCTATATCCAAAAGGCTTATCTGAACGGAAAAGAACTGAAACAACCCCGAATACCATTCGCTGCCATCGTATCCGGAGGGACGTTGTTGCTCGAGATGGGAGATAAACCGAAGTTCGATTGTTTCAATTAATACGATTTTGCGTACTTTTGCACAAAGATCAAGAAAAAGTATGCCACTATTCAAGAAGGACGAACAACCCAGGCAACCGAACCTGGAGCAGCTGCTCTCGGAGTTTAACCGGTCGCTCACTCTGATCGTCGACAAGTCATTGCTGATCGGCAATATCGTTGCCAAGGTAAAGCAAATATGCCCGGTAGAAAGTGTTTATATCTTCCTGCTGGATGAAAACACAGGCAAATTCAAACTGCAGAACGAAGCGAAGAACAAGCCTGTGACGCTGACCAACCGCAGCCGGCTGATCAGCTGGCTGTCTGTCAACGAAAAGCACCTGATCATCTCCAGGCATCCGGATATCGTCTCCTATTTTCCTCCCGAAGAACAGGAAATAATCAGGCAACTGGGTGCCGAACTGATCTTCCCCCTCAAGATCATGAACCAGATCAACGGTACGATCTTTTTAGGGAAGAAAACCGATGGCGCCCCATTCACCGAACAGGAACTGAACCTGCTTTCCATCCTGATCAACCAGGCTACATTCGCCATCGAACATGCTTCGCTTTACGAGCAGCAGACCGAACGTCTGAAAAAGATGTACCGTACCGACCGCCTGGCAACGCTCGGCGAACTGGCAGCCGGGGCGGCCCATGAGATACGTAACCCGCTGACAGCCATCCGGAGCACGATACAATATCTGAGCAAAGACTTCAGCGCCGACCCAGTAAAAAGCGAAATGGTGACGGAGCTGATCTCGGAAGTGGAACGTATCAACAAGATCGTACAAGGTCTGTTGTCTTTCGCCCGTCCGTCCGACCTGAACACGTCCGATATAAATATTGAACAGCTGATCAACCAGACGCTCCTGCTGGTGACCAATACATTACGCAAACAAAACGTAGAGGTGGAATTCGAATACTTCACAGACAACACGACCATCCAGGGGGATGCGGAACAGCTGAAACAGGTTTTCCTGAATATCATCCTGAATGCCGTCGAAGCGATGGGGAAGAATCCGCCGGAACGCTCGCGTACATTAATAATAAGTATAGAAAAGAGAACTCCCATCAATACCCATTCCCGTTACCTGATCATCTCATTTGAAGATAGCGGCAAGGGGATCGAACAGAAGAACATCGAGAATGTATTCAACCCCTTCTTCACGACCAAGGAAGAAGGGACCGGACTCGGGCTCGCCATCTGCTACGGTATCATCAACCGCCATGAAGGCGAGATCGAAGTAAAAAGCGTGCCGGACAAAGGCACTTGTATAAATATAAAATTACCGCAACGCATATGAAAGCAAAAATAGTAGTTGCCGACGACGAGCCGCGCATCCGCAAGATGATCGCCCGTTTGCTGACCGATGAAGGATATGATGTAATGCCCGTCGAAAACGGACGGGAGGCGGTAGAGGCTCTCCTCTCCTTCCAGCCCGACGTTATTCTGCTGGACCAGCAGATGCCGGTACTGACCGGTGTGGAAGCATTGGAGGAGATCAGGCGTATCTCCCCGACCCAGGTTGTCCTTTTTGTGACAGCCTTCGGTTCCATCTCCCTCGCCGTCGACGCTGTGAAGAAAGGGGCTTACGACTTTATAGAAAAGCCTTTCGACAACGATAAATTATTACTCACCGTCAAACGTGCCGTCGAACACAGCCGCATGAAAGGTGAAATCTCCACCCTGAAAAAGACACTGGGGGAAAAACGAAGCAACGTGATCGGCGAGAACACAGGACTGAAACAAGTGATGGCACAGGTCCTGCGGGTAGCGGAAACCAATGCGACCGTCCTGATCCACGGCGAGAGCGGTACAAGAAAAGAACTGATCGCCCGTGCCGTCCACCACAACAGCCTGCGGGCAAACGGTCCTTTCGTTGCGATCAACTGCGGCGCCATTCCCCTGACATTGATGGAAAGCGAACTATTCGGCCATGAACGCGGTGCCTTTACCGATGCTAAAGAAGCAAAGGCGGGTACTTTCGAGCGGGCAAACGGCGGGACATTGTTTCTCGACGAAGTGGGAGAACTTCCCCTGGATGCACAGGTTAAATTGCTCCGTGTGCTGGAAGAGCGGAAGATCACCCGAATCGGCGGAAAGAAAGCGATACCGGTAGATGTGCGTATCGTAGCCGCCACCAACCGTAATCTGGACGATGAAGTAAAAGGCGGACATTTCCGTCTCGACCTGTTGTATCGTCTGAATGTATTTACCCTGATCCTTCCCCCGCTCAGGGAAAGGAAAGAAGATATTCCCCTGCTGGCTAATTTCTTTATCCGTAAATACAACCAGGCGTTGAGCCTCGATGTGCAGTCTATCACTCCCGAAGCGGTAAAGCTACTCTCCTCTTACGACTGGCCCGGCAATGTGCGTGACCTGGAGAACGCCCTGCAAAGTGCCATGATCTTATGCACGGACGGCACGATCCGCCCCGAACATTTGCCCGACCGGGTAAAAGGATATGATTCGACGGAAGAAGCAACCATCGCCGGAAGCGGAGGAAGCATCCGCGAAATCAATGCGCAAATGGAAAAGGAACTGATTCTGGAAGCCCTAAAGAAGCACAACTTCAACCGGACACTGACAGCCGAGGCTCTTGCTATCAGCCGGAAAACGTTGTTTAACAAAATGAAGCGTTACGGACTGTCTACAGATGAAATTTGACAGACAGCCATTACTATTCATTGGCTATCTGTCATCATTAGAGGCTAACGACTATTAAAAAACTAAACAATCCTTGTTTTTACAACATTAGTTCTTAACTTTGCCGACCTACACGACATAAAACATAATTAGTTATACTATGGCAAAGATAAAAGGAGCGGTCGTTGTAAACCAGGAACGCTGCAAAGGGTGCAACTTATGTGTAGTTGCCTGCCCCAGCGATGTTCTGGAATTACACCCGCGTGAAGTGAACAACAAAGGGTACCATTATGTGTACATGAAAAACCCGGATGCTTGCATCGGTTGCGCCAGTTGCGGATTGGTTTGTCCCGACGGCTGTTTAACCATCTACAAAGTAAAAATATAAAACAGATATGGCAGAAGAGATAAAATTAATGAAGGGGAACGAAGCCATCGCCCACGCAGCTATCCGCTACGGTGCCGACGGATACTTCGGATACCCTATCACTCCGCAATCGGAGATCCTGGAAACCCTGATGGCTGAAATGCCCTGGGAAACTACCGGTATGGTAGTACTGCAAGCTGAAAGCGAAGTGGCAGCGATCAATATGGTGTATGGCGGTGCCGGAACAGGTAAACGTGTATTGACTTCATCTTCCAGCCCCGGCGTCAGCCTGAAACAGGAAGGTGTTTCCTATATTGCAGGGGCGGAACTTCCTTGTCTGATTGTAAACGTCATGCGTGGCGGTCCCGGCCTGGGAACAATCCAGCCAAGCCAGGCAGACTACTTCCAGACTGTGAAAGGTGGCGGACACGGTGACTATCGCCTGATTACCCTGGCCCCTTCTTCCGTACAGGAGATGGCAGACTTTGTCGGACTGGGTTTCGACCTTGCCTTCAAATATTGCAATCCGGCTATTATCCTTGCCGACGGTATCATCGGCCAGATGATGGAAAAAGTGGTGATGCCTCCTTTCCGTCCGCGTAAGACAGAAGCTGAAATCATCGCCGAATGTCCGTGGGCCGCACAGGGCAAACTGAAAAGCCGCAAAGCGAACGTGATCACTTCACTGGAGCTCGACCCGGCCAAAATGGAAGAGAACAACCTCCGCTTCCAGGCTAAATACCGTAAGATTGAAGAAAACGAAGTACGCTACGAAGAGTTCCATTGCGACGATGCGGAATATCTGCTGGTTGCCTTCGGTTCTTCCGCACGTATTTGTCAGAAAGTTGTGGAGATCGCACGTGCCGAAGGTATCAAACTCGGCCTGTTGCGCCCGATCACGCTGTGGCCGTTCCCGAAAAAAGCCATTGCCGATTATGCCGAAAAGGTAAAAGGCATGCTTTCCGTCGAACTGAATGCCGGCCAGATGGTGGAAGATATCCGCCTGGCTGTAAACGGAAAAGTAAAGGTTGAACACTTCGGCCGCCTGGGTGGTATCGTGTTCACTCCGGATGAAGTACTGAACGCGCTTAAGGAATTGATAATTGAGAATTGAAAATTAAGAATTATCGATGACACGCGGAAGTAAAACAGACAGCATATTGACAATCCTGTTCATGGTATTGGCGGCAGCAGCGATTATCTGCTACTTTGCCGTCGACGACCGTCACGTATTTCTCTATTGCGGCGGAGCAGCCATATGCTTCAGACTTGTTCAATATCTACTGAGATTTATTAGTTAATTTAGTAACAATTATGGAACTCAACGAAATAATTAAACCGGAGAATCTGGTCTATACAAAACCGGAATTGATGAACGACAATCCCATGCACTACTGTCCCGGTTGCAGCCACGGTGTGATACATAAGCTGATCGCCGAAGTGATCGCCGAAATGGGAATGGAAGAAAAAACAATAGGTGTCTCCCCGGTGGGTTGCGCCGTTTTCGCATATAACTATCTGGATATAGACTGGGAAGAAGCAGCTCACGGACGTGCTCCGGCGATTGCTACTGCCATCAAACGTCTGAATCCGGAAAAGATGGTCTTCACCTATCAGGGTGACGGCGACCTGGCCGCTATCGGTACAGCCGAAACCATCCATGCTGCCAACCGCGGTGAGAACATTGTGATCGTATTCGTGAACAATGCCATCTATGGTATGACCGGCGGACAGATGGCTCCTACCACACTGGAAGGTATGCCGACAGCCACTTGCCCATACGGCCGTAACATCGCCCTGAACGGTTACCCATTGAAGATCGGTGATCTGCTGGCTCAGCTGGAAGGAACCTGCCTGGTTACCCGCCAGAGCGTACAGACAGCTGCCGCCGTTCGTAAAGCCAAGAAAATGCTTCGCAAAGCCTTCGAAAACTCTATGGCAGGCAAAGGCACGTCAGTTGTCGAATTCGTTTCCACCTGTTCATCCGGTTGGAAGATGACACCTGAAAAAGCAAACAAATGGATGGAGGAAAACATGTTCCCGTTCTATCCGCTGGGTGATCTAAAAAATAAAGAATAAGTAAATACAAAAACGACATGAAACAAGAAATAATTATAGCAGGCTTTGGTGGACAAGGTGTTCTGTCGATGGGTAAGATACTTGCTTATTCCGGACTGATGGAAGGCAAAGAGGTTAGCTGGATGCCTTCATACGGGCCTGAACAGCGTGGCGGTACGGCTAACGTGACCGTTATCCTGAGCGACGACCCGATCAGTTCTCCGATCCTGAACGAATACGATATCGCGATCATCCTGAACCAGCCTTCCATGGACAAGTTCGAAAGCAAAGTAAAACCGGGTGGTATCCTGATCTATGACGGATATGGAATCCATACTCCGGTGAAACGTACGGATATCAGCGTTTATCGTGTGGATGCTATGGACGCAGCTACCGAAATGAAGAATGAAAAAGCATTCAATATGCTTATCCTGGGTGGTCTGCTGAAGATCGTTCCGATGGTGAAACTTGAAAACGTATTGCTGGGTCTGAAGAAGTCCCTGCCCGAACGTCACCACAAGTTAATCCCGATGAACGAAGCCGCCATCAAGAAGGGGATGGAAATTATACAGAAAATGTAATCTTGCAAAAAGAATATAAAGAAGGGCGTTTCTTTCGTAGAAATGCCCTTTTGTTTTATCTTTGCAACCCATGAAGCATTGCTTATACATATTATTATTGCTGATAGTATCTGCCACAACCGTTCAGGCCCAACGTGGAGCCAGCAGGGCAGATCAGAAAGGTGGAGGAAAACGTGGCGGCTTCTCCTTGTCAAACCTGACTTCTTCTCAGAAAGATATACCGGACAGTCTGCTGGTAGCGGATAGTGCCGCCTTAAATTCAAAGCGTATAACCGCCTATCGGCTTACCCCTTCCCTGGGTGAGGCATATGTGGCGCCACTGGATACGAACAAGCTGAATTTCAGCAACTCGACACTGGTGGAAAGTAAATCGCTCGCCATCGGTTACCTGGCTAACCTGGGAGCACCGGCACAGACGAAAATATTCTCCGAACGGCAGGAAGCACGCGATTTTATCTTCGCCGATGCCTACGATTACTATATCACAACGCCGGAAAACGCTTATTTCTACAACACAAAGATTCCTTATACCAACGTTCTGTACACCACCGCCGGCGGTAGTACGAACAAAGAAGAACAGTTGAAAGGAACCATGACCATGAATTTCGGTAAAAAGATCAATGTGGGTGCCGATATCGACTATATTTATGGCCGCGGACATTATAAAAACAATGGTAATAAACTGTTAAGCTACCGTTTCTTCGGCAGTTACCAGACCGACCGGTACGAAATGCATGCCTACCTGAGCAACTTCAACTTCGTAAATTACGAAAACGGAGGAATGGCAAACGACTCAACCATCAGTCATCCCGACGAGTATTTTCCGGAAGGACGTCCCTCCGATACAAAATCGTACGACATACGTTATCTGACCAATGCCTGGAACCGTGTTCGCGGGAAACGGTATTTCCTGACCCAGCGTTATAACCTCGGTTTCACACGTGAGTTGGAGGAAGAGGATGAAGAAGGGAATCCGAAAGAAATGTTCGTCCCGGTATCCAGCATTATCCATACGATCGATTATGAAGATAACCGTCGCCGGTTCATCGCCGACAATACGGCGCTGATGGATTCGTCCTATATAGTCGACGACAACGGCCTGCGTTTCCCACGTATTTATGGGTTAGGAGCTACACTCAACGACCAGACATCTTCATGGAATCTGAAAAATACAATCGGACTTTCCCTGCGTGAAGGTTTCCAGGACTGGGTTAAATTCGGTTTGACAGCTTTCGTCAGACTCGAAAAACGCCGGTTCAAACTGGAACCCAGAATAGAAGGACTCGATTATGGCGAATATGGCCGGGGTCCATACTTCTCTGTTGATAATATCGACCTGAAGAACCTGCCTACGGCAAAGCTTTACGACGAGTTTTCTACTTACGTTGGAGCCGAACTTTCCAAACGCCAGGGTAGCATCCTGACCTATAATGCACGCGGAGAACTTTGTATGGTAGGTAGCGATGTCGGTGAGTTCCGTGTTACCGGGGATTTGCAAACCCGTTTCAAGTTGTTCAATAAAGATGCTGTGATCAAGGCAGACGCCTATATAAAGAATGTAACGCCGGCCTTCTACATGCGCCATAACCATTCCCGCTATTACTGGTGGGATAACCCCAACTTTAACATGACCCAGCAAATCTATGCGGGCGGTGAAGTGTATCTGGAATCTTCAAAGACTACTTTGAAAGCCGGAGTGGAAAGTATTCAGAATTATATCTATTTCAATAAACAGGGGTTCCCGGTACAACATGGTAGCAACTTACAGGTAGTCAGTGCACGCATCAAACAAGACTTCCGCTTCCGTGCTTTCGGTTGGGAAAATGAAGCATGCTGGCAGTTAAGCAGTGATGAAAGCGTACTCCCGCTTCCGTCATTAAGTGCCTATTCAAATATGTATCTGGCCGTCAAGGTGGCGAAAGTACTGACCGTACAGCTAGGTGCCAATGTATATTATAATACAGCTTATTATGCACCTTACTACGAACCGGCAACACAGCAGTTCCAGGTTCAGGACGAAGTAAAAGTCGGTAATTATCCACTGGTTAACGCCTACGTAAACTTCCACCTGAAACAGGCCCGGTTCTTCGTTATGGCTTACAACCTAAGCAGTAAGTTTGCTGATCCGAACTATTTCTCCCTGGCACACTATCCGTTGAATCCGATGGTGTTGAAAATGGGTATTGCCGTTACATTCAATAACTAAGCCGTATGAGATCCCGGAAGTTACTGGTCGTCTATATTGTCCTCCTGGCATGCGTACTGATAGCCATGTTCCGTTTATGGCCGTACAAGCAGGAGCCTGTCCCACCCAGGGATTATCCGGAAATTAAGTCAGAAGGTATTCTGCGGATGGTTACCGAATATAACCAGTCCGGCTATTATGTAGCTGGCGATACGATCGAAGGTTTCCAATACGAACTGAGCCAGGCCATCGCGGCTTTATCCGGACTGGAAGTACAGACTCAGCTGGAGATGAGTCTGGCCGAAAGTTTCAAACAATTATCCGATAACCAATGCGACGTAATCGCCCGCAATATTCCTATCACCAGCGACATCAAAGAGGACTATCTGTTCACCGATCCGATCGTCTTCAATAAACAAGTACTGGTGCAACGCACGGAAGAAGCCAATAACGGCATCAAACCGATCCGTAATCAACTCGACCTGGCACAAAAGACCTTGTATATTCCGAAAAACTCCCCCGCCTTACTGCGCCTGCAAAATCTGGCACACGAAATAGGAGATACAATCTATGTGAAAGAAGATGAACTTTATTCCAGCGAACAGCTAGCTATTATGGTTGCCAAAGGCGACATCGACTATGCCGTATGCGACCAGCAAATAGCCCGCGTATCTAAAGGAAATTTACCGGAAATAGATATCGACACAGATATCAGTTTCACCCAACTCCAGTCGTGGGCGGTACGCAAAGACTCCCCTATCCTGCTCGACAGCCTGAACAGCTGGCTGTCACAAATCAAAGAAAGCGGGTTATACGATCAGATTTACAAACGCTACTATAAATAAAAGTATATCCTCATTCTTCTCGTGAAGGCAGGATAAACGAAAAAGTGGAACCTTCCCCTAGTTGCGATTCTACACGGATCGAGCCTCCCATTTTAGTAACGAGTCCTTTGCATATAGCAAGTCCCAGGCCGATACCTTCCACATAGTCATTGACTTTAACAAAGCGGTTAAAGAGGTTTTGTAGCTGCTCCTCGGCTATCCCCTGTCCGGTATCCTTCACATAGAAATTCAGCCGGCCATCTTCCAGCGCCTTATACCCCATCGTAATACTACCCTTTTTAGTATTCTTGATCGCATTATTGACCAGGTTATTCACTAATTGGAGTAAGCGGATATAATCGGTTCCAAAGGTGCAGCTATCCAATCCTTTTTCCAGAATCAACTTCACATCTTTCGGCATACGGGGCTTTACGGAAGCATAGGTCGTATCCATCATCTCGTTCAGGTCGATCGGAGCATAACTAATCTTTATCGCATCCGCCTCAATCTTCGACAAGTCCAGAATATCGTTGATAAGCTGCATAAGCAATTGATTATTCGCCTTGATGATCTCGTAATAAGACATACGCTCCTCGTCCGTATCCGCAAACGCCATCATTTCTGAAAAACCGGTTATTGCATTCAACGGCGTACGGATCTCATGACTCATGTCTGCCAGATATTTTGATTTCAACTTATCAGCCATTTCCGCCTTATCACGCTCATCTTCGAGACGTTTTTCTATTGCCCGCTTAACAGTGGCATCACGCCACAAAGCCAACAACAAAGGTTTTCCATTGCTTAAAGAAATCGGATACTTTTCTACTTCAAGATATTTCATCGCGCCGGAAGCATCCTTGAGCCAGCCGTGAAATTCGGCCACCTTTCCCGAACTGATGACCTTCTTATCTACCTCCAGTCGTTCCTCTACCGACATCAAGGCATTATAATACACTTCAGAGTCATCATGTCCCTCGATCTGGGAAGTATCGATCCCCGTTATCTCTTCCATAAATTTATTCCAGTAAAGATAATTGAAATGATCTTCCGGATCTTTTACAAATACACCCAGTGGCAAATGATCTAATATCGTATTCAGTAACTCATGAACAGTATCCGGCTCATTTAAGGTTACTTTCTTTTGAGAGCTGTTACAGCTATCATCTGTTCCCATAATATAACTCGCTATTTTTCCAATGTGGGCAAAGATATTAATTTTTTATGTTACCCCACTATATAGATATATCAATTTTCAACGCTTACAGAAATTTACAGGACAATTGTTACAAGAGCCGGTGTTACTATTGTAGAATTTGACAAATATTATTTACCTTTACGGAGAATTTAATGATAGAAGATGAGATTTGACGAATTGGATTTAGAAGAGGCCGTATTGGACGGACTCGATGCTATGAATTTTCAGGATACAACTCCTGTACAGGAATTAACGATTCCTGTTATTTTAGAAGGGAAGGATATTATTGCCTGCGCACAAACCGGTACAGGGAAAACAGCAGCCTACGTGCTGCCATTAATTAATCAATTAAGTAAAGGCAATCATCCTGACAATGCGGTCAATGCAGTTATCATGGCTCCAACCCGCGAGTTGGCCCAGCAGATAGACCAGCAGATCGAAGGTTTTACATATTTTGTTCCGGTATCGGCTGTGGCCGTATACGGTGGTACCGACGGAGTTGCCTGGGAGCAACAGAAGCGTGGTATGGAAATGGGGGCCGATATTGTTATCGCCACTCCGGGACGTTTGTTGTCCCACCTGAAACTGGGAACGGTAGACCTTTCACAGGTTTCCTATTTTGTACTGGATGAAGCAGACCGTATGCTGGATATGGGATTTTACGACGACATCATGCAGGTATACAAACAACTGCCTCCTACTTGTCAGACTATCATGTTCTCGGCTACCATGCCTCCCAAAATCCGGACGTTAGCAAAAACAATCCTGAAGAATCCCGAAGAAGTCAAAATAGCCATCTCACGTCCTCCCGAAACAATTATGCAGACGGCCTATATCTGCTATGATCCTCAGAAGCTAAAGATACTCGAAGACCTGTTCCTGCAAAGCCGCCCGCAGCGTGTCATTATTTTCTCTTCCTCCAAAATGAAAGTGAAAGAACTTGCCTCCACCCTGAAACGGATGAAGTTCAATGTAGCTGCCATGCACTCCGACCTGGAGCAGTCGCAGCGCGAGGAAGTAATGAAAGAATTCAAGAACGGACATATCGATATACTGGTGGCAACCGATGTTGTTTCGCGCGGTATCGACATCAACGACATCAAACTGGTGATTAACTACGATATCCCCCACGACCCGGAAGATTACGTACACCGCATCGGCCGTACCGCCCGTGGTACCGGAGGCGAAGGATTAGCCATCACATTCATCAGCATTGAAGAGCAGGCACAATTCAAACGTATTGAAGACTTCCTGGAAAAAGAAGTTTATAAGATTCCTATCGACCCGAAGTTCGGCGAAACCCCGCTATACGAACCTGAAAAGTACGGAAACATGCGCCGCGGACGCGGACGTCCCCGGAAAGATGGTAATAACGGAGGAAGAAACCCCGGAAACAAACGTCCGGGAGGCAACCCCAAAAGCGGCAACCGCCGCGGAAGGCCCCGGAAAGAATCTTAATAATCTATCGAAATACAATACAGACAAATAGAATAGCCTCATAGAGACTTCTGAAAATAGCCCCGAGCCATGCTTGGGGTTTTTATTTATCCGCATATTCCCCTTCAGCATAAAAAACCCGGAGTCAAGAAAACTCCGGGCTAATTAAAAAATCCTATGGGACTTTCGATATATTTTCTTTGATTCCGAATGAATTATCCGTTCATGGAAGCCAGGAACTCCATATTGTCATAAGTCTGTTCCATACGTTTCTTTACAAACTCCATCGCTTCGATCGAGTTCATATCCGACAGATATTTACGAAGGATCCACATACGGTTCAATGTACTTTCATCCTGCAACAGGTCGTCGCGACGAGTACTTGAAGCAGTAATGTCGACAGCCGGATAAATACGTTTGTTGGACAACTTGCGATCCAACTGCAATTCCATATTACCGGTACCCTTGAACTCTTCAAAAATCACATCGTCCATCTTAGAACCAGTCTCGGTCAATGCTGTTGCCAGAATCGTCAGGCTACCGCCGTTTTCGATATTACGGGCTGCACCAAAGAAACGTTTCGGCTTCTGTAATGCGTTCGCATCCACACCACCGGAAAGAACCTTACCGGAAGCCGGCTGAACTGTGTTATAAGCACGTGCCAGACGAGTAATGGAATCTAACAGGATCACTACATCGTGACCGCATTCAACCATACGTTTAGCCTTGTTCAAAACGATTTCGGCAATCTTTACGTGGCGTTCTGCCGGTTCATCGAAAGTAGAAGCGATCACTTCCGCATCGACACTACGAGCCATATCGGTTACTTCCTCCGGACGTTCGTCGATCAACAGAATGATCATATAGACTTCCGGATGGTTTGCTGCAATCGCATTGGCGATATCTTTCAGCAACATGGTTTTACCGGTCTTAGGCTGTGCAACGATCAGACCACGCTGTCCTTTACCGATCGGCGAGAACAGGTCGACTACGCGAACAGCGATATTGTCGTATACTTTCGGAGCCTTGCGTGCTGTAAGCATGAATTTTTCATCCGGGAAAAGCGGTGTCAGATGATCGAAAGGAACGCGGTCGCGCACTTCTTCCGGCGAACGGCCGTTGATCTTGTCCACTTTTACCAGCGGGAAATATTTTTCACCTTCCTTCGGCGGACGGATAGCACCTTCCACCACGTCACCAGTCTTCAGTCCGAACAGTTTGATCTGCGACTGCGATACATAAATATCGTCCGGTGAGGTCAGATAGTTATAATCGGAAGAACGCAGAAAACCATAACCATCCTGCATCATTTCCAATACGCCTGTACCGATCAGGATACCGTCAAACTCGTATTGCTTTTCCTGCGATGCATTATTATTGTTATTGTTGCGCTGATTATTGTGGTTGTTATTCTGGTTGTTCTGTCTGTTGTTGTTATTCTGACGGGGCGTGTTCTGTTGCTGCGGTTGCGGAGCGGCCTGCGGTTCAGGCTGCTGCGGTGCAGCTTTTTCCTGTTTGGCAGGTGAAGGAGAGAACGGGAAGAGTTGGTCGAGAACCGACTTGGTGTCCGGGTGTCTGAATACAACCCTTTTAGGTTCGTTCGCTGCCGGAGCCTCTGCTGCCGGTACTTCCGAAGCCTTTTCAACGACCGGTTCTGCGGGGGACGCCGGAGCTACGGGAGCCGTTTCGACTACCGGCAACTCTTCGGGAGCGCCTTCAACTACAACCGGAGGTAATAAAGGCTTTTCTACAACCACTTCCGTTGTGACAGTCTGAGGAGTTTTCGAAACTTTCACTTCGTCCGTCTGATTAGCCGGAGCAACTGCACCAGCTACTTTTTCCTTCTTTTCAATACGTACTCTTTTCTTACGTTCGGGTTGTTCCTTTTTTTCTGCAACTACAGCTGCCTGCTTTTCTTCAACGGGTTGCGTGGCTTTAGGGGCGGCAACCTCAGCAGCTTCAGCTTTTACAGCTTTCGGTTTGCTTTCAGCCTTCGGCGCTTTTGCAGCAGCCGTTTTAGAAGGTTTCTTTGCTTTTGTCTGCTTTTCAGCCTTCTTAGCTTCTTTTTCTTTCTCCTTTTCTGCCTGTTGACCTGCGTATGAGATAGCCTGTTCATCAAGAATGCGATAAACAAGTTCTTCTTTTTTCAAAGAACTTATTTTCTTAATTCCCAACTCTTCCGCTATACTCTGCAATTCAGGAAGGAGTTTTTCATTTAGTTCTAGAATGTTATATTTCTGCATATTGAGAAGTGAGTAAATAAAACGGTACACGATAAAAGATTATACAATACGTGCATTACCGCTATCATTGTATCTTAATAGTTTTTGATAATAAAAATTTCAATGTAAAAAACCGGATTGTTTAGCTAATTTGAATCATTAGTAACACATCTGCGGAGCAAATCTTTGCAAATGTAAGAACATTTTTAATTATTCTATTATTTTTGTCGAAAAAAATTCACAACCAGCACACTCTTAGTCGTTTTGTCGATACAAAAACGATTGTCAGAGCGCTCTCCCACAATCCAGAGGATGTTTTCACCGCTACAAAGGAGCCATGTCTGCTCTTTGTCCATGCGGCTGAATTTATGATCTGAGAAATAATCGCTCAGTTTCTTACGGCCTTTCATTCCAAAGGGAATAAACCAATCACCTTCTTTCCATTTACGAAGTGTCAGGGGAAACGAGAGTTTGTCGTAATCAAAATAGGCGATATGTTTATCCTTCCGGAAACAGAAGTCAGTAGTAATAACAGATTTAAAGAAAGAAAGTTCAACCGGACCCCGCCAGACCTCTTCCACGATATCATCCGCAGTAAAAGTATATTCCCGTTCTTCTTCTTTCTTTACAGGCGAAAGCAGCAGATATTCACGGTCTTTCAGCAAACGATAGTCGGGTGAGTAGAACATTTTGCCCGATTCTCCCGTCAGCGAACGGAACACATCGTCGGCCACCTGCCGGGTAAAACCGTAAGGTTTCAGCAATTCATACAGAATCGTTGCCGGAGAAGGATACTCCATCAGGCGGGCAATCGGGATACGGAAGTCTTCTTTCAACAATTCCCGGCGCGCCTTTTCCACCACATACAGATAGATAGCCTCTGTTTCGGCCAAATGATCGGCTGTACGCGCAATAGCCGCTTTTACAGAAGGATTCAACTCTTCCAGCAAAGGAAGTACACGCAGACGGATAAAGTTACGTGTATAGGCATCCGACAGGTTTGTGCTGTCGGTTACATAGGATAGCTGCTGTTCAGCAAGCCAATCCAGTATCTCGCTACGGCTGACAGCCAGCAAAGGACGCACCACATAACCGTTTTTAGGCCGGATCCCTCCCAACCCACGGATTCCTGTGCCACGGACCAGGTTCATCAATACGGTTTCCACACTGTCGTCGCGATGATGGGCCACGGCAATCGCTTGTGCACCCAAACGCAGCCTCATCTCTTCAAACCAGTTATAACGCAGTTCGCGGGCCGCCATCTCGATAGAAAGATGATGTTCGGCTCCATAAGCCGTTGTATCAAAGTCTATTTTATAGAAAGGAACATCCAGTGTACGTGCCATCTCCCGGGCAAACTGTTCATCGCGGACAGACTCGTCGCCACGCAGATGAAAATTACAATGCAGGGCGACACAAGGATAATCGAGCTGCACAAGCAAAGCAAGCAAGGCAACCGAATCGGCTCCCCCACTCAAACCAACCAGCACAGGCCCGTCACCGGACAACAACTGTTGTTTCTCTATGTATGTACGGACAATATTCCTCATTGGTACAAAAAAATCAGGCACGGATTACGCAGATTCCACAGTCTAATCAAATAAGAACCGTGTTAATCCGTGTAATCCGTGCCTTAAAAAATTATAGATGTAATTTTAATCTTCTATACCTGCCAGTTCCGGGTCGATCATGATACGTCCGCAATATTCGCAAACGATCACTTTCTTACGCAACTTGATATCCATTTGTTTCTGAGGCGGGATCTTGTTGAAGCAACCACCGCAGGCATCACGCTGGATATAAACGACAGCCAAACCGTTGCGGGCACCTTTACGGATACGCTTGAATGCAGTCAGCAAACGGGGTTCGATTGTTGTTTCCAGTTTTTTAGCCTTTTCGCGCAGTCTTTCTTCTTCCTGCTTTGTTTCAGAAATGATTTCTTCCAGTTCGCTTTTTTTCTGAACCAGGTCAGCCTTACGGCCGTCCAGTCTTTCGGTAAGCTGGGCAATCTCTTCTTTCTTATGGTTAATCGCTTCGCCGAATTCGCGGATCTTCTTTTCAGAAAATTCGATTTCAAGTCCCTGGAATTCGATTTCCTTTGACAGATTATCAAATTCGCGGTTGTTGCGCACGTTATCCAGTTGCGATTTATATCTCTCGATCAGTCCGGTAGATTCTGTAATTCTGTGTTTCTGTTCAACAACAGCACTCTCATAATCCTGGATCTCCGACTGATAGTTCTGAAGACGGGTTTCCAATCCTGCAATCTCATCTTCCAGGTCCTGAACTTCCAGGGGAAGCTCTCCACGAAGCGTTTTGATCTTATCAATTTCAGTCATCATCGTCTGAAGTTGATAAAGCGTAGAAAGCTTTTCTTCAACTGTATACTCTTTTTCAGCTGATTGTTTATCTGTAGCCATTCTATAAATATTTTACCGGGTTTGAATTAACATTCGAAAAATGTACGGCAAAGGTAGGGAATTTTTTCGATATTATGTTATAAAAGATGTCTTTTGTACATACTTCGGATTCATAATGGCCTATTACAGCCAGCAGAATACGATCCTCTACATCATAAAAGTCATTGTATTTGGCCTCACCTGTAATGAACACGTCCGCACCGTAGGCTATCGCATCTTTTATCAGGAATGCACCACTGCCGCCACACAAGGCCACTTCACGTATCGGCTTGCCTGTAAAGGCCGAATGCTTCACGCAACCGACTTGAAAGAGGTCTTTTATCCGTTGCAGAAAAACCAACTCGTCCTCTTCTTCGGGCAACTCTCCCACTATCCCCGAACCGACCTGGTCCCAGGTATTATTCAAAGGATAGAAGTCGAACACAGGTTCTTCGTATGGATGGACCGAAAGCAGGGCGCGTGTAATCGTCGATTTACGAAAAGCAGGTAATATCGTTTCGATGCGGATTTCGCGCTCCACATGCAACTCTCCCACTTCACCACAAAACGGATTTGTACCCTCTCCGGCACGGAAAGTTCCCTTACCTGCCAGATTGAAGCTGCATGAATCATAGGCCCCGATAGTACCGGCACCGGCATTGAACAAGGTAGTCCGTACCAACTCCGCATACACCTCGGGCACGAAAGTGACCAGTTTCAGCAAGGCTCCTTTCTGAGGACTCAGCACACGTACATTTTCCAGTCCGACCAGTTCCGCCAAACGGAAGTTAACACCTCCGGCAGCATTATCGAGATTGGTATGAGCGGCATAGATCACCAGGTCATACTTGCATGCCTTTATCATACACCGCTCGATATAAGTGGAACCGGTCAACGACTTGAATGCTTTAAAGGCTAAAGGATGATGTGAAATAATCAGGTTACACCCCATTTCTATCGCCTCGTCGACCACCTCTTCGGTAACGTCCAGGCAAAGAAGCGCACCGGTGGCAAGCTGATTCACATCCCCCACCTGCACCCCCGCATTGTCAAAGCTTTCCTGCAATGGCAACGGAGCGTATTGCTCCAATTCTTTCAGAACATCCTTTATCCGTATCATAACAATAATTTATCAATTTGCCAAAATGCCAATGTGCCAATTATGAGGTTACCTTCTTCATTGGCACATTGGCACATTTTCATATTTGCTCATTATTTATCTTCAGACACAATTCATCCAGCTGCACGTCGTCAATTACAGACGGAGCATCGAGCATGACATCGCGACCGGAATTGTTTTTCGGGAAAGCGATACAGTCGCGGATTGAATCGAGACCGGCAAATAAGGACACCCAACGGTCCAGACCATAAGCCAGACCTCCGTGAGGGGGCGCACCATACTTGAAAGCATTCATCAGGAAACCGAACTGAGACTGTGCTCTTTCTTCGGTGAATCCCAACAACTGGAACATCTTATCCTGCAATTTGCTGTCATGGATACGTATAGAACCTCCACCCACTTCAACGCCATTGATAACCATATCATAAGCATTAGCACGTACGGCACCCGTATCGCTATCAAGCAACGGAATATCTTCCGGCTTCGGAGAGGTGAACGGATGGTGCATAGCATAGAAACGCTGATCTTCTTCGCTCCACTCGAACAGAGGGAAGTCAACCACCCACAGACAAGCAAACTTGTTCTTATCGCGCAATCCCAACTGGCTTGCCACTTCAAGGCGCAATTCGCAAAGCTGTTTGCGGGTCTTCATCGCATTATCGCCTGAAAGGATCAGGATCAAGTCGCCCGGTTTTGCACCGAAGGTTTCCTTCATCTGTTGCAATGTTTCCTGTGTATAGAATTTGTCTACGCTCGACTTCACGCTGCCATCGGCTTCTACGCGGGCATATACCATACCCTTCGCTCCTACCTGCGGACGTTTAACGAATTCAGTCAGCGCATCCAGTTGTTTACGTGTATAAGTCGCTGCCCCTTCTGCACAGATACCGCCAACATAAGCAGCATCATCGAATACAGAGAAACCATGACCTTTCATGATATCCATCAATTCGACAAACTTCATGCCGAAACGCAGGTCGGGTTTGTCGCTACCATAATATTTCATTGCATCGTGCCAGGTCATGCGCTGGAACGGCTCTTTAATTTCGATGCCACGGATTACCTTGAACAGATGTTTCGCCATACCTTCAAAGATATTCAGCACATCTTCCTGTTCAACGAAACTCATTTCGCAGTCGATCTGTGTAAATTCCGGCTGACGGTCGGCACGCAGGTCTTCGTCGCGGAAACATTTCACGATCTGGAAATAACGGTCGAAACCGGAAACCATCAGCAACTGCTTCAAGGTCTGCGGTGACTGCGGTAATGCATAGAACTGTCCCGGATTCATACGTGAAGGAACAACAAAGTCGCGGGCACCTTCGGGAGTTGAATTTACCAACACCGGAGTTTCCACTTCCAGGAATCCCTGTTTATCCAGATAGTTACGAACTTCGAAAGCCATGCGGTGGCGCAGTTCCAGATTCTTACGAACGGCATTACGACGCAAGTCCAGGTAACGGTATTTCATACGCAGGTCGTCTCCGCCATCCGTTTCATCTTCGATCGTGAAAGGAGGAGTTACTGCTGCATTCAGTACATTCAGTTCCGAAACAATCAGTTCGATATCCCCTGTCGGAATATTTTTGTTCTTGCTGGAACGTTCTCTGACAGTTCCTGTTACCTGAATCACATACTCACGGCCCAGTTTGTTTGCCTTTTCACAAAGATCAGCATCTACTTCCTGGTTGAATACCAGCTGGGTTATACCATAACGGTCACGAAGATCGACAAACGTCATACCGCCCATCTTACGAGTTCTCTGCACCCATCCGGCTAAAGTAACCACCAGACCTTCGTCTGCCAGGCGCAAGTTTCCACATGTTCTTGTTCTATACATCTTTTTAAAGATTTATTCTGTTTTAATGTGCAAAGATAATCATATTTCTATATCCTACATGTCTAAGGAGTATGTTTTCTTTTCTGTCAAGAAACGTCCCACCAGTCCTTGATCAGGTCAGGCGGGACGTAAACTATAAACCTTAATTTTTACTTCTGAAAAGCAATCTTATACTCCTTCAAATCAAAATAAAGCAAACGTGTATGAGTATCATCGTCATTTGGTTGTAAAGGATAAAAATGATTCTTTTCATAAAAAGAGATTGCAGCCAAATAGGCATCAACCGTCACAAAGCGACAACCTGTTTTATTATTTTGCAGAAAATAAACTTTTATGAAATCCATTAATATAGTTCCAATGCCACTTCCTGCATAACAATGATTTACCGCAAATCGGCAGATTTTAACAACCGGATAACTTTTCAACCGTTTCTCATTCACAAAACGGTGTTTACGAAAACGATTGAATTCCGTTTTACTGTCAAAATCACCTAAAGAAACACGGTCGTTAGCTAAGCTGAAATATGCCAATATATCATTATTAACTCTGGCTACATAAGTGGTAGTAAGCAAGGCTTCCTGATAAAAAGGAGCTTCACGTAAAATAAAATCGTTCAAATCTGCGTCTCCACAATCGAACGATTTTATCATTTCTCCTTCCTCCAATCTACTAATATGTAATTGGGAAATGTCTATTCGTTCATTTACCCCCACCATATTATTTGAAGTTAGTTGCTGCATTTATTACAAACTCGTAATTCTTTTTCACACGGTCGAGTTCTTCTTTTGATACTTTACGAGGATGCTTTATACGTTCCTCAAACTTCCGTGCATCTTCTCCGAACAATATCGGAGTCTCTCTAATCGGTCTTGCCATAAATTTTCTCCTTTCTTTTGGTTATACGGAGGCAAAGATAATCATTATTTTCATCTTTACGACACCAATTAATAAAAATGCCTATTAGTTTCCGTTTTCAGATAACGCTTATCTCGTCAATAGTCACTCATTTCTGTAAACTTATTCGTCCCCGATCTCGATTTTCCCCAGCAAAAAAAGAAACTCACACAGATCGTCCGTATCGGGTTGCGAATGGCAGAGATAATTATCCAAAGTTTCCAATTTATAAGGGAAAGAAAATGCGAGTAACAGGCAGGCGGCCTGATGATGATATTTGACACGGCCTTTCTTGCCGGCTGTTTCAAGTATATACAATATGATAAGGAACAATTTGGGATAACGCAATTGAAAACGTAGTTTGCCAATTGGGGTATGAGCAGTCAGGTAATCGACGTACAAATTGCGGTCATGTTTCAGGTAAGCATCCGTAAATTTACGGAACGGGCCGGGAAGGGAGTCGTAATAACCGAATGCCAGACGGCAGAGTTTCAGTCGGTATTCCTCACGGACAGGTTTTTCGAAGGTTTTCAACTTCGCGTCGAACGACGCAATGGTAGGCACGTTGCCAAACTGCAACTGCATTTCTTTTAATAGCTTTTTCATATGTAAATAAATTGCGCTCCCTATCTCAAGAGAGCCGTTTAAACCATTAATAAATTGATTTTTTTAGAGTTCAGACAAAACAAAAGAGAGCACTTGTATAGATACAAATGCGGTTGGCTATTATCTTTGGGCATTTTATAATTTTACAACAGCTAAGAAAAAAAATTTCATACACGCGTTAAAGGACTCGCAGTCTTGACCGCTTAGCAGTTGAGATCAGTTTCATGAGCGACCTCTTGCTGTTTCTTACGACAACAAGCCAGTAAAAATCGACCTTCTCTATGTTTTTAACCTACTTCTGGGATTGGACCATCATCACGGCTGATTTTAACTTTATAGCCAAGTGCTTCCAGCTCTTTCTTCAAGTAATTTTTCCGTTTCTGCTCCATCCTTTGGTTGAGATATTCCGCACCGAGTTCCTTATACTCACAAGCCTCTTTCAGTACATGCCATACCGATTTCAGGATCGAGTGTCCTACTGCTACTAAAGCCCTCTTTTTCCCTCGACGGGCGGCTAAACGGTGATAACGTGCACTGTAAAAGGTGTTCTTGGTACGGGTGGCTGCCCACGCAGCCTCCGTGATTACGGCTTTCAACTGTTTGTTGCCATGGGTGGTTCTACCACTTTTTTTTTACCTGCGCTCTCGTTATTGCCAGGACAGACACCGGCCCACGAAGCCAGGTGCTTTTCGGTTGGAAAGGCTTCCATATCCACACCTATCTCTGCTATCAGGTCTTCAACCGTTTTCCGGCTAAGTCCGGGGATCTTCTGCAAGAGTTCCATCACATTCTCATAAGGAGATAAAACCTCTTTTATACGGCAGGTAAGGTCAGCTATGATGGCTTTCGTCTGTTCCATATCTTTACGGATGGTCTGCAACATATAGATGTGATGCGGTTCTATAAAGCCTTCACAAGCCTGATAAAGAAGTTCCGGACTGGCTTCAAGTTTTTTATGATAGATGCAAGTTATGTCATCCATTGTTACATGACCCTTATCGATCAACATATCTATCAGCTTGTTCGCCACGACTCCGTCCAGGCTGCACACCACGCTGGAAAGTTTGATGTTACAATCTTCCAGGATACGAACAATACGGTTTTTCTCAGAAGATACATGCTGGATCAACTTGTTACGGTAACGGGTTAAATCACGAAGCTCACGTTGTTCACGCTCCGGGATATAACTCGGTTTCAACAAACCTGCTAAAAGCAGTTTGCAAATCCAGGCACTATCCTTTTTATCCGTTTTGTGCCCGGGAACATACTTGATGTGCCGTGCGTTCACGATCCAGACTTTCATATCAGGACATTCAAGAATCTTATAGACCGGCTTCCAGTAAACACCGGTACTTTCCATGGCTACATGCGTAATGCCACTGGATAATAACCATTCTTTTAATTCTGTCAAAGAACTACTGAAGGTCTTGTAACTGCGGGTTTCAGTTTTGAGACCTTCGCCACTTATCGTAGCAACTACCATGTCCTTGTGGACATCTATTCCACAACCCCGGAGGATGACTTGTTCAAAAGGTACTGTTTTCATTGCATTCGTTTTTTCGAGTGAATGACACTAAAGTAAACAATACCCCCCTATTTACATGCTCTTGGACGAAATTTATTTCATGGATGTTTCATGATATGTGGTATCGGAAAAATTAGTTTTTCGATACCACGCCCAGCCAGTCCCGAAGCACAAAACCGGCTGCCCGCCTCTCCTTAGCATGGAGAGGGAAAGGACAGCCGGTTTCTCTTTCTGACATTACAGGACGCAGCCTGCAATATCAGAAGTTTTCATATCATTCCGCCCGGTTCAGAGAATCCAGCAAAAGCTTGCCGGGTTTGAACTTCACACTGACACGGGGCGGGATCAGGCAAGGCACTCCTGTTTTGGGGTTACGCCCTGCCCGTTCCGTCTGTTTCCAGGGAGCAAGAGTTCCAAAACCTTGCAAAACTAATACACCATCCCTGCCCAGTTCCTCGGAAACAGTTTCTTGCATCGCACGGATAAAGCGCAAGGCTTCCGACTGCGGGATTTTCATCTTTTCGGATATACCAGTGGCAAATTCCTGCTTGTTCATGATAGATTACTCTGTTACTTCTACAATCTCCGGACCATCGTTTTGGATACAACGAATAGGACAGGCAGAAGCCGGATAACTACCAGAAGCCCCTGAGCCTAAAAACATATAGTTAGGAGCATTTCCATTAGAACTAGACAAATTAGCGACATAATAGCGACCAACTCCTATATCACGCCCTCCATTATCAGTACCCAAAGCCCCAGAATAAAATCCAGCTGCCGGTAAATACATGTACTTGCTCGCATTGTCATCTTCTTTTATCTTTTTATACTTGCCATCAATCTGTTCTGATTTACCATTACTATCTAATAAAGACATCTCAGTAGATGTCGGTATACGCCATCCGCGTGGACAAGGATCATTCTTTACTTTCTTTGGATTGGCATTGGTTCCACTATTCCATCTGTTAAGTCCCAATATACCAGGATTACTACACCAATCTCCTGCTCTTAAAATAAACTTCGTTGCATTATCACCTGTATATGTTATTGTACGTTCTGCAGTAAAAGTTGCTTGAGTATCCGTTGTTTTTCCGATTACCTGACCTCCGAACCCGACAGGGCGTCCCCACTGATAACACAATCCGGTGTAAGCCGAAAACTCATTCATAGCTTCTTCTGTCTCTAATTTTTGCGGAAGCGAATAATTAGCACCTGTATAAATCTTTGTCGCCCCCAGATTAACCGGAGCCCAATATTTTCCACTGACTAAATGAGGTTTTTTATTACCGGTTTCACCACTTTCAAACGCATATGATGCATCCTTATACTCCGGACGATATTGTATGACAAGCGTATCATTATAGGTATTACTATTCGCATTTCTTGTACAGACCAGGATATCCAAAGGGACTAGTTCGTCTTCCACCTGTTTTGGTATCGTTACATCATAGGCTGTTACTACTTTTGAACTTTCGAATGAAAAAGTAGGGGTTCCACGTGTTACCCAACCAGGCGTTTCCGAAGAAATATCTCCCTTTGTTGTCAGCGAAGTCCCTCCATAATCATATCTATAAAAGACACTGACCTCCGTTGCACAATTTCCGGTTGTTTTAAATTTGAATGTACCTGAAACAGCTGTTGTTGCAGAGGTAACGGCCAGTGTTTTTGTAGCGGAAGTCCAGGCAAATCCGGAATTCGGCACCTCCACCGATTCCCATGTCGGAGCCGGGAACGAAGGTTGTGCATACAACGTTTCCCCTTCATCCCAATCCAGCACCTCTATGCTAAACGACACCTCCTGCCGTTCCGCCTCCGGCATAATATTAACAACGTACCGATGATTGCGTTGCAACGCAATCGGTTCTACAGGCGCAAGCTGCGTTTGAAGAAGAACAGTCTTTTGATAAGACTGACCGTTTAATTTTCCTTTTATCTTTAAACAGGTAGCTGTTGCGTTGTCTGCATTCGAGTTCTCATACATATACAAACCGTCTATATATTGATGTCCGTCACCTTCTGCATCCACTGAAATAGAACCACCAGCCTCCGGATAAACAACCGATTCTCCCGGCACAGCCGTCTGCTCTACCGTTGCCATTAAAAACGGATCCGAATTAGAGTTTACTATTTCTACCGATTCCAAGACAAATCTTTTGTCTGCATCCACTGTTTCGAGGTTTGCATAGTTACGTATATCGATACGCGACACCAGACGCTGCAAAACAAATGTCACTGTTGCCGGTCCGCCGCCGACACGACCTTCCGACATTTTCCACTGGTCGATCGTTTGAAGCGTATACATCAGTAAAGGAGAAGACGGAGCTTTTGAAGTTACCGAAGCTGGTTCCCCACCACCTCCGCCACCCGGTTCTTCCTCTCCTGCATCCGGATTTTCGGGTTCTTCTACAACTGCATTAACCGTCACACTCTTCAGTTCCTCCCAACTTTTTATATTTTCCAGTTGCTTTGCCAGCGTACCGTTCTCTTTATAATTGGCGACAACCATCACCTGCGGGTTTTGCCAGGCATCGCTACGGAAACGCAGAATTGCCGAACTACAATTTCCATTGTCTGCAGCCAGGTCCATAAAATCATCATCATCCGCCTGCCTTTCACTAAAATAAGCCTGAAAATGTCCGTTTCCATCGGCGGTACCCTCCGTATGAATGAAGAAAGCCACGCTTTTGATATCACTTTCTCCTGCCAGTGCAACATCATTGTCACCGGTCAGGGGATCACCTACTGCCTTTGTCGACGTTGAGCTGTTCAGTGTCAGTTTCAGCACGCCATATCCTTCTTCTACATAATCCGGATTTTCTTTTATTAATTCTTCCTTTCCCTCGCAAGCTATCAGGAGTCCCAATAGCAAAAGAGGAAGTATTGCTATCTTTTTTATCATAATCAATTGTTATTATGTTGTTTGTTTTTAGTTCTATTAATTCCCTGCCGCCTGGGTAATGGTGATAGTGGCAGAAGATGTATAAGTCGCCGTATCCAATATTCTTATCTTTGCCGTACGCGCTTCACCTGTCTCATTTGCCGTTGCTTTCAAATAAAAATAGCCGTTGTGAGTTCCCAGATTTTCAGTTATACCATTATTAGTATCTTTATTATACACACTCAGCCATTCATCTCCTTTTTCTATTGTGCTACCTTCCTGCGCTTCATCCCAGGGATAAATAATCGCATATTCCCATCCGGTAATAGCCACAACCGATATCTTGCGGTGATTATTCTGACCAGTTTCCTGCCCTGTTTCCGGGAATCCTTTAGCATCTACAGACAAAGAATAGCTTCCTGTTCCGGTTTCTTCCAGATCCATGCATTTTACCACTATTGTTCCCACTTTTACACTGCTTTGAATGACCCGGAGAGTTGTCAATTCGTTATCATCCTTGTCTGTTAGCGTGATTGTATTTGTACGGCTGTTTGTACTTTTGTTTTCCGTTGGAGTAATAGAAAGTCCGGCTTCGGTTTTACTTACAGCCAGTCCCGTATATGAACCGCCCGTTAGCTTCCAACCGGAAATACCGGTCGCAACCTGAACCGTTACAGCTTCCTTTTGGCTTGCCGGCATCTTCAAGACATTCCCAATCAGCGAAGCTCCCCCAATCGACGATAGGTCGGCTGAGAATGTGATTGCAGCCTGTTCATTTCCTTTCTGAACGACAATTAACGACTGACGAACAGACGGTTGGTTTTTATTTACAACCGTTATAACACCCTGACGCTGTTCGGCTGAATAATTAGTTGTAAGTATTTGAACGGTAAATGAATTAATGACTCCACCCTCGCCTGTAACGACTTTTGCTTCCAGCCAATCCAGACTTCCGTCCTTTTCCAATTCCCACACTCCATCGCAGGCGACAGACAATGTAATTGGGGTGCCCGCATCCGCCGCCTTTTCCGCCTCGAATGTAAGCGTATTATCTTTAAAGGCTGCATCCTCACAACTCAGCCCAATCGTTCCCCAATCCGTCTGAACATTCATCGTATCGCCCACAAGCCAGTCTTCGACTTTTAATGTGGCAGTCAAACTGCCCTGACCTGCCGGGTCGACCTGCACCGTATACCGGTGATTGGCCTGAATACTGACCGGAGCACCGTGTATATCAAAGAATTTAACCGGAACTACCTGTGTATCCTCACTACTCGAACTATGACCGATCAGATTGAATTTAATCTCTCCTGCAGTCTCTTCCGTTGTCTTATTCGTAGGATACAGATAAAAAACACTTGGAGCAACTCCGGCATTGGAACCGTTCACAGTCGAGAAGTCGATCAACGGCAACTGTACCCGCTCAGCATCATCCCACTCACTACCGGCAAACAACGGACCCTGGCCGGGAACATTACTCAATGCGATCTGTTGAATCACAAAATTCGTCTCTTCGCTGTCATTACTGATGTCAAAACGGGCAACCCGGCGCATCAATTCAACCTTCACCGGATTGTCTTTCGACGCATCCGACAGAACCATCTCGCAACTACCGCTCATCAACATCGGGCAAGCTATCAGATCTTTCTGCGAGTTACCGAGTTTTTCTTTAAACGAAGCCGTGTCTGTCTTATGCAGTTGCACATCGGCTAAAGACAATTGGTCGCGTGCATTCGCTACAAAATAAAATTTCTTTTTCTTTCCCTCCCCGACGGAAATAGTTACCAGATTATCTTTCCCCGAAGTCGTCAGCGCAAATGTATTGGCTGCAACTGCTGCATCCGCACCACTTCGCAGGATTTCTTCCAATACGACAGGTTTAGGATCTGCACTACTCAAAGAGTCCTCACCGAACACATAAATATCAAGCGTGCTCAACTCGTTTTCCGCATTCAAGGCAATGCCTCCCTCAGCTTTTGTGTAAGGGACATACCCTTGTGCTGTTCCCGAAAACAGGAAGGTCAACTCCCTGCCGTCTTTCCCGCCGTTACCCTCGGCCGGACCGAACGTTTCCATGTCTTCACTACAAGCGACCATCAGCAAGCTCGCCAGTGCCATTAAATAATACTTCTTTTTCTTCATAATGTTATTATTTAGAATTTATACCGGGCAGTACAACCGACTGCTGTTTTATTATATTTGTTTTATTATATCAGTTTCCTTCTCCCAGGACACCCCCGTCTATCCAGTCACCCACATAGGCCAGCGAGACGTTCACATTCCCTTTCTTATCTACCACCAACTGCAAATCAAACTCCTGACGGATATTGTCGCTCAGTTCGATCTGCATCGTATGAAAAAAACGGTACAGGTCTATTTCACGTATCAGCGCTTTATCACCGGCAAACAGGCAGAAGACCGGATGATCCTCATTATGCAGGCGGAAACCAATGAATTCGCCATTCACCTGGCGGGATATATCCATTTCCACATCTATCGAACGCCGGGACGGTTGGCATTCCTCCGGTCGGGAAGGGAGATGAATTTCCTGTCCTGCCGGACTAACCAATGTATGCTCCGGCAAAAAACGGTAGACTGGGTAATGTCCGGCCAGCGTCATACGCAAATTGCTTGTACTGACCGGCACACCAGCATCCCATCGGACTGTCACATGTAATCGCAAATAAGCATGCAATAAATCGATACGTCCCCGGGTAACTCCGATAGGGGCGACCGAAAAAGAACAATACCCGTAGAAAAACCGACCGGTATTGGACATAGTCTCTGAATACAGTTGAACTTCTTCTAACGTCGTTTTTCCGATTTCAGCAGGGGCCACTTCGCTTAGTGAATCTATATTGGCCCAACTGACCAAGGTATAATCGCCCGGTTGCAGTTGATATCCGGCCGATGCACCTTCCCGCACCGGACGCATTACCACCCGCCGAAGAATGCCGTCGCTATCGAACAGGTACTCCCGGAGATTGAAAACACAGGTGGTCAATAAGTTTTTACGGCCGTTACCCGTATACCAATATTCCAGCTTTACGTTATAAGGACATTCGGCCAGTTCGCCGTCGATATTACAGCCGGCAAGCGTGAGGAGGAGCGGAAAGAAAAGGTTCAGTAGTCTCATGGCTTGCCTCCTTTCTCTTCCAAACCTGTACAAGGATCGGGCAGGTTTATGTCTTTTGTCAAAAGAGTATCGGACAGGAGAGTTTCCTTACAGCAATCCCTTTCCACCTGCTTTAAACAGAGGGAAGCGTGACGCATCCAACCGGCATAAGGGAGGCTTATATTATAATGTATAGTATAAGTATCTTTTTTCTTTATTCCGGTAAGCCGTATATAGGGTTTTTCCTTACAGGGATGCGGGGCGATCAGTTCTTCGCGCCGGTCGAAACGGGAACG
Source organism: Parabacteroides goldsteinii (assembly GCF_020091425.1). NCBI lineage: Bacteria > Pseudomonadati > Bacteroidota > Bacteroidia > Bacteroidales > Tannerellaceae > Parabacteroides > Parabacteroides goldsteinii. The sequence goes on along the minus strand of NZ_CP081906.1, from coordinate 1,334,915 downwards.
CTGACGGCCGGAGAGGATTAGCGGAGGAAGGGACACCTGTTTATTGTCCTTGCAAAGAGATAAGATCAGGCTCAGTGAACGGTCGGTCGGAATCCCGATATTCCGGACAATTATGTTCATTCCTATACGGACACTGTCATCATGGATAACAAGAGTCTCAGGAGTGAAAAGAATGTTACCGGTCTGGGAAAAGACTGGCTGGGAGAAGAGGAAAAGGCAGGCGAGAAGGAGGAAAGATAACACACCCCCTGCCCCCTCTCCAGAGGGGAGGGAGACACTCCAGCCACTAACTATCTGACCGACACCGGATAACAGTGTCTGAAAGTACCTCTTCCCCTCTCGAGAGGGGGCAGGGGGTGTGTCATATCCCCGCGTATAAAACTGCTTTTCCATCTCTCAGCGTATCAAATAAATAAATGTCACTCCCAACCGTGTCGGCCCCACAAAATGCCGTTTATACCGCCCTACCAGTTCCGCACATTCCGTACATACATACTTATTGTATTCCAAGTAAGCATACCCGACTCCCAGCGACAGCTCCAATCCCCACCGTCCGCCAATAGCAAAGTGATAGCCATACGAAAAACCGCCACCATACAGTTCTCCCCGGTAGGTATAATCCTTTAATCCCGAGATAAACGGTACCTGGCCAATATTGTAATGACCGTAATGCCCATGCACGCCGAAGAAGTGCCCCTCAAAACTTTTACAGGGCCAGTAACGAAGTTCAGGCTGCACCAGATAATGCCGCAGGGTCATCCCTTCAGGAAAGAATGTCCAGGAGTTGTAACTGCCTGACACGTTCAATGTCAGCTTTTTAGTCAACCCGAATTCCACTTCCGCATTCGGCGTCGAAGTCAGCCACCACGACACATTCGTCCCTATCCCTATCTGTTGACCGTACGAACCGTATGGCAACAATAGCAGCAACAAGACTAAAAACATGACTCGTAACTGGAGTTTTCTTCTTTTTTCCGATCTTTTCATTCTCATTTCCCCATACAGGATGTCGGATTCCTTGCAAGAATCGGACATCTCCTTCCGAGGAAAGAGTATTCGCTGAATTACAGCATTTTAGAGAAGAGCTATTTGTGAGGATAGACCGGTTGGAGAACCGTTTTTATTCCGATTAGGTTATAATGTTTTTTTATTTTTTTACATTTTCCTTGTTTATTGTAGAATAACACGTACATTTGCAGGCAGATAACCCGTGTTTTTCATGGGTTATTCTTAACAGAACATTGAGATGTCCGATTCTTGCAAGGAATCAGACATTTTTTATTTTTGCCCTTTCCTTTCTTTGAATTATACCGGATCAATGCATTCAGCATCTCTTCATTCGTCTCGTCGATCACATGCGAGGGCATTCCTTTCATATAGATACGTGTCACCCTTTCCGAACTATGGCCCAACGCCTGGCTGATGACGGCCGTTGCCGTTCCGCAGGATTCCACCAGCGTCGCCCAGGTATGGCGCGCCACATAAGTTGTTAGGGGGAAAGGGAAATTCAGTGCTTCTCCTATTTCTTCCAGCTGGCGGTTTACACGCTTCAAGGCGCTTTGTTCCGCCACTTCCTTTTCTTTATGGTACCGGTTACGGTGCAGGAAGGGGAAAAGGTACGGGCTGTCTTCCTCTTCGTAACGGCCGATCAACTCGCGCAGTTCGGGGATGATCTTTACACGCAATGGCATAGAGGTCTTACTGCGGCTGTAATTGATATACCCGCCATACAGGTCGCTTTTCTTTAATTTGAAAAGATCGACGAAGCACATTCCACGGGCATAGAAAAGGAACATGAAGACATCGCGGGCACGGGCTTTCTCGCCCGTCAGCTTCGCATCGCGCAGGCGGCAGACCTCTATCTCCGACAGGGCACGCTTCAATGTCGGCGGTACTGCGATGTTGATACTTTTGAAGGGATATTCTTCCGCCTCTTCCACCCGGAACTGTTTGACGGCTTTGTTATAGACGGCACGCAGGATGCGGTAATAGCAGTCGGCGCTGCTGGCAGACAGCTTGTCCGTATCCTGCATATACACGACATAATCAGAAACCCACTGTTCGGTCACCTCTTTCAGAGGAAAACAGCCGGATTCCTCACCGACAAACCGGCGGACCGACTGCCGGGCATTTCGGTAGTTGGCGGCGGTGAAATGGTTCTCGTTCTCATCCTGATGTGCGATCTGCTGTCGGAAAAAGTCATCCAGCAGCAACGTTTCTTTCTTTTTTCTCGCTTTCATTTCTGTTGTTTTTTTAGTGATTATACTCTCCAAATGTCAGAATTTTCGATTCTTTACTAACACACAAATAGGAGTTTTGGTTGCTTAGAGGTAAAATAAGGGAAATTTCGGGAGGTTTTCAAAGGCAATGCCGAAAATCAACCGGATGTTTTTTCGATTCTTCCGTATGTTCGAGGGAAAACATACGGAAATTTTGTGCAAACTGTGCGGATGAATTTATGAAATCATACGGATGATTTTTTTAACAAGACGAATAAAGAGAAAAAATCAGGCGAAATTCAGATTTCCCCAGTCAAAAAACAGAGAAAATCATTCTGGTTGATACAAAAAAACAAACCATTTCTAAATAACATTTTGTCCAATACAATAAGGATTTCACTATTTTTACTACAAAACCATCCGAATCATTTTTTATATCCCAACAAAACGACAGATAAATACTATTTTCAAACTCATCTTATCACTCCTTCACTTCTCAAGAATTTAATATTCAGAAAGAAAAACCCAATCTCCCCCATATAGCCTCTAAAATATCCAGTCCAAATGACGTTTTGTCAAAATGATCGGACCTTATTATATAGGATATAATCTCAGATTATAAGCCATAAAAATATAATAATAGCATATCTCCCCGTTATTCAATAGTTTTGCATGAGAATAAAAAAACAGATAAATCATGTACAAACAAATTATCAGACCTTTGTTATTTCTTTTGGAACCGGAGAAAGTACACAACCTCCTAGCAGCCGGATTAAAAAGCTATAGTCATTTTCCTTTGCTACGAAAACTTATTCGTAAACAATACGTTCAGACAAATACTCCTTTTCACTGGGGAGAAAAAATCATCAATTGCAGAATCGGTTTATCCGCCGGATTCGACAAGACCGGTGAGATATTCGACGAGTTATCAGATTTCGGTTTCGGCTTCATTGAAATCGGTACAATCACTCCCTCACCCCAGCAAGGGAATCCCGGACCACGTATTTTCCGTCTCCCCAAATATGACTCACTGATATCCAGAACCGGATTTAACAACCCCGGACTGGCAAAACTGAACGAACATTTGAACCGGACATCCCGAAATTACCTACTGGGAATCAATATCAATAAAAATCCGGAATCAAACGGAGAAGCAGCCGTTTACGATATTCTTTCACTTTATAAAACTTTATCGCCAAAGGCCGACTATTTCACTATAAATCTTCCGTCACCTAATGACGAGACATTTATCAGAATTCTCAAAGAACTGGATCGATATAGAAGCCAGTTGCCGGAAAACCGCCCCATCCTTCTGAAACTACCTGCCGATCTGTCGGAAGAATCAATAAATAAGGTAGTCGACCTGATCCGAGAATATCATATCGACGGTGCAATAGCGACCGGACCAACAACCGACCGTTCAGCTATTCAAAACTATACAACAGAAGAACTGGTGGTTTACGGTGCCGGAGGTGTCAGCGGAAAAGGAATTGGGAATAAATCCCGCAGGATTGTTAAACAGCTAAGAATGCAGCTAGGAAAAGAATTTCTCATTATTGGAGCCGGAGGTGTTATGACACCGGATGATGTACTAAAAATGCAAGCAGCAGGCGCCAATCTGATACAAATCTACTCAGCTTTTATTTTTTCCGGCCCTTCGGTTGTCAAACAAATGTCGAAAGTAATTTGAATTAAAATAAAAAAGAGAACCAACGAGTTTGTTGGTTCTCTTTTTGTGTCGGGGTACCAGGATTCGAACCTGGGACCCCCTGCTCCCAAAGCAGGTGCGCTAACCGGACTGCGCTACACCCCGTTTTGCAACCCCTTTATTGTCGATTGCGGTGCAAAGGTAAGCATTTATTTTTATCCACCAAATATTTCGTGTTCTTTTTTAATTGTTTATTTTCGCATCTGTTTAATTACAAGATTTAAAGGAAAGGAGGTGAAACAGCAGAAAGAAGGACAAGCAGACATGAACATATTGCTAGCCAATATGTTATAATATAAACGTATCAACATTAAAAATAGTATGATAATTGCCTATACACGAACATATTCAAACAAGCAACAAAGTGACAATCAAAAAAACGCGATTGAGCAGTTTGCCGCGAACAATAACATGACTATAGACAAATGGCATAAAGATACACGAACAACATCCTCACGACATAAGAACAGGCTTGAAGATATTATAAAAAATATGGAGGCCGGCGATACATTAATTGTAGCCGATGTCACACGCCTGAGCCGGAGGTTGATGGAAATTATGCATTTGATATTATTATGTATTGAAAAAAAGATCACTCTTTACTGTCTCAAAGAAGGGTATACTTTTGAAAACAATGTCGACAGCAAAACGTTAGCATTTACTTTTGGGCTCGTCTCGGAAATTGAAAGCAAACTAATTTCGACACGGACAAAAGAATCGCTGGAAATTACCAGAAGCCGGGGCACAACCCTCGGACGCCCGAAAGGTACTCCCAAAATGGACCACCTACTTGCGCAGAAAGAACAGATAGAAAAGGAACTCAACGAAGAAAATGCTACGTACGCCGAACTGGCTGAGTATTACCAGGTATCGCTCAGTAGCTTTAAAAAATTTGTCAGAGACAATATTCCGCCGTCACTCCCCGGACGAAAAAGAAGGGGAAGAAAACAGGCTGAGTAGTACAAATAAACGAAGGGGAATTGAAACAAATCGACAGGCTTACGTTTCAATTCCCCTTTTTATTAATATCTGTCAGAGATATTATTTTTCTATCCGGATACGGGCGTCTACCGCAAATAATCCCCGGTCGGTTGCAACCAGCGGGTTAATATCCATTTCTTTTATTTCAGAAGCAAAACGAAGCAAAGTGGAAAGACGGACTATAATGTCTGCATATTGTTGCTCGTCGATACCTTTCTGCCCGCGTGTACCTTTAATAATCGGATAACCGCGTAAAGAACGAATCATTGAAAAGGTCTCGTCATAGGATAACGGAGCCAGACCGTAAGAAACATCTTTCAGTACTTCGACAAAAATACCTCCCAGACCGCAAAGGATTACATGCCCGAAACCTTCCTCATACTTCGCCCCGAGGAACAACTCCTGCCCTTTCAGCATAGGCTGTACCATAATTGCCGTCACATCCGGCAGGCGCATCATACGTTCAAACTCAAACAACAAGTGCTCCTCACTGCGGATATTCAGGGCTACACCGCCAATATCACTTTTATGTACAGGACCGACCACCTTCGCCACAACAGGGAATTTTACACGTTTGGCAAAAGCAATCAACTCGTCTTTGTCGGTCGATGTAAACTCTTCCACCAATGGGATATTGGCAGCACCCAACAGCGTGCGAACCTGTTCGGGAGCCAGATAACCGTTGGATGGCAACTGGTCGATGATACGACGCACTTCGGGCACATTGACACCATATAATTGTATATCGGTACTCATCGGCTTCGGCGTATTGATCACACGGGAAAGAGCCGTACCCAAAGTCACCTCGTCCGAGAAATTCACATGTCCCTTTTTCACAAAGCTGCGCACTTCCGGGCCGGCAGTTACGATAGAAGGCAATACCGGGAAGATTGGTTTCTTACACTCTTCCATCTTTTTATGAAGTACTTCGTATGTATCATATAGTTTCACCAGGCCGGGACTTCCGAAAATAACCATCATCAAATCGACTTCCTCAAACTTATTCTCACAGAAGTCTATTGCCGTAGCCAGATGCTCCGGTGTTCCCGTTCCGATAATATCAATCGGATTGCTAACGGCTGCTCCGGGATACAACTTGGATTTCAACTCGGTCGCTATCGGACCTTCCAGGTTGGGAACGTTCAGACGGCCTTTGGAAAGAGCATCCGCCAACATGACGGCAGGACCTCCGGCGTGTGTAATGATTGCACAGTTTTTTCCTTTTACCTCTTTCAAGGTGAAAATACAAGCAACCGTCGTTAGCTCTTCACGGCTGAAACAACGTACGATACCGGCTTTACGGAACAGAGCCTCCACAGCCGAATCCGAACTGGCAATTGCACCGGTATGCGAGGAAGCAGCACGCTTGCCCGATTCGGTGCTTCCTGCTTTGATGGCTGCGATATGACAGCCTTTGCGAATCAGCGAAGCGGCATGATACAATAATTTATCGGGATTCTTAATTTGTTCGATATAAAGCATCTTGATTTTGGAATCGAGCACAGGGTCAAAGTTACGGTCCATATACTCAATCACCTCTTCTACCCCAATCTGCTTGGAGTTGCCAACCGACCATACAGAGGAGAAACGCAAGCCTTTTGTCAATGCCGATTCAATGATGAAAAGCGCCGTACCGCCGGAACTGGAGACAAAGTCGACTCCGTCGGGATGAAATTCGGGGATAGGCTGTGTAAACACTCCATGAAAATTCATATTCATCAGTCCGATACAGTTTGGACCAATCATGGAGGCACCTGCTTCGTTCACACTATCCAGCATCTGATTTTCGAGGATAGCCCCCTCGTGAGTCTCTTCGCCAAAACCGGCGGAAACCACAATAAATGCTTTTACATTCTTCTGTTTAGCCAGGATATCAACAGCTTCGGGACATGAAGGACCGGGAATCGATATGATAGCCATTTCCGTATCCGGAATATCCTGCACGGAATGATACGATTTCAGACCTTGCACGTCGTCTTCCCTGGCATTCACGACATACAGTTCTCCTTTATATTTGCCATCAAGGAGATTTCGTACCAAACGCCCACCCGGCTTGTGTACATTATTCGAGCCGCCTACTACGACTATGCTCTTCGGGTCGATTAATTCTCGGTTAATCATAACACTTTGATTATTTTGATTCAATGAACTGGAACAAATATAGCTTTTTTATCCATTTATCCATCGAAACAGGGGTTATTTATTTACATTTTGCACATTCTGAGCATAACCAATCGCACCAGGCATCCATGCCGTCCCCTTTTGTTGCCGACACTTCAAACACCTGCAAATGATGATTCACCTTTAAAGCATTACTCTTCAAGGTCTCTATATCGGTATTCAGATAAGGTGCCAGGTCTGTCTTATTGATTACGCAAACATCGGCTTCTGCAAAGATGTGCGGGTATTTCAACGGCTTATCGTCACCTTCGGTCGTGCTAACGATAACGACTTTCTTTGCTTCGCCCAGGTCGAACATGGCAGGACAAACAAGGTTACCGACGTTCTCTATGAAAAGTATCGAGTAATCGGTCGGTACCAGATGTTTGACTGCGTGGTTCACCATATCGGCTTCCAGATGGCAACCGGTCCCGGTGTTGACCTGGAAAACGGGAATATCCAGTGCGGCAATGCGGTCGGCATCATTAGAAGTCTGTTGGTCTCCCTCGATGACATACAAAGGGAGTTTGCCTTTCAGGCGGCGCACGGTTTCCTCCAGCAACGTAGTCTTTCCGGAGCCGGGCGAACTCATCAGGTTCAGGCTGAAGATTTCCTTTGCCTCAAAATAACCGCGGTTGCGCTCCGCCAGCAGATTGTTCCGCCGGAGTATATCCTGTTCAAGAGTTATTACCTTATCCTCATCGTGATGGTGATGATGATGTTCATGGCCATGTTCATGATGATGGTCGTGTTCGTGATGATGATGGTGTTCTCCACACCCGCAAGTTCCACACATAAGCGTTTTGTATTTATTATTTAATAACAATAGATTTTACACGAAGTTCTTTTCCTTTAATGATTTTAACACAATAGGAACCGCATGCCGGGCAAGGCGTGAACAGAGTCTCCATCGGGAAAGTCTGCCCGCAACCGGTACACATGCCCTCGCCGTCAATGATATGGCGAACAATCGAAGCATGTTCGAGCAGGGAACCTTTCACCGCGCTTTCCAGTGCGAAATCAAGCGTATGCAATTCCACACCCGCCAGGCGGCCGATTTCCAGTTCCAGTTCCTCGACGGCTTCCGAATGACGGCTTCGCGCCTGTTCTTCGGCCAGTTCTACGATACTCTGTGCAATAGACATTTCGTGCATAATCAGTCTTTTTTATTCCGGGAAGCGGCAATAGCCAGCTGGCCGACGGCAACTCCCCCGTCATTACATGGTATACGGCCCGGGACATACAACGGGATACCTTTTGCGGCAAATAAACGTTGCAACTGTTCCGTCAACCTTTTATTTTGAAAACAGCCGCCGGAGATAACCACGCGGGTCGCTCCGGTCTGTTGCAGATGGCGTGCGGCCTCGTCGAGCAGCAGGAAAGCCATCGTATTATGGAACCGGGCAGCCAAGTCACCGACGGAGACTCCGGAAGCCCAATCGTTCAACAGTCCCTCAAACAAGGGGCGGAAGGATATAACACCTTCCTTTATTATAACCGGATAACGCGCCGACTGTTCACTGCCGGCTGCCTGCTCCAGTTTTACAGGAGCCTCGGCCTGATGGGTCGACACGTCGCACAACCCCAAGAGGGAGGCGACGGCATCAAACAGCCGGCCGGCACCCGAGGTATAGGGCGTATTGACGCCTCTCTCCATCATCGTCATCAGCAGGCGGATTTTATCCGCACCTACCCGTTCGGGAAAGCCTTCCGGGAAAGGGGCGGAATCTCCCCAATAATGCCACAGATAAGCGACTGCCATCCGCCAGGGTTCCACAGCCGCCTTATCGCCACCGGGCAGCGGGACATATTCAAAATGCGAGAGGCGGCGGTACTCTTTGCGGTCGCAGAGGAAGAACTCACCTCCCCAGACCTTTCCGTCGTCACCCAGCCCCGTCCCGTCCAGGACGATGGCAACCACTTTCTCATGCAAGCCATATTCCAGCATGCAGGCTGCCGCATGAGCATGATGATGTTGTATTTTCAGCAGAGGCAATCCGGTACGTGCGGCGACGCGCTCCGCTTCCTGCGATGAGAGATAATCAGGATGCATGTCGCAAGCCAGTACAGAAGGGATAAAACGAAAAAGATGCCGGAAGCGGTCCAGCGATTCCGTGTAGAAGCTGAATGTCTCCCAGTTCTTCAGGTCACCGATATACTGGCTTTGCAGAATGGTATCCCCTTTTCCCAAGGCAAACGTATTTACTTTCTCCGCACCGAAAGCCAGGATACCTTCCACGGGAATGTCGGCAAAGAATGGCTCCGGTACATAGCCGCGCGAACGGCGCACCAGGCAAGGTTGCCCGCCGCAAACCTGAAGGACTGAATCGTCCACCCGGTTATGAATATCCCTGTTATGGTGAAGCAGGAGAGCGACCTTTCCGGACAACTGCTCCGCGGCCTCGTCCGGAGTTATGGCGATAGGGTAATCGCTCAGGTTGCCGCTTGTCATCACCAGGGCCGGTGTGTCGAGGGCGGCAAACCAATCCTCATGCAACGGCATATAAGGCAACATACAACCCAAGGTCCGCATGCCGCGGTTTATATCGTCCGCCAGTGCTTTCTTTTGTTTCAGCAAGACAATCGGGCGGCGCCAGGAAGACAGACAGTCTTCTTCGACCGGGCCCGCCTCCGCATAATGCCGCAAATGTTCCATATCGCGGAACATAACGGCAAAAGGCTTGCTGTCACGTTGCTTTATCGCCCGCAAACGTGCCACCGCCTCCCCGTTCAGGGCATCGCATATCAGATGATAACCGCCAATGCCTTTCGCCGCTATCACCTCGCCTTCACGAAGCAGGCGGACGGACAGGTCCAGCAACTTATCATACTCCTTTATCTTTACATTATTATATATGGCATAATAGAAAGGCCCGCAATGATTGCAGGCCACAGGCTGTGCATGGAAACGGCGGTCGCTTACCGTCGTGTATTCCCTCCGGCAGTCGGGACACATGGCAAAGGCGGCCATCGTGGTCTGCTTCCGGTCGTAAGGCAAATCGCGGATGATGGAGAAACGGGGGCCGCAATGCGTACAGTTGATAAAAGGATAACGCAGGCGATGCGGCTGCCTCATCCGGTCGGAAAGGCATTCGGGACAAACAGCGATATCGGGCGCCACCTGCGTCACCTCCTCCGAATCGGAACGGCTGGGTGTAATCATAAAATCCGGATAATCCGTATCTGCAACATCGGCTTCTTCCCATTGAACACTATGGATCGAAGCAACTGCCGGATGCTCATTTCTGATCCGGGAAATAAAAAGTTCCCGCTGCTCCGGAGTCAGGATCGCACGGATCGACACTCCGTTATTCCGGTTACCGACCTCTCCTTTTATCTTCATCTCATTTGCTATACGATAGATAAAAGGACGAAAGCCAACGCCTTGCACTAACCCACGGATTGTCAATATCGATATTCTCACACTGTTTGTTTTACTATGCTCACAAATATAGAGGGTTTAAGTTTAACAAACAACCGAACCCGGCAACAATAGAGATAACTTTTATCTATAAATTAATAGATAATATGTATCATTTAACACACCTTTTCCCAAACATATTGCCTACTTTTGGAGTTGTTAATAAAAAACAAATCAGCTTATGTGTCTGGCAATACCTGGTAAAATTATAAGCATAGACCGTTCCGAGCCTGAGCTGGCCATGGCCAGAGTTGACTTTAGCGGCATCACCAAAAACATTTGCATCCAATGGGTCGATGTGACGGAAGGCGATTATATCCTTGCTCATGCCGGAATGGCGATCTCCGTAGTGAATGCACGAGAGGCAGAAGAAACACTGGAAGATTTAAAGAAACTCCAACGCTTATGAAGTACGTCGATGAATATAGAAATAACGAACAGGTACAGGCACTCCTGCGGGCTATCAGAAAGGTAACGACCCGGCCGTGGCACATCATGGAGATATGCGGCGGGCAAACCCATGCCATTGCCCGTTACCGCCTGGAAGAGATGCTGCCACAGGAAATCCGGCTACTTCACGGGCCGGGATGCCCGGTTTGTGTGACTCCGGTTAGTCTGATTGACCAGGCACTTGAACTGGCGGGACAATCCGATATTATTCTGGCTTCGTTTGGTGACATGATGCGTGTGCCGGGCACAAAAGAAGATTTATTGCAGGCAAAGGCACACGGCGCAGATGTCCGAATGCTTTATTCCCCGCTCGATGCGGTCGAACTGGCGGAAACAAATCCGAAGAAAGAGGTTGTCTTTTTCGCCATTGGCTTTGAAACAACCGCCCCTGTTCATATGATGGCGTTAAAAGAGGCACAACGGCGAAAGTTAAGCAATTTCTCGTTACTCACGTCACTGTTCACAGTTCCTCCGGCCATAGACGCGATTCTTTCGGACCCGGGAAGTAAGGTAGACGGATTTCTGACCGCCGGACACGTCTGTGCCATCACCGGAAATGCGGTTTACCACAAGCTGGCCGAACAATATAAAACGCCGATGGTCGTCACAGGCTTCGAGCCGGTCGACCTGCTATATGGCATTTACCGTTGCCTGCTCCAGTTGGAAGGCGGAAGTCACGTTGTCGAGAATGCCTACCGGCGTGCCGTCCCCGAAACGGGTAACCCGGCCGCCCGCGCATTGATGGACGAAACGCTCGAGGCATGCGACCAGGAGTGGCGGGGCATCGGCATCATTCCCCACAGCGGTTTACGATTAAAGAAAACATATGCAGCCTATTCCTCCCGGGAGAAATTCCCATTCCATCCGAATGGAACAGAAACCCCATCCGAATGTATTGCCGGAGACATCATGCGGGGCGTGAAGCAACCCGCCGACTGTCCTTTCTTCGGAAAGGGTTGTTCGCCGGAACGCCCGAAAGGTGCACCGATGGTTTCGTCGGAAGGAGTTTGTGCGGCTTACTATAAATATAGAAAAATATGAACTATCCCGTTCCCGTGCTTGACACGGGATCGCAGAGGCATAGACCGTTTCCTATATGTATCTTTTGATACAGCCTGCTCCTTTGCGGCCCCGTGTCAAGCACGGGGACAAGATAGTTCAAATATGATAATAATGATTATGAAGAACGAAGATTTTAACTGCCCGATACCGTTGAACGATGCCGACTGTGTGCTGATGGCGCATGGCGGTGGCGGGAGGATGACGCATCAACTGATAAGCAACATCTTCTACCCCGCCTTCCGCAACCCGTTGCTAGAACAGGACCACGATGGCTGCGTATTTCCCGTTCAGGAAGGGCGTATGGCATGTTCGACCGACTCTTTCGTGGTCGACCCGATTTTCTTTCCCGGAGGCGATATCGGCGACCTGGCGGTGAACGGGACGGTGAACGACCTTGCCTGCTGCGGTGCCCGTCCGCTTTACCTCACTGCCGGGTTCATACTCGAAGAGGGCCTGCCGCTTGCCGACCTGCAACGCATCGTGCAGTCCATGAGGAAGGCGGCCGACAAAGCCGGCGTGCAGATTGTCGCCGGTGATACCAAGGTGGTGGAACGTGGCAAATGCGACAAACTCTTTATCAATACCAGCGGCATCGGAGTCGTCGCCGAAAGCATCCGCATCGCCCCCGACCGCGTACAACCCGGAGACGCAGTGATTTGCAGCGGTCCTATCGGAGCGCATGGCATCACCATCCTTTCCGCCCGCGAAAGCCTCGGATTCGAAACAAATCTGAAAAGTGATACCGTTTCGTTAAACAATATGCTCTCCCGGTTGTTAAAAAATATAGAGGAAGTCCATGTGCTCCGCGACCCGACACGTGGCGGGGTGAGCGGAACACTGAACGAAATTGCGAAAGCGGCCAACGTTGAAATCATACTGGACGAAGCGGCCCTCCCCATCCCCGATGCTGTAAGAGGCGCTTCGGAGATACTGGGACTCGACCCGCTGTATGTCGCCAACGAAGGGCTGGTGCTGGTCATCCTCCCCGAAGCACTGGCGGAAGAAGCACTGGTCGTCATGCGCAGTTTCCCGGAGGGAGAAAAGGCTACCGTCATCGGACGGGTGGAAAAGAAAGGCAACGCAGTGGTGAAGATGAGGACACTTTACGGCAACTACCGGATAGTCGATATGCTGAGCGGCGAACAGCTGCCGCGTATCTGCTGAAAAGAGGCGGACTTGTCCGGCACCCGGACCCGGGAAGGTCCGACACTCAGACCCGAGCAGGTCCGGCACCCGGACTCGGTAAGGTCCGCCCCCCGGATAAGTTCGCACCTGAAAACGGAGGCCGATTTGTTACGGCATCCGTAAACGGGCAGTTACGACACCCGTAAATGAGCAGTTACGACACCCGTAAACGAACACTTACGACTGCCGTAATAAAACAAAGAAACCAATAAATTACGAAAATATGGATAACAAAAGACCAACCGTCTACGAGGAATGCCGGCAGAAAGGCATCTCCCGAAGGGATTTCCTGAAATTCTGTACCACCATGGCCGCCTTTATGGGACTGGAAGCCTCCGGTGTCGCCCAGGTTGTCAACGCACTCGAAACCAAGCCGCGCCTGCCGGTCATCTGGCTTCACCTGCAAGAATGCACCTGCTGTACGGAATCGTTCATCCGTGCCGCCCACCCTATCGTGGCGACCCTGCTTCTCGACAAAATCTCACTCGATTATACGGAAACCCTGATGGCTGCCGCCGGCGAACAGGCCGAAGCTGCCAAGGAAGAGACCATGAAGAAATATAAAGGTGAATACCTGCTTATGATTGAAGGCTCGATTCCGACGAAAGACGAAGGTTATTGCTGTGTCGGCGGCAAAAGCGCCCTGCAAATCACCCGCGAGGCTGCCGAAGGCGCCAAAGCCATCATCGCCTGGGGAAACTGCGCATGTGCCGGTTGCGTGCAGGCGGCCAACCCCAACCCGACCGGCGCAAAAGCGATCCATAAGGTTATCAAGGGGAAACCAATCATCAACGTACAAGGCTGCCCGCCAATCGCCGACGTCATGGCAGGTGTAATCATCTATATGTTGACATTCGAGCGTATGCCGCAACTCGACGGGCTGGGACGTCCGCAGATGTTCTATTCGCGCCGCGTGCACGACACCTGCTACCGCCGTGCCAACTTCGACGCCGGCCTCTTCGTGGAGAGCTTCGACGACGAGAACGCCAAGCATGGGTATTGCCTCTACAAAGTGGGATGCAAAGGGCCGAGCACCTACAACTCCTGCGGTATCATCAAATGGAACGAAGGGACGAGCTACCCTATCCAGAGCGGGCACCCCTGCCTCGGTTGCAGCGAAGAAAACTTCTGGGACAACAGCCCGTTCTATAAACGGATGCCCGACGTACACGGGTTCGGCATCGAAGCGACAGCCGACCAGATTGGCCTTGCCCTGGGAGCCGCGACAGCAGCCGGCATCGCCGTCCATGCCGTAGCCACCAACATCCGGAAGAAGAAACTGATCGACAACGAAGAACCGGAAAGCAAATCTACCATCTAACTAAATTAGCAACACCATGTCTGAAAGAATCGTTATAGACCCTATTACCCGTATCGAAGGTCATCTCCGGGTAGAGGCAGCCATCGAAAATGGCAAAATCAAAGATGCATACAGTTCCGGTACGATGGTACGCGGAATCGAAAACATAGTACGCGACCGCGACCCGCGCGATGCCTGGGTGTTCGTAGGCCGTGTTTGCGGCGTGTGTACCTCCATCCACTCGCTTTGCTCGGTTCGCGCCGTCGAGAATGCGCTCGGCATCAGTGTTCCGCCCAATGCCGAAATGGTGCGCAACATCATGGAAGCGGTGCTCTACATGCACGACCATACGGTGCATTTCTACCAGTTGCATGCCCTCGACTGGGTCGACATTGTTTCCGGCCTCAAGGCAGACCCGAAAGCGGCCGCCCTCCTCGCCCAGCAGCTGTCGCCGTGGCCCAAAAACACGGAAGGCTATTTCACAGAAATGCAAAACAAGCTCAAGAAGTTCGTCGCCAGCGGTCAACTGGGCATCTTCGCCAACGGGTATTGGGGGCACCCGGCCTACAAACTGACGCCGGAGCAAAACCTGATTGCCACCATCCATTACCTCGAAGCATTGGAATGGCAAAAAGAGATTGTCAAAGTACATGCCGTCTTCGGCGGAAAGAACCCGCATCCCAACTTCCTGGTCGGCGGCATGCCGTGCAGCATCGACCTGAACGAGGCGAACGCCATCAATGCCGAACGTCTCGCACTGGTGAAACAGAAGTTGCAGGAAGGCAAGGATTTCATCGACCAGGTGTATATTCCCGACCTCCTGATGATTGCCGGCGTATATAAAGACGAATGGAGCAAGATAGGCGGCGGCGTAAGCAATTACCTTTCCTACGGTGATTTTCCCCTGCATGGATACGCCGGTGTAGAAGATTACATGAGTCCGCGCGGCATCGTCCTCGACCGCGACCTGAGCAAGGTTCATCCGGTAGACGCCAACTCGCCGGAGGAAATCAAAGAATATATCTACCACTCCTGGTACAAATACACCGAAGGCGATAAAGCCGGTCTCCATCCGTACGAAGGAGAAACGAACCTCGAATATACCGGTCCGAAACCGCCCTACAAGCATCTGAACGTAGACGATAAATATAGCTGGATTAAAACGCCCCGCTGGAAAGGGCATGCTATGGAAGTCGGCCCGCTGGCCCGTCTCGTCGTAGCCTATGCCGCCGGAAAGGAACCGCAGAAGACAGCTGTCGACAATGTGCTGAAGGCACTCGACCTCCCCGCCTCCGCCCTCTTCTCCACCCTGGGCCGCACCGCTGCCCGCGGCATCGAAACCCAGTTGGTCGCTCAATGGTCGCTCGAGTTTTTCGACCAGTTGATGAAGAACCTGGAAAATGGCGACTCGCGCATGGCCAACCCGGTCATGTGGGAAAACGAGAACTGGCCGAAACAGGCGCAAGGGGTCGGCCTCTGCGAAGCTCCGCGCGGCGCACTGGCTCATTTCGCCGTCATCGAGAACAACCGGATGAAGAACTATCAGATGGTAGTCCCGACCACCTGGAACGCTTCGCCGAGAGACGAGAACGGCAACCTGTCACCCTACGAATCAGCCTTGATAGGCACACCGATACACGATGCCAATCAACCGCTTGAAATCCTCCGGACCATCCATTCCTTCGACCCGTGCCTGGCCTGTGCCGTACACCTGTATGACGAGGAAGGGAAGTATGTGCACCAAATGGATACGTTTTAAAAAGTATTGCTATGAAAAGTCGTAAGAAACGTCTGAGAGAAGTATACGTATGGGAGTTGCCCGTACGTATTTACCACTGGGTGAATGCATTGTGCATCGTCATACTTTGCATTACCGGGTTTATCATTGCCGACCCTCCGGCCATGCTGAATGCTTCGGAAGCCTATTTCAGCTATTGGTTCGGCGTGGTCCGTTTCATCCACTTTGTAACGGCATTCGTGTTTTTCTTCAACTTCGTGTTCCGCCTGTATTGGGGATTCGTGGGAAACCGCTTTGCCCGCTGGAACAACTTCATCCCGTTGAAGAAATCGCAATGGCAGGAAGTATTGGAGGTAATCAAAGTCGATATACTGATGATAAAGAACAAGCCGGTCGACAGTATCGGGCATAATGCGCTGGCGAGCTTAATCTATTTCGGCACGTTCTGGGCCTTCCTGCTGCAAAGCATTACGGGTTTCGGGCTGTATGCCAAAATGAGCCAGTCTGCCTTCCCCCAGCTGTTTGCCTGGACCGTCCCGTTGATGGGCGGCGACCTGATGGCGCGGCAGATACATCATTTCCTGATGTGGTTCTTCATCCTGTTCGCCATCGTCCATGTATATCTGGTATTCTACCACGACTACATCGAACAGCGCGGTGAAACCTCCTCCATCATCGGTGGCTGGAAGTTCATCGAAGAAGAGATAGCCGACAAGGAAGAAATAACAGAGACAGCCGAAACAATCACAAAGGCGGCAAAGAAAAGCAAATAATGAAAAAGAAAACTCTTATATTAGGTGTCGGCAACTTGTTGCTGAAAGATGAAGGGGTCGGTATACACGTCATCCGCGCCCTGGAGAAAGAAACGCTTCCCGCCCACGTCACCCTGATGGATGGCGGGACGGGAGGTTTGCATCTTATCAGCTGGCTCACTGGTTACGACCATATCATCATGGTAGACGCCACCCTCGACAGCAATCCTCCGGGCACCGTCCGTCTCATCTGTCCGAAATACGCCAGCGATTATCCTCCGTTGATGAGTGCCCACGAAATAGGTCTTCGCGACATGATTGAAACAATGATTCTGACCGGCGACCTGCCGGAAGTACATCTGATTGTCGTCTCCGCCGCCAACCTGAACGAGGTCAATATGGAACTGACTCCGGAAGTAGAGGCTTCTATTCCGGAGGTGATAAAGGTTATATGGGGATTGATTTGATTAATCTATTTTCCTACAAATTGCTTGAAGCTAGACGGATTTCGTCGGGCTTTGGCTGACCAGTCTAAATGTATTACCATATACGCATTTCTTTACGTAACTCATCAGTTGAATACACCCGCCCGTTGGCAAAATCATCTTCTGCTTCTGCCAACTCCTGTCTTAATTCTTTGGAGGAAGATGGGTAATAAGGATATTCTCCAACCTCTTCCCTTCCCAGCGACCGCAAATAATCAACCGCCTGCGAAAGGCGCTCCGGGTCGAAGATATTCATCAATTCATTGATTGCTGCCAGCTTCAGGCTGGCGGTATCCTGTGGCAGACCATAAGAAACAGCAGGTTCGGAGACGGGCTGAGACTGTGGAGTTTCGTCTGTGCTATAAGGCTTTGTCGTCATATCGATTGTCTTTTTATTGGTGATGGGCAAATATAAGGATTTATAGAGAAACCCTGTTACTCAAGCGCAGAATTAACAGAAAGAATCTGCTAATCCTGCGCCCGAACCGGAAACCTAAGCAACTCAATAAGGAGAGTTGCTATCCTGATATTCCCGGACATTATCCTTGTTTACGACTGTCGCCGGCATTACAATCTGTTTTTCCTCAATCGTTTTGCCTTTCAGCACATCATCAGCCAAGTCTATGCATTTGGTAATCATGGACGGCGAATAAAGCGTAGTCGCAACATCCGTGACCGTTGTAGAAAGTATCAATGAGAAGAAAGCCTGCGACCCGCCACAACCGACAACGACCTTGATATCATTGCGGCCGGATTCATTGATGGCCTCGATTACACCCGATGCCACCTCGTCATCCTGGGCATAAAAAGCATCCACCGACGGATCATCGGCCAGGATACGGTCTGCGGCTTCCTTGCCGTTAGCGCTGGTATATAATGAAAGAGTCTGTGTAGTCACCTGCGTTGAAGGTGATTTGGATTTCAGTTCCTCTGTAAAAGCATCTACACGGGCATCACTCGACGCTGGGTCTTGTGTAATCTTAAAAGCCACTGCATGACCGGCTCCTTTCGAGGCGACATACTCTGCGGCATTTTTACCGGCAGCCGCATTGTCCCCCTGTACCAACGCGGTATAGCCATCAGTCACTCCGTCTTCAAACATAATGACCGGAATCCCTGCCGAGAAAGCGACATCAAGTGCATCCTTGGCAATACCTTCGGGAGCGACCACCAGTATCTGACAGCCTGATTCCACTGCCATACGAATCTGGTTCGCCTGCTGTGCTTTGTCTTTGGCTACATAAGTCGTATAACTCAGCCCTTTCGATTCCAACTGATTTGTGGCATAATAACTCAGGGCTGTACGCCAACTGTTTGTCTGGCTTTTCAAACAAACTGCCACCTGCGGATGTTGTGACGGACACGGCTCGTCATCATCGCTGCAAGCCGCAAACAGGATTAGTACAGAAAGGATAGTACAGGTAATAGTTAATAATCTCCTTAATAAAAATGGTCTGTTCAATCTTGATAATGTAATCGTTTTCATGTTAGCTAATTTTAATTCATATTATATGATAACTTCAATCAAAAGCCTTACAACGAAAGCGAAACTATGCAATACCGGTGCCATTTCCTAAAAACGGCAATAGACAATTCAATAGACAATTACTATAACAGACTTCTATCTATTGATTTACAAACCATTTAAAATCGACTCATGTAATCTTCCAACGATACGTCTTTGTCCAGCTCCAACTTTTTCCGCAAACGGAAGCGGGAGGTATTCACACTTGCCCGGTTATTTCCGAGGGCAAAAGCTATTTCTTCCGACGAAAGATTCAGACGAATTAGCATAGCCAGCAACTCATCATTACGAGTCACAGCCGAACAAGCCTTCCGCAACCCCGACAGGAACGACGGATAGAGAAGGCAGAACTGGCGACGGAACTCCTGCTCCTCTTCCGCAGTCAGCAAACGGGGAGAAAGACTGTTTATCACCTCCTGCATTGTATGCTGGGCATCTGCCGTTTCAATCTGCATACGTAGTTCTTCGTTTTTACGGTTCAGGTTCTGCCGCTCGGTCAGCATCTGCCGGAGCTGACCTTCCTTTTCCTCAATCAGCCGGAGAGATTTCTTATGACGCATACTCAGCCAAAGCAAAAAAGCAACGCCCAATAAAAAGGATAAGATGCCAATCAGGATATAATATTGCAGGGTACGTTTCTGCAACTGCAACTCGGAACGCAACAACCGGTTATCCTGCTCCTTTTCCCTTGTTTCATATTTAACCCGGAATTGCGAAATTAATCCGGCATTCCGGCGTTCGGTAAACTGTTGGTTAGCCTGATGAGCCATCAGCAGATAGCGGGACGATTCGGCTGGGCGCATTGTTTCTGCATACAGTTTTCCCAACGCATAATAGACCAGACGCTGCTGATTCACCAATTGGTTCTTCTCTATATAGTCACAACAGGCCTGATACGCTTCTATGGATAAGGCCGTCTCCCCTACCTCTGCCAACACATCCCCCAACAGGCGGTATGTCAGGACCGACAAGTTATTCAACGGCCTATCTTTCAACTGCCCGATTAATTGGCGAGCCGAAGCAATAGCCATTCCGCCCTGCCCTTTCGTCTCGCTTACAGCCAGAATACAGGTGTAATTATCATAAAATTCATGATAGAACGAATTTTGTGAACGGTCCGGCATACGAACCTGCATACTGTCCAGCAAAACGGCAGCCTTTTCATATTCTTTACATTGAAGAGCATAATAAACGGATAAATTATCTACCCGGAGAAAGGCATCAGGAACACCGCTCCGGTCGGCAGCTTCACGGGCTTTATCAAGATGGAGCATTACTTCCTCTTCCAAACCCCATTCATCGTAGAGCTGGACAACATTTGTCTCGGCAGCACACAATCCATACGGGTTCTTTTCCCCTTCACCGGAAGCCAGCAGAGCATCATAAGCTGCAAGGGCCTGTTCAAATTCTCCCACCTGCTGATACTGAAAAATCAAGTTACCCAGCACAAACACGATCTTCGACTGGTCTTCCAGTGTTTTTATAATCTCAAGGCTCCGTTCGCCACAGGCAATCGCCTTGCGTATTTCGCCAGCCTGGTTATAAATGACGGATGCAATGCCATTGTCCACGTAAAGTTGCTCATTCTCCCTGCCTTCCTCTTGCCGCGACAAGGCACGGTCTATCAGAGCAACGGCTTCTTCCAGGCGCGTAGCTTCATAGAGGGAATAAGCTGTACTGATTTCCACACTACGGGGATAATTCCGTACAAACCAAAGTTTGTTTTCTTTATATATATGGCTGAAATAGTCTGCCCCGTCTTTCCGTTGCCCGCCAAAGATATAGCAATAGACCAATTGCAGGAATCCTTCATCCATTAGGGTGGCGACAGATTTTATGTCATCATCCGTTGGTTCCAGGGATATTAATTGCTGATAAACCGATATGGCGGCAGGATAATCCTCCCCTTTTTGCAGTTCACGGGCTTTGTCAAACAACTCTTGTGCATGGCTGTAAGGTCCGGATAATGAATCCGGTTCCAATGTAACCTGATTATTTCGAGATTTATGGTTTCCGCATCCGGACAATATCAAACAAAATACTAAAAGTAAAGTGGTTATTCTACTCATTTCAATAGGCTTAAATTGATTCTGGCTATTCTTCTTTTCCAGAATAATACCACGAATATACCACTTTTTAGATTAGATAAAAAACGTTTAAATGCTCTATTTCAGAATATAATAAAGCATCGCTGCCAGCGCAAAGCCTGCAAGCGGTGCAATTCCGGGTATCCAGGCATACTCTTTATATTTCGCTATCCATCGCCCAGTTCATTGTCCGTCCGACCGCCTTATGCCAATCGGAAAGTAAAGCCAAAGCTGTTTCCGGTTTCATCTTGGCAGTGAAGATGGTATCCAGCGACCACTGCTCTTTCAACTCATCCATATCTTTCCAGTAGTTCACTGCCAACCCGGCCAGATAAGCAGCTCCTAAAGCAGTTGTCTCAATTATACTGGGACGGACTACCGGACAGCGGCTGATATCCGCCTGAAACTGCATCAGGAAATTATTAGCAATCGCACCGCCATCCACCCGAATCTCCTTCGGCTTGGCGTGAATATCATTCTCCATCGCGATCAGTACATCATATACCTGGTAACAAATACCTTCCAACGCAGCACGTGTCAGATGCGCAGCTGTCGTACCGCGGGTAATGCCAATAATAGCTCCCCGTGCATACTGGTCCCAATAAGGAGCTCCCAAACCGGTCAACGCAGGTACGAAATAGACACCGCCATTGTCCGGAACCGACTTCGCCATCTGTTCCGTGACCGGAGCATTCGGTATCAACCCGATACCGTCACGGAGCCACTGGATAGCCGCACCACCGACAAACACACTGCCTTCCAATGCATAAGTTACTTTATCACCCAGCTTCCAGGCAATGGTCGTCAGCAGGTTGTTTTGTGAAAGCACCGGTTTGTCCCCGGTATTTACGATCATAAAACAGCCCGTACCATAGGTCGTCTTCATCATACCTTCTTCCAGACACAGCTGTCCGAACAGAGCCGCCTGCTGGTCACCCGCCATTCCCGAAACAGGAATACCGGCTTTAAATATCGGGGTAGAAGTCTCACAATAAACCTCGCTGCTGCTCTTCACCTCCGGCAACATGGAGGCCGGGATTGTAAACAGATCGAGCAACTCCTGATCCCATTGCATGGTATTTATATTGAACAACATGGTCCGGGAGGCATTTGTAATATCCGTAATGAATTGTGTACCCCGTGTCAGCTTCCAGATCAGCCAGGAATCGACTGTTCCAAAGCAAAGTTCACCCCGTTCCGCCCGTTCACGGATACCTTTTACATGATCCAGTATCCATTTTACTTTAGTTGCCGAGAAGTAGGCATCGATGACCAGTCCGGTCTTTTGCTGAATAAAATCGGAATAACCTTCCGATTTCAACTCCTCACAATAATCAGCTGTGCGGCGATCCTGCCACACAATCGCATTGTAAACAGGAAAACCCGTCTCACGGTCCCACACAATCGTCGTCTCACGCTGATTGGCTATACCGATACAGGCAATATGGTCATCCGTCACATCGGCTTTCGCCATCGCTTCCTTGATCGCAAGCGACTGTGTATACCATATCTCGTTCGGGTCATGCTCTACCCAACCCGGCTTAGGAAAATATTGCTGGAACGTTTTCTGAGAGAGTGTGATGACCTGTCCCTGACGATTAAACAGGATGGCCCGGGAAGTAGTTGTTCCCTGATCGATAGCCAATACATATTTATGTCTGAAATTCATGTTATATCACTTTATAATCTGTAAACCACTTTCCTTTGGAATAAGTTCAGATCTTCTTAAAAAATGAACTCCCGCAAATCTAATAAATTATTCAGATTTGCGGGAGTCTCATATAATCAATCTTGTTTACTATTCAAACATTTTATCAATGCCTCCGGGATCTGCCGGGATATGCTTGCGTTCTTCCTCCGTGATGGTTTTACAAGGATTTGCATATTGTTCCGGAATATCGAAATCTTCCTCTTCCGAATAGCCGAGCGTCTTATCAGCATATACTTTCTGCATGAATAAACCATAGATCGGCAACGCCATACTGGCCCCCTGACCTTCAGACAAACGGTCGAAATGGATGGAACGTTCTTCACCTCCAACCCAGCAACCCGACACCAGGCTAGGTGTAAAGGCCATGAACCAACCGTCGGAATTATTTTGCGTCGTACCGGTCTTACCGCCCATCGGAGCCTTGATTCCATAACGGAAACGGACACGGCTGCCTGTTCCGCCATCGATCACATTCTTCAACATATGAAGCATCTTATAAGAAGCATCTTCTGTCAGCACTTCACTCATCTGTGAATTAAAGGAGGCAATCGTATTTCCATACGGATCCTCGATATGGGTTACATAGATCGGTTCAGCACGGATACCTTTATTTGCAAAAACAGTATAACCGCTTACCATTTCGCCTACCGAAACGTCAGGAGTACCGAGACATATCGAAATTACAGGATCCATCTGATTCTTCAATCCAAAAGAGTGAAGCAGGCGCACGAAAGTATACGGAGACATCTGGCTCATCAGCCATGCCGTCACCCAGTTATCCGAATTTTGCAATCCCCATTGGATAGAAACACGTTCACCAACCCGCTTGGCGCTGGCATTACGCGGAGTCCAGGGGATACCGTTCTCGTCAAAATATGTATTTTGTACATGCATCATTTCGTCGCATGGACTGAAACCTTCAATCATCGCCAGAGAATAGAGGAACGGCTTGATAGTAGAACCGATCTGACGGCGTCCGCCATTCACCATATCATACTGGAAGTCATTATAATCGATACCACCCACATAAGCCTTCACATAACCATTACGCGGATCCATCGACATAAAGCCGGTACGCAGGAAGCTTTTATGGTAACGGATAGAGTCCATCGGCGACATGATCGTATCGACAGCCCCGTTCCAGGAGAATACACGCATATCGACAGGTGTATTGAACACTTTGCGTATCTCATCTTCCTTCTCCCCTGCCTTTTTCATAGCCCGGTAACGATCGGTCTGATGCATGGCACGCATCATAATCGTATCCACTTCACCCGGACGAAGATCGATTGAGAAAGGAGCCTGTTTCTTCTTTTGGTTGGCTTTAAAAAAAGCCGGTTGCAGATCTTTACTGAAATGCTCACGGACAGCCTCTTCCGCATACTGCTGCATACGGGAATCGATCGTCGTATATATTTTCAGACCATCAGTATAAAGATTATAATACTCGCCATCAGCTTTCTTGTTCTTGTTGCACCAGCCATAGAGAGGATTGGTTTCCCAAGCCAGAGAATCTTCATAAAACTGCTGTTTCTGCCAACCTCTGTACGTGCTACGATCCGGTTTGGGACGGGTCATCAGGATACGCAGATATTCACGGAAGTAAGGAGCCGGACCATCCTTATGGTCCATACGGGTGAAATGAAGAACCAGCGGCAAAGCCTTCAACGAATCGCATTCGGCACGGGTAATGTAACCAGCTTTCTGCATTTGTTCCAGTACCGTATTACGGCGTCCGCGTGTACGTTCATTCTGACGCTTCGGATTAAAATAAGAAGGGTTCTTACACATACCGACCAAAGTTGCGGCCTCCTCTATCTTCAGATTCTTCGGAGTAGTCCCGAAATAAACTCGAGCAGCCGACTGGATTCCTACCGCATTATACAGGAAGTCAAACTTATTCAGATACATATTAATGATCTCTTCCTTTGTATAATAACGTTCCAACTGAACAGCAATCACCCATTCGATCGGCTTCTGGAAAAGACGTTCCATCAAATTATCTGCATTCGGTGAGAAAAGCTGTTTTGCCAACTGTTGAGTGATAGTACTACCGCCACCACCACTTTTCTGCATCAGGATACCGCGTTTTACAACAGCACGGAAAAGTCCCTGAGCATCAATACCACTATGTTCGGTGAAACGAACATCTTCAGTTGCAATCAAAGCCTTCACCAAATCGGGCGAAAGGTCCCGATAATTCACAAAAATACGGTTATCTTTACTATGCGCATAACTACCCAGCGTCTTTCCATCTGCCGAAATAACCTGGGATGCATATTTATCGATCGGATTTTCTAGCTGTTCTACGGGGGGGACATACCCGATTGAACCATTTGCAATAGCTGTAAATATCAGAAACACAGTTCCCACTGCTGCAACGAACAGTACCCAAAATGAAATTATAATGCCTTTTGTAATCTTAGATGCCATCTTTATTATTCACTTAGAAACCGCAAAGATAGGAAATTAATTCAATAAGAGGGAAGTAAGAGATATGGGTTTCATATTTTTCAGGATTGATTACATTCCATAAAAAGGAGAAGTACAGTTATTCTTGTTTAAAACGGGCCTCCACTTCGTTTAAAACGGGCAAAATCTCGTTTTAAACGAACTTTACCCCCGTTTTAAACAAGATTTTGCTCGTTTTAAACCAACATTATTACTCCTAAACTGATCAACCCGATAAATATCCAAAGGACAACACCTTGCACCATCGGGCGTACGCCTACCTGTTTGATTACTTTCCGGGATAATCCGGCACCGATCAAAAACAGGGTAACCGTTAAACCTTTCTTTGCCAACCAAACCAGTGAACCTGTTATCGTTTCAGGAATTGTCAGGAAAGTATTTGCAACCATAGCCAGAATAAAGAAGAAAATAAACCAGGGTATGCTGATCTTTGCACCTTTCTGTTTGAATATAAACATGGTAGCAATCGTTACCGGGATAATCCATAAAGCACGTGTCAACTTGACCATTGTAGCTATTTCAAGCGCTTGCTCACCGTAAGCGGCACCGGCCCCCACGACAGAACTCGTATCATGTATGGCAATAGCCGCCCACATACCGAACTGCTCCTGGCTCATTCCCAGCAAATGTCCGATAGGCGGGAAAATAAACAATGCGATCGCATTCAGAATAAAGATTGTTCCGAGCGACATCGACATCTCATTGTCGTTGGCTTTTACTACCGGGGCAACGGCTGCTATGGCACTTCCTCCGCAAATCGCAGTTCCGGCGGAGATCAGATAAGCCGTTTTCCGGTCCATCATCAATCTCTTACCCAGATACATACCTAAAGCCAACACGGCAACAACCGATACGACCGTAAAGAGCATCCCTTCTTTTCCGGTTCTCAGCGATTCATGCAGATTCATACCGAATCCCAAGCCTACTACAGAGAACTGCAATAAATATTTAGACGTTTTCTTACTGAATTTCGGGAAAGGTTGTCCGGCTGTCATTCCCAGCGCAAGACCCAGAAACAGAGCTATAGCCGGAGAAATAAAAGGCATCAGACAAAGAACGAATAGGAGAATGAAAAGGGGTTTGTTGTACTTCGTCAGCACTTGTTCAATTGTGTTCATTTCTTATAATATCATTTAGTTATCCTTTGTTTTTGACGGCGCAAAGGTAAGCTTTAAAAAGATATCGAACCAATCACATTATGGAATAGCTGATAACTTGAAGTTATAACACCCTTTTCATTCCGATTGTTCAGATTTTAGCCAGTGCCTGCTCCAGATCTACAAGCAAATCTTCTATGTGCTCCGTTCCTATCGAAAGGCGCACTGTTCCCGGATAAATCTCCTGTTCCGCCAGTTCTTCTGCATTCAACTGCGAATGTGTAGTACTGGCCGGATGAATAACCAAAGATTTTACATCGGCTACATTTGCCAGCAGGGAAAAGATCTCCAGGCTGTCGATAAAACGATGTGCTTCTTCCTGCCCTCCTTGTATCTCGAAAGTAAAGATTGAACCGGCGCCTTTCGGGAAGTAACGTTTATACAACGCCTGATCGGGATGCTCCGGCAAAGACGGGTGATTCACTTTTTTCACCTTCGGATGATTTTGCAGGAAGTCAACTACTTTCAGAGCATTTTCAACATGACGTTCCACACGCAATGAGAGAGTTTCCAATCCCTGTAACAAAATAAATGCATTGAACGGACTGATGCAAGCCCCCGTATCACGTAACAAGACAGCACGGACACGGGTCACATAAGCCGCAGGTCCGGCAGCCTCCACAAAACGTACCCCATGATAACTCGGATCAGGTTCTGTCAGTTGCGGGAACTTACCGGAAGCCACCCAGTCGAATTTGCCGGAATCGACAATGACACCTCCCAGCGACGAACCGTGTCCACCGATGAATTTTGTTGCCGAATGCACTACAATATCCGCACCATGTTCGATCGGACGTATCAGATAAGGTGTTCCGAAAGTATTATCCACAATCAGGGGAATCTTATGACGATGGGCAATGGCTGCCACCTCTTCTATAGATATAATATTTGAATTCGGATTGCCCAAGGTTTCGATAAAGATTGCTTTCGTATTTTCCCGGATAGCCTTTTCAAAATTAGACAAGTCAGCCGGATCAACAAAAGTGGCAGTTACCCCATAAACCGGCAAGGTATGTGCCAGCAGATTATAGCTACCTCCATAAATTGTCTTTGCCGCTACAATATGGTCGCCGGCACGTGTAATATTCTCGAATGCATAGGTAATGGCAGCTGCGCCCGAAGCGACAGCCAACCCGGCAACGCCTCCTTCAAGAGCCGCCACACGCTGTTCAAAAACACCTTGCGTTGAATTAGTCAAACGACCGTAAATATTTCCCGGATCCTGCAAACCGAAACGGGCTGCCGCATGCGCCGAGTTATGAAACACATAGGAAGTCGTCTGATAAATGGGTACTGCACGGGCATCTGTTGCCGGATCCGCCTGTTCCTGTCCTACATGAAGCTGTAAAGTCTCGAAATGTAATTCTCTTTTTGCCATGATCTTATTCTTTTTTTATTTGACTTATTACTGTATCATTTTCCAGCAAAAGTATCATACAAAGAAACATCAAACAAGAAATTATACAAATACAGAAAATAATACTATTTTTACGCCGTCATACAAACAGAATCAACTATACAACAATTAAAAAGAATCAGATAAAAGAATTTTATTCTATGGAGACTTTAGACAAAAAGGATTTGCAGATCCTCCGCACGCTACAGGAAAATGCCCGGCTGACAACAAAAGAACTTGCCGCCCGGGTGAACCTTTCATCAACCCCAGTCTTCGAACGCCTCAAACGTTTGGAAAACGGAGGATATATAAAGAAGTATATAGCCGTATTGGATGCAGAAAAACTGAATCTGGGTTTTGTCGTCTTCTGCCGCGTCAAGCTCAGCAAACTGAACAGGGAGATTGCGACCGAGTTCACACGGATCATACAAGATATCCCCGAAGTAACTGAATGTTATAACATATCAGGCAGTTACGACTATCTGTTAAAGATCCATGCCCCAAACATGAAATACTACCAGGAGTTTATCCTCAATGTTCTGGGAACAATAGACAGCCTCGGTTCACTGGAAAGTACTTTTGTGATGGATGAAGTGAAACACGATTACGGCATCCACATCTGATTTACTTATAGGCTTGCATATACCGGATGAAACTCTCTTCCAGTCCCCCGCTCTGTCCCTGTAACTGTACAAAGGAAAACATACGTTCGGCAGAAAAATTTGTGATATCGATCACTTTCAGCACTCCCGACATCAGTTCACGGGTAACGGCACGTACCGACACGATTGCCAGTGCATCCGAATTTTCCAGAAACAATTTAATACTTTCAGTACTTCCCAACTGCATCAGTACTTTCAGTTGGGATAGCTTGACCTGATGTTCGGCCAATGTGGACTCCAAAACAGCCAACGTCCCTGAACCATTTTCACGCAGCACCAGCGGAAGTGTGCAAAGTTGGTCCAACGTCAGTTCTTCATACCGGGCCAGTTTACTCCCGGTATGTGTAATAACGACCAGTTCATCTTTCATAAAAGGCGTATAATGAAGAGAACTCTGCCGGGCATTCCCCTCCACCAGTCCCAAAGTGATCTTACCTTCACACAAGGCTTTTTCAATATCATGACTATTTCCGTTCAGCAGGGAAGCCCGAATGTCAGGAAATTTTCGGATAAAGGAAGACAAGATGGGAGGCAATACATACTGGGCAATCGTCGTACTGGCCCCCAGGCGCAGGTCGCCACAGATATTATCGGTCAGCAGATTCATCTCGAAGTCCAGTTGCCGGTAAGCAGCCAGCAGCGTATTGGTATGCGACAACAACAATTCGCCGGCCCGGGTCAGCACAATACGGCTACCGGTACGGTCGAACAACGGCGTCTTATACTGCATCTCCAGTTCATGAATATGCTTACTTATAGCCGGTTGACTGATATACAACTCCTTCGAAGCTTTTGTAAAACTCAGGTTAGTCGCTACGCTATAAAATACCTTCAGACGAAAATCCATATGCCTATAATCTTTTAAATAAACTTATCAGGTACAAAGATATGGGTTTATTTACATACTTTTGTATAACCAATACATGAAGGCAATATGAAGATCAATAAAAAATTAATTACGACAATCGCCGTTATCACTGTTACCCTGTTCTTTATCCTTCCGGGCATAGGGTTCAGTATTCTGAACTGGGGCGTTCTTCCTCCGGAGAAACTGACCCCGCTCGTCATCGAACAAACGAATAAGTTTCTTGACGCCCATCTGGATTGCGA
Organism: Parabacteroides goldsteinii; assembly: GCF_020091425.1. Taxonomy (NCBI): domain Bacteria; kingdom Pseudomonadati; phylum Bacteroidota; class Bacteroidia; order Bacteroidales; family Tannerellaceae; genus Parabacteroides; species Parabacteroides goldsteinii. The sequence continues at coordinate 1,305,334 of NZ_CP081906.1, read as the reverse complement.
GCGGATCGAACTGACTTATTTTGAAACATACCCACATCTGGGCATCCGGCTCACGAACGGCCATCTAATCTCACATACAGCTGAAGATTCAACGACACACAAGGAAGAACTGGCCATTCCGTCCGATTCCCTGATCGCTTTCAAATCCGCCGTTATCTCTTTCCGGCCAACCGATTATCTTTTTAACGGCAAGATAACAATAGGCGAAATCAGTATCGAAGAACCCCGTTTCTATGGCTATGTGAATAAGAAAGGTGCTGCCAACTGGGATATCTATTCCACAGAGACCGACTCTGCCGACACCGGCAAAAAGCCGTTGCCTCCCATCGACCTGCAAAAAGTACGCATCACAAACGGCCGTTTCACTTATGATGACCGCGAAGCCGATCTGTTTGCTGAAATAAACGGCTTCTTCCTCAACCTGGACGGTTCGCTGACCGACGGAAAGAATAAACTGGATATTGAAACAGGCTCAACTTCCATCCTGTTCAGCAGTCCGACTTATACACTGGAAAACAAACTGGCCCTGAAACTGAAAAGCCAGCTTTTACTTTCTGACAACTTCAACACGATCACGTTGAACGATGCCGAACTACTCGTTAACAATCTTCCTTTTACAGCCAACGGCTCTGTCAGCAGTTTACCGCCGCTGAAACAAACTAAAATAGACATGGAAGTCGGCCTCAAAATATCCGACATGAACGATTTATTGAAATTCATTCCCGATGCCTATTTCCAAAACAGAGATAAAACACTGGCAAAAGGAGCTATCATCATGGAAGGGAACATACACGGTTACCTGGGAGACAGCATTGTTCCATCTGTGAACCTATGTTGTAAAATAGAAAACGGTTCTTACCACGTCAAAGGCCTCAAACAAGGAATCGACACCATACAGATGGATATGGACCTCCATCTGAACGGCATGTATCCGGATTCTTCTTTTGTCTCACTGGAACAACTGAGATTAAAAGGACTGACAACCTCTTTGGATATGCGTGGAAAAGTAACCAACCTGCTGACTTCACCGAATGTCGACGCCAATATAAAAGGTAAGATCGACTTCACACGGCTTGCACAGGAATTTCTGAACCCGGACACCCTGTTCCTCCAGGGAGTAATGGATGCCGATCTTTCCGCTTCATTTAATGTAGATGACTTACTGGACAGTCAATACGGCAAAGTTCACGCTTCAGGCCGGTTAAAAATAGATACGCTGAAGGCTTATAGCAAACCGTTAGGTATGGACGTCTTTATAACAAATGCTGGCTTCTCGGTCGACTCCACCCAACAGGGCAGTTCTTATCTGGAAAATAAAGACCTGTTAAGTATATCTTTGTCGGTAGACAGTTTGAACATCAAATACCAGGATGACATCAATACAAATATCAGCCGGCTGGCCATACAGGCAAAAACATCGCCTGTCATAGATACGACAGCCGTTATCCCCATGACTGCACAACTGAAATTTGACTATCTGCGTACCCGCCTGCCCGATTCCGTATGGCTGGTAGCCGGACAAACCGTCATGAAAGGTGGAATCAAATCGTCAGCCTCCAATAAACGGATACCCACCGCAGGTGCCACCATCTCTGTCGATACCCTGCGTTACTTCATCCTGCCGATGCGTACCGGAATGATACTTGCCGGAAACACATTCAATCTAGAAGCACTCCCCTATCGGGATGCCGTGCGCCAGCGAAGACTTGCCCGAGCCGATACGACATCGCAGGCCACCAATACAACCAGACAAGCTCGTATACGCCGCCCAAGAACAACCGATCAAATCCAAACAGATACCACCGACGTGACAACACGATTATTACGTCGCTGGGAAGTCCGCGGCAGCCTCTCCTTCAACAAAATGAGAGGGTTCAGCCGCCTGTTGCCCATCCCCATGCGAATGGATCAGACTACCATGAAATTCAATACCAATGATATTACACTTACCAATGCCCACCTGCATCTGGGAAAAAGTGATTTTATGCTGAACGGAGAAATAAACCGTATCCGCCAGGCCATGCTTCGGGGAGGGAAACTACGGGGTAACTTCTCACTGACATCCGATTATATCGACTGTAACCAGCTAATGAAAGCGATGAACTCCGGCATGCAATATTCGGAACAACATCTCGCTACAGCCGGTCAATCAGTAATGGACGAGGAAAGTTTTGTTACCATGGATACCCATACTCTACAGGATTCCATTGCAACAGCGACACTGGATACAACAGACCGGGTATTTGTCATCCCGGCTTATCTGGACATAACGCTTCACACAAACGCCCAAAAGATCGACTTCAAGGATGCCGAACTTACCAATGTACTCGGTGAAGTGATTATCCGCGATCAAAGTATCAATCTTAGCAACCTCAAGATGGATTCAAATATCGGTCGCGGAAACATGACCATGTTCTACACGGCTAAAGACTATAGCGGGGCATCCGCCGGTTTCGATCTCGATATGGAAGATGTAATGGTTGAGAAACTGATCGGATTGTATCCGGCCATCGACACACTCGTCCCGATGTTACGTTCTTTTGAAGGAGTAGTCGACTGCCAGGTGACGGCAACCTGCAAGATGGATTCCACCATGTCGCTGGAACTTCCTTCCCTGCACTCAGCCTGCTATCTGCATGGGGAAAACATGGTGCTGCTGGACGGTGAAACTTTTACTGAAATATCCAAGACGCTTATGTTCAAGAACAAAAAGCGGAATGTGATCGACAGTATATCGGTCGATCTGGCCATCAAAGACAATAAAATAGAAGTATTCCCCTTCCTGGTGGAAATGGACAGATATAAAGTAGCGGTCGGAGGAACCCATAACCTGGATATGACCTTCAACTATCATCTGTCTGTACTCAAATCACCGGTTCCGTTTAAACTCGGAATCGACATCACCGGTAATCTGGATGATTTCAAATATAAAATTGTAAAGTGCCGCTACAAAGACCTTTTCAAACCGGCTAAAGAAGCGGAGCTGGACAGTACGCGGACAAATGTCCGGAAAGAAATACGGGAATCGATACGTAACCAAATAAAAGAGACTGCTCCCGAACTGGTGAGCAGCCTCTCTCCTAATCATACGGTAACTCCTCCGGAAGGAGAAACCAATGCTTTATAATTCACGACCGGAGTACATCCGGTCGTAATATTTCATATAATCGCCACCCGTGATGTCTTCTACCCACTGTTGATTTTCCAGATACCAGCGGATTGTTTTTACGATGCCGACTTCAAATGTCGTTTCAGGAGTCCAGCCAAGTTCTTCTGAGATTTTCGTCGGGTCAATAGCATAACGCATGTCATGTCCGAGGCGGTCCTTCACAAAAGTAATCAGGCTTTCATTAATCCAGTCGACAGCAATTTCTCCGTCCGGACCAATCTCTTTCTTTTTCAGCACCTGGCGATATTCAGGCTGTTCGGTCATTAAGCGATGGATTGTGCTGATCGTCAGTTTTACAATCTCAATGTTTTGCTTTTCGTTATGACCACCTACATTATAAACTTCTCCTACCCGTCCACGATGAATAACAGCATCGATAGCCTTGCAATGATCTTCCACATACAACCAGTCTCTTACATTCTTCCCGTCACCATATACCGGCAGGGATTTTCCTTCCAGGATATTCTTTATAATAAGAGGAATCAGTTTTTCCGGAAAATGATAAGGGCCATAATTATTGGAACAACGGGTAATGCTTACCGGCATTTTATAAGTATCGAAATACGCTTTTACAAATAAATCGGCACTTGTTTTGGAGGCGCTGTACGGACTTCTCGGATCCAGCGGAGTCGTTTCATGGAAATAACCTTCCGCACCCAGGCTACCGTAAACTTCATCTGTAGAAACCTGATGGAAACGTACGCCTTCACGCCACTGAGGATAACCGGCCTCGTCTTTCCCCGTCACCCAGGCTCTGCGGGCTACATCCAGTAAATTTTGTGTTCCCAGAATATTAGTTACAAGGAATAACTGCGGATTCTCAATACTACGATCCACATGACTTTCTGCAGCAAAATTAACTACATAATCAAAATTATACTTAGCGAAAAGTTCATCAGCCAACGTACGGTCACAGATATCGCCTTTCACAAACTCACAACGTTCGCCATCGATATCTCCTGCTATCGTACCCAGATTTCCTGCATAAGTCAACAAGTCGAGAACTACAATCTTTATATCCTGATGCTCTGCCAGCATATATTTGATAAAGTTAGCACCAATAAAACCGGCAGCACCGGTAACCAGATAAGTCTTCATCGTCCGTATTATTTAAATGTAAAATTATATTCCGCCTCACTGAACAGAGGCGCTTTTGTATCTTTCTCTGATAAATTTACAGCATCGATATCTGTAATTCCCCAATCCACACCTATCGCCGGATCATCAAAACGAAGTCCTTTTTCATGGCTGGGCATATAAGGGTTATTCACTTTATAAGTAAAAATCGCTTCGTCGCTCAACACGTGGAATCCATGGGCAAATCCCTGCGGAATAAAGAACTGTCGTTTATTCTCTGCCGAAAGTTCAACCGATACATATTTTCCGAATGTCGGAGATCCGGCACGCAAATCGACGGCAACATCCAGAACACGTCCTGTGATCACCCGCACCAACTTCGACTGCGAATAAGGAGCCAATTGATAATGTAATCCTCTAAGTACTCCCTTGGAAGAACAGGACTCATTATCCTGAATAAAATTCACTTTACCGATGTGTTGTTCAAACTCAGATTGTTTAAATGCTTCCATAAAATATCCCCGTGCGTCATTAAACACCTTAGGTTCAATGATCCAGACACCGGGTATTTCCGTTTCTATATAATTCATTCCTTTATATTTATACTAACAGGGGACAAAGTAACTTCTTTTTCCTTAGTTCTGCAACAATCAACGCCTGCAAAAAGAATGAAAAAGATTTGCATATCTCAAACATAATGCCTTTCTTTGCACTCGCAAAAATGATAAGACGTTATTTGAAATAGATGGTTCCTTGGATGAGTGGCTTAGTCAGCGGTCTGCAAAACCGTGTACGGCGGTTCGAATCCGCCAGGAACCTCTTTATAATTAAATTTGATATCCGGTTCCTTGGATGAGTGGCTTAGTCAGTGGTCTGCAAAACCATGTACGGCGGTTCGAATCCGCCAGGAACCTCACAGAACAGAAGGGTTAGAAAGTTTTTTCTAATCCTTCTGTTTTTTATACCCATTTGCACTTGCCACCAACTCCTCAAAAAGAAATTATGCCGTTCAACAGCACTTTAATGTCGTCTGTGAAATATATTTTGTGGTTAAATCAGGGACTTCTACATTTGCCGCCGAAAACAAAAGATTATAATTACAAGTAATGAAACAAAATGTATTTCTATTATTAGCTTTTACTGCCTCATTGGTAGCTTGCAACCCTTCTCCTAAACAGGTTTCCACAACGGAAATAGTGGAGATAACCAATACACTGCCACAGAAGAAAACAGACGTTTATAATGTAGATTCACTGGTAAAAGATGACTGCAACAATCCGGAACTTTGGATGGGGCATCTTAAAAACGACCTGATGAAATTCTGGGACGGGAAAGATATGCCGGAAGGAAAAAGCGTATTCTTCTCCACCTTCAGAGGTAATGACGGACAAGTTATCCCGGAAGATTCCACACAATGGCCGGAAGAATATAAGGAAGCAATGAAAGATGAGGACTTGGTAGGATTGGTAGAAGAAGCTACCAAATATAATTATATCCGCGCTCATTCCCGCCAAACCTTTGCCTATGGTATTGCATATAATATGACAGGAGACACTTCCTATCTACAGAAATGTCGCTTGGGAGCAATGGCTATCCTACAGGCAATGGACGAGAACAACGGCCTGTACAACAAACAGGATATTAAAAGTGGTGAATGGATGGATCCTGCCGATGAACGCAACAGCCAGGATTTAGCTTACGGAATCACCGGATTAGGATATTATTACTACCTGACTCACGATGAAGCCGTTCTAAAACCGTTGCTAGCAGCTCGCAAATATATCTTCGATACTTATTTTGATGAAGGAAAAGATTTCCTGACCTGGTTACCTAAATCCATAACCGAAGGTAATGGCAAAGTTGAGATCGTTTCCCAATTGGACCAGTTATATGCCTACATGCTTTGGGTAACTCCCTCCTTGCCTGAACCCTATCAGACAGAATGGAAAGCTGACCTGAAAAAACTGGCAAATGTAATGATCAACCATTTCTATAGCGAACGTTACGGTACATTCTGGGGAAGCGCAACAAACGACTTTTCCAAAGAATTGGGCACAGACCATACCGACTTCGGTCATTCTGTAAAAGCAATGTGGGTCATTTATGAGATCGGTAAAATTACAGACGACATCACGTATGTGAACTTTGCCCGTGAAAAGATAAAGGTGATTTTAAACCGTGCTTATATTAAAGAAGACGGTGCATGGGCACGTCGTTACGATATTGACGGGACACTGGATAAAGATAAAGAATGGTGGGGACTAGCCGAACTCGATCAGGCAGCAGCTATACTTTCACTGAATGACCCTTCTTACCTGCGGTTCACAAATAATACCTATAAATATTGGTTTAAATACATGGTTGATAAACAAAATGGCGAAATATGGCATATGGTAGATCCGGAAACAAATCAACCGATACTGAAATATCCGAAGGTACATGCCTGGAAAACATCTTTACACAGCTTTGAGCATTGCTTCCTGGGTTATGTTATTTCAAGTTATCACCGCAATCAACCAGTTACATTATATTATGCGTTTACAGATAAAGAATCGATCTCTTCTAAAAATGTAAACCCATATTTCCTACGCGGCCATATAAAGGAACAGAAAAAAGGCGAAGCTATTTCATTAAATAAAAATGATAAAGGACGTAACGTTGTAGAAATTACTTTCGATTACATTCATTAAACCAGTACCTAACCCAACTCACATATAATTCTCGCTTTGTAGGTGTGCCGATTCACGTTGGCACACCTTTTTAATAACTAAAACGGCATTTTACACACACAATCCCTATAAATCAAGACAGCCAACAACACAAACAACGTGATTGGAGGTAATATGTGACAGGAAACAACACCCTGAGACTCAATTAGCAAAGAGTACTTTTAATAATTAATGATTATTCGCATTACAGATTGATTTATTTGTCTATTTTTGCGCACTCATTTTAATATTCAATATGAATAATGTGCTGATTCTTTTAGACAGTCTGAATGATTGGAAACCGTATTACAAGACAAGCAGTATCTTAACTGTTTCCGATTATTTAAAAAACAAATCTCTCCAAAAAGAAAAGGGGAGTAAATTTGTCATCAACCTCAGTAATGACTACAGTTATAATTCCGAAGGATATTACTGTTCATTACTGGCTCAAACCCGAGGACACAAGGTGATTCCCGGAGTAGATATCATCAATAAGCTGGAAGCCGGGGCAGGTGTCCGAATGGACCGGAATTTACAGAAGCTCTGTTATCAATGGATACAGAAAAACGATATTACCGACGATATCTGGTATCTGAACCTCTATTTCGGGACTTGCCAGGAAAAAGGGCTGGAGAAAATTGCCCGGTTCATCTTCGAAAACTATCCTGCTCCCCTCCTTAGGATCAGTTTTAATACCCGGGCTAAGAACCAGATCGAATCCATTCAACTCTTGTCATTGGAACAACTGAACGATGAAGAACAAAGTTTCTTCGCTGAAGCGCTCGACCGTTTCAACAAAAAGGTATGGCGTGCACCCCAAACCGTTAAATCCGCCCGCTATAGCCTGGCTGTATTATACGATCCGGAGGAAAAGTTCCCGCCCAGCAACAAACAGGCCATAAACAAACTGTTGGAAGTAGCCAAAAAGATGGATATACATGCCGAACTGATCACGGAAGAAGATGCCACCCGTCTGATGGAGTTCGATGCTTTATTTATACGTACGACGACTTCACTGAACCATTACACCTTCCGGCTTTCGCAATTGGCAAGGCAGAACGGAATGGTCGTGATAGACGATCCGTTATCCATCATCCGGTGTACAAATAAAGTATTCCTGAATGAATTATTTGAAAAGGAAAAGATACCGGCTCCCCTCTCGATGCTGATATTCAAGTCAAACGAAAATACATTCGAACAGATCAGCAGCCAGTTGGGATCACCGTTCATCCTGAAGATTCCGGATGGTTCTTTCTCTTTCGGGATGAAGAAGGTGACCAACGAAGCGGAACTGGAAGCAGCACTCGACCTGCTGTTTGAAAAATCGTCCATCCTCCTCGCCCAGGAATTTACTCCGACTGAGTTCGACTGGCGGATTGGCATCCTGAACGGTGAGCCGTTGTTTGCCTGCAAATATTATATGGCCAAAGGACACTGGCAAATCTACTGTCATTATGATTCGGGAAGAAGCCGGTGCGGACTGGTCGATACCATTCCTATTTATCAGGTTCCCCGCAAAGTGCTCGACACGGCAGTCAAAGCGACTTCATTTATCGGAAAAGGATTATACGGAGTCGATATGAAAATGGTCAACGACCGCGCCATGGTTATCGAGATCAACGATAATCCGAGCATCGACCACGGTATCGAAGACGCTGTACTGGGCGATGACCTGTATTACAGGATACTGAATCATTTCGGACGTATGTTGGATATGAAACACTTCTAAAAGATGGAACAGGAGATTATAACCAGGCAGGCAACCCGGGCAGACCTGGACGGGATTATGAGAATAGAGACATCTTGTTTCGGTCCGGACAGCTTTTCCAAAAAACAATTCGTCTATCTGATCACAAAAGCCAAAGGAATGTTTTATATCGTTGAATACCAAGAGAGAATAGTCGCTTATGTTTCTCTCTTGCAAAACGATCATACCCCCAATCTGCGCATCTATTCTTTAGCCGTACATCCCGGTTTCAGAAGGCAGAAGCTAGGGCAGCACCTGATAGACAAAACGATCGAATTTGCCAGACAGCATAATCATCCAAAGATTACGCTCGAAGTAAACGTATCAAACCCGGCAGCGCTCCGTCTTTACCAAAAAAACAAATTCGAACCGGTCCGCACAATAAACAATTATTATGCGGACGGTTCGAACGCTTATTCCATGCACCGGGAAGTCGGTTATTTATAGATCTTTGCAGCATATCCGCCACCCGGAGCCATTTTGATCTTCAGCTTACGGTCGGCGGGAACCGGGATGATTTCTTTTTTATAATCGCAGGCGGCACGGTCGGCATTGATACCGTCTTTGAAAAGTTCCAGTTTGTAATTGCCGTCACCCAGGAAAGAAAGATCCAGTTCCATCTCGCGCGGCTCCCAATTGGTCAGGGCACCCAGATACCAGATATCGTCGTGCTGGCGGGCCATCGCGATATATTCGGATACTTTTGCATCGAGCACCTGTGTTTCGTTCCAAACGGTCGGGATGTTTGCGATAAACTCGGTACATTCTTTTTCACGCATATAATTGGTCGGATTATCACAAAGCATATTCAGAGGCGATTCGAAAATCACATAAGTAGCCAGCTGGCGGCAACGGGTACCCTGGCTCATCGGTTCGGAGTTGACCGGACGATAGTTGGCACGGGTTGCATTCCGCATAGCCCCCTGTGTATAATCTACCGGACCGGCAACCATACGGATGAACGGGAATGTTACGTCGTAAGTAACCATATCGTAAGAGGCAGGCGACCATTTCAACTGTTCCAAACCATTTACCCCTTCATAATTGATTACGTTTGGATAAGTACGCTGCAAACCGGTCGGTTTACATATGCCGTGAAAATCGACCAGCATCTTATATCTGGCACAAGTTTCTGCCGAGCGGTACAAGAAATTGATAAGTTCCTGATCGTCACGGTCCATAAAGTCAACCTTGAAACCTTTGACACCCATATCCGCATAATGCTTTACCACATTCTCCATGTCACGGTCGAAAGCATAAAAGCCTGCCCAGAGGATAATATCCACATTCTTCGATTTGGCATACGATACGATTTCCTCCATATTGATTTCCGGGATGACTTTCAGCAAGTCAGCTTCCAGGTTAACAGCCCAGCCCTCATCCAGAATTACATATTCGATGCCATGCTCGGAAGCGAAGTCAATATAATATTTATAAGTATCGTTATTGATACCGGCACGGAAGTCCACTCCGTAAATGTTCCAGTCGTTCCACCAGTCCCAGGCAACCTTACCCGGTTTGATCCAGGAAACATCACTTACACGGGAAGGAGAAGCCAGGCGATACACCATATCGCAATCGACCAGCTGCTTGTCATTTTCAGAAACGACAAATACACGCCACGGGAACGAACGGTTTCCTTTGGTTTTAGCTATAAAATCTTCACGTTCCTTGACCAGCATCTGAAGGCGGTTATGTCCGCCCTGTTGTTTTACCTTCGGATAAGGGGCATGCACAGATTTCAGAGAGGGTTTATCTGTTGCATTGTTCAGGAACATACCCGGATAGTCTTCCAAATCGGCTTCGGTGATACACAGTTTCTTTCCGTTACCCAGATCCACCAGATAAGGGAGGATCATCAAACGCTTGTCGTTCAGTTTGGTGATAGCTTCATTCACATAAGGTTGCTCAAACGAGTTGGAGAACTGTTCTTCGAATGTCGGCTTCGTACTGTTCACATAAGCAGAAAATGTCTTATGGTCTGTCGAGAAGTTATAGGTTGCCGCTTCGTCTGCAACGACAATCTCCCCTTTCTTACGGGTAATGAAACGATAAGCCAGTCCATCGTTATATAAGCGGAAGGCGATACTGTAATCTCCACGGAAAGAAATCGTCATTTCATTATAGATATCGCTTACTTCCGTCTTCTTATAGAAAGGAGAAGGGATCACTTTGTCTACCGACCCTTTGGTTACTTTCGATACTTTTGGTTTTGCTCCCAAAACTTCTCCATTCTGTAAAGTCATGGAGATTGCGGATGGAGCCAGGACCTCTGTTCCGTCATGAATCAGGGAAAATTCTACATTATCACCTACGGTAACTACCGTTTGCAGTTTTCTGTCCGGCGATTGTAACTGATAACTCTTCTGAGCCATCAACGACATGCTTCCGGCCAGAAGGAATACGAGCAGTGCTTGTACTTTCATGGTATTTTTACTTTTTGTTTAACTATGGCAAATATACATGAATAAATAAAAATAGAATTCCTGAAATTGTTTTATCTTTGTCAATATCGTATCAAAAAGTAACATAAACACATAATAACGACCATGAAAAGACTCTTTTGCCTACTATTTTTCTGTATGGCATGCCTTTCTGCCGGGGCACAATGGAAATGGCAGAATCCGATGGATGCTGGTTTTCCTGTAGTACAAAACCAGGGATGGCCTGATGAAATAGGTTACAAATATGTCCGTCTGCCTGATCGGGCAGAGAAGGAAATAAGACCCGACGTATGGAACCTCTCCCGCAACTCGGCCGGGTTAGCGATCCACTTTTATAGTAATGCCCCACAGATCACCGTCCGCTACAAAGTGAGTGGCGGATTGAATATGCCGCACATGCAAAGTACCGGTGTATCTGGCGTCGACCTGTACAGTATCGACAGCAACGGAAAATGGGGCTTTTGCTTCGGAAACTATTCTTTCGGAGATACCATAACATACAGTTACAGGAATTTAGGTCAGGACAGCTATCATAACCGTGGATTTGAATACCGTCTTTACTTACCTTTATATAATACAGTAGAATGGATGGAGATCGGCACTCCCGAAGGCAACGAACTGACCTTTATCCCGCAATCGCCGGAAAAGCCGGTCGTACTCTATGGTACCTCCATCGCACAAGGAGCCTGTTCCTCCCGTCCGGCTATGGCCTGGGCCAATATCCTGCAACGTTCGCTGGGCTATCCGCTTATCAACCTGGGATTTTCCGGAAACGGGAAACTGGAAAAGGAAGTGCTGAACTACATCATAGAGCAGGATGCACGTATATATATCCTGGATTGCCTGCCTAACCTGACACCAAACACCGAACAGGAAGTTACAAACCTGGTCGTTGCCGCCGTAAAACAAATCAGGGCGACCCGCAACGCTCCCATCCTGCTTGTCGAACACGCCGGATATAGCAATGCATCGACCGACAAGGGACAATATGAACTATATACCCGCCTCAACAGAGGCTCGCAAAAAGGTTTCCAAATACTACAATCGGAAGGTGTGAAAGACCTCTACTACCTGACACACGACGAGCTCGATTACTCGCCGGATGCCTGGGTAGATTACGTACACCCCTCCGACCTGGGCGCACAGACTCAGGCGACAGCCGTAGAAAAGAAAGTACGTGAAATACTCCGTATCCCGGAAGGTAACCGCCCTACCTGCCAGCCGATAACCCAACGCCGCGAACCGAACAATTACGAATGGCAAAAACGCCATCGCGAAATATTGAGCCATATCAAGCAGCACCCTCCCAAAGCCGTTATCATAGGCAATTCAATTACGCATTTCTGGGGAGGCGAACCTGCCGGCCCATTAAACAGAGGTCCGGAAAGCTGGATGAAATACATGGCAGCCGCCGGTTTCCAGAACCTGGGATATGGTTACGACCGCATCGAAAACGCACTCTGGCGTATCTACCACGATGAACTGGACGGTTACGAAGCAGAGAAGGTCATCCTGATGATCGGAACAAACAACATGGGTTCCAGTACGGACGAAGACATTGTAGAAGGTCTACGATTCCTTATCACAGCCGTTCGTAACCGCCAGCCGAAAGCAACGATCCAGGTAATGGGTATCCTTCCCCGTCGCGAACATGAGGACTGGGTGAAAAACATCAACCGGAATATCCGGACGATGGCCGAGGAGGAAAACTGCCTGTTCGGCGATGCAGGGCCAGCCTTGCTCCTTCCCAACGGAAAGATAGACGAATCCCTCTTCTCCGACGGATTGCATCCGAATGAAAAAGGATACCGGTTAATTGCTCCGATTATTAAATAACGACCTACGTACCAGCCAGAAAGAAACGGACAAGGTACATATCTCAGCGATCGGTACATCATACCAGATGGCATCGATACCGAACACGGCAGGGAGGACAAGTATGCCGATTCCCACAAATACGAGTCCTCTCAAAGCTGAGATAATAATAGATATCTTAGCATTCCCTATCGCCGTAAAATAACTGGAAGCCAATATATTCAACCCGCACAACAAGAAGGCGAAACAGTAAATCGAAACACCCCTCGAAGCAATCTCAAAAGCCTCGCTCCCATGATCCTTAAAAAAGAGTCCGATCACCTGCTCGCCAAACAGCAACAACAGCAAAAACAGACCGATCCCGATCAGCGAATTCGTCCGCGCCGCCAATTTCAGGATCGATTTGATACGTTCCTGTTGTCTGGCCCCGTAATTATACCCGATAATAGGAATGATCCCATCCGATATGCCAAGGAATACGGTCGTTCCGATAAACAATATATAATTGATTGCCGTAAATGCAGCCACCCCACTCTCTCCCAGATACCTCATCATGGTAATATTGAAAAGAAATACCGTAATCGCCACCGACAACTCCGACATACCTTCGGACGAACCGTTATAGAAAGCATTCCACACCAGCCGCCGGTCATAGCGTCCACGCTGCACGGCAACTACTTCATGACGTGAAAACAGACGGGGCACATTGAAACAGGCTCCCATCGTAAAAGCAATACCGGTAGCCAGTCCGGCTCCCATAACGCCCCACCCCAGAACGGCAACAAACACGAGGTCCAGAACAATATTCAGAACCACAGTCATCCCCATAACAGAGGTCGCATACAACGGATGCCCCATCGCCTTGATTATATAGTCGCCGAAAAACATCGCACACAGCAGCGGGAAGAAAGGAACGAGCGCCCGTATATAATGTACCGCATCGGGTAACAACACTTCGTTCGCCCCCAAAAAAGAAGCAATCTTTCCTGCTGACAGAAAAATAACCAGGCTCACCACCACGGACATCCCCAGCAAAAACACGAATACCGAGCGCAAAGCATCATTAGCCTCCTGCTTATCCCCTCTTCCGAGGCTGATACTGACAAGGGTTTGCCCCCCGATACCCATCACGATTGCAAATGCCGAAATCAAACTGTAACACGGCAAAACCAGATTCACACTGGCAAGCGCATTGGCTCCTACGAAACGTCCCAACACAATCCCGTCGATCACGGATTGTATACCCAGGAACAACAATCCCGCAACGCCGGGAAGTGCATACTTCATAAATAAGCGGGGAATCTCACCTGTCAACAATAATTTCTCCCTTTCCAGGCGGAAGAGAGCTTTGTCTTTATTCATAAATCAACTCACTTTTGGTTTCCGGCTGCAAAGGTAGGGAGGTCTTTTCAGAGAAAAATTACCATAGGATAATTTCGGTCTGCTCTTTTTATTTAGAAGAAGAACGAATACGGCTCAACGATTGAGGAGTGATCTGGAGATAAGAAGCGATATGCTTGAGAGGCACTCGCTGGAAAAGTTCGGGATTGCTGCGCAACAAGGCTTCGTATTGCTCGCGGGCATCACTCCAACTATCATTAATAAAATAATTTTCATACTCCCGGAGGTAATAATCAAGCAGTTTGAGTCCCCAGACAGCTATGTCGTGCGACTGCTCGAAAAGCTCTTCCAGTCTGCGGGCAGGGATACGGAGCAAGTCCGAATCTTCCACCATCTCGATATTATAAGCGGCAATATCCCGGTAGACGAAATTTATCATTTCGCCATCCGAAGCGAACCATAATGTGATGTCTTTCGTTTCCCTTTCGACATAAGAACGGATCAATCCCTTCCTGACGAACCACACGAACGGATCACGGTCACCCTCCCTGATAAGAAGATCGCCCTTCGGGAAAGAAACCTCGTCCATCTCATCGATCAGAAGCCGGATGGCTTCGTCCGACATCGGATAGATCAATCGCTGTTGTTCTATGAATTTATCCATCGGACTTCTGTAAAAGTTCCAGTAACATTGTCAAAGCGGCATCGGCTGCCGACTGTATGTTTTCAGCCCGCACCGTACCGAAATGATAACAATGCGAAACGACCTGTTCCTTCAAAGCGGCAGCGATCCAGACCGTTCCTACCGGTTTTTCGGGACTTCCCCCGCCCGGTCCGGCAACTCCCGACGTCGCCACCGAGCAATCGCATCCTAACGTACGGATAGCTCCCTGCGCCATCTGCTCCACCACTTCACGGCTCACAGCACCGTGAAGACGCAAACTGTCTTCCGAAACTCCGAGCACATTATGTTTCACCTCGTTGCTATAAGAAACAACGCCCCCGACAAAATAATCGGAACTACCAGCCACTAGGGTAATCATATTGGCGATACGCCCGCCCGTACAGCTTTCCGCTGTACCCATTGTCAAACCTTTCGAACGCAAAAGTTCGCCAAGTTGTTCGCTGAGCGAATTATTATTATTCATATCGTTTTATTATCAGGTTTAAATGTTTTAATAATTATCAGAAACGAGTCTGTTTATAGTAGCAGGTTGTAACTGATTCCCCTCTCGAGAGGGGGAAGGGGGTGTGTCATATCCCCCACCTATCAACTATCATAATCAGAGTTACTTGACTATTACAGGTCCATTTGCCGTCTGCTTCAGCTGACGGTTTAAAAGTTGTTTCTCATTATTTGGCTTCAGCCACATTTCTCTTAGATAGAAACTTGTAAGAAATGGGACTAAAGTCCGGAGAAATAGATAATTTACCAATCCGTCAGCTGAAGCAGACGGCAAATAAACCTGTAACAAGGTCTGTTTTTATTGACTGGCTTTAACACACCCCCTACCCCCTCTCAAGAGGGGAAACAGTTACAACCAGATTATATAGACGATAGATAAATGATCGTTGAAAACAGCTACTATCATACTATAACAAGCATGTATACAACTACTTATATCGAAATATGATAGTATATTTCTTCCAACCTTTGTATTCTTCTTTAAATAACAACCCTAGAGAAAGGTACTGCATCCATCGGGCAGAAATCCTTATCGAGGTATTTATAATAACCTGTAATGGCGACCATCGCTGCGTTGTCTGTTGTAAACGCAAACTTCGGGATATGTACCTTCCAACCATACCGCTTGGCATGATCCAGGAAAGCATCACGCAAACCGGAGTTAGCCGATACACCTCCGGCCACTGCTACCTCTTTTATATTCAGGTCTTTCGCTGCTTTACGCAACTTATTCATCAAAATATCAACCACTGTAGACTGTAAGGAAGCACAGAGGTCTTGTTTGTTCTTTTCGATAAAATCGGGATCTTCCTGCAACCGATCCCTCAACGTATAAAGGAAAGAGGTTTTCAACCCGCTGAAACTATAATCGTACCCCGGAATATGCGGTTTACTGAAAGCGAAGGCTTTCGGATTTCCTTCGTTGGCCAGACGGTTCACCACCGGACCACCGGGATAACCCAATCCCATCACCTTGGCACATTTGTCGAAGGCTTCGCCGGCCGCGTCGTCTATTGTCTGGCCTATCACCTCCATGTCGTTATATGCGTTCACCTTGATGATTTGCGAATTGCCACCCGACACCAGCAAACAAAGGAAAGGGAAAGAAGGCGCATGATCGTCCTCCGGCGTTTCCTTGATGAAATGAGCAAGCACATGGGCCTGCAAATGGTTGATCTCGATCATCGGGATATCCAGAGAGGCGGCAAATCCTTTGGCAAAAGAGGTCCCGACCAGCAGGGACCCCATCAGTCCCGGTCCTCGTGTGAAAGCGACGGCGCTCAGTTCCGATTTATCGATACCGGCCCGTTTGATGGCTTCGGCAACCACCGGGATAATATTCTGCTGGTGTGCCCGCGAAGCCAGTTCAGGAACGACACCGCCATAAGCCTCGTGAACGGCCTGGCTGGCTATCACGTTCGACAGCATCACGCCGTCGCGTATTACGGAAGAGGAAGTATCATCACAGGATGATTCTATCCCCAATATTGTTACACTCATACTCTTCTCTCGTTTTTTTGTGCAAATTTAATGAAATCTATCGCGATATTGTTGTAGATTTGCGTTTAAAATATAGTAAAGATATCAGAGGACTAAAATACATAATCATTACCCTACTTGTTTTGTTCTGGATATTCTATGCAATGCCTTTCATTTTATTGAAGATACCTTATATCCAATCTCAGGTTTCCGGCATTGCATCGACAGAATTATCCAGCCATCTCGGTGTGCCCGTAAAGATAGGAAATGTAAATATCGAGTGGTTCAACCGCGTGGTACTCGACAACTTATACCTGGAAGACGAGGCTGGTAAAACCTTATTCGAAGCAAATCATGTGGCTGCCGGTTTCGAAGTCCTCCCATTGCTCAAAGGCAAATTCGTATTCTCTACGGTCCGGTTATTTGGCTTTTCGGTCAATCTTAATAAAAAGACTCCCGACAGCCCGCTAAACCTCCAGTTCGTTATCGACGCTTTCGCCAGCAAAGATACGCTGAAGAAGAATCCGAATATCGACCTGCGCTTCAACTCCATCCTGATACGCCGCGGTAATTTCCGGTTTGACGTGGAGAGCGAGGCGCAAACGCCCGGTAAGTTCAACGCCAAACATGTGGACATCAAGAACCTGAGTGCCAAGATTTCCATGAAAGCGTTCAATAAGGACAGTCTCAACGCGAATATCAAAAAGATGAGTTTCGACGAGGCTTCCGGCTTTACGTTGAATAAACTCTCGATGAATATCATCGGCAACCGCGACAGCACATTTATCAATAACTTCGAAATCAAGTTGCCGGAAACCGATTTGAAAATCAGCAAGGCCAGGATAGACATGCGCGAAATCAACAATGCCTCCGAGCTGCTGAACCATGCGCCGCTGGCACTGAACATCTCTCCGTCGCAAATCTGCCTGAAAGACCTTTCGTCCTTCGTTCCGGCTTTTAGTAATTTCACCGAAACCATCGAACTTTCGGCCGAAGCCTCCGGAGCCATCAACAATATCAACCTGAAACAGTTGACATTACGATACAGCGACAAGATGCTGTTTATCGGAAAAATGGACCTGAAAGGAATCAGCCACCCGGAAGACGCCTATATCTTCGGACAGGTGAACAAAATGTATATTACCACCGACGGACTGAGCGGACTGATAAACAATTTCAATAAAAAGCCGGTCGTCCTGCCCGATCCGGTTATCCGGTTGGGTACAATCAACTTTACCGGAGAGATATCCGGCTTCTTCGATAACCTGGTGGCTTTCGGCAAGTTCTCTTCGGCTATCGGTTCCGTACAAACCGATATGATATTCGGTAGTGATAAAGAAAATAATATCGCAGCCTACCTGAAAGGACATGTTTCCACCTCCGGCCTGCTTCTGAACGAACTTTTCGACGAAGGTAACCCTTACGGTAACGCCAAGCTGAACATATCGGTCGATGCCAAACGGCATAAAAACAGCAGTTTCTTTGGTAATATCAAAGCAAATATCGACGAATTCGAATACAAGAAATACAAATACGAAGATATTCAGTTATCCGGAAATTTCAAGAAAAACAGCTTTGACGGGATGGTACAGGTGAATGATCCGAACGGTAAGTTGTATGCAGAGGGTATGTTCCGCCACGAAGGAAAGAACTCCATGTTCAACTTCACCGCCAATCTGGAACATTTCCGCCCGGACAGCCTCCACCTGATCGATAAATACGAATCGCCGGACATCTCGTTATCCCTGAACGCCGACTTCACCGGCAACAATATAGATAACCTGGAGGGGAACATCACGATAGACAGTCTGTCCTTCCTCACAGCACCCAGCAGCTTTTTCCTGAAAAAGTTTCAGGTAACGGCCTCCGGTCATTCGCTGGATCGCCATCTGACGATCTCGTCCGACATTCTGAACGGGGAAGTGACGGGTGCTTACTCGTTCAAAACGATCATCCCGAGTTTCATGAATACCTTCAAAGGATATATACCGGCGCTTATCAATGCCACACAGAAAAAGCAGCAGGTAGAAGAAAACAATTTCTCGCTGTTGCTGACTGTGGAAAACACGGAGAAGATATCCGAAACACTCAAATTGCCGGTAACAGTAGTGAACCAGGCACGTATCACGGGACATTACAACAACCTGTATAACAAATTCCGCATCGAAGCCTTCCTTCCCAAGTTCAGGCTGGGCAAGTCCATGTTCGAATCCGGTTATCTGACATGCGACAACCCGCAGGAAAACATCAACCTGCTATTAAAAGCGATCAACTACAACCAGAAAGGACTTCGCAACTACCTCGATCTGAAAGTGGATGCCAAGGATAACCGGATCAATACGCTGATCGGATGGGCAAACAACAAGGAAAAAGAATTTCGTGCCGAACTTTCGGCTTCCGCCCTCTTTACGGAAGAGGAACAGGAGAAGAAGCCTGCCGTGCTACGAACCGATATTGCCGTGAAAGAGAGCCAGCTGGTGCTGAACGATTCTCTATGGATCATCCACCCGTCGGATATCAGAATAGCCGACGGTAAAATAGATATCCATAAATTCAGGGTAGGCAACGAAAAACAATCGTTGTTGCTGGACGGAAGCATCTCCAAAAATCCGGCAGATACCCTTTTAATGGATCTGAAACAGGTTGAACTCAGTTATATTTTCGATATACTGAACATTCCGGTATTACAATTTGCCGGGAAAGCAACGGGTACATTCAACATCTGCGACCTCTACGGAAGCCGCATGCTGAACACCGACCTTGAAATAAATGACTTTTCATTCAACCAGACTCCCCTCGGCCGGCTAAATCTGTTCAGCGAGTGGGACGATGCCCAGAAAGGTATCCTGATGCTGGGCAGCATCTATAAAAACGATACGACATGGACCGACGTAAGCGGCTATATCTTCCCGGTCGGACAAAATGCCGGACTCTCCCTGTTCTTCGATGCCAACGATATCAACCTGGGATTCCTCCATCCTTTTGTGGAAAAGGTTGCCAAAAACATGAAAGGACGGGGATTCGGAAACGTCCACCTGCACGGCCCGTTCAAAGCGCTGACCGTAGAGGGCGACGCATACGTGCTGGACGGCGGCCTGGGTATCGAATATACCAATACGTATTATACATTCTCCGACTCCATCTACATGGATGCCGGTTCCATAAATATGCGCGACCTGACGGTTCACGACGAGTTCGGCAATCCGGGCACCGTCAACATGAGCGTCTACCATAACCACTTCAAAGATGTCAGCTTCGACGTGAATGTCAAGACAAAGAATATGCTGGTATTCAACGCTACCCGCAAACTGAATCCGCTGATCTACGGTACCGTTTTCGGTAGTGGTTCGGCCTCCATCAAAGGAAATGACAAGCTGATCAACTTCGATATCAATATGCGGAGCGATCCTAAGACGTCCATTACCCTCGACTTCATCAACAATACTACTGCTGCCGACTATGACTTTATCACTTTTGTGGATAAAAAACAATTGAAAGATCTGGCCAACGGTACATTATCGCGGGATTCCCTGAAGATTGTAAACAATGAAGAAGAGGAAGGGGCCGAAATGCGCATGAACTTCCTGCTCGATATCACCCCCGATGCCAAAATCGAACTGATTATGGACCCGATTGCCGGCGACAAAATAACCGGTAATTGCAGCGGAAGCATGCAGATAGAATACGGGACGAAAACAGACTTACGCATGTATGGCAACATGGGAATCGTCAGCGGTAACTATAATTTCAGCTTACAACAGATTATCCATAAAGACTTTAAGATACGTGAAGGCAGTGCAATCGACTTCCGTGGCGATCCCTTCGATGCGACGATGCATATAAATGCTATTTATAACCTGACCGCCAACTTGCGCGATCTGGATGACGGACTTGCCAGGGAAAGTCCACGAACCAACGTCCCTGTCAACTGTGTGCTTAACCTGGATGGTATGTTGCGCAGTCCGGCAATCTCATTCGACCTGGAGCTGCCCGGCACCAACGAAGAGATAGAACGACAGATGAAGGCATTGGTCGATACCGAAGATATGATGACGCGCCAGATCATCTATTTGCTGGTATTGAATAAGTTCTACACACCCGACTATTCTCAGAATGCGTATCGTTCGAGCGAGTTCAGCGCAGTAGCTTCTTCTGCCATCTCTTCCCAGATTTCAAGCATCCTGAACAGCCTGACCGACAAGGTACAGATAGGAACGAATATCCGTACCAGCGAAGACGGCATACAGGATACGGAAGTGGAAATGTTGCTTTCCAGCCAATTACTCGACAATCGCCTGCTGTTCAACGGCAGTTTCGGATACAGGAACAATACGTATCAGCAAAAGAATGATTTTGTCGGTGAGTTCGACCTGGAATACAAGCTAACTCCCAGCGGAGAAATCCGCCTGAAAGCATACAATCATGCAAATGATATGTACAAATACCTCAACGGGGCGTTAACAACTCAGGGCGTAGGTGTCATGTTCAAGAAAGACTTCTCCCATCTCTCCGAGTTTTTCCGCCGGAGAAGGAAATTAGTACCGATTATCCCGCTTGCCCCAGCCGATACAATCGCACCGGCAAAGGCTGATTCAACTATTGTAACAGTTCCTTCACGGCCTGAAGATAAGTAGGCAGTTGGTTGCTTTTCAGTATCTTCTTCCGCAGACGTTTCTCCGCCTCCGGCAACAGGTAATCCCAAAGGGTTTTCATTTTGGCCAGTATCTGATGGTCGCCTCCTTCAAGCGCACTGCTATATTTTTCAAACAACAACGTATGGAAATGTAGCAGTTTCGCTTTCTTTTCTTCATCCGTAAAACCGTTGCCTGCTGCATATTCCGCAGCCAGCCAGGGAGAGGATAACAGGCCACGCCCCGACATCACACCCGCCAGACGGGGAAACCGGCAGAGAATCCGGTCGATATCTTCCAGGCTTTTCAAATCTCCGTTATAGAAAAGCGGATGCCTACATGCCTCATAGAAACGGGCGAAACTATCTGTATCCACATTTCCTTTGTATTGTTGCGTACCTATCCGGGGATGCAAAGTAACATGAGCCAGCCGCAAAGAGTTTATTACCGGAAGCAAGGCAAAGACCTCATCCGGAGCATTCCAGCCTAACCGGAGTTTAACCGAAAAGTTCATCTCCGGAAACTCCCGGATCGTCTGTAACAAAGCCTCCGCCTCTTCAACAAAAGGAAGAATCCCCGCCCCCCGGTGCAAACGCGCCTGCATAGGGTAAGGACAACCCATATTGATATCCGCCTGCCGGTATCCCTTTTCCCGAAACAATGCTGCCAGACGGCGGAACTCATCGGGAGTAGCAGCAATCAGTTGGGGAATCACAGGTGTTTCCGAATTTCTGTCCGGAGCGATATCACGGATATCTTTGTTACGGAAACCGTCTTTCTCCACACGCACAAAAGGGGTGTAATAATTCTCCACCCCACCGAATATACGGTGGTGGACTTCCCGGTACACGGCATCGGTATATCCTTGCAAAGGGGCGAAATGTATCTTATAATCCATCAGGGAAACAGTTCTGAGAATAATGAATGAAGTTGTGTTTTAGCCAGTTCGAAATCCTGCTTTCCACCTAATTCCTTTTCCAGCGAAGTGACGCCTTTATCAGTGAAGCCACAAGGATTGATCAGGGAAAAATAGCTCAGGTCGGTATTGATGTTCAGCGCAAAACCGTGCATGGTGACGTACCGGCTGCTCTTCACCCCGATGGCACATATCTTACGGGCACGGCCTTTTACCAACGGGTCGATCCAGACACCGGTCGCTCCTTCCAGCCGTTCCCCTTTTATCCCGTAGAGAGACAAGAAACGGATGATGACCTCTTCCAGGGTATGGATATATTGTTTCAGTCCCAGTTGCCAATGCTCCAGGTCGAAGACAGGATAACCGGTGATCTGTCCGGGGCCGTGATAGGTGATATCCCCTCCCCGGTTCGTATGGAAGAAAGAAATGCCCCGCAGTTTCAGCAGCTCGGCAGGGATCAGCAGGTTAGCGTCTTTCCCGCTCTTGCCGATCGTCAGCACGGGTTCATGTTCGCAGAAAAACAGTTTATTCTCTCCCTGTCCGCCCCAAACCTTGGCATGCAGCAGTGTCTCAAACGCTTCCGTCTGAACCTTTAAAGCGTCGGCATAAGCGATACGTCCGAGGTCGTGAAAAGTGAAGCTCTCCATTTCTTTCTCTTTTTTATTTTACCATCTTTATTTTCTATCTCTCCGGCACCGTGGCCCATCTGTATCTTTATCAGCTTACCCATCAGGGAAAGGATCTGCCCCTGCCGTTTCAGCATGTAGGGAGAAGGTTTGCCGGAATTGAATTTCCGCGGATTGGGTAGTGAAGCAGCTATCAACGCCGCCTCGCCCGCACTCAACCTGGCTGCCGGCTTCTTGAAATGAGCCTGTGCCACCGCCTCGGCCCCGTAGATGCCGTCCCCCATCTCTATGGAGTTGAGATAGACCTCCATGATGCGTTCCTTTCCCCATATCCATTCGATCAGCAGGGTGAAGTAGGCTTCGATCCCTTTCCGGATATAGCTTTTAGTGGGGAGAAGGAAGACGTTCTTGGCTGTCTGCTGCGAGATCGTGCTGGCACCACGGACACGTTTCCCTTTCTCGGCTTCGTCGCGGGCCTTCTGTATCTGCTCGATATCGAAGCCGTTATGGTCGAGGAACAGGTTGTCCTCCGAAGCGACCACCGCCTGCACCAACGGCTGGGCGATCTCCGACAGAGGCACCCATTTATGGTCGAGCTTGAAGGGTTTGCCGGCCTTATGCTGGTCATACAAACGTGTCAGCATCAAAGGTGTATAGTAAACGGGGATGAACTTATACGCCACCACCGCCAGAATGCTGGATATGAACAGAAAGATAAGTATGTTCCTGCACCAGATCAATATCCGTTTTATAATAGGCATATCCGAAATCTTTTTAATCTGGACAAACTTACATAAAAATCCGGATTTATAAACGTGTCTGGTAAAATATAAACTCTAAAACAGCGAAAGCTGATCATCCCTCAGACTCTTCATCAGCCTGTCTTTTATCACATCCCCCGCTACAACATTACCGATCAGCATGGGAGAGTTTTTATCGTGCTTCCGATTGTTGAACCCGGCGGTATTGTAGTTACCCTTGATAGCGTAGCAATAAATGCAGCCGTTCAGACAACTTTCGTAAGTGCCTATATCGATGCTTTCGATACAGTTGCAGATATCCCGCTGGTTCTTGTCCTTCCTGGCGGAGATAGGATAGCCTATGATCTTTTCGATCAGTTTTTTATCCACACACAGGCCACTGGGTATTCCCAGATAGGTCAAGTCCACCTTCCTCGTGCAGGTATCGAACTCGATAGACGGATACTGATCCATAGTTTGTTTGAAAGAAACGGCCATTTCTTCGATCTCTTCCTGCTTCAGAGGCTGTATGTCGAATTTGCTCACTTCGCCGCGAATATGCTGATAATGGTCGATAAAGCCGAGCATACACCGTTCCGTATGATCTTGGAGGCCATATGCTATCCCGGCAAATGCTTCTTTATGAAAAGAGGTGTCGTATTTCTTATTAGTCAATAAGGGATCGTATCGCCAAACGACCTTTTCCCGGCCTATCTTATCGGAAAGCCGTTTGAATATTTCGATACGTTCCTTCACCGCCGGTAAATGATTTTCCACATCTTCGCCATAAGGATTGAGGGTAAACTGAAAATAATAGTTGTAATCCTTTATCCCCTCCAGCTTGTCGATCATCCGGTTCGGATTCTTCGTCCAGAACACAAAACAATCCACCACCGCAGGGCTCAAATCAATCCTGCTGATCATTTTGGGATTGTACGGATTGGGTACCAATACATATTTCTCTTTAATCCTATTGAAGAACCATTCCGAATAGAAAGCGGGAATATCGGTTCGTCTACTTGCGCTTATAATCATATACCTATAGGAACAAAAAACGTGCCACGTTTGTTGCTCCCATAGGTACCCGCAGGTACGACACAATCATTTAACTTTTACCGCCACCTTTCGTACCGTCGCCCCAACCTGTACGATATAGATCCCCGTCGGCAATTGCCGACGCATCAACCCCGGGGTTGAACGGAAGCTGTCGAGCAGGCGACCCTCCGGCGTAAAGATGCGGACGGGCGACGACGGCAGGCCTTCCGGCAGGCGGATGCAGAGGCAGGCGTTTTCGCTCCATATCTCCGGCGCGGGGGAGGCGGCGCGGATCGGTTCGTTGGCAACGGGAGGCGGGTTCTTCTCGATACCGTCGATGAAGATCTCCACGTCGGTGCGCACGTACTTCACCAGGTAGGCTCCGTCGGAGGTGCGGGGCTGAAGCGTTTCGCCGAGGCTGGTGGTGACCACGGGTTGCGACTCGTCGTAGTCCGCATCCAATGTGAGGTAGAAGCGGAAAGTGCTCCACGACTCCACTTCGTAATCGCCTGCCACGGGGTCGGTCACGGCGCCCTCTACAAAGGGTAAGGTGACTGTGTAGTAGACCGGTGGCGGTGGCGGCGTGGGATCCTCGTAATTGAACCGGGCACTCAGGTAGAGGTCGGCATCGGGCATCGGGATCGTGTTGCCGGAAAGAGTGTGCAGATCGTCGGCACTGCTGCCGGAAAGGTATTCCGAGAAACGGTAATTAGGGTTTTCCGTATACGAAAGCGTCAAGAGGGTGCCGGGAGCTATCTTGCTGTCGTCGAACAGGTCGGTTCCGTTTCCGTCTGTTACCTTCAGGGTTCCTCCGGTGGGAGAAACGATGTGAAGGGTATGCTTCGAAGGGAGATAGGTGGCGGCATCCGGGGGGTTACCACCCATGTTATTCAACTGTGGCAGCTTGTCGGAATTGAATGTCCAGTTCGTAGTCCAGTCACCGTTGGAGTCTTCCTTCTTCAGGTCGGTTTCAAAGCTATCCAGATAGGTGTTGGCACCATTTTTATTGGTTACCTGATTGTCGGGGGGAGTCTGGCCGTTCACCTGTATCTCGGGGGAGGCGTAATTGGTGCCGAGAGTGGCATCACTCTCCTTATGACCAACTATCCGGTTACTGAATGAGTTACCTCCTATTATCCGTCCATTGACGGCCAAACTGTTTGTGAGTGTGCCCTTGCTCCACAAATATCCGCAGATACCGCCGGCGTAACGGCTATTATCTCCTGTTCCCGTTTCAACATCTCCCGTGGCATAGGTGTGGGAGATCGTTGAATTAGAACTACCATACCCGACAATACCACCAACATAAACCATACCTTCAGGTTCTACCTTTACATTTACAGTAGCATAACAATTAGCAAGCGAACCACCAGTGTCAAGATATCCTACGATCCCACCGGCATAGCTATCGACGTTAGAATGTATCTCAATCCCCCCCTCTCCCTCTACGTAGCAGTTAAAGATATTATAAGCCCATCCGGCTATTCCACCGGCATAAACAGCACCATCTGTCGAATTTACCTGTATCCCCACATCCGCCAGACGGACACCGAGGTTGTGGAGGATTCCGCCAGACGTTTTACCAAACAAGCCGACATAAGTATCTTTCGAAGTAGTGTTTTCAACCTTCACCTTCAGCCCGCTCACGCAATGTCCACAGCCGTCGAAATTGCCGCTGAAAGAATGATCAAAGTTCCCTATCGGCGTCCAGTAATAGGCGGACAGGTCGATGTCGGCGGTGAGGGCGAAGTATTCATTTTTGTAGCTCATTCCGCTATTCACCTGCTTCGCCAAATAGGCCAGTTCGGCCCGGTTGGTTATCAGGTAGGGCTCGGAAGAGGAGCCTTTGCCACTGAATTTGGCAATCAGATAGCGGACGGCATCGAGCGAGGATTGTGGGGTGTAGCCTTCACCGGTAGGCCAGGCGGTGTAAGTATAAGAGGGGTCATCGCCTGTCTGCATCTTCAATTGCGGTAAGCGTGTGGCATCGCTTGTATTCCAACCTTCGTTCCCGGAAAATATATCACTAAAGTTACTAATATCAACACTTGGATCGCCATTCTCGCCGTCCCTGGCTCCACCGTTGACAACGCTGCCGTTTACTTGTATCTCGGGGGAGGCGTAGTTGGCGTCGAGAGTGGCGTTATCCCCCTTTCCCCCAACTATCCGGTTACTGAATGAGCTACCTCCTATTATCTGTCCATTGGCGGCCAAACTGTTTTCGAGTGTGCCCCCGTTCTCCAACCATCCGCAGATACCGCCGGCATAATCTCCTGTTCCCGCTTCAACATCTCCCGTGGCATAGGTGTGGGAGATCGTTGATCTAGAATTACCATACCCGACAATACCACCAACATGAACCGTACCATCACGTCCTACCTTTACATTTACAGTAGCATAACAATTAGCAAGCGAACCATCAGTGTCAAGATATCCTACGATCCCACCGACGACATAGCCAAAGCCCGATGAAGAATGTATCTCAATCCTCCCCTCTCCCACTACATAGCAGTTAAAGATTTTATGAGCGCACCCGGCTATTCCACCGACATAAACAACACCATCCGTCGAATTTACCTGTATCCCCGCATCCGCCAGACGGACACCGAGGTTACGGAGGATTCCGACATACGTATAACCGAACAAGCCGGCATAGGCAGCCCCACCACTAACGGTTTCGACCTTCATCACCTTCAGGCCGTTCACACAATGCCCCCGGCCGTCGAAATTACCTTTGAAAAAAGTAGTGTTCCCTATCGGCGTCCAATCATAATTCGACAGGTCGATGTCGGCGGAGAGGGCGAAGTAATAGGATATAAAGCCTCCTGCTTGATCTTTACCGGTCGGACCGATCGATTTGCCGTCACCATAATTGATAGACTGTTTGCTATTCACCTGCTGCGCAAAGTAGGCAAGCTCTTTGGCGGAAGCTATCTTGATGGCCTTGTCCCAGGATGAGCCGTCGCCACCGTTTTGGTTTGCTATCCGAGTCGCACAATGGTCTTTCCAGTTATCCTGCCCTGCCGCCATCGGGGCAAAGAGGCAGAGGAAGAACAGTACCGCCAGAAGGCGGAGAGCGGATTGCTGTTTTGTCTTTGTTATTGTTTCCATACATATTATAGTGTTAATGATTTATACTGAATAGTTTGCTGTCTTCAGGAAGCCATCAAGCAGTGAGGTATCTGATCAGCTCTTGTTTCTGAGCTTTCTCGATTGTTTCTTTCACTTCTTCAGGAGTCATCCCTATGGAAAGTTGGGTAACGGCACCTTCAATCGTGTCAAGACGCAAGTTGCCAATTTTCTTTCCGAAGTTTTCAAACCAGGCCTGCATTTCGATCAGTCCGGCCTTTATGTTTCTCCAATCATCAGCCGTATGGATTTTCTTATCCTTCTCTCTTTCTTCTCCTTCCTTTATTTTATCCGACTCTTCTTTCAAGTCTTCCGCAATGGCTTTCCAGGTATTAGAAATATAGTCCAGATCGGATGTAAGGGCAAACGTTTGTTCGGACAGTGTATTGAAATCATCTGCCATATCCTGAAGTTGCATAACATCGGCTTCATATCCTTTCAATAATTTGCATTCCTCATTAAGTGCGGCAAGCGATTGAACAAGTCCTATAACATCCAACACAATCGGCACTGCCAAAACCAAAGCGCCAACACAGACGAAAAAGCCAATAGCGATTCCTCCGCCTATTCCTCCTGTTACAAATCCGACTATAGTCATCAGGATGCCGCCTCCTATAACAACGGCTTCCCCAATCGACAGAATAAGTAGTGACTTTGACTGATCCACAATCGTTCGCTTTATGTCGGCAACCTGCTTGTTAAGCATCGATACTCTTTGAGAATCGACATTTTTATCGTTCAACGCCATTTTTGCGATCTTTTCCAGATCTTTCCCGATCGGTTCTATATTCGAGGAGAACTCATTTATTCTACCCACCAGTCTTGCAACCTCATCTATCTTTCCGTTAATAATGAAGCGCATATTATCTGCATTGCTGCAAAAATTGTTTTTCAGAATAGAATTGTTTGGAGTTTGAATAAGCCTGTCACAAACACATAACATTGCCTGAAAATTATTCACCATATCATTACTAAATGTTTGCAATTCTACAGGTACGCCTTTCAATTGGGCTAATACGGTATCTGTCCAAACCAGTGTCTTTGCCTGGGCATCGGTAAGGATATTTCCAAAGTCATTCCAATCGGCAGGGAAATAATTCAGTTTGAAATCTCCCAATTTCTTATTCATGACTGTTTTCACCCATTGGGACACGGTTATATAACTCGTCACATATTTCTCGGCCATGTCGCCGTTGTTTCCGTTCTCCCCGGCTACCAGGTGCGAGAAACGTTTAAAATATAATTCACTCATGACTTTTGTTTTTTAATTGTTTATTAATTTTACTATGCAATCTTTCCCCCCTTTTGTGTTTTCCTCCTTTCTGTTGGGTGGAAGGTGAATATTTATCTGATTATTATCTTGCGCACCGTTTCGTCTACCCTGACGATATAGATGCCCGTCGGCAATTGCCGACGGTTCAGTCCCGGGACTGAACGGAAGCTGTCAAGCAGGCGACCCTCCGGCGTAAAGATGCGGACGGGCGACGACGGCAGGCCTTCGGGCAGGCGGATGCAGAGGCAGAGGCAGGCGTTTTCGCTCCATATCTCCGGCTCGGGGGCGGCGGCGCGGATCGGTTCGTTGGCAACGGGAGGCGGGTTCTTGTCGATACCGTCGATGAAGATCTCCACATCAGTGCACACGTTTTCCACCAGGTAGGCTCCGTCGGAGCTGAGGGGCTGAAGCGTCTCGCCACGGCTGGTGGTGACCACGGGCTGCGACTCGTCGTAGTCCGCATCCAATGTGAGGTAGAAGCGGAAAGTGCTACACGATTCTATGTCGTAATCGCCTGCCATGGGGTCGGTCGTGACGCCCTCTACGAGTGGTAACGTGACCGTGTAGTAGACCGTTGGCTCGGGTTCGGGTTCGGGCGCAGGTACCGCCTTCCACTGAGCATAGAGGATTTGCGGCTTAGCGCTGGTTTCTACTTTTGTTCCGTCAGAGGGAGCGTCATACCAACCCAGGAAGGTGTAGTCCGGACGGGTGAAGATATCGGTCGGGAGTGCACCGCCTTGAAGGATATATCTTTCATCAACAACAGGGGAGACCGGATAGTTGGCATTAAAGGTGATGTAATGGTACAATTGACCATTGACAAGATTGCCTGTAAGGGTTCCTTTGTTGTAGATAGAGCCGTTGTTAGTTAGAGTGCCGCTGTTGGTGAGGGAGCCGTTATTCTCAATAGTGCCGCTGTTGGTCAGCGTCTTGCCATTTTCGATGGTAAAGGTTTGGTCGGCGGCAATAGTGACCGTTGCCCAAGCGGGGATTTCGGCGTCGCCGCCCAGGGTAAAGTTGTCACTCAGGCCAGAAGAGGTCTGCAAGATGGTGCCATCGGATTGCAGCGAACCCTGGATAAGGAGGCCGCTATCGAGGTGGGGATTACCGCTTATGCCGCTTGTTGTACCTTTGCCACCGATGGCTACCACGAAGGTATTTTCATTGATATACAAAGAGCTAGCCTGTATACCGGCAGCATCGTCTCCTCCTGTAACTGTCAGGGAGCCGGAGCCCCAAAAGCTTACCGAATTCCCGTTTAAGTTTATCCCAGGCCCACCGGTAGACGTTAGTCTATTTGCTCCATGTAAGAAAAGATTGTACGCCCATTTGATACCGTCACTTGTACGATTATACACCAAAGCTTCACCAGCCTCAATATTCAAGTCTTCAATTGTTAGTGTAATATCCGCCTTCTGCGCAATTACAATCCCGCATTCGACAGCATGATCCTTATTTCTGCCTTTGATTAAGACTTCGTCTGATCCAGTTTCGTCAATGGTAAGCTGTTCCTTCTCTTTTTCATAGTTAAAAGTAACTTCACCATAGGTACAGGTAACATCAAACCCATCACTTCCCCCTATATTAAGAGATTGGTTGACACCAAGTTTGCCCTTGAAGGTGCCGTTGTTGGTGAACGTGCCGTTATTGGTGAAGGTACCGTTGGTGGTGAGAGTGCCGTTATTCTCAATAGTGCCGTTGTTGGTCAGCGTCTTGCCATTTTCGATGGTAAAGGTTTGGTCGGCGGCAATAGTGACCGTTGCCCAAGCGGGGATTTCGGCGTCGACGCCCAGGGTAAAGCTGTTGCCTACCAGTTCGGAAGAGGTCTGCTTGATGGTGCCACCGGATTGCAGCGAACCCTGGATAAGGAGGCCGCTATTGAGGCGGGGACTGTTTATGTCGATGCCGCTTGTTGCACCTTTGCCACCGATGGCTACCACGAAGGCATTTTCATAGATACCCAAAGCGTCAGCCTGTATACCGACAGCACCGTCTCCTCCTGTAACTATCAGGGAGCCGGAGCCCCTAAAGTTTATATTATAAACCCCGCTAAAGTTTATCCCAGGCCCACCGGTAGACGTTAGTCTATTTGTTCCTTGCAGGACAAGAGAGTAGTCTATGTAACCTCCCTCATACACCAAAGCTTCACCAGCCTCAATATTCAAGTCTTCAATTGTTAGTGTAATATCCGCATCCTGCGCAATTACAATCCCGCATTCGACAGCATGATCCTTATTTCTGCCTTTGATTAAGACTTTGCCTGATCCAGTTTCGTCAATGGTAAGCTGTTTCTTCTCTTTTTCATAGTTAAAAGTAACTTCACCATCGGTACAGGTAACATCAAACCCCTCATTTCCCCCTATATTAAGAGGTTGGTTGACACCAAGTTTACCCTTGAACGTGCCGTTGGTGGTGAGGGTGCCGTTGTTGGTGAGGGTGCCGTTATTCTCAATAGTGCCGTTGTTGGTCAGCGTCTTGCCGGCGGGGATGGTTACTGTCTGGCCGGCGGGAATAGTCACGGTTGCCCATGCGGGGATTTCGGCATCGTTTGTCAATGTTATGTTGCCTTTCAGAGTGGAAGAGGTCTGCTCGATGGTGCCGTTGGATAATTGTTTTCCCTGTATGACCAGGCCATTTTTATAGTCATTTTCTCTAATAATACTCCCGGCATCTGTCCCGTTAATAGCCAGAACAAAGGCATCTTGGATTTGAGGACGGTTGGTTGCTGTACCACAATCAATAGCGACGGCACCTTCCCCACCGATAGCGGTCACTGAACCTCCTCTAAGATAAAGTTGCATACGCTCCTGAGTCGGATTGTTTACCCCGATACCGGGTGCACCTTCTCCGCCTTTGGCATGGATGATACCACCCACTATACTCAGATAGTTTCCACCTATCCCCGGCTCTCCGGGACTTCCTTCGACTGTCAAGGTTCCATCTCCTGAAATTGATAATCCATCTCCTGATAAAATCCCAGAGCTTCCGGATGCGGCTGTTGAAACAAACCGGTTCGTTCCTTCTAATTTGATGGCAGAAAAGGACGCAGTTCTTTTTATTTCCAAAGGAACTCCGTTTCTTTCGATATTCAAGTCTCTTATTGTTACCTTGAAGTAGTCCCCCAAGCTTTCTAGTACAATACCCCAATCGGTAACTTTTCCGTCTCCTGTAATGGTAACCTTATCACTACTTCGAATGGTAAGTACTTTATCACCGTAGGTAATATCCTTGTTATTCCCTTCGGCGTTAACCGTAAAAGGACAGTCTTTTTCTTGCGCAGCCACCCCGTTTACTCCGAGCAGCAGTAGAGCTATAATTATAAAGATGTAAGATATAACGTTTTTCATAAGTGATGTAATTATTGCTTGTTTATGATTGCCGGAATGGCTGTTTGCTGTAAAGAACCCGATCGGGCCGCTCCGTTCGACTGGGTCGAACGGAAGCGGTCGAAGAGTTCGAAAGGGAGCGTTCGACCGGGTCGAAAGGAACGGTTCGATCGGATCGAACGGGGCGGTTCGAACAGGTCGAAGGGGTCGGTTCGATCGGATCGAACAAGAACGGGTGTCGTCCGGCCGCGTTTATTCGATCTCCGGACGGTCGTCTTCGCCGCCGCCTCCCGTGCTGCCCACCACCAGCGGAAGGGCATACGTAAGGGTACGCGATTGCTTGAGCTGGGTGTTGTTGGTGCTGAACCAGGTTTCGAGGGTGAGCTCGTATTCACCGTCGGCCAGATCAGCGGGAGTGTTGAACATCAGGCGGCTGGGATCGTTGATACCGAACACGGTGATAGTGGCTGCCACGCTCTTGTCGGCCATATTGACCAGGGTGAGCGAGCCGAGCGAGAGACCGTCGGCTCCGACACAGCGTATCTTCGAGCCGGTGACGTCGAGCATACCGCCGGGGGTGATGGTGCCGTCGGTCTTGCCGGTGGTCACGTCTTTCACGAGTCCGAACTTGGCGCCGCCCATATCTCTTACCGTTCCCGAAAATTCGAGGGCTACGAGATCGGTCTCGGCGCGCATGGCGGCGGTGGGGTTCATGCTGATAACGGCCTTATTCTTCGCCGGGTCTACCAGGCCTGTCTTTCCGAGGAAAAGGCCGGTGATGGCGGGGCCATACTGCACGTTGTCTGTTATCACGATGTTGTTTCCACAAGCCAGTTGGCGGATTTTCGCTTCCACCAGTTTGGTGATGTTCACGATCGTGTCGATGCGGTATTCGGTGCGTTCTTCAGCGATCAATCGCGCCACGTCGGCCATGTAGAAAGTTTGGATCGGTTTCACCTTAGCGGCGAAGTCTTCCTTCACGTCTTTTGTCATCAGGTACTCTTCGAGATCGAATTTCCACACGTACTTTTTTGTTGCCATGGTAATTTGTTTTAAATATTATTACTAGCGATCATTCTGTTTGTTTATTCCTTTTCGTGTTCGTCGAGGATGCGTTGCGCTTCTTTCATCTCGTAATAGAGCCGGCACGCCAGCACGATCAGCACGACCGTCAGCAGGCTCAGCACCGCCACACCTACCCAAAAATACCCTGAATCGTAATAACCGACGAACCAGTCGGGCACGGCGGTATTCCTCTCATCGATGTGTTGCATTCCTATCATGTGCTTTATTTTTATGCCGCAAGGTGAAGAAAAAGGGGGAGAATGTTGTAACATTTTGCAAAATGCGACAAAATAGTGGGGATTTGAAGGAAGAAAAACAAATTTTCAGAGTGAAGACTCCACTATGAGTAAATAATTAGGAATAAACGTATCAAACTTTACGGATGGATTTATATCTTTGTGTAAACGTTAATTATACAAACTATGGCATCGACATCACAAAAACAGCCGGTTGATATGAAATACAGCTTAACCGATATAACAACAGAGCCGTCTGATGAACAGTTATCCCAACTTATGAAAGAAGTTGCAGAAGAAGCAAAACAGAAATCGGAAAAAGCCAAATCGGCTTTCTTCCAGAACATGTATGAATATATCCGCGAGCAGAAAGAGAAATATTCTACCATTAATATCAAGTTGGATAATGCATAAGCCTGTGTTGATAATAATAGCAGGGCCTAACGGTTCTGGTAAGACTTCCATTACATCCCGAATTATTAAACATGACTGGATGGAGGACAGCATTTACATTAATCCCGATAATATTGCTCAGGATAAGTTTGGTGACTGGAATTCTGTTGAAGCCGTGATGAAAGCTGCTAAATATTCGGAGGAACTGAGAGAGCAGTGTTTGAAAGAACGGAAAAGTCTTATTTTTGAAACGGTGTTGTCTGTTTATGATAAAGTAGATTTTATACAGCGTGCAAAGGAGGCCGGTTTCTTTATTCGTTTATTCTTTGTATGTACAAACTCTCCCTCAATAAACGCTTCCCGTATTGCAGATAGAATTATGGCAGGAGGGCATGACGTGCCTATTACCAAAATTATATCCAGGTATCAGAAGTCTATTTCTAATTGTAGTATCGCATCTAAATTTGTAGATCGCACCTATGTTTATGATAACTCAATTGATTATAGTGAAGCCCAGCTGCTATTCAGATTGGCAGAAGGGAAATTAGTAAAACAATATGCCGATCTGATTCCAGATTGGGCAAGACCGATTCTACCGTAAATCATTGTAACCTGTATGTGCAAAAAATAAAGAAAGGAAATCTAATGGAACGATTACTGGAACTGACTGACATAGAAATACGCATGGGATTCGCTGCATCGTGTGTGGAGACGGCGGCAAAACAGGTAGGCTGTACATACAAGGAGATGTATAGACGGATGAAACGCGTAGGCTTGATAGACAAGTATATCCTCCGGCACTACGATACAATCCATACCGAAAGCCGGGAAAATATCACCGCAAACATTCTTGAAAGCCTGGACAACTGGGAAGCCAGCCAAGGTATCACCGCCCCCAAAGGGACTAATCTTTATCTGTTGAAGCAACAGGAGAAAGGAGATGGCAAATGCTGAAAGTTTATCATGGTGCAACTTGTGCAGTCCCCGAACCTCTTTGTAATGCAGGACGTCCGAATCTGGATTTCGGTCAGGGTTTTTACGTAACCGATTTACGGGAACAAGCTGTCGGCTGGGCACAACGTCAAAGCGCAGGACGTAATGTAAAACCGTTACTGAATGTCTATGAGTTGGATATAGAACGCGTTCGTGCAACCTATCGGTGCCTTCATTTTGATGCTTATGACGAAGCATGGCTCAACTTTATAGCTAATAGCCGTAAAGGCCTGGAACCTTGGAAAGGATATGATTTCGTTGAAGGAGGAGTTGCCAACGACAGAGTTGTCGATACGGTAAATCTCTACCTGTTAGGCCTGATGACGGCCGATGTGGCTCTTGAACGCCTGGCACAGCATTTGCCGAATAATCAGATGTGTTTGTTGAGTCAACCGCTGGTAAACGATTGTTTGCGCTATATCGCTACCGAATTATTGACAACCACTGATATTCAGAAAGGAGAGTAAATCATGAGTGACAATAATATCATAAAAGACATTATCCTATGGCAACGTATCGGTTGCATAACCGTCCGTCTTTCGGAGCGGCTGAATGTTTCTCCGGAAAAGGCTTTCGACATCTTTTACGAAAGCGATACCTGCCAGCGTTTCCATGATCCCGATACCGGACTTTATCTGTACGGCGACCTCTATATCGTAGATGAAGTGATGCGCGAATTGCAGGATAAGCAAAGGTAATTGACCTTCTTCCTCCTAAAAGGTGCCGAATTCGACACCTTTAAAGACAGGGTTATTCAATAACTCCCATGTTTCCTCCCTACCCCCTATTCTTCCTGAAAGAAGCCGGGCTAAGCCCTGTTTGTGCCTTGAAGGCGCGGTAGAAGGTTTGGCGGGTGGAGAAGCCGGAGTCGAAGGCGATGGTTTCGAGCGAAAGGTTGTCGTTGGCCGGATCGGAAAGCAGCAGGATGGCCTGACGAACACGGCATTCGTTGATATATGCGGAGAATGGTTTGCCGTGGACGGTATTTACAGCTTTCGAGATCATGTTACGGTGAACACCCATGCGTTGCGACAGGGTTTCGAGATCGAGATCCGGGTCGAGGTAGATATGCTCTTCGTCGGTCAGGCGGCCGAGATTTTCCATCAGGGTCCTGTCGGTAGCATCTGCCTCTGCCGGAGGCACGACAGCCGGGACCTGCTCCGCCCATTCGCGACTACGGGCAACCAGCCTGCGGTAAGCCTGATGCTTTTTCCTGTAAAGGACGGAGATGACAAGCAAGGCGACAAAGATTACCCCCGCCGTCACACCCATACTGACCGAAACGTGCCGGAAGGTAACGAGCTGCGCCTCCTTACGGGCACGCTCCGACTCGAATAACTCCTGTTTGGCGCGGAGAACCAGCAGGCCACTGTACTTTTCGTCCTGCCGACGGTTTGCTACCGTCGTCGAGTCCATATAAGCAATCGAACGCTCCCGGTCGCCGATGCGGGCATAATAGCGAGCCATCACCGGATAGAGGTCGCACGAACGGTACGACATCACCCAGGGCCATTGTTCGATATGGTAAAGGGCACTGTCGATCATTGCCTTGCAACTATCCGGCTTGCCTGTTTCCAGATAACAGTCCGCCAGCCCGACATAGATACCCGAGGTAAAGCTATGATCACCCTCCGCCAGCGAGAATGGCAACGCAGCAGCATGCAAGGCAAGCGCTTCGCAGTATAGACCACGTTGGCGATAATTGGAGGCCAGGTTGCTCAACGCGATGCAGTCGAACATGGGACGCAACTTGACACGGTCTTTACACTCCAGCATGGAACGGAAATAATAGTCGGATGTATCCAGTTCGCCGATATTACGGAAATAAAGGCCCAGTGCGTTGCGTGCCTGAAGGTTATAGAGATTGTAATAACGGGGAACAGGGGTATCCTGCAAAGCCGCTTTCAGGTAAGGGATAGCGATCTCGTAATCGCGAAAGTCGAAATAAAGGCGACCCAGGTCGTACCAGATGTTTTTCTCTTCCGCGGGATCGATATCACCGCCGACCACTTCCAGGCGCTTGGCGATACGTTCAGCACAAAGAAAAGCTGTGTAATACTGTTCATGCAGATACAGTCTGCGAAGAATATAGATGAGCGCTCTCATTTCCATGGAAGGATCGTTGCGGGCAACAGATTTATCGGCAAGAGCATAAAAAGCCTTTACTTTCTTATCGCGCTTTTCCGGCGTATTATCGGGAAGAGCAATCGCTTCGCCGTATTCCAGTTCGCGCCGGAGAATGCTCCCTCCGATCCGTTCGACTGTTTCGCGCATCCGGCGGACGGCTTCGTAACGGTCGGCATCTTCGGGAACGGCGTCGATGGCTTCTTCGTAATAGCGTTGCATCATATCCGCTATCGCTTCGTAGCCGACTTTTGCACAAAGGGCCAGAAGGCTATCGCGATCGGGGATTTTCGTTTCGTTGTTTTCCGGAAGATAGATACTGTCGGCTGCACGGGCCTTCATTTCAGGGATATAACGTAGATCGGAAGCGAAATGATCCTGAAAAAGAGTATCGGCCTTACTCTCTGCTGCTCCGAGGGCAACAGAAAGTAAAAGGCCGATACCAACTAGTATATATATTGCTTTGCTTCTATGCATTCCGTTCTCTTTTAAGATTAACTGGAAATGCAAATATAAGGTTTTTTAGTTAGGCACAAACATGGAAAGCTGGAAAATCAATCATTCCATTATTACCTTTTCCAGTATTGTTCCATCTGTTCCAATGTCTTACCTTTCGTTTCGGGAACGAATTTCCAAATGAAGGCAGCGGCAAGGATACCCATCAGGCCGTAAATCCAGTAAGCGACACCATGATTAAACGTTTCCGTCAGGTACTGGTTCTTGTCAAGCATCGGGAAAGTCCACGATACGAGGAAGTTGGCAATCCACTGTCCGGCAACGGCAATACTCATCACCGTCGAACGGATCGAGTTCGGGAATATCTCGGCCAGCAACACCCAGCAAACAGGTCCCCATGACATAGCGAAACCGGCTGTATACACCAGCATACAAACCAACGAGCCTATGCCGACAGAGTGTGTATAGAATGTTGTTCCCAGGATAATCATGGAAACAGCCATCACCAACGCACCGATAATCATCAACGGACGGCGGCCGAACTTATCGACCGTAAAGATTGCCAGCACAGTGAACGACAGGTTCACGGCACCTACCACAATCTGCTGCAACAAAGCGGCATCGGTAGCAGCTCCCATCGTCTTAAAGATCTCCGGCGCATAATAAAGCACCACGTTGATACCGACAAACTGCTGGAATCCGGACAACAGGACGCCTACCATAATAATAAGTACGCCAAACGAACGGATCGGGAACACCAGCGACACGAAGAAACTGCCGATCAGGGCGATCTCCAACGCACTTGTATTACCGGCCAGCTCCAATGCACCGTAAGCCAACAGGAACAAAACCAGCCACGCCCCCATAAAACGGAAGTACGGACGCATGGAAGGCGCCTTTTCCTTGAAACTATTCTTTATATCCACCAACTCTTTCTCCGCCTCGTCTCTTCCCATCAGACGGTCGAGGATGGTCAATGCCTTTTCACCCTTACCACGCATCACCAGGTAACGGGGTGTTTCAGGTACGAACATCAGCAGGACAAAGAAGAGCACAGCCGGGATAATCTCGGAAGCAAACATCCATCTCCAGCCCTCCGTGTGCAGCCACGTAGCATCCCCCTGCAAAGCGATCGTGTAATTTACAAAATAAACGACCAGCATACCGAAGATGATAGCGAACTGGTTCCACGAAACCAGGTTACCACGACGGTCTGCCGGGGCGACTTCGGCAATGTACATCGGCGATACCATCGAAGCCAGACCGACCCCAATACCGCCAAGAATACGGTAAGCCACAAATAAATACATGTAAGTATGATCTCCGCTTCCGGGTAATCCCAGACCGAATTCGGGCCAAGCCGAACCGATAGCCGAAAGCAAGAAAAGGATAGACGCCACGATCAGCGTCGGCTTACGTCCGTAACGCTGGCTGACCCATCCGGCAAAAGAGGCACCCAGGATACAACCGATCAGCGCACTGCTGACAACAAACCCTTCCAGCGAATTGGCCTGGTCGAGCGGTAACCCGTAAGGTTCAATAAAAAATTTCCGTAGTGATTCTACTGTTCCGGAGATAACTGCCGTGTCATATCCGAATAATAACCCTCCGAGGGTAGCAACGAGGGTAATACCAAAAATATAACTGTTGTTGTTTTTCATGTTTACCAGATTAAGAGTAACTTTTCCCCTCTCGAGAGGGGGCAGGGGGTGTGTTAATGCCAGTTATAGGACTAAATTTAACACACCCCTTAATCCCCTCTCCAGAGGGGAAAGAGTTACTCCTTGTAACTAATTATATATATAAATTGAGAATCATCTCATATAACTCCTGCTTACCGCTGATCTGTTTCGGTTCTCCGTCGCGGAGAGCGATCGTACGCAGGTCTTCCAAGGTAAGTTTACCGTCTTCAAAGGCTTTACCGTCGCCACCATCGAAGCTGGCATAACGTTCGGCACGCATCTTGGTGTAATCAGACTGTTCAATAATAGCGGCTGCACACATCAGAGCACGGGCAAACGCATCCATACCACCGATATGAGCCAGGAAGATATCATCCAGGTCGGTTGAGTTACGACGAGTCTTTGCGTCGAAGTTCGTACCTCCGGTTGTCAGACCGCCACCCTGAAGGATGACCAGCCATGCCTGAGTCAGTTCGTAAATATCCATCGGGAACTGGTCGGTATCCCAACCATTCTGATAGTCGCCGCGGTTTGCATCGATACTGCACAACATGCCGGCATCCACAGCAGCCTGCAATTCGTGTTCGAATGTATGTCCAGCCAGAGTCGCGTGGTTCACCTCGATATTCAAAGCGAAATCTTTATCCAGGCCATAGTGGCGCAGGAAGCCGATAACTGTTTCCGAGTCTACGTCGTACTGATGTTTTGTCGGTTCCATCGGTTTCGGTTCGATCAGGAACGTGCCTCTGAAACCATTCTTGCGGCCATAGTCACGTGCCATGGTAAGCATCATAGCCAAATGGTCTTTTTCACGTTTCATATCTGTATTCAGCAAGGTCATATAACCTTCACGACCACCCCAGAATACATAGTTCTCGCCACCTAAAGCGATACAAGCGTCGATAGCATTCTTAATCTGTGTTCCGGCACAAGCCAGTGCAGGGAAGTAAGGATTGGTTGCAGCACCGTTCATATAACGTTTGTTACTGAATACGTTGGCGGTAGACCATAACAGTTTCTTTCCGGTTGCCTGTTGCAAGCCTTTGGCATGTTCCACCATTGTCTGCAAGTCTTTCTCAAACTGAACCAGTGTAGGAGCTTCGTCCACCACATCCACATCGTGGAAACAGTAATAAGGAATGCTACATTTAGTCATGAATTCGAAAGCTGCATCCATCTTATATTTGGCACGGCTGATCGGGTCGGAAGCTGCATTCCAGGGGAATGATTTTGTTCCTCCGCCAAACTGGTCACCGCCTTCGGCACATAATGTATGCCAGTAAGCCATCGCAAAACGAAGATGGTCTTTCAATGTTTTACCCATTACCACCTTGTTTTCATCATAATAATGAAATGCCATCGGATTCTTTGAATCGCGTCCTTCAAACTGAATCTTTCCTATTCCTGGGAAGAATTCTTTTTCACCTTTATAAAAGTCCATGAAATTAATTGTTTTAATGATTTATATTACATTGGTATGTTATTCTCACACATCAGCTTATCCAGCCGTTCTTTCCATATGCTGTAAGCTGCACAATATTTATCCGCCTTCAGGCCGTCGGGTTCAATCACATCTATCTTCTTCAAGGAGGCAAATGCTTCCTCGGCCGACTGATAGATACCGGCACCGATACCGGCTCCCTTGGCAGCACCTACGGCACCGTTTGTATCGAACAGCTCGATCACCGTTCCGGTCACACCCGACAAAGTATCACGGAAGACCGGGCTCAGGAACATATTGGCACTACCGGCACGGATTACATCTATATCGATTCCCATCTCGTTCATGATATCCATTCCGTATTTGAAAGAGAACACGATGCCCTCCTGTGCGGCACGGGCAATATGGGCTTT
The DNA here is from genome assembly GCF_020091425.1 of Parabacteroides goldsteinii. NCBI lineage: Bacteria > Pseudomonadati > Bacteroidota > Bacteroidia > Bacteroidales > Tannerellaceae > Parabacteroides > Parabacteroides goldsteinii. Next base: position 1,263,889 of record NZ_CP081906.1, on the reverse strand, counting down.
GCTATGAATATTAAAATTCAGGCCGTGTATCGAACAATCGATCTGCTTATTCTGCAACATACGTTCAGCACCATTACCAAACGGCAGAATGGACAGTCCTTCCGATCCGACAGGGATACCGGCGGCTAGTTCGTTCAACTCCGGATAACTGATTCCTTCGGGCGCCACATTCTTCTTCACCCAGGAATTCAGAATGCCTACCCCGTTGATACAAAGTAATACGCCCAACCTTGTCTGATCCGCAGAATGGTTTACATGGGCAAAGGTATTTACCCGCGACAAGGTATCGAAATTCACTTTTCCGTTTACACCGTACACCACACCGGAAGTACCACCTGTTGCAGCAATCTCACCCGGATTCAAAACGTTCAGCGACAACGCATTGTTTGGCTGGTCGCCGGCACGGTAAGTCACAGGTGTACCTTTCTTCAACCCCAGTTCTGTTGCAACGGAACCGAGCAGTTCCCCCTGCAAACCGAATGTCGGACGTATCTCAGGTATCAGGTCGTTGCTGAATCCGAAATAGTTCATCAGGTCTTCAGAAACCTGTTCGTTCTTAAAGTCCCAGAAGATACCTTCCGACAAACCGGATACGGTTGTTACGATATCCCCTGTCATCCGCATGGCGATAAAATCACCCGGCAGCATGAACTTATGAACGGAACGGAATAACTCCGGTTCAAACTCTTTTACCCAGGCAAGTTTGGAGGCGGTAAAGTTACCCGGCGAATTCAACAGGTGGGACAAGCATTGCTTCTCCCCTATATTTTTAAACGCACGGTCTCCATAAGGTACGGCACGGCTGTCACACCAGATGATAGAAGGGCGCAACACCTCCATTTTCTTATCGACCAGCACAAGTCCGTGCATCTGGTAAGAGATACCGATCGCTTTGATATCGGTTCCCTGAATACCGGCTTTCGCAATCGCTCCTTTAATGGCTTCTTTCAGATACTTCCACCAATCATCCGGTTCCTGTTCCGCCCAACCGGGTTTTACAGCTTTAATAGGCGCTTCCTCTTTCGGATAGAAATCCGCCCCGATAGTTAATCCCGAACTGGCATCTACAATCGAGGCCTTCACAGAAGAACTACCTATGTCACAACCTAACAAATACATATCTTTACTGATTAATTCTTATTAAATTTCGAATGCAACTTATTATACTTCACTTTGTCGAAACGATAATAGCGGGCGGCACGGTGGGCAACTCCTGTTTCGATCTCGTCGGTCTGTACGATATATTCCAGCGACCCCATTTTCTTATGAAAGTTACGGACATCCATTTCCTTATTATATATGATCTCGTACGTACGACGCAACTGATAGGCTGTAAATTTCAAAGGCAGGTAATCGAAAATGATGGATGGCTCCTTTTCAACCCACTCACGTATTTCCTCCACAGCGGCCTCGATGATTTCTTTATGGTCGAACGGCAAAGAAGGCAGTGCGTCGACAGGAAACCAGGCCAGTGAATTATATTTATTGGTCGGGTTCGACTTCCGTCCGATCTTACTCAATGCCAGATAAGCTACGGTTACGATCCGTTCGATCTTCAGCTTCATGGCGTTTTCCAGCCACTGCATATCATCTTTGTTTTTTGTACGCGAGGGAGAGCCAAAACTGCGGAATTGTTTTAAAGGAACGCGTTTCAAACCTGTAGCCTCATTAAATACACGATGAGCTGCCGTATCCAGATCTTCATTTTCAAAAATCAGACTTCCGGGAAGCTTGTAACGTTTCTCATCGCTATTGTCCATTTGCCGTTCTATAAGCAGCACGCATAGTTTATCTTCGTTTACGCCCAGCAGCACGCAATCAACAGACACATGCGAGTAAAGCATCTTGTTATTTTCCATATGTGTTTCCATAATATTACGTTAAACAGTTGCAAATATAAACATTTATCCAATATACAAAACACACAGAATCATTTTTTCAATATTTATAACAGCTTATTTATCTGACAATTTACTATCTTACCTCATACAATAACATTTATCCCCCATAATGTAAACAAAACAATATTGAGATAAACCGTTGATCTTTCTCTTTTTAACATGCTTTATCTAAACTTTCTGAACTATTCTGTCCTCCAACTACTTTTATTAATACTTTTGCCACAGATTATACTTGAAAATGGACATAAAACATATACAGTTCACATGCCGGATGTACTGGGCGAACATGAAAGGCATCCTGAATATATTCGCGGAAGGCCTCATTCTTCTGGCATCTATCGCTTCCTTATTCGTACTGATCTACCAGTTCGGGTTCCAGCAGACAAGCGAAACCATACACCATTTATATCTGAGCCGTATTTATATTTTACTGGCATTTTTTATCGGTATCACGCTACGCTACATCGTCCGGTTCGGTGAGATCATACAGGAAAAGCTCTTATATCTGGATATCGGCATTTACTTCCTGCTGTTTGCCGTTTTGTCGGCAAAGGTATTTTTCAGAGAGGTGATTCAGCAGTCACTGCCATACCTCGATTTCCTGTCGAAGCCGTTGTTTGTCTATACGCTGATGTTATTGCTCAGTATGATCCATCTGTCACGGCAGACTTTCACGCTTATGCAAACACGTATCAAGCCGTCACTGCTGTTCCTGCTGAGTTTCATATTTGTGATCCTGATCGGAGCCGGATTGCTGATGCTGCCGAACGCGACAACCCGCCCGATCCATTTTGTCGATGCGCTGTTTACGGCAACGACCTCTGTCTGTGTAACGGGACTGACTACGGTTGACGTAGCGACTACTTTTACACATATCGGGCACGTTATTATTATGATCCTGATACAAATCGGCGGAATCGGAGTAATGACTTTTACCAGTTTCTTTGCCCTTTCTTTCATGGGGCATTCTTCTTTCACCAGCAAACTGGTTCTGAAAGATATGCTGAACGAAGACCGTATCGGTGGGTTGTTCCGCGTTATCCTGAATATTCTGTTCGTTACTTTCTTTATCGAAGGAATCGGGGCCTACTTTATATATATGGATATCAGAGGCGTATTGCCGGGAGCCACTACGCAGGATAACATCTTCTTCGCTATCTTCCATGCGGTTTCCGCCTTCTGTAATGCCGGTATTTCCACACTGAGCGGCAATATGTGTGATCCGATAGTGGCCCACAACTACAATCTGCATGTATGGATTTCCCTGTTAATCATCTTCGGTGGCCTGGGATTCCCGATCGTTTTCAATTATCTGAAACTGCTAAGGCATTTCATCGTTAACACTTTTATGATAGCTATCGGACAACAGAAACATTATATCCATACACCCCGTATCATCAATATCCATACATATATAGTAGTAATAAGTACGCTGGTCCTGATCGTCGGAGGCATGTTCTTTTATTTCCTCTTTGAGATGAATAATACGTTGGCCGACCTGCCTCTGAAAGGGAAGCTGGCAGATTCGCTGCTCGGTGCCGTGACACCCCGAACGGCCGGTTTCACCGTGGCAAATATGGATGCGCTTCGTCCGGTAACGCTGATGCTGACCCTTATCCTGATGGTTATCGGGGCGGCTCCGATGTCGACCGGTGGCGGTTTAAAAGTAACGACCGTTTTTGTAGCTATTGCCACAGCATTGAATGTTTCCCGTGAAAAGGAAAAGGTTGAAGTTCGTAAACGCGAGATATCTCCCGCCACTATCCGCCGGGCTTTCGCAACGATTGTCTTCTATTTTATCTTTGCCTCGCTGGCTGTCTGGATATTGTCTTATACGGAAGAAGGGACACCGGTGTTTACACTTACATTCGAAGTTGTTTCGGCTTTGAGTACGGTGGGATCGAGCCTGAACTTCACCCCTATGCTTTCCATGGCCGGGAAGTTGATTATCATCTGTACGATGTTAATCGGACGTATCGGGGTACTGACATTCATGGTCAGCTTTATGAGAGAGTACAAAAAGAGGGATTACACATATCCCCAGGAAAATATATTAATGTAATAAGTAATGCCTTATGAAATTTCTGGTTATAGGATTAGGAAATCTGGGACGCGCCATCGCGGAAAATCTCACCCGTATCGGCGATGAAGTGATAGGTGTCGATCTGAACCTGCATAAAGTGGAGGCCGTAAAACAAACGATCTCCGGCTCCGTCAGCCTCGATACGACTGACAGGGATGCACTAAATACACTGCCGTTGAGCGAAATGGATGCCATCTTCGTTACTTATGGCAAGAATTTCGGAACGTCGGTACAGACTGTCGCCTTATTGAAGAGCCTGGATGCAAGCAGGTTGATCGTCCGTTCGATCTCTCCCATTCATGAAACGGTGATCCGCTCGATCGGTGTATCGGAAATCATTCGTCCGGAACAGGATTATGCAGCAACCTATGCCTCCCAGAGTTTACTGGGCGACCTGTTCCAGCGTTGGTATCAGGTAACGGAAACACATCATTTGTATAAAATAAAGACACCGGGAGCTTTAGTCGGACAGACGCTAAAGACGATCGACTTCCAAACGAACTTCGGTATCCGCCTGGTCGGAGTAGAACGAGCCAAAGAAGTACGAAACCTGATCGGATTGAAACAAACAGAATACTATGTGGTCGACCCACTGACCGATGATCTGGTGCTGGAAGCCAATGACAAGCTGATCCTCTTCGGAAAAATGGAGGTGCTCCATAAGATCAAAGAATTGTAAGGGGAAAAAAACTATACTGAAGGCTTTTTCAAAGCATATATGTTTCGTCATTAAAACATATATGTTTTGAATACAAAAGTCCCTTATTTTGAATACAAAAGAAGGGAGCTTTTCAAACCAGCTTCGCATAAGAGTTCTGCCGGTCCGGCTGAAACCCTAACGGGATAGCTCGCTTTTGTTCTTGCTTCTCTCAATATCCATTAATTTCCGGATTGTTTTTTGATAATCTTCTAAGGTCAGTATATCATAATCCTTGCTGCCTGTCCCTTCTCTAAAATTCCCTCTGATACTTGGAGCATCGGGATATTTCTCTTTTATTATGTCGTCTATCAAATAACCATACAATCCTTGAGGACTACTTTTGAACAGAAAACTTTGAAACAGCCTCTCAATATAGTCCGGATTTTTACCAATGAAAGTCTTATAATTCAGATATGCTTCAGATTTCATATAATCTTCGGCACAACTACTAAAGTTAGGCTTTTGTAATTCCTCAAATAAAGCTCTTTCCAGTTTCTTATATCCAAGGATATCGGTTAAGTCGCCTTTTTCCAAACAGTGAATTCTTTCCTCTTCTACATCCATTTCTTCCCTGATTCGCCGAAACATAGTTTTCAGATCATACCCTTTATAAGTAGAAATAGAGAAAGTACCACTTTCTATCCGTGCATTTACCTGCGGATCTGTGATAACTTTATTGTCAAAAACAAAACAAATTCGTTTGCCGATAGATCTTTCCGTAGCGTCTGCCCATCGACTCACTAGGGATTGGTTTATAGTCCCAACAATCATATACATCATTCTATTATCCGAGTATGAGAAAGAATCCAATCTTAGAAAGGCAAAATCTTTGACTGTTATAATTGATTCTTTTGAGATACTGTCTTTCCTCCCTTCCATTATATAATACCAGCCATTTTCTCTTTCTATCGTTTGTGCGTTACAATATAATATACAATGCAATGCAAGGAGCAACATAATAAGTTTAGATGCTTTCATATTAATACTACTTTTTAATTAAATAATAAATTGCAACTCCCAATATAGGAATAAGAAGGATAATCAGGATATACAACAATTTATACTTCTGCTGCCGGACAGAATGAATTACACTCCAGATCACAGCTATATCCAAGAGCAGCACTAACAATATTACAGTCAGCCCATTAACCATATTCATCAAATTGCATAACCTGCATGCATAGAACTCGCAGCTAATAACATTAAGGCCACTATCAAGAAGGGAATACGATATATTCCTCTATCGAATAAAGCAGCTATACAAACGGATGCTGTCGATAAAGCTATCAGTTTGTTATCAGTTTCAATAACGATAAAACTAACAGCAATAGCAGCTATCGCTATAAGTATCAACAGGTAATTTAAAGTCTTCATCTCCACAGATCATTTGATTTCCTCATCCTCGAAGATGCAATATTAGGTATTATAAACAAGAAAAGCCTTGAATTGCTTCAAGACTTTTCCGGGTATGACAATTTTTTTCGTATATGGCTTACGGTTTCAGGGGTTACACCCAGAAAAGAAGCAATTTCTTTTAGCGGAACCTTCTCTTTCAGGTTGGGACAACGCTGCATTAACTTGACATAACGTTGCTCGGGAGTGTCGCAATAAGTTTCTAACAACCTCATATATACCATTTCAAACAAAGCCTCAGCTGCTTTATGCCTAAAACGTTGTTCCTCTGGTCCTGTATTTAAATATTCCAAATAATCAGATAACGAAACGACATATACAACACTCTCTGTTGTAGCCTGAATATTAACGACAGAGGTTGTCCTTTTAAGAAAAGAGGAATAGTCGCAAATAAATTCTTTCTCAAACGAATATCCAACCACCGCCTCTTTACCATTGTCGCCAATACGAGTGAGGCGGAAGGCCCCTTTTTCAACATAGCCTGCATAAAGTGAACTATCATTCTGACGAAGAAAAAACTCTTTTCTTTTGAGAATACGTTTTTCTCCCTTCTTATAGAAGAAGTCTGTTAGTCCGGAACAATCCAGCAGATCTATATAGGTATTGAATCCTTCCACTATTTAATCTTCGCACAAAGATTATCAATCGATCTTCTTCACCAGCACCTTGTCGATACGTGCACCGTCCATATCTACGATTTCAAATTCAAAGGTCAGCCAGGTCAGCGTCTCACCGGTCTTCGGAACGCGTTCAAGAATTTCCAGGATCAGACCACTCAATGTATTATAATCGTGTTCGGCATACAGATCTTCCATATCGAAATACTCCAGAAAATCATAGAAGTTATACTGTCCGTCGACCAACCAGGAACCATCGGCACGCTGCACGATCTCAGCCTCCTCTCCCACTTCCGGAACCTGTCCGATCAACCCTTCCATAATATCTTTCAATGTTACAATACCCTGGATTCCTCCAAATTCATCCGTAACAATACCATATTTAACACGTGCTTCCTTAAACTGTTCCAAAGCATTATACACACTCTGGTTCTCGGGAAGGTATTGGGCGGGGCGTATCACCTCTTCCAACGAAAAATCTGGTTCGTCAATCCGGCCGAACAGGTCTTTCAGATAAACAACACCTTTGATATTATCAAACTTCTCGGAAGCTACCGGATATATATTAAACAGATTTTCCTGTACCTTTTCACGGATCTTCTCGATACTGTCGGTGACATCCAGCCATACCAGATCGCTCCGGTGTGTCATGATCGAACCGACATTTCGGTCTCCCAGGTTGAATACACGTTCCACGATGTCCTGTTCCACTTCCTGCACTTCACCGCCGTCAAAGCCTTCTTTGACGATTGCCTTGATCTCCTCTTCCGTTACTTTATTTTCTTCGTTTGCTTTAATTCCGGTAATTTTTATAACAAGGGAAGTGCTTTTCGACAACAACCAGACAAAAGGCAAAGCCAGCTTCGATAAAAAGTACATCGGTTTAGCGACCAACATAGAAACCCGTTCGGCATACCCCATACCGATACGCTTCGGAACAAGTTCACCCATAATCAAAGTCAGGTAAGTCACAATTATAACGATTATTGTTTTAGATACTCCCAGTGCATAAGGCTCCAGCACAGGCACATGACGCACCACTTCTGCCAGGTTATAGGCAAACGCCTCTCCTGAATACAAACCGGTCAGGATACCGATTAGCGTAATTCCGATCTGGATAGTTGATAAAAACCGGTCGGGTTCTCCAGCCAGCTTCAAGGCTGTTTGCGCTGATTTATTACCTCTTTTTGCATCCAGTTCCAGCCGGGCCTTGCGGGCAGACACCAGAGCAATTTCAGACATAGACAAAATTCCGTTCAACAAGATAAGGCCGATAATAATAAAAATTTCCATTTGCTATATATACAGCGATTGATTAGGCAACGAAGATATGAATTATATCGAAATTAATACTACATTTAGAACCTTAATTAATACATGATTTAAAACATGAAACATCAGATCATATTACTTGGCAAAGATATAACCTCCGTTTATCACGGAATCAAAGAATTCGGCCCCGACCATGTGCATTTGCTTTGCACGAATGAAACAAAAGAGGTGGCAGCTCCCCTATTTCCGCTCCTTCCCGACAGCATTCGCCGGACATTATACCGGACCGAACCATACGACGGAGAACATGTCCGTAACGTTTGCCGCAAAATACACCAAACGTATCCTTCCGCCGAATTTGCCTACAACCTGTCGGAAGGTACCAAAGTAATGGCATTCGCAGCTTTCACCATCGCAAAAGAATACAGCGTCCCAGCTTTTTATCTGTCACAATTAGGCGAACTGATCCGACTGGACAGCTTTGAGAAATACCCGATGCAAAGCCAACTGGATAACAAGGAGATACTGGGACTGAGCGGAAATATCCTGACAGAATATCAGGACGCCAAACACTTGAGTGATACCGACGTGCAGGCTTCCGGCCTGATCAAACAGTTCATCGAACAATATCCGAAAGAGCACACCATGATACAGAAGTTCTTCAACATCTTCTGTAACAGGGAGCTGTCACGCCTTCCGGCATCACGTGTTTTTAAAAACGGACTGCGTTTCAAACAGAGGCAAGGTACTTTTCTTGTTGCCCAACAGAACCGTGTGTTGCTCAGGCTAACGACACCGAACGCCAGCATGCTGTTTTTCAAAGGACGCTGGTGGGAAACACTGGTAGCACATACAGTCAGATTATGGAGCCAAAAACGTCCCAACAGCCCTGAGGTATGGCAAAGCGTCCTGTTTCAGACAGAGGGAAACAATCCAAGAACAAAGAATGAAGTAGATGTACTGCTGAACAACCAACAGAAACTAATCTTTATCGAATGTAAATCAGGACAGGTCACCCAAAATGATATTTATAAGATTGATGCGGTGCGCGAAACATACGGCGGAGATATTTCTTTAGCCGTTTTAGCCAGTTATTACCCGGTAGAAGACAACCTGCGGGAGAAATGCAAGGATTTACAAATAAACCTGTTCGCCCCTTCTTATATAGAAGAGCGCATCAACCACCTGAACATGCTACCTGCATGGCTTGAAAAGTTATCCAACTCCCTGCAACTATAAAATAAAAGAAGCCGTTCTACCTTCTCAGGCGGAACGGCTTTTATCAATCGATAAGTTTTTGCTAATCTAATACATATTAGAAAACAATATCGGGAGATAGATACTTACACTTATTCTAAATTCTAAACTTCATCATCATATTCATAGAGGGAAACTTGTTTGTTTCCCTAACACCTACTTACACTGCAAATGACGTGCCAAAAACAGCAAGGAATAGAAAAACAATCACTAACAAACTAGTTGTCAGATAATAAAAGATCATTTTACGACATTTCCAATTTTACTCTACCGCAGAAGTGTGGTGGGGAATCAATGGGGAAATGGGGAATTTTTCCACACCACACTCCTATTGCATATCACAACTGTGTTCCTTTTGTTTCACAGATGGATTCCGTTTGTATCACAGTTGGATTTCCTCTGTTTCACAGCTGTGATACGAATAAGGAATATGATAAAAAGAGAAGCATCTAAAGGGTTTACGGCACTGACTGCCGGGTAGTCCTTAACAAACGGGCAGATGACCGAAGTTATATCCCGACAAAAAAGCCAGTCCTGCAACAGACTGGCTTTCATGCGTACCTTATATATAATTAAGACTTTACTTACTTTACAAACTTTGCTTTCAACAGATAATCAGCACAGCCTTTCACCCCAGCAAACTGGGTACGACCATCCGGCATACCTTCCAGTTCCACGTAATATTCTTTCACTCCAATCTGATACGCCTGTTTGAAAATCATTTCAAAGTTCATGAAGCCGGATTGTCCCAGAATGGCGCGATCTTTAATATGCAACAGTTTAATACGATCCGGATATTTCTTCATATATTCCACCGGATCATTCTGCCCAATCACCGTCCAGTACACATCCATTTCAAAAAATACCAGATCAGGATCCGTGTCTTTCAAAAAAAGATCATAGATTTTTTTGCCTTTATTATGGCGACCAAAGACAGCTCCCGTACCTCCCGGAACTACTTTGGCAAACTCAAAATCATGATTATGGTAACCGAACGGAATACCAGCTGCTCTGACAATCTTTCCAGCTTCATTGAATACATCGCAAACATAAGCAACCTCTTCCACACTACGGGTGCGTGGTTGTCCGGGCTGAACCAGATATTTCACACCTAACTTGGCATGATCGTCTGCCGTCTTTTTCCAATATTCCATAATTGTATTGCGGGTATCCGGCGTGTACTCGCCTGTCGGAGGATTCACATGGGAACTGGTGATCTTCAATCCGGCATCTTCTGCCATCTTCTTGAATTCCATCATATCGACACCATTGATCTTGCCATTATTGTAACCTGCCAGTTCAAGGGTAGAATAACCCATCTGTTTAAGTTGTTTCATTCCGGCAGGAACATCTTTGGTTAACTCGCCTCCTAAAGAATAAATCTGCAAACCGATACTTTTTTTGGCTGTCGTTTCCGTACGAACGGGAGTGGCTGCCTGTAACGCTTCTGCCTTTCCGGCTACTAACCCTCCAAGAGTTAGAAAAGAAGCACTTTTCAGGAAATTTCTTCTATTTACCATGGTCTATAAAATTTAAAGTCTCCAAAGGTATTATTTTAAATCTGAAAAATAATTCTATATTTGTCCTAATTTAAGAACCTTATAAATAAATTTAAGAGTATGAACCCTATTTATTGCCAAAGTTGCGGTATGCCGAAAAAAACGCTGGAAAAAGGATTGAGTATCCGGCGAAACCTATAAAACCGTGTAGACCGTTATGTATCAGGAATATCCTCCATGCCAACTGCTTGCCCCCTATATTGACAAATACTGGGAGTTCAAGGGTGAAACCGAATACGATATGCACTATAAGATACTACCCGACGGCTGCACGGACTTTATCTTTTCTATCGAGGAACCGTCGCAACCCCTGAACGGAGAGATGCTGATGCAACCCTACCGTTTCTATTTTGTCGGTCCGATGCGGGTTTACTCGGAGCTGGTGACCCGCTCTACCCGCCTTCATATGATGGGTGTGCGCTTCTCTCCCTGCGGACTGGCGGCTTTTGCCCGGATGCCTTTAGGCGAGTTTACCGACACGAGAGTCAATGCATCCGAGTTGAATGTCCTTTTCGACGATCATTTTGCAGAAATGTTATGCGAAAAGGAGTCTTTGCAGGAACGCATACATATAATAGATAGACATCTTATCGCCCGTCTGCCGGGACTCCAGCCGGTAGACCCGCAGATCATCCGGGCTACCGATCTGATCGTCCGGGCAAACGGGATGCTGCCCATACAGCAATTGACGGACAAATTGTACATCGGGCAACGGCATTTCGAGCGCAAGTTCAAACACATCACCGGCTATACTCCCAAAGAGTTCAGCAGAATCACCAAGTTCCGGTATGCAACCCGCGTATTAAGACAGATGAAGGGGGAAGATATGCAGCAATTGGCTATCGACTGCGGCTATTACGATCCGTCCCATTTCATCAAGGAATTCAGGAAGTTATCGGGGAGTAACCCCTCCGCTTTCATGGCTTTGCCGATACCGGAAGACGATCCGCTTACTTACATAGAATAAAGAAAGTCGATTTTTTACAACAGGAAGCGGGAAGTTTCCTTTATGTTTGCCGAACGAAATTAATAAATCAGAACATGGAAAAAATCAAACAACAAGCGATCGATTTGCTGAATAAATGCGAAGTCTTAACCCTTGCCTCCATCGACGAACGGGGCTGTCCGCGTCCGGTCGTCCTGTCGAAGATTAAAACGGAAGGGATCGATACGATCTGGTTCTCAACGGGAACAAGCTCGGAGAAGACAAAAGATTTTATCAAAAACCCGAAAGCCGGAGTCGCTTTCTACGAAGGACACGACAGTGTTACGCTGACCGGCACAATCGAAGTGGTAAGCGATGTGGAAGAAAAGAAAGCCCTCTGGGTGGATTGGTTCTATGAACACTTTCCCAAAGGGGTGGACGATCCGGAGTATTGCATTCTGAAATTCACGGCTGAACAGGCAACGTACTGGATCGGCAATCAGTTTATCAAAGGAAAAATTTAACCGGTAGGTATCGGTCGAAAGATTGCTGCCAACGTTTTTCCGAAAAGCATGCACCCTCTTGGTAAAAAGCATGTATCCTTTTCGGAAAAACGTCGGCAGCTATTTTTTTAATCGTCCAGTTCTCCCTGGTTACGCATGTGTTTTCCGTCGCAGAACGGTTTATTCTGCGACAAACCGCAACGGCACAAAGTGACACGGTTGCGGACAGGATAAACCCGTCCGTGTTCATCTTCTATCGGGATGCCGCCTTTCACCCAGATAGGGCCGTGAACGCTGAGAGCCACGTCTTCGAGGATACTGATGCCTTCGGGCAGTTCCGGTTCGATACGTTTTCCGTCTTTCGTGACAGCTGTGAGACGTCCGCTGGGACAGTTGGCACATTGCTGTTTCACGATTTCAATCGTTTCGGCCGAGTCGCCCTCTTCCACTTGTTCCCAGGACGTACCGTGGGTATCACAGAAACGGGCCACGGCGCAAAGGCTTTCGGCGTCCAGCATATCAATCACCTTCCCTTCGTAGAGGACAGACATTTCATCGTATGTGTCATGGCTGGCGGTCGTATCTCCTTTAAAGCCGTTTTTCTTATGCGTCCCGTCGCAGAACGGTTTGTTATGCGAACCGCCACAACGGCACAGATGATATACGCCTTCCGGAGCATACTTTTGTATTTCCTTATAACCGATGGAAGCGCCTTTACGGTCGTTTACATAACGCAATTGGTTCAGGGGAATATCCCCGATCACTTCATAAGGCCCGTTGCGAAGAACCTTGATTTTCTTTTCACTATTAGCATCCATTACCTAAGTTGTTTTAATTTTATGTACTATTTAATAAACAACCGGCAAATGGGTTTGTTTAGGCATATCTCCGGAAAAACAATCCGGAAAGATCAGAAACCCAGCCCCAACTCAAACATAAAACGGAAACTGTCGGTTGAGCCGAAGCAGGAATATTTCGTCGTAATCTTATTAATCAACGTCAGCCAGATACCTCCCCCGTAGGACGTATGCCATCTTTTGGATTGCTCTCCGGGAAACCAGACACGCCCGTAATCGAAACCGGCGAAGACACCATACTTCAGCGGGGTAAACGGATTCTTCAACTTCCCCATGTCCAGCCGAATGTCCGAATACTGGTAAAAAGATTGCTTTCCGATGAAACGGTTGTCCCTGTAACCACGCAATTCGGTGGATGCTGCCTGGTAAAACTCATACTTATTATTGAAAAGCTGCTGGGTTTTCGCCATCGTAGCCCAGGTAAGGCGGTCGGTTATCTTTACATCCAGCTCCACCGATGCTTCGGCGTAAGGGAAATTACGGCTTGCATCTTTCAGGTTCATCTTCCAACCTCCGGTAAGCGTTCCTCCCAGTTTGGGGATGAAGGAACAGATCTCTTTTTCCGTATGGAAGGAAAGTCCGAGGTCGATAAACAGGTTGGTTTTGAAGATACGATGATCCTCGGGATAAAACTGATTAATGAAACGGTCGTTGGTCTCCTTGGCTTTAAACATTTCCCAGGAGGCTTGCAAGACCAACCTCTCCTTTTCGCTGAAATCCAGATGGAAGGAAGGGGATAATTTGAACTGGCGGATATGCAGGCGGTTGTAATTCTTCTTCGCATCCTTATAGCCGTCCGTATTGTTTCCGAAGCCGAAGAAATTGTAAAAGTTCCTCCGCGAGCTGATCGTTGCATCTATATTAAACGATTTCTTTCCGTCATAAGACGGAAAAATTCCCTGATAGACAAAGCCTTGTATATAGTTGTACCCGATACGGTGCTGGTAGGTAAAGGGTGAACGCTTGAAACCATACATCGTATAGGTAAAGAAGGTTCCGAGACTGAATCCCTTGTCCGAGTCGTAAATTCCCCAGGGAGTGAAAGACATCTTATGATGCTTTATCTTATTATAATCGTACTGATGAATCTCAGGGATATCCGAAAATACCTTTTTGACATGGGGCACGGTATCGAGGACTGCCTTCCCCGACTCATATTCATAAACACGTATGTGGTGACCCGGTTCCATCCGGTAGGTATTCTTTCCTTTCCCGGCAATCAGGAAAACAGGCACCTCCTTGTTTACCCTGCCACTTACTTCGAAACGGTCGTCACCCTCCAGGCCGTAGAGCCAGATCTCTTTTGTCTTTTTCCGGCTGTATTTCCGGTCGAACACCCGTTGCCCGGTCTGCTGGTCGTACATCTGTATGAACAGACTGTCCGGGTTATGGCGGTCGATCACGAAACGGTCTGAACGGTTGGTTCCCGTCAGCACCGGAGTTTGTTGCAACGAAGCAAAATAATTTTTTGCTATCACCTCCAGCTTCTCCCGCCTTTCCTTTATTATCCGGGTAATCCGTTTAATTTCTTTGTCTTCTATTCCTTTGGGAAGCCTTGAAAAAGCCTTGTCGATGATAGAGTCGGTAAGCGTCTGCCGGATAAATCGCGCCTGTCCGGTCCATACGGAAACGTCGCTTTGGGAAGTCAACGCCATATCCAAAGCAAAGCCCAACGTATTCTCTTTCCGGACACTTTTCGGGGAAGCGTCGTAATTGACGATGAAACCCAATCTCAGCACACGGAGCATTTGTTTGAACAAAACACCGTCTACCTTCGTAAAAGCGTGGTTACGGTCTATGACTATCGGGGCATAGAGGATGCTGTCTCCTTCGGAGCGGCCCAGCCAGTTCCAGTTTTCAGGTATTTTATTCCAGTCGCCTATCAGCATATCCAGCAGGCGTTCACGGATATAAAGCACCTGATCTACCTGAAAATTCTTGTTGGCCTGCAGGGTATCCAACAATTCTTCCGTCAGGAGAATATTCGGACGGGTATTGAAATCCGGTACATCAATAACACTAACCAACTTATTTTCGATAGACGTCCCGTTGGCAACCGTATCGCGGGTCGAATGTTCCGGCAGGTAAAATATCCGCGAATTGTTTGAACTCAACCCCGACGAGCGTGCCAGATAATCGGCGGAAATAAAGGTATAGGGATTGATTATCGTATAGGCATCCCCGATAAACTGATCCAGGTAAGTATTTTTAAATACCTTCTTGTTATAGACTTCCTGGAAGAATTTCGACTCGATAAATGTGGTATATCCGCCTAACGGTTTCAAAAGACAGAGTTGTTGCTGGTTGTTTTCAAGCAATAATCCTTGAAAATCGGCAGCCTGTTCAACCACCTTCACCCCTCCCCACAGCGATTGCAAGGTAACGGCGGGAACGGTAATAGGGAGAGAATAAAGTGTGCGGTAATGCTCGCCCCACAGTTTATTATACAAATCGCTTTTGCGCGTGGCAGAAGGAGGGTAAATGGATTTTCGGACAAGAGAATCACCTTCGCCCACCCGTGGTAAGACAGAGGCCGTCATATCCGCAGAAAAGACAAACAGCATAACAAGAAAGACTATATAAGAAGCAGGACTAAGCCGCATTTTCATCATCATCAGATAATTAAACAGTAATTACTTCCTACAGATAAAGACCTGTATATATAAGTAACATATCAGGCGTTTAACTTGTTTTATTCATACTGCCCGGCGACCTGTCCCAGTTTCTTTGCCATCTCTTAACAGCCTTCCTGTATTTAGCAAACTGTCAATTCACCCCATTCTTAAAGGAGCTGTACGTAGACCTAATCAGTACCTGTCTTTTTTCATGCAACTGTCCGCGACTTAACAAATAACACTTCATTCAGATAAAGCCCAATAAAGTGACATTATAAGACTAAAAAAGAATAGAACGAATCACTCAAGCAATAAGATCTCCCATACGAAGCAAATTTGTCAATCTATTTGCAATGCTTATTTACTATGCTACAGAAAATAAAAATGTTATTCAACATACGATTTTAGCACAAAACTACTTTCAGGAAGACTTGATTAAACACTTATTAACCATTATCCTATTTAAAACAAACCTCCATTTCGTTTTAAACAAGTTTTTTGTTCGTTTTAAACGAAGTTCAAATTCCTTTAAAACGAAATGAAAAAGCATTTATCGGGAAGCAGCTGTTAATTTTTGTATCCACAAGCATTCTGTAAGATAGATTTAAACCAGCGCACTCGTCACAAATAATCGAATAATAAAGTCTTTATGCTTAACAAGTAGTATATTCTATTACATTTTGTCAATTACGAATAAATACACAATAATTTGCATAACATTTATGGTCTTGAGCTATTTTTTTCCGTTCTTTGTTATACAGTTGAATATTCATCCCTAATTATAAGCTTATGAGTTTTGCCGGCCATGTTTTCGATATGATACGAAGAAATAAGGAAGATCGCGAAAAGCTCAGCCAGCTTCGCGGGAAGGGAAAAGATATGCGTACCAAATATTCTTCCCATATCCCAGACATCAGTGTCGAAGAATATGAAAAGATCAACCAACAATTGAAAGAACGTGAAAGAAACGAACAAATCTACATTTCACGAATAAAACTATTTGCTTTAGCTGCTATCATAGCCATAGTTATGCTATCATGGATTCTATTTAAACTCTTTTCTTGGTAAAAACATCAAATTATCAATGTCACTCCCCCGGCACAACCTTCAGGGCGGTCGTATGCTTGATCTCGTTCAACACGAAGGAACTCTGCATCTTTACGATGCCATTTACTTTGGTTAGCTTATTAAAGACAAACTGGTCGTATGCGGCCAGGTCTTTAACAACTACCTTTAGAAAAAAATCATAGATACCGCCGATCGAATAACATTCCATCACCTCATCAATCTCTTGTATCTCTGCTTTGAAACGTTGGATATGCTCATCGTTGTGCACCGCCAGCGAAACGTTGCAGAAGACCACCAGCGGAAGTCCTACCTTCTTATTATCCACCAGCGCAACATAATTCCTGATATACCCCTCTTCCTCCAGCCGCTTCACCCGTTCGTAAACAGGAGTTTTCGAGATATTCAGTTCCGCCGACAACTCTTTCATGTTCACTTTTGCATTATTCTGCAACGCTTGTAAAATCTTAATATCAATCTGATCCAGTAAAGCCATAGTATTTTTTCCTATTTTCGTTATCAAAGTTATTCCTAAAACATACAACGTCCTGTATTCACACCAAATATAGGAATAATTCCTTATTTTCAACAAATCATCAGAACTGATTTACTAAATACATATATTTGCAGTACGATTTTCCTGAATTATTAATAGAAATTTACCGACAACATGGCAAAAACAAATCTAACTTACTGGTATCACCTGATCGCGATCATAACGGTTATTATCTGGGGTACTACATTCGTATCGACAAAAGTACTGATCCACCACGGGCTTTCGCCGGTCGACATCCTCTTTTACCGTTTCGCGCTGGCTTATATATGTATCTGGTTTATCTCGCCGAAGGTGTTGTTTGCCCGGAGTAAGAAAGACGAGCTTATGTTCGTTGCCGCCGGACTTTGTGGGGGATCAATCTATTTTATTACTGAAAACACGGCTTTAGGCATCACGCTGGCCTCGAATGTGTCGCTGATTATCTGTACAGCTCCTATCCTGACGGCATTTCTTTCGTTGCTTTTCTATCGGCAGGAAAAGATAAAGTCAAACCTGATATATGGCTCGGTCATGGCCTTGATCGGCGTAGCGTTTGTGGTGTTCAATGGTAGTTTCCTGCTGAAAATCAATCCGCTGGGAGATATGCTTACGCTAATTGCTGCATTGATGTGGGCGTTTTACTGCCTGATACTGAAACAGATGGGGAACCGTTATCCGACATTGCTGATTACGCGGAAAGTGTTTTTCTACGGGCTTGTCACGCTGACGCCGATGTTTCTGATTCATCCGTTGAATACGGATACCACGATCCTCTTCAACCCGATCGTGGCAGCTAACCTGCTGTTTCTGGGAGTGATAGCATCGATGCTTTGCTACATCATGTGGAACACGGCGGTAAAAGAGCTGGGACCGTTCCGTACGGCAAATTATATCTATATCGTTCCGCTGGTGACGCTGATCACTTCGGCCATCGTGATTGATGAAATCATCACGGTCGTTGCCCTGATCGGTTCAGTGTTTATCCTGAGCGGGGTGTATATTGCGGAGAGAGGGTTTCGGTTCGGAAAGAAACAGAATTGTCCCCCAAATTGAGGGACAATATAAAAACTATTCTTATTTCAGTGCCTCAACCACCTTCGGCAGCATCGTCCAGATGGCATTTTCGCACTGGGCGGTGTAGAAGTTTCCGTCTATTTCAGATTTTTCGTCGGTGGCCAGTCCGGATTGGATGGCGGGTTTTGCCAGCGGATGTACGGCTACTTTCTTGCCTTTCGCAACACCTGCAATTTCAAACATCAACGCAGCTGCACAATGGCCTATCATCATCTTTCCTTTATCACCAAAAACTTTGATGACAGCCAGCATATCCTGGTTGTACTGCTTTCCGGCGTTTTCGCTGAACACAGGAACGGCATCCCCGCAACCGAACACTAAAGCGTCGAACTCGTCCTCATGCCCTTTCAGGTTGGCTACCACATCGTCCACCGTCAGCTTAATACCCGAATTAGTCTTAATCTCTGTCGTTTCGGCAACAGCAAATACCTTATAAGAAATTCCATTTTCAAAAAATGCTTCCAGATACTGGAACAAACCTGATCCGTTTACCGGATTTACTGCTAAAACTGCTACTCTTTTTGACATAATTGTAATTATTAAGTGAAACAATAGTTACCTTTTGTAAGTTTATTACCTTTGTGCAGCAAATGTAGACGTTCCGTGCGAAACAAACAAGAACGCACTCCGGGATAAGCTACTTACACAGAGGTAACTATTATTGAATTTCAGTTTGATAGAAAAAGGAAAAAAATGAAAAATTTTCACCCCACAGGAAATTGTCCGGTAAGGGACGTACTCAGCCGGCTGGGCGACAAATGGTCGATGCTTGTCCTGACTACTTTGAGCGTGAACGGCACGATGCGTTTCAGCGACATTCACAAGACCATCGACGATATTTCACAGCGGATGCTGACCGTCACGCTCCGGACTTTGGAGGCCGACGGCCTGGTGCACCGCAAAGTATACCCCGAAGTGCCGCCCCGCGTGGAATACTGCCTCACGGAACTGGGCACAACTCTGATGCCACATATCGAAGCCCTTGTAAATTGGGCAGTCGGAAACATGGACGAGATACTGACGAACCGGCAGACTGCCGGGCAGTAAATCGCCGGAAGGACGGCGTTACAGCTTGATTTTCGCAATCAACTCCCTGACGACCGTTTTGAGTTCGGGCGGCCCGATAATCTCGGAGCGGTCGGCAATGGAGAGATACCAGCGACCGAATGCTTCGAGCGAATAGGTCTGGTATTTCTGGAGGTAATACTCTCCGTCGGGTTGCTCGTCGTAAAGTCCGTAAGTGTACTTGGAGACTTCCGTATCGCGTGCGACATCGCGGTGGACACGAAGTTTCACCTCGATATCGACTTCGGAATAATAGACTTGTTCTATCAGTTCGTTCAGCGGAGGATGTGCTTCCTCAAAATCGTTTTCGGTCAAAGATAGATGGACAATCCTTCCCAGGTGGAAAGTACGGTAATCCCTCCTCAACTTGCACCAGGCGAGGACATACCAGATGCCTCTCGAGAAAAACATGCCCTGAGGCTCGACCGTCCGTTCGGTGACCTGGTGGTTATAGCCGGCACGGTAGGTCATCAGTAATTGCTTCTTATTCAACAAGCCTTTCAGAAGCGGCTGAAGGACATTTCCGGGGATGGCAGGCGGTGCGCTGTAACTCCCCGAAATCCGGATGTACTGGTCGAAATGGTGAAGGATATCTTTTTCGGCTGTTTTCAGTACTGCACGTATCTTATCCATGCCACTGCGGAACAGTCCGTAGGTATCGCCGTCGGTCTGATGGCTGACAAGTTTCTCCGCCACCAGGAAAGAGAGAGCCTCCTCGGTATTGAACATCAGGGGCGGCAACTTGAAACCGTCCACCAGCGAATACCCTACCCCGGCCTCGCCACCGACAGGGATGCCGGACTCTTCAAGCGCACGTATGTCGCGATAGACCGTCCGGAGACTTACTCCGAACTGCTCTGCAATCTCGCTTGCCGTGACAACAGGGCGGGATTGCAGCTTGACCAGGATAGCGGATATTCGTTCCAGACGGTTCATTGTACGCGCTTCTTCGATTGATTTTTTACAAAGATATCAACTTTCCGGTTATCTGTCGAACGATTAGCAAATCATCACCCGGATTGATTGGGGGACCAGGCGGATGATGCAAATGCCGTCGCCGGTAGGGCCTTCGGGGGAGTATTCGTTCATCCAGTCTTGCCAAAGTTCGCGCTTCAATTCCACGTCGGTGACAATCTCGGCCTTACCCGCAATCTGCATCTGGCCGCCTTCCAACGTAGCGTACATCACTTCGCAGCGCGGATCCTGACGGAGGTTCGCTAATTTCTGCGTGGTGGCTTCTGTCGCGAAATGGAGTTGCTGCAATGTTTGTCCAGCTAGGTTGTTCAAGGCCGAAAGACGCGGGCCTGTCTCGGCATTGCAGGTGGCGATGATGCCGTATTCAAATCCCTTGATAAACTTTTCCGCTTCTTCCACCTGCTCTTTCGTCATCCCGGAAACCTCTCCTAAATAATACAATTTTAATTCCATCTTCGTAGCTTTTTAATGTTTATACTCGAACTATGGGGCAAAGGTATGGGGCGGGGGTGACAACAGTATGTCAGGAGGGGGAGGATAATTAACTACAATACTGATTTTATTTCCACACTTATAATAAAAGCTATACCCCCAAAACAATATTAGCATCAATATTCAGCTTCCGGCTTATGTCTCTGGCAACTTTCAACGTAGGTTCGCATTTACCGGAAAGATACTCACTAACCCGGGAAGGACTCACGCTCAACAGTTCCGAGAGCTTAGTTTGAGTAAGATTCATTTCATACATACGAAGTTTAAGAACGTCCACCAGCAACGGAGTTTCCACAGGAAAATGTTCTTCTTCATAATCAGCGACTAAATCAGACAGCAAATCCAACTCAAGGTAATTCTTGTCATCCGTAGGAGTGTTATTACTTACAACTTTCAGCAATTCTTCAATTCTTGCACAGGCCGCATCGTACTGTTTTTTATCTTTTATCTTTGCCATAATTTACTTACAGTTTATACGTGTGTCTCACGAATACAAAATCCTAAATTTTGGAACAATCTATTTTATCGTATTCTTTATGTGTGCCGATAAAGCGGATGAAAACCTTCCTGGCGGCAAACAAGATTATCGCAACCAATCTATACTCATTGCCCTTAATATTGAAAACAAACCTGTCATTACCCACATAATCAACACTATTGAACGTTTGCTTTATATCTGCCAGGCATGACCAGTCACTCTTTTCCGTCTTTTTGTACCAATCTCTCAAAGGAACATCTGCGTCAGCATGCTTCTTAGAATATTCCCTCAGAGTAGCAAATGTGATTATTCTCATGATTACTTCTTTGCGACAAAGCTACCCACTATTTTCCAAATATCAAAACATTTTTCCAATATTCAGAAATAACTCTAATAAAAAACAGAGATTATCCATCAAGTAATATTTAGTTCTATTTCTTTTATATACATTTGCGAACAGGGATAAGCCTATAATAAATCATCTTACCATGAACGACAAATTAAACATTCTCTGGACAACCGACAATAAAGACACCATATTCAATATGTTAGCCATGTACACCCTCAACTCCAAAAAGAGAGGCTGGTGGCAGGAAGTGAATGTGATTCTTTGGGGAGCTTCCGTAAAGTTAGCCGCCCAGGACACACAGGTTCAAACGGAAATTCTGGAAATGCTTCAAACGGGTGTCACCGTCGAAGCCTGCCAGGACTGCTGCGAAAGGTTCGGAGTGAAACCTGTAATTGAGAAACTGGGAGTTACCGTCAGATATATGGGAGCTCCGCTAACCGAATATCTCAAAAACGGAGAAAAGGTATTGACTCTTTGATTTGCAAGATATACCTACAAAATAAACTTTATTTTTCACACTGAAATACACAACATTATGGAACTTCCTATTTTAAAAGACAAAAACATCTTCCCCACTAATGAAGTACTTGCCGACGTTCTGGAGGCTAGTTTCCCTGCATTCGAAACATTCAGCGCATCGGCCGAAGCCGCCGGTCTGACACTCGAATGGAACTATTACAACGACGGAAAGGTCTGGTTATGCAAAGTCCTGTCGAAGAAGAAAAACCTCGCGTGGCTGGTTGTTTACCAGAACTACTTCAGAACCACCTCCTACTTCACCGAAAAGCATCTGGACCGTATCGCTGACATGGAAATTACGGAAAGCATCAAAGAGGAATTCTACCGGGCGAAACCTAGTGGAAAACTCATCCCCATGAGCGTTGTCATCACCGAAAAAGAACAAGTGAAGGATGCCTTGTCAATGATACTTTTCAAGAAAGGATTAAAATAAACATATATGGAACCTAACGGAATCATAAAAAAACACATCGCCCCTTGCGGACTTCACTGCGGAGGTTGCTTTGCTTTCAACGGTGGCAACATACAGAGACACAGCACCGAACTTGCCAAAAGCCTGGGAGACTTCGATGTTTACGCCCAACGCTTCGTCACCATGCTCGACGAACCAGTCTTCGAAAACTACCAGAGTTTCAAAATGATGCTGCATTATTTCTCGGAAGCCAAATGCAACGGCTGCCGCGAACAGGCATGTGCCCTGTTCAAAAGTTGCCATGTCAGGGATTGTTTCCGTGAGAAGGGTGTCGATTTTTGTTTTCAATGTACCTCTTTCCCCTGCGAACAAACCGGGTTCGACGAACATTTGCAAAAACGTTTCATCTCCATCAACGAAAAAATACGGAAAATCGGCATCGAAAACTATTACGAGGAGATAAAAGATGTTCCTCGATATTAGTTTTACTGCTTGACAAACAAGAGAATGACCAGCAAAGCATGCCTACCGGACAACTACAATATGTAAATATTAATATATAACTTATCTGATTTCATGGACAAAACATTACATATAGCTTCAGAACCATCAGGAATAGGTACAATAAAGTTATTTTTTAAAAGATCAGGCATCAACGACAAAGTCTTAGTTTTTGAAAATACACTTAAACATGCTTCCCTTTCCCCCATTAAAGATTTAAATAATGAAGGACTGAAAAAACGATCACAATCTCTTGAAAAACTGATTGGGAAACATCATTTTCCTGATAGTCATCTGATAACTTTACAGGACTTCATAAAATATGATTTCGATAAATACGATAATATCGTTGTTTGGCATGGAAATGATGTTGATGGACGACTCTTTTTTTATATGGCTTGCTCACTAATCAAAGGTCAGTTATATGAAGCTGACACCACTGAAATAAAGGTTTTATTTCCTCATCTTGAACAAAATCCGTTTATATTGCCGCTAGCATGTTGTTCTATCGATAATATAGCTGTTTTATATGATAAGATTAAGCACATATCAGATGATCAAAAAAAAGAGTACGCTTTACTTTGGGAAAAATGGTCGCAATCGGATGCTCCAATAAGAATTATCAATAAAGAGAATGCAATCCAGGAAGTGGAAGAAGATTATTTTGACGAATCTATTCTCTCCAATTGTACTAACGAATTCCGAAATGTAGCACGAGTTATAGGAGAAACTTTATACGACAGCAACTTTCTCATAGGTGACTCATTTCTCCACATAAGAGTCATTGACTTAATCGCTCGCAAGAAGTTATCTGCACAAGAAAACGAAAAATTCACACAAGAAATAGCAACATCTAATCTGTCGGATAAAAACAAAATCGTTATAAATGGAGTAAATGTAACCGAGTTAAGGTTTTTCTCTATCAAGAAACTATAACCGGTGTCAGATATCGGATGATACTATAAAAAATGTACCTTTGTCCATCATGAAGAAATTAGTAATTGTCGGATGCGGACGGCTGGGCGGTATCGTCGCCGAAGCCGTTATCAAAGGCATTTTGCCTGAATATGATTTAGTTGGTGTCTATTCCCGTACGGTATCGAAGGCCGAAAGCATGGCCGCCCGGATGCAGGAACAGGGAAAACCTTGCCTAGCGTGTACAACCATAGCGGATTTGCTGGCGCTGAAACCCGATTACCTGGTGGAAGCTGCCTCCCCTGCCGCCATGAGGGAATTGGCTATCCCCACCCTGAAAAACGGTACTTCAATTGTAACCCTTTCTATCGGAGCGCTTGCCGACGACGACTTCTACCGCGAAGTCTCGGAAACAGCCAAGGCACACGGTACGCGCGTCTACCTGGCCTCCGGAGCAACCGGCGGTTTCGATGTGTTGCGGACGGCTTCCCTGATGGGAAACGCCACCGCGAAGTTTTTCAATGAGAAAGGCCCCAACGCCCTGAAAGGCACGCCCGTCTACGACGAGTCACTGCAAACGGAACAACGTACCGTCTTCTCCGGAAGTGCAAAAGAAGCCATCAAACTCTTCCCAACCAAGGTCAATGTCACCGTTGCCGCCTCACGGGCTTCGGTAGGCCCCGGGAACATGCAGGTCACAATGCAGTCCACCCCCGGATTTACGGGCGATACACAACGGGTAGAGATCAGGAACGACCAGGTACATGCCGTAATCGACGTCTACAGTGCGACAGCCGAGATAGCCGGTTGGTCGGTAGTGAATACGCTGCTGAACATCACCTCACCCATCGTCTTTTAAAAGGTTCATAAACAATCCTTACCGAAAAAACAGTCATTATGGAAACCAACTATCAGAAATTCCTGTCGGGAGAATATTGCAACCGCCTGGATAAAGAAGTGTTTGATATGATCGTCCGTAACAAACGGTTGCTTGCGGAATTCAATTCGACCGACATTTCGGACAGCAAAGCAAGGACAGCTTTGCTGCATGAGCTATTCGGTCGCGTCGGAAAACACTCGAAAGTCGATATAAACTTCCACTGCGAATGCGGCAAACATATCTTTATCGGGGATAAAGTGATTATCAACATGAACTGTACCTTCCTCGACAACAATTATATAACGATAGGAAATAACGTCCTGATAGCTCCCAACGTGCAACTCTACACTGCAACCCACCCGGTAAGTGCGTCCGAGAGATTTGTGGAAGACTGGGATGAAAACTCGGGAGAGCTGTTCTTTCGTACAAGAGCGCTGCCTATTACGATAGGAAACGATGTCTGGATTGGTGGCGGAGTAATCGTACTGCCCGGCGTTACTATCGGCGATAACTGCGTAATCGGTGCCGGAAGCGTTGTCACCCGGTCAATACCCTCCAACAGTCTGGCGGTCGGGAATCCCTGCCAGGTTGTCAAAACTATATAAAAATATAGAGCACGCGGATAAAACACTGATAATTAATATTTTTCAGTGATTATTCGCGTGCTACCTATTCCAACTCTGTTTATTTGCAATTGGCCGAAAGGTTTGCCAACACTTTCTCGCTCAGACGATCAAAAGCCTGGCGCGTACGTCCTGTCGAGACTTGCATGCAACGTACATGCGGATGGTTCAGCAGGTGGCTGTCTCCCAATGCTCCGGCGGTATCGCAGAAGCAGAGATTGTCGCCTTCGAGCCATTTCATGAAGGGAGCCTCGTCCCAGGCCGGAGACAAACCGGTGTTAAACAGTATCTTTTTATTGCCCAACTGCCCGAATTCGGCTTCATGCAACAGGACAGTGTTCTTATTCAGGCAACAGAAAACGGCTTCACTCTGCGACAACAGTTCGCCAAGCGGCAGGAAACGGTAGCCCTTCCCGCGTGCCGCCTCTTTCTCGCTCCGGGAGAAATAGGCAACATCAGCCCCGAAGAACTTCAAGGCATCCGCTATCATGCCACCGGACTTACCCAGTCCTACGATACCGACTTTCATCCCGGTAATCTCACGGGGGATGTCGTCCCACGCCTCCTGCTCAAAACCATGCAGGCAACGCACCAGTTCGCTGATGACATACTCCACCACCCCTTCATCGCCATAATCGCGGATACCGGTGACAACGATACCCCGTTCGTTCGCATAGCGAATATCGACATTCGCGCTTTCCGGCGAGTAAAGCGAGCAACACATCCCGATATACCGGACGTTCGGACACTTTTCCAGTGCCGCCCTCCCAATCCGCGAGGTGTAACTCAACAAAACAGCGTCCGCATCCCCGATACGGCTTGCCACCTCCTCATCGCCGGATGGTATATCGTCGTACATAATAACTTCTTTCGCAAAATCTTGCAATTTCTTTTCTGCTGATGGAATCAGGCTTACAGGCTCTATCGCCACAAGTTTCTTAAACATCGGAATTTCTGCTTATTTTTATCGCACAAAGATAGCCCTTTCTTCCCACAAAGCGGAATTATCCCTCTCCATTCTTACAAATCAAAAACTTATTCTATCTTTGGGAACATGGAAACAAAGAAAGCTACAATCAGCAAAATCAACGTCGTCATCGATTGCAAAGATGCAGGCATCATGGCACGTTTTTACAGTCAGCTTCTGAATTGGGAGTGGACACACCCGCAGGCAAACGGTTGGTCAGCCATCACTTCGCCCGCCGGTATGGTCATCGCCTTCCAGGAGATTGAAGAATACGAACCGCCCGTCTGGCCCTGGCAGGCAGGGAAACAGGGGCAAATGCTACACCTCGATTTCTATGTGGACAACCTCGAAGAAGCCGTCCGCCACGCCCTCAGCCTGGGAGCACGCCTTGCCGGTGAGCAATATTTCAAAACTTCCCGCACATTGATCGACCCCGCCGGCCATCCTTTTTGCCTGGATACGGACGAACCGGAGTAACCTGTCAAAAACGAACATCATGAAAAAAAAGGACTTGAACGAAATGAGCAATGAGGAACTTTGGCAACTGTTCCCTATTATACTGTCGCCCCATAACCCGGAGTGGCCCGGACGTTACAAAACAGAAAAAGAGCTGCTCATAAAAACCATCGGAGCGGAAAACATCGTCCGTATCAACCATATCGGAAGCACTGCCGTCCCCGGTCTGACAGCCAAACCGACGATCGACATTTTGCTGGAGATACAGCAGAAAACCGATCCCGTCCGCCTCATCCCGACTATCGAGTCAGCAGGTTACATCTATTGCCACAAACCCGACAACCCGCCTCCCCACATGATGTTTATGAAAGGATATACGCCCGAAGGATTTAAAACTCAAGCCTTCTATCTCCACATAAGATACTCCGGTGATTGGGACGAACCTTATTTCCGCGACTATCTCCTCGCCCATCCCGATACGGCCAAGGTCTACGGTGAGTTAAAGGTCAAACTACAAAAGCTATACGAACACGATCGCGACGGCTACACCGATGCAAAAACCGATTTCATCCGGGAGATAACAAACCGGGCAAAAGAACAGATTACCTATCCCACAAACATGGAATAAATTATGAAAAACAAAGAGGACACACGGGATGGCTAAGAGTACATCCATTACACCTAAAAAACAATGACACAACAACAAGCTAAATTTATATACATATAAAATAATAGTATGATGAAAACAAAATACATCACCCTGACAAAAGAAAACATCGGAACGGAACATATTTGTTGCGCCTTCTCCGACAAAAAATGCAAGGAAGGCTACGAGCTGAAAAAAGAATGGCTCAGGAAAGAATTCGACAACGGATACGTATTCCGCCGCCTCGACGAACGTGCCAAGGTATTCATCGAATACGTCCCCGCCGAAAAGGCCTGGGTTCCCGTCAACGCCCCCGGCTATCTGATGATCAACTGTTTCTGGGTATCCGGACAATACAAGGGATGCGGACACGGCAAGGCGCTGTTGCAATCCGCCATCGACGATGCCCGGTCGCAGGGAAAAGCAGGACTGGTCACCGTAGCGGGTACATCCAAATTCCATTTCATGAGCGACACCAAATGGCTTCTGCGCCAGGGTTTCCAGACGGTGGAAAAACTCCCCAACGGTTTCAGCCTGCTGGTTCTGAAACTGATGTCCGATGCGCCCGAGCCCTCTTTCAAGGCCTGCACGAAAAGTGGGGAATGCGAGGAGAAAAACGGGCTGGTCGTTTACTTCACCAACCGCTGCCCGTACACAGAATACCACGTCCTCGGTTCGCTGGCAGATGTAGCCCAAAGCAAAGGAATCCCGCTGAAAATAATCAAACTGGAGACACTGGAGCAGGCACAGGCTGCCCCCACCCCGGCCACCATATTCACGCTTTTCCACAACGGGCAGTTTGTCACCACCGACCTCAGCGTATGTCTTGAGAAACGGTTTGAAAAGGCAGTAAAGATATAAGACGGAGGAGATAAACACTTCCCCTCCTGTATTCCCGGATTGCCCGCAACAATCCGGGGACACAATGTCTTAAACGCAAAAAATCCCTGCAAGCAACTTGCAAGGACTTCCGTTTTTCAGCGGAGAGATAGGCTCTCGAACCTATGCTTTCAAGAAATATCATAAAATTGCAAATCACTGATAATCATATACTATCTAAAGCGCAGAGTAAATCTAAATCTTTCTGAATATCTTTTGCTATTCCAAATATTGGGTGTATATTTGGGTGTAGAATTTCAAACGCACCCAATTATGAATATCAAACGTAACATCATTTTTGCATTGGAAAGCCGGAAAAAGAACGGTGTGCCAATCGTAGAGAACGTACCCATCCGTATGCGTGTCATATACGCAAGCCAACGCATCGAGTTTACAACAGGCTACCGGATTGACGTAGCCAAATGGGATGCCGACAAACAACGGGTAAAGAACGGATGCACCAACAAACTAAAACAAAGCGCATCCGAAATCAATGCGGACTTGCTGAAATATTATGCCGAGATTCAAAACGTGTTCAAGGAGTTTGAGGTACAGGAAACCATACCGACCACCCAACAGCTAAAGGATGCGTTCAACCTGCGGATGAAAGACACCAGCGAAGAGCAGCAGGAAGAAACACAAATAAGTTTTTGGGAAGTATTCGATGAGTTTGTAAAGGAGTGTGGCAATCAGAATAACTGGACGGCATCCACCTACGAGAAATTCTCAGCAGTGAAAAACCACCTCAAAGAGTTCAAGGAAGATGTAACCTTTGAATACTTCAACGAGTTCGGCTTGAACGAGTATGTAAATTTCCTGCGTGACAAAAAGGATATGAGGAACAGCACCATCGGCAAACAGATGGGATTCCTCAAATGGTTTCTGCGCTGGAGCTTCAAGAAAGGGCATCATCAGAATATTGCATACGACACTTTCAAGCCCAAATTGAAAACCACCTCTAAAAAGGTGATATTCCTGACTTGGGACGAATTGAACAGGCTGAAAGATTATCGGATACCGAAAGACAAACAATATCTGGAACGTGTCAGGGATGTTTTTCTGTTCTGTTGCTTCACAAGCCTGCGATATTCAGATGTTCGTAATCTGAAAAGAAGCGATGTGAAACCCGACCACATCGAAGTTACCACAGTCAAAACGGCAGACAGCCTGATAATTGAACTGAACGACCACAGTAAAACCATACTCGAAAAATACAAGGAAGTCCATTTTGAAAACCACATGGCACTGCCTGTTATCAGCAATCAGAAGATGAATGATTATCTGAAAGAACTGGGGGAACTGGCTGAAATCAACGAGCCTGTACGGGAAACATATTATAAAGGAAATGAACGTATAGATGAAGTCACCCCGAAATACGCATTATTAACCACCCATGCAGGAAGAAGAACATTCATCTGTAATGCGCTGGCTCTCGGTATTCCGGCACAAGTCGTGATGAAATGGACGGGGCACAGTGACTATAAAGCCATGAAACCCTATATTGACATAGCGGATGATATTAAGGCAAATGCCATGAACAAGTTTAACCAACTATAAAAGTATCAATCAGTTTCATAGATTATCAGCTATTTGAATTATATTTGCGACAACAATAAACATTAGAATGGAAAATAACAGAGAATATCATATAGGAAGAACGGACTTTGACGCATTTGTTCATGCCGTCGGTTCGGAAATAGAACAGGCGCAAGTCCGGCTGATTGCCGCAGCCAATGCGCAAATGCTGTTCCATTACTGGAAAATGGGCAACTATATCCTGTATCATCAGAACTTGCAAGGCTGGGGAAGCAAAATCATCAAGCAACTGGCAAAGGCTATCCGGTTCAATTACCCCGAAAAGAAAGGTTATTCGGAGCGTAACCTTACTTATATGTGCCAATTTGCACGGTCATATCCGTTGAACGTGCTACGAAGTTTCATTGATACAGACACAAGGCTGTCTGTTCCAAGCATACAGAATGTTACAGATGAAGTATTGAAACTGAACAACGGACAATTTACGCAGGAACTTACTGCGCAAATACAATCCGCTGATTGTCAATCTTTAGAAATTACGCAGGAAGTTCCTGCGCAAATTCAGGATGTGGAGAAAACAGTTTCTGCCATTTACAGGATGGAGATTAGGGAAATAGAAAAAGTTTTCCTGAAATCCCCTGTTGCCAAAATAAACTGGGCAAGCCAAATGGTCATACTTAACGGTTCGTTACCGTTAGGCATAGGATATTGGTATATGAAACAGGCTGTAGAAATGGGCTGGAGTAGCAATGTGCTGAAAATGCAAATTGAAAACAACCTATATAACAGACAAATCAACAACAACAAGGTAAACAATTTCACAGCCACACTTCCAGCACCACAAAGCGACCTTGCCAATTACCTATTGAAAGACCCGTACATCTTCGATTTGGCTGGAGCGAAAGAAAAGGCAGACGAAAGGGACATAGAAGAGCAGCTGGTAAAGCACGTTACCCGTTATTTGTTGGAAATGGGCAATGGTTTTGCCTTTGTCGCCCGGCAGAAGCATTTTCAAATAGGTAACAGTGATTTCTTTGCCGACTTGATTCTATATTCTATTCCGCTACACGCATACATTGTTGTAGAACTGAAAGCTACTCCATTCAAACCGGAGTATGCAGGGCAACTGAATTTCTACATCAATGTGGTGGATGACAAACTGAGGGGAAAAAATGACAACAAGACTATCGGGCTGTTGCTGTGCAAAGGAAAAGATGAGGTGGTAGCACAATACGCATTGACAGGCTACGACCAACCGATAGGCATCAGCGATTATCAACTGAGCAAGGCTATACCCGAAAACTTGAAATCAGCTTTGCCAAGTGTGGAAGAGGTGGAAGAAGAACTGGCATCTTTCCTTGACAAGGACAATAATCCCCAAAATTGAAGTCTATGGCAGGAGAAATAAACAAACTGATTCCCCAATATGGAGAACTCAATAGAATATATAATGATTGGGTAACCAATTATGCTTTTTCTTTTGACAAGCAGAAATTCATCACCGACTTTTACAGGCAGCACAATGATACAAAGGCTTTTGAAGCCGCTATCCTTGAACTGGTACTTGACAAGCAGAAAGAACAATACACATTGATTCTCAATAGTCTGAAAATCGAAATAGAAAAAAATATACGGGCTTATGAAACAAAACCGCTGAATGATGACGTCATAAAGCGTGTGTGTTTTCACTACGCAGACAGGCATAATTCTGCAATTAAAGACCAGTTGGAGATTACCACCAAGTTGCACGAGCCTTTGAATGACGCATACCACAGATATGATTTCATTGGTTTTCGGGAGCATACGGACGAAGAAGAAATACAGGCAGAAAAGGAATATGAACGCTGCAAGGCTGAATACGACAAGGAAAAGAAAGAATTGGATAAACTTTATGAACTGCAAAAGCAAGACAGGAAAGAGGCTTTTCAATATATAGAAAACCTTTCCGGCAATGTTTACCGCCTAAGTCTTCTTTTTATGGAAGTCCTAAAAAAGTACCTTCCTAATGATAGGGAAGAAAAACAGCAGGATGAACCAGTCAAGCAAAACGAACAAGAAGAAGTACAGAATAGCCCGGAGGGACAACATGAATATTTTGACATGAAGCAGCTTTCGCCCATTCATGAAACCTGTGTCGGGGAACAGTTCGAAGCCATTACCATAGCGGATTTCTATGCCAATATAAACCTGTACCCCTGCAAGAATAAACTAAAAATCAAGGCAAGGGAAAAGATACGGGTGTGTTACCTGATATTCCTGATGAGCGAGAAACTATCCAAGCAATACAGGGATGAATGGAGAAGCCAAATATTAAAATTGTTGGATATTGACGAGAGCTATTACAGGTCGAAATACAAAGAACCTGTTTCCGATTTTCCGAGTGACAGCAACCAGAAATTCGCAAAGGAAATGGAAAGCATATTCGGATAATTCGTGATATAACCTGACATTCTACGAAATTACCACTTTTACCACTCAAATTAATTTTTGAGTGGTATTTTTATTGTCTGATATTTAATGAGATAGCGCAGTATCCCATTTGTATTATCCACATCCTTACCACTTACAGCCATACCTAATTTTGCATCGTTCGAGAACAGAAATAACAGCCAGTGCGCAGGGCTGATTGTTTAACGACTAAATAGATTGGACGATGACAAATCTTCAAGAGTTATTATTAAAACCCGTCTGGCAGATGACAGGCGAAGAGTTCATATTTCTAAGCAAGTACGCTTCCAACCAAACGGAAGCGCAGCCACAGCCCGTTACGGACACAGAAAGAAAGTATGTGTACGGAATACTTGGCATTGCCAAATTGTTCGGGTGCAGTCTGCCTACCGCCAACCGTATAAAGAAAAGCGGAAAGATAGACAAAGCCATTACGCAAATAGGGCGCAAGATTATCGTGGATGCGGAACTTGCCCTTGAACTGGCTGGAAAGAAAACCGGAGGACGAAAATAACGGGAGGTGTACTTATGGATTATATGAAAGATATAAAAGAAATATCGGCGGAAGAAGCCGTAATCCTTTGGCAAGCCTCACGCCTGAGCCTGTCGAAAATCTATGAGAAAGCACCTGAGATTCTAAAAGTGCAAGGTTCGGTCATTGGTACACTGGGTAATTTCAGTGCATCAATCGGCAAAGCCAAAAGCAAAAAGACTTTCAATGTGTCGGCTATCGTGGCGGCAGCATTGAAGAATGGTACAGTGCTAAGATATGTGGCGGAACTACCCGAAGAGAAACGGAAAATCCTGTATGTGGACACGGAACAAAGTCCTTATCATTGTCTGAAAGTCATGAAACGTATTTTACGGATGGCTGGGCTTCCAGATGACAGGGACAATGAGCATCTGGAATTTCTTGCTTTGAGGAAATACACGCCCGAACAGCGTATCAGGATTGTAGAGCAGGCTATTTACAATACGCCTGACATAGGGCTTGTAATCATAGACGGCATCCGTGACATGGTATATGACATCAACAGCCCCGGTGAATCGACACGCATCATATCAAAGCTGATGCAGTGGACGGACGACAGGCAGATACATATCCACACGATACTCCACCAAAACAAGGGCGATGAGAACGCAAGGGGGCATATCGGTACGGAACTGAACAACAAGGCTGAAACTGTCCTTCTTGTGGAAAAGGACAAGAGCAATGGAGATATAAGCAATGTTTCAGCCATGCACATACGGGCAATGGACTTCGAGCCTTTTTCATTTCGCATCAATGACAATGCCATACCTGAACTGTTGGAGGGTTACAAGCCCGAAACCAAGAAACCGGGAAGACCGGAAGAGGAAAAGTTCGACCCTTACAGGCATATCACCGAACAGCAGCACCGCATCGCATTGGAAGCAGTTTTCGGGCTGAAAGAGGAATATGGCTACAAGGAACTGGAGGACACCTTAATTAAGACTTATGTGTCTGTGGGGGTAAAGTTGAACCACAAAAAGGCGGTATCGCTCATCACCATGCTTCGGAACAAACGAATGATAGTGCAGGAGAACGGCAGAAAGTACACGTTCATGCCCGACTTCCACTATTAGCCCACACCTTGCAATCGCTTCACTTTATTCCGGGGGTCTATATATTAGGGATAAAGCGAAGTGGTTGCGAAATGTGGCAAAACCGCTTCACTTTATTACCGTACTCTATATATACGAAAATAAAGTGAAGTGATTATACAGACCGTACTTCATAAAGAGGTACGGGCGAAAAGAGAAAATAAACCAATTCAACTATCATTAAACCTATCGTCTTATGGATATACAGACAGCGAAACAAATCAAAATAGCGGATTATCTGCACAGTTTAGGATTTTCACCCGTCAAACAACAGGGCATAAACCTGTGGTATAAGTCACCACTAAGGGAAGAAACGGAAGCATCGTTCAAGGTAAATACAGAACGTAACCAATGGTATGATTTTGCACTCGGCAAAGGTGGGAATATCATCGCACTGGCACAGGAACTTTATTGTTCCGACCATGTGCCTTACCTCTTGCAAAAAATCGAAGAACAGACACCCCGTATTCGCCCCGTGTCTTTTTCTTTTGGCAAGCAATCATCTTCCGAGCCAAGTTTTCAACAACTGGAGATTGTACCGCTTTCTTCTCCTGCCCTGCTTGCTTATTTGCAGGAAAGGGGAATAAACATTGCAATGGCGAAAAGAGAATGCAGTGAAGCGCACTTCACCCATAATGGCAAACGGTATTTCGCCATCGCCTTTCCCAATGTGTCGGGTGGGTATGAAATCCGCAACCAGTATTTCAAGGGATGCATCGCACCGAAAGAGATTTCTCATATCAAACAGCCGGGAACAGCGAGGGAAACATGTTATGTGTTTGAGGGATTTATGGACTATCTTTCATTTCTTACTTTGAGATTGGAGAATTGCCCGAAATATCCCGAACTGGACAGGCAAGATTATATGGTGTTGAACTCAGTAGCCAATGTTTCCAAAGCAATCTATCCGTTGGGAAGCTATGAGCGCATCCACTGTTTCTTTGACAATGACCGTGCAGGAATGGAAGCCATGCAGCAAATCTATAAGGAATACGGCAGGGACTTATACATCCGTGACGCTTCGCAGACATACAGCGGATGCAAGGACTTGAACGAATACTTACAGAAACAGACTGAAAGAAACAGGCAAGTTCAATCTGCAAAAGGGGTGCGCAGCCAACCACCGAAAAAGAAAAACGGCTTTCGGTTATAGCCCACTATAACTACACGCTTCGCTTTCGTAGTTGTGGGCTCTCCCGAGGGGATTAGGGCTTTGCCCTAATGACCCACTCAGGGCGTTTCTCCCCTAAGAACCCCGAGCAAAGAGTGCCCCTCTCTTTGCAATCTCCGCTTATGGGTTGCACCCCTAAGAACCCTGTGCGGTTATGAGCGGACAACAGAAGATTTCATCAACAATCCAAATCAAATTTTAAGAATATGGCAACAAAATCAAGCATACATATCAAACCCTGCAGAGTGACATCAAGCGGGGCTCATAACCGGAGAACTGCCGAGTACATGCGCAATATCGGCGAGTCCAGAATCTACATTGTACCCGAACTGACTTCCAATAACGAGCAGTGGATAAACCCGGGCTTCGGCAGTCCTGACCTGCAGGCGCACTATGACAGCATCAAACGGATGGTCAAGGAAAAGACCGGACGAGCGATGCAGGAAAAGGAGCGTGAGCGCAAGGGAAAGAATGGAAAGATTATAAAAGTGGCTGGATGTTCTCCAATCCGTGAGGGAGTATTGCTCATCAGACCAGATACAACACTGGCAGATGTACGAAAGTTTGGTGAGGAGTGCCAGAGACGCTGGGGTATTACACCGCTCCAAATCTTCCTGCATAAGGACGAGGGACACTGGCTTAGTGGACAACCCAAAACCGGGGATAGGGAGAGTTTCCAAGTCGGTGAAAAGTGGTTTAAGCCGAATTATCATGCCCATATCGTATTCGACTGGATGAACCACGACACGGGCAAGAGCCAAAAGCTCAATGATGACGATATGATGGAAATGCAGACTTTGGCATCTGACATCCTCTCCATGCAACGTGGGCAATCTAAATCCGAGACCGGAAAGGAACATTTGGAACGAAATGATTTCATCATTGAAAAGCAGAGAGCCGAACTGCAACGCATGGATGCTGCAAAACGGCACAAAGAAGAACAGATAGGTCTTGCTGAACAGGAACTGAAACAGGTGAAATCAGAAATACGCACTGACAAGCTAAAGAAAACAGCCACCAATGCAGCCACCGCCATAGCAAGCGGAGTTGGTTCTCTTTTCGGAAGTGGAAAGATGAAAGAGCTGGAGCGAACTAATGAAGATTTGCACCAAGAGATTGCCAAACGAGACAAAGGTATTGACACCCTCAAAATCCAAATGCAGGAAATGCAAGAGCGACATGGCAAACAGATACGCAATCTTCAGAGCATACACAACCAAGAACTTGAAGCCAAAGACAGGGAAATATCACGATTGAACACTCTGCTTGAAAAGGCATTCAAGTGGTTTCCGATGCTTAGAGAAATGTTGAGAATGGAAAAACTCTGCGCTGTCATTGGATTTACCAAAGATATGATAGATTGTCTTTTGACAAGGAAAGAAGCTATCCAATGTAATGGCAAGATTTATTCCGAGGAACATAGAAGAAAGTTTGAAATCAAAAACAACATCTTCAAGGTGGAGAAGAATCCGACCGATGATAGCAAACTTGTACTGACCATAAACAGGCAACCGATAAGCGAATGGTTCAAAGAGCAATGGGAGAAACTTCGGCAAGGTTTGCGACAACCAACGGAAGAACCAAGAAAAAGTAGAGGATTCAAGTTATAATAGAAAAAAAAGACAATATAAAAGCACTCTGATAGTTACGAAGTGCTTTTATATTGTATAAATTATATAATGTTTACCATTGAAGCTTCAAAGTAAACGCAACTTAAGGAATTGCCGAATTTTGTATTAATAAAGAATATACGACCTCTGATATATGCGCAACATATTGTGATGCTTGTGATTCATTACCCTTGAAATCCTTAACAAATATCGCTAAAGTATAGCAGACATTATTAGGCAGGCATATATAGGCAACATCATTGTGAGCTGCAAGAATACCATTTTCATTGACATAACCAGAACCCGTCTTATGTGCAATAGAAACCCTTTCTTTATCAAGAAGCGGAGCGACTATTCTATCTGTACCTGTCACACATTCTTTTAATGTATTCTTAATGAAACTTTGCTTCTCACCACTGACAATACTTTCGGTAAACAAACGGTTCATCAACATTGCGGCACCAAGAGGAGATGTATAATTAAAGTAAGCCCTATCGTGGTCAGCCGACATTTCCTCTTCTGTATAAGCTATCTGAAAACTTGAACGAGGAATAAGTGTGGCTATAAAACTGTCAGTTTGAGCAACATTGACCATATCTTTAAACATCAGATTGCTTGCATTATTATCACTTTGAGCAATAGTATAACGAAGTAAATCTCTCACGGTTAATGATATAACCAACTCGGAATAATCTTTCATCATAGGACTCCAAGTCTTTGAATCAAGTCTATTCCTATCTATCTTTACTAAGGTATCAAGTGAAATCCCTTTGTTATCAAAATCATTGCAAAGAGCTAATGCCTGATGAACCTTAAATACACTCATCATAGGATATACACTCTTATCATTAACTTTAACTGTATCTGTGTTATTAATAATAATTGCCACTCCAATTTCACCAGGACAAGCTGATACTATCCGAGAAATGCTATCAGTCAAAACATCTGTCAAAGGTGGATTTGTACTATTATTAGAAGTTGATTTAGAGAACAATAAAAAAACTAAAACTATGATACAAACTAAAGCTATACACAAAATTACAAGGCGTTTTCTTCTACTTTTTTTCATACTACGATTTTTAAACATTATATATTATCATGACAGACCCTGATTTATTATTTACTGCAAAGATACGAAATCTTACGGAAAATGAATTGGTTGTTTTTTTCGTTTGTTCTGTTTTTTATCAAATTATTTTCCGAGCGAATATGATTCGTCTTAAATAAAATAAAAACACCCAACTTTACATTCTTGGGTATAAAATTGGGTGTTTGTTTTATAATTTGCTGATTTTCAGCGTTTATTGCGGAGAGATAGGGATTCGAACCCCAGGAACCTTTCAGTTCAACGGTTTTCAAGACCGCCGCAATCGACCACTCTGCCATCTCTCCAGTATGTTTTGCTATCGTTTTCTCTCGATTGCGGTGCAAAGGTAGTGATATTTTTTATATCTCCTAATTTTACGAAGCATTTTTTTCTTTTTAAGCTATTATTTTTCTTTTAACCACTCAGGATGGAGAGTCGTATCCGTTTTATTACTATTTTTGTATTCTATAATTATCAATGAAGTAATAAGTTTTATATGAGAAAGTTGAAAGATTTATTCCTGATTTCGGTGGTGTTGCTGCTGGTTAGTTGCTCCATGTCTGCCAAATCGGATAAAAACGAAACAGGAAACGTAGCTGCCCAGGGCGAAGTTGTAGTACTTAACAAAGCTGACTTTCTGACCAAAGTATATAATTACGAGAAAAACCAAACAGAATGGGTCTATGAAGGCACCAAGCCTTGCATCGTCGACTTCTATGCTGACTGGTGCGGACCTTGCAAAAAGATTTCTCCTATATTAAAGGAATTGGCCGGAGAATACAAAAACGACATCATCATTTATAAGATCAATGTCGATAACGAAAAGGAACTGGCTGCCGCTTTCGGCATACAGAGCATCCCTACCCTACTGTTTATTCCTGCTAAAGGAAAACCGCAACTGGCACAGGGAGCACTTTCAAAGGAACAGTTCGTTGAACAAATCAACGGTTTCCTGCTGGGAAAGAAATAAGGGGACACACAATAAAAAAGAGGACACTCCACATAGGAAATGTCCTCTTTTTATTTGGCATTAAGCGAATCACTCAGCGCTTTCTGCTGCAGGAGCTTCTTCAGCAGGAGCGTTTGCTGCTGCTTCTTCAGCTGCCTTTGCTGCAGCGGCGGCTGCTAATTCAGCTTTCTTTTTAGCTACTTCTTCTGCTTTTGCCTTGTTAGCTTCTTTTTCAGCTTCCAGACGAGCTTTTTCTGCAGCCTTAGCCGCTTCGCTGTCTTTCGATTTTACTGCTTCAACAGAAGCTTGTTTGTTTTTCAACCAAGCCTGGAATTTAGATTCCGCTGTAGCTTCGTCGAATGCACCTTTCTTAACACCTTCCAGTAAATGCTTTTTCATGCATACACCTTCGCGTGACAGAATGTTGCGAGTTGTGTCTGTAGGCTGTGCACCTACCTGTAACCAATACAAAGCTCTTTCGAAGTTCAAATCTACTGTAGCAGGATTAGTGTTCGGATTATAAGAACCTATCCTTTCAATAAACTTTCCATCACGTGGAGCCCTGCTGTCTGCAACTACGATCTGATAAAAAGCGTAGCTTTTGCGACCGTGTCTTTGCAATCTAATTTTTGTTGCCATGTTTGAATAATTAATTTAAGCTGTTTGTATTAGCGGGTGCAAAGATAAGTTGTTTCAAAACATAAAACAAATATTCCAAACATTTTTCCTACCTTTGCGCCTTCTTTTTACACATATATATAATGTACGTATGATTTCTATTGATGGACTGACAGTGGAGTTTGGCGGAAGTGCCCTCTTTTCTGATATATCTTTCGTTATAAACGAGAAAGACCGAATTGCCCTGATGGGGAAAAACGGTGCGGGCAAATCAACTTTGCTCAAAATACTTGCCGGGGTACGCGAACCGACACGCGGAAAGGTTTCGGCACCCAAAGATACGGTCATAGCCTATCTGCCGCAACATCTGATGACGGAAGACGGGCGTACCGTATTTGAAGAAACGGCACAGGCTTTCGCCCACCTGCATGAGATGGAGGCCGAGATCGAAACGATCAACAAAGAGTTGGAGACACGTACTGACTACGATTCGGACAGTTATATGGAGCTGATCGAGCGCGTCTCCACGCTCAGCGAGAAATTTTATTCCATCGAGGAGATCAATTATGACGCCGATATCGAGAAGACATTGCTCGGACTGGGTTTCAAGCGCGAAGATTTCAACCGGCAGACCAGCGAGTTCAGCGGTGGCTGGCGCATGCGTATCGAGTTGGCGAAGTTACTCTTGAAGAAACCAGACGTGTTACTGCTCGACGAGCCTACGAACCATCTGGACATCGAATCAATCCAGTGGCTGGAAGATTTCCTGATCGATAACGGGCAGGCGGTGGTTGTCATCAGCCACGACCGGGCATTCGTCGACCATATCACCACCCGCACAATCGAAGTCACCATGGGCCGCATCTACGACTACAAGGTGAATTACAGTAGTTATCTGCAACTCCGCCAGGAACGCCGCGTACAACAACAAAAGGCGTTCGACGAACAACAGAAGATGATTGCCGAAACCCGGGAGTTTATCGAACGTTTCAAAGGGACATACTCCAAAACGCTACAGGTACAAAGCCGTGTCAAGATGCTTGAAAAACTTGAGATACTTGAAGTGGATGAGGAAGACACATCGGCACTCCGCCTGAAGTTCCCGCCCTCTCCCCGCTCCGGTACATATCCGGTGATTATCGAAAACGTGGCAAAAACATACGGCGACCATACGGTGTTCCGCAATGCCAACCTGATGATTGAACGGGGCGACAAAATCGCTTTCGTAGGAAAGAATGGCGAAGGAAAGTCCACGCTGGTGAAATGTATCATGAAAGAGATCGAACACGACGGCACGCTGACCATCGGACATAACGTGATGATCGGTTATTTCGCTCAGAATCAGGCTTCGCTGTTGGATGAGAACCTGACCGTCTTTCAAACGATAGACGATGTCGCCCAAGGTGATATCCGTAATAAAATTAAGGATTTGCTCGGCGCGTTCATGTTCGGCGGAGAAAATTCAGCCAAGAAAGTGAAGGTTTTGTCGGGTGGAGAGCGCACGCGCCTGGCGATGATCAAGCTGCTGCTCGAACCAGTCAACCTGCTGATTCTCGACGAGCCGACCAACCATTTGGACATGAAAACGAAAGATATCCTGAAACAGGCGTTGCTCGACTTCGACGGTACGCTGATTGTGGTGTCTCACGACCGTGATTTCCTGGACGGACTGGTGACGAAAGTCTACGAATTCGGCAACCAGCGGGTCACTGAACATCTTGAAGGCATTTACGAATTCCTCCAACGGAAGAAGATGGAGAATCTCAACGAACTCGAAAGAAACAAAACAAGATAACAATCAGTCAATTACAGTTTCCTCGTAGTCCCACTTTCAGGAAACTGTAATTTCTTAACAATTCCTTTATTTGGAAACTCTAGTTCCCTGCCTAAGAAACGCCAGTTTCCTAATAGCAGAACTACGAGGATACTGTAATGAAGTAATAATCAATAGCAAAGCATTAAATCTTCACTCCCAAAGAAAGCATCAAATCGTAGGTAGCTCGGTTCACGTCATCGTGGTAGCTGTAATGCGTGCGACGGGAAAAGTAGCGGTTCGAGAGCGATATATTCCATTTTTTGCTGGAAAGATAAACCAGTTTGATGCCCATCACTGTCAAGCGGGAATGACCTTTGTCACCTTGTACGCTGAAAGTATTCGGGTCGACCGTGCTCAGGTCTATGTCCGGATTGTAGCCTTTCCAGGTAAAAATATGATAGTTTTCCATATTTAGCAAAAATGTCCAGTGCTTGTTGTAAGTCAAACCTGTAAAGGCTTTTACACTATAACCGCTTCCCATGTTGTAATCGCGTTCATCGAGACGAAAATAGTCTGACGAGCCACCTCCCAGGGCAACACCGTTCACATAAAATTCGCCGTAGGCATCGACCTTGTCGCTGGGTTCCGAACGTTTGTAATAGATCAAGCCACCTCCTACAGCCGCCGCCTCCGAAATGCGGTAGGGCGACACCTTGCCACCGTCGCTGGAGCGCAACTGCGAATCGTAATAGTCGAAGTGCTGGAAGACACCGGCCGTCAGCGTGCGCGGCCCTTTCTCCCAAACCCGTTTGCCCCACAAGGCACCGATAGCATTCACCTGCGTGATGACCGGCTGACTGGAAAAGAAATCGAATCCGGCACGCAGCTGAAACCATTCGTAGGGCGAATAAAACTCATCCTCAAAAGGGTCGCCATAATCCAGACGCAGCGAAAGATGCATACTGGTCGTCCCATGTTTCGAATGCTCCTGCTCCGCCAGGAAACGAGGACCGGCACTCACGATAAAGTTCACGGGCACAAACGAGTATGCCCTACCTTTATGCGGCCTGTGACGCCATGCCTCACCGGTTATCAGACGGTTTATGCCACGCACGGGCGATATCAGTCCAGAAAGTATCTCACGCCCTACACGCTCCGCCCCACTCGACCGGTCGTCGATAAAAAGGTCGGACAGACGGTAAGTGATTTCACCTAACTCCACCCCTCCGAACGTGGTAGCCATCAGGTCGTTGATAGAGGGTGGTTCATTCTCCATGAAGAATTCCCACATCAAACTCCCACCGGCGGCGAAAGGGATAGACTGCCAGAAATTCATCCCGTTGCTGCGTGCGGCATTGAAGTAAAGCGAGCCGTGGTAGGGATGCGCCACCAGATTGGTCGAAAACTTGTCGGTATCCCAGACAGGGCCGGTTTTGAAATTGTTCTTAATCGTATGACCATTAATATGAGCAAAGTCCTCGTTCATCAGAAAACGGTCGAAAGCCCATATCCCGACATTCAAGCCGAACACCTCGCCGGCTGCCAGCCAGGGCTTTTTAGGCATGAAAACAGTCGAGTCGCTCACGTAATTTCTTGTATCCATTTTAGGGAAGTGTTGCCCCTGCATCCACTGTGCTGAAAGCAAAGCCAGCAATCCTATCCATATAAATCTCTTCATCATCTAACAATCTTTTGGCCTGAGCCTTATACCTATTACTCATGCAAACTTATATATAATTAACAGTAAAGGATTCGTTTGGTTTAAATTATTCTTAGGTTGTGTCGCTAGAAACAAACACAATTCAAAGGAAATACTTACTTTTGCAGAAAAAAACAAAATGATAGATTTTATCACCTTTTGCGACTATACAGGGACGTTTGCATTCGCAATTAGTGGGATCAGATTGGCCTCTGCAAAACAATTTGACTGGTTTGGCGCCTATGTGGTCGGACTGGTTACTGCCGTGGGCGGAGGGACAATACGCGATATCCTGCTGAATGCAACCCCTTTCTGGATGGAACAAACATCTTATTTAACTGTTTCCGCACTAGCTTTATTGTTTGTTATCATCTTCCGTAAATATGTGATCCGGCTGAATAACACGTTCTTTATATTCGACGCCATCGGACTGGGTCT
The DNA here is from genome assembly GCF_020091425.1 of Parabacteroides goldsteinii. Taxonomy (NCBI): domain Bacteria; kingdom Pseudomonadati; phylum Bacteroidota; class Bacteroidia; order Bacteroidales; family Tannerellaceae; genus Parabacteroides; species Parabacteroides goldsteinii. The sequence continues at coordinate 1,220,421 of NZ_CP081906.1, read as the reverse complement.
GTTCGGCGTGGTCGGAATCGCTAAAACACTCGAATTCGGCTTTCCTATGTGGGTAGCTATCGTAATGGGAACGATCACCGGATCATTCGGGGGAATGATGCGCGATATATTAATCAACGAGGAGCCGCTAATCTTCCGAAAAGACATCTATGCCCTGGCATGCGTGTTCGGTGGCGGTGTATATTATTTATGTATGCTCGCCGGGTTAACACCCTCCATCACCCAGTTCGCTGCAGCGTTGGGGATATTCCTGGCACGTATCATAGCCGTAAAATATCACATAAGCGTTCCCGTTTTGAAGGGAGAAGAATAAATTTATTACCTTTGCATTATGACAGTAAACATGAACGATCAGCGCGATAAGGCTTCTATCCTGCTTATCTATACAGGCGGAACAATCGGAATGATTGAAAATCCTGAAACCGGAGTATTGGAATCTTTTAATTTCCAACATCTTAGAGACAATATGCCGGAACTGAAAAAGCTCGGTTACTCAGTATCGACTTATCAGTTCGATCCGGTAATGGACTCGTCCGAAATGGGGCCTGACTCATGGATGAAGATTGTGAAAATCATCGCAGATAATTATGCGAAATACGATGGTTTCGTGGTGCTGCATGGCACCGATACCATGTCGTTCACCGCCTCTGCCCTGAGTTTCATGCTCGAAAACCTCAGCAAGCCGGTCATTTTCACCGGTTCACAATTGCCCATCGGCATGTTGCGCACAGACGGGAAGGAAAACCTGATCACGGCGATCGAGATTGCTGCTGCCAAAGAAAACGGAATACCTATTGTACCCGAAGTCTGCATCTTCTTTGAAAACGATTTGCTGCGAGGTAACCGTACGAGCAAGATCAATGCCGACAACTTCAATGCGTTTCGTTCATACAATTATCCGGCCCTGGCACATGCCGGGATATACATTAAATACGATACGGGACAAATTTATCACCCGGTTTCGCGTAAGCCGCTGAAACCGCATTATCTGCTGGACCGGAACATCGCTATCCTGAAGTTGTTTCCGGGTATCTCGCCGCAGGTGGTGGAAAGCATCCTCAACATTCCCGACCTGAAAGGGGTCGTGATGGAAACTTTCGGTAGCGGGAATGCCCCGAGTTACGACTGGTTTCTGACCATGCTCAAAGATGCAGTAGACCGGGGTATCGTAATCGTCAATGTAACCCAGTGTAGCGCCGGAAGCGTTGAGATGCACCGGTACGAGACGGGGCATAAATTATTGGAAGCCGGCGTCATAAGCGGGTTCGACAGCACGACGGAAAGCGCTGTCGCCAAATTGATGTTCCTTTTCGGCCACGGGTTATCGCCCGAGGAGGTGAAGGACCACATGAACTGTTCGCTTATCGGGGAGGTGACGATCCCTGATACGTTCCGTTCCTGATTATACTATGTAAAACAGAATAGGCCGCGAGGCGGAATAGAAAAATATGAAACTATCATTTCTTAGCTTAGCAAGTGGAAGCAGTGGCAACTGCTATTATCTGGGTACTCCCGAATTCGGGATACTGATTGATGCTGGTATCGGAATACGTACCATAAAGAAGGTGTTGAAAGATAAAGCGATCGACTTTTCCAAAATCGTGGCAGTCCTGATAACGCACGACCATGCCGACCATATCAAGACGGTTGGTTGCCTGGGAGAGAAAATGAATATCCCGGTATACACTACCGCTGCCGTCCACCGAGGAATAGAAAAAAGCCGTTATGTGGAAGAGACGTTGATCGGTTCACGCCGGGTCATCGAAAAAGAAGTACCTTTTACCATCCGCAACTTCAATATCATCGCTTTCGAAGTGCCTCACGACAGCACGGACAACGTAGGCTACTATATCGAATACGGAGAGCATAAGTTTACTTTTGCGACCGACGTGGGCCATATTACGGATACAGTGAGTCGTTATATGCGAATGGCTAACCATCTGATCATCGAGGCCAACTACGACGAGGAAATGTTGAAGTTCGGCACCTACCCCGCTTTCCTGAAAGAACGTGTAGCGAGTCCGACAGGCCACCTGAGTAACCGTGAAGCTGCCGAATTCCTGGCAGCCAACTATGACCCGAAGCTGAAGGACATTTGGTTGTGCCACCTCAGCCGCGACAACAACCACCCGGAACTTGCCTATAAGACAGTCGACATCCGATTGTTTCAAGAAGGGGTCCGTGTCGGCAAAGATGTCTCTCTGATAGCACTTAAGCGCACGACTCCGTCTGATATCTTTGAATTCGAGTAAAAAATAGTTAGAAAAAAGCGACCGAAAAGTTTGCAAAGAAAAATTAAACCTCTATCTTTGCACCCGCAATCGAGAAACAAAGTCCATAAGCAGGAAACAAGGATTGCAACAGATTGACTTGGTAGCTCAGTTGGTAGAGCAAATGACTCTTAATCATTGGGTCGAGGGTTCGAGCCCCTCCCAGGTCACTCAAAGAAAAAACCGATTGACTCGGTAGCTCAGTTGGTAGAGCAAATGACTCTTAATCATTGGGTCGAGGGTTCGAGCCCCTCCCGGGTCACAAAAAGCCTGTTATAGAAAGTTCTATGACAGGCTGTTTTGTATTATCTATCCTCCTGATATCCCGATTCTAATAAATTGTTAATCATTTTAATTTATTCTTTTCTGTCACATATGTTACAATTTAAAAAGGACAGATGGTGTACTTTTGTCTCAAATCATTTAATAATCAGTTTATGGAACAGTTACATGCACATGAAGTTCTTTTCATGATGGAAGGAAACAGTTACTCAGAGAGCAGCCTGAGAGCAGCTATCATTAATAAATTCGGTTCGGAACAACGTTTTTATGCCTGCTCGGCCGATAACATGAATGTGGATGAATTAATCGAATTCTTGAAAGAAAAAGGGAAATTCATGCCTATGAATGATGGTTTTACGGTAGATGTCAGCAAGGTTTGCAGTCATTAAATCGATACAAATTATTTTTACCCGAGCCTTTTAAAATACAAAAGCCGCCCTATTCTCACGAACAGAGCGGTTGTTTGCCCACTGAAGGGCTTGGGATACAACGTTATTAGATATGAGGATTAACGTTATAGAGTAAAAAGTATGATTTCACCAATTACATTGAATTTATTGATATACTAGTTAATCCAATCAACAATAAAATCAGCTCGCGGGCCCTCACCAGGACTCTTCGGCTCAATAGGGACTTCCCAGTCCGTTATAAAAGTACCTGTATAATCAGATTTGTAACTCACCTCACGGTCTTTTTTATCTCCATTCGATGAATCGTCGCAACCCCATACAAGTGAAGTTCCACGCTCGCCTGCGCGAACGGCATACATCGATCTCTGTTTTTTTTCAGTCCTTCCCCACGCCAAGGGGAGGATACTAGTTTCAGCCAAAGTCATTAACCTAAAATATTTATATACATCTAATCAAACTCACAAAACAACATCTCTTAAAAACTTTGATGTAAAGGTATCCTGCCCGACGCAATGTTTTGCGACAATCTCCGGCTATTTTATTTACGATATTTATAAATGTAGACCCAATACGGAAGCAAACCCTCCGAAAAGGAGGAAACAGACCGAAAAAGAAGAAATTTACTCATTTCATAACAATCCGGCCCATTTTATGATAAAATCAGCTTATTTTGCAACGGCTGGCGGAAAAGGCCCGATACAGGCTTCCAACATTTCCCGCACACCCATTGTTGTATTGATATAAAAATGAACAGAATGAAAAATAAAACACATCAGAAAAGGGTCGCAGCCATACACGACCTGTCCGGATTCGGAAAATGCTCACTCACCGTCGCATTACCTATTTTATCTGCCGCAGGCATTGAAACATCAGCTCTCCCCACAGCCATCCTGTCCACTCATACCGGAGGTATCAGCGGATACACCTACCACGACCTGACGGAAGATATGCGCCCGGTCATGAAACACTGGAAGTCGCTCGACATAAAGTTCGATGCCATCTACACCGGCTTCCTCGGTTCGTTCGAACAGCTCGACATCGTTAAGGAGTTTTTCGACGCATTCAGGCAGGAAGACAACCTGATACTGGTTGACCCGGTTATGGGCGACAACGGCGAACTGTACACCGTCTTCACTCGCGAGTTCGCAATCGGCATGAGGATGCTTTGCCAAAAAGCCGACATCATCGTGCCCAACCTCACCGAGGCGGCCTTGCTGCTCGACGAACCGTTCCATCCGGGGCCTTACACCCACGCATATATCGAAAGCCTGCTGAGGAAGCTCGGCGCACTGGGTCCGCAGAAAGTAGTACTGACCGGCGTTTATTTCAAGGAAGACGAATTGGGGGCCGCCACCTACGACCGGACGACCGACACGATAGACTACGTCTTCACCCAGAAAATACCCGGTTATTACCACGGGACAGGCGATGTGTTTGCCAGCGCCCTGCTGTCGGCCTTGCTCAACGACTTCAGCCTGATCGACGCGGCGGCCATTGCCGTTCATTTTACGACCGACAGCATCCGGCGGACTTACAAGGCAAAGACCGACTATCGCTTCGGTGTTAATTTTGAACAAAGTTTTCCCGACTTTCTAAAAGAACTCAAACTCGTATAAAGGGTTTCGATTTTATTTTTCATCTTTGCGGCATCATATATATAAGAATATAAACTTCAAAACTCCTATACAATTGATATGAGTAAAATAAAAATTGCTATTTCCGGAATAGGGGCTGTAGGGGGTTACTACGGGGGGTTGCTCGCTGCCCACTACCAGGATTCGGAGGATGTGGACATTTTCTTCATCTCCCGCGGCGAGAACCTGAAGGCTATCAAAGAATTTGGCTTGGAAATAAAAAAATCTTTCAAGAAAACAATAGCCATACCAACCCTCGCAACCGACAATCCGGCAGAGATAGGTCCGGTGGATTACCTGCTCTGCTGCACGAAAAGCTACGATCTGGAAGAAAATATCCGTCACCTGAAGCCGGTCATCAGTCCGGAGACTGTCATCCTACCCCTGCTCAACGGGGCCGACATCGCCGAACGGATAGAAAAAATACTGCCCGGAAGCAGAATATGGAAAGGCTGTGTTTACATAGGTGCGCGGCTCGTTTCGCCCGGATATATCGAGAAATTCACCCTCAAGGACCGTTTGTTTTTCGGACTCAACGGCAAGGATAAGGAACAACAACTGGAGTTAAGGAATATATTGAGCTCCGCCCGCGTGTTATCGACCAACCCGGAGGACATCGACCTCGAGATATGGAAGAAATTCTTTATGATCTCCACGGCAGCAACCATCACTTCTTACTTCAACGAACCGATTAACAGTGTGATAGAAAATCATATCGACCTGTTCATCACGCTGGGATACGAGTTGAAAGACGTTGCCGAAGCCAAAGGAATCAAACTGCCGGAAGATATTGTTTTCTCGTCTATCCAGGCCCAAAAGATGATGCCGAACGGTGCGACCACTTCAATGCACAGTGACTTCAAGCGCGGAGGCCAGACGGAAATCGAGACACTGACCGGCTACGTAATCCGCGAGGCGGAAGCCCTGGGGCTGGATGTCCCCACCTACCGGTTCATGTACAACGGGCTGACACAATTCCCCTATCCCCAATAAGATCATTAGGAAATCAGCATAGCCTAACAAAATAACAGGGAACGCATACGACGCAGAAAACGCAGAGAAACGCAGATATTATATTGATTATTAATAAAATATTCTGCGAAACTCTGCGTTTTCTGCGTCGTTTCTGTTTCCTAATTCCTTTTTTCAGGAAAATTATCCAATATAAGTCTCCATGAATTTGGCATTCGGAGCCGGAGAAATCGTCACCACCTCGGTATCTGCCGGGATAAGCACCGTCTGACCCTGATGAACGAATATTTCGTTTCCTTTATTGTCGCGGATAGAAGCCTTACCCTCCATACATATATATACGACAAACGAATCGAGTTCGGAGAAGTCGCGCACCATCATCGTATCGAGGTCGAGCAGGTTTGTCGTGAAATACTTGCAGTTGGCCAGTTCGACTGTCGCGTTGGTATGTGCCTTATAATGCGTGCGGTAGTCGGGAGACATGGTATAGTCGATGGCATCTTTGGCCAGCTCGGTATGCAGTTCACGCCCGTTACCGTTGGCATCCTTACGATCGTAGTCGTAGATGCGGTAAGTGATGTTGCTGGTCTGCTGTATCTCTGCGATAAAGCATCCGGCACCGATGGCGTGAACGCGACCCGCAGGCAGGAAGAACACATCGCCCGGCGACACTTCATAACGCTGGAGAACGTCCATGATAGTGTTATCGCCTACCCGTTTCACATACTCCTCTGCGTCAATTTGTTGGGAGAAACCGGAATAGAGGCCAGCTCCCTCCGCGGCGTTGATTACGTACCACATTTCGGTCTTGCCAAAAGAATTGTGGCGTTTCATAGCCAGCTCGTCGTTGGGATGCACCTGGATAGACAGGTCATCACGGGCGTCGATAAACTTAATCAGCAGCGGGAAAGTAGAGCCGAACTGGTCCATTACCTTCTCACCGAGCAACTGCTTGCCGTAAGTGCGAATCAGTTCGTCGAGCGACTTGCCTTCCAAGTCACCGTTATTGACGATGGAATAGTTACCCTCTACATGCGAAAGTTCCCAACTTTCACCGATACCTTCTTCAACCGGTGTGATGCCCTTAAATGGGCAGATGTCTGAGCCTCCCCAAATAATCTTCTTGAGGATAGGCTTAAAAGTCATTGGATATAACATACTGTGTGTTTTGTTGTTTGATTACTTCTTTATCTTTACTTTTCTCAGTACAACAGCACTGCGTGCCGGAATGTACAGTTTAAGCCATTCTTTTTTGTCTTTTTTAAATAATGGGTCGAATTGTGTGAAATGACGCACCGAATCGTCCGCCAGGCCGAAACCACCGAAACGGGGGGCATCTGTGTTGAGAATCACTTCATACTCGCCTTTAGGAACCAGGAAGCCGTAGTCGGTGTACGATTTCGTCGGACTGAAGTTGAACACAAATACCAGGTCTTTGCGCATGTAGGCCAGAATCTGGTCGCCATCGCTATCCCACACCTTCTGTATTGGGGTAGACTGGAAGTTTTTCACGCTACGGAGCAGTTCGATCATTTCGCGGTCGAAGTCGCCCAGATAGTGATATTTCAAATCCATATTATCTACCAGTTCCCACTGGCGGCGTGCATATTTGTGCGACCATCCGTTGCCTTCGCGCGGGAAGTCGATCCATTCGGGATGTCCGAACTCGTTGCCCATAAAGTTGAGGTATCCGCCGTTGATGGTCGAGGCGGTCACCAGACGGATCATCTTATGGAGCGCCACACCGCGTTCAACAACAGCGTTGTGGTCGTCCTTCTGCATGTGCCAGTACATGTCCGCATCTATCAACCGGAAGATGATGGTCTTATCTCCCACCAGTGCCTGATCGTGGCTTTCGGCGTAACTGATTGTCTTTTCGTCGGCACGGCGGTTGGTCGTTTCCCACCAGATGGACGAGGGATGCCAGTCTTCATCTTTCTTTTCCTTGATCGTCTTGATCCAGTAGTCGGGAATGTTCATTGCCATGCGATAGTCGAAACCATAGCCGCCGTCTTCATAGTTGGCAGCCAGTCCGGGCATGCCGCTCACTTCCTCGGCGATGGTGATGGCGTTCTTATTTACCTCGTGGATCAGTTTGTTGGCCAAGGTGAGATAAGCAATCGCGTCGCCGTCCTGATGTCCGTTGAAGTAGTCGCCGTAATTGCAGAAAGCCTCGCCCAATCCGTGACTGTAATAGAGCATGGAAGTGACACCGTCGAAACGGAAACCGTCGAACTTATACTCTTCAAGCCAGAATTTGCAGTTCGAGAGCAGGAAATGCAACACCTCGTTCTTGCCATAATCGAAGCAAAGCGAGTCCCAGGCGGGATGCTCGCGGCGTGTACCGCTCAGGAAATATTGATTATAGGAACCGTCGAAACGTCCGAGGCCCTCCACTTCATTCTTAACAGCATGGCTGTGTACAATATCCATGATGACAGCGATTCCCATGCCGTGGGCGTCGTCTATCAGCTGTTTCAGCTCTTCGGGCGTACCGAAACGGGACGAGGCGGCGAAGAAGCTGCTGACGTGATAACCGAACGAGCCGTAGTAAGGATGCTCCTGTATCGCCATGATCTGTATCGCGTTGTATCCTTCGCGGGCAATGCGGGGTAGCACGTTGCAGCGAAATTCATCGTATGAGCCGACTTTTTCCTCGTTCGTCGACATACCGATATGGCATTCGTAGATCAGCAGCGGGGCGGTGTCAGGCTTAAAGCGTTTGTTTTTAAACGCATATGGCTTGACTGGGTTCCACACCTGTGCACTAAATATTTTAGTTTGTTCGTCTTGCACGACACGGCGTATCCAGGCCGGGATGCGTTCACCGCTTCCTCCGTCCCACTCAACCAGCAGTTTGAAAAGGTCTTCGTGACGGAGCAGCTCTTCTTCGAGCGCAATCTCCCAGACACCGTATCCGAGGCGTCTCATTTTATATCGTTCGTCTTTCTTCCAGTCATTAAATGTACCGATAAGATAGATAGCTGTAGCATTCGGGGCCCATTCGCGGAACACCCACCCCTTGTTGGTTTTATGCAAACCGAAGTACAGATAGCCGGAAGCCATCTCGGCCAACGTCTGTTTCCCGTTGTTGGTCAGGCTCTTTTCCTTGTCAATCACGTATTGATACCGTCCTTCTATCGCCTCTTTATAAGGGGCAAGCCAAGGGTCATTCTTTATTAGATTCAGCGACTCCATGATTTATTTGAGATTGGTTTAGCGCAAAGATAAAAGAAAAAAAGATACCGTATTGATATTCCCGGGATATTTCTTACTTTTGCATCAAACCCCATGCAATATATGAGTAGAGGAACAAAGAGTATAGCCTTTTATTTAGTGATGATCCTTGTATTCGGTTCATTGATGTATTTTATCGCCAAAGAAGGAGAGAGCCAACAGATTGAAAGCGCCATGACATCGGCCTACGACGCCCCTAAAAACCTCAGTGAAGGTTTTTCCTTATTTTGGGAACTGATGATGCATCATATCCAGTCGCCTATCGGCATCCTGCTGTTGCAGATCATTACGATATTGATTACCTGCCGCCTGTTCGGCTGGTTGTTTCAGAAGATTGGCCAGCCTACGGTCATCGGCGAGATTGTGGCCGGTATCGTACTGGGGCCATCAGTGCTGGGGCATTTGCTACCGGAGGCTTCGGGATTCCTTTTCCCGGTCGAGTCGCTGGCCAACATCACTATCCTGAGCCAGTTCGGGCTGATCCTGTTTATGTTTGCCATCGGTATGGAGCTGGATATCACCGAGGTTCGGAAGAAATTAAAGGAAACGATCCTAATCAGCCATACAAGCACGATTGTGCCCTTCTTTTGCGGGATGCTTACTGCCTACTTCGTTTACGACACGTATGCCGACAAAGGCACTCCCTTCCTATCGTTCGCCCTGTTTATAGGTATCGCCATGAGTATCACTGCCTTCCCGGTGCTGGCACGTATCATACAGGAACGCGGATTGACGCGGACGCATCTGGGGACGATCTCGCTCGCCAGCGCAGCCAACGGTGACATCACGGCCTGGTGCCTGCTGGCCGTCGTGATAGCCATCGCACAGGCGGGGTCAATGCTGAGTGCGGTCTATAATATTCTTTTCTCCGCCATTTATATCGCTTTCATGTTCTTTGCCGTCCGTCCGTTCCTGAAAATGATCGGACATATTTACCATAATAAGGAAGTGATCGACAAGGGCCTGGTCGCTTTTATGTTCCTCCTGCTCATCATTTCGGCTTATTTGACCGAGATGTTAGGGTTGCATGCGTTGTTCGGCGCGTTCATCGCGGGGGTGGTGATGCCAAGTAACGTGAAATTCCGCAAGATCATGACCGAAAAGGTGGAAGATGTATCGCTGGCCCTGTTTCTCCCTTTGTTCTTCGTTTCGACGGGGTTACGCACAGAGATCGGGCTGCTGAATAGTCCCGACCTGTGGTGGATGTGCGGCGTCTTTATACTGGTGGCCATCATCGGTAAATTCGGCGGTGCCATGTTTTCGGCTCGTTTCGTGGGCGAGAGCTGGAAAGACAGCCTCTATATCGGCGCACTGATGAATACGAGGGGGTTGATGGAGCTGGTCGTGCTTACGATCGGTTACGAAATGCATATCCTGCCCCCGTCCATCTTCGTGATGCTGGTATTGATGACGCTGGTGACTACATTTATGACTATCCCGCTCGTTTCGTTCATCAAGTTCTGCTTCCAGACGCGCGAGAAGATCAAAGAATACAAGGCGGTGGAGGTAGCCGACGGCACGTTCAAGGTGTTGCTCTCGTTCGGACGTGCAGGCAACGGGCAGATCATGCTCGACGTGGCCTACCAGATGTTCGCCCATATCCGGCATCAGGTGGACCTTACGGCGCTTCATCTCACCGTCGGTTCGGATGTGAACCCGCTGCACACGGATAACTTCGAGGAAGTCAGCTTCGGGCCTATTCTCTATGGGGCGAAAAAGCTGGGAATCAATATAGAAACGCGCTACGAGGTGTCGAACAACGCCGGACAGGATATCACGGACATCGTAAACACGGAGGGGTTCGACTTCCTGCTCGTGGGTTCGGGCATTTCGATGAGTAACCAGCCGGACGACATCGAGGCGAACCGTTACCGCACCTCTTTCTACAATCGTTTCTTCCGCCGTTTCAAGGCGCCCGAATCGTGGTTTTACCCCGGTGCGCTATTGAAAGACAAGACGAAAATGTTTATCGGAAAAAGTAATTGCGACGTGGGGGTATTCGTGAACCGCGGCTTCGTGAAAGCGAGCAATGTGATCGTGGTAGTCGACTCGGAGAAGGATCTCTTCCTGTTGGAATATGCTTCGACGTTGCTAAAGACAACCCACGGATCGGTCAGCATCCTCGACCGCAGCAGTTCGACGACTCCGGGCAGCGAAAAGATAAAACATGCCATCCGCCAGTTCGTCGATACGACCAAGCAGGCGTCGCTGCTAGCAGACAAGGATATGACAGCGGCGATATTCAGCAACTATAATTTCATGTTGATAAGCTACGATACCTGGAACGACGTCTCTGAACACCGCCGCGAAGCGTTGCAGAAGATGCCGTCGACGCTGATTATGAATCATAAAGAGAAATAAAGAAGATATTTCGGAAGATGCGTTCCCCCAAACAAGAGGACGCACCCTATTTTCAAAAAGGATGCACCCTTTTGACGAAGAGGATGCATCCTTTTTTATTGCGACGTTAATTCAATTTAAACCTAACCCCAAATTTTACCCCGAAAGACATAACCTTCACTTTATCTGTTACGTTTGAATTCATCATGCCATTATAAGGAATACCCTTTCCTACCGTCATGTTCCCGTCCGGATGATAAGATGCAGGAGTGGATAATAGCCCCTGGTCTTTCTTTTTCTTCATGTTGGTGAAACCGTAGTCGATGTAGCCGCCCAACAACAGGTCGGTGTCTTCGCCCAGGGTGAACAGGAAACCGAGTTCGGCAGTTCCGGCTACGCCCAGTTTCAGTTTGTTCTTTCCGCTCCAGTCCAGCTCGCGGCCGGGATCGTTGATCGTGCCGAAGCCGTGGTGAGGAACAGGCGCCTCCGATGGAGAACCCACGTCGGAAGGGATATGGGGTAGTAACCCGAAACATTCAGTTCGCTGGCTGTATTGCCTTCGACCTTGTATTTGGCTTTGACCGGAATCTGCAACTTCACTCCCAGGCCGGCGTACATGCCCCATTTTTCCTCTTCGCCGAAATGGGTCTGGTACATTGCCAACAGCGGGATGTCCAGCAGGAAGGCGGTCTGCTTCTCTTCCAGATTCTTCAATCGGGCACGCAGTTCGAACTCACGCGGGTGGCCGGAGAAGTCATCGTCGTCGGTCATATTGCCCAGTTTCATGTATTTATCGTCGGACATATCACCTGTCAATTTACCTGTCGTTGCATAACGGGAGATACCTACCCCCGTCGAGAAACCCCAATGACGGTTGAAGAAGTAGCTGTAACGGAGATCTATTTCATACCCCAGTTTTGCGTTGCGTTTGCCTTTCTCTTCAAAACCTTCGATCTGGTAGTTCAGCTTGTAACGGAAGGAAGAGGAGCCGACGCCGCCCGATACCGTCAGGTAAGAGGTCTTCGTTGTATCTTTCTTTTCCTCCCGGTAGTCCTCGCGGTATTCCTGACGCTGGCGCTGTTGCTGCTGGCCGTTGTTATACTGGCTACGCTCTCTGCCACCCGTTTCCTGCTGGGCCGAAACGGTGGTGGCAAGGCAGCCTGCTGCGAATAAAAAGATTGTTTTCTTTATGTTTGAAATTATTGTTGACATATCTGTTAGCTTATTTTACGATGATTTTATGGGTTGTTGTTCTTCCAGAATCGGTGGTCACCTTCACGATGTAGCTGCCTGAAGCCATATTCGCGGGGATGGTGGTTTCGACTGTCGTGGTCGACTGCTTTTCGACCAGCTGACCGTTCAGGTTATAGATCTCGATGACTGCCGCCTCCGAGGCTTCGCCAGGCATGCCCAGCTTGACGGTTATCGGACTGTTCTTTTGAACCATCGTCGGGTAAACGGTGGTTACGGGGAACTGTGTCAGCGTATCGAACGTGATCGGGCAACTCACCACATAGCTGTCGTCTGCACGGTAGGCCTGGATGAAGTAACTGCCCAACAGGCCCTCGGGCACGGAGTAGTAGATCGAAGTGCCGTTCTTCTCGATTTTCTGCCCGTCATGATACCACTGGAAACGGACAAACTCGTTGTCCGGATTGGTGATGTACAGGAATTCGTTCCATTTCACCAGGACTCTCAGGCCGTTCTTGCGCACCGTCACCGTCACACTGCTCTCCATTCCACAGTCGCCGTATACATCTACGTAATAAGAGCCTTCCTTGTCGGACGTCAGGGCAGCCTGGTAGGTGGCCGAGGTCGCTCCTTCGATCGCCTCTTTGTTGAAGAACCACTGATAGGTCAGGTTCAGGCCACGGGCTTCTACGCTCAGGGTGAAGGCGTCGCCGTCACAAACGTATACGGACTGCGGTTGTTTGATGATCATCGTGGTTTCCAGCATCTCGATTTCGAACGGATGCAGTTCCACCAGGCCCGGGTCGCTTTTCTTGCGCACATACACGTTTCCGGAGTAAACGCCCTTGCCGATTATCCGGTAGACGGGCACTGTGAGATAGTCGGGAGTCACATCTTTATAGTCGGAATCCGTAAAGCCGGCTTTAAGCGCTTCGTCGGAGAAGCGGACGGAATATTCCAGGATATTGTCCGGATCGAGCAGGCGGAATGGTATTCTGAATTCGCTTTCCGAACCGCAATGGGAGGCGATGTCGCCCAGTTCGATCATACCACCGTCGCGGATGATGATGGTGTGGACGTAAGGAGGCTCGGTGTAATAGGCTGTCAGGGCCACGCTTTCACCGTTGTAGAGTGTCAGCTTGGTCACCGTATACACGTAGGTGCCGACCAGCGTATGGGCTTCGCCCCGGTTGAAGGTATAACGCTCGGTTCTCGGAACGGCTTCCTCCAACGGATAGTGGTAACCGGCGGGGGTGACGGTGTATTCGATCTCCCAGCGGTCATAAGTGATGTTGTTGAAACCGACCGGACGGATCTGGACGTAGACCGGTGTGCCTTTCACCACGCTTGTCGTAGTCAGATTGTCCACATCGCGGAAGTACTGAAGCTGGTTCGACGCCGTGGAGACCGACCATTGCAGGGCGCCGTGCGGACCGGGGCCGGGACCGGGACCTTCGCAGTCTGTGATGACGATGGTGTGCCGGTAGGGCGAGTCGTTATAATCGTATGTCTCGACGATTTTGTTTCCATACAGGTCATACAATGTCAGTTTGGTGACAGTGTAGACATATGTGCCGATTTCCGTATGTGCTTCGCGGTTATTGAAATTATGACGTTCGGTCTTGACGGTTGGATTCATGCCATAATAATGTTCCGCCGGAGTCACGGAGTATTCAACATCCCAACGTTCAAAAGTGATGTCTTCATGTCCGATCGGGCGGATTTGTACAAAGACAGGAGTTCCATAATTCACGGACGTTGTTGTCTGGTCGTCCACGTCACGGAAGTTAGATTGCTCGTGAGTGGTGGTCGATACCGACCATTGCAAAGCCGGTATTTTAGCTATCGGCTTCGCCTGGATGATCACGGTGTGGGTACAGGTGGCGTTACGATAGATATAAGTGGCAACCTCTACCCCATCCTTGTAAAGGATCAGTTTGCTTACATTATAATAATAAGTTCCTTCCAGCGTATGAGCTTCCCCTTTGTTGAAATCGTAGCGAAGGGTTTTTGCGATAGATTCTTCCATCGGATAGTGGTAGTCTGCCGGCGTTGCGGTGTATTCGATGGACCAGCGGTCGTAATCTATGTAGTCAAGCTCTATCGGTCTGATCTGGACGTAAACGGGAGTTCCAACCATCACAGAAGTGGTAGAGTTGTTCTCCACATCGTTGAATTCGAATATCTCCGGAGTTGTTTTAGAGACTGACCATTGCAGCTTCAGGATAGAGTTGGGTTCCCACTGGGCGTACAGGTCGGTATTTTCTGTAATCGTGAAAGTCGCCCCGGGCTGGTATGCCGTACCTGTGCCATCAGCATTCGTCGTCCATCTCAGGAAAATATGGTTCGGACGGATGGGCAAGGCGGTTGCCGGATAGGTGGCGACAGTTACTTTTCCCTCATCATATGAATGCTTATAGGTTTTGTCGGGCTCGAAGTTTGAATGATAGGTTACTTCCAAGGCATTTTCTTTCCATATGGCTTTATACATCGCATTCTTCGTCACGGCGGCCGAGCTGACCCAATCTTTTTCTTCCGCATCATCCGTTACCCATTTAACGAACGTCTTACCTTCGGGATGCACCAATTTATCCGGGGCTGTTGTGGGGCTGGATACTTTACCTCCATTATTGATAACCTTGTAATAATAGGAGGTCTTGCCATCTTTCTGGTTGTAATAATCAGCACCGGCGTAGGTATTGGCCTCCAGACCTGTCCAGTTTCCGCCATTGGCATTAAAACGTACCCAGAGAATTTCGACAGCGCCCGAATCCGAAAAGCCATCACTGGTCGTAATACGAGGATTGCCGTTCTGGTCTTTGCCCATGAGTTCACTCAAAGTAGAGTTATCGACAGTATCATCGGCAAGACCACTTGGTTGTATGTCGGCCAGGCTCTTGTCATTCGGCAGGATCGGTATCGTTTTAATAACACCGTAAAAAGCATCGTTCGCAGTATCCCATCTCGGATCGCCAGCCTTTTTGTTGCCGTAGGCGATAGGTTTAGGATCGGCTACGCCAAAGATATCTTCCAATGATTCTCCGATAACATTATTACCGGTTTTTGATGACCATGAAGAAGAAGTGATTGCCGGATAAATATCAGGATACCCTCCCGAATAGCTATAAGAACTCACATTCCCACTGATAATATTATTCTTTAATGCAGCTTTACCACTGCCATATACAGAAATACCTCCTCCTGCATTTCCGGAAGAGGCAGTTCCTTTCAAAGCTTTATTCTTGATAACTGTGTTATTTTCGAAAACAGCCGTCGCTTTGGTATCGACTTCAACTGCACCGCCTCCGTCAAATCCATCGGCAACATACGTACCTTTGCGCTGCTCCCCCCTTGCTACATTAGCATAAAATGTATTATTCTTCACCTGCGCATTCAGCAGGTATTGGCCGACAAGAGCAATCGCACCGCCCTCATCGAAAGCGGTATTCTCTATAAACGTACTATTTGTTATTTCGACTGCCGGTCTGTTCGGATAACTTCCTCCTCCATTATGCACATAAAAATAGAGAGCACCTCCATCGGCAGTGTTCCCCAGTTCGCCATAAGAGTCTATCTCATTTCCAACAAACTCACAATTATCAACTATAAACTTCTCAGGATAAGCATCTTTCAATGAGATAACACCACCACCGGCAGCGCCATCTTTTACAGCTGTATTATTCGTATTCTTGTAGAAACGGCTATTCTTAAAGGAAATAAGATCGGCCACATTCACTGTTATATAAATAATCGCTGAGGCATTCGCCCAGGCACCTTTGGCATAATTATAAGCGAATGTACAGTTTTCCACTTCATAAGAAGTACTTCCCCTCGTATAAATAACAGATCCACCATTATACGAATTTGTTATACCTAAAGAGATAAACGATGATTCCTTGATTGTTACTTTCTTGGAAGAAACATTTACGCCGGCTCCCGGTGGTCTCATTTTAGAAAAAAGACAATTAATTATCTTTAATTCTCCAGGGAAACTACCAGTTACTCCTCCTCCAATATTCGAAGCATCCGGATTCCAGTCTTTTGGAAATTCTCCACCTACTAATTCCGAGTCTTTTACTAATCCGGTAAGAGTCAGGTTTTGAATAGTCAATGTTCCCTCTCCTGATCCGTTGGCTGTAAAATGCTGTTTGTTTAAAGCAGCTTTCAGGGTTTGATTTGCCCCGTCAATAGTGATCTTTGCAGACGAATTGATTGTCAGATCAATAGAAGAAGCCTGCGTGTCAAAGTCCTCCACAAAATCCGCAGTCAGCACAAACACACTATTCTCAGTAGCAGTACTGACTTTCGTTTTTAACTCTGCTACCGTATTCACATCAACCGACGTTTGGGCTATTGCAGGCAACGTCGCCCATAATACCAACTGAAATAGAACATGTACGATCTTTTTCATAATACATTTACTCATAATTCTAATAAAATAAAGTTCAAAATATCTTCATCCCAAAATCAAAAGGGAATCATTTCCACTCTCTACCGACAGTTAAAAACCATTATCAAATCGAGGCAAATTTATAAATTAAGAACTGAATTGAGCATTAATTTTAATACATTAACTCAGCTTTGAAATACAATGGAAGCATGCTTTACATATCCACCATTTATGTTTACAAAAAGAACGAAGCAGCCATGACAACAGGCTCGCAAATTCAATATATTTAACACATCTACATAAAATGTCGCTTATCAAAACAAAAGAGACTGCCCCTTTCGAAACAGTCTCTTCCAACAATGTATTTATTATAGACTTAAAACGTCACATCTATCCCTCCCATAAATACCGCTTTCGGCATCGGATAACCTTCGTTAATAGAATATCGTGTAGCTGTTAGATTCTCTCCTTTCACAAACAGTTTCAATCCTTTAGCCTGCGAACCGAAACGGTAAGAAGCACGGGCATTCAATACGGTATAATCTTCTTTCTTATTTTTATCCGGTGTATTTCCAACAGTCGTATACAAATCGAAAATAGACTGCACACTCAGGTTAAAAGTAAAGCGGCCGGGCATATAAGTGGCACTGGCATAAAATTTATGAGCCGGAGCAGCCACTATAGCTTTATTCGTATACAGATAACTATAATTCATATCCAGATTCAAGTTGTTTAAGATCTGATATCCAGTCTCAAACTCAATCCCTTTATTATAAAAGCGCCCGATATTCGACATCTGACGATCCACTACAGAGATCATATCTTTCCCTTCAATATAAAAAGCCGTCAGTTCAGCATGCAAACGATTGTCCCAAAAGTACTGCCCCACAGACAGTTCATAACTCAGCATACTTTCCGGTTTCAAATCCGGATTCGCCTTTGAATAAGGGAGATAGGATATATACAACTCACGCAGTGTCGGACTTCTATATCCTTTCGAAAAAGAACCCTTGATCGTATTACCCTGAAACGGACGAATCGCAAAACCAGCCTGTGGAACCCATTCGCCTCCATAAGCGCTACTATGTTCGTAACGTACGCCGGCATTCAGACTCAAAATATCGAAAAGATCCTGCTGCATGATTGCATAACCGGCTACTTCATTGACCGATTTCTTAACAATTTCTCCGACCGGGCCGTTAATCGTATCATTCCAGGCATGCCCTCCCCAATTCTTATAATCGACACCAGCGGTAAATGTATTTCCCTCCACTAAACGGAAAGACTGGTATAATTGAACACCGGTATTATGATCATCCGAATAAAACAGGAATGAGCGCGGGTCGGCATTAACGGCATGGCCGTCATTTATCTTATGGTGTCCCCAGTTATAGAAAACACGTAATGCTCCGCTAGACTTCTCATGATGGTTCTCCAAAGCGAAAGATGTTGTTCCACGAAGAATATGCATGATATGATCCAGCAACGGACTGGTAATCGCACCCGGATCTTCCGTATTATATTTAGCTAAGCTCAAATTTCCGGTTACTTTATATTGGTTATTGATCCGATATCCCAAATTAGCAAAACCATTTGTAATATCAAATTTGGAATCAGGCCGGTGACCATCTGAACGGTCGTGATTCACAGAAACGAAACTACTGAAATTTCCGATATTATAGCCATTATTAATCATGTACTTCTGCGTATTGTACGAACCAAACATAACACGTGCCTGCGTACGACGGCCTTCCTGTTTATGCTGGCGGGTGATAATGTTGACTACTCCTCCCATCGCATTTGAACCGTATAATAACGAACCCGGTCCACGGATCACCTCAACCCGTTCAATATCAGAAGCCACATATGTATCAGGCAACGAATGTCCAAAAACACCAGCCCATTGCGGCTGTCCGTCAAACAACATCAACACTTTATTCCCTTGACCTACTCCACGAATATTTACCGTACCGGCCGACCCGTTTGAAACACCAAATCCGGTAATCCCCTTTTCCGTTACAAACAATCCGGGAACACGCTCCGATAACACCGGTAACAAAGCCGACTCACTGCTAGCCTCTATCTGATCCCGGTCTATCACTGAAATAGTAAGGGGAACACTATTCCGGTTTACCTGTATCTTATTTGCAGAAATCACTACACCCTGCAAATTGATCAGACTATCTATTCCCAACAGCTCAATCGGTTCGACCGGCCCGGAGGCAAAGACTGCCGAACCCGCCAGCAGTCCTGAAATAAGTAAAAATCCTTTCTTCATCATTTATTCTTGTATAAGATTTGTCATCTGTTTCCCCATCTAAGGTAACACCTATTTAAATAATCGTGTTACCAAACCGGCAAAAAAATAGACTTAATCCGCCCGGCTCATCACCAATTTACCATGTTTAATTCCCTTTATAGCAGTCAGTTTATCGGCCAATTCCGTCAAACGGTGAGCCGTGCCCATCACAGTTTCGATGTGCAGACAAAAATGCTGATTGATATAATACTGGGAAGACGAGAGTATCACGTCCTGATAGTCTTGCTCGATACCGACAATCTTGGAAGCTATCGCTTTCTTCTCCTGGTCGTACATTATAATAATAGTACCGGCAACGATATGGTTACACTGCCATTTCCTTTCGGCCACGTTCTTTTCTATCAGGAACCGGATCGCTTGCGAACGATTGGCGAAGCCATTTTCGTCCACATACTTATCCAACGATTCCAACAGATTCTCTTCCAGAGAGACACCAAAACGTTTTATAGCCATATAGTGTTTATTTATTTCAAGCGGTAAAGATATATATTTTCTTACCGGTACAAAAGTAGTACGATAATAAAGATATAACATTATACAAATTACGGTAATTTGTACCTATATTACAGATTTATTAACCGCCAATACATGCACGTTTACAAACATTATTCATTAAAAAAATTATGGAACTGAACAAAGAAAAAAACAAAACGACCATCTCTGTCAACCTGAAACGACGACAGGGAACAGACAACAACCGGGAAACCGCTTTGTACCTGCAAGTGATTTACCGCCGTAAAGTCAGACAAATAAGTCTCCCATACAAACTGCATGAAGATGAATGGGATGAAAACAGACAACTGGCAATAGTCCCCCCAGGATGCCTTCCTGAGCGGTATCTTTATCTGATGGAGATAAACCAAAAAACCAGCGAAGAAAAACAGCGTATGCAAACAGTTATTACCCGGCTTCCGAAAAATAAGGAAATAACAGCCGATATGATCATAGAAAGTTATAAGGCACTTCTCAGGGGGAATACCTTTATCGCTTATATCGAACAAATCATTAAACAATTTGCGGCAGAAGACAGAAATGCCAGTGTAAGGCATTACCGAAGCCTGCATAACAGTTTTCATAAATACCTGCCGACAGAGAATATCCTACTGAACGATATCGACGAAGAGCTGATAAAAAAATATGAATCATGGCTGATCGAAAGAAAATTGCATCCCAATACGGTCTCTTTTTACATGCGCAACCTGAAAGCGCTTTGGAACCGTGCCGTTAATGACGGAATTATCGAAGCACGTCCTCACCATTCAGGCATATTAATACCGGTATAGGGAAAAGCACCAAAAGAGCAGTAGACAAGAATGTAATACTCAGCATAGAAAAGCTGGACAGCAAAAAACTATCTGAAAAGGTAATCCTTGCCCGTCTCTACTTTCTTTTTTGCTACTACGCACAAGGTATGGCATTTATCGACCTGGCACACCTGACCGACAAAAATATTCAAGGCGACTACCTGATCTATACACGACATAAAACAGGGGAAAAAATACGTATCAAACTACTGCCTGTCATGAAAAAGATCATCCGGTATGTCCGGCAGAACAAAGAAGGACTTTTATTTCCCATATTATCCGGACCAGATGCTTCATACAGAGAATACGAAAAGAAACTTCGTCTTTACAATGGTGAACTGAAAAAACTGGGGTTACTGGTCAATGCACATCTTTCTTCATATGTTGCACGTCATTCATGGGCTACACATGTAAAAAATCTGGGAGTTCCCGACAATCTCATTTCAGAAGGGATGGGACATACCTCAGTAAAAACGACACATATTTATATCGACTTTACCAAATGTAACATGCTTGATCTGATCAATAAGAAATTGATTACGGGAAAAAGCAGAAAAATCAAGGGTATCTGAAAATAATTCTATAACGGGAAATCTGTCTCTTACCAAGAGACAGAACCGGAAAATACGATATTATAATATAGGGTATATGCGAAGAAAATTCCACTTCCTATTGTTTTTGCTCATTGGTTTACCAGTTTTTGTTGCCGGACAACAGACTGCATTAAAAACCAATGCTCTCTTTTGGGCAACAACAGCTCCCAATATCGGAGTTGAAGTGGGTATTTCCCACAACATAACCATTGAATTATGGGGAGCATACAACGCCTGGAAATATCCGGATGACATGAAGCTGAATTTATACCTTTTGCAGCCGGAAGCCCGTTATTGGTTCTGCCGTAAATTCGAAGGACATTTCATCGGCATGCATGGTCATTACGGTCATTTCAATATCGGGCAGATCCCCTTCATCTCAGGGCTAAAAGAATATACATTACGTGGCGATCTCTATGGAGGAGGCGTAAGCTATGGCTATCACTGGGCACTCGGCGAACGCTGGGGGATTGAAGCAATGATCGGGGCAGGTTATGCCTACATGAAATATGACAAACTGCGCTGTGCCGAATGCGGAGAACGCGAAGGCAGTTACACCCGCACCTACTTTGGTCCCACCCGCATCGGTATTTCATTCATCTATTTCTTACGTTAATATTTCCGGCTTATGAGACGACAGATATATACATTAATATTAATACTGGGTGTTATGCTTTTATTTCCCCTGTCCGGAACCGCGGCAACAAAAGGTATCCGTATCGTGCCGCGCTCCGCCTGGGTGAAAAACGACAGCCTGCATCTTTCTATCCTAATGGACCTGGAAGATGTACAGGTGAATACGTATACAGCCGTTACTTTCACACCGGTATTAAAAAACAAACAAAGTACGCTTGAACTTCCGGCCGTCATACTGACAGGCGGAAGCCGTCACCGGTTCGACAGACGCGAACAGGCCTTGCAGACAAACAAAAACCGACAGGCCGCTCCTTTCCTGACAATCATTGAAAACCGGCACATTGCCGGTAGTAAAAAAGTAGATTATCTGATCACGGTTCCCTATGCTGCCTGGATGCAACAGTCGTCTTTATTATTACGTCAGGATTTAAAAGATTGCTGCGATACACAAACATTAGGCATCGACACACTAAGATACCGGTTGCCTTTCCGCTTCACACAGAAACAGCCACCGTCACAAAGGAGCAGAATGAAAATAAAGCAATAACGAAACGCGTACTTCCCCATACAGTCCGTCCTGCAAAAACCGGTAATCACGCTACGGCCGTTCTTCCCGCTCCTCAACATATTGAAAAAATAGTATGGAGCAATTCCGATCTCGGCCTCTACATTCCGATGGTTTCTTTCCTAACTCCCGATCTCACAGGGTCTGACAAGCACCATACGGAAAGTGCCATACTCTATATCGACTACCCACTGGGAAAAGACGACATATATCCGGACTACAAAGACAACAGGAAAGAAATCGATAAAATAGACCGTATCCTCTCGCCGCTTTCCAACAATCGCTTCTCCACTTTCGAGCGGATACAGGTACGGGGCTACTCCTCGCCCGACGGTCCTTATGGGGAAAACGAACGTCTGGCACAGGCACGCTCACGGTTGTTTGTCGGCTATATCCGCGACGCTTACGACCTGCCGCGCCACCGCATTGAAGTATCGTCGGTAGCCGAAGACTGGGAAGGTCTGAAAGAGCTGCTGCAGCAGACCCAACCGCCCTATGCCGATGCGGTACTCCGCATCATCAGGAAATACGGCATCTTCAACGGTCGCGAAAAACAACTGATGGACCTGCAGGGAGGAATGCCTTACAAAGATATGCTGCGCCGTTTCTTCCCGAAACTGCGCCGTATCGAAGTTGTGGTAGAATACAATATTAATGAGATAGACCACCAGGATGCCTCCGAACTGATCTATACCCATCCCGACCTGTTGAGCCTGGAAGAGATGTACGAAACGGCACGCTACTACCGTCCCGGCACCGACCAGTACCGCGAGGTTTACGAGATAGCCGCCTTCCATTTCCCTGACGATGTAACGGCCAATGTCAACGCCGCCTCTGCCGTGATGCTGACAGGCGACCTGATCTCGGCCTGGAATTACCTGCGAAAAGTGGAAGCCGATCCCCGTGCCTGGAACAATATGGGCGTGCTCACCCTGATGGAAGGTAATCCCGAAGGTGCAGCCCTTTGGTTCCGCAAAGCGGTAGGCATAGAACCGCGGAAAGCAAGAAGAAATTTACAAATCGCGGAGGGAATGTATAAATGAGCATGCAACGGTTCATACATATTATCCGGGGATTACTGTCGATTGTACTGACAGCCTGTTCGTTTGGCGACGAGCCTGCCATCTGCCCGTACAACACGCGCCTCGAATACTGGTATGCCGGAAGCGGTACACAAAATATGCTGCCTACCTATGTAGACAACCTCCGCCAATACCTGTTCGATGCCGACGGGCAGCTGCTCTCCGAAATCACCCTCAGGGGCGACAGCATAAGCGGATGGCAGGGAGAACTGAAAGACGGCACCTATACCTTCGTCCTTTGGGGAAATCTGGGAGGAACAAACGAACAAATCATAACGACAAAAAGCAATATGAATATAAACGAAATGACACTAAGCGCCGAGCAGCAAGGTATCCCGCCGGGTTACCGCGGCAACACCGACCGGCTTTACTACGGCACCGCAACCGTCGAAGTAAAGAACGGAGCCGCCCAACGCCGGCGGATATACCTGTCGCACGCCCATGCCGCCATGACCGTTACTGTCCGCTGGATGACCGACGAACCGGCAGACGGTATTTTCCGGATGCGGCTGAAAGGTATTCCGGCCCTCTACAGCTTCAACGGCAGCGAAGCAAATCCCGTGCCTTCGGGCGACGGCACTTATTCCTTACCTTATATAGGCAACAAGATCACCTATCATGAAACCCGTGCCGCCATGAACTACGAGGGCGAAGTGATCGGCGAATTCGTCACCTTCCGCTACACCTCCTCCACCCATCAGTTATGGAGCCTCTGGCGCGACGGAGAGCAGATCGTCAAGGATATCGACCTGAACCTGTTTTTCAACAAACTGCCTATGGATATGGATACAAACATGGAACAGGAGTTCGATCTGCTGGTCACGGTGTATGAGAATAAGATCGTTGTAACACAGGCCACGGCATCCGACTGGGATGAAGGGGGAGCGATTGGATAATTGAAAGTTACCGTAATATTAAAAATATAGTGAAATGAAAAAGATTAATTACATGATGTTATCCTGTTTGTTCGTACTGCTGGGAAGCTGTACGGAAGAGGTACAACAAAAAGGCGAACAACCTGCACCGGAGGGCGGAAGCGATGCCATTACACGGCAGGAAGTGACGCTCAATTTAAAAAACAAACTGGTACTCGACCGGGAGAAAACCAAAGGAGAAACAATCGCTACCGCCGAAGAGAATGCCATCTCGGCCCTCGATGTATATGTGTTCGCTTCCGAAACGGAAAACGGCGATTACTCTTTCATGGAACGGTTCGCCTACCGCAACACTCCAGACGCTGTCCTGCCTGCCGGAGCTTCGGAATTGCAACTGACGCCGACCGATGCCGACGCCAAAGAAACAACCGGCCTACTGAAAGTGAAGAAAGGACTGTTCGTCAAACTATATTGCATTGCCAACAACACAACACTGGTCGACCCTGCACACGAAGGCCAGCCGGTAGACGATGCGGCATTCGTCCCGCTCGAACTCTCTACTACCGACGATAATAAAACAAAAGTAACGGCTGTCGGCACTCCGCTGGAAACAACCTTCGCCACCTGGCATACACATCTGCTGACAAGCACGGTTCAGGCCGATACGCTGGCTACACCCCTGGCCATGACAGGCGCACTCACAACTCCGCTCGACCTGACCGATTTCGGTAGCGCGGCACGCGTTCAGGCAGGAATACGCCTCACACGACTCGTCGCACGCTATGATATTATCAATGAAGCGGGAAGTTCCCGCTTCACCATCGAGACTGTCTCGATGGGCAACGCACGACGCGGCTCGGACTTATTCCCAATACGACCTTACGGCGATATGCCCGAAGCGAAACCAGACGAACTCATTACAACTCCGGAGCGACGATTCTACGGAGAGAATGCAAACAAGGGGATACAGGCAGGAGCCTTCTACTCCTATCCTTCACCACTTAAAGACAAAGGTTTCTTAATTCTGAAAGGTATGTATAAGATCAACGAATCAGAAAGCAAAGAGGTTTCCTACCAGATACCCTTCACACAGCAAGCGGCGGACGGCAACCAGACTTTCCTCGAGATTGCCAACAACCACCGCTACACCATCGCCATCACGGCAGCAGACGAATACCATCTCGACTGTACACTCTACGTGGCAGACTGGACAGACGACGGTAGCATCGACGATTTCAAACCCGACCAGGATTCGGGAGAAATCGACGTGACAATTCCCGCCGAATTCACGGACGACACTAAATACGACCCCGACACGCGCTCGGTCAGCATGTCGCTTAAGCCCAAAAGCCAGTTCACCGTGACTACTACCGCCACGGCTAATCTCACCGTTTATAAAAAATATGTAGGCGGAATTGACGCACAGCAATACGACTGGCTGGAAATATCAGAACCAGCCGTTTCCACTAAAGCGGCTTCAATGAATTATAATTATACCTTCTCGCTCAAAGAAGATTATACACTGGGACGTTACCCGCGCGCCGTATTACGTTTCACCAACACCATGAACGGCTCGGAAACAACCTTCTTCGTGGAAGCTGTTTCTGTACCGCAGGCAGACGTAACACCGCAGGTAGGCGATAACAACCCTAACTCTTTCGATGCTGAAAACAAGCTAGTAAACCTCTACCGCATTACCGGCAGTAATGCACATGTGCGTATTACCTGCCCGGACGGGTCAGAGGTGGATAGTAAACCCGACTGGCTCGATGTCGCCGTCTACAAACAAAGCGGAGCGGAAACTATCTATTCCTTTACACTCAACGACCGCGATGTTACCGACGTTGCAGACGATAAAGGCACTGTCGTTTTCTATAATAAAAAAGCGAACGATCTAAAAACGGATATTGTCGTACAACTGCTCGATGCCACTCTCAAACCGGACTTCACCTATCCGAGTCTGAATGATGGAAAAAACAGTTACGAAGCACCTGCAGGCGACACGCCGGGAAACATCAATATGCAGATTTCGGACAATAACGAATTCTCTATCGGGTGTAAATCCATGCTGGGCATCGAGATCGGGATGGACTTCGACGGAGGTTCCGAATGGCTAAAAGTAAAAGGCGCTCCCGTCACAAAAACTCTCAATGAAAATACCCAGTTGACCTTCTCGTTAGACAATGCAAAGCTGGGAGGAGCGAAAAAGGCGACCGTCACACTCAAAAACAAGATTGGCGGCGAAAACACCGTCTTCACCGTATCACCGGTATTCCCTGTCCCCTCCGTCACTTTTGTCAGCGGAAGCAACTCGCCCACCCAAAACACGATGACGGGCACCGACATCAAATTGTATCAGGTGGAAGGATCGCAAGTTAGCATCAAAGCAAATGCACTGGGCGGTACCTGCGTCAAAAATATCGAAGGCGACATTACCGTTGAGGCGGCCGACGATTATGCTGTAGAAAAGACCTATATAGTTACCTGGAAGAGCGGTAACTCTGCCACTTTCCAGATTGCTAACAAATCAGACGAGACAAAGACTACTACGTATACGGTAAATGCACCGGTTACAACAATTACGGCTACCGATAACTTCTATGTAAAAGCGGCTAACTCTGGAAGTACAAACATATCCGTCACTTCTCCTGAAGGAGTTAAGGCTACTGTTTTGAATTGGAACAAAGGCGATCAATGGTTTGACATCTCAACAGACCAAACTACTGGAAGCGGTGCTAAAAATATTGTAATCACCCAACGCAATAATATAAACGCGATAATGAAATCTGTTACCATCCGACTGACCAATAAAATAGCAGGAGGAGCGTCTAAAGATATTACAGTGACTCCGAATGGATTTGTAGCGCCTACATTATCAGAGAGTTCCAAGACATTCGATAATTTTAGTAAATCATACTCGACGACTACAACATTTACTGTCTCCTCACCCGGAGGTTCTAATTACGTCAATATGACAAATGAAAGTGTGGCATCAATTTCAAAAAGTAACAACAAGTATACCATTACATTAAAGGATAAAGGTAGTACAGTTATTACCATCGCCAATGCATCCAGTACAGATCTAACGTCTACTTATACATTAACAGTAAAAGCATCAAAGAACTACAATGGAAAAACTGCATATATATATGGCAATTATCTGATTGCTCCTGAAGATGCAGCAAATAGTGTAGCTCCTGAAGATGCAGCAAATAGTGTAGCCCTAAAAGATGTCGATAAAACAATCTGTTCCAAACAGACTGGTGCAACTTGGCGCATTCCGACATCAAGCGAGTGGAGAACAATATTGGGAACCAGCGGAACAGATGTATTATCATCATCATCTGCTCTATGGCAAGATTGGTATAATAAGAATCTGTTTGTATTGACCTCGGGAGCATATCTTTCTATGACCAGTTATTTCAGTTCTGATTCTGAAACGATGAGATTTTTTTCAGGAGGTGCGAATGTAGCTACTGAAAATAATCAGAATACAATTGGACACGTTCGTTGTATCACTGATAAATAGAAAACAAATAACAAAAACGGCAAGCAGGCTCCGCCTGAGCGATCTTTGACATGATGGGATTGATAGGAAAAAGATAAATCTGTTTCTAATCAAGTGTTGTAAAAACAATGAGACTAAACTGATTCTATTTTGAAAATATTTTAATCAACTTGTATTCTATATCAATTGAAAACAATACCTTTGCCTACATAATTCAACAATCAAAACATATTAATTATGAAAGACAAAGGAGAAATTATTGTTTATCAATCTGAAAACACCTTACAATTAGAGGTTAGAATGGAAGATGAAACCGTTTGGCTGACCCAGGCACAAATGATAGAATTATTTCAAAGAGATCAATCAGTTATAGCCAGACACATCGGAAACATTTTCAAAGAAAAAGAGTTGGATGAAAAAAGCAATATGCATTTTTTGCATATTGCAAATTCAGATAAACCGGTGAAGGTCTATAGCCTCGACGTTATTATCTCTGTTGGCTATCGAGTAAAGTCACAAAGAGGTACTCAATTCAGGATATGGGCGAACAAAGTACTTAAAGAATATATGTTTAAAGGATATGTTATTAATCAACGCATAAACAAAATAGAAGTGACTATTTACACAAACCAGATACCGAAACAGTTATCGTTGGATTTGCAGCGTCACAACGCTCAATATGATCCAATCGACATCCAATTGTTTAGACAGTCGCACGACCGTTTCCTGATCATAGATGAAAAAGAACTTTACCATATCGGTACTTCCTTGAAAGATTTAGGAAAGAAATGGTTCGCTTTCTCTAAAATACAATTAGATATAAAAGAATTACTAAATCATTTATAAAACAGAAACTCCCTTCTTATTTCTTTTCCCTGTCAATCGCATCTGTAACCTAACGACAGATGCACCAATCGTTACGCAGCCCCCAGCAAGGGGTTGCGCAGCTTTTTGTGTGCGTTTGTGTAAACAGCCACCCCGGGACAGTTTCCCGGACAGGTTCCGCCCAAGGGCGACATCTGGTTCCGCTTCGTGGGCGGAGGTGGCTACTGAACAATTATTAGGTAAAACCTATTGTTTTCGTTTAGATAAAGATTTATCCATAATAACATGTGCTTTTACAAAAGGCCTCTACGAAATACGTGTAGAGGCTGAAAGTAATAAAGAATTAGCATTAAAAAAACGGAAGCCGCTCATACCACGACTTCCGTTTCCATCATCTTATACTCTTACCTTAATCTAATAACTGTATATCATCTAAAAGTTTCTTCCGGTATCCCACCATAGACGGGTTCCACAATTGTCGGCGCCACCCAATGCCTTTGTCAAAGCAGCATACTGCTCGGGATTGGCTGTTTGGATGCCGACAAAGAAGTTTAGTCTGCGCGGTCCCAGATTTGTATCGATTGTTCCCTGGCTGTCGTTCACCAAAACCGGGAACAGCTTAGGATAGCCGGTACGTCTTTGTTCAGCCCAAGCCTCACAGCCTTCGGGATAGCAGGCAATCCATTTCTGGGTAATAATCTTTTCAAGTTTTTCTTCGTTTGAAGCAGCGTTGTCCCATGCAGGAGTTACCTGGCTCATAGCTTCTACATTGAAAGCAGCATTGAAAGCATCCTGATAGCCTTTCGGCGTTTTCGTACTTTCCAGATATACGGCAACATCTTTAGCTCCCCACTGTGCAAAAGAGGCTTTAACGCCGTTTTCATAACAAGAACCCGGATTTTCGGAAGACCAACCTCTCAAAGCGGCCTCTGCACGCAGAAACCATACCTCGGCTGCTGTCATCAAGATAGCATTAGACGTCTGTGAAATAGTACTTTTCGAATGCTTGCTGTAATTTTTATGGTTGAACCCTGTTCCCTGGCGGATTCCTTTATAAGTTCCCTTCACCGGAACAATTTCAGTGCCTTCGCCACCAGCCGCTCTATCAAAATACTTCGGCAAGCGAGGGTCATCATAACCACCCAAATAAGATTCCATGTTCGCATTCAGAAATACTTCACCCCAGCCTTTATTGATTTCACCGAACGGATTATTATAACCGGTTCCGTCGGTAGAAACAGCCACGATATCGTTATCTTCTTCCAACAAACCTCCTGCATCCGTCAAAGCTTTCTTGGCTTCTGAGGCTGCCAGTACGGGGTCGGCCATGGCAATACGGATAGCGAGACGGAGGCGCAACGAATTAGCAAACCGTATCCATTCGGCATACGTACGTTTGCCCTGCGGCATCAGGATATCAAATTTGGCAAAGTTTTCCACATCCGGATTTGCTTCCATATAGGCACGTATCAAGCCGATTCCGGCATCCAAGTCTTCAAAGAATGCCTTATAAGCCTCAGCCTGTGTATCCGGCATGGAACCAGTCTTCGAACCAAACTGTGTATAGACGATAGGACCATACAAATCAGATACACGGTGCATCAGTTCAACCTTCAATATCTGGGTAATACCATAGAAAGAAGGATAATCTTTCTCCGTCAGATCTTCGGATTTCTGAATCTCCGTCATGATATATCCGTAGGTGTTTTCCCAAAACGAACCGTTCCATCCGTCCTGCATATTATAGGTTGTGTTCCCACGCCCTTCATTAAACGGATTGAAGTCGTGCACATAACCGGAAAACATATCGGCACCCAGGTTCTGCATTACCTGGAACGGCCAGTTCTTACCACCACCCCAGTCGTAATTAAAATAAATACCCTGCTGAACTACTCCCAGAGGAATACCGTATTTATTGAACTCCTGCTCTTTCGATTTATCCGGGAAACCGGCCTGGTTCGTATTATAAGATTCAAAATCATCCGTACAAGCTGAAAAACCGATCAATCCACCCAGAAAAATTGCGGCTATATATTTATAATTCTTTTTCATAATATACTGTCTTTATTAGAATGTAAATTTAACATTGAAACCTAAGCTTCTGGTAGTCGGCATACCGAATACATCGATACCCTGGTTGTCGTTGCCCGTTGAAAGGACTGCATCCGGATCGAAAGGAGCCGATTTGTGGAAGAAGAATAAGTTACGACCGACAAATGACAACTGTACATCCTGGAAAACCTTCGTTTTCTCCAGCAATCTCTTCGGGAACGTATAGCCTAAAGATAGTTCGCGCAGGCGGATATTGGTTGCACTATACATATAATATTCGGTACATCCGTTACGACCGCTGACAGCCGTATAGAATTTATCCGGTTTCACTTGCGTACCTTCCAGGTCTACAAATCCGGCATTACGTGCTGCAGCTGATTCGACGCTCACACCCTTCTGGTCCATATCGGCCTGTGTCTGCGACAAAACATCGCCACCAAAGCGGCCATCGATCAGGAAGTAAAGGCTAAATCCTTTATAAGTCAAGGTATTTCCCCAGCCCAACATAAAATCAGGATTGCTATTACCTACTTTGACCGTATTACCCGAACCGACTACGTTAGGAACCAAATCACCATCCTCATCCTTCGAGAAAACAATTTGGCCTGTCGCTTCGTCGCGTTCGAACGCCTTGCCATAGATATCACCCAGTGCACCGCCTTCTACAAGACGCATGGAGTAAGAGGAAGAGAAACCTTCGTCGCCATAGACAAATGTCTTCAGGTCAGGATGAAGTTCGATCACTTTGTTCTTATTCGTTGAGAAGTTAAATGAAGTCTTCCAACGGAAATCTTCTGTCATTACCGGTGTGATACCCAAGCTGATTTCAACACCCTGATTCTGGATGTTACCGGCATTCACATAGTAATATTTATAAGCTGCACCAGCAGAAGAAGGCAAAGTAAACAACTGGTTCTTCGTGTTTGTCTTATAGTAAGTGAAATCGAAGTCCAAACGGTAATCGAAGAATTTCCATTCCGTACCTACTTCCCATGAAGTACTCATTTCAGGTTTCAGTTCATCGAACGGAGCTTTTGAATTCGTCTGGATAGCTCCGCCAGCCACGATCAGGTCGTTGCTTCCAGCAACCGGATTACTGATGAAAAGAGGCAGGTCATTACCTACTTTACTCCATGAACCTCTTACCTTACCGAAGTTGATCCATTCCGGCATCGTCAGCGAGTTATTGATGATCCATGACAAGCCAACCGACGGATAGAAGAAACTGCTGTGTTTTGTATAAGCCAGCGTCGACGACCAGTCGTTACGGGCGGTCAGGTCCAGATATAAACTTTCTTTCCATCCCAGCTGGGCGGTTGCAAAGACAGACTGCATCACACGTTTCTGATCGATCTGCTGGTCGATATAAGAAGCCGTAGACATGATGATGTTAGCTACCGAGAACTGGTTCGGATAATACAGGGAAGCAGTCTTTGAATCCAGCCTCAGGGAGTTGACTGTCGTACTATTAATACTACCACCGATAGCGCCTGTCAAAGCAAAGTCGTCCCATTTCTTATTAAACATAGCCATAAAGTCTCCATAATACAACGTTTCCGTATGATTCAGGTCTATATAACGGCCGTTCGATCCGGCAATAGCCGGTGCAGTCGATGCATACATTTTCTGGTTATATGTATCGTGTGTATAATCGACTGTTCCACGAGCTTGCAGGCTCAACCAATCTGTAATCTTCAGGCTGGCCGTCAAAGAAGTGATGGCATGGGTACGTTTGTCGTTACTTTTAATACGGTTAGTGATCCAATACGGATTCTGTTCCATATCACGTTCGGCATCTGTATACCAGTTTTGTTCCATCAAATTGCGGGTGTCGTTGAAAGTTTCAAAGTTCGTGCGATACTCACCGATATTCTCGCCACGCGGGAAACGGTAAAGACCTACCAACGGGTTCATGTAATAACCACCGGAGGCCGGACGGTTCTTGATACTCTGCGACAGTAAATTCACGTTCGCATCCAGTTTCAGGTAATCATCAAAGAAACTGGCGGTTTCGCGGAAATTCAGGTTATGCTTCTGCATCTTATTATGCTCCACGATACCTTTTGCGGTTGTGTTGGCATATGAGAAATAAGTCTGCATCTTTTCGTTACCGGTCGTAAGAGACAGGGAGTTGATAGCGGTCACTCCATTCTGGAAGAAATCACCGACATTATCATAAGGGGTCAGACTCCCCTTCGGTCCCCAACTGGTCTTCGTTTCCTTATCCATCCCGTATTCATTCTGAAATTCCGGTAAACTCATGGCATGATCGACCGTCAGGTTGGAAGAGAAAGTGATCTTCTGCACGCCAGCTTTCCCTTTCTTCGTTGTGATCAGGATAACACCGTTGGCTGCTTGCGAACCGTAAAGAGCGGCAGCGGAAGCACCTTTCAGGATACTCATGCTTTCGATATCGTCCGGGTTGAGGTTGGAAATACCATCGCCACCATCACGGTTACCGGCATCTGCCGTACCACCGATTGCGCTGACAGCCTGTTCGTTACTGCTATTCAACATCGGTACACCATCGATTACATATAAAGGTTGGTTGTTTCCGCTTACCGAACGGTTACCACGAATAGATACTTTGGCTGAACCACCCAATCCGGAAGAACTTTTGTTGATCTGAACACCGGCTGTCTTACCAGCCAGAGCGTTAATCATATTCGGGTCTTTCGCACGTGTCAGCTCATCGCCACCCACCTGCTGGGTCGAATAAGTAAGGGAGGCTTCTTTCTTTTTGATACCCAAAGCCGTGACTACCACTTCTTCGATATTCTGGGTATCTTCTGCCAATTGTACATTCAGAGAAGACTGGCCGGCATATTTAACTTCCTGCGGGTTATATCCGATATAAGATATAACGATAACGGAATTTTGAGGAACGGTCAATGTAAATTTACCATCGATATCGGTAATCGTACCGTTGGTCGTACCTTTTTGCAACACGTTGGCACCGATGATCGGTTCGCCCGTTTTATCAGTAACAACACCTGTTACCGTCTTTCCGGCCTGTTGCATGATCGCTTCCTTTTTATTAAGGATAATTTTTGTGTTTACTACCGTATAAGCGATATCGGAATCACCGAACAGTTTGTTTAGCACATCGAAAATGTTCTTTTCGTCTACTTTTACAGATACTTTACGGCTGGTGTTTACAATGTTGGCATCATAGATAAACGAGAAGTCCGTTTCATTTTCAACAGCTTCGAGCACACTGGCGATCGTACTGTTCGACATATCCAGCGAAAGCGTAGCATTTTGTGCATACGTATTACCCGCTACTGCGATACCAAGACTAAGGAAAAAGAATACAACGCTCAATCTCATAACTAATGGTATTTTTCGGAAGAGAGAATAACTTTTCTTACCGATAATTTCTAAGGTTACAATTTTATTCATAATTTTGTGATGCTTATTATTTAATATAAAGTTAACTATAGCTGCGTCAACAGCTTGGACTTTTACATGCGGGAAGATGCGTCAACATCTTTCTGCATGTTTTTTTGGACTCTTTTTTACTTCCACATAGGCATTCTGATTTAAAAAGGTTCTACACTATTATTTATTCTTTCGATATTTCTATAACAGACATTTCCAAACGATTATCATTCGTTATGACCGGCTTATCGATCTTAAACTTGATATCCGAGGCGAGCTTGATATATTCCATGACCTGCGGCAATTGCTCATTTTTAAACCTTGCGGTAATGATGGCATTCAGCACGTCCCGGTCTTTCACGTTAAACTGTACATTATAATGGCGTCGCAACGTCTTCAGGACCTGCCCCATCGGAGTATTCTTGAAAATGATCTCACCATTACGCCAGGCTACCTTATTATCTGCGTTGACCGAAGTGATAGATAATTTTCCACCTACCCTCGTAAAATCCGCTTTCTCGTCGGGTTTCAGAATCTGATGAACGATTTTACCTCCTGCCTGTGCTATATTCAATTTCACAGAGCCTTCCACCAAAGTTGTGGAAACAACATCGTCATCATTATAGGCAGATACATCGAAACGTGTTCCGAGCACTTCCACAGAATAGACCGGATCGACTTTCACGATAAAAGGCTTTTCCGGATTCTTCGTCACTTCAAAATAACCTTGCCCGGTCAATTCAACCAGCCGGCACTCAGGCCAGAAATTTTCAGGATACTTCAAAGAACTTCCGGCATTCAACCAAACTTTCGATCCGTCAGGCAATTCGAAAGTCGAAACCACTCCGGGATTGGTGCGCACTTCTACCATGCGCACCTTCTCTTTACCCGTCTGCATAAAGAAATAGGCAGATAAAACTAATACCGGAATGAACAGTATCGCTGCAACTCTTTGCATAAACTGTAGGGAGTGGCGGAAACTAACCTTTTTATTTTGTTTACGTACTCTCGATTTGAAACGGACCAAAGCCATTTCGGGATCGACCGATTCCATTACCCGCAAACGGTCAGTCACCTGCAAGGTGAAATAGACCTGTTCCAGTAGTTTCTCGTTCTCGGTCGACTCGGCAACCCAGTCGTCAACCCGGGTACGTTCCTCGTCAGTCAATGTTCCGTCGAGATATTTTATCAGTATGTTTTCGTCTACTATCATCTTTTTTCCTGTTTCTATAATTAATACAATTCAGAAAAAAGATATACTAAACGAAAATGTGATTTTTTTTAGAAAAAGTTCAATATCTTTTCCTGCTTCTCGATTGTTATCTAATAAACAGATAGTTATAATAAATAAAAAGCATATGAAAAAGATTGTTTTACTTCGCCACGGCGAAAGCGCATGGAACAAAGAAAACCGGTTTACGGGTTGGACGGATGTTGATCTGACAGAAAAAGGGATTGAAGAAGCATATAAAGCAGGTGAATTACTAAGAAAAGAAGGATATGTGTTCGATAAAGCATACACCTCCTACCTGAAACGTGCCGTCAAAACATTAAATTGCGTACTCGACCGCATGGACCAGGATTGGATTCCGGTAGAGAAAAGCTGGCGTTTGAATGAAAAACATTACGGAGCCTTACAAGGTCTCAACAAAAGCGAGACAGCCGAAAAATATGGTGATGAACAGGTCCTGATCTGGCGCAGAAGTTACGATGTGGCTCCGCATGCATTGAAAGAGGACGATCCGCGTAACCCCCGATTCGAAATACGTTATAAAGATGTACCCGATGCCGAATTGCCACGTACGGAATCACTGAAAGATACTGTCGAACGCATCCTCCCTTATTGGAAAGACGTCATTTTTCCTTCGCTCGAAACTGCCGACCAGATTTTAGTGACAGCCCACGGCAACAGCCTGAGAGGTATTATTAAATATGTACGTAACATACCGGATGAAGAGATCGTACACCTGAATCTTCCGACAGCCGTCCCTTACGTACTCGAATTCGATGACGACCTGAATCTTGTAAAAGATTATTTCCTGGGGGATCCGGAAGAGATCAAAAAACTGATGGAAGCAGTTGCCAACCAGGGGAAAAAAACAAAGAAATAATTATTTATCATAGCTGACGCCCGGAAATATTTCACAAAAACCCGGGCGTTAATTGTTAATTCTTAAAATATTTGTTTAAGTTTGCACTATATCAAAACATTCATATCAGTGATAACAAGCAATGAAGAGACCTTAAATAGACTTAAAGCCGGTGACGAGAGTGTATTCGATGCGGTCTACAAACAATATTATAAAGGGTTATGCGCCTTCGCCTCCCAATATGTAGCCGAGACGGAAACGGAAGAAATCGTACAGGAAGTGATGATGTGGCTTTGGGAAAACCGTGCGATGCTGGTTCCTCAAATGTCCCTCAAATCATTGCTGTTTACTATTGTCAAAAATAAATGCCTGAATAATATAACCCACAATCAAATCAAACAACGGGTACACGAAAAGTTGTATGCCAAATTTGAAAATCAATTCGAAGATCCGGATTTTTACATAGAAGGAGAATTGATCGCCTTGGCAACCAAGGCGATCAGGGAGCTCCCTGAAGAATACCGGAAAGCATTCGAAATGAATCGTTTCGGACATCTAACCTACAACGAAATAGCCGAGCGTACCGGTGTATCACCCAAAACCATCGCTTACCGCATATCACAGTCTTTGAAAATACTACGCACGGAACTGAAAGAATACATGCCGCTTTTTCTAGCTCTCTTACATTGACAACATAGCAATATCGACATTTTGTCCACAAAGCTATCATTTACATTTTAACGCAAATAGCTTCTCATTTTAAACAAAACGATACGTTAAAAAATATTACCCGCTGGGGTATTTTATTTTACCCGGTATATTAATCCGATTTACCCGGTTGGGTAGTGTCATTTTGATAATCGGAAAAACGGAGAATATGACAGGACAATCTTAATCCATCCTTAAACAAAAATAAATGAATCATGTTTAAATAATAAAGTGGCCTCTTTATAAAAAACAACTTAAAATATAACAGTATATGAAACGTACATTTTTAATGATAGCATTTGCCGCACTGGCAACTATCGCATATAGTCAAACCGACGATAAAGGTTACGAAGAAGGAAAATATGTATTGAAAGGCGTATCAGGCCTCAACCTGTCGCAAACAGCGATGACCAACTGGTCAGCCGGAGGCGAAAACTCGGTAGCCGGAAATGCCTATCTGAACGGTTCGCTGACACACAAAAACGGAAACTGGCTCTGGGTGACCAACCTGGTTCTCGATTACGGACTGACAAAAACCAAGTCGCAGGGGATGCGCAAGAGCACCGATAAGATCGGACTTTCCACCCAGCTGGGCTATTCTACGAACAATGTCTGGTTCTACACACTGATGGGCGACCTGAACACACAGTTTGCCAAAGGATACAATTATCCGGACAAGGAACATTATATCTCCAACTTTTTCGCGCCGGCCTATTCCAACGTTTCGCTGGGTATGGAATACCGCCCGAAAAGCAATTATTCGATCTACCTCTCTCCCGTTTCAGCAAAAATGACTTTTGTTGAGGACGATTACCTGTCCGATCTGGGCGCATTCGGTGTCGATCCCGGTGACCGTTTCAAGATCGAATGTGGCGCTTACCTCAAAGCCCGTGCAGAAATGCCGGTGATGGAAAACGTAAGCCTGATCACTACAGCCGATTTTTTCACTCCGTATAGTAATCAGTTCGGAAACATCGATGTCAACTGGGACATGCTCATTAGTATGAAGATCAACAAATTCCTGTCGGCTACGCTCAACACGACACTGAAATACGACAACGACGTGAAAACCTTCGATGACAACGGTACGAAACATGGGGCAAAAGTGCAGTTCAAAGAGATACTCGGCGTAGGTCTTGCCTATAATTTTTAGGAATAGAAAGGAGACTACCTGTGTTTTTAAGAAAAAACCTTCCGCAATCGGTTGCAGTATCCAAAAGAAAGGAGTAAATTTGCACGTCGAAAACAAATATGATTAGAAATGATCGATAAAATTAAAGCTCTGCTTCAGGAAGTAGAGAATATGAAGGCTGCAAATGCCGAAGAGCTGGAAGCTTTACGCATCAAATACCTCAGCAAGAAAGGAGAAATTTCTGCGCTGATGAATGATTTCCGCAACGTTGCGGCTGACCAGAAGCGTGAAGTGGGTAAATTCCTCAACGAGCTGAAAGAAGCTACTCAAAATAAAATCAATGAACTGAAAGAAGGTTTCGACAATGTACAGACCGGAAACGATGACATCGACCTGACGCGTACATCTTATCCTATCGAACTCGGCACACGCCACCCGCTTTCAATCGTTAAAAAGGAAATATGCGACATTTTCGGACGTCTGGGATTCAGCATCGCTGAAGGCCCCGAAATCGAAGATGACTGGCATGTTTTCTCTTCTTTGAATTTTGCTGAAGACCATCCAGCACGTGATATGCAGGATACGTTCTTCATACAACATAATCCGGACGTGTTATTGCGAACACATACATCATCGGTACAGACTCGTGTGATGGAGACTCAGGAACCTCCTATCCGCATCATCTGCCCCGGACGTGTATATCGTAATGAAGCTATTTCTTATCGCGCACACTGTTTCTTCCACCAGGTAGAAGCCCTGTATGTCGACAAGAATGTCTCATTCGCCGACTTGAAACAGGCATTGCTTTTCTTTGCAAAAGAAATGTTCGGTCCGGAAACGAAAATACGTTTACGCCCCTCCTACTTCCCGTTCACAGAGCCATCCGCAGAGATGGATATTTCCTGTAACCTGTGTGGCGGTAAAGGATGTGCATTCTGTAAACATACCGGTTGGGTAGAAATACTCGGTTGCGGTATGGTAGACCCGAATGTACTCGAAAATTGCGGTATCGACAGCAAAGTTTATACCGGATATGCACTGGGAATGGGTATCGAACGTATTACAAACCTGAAATACCAAGTTAAAGACCTACGAATGTTCTCAGAAAACGATGTTCGTTTCCTGAAACAATTCGAATCAGCCAATTAAATTGAAAACCTAAATCATTTACCATCTTCCCCGGGCCTTTAACCAGCCCGGGGGAAACACACAAGGAGGATGAAATATGATAAAGGTTTTAATTTTAATTACAGGAGGAGCAATCGGATCGGCACTGCGTTATGGAGTTTCCATGTGGGTGCAGCGTTCGTTGCAGTATTCCTTTCCCTTTGGGATACTATCCGTTAATATAATCGGCTCTTTTCTGATCGGCTTCTGCTGGAGTCTTG
Organism: Parabacteroides goldsteinii; assembly: GCF_020091425.1. Classification (NCBI taxonomy): domain Bacteria; kingdom Pseudomonadati; phylum Bacteroidota; class Bacteroidia; order Bacteroidales; family Tannerellaceae; genus Parabacteroides; species Parabacteroides goldsteinii. Next base: position 1,181,236 of record NZ_CP081906.1, on the reverse strand, counting down.
CCGAAAATTACAACTTCTCAGCCAACACAAGGGCATTTCTTTTCACCGGTCTGTTTGGCGGATTTACAACTTTTTCTTCGTTTGCACTGGATACTATGTCACTGATAAAAATCGGTGATTATAAATTAGCTCTCTTAAACATACTGGCTAGTAACGTTTTAGGACTTATTGCCGTTTTCCTGGGTTTGTTACTCGGAAAAAATGTATTATCTTTAATGAAATAACAGGATGAAAAAAGAGGAACGATATAAAGGTGTATTAGACTGGTTCGAAGCAAACGTACCGGTTGCAGAAACGGAACTTCATTACGACGATCCGTACCAACTGCTTATTGCCGTGATTCTATCGGCTCAGTGCACCGACAAACGGGTGAATATGATTACGCCGGCTCTGTTTAGGGATTTCCCGACAGCAGAAGTGCTGGCAGCTTCCACACCGGAGGTCGTATTTGAATATATCCGTAGTGTCTCCTACCCGAACAATAAATCGAAGCATCTGGTCGGAATGGCCAAAATGCTGATGGCTGATTTCGGCGGCGTAGTCCCTTCGGACATAGACGAGTTGCAAAAGCTGCCCGGCGTAGGACGCAAGACAGCCAATGTGATCGCCTCCGTTGTCTACAACAAGCCGGCAATGGCCGTAGACACCCACGTATTCCGTGTCGCCAACCGCATCGGATTGACAAACAACAGCAAAACACCGCTCGAAACAGAAAAAGAACTGGTGAAAAACATCCCGGAGAAACAGATACCTATCGCTCACCACTGGCTGATCCTGCACGGACGATACGTCTGCGTAGCCAGAAAGCCCAAATGTGAGGAATGCGGACTCAAGCCTTGGTGCAAATATTTCCTGAAGGCAAAAATTTAGAGAATGAGAATTTACAGGCGGGAAATAGTGATTATCATCTTAACTGCTCTCGCTACGCTGTCGGCAGTCTACTACTTTTTCGGTGACATGAAAGAGAGTAAAGAACTGGTGCAAACAGATTTATATACCCTGACTGCACCGGAACCGGAAGCGATACTTGCCGTAAACCGTCCTTCCGTTTTTGCCCGGATAATACTAACCAAGGAACCTGTTTACCAGGCATTCGCCTCTAAAATCCCTGAAATATATCTTACTATCATCCGAAAGAATCCGGAAATTGCCTCATTACATCTCTCATTCCATCCGCAGGGTATTGTAATGTATGCAAAAGCGGATAAAAGCATGTCCCGACATATAGAAGAAAATGTTTTAAAAACAGCTTTCAAATCATTCGCTCCTCAACAGCAAACCAAAGGAGGCATCACTTTTACCTATTGCCCGGATGCCGGAAACCGCTTTTTCGGCTACTACCAACATAATGGCGTATGGGTCGCCAGTTACAGCAGGAAATTGCTGGAGGAAGTAGCGGCCATACAAAGAAAGCAGAAAAACAACCAGCCGAAGGAACAAATGTTACTCCGTAAAACACTCGACAGCAATGCTCCGCTTAACCTGATGATACAATCGAAACTGTTAGACTTATATGTGAAAGCGAACGATTCTACCCTATGGAGAATCAGCGACAGATGGCTGGGAGCCGACCTTTTTGAAAGCGAAGGGAATATTTGTTACTTTAGCAGTCTGCCGTATCATGAACCAGCCGACACACTTTTCAAGACGATTGGCGATACACTGTCGGTCAGATTAGAACAACATTTCCCGCAACTTCATATTTCCAGCCAGATTTATGAAGAAAACGGGAAAGTATATTATACCGGTTGCAGTTTGGGAATTTCCAATTGATCATATGCCAGATGAACATGCGGAGGCAACTCTTTTTCTACCTGGCTTTGCAAGCCGATCCGATGGCTCATATGAATCAGATAGGATTCTTTGGGACGGATGCGTCCGATCTGTTCTAATGCTTCTCCCACACTTTCATGCGTCGGATGCTCTTCCCAGCGCAAAGCAGTAATAATCAAAACATCCAATCCTTCCAGTTTGGCATATTCTTCTTCCGGAAGAGATTTCAGGTCGGTCAGGTAGGCCATATTCCCTATCCGGAACCCCAGGATAGGCAGTCTTCCGTGCATTACCCGGATAGGAATTATCTCTATCCCGGCAGCCATAAAAGGTTCTGTCGTCACACGGTGGATTTTTAGATTGGGAACACCCGGATATCTATTTTCGCGGAAAACATACGGGATACGCGTCTCTATGGCTTCAGCCACATTTTCTTCAGTATATATATGTATGTCTCCTTCCCGTCCGAACGGACGCAGGTCATCCAATCCTCCGACATGGTCATAATGTTCGTGTGAGATCAGGACGGCGTCCAGGTGGTATGTTTTACTTTGTATCATTTGCCAGCGGAAATCCGGTCCACAGTCCAGCAAGATACGCTTCCCCTCTGTTTCTACTAATACTGATGTACGCAGGCGCCAGTCGCGGGGATCTTTGCTTGTACAAACTTCACACTGACAGCCTATTTCGGGAACCCCGGTTGAAGTTCCCGTTCCCAGAAATGTAATTTTCATTATCCTACATATTTAACCTCAGGCATTATCTCGATGCCAAAACGATCTTTTACGGCAGTACGGATACTTTCCGCCACCAGAGCAATCTCGTGTCCCCGGGCTTCTCCCAGGTTGACCAGGACCAGTGCCTGTTTTTCATATACGCCGACCGGACCATGCGATTTGCCTTTAAAGCCACATTGTTCGATCAACCAACCGGCAGGAACTTTCACTTTTCCCTCACCAGCCGGATAAGAAGGCATACCGGAATATTGCTCCTTCAGTTTCTCAAACTGTGCAACAGGAATAACCGGATTCATAAAGAAACTGCCGGCATTTCCCAGCTTGTCCGGATCGGGCAGCTTCTCCTGACGGATCGCGATCACGGCCCGGCGGATTGCTTCCAATGTTACTTCCGGACATTTAGCCAGCTCTTCCTTCAGGTTTCCATAGTTGATGGAAAAGGATGGGCGTTTATCCAACCGTATTATTATATATGTAACAATGTGCGGGTCGTTATGTTCGTTTTTGAAATAACTGCTGCGATAGCCATACTGGCATTCTTCATTCGTAAATACCCGCTTTTCAAAAGTCAACTGGTTATATGTTTCCACACTTTCTATCACATCTTTTATCTCCGCCCCGTAGGCTCCAATGTTCTGGATAGCGGCAGCGCCAGCTTCACCCGGGATCAGGGAAAGATTTTCTATTCCTCCCCACCCGTTGGCAACGGCATGCGCAACAACATCGTCCCACCTTTCGGCGGCACCGACACGCAGCCAAATATGTTCGTCGGTTTCCTTCTCCACACGGATACCTTTGATGGCCGAGTGCAGGATGATACCGTTGAAGTCATTTATAAACAGCAGATTGCTTCCGCTGCCGATATGCAGCGACAAACACTCCTGAAAATACTCGTCCCGTAGAACCCGTCCTAATTCTTCTTCATTCGTATATTCCATGAACCACCGCGTCTTAACCGGCAGGTGAAATGTATTATGCTTCTCCAGGGAGTAATTCTCTTCTATCCTCATAATATCTGTTTATTTATTGCGGGACAAAAGTAGTAATAATGTGCTAATATGCCAATGTGCCAACATGCCAATTGAGAAATATCTTTATAATTGGCATATTGATCTATTGGCACATTGGCATATTATTATAAGGTATCTACGATTTCACGCTGTTTCGTGAAAAAGATCATCCGCTGTATCTCTCCGCTCTGCGAGATTAAAGTAGAATAGCGTTTCAACGACTGGATCCATTCTTTCTGGGCACGGCAGATTTCCGGATGTTGCGAATCCATATAGTTGATAGCATAAAGACGGAACATGCACAACTGGAAGCTCCCTTTTTCCAGAAATGTATATGTAGCCTCAAAATTAATATTGGAAAGATACAAATAAACTTTGTTACCATTCGGATATTCCCCCCGGGCAGCAATCTGTTCCATTTCATCCAATAAACGATTCAGCTCCTGTTTCATCACTTCGATATCATCATCGCTCAGCATGTTCAGCCCTGCAAAATACTTGATCTCCCTAACCAACGACTGGAAAATATTATTATCAAGAATCGTATAGGTAGACGGAACCTGGCGGCACTCCTGCATCAGTTTACGCTGGGACTCCAGTATTTTCTCCGTCACAACGATATCCGACATACTTGCAGTGATCTTCATCCCGTTATTCTGATGCATCCACCGGCAAAGACGGAATTTGGTCAGACGCTCATACGGAGAATAAAATGTAAACGGAACGATATTACAAGCGGCACTGAGTACCGATTTGGGATCTTCCTTGGCAAATGTAAATAATTTATGATAACGTTTGAGTATATCATGGTAACTTTCCATCTGACTCATATTATTAGAGACATTCAGATTAAAAACGGCTCCTTCCGCCCGGTTGGTTCCAACGATCTGGTCCAGGGAAATCCCCAGACTCTGAGACAATAATGATACTTCATAAAATGTAAACGGAACCTCCCCACGCAACCGGCGATAAACGGCTTCCTTACCTATAGATATAATATCCATAATATAGTTAGCCAAATTTGTCTCCTCCGAGAGATGTTCCCTCATGGCTTTTATCAGCCCGTTATTCAATGCATCTTTCATAATTATTAGTGTGTTATTTACTATTTCTACTCATATATTCTTCTCACAATACAATAAAAATAAAGTGTGGTCAAATAGCATTAACGCCTTTCTTCGTTTCGATTATCGCAAACCAATGTGAATTAACGTTTTTTGTTTCTAAAATCGTAACAAAAGGCTACAGCTATTGTTTAATAAGAAATGCAAGCAAATTTTGTTGTCTGAAAAAAGACACCATATAAAAAAATCAATGCTTACATTTGCAATGTATATAATCATTAAAAAGAAACACTCATGAACAAAGCAGAACTTATCGAAGCCTTAGCAGATAAGGCAGGGTTACAAAAGCAAAAAGCAAAAAAAGTATTAGATGCTTACATCGAGATTGTAACCGAAAAAATGTCGCAAAAAGAGGAAATTACTCTTATCGGTTTTGGTACTTTAATACCTAGACCGCAAACTAGTCGCCTGGCTCGTAATCCTAAAACGGGTACTCCGGTACAGATTCCAGCTAGAACAACGGTAAAGTTCAAACCCGGTAAATTCTTGCTGGAGGCTATGAACGGCACTGGCGAAAAAAAATAATATGATTTATTTCTTTAACTTCCTTCTTGCTTCGGCAGGAAGGAAGTTTTTTACACCTCCTTTTTCTGTTTACTTTATCATATCTGCAAAAATACATACAGAAATCCACTAAAAAGGGGTGTTTTTAATGAATATCGAAACCGTAAGGTTCTAATTAAACAACCGCAAGCATGTCCCCAATTCAATTATCGCAATTTTAGAATCCGAACAGCACCTCTTGTTTCGGAATGTGAAACTTTTGCCCTATACCTGGAATTTTACAGAGAAACATTTGTATGATGCTCTAATTATATCTAATTTCGACACCGGAAATTTTAGTCTGCATATACAATATAATACACATGAAAATAGTTAATCTCGGAGAGTCAAACTCCATACTGAACAGGTTCGTATCCGAACTTAGAGATGTAAATATCCAGAAGGACAGCCTTCGTTTTCGTAGAAACATTGAACGCATCGGCGAAATCATGGCTTATGAAATCAGCAAAGATTTTGCCTACAGCCAAAAAGATATTCAAACCCCTTTAGGAGTCGCACCGATGAATACACCCGACGACCGGATAGTAATCAGTACGATATTACGTGCAGGACTTCCTTATCACCAGGGATTTTTAAGCTATCTCGATTATGCCGAAAATGCCTTTGTCTCTGCCTATCGCAAATATAAAGACCGTCTGAACTTTGACATTCACATCGAATATATCGCATCCCCGAGACTGACAGAGAAAACATTGATCATCACCGACCCGATGCTAGCCACCGGAAGTTCCATGGAACTGGCCTATGAAGCATTGTTGACCAAAGGACATCCTTCGCATATCCATGTGGCCTCCATCATCGCCAGCAAACAGGCAATAGAATATCTGCAAAGAAAAATGCCGGATGACAAAACAACGATTTGGATCGCCGCACTGGATGACGAACTGGACGATCATTCCTACATCATCCCCGGCCTGGGAGATGCCGGAGATCTTGCTTACGGAGAAAAAGAATAAAAGAATATTTTATCGGGGTAAGGAGAACCAAAAGCAGGAACCTTTTCCGGGCTCAGAACTTACTCCGATTTTTCCTTTCTGCTGTTCGACAATACTTTTGCAGATAGAAAGTCCCAACCCTGTACCTTGCTTAAAGTCATTTCCCTTATAAAAGCGGTCGAAGACATGAGCCTGCACTTCTTCACTCATCCCCTCTCCCGTATCCGTCACCGTAAAGACAACTTCATCAGGCTTTATTTCATAACCCAACATGATAGAACCTTTATCCGTGTGCTTGATCGCATTGTTTATGAAGTTGGAAAACAACTGGTTCAGGCGCACAGGATCGAAATCAAAAGTACAAGGCGACAAATCCGGCTGACTGCCAAGCACAACCCCCTCATGAAGTTTGATACTCAGCGACTTCACCAGATCATCCAAAAATTCTTTGAGCTCAATACGACTTGGTTTGAACTCAATTGTATTCGCTTCTATCTTAGCCAGATCCAGCACATCAGAGATCAACTGCAACAAAAGTTCATTATTCTTCTGAATAATCTCTACAAACTGCGACTGTTCCTCTTTATCATCCGTATCGACCAGTAAAGTAGAAAAGCCGACAATCGCATTCAACGGAGTTCGGATCTCATGGCTCATATTTGCCAGGAAAGCAGAGTTCAAACGATCCAGTTCTTCTGCCTTTTCACGCTGTTGTTCAGTTTCTTTCAATTCCGTGATATCATAATTCACACAGATCATTTCCAGTTTATCCGGATCATTCGACTGAGGGTTACGCATCACATTTACACGTATCCACTTCCAACCGGAATCCGTCTTGATACGCAATTCCTTGCGGATACTGGTTGCCTCCCCTCTCTTAACCCGGTCAAAGAAGTCCATCATCACTTTACGGTCTTCCGGATGCACGGCGCTATATACACCAATAATCTGCTCCAACGGCGTGCCATCTTGTTCCCCCAGATTTTGATACCACTGGCTGATGGCATATCCTTCGCGTGTCAGCAAATCGAATTTGGCATATCCTACTTTCGCATAATGACTAACCAGGGTGAAGAAATATTCAAACTCCTCAATACGGTTATAAGCGACCATCTTATCCGTATTATCCAGATTAATGAATAGGTAATTGATCAGTTCACCTTTACTGTCATAAAGCATACTAACCTTGGTTATCAAGTCTATAACTCCGTTTTTCTTCGTCGGATAATACCCATTGGATATAATATCGCTAAAAGAATAAGTCAGGCGAAAAGAGACAGGTTTCCTCTTTCTCATCTTTTCCAGCACATCAGGGGGAATCTGAGGATTATCAAAGATGTTAACACCTAGGGCCTCTTTTTTCGAACCGAGTCCAAAAATATCTACATCCTTATTATTCATATCGACAAGATATCCGTCCTTATCATACAACTCTATGCCGACCGGTATATTCGTATAAATATTACGCAACAACTTTCCGCTATGGTCGAGCGCTTCGTTGATTCTCGCCATTTTTGTAATAATACTGATAATATTGGCGATGGACGAAAGCCATTGATAGTCTTCCAGCGTCCATATGCGATATTTATCTACAATATCGATCCCGATATATCCCAAAGCTTTTTTCTTTATGATCAAAGGAATCAGAACAAACGAAAGCACTCCTCTCTTCTGCAAATACATTTTTTCAGATTCCGCATCTTCCGGCAACTCGTTCAGATTGTTTATCATCACCGGATAAAGATTCCGTATTTTCCGTGTCGACCAAACCAGCGTGGAGACCGGTATATTCTGCAATGAGGAACGGACAGCGGCAACACCTTTGCTGCAAACTTCATACGTACAACTAAGCGTCTGCTTGTCATCACTGTATTCCATGATACAGGCACGCCCCTTTGTATCGATCGAAAAGAGAATTTCAGTCAGCACCAACTGGATAGATTCAACCAAATCGTTTGTCTGGATAAAAGAATGTAAGGCACGCGAAATACTCCCCAAATGCCTTAACAAACCATCTACCTGGCTGCCTTCCGTTGCCGGTTTATTCGTTTCTTCCTCGCTATATGGCACCAACTGAAGAATGCCTAACACATAAACACGTCCGGAAGGTTCGATCTCCCGCTTGCAAATTTTAGAACGAACAAACTTAAAGCCATAACAAGTCTTGATCGGAAATATCTGTTCGTAAATACCGACCTCCCTGAAATAAGCAAATTCATTGGCAATCCGGGCTCTATAATCTTCACGTATCAACTGGAGGAAATCTTTGGTCGGAATAATTTTATCTTTCAGTTCCAACAAACTGACCAGATAATCCGAACATATATAGACTCTCTTATCAAAGTCAATTTCCCACCAACCGACTTGCGCCGTATCCAGCAATAACTTATATTGAGCTGTATCCATTTTTTTAATACTAGTAAGCAACAAAATTCGTTATAATAAATCAGACCAGCAAATTTTATTTCTGTTTATATTCAACGGTTTTTAAAGATTCACACAAAAAAAGCGGAGACCAGTAAAAACCGATCCCCGCTTCCTTTCAGACTATATAGTCTGTTATTTCAATTCTTTTATACGGATATTACGGAATTTCACAGGAGAACCATGTCCCAGGAACCCGATATGTCCTTTCTTATTGAACAAGCCCGGATGTTCCTTACCGTCAGGAGTACCGTTCTTTACAGCGTCGCGAATGTTACCTTCCAATATCACTACACCATTAACTGTTACCTTGATATTATCTCCGTTTGCAACAATCTCTTCCTCATTCCATTCACCGACAGGCTTAAACGCTTTGTGGTGATCGGCATTCGTCGGGATGATGCCATAAACAGAACCATGATGCTGATATTTGGTAATATTCTTATAGATCGGATGTTCACAATCCAGAATCTGGATTTCCATACCTACATAAGCGGCATCACCTTCCATCGGAGTACGGATACCGACTCCGTTATTGGCTCCCGGTGTCAGCTGGAACTCGAAACGATAAATAAAGTTCCCGAATTCGTCCTTTGTATACAGGTTCCCACCATAGCTCTTGCTCGGTATCATGGAAATACAACCGTCTTCCATCGTATAATCTACCGTGTTACCAGTCCACTGATGCATATTTGTTCCGTCAAACAATAGTTTGAAACCTTCTTTCTGTTCTTCGGCAGATAATTTGTAAGGTTCTTTACGTTCCAGTTCCTTTACATATATATTACGGTAGTAAACCTTGCTGCCATGAGCCTGCAATTCAATCTGTTCAACCGGGAAGATCGGCTGCTTGCGATCCCAATAGTTTTCAAGGATCACATCATCCACCACCTTCTCTCCGTTCAGAATAACTGTTACGCGGTCACCAACCATCTTGATATAGAAGCTGTTCCATTCGCCCAGCTTGTTATCAGCCACTTTAGACGGCTTGCTTTCATTTACCGAGTTATTATACAGACCACCTGAACCTACCTGGGCACCCACATTCACACGTGAAGTATCCCAGATCTGCACCTGAGGCGTTCCGCGCAAATAGATACCGGCATCAGCTTCAGGACCTGCGGGGTCAAGCATCCAGTCTACGTACATTTCAAAATCACCATATTGTTTATCCGTACACAGGTTATCACCTTTACCGTTGAAGACAAGCATACCATCATTCACACTCCAGCCGCTACGCATAATCTCGTCAGCCTTTTCCTGAGCTTTCTCCAGCTGGGCCGGTTTCATTTTCGCACGGGCAATCGGGTTCTGTACCAATCCTTTCCAGCCCGACAAATCTTTGCCGTTAAAGATAGAAATGAAACCTTCTCCCTGCGGCATTTCAGCCAGATGCTTCTTGATCGCTTCCTTCTGATAACCGGCATCCGGATTGTCGAGTACCTGCATTACCTTGTTCAACAATTCACGTACATTGGCTCCATAATATTCCTTATTACCCAAAGCTATATTCATAACAGCATTGGCGGCAGCCTGCTGAACAGGTTTCTGATTCAGGAATTCGCCGGCATAGAGCATACCCAGGAAGGTGCCTGTCCGTTCAACCTGTTTCAGAATTATATTTTTCTGTTCATCTGTCTTTGCCACTTCCATCGCTTTACGCAAACTCAGCAGACGATTCTCACCTGTAAATGCAGGATTTGAAACCAGCTTAACGTATGCTTTCAATGCACGATCCAAATAAGCAGAAGAAGAAGCATCTTTACAGATAGCATACAATTCGTCGGCAGCCTCAATACCTTTCCAGTTCAACAACGCTTCGAAAGCAGCATCGCGAGCAGCGCCCGATCCCTTATGGAAACCGTCTACGATAGTAGCCAATGCATCTTTCTCACCGGTTGTCGCCAGAACGATATAATACAAATATTTCTTGCTCTCGCCAGCCTGAAGCATACGGCGGGTGATCGTTTCTTTTTGTTTCGCAGGAGACATGGAAGAAATAGCAGAGATAACAGCCTGTTGGATCGGAGCAACGGCCGATGCATCCGCTGTTTCCAGCATACCGCACAGATTAACCAGGTCGCCTTCCGACACAACATCTTTCAACGCTGTATAAGCAGCTTTTTTCACTTCCGGTGAACCGGACTTGATCAGTTCGAGCACTGTAGTCAGGTTAGCAGTCGCTTTACGCATCGCCAACAACTCAGCACCGGCAATCTTACCGGCATCCGTAGCAGACGGAATGGCACGGGCAACAGCCTGGTCGATATCACCATTGAATGCAGCCAAAGCATCCTGTCCCAGCAGGATTACATCTTTATTGTCGCTGGTCAGCAGTTCAGCAAGCACAGGTATCACCTGTTTGTCACCGATCTTCACCAATGTCCATACGGTTGCCTGTTTTACGTCGAAGTTGCTGTCTTTCAACTGAGCCAGCAGCACCTGCATGGCAGTCAGGTCAAAACGGAGTTCCAAACTCTTGATCACATCATGTTTTGACGGGCATTTGGCTTCGCGGCCGATCCAGTTGATAATATCGACTTTCACTTCCGGTTTTGCCTTCTGCATCGCTTTCATGACTTCGATATAAACTTCCTTATTGGCAAAGTCGGAAGCAAAATTCAATGCAGCATTCCGATATTCCTTATTGCCATCCTTCAAAGCGGAAAGCAGCAATTTGGTACTGTTTTCTTTCTTCAGTGACAAAAGAATTTGCAAAGCAGCGTCGCGGGTCTGCGTCTGATTAGCCTTGGTAGCCTTCTTCAGCAGGTCGTTGGCCGCTTTTTCCACTTCTTTCACATCGCCCTGTGCGGCAACACGTTTCAATAAAGCGATATAGGCTTCGTTCGCATTCGTTTTGGTCATTGTGTAACCCGATGCGGCGGCAGCTTCAGCCATATCTTTGATGGAAGCCTTGCTTCCCACACGGCTTAATGAGTGCAGGACAGCCTTTTGCATACTTTCATCGCCCGAACCCAGCAGCGCCTTCAGCAATTCTTCCGAATCAGCCACCTGCGCTTCGCCGATTGCTACGATGATATCTTTTTGTGTCTTCGGAGTACCCATACGGCGCATCAGACCAGCCTTCAACGCTTTGCCGGCATTTTCAGAACCGATAGCAGCCAGTGCACGTGAAGCCGGGCCACTCAGGCTTTCATCACCCAGGTAAGCCGACAACGCATCGATACATTCATCCTGTCCCAATATCTGTAACTGGCGGATGATAAACGCTTTCGTTTCGCGTTCAGTCACCAGGTCAAGCGCTTTCAGATAAGCGTTAGCCGTAGCCAAACGGGCGCTTTCTTCCCCTTTTGCCATCACATAATGGGTCAGGCCGCTCAACGCGTAATCCACTTGTGCATTGCTTCCCTTTCCGGGAGCATTTATCATGTTGACCAACATCAGTACCCCTTCTTCGCCGGAACCTTTCAGGTCATTGATCATTTTATTGTATTCAGCCTGTTTCTCAGCAGGCATCTGTGCCAATACGTCAGCCGCAATTGTTTTAGCTGTACGGTTCGCCGGAGATTGGGCCATCAGTACGCTGCCGAATAATAGCAAGCTGGCAATCGATATATATGCTTTTCTCATTGTCTATAATTTTATAATTCTCCCCTAATTTTCAATTCTCAATTTTCAATTATTAATTATTAATTATCAAATGTTCCAGGGTGAACGCATCGGCTGATCCAGCAGACGGTTAGCGGCCTCGTCATTGATAAATTCCAGTTTCACAGGATCGAACTCTAATGTACGATTCAGACGAAGTGCCGTAGCACCCATATTCACGATCGTAGCCGAGCGGAAGCCATTCCGTTCATTCAGGGCAAAAGGCTGGCGTGTTTTCACACATTCGATAAAGTCTGTCACCTGAGGTTCAGGTTCCGGATAATCGGCCAGTTTCTTTTCCCAATCAGGGATATCACATACAAAATTCTTATAGACATTACCGTTCGGACCGGAGATATACGGAGTATTAGGATCTCCGAAGTCGCCACCCCAAAGGACGATCTGGCAACCGTCATCATAGGTATAGGTAATAGAGCGCCATGTTCCTACGGCATCCGGATGCTGTTGCGGAGCATCCACTTCCACTTTCACAGGGCTTGTGTTGTCTTTTCCGAGGAAATACTGTACCGGGTCGATATAATGCTGTCCCATATCACCCAGTCCGCCACCGTCATAATCCCAGTATCCGCGGAATGTCTGGTGCACACGGTGTGCATTATAAGGTTTATAAGGAGCCGGGCCTAACCACATGTCATAATCCAGTTCGGAAGGAACTGTTTGCGGTTCGAGATATTCTTTACCTACCCAGTAGAATTTCCAGTCGAAACCGGTATGTTTACTGATCGTCACTTTCAAGGGCCAGCCAAGCAAACCACTCTGAACCAGCTTCTTCAACGGTTTAACAGGAGTACCCAATCCATAGAACGGATCAGCAAAACGGAACCAGGTATTCAGACGGAACATACGTCCGTTCTGCTTTACAGCTTCCATCACCCGTTTACCTTCACCGATCGTACGTGTCATCGGCTTTTCACACCAGATATCTTTTCCCGCCTTGGCAGCCTCTACCGACATGATTCCATGCCAATGAGGAGGTGTAGCGATGTGTACGATATCTACGTTCGGGTCCAGAATCAAATCGCGAAAGTCATGATAAGCGGCAATTTTTTCCTTTACCAATTGTTTTCCTAATTCAAGATGTTTCTTGTCAACATCACAAACGGCCACCAGGCGCGTTCCGGCATAGTTCACGTGACCGCGTCCCATCCCGCCTGTACCGATAATACCTTTAGTCAACTGATCGCTTGGAGCGATAAAGCCTTTCCCAAGCACGTGGCGCGGCACAATCGTAAAGGCCGCAATTCCTCCAAGGGTTTTAAGGAAGTCCCTTCTGTTTGTTCTCATAGTACAAATTAATATAATATTGATTAGCAATTTTATTGATTTTTTCCGCTTAAAAAAGACGTTAGAAAGATTAATTGCCTCCTAACGTCTCACAAAGATATTATTTATCCCATAATTTTCGCAAATATTTACGAGTTTTTATGACATAATCGTTCAAGACTGTTCATTCCATAGTCGGGTTGAACTTTCCTCCCCAATTGTTATTTTGTTCGAGATTAGGATTTTCCAATATTTTACTTTCCTGGATCGGGAAAAAATAATACGATTCCTGAATCAAAAATTTATTCTCGGCTATGGCACTGATCGGCACCATTCTAAGAATATATTTAAAATTATCGGGAGTCAACGAATACGTCTTGGCTTTCCGGGTAGCTTCGGCAATATCCATTTCCGAACCGTCTTCATTGATTGCAATAGCCTCGACTCCATATTTTTGCAGTCCGTTTAACTGCATCATATTACGGGTTCTACGAAGATCCATAAAACGATGTCCTTCAAAACATAATTCTACGTTGCGTTCATCAAGAATAGCCTGCCGGATTTCTTTACGATTAGTAACTTTCAATCCATACAACCCATTTTCGCCGGCTTCGATACCTGCACGTTTACGAATTTGCTTCAGCATATCTACAGCCACATCCTGATGATCCGTTTCATTGGCCGCTTCCGCATAGATAAACATGACTTCAGCCAATCTCATAAAGGGATAATCATGATCATACGTAGATACCAAATCCTGACTCAAAGACAAATCAGATCCTTTACGCACATACATGCCGCTAATAGCATCATTCTGTGTAGCAGTGCTGCCCACATTGGGATTGATTCCATATGAATCTTCTCTGACAGCTATACCGACCGAAGTATATTGGCGATATCCTGAAGCCGTTCCCGACACCGGATATAAATCCGCATTATACAGGATACAATCCTCAAATCGGGGATCCCGATTTTGCCAGAATTTCTGTAAAAAGTCAGATTCAGCACCTGCATAATATTTACCGGCCGGATCATCGAACCGCTTTCCATCCAACATCGGAAACGCTTTTACCATATCCCAGGTCGGAGTATTACCGGCATTGCTACGACTCAAAGAAGAGGGACGAATCGTGTTTTCCCAATTGGCCGTTTTATCCGGATTACTATAGATAATAGGGAAAACGACCTCTGAATTGCCGTCCACCAACCAGTTATCTGCATAATTCGCAGTCAGTTTAATCCCCTGAGCTATACAGAAATCGTATGCCTCTTTCGCTGCCGTATAAGCTTCGTTCCAATATTTATTATCATACATATTACTCGGGTTAAACTGCGGAGAAGCCTTATAGAGCAACATCTTTGCCTTATAGGCTTTAGCAAAACACTGGTCTATACGCCCGTAATCGTTACCGGTTGCTTTGGCTGGTAACAGCGCAATAGCATCATCCAGGTCTTTAATTATTAAATCAAAACACTCTGCCGTGGAAGTACGAGTCACATACAAATCATCTTCATCCTTATCTTGGGCTTTTGTAATATACGGCATACCTCCATGATAAACAACCATTTCACCATACTGATAAGCTCTCATAAACAGCATTTGTCCCGTCAGGCTATTCTTAACAGATTCGGTACATCCTCCTTCAGCCAAATACTCAAGTCCTAAATTTATATTACGGATATTGGTATAATTCCATCGTTTATAACCACTGCCCGACGTTGTAATAGTACTCAACATAAACGGAATACCCGTTTGCTGCTCAGCTGTATTATCCGCACTTGTAGACCAACCGCTAAAGATATCGCCATAGAGATCAGTAACATAAGCAGTTGCTAAGTTGTCATCATTCCAAACCAGGTCTGCATCATAGTTCCACAAGTTCGAGATATCCAAACTATTGCATCCATTGACCAGCAATATAGTTGCCAAACCAATCGATAATTGTTTTATTTTATTCAGTTTCATATTTTTTAATTTTAGAATGAGAAGTTAAGTCCGAATGTAAATGATCTCATCAAAGGGAATGAATCATAGTATTTCTGTTCAGGGTCCATGAACTCATTCATCGCCGAGATAGAAAATAAGTTGGTTGCATTCATAAATACCTGGGCACGAGTCAATCCTAATGGACGAAGAACAGCCATAGGCAAGTCATATCCTACATTCAGGTTTTTTAAACGAACATAGGCTCCATTCCGCATCCAGAAATCAGTATCGCCATAACCTGATTCATACTGGTTCTTACCGATTACACGGGGATAAATACCATCAGGATTCTCCGGACTCCAGCATTTTTCACTTGTCCAGATAGGATAATACGGACGTGTGTTACCACCATACTGCGGCATTCCCTTGGTTGCCTCACATCCTACCAAGCGGTCATAGTTGCCAACACCCTGAAAATGCATATCAATAGTAATACCCTTCCAACTGAAGCTACCGCCGAAACCATAATTAATACGGGGAGTTCCGTTTGTTGAAAGCAAATTATACGCGTCATTTCCATCAATCTTTCCGTCCGCTCCCGGAGCATAACCATCACCACGGGTATCCTGGAATAAAAGACCGCCAAGATACGGATCGCGTCCATACTGCTTGAATCCTTTGGCAATCAATTCATCTACTTCCGCCTGATCGGTCAACAAATGATCGACTTTCAATCCCGTGATACGCCCGGCCGACATTCCGACCAAAGACAAATCTTTCAGGTTACCAGTCATATAAATCACCGATTCATCCAATACGTCCCAACGATCTTTCGAGTAACCGATATTCATATAAAGAGAATAATTTATTCCATGTTTAGCCTTATCTCTCCAACCCAGCGTCACTTCACCACCTCTCCATGAACGTTCTGCATAATTTTCAGGAGCCAACGATGCCCCATAAGTACTTGGCAAAGTAGATGTTCTTGAACCTAAAATATCGGTTTCCTTCCTATAGAACCCATCAACTGTTCCACTCAATCGATTATTCAAAAAGGTAAAATCCAAACCACCATTGATAGTCGATGAAGTAGCCCAGGTCAAATTATAAGTTGGCATACTGCCTGTCTGTATACCGTTTGCCAACCCGTTTCCAAACATATAACTGCTACCGGAAGTATATCGTTCTATATACTGGAAATATCCAATCGACGCATTCGATGTATTCAAATCGTTACCGGTAGTACCATAAGAAGCACGTATTTTTAAGTCGTCAAGCCAATTAGAAGCGCTCTCCATAAAGGCTTCTTTACTGATACGCCATCCAAGTGAGGCCGAGGGAAAAAAGCCCCATCTGCTGTCTTTAGGAAATTTATTATTTCCATCATATCGGAATGAGAACTCTGCCATATATTTGGAATCATAGTTATAAGTCGCACGTCCGATCCACGACAAATGCGAGCCTAAGTTCTCCGATTCATTGACTGAAACCGTCCGTCTTTCCGGGTCGGTTGAAAACACAAACCATTGGTCATAAGCCGTCAGCGGATCATTCGCTGTTGCATAGATAGCTTCGCCCTGACTTTGAGCCTGCTCAAAAGTGATCATTCCGCCTACTTCATGCTTCCCGAACTTATTTTTATAATTCAC
Organism: Parabacteroides goldsteinii; assembly: GCF_020091425.1. Classification (NCBI taxonomy): domain Bacteria; kingdom Pseudomonadati; phylum Bacteroidota; class Bacteroidia; order Bacteroidales; family Tannerellaceae; genus Parabacteroides; species Parabacteroides goldsteinii. The sequence goes on along the minus strand of NZ_CP081906.1, from coordinate 1,164,200 downwards.
CGTCCAGTCAAACTGTTCATTCCAGAATTGGCGGGAACCATAAGTCAGATTCTCATAATTGGAACCAAACGTGAATATATTATATTTATTCAAATCCAGCGGTCCCGGAACAAAACGGTTATTAGGATCAGCCGATTGAAAATTGTAGGCTTTCTGATGAGTAAGATATTTCTTACGGGCATAGTCATTGATTATGTAATTTCCGGTTACTTTTGTTGATAATCCGGGTAAAAGCTTACTCAAGTCGATGTTTAATGATAAAATACCATTTACATTACGTCTGCGGGTTTTGATATAACGATCACCCAATATCACATCTGCGACATTCCAACCTTTAAAATTACTGACATCCGGATAAACAGGATAATCAGTCTTTTCGTTTGCCGGAGTACCATCCAGATACGCATAAGACGGAACCGTCCTCAAACAATTAAACGTAGTTCTGTAAAAGTCGAATATATCCTCACTGTCATCACCACTACCAGACCAATTAAAGCGTCTGTCATCTTTCTGATAACCGGAAACATTCGCATTCAAGGATATATATTTACTCAGATTCACTGTCAGATTGGATCGAAATGAATATTTATTATTTTCCAGATTCTTATAAGATCCTTCTTCCCTGATAAAACTACCTAAAACATAGTATTTGACTTTTTCCGTACCACCTGTCGCACTAATAGAATGCTTTGTATTCCACGGATTTTGCCAGATCAGATCATTCACATTATAATCATGTGTCTTGGCATACTCCATCTCTTCATCGTTGTTAGGCCGGGCAAGTCCGTTAGCCTCAGCCACTAAATTTTGATACACCAACTCTTTGTAAGCGCTCATATCATCCGTGAACAGCTTGCGGGTAGGTCTGTTGAACGTATATGATCCCTGATATTCAAATTTAGGTTTCCCCATGCTATCCGCGCCCGACTTAGTCGTTACCAGGACAACGCCATTACCGGCTTTAGAACCATAAACAGAAGCTGTCGCAGCGTCCTTCAAGAAGCTCAACTGATCGATTTCGTTCGATTCAAGCGCATCGAATGCCGCCTTGTCCCGAATGATTCCATCGATAACAAATAACGGGTCACCGAATCCGCCACGCATACGGATTTCCGAACTTGCTCCCATGAAACCGGAACTACCGACAATTGTCAATCCCGGTGCACGCCCCGCCAAAGTATTAGATAAGTTGGTAGTCGAAATGCTAGATAACTCCTCTGTTTTTACATTTGTAATAGCACCGGTCATATTTATCTTTTTCTCTACACCATATCCGATAACGATTACCTCATCCAGTTTTTGGGTATCTTCATGCAATGTAATCTGATAAGAACTCTTACCATCCTCCACCTGTACTTTCCGTTCCAAATAACCGATATAAGAAACAAGCAAAGTCGCCCCGGCCGGAATCTCGCTCAAGATGAATTTACCTTCGGCATCCGTCACCGTTCCGACTCCTTTGTTTCCTTCAAGAGTAATGTTTGCACCGATAACCGGTGTCCCTTCCTCATCGACAACAACCCCTGATATCTTCTTTTTATTCTGCTGAATTTCATTTACGATCAGCTGTTCTACCGTCCGAACATTCTTCTTTACATTATTATCTTTTAAAAACACACGGTTATTTACGATCTTATAAGAAATACCGGTATTCTTAAAAACCTCTTTGAGCACTTTTTCGATGTGTTCATTTTTAAAATTAACAAATACGTTGGAAATTTTCTTATTCAACAAGGCTTCGTCATAAGAAAATTCATATCCGGTTTGTTCACTGATACTCTGTATAACTGCACCGACCGTTGTGCTATTCAACGTCAGTTCCAGATTCACATACAAAGAATGCGCATCGCTTATCGCCATAGCGGGCGATGCAGAAGTCAAAAACATTGCTAATGTAGCAATAGAAACTTTTTTAATCATACATGTGATTTAATAATGTTAGTACTATTTTTTAGTTACATTTCTGTGTGTGTCAGTTTTTTCAATCATTTTCTCATAGGCATTACTTTTTAAATTGTTCGTATATGAAAACTTCGTTTTCTTCTATCTTATAATGTATTGGAGCCAGGTATTCCAATAATTTCAGGATATCGACCAACTCTTCATCATCATTAATCACACACCGGAATTTACGTTGTGCAAGAGCTGAAGACTCGATATTTATGTTTACATTAAATTTTACGGATAGTTTATTGACTATTTCACGCAGGGTCGCGTTTTCAAAGACAAACTGTCTCAGTCGCCAGGCTGTCAGGATATTCACATCGACAGCCTCTGTGGTATATTCATTCTTGTTTTGGTTATAAGTTACTTTTTCTCCGGGGGATACATCCAGCAGTTTATTACGGTTCGCATCCAGCAATTCTATTTCTCCGCTGACTAAAACGGCCTCTACTCTTTTATTTTCTACATCGGTCTTTACATCAAAAGAAGTACCTTTTACCTGGATATTCACATATCCGGTAAAGACATTAAATAGAGAAAATTGTTTCTGCTTTCTTTGAGACTTCAAAGAAAGCTTCTCCTTGCAAGGAGACCTGACGATTCTCGTCAGAGAAAGATTCCGGGTATTTTAATGTCGATCCACCCTTCAACCAAACGGACGTTCCGTCAGCAAGCACGACCTTTTTCACGTCTTGCCCGGGTTTGACCACAATACTTATATATTTTTCAGGCTTTAAATACTCATAGCCCCCATAAAAGCAGGAAAACAGTATCAAAAAGACGGCAGCATACTGCAACACGTTACGCATTAACTTAAAACGGTTGGAACGATTGATCTTCACATTCAGTTTTTCCAATGCCTTTTCAATATGGTCCGAACTTTTATAATACATCATATTATAGGAAACACGAAGATGCATCACTTCAGATAATATCTTTTTATTATCCTGTGACAAGTTACTCCACTCCTCCATCTTCTGCATTTCATCGGAAGATATATTTCCTGCCAGGTATTTTGCCAAAAGTCCGTAATCAAATTCCATTTTTCATCTTTTATACAAGCTAAACGTATGAGAGGTAAAAACTACGGAGCAATCATTCATTTTTTTTAATTTCACTGACGAAAAAAATAAAGAAGAGATAATATGTAGAAATCATTTTTAGATAAATGCGCCCTAAGATACTTAATCGCCAGGTAAATATGACTCTCTACCGTGCGCTGTGGGATTTGGAGACGCTCGGATACTTCCTTTGCCTTTAAGCCTTCAATATAAGTAAGAATAAATACCTCACGCCGCTGGGTTGGCAATTTTTCCAGTAAATTATGTAGTTGCTCGTAAAAATCTTTTGAATAAATTTCTTCCAGGACAGACGCATCTGAACGTAATAAGGCATTATACTCTTCCAGATATGCGCTCTCTATATGAAGATTATACTTGTCGGCTGACTGTGTTTTTCTATAATAATCAATACAGCGGGTATAAGCCGCCTGAAACAGATAAGAATGAAACCCTTCTCCGGCGTATAGCTTTTTTCGATTTTCCCAAACATGCAAGAAAACATCCTGAACGACATCTTCCGCCACTTCCTGTTCCACCATAGCTGCGACATACGCCATAACACGGGGATAGTAATGACGAAACAAGCTGTTGAAAGCCTCACGGTTCCCTTCTCTTAACTGACTTAATAAAGAAACATCAAACATAAATATATTCAATTTATAAAGAAAGCTCTAAGTTTGCAGTAGCGTGAAGCATACTGGATAATATATAACACTTCTACGTTTTTAGTACGCCTGACAAAGGTAATATCAAAATAAATAAAAATAAAGGTTGCATAAAAAATATTCAGAATCTGTTTTGAATTTATTGTCAGATTTCATTGTTGAAAGATTTGGACTATCAAAACGTGTATTTCATGCAACTCTTCTTTAGCTCACATCTCCCCGAAATATCAATTTGATCTATTAAGTCACAATAATCTATCACAAAGTTTATCATATAGCCATTTTAGTATCTGATGTATTTGACAGATTGATTGAATCAGAAAAAGAATAATTACAATATTTAACACACCTACCATTAATATCAATTCCAAGATCTCGTTTTAAATAAATTTGAACTTCGTTTAAAACGAAATTATTTTCCTTTTAAACAAAATAGAGGTTCGTTTAAAAGGAATTTTTTGTTAATTGCAGTTGAATTTAGCCGTTTTTGGATGGTTTTATCACTTGAAATGCATGTTTTTTAGCAGAATTATTTTCTGGAAGAGATAAAAACACACATACAATTCAAACAACATATTTACATGTATACAACTTTATTCACTCACTTTATCTATTTTATATCGATAAAACAAAGCAAAAAGGCACACCAAAATCATAAAAATCAAAATAAAGACACTTTCAATCCTCTTTAGAATCGAATAAAAAACAATATACCCAAGCCCCGACACATACAACCTGCTGACAACAGAGGTAAAATGACATTTTGATAAACAGAGTCAAGGATGACGGTAAAGACAATTGAATCTGGATATAAAGGATATTATACAAAAGATCATTTAACCTATTAAGAAAAGACGTATATTTGTCATAACAAAGAAAGATGATATGGAAAGAATTTCAGTTACTGATTTTGGGCCTATTCAACATGCAGAGATAGAGATAAAACCGTTCTGCATTTTGATTGGGCATACTTCAAGTGGGAAAAGCACGGTGGCGAAGCTGCTGGATTTATTTAATAGTCAGGAGTTTTATTTCATTGAGCCGAAAGACAATCTCGTTCCTTTTATTTCTTTGCTGAAAAAATACGATATCGACTTTGATTTTAAAGAGCATACATGTATTGTGTATAAAAAAGGTGAATATACATGGACTATATCAAAAAAAGGGATAGAAACGGATTATCCTTTTACAGATATTGCCAATGAATGGTATCATGGGAATGTCCTATTTACAAAAAGCCATAGACCTTTTAGAGCACGAATAATCAAACTGCTGAATCTCTTAAATGAGGATATCCGTTTACCGGAGTTGCAGAATTTTGAACATATCGAACAATTTCCTGATGAAAAAATACGGGATAATCAATACATTCAATTCTATTCCCGATTAATGCATACTTATGTTTATAACGAAATCCCATCTGTTTATATTCCTGCAGAACGAATATTAATGTCAGTTCTTTCCAAAGCAATATTCAGTTTTTATGAAAAGGGAATAAATATCCCGGATTGCTTAAAAATATTTGCAAATAAGTATAGCTTGGCTAAAGACAATCAGGAACAGTACAAAATAAATTTTCTTAATTTGGAAGTGCATTTTGATAGTACTACCAATGATAAAATCAGACTGGAAAATGGAGAAGAGATTGAATTAACCCAGGCATCGAGCGGTTTGCAATCAATTATCCCATTATTGTCTGTTTTTGATCTTGGTTTAGATACAGATACCTGCACTATCATCGAAGAACCCGAACTCAATCTGTACACCCAGGTACAGAAGGACCTGACAGAATATCTTGTCAAACGAACAAAAGAGATGAAGGCGAAGTTATTCATTACCACCCATAGTCCTTATATATTAAGTACTGTCCAAAATCTTTTGCAAGCCGGCAACGTTGCCGCAGAAAGTCCGGAAAAAGCAGAACAGGTTGCTAAACTCGTCAGTCCTGATAAATGGATCGATTACAAGGACCTGACTTGTCAGTTCTTTTCCAGCGACGGTACAAGCCACAATATTCTAGATGATGAATACCACACAATAGGTATTAATCAGATGGATGATGTTTCTGCCGAATTATCCGAAATTTACGATTCGCTTTTAGATATAAAATACAATGAGTAGCTGTAAATGTTTTAACCAAGAAGTAACTGGAAGAAGTTTAATAGAACGCCTCCCGGCAAGTACATGCCAATGCACATCAAAAGCACGTTTGATGGTTGAAGAGAATGGGCGCAAGTTTGTTTTGATTGTTTCAGACTGGAAGAATGTCGAAAAGATTAAAGTCGATGGTGCCCTTATCTGCAATCAGGAAAAAGAGAAATGCGATTATTTTTTCTTTTATTATCCTTCGGGAAAAACGAAAAATGATCGTCATGCTTATTTTGTGGAGCTGAAAGGTAAGAATATCGGTAAGGCGATGAGCCAGATCATTTCAACGATTCAATGCTTTATGCAAGAAGGGTTGCTCAAGAATATTTCTTTGCAAAAGGCGTTTATTGTCAGTTCGCGTTTTCCTCAAAAAGACCGGACAACCGAAAAATTGCAGGAAGATTTAAGAAAGAAATATAAATGTCCGCTTGTCATTAAGAACAATATGATAGAATATCGACCATAACGACCTGTCTATGCATACCTACTTTCTTATCCTGATTATATTTTCTTAAATATATTCGATACCTTTGTCCCCAAACGAATAAAAAAGTAAAGAATATGAATTATTACGAACTGAAATTCACCTATGAATCGCCTATCGAGGCAACAATCATCAGTGATGTACTGGCGTCCGAACTGGGCGAAATCGGTTTCGAGAGTTTTACCGAAGACGAAGACGGCTTGCTGGCCTATGTATCCGACCAATTATATAATGTAAAAGCATTACAGGATAAACTGAATGAATTTCCGCTGGAAAACGTAACCATCCGATACACCGAACAACTGGTGGAAAGCAAGGATTGGAACGAAGAATGGGAAAAAAACTATTTCAAGCCCATCCGTATCGGTAACGACTGCATCATCCGCGCTTCTTTCCACGAACCGGAACCGGGTTATACATATAATATTATAATAGACCCGAAAATGGCTTTCGGTACAGGCAATCACGAAACGACTTACCTGATGATCAGCGAAATGCTGAAACTCGACCTGGAAGGCAAAGACCTGCTGGATATGGGATGCGGAACAGCCGTACTGGCCATCCTGGCAAAAATGAAACACGCCAATAAAGTAGTCGGAATCGACATCGACGAATGGGCTTACAACAACGCGCTGGAAAATACCCGGTTGAACCATACGGAAGATATACAGATTGCCTTGGGCGGTGCCGAACAAATCCCCGCATTCGGCACATTCGATATTGTATTCGCCAATATCAACCGCAACATCCTGCTGAACGATATTAACCGGTATGTCGGCTGTATGAAACCGGGAGCTACCCTTTTCATGAGCGGATTCTACACTGAAGACATTCCCGCCATCCAGGCAGAGTGCGAACGCAACGGATTGAAATTCATTTCCCACGCAGAGAAAAACAATTGGGTTGCCGTTAAGACACAGAAGCCATAACTTTATTTAACAGTAAAAGTTAACACAGAAGTAAACTATCATTCGAATAAAAGCGTTATTTTAGTAAACACATTTAAATATAAGAGTTATGAAAAATGTAGATTCTAAATTATTGCTAGGTTTGGTAGTTGGAGCAGCAGTTGGTGCAGCAGTCGGATATCTGGCAGCTACCGATAAGAGAGAACAGTTACTGGAAGAATTGAACGGTGTAGTTGGAAAAGTAAAAGAAGGCTTTAATTCCGCTCTCGCCAAGTACAAAGAAGGTAAAACTGAAGTTGTAAAAGCTACCGAAGAAATCGTAGCTGAATAATTATTTATGGAAAAAGATTCAGGAAAAATCTTTCGTGAGCTGAAAGATGATGTTTCAACTTACGTAGAATTAAAGCTTGAACTTTTAAAGTTAAGCACATACGAAAGAAGCGGCCAACTGATCGCCATTCTTTCGTATGGCTTAATTTTATTGTTTCTGGCTTTCTTTGCCATCCTGTTCATATTCCTGGCATTAGGGTTCTTTATGGGTGATATCTTCGGTTCGATGGGAACCGGCTTTGCTTTCGTGGCAGTGTTATATCTCCTATTGATCGGGCTCATTATAATGAATAAAGGCAGAATCTGCAACACGGTATTGAACGTAGTGATTGCAGCATTAAACGGTAATGACGAAAAAGATGATGCAACAGATACAAAACAAGCCACTGACGCCACTGGAGAAACTGATTTCTGACAAGGAAAGAATCCGGAAGCAATGTGTTATACAGGAACAAAAGCTGAATGACGACTTTTCTTATATCCAGGAAAATGCAGGCAGCCTTTTGATATCCGGTTTCACCACCTTACTATTTCCCAACACTAAATCAAAAAAAACAGAATCTACAGAAACAGCAACAACAGCCAGCCAGCCAGTACCCCCGATAGGTTTCTCGGATTATCTGAGTATCGCACAAGGCCTGTTGCCCGTAGCCTGGGATGTAGTCCGCCCATTCTTGCTGACATGGGGAATCAGAAAGGCTCAAAGCTGGTTTACAAACCTTCTGTTTAAGAAAAAGAAATAACTCCTAACATTTAATTTATGTTAGAGGGCATATTTTTCTCACATTAATAAAGGCAGAATAAAAAAACATGACTAAATTTGCAGTCGTTAAAAACAAGGATAAAATGAAACGTAATTTGATTCTCTTTATGGCATTCACCGCAATGCTGACGATATTGGCTTCATGCGCAACTCCTTGTGGCTGTTAAATGGATTTTATGTAATATTTTTAATAAACCCATAAAAGTTTTATTACAATGATTAAAGTAGGTATTAACGGTTTCGGCCGTATCGGACGTATGGTGTTCCGCGCTGCAGTTAAAAACTTCGGCAATGATATTCAGATTGTAGGTATCAACGACTTGTTGGATGCTGATTACTTGGCATACATGCTGAAATATGACTCAGTACACGGTCGTTTCGATGGTACAGTTGCTGTAGAAGGTAACAACCTGGTTGTAAACGGTAACAAAATCCGTTTGACTGCAGAAATGGATCCTGCTAACCTGAAATGGGACGAAGTTGGTGCTGAAGTTGTAGTTGAATCTACAGGTTTCTTCCTGACAGACGAAACTGCTCGCAAACATATCCAGGCTGGTGCTAAGAAAGTTATCATGTCTGCTCCTTCTAAGGACGCTACTCCTATGTTCGTTTATGGTGTTAACCACACAACTTACGCAGGACAGGACATCATCTCTAACGCTTCTTGTACTACTAACTGCTTGGCTCCTATCGCTAAAGTATTGAACGACAAGTTCGGTATCGTTAAAGGTTTGATGACTACAGTTCACGCTGCTACTGCAACTCAGAAAACAGTAGACGGTCCTTCTAAGAAAGACTGGAGAGGTGGCCGTGGTATCCTTGAAAATATCATCCCTTCTTCTACAGGTGCTGCTAAGGCTGTAGGTAAAGTTCTGCCGGTATTGAACGGTAAACTGACTGGTATGGCTTTCCGCGTTCCGACTTCTGACGTTTCTGTTGTTGACCTGACAGTAGTTCTGGAAAAGGCTGCTACAATGGACGACATCAAAGCTGCTATGAAAGAAGCTTCTGAAGGCGAATTGAAAGGTGTACTGGGTTACACAGAAGATGCAGTTGTTTCAACTGACTTCCGTGGTTGCTCTAACACTTCTATCTTCGACGCTAAAGCTGGTATCTCTTTGGATGACAACTTCGCTAAGATCGTTTCTTGGTATGACAACGAATGGGGTTATTCAAACAAAGTTTGTGAAATGGCTCGCGTTATCGCTGGTAAGTAATCAAATACAAATCAGTATATGGAAGCCGTCCTCCGCAAAGGGGACGGCTTTTTTTATTATCTTTGCTCCATAATGAAAACATATCAACTTATAACGATACTAGGCCCGACCGCTTCCGGCAAAACGCCTTTTGCCGCAGTGCTGGCCGACCGGCTGGATACGGAGATCATCAGTGCCGATTCACGCCAGATTTACCGTGGCATGGATATCGGTACCGGGAAAGACCTCGCCGATTATACAGTGAACGGTAAAGCAATCCCCTATCATCTGATCGATATCTGCGATCCGGGATATAAATATAATGTATTCGAATATCAGCACGACTTCTTCCGTGCTTACCAGGCCGTACAGGAAAAAGGCAAGCTCCCTATCCTTTGCGGTGGAACCGGCATGTATATCGAAGCGGTATTGAAAGGATACAAGCTGCTGGATGTTCCCCAAAATCCGAAGCTAAGGGAATCTTTGCAAGGCAAGTCGCTGGAAGAACTGGAAAAAATACTGGCCGGTTACAAAGTATTGCATAACAAGACAGACGTAGATTCCGCACAAAGGGCAATACGAGCCATCGAGATTGAAGAATATTATAAAACCGAGGCCCCCGATGCAAACGAATATGATCCGATCAACAGCCTGATCATTGGCATAAACATCGATCGGGAACTAAGGCGCGAAAAAATATCCAGACGTCTGCGTGCCCGTCTGGAGGAAGGCATGGTAGACGAGGTAAAAGGCATCATTGCCTCCGGCGTCAAACCGGAAGACCTCATTTATTACGGATTGGAGTATAAATATCTCACACTATACATCATTGGTGAACTTTCTTACGAAGAAATGATTTCCCAATTAGAGATAGCCATCCACCAGTTTGCCAAACGTCAGATGACCTGGTTCCGCGGAATGGAACGCCGGGGTTGCACGATCCATTGGATAGATGCCACGTTACCGACAGAGGAAAAGATCAGGCAAACATTGGAGTTGTTGGAACAAAACAATATATAACAATTATGATAACAGTTAACGATTTTAAGAATAAAGATAATTTCTTCCTGATGGCGGGTCCTTGTGTGATCGAAGGGGAAGACATGGCGCTACGTATCGCCGAAAAGGTTATCGGCATCACCGAGAAGCTGAATATTCCATATATCTTCAAAGGTTCATACCGCAAGGCAAACCGCTCCCGCCTCGATTCATTTACCGGGATCGGCGATGAGAAAGCCTTAAAGATTTTACGCAAAGTAAGCGAAACATTCAACGTCCCGACCGTTACGGATATACACGAAACCCATGAAGCCGCCATGGCTGCCGAATATGTAGATGTCCTGCAAATCCCGGCTTTCCTTTGCCGTCAAACGGACCTGCTTGTCGCCGCCGCACAAACCGGAAAGATCGTCAACATCAAGAAAGGACAGTTCCTTTCTCCCGGAGCCATGCAATTCGCCGTACAAAAGGTTGCCGATGCAGGGAATGACAACGTCATGATCACCGAGCGGGGAACTACATTCGGTTATACAGACCTGGTTGTCGATTACCGGGGCATCCCGCAAATGCAGGATTTCGGCTATCCGGTCATCATGGATGTAACCCACTCATTACAACAGCCCAACCAGACATCCGGCGTAACAGGCGGTCTGCCGGCATTGATAGAAACAATAGCCAAAGCCGCTATTGCTGTCGGCACCGACGGTCTCTTCATCGAAACCCATCCGGAACCTTCCAAAGCGAAATCCGACGGAGCCAATATGCTACAATTAGATTTGCTCGAAGGCTTATTGACACGTTTAGTCCGCATCCGTGAAGCAATCAAATAAATGTCATGACTTTTGAAAACAAAAGAAGGGACCTTCGCAAATGAAAGTCCCTTCTTTTGTTTTCAAAAGTCATATCTTCGTTATCCCATCTTACTTATCTTTCTCAGCTTATCCTCATCTATCAACTTGATCTTTCTACCGTCGATAGCGATGATACGCTCAGTTACAAATGTCGATAAGGTACGGATAGCATTGGAAGTAGTCATATTCGACAAGTTTGCCAAATCTTCACGAGACAGGTAAATACTCAATGTAGCCCCGTCTTCTTCCAGACCGTAACTATCTTTCAGGAATAATAAAGATTCCGCCAGACGACCCCGGATATGTTTCTGGGTAAGATTAACGGTACGTTCATCCGCCACTCCCAAATCAAACGATAACTGACGAATAAAAAACATTGCCAGATTAGGATTACCCATCAGCAAGTCCGTAACTATTGTCATCGGTATCAGACAAACAACAGATGCTTCAAACGCCGAGGCATTTGTCAGGTAATTTTCCTGAGCGAAATTAGCACGGTAACCAAAATACTGCACGGGTTTGATCATGCGGATGATTTGGCTGCGACCGCCGACACCTTCCTTAAAAATCTTTACCTTACCTCTCAGCAAACACATCATGTCCCTTGGTTCGTCGCCCTCGCAATAGATCAACTCGTTACGTTTGAAATGCTGGATCGTCGAATTATTACGGAGAACTTCCCGCTCTTTGTCGGTCAGTACTCTCCATACTTCTGCTAAACTGGCCGATAGATCGACCTCTTCTTTTTGTTGCTTAACCACGACTGTTTTATAACATACTTATGAAGCACAAATGTACAACTTTTCTTTTGAAATAATAAAATGTTTAATACGATAAATTGTATTTATAATTACATTTTACTTTCTTTTACTACTAATTTGAATTTTATTCGTTACGTTTGTAGCAAAAGGGGTGATATTTTGTTGAAAAGGTACGTTTTGATATTTGCTCTGATTTTATTGACTATAAATGCTGCCGCCAAACAGGAAAGCACTTATAGAAGTAAAGTGTTGCCTGATTTAAAAGAAAAAACAGAATCGTCCGTAAAGGCCGATTCCATTATGAAAGAGGTAATTAAAAACGCCGAAAAATACCAGCATGTCCTTTCAAAGTACGAAGCGGAAATATATATAAAAGGGCGTACGGAAATACTGAAACAGAACTTTCTGATACGTTTCGCACATCATCTCTTCCCGGTCGACAGGAAAAACAAGGATATGATCTTCGAAATGGTAAGTGAGTCGAAATTCAATGCTCCCAACAATTTCCTGCACAACTTCCAGGCCGTAAACGGAAATAGTATCCCCAACAACAAGAAACAGCAGGAAGCATTGAGTTTTCTGAACCTCAATGTCTATTCTTCTACCATATATAATGAAGGTATCATCACTCCTATGACCAACCAGGCTTCCAAATTCTATACATTCGACCTGGAAAGTGTCAATGACACCAGCGGGCTCAAGATCTATAAGATACGGTTCATGCCCAAATTATGGAGCCAGAAGCTAATCTGCGGCGACCTGTATATCCGAGACCAATCGTGGATCATCGACAAGATAGATGTGAACGGACGTTTCGATTTTGCAGAATTCAACCTGATCATGACTTTCGGACGCGATTACCGCCGCTTTATCCTTCCGGATAAAGCCAGCCTGTATCTGCGCTACCATGTCCTGGGGAATGCCATTGCCACCAGCTACCATTCTTCTTTCAAATACAAAGCGGTGGAATGGGTGGAAGAAGATAACGAAACGCAAAGAAAAAGATCACTGGACCTGACCGGATATTATAAATTATCCTCAGATACGGTTCCCATCATTTCAGACACGACATTCTGGAACAAAAAACGCGATATTCCTTTGACAAAAGAAGAAGAGAAGTTATATCATGTCGCCAACAATACGAATGAACAGAAAATAGATTCTGCGAATATCACCAAATACCTGAAACTGACAGAAAAGTTCACGAATACCATCAGCATGGACTATAAAACGACCCGCCTCAAATATTCGGGAATATTCAACCCGTTCCAACTGGGATATTCAGGGCATAACGGAATAACGTACAGGCAACGTCTGCGCATCAGCAAAACTTTCGACAAAGATCGCCAGCTCCGTTTCCGTCCGGACGTCGGTTTTGTATTTAAGCGGAAAGAAATCTTTTTCACCGTGTCCGGAGACTGGGAATATCTGCCGGAGAAAAAAGGCATATTGAGCCTCTCGATCGGTAATGGTAACCAGAGTTATTCTTCAGCCATTATGAAAGAGATAAACGAGCAGTTGAAAGACTCTACATTTAATTTCGATGACCTAAATCTGGAATATTTCAAACACTACTATGCTGAAATACGCAACAACATCGAACTGTTCAACGGATTCCAACTATGGACCGGCGTTTCCTACCACCGCCGGATACCGGTAAAAAAGAAAAGTGATATTTCAAATCCCGGAGAAGGGATAGAAGAAATCATCAATGATAACTATCATGACTTTACTCCCGTCGTCGGCTTTTCCTATACGCCGCGCCAGTATTACTGGATGGACGGATATCGCAAAGAATATCTGTATTCCTATTATCCGACCATTTCAGTCGAATTTGCCCGTGCAATCCCCGGAGTAGGTAAAAGTTCCGGTGATTACGGACGAATCGAAGCGGATATTCACCAAAGCATCGCACTCGGTTTGTCCAGAAAACTCAATTATCACATCAGCGGAGGCATTTACCTGAATCCCAAATCTATTTACTTTGCCGATTTCCGTTATTTCTCACGCCGCCAGTTCCCTGAATCGTGGGGAGATGAATTCGGAGGAGTCTTCAACCAACTAAGGAGTTTCTGGTTCAATGCATCCGACAAATATGTGCAAGGACATATTATGTACGAAAGTCCCTTCATCCTGTCACAACTTTTCAAGAAGAAAACATCTAAGTACATTCTGTCTGAACGCTTTTATTTCAGTCAACTGTGGACACCCGTTTTGCCGAGTTACACAGAGGTAGGATATGGTTTCGGTAACCATATTTTCAATGTTGCCGCCTTTGCCGGATTCGATAGATGGAAATACCAGAATATCGGCCTCAAGTTTGCCTTCGAACTATTTTAATAGGACATTTGTGGGCGAACGATCATTATACCGCTGTTACGCTTGATACTTTCCACATATTCCTGTAAAGGAGCTTCGTTGACTATCACTTTCTTTTGCGTAGTAGAGGCATGGATAAAAGTCAGTTTATCCCCTACCCGGCAAACGACACCGACATGAGATATATCCAGACCTTTGATTGTTGTGACAAAACAAACGATATCTCCGTCTTTTATGCCTGTTGCGTTCCGGTTTATCTCGGTTTCCGGTATATAATAATAAGGACGGGCGTTGATCTCTTTCTCTTTCGCGGCAATCCGGGCTGTCAATTCCGGATTTTCTTTCAATGGCTTATAACTATCGGGATGCGTCGACATAAAAGAGACATTCACCGGCAGGGAGATGCCTCCGGCCGCTGAAGTAACATCCTCCACTATTCCTTTGCGCTGGTTCTCGAAAATCCAGTCGGTGGTATAATGCAAGCGATCGGTATAGTCATGAATCTCTCCATTCCGGTAACGAAGTGCCTGTAAATTCTTACAAAAGGTTTCAAACGAAGGGTTCTCACTTTGAATTGTCCGTGTCAGGGCAACTACATTCTCCACCAATGTCATGCAATCCATCTCACGCAGGTTGACAACCAACCTTTCCGGCTCCATCTCTAATGTTGCAGCCACATAAGGAGTGCCTAAAAAGAAACGTGCCGTTTTAACCATCAATTCACCGGTGGGCAAAGATTTATTTGCTTTCATCTCTGAAACATACTGGTCAAAGACAACCCGGTCAGCCTCTGTATAAGAAACCTTATCCGCCGCTTGCCCACAGAAACAAATTAAACAGACTAAGAATGTCAAGAAAATCGTTTTCATAAATTCAATATTTATCAGATTTGAATATTACTTTTCTCTTGATAGAAAAGTAACCAAAAGATCAAGGTTGCACTTTCGTTTTCAACAATTCCTCCAACTTAATCAACTCGTCCCTGAACTGAGCGGCCTCAATAAAGTCTAACTTCTTGGCAGCTTCCGTCATTTGCTTTTTGGTACGTTCGATTGCTTTTTCCAGCTGCGGACGAGTCATATACTTAACAACAGGATCGGCAACCAGACTTGGTTCCGGTTCGACATAAGCATACGGTTCGGCTGTAGCCGGCTGTTTCTCACCCAGAAGAGAGACGCTGGTCTTGACAACCTGCCGGGGAGTAATGCCATGCTTTTCGTTATAGGCAAGCTGCTTTTCTCTGCGACGGGTCGTTTCGTCCATTGTCAGTTGCATACTGGCGGTTATCTTATCTGCATAGAAAATAACCTTTCCATTCACATTACGGGCAGCACGTCCGGCAGTCTGCGTCAGGGAACGGTGAGAACGAAGGAAGCCTTCTTTGTCTGCATCCAGAATAGCCACCAGAGAGACTTCCGGTAAATCCAGTCCCTCACGAAGCAAGTTTACCCCAATCAGCACATCAAACAAACCTTTCCGCAAATCATCCATAATCTGGATACGTTCCAGAGTATCCACATCACTATGGATATAATTACAACGTATTCCCATCCGGGTCAGATAAGCGGTCAACTCTTCCGCCATACGTTTAGTCAGCGTCGTGACCAGGACACGTTCATCTTTAGCCGAACGCTGCGTTATCTCTTCCATCAGGTCATCGATCTGATTCAATGTCGGACGAACCTCGATAACCGGATCGAGCAATCCGGTCGGACGAATCACCTGGTCGACAACAATCCCCTCGCTCTTCTCCAGTTCGTAATCGGCCGGAGTCGCACTGACATAAATAGCTAACGGGGTCATCGATTCAAATTCATCAAACATTAGCGGACGATTATCCATCGCCGCCGGCAGACGGAAACCATATTCTACCAGGTTCTTTTTACGGGAATAATCTCCCCCGTACATGGCCCGTATCTGTGGGATCGTGACATGGCTTTCATCGACTACCAACATAAAATCTTTCGGGAAATAATCGAGCAGGCAGTAAGGACGTTCACCGGCCATCCGGCCGTCAAAATAACGGGAATAGTTTTCTATACCCGAGCAATGTCCCAACTCGCGAATCATCTCCAGGTCGAAGGTTACACGTTCATACAAACGCTTCGCCTCATAATGCTTGCCAATCTCTTTCAGGAAATTCACCTGCGTACCGAGGTCGACATCGATCTGGCCGATAGCCATATTTATACGTTCCTGGGTGGTGACAAATAAATTGGTCGGATAAATATTCAGTTCATCCTGCTCGTCAATCTCCTGTCCGGTCTTCGGGTCGAAAGAAGACAGACGGTCTATTTCATCGCCCCAGAACTCGATACGGTAAGCCACTCCGTCAAACGATTCGATTGCCGGAAATATATCGACCGTATCTCCGTTTACCCGGAAACATCCACTGTTAAACTCTAACTTATTGTTTACATATAAAGCATCGACAAAGCGGCGTAACAACTTGTCGCGGTCAATCTGCATTCCTTTTTCCAGATGGGTCACCTTTTCGGCAAACGCCGTCGGATCGGCCATACCATACAGGCAGGATACGGAAGAAACAACAATCACATCCCTTCTCCCCGACAACAAAGAAGCTGTCGTACGAAGACGGAGTTTATCTATCTCTTCATTAATCTGCAAATCCTTCTCGATATAGGTATCCGTAGTAGGCAGATAAGCCTCCGGCTGATAATAATCGTAATAGGAAACGAAATATTCTACGGCATTATTCGGAAAAAAGGCTTTGAACTCGCTATACAACTGCGCAGCCAGCGTTTTGTTATGACTTAATATTAAAGTAGGACGTTGTACCTCCTTAATCACATTGGCAATAGTAAACGTCTTTCCCGAACCTGTTACTCCGAGGAGCGTCTGGAAAGGCACACCACTCTGAATGCCCTCCGAAAGAGCCGCTATTGCTTCCGGCTGATCTCCCGTTGGGCTGAATGGTGATGATAACTCAAAATTCATTATTCGTATAGTCCTTTTTTAGGTATAACTATCCAGAGTATCAAATAAGCTATAACCCCGGAAAACACAGTAAATATACTCAACAGTATATAGCCGACACGTACCAGCGTCGGGTCCCAACCAAAGTAATCCGCAATACCGCCGCATACTCCGGCAATCATTCCATTATTCGAACGATAAAGTCTTCTTGGTGCTTCTTCTTCCATGATGTCTTATTTTTTGTTTCGTAAAGATAGTATATATATCTATATGGCAGAAGTAATCCGGTTACAAATTGAACCAGTAATTCATCTTCAGCATAAAAGTATTCGTTGCCGGAAGGCCGAACATACGGTCCAGGTTATTCCCCCAGCCTGTCACCCGGTGGTTGTCCTGGTTGGACATGCGATGTTCCCAGACAAAATAGATCGTAGAACCCGGCAAATATTCCCAACGGGCCACCAGGTTGGAACGGAACTCATTAAAACTAAAGTCCGGATTCCTGAAGGATGCTTCCCGTCCCCCACTTTTTAGATGATAGCTTCCGTCCGAATAACCGATTTCATCTCCGGAAAAGACATGGAAACGTTTGTCATATGTACGGGATTCCGTATCCGCGGCCTCTTTAAAATCAGAGAACTTCGCGGTCGAGGTAAACGGGGAACCATAGAACTGTATGGAGATATCCGGAGTGAGATTGACCTGCAAACGCATTGTCAGGCCATACGTTTTCTGGTCCATGTGCCCCATCAGATAGATAAGCGAAGGGTCTGTCTGGGCGGGAGATGCCGATGCCGTTAATGTTCCGACATACTGCATATTGTCCGTATTCCAGGCATAATCCACCTGCCCAGACAAATACACATGATTTCCCAAACGGAAAGTCAGGCTGGGCGACAATGTATTAAAACGGTTATACCCGTCCAGATTATGATTTCCTTCATATTTCAACATGAACATCATCCGCTTTGCCTTATCCGTATTCACTTTAACCGAAGTCTGGAAATAAGGATTCAACCGCATATCCCAGCCTCCGCGAAGCAAACGGCTATCCAACCGGTTCCAGACGAAAGTTTCCTTCATATCCATTTCATAACGGCTCATTGTCATACTCTGCCAGCGAAGAGCGACATCGTTGCTGAAAGGAGTTCCCCCATAATCCCACTGGTTTTTCTGGGTAAGCGTAAAGGCATTATAACGGAATAACTTCCAGATATCCGTTTGGCGGTACACCACTTCCGTTTCATTCGTCCGGTTATCCGCTTCTTTCATATACCCCATGTCATTCAAGTCGAAACCGGGAGACGACCAGCTAAAAGTTTCCGAGAAAGCCCACTTGGCATTTCCCTTCCGTCCGACTTTCACATAACCACCGGTTCCGTTCAGAGAACGACGATCAGGGTCCACTCCCAGATAACCGGATGCCGATGCACGCTGATAATAATGAACCGGACTGGTTTGCCGGACAACTATCGCCTCTTTGCTTCCGTTCAGGGAACTGACCATTCCCTTTACATCTATATAATAAAGACGGTTCTTGAAATACTGGGTAAAATCTATTCCTGCCGTAAAAGCGTTACGAACCATAAAATCTTCCAGATAAGGCTGGTCCAATGCCCGGTTGACGGATGTGACCATTCCTCCAAGCAGGCTATTTCCTTTCCAGTTTTTCTGTACGCGGGCTACTGTATAATTTGTCAGCGGCTCCACGACTTCAACATCTTCAACCCCGTTACGGGTCACGTTGGCGGAAGAACGAGCCGTTACGCTCTGCACCACGCCTACTGTCACTCCGCGTCTGTTTGTCCCGGTCAGCTTCAGGGCACCGATGATAGGAACATTGTCTTTGCTGTCTGCAAAACTGTTGATATTGTCGATTCCCTGTGGAGTATATGAGGGAGCGGCACCGATACGACGGGTATAAAACATCATGTCACTGCCATTGGCAAAATCAAGGATATGTTTTCCCTCCAGGAAGAAAGGACGTTTCTCGTCATAAAATGTTTCGTAAGCCGTAAGATTCATTACCGAAGGGTCCAGCTCCACCTGACCGTAGTCCGGATTGACCGTCAGGTCCAGCGTAAAATCCGAAAGGGCGAACTTCGCATCCAGGCCGACATTTCCACCCCAGCTATGTCCTTTCTGATAAGGACTTCCGGCAACCTTCGGTTCATTCCGGTATTTTCCCATCACATACGGAAGAAATTCAATGCCACGAGGTTTCGGCAAATCGTCCATCCCGTGCATCTCTCCGAAAGAAAAGACATGTCCGTTATTCTTCAGAGGAATCATGCTCCAGTTCTGAACCTCATTATTCTGACGTCTGATACGGCGGACATGAAGTCCCCAGATGCCATCACCGGAATGCTGGTTATATCGTAATTGGCTGAACGGGATACGCAATTCCGCCGTCCAACAGGAATCGGCCATGTCGATATAGGTCTTTCCTTCCCATACGGCATTCCAGCTTAAATTGACATTCAGCTTATCGGTCACGACCAGGTCAGTCTTGTTTCCCCCCAGATTGATATTAAACTCCGGAGCGGCCCGGTAATCATGATACGTATCAAAGGCAACACTGATAAGGTCGCCCATGCTGTTATCGTCGCGGTTGCCGATAAAGCGGTTCATCTTTTCCGGATGGCTTTCCTTACAATAGACACCGACATAGATATACTTATTGTCATAGAATAGTTTCACACGGGTAGGCGCATCCGGCATTTGCCGTTCATAAGGAATAATCTGAACAAAACGGTCGGACCACTCGCCCTGCTTCGTCCAGAAATCTTCATCCAGGCGCCCATCCATAACCGGCTTCGCCCCTGTCACTTTCGTTATATTATAAACACGTTTGTATGCCGCTTCAAAAGGGACAATAGAATCTTGTTGCGCCTTACCCAGGGCACAAGACAACAACAAGGCAACAAAGGACAATCGGTATTTCATCTCATCAGTTACAAATAAGCAGCCACTTTATTCCGGTCGGTTTCTACCGTTTCAAACTCCGAAGAGACAATACTGCTTCCCATCGGCACATTTTCATTCCGGTACTCCATTTTACTGTAAACGATGCTACGGGCGGAAGTATGAAACTCCTTCGCTCCTGTTTCCGCTTCGAGTTTCGCGATATTGCTTTCACGGACACCGCATCCCGGCATGATAATGATGCGTCCGTCAGCACGCCTCACCAATTCGGCAATCAGAGGAATACCTTTAACGGCATCCGATTGCTGGCCGGAAGTCAGGATACGGTCGCATCCGAGTTCAATCAGTTGTTCCAGTGCCGCAAACGGGTCACGGCAGACATCAAATGCCCGGTGGCAGGTTACCGACAACGGTTTGGCAGCCTCCATCAGTCTGCGCATCAACGGAACATCCATATCTCCCTCTTTAGTGAGGCATCCGAAAACGACGCCGTGTACTTTCAGTTGTTTACATAATTCAATATCCAGCAGCATAGCATCTATCTCCGCCGGAGTATACAGAAAATCGCCGCCACGCGGACGGATAATGACATTTATATCAATGGTAGAAGTCAATGCCTGCGCTGTTTTAATCTCACCATAACTGGGAGTCGTTCCCCCTTCAGGGATACCGGCACAAAGTTCCACACGCTTAGCTCCTCCGGCTTCGGCCTCTACACAACTTTGTGCCGAGTTGGCACATATCTCGATTATACGGGTTGGTTTCATATCTATTTCTCTATGTTTGTTATTTTACTAATAATTTACCTTTCTCTGTAAGCCGATATTTCTGTGTCGGGCTATTCGGACTATCCGGTTGTGTCATTTCAATAACGCCTAATTCTAGTGCCTTTCGAATATATTCGGTTTTAAAGTGAGCTTTATTTTTTAAATTAAGAATATTCATCAGTTCCGTTCTAGACATTTCACCTTGAAACACTCCTAACAGTTCTTCCACAGGCATAGTTAGTGGTACGGTTACTGGTACGGTTACTGGTATGGTTACCTGTTCGGTCGTTTCCGAATTTGCAGCCTTACATTCATTAACTACAACTTCAAACACTGTTAATTTATTTACATCAAACTGTGCTTGCGGACTGCCATTATCCAATAACATACGCTGTACACGATCTATTCCACGATTAAACTTATTGACATACCCCATTACTTTCATTGCTTCAGAAATAATCGGATTACGATAGTCATTTACCGTCGGAAAGTTTTCCGGGCGCGCCTTGCCATACAAGCCTCCTGGGTTCATTATTTCAATCCTATCATTATACTGGTATAATCTCACCGGCATATTCGTTTGAAAGTCCCGGTGCATCAGAGCATTCATCATCAATTCACGAATAGCCCAGTAAGGATAGTTCGACACCATTTTCTCCCTAAGTACAGACACCGGAACCGGACGCTTCTTTACTATGGAGTATTCAATAAAAACATCCAACTGCGGCAACAACTCGGCAAAACATTTATTGAAAGCTCGTTCATCCTCTATTTCAGCCGCTTTATCCAGTCCTTTAAACTTGACAAATTGAATATAATCACCCGGCAAAAAACGTTTCGGAGTTTTACCAAACAATACGATAGCCGCATAGGTCGGACAATCATGTTCTATATCATAGAGGCATAAAGAAGCCATCTGCTCTTTAATATCTCTTGTGTCTGAAGCCAGAATTTCTGCATCTATGGCTTTGGGAAGATAGTCTTGCTTTATTTTATCAACAAGAATATCCTCTATGGAAGCCTGAATACAAGGTGTAATATCAAAAGTCGCCATATTGGCAGTACGTCTTTCTGTCAATATACGTTCCTCGGCTTCAGAGGCTATATCTTTCCGGGGGCCGATCCTGATAAATGTCCTGCCACGGTATCTGACAGGCGGAAAAAAAGAAGGCTGCACTTCAGCGACCAACAAGTCGCCTCCGGGAAATTCGAAACGATCTACATTCATCACAGGCAACGGTAATATATTTCCATCAGAACGAATAGCAGCAATCTTCTTTAATAAAGCATCGTCTACTTTGAGCCCTGATAAAGAACCATCATCATTCGCTCCAAGAATGAGATAACCATTTTGCCTGGAATCAGGGATATCATTGGAGAAAGCGCAAATAGCTTCGCAGAATTTATCCATATTGTTTGTTGACACAGTCCGCTCCACCCGAAAAGTTTCGGTACTCATCAACAATTGTTGCAATTCTTCTTTAGTAATCATATTCCTCTTTGATTTCAGAATCTTTTTTAAGTCTCACAAAATTATAAAATAATACGGCATCACCAAACCCTACTGTGCGCTTGTTACCTCTTTGGTTTCGCCTGCGGGAGTTGCTTTTTTTCACAAGGTCGTTGTGACGCCTTGCACAACGCCCTTTTGACGCCCGTCACAACGATCTTGTGACGTACAGCACAAAGGCCTTGTGACGGGCGCCACAAAGCCTTTGTGCAAATTTTCTCATAAAGAGAGGACGCTATTCTATTTCGGGCCTGTCGCCGCCTCCCCCGTCGCCGGAAGTAGTAAGCGGGCGTTCGAATTCGATGGTACGGGGTTCTTTCAGCAGGCCGGTACCCGTAGTGTACTGTGTCACAATGCGCAACGTATATTGCGTGCCTTTCGACAGGGTGGCGGGAACCTGTATCTGTACGAATTTCGGATCGTTGCGGCGCAGGCGTCCGGTGGCCTGTGTAACGGCGCCGGAAACGTCGATAAAGAAAACGCCTACTCCTTCCGCATCACCGGCTATGCGAACTTTATCTCCTTCGATATCGATCGTGTCGCCGATAGTGATCGTGCTGTCTACTGCGCCTGTCGCACCGTCGGTAACGCGGTTGATACCGGCTCCGCTGTCTTTTACGCCCAGCACTTCGACGCCGACTTTTGTCAACGCTTCGCGCATCTGGCTGGAAAGCGTTATGTCGAGCGTTATTTTATGGCGGGCCGGGTCGAACTGGTCTTTTGCCGTGATCCAGCTGCCAGCGACGCGGGGAGTGAACTGGCAGGTTTCGGTCAGTACGCTGTAGCCTTGCTGTACCTTTTCGCGGATAATACGGTCGTGTTGATTGATGATCGACAACATGGTGTCGAATTTGATTTCACTGCCTTCCACAACGATGGCACGGGCGATGTCTTCGTTGCGAAAGGTGTTTTTCATGGTGGAAACTTCGGCTGTATAGTCGTTATCCACATCTTTGGTAAGAAGATTGAGCCGTAGCCAGATCTTCCAGAAAAATTCGTAAACTGCCATTCTGATTTAAGTTTAAATATTAATAATAGTATGCTACTGCTAAAAAACAGTCAGCAGAAACAAAGATATTCAAATCTTCGGTTCCGCTGCTATGTATTGCCGTTTATTTTACTTGGCAGGGAGGTCTTTGATGCAACGGGCACCATATTTGGATTGCGGGCAACCTGTTTCCATGGCCGGCTGCGGTGTACTGTAACTTGTGGTATTTGCATTATCCGGCCAACCCTATTGTTTTACTTATGTATTCCCGGTTTTATCAATTTCCTTGATAAGATAAAAAAACATATAGCCACATAATTTAAAAACTGGCTTGTTTTACATATGTATGTCCAATAATAATGGCTGTGTAAGTATTATGATTACATTTGCGTTCAGTAAAGCAGCAAGACGATGAACTCAGAAAAACTAAAGGGCCATATACTGATTTTGATAACAAATATATTGTTTGCTATCAATATGCCCATATCCAAATATCTGTTACCTTCCCATGTGCAACCCGAGGCGCTTACCATCATGCGGATGGGATCTGCCTGCCTGTTGTTTTGGTTAACTTCGTTATTTATCAAACGGGAAAAGGTGACGATAAAAGACCTGGGACTGCTTTTTATCTGCGCCATGTGCGGGGTAGGCATCAATCAGGGACTATTTATTGTAGGGTTGAACCGGACCTCGCCGGTAGATGCTTCCATCATCGCAACAGGCGTCCCTATCTTCGTCATGCTACTGGCAGCCGTTATCCTGAAAGAGCCGATCACCAAGATGAAAGCCTTCGGCGTATTGATGGGATGCACCGGGGGGATTTCTTTGATCTTGGCATCCACACATGCTACGGGGCAAGCCAGCAGTCTGGAAGGTAATCTGATGATCATCGTCAGTGCTTTCGTATATTCCATCTACCTCGTTTTATCCAAACCGTTGAGTTTACGTTATTCAGCGGTAACGATGATGAAATGGATGTTTCTTTTTTCCACGTTGGTATTATTGCCTTTTACTTATCGACATGTTCTCGATACCCCTGCTTTCCAGCGGGAAACACTCAATATGCAAGAGCTTGGAGCCATCAGTTTCGTACTGATCGGTGCGACATTCATTCCTTATTTATTAATACCTATGTCGCTGAAACGCATCCGTCCGACAACGGTGAGCATGTATAATTATATACAACCGATTATCGCTTCACTGATTGCGGTCATGATCGGGCAAGACACATTCTCTTTACAAAAAGTATTATCGGCAGTCCTTGTTTTTACCGGGGTTTATCTGGTTACTCAAAGTAAGAGCCGGGCAGATTTGGAAAAGGAAAGCCGTTGAAAAAGCTTTTGTACAAACTTGTTAATCACCTTTATAGCCAGAACCTTTATATATTTTATTTGTTTTAAGCAGAAAAATATACGTCACAACTATGGATAGTGTAAGTACTTCTAACAAAACACCCAACAAAAGTATGATATGGCTTATTGCCATATTGGTTATCGCCGTCATTATCGCCTTTCTATGGTGGTGGAACTATCGCAAATATATTTCGACTGATGACGCCAACCTTGACAGTTACCGGGTAAGCGTCGCATCACAGGTCATGGGACCGATGGTCAGGCAATATGCCTGGGAAGGCGATACGGTCAAAGCCGGCATGCTCCTTGCCGAACTTGACAGCAGTGGTATCGTTGCAGAGTTACAGGAAACCATTGCCCGCCGTGAACAGACGATAGCCAACCTGAAACTGGAAAAAGAGAATCTCAACACTGCCATCAAGAACCTCCAACTGGCAGAAATCGCTTACCATCAGGCAGAAGTGAACTACCAACGCGACAAAAAACTATACAGCACCAATGCCGTTTCGCAGGAAACATTCCAGGATGCGGAAGACTCCTGGAAAAGTACAGGCATAAAAGTAGAAGTAGCCAAAGATCAGATCAAGGTCTCACGGGCACAGATCACATCCGGTGAAGCTGCAATCGCCTCAGCTGATGCAGCGATAGAATCCACCCGTGTTTCATTGGGATATTATCGCATCACAGCTCCGGTCGACGGCGTGATTGCCAAACGGTGGTCGCTTCCGGGTGACATGGTTCAGCCCGGGCAGACACTCTTTACAATCAATGAAGGGAAAGACCTTTGGGTAGCCGTTTATCTGGAGGAGACCAAGTTCCGGACGCTCCGCCTCGGACAGAAAGCCGATTTCACGCTGGACGCCTACCCCGGACTCACCTTTTCCGGAAAGATATTCTATATAGGTACAAACACAGCTTCGGAGTTTTCATTGATCCCTCCTAATAATGCTTCCGGCAATTATACCAAAGTTGCCCAGCGCATCCCGATAAAAGTCTCCGTCGACCAGGTAAAAAAAGGAAAAGAAAATACCCGGATGCCGAAACTGGTATCAGGCATGTCTGCAACCGTTAAGATTATCAAGAAGCAATAATGGGTAAGAACGGAAATACAAATGATAATGCCTACAAATGGCTGGTGTTGGGCAACATCATGATCGGGACATTTATGGCCGTGCTCGACTCCACCGTCGTGAACACCGGACTTCCGGCTATCATGGGGACGCTCGGTGCCAGTATCAACACTGCCGAATGGGTTCTGACAGGATATATGCTGGCTATTGCGAGCATCCTTCCCGCAGCCGCCTGGCTGTCCGACCGGTTCGGATACAAACGGATTTATTTCCTTTCTTTATTGGTATTTACTTTCGGTTCGTTCATGTGCGGAAACTCCACCTCGATCGAAGAACTTATTTTCTGGCGTGTAATCGAAGGCCTTGGATGCGGAGCAATCATGCCTGTCGGAATGGCGATTGTCAGCAATGTTTTTCCTCCGGAGCAGCGGGGAACGGCACTCGGTTTCTGGGCCATCGCTTCGGCAGCATCCGTCTCGTTCGGTCCTTCCATCGGCGGTTATCTGGTCGACAATCTGAACTGGAACTATATATTTTATGTAAATGTACCGGTCGGGGCTCTCGCTCTCTTTGTAACAGCCATCCTGCAAAAAGAATATAAGGCGGAGACAGTACAGCCTTTCGATATTCCGGGATTCATCACTTCCGGCATCTTCCTGCCTCTGTTCATGTACGGGTTATCGGAAGTCAATTCGTCTACCAACACACAAGGCTGGAACAGTCCTGTCGTATTAGGCTCGATGTGGATTTCCGCACTTATGTTCATACTCTTTATTTATATCGAACTGACGGTGAAGCATCCGTTAATCAACCTGCGTATATTCAAAGACCGCAATTTCACCCTGGCAAACGTGATGATGTTCATCTTCGGGGTCGGCATGTTCGGAAGCACTTTCCTGATCCCCCTTTATTTGCAGAACAATCTGGGATATTCAGCCCTCCAGGCCGGCATGTTCTTTATTCCCGTAGGAATCATCCAGGGATTTTGTTCTCCCACTGCCGGAGCATTGGGGCAGAAGATAAACCCTAAAATACTGATTGCAGGCGGACTGATCCTGATGGCACTCAGTTTCTATCTCAACATCTTCCTCTCCTTCCTGACCGAAAAATGGTATATCATGATGAGCCTCTATCTTCGCGGCATCGGCATGGGAATACTTTTCACCCCATTATTAACTTTATCATTAGCCCGTATCAGTGTCGTACAAATGGCACAAGCATCGAGTATCACCAATATCGTCCGCCAAATGGGCGGCAGTTTCGGTGTCGCCATCTTCAGCCATATGCTTACCCAACGCACCAGTTACCATACCCAACGCTACAGCGAAGCATTAAATTATACTGGTGAGATATATCACCAGACAATAGATAAACTGAGTTTCTTCGCCTTACAGACAACCGGCACCACCGAAGAGACAGCCAAATCACTCGCCGAACAGCTAATAATCAAACGTCTCGAACTAGAAGCATACATAGGCGGCATCAACGATGATTTCTATATCGCATTCATCGTCACCTTGCTTTGTCTGCTCCCGGTGTTCTGGTTACGGCAGGTGAAAAAGGGCAAAATAAATAAACAATAGTAATCATCATACCCTCTTTTCCTATCAACTTTCCACTATTTTATCACTTTCTACTGAAAAAATGCTTGCATTTGAAAAATAATGTGTAATATTGCCCCTGCAATAAGATATGAAAACTAGAAAAGTAAAAGAATGATTGCAGGTATAGCATATTATACATGGGCATTGATGACCCCTTGGGGGGTTAGAATTTACAAATAAACAAAAGCAGCGGCCACGTCCTGCATTGTTGCAATCATTTGTATTGCATCCTTTATGCCGGTTCTTTCCGGTTCTTTTTATCAATTAATTTAGTTACAAATATATTGTCAGTTGTCAACCGTCAGCTGTCAATTAAAATAATACATACCGATGAAAGTATTGAAATTCGGCGGAACATCCGTAGGTTCCGTGAATAGTATTTTGAGTGTTAAGAAGATAGTAGAGGCTATTGAAGAGCCTGTAATCGTTGTCGTATCTGCATTGGGCGGCATCACGGATAAGTTGCTGGCAACCTCATCCATGGCTGCCAAAGGGGATGTCGGATACGAAAGGGAGTTCTCCGAAATCATAACACGTCACCTGGATGTGATTCAGGGTGTTATCCCCGACAAGATGCAGCGCATCGAAGTGCAGAAAAAGGTCATGAGCCTGCTGGACGAACTGGGTAATATCTTCAAAGGTGTGTACCTTATCAACGACCTGTCTGCCAAGACTTCCGACACAATCGTCAGTTACGGCGAACGCATTTCTTCACTCATCGTGTCGAATGTCATCGAAGATGCCAAGCTGTTCGATTCCCGTAAGTTTATCAAAACGCTCAAGCAGTTCAACAAACATATCGTTGATTTCGAACAGACAAACCAGCTCATTAAAGAGACTTTCAACCCGCTACCTAAAGTATCGCTGGTTCCCGGCTTTATCTCTTCCAGTACGGAAAACGGAGAAGTAACGAACCTGGGACGTGGCGGTTCCGACTATACTGCCTCTATCCTGGCTACTGCGCTTGATGCCAACGTTTTGGAAATATGGACGGACGTAGACGGTTTCATGACTGCCGACCCGCGCGTCATCAGTTCAGCCTATGTAATCGACCGGCTGACGTTTACCGAAGCGATGGAGTTATGTAACTTCGGAGCCAAGGTCATCTATCCGCCGACAATTTATCCGGTATATCATAAGAATATTCCGATCCGTATCCTGAACACATTCAATCCGGAAGCGCCGGGTACTTATATTTCCAAGGAAAAGGTAAAAGAAGAAGGGAAAGCCATCATCAAAGGTATTTCCTCTATCAACGACACCTGCCTGATTACCGTTCAGGGACTGGGCATGGTTGGTGTGATCGGTGTAAACTACCGTATCTTTAAGACATTGGCAAAAAGCGGTATCAGCGTATTTATGGTATCACAGGCCAGTTCCGAAAACAATACGACTTTCGCTGTCCGCAATGCCGATGCCGACCTGGCCGTGCAGGTGCTGGATGAAGAGTTCGCATTGGAACGCGCCCAGGGTGATATGAACGATACGGTGGCCGAAAAAGACCTGGCAACAGTCGCCATCGTCGGTGAAAACATGAAACGTACGCCAGGTATTGCCGGTAAGCTGTTCGGTACGCTGGGCAGTGCCGGTATCAGCGTGATTGCCTGTGCACAAGGTGCTTCCGAAACAAACATATCATTTGTTATCAAGCACAAATATCTGCGCAAGGCACTGAACTCTATCCATGATTCATTTTTTCTGTCACAATATAAGGTGTTGAACCTGTTCATTGCAGGTGTCGGAACGGTAGGCGGTAACTTACTGGAACAAATCCGTATCCAGCAACCTAAACTGATGGAACAAAACGGCCTGAAACTAAATGTTGTCGGTATCGCCAACAGTAAACGTGCCCTTTTCCTGCGTGAAGGACTAAACCTGGAAAACTGTATCGACGAACTGAAAAAGAACGGCGAAGAGAGTTCTCCCGAACATCTGAAAGAAGAGATTCTGAAAATGAATATCTTCAACTCCGTATTTGTGGATTGTACGGCAACCCCGGCTGTCTCCGACCTGTATGAAACGCTGCTCAACAACAACGTTTCAGTGGTAGCCGCCAATAAAGTAGCCGCCTCGTCCTCTTACAGCAATTATATCAAACTGAAAGAAACGGCCCGCCACCGTGGCGTCAAGTTCCTGTTCGAAACGAACGTCGGAGCCGGACTGCCTATCATCAATACGATGAACGACCTGAGAAACAGTGGCGATCATATCCTGAAACTGGAAGCTGTTCTTTCCGGTACATTAAATTATATATTCAATACGCTCAGTGCCGATATACCTTTCAGCAAGGCAATCCTGATGGCAAAAGAGGAAGGTTACTCGGAACCCGACCCCCGCATCGACCTGAGTGGAAAAGACGTATTGCGTAAACTCGTCATCCTGGCACGTGAAGCCGGTTACAAAGTGGAGCAGGAAGATGTAAAACGCAACTTGTTCGTGCCGGATAAATATTTCGAAGGTTCGCTCGACGATTTCTGGTGCAAAGTGAAAGAACTGGATGCCGAATTTGAAAACAAACGCCAGCAACTGGAAGCCGAAGGCAAACGTTTCCGCTTCGTTGCCAAAATGGATAAAGGCGTTTGCGAAATCGGCCTGCAAACAGTCGACAGCCACCATCCGTTCTACGAACTGGAAGGCAGCAACAACATCATCATGATTTCCACCGAAAGATACCACGAGTATCCCATGATAATAAAAGGCTACGGAGCCGGAGCCGATGTAACGGCTGCTGGTGTATTCGCAGATATAATCTCTATAGCCAATATTCGGTAAAAAAAGGAATGAATTAAGTTAATACGAAATGAAAAGTATAATAATCCTAGGCGACGGCATGGCCGATGAACCCATTGAGGCACTTGGAGGTAAGACTCCCATGCAATATGCAGATACTCCTTATATGGATAAGCTGGCTGCATTGGGTGTTACCGGACAAATGAAAACGGTTGCCGACGGGTTCCATCCGGGCAGCGAAGTTGCCAACATGGCCGTATTAGGATACGACCTGCCGAAAGTATACGAAGGACGTGGCGTACTGGAAGCTGCAAGCATCGGTGTCACCCTTCAACCGGGTGAAATGGCGATGCGCTGCAACCTTATTTGTGTTGAAGGAGATATCCTGAAAAACCATTCGGCCGGCCATATATCCACCGAAGAAGCCGACGAGTTAATACAATTCCTCAACGAGAAATTAGGCTCCGACAAAGTAAAATTCTACACTGGTGTCTCCTACCGTCACCTTTTGGTTATCAAAGGAGGCGACAAACAGCTGGATTGCACGCCGCCCCACGATGTTCCCCTCCACCCCTTCCGCCCGCTGATGATCAAACCGGAAGTGCCGGAAGCACAAGAGACTGCCGACTTATTGAATGACTTGATTCTGAAATCCCAGGAAATATTGAAAGACCATCCCGTCAACCGCAAACGTATGGCAGCCGGAAAGGACTCGGCAAACAGTATCTGGCCCTGGTCGCCCGGTTATCGTCCTGCCATGCAGACCATGCAGGAGATGTACGGTTTCAATAAAGGGGCCGTTATTTCGGCCGTCGACCTGATTCGCGGCATCGGCGTTTATGCCGGTCTTGAAGTTATCAGCGTGGAAGGCGCCACCGGATTATATGATACCAACTACGAAGGCAAAGCGCATGCCGCCCTCGAAGCACTGAAAACAAATGATTTCGTCTACCTCCACGTCGAAGCCAGTGATGAAGCCGGACACGAAGGAGACGTAGACCTCAAAATAAAAACAATCGAATATCTGGATAAACGGGCCATTCGCATTATCTATGAAGAGTTGCAGACATGGGACGAACCGGTTGCCATTGCCGTACTTCCCGACCACCCGACTCCCTGTTCGATTCGTACACACACCAATACCCCCGTCCCCTTCCTGATCTACAAACCCGGACAGGAGCCTGATGCAGTGACCTGCTTCGACGAATTCAGTGTCCTGAACGGTAAATATGGAGTATTGGAAAAAGATGAATTTATAAAAGAATTATTATGAAATATTACAGCACAAACAAACAAGCTCCCCTCGCCACCCTGGAAGAAGCCGTAGTAAAAGGCCTTGCCGGTGACAAGGGATTGTATATGCCCGAACGTATCGTCCGTCTGGATGAGGGCACAATCAACAATATGAAAAATCAGTCTTTCCACGAAATAGCTTGTACGGTTGCACAGGCTTTTTTCGGTGAAGACATCGAAACGGAAACGTTGAATGAAATCGTAAAAGATACTTTATCGTTCGATACCCCTGTGGTAAACGTCTCTGAAAATATTTACAGCCTTGAACTTTTCCACGGTCCGACACTGGCCTTTAAGGATGTCGGCGGACGCTTCATGGCTCGCCTGCTGGGATATTTCATCCAAAAAGAAGGACTGAAACAGGTTAACGTACTGGTTGCCACTTCGGGAGATACGGGAAGTGCCGTTGCCAACGGTTTTCTAGGTGTACCGGGTATCCACGTGTATGTTCTTTATCCCAAGGGAAAAGTCAGTCCTATCCAGGAATGCCAGTTCACAACACTGGGACAGAATATCACCGCCCTTGAGATAGACGGGACTTTCGACGATTGCCAGGCGTTGGTAAAATCGGCTTTCATGGATGACGAACTGAACCGCCACATGAAACTGACATCAGCCAATTCCATCAACGTGGCCCGCTTCCTCCCGCAATCATTCTATTATTTCAATGCCTACGCACAACTGGATAAGCTCGGCAAAGCCGATAACCTGGTCATCTCCGTTCCCAGCGGGAACTTCGGAAATATCACCGCCGGTCTTTTTGCCAACTGGATGGGACTGCCCGTTAAACGCTTCATCGCTGCCAACAACCGCAACGACGTATTCCTTGAATATCTGAGAACAGGCGTTTACACCCCGCGTCCTTCCGTAGCCACGATAGCTAACGCGATGGATGTCGGCGACCCAAGCAACTTTGCCCGCATCATGGATTTATTCGATATCTACGGCGACAAACATCATGAAATATGCCAACACATCACCGGCTACCGTTTCACCGACGAAGAAATCGAATACACCATCAGATATGTATATGAAAACGATGGCTATCTACTTGACCCGCACGGTGCCTGCGGCTATCAGGCTTTGATACAATATGCACTCGAATCTGACGAAACCGGCCTCTTCCTTGAAACTGCCCATCCGGCGAAGTTCAAAGGAACCGTCGACCGTATCCTCGATGCAGACATTGAAATTCCGGCCAAGTTACAATCCTTTATGAAAGGGACGAAACAAAGTGTCGAACTCAGCAAAGACTTCAAAGCGTTCAAGGCTTACCTGATCACACAGTAATCATAGCCTATTCCGTCCGGTATAGAGATTGTCCCTAGCGGTAGGTACGTTGCGTCCCTATCCCTAGGGACAACCTGTACTTACCGCTAGGTATGATCTGTCCCTACTGGTAGGGAGCATCCCGATGTAGCACGCTTCCTACCCTCCGTACAGTACAGATGACACATTACCTATCGCCAACCATCAGTTCCCCCAGGTACTTTTTCAAAATAAGTGCATGATTATGGTCCGGACTCTTAGAAGCATATAGCAACGTGACGACCGGATATTGCCTGATCTTCTCCACAAATACCCTTGCTGCCTCCGAACCGTTCAGCTCTTTGCTATACAATGCGGCAAACTCATTCCACCTTTCATCGGGTGCCTGATGAAACCACTTTCGAAGTTCTGGAGAGGGAGTTACATCTTTTTCCCACAAATCGAAATGTGCCGCTTCCTTTTTCATACCTCTGGGCCATAGCCGATCCACAAAGACCCTGTAACCATCCGTTGGCTCCGGATCTTCATATATCCGTTTCAATTTTATCTGTGTCATAATTATTTATCCATATTCCATTTATAAACAGCTTTTATAACCTTATTGTTACCATAAATCATCTTCAAATATTTTCTAATATTCCCGTAAACTTTCCTGTTGCCTATGATGTTTATTAAGTACAAAACATAAATAAACAAAATTATGAGTACAACAGTAAAATCAGAACAAAAAGAAAAAGCGACCCGCACTTCCAATAAAGAGATCGCAACATTTATCGGAGAACTTTTCTCATTCAACAGTAGTCTCAAACTTTTTCACTGGAGCGTAACCGGAACCGGCAGTTATGCTAAACATATGGCATTAGATGAAGCCATCGCCTCCTTGCTGGACGTGATCGACAGAATCACCGAAACAACATTCGCCTTGGTAGGCGACCTCCAGATTGCCATCCCGGAAACCAAAACTCCGAAAGACATCGTAAAACATGCATCAGATTTCTACAACTACGTAGAAAAACACAGAGATTTGTTCCCTGAAGCATTCTCACAATCCATTATCGACGACTATCAGGAAGCAATCCAGCAATTGCTTTACAGATTAGTCAGATTGCAATAGCATTACCTGGTGATCTGCCAGTTATTTTTTAGAGTTTATATATTTACACGGAGGAGTTGTTTTCAAAGACAACTCCTTTTGTATTTTTTTACCCCGGAGTATCTTTAGTTTCATAAACAAAACTATCTTTGTCCAATGGGACAGACAGGAACAAAGAAACTCGAAACAGATATACAGACCCGTAATGACTTATGCGTTACGCAAAATCCCTACGGAGAATTTGATCTGACCGGTATTTATACCGAGACTCAGTCTAAAGGCGGCCGTAACGTACTCCAAAACTGGGTTACCCATCCTGTTAACAATATCCAAACACTCCACTACCGCATCGAATCCATTCGCGCCGGTGGAATACCCAGCTTCGAAATAGACGGGAACACCCTGGACTTCATCGAATATTACCTGAATTATAATGAGCCGTCCCCCACAACCGTATTAGGCGTCCTCTCCTACTACCAATGGTTAAAAAACAAATTGCAGAAAAATCCGTGGAACTATATTAAAAGCCGTGGATGCTTATATTTATGTGAATTGATCCGGGAATTACGCCAGATCTCATCTCCCATAGAAGAGTCCGCACAACCGGACATTATCAAACAAACGCTCCGGATGATACGTTCCTATGTGGACAGCAATGTTTTTGCTTCAATCCCGAACAGGGAAACCAGATTAACTTGTTACGAAATCGACCAGTTCGACTACATTTTCCGCAATAGGGGAAAAATCGCTGTACGAGGGATACTTGATATTGTATACGAATTGGACGCCTTTCGTTCCGCGCATCAAATAGCTAAAGAGAAAGGATTTTGTTACCCGGAATTACACTCCGGCGACACAGAGCTGGTCATACACAACTTTTTCCATCCGGCTTTGCCGCAAGCCGTACGTAATGACTGGCATTTGGAGGAAAAACATATCAATATTTTCACTGGTTCCAATATGGCTGGCAAATCGACGACTCTGAAAGCGTTATCGTCGGTTATTTGGTTGGCTCACGCCGGATTACCGGTACCGGCAACTTATATGCGTTGCCCGGTATACAAGGGTATTTTTACTTCCATCAATTTACCGGATTCTTTAAAAAGAGGAGAAAGCCATTTCTATGCGGAAGTATTACGTATCAAAAGCATACTGGAAAAAGTCAAGGAAGAAGATGCTTATTTCATCGTGTTCGACGAACTCTTCCGGGGAACAAATGCCCGCGATGCTTATGAGGCTTCGGTCATCGTTCTCAATCTGCTGAAAAAATATCCGCAAAGCAAATTCCTTATCTCCACCCATATCATAGAACTTGCGGAAGCCTTTTATACAGAAAAAACATGTCAGTTCAACTACATGGAATCTGAAATAAAAGACGACCGTTTCATTTGTAGCTATCGGTTGAAAGAAGGAATTTCCGAATCGCGCATCGGCAGCTGGTTAGTCAGAAAAGAGCTAAACACGCCTTAATCGAGTGCCCACTGCTTCATCTCATACATATCCAGATACTCTTCCCATTCGGGATCGACTTCCGTATAAATAGAAATAGGTAACAGATCGAACGGAGCGAGTGCCTCATTCAGACGTTCGCCGAAAACGCGGACTGTACGGGTGTAGAAAACCCATATCTTCTCTCCTGCCCCGGTATAAACAGCGGTAAGGATGGAGAGTTTATCTTTTTCCATGGCTTTGCGTAAAGTTTCCTGTACATTCTCCATCTGTTCGGCAAGTACGTCTATGGGCATTCCTTTCTCATCCCCTTCATATTTCCAGGTTATTTCAACACGTTCCTTGAATTTACCGGACTGGATAAATTCCGTCAGTTCATCGCGTCCGCTTACTGTTACCAAATGCCCGTCTTCGTCTTCCGACAAAGCTGTGAACCATTCATTACTTAATCTCATATATTTTATTCTTTGTTATTTACATTTTAGAATCATTTTTCCGTTTCTTCCACAGCTGCCAGCTATTAAATATATTCTGCCACAACACATAAGAACCCGGACCGACCGAAGAAACCGGGTCGAGATAAGTATAAGACATCCAGATGGCGAGCACCGTGTTCTTTTGTCCCAGGGCCTGACCGGCACTGATGCGGTCTTTATAAATAGTTCCGATCCGTTTTCCGAGAAAGAATTGAAGGGCGCAAGTGACAAAACCGGCCAATGCGATCAATATCTCGACCTCTACCGGAATCGTACTGTGGGCAAGCGATTTCACGGTCTGAGCCGTTACGATGGCCAGCGCCATCCCCCACATATAAAAAGCCAGGTCATGGAAACCTAACAAAAAATGATGTATCTTCGGAAGACAATACCGGAAGAACAATGCCAGAAAAAACGGGAAAAGCAACAACGGAAATACTTTACTCAAAATCTTCAGAAAAGCGGTGAAGAAAGTAACGTCCGTATGAGGCTCGACCAAAGGAAATATCAACGGCACAGCTACCGCCGCCAGAATATTCGATAACAGGGTATAAGTAGTCAGACTGGAAGCACTCCCGCCCAACTTACCCGTAATAACTGCCGCCGCTGTCGCCGTCGGACAGATCAGACAAACCATCGCTGCTTCAAAAACCTCCCGATAGGAACCTCCCATAGGTACAAAAATCAACAAAGCTGCCAGGGCACATGAAGAAACAATCTGAAACAGCAACAACCATCCGTGCCACGGAGACGGCATCAACTCCCGCCAATCCACTTTACAAAAAGTAAGTAATAACTGACCAAAGATCAATAAAGGAGTAAGATACGCAATAAGCGTGTTCATAAACGGTTTTGTCGGCTCCAGAAAGGTGAAGTTGGCAAACATCAAATAACCCAATACACCGGTCAGCATTGCAACAGGCAATGTCCAGTTCTTCAGAAAGTTCAACATGAGACCTATCTTTATATTTTCGGCGCAAAGATATATAAAAAAGCCCCATCCGGTAACGAATGAGGCTTCTTATTTACATATGCCTGTTTTTCATTATTTTCTGAACGGCGCTTTGACCACCTGTGCTTTTAGATTACGGTTACGTACTTTCACAAAGAATTCTGAACCGGCTTTTGCATATTCAGGCTTCACATATCCCATACCGATACCTTTCTTCAACACCGGCGACATCGTTCCGGATGTTACAACACCGATAACCTGATCCTCTGCATCCACAATTTCATAACCATGACGGGGAATACCCTTGTCTACCAATTCAAACGCACACAATTTACGGGTAACGCCTTCTTTCTTCTGGCGTTCCAGTTCTGCCCGGTTTGTAAATTCTTTCCCGTCCGCGAACTTAGTGATCCAACCCAGTCCGGCTTCGATCGGAGAAGTCGTATCATCCAGATCATTGCCATACAGGCAGAATCCCATTTCCAGACGAAGTGTGTCGCGGGCACCTAAACCAATCGGCTTGATACCTTCCGGCTTGCCGGCTTCAAAGATTGCATTCCAGATAGTCATTGCATCATCCGGATAGAAATACAATTCAAAACCACCCGCACCGGTATAGCCCGTATTGGAAATGATTACATTCTTACAACCGGCAAACTCTCCGGTCACAAAAGAATAATAAGGGATAGACGAAAGATCGACCGGAGTCAGGCGTTGCAACACTTCAGTTGCTTTCGGTCCCTGGATAGCCAGCTGGGCAGTACGGTCGGAAGAGTTTTCAAGCTCTGCCCCCACTGTGTTGTGACTGACACACCAATCCCAGTCTTTTGCAATATTTCCTGCATTTACGACCAACAGATATTTTTCCGGTTCATAGTGATAAACCAGCAGGTCATCCACAATACCACCTTTATCATTCGGGAAGCAAGTATATTGCGCCTTACCCAATGGCAAAACAGATGCATCATTGGAAGTGATACTCTGGATAAAAGCCAGCGCATTCGGGCCTTTTACCCAAAACTCTCCCATATGAGATACATCGAATACACCTACACCATTCACAACGGTCATGTGTTCATCGATTATGCCGGTATATTCGATCGGCATATTATAACCTGCAAATTCATGCATTTTTGCTCCCAATGCGATATGTACATCGGTAAACGGAGTCGTTTTCATGTTATTATTACGTTTAAGATTTTTGAGCCAGAAGCTCGGTTATTTTTATAATTGTTTGCATACTCTTTTCCAATGAGTTGACCGGAAGGAACTCATAACGTCCATGGAAATTCAACCCGCCGGCAAATATATTCGGGCAGGGCAATCCCATAAATGACAAACGGGCACCGTCCGTTCCGCCGCGAATCGGTTTAACCAGCGGTTTAACACCGACAGACTCCATGGCTTCAAAGGCCAGGTCTACGATATATTTCTTCGGTTCAACCACTTCACGCATATTATAATATTGGTCGCGAAGTTCCAGCGTCGTACTGCCCGGATGGATTTCGTTCATACGTTTTACCCACATCTTCAACTGTGCTTTCTTTTCTTCAAACAAAGTGCGCACATGGTCGCGGATGATATAGGACAAGGAGGCTTCCTCTACCGTACCCGACATATTGGTCAGATGATAGAAACCTTCGTACCCCTGCGTATGTTCCGGACGTTGTGAAGCCGGCAGCCACGAAGCGAACTCGATAGCCAGCAACGAAGCATTCAGCATCTTGTTCTTCGCATAACCCGGATGAACGTTCAAACCTTTAAAAGTTATTTTGGCAGCTGCCGCATTGAAGTTTTCATATTCCAGTTCGCCAATCTGCCCGCCGTCGATCGTATAAGCCCATTCACAACCGAATTTCTCCACGTCAAAATGGTTGGCCCCTTCCCCGATCTCCTCGTCCGGAGTAAAACCGATACGTATCTTGCCATGTTCGATTTCCGGGTGATCCTTCAGATATTTCATAGCAGCGATGATGGCTGCCACACCGCCTTTATCGTCGGCTCCCAGCAAGGTCTTACCGTTGGTTACAATAATATCCTGGTCTTTATAATCATTCAGTTCAGGAAACATCTGAGGAGAA
Organism: Parabacteroides goldsteinii; assembly: GCF_020091425.1. NCBI lineage: Bacteria > Pseudomonadati > Bacteroidota > Bacteroidia > Bacteroidales > Tannerellaceae > Parabacteroides > Parabacteroides goldsteinii. The sequence goes on along the minus strand of NZ_CP081906.1, from coordinate 1,125,275 downwards.
AGAACTACATTCTCTTCGGCGCACAGGACGATATCTCCTCCTTTATAATTTACAATCCGTGGAGTCACATCTTTTCCCGACATATCCGGACTGGTATCCAGATGGGCGATAAAGCCGATAGCCGGAATCTTCTTATCGGTATTTGCCGGAAGTGTTGCCATCAGATAGCTGTTTTCATCCAGCGTGATGTCTTCCAGACCTATTTCTTCCAGTTCCTTTACCAATTCTTCTGCAAACACCCGCTGTCCCGGAGTACTTGGTGTCGTCCCGGTCTCTTCACTCGATTGTGTTTCAAACGTTACATACTTTAAAAATCTATCTAATACTGTCATAAGGTATACTTTTATATTTAAAGCATAAAAGTAGGTAAAGAGCGACGAATAACAAAATAATAAAGAGAAATAATTACCCAACGATTGTTTTGTAATTATTTCTCTTTTTATCTGGTTTGAACTATCTTGTCCCCGTGCTTGACACGGGGACGCAAGAGAACTGGCGGTATCAAAAGATATTATAGGATACGGTCTGTGCCTTTGCGATCCCGTGTCAAGCACGGGAACGGGATAGTTCAATTCTTTCTATAATTAACCCCTCTTAAAAACAGCCATTGCCATTATAACAATGTGTACAAACACATTCCTTCGGCAGGCCGATCGAAGCGATCAGGTCTTCTACTGTATTGAATTTAAGTGTAGTGATATTCAGCTGCTCACGGATACGTTCCACCAACATATTATATTGCTCGGTACCTGTTGTAGCATATTTATCCAGATCTTTTGCATCATCCCCTTCCAGTTCCTTGACAATCCGGCGGGCAATCAGTTCCAGGTGGGACTTGGAAGCAGAAAAACCGACAAACGGACAAGCATGCAGGATCGGAGGACATCCGATTCTCATATGCACCTCTTTCGCTCCATATCCATATAATATATTTACATTATCGCGAAGCTGTGTTCCGCGAACAATCGAGTCGTCACAGAAAATCACCCGTTTCCCTTTCAGAAGGGCACGGTTCGGGATCAGTTTCATTTTAGCAACCAGGTCACGTACGGACTGGTTGGCCGGGGTAAAGCTACGGGGCCATGTCGGTGTATATTTAACGATAGCACGACGGTAAGGAATCCCTTTACCTTCAGCATATCCCAGCGCCATACCAATACCGGAGTCAGGGATACCCGATACAAAATCAGCATCCACCTCATCCTTCTTCGCCATAGCCAGACCGCTGGCATAGCGGGAAGCATCTACGTTCACCCCTTCATATTCAGAGACCGGATAACCATAGTACACCCATAAGAAAGAGCAAACCTGCATTTTCTTATTCGGCTTACGCAACTGCGTCATCTTGTCTGCCGTAAGCATAACCACTTCGCCTGGGCCTACATTATAATCTATTTCATATCCCAGATTCGGGAAGCTACAAGGTTCGCTTGATGCCGCATAGGCACCTTCTTTCTTACCGATCAGGATCGGAGTACGCCCCCATTTGTCGCGTGCGGCAATAATGCCTTCCTCTGTCAGAATAAGCATCGAGCAGGAACCTTTAATCTTTTCGAAAACAATTTCCACACCTTCAACAAACGTCTTACCCTGAGAGATCAGTAATGAAATCAATTCAGTCTGATTGATCTGGCCGGAACTCATTTCTGAAAAGTGACATCCCTTATCCAGCAATTCATTCTGTAGTTCCTCCAGATTGTTCACCTTGGCTACGGTCACAACGGCATATTTACCTAAGTGAGAATTAATGAAGATTGGTTGAGGATCTGTATCACTGATGATACCTATACCTGAATTCCCCTGGAATTTCTCCAGTTCACTTTCAAAACGAGTACGGAAATAAGAATTTTCCAGATTATGGATAGAGCGTTTGAAGACGCCTTCGTGTAGGGTTGCCATACCGCCTCTGCGGGTTCCCAGGTGAGAATTGTAGTCTGTGCCGTAAAATAAGTCAGTTGCACAAGACGAATTAGAAATAGTTCCGAAAAAACCACCCATTGTTCTTAGTGTTTTTGATTTTTGAATTAGGGTACAAATGTACAAGAATATTTATACATATACCAAATGTAAAGTTGAATCTATAGAAAAAAAGATAACCGCCGAAACAATTGATAAAATACCTCCTTCCGAAAATCTGTTTCATCCTATTGAAACATTTGTTTCATTAGGTAGAAACACTTGTTTCATTACAATGAAACACTATCTATACTGTGTTAATGTTTTTAGTTGATTACTTTCAGCCTCATCTATAATAGAGGTTGACTCGATATAGAGTTTACCGGTAAGACAAATCAAGCCGGCAACAAAGAATAAACACTTTTTAACCACAACTAAAATAAAAGGTTTACAGCCACTTAGAAACAAATATCACCTGTAATGCATAAAAACGCTTGCATTGTAAAAAATAATATCTACTTTTGCACCCGGGTAAGTCCTACACGGCATGCTCCCTCGGAATCCCCCAGGGCTTGACCGCAGCAAGGGTACTTGGTTGTAGCGGCGCGATGTAGTAAGCTTACCCACCTGCCTCTTTAGCTCAGTTGGCCAGAGCACGTGATTTGTAATCTCGGGGTCGTTGGTTCGAATCCGACAAGAGGCTCAGAAGAATTGAAAATTGATAATTAACAATTGAAAATTCAAAAATTTGGAAGAGGAGGTTTATGACAATAAACTTCCTCTTTTTTTATTGTTATACATTGCATATTATAACAAAAGGATTAATTTTGCTGATAGAAACTTTAAAACAGCAGCACAAATGGAAGAAAATAAAGGTCTACTATTAAAAAGCGCGATGACTTATGGTTTAGCCATGGGAATTTTCTGGGTGATCAAGTACCTGTTCTTTATTTTCAGCAATACGGTTCCTGCCCTAAACATTATATATATAGTGCTTACACTGACAGTACCGTTCATCGCTTATTATCTGACAAAACGATACAAACAGGACATCGGCGGAAAGATCAGTTTCTTTCATGCCTGGCGCTTCGGCACAATGCTTTACTTTTTTGCCGCATTGATCTTCGCCCTCGAACATTTCGTGTTCTTCCAGTTTATCGCTCCGGCCGATTTTCTGGCAAACTCCGTAAACCAGATGATCGAAGTGCTGAAAGACTCACAGGTAAGCACCGAAGTCATAGAAGCAATCGGAAAAACCAATTTCACTCCTATCCATATGGCTATTCAGGGTGTTTTCAATAATATATTTTATGGTATTATACTTTCGATACCGGTAGCAGCCATTCTGTGCAGGAACAATGAAACCGGTGCGATCAGACAAGAACAATAAGGAGAAACAATACAAATAATGGATATATCAGTAGTTATTCCGTTGTACAACGAAGCCGAGTCTCTACCGGAACTGGAAGCATGGATAGAGCGGGTGATGAAAGAACATAACTTTACTTACGAAATTATATTTGTAAACGACGGCAGTACGGACAATTCATGGGAAGTGATCGAGGGTTTACAGCAAAAGAATCCTTGTATCAGAGCCATCAAGTTCCGTCGCAATTACGGCAAATCACCCGGACTGCATTGCGGTTTCGAGCGTGCCCAGGGAGATGTAGTCATCACCATGGACGCCGACCTCCAGGACAGTCCGGACGAAATCCCGGAACTCTTCCGCATGATCACGGAAGACGGATACGACCTCGTTTCAGGATGGAAAAAGAAACGGTACGACCCGTTATCCAAGACGATCCCTACGAAACTATTCAATGCCACGGCCCGCAAATTCTCCGGCATAAACAACCTGCACGATTTCAATTGCGGCCTGAAGGCTTACAAAAATGTCGTTATCAAAAATATCGAAGTGTACAACGATATGCACCGGTATATTCCGTACCTGGCAAAGATTGCCGGTTTCCATAAGATCGGTGAAAAAGTCGTACAGCATCAGGCACGCAAATACGGAACAACCAAATTCGGGCTAAACCGTTTTGTCAACGGCTATCTGGATTTGATCACGTTATGGTTTACTTCCAAATTCGGAAAAAAGCCGATGCATTTCTTCGGTCTGTGGGGAAGCGTGATGTTCTTTATCGGTTTTATCGCATTGGTATTCGTATTAAGCATGAAACTGATCTCCATGTTCTCCGGCGATTTACGTCCGTTGGTAACAAACTCTCCATATTTCTATATATCGCTTACTGCGATGATCCTCGGAACGCAAATGTTCTTAGCCGGATTCATCGGCGAGTTGATTTCCAGGAATTCATCCAATAGAAACAACTATAAGATAGAATCAGAAATATGAGTACACCCGGGGTGGAAACTTTTTAATTTATGTCAATTATAGAAATAGTGTTACTAGCCATCGGATTATCGATGGATAGTTTGGCCGTGTCCGTAACCGGCGGAGCAGTAATCCGGAATTGCACTGTGTGCAATATGGTTAAGATCGGCTCTTTTATGGGTATCACACAGGCCACAATGACAGTTCTGGGCTATCTGGCCGGTGTCGGATTCCAGAAATACATTACAGCCTTCGACCACTGGATCGCTTTCATCCTGTTGCTTTACCTGGGAGGTAAAATGATATACGACAGTACGCAGGAAGAAGATGAAGACTGCAAAACAAATCCGCTCTGCAACAAAACATTGTTCGGACTGTCCATAGCAACAAGCATCGACGCACTGGCTATCGGTATCTCGCTGGCTATCCTGAAATCGGATATCATCATCCAGGCTTCCCTGATCGGAATCATCACATTCCTTATGTCTGTTTCAGGCGTTTATTTCGGAAGTCGTTTCGGACGTAAGGTGGATTTGAAACTCGACCTGATCGGCGGACTGATACTAATCGGTATCGGAGCAAAAATATTGATAGAGCACCTGTTCTTCTGCTAATAAAATAAATGTAGGTAATTATATACAATACTACACCACTGTTGTAAAAAATAATAAGAGGTACAATGAATATTATCATTTATACCTCTTATTATATCTTTTTCTTTGGTGTAGTCATTTTTCTTTTTTTTTAATTAATTTACTACCAGCTATTTTTCTTAGAGCATCTGTCATATTGACTTCTTTGTAATCTTTATGTTCTTGGATGATTATATCATCTTTGAATCGTGACGATACTGAGCTTCTCATATGAGCTTTTACTTTTATTCCAAACTGTTTTCTATTTTCTTTCTTATTTATATTCATATTAACTAGCTATTAAATCTTTGTATGTGAATGTATGATAGACATTCTGCAAAAATACATCGAATCTTTTACAATCGGAAAGATGTTTGGTATTATATCTAAAAGTTTCTGCATCGACATACCCTTGTAAGTGTTTTGGAGATACCCAATGGTAGGTGCTTTTTAATACCCGTTTAAGATGTCCCCAGAAGCCCTCTATTGTGTTTGTTGATGTTTTACCTATTACATAAGCACCTTTTTTATGATAAACAATACTATGATTATATCTTTGCTTGTCTAGCTTTTTATATGCTCTCCATTCGTCTGAATATATTGCAGATCCAGGACAAACAGTGTCATTTATTATAGGTAGCAATGTTTTTGACTTAGTATCTTCTACTACGAAAGCCAAAATGAAACCGCCTCTTTGAACCATACCAAAAACAGGCGTCTTGCCTTTAGTACTTCTTCCTTTCGCGTTTTTGATTTTCTTATTGCTGTGTTTAAACCTTTCTGTACCTCCTATATATGTTTCGTCAACTTCAACTTCTCCTTCTAATGCTTGCGATGTATTAAAATCTAAACAACTGTGTATTTTTTGTATCATTTTCCAAGCTGTTTTTTGAGTTACGCCAATGTTTCTAGCAAGCTGGCAAGAAGATATCCCCTTTTTGTTTCCTAAAATAACATAGATTGCGTAAAACCATTTACGCAAAGATAATTTAGAACCTTCAAAGATTGTACCAGTTCGAGCATTAAAATACTTCCCTGTATTCTTACATTTGTATTTGTTGTTTCCACACTTATACACTTTTGATTGGGGATCATATGGAGACACAACATTACCGTTCCATCTTACCTCTTCCCAATAATCAATGCAAGATTGTTCATCACGGAAGTAATCTAAAAATTGATCTATTGACCTAAACGAAAACATATCTTTATATCTTTAGTTATGTAAATATACAAAAATACTCTTACATAACCAACTGAAAAACAATCAAATTCGTTGAATCTCGGATTCTATAGGATTTTTTTGTTGTTGTATTTCCCATATTTATTGCTATTTTTGGGTATTGTCTAACTTAATTTTAATAATATCATGGAAGCAACACCTATCCCTCAAGATTGCACTTTGGATACATACCTTGAGATTATGAATAAAGATATGACTGATTTTCAAAATGAATTAAGGCAAGAAAGAAAAAAGTTATCTAAAAACCAATTTTTTATTTGGTTTTTAGATAATAATAATATTCTTAGAACTTATATCATTGCAGAAGATACACTGGTGTTAAAAACTGAAGAAGAAACTCGTAAGGCAAAAATTTCTACATACAATAAACATGTGGAAACAATGATTCTTTTTTTATGAATTATGGTTTGGATATAATCCATTCAAATAACACCAATATCTTTTAGATATTCTTCAGAAAATCCTTTATCTTTTGAAACCATCTGTATTTCAAAAGGTAAATTGATAGCTAAAAGATTAAGATCAAAAACAATTTCATGTAAAAGTCTAATTTGTGCTTCTACTGGAATCATAGGAGGATAACCCGGTTTTAATTCTTCTTTTTTCATAACTGTAATTTTTAAAAGTGAATAATTAATTGATTTATAAAAAGAAAGCGGTGATAAACTAAGTTACCACCGCTTTCGTGTATTTTATTGATGTACTTTACTTACTGTCTAAATAGAACAAAGGTTTCATTGTTTCTTTTGTTTGTTAGTATCAACATATTTTCTGATAGCTTTACAGAGAAAACTCTATATCCTATAAAAACATCTTCATGTCCTATATGTTCATAGTCAGCTATATCAGTTGTTATTTCCATTTTGTCTTTATTAAAACTGTATGTGAAATGATCTACATGACCACTTTCTTGCTCGAGAAAATAGATAGCTGTGTTGTCATCAAAAAAAGTAAAAACAAATGTTTCATATTTATCTGGCTTTTGACTCCAAGTTCCAATTAATAGATCATTATCGTTTTCGCTGTCTTCTTTGTTGCAGCTTGTAAATAAAGAAATGATTGTTAGAAACAGTAGTGTGTTAATAATATGCTTCATAATGATTTACTATTTTTTTCTTACACATCTTACTGAATACGAATCGTTATCTTTACCTTCGTTCTCGTAGTTCTTTACCATTGCTTCTACATATGTTTTCTCACCGCATATAGGAATTATGTCAGGAGTATTCCAATTCTCGTATGTTATGGTACATTCATAACACATGTTACCATCATCACCATCATCGTCTTTGCCACAAGATAGACATACAGAACACATACACATAATGATAAAAACTTTAGCAATTTGTTTCATAATACTAATGTTTGCCCTCCCTGTCTCCTTCGTTCGGTGTTCTTAAATAAAAAGAAGCGTGGAGACTATTGGATATTATTGACATTGAGGCTCTGGACTGCCCACTACACAATAACAAACAATAGTCCCACGCCTTATGTTGGTATATGACTTGCCCTCTTGTATAATCAGAACGGGTATACAACAACATAGGCGCAGAAACTGTATGTCTATTATCCGTGTAGTCGAAATTGTCCAGATTTCAATGTCGGATAATATCTTAACGCTTCTACGTCTTTATTCTAATACGTGAGGGCAAAGATAGTTATTCTATCTAATATTTTAAAACGGCTTAAAAGGATTTAATTTGATGTAAAATGAATATTGGGAATTTTAACAGTTCGTATTTTTGCATAAACAACAAAATATCTAAGATCATGAACAAATGCAAAAAGCCATCAAGAAAAACAGCCAGTAAAGCAGGCAAGTTATTAAGAAAGAAGATATCTTCCAAAGATGTTAAAACTCTTGCAGGTTACACTTTACAAGCCGCTTCCCGTCGTGGAAAAAGTAAGAGTGGTTGCCAAAAGAAAGGAAAATAAGTTCTTTAATACAAGCTTTTGGTATGGTCATTATACCAGAAGCTTGTTCTAATGTATTGGAATTACCAACAGCATAATGACCAGCTACAGATATAGATCTTTCATTTTCATGTACAACAATACCATAGCTCTCTATTTCTGATATATCTGTTTCGTAATCCTCCAGATCTACCCATGTTCTTTCTGATAGGTTGGAATCTATCCATTTGACTAATATCCGCTTATTTAAAAGTGATTCTTTTCTTTTATGTCTATTCTTTTTCATAACTTATTATATTGATTTTATTTAATAAACTAAAAAGGTTACATCAAAATAATGACATAACCTTTTTATATAGGAATAATACTATAAGGTGGGGTGTAAAGTGGTATATAATTACCTAAATGTATATGAAAAGTCAGGAATTACGTAAATTGGCACCGGAACTCGATTCACTCCGCCTCGGTAGTGGTTGGAGCATTGAAGATCTCAGCAAACCGCAAATCATCGTTGAGAGCAGTTACGGACACAGCCATCCCGGAAGTGCCCATCTGAACAAGCTGGTGGAAGAAGCCGGCAAAGGTATCAGCGATGCCGGAGGACGGGCTGCCAATTACTACGTCACTGACATTTGCGACGGCGAAGCACAGGGCCACGACGGAATGAACTATTCGCTCGTATCCCGCGATATCATGGCAGCCATGATGGAGATACACGTAAAAGCAACGCCTTTCGATGCGGGAATATTCATTACCAGTTGCGACAAATCGGTACCTGCCCACCTGATGGCGATCGCCCGGCTGAATATGCCGGCCCTGCTCCTGCCGGGAGGTATTATGAAAGCCGGCCCCAACCTGCTGACTTTAGAACAAATCGGAACATACAGTGCACAATACGAACGGAAAGAAATAAGCGAAGAGCAATTCCTCGCTTATAAAAAAGATGCCTGCCCGACTTGCGGAGCCTGTTCATTTATGGGAACAGCCTCCACAATGCAGGTAATGGCCGAAGCGCTGGGTATCGCACTGCCGGGTTCGGCCTTAATCCCTACGCACGTACATTATATAAAAGAGATATCCCGGTACGCCGGACAGCGTTCCGTCGAATTAGGAAAAGAAGAGTTACTGCCTTCCGATATCCTGACAATCGACGCTTTCAGAAATGCTATCATAGTGCACGCCGCGATAGCTGGCTCCAGCAACAGCCTGCTACATCTGCCGGCCATTGCGCATGAACTAGGCATCGACCTGCCGCCTGAATTATTTGATGAAATCCATCGCCAAATTCCTTTTTTACTGAATATCCGTCCAAGCGGATTCTGGCCGGGCGAATATTTCTGGTATGCCGGCGGCGTTCCCGCCATTCTGGAAGAACTGAAAGACGTACTTAACCTGGACGTCCGGACAGTAACAGGCAAAAGCCTGGGAGAAAATCTTGAAACACTCCGCACAAACGGATTTTATGAAGGATGCCGCAAATACTTGTCCCCGCTTGGAGTAAAAGTCAGCGACATTATCAAACCTTTTAAAAGTCCGATCCGGAAACAAGGAGCGATTGCCATATTAAAAGGGAATCTCGCCCCGGAAGGAGCCGTTGTCAAACATGCCGCCATCTCCCCCAACCTGATGCAGGCAACATTAACGGCCCGTGTATTCGATAGCGAAGAAGAAGCATTGCAAGCTGTATTGCAGAAAAATATCCATCCGGGAGAAGCCGTCTTTATCCGTTACGAAGGCCCGAAAGGCAGCGGAATGCCGGAAATGTTTTACACGACCGAAGCCATCGCCTCCGACCCGGAACTGGCAGAAAGCATTGCCCTCATTACCGACGGACGTTTTTCCGGAGCCACCCGCGGCCCGGCCGTCGGACACGTCTCGCCGGAAGCATACGACGGCGGTCCTATCGCCCTGGTTGAAGACAATGACCTGATCCGTATCGACATTCCTGCCCGTAAGCTCGAGATCATCGGAACCAACGGCTTCCAACAATCACCGGAGGAAATAGACCGGATTCTGTCGGAGCGTCGTAAACAATGGACACAGCCTGTATCCCGCCATAGCCGCGGTATCCTGGATATTTTTACACGCAACTGCGCATCTCCCATGAAAGGGGCTTATATGGAAAACAAAAAGGCTTGACAACTGACATTGATTGAATTACAATAAATTTTAGTATCTTTGCTGCGCTAAAATTTAAAGAGATGTACAAGAAGATCATTCTGGCGGCCGGTTTATGGATACTTATGTTCACTGCCTGTACAAAACAGAAACAATATTTCGAAGAAAGCGGTTCCGTTTTTCATACTATCTATCATATTAAATATGAAGGTTCTGAAATACTGACAGAAAAGATTGATGCCGAATTTCAAAAGTTCAATCTTTCGTTAAATCCGTTCAATCCGAACTCTATCATATCAAAAGTGAACCGGAATGAGGCGGTCGAAGCAGATGACTGGTTTATCGAGGTGTTCAACAAAGCAAAAGAGGTATCCGACCATTCGGAAGGCATTTTCGATATCACCTGTGCTCCTCTGGTCAATCTTTGGGGATTCGGATTCAGTAAAATGGACAGTGTGACTCCCCAAATGATCGACAGTATCAAACAATTCGTCGGTTATCAGAAAGTCAGACTGGACGGACGGAAAGTAGTAAAAGATGATTCCCGTATCCTGTTGAATTGCTCCGCGATTGCCAAAGGATATGCAAGCGATATCATAGCACGTCTGCTCGAACGTGAAGGCATTGAAAATTATATGGTCGAAATTGGTGGCGAAGTAACGATGAAAGGCGTCAACCAGAACGGGAAATGCTGGCGTATAGGAATCAATAAACCGGAAGACGATTCAACCGGAGTAAAAAACGATATAGAAGAAGTAGTCCAGTTATGCAAAAAAGGAGGCGTTGCCACATCCGGCAACTACCGTAACTACTACGTCAAAGATGGAAAAAAGTACGCCCATACGATTGACCCGCGTACCGGATACCCATCCGAACAAAGCATATTAAGCGCAACAATTGTAGCTGAAGATTGTATCACCGCCGATGCTTATGCGACAGCCTTCATGGCAATGGGGCTGGAAAAAGCACGTGAAGCGGCAAAAAATATTCCCGGTATTGAATATTATGTAATCTACTCCGATGAAAACGGTAAACATCAGATAGAATACTCTACCGGTATGCTTCAATATCTGCCAAACAGGCCGATTGAAGCAATGCTGAACGAGTAGCAATTTTTTATGAAGAATTTTATTAATCAATTTGAATGCAAAGAAGTAAAAGCCGGTGAAGTAGTATATGACACAGAACAAATGGGAAACATATTACTTTTTGTCACTACAGGCAAACTTCTCATCTGTTCGAAAACGGCAACCCCGGTAGTAGAAGTCGATGAAGGGTATTTCGTTTTATTGCCTACGGAAAAACGTCATATCATAACGGCTATCACAGATGCACAGACAGTACTCATGCATGCGGGAACTTTATCCACAATGATCACGGAAGATCCGGAGTGGAATCCGGAACGCCCGGTCGTTCTACCGACTTTCCCGTCATTAGCAAAAACACTATTTTTGCTTGAATCCTATCAGAAAGAAAAAAGGTCTAATATAAATTAGACCTTTATTTACTTTCATTATTTTCTCCTTTTAAAACTTCTTGATCAGGAACGATGGATTGATCCGGAAATAAATCCCTGCCGAAAAACTGGTAGCACTGCCGGATTTACCGACTTCACCAGCCCCCGGTCCAAACTTATCGACAGACAGATGCTGATATACATCCACATCTACCCCCAGGGAAAAACCTTTCCCGAAACTCTTTGAGTATTCCAACCCCAGATAAACCATATTTTGCCCGTCAAAAGAAACACCTTCATCCGATGTCGATACCGCTCCATAAAACGGACTGCCGAACATGGAGATGAATTTATTACTGTTCCAATAAGATGTTTTCACCCGAAAATCGTAAATATCCGCAGATGCCCGGACATAAAAACCGGAGCCGCTACCATATGGCCATAACTTACCGGCCTGCTGATAATAACCAGCGACATCAAATTCAAGATTTACATTCCGGAATATCGGATTACCTGTGTTCCAAACCGTACCGACTCCCACAGCGCCATTCATCAATGTCTGTACAGAGTTAGTAAATATCGTATCGATCTCCCCTCCCCGATGTTGGGCCAATCCCTGCACCGGTGCATAAAAATGAAAACGCGCATCCGGATCATTCAGTTTATAACGCCCCGACAACCCGACAGTAAAAGCCTCCTGATGCGTATCTTCCCGGAAAATAAAACTTTCCCAGTTCACCCAGACATCCAGGTCAAATCTGCGGGAGTCATACAACAACTGAAGTCCGGCTTCCGGATCAGCCGTCAGGTTCAACTCCGGATTATATAAAGGTTCGATCAGGTTATGATTAGCACCGCCATAAATATCGCCAAGAACAATATTCACATGATCGGACAAAGCCATCTGCGCCCGAAAAAAAGGAAGGACATGGAAGCCATGCTGGTACTGGTCGCCTTTCCATTCGGCAATATCCTGATAAGCCAGGCTCGGATATTTCTTTGCACCCCAATAACGGAGCATATGCACCCCCAACTCAAGTTTTATATTACCCAGCGGATAAAAAACAGCCTTCGGTTGTATCCAGAATCCCGGCAAAGAATATCCTTTCATAATCGAACCGGTATATTCATTATCTTTAAAGAAACTTATATTATCCAACTCGACAGATAATTGCCCTTTCTTTTCCGGATCGATCCGGTGGTCCGACTTAAACACCCGGTCGGAAATTTGTGCCTGGGCCGAACATACAACAAATAGATTTGCAATCAGAAAGCAAATACCCGGCAAAAGCAGACGGGTAGATTTCAAGGGAAGAGTTTTCATTTATTTCAAAATTTGCAACAAACGTAAGAAATTATCAGCAATAAAAAAAGGGATACGGATGTTTAGCTTCCGTACCCCTTCTCTTATACTATTTGTTAAAACTAACTCAACGTCTTGGAGTAGCTTCTTTAACAACCATCTGACGGCCTTCGTATTCAGCACCGTTCAATTCATTGATTGCATTTCTTGCTTCGCTTTCATTTGTAAATTCTGCGAATGCAAAACCTTTTGATCTGTTAGTGTCGCGATCAATGATTAACTTTACTGATTCTACAACTCCATACTCTTCTAAAACCTGCTGTAAGTCAGATTCTCTAACCCGATAGTTCAGGTTACCAATGTAAATATTCATACAAAAATGATATAAAATAATTAATAAAAAAACTGTAACAAATAATCTTGGAAAGGTCCATTACTACAAAATAAATTCACTTGTTGAATATTACATCGGAGATAAAAGAGCAATTTCTGAAAACTATGTTGTTCACATGCCACAAAGGAAAGTATTTTTATTCGATAAACAACTATATTCGTCAAAATTATTTGTGAAACCAATCTATTTTTATAGTTTTGTAACAAAATAGTTCAAGAGATAGATATTTTTTATCTTACGTACAACTCAAAAAACAAGCCTTTAGTACGAAGAGAATAGTACTTTTGTACAGAAAGACTGGCAAGTTATTGGAAATTATAGTATTTTTGACCAATTATATCGCATATTTATCCTTTTTAATTCAATTAAGAAGGCCTAAATTTGCACAATTATTTTTGAACTTAAATTGACATGGAAAAAATCGAAGTAAAAGAAGCTAAAGGGAAACTTGGCATTCTCGTTGTGGGTGTAGGTGGAGCAGTATCAACCACCATGATTACAGGTACTCTGGCTGCTCGTAAAGGAGTAGCGAAACCAATCGGCTCAATCGCCCAGATGGCGACTATGCGATTGGAAAGCGGAGAAGAGAAAGCAATCAAAGACATTGTGCCTTTGGCTGATCTGAACGATATTGTATTCGGCGGTTGGGATATATTCCCTGATAATGCATACGAAGCTGCCATGTATGCTGAAGTATTAAAGGAAAAAGACCTGAACAATGTGAAAGAAGAATTGCAGGCCATCAAACCGATGCCGGCTGCATTCGATCACAACTGGGCTAAACGCTTAAACGGAACGCACATCAAACAGGCTGCCACCCGTTGGGAAATGGTAGAACAACTGCGCCAGGACATCCGCGATTTCAAGGCTGCCAACAACTGCGAACGTATCGCTGTTTTATGGGCTGCAAGTACTGAAATCTACATTCCTCTGTCAGATGAACACATGTCGCTTGCCGCATTGGAAAAAGCGATGAAGGAAAACAATACGGAAGCTGTTTCCCCGAGTATGTGTTATGCTTACGCTGCTATCGCAGAAGGTGCTCCGTTCATTATGGGTGCTCCTAACCTGTGCGTAGACACGCCGGCTATGTGGGAATTCTCCAAACAGATGAATGTTCCTATCTCCGGAAAGGACTTCAAGAGCGGACAGACATTGATGAAGACTGTATTGGCTCCGATGTTCAAAACACGTATGCTGGGTGTAAGCGGCTGGTTCTCCACCAACATCTTAGGAAACCGCGACGGCGAAGTATTGGATGATCCTGCAAACTTCAAGACAAAAGAAGTTAGTAAACTGTCTGTGATCGACAATATCTTTGAACCTGAAAAATATCCGGACCTTTATGGTGACGTATATCATAAGGTACGTATCAACTATTATCCTCCCCGCAAGGATAACAAGGAAGCATGGGACAACATCGACATCTTCGGATGGATGGGCTATCCGATGGAAATCAAGGTAAACTTCCTTTGCCGTGACTCTATCCTCGCCGCTCCTATCGCTCTCGACCTGGTATTGTTCAGCGACTTGGCTATGCGTGCCGGTATGTCCGGTATCCAGACTTGGTTGTCATTCTTCTGCAAGAGCCCGATGCACGATTTCGAACACCAGCCTGTTCACGACCTGTTCCAGCAGTGGAGAATGGTTAAACAGACTTTGCGTGATATGATCGGAGAAAAAGCACCTAGCTATCTGGATTAATACACACATATAAAAAGACTTCTTCTATCCGTCCAAAAACGATTTTTTCCTCGGATAGAAGAATTTCTTTTTCATATATCAATCATCTTAATTCAATTAGTTTCTGACAAATATGGATTATGCAATCATTGCAGCTGGCGAGGGTTCCCGCTTGGTGCAAGAAGGAGTAAAATGGCCCAAACCACTGGTACAACTAAACGGTACGGCGTTAATTGATCGTTTGATCAATGTTTTTCTGAAAAACGATGCGTCATCTATCAGTATTATTGTAAATGAAGAAATGACGGAAGTGCAGGAGCACTTGCGAAAACTGGAACTACCTGTTCCTTTTTATCTGCTGGTTAAATCCACGCCCAGTTCCATGCATAGCTTTTATGAGCTCAGCCATCATCTGGACAGCGATCATATCTGCCTGACAACCGTCGACACGATTTTCAAAGAAGAAGAGTTCGGCGGATACATCCAGGCGTTCCTGAAAGATAGTCAATTGGACGGGTTAATGGCAGTAACCGATTTTATAGATGACGAAAAACCTTTATACGTAGATACAGACAACGATTTAGTAATCCGGGGCTTTCTGGATAAACAAGGAGAACCGCCATGTTCTTATATCTCTGGCGGTATTTACTGCCTGCGACGTTCCGGACTGAAAGTTCTGAATAATGCAATCGGACAAGGCATGTCACGTATGCGCAACTACCAACGTCAGCTTATTGCTGAAGGATTAAAGCTGAAAGCTTATCCATTCAGCAAAATCGTAGACGTCGATCATGCCGAAGATATCAAAAAGGCCGAAGATTTTTTAAACAGTTGATAGTTGACAAGTGACAACTAAATAAAAAAGTAATGAGTAAACTAACAATAGCAGGCATCCGCCGGGAAAATCAATTTTCCCCCAACCATATTGGTAACGATGCCGCCATCTTCTCTCTGACCGTCCAACATCTGCGCGATCTGGGATGTGAAGTAAACGAATACATAGAGTCAGATCTGATAATCCATCACTTTGAAGAGACAGCCATCTTCAATATGGTCAGAAACTGGACTTCTATCCATAAACTACAGCAGATGGAAGATCAGGGTTATACCGTTATCAACTCCGGCTATGGAATAGAAAACTGTACACGCGAGAAAATGACCCGCCTGTTAATGTCGAACAACATCTCCCATCCGGCCAGCTTGATCCTTCCCACCGATGAAGACCCGACAGCCGCACTGGAAAAAGCCGGATTTTATAACTGCTGGATCAAACGAGGCGACTTTCACGCCATCCACCGGGAAGATGTCACCTACGTCAGGAATCCGGAAGAAGCCAAAACAATCCTGAAAGAATACGCCATCCGCGGAATCAAGACTGCCGTAGTCAACGAACATCTGGTTGGCGACCTGGTTAAGTTCTATGGCGTGACCGGAACTGATTTCTTTTATTGGTTCTACCCCTCCAACCAACATCACAGTAAATTCGGGTTAGAACAGATAAACGGAACGGCCAAAGGCATTCCGTTTGACGATTCAAAGTTGCAGCAACTTTGCAGCCAGGCGGCAGAAGTACTGAACATTCATATTTACGGTGGTGACTGTATTATTTCAGATGACGGATCGATCCGGCTGATCGATTTCAATGACTGGCCCAGTTTTGCTCCCTGCCGGAACGAAGCTGCTCCCCAAATTGCCCGCCGCATCTATAATTTAATCAGCAAGTAATGGAAGAAACAAAAAAGAAACCCGATATAGAGTCTACACTCAAATCCCTGGATACCGAAGAGTTCATCGATATCCACTTCTATCGCCCGATCGGTTATCGTTGGGCTTTATTCTTCAATAAGCTGGGAGTATCCCCCAATGCAATTACCGTAGCCAGTATATTTATAGGTATTGCAGCCGGTATTTGTTTCTATTACCAGAGCCTGACAATAAATATCATCGGTATGTTATTGCTTATCTGGGCAAACTCATACGACAGTGCCGACGGACAGCTGGCCCGCATGACCGGTAAGAAAACGCCATTGGGCCGTATTCTGGACGGAACAGCCGGCGACTGCTGGTTTATTGCTATCTATGCCGCCATCTGCCTCCGGTTGACACCGGAATGGGGTATCTGGATCTGGATATTTGCCGCTATCACCGGATTTTTCCACAGCAAACAAGCCGCCATGGCTGATTATTACCGGAATATCCACCTGTTATTCCTGAAAGGAAAAGCCGGAAGCGAACTCTCCCACTCTCCCGCCCTGAAAGAGAAATATAAGACGATGAGTTGGAAAAAAGATTTTATCTACAAACTTTTTGAAACATTTTATATCAACTATACCGTCGGGCAGGAAGCATTGTCGCCGAAGTTTCAGAAAATGATGAACATCATCCGGACCAAGTATCACGATGAAGCTCCGGAATGGTTCCGGAAAGCCTTCCGTGAAAAGAGCCTTCCGATGATGAAATACACGAATATGCTGTCATTCAACACACGTGTCATTGCTTTATTCGTCAGTCTTTTCATCGATATGCCCTGGTTGTATTTCGTATTTGAAATGACAGTATTGAATATCATGCTGGCATATATGATCGTAACACACGAACGTTTCTGTGCTCAATTCACTAAAGAACTCGAATCAAAATCATAAATATATGTTCGAATCAGACAAGATAAAAGGAATCATATTCGATTATGGCGGTACCATCGACAGCAATGGCATGCACTGGGCCGAAGTGATTTGGATGGCTTATCAGGCCGAAGAAGTACCGGTGAGCAAAGAGATCTTCCGGAATGCCTATGTGCACGGCGAACGGACGTTAGGTAAAAATCCGATCGTAAAGCCCCATCACACTTTCCTCGACATGCTGCGCCTGAAGACAGACATACAGATCGAATGGCTCAAAGCCGGCGATTTTATCCCCGAAGCGTATGCCACTCCCGGATTAAAACAGCGGCTGGCCGACTGGTGCTATGCTTATGCACGGAAGTCGATCGACACAGCCCGTCCCATACTGGAGGCATTGTCTCAAAAATACCCGCTGGTACTGGTCTCCAATTTCTATGGGAACATCGAATCCGTACTAAAAGATTTTCATCTGGATACTTATTTTAAATCGATTGTCGAATCAGCAGTTGTCGGTATCCGCAAACCCGATCCGGCTATATTCGGGTTAGGTGTAAAAGAATTATCATTACCGGCAGAAACGATCGTCGTAATCGGAGATTCTCACGATAAAGACATTATCCCCGCTACGTCTATCGGCTGCAAAACAATCTGGCTGAAAAGTATCGGCTGGAGCGATTACCGGGGGGATGAATCGGCCGACCTGGTTATTACCGATTTCACAGAACTGGAACAGGCATTCAGCCTATAGACTTTCTGACCATCAATAATTCAATAGAAACCTTTCCAATCATAAAAGTAGTCCTATCTTTGTTACCAAAAAGACAGGACTACTTTTATGATAAAAAAATATGCACTAGTACTATTCGTACTACTCACATCATGTGACCTGATAGACTACCATCCATACGACGGCAGAATCACGTACAAGGAAGACAAAGATATCAATGAAATGAATATTTTTAAAATCCGGAACGCCTGCCAGGATAAAGACACCATCCGTTTTATCTTTACAGGCGACACTCAGCGCTGGCTGGATGAAACGAATGACTTCGTGAAGCATGTCAACCAACAGGACTCTATCGATTTTGTCATTCACGGAGGTGACCTGACCGATTTTGGTATCAAAAAAGAATATATCTGGCAACATTCAATTTTATCCAAGCTAAAAATACCTTATGTTGCCCTGATCGGCAATCATGACATTATCGGCAACGGGGAATTGGTATACGAGGATATGTACGGTCCTAAAAACTTCTCATTCAGCGTCGGCCCCTCACAGTATTATGGTGGAGGTGGTGCAATCCGTTTCATCTGCCTGAATACGAATGCGCTTGAATACGATTACTCTATTCCTGTACCCGATTTCTCCTTTATAAAGGGCATACTGAACAGTACAACAGAAGATGATAAATGCACGATCTTTGTTATGCATGTGCCGCCCGGAAGCGAGCAATTCAATAACAATGTGGCAGATATCTTCCAAGAAAAGATACGGGAATTTCCCAATCCTCTTTTCTGCTTGCATGCCCACGATCATAACATTGCCGCCCGCGACCTGTTCGATGACGGGATCATTTATTATTGCTGCGACAATATCGGCAAACGTACTTATTTACTCTTTACCGTAACACCTGATGACTACTCATATGAAATCGTTAAATTTTAAATTACTACTGCTCTTAACCTTGCTTTTTCCGTTTTATACAAATGCTCAGGACAGTATCCCTGCCCCGACTTTGTATGACAGACATATAGAAAGATATACCTCACTATGGGAAAATCTTATCCCCCGGTACAGTAAAATACAATTTGCCGGTTCCATGGGCATGTTCTCTTTCGGCATCGGATGGGACTACTACCGCCATCACTGGGAAACAGACCTTCTCTTCGGATTTGTTCCCAAAACCACCCGTAACCTGAAAGCTGAAAGTTCAAAAAAACGTCACACCATGGCAACATTCACGATAAAGCAAAATTATATCCCCTGGAGAGTCCCTTTGCATAAAAACATTGATTTTGAACCGTTAACAACAGGGTTATACATTAACACCCTGCTTGACAGAGATTTTTGGGTACAAAGCCCTGATAAATACCCTAAAGGTTATTACTTCTTTTCAACAAGAATACGAACCCATATTTTTCTTGGTGAACGTGTCACCTTTAAATTCAATAATCCGGGAAGATGGCATAAATCAGTCACGCTGTTTTACGAACTCAGCTCATGCGATCTGTATATCCTTAACAAATTTGGAAACAAATATCTGAAGCCGAAAGACTATCTCAGCCTGTCATTTGGCCTGAAGTTTCAGATATTGTGATAAGAAATATTATACTTCCATAAGAGATTACTCATCACTACATTATAATAAATACAAATATTTGTATATGCCACAGACTATATTTATTATTTTTAACCAGCAACCGCACACTGCTTATTGTACAGTTTAACACATAAAAACAATCTTCGAAAAAACTGCAAGACAAGAGGCTGAACCACCTTTCACAACACATAATAACAAGCTATAACCCACAGACATACCATAAAAAGTAATGACTAAAAAAAACGATCGTTTTAAGTAGTCATTATTTTGTCTATTTTAACAATTGAAGCAATTTCTATATAAGTTTTGAAAATTAAAATCTAAATATTTTTTCTTTGTTGTAGATATGAATAAAATGCATACCTTTGCGGTGACTAAAAAAAACGATCGTTTTAGCTAGTCATTGTTTTTCGTGAGCTCACTTCTGTGACTGACGAACTTTGTTGTGTCAATACCTTATAGTTTGTTATGATTTATATATTCATTGCTATTTCTCTATTTATATCAATAGTTCTATCAGCGCTTATTATTCCAAGGATTCTCGTCGTAGCTTTCCGAAAAAAGTTATTCGACATCCCCGACGAACGAAAAGTCCATAGCGGAATAATTCCCCGTCTGGGCGGCATATCATTTGTCCCCACCATCCTATTTTCATTGGCTTTCACCACCGGATTAAGGTATCTTATCGGTTATGAAATCGCCATTGACAGCCTTCATTTCATAGTTCCTGAATTTTATTTCTTAGTCTGTGGCTTAACGTTATTGTATTTATCAGGCATAAAAGATGACTTGGTCGGACTGCGTTACCGAAGCAAATTCGTTATACAGATCATAGCAGCCTCCCTTATCCCCCTGTCCGGCCTATGGATCAACAATTTATATGGTCTTTTCGGTATTGAAGAACTGACTCCCTGGCTAGGAATTCCTTTTACAATCCTATTAACAGTATTCATTGTCAATGCGATCAATCTGATAGATGGCATTGACGGATTAGCATCCGGGTTAAGTAGTATATCACTGTTAACTCTCGGCAGCTTATATATCTATTATGGCCAGTGGATTTATGCCATGCTCGCTTTTTCTACACTGGGAGTACTACTTCCCTTCTTCTATTATAATGTTTTTGGTAATGTAGATCGCTGTAAAAAGATATTTATGGGGGATACTGGGAGTTTGACACTAGGATATATATTAGCTTTTTTGGCCATTTCCTACACCAATAATAATCCAGAAAGAGCTCCATATTCAGAGGGGGCTATCGTTATTGCCTTTTCTACTTTAATAGTTCCTATGTTTGATGTGATCCGGGTTATATTGGTGCGTGCCCGAAATCACAAAGGGTTATTTGACGCAGACAGAAATCATATACATCACAAATTTTTGGATATGGGTTTCAGTTCTCGTAAAACTATGATCTGTATATTGGCAATGGCGTTGTCTTTTAGTATTGTCAATATTATATTAGCATCTGTCATAAATAACAATATATTGCTTTTGGCTGATATAACTATTTGGATTGGACTGAATTTATGGTTTGATAAAATTCGTGATCGTAAAAAGAAAAAAATATACGCAAAGAGTACTATTGACAGAGGCTAATTGGAATGAAATTGTCTCTATCCTCGAAAGTCAGCTGTAAAAGAGCTCTAAATGAAGGAGAAGAATGATTGAATATTGTATTAAGTTATTATTAATGGATTAAACAAATATATTTCAATTTATCTCACACATGCAAACGTAAAAAAAGAAGTGTTTTCCAAATTACGAACGTCCAAATAAGACGCAAACAACTAAAAGAAATAAAAATATTAATCTATAATTAGATTAAATGAATAAAATGCAAAGTAAAATTATCAATTTGCCTAAAATATTCGACAGACGAGGTAATCTTTCTTTTATTGAGGTTAATAATCATATTCCATTTGGAATAAAAAGAACTTACTGGATTTACGATGTACCTGGTGGAGAAACACGTGGAGGACATGCTTACCGAGAAAATGAAGAATTCATTGTTGCCTTAAGCGGTAGCTTTGATGTTGTATTAAATGATGGGACACATGAACAGCATTATCATTTAAATCGCTCTTACAATGGAATTTACGTACCCAAAATGATATGGCGATCTATGGAAAATTTTTCAACTAATTCATTGGCGCTTGTTTTGTCTTCAAAAGATTATTCCATAAATGATTATATACGTGATTTCGATCAGTTTAAAAAGGAGGTTCGTCATGTCTAAATCTTCAACGGCTTATGATTGCACGTTAGTCTATTTTGATAAGCATCATAGTGAAAAAGGAAATATAAGCGTAGCCCAGAATATGAAAGATATTCCTTTTGAAGTTAAACGGGTTTATTATTTGTATGATGTTCCGGGAGGAGAGAGCCGGGGAGGACACGCTCATTATGAATTAAAACAATTGATTATTGCTGCGAGCGGTAGTTTCGATGTTATGATAGATGACGGTAATGTTAAACGTACATTTACTTTAAATCGTCCTTACCAGGGGTTGCTTATTTCTCCGGGATTATGGCGGGAACTGAATAATTTCAGTAGTGGTTCGGTATGTCTGGTGCTTGCTTCAATGGAATATGACGAAGCGGATTACATACGTAATTATGAAGAATTTATAGCGTATAAGAAATGAAAGAAAAGAAATTAAGATCAATAGAGATAAGTGAGCCCTGGCAGGTTGAAATAATGCGGCATATTTATAATGATAATTTGGATATGTTATCAACCAGACCGCTTCAAGCGAATGATTATTATACCCAGCAAAAATGGTGGAATGAAAATAAAG
Organism: Parabacteroides goldsteinii; assembly: GCF_020091425.1. Lineage (NCBI taxonomy): Bacteria > Pseudomonadati > Bacteroidota > Bacteroidia > Bacteroidales > Tannerellaceae > Parabacteroides > Parabacteroides goldsteinii. Next base: position 1,102,555 of record NZ_CP081906.1, on the reverse strand, counting down.
ATAAATTATGTGGGTATTTGTATGAACCTCTTGATCGGCCGGGAAAATTCGTAGCCTTCTTGGTTTTGACCGATAGGGGCAATTTCGATACGCCGATCATTGCAATTCAAAAAGAAGAATGGGGAGCGGGGTATGGTCAAGAAATTATTAATGATTACATAGAGAAAGCCAATAGACCATTAGCTGGATCACAGTTGCAGTCTAATGGGGCAATATGTCATATAAATAAAAAAGTAGGATGGCAAATTGTAGGACATAGAATACTTGAAAATGGACAAATTGTTGATTTGTTGTATCATAAAGGAATAAATCCTTCCATTGAAAATCCAGAGAAAATATATCAAGAAATTATTAAATACCATTCGTTATAATGAGACAGGTTGTAAAAAATGTAAAAATAATAGGGACGGGATCATACATTCCTGAAACAATCTACACGAATCAATATCTTGAAACAATAATCCCGACTAACGATGCCTGGATTCGTGAGAATCTTGGAATTAAAGAACGGCATATTGTTGCTGATAATGAAACAACGAGTGACCTGGCTGCACAAGCTGCAATACGTGCTGTTCAGGATGCCAGATTGACTGTTGACGATATCGATTTGATAATCGTCGCTACTGCGACTCCTGACAGAAAAGCTCCTTCAACTGCGGCAATTGTTCAGGATAAAATAAAGGCATATAATGCCGCTGCATTTGATATTTCTGCTGTGTGCAGCGGTTTTTTATTTGCTATGTCGGTTGGTTCGCAATATATAGCAAGCGGTGTGTATAATCATGTATTGGTGATCGGTGCCGATACGTTTTCTCGAATTATTGATTGGGAAAGACGTGATGCTGTGTTCTTTGGTGATGGGGCGGGTGCTGCTGTTCTGTCTGCTGCTAATGTGACGGAAGGTTTTCTGGCATATCGGTTATATACGGATAGCAGCAATAAAAAATTTGGTTTTACAGTTCCGGCAGGAGGTTCCGAGATGCCTATAAATGAAGAGGCGCTTGCTAAAAGGTTACAGTATTTTCAAATGGATGGTAGAGCTGTTTTTGATTCGGCCGTTTCTGTATTGCCTAAAGCTATTTCACAGGTTCTTGCCGATACTGGATTATCGATTGAGGATATTGACTTGATGATTCCTCACCAGCCCAGTATAAAAATTCTTCGAAAAACTGCGGAAATAATAGGTTTGCCTTTTGAGAAGGTGATGACAAATATGGATAAGTATGCCAATACTTCCGGTGGAACCATTCCTATATTATTGGATGAAGTTAGAAAGTCCGGTAAAATAAAATCAGGAAACATTATATTGTTTGCAGCTGTTGGTAGTGGTTGGACATATGGAGCTGCAATAATTAAATGGGAATGATGGAAAATAAAATAGTTTTTATAACAGGTGGCGATAAGGGCATCGGTAAGGCAATCGTATGCCGTTTTGCTGAACTTTATAAAACGGTTATTTTTACATATAATAAAAATGTAGAGGGGGCGAAGGAAGTTGGCGAGGCTTTTTCTAATGTATTTTTTTATCAATGTGATCTTGCTAATGCCGGTCAGTGTGAAAATCTTGCTAAAGATATAATCCGGACTTATGGGAAAGTAGATATTCTAATTAATAATGCCGGATATGATAATGATTCCACTTTTCTAAAAATGGAGAAAGATCAATGGGATACTGTTATTGATATAAATTTACGCTCTATATATTATTTTACACAGTCTTTTAGCCGCATTATGTCTGAGTGTAAGTGGGGAAGGATTATTAATCTTACGTCTATTGCGGGGTTTACCGGCGCATTTGGAAAATCGAATTATGCAGCAGCAAAAGCTGGAGTGGTCGGGTTTACAAAATCTTTGGCAATGGAGTTGGGTAAAAAAGGAGTGACGGTGAATGCAATAGCTCCCGGTGCGATTAAGACTGAAATGCTCATGCGTATTCCGGAAAAATACAGAGAGGGAATTATTGGAAATATTCCTGCCGGAAGATTTGGCGAACCGGAGGAAGTTGCTGATTTAGCGGAATTTTTAGTTAGTGATAAAGCTAAATATATTAATGGACAGACCATCCATATCAATGGGGGATCTTATTTATAGGAATGATACATTCTAACCTTATAGATCATATTAAGTATATAAAATTATCATCTGGAAAGGGTAATTTGCTCACTTCTTCCGACGTTGAAGTTTTACGTGAAATTTTGCGTGAAAGTGCTCAGAATAAAGACATTTCAGGATTGGTCATTTCCGGAGAAAGGCATTGTTTTTGTACAGGTTTTAATGTGGGTGGTACTGGAAATACAGATTTGCATTTTTCTAATTTCGATGGCTTTTTAATCGAACTATTCTCTTTTCCGAAACCGGTTGTGGTTGCCATTGACGGTCATTCGATAGGAGGTGGGCTATTACTGCAATGCTGTGCGGATTACGTTGTTGCATCAGATAGTAAAATGACAAAAATAGGTCTTCCGGAACTGAAGCTCGGTCTTACTGTTGATAAATTAATGATAAGTCTTTTAAATTATAATTTAAGGAGGCCGAGGCTATTGCAGAAACTGTTATATAGTGGAGACTATATAACGATACAACAGGCAAAAGAAATGGATATTGTAGATGACATTATAGAGGGAAGCGTTCTTGAAACGGAAGCCCGGAAGGCTTGTTTGAAACTCTGTGAATATGCCCCGGTAGCTTTTGGAATAACAAAATTGAAGCTGCGTGAACATACGCTTCAACAAATGCAGGCTTCGTTAAATGATAAATGTTATAAGGTATTTAATGATTTGATGAAATGATGATAAAATTTTTAGACCTACAAAAGATAAATGCTCAATATGCGGAAGAATTAAAGTCTGCTGCTGCTGACGTGATAGATTCCGGTTGGTATTTACAGGGAAAACAGAATGAAGAATTTGAAAAAAATATCTGTCATTTAACGGGTTCTCCGTATGCTGTTGCAGTTGCCAACGGGCTTGATGCTTTAAGGTTGGTTTTACGTGCCTATATAGAAAAGGGTGTAATGAAAGAAGGGGATGAAGTTATTGTTCCTGCGAATACATATATTGCGACTATTTTGGCGATCACAGATAATAAATTGAAACCTGTTTTAGTAGAGCCTTTAATTGAAACCTATAATATCGATATCAATAAAATAGAAAGTGCCATAACCTCCCGTACGCGGGCGATAATGGTTGTGCATTTATATGGGCGGGTGGTTTGGAGTAAAAAGCTGGAATCGATAGCTCAAAAATATAATTTGAAAGTAATTGAGGATAATGCACAGGCTATAGGGGCAGAATATGAAGGAGTGAGGACAGGACACCTCGGGGATGCTGCAGGTTTTAGTTTTTATCCTGGTAAAAATTTGGGAGCATTAGGAGATAGTGGTGCGGTGACTACGAAAGATCCGGAAGTTGCCAGAATTGTTCGTGCTGTTGCAAATTATGGATCTGAAAAGAAATATGTCAATACATATATGGGTTTAAATAGTCGAATGGATGAAATTCAGGCTGCATTTCTTAATGTTAAAATAAAACATGTTTTACAAGAGAATGCTTGTCGTCGGGAGATTGCAAATTATTATTGTAGTCACATAAAGAATTCTAAGATTATTTTACCCGAACAACCAGTCGATCCCATGGAAAATGTGTATCATATTTTTGCTGTGCGTACGGCAGATCGTGATGCGCTACAGAGTTATCTTGCAGAGAATGGAATTCAAACATTAATCCATTATCCATTGCCTCCACATAAACAGATTTGTTATAAAGATTGGAATAATCGATCTTATCCTATTACTGAAAAAATACATAGGGAAGTATTATCGCTGCCAATGAGTGCAGTACTGACAGAGGATGAGGTTAAAGCCGTCGTGGAGATTATTAATAAATTTTGACCCGTATGCCGAGGATTTCTGTGGTTATGCCAGTCTATAACGGAGAATCCTATCTTGAAGAGACTCTCGATTCCTTGTTAGCTCAAAGTTTTCAGGATTATGAGGTTGTGTGTGTGAATGATTCATCGACAGATCGTTCCCTTCAAATTCTTGAACGGTATGCCCAACTTGATTTACGTATTAAAGTTTATACAAAACCGAATCAAGGATTAGCTTCTTTTTCTGTAGCTTACGGATTAGAACGTGCGAGAGGTCAATATTATATGTATTCCTCGCAAGACGATCTTTATGATGTAGATTTGTTAAAAAAGGGGATTGAGCTTGCAGATAAAATGAAAGCAGATGTGGTGATCCCTAATTTAGTATGTTATTCTGGCAATAAAGATGATATTTCAATAAGGACTTTTTGGCGGGAAACAGTCCCCGATTTTGAACATGTGACCCCACATGATGCGTTTGTTTTAAGTCTTGATTGGAGAATTCATGGATTTGGTTTATATCGTACGGAAATAGTTAAGCGTGTAGGGATCGAAACATTTAATTATAATAGTGACGAATATACTACACGTAAATTATTACTTAATTGTTCTAAGATTGTATTTAGCGATGCAATTTTTTATTATAGAATAAATAATCCCAATGCGATTACTAAAAAAATGTCATTTAAACTATTTGATGTTTTTTATACAAATCAAAAATTAGAGGAATTAGCCCTTGAACAAAAGGTTCCTATGGAGGCAATCATAAAATTGAGAGAATTAGCTCTTAATGATGTTGCAATCAGGCAAAAGCTTTTATTTATCTATGGAGATAGCCTTTCTGGATATGAACGTCGCGAAGCTGCCTTGAAAGTGAAAAACGCCTATCGGAACATCCGGGATAAAAAAGAATTGTATAAAAATGATAAATTCAGGCGTCTGCTGTTTACTCATGGTTTTAAATTATTGAAGTTCTCAATGAGAGTACGTGCTTTTATCAGTAAATAAGCTATGAGAGAAAAGATAAAAAAAATATTTTTTTCAGCTTTAAAAAATGATTTGATAAAAGTATTTTCACTCACAGCGTTATCGACTTCAGTAAAAATGGTAACGGCTTTGATTACAACCAAAGTTGTAGCTATTATTGTTGGTCCTTCCGGAGTGGCTTTGTTAGGTCAGCTTACCAATTTTGTAACCATAATATTGAATCTTGCTTCAGGCGGTATTAATAATGCTATTACTAAATATATAGCAGAATATAAAGAATCCGATTCGAAGATTACAGCATTATTATCTACGGCATTTCGTATCATCGCTGTTTGTTCTGTTGTAACAGCAGTTATTATGGTGTTGTTTAACGAACGTATAAGTCGGTGGATCCTGTTTTCTGAAGAATATGGTTTTGTATTTGTTGTTTTTGGCTTGACTGTAATCTTTTATGCAATAAATAATATGTTGATTTCTGCAGTAAATGGTTTTAAATGTTTTCGTTTATATACCATTCTAAATATTGCAGGAAGCATATTAGGGGTGATTTTTTCTGTGATTTTTGTTTTAACGATGGGGCTTAGTGGGGCGATGATTGCAACTGTTACGTATCAAAGTATTGTATTGGGGGTTACCTTTGTTTTATTGCGTAAAGAATTATGGTTTAAAATTAGCCGTTTTACAGATAAATTAAACAAAAAAATATTTTGGCAGTTTTTAAAGTTTTCGTTGGCTTCTATTGTATTTATTGTTTCGGCACCTATTTCTCAGATGTTACTTAGAGGTTATGTTATTGCAGATATATCAGAATCTCAAGCTGGGATATGGGAAGGGATGAACCGAATTTCAATGATGTATATGATGGTTATAAGCATGTCTCTAACGGTGTATTACATCCCCCGATTGTCGGAATTACAAACAAAGGAAGAAATCAGAGAAGAAATTATAAAAGCTTATAAATTTCTTGTTCCTCTTCTTTTGGTTGGTTTTATTTTAGTCTATTTCTTGCGTCATATTATTATCTGGATTTTATATACTCCTGATTTTGTATCGATGGAAAGGTTGTTTGGGTGGCAATTGCTTCTCGATATGGTAAAGGCTGTCAGTTTTGTTGTTGCTTATTTACTTATAGCTAAAGCTAAAGTATTTATATATACTGTCACAACCCTTGTTTTTTCTGCATTGTATTTATCTGTAGGTTATATTTTATTGAGAATTCAAAACGATGTAGTTGGAATAATACAGGGGGAGTTATTAACACAAACACTTTACTTCGTAACTATTGTTTTTATATTGCGCAAAACGTTGTTTAGACGTTATTATAAATTTTCATGATGAATCCCCGGCATACTATATTACTAATTACTTACCGTCAAGCTTCTACCATCGAAGCATGTTTGGATTCTATTTTTTCACAATCCGTTGCTCCTTACGAGGTTGTGATTGCTGATGATTGTTCTCCTGACAATACATGGGATATCATTCAACACTATGCCTCTAAATTTCCGACTATAATAAAAGCTATTAGACATCCTCAGAATCTTGGTGTTTTCGGGAATTTTAATGAATTGATAAAATGTGTTTCTGGAGATTTTGTAAATATTGTGGCTGGGGATGATCTTTTACCTCAGGGTATTCTTGAAAAATATAATTATTTTATAGAAAAACATCATTTGAATTGTAATGATTCATTTGTAATTTATACGAATAGCCTTGTTCTTAAACCTGATGGAGAAATGATTTTTAAAAATAATAGAATCAATTTTAAAGAAGATATGTTTGAGGCCGGAGTGGAACAAGGTATGTGGAGTTGGGATACAGGAATGAGTGCAGGGCTTATGCGTAGGATGCAGGAAGGTATTCGTACAGATTTGGGATATCAGGCGGATTTACTATGGCATTTAAAAAAGGCCGTAAATAGCGATAATAGTTATTTTATGGATGAGATCGGATATATTTACCGGGCTAATATTGGTGTTTCTGTCGGTACAAAATATCAAAAACATTTGGAAAGTAAGCGTCTTGTCGTTGCTGAAATTATGAGGCAATTTCCAGACCGAATTACCCCTAAAGTAAAACGGTATTTTGAATTTGATGATTCATGGATGCTTTATAATGCTCAACCTTCGTTTAGAACTTATTGTAATTTTGTCAAACATTACTTCAATTATGGACGATTTCCTCAGGGGAATATTCATCATAATCCCTTCAAAGTCTTGTTGCCTATATGGGCAAAAAACATAATTAAAAAATTGATTAGACGTAGTTATTAATGCATATTGCTATTGTGACTCCACAGATGATCGTCGGTGGAGCTGAAACTTATATTATTATTAAAAGTCGTTGGCTGATTGCTCATGGTCATCAGGTAACTGTCGTATCTGCTGGGGGATGTAATGTGAGTAATTTACCATCACAGGTTGAACATGTTGAATTTATTACAGAAATTTCTCCCGGTGCTTTTAGTTGTAATGAATATGAGGATTATTTAAAAAAACTGGCAAATATATTGATCGCTCGGAAGATCGAGGTTATTGAAGCGCATAATACTTCTCCTGCAATTCATGTCGCTCAGGCTTATAAATATCATAAAATTCCATTTTTAATTAATATCCTCAATGAGCGGACTTATTTGTATAACCCTTTTCTTAAGATATTGACAAAACGACTTGCAATGACAGGAGTATTATATACTCTCACGAAACAAATGGTCGTTTTTATTGAATCTCAGTTGAAAAGAAAGATAAAGGCTAATATAATACCGATTCCCGTAGAGAGGGTTCCGCTCATGGAACAAATGGAAGGGAAAGAACAGAAAGAAATGTATATTTTGTCTGTATGTCGGATGGAGGCTGATAAAATGTATGTTAAATATCTTATACAGGAATTTGGGGTATTATTACAAACTCGACGTTTACCTATAACTTGTAAACTCCATCTTGTGGGAGAAGGGAAATTACTTGATACTGTAAAAAAACTGGTTCAAAGGGTGAATGAGAATGTAGGTGCTGAAGTTATTACGATGTTAGGAACTTTAGTAGGGGAAAAGTTATGGCAGGAGTATCGTGGAGCGAGCCTATATGTAGGGACAGGTACTTCATTGCTTTTGGCTGCATCCTGTGGAAAGCCTGCATTGATACCGGGATATACCATAAAGTCTATGCCTTATGCATGGGGGGTATGGGGAGAACGTGAGAGCGATGTAGAAGTTTTAGCGACAACAGAAAAACAAAATAATCCCCGAAGTAAATATTGCGACATTATTGAAGAATTATTGGTGAAATGTCCGTCGAGGGCAATTGAGGCTGGTCGTAATGCCCATAGAATTTATAATGCTTATTATAGTATAGAACCTATAATGGAGCGCTGGCAAAAAGAATATGGAAACATTGTTATGATTTTTTCTAAAAAAGCAGTTGAAATAGAGAAAGCTATAGATATCACGTTCCATGTGAAACTATACCGTATTGTCTGGAAATGTTATAATATAATTCGCAAACGATGAAAAAAATATTACTTGTTTTTGGTACACGTCCGGAAGCAATAAAAATGGCTCCGTTAGTTAAAGCTTTTAAAGCAGATACTGACTTATTTGACTGTAGGGTTTGCGTTACAGCTCAGCATCGGGAAATGTTAGATCAAGTGTTGGAATTTTTTGATATACATCCTGATTATGATTTAAATTTGATGAAGCCTAATCAGACATTAAATGGTATTTGGGCTGATATTTTACTTCATATGAAGCCTATTTTGGATACTTGGCGACCTGATTGGGTGCTTGTTCATGGTGATACAGCTACTTCGACTGCGGGGGCATTGGCCGCTTATTTTAGTGGTTGCAAGGTTGGACATGTTGAGGCGGGGTTAAGAACGTTTGATAAATGGTCTCCTTTCCCTGAAGAAATGAATCGCCAATTGACAGGAAGGTTGGCAGATATACATTTTGCTCCAACTTTACAATCTAAATGTAACTTGCTTAGAGAGGCTATAGATGAAAATAACATTGTGGTTACTGGAAATACGGTAATAGATGCTTTACATCAGAGTGTTGATAAAGTCAATTCATTGAACTATACCAATTCTGAAATTGATAATTTGAAAAAAATTCTCGATCCCCAGAAAGATTTTGTTTTAGTTACAGGACACCGCCGGGAAAATTTTGGGCAAGGATTTATCAATATATGTAATGCACTGAAAGATATAGTTGAAAAACGTCCTGCTACACAGATCGTTTATCCGGTACATCTTAATCCGAATGTAAAAGATGTAGTCAATAGTATTTTAATGGATGTTCCCAATATTCATTTAATCTTACCACTGAGTTATCCGAGTTTTGTATGGGCGATGGATAAAACGAAACTTGTAATAACCGATAGTGGAGGGGTACAGGAAGAGGCTCCTTCGCTTGGAAAACCGGTTCTTGTTATGCGCGATACAACTGAACGTCCTGAAGCTGTCGAGGCTGGTACTGTGGTATTGGTTGGAACGAATCGGGATAAAATTGTGAGTGAAGCTCTTGATCTATTGAATAATACTTTACGATATGAAACCATGAGTCGTATAGCTAACCCTTATGGTGATGGAAATGCCGCAAATAGAATAGTTGAAAAACTAAAATATTAAAAGTTGAAAATTACTATTGTGCGTCGATGGGCGTTATGGCTATTGACAGTATGGTTGATTTTTTTTATTAACCCTTTTGTCGATGCAATAACAGGATATATTGTTATGTCTGACAGTAGCGAAGTCGGAGGTATCGGATCTCCTTCTCAAATGTTTCGGTTGCTATTGTCAGGTCTTATGTTGGTGCAAATTCATAATTCCCGTCATTTGATTTTTATTTTGTTGTTTGTCTTTTATCTTGTTGTTCTGGAGTTATTTAATTTTATTTTCCACACAGACTTGATGGGGTTGACAATAGGAATAACTTATTCTTATAAGTTAGCCTTTGGGATACTGATGTATTTCGTAATAGATAAATATATCCAGAAAGGATGGTTAGAATTTAATAGATTGCTGGATTATACAATTTATTCTGGAGTTATCTATTGTGGATTGGTTTTGTTTGCCGATTTGTTAGGAATAAGCTATCCTTCATATAGTGGAGTAAATTTAGGTTCCCGGGGAATTTTTGCTTCTGCTAACGGGCTTGGTATATATGTAGGGGTATGTTCTTTATTGGTAATTTATAAGTATTATAAATCACCTCAAAAAATATATTTATTCTTTTATTTATTGATGGCTTATGTATTACTGGGATTAATGACTCGTGCTGCAATTGGTATTTTGCTTGTGGGAGTGACATTATGGTTTATCAATATGCCTTGGAAATATAAGCTCATGAGTTTAGGAGTTGGTTTTATTTTAATTGGGATATTTATAGAGCCTGTCTCTAAGGTGGTTCGTTCATCAACAGAAATGATCGTTTACCGTTTACAGGATGCAGATATATCATTTCAAGGTTTAGTCATAGGAGGACGGCAGGAATTATTTGATCGGGCGACGAAAAACTTTACAATAGAGAATGGATTGTGGTATAGGCTTGTTGTCGGTGGAGGATATTTTCTTTCTTACCGGAACCCGTTTAGTATGGCTTCTGAATACTCTCCAATACTGGAGGCGGATCTATGGGATGTCTTCTATATGTTTGGGATTGTTGGATTACTTGTATATGGTAGGCTATTTATCTATGGTTTGTGTATAAGTAAGCATGCAACATTATCTTATATATTAAAAATTGCCTGGATAATGCTTTTTTTCCATTCTGCTTTTGCCGGACATGTTATACAAAATGGAATGTCTGTAATGGTAATGGTGTGTTTGATGATATTATTGAAATACATCGGGTCGGAGAAAGTTCAAGGTCAATTGTGTTCTTGATGATTATAATTCCTTTCTAAATATTTTTTCATAATAAAGTAATGATAGGGAAACTTAGCTCTGTTGGCTTTATTAAACTTTTTATGTCAGTGTATATTCCTGTGTTTCTCAGGATGTTTTATGATGTAGGTTTTTACTCTATTATATATATCAGAAAATGATATTGTTTGTGTGTTATTTCTGATTATCCATAAAAGGAAAATTCAAAATGAAAGTTTTATTTCAGTCTAGAAAGACTCTTTTTTCTGCTCCTGGCGGAGATACAACGCAATTGTTAAAAACGAAAGAGTATCTTGAGAAATTAGGGATAGAAGTGGATATCTCACTTGAACTTGAACCGGATTTAAGAGAATATGATATTATACATGTCTTTAACCTAATGAGACCCCAAGACTTGTTTCTACAGGTTCGTAACGCTAAACGTCAGGGTAAGAAAATTGCATTGTCGACAATTTATGGTCCTTATACAGAATATGAAAAAAAAGCACGGGGTGGTATGCTGCAAGTCATGAATCAAGTGTTGAGTATCACTCAGATCGAATATCTTAAAGTAATTGCCCGGGCGATTTTGAACCGTGAGTTTAGCAAAGGAACATGTATTTATTTATTGAATGGACATAAAAGATTACAACGGAAAATCATAAAAATGGTGGATGTCTTCCTGCCAAATTCTCATTCAGAAATGAGACGTGTTGAAAATGATTTCCACTTGACTAATTTAAAATATGTTGCAATCCCTAATGCTGTGGATGTTAATAAATTTGATTATGATACAGTGGAAATTGCATCTGAAAATGAAAAATACCGGGATTGTGTTTTATGTGTGTCTAGAATAGAAGGGCGTAAAAATCAACTTAACGTAGTGCGAGCGGCAAAGCAATTACCTTACAAATTTGTTTTTATTGGTAAGGCCGGGGCTAATTTTATGAAGTATAGGAAGCAATGTGAAGAAGAAGGAGGAACAAATTGTGAGTTTATAGGACCTGTAGACCATGAACAATTACCTCAATTTTATAAGCTTTGTAAAGTTCATGTTTTAGCTTCATGGATGGAAACTCCTGGACTTTCGTCTTTGGAAGCGGCTGTTATGCGGAGCAATATTGTTGTGACCAAGAAGGGCGATACTGAAGATTATTTTGGGGATAGGGCATTTTATTGTGACCCTGATAATATTGATTCTATTCGAGAGGCCATTAATCGGGCTTATGATACTCCTTTTGTTGAGTCGTTAGAACAAAAAATAAAAATGGAGTATAAATGGGAAGATACTGCGCGTGAAACACTAAAAGGTTATGAAGCAATCATATAAGAGAGTTGCAATTATTGGAATTGTCGGAGTTCCTGCTTCTTATGGAGGATTTGAATCCTTAGTTGAGAATATTATTGGAGAAAATTCATCACAATTTATAGAATATACAATTTGTTGTAGTTCATTGAGCTATTCTCAAAAAAAAGATGTCTATAAAGGAGCTAAATTGAAGTATATACCTTTAAAAGCTAATGGTGTTCAAAGTATTTTTTATGATATAATATCAATTTTCAGAACTATCCTAAAAGTAGATGTATTGCTTATTTTAGGTGTTTCCGGATGTATTATTTTACCTGTCATTAAGTTGTTTTCTGCGAAGAAAATTATTGTTAATATTGATGGACTGGAGCATAAGCGCGACAAATGGAAACCTTTAGTAAGGCGTTTTCTAAAATGGTCGGAAAAACTTGCTGTAAATTATGCAGATGTTATAATTTCAGATAATAAAGCCATTCAGGATTATGTAAAGGCCCAATATAATAAGGATTCTGAATTAATAGAATATGGTGGGGATCATGTGTTATGTGATGTATCTGCAATAGAATCTACAGTATTGGAACAATATGGGCTTGAAAAAATGAATTATAGTTTTTCTGTGTGCCGTATTGAGCCTGAAAATAATATTAAAATAACCCTTGATGCTTTTTCCAGAATAAATGAAAATATAGTGTTTGTGGGTAATTGGCAAAATAGTAATTATGGGCAAATGCTGAGGAAAGAATATTCTCAGTATAAAAACATAATGTTACTCGATCCAATATACGATATTAAGGTTTTAAATGTATTACGTCAAAATTGTAAATTTTATTTGCATGGTCATAGTGCCGGAGGTACCAATCCTTCTCTTGTTGAAGCGATGTTTTTTGGGAAACCCGTTTTGACCTATGATGTTGAGTATAACAGGGAAACTACAGAAAATAAAGCATATTACTATAATGATGCACAGAGTTTAATCAATCTGATTTATATGCCATATACTGATTTTATGGATAGTGGTCGGGTTATGGCTAAGATTGCTTATCGCCGATATCTTTGGAAATATATAGCACAAAAATATGAAGCTTTGTATTTAGAAGATTAAAGTATTTATTAGAATTAAAATAGAAATATAGTCATAATGAAAGGAATTGTTCTTGCCGGAGGTTCAGGCACACGTTTATATCCTATCACTAAGGGAGTTTCTAAACAGTTGCTTCCGATTTTTGATAAGCCGATGATTTATTATCCGGTTTCGGTGTTGATGTTGGCAGGGATTCGGGAGATACTCATTATTTCAACGCCACAGGATTTGCCGGGATTCCGGCGGTTACTGGGAGACGGTTCTGATTATGGTGTGAAATTTGAGTATGCGGAACAGCCCAGCCCTGACGGCTTGGCACAGGCTTTTATTATCGGGGAGCAATTTATCGGAGATGATTCTGTTTGTTTGGTATTAGGGGATAATATTTTCTATGGGCAGAGTTTTACCCGGATGTTGAAAGAGGCTGTACAGACTGCTGTACTGGAAAACAAGGCTACGGTTTTCGGGTATTGGGTAAGTGATCCGGAACGGTATGGGGTGGCTGAGTTTGACCGGGAGGGAAATGTACTGAGTATCGAAGAGAAGCCTGCGCAGCCTAAATCCAATTATGCTGTGGTAGGGCTTTATTTTTATCCTAATAAAGTCGTTGAAGTGGCAAAAAATATAAAGCCTTCGGATAGGGGGGAATTGGAGATTACTACCGTAAATCAACAATTCTTGCAGGATCAGGAGTTGAAAGTGCAGTTATTGGGGCGGGGTTTCGCGTGGCTGGATACAGGAACACATGATTCATTAAGCGAAGCTTCTACTTTTGTAGAAGTTATTGAAAAGCGACAGGGGTTGAAGGTTGCTTGCCTGGAAGGAATTGCTTTGCGACAAGGGTGGATTACTTCCGGTAAAATGAGAGAGTTGGCACAACCTATGATTAAAAATCAATATGGGCAATATCTGTTGAAAGTAATTCAAGAACTGGAGGGAAAATAATGGAAGTAATTCGAACTGATATAGAAGGCGTCTTCATATTACAACCTCGCGTTTTTGGAGATGAACGTGGTTATTTTTTTGAGTCGTTTTCACAACGGGACTTTGAAAATCAGGTCTGTAAAACCATTTTTGTACAGGACAATGAATCGAAATCATGTTATGGCGTATTGAGAGGATTGCATTTCCAGAAACCACCTTATGCACAATCTAAGTTAGTGCGGGTGGTAAAAGGTAAGGTTTTGGATATTGCAGTAGATATACGAAAAGGTTCACCGACGTTTGGAAAGTATGTCGCTATTGAATTGAGTGAAGAGAATAAGCGGCAATTTTTTATTCCGCGTGGGTTTGCTCATGGGTTTGTGGTATTAAGCCAGGAGGCTATATTTCAATATAAGTGTGATAATTTTTACGCGCCGGATTGCGAGGGGGCTTTGGCCTGGAATGATCCTGATCTGGGAATAGATTGGCAAATATCTGTAGAAAAGGTTATGCTTTCTGAAAAAGATAAGCATCATCCTTGTTTGAAAGATTCCGAGTGGCTATTTGATTATAAAGAGAATCTTTATGAATAATATATTAGTTACAGGAGCGAACGGGCAGTTGGGGAGTGAGATGCGCCGTCTGGCCGGGAGGGCTACTCCGGATCATTATGTTTTTACTGACGTTGCAGAGTTGGATATTACCGATTTGCAGGCATTGCGGCAATGTATGACAGAGAATCGGATAACGATAGTGGTGAATTGTGCGGCTTATACGAATGTCGATAAAGCGGAGGATGATTTTGAAACGGCCGACCTGATTAATCATAAAGCTGTGGAGAATCTGGCCGTTGCCTGTAAAGAGGCTGGGGCTACCTTGATTCATGTGTCTACGGATTATGTATTTCAGGGAAGTGGTAATTTGCCCTGCCGGGAAGATGAGCAGACAAATCCGCTGGGCGTTTATGGAAAAACGAAATTGGCCGGTGAGCAGTCGATCGAGAAAATCGGTTGCAGATATTTGATTTTTAGGACAGCTTGGTTATATTCTTCTTTTGGAAATAATTTTGTGAAAACCATGAGACGCTTAACTTCAGAACGCCAACAGTTGTCTGTTGTATTTGATCAGGTAGGTACTCCTACCTATGCAGGTGACCTGGCAGCTTTGATTGGGTATATTATTAAGGAAGGAAAATATAAACAGCAGCAAGGTATTTATCATTTTTCCAATGAAGGGGTATGCTCCTGGTATGATTTTGCCAAAGAGATTGCTGTGTTGTCTGGGAATGTATGCGATATCCGGCCCTGTCATTCGGACGAATTTCCGAGTAAGGTAAAACGTCCTGCTTTTTCTGTGCTGGATAAAACAAAGGTGAAAAATGATTTTGATTATGTGATTCCTTATTGGAAAGATTCTTTGGTGAAATGTATTAATGAATTAAATTAATAGGTTATGGAGTTTAAAAAAAATATTTTAATCACCGGAGGTGCCGGGTTCATTGGCTCTCACGTCGTGCGGCTGTTTGTGAACAAGTATCCTGAATATCGTATTATTAATTTGGATAAACTGACTTATGCGGGGAATCTTGCCAACTTGACAGATATTGAAAATATGCCTAACTATACGTTTGTGAAGGCTGATATTTGTGATTTTGAGAAGATTGTGGAGATTTTTAAGCAATATCGAATTGATGGTGTTATTCATTTGGCTGCGGAAAGCCATGTGGATCGTTCAATCAGGGATCCTTTCACATTTGCGAATACGAATGTTATGGGAACTCTTTCTTTGCTGCAGGCGGCGAAGGTATGCTGGGACGGGAATTATGAAGACAAACGTTTCTATCATATTTCGACGGACGAAGTGTACGGTGCTTTGCCGTTTGACGGTACTTTCTTTACGGAAACAACCAAATATGATCCTCATTCTCCCTATTCTGCTTCCAAAGCATCTTCGGATCATTTTGTACGGGCATTTCATGATACTTACGGATTACCCATCGTTATAACGAATTGCAGTAATAATTATGGTCCTTATCAGTTTCCTGAAAAATTGATACCGTTGTTTATTAATAATATCTGTCATGGCAAACCTCTTCCGGTGTATGGAAAAGGGGGAAATGTTAGAGATTGGCTTTATGTGGTAGACCATGCAAGAGCTATAGATATCATATTCCATAAAGGGAAAATAGCCGAAACATATAATATCGGAGGTTTCAATGAATGGAAGAATATAGACCTGATCAAAGTGATTATAAAAACCGTAGATAAGTTGCTTGGTAACCCGGAAGGGACCAGCGAACAATTGATAACTTATGTGACCGATCGGGCCGGACATGATTTACGATACGCCATTGATTCAACAAAGTTGAAACATGAATTGGGTTGGGAACCCAGCCTTCAATTTGAAGAAGGGATAGAAAAAACAGTTCGTTGGTATTTGGATAATCAGGAATGGATGGACAATGTTACGTCAGGTGATTACCAAAAATACTATGAGTTGATGTATAAATACTAACTTTTATTCCCTTCTAGTTAATCCGAATCAAATCTGTGTATAATAAGCTGCTGCGTCTTTATGCATGTCGAGATGTTTTACCAAGTAGAAACTTAAGGTCATAATTTTAATTGAAAATTTGAAGGTCCCTTATTTTGGAGATAAAAGATATATGTTTTGAAGATAAAATAAGGGACTTTTGAATGCAAAAGATATATGTTTTTTAGAGGGAAAGGAGATTCTTACTGTTGACAGGAAACATCTGTTGTACAGCATCAACTTAAAAGTTATGCTGACAGAAGAATTAAAACGCTATAAAAAAAAATTGGTGGAATTGTAGGAAAAAATTTGGCTTTGGATAAATTGGAAGCCTATATTGGAGAGTGCCCGGACCGACGGACCGAAATAATGAAACTGGCCTGGCTGTTGGGGAGTGATGAGTGTCACCAAAAAAAGGGTTGGACTGATTTGGCAAATAAGTTTTTTGACAAATTCCGACCGGAAATATTGACTTGGTGTGGTTTTGACCTGGTAGACCCGTGGAAGGAGAGAGTACCGGTGAACGACCGGAAATTTTTGAGTGACCTGCTGGGGCAAATGAAGGTATATTATTTCAATGATGTGTCTTTCGACTTCCTGGCTGAGCACTTTTATCTCTGTTTTCGTCTGGAGGGAACGGTCGGTTCTTTTTGTACCGAAATGAAAGTACATGACTCCGATTATTCGGATTGTATCAAACATTTTTTGAATGAAATAAATAGGATTAATAACAAAAATAAGAAATAATAATTGATTAATACGCTGTATAACAGGTTTTTCTGTGCTTGTTTTTGCTGCGATTTTAGTAATTGCCGTCTGGTGCATACCCTCTACCTTTGCAGGGTGAAAGTGAATGATACCGGATGTTGTTAATCTTTGAAATCTGAAAAAAATGGCCGTAGGCCCTTATTTAGTTATAAATATTTATATTCTATATTAAAAGAGGAATTTCAGGACATTCCCGGGCGACTTGAAAAGTCTTCTATTAATAGGCTCAATATCAGAGATGTATAGACACGAAGCAAATTCATTTTCATCTTGATATCAATTTCAAACTTAATTTGTATAGGGCATGAAAGATTATTGTACTGAAAATGAGAAGAATACGTCCGATATTTTTGGAAGTGCATTCCTGAATGTTCTTAGGATCATCCTGAACCAATTACAGGCAAATCTCATCACTATCATTGATTCAAATTTTTCAGAAATGAAACTTATATCTAAATTAATCATTTGGGGAAGTATTTTATTGCTCCCCTTGAACTCTTACGCTCAGATCACGAAAGGACTGAGTTATCAGGCAGAGACTGGAATCAGTTTTAGCGGAGGGGAACATACTCCTTTCTGGCTGACAGCAAATAAACAAGGACTTTCGTCCATTGAGAAGAATAACGGATATCTGCGTGCCGGAATCTTCCGGGAGTTGGAAAACGATAAACGCTTCTCATATGCTTTCGGGGCGGATTTGGCTGTAGCCTATAATTTTACATCGACTTTTGTGGTGCAACAATTGTATGCGGATCTGAAATATCGTTGCCTGGGAGTTAGTATAGGTAGTAAAGAAAGACACAGTGAATTCAATAATCCGCTTTTAAGTAGCGGGGGATTGACATTTTCGGGTAATGCTCGTCCAATCCCGCAGGTTCGTATCGGCATTCCGGAATATACCGTTGTACCGGGAACAAAAGGATGGATGGCTTTCAAAGGACATATCGCTTATGGCATGTTTACAGACGATAGCTGGCAGAAAGATTTCGTGGTTCCGGGGAATAAATATACGGAACATGTACTCTATCATTCCAAAGATTTGTATGTGAAAATCGGTAATCAAGAGAAATTTCCACTGATTTTGGAAGGAGGTTTGGAAATGGCAGCCCAATTCGGAGGAAATGCATTTATTGGAGACCAAAAGATTGATATGCCGAATGGGATAAAGGATTTCTTTAAAGTGTTTATTCCGAGCGGAGGTGGCAGTGAAACTCCAACAGGGGAACAAACAAATGTTTACGGAAACCATTTAGGTAGCTGGAATTTTTCGTTAACCTGGTATGCTCCACAAAATTGGACAATTCGCCCTTATTACGAACATTATTTTGAAGATCATTCACAGATGTTCGGGGAATATGGATGGAAAGATTGCCTGGCGGGAATAGAAATAACATTTCCCAAAAATCCTGTCGTTAGCAGTTTCGTTTACGAATATATTTCAACAAAAGATCAGACTAGTCCCGTTTATTGGGATCATACACCGGAAATACCGGAACAGATAAGCGGAGCAGATAATTATTATAACCACTATATCTATAGCGGATGGCAACATTGGGGAATGGGAATCGGAAACCCTCTTGTCATGTCTCCCATCTATAATAACGACGGAGATATTGTTTTTAAAAGCAATCGGATGCAGGGACATCATTTTGGAATAATGGGTAACCCTTGTGCCGATCTGCAATACCGTATCCTTTTATCTGTTACCCGCAATTGGGGAACCTATGCGTTACCTTTTTATGAGATCAAAAAAAACGGCAATGCTCTAGCCGAGTTAAAATATACGCCTCATCAATTGAAAGGTTGGGATTTTACAGCTTCACTAGGGATAGACAGGGGAGCTATGTTGGGTAAAAGTGCCGGTGGTATGTTAACAATCAGAAAAACAGGATGGATACGATGAAAAGATATATAATAGCTACGCTGCTGGTACTGATAGTTAGTGCTTGTGGAAAAACACCTATCAACGGAGACCTGGATGGGCGTTGGCAAATAATGAAAATAGAATATACTTCCGGAGAAGAAGAAACACCGGAGCGAGCTTACTACAGTGTGGCTTTGCATACAATCAACCTGATGCAAGTCGGAGGAACCAGTCAAACTGGAAATATGGAATATACCGGAGATTCACTATTTGTAGTCATGCCGATCAGTACAGTTGAAAACTTATTACCATTTGGCATGAACGGGACGGAACAACGTTTCGGTGTCAAAGAATTAACATCGAAACATCTGGTTTTACAATCAGATTATGCGCGGTTGGAATTCAGAAAGTTTTGATACTACTCTCTCCTAAATCGAAATAATAAAAACAAATAACAATATGAATATCATAATCAGAAATGTATTATTGGGGGGATTGCTATGGCTGGCAGTACCATTGGCGGCACAGGTTCCCCAGGATTTGATTGATAAGGCAAAAGCTGCGGGAATGACAGATGATCAGATACAGCAGGAAATTGCTAAGAGAATGGGACAATCAGGCGCAAGCCAAACAACTTCCAGGGCCTCCGATGCAGTAATTTCTGACCGGGTTATTGCTACTACTCCGGGCGAGGATAGTATCTCTCCGGAAGAACAACGCAAAAGGAATCTGCCGGAAAACGATTTGAAAGAAACTGTTTTCGGACGAGAGATATTTTCTAATAAGAATCTATCTTTTGAACCGGATCTGAATATTCCGACTCCTAAAAACTATATCCTGTCAGCCGGAGATGAATTGCTGATCAATGTCTGGGGAGATTCAGAACTGAATCTGAAACTGAAAGTTTCTCCCGAAGGAACAATTCTTATCCCTAATCTAGGTCCGGTATCTGTCAGCGGACTGACTATCGAAACTGCCGAAAACCGTATCCGACAGGAATTGGGACGGATCATGTCTACCCTATCGGAAAATACCGATGGAGCCAATACATTTGTATCTGTCAGTCTAAGTCAGATACGCAGCATCAAAGTCAATATTGTAGGTGAAGTCGTTGCTCCGGGAACCTATACCCTACCCTCTTTTGCCACTCTGTTTAATGCTTTGTATGCGGCAGGTGGAGTGAATGAGATCGGTTCGCTTCGCGGAATCAAAGTATACCGCAACAGTAAGGAAGTTGCAAAATTAGATGTATATGATTATCTCCTGAATGGCAAATACAATACGAATATCCGTTTGGAAGAGAATGATATGGTGATCGTTTCACCTTACGATCAGTTGGCTGTGGTTCGTGGAAAAGTAAAACGTAACCGCATTTTCGAAATGAAAAAAGGGGAAACTTTACAACAACTGTTGAACATGGCCGGAGGTTTTACCGGGGATGCCTACAAAAAAGATGTCCGTATTAAGCGAAAAGCCGATAGCCGTTATCAAATAGCGACTGTTACGGAAGATAAATATCCGACCTTTGCGATGATGGATGGCGATTCTTTGTTGGTAGACTCAGTGATCCCTTTTTACGAAAACCGTCTGACAGTGACAGGAGCAGTCTGGCGTCCGGGAGAATATGAGTTGAATGGTGCAGTACATACCGTAAAAGGATTGATCAACCAGGCAGCCGGCCTGAAAGGTGATGAATTTACCGGCCGTGCCCAGATTACCCGTTTGAATCCGGATTTCACAACAACAGTTATAGCCCTAGATATCCGTGGAATCCTGAATGGTACATCTCCGGATATAGAACTCAAACCGGAAGACATACTAAACATTCCATCCCTGTTTGATCTCCGCGAGCCTTATACGATCAAAATAAGTGGAGCAGTGAATTATGTAGATACAGTCCTGCCCTACCAAAACAATCTGACGGTTGAAGATGCCATTATGATGGCCGGAGGTTTGAAGGAATCGGCAGCAACGGTCAATGTGGAAGTAGCCCGAAGAATTAAGGATACAAAAACTTACGAAAACAGTAATCGTACAGCCGAAGTGTTCAACTTTGAGTTGAATGACAATTTGGGACTGATATCCGTTGATGGAAAAAACAGCAATTCAGTCTTTACCCTTGAACCTTTCGATGAGGTGTATGTGCGTTTCTCACCAGGATATCAGGAACAGCAAGTAGTAAAGGTTGATGGTGAAATTACTTTCTCCGGTGATTACGTATTGGCAGAAAAGAATTCCCGTTTGAGTAATATCATAGCCAAAGCCGGAGGGATAACCCCTGATGCCTATGTAAAAGGAGCAAGTCTGAAACGCCAGTTGACAGAAGATGAGATGCGCCGCCTGGAAACTCTGCTGCAACTAAGTTCCAATAAGCAAAGCCGTGACTCGGTGGCTTTGTCACTGAAAAATATCAAAAATTATTCAGTCGGTATTGATTTGGAAAAAGCATTGGCTAATCCGGGAAGTGCCCACGACGTGGTATTGCGTGACGGGGATGAACTTTATATTCCTCAATTACAAAGTACAGTTAAGATAAATGGAGCCGTAACCTATCCGAACAGTGTGACCTATACTGAAGGAATGTCTGTCGGAAATTGTCTTTCACAAGCCGGTGGATACAATGATATTGCCCGCAAATATCCGATCGTAATCTATATGAACGGCAAGGTTGCTACAACGAAAAAATGCTTTATCTTCTTCAAACGATATCCAAAGGTAGAACCGGGATGCGAAATCGTCGTTCCGACTAAGACGCAGCGCGATCGTAAAACCAGTCTGGCAGAAGTTCTGAGCATAGCCAGTTCAACCACTTCGATGGCAGCCATGGTCACCTCTATTATTAATACAATGAAATAATTTTCAATTTTCAATCTTTAATTTTCAATTAACAAGGTGGATATGATTCAAATGAACACTCCTGACATAGATAATGCACAGGAGATCGATTTAATAGAATTGGCTAAGCGGTTGTGGGGGGAACGTAAATTTATTTTTAAATGTTGCGGAATTGCAGTTGTTGTCGGTCTTGTCGTAGCTTTCAGCATACCGAAAGAATATAGTACAACCGTAAAACTGGCACCCGAAACTTCCGACCCATCCAAAAAGATGGGAAATCTGGGAGGATTGGCTGCTATGGCAGGGATTAACCTGAACAGTACTTCAGGAGCGGATGCCATCTCTCCGGACCTGTATCCGGATGTAGTCAGCAGTATTCCTTTTTTACTGGAGTTATTCCCCGTACAAGTAACAAATGAGAAAGGTGATTATTCTGCATCCTTATATGATTATATGAATGATCATCAGAAAAGTGCGTGGTGGAGTTATGTGGTACAGACTCCGTTCAAGTTGTTGGGTGTTGTGAAAGATTTGTTCTCAAAAGAAGAACCGGTAAGTAATGGAGAATTGACTTCTTTTAGACTAACCAATAAACAAGCCGGCGTTATCAATGCGTTACAACAACGCATCTCCGCTTCTGTGGATAAAAAGACATCGGTAATCACCGTATCCGTTCAGATGCAAGACCCGTTGATCTCGGCGAATATCACTCAAATTGTTTTGGAAAAACTTCAGGGATACATCACAAATTACCGTACCCAGAAGGTAAAACAGGACCTGGAATTCACAGAGAAAGTATTTAGTGAAGCCAGGGAATCCTATTATAAGGCACAACGTGCCTATGCGGCTTTTGAGGATGCCAACAAGAATATTATCTCTGCCAGCTACCGTACGGAACAGGAACGTTTAAAGAATGAAATGACATTGACCTTCAATGTTTACAATACGCTGGCCCAGAAATTGGAACAGGATAAACTCCGGGTACAGGAACAGACACCGGTGTATACAATAATACAACCTGCCACAGTTCCTTTAAAAGCATCCTCTCCCAAGAAGCCGCTGATCCTGATTGGGTTTGTATTCCTTGCCATATTCGGAGGAATCGGTTATCTGTTTATCAAAGACCTTTTCAAACCCAAAGAGGAAACTGAGGTTTTAGATATTGAATGATTTCTAGTATTGACATATTTTCTGAATGTCACTCTGCGATCTTTATCATTCTTATCATTATTTTGTCACTGAAGAATCCGGCTGTCTGCTGGTAGGCTTCAGGGAGGACTCCGTTACTTTCATTGTGAAAGAGGTATGGAATAAGGAACCTGTCGGCTTGCCGGAAGTAGACAGGTTGTATACTGAAATGCAGCGTATCGGGGAAATGTCCGGCTGCAACCAGTTCCGTATTCTGGCTCATGGCGGTTATCTGCCGGAGGCACTTTCCTTTGAACTGCATGGACTGACTGTTTCGGATGAAAGCTATCTGAAAAGCTTGGAAACGGGAAAGCATATTGAACTGTTTTCACATAATGAAGCGGCTTACCGGGCCATCGAGGAAGGATTCAAAACAAACAGGATCGGAGCCGTTGTACAGGCTACCGGTACAGGGAAATCCTACCTGATTGCCCGCTATATTGTCAAT
Organism: Parabacteroides goldsteinii; assembly: GCF_020091425.1. Lineage (NCBI taxonomy): Bacteria > Pseudomonadati > Bacteroidota > Bacteroidia > Bacteroidales > Tannerellaceae > Parabacteroides > Parabacteroides goldsteinii. The sequence goes on along the minus strand of NZ_CP081906.1, from coordinate 1,078,893 downwards.
CATTCGGAAGATGATATAGTGGTTATCGCTCCCAACGTTACGATCATTGCCGAGATCAAAAAAGCAATCGGCAGGACAATGCCACATGTCGCCTACCGGACTTTCCAGGCATTAGTCCTGAATCGCGGTACAGTCGGTGAACTCAAAGCGGATCATATCATTATTGATGAGTTCCATCATTTCGGAGCGGAGGTATGGGGACAGGCTGTACAGGAAGTAATAGATAACAATCCGGAGGCGCGTGTACTGGGAATGTCGGCCACTCCGATACGTCCAGAAGAGATGCTCGATACGGTAGAGGTCTATTTCAAGGGGAACCTGTTCCATGAACTGTCTTTGTCTATGGCCTGGTATTATAAGATTCTGCCTGTCCCTGTCCTGGTGCAGAGCGTATTCGATCTGAATAACCAGCTGGATAAGGTACAGCGAATGTTGAACAGGAGCGACTGTACTTTAAAAAGGCGCAAGCATATTCAGGACAAGATAGACTTTGCCCGACTGGATTTTCGCGGCTCGTTGAGTGCATCGGAACTGATCCGGCGTTATCTTCCGAAAGAGGTAAAGAAAATGCTTGTCTTCTGTAAAGACAAGGAAGATCTTCAGCATATGATTCCCGAAGTCTCGAACTGGCTCGGGCAGGCTGGCTTTGAAACGGAAACATTTGAGATCCATAACGGACTCAGTAATCGGGAGAATGAAAAGACATTGCGTCGTTTTCGTAAGGAAACGGGAAAACTGCATGTCCTTTTCTCTATAAATATGTTGATCGAAGGATTGCATGTGGAAGGAGTGGATGCTGCCATGTTCCTGCGTCGGACGGAATCGTATGTGGTAGCTTTGCAGCAGTTGGGGCGTTGCCTGAAAGCGGGGTCGGACCGTCATCCGGTAGTACTTGATTTTGTCAATAACCTTTCGGGGCGTTCTGTTTATGAGGCTATGTCAAGGGAGTTGGTTTATCATCCGGCGATCCGTGCTCCAAAGAGCTTTAAAGGCTTTATGGAGTTTGAGGTAACTGGATTTCTGTCTGATATCCGTGCCCGTGTGGATGATATGCTCGCGGAGTTGGATGCGTGGCCAGTCATGTATGAACGTTTGATCGAATATAAGGAGCGTGAAGGACGCTGGCCGCAGGCAGCCGAAGGGAAGCTGGGAAACTGGTGCAACACCCAGCGGATTGCCCGGAAGAAAGGGACGTTGTCGGAAGATTATATCTCGCAGTTGGATCGGATCAGTTTTGAATGGGAAGTACAGGACAGTCGTTGGATGAACTGCTTTGAAGAACTGAAAGCATTTATGGCCGTAGAACACCGTTGTCCCAAACGTGGTGAAAACAAACTGAATACCTGGTGCAACACCCAACGGCAGGCACGAAAGAAAGGTCTCCTTTCCAATGAAAGAATCCGGTTGCTCGATTCGATCGGATTCTGGTGGGAACAGGATCTGGATTCGCTCTGGACGGAAAACTGGCAGCAGGTACTTACTTACTACCAAAAACACAACCGCTGGCCCAAAAGCAATGAAGGCAAAGCCGGCAGCTGGTGTAACACCCAGCGTAAGAACCGGAAACAAGGTTTACTTTCGGCTGAACGCATCGCTCGGATGGATACCGAAGGTTTTATCTGGACTATCGATGATGTCTGGATGGAAAACTATGAAAAACTACAACAATTCTTCTCTGAAAACAACCGCTGGCCAACCGCCCGTGAGAACAAACTCGGCAGTTGGTGCTTCGTACAGCGCAGAGCCTTGAAAAAAGGCGAACTCCCTCCTACCCGTAAAAATCTTCTGGATAAGATCGCATTCCCTTGGAATTTAAAATAAAAAACGGGAAACCGCCGCTGCAGTCTCCCGCTTTCTAATAAACTACATAAAACACTTAAAAGAACAAACTTCTATTTTAGAACGCAACACCGAAGCGCACTCCCCAGTTGTTTATTCCATCCATGGAATAAGTCAGGACTTTACTTTTGTTTGTTGCATAATTATAGTAAGCAGCTACGTGCAAACCGAATTTCTTTTCAGGAGTAAAGAAAATATTCATACCAACTTCAGGAGCTACATAGAATCCCCATTGACGGTCGTACACTTTCATTACATTCATATAAGTCGACATTTCACTGTATTCTGCACCTAATTTAGCTGAAACATAAGGTTCAAACTGTCCTTCGCGGGTAAAGCTATAACGGAATGCAGCACCAAAAGGCAACTGGAATAAAGAATGTTGCTGATCAGAAGTGATAGCAGATGTTTCGCTTACGTTGAGTGTCTGACGGTCAATATATTTATTGTTCGTGTGGTAAGAAATAAATGCACCTACTGCAAAATTAGGAACCACATAATAACCGGCTTCACCATGAGCACCCCAACCGCTTGTCTTGTCGGCAAAGTTATTGCCGAACGGAGAGTTGATATCCCAGTCGATATTGAAATACATATTGTTTACAACCTGGGCGCCAGCCAGTGAAGGAATCGCTAAACAGGCGATAAGTAAAGCGACTAATTTTATTGATTTATTTATCTTTTTCATAAGACTCAAATTTTACTGATTCGCGTTTAATTATTTCCTGATATATGGTGATTGAACAAATGCCTGATCAATTGCACGGATGGATAGCTGAGTATCGATCTTATTTGAACCGGACAATAAACCTGCCATATATGAAGTCCAGATAACCGGTAACTTTGCATCAGCAGTCTTTGGTGTCGGAGATTTCAGGTCGACCATTTCAGCAAGCAGTGAACCTACGCTGTAGCTGTAAACAACAGGGTACGGATAATACCAATCGTGCCAGTCATAACCCCATGTCGGTCCCCATCCCGGTCTCCAGTAATTAGGTGCCCAATAGCCTGGGTAACCCCACCACCAGTTATTGTTATCATACCAATTTGTAAAATAATTTACATTTTCAACATAAGAAACCTGCAAACCCAGGTCTGCTTCTTCTTTGTCCATTGTGCGAGTGTAACCACGGCTTTCCATGTTACTGATAATTGTGGAAGTGATATCGTCTGCTTCAGTTGCTGTCCAGTACTGAGGCTTCTCGCTGTTGCCAATTACCAGTACACTATCAGGAATGTAGAATGTGGTGAAAAACTTGAAATCGGTCTTACTATCATGATTTGTGTACACCACGAAATCATTATCCAGCTTTGACATATCCGGATCTTTCTGACAAGATGCCAGTAAAAGGATCAACAAGAAAAAAGGAATAATCTTTTTCATCTCATTTTAACGTTTAAAACAGTTTATACTATTATTTGTGCTTATATATAAGTTACTCATGAAACAACAAGAAATTAAAAAAGGTTCTCTTCGATGTTATTTTGACTGTGTTAATTAACTTGTTGTAAGACTTCAAAACGCTCGTAAACGATAGTTAAAACGAGAAAAGGCCCGGAATAACTTACGCTATTCCAGGCCTTTCGATTATCTTTTAAAATAAAGATTTATCTCAATGTTCCCTGTTGAGCATCCTGTATCATCTTTTCGTTGGCAAGGATCAGGATTTCCACACGGCGGTTCAGTGCACGTCCTTCCGGAGTGTCATTGCTGGCAACAGGATCGTGAACGCCTTTGCCTTCATATTCCATGCGGCGACCGCTTACACCCTGGTCGACCATCATATAGTCGTATACGCTTTTAGCACGTTTTTCCGACAAAGTCTGGTTGTAGTCCACCTTACCGGTGTTATCGGTATAACCAACGATCTTGATGTCGGTATCTGGATTTTCGTTCAGGCTGACAGCCAGTTTACGCAATGCGCTACGTGAAGCATCGCTCAGTGTACTTGAATTAGTCGCAAACAGGATACCTGAATCGAAAGTAACTTTCAAAGCTTCACCATTATTGATGGTCTCAACGGTTGTTTCGGGAGGAAGGGTTGCTTCCAGTTCCTTCTTCTGTTTATCCATCTTCTTACCGATCAAAGCACCGGCCGTACCACCGACAGCGGCTCCGATAACTGCTCCTAATGCTGTATTACCGGCCAATGCACCGATACCAGCTCCGGCTGCTGCACCACCACCTACTCCGATAGCGGTTCCTTTACCGGTATTTGTCCATGTTCCGCAACTCGTAAATACTACTGCCATACATAGCAGTACAGATAATAGTTTTAAATGTTTCATCTTTTTGCTCTTTTATAAACTTTATATGAATATAACAGTTTATCAATCGAACATGTTGATAGAATCGCAATATTCAAGCTCGCCCTGCACAATAAAGCCTATTGCTTCGGGATCGAATTTGCCAACGCCATCCTTCTGCGCATTCTTTACTACATATTCAATCAATTCATCCTCATCTATTTCAATGTCGGCATCATCGTCAGCATCGTCGTTCAGATAACCGCGTGATTCGTAGAAATCGTAGATCAGGTCTACAATATAATTGATATCGTCATTGCTGAATTTGCCTTTCAATTCCTGGGGAAGATAGTTCTGAATAAATTTTACAGATTCGTCTTCATCGTAAATCAAATCGTCTTTGTCGCTCATAACTTTTTCAGTTTAATTGGTTACATACTTATGCAAAGATATTGCTTTAATTGAGATTTAAAAAGAATTATATGCTATTTGATCAAATTGTCCAAAGCATTGTTTCCTTCCTTCAATATGTTGTCGATGATACCATGCTTTGTCTGGATTGTCAGATAAGTGGCTTTCAACTTTGTGATGCCTATCATTTCATCTGTAGAAAGTTCGGAACTATACTTATCATATTTTGTTTCGGCAAATTCGATATATTTCTTTTCCACTTCTTCCCAATCCGCCTTAGAATACTTATCGGCACCAGCCTGTACTTTTTCTACGAACTTCGTGAAGTCCTTTACATACGATTCTTTAGATTCCCCGCAACCGCTTAATGTAAAGAGAGCCATCACAGCAACCATCATCATTAAAAACCTTTTCATATTCTTTTCCTTTTTAGATTAATGTTGCAAATGTAAACAAAAAAAGACCCGGATTTACAACAAACCCGAGTCTTAATCAATTTTCAATTTTTAATTTTCAATTCTTAAACACCAGCCCATCCCCTTCGCGATCGATCGTGATCGGACGGTTCTTGTCGATCTTCATGCCCAGAATTTCCTTCGACAATTCGTTGAGGACATACTTCTGGATGGCACGTTTCACCGGACGGGCACCGAACTGGGAATCGTAACCAGCATCCGAGATAAAGTCGAGAGCGGCATCAGTAAAGTTCAAAGCGATACCGTTGTTTGCCAGCATCTTTTTCACACTGTTCAACTGTAAAGTGACAATCTTGCGGATCTCTTCCTCGTTCAACGGAGTGAACATGATGATCTCGTCGATACGGTTCAGGAATTCCGGACGGATGTTCTTCTTCAACAGTTCCAGCACCTGGATACGGGTTTCATCGATCACCTTTTCACGGTTGTCGGGTGTAATCTTCTCGAAACTTTCACGGATCAGCGATGAACCCATATTGCTGGTCATGATGATGATGGTATTCTTGAAGTTTACGACACGACCCTTGTTGTCCGTCAGACGCCCGTCATCCAATACCTGCAAGAGAATATTGAATACATCCGGATGCGCCTTTTCGATCTCGTCGAAGAGGACAACGGAGTATGGCTTACGACGGATAGCTTCCGTCAACTGGCCGCCTTCATCGTAACCGACATATCCCGGAGGCGCACCGATCAAACGGGTCGCACTGAATTTTTCCTGATATTCGCTCATATCAATACGCGTCATCATATTTTCATCGTCAAACAGATATTCTGCCAACGCTTTGGCCAGCTCTGTCTTACCGACACCTGTCGTACCGAGGAAGATAAAGGAACCAATCGGACGTTTCGGGTCCTGCAATCCGGCACGGCTACGACGTACGGCATCGGCTATCGCACTGATTGCCTCATCCTGACCGATCACACGGGTATGCAGTTCATCTTCCAAACGAAGCAGTTTGTCCCTTTCGCTCTGCAACATCTTATTAACAGGGATACCTGTCCAACGGGATACTACATCGGCAATATCTTCGCTGTCGACTTCCTCCTTGATCATGGCAGCAGCACCTTGCATCGTATGCAATTTGGCCTGTACTTCCTTGATCTCTTCTTCTTTGGCTTTTACTTTGCCGTAACGGATTTCGGCCACTTTACCGTAGTCGCCTTCGCGTTCGGCTTTGTCGGCTTCGAATTTCAGGTTCTCGATATCTATCTTGTTCTGCTGAATCTTGTTGATCAATTCTTTTTCGCTTTCCCATTGAGCTTTCTGTTTTCTCTCTTCTTCTTTGAGGTTGGCGATTTCCTTGTTCAACTGCTCCAGCTTGCCTTTGTCGTTCTCACGTTTGATCGCTTCGCGTTCGATTTCCAACTGTTTGATACGACGGGTTACTTCGTCCAATGATTCCGGTACGGAGTCTACTTGCAAACGCAGACGGGCGGCAGCCTCATCCATCAAGTCGATTGCCTTATCCGGCAAAAAACGGTCGGTGATATAACGGCTTGAAAGCTGTACGGCCGAAATGATCGCATCGTCTTTGATACGAACCTTATGGTGGTTTTCATATTTCTCCTTCAAACCACGCAGGATAGAAATAGTATCCAGTTCATCCGGCTCTTCGACCATGACCACCTGAAAACGACGCTCCAAGGCTTTATCCTTTTCAAAATATTTTTGATACTCATCCAGGGTAGTCGCACCAATGGAACGCAATTCGCCACGTGCCAGTGCCGGCTTCAGGATATTGGCGGCATCCATAGCACCGTCGCCCTTTCCGGCCCCTACCAATGTATGTATTTCATCAATAAAGAGGATAATCTCACCTTCCGATTTGGTTACTTCATTAACAACCGACTTCAGACGTTCCTCAAATTCACCTTTATATTTGGCACCGGCAATCAAAGCTCCCATATCCAAAGAAAAAATCTGTTTCGATTTCAAATTCTCCGGAACGTCGCCACGTATAATACGATGTGCCAAACCTTCGGCGATAGCGGTCTTACCGACACCCGGCTCACCGATCAGGATCGGGTTGTTCTTTGTACGACGGCTCAGAATCTGCAATACACGACGGATTTCATCGTCACGACCAATCACCGGGTCGAGCTTGCCGCTACGGGCACGTTCGTTCAGGTTGATAGCGTATTTGCTCAATGAGTCGTATGTATCTTCTGCGGACTGACTGGTTACCTTATTACCTTTACGCAATTCTTCGATCGCTTTTTTCAGTTCATTTTCCGTCACACCTGCATCTTTCAAGATCTGTGAAGCAGTACTCTTTACGGTGAATAAAGCGAGGATGATATGTTCCAGGGAAACATACTGGTCGCCCATCTTACCGAAATAGTCGATTGCTTTCTGCAAAACGGCATTCGATTCGCTTGACAGATAAGGTTCACCGCCGGATACTTTCGGATAGGATTCTATCTGACGATCCAGCACCATGTTCAGATTCTGGATATTCACACCCAGTTTCTGGAAAAGGAAGTTCGTTACGCTCTCGCCCGTCATAATGACAGCCTTAAGCAAATGAACAGGCTCAATCACTTGCTGGTTGTTCTTCTGAACCAACTGAACGGCCTGCTGAACAGCTTCCTGTGATTTAATTGTAAAATTGTTTAAATTCATATGCTATATTGTTTTCTTGTTGTCTTTATTATTTTCAAATTCCACTGATATATCTACAAAAGAAATACCAGAATAAAAACAAGACATTTTGTCATATTTATATAAAAATCAGAGAAAGACACCCTGTCGTTCAGTCGGAAGTAACGACACATTACGTACTTTCGAAGAGAAAACAACAAGAAAGCAAAAAAGGTTTGCCGGATAGTGTTATATTCGTTCCAAGATAAAAAAACTACATATTGTGACTTTTTCATCTGTCGGGTTACTAATCCAATACAAACTAAAAGAGAAAAGAATATGATAAAACGTGAAACAGACTTCCTTTCCGCCCTGGAATCGAATATAAGCATCCTCATCAAGATCGCCCGGGTGTATGCTTATACCACACAGGACCGGAAAGACCTGGTCAACGATATCATCCTCGAATTGTGGAAGTCGTACCCCAAATTCAAAGGCGACTCCAAAATATCGACCTGGATATATCGTGTCTCGCTGAACGTGGCACTGAATGTCAAACGAAAGCGGGACAACAGCAAAGTATTGTTTTTCGATGAGTTGAAAGTATTGGACGGCAGCGATATCCTCGATATCCCCAACGACAACTCCTCGGAAATAGGACTACTCTATCAGTGCATAGAACTTTTATCAGAACAGAACAAAGCGATTATTCTGCTTTACCTGGATGATAAATCGTACGAAGAGATCTCTCAAATCCTCGGTATATCCCGGACAAACGTAAGTACCCGCCTGAACCGGATAAAAGAGCAATTAAGAAAACAAATGAATCCTCAAAAATGAATTAGTATGGAACTCGACGCTATAAAAAACAGTTGGAAGCAGGAAAACCTGCAAATTGCAGCAAACGTGCAATTGAATAAAAGTGCTTTAATGGAGAAGATCAACAAGGAAACAAGCTGGATGAAGAAAAAGAATCTCCTGATCCTCCTGTTCAGAATTCCTTTTCCGGTGATAATCCTCATTCTGCTTTTTACGAATATACAGATTCGGAATATATTCAATTTTTATGTTGGACTGGGGTTATTCCTGGGGTTTGCCTGCTTTACCTTATGGGGACTGATCGGTTATTACCTGAAGCTCCGGAAACTAGACCTGACGGAATCATATCTTGAGAACAAGAAGAAAATCAGCGAACTCGAATTATTCAAATTGAAAATGACGAAAAGGAATTATTGCAGCAGCCCGGTAGGCATAGCCGGTATCTTCCTGATGATCAACATGCCTTTATTCACAACAACCGAAGGGGCCATCATGCTACTCCTTATTATGACGATCATGGCAATCTCTATCTTTGTAAATCTGAGATATATTTTACCTGCACAGTTCAAACGACTAAATAAAGAGGTGGAGGAAATACGGAAGTTGGAAGAAGAGGGATAAGATCCCCTCTTCTTCCGATTTCTATTTTCTCTTTTTACTTACCAGCGTTAACCGTTTCAGGGCAACAGTGCTTCTCATCATGCCGAATGCAACGGTGGCCTGTTTTCCCTGCAACTCCAGGATAACGCCGACTGTCGGTTGACCGTCCAGTTTCACGCTATCTCCTTTTTCGATAACGGCATTTTCCAAAGATTGCTTCTTTACAGGATTTTCCGCTTTATCTTTTGATGATTCAAGAAACCCGGCAGCCTCTATCTCCCTACCTTCAACCGCTTTACGTTCAATGGCTGTTATCTCTTTCCGCTTATCTTCCCAATACAATTTATCCCGTGCGATAGATTGCAGGAAGTTATCCATATGGATAAAATCCTCACCCATTTTAGCAGACGAATCGACAATAATATCTTCCGGAAGGCCGATCCTGCGGGCTACTTCAACAGCAAACGAACTTCCCGGACTGCCGATGGAAAGTCGGTATAACGGCTGCATGCGTTCAGCATCGTAAAGCATGGCTCCGTTCACAACCCCGTCGGTCTCATAGGCAAAATGCTTCAGGTTCTGGAAATGAGTTGTTATTACCCCGAAGCTATGCTTCCGGTTAAAACGGTCGAGTATGGTTTCAGCGATAGCACCTCCGATTTGTGGTTCTGTCCCACTACCGAATTCATCTATCAGGATAAGCGTTTTATTATCACAGTTTTCTACAAAAAACTTCATATTGGTCAGATGCGAAGTATAGGTACTAAGACTGTTTTCTATACTCTGCCCGTCTCCTATATCGACAAAGATATGATCGAAAATACCTGTCCGCGAACTTTCATCCACAGGGATAAGCAGTCCGCACTGCAACATATATTGCAGCAAGGCAACCGTTTTCAGACAGAGGGACTTACCTCCTGCGTTTGCTCCGGAAACAATCAGTAACCTGTCCTTCCTGTTCAACCTGATATCCAAAGGGAATGCTTCCTTATTCTGTTGACGCAACTGTATATTCAGCAGCGGATGCACAGCCTGTATCCATTCCACCTGTTGTTCATTTTCAAAGACCGGTTTGATCCCATTGATACGCAGGGCAAATGAAGCCTTGGCACGGATAAAGTCCATTTCGCCCATAAAGAGATAGGAACGCATCAGATCAGCAAGATGCGGACGTACCAGATTTGTAAATTCGATCAGTATCCTTGCAACCTCACGGCGTTCATCGTTCTCCAATTCACGAAGACGGCTACTGGCTGCTGCCACTGCTTCCGGTTCGATAAATACCGTTTTACCACTGCCTGAATCGGCGTGTACCACGCCTTTGATCTTTCGTTTATTGGCTGCATTGACCGGAATCAACATATGGCCTTCACGCAGACTGGGTTGTGCATCCCTGCCGATAAGTCCTGCCGCCTGTGCCTCCCGTATCGCTATCTGCATATGACGGGTAATGGCTTTTGCCGCTTCGGCCTTGTCCCTGCGTATATCCGCAAGCCGACGCGAAGCATTATCTTTCACCTGGCAAGATTTATCCAATATGGAATTGGCTTTATCAATCAACAAGGGGAAAACGGTTATCTGACCGGCCATAAATGTCAATGAAGGATACTTCATTCTTCCGGTATCCGTCCTGGCATTATGTAAAAAGGCTACTATATTACTGATAGTCTGAAGAGAATTCATCAGCCCGGCTATTTCTTCTTCCGAAAGCCATGCTGTTATATCCTCTCCTATCCGTTGCAGGGTATCGCGGACATCCAAAAAGAAATCGACCGGGAAATCTTCTTTATTACGCAAGATTTGTAAAAACTCCCCTGTTTGCTCCAACCATCTGGCAATGGTGGCATAGTCTGTCGAAAAGTCCATCGCTGCGACCTTTTCTTCTCCCAGAGTACTTAAACATTTTTCTGTAACAAACTGACGAATTGTATCTATACCTATTCTTTGTTCAAAATTATTCGGGTAAATCATGTTCTCATTACTATATAACATTGGCCGTCCATCAAATTAATAGACCAATATCTGTTTATAAAATAGTTTATTTAGAAAATGAGATTATCCATATTCCGACAGAATACCAACAAAACGATTGATCCGCCTCTCGCAAATACGCGAAGCTGACCGTTAGTATAATGACATCTCAAAGACCGGAGATGTGAACTCGAAATACGGATTTATACCGATGCACTAAACATAAAAAGGTTATTATATTGTTTTATTTACTCTGTTCGTACCGCAAAGATAGTTTGTTTTTTTAGATTTACAAGAGGCTTTCTGCCTTTGAGTCATTTTTTTAATACCTTTGCGCTCAGACATTTCCAGTTTGAACGCATTATCTATTATGCAATTATGATGAAAAAAAGTATATCCGTCTTATTATTATTCTGTACATTCATATGCTTGTCATGTAACAAGTACCTCTTGAATGAAAAAGACAAGGAAGAAGAAAAAGAGGATATTTTTATTGAAACATTCGACGGCTTTACAGACGTAGACCTATCCAAACGGAGCAATTGGATATTGGCAATGAATTATTCTTACATATATGATTACACTATAGACGGGAAAATGATTAAATCTTTTCCCAAAGATGAACCCTGTTATATTCCAGGCTTATTTATAGGAACAAACAACAATGGCGAAGACTGGCTTGCTCCGGGAGCTGGTCCGTTTATACTCTTTGCCTCACCTAGTTTTTACTCCAATTTCATATACGGAACTTCCGATACTGCCTCTATAAAGATTTTTGATCAAACAACCGAAGAAAAGTTATTAGCAGCCGATTGTCTATATTGTCAATATTCAGGAAAAGCATCTATAAGCATTTCCGGTACTCTGGTTCATTACAATGCTTTATTGGATTTTGAATTGAAGAATGTTCCGGCCTCCGCTACTGTCATGCTGGACAACCAGATGTCAATCAAACCATTCAGGGACAAAAAGAACCCACAACATTATAAAGCGATTGTATTTGCTTATTGGGGAGAGGAATATTCACAAGTACATATAACAATGAACAACAAGACTTACATTGTCAAATTAATTCCTCATATTAACTTGCCCGATGAAAATAGTTATGCAACCCCAAGTATATCCCGCCACATAAAAAGTGATACATATTACAAATTCACCTTGTCTTTTGATAAAGATAAGGATACATTTACTATTGGGGATATACAGAATGAGGTATGGAGTAAAGTTTCTATTTTATAGGTTATACCCCATATTATAAAACTCAACAAGCGATGCCTCTCATTTGCAGCATATTATTATAAAGTTAACGAATATAAATCATAAAATAAAAGGACTGTTTTATCGGCTTCTTCCAGTATATCTTCTTTTCTTAGGTACTCGAAACCATTCTTTAAGTAAAAAGGAAGGGCTATCCGCAAGGCATCAACAGTAATAAAACCACATCCCGTTCTATTATCGGTAACAAACATTTTCTTGATAAAGAAGAGTATATCAGAACCCAAATGTTCATGTTGATACTTTTTACTTACAGCAAGTCTACCTATTTTCACTGCTGGATAATCATTTCTATGCTTTGCATGAGGAAAACGTTTTTTTATTCTGCGCCACGTAGCTTTATCACTCTCCGGGATAGATATTTTATCATTAGACAAACTAAAATAGGCAACAATATCATCATCTGAAACCATTAGATAAGTAACAGAAAGCAAGCGTTGTTTATAAGGTAACGCATCTTCTACCAGAAAATTATTCAGATCATTATCTCCACAGTCAAAAGGTCTTAGCTGATAATTTTCCGATAACTTAATTATTCGGAAATTGGATCTCATACTTCTAAAATTTAAATGTCATCATTTTATTTATTCGTTGAAATCCTTCGTTCATTCGTTCCAGTTCTTCTTTACTGGCCTTTTTGCGCTGTTCTATTTTATAAATAAAATTGACAGCATCTTCGCCCTTTAGGACAGGTGTTGGTTTAATTTGTCGTGCCATAATATTTAATATTTTAATCGTATAAAGTTAACAAGAAATTTCTTTTGCAACAATCAATCGACCTATTATTTCATTAAACTTTTCCGGTATTCGTTTTTTGATTTCCCGCTTTATATCTACCGGCATACCATAATAAGCCTCTGCAATCCCTCCTGTTATGCAAGCCAGCGTATCGCTATCGCCACCCAGCGAAACAGCCAGGCGGATGGCATGCTCGAAATCCGAACTATCCAGAAAGGCAATGATCGCTTCGGGAACGGTTCCCTGGCAACTAACATCAAAAGAATAGTCCGGACGAATGTCATCGCAGGAACGGTCCAGGTCGTAAGAAAAGGCGGTTTCTATATATTGCTTGATCTCCTGTTTGCTCTTTCCGCTTCGTGCCAGGTAAATAGCGGCAGCAGTGGCTTGTGCTCCTTTTATCCCTTCGGGGTGATTATGAGAGACAATAGCCGTTTCCTTAGCCACTTCCAATGTCTTTTCCAATGAATCGAATTTCCATCCGACAGCACTTACCCGCATCGCCGAACCATTTCCCCAACTATTATAAGGTAACGGATTCTCTTCCATAAGCCAGTAACTGAAACGGCCACCATAACCGCCCATCGGACAAGGATATTCAGCTGAATACCGCTGCATAACCTTCACCAGGTCTCCCCCATTCAGCAACCAGTCCGCAACGGCTACTGTCATGATTGTATCGTCGGTATAATCGCTTTCGTCCGTAAACAGCGGGAAGTCCGTTGTCTTTATATTATCAAACTCATAAACGGAGCCAATGATGTCTCCAGCTATTGCACCTGTCATAATTCTATACTTTTACAAAGTTTCAATTTATTATTCACTAACAATCCTATCCAAACAAAACTTTTTCCGTTTACAGGTCTTACAGGGAATCCCCATCCACAAACAGTCAAATTGGTCGACAGCCTCTTTCACCAGTTCTTCCACCGAAGTAAATATTCCTGCTTCAAAGTTGCGGTTATCTTTTCCTTTCATGCCCAAAGCGGCTCCCGTTAAGTTTGCCGACCCAATATAGGCCTGCTTCAAATCAAATATCAACAGCTTGAAATGGACACGCGGACACAATACACGTTCCATCCGGCTCCAAAGCAAAGGATATTTATCGAAGTCGTCCCGAAAGTTCTGTCCCGGTTCTTTGGCATGGATCAGACGGACCTCCACACCTTCCTTCACCTTCTGTTCCAAAAGCTTCAGCAAGGGGACAGCATCTTTTCCTTCCTTAATATACAGATCTTTAATATCGGCAGTCCCGATCCAGATCGTCCGCCTGGCTTGCCGGATAGCTTCGATAAAGAAGGTATAATGTTGTTCGTTTTTGATGTACTGTAGCATAAATAGTAACTTCTCTGATGAAACATTGAAGCCATATCATATGGCACGCGCTTGACCACACCCAGCAGTCAAGTGCACAACAAGTATACAAAATATAATCTACATACCCTAAAGTTTATCTACTTAACCAGAAACTTTTTTGTCTGATCTTTGCAGTTCAGCAAATAAAGACTTCTAAGTGATTGCCATCATTCAACAATACCAGTAGTTATAACACCGCTAGCAATCTCCACATCAGGTACAGTTAATTTCCTTCCATGAATCGTTATATCAAAATTCAAATACAACTTCGAATTATTAAGCATCTCCGATTTATAGTCAAATGAAGATTTAAGAGTCTCCCTACCACCATCTTCATACGAAACCATCTGCCAATCGTTTCCCACTATATTCTCTCCCCGATAGGTATAAGAGTTTCCCAATGATTTTTCTCCTTGATAACGAAGGTAAGGAGTCACAACAACTACTGCATCCTTATTAAACCATCTTTTTTCAAAAGTAATATTAATCGTTACAGGGACTTTTCCACCAATGGCTTCCAATTCTTCCGGATTAGCTGTAATATTCTCTGCTTTCAATGGCTGACAAATCAAAGTTGTTTTTACAAAAAATCTAAATTGTGAAATAAGCCTGTTATCACGCATAACAGAGGCTATTATACATCCATCTTCATTGGAAGCAGCAAAAGGTTTCAACAGAATAGATTGTTCATTCGGAATATGTTCGACAATCCAGCCATTAGTCGCTTCAAAATAAACAGAGGCTTGCGGATCAGGATTCTCTACATAATAAGATATCCTCCTTTCCTCGTTTAAGTACACCACATCAGATATAAGGTTTTCCGCATTTACATCAAACACGACCCTCATCCTCTTTTCTTCCCACTTTTGCAACTTTAATACAGTTCCGGTGGTTAATTTTATTTCGACATAATCCCCTTGATCCGTCACACTTCTAAACGGAGAATATCCGTCGAGCCCATCTTTTCCCCTGGCAGGAACAGGCTTACCATTTACTTTTATTTCCTGGACACCCTCTCCATAATCGACTGTCCAATTACCATTCTTATTAACACCTATAATCGGTGTTGTGCCGTTCACTCCGGTTGCCTGTACTTTATTTCCTTCAGAATCTAATATCCAGGATGGCGAATTATCTCCTATCTTCTGTGTCCAATAAAAAATATCTTCAAACTCTTCCACCCCGATTACAGGGCAATCACCATCTGTTCCATGTTTGATAACGATTGTATTACCTTTCAGGAAATTTATGGCATATCCGCTCTTATCGGCTAGTTCATTTACACTTGTGATGTAGTCGTTTGCTTCCAGTACAGATACGATTTGTTTCAAACCTGTAATATCCGAATTGATTTGTTCACATATCTTTTCCAGTTTGGAGACTCTATCCAATAAATCGTCCACATCATCTCTTAAATCTTTCTGGCAACCAGCCAAAACCACAATAAACCCGATTAACAAAACGATAGGAATAATCCACTTGTGTAACATGTGTTTCATAATACTAGCAGTTGTAACACTGAGGCCCGGAGTGTTTTTTAAGAAAAGAAGTGTGAGCCTGTTAGTTTATCCAGTAAAGAGGCTCTGGACTGCCCTGTTAGGAGATAAAAAAACAGCTCACACCTTTATCATATATGAAATACATATACAACAAGGATGAGCGTCTCAATTTATTCCACCTAACGAGAAATTGTCCAGATTTCTTTACGTCGGAATAAGCTAAACGCTTCTATAAATATTTATGTCAGCCCAGGAAATAAATCCTTTGCCGCAACAAATATATGAAATGTTTAGCACAGAAACGCCCTGTGAGCTGTTTATTTTTCTTTCTGAGTAGTAATGAAACTTTAACGTGATCGATTCAGAAAAGCTTACTCTTTGCTTTCTTCCTCTTTCCGCATCCCTTTTTGCCAGTTTTCCGCTAACACATAATACTTCTGTTTTCCCCTTCCCAATCGGGTCAGCTTACCTTGTTCGTAGAGCTTTTTCAAGTCTTTCAGGGCTTGATAGCGGCTACATTGATTAAAACCCATACAGTCGGAAGAAGAAATGAGGTGGTTGGTTTTCAGTTTGGTGAGGATGCGTTGCAGGCGCTCCTCTTCGGCCTGTTCCTTACGTTTGGGGAGGATGGCACGTTCAAGGGGCATTACTTTCAATTGCTGTTTAAGTTGGGGAGAAGAACGGTAGACAACATTATTGAAACTGATCGACTCGGCACGGATTTGCTTCGGACTGGTGATACCTTTTGGTGTTTTTAAGGTAACGGAGAAGTTACCTATACCATCCAGATCAACGGTTTCGCCATATTTCAAATGAAAGGCCAGCCTGTCCGACAAAGCACGGATCACTCCCTTTACATCACCGGGACTGAACGAACAGATATCAGCTATCTCATCAGCCAACTCATCGGTCGTGACCTTTCCGTCGGAGACAACTTTCGCATACAATGAACCTGTTTCACCCGTCTCCCGGTTCGGCGGATTTTTATAGAAGGTATATCTAGCACACATAAGCAATAGATTTAAGTTTAAAGTCCTTGTTATTTAATGCGAAAGATAGCAATAATTTTTCTGTTCAGCAAGCATAAAATCAATTTTCAGCATGCTAAAAATTAAATTCAGGCAAGCTAAAAATTAATTTTGCGCATGCTCAAAAGCAAAAAAATAAGGGAGGAAAATATTAATTTATAATATGTTTTAAATTAAAAGACAGGGAGGAACGAACTAATGCCACTTAATCGGTTGGTGGCGTTACGGTAAAAGGTGTATTACAGGCATTTATAGCTGCCTGTTGGCATATTCTAAAATTCTTTTCCGTAACAGGGACATCTCCATACGCATCAAGGAAAGGAGTATCAGAAAGTTCGACCTTGTAAACAGAAGCTATTAATGCTTGAAACAGCGTGCAAGAGGCAGTGTACCGGCCTATACCGCAATCAAGATGACGATAATCTCTCGTTATATCCAACGGAGAATTATTCAGGCTCGTATTTCTTAAGTTCTGGATTGCGGTACCGACCGGCACCAGTATATCCACCTCAGATTGGCTCATCATTACTTTCGTCGCATTGGTGATGGCTTTGTACATCTTCTGTTGATTATATCCGTACTTACCAAAATACTCTTCCTGACATCCGGTTCCATATGCCCAGGGCATTTGCCAGGCAATAACAGGTTTGGATTTACGGCATTCATTTTTTGCAATATCGATCAAACTGGAAAAAACAGGCTGATAAGTTTGATACCTTCCCGCATCATAAGAAACTTGTTGAAAGGTTATGATATTCCAATCAGCATATTGTAATGCTTGCTTCAATGTAAAATTATCCGATATAGTCGTCCACTCCATTTGATCATTTGTAACTTGATATATACCGATGGGAGAATTCTCCATATAACCTTCATAAAACTTTCTTAGAGAAGCTCCTCCCGCAATGAGGTGACCGATACAAATATGACTCAAACCAACTGATTTAATAATCCTGGGCAGCCCACTTGTCGCATCTTCCGTAAAACTATTTCCAATACATAATATTTTCAACGAGGCAGGACGGGCAGGAAGATGTTGCTTCTTATCAGACAAATGATTATTACTATTCTGCCTCATAAACCGGAGGATCGTTCTGTCAGAATAATAAAAATAGAAGAAATGCCTTGACTCTATTATATTTTTAAGGACAGGGATGTCAGGCATATCCAAAGGCATAGCAGCCTGTATAGTCGTACTTTTTTCGTTTATCGACCAATTTCCTCTGCCATCGACATCTATAGACTGAAGGTTTGATTCGGAATTTGGTATGTTCGATAGGGCCTTTATATCGGTATTGACTCCATTGATCAACCAATTATTATTGTTTCCGATGGTTGTATAAAAGACTTTCTTTCCGCCGGGAAAAGAGATGACACTATTATCGCTGAACAAAATCTCGAAGGAACCGGACGTTTGCTTAATTTCCCGAATGGACAAATCATTTTGCAAAGCCTGAAATAACAGCTCCTGGGAGACCCCAACCCAATCATCGCCTTCCTCTTTTTCCGCACATGAAATATTCAAAAGGAAAAACAAGCAAGCGAACAAAACATGTATCCTCATACCCACATTCATTTTATGCAGGCAAATATATAATATAACTTGATTTAACGGATTTCTGAATAAATAAAATAAATTAAACGCATAAAGATTTAACAACAGCACCAAGTTGTATTTGTTATTGTTACTTTTACCTGTTGAAACAGATAAATAAATTAAGTATGCTGATTATATTGACCTCGGCCAAAACAATGACCGGTACATCCAAAATAAAAGCTCCTGCCGGGACGATGCCCCGTTTCGCACAGGAAGCGAATGAGATAGCCCTGAATATGGCACAGTTCTCTACCGACGACCTGAAAAAGATTCTGAAACTGAATCCCAAACTGGCATTGGAGAATTACAACCGGTTTCAGGAATTCCATACCGCAGAGGTACACTCCTTACAGGCATTACTGGCTTATACCGGAGTGGTTTTCAAGAATATCAACCCCAAAGATTTCACGGAAGATGATTTCTTGTATGCAAACGACCATCTGAGGATTGCCTCCATCTGCTACGGACTGCTTCGTCCGCTCGACCTGATCAAGCCTTACCGGATGGAATATGAGGTGAAGCTGCCGGAGTTGGGAGAAGGAAATATGTATAACTATTGGCGTCCGCGTCAGACAGAACTGCTGATCGACGAAGTAAAAAAGAGCGATAACATCCTGATAAACCTTGCCAGCCAGGAAATACAGGGGGCATACGACTGGAAGAAAGTCGGGAGCACCGTCCGCATCATCACACCGGAGTTCAAGGTATGGAAAGACGGAAAAGCGCAGACTATCGTGATCTACATGAAGATGGCCCGCGGACAGATGACACGGTATATACTGAAAAACAGGATCACTGATCCGGAAGCTCTCAAAAACTTCTCTTGGGAAGGATTTACCTACGACGAGAGTCTGTCGAACGGGGATAACTGGGTTTTCCTGCAAAGCTAAATGAAAAGAAATTGCCGCTTTGTTCAATAATCCGGAGATAAAAGCGTTATATGTATGTTCCTTTTTAAATGAATGATGAAATGAAAAAAACCTGTTTGCTATTACTTTTGCTCGTTGGAATAATCTATATAAACGAAGGTTACAAGATTATAAGTGAAGATATGCCGGTGAAAAGCACCACCGAAGGCTCCCTCTCAGACGTTGCCGACGAAGTGATCGCCATTCCGCTGGAAACAACATCCGACTGCCGGCTGAAACATGCCACACAGATCAAGCGCGACAGGAATGAATTGTTCCTGGTAAGCAACGGCCAGCTTTTTCATTTCGACTGCTCCGGCAAATTCCTTAGCCGGATCACCAGTAATAAGCATTTCCTGGTTACCGATTACGTCATCGATCCGCTCGAAAAGCAACTGATCGTCATGGACGACCGGGAAAACGTTTATTATTATGATTACGACGGGACGTTGCTGGAAAGGAAAAGCCTTGCCGGAATCAATCCATTGAATACCCCTACCCGCCTGATGTACCATAACCGCCATATATGGATGACGGCACAATCGTTGTCGCCCTCCGAAGAGGGGACCGGCAAACAATGTGTCAACCAGTGGCTCTATAAATTCGATACGACATTCAACCTCCAGGATGCCCGCAAACTGACGGCTGCCGACCTGGGACGGTTCTATCTGGGTGCCTGCTTCTCTACCGAACTGTCCGTTACCAACGGGAATGTCTACGCCTATTCGCCTTCCACCCAGCCGGACGAGTTACTGGCGGATACGCTTTACCTGATCAGACGGAACAAACTGAATATACATGAGGAATATTCCTCAATCTTACCCCTCTGCATAGCCGGACGTTATCTGGTTTCCACTTACTCGGACGCAACTGATACGGATAAGAATTACACGTTCTGTTACGATCGCCGGGAAGACTATGCCTATAATGTAACAGGAGGCTTCGAAGATAATTTCTACCATACGGGAAGGGTTCCCGACCTGAAATCACTGGATATTTATAACAATTCTTTCTGTTATTGCCGTTCAGGAGAAGAAGTAAAGAAAGCATTCCCGGATCGTACGGAAGAAGATAATCCGGTGCTGTTTATTGTTAGGATGAAGGCTTGACGCGAACCTTGATTGTTTTTTGCATAAACCAACATTACATTAAAAAACATTCTTTGAGATACAGGAAACAGGAATAATAATTATCTTTGCTTGTATTATTAAAACGATTAAAGAGATGAAAAAAGGAGATGTAGCAAAAGCAGATCCCCGGCTCACCGGGTTAAATGAGTGGGTAGAAGGAACAGTGATTGATGTGGAACACAATCCTTTTAAGGGAATAGTTATTGCCATCAAGGATAAATTAGGCCGTATCTTTTTCGGTGAACAGAAATATTTCATACCATCAAAACCAGATACTGTATGTATGCAATAGCATTCGACATGATGATTGCCGACCTTCGTTTGCATTACGGTGAACCTTACAATAATGCATATTTCGAGATCAATCAAATACTCAGGAAATATAATTTCTATAATACCCAAGGAAGCGTCTATATGACAGAGAATACAGATATGTCTAATCTGTTTAGGGCGATTGACGCATTAAAGCATATTGATTGGTTTAAAAATTCAGTCAGAGATATACGTGCTTTCCGTGTAGAAGACTGGTCAAACTTTACAGACTTTGTACAAGAAAAATAGGGTAACAGAATACAGGTATATCTAAATCAGTTTGCGCCGAGGCTTAACTGATATCAGACATACCTGCAAATAAAAAGTTATCAGAACAATCTGCCGCAAAAGCGCAGTTTCATAACCGGATAAACAGTCAGTTTATCTATGATTTTTGTGAAACTGTCGTCTCCGTCGGTTGAAGTACTACCCAGGATTCCGGCATCCGTATACACTTTGGGAGTTCCGTGGAACTGAACACCTAATTCAAACTGTACGCCGATACGCTTTTTAGGAACTGCACGTCCGAAACCTACTCCCAGATAAGGACGGAATCCGGCTGCTTTAAGACCGCCGGCGATATTACCATCCTTGTCTACCGGAATCGTCTGATCACCGATAACAATACCGGCCTTTCCACCTTCGTTCACATATTCCTTCAACTCATCGCTGTGGCCAGTGATCTTCACTAACTTGGAACCGCCGAAATAAGCACCGGCCGTCACAAAGAAAGAAGAACTCAGGAACGGATAGTAGTTCACCAATAATTCTCCGGAAGCACGGCTCATACTACCTTTAAGGTCAAGCGTACTCGGATAGCTTCCCAGATCGGGATCATTCAGTCCACATCCACATCTGTGCTGATTTTAATACCCGGCATAAACGAAACACCTCCACGGATGACAAAATGGGGAGTGACCGGAGTCGCTACATCAACGCCAATACCTGTTGTTCCGGCACTTACACCAACTGAGAGAGAATTAAAAAATCCCCAGCTCTTTCTGAGCGGAGACATAAGAAGAAATTACACTCATAGCTATGAGTGCACACATAAAAATTACCCTTTTCATAATCCAATAGAGTTATTATTAATACTAGCGGCTGCAAAAGTAATGAAATAAATATAACTTACATAAAAAAAGAAGTGGTACCGAAATTAATCCGATACCACTTCTTTTTTCTTATAAGGTCAAAGCGAATGTTATTCTTCTCCGCTTTCGTCTTCCTTCATATTATGGAATACATTCTGTACATCGTCATCTTCTTCCAGCTTTTCAATCAGCTTATCCAATGTTTCACGCTGTTCGGCTGTCACTTCTTTCAGATCGTTCGGGATACGAACAAACTCGCTGCTTGTGATTTCGTAACCGTTCTCTTCCAAATATTTCTGGATAGCGGAGTTCTGAGCAAATTCACCGTAGATAACAACTTCTTCTTCGTCTTCGTCTACTTCATCCACTCCATAATCGATCAGTTCCAGTTCCAGGTCTTCCAACGAAATACCATCTTTCTTGTTGATATGGAATACACATTTATGATCGAACAGGAATTCAAGGCTGCCGCTTGTACCCAGTGAGCCGCCATGTTTATTGAAATAACTGCGCACATTGGCAACCGTACGGGTTGTATTATCGGTCGCTGTTTCCACGAAGATAGCAATACCGAACGGACCGTAACCTTCATAAGTCATCTCCTTATAGCCGGAGAAATCTTTTTCTACAGCACGCTTAATGGCACGTTCCACATTTTCTTTCGGCATATTCTCCTTCTTTGCATTCTGCATCAAAGCACGCAAATGGGGGTTATTCTCCGGATCAGGACCGCCTGCTTTCGCAGCAATAGTGATTTCCTTACCCAGTTTTGTGAATACGCGGGCCATATTACCCCAACGTTTAAATTTTCTTGCTTTACGGAACTCAAACGCTCTTCCCATATTATATCTGTATTATATTATTATAAACTTTTGTCTTATCTCAATGATGCACCCAGTTTGCTTTCCAGATTCTTGCGAATCTTCTGCATGATCGCGTCGATCTGTTTGTCGTTCAATGTCTTCGTTTCATCTTGCAGGTAGAAACTTACGGCATACGATTTCTTTCCGTCCGGCAGGTTCTTGCCTTCGTAAACGTCGAACAGGGAAACCTCCTTCAACAGTTTGCGTTCGCTTTCTTCGGCGATCTTTTCGATCTCAGCAAACTGAACGGACTTGTCCAGCAACAAAGCCAGGTCACGTTTTACTGCCGGGAATTTAGAGATCTCGGAGAATGTCACCTTATTCTTCTTTGTCTCCTTCATCAGCAATGTCCAGGACAACTCAGCATAATATACCTCGAAATCAATATCCATAGCCTTGCAGATCTTACGGTTTACGATACCGAACGTACCCAGTTCGCGGCCCGAAGTTGTTGTAATACTTACGCCTGTTGAATACATATCATTGCTCAGGTTTCCGAAGACAACCTTCTTCAGATTCACGCCCAGACGGATAAGGATATTTTCCACATAGGCTTTCAGTTCATACACGGTAGCCTTTTCATCTGCATGCGCCCAACTGTTTTCCACACGGTCGCCGCAAACCCATAATCCCAGGCGATAGTCTTCCGAGAATTCGGCCAGTGTAGCGTCTTCACGCTTCTTCTCTACATTATAATCGTAGCAGTTGCCAAATTCAAAGAAACGGATATTGCCGTTTTTACGTTTCACATTATATTCGATACTTTCCAGACCGCCGAACAACAATGTCTGACGCATACCGTTCAGGTCTGCACTCAGTGGGTTCATCAGCATAACGCAATGAGAAACCGGATAAGTAGTCAGTTCATCGTAATAAGCGGAACGTGTCAGCGAATTGTTCATAATCTCATTGAAACCTGAACCGCAAAGCTGTTCAGAGATCAGGTTCTGCAGATCATAACTACGATCGGTAGCTGTCTTGTAGCTCAGGTTTGATTTTACGCTGTCGCTGAACTCTATATTATTATATCCGTAGATACGGAGGATATCTTCAATTACATCGACATCACGCTGTACGTCGATACGGTAAACCGGCACATGGATGGTCAGACCTTCGGTTGTTTCCGAAACGATTTCCATCTCCAGGCTAGCCAAAATACTCTTAACGGTCTCTACCGGAATGTCCTTACCGATCAGACTGTTGATCTTGTTGTAAGTCAGTTCTACGGTATAAGGCTGTACCGGATTCGGATAAACATCCTGGATAGATCCGGTAATCTTACCACCGGCTACTTCCTGGATCAACAGAGCGGCACGTTTCAATACATAGATCGTATTGTTCGCATCCAGACCGCGTTCGAAGCGGAAAGAAGCATCGGTGTTCAAACCGAAGCGACGGGCTGTCTTACGAATCCATGTCGGATGGAAACAAGCCGATTCAAGGAATACATCCGTAGTCTGCTCCGTCACACCTGAATCCAGGCCGCCGAACACACCACCGATACACATGGCTTCTTCCGTATTGCAGATCATCAGGTCACGATCGGTCAACGTACGTTCAACACCATCCAGGGTGACGAACTTGGTACCTTCCGGCATCGTCTTCACGATCACTTTATCGCCTGTCACCTTGCCTGCATCGAATGAATGCAGAGGCTGTCCCATTTCATGCAATACATAGTTGGTTACGTCCACTACGTTATTAATAGGACGCAAACCGATTATATTCAGACGGTTTTTCAACCATTCCGGACTTTCTTTCACTGTTACGCCCTTGATAGTAACACCGGAGTAACGGGGACATGCCTCCGTATTTTCAACGATCACTTCGATAGCCGGAGTTTCATCGTCGATCTTGAAAGCGTCGACAGACGGACGTTTCAGTTCTGTCGGCTTACCGTTCTGTTTCAGGTAAGCAGCCAGGTCGCGGGCAACACCGAAATGGGAAGTTCCGTCCACACGGTTCGGAGTGATATCCACTTCCAGCACATAGTCGCTCTTTACATTATAATATTCCTTGGCAGGAGTTCCTACAACCGCATCAGCCGGAAGCACGATAATGCCGGCATGGTCTGTTCCGATACCGATCTCATCTTCCGCACAGATCATACCGTTCGACTCAACGCCACGGATTTTTGATCTTTTAATGGTAAAGACTTCGTCACCGTCATAGAGTTTCGTACCGTTCACAGCGACAACCACTTTCTGGCCTGCTGCGACATTGGGCGCACCGCAAACGATTTGCAAAGGTTCTTCCCCACCGACATTCACCGTCGTGATATGCAAGTGGTCAGAATTCGGGTGTTCCACACAAGTCAGAACTTCGCCGATAACCAGTCCTTCCAGTCCACCTTTGATCGTTTGAACTTCTTCTACTCCCCCGGTTTCCAAACCGATAGAGGTTAGTGCTGCTGATACTTCTTCGGGCTGCAAGTCGAAATCAAGATACTCTTTCAGCCAGTTGTAAGATATATTCATTGTTCTAAAATTTATTCAATCAAGTTTCTATGCGTCTGCGAGATTCCCCGCTTGCGGCAATTTGACTGGCAAAAGTACAAATAATAGAATAATTATTCAACGAGTGTACGGACTTTATTCTTACCACAAGCCAAAAAATCTTATTAATCAACGGTTATTTCATTTCCAAATCTTTGTCCAATATAAAAATTCAGCCTAATTTAGAGGCGTAATTCTTACTGAATATCAAAAAATACAAACACACTAGGGATAAAATATTTACTTAATCATTCATAATGTAATGTCTAACAGGATTCTATCAGTGCAATATATACTCATACTTGTCCTATTTTTTATTCTAAATAGCTCATGCAACCAGACAACGCCTCATAAACACATATTAATCATCCAGTCTTACGAAGCCGGTCTCCCGGCATATAAGAAAATGAAAAATATCTTTGCCGAACAATTACGGAAAAGAGACATACATGCAGAGGTCCATACCCTTTATCTGGACGGAACCAAGAAAACGGAGAAAAAACAAAAACTGACTATATATGAGGAACTGAACAGGTTATCATCCTGGAATCCGGATATCATCCTGACCTGTGACGATCCGGCCCTGAATGCCTTACTGACCTGCGACCATCCTTCCGTTAAAACGACTCCGATCGTCTTTACCGGAGCGAACTACCCGAACGTGCCATTCATTCAAAAACAGTCCAACATAACAGGCTTCCGTGACAAACCGGATTACAGAACCAATATAGAACTGATAGAACAACTCATAGGAAAATGTATTGTTGTGCGGGTTACCGACGATATCTATGCAGACAAAATCATCCTGGCAGACATGGATGAACAGATCAAAGATATCTGCAAAACAAACAATATCTTCTCCCCGGACAAAATACGCTTATCCGGAAAACGCGGTACCTCCATCTCCAAAAACAAAAAAATAATACCGGACGCCATGTACATAAGCACGATCAACGGAAAATCGACCCGTTCGTTGATCAAAGGGTTAGGCGAGAACTATTATAACAAGGCCTATCTGGCAATCAAAAGAGATTATCTGACTCTCTCTCTGGGACGTTTCAGTTCTTTCCCCGGTTTTTCGGTCCTCAACGAAATGGTCGGTTATAATTATGGTGTAATCGGAGGATATGTCACGACACAGCAAGAACAAACAACCCTGGCCGCCAACCGTATTGCCGATATACTGAACGGGGCTCCGGTAAGCAACTTTCCACAAATTACGGAGGCAGGCAAAAAGTACATATTCGATTATAAAATACTCGACCAATGGGGAATCAGTCTCAACAAACTGCCGATAGACAGCGAGATCGTAAATATCCCCTTTTATATCCGTTACCAGTTCTATATTATATGTATAGCAGTTTTGCTGGGAATTATACTGATAATTATTATCATTTACCAGCGAATGTTGTATAAGAGAGAGGCTGCCCATAAAAAAGAGGTGCAGGAAAATCTGAAACATGAGAAGGAATTTCTCTCTTTCGCTTTGGAGAGCGGTAACATTTTCACATTCCGGTATAAAAACGGAACCTTCTATTTCGACAAAGAGTTTTATCATTATCTGAATATGCCAGAAGAGCCCATCAGTGCGGAACGTTTCAGCAAGGCTATCCACCAGGACGAACAGGCTGATTTCCAATTAAACAGGTATAAGCTGGATCATGGTTTCCCCTCCCGTCAGATAACCAGAAGAAGATATGATTTTAACGGACAAGGTCATCAGTGGTGGGAATTCCGGTATGCCCAGAACACCAACATAAAGACTGCCGGCAATGATTATTCCGTCGAAGTAAACGGCCTCTGCCTTAATATCCAGCAAATCAAGGAAACAGAGATTAATCTGACCAAGGCCCTGAAGAAGGCGGAAGAATCCGATAAGATGAAATCGGCCTTCCTGGCCAATATGAGCCATGAGATACGTACACCGCTCAACGCCATCGTCGGCTTCTCCCAACTGCTGAGTTCGGATATGGAACTGGAGCAGGATGAAAAAAATGAGTTTATCGGCCTGATAAACACGAATAACGACTTGCTTCTCAAACTGATCAGCGACATTCTGGACCTGTCGCGCATCGAGTCCGGACAAATATCCTTTACCTATGCAGACTGCGATCTGAATCAATTGGTGGAAGATATCTTCAATACACATCGCGTACTGATGCCTCAGGGAGTAGAATTGCTCAAAGAAGTTCCGGAGATTCCGGCCATTATCAACACAGACCGCTTCAGACTGACCCAGGTAGTTACTAATTTCATTAACAATGCGACAAAATTTACTACTCACGGATATATCAAAGTCAAATACGAATACGACACCGAACATATCCTGCTGTCGGTCGAAGATACGGGAAAAGGTATTCCCAAAGATAAGATAAAGCAGGTATTCGAACGTTTCCAGAAACTGGATGAGTTTGCCAAAGGAACTGGTCTCGGACTGGCAATCAGCCTGAGCATTATAAAAACGTTTAAAGGAACCATCCTGTTGGATTCGGAAGAAGGAAAAGGCAGCAAGTTTACTATCTCGCTACCTTATACTCCTCAATAAAACGCTTATTGGCTTTTGCCTCTTTAGTCCATTCCGGTATAACGGTTTTCAGAAATTCATTTTTGGCAGCCAGTTCTGATTTCATATCCAGACCTATATATTTCTGCGCCTTCTTCTTGGTTGAGATATCGGGCATGGGTACTTCTTGATTATAACCGTGTTTGTTCAGTACATCTTTTATGACCAGGCGTGCCTGCATCGTTTTATACAGGCCGTCACCTAAAATACGTTGTACTTCCTGGGGAGCATGGAAGGCAGCGCCATGGGAAGCGATAGCAAAATCCCAACGCCACTGGGCCTGGCGAAGCAGTTTGAGCACGGGCTCCATCTGGTTATCCGACACACCCCTGTCCCAGGCAAACTGCGCTTCGATATGTGCTTTCGCCAATTCCTTTTCCAATTTATTACGTAATTCCATGGCTTTGTTCTGCCGGGTATATACGTCCTGACGAAGCACTTCCGCACTTTCATGATGACAGGTCTGGCATGTTTTTTCGATCATCGCCAACGGGCTTTGGATATGATGATTATTATATGACCGGAGCTCTTCCTCGACATACGGCATATGGCACTCACCGCAGGAAACGCCCCGGCGGGCATGGATCCCCATCTGAGCCAGTTCAAAATCCGGATGCTGGGCTTTCAACATGGGAGTTCTACTCAGTTTATTGACATAATCGGAAAAACCTATTTTATCGTAGTAGTTCTCAATAGCTTCGACAGTATACCCGGAATCCCAGGGAAGAACAACCTCTTTATTCTCCCCTTTTAAATAATACTCCGCATGGCACTGAGCACAAACAAGCGAACGCATCCTTCGGTCAGAAGCATCTTCAATGGGATCGCCTTCCCGTTTCAGAGCGTCGATCAGGAACTGACGCGGAACACGCAAATCCATACTCTCCGGATCATGACAATCGCCGCAACCGACAGGATTGACCACTTCCGATCCCCAGTCATACCATTTCTTTTTATAGAACCCATCCGAACCCACTTCGTCTATCAGCCGTGGAACATCCAGGCTTTTACAGGCCCAACAGGAAGCGGGCTGAGGACCATCATTCGCTTTTCGCGGAGCTCCGGTACGCAAACTATGATAAAGATCTTCAATAGCATACATATGTCCTCTCGGAGACAAATAACTTTTTGAAAAACCATAACCCGCCCACAAGATTACCATTTCGGGACGCATAGCCAGAATGTCTTCGGCCTGATTACCGTTATACAAACTTTTGAAAGTCGTATCCGCCGTATTCTTCCAGCTCTTATATTCATAGGAATTCGAAAGATTCAGTTCATTGGCTTGAAGGGGGTCTTCGGTTCCCCCGTTTTCCACCTCGTCGATAAATATGATTTCTCCCCTATTTACAAAAGAATACCCTGTAGTCACGATCAAAATGGCTATAACAGTTGCGGGCAGCAACACTTTTAAATACCCTACACCTAGTGTTTTTTTCATCAGATATAATTTGCTTATATAAAATCCATATGTAAATAGCTTTAATAAGCTTTGATTTTTGAGCTGTTTGATTTAGATTACAAATGTAGTAAAAAGATATTATGGACCAAGAGAATTTTGATAACTATAAAATAAAGCTGTATTTTTGCAGCATAAATAAATGAACCTCTATGCGTATCGACATACTGACCGTACTTCCGGAAATGATCGATGGAATGATTAATTGCTCCATCGTCAAAAGAGCACAGGACAAGGGACTGGCTGAAATTCATTTACATAACCTGCGTGATTACACGACTAACAAATGGCGCCGTGTAGACGATTACCCTTTCGGCGGTGAGGCCGGGATGGTGATGCAGATCGAACCGATCGACCGGGCTATCTCCGCTTTGAAAAGCGAACGGGAGTATGACGAGGTTATTTACACCTCTCCCGACGGGGAAACATTCAACCAACCGATAGCAAACAGCATGTCCCTGCTCAATAACATGATCATTCTGTGCGGTCATTATAAGGGGATCGACTACCGTATCCGTGAACATCTGATCACCCGGGAAATATCCGTAGGCGACTATGTCCTGACAGGCGGTGAACTGGCTGCCGCTATTATTACCGATGCGGTTGTCCGCCTGATACCCGGAGCCATCGGTGACGAACAGAGCGCCCTCTCCGATTCTTTCCAGGATAACCTGCTGGCTCCGCCGGTTTATACACGCCCGGCAGATTATAACGGTTGGAAAGTTCCGGATGTGCTTCTCTCCGGCCACCAGCGCAAGATCGACGAATGGCGTTTGCAGCAGGCACAGGAACGGACGGCACGGCTACGACCGGATTTGCTGAAAGGGGAATAAATCGAAACTTCCTTTTTGACATAATAACACCCTACCAGGTATTTTATAAACATATTGATATGTTAAAAAATATTACCTGGTAGGGTATTTTCATTTACCCGGTATATTAATTCGATTTAGCCGGTAGAGTAGTTACATTTTGATAGTTGCCTATTTTACCAGAATATTCAAATCACTATTCTTTTGTCGCGCCATCAATTGCGCTATATATAAGGAACGGGGAAATAGATTGATCTCATTCTGTCCTTCCCAGATGCCATCCGGGCGATCGGTAAAATGGCCGGGATACTTCTCACCTTTCAGTCCTATGCAATAATTATGCCCCGAAGTCCACGGGTTCTGTACGGCAGCACGGTTCACCCGGCAATTCCACAATACCTGCGTCACGCCTGCCCAACCATGTCCGCTTCCCATCTGGCCGCGGTCCTGTACGTTTATTTCGCCATCGGTGACGATATTATCATACAACGTGCCGACAGACCAACGGTGGTGCGGACCTATATCGGCAAACGTCTGCGAAGCCGTGCAATTATAAAAGACATTCGGACCGCATACCTGTGCACCGGTTACATAATCATGACGACCTTCCGTCGCCTGACAGTTCATAAAGAGATTCTGCTGCCCCCAGTTATTGAAAGAATAACGGTAGCCTCCGGTAATAAGGGACTTTGCTTCCAGGCAACGACAATCCACAACAGAGACGTTTTTAGCAAAACGTTCGCAACTGACAGCCGAGTAGCCGAAATAACGGGCCGTGATGTTCCGCACCCAACAGTTTTCCGCCTTATCCAGTCCGACGGCAATCCAACCGTGTTCCAGGTCTTCATAATCTTCAAACTCGGATTCAAAGCAGATATCCGATATACCGACCTCACTGATACGTCCGTCGAATGTATATTTATAGACTTCGCCACCTCCAAACTTCTTATCCATCTGCATCACGACAGGGTTGTCGATAAAAAGATGGTTGCCTTCGATCTTCGTGATCTGACGCTCGAAAGCCAGGTTATATTCCTGCGGCGTCCATTGGCGTGTACCTTTCCGTTCCACGATCTGATCCATCTTAATGGCATGGATCCATTCCTGGGTACCGGGACGGTAAACGATCACCCGGTCGCCCACCTTAAAACCTTTTGTCGACGAGACCCG
Organism: Parabacteroides goldsteinii; assembly: GCF_020091425.1. Lineage (NCBI taxonomy): Bacteria > Pseudomonadati > Bacteroidota > Bacteroidia > Bacteroidales > Tannerellaceae > Parabacteroides > Parabacteroides goldsteinii. The sequence goes on along the minus strand of NZ_CP081906.1, from coordinate 1,047,647 downwards.
GAATGAATGGGTACCGACCGGTACGAAATCGTCTGTTATCTTCACCCGTGTATCCGGTATTTCCTTCATCGAACCGGTTCCTTCCACCCGGATCAAAGTACGACGCTCTTTACCGGTAGCGATCAGACGGGTTTCATTGATATTATCGCCTTCTCCCATCAACACGATACCACCGGTGTTTATCACGACAGAACCGGCAATCCTGTAAACGCCCCGTTTTAAAAGGATCGTCCCCCGATGGCCGTTTTCATCCGGCTGCCTGCGGGATATTTCATCGATAGCCTCTTGTATCAAGGCTCCGCTATCCCCTTCTTTTACCGGAGAAACGACTTTAACGACCGGATATCGAGGAATACTTTTATCGCCATGATGATAGCCTACCCGGCTGAAATCAGGTATGGTATTGCCGTCTTTATCGGGAATATAAGTCAAAACACCTTCCTCACTGATCCTGACCAGCGAGGACTGCCAGGCCGGCGGCAGCTTCGTCTGTGCATGGCTACAAACGAAAGCTGCTCCGGCCACTAGTCCGATTATGATCTGTTTAAATGCGCTCATTCGATACTTAATCTTCAATGATTACACGGAAACCTACATTATGCACTTTCTGCCAGGGCAGATAAGATTTACGGTAATAGGCTGTCGAAGTTTTCGGATGATCGGTCCAGGAACCGCCGCGTACCACTTTTTCGGTTCCGTTACCTTGTGCCTTCTCGTTATAAGGATAAGGCAGATAGTCGGAACGTGTCCATTCGGCGATGTTACCCTGCATATCATACAATCCCCAGGGGTTAGCCTGATAACCGCCGCCTTTCACCATCAACATATTGCCGTCGTCGACATTATTGTCTTTCGGCTGGTATGTGTAGTATTTGTACCAGGGATCACCCGGGCTCATCGGTTGCGGGTTCACACCTCTTACCGCCAGCTTGTTCAGTTGTTTGTCACCCATATTTTCATAGGCGGCAAAATCGGTATTCAGCGCCCCGTACCAGAAATCGGATTCACTACCGGCACGACAGGCCCACTCCCACTGCACTTCGGTCGGCAAAGTCACTTTCAAGCCGGTTTTCTCACTCAGCTTCTCACAGAAGGCCATCGCCTCTTCCCAACTGACACGGATGGCTGGTTGTTCCGGATTGTTGGCCGGATAACCCTGATGCACATGATCCTTCCAAAGTTGGTTCACGAAACGGCTGTTATGATCGGGGAAAATTGTACGGAATTGTTCGTTACTCACTTCTATCTCCGCCATCCAGAATGCCTTTTTCACCTCCTGTTTGTTGGCCGGAGAGTAATCGGAATGTCCCTTGTTACTTCCCATCACGAACTTACCGGCCGGGATGCGTACAAAGTTCATTACGATGCCCGGAGCCAGCTCGATACTCTTCTTTGTCTCCTGTTCCTTTGCCAGCATGCTCTTAGCGATTGTTGCATCAAACGGCCAGCCTTTCACATTCACTTCTTTATCTTTATATTCCCTGCGTTCCGGTTTTACGGGAAACGGCTTCGGTTGTTTGCCCAGATAATCGGCATAGGCACGGATTTCCGACTGCCAGTCTACACCGGAACCGGCATATTTCTCGGTCAACTCCGTACGACGGCTGATCTGTTCCACTCCCTTAAAGATATTTGCTTTAAATTTACTATGATAAGGAGCATTAAAGTCAATCCAGTTATAAAGCGTTTTCCATTCCTTATCGGTCAGTTCAACACCATGATGTCCGGTTTTCAACATTTTAATCAGCTGGCTGGTCGAGGCATGATATTCGTACGGATTCAAGACTTCGATCTCCGCTTCCGGTCCCTGACGGTGGATATACGGATGAAGATTCAGATAACTTTTGCCAAATCCGGTAAAATCATCGATACGCCCACCGGTAAAATCGGCCAGTTTATTGGAACCGTCATGGCAGGCGATGCAGGCACGATCCAGCACCGACTGTACTTCGAGTTCGAACGTGAACGGACGCTGTCCGCCTTCCGGCAATGCGATCGCATGCGGTTTGATAGTCGAAGCGACCACACGTTTCGGGATAGGTATCTGGTTCTGGTCTTCGTGGCAACCGATACAGGAGACGGTTTCTCCCGGCATTCCGGTCAACCAGCTACGCATCCACTGCACGGCACGTCCGCACGAATCCAGCGGCTGAAGCGAGATCGGCGTATTGGCAGGGATAGTGAACAAAGCGGACCCATCCTCTTCGACCGGCACCGTACCTAACAGGCGTTTGATATCCCATCCGCTCTGAACACCCTGTGCCCAATGGTCGGACGGAGTTTTATTATAAGCATATTCGTAAGACAACACACGGAATGCTTTCACCGTACCACGGGGTACGCCCTTCAAACCTTCACCTTCGTAAATATCCTGGATAAAGACAGTAGCTTCCTTCGTGTCCGGTTTCGTACGGTCGGGAATAATGGGGGGAACCGGAGTTTTCTTTACCGGTATCGGGTGGATCAATCCTTCACCTTCATACTCGGCAATCAGCGTCAGGTTATCATACACGTCTACTAGATAAATGCCCCATAAAGCGTTCGAGTTCAATTTGGCAGCAACCAGATAATATTTATCGTTCAACGGATAAGGCTTGATAAACTGAGGCCAGACACCATCCACCAACCGGTCTTTCACGATCGGTTCGATCTTGCGGTCGCGGAATGGCAGTTCCTGCACCATTCCCAGTTCCGACTTGCGGTCTTTGGAGGGATCGAACAGGATCAGACGGCCGGAACGGGCAACGCCATGGTGTCCGGAGATGATTCCGACAAAACCGGATGCCTGTCCGGGTATCGGCTTCGCATCGAATGTGCTGTTCGGAAAATAAGAGCCACTGCCGTAAAGTGCTTTCTGCTCGGTTCCGTCGGGATTCATATGCATCACGAAGCGGGAGAAATAATGTGTCAGGTCGGTGTACTCCCAACGGGTGTACATCACCTTTCCATTGTGCATGATGACCGGCGACCAGTTGGCATCCTGGTCGAACGTCAGACGACGCAGGGAACGGTCTTCCGGATTATAAAGCACCATATTACCGACCTCATCATTCCCGTTTACGCAAGGAACACCGTTGTAACCGATATTGGATACGGCAATGATCTTTCCCGAAGGCAACCAGGTCGCATCAAAGAACTCGAGGTCTTTTTCGGGTGATTCAATCAGTTTTTTCAAACCTTTCCCATCCAGTCCCACTTCGAAAACCTGCCAGCGCTTATCGGTGTCGATCATGGAAAACATCACACGGTCGGCATCCCAATGCAGTTTCAGGTCGGGAACGGACGAACCGTTATCCGGCTTGAAGATGGTACGTGACTGAATGTCGCCGCGAAGATTCGATAGTTCGACGATCTCCGCATCGAATCCGCCACGCGGGGCGGAAGTCTGGTTCGACCAGTTATTATTCTGTGTTCCCAGCGAACGGGGATTGACCTGGCGGGCAGAGGTACCGATATGGTAACGGCCCACGATCAGTTTATCCATATCCAGTTCTGGATTGGCCAGCAGTATTTCCCGTTTTAACTGTAAAGCCTGCCGGGCATCTTTCAGTGTATTTTCATCGTTTGAATAGATACCGGCAAAACCTTTGCCTACCAATCCTTTTAAGGTAGACAATCTGGATTGGTTTACGGCCTGGTCAAACGACTTACTGCGTTTCATATCATTGAAAGCCTCTTCAATGGCCCGCATATTAAGCCAGCTCAGCGACTCCTGCAATTCGTATACCTTCATGGCATCCTGCGCAATATTCAGGTATGTCACCACTTGTTTATCCAGCTCCTTCTCCTGACCGGCAGCAGCGATACGGGCTGTAAAATATTTTTTATCCGCCAGCAGGTCTACGACCGATTCGGCGATATGTTTTTCTATGGTAGCATCATAGGTTGTAACCAAGGCTTTCATGTCGCTTCCGGCAAACGGAAGGAATTGTGCCGATTCAGCCGGATAGCCGGCAATAATATCTTCGGATAACTCTTTGCCCGTTATCCCCTGCAAGCGAAAAATAGCGGTCCCTGCGGAGGAACGGTTTTCCAATCCGATTTCCGCTTCAAAACGGACATATTTTTTATCCAGCGGAACGACGATCTGTGAGTTGGCATTCGCCATAATCGTCCGTTCGTATGTTTTTCCTTTCATAATGACCGGAACACCTTTGGCATTGGCGTTAAAGACCAGGCGGCCTGTACCGGTATCCTTAAAAGTATCTTTCAGATCGTTCAGCCAGACGGAAGAGCCGTCGGTCGCGATCAATCGGGCATTTGCCCATACAGCCTGGTCGTCGGCAGTTCCGTCGACCGTACCCCAGGTATAAAGTACCATTTCATCCAGTCCGGTCACATCGGCGGTAAACTTCTCGGCAGCTTGTTTCGCCTTGATAACCTTTGAAGAAACCGGAAGGCTGTTCTTTTTCATCTGTTCGTAAGCATTCTGTTTGGCAACGGCAATTTTCTCAGACCAGGAAGCAGGCGTGTTGCCCTGCTTTTTCTGCTTTTGAGAAAAAGCGGAAAGCGAAAAGGCCAGGCAGGCTGATAAAACAATTAAACTCTTTTTCATGATATCTGTCTCTTATATTTTACGATGATCTGCGCTACCGGTTTATGAAATCCGGTCCCTTTTGTTAGTGGGGGTATCCCACTAACGTTAGCAGAGGTGCCCCACTAACGTTAGCAGAGATGTGCCACTAACGCTAGCGGCGGTGTCCCACTAAAATCGGAAAGGAAGCCCCGCCTTTAACAACGGAGCTTCTCACCCATACTTAAATTATTATCGAACGATTAATAGTTCGGATTCTGGATCAATACGCCGTTAGAGAAGTCGATCTGCGACTGCGGCAACGGGAAATACTCATGCGCCTTCGACCAGGCAGTCACATGTCCGGACAAGAGAGGATCGAGTTCAAGGCCATTCAGTTTATCCATGATTTTCCAACGTTTCATATCATAGTAACGGATCAACTCAAACGGAGTTTCTACGCGGCGTTCATGGCGGATCTTTTCACGCAACTGATCCTGTGTCAGATTGGTTGCCAGGTCAGCCAATCCTGCACGCTTACGCACCTGATTTACCATATCGGCAGCACCACCGATACCTAATTCATTGGCAGCTTCAGCTTTTAAAAGTAGCAATTCACCCCAACGCAGATAGATGAAATCCGTTTCACTACGGAAACTTGCTCCCCATGAATCGCCTTCTTTCATTAACGGGGTCAGATATTTAACCATTGCCTTCTTCAAATCACTTTTAGGTAATGATAGCAATTCACCACCGGGCCACTGATATTTATCATCAAAAGCAACAATCTGACCTAATCGGTTATCACCTTCTTCATAATCATTTGTCAAATTTGCGACAGGGCGAACCGCAGCATAGTCACCATATATACGGTCAAAATCCGTATAATTATTCGGAGCAAGATATTTTATAGAGAAAACAATTTCATTGCTGCCTTCTTGAGTATCGTAAGTGAAATTATCTGCATAACGATCGGTCAGTGAATATCCATTGATTTCATTCAATAAATTATATGCTTCCTGTACCTCGTCCCGATTAGCCACTTTACCATCTTCACCATAAGCATGGTACATCAGGAGACGCGCTTTTAGCCCTTTGGCAGCACCTTTGGTTGCATGCCCACCAGCACCTTTAAAAGTCTTGTCATCCATTTTATCGATAGCCGTCTGCAAATCAGTAATCAAATTTTTGTAAACTGTTTCCAAAGGCTCCTTCGCCATATTCTGAGTTACAAGATCCAGCGGTTCGGTTGGATAAGGCACTTCCCCATAGCACAAATAAAGCAGATAATAACAGTAGGAACGAAGAAATAACACTTCACCTTCGTACTGATTACGTACACTATTCATATCCGCTCCTTCATAGTTTTTCAACTGATAGAGGAATATATTCATACGGGCAATGGCAGAATAGGCCTCGTTGTAAAGGTCAGGAATAAAACCGGTCATCGACGGATCTATATTGTCTGCCTGAATCATATAGGACAAATAGACATAAGAAGACCCGGAACTTCCGTAAGCATTATCCGTTAAACAGTCGAAAACAATCGACCGATGCGACAATGTATTTTGTTGCATTCCTTGATAACAACCGGTCAATGCAGAATCAAAATCAGACTTGGATTGCCAGAAGATACTTTCCGACGGAGTTGTCGTCGGAGGGGTATCCAGAATATCTGAACAGGAAGACATTGTCATCATACCGGCAACCAACAGGGATATATATGATAATTTATTCATTTTCATAATTGCTTTACGATTTAATTAGAATTCAAGATTTACACCAAATGAAATAATACGGTTCTGCGGATAATAGACCAGACGCGTACCTTTTGTCGAATTATAGTTACGTTCCGGGTCACCTCCCTGCGGGAATTTAGTAAATGTCAGCAGATTATCACCGGAGAAGTAGAAACGCAGACGTTCGATCTTCGCTTTGCTTGTCAATGCTTTCGGTAAGGTGTAACCGAATGTCAGGTTCTTCAAACGGAAGTAAGAAGCATTGTATAACCAATAAGTACTTTCACGTTGATTCTTTGCGCCTCCCAGATCGGCAAAATACAGGCGGGGATATTTAGCATCCGTATGCTCTTCTGTCCACATATTGTCTATATAATCCTGAGAGATCGGTGAACCCTGGTAGAAAGGACGTAATCCCCAACCACTGGCATAATGTTTGACTCCCTGCACACCTTGTCCCATCAAAGAAAGATCAAATCCTTTCCAACTGGCAGCCAGGTTCACTGTATATTCGAAGTCCGGTAAACGGCCGTCCAAAACCTTACGGTCATTTTCATCGACTACACCGTCAGGAACCCCATTCGGACCACTGATATCGGCATATTTGATATCACCCGGCAAAGTCTTGTCATTAAATTGCTTAGGAGAATTAGCAACATCTGCTTCATCCTTGAAAATACCGATTGCTTCATATCCGTAATACGACTCGTAAGGTAAGCCCTCCTTATAGATTAAACCTTTAGAAGAGTCAATATAATCAGTACCATATTTTGTCAATTCGTTTCTCGTACGATCAAAGAAGACACCGGCATTATAACTCAACCCTTTAAATACACCTTCCTGAATATATCCGTTATAAGCCAATGACACTTCAATACCTTTATTGACCATTTCACCTGCGTTGATATAAGGAGCTTTCAAACCTAATAATGAATTACTCTGTGCTTCACGCAAAATATCATATGTTCTTTTCTTATACCAATCGAAAGTTACATTGAAACCATTAAAAGCTGTAATATCGATACCAAAGTCACCAATAGAAGTAGATTCCCATTTCAGGTCACGATTAGTAAGAGCTGTCTGAGCCACACCGGCATTCAGGTTTGAATTATCAAAGCTGTAATCCTTACCGGTTGTAACCGAGGCATAATAAGAATAAAGATCTATATTCTGGTTACCCAGGATACCCCATGACCCACGCAACTTCAGGCTGTTCAACCATTCCCAGTTCAGTTCTTTCATCCACTCTTCTTCTGTCACACGCCATCCCAAAGAGAAAGAAGGGAATATCCCCCAGCGAGAATCGGAAGAAATACGGGAAGAACCGTCATAACGAGCATTTACTTCCAACAAATAGCGTTGTTTGAATGCATAGTTTGCACGGAAGAATGCGGACATAATTCCCCACTCCTCTGATTTACCAGAATTAGTCTGTACGGAAGCAATACCGGTATTCAACTCATGCAATGGGAAATCGTAGTTCTGGCGATAGCCGGAAAGGTTGTCCAGTTTATAATATTCCAGATTATAACCGGCCATTACAGAGAAATCATGTTCTTTATTTGGAGTTGCCCAGTCATATTTCAAATAAGTATACAAGTTATAATAAGAACTATTATTCATCGTACTGGTTAATCCTGTACCTCCGGTATTCAGCGTTCCATTCTGTTTGCCATCGTGATAATAATAGATCGGTGTAGCCATAGCTCCCCAAATTTTTTCATGTTGCTGTTTGTAACGCATGGCACCTTTTGTATACCACGTCAAACCTTTGATCGGATTTACTTCCAACCAGGCCTGTGCATTTACATCCGTATTGACATTCGTCTTAAAATTTTCAGTTTCTACAATGGCAACCATATTCTTATTGTTAGACTCAAAAGAAAATGCCTTTGAAGCATAACGTTTAATTCCTGTACCATCATCCGGGAGCCAAGGCATATAAGTTGGAGCCTGCGAAATTGTAGACAGGTAAGCATCCGTATCACCCTGGCGTGTTTCCTGACGATTGCTGCGGCTACCGGTAAAATACATTCCAAATTTTACCCAATCATTTACTCGTGAAGTAAGATCAAGTGTTGCATTGTAACGTTTAAACTCCGAACCTTTCAATGTTCCGGGCTGATTGACCATACTTAAAGATGCATTATAAGATGTTTTACCAGTTGTACCTGCAATACTCAGATTATGCTGTTGTACAAATGCCGGATTAAACATATAGTCAAGCCAGTTGAAACTCGGGTACTTGGTTGGATCAGACGGATTAGTATAATTAGCAATCATTTCATCCGAATAACGGTCGGTAGCCGGAGCACCGGAATTATCTTTAGCCATATTAAAATACTTCATATAGGTAGGAGAATCCCAAATCAGATCTAACAAAGTAGTCGGATTGTAAACAGCAAAGTTTCCGTTATAGCGGATAGAAACACGTTCTTTCACCTCCGAACCATTCTTTGTAGTAATCAAAATTACACCGTTTGCAGCACGCGAACCATAAATAGAAGCCGAAGCAGCATCCTTCAACACAGAAACACTTTCAATAATGTTCGGGTCGAGGGAGGCGAGGTCTCCCTCGACACCGTTAATCAGGATTAACGGATCGGAACCGGTACCGGAATAAGTACCCTGACCACGTACACGGATCTGAACTGATTCGCTACCTGGCTGACCTTTATCGGAAGTGATACGCAAACCCGGCATCTGGCCTTGCAACATAGTAGATGTATTGGCTACCGGACGTTTGGCAATTTCTTCTCCCGTCACGGCAGAAACGGCACCGGTCAGGTTCACCTTTTTCTGCGTACCGTAACCTACTACGACTACTTCATCCAGATTCTGGGTATCTTCATGGAGAGTAATTTTCAGGCGGGCATCACTTGTTACTTTTATTTCCTGGTCTTTGTAACCAAGATACTTTACTAATAAAACATCGCCGGTTTTAGCCGGGACAGTGAAGTTCCCTTCTACATCTGTAATAATACCTGTGGTTGTTCCTTTCACTAGTACAGATACCCCGATCATCGGCTCTCCGAATTCATCCAGAACGATTCCGGAGATAGTCTGTGTTTGCGCGAACAAACTTAGACTTGAGTTAAACGCCACCATTAATAATAATAATCGCCAAAACGATTGAGTGGCCCTTTTGATTTCTTTTTTCATTTAATCATGGATTTAATTAGACTTAAAATTTCAACAAATTCAATAACACAAAGAAACATATTCTCTTTTTTACAAAAGAAAACATGCTTCCAATTTAGTATTAAATTATTCTATATGAATAGATTGATACAAAAGTGACAGAAAAGTGATACGATTTTATCAGCAGCCCTGTTCCTGATTGTTTTTCATCTGCACAAATTCAGTGGGAGTGCATCCATAAAAAGCCTTAAAGGAATTGGAGAAGTAAGAGTGACTGTTAAATCCAAGATGTGACGCAATTTCAGAAACATTCATTTCGGATTCTTTCAACAATTTTGCCGCCATCTCGAGGCGTTTGTTACGGATCAATTCCATCGGTGAAAGTTCGGTGATGGATTTGAGTTTACGATAGAGATTTGCACGACTGATACCGATTTCCGTGCATAATAATTCGACATCCAGCTTTTCATTGGATATGTTTTTCTCGATCACATCAAACAGTTTCTGGGAGAAACGTTCGTCGGCCGACTTCACCTCGATCCCCATCACATCCGGGGAGAAACGTTTTCCATAGAGTTTTTTCAATTGCTCCCTCGAGGCCAGCAGGCTGCGGATACGTGTCTGCAACACGTCCATATTGAATGGTTTCACAATATAATCGTCCGCTCCCGCCTGGAATCCTTCCTTGATATGGACTACCATCGAACGGGCAGTCATCAGAATAACCGGGATATGTCCGATGCGGATGTCATTCTTGATCATCGTACACAGTTCCAGTCCGTCGCGCTTCGGCATCATGATATCGCTAAGTACCAGGTCTGGGAAATCCTGCACTACTTTTTCGTAAGCCCTCACCCCATCGGCTGCTTCAATGACAATATATTCGGCTTCCAGGCTTTTCTTCAGATAATCACGCACATCCTTATCATCCTCGACCAGCAAAATCTTATATTTAGGTTGATCTTTATTCTCCGTCACCGGCAACGAGACCAATATATCCTCCGTATTCGTTATTTCCGCAATTTTATCTATTTCCCTGCTCTCTATCTGTTCTTCGGAGAATGCCGAACGGGATACCGGAAGGATAACGACAAAGCAAGCACCTTTTGTTTCCGTATGATCCACATAAATTACCCCACGATGGAGTTGTACAATCGTATAAACAAGACTCAGGCCGATACCTGTCCCCGACAAATTTATACCGGACGTTTCAGGAATCTGATAGAAAGGAGTGAATATCTTATCCGCCTCTCCTTCTTCAATCCCTTTACCGGAATCTTTGACTTTCAGGATTACGTAATGAATGTTTTCATCTTTATACAATCCGTCAGTCCGTTTCGGGTCCAGTTCTTTCAGGGTTACTTCCGACACCTCCATAAGAACAGATTCACCGGAAGCCGTATATTTGAAGGCATTCGACAAGAGGTTAAAGACAACTTTTTCCAAGAGGGATTTATCAAACCAGCCATTGATCGTTTTAGGAGTACAATTCAGGGTGAATTTGACTTCATTGGTCAAAGCAATCTGATTGAACGCATAATAGATTTCTTTGATATATTCGCAGATATCTCCTTCACTTACCTTCAGGTCCATGCTACCCGCCTGGTTCTTATGCAGGTCCATCAGCTGATTGACAAGAAGCAAAAGTTTTTGAGCGTTCTTATAAATAATGGATAGCTTGTCATGCAACTCTGCCGGAATATCCACCCGTTTGACCAGTTCTTCAAACGGAGTGATAATCAGCATTAAAGGGGTACGCAACTCATGAGAGAAGTTTGTGAACAGGCGTATCTTTGCCTGATGAAATTCTTCCTGTTTTTGTTTCTCCAGTTGTTTCATCTTCAGCCCGGCTTCCAGGTTACGTTTGATATTTACATAATAAAGAATTCCGTAAATAATAGCCGCTAAAGCAATAACATAAAACAGATAAGCATACCAGGTCCTCCACAGAGGCGGCTGCACGATAATAATCAATGAACGTCCTTCCTCATTCCAGACACCGTCATTATTAGAGGCTTTTACGAGAAAAACATATTTGCCGGGACTCAGGTTGGTATAAAATGCGGAATTACGTTCTCCTACATAGTTCCAATCCGTATCATATCCTTCCAGTTTATAAGCATACTGATTTTGCGTCGCATAAATATAATTCAAGGCCTGGTAAGTGATTGAAAAGTTATTTTCATTATAAGCCAGGCGGATCGTTTCCATGCCGTCCAATACCTTATCCAGGATAGCAGATTCATCGCCGACTTTCACCGGATGGTTGTTAACAGATAATTGCTCCAGCACCACAGGCGGAATATTATTATTTTTATCCATCGCCTCCACATGGAATGTCACAAAACCGTTGCTTCCGGCAAAACAAAGACTTCCATCCGGCAAGGCGATGCCACTATGCAATGTAAATTCACGAATATCTATTCCGTTATGACGATGATAATTCCTGACTTCATCTTTCGCCGGATCAAACATGATCAGGCCGTTTACCGTACTCATCCATAACCGCTGATCGCTACTTTCCACCAACGTACAGATATTATTGTCCAGCAAACCTTCCCTGACAGTCATTATCCGCCGGATCGCTTTCGATTCATCCAGTTGAAAAATACCACCTCCGTAGGTTGATCCCCATATCTCACCGGATTGAGTCCGGACAATCGCCGATATATAATTATTGGAAATCCTGTATTTCTCAACAGAAGCCTCATTGGAATATTTTGTCAGCTGTTTTTTATGCGTATCGAAGCGGAGCAATCCTTCGGCCGTACTTCCCAGCAAAAAGACACCGTCTTCTTCTTCCAGAATACAACGTACATTTGAAAAATAGATCGGTTCATCTACATTATTATAAAAGGTAGTAACCAGGGAATCATTCACAAAACAGGTCAGTCCAAATTCGGTCGATGCGCCACCCACCCACAAAACACCATTATGATCGCGAATGATAGAATAGATGGAATATTCAATCGGATACTGATGATACAAAGAGAACTTTTTGGTTTTGATATTAAACTTGTAGATTTCTCCTTTAGTCGTTCCGCACCAGACATAGCCGTCTTCGTAAAAAACGGATTTAATGATATTCGTATTAAATGCGAACCGGACGGAAGGATCGATCAGGTAATAATGTGACTCATTCGTCCGCTTGTTATAATTCAATAACCCGTACCCTTCTGTCGCTATCCATAAATCTTCAGGAGATTCATACGTAATCGCTCCGTAAATACCGGTCCTGATATTCAATTCTTCCTGCGGTTTATGAAGGACAAAGCGGTTTGTGAATTTATTCAGATAATTAACCCCTCCGGCAAATGTCCCGACCCACAGCGTTTTATCCCGGTCTACACAAAAACAATAAACCGAATAATGGCTCAACGACTTGTTTATATCATCGTAACCGGCCACCTTTACAATCCGTTCGGTCGCTTTATCCAAATCAAAAATGCCATCAAACGTACCGATCAGCAACTTCCCCTGCCATTCGATTATACAACGCACCGAGTTATTGCTCAATCCGCTGTTTAAATTAGTATATGAGGTCACCTCGTTATCACGCAGATTGATTTTATTCAATCCGCTATTCTTACAGCCAACCCATATCTGCTTCTTATCATCTTCATAAATGGAAGTAATATTATTGTTATTCAATGGCATATTTTTAGATTCACTCGTAAACTGACTGATCAGATTCATCTGATGGTCACATAGGAGCAATCCTTTGTTTCTTGTACCGATCCAAAATCTGCCTGAGCTATCTTCCACCAAAGTCACTATCATTGCTCTTTCAGTATCATCTTCTATAGGGATATATTCAAAATGGTCTCCCTCCCTGTTATAGCAATTCAACCCCTCCTAGGTTCCAACCCACAGACAACCCGAACGGTCGGTGTATACCGTAGAAATACTATTGGCAACCAATCCGTTTGTCTCCAGGTTATAGCGTTTAATCTCATTTGTGTTCAGATCTATCCGGTTCAGTCCATTATTGGTTCCTACCCAGAGGTAACCTTCTTGATCTTCGGTAATGGAGGTGACGGAGTTATTCGACAGGCTCTGCTCATTTCCGTCTTCCCGATGATAGATTTTATATTCTTTTCCATTAAAACGGTTCAGTCCGTTCTTGGTGGCAAACCACAAATATCCTCTCGAATCCTGATAAATAGTCATCACAGAGAGTTGGGAAATCCCTTCATTCAGATCTGAATTAAAAGAATACAGATAGTTTGTCTTTTCTGCATACAGTGTTAGTACGGAAAGGATTAGAAATAGTATAGATAAAGATTTCCTGATCATACTTGTTGTATCTGATTTATGTAGAACAAAAATAGTAAAAGTTTTGGTTAATGATCAAGAGAAAAGTAACATTCAAATCAGATTTACTGTATTTCCATAAATACAGTCGGTATCCCCTCTGACTTAACGGCTACTATGCTCTTTCCTTTATTCAGATTTACTTTGATGCGGGCCCTGCCGTTATAGGCCTGAACCTTACGGCTGCCGGTAGATGTTCCCTGATTCTGAATCAATGTTCCATCACCTACCAGTTCAAATTCAATATACTTTTTTGAATCGAGGCAGCGAACGCCTTCCTTATCGTAAAGCTGAGCTTCCAACAACGCCATATCGCCTTCACGTGATACGATATGTACTGTAACAGAGGCTTCTTCTCCCCATTTTGCCGTCTGATATTCCTGGCTGATCTCATCCGTAATCTTTGTCTTTCCTTTTACGGCCACAGCACGGATCTCGTTCTTTCCTTCTTCATATACACAATTCCAACGCAGTCCGGCCGCCGGATAATCCTGACTGTTGCGTTTCTTCACACCCTGGCTGACACCGTTCATGAACAACTCCACCTCGTCGCAGTTTGAATAGACCAATATTTCTTTGCGGTCTCCCTGGTTACCCCAGCGCACCGGCCAGCTATGCCCGTAAATATGTACCATAGGCTCAGTCGTCCAGTATGACTGAAAGACATAATAACTTTCTTTCGGAGTGAAATCACGCTCTATTACCCCTTTCTGATTCACATACGGGACCGGATTTTCGGGACGTACAGGAGTTGAGAAATCCTTGAACGGCCAGTAAGCAGCCCCAGTCAGCCACGGCATTGTTTCCTGCTCTTTCAGATGCCAGTCGATCAGGCGGACAATATAACTTTCCGACCAGTCACCATCCTTCGATGCACGGGCGGCACCACCGTATAAAGAAGCATCCCCGGCACGTTCGTCGGCACCATTACCAGACTCAATACCTTTCAGATTGGCAAACACATTCTCTGAATGACGGCGGGCATGGCTGTCTCCCCCCCACTCCACATGCAGGAAACGTTTTACCTTCTGCATCTCCTGTTCCGAAACGGATTTATAATCGGTAAATACCCCACGATACCATCCCGCCCAGATAGAAGGAGAATAAACATCCACTATATCACTACAAAACTCGCAACGACGGATAGCCGTCATACGGGTATCATCCAAGCGATGAGCCAGATCATGCAATTCCTTCATAAAAGTACGGATAGCCCCTTTATCGAACTCACTGAAATCGTTGGGCCAATCGTTTTCGTTGCCCAGTCCCCAGATAATAACGGCCGGGTGATTATGATGCTGATCGATCATATTAGTCAGCATACGGCGGGCCTGTTCCTTATATACCGGGCCTCCCAGGCCTCCGCGGCACCAGGGGATTTCTTCCCAGACAAGGATACCCAATGAATCACAAAGTTGAAGGATAATATCTGATTGCTGGTAATGTCCGAGACGGATAAAGTTTACACCCATATCCTTCATCAGCTGCATTTCCGTACGCATCATATCTTCAGTCATTGCCTGAGCTACTCCGGCATGATCTTCATGGCGGTGCGTTCCCTGAAGCAAAAGACGCCGGCCATTCAGGAAGAACGGGCCTTTTTCCTGAAATTCGAATTGGCGGAAACCGAAGCGTTCTTCCGCTGTCAATGTCTGTCCGTCAGCATTTATAGTCAATTCGCAAGTATAAAGGTTGGGAGAATCCACGTCCCACAAGAGGGGGGTCTTCACCTTTACTTCCGTCAGGAATTGATTGCCAAGAGGCTGAACATTTTCTATCGTTTGAGTAAATATCTGTTTGCGATTTGCATCATACACAGAAACAGTTACATCCGCCTTCCGTATATCCATCGGATTATAGAAAGAGGCTTTGACTTTTACAGAACCTTCTTTCCGGTTTGCCGAAAGTTCCGGTTCCAGGCGAATCTGTTCAAAAGAGGCTTTCGGTAGATAAACCAGGTTCAGGTAACGATACAGACCTCCGTAGAGATTAAAATCAGACAAATCGGACGGGATCATTTCCAGATCGCGCGAGTTATCGCAACGGATAGACAGAGGTATTTTTCCTTTGAAACGCTTCACCAGCTTATCATCCGCCATAAATGACTTCACGGCTTCCGTAATATCGACACTCCAACCGTCGTAACCACCTGTATGTTCTCCGACTAATGTGGTGTAAACATATACTTTTGTCTTCTGTCCGGCTCCTTCAAAATCCAATACGACACGGCCATCCGCATACGGATTATCAATTGTCAGCAGTGTTTTATACCAACCCGGTCCCTGATAATAATTCACATCGGGATCTACGGCATCTTCGGCATTAAAACAGTGGGGAAGAGTGACCTTTTGCCAAATAGGAACTGTCTCCGGACTTCCCGGTGAAGCAGGACGCACTACTTCCCAGATTCCGCCCAGATCACCTTTCAGGTATTCCCAGTTATCCGTTAATCGTATTTTTTGTTTAGATGGTACTTTCCCTGCCATCGAAAAGCAACAAAACAGGAAAAGACAGGAAAAAAGAATGTTTCTCATTATTTATTCGTTTTATATTAGTTAATTTACAATATTGCCGTTCCTTCTTTTTCCAGTTTCTGTTTCCGGAGGAGGGCTTCCAGATAATAATAATCAGCATATACAATCGGGACATCCACCTCCACATTGTGCATTTTAGAACCTGTGCTATGCAACAACAGGAAGCCTCTGTCTTTGCCGGCTGCCGCACGGTAATTTGCTGACAGGTTCTCTAAGATTGTATTTGCTTTTGTAATATAATCCTGACGTTTAGCCGGATCATACATGCTTAATTCATATAAAGCAGAAGCTGTAACAGTTGCAGCAGAAGCATCGCGAGGCTCATTGGGTATACCCGGAGCATTGAAATCCCAATAAGGAACAAGGTCTTCGGGCAATGTCGGACTGGAAAAGATATAATTCTCTATATGCTTCGCCTGTTCCAGAAACTCAGGCAAACCCGTTTCACGGTAACACACGGTATATCCGTAAAGTCCCCAGGCCTGTCCGCGCGACCAGGCCGATTCATGTGCATATCCCTGATGCGTATGTTTATGCAGCACTGCTCCGGTAATCGTATCATAGTCAACCACATGGTAAGAACTGTAATCATCGCGGAAATGATTCTTCATTGTCGTACGGGCATGATTTACGGCTACATTATAAAACAGAGAATCACCGCTTGTCCTGAACGCCCAGAAAAGAAGTTCCAGGTTCATCATATTATCGATAATAACCGGACAATCCCATTTATCCCGGCTATGGTCCCATGAGCGGATTATCCCCGCACCCTCTTTATAACGGGTAGTCAAGGTATAAGCAGCCTGCAACAGAACATCCTTATAAGCCACATCCCCCGTCAACCGGTAACCGTTTCCGAAACTACAATAGACCTTAAAGCCCATATCGTGCGTTCCGCCGTTCATCTTCTCACGTTCGATCAAGGCCGTTTGCTGCTGCGCCTTTTCTTTCCAGAAATCATCCCTGGTATATTCATACATGTACCAAAGTTCCCCCGGGAAAAATCCACTCGTCCAGTCGCGGGAAATAACCATATGCAACGTACCGTCCGGTTCGACATTACGCGGACTGGCCAACGGGCCCAGGTTTTGTTTATCACGTAATTCCTGCTTTTGTCTCGGTTCCGCACAACGGGCAGCATCCATCTCGACAAAAGCCAGCTTGAATTGTGTTCCGGCAAAAGCAAAGTTATCCTGAACCAGATCGGGTTTCTCGATTCCACAGGAAGCCATAGCAGCCAGTAACAGAAAAATAGGAGTTTTGAATTTCATATTTCTTCAACTAAATAAGATAAATCAATAATAACTAAAACAGAATAATCACAACCACAACAGCGGATGACGAAGGGGAAAATTCCGTATCACCTCATCATTCTCCGGAAAATGTTCCAGCTCCGACCAAAGGGAGAAATAATCTTCATCAGGCGTATCGCAGACGCTGAACAGCAAAGCGGTATGCGCCACCGGCCATTCATCCCAATACATCACATCTTTTTCAAACGGCCACGCAGACTTATCCTTTATATAGGGGCACAGCCAAGCCACCCCTTTCTGCATATTCCGTCCGTCTTTCGTTGTATATTGCCAGAGATTATTTGTATCATCGGAAAGGATATGGCACACTGTTGCCATAGTATCCAGATTGAAGAGGGAATATCCGTACGGTTTGGTTCTCGCCAATTCCAACGGAAAACTGCCATCCGTATCCATCTGTCCCGGTAACAGAACTGTTTGATAACGTTCACGACAGAAGTCCAGCACCTCTCTATTCCCGGTATACTTTGCAAACTGGGCCGCCTGCATCACCCAGCAGGTACCATGGTTGTTTTTGGCATTCATCTCATCCTTTCCGTAAGGATGGTTCGTCAGCCAGTATAAATAGTTGGAAAACCAGTCTTTGGTAGCAACGGCATCCTCATTGGAAAGCAAACCGGCCTGTTCCATTACGATCAGTGACTGCACGACTTCCAGCAGATGAATAGTATCGATTATTCCTATTCCACGGCCCGTAACAATTCCTTTTATTGCCTGGGCGTATTGAAGATCGGGATTCATCCGTGTCTCCGGATCAATGAACCAGGCACGGATATGTTTTAATGCCTGTACAATATATTTCTCATCTTTCGTCACGATCCAAGCAGAAGTCAGGTCTCCTACAATCGAACTGAAACGGATCATTGCATGGCGATGGGCAACAAAATTATCCGGATTCGTTTCCCCGTCACGCCGGATATAGGCACTGTCAGGATTAACCGGATCAGGCCACCAGTAATCACCTTCCGAATAAAAATCGTGTACCCCTCCGGCACTTCTCTCAGCGACAAAAGAAGTAATGGTGACAGGTTCTTGCGTTAAAGCCAGGTCTCCCCGGGTTATAATTTCCGTATGCAACAAATCTGATACCCGCTTTTGCAATCGCGTTCCGTCAGAACAACGACAGCATACAAGTATTGTTGCAGAAATCAATAATAACAATTTTAAATTCATGGCATAGACAGATTATTTTCTGTCCAAAATTACGCCAAGCATCTCTTTCCGGTTTTTAATATTATCGCAAAAGCTTGCAGATTTGTTACAAAAATGACATTTGATGAGATAATTATACAATACCGACAGATAATACTATCCGATCTTATTTAGTTTGTTTCATAATTATAAACAAAAGAATATTCATACGTATTCTGTCCGGCATCCAGACCTTCTACTGATTTTATATCTTCTGTAATAACCATGCCAGTGATATAGTCACCGACTGTCTGATAACGAAAAGTATATTCAGCACCATTTTTACTCTCGCCCAACGAATAACGGCTGGCCGATTCCGGTAAATTGCGGTTAGAGGTCCCGTATAACGAATTCAAAGGATTTACTAAATCCGGTGTTATCGGTCTCAATGTATTTAGCACACGGAACGGGAAATTGGCTGGGCACAACTGGCTACCATAGCTATAACTCACCTCATCACGCGGAAGATACTGATAAACAGTTACATTCCCGTTAGTCCACGTATATTTATCCAAAGATACCGGATCATTTTTCTTATATCCTCCTTCTTCCAACGGACGTTGAAAAATCCAATCAGCTTCAGTCAGATTGCTACGATCATATTTATATCGATATTCATTCTTCACATATTCCGCATTCGGGACATATTCATTGATAGCCCATTCCTGCTTATTTACGACCACATTTCCACTCATCTGAAAATCTTCCGTATGCACATTTGAAGCATCGATCACAGATATCTTATTTCCAGTATAAATCAAGTTAAAAGTACCTTTGGAAGTCGTTATCTTACTAACATTACCATCCTGATTGTAAATTATATCCAAAGAATATTCAGGGAAATCGGCCCCATTCTTTTTACAGGTAATCTTTGTTAACTTATTCAACTTCGGAAGAGAAGGTTTATCATCATCTCCGCAAGAGATCAAACCAATCACTAAAATCAACATCAAGCATACACACTTTTTCATAAGTTCTACTTTTATAATTCAACATCACAAAAGTAAAACATTTGGCAAAATAAAGGCGGAAGTAACCAATTTTAAGTAATCTCTACATTTTAATAACATGGATTCACTCCCCTTTTATCAGCTGCTGTATTTTATTTTTATCGCCCACTACCCAGACCAGGTCGTCCGGTTCGAACACCGTATCGTTATCCGGTGTCATCAGCGAATCCCCGTTACGTTCGATCGCAACAATCAGGCAGTTGTACCGCCGTCCTACATTCGACTGCAAAATACTCTGTCCGAGGAACGGGAAACTGTCATCGACTACAAACGAATTGACCGTAATCTCTTTCGGCTGCCCAGCCGAACAATCGGAACCATTCTCCTGATCTTCCAGCTTAGCCTGGAAGGCTTTCAACTGTTCGTCGGTCCCTACTACGACCACCTTATCCTGCGGATAAATATGATCGGAACCACCGGGGATATAGATTTTATGATCGCCACGGATGATCTCTACGATACTTACTCCAAAATCTTTTCTGAGCGGTATGTCCGACAGCGCTTTCCCTGCATAAGGAGAACAAGGGGAAACCGGTACTACGGCCAGGTGTATATCTTTATCACTTAACTGATTATTAAAACTGGTCTTCAACGGATTACGTTTCCGGTCGACCTCTTCCCTACGGTTCAGGTTAGTAAGAAAATGGGCTTCCAGCCTGGAATACTGGTTCAGGTCACGGCGGAACAGAATGATAAGGATCAAGACTCCTACTGCTATAATCGCCCCCACACCATATTGCACATGATAATATTTAATCAGTACGATCGAAACAAACAAAATGGCGACAAACACCCTGAACAACACTAACGCCACCAGTTTCCCATGATTATATTTATTATCCTTCCAAAGGCTCATAAACAACTCCGGCGAATTATTCTTGTTCGCCACCAATCCGGCCAGAAACGGTACCATCAGGAGAAGCGTCAGTACACTCATAATAATATTTCCCCACATATCCATCGCCGGAAACTTTTCTACAAGCAACGGATGAATAACCTGGGTGGAAAGTAACAAGATAGCCGTCAGTAACACCGAATGAATCAATACTTTTCCTACATAAATCTTTAATAGCTTACGCCAGTCGCTTTCATGGTTGATCGTTTTCGTTCCGGAAGAATAGCGGTCCAGAAAATCGCGTGTCTTATCCGGCAACACCTTGTACAGCCACTCCGCAAACGGTCCCGACAAACGGATAAAATAAGGAGTCGTAAAAGTCGTTATCACCGACACGGCAACGATAATCGGATAAACATACTCGTCGAGTACCTTCAACGACACCCCTAAAGCCGCAATGATAAAGGCAAATTCACCGATCTGAGCCAGACTGAAACCTGACTGAATAGATGTTTTCAGCGGTTGTCCGGACAGAAGTACACCGAAAGACGAAAAGAAAGCCTTCCCCACGATCGTCACCAAAGTGATCAGAATGACAGGCCATGCATATTGAACCAGGACAGCCGGATCGACCAGCATACCTACCGACACAAAAAAGATGGCGCCAAACAAATCCTTGACAGGCTTGATAATATGTTCGATGCGCTCTGCCTCTATCGTTTCGGCGAGGATAGACCCCATGATAAAGGCCCCCAAAGCAGCCGAGAAACCCGTTTTCGTCGCTACCACCACCATTCCCAGACACAAGCCCAGTGCAATAACCAGCAACGTTTCATCATTCATCAGTTTCTTCACCTTTTTCAGGAAAGCCGGAATAATAAATATACCTACCAGAAACCAAAGAATCAGGAAAAAGGCGACCTTCAGGATACTGCCGATCATTTCCTCCCCGGCAAACTCCTGGCTCACCGCCATCGTTGAAAGCAAGACCATCATAATAATGGCAACCAGGTCCTCGACGACCAACGTCCCGAACACAATCCCCGTAAACCGCTGGCTCCGCAACCCCAGATCATCAAAAGCCTTTATAATGATCGTTGTCGACGACATCGACAGCATCCCGCCCAGAAATATGGAATTCATCGTAGACCATCCCAGCAGATGCCCGACCAGATAACCGACGATCAGCATCGTTATCACCTCGGTCATCGCCGTAATAAAAGCGGTAGAACCGACATTCATCAACTTTTTGAAACTAAACTCAAGTCCCAGGGCAAACAGCAGGAAGACGACTCCCATCTCCGCCCACAAATTAATATTTTCAACGTCTACTACCGTAGGAAAAATCTGTACATAAGGCCCGGCCAGTAAACCGGCGACGATATACCCCAGTACCAGGGGTTGTTTCAGCCATTTAAATAATAAAGTTATTATCCCTGCGGATATAAGAATCAATGCAAGATCGGAAATCAAATCTGGTAAATGCGACATACAATATATTATTGATTAATCTGTTAGCTAACAAAAATAACATTTTTCCGTATTTTATCAAGTACAGCCGATGCTTTTTTATAACTTTGCTAGAAATAAATAAAAACATCTATCTATTTACTTAAATCTGTTAGTATATGAAAAACAAGATTATTCTCTTTCTTGTTCTGTGTTTCTGTTTTAATTTAGCAGGATTCGCACAAAGTACCGTTCATGAATCGGTCAAGTTCCAAAGTAAAAAGTTAGGAAAAGAAGTCTCCTACTCAATCTATCTCCCGGACGGATACAACAGCTCCGAACGTTATTATCCGGTGCTTTACCTGCTGCACGGTTATACCGATAATGAAACCATGTGGATACAAACCGGGCAGATGCAGGAAATTACCGACTGTGCCATCTGTAGCGACCAGGCCGTGCCTATGATCGTTGTCATGCCGGATGCCTGGGATACCTGGTATATCAACCAATACGACGGAAAGGTACCCTACGAAGACATGTTTTTTGAAGAGTTGATCCCCCATATCGAAAAGACCTACCGCGCCCGCAGTAACAAAGAGTTCCGTGCCATCGCCGGACTGTCGATGGGAGGTTACGGTTCGTTCCTTTACACCCTGCATCATCCGGATATGTTTTCCGCCTGTGCCCCGCTTAGTGCCGCTATTTTCGACGACAGCGTGATGGAACGTCGCCAGGCTGAATCACACAAAGACCTCTTCGGCCGCCTGTTCGGTCCCGGACTGGATTACTGGCACAAAAACAGCGTCTTAAAAATGCTTTCCGAACTGGATAAAGAGAATCTGCCCCGCATCCGTTATTACATTGACTGCGGAGACCAGGACGGTCTGCTGGATGGTAATTTCCAGGCCCATAAGATCATGCGGGAGAAAGGGATGAAACATGAATTTCGTGTCAGAGGCGGCGGACATACCTGGTTATACTGGCGCACGGCATTGCCCAACGTCCTGGAATTTGTCAGCGGAGCATTCCGGAGAAATCAATAGTAATCAGTACCAAGATCCTCCGAAACATACCGGTGCGCCCCACTATGCACAACAATTACATACTCACATTCCTGCGCCTGAAGACACGCTACTGCTTAGCTTCACAATGACACGCAGATGACGCATATTGGACAGATGAGCACAGATTTTAATTTTAAACATTGATCTGTGCTCATCTGCTTTATCTGTGTCATCTGTGGACCATATAGAAACTTGATACATTAAGTTCAATTATTTCTAAATTGGCATATTGGCTCATGTTTTCTATAATGAAACTATTGCCCATCAACTCATCATTTCTTATACCAAACCGGACCTGGCTGATTTCCCATTTCAAACTCAAGCGTTGCGCCGCTCATGATCTGGTCGTGGGTGATATAACTCTTGTCGTAAGGCTGGCCATTCAGTTTGACTGACTGGATATAGATATTCTCCGCATTTACTCCCGGAGCTAAAATCTTGAATACTTTACCATCCGCCAAATGCATTTTTACTTCCGGGAACAAAGGTGTTCCTATCTCATACTGTCCGCTTACCGGATCGACAGGATAAAATCCCATCGCACTGAAAACGAACCAGGCCGACATCTGTCCGCAATCCTCATTGCCACAGATACCATCCGGAGCATTCAGATACAAATCATGCAAAACCTGAGCCACATACTTCTGCGTCTTCCAGGGTTGTCCCACCTTATTATACAGATAAATAACATGATGGCTCGGTTCGTTGCCATGCGCATATTGTCCGATCATACCTGTACTGAAAATTGGCAGGTCTTCTTTCGCATCCGGAGCATACGTAAACATGCTATCCAGCTTTTCCGTGAAACGCTCCTTGCTGCCCAGCAAACCGATCAAGCCGTCCAGATCCTGCGGAACATACCAGAAATACTGCCATGCATTACTTTCGCAGATATCTTCCGTATAATCTTTCGCATTGAACGGAGTTACGAAATTCCCCTTTTCATCACGCGGCTGCATAAAGGTCGTTTCAGGATTATAGACATTGCGATAGTTCTGTGAACGTTTATAGAATTCATCCGCAATCGCTTTCTTTCCCATCTTTTCCGCCATACGGGCAATACAATAGTCATCGTAAGCATATTCCATTGTTTTGGATAACGACCAGTTCTCCCATTTTTCCGGATCACTGTTAGCCGGTACATATCCCAACTTCTTATACTCCCCGATACCCCGGTAATCATCCCGGTTAGCCGTAGCAACACATGCCTGTAAAGCCAGTTCCGGATTAAAAGTGCTGATTCCCTTCAGGTAAGCATCCACAATCACAGGAACAGCGTGATAACCGATCATCATATTCGTTTCATGTCCATACAGGTTCCACAAAGGAAGGGCGCCATTCTGTTCGTAGAATTTCAGGAAACCCTGAATCATATCGTTCACACGTTTCGGGTCCGTATACGTATACAACGGATGGGCTGCCCGGTAAGTATCCCACAAAGAGAAGGTCGAATAATTATTCCAACCGTCAGCCTTATGTATCTGATTATCCGGACCATAATACGAACCGTCCACATCACTGAAAATAGTCGGGGCGATCATCGTATGATACATGGCGGTATAGAACTTAACCAGGTCATCCGTATTATTGCCGTTCACTTCAATCTTCGACAATTCTTTGTTCCAGCGGGCAACAGCCTCCGTATGATAACGGTCGAAATCGTTGACCGGCACTTCTGCCTGAAGGTTCTTTGCCGCACCTTCCATGCTCACACCCGAAATAGCCGTATTCACCAGAATCTCTTCGTCCTTTTCCGTATTGAAATCGAAACGGGCTACATAGGCTGTACCGATACGCCCTTTATCCTTCGTCACAATCGCCGTTGTATCCATATGGTAAGCAACAAACGGTTTGGAGAAACGGGTCTGGAAATAGACATGCTGGTCGGGCGACCATCCCTGTGAAAAACGGTAACCGCGGATAGTAACGGAATCGACCACCTCGATATAAGAATCAAGCGTAAAATCCCAGTTCATCGCTTTCTTCAGATTCAGGAAAACGGAGGCTTCTGCCTTCGGGAACGTATAACGCTGGATACCGCAGCGTTCGGTAGCTGTCAACTCGACATTAATATTATAGTCTTTCAGCAACACCCGATAATAACCGGCCGAAGCTGCCTCGTCATTATGTGAAAAAGTAGAATAAATACCCAGCGGTGCTTCAGCCTCTTTATACGGGCGGGTCACCGGCATAAAGGAGATATCATATAAATCCCCTGCCCCGGTACCGGAAAGATGCGTATGGCTGAAACCAGCAATCGTCGTATCCGGATAAAAATAACCTGAGATACGGTCCCATCCGGGCAACCCGTTATCAGGACTTAACTGCACCATACCGAAAGGAGCCTGTGCTCCCGGGTAAGTATTCCCGGTAAAATCAGTACCGATCATAGGATTAACATACTGCGCATAATCCGCCTCCTGTTGTTTCTCCGGCGTGCAGGCCATCAAAGCCAGCAAGGAGACCGCCAATAAAGTGATGTGCCTCATTTGTTTATAAATTGTTTAAGTCTTGACAAATATACAAAAAGAGACGTAACATTTAAACAATGTACGTCTCTTTCTATAACTAAATTCCAATGTCTATGGTTTATTAACCTTCATTTTCTTCTTCGTCCTCTTCATCCGGTTCTTCTACCGGCGGTTTTCTTACAAAGAATGCACTTAATTCGTACAAACCGTAAAGCGGGAAGAACACGACACTCAGTGTAAACGGATCGCTACTTGGTGTTATAAATGCTGCGGCAACAAGCAATCCCACAATGGCATGGCGCCTGTACTTATGGAAAAATCCTCTGTGCAGCAATCCCAGCTTCGACAACAACCACGATACCAACGGCATTTCGAAAACAATCCCCATCACAAAGATCAGCATCAGGAAGTTATCCATATACGAATCCAGGGAAACCTGTTCCTTAATGTCAGGACTCAGCTGATAGGTTGCCAAAAAGCGGAGCGTCATCGGGAATACCATAAAATATCCCACTGCACATCCGAAGAAAAACATAATTGTTCCGAAAAAGAATACCCAACGAATATTCCTTTTTTCATTCTCATACAAAGCCGGGCTGATAAACTTCCATACTTCATACATCAAGTAAGGAAAAGTCAGAACCAAAGCCAGCCAGAAAGAAGTTGTCATGTGAGTGAAGAACTGGGATGCCAGTTTGATATTGATGATCTCCACATGAAAATCATCATTACAGAAATCCGGCAATACATCCAACCAGGGACTTACATTGATCATCCATTGGTTTAATTCACACAACCACTGATAAAGAATAAAATCGGAACGACAAGGTGCCGTGATAACGTGATTAAAGATATCACGCATAAAAGCAAAACTACCGATAGCAAAAACAAAGAGCGCCAGAATAGAACGGAATAAAGTCCAACGAAGTTCTTCCAGGTGGTCCCAGAAGGACATTTCATCTTGTTCCAATTCTTCCATTTCGTCTACTTCTTATCGTTGTCGTCCAGCTTAATGTCGTCTTCTAATCCTTTTACACCGTCTTTAAAGTTCTTCACACCTTTACCGATACCTTTCATCAGTTCAGGGATTTTCTTTCCACCGAAAAGTAACAACACAACAATGGCGATGATAACGATTTCGCCTGTACCTAAATTTCCTAAAAATAGTAATTCGTTCATGATATTATAAATATTAGTCGTTAATATTCTCCTTTTAATAGGGGCAAAGATACTATTTGTAACGAATAGTCACTCCATTATTCTAAATTTATTACCTTTGCACCGTCTTAAAAAACTGAAATTAGAAAAAGATTAGAAAGATGAAAGCTTATGTATTTCCCGGTCAGGGTGCACAGTTTGTCGGAATGGGAAAAGACCTTTACGATAACAATCCCCTTGCAAAAGAGATGTTTGAGAAAGCAAACGAAATTCTCGGTTTCCGCATTACAGATCTGATGTTCGCAGGAACAGACGAAGATCTGAGACAAACCAAGGTTACACAGCCTGCCATATTCTTACACTCGGTTATCCTCGCTAAAACTTTAGGCGACCAGTTCCAACCGGATATGACAGCCGGCCACTCCCTGGGTGAGTTCTCTGCACTTGTTGCAGCCGGAGCACTGTCTTTTGAAGATGGTCTGGTATTGGTTTCCAAACGTGCCATGGCTATGCAGAAAGCTTGCGAAGCCACTCCTTCCACGATGGCAGCCGTACTGGCTTTGCCGGATGCAACAGTTGAAGAAATCTGCGCAAGTATTACAGACGAAGTCGTTGTTTGTGCAAACTACAACTGTCCGGGTCAGCTGGTTATCTCCGGTTCAATCCCCGGTATCGACGCTGCCTGCGAAAAGATGCTGGCTGCCGGTGCAAAACGTGCATTGAAGTTGAAGGTGGGCGGTGCATTCCACTCTCCACTGATGGAGCCGGCCCGTGCCGAACTAGCTGCCGCTATCGAAGCAACTCCGATCCACAAACCTTCTTGCCCTGTTTACCAGAACGTAAGCACAAAAGGCGAAACCGACCCAGAAACAATCAAGGCCAACCTGATCGCCCAGCTGACAGCTCCGGTTCGTTGGACTCAGAGCGTTCAGAACATGATCGTCGACGGTGCCGACCATTTCATCGAATTAGGCCCAGGTGCAGTTCTGCAAGGATTAGTCAAGAAAATCAATAAAGAAATGACTACGGAAGGTATGCAATAATGAGCAATATATTATAAAAAAGGAGGTAAACAGTAATAATTTACCTCCTTTTTTATTTACAAACATACCAATTATAACTGAGATAAATATTCACCTGGAGTTAAAACTGATATTTTTGAATATTGAAAATCTTTTACATTCCTTGTTAAAATAACATCGACATTCTTGCTTAATGCAGAATAATATTGCAAAGCATCTTCATAATCCAGAAAAGAAGAAGCTAAAGCATCGTCTACAACCTTCTCATCTGCAATAGTCACCCTCGATAGCTGGCGAAAGTTTCGAAGTAATAATCTCATCTGCTCCTGTCCGTGTTTTCGTAAAAGATAGGAGGCTGTAGCATAAGTCATTGGAGAAACAAATAGAGTTATCTTTTTCTTATAAGCCAACGTGAAAATTGCAACTGCATCCTTATAAAAAGGCTCACGTTTATCTAAAAGATCAATAACGACATTGGTATCCAGAAAAACTTTTTTCATCGATATTTTTCCTCCAAGTATTTATGATAAGCTTTTCTGCCATTTAAATCATCATCGTCATCAATCTTTCCAGCCCCTAATAAACTCAATACAATATCAGGTATAGGTTCTTCGCTAACTTTTGGTTGCTGCACAAGACGATCCAAATAATTTTCTATGATAGAAGACAAATCCAGTCCTCTTTGCCGTGCATAAGCAACAGCTTTATCAACAACATTTTTATTTAATTTTATCTGTGTTGTTTCCATACATCATCTTTTTTGTCAAAGATAATCATTATTCCGTTTCCTATCCATTCAAATGCCATCTTTTTCTTCTATTACACCACCTAACTCCCAAAAACAACACACCTCCCCCACCCAGCACCCACCAAACCGGCAAGCGCCCCAGCGACCAGCCGCTTTCTTTCTGCTCCGTAGCCACTGTTTCCCGCAACCGGCGGCCTTCCTGCCGCGAAAGTGAGAGCAAGGTATCCTGACTGACAGATACCTGCCGGCAGTCCGCGACAGCACGCCTTATTTGCCCTACATGCTGCCTGCCATTGCTGTCAGGAGCCGAAAACGAGACCTCCTCCCACCGGAGTGTCGTTTGCATATCAGACTTCCATACACGTTCCGCCCACAAGCTGTCGTACCGTTCCACAATCAACGAATCCCTCTCCCCGAACGTCCGCTCCGCCACCGTTTTCCTCCCCGCAACACAGCCACTGCCAGCCACCAGCATACACAAACAGCTCCCGATCAATCCTTTACTCTCCATTCTCATCCCTTCTGATCTTATATTTATAACTATAATCCACCCCGAACAACGCCCCTGAAAACGTCGACACCTCACCGAATCCCACCAACACCGAGTTATGTATCTCCCCTGCCGGACTGCACCAAAACCCCATAAACAACAAGACAACACCTGCCAGCGACAACAAAACCGCCACCCATAACTGGCAACCAAGCGACCAACCCCTTCTTTTACAATATCCCATACTCCTCCTCCGCATCAAAACAAGGACACTCTTTCAACCATTCATCCCGCGTGATCTTCCCGTCGCCATTCCGGTCGGGCGACAAATCACGGTGCCCGCAGATCCGGCATCCCGGATACTGCACCAGCAGCAACAACAACAATCCCCTGATAGACAATTTCTGCCTCTCCGTACGCGTATCTTTCGGATGCCCACCGGTATCCAGCCCGCCTTCGTAACAAATCCCCAAACTGAACGCATTATGCCCTTTCACATGTGCCGGAATCTGCTCCGGCGGACGCATCGGTACGACCTCACCCGAACGGCGGATATAATAGTTATAACCGGCCGAAAAGAAACCACGCGCCTTATGGTCACGTTCCAGCTGTTCCGGCGTATACTCCATCGTCTCGCGGGTAGCCGAACAATGCAAAACAATCAGATTAATTTTTCTCATGATTCAATTCTGTTTATCGTTAATGTGAAAGCAAATGTACAGGAAGGGAAAAGTATGGAATCGGTTTAAATGGGAATAGCAGGGAATAAGAAGGAATAAGACAGATTTTACCGGGAACCGGAGTATTCAGGCAAAGAGACAAGGATTGAACCCGAACACGTTCACCGTCCCGCTTCGTTTATTTATTATCAAATATTCCAGGTCTCAGGATCGCCCAGATGATCCACCAGGATCTCCACCTGGCGCGGCGTAAACATACGCTGTCCCTTGCGGTAACCCGCTTTCTTCAGATCATCCAGCAACTCTTCATCCCGTCTGATCCACAACGACAACTGTGCAGAAGCCGATTTCGGTAAAATACCCGGGAAATACAACCGGGCCAGTTCCGTATGCCCCCATACCTTGCTCTTATCCATGATCATTTTGTTTTTGTTGTTTTTCTTTCAGTTGCAAATATTCCTCGTAAGTGATACCGCCGGACGACACATTCTCCGGTTTCTCCTCCTTCTTTCGTGCCGCCTTATAACGGTTTGTCTCCGTCAGGCGTTCGCCCATAAACTGCATCAGCGCACTGGTGACAGTCAACGCATCCACCATCCCGTAAAAACGGCCGTAACGTCCGCATTTCAGCCGATGGAAAAACAACAGCAATTCCGTCACTTTCAAATAAGGATATTCCGCCAACACCAGACGCGACAACTCGCGCTGGCGGTTGACCGGCATTTTCTCTTTCACCCCGACAAACAGGTTGATATCTTCCAGCAGAGCGCATATAAACACCATGACCACCAACTCGCCATACCCCAGGCAAACCGTTTCCAGCATGGGAGCCGTACCGAAATAAGCACGCTCGGTATAACGGGCGGCCATTACCTGCATATCCGGTTTAAACGTATTCAGGAATTTCTCCGCATTCCCGTAACGAGCTGTCATATCAGCAACATCTTGTTGCTTCTTCAGCCATGCGGAGGAGTTCTTCCCGTCGGGCAGCTTCTCCGTTATCGTCTGAAAATCGAGTTTCATTTGATTTTCCATATTGTGTAGATTGATTTACATTTACATTTTGATTTCCATTTCCATTTTCCGGGGTTTTCGTTACAGAAACCGGAGTTTCTGTTGCAATAACCGGGGTTTCTGCAACAATAACCCCTTCATTCGCCCAATTATCCGGTATTTCGAGATCCGGATCGATCTTTATTCCGAGTCTTTTACTGATCTCCCGGAAGCGTCTCTGTATCGCCAGCGAAGAAAGTACCTGCCGGTATTCCAACAGTTCCCTGTCGAACAACTGAAGATCTATACAATAAAGGACCGCCTCACTGACCGTAGCCTCGTCCAGCCCCAGGATAACAGAGATATCGAAACAGAAATCACTGTCATAAGAAATATAATACCCCTTCTCCCGGTAAATTTCACAAAGGATCGCTAAATAAATACAGATGCCCTTACACCCGTACTTTCGGAGCAGGCGTTGTATTTTCCTGTCCGAATACAGGTCCGTATCCAGCGGAAAATAGCCCAGTCCTTTTTTTAATGGTCTAGCCATAATTTTAATTTTTTAAATGTTGATTACCTGAAGCACCAACGGTTAACAAATCCGGTGCGAAAGAAAGGAAGTGATTTACAATAAAAGTCTTTGGCGTGTACAAAAACAGTAAAAGTTGAACTCCAAACTCCCGTTTAAAATTCAACCCTTAGACTCTTTATGCGGTAAACATAGACAAATATATTTTTAAAACCTATTTTTCCGGTAAAAATCAGGATAATATGCTTTTAGATGAAAAAAAAGCATATCTTTGTATCGTAACAATTTAAATATGAACAACTATGAAAAATGATTCTGCTTTGGTCCGTTTCGATTGGGCCGTAAAGCGCCTTTTACGTAATAAATCAAACTTTGTTGTGTTGGAAGGCTTTTTGTCCACTTTACTTGGGCAAGAAATACGTATTGTCAAAATGCTGGAAAGCGAAAGCAACAAGGATAGTGTCGATGATAAGTTCAACCGGGTAGATATGCTGGCAGAAGACAGTAAAGGGGAACTCATCATCATTGAGGTACAGAACAACCGTGAACTGGATTATTTCCATCGTATGTTATACGGAGCATCCAAAGCCATTACCGATTATATCAATGAAGGCCAGGAATATGGTGTTATTCGTAAAGTATAATTGGCAAAACGACGAGTACAGATTTATAAAACAAAAAGTAAAATATCTTTAAGATACCTCTTTGTATAAAAATTATAGCTATAATTGTATTCATTTAATATTAAATGCAAATTATATGGGATATGATTATGATGTAGCCCTATCTTTCGCAGGTGAAGATAGAAATTATGTGGATAAAGTTGCAGAGGTTTTGAAAAGCCAAGGAATAAAAGTCTTTTACGATAAATTCGAAGAAGTTTCACTTTGGGGAAAAGATCTAGGAGTCCATTTTGATTTAGTCTATAGACGAAGTGCAAAATATTGTATACCTTTTATTTCAAAGAATTATAAAGAAAAGATTTGGACCAATCATGAAATAAAAACGGCTATAGCAAGGTCTATAGAAACCAAAGAAGATTATATTTTACCAGCACGATTGGATGAAACAGAAATAGATGGGATACGTTCTACCATTGGATTTATTGACCTGACAAAATATTCCCCTGAAGAATTTGCATCTCTAATTATAGCGAAAATAAAGGATGAAAGCCCTGCTAATATTGAATCAACAAAAATTATTTCAAAAAATGTTGTAGATGTTTACTTATCACAAAAAATAATGACAGGGGTCTCTGATTTTTCTAAAGCTAGAATAATCGGAGCGTCAATTGGAGTCCTAATAACGAACAAGAGTTCTAATTATAAATATTTTAACCAGCCTTTTTTTAAGCTGTCCCATCCTTTTGAGGGAGGAAATGATACTTTCTATTTGATAGAAACCATAAAAACTGTGTTATTTCCTAAAAAAACAGAACCGGGAGAACCTGTAGAAGTTCTATATAAATTAGCACCTAAAGGTATAGAACTATTACGTTCATTACCGGAAGACACTACAATGCAAGCAATTGTAACAACAACTTTAGACGAAAAATTTGAGTCAAATGAAATTCTTATAAAAAATTTACTTGTTCTTCTGAAATAAAAGCAATCACCTAGAAAGTAAATATATTTTTATTATTATTGAAAAGATCGGGGGCTTTTTACCTGCCCCCGAAAGGTCTAATAATTAAATAGTACCGTAATACTTGAACCATTCAAATGAATGATGTATCCGTCTGTCTTTACAAGGTTTACGCCATTCTTCTTGAAGGTCATAGGCTTCCATTTCCATGGCACTAGCACAATAGGCATTGTCATTAGCCATAACAAGATTCTTGTGTTTGAATGACCTGTAGACAAAGCTGATTAGATACTCTGTCCCATATACTACATAATATAGGAATATGGGAAGAAGAACAAGCAGGAGCATCCAAAGCGATTGAATCCCGAAAGCAAACAGGGTAAACATGGTTATGATTGCCAATGCTAACCCGGCTCCGAAACAATCTTGGTATTGTCCTTGATGAACTTTTTCGTGTGCCAGAACTGTTTTTGACAGAGATTGATGCTCTGTGAACACTAGCCCAAACAACATGATTGTTTTGAAATTTGGAATGAAAGTGAATAGCTTAGCTATTCGGCTTTCGTAGAATACTGTTTTCATACTTTGATTTTTTAATTGTGATTATTTTAAGACTACCCATCTGATACATTGGACAAAAGTTGTTTCACTTACACCGAGTACCGCAATAAGTCTGACAACTCCAGTACTTACACAAATGCGTTCTACAAAATCATTCTCTGAAGCTAATTCTGTGTATGATCTTGGTACAAAAATCTTTTGTCCATTTTGTGTCTCGACATAAGTTCCTGAAAAAGTCTTTGTATAAGGAGGCCAAACATTGTTGTAAATTGAAACTATAGAGCCATTGTATTTAATATCTGTTGGTAAAATTATTCGGTTGGAATAAGTTGTTACAGACAGATTACCATTCAGCCTATATGTACCATTACTATATATTGCATCTGAATCTTCAATGTCTATAAATGGTAACTGAATACCTCTAGCTTTGATTATACCATCGAACTCGGCATTCCATAGACCATTTTGTTTATACCATTTTATTGCACCCCCAGCCAATTGTCCGGAACCGTCCAAACGGAAAACGATAGCCGCTGTATCATTGATTGCCTGGCTAAGAGTACCCCCAAACCAGGCTATAACGTCATTAGATTTTTTGGCTGTTCCGTTGATACCGGCCGTATCTATCCAGGTTGATCCGCTTCTGACTCCCAGTTTTAGGAGGCTGGTTAACAGCAGACCTCCGATACTGGCTGTCTCGTTGGCTATTGCTTCTTTTAGATATTCTAACTCTTGCAGTCCAGCCGTTGCACCAGACATACTGTTTGCTAAATCATCTACATACTTTTTGGCCGCGACCGCGATCGCCTCCAGTATGGTTTTACGACGTGTATAGTAGGCTGCTATGTTATTATAGTCACTCTGTACCGGTATATCGGACGGGGTACTGGCTGTATATTTATTTAGAGCATTGACCGCAGATAAATAGGCGCTGTAGTAATTACTCCATGCGGTTGTATTGGTTAAGTTATATCGGGTAGCTTGGCCAGCGATCTCCTGGTATTCGGCTTGTATGTCACTTAATTGCTGTTTCAGGCCGGTTTTTTCCATCGGTGAAATTATGCTGTCACTAGCCCAATCATTTAAGACTCCAGTGATAACTTCCGCTTCTGCATTCGCATCGTCGGCGGCTTGTTGAGCGGCATCAGCGGCATTTTTTGCATTATGCGCCTGATCCAGGGCTGTATCTGAAAAACCTTTAAGTTTATCCTGAATCGCTACATTAGCCTCCTGGATACGGGTTGAAAGATTGGCTAAGGCAGAAGCATAGAGGGTAAAGGCAGCATCGACAGCATTCTTTTCTTCAACGGTCGTCTCTCTGTCCTCAATGGCTGTGTTGATCGCATTGATTAAATCCTGATGTGCACCGGCAAAAGTGATTTTAGCGTTTAACAGGTTTGTTTTGGCCACACCTGACAGATAAGCGTTTGCAAATAATTTGGCATATTGTGCATCAATATCAGACCGTTCTTTATTTAGTGTATTAATATACTTTTCAATGGCCACGGCTTCAGCTTCGCTGATTATGCCGTCGGCAAAGGCACCGTCTACATAATCACCTAAGTCGTTGAGAGCCTCATTGGTGTCGGCAATTTCGTCCAGGGCGTCATCGGCAGTCTTTTGGGCGTCTTTGATTTCCTTATCTACGCCTGTCCATTCGGCTAGTTCTTTGAGGCCGGAGGAACCTGCTTTTAAAACAAGTTTTCCGCCGATCTCGCCCATCGCCACATTGAAATAGGTTTTGCCATCAGGTGAGATTATTTGTTTAACGCGCATCCAACCGGGACCGATCTCTGTAAAGCCGTACAGCGTAGCAAAACTACGAACGTTATCGACGTCAGCGCCTAATGTGCCGGTCAGGAAATAATAGTTACCATCTCCGGGATCAAGTCTGTGAGCCTCTTTGCTTAACTTGAAATATCCGGTTGTACCTTCTTTCTGGCAGATCAAATACAAGTAATAAGGGGACGCGTCTGTAAGAGGCGGAGATGTATAAGAGGTGATATCCCAATACTTAAAATCGGATGGTTCCAGTGAAGAAGACAATTTGTCGATACCCAGCGTTAGATGCTGAATAATACCGGCAGGCGTTTCAAAAACCTTACTTTCATTGTTATAATAGAAAGGATGATCAACCTCTTTCGGTGCCGTCTTGTTATCTACGAATTGAAACTGAAGGCTTTCCTCCCCGACTAGCAGAGACATGGTTTGTACCCATATAGGATTGACACCAGCAGAGAAGTCAAGGAATGCCTTTTCAAGCATATCCTGCATCTCTTTTGCATCCCGGAAGCGACGCTGGGTAAAGGCTAATCCTTCTTTATGTAATTCATCCGTTATAACCTCGTTTTCCTCGATCTTACCAATTTCATTTGATATATATCCGGACACAGGTGCGTTGGATAACTCCAACACCGGACTATGTGGATTATTGATATAATCCCGAACGCCTGTCGTACGGATCAGGACGCCTTCAGGCTGGAACTGTGTGTCGGAAAATTGGACGTATCCGCCTGGGCGTATTTTCCCACCGATCTCCAGCCATTTTTGTTTTGCCCAGATTCCGTCCAGGTCACCTTTGAAAACAAAGCCGTCATCTTCCGCCCCATACATGTACTGGA
The DNA here is from genome assembly GCF_020091425.1 of Parabacteroides goldsteinii. NCBI lineage: Bacteria > Pseudomonadati > Bacteroidota > Bacteroidia > Bacteroidales > Tannerellaceae > Parabacteroides > Parabacteroides goldsteinii. The sequence continues at coordinate 1,011,684 of NZ_CP081906.1, read as the reverse complement.
CAGCTTCGCGGAACATATCCCAACTGGCTCCGCTTTGGCTTGCATTATCACAGACATAGGCGTTTGGTAAGGATATATGAAAAACTGCATATTCGTCGCCGGGAGACGGTTTAAATGTCTCGTTTGGCATAACCATACCATCTATTTTTCTCGATACTAATTTGAATCGGCGTTCACTGTGTACATATCCAGTTATGGCCTTATCTGTCTGTACTATATCGAACTCTTTGTCTTTTAATATGCCCGATTGAAATATGATCGTAGCTGTCTCTCCCGAAATCCGGAACTGTGAGTAATCAAGGGATTCTGGAATACTATCGTCAATTATATCATATAAGGTATATTCATCATCCTTTCCTTCGTTCTTTATGATTGTTTCTATACGGCTGACAGTTCCGACTCGACTGGGGTAATACTTTGATCCGTCATAACTGTCCTCGTTGTAGTCCGTCAGTTCACGATCGGCCCGGACAATATACGTGCCGTCGGCGTCAGTCTTATAACGTCGTCCCTGGTATTCCAATTCCTGATTGCGCGGGAGCAATAGCGTTTTACTGCCATATAACGAATAGTCTATATTTCTTTCTCCGCCCTGAACATATAAGATCGTGACAGGTTGTTTTTCTTTCTGGCTGGTTCGACCTACACCGGTTTTGAAGCCGTTACCCTTACCATACGAAAGAGTCAAAGGTTCGTCTTTGAAATATTCGACTTTGCCTAAATTCAAAGTTTTATTGGATATTTCATACTCCGTCTTACATTCATCGGCCAGGCGAGTAAAAACCTCCAAGCAATTCTCATGATTGAAAGCCAGGTATATTTCCTTTGATTCAATACATTTTCCGACTTGCCAGCCTGAATCGTGTAGATTCAGGTTATCAACAATGAGTTGAAGGAATACGCGCGGCTTAGCTGTCAAAGGGAACTTTAGCTTATATGGACGTTCTGACAGTAGTTTGAATTTACATTTTTTTAAATATTCCTTGTATGAAAGTAATGTAACCTTATACTCAAAATTCCGGGTCCCGTGTTTCACAAAGTCTTCCGGATACCAAAGTCGGTATTGTTCACCTTGGTAATAGATGTATGATCCGGTCGGGATTTCGATGTGTTCCGACAGGGAATAATATAGGACAACATCATTCTTCCCCATGATGGCCCGGTAACGATATGATTTATCATCAACGTCGATATCCAGAATCAGCTTGTTTTGTTTATTGTATATCTGCATGATCGTCATTGTTAAGGTTCAACATTCGTTCAACACGTGCTAAACGCTGTTCTAATGCCATTGATGTATCATTTGAAATCAGAGACGTTGGAACATACTCTGGACCACTACCTCCCCAACTAACGGGAACATCTTTCCAGTTCATAGCTGCTGAACTGTCATAAAAGCAATAATCATGGTCGGTTAATAAGTTTGAGTTATAAAATAGTATCCATAATGTAGGTAAAGAGGATTTTACACTAGAACAGGAACGAAAGCACGAATTAAGACTGGTCACTTTTGTATTGTTGTCAAATATGTTTTCTGGAATATTTCCCAAATAGATGCAATGAAAAAAACAATAATAAAAGTTTTTTGCTTCAGTATTATTTTTTAATAATCCGGAAGGAATATTTTTTAATCCACAATCACGAAAACAGCTTGAAAAACTTTCAGCCAATATATTATTATCAAATAAACCATCAGGTATTTTATACAATAAACGACAGCCTTCAAAACAAGAACTAAAATCTGTTCTATCGAGATCATACCTAAACACATCTGGAGCTATATACTTTAAATACTTCTCGCCTTTAAATGTTAAATTTTGCACTATGCTATTTCCCATATTCCAGAATGCAATAATAAATGATCCCGTGAAATCAATACCTGATATACGTTCACAGTTATCAATTTCAATTTGTAACAACCCTTTATTTTCTTTTGTATATATCCGCATACCTAATCCTGTTGCTTTAGTGCTAGTGCCATCACCCCAGTATATATTATATTCATCAGAGTCTGAAGTTATTGATATTTTTGAAGATGAGTCATTGGTACTACAACGCAAAAGAAATTGAAGATTATTGTTTTTTTCTGGTTTACAATAATCCGTATCCAGTTCTAAAGAATAAGAGGTTGAATAATTATCAGTGTAGTTTTCATATATGGTTAAATCTATTTGCCTATCCTTATATCCAACACAACTAATTTGAAATATATAGCTACCTACATTTAATATAAGAGTGCATTTCCCATTTTCGTCAGTAATCAATTCTTGATTATTATATTTTAATATAACCCCTTCAAGGTACAAGTTAAATTCATCTCTTATTATAATCGTATATTTTATAGATGTCTTTACATTGATTGTAATATCCGAAGTCTCAACAGTAATAGTTCCTGTCTTTAATAGATAATCAGGATGAGAAAAGGTATAATCATAACTACCTCTCCCAATTAGTAATACACATTCACCATATATATTAGTCTCTCCAGATAAACCATTACATGTAATTGTTGCCCCCTGTACTAATTCTCCAGAACCATTTTTGACTATGAATTTTACATTAACAACAGGATAAACATATACCGTATATATTTGATCTGAGCTTGTCGAGGGAAAGGAAAATTCACTTCCTGAATATCCAGATAAAGCGACAGTACCACTAATAGCTGAATCACTACGTATAAAAACATATCCATCTTTATCCGTAAAATAGCTATTTTCACCAATAGAAATTACAGCCCCTTCTGGATAAACATTTTGATTATAGACCCTAGCACGTATTTTTATAAGAGGAATATAAATCACCTCATAGTTCTGCGTTCTAGTCCCTGCTACTAAATAATTATTCTGCAGGTCTTTATGATTGTCACATTTGAATGTAAAGTTGACAACCTCATTATCTGAAGCATATATTTCGTACTTTGTCTCCGTTATTTTTTTATATGGGGAGGAACAAATCAAAGATGAATTAGAAATTTCTTTATTTCTTGATGAAGCAAATACAAACGTTGTGACGGGTGCCCCTCCCCACGCTAGCGGTATTTCTTTGAAATCATCCAAACTAGCACACCCTTCAAAACAGTGTGCATAAGAACTTATAGTATTATAACCATCTCTAGCCTCCCACCAACGTTTACCACTTATATTAGGGGATTTTCCTGTCACATTGCGACAACCGCTGTAACAGCTTGTTACATTACTTAGTTTAGTTGATCCAATAAAATGATCAGCAATATTCCCGCACAGTGCACTTCCTGCAAATGTACTATTTGCAGATAACAATGCAGGGAAAGCATTAGTAAAGAAACCAACTGGATAACTTTCTATATTAGTATTTTGGAATACACCGTCAAGGAACTTGATCGTTGCTTTACACCCTTCTAGGAAGTTTTCAGGCAATTCGGTTATAACTTTGTTTCCATTTAATAGATTACTTATATTGACCAATTGGGGGCAATTTCGTATATCAACTGTTTGTAGTCGAGTAAACCCTTTTTCCGGGGCTATGGCAGTGATCTGGCTGTTATCTACGACAATCAAAGAGGTAAGGTTTACGCAACCCTGAACATCTACATTCGCAGAACAATTACTTATGTTCAACTGCTCAATGTTTTCCGGAGAGAACTGTATGCTCTGTACCCTCTTCAATCCTTCCAGATTCAGGATCGACACATTCGGGCATTCGCGGACATCTATATCGGCCAGATACGGGTTATGTGTAAAATCACCTGTACGGACAGTTGAGTTATGTGCCAGGAACTTACGAAGGAACACACAGTTTGATATATCAACTCCGAAACCGGTAGACAGGTTACAACCTGACAGATTCAGTTCTTCCAGGTTACGACAGCCAGATAGTTCCAATTCGTTCAGTGCCGGATTGTTTGACAGATCAATGGCACGTAAAGAACTAGCTGTCGATAGTTTTGCTTTAGTCAAGTCCTTACCTGAAAAACCTTCGAGCAGAACGATCGGAGCGGCATTGTAGATACGTAAAATCTTTTCGCTGGCATCACCACCGACAGACTGGTAGGTATAACTAACCTTTGCCGGAAGCTTGCCATCACAATAGACATACGATGATTGATTTTGCGCGAATGACACACGAATAAAAGCTGGAACTTCCGTTTTCATTGTGATCTCGAACGTGCCGTTATAGCGATGCTGGAAGTAGATCATCTCGCTGACTGCTGATCCCTGTGGTTCGTAACGGAATAAGGAATCTACATAGGATAGGCGATCTAGTAAGAACTGGTTAATGAACATCAGCTTATTTCCACGGGCATTGATCAGGTACTTACGTTTGGCATCGATCGCGTCCTGGCTTTCGTAATCCATACCGATGTACTTGTACTCCGCATCCATATTGTAGAACCGTTCGCCAATGCGGGAAATGATTTCCTTGCAGAACGTACTGATGATGAAGTTATGCGTCAACACACCGTCATAGGCTTTACCATCCTGACCGGTTACACCTGACCGGAGGTCACGGTAACGGCGGATGATCGTATCACCATACAGCGCGCTGATACGACGCCAAAAGCGGTTCTCACCACAGTTATAATTTTGAAAATCGCTCTCCTTAGGCTGGTAATACTTCGCATTATCATTGATATTCCCGATTGGATACTGCCAGCCCAGGAAAGCGTCCTCTGTCAATGTGCCTTGTACGTTTGTACCCAGAGCCGTATCCATATCGTACATTGTAGGATAGAACACAGGCGGATTACCTTTTAATGCCCGGTTGGCCATATCAATTTCACGGGTGTCCCACTGTACGAATGTCAGGTTACGTCCTAACTGGTCGGACAGATACAGGACAATGCATATGATAACATAATCAATGCACGATTGCAAATGGAAATACTTGCCAAATATCTCCGGGTTGGCGAAACATTCGTCCGGGGCGGTGTCAACCCATTTCATTGCCGATATAAAATCGGCGTGTTGCTGTGCCGCCAGTTCTCCCAGCGTTTTGTCAATCTTACCAATCCCGCCGGTTTCCGATCCCAGGAACGGGACGGTTTCAGCGGTCAACATGTCCTCAAAGTAATTGACCGAAGATGTTCCTTTCGTCCGGAGAGGACAGTTGTTTTCATTGTCCCATTCATCCCATACCCAACGTTTCTGACGGTCTTTAGCCTTACTGTTAAGATCAAGATCGTGCGGATCGATCAGGTTCGTGGTACGTGACCAGGTATAACCGTTTGTCGACGTTTCCCAGTGACCACGGCCAAGGCTTTTTGGATTTCGACACTCAAAATCCATGACAGTTTCAGCCCCAACACGCCAGCGCATCTGTTCGGCACGCATCACAATACGTTCGGGTTTATCCAGGTCATAGTAGTCTTTGCCTTCGACTAGTCCCATTTGATCAATGTAGGTCTGCGTAAGCGGACGATCTAATAAGTCAACTTTCAGCGGCATGGAAGACAGGTCAAACAAACCATAAGACCCAGCCCTCAGTTGCGGGTGTACACTATCTCCATTACTTTCTGAGCGCCATACTGTATTCTTATGCCATTTGTCGGCTTTATAGTCCGGCATGCTATATAATTCCTCCTGTTGTTTCAGGCCCCATGTAAGTAGACCGCCAAACTCGTTTGCACGTAGGTTTCCGGAGGCATCCAAATGCTGACGGTTGAACCAAACCGGCACAGCGTCGATCGCCAAACGTGCCGGCTTAATGGGGTATTTACTGTAATGATCCCCGTCAACATTGTAATACGGAAATGGATTGGTACTGCCATTACAATAGGCTGGATAATCAGCAGCAGGCCACGGCCAAGGTAAGCGATAAACATAGTCAGCTAGTTTGGCTATACCCTGATTGTTACAACTGGAACTGTCTATATAATTGGCCTTGCACTGATAAACTTTTGTATAATACCAGGGGCGTGTCCCGTCAGCATGGCGGACCATGTTAAAGGCTTTTGTCTCATATTTGCCGGTAGCGGCCAACTTCTCCGGATCGTAAAATTCAAATTCCCAGTTCTTGATCGGGTAAGCCAGGGATGAGTTACCTTGCCAGGATACCGTTAACGGGTGACGTTGAGATAGGTCGGCATAACGCTGATCTTCCACATTCTTTGACAGGGGAGAGAAAATATACTTATCGAACAACGTTTCTTCCTGCCCCGGCGTCATGGTACATTCAGCAAATACAGCATCATCTTTGGTCGCCCCGTAGATATTGCCAAACACGCTGAATGTGGTCAACATCGGTTTATTCGGGTTGTTGATCGTTTCAGCGTGGATACGATCCTGATCATAATAGATGGAGGCGATATAGTTGTTCAGGACTTCATCGAACCCTAAACATTTCTGATAGACACGAAGGAACTTAACATTACAGTCTGAGAAACCGGATATTGTACCGTCTTCTGCCTGATGGCCATTGATCACTATCGGGGCATCTGTATCCAAGTATCCGGCATCCGGAAATGTAGTAGCCGCGCTGATCACACCGTTACAATACACAAGGATCAACTTCGCGGAACGGTCATAAGTGATTGTTACATGTACGTATTCGTCCGAATTGGCAATAAAGTCACCCAGTTTGGTCATATAGTTTTTCCCTGTTCTAACCGGGATACTCAGACTATCTGAGGGGCTGTAATAGATAAGCATTCTTTGTGTATCAATTGCCAGTCCCTTTTTTTGAGTTGCGCCAGGATCGCCGATACTGAAAGTATGGCTATCTTCCTTATATAAGTCAGAATTGTGCAACATCAGTTCGATTGTCATACCTTCACCTTTACGGTCAGCCTTTGAAGCAAAACCGACAAAAGGCGAATAGTTAACCAGACAATAGGCCTCACCGTTGGCGTGTAGGCAATCCCCTTCAGGCGGGCGCTGATCCGTGCCGTCCTGATGCTCTACCCAGCCGTTTATTTCCTTTAAGAAACCATGTAATACACCTTTGTAGTCCTGATTCAGGTAATACTTATTTTTCCATATTTCCCAATCCGGTAGGCTATTAGATAATCCATTAGCCGACAGATATAGTTCCAGGTTATATTCCGAAGCCGTTAGGACTGAATAATCAGATACGGACCGGACATTCAAAGCTAACTCTTTGGTATTGGTGGCATACACTAGACCTGTAGGTGTGATAACAGTTGTCCGGAGACAGATCGTGTATGTATTCGGTTCGTCTGGCAAGGCAAACGGGATTTCAAGCCTCTTGACAGCGGATTCAGCCGTTTCGGTTGATATAGATTCAATATTTTGCACCCACGCATGGACTTTATAAGTACAACCGTCTTGGCTATGATAGATGTTTACCGGCAGGATCACTGTATTGTTGATCCGGTAGTCGGCGTTAGTATCCAGCGTGCTGGTAGTATAAACGATACCGTCCTGTAAAACAACAATACGTTTGGTCAGGAGCGGACTTTTCAAGGACGGATCATCTTTTGCCCAGGCTTGTATCTGTACAACGTATTCCCCCGGTTCCGCGAAGGCAGGAGTCGTAAATGTCTGTGGATATGATTGAGTTGGGTTAAAAGCCTCTTCCCCGGCAAGGACAACATCAAATTCACTGGTTTCGGCAGCATAAGTACTATATGTCAGTTCAGTACCAGCCTTACGCATGATTTGACCGCCGATCGTGACCTGGACGACAACCTCGCGGGCGACAGATGTAATACGGTAATCCAGGCTAATAGTTGACCCTGTACCAAACTGGCGGCTATCATCAAAACTGGACGTAACATTGACTGAGCCAACGACAAAGGTAATAGACTGAGCGGCCTCACTACGGCGGCCGAAGGCATCAACCAAGAAGATATCTTCTATCCGGTAAGTTCCGATTCCAAATGTCTCCGTTGAACCTTTCCCGAAGATAGCCTCTTTTAGATTCAACTGAGCCGATCCAGAACCTAATCCGGTCACCTCAAAACTATCGTTACTTCCGGTATAAGTTCCGGCTGGTTTCTTACCGATCAGCTTCAATTCGCCACCTTCTTTATCGTAGTAAGTGACCGGAATGGTATACGTATCTTCCGGACGGAAAACATAATAATTTTTATCCAGGTACAAGATCGGCGGAGTATTGGTAGCAGGATAACCGATGCCGTACTGCTGAAAATAAGTGATCAAGTCCTCTATCGTATTGATCTTAACACCGTTCAACTCGCCTGTTTTCAACCATTCGGCTTTCGCTGATTTCCATTTCTCGCCAACCTTTTTCAGGATATCACCTTCGGCAGCTTCGGCCGCATCAACGTCACTGAGATCGGCCAGGTTCCCGCTAAAGTCTCCGCCACCACCGCCGGAAACTTTAAGTTTACTGGCATCAACTTTTACAGACTTCGGACCTTCGGCTTTCATACCATATAGGTATACGCCTTTCAGGTCAGTTTCTTCGTCCAGTTCGATTATTGTCTTTTTTTCGTTTATTCCGCTCATAACATCATATCTATTAAAAATCCATCTTCAGTTACTATAAAGGCCCCGGTCTCATCCGCTAGGACGTATTCGATCTTTCCAAGACGGAACCGGGTAAATACAAGAGTGAGGCTAAATTCGACTACTACCTTTCCGGTCAGACTCCATATTTTCCAGCCGGAGGTCTTTTTGTAGTAGCATGGATATTCGCCCAGGGTGCGATCATAATACAGTGATCTCTCACCCGGCTTTATCAGATCATTGAAAAAAGCATCGTAACATTCCCAAAATCGTTCGACCGATGATGCGATTAAACAGCATTTAAGCGTTACTTCTTTACTGTTTAAATGGAGGGTTTCAACATCGTATTTTTGTCCGTCCATTAAAGAGTTGGAACGGGTCAAGTTCTGTTTGACAGTCGGTGTTTTAATTATCTCATCGTGCGCTTTCGTGACCAATATACCGTAACGCTCCAGTCGAATACCATCCAAGGCAAACGGTGATCCTGATAAATGTGTTCCACCGCCTGCCGGTATTGGATAATAATCGGAACGTGTTGGAAAATCATCAATAAAGTTCAATGAAAAAGAGGTTGCACCTGTATATGTTGTATTGCTTTGATGTTTGGATAGTCTTAAAGCCCAGCTATGTTGTAGCGAAGGAATTACAAAAACCTTATATCCCGGTTGGCACATAAAATCAATAAACATCGACACATCAATTGTTGGATTGCTTGCCAGGAATGATATGGTTACTTCCTTTTCTTTCAGAGTCGGGGTTTCAAGATCGACCTCAATACCATCTTCCTCCGGCCAGTCATTTTTCTCCGGATCACGAAGATCGGGGAAAGATATAAGATTATTATACCCTCCTTTCGTGATCCATACGCCATATTCGGCGTATATATCCACATTGTTAATATAGCAACGACGTAGTTTCATGGGGTACGTAGTATTGTGCCATTATCAGTTATATCCTGTACATATCCTTTAATGGCATCGACATGTTTTTCTATCGCTTCCAGCTTCTTGCAATAGCTTGTATTATCCCTAATTTCCGCTAAGACAGAAAGACCAAGAACTAGCATTTCATTGATACTAATCACCCCCGAACTTGTCTTGTCCGCGTAGATCAATAAGGTATGGACTATACCTAATCCTTCATCAAAACTGTCCTGGCTCACAGATGTAATCCCTTTTGCGACTGCTGTACGGCTATCTTCTTTATCTTCCGGCTTATATGTCTCGAATCCATGCTTACGCATTTCCTCATTATATGACTCTAAAAATTTATTACCTTGTTCGATCGCAGAAAGCGCACCCCCGAAAAAATTTTCAGCAGCTTGTCCTAATTCTTTATTGAATTGTTGTTCGGCTGTGGAAGAATTATTGTTTTTGTTTTTTGCATAATTCTTATAGACATCTTCGAGTTCCTTTTCGTATTCTTCAACGGCTTTTTTCACGAATAAATTTTTAACCATTTGATTGCCTACATCATTGAGTATATCGGTTATATTCTCTCGAAATGTTTTTGCTGCATCAGTCCCATTACGAAAAGCATCCACGATCGCGTCAGATAAACTATCACCCAGCGAACCGAAGGTGTCACTTATATAACTGCGCATAGCTTCTTCCGCTTCGCGTATCGTCTTTTCCATCTCAATGAGAGATTCAAGCGATTCCTTCGTTTGTCCGGCCAATCGGTCACCACTACCATCAACCAGGCTCATGGCGATTTCCAGATTTAACCGCCCATCCTCATAGAACAACTCGGCAGGAGTGCCGTCAGGATTCTTTAGGTTCTCTCGAACCCAGTCCTCCAGGTTCATTGTTTTTGTATGGTTCCCGCCAATACCTAAAAAGCCTTTACTTGACTTTTTGGTTATATAACGCAGGTTGTCTTTCAAATCAGCCGTCCCCGGTCCCTTATCTTCAACCCCAAGTAATTGACCGGGTTTCATACCGGCCCATCCCATTATCGTACCATACTTATACAGCTTCGTCCAGAAATTACCTGTCGGGTCTTTCCATGCTTCTTGCTGTTCTACCAGTTTGTTATTATAATTATCCATTGATTGCCCCAGCATATCAATGGCATTAATCATATTTCCTATATTATCCGTGCCCCAAATATCATCTTGTAATAAACCTGTTTTGATTAACTTATTATTATATTCTTCCTGCAAGGATATAAGTATTCTCATGTACTCCTCATGATCACGTTCCGCATCTTTGAGACCGGAGAAAGCACTTGCTATTTTACTGATGATCTGTATTGCTGCTGATATTACTGCCAGGATTACAGACGCTTTTTCAACAGCAATAATAGCTTCTGTGGCACCTTCGGCGGCCATCTTTGTAGCCTCTACACTCCAGTTTGCGAGTGTAGTTATAGATGAGATCATTGAGAGCGTGGACGTGGTAATGCTTGAAGCCGCTTTTATTATCTCCCCGAAAGAACCTCCTGCATTATCACCAATATCATTCAATTCTTTATTGACCGATCCTAACACATCATAGACCTTTTTCCAGTCTTTATAACTGGTAGATGTACCTTTACTGGTATTGGCCGTTAATTCTTTGATACGGTTCTGTAATTCTATGATCTGAGCGCGATATTTAGCCGTCTCTCCATTTTCTCCCAGTTCCCCGTTTTGTCCGGCTTGCATCCGGGCAAGGTTCAAAGCCTTTTCAGCCTGCTCTAGCATAGACATGAGTTGTTTCAGGCTGAAATTTGTTATATTATTTGCCCAGGACTGAAATGTAGCTTCACGTTCTCCGAACAGGTTGTCTATGTCTACTAACGAATCTTTCTCATTCAATAGAGATTTACCGTAAGCCTCAGTTCTGGCTTTAATAGCATCTTCAATACGTTTCTTTTCCTCATTGGTTGATTTATCAGTCACTTGTGATCTGAGAAAAGATATATCTTTCTGGTAATCTTTTTCTAATGTAGATAGACGCTGAAAACCTGATTGATAGGTATTCAACAATTCTTTAAATTTTGTTTGAGCATCCTTATCGGCCTCTTTCAGGGCATCCTTGATAACTGTACTCTTTTGTGCCCCGGTTTCAGAATTATCCCCCTTATTCAAGGTTTGGAGATTCAATAGCTTTTCCTTCAATTTTAACAGATCATCACTGTATAACGTTTTTAGCTTTGTGATCTCTTCTTTCAACAGATCGACAGCCGATTTCTTACCTTCTACCTGGCTTTTCTCATAATAGAGAAAGGACAGAACATCATTATCCTTTTTTGTCCGGTTATCTTTTTTCTCCAGGCCGTTAATTTGGTTTTGGAGATATTCGCGGTAACTGGCACCCTGTTTGATCAAACCGGCATAGGCCTGATCAGCCGAATGCTTACCTAGTTGTTCGACTTGCTGATAATATAAAGCATACTCTTCCTTCTTTTTATCAAGTTCCTTTTTTAATAGTTCTGTAGCCGTTTTAGCTTCTTCTTTGGCCAATTGGCTGTTAAGGGTATTGGTCTGACGCATCATCATGCGACGAGCGGAATAACGCTGACCGCTCAAACGGCTTATTTCTGCTTCCGCTTCCTTTTCTGCACGAAGATCGGCCTTATTTGAATTTGCCAGTGAATTTTGTACCTTGATAATTTCATGTTTTTCTTTGGCAATAGCAATGTCTTTGTCATATATCTGGTCATTGATACTTAACGCCTCTTTCAATGCAGCAAGGCGTTTAGCCTCCGGGATACTCATATCATAGGCTTTATCGCGCAATTCATTAACACGAGTCTCCAGGTTGGCACGCTCAACGAGCCAGTTACGTTCCTGTTCGTCCAGGGCATTCCGGCGTTTTTGCAGTTCAATAGACTGTTGTGTTTTTTTATAGGTATCTTCCGCAAAGGCCGTAACCTTTTTTCCATAATCTTCTACACCGGTACTCATCTGCATAACAGCATTCCCCAAATCGGCAAATCCTTCTTTCCAATCTTTTGAGAATATCTTAACAATGGCCTGTCCGATTTTAGGTATCGCTTTCAGGCGGTTTGTCACAAGAATGTCTACCACGTCTCCAAGTGCTTCTATGGCCCCTTTAGGGGAAGTGAATGCTTTGTACAGCCATTCGCCAACCTTGTCAACAACGTCCAGTAAACTGGCAAGAACCTGGCCGAATGTAGCCGAGGCAACAGCCAGGGCATTTTCCCCCTCTTCTGTCCTTCGGAACCAGGAAGTAACAGCCGCCAAAGCCGCCGCAATAGCCGCTAGTATCATGCCAAGAGGTGTGGCGATAAAGGCCCAGGCTGCTTTGGTAGCCTTACCTATAGCGGACGTCATTGATCCGATCGGGCCGGGCGTGGATTGAATAACTTGTAGCAGGCTTTGAGTTCCGCCTGTGGCTTCTTCATAAGCGGTATCCAGATCACTTACCTCTTTCTTTAACTCTTTTATTTTAGATAGCATTTCAGTCCCTGTCGCCGATTCACGTTCAGCGGCAGAAAGTTTCTTATATGCTTCTTCCAGGCGACTGAGTGACGCCTGTTTTTCTTCATAAGAACCGACAGCTTCCTTTTCTTTCTGTATCTCTTCGTTCAGAAGATTCATGTTTTCCTGTATCCCCTGCCGAAGATCAGCTTCCTGTACAGCTAAACGGGCTTTAACTTCGGCGTATTCGGTAGCTGTAATAGTCCCGTTTTTTAAAGCCTCGTTTGTCGAATCCTGTATGGCCGTAAGTTGACGAAGGGAATTAATGTCTTCCTGGATGGATACAGCCAGCGCCTTATTATTGGTAGACATAGCAGCAAAAGCCTCATTGCTATCCGCTATAAGGCGCTTATAGGTCCCAGCAGATTCATCACGCAGTCCCTGGATACCCAGTTTGACCTTTGTCACTTCCTCTTCCAGATTACCCCGAAACTCAAATGTTACATAGATTGGATCATCCATTATCCTAGTCCTAAAAAACTTAATTCTTCTTCTTCGTTATCAATCACATCTTCCTCCTCTGGCGGAGTCTCTTTCTTCCTGGTTTTGCCCTGATCGTTGATCATGGCCAGCACAACACACCAGGGTATCCGGTTCATCACTTCGTCCATCGTGAAAGCTCCCTGGGATATAAGGGAGAATATTTGTCCGAAAGGGCTATGGGGAGGTTCGTAATCCTCCTTTAACTCCCTGTCTTTTTCGGTTGGCTCAGTATCGGTTCCGTTACTCTCATCCTGGCGACCGATCTGATAATACTGACAAAATCCTCACCGGTGCTAAGTACGACCATCACCTTCGTAAGTTCCGCTAACGTTCTTGCATCCATGTGACACCTGAGATACCAGGCTAAAGGACGATTTAACAGCCAGGAGGCAAACACACCCCGGATCATACTGTGGGCTATAATTCGGGAAGCTGTTACACCGTGCTTGGCTATTTCGGTGAATAGTATGGAACTGTCCCCATCATCCAGCTTTATCAGGTCTATATCCATTTGGGCAAAGAGTTTGCTCATCCTTAACAAGTTCTGGAAAAGAGGTCGTTTTATCCAGAGAGATATTGTTTTTTTACCCAATAAACGGAGTAATGCAGGAGCCGGAACATTCATCTTAAGCCGCTGATCCAGTAATGAACCAGCGGCATTTATTTCTACAATGTTCATGCTTTGGGTTCACCTAACTTGTAAATTTCATAAGATCCGTCATCTTCTCCTATCGGAGCCATTGCCTTCGCTGTAATTTCAATTTGCGCAATTTCAGTTTGTGTCATATTCCACACAAAACGGGCAATGATCTGGGCGCGTGGAATGTCGATAACCACATTATAACGGCTTATCGCCCGTACTGATAACTCGACTTTAACCACATTTTTAGTGGACACATACTTTTCTACTTCGTAAGTTTTACCGTCAATGGTCACATCTACTGTCTTGGTCGATCCTCCAAAAACTTTAATAAGTCCCTGGTTATCCCATTCCATCAGATTCCATTTCAATTGTTTCAGGCCCGCTTCAGTGATAACCGACTCTTCCGGTGCTGTTGGCTCTTCCTCCGAGTAAAAATCTTGTGTCGTATCAGCTTCGGTGTTGAATGAGGCAGTCCCTTTGGCTGTTTTTCCAATTTGTTCCAGAAGTGCGGCCATTCCTCCGGCAGGATTGACGCTCCCGACTAAGACTTTTTTCAGACCGATTGATCTTGTTTTTTTAGCTATTTCTGTCATGTTTTATATATTGAAAGATTATTAGTAATACTATGCCGAATAATGCACCTGTCAGGTAACATTTGATATCCATCCAGAATGAGAATATATCGGACTTTTGTTCCTTATTGCCCTGTCTCAGTTGATCTCTGATACGGATCAGTTCTTCTTCCAGGATAATGTTTCTCTGCTGAATGCTATCACACTGTGCAGAAACCTTTATATCATTACCTTCGCGTTTAGCCGTTACTGTGGCCTGTCCGTTTTTAGCTGTATATACAGCCCCGGTAGTGAGGTTACGGAGGCTGTCCGCCGGGATCGTCAGTTCCGCCAGACTCGTCGGGATGGTCGCGAGGGTAACGGAAACCTTTCTGTTCCATGCGAGACTGTCCAGAACGTGTATTGAAGTATTTTTTTTTGTAGTCTTGCAACTCGTAACGAGCAGGGCACTGAGTATAATACTTGCAATCCACCATCTTGATAACAAGCCTTTTGAGATCGTGTATTTCTTGAAATAGTTGTTCATTTTCATAACTGAGTTTTACTGTTGCTTCTTTGGTGGACTCATACATCTCTTTCCAAATGCCCTCTCGATCCCGAACAGCCTTTGCCTTGTAGAGTTCTCTGTTGCATAACCAAGTAATGAATGAGGCTAAGCCTCCGGAACCTAAAGCGGTTGTAAGAATGTATGTCCAGTCCATCGTTATTCTTATTATGAAAAATACAAATCAGCTTCAGCCTTACGCCGACGAATCAATCCGGCCAGGATCATGCCTTTTGATTTGTTCCAACGGCTGAACTCATAGCGGATATTTACATTCTCAGGATTAGCCTTTACACATTTCAAAAGGGTTGACTTCAGGAAGTTTCCTATGCCACAGTTGAAAGTAAAAGAGACAAGAGAATCAAACTGATTCTGTGAAACACAAGGACATTCACGATTTACTACCGCTTCGGCTTCTTTGAGGTCTTCTGCCAAAAAATATTCGGCACGGGTTTCGTTTATCACATCTCCAGGCTTTACATCTTTCGTGTGACCGTAACCTATTGTCCATACTCCGGCAGGACATTTGTAAGCATTCAGGCGAAGAGTCTCAAATTCTTTGATCAGCGTTATTCCTTTTCTACCTGTCTTCATGCGGTGATCTCAGATGATGCAAGTTCAACATAGGTGTTACCGTCAAACATCAAGGTTGTAACCTTAGAGGCTGCACAGTTCACGCCACCGATCGTCGCCACGGCAGTACCTTCATTATGAACAATCATCAGGGAACCGGGTTGTACCATTGTTTCCACATCAATTGTTTTCTCAGCAGTTGGGGAAACAGCTACTAATACAGGATTGGCATCATGCACAATACCTATTTCGGACACTTCGCGTTTTACGGCTACCGGGAACGGGATTGTAACCACCCGTTCGCCTTCTTCATTGTAAGGGGCGAAGAAGTCAAAACTTCTCCGCGATTTCATATTAATATAACTCATTACTATAAAATGGATTGAATGTTAAACACTAGCTTTAGGAGAATAAATAGCCCCCAGATATTTACCTGTTACAGGGGTAGCCACACCACGCATGTTGAAGCCGATCACATCACCTCGGTATTCGGGATCATTCAGGCGGGAATACATATCTACCGTACCACGTGCTTTGGCTACAGCTTCTTTGCTGTAGAATAAGGAAGAAGGGGCATCGGTCGCAGAAACAGGAGCGGTCCAGGCTAATTTCTTTCCTGTTGCACCGTTATACCGTGGATTCAAAGATGAACGCACCACATTGAAAGAGAACAATTTTTTCTCGTTATAAAATGCCTTGTACATATCCAAATCCTGAAGACGAAGGTCCATTGCATGGAGAGGGTTCAATACCAGGATACGATCTTCTCCAGGGATTTCCATTTCGTCAAAAGCCAGTTCCATATCCATGACCATCTCGTATGTCATGCCCTTGTAACCTCGTTTGTTCTTTTTTCCGTCTGTAGCTTTGACTGGAGTATAAGCCCCATCTTCGGCAGGAGCCCAGTTAAAAGCTGCCAGACGTGCAAATTTCTGACGCAAGGAGTTACGATGTCCTTCGGTAACGCTTTGGCGTTTTCCTGCTGATTCTTCAACCTCAATGGCATTGACGTGGACGGTGTTTTCCGTGTCAAAACGCTTTAAAAGGATTTCATGAGGAATATCGGTACGAACAGCAATGGGGATCGGATACAGTTCATTGTCAACATACACAGCCGGATCGACACCTGCTTCCTGCAAATTAAGTTTATTGTTATCTACCCAAGCATCCAAACTTTTGGAATAGGTCAAAAACGAATCATCCGGATAAAATTTCTCTATGATTTCAGGAATCCAGATTTCTCTGTTCAAACCTTCACACAGACAACCGGACATATTCATTGGAATAAAGGACAGCCCCATCTGAAAGGCAAACATTGCTCCGTGACTTACACCTAAGACAGAGGCAAACACACCACTTGTAAGCGAGTTAAACAACAGCGCCATGATCAGCGCAATAACAAATTTTGATTTCATTCTTTACTTTATTAATAGTTGATAATTAAGCCGGATATTTACCGTAAGCCTCGTAAAATTTCTTTTTGTAGAGGTCACTGTCTTTCTTCAAATCCTTTAGGCGATCTGCCTTAACGATCTGATCGAACGACATATCAGAGAGTTCGATTTTACCAGTATTGGAAGTACCGGTCTGTATCTGAGGTGCAATCGGTTTGTGGGCTGGAATAGCCGCCAGTTGCGCCTTGGCAACATCAAAATCGGCATCAAACATTTTCAGCCAGCTTTCCTTCCCCTGAGCGTTCAGGCGGCAATCTTTGATAGCAGCATCGACCAGTTGGATCGCAGTATTTTTGCGTGTCTCTTTTTCTTTGCCATCATAGAGCTCTACCTTTGCTTTCAAAGATGCGTTTTCCGTTTTGAGTGTACCATTTTCCGTATGGAGGTTGTCACGCATCTGGATGATCTTTTTCACTTCTTCTGCCTGGGCCTGTTCGCTGGCACTGTCAGACAGGTTCAATAATCCTGTTAGAATACTCATTTTATTATTTGATTTTATAGGTGATACACCGTTTCCGGTGTCGAATAATTTGATCAGTACATTTTTATCGTCAAGGTCAATAAGTTTATTATCCTTATCATATAAGGCCAGGGCATTATGATTACTACCGATCGTACAGATGGAAGCCTCGCGGGCAGTCCAGGTAACAAAAGTTGGATACGTTTGTCCCGGTAACATTAATGCCGGATCGTTGGAGGTCTCCCCCGGCCATGCTCCAATACTGGCAGCTTTTAAAAAACCTCTGTCTACTTTACCTTTTATAGCCAAAGCATTTTCGTCTTCCTCATCAAATACCGCATCGGCCAAAACCTTGGTTCCTTCTACACGGATATTCTCCCAGCGGCCGATCGGAAGTTCCCAATCATTATGATTAAGAAGCATAACCGGATTATTTTCGAATACCGAAAAGTCCCCTCCTGATGTCAGCATCCGAAAGCCTTTTGTGTTGACTGTTTCGTCGTGTAATATGAATGTGAATTTTGTCATTTTTCGCCTGTTTGTTACCCCAAAGTTGCAGGCTAAAAATGAGGTAAAAAAATCAGTTTGTAATGGTTGCACTCGTTATGTAATTTGATGGTACACTACTGTATAACAATACAATACGATTATTTTAAGAAATGAATAGCGCGTACTTTTGAGGTGTAAAACTCAAACGATTGATATGGCAAAAGAGTTATCGAACAAGCAAAAAAAAGACTGGGCTAAAATGCTTTTTGTCAAGGAGCATCTTACGCAAAAAGAAATAGCCGAACGGGTAGGGATCAGCACGGTTACAATGACTAAATGGGTAAAAGTTGAAAAGTGGGAAGTTTTGAAAACCTCTTTATCGGTAACCCGTGAGGAACAACTAGCAAACTTCTATCGACAGATAGCTGAAATAAATAACAATATAGCAAACAGGGAGCCTGGATTGCGTTATGCCAGTGCCGAAGAAGCTAATATGATCAATAAACTTGCTACAGCCATCGAAAAGATGGAAAAGGAAACAGGTATATCAGATATTATCAGTGTATCAAAAGACTTGCTGGATTGGCTTCGGAAAACTGACATCGACAAGGCAAAAGAACTGAGTAATTATTTTGACGCATATATAAAAGACCGGCTCAAATGAAAACTCTTAAAGCAGTAGATAAACAAGCCATCGAAGACTGGGAAGGCTATCTGAAAGCACTCCAAAAAGATACGGCAGTAGATTTCGATATGCCCTATGAGGAAAGGCAAAAGAAACTGACTTATCTGGAAGATCATCCATTACTTTGGATCAAAGAGATGTTCCCGAACTATGCTAAATATGAATTTGCATCTTTCCACAAAAAAGCCATAAAACGACTGATATACAGTCCTAAAAACTGGTACGAAGTTTTATCTTGGGCGCGAGAGTTGGCGAAAAGTACGATCGTTATGTTCGTTGTGCTGTTCTTGGTCCTGACTGGCAAAAAACGCAATATTGTCCTGTGTTCCAACAGCAGTGACAACGCCATCAAACTGTTGAATCACTATCGTGCCCAGTTGGAAGCTAACCAACGCATACAGTTTTATTATGGTGATCAAAAAGGATTCAAATGGACGGAAGATAATTTTATCACAAAAGGCGGAGTCTCCTTTATGGCGGTGGGTGCCCGGCAAAGTCCGCGTGGGGTGAAGATAGAAGAAGTCCGTCCGGATACGATCCTGGTAGACGACTATGATACTGATGAAGAATGCCGCAATCCTGACATTATTAATGATAAGTGGAATTGGTTTGAACAGGCGCTTTATTTTACCCGTTCCTTTTCAGAACCTCTGTTAACGATCTTTTGTGGCAATCTTATTGCAAAGGATTGTTGTGTCGCTCGTGCCGGGAAAAAGGCACTAGAGTTATCCAAGCGAGAAAGGCCAATTGGAAACTGGGACATTATCAATCTTCGTATGGTGGATATCAACCATCCTGATCCGAAAAATGACTTTGCCTATGGAACATCTGTTTGGCCGGAAAAGAATGACGAAGAAACAATTGATGATGTACTGGCTCAAGTCAGTGCCGCCAGTGCTCAAAAGGAATGCTTTAATAATCCTGTCGTAGAAGGTTTATATTTTAAAGAAATTAAATGGGGAGCGATTCCCCCGCTACACAAATTTCCGTTCTTGGTCAGTTATGGAGACCCTGCGCCCTCCAATAAAGTCACGAACAAAAAAGGCGTTAAAAAACTGGGATCGTACAAAGCAAACTTCCTGATGGGCGTATTAGATGGTAATCTGTATGTTATCACCGGTTATTTGGATCACGTAAAAAATGAAGAGTTTGTAAACTGGTATTACTACCAACGCGATTATGTAAAAGACAAAACGCAGGTGTATAACTCCATTGAAAACAACAAACTACAGGACCCGTTTTATGAGCAGGTTTTCGTCCCCCTGTTCCAACAGAAATGGCAGGAAACCGGCTATATCATACCGATCTCTCCCGACTTACGCAATAAGCCGGATAAATTTGCCCGTATTGAGGGCAACCTGGAACCGTTGAACCGCGCCGGGCGCATGATCCTGAATATTGCCGAAAAAGACAATCCGAATATGACGCGCCTGGAAGAGCAATTTCTATTGTTTGATGACGGCCTACCTGCACCGGCTGACGGCCCTGACGCAATCGAAGGTGGCTTTTTTATCTGTCAACAAAAGATGGTGGCTGTTAAAACCGATAGCTATTCAGTCGGTACCCGGCATAGAAACAATAAAAGAATGTAACAAAACATATTATATTATGGCATACATCACAATAGAAGAACTGCATACTCATCTCCATGATGAATATGTTGAAACAATCACCAGGGGGGACGAAACGATCGCCCAGGCAGCTATTGACGCCGCCATTGCCGAGGCTCGCGGTTATCTAACCCGTTTTGATACGGATAAGATATTCCAGGCATCAGGATCACGTCGAAACCAGTTACTACTCATCTTTGTAAAAGATATTGCAGTCTGGCATCTGATCAACCTATGCAATGCCGGTACTGAATTGGAACTTCGGGAAAAGCGATATGACCGGGCTGTAGACTGGTTAACGGCTGTACAAAAAGGAAACGTTTCTCCTGATCTTCCCGGACGGGAACCTGATGCCGGGAAGCCAGACAATGATCCGATCGGTACCATAGCCTATGGTAGCAATCCCAAACGAATACAACACTATTGAGGAAGCGTTTAAACAGTGTTTAAACGGCCTTTCAATTTCACCTAAACAGTATTATGTATCATGGCAAAGAATAAAACAAAAATACCAGTAAAGTCCTCAAATAAAACGGATAAAAAACAACCTCCGTTAGTACATACTGAGATACTTGTACGCCCCATGCACCGAGGCGTTAACGATATTGGGACCTGGCGCGGTGCACTTCGTGTGGCTGATTTGGGTAACCGAACGAAGTTATATGACCTATATACCGATCTGTTAATAGATGGCTATTTGTCTGACGCCATTGATAAGCGCATCGATGCCGTTACCGACGCTGATCTTTCGTTTACCATCAAAGGGAAACAGGTGGATGCCATCACCGACCTGATGGATACACCTGAGTTCGAAAACCTCCTCCGGGAAATAATGCTATCCCGCTTCTGGGGTGTTAGTCTTACAGAATGCTACTTTACGGATGGTTTTAATTTTAAATCCATCCCCCGCAAACATATCCGGGTAAAAACAAAAGAAATAGCCCTGCGGGAAGAGGACGAACACGGAGAAGACTATTCAAGTAAAGATTGGATCATCCAGTTCGGTTCAGACGACGACTTCGGTATTTTACTCCGGGCTGCCCCCTATGTCATCTATAAACGTGGTGGATTCGGAGACTGGGCGCAATTCGTAGAATTGTTCGGTATGCCTCAGAGAATTGGTAAATACAGTTCTATGGACGAACAAAGCCGCCGGGCACTTATTCAGGCATTCGAGGAAGCCGGATCAGCACCCTATTTGGTTATCCCCAAAGAAACGGAAGCTACCCAGACAACCCTTAGCAGTTCCGGCAATGGCGCTCTTTATAATGACTTCCGTAATGCCTGTAATGAAGAAATACTGATCACTATTCTGGGACAAACTATGACCACGCAGGACGGTAGTTCACTCGCCCAGGGACAGGTACATCTAGCCGTACAGGAAAAGAAACATCGCAGTGACCGACGTTTTGTCGAACGAATGCTAAACAAATACCTTGTTCCACTCCTGGAAAACAGGGGGTATCCGGTGAAAGGTGGTAAATTCAAGTTCCTGGACAAAGCGCAGGAACTGACTGTTACAGACACAGTACAGTTATCAGGCATATTGCCTATACCGCAATCATTTTTGTATAATAAGTATAATATACCTATGCCGGAAGGAGATGAGCCTATTGCCGGGCACGAACCTGAACCGGAACAGATAACCATCCCGGAAGATGATGAGCAGGACAATCCGGAAGACGATCAAAAGAAAGATGCTCAGAAATTTAAAAAGAATGAAAAGAAGGAGATAAAGAACAAAGATCGTAACTGGTTTATCCGTTTATGGGATTTTTTCGCAAAAGCCCCGCAGGACGGGGCGATCATTGGAAATGCCCACATTCGGTTGAGTGACGATACCCTGGATAACAAGATCATCAATCAGGTTGTAGACCATGACGGAGACGCTTTGTTTAATCCGGAATTGTTTGATTTCTTTTCAGGAGAGTTTTTAAAGGCTATCCAGGCAGGAGGACGCCGTAAGGTGAAGCTGGCAGATACAGGTTTCGTTTATGGGGCACCAGATGACGCCTTTGTTACCGCAATGGAAATGAATGTATTCCATTTCTCAGCGGCAAAGACATTGGCAGAACTACAAGAACTGAACAATCTGTTCCGGGAGAGTAAAAATTTTGAGGACTTTTATAAGAAAGCAACGGAGACTACGGACGTATTCAATAAACAGTGGCAGAAAACAGAATATGAAACAGCCGTACTGACCGCAGAATCAGCCAGCAATTACAATCGGTTGGCACAAAATACAAAGCTATTTCCTTACTGGGAATATAAAACAGTCGGGGACGACCACGTTAGGCCGGAACATGCCGAACTGGATGGTCTGATCCTTCCGGCCAACGATCCCCGGTGGGATAAAATATTTCCTCCGAATGGCTGGAAATGCCGTTGTTATGTTGTACCACGTATGGCGCATGAAGTAGATGGTATAGACATACAAACTATGCAGGCCCGCTGTGACGCCTATTTTGATACAAAAGAATGGAAGATGAACCAGGCACAACATTGGGACGTGAACCGGGGTAAAACGGCGGAGGTATTTACCCGTAATCAAATGTATATTCAGAAGTTTCCGGAAAAGGCATCTAAGTTGGTCGGTGATCTTTATTACAATGACTACGGGCTGGACTCTTTTAGTAAACGTTTGGGGGCGGCTGATACTGATATTCCATTGTATACCGGGGATGCAAAGGACTGGTACCAGTCCCATCAGACTTTGAAAGATTACAAAGGTCGGGTAGTAACTTTACCGGAAAAGGTTTTCACAAAACATACATCTGGTAAATATACAGAGGTCAGGGTTCCATTGCTGGAAAGCCTGGCCGACGCCTTGCGTAATCCTGATGAGATTTGGATCAATGATTATATAAAAGGGAAAGAGTTCAGGAATATGAACTTTATAAAATATTATCGGGGAAAGGTGATCAATGTTGTATGTGACGTGACGGACAGTAAGGTTTACCAGGTGGCAACCTGGTTCGAAATAGAACAAAATCCAAAATTAAAGGAGGGAGGCAGGAAAAGCAGAAGGATTGATCCCAGATGGAGATACCGCAGAGGTCTACTTATAAAAAAATAGCGCAGAAATAAGTCTTTGCGTCCGTCCGCTTCTTATTAGATACGCTACACGTAGCGTTTCCGCTTCATCGGATTGGATAGCCAGTGTCTTACTTCTGCTTCGGGTTAACACGTTGCCCCGCTGTATGAAGCCCAGCCTTCATAATGCCCCCATCACCCGCGAGGGTAGCGATCGTCGATTCACCCCCGGTGCACCGTGCTTGGTTACAAATGTATAAAACTTTTTGATATGGATTTCAATGATTTGATTAATTATTTTACGTCTTTGCCGGATCAGGTACTGGATGACACATCTAAGATCGTTGCTGAAACAGCGACAGAGTACTATAAAGAGCGTTTTAAGGCAAAGGAATTTGATGGAAACCCCTGGGCCCCGACAAGGGCTCCTAGGGCAAACGGATCACTGTTGATAAATAGCGGTAACCTGCTTAACAGTATTCGTCCTGCTTATGTCGGGCATGACAAAGTAATCATTTCAGCCGGAAATGAAAAGGTTAATTATGCCCAGGTACATAACGAAGGATATACAGGTCCGGTTAATGTTCCCGCTCATATTCGCCATACAAAAAAATGGGGAGATGTGAATGTAAAAGATCATACACGAAATACAGACATACCCCAGCGTCAATTTATGGGACAATCTAATGAACTGGCTGATAAAATACATGCCCGACTACAAGGTTATATCAACACTTTAAAATAATGATTTATGAACAAAGAAATATTTATTGCTTTATGTGACCATCTTGAAAAAGAAGTTCCGGAAATACGCTGGATTGACGAAGATAGCGGTCAGTTAAATACACAGACGGAACGTCCGGCAGTCGATTTTCCATGCTGTTTGATAGATATTCAGTACCCGGATTGCAAAGATATGAGTGAGACGGAGCAGTTGATCAGAGCAACGATCACCCTTAAACTGGCTTTCCAGCCATCAGGCGATACAAACAACAAGGTTCCGGATGATGTTCGTTCAAAGGCATTACAACGTTTTTCCATCATAGAAAAGGTACAAAGTTGTATGCAGGGATGGACCGCTGACGAAATGATTTCTCCGGTAAGCCGTAAGAGTGCTAAAGGCATGAATACAGGTAAGATTAAACCTTATACGATCGTATATACAACAACATTTACAGAGCTACAGACATAAAAAAGGCGGATTGTCAGTCCGCCTTCTAATTTACTTCCCAGTTCCAGTTCGGGTATTCTTTTTTCAATTCCCGTAGGTCTTTTTTCTTATCATATAGTTCATCCAAATAGTCAGACAGATCAAGTATAGCATTACTGATCGTTCGTTCTTCGATAAAAAATTCTTGCTCCGAAAGAATAGACATTACGTCATCAAATCGGCGACGGCGGATTTCCGTCCAATAATAATACCGTGCTATCATCACTCTATTACGATCATTAACCCGCATTTTCCGTTTTGAAATACTTTCTTCTCCCGGTATAGCCGAGGCAGGTCTGGTCCTCCTTCTGCGCCTGGCAGGGGCAGATGTTTGTACATTCAGATCAAGTTCGTATTGCTCACTCATAATTTCAACCGTTATGACACAAATATAAAGGCGTAGGCAATAGCCTCCAAAAATTCAAATAAAAAAACCGGATAATATTTATTATCCGGTATATACTTTTTTTATCGAATAGCTGTGTTTCGTGAATTTATAATTACTTTTGCACTCCCCTGTTAAAGATTAATTCGAGAGGAAATCCAAAACCTGGTACTTTGTTAATCCAGGTTATTTACTAACCAAAAATCTTTACAGTTATGATAAAGACCATATTTAGACTAAAGGTGGTGTTTGTTCATGCGTATTTGAGAACTCGTTTTGGACGAGTAGAATATGTAAGACAGCACTATCGTTCATTGCCTAGTAGATAGAAGTCGTAATCTATCGCAAGGTGGTGGACGGGGCTGGAGGGGGGCGTTCTCATACTCTTTAGATATATAGTAATACGTTTTTCTTATGAATAAAGAGTAGATCATCAAGGGATTGAACAAAGAAAATTGTTCAATCCCTTTTTTATAAATCTTGATCTATTGAATTAGGAGTAATCAAACAAACCCTAATAGTTTTTTATATTTTTCCAGGACTTCAATTATTCGATCTTCATCAAGTTCATCTACACTTTTGCGAATACAAAACTCTCCATCGGAATCATCGTAAAATAACCCACGTATTTCTTTTATAAAATTCCAACAATCTTTACGTTCATTCATTGCCTTATATTGAATAAGATAAGCCGTTTTAATTTCTTGTTCCATTTCAGGGATGAGAAGACGGACAAGCTCATCATATTCTTGTTTATACAGATGAATGGAAACTCCATCTGTCATATCAATGTCAATACTTCGATCTGATAAATCATTGTTTCTTACCTTC
Source organism: Parabacteroides goldsteinii (assembly GCF_020091425.1). Classification (NCBI taxonomy): domain Bacteria; kingdom Pseudomonadati; phylum Bacteroidota; class Bacteroidia; order Bacteroidales; family Tannerellaceae; genus Parabacteroides; species Parabacteroides goldsteinii. Next base: position 985,872 of record NZ_CP081906.1, on the reverse strand, counting down.
ATAACTTTTATTCAATTAGTTTTATACCATAATTCTGGCCTCTTTTAACAAATACCCACGTTCCACTGACAATACCATTTACTGCACAATTAATAACAGCGATAGAATCAATAAGAAAAACCTCATAATCATGTACCTTTGAAGTTAATCCTTCACCATATTTTTTTACGTCCTTCACCCGTCGAAGGTGCATTTTAGCGGAGGAACAACCACGTGAAAAACATCTGATTTTGAAAGTTTCTTTAAATGGCATATTTTCTCGTTCTTCATCGTGCCCCTCATAGCACCACCATACAGGGTGACCATTCTTATATGGTATCAGTAATTGTTTCTTTTCTTTCATGACTTTTTAATTTGAACATATACAAATCTAAACCCTTATTATCAACAATATAATAATCAGGCTGTACTAACTGTATCCAAGACTCCACAGACATTAAACGTTCGTCGCCATAAGAAGGAGCCTCATATTTTGAAGTAGGTACGTAGTGGGCCTGAAACAAGACGTTTTCGTTATCGTACGTTTGGACTATCTGCTGTATATCAGTATCCTGAAAATGTTCCAAAACGCCATGAGTCACAACAACTGTGTTTGGTTCATAATATTTTGGTAGTAATATATTTTCCCTGGCATAAAAACAAGGCTTATTTGCAAGGTAGGAACCCATAGATAACATTCTCGTATTTAACAGGCAGAGATCAAGCATATCATTATTTGTATCTGTGAAAACAACCTTGTCTATCTCGTCATAGCTTTCCGATTCCGACATACCGATAGATTTTAAAAGCAAAGGTTCTACTTTTGATATACACTTTGATACTGTACCTATACCACAACCTTCTTCTTTTAATACAATCGAAGTTATATCAGGTTCAGCAAACGATTTTATTTTCAGAATGATCTCTGTAATAAAGCGGTTGTATTTCTGAATAAATGCTTTATCATAATCTCTGTTACAAACCCTGTCTTTATAATATTCAGACCAAGTAATAGAATGAACTTCATTTTCTTTAGTTATCATAGTCCGGCCTCCATTTTATTTCGACATCAGCTTTTACTTTGCCTGTTCCATCGCAGTAATCGCATTGCTCTGTTTTCCACTCATTATGTCCGGTTTGTTCAGAGAAGGAACCTTTGCCATTACAAACAGGACAGGTATAGTTTCTAAAAGTCATATTCTCGCGGATTCTCTGATAATCAGGAGGTGTGACGTTAATAATGTGTTGTTGTTTGCTCATTTTTATTTTGTTTTAATGTTACATATTCGCTATTGACCCATACAAGGCCGCTCTGATCTTCAAAGGCAATTGTACGGTCTTTAAAATCGACCGAGACAACATCTGTATGGATTTCTCCGATGGCGATCCGTATACCGGACCGCCATTTTATTGCATCAAACTCCTGCCTTGTCATCAGTCTTCTCTTCTTCAGTTTCCTTCTCTGTCAAATAAGGAAAGACGTCCATGATCATCGTTTCTGTAACCGACACAATTCTGTAATCGGCCATTGTACCTTTCATCCCTTCTTCCAATACGGCAATAGCTTCTTTCAAAGTGCTTGCCTGGGCCATCATCTTAGCAGACGTTCTTTTCTCCGCTCCGCTTTTTTCGTCAAGCGTTATAAAATTGACTTTGACGATATAAAAACGATCACCGTTTTCGTTGAAGAACAACTCTGAAATACGTTTACGGCCTACATTTTTCACTGTAAACTCACCGGAGATAAACGGTCTGATATTTTCTATAATCCTGGCTTCGGCCTCTGTGAAAGACAAAGCATCTACCAAATAAGGTTCTGTTACTTTCTTTTGCATTCCGTTCTCCAGTACTTTTTCAAAGGAGACTTTACATTCAAACCAACTGTGCATAATTCAAAAATTTAATTTAGGTTCTTTACTTTCTTTCATATATTCCAATAGACAAAGGTCTATCAGTTGAGTATCCCAGTTCATGCCGGGGCGATTCTTGTACATTGTTCGGATTACCTGGCGGCAATCATCAGTATCCAGGCCTGTATCTAACTTAGCAGTAAACTGGTTTATCTCACTAAGATGAATACGCCGTATCTCTATGATCTTGGCGTTACCTTTCCAGACACCTTTCAAATAAATTTGTTTGATAGCCCCAACGCAGTACTTAACAGGGTTGTGCAACCTCATAGTAGTAAAGCTATTGCAGTTCAGTTTCCCGTTCCAATTTTGTGTAAATTCAATTCTTTCAGTCATTACTTTGTAGTATTTACCGATCTGTTGTTTGCATTTAAAGCAGTAGATCATGTGTTTACCGCTTTTGCGAACAACCCTGGATACCGAATACTAAAGCCACATGGACAAACATATATCCAGTACCCTGGGGTGAGAGTGACAGATTTGACTTTGATGTTAGACACATTCTGCATTTTGATTTAACTCGGATGCAAGTGCAAACATCTTAGCTACTTTTTTACGTTCCCAGGGGAATGCGGACTGTCCGTCCATCTTTGTCCCTTTTGGATCATACAGATAGTACTTAGCGCCTCGACGTTCAACACTGTATTGATTCATGACAAAGCCTCCTCTTTTTTCGGATCAACAAAAAATGTTTCCTGCTGATCCACATAGAAGCCGCATTTTTCAAATTTGGTAATGACTTCTTTATTCTCATCATCACGTGCAGCAGCAAGTAATAAATCCTTTGCAGGTTCTTCTTTTACTCTGACATAATCCGGAAGAAATTCTTTCAACAGATTTGTTACAGAGGCCCATGTGAAACCCTTCATTGTTTTAAGGGCCGGAGTTCCCATGCGGAAACCGAATATCCCGTGTGCTGTTTCAAGACTGCGTTTTTTGTTGAACAACTCTTTATTCTCCATAGCAAATGCCTGCATGATTTCCATAGCTTTACTTTTTGCATCTGCACATTCCTGTAAAAGAGGCTGATTCTTTTCGCGAATCTTGGTGATCTGTTCGTCCATACTGGCGGTCAACTTTTGCTCTCTCGCGTCTGCTGTTGCATACTCTGCGAATGCTGAATCAGCCTGTTCGCGTGTTACTCCGCTTAATACTGTTTTCTTTGCTCTTGCCATAACTGTTTGTTTTTGAAATTAATAATGATATATTTCGTTTCCTTTCATAATCTCTGTTTGTGAGGCCAGGTAATTGAGACGACTTATGTTTTCTTCCGTACACATTGACGGGAAATCAAACATCAGTTCCGCTAGTTCATCGTGCTCTGCTTCATATTTAGCAATCAGTTCCTCACGACTGAAGGCTACGGTATTATTATAGTTCCTATCTGTCCGTATCATACTTAGTTTTTAAATGCCTGGGATTGTTCTTTCCTCTGCTTTTTCTGGATATTGTCACAGTATGAGCAAACGGCTTTGAAGACATCCGGCATTTCCTTTACTGGAATAGCCGGCAAGATGCGTCCGCGGCTGATAGGTAAACTTTTGATGTGACGGTTAACATCTTCATAGCCGTTTATTGTACTCACTCCAATACGTGACAATTGTTTTAATATCTGATGACACCATTTGGTATGAATCGCCTTCTCATTTAGCGTTGTTTTCAACTGTTCCGGATCAGTACTGACATTAACCTGTCCTTTGAGGTCATCCAGTAATTCTTCATATTCTATGTCCGTCAGGCTGGAAAGGCTTACCCTTCTGCCATGACTGGAGCCGTGTTTACCGATCAGATAACTATCAATTACGCCTCCGGCAATATCGTCTTTTTCAGAGTCTCTATACCCGGTCAAGCATTTTAGATATCCATAAAACAGACCGGTATTCCGGCCTTTGAAGACGCGTTTTTTCTTTGGTTTTACTGTTTGTTTTGCAGACATGATATCATTCCTCCATATTTTGTTTAATAATTTTGTCTCCATGTATCAAGGCCGCTTTTTCCGGATCAATGATAATTGTTCCTCCTTTGCCGCCACGGGCTGTCACAGTAGCCGCGAGCCCTTCTACAAAAAAATATACCTTCGACAATTTCCGGCACATAACTCCAGGCGCTGTAGCCGGATCTTTCCCTTCCGCATGGGCAATAAAGATGAAAAGCGTATCAGGATATTGATCCATCAGTTCTTTTATAGCCAGGTCAGTCAGCTCATTTTTGTATACCGTAATATTGTCAATGAACACAATTTTCTCACACTTGCGGTTGTTGAGTACTTCTTCCTTCAGCTCCTCTATCGGCAAATATCCCAGATAATGTATATTCCGGTTTTCTGCTCTTATTCCAGCGCGTACACATGCCTGAGTAAACGTATCATAAGTGCCTTCCTCTCCACTGACATACAATACACTGTCTATTGTGGATAAGTAATTTGCCAACATCAGAGCCAATGAGGTTTTACCGTTTTTCTCATCTCCATAAATGAGCCAGCAACCTCTACGGGTCTGTTCCCCCAATACCTCCTCCCATATACCGGTTAATGGCATATATTTAAATACTTGGCTATACAGGTTGCTTGTCGACAATTTTCGAATCATAACTTACTGTAAAAGGATTAATAGACTTTCAGCACGACGAAGGCCGGTAGCTTCACCTTCCTGAATGTCCGTACTAAGACATTTATTCACAATTGTGGGTAATTTTGACTTATTGGTCATATTCACAGAAAGAACGTCCGTTATCAGTTGCCTGTAAAATGCAATACGCTCTTTTCCCCCGGTAGGAACTGCAGATGAAAACTTATCACTGAACCGGCTAAACAACTCCCGGTAACTACCTTTCTTACTGCGAATGCCTTTTTCAATCGTAGTACGAAGCCCGTCAGCCCCCATCAGGTACCAACCACAAATACCGTCTGTTGCGTTCCAGAATTCTTTCAGATCAACAAGGCTTTCATAATCCAAATCACCGGCTTCGTCAATTATCACAATCGGGTTCGAGATGGCCTTCAGGTAATATTTAATATTCTCTTTTGTCTCTGCGAATGTGCAGGAGCTATCGGCTCCCACACATTTGGCCAACGCGCGTGCGAATAATATTTTTGTCTTACACTGGCTTGCATCCACATAGAAACAATTTTTTAGGGTACGAGAAAGATACTTGGCAGAATATGTCTTACCGATGGCACATGCATCCACAAACACTTTTGATTTATGAAAAGCCTGACAGAACAATATTTCTTCTTCGATTATATTGAATACCTCTGTACGAACCATATTCCAACGGCGTTCTGTAGGAGACACGTCCAGTAGGCGTCCCAGGTTTAACCACTGCTCAGGTCTGATGACCTTTTCGCGCTCTCCTTTTTTGATACGACTATAAATGGAGGCATTTATACTATGCTTCTTTGCGAAGTTAGCATCTGAACCGTCATAGTTGTTACGGGCTGCAAATAGTGCCTCTGCTACTCTGTCTTTGAAATTTTCAGTAATCTCTAACATGGTATAATGTTTTTAATTTATTAAAATCTATCCGCCATTGAAGGCCGTTTATATCCTGTTTCAACGTTATTTAAAACGTCATTAAATTCTTTGAGCTCAACTTCTTCCAATACCTCTGCTTCCCTCGTTTCAGGTTCGTCATTGTAGACAGGCGTACTGATCCCGTCTATCCAGGTAATATTGAAGCCGTTGTTTAATGTGCGCTTACGATTGTCCACAATGAGCAGTTTTTCCATTTCGTTCTTATGCTGTTTGGCCCATCCACGGACAGTGTTTGCATACCGCTGAACGATTTCCATAGCTTCTGCCGCTTGAATGTCGCCTTTGGCTTCCAATGAGGAACGTTTGGCGATCGGTTTGGGTAACGCTTCGCAGATGCAACGACCATTCATATACACCAATGCTTTCAATACCTGACCATGGTGTCCGCGTAACCAATAGACATTCACATCTTTCCCTTCTATCAGTGAAAGGGTGTCCAGTAAAGGTTGTCCGGTAAATATTTTATCGTTATCACCCAAAAGGAACCACTGATTATTTAGCCGGATGTGCCCCACCTTGCAACTAGTTTGGGTATGCTCACCCAGTTCCGGGAGAAAGCCGCGCCAGTTGGTCGGTTTCAGGTCGGGATGTTGCTTTTCGCAGAATACCTCCCAGCGTGTTTTATCCGGATGTTTGCTGTGTGGGCTGTTATTCCATTCTATAATGTCCTCAATGCAGTTGCGAACCAATGTATCGTAAGGTATATATTCCGGTTTTTCTCCGTTCCGCTGGTAGGCTTCGTTCAACGCGAAAGGGCGGCCGATCCATCCGGAACGCTTCTTTTCATATTCGTATCGTAAGTTTCCAAAATAACGTTCAATACGTTTGCTTCGCGCGGAATTAGCCAATATCCTGACACGTGAGAACATGGCCCCTTCACGTAACAATGTATCTTTAAATGTGGCATTCAGGTTGCTTTCGCATTCTATCTCATAAGGCATGTATTTGCCCCATTCGGTCATGCATCTGGCTAGTTCTTTATAAAACTGCTCCATTAGCCAACGGTCTTTTTCTTTACCGTAAACAAAGGCTATGATACATTCGCTGCCCAGGTCAATTGCATTATAAAACCATAAGCGTTGCCCTTTCGCATACTCAAACGGCGGCTGGCGGTCATCAATACTGATGATACTCCCGGCGTATTCCGGTTGTTCCAGCGATGTCCATACATCAAATTTGGATAAATATTGCTGGCGATCTGCCGCACGCTTCATGTGCGTAGCAACTTTTTCCTTCCATGAGGCAAGGAAGGCGGTTACTGTCCGGGCACTGAGTTTGCCGTATTCCTTCGGATTATACACTTCACCTGTTTCCGGATTGATAACCTTTACATATCCATTCAGAAAGCCATCGTACAAACGGAAAACTTCTATCTGTGTCGGTTTTTCCTTATGAATATACATAGCATTCAAGAGGTTCATTATCTTTTCTGTTTTGCGGGAAGCATTATTGTTGTCATAACGGCTCAAAAGAGAAGAGTAACCCTCATTCTCAAACTTCTCTATCTTACGTTTCAAGGAGATGTGGTTTGTCGGAAGGTTATGTTCCGGCAGCTTCTTAATTCTACGGAATTCGTTAAAGGCATTAACGGCGTCAGAGATGTATTTATCTGTGTTTTTGACAGGACGTCCACGAGATACGCACTCCGAGTAGTGTGCTGAGCGTAATCGTATAGCTGCCATCAGTACACTTGCATCCAGGACGTATTCCCTTTGGCGTTCCACTTCCAATCCACCGCGTTTGCCGGGAGTGACACCGGAGAAATAGGTAACGGCTTCACTGTCTTCCCAGAAAAACTTATCCAGTATGCAATCCACTCTCCGGGGATCGCCCAGGATATCCCGCCATTCTTTAGGAAGCGTGTCGAAATTGATCAAGACGTCATTTCCTAAACCTTTACCTTGGCGAGCTCGACGGATGCCGTAAGGTTTCTTTGTTTCACGCCACAGTTTTTGTAGCAAAGCCTTTTCTGAAGGGAAAAAGTCCGGTATCAACTCTTCCTTCGTCACCACAATCATATTATTCCATTCGTGAGGCATATCGTTATAATTTTTTATTATCATTGTGCCCGGGGTGGAATCGAACCACCTGAAACCATTCCGGGACCACCCTCGTAACCGTGGGCCGCGTACCGCTAAAATCAATCCGTTTTATCTTGATTGTTTATCTTCCTATTCGCCTGTTAGTCTATCAAATAACCGGTTCACTTTATGCCAGTCCTCTTTAGTCACCCCGATGGCGGCAACGCACCATATTGCAACACAAACCAGCAACGCATATACTTGCCACGGAATCTCTATGCCATTCTCTAGGCACCATTCTATTGTCTGTATCCCGCCCAGGGTGAACATCATCATTACCGGAGCTATCAGGAGTATTATGAGAGCCTTCATAACTTAAATGATTAAAGATTAATAGCTTCTTTGTAAGGATTTTCTACTTTACGTTTAGTAATCTCATATATTTCTCCTCCATTATTAAGCGCATAAGCACGGAACATGCGGGCGGATGGGCTGTTCGTTATGTACTGTAAGGCTGACTGTACTGTTCTTTTTGTCACCTGATTGTCCTTGATGATCTTGTTAATCACCTCATCACTTACTTCAATAACTTTTCTTTTTTCTTCCATAATGCTATAATTCTTAATTGTGAATACTTATCTTTGAAGCCTCTTCCAATTGGAAGACTTTGCAAATATATACTCATTTGTGAATACAGGCAAGCTTTTTGGGTGCAAAATATTCACAAATGCGAATATTTAACAATTGATTGTATGATTAACGAAAGAATAAACAGGCTAATAAAAGAGATGAGCAATGGAAATAAGCGTTCATTCTCAATGAAGATAGGTGTTTCGGCAACCGTCATAGAAAATATTGTAGGGAAAAGAGGTAGTAAGCCTAGTTTTGATATTCTAGAGAAAATTATGTTTTCAATTGAGAATATAAATGCAGACTGGCTTCTAACTGGTCGTGGCTCCATGCTACGAGAAGAGCAGTATAGCAATCAGGCTTCATCATCGACATCAGTTGTAGATAATAGTGAAGCGGCTGTGTACTATAAAATGTATAAAGAAAGGGATGAAGAAAACAAAATGCTGATTGAGCAGATCGGACAGTTGAAAGAACGTCTTCGTATGCAGGAGGAAAAGATAATGGGGTTGCGGCAAGCAGGGGATACACCATCCCGAACGGACTCCACTGGATCAGCTCAGACCCGAAAAAAAGGTGCTGCGGGATCGGAAAGTGTCCAATTTGTGGAGCACCAATAGAGTGTATGGTTTGAATGACATACGGGCGAAAGCCATAACAACACATAGTTATGAAGAATATTGACATTTTAAAAGACTTCGTTAATACACAGTATAACGATATGCAGGGTGTTATTTCCATTGATGATCATGGAATTAATCCTTCGTTTTTGGGTTTGTGCAAAGCACACGGAATAGACACAAAGAAGTATTTTTTATTAGGGTTTGGGATTTCTGTCTATAATATTATAGCTCCGACATCAGAGAATGCTTCTGTTACATGCAAAGTACTTTTACTGGAGAAAGAAAAATATGGCTCCAACTTCGATGAAATTGAAGCCAATGTTAGAAGCGAAGAAACAACAGATGTTGTTGAAAAAACATTTTCTGTTACATACAAGGAGTTAGGAGAATACATTAAACGTCTTGACTTTATGGCTGTGACAGATATGTGTAAAAACATTTCAAAAATGAATATAATGGAATAATAAACAAGGCTGCCAGTACCTCATAAAAGAATGGCAGCCTATTGTTTTTTTATACCATCTATGATACATTCCAGCACATTGCTAATATCAGTAAGAACTGAAGCACGCATTTTATCCTCTAACTCATAAGCAGTCTTTGTTAATTCACCTAGCATGATAGAATATCGCTTTATGACCTGCTTCTTCCCCTGTTGATCAATCTGATTTTTCAGTACACCATCAATAATACTTTTTTCCATACTGTATACCTATTAAATTGTTATATATCCACCCAAATATACAACTTTATTACATGTAATGATCTGATTTAAAGGTTAAATATTTAATAATGAACGGATTAGGATGTTGTGAAATAAGAATTATATGTCTATAAGGGTATGCGAAACCGAGTAAATACACCAAAACACGCCCTTTTTTTGTCCACAAGGGGGTGTGAACAGCTACTATTTTGATAGGCATGTGTAGATGTAAGTGTAGTCCTAAGTGTAGATGTAAACCTTTAAAATACTTCTTTTCTCATCATTTGAAATGGCAAAGATGGAAGGTGCTTTTAAAACTTCAATTGATGTTTCAGGATGGTTTGAAACCTGTACAAGGGCAAAAGAAATGCCATAGGCAACCATTGTCCAAATCGGAATAAAAAGGCGCTGTAGTGGCTTGTTTGAGGCTTAATGCAATTATCTGGCTGATTTCTTATCTTCGATTAAAGAAGCGGGGCATAAATAAAACTTCAATTAAACTACCTCTCTATTTTCGCCGCTTTTTAGAGGGATTTATTAAACCAAAATTAAAGCAAATTAAAGTAGCCGTGTATGTTTGGTTATTTCTTTTATACTTGTAAGATGCTGTTTACCAGTTATATATAATCATTGTTATTTTATCTTTGGTTTAACCATTCATAAAAGTATATTCAATCAACATCGTTTATTTTGAATTAGGGCAAGGCAAAGACTATGTCTATCATGGTCGTACCAGCTTTAAAGGAATCCATTACAATGACATTCTTCAGTTGTCCGTACGCCAACGTGAACAGTTTGTACGACACGAAGCCGGAGATATTTTCCCTGAATATTACGTATTACGAGTAGACGGTTTTAACCAACAGGCGAAAACGCCTTTGGACGAATGGATTGCTTTCCTGAAAACCGGCGAGATCGATAAAAACAGTACGGTTCACGGTTTACAAGAAGCACGCGAACGATTGCGGATAGACCAGTTAGACGAGAAAGACAGACGACAATATTATGCAGATATGGAAGCTATACGTTATCAACGCAGTGTGATCAAAACCGGATGGATTGAAGGCCGGGCCGAAGGAGTAGCGGAAGGGAAAGCGGAAGGAATAGTTGAAGGGAGAGCAGAAGGGAGAGCTGAAGGGAAAGCTGAAGGGAAAGCAGAGCAACAACGACTTATAGCTATAAACCTGAAGCAGAACGGAGTCGACCCTCTCATTATTGCACGATCTACCGGCTTGTCGATAGAAGAAATAGAACAGCTCTAAAGACCTGACACGGCATAAAACATATTCCCGGGGAGGCTCTTCTCGCCGGGATTTTTATAGCAATACATACAAAATCCCAAATTGCCATTTTGATAGTGAATAGCGATTTTCAAAATCGCTTTGATACGTTAAAAAATATTACCCGGTAGGGTATTTTATTTTACCCGGTATATTAATCCGATTTACCCGGTTGGGTAGTGTCATTTTGATAGTTGGAGAAAACTATCTGATAACCGAAATCTCTCAGTACTTTGATTTGAATACAAGGAAACGGTTTCAGACACTTCTTTAAACGGTATATTGCCGTAGATACATTTTCCCGATCCGACTGATCTGCCCCATTTTTAATAGGTCGTGCCAAAACATTGACACAAATATCTTCGTAAGACAATTTATAATCCTCCGCATTAACAAAAGCCAAAAATAATCTCAACGGATTATTTTTCAAGCAAATATCCACCCCCTTATCATTACGTAATATTCCTTCTTTTTCAGCAAAGAAGAAACCATATGGCAAAGCAATCCAAACCTTTTTTTGCTCCGGTTTCAAAGGTATTATCTCATTTTGCAATGCGAATAATTCAGCCTGTTTTTGTTCAATCGACTCAGCTTGTTGTTTATTAACAAACTCTGTATTTTTAATCTTAACCTGTAACTCGGCCAATTCAGCCTGTTTTTGTTCGATTAACTCAGCTTGTTGTTTACTAATTAATTCAGTCTTTTGTTTTTGGGTTTGCAATTCAGTCAGTTTGATCTTTTGTTGTTCAATTAATTCGTAACTAGTCTGCCTTGATGTCCTTAATAATCTGATAATCTTTTCTATCTTCTTCTTTATATTCTCAAAATAAAATCCACAATAGCAAATCAATATAATGAAAAAAGAATAAGAAAGCACCCAAAACCACCCAATCTGCCCCAACACCGTCTGAACAGGAACATCCACATAAGCCTGAAGCGTTATGTTCCTTTCCTTATTTTCATCTATTCTGTAAACAATAGGTTTTAAAGAACTCGCTTTTTTATAAAACAGACTGTCGGTTGAAGAATTAATTACTTTCCCATTCCGTATACAGCGTATAGCTGTTTCTACTTCTATATGCTCTTTTTGTAGTATATCCCGAAAGAGGCTATCCAACAGATACCGACTCGAATCGTACTTAGTAAGATAATCTTGAACACACCAAGTATGTTTCTCTTCTCCAGGGATATCATTCGGAGAATTTTGAGGATCATAATGTCTTTTTTGTTTTCCGATTTGTTGCTCTTTTTCTTCTTGTACTACTTCTGTAAACAACATAAAAAGCTCAGAATGCAGTTTTTCTTCTTGATTCAGATAAACACTCACAAATCGGAATACCAATAAAATGATGATCCCAACACTAATCACTTCGCCTGTTCCTATTTTACATATTCGTCTTTTCATATCTATTTCTTAATATTTTTTCTAACAGAAATCTCACAATTACTAACAAATTCTCACAAGCATACTGTGTATCAATCTGTTTAAAAAAAGACTCAAGACAGGCTATTTTTTATTTAGCCATAATACACTATATTTGCGCTGCAAGCCATAAAGACCAACAGAAGTCTTTATGCAGGTAAAGATAATAAAAATCATAATTAAAATAATATCAACATGAAAAAAACTATTAAAACAGGACTTATCCTTTTATCATTATTCAGTGCATGGTATTTTGGGCACACTACATCGGATAAAAATCCAATGAACGAGTTAATGTTTAAAAACGTCGAAGCATTAGCTAATAATGAAAATGGTCAATCTGATAAAAACTATTCGTGTTTTGGTACAGGTGAAATAGACTGTTACGGTGACAAAGTCGATACAAAATACGAAGGATACAGTTTAGACTAACGTATGAAATCTCTCCCCTCCATATTATTAATAGGTATTAGTACCCTTGCCGCCTGTTCCGGAAATCAGCAACCCCCTTTCCCCCGGTACGCTGACTTTCCGGAAACAAAGGCGATCAAGGCACAGGTCGCAGACCTGGATACTGTCCTGCTCCGTTACCCATTCCGGGTAGCGGTCAGGGATAGTATTGCAGTGGTGATGGACCTGCACAATATGGATCATTTCCTGCATGCTTTTACCTATCCCGGATGGAAGCATCTCGCCTCCTTCGGCAAACGCGGGGAAGGACCGGAAGAAATGCTTTCTGCTGAAAATATCCAATTCAACTCCTTAGACTCTTTATGGGCGATCGACGCCAATAAGATGGAGATTACACGTTGGAAAATATCTCCTTCTACCCGCTCAGCGGAGCGCGTCGAAGAGATCAAGCTGGATAAGGAATTAGTACGTTCACTGGACTTTCATACGATGGAATCGGGGTTTTTCATTCCGGATTACATGGGAGAGTTCCGGTATTGGGAAGTCGACAGCAACGGTAAGCCGGTCAAAAGCATCGGAGAAATCCCAGGCGAAACGATCGATGAAAACACCGTTCGTCCGGCACTCGCTCAGGCATGGAGAAGTTTTATGGATTACAATCCCGACAACGGCATCCTGGCAATAGCTACCCAACTGGGAGAAGTATTTGAAATCTTCAATCTGAAAGATAACACTCATAAAGTCCTTTATGGTCCCGCAGGTGAACCGCAATACAAAACGGCAAAAGATGGCACAGGCGTTCCCACCGGAATTATGGGGTTTAGCGATATAAAGGTGACAAGCAAATACATCTACGCTGTTTTTCAGGGTATTAAGTTCGACGATAAAATTGCCGCTATCAAACAAGGGAAAGAACCTGAAAACGGAGCAAAGTATATCTATGTATTCGATCTGGAAGGTAATCCGGTACGTAGATACGAACTGGACCGGCGTATCAACAGTATAGATATCAACGAAGAAACAAATACGATCGTCGCCACCGAGGCGAAAAGTGACGATCCGATTATAGAATTTAAGATTTAGCAAACGATATGAAAGCCTTTTATCTTTACATATTATTAATAGCAACCACCTTCTTCTCCTGTCACAACGAACAGAAAGAGAAGGAAAATAAGATTGCGCATCTGGTCAGCGAATGGCAAGGGAAACAAATACAGTTCCCTGAAAACCTGACCTTCACACGCTATCTGAAAGATACTACGGATTTCCAAATCCCACAAGCCGAATACAAGGTATTAATATATGTAGACTCTATCGGTTGCACCAGTTGTAAACTGCAACTTCATAAATGGAAGGAACTGATCGAATACACTGATTCAGTAACACAAGGAAAAGTTCCTTTCCTCTTCTTCATGCATCCAAAAGATGCGAAGGAAATACGCTACCTCCTGAAACGAGACGCATTCGATCGTCCTGTCTGCATCGACATAGACGACCAGCTAAACAAACTAAACAAGTTTCCGACAAATATAACTTTCCAGACATTCTTGTTGGATAAAGACAATAAAGTCACTGTATTAGGAAATCCGGTACATAACACGGCTGTGAAAGACCTGTATCTGAAACAGATCACAGGCAAAGACAGTCCGAACAAAAATATACCGAAAACAACAGCCGAAACAACAAAGACAGAAATCGACTTCAGAACTTTCGACAAATCGGAAGTAAAGGAGACGGCCATAGAAATAAAAAACACCGGGGACAATCCCCTTGTGATAGTGGACGTAAGTACCACCTGTGGCTGCACAGCAGCCACCTATGATAAACGACCTGCAAAACCCGGAGAATCTCTTCGGGTAGGAATTAAGATGACACCAAAAGACACAGGTTTCTTCGATGAAGTCGTTACGATCAAGTACAATAGTATTAACAATCAACCTGTCAAAGTAAAGATAAAGGGGAATGTTCGGTGATCGAACGAATGGGAGTTTGCTGCACGACAGCAAATAGTACAAGCAAACTCCCGGAGACCCCGAAAAGGAGGTGTATCAAGGTAATATAACCGACAAAATAGAATGATACAGGTGTCATTCGACTATCTAATCCGAAGAATAGTAGGCAAAGATAGAAAATAGCTTGATTAAATAAGAAATAAAATAAATAATTTAATATATACAAATATGAGAAAATTATTTGGTATTATAGCTATGGCTGCGATAGCTGCTGTAGCTGGCTGGAATTTCAGCCAAAGTCAAAACGAAGTTGAACTGTCAGACTTGGCACTGGCTAATGTTGAGGCATTGGCCAGAATTGAAGGTCAAAATGATGCTTGTGCAAACCTCACTAACTCAACATGTATATCTGTTGTTGTAGACCAATGGGGTAACAATTCTGCTCATGAGTATGATAACATGTATCCTTCTGACGCATGCTAAGAATCTATAAAGCTACATGACAAAATCAATATATGTAGCTATAAAGAGTTGCAAAAGATTTATTCTGTAGTTTACTCAATGTTAATTACAGATGACTCTTTTGCAACATCTTATCACTTTTAACAAAAAAAATTGCACAATGAAAAATACGATCTTATTGCTACTACTATTCTGTCTTTCTTGCAATAAACAGGAATCACAGTTATTAGTTCTACCAGAAGAAACCCCCATTAAAGGTATTGATTACTCGAATGAGATTGTTATGAATTATCCTTTATACATTGAAATCATAAATAATAAATTGTTTCTGCTTATGCCAAAAGGAGAAGATGTCATAAAAATAGTAGATATTGAAAATGGCAAAGAAATCAAACAAACTGGTAAATTCGGGAATGCACCTGAAGAGTTTTTACAACCACGCTATTGGGGTACTGATAAAAACAACAATATACTTTTATATGACTTAATGCTAAAAAAACTTAGAAAATACAACTGGGAAGACATAGTTAATACGCCGGAGTTACATGCTACAGAAGAAATTCCACTAAAAAGTATCAATGCACATATTAGCACCGGAAAAATATTAAATGACAACTATTTTGTAGGTTCTGTGCCTTTTGGAATATCCGAACCTTTAATAGTCCTTGATAATAATTTAAGCATTGTAGATAGTTTAGGAGAAGTTCCTGACAATAATCACAAAAGCACCAATATGACATCTTATATAGGTAACATTGATACCTATAACGATAAATTTGTATTTGTTATGGCTGCATTAGGATACATAGCCTATTATCAACAACAAAAAGGAGGTTGTGGATTACTTTGGGATCATTATATAGAGAGACCTATTTATAAAGGGGATCAATTAGATCGGAAACAATTAAAATTAAGTTTTGTTGATGCAAAAATAACCCAGAATTATATTTTCTGTAGTTATTTTGGTGAGATCTTAACCAGAGAAAAACTCAAAACACTTAAACCTCGTAACATTCTGGTGTTTGATCACAAAGGAAATTTATTAAAAAATCTACGGTCGGAAAGAAGCGTGGGTAGAATTGCCGTTTCAGAAGACGAAAAAACATTATATGCAGTGACGGAAGAGCCTGAAATCGCAATCATCCGATTCGACATCAGTAATTTATTCAACTAAAAAATCATATAATCATGAACAAATGCGCATTATTAGTAGTATGTGGTTTATTTCTTGCATGCAATCAACCACAAGCAAAAACAGTCAACGAGAATCCGGTTAAAATCGAACTAGCCTCTTTGATTGAAAGAGGACCGGCAGAAACGATCAGTTTAAATAATTGGAGTAAGAGTATCAAATTTGTTCCATTAGAAACAGAAAAGTTACCAGCCGTTAAAGGTATATCCAAAATTATACAGAAAAATGACAAGCTACTGATCGTACACGCTCAAAAAGCCTCTGTCTTTGATTTAGAAGGCAAATACTTATATGATATTGGTCAACAAGGAAACAAGCCGGAAAATTTTACGAATTTACAAAACTTGTCAGTCAGAAATGATACAATCTTCATTAAAGATAAAAACAACCAAATAAAACTATATAACTGGCAAGGTAAATTTATAGGGCAAATCTCTACTCCCGAACTGCCTATTCTTGATTTATACCCGGTTCTGAATACAGATGTCTTTTTAGGGCATATTCCCAACCGGACCGGAGAAAATAAAAACAGATTAGCTATTTTCCGCGATGCAACTGTATTAAATCTAATACCAACCTATTCAAAATTTGAACGGGCAGACGGAAATACAGTCATTACACTCACTTCAGAGATGAGAACTTTTGACGGTAATGTTTCAGCCTTCAAAGAACTTTTTAACGATACAATTTTTCAAATTAAACCGGATTATTCATTACATCCGTATGCTATAATTAATTTGGGTAAAAATAAAGCTACAGAAGAACATCGTTATACCCTTACACCGGGTATGTTTACTCAAAAGAACTTTGATATGTTTGATAACAAAATAGCGCTTTCTGCTATTGGAGAAAAAGATGATATTATTTACATGGTTCCCTATAACAAAAATATCAAGCCCTATACCTTCAGTTTCAATAAAAAAAACGGAAAAGCTTATTATCAGAAAATAACATATCCGGAAAGTCAATTTGATTTGACAGATAACAGTATTTTCACTCCTTCTTTCATCTCTACCGATGGGAAGTTCTTAATTGATCTCGAGTTTACAAAAAACGACAACAAACCTGTAATCGTACTGGTCGAACGTTAATAATGAACTATAAATTGAATGATCATGAAAACTTATATTCCTTTCTTTGTTTTGTGTATCCTTATCTCTTGTTCTACGCCTCATCAAAAGAAAATCAGCTTGGAACAGGCGCTTTCCTTTGCCGGAGAGAACAGAATAGAATTGGAAAAAGTTTTCGAACATTACAAAAATGATTCTCTGAAATTGAAAGCAGCAGAATATCTAATCACAAATATGCCGCTGCATTTTTCCAGAGTCGAATATTTCATATCACCGGAAGGCAAACAATATATACCGGATATTGCTTGCTTTCCGAATAAGGAAGCTGTAAAAAGACATTGTGATTCGCTACAGAGTAGAGGATACAATATCCAGGGAGATAATATATATGACAGTAAAACACTTAAAAGCGATTTTCTGATCCGTAATATCGATCTGGCCTTTCAGGTCCGGCAAAAGCCATGGGCAAAAGATATTCCTTTCGAGGATTTTTGCCGGTATATCCTCCCTTACAGGACCCAAGTAGAACCCGTTTCCAACATGCGTCGGGAATTCATGGAAAAATATTTACCTCTGATTGATTCGGGAAAAGTTAACAATGCCATTGATGCCTGCAAAATAATCAATTCACAATTAATGAAAGAGTTGGTTTACAAAGATACAGGTTCTCCTCTCTATCCTACCGTCGAAAGCACATATCACTCCGGCAGAGGCAGTTGTGAAGATTTGTGTAACTTGGCCACATTATTAATGCGTGCTGTAGGCATTCCTGTTGCCGTACAACTTACCACCTGGACCAAAATGGATTTAGCGCATAGTTGGGGTGTTGTATTGCATGATGGAAAGTTTTATAATTTCAGCCCAGTCTACGGTCAACCTGACACATATAGAGAAAAACTTGAAACTACCAGCTATCTGAAACCCGCCAAGGTATATCGGTTGTTATTTGATCCCGAATTTAAGGAAACCGATATTAAAGACGACGGTTATATCACTAATCTGAAAAATCCACTATTAAGAGATGTGACAAAGGAGGAAGGATATCAGGTTCTGGATATTTGTATTGAGGCAGACAAACCTGTATCTTCTTCCATAAAACAGATTTACCTCTGTACATACAATGATTATGATTGGAAACCACTTGCCATAGGTAACCGAAAAGGTTCTACATGCAGATTTAAAGATATTGTAGGCAATAATATCTTTATTATTGCCGAAGCCTCAAACACACAGTCTTTACATTATATTACCGCTCCTTTCATCTTAAAAAAAGATGGCGACATTCATAAATTAATTCCTCAAAAAGAATTAAGTCAATCCTTCACGTTCAACAAACGTAAAAATAAATTAAATCAAAAACATACGTTACATTACTGGGACGCAGACAAAAATGGGTTTATCTCTTTAGAAGAGATGAGTTCGACAGATACAACACAGACGTACAATCAAATACCGAAAAATGCTCTATTATGGTTTACTGTTCCGGAAAGAATACTGAATCAAAGGGTATTTTATATTGAAAACGACAGTATAAAATATTAGTCACCATATGAAAAAGCATCCCCATAAACTGATCAATAAAGTCATCGACATTGTCTTCTGGCTATGCATGACAGTTGTCTTGTGGTTTGTTGTGCAGGTATTCATATTTGCCTCATTCAAAATCCCCAGCGATTCGATGGAACCGGGATTAATTACAGGAGACAATATACTTGTCTGGAAACCAACCATTGGACCTCGCATATTCAACCTGTTTGCCTCCATGAGAAACGAACAAACAGAGATTTATCGCATTCCCGGTTTCAAAAAGATAAAACGCAATGATATTCTGGTTTTCAATTTTCCGCATCCAAACAGTTGGGATAAAATTGAAATGCATATACTCAAATATTACATCAAACGGTGTGTCGGAATACCGGGAGATACCTTATCCATCCGAAACGGATTCTTTCATGTGGAAGGCGTACAAACGCCTCTCGGCAATATGGAGTCACAAAAAGGAATAGCAGCAACTGAGAAATTTCAAGACGGTATATTCCAGAGTTTCCCATTCGACAGCATCATCGGTTGGAACATCAAAGATTTCGGACCGCTCTATATACCGGCAAAAGGTGATTCCGTTACTTTAGATCGTACAAACTTCCGATTATATAAAAAACTGATCGAATGGGAACAACAGGGTAGTCTTCAATACAAGGATTCTACGACTTTTCTTAACGGAAAGCCGATCTACGGATATCGTTTCCAAGAAAACTATTATTTCATGGCAGGCGACAAAGGCATAAACTCACAGGATTCACGTTATTGGGGATTACTACCTGAAGAATATATCGTCGGGAAAGCATGGATTATATGGAAATCGGTAGACCCATATACGGATAAATTCAGATGGGACAGATTTTTGAAAATTATTCACTAATAGAATTGATTATAAAGCAATTCCACCATATATGTATCAAAATTACAGTAATATGAAATTAAATCTGTTTGCTACAATTGTACTTGGGCTGTATCTGTTTCTTTTATCGGGATGCAGCAACACCAACAATAGACAATTGGAATTAGCCTTACAAACCGCAGGAAATAACCGGCAGCAACTTGAAAAAGTTATACAACATTATCAAGGAGATAAACAGAAAGAAGATGCTGCAAGATTTCTGATACGGAATATGTTGGGAAAATACTATCTGGAGGGGAATCGAATTGATAAATTCCACCAGTTCATCGACTCTACATACCGGATAGAACAAGAAGAATACGACCAACAGACTATAAATAACACTTATAGGACAAACAACAAACACCAACAAGACGACGCTAAGCAACAAGCAGACTTGCAACAACTAAATGCAAATTTCCTGATTACACAGATAGATGCAGCTTTTCAAGTATGGCAAAGACCCTGGAACAAACATCTTTCTTTTGATGAGTTTTGCGAATGGATACTCCCCTACCGGATCGGAAACGAATTGCCGGAGATATGGAGTGAAGAATACTATAATGCCTTTTCCGGATTATTAACGGACAGCATATTGACTGCCCGTGATGCCTGTATTGCCATCAACAATGAACTGATTAAATTACCGATCCATGTCTTTAACGATTTCCCAAAACCGGCGGACATAAAACCCAGTAGCCTTATCCATATAAAATTCGGTTTATGCGGGGACTATACCAACCTGGCAATATATGCCATGCGATCTGTAGGGATACCTGTTACAACAGGAAGTATTCCGCATTGGGGACATAGCAATAATAGCCACGCGTTCAATCTTCTAAATGGCGAAGACGGAAACTATTATGATTTTGCTGGAGGTGAGCACCATCCAGGGGATCATCTCAAACGTTTTGATGGCATACCGAAAGTCTATCAGAAAACATTTTCCGTACAACAGACTTCTTTAGTGATGACAAATACATCTAAAGAAGAAATTCCTGCATTCTTCAAAAATCCTTTCATGAAAGATATTACAGACCATTTTCCTGCTATTCATCCGCAGACCGTATCCATTCCATTGAATAGAACCTGCCACAATAAATATGCCTATCTATGCGTATTTGATCCGCAAGGGTGGTTCCCGGTAGATTGGGGAAAGATATCCGATAAGAAAGTGACATTCAACCATATCGGTCCTGATATTATCTATCAGGTCAACAGTTATGAGGATAACTCTTTGCAACCGTTAAGTTCTCCCTTTGTCGTCGATTCCACCGGAAAGGTTACTCTTTTCGAATGCCGGAGAGAAAAAGAAGACCTGTACCTCGAACGCAAATACCGCGAACCCAAACATCTCGAAGCCATACCTCCGGCATTCGTTGGTGGCAGATTCCAGGGATCGGATTATGCGGATTTCCGGATAGCGGAAGATTTATATACGTTCACAGAAGCTCCAAGTTTCAAGTATACCACTATCAAGGTGAATCCTAAAAAGAGTTACAAATATTACAGATACCAGTCTTCTCCCAATCTACGGGGAAATATGGCTGAACTGGAATTTTACGATACAAATAGTCAGCAAATACTAAAAGGGGAAATTATCGGAACAGACAACACCAGCATCTACAACCCGCATGCGACCAAATATAATGTATTCGACGGAGACCCTCTCACCTTCTTCCACACACGTGACAGCATGAGTTGGGCAGGTCTGGCATTATCCAAGCCGGCACATATTAACAAAATACGCTATATCATCCGGAATGATGACAACGGAATACGAAAAGGAAATCTCTATGAACTTTTCTATATAGATGAATCGGGTGCATGGGCCTCTGCCGGAAAACAAACGGCAGAACAGGATGAATTATTAATATATAAACAGATCCCCCAAGGTACTTTATACTGGCTACGCAATCATACCAGAGGAAAAGAGGAACGGATTTTACGTATGAGAAGGGGAAACAGGTTTGGTGGTAAAAATAAGTCATAATTATTCAACACAATATTTTCAAAACTAACAAAATATGAACTCACAGGATTCGCGCTATTGGAGATTACTACCCGAAGAGTATATTGTCGGTAAAACCTGGATTATCCGGAAAACAATGAAAAAAGTATTTATAACAGGAATAAACATACTATTAGCCGTTTTTCTCATCGCTTGCGCTTCATCGGATAGCAAACGTCTGGAGCAGGCACTCTTGTTTGCCGGGGATAACCGGGGCGAACTGGAAAAGGTATTAAGCCATTATGAGAATAATCAGGAAAAACTGGAAGCCGCCCGTTTCCTGATTCGTAATATGCCCCGATGGTACGGATATGAAGGATGGCAACTGGATTCTATCAAACCGGTATTGATACAAAAAGATAAAGGAGAAGCCGTTCCTAAAGAGGTGATAGCAAAATGGCAACGGGTTTCTTTCTATTCACTGCCGAAAGTATATGACGCCAAAGTGATCACGGCTGATTACCTGATCGAGAATATCGACCTGGCCTTCGATGTGTGGAAAAGGTATCCGTGGAACCGGAATCTGGGATTCGATGATTTTTGCGAACTGATCCTTCCTTACCGGATCGGAGACGAACCGCTGTCATCCTGGCGAAAGCTGTACCATGATTATTATACGGCCATACTCGACTCGGCTTATCAGGGGAATGATGTGATTGAGGCTTGCAAAGCCGTCGATAAAGATCTGAAAAGAGTTTATTACCGTTGGAACACGGATTTTAACATACCTCATCAAAGTGCGGACTTCCTGTTCTATCATCGCGTCGGTTTCTGTAGGGAGGCGTGCGATGTCACACTTTATGCCATGCGTGCCTGCGGTATTCCTGTCGCCAGTGAATATTTCGTTTATTCTCCAGAATACCAACATCCTCACTTCTGGACTGTGTTACGCGATACGACCGGAAAGTTCATCCAGTTCGGTTTCAATGAGTTTGAAGCATCCCGCATAAATCCGGGTACCGACGGCAGAAAAAAAGGGAAAGTCTACCGCTACTGCTTCGGAGCACAGGATGAACTGTTTTCCGGAATTACAAAAGACAATAAAGTGCCGGCTTTATTCAGGGATCGCTTTATCAAAGATGTGACTGCCAATTATTTCGGTGAGAATGAAGTATCCGTCTCCGTGCAGTCTGCATACGAAGATTATATCTATCTGGGCGTTTTCAGTCCGGGCGGATGGATTCCGGTCGATATCGCACACAACAACAAGGGGAATGTGACTTTCCGGAATCTGGAACCGGATGTTATTTACCAGCCTTTGATCTCGGACGGGCAAAACCACCGGGCAGCAGGTTATCCGTTTATTTATAAGAATGAAACAGTTCATTTGCTAAAACCGGATACGACCTCCATGAAAAAAGTTATACTGAAAAGAAAAATGTCGCTTATGCCAACTATTGCTGAATTTCTTTATCGGGCCATTATCGGATCAAAAATAGAAGTGAGTGCAGATCTTTCTTTTACCCGACCGGATCTGGTATATCAGTTCAATGATACATTGGATTACAATTATTACGAACTGACTCCACCGGATATTAACAAAAAATACAGATACATAAAATATATCGCTCCATCAGGAAAACGAATGGAACTCAGTGAGCTTTCTGTTTTCAAGGATTCCTTATGCAAAGAACAGATTCCATTAAAACGAATGAACGATATAGAACCTGTACGGGCATTGGATCATATAACAGACGGAGACATACTCAGCTATTTTCAGGCAAGAGATACTTCTTGTTTTATCACATATGATCTGGGAAAAATGACAACGATTGGAAAAGTTGTTTTCTCACCACGAAACGATGACAATTATGTCTGGCCGGGAGATGAATACGAGCTCTTCTATCAGGACGGAGTAAACGGGTGGAAATCGCTCGGGGTTCAAACGGCTACCGGGTGGGAACTGGAATACCGTGTTCCGGACAATGCGTTGTTATGGCTGCGCGACCGGACCAAAGGACGGGAGGAACAGGTGTTTATTTACAAAGAGGGGAAACAGTATTTTACGGTTGATTTATGAAATACAGACAACATATAAGTTACTCACTGCTCGCTATCAGCGGAATCTTTCTGCTGTGCACCGTTTTTGCTACAGACACAGGACTGGCTAACGGGCTGGTCATAGGGAAAGTTCTTTGGTTTCATCTGGCGATGTTGCTGCTGGCTGCATGCAGTTTGGTGGCGGCTGTTCTGACGAAACCGGCAAAACCGTTTGTCTTTTCGATTGCAGACGGATTGGTGCTGGTTTTGGCGGCTATTGTTGCACTTACTTATAACCGGCAGCTGGATCCCGAACCGGAGAAAATGCTGTTTGGCGGGCAATTAGTCGTATTGTGGTTTCTGCTGCGGTTCATATTGACAGGATGGCCGCAGTTACAGCTATTTTTCCTGGCAGTGGTTGTTGCGACCGGAGGGATTGAAGCCGTGTCGGGAATGCGACAGTTACATGGATTCGAGGGATCTAACCATTCCTTGTTCAAGCTAACCGGGGATTTTTATAATCCGGGACCTTATTCGGGGTATCTCGCAATCGTATTGCCGGTTTGTCTGTGGATGATTTTGGAATGGGGGAAAGAGAAGAGAGTGCACAGCCACGCGTCTCTACGGTATTTGGGATGGATCGGTTTGCTGGCGATCATCGTCGTGCTTCCTGCCGGGATGAGCCGGACGGCATGGATAGCGGCTGCCGTTTCATGCGGATGGGTGTATTGGGTACAACGGATCGGATGGGAAAAGACTAAAAGATACATGAATGGAAACCGGACCTTGACTATCGTATCTTCTATTTTGATACTGATCTCTATAGCCGGTGCATTGGCAGGTATTTATCTGCTAAAGAAAGATTCTGCCAATGGCCGGCTACTTTTATGGAAAGTGACGGGGCAAGCTATCAGGGAACAGCCCTGGACAGGAACCGGGACAGGTAGTTTTCCGGCTGCTTATGCAGAAGCACAGGCGGAGTATTTTACTTCGGGAAAGGCTTCGGAGACAGAGATGCTGGTTGCCGGATGTCCGGAATACGGATTTAATGAATTCTTACAAATTGGTTTGGAACAGGGGCTGGTGGGTTTAATGGTTTTTGTATTGTTGTTAAGCTATTCTTTGTTCCGGAGGGTGAAAAACAGACAGGCGGGAGCAGCCGGAGGAATATTGGCGCTGATGGTGTTCAGCCTGGCATCGTATCCGTTGCAGTTGCCGGAGTTCTGGGTGGTGTTGGTGGTGTTGATGGGGGTGGCTAATAGTAATACTCCGGTTGACGCTGATATTTCGGTTGACGCTAACACACCCCCTACCCCCTCTCGAGAGGGGAGGAAGATACTTTCTGTCGCTATGATAGGGGTGCTGGCTATATGTTGCGGGTGGATTTTCCGGCAGCAAAAAGGGTATTATGAAGGATATAAAAAATGGAATACGTTGAAGATGTTGTATAATAGTAAGGCTTATGAGGCGGCAGGTGAAGGATATGAGGAACTGGTGCCGTTGATGGGACATAAACCGGAGTTGCTGTTCGAGGCAGCACAGTGCCTCAGCAAATCGGAACGGTTTGAAGAAGCGAACCGGTTGTTGGAACGGGCAATGAAGTTGAGCGGTGATCCGATGATACATTATATGGCGGCAAAAAATGAGCAGTCGATGGGAAACTATCAAAAAGCGGAAAATTTATTGCTGCACGCGATCGACATGTTACCGGAACGGATCTATCCGTATTACCTGCTTACCAAACTTTACTCAGAACCAGGATTCTTTCAAAAAGACAAGTTCCTCAAAGCGGCAAATGCCGTACTGGAAAAAGAACCAAAAGTAAAGAGCACGGCTATCCGGGAAATGCGGGAAGAGGTCAAGATATTAATTCAAAACAGAAAATAAATTTCATTCGGCATAATATTTTCAATAGGTAAGAAGTTTTTTATATCTTTACAAGCAAGGTGATTAAGCAAAAATACCTGAATTAAAATCTATCAGTGAAAATATAAATGAAGAATACAATCCGGTTACATGTTTGATGAAATTAAAGTAATATGAAATGCATTTATACAATCTTAGTTATACTCCTGACAATAATGGCAGGATGCGGTGGTAACAAAAAATCTGACTGTCAAAAGGAAGACTCTGATACTATTGCTATACCGGATACTTTTATTACGATTGACGTTAGTAAAAAATATCCTCTAAAAGAGTTAATTCTTCAGGATATTATGGATGTGGAATATATTGCATTAGAATCCACGGACGAATTTCTTTGTCAAGGCATCGTACAAGCCATAGGTAAAGAAATCATATTAGTGAAAAATGTCATCAACGATGGCGATATCTTTATCTTCGACCGAAATGGCAAAGGTTTGAGAAAGTTTAACCGGAAAGGGCAAGGTTCTGAGGAATATATATTCAACCTAAGTGCTTTCGTAGATGATAACAGCGGTGAAATATACATTGATGAAATAATAAGAAACGTCCTGGTATATGATTTTCAGGGAAAATTTTTAAAAAGTATCCCCAGAGGCGATAACAAATGGATTAATGCTACGAATTACAACCAGGATTATTTGATTGCCAGGGAATCACCTTCCATCCAGATACAAAATAAAACGAATAACCAACGTTTTGTTATCATTTCCAAACAAGACGGGAACATTGCTAAAGATTTTCGAATCTATTTTAAGAAGAAAGTAGAATGGGGAATAACCAACCACGCAGGAAATGCAGGAGGTGCCCCTCGTCTTTATCCTATCGTTCCTTACGATGATAGTTGGTTGCTAACGGAACCCTCGTCCGATACAATATTCAAACTCTCACCGGATTACAGTCTGACTCCTTTCATAGCCAGAACACCATCTGTACAATCGATGAAACCAGCCGTATTCCTTTTACCATGTATATTTACCGATCGCTACTATTTTATGGAAACAGTAACGATGGATGACGACATTTTAAGAAATGAGAAATTCCCAAAGACACATTTAATGTATGACAGAATAGATAATACATTATTCGAATATACTGTATTCAATGATGATTTTTCTGAAAAAGTCCCCGTGAACTTAACTATGCAGGAAACTACAAATAGTGAAATCGCCTTTTGTCAAAAATTAGAACCTCACGAACTTATTGAGGCTTACGAAAAAGGGCAATTAAAAGGGAAGTTGAAAGAAATTGCTGCGGAGTTGGAAGAAGATTCAAATCCTGTAATTATGCTGGTAAAATATAAAAAATAACTTCTATACCCTCTTATTCCCTTTTAAACCTATCTATCTCCATCTAAACCGTTTTTGTGTTTCGGCTGGAAGTTACTTTTGTAATGTTTTCGAAAACAGATGAAGTAATTTCTATTAACACTTAAAAAATTAAAATTATGTCAGTAAAGTATCGTTTAGTCGAACGTAACAACATGGGGAAAGACAAAGAAGAAACCCCGAAAAAGTTATATGCACAACCGGTTTATTCGGATTTGGTAGGATTTGAAGAATTATTGGGTGAGATCAGTGAAGCCGGTATTCCTTCCAACCAGGTAAAAGGGGTTATGGACCGTATGAACTACCTGATCAAAAAACATTTGGCAGCCGGACGACGGGTACAGTTCGGTGAATTCGGAAACTTCCGTTACGGGGTTGGTTCTACCGGAGCTGCTGAAAAAGAGGAATTTCAAACCAATATGATAAAAATTCCACGAATCATTTTCAGTCCGGGAGCGACCTTGCGTAAAGCCCGTAAGGATGCCAATTTCGAGAGAAAGGAAGAGATTGTTACCAAAAATGACGGCGGTGGCAACGGTGGCGGCGACAGACCGGAAATTGAATAGACGATCTGATTTCAAGTTGCTGTAATGTAAAAGGGAGTGCTTCTACGTTTTGAGGCACTCCCTTATCTTTATTCTTTTAATTGTGCCATAACCTTTTCCATCTCTATACCCAGTTTATCTAATTCCTCCGAATAAGCATCCGTATCTTCGTTGAGCGATTTGGCTATCACCTCGTACATTCGGATACGTAGTTGGCAATACTCAATCAGTAATTTGTTGGATTTCACATACTCGGAAGGGATATCCGGAATTTCATTTGTTTCTTTTACCAAATCGATATTTTCTTTCCATTTGGGAATACCGGTTTCTTCTATAAATTCAACAACCTCCTTTACCGGTTTCTCTTCTATCATATCATAAAGCCTGATTGCCAAAGATTCATTTAGTTCAAACCGTTCCATCTTTGCATTATACCGGTCACTGTCCCAGTCCTTTGTACCCAGCCAAAGACCTCCCAATAAGACCGCAACAAGTATTAGACAACAAACAGCCCCTACCCCGGTAGCCCGCCAATTTGAATAAAACAGGCCATTCCCTGCCTTATGAGCTTTCAGCTCCTTCCCCTGCAATTTGTCTACAATCACATAAATAATGGCTGTATAAATTGTCGGAATCAAAGCATTCGGTACTTTTTCCATAGCAGACTCCGGCATCATTAAAATTCCGCCAAAAAGCAGAAATGTTGCAATAATACCGATTACCAGGGCATTGAATCCCTGTCTTTCATTGCCCAAAGCAATACAATTCTTCCGTATCAGGATACCAGCAGCAAAAGGACCACCGAAAAAGGTCGCCACAGCAATAGCATTCTGTGAGTAGAGTTTTTTGTTTTCTTCCATAATCCATTAAAATCAATGAGTAGCATTCGTTTTCAAAGGCAAAGATAAATTAATTTACTCAATTACACTCTTTCTGTCAAAATAAGAATCATTTCCTTTGGCTTTATCCTGATATTTACATACATTTGTTGGCATTAACCTTGTTAGAATGAAGACTTTAGACAAAATCACATATTTATGAGACTACACTTATTCTATTTCGTTCTATGCTTCATCCTTTTGTCCTGCCAGTCTGATAAATATCACTGGAAAAACCAGGATGACAGAATGGTTCTCATGTCCGGAAAAACGGTTGTCGGAGAGTTGAACCCTTCCGTAACAAAAGGAATGAATCGTACAGATCAGATTGAAATGCTCAATTCCTGTACGTTTAAGATCACCTGCCAATACACAGCATTGGAAGACATGGAGACGGCCAGGATCAACCTGGATTTCGTACACAAATCTGCCTCCGATTACTGGATGATACCTTCCGTCTCTTACAACGGAAACAACTGGGGACGCGGAAAAGAACCCAAAGGTGCACAGCAAAACGGGAAATGGCGAACTTATTCCTACCGCAGCACACCTATTCCCGGAGCAACCTACTCGGAAGGGACACGGTTTGCCGTTGCCATGTGGAGCGATGTCCCCCAGAATGAAAAAGAGAGTATCTCCTGTTCCCTGATGCCGGACAGGGAGACCACTACCCACCGGCTTATCTGGCCGGAAGAAGAAATGCCGGTCATGTATGCAGCCAGGGACCGCTACAAACCGGGATATCAGAAACAGGAAAAATTATCCAAAGGGGAAACAGTTACATTGACCGCTTATCTCTCCGTCTGCGACGTGCTGCCCCATCATTATGCCATGCATAACTTCTTGCACGAAGCCTGGGAGCGTGCCGACAAACAAGGGACAGCTATTTATCCACCCGCCAAAATATGGGAACTGGGCCTCCGATATGCTAAAGAATATCTTTGGACGAAAGAGGGTGCTTTCAGTGGATTTACAATCGGTTTCTCGCCGGATAAAAGCGGGGAATGGAGTAAACGGAAAGGATACGAAATAGGTTGGTGCGGACAAAATGCGTCTTTTGCCAATTCACTGCTTTTCGATTATATCAAACATAAAAACAAAGAATCTCTGGACAAAGGGGTAGCCACCCTCGATGCATGGGCCAAACTCTGCCGGCTGCCTAACGGACTTTTTATCACGAACTATGACCGTATCTCCGGCCAGAGAAGCCAGATCGACAATGTCGTCATAGATGCCTGTAACCTGGGAACGGCCGCCCTGAATTATTTCGAAGCGACTGAACTGGTGAAAGCCTGCGGACTGGAAAGACCTGATTATGAAAGCCTGGCTTTCGGTATCTGCGATTTCGTCAGAAACGACCAGCAGGACAACGGAGTATATGGCCGCGGCTGGTATCCGAACGGAGAATGTTTCTACCGGGAAGGAACTATCGGTTGTTTCATGGTTCCCCCCATGCTCGAAGCATTCACGCGTTCGAAAGACTCCGCCTATTTATCTTCCGCAACCCGGGCTTACGATCATTATGTGAGCGAACTGAAAACAAAAGGATATTCTACGGCTGGGGCTTTGGATACCTGGTGTATCGACAAGGAGTCATCCATATCCCTCCTGCGCTCGGCTTTGAAGCTGTATAACCTGACAAGCAACAAAGAATACCTCGATGATGCCGTTGCCGTCTCCTACTATCTGTCTACCTGGTTGTGGCATTATAACGGCGTTTATCCGGAAAACGACAACTTCACCCAATACAACTATAAGACCTTCGGTGCGACTTCTGTTTCCGTGCAGCATCATCACCTGGACCCGTACGCTTTGTTCTGGGTGCCGGAATGGTTTGAGCTGACGAAACTGACGGGAGACAGCCAGTGGAAAGAAAAAGCGATTGCCATCTGGAATAACGGTTGCCAACTGATATCCGACGGTACACTGGTGATAAACGGACGTGTCCGCCCTGTCGGTTCCCAGAATGAAGCCTATCTGCAAAGTCACTGGAACTGGGATGCCGCACCTCATTTCGACCGGATCAATTCATGGCTGGTGGCCTGGCCCGGTGCTTTCAGGCTGGAAACTTTGAGGAAGCTGGATGCCATCGATGCACCACAAATACAGTAAAAAGTTGTATGTGAACATTTAAAAATAATATCATGAGAAAGTTATTCATCAGTGCCCTTGCTTTTCTGGCACTCCCCCTGTTTGCCCAAAAAGAGGCAAGCATCCGTGTGTATCCCCAGCAAGGAACACAACAAATCAGCAAACACATCTACGGGCAGTTTGCCGAGCATCTCGGTACTTGTATTTATGGCGGCCTTTGGGTGGGTCCTGACTCTGACATACCTAATACACAAGGGTATCGCAACGATGTACTCAACGCCCTGAAAGAGTTGCAAATTCCCAACCTCCGCTGGCCGGGTGGCTGCTTTGCCGACGAGTATCACTGGATGGACGGTATAGGCCCGAAAGAGAACCGTCCGAAAATGGTCAACAACAACTGGGGCGGAACGATCGAAGATAACAGTTTCGGAACCCATGAGTTCCTCAACCTCTGCGAATTGCTGGGATGCGAACCTTATATCAGTGCCAATGTCGGAAGCGGTACCGTGGAAGAAATGGCCAAATGGATTGAATATATGACTTCGGAAGGTGACAGCCCGATGGCACGCCTGCGCCGTCAGAACGGCCGCGACAAAGCCTGGAACGTAAAATTCATCGGGGTCGGTAATGAAAGTTGGGGCTGCGGAGGCAGCATGCGCCCGGAATATTATGCTGACCTGTACCGCCGCTACTCTACCTACTGCCGCAACTACGACGGAAACCGTTTATTCAAAATTGCGAGCGGTGCCAGCGACTACGATTATAACTGGACGGAGGTGCTGATGAAAAACGTTGGCGGCCGCATGGACGGGCTTTCCCTGCATTATTACACCGTTTCCGGTTGGAACGGAAGCAAAGGCTCGGCAACAAATTTCAACAAAGACGATTATTACTGGACAATGGGGAAATGCCTGGAAATAGAAGATGTGATAAAAAAACATATCACGATCATGGATAAGTACGACCCTAAAAAGAACGTAGCCCTGATGCTTGACGAATGGGGTACCTGGTGGGACGAAGAACCCGGAACCATCAACGGTCATCTTTACCAGCAGAATACCATGCGCGACGCTTTCGTTGCCGCCTTGTCCCTGAACGTATTCCATAAATACACCGACCGTCTGAAAATGACCAACATCGCCCAGATCGTCAACGTACTCCAATCCATGATCCTGACCAACGGCCCGAAGATGTTACTGACACCTACTTATCATGTATTTGAAATGTACAAAGTGCATCAGGATGCTACATTCCTGCCGATGGACCTGATCTGTGACAAAGCCCGGGTACGCGACAACCGCGAAGTCCCGATGCTGAGCGCATCCGCTTCCAAAGATAAAAACGGTCTGATCCACATCACACTGGCAAACGTAGACATCGACAATACGCAAAACATCACGCTTGACCTGCAAGGCCAGAAAATATCGGGCGTAAATGGCCGCATCCTGACCTCCGCCTCCATCAACGATCATAATACGTTCGAAAAACCGGACGCAGTAAAACCGGTGGCTTTCAACGGTGCCAAAGTGGAGAAAGGGCAGCTGAAAATCAATATTCCGGCCAAATCCATCGTTGTACTGGAAGTGAAGTGAATTTTTCAGGGTAAGGATATTTTATTTCGGCCGACATCTCAAATCAGAAGAATATTATCTTGCCGTTCGTAAATAGTTTTCTACCTTTGTCAGCAAAATGAAAAATACACTATCTAATTAAAATAAAAGAATTATGAAACCTACATTATTTCTATTGGCAGCCGGTATGGGCAGCCGCTATGGAGGATTAAAACAATTGGACGGACTAGGTCCTAACGGAGAAACAATTATGGATTATTCAATCTATGATGCTATTCAGGCTGGTTTCGGAAAGCTTGTCTTTGTTATCCGTAAAGATTTTGAACAGGATTTTCGTGATAAGATCATCTCAAAATATGAAGGTCATATTCCTTGTGAATTAGTATTCCAGGCATTGGATAATCTCCCCGAAGGATTTACCTGCCCGCCGGAACGTACAAAACCGTGGGGAACAAACCATGCTGTAATGATGGGTGACGGTGTGATCAACGAACCGTTCGCTGTAATCAACTGCGACGACTTCTACGGCCGCGACTCTTTCCAGGTAATGGGTAAGTATCTGGCTGCACTGCCTGACGGTTCCAAAAACACCTATGCAATGGTAGGTTTCCGTGTAGGAAATACATTGAGCGAAAGCGGAACCGTTTCACGCGGTATTTGCGGTACGGACGAAAACCAACTGCTGACATCAGTCGTTGAGCGTACCAAAATCCAGCGTATAGATGGCGAAGTAAAATATATCGACGACAACGGCGAATGGACGGCAACTCCCGACACCACTCCGGTCAGCATGAATTTCTGGGGCTTTACTCCTGATTATTTCGCTTACAGCAATGAATTCTTCAAAACATTCCTGAGTGATCCGAAAAACATGGAAAACCTGAAGAGCGAATTCTTCATCCCGCTGATGGTTGATAAACTGATTAGTGACAAGACTGCCACTGTAAAAGTTTTGGATACAAACAGTAAATGGTTCGGTGTCACATATCCGGAAGACCGCCAGGAAGTAGTCGACAAGATTCAGGCGCTGGTTAATGCTGGTGAATATCCTGAAAAGTTGTTCTGATAAAACAGAAACACTACATAAAATTCCCGGTGGAACTACTATTTCTCAGTTATTCTGCCGGGAATTTCTTTTATTCTAGAAAAAAACGTAATATTGTCTCAAATTAGGAATTTGTGTACATGAACTTCAAAGAAAAGACAGACACAGAATTAGCCACACTACTCATTCGGGACAATGAAGCGGCTTTCAGTGAGTTATATGTGCGCTATAAAGATAAGTTATACTATTTTTGCCTCCATCTGCTCAAATCGAAAGAAGAAGCGAACGACATTGTACAGGAAATATTTATCCGCTTGTGGGAATCGCGCTCCTTTATCAATCCTGAGTTGTCCTTTTCTTCTTTCCTTTATACGATGGCCCGGAACCGCATACTCAATTATTTCCGGGATATCGATATTGATGAGAAAGTGAAACAAATACTGTCTGCACAAAAAATTACGGAAGAAGAAGCGATTGACTCCAAAATCATCTATACTGAATATCAGATGATTCTCCAGAATGCAATCAGTCAACTCCCCCCGCAACGTCAAAAGATTTTTAATATGAGCCGTATCGAAAGTATGTCTCATAAAGAAATTGCTGCCGAATTAGGTATTTCAGTCAACACCGTACAGGAACATATTTCTGAGGCGCTCAAATTCATAAAAGTCTATTTCAGCAAGCACGCAGACATTTCTATAAGCCTGTTGCTGGCAGCTTTTATCCTATACAAATAATACTCAGTTTTTACTGAAAAAATCACCGGTCGTTTTCACTTCCTCCAGCTTTTCTTCTATCAGGGAAGTCAATTCCTTCACGACCTCCGGATATTTGGTTGCCAGATTATATTTCTCAGAAGGATCGGCATTAATGTTAAACAGTAACGGTAATTCTCCTTTAAAATAATCCAGTCCCAATTGGCTGTATGTTTTCACATGCAGCTTCCATTGTCCTTTACGTACCGCCATCAGCTGATGGTCGATACCAAAATAGAAGTATGGAGTTTCCGGTTTCGGAGCCACATTTTCGTATCCGAGATAAGAGGCTATATTCTTTCCGTCAATAACACGGTCGGTTGGAATCGCTGCCCCTCCCATCCATACGGAAGTAGCAAAAACATCCATGGAAGTAATGACTTCTTCATTCACCTGCCCGTTCAAATGGTCGGGCCAGCTAACAAAACAAGGTACGCGGACCCCTCCTTCCCAGGTACTGCCTTTACCGTCACGGAAGATACCGGCCGAATCGCCTTCCTCGTTCCGGGGCAACCAGGGACCGTTATCACTCATAAACCAAACAATCGTATTCTTGTCTATTCCTTCTTTTTTAAGAGCAGACAAAATTTCTCCCACTCCCCAGTCGATTTCTTCCACAGCATCGCCGTAAGTACCTCTCTTAGATTTGCCTATAAAAGCTTTTCCGGGATATAACGGGACATGGGGCATTGCATAAGGAACATATACAAAAAAGTTTTCTTTCTTATGTTTCTTAATGAACGATATAGCTTTTTCCGTGTAAAGAGCCGTCAGTTCCGACTGGTCCGGATTCATTCTAAGCGTATCATTCCCACACATCAAAGCAATATCCGGATATTTCGGGGGAATCATATCATTGCTATACGGAAGGCCGACATATTCATCAAAACCATTCTGCAAAGGCAGATATTCTTTCTTCGTACTACCTAAATGCCATTTACCATAAATAGCCGTAGCATAACCTTGTTCCTTCAGAAGTTCGGCTATTGTCAATTCCCGGGGATGAATACCTCTCTCCGCATCCGGACTCAAGACCCACCGGAAACCGGCACGAACCGGATAACGTCCCGTCAACAAAGAATAACGGCTTGCCGTTGAAGCCGGTGATGCACTGTAATAATTCGTGAAACGCATACCGTCCAGAGCCATTCGGTCCAGATTGGGTGTTTTTATATCCGGATGTCCGGTCACTCCTATATCACCATACCCCATATCGTCACAATAGATAATAACGATATTCGGACGGTCATTCTTATTTTCTTTAGCTGCAGCCTGACACAAAGGTACCGACAGCAAAGCCAAACTTATTTTTATATGATTATTCATTCGTACTTTTATTTTTAGACGCGAGCTTCTCATGTTATTTGAAAACCTGTAACATCGGGCGGCCAATCCATACCTGCGGTTGTTTCAGGTTAAAAATATGAGCGATAGTAGCAGCCGTATCAAACTGCATCATACTTTCTGTAAATTCATACCCTTTCTTGATTCCTTTTCCGGAAATAATGAAAGCTGTTTCCATTTCCTGCATAGTCTTACCACCATGTCCTTTTTTGATTCCTCCGTGGTCGGATGTAACAATAAAGATCGTATCATCCAATATTCCGGCTTCTTTAACAGCTTCTACTATCTGGGCGATATAGCCATCCAGAACTTTCAACATATTATAGTATTCAGGAGTATCATGTCCGTCTGCATGCCCCACATGATCCGGATTATCAAAGATAACCGCACACAAGTTCGGTTTGGCCGATTTGATATAATCGACTGCATAACGAGCTGTTGCATCCGGTTCTTTCGATGCTTCCGCTACATGTTTGTCATAGCTCAATGCCAGTGTATCTATCACATAACGAATACCTTTCCATTCGCAAACGCAACCGATCTCCGCTTTGGCGTCCGATTCACGTAAAAGGCCGAATACTGTTGGAAATATGCCATCTTTACTCAATACACGCGACGGCAGTTCAGGAGTCCGTGAACCCCACTCCGTATATCCGTGTAGCTCAGGACCAGCCCCCATAAACATAGAAGCCCAGTTCACAGCGCTGGAAGAAGGCAGCACGCTTCTTTTTTTCAAAGTATAGGAACCTTCAGCCATTAATTTCTTCACGGTGGGCATTTCAGCTTTTTCCACACTATAAGCCCCCCAACCATCGAGACCGATCAACACTACATGTTTAGCTTTCCATTTAGCAGCAAATGAAACATTGGCAAATAGAAAAACAAAAGCAACGATATATAAATATTTTCTAGTGTTCATATTTATTATATTAAAAAATAAAGGTTGTCCCTATGAGAACATTGTCCGCAGAAACAACCTTTAAAAGTAATTGATGTTAATTATTCAGCGGTTTCCCAACCGGGGTTTTGTTTCAGTTTAGGATTCAAGGCAATTTCCTGTGTCGGAATCGGTTCCAGATAATATTTTTCCAACCAACCCGATGGTTTGGCAAACAAGATGGAATAGCCTTCATCGGCACCTCCGAGAATATTGAGTTTACTACCATAGTCACTGCTTTTTACCCATGCACCTAATGGTTGTTTATTCACATATTCTCCTTTTTTCCAACGTTTTAAATCACGGAAACGGAAACCGTCGCCCATCAATTCGATACGACGTTCACGACGAATTTCCCACAAAACAGGATCTACGCTCTGGTCTCTATTCAAATCGAAAGAAGCATCTATTTCCGATACATTCATAGCAGGAATAACCGCACGAACACGAAGTTTATTAATAGTGGCATCAGCTACAGATTGAGAGAATTCGCCCAATTCAAATTTAGCTTCTGCATAATTCAACATTACTTCTTCTATACCGAAAAGCAAATAATCGACGGTAGAGGAACGCAACGCCATATTATCGACGTGACGGTTATAATATTTCCAGAAATAGAAACCTAAGTGAGTAACCAAGAATCCCTGCCCGTTCGGATAGTTACGGAAGTGCGGAAAACCGGAAACCTGATAGCCGACGAAGTTAGAAACCGGCAAACTCTTACCCGTTGCCGAACCACCTATTTCTTCCATAAAGTCAATATATTCACGATCGCTGGCCACTCCGGTATGCTCCCAACCGAATGATGTACCGGCAGCACCAGTCAATTTTACTTTATACGGAGGAACTACCGTCCAATATAAACGACGGTCACGATGACGGAACTGAGCATTCAAATCCTTATCACCTTCATATACCTTACTGGTAGAAACCGGACGTCCGTCTGAACACAAATAGCTGTCAACTGCATCTTTTGTCAGATCGACATACCAGGCAGAAGAACGGATAACACGTGTAATACTATGTGTTACCATATCCGTTTCATATTGTTTTGCCAGGATCACACCTGCTTTTCCGACCAATTCTTCCGAGTTGTAAAGGTCATCATAATTAGGCATGATAGAAGGATAAGCACTCATCAACTTTTCTGAAGCATTAGCACAAGCTCTCAAATACGTTTCGCTATCATTCAATCCATGATATTTACGCCAGGTACCTTCAAATAATCCGAAACGTGAAATTAGAGCTCTGACCACATGAACATTAATTGTATTTGTTCCTGTACCACCTTCTTTGATGTGTTCTTCCGCCCATTGCAGATCTTCCAGGATATGCTTAGCGACTTCATCTCGCGGAGTACGTTCACAATAAAGATCCTCCGTATCCGTATCACTCAGCACTTTGTCGATCCAAGGCACATCGCCATAAGCAGCCATCATATCGAAATAACGTAACGCTCTGAAAAAGTAGCCGACACTTCTCCAGTGGTCTTTATCGACATCACTCATGGAAGAACCATCAATATTCTGCAACATTATATTAACACGACGGATATACGTAAAACTCCAGGAATCGCTGGTTGCCGGTAATTTCTTTAACTGATATGCATAATCAGACTCTCCTCCGGAATTAGCATAAATGATATTATCCGTATCATACTCACTCGATATATTAGCCGGAGTATATCCCCCATCGGTTGGAAATCCGTTGAAATATTCATATAATCCCCAGGCATACGTTTTGAAGTTATCACTCGTTTTAAATGCAGTAGCTTCAGTCTGCTGGTCCAAAGGGATTTTATCCAAAAAGTCACTTGAACATCCCGTCAATCCCAAACCGGTTAAAGCAATAACCGGTAATACGATATATTTTTT
The DNA here is from genome assembly GCF_020091425.1 of Parabacteroides goldsteinii. Taxonomy (NCBI): domain Bacteria; kingdom Pseudomonadati; phylum Bacteroidota; class Bacteroidia; order Bacteroidales; family Tannerellaceae; genus Parabacteroides; species Parabacteroides goldsteinii. The sequence continues at coordinate 947,964 of NZ_CP081906.1, read as the reverse complement.
CAAATTCATATTCTCTCTTTTTAATAGTTTCATAATAATACAGAATTACAAGCTTACGCTGAAGCCAAAAGCATACGAACTCATAAACGGATAACCCAATCCGTTCGCTTTACTTTCAACTGCCGGATCCAATCCCTTAGGCATATGATCGAACGTAAACGGATTTTCTGCAGAAACATACACTCTCAGGTTATTGATACCAATTTTAGAAATAACACTCTGAGGAATCGTATATCCCAGTGTCAAATTCTTCACCCGCAGATAAGCACCGTTAGTCAAATACTTTGTCTGGGCACGCACATTCGCTGCATAGTTCGTATTTCTCATTCCTGTTTCATACAAACGCGGGAAGAAGGCCCCTGTATTTTCCGAAGTCCAGTAATCCAGTTGGTGTTCATAAATTGTACCGAATTCATAATAATACGGGAAGATCAAATCGTTGGTCAACCATTTATCACATTTTCCGACTCCTTGCAAAAGGAAGGAGAAACTGAAATTATTCCATGACAAGCCGCCATTAATACCATATTGAAAACGTAATGAATTGTTTCCGATAATTTTACGGTCACCCGGATCATAAATCGTTTCATTTCCTGAATTAATGATACCATTACCATCCAAATCTTTATACATCATATCTCCCGGATTCGGTTTCACACCTTCCACGTGAGGAATACCGTCTTTCAGGGTACCATTTTTCAGGTTGGCATCCAAAGTTCCTTCGACAAAGTCATCGACCGTATACAGTCGATCAGTTACATATCCCCATATTTCCCCAAGCTGTTGTCCTTCTACATACGTTTTGTTATCAGAAGTACGAATCACACCAGCTACATTATTTTTAAACTTTGTGATATAGGCTTTGTAATCATACAAATTGAAACCTATATTATAATGCACTTTACCGATCTGGTCACGCCATGCCAATTCCAGCTCGAAACCGGTAGATTTCAAATCAGCAACATTCTGTAAAGGAGCTGTTGCACCCAAAGTTGCAGGTAACTGTGATCCGCTAGTCAACATATCTTTCGTATCACGACGAAAAAGATCGAAGTTGGCAGAAAGACGATTCTTCAAGGCACTGATATCGAAACCGAGATTTAAAGTACGAACTGTTTCCCAAGTGAAATTTCCACTCACCAAACCCGGTTGCTTCAGAGTAATAGGCTGTGTATTATTATCTAGCCATTTTGACTTTTCAGATTCCATACTTGGCACAAACTGGTAAGGATCGATATTCTGATTACCAACCGTACCGATTGATCCTCTAATCTTAAATTCCGGAATATAATCGCGCAACGGCTCCATAAAACTTTCTTCCATCACTCTCCAGCCCACAGACAGAGAAGGGAAGAAGCCCCAGCGGCTACCCGACGGAAATTTAGAAGAAGCGTCATAACGCCCGTTCAGTTCAAGCAAATAACGATTTGCAAAATCATAATTCAAACGTCCGAAAAATCCCATCACCGTATATTCAGTAAACTTATCATACGCTTTCTGTACACCCACAGACTGAGATATCGAAGGCATATCATCATTGATCATATTTGAAGTTTCAGCCTTCAAATAATCATAATGATTGGATTCCTGATTGTATCCCAACAATAAAGAGAAATTATTATTGGCAAAACTTTTAGCGTATGAACCGTAAATGTTCAAAGCCGTATAATTTGTAATAGCACGTTGACGGCTATATGTTGAATAATCAGATGTGTATTCTTCCGAGAACTTATCAGAATTAGCAAACCGGGTACGTTTTGAATACTTTGTCTCGGTTTCATTCAGATTATCGTATGTAAACTCTGCATTAAGAACCATATCCTTAATCGGCGTTGCTATCAATTTGGCAAAAACACGCGTATCAGAGATCGCATTCGTGTTCTGTCCTCCCAGACGAGTCAGGTTACCTGCCGTACCAGAATACAATTCCTCATCATTGATTGTAATCATACCTGTCGGATTGTAAGACGGTGCCCATACAGCTTTGGCATAATTTGCACCGCTAGGCATACCTTTATCCGACTTATAGAAACTAAGATCCAACTGTCCAGTCAACCAATTTGTTATTTTCGAACTGATAAAACCTTTCGCATTATAACGTTTATAACTATCCATATCGGTTGTCATAATACCATCGGAACCCGTATATCCCAAAGAAATACGGTATGAAGAACGCTCGGTCCCCCCACTCACAGAGAAATCATGTTTCTGTTGGAAACCTGTTTCCGATAAGAAATCCTTCATTATATCCGTTTGTGCCAACTGATAACGCATACCACCGATCTCAGCATATCCATTCGCATAAGCAGACGGATTAGAGCCGTATTCATGAAGTAAATCCAGCCATGTATCGACTGTCTGACCGGAATAATAAGTAATATAACCCATATCGGAATATGCCTGAACGGTCTGAAGCGGAGTTGCTTTTACCGGCAAATTCGTTGGTTTTGAAAAAGAAAAATTATTACTGTATGTCAGCTGCACCTTCTGTTCTTTCTGAGCTCCTTTGGTTGTAATCAGGATAACACCAAAAGCAGAACGGGCTCCGTAGATAGAGGCTGATGCTGCATCTTTCAGGACTGTAACCGATTCGATATCATTCGGATTGAGTAAGTTCAACGAACCGGAGAACGGGACATTATCGACAAGTATAAGAGGCTCACCTTCATTGATACTCGTTGTACCACGAATATTAAAATCCAAACCGCCACCAGGTTCACCGCTACCGGAAGTAACCTGTAAACCCGGAACCGCTCCCTGTAATAAAGCACCTGTAGTCGGAACCGGACGGTCTCCCATCACCTCATCCATTTTAACACTACTTACGGAACCGGTCAGATTAGCCTTCTTCTGTTTCGCAAAACCGACAACTACGACTTCATCTAAAGCTTGAGTGTCTTCAATCAATGCAACTTCCACATTTTGTTGTCCTTTTCCTATCGGCATTTCTTTTGTCAGATAACCAATATATGAGACAACTAAAGTACCCTGCTCCGGAACTTCCAGAGAGAAATTACCATCCATATCCGTCACTGTACCACTTGTTGTACCTTTTACAAACACATTCGCACCAATAATGGGTTCACCATGATTATCGCGAATAGTACCTGTTACTTTCTTCACTTTCTGTTCAACAGCCGGAAAAGAAGTGTTAGCTTGTCCCCTGCTGACCGATATGGTATTATTGATCTTTTTAAAAGACAATCCCGTCTGACGGGATAATTCGTGTAAAATAGTATCTATCGTACCTTCTTTAATTTGTACGCTTACATTTTTTAATCCTTTTAAGACAGATTCGTCATAAAAGAAATTAAAACCGGTGATTTTACTTAACTGTTCAAAAGCGTCACTGACAGACGTTTGTTTCACCACATACGTGATATCGTTTTCTTTAAGACTTTGCCCTAAAGCTCCTTCCGCACAGAGTAACTGAGACGACAGAGCGATAGCACAAACGGTTAACGAAGTTCGCATAAGAGTCTTGTTATAGATTAGATTATAATTCATACATTTGTAATGTTTTAATAAATGATGTTTGTTAAGACAGGCAGAAACACCTTACAACCCAGTGGCTCAATACTGTTTTAAAGGTTTCTGCTGAAATTTAGTGAAGGCAGTAGTGTAGCAGCACTACTGCTTTTTTCATATACGTTACTATCAAATGTTTATCATAGGCATTCTATTTTTTTTAGTGTTAGACTTTAATGTTTCTCATATAATATAATATTACCTCCTTCACGTTTACTTCGAAGTCCTGTTGTAAAACAGATAGCTTCAATAACAGCCTCAATGCTCTTGTTATCATGAGTACCAGTTATGCGATAATCACAATTTTTACATTGCAGAATCACTTTCCGGTTATATGTACGATTGATTGTTTTGATTACTTCACGGATCGGTTCTTTGTTAAAATATAAAGAACCATGTATCCATTTTATATAGTTATTTTCCTCTATGCTTTCCTTACGGACATTTCCATCTATTTTATTGATTGAAAGATGTTCATTCGGTGAAACGGCCAGTTGGAGATCTTGGTCGGCAACATTTACTCTGACTTTTCCTGTCGACACCGTCAGTTTAATGAATTCATCTTCTTTATAAGATTTAAAATCGAAAGAGGTACCCAATACTTTTACCCGGGCTTCTCCACTTCTTATAATGAAAGGTTTATCCGGATTAGGAGTCACATCGAAGAATCCCTCTCCTTCCATCTCTATAATACGTTCCTCTTTATTAAAATTGCTGGGAATTATTAGTTTTGTATCAGAGTTAAGGATTACTTTAGTACCATCTGCCAGAAGTAAACTTTTCTTTTCACCTTTCGCAGACATTTTTTCCGCATAAGTAACAACCGGCTGCGGACGATCAAGGACTTTCAGTAAACCTAACGTCACACTGAAAGCTAGAATTAAAATAGCTGCAACCCTGTAAAAACCGTTTAAACGGTTTTTACTTCTAACTCTGGAGTTAGAAGTAAACTTATTCTTTTGTTTTATTTCAGATAACAAAGAAGAAACTTCCCGGCGCAGTTCATTTTCTCTTTCTTCATTCGGATGAGACATATCCTTATCTATTGCATCCCAAAGCGGTTGTACAACCAAATCGAGATCAATATGGTTATCCGGAGACTTCAACCATTGAAGTAAAGTACGCAACTCCTGCTCCGTACATTGATCTTTTATGTACTTCTGAAGAAGAGATATGATTACTGTGTCTTGCATATGTTTCCTTAATAATAGTACCTTTTTCAGGTTCGTTTATAAAGGATACACACAACACTTTCCTATCTAGGGGTGCCTCGCTCTTATTTAACACATATTAATACTTTAGAAGTTTCTCCCCTTATCCCACCATATTCTTGTCCCGGCATGATCGGGACCATCCAAAGCCTTCACAAGCGAGTTGTAAAGCGGGATATCCGTATCTATCAGATCGGCAGGAAAGTTTAGACGCCGGATCATAATTTCCGTATCGATACAACCGTTTTTACTGTTATTTATTTTCACAGGGAAAAGACGGGGATAGCCGGTACGCCTCTGTTCCGACCAAGCTTCACAACCCTCCGGGAAAACCGCCAGCCATTTCTGGGTGATGATTTTCTCCAGTTTGATTTCATTTGGGGCCGTTTCAATCCATTTGGGAGAGACTTTGCAACGGGCTTCTATATTGTTGGAAGTGTCAAAAGCATCTATATAATCTGCACCGGTGCATTCAGACTGAAGATAATCCTCCAGACCGCCTGCTCCCCACTGGATAAATGAAGTCGATATTCCCTGGCGATAGTTATCCCCTGCATTCTCCGTCGTCCAGCCTCTCAATGCAGCTTCGGCACGTAAAAACCAAACTTCGGCGGCAGTCATCAATATGGGTTCGGTCGATTTATTCACATATATCTTCGAATGAGAAGCATATAATAAATGAGAGAAACAGGTACCTTGCCGTATTCCTTTGTATTTTCCATGCAGAACCGTTTCTCCGGTGTCTTCCGCACAGGGCTCAAAAAAGAATTCACGGCGAGGGTCTTCGTAACCATTCAAAACAGATTCCATGGATGCGTTCATATAGACTTCATTCCATATCCGGTTTATTTCTCCCAACGGATTCTGATAACCGTTCCGGATTGAAACGACCAACCGGTCTTTTACCGTTTCGAAAACTCCGTAAGGATTATGGAATGCTTTCAGAAATTCACTGCGGGCCTTTTCAGGATCGGCCATTGCTATCCGTATCGCCAGGCGCATCCGTAATGAATTGGCAAACTTCAGCCAGGAAATATAATTTCCGTCCAGCAGAATATCAAAATCCGAAAGGTCGGGAGCAATCGTTTTGCTCCGGAGATGTTCGGTTATCAACCCGACCGCTATATCCAGATCCCGGAAGAAAGCATCATATGCCTCTTTTTGTGTATCGGCAGAATAAACACCGTTGTCGTTTCCGAATGTAGAATATATGACAGGACCATACATATCGGATATTCTGTGCATGACCTCCACTTTCAGAATCTTCGTTATTGCGTAGACTTCCGGGTAATTGACACGGGTAGAGTCTTCCAGTTTATCTATCTGCGGAAGGATATAAGCGTAGGTGTATCCCCAGTTCGTACCATTCCAACCGTCCTGCAAGTTATAATCGGAATTGCTGCTTCCACCGTTATGGGGTTTATAATCGTGCATATACCCGCTGAACATATCTGCATTCAGATTCTGCATAATCTGGTAAGGCCAGTTCTTTCCCTTTCCGAAATCATAATTAAAATAGATTCCCTGCTGAATGATTCCCAACGGAATACCCAGATTATTGAAATCGACAGTCATATCCTCATCGGTGATTCCGGACTGGTCTGTATTCATCTCCTGGAAATGTCCCGTACAGGATGGGAAAACCAGGAAAAGAATAAAAAGGAAGGTTGCTATCTTTCTGTTTATCATCTGCATACTCCTGAATTAAAAATCACATTTTATACTGAAACCAAAACTTCTGGTGGTCGGCATACCGTAGACCTCTATTCCCTGATTATCATTTCCCGTTGAAAGAATCAAATCAGGGTCGAAAGGGGCTTTCTTATAAAGGAAAAAGAGATTACGGGCAGTGAAAGCCAGGTGAACCTGCCTGATAGCTTTCGTCGCCTCCAACCATTTCCCGGGCAAGGCATAGCCGAGCGAACATTCACGCAGACGGATATTGGTCGCATCGTACATATAATATTCGGTTACTCCCGCACGTCCTCCCACTACATTTTTATAAAAGCTTTTTACATCTTCTATCCTGTTTCCTTCCAGCATGACAAAGCCGGCATTACGGGCATCAGCCGTAATCTGAGTCACGCCGAACATATCCATATCGGCCTGCGTCTGCGACAAGACTTCACCACCAAAACGGCTGTCTATCAGAAATGAAAGAGACAGGTTCCTGTAAGTAAACGTGTTGTTCCAGCTCATTGTGAATTTGGGATTTGCATTTCCTACCTTAATCAGGTTTCCTTCGCCTTCCACCTGGGGCAGACCTTTTTTGCCACCTTCCGTTTCATAAAGGATATGCCCGTTCTCATCACGGCGAAATGCTTTCCCATAGATATCCCCGAAAGAACCGCCCTCCACCAGCTTCATTGCATAACTGGAAGAGAAGCCTCTCGGACCATAAATAAAGACTGGCAATTCTTCATGCAGCCTGACTACTTTATTTTTATTGGTCGAATAGTTCAGCGACGATTTCCATTCGAAATCTTTACCGACAACCGGCAATGCGGAGGCACTGACCTCCCAACCGATATTTTGGATATCTCCTGCATTGACATAACGATAAGCATATTTGTCTCCCGACTTGGCGGGGAGTTTGAAGAACTGGTTACGGGTATTCGTCTTATAATACGTCCCGCTAAAACTGATACGGTCGTTCAGGAAACGCCATTCCGTACCCAGCTCCACCGAGGTTGTCATTTCGGGTTTCATATTTTCAAACGGGGCGGAATCGGCATATTCTATTTCACCACCGGCTCCCACATGCGAAACTGGGTTTGTTATATATAAAGGTATGTCGTTACCGACCTTGCTCCATACGGTTCTCAACTTGCCAAAAGAAATAAATTCCGGCAACCGGAACATCTTGCTCATCACCCAGGCCCCGCCTACCGACGGATAGAAAAAGCCTTTCTTTTCATTCGGAGTAAAGGCCAGCGTACTCGACCAGTCGTTCCGGGCTGTCAGGTCTAGGAAGAAAATATCCTTGTAACCGACCTGCGCAGTAGCAAACAGCGACTGCAACTGACGGTGGGCATCGATCTGCTGGTCGATATAAGCTGAACCGTCCATAATGATATTCGCCACATTAAACACATTGGCATATTTCAATGATGCGGTTTTCGAATCATAACGCAGGGAGTTCACCAGCTTGTCGTTGATGCTCCCTCCTATCACACCGTTCAGGGAAAACTGTCCGAATTTCTTTTCAAAGGAACCGATAATATCCCCGTACAAAAGCGTTTCCTGATAATCCGCCTCGATATACCTGCCGTTCTGACCGGACAAAGCCGGGGCTGTAGAGGCATAAAACATCTGACGCACCTTATCCGACAGATAGTCGAGACTGCCGCGTGCCTGTATCTTAAACCAGTCCGTCACTTTGAGTCCGGCATTCAGCGACAGGATCGTACGGGTACGGGAATCTTTGCTCCGGATACGGTTTGTAACCCAATACGGGTTCTGTTCAAAATCCTGGGTATCAGAATGCCAGTTCTGCTCGTTAAGGTTCCGGGACGGGTTCCATACTTCAAAGTTCTCCTTGTATTCGGATATATCCACACCTCGCGGGAAACGATAAAGTCCCACCAGCGAATTCATATAGAAGCCACCGCTGGGATTACGATTCTTCGTTGTTTGCCGCAGGAATGAAGCACTTCCGTCCAGCTTCAGACGGTCTTCAAACAGGAAAGCCGTCTCTCTGAGAGATATATTATGTTTTGACAGATGGTTATGTTCGATGATACCTTTTCCCGTTGTATTGGCATAGGAGAAATAAGTCTGGTATTTCTTGTTACCTGCACTTACGGAAAAAGAAGAGATAGAGGTCAGACCAGTCTTGAAGAATCCGCCCGCATTATCATATACCGGCAAGTCGGCTTTCTTTCCCCAGCTTTCCACGTTGTCGGACACTCCGTATTCGTTCTGGAACTCCGGCAGGCAAAAGGCTTTATCAAACATCAGGCTGGTTGAAAAGGATATCTTACGGATATCCGGATTGCCTTTCTTCGTTGTAATCAGGATAACACCATTAGCCGCCTGGCTGCCATACAAGGCGGCTGCCGGCGAGCCTTTCAGGATACTGATACTTTCAACGTCTTCGGGATTCAGATTAGAGATACCGTCACCGCCATCACGGTTTCCGGCATCGGCAGTACCGCCAATAGCGGAAAAAGCCTGTTCATTGGCAGAATTAAGAATAGGGACACCGTCTATGACATACAAAGGCTGGTTGTTACCTACCACCGAGCGGATGCCACGCATCAGGACTTTAGAAGAACTGCCCAGGCCGGAAGCAGCCTTGTTTATTTGTACCCCCGCTACTTTTCCGGCAAGCGTATTAATCATATTCGGGTCTTTCACCCGGTTCAGTTCCTCGCCATCAACCTGTTCGACGGAATAGGTCAGCGAGGCTTCTTTTCTTTTTATACCCAGGGCGGTTACGACAACATTATCCAGAAACAATACATCTTCTTCCAACACGACTTCCAGATATTGCTGTTCGCGGACAGGAATATGTTTGGTTTTATAACCGATAAAAGAGAAGATCAATGTAGCCTCTTCTCCCACTGACAGCGAGTAATTACCTCCCGCATCCGCTACGACACCGTTTGTCGTGCCTTCTTCCACCACATTTGTTCCCGCTAACGGCTTACCGCCGGAATCAACAACCCGTCCGGTAACTTTCTTTTCAAAAGGGAATGCTCCGGCCGCATCCCGAGCAGATACAACCGGAGTATTCTCTCCTTTCGCATATATTGATAATAACAATAGCAGCGATAGAATCGCAAGCTGCCTCATCTGAAAATTCATATTGCCTCTTTAATTATCCCTCAATAGCCACAAAGGTATACAAAAAAGCAACACGACAAAGAGGCGCTTTGACTTTTAACGGTTTTGTCGGTTCAACTAGAAACTATACTGTACTGCCAGATTCAGACGATTGGCATGGCGAGTCTGATCATTAAAGTCCGTGCGCCATCCCCTCAGATATTCGGCACCGACCTGCAAGTCGGGAGTGATATTCCAGAACAGGTTGGCTACCAGATATTGTCCGTAGCGGTATTGTTCGGAAGAAGTCGACGGGTAATCGTTTTCACTATATAAACGTGACTGGCTGTAAGTACTCGAAACAAACACATTCGGAGTAATATTGTATTGCAGGCCGGCATACCATCCCATCATCGGAAGAACCTGCATACGTCCGGCTTTGTCGGGATCGGGAACAATATCCACATTCAGATTACTCAGGTCGTTCATGTACTGGCTGATACCCCGACCGTAAACACCTTGTCCGTACACCTGTACTTTGCTGCAAAGGTTGAATGTGGTGGAGAGCAACACGCCCCAACCTGTTTCCGATTCGGCTTTATTAGCAACCAGGTTATCATATGTCATACTTCTGACGATAGCGGCGGCACGCAGATGGCTCTTAGAGTTCCAGCCATATTGCAGATAGGCGGGGAAGTTCGGCATGCGTTGCGAACCGATACTCAGGTTATCATTGATCAGTCCGTCCACCACCGGCATTTCCACACCGACACCGGCTTTCCATCCTTTCCCGAACGAACGTTCGTAACGGAACTGGGTAGCATGATAAATCGCCATCCCGTTCGGACCGGCAAAGTCGATCGTCGGAGGAATAGCCGCCAGGTCCATAAACGAACCATAGTCATATCCGAGTGTGAATCCCAGCAAGGAAGCATACGCATTTCTCAGTTCAAAGCCCTTACCGTTTCCACGGAAATTACCGGCCGTATAGACAACGAAGTCGCCCAGATGTTTGGTGTGTCCCACCAGTTTAAGGAAGACCGTGCTGGTTGTTGCGTCCATCTGGAACTGGTTTCTGACATGCGACGCACCTTTGTTGGGGATCAGTGCGGGATAGAAATCAATATCTTTGGAGATACCGCCAAAATCATATTCGGCTGTTGCCTTCACGTATCCTCCGATACCGAGAGCGAAACGCCCCTTACGGTCGGTCAGCAGAAAACGGGGAATGCCCGGTTCATGGAAACGCTGATTCTGGGTTTCGTTCAGTATCCGGATAATTTCATCACCCGCCTTATCACGGGAAATAAACAGGATTGAATTCGGCTCCTCATCCTTAATGATCACTTTCTGAGCCTGGGCATGGGTGGATAACAGTCCGACCCCGAGCAACAAAGCTGCTCCTTTAACAAATGCTTTCATAAATGTGTTTTGTTTAGACGTTTTACCAGTAAGGAACAAGCATTGCATGAAAAGGTTGTGTTAAAAGGTTGCGTTAACGACTAAAAGTAACTATTTTTGTTGCCTTAATAACAAAATAAAACGAAGATGAAAAAGCTGTTTGCTATAGGTTTACTCCTAATCGGATTATTGTCATCCCTTCATTTGCAAGCGCAGGAAGTTGAGACCCTTGTTCAGATCGATACCGACATGGGAAAGATCAAAGTGAAGTTATTTAACGACACGCCCCAGCACAGGGATAATTTTATCAAAAATGTGAAAGAGAAGCGCTACGACGGCCTCCTGTTCCACCGTGTCATCAAACAATTCATGGTACAAGGCGGAGACATCAACTCGAAAGATGCACCTATCGAACAGCATCTGGGGGACGGCGACCCGGGTTACACCATCCCGGCAGAGATCGTCTATCCGAAATATTTCCACAAACGCGGTATGCTCTGTGCCGCCCGTACCAGTGACGACGAGAATCCGGAACGCGCCTCATCGGGTACACAGTTCTACATCGTTACCGGAAAATTCTATACGGAAATGGAACTGGACAAGATGGAGGAAAAAGATAATAAAACCTTTACTCCTGAACAACGGGAAGCCTATATGCTTGAAGGGGGCGCTCCCCACCTGGACGGGACCTACACCATCTTCGGCGAAGTAATAAAAGGCATGAAAGTTGTCGATAAAATCCAGTTTGTCGAAACAAATGAGGACGACAGGCCGTTAAAGAATATAAAGATAAAGACAATGACGATTGTCGATAAATAATCATTAAACGAAACGAAAAATGGAAACAAACGAAACACAGGTTCTGATGAAGACCAGCCTGGGTAACATCAAACTAAAATTATACAACGAAACACCGCAACACCGCGACAACTTTATCAAACTGGTAAAGGAAGGCACTTACAACGGCCTGCTTTTCCACCGTGTCATCAAGGATTTCATGATCCAGGGTGGTGATGTCACCTCTAAAGATGCTCCGATGAGCAAACAACTGGGTGCCGGCGATCTGGGATATACGGTCCCTGCCGAGTTCGTTTATCCGAAATATTTCCACAAAAAAGGAGCACTCTCAGCAGCCCGTACTAGCGATGAAGTGAATCCGGAAAGAGAATCTTCCGCTTCCCAGTTCTATATCGTAACCGGAAAAGTTTATTCCGACAGCGAACTGGCCCAGATGGAAAAACAGAAAGAAGGCCGCCTGAAACAGTCTATTTTCGCCCGTCTGCAAAAAGAAAATGCAGCGAAGATCAAAGCTGCCTACCAAAGTGGCGACAAAGCCGAACTGGCCATCATCCGCGATACCTTGATCGGAAAAACAGAACTGGAAGCTGAAAAGCGCAAAGAGGAAGCCAAACTGACTCCGGAACAGCGCGAAGCTTACAAAACAATCGGCGGTGTTCCTTTTCTGGATAACGAATATACGGTATACGGCGAAGTGGTAGAAGGACTGGACGTAGTGGACGCCATCCAGAACGTAAAGACCAACCGCCAGGACCGCCCGTTGGAAAATGTGGTTATCGAATCAGTGGAAATAATTTAATACGATCCTTTTCCGGAAAATACACAACATCTTTCTGGAGAATATCCAATGTTTTTATATTTAGAGGTAGGTCTAAATCAATTTAGAGGTACGTGTAATTCAATTTAGACCTACCTCTAAATTAAATTAGACCTACCTCTTTCTGAAAACTCATCAGATACTTACCACTCTTTTATGCTGATGAACCGACTAAAAGAATGCAATGATACAACTCTCTGCTTACAAAGAACATTATAAAGAAACAATCCGCTTGGGTGTCCCGATCATGTTGGGGCAGCTGGGCATTATTATTGTCGGTTTTGCCGACAACATCATGGTGGGACATCACAGCACAGCTGAACTGGCCGCCGCTTCTTTTGTCAATAACTTCTTTAACCTGGCTTTTATCTTCGGGATGGGTTTCTCATACGGCCTCACTCCCATTATCGGCGGTTTGCATGCCAACAAAGAATATCACAAAGCCGGAGAGACATTGAAGAACAGTCTTTTTATCAACTTCATCGTCGGGGTATTGTTAAGTACTTTGATGCTCCTGCTCCTGTTGAACATCGATATTTTAAAACAGCCGGAAGAGTTGATGCCATATATCGTTCCCTACTATATCTTACAGCTTTTCTCGGTGATATTCGCCATGCTGTTCAATTCGTTTAAGCAGTTCAGCGACGGTACGACCGATACGGTTACTCCGATGTGGATCATGCTCGGGGCGAACGTGTTGAATATTATAGGGAACTATTTTCTTATCTATGGAAAATGCGGCGTTCCGGAGATGGGACTGACTGGGGCAGGTATCTCCACACTTGTCAGTCGTATCCTTACATTTATCGTTTTCTGCGTTTTATTTGCCCGAAGGGAAAAATATAAAGAGTTCCTGACCGGATTCAAAAACGGAGTCGTTAACCGCCTGAACCTCTCCAACCTGATACGTTTAGGCTTTCCGGTGGGATTGTTAATGGGGGTTGAAACGGGTTCATTCAGTCTGAGTGTTATTATGATGGGATGGATCGGGAGCACCGCACTGGCCGCCCATCAGGTGTTAGGCGTAATCACGACACTCGGATTCATGGTCTATTACGGGATAGCTGCCGCCGTTACAATTCGCGTAAGTGTATTCAAAGGATACAGTGACTGGCTGAATATCCGTCAGGCTTCTTTTGCCGGACTACATCTGATTATGGGAGTGGCCGTATTATTCGTATTCTTTATTATACTGTTCCATAAGAATATGGGATACTTATTTACCCCCGAACATGAGGTCGTGGCTATGGTAGCCCTCCTATCCTGGTCAGTCGTGTTGTATCAGTTCGGCGACGGATTACAAATCTTATTTGCCAATGCACTACGAGGGATAGCCGATGTGAAGTATATGGCTTACTGCGCATTTGCCTGCCATTTCGGACTGGCACTGCCAATCGGTTATGTCTGCGGATTTATCTTCGATTGGGGAGCCATCGGGATTTGGTGCGGATTCCCGATAAGCCTGACAACGTTAGGCATATTGCTTTGGAGGCGGTTCGATAAACTGACGATAAGATAGCCGGATAAGATTTATTATTCAGATATTACAAAAAAGGGGAGCCCGACTACCGGAACTCCCCTTTTGCTATATAAAAGCAATTCTTATTTCTTCACCCACCGATCGAGCCATTCAAAGAATGTGCGCTGCCAGAGCACGCCGTTCTGCGGTTTCAATACCCAATGGTTTTCATCCGGATAGATTAACAATTCAGCAGGAACACCGCGTAGCACGGCTGCATTGAAGGCTGCCATTCCCTGACCGGCAAGGATACGATAGTCTTTTTCTCCGTGAATACACAAGATTGGCGTATCCCATTTGTCTACGAATAAATGCGGAGAGTTGGCAAATGTGCGTTGTGCCACCGGATTGTTCTTTTCCCAGTAAGCGCCGCCCATATCCCAGTTGGCAAACCACATTTCTTCCGTTTCCAGATATTGCATTTCCATATTGAAGATACCGTCATGGGCAATAAATGCTTTGAAACGTTTGTCATGATGACCGGCTAACCAGTAAACGGAGAAACCGCCGAAGCTGGCTCCGACACAACCCAAACGATCGTTATCCACATACGGTTCTTTCGCCATTTCATCAATAGCCGTGAAATAGTCTTTCATACACTGACCACCGTAATCACCGCTGATCTGTTCGTTCCACTCCATGCCGAAGCCCGGAAGACCGCGACGGTTCGGAGCGACAATGATATAATCGTTAGCCGCCATAATCTGGAAGTTCCAACGATAAGACCAGAACTGGCTGACCGGACTTTGCGGACCACCTTCGCAGAACAGCAAAGTCGGATATTTCTTGTTCGGATCGAAATCAGGCGGATAGATTACCCAAGTCAACATCTGCTTACCATCGGTTGTCTTCATCCAGCGTCCTTCTACCTTACCCATGGTCAGCTGGTCGTAAATCTGCTTGTTTTCGGTAGTCAGCTGAGCTACCTTATTATTATCAGCCAGGTCGATAGAATAGATTTCATCGCCCATGCTCATAGAGTGGCGCTTAACAATCAACTTGTTTTCTCCCAGCAAGTGCACGGAATCGTAATCATAGGTACCGGAAGTAAGCTGAGTCAGTTTATTACCGTTGTCCAGTTCAATCTTATATACCTGCGATTCACCATGCCATACTCCCGTAAAATAAAGCGTACGGGCATCGGCACTCCAACAGAAACCGTCTACATTTGAATCGAAGTCCTTGCTGACAAATGTCTTTTCACCCGTCTCCAGGTTCATAACCATCAGGCGATTCTGATCCGATTCATACCCGTCGCGTTCCATACTCTGCCAGGCAATATATTTACCGTCAGGCGAATACTGCGGATTGGTATCGTATCCCATAATACCTTCGCTGATATTTACAGTCTGCTTGGTATTCAGGTCATATACATAAATATCCGAATTAGTGGAAAGAGCATATTCCTTACCGGTCTTCTTACGGGAAGTGTATGCAATCTTATCGGAGGTCGTATTCCAGGCTAGCTGCTCGATACCACCGAAAGGTTTCATCGGTGATTCGTACGGTTCACCTTCCAACACATCAATCGGACTGCCGACCTTATTTCCATCAAAATCAGCAATAAACGGATGGGGAGCTGTCGTTACCCATTCATCCCAATGCTTATACATCAAATCCGTCACAATGATACCGCTGGCTTTATCCAAATCCGGATACTTGTCTTTTGTGCTCGGAACCGTCTTTACCTGCGAAATAAACAGGACCTTCTTTTCATCCGGAGAGAAAGCGAAGCCTTCGATATCGCTGTCATAATTGGATAACTGTTTCCGTCCGGTTCCGTCCGGATTCATTTCCCAAAGCTGGCTGCTTCCGCTTTCGCCGGAAAGGAAAGCAATCTTTGTGCCCCCTTTAATCCAGGTTGCTTCATTTTCAGAAAATGAAGTGTGGGTAATCTGTTTGTTATCAGAACCATCGGCGTTCATGACGAACACTTCACGGTTGCTGCTGTTGAGAGGAACACTGTAGTAAGCTACCGTGTAAACTACTTTCTGTCCGTCGGGCGAAACATTCATGCCGCCGATACGTCCCATGGCCCAAAGCGCCTCGGGCGTCATCCGGCCGTCGGCAATCTTGATTTCCGAACGTCCGATAACTGGCTTTGTGTCTTCTGCTTTCTTAGCTTCCTGATTACAAGCACCTAGTAATACGGATGTTGCCATAACCATTGTTGCAATAGATTTATTCATGTACATTATAATATATTATATTCTGTGTGCGAAATTAGTAAATATAATTTATATCTTTGCACAAGTAATTTAAGAACTGAACAGTATGAATAAGATTTGGTTATTTGGAGCCGCTATAAGTATGGTATTAGCATTCGGCTCATGTAAACCTAAACAGAGTGCTTATAAGGCTGCTTACGAACAAGCCAAAGAAAAAGAGTCTACAGCTCCTGTTGAGGTAGTAGAACAAGAAGAAGAGATTGTTGAAGAGGTTGCCCCGGTTTCCAAACCCAGAACATCTACAGCAACGACTCGCTCGGAAAGAATCAGCGCTGCACAGGGTGAAGACGCCAGCCGTCTGAAACGTTACAGTGTAGTTATCGGTAGCTTCAAGAACAAGACAAATGCTTACTCTTTGAAAGAGCGTATGCAGAATGCAGGCTACAATGCGGTATTAGGTGAAAACGAACAAGGTATGCTGCGTGTAATCGTTGCCAGCTTCGATGATAAAGCTGATGCAGCCGACAGCCGCGATGCTATCAAAGCTAAATATGCACCTGATTTCCAGGATGCTTGGTTGCTGGAAAGACAATACTAATAAGGCGTCTGCAAGTAAAACAGGCAAACATTATTATCGATACATGGAAAGGGATATCCTTCGGGATAATCCCTTTTCGTGCGTTTGGAGTTATCCCTTCAGTACAAACGTTTTTAAAAACATAAAAGGCCCGGTAATACCGGACCTTTTAACCAACCTAAATTAAAAACCTAAAACTAACCATCTTTTTGCCTTAAACAATTAACCTATACATATATAAGTATCTTCTATTTCTTATTCGTAAACCGGCCATGCTCCTTTATGGGAACAAACAAAAGCCGATATTTTTACAGCACATTCGTGGGCTTCTCTCAATGTCTGCCCTTTCAATAACGACATCACCAAGGCTGCCGAAAAAGCATCTCCTGCTCCTACCGTATCCACTACATCCACTTTTGGAGTAGCTAAGGTAGATACTTCGTCGGGCGTATAAACCGTACTGTAATCAGCACCCGCCGTCAGAACAACCATTCGCAGGTTATAGTTCTCCATAAACCAGTTAGCCACCTCTTCTTCGGTTCCTTTCAAACCGAACAGGTTTTTCAGCTCCGACATTTCATCATCATTCATTTTCAGCACGTTCGCCAGGTACAAAGATTCTTCAATCAATACCTTATTATAATAATGTTGCCGCAGGTTAATATCAAACAACCGGTACGCCGAATCGGGAGCAAACGAAAGAATAGCCTGAATCGTTTCACGGGATTGTTGACAACGCTGTCCCAAAGCACCGAAGCAGATAGCATCCGCACGTTCTGCCAGGTCTACCGCATCGGAGGTAGGCGACATATGATCCCAGGCTACACGTTCCGTTATTGTGTAATGGGGAATACCGTCATCCTCTATATCCACATGTACCGTTCCTGTAGGATACGGTAACTTTTCTATTAAATACTGAATTTTGTACTTATCCAGTTCGCTCAATATATCCCTTCCGTTATCATCATCACCAATGGCACTGATAGCATACCCTTCGGCTCCCAAACGGGAAGCATGGTAAACAAAATTAATCGGTGCGCCGCCTGCCGTCTTACCTGTGGGAAGCAAATCCCAAAGAAGTTCGCCAATACCGACCACTACCGGTTTTTTATTTTGTTGCTTCATCTGTTCCATGATGTAGTAATTCTTTGTAATACGAGATTTTTGTTCCTTATGTTTGATGATGCAAAACTAAGGAACGGAACAGAAGCAGACGATAACGGATGCTACAAAAAGGATAACATTCGTTACATAAAAGGTTTATTTTCAACAGGCTTATAGTATCGTTACATAAATGTAACGAGTGTTATCCTTTCTCCTGATATTCGGTTGGTGTAATATTGTACACCGCCTTAAAGCATTTGGAGAAATAAGGAGGGGAACTGAAACCGGTTGCATAAGCAGCTTCATTGACATTACAGTCTTTCTGACGCAACAAGGCAGCGGCTTGCTTCAAACGGTAGTTACGGAGGAAATCTGTAGGCGTCACTCCTGTCAGTTCTTTTACTTTCCGGTAGAGATGCACACGCGACAGGCCAAGCATTTCGCTCGCTTTTTCGATACTGAAGTTTGAATCAGGATAAGATTCCTCGATCAATGCCATGAACTTACGCATAAACAATTCGTCCATACTTTCCGCCTTATCCGTTTTCAATCCGGAAGCGGCAGGTGATTGAAGTTCCTGGGCGAATGCATTCCTCAGCCGGGCACGTTCTTCCAGCAGACGGACGATCCGGAGTTTTACTTCTTCAATATTAAACGGTTTTTGGATAAACTCATCGGCACCGCTGGCAATACCATACATCCGCTGTTTATCATCGGAAAGGGCGGTGAGCAATATAACCGGTATATGGCTGAAAACAATATCCGATTTAATCCGCTTACACAATTCATAGCCATTCATTTCGGGCATCATCACGTCACTGATTACCAGCGACACATTTTCTTTTGCCAGTATATCCACGGCTACCAAACCATTCTCTGCTGTCAGGATACGGAAATTCGGTTTCAGTTCTTTTTGCAGATACGCATTAATATCCGGATCGTCTTCAACAATCAGGATCGTATAATCGTAGGTACGGTTCACAATCTCATCCATTTCACGGGTATCCAGATTGGCTACGCCGCTCGACAATTCTGTTACGGAAGGAGCAAACACACAAGATTCATCAAAGTGAGATTTTCCTTTGGGCAACTCGACAAAAAAGACGGTACGTTTCCCCGGTTCACTTTCCACACGGATACTTCCTTTATGCATACCGACAAACTCATGAGTCAGATGCAGACCAATCCCCGTTCCGGTAAGATGGTCGGCGGTAAAAAACTGATCGAAAACGGAAGACAGGTTCTGCGGCTGGATTCCTTTCCCGTTATCTTCTACCGAAAGGATAACATATCCCGCATGATCCTGCAAACGGATTGTAACGGTCCCTCCGTCGGGTGTAAACTTAAAGGCATTCGACAACAGATTGGCCAGTATCTTTTCCATCTTATCCGTATCCACCCACAACATTACGGAAGAGACATCATGTTGAAACGAGTATTGTATCTGTTTGCTCTGTGCCATATTATCAAAATAGGAACTGACATCTTCGATAAAGGTAACCAGATCTATTTCCGCCACCCGCATATCCATCTTGTTACTTTCTACCTTACGGAAGTCGAGCAGCTGGCTGACAACACGTTTCAGGCGGTCGGCATTCTTCTTTATGATATGTATGTCGTCGGCAAGCGGAGAATCGGGAGGCAATTCTTTCGATAGCTTATTCAACGGCCCGAGTATCAGTGTTAGCGGTGTTTTGATCTCATGGGATACATTTGTGAAGAACTGTAATTTGCGGGTAGTAGCCTGTTCGATCTTCCGGTTGGCAACAGCCAGTTCTTCGCGTTGCTGTTCCACCTGTATATTAGTTCGCTTCAGTTCATGGTTCTTACGCTGTACCTTGCGGAAGATATGTATTACATAAAGAGCCAGTAGGCCCACTACTCCCAGCAACAATAGGATCAAACCGACTGAATTTTGTAAAAAACGATATTCCGAAAGCATCTCTTCCAGATTATTCCGCTGTTTCTCGATCTGTTCCTGATAATCAGCCAACTGTTCGGTCTGCAAATATAAAGTACCTGCATTATCTTTGTCAATCAGGGCCGATGTCAATGCGTATTGTTTGGAAACAGGCTGCCCGTTCAGTATCTGCCAGGCAACCTTTATCGCAGTAGTTCCTCCGGTTGGATAAACGAACGAGGCAGTCAGATGACCGTTACTTACCGCTTCGATCCCTTTACCCTTACCCGGCAAAGCATCTATGCCGATAAACTTTATCCTTTTTACCGCCAGCGAATCTATCTCCATAATAGCCTCCCGCGCAGCCAATGCCATCACATCATTATGAGCATACACGATATCAATATCATCAAAGAGACCAAGTGTTGCTATATTTTCTTTTGTTTCTTTCGCATGCCAACGCCCGTACACAGTTTTCAGAATCACATTATCATTATGGATAAGAGCATCACTAAAACCGTTATGCCTGTCGCGGGCAGAAGAAGAACCTTCGCGCCCCCACACTTCGACAATCGTTGTTTTCTTTTTCTTCAGCAATGAATTGATAAACAATCCGGCTGCACGGCCAATCTCATAATTGTCCGCACCGATAAAAGTCGTATATTCTTCCGAATAAATCTTCCGATCTATTATAATAGTAGGAATCCCCGCCCGGAAAGCCTCTACGGCTGCGGTTGTGACAGGTTCCGATTCGTTGGCAGATATAATGACTAGGTCTACCCGTTGTTTGATAAACTCACGTATCTGTTTGATCTGAGTGTCATTGTCTTCACCGGCATCTTTTATTTGCAGAGTCAGTCCGGGATACTCAGAAGCTTTTACCTGCATATCCAGCACCATCGCTTTCCGCCAGCTATCATTAATAGAACTATGGGAAACGCCCACAACAAATTTCTTTTCTCCTTCCCGTTTACAGGAAATTGTTAGAGACAAGATACATATCAACAGACAAAAGCGGTATATAATAGGTTTCATGAAGCAGCCGATTTTCAGGGTTTCGTACAAAAGTACGGATTATCGGCATAACAGACAAAATTTATTTTGTACATTCGTCCCTCAAATAATTGTTGCATAACATGAAAATAATAAATAAACAACTACTCGACGAGACCAGCGAACGTGCCAAACAGTCACCTCGCTTGCGTATGAATTACAACTTCCATGAACAACTGGACGATCCTGTAAACCGCCTGCTGAATGCCATGGAGCCGGACACTTATATCCGCCCTCACCGCCATCTGAATCCGGATAAAGACGAAATTTTCCTGCTACTCCGTGGGAAAGCCATGCTATTTATTTTTGATAATGACGGAAATATCACAGAGAAACTTCTGCTCGACCCGCTTGCCGGATCGTATGGCGCAGAAATCAAACCAGGCATATGGCATAGCCTGCTCGTATTGGAGCCGGGAACAGTTATTTATGAAGTGAAGCCAGGACCTTTCGCGCCTTTACATCCTGAGAATATGGCTCCATGGAGTCCGGAACCGGATGATGAAAAAGGAATCGACGAATATTTAACTTATCTTACTTCCAACTTATAAGCGATGAAAACGATTTATTTAACCCTGTTCCTTTCACTCATTACAGTGATGCATGCCTCCAATCCGGATGACAGTACCTACCCGACTGCCGAACGGCTTTTCCATATCGCCCGAAGCCTTAACAAAAATCTGGTATGTTACGATGTGAATCTGGAGAACGGCAAACTGAATACGAAAGTCCCCCTAAACATCTACTGGGTAAACCGGGAAGAACGAGTGGGAGAAACCAACGAACTAAGCTATTTTCAGCGTAAGATGGCTTACGGCTATAAACTGGTTTCGGAAGGCAACGACACCAGCGAAGTGACCCTGACCGCCTACTCCGGCAAGAAGCTGACAATCTGCAAAAGAGATTCCAGATATGTCTGCATGACAACGATCGACAACCAACCGGCCATACTCGAATCACTCTACGTAAAAGGCAAGCCCAATAATCCGTTAGGCGTTGAATACGTAGAATTGCAGGGAACGGCAATCGAGACAGGGGCAAAGGTGACGGAGAGAGTCAGTAAATAACGATATTCAAAACAACATGACGAACGCGACGAAGAAATGAAACATCCGGACACAGAAAACCTTCGCTGTATGTTTGGCATCAGCCGATAAAAAGGTATATTTGCGTTCGGATGGTTCCGTTTTAATAAAAGACAAGTATCATGAGTAAATTATATCCTATTGGTATTCAGAATTTTGAGAAGCTTCGCAAAGACGGTTACTTCTACGTAGATAAGACAGCGCTGCTATACCGGCTGGTAAAAACAGGCAGTTACTACTTCCTCAGTCGCCCGCGCCGCTTCGGTAAGAGTCTGATGATCTCCACCCTTCAAGCTTACTTTGAAGGGAAGAAAGAACTGTTTGAAGGTCTGGCCATCGAACAGCTTGAAAAAGATTGGGTGAAACGGCCCGTGCTACATCTCGATCTGAATATAGAGAAGTATAACACACCGGAGAGTCTAGATAAAATTCTCAACGACACACTGGAACAGTGGGAGGAACTTTATGGAACCCGCCCTTCGGAAACCTCTTTCTCCCTACGGTTTGCCGGAATTATCCGCCGTGCCTGCGAAAAAAGCGGTGAACGTGTTGCCATCCTTGTCGACGAGTACGACAAGCCGATGCTTCAGGCTATCGGCGACGTAGAACTGCAAAAGGCTTTTCGTACTACGCTGAAGCCTTTCTACGGCGTACTCAAATCCATGGACGGCTACATCAAATTCGCATTGCTGACAGGAGTCACCAAATTTGGTAAAGTAAGCGTATTCAGCGACCTGAACAACCTGAATGATATCTCGATGGACGACCTTTATGTCGAGCTCTGTGGCATCACCGAAAAGGAAATACATACCAACTTTGAGGATGAGCTTCACAAACTGGCCGATGCGCAGAAGATATCTTACGAGGATGTCTGCCGCGAGTTGAAAGCATGCTATGACGGCTACCACTTCGTGGAAAACTCAATCGGTATCTACAACCCTTTCAGTCTGTTAAACACCTTCCTGAAGATGAAGTTCGGCAGCTACTGGTTCGAGACGGGAACACCCTCCTACCTGGTAGAATTACTCAAACGCCATAATTACGATCTATACCGTATGGCACACGAGGAAACAAATGCAGACATACTGAACAGCATTGACTCGGAGTCGACCAACCCTATCCCCGTGATCTATCAGAGCGGATACCTTACCATCAAGGGGTACGACCCTCGTTTTGGAATGTATCGCCTGGGCTTTCCCAACCGGGAGGTGGAAGAGGGATTTCTCAAGTATTTGATGCCCTTCTATGCAAATGCTGATAAAGTAGACTCGCCCTTCCAGATACAAAAGTTTGTAAACGAAGTGGAAACAGGCCAAGTCGACGCCTTCTTCCACCGCCTTTCCTCTCTGATGGCCGATACACCTTATGAGTTGGTGCGCGATCTGGAGCTTCATTATCAGAACATACTCTTTATCGTCTTTAAGCTGGTGGGCTTCTACGTCAAAGCGGAATATCATACCAGTGAAGGCCGCGTAGACCTGGTGTTGCAAACGGACAAATACACCTATGTGATGGAGTTTAAGTTCGACAGCACGGCCGAAGAAGCTCTTCGACAGATCAATGAGAAACATTACGCCCGTCCTTTTGAAGCCGATACGACACGTACGCTCTATAAAATAGGCATCAACTTCAGTTCTAAGACCCGTAATATCGAGAAATGGCTGGTGGAAACAGTCGATCCGGTAGTTAACGGCAATCGAGACAGGGGCAAAAGTAACGGAGAGAGTGAAGAAATAAGATAAAAAGAATATTCACATTATTTAAGGGGGAGTATGACTACGATAGATCAGTTCTTGTAGAACTATGTTAATAATGCTGTCAAAGATAATGATAATAACCGAATTTACATGGGGTAAAATGTAATTTAATAAAAAACCTAAAACAATACAATAATCAGTCCTATATTACTTTTTACTTAATTTTCAAAGCCTAGAATTGCCATAGTTCTACAAGAACTAATATCAATTCAAGCCTATGCAAAACGTATTAAAAGGTTGGCTCATCGACAATACGGTGACCACAGATGATCTGAATGACAAGATCTTACAACTTGAATCGGCAGGTAAAGCAGACTTCGACGACATCATCGACGAGATGTTAAAGGAAGACACCGGACTGCGTATCGAAACACTTCGACACTCTGTTTCACTCTACAACCGCGTTGTCGCCCGCCTTATCCTAAGCGGATACAGCGTGAACACCGGACTCTTCCGTGCCGTAGCAAAATTCCTCGGTGTCGTGGAAGGTGGCGTATGGAATAAGGAGAAAAACTCTATTTATGTCTCTGTCACACAAGACAAAGGACTGCGCGAAGAAATTGCTCAAACGTCAGTCAGCATCCTGGGTACGAAATCAAATGTGATGTACATTCTTGAAACAGAGGACCGCAAGACCGGACTCAAAGACGGTACGGCTACATCCGGACGTAACCTGATCGTGCGCGGTGCCATGCTAAAGGTAGTTGGTAGCGATGCTGCAGTAGGCGTATCGCTGACCAACAGCGAAGGAGTCGTTACAAAGCTCGACGACGACATGATTGCTTCCAACAAACCGTCGGAACTGATGCTTCTGGTCCCTACCGGACTTGCCGATGGCGAATATACGCTAACAGTAACTACGCAATATTCTACAGGCACAACTTTAAAAGCTCCCCGCAGTACCACCATTCCCCTTTGGATAGGCGGTAAATCGGGCGGTGGTGGCGATCGTCCTGAGATAGAATAACAAGGACAGCCAAAGGATCGACACCCTATTCCGATCGGGATGAAGTGTCGATCGCGACCAGGATAAGGTGCCAATCGCGACCGGGATGACCTGGCGATCGGATAATAATAACAACACTAATATTAATATGCATATGAAAAAAAATTTACTAAAACGTATGGTAACCCGGCTGACAGGCTTGTCGGTCGCTTTTTTTATGATGGTAGCTGTGCAAGGAATGGCACAGAAAAACAATTCGTCGGGAGGTTCGTCTGCTACTTTTAAGCAAATAAAGTTACCTGAGCTTGCAACAGATTATCATCCTGCGACAAGTAGCACAAAAGTGAATCCATTCACTAAAACGACTTCCGGAAATATTATACAGGTAGCTCATGGCGGGAATACGACTAATTATCAATCATGGAATGATGCAGTAGAGGCTTTGCAGGAAAATGATGTTATCACATTGTTGCAAGATGTGGAACTTGTGTATGGAGATGAGCTTGGAAAGCCGGCGTTTAAAATACCGAAAGTATCTTGTACAATTCAAGGAACAGCAACAACAACGGTTTTTAAATCGACAAGTACGATAGAAATGGAAGCTCCTGTAACTTTCAAGAATCTGACATTAGATCTGAAAGAACTTGTAGCCTGTGGTAATGCATTGGTCTTCGATGAAAATGTAACTTGTACAAATCAGTATATGACAGTATGCGGCGGAAGTGGCTTTTATGAAGAGGGAGTAGAAATAAAAAGTACTTCCATTACAATAAAGAGCGGAACATTTCAAACAGTTTATGGTGGCGGATTTTACGCAGATGTGACTGGCGATACTAATATAAAAGTACTAGGCGGTAATGTTTCCTGGCTTTATGGAGGAGGTAAGAATGCTTCGGTTGCGGGTACGGCGAATGTAGAGATTGAGAATGGCAGTATTGATTATGTATATGGTGGAGGTAAAGAAAGTTATGCCGAATGTGGAAATACCAATGTCACAATAAAAGGCGGCACCTTCGGGAAAGTAGATGGCTATAGATATAATCTGATGGGAGGTGGAGAAGAGGCCCCTGTCACGGGTAAAGCCAAAGTAACGATAAACGGTGGCACATTCAATTGTTTTGTAACTGCCGGAGGAGGTCAAAATAATGCAACCACCGCCACCTGCGGCAGTACGGAATTGAATATAACCGGCGGTACGTTTACGAAATGGACATACGGCGGCGGTTGGGCGTCGCCGGTTTTAGGGACGGCAACGGTACGGGTAAGCGGTTCTGCAAGTTTGACTACTACCTTATGCGGGGGAGGTGTTATGGCAACGGCATCCTGTCAAAATACGGATGTACAGGTATCAAGTGGAAGTTTGGGTTATTTGTATGGTGGTGGCGAGAACGGTCCGGTTATTGGTGAGAGTAAATTGACCATTGATGGCTCGGCTTCTGCCTCCTGGACTTTCGGAGGTTGCTATAATGCTGATTGCAGAAATACCGATGTAACGCTTAATACCACAGGTACAATTACCGGAGGTTTATACGGAGGTTGCAGAACCGGTAGTAGTAACACCTCTCGGGTGAATATAAAGCAAGGAACTGTAACCAATCTCATTTATGGAGGTGGCGAACAGGAAGCATCTGTTGTAACCGGCGACACTTATGTCACTATGGACGGTGGATCCTGTATCGGAGTATATGGCGGAGGCTGGCAAGGGCAGGTGAACGGGACTACCCATGTGCTGGTAAATGGGGGTACGATAAGCGATGCTATTTATGGCGGTGGCTATGGTAGTGATCAGGATAACGATAAGGGACGTGTCGGTAATACAGAAGTGAGGGTTACGGGTGTAACAACAAAATCAACTGTTTTTGGTGATGGTCTTTACGGAAGTGTGACAGGCAATACCTCCGTAATAATAGAAGGAGGCAAATTTGATGGTATTTACGGAAGCGGACCGAATGGTCAGATTGGAGGAAAGGCTGATATATTGGTTAAAGGAGGAGAAATATCTGTTCTCCGTATTGCATCAAATAATATACCTAAAGTGGGAGGAAGTATTACTATAGAGGGAAACCCTACTATTACTAGTACAATAAATTCATGCCAAAACATTACCGGCGACCGGGCAGACGATTTCAAACTGATCCTAAAAGGAGGTGGAACAAAGGAAAATCCTCTTGTTTTGCCAACAATAGATCGGTTTACCGATATAACGCTGGATAACTCTTTTATAACAATTGAGTCGGTAAATCCGTCTTCCACTGAATATCCGGCTATCCGCCTGCTTAGTGGTAAAGCAACGACGATAAAAGGAAAAGGGCTAACAGGTGAGACGCTTCTTGTCAGGAGTGTGGGGGGAGTTCCTTCAACAAGTGTTCCACTGATTATAGGTGATTTCCCTTCAAACCTTCAGTTTTCATATTTCTACTCAGCTGATACAAAATATCCTCTTTTCAAAGCAGGAGATACCTATCAATTGTCGGAATATAAAGATGCGGTAGCAGTAGTTCTTAAGACTGTGAATATCACTCAGCCTACACACGGAGCGCTTGCTGTTAAATGGATAGGTATAGCGGGTAATCATGATACGGAACTGGATAGTGGCGATAAAGTCCCTGCCAATACGGAACTGACATTGTCCGTGATTCCTGAAGACGGTTATCAGGGAGGTTCCGTTTTTGCTAATGGGGAGGAGCTTACCGGTTCTACTCATTCGGTAACAGATGATGTAACCTTTTCGGCACAAGGATTTACTGCCATACCTTATACAGTTTCTGTTACTCCAACGGCAAACGGTACAATTACAGCGACTCCGAATACCAACGTAACAGTAGGAACAGAGGTTGCTTTAACCATCTTGCCAAACGACGGTTACCGCCTGAAAAGTGGTTCATTGAAAGTCTATAAGACAGGAGACGAAGGTACAACTATCGCTCTGTCCGGAACCTCATTCAATATGCCGACTTATGGCGTAACGGTTACAGCAGAGTTTGAGCAGATCCCTTATCAGATAACAATTTCTTCTATGGAGAATGGAAACATTACAGCTTCTCCGAATGCCGACGTAACAGTAGGAACAGAGATTGCTTTAACCATCTTGCCAAACGACGGTTACCGTCTGAAAAGCGGTTCATTGCACGTATATAAAACAGGGGATGCAAATACAACTGTTGCCTTGTCCGGTAATTCTTTTCGTATGCCGGCCTACGACGTGACCGTCATGGCTGAGTTTGAAGGAATACCGGCTCCACCTCCCCCTGTTTATTATACAGTTACTCTTCCGTCCGTAGAGGGAGCCACGACCGATCCGGCTCCGGGTGACTATGAGGTTGAATCGTGGGATAATTTCCGTTTCTACCTGACATTGGATGAAGATTATAACCAATCCGAACCAATCGTCACGACCGATCGGGGAGAAACAATTACACCACGGAGCAGTGACGGAGCCTATATCGTGAAGTATATCCGTAACGATGTCGAAATCTTCATCGACGGTATAGTGAAAAATCCCGATCCGGTTGCCAACGAGACAGTCGATACCGGCAGTATCAAGATTTATGCCGCCAACGGCTATCTACACATACAGGCTCCTCAGCCGGAACAGGTTCACATCTTTGCCCCCGACGGACGCCTGCTGAAAGCTTTCCGGACTTCCGGCAATGAAGAACAGATAGCATTACCGAAGGGTATTTACCTGATACGGGTAACGAATCAGTGTGTGAAAGTTGTTTTATAATAAAAGACAAACCTATCAAAAAAGCCCCAGAGCAAAAGTTCCGGGGCTTTTCAATAGATCGTTATCATACCAATTTATGAATAACCAGTCCTGACCGCAATTTAGGTTCAAACCAGGTTGTCTTAGGAGGCATGATATTTCCGGTATCGGCTATATCCATCAACTGTTTCATTGTTACAGGATATAGAGCTAATGCCACTTTCATTTCGCCACTGTCTACACGGCGTTTCAATTCTCCCAATCCACGGATACCTCCGACGAAGTCTATACGTTTGTCTGAACGCAGGTCTTTAATACCCAAAACTTCGTCCAGGATCAGGTTGGAAGAGATCGTCACATCTAGTACACCGATAGGGTCATTATCGTTGTACGTACCAGGTTTAGCTGTCAATGAATACCACTTACCATTCAGGTAGAGGGAGAAGTTATGCAGTCCCGTTGGTTTATATATATCCGTACCTTTTTCTTCTACGGTAAAGTTCGTTGCCACTTTGGAGAGGAACTCTTCCTCCGTCAGTCCATTCAGGTCTTTTACAACACGGTTATAGTCGATAATCGTCAACTGATTAGCCGGGAAGCAGACAGCCATAAAGAAGTTATACTCTTCATCCCCGCGATGGTTCGGGTTTTGTTTAGCCTTCTCCGCTCCTACCAAAGCTGCCGCTGCCGAACGGTGGTGACCGTCCGCTATATATAATGAAGGCATTTCTTCGAATAGTTCGGTGATACGGGCAATATCTTTCTCTTCATCGATAATCCAGAAAGTATGACCGAAACCGTCCAATTCAGCCACGAAGTCATATTCCGGTGCATTAGCCGTATATTTCTTTACGATAGCATCCAGTTCGGCATTGTCAGGATAAGCAAAAAATACCGGTTCGATATTGGCATTGTTCACACGAACATGCTTCATACGATCCTCTTCCTTATCACGGCGTGTCAACTCGTGCTTCTTGATGTTGCCTTTCAGATAATCATCCACATAAGCGCATACGACCAGGCCGTATTGTGTATGTCCATTCATAGTTTGTGCATACACATAATATTGTTCTTTCTGATCCTGAACCAACCAACCTTTATCCTGGAACATCTGAAAGTTCTCGGCAGCCTTTTCGTAAACGGCCGGATCATGTTCGTCTGTTCCCACCGGGAAATCTATTTCCGGCTTGATGATATGGTATAAAGACTTTTCGTTGCCTTTCGCTTCTTCACGTGCTTCTTCAGAGTTCAACACATCATAAGGACGTGATGCGACATCTTTTATTAAATCTTTCGGAGGACGGATACCCTTGAAAGGTTTTATTTTTGCCATGGTAGTAGATTTATTTATTGACTCTAAACTTTTCGTTACCGTTCTGCAAGAAATCGACGATTTGTTTTGCAGCAGCAATACCGGCATTGATGTTGGCCTCAGCAGTCTGGGCACCCATCTTTTTCGGTGTACCGAAATAGCGGTCCGGATATTTGGCAGCCAGGTCTGCATCGATAGCCGGCTTGATATCCGTGATATATTTAAAGTCAGGACGTTCTTCCAGCATCTTTGCCAGACCGGCTTCGTCGATCACCTCCTTACGGGCCGTGTTTACTACGATGGCGCCTTTAGGCATAGAGTTCATCAATTCAAAATTGATAGAACCTTTTGTTTCGGCTGTAGCCGGGATATGAAGAGATACGATCTGGCACGTCTTGAACAGGTCGGCAGTGGAAGCAACCGCTTTTACACCATCCTTTTCAATCACTTCTGCCGGACAGAATGCATCATAAGCATATACATCCATACCGAAACCTTTTGCAATACGGGCTACATTACGTCCCACATTACCATAAGCCAGGATACCCAGCTTCTTGCCCATCAATTCTGTTCCGGAAGTTCCGTTATAGAAGTTTCTGACAGCATAGACCAACATACCGAAAACAAGTTCGGCAACCGCATTGGAATTCTGTCCCGGCGTATTCATTACACACACATTGTGGGCAGTGGCAGCAGCCAGATCCACATTGTCATAACCGGCACCGGCACGAACCACAATCTTTAATTCTTTGGCAGCATCCAACACCGGAGCATCAATGATATCACTACGGATAATCACCGCATTGGCATCTTTCACAGCATCCAGCAATTGAGCTTTGTCCGTGTATTTTTCCAGAAGAGCCAGTTCATAACCTGCACCTTCAACAACTTCACGGATACCTTTCACTGCTATCGCAGCGAAAGGTTTATCGGTAGCAACTAATACTTTTGTCATAATCAATGCTGTTTTTCAAATTCTTTCATTGTAGCAACCAACGCTTCCACACTGCTCTTCGGCATTGCATTATAAAGAGAAGCACGGAATCCGCCTACTGAACGGTGACCTTTGATACCTACCATACCGGCAGCAGAAGCAAATTTATTGAATTCGTCTTCCAATTCCTTATATTCATCGTTCATTACGAAACAAACGTTCATGATAGAACGGTCTTCTACGGCAGCAGTACCTTTGAACAATTTGTTGCGGTCGATTTCATCATACAGGATAGCTGCTTTTTCAAGATTCATCTTTTCAATAACAGCAACACCACCTAACTCCTTATACCATTTCAATGTCTGCAAAGCGGCAAAGATCGGGAACACAGGAGGCGTGTTGAACATAGAGTCCTTCTTGATATGTGTATTGTAATTCAACATTGTAGGAATAGCACGTTCTACATGTCCTAAAGCATCTGTACGGACAATAGCCAATGTTACACCAGCAGGAGCCAGATTTTTCTGTGCACCGGCATAAATTACATCATATTTAGAGATATCGATCGGACGGGAGAAAATATCAGAAGACATATCGGATACCAGACGTACATTCAGATCGGGATCATAACGCATCTCCGTACCATAGATCGTATTATTAGATGTAAAATGGAAATAGTCTGAATCTTCTGCGACTGCATAACCTTTCGGAATATAAGTATAATTAGCCTCTTTTGAAGAAGCTACAACATCAACTTCTCCGAATAATTTAGCTTCCTTGATCGCATTAGAGGCCCATGTCCCCGTATCCAGATAAGAAGCTTTTTTGTTCAACAAGTTGAAAGGAACCATACAAAACTGCATGCTGGCACCACCACCCAGAAATACAACCTCGTAACCAGCCGGCACATCCAGTAACTCTTTGATCAAAGCTCTGGCCTCGTCGTTTACTGCAACAAATTCTTTACCTCTATGAGATACTTCAAGAATTGATAACCCTGTACCTGCGAAATTTTCAACAGCTGCTGCTGCATTCTTAATCGTGTATTCGCTCAGAATAGAAGGTCCTGCAGAAAAATTGTGCTTCTTCATATCAATTTCTTTTTAATGTTATATATTATTTAAGTAACGTGTTTTTCGAAAACAGGCGGCTAATGTACGAATTTAATTGAAATTTGAAAACTGAATAGTGAAAATTATTAGCAAAAAGCCACTTTTTCCACCCATCCGACAACTTTATTCCAGTTAATCATCAATTTTCAATTATTAATTGTCAATAATCAAAACCGGTCTCCCCATAATTTCCTCATATGTTCGACCAGTTTTTGCTCAGCCGGATTATTTTGCCCTTTCCAAAAGTGCTGATCCTGTACTTCCTTAGGCAAATAGACCTGTTCAACAAAGTTGTTTTTATAATCATGTGCGTACTTATATTCTTTCCCATAGTCCAACTCCTTCATCAAAGTCGTCGGAGCATTCCGCAAATGAAGCGGAACCGGGAGGTTTCCCGTACGTTCAACCAATGCCAATGCATCATTTATAGCCATATAAGCCGAATTACTTTTAGGGCTGCAAGCCAGATAAACCGTAGTTTCCGCCAATATAATCCGTCCTTCCGGCCAACCTATCTTCTTCAGGGCATCAAAACAGGCATTCGCCAGCAATAACGCATTCGGATTAGCCAATCCTACATCTTCCGAAGCAGAGATAACCAACCGGCGGGCAATAAACTCAGGGTCCTCCCCTCCTGCCACCATACGGGCCAGCCAGTAAATAGCTCCATCGGGATCGCTTCCCCTGATCGATTTGATAAAAGCTGAAATAATATCATAATGCATCTCTCCGCCTTTATCATAAGCTGCCGGATTTTCCTGTAACCGGTCAACGACTTTTTGATCCGTTATCTCGATCTTATCCGTTTCTTCTGCCGAAATAACCAGCTCCAGTATGTTGAGCAGCTTCCGGGCATCTCCGCCGGAATAACGCAGCATGGCATCTGTCTCTTTCAGGACAATATCTTTATCCTTCAGTACGACGTCCTCTTTGATCGCCTTATTTAATAATGTAAGCAAATCATTTTTATCCAATGATTTCAGTACATATACCTGACACCTGGACAAGAGCGGACGGATCACTTCGAAAGAAGGGTTTTCCGTTGTAGCTCCAATCAACGTCACCACACCCGTTTCCACTGCATTCAGCAAGGAATCTTGCTGGGATTTGCTGAAACGATGTATTTCATCAATAAACAATATAGGAGATACGGTATTAAAAAAGCGATTGCTTTTCGCTTTTTCAATCACATCACGCACATCCTTCACCCCCGAATTAATAGCACTCAATGCATAGAAAGGAGCCTCCAGCTTATTGGAAATGATCTGTGCCAATGTTGTTTTACCAACACCCGGCGGTCCCCAAAGAATAAAGGAAGGGACGCGACCTGCATCTATCATTTTCCTTAACACGGCTCCTTGCCCTACAAGGTGTTTTTGTCCGATATAATCATCCAACGTTTTCGGACGTAATCTCTCTGCTAAAGGTTGATTCATCATGCAGACAAAAGTCGGATATTTTATTTACTTTTCAAAGTATAACCTGCTGAAAAATTCACTTACAAATAAATGTTTGAGAACAGAATTTTACAACAAAAGGAAAGCCTCAGGGAGTCAAAACCGGAGCGACACCCCATGCGGGCTAACATTTTGTCAACAAAACATTAGAGAACCCAGAAAATCCCTCATAATCTCCCCACGTTCCCTAATGCCATTATCCAATATCATTTAATACTTGACAAACTCGAAAGATCACGTACTACTGTCATATCCATAATATTACTGTATATCTCCGTCGTACGTACACTTTTATGCCCTAAAAGCTTCTGCACTGTTGTTATATTCGCGCCATTATATAATAATAATGTAGCATTCGTATGACGGGCAGTATGGAAAGAGACTTTTTTGTCTATATTCGCCATCTTACAAATTCGACGGAGTTGCTTGTTCACATTCGAATTTGAAGAAGCCGGCATATCGAACAAGGTCCACGGATTATTCTTATAACGTTCATAAATCGGAAGAGATTTTCCGTCAAACAATAAGAATAAGGGCAAACGAACATTAACATCCGTTTTGATAGATGAATAGATCAACCAAACCTTATCATCAATAATGAGAAAGTTCTCCCTCGTGATACTGACTATATCCGAAAAACGAAGTCCGGTATAGCAACTGAACAAGAACATATCTAATGTTCGTTGCAGCGTACGGCGGCCTTTCAGGTTAAGGCTTTCCAGCTGTTCCAATTCTTCCGGTGTAAGATGAGTTCGCTTGCTTTCCATATACTTGATCTTGTACTTACGGAAAGGATAGCGATGCAAATCAAACAGATCTTTATTGATTGCCAGATTGATGTAACGCTTCAAATGCTTCATATGTTTGGCAATCGTATTCCGGTGATATTTATTTACCAACATATAATGCTCAAGATCGCAAAGGAAATTAAAACTCAAATCATTAAAACTCACATCCGTTTTAAATGAAGAGAGAACCTGCAATGTCGAAAAATGATTCTTCAACGTTGAGGGTTTCAGATTACTTTGAGTAATCTCATTTTTCATAAACAGAGAAAAAGAAGTCTGACCTGCTTCAGGTTTCTCTTTCAGATCATTCAACGAAAATTCCTTACCGGTATGTACAATTTCCAGTTCCAGCTGTTCTAATTCTGCAATAAAATTAGCCAGATACTGATTTAAAGAGTCCATATTAGGATGGTTCTTCACTGCTTTTCTCTTTGCATCCCACTGGAAAGGCTTGACATAGACCTTTGTCGAAAAATACTTTTTCTGCTTATTCAAGTACGCTTCTACCTGAACCAAAGCTTTACCTTCTGAGTTTAACTGCTTTTTGCGGTTAAATACCAAGTTATAAATTACTTTTTCCATGATATATATTTATTTTCTGAATGAAACACGAAGGAACAATAATTAGTTCTTTCTTATGTCTAAGACAAATTAAAAATTTGTTATTACTTATTTACCGGAGTTCCAAAGAGACAAAATCCCCACCTAGACTTGCCTTAAAAAACAATTGATCCGAATAACTCATTTCTACTATGAGTCTGCAAAGATAAAAGAGACTTACTAATCATAAAAAACAAAAAACAAGAAGAAGCTTTCCGAAATGGATACAAAAAAGACTTTTTTACTTAATCTGTTCAGAAAGTGAAACACAAAGAATCTATTTTTTTGATGATTGAAAGAAAAAATAAAAAGTGTAGCGTTTACCAATATCCCCATTAAAGAAAACAGTTTTAGCCAAGTTGACAGCCGTGAGTGAAGTATTGAAGAAAAAGAGGTAGAACCACTCCTCTATACAGAGGATAATCAAAGAGTAAGAGTCAAAAGATGAAGAATGACACCTAAATTCATAAAACATAAATTTGTATGAATAAGCAGGAAATGAGAAACGGGTAGGCATCCGTTCGCCATACCTTGCCTATCCGTTGGAAGATAAGCGTATGTTTTTTTCCAAGAATACGTACGGCTTTTTCCCAGACTTAGCTGCGCTATCATGCCAGTACTACTATGTCATCTTGCTAGCGTAGTAGTGTCAATACCATTACCCCGGACAGATTGAGAGATGAATGTAAAAAGAAAGGCTGTACCGTAAAACATAATTACGACACAGCCTCTTATAATTTGTTACCAGTAATTTTATTTACTTATGATTCATTTTTACCGTTCAATCTTCAAAAAACCGATTCTGTATATTCTATCATATTCATAATATCCAAAGAGAATCCTTTATCGGATTAATATTGCGGATTCTGAATCAAAATAGAAGGAGCTAAGTCTATCTCTGCTTGCGGAATCGGTAATATTGTACGATAATCATTATATTTGATTTCTCCGACATATGGATTGACGACAGACTTTTTATTTCTCCAATAATCGAATGACATACTATTTTCTGCCATTAATTCAATACGACGTTCGAACAATATATCATCCAATGTTACACTTTTTACTTCTACATAATCTGAAATACGATTTTTACGCAATGTATTTACATACGAAACAGCATCCCCGTTGGTTTTCAATGCCGCCTCTGCTGCAATCAGGTAAACCTCGGATAAACGTATGATCTTGGGATTGTTTACATAAATATTATTGTCACGTCCCGGATATTTGGCTGGATATATTCCAGGGTTTGCACCCTCTTCTTGATTATCGATCAAACCAGAACGAATATCTTTAGGATTAGCAATCAAATATTTATACAAATCGCTGGATTCTTCAAAAGCACATTCTCCATAACCATCAGAAGAACAATAATAACCAACAGCATTACGCTGTGCATTATAGTTAGTAGTGATAGTCATTTCAAACAATGATTCGGTAGTGTAAGTCAATCCCCATGATTTCAAATAATTATCAATTGTATAAAGAGAGTATTCTTTACAAGCGATAACATCATTTGCATCTTTCAATGCCGCTTCGTTGTTTCCATAATAAAGATTTGCACGAGCACGAAGAGCCAGCGCAGCCCAATAGTTGATATGCCCGTTGTTTGCTTCTTTTGTCAACAAAGGAATAGCCGTATCAAAATCTTTCAAAATCTGGTCGTATGTTTCTTTCAATGTTGTACGTGGAGCAACATATCCAGGTTCATACACTTCAAGAGACAACACAAGCCCCGTATTACCTGCATTAATATCATCGGATATTGTCGGAATCTGGCAAAACATACGAGCCAGATCAAAATGAAGTAATGCGCGCCAAGCATACAACTGACCTTTATAATCATTGAATGTAGCCTCATCTTCTTCTGCCACGACTAAAGCATCGGCAGCAGCTAAAGCCTTATTTACATTAGCGATTGCTTTGTAAAAATAATAATAAGCCCAATCAGGAATATCATCTTTTTGAGTAATCGTGTAACGAGATAACGGACCGGCTTGATTGTTATTACTTAATGCTTTAAAATCCGAACCTCTCAAATCGGCATAGATCGCAAAATCGGCACTGTATGTCATACGGTCTTCCGACATCAAATAATAAATTCCATTTACAGCATTGCCAAAATCATCTAATGAAGTAATTGCCTCTTCAACAGGTAGAGATGTTGATGGGTTTTTCTCCAAGAAGTCGCTGCAAGATGTAAATATACTACTGATGAAAGCACCTATTAATAATATCTTTTTCATATACATTTCTTTCTTTTTAATTATAATTCAAAGTTCAAGCCAAACATAAATGATCTTGTCGGCGGTGTATCGACTTGCCGATAACCATTCACATCTACATCCGGATCAATATAATCGCTTGCACAATAAATCAAGAATGGATTGTTGGCTTTAAAGAATACACGTAGGTTATTGATGTATTTCTTGGAAACAGGAACCTTATAACCGAATGTGATATCACGCATACGAATATTGTTTGTTGATTTAATTGTACGTGAAGAGAAACGGTCTGACCGATATGGGTTGTTATATATCGGTCTCGGGTTGTCTACCACATCACCAGGAGCTTTCCAATAGTTTCCTGCAACCTCTTTTGACACACTGAAGTTTCCGATACGCATACCATCACTCTGTGACAAGAAATAAGCCGGATAATCAAACAAGCTTGCACCGGTTTGGAATGAAATCATAAAAGATAAATCAAAATTCTTATAGACAAACGTATTTGTCATACCACCAATCCAGTCCGGAATAGCTTTCCCAACAATCGTATTTCCGGCTTTTGTATAATAGTTCGTCACATTGCCATCTTTTACAACCTGACCGTCTACTACCGCATCACGGCTGTTTAATGAAGGATCAATGTAGAATTCTCCTAAACCAGTTTCCGGATTAACACCTAACCACTGTGGCAGATAGAATGTGTGCATAGATTCTCCTTCGCGGAGCAGATACATGTTACCATCACCATACATGATGTCATTACCTTCTGGCAGCGACTTTATTTTATTATTTTGTTTAGTTACGTTGAAATCGGTAGTCCAAGTAAAATCTTTTGTCTGGATATTGGTAGAACCGATTGTAAGTTCTACACCGTTATTTTTGATTTTACCAAGATTTTGCCAGTTAGTACTGAAACCAGTAATATATGAAGTCGGTACTCTAAAGAGCAAATCGGTTGTTGTCTTGTCATAATATTCAAGAGACACATTGACACGATTATATAAGTTCCAGTCAATACCGATATTGAAGTTTTTGGATTTTTCCCACCCCAGATTAGAGTTACCTGCACTACCCCAATAAATAGCACTGGCATCACCATAACCGCCACCAAAAGAGTAAGTAGCCAAATTGGCGTAATAGTCGCTGGGTAAGTTACCATTTGTACCAAAAGAGGCACGTAGTTTCAAATCACTGAATAGAGGATTGTCAGACAAAAAGTCTTCTCCACTAATTCGCCATGCACCAGAAACAGACCAAAAGTTAGCCCAGCGGTTATTCTTTCCTAAGCGAGAAGAACCGTCACGACGGAAACTTCCAGACAGATAATATTTGTTGTCGAAATCATAATTTACATTGGCAAGTACAGACATGATAGACGAACCGTATGTCGAACTTGATACGTTATAAGGTTGTCCGTTTGCCAATTCCGGAAGTTTGTCTGTCGAATATGATTTGGCAGAAGCCACGGTCAGCAACAGACTACGGTCTTCAATTTCGTAACCAACCAATGCACGGATGTTGTGTTTGTCGAAGTTGCCATTGTAATTTAAAGTGGTAGAGGATGTCATTGTCTTATTCGTATAGTCTGTTCGGTATCCTAAACCATTCAAAGAAGCCCCATTTACACTACTCGGCGCCCAAAATTCACGTTCCTTATTATCAATATAGTCATAACCAAAGATAGTCTTGGCAGAGATTCCATAAGGAAGAGAAACTTCCGCTTCAAAATTTGTCATACTTCGTAACATTTCAGAAGTAACCGTTTCTGCGTTAGGACCAGTTGATTCGCCTAACATCAGGTTGGGATTTGAAATATTTGATTTCAAACCTGCATTCGGATTATATGAACCGTCTTCCAATTTGTTTACAGCTGTTGGGTCCATAGAATACAAGATAGAAAGAGGAGAACTTGTTCCCATTCCTTGCTCCTGGTCATTTTGGTCACGAAAACCATTGGTATTTGTGAATGATAACATTTGACGGGCGTTAACGCGTAGCCAATCGAAAGCCTGGTGGTCAATATTGATACGTCCGCTATAACGTTCAAAATCACTACCGGCAACGATACCTTTCGTCTTATTGTATCCGAAACCGGTGTAGAATTTTGTTTTCTCATTACCACCGCTAATAGCAACTTGGTGGTCTGTGATCATGCCGTTTCTATATACTTCTTTTTTCCAATCTGTATCAATATCGGAATCATAATTCCAAAAGAAATCAGGCGTATTTTCGTCAGAAAAAGCATTAGCGTCTGCTTCGTTCATGCCGCCTCTGAATATTGCATAGTTCTTGATGCCTTCCCAATAGTATTCTTTTAATTCGGCTGCATTCATCAGGTTGTATTGATTTTTTACTGCCATATTGGTCCAGCCGGTTTCCATATTGTAGGTAATTTTTGTTTTACCTTGTTTACCCTGTTTAGTTGTAATGATTATTACACCGTTGGCAGCACGGGATCCATACAAAGAAGCAGCAGCGGCATCTTTCAGTACCGTTAAGTTTTCAATATCATCCGGATTGATGGATGATAATACGGATTGAGATTTCAACCCGGAAGTCACATCATTGTTTACAATGGCAACCCCATCAATGACATACAGAGGCTGGCTGGAAGCACTGATCGAACTGATACCACGGATTTGGATTCTTTGGTCAGCACCAGGATCACCGGTTGATCCTCCGACACGAATACCTGCCACTTTCCCTTGTAAAGATTTTACAAAAGACTCTTTTTGTGCTGACAATTCCTCAGATTTGACAACAGAAGCAGATCCGGTAAAAGAAGCCTTTTTCGTAGTACCATACGCAACCACCATCACTTCATCAAGTTGTTGGTTATCACTTTCCAATACAATCTTTAATATTGGCTTAATTACAACCTCTTGGCTTTTCATACCGACATACGAAATCACCAGAGTCTTTGCAGAACTTAGTCAATCGTAATATGTTGATTAACAACAGTTTATAAACACTAAACAATTCGGTTATTTTTGCTATAATAAGCTTATTCAATCTCTTTTTATCAAACAAATATATTGTAAAACATCTGATTACCAGGTGTTTGATATTTTTGTATACAAAAACAGGTAGAATTTGATATTATAAAACTAATACTCAAATTCTACCTAAAAAAGATAGGAATATCTAATTCCTGTATATAAATCGATAGAAAAAATTACTTGAATTCTCGTAAAAACTTCCGTATTGGAATTTGTTTTATTCCTTCATAAGAACTACCCTCCAGTTCATCCATTGTAATAACCATTTTGGGATAATTGTCTTTAATAGCCAATAGATTTCCGAATTCTCTTTCATGAGTTTTTGGGTCCATAACAGAGTAGGCTACCTGAACGTATATTTTTTCACCATCTTTCTCACCGACAAAATCAATTTCTCGATCTCCATCTCTTCCGACCAAAAGGTTATAACCATTGACAAGAAGGTGATGGCAAACGATATTCTCCAATACTTGTCCTATATCGTTAGGTCTGAAAGGACGTATTGCGTGGCGTATGCCCAAATCTTCAAAATAATACTTTTCTCCGATTTGGAACTGGCGTTTTCCTTGAATATCAGCTGGTCGTAATCTTTTTACAAAATAAGCATTGTTTAAATAGGTTAGATATTCTAATATTGTCTTTGGAGGTAAATCAACACGTTGGGATTTAAGATATTCACTTATTTTATTTGCAGAAAACAGATTTCCTATCGTATCAGCCAGATATATGGTTAAGTCTTGCAATTGTCTGACATTTCTGATGCTGTACCTATTTACTACATCTTTTAGAATAATCGTATCATAAATGCTTCTGAGATAATCCGATACTAATAGCTCATTGAAAGGGAGATTGATCAGATAGGGTAATCCTCCAAATTTATAGAACTTCGTAAAAGAGTCAGAACTATCTTCCAGTTTGTGGAACTGTAAAAACTCATTATAAGTAAGGCTGTATACTTTGAATTCAATATAACGGCCACTTAAATAAGTAGCCAACTCACCGGAAAGCATGTTTGCATTACTACCGGTGCAATATATATCATAGCCCCCTTCCGCAAAAAAATGCCGTAGTGCTTTCTCAAAGTTTGTGATATCCTGCACTTCATCAATAAACAGGAAGCATTTATCATTTAGATTATTACGTTTTTGAGTTACATAATTTACCAGATCAGAATAATCTTTTAAACCATCAAACTCGAATAATTCCTTATTGATATAAATAAAGTCTGAAGAAGGATATGACAAACGTATATAGTCCATTAACTGGAATATAAGAAAACTTTTTCCGACACGACGTTGTCCTGTCAGCACCTTTATCATCTGCGTATTTACAAATGGCTTGATACGATCAAGATATAACTCTCTTTTATAAAACTCCGGAATCCTCATGGCTTATTACTTATAAGTAAAACTTTTCGCAAAAATAGTGATTTTATTTCGTATAAGGAATAAAAAGATTTCTTTTGAACAGAAAATAAAAAAGCGAGAATGCCATATAGTCATCCTCGCTTTTTATTAAATTATAATATAGATTATTTATCAAACCACATCGCATCCCATATTTTAGGTGAATCTTTTGGAGCATTCGGATTTGTGCTTAATTCGTCCGGAGAATATTCCCAACGACGAATCAAATCTTTAGATGATGCTTCTGCTGGTACAGTCAGAGCAGGAACTTCATTGCCTTGTGTACCGGAACGACGCCATTGAACAAATGCTTCAAGAGGTCTGTCCATTAAATCAATCCACTGTTGCATATGAATTTCGTAAAGAGCTTCACTTTCTGATAATTTAGACAAATCTGGTAAATTAGATAAAAATGTTTTTGTTGCTTCTGTATCTGCTTTATAATAATTACATGCTGCCTGCACACCAGCCTGGAATAATTCATTCGCTTTAGCCAAATCTTTAGTTACACCGATACCACGGGCATACACTTCTGATTCCAGAAGTAATTGTTCCTGATAGGAATAAAGAACATCCGGACAATCTTTTCTATATAGATAGGAACTGATAGCCGATGAGTAAATGTTTCCGTCTTCGTCATCTTCTGCATCCTGACGGGTGTCAAGAGCTCTGAATACACCATCATGTCCCGGATCGAAATAGCGTGGAATACGTGAGTCTGCGTATTTTTCCATTGGTTTAAATACATTGTTATGTGCAAAAAACATAGTATTGATACCTCCGGTATACTTTGCCAGAATTCCATATTTAGGATTTTCATTTCCTGCTGTTTCGGAATA
Organism: Parabacteroides goldsteinii; assembly: GCF_020091425.1. NCBI lineage: Bacteria > Pseudomonadati > Bacteroidota > Bacteroidia > Bacteroidales > Tannerellaceae > Parabacteroides > Parabacteroides goldsteinii. Next base: position 905,952 of record NZ_CP081906.1, on the reverse strand, counting down.
TTGGAATTCCATATTTCCGGCAGCAGAAGAGATCATTTTCTTTTCATCCATCATCTTTTTGATATCATCGGCTTTGCTGGGATCTGCATCCACCATAACCATTAATGTACGGAATTTAAAAGAATTAGCAATCGCTATCCATTTGGACATATCTCCCTTAAAATAAGGGTCATATTCGTCAATGCAGTTTTTATCATTGATATCAATCATTGCCAGTGCTTGGTCCAGCATATCAATAACACCATTTAAGACATCTTTCTGATCATCGAATTTCGGATATTTAATTTCTTTTTTCCATGCTTCAGAGAAAGGTACATCTCCATATATCATAGTTGTTTCATAAACCTGCATAGCTAACAGTATTAAACACTGTGCTTCTGCATTTTTATTTTCCGGAACACTATTTTGTGCTTGCTGTATGGCCAATTGAAGGTTGTTACCACATACGGAATAGTAACTAACCCATGTGTTTCCTAAGCTATACGTGCTGATAACATAATAAGCTTCGCCCCAACCACCATAATTGTCACCTCCGTCAGCTTGCGACTGAATGGATTGTGAGAAAGGAATGTAAGAGTCACCTCCAATACGATTACCGGACCAGTTAACAGCAGCATAGTTGAACAAATACCCTGCTTCCACTTTCTCTGCTGTATTCGGATTATTGTTTACATCTAACCAATCACTGCAACTGCTGAGTGTACTGCAAACAACCAGCAATAGAAGTATATATATATTTATTAGATTTTTCATTTTATTTACTGTTTAATTTTAGTTGAAATAATGAATTAATTACAACGTCAGTTTCAAATTAAATCCGAAGCTACGTGTTGCAGGAATACTGTTGAATTCTACACCTTCACCAATTTCAGCCGTACCAAAGAAGTTAGCTTCCGGATCAATATGGGGAACATGAGATTTGATCAACCATAAATTACGACCTTCAAATCCTAGATCCAAAGATTTGATAAAGAAATCCTTAAACCATTTTCTGGGTAATGAATAGGAGAATGTTAACTCTCTCAGTTTTACATAAGAAGCATCAAAAACACAGCCTTCTGTATTAGATGTTTTTGCCATATGACTCCAATAGTCCTGCATATTTTTAACAGGGACATCATTTGGACGGCTAGTTCCATCCGCATTCATAATAACTCCTGATTCAATGTATTGGTCTTCACGTCCTACAGCTGTTTCAGCAGAGAGACCGAGTGATCTTAAAGAAGAAACTGTTCCTGAATAAAGACTTCCACCCTGGCGAATATCAATTAGGAAGCTAAGGTTGAATCCTTTATAAGAAAGACTATTATTGATACCCATTGTAAAATCAGGATAGATATCACCTAAACGAACATTGTTTTCTGTTTCACGTAAACCTGTTTTTTCGTTGATAATAAAGTTTCCCTGGTCATCACGTTTCCATCCTGTTCCATACAACCCGAATGACTCGCCAACCTGTGCCTTTACCTGTAAACCACTCCATCCGGAAGTCAATGTATAGTTTGTCATTCCTTCTGCCAACTCATTTACAGTTTGTTTATTAGATGCAAAGTTTATGTCCAAATCCCATTTCCAGTCACGTGTACGGACAGGGGTTAATCCAAGACTGATTTCAATACCATTGTTCGTTAATTTACCGGCATTGATATTATTTGTAAAATAACCGGTAGAACGAGGTACATCTATAGAAACAATCTGATCTGTTGTTACATTACGGTAATAAGTAGCATCTAAACGTACACGATTGTCAAAAAATCGTAGATCGGCACCAATTTCAAATGCAGATTGATTTTGAGGCTTCAGATCTTCCAGAGGGAAAATACGCGGTCCGGTAAAACCAACTAAACCATTATGTGGCAAAGTGTTTACAATACTATACTGCAAAAAATATGTGTTTACAGCTTTATATTGGAATGCCAACTGATAAGGTTTTTCATCGCTACCAACGTTTGCATAGTTTATACGGAATTTACCAAAGTTCAGGATGTCTTTATTTTCCATTAACTCTGTAAAAACAAAAGCGGCACTTACTGAAGGATAGAAATAAGAACGATTGTTGACAGGTAAAGTAGACGACCAGTCGTTACGTCCTGTTACATTTAGGAATGCCATACTTTTGTAACTGAAGCCCAAATCGAAATAAATACCCATAAGGCGTTTGATTTCGTAGTAGTTTACGGGACTTGTTGCTTTTGCATTTGTATAAGTATAAAGACCATCGACGATCAAACCATTTGCCAATGTATTGTTATTAGTCCATTCGCGCTGATTGATATTATGTCCGAAAATACCTTTGATTCCGAAATCATCAAATGTCTTTTCGTATGTAACCATCAAGTCGTTATTAACAATTCTATTAGCCAAGTCCCATGTTTGGAATTTACCTTCCATTTCGCCAACAGTTCCTTTTGCATATATCTTACGTCTGGTTTCGTTATAGAAGTCAGTTCCGGCATTGTTTGAGATAGTCAATCCTTCGAAAGGCTTATATGTCAAAATGATATTGCCGATGACACGATCCATTCTTGTCGTATATTTATTTTTGTTGATAATCCAATAAGGGTTATTACTTTTTCCGTCAGGATCCAGAGTAATTTGTTTTCCGTATTCGTCCACCCAATTGTTTTTAATATCGCGTGTATCAACAGTTCTTGGCAATCCATTTACCAGAGGCACTAACAAGTTCGGGTCGTTTGAACCTTGTGCGGCACGTCCTTTGGAATCATTACGTACGTATTGTGCAGAGACACGGGCTGAAAATTTTGAGTTGAAATCCATTCCGGCATTTACAGAAAAACTATATTTATTATAATCAGACTCCGGTATAATACCTTTCTGGTTAACAGAAGAGAAGCTGGTTCTAAAATCTGCTTTTTCACCACCACCGGCAACAGATACGTTATTGATATAACTCATACCTGTTTGGTAAAAGTCTTTTACATTATCCGGATATGCTTGTAAAGTTACTTTTTCTCCTTTATAGTTATTATATTGCATACCGTCGGCAGCAGCTTTAGCAATGTTCGGTCCCCAACCGTTCAAACTCTTAACGTTGTATTCTCCGTAGTTACCTTGAGCATATTCATTTTGGAATTCAGGTAATTTAGCTACGTTCTCAAATCGCGTAGAAGAATTTACGGTAATGAATGTCTTCATGTTCTTGCTACCTTTTTTAGTTGTGATAACAATTGCACCATCTTTTGCACGTGCTCCATACAACGCTGTTGCAGCTGCCCCTTTCAGGACATTGATAGACTCAACATCATCTGAACTGATGTCGCTGGCACGGTTACCGGCATCGACGTTTCCTGTGATATCATCAGGATTATAAGCACCATTATCAATAGGTAAACCATCAACAACAAACAAAGGTGAAGAGTTCGTACCAATAGAGGAAGCTCCGCGAATTTGAATTTTTGCAGCTCCGCCCGCAGTACCAGAGGACTGTCCGATACGTACACCTGCAACTTTTCCAGATAAAGCATTTACTACATTACTTTCACGCGCTTTGGTAATCTCTTCTCCTCCTACGCTCGACACAGCATAACCCAATGATTTTTCAGAACGTTTAATACCGATAGCTGTTACAACAACTTCGTCTATATTTTGAGTATCAGAATTTAATCTGATATTCAAAACAGCCTGAACAGCGACTTCCTGAGTTTTCATACCTACGTACGAAATTACCAGAGTCTTTGCAGAACTCAGTTAAATATAATATTTTGATTATCAGATATTTAGGTAAATATCAAAATATTTATTTTTCTGATAATAAACTCTGATTTCAACAATAGGACAAATAGCACAATCAATATATACAACTGTAATACTGATGTTTACATTTTTAGCATATAACAAATGGTAGAATTTGATATTATGAAATATAATACTCAAATTCTACCTTATTACATAAATCTTCAGATATGCTTTTTCCCGTATCTGTAAAGCGTGTAAAAATGAACGAAACCCAATCCTACCTATTTTGTACAAAAACAGGATATCTCCTAATTTGTAACAAGGCATGCTGTAATCATTAAAAATATCCGGCAACATCTGCCGTTTAAAACATCTAATTAACTAATTTGAAATCGACCTATTTCAAATCAATTGATTAGATGCGGACTTTCTTCTCAAAAGTATCCTGTCTATTGAGCAATTTATCCCTATGTCTTTTTAATTACTATGCATACTAATTTAAATTACATCGGCAGGTAATCAATGGTTGATAACCATCAACCGTTTGGTTCATAATTATCGACCGATTGGCTCACAATTATCAACCATACGGCCGATAATTATCAGCCGCTGATTTCGTCAGCTTCTAATATAAGAAATAAAGCTATAAGTTGTTCATAAGCAAAGGAATAAATAATAATGTGTTACAATAAAAAAAATAGGGCGTATCGTAATCGCCGATACACCCTATTCCTGTCTTTATTACTTTCTATTCTCAACGGCTTCCGCCTGCCCACCAAACGGGTTCAGTGTAAACATATTGTCCGTCACCAAAAGCTGTTTTTATAGCCGGGTTGGCAAGCACATCGTCTGCACCGTATCCGAAACGATACGGGAATCTGTTGGTATTTAATGGGTTCTTCAGTTCAACGAATTCTTCACCGGCACCTTTCATACGACGGTAATCGCAATATGCTTCGGTAGACTCGCCTGACGCTCCGAAAAATGATAGGTATTTCTGAATCATTGTTTCTTTCAGAGGATTGACTGCGAACAGAGGTTTTACGCTTTTCTCGAAATAATCTTCTGCAACATCTGCGCCCAGGTTTACTTCGCCGCCTACCCAATTCTCAGTAGCATCTATCAGCATGTTTTCTGTATTTGCAAATCCGGCAATTACTGCTTCTTTCAATGCTGCTTCCGCTTCGTTTTTTCTTCCTAAGCGGCAAAGCGCCTCTGCTTCAAGGAATTTCACTTCGTGATAACTGATTAACTGCGTAGGAGTAGTGATTGCCCATAAGGCCATAGACATACCATAAATATTCTGTACTTCATCCGGAGTCCCGTTGGGTGCGAAATTGATACTTTCAATATCAGTAGCCTGGTCTCCACCATATCCGTAAACAATATATCCTGTCGGGTCCGGTTCGATAAATGCCTGAGGTGCTCTCGGGTCATTTCTTTCTACGAACTTGTCTATCAGGCTTTCGCTGGCTGCAAAACTGTTACGGCTATAGCTGAAACCCCATAATGGGTTTACCTGAGAATCTCCATCGTAAATAGTTAATTTACATTCTTCGGCAGCAGACTTGAATGAGTTGTTTACATAAGTAAGAATATCTTCCAAATCTTTTGTCTTATTACTGCTCTTGTTAAGCAGGCGCATTGTATAACGTGCTTTCAACGCATTTGCGGCCTTGTACCATGCACTGGCTTTACCGGAATAAATATAGTCTTTTGAACCGACTGCACCTGACAGACCTTCATCTTTGGCATTACCGCCGTCCAAAAGAATGATGGCTTCGTCCAGATTCTTATAAATTTCTGTGTAAATAAACTCCTGTGTATCTATTTTCGGCTGCATATAAGCCGGAGTTCCGTCAGGATTCAAGATACCGGTTTCGGTGAAAGGTGTATCACCGAAGAAGTCCGTAACAATGGCTGCATTGTAGGCCAGATAAATTCTAGCAATAGCTTCAGTCACCACATTTCCTTGTTCGGAAGGGTCTTCCTGGCATTTCTGAATGGCTATTTTAGCATTTTTGATATTGGAATAAACTGTTCCCCAGACATTGTTATAGGTCGTTGCGATAGTCGGCTCCCCTGTGCGTACTTCCGCTCTGTACATCTGATTACTGATGCCTGTTTCATGTTCCATGTAAACAGACGAGTAAAGAGAGAAGTCTCCACCAACTACACCAAATCCGGTGCTGACTCCCAGGTCTGTAATCAGAAACTTAGCAGGAGCATCCGTCGGGTTATTCGGGTTGTTATTAACCTTGTCCATCGCATCTTCCGTACAGGAAGTAATGCTGAATGCAGTCAGGAATGAAAAAGCTAACAGCTTTCCTATTTTATTTATTTTCATTTTGCGTACGAATTAAAATTTAACATTGACTCCAAAACCGTAACTGGCTGTTTGAGGCATTGAATAGTCTTCAAATGCACCAGACATGTTGTTGTTACCCTGGCTGGCTTCCGGGTCTAAATCAGGAACCTGTGCCCAAATAAGAATATTTCTTGCGAAAACATTCAGAGTAACTTGCATCCAATTGCTTTTGAATACCGGATAGCTTACTGCTACTTCGCGAAGTTTAATGAATGAATTATCATAGATTGAAGATTCATCAATATTATTCAGGATACTATAATAATTTTGCTGTGCATTTGCACCTGTAATGCCAATATCATTTTTTGTACCGTCTTCTTTATACCCATCAAAGATGATAGTTCCTTCACGATTTTCAGTTCTCTTGCTTACACCATAATAATCTGCCAGACCGGATGTTCTGCTATACATTTGTCCGCCTTGCTTCCAGTCTAATACTGCACTGATTGTACAATCCCACAGACGTAATGTAGTGTTAAAACCCATGATAAAATCAGGCGATACCTTACCGATAACCTGTGCTTCACCGGCTATTGGAAGACCGTTTTCATCAACCAGACGATTGCCGTTAGCATCTCTCTTATAACCGACACCGTATATTACCGGATATTTTTCGCCGGCAGCAGCACGTACCTGCGGAGTTACATAACCACCCAGGCTGATATTTTCCACTCCCGGAGCAAGTTCGTCAACGTAGTTGTCCATTTTGGTCCAGTTGAAACCGAAGTCCCAGTTTATGTCTCTCGTTCTGATCGGATTGAAAGACAAAGTGATTTCATGTACGTTCGTATGAAGTTTACCACCATTTGTCACTAGCTTGCCGGCTCCGGTCGATGAAGCCAGAGGCACATCGAATATCTGGTCTTTTACATTCTGACGGGAGAATGTATAATTTAATGTTACCAGGTTGTCGAAGAAACTTAGGTCTGTCCCCAGTTCATAAGAACGTGTATTCTGAGGTTTCAGATTCGGATCATAAATTTTGTAATAAGGCGTATAACCGTTACTACCGTTAATCGGATACAAGATTGGAGTTAAAGAATAGAAACCTCCTCCGTATGTCGGTACAGAATAAAAGTTTTCACGGAAATCACCGGCCTGTCCCACTTCTGCATAAGAAGCTCTAATCTTTGCGTGGTTAACGACATCGTTTTTCAGCGCATCCAGTTCTGTCAGGATAAAACCCGCAGAAACAGAAGGGTAGAAGAATGCACGGTTTCCGCGCGGCATGCTTGAAACATAGTCCTGACGCCCTGTTACGGTTAAATAAAGCATGTTTTTATAAGAAGCGGATACGTTTCCGAAGAATCCGACAGTTCTTTTCTTCCAGTGTTCGGATGAAGTGGACTGAGTCGTTGCATTGTCAATATGATTCCATCCCGGGAAGTTGTAACCTGTTCCGTATTCATAATATTTACCTCTGTTGCTCTGGATTACTTCGTTACCGGCAACTACATTCAATCCCCAGTCTTCGTTGATATTCCAGTCATAATTAATTGTCAGCAACGAGTTGTAGGTCGCATTGGTCCAACCGTAATTTTCGATTTGGCCTTTACCGCCTCCGGTGTTACTTCCGTAACCGTAACTATCGACATAGTCTGTTGTATACGAATCGACACCGAACATATATCTTACATTCAATGTATGGTCTGTCGTACCAAACTTCGTTTTGTAGTTTGCATACGCATTACCAAAGAAACGGTTTGTATTTTCAGTAAATTTGTTATTATCCATCGCCCAGTATGCCTGGTCGAATGCACCACGGAATGAGTTTTGTGTATAAGGGTCGCCTGCGATATGGCTAGGGATTCCTGCCAGGTCGTAGCTTGGAGGTGCTGAATAAACAGTTCTCAGCAAACCGTTACCCGAAGTAACTGCCTTATCGATTGCCGTAGTAATGTAATTACCGATGAATCCGGTAGTCCAATTGTCATGCAGTTTTGTTTCTGCACTTACTTTTACATTATATCTGTCCATACCTGTACTAGGAATGATACCATCCTGGTGAGTATTACCCAAGGAAACGGAATAAGAACTCTTATCCAAAGCCTGAGCGACATTTATAGAATTACTCCAGGTTACGCCGGTATCGAAGAAATCTTTGGCGTTGTCGTATGCCTGCGGTGTAGTCCAAGGGTCTAAACCAGCTGCGGCACGTTGAGGTTGATAATACATACCTTCATGATTTCCATATTCTTTAGTATATGCATTACTTGTATTTCCGCCATAAGTCGGGTCATTAGGAAGGTCAGTAATTTTAGGTCCCCATGACAAACTGTTAGTAGGACTGTATTTTCCCGAAGCTCCCTGTGCATACGTTTTCTGGAATTCAGGAAGGCGTCCGATTACATCGAAACTCAGGTTAGAAGAAAAACTAATCTGAGGTTTGCCTTTAGCCAGGCCTTTACCACTTTTAGTCGTAATAACGATTACACCATTAGAAGCACGGATACCATACAAAGCAGAAGCTGCCTGACCTTTCAGGATATTGATGCTTTCAATATCGTTAGGGTCGATATCCACCGCACGGTTTGCGAAGTCGGCACCGCTCACACTACCATTGTTCTGCAAATCCGTATCAACGTCAGGTGTACTTGTTACAGGCATACCGTCAATTACATACAGCGGAGTATTGTCACCGGAGAAAGAACGTGCACCACGGATCGTGATCTGAGAAGACGCACCAGGCATACCGGAAGACGGTTTGATATCCAAACCTGAAACTTTACCCTGCAAAGCGCCGGCTAAGTTTGAATTGGCAGCCTGAGTCAATTTTTCTCCCTTTACATCTTGGACAGCATAACCCAATGCTTTCTTTTCTTTAGAGATACCCATCGCTGTAACAACAACTTCATCCAGATTTTGAGTATCTGATTTTAAAACTACTCTTACATTCGGGGAAACGGGTACTTCTTGTGTAAGCATACCGACATAAGAAACTATCAGTACTTTACCGTTAGAAGGAACTTCCAACGTGAAGTTACCATCATAGTCTGTCACTGTACCGACCATTGTACCTTTCACAACAATCGACGCCCCAATAACCGGCAGCCCATCATCAGCGGAAATAACAGAACCTGCTACTTTCGTGTTCTGAGCAACCACAGTGCTTATACCTATTACGAGGCACAGCAGAATAAAAGTGAACTTTTTCATCATAAACACACATTATTTATTAAACTAATAGAATTTACCATGTATATACAAGTGCGATATAATTAGATAGTTAAGTGACAAAATAAGACTTGTTAAGATTTTATTTAGTCTTTGCAGAACTTGGTATAAAATGCGTAAACGAATCTAAAATCAAGGGCGAAAGATTTAGAAGAAGTAACAGGATATACATGTGGGTATCTTTTCAATGTATTTTCTATCTTGCTAGAACAGAAATAGAAATAACTTTATTTACTACTCATTTTCAAAAAAAGAGGGATTTGACTGACTATATTTTTTCACAGAAAATTAGTAGCCGATATTTTTTGACTTGCTTTGCGTTTCAATCCATCATCTCTATTTGGGGGCAAATGAAACGAAAAAATCGCGAGGCTTTTCTACCGGGGTGGTCCCCAGCGGTTTTTAGGTCAAATAAATCTTAGCCTGAAGTGTAAAAGACAAGGGGTTAAAAATAGATAATTTTAAATCGTCTGTTTGTCGGAAATCTTAAAATAACAGCAGCTGTTTCACTTCCGGAATACCCGATTTACTGGCTATTTTGTTAATTAACAGTCCTTTTTTTGTAAAAAGTTATTAGAATTTAGTTGTTATAATAAATTTATTATTACATTTGCAGTCTCTCAGGTATGTTTTATAATAGGTTTTTGGCAAAGTATTCACAAATATAGTGCAAATTAGTTATTTATAAGTTAAATAAAAAAGTGTGTCTATGAAAAAGTTGACTTATCTTTTGTTTTGCCTAATTTTAGGTATTGGGATGGCGACTGCTCAGACGACGAAGGTAACAGGTACTGTTATCTCGGCGGATGATAATGAGCCAATTATTGGTGCATCGATTGTCGTAAAGGGTACGATGGTCGGTACAGTGACTGATTTTGATGGTGCGTTCTCTTTGGATGTACCAAGTTCTGCAAAGACTCTGGTAGTTTCTTACGTGGGTATGAAGACTCAAGAGATCGAAGTAAAATCTAATTTAAAAATCCTAATGCAAACTGATAATCAATCTCTTGACGAGGTTGTTGTAGTTGCATATGGTACTGCGAAGAAAGAATCATTTACTGGTTCTGCCGAAATCATCAAAAATGAGAAGATCGAAAAAAGAACTGTTGCTAATGTTAGTAAAGCATTAGATGGACTAGTGGCCGGTGTACAGACAACATCGGGTTCCGGACAGCCGGGGTCTGGTTCTTCTGTCGTAATTCGTGGTTTCGGTTCTATCAAAGCATCTCAAAACCCGTTGTATGTGGTAGATGGTATTCCTTATGACGGTAATATCAATGCAATCAATCCAAACGATATCGAGTCGATGACTGTATTGAAGGATGCATCTGCCGGTGCGTTGTATGGATCTCGTGGTGCAAACGGGGTTGTGATGATTACAACTAAAAAAGGTAAGGATGGTGCTTTACTTGTCAATTTGAAAGCTAATTGGGGTATTGCTTCACGTGCTATCCCCAGATATGAGACAATGGATGAAAGAGGTTATCTGGAAACGATTTTCCAATCATATAAAAATGATCAGATTGCAAGTAACGGATTATCTCCTGAAGCAGCAGGTGTTGCTGCATTAACAGCTATGGGAAGCGGAGCTAAAGCTATCTTTGGTACTAACCAGATGTATAATCCGTTTAACTTTCCTATTACAGAACTAATTGATCCGGTTACAGGTAAGGTCCGTTCTGATGCAACATTACGTTATCATGAAGATTGGATGGATGAAGCTACAGCAAACAATCCGTTACGTCAGGAATATGTATTGAACATGTCCGGTTCTCAGAATAAAACAAAATACATGTTTTCTTTAGGCTACCTGAATGAAGACGGTTTGTTGAAGACTACTAACTTTCAACGTTACACGGGTCGTATCAATGTGGATACAGAATATAAAAATTGGCTGACCGCTGGTTTGAGTACAAACTTTGCCCATACGAAGAGTAACACTTCTCAAACATCTACTTCTGCTTCATCAAATATTTTCTACTCGGCTCAATTGATGGCTCCTATTTTCCCTGTACATCAATTGGATGAAAACGGACAAATTATGTATGGCGCCGATGGTGCACCTATGTTTGATTATGGTTCAACTCGTCCTGCAGGAGCAAATGCCAATTTTAATAGCATTGCAACTTTGTTTGATGACAAATACGGAACAAACGACGATAACGTAAGTGGACGTACTTATATCAGTTTGGGTGATTTGAAAGACGGTCCTCTTCAAGGATTGAAATTGACAGCGAACTTCGGTTTTGATTATGTGAACCGAAATAACTTTACTTATTATAATCCTTATTTCGGAAATGCAGCCAGTGTAAAAGGTATGCTGGGCAAGACTAACTATCGTTATTTCAGTTACACATTCAACCAATTGCTGACTTATGATAGAAAGTTCAATGACAAACATCACATTGACTTTTTAGCCGGTCACGAATATTATGATTACGAAGTGAGTTCTTTGAGTGCAACCAAGTCTGGTTTCCCATTCGGAGGTATCTATGAATTAGCTGGTGCTACTACTATCACAGATGCTAGTTCTGTAAAGGATTCTTATACGATCGAATCTTATTTGTTCAGAGCAAACTATGATTATATGGACAAGTATTATTTGTCGGCCAGCTTCCGTACAGATGGTTCTTCTCGTTTCAACAAAGATTATCGTTGGGGTAAATTCTGGTCGGTCGGTGCAAACTGGCGCATGAATAACGAAGCATTCCTAAGCGATGTGGACTGGTTGAATAATCTGTCAGTGAAGGCTAGCTATGGTGTTCAGGGTAATGACAATGTCGGTACATTATATGCTTGGCAATCTTTCTATGATTTAGGTTGGCCTAATGCCTCCATGAGTGGTGCATTAGTATCTTCTCTTGAAAACACGAATTTGAAGTGGGAACAAAACGGTAATTTGAACGTGGGTGTCGAAGCTAAAGTCTTCGATCGTTTCTCAGCATCTATCGAATGGTACAACCGTAAAACAACGGATATGTTGCTCGATTACCCGATGGCATCTTCTTTAGGTTTCGACAGTTATTTGAAAAATATCGGTAGCATGCGTAACACCGGTTGGGATATTACGTTAAACGGTCGTTTGGTCAACACAAACGATTTTACCTGGGACCTGACTTTGATGGGATCGACTGTCAAAAATAAAGTATTGCATTTGGCAGATAAACCAGAAATCATTAGCGGAAACTATATTATAAAGGAAGGTGAAACGATTAACTCATTCTATACAGCAAAATCTGCCGGAGTAGATCCTGCGACAGGTAGCCAATTGTATTGGGTTTGGGATACGGATGAAAATGGCAATCCGGGAGAACCTTACATCTCTTCCAATATAAACAAAGCTACAGCTTCTAAACAGATTATGGGTAGCCGTATTCCGAATTTGTACGGATCATTCACAAACGATTTCAAATATAAAGGTTTCGATTTAAGCATCATGTGTACTTATTCGATCGGTGGTAAAGTGTTGGATAGCGTATATAATACCTTTATGTATGGAAACTATGTCGGACAAGCCAAACATAAAAACCTGGAAAGGGCATGGAAACAGCCGGGAGATATTACCGACGTACCTAAAATTGAAATTGGTAAAGCGTATCCTATCACAGACGCCGATTTGATCAATGCTTCTTATTTGGCGATTAAAAATATCACATTAGGTTATTCTTTGCCGACCAGATTGACAAAGGGAATGTTCATGAAAGATATACGCTTCACGGCTACAGCCGATAATCTGGTGTTATTCTCTCATTTGAAAGGTATGGACCCGCAATATAACTTCAGCGGTGGTACTACATTTGTTTATACACCTTCAAGAACTATTTCTTTCGGTGTAGATGTTAAATTTTAAGCAGAACCAGTAAAATATAAATACGAAAAAAAATGAAAAAAGTAATATATATATTATCTGCTGTCGGATTACTTACTTTGGGAGCATGTAACGACCAATTGGAAACAAATCCGACCGATAAAGTCAGCGGAACAATTATATTTAGCGATGCCAATGGCGCTGAAACGGCGATGAATGGTATTTATCGTGCTACTTATGTAGCTGGTTGGGGTACAGGTTGGGCTGACGAAAATCCCGGATTTGTCGGTGTCTATTTAGCTGGCGATCTGATGGGAGAAGACCATCTGATGCTTGGACAAGGACAAGGCTGGTTTTATGAAGATTACCGTTTTAATGTTCGTCAGGATTATACACATAAGCAAGGACGTCCATATCAGTTCTGGAATCTTCATTATACGCTGATCTCAAACGCCAATTACATTATCGCCCAAGCACCGGATGCCGGAGGTGATCAGAATCTTTTAAACAGCGTTGTAGGACAGGCCTATGCTATGAGGGCACTCTCCTATTTCCAATTGATCCAGTTGTATCAACAGACTTATAAAGGAAATGAATCAGCTCCCGGAGTACCTTTATATACGGAACCGACTACAAGCTCATCCGAAGGTAAACCGCGGGGTACTGTAGAAGATGTCTATAAACAGATCAATTCTGATTTGGAAACAGCTATCTCGTTATTGAAAGATTGCGGTGTTGAACAAAAACATCCATCTCATATCGACTATTATGCAGCGAACGGAATCAAGGCACGTGTTTGCCTCGTTCAACAAAATTATGAAGGCGCACTAGCTGCTGCCAAAGAGGCTTTGAAAAAGCCGGGATTGCAAGCGGTTCTTCCTGTTAGTTCATTAACAGGATTTAATAGTGTAAAAAATGCCGATGTATTGTGGGGTGTAGAAGTTATAGCAGATCAAAGTCAACATTTCGCATCCTTGTTCAGTCACATGGATGCTGATACTGAAGGAATGTATGCTTCAGGTGCAGAAAAATGTATTTCCAGTTGGTTATACAACAATATGCCCGAGACAGATGAACGGAAATCTTGGTGGAGAGGTGACCTGAGTGAAGACGAAATAGTGAGTGGTACATCCATGTTGCCTTATTGCCAGGTAAAATTCAAGTTTGCAAATGTAACCAGCCGTACCGGTGATTATATTTATATGCGCGGAGAAGAAATGGTGCTTATCGCCGCAGAAGCAGAATGTCACTTAGGACATTATGCTGAAGCACGGAAGTTAATTTCACAATTAGGAAGCGTACGCGACAGCAATTATGCGGTTCGTTTGGCAAAATTCTCCGATTCTAATTCTTATAATCAGAATACAGTAGCTCCATTGCAGACTCTTATGGATGAAATCTTATTCCAGCGCCGTGTGGAATTATGGGGCGAAGTAGGACGTATATTCGATTTGCAACGTTTAAAACTAGGCTTCGATCGTGATTATAGCGGCTCTAATCATACCGAATTGGTTAAGAATGTAGATACAAATGCCGGATCCAATGCATTCATAATGACATTGCCCCAATCGGAAATAGACGGTAATGCCAATATCAGCGCATCCGATCAGAATCCATTCTAATGACATGTTTAATAATTAAGCAATAGAAATATGAAATCAAATATATTCAAATCGTTATCCTTGCTGATTCTAATGGCAATGGCATTCGTTGGTTGTTCAGAGCATGATGGTGTCGTTTACAGTGGAGACAGTGCCGTTTATGCTTTTGCCGGAGCTACACAGAAAGTCGAAATGTTAGCAACGGATGGAAACAAGATCGTTGTTCCTGTCTATCGCGGAACAACACAGGGAACTTCTACTCTTGAACTGACCTTTACTCCTGCCGAAGGAACTGAAGAGTTGTTTACATTGGAAAATCCAACTCTGACGTTCGAAGATGGAAAATCTGTTGCAGAAGCAGTTATTACTTATAAAGATATCAATTTATTGGGAGTAACAGACCAATATGTTTTAACTTTAGGATTTGATGAAGCTAAAGCCTCTCCTACTAAAGTTAATTCTATCACGGTAAAAGCTCAACGCAAGTTAACCTTTAAATCCATAGGTACAGGAACGTTCACATCCAGTCTTTTTGAAGAATCCTGGCCACAGGTTATTGAGAAAGCAGTTGAAGCAGATGTATATCGGTTGCCGGATTGTTATTATGAAGGTTATCCTATCATCTTCTCAATGGATGAGAATGGGGAAATAGCTAATATTGCGATACAAGAAACGGGGTATGTGGATAAAGATTATGGTATGACTTCTTTTTATTGTACAGGCACGGAAAAAAGCGGGAACAAACATAATATTTCAGCCTTCTTGGTTGTGAATTACAATGGAGGTTTGGCTAAACTATTTGACGAATTTGTGACTCTTGAATTTCCAGAATAATATATAGCATACATCGAAATGAAAAAGATACTGTTTTATTTTATGCTAATAAGACAGTATCTTTTTTGTTTTATTACATCTACAACATAAATTAAATACAAATGAAAAAAATCTATTTTCTGATTTGGTTAATAATCACGGTTGTTTACCCTTTCACGGTTTCTGCACAAGGATTGAAGGGGTTTAAACTTAAAAACGGACTTTCTGTATATATATGGGAAGATAGTACGAAAAATGATGTGTTTGGTTTAGTCGGAGTAAAAGTTGGTGCGGTAAATGATCCGGAAGACTTAACTGGACTGGCACATTACCTGGAACACATGATGTTTAAAGGAACACAGAGTATCAGTGCTTTAAACTGGGAAAAAGAAAAACCTATATATGAACAGATCATAGCCAAATATGATGAAATGGCAAATGAAACAGACCCAGCTAAAAAAGAAGCGATTTCACTTGAAATAAATAAACTGACCGTAGAAGCAGCGAAGCTTGCCGCTCCTAACGAATTTGCTGAATTGACAGATAATATGGGAGGAAAAATGCTCAATGCTGCAACCGGATACGATGAAACCATGTATTACAGTTCATTTCCCCCCTCTCAGTTATATAAATGGCTAGACCTTAATTCAGAACGTTTTATTAATCCGGTCTTTCGCGCCTTCCAGCCGGAGTTGGAAACCGTTTACGAAGAATTTAACAGAAGTCAGGATATGCAAGGTTCCCTGCAATCAGACTTTATGTTGAAACACATTTTCCCTGGTCATCCTTATTCCCGCGCAATACTAGGTTTACAGGAACATCTCAAAAAACCTCGTCTGGGGGGATTAGTCGATTTCTATAAGAGTTGGTATGTTCCGGAAAATATGGTTCTGATCTTAGTCGGAAATATCAAGTTAAAAGAAGCAATGGGGCTTATTAATGACCGCTTTGGCCGTTTGAATCCACAAAAAAGCCCAGAACGGAAAACCTATCCTGAAATAGAAATAAAAGGCCGCACAGAATATAGTACAAAAATGGGAGACTTCCCTACTTTAAGATTAGCCTTCAAAGGGGTTCCGAAAGGACATGAAGACGAATTAGCCCTTACTATTTGTGTAAACATGTTATCTAATAGTAACCGTACCGGATTATTAGATAAACTATCTTTGTCCGGAGATGTCCTGGGGGCTGATGCCGGTTTGATCAATTTCAAAGAACAAGGTCGTATACTAATTGTAGGTGTCCCCTATTATGATGTAAACCAACGCCGCTTCGAATCATCAAAATCGCTTGAGAAAATGTTACTTCAGGAAGTCTCCAAAATACAAAAAGGAGAATTTAATGAAGAACTATTCAACTCAGTGAAAGCGACTCTTATACGTGACTTCGATCTCGCTTTTGAATCATCATACAATAAAGCGGAACAAATTTTGTCTACTTTTATTTGTAATGAAGACATAAGCCATGTTTTGAATTATAAAGAAAGATTGAAAGCCATCAGCATAGAACAGGTAAAAGAGATTGCAAGCAAATATCTCAATAAAAATTACATTGTGTTAAATTATCAGCCAGGAAAAGCCCCTAAGGCTGAAAAACTATCCAAACCCAAATATGATCCGATCAATCCGGAACGCGGAGTGATATCACAATATGCTGAAAAATTCCGTAAGCTACCGGTTCGTAAAGTTGATCCGGTTTATGAAAAGTTCGATGCTGTCCAGATCAAGCAAGTGAATGAACGCTCCCGATTATTCTATACACAGAATCAGGAAAATGCGATATTCACACTAACTCTGAAATATGGAGTCGGAACCCATGAAATGCCTCAACTTAAATATGCCGTCGATTTGATGAACAATGCCGGTATTATGGGAGCTTATGAACCGCAAGCGTTAAAGCAGGAGTTCAATGCCCTAGGCGCAGTTTGTAATTTTGGTGTAGATGACAATTACCTTTATGTCTCTATGTCTGGTTACGAAGAAAATCTTGAAGCTTCCTGTAATTTGCTGACTCGTCAGATCCTTATGCCCAAACTTGATGAGAAACAATTAAATAATATGATTGGTTCTGCTTATCAGATGCGCGCTATCGAAGAAAAAAATGAAAATTTGTTGGAAGGAGCCTTACATGACTATTTACTGTATCAAAACAAATCCGAATATCTGGATCGTATGCCATTGGAAGATATTATCAATCTAACAATCAGCAGTCTTACAGGAGAATTCAATCGGGCCACAGATTATGAAGCAGAAATTCATTATGTGGGTTCAATGCCTTTCAATGATGTTTACGATGTTTTAAGCAAGAACCTTCCTTTGAAAGCTACAGAAAAGACAAGTAACTCACCTGTTGTAAAGGATCGTGTTCAATATAAAGAAAATACGATCTATTTCGTATCCGATAACGATGCATTGCAAAGCAAGATTTATTTTTATGTCGAAGGTAATCCTTTTAAGGTTGAAGATGACGTTTATTACAAAGCTTTCAACAAATATTTTGGAAGCGGATTCGGCGGATTGGTTATGCAGGAAGTTCGTGAATACCGTTCTATGGCTTATACCGCAGATGGTGGAGAAATCACGCCACCTCTGGCTAATAAAAATGCCTACTTCGAAGGATATATCGGTACCCAGGCAGATAAAACGATAGACGCAATTGATGTCTTTATGAATCTATTGACGGAAATGCCTGAATATGCAGACCGCATCAGTGGCATAAAAGATTATTTGAGGGAAGGTCTTCAAACGGCTAAACCGGACTTCCGTTCAAGGAGCCAAGTGTATGAAGCATGGAAGCGTTTGGGTTATACCGAAGATCCTGCCAAAACACAATTACCTAAAATCCAGAATTTATCATTTGAGGATGTTGTAAAATTCTATCAACAAAACGTAAAAGGCCGCCCGGTAGCTATCGGTATAATAGGCGACCCCAAACGAATTAATCTGGATGAGTTATCGAAATACGGAAAAGTCATTCGGATAAATAAGAACAAACTTTTTTCTTCCAAATAATAGAAATTCGACTAATATTACTAATAAAAAAAGCCGCTTAAAAGCGGCTTTTTTTATTTAGCGAACTTCACATCTATCCCTTTATCCTCTTTCGCTTTCAGTCCTAACACCCTGCCACCGACTTTCACCTTTCCGGTAATAAACTCCGGAATATTATATGACATCATAAAACGGTCATAAAAGCCGGTATCTTTCTGAGGCAATAAAAACGGTTTGCATGCATTTCCTTTTTCATCTATATAAGCGATATAAGGACGTGTATATAATCCATCCATCCGGCGACTGCTAAATATAACCCAACGGCTATTGCTACTCCAGGAATGATAGCTTTCCACATCATCGCTATTCAATATATCTAACGGTATGCTTTCTCCTGTTGACAAATCCGCCATCTGCAAATCCGCATCTTTATGCCAGATTGAGAAATTTCCATAACCCGAGACTGTATACATTAAATATTTCCCGCCCGGAGATACCCGGGGGAAAGAAGCACTCCGACCTGAAACTGCTGCATTATATAAAGTATCTACCTTTGAACCGAAACTCCGGCTGTCAGGATCGAATCCGATAGCACATAAATTATATTTGATCTCTGAAAACTCTTCCGGAATAGGACGTGCCGGAGCCGTACAGAAATAAAGCGTTTTTCCATCCGGAGAGAATGTCGGGAAAGTTTCAAAAGCATCTTTGGAAAACAACTTAGCCGTAGTTACAATCTCATGTTTTTTCACATCATAGACAACAACGTCCGACGCCTCATCAAACACTTCTATACGGTTCCTGTCGTTGGCATGGAAACCCTGTTTGGTGTTGTTTACAGAAAATGCCACATATTTTCCGGAAGGATGCCAGGAAGGATAGACCAAAGAGGATATTGTCTGCTCGGTTTTCGTGTTCAGTTTTTCTATCTTATCGCCATCTATCAGAAGAGTTCCCGGATATGTTTCACGCATATGGAAAAGCATCTTATCCGGATTCTGCATGCAAAATGAATGACAATTCACACAGTTCCTGCCACTCATCTTATTCTCGATAATAGGCATCTCGGTATAATTCTCCAGGTTACGCTGATAAAGTCCCATTTTATTCCATAAAGTGTATCCCGGTGCAATCAGACGGTAAGCTATATAAGGATCGACCGGTTCTGCCGCCACATTCCATTTAACAGGAGCATATTCCACCCATTTCCCTTTATCTTTCACCTGAACAACAACCTTTACCTCATTTCCTGCCGCAGACGATAATAGTTTTTTCCATTTAGAAACAGGAAAAACGAACTGGTTATCCTTCGCCTTCACTCTTATCTGCTGATCCGAGAATGACAGAACAGCACGTGCATCTTCAACAGGAGTCTCCAAAGAGAAATTCAGCGGAGCGATATTTGCCGGTATCGTTATATCGGTGTAATCCGGGAAGATAGCAGGTCTTTCGCTTAACGTATCACTCACCTGAACCGAATCCGAACAAGAAAAAAACAAGGCCAGCAATGCTATATATTTATAATTTCCATTCATATCCCATTCCTTTATTTAAACATAAAATAAAACCAGTAAGTATCTCCGTAAGCCCTGCGCAACAGTCCGGGGAGGGCACTCTTATTATTCCGGTTCGCCAGAACCTGTTTCTTGTATTCTGCAAAACGTTGCATGACGGAGGGAGAAATATCAAAACGTTTCCAATAATCAGGTTCCGCTTCCGACAACGTGATCACTGCTTCCTGGAAAGACTTCGGCAACACTGGGAGCACCTCCGTTCCATAATAAGTTTCGACCAGTCCTTTGAAACCATCCATATTCTTTGCCAATAAAAGAAAGGCTCCCAGATATTCGATGGCCGCTTTATTTTCCGGATTGGCTTCAGCGATCATACGCATGTCTTTTTCGATATAGTTTATCTCTGAAAGATAGTTCTCTTTCGGTAAACATTTGCGCCTTGGTCCCAGCACCGGATCCTGCTCTACAGCAGCATCATTATATAAAAATTTACGATGTTCACCGGCCCATTTTTTATAATAAAATGTATTCTCCAATATATTCAGATACTTCTCCGCCACCGGATATTCCCCATAAATAATATTTGTCTGAACAAGTCTCTTTAACATACGGGGATTCCCCTCTCCTATGGCTGTTGCATATGCTTCAAAAGCCATTTCCTGAGCCATCGCCGGATTTCCCATGGCAAAAGCAATATCACTCAATAAAGAGGATATCTGCTCTGTTTTATTCCATCCGACCATTATTCCCTGCGGTCCTCTCTGGTCAAAACTGAATAAACGATCTGCCAACTCTCCTTTTTGAGATAATGCCAGATTCAAAAAACACATATTCAGATAATTAGTCAACGTGCCTTGACTGCTTTCCACTATTTTATCCCATTGTTCCGTCCTTGCATAATAGTCGAGTTCTTTCACTTTGGCTGATTTCTTATCTCCATATTCAGGTATTCCCCACCAGCATAATACAAATAAAAGGATTACCTGAAAGATTCCGCCGGCAATCAGGAGTTTTTTACCAATATCTTTCTTCCTTTTCCTCAACAGAAAAGCGACAATCAGGATCAAAGGCAACGAAATCCATGAATAATAGATGACAGTTTTCGGTTCCAATGCAGTATGATAGTAAGCATCCGGCAAGAAAGCAAAACGATATTCCCCCAGCATCGAGAAATAGACACTGCAGACCCCGCAAAGAAGAGCGAGAACAACAGAAAATAACGACCAGTAAAACCGGGGAGTTTTATTAAAGAACTCATATACTACCACCGACAAAGCAAACAAACATGCTACAGACCCGGCCAGTCCATAAAGCAAAGGTGTTATAATGATCTCTGCTATCATCCGCCATTTGTCTGTCGATATACAAAGGCAGAAATACAAAGCACAAAGCATCATGTTGAATGCTATCGTTCCAAAAACCAGATAATTAAAATCAAAATGGAGGAACATAATCAAAACAATCGGGATCAGATAAAGCAGGAAACAATTCGTGTCCGGAGCGATCCGGCGAACAATCCCTCTCATTCCTAATCCGGTTAACAGCAACAGTCCCGCAGTAATTCCGGCACCGGCATAGGGATAGATAAAAAACTGCACCAAAAACTCAGATAAGGTTAATGCAAACCCACCAGGCATAGCCAGTTTCTCTGAAATATACTCACCGGTAAATTGAAATAACTGACTTTGTTCGATAAAAAAGAAATGGAACTTGCTATATTCCTGAAGAAAAATGAACAAAGCAGCCAATACAACCAACCAGAAAGCTGTGACTTTCAATTTCATGGTATTATATTTTAAGCATGTTTAATCAATTCAAAACGTTTATCAACACACGAAGGTAATTCATGCGGATAATGAGTGACGTAAACCAATGTCTTTCCCGGCCGTTCACAAAACTGCTCAATAATACGGGCAGCCTTCCGTTTATTACTGATATCGAGTCCGTGCAACGGCTCGTCCAGAATAATTAAATCCGGATCTTTCACAAAAGCCCGGGCCAGTAAAGCCAATCGTTGTTCTCCGGAAGACAATGTCAGGAACGAACGGTCCTTCAATTCTTCAATCCCAAATACACGCATCCAAGCCAAAACTATAGACTGTTGTTCTTCCGTACATTTACGATACAATCCGATAGAATCAAAAAATCCGGAACCGACGATATTTAAAGTGGGCACATTCTCCATATAAAAGAGATGCATCTCCGGAGAAACATATCCTATCCTCTTTTTTATATCCCAGATACTCTCACCCGATCCCCGTTTCCGGTCAAACAAATATAAGGTATTTGCGTAAGATTGAGGGTTATCTGCATAAATCAAACTTAATAAAGTTGATTTTCCGGCACCATTGGAACCGAATAACGCCCATTTCTCTCCATTTTTCACCTCCCAGTCCAGTTCTTTTAAAATAGTGCGGCTACCATATTTAATGGAGACATGCTCCATACGGAACGTCACTTCATGGGCAGAGGGTTCTTTATTCGATGCGGGTAATGAAATATCCCCGGAATAACCGGGAAACAAATGTTCCAACAAGTCTGTCCGGCCCATGAAATCAGCACGTGTCTGAGAAGGATAAGGTGTACGGTTATAGACTGGCAAAACGTGAGTTATCATCTCCGGTATGTCATCCGGATTCGACAACAATAGAATAACCTGTACATTATCCAGCTTCGCCATTTGTTGTAGTAAATGAACCAACACATCACGCGAAGCCGCATCCAGACCGATAAAAGGATTATCCAGTATCAAAATACGCGGATGGTTCAATAAAGAACGGACGATAAGAAATTTACGTAGTTCCCCGCTGGAAAGAAAAATGAGTTTTTTAGGCAGCAAGTCCTCAATACCGAAAAATGAGAGTATCTGATGTAAATCCGTTGTACCGGAATATTCTTTCAAAATATCTTCTACAGTCGGCACTTCATCGGTTTCCGTTGAGTGCCAGCGTTGTTGGTAATAAGAATTCCGGCAATCAGCTAATGAGTAAATGTCTTTGAATGCTATACTTTTTATCAGGTTACTGATTTTGTCATCATAACTGAACGTCACCTCTCCCTCTTTCAATGCAAACTTGCGCTGCATCAGGTCAGCAATCAATGTTTTACCAGCTCCGTTAGGTCCGACTATTGCCCATTGTTCCCCTTCATTGATTTTCCAGCTGAATGGCTCCGCAAAACGCAGTTCCGGTAAACGGGTTACTACATTATTTATATTAACGATTGTTTTACTCTTTTCCATTGTTGTTAATTTGTCCCCCAAAGGTAAAGAGTTTATTTATAAAATTAAACATACCGGAATAAAAGGAACTATTAAAAGAAAGGGATCACTCATCCCGAGCAATCCCTTATTATATATACAGGCCTGGTATGTCTATGAAATTCTTACAAATTAGTTATTTTAATGCCTGTAATTTTCCTACTCAACTTAACGTATCTATTTACTATTTTTATTGTATTTACATTTTATTATATTTAATCCAGAAATCAGACACCAGCCTTTTCGAAACAAAAATAATAAAATAAAAGAAAACAGCAACAGAAAACAACATATTTCGTATAAATCAACCTTTTTTGCTATCATTCAAAAGACAGGTATAAAATTAACCAGTTTTTACTCGCTTATTAAAATGGATTATCTATCTTTGGATTTCTAATTATTTTATCTTAAAATCCAATAACATGAAACGATTTTTTTATTTCTCAATTCTCTTTCTAGGCATCATCAGCACCCTTAGTGTTTCAGCTTCCGACAACAAATGGAAACCTCTGTTCGGAGAAAACCTTTCCGATGCCAGCTACAATCCTGAAGTTTGGAGTATGACAGGCGGTGTACTTGCAGCAGTGGAGGATGAATCCATTTGGACAAAGACCGAATATGAAAACTTTGAACTGGATTTGGACTTCAAAACCGACGTAGGAACTAATAGTGGCGTTGTAGTATATTGCACCGATACTAAAGATTGGATTCCCAATTCTGTAGAAATACAGATTGCCGATGATCATTGTGAAAAATGGGGAAACGGCAAACCTTATGAAAAGTGCGGAGCCATTTACGGCCACCTGGGTGCAAAA
Source organism: Parabacteroides goldsteinii (assembly GCF_020091425.1). Lineage (NCBI taxonomy): Bacteria > Pseudomonadati > Bacteroidota > Bacteroidia > Bacteroidales > Tannerellaceae > Parabacteroides > Parabacteroides goldsteinii. The sequence goes on along the minus strand of NZ_CP081906.1, from coordinate 881,914 downwards.
CAAGACAAAATAGTAAAAAAGCCCGGCGAATGGAACCATATGCGCATCAGATGTGTCGGACAACGCATTAATGTTATCCTGAATGGTAAAAAAGTAACGGAAATGGACATGAGCAAATGGACTTCGGGAACAGTCAACCCGGACGGCAGTGAAATCCCCAGTTGGTTACCTAAGCCATTTGCAGAACTTCCAACAAAAGGATATATCGGATTACAGGGTAAACATGGTGATTCCCTGATCTGGTTCCGTAACGTAAAAATAAGAAGCATCAAATAATAAATGAAAAGAGGAAAGAGGAAAGGTAAATGTGTCAAAACTAAGGCACATCTCCTTTTTTATCTTAAAAATAGTCGTTCCTCTTTTTTTGTCTATGCGACTATTTTTTCAGTAATTAGGTAATAAGGCTTAATATTCGTCGTATGTTGAGCCACACGTGGTCTGATAAAGATAAATATAGTGTGTGTACTCCTTCTCTTTCCTGCTTTTAGTAGTTTTGTACACATCTTTTTGATATTAAAAGCTATAGCAAAGAAGGCAAAGTCCATTGTAACCTTGTCTTCTCCCACATGCCGGAACCTTTTGTATGCCATGTTGTGTTTCATTTGTCCAAAAACTGCTTCCGGTTCTATACATCGCCTTCCCCTATGCCTGATGCCTTCTTTCGAGAGTAACCTTTCCCGTGCCTGCCGTTTGTATTGGTTTAACCGGTGGTTGACTTCTATAATACGGTTCCCCCGGGCTTTAAAGCAACTGCCACGTAAAGGACACCCTTCACATCTTTGTGCTTTATACCGGGCACTTTCGGTGATGTATCCGCTAGCTGTTTTGTCACGCCTGGTTCCTATACGGTTCATGTGCTGCCCCATAGGACAAACGTAATAATCCTCTTCCGCATTGTAATAGAGACTCTCCGCATGGAATGGATTGGGGGTATAACGGGGACGCTGTTCTTTATGGAAGTAGTTGTACTTAACAAAGGCTCCTATCCCATTATCTTGCATGAACCGGTAATTTTCTTCCGAGCCGTAACCGGAGTCTGCCACACCGACAGTCGGTAAGCGGTTATAGCGTTGCTCAAAGGAGTGGAAGAAAGGTATGAGGGTCAGTGTATCGGTTGGGTTGGGAAACAGTCGGAAGTCTATGAGGAATTGGTTCTGGGTACCTATTTGCAGATTATATCCGGGCTTGGTCTGTCCGTTTCTCATGGCGTCCTCTTTCATGCGCATGAAGGTGGCATCAGGATCGGTCTTGGAATAGGAGTTGCGTTCTCCAAGAGTGTCAAGATGGTTGTCGTATTCCATCAACTTGTCACGGTACTCCTCAAGTTCCCGGACCTGTTTCTTCTTTTCCCGGATGACTTTCTTTTGTTCCTTGTCCTTTGTTACAGGCTGGTGTTCCAGCACCTCTTTAAGTTCATTCACTATATCTGAGAGCATGGCGGGAGTGAACTCTACGGGTGTGTCTTTGGCGGAGTTCTCTTGGGCTATGGCTTCATCCACCTGCTCCAGGAGAATGCGGATCTTATCCATCAGCTTTGTACGGTTCTTTTCGACTGTCTTGCGCCAGACAAAAGTATATTTGTTGGCTCTGGACTCAATCTTGGTACCGTCAATATACTCTACGTCAAGGCTGATGAAACCTTTGTCGACAAGGACAAGAACCAACTGCGTGAATACATTATTTATCTCTTCTTTTACACGATTACGGAAACGGTTGATGGTTATAAAATCCGGATGTTCATTACCGGAAAGCCAGATATAATGAATGTCACGTAGGAGAAGCTTCTCTATTTTGCGGCACGAATAGATATTGTTCATGTAGGCGTAGATAATCACCTTAAGCATCATTTTAGGATGATAAGGACAACGACCGGTTGCTTTATAAAGCTTCTTGAAATTGTCAAGATTGAGATTATCAACAACAGTATTAACTATGCGAACCGGATCGTTCGCTGCTATGTTTTCATCAATTCTTCCGGGAAAAAGAACTGTTTGGTTGGGAATGTAAGGACGAAAATGTAACTTTGCCATAATGAAAAACTTTATGCCTAAAGATACAAAAACTTTGGGTAATAACAAAGCCCGGGCTTGTGAAAGTCTGGGCTTTGTGCATAAAAAAAGGTTGTGCCAGCGTTTTGACACAACCTCCTTTTCATTTTATCAATAAACTTTCGTTCCTTTTCCCTGATGGATTTCAGAAGCCTGGGTTATAATAACCTCTTTCACCCCTGCATCGATTGCCTGAAATGAATTTTCCAGTTTAGGGATCATACCTCCCTGGATAATCCCCTCTTCTACCAATTGTTTAAATACCGTACGGTCTATTTCCGGAATAACGCTTTCATCATCATTCTCATCCCGCAATACACCTTTTTTCTCAAAACAGAAAACTAATGTTACATCAAAATGCTTAGCCAGTGCTTTTGCTGCTTCACCGGCAATCGTATCAGCATTGGTATTCAGCATATGCCCCTGTTTGTCATGGGTCAGCGGAGCCAATACCGGAACAATGCCCTGATGGATCAGAGAAGCCAGCAAATCTGCATTCACTTCTTTCACATCTCCCACAAAACCATAATCGACTTCAGCTACCGGACGTTTATCCGAACGCATCAGATTCATATCTGCTCCAGTGAGGCCTAGTGCATTCACATCTAACGCCTGCAAACCGGCCACAATATTTTTATTGACCAGGCCGCCATATACCATTGTTACCACTTTCAGTGTTTCAACGTCAGTCACCCTGCGGCCATTCACCATTTTACTTTCGATGCCTAACTGGCTCGCCAGTTTAGTTGCAGAACGTCCTCCGCCATGTACCAATGCTTTAAAACTTTCTATATGAGAAAAATCCCGAAGCAAACTTTTCAATGTTTCCTCTTCCTCAACGATCTTTCCGCCGACCTTAATCAGCGTAAGCTTTTCTTTATTCATATCTGATAAAATATTTTTGCGTCAAAGGTACAAAAAAACAAAAGATTTATATACTTTTGCACCTGTCAACGCGGTAGTAGCTCAGTTGGTAGAGCATTAGCTTCCCAAGCTAAGGGTCGTGGGTTCGAGTCCCATTTACCGCTCCCTAAAAACAAGACCTTAATAATAATCTCTATATACCCATCGAAACATGACAAAGAAAGAAGCAATCAAAATTTTTGAAGAAAAAAAAGTTCGTACTCTTTGGGACGATAAAACTGAAGAGTGGTATTTTTCTATAGTGGATGTAATATCTATTCTGACCGAAAGCATAGATGGTCGAAAATACTGGAACAAGCTAAAACAGAGGCTAAAAGAAGAAGGTAGTGAACTGGTGACAAATTGTCACCAGTTGAAGATGCCTGCTTCTGACGGAAAAATGCGCATGACAGATGTCGCCACAACTGAACAACTTTTTCGTCTTATCCAGTCCATCCCATCACCTAAAGCAGAGCCGTTCAAACTTTGGATAGCTCAAGTAGCAAAAGAGCGGCTTGACCAACTACAGGACCCGGAATTATCCATTGATCAGGCTATGACTGACTATAAACGTCTCGGCTATTCGGATAATTGGATCAACCAGCGCCTCAAAAGTATTGAAATACGAAAAGACCTGACTGATGAATGGAAACGTCACGGTCTACAGGAGGGAGTACAATTTGCAACCCTCACTGATATAATTACCAAAACATGGTCAGGAAACACGACTAAAGAATACAAGCAACTGAAAGGTCTTAAAAAGGAAAATTTGCGGGATAATATGACAAACACAGAACTTGTACTCAACATGCTGGCAGAACTATCTACCAAACAAATTTCCGAGGCTACCGAACCGGATACGTTCAATGAACACATAGATGTAGCAATGCAAGGAGGAGAAGTTGCCCGTAATGCCCGACTTGAATTAGAGGCAAAAACCGGAAAACAAGTCATTTCACCTCTGAATGCAAAAAACGGATTACGATTGAATAAGGAAAACAAAAAGCAGGATGAGATATAATTCAAAACATTTCGCCCAAAAGGAGTGTTAATCCCATATAATTCCTACATTTGCGACTATTAACTGAATTTAAAAAGAAAAAGAAGATTTGCTATGTTGACAGTAATGATTTTTGTTTTTCTGATTGGATACTTATGTATAGCTTTAGAGCATCCGCTAAAGGTGAACAAAGCCGGAACAGCCCTACTGACCGGAACAATACTTTGGGTTTTATACACATTTGCTGCACCTGATCTGATCCCGACCGCATCAGCCGAAGAGTTTAATGAATTTCTGGATGCCTATCCGGCTATAGCAGATCTTCCTTTTGTAGAACAATGTACCCGCTTCGTCGTTGAACACCAGGTACTGGACAGTATCGGAGAAATTGCAGAAACATTGATTTTTCTGATTGGCGCGATGATCACCGTGGAGTTGATAGACGCTCACGGCGGTTTCATGTTTATCACAAACCGTATCAAAACCAACCAGAAAAAAAAATTATTACTACTGGTCGCATTTATTACTTTTTTCATGTCTGCCATACTCGATAACCTGACAACTTCCATCGTTATGGTTATGCTAATGCGGAAACTACTGGGGAACTACAAAGAACGGTGGGTATTCGGCAGCGTGATTATCATTGCTGCAAACAGTGGCGGGGCCTGGTCACCAATTGGAGACGTGACAACCATCATGCTTTGGGTCAGAGGAAACATTTCCTCATCCTCAACTATTCCACACCTGATTTTGCCCAGTCTGGTATCAATGATAGTACCCGTTCTCATCATGATGCGTTTCCTTCATGGGAAAGTGACTCCGCCCGATGCATTTACCTATAATGAAAATGACAAACTACTCAAAGAATTAAGAACCAAAGAAAAACTCTCGATACTGATACTCGGCGTATTATGTCTTATATTCGTCCCTATATTTAAAACGATCACTCATTTGCCTCCGTTTATGGGTATCCTGATGGGAGTCGGTATTTTATGGATCTATACAGAATTAATGTATAAACGAAATATTGTCAATGAAGACCTTAAACTTCGTCTGTCAAAAATAGTGCGTCGTATAGACGGGGCAACCCTATTATTCTTCCTCGGAATCCTTTTGGCTGTCGACGCATTGCGGTGTAGTGGTGTATTGACAGATTTCGCTTTCTGGCTGGATGAAACTGTCGGAAATGTATATGCTGTAAACCTGATCATCGGTACTTTATCGGCCGTAGTTGATAATGTTCCGCTGGTAGCCGGAGCTATCGGCATGTATCCGGTTGCAACAGACGCTATCATCGCAACAGCAACAGATCCGACTTATATGGCAAACTTTGTTCAGGACGGAATATTCTGGCAATTCCTGGCTTATTGTGCCGGAGTTGGAGGCAGCATGCTGATCATAGGTTCGGCTGCCGGAGTTGTCGTGATGGGATTGGAACGCATCAATTTCATCTGGTATCTGAAAAACATATCCTTGCTGGCCTTGATCGGATATCTGGCCGGTGCAGGAGTATATATTCTTCAAAATGTAGTATTAGGATTATAAACAAGGGAGGCATACAATTATGTTATGGGATTTTATTCTGAGATTATTTATTGCCGGTATTCTTGGTGCCGTAATCGGTCTTGACCGGGAATACAGGGCGAAAGAAGCCGGCTATCGTACACATTTCCTGGTCTCACTGGGAAGTGCCCTTATCATGATTGTATCCCAATACGGTTTTCAGCAGATTATACAAGAAAGTAGTGTTTCGCTCGACCCCAGCCGTGTTGCGGCACAGGTTGTTAGTGGTATCGGCTTTATCGGAGCGGGAACCATTATCATACAAAAACAATTTGTTCGCGGACTGACGACTGCCGCAGGAATATGGGCAACAGCCGGAATCGGCCTGGCAATCGGTGCCGGAATGTACGGCATCGGTGTTGCGGCAACCGTACTGACCCTGATGGGACTTGAACTGCTAAGTTATATCTTTAAAAGCCTGGGAATGAAAAGTTCGATGATTATTTTTTCCACCAATGAGAAAGATATCATAAAAAAGGTAACCCGGGTTCTGAACGACAAAGGCTACCTGCTCGTCTCCTACCAAATGGAAAAAGTCAGTCATTCAAACGTCGATACTTTCATTGTCACCCTGGTTATAAAGGCCAGGAAAAGTACGGACGACAACCAGCTGCTACTTTTCATGGAAGAATTTCCGGAGGTAACAGTTGAGAGAATTGAATAGAAATTCTTAAAACGGGGACAAGTTTTAGTATCTTTGTCCCCGTAATCATTTTATAACAGATACACATGAACATAATTTCTAAACTATTCAAGAAAGAAAAAGAGGAAACAGAAGCTACATCAAAAGGCTCCGTTGAAGAATTTGTAACATTAATCCGCGTATATTATCAGGCGGTAATGGCCGTACAGTTGGGTATTACCAATATTAATATGTTGTCGGATATGGCCCTTTTCAAACGGATGCTGAAAATTCCTACCCAAAATAACAAGCCTGGTATCGCAGAAAAGGCACGTGTCCGCAAGATATTAATGCAGGACTATGCCATGAAAGAAAGTTTCTTCAAGGAAATAGAAGCCTCAGTAAAAAAGAACTGTAAGTCGCAAAACGACATCAAATCATACTTTTTCCTTTTCCAGGGATTTTGTAATGACCTGTTCTCCCTGCTGGATAACCTGATGCAATGGAAGTTCCGTTTCTCCATGCTGGTAAAAAAATTATTATATAACCAGACAGCAAAAACAATCCATGAGATTGTAACCCGTTCGGAATGGAAAGAGGTCAGTGTCCAGAAAACAGCCTGGAGCATCCGCAAATACAAAGAGACATTAGGCTATTCGGAAGAATGGATGACTGATTTCGTTTACAACATTGTCCTTCTTGCCAAGGAAGATGCCAAAAACCAACGTAAAAAAGACAAATAAAATCAGACAGGTATGAAATATCTATTTTTAGAATATCCGAAATGCAGTACCTGCCGGAACGCAAAAAAATGGCTGGACGAACATAAAGTTGCTTATGAAGACCGCCATATAATCGACCAGCATCCTTCGGCTGAAGAGTTGACGGAATGGATAGGACGCAGCAAATTACCGCTGAAGAACTTCTTCAACACCAGTGGCCTTGTATATAAAGCCATGCAGTTGAAAGACAAATTGCCCTCCATGAGTGAAAAGGAACAGATAGAACTACTTGCTTCCGACGGCAAACTAATCAAACGTCCTTTGTTGGTAAGCGAGAATCAGGTATTGGTCGGCTTCAAAGCGGCTGAATGGGAAGAATCCGTAAAATAAAGAATATATGAAAGGAATGGAAAACCTTACATATCAACCCGACGCTGCATATGTTGCAGCTTGTGGCCTATATTGCGGTGCTTGTCGCAAATTCGTAAAAGGACAATGCCCCGGATGCTGGGAGAATAAAAAAGCGGACTGGTGTAAAATACGGGCATGCAACATCGAGCATAACTATAAAAGTTGTGCCGACTGCACAATCAGTTCTATCGATGAATGCAAGAAGTTCAATAACTTCATCGGAAAAGTATTTTCTATCCTCTTCCGTTCCGACCGTCCGGCCTGTATCAGAAGAATACAGGCAATCGGCTATGATGCTTTTGCCAGGGAAATGCACGCTAAAAAACAACAGACAATAAAACGATAATTATATCCCGATGGTTTCAGAATTACATCCGTTAGGTTTCTTTTTACCGGAGCAGACTAAATTGCTTATGTTGGGGAGCTTTCCTCCTCCGATGCAACGTTGGTCGATGAACTTTTATTACCCGAATATACAGAACGATATGTGGCGTATCCTCGGACTATTGTTTTATAGCGATAAAGAATATTTTCTTGAAACGAAGAAAGCGTTCAGTGAAGAGAAAGCCAAGACTTTCTGCCGGGAGAAAGGTATCGGTATCGGCGATACGGCTGTCGAAATAATCCGGTTAAAGAATAATGCTTCCGATAATTTCCTGCAAGTGATAAAACCGATAAATCCGGAAGAAGTCCTGTCGCAAATACCCGAATGTAAAGCGATTGTCGTTACAGGGCAGAAAGCGATGGATACGATTTTATCGGTATTGCCTCCGACAGAGGAGCCGAAAGTCGGAACTTATTCAACATTCACCTTACTGGACCGGGTATTCAGGTTATATCGTATGCCTTCCTCATCACGAGCCTATCCGAAACCATTAGAGGAAAAGGCGGCGGTTTACAGAGGGATGTTTGAAGAACTCGGAATGTTATAAAGAGGGAGTACCCCATTCCCGTGCTTGACACGGGAACGCATTAAGGCAGACCGTAAATATCTGATTGATAAGGTCAGTTCTTCTGCGGCCCCGTGTCAAGCACGGGGACAAGGCTCTCCCCCTTTCTATTTTATACAACTACCCGCAATGGAAATAAGTATTTACCAACCGAAGCATTCCTTCGGGGTCATTCTTCAAATCATCTCTCAGGGTAAAGTCGTTATAAGACTTCAACTTTTTGATTATACCGTCTATCATGCTCGGGCTAAACACATTATATTTCTCAAAGACAGCCCGTTGCTTTTGCAGACGTTCGGCCGAAGCAGCACAACTGTCGGGTAACTGGTCCAGAGTTTCCAGACGGGCCTTGTTTTCTTCCTGGTGGATATTCACATTTACATAAGTCTTTTCGGCTATTTCCAACGCATTTTCTATCTCAAAACCATGACGACAAGCGACAGCCAATCCAGCCAACAACTGATACAAATCGGCAGAACCATCCGGCGAACGCATCTCAACCGTCTGTTTCTGTGTCGTATCATAATGGCTTTCCGATTCCAGGGGGTTAGCCAATACACACATGTCTTTCTTTGCAGCCCAGCCTAAGGGGACACGTACCAATACCGAACGGTTCCGGTCGCCCCAGCAAACGTTTGTCGGAGCTTCCTGATGGGGCACCAAACGGAAGTAAGAGGTTGGATTCGTATTTCCGAACGCAGTAATCGAAGGAGCCAGTTGCATCATTCCGGCAATCGCCTTACGGGCAGTTTCAGACAAAGCACCGTCGGCCAACATCTGATTTTTACCGTCTTTCATAATTCGCATATGAACATGCAAACCCGAACCGGCTTTTCCGACTGTAATCTTAGGAGCGAATGTGATATCCAGACCATAGCTATAAGCCAGATTACGAATTACCCATTTGGCAATCATTAACTGGTCGGCAGCTTCTTCCACTTTGGTTGGTAGAAACTCGATTTCGTTTTGCTCATATATCTTTCCGTTCAATGTAAAGTTACCGACTTCGGAATGGCCATATTTAATCTGTCCGCCGGCCTGGGCAATATATTGCATACACTGGGTACGGAACTCATTGAATTTGGCGAACGGGCCGGATTCATGATATCCGCGCTGGTCGGTTGCCGGGAATAATTCTTCCTCTTCCGCTATCACATAATACTCCAATTCGCCCATTGCCTGAAACTCCATGCCTGTTACTTCCGTAAAGGCTTTGCTTGCTTTATACAAGGTATATTCGGGAGAGCTTTCCAACGGTTCGCCATCTTTATTAAAGAAAGAACAAAGCATAGTGATCGTCGGCAACTCGGCAAAAGGGTCGACGAAGGCTGTCCGGAAGCGGGGAATTACATACAAGTCGCTACTGCCGGCTTCAATAAAAGAGAACAGGCTGGAACCATCCACACGCTCACCACAGGTAAGGATTGCATTCAGATAGGCTGCATTATTAATAACAAAATTCAATGTTTTCAGACGGCCGTCTCCTGCCGGATACATAAAATTGACCATCTTGATTCCTTTTTCGCGGATAAAAGAAATAATATCCGCCTTTGTAAACTCAGATGAAGGTTTCTGCAAAAATTCGACTAAAAGATTCGAATTCATTTCTAATTCGTTTTCCATGTTTTGTTGATTGTATTTATACAATATAGATTTAATTATATTTTCTATAAGGTTTCAAAGATAAAAAAAGATATGACGGTTGTTTCGCTTTTCGTTGGATTTTATCAGGTAAGTGAAAATAGAATTGCACTTTTTCTGAAAAAGCCTTGCATATTAAAAATAAAAACCTACCTTTGCACCCGCAATACGGAAGTAGCTCAGTTGGTAGAGCACTGGTCTCCAAAACCAGGTGTCGGGAGTTCGAGCCTCTCCTTCCGTGCAGAAGCGATACAATTTGTATCGCTTTTTTTATTCGGATAAATAGTACTTACAAAACATATATGCTTTGATTACGAAACATATATGCTTTGCGTACAAAAGTCCCTTATTTTGATTTCAAAGGTCCCTTATCTTTGAACCGGTGTTTAGTCCGATAATATTTCCAGTCCGTTTTCACGCATCACGAATGTGTGTTCCCATTGGGCGGAAGGAAGTTCGTCGTCGGTTATTACCGTCCAGCCATCTTCTTCGGCAATATAAACACGATATGTACCCATATTAATCATCGGTTCAATCGTAAAGACCATTCCCGGGACCAGTAACATGCCGGTACCCTTACGTCCGAAATGAGTTACTTCGGGTTCTTCATGAAATTCCAGTCCTACCCCATGCCCGCATAAATCACGGACAACAGAAAAACCGTTCTTTTCCGCATGTTTCTGGATGGCATGACCTATGTCGCCAACAAAACCGAATGGCTTAGCTGCCTTCATTCCTATTTCCAGGCACTCTTTTGCCACACGCACCAGTTTCTCTTTTTCAGGAGAAACCTTGCCAATCATAAACATCCGCGAAGCATCCGAATAATAACCGTCCAGAATTGTCGAAACATCTACATTGATAATATCCCCCTCTTTCAATATCTCTTTTTCGCTGGGGATACCGTGGCAGACCACTTCATTGATGGAAGTGCACACGCTCTTCGGGAATCCTTCAAAATTCAGCGGGGCCGGGATAGCACCGTGGTCAACCGTATAGTCATAGACCAGTTTGTCTATTGCGGCTGTCGACATTCCGGCTTTTATTTCTTTTCCCACTAAATCGAGAATACCTGAATTTACAACCCCGCTTCTGCGGATACCTTCAATCTGTTCTTCTGTTTTAATCAATTTCCGGGAAGGTACCAAATGACCTTTATTCTGGAGGTAGAGAATCTTTTTATCCAATTCGGTAAGTGGCTGACCTTTGATAAGTTGCCAATTGTTTCTTTTTCTCATAAATCTTTGCTGTTATCGTTAGTAATAACACAACAAAGGTACGTTTGTTTTTCTTCTTTTCGGAAAAAACGAGTTTAATAAAGTTCAAAAAACAATCCCCAGCTTAAAGGGGAGGCTATGAAAACTCAACGATTCTTCATAGGAAGAATCAAAATAAGGAGTTGAATATTCCCGTAAGCGCTTTAAATCCTGCAATCCGTATCCCAGGGAAAACAACATCTCCTTATCAGACAATAAGTTCATCCGGACACCCACAGACGGAAACAAATAAAATCCTCCGTCCACTTTACTTGCCGGTGCAAAAGAATAGCCGGCCGCACAATCCAGGTAAGGAGTGAACCTGCCCGGTTTTAACAGGTTGAATTGTAGGTTTCCCGCCAAAGGAATCAGTGCTTCCTTATCATAAAGGGAAAATCCGGTTCCCACACCGGCAGCAAAGCGGCTACTGAAAGAATACAACACCCTGCCTTCCAATGTGAAAGGGACTGTCGAAGGAGTGCTCATCGGAATACCCGTACTGACGGTTACCTGATACCGGACAGGGCTACATTCCCTCTGTCCTTTCGAGAAAAACGGTATCAGAAAGAAAAGCATGATAAACAGATATTGTTTCATGGCTGAATCGTTATGGTTATTTGTTCGACAATCTTCAAAGCGGAAGTCAGGCTGGAAGTATCCGTATATAGTTGCCCATTGCTTCCGTCAGGCGAACTATGACCGATAAGGCTGGCGACATACGATGTAACACCGGATGTCAGGTCGATATCTGCGGCATAGACAACAGCCGGTTGTCCGCTCCCCTCCTTTCCTCCCGAATAATTATCATCTCCCTCCTGAGCCGATTTGGGATAACTCTCATTAAAATCGGTCGAATGGTTGATTTCTATTTTTATACGGAACTGCTTCAGACCGTCTGCCGGTTGCATCTTCACATCGAATCCGGAATGCGGCGTAGCGCCGGTCAGACCGTCGGTGAAAGGTTCCTTTTTAGTCGGCAGATAAAGACCGTCGTCATATTTTACCCCACGGGAATAACACCAATGCGGCAATGCTTCTTTCCTTCTGTTCTTGCCGGCCATCAGCCAGCTTTGAGTTGCAATCTTATGCGTCACATAGACGGTCGACAGATAATTTCCATCCTTATCTTCCAACCAGATTGCTATCTGGGGAGGATTCTTTCTACTGATTCCTAAAAACAAGGGAAAATCGTGTAACCATGATTCACCTTTCTGCAAGGTAATCTTTAAGTCATTACTCTTATACTCAACCAAATCGTTGTTGCAGGAGCAGCAGGCCAACAGTGCCATACAAGCTCCTAAAATAATTCCATACTTATGCATTTCTATAATTTTTAATCCAATTATCAATCAACAGGTCTATTCCTTTTTCCAATTCTTCCCAGCCGGTCTCACTCTGCAATTTGAAGCCGTTGTAGACCGGACAATTCTCTTCCAGCATAACCAGATAAGTGATAGAAGATGTGAGAACCGTCGCTATAACGGCAATATCCGCTTTCGGCCAGTCCGTCAACCGGCTGACAGCATCAATCAGCCAGATACCCTTCGCCTCCCTCCTCTCACGCAGTTCTTTGATTACTTTATTCTTGGCCGAAAGTTCCCAGCGATACAACCGCCTCAACGTATAACTGTTACGCAACATCGTGATTTGGTCACGAAACAGTTTCTTGACAAATTCACCCAAATGTTCCACTTCCGGCAGTTCAGGTTCCAGATTAATCCAGTAATCATTCCGTTCGATATAAGCAACAATCAATCCGTCCAGCGATTCAAAATAACGATAAATCAGCATTTTGGATAATCCGGCTTTTGCTGCAACCGCATTAATTCCCAGATTCTCGAAACCATCTTCTTCTATCAGGTCGTCCACCGCCTTCAACAAAGCCAGCTCTGTCAACTCTCTGTTTTTATTCGTTCTTACTACTTCTTTTTCCATACTTTACATCTTTGTTACCACTCGGTCACAAAACTAAGTTACCAAACGGTAACATCAAAAGGAAAAGTGATTTATTTTAATACCAATGTCGAATAATATAGAAAATCACCACTAATGGATGCGTCTCATAAAAAGACATATTATTCCCAATCTATTCAAAAAAAGACTTCTGTTCTGTTTCATACCTATAGATATATTCGTATGTTTACAGTGTAAAAATCATATATTAACGAACAAACTTATTCAAATGATAGAAGCACCGGAAGCCCAGATCCTGTCGGAACAATTAAATCAAACGATTAAAGGAAAGAGAATCTCTTTTGTCAGTGCCGGATATACCCCGCATAAATTTGTCTGGTATTATGGAGACCCTGCCGGTTACAGTGACAAGTTACTCCATAAAACTGTCGGAGAAGCACATGCTTACGGAGGGTTGGTTGAAGTGGAAATCGAGGATGTACGGTTACTTTTCGGAGACGGGATGAATATTTGTTATTATGCTCCCGGAAAAAAACTGCCGGAAAAACATCAGTTACTGATTGCCTTCGAGGATGAAAGTTGTATCATGGGTTCTGCCCGAATGTACGGCGGAATCTGGTGTTTCCCCGCAGATTCTTTTGAATGTAATTTCTCCCCCTATCGTGATGGGGCACGAAGCAAACCGCAGGTACTTTCCGATGCTTTCAACAAAACCTATTTCCTGAGCCTGATAAACAGCGAAGAAAAACAAAAGAAAACAGCCAAAGCATTTCTGGCCACCGAACAAACAATCCCAGGTCTGGGAAACGGTGTTTTACAGGATATTCTCTTCAAGGCTCGTATCCATCCTAAAACACGCATCAGCACATTATCGGATAAACAGAAAGACACTTTGTTTCATTGCGTTAAAGATACGCTTCAGGATATTTATCTAGCCGGCGGCCGCAATTCTGAAACCGACCTGTTCGGTAAGAAAGGAGGTTATATTCCCATTTTATCTAAAGATACCGTCGGAAAACCATGTCCGGTCTGCGGAGAAGATATACGGAAGGAAAATTATTTAGGAGGAAGTATTTATTATTGCTTCGAATGTCAGAAATAATTCAACCGTAAGGTTCTATATCTTCACAAACCCAATCGGAAGTATGTTCTATTGTATAACGTAACTTTTCCGGTTTCTGGTGAGTTCCAAAGAACATGGCTATTTTTATAGCACCATCTTCTATCCAGTAAACGATTTTTAAATTCGAATGCTGAACAAAAGTACGGAAACATTGAGGATAATCCTGCAATGTTGGTTCTATATATCCTAAACCTGGAAAATCAGTTAAAACTTGAAGACAATCTTTTATCGAAAAGTAAATTTGATTGGCTCTTGATGTTCCATACAAAATCTGATTAAAATCTTTCAGTTCCTTTAATTGCTTTTTAGCCAACGGAGAGATGATACGTTTCAACTTTTTCATCTATTTCTAGCCTCCTCTTCAATGCCCCATTCTTTTTCCAACTCAGCAAAAACCTCATCGGCATCCAGCATCTTTCCGTTCCGGTCATCTTCCAACACCTGATCTATCAAACTACGAAAATGCGCTACCGAACGAATTTGCATACTTTCAGGACAGGATAATGGCTCACGCGCTCCTTGCTGATAAGTAAAAATCTGATCTTCCAAAGAAATCAGCAACTCCTCATCTTCTATCTGGCTGATCTGTTTTATCAGATCTTCCCGACGTCTGTTTATTGAATTGATTGACATAATATGAACTATTAACGTGATTTACAAAGGTAGTAATAATATGATTCGATTCCGGATTTTTTTCCAAATCAATTCGTATGTTTGCAACATGAAATGGAAATATTCTTTTATCGTATTATTATCTGCTTTGATTGCCTGTAACAACAATACGGAATCTAAAGACAGTAAAGAAGTTAATGAAACATTGGAGACAATCTTCAATCGTAAAAGCGTACGCAAATACACTGAACGTCCAGTTGAAAAAGAGAAACTGGAGACACTGGTACGTGCAGGAATGGCCACCCCTTCCTCCAGAGACCGCCGTCCGTGGGAATTTATCATCGTAACAGACCGGGACATTCTGGATACAATGGGAGACGGACTCCCTCTGGCCCGTATGTTAAAAGAGACCAAGCAAGCTATTATCGTTTGCGGAGATACAGCGAAGTCCAATAACGCCTGGCAACTGGACTGTTCCGCTGCCGCACAAAACGTATTACTGGCAGCCGAATCATTGGGACTGGGAGCCGTCTGGACAGCCGCTTATCCGTATCCTGAACGGATGAAAGTAGTTCGGGAGGCTTTACACTTACCGGAACATATCGTTCCGTTGACTGTCATTCCGGTAGGCTATCCGACAGGCATTGAAAAGCCCAAAGACAAATTCAATAAGAAACAAATACACTATAACGGATGGTAAAAAAGACTCCCGGTGCTATCCTGCCGTCTGACAGGAAACACCGGGAGTTTCATTTATTGTTTAGTTCAGAGAGAGATCAGAATCCGGCATGTTCTTCCTTGTTCACCGACTGGTCCGAATCACGTTTCTTCTCGCCATTATATACCCATTCGATTTCATCTTCGTACGTCTTGCCGTCTTTCACAACAACCGTTTTTACGATATTTTTACCCATATCGAGCGTAATGTTATCTATAATATAATGTACGGGCGTATAACCTTCACGGATACCGGTCAGTTCCTTTCCATTCAGATACACTTTCGGCGTACCGATATTTGAATAAACAGTCACAGACGTTTCCTTTTTCTCACGGTCCCAGTTACGACGTTGCGTCAGATACAGTACAGGTTCTTTGCTCCAGTTTGCCTTGTACCAGAAATAAGAATCTTTCTTTATTTTACGGTCGAATGTTACCAGGCCTTTCATATTACGTGCCGGAACACCGCCGCGCACCCACATCGGGGCACAGAAATCAAACGTATTCCAAAGATAAGAAGCAATGATATACGGATGGGCAGCGATCACACTCCACTGATATTCGTGCGTTTTGGTAGCGAATGTTTCGGGATAGAACTCTTTCGTCCAGTTCAACGCATCTCCCAGATATTCCGTCTGATGGTTCAGGTTGGCATCTGCACCATATTCGGTCAGCATCAGTTTCTGATGCGGATATTCTTTCTCCAGATTCTCCACCCAGGGTTTGATATCCTGTATTTTCTTTTCATACCAACCGAAATAGCGGTTCATACCCTGAATATCGGCAACCAAGTTAACCGGATGCTCCATATGTCCGTATCCGTTCACCGAAACCGTATAACGGTCCGGGTCTTCCGTTTTAGCCAAGTCATGCAAAGACTGGGTCAGTTCTTTTGTATATTGGTGCGGCTGATATACCTCATTATGCAATCCCCACACATAGATAGAAGGATGATTGAAACTCTGGCGGATCATTTCACGCAACTGGTTACGGCAATTCTCCGCTTCCTGTCCGGTCACACGGTTTACAAACGGTATCTCCGCCCAAATAATCAACCCCAGGCTGTCACAACGGGAATACAGATAATCGGATTGCTGATAGTGGGCAAAACGAACGGTTGTCGCACCGACATCCATGATCGTAGCCAAATCGAAATCATGATTTTCGTTCTTCAAGGCACTTCCCAGCCCCCACCAGTCCTGATGACGGGTAACACCATACATCGGATATTTCTCACCATTCAGATAGAAACCTTTGCCGGCAACAATTTCATATTTACGCAACCCCAACGGCTGTACCATTTCATCAATCACCTGTCCGTCTTTAATCAAACGGCTGACAACCTTATACAGATAAGGATTTTCACGTCCTTGCCACAAAGTCGGTTTCTTTATTGTAAAAGAAGATTCATAGGCCTGCTCACCTTGTGCCGACAGTTCGAAAGACTGGCTATGAGTAGCCACCTGCTTTCCTTCCTGATCGTAAATCGTATTCTGCAAAGTAACAGGAGCGGGTTGCAGAGTTCCGTTGTCGAGCTTTACCTTCACTTTTACATCTGCCTGTTTCTTCGATACATTCTTCTGAGTGACATAAACACCGGGAGATGCACAATCGGTCACACTTATATTATACGGTTCAGTGACAACCAGCCACACCGGACGATAGATACCGCCATATACGCCAAACAAATTATGATTAACCGGGATCACATCGGGACGTGATTTATTATCCGCTTTCACGATAATCTCATTTTCCTCTCCAGCCTTCAATAGCGGACTGATCTCACAGGCAAAAGCAGAATATCCGCCTTTATGGGAAGTTGCCAGCATGCCGTTCACAAAAACCTCTGCACAGGAGCCGACTCCCTCAAACCGTAAAAAGACACGCTTATTTTTCAGTTCAGCCGGGAAGAAATATTGTTTTTTATAATAAGCCGCCCCTTCATAAAAACTATTGGCCTGTACCTGCATATCTTTTGCATTCCAGGTATGAGGGATTTCAACTTCCGACCATCCCTTATCCCATTTCGGGGCATTGATGGCCAGTTCCTTTTCCGCCGGAGCTTTTTTAAATGACCAGCCGGAATTAAATGATTCGACTTTTCGGCCTTCCGCCTGCATGGTCATTAATCCCAGACAGGCTAATAATAAGGTTAAACTTAATACTCGTTTATTCATGATTTGTTAATTGAATGAGTTGCAAATATACCCCGGCATTCTTTTTTTCAGTAATAAAATCATCTCATTACCGATTAAGATTGTCTCTATTTACCTATAAAATCACTCAAAACGGATAAAAACCTCCTGGTCAAGTCCTCTTTTATGCTTATGGATCAGTCCTACCAACTTTTGAACTTCCGGCAACTCCAGACATTCGGGTGATAAGTTGAACGACTGCTTATCATATCTCTCCCGGCTTCCTCTATCCAACCACTCTTCTATATCATCCGGTACAAAATAATGAGCCTTCCCCGCCAGATAAGGTAAGTATTCATTACTGAAAACATTCAAACCTGCCGGATCAAAATCGCCGAAATGAAGATACGGATTCGGTATAGCTGCCAGCCAACGAATCAGGTCTTTGCTTTGTGTCTGAGGATAACGGCAAACAAACAGAGGCGTTATGTTATTGAACAGATAGGCTTGCTGACGGATATAACGAAAGTTCTCCGGATTCTCCATACCTACAACTGTCACTCCCGAATCTGGTACAAACGTTTCAAAATCGGAAATAAACAAATAACTACCCTCAACAGGTGAGACAACAAACAGTTTCCCGTTAAACATAGATTCCAAAGGCTGGTAACTGTTCACACAGAAACCCTTAAAACTTCTCACCGAACGAATTTTTGTATCACCTGCCTGACGTGCTAAATCAGCACGGTGCAAGTCTTCCTTTTCCAATGTTTCGACATAGAGCGAAAGGTTACTTATATTGAAACGGTTGTAAAGAAAGTCATCGAGCGCAACTTGATTCCTGACATAATAAGTTTTCCGACTCCCTTTCGGAAGGATTTGCAACACCTCTTCTTCCAGCAACAAAGCAGACAGTACATTATTAAACTGGCTGGAAGGAAGCTTTTCTCCCCTCCCCAGCCGCTGCAATTTACGGGCATCCGCCAACGAGAGCTTCATGATTCGGCCTCCTTCCGGATCAAGCGTTTAACGACTGTGATATTCTGGCTGTCCTTATTTAATATATAGGTATAGCGATAATCCGTTGCCCGGTAGGAAGTAGGCGAACAATTGACCAGCAGGATATTGCGGCTGTTGGCAAAGTTGAGGATACCTTGTATGTTATTCGGATGCAACTTGCCGATCTCATCCATCATGCAATGCAGGCGGAAGTCGCTGAAACGGCGGGAGGCCTTTTCTTTGAACACATTGAGCAGCATGATATTAATCATCGCCTTGACTAGCACATCCGTCCCGTCGGAACCCACATTGGCCAGTTTTTCCACCCATCCGCTGTCGTTATCGTTCTCCACGATGCGGAATTGCAGGTCGAAGGTGTCGGATAGGGTTAGCTCCTTCTCGCTCGTCAGTGATAATTCCTTCACCAGCGATTGCAGATAACCGACTGCCTTCCGGTTGTTCTCCTCCTGTTTCTCAGCAGAGCCGGAGAAAAGGTCGAAACTTCCCAGGCTAAAAAGATGCTCCTCATTGAAATCGCGTATGGTCTGCATCAACTGCATGATCTTATTCTCACTCGGCATGGCACGAAGGGCGATGCTTTTGATTACTCCGGCAAAGTTGCGTTCCACAAAATCGTCGTTGATATCGTTGATCACCTTCTGTATAGCTCCTTCCCGCGACATCATATCCGAAACTTCCTTTCCGATCTGCCGAATAATATCGGTGTAAGCCTTATTGGAACGTTGCTCGAACTCGGCGATCTTGTCGTTGTCGATAAAGTCAGTCAGTTCAGAAGCGAAATCCATAAAATCATCCTGAGTCGTCAGGCGGGTACGGAAATGGAAGGTGTTCTGTTCGGAGAAATTGCCGGTGAAGCGGTTCACAGCCTCCCGCAAGTCTTTTTCCCATTCTATGATACGGTAATGGTTACGGATCAAGTCCTCTACCAGTATCTTACAACGCTTCCCCGTTTCCTTTTCCGCACCGGACAGCAGTTCGACCGGGCAGTCCTCCTGCTGGCAGAATTCTTTTGTCCGGCGGATATCCTCCCTCAGTTCCTCCAACGAACGGTTTAGGTCGTCCAGGACAGTCCGCTGTTCGCCCGCTTCACGAACCAGTGACAAACGTTTCTGTTCGTATTTCTCTTGTTCGCCGGCCAATTCCTTTTCTTTCAGTTGCTTGTCGTTACGAAACTCATCCATCCGGTCGATCAGTTCTCGTTTATCTTTGCGATATTCGATCACCAGCGTCCGGTTATCTTCTATGAAACGCAGTTCGTTTTCCAGTTTCCCGATCTGATCCGTCACCATCGTTATCCGGGAAGTATCTGCGCCTTCACCGGCCAATTCTTTGGCATACTCTTGTTGCAAGGCAACCAATGTTTCTTTCAGTTTTATTCCGGCAGCGGCAATTCCGGCATGTAACAAAGCAGTGGCAGTTTCCACCTGTTCCGTTTCCTCTTTGACCCGTTGCCGGAACTCTTTCTCTTTGGCTTTGATCCGTTTATCCAGGACAGCAATCGATTTCTGCCATTCCTCTTCCGCCTCCATTCGTTGAGCGGTGACACAGCGTACCTGCTCTTCCACCTGTAGTAACAGGACTGCCTTCTCGTCTGCCGCCTTTTGCTGCCAGGTGATCAGCGCTGCCGCCAATTGCTGCAACTTCTTCTGGTGTTGTTCGTTGCGGTAATCCAGGCGGATCACTTCTTCCTTGTCCGCTTTTATCAAAGGCTGGTATTTCTTTTTGAGACGGACAGCCTCTTCTTCTTTGCGGACAGACAGGTCGTTGAACTGCTTTTTCAGTTCCTGTAACTGTGTCCGTAACTCCTGCTGTTCCTCTTCATATTCGCCAATGGTCTTCACCACTTTGCCGATCCCCGACAAATCAAGTTTGACACCGTAGAGTGTAGCGGATATCTTTTCCATCAACTGCGGACTGAGTCCGGTATGGAACAAGACCTGCTTCTCGTCGATCACCTTCCCGATCGTGTCTTCCCATCTGGGATATTCACGGTTCAGCCACTCATAGAGTGACCCCTGCCGGCTCTTCAGAAGAGTTGCAATCTCAGCGATATGGCGATCAGCCTCCTCTATCCGGCGTGACAGTTCTTTTTGAGCGGAAGCCGTTTCGCGTTCCAATGCTTGTCCTTCCAGCTCCCATTCGCGGGTGGTGCTTTTTATACGGCGGTTGCAAGTTTCTTTCTTCAGCATATCTTCCTTGATCTCTCCTTGCAACGCTGCTTGCTCTTCTTTACAGCTGCGAATTTCTTTTTCATAGAACACCTGATGGCCAATCTCCACTTTCCGGATCGCCAACGCAGAAAGTTCCTCCTTCTTCCGGTCAATCTTTCCGCGGGCGCTGTTCACCTTTTCTTCCTCCTGCTCCTTTATTTCGCGGATCAGTTGTTCCTGTTGTTTGAGAAGTTGCTCTTTCTTCTCAAAGAGCCGTTGTTGCAGACCGATCACCTCCGTCTCTTTGGTATTTTTGAATGTCGTGAATTGAGCCTTCTCCTGCTCTTCCAGCAAAGCAAACTTCTGGCGGATATGTGTAAAACGGTCTGTCAGGACACGCAACTGTTCTTCCAACCCAGCCTTTTTACCCGCGACACTTTCACGAGCGTTTACCCGTTGTTCAATCTCCGTGATATTCAGTTGTTCATATCGTTTCTTCTGTTCACGGGCCTGCTGCAACTTTTCGTTCAACTGTTTGATATCGGATACGATCTGTATTTTCTTCTCTTGGTATTTATTCGCCAGTTCGTTCAATTGCATTTCCGTCTTTCTCAACTTTTCCTGTTGCTCGGAAAGATGTCGTTCACGAACGGGAAGTTCTTCGCCGGCAAGACGATAAGCAAAGTTCAGTTCGTGTGACAGTTCCTTCCGCTCCTGTTCATGGTAAAGCAACGTACGACGCACATCGATGACTTTCTCCGCCTGTTTACGTACCAGTACATTTCCATTCCTGTCCTTTGCATGCCACAGGCTGATGTCCTTATATTCTTCCTCGAATCCTTTGAGATGATCAGCATATTGACTCAGATCAATCGTCGCATTTTCTTCGCTCAGTGACATGATGATCGTATCTTTAATAAATGAGGCTTCCAGTTTTGAATTAAGGAAGACATTCTGTATCGTACGAGGAATATTCTGATACTGGCTGCTTTCGGTGATGGCAAACTTGCGAAACTCGGGCGGCAGTCCCTTGTTATTCCCGAAGATGATATTCCGGTATTCTTCGTATTTCTCGATCTTTCGGCTATAATACACCTTACGACCCAATGCTTCGCGTATCTGATCCCAACCGTCGAAGGCACGCCCCTCCGGAGAAATAAAGAAATCCTTGTCGTAGGCAATATCGAGGAAACGAAAACAGGCACGTCCCTGCGAACGGAACGCCATCACCAGATAACAACCCTCATCGCGCTTTACTTCGTAGATCACATATGAATTGGCATACGGGAAATAGTATTCGTCGAAACTTTTCTTCTCTTTCGAAATTCCCAGTTTCATCTTATCCGCATTATAGAAAAAGAGCAAGGCACGCAGCACGGTACTCTTCCCCACTCCCTGGGTTCCGATGAAATGTACATTGCCGTCGACTGGGATATCGGCATAATTCACCCGGGCGCTGTTAATAAAAACAATTCTATTCAGGTATCTCATTTTGCGTTTCTTCTGGTATATTGATACAGGTTACTAATTCTTCCAGATAATTAAAAGCGGCAACAACCTTATAGGTCGATGTGATCTCGTTCTCCAACTCGATGAACCCGTCACGTTTCAGATCGTTCAGTATCTTTTCGAGTATCTCGTCCTGCTTCTCCTTTCCCGTATATTTCTTTAGTCCGCCGAGCTTCTCCTTCAGCTCCGCATCCAGTTTGAGACGCACCAGAATATCGGACGGCTGGAAACGGAAACCGGGGGCAAACGCATTATCATACGTTTTGACAAAGTCGAGCACATCGATCCACCGCATGGCGATTTCCAGCTTACGTTCCAGTTCGGCACGGGTTTCGCGGCGGGCAAAATAATAGTACTCGTTGCCGCTTTCGAGGAAAAAGTTGATCGAAGCGTAATGTTCATAGAGTTCCGTAAGGTTCCCGTCTATCTGGTTGTAAAGCTGGCGGATATGCGGATCGGTACTATCCGACGAGATAAACCCGCCCTTGCTCAATAACTCGAATATTTCAGCTGTCTGTTTAATCATAGTTCATATTTATTTAGGATACACCAAAGTATATTCGACCCCATAGGCCGAAGCATACTGGTCAGTGACCGAACAATCGTCGTAATACTGGGAGATGATCTGGCAGTAGAAGGTGATACGCTCGTCAATATCTACCTCTTTCGGAAAGTGGTAAGTCATCACGAAAGTGAACAGGTCGCTACCCGAAGCCAGAAACGCGTTCTTCACCTCTTCCAGATTGATAAATATTTCTTCCGTCGTCTGCGTCACAAGATAATCACCGGCAATGTTACCAGCAATCTTCTTCGCCTGGCGGCCATTTTTCTTCACACGGACAAATACTTTACGGATACTTTCCACCACATCGTCGCCGCTGCGCAGATAATCGACCGACAAACGAAGCGGATAAGTGGGCGACGGCTCGAAGCAAACGGGATCTTTGGCTGCCAGAGCTTCGCGGATATTCGTCTTGCTTTCCAGCTCAAACTGGTCTTTCAGGTATTTCAGCTGGCGAACTTTTATCAATATCCGGCTCTGATACTCGATTTGGTTCAAATAACTGATAATCTGTTTCTGGATCTCGATCAGGTTGTGGCTGCATTCGTAAAACTGAAGCCTCAGCATATCGGTAATATGCCCCAGCTCCTCATCCGTAGCAATACAGAAAAAGGCTTCCTCCTTTCCGTTGATAAGTTCCTCTGTCATCCGAATCAACGCTTCAATACCTTCGCGCTTTTCATCGAGGCGCACCAGCTTCTGTTTCTTTATCTTATAATTAGGTTCGCTTTTAAAGGTGTTATCAACATTCCGTTTCAGGTCGATCACATTGCGAAGAGTGGTGACGGCGATGTTACGCAGCGTCCGTTTGATATTTCGCAGATAGCTGTATCGCTGTGTCTCGTTGTTTTCCTGAAGGAAATAGGATATCGTATCTTTCAGATAAGTGATATGTTCATGGACGAACGAAATATTGATCTCCTCGTTCACCTCCAGTATCTGTTCGAAGAATTGCAGATAGGAATCTTCCAGTTCGAGAAACGAACCGTTCTCCCTGACGACCTCCGAATCGACCAGTTTCCGGATGCGTTCTTCCTTATAGTCCACCAAAGCCAGCGCATCCTCATAACGAAACGAAAGTATCTTCCGCTTCGCAAACAGCTCTTTCAACAACCGTTGTTCGCGACTAAGCGTTTTGAGGAGTTCTTCTATGGAATGAAATGCTGGCATAGGGGTATGATGTTTTTAATTAATTGATCTTAATTCGTTAGATTGTACCACCATTTTAGATTGTACCACCATTTTAGGTGGTACAATTGATTAAGACGTGCCAACGTCCACGTGTTCCACCCTCACGCTTAATGTACTCTTTATTCTGTAACTCCTTTATTTCTTTCTGAACAGCCGATTTGTTTATAGTAAGTGCGTCAGATAATTCACGCACCGTAATCTTAGGGTTAGAAGATATCTGCTCTATTATTTTTTCAGTAACAGGCCTTCTGAACAAAATGACTTCACCATTCATATACCACAATTTACCGGAATGCCGGTGAATAATTTTAAGTCCGATATCAAGTTCCTCCTCCAAAACATGCTTCATATAATTAATAAACGGCTTTATTTGTCCAAACGAAGCCTTAGCACCTTCGGCTGGGATAGAGCCGACAGCCGTATCCGCTGCACTTAGAGCACGTAAATAGTTCGCTTTATCCTTTGTTTTAATTACAATCATTGGGTAATTATGACGGGAAAGAATGTAGTTCACCATCAATCTGGCTATACGACCGTTTCCGTCCTCAAAAGGGTGGATACGAATATACCGATAATGGAACACGGCTGCCAACTCTATCGGAGACATATCTCCGGCCACTTCCGCTTTATTATACCATTGTACCAAATCATTCATTAAAGCCGGTGTTTCTTCCGGGGAAGCATATTCAAAAGACTCTCCGGTAACGGTTATTACGGAATTAGGACGAGTCTTATAACATCCGGCATGAATGACGTACGAAGTCGTTGTCCCATCAGGCAATCTGCGATAAACAGTATAATCTTCGCGTAAAAGAGTATGATGAAGTTGGCGGATAAAGGTTTCCGTCAAAGGATGAATCTTTTCTGCAGCTTCTACTTGCATCATTTTCAGACCGACATTATGTGCTTTCATTTCTTCCAAGTCTTTCATGTTGGCTTCGCCGATCACTTTCCCAAATAGCAATAAAAGTTCTGTCTGGCCATAAGTCAGCGTATTTCCTTCCATATGATTGGAATTATAGTTGAATTCCAACATGAATTTCTGATTCAAACGAATACTGTCTTCCTCTTTCAAAGGCTGCAAAGATAACCATTCGCCATAAAGTTTCTCTATATTGTCCATAACCGTTCCTTTTTCAATCTCCTGATTCGTTCTTTCGGATACAGTTACCGGAGAATCCCCTATAGTTGAATTCGCTTGCAACTGAATTGCAAATCTAATAAAATAATCTTATTCCCCCATTGCCACCACCAGTTATTGATAATCGTCCTGCCATCTTTTCCTTTAAGTCCCCAAAGCAGACGACGAGAAACAGAAAAGAGTATCCTATTGATACTGGTCAAAGACAAAGAAAGCGTACTACAGATATTCAATCTCTTCGGGAAGCTACAGGACGGCAAGTAGGAGACAATAAAAAATATCCCCTTCAAAGATACAGGTTGTCCCTATATTAAGTATCTTTGGTGCTGAAGAAAAGATTGTCCGACGGATGTCGAACAGTTAGCCGACTCTTGTCAGACAGCTGTTCCACCTCCGTCGAACAGCTGTTTTACAGGGGTCGGACAAACCTTTTGTACCGATATAAGTAAGATTATATCGGTTATAATTGAGATTATGTCCGGAACAAGGTTGATTACAACCGGGATATCACACTTAAACAACACTGCCTATGTCAGCCACTTATAACCTATTTAAGAATCCGGGGAAGGGAGATAATCTTCATGCTCGTCAGGTAAACCAGTACACCGTGCGCATCGATGCGCTTTGCGAAGAGATTTCCCAGATCAGTTCTTTCTCTTCTTCGGATGTAAAAGGAATGCTGGAAGCACTGAAAAGCCGGATTGCCTTTCACCTGAAATACGGGGATATCGTCGAACTGGAAGGATTGGGTACGTTCAATGCCTCCCTGAAATGTCCGTCTCTGCCCACAGAAAAACAGATCACACCTCATCTGGTGAGATTCAACAAAGTAGTGTTCCGCTGCTCCAACGAACTGAAGAAGGAGTTGCGTTATATGAAAGTGGAACGGGCCGACGAACCAAGCCGTCTGAAAGGATACACGGAAGAGAAGCGGAAAACGAATATATTGAATTACATACAGCAAAACAACACGATCTCTACCCTCGAATGCCGTTCCATCAATGGTTGCTCGAAGTATATCGCCTTGAAAGATCTCCGGACATTGTTGGATGAGCAAAAGATTGTCCGTTTGGGGTATCGCGCCAATGCACAATATGGCCTAAAAACCAGGGAGGAATAAATATGGGAGTTATCTACAGACTGATGCTTACCCTGATCCTGTCCCTGCACCTCATCACTATATATGCAGAAAACGAAAACCCTTTCTTTTTTTCCCATCTCGGTGTTGAAGACGGGCTTTCGCAGGTATCTATTCTCAGTATATTTCAAGATTCGGAAGGATACATATGGTTTGGGACACGTAACGGAGCAAACCGTTACGACGGTTATGAATTTAAAGTATACCAGAACGAAGTAAATAACCCGGCATCGATAAGTGACAATTATATCCGTAAGATAAGTGAAGACAAAGACAAAAATATATGGATAGGGACTTCCAACGGAGTCAATTGCATCGATTACAGGACACAGCAGATTTCCCGCTTCTATCCGCAGGCCATCAATCCGCAGATAACAACGAATGCTGTCAATAACTTTCTCCGCCATGCAGACGGTGAGTTATATGCTTTCACCACACGGAGCATATTAAAATGCAATTCTGACAAAACGGTAGAGGAAATGCCCTACCTGACAGAAATGGAATCACCGATCCATTCTGTTGCCCAGGATAGTGACGGAGATATTTTCATCGGAACAGAAGATAAAGGACTGTACATTTTCACTTCCGACTGGAAGCTGAAGAAACATTATTTACCGGACAGTTCTAATAATCAGCAAACATTACCCATCAGTACAATATCGGCCTTATTACCGGGTCCCGGTAATACTGTTTTCATTGGTACCAATGAAAACGGATTGTGCCTCTACAATAAAAAGGAGCAGACTTTCACCCGTTTGAACACGGATAATTCGGGGTTAAACAATAATTCAGTCCGCCACCTCACCGTATTGAGCAAGGACTCTGTCTTGATAGGGACTTTCAGAGGACTGAATATACTGAACACCCAAAACATGATTATCACTCCGATCAACATGGATATGAAGGCAAAAGGAGCACTCAGCCATTATTCCATCCATAGCATGCTGATCGACCGTGACCAGACACTATGGGTAGGGACCTACTCGGCCGGAGTCAATTATCACAGTCCTTTTTACAGGCCAGCTTCCTTTATCACCACCAACTCTTTTGCCGGTATTATTGGACAAGGACGGGAAGACAGCAACGGGAATATGTGGTTCGCAACGGAAGGAGCCGGATTACTTTACTATAATCCGCGCACCGAAGAACAAAAACTCTACCCCATCAAGCCTTTACAAGCCGGGAATTATGAAATAAATATCCTTAAATCCATCTTGATACAAGGAGATTCCATTCTATGTTCCACCCACTTCGGATCAGTCTATCTCTTTTCCATCCGGAACAAGCAGTACAAAAAAATACATGATTACAAATATAATGACATCAATACATTATATATAGACAGCAAACAGCGGCTGTGGATACCGACCAATACCCCTGACCAAACCGTCATAGCTGATAAAGAAAAAACAACGAGTTATTTTAATGTAAACGGTCATAAAAAACAATTCAGGGGAATCTGCCTGATTAAAGAACTGGAACCGGATGTCTTCTTATTCGGAGCAATATCCGACAGTGTTTTTGTGTACGACATGAACAAAGAAACAGCTACCGACCTTACCTCCCTGCTCCAGAACGGTGATAAGAGAAAACGACTGGGAAGCATATCGGGTGCCTTAGAAGATGACAGCCAATTCATCTGGATAGCCACTACGAAAGGAGGTCTGTTCCGCCTCGACAGCAACCTGAATCTGATACAAAACTACCAGAAAGAAAACGGGTTATCAGAAAGTTACATCAATTCACTTTCGATCGATAAAAACGGAGATATATGGGTCGTTACCGGTAAAGAATTATATAAGTTGAACCGTCCTGAAAACAAATTCGAGCTGGTAAAACCGGTCGACAGTCCGACACAGGAATACTCATTATATGCAAACAATTGTGTATCAAACGACGGGACCCTCTATTTCCCGGGGAACCAGGGTATCCTGGCCATCAACCCGCAAAAAGTAATAACAAATCCGAACAGACCTCCTGTCTATATCACCTCACTACTGATAAACAGCCAGGAAGACCCGGAAGGCCTGCCGACTTACCAGGAGTTATTGCCTTTGCAATATAATAACAACATCACGTTAAAAGCCAGCCAGGGTAATATCACCATCCGCTATTCAGCCCTCAACTTTATCCACTCCGAAGATAATTCATATGCTTATATGATGGAAGGGGCCGACCATAACTGGCATAATATCGGTAACCGCCGGGAGGCTTACTATAGTAATCTGTCACCCGGTAAATATACCTTCCGCGTAAAAGCAGCAAACAACGACGGCGTCTGGAATCCGGAAGAAGCGGTATTACATATTACCGTAAACCCTCCTTTTTACAAAACATGGTGGGCTTATTCACTCTACCTGTGTATCTTATCGTTAATTATTACGCTAATTATCCGTTGGCAACATCGTAAACACGAACGGGAACGGGAGGAAAAATACAGACAACTGGAACAGGAACGAATGAACGAACTGCATGAAGAACGCATGCGGATGTTCACCAACTTTTCCCATGAGTTAAGAACTCCCCTCACATTAATCATCAATCCGCTGAACGATCTTCTCCAACGGGTAACTTTCTCACCCGAAGTAAAAGACGCTCTGCAACTGATTAAAAAAAATACGGGCCGGATGCTGCTGTTGGTAAATAACCTGATGGATATCCAGAAATATGAGGCCGGCAAGACGATCCTTCAAAAGACCCGGTTTAATTTCTCTGCCTTTATGAACGAAATGTATCGTTCATTCGAGAGTGTGGCAACCAACCGGGAAATCACTTTCAGATTAGAAAACAAGTTACCGGAATCATTCTTTACCTGCTATGACGAAGCTGAGATCGAAAAAGTCTTTTTCAATCTGTTGTCCAACGCTTTCAAATTTACTCCTTCCGGAGGGCAGATCACCATCACGATCCGACAGATAGCACAAAATGACTGCGAAGGCTTACCGGTTTTTCCTGAAGACGAAGCATCGATACTGATTGAAAACAGTTATCTCTTCATCGAAATAACAGATACCGGAAAAGGATTCAATCAAAAAGATGCAGAAAAAATATTCGAACCGTTTTACCGGGCGAAAGGAGATATTCATAAGCAAGTCTCCGGCACCGGTATCGGACTCAGTCTGACCCGTTCCATCGTCCAACAACACCAGGGATGTATCTGGGCGGAAAGCATCGAAGGAGAAGGAACTCATTTCATGATACTCTTGCCGGATACGGAAAAACAGAAAGTGCAGACTGACGAAGTCCCTGCATCACGCCCATCGGAAATCAGTAAAAAGGTAGCTTTGCTGGTTGAAGAAACGGAAACCCGCAATAAGCAAATCATCTTGTTGGTAGACGACAACCAGGAAGTTTTGGAATACCTGGAACAACAACTCCAGCACGATTATATTGTCATGAAAGCTATCAACGGCAAGGATGCCCTTGAACAGATAGACAAGACTTATCCTCATATCGTCATCAGCGATGTCATGATGCCGGAAATGAACGGACTGGAGCTATGCCGGAGGATCAAAGAAGATCAGAACTTCTGCCATATCCCGGTAATCTTATTAACAGCCAAGTCGATGGTTTCTCAAATCGAAGAAGGACTGGAGGCCGGTGCGGACGACTATATCGTCAAACCGTTCCATGTCTCCTTGCTGAAAGCCCGTATAAAGAACATCCTCTCACTCCGGGAGAAAATGAAGAACCTATACGGAGAATCTTTGACTTTGAAACAGCTCGGTGTGGAAAAGCCGGAAGAAGACAACGACTTCCTCAACCGGTATATAGAAATTGTAAAAGCCAATATATCCAATCAGGAACTGGACGTCTCCGTCATCTACCAGGCGCTGGGTATGAGCCGGGCAAACTTTTACCGGAAGGTAAAAGCCGTTACAGGCTTATCTCCTATTGAACTTATCAAGAACATACGCCTGGAAGCCGGAGCCAAACTACTTAAAGAATCGAACATGAATGTTTCTGAAGTAGCCCAGCATATCGGCTTCAGCAGCCGTTCTTATTTCGCCCGGAGCTTCAAAGCGGTATACGGAATGTCGCCTACCGAATACCAGGAAAGTAAATAAAACGACATAGTAATTCTGCTTATCAGCAGCCTGAGACATTTATACTCTCTTTTGGGATAATTGTACTTATCCGGAAACAGGTTCTTTTATTCTTTTGACGTTGTTAATTTTAATAGAAGAACCTATGTATTCAATGTCATTAAAACACATGGCTGCCCTGGCTAGTCTCAGCGCCGCCACTTTGTTGCCCGGAAATCTGAACGCACAACCGGCACCCGTTCCTTTTACTGAACAAAACACGGCTACGCCGGACAAGCAGGAAATCCTTTCCATTGCCCGGAAGGTGGCCGACTGGCAGATCAAGGAGTTTTCCAATAACAAATATGCCGTCAAAGAGCCGAAAGGCTGGATAGCAGGCGCCCTTTATATGGGAATGTTCAACTGGGCGGAACTCAGCGGTGACAATCAGTATTTCGACTGGCTGAAAAAAGTATTCAACCGCCAGCACTGGCAGGTAGCCGACCGTATGTACCATGCCGATGATGTTTGTGTTTCGCAAACCTATATCGATATGTATACTAAGTATAAGGAAGACAAAATGCTCCTCCCCACTACGGCACGTATCGACTGGGTTATCAACAACCCGTCCAATGGCGGTCTGGATATCGACTATAGCAAACCGCTTTCCTACGAAAGATGGTCATGGTGCGATGCCCTATTTATGGCTCCGGCTGTCTATACCCGGCTGTACACACTTACCGGAAACAAAAAATACATGATATTTGCCGACGCTGAATTCAAAGCGACCTACAACCATCTGTATGATAAAGACGACAAACTATTCTTCCGCGACAGCCGTTATTTCGGCCAGCAGGAGGCCAATGGGAAAAAGGTATTCTGGGGACGCGGTAACGGTTGGGTTATCGGCGGACTGGCTGAGATATTAAAAACACTTCCAGCCGAAGATACCGAATACCGTCCTTTCTATCTCCAATTATTCAAGGAGTTAAGCGAAAGCCTCGCCAATCTGCAAAACAAAGACGGCTTCTGGCACGCCAGCCTCCTGGACCCGGACAGCTATCCTTCACCCGAAACAAGCGCCACCGGATTTATCGTTTACGGACTGGCTTACGGTGTCAACCAGGGATACCTTCCGGCAGACAAATACCTTCCGGTTATTCAAAAAGGATGGAATGCACTCGTTTCTGCGGTTGAACCGGACGGCAAACTGGGTTGGGTACAACCGGTTGGAGCCGACCCGCGAAAAGTGACCCGCGAGATGACGGAACTATACGGAACCGGAGCTTTCCTGATGGCCGCCTGCGAGATGTATAAATTTAACAAATAAAACCATATAAAATACATGTTTTTTAGCTTATCGAGACAAAAATACACCATTTTGAGACGTTTTTGCCCACACACCAAACCTGCTTTTTATTCTTTTGACAAAAAATTAGTGACATAACTTTATTTTTACAACTTAAATTATTACAAGTATGAACAAATCTTACAACGCCCTCCCTCCTCAAAAGAGGAAGGCAGCAGGGAGAAAGAACAGATTTCTTTCTTTATTAATCATTCTTCTTACATCTTTATCCGTGCAGGTATTTGCACAAGATGTCAGAATAACTGGTACTGTTATTGGAGAGGCCGACAAATTTCCGATTATCGGAGCAAACGTATTGGTAAAAGGTACTACTATCGGTACCATTACCGATGTAGATGGTAAATTTTCTCTTGATGTTCCTCAAAACGCAACCCTGATAGTCTCTTACATCGGTTGCCAGACGCAAGAGATTAAAGTGACAGGAGCTAAAACATTGAACATTGCTATGAAAGACGATGCAATTGGATTGGAAGATGTTGTTGTTATCGGTTACGGTTCACAGAAAAAGTCTGACCTTACCGGTGGGATTGTTGCCGTAGGAGAAGAAAAACTCCAGATGGTAACGACCAACAACCTGTTGGACAAACTTGCCGGACAGGTAGCAGGTCTGAACATCACGACAAGTAAAGCCAGTCCGACCGAAGACCAGACACTGCGTGTTCGTGGTGAAAACTCACTGACTGCCGACAACGCTCCGTTGGTTGTATTGGATGGTATTCCTTACAGCGGTTCGCTGGGTGACATCGATCCGAACATCATTGAAAACATGTCTGTACTGAAAGATGCCTCTTCGGCAGCGATCTACGGTTCACGTGGTTCTAACGGTGTTATCCTGATCCAGACTAAAAAAGGAAAGAAAGGTGCCGCCTCTGTTTCCTACAAAGGTCAGATCGGTTTCTCACAGCCGGAACGTCATATCAATATGATGAACGGTACGGATTACATCAAGTATCTGCAAGCGCAGTATGCAGTATGGAAAGGCATTGAAAACCCGACCGTCGATGACGTATTAAGAGCGATTGAAAAAGAAAACTACCAGAATGGCATAGAAACGGACTGGCAGGATATGATCTTCCGTACAGCCCTGACTAACAGCCACCAGATCAGCATTTCCGGA
This sequence comes from Parabacteroides goldsteinii, assembly GCF_020091425.1. NCBI lineage: Bacteria > Pseudomonadati > Bacteroidota > Bacteroidia > Bacteroidales > Tannerellaceae > Parabacteroides > Parabacteroides goldsteinii. The sequence goes on along the minus strand of NZ_CP081906.1, from coordinate 849,075 downwards.
GGTACGGATGCAACGACTTATATGGCATCTATCTCCCGCCTGAATCAGGAAGGAGTTGTTAAAGATACCGGCGTAAAACGTACGAATATCTCTTTGAATATCACCCAGAAACTGGGTAGCTGGCTGACAATGGGTATGGGAACCCAAGCAATCCAGAAAGATTACGGTGGCATACAGGCCGGTATCTCCGATGCTATGCTTCAGTCTCCTTACGGTAAGATGTACAACTCTGACGGTTCTATGCGCGACTATCCGATGGATGAAACATTACACCCGAACCCATTCGCCAACGAAAAAGCAACCAGCGATAAGGTGACCCGCAACATTTTCATCTCTACTTTTGCAGAAGCAATGTTGCCGGTAAAAGGTTTGTCTTTCCGTACAAATTTCGGTTACAACTACCGCTCTAAATTCGAAGGTGAATATTACGGACGTAATACCCTGACCGGACGTGCACAGAACGGTTCTGCCAAAATTTTGAACCAGCATTACTGGGATTATACCTGGGAAAACCTGTTGAAGTACAACCGTGAATTCGGGAAACATAAGATCGATGCTACAGCCTTGTTCAGTATGCAGCAAACCAATACGCAGCAATCGGAACAATCCGGTACGAGCTTCGTAAACGACGATTCCGAATACCATAACATGGCGGGAGCAGAAAACAACAAGACACTCAAGTCCGAACTGACCGAAACAGCAATGTTGTCATACATGTTACGTGTTAACTACAACTATGCCAACAAATATCTGTTGACTCTTACCGGACGTTCCGATGGCTATTCCGCTTTCGGTGAAAACAATAAATATGCATTCTTCCCGTCTGTAGCCGGAGCATGGAACATTTCACAAGAAGATTTCATGGAATCGACTGCCGACTGGTTAAGCATGTTGAAAGTACGCCTGTCATGGGGTTCGAACGGAAACCAGGCCATCAAGGCTTACCAGACACTGGACCGTCTGTCGCTGACGACTTATATCTGGGGTGACAAAGGTACGACAGTCAACGGCGCATTTCTGCCTTACGACGGTGTCGGCAACCCGAACCTGAAATGGGAAACAACCCGTACGATCAATGCCGGTATCGACTTCAGCTTCCTGAACAACCGCCTGTCCGGTAATATCGACTTCTATGTTGCCAATACGTCCGACCTGTTGATGAAACGTACTGTTCCTATCATGAACGGATACAACTCAATCATGGACAACGTGGGTAAAACCCGCAACACCGGTGTAGAAATCGTATTAAACTCCGTAAATGTTGAAACAAAAGACTTCCGTTGGGGATCTACTTTCAACTTCGCCCTGAACCGCGATAAGATCATCGAACTGCGCGGTGACGGCAACGACGACTTGACCAACAAATGGTTTATCGGCGAACCGGTAAGAGTACATTACGACTACGATGTAATCGGTACCTGGCAGGAAAACGACCAGTTTGTTATAAACGGCCATACAATCTCCTGGGATGCAACTCAGAAAAAATACCTGAACGAAGATGGCGTTGAATATCAGAAAGGTGCAGCACCGGGTTCAGCCAAACTGGCGGACCGTGACGGCGACGGTGTGATTACCGCAAAAGATAAAAAGATCATCGGCTCCAAACTTCCGAGTTTCACCATGTCTCTGGGTAACACGATCAATTATAAGGACTTCACCTTCTCATTCCTGTTCAACGGCGTATTCGGCGTGACTAAGGAAATGCAAGACTACAACTTTGAACGTTGGGGACTCGGATACAATTACATCGACGGTATGGATTACTGGACACCGGAAAACCCGACCAACGAAATGACCTCTCCGGGTTATGTACCTTACGACAAACATACATTCTATAAAAAGATGAATTATGTTCAGTTGAAAAATATCACACTGGGCTATAATATCCCGCAGACAGCTTTAAGCAAAATCGGTATTGCCGCTCTGAATATAAATGCAAGTATCAATAATGTATGTACATTCAGCAACGTGAAAAATGCATTGAACTATGATGGTACGGATACAAATGCGAATATCATTTACACCTATCCGACCGCCCGTTCATATATGTTAGGTTTAAATCTTACTTTCTAATCAATAAATGAATACAGATATGAAAAATATATTGAAAGTTGCCGCAGCAACATTTTTACTACTTTCAGGAACTGCGTGTTCCGACTTCCTGGATGAAGACCTGAAAAAAGAATTGGCACCGGATAATACCTACACCAGTACTTATGGTTTCCAGGTGGGTGTAAACGGTCTGTATGGCTGGGCCCGTTCCGAGTTCAACACATGGGGAGGCGGTACGGCTTCGCTAAGCCAGGCTTGTCCGTACGAAGCATTCCAGGTGGCGACCGATATCGTTTATACCGGTCATAAAGACGGTTCCCTGCTTCCATTCGAGAACCTGTCTTATACATCTTCCACGACATTCGTCGAAAACTACTGGAAATGGTCGTACGGCCTGATTGCCAACGTAAACGAATTGCTTACTTATGCCGATAAAAATGAGAACTGGACTGCTCCGACCGATAAAGCCGGTTTTCAGGCAGAAGCCCGCTTCTTCCGCGCTTATGCTTACCGCTACCTGACTTATCTGTATGGTGACGTTCCTTATGTAGATAAAATCGAAGGACAATTCCGCACTGACTTTACACGGACACCGAAAGCGGAAGTGCTCGGACATATGATAGACGATTTGAAGTTTGCTTCAGAGAATCTGCCGGAAAACCCGGATAATATATCCGACGTCGGCAAATTGACGAAATGGGCAGCCATCCACCTGTTATCGGAAGTTTATCTGATGGCCGGAGAATATGCTAAAGCAGAAGAAGCAGCCCTGCAGGTTATCAATTCAGGTTATTTCCATCTGATGAATGAACGTTTCGGTGCACAGAAAGACCAGCCGGGCGATGTATTCTCAGACATGTTCCTCGAATACAATCAGAACCGTACATCCGGTAATATGGAATCCATCTGGGTTATGCAGCTTGAATACGACACCAACGGCGGTGGCGGCAAATACGAAGACTGGACAAAACGTGCATGGGTTCCCAAATACTGGAACGAAACTGGTTTTACATTATGTGACTCATTGGGTGGACGTGGTCTGGCTCAGATCGTTCCGTTCAAATGGTGGATCGATGAAGATGGTTTCTATACAGCCAATGATGTGCGTAATTCAAAATACAACATTAAGAGAACCTGGTATTATAACAACCCTGAAACCCCGGAATTGCTGGGTAAGGAAGCGCCTGTTACGGAAAGTACATGGTCAAAATGTACCATTTATCCGGTTATCACGAAGTTCTTCTATGGAAAGACCGATGACAGCCCGAGTTATGAAGGAAACAACAAAGACCGTATGAAATTCCGTCTGGCAGAGACCTATCTGCTGTTGGCTGAAGCCCGTATCCGTCAGAACAATGCCAGTGGTGCCGCCGAAGCGATCAACGTAGTCCGCAAACGTGCCGGAGCACCGGACATCACAGCATCACAAGCAACAATGGACTTCCTGCTGGATGAACGTATCCGCGAATTGGTTGGCGAAGAACTGCGCCGTCTGACATTGGTTCGTACCGGTAAACTGGTAGAACGTACCAGAAAGTACAACTCTTACAGCAACAAAATAGACGAACACCATGCTTTATGGCCGATTCCGCAGACAATCATCGACTCCAATACAGGAGCTGATTTCCCACAGAACACTGGTTATTAATCTATAACCGATAAGGGACATTTACAGACAATGTACTTGTCCCTTATTATTTATTAAAATTTATGTATCATGAAACATTTTCTAGTATTTTTATCTCTCCTCTCCACATTCAGTTTATCCGCCCAGGATTGGCTGATCGACGGTTCCTCTTACAAATCGACAGCACAAACAACCCACGATGGGAAACGTCTCGAATTAACGAACGGCCTCCTTCGCCGTACATTCCTGCTTGCTCCCAATGCAGCGACCATCGCCCTTGACAACCTGATGACCGGGCAAAACGAGCTGCGTGCCGTCCGTCCCGAAGCCTTACTTGTCATCAACGGAAAAGAATATCCTGTCGGAGGTCTGACCGGACAGCCGGTCAATAACTTCCTGACAGAAGAATTTATCAACAATATGCAGGCTTGCGATTCAGCATTCATGTTGGTAGACTATCAGATAAGCGAAAGCAAAGAACGCTTCCCCTGGAAACCCAACAGCCAATGGATATCCAACTTATACCCCTGGCCTGCCCCGGGAAAACGGATCACCTTCAATTACCAGGCTCCGGCAACTGCTCCCCAGGAATGTAAAAACCTGAAAATACGTGTCATTTACGAACTGTACAACGGTGCCCCTATCCTGGCCAAATGGATCGAGATCGACAATAAAGGAACAATGCCCGTTACACTCGATTCTTTCAAGTCAGAAATACTTGCTTTGGTCGAAACGGCTCCGAAAGTACATTACGGCGAACCGCATGAAGTCCGCATGATGGCACAGGAAGCAGGTGCTTACACAAAAGATTTCCGTAAACAACCCGTGCAAACCGATGCGCCGCGCGATTATATCGACCGCTTCACCCAACTGTTCGTCGTAACCGACTATGCCATGGGCGGCGATATGGAAGCGATGAAAGACAATCCGGCTGTCCGTTGGGTATTCGATCATCCGGAATACGAATTTACCGGTATCCGCTATTATGGTCAATATAAACCGGCACGCCTGGAAGTCACTCCCCTACTCGGTCCCGGTTTGGAAATCAAACCCGGCGACACCTTTGAATCCTGCACGGCTTTCGAAATGCTGCGTGATGCCAGCGACCGGGAACGGCGCGGACTGGCAGAATGTAAATTCTGGCGTATGATGGCTCCCTGGACACAGGAAAACCCTATCTTCATGCACGTCCGCCAATCGGACAGCGAAGCGGTGAAGCAAGCCATCGACCAATGTGCCGCTGTTGGTTTCGAAATGGTCATTATGACCTTCGGTAGCGGATTTAAAATCGAAAATGACTCAGCCGCCTATCTGCAACGAATGAAAGAACTTAGCGACTACGCTGCCGGGAAAGGTATTGCCATCGGCGGTTATTCCCTCCTGGCAAGCCGCGGAGCTAAAGAACAAGACGCCGCAATCAGTCATAAAACCGGAAAACCGGCCAAAACACGCGAAGAAGGCAGCCGCTTTGGCGTATCTCCCTGTATCGCATCCGATTGGGGAGACACCTACTTCCGTAAATTACAGAACTTCTTCACCACCACCGGAATGAATGTCTTCGAAAACGACGGTTCATATCCCGGCGACCCTTGCGCCTCCACTTCACACAGCGGCCACAAAGGCTATCTCGACTCCCAGTGGAAACAGTGGAAGAAAATCAACCGATTCTATCGCTGGTGCCGGGCAAACGGTGTTTACCTGAACGTCCCCGACTGGTATTTCCTGAGCGGCTCCAATAAAACACCGATGGGATATGTAGAGACCAACTGGTCGCTGCCCCGCGCCTATCAGGAAATTATCGAACGACAGAATATCTATGACGGAACCTGGCAGAAAACGCCCAGCATGGGTTTCATGTTCGTTCCCCTCACCCAATATCACGGAGGAGGCGAAGCGGCCACAATCGAACCGTTGAACGAGCACCTCGACCATTACGAAACGCGTCTACGGAACCTCTTCGGGGCCGGTGTGCAAGCCTGTTACCGTGGTCCGCGCCTCTACGATACGGAAGCGACCAAAGAACTGGTCAACCAATGGGTGGCTTTCTATAAAAAATACCGTCAGATACTCGACTCCGATATCATCCACCTGCGCCGTCCCGACGGACAGGACTGGGACGGCATCATGCACGTAAATCCTTCATTGAAACAGAAAGGATTCATCTCAGTGTATAACCCGCTGGATGTTCCCATCCGCAAAGAGATCAAAATACCTCTTTATTACACCGGACTGACTGACAAAGTGACTGTAAAGGAACAGGATCAGAATGTGCAGGTATATGTATTGGAACGTGACTATTCCGTTACAATCCCCATCACAATACCAGCAAAAGGATACAATTGGTATGTTATTGAATAGGTTTTGCATATAATTTGCATATATAATAAAATAATCATGAATAGAAACAACACATTAACCAGGCAACTGCTTTTTTGCCTGTCTTTCGGACTGCTCCCTTTGCTGAATGCAAACACAAGCAGTCTACAGGCATCAAAGCCTGATGCCCCCAAAAATCAGAAGAAAATATATCAGAAAGGTTGGATCGATTTCAACAAAAACGGGAAGAAGGATATATATGAAGATCCTTCGCAACCTATCGACAAACGGGTGGAAGATCTCCTTAAACAAATGACAGTCGAGGAAAAGACCTGTCAACTGGGAACGATCTATGGATACGGAGCCGTCCTTAAAGATACACTGCCGACCGATGAATGGAAAACCCGTATCTGGAAAGACGGTATCGGTAATATCGACGAGCACCTCAACGGAGAATGGAAACGTACCTCCCTTGACTTTCCTTACTCCAATCACGCTGAAGCAATGAACAAAGTACAGGCCTTTTTCGTAGAAGAGACACGCCTGGGTATTCCCGCCGACCTGACAAACGAAGGTATACGCGGATTGAAACATGAAAAGTCCACCTTCTTCCCCGCCCAGATCGGACAGGGTTGTACCTGGGATAAAGAACTTATCTACGAAATCGGACGCATTACCGGTGAAGAAGCCAAAGCATTGGGATATACCAACGTCTATTCCCCTATCCTCGACCTGTCCCGCGATCCCCGCTGGGGACGTACCGTAGAAAGTTACGGCGAAGACTCTTACCTGGCAGGAGAACTAGGACGCCAGCAAGTATTGGGTATCCAAAGCAACCGGGTTGTTTCAACACCGAAACACTTTGCTATCTACGGCATACCGGGCGGTGGCCGCGACTGCTACTCACGAACCGATCCCCATGCCTCTCCGCAGGAAGTTCACGAACTGCATCTGGAACCGTTCCGCATCGCTTTTCAGGAGGCAGGCGCTTTGGGAACGATGTGTTCACATAACGATTATAACGGGACTCCGGTCAGCGCCAGCCACTACCTGATGACTGAGCTGCTGCGTAACCAATGGGGATTCAAAGGCTATGTCGTTTCCGACAGTTGGGCAATCGACAAAAACGTAAAATTCTACCATATCGTAGATACCGAAGAAGAAGCGGTTGCCAGTGAACTGAACGCCGGATTGAATGTCCGCACCTTCTTTGAGCAATCGGAAGTATTCATCGAAGCGTTGAGAAGGGCTTTACAAAAAGGACTGGTAGAAGAAAGTACCCTGGATCAGCGCGTCCGTGAAGTACTCTATGTAAAATTCTGGTTAGGACTTTTCGACGATCCGTATGTAAAAGACACCAAACTTGCCGATAAGATCGTAAACAGCGACAAGAACCGGGAAGTGTCTCTGCGTGCCGCCCGCGAATCGATCGTTCTTTTGAAAAATGAGAACAACACCCTCCCGCTGTCGAAAACCCTCAAAAACATTGCAGTAATCGGTCCGCAAGCTGATGAAGTCAAATCGCTGACCTCCCGCTACGGCTCTCATAATCCGAATGTGATAACCGGCCTGCAAGGTCTGAAGAACCTGCTGGGAGAAAATGTAAACCTGATGTATGCCAAAGGGTGTAATGTCAGAGATAAAAATTTTCCGCAAAGTGATGTGATGTACTTCGAACTGAGCGATAAGGAAAAGGAAGAAATCGACGAAGCCGTAGAAATTGCTAAAAAGGCCGAAGTTGCTATTATATATGTAGGAGACGATTTCCGCACGATCGGTGAATCCAGAAGCCGCGTGAACCTGGATTTATCAGGCAGACAAAAAGAACTGGTCCGCGCCGTACAAGCCACCGGAACTCCGGTCGTACTGGTACTCTTCAACGGACGTCCGGTTACACTGAACTGGGAAGATGCCAACCTGCCGGCTATCGTCGAAGCCTGGTATCCGGGTGAATTTTCCGGTCAGGCCGTAGCCGAAGTATTATTCGGTGATTATAACCCCGGCGGTAAGCTATCCACGACTTTCCCGAAGTCGGTCGGACAAATCCCCTGGGCCTTCCCTTTCAAACCGAATGCCACCGGCAAAGGCTTTGCCCGCGTAGACGGCGAACTCTATCCGTTCGGTTACGGACTGAGTTATACCACTTTCGAAATCAGCGACCTTCAACCGTCTGCCACAAAAATCGCGGACGGAGACACTCTGACCGTTACATGTAAAGTGAAAAATACAGGTTCGGTAAAAGGGGATGAAGTCGTGCAGCTTTATCTGAATGACGAGACATCTTCCATCTCCCGTTTTGAAAAAGAGTTATGCGGCTTCGAACGTGTCGCACTGGAACCGGGTGAAGAAAAAACGGTTACATTCAAAGTGAACCGCCGTGCTTACGGTATGTATAATGATAAGAATGAGTTTGTGGTAGAGCCTGGAAAATTCTTCCTGTTTGCCGGAAACTCATCCAAGTCAACCCCTTTAAACGCAGAATTTTATGTGGAATAGATTACTTATAAGCCTGTTGCTGCTCTTGGGCAGCCAGGCTCTTTTCTCCCAAACGTGGCTGAATAAAACGGATAAGGATATTCTTCTTTACATCTCAGAAAATAAAGAACGTATAGAAGACAGCAAACAAACGGATACGCTTTTCACCCTGACTTGCCAGGAAGAAGATGAGCTGGGCCGCTTATTCGAAGTATCCTATCGCTTCAATTTAGAAAAAAATGTATGCATATCCTACGAACGTCTGCTGCCGATCCATCGTTATTGGGCAACAACGTTGCTGGAAGAGGCCTCCTTGCAGGAAGCCGATGCCTCCGGAGAAGAAATCGACGTAGACGGAGAGACATTGAATACTCTCTATACCTTCGACAACTTCCGGATACAGGTTTCATTAAAAAACGACCGATTATCCTTACTTTATACGCTACCAGATAAATAAATTCCAGGTAATCCCCTGTCTCTTCGTGCAGACAGGGGATTTTTATATCCAGCCGTTTATACTGAATATCTCACCTTTCATCCATTTTACCGTAACTATCTCTTGACAACGCCTCATTGATTTTGTATATTTGTTACAACCTCTTTTCATAAAGACCTAGGTGTAAATCAATTTAGAGGTACGTCTAAATCAATTTACACCTACCTCTAAATTTAATTAGACGTACCTCTGATTAAAAAATGATTGAGAGAATATCAGAGAAACATCACATTCAGTTTAAACAAAAATCGTATTAATAGTAAACAAACATGAGCATCATTTACAAACCAAGAAAGATGGTATGCACCATCCCCGGCAAAGAAAAAACAGGTTACTTTGCTGCAAAAGCGGTCTCTTCCACAATCGACCTGAACAATTTATGTTATCGTATCTCCAGTAACTGCACGATCACCTCAGCCGATGTCAAAGGAGTGATCGAAGCCCTCCTGACCCAATTCGAACTGGAACTACTGAGCGGCAAAAATATCAGGTTCGGAGATATCGGGACGTTCAGCGCCTCAATCACCAGCGATATTGTTGAGAATAAAGAAGATTTGAAACCTCAGAAGGTCCACATTAAGACAGTTACGTTCCTCCCGTCTACCCGGTTGAAAAATAAACTGAAAACAAAAGCCCGGTTCATGCGGTTACGCGATTTTAACAGGAAATACAATGGAGTAGACGAAGAATAAACAAAAAAATACATATCTTTGCTTCCGACAAATCAATGGTTTCGTGGATTTATTCCTAAAAAAAGCCGATGAAATATGACGAAGAACACACTAGTATTATTTCTTTTATTTTTATTTCCATATCTATTCCAATCTGCCAACAGTAAAAATACTTCCCCTTATTTTTTTACACAGATTGGGGTAGAAGATGGATTAACACAGGGTACCGTTACCAATATCTATCAGGATACGGACGGATATTTGTGGTTAGGAACCCAGGGAGGATTACACCGATATGATGGATACGAGTTCAAGGTGTTCAAAAATAATCCGACTGACTCCTGCTCATTAACAGATAACAACGTACTCGATATCGGAGAAGATAAGAATAAGAATATCTGGGTGATTACAGATAACGGCGTGCATAAAATCACACATCAAACAGGAAAAATCAAAAGATATTATGTAAAAGAGACCCGATTCATGCATTGCTGCATGCTCAGTCAAAGCGGAGACTTTTTCCTTGCCGGAGAAAAATTCATCTATCAATACGATGAGCAAGGCGATTCGCTTGTTTTTAAAGACTGGCTGTCATCCACTCCTATCGCTTCGAATATAAAAGGACTTCAGGAAGATGAAGAAGGGAATCTTTATATAGCAAGTTCATCAACCGGACTTGCAGTCCTGAACAAACAGAGGGAAGTCATACGTTTTTACCAACATGAACCGGAAAATCCGTCTTCGCTGATAAAAGGAGCGATCCGCAGATTATTTACCGACAGCCGGAAAAGGTTATGGATACTTTCCGAAACAGCCGGAATCTGCTATCTTGATAAAGAAAACGAACGGTTCGTCCATCTGAATACGGATAACTCAGCTTTAAGCAGCAATGTTGTCCGTGCAATAGCCGAAACCGATTCCAATACCTTATTGCTCGGAACCTTTTCCGGACTGAACAGGGTAGATATGCAGACATTAAAAGTCACTCCCTATAAATTCAATCCGGATGAACCCGGTACATTAAGCTATTATTCCATACACAGTCTCCTGAAAGATAATACAGGTGCATTATGGGTAGGAACCTGGAAGGGACTGAATTATTACAGCCCGGTCAGAACACAGTTTTACCGGATCACGCCCCGTGAATTTACCGGATTATTAGGAATGGGCAAAGAGGACAGTGACGGAAATATCTGGTTCGCAACTGAAGGAGCCGGACTTTTTTGCTATAATCCAAACACGCAAAGCCAACAATTTTATCCTAAAAAGTCTCCTTACAAAAACAATTACAATTCAAACATCTTTAAATCACTACTTATAAAAGGCGACAGCATTATCTGTGCTACGAATCTGGGATCCGTTTATCTGTTTTCACGTAAACGGAAAGATTATCGCCTACTCTATGATTACCAGTATGGAGATATTTATACTCTACTGAATGACAGTAAAGACAGACTATGGATCCCGACAAATTCCAAAACAGGATTAGTGCTTATCGATAAAGGCGAACAGATCAATCAGTTCAAGGTAGACGGAAAAAGCAGAAAATTCTTTTTTGTTACAGCAATAAAAGAAATAGAGCCGGATGTTTTTATTATGGGTACACTCAGCCAGGGACTCCATAAATATGATATGAAGAAAGAGACACTTAAAACGATCTCTTCGGCAGAACTGAACCTACCCGAAAACGTGAAGCCGGGAACTGTCAGTACGATCCTGACCGATTCATTACAAAATATATGGGTTTCATTTTTTGGTTATGGCATCTTTCGTTTTGACCGTGACCTCAACCTGATCAAACATTATACAGTTGAAGACGGTGTAACAGATGGCTATATCTATTCAATGGTAAGCGACCGGAACCAATCTTTATGGGCATTATCCGAAAATGATTTATATTGTTATAATGCAGAAAAAGATTGCTTTGCTCCCATCCATAACGAAAGCCACCGGGCATTGGAATTTACGTTACATGCAGGAACGACCGACACAAAAGGTACTCTTTATTTTCCCGGAAATAAAGGCATATTATGTTTTAATCCGTCCCGGATGGAGAAAAACACTTATATCCCTCCCGTATATCTGACAAGCCTATCCATAAATAATAATCCGGTAGAATTAGGGGACACTCAATCCCTCCGGTTAAAAGCGGATGAAACCAATATAGCAATCGGATATACGGCTCCAGACTTTATCTCACCTAAACAAAATCAATATGCCTATCAAATGGAAGGGGTAGAAAAGGAGTGGAACTATGTAAGGGGCAGAAGGGTCGCTTATTATAGTAATCTCTCCCCTGGTACTTACAATTTCAAAGTAAAGGTCTCAAACAGTGTAAATTTGTGGAATCCACAGGAAGCTTCCCTAAGCATCACAGTCACCCCCCCCCTTTACAAAACATGGTGGGCTTACATCTTGTATATCATCACAATAGGTACTATTATATGGAAGTTTATATACCATCAGAAAGTACGTCACGAACTGGAAAGCAGTATCCGCTTCAAACAGCTGGAACAGGAAAAAATGAAGGAATTACACGAGGAACGTATGAGATTATTTACCAACTTCTCACACGAACTACGCACTCCTTTAACACTTATCATCAATCCGCTCGAGGATATGTTGCGCCATAGTTCCTTCTCTACGGAAGTCAAAAACACGTTGCAACTCATGCGTAAAAACACACAACGTCTGCTCTTACTCGTTAATAATCTGATGGATGTGCAAAAATATGACTCACAGAAAATGGTACTTCAAAAAGAGAAATTCGATCTATCCGTGTTCGTTCAGGAGTTATATGAGTTATTCGTCCCGGTAGCAAAAAACAGGAATATCACTTTTACCCGGAAAAATGAATTGCCGGTAGATTATTGTGTTTATTATGATCGTCAAGAAATTGAAAAAGTGCTGTTTAACTTACTTTCAAACGCCTTTAAGTTCACCCCGGAAAAGGGAACAATTGAAATTATATTGTCTGTACTTTCAAGCGAAAATGACATAGTTCGTGTGAAACTATGTCAAAATCGGCATCTATCAGAAGACTACTATTTACACATACAAGTATCTGATAATGGGGAAGGTATCACATCTGAAGATATTGAAAAAATCTTCCAGCCATTCTACCGCTCTTCACAAGATTTACATCATCAGATTGCAGGTTCGGGTATCGGACTTAGTTTAGCACGTTTCATAGTAGAACAACATAGTGGAATAATCTGGGCGGAAAACATAGTACCAACCGGAACATGCATGCATGTTTTACTTCCTCTCCCCGAAAAGCCAGTAAGTAATCCGGTCAAACAGACAGAATCCTCCCCCCTGATGAATGTGCAGGAGTTTATTCCTTCCGAAAAAAAAGAAACACCGGTTATCTCACAAACATTGCTTTTAGTAGAAGATAATAAAGATGTGCTGGATTATCTGGAAAAACAATTTGAAAATGAATATAAGGTGCTGAAAGCAGAAAACGGAAAAGAGGCACTTACACAAATAGCCATAAAAATACCCGAACTGATTGTCAGTGATGTCATGATGCCCGAAATGGACGGACTTGAACTGTGCCGTCGGATCAAGCAAAATCCGCAAACAGCCCATATACCGGTCATTCTATTAACAGCCAAAACAATGCCTTCGCAAATCACCGAAGGATATAATGCCGGAGCTGACGATTATATCATAAAGCCATTCGATATAGGCCTATTGCAGGCACGTGTGCGGAATTTGCTGACTTCACGAATACAGATACGGAAAAAATATGAGAAAAAGATCGATCTGAATGAACTCGGAGTCAAAACATCTCCGCTTGACGAAGAGTTCCTGAAACAATATACAAATATTGTGAAAGCAAATTTCTCCAACCCGAAACTCGATATTGATATGATCTGCAAAGAAATCGGTATGAGCCGCGCAAACTTCTACCGAAAAGCGAAAACACTTACTTCCCTCTCTCCGGCTGAGATGATCAAAAATCTGCGTCTAGAAGCGGCAGCCCAGATGTTGCGTGAAACAGATTTAAGTGTCAGTGAAATTTTGGAAAAAGTAGCATTCAGCAGTAGCGGATATTTTGCCTCCTGCTTTAAACAAGTCTACGGAATGCCTCCAAAGGAATACCGAAAAGTTAATTCGACAGGAAAATCAATGAGTTGACACAAATCTTACCATCATTGATATGAAATTAACCTTTCATGTAGGATAATACGGACAATTTTGCCCTCGAGTTAATTAATAAGAGTTAACCATTCATTAATATTATTCTATATGAAGAACAAAGTTTTAATCATGCTGATGGGCTTTTTCCTTTTTGCCCATCAATTGTTCGCCCAGGACGTAAGTGTGTCCGGTAACGTAAAAGATGAAAAAGGAGAAGCTTTGATTGGGGTTTCCATCCAAATAAAAGGAACCCCCACTGGTAACATCACCGATATAGACGGTAACTTTACGCTTTCGTCTGTGCCCGCAAACGGCGAGTTGGTATTCTCTTACATGGGTTACGAAACCCAGACTATTCCGGTAAAAGGAAAATCAGTTATTAATGTAGTATTGAAAGAAGACTCACAGGCCCTCGATGAAGTGGTCGTAGTCGGTTTCGGTACACAAAAGAAAGTTAATTTAACTGGCGCTGTCGCTTCAGTCGGTGCTGAAGTATTGGAAAACAAACCGGTAGCCAATGTCGGTCAGGCATTACAGGGGGTTGTTCCCAACTTGAACGTGTCGGCAACGAATGCATCACCAAATGCAACTCCTTCTTTTAATGTACGTGGTGGTACGTCTATCGGTTTAAAAGAAGGTAAAACAAACGAATGGGAAGTCAAGAACGGTAGCCCGTTGATCATAGTCGATGGTATTCAAGTGGATGCTGATTATCTAAACCTGATGAACCCTAGCGATATTGAAAACATTTCTGTATTGAAAGATGCTTCTGCTTCTGCTATTTACGGTGCACGTGCGACTTACGGTGTTATGTTGATCACGACAAAATCCGGAAAAAACGATTCCAAAGCGACTGTTACATATAACATGAGCCTGCAATGGAACACTCCATCGCATACGCCGGACATTCTGGATTCTTATACCCACCAATTAGCAGCCAACAAACAAACTGAAATGACAGGAGGAACAGTGACTCCTTGGATGGAAACATTATTAGCTGCCAAAAAGAAATACATAGAAAATCCCAGTCCTGAAAATGCATGGATCTACAATGAAGGAAGTACAACCAATATAACATGGGTTGCCAATATGAATCCATACGAAATAGGAGTAAAAGACTGGACTCCTCTGCAACGTCATAATTTGTCGATCAGTGGCGGATCTACAAAAACACGCTATTATATATCTTTAGGATATCAACGCCAAGAAGGTATGTACAAAATCAACACGGATATTCAAAATAGATACAACATCAACATGAACTTAAACTCCAAAATCACAGACTGGTTTGATGTTGCTTCTAAAATATCGTTCAACACAAACAACTACAACGAACCATACATGAACCCGCAAAAAGGTAGTGTATGGAGTGCCATGAAAAACGAACCGGGACGAAATATAAATATGCCCATCATGACAGGCCCTAACGATCCGATACCCGACGCTTATACGGATAATATTCTAGGATGGCTGGCATACGGAGCCACACAGGAAACCAAAAAGACAAACACAGTATTCAGTGTGACTCCAACAATCACTTTCTGTCCAGAATTTAACATAAAGGCCGAGCTCTCTTATCGCCCGACAGAATACTTCCAGAAACGATTCATCCCTGTCCGCAACTATGTAGTAGATGCATGGCGTACGGTTAATACACATACATCACCTTCCAGCGTAAGGGAAGAAACCAGGCATTCGGATTACTATACAATCAATGCCTATGCCAATTTCAATAAATCTTTCGGCAAACATAATGTTTCAGCCATTGCCGGTTTCAACCAGGAATGGTATAAATACCGTATGAATTGGGGAGAAGCAGAAGAAGTCATCACCAATGACCTGCCGACTATCGGTATGACCAGTGGTACCCAATATGCAAGTGACGCTTTTGAACATTGGGCCATCCGGGGTGCTTTTGTCCGTGCCAATTATGACTATCTGGGACGTTACCTGTTTGAATTCAGCGGGCGTTACGATGGTACTTCCCGTTTTGGTAAAGATACCCGTTTCCAGTTCTTTCCATCTTTCTCGGCAGGTTGGAGAATTTCGGAAGAACAATTCATGAAAAATACACATAGCTGGCTGGATAACTTGAAGATCCGCGGTTCATGGGGTTCATTGGGTAACCAAAATGTAGCTAACTATGCATACATTGCCAGTTACGGAGCAGCAAACTACATTTCATGGGTAATGGACGGCGAACAACTAAAAGGGATGAATCCGACTGGACTTATCGCCAGAGATTTAACGTGGGAAACAGCCAAAACACTCGATTTCGGAGTTGATATAACAACTTTAAACGGTCGGTTGGATGCCACTTTTGATTGGTATACACGCCGCACAACCGATATTTTGATGAACGGGACTAAATTGCCGGCTGTTTTAGGTGCTACTGTCCCCAAGCGTAATACGGGCGAATTAAAAACGAACGGCTGGGAATTAAGCCTGAAATGGAAAGACCGGTTAAACAACGGCATACGTTACGATGTTGGTTTCGTATTATCAGACTACCAGTCGGAAGTCATTCATTTCTCCGGCAACCCCAACTCTTTGCTGTCCACCCTGTACGACGGAATGAAAATGGGAGAAATCTGGGGGTATGAAACCGTTGGCATATTGCAGGAAAGCGACTTCACTATCGATGAAAACGGTAAATATATTTTAAACGGCCCTTCTCAAAATAAAATTGCCGGTAGCTGGTATCCGGGTGATATAAGATATGCCGATCTGAATAACGACGATGAAATCTCAACCGGAGATAATACACTTGAAAACCCTGGCGACCGTAAAATCATAGGAAACTCCACACCGCGTTTCCAATATGGTATTACCGGTAATATTTCTTGGAAAAACTTCGATTTGAATATCTTCTTCCAAGGAATTGGGAAAAAAGATGTATGGATCAGCGATAATGCCTTCTGGGGTGGTTCCGGTTCTGCTGGTAACTGGGAGATGTTGAACAACTCATGGACTCCGGAACGTACTAATGCCAAATATCCGATGTATGCCGGACGAGGACAAAACCAACAAGTTCAAACAGGCTACCTGTTTAACGGGGCTTATCTTCGCTTGAAGACATTGGCATTGGGTTATACCCTGCCTAAAGCATGGACCAATAAAGCGAAATTGTCAACCGTACGTTTAAGCCTTTCGGGTTACAACCTGTTTGAAATCACACAGATACCGGATACTTTCGACCCGGATCAGATATCATCAGCTTATCCGATGATGCGCTCCGTAGCTTTCGGTCTGCAAGTTGGTTTCTAATTAATAACAGCTATCAAATATATTATAAAAATTATCGATTATGAAATTCAGTTTTAAGAAATACATATTTGCACTAGGTCTCACTTCAATGCTGTTACCGAGTTGCAACAACGATTTCATGGAGCGTTATCCGCTGGATGAAATCACTGACGAAAGTTTCTGGAAAACAGAAACTGACCTCAAATTAATGTTAAACAGTCTTTATCCGCTATACATCATCGGTCATGGAAGTGGTTGGTCAGATAGCAAAACACCGGTATTGAACGTTGTTGGTAGCCCGTTAATGTATGGTGATGTGTATTCAGACAATTGTGTAAAAACAGGAAATGAATTCAGAAGCATGGCCGGTGAACTTGTTGTACCGACAGGGGCAAGTAAAGACAACGGATGGAACTGGGAAAACCTACGAAAAATAAATTTCTTTTTGGCTCGCTACGAACGCGCCGACCTTAGCCAAGAGAAAAAAAACGCGTATGGCGGAGAAGCTTATTTCTTCAAAGCATGGGAATATTACCAAAAAGTACTCTTTTTCGGTGACGTACCCTGGTTGACATACGATCTGACCGAAGCTTCCGAAGAATTATACGCACCGCGTACCCCACGTACCGAAGTGATGGACTCTGTCCTTATGTGCATCAACAAAGCAGTTGAATGGTTGCCGGAAAAAGCAAATCAAGATTCTGAACGCTTAAATAAAGACCAAGCAAACTTCCTGAAAGCACGCATCTGTTTGTTCGAAGGTACATTCCGCAAATACCATACGGAGTTAGGCCTACAAAACAGTGCCAACAAATATTTGGAAGAAGCCGTTAAAGCTTGTGAAGCCTTATTAGGTAAATATGCTCTTTACAAAAACGGAGAAGAAACCTACTGGAAAATGTTTGCAACAACAGATTTATCCGGAAATCCGGAAGTTATACTGGCACGTAACTATTTAGAAAACAAAGTAGGTCATGCCGCACAACGCTATTACCAACAAAACAATTCAAACCGTCAATCCATGGGAGCTTCCCGTGGACTTGTCGACGAATACTTGTGTATCGACGGTCGTCCTATCTATATTAACGGAAATGAAGGAAACTACGAAAAGAATCCGAATTTCTTAGGATATGGAAAATGGACAGAACTGGAAAACCGTGACCCGCGCCTGACACAAACCATTTGTCGACCGGGAGAACACGTAACGATTTACCAAAGTGGCGTTGTTGATAAAGAGAAGAACGGTATTACGTACCCAGGATTGAATTACACCAGTAGCGGTTCTACTGTAACAGGCTATCGCGTTATCAAACACTGGATGGGAGATAAAGTGGAAGAAGACCGTACAACAAAGGGTATCCAGGCTGCTATCGAGTTCCGTTACGCCGAACTGCTGCTGATATATGCGGAAGCAAAATACGAACTGAACGGGACATTATCTCAATCTGACGTTGACTTGACAATTAATGCGCTTCGTGAACGTGCAGGATTTGATTTCAACAAATACCCGACAGCTAAACTAATCGTCGGTCAAGAACCTGCAGACCCACGCTTGGATAAGATCTATACAAGCAAACTGGATTATACCGTTTCTCCGTTGTTGCGCGAAATCCGCCGCGAACGCCGTATTGAAATGGCTATCGAAAACCGTCGTTATGAAGACTTGATGCGTTGGAAAGCTGGTAAACTACTGACTGTTCCTTTCCGTGGTATGCATTTCACCTCTGTACAGGACTTATACGATGGGTCACATACATCTAAACCGGAAACTGCAGTAAAAGTAGAACTCGGTAAAACAGTTTTCGCAGATCAGGACGGTTTCATCATCTGCTACCCCAAAAGCCCGTATGCAAATACAATAAAAGGTACACTACCTTGGGATGACTACCGCTACTACTGGCCTATCCCGAAAGAAGAATTGGTTATGAACGAAAACTTAGTTCAAAACAAAGGTTGGGAAGACAAATAATTTTGATACCTACTTAATATTGTAAAGAGGCTATCCGATAATTCGGATGGCCTTTTTTCTCTTCTGAAAAAACATATGCCTTTTCCACCCTCATTTCCTCTTTCCGAGATAATAGTGATCGCATTTGATACAATTTTATATGTTCCTGTACACAATTTAGGCATACATTTGTTTTGTACAATTGAAATAGAATAACTTTAACATATCATGAACATGAAATATAAAGCATATTTATGCTCTTTCCTGTTAACCTTCCCTATTCTGGGTAAGGCTTCAGTCGAAGCTGATTCGTTGCGTCAGGTACAGATAAGCCGGCTGCAAGAGCAAGTCAACTGGGTAAATCCGGAAGCTATACGCGCTTATCTGGACGATACAAAATCATCATTGGGAGACAAAGCACCCGGACTCTATCAAAAGCTGGAAGAACTGGAAACGCTACTTCCCCGGGTAAACCGGCATTTATCTGAAGACACCACCCGGCAGACCATTGTCGAAGCAGAAAAACTGCTCGCCCTCAAACGGGAAATCATACTGGCTAATCCGCTGCTCGACGTAGACAAAATCCTGATAGCCCGTTACCGCTTGGGGAATAAGGCACGCAAAGCAATGGGACCGTCGCTCGGGACCTCCGTTGCCAACTATAATTCTCTATTCTCCAGCCGCCGGAAAGGATATGATGCAGAAATCAGCCAGCTTTCAAATCTTCGCGGAGACATTCAAAGTAAAACAATCTATAAGCCTAAAGCGGATGTGCCCATCTCAGATATACAACTGCACTGGGATGCAGACCGACTGTTGTTTTCCTCCCTTAATGAGAACCGCCAGTGGCAAATCTATGAAATAAACACAGACGGAACGGGCCTGCATCAAAAAGTAGTTGCCGACGAACCGGACCTCGAATTTTGCGACGCCAACTACCTGCCGGACGGCAAAGTGGTAGCCACCTGTAATATCGGTTACAACGGTGTCCCTTGCGTACACGGGGACGATGTCGTTGCCAATCTCGTTTCCTACGATCCGGAAACAAAAAATATCCATCGCCTGACATTCGACCAGGACGGGAACTGGGCGCCGATCGTTATTCCGAACGGCCGCCTGATGTATACCCGCTGGGAATATACCGACCTGACACATTATTTCTCCCGCATTGTTATGCACATGAATCCGGACGGGACAGAAAACAAAGCACTCTACGGAAGCGGTTCCTATTTCCCGAACAGTACATTCGACATGAAACCGCTCTCCAAATACAACAGCCGTTTTGTCGGTATCATCTCCGGCCACCACGGAACAGCCCGTTCCGGCCGATTGATTATCTTCGATCCGGCCAAAAGCCGTAAAGAGGAAAAAGGAATGGTCCAGGAATTACCTTTCAGCAAACGCCCGATTGTCCCGATCATCAAAGACGAACTGGTGGAAGGTGTATGGCCGCAATTCATGAAGCCTTATCCTTTGAATGAAAAATATTTCCTGGTGGCCTGCAAACCCGGTCCCGACGCACTTTGGGGAATCTATCTGGTGGATATATTCGACAACCTTACCCTGATCACCGAGCAGGAAGGCGAAGGCCTCACCGCCCCCATCCCATTGAAAAAAACGGAAACACCGCCTATCATCCCGTCGAAAATCAAACCGGGAGAGAAAGAGGCTACCGTATTTATACAGGACATCTATGAAGGTGAAGGCACACAAGGCGTCCCGCGAGGAACAATCAAATCGCTCCGTATCTTCGCCTACGAATATGCCTATATCCTCGCCCCTTCCGACCATGATGCACAGGGTATTCAGAGCGGATGGGATATTAAACGTATTCTCGGTACCGTCCCTGTCGAAGAAGATGGTTCCGTCATGTTCAAGATACCGGCCAACACACCTGTCTCTATCCAGCCGCTGGATAAAAACGGGGCCGCTATCCAATGGATGCGAAGCTGGCTGACCGGTATGCCCGGCGAGATTGTCTCCTGTACGGGTTGCCATGAAGATCAGAACACGATCGCCATGCCTAAACGCACAATCGCCTCCACTATCCTCCCGCATAAACTGGAAATGCCCGAAGGAGGCGTCCGCCCGTTCACCTTCCGCCTGGAAGTACAACCGGTACTGGACCGCAACTGCGTATCCTGCCACAATGGAACCATCGCCCAGCCGGACTTCCGGAAAGACCAGATGGTCACCTATAAACGTGGCATCCTGACAAAGTTGGAACGCCATTACGACCAGAGTTATCTGAACCTCCACCCCTACGTATACCGCCAGGGACCGGAATCGGATATCTATGTGCTTCGCCCTTACGAATATTATGCGAACAACAGCGAACTGATCCGTATCCTGCAAGCAGGTCACCACGGAGTAAAAATACCGGCAAAAGACATGCAGACCTTATACACCTGGATCGACCTGAATGCCCCCTATTTCGGAGCATTCACCCAGCTGGACCTGAAAAAGGAAGCTCCCCAAAACCAGGTAGAACGCCGCATGGAACTGTCAGAGAAATACAGTGGCGTACGTGTCGACTGGCAACAGGAGATTAAGGATTATGCAGCATGGCTGAAAAATAAGGAAAACAACGAAACAGACGGTACTACCGGAGCGACTTCGTCAACCGAAACCAACGCAGGTACAACCAAGGACAAAAAGAAAACGAAAACAATTAAAGTCAAAGGTTTCCCGTTCAGCCAGGAAGAGGCCGTAAAGAAACAGGCCAAAGCCTCCAAGTCCCCACGTCAGCTGACTGTTGCTCCGGGTATCACTTTGGAGATGGTCTGGATTCCTGCCGGTACTTTTACAATGGGTGACAATAACGATCCGTCTGCCTCACCTGCCTTCAAAACACAGGTTAAGGAAGGTTTCTGGATGAGTACCACCGAAATCACGAACGAACAATTCGGTGCCCTGTTCCCCGAACATGACAGCCGGTATATCGGTCAGACCTGGAAAGATCATACGACTCCCGGTTATGCCGCCAATTTACCGAAACAACCGGTAATCCGTGTGAGTTGGGAGGAAGCGAACGACTTCTGTAAAAAGCTGGGAGAGAAAAATCAATGCCGTATCGCCCTTCCGACAGAGACACAATGGGAATGGGCCGCCCGTGCAGGATCGGCCGGTGACTTCTGGTTCGGTGACCGTAAAGCTGACTTCGGCATCTACGAAAACCTGGCAGACAGTACGACTGTCGACCTGGCCGTCACCGGTGTAAATCCCAAGCCGATGCGTCCCAACGATCCGATGCGCCAGTTCTGGGACTTCCTGCCGAAAGAGTTGGGAGTCAACGACCACCATCTGATATCGGCCGATGTCGCTTCCATGAAACCGAATCCCTGGGGATTATACGACATGAACGGTAACGTAGCGGAATGGACCCGTTCCGATTACCTCCCCTATCCTCTCAAAGAGAAAACGGAAAAGGTCAAACCGGAACAGAAGGTTGTACGCGGAGGCTCCTGGCGTGAACGCCCGAAATACTCAACCTCGGCCATCCGCAAGGCTTATTATCCGTGGCAACGCCCGTTCAATGTAGGGTTCAGGGTTATTGTTGAAGAGTAGAGTCAATCATATCACCTCCAAATAGCTTCTTCCATTCCCGGCACGGTTCACACGAATCTGTACCGGGATACGTTCCGTCATCTCCTGTACATGTGAGATTACTCCGATCTTGCGGCCTTGTGTACGGAGGCTTTCCAGGGCATCCATGGCAATCCGGAGGGTATCGGCATCCAATGAACCGAACCCTTCGTCGATGAAAAGGCTTTCTACCTTCATCCGGTTGGAAGACAAGGAAGACAATCCGAGCGCCAATGCCAGCGAAACCAGGAAAGATTCGCCTCCCGACAAACTGTGCACCGTACGGACCTCATCGCACATATCACGGTCGATAACCTGTAAAGCCAGCGTTTCAGGCACCCGTTCCAACCGGTAACGGCGGCTCAGGTCACGCAACTGCACATTTGCATAACTTAGCAATACATCCAATGTATATCCCTGGGCGATACGACGGAACTTGGCACCATCGGCCGAACCTGCCAGGTCATTCAGTTTCGCCCAACGTTCACTCTGCTTACGGCAGGCTTCGAGTTCTTCCTGCTGACTGGCTATCTTCCGTTTGTTTTCAGATTGGGTACGGAGCCGGAAAGCATATTCATTCTTTTCCTGGGTGATACGGGGAAGAAGAAGTTCCAGTGTTTCCCCTTCATGAGTCTGATTCCAGGATTCTGACCAGTCGGACAAAGCCTTTTGGCGGACCAATAAATCTTCCGACGCTTTTTCCAGGTCGCGGGCAATCTGGTCAGAGATACCCCGCAACTGATCGGCAACACCCGACTGCTCCGTCTGAACGGCTTGCAGGCGTTTCAGGCGCTCTTTCAGTTCCTCTTTACGACGGTTGTAATCCTGTTCAACCTGGTCGGCCGGCTTACCGGAAAGCAGTTTAGAACGTTCGGCCCGGAGCGCGGTAAGTTCGGAACGGTTCTTGTCGTGACGCAGGGTAGCCTCTTCTACTTCTTTAGTCAGCGAAGGGAGGAAAGAGGCGTACGATTCGCATTCGGCTTTTTGGGCACTCTGCTCCCGTTGCAGTTGTTGCAGCTTTTCCGTATTTTCATGCCACTGGCGGGCAAAGGTGGTTAAGGTATCCCGGAAAGAGTCCGGGTCCTGTTGCCAGGCTTTTTGCCATTCGTCATTCCCGAAAAGGCGGTTGGCGGCAGAGAGGGACTTCTCCAACATCTCGCGGCTTTCCACACGAATCGCTTCTTCACGGGTTATCTGCGTCTCAGCCAGTTTCTGGCGTCCCTGCAAATCAGTACGGGTATGGTCGGCTTCGGTAAGCTCCTTATGCAATTGCAGGAGTTGCTGTTGAAGCAGGCTCAGTTGCTTTTCATTAGCGGTATAAGCTGCTTTACGGGCATTCAATTGCTGGATTTGTAAAGTCATTGCAGCGATGGCCTGTGTGATGGGATTTTCACACACCCCCTGCCCCCTCTCAAGAGGGGAGCCAGATACCCCTTGTTGCAACTGATGGTAACCTTTCCCCTCTTGAGAGGGGGCAGGGGGTGTGTTACCCTCCATTACCGGATGATGCGTACTCCCGCAAACCGGACAAGGTTTCCCTTCCTGCAATTTCTCCCGCAACTCCAAAACATCCCCGCTAACAGCCTGCCGGGCCTGTTCCACCAACAGATTCTCACGTTCCACACGAACAGCATCCATCTGCTTATCTAGTTCGGTTATATCGGTTTCTTTTTGGGTTTGTTCCAATTTAACTTTAGCATCTTCTGTCTTTCGCAAAGCCAGTTGTTTGCTTTCTATTGTGCGCTGAACAGTAACAAGTTGTGCAGTCTGACGTTCCGCCTCCCGTTTAACGGAAGTGATTGTTTTCACGGCCTTTTCCATTGTGTGGCGGCTTGCGGAAGCAGCATCAAGATGCAACAGCAAAGCAGCCAACTGTTCGGCAATACTCTCCTTGCTACGATACCGTTTGCGCCAGTCGCTTAACCGCGTAATCTCGGCCAGGCTTTGTTGTTGCCGGGTCCGGGCGGCTTTCAGCTTATCCTCTCCCTCCTTCTGCCGGCGGAGTACTTCCCGCAGGCGGGTTTCCGTTTCTTTCACCGAACGGGTTACCTCATCGAGGCGCACATCCAGTTTACGGGCTTGCTGCAACTCCTGCTGCAAGGCTTTGAAGTCTGCTTCGGAGCGTTGTTCATCCTGAATACCCTGTTCGTACTCTTTACGGGCGGTATTCAATAGTTCCGTAGCCCGGAGCAGTTTGGCGGCAGCCTCTTTCTGCTGAACCTGCCGGGATTCTATCTGCTGTCCGGTAGATTTAACGGCCTCCTGCAAAGCCTGTTGTTCTGCTTTCGCCTTTTCCAGGGCGGACAAAGCGGCTTCCGACTCTTTCAGCCGGGTTTGCAGTTCCTGTTCCGCTTCTTCCGTCAATAATTCGATTCCCTGGATACGGGCCTGTACCTTATCGTAAGCCTCTTTGGCGATGGCATTCTTTTCAAAAATCAGGCGGGAGATCGAAGAATAAAGTTCCGTGCCTGTCAGTTTTTCAAGCAGCGACGCTTTTTCTCCCTGCTCCGCTTTCAGGAAAGTGGAGAAATCGTTTTGCGCCAGCAGGACGGAACGGGTAAACTGTTCGAAGGTCAGGCCAATCAGTTCTACCGTACGGGCCTGCAATTCCGAACGGGTCCCCTGCTCCTCTTCTTCCTTATCTATATTATATAAGGTAACGCGGGGACTCTGCAAACGTCCGTTCTCCTTGTCGCGGGCACGTCCTACCGACCAGCGCGAACGATAGCGGTGACCGTTCAACGCCAGAAAGTCGACTTCCGCATATCCCGAAGCCGTCCCTCTTCGTAACAGGAAACGGGGATCGCTCTGGGGAAGCACCTCCTCATTCACATCCCGCAGTCTCACATTATTCTCTTTTGCCTGGTCCGTACGCGGCGTACGGGCAAACAAAGCCAGGCACATGGCATCCAATATCGTAGACTTCCCGGCTCCCGTCGGTCCCGAAATGGCAAAGATTCCGGCAGACAACAAGGGTTCGGCCGTAAAATCAACGTCAAAATCTCCTTCCAGTGAGGCCAGATTACGGCCCCGTATCGCTAATATCTTCATAAAGAAACCTCCCGCATTACATCGTTGAACAATGATTCGATATCTTCCGGCAACTCGCCGCCATACTTACTGGTAAAGGCATGTTTCAACATATCCAGCGGGGCGATACGTTGCAGGTCGTTGTAAGACAACGGACGGACCGTATCCGCCTCCTCCCGTTTCGAATAAGAGGGGACAATAGAAGTCAGGCGGACCGCTTTATCAGCCAGCGCCTCTTCTACGCGGTGGCGGAATCCCGGGTCGGGCTCCGTCAGCAACACACGCACCTCCACATACGGCCAACGAGCCGGTTCGTCGCCCTCCTCCTGATTAGCCACAGGCAGTCCGGCAAGCTGTTCAACCACCTCCTCCGGCGATGCAGGCTGCTCCGGAATCCGATGCAAGGCGGCAAACAAAGGGACAGGCAGCGGTTCGACATCCGACAGGCATCCGTTTTCCACCGTAACGGCAACGACCTGGTGGCGGTAGTTCGTTTCCGAAAAAGACATCGGCAGCGGACTACCGGAATAGCGCAGGTTCTCCCTGCCCCCTATCCGCTGCGCTTTATGGATATGCCCGAGCGCCGTATAAGCCAGCCCTTCATCGAATGTATCCGAAGAGACGGATTCCAGACCGCCCATAATGATGCGCTCGCTACGGTCGTCATCCGACAGTTCGGCCCCGGTAGCATGCAAATGCCCCATGGCGACCAATGCCTCACCGGGCTGCCGCCGGGCATCGGCGAAATCATAGAGCTGGCGGTACATGCGGTTTATACCGGCTATATATGTATCATGCCCCTCTTCCGGAGCCGGATAATCTCCCTGACGCAGATAAGGAACGGCAAGACACCAGCCTTCCCGCTTTTTCTCCTTATTATATAAAGGTATCATCAGGGAATCGAAGTCAATCTCTCCGCTTTCCGTCCGCCGGATAATCCCGACAATGGAGGTATTCAACTCTTCCAGCAAAGGAATCGGAGATTCCAGCCGTGCAGCCGAATCATGATTGCCGGCAACGACAATAACCTGCAAATGCGGATTGCGCCGGTTCGCCTCTTTCAGGAAATGAAAGAAACGGCGTTGCGCCGAAGCGGACGGGTTGGCTACATCGAACACATCACCGGCAATCAACAGGACATCCGTCTGCTGTTCCGCCAGAGTATCCACCAGCCAGTTCAGAAAGGCATCGTGTTCTTCCTCCCGGTCGTAACCGAAGAAAGTCTGGCCGAGATGCCAGTCGGCAGTATGTATAATCTTTAAAGACATAGTTTGTATATCTTGTTTCCGTTAAAATGAAGATTCAAAGATAAAGGATAATTCAGACATATACAGCCTGGCGGTGACTTTATATAAACACAAAAATAACTGCTGGTATTGCATATCACAACTGGATTCCTTTCATATCACAGTTGGATTCCGTTTGTTTCACAGATGGATTTCTTTTGTATCACAGCTGTGAAACACAAAGAAGATCGGATGAAAACGCCAGTGGCTCGGGAGGTAATCCGTTCTGTCTGCCGGGTAAACGGTTGCATCCCGGCAGACAAATCCAGCTATCTCCCAAGCATTTAGTTCTGTAACCGAGAAGTTATGGAATTGTCTTGGTAATGAAAAACAGCAGTAACCGGTTCGTAATCCGGGCGCCCTACTTTTGCAGCAACAAAAAGGAACAAATTTATGACAAATTTTACTTCTGACTCGCGTGTAGGACGTGTGCTCCTACTCCCGGCCGGATTATTGGCTTGCAGCTTATTTACCCCTTTTACCGTAACTGCAAAGAATGACATTCCGGTAACTATCTCCCAGCAGGTTCGAACGAAGATACAGGTGAACGGTACCGTTACCGATGCGACCGGCGAACCACTGATCGGAGCGACCGTTCTCGAAAAAGCCAGCGGTAACGGAACGATTACCGACGTCGACGGAAATTTCAGCCTGGCAGTCCCCTCCGATGCCGTATTATCGGTTAGTTACATCGGTTACAAACCACAGGACATCGTAGTCAACGGCAAAACGACTTTCAATGTCGTGCTGGAAGACGACTCCGAGAAACTGGAAGAAGTGGTCGTTGTCGGCTACGGCGTGCAACGCAAGGTGAACCTCTCCGGTTCCGTAGACCAGATTAATGCCAAGCAACTGGAAGCCCGCCCAATCACGAACATTTCAAAAGGTTTGCAGGGAATGGTCCCCAACCTGAACATCGACTTCACCAGCGGCGAACCGGGACAGGCTGCTAAAATCAATATCCGTGGAGAAGCCTCCATCAACGGTGGTAGCCCGCTGATCCTGATAGACGGCGTCGCCTCGGATGCCGAAGAACTGAACCGGTTGCTCCCGGAAGACATCGAAACCCTTTCGGTGCTGAAAGACGCCTCCTCCGCAGCCATCTACGGGGCGCGTGCCGCCTTCGGTGTCATCCTGATAACCACGAAACAGGGTAGCAGCGACCGCATCCAGGTAAGCTACAATAACAACTTTGCCTGGAAACGCCCCTCTATCCTCCCTAACAAAACTTCCGACCCTTATATCTACCTGAAACTGAAAAACATCGCCGTACTCAACACTCCCTGGAGTTCCGGTCACGTCGCCAGCGACGAACGCCTGGAATGGGCACGCCAGCGTTCCGACAATCCTGACGGGACCGACCCGGTACGCCTCAACCCGCTCGACGAAACGCAGTGGGAATATATGGGAAACCGCGACTGGACACATTATTTCCTGGATAAGAATACATTCAGCAATACACATCAGCTATCGGTCTCCGGCGCCACCGAGAAAACGAAGTTCTACCTTTCCGGCGGTGTGGACGATGAGAACGGTATCCTGGCCGGTATCGTAAAGAATGACAACTACCGCCGCTACAGTATGCGGGCCAAGGTCAGTTATAAAATATGGGACTGGCTGACGCTCTCGAACAACACTTCGTTTGTCGCCACCAACCGCATCAAACCGAGTTATCTTTCCAGCCGCAGCGAACCGTATATCGACAGCAACGGCATCCGCCAGAAAGGGAACGGCGACTCGAACATGAGCATCTTCTACGACCTGGCTCCCACCGACTGGGACAAGAACCCGGACGGAACCTGGGCAAACAATGCCGCCGGTATCGCCATGGCCCAGCTGGTAGACGGCGGCGAAGAAACGACCCAATACAACCGCCTGCAAAGTACGTTCTCCGCCGAGATGTCTTTCTGGGAAAAGATGCTGACGGTAAACGCCAACTTCACTTTCATGAAAGGAAACGAAGATTACGACTGGTTCAAAAACAAATATGTAATCGGATACGGGCCGAACGATATCCGCGAGCTGGGAGACAGCAAAGCCTACAAAAGCACGACCAACGATTATTACAGCGTACTGGAACTGTTTGCGACCTTCAACAAGGCTTTCGACAAACATTATGTGACCGGTATCCTCGGTTTCAACCAGGAATACAACCGCTGGAACTGGTACAAAGCCGAACGCGAAGGAATCATCTCGACCTCACTCCCGTCCATCGGACTGTCGTCGGGCGACCAATTCGTCAGCGAGCAATATGCCGACTGGGCCATCCGCGGGCTTTTCTTCCGTGCCAACTATACGTATGACAACCGTTATATCTTCGAAGTGAACGGGCGTTACGACGGAACATCCCGTTTCCCAAAGGAAAAACGTTTCGGGTTCTTTCCTTCTGCTTCCGCTGCCTGGCGCGTGGATGCCGAACCGTTCTTCGAATCTTTCCTTTCGACCGTCAGCCAGTTGAAGGTGCGCGCTTCATACGGTTCGCTGGGTAACCAGCTTGTCGGGGAATACGGTTATATCCCGGCCATGAGTTCACAACTGGGTAATTACATCATCAATGGCAAATTACAGCAGGTGGTAACCCCTCCTTCGCTGGTCTCTCCGGATTACACCTGGGAGGAAGTGCGTACCCTGAACGGAGGTCTCGACCTGGCTTTCCTGGATAATAAACTGACAGCCACTGTCGATGTGTACCGCCGCGACACCAAAGGAATGCTTACGCTGGGTAAAGAACTTCCGGGCGTACTCGGCGCCAGCGAACCGAAAGAGAATGCCGCCGACATGAAAACAACCGGTTGGGAGCTGACAGTCGGCTACCGCGACCAGTTCCAGCTGGACGGCAAACCGTTCAACTGGGGTGTCAAATTCATGCTCTCGGATAACCGTTCGTGGATTACCCGGTTCGACAACCCGAACGGGAGCCTTACCCAATATTACCAAGGACAGGAACTGGGTGAAATATGGGGATTGCAAAGCAACGGTTTCTTCCAGAGTGAAGATGAAATCAAGAACCTCGACCAGTCGTCCATCATCCCCTGGGGTGCTCTGGAAATCGTCAACGGATGGCCGAAATATAAGGACCTGAACGGTGACAAGAAAATCACCAAGGGAAGCGTCACCGTAGGCGACCCGGGCGACCTGAGTGTCATTGGAAACTCTTCTCCCCGCTTCCGCTTCGGGTTCAACCTGAATGCCGAATGGAACGGATTCGACCTGTCGGCCTTCTTCCAGGGGATTGCCAAACGCGATTATTATCCGATGAGTTACCTCTATTGGGGATTCTACCAGCAGCCGTATGCCGGCGGTCCCGAACACCTGTTCGACTTCTACCGCCCGACAACCGACAGCGATGTGGATATGGCCAAACACTCACAGTCCTATATCAATGCCGGGCTGGCAAACCAGAATCTGAATGCCCGTTATCCGGTGCTCCAGTCATGGCTCGCCGACAAGAACCTGGGTACCGATATCGACCAGTCAATGGGATTGGCTATCCCGCAGACCAACTATTTGCTGAACGGCGCTTACCTGCGTATCAAGAATATCACGCTGGGATATACTCTGCCATCCGAATGGACCCGGAAGGCGCATCTGAGCCGGGTACGCGTATTCGTCAGCGGCGATAACATCTTCGAATGGAGTGCTCTGAAGAAATATTTCGACCCCGAAGCCGTTACCGACGAATCCAACTACGGTTATGTCTATCCGTTCAACCGCCAATACTCATTCGGCGTCAATGTCACATTCTAATCATCAAAAAAAGCAACAATGAAAAAAGAGTTATATTACCTGGCAACGCTTCTTACGTGCCTCGCATCTGCCTCCTGCAACGACAATTTTATGGAACGCCATCCGCAGACGGAGATTGGCGTAGACAGTTACTTCAATACGGAGCAGGACTTGAAAATGTATTGTTACAACCTGTACGACTTCCCAAACTTCAACAATTACACAGCCGATGCCGGAACCGACAACCAGGCAACGACAGACGTTGTGGAAGTAAAGAACATCATGATTTCGACCAACGCCAATTCGACAACGGTGAGTTCCGGATGGGACTGGGAGAAATTACGCACAATCAATCTTTTCCTCGATAACTGCGAAAAGGCTACCGTAGCCGAAGACGTGCTTGCCCATTACCAGGGAGTAGCCCGCTTCTTCCGGGCCCGTTTCTATATGGACAAGGTAAAACGTTTCTCCGACGTGCCCTGGTACGACAAAACGCTGACTACCTCAGACGAAGACTTGTACAAACCTCGTGACTCCCGCGACGTTGTCATCCAGAAGATATTTGAAGACTACCGGTTTGCCGCCGAGCACGTGAAGACCGGCCAGGAGACAGGCGCCGTGGATAAATGGGTAGTCCTCACCTATATGGCACGCCATGCGCTGTACGAAGGTACCTATCGCAAATATCACGACGAACTGAATTTGCAGGGTTCAGCCAACACCTATCTGAAAATAGCCGCTGATGCCGCTCTCCAAATCATGAACGAAGGAGGCTTCAGTATCTATACGACCGGCGATACGGATAACGATTACCACACCTTGTTTGAAAGCCCCGACCTGAGCAGCAATCCGGAAATCATTCTGGCCACTTATTTCGACAGAAAGATAAAAGGGAATGGCTTCTGGGCTTTCATGTTCGGTAATTATATCCCTTGCCCGACCAAAGATCTGGTACAATCTTACCTGATGAAAGATGGTACCTACTACTCCGCCCAGCCGGGTTATGAAACCAAACAGTTCGTAGAAGAATTTCAGAACCGCGACCCGCGTATGTGGCAGACACTCGCCTGGCCGGGATGGGAACTAATCAACACGATGACCTATGCCCCGGGAGCCGGCATCTATGTGCAGAATCTGAACAAGAACTTCTCCGGCTACCACCAAATCAAAGGTTTCATCAATAATAAGGACGAGGATTATTACCTGGGCATCGATTACCCTGTACTGCGTTACGCCGAAGTACTGCTAACCTATGCCGAAGCCCGTGCCGAACTGGGTGAATTAACCCAGGACGATTTGGATAAAACAATCAACAGCCTCCGTTCGCGTGCCGGCATCCCTCCCCTGAAACTAAATCCGGCAGCCGACCCGGTCATGCAGAAAGCCTTCCCTGGCATCTCCTCCACCTTACAGGAGATACGCCGCGAACGTCGTGTCGAACTGGCCCTCGAAGGTTTCCGCTACGATGACCTGATGCGCTGGAAATCCGGCAAATTACTGGAAAAAGAACCCGAAGGCCTCTACTTCCCTTCCTTAGGCAAATTCGACCTGACAGGCGACGGTGTAGAAGATATTTACCTGATTCCTTCCTCACAGGATATCCCCGCTGAAGCGGATAAGGAAACCAATTCGCTGGGTAAAAAGCTGGTATATTACAAAACCGGCACAATCGATGACACGAATGCGACTGTTTACCTGGCCGAAGGGACAAAAGGAAATATCCTGACGATTAAAGACATGGGCACCTTCCAGGAACCCAAATTCTATTACCGTCCCGTCCCGAAACACGAGGTCGACCTGAATCCGGCATTGGCTCCGCAGTTGTTCGGGTGGGAATAAAACAAGTGATACATAGACATAAGATAATAATACTAAAAACAAGAATATATGAAAACGACAAATGTATTAATCGCCTTATCATTCATGGCGGTAAGCGTATGTAGCCATGCACAGGATGCGCTACCCAAACAAATAAAAGTAGGAAAAGAGCGAGTGAAGGCACGCAAGGAAATCCGGTTACCCGAAATAGACGGATATAACCTGTTGAAATGTGATTTCCATATCCATACAATCTTCTCCGACGGCATCGTATGGCCGACATTGCGGATACAGGAAGCCTGGGAAGAAGGTCTCGACGCCATCGCCATCACCGACCATATCGAAGGGCAGCCGGCGCGTCCCGGTGTAGAAAAAGGAAATCATAATTATTCCTTCGACCTGGCAAAAGAGGAAGCGGACCGCCGGGAAATCATCCTGATAAAAGGGGGCGAAATCACTCGCTCGATGCCTCCCGGACATCTGAACGCCCTGTTTGTCAAAGATGTAAATGCGCTCGACCAGAAAGATTACATGAAAGCAATCGAAGAAGCCCACAACCAGGGTGCCTTCATCCAATGGAATCATCCGGGATGGGGTGTCGACTCTATCCTATGGCACGACGTACACGAAACGCTCTACCAGAAAGGCTGGCTGAACGGCATCGAAGTATTCAACGAATTTGAATGGTATCCGGTCGCTCTGAACTGGGTAAACAAAAAGAACCTGACCTTACTTTGCAACACCGATGTACACGACGTCATCGAACGCTTATATGATTTCCGCACCACCAGCCACCGTCCGATGACGCTTGTCCTGTCGAAAGACCGCACGGAAGAAGGAATCCGTGAAGCTCTTTTCGACCGCCGTACCCTGATATGGTTCTATGACACCCTGATGGGAAAAGAAGATTTACTGCAAAAGTTCTTCGAGGCTTCCGTCGAAATGAAACCGGTCCACCACTCCACCCCCGAACGTTCATACCGGAGTATCGTGAACCATACGGATGTCCCCTTCCTCCTCCGGAAAACAGATAAGAATGCAAACGGTTATCCGGAAACAATCAAGATACCCGCCGGAGAAACGATACTTGTCATACAACCTAAAGCAAACAGCAACCAATCGGTGTCTTACCAGGTCGAGAATATGATTATCAGCCCGGAAAAGAGATTAGAGGTCCGGCTGTTTTAAGGTATTAGTTCAAAGGGATATTGTTGTTATTATTTGTTTTAAATATTTCAATAATTGTCAAATGTGAGCTATCTTGTCCCCGTGCTTGACACGGGGCCGCAAGAGAACTGGCGGTATCAAAAGATATTATAGGATACGGTCTGTGCCTTTGCGATCCCGTGTCAAGCACGGGAACGGGATAGTTCAATTCTTTCTAATTGGCACATTGGCATATTGCCACATTGGCTCATTTTTTTCTATATTCGAGCGCGAAGGCTAATTTTCAATTCTCAATTTTCCAATTGCCCTTTATTTCTTATGATATTATCAAAATTAAACCCCTATCTTTGCAATCTCAACAAAAAACTCTCTTATGAATTGGTTGCAGGAAGCTTTTTTAGAGCCGACGATGTTGCAGGCTGTTATAGTTATCTCACTGGTTTCGGCCGTAGGATTATTCTTGGGAAGACAGAAGATATTCGGTATATCACTGGGTATCACCTTCGTGTTCTTTGCCGGGATTCTGGCCGGACATTTCGGGATTGTTGTTAATAAAGACATGCTGAACTTCGCACAGAGCTTCGGTCTGATTCTGTTTGTCTACTCTTTAGGGTTACAGGTCGGTCCGGGTTTCTTCTCCTCTTTAAAAAAAGGCGGGGTAGCCATGAACATGATGGGATTGGGCGTCATCCTACTGGGATTGCTCATGACTCTTGTTTTCCATTGGACAACCGGTGTTTCGTTGCCGAATATGGTCGGCCTGCTTTGCGGAGCTGTTACCAACACACCGGCTCTGGGTGCTGCGCAACAGGCTTTATTACAGGTAGAACCGGCCGATTATAAGGAAGTAACCGATATGGCACTGGCTTGTGCCGTGGCCTATCCTTTGGGAGTCGTAGGGGTTATCCTGGCTATTATCTTACTGAAAAAAGTGTTCGGGGACAAAAAACTGGCGGATGACAAAGAAAAACATAACACGAAACCCAATATCACCGAATTCCATATCAGCAACCCTGCTATCTACGATAAAAGCATCAAAGATATTATGAAGCTGACGGAGAAACATTTTGTGATTTCCCGCGTGTGGCGTAACGGAAAAGTAAGTATCCCCACCTCCGACACCGTACTGCATGAAGACGACCATCTGCTGATTATTTCCCATAAATCAGATGTCGAAACCATCAAAGTGCTTTTCGGAGAACAGGAAAACGTTGACTGGAACAAAGAAGATATCGACTGGAATGCAATCGACTCGCAACTGATATCCCGCCGTATCGTCGTTACCCGCAACCGGGTAAACGGTGTAAAGCTCGGTTCGCTCCGACTACGTAACCTGTACGGCATCAACATCACCCGTGTGAATCGTGCCGGTATCGACCTGGTTGCCGACTCAGCTCTACGCCTGCAAATCGGCGACCGATTGACAATCGTAGGCGAGAAAAATGCAGTCAATAATGTAGGCCGAATTCTGGGAGACGAAATCAAACGCCTGGATAATCCGAACCTGCTGGCGGTATTTATCGGTATCTCACTGGGGGTTCTGCTGGGTTCCCTGCCGATTATGTTGCCGGGGATGACTACACCGATCAAATTGGGTATTGCCGGCGGCCCCATTATTGTCGGTATCCTGATGGGTGCTTTCGGCCCGCGTTTCCATCTGACTACTTATACGACCATGAGTGCCAACCTGATGCTGCGCCAATTAGGTATCGTCATCTATCTGGCCGGGCTTGGGATTGATTCGGGAGCCCATTTCTTCGAGACCGTATTCCGGGCGGAAGGGGCTTTATGGGTCGGACTAGGTTTTCTGCTGACGATTGTCCCTGTCCTGATTGTCGGTTTCATCGCTTCCCAGTTCTTCAAACTCGACTATGCGCACAACGTCGGGATGCTCTGCGGCAGTATGGCAAACCCTATGGCCCTGACCTATGCCAATACAACGGTCGAAGGCGACGAACCATCGGTTGCCTATGCCACGGTTTATCCTTTATCCATGTTTATCAGGGTGATATCGGCGCAGTTAATCATTATGTTATTTACATAAAAAAGGGGGAACTTTCATTCCCCCTCCCCATAATATAATCCGTATCGATTATCCTTTTACGATTTCTTCTTTCTCTTTATCCCAGTACATCGTACGTCCTTCCAGATAAGCATGTGTTCCCATATGGGCAGTCATCGCTTCCTGGAATGCGGCATCAATATTACAGCTCGGCTGTTTATTCTGACGGATACATTCCAGCCATTCACGAATATGCAAGTGGGTCGTGTCGTAACGTTTACCGCTTACATAGGTGTAAAGCAAACCGCGCTGGGCAAAATATAATTCAGTAGGTGACGTTATAGCATCCACCGAATTCTGTCCCGGTACATAGGTGTAGAACGGTTCGTTCGGTTTGATGATCCCCTTGTCCATCTTCTCCTTGTAAATTTCGGACGCCGGATCCGCCTTCAGCGTAATCGTATTGGACAATTCCATCTGGGCATCATGTCCCATAATGACCTTTCCACGTGGACGGTTGCTGGCCAATGTAGCACTATACAACATCGTCATATCCCGGTCGGGGAACTCGAAAGTTGTCTGCAAGACGTCAGGTACCGTACGTCCGTCCTTGAAGTAATAGACACCACCCGACGAAGTAGCCGAATGAGGAATACCCACTCCGAATATCTGGTTGATCGCATCGTACTCGTGTGTCAGCAGGTCACCGCTCAAACCGGTACTGTAATCCCACCAGCAACGCCAGCGGAAGAAACGTTCCAGGCTGAATTTATCACGGGGATCAGGACCGATATACCGTTGCAGGTTGTTCGATGTCATATAGTCGGTATATTCCTTGATGCGTTCTTCCGGTCCTTCGAACTGTTTCCAGTCGATTGTGTCGGGAGAAGCTCCGTCTATCAGCGGATATACCCACGCCCCGTTCGGGTCGTTACGGTTGGTACATACTTCGATCAGCGATACTTTGCCGATCAGGCCTTTGTCGATGATCTCCTTGGCACGGATATAACTGTCGGTCTGACGTCCCTGATGCCCCAGCTGGAAAACGATGCCGGTTTCTTTTACCACCTGGCGCACCTGATAAGTCTCAGGAACTGTCCACGACAACGGTTTTTCCACATAGACATGCTTTCCGGCTTTAGCTGCTTCCATCGCCATCGTACTGTGCCAATGGTCGGGAGTAGCGATAATAACTGCGTCGATGTCATCGGCCGCCAGCAATTCTTTATATGTTCTGTAACGTTTCGGGCGTTTACCGAACTTTCCGTTCGAACCTTCGCGATGAATATTGGATGCCGCCAAAACAGCCGCTTCACCATACACATCGAAGATATCGCACACGCCGGTTACTTCGATATTCAAATCATCCTGCTCCAGGAACTGCTCATAACGTTTGTCCTTGCTATCGTTCTTCGCCCCTTCAATCAGGCCGTCGATCCAGGAAGGTTCGGCAAAACCGGCTGCACGCATCAGCTGCTTGCCACGGATACCGAAACCGATCATTCCGATACGAATCTTTTTCCCGTCCGGCTGGGCAGGAATCATATAATGTTCTTTATCAAACTTAAAGGCACTACCCAGACTTTTCGACTTTTTGTCGTACGTCTGTTTCTTGTAGACACCATAACCCAGTGCCCCCAATACCGGAATGGTAGCCAACGCCTTCAGGGCATTACGACGTCCTTCAGACTGAGGCCCCTGATTTTCTTTCGGAGTATTATTATTGTTTTCTGTTGCCATGATATTACATTAATTTGAGTTTAGACAATAAGGGAATCGCTTTTTTCAGATAGCGGTCCAGCCCGATAATATGAGAGGTGGGAAAAACCAGCAATACAGCCAGCGCCGCCATCTCTACCAGATTCTTGTCTATCCACAGATAAGACCCTTCGAACGGCATCATATATTGTGCCCCGATAAACGAAGGATGGGAAAGGTAATAAAATGCAAGCAATATCATCGCCCCAATAGAAGAGAGTTTGCTGAAAGCACCGGTAATCAGTCCGAGACCGATTAACAACAGCGCCCATTCGTTCAGCGCATTAACCATGTTCATCATGGCCGGATCACTAGCCAATCCGGCGAAAAAGTCAGACATAAAACCTTTGGAATCGAGGAGGTAAGGAAGCGATGTCCATTTGGGATTCAGGATCTTCACCAGTCCTTCGTAGGCAAAATGCCAGCCAATGAATAATCGCAGTACAACCATCGCGGTCAACTGCGCAGAAGTGTAAGAATCTTTTTGTATCATTTCATGTATTTGATTTATCGCCGCAAATATAGGGATAAAATCCGGAGAACAAAGGATTTGAAATACTGATGATACTAAAACTTTCTACATTTTACCAAAATTTTACTATTGTCGGCCTGGGTAGTAGCAAAAAGATATACATCTCCACCATCCATGATCTTTGTGCGTTTACGCAATTCTTCTACGGATAGAGGGAAATTACGGACAGTGATATTTGCACGGGGTATTTGTCCGGATATTCCTTTGCAGAGTTTCCCGGTAAAAGGGAATACCTCCTCTACGACAAAACTCCTGCCCGGAAAAACAGCTACTCCTATATCTGAGGTATAAAGATGGCTGCTCGTATGCAACTTTTCCAATCCGAAACGGGTAGCGGTACTTTTAAAGGCACCGGCTTTCAGCAACGAGGAATTGGGTTCATAGAGATAGTTTTTTACCTGACCGGACAGATGTAACTCTTCCCGACTCTCATCCTGCAAAGTAAAAATAAAAGATTCTTCCTCCCCATTGCCTGTATAATTAATGCAATGAATAACCGGAGAAGTTACGGACGCATCTCTTTCCACAACAAAAAGCAGTTCCTTACATTCGTTCTTTACCGACAACACATGGACTTCCACAGTTCCGGGTAAAAGCTCCAATGTCAACCGTATATCAGCCATAGGAGATAACTTTGCAATCACTTTCGGCGCATGGCGGAAGAGTTCCGGCAACAAGGCCGGCAGGTCGGGTTCACAATCCTGCAAAGCAAAAACCCGTTTATTCCCTTCGCCGCGACGGGCCGGGTCAATATAAAAAACATCGGTTCGGGGCAGTTGGGATATTAACATTGTGCTATCCCCTTCCATAACCGTTATATTGTCGACACCCAATGCTGAAAAATTATTACGGGCAGCCTCGCAATAAGCAGGGAAACGTTCTATATAAGTTACTTGGCGGACTTTCCGGGAGAAGTAATAACTGTCAATTCCCAGACCACCAGTCAGGTCGCACAGGGTTTCATCTTCCTTCACCAAACGCTGTTTGTAGGAAGCCGTCTGTTCAGATGAACATTGCTCTGCCGATATCTTTGAAGGAAATAACAAATCGTCGTTTGCATACCATAGAGGCAGCTTTTCCTTAATCTGCCGCCGGGATGCAATCTGGTCTACTGCAAAAGGAACATCGATTGAAGGATAACGGGATGCACTCAGCAGAAGACGAGTCAAATCATCGCCTGCATGTTCTTTTACAAATCTCCGGAATTCATCTGTCTGTTTCATGCGGCAAAGATAAGGTTTTTATGATTAGTGATACAACGAATATTTTTCAAAAAAAATCCGCAAATCATTTGCAGTTTGTCAGAGAATATCTATATTTGCTGCCGTAATAACAAAAACAGTCATGAGAACATTTATAGTAAATACATTTTGGTGGTGGCGCTCTTTACTCCTACAACGGTCGTAAGGAACGCAGTCCTGTGTATATACTAGTCAAGATATCATAGAAAGGTCTGTCGCACTTGCGACGGGCCTTTTTTCTTTTTAATCCATTTACGAATACAATTAAAACAACATAGCAAAAGATGAAAACGTATCAAGTTGACAAAAACGGTTATTATGGTGAGTTCGGCGGCGCTTATATCCCCGAAATCCTTCACCAGTGTGTGGAAAACCTACAGAACATCTATCTGGAAGTACTGGAAAGCGAAAGTTTCAAGCAGGAATTCAACCAGTTGCTGCGCGACTATGTAGGCCGTCCCTCCCCCCTTTACCTGGCAAAACGATTAAGCGAAAAGTATGGTTGCAAGATTTATCTCAAACGGGAAGACCTCAACCATACGGGAGCCCACAAAATCAACAACACAATCGGACAGATTCTGTTGGCACGCCGCATGGGCAAAACCCGCATCATCGCCGAAACAGGTGCCGGACAACACGGTGTTGCCACAGCTACCGTTTGCGCCCTGATGAACATGGAATGTATCGTTTACATGGGCAAGACGGACGTGGAACGCCAGCATGCCAACGTGCAGAAGATGGAGATGCTCGGTGCAACCGTCGTCCCTGTTACTTCCGGCAACATGACCCTGAAAGATGCGACAAACGAAGCAATCCGTGACTGGTGTTGTCACCCTTCCGATACGTATTACATCATCGGTTCCACAGTCGGTCCTCACCCTTATCCCGACATGGTAGCACGCCTGCAATCCGTTATCAGTGAAGAGATAAAGAAACAGTTACAGGAAAAAGAAGGGCGCGACCATCCGGATTACCTGATTGCCTGCGTGGGAGGCGGAAGCAATGCAGCCGGTACAATCTATCACTTTATCGACGACCAACGGGTGAAACTCGTACTGGCAGAAGCCGGAGGAAAAGGAATCTGTTCAGGTATGAGCGCCGCCACCATCCAGCTGGGAAAGAAAGGAATCATACACGGAGCCCGTACCTTGGTCATGCAGAGCGAAGACGGACAAATCGAAGAGCCCTACTCTATCTCTGCCGGACTGGACTATCCGGGAATCGGCCCGATTCACGCCAATCTGTCCGTCAGCCACCGCGCCTCTATCCTGGCTGTCGATGACAACGAAGCACTGGAAGCCGCTTTCGAACTGACCCGCCTGGAAGGAATCATCCCGGCACTGGAAAGCGCCCATGCGCTGGGAGCACTCAGCAAAGTGAATTTCAAGCCGGAAGACGTAGTCGTGCTGACCGTTTCGGGACGCGGAGATAAAGATATGGATACCTATATTGAATACAAAAACAGAAAGTAACCGATGAAAAACTATCATTTCAAAACGATAAGCAAACAGGTCTTGGGCGACCTGCACACACCCGTCAGCATCTACCTGAAAGTACGGGATATCTATCCGGAATCAGCCCTGCTGGAAAGTTCGGACTTCCACGGAAACGAAAACAGCCTTTCCTTCATCGCCCTCTGCCCGCTGGCAAGTATCGGCATCAACAACGGCGAATGTACGGCAACCTTTCCCGACGGCAACCGCGAAGTGACTCCCCTCAGCGAAAGCTATAACGTAGCAGATGCCATGAACGCGTTTCTGGACCGTTACAGCATCGAAGGGGTTGACAAGAAAGTCTGCGGCCTGTTCGGATACACGGCCTTCGATGCTGTCCGTTACTTCGAAAACATTCCGGTCATGGAAGCCCATCACGAAGAGAACGATGCTCCCGACATGCTATACATATTATATAAGTATATCCTCGTCTTCAACCATTTCAAAAATGAACTGACATTGGTCGAATTATTGCAGGACGGTGAAAAAAGCAACTTGCAAGAGATCGAAACACTGATTGAAAACCGCAACTATGCTTCCTATAACTTCCAGACTACCGGACCAGAGACCTCTCCTATCACCGGCGAAGAATACAAGGCTATGGTTCGCGAAGGTATCAAACACTGCCTGCGCGGTGATGTTTTCCAAATCGTTTTAAGCCGCCGTTTCGAACAACCGTTCAAAGGCGACGACTTTAAAGTCTACCGTGCCCTGAGAAGTGTCAATCCTTCCCCCTACCTTTTCTATTTTGACTTCGGCGGCTTCCGCATCTTCGGTTCTTCTCCCGAAACGCACTGCAAAGTGACAGAAGGCCATGCAAGCATCGACCCGATTGCCGGAACCGCTTTCCGCACAGGCAACGTGGCTCTCGACAAACAGCGTACAGAAGCCCTCCTCGCCGACCCGAAAGAGAATGCCGAACATGTCATGCTGGTAGACCTTGCCCGCAACGACCTGAGCCGCAACGCACACAACGTACAGGTCGATTTCTACAAAGAGGTACAATATTACAGTCACGTCATCCACCTGGTTTCCCGTGTAAGCGGCGAAGTGAACAGCGACAGCAACCCGGTAAAAACATATATCGACACCTTCCCGGCAGGAACCCTCAGCGGCGCCCCGAAAGTACGTGCCATGCAGCTTATCACCGACCTCGAAAAACATAACCGCGGAGCCTATGGCGGCTGCATCGGATTTATCGGCCTGGACGGTGACCTGAACCAGGCTATCACTATCCGCACCTTCGTCAGCCGCGGCAACGTACTGTATTACCAGGCCGGTGCCGGTATCGTAGCGAAAAGCAACGACGAACGCGAACTACAGGAAGTAAACAACAAGCTGGGAGCCTTGAAAAAGGCAATCGACCTGGCAGAGAAGTTGAAGAATTAAAAATTGAAAATTATGAGCAAGATATTATTATTCGACAATTATGATTCCTTCACCTATAACTTATTACACATCCTGAAGGAACTGGGTGCAGAGGTGGAAGTTCACCGCAATGACAAAATATCTTTGGAAGAAGTAGACCGCTTCGATAAAATCCTTCTTTCGCCGGGTCCCGGCATTCCGGAAGAAGCGGGCATCCTGCTTCCTTTAATCCGCCAATATGCCCCGACAAAAAGTATTCTGGGAGTATGCCTCGGAGAACAAGCGATTGGAGAAACCTTCGGAGCAACCTTGATTAACCTGACGGACGTTCATCACGGCGTTTGTTCCGATATCCGGGTAACAGCTAAAGAACCGTTATTTGCCGGACTCGAAGCCGGATTCCGTGCCGGACGTTACCACTCCTGGGCAGTCTCCCGCGAAAACTTTCCCGATTGCCTGGAAATAACAGCCGAAGATATGGAAGAAAAACAAATCATGGCATTGCGTCACCGTACGTACGACGTGAGGGGTATCCAGTTCCATCCGGAATCGGTCCTGACCCCGAAAGGCAAGATTATTATTGAAAACTGGCTGAAAGGATAACGAGAACTAATAAACATAAGAAAGAAGAGTTATGAAAGATATATTATA
This sequence comes from Parabacteroides goldsteinii, assembly GCF_020091425.1. Lineage (NCBI taxonomy): Bacteria > Pseudomonadati > Bacteroidota > Bacteroidia > Bacteroidales > Tannerellaceae > Parabacteroides > Parabacteroides goldsteinii. The sequence goes on along the minus strand of NZ_CP081906.1, from coordinate 806,438 downwards.
CAGATTATTCGAACACCAGTACCTCGGCCGGGATGAAGCCCGCCAGATACTTCAGAATATGGCTGCCGGCCAATACAATGACTCCCAGATAGCCTGCCTCATCACCGTCTATCTGATGCGTAACATTTCCGTAGAAGAGCTATCCGGTTTCCGCGAAGCCCTGCTCGAAATGCGCGTACCGGTCGACCTATCGGATTACAAGCCAATCGACATCGTCGGTACAGGGGGAGACGGCAAAAACACATTCAATATCAGTACCGCTTCCTGTTTTGTCGTTGCCGGAGCCGGTTACAATGTGGTGAAACATGGTAACTACGGCGCAACCTCCGTCAGCGGTGCCAGTAATGTGATGGAACAACATGGCGTCAAATTTACCAACGATATCGACAAACTACGCCAAAGCATGGACACCTGCCATATCGCATACCTGCATGCCCCTTTATTCAATCCGGCCCTAAAAGCGGTAGCCCCGGTACGTAAAAGCCTGGGAGTACGAAGTTTCTTCAATATGCTCGGTCCGCTGGTGAATCCCGTTATGCCGACTTACCAGTTATTGGGTGTATATAATTTACCTTTGCTGCGGTTATACAGTTACACATACCAGGAAAGCGGGACGCGTTTTGCCGTTGTCCACAGCCTGGACGGGTACGATGAAATATCGCTGACCTCCGATTTCAAGGTAGCAATGCCGGAGAAAGAGAAACTATATACCCCGGAAATGCTTGGTTTTGCCCGTTGCACAGAGGATGACCTCGACGGCGGCCAGACTGTCGAAGATGCCGCCCGCATCTTCAATAACGTAATGACCAATACGGCAACCCCGGCACAAAAGAACTGCGTAATTGCCAACTCTGCCTTTGCCATCCAGGTCATCTGCCCGGAAAAGAAGATAGAAACCTGTATCGCCGAAGCCCGCGAATCGCTGGAAAGCGGCAGTGCACTGGCTACGCTAAAGAAGTTTATTTCACTGAATAATTGATTTATGAAAGATATATTGCAAGACATTATAGCCAACAAACGCATCGAAGTAGACCGGCAGAAACAAGCCGTACAGCTCCGTACGCTACTGGCATTGGGTGGTGAACGGCTGGAACGTACCACCTATTCGATGCGTGCCTCGCTGGCTGCATCTTCTTCGGGTATCATCGCCGAGTTTAAACGCAAAAGTCCTTCGAAAGGCTGGTTGCATCCGGATGCCGCCATCCCGGACATCATCCCGGCCTATCAGCAAGCCGGAGCTTCCGCTTGCTCGGTCCTGACCGACCCGCAGTTTTTCGGTGGTTCGTTGGGTGACCTCTGCCAGGCACGCAAGCTGGCTGAGATTCCTCTGTTGCGGAAAGATTTTATCATCGACGAATACCAGGTGTACCAAGCCCGGGTCATGGGAGCCGACGCAATTCTGCTAATCGCCGCCTGCCTCACCCCCGACCAATGCCTGTCACTGGCAGAGTTGGCGCATACCCTCCAACTGGAAACATTGCTGGAAATCCACAGCGAATCGGAATTGGGGCATCTCAACCCGCATATCGACATGCTCGGTGTTAACAACCGCAACCTCGGGACATTCCATACCGATGTGGAAAATTCGTTCCGTCTGGCAGAAATCATGCAGGAAGTCAGCAAAGAAAAGGACCTCGCTCCCCTCCTGGTTTCGGAAAGCGGAATATCAGACACAGCCACAGTAAGCCGCCTTCGTGAGGCTGGCTTCCGCGGTTTCCTGATTGGTGAGACATTTATGAAAACAGAAGAACCGGGCGATACTTTGTCCGCTTTCATAGGAGGTTTGCCATGCTAATCAAGGTTTGCGGCATGCGGGAACCGGAAAATATCCGGCAGGTAGCAGAGACGGGAATCGACTGGATGGGATTCATCTTTTACACTCGCTCCGCTCGCTCAATTGACAATGGAAAATGGACAATTGAAAATGAAAGAAAGAGTTCCTCTCTTAATAATTCTCAATTCTCAATTCTCAATTTTCAATTGAAGAGGGTCGGCGTCTTCGTCAACGCCACGCCGGATGAAATGATGGAAACAGCCGCCCGTTACCAGCTCGATTACCTGCAATTACATGGAAACGAATCGCCGGACATCTGCTATACCCTCCATAAACGGGGATATGCAATCATCAAGGCATTCTCTATCGCCACCGAAGAAGATTTAAAACCGGTCGCCGATTACGAAGACCGTGCCGACTATTTTCTTTTCGACACCAAATGCAGCAGCTATGGCGGTTCAGGCAAACAGTTCGACTGGTCGGTACTCTCCGCCTACAAAGGGCAAACGCCTTTCCTGCTCAGCGGCGGTATCAACCCCGACAGCGTAGAAGCCCTCCGGAACTTCAGCCACCCGAAACTGGCCGGTATCGACCTCAATAGTGGTTTCGAAACCAGTCCGGGCATGAAAGACGTAGAGAAACTGAAAACATTTATTGACAAGATTAAAAATAAAAAGACTGACATATGAATCGTATTACAAACTTATTCGAAACAAAAAAGAACGGCATCCTATCCGTTTACTTTACAGCAGGTTATCCACAGCTAAATGATACGGTAACCGTTCTGAAAGAACTGGAAGCAAAAGGTATTCACATGGTCGAAGTAGGCATCCCTTTCTCCGACCCGATGGCAGACGGTCCCGTCATCCAGGAAGCCGCTACACAGGCATTGCGAAACGGCATGTCGCTCCACCTCCTGTTCGAACAGTTGAAAGACATACGGAAAGAGGTACAAATGCCTTTAGTTCTGATGGGCTACCTCAATCCGATTATGCAATTCGGCTTCGAAGACTTCTGTAAAAAATGTGTGGAAGTAGGTATCGATGGCATGATTATCCCCGACCTCCCTTTCGCCGACTACATGTCCGACTACAAAGAGATAGCCGACCGCTACGACCTGAAAATGATTATGCTTATCACCCCTGAAACCTCCGAAGACCGTATCCGCCTGATTGACGAACACACTTCCGGCTTCATCTATATGGTATCGAGTGCAGCAATAACAGGTGCACAGCAGAGTTTCGACGACCAGAAACAGGCCTATTTCCGCCGTATCAACGGAATGAACCTGCAAAATCCCCGCCTGGTAGGTTTCGGAATCTCCAATAAAGCCACCTTCGATGCCGCCTCCTCTAATTCCTCAGGCGCCATCATCGGCAGCAAATTTATCCAATTGCTGAAAAGCGAAACTACAATCCCCGGAGCTGTAGATGCATTACTGGAAGGTTTGAAAAAATAGGACGGCAACCTGCCTGAAATGGGTAGGCATCGAAACAACAACGGACAGGCATCGCTTTATCTATGGATGCCTGTCCGTTTTTAGATTAACAAAATATACTCGAAAAAACAGCAACTTACAACAATGTTATTCCCTACTATCTAGTACATTTGCCAAAAACAGGAACGTCTTTTGTGCGTTTTTGCCATTTTCAGGAACATAAAATTGATTTTATCATGGAATTATATCGTAGCATCATTGAAGATTTAAAAGATTGGAAAAGCAGACCGGATAGAAAGCCTCTAATTTTAAAGGGGGCCAGACAAACTGGAAAAACATGGATATCATGAAACTAATATCGATCCGATAATCTTTATACATCTGAAAAAAAAACAGTTACCAGTTTATAACCGACAACTGTTTCTCTTTTCAGCGGAAAGCGAGGGATTCGAACCCCCGGAACAGTTACCCGTTCACCGCATTTCGAGTGCGGCCCATTCGACCACTCTGGCAGCTTTCCTGGTCGTTGACGCGACAAATGTATAAAAAATTTGATACCGTTATCCTCCGAAGGTCCTTTTTTTCTGCACACAGCACTATAGTGCTAAAAAAAGGGAGTAACCTCTCGGCACTCCCAATCCTATCGTGTTAACGAATTGAACGTTATTATTTGAAATAACGGTTATATAATCCTTCGAAACCTTTACCATGGCGGGCTTCGTCTTTACACATTTCGTGTACTGTATCGTGGATAGCATCCAGATTCTGCTGTTTTGCCAATGTAGCGATACGTTTTTTATCTTCGCAGGCACCGGCTTCTGCTTCCATACGTTTTTTCAGGTTAGTCTTTGTATCCCAAACAACATCACCTAACAGCTCTGCAAACTTGGCAGCATGTTCAGCTTCTTCCCATGCATAACGTTTGAATGCTTCTGCTACTTCAGGATAACCTTCGCGGTCTGCCTGGCGACTCATTGCCAGATACATACCTACCTCAGTACATTCACCCATAAAGTGAGCGTTCAACCCCTCAAGAATAACAGGGTCAACACCTTTTGCAACACCTAATACGTGTTCGTCTACAAACTGCAGAGCGCCTGTTGTTTCTACCAGTTCTTTGAACTTGCTTTTCGGTTGTTTACATTGCGGACAGAATTCAGGAGCTTCGTCACCTTCATGAACATAACCACATACTGTGCAGATCCATTTCTTTTTCATCTTCGTAAAATTTTATTGGTTGTATAACTATTAGTATAATCTTTTGTTATTCGCTGTGACAAAATTAACCAAACAAATCTAAACAGCAAGAGATAAGCCAATAGAAATATTCTATCTGTTAATTGATAAAAACTATGGAACTTATTCAAAGCGGCAAATGTTAGATTATAAAACTTACATATAGTATGGATACATTAAAGATTACAAGCCTCTTAGGCGACAAAGCAGAATATTTACTGGGTCACACCTGTAAAACGATAGACAAATCACTGATTCACATACCATCTCCTTCAACAGTCGATGATATCTGGATCAATACGGACAGAAACATTCAGACATTAAATAATTTACAACGGATGTTGGGAAGCGGACGCCTGGCTAACACCGGTTATCTGTCTATCCTCCCGGTCGACCAGGACATAGAACATACGGCCGGAGCATCATTCGCCCCGAATCCCATTTATTTCGATCCGGAAAATATCGTGAAGCTGGCAATCGAAGGCGGTTGCAACGCTGTCGCTTCCACATTCGGAAACCTGGGAGCTGTGGCACGTAAATATGCACATAAAATACCGTTCCTCGTAAAACTCAATCACAATGAATTGCTTACTTATCCGAACAGCTACAATCAGGTGATGTTTGGCACAGTCAAGGAAGCCTGGAACATGGGGGCCGCAGCAGTCGGTGCCACCATCTATTTCGGTTCTGCGGAAAGCCGTGAGCAACTGGTCGAGATTGCGGATGCATTCGAGTATGCACACGAATTAGGTATGGCGACCGTCCTCTGGTGTTATCTGAGGAACAATGATTTCAAAAAAGATGGCGTAGATTATCATGCAGCAGCCGACCTGACCGGTCAGGCCAACCATCTGGGTGTAACAATCAAAGCAGATATCGTTAAACAAAAACTGCCGTCCAACAACGGTGGCTTCACAGCCATCAACTTCGGCAAAGTAGATAAAAAGATGTACACCGAACTGACGACCGAACATCCGATCGACCTTTGTCGTTACCAGGTAGCCAACGGTTATATGGGCCGTGTCGGCCTAATAAATTCCGGAGGAGAATCACACGGTGCCTCCGACCTGAAAGAAGCCGTCATCACTGCAGTCATCAACAAACGTGCCGGCGGCATGGGCCTGATTAGCGGACGTAAAGCATTCCAGCGTTCCATGAAAGATGGCGTCGAACTGCTTCACACCATCCAAGACGTTTACCTGGACCCGGAGATCACGATTGCATAAACATGTATGTATAATTACGTACAACCAATCGTTGCGTCACTGATTGCCGTACTTTGGGGGATGGATACTTTTGGTATAATGAAAGGGATTGCCGTAGCATTGGTATTTACCGGCGTTTATATCGTAACACAAAGTAAATCGAGGGCCCAGTTAGAGGCCCTCTGAAATACCTTTCCATAAATTATCGTCAGGGACAGGGGCTACAATCTTTATCAATTCTTTGGATACCGGATGGATAAACTCGGCACTCCGGGAATGGAGACTGATACCGCCATCTTTATTCGAACGCTCGGCACCATATTTCAAGTCTCCTTTAATCGGACACCCCATCTTTGCCAACTGGCAGCGTATCTGATGATGCCGACCGGTTTTCAGGTCTATTTCCAATAAGAAATAATTATCCGAATGCGCAACCACCTTATAATGAAGAATCGCTTTCTTTGAATCCGGACGTTCGGTATCGTAAGCGTAACTCTTGTTTTGTTTCTCATTACGGACCAGCCAGTTCACCAGTTCGCCTTCTTCAGCCGGCGGACAGTTCTTGACAATGGCCCAATAGGTTTTCTTCACCTCTCCTACCCGGAACATCTCGTTCAGGCGGGGCAAAGCTTTACTGGTCTTGGCAAACAGGACTACACCGCTCACCGGACGGTCCAGCCGGTGGGTAACACCGACATACACATTTCCCGGCTTGCAATACTTCTCTTTCAGCCACGCCTTGAGCATTTCCGAAAGAGGAGTATCACCGGTTTTATCTCCTTGTACAATCTCACGGCATGTTTTATTTACCGCGATGATATGATTGTCTTCGTAGATAACTTCCATATTACATATTCATACCGCCGTCTACCTGAATCACCTGTCCGGATACATAAGCAGACAAATCAGATGCCAGGAATGTAGCGACATTTGCCACATCTTCAGTAGTACCGCCGCGGCGCAAAGGAATCTTCTTGTTCCATTCTTCTCTTACTTCTTCCGGCAATTTCGCAGTCATATCGGTAATGATAAAACCAGGAGCGATTGCATTGGCACGGATACCGCGTGAACCCAGTTCCTGAGCCACCGATTTAGCCAAACCGATCATACCGGCTTTTGAAGCCGAATAGTTGCTCTGACCGGCATTCCCGTGAACACCTACGACAGAAGACATATTGATAATGTTACCTGCACGCTGTTTCATCATGACCGGAGTACAAGCATGGATGAAGTTGAAAGCCGATTTCAGGTTCACATTCAGGACAGCATCCCACTGGCCTTCGCTCATACGCATCATCAGGCCGTCTTTCGTGATACCGGCATTGTTAACCAGAATATCGATACGACCGAAGTCTTTTACGATTTCCGCCACTACATTATGAGTCTCTTCAAAGTTGGCTGCATTAGAAGCATACCCTTTTGCCTTAACACCTAAAGCTTCGATTTCTTTCTGTGTAGCTTCACCGTTCTCGTCGATAACCAGGTCTGTAAATGCGATATTTGCACCTTCAGCGGCAAACTTTAAAGCGATAGCCTTACCGATACCGCGTGCAGCACCGGTTACAATGGCAACTTTTCCTTCTAATAATTTCATAATATTTCTATTTACGTTTATATTAACACTGTATCAGACAAGCACCCGCCGAATATCCGCCGCCGAAGACGGTCAGACAAACCAGGTCGCCTTTCTTGAATGTATGGTCATTCTGCGCATACACCAAAGCCGAACTAACCGAACCGGTATTACCCAGTTCTTCGATATTATGCAGGAACTTTTCTTCCGGCAAATTCAGCTGCTTGGCAATATTCGACATGATACGCATATTCGCCTGGTGACCGATAAAATAAGTCAGGTCATCCAACGCAAATCCGTTCTTCTCCAACAGATAGACTGCATTTTTAGGCATGTAGGTACAAGCCTGGATAAACACGTCGCGGCCTTCCGGCATCTGGATACCACCGTCACGAGGACGCAACTGCACACCTTCAGGCCCTTTCCCCAGATGGCCCAACCCCTGTGTAAATACTTCAATGATATGCGGATCTTTCTCTGTCACACGTTCCTTTGAAATAAAGAACGCCGCAGCGGCATCTCCCCAGAGGTGACCAGCTTTCGGATCTGTTTCATTATAATAAGCGGAATTTTTATCTGCTGAAAGGATTAAAGCCTTTGTAGCCTTTCCCATGGCAAAATAACCTTCCACAACTTCCAGCGCATTTAAAAAAGAGGAACAGGCAGATGATAAATACAACGCTTTCGCATTTGTAATATTAAACTCACGCTGCGTATAATGGGCTGCGGTAGCAACTGTATCGTACGGAGAATAGGATGCTGAGATAATCAAATCAACTTCCGTAATGTCATACGGCAATTTTGGCAGTGCGTTACGTACGGCGTCCATTCCCATGGTACAAATTGTCTCTTCCGGTTTGGCTTTGGACCGGGTTTTAATACCCGTACGCTGTTCAATCCATTCACTTGTCAACCCGTTTAATTCCAAAAAATGTTGGTTGTGCACCCGCTCTTCAGGCACATAAAACCCTGTTGCATTAATAAACATCTCTGGTTTACTTTATCTTTATTCCGTTGAATATTAAATTCATTACATTATCTCTCCGCTTAATCCGCTGGCTGATATTATCTCCCATAATACCCCTTATATAAGGAACTTCCAATCCCTTTAAGGCATGATGTAGCACCACTGCTGTTATTTCTGTATCAGGCATTGCAAAGATTCCTTCCTTCACTCCGGCATCCAATATTCCCTTCAATAATTCTGTCTCACGTATGTCAAAGTTCTTACGAACCTTCTCCACGCGCCATATATCACGGAAAAAGTTAGCTTTCAGCGTACCATTACGAAATACGAGCGCTTTGATAGCATCCAATCTGGCATAGATGAATGTCATCAACTTCTCATCAGCTGGCAAATCCTTTCCGGCAACATCAAGCAGCATCTTGTATAACTGGTCCAGCTCCGATTCCACCACAGCCAGATAAATCTCATTTTTGCTCTTGAAATACGTATATAACGTACGTCTGCCTTTCCGGGAAGCCTGTGCAATATCGTTCATTGTCGTATTATCAACCCCCATGCGGGCAAACAATTGCCTGGCCACATCCACCAACATTTCGCGTGTTTTAGAAACTGTCATCGGCATTGTATTGCACATTTTGATTAAAACTGTGCGCAAAGTACCTAAAAAAGATTGGTTCTACCAAGTATATTAAAAAAAACTTGCAATAAATTTGTTTTATAAGAGAAAATCCCTACCTTTGCACTCGCAATCACGAAATGATTGCAAACTATATCGCGGAGTGGAGCAGTGGTAGCTCGTTGGGCTCATAACCCAAAGGTCGTAAGTTCGAGTCTTGCCTCCGCAACTATCTAAAGGCTTTCAGTATTCACTGGAGGCCTTTTTCTTTTTTATCTTTCCTAAGCTTTATTAGCCAAATTTAAGCCGTCAATTTCCGCCCCGGCATGTTTATTGTAATGTAGATGTATGGATATCAACCGACAAAAAGACTTAACAATATAATAATATGGCTTATATAGACTATTACAACATTCTAGGGGTGAACAAAGGCGCTTCACAGGACGACATCAAAAAAGCGTACAAGAAGCTGGCCCGTAAATATCATCCGGACCTGAATCCGAACGACCCGGATGCTCACCGGAAATTCCAGGAGATCAACGAAGCCAATGAAGTACTGAGCGACCCGGAAAAACGGAAGAAATACGACCAATACGGTGAAAACTGGAAACATGCCGACCAGTTCGAAGCTCAGCAGAACCAATACGGACAGTATCAGGGCGGCTTCGGTGGTTTTAGCGGCTTTGGAGGCAGCAACGGCGGGGGCGCCCAATGGAGTGCCTCAGACGACGGCAGCGGCTTCTCCGACTTCTTCGAATCCATGTTCGGAGGCGGCGGTCGTGGCAGAGGCAACCATGCTTTCCGCGGCCAGGACTATAATGCAGAACTGCATGTCTCTTTGGCAGATGCAGCCCAAACACACAAACAGGTTATTACCGTCAACGGTAAGAATCTGCGCATAACCGTACCAGCCGGTATCGCAGACGGACAGACCATCAAGCTGAAAGGCCAGGGCGGTCCGGGTGTAAACGGCGGACCTGCCGGCGATCTGTACATCACATTCAGCATAGCAGAAGACAGCCGTTTCAAACGGGTTGGCGACGATTTATATATAACCGCCCCGTTGAACCTCTACACTGCCATACTGGGTGGCGAACAAATCGTAGAAACAATGGACGGCAAGGTAAAACTGAAAGTGACTGCCGGAACGCAGAACAACAGCAAAGTCCGCCTGAAAGGCAAAGGTTTCCCTGTCTATAAAAAAGACGGGCAGTTCGGTGACCTGATCGTCACCTACTCCATCGAGATACCGACTAATCTGACGGATAAACAAAAAGAGTTGTTCCGCGAAATACAGAGTCTTAATCAATAAAACACGAGTACTATGCAAACAGATTTAATTATAGTCAACGAATATTGCCGGATATGTCATATAGAACCTTCTTTCATCTTCAGGCTGGAAGAAGGCGGACTCATTGAAATCCGTATCATCGAAGGCGAAAAGTATTTACAGGCGGAGCAATTACACGATATCGAAAGATATACACGTATGTATTACGACCTCTCAATCAATTTCGAAGGAATCGATGCCATCCACCATCTGCTGAATCGTGTCAAATCCATGCAACAGCAAATCGGACATCTGAAAAAGATGTTGCGGGTATATGAAGCAAAAGATTTTGAAGAAAATGAATTATAAAATCCGAATGACACATCTACCTTACATTCAACCTGGTAGATGTGTCATTTTGTTACTAAAAGAAGCCTTACTCCCCGGCTTTCAACAGAAAGACAAAAACTTTTTGTAAAATAATTTGGATTGTAAGAAATAATTCATACCTTTGCACTCGCAATCAGGAATGATAGCAACTATATCGCGGAGTGGAGCAGTGGTAGCTCGTTGGGCTCATAACCCAAAGGTCATAGGTTCGAGTCCTGTCTCCGCAACTAATAAAAAAGTGACGTACATTAGTGTGCATCACTTTTTTATTTATGCTTTCTACACAAAAAGAGAATATAATGATTATTTTCGTCTTTTTATTGCCGATAAATCGATCTTTGGTCTCGGTTTATATTTTTCCCGAAACTGTTCTATTGTATAAACATCTTTATCTACAAGAATTGATTCAAGTTGTATTTTAGATACACCGCTTTCTGTTATTTTTACTTGATGTGGAATATCCTGTCCATCTATGGTAATATCAAGTTCTGGTGTGTATAAAAAATCATTCTGAACATCCCACACTTCTTTATAATTTTGATTATCTCTCATTTCTTTCGCATTTGCATCTTTTATACTATGGGAATAAACTTGTTGTCCATTCATTTTTTGCGTAACTGTATACCGTAAAACAAAAGAGCCATATTTATTATCAGCATATTGAAACCATGTTGTATAAAAACCTTTTCCTAGTTGTGTTGAAAGAGAACGTCTAACATCAACACCATTATCTAGAATTGAATAAACATTATTAGAATCTTTTGTTGCATGATACAATTTACATCCACCAGGAATACTCATTTCTGAATTTAAATTACTCACTTCATTGCCATAGTCTATTTTTCTTTGCTTTATATTACTACCCTTTTTCTGAATAAATGTTATCAACTTTGCCTGAGTAACAGAATCTGATCTGTTATCCACAAAACTCACTCTTTCCACATTTCGAACAGGGAGAACCACATTAGAAAATACTCTCTTATATTGTTTTTCAGCATTCATAGAACAAACATTTTAAATATTATAATATTTTATTACAGAGTAGAAAAATACCCCAAAAAACAGAAAACAACAAATTTTATCCGCAGACAACCTAAATTGCACAGCTAACTACAAAATAAACGGCATGAACGTAAAAATGAACACAAAAAAAGCCAGCAAGGATTACCCTTACCGGCTTATATTTTATACAATTTGAATTATAAGAAATATTCTATTTCATTCCACAGAGAAACAATCTTCCTCTACCTGTTTGTTCTTCGCAAACATATCCTTCACAAACAAATATCCGATACCACCGAACAGAGCTAGAAAAACAAAGCCGATAAGTATCAGTGACTTTTTAGGTGAAGCAGGCTTTAATGGCACCGTTGCCGGGCTGATCACCGTATAGACCGGGGTTTGTTCCTGGACACGGAGTTTGTCCTGCTCCAGTTTCTGGGCCAACGTATTGTAAACATTGAAAGTCAGTGTCATTTCATTTTTCAGACGCTCTTGCTCGGTGCGGTAACTGGCAGAGATGATGTTCTTGTTCGCATCCTCAAAGGCGGCATACGCACGTTGGGCCTTGTAATAAGACTCACGAGCTTCTCCAAACACCTTTTCTGTAAACTCAAGATCCTGCTTGGCCTTCTGTGTACGGTAATTGGTGATGTATCCCTGAAGCTTTTCCACGACTATCTGAGTAAGGCTTGCAGAGATCAAAGGGTCCTGCATCTGGACAGAGACAGTTATTACCAATGTCTTTTTATCCACGGAGGCAGAGATGCGTTTCTGCAATCCTTGTATTACGCCATCCTGTTCTCTGGTTAACCGGAAAGATGTTAATTCTCCCTTACCAGCAAGTTCTTCTTCTGAGAATAATCCTCTCACCCAACCAAGTAATTTGAAAGGAGCCTTTATCACATAACTCCACCACGCACTTTTCTGATGATCATCCATATATTCGTACAATGTCGATGAATAATCACCCTTTTCATTCTCTACCTGCACAGGAAACAACTCCAGCAGAAACGGAATACTTTGTACCACATCCGGATAAAGATCCGGAGAGATAGCGTCCGAACCAGCCGAAGAACCCAGGTTTATCCCTGCCATAGCAGCCAGACCACCCAGGTTTCCCATCTTCTTGGACGGATCAGACGTTTCAGGTGCCAGCTTTACTGTCGTACTGTATTCTTTCGGTATGCTGAAAGCGACCACCAATCCTACAACTATCGCGACTCCACAGCATTTGAACAAGAACTTACGCTCCCCCCATAGCCGTTTAGCCAACTCTATTAAATCTATCTCCTGCTCGTTTGTATCCATATCAGGAGCGTTCATTTGAATCATATCCACCTTGTTAATTGTAAATTAAAGATTGAAAATTGATAATTATTTGAGGGTATTGATGATAGAGGTAACCATGGCTGCCATCGAAGTGGTTGAACTAGCTATGCTCAGAACTTCTGCCAGACTGGTCTTACGATCACGCTGTGTCTTGGTCGGAACGACAATTTCACATCCGGGTTCAACCTTCGGATAACGTTTGAAGAAGATAAAGCTTTTCTTTGTCGTTGCCACCTTTCCGTTCATATAGATTACGATCGGATATTTACGGGCAATATCATTATAGCCGCCAGCTTGCGACAGGCAATCTCCCACAGACATACCATTGGTATAAGTCACACTGTTCGGATAAGTTACGGCTCCATTTATCTTCACTGTGCTCTGGAATTGCGGAATATAAAGTTCATCCCCATCACGTAGCACCACATCATGTGCACTACCCGGATTCGCCAAGGCTTTTTCCAGGTCAATACCCACAGAATAGTCTTTGATGTTTTCCAAAGACAAGGCAACCGAATCACGGCTTTGCTTATTTGCACTCAGTTGCAACAGAGTTTCCAGGCGGCGCATCTCATCTTCTGTCAACTGGCGTTTCAAGCTTGCTCCTTTTACATAGGCATCGGGAGTTATTCCTCCGGCTTTGGCGATAATATCACTCAGACGGGAGTTCTTTTCGGCCAATACATAATCGCCGGAAAAGGTAATCTCACCATTTACCTTTACCACCTGTTGTTCCTGATAACCCGGTGAGAAACGCACATACACTTCATCAAACGGTTCCAGCGTAAAAACTGTATCACTTTTCTTTCCATCCGTAGAGATTAATCCTAAATTATCGTTCAATTCAAAATTGAATACTTCCGCCATACGGTTAGTATTTTCATACGTCTTTGTATCCTTAATACGACGGGCAACTTCCACATTCACCGTTGCAGCCGATTCCTTCAAACCGCCAGCCATCATAATAGCATCTTCCACTGTCAGGTTATTCCGGTAAGGAAGAACCGTATCAATGTAATTTACCGCCCCACTTACTTTAATCGTATAAGGTTCTCTCAAATCAAAGAAAGAAGGGATATAGAGTTGATCTTCCGGCTTTAGTTCCATATCGGGAGCAGTACCGTTCAGGATACCACGGATATCTACAGCTATGACAGTCGTTGTAAAGTCCGGATTCAAACGGGTGATCTGGGCACGACCGGCAAACTCATCTCCTTTCAAACCCGCTGCCTGATCAACCAGTTGACGGACCGTATGAACCGTACCATTCAACTCATATTCTCCCGGACGCCAGACTGCACCTGTCACTGTCAGACGGTTTTCATAGAAGGGGATCACTGAATCCACCAACAAGGAATCGCCGTCCATCATCGCAAAAGTCGGATATTTATCTTCCGTAACAGTAGCGATCTGGTAGCGGCTACCGGCTTTTCGCTTGACACGGACATCTTTCCTGTAAGCATCCCCGGTAAAACCTCCGGCCATATTCAATAACTGTGAAAGCGTTTCCCCCTTTTTCAATTCAAAAATACGATTACGTTTTACTTTTCCTTGTACTACAGCCAGCTGGTCATAAGGAGAAACGATCACCATATCATTCTCTTCCAGACGGATATTCGTATTGTATTTGCCGTTCAACAAATAATCGTACACATCCAGGCTGGCTACCTCCTTACTGTTCCGGTAAACTTTGATTCCACGAAGCGAACCGATCTCATTCACACCACCTGCTGCATACAACGCATTAAACAAAGTAGCAAACGAAGGAAGCGTATAGGTCCCCGGAGCAACGACCTCTCCTACTATATTCACCTTAATGCTACGTATCTGACTCAGGCTAACGGAAACAAACGTATTAGCCCCGTCCGTATCTCCCGATAAGGTAGACATGATCCGTCCCAATTCCTGTCGGATACGGTTCTCGGCAGCACCGATTGTCAATCCGCTGACAGAGACAGGTCCCAGGTTAGGGATCAGAATTGTTCCTTCGGGAGAAACCTTCAGTTTCAGATTCAGTTCTGAATCTCCCCAGACATTGATCAGTAATTCGTCTCCAGCTGATAAAACATATCCTTTGGGAGTCGGTACATTCAGATCCGGCTCAAAGGACAGGTTCTTGTTCGAGAATATTTCGCGACCGAACACGGTTCCGCTTAAATCTCCCGCCGGACGATTAGCTTCCCGCTGGGCATCCAAAGGAGGTATCACCTTTCCATCCGGAATGGCAACCGTACGATCTGTAACCACTGCATCCGATGCCGTACGCGTAGTCTGTTCCGCTCCGGACTGTCCCATCCGTTTATTTATCTCCTGGCGAATCTGGTCATCCGTCATACCCGCGGCTTTCGCCTTGTCAATCAAATCCTGCGGTACCTGTGCCGCTAGCGGAACCGCCAACCACAGTAATCCCCCCAATAATACATTTCTGATTACGATATTCATATTGTTATTTGTTTTTGTTGTTATTTCGATTTTAGAAATAATTGAACTATCTACGTGTCTTTAAACGAGGCTCGCCTCGTGCCGCAGGCTCTCTTTTGCCGTTGGTTTCAACCAACGGTTCTAAATACAGGAGGCAAAGCCTCTTCCTCTGTGGGATTTATCCCCTTTCATAATACCTGGAAAAGGGGTTGAAACCCACAGAGGAATTCGGTAAAACCGGAAAGATTATCTATCCGTCAGTTGAAACTGACGGCAAAAGAGAGCCTGCGGCATGGGGCAAAACCCCATTAAAAAGACACAAATAGCTCATATCTGATAATTTCTGAATCAAAACTTCCTGAACTCCAATCGGGCATAATCCGATTGCAGAACCAGATGCTTCGATGTTAATTCTTTGACGCCGAAGCGTTGCTCCGTTCCGTTCATGCCAAATGGCAATAAGTCTTCAACTTTACTGATTGGCATGACTACAAACAAGGAATCTCCGGTATATTCCATATTGCCCGTTTGATTACTGACATCAACCTTCATCAAATTAATCGTATGCAAAGCCACGCTGTAATAAGCACGTTCCGGAACCTCTTCCACGCCGGACGCATATTCTATCTTCATAATCTGCCAGCGACCATCCAAGTCGCCATTAATCGGCATTTTCCCACAAGCGCTAGCCATCAACAGTAGCAACGCACCCATTATATATCTTTTCATCGTATCCATCCTGTTTTTCTGATTGTTAACATGCCACCAACACTTTTACCCAACATCGCTCCCCGGTCTATTCCTAGTGAAGCGGTAAAATCCCAACCCTTCAATTGGTGGGGAGTATATTTCAATTCAGCTAAAGCATTTCCGTTCTTTTTGATCTCATAAAAAGGCAAACTATAAGTACCCCAATTACGTGTAACGGAAAAAAGGATACGATATTGCAAATCGGCACAAGGATTTCCCATGATCCCGAAATGATGTCCCTGTATACGCGAACTCTTAAAACTTATATCACCATCTGCATTATAGATAGGAGACATAACCAGCGGATTGCCGATTCCCATCCCCCAATGCTGCCAACCGGTATAAATACCATGATTATAATAATTATCCGCACCACTCACCTGTTCCGGTATTTCCGGAGTATGATCCCAATAAACAGGCCCCGTCTGGTCTTTTGTAGAAATATACTCATAAACAAAACCACTGATCACCGGATTCTTCGGAAAAGTAATTTCCATTCCAGCCAGACAGTCTTTCCAGCCATATTCTCCGAACATCTGCGAATGGTCTTCAAAATAATGTTCATAGTAAGGACGGATTGTCCAATCTTTCGGAGCATACCAGGTCAGTGAGAAATTCCAACTCCCTAAATGATTACCATAAATATTCGTTTGCTCTCCTGTTGGTGTACTACTATCTCCCCCGCTAGGAATAAACACTTTGAAAAAATCCTTTATCCCATTCGGCATATCGATCTTCCCTCCTCCTATAAACGCATTTCCCCCGAATTGAGCAGCCATCTCCAACCCTCCTTCAAAGATCAAAGGAAACTTCTCTTTGTTACCGATCTTCACATATAAATCTTTGGAATGATAAAGCACATGTTCCGTATGTTTACCGCCCGGAGCTACGAAATCTTTCTGCCAGCCGTCATCCGTAAACATACCATAGGCAATATGCCCTTTGAAAGCCAACCAACCTTTTGTTCCCGGAACGAGCGTATATTCGGGAATACCGATACGAACCTGCGGAATCGGACGCGCATTTCCCGAAAATGTCAGTCCACCGCTACTCAGTAACGGATTATTGAACTCGCTATACCGCTCCTTACTTCCGATGCTCAACCCCAGGCAACGATATTTCAAATCCGCATACAATTGTTGCACCACAAAAGTCGAAGTAAAATTATAAGCCACAGCCAGATCCGCCCCGAAAGCATACGAGAAAGGTTTATCCTTTTCCAACTCCCGGAAAACACCGGCACGCAGATACCCGTTATTCTTTTCAATAGACGAAAGCCCCTGCTTGTTTGCCGTCAGCCAGAAAGGGGTATGTTCGCCTCCGCTGAAGCTGACACCAGTCTCCGCCCGATAACTCAGCCCTTTCGTAAACTGAGCATAAGAGGTTAAAGGGAGCATACACATGCTTCCCAAAAGGATTAAGTTAGATACAATTTTCATTTATTTCAGATATAAAATGAGAAGCTAATCATCTCCTGCCCAATTCGCGGGAGACGCTGCTTAAATAATTTCGTTGATACTGTAAATCAGATAACAAAAGGACACGCGACTCTTCATCGGCAAAAGTCCGGGATAAACGGTGGAGATTTTGTCGGACACGGTCGACCAGGCGTACCTCCAGATAATTAAGAAAAAGATGGCGGACCAACTCACTTCGACGCACCCGGTCACTATGCGATGAATCGGTATGCAAAGCATACAGGTTATCCAGTTCTTTCGTTTCCGGTCGGTCCTTTTGCGGTTCCGCGTCGAGCGCGGGAACAAGGCTGTCAGCCGGTAACAAATCGTCAGAAGATAGTATTTTCCGGATATTATCCACATAAAGGGCCTCTTCCCCTTCTTCCGTCAGGCATAAAGTATCCGGCCAACGGTGGCAGGCAGCAACCAAGAGCGACTCCACTTTCCGTCTCGCCGGAGGGATCATCGCCTTTTCTACCCAATGGATAAAGGCTTCGCGCCCCAACGAACGGAACATCTCATCCGCATCCTTACCGCCTTCCGGTAATATATCCACCACCCGGAGACCGGCACTGCGCAGTTTGGGCATTACCCCCGTAACCGTTTCCCTTCCCACCTCGTCGGCATCCAGAAAAAGACAAACCGTAACAGCCTCTTTCCGGATCATAGCGATATGATGCTCCGACAAATTCGTGCCACAAAGTGCAACCGTATTGCTAAAACCAGCCGCATGCATCGCCAACGTATCTTTGTATCCTTCGGTTAAAAAAACGATTCCCGTCTCACAAACCTTCGACACAGCCCGGTGCCAGCCGTAAAGCAATTCATCTTTCTTATAAATCGCACTGGTCGAACTGTTTATGTATTTGGGGATTTTCTTAGCAGGCAAATTCCCCTGATAACGTGCTGCAAAAGCAACCAACTCTCCCACCGCATTACGGATCGGAAAAACAATCCGGCCACGGGTAAACTTCCAGGCTTCAGACACGATAGCCGGAGCAATCCCAACCTCAAAAGCAGCATAGGTCTCCCGCAATTCTTCCATCCCCGGATCATACGGCAGTAACGTCTGCCCGTAACGTTCATTCATTTCAACCGTCGGAGCAGGCACCTGTTCCCGTACCTGATGCGGGACTGCAAGGGAACTGTCCTTTTCAACCGGTTGCTTATCCGGCCTGTGTTTTTGCGATCCCGCATCAAGTGCGAGAACAGGCAAGTGGCAGATATCCGCACAAAGACGGACCGCCTCACCGAAGCCACATCCCTCCTTCTCCTGTACGAAGCGGAAGACATCTCCTCCGGCCCCGCAACTAAAACAGTGGTATACCCCTTTTGCCGGATCCACCCGAAGCGAAGGATGATGATCGTCATGGAAAGGGCACAAACCCAGATAAGCCGTCCCTTTCCTTTCGAGGGTCAAGTAATGGCCGACCACCTTTACCAGATCGACCCGTTCCTTGAATGATGTGATCTCCAACCTGTTCATCAGTCCTCAAAATGTAAATTACCACCCGGATTCACAAAAGACGTATAAGTATCATTCCTGTATACCTCGGCAATACCTGTCGATCCGTTACGATTTTTCAGGACATACAACTTGATCAGGCGGGAGGCATTCGACCCGCATTGGGCCGTATTCTTCCCGAAACGTTCCGGACAACCGATAATCACCACACAGTCCGCTACAAATTCAATGGCACCCGAATCACGCAAATCGCTCATTATCGGGACAAACCCATTCTCGGAACGCTTCAACACCTCACGATTCAACTGCGAAACCACCAGCATGGCACAATTAGCCTCTACGGCAATACGTTTCAATACCGTAATCGTATGACGGATCACAGACTCTTGTGTCTCACCCTTTTTCGTCAATGGAGCAAGTGTATGCAAGTAATCGATCACTACAACATCGCATTCACCTTTACGGCTCCGGAGCATAATCTCCGCCCGCAACGCATCCAGGCTCATAGAAGAAACATTCGTAAAATAATAAGGCGTTTTTTCCATACCGGCAGCATACCGTCTCATCCGATCGATATCCCCCTCACGAAGTCCTCCTATACGCAGGCGGGCAGCCTCCACACCGGCATAACCGGCAAAAAAACGGGCGGCAGTCTGTTCGCCCGTCATTTCAAAACTGAAATGAAGCACATGTTTACCCTGGCGAGCCATATTCATTGCCATAAACATCGCCAGCGCCGTCTTACCGTCACTCGGAAGACCGCCCAGCACCAGCACTTCCTTCCGGTAAAGTCCTCCCGTCAGTCCGTCCAACCCGTTGATTCCGGTCAGCATACGCACCGAATCATCCTTACGGCTCATCCGGTCGAGATGATCGTCTATAGACAACTTCATCACTTCACTAAGCGGCAGAAGCGAATCCGATTCTGAATTATCCATACGCAAGCGTAGCAAATCGCGCTCGCAGTCTTCTATCACTTTCAGGTAGTCCATACCGTATTGCAGGCATTCCGATGCTTTTTGTACAAACAGCTTATGCATACACCCCAGCAGATAATGATGAAGGATTTCGCGGGCATACTCTACAGCGTTATGTTCCAGGCGAACCGTCTCCATTCCATCCGACAAGTACGCCATGCCTCCCATCTTCACGTAACGCTCCGGGTCTTTCTTTTTCATTTCCTCTTCCACCAGGATCAGGTCAGGCCGTTTATTACGGTTAAACAGATCGGTAAACGCTTCGTAAATAAACCCATGATCCGGATCGGAAAACATCTCCGGACGCAACAACCCGACCACCTCAAGAATCGCCACCTGATCCAGAAACAGCGAACAGAGCAAAGCTCTTTCAATTACATTCTTTTCCATACTCATAGCAACTTTTTAACAGGTCGGTACGGGGTACGTTCCCATGACTTATCTTCAACTCGGCTTCCTCTCTTCGCAAAGCTATCGCATCCGGCTCAACCGTTTTTTTAGTCACTCTGGTTCTCTTACTCTCTTGCGGTATTTCCGCAGGGACATCCGAAGCCGTAAAAGAGTCATAACCACAAACACGGAAGCAGATACAGTTTGCTACCCGTTTCACTTCTATCAAAGATTCCTTTTCCAGCGAGTGGACATACCTTCTGACCGAACGGCTATCTACCATCATTAACCGGGCCAACTTTTCGTAAGAGATGATGCATTCTCCTCTATGGCAAACTTCTTGTTTTCCTTTGATCGACACATAGCCGTCGGCATAATTGCACAAACAAAATAACAACCAATGCACTATTCCGATCATACGTTCACTATTATCGGATGCAAACATCCGTTCTATTATTACACGAGGTACTTTCAAATAGGATTTTCCAAAATACATCAAGGCCTTAACATCCGTGTAAATATTCTCATTTTCAGCCATTTCCATAATGCCGTTTGTTTGTCACGCATAAAACACAGTAAATCAGCCCTATACACTACCTCCTGCCGGATGGTTGTCAAATCCCTACATTATATATAAGAATAAAAGAAAAGAGAGTCTTTCTTTTTATGCGTTTCGATTATTAAAATTGATTGGTTAAACAAAATACAATTGTATTCAGTTACAAAAACAATTGTATTTGCAAGTAAAGACAGTTGTTTTCAAAATCAAAAACAATTGTTTTTTTTACATATGCAAACATCATGGTTCGCCCAGAAAATCCACAATAATTGCGACCTGTAAAGGAGACAAGATACGAGTTCCTTTAATCCATCCTGAACGAATCAGACGATCGTACAATTCTTTGTTTATTATTACCCAACGTGTAAGTCTTCTCGAGGCTGAATGGGGTGTTAATCCTGGAGCATAAAGGATAGCCAATTCCTGCCATCCAAAAGTTTTTTGTTGAAATAGTTCTTCCATAATAAGATGATTTTAAGTTGTTTTATTACCCTATAAATATACACATAAATTCGGATATAACAACTATATAATCAAATAAATTCAACAAAAAATGCATCTAAATGCCCGTTCGGTCCCATTCGGATCATTCAGCCTATGTCCCCACCGTATCTTTGTAATGAATTCAAGGGAAAACACCGGTTAATCCCCTCCTGAATCCACCAATAATTTTCAATTTTCAATTATCAATTTTCAATTAAAAAGCTATGCCATTAAAGTATCGAATCGTCCTCAAAAAGGACATGAGCAAAGGGGCCGCCCAAGGCGCTCAATTGTATTACGGTCAGATCCGCTCGATGGAAAAGACCTCTTTCAAAAAACTGTGTAAACTGGTATCCGGTTACTGCACCGCCAAAGCCGGTGAAGTAGAGCTGGTTATCGACGGTCTGATTTATGTTCTCTGCATGCTGCTCGAGAGTGGTAATGTGATCCAGATGGGTGAATTCGGCAATTTCCGTATGGTAGCCGGCAG
Source organism: Parabacteroides goldsteinii (assembly GCF_020091425.1). Classification (NCBI taxonomy): domain Bacteria; kingdom Pseudomonadati; phylum Bacteroidota; class Bacteroidia; order Bacteroidales; family Tannerellaceae; genus Parabacteroides; species Parabacteroides goldsteinii. The sequence goes on along the minus strand of NZ_CP081906.1, from coordinate 784,646 downwards.
CAAAGGATCCAAAACCCTGAAAGATTTCGACCCTATGATGTTCAAGAAACCTCGCATCGTCTTCACTCCCGGTGCCATGTTACGCCAGCTGATCTCCGAAGCCAGTTACGACCGTCTCGACCCGTTCTCCGACCCGGAAGAAAAGAACGGAGAAGGTGGCAGCGACAGACCGGAAATCGAGTGAAATAATTTGCCAATGTGCTAATAAGGCAATATGCCAATTGATAATAACAGTTGGTATTTCCATTGGCACATTGGCATATCGGCAAATGAAATAATTATTCTTTATCATGTCAAAAAAGGATTTTATCACCAAGTATCTTCCCCTGGCCCAAAAGGCCGGGGAAGCTTTCCGGATCAATCCGGTTGTTATCCTGGCACAAGCGGCTATCGAAACCGGTTGGGCACAAAGTGATCTTTGCCTGCTGCATCATAACTTTTTCGGTATCACCGCTTACGGGAAAAAGAACGTCTGGTGGACCGGGACCTCCGTGCAACTAAGCACCAATTCCCTCTCCTTCCGCACCTATCCCGACCCGTTACACTCTTTCATGGACTATGCCCGCCTGATCCGCCACGCCTACACCGATGCGGCCGACGTCAGCTACCAACCAGCTGCCTTTGCCCTCAAAATCGGTTACAGCAAATACATCAGCGAAGTAAACGGCGACAACCGCGAAGCCTACCGGCGAATGCTGGTCTCAATCAGTCGGACAATCGAAAAAGCGATAGCGAATTAGGTTCATATCTTATCAAATTTGAACTATCCGATTATTGACCGGTTGTACCTGGCTCCCCTCTCAAGAGGGGAATTGGTTACTCCCGTCACTATAAACAGATAACTCAATTTTTTCTATAATTTAACTATCAAAACAATGAAGTACCTTGAAACGATCCTCGCCTTCCTCACCCAGCTTGCCCGGATCATCTTTCCCCGCAAGCAAAAACCGGCAGCCGGTGACTGCCCCTGTCCTGATCCTATGCCTGCTCCTCCTGAGCCTTCTCTCCCTTCTGATGCGGGAGACGGAAGTGACCCTGACTTGTATTGGAGCGATACTCTCGCTCTCACCCAGGGAGACTGGGGAGACAAACACCATGTAGAACCCATAGAGATTGCCGGCTACAGTCTGATGGCTTTCGGAGTGATCGGGAGTCTTTATAAATTATTGATCGGATGAGCAAAAAAGTCTGTTATTTTCACAAAAGGGTGGAAATAGCAGACTTTCTGTTTATACAAAAATATGGATAGCTTATTTTGCTAAACTCTTTATCTCATCCACCACCCTGCAAATATCATCATCCGTCAGTGTCGGACCAGAAGGTAGACAAAGCCCTTTATCAAACAATCTCTCCGATGTCCCGTCCCCATAAAAAGGTGATTGTTTAAACACCGGTTGCAGATGCATGGGTTTCCACAAAGGGCGTGTTTCTATATTTTCATCTGCCAGATGTAACCGGACATCTTCACGGCTAAAGCCTGCCTTTTCCGAATCTACTAAAATACAGGTCAGCCAGAAGTTCGAATTGAAATCCTCCGATGGATTTTGCTGAACCGTAATACACGGAACATCTTTCAATAAATCCGTATACAACTGATGTATTGCCCTACGCCGTGCTATATGTTCATCCAGTACAAACATCTGTCCTCTACCGATCCCGGCACAAATATTACTCATACGATAGTTATATCCGATACATTCATGCTGGTAATGTGGAGCATTCTCTCTGGCCTGGGTAGCATAAAACATCGTTCGTTTGGCTTGTTCTTCCGTTGAACAAACTAAAGCGCCACCGCCGGAAGTCGTAATCATTTTATTCCCATTGAACGATAATGCAGCAAATTCTCCGAAAGTACCACATTTCCGTCCTTTATATTCAGAACCCAAAGCTTCAGCAGCATCTTCCAAAACGGGTATTCCATACTGAGAAGCAATAGTCATAATTTCATCCATTTTTGCAGGCATGCCGTATAGATGAACCGGGATAATTGCTTTCGGAAGTTTTCCTGTTTTACGCAAACGGTCTTTGATCGCTTCTTCCAAAAATAATGGACTCATATTCCAGGTATCCTGTTCGCTATCTACATAGACCGGAGTAGCTGACTGATATGCTATCGGATTGGCTGAAGCGGCAAAAGTAAAAGACTGGCAGATGACTTCGTCACCTGCTTGCACACCTAGTTCGATAAGGCCCAGGTGAAGGGCGGCTGTACCGGCAGACAATGCGACCACGTGTCGATCATCTTTAAGATAGTCCGCTAACTCTTTTTCAAATGCATTTACGTTGGGGCCTAAAGGGACAACCCAGTTGGTGTTAAATGCATCCTGTATATATTCTAACTCTTTTCCTCCCATATGAGCTAATGAGAGCCAAATTTTAGATTTCATATCATCACAACAATTAAACTTTTTTCGATCGAACAAGATCATTCTCATATAACATCTATGACTCTCTAGGAATAGCTATCACCCTTTCTTTATAACGATAAAAAACAGTCATATCATCTTCTAAATTTTTATCTACAATCATACCTGCTTGAATCACATTCCTATTTCCTATTGATATTTCAGGTTGTGTAGTTGCTCTTATCCCAAAAAAATTATCATCTCCAACATGATTATATCCACACAATAAAGATGTTGCAAAAAAATTATAATTCCCAACAATACTATCATGGCTTATAATAGACTGAGATGTCAGTAAATTAAAATCACCTAATTTTACATTTGGTCCTATTATAGTAAAAGGATCTAGTATATTTCCTTCACCAATAATAGCTGTATTAGCAACTATTGCTGTAGGATGTATTAATGTTATAAACTTTCCTCCTCTATCTTTAATTTCATCAACAATTATTCTTTTAACTTTATAGTTTCCTAATGCCAATACAAAATAATCATCCTTTTCTATTTTATAATCGGAAAATTCACCTAAATAAGGAGCCTTATATTTATATTCTTTCCAATGTATCAATCCAACCCCATCAGATGCGACATAACCTTTTATCCTAACCCCTGCATTTATTCCCCAATCGCTATCTTCTAATTGAGATGTGATCTCTGCCGCAACTGCACCTGTTCCAAATATTACTATATCCTTCATATTCATAAAGCTTTATTCAAATCATAACCATCCAAATCAAAATCTTCACCATGACCAGGAAATACATGATATTTTTTTCCTTGTAGCTTTTTTATTTTTTCAATGGTCATAGATAGCTTTTCTTTAGAACCACAAAATAATTTCGTAACTGTTCTAAGATCTTTCAAAAGTGTATCCCCTGTAAACAAACAATTTCCTATTTTAATACAAATCCCCCCATTCGTATGTCCCTCAGCAACAAAAAATATTATATTTCGACCATTCCAATTCCAACCATCTTTCAGATTATCTATATATATATCTGCTGCTGGAACTTTAAATGCTTTTTGATTAAAAAATAAAGAATGATTTCTTTTGGCATCCTGTATGGCCTCAGAACAAGCAACAGAACAAACTATTTGCGAATGATACTTCTTAATTAGAAAATTACACCCCCAAATATGATCAAAATGTTCATGAGTCAACAAAATATATCTTGGAAAAAGATTTAATTCTGTGAGAAAATGTTCAAGTTCATCAGGATACTCACTTCCCGGATCTATAAGCAAGCAATCATTATTTATTGCTAGGTCATAAAGAACAAAACAATTTGAAGTAACTGGCTTATTAACTATTCGAATAATTTCTAATGCCATATCAACCTGTAATATTGATTGTTCGCCCACCATCCACTGTAAATTGCTACCCTGTCACCCATCTTGCCCTATCTGATAATAGAAAATGCACTGCTTCATAAATATCCCCTACTTCTCCTAACCCCAATGGGTAAGCAGTAGCCATCCGATTAATCAATTCTTGATCCTGATACATATGCTCTGTCATTGCTGTACGAACCCCTCCAGGTAAAACTGAATTAACTCGAACCCGAGGAGCCAATTCCACAGCAAGTGAACGCATTAATGCATCAACAGCACCTTTCGAAGCACCATAAACAGAAAATGCCTTAGCTCCAAAATTACTAATGTTACTAGAAATCAAAACAACACTATTTAGAGCTGTATCATTAATTTTCCGATTTATCAAAGCCTTCACTAACAAAGCTGCAGCAGTCACATTAATACTGAATGTTTCTTGAAAAAGTGTAGCCGTAACCATTTTTAATGGATAAATCTTCATAAAGCCCGCACAATGCACAAAATACTTTACTCGTATTTGATGTTCTGCCATAAATGCAACAAAAGAGTTTTCCAAATCATCAACCTTTGACAGGTCATATTGCCAAATCAATTGTTCTGTTGGGTTTATACATAATTGACGAGTTTCTTCTAGACGTCTAGAATCACGACCGTTTAATATAACACAATAATTAGTTGAAAATCGAATAGCCATCTCCCTCCCCATCCCGGAAGAAGCACCTGTAATCAAAATACACGTCTTTTTTTCCATACTTTTTATTGAGCCGTAAAACCTCCATCCACATGCATAACCGAACCGGTAACCCATTTAGCCATATCAGAAAACAAATAAGCCACAGCATTAGCTATATCATCCGCCTCTCCCAATCCAAGAGGATGTAAACGATTTAATGTATCAAGATAATTTTGATCAAAGGAATTTATGTTCGCATCCATCATTGGAGTACGAATAAAACCAGGAGCAATACAATTAAATCTGATATTCTTAGAAGCAAACTCCATAGCTAAAGCCTTTGTTATTCCAATAATAGCTGATTTACTCATTGCATAACCAACATTAGCAGCCGAACCAACCACTCCATAAACAGAGGATATCAAAACCACAGATCCGTTTTTCCCTGCATATATTCTCCGGTTTGTAAAAAGTTTTGCTAATTCTATTGCCGCATAAGCATTTAACTTATAAACTTCTGTACAGACTTTTTCACTTACACCTTTCAAAGGAGTAATATATGGACGACCTGCAATATGTGCAAATCCATTCAATGTGCCAAAATCCATAACTGCCTCACAAATATTTTGTCTCATCAACTCCGTATCAGTCAAATCTATTGACAACAGAAATGTTCGGTTATTACATAACTGCTGTGTCACTTGTAAACCATCGAGATTAATATCTACAAGTAATAATTCTGCCCCAAGACGAGATAGAAGGATACAGGTTGCCTTTCCTATACCAGAGGCAGCACCTGTAATTAAATAACGCCGTCCTGTCAAATCTAACGGATTAGACACCATCATTTCAATAATGTTAAAAGTCCTCCAACTGTTTCTGCTCTATTCACATCCTTGGCCAAAAGTGTCTTTCCGTAATTTTCTGAAGCCCAGGCTATAATAGAAAGAACAGTTAAAGAATCCCAACATTCAAAATCAGCCAAAACTTCATCCTCTACTATTTCGTCTACTTCTAGCAACTCTGCTAATTCTTCTTTCATTTTTTCCATATACATTTTTCTTTTAAAAATAAATAATATCATTAAAACTCAGATTTCCTATATCCAGAAGCAATGCTCCCCATGTCAATCCTACACCAAACCCTGCAAGACAAAAAGTATACCGTTCTTCTTTCAAACGAGTTCCAAGATTAAAACTAATGTTAGTCGGGATAGTTGCTCCACTAGAATTTCCAAAATTTTCTACTATATTAGAAGGCATTTTTTCATGTGGAACACCTAATTTATCCGCCAATTTATGCAACATAAAACGGTTGGGCTGGTGAAACATATACCAATCAACATTTTCTTTTGAATATCCTGCATCTAGTAATAAACCCTCAATCATAAATGGCACTTCACGTTGAACAAAATTAAACACTTCATCACCTTTCATTACCAAATTTTCAAGTGAACGAAAATTACCTGAAGCATCTTCAACCATCCTTCCTGTCTCTTCCGTAACAGGTAAACGAAAACCTCCTGCAGGAATCATTAAGGCATCAGAACGAGAGCCATCCATTTTCAGAAAGCCATGAATAGTAGAGGATAAATCACTTTTCTCAACAATAGTTATAGTTGCCGCATCGCCTGTCAAAGGATTACTATTACGATCTCTTTTTGATACTTTACGACTTAAAACATCCGCATTTAATAGTACTACTTTATTGATACTTTCCTGTTCCAAAAGCATAAAAGCTTCTATCAAACCAATGATAAACCCACAGCAACCTTGATTTATATCCATACAAAAAACATTCGTACCTAAACCTAGTTTTCCTTGTATTACATTGCTTGTCGCCGGCATAAAATGATCTGGCGACTGAGTGACCAACAACAAGGCATCAATATCATCTTTACAAAGCATCGCATTATCAAAAAGGTATTTTAAACCATGTACACACAAATCTGATACACATACCCCATCCTCCACTATTCGATGCTTATTATACCCCATAGCCATTTTCAATTTCATTGATTTAGCTATGGAAAAATTGTAGTTTTCCATCTCCTCCTCAAATAAAACTTCTTTTGATGGCAACACGGTTAAAATTCCCGTAATTTTTTTATTATAAAATTTCAGCCTCATACTTTTACTCCATTTTTCCTTAATAATGTCTCTATTCTTTCTACTGAAGAAAAATTCTCTGGTAGAACATCTATTCCATCTATAGATATATTAAATTCACTATCCAAAGTTGTTACAAGATTTATCACATCAAAAGAATCTAACATTCCTTCTTCAATAAAATTCAAAGGTTCATTAAAATCAAACTCCGGGCGAAGTTCAGATAATATTTTTACGATTTTCTCTTTCATAATTATTTTTTTTTAAATGTATAATCTTTTAAACCATCAGGAACTGCGCCTAATAATTCATGAATTTTTTTCACATTTGTATTTATACTATTTACCCAAAAATAGGCATAAGAAATATTTTTAGAATGCATGATACAATATATATCAAATAGTAATTTCAAACCATTTTCACTTTTATCATACCAAGCTCTAAGATAACATTTACGCCCTTCTAAATTATATACAAAAGCCCCACAAATATCACCATCTAAATAATTTACAATTACATATCCTCTATCTATCAAATCTGCTAATTCTTCTCTAGTAGGTAAATAATCCGTATATAAAGAAAAGTGAGAATGAAACAAAGAATATATTACATCTAAATGATTTGGTTTTGCATAATTTATTTCTTGGATATTTTTTCGAACTTTTACTTTTTTATAATAATACCGTTCATACATTGATATATTCTCATATCCAGCCTGTTCCAACAAATCACACCATATTGAAATGTCATCTTTCGTTGGTATATTAAATATATTAACATCTGGTATTTTTTTAGAATATCAACAACATCATTTTGTGATATTGACATTATATATATTCTATAAAATCCTTTTTCTTTTTTTCTCAAAACCAAAGAACAATCAGTCTCTATATAATCATCTCCTTCATCCAATTGTTGACCATAATAATTCGAATAATGAGGTTTTAAAGAAAGAGCTCTAATAATTGAAGAACGGACTGATTCTTTTTCGTATTGTTTAATATTTAACTTTTTAGATTGTTCCATTATCAACATGAATATTTTGTCCCGTTATACTAGATGCTTTTTCCGATAACAAAAAAACAACAGTTTCTGCAACAGAATGAATAGAAGTCGCCTGTTTCATAGATGTACGTTTATATATCCTATTTTTTTGTTCTTTTGTTAAACTTGAACTCATTTCTGTTTCCATAAATCCGGGCACTACAACATTAGAGCGAATTCCCAATTCTCCCCATTCACGAGCCGTATCTTTAGAAAAAGCTTCTAATGCTCCTTTGCTGGAAGCATACATTGCTAACCCTTTGTATCCCGTATGTACACTGATAGAAGAAATATGAATAATACTACCTTTCCTATGGTGTAATAACATATTCCGAATTACATATTTTGTTATCATCATTGGTGCAAAAACATTCACAGCATACATAGCTGTCAACTTTTCCAAGTTAAGATTTGTAATGATATCATCGTAGGCCATAGCTGCATTATTCACAACCCCATCTAAAACGATCTGATTAGTTATAAACTCCTTAAAAAGTTGTTGATAAATTCCTGTAGTATCAGATAAATCAAGACTTTTAAATAGCAATTTGTCTTTATATTGCACCGCTAAAACTTTTAAATCATCTGTATAACTGCGAGCTATTCCATAAACAGTATGTCCTTGTTCCAATAAAACACGACATATTTCTAACCCGACTCCACGGGAACAACCTGTAACTAATATATTCATCTTTTAATTTTACCTGTACGTGTTAATAAAAACTGTTCTACAAACTTTATCCGACGAGGTATTTTAAAATCCTGTAATTTATCTTGAAGATATCGGCGAACCTGAAGTTCTGTTAAAATTACGCCAGGTAACACCTTTAACTCCGCACACAATATATGTCCTAATACAGAATTTGGCTTTCCATAAACAACAGCCTGCTGCATACCTTCCATCTGAAGTAAAACATCTTCCACTTCTGCCGGATTGATTTTATAACCTCCAATATTGATCAATTCATTCTTACGACTTTTAAATCTAAATATTCCTTTTTTTTCATCCATCCATTCTATCAAATCTCCGGTTCGATAATAATCCCCATAATATTGAATACTTTCTGACTTTCCTAATAATGATTTATGTATCAATAACTCTTCATTTTCCACTCTAAATTTATCAGATAAACTTTCCGGAATTTGAAAATATTCACCTTTAGAAGCAAGCAAAGATCCTGCTTCTGTAGATGCATAGACATTATTTATTTTTGCATAAGGAAACAATCGCTTAATAAAACCATATAATTTCTGATCGGATTTCTCTCCGCCTAAAGTAACCCGTTGTACATTTTCAAAAACCTTCTCTATAGGTAATAATAAACGATAGAAAGTTGGAGTTGCAGAAAGATGTGTAATTCCTTCCGACTTTAACAAATCATTTATTTCCAAACGGCTACAATTAAACAAGTTCACTAACGTATTCAAATTTTCAAAAGCCTGAAAAAACACTTGTAATCCCGCCATATGAGTTGGATTATAAGCAAATCCCCACACTTGCCCTTGATAAAACTCACCTATTCTCACAGAACGAGTCAAGGTTTGAATGGTATGACGTACCTGTTTAGGTTGCCCCGTTGTTCCTGATGTGAAAATTATTATTTCAGAAAACGATGTTTTAACAGCTGCAACTAAATCTATTAATGTCGCAAATTGCTTTTTTACAATGAACTTCTCCTTATTAACTTCCTCCACTTTCAATTCTGCTAATTCCAATGGATTCAAATCTGCATCCAATAAAACCAAAGGAGAATTAGAAACAAGCCCTAATAATAAATTTGTAAAAAATTCATACAGATCAATTGTTTGACAATAAGGTTTATAAAATGAAGAATTATTTATATAATAAAGTAATTCTTCATACAAATAGATCTTATCAAAATCCTTTAAAAAAACTGACATCTATCCTAATTTTGAGTAAATTTCTCCAACAGTATTCACCAAGCCATCTTCAAAAACATCTACTCCAAATTCATCTTCTATCCTCACAGTCAATTCAGCCAAATCTAATGAATCAAACCCCAAAGTATCTCTCAATTTATCGTTAGGAGACAAACTACTTACTTTTGTTTTTGAACGATTTTCTAAAACTATATTTACAATTTCTAAAATGCGCTGTTCCATATATTCATTATTTATTAACTTGTTCATTATAATATAAACGATCTATTTTACCATTAGTATTACGCTTCAATTCATCTAAGCAATAGTAAACTGTAGGTATCATATATTTCGGTAATTCTTTGCCAATAGCCAGTCGGAATTCTGCAACCGTTAATTTCTTTTCTGTTTCATAAAACAGCGTAATCTCTTTTCGTGCAAAACTATAAACGATACATCCGTTTTTTACCAACTTCAATTTATTGATAATCACATGCTCGATTTCTCCCAACTCAATACGGTATCCCAAATGTTTTACCAGCGAATCTTTTCTTCCTTTGAACACGATCTCACTAAGTTCATTGATAAATACGATATCACCGGTACGATAAATAATCTCCGGATAAGCTTTATTCAAAGGATTCTGAACAAAAGCAGCAGTCGTCTTTTCCGGATTATTATAATACCCCATGGCCAGCGAAGTACCCCTGACACACAATTCGCCCTCCTGATGTTTTTCCGACACCAGTTGATTATTTTCGTCCAAAATCAAAATATCCGTATTACGACAAGGAAATCCGATCGGAATAGGTTCTTCATCCTTTAACTCACGTTCCACTTTAAAATAGGTACAATCCAGCGTGATTTCGATAGGTCCGTATAAATTGGCGAACAGGACATGAGGCAATTTACGATGCCAGTAGTTGAATTGCTTCGTCGGAAATACCTCTCCGGCAAACCAGCATAATTTCAAATCAGGCAACTGTATCTGACTCAATAAATCCATATTAGCGATATTGACCATAATGGTCGGTACCCAGAATATAAAAGAAACTTTCTTCTCTTCCAAAAGTTTCAGAATAGTTACCGGAAAAGCCGAAAGATTATCCGGGATCAATACCATTGTATTTCCCCGGGACATCAGAAGACATAATTCGTAACTATAAATATCAAAAACCAAAGGCGACAAAGAGCCGACGACCTCATGATCCGTAAAACCGAATTCTTCCTGTGCCCATTCTATAAAGTCGAAGAAACTACGGTGATTCAATACGACTCCCTTGGGCGTCCCTGTCGAACCGGAAGTATTGATAATACAAAGCGGATCGGTATCAATCAAAGTCTCTAAACGTTGCAACAAGATTTTATCATCACATTTTATATCATCCCATATCACCGAATCCAGATTAATCACGTCAATACCAGCCGGAATCACATCCTTTATATTTTTCTCAAACTGGTTATTTGTAATAATCGTTGCAGGTTGTATAAGCTCCAGTATATTTTTTATTCTTTCTGCCGGAGTCTTTACATCCAGATTCATATAAAAATTACCACTGTAAATAATCGCCATATCTGCATAGACACTCTCGATACTCTTATTCAGATAAACAGCTACTGGCTTTTTTATTATTCCCTTATCCCGAACTATTTTCCAGGCTAAAGCTTTACTATAATTTTCAAGACCAGCAAAAGTTACATGGCGCTCCTTATCCCATACGGCAACTTTATCAGCATATTTTTTTACCGTACTTTCAAAATACTCAATAAGGTTAATCTTCATCATATCTCAAACTTAATTATGTCCGTTAAACGGAACTGTGGTTGCCATACCTTCCTTAGCGACACCGTCACGCTTTATCACTTTCCAAACTGTCAGAAAAGCAATCTTCAGATCCAATCGGAACGAAAGATGGTTGACATACCAAAGATCCAATTCAAATTTTTTACACCAACTTATGTCATTCCGTCCGTTCACCTGTGCCCAACCTGTAATTCCGGGCCGGACATCATGCCGGTGAGCCTGTTCCGGTGAATACAACGGCAAATACTGCGGTAAAAGGGGACGCGGACCGATCAATGCCATATCTCCTTTCAACACATTTATTAACTGAGGTAATTCATCCAAAGAGGTCGAACGGATAAACTTCCCGACCCGGGTCAGGCGAATTTCATCCGGCAATAACTCTCCGTTTTTATCCCGTTCGTCGGTCATCGTTTTAAACTTGATCACTTTAAATATCTTTCCGTTTTTCCCGGGACGTGCCTGAAAGAAAAAAACACCCGCCCCCTTATTGGCATACATTAATACCCCCGCCGCAATCAGCAATACAGGTGATAAAACCAGAATTCCCGACAAAGACATCAAAAAATCCAGACAACGCTTTAATCCGTTCCTATACATCATTCGTATCTGTTAACATATTGTCTTGCATTTTCAGGCGTAAAATCCAAAGCGGCTTTCCGGGCATTCCGTTTATAACGTTCCAATTTTTCTGCATCATTTTTCATCCCGAGCACAAAATCAGCAATCCGGTCCACCTCATCCGGCGCGAAGATTTCTCCTGCCTGATATTTCCCGACAATTCCGCCAAGCTCCGAATCTCGTCCGGCAATACACAGCAATGCGCAACCGACAGCCAACATAGCATAGGTCTTGCTGGGAACACTCAAAGCTGAAGCCGACAAATCCAAGGTAATGATACCGACATCTGCAGCTCCGAGTGAATAGGGTATGCGTTCTACAGGCTGCCAGGGAAGTAACCGGCAATTGTTCAATCCTTTTTCTTCTACCATCTGCCCGATTTTCTTTTTCTTACCTCCTTCTCCGATAATGACAAAACAAATATCCTGTTCATATCTCAGACGTTCTGCAACCTCTACAATAGTCTCCACGCTATGGGTATTCCCCAAATTGCCGGAATAGAGAACGATAAACTTATCAGACAAATAGTATTCTTTCAGAAAAGGATTGTCTGCCTTACTACAGGGCTTCAAAAAAGAAACATCGGCCCAGTTCGGAATAATTTTTATTTTTCCCTTTTCTGTATATTGAGTCAGACATTCTGCCATCCCTTCTCCGATCGTATATATATTGCGGGCTTTTCTATAAAGTTTTCTATTTTGCTTTTTCCACCAGCGTACAATAAAACTGTCTGCACGGCATACTCCGGTACTCACCAATACATCGGGATAAGTATCGTAAATCAGGAAAGAATAAGGATTCCGGCAAAATAAAGGCAATAAAGTCACCATAGGCGGATTGGAAACTATAAATAAGTCAGCTTTCCGGTATTTCAATACAATTTTGAACCAAATTTGTAACCACCCCCACAACCAGGTAAAAATTCGCCTGAACGTAGTATTTTTTTCATAAGAGATAATCTTATCGACTTTCACCTTTTCCAACAAGCCAGCCTGATACTTTTCTCCCCCCTTTGTCCCGGTTATCAAAACCAGATGTTCATATTCCGTTCCGAAAGCATTGACAATATCAACCATTAATGTCCCGCTTGACTGATTAATAAATACAATACGTTCCGAATGGAATGTTTTCAATTGTTCTTCCACGATTAAACCAAATGAATTTCAGAAGACTGTTATAAAATACAATTTCTAAACCGCCAAATCCGACTTCTCTTTCAGAAGCCTGCGATACATCAAAGAGACGGCAACGATATAAGATAAAAAGAAATATCTGTCGGAAAACGGATTTTCTATAAAACATATAATAAGGAAAAAAAACTGTCCGTAAAACGAATACACGATATCTTTAGGAACCCGAACGTATTGCTTGATTATGGAGACCGTTTTTGTCAGATTATACAGAAAAAAAGAGAGCAGCATACAAGTTCCGATTATCCCGGACTCACATAAAAACTGAAGGTAGGTATTATGCACATCCTGCCCTTTCGTTTCAAAAAAGAACTTAAATCCCTGCCCCAAAAGCGGACGTTCACTAAAAAAATGATAAGCATGGACAATCAATGACAATCTCGAAGACGACAATTCGTTAACTGACTCATAGTCTGTCAGACTAACGGCAGAAACATCAAACCTGTCCAATATCGGAAAATTCAAGCCCAATATTCCCAGGCCTTTGATAAAAATAAAAATACTTAACAAAACGACACTCCCTATCATCAAAAACTTAAAAAAAGAATATTTTTTGACAATTACCCAACAAGCAAAAATACCTGCAAATGAAAATACCAAGGCTCCTCTTCTACTTGTTGTAAACAAGATTAATAAAATTACTAAACTTAAAAATACAAACCGTAAATTTAGTCGGCATCGGTATTTTATAAACAATATCCCTAATAGCTGCACCAGATAAAAAGCCAAAGGAAATGTCTGAGAATTGATTCCTGTATTTCTTCCGTCCGCATGAAACTCCCGCATAGCAACCAACACATTTTCAGGTAAAACATACTGGAATATAGCCATTAAAGATGAAAAAGACAGTAAATACCACAAACCGAAAAAGAGCTGGATACATCCGAAAACAATAATCCATCTCTCTATAACCTCATACTCTACTTTCTGCATCAAGGCCATCCCAATCAAAAAGGTAGTCAATGTCCCTAACAGAAATGACGGACTTTTATAAGGTGCCAAAAAGAAATGAGCAATTAAAAACAATATAATATAGCCACAATAACGAAAAGGGAAAAAATGCCAGGTACAACGACATGTTGTTTTATACCCATTAAATAAAAACAAACAGGTAACCGAAAGGAGCAAATAAGTGCCTATACTCCCCAGTATACCAACGAAAAAAACATAAAATACCAACAGAAATAAAAGAATCCTGTCAACAGTAGTCGTATAGGGAAAAGAAAACATATCAGGATCTTCCTTTTATTAAACTCTTTCTATCGATAAATTGGGTCCGACGGGAACGATCAAAAAATAATTTCAAGGGAAAAATCCCCAAGACGATCAGGTCTATCCAAAAGTAAGACATATAGTACCCGAATGACAACAAACGGACTCGTCTGCAAAACGATCGCCATTCCCAATTATGTATACACAACAAATAAGGAATCAGATTTGTCCTGTACTTATTTTTATGAATATCCCGTAAAAAACAATTAATATTCCGGAATACAGTCAAACGATCCCTGGCGATTGCCTCCGAATATCTATGGCTGACAGAACTAATGTGACACGTTATGCAATAGATCTTCGCCTCATCCACCACTACCTGCCCGGCATAATATCCGCATTTCACACTAAACATCGCGTCATTATTGGCTAAGGTCTCATCGAATTTCAAACGGTTTCTTTCCACAAACTCCCTTCTTACCATTTTACTGACCGGACCGAAATTTTTATAACGAAGTTGATCGAAATCCCTGTTCACTACGGCATTCTTAATCATCTGGTCAATCTCTTTTCCCCTGAAACCAGGCTCCAAAGTATCGGAATAAACACTATTTACTGAAAAATAGATGACATCTGCTTCCGAATCTATGTACCGATCAACAGTTTCCAGAAAGCAAGAATTATAAAAATCGTCCGCATCTGCAAAAAACAACCACTTCCCTGATGCCTTTTGTAAACCTTTATTACGCGCAGCTCCGGCACCTTTACCCTCCTTTGAAAAAACAACCTGAACATTCTCAATACCGCTCCCCGGGAAATGCTCAAAATCGACTTTCTCCGGATCACTGTTATCATCAATAACAATAACCTGAATATCTTCCCTATAAGGAATAGAAGCCAAACAACGACGCAACAATTCCGGCGTATTTTTATGGGGAATTATAAACGAATAATTTATTCCCATTATGATATGTTTTTGCCAGGTAATACAAGCTGTGCTCCCAATTCCTTTAAATATTCTTCTGAATAATATGTATAAAAACCAGCGGCAGGAGTGAAAGTCATTTCGCCAAAAACCGGTTCACCGTTTATTTCATACCAATCTATCCGAACATGTACGAAATCTTTTGCAAGTATTTCGCTATATTCAAGCATTTTATCAAATGAGGCAGGTCGAGAATATGTCTTACTAGTTCTGTAATTAGAAGTTATTTTATCCGGTTGTAAATTCCAGTTCAGATCATAAATAGACAATTTTACACTTCCTTTCATTCTATCCGAACAAAGCAACACAGAATATACCTTACCGTTGTAACAATTGAATTTATAATCGACAAGAGAATTTTCACCTTTTAAATCAGAATTCAGGTATTTTTCAATCAGAATCTGTGGTTTAATTTTCAAATAATGAGGCTCTGCACTTATTAACCCAAACGGATATTTTAGCCATTCATTTAATTCTTTTCTTAAACACGGAATATTCAGCTCTCTCTTGTTTTGAACTAGTTTCACATATTTCCCACCTCCACCATTTGTCAATTTTATAACAAAAGATTCCGGCAATGTTTCAAAATTTATATCTTCACTTTTTTCATATACACCGTAAATTGTATTCAATGTATGCCCCAATCCATTATCCTCTACATACTTACGCACCTGATACTTATCTGTCAGTTCCGACCATTTGTCCGTATTCGTGTAAAATTTCAACCAGTTTATTTTTTCATTTATATCAGAAGGATTTTCAAAATTAATCCTATGACCGCAATGTTTCTTAAATAAGATCACAGCTAACTTCTTGGGATCTTTCTTCCCGACCCTTGCATAATATCCATCCCTAAACTTTCTATACAAAGGTAAAAACGGACTGATCATTTTTCTGCCCAAACTATTCTCTTTCATTTTTTATAAAACCATATAAATTAATATACTTTTAACTCTAAAATATCTACAACAGTTTCGCTTTCAATCTGTGCATAAATGATACGGTCATCTCTTTCTCCGCACGGGTCAATCCGCAACAGTAGATCGACAAAATAAAAAACAGACCGACGATAAAAGTCACCAAAAAGAAATGATCCGGAATGAGCAGCGAACAAATATAAGTCATAGCTAAAAGCACGGCAACCGGTATCAATTCATAAACAAATACATTATTGACAAAACTGCTAACAGACAATCCGCTTTCCATTTTAAGCAATAAAATCCTGGAAAGCGAACATACTATTTCAAAAAATACATAACACACCATAACCGAAACGGCAGACATTTCCATTTTTAAACAGAGGTAAGCAAAGGGTAAAGTCAAAATTTTTATGGTACTTGTAACAATCGAATATATTTTTATTTTTCCTATTGCTTTGTTTGCCACACCCAACCCCATCGTAAATTGATCCATCCAGGCTCCAAACAAGCTATACCGGCAAAAGGAAACGGCATAATCAGGTATTTCTCCCAGCCATACCTGTAGAATCCGGTCCATATAGAAAAGACTGGGAATCGTTATCCAGGCAAACAACAAAAAAGAAAACTTACTTGCCATTTCAGATAATTGAAACATTTTATTTCGGTCTTTAGCCCCTTCCGCCTTAACGATTTGCGGTTGCATGGCATTTATCAAAGAAGTCGATAAAAAAGAAATTTGGCCTATCACCTGTTGAGCAATCCCATATGAAGCATTTAAGGCTGTTCCGAAAAAACGATTCAATAATACAGCAATCCCTTGTGTGCGACCGACGATACAACCGATACTATAAACCGTCCACCCCGTAAATACAAACAGTTCTTTAAACAAATAAGCTTTAAATTTAAAAACAGAAGCCCGCTTACACTCGGTATATTTTTTTTTACAATAAATGTAATAGCAAACAAAATCAAATAAAGGAACCAAAGCCATCAAACAAGCGTAGTAAACAAGTTTATCAAAACCGACATAGGCAAGTGATATTGAGATAAATAATTTCAAAATAACATCTATCATCTGTATAATGGAAGTGTATACGATATTTTCATGCGCAATCAAAACAGCAAAATAAGAAGTGCTTTGCATCGTAAAAAAGAGCATAAACAACATACTGTTATACACCCAATAAGCAGCCTCCACCCGACTTTTATCGATATTCAGAAATTCCGTCAATACAAATTTCTGACATAGAAACAAGAGCAAAACCAAACCTAAGCTTGTTAATAATGTAATCACCAAACTGTTACTCAGAATGTCACATTGCTTATTCAAATCATTTTTCCCTTGATAAAAAGATAAAAAACGCTGAATAGTCGATGCTAAAGAATCTTTTATAAAAGACAACAGAGCAATAACTCCCGCAATAAGACTGTATAAGCCGAAATCATCAACTCCCAGTTCTGCCAATATCAAACGGGAAGTATAAAACAATATACCTGCAGATAATATGCTTCTGACATATTGTACGCCTGTATTTACAAAAACTCTTGTTGAAGCTCTCTCTATCCTCACCTTCCTATTCTAAAAAATATTTGCTTCCTACCATTGTAAATGTGACTATTCACTTTAAAACAAATACTATTCGATTAAATTTTGAATATTAAAAATACTATTCCAACGAATACCTCCATTTACCTTATAATCTTCCGTCTACAAGTGCCTTTTCAAGCACACCTTTTACATCATAAATTACACCATTATTCTTCAAAAATTTCTGAATTGGTAATTCTTTAAACTCATCATGAGCGACAGACAAGATAACAGCATCAAATGAATTTTGTAAATTTTCTAATCCAGAAGAAAGAATTCTGATATTATATTCGCGTTCTACTTTTTCTTGATCTGCCCACGAATCATAAACGGTAATATTGGAAGAATATTCGTGCAATGTGGTATAAATATCTACAACTTTAGTGTTACGAATATCTGGACAATTCTCTTTAAATGTAATTCCCAAAATTAAAATATTGGCATCTTTTACCAAAATTCCTTTCTTGTTCATCAATTTGATCACCTGATTGGCGATATAATTACCCATACCGTCATTTAAACGCCGGGCAGCCAACATAATCCGAGGTAACACGCCATATACCTGAGCTTTCTGTATTAAATAATAGGGATCAACACTAATACAATGCCCTCCAACTAATCCTGGTTTTAGCTTTATAAAATTCCATTTAGAAGCCGCCGCATCAATCACCTCATTAGTATCAATTCCCATGGCATTAAATATTTTAGCCAATTCATTCATAAAAGCAATATTAACATCACGCTGGGCATTTTCAATAATTTTAGAAGCTTCAGCCACCCGTATAGAAGAAGCTTTATGGGTACCATTTATTAAAACTGAATTATATATTTGATCGACAATTTCAGCTATTTCGGGTGTAGAACCTGATGTTACTTTTTTTATTTTTTCAACAGTATGTTCTTTATCACCTGGATTTATACGTTCAGGAGAATAACCAGCAAAAAAATCAACATTATACTTCAATCCTGATACCCTTTCTACAATTGGCAAACATTCTTCTTCTGTAACACCTGGATAAACTGTCGATTCATAAATGACAATATCACCGGAAGATATCACTTTTCCTACAGTTTCACTTGCATTAATTAAAGGAGTTAACAATGGCCTATTGTCATTATCGACAGGCGTTGGAACAGCAATAATATAAATGTTACAATCACATATATCCTCCAACGCTGAAGAACAAACAAAACCATTACTTAAAGCACTCTGCAATAATTCGTCAGAAATCTCCAAAGTTAAATCATGACCAGACATTATAGAGTTCACACGCTCGTCATTTAAATCAAAACCAACAGTTGGATACTTTGTTGAAAAAAGACGAGCTAATGGAAGACCTACATAACCTAAGCCAATCACTGCAATTTTTATTGCATTATAATTACACTTTACATTTTTTTCTAAATTCATATCAATAATTTTAATCAAAAACCATGTCCATAAAATAGATGTGTTTCTGATGTGTGAATAAATATCTTATTAAATAATTATTCACACATCAAATATTCCAAATTCCGAATTATTACTTTTAAACTCTCTTACTACATGTTTCATTTCTTTTACCATATCAACAATTTCTACATTCAATGATAGTATTGATAGCTTTACTACATGCTGAAAAATGTTTTGATAAGCATACTCTCTAACTGTTGCAACACGAATTTTTTTATGAGGGGTTTCTTTGGTGTTCTCATGATTACTTAATAGTTCCTCATACAATTTTTCTCCTGGCCGTAAACCTGTATATTTAATTTCAATATCTTTTCCTACCTTCATGCCTGAAAGTTCTATCATACGACGAGCTAATTCTACAATCTTTACAGGTTCTCCCATATCGAACACAAAGATCTCACCACCATTTCCCATAGTACCTGCCTCCAAAACTAATCGACAGGCCTCAGGAATAGTCATAAAATAACGAATTATATCTGGGTGAGTAACAGTAACTGGTCCACCATTACTAATCTGTTCACGAAAACGAGGGATAACAGAGCCATTACTTCCTAAAACATTTCCAAAACGAGTTGTTATAAATTTTGTTGAACCAAGTACTTCGCCTGTCATAATTGCCTGATTTAAACTTTGTACATAAATTTCAGCCAGTCGTTTACTACATCCCATTATATTAGTTGGATTTACTGCCTTATCTGTACTGATCATAACAAACTTCTCTACATTATATTTCACCGCTGTATCTGCAACCAACCGCGTCCCGTAAACATTAACTCGTACAGCCTCGCAAGGATTCTCTTCCATCAACGGAACATGCTTATAAGCAGCTGCATGAAACACAATATGCGGATGCCATTTTCGAAAAACATAATCCAACCGGTCTCCATTTCGAACATCTCCTATCACAGGTACAAAATTCAAGTTAGGAAATTTATCTTCCAACTCTAAACGCAAATTATGCATTGGCGTTTCAGCCGAATCAAAACAAATCAACTTACAAATAGGGAAATGCGCTAACTGGCGACAAATCTCACTGCCAATACTTCCAGCAGCACCTGTTACCAATATCACTTTATTTTCAAGTAAGCAAGCGATCTCCTGCATGTTGATCTGGATTTCTTCACGTCCTAACAAGTCTTCAATCTTTATATCACGGATAGATCGTTTTATCGCACCGTTATGGACCTCTTCCATCTCAGGAACGACCAAAGTATGCAAAGAAATCTGTTCACAAAAGCGGATCAACCGATCTTTTTCTTGTTGTATAGTTTTGAGATTTGGGAAAAGTATACCGTCTAAAGAATTTCTGTTTACTAGTCGCAAAAGATCTTCGCGGGAAGCTATCTGATAAACAGGTAATTCAGCAATACGAAAATTCCTTTTCTCTTTATTAAATGTGAGAAAGCCGGTAATACTGTAATCTTGCATAAAGATATGCCTTGTGGCAGTTGAAGCAATCATAACACTCTCATCACCGGTTCCATAAACCAATACTTGTTTCCGCTTTTTTCCAAGCTGCAACAAAACCATATTATATATGTTCACAATAAAAATACGGAATGTTACCAGCATTAGCATTGTTAAAACACAATCGATAAATAATCCTACCAAATAGACTTTCGGAGTAAACGAGGCTTTCAGAACCAGGAGTAATATACATAAAACCACCGATTTCAATATAGCCACTCCCCAAATTCTCCATAAACCACGTAAAGTAGAATGACGGATCACACCGTGATAGACCTTAAAAGTAAAGAAAGCAATCAAACTTCCTACCAAAGAGGCAAAGCCTCCTTTTAAAATATCTTCCTGAGTATAGGAAACCCCAAGAAAGGACAATAGCCCTAATACACCTATTAATGAAACACTTAAAGATATGATCAGGTCAAAGCTGAAAATGATCCATCCATTGATATATCTCATTTTGGTGAAACGAGAAAAAAGGCGCTGCAAGCCCACGTAATGATTATTCATTTCCATTGGAAGAGTATAAATAAAATTAGTTTTGGAATTTTCTGAAAGACATAGGTATAGCTAATAACAGCTTTCGATCAGCCATTACCAGAACCTGCGGATTAACAAGATCAGAGAACAAGGAATAGATCACCAGAAAGGTGATTATCAAAAGATAGGACATTAATACTAGTTTATTTTTTACACAAAAAAGTTCGTCAGTCACATAGCTGCAACGACGATCATGATTAAAAAATGATCCTTTTTAATCGCCGCAAAAGTATGTATTAATTTTCGAACAAACAAAATACAAAAAAATCATTACCCCTTGCCTAACAAGGTATAATGAAAAACCTAACACTTAAAATTAACACAAAAAAACTACTTTGTAAAGGAGATAAAGAGAATCATTATTAGCAACTTTTTCCAATATTCACACAAAAATTCCAGAACCCGCATATATCATAGTGTACAGACTTACAGAGACATACGGTATATAAATCAAATATTAAATCAGCCCCAATAAAAAACATGCCATGTCATAAAACAATTCATTTAACCATTCAAGAAGGCAGACCTGATTAGCCAAAACAAATTATTCTCTACTCATTACTTATTTAACATTTTTTACCAATCGGCTGTTATCTTGTGATTTACAGAAAAACACATTTCGGAGAAGAACTGAAAATTATGGCATCAATCACTTAGCTATTTCTTTTTTACGCATTCCAAAGTACTGATAGTCAAGATTAAAATAAGGTAAACAGCTTCTAAATCGTGAACGATTCAAGGAGTCTTTTGTTTATTTAGCGAGCTAAACAAAGAACACATACCTCCGCTGAGGTGCAAGAGTAATTACCACCAGCAATAATCCGGTATGTTTTTATGCAAATACATTTTTCGACGGTTACAGTATGTGACTGACGAACATTGTCGTATAACTTAACTTAAAAGAACGCATGATATACCTCTTGATTTTAATAGCCTTTGTAATATCTATTGTCTTTTCGATGCTGATTATTCCACGTATTCTTATCGTGGCTTTGACGAAAAGGTTATTCGATATTCCGGATGAAAGAAAAATACATACAGGAGCTGTCCCTCGGCTGGGAGGAATCTCTTTCGCTCCTATTATTCTGTTTACGCTGGCTTTTATCTCAGCCATCTCTTACCTGGGATACCTGCAAGGTCTGCCGATCCCTCCTAATATCATTTCACATGTCACACCTGATTTTTACCTGCTCACATGCGGGTTGATCCTGCTGTATCTGGCTGGCATTAAAGATGATCTGATCGGATTACATTATTCCACCAAATTTATCATACAGATACTGGCGGCTTCGCTATTGCCTCTATCCGGACTATGGCTCAATAACCTGTACGGATTATTCGGTATGCATGAACTGCTGGCATGGCTGGGTATGCCGCTGACTATCTTCGTCATTGTTTTTATTTGCAATGCGATCAACCTGATCGACGGAATCGACGGGTTGGCTTCCGGTTTAAGCGGTGTCTCCCTGATGGTATTAGGGGTATTGTTCCTGCATAACCAGATGTGGACATATGCCACGCTGGCTTTCTCGACATTGGGAGTGTTGATCCCTTTCTTTTATTATAATGTATTCGGCCAAGTCGAACATGGAAGAAAGATATTTATGGGCGATACCGGCAGCCTGACTTTAGGGTATATCCTGGCTTTCCTCTGCATTCGTTATGCTGTGTATAACCCGGAGGTGACACCCTACTCCACCAGTGCGATCCTGGTTGCTTTCTCTACCCTGATCGTACCGATGTTCGATGTGATACGGGTGATGTTGATACGGTTCAGAAGCAATAAGGGGTTGTTCTCGCCGGATAAAAATCATATTCATCACAAATTTCTGAAAATGGGATGCAAACCGCATGGAGCTTTATTATATATACTTGGTATCTCTATATTTTTCAGCGGCTTAAATATCATACTCGCCCCTTTTGCCAATATAAATATTTTATTCTTAGCGGATATTATCCTATGGACAACTCTTAATCTCTGTCTGGACAAACTTAAATGCATATAGAATTTATTTAACGAAAAGAAATTACTTAAAAGGTTTAATTGAATTATGAAAGCATGTTTTATGGGACTTGGCTACATTGGCCTCCCCACAGCAATTATAGCTGCCGAACACGGCATAGAAGTTATTGGTGTAGACATTAACCCGCAGGTTGTCGATATGACCAATCAAGGTTTAATCCATATCGTGGAACCCGGTTTACAGGAATTATGCCGAAAAGTAGTAACGTCCGGCCATCTGAAGGCTTCGGTAAAGCCGGAAACCAGTGATATATACCTGGTCGTTGTCCCTACCCCGTTCAAAGGAAATCACGAACCGGATATTTCTTATGTGGAAACTTCAACCCGTTCGGTTATCCCCTTGCTGAAGGAAAATGATCTGTTCATCATCGAGTCTACTTCGCCGGTAGGGACAACGGACAAGATGACTGATTTAATTTTCTCCCTCCGTCCGGAGCTGAAAGAGAAAATCTACATTGCTTATTGTCCGGAACGTGTATTACCGGGAAATGTCATTTATGAACTGGTCTATAACGATCGTGTCATCGGCGGGATCAACCCTGAGTCGACAGAGAAAGCGATCGGGTTTTACAGCCGGTTCGTCAAAGGAACCCTGCACAAGACAAATGCTAAAACGGCGGAGATGTGCAAACTGACCGAGAACTCCTCCCGTGACGTACAGATCGCTTTCGCCAACGAACTGTCGCTCATTTGCGACAAGGCCGGCATCAATGTTTGGGAACTGATTGAACTGGCCAACAAGCACCCGAGGGTTCATATCCTGCAACCGGGTTCCGGCGTAGGAGGCCATTGTATTGCCGTCGATCCTTATTTCATTACGGCTGAGTTTCCCTATGAATCGCAATTGATAGCGAAAGCCCGTGAGATCAATAACTACAAGGCTTTCTGGTGTGCCGAAAAAGTAGAGAATGCCATGCTTAAGTTCGAACTGGAACATAACCGGAAGCCAGTCGTTGCCATGATGGGACTGGCTTTCAAACCCGATATCGACGATCTGCGGGAATCGCCAGCCAAGTATATCACGACAAAAGTCATGCAAAGCCGTAACAATGCAGATATTCTCGTGGTGGAACCGAATGTTCGTGAGCACAAAATATTCAAACTCACCAACTACAAGGAGGCATACGAAAAAGCCGACATAATCGTTTTCCTGGTAGCTCATAAGGAGTTCAAGGAGTTACCCAGGAAAGAGAATAAAGTGATATTGGATTTTTGCGGGATATACAAAAAATGATGGTTAAATCAAGAACACAAAGGAGCATACAAAACGTTCGGATAGCATTGATTTATTACTTTATCAATCTAATAATCAGCTTTATATCCCGTAAGATCTTCATTGAATATCTGGGAACAGAAATTTTAGGGCTGAACACGACTGTCGTCAATCTCCTTCAATTCTTAAATCTTGCGGAACTTGGTATCGGGGCAGCAATATCCTATACACTCTATCAACCACTAGCTGATAATAATAGAGACAAGATCTGTGAGATAGTTTCAGTACAAGGATACATGTACCGCAAAATTGCAGGATTTGTAATTTGGGGTTCATTTATCCTTATGTGTTTCTTTCCGTTCATTTTTGCCAAAACTCAGCTACCTTTATGGTATGCTTACGGCACATTTTTCGTATTATTAACCAGTTCACTGGCCAGTTACTATTTTAACTATCGTCAGATAGTATTGACTGCCGATCAGAAAGACTACAAAATTACGATCCATGTAAAAAGTATTACCATCATCAAATCCGTTCTACAAATCCTGGCAATAGTTTATTTGTCTGACGGATATGTATGGTGGTTACTTTTGGAATTCATAGCAGTAATTTTTACAACAATCTCCGTAAATCTTCTGCTAAGACGGGAATACCCCTGGTTATCTGCCCGGGTAAAAACAGGTAAAGAGTTAAAAGGAAAATATTCAGAAATCATAAAAAAGACAAAACAACTCTTTTTCCATAAAGTGGGAGGATATGTACTTACCCAAACAAGTCCTTTGGTCATATATGCTTACACTTCCTTGACACTGGTAGCCGTTTATGGGAACTATATGTTGATCATCATGGGGATTATGGCATTACTTGCCGCCATATTCAACAGCATAGGAGCCGGAGTAGGGAACCTGGTCGCATCAAGTGATAAAGATCATATTCTGAATGTATTCGAAGAATTATTCTGTTCTCGTTTTTTATTTGTCGGAACAGCCTGTTACTGTGTTTATCGATTGGCACCCGCTTTTATTACTTTATGGGTCGGGCCGGAATATCAACTTGATAATTTATCGCTGATACTAATGGTTGCAATCATGTATATAAACCTGATCCGTACAGTTGTCGATTCATTTATCAATGCTTATGGCCTATTCCAAGATATCTGGGCACCAATTGCTGAAGCGATATTAAATATAGGACTATCCGTTCTGTTTGGATATTGGTGGGGAATACCAGGTATACTTTGCGGTGTCTTGATCAGTTTACTTCTGATCGTTTTTACCTGGAAACCTATATTCCTGTTCCGAAAGGGATTCAAGACTTCCATTAGCAATTATATTTACTTATATATCAAATCAATTATATCGTTACTATTTACAACTGTTATAGTACTCTATATTTCCAACTATATCGACCTTAACCCCGCTTCTTCTTATATTAACTTTATATTGTATGCATCATTGACCGGAAGCTTGTATCTCATTCTTTTACTGATACCGCTATATCTTTTTAATAAAGGAACCAGAGATTTTGTAAAAAGAATCACACACATAAAACTGTATCCCTTCGATCGATTTTAACCATGTACCTATATCTGATTTTCATACTATTGCTCGCCGGTAGTTTTCTCGAAATCTTCGACAGCAAAAGACAAGGGACCGCTCAAATTATTTATTATCTTACACTCTCTATCCTATTCCTGTTATCTTTTCTCAGATGGGAAAGAGGCACCGATTGGAGCGGATATTATGACTATTTCAGTAATATATATGACCTTGATTTTTCCAACAATTTCGAAAACGGATTCATATTTCTGAATTATTGTATCCATTACCTGTTCAACAGCTACACTGTTCTATTATTTATTTTAGCTGCTATACAATATTTTTTTATATCGAAAGCTATCCGGTATTTATCCATATATCCCGTATTAAGTCTGCTTTGCTATTTTTCTGTCACAAAAGGAGGGATATTCTTTGTACGACAATATATAGCCCTGGCAATTCTGATGTATTCCATCAGGTATGTAATAGAAAAAAAAATATATATGTTCCTTTTTGCTGTTATTATAACTTGCATGATCCATCGTACAGCGTTACTATTTCTACCGGTGTATTTCATCTTCGATAAAGACATTAAAATAAAATATTATATAATTATATTGCTGGTACTAATACCGATAGCTTTTTATATATCAACAGTTTTTGATTCTATCAGCACAGGTTTGGTCAACTCGATCATTGAAAATAAGATCAATAACTATATTGATAAAAGCGCTTCCGGAGAAACTTATGGAGTAGAATTATCCAAATCAACTATACTAATCAGGGGAGTAATAAAACGGGGATTTATCATTTTGCTATATTTTCTGTTTATGAGAGAAGAACTATCAAATAACAATATCACACGGGGACTATTCAATATATATATTTTCGGAACCTGCTTATACATATTACTTACTCCCCTATCAGAACAACTAAGCCGGGTTTGTCTGTATTTTGATATATTCGATATTTTCCTGTTCCCACTATTACTGGAGAAGCAAGAAAGATGGAATAAATTATTATTCTTCAGCCTGATAATAACCTTTTCATTCATCAGATTACATAGTTCTATCGAACTTCGAAAAGAATTATTTATTCCTTATAAGTCTATATTCAATAAAGAACAAATCGTAGAAATCGGTTAAAATAACATCTAATGAAAGTATTATATATTTCAAGAGTCAATCCTTTTATCAATGGAGGAGGTCCTTTCGCTTCAAGAGCCTACATTGATGCCTTTATGGAACTATCGGAACATTTCACATTAATGATCGCCGATAACTGTATCGTACCTGATAATTATAAACAATCGACCGATATTGTATATGTCCCCAAACGTCCTTTCAAGGAAAAGTTATTGTTCCCATTTACTGGCAGGCTACATCGTTTTATTCCTTTTATCTATGATTATTGGCAAAACATTAATGAAGGTAGGTTCGATACAGTTGTCTTAAATGGAGGTGTACTGGCAGGAGACATGGTAGATTTTTTCAAAAGTAAAAAGTTAAAAGTGATAACTATTCACCATAATATAGAACGCCGGTACCACAAAGATAACAAGACTATTGAATCTTTTGGCGGATTGTATGCCGGCTATATAAACAAAAATGAAAAAAAGGCTTTATTAAACAGCGATTTGAACCTATCTATCAGTAATGATGACATTCAGGAGTTCAAAGATATATATGATTTGCCTGAAAATATCCGGGTGAAATACCTCGGATGCTTCGAGAATAAAGAAAGAAGGACAGAAAAGATCCTTTTGCAACCGGACAATTGCACATTAGCCATAACCGGGAGTCTGCACGACTATCAGACAGAAGATGGTATAACCCACTTTCTGAAAGAACTTTATACACCGATTATCAGCAAATATCCGGATATCAATATTATAATAGCCGGCAGAAACCCCGGAAAAAAACTAATAGAAAAATGTAAACGCTCTAATATAGAACTGATAGCTAATCCGGAAAATATGGATGCAGTTATAAAAAAATCATCTGTCTATATAGCTCCGGCACGGTTGGGTAGCGGACTTAAACTACGCGTCATGGATGGATTAAGAAACGGCAAAGCCATACTGACTCATCCTACTTCTGCAAGAGGCTATGATCTTTTTCATAACAAGGACTATTTTAAACAATATCATTCCGTAGAAGACTTTATGGAAAAATTGGATTATTTATTAAACAATCAGTTTAATCCTCTCTGTATCAAAACAGACTATGAGAAATATTTTTCATTCCTAAGTGGATTGGAAAGGCTTAAAGTAATATTAAATGAAGAATTGAATAATGAAAGTACTATATATAAATCCTAATATAAATCATCACAAATTACCATTTTATGATGCATTGAGAAATATCTATGGTCAGGATAATGTTATTTATGCGACTCCTTTGATTCATGAAGAAAATCGAATAAAAATGGGATTTGACAGTTACCAGCAAGAAAATTGGCTTTATCACATACAGCCTTCTAATTTTACTGAATTTTCAAACCTTTTTTACGAAGCGGATATAGTCCTATGCAGTATAAGAGATTATTATCGGTTAATGGAGAAACGTTTACAAAGCGGTAAACTGACATTCTATTTTTCAGAACGATGGTTTAAGGAAGGGATTGGGAAATTTCGTTTACTACATCCTAAAATTCTCAATCTTGTATACCAATTTAGAAAATTATCTACTTATCCGAATTTCTTCTATTTAGCACAAGGAGAGTATGCCGCATATGATTTTAATTATCTGGGTATTTGTAAGAATCGCATTTTCAGCTTCGGATATTTTACATCTATCAATCAAACAGTTAGAGGTAACCATTTGCTTCCAAAAGAGAAAATTAACCTATTATGGTGCGGAAGGATGCTAAAATTGAAAAGGGTCGATTTATTAATCAAGGCATTCTGTGATCTGCAAGAGAAAAATAACAACATTCATTTAACCCTCGTTGGCAATGGTCCTGCTTCTAACTATTTAATAAAATATTTACATAAACATGCCCTCCCTTCAAATTATACGCTATATGATTTCCTTCCGGTTGCCGAAGTTCGACATTTGATGCAGCAGGCTGATATATATGTACTACCGAGTAACGGACATGAAGGATGGGGGGCCGTCATCAATGAAGCAATGGCAGAGTCATGTGCAATAGTAGGAAGCAACAAAATTGGTGCCGTCAAAAGCATGTTGTCTCATGGCATAAATGCGATGATTTTTCCGTCAGGGAATCTACAGGCACTAAAAGAATGTATATCATCCCTAACAGAGGATCCTATACTATTGGCTAAGTTAAAAAAAGAGTCCAACGCATTAGTTAACAATCTTTGGTCTGCTTCTACCGCTGCTTTCAGATTCTCTATGGTCGTTGATGCTATATTGAATAAGGAGGATTATAATATATATCAGGAAGGTGTAATGAAATTATTAAAGTATGATAGTAATAAGATTATATAGGATCGGAAATTTACTGCATAGAAAATCATGGTTCAGATTAGCTAAGCTGGTGTCTTACCTAAATCGGTTTTTGTTTGCTGTATGGCTACCTTCTTCCGCAAAGATTGGCCGCAATTTTAAGCTTGGATATGGCGGGCTAGGCGTTGTCATTCATAAAGATGCTATAATCGGAGATAATGTTTTAATTGCCCAGAATGTAACAATAGGGAGAAATTTTGGTGATAAAAAAGTACCCGTCATAGGTAATGATGTTTATATAGGTACAGGTTCCGTTATTTTTGGAGAGATAACTATTGGAAATAATGTCATTATTGGTTCCAATACATTAGTCAATAAAAGCATACCTGATAATACGACAGTTGTAGGTAACCCGATGAAGATTATTCAAAGTAACCGTATCAAAAAATATTATGAATTAGACACCAAAACAGATCCATGTAAAAAACAGTTTTGAAGAATCATTAAATGAGACATCTTATATTATACTATAATACAATACGTTTTCTAAAGTTTAAACAACTATTCTTTCAGCTTTGGTACAGAGGTAAACGATTGGTATGGAAAACATTCCGATTTCGATATTCTTTTGATCATACTAAAGAAGGATTTCCTCTACATATTATAGATTTCATACATAAATATATCAGTGCAGAAGGGATAAATTCTTTTCACTTTTTAAACAAAACCTCTGAATTTACAATTTGGGATGACGAACGACATGGAAAATTATGGTCATACAATTTGAATTATATGGATTTTCTTCTTCAAGACAATTTATCTTTACAGAAGAAATTTTATTGGATCAATAAATTTATAATTGATTTAAAATCTAACAAGAATGGATTAGAACCGTATCCTATAGCCCTGCGTGGTGTAAACTGGATAAAGTTTTTTTCCAAATACTCTCTATTAATTCCTCCCGAAAACACAAAAAATTGGAATACATCATTATATAACCAATATAGAATTTTATCTGATAACCTTGAATATCACTTATTAGGCAACCATTTATTAGAAGATGCATTTTCTTTGTTGTGGGCCGCACTTTATTTTAAAGACAACTTTTTTTATGAACAGGCCACACAATTATTATATAGTGAATTGGAAGAACAAATACTTCCTGATGGTGCACATTATGAACTAACTCCGATGTACCATGAAATATTACTGGACCGTTTACTTGATTGCATCAATGCCGCTAAATATAATATGCGGTTCGATCAACAGAAATACATTGTAAAATATATGGAATCAAAAGCTATAAAAATGCTCGGATGGCTAGAAGCTATCATCTATACCGATGGTTCCATACCTTTATTCAATGACAGCACTTATGGTGTAGCTCCAATAGCCAGGGATTTGTTTCTGTATGCTAAACGACTGGGATTAACTTGGTCAAAAGAATATTTGAAGGAATCCGGTTATCGAAAATTTGAATCTTCCGGATTTGAAATGGTACTGGATGTCGGTAATATCGGTCCGGACTACATTCCAGGACATGCTCATGCCGACACTTTCAACTATGAATTACGGATCGATGGGAAACCTTTCATCATCGACTCTGGTATCTCGACCTACGAGAAAAATGTACGGCGGCAATATGAACGTGAGACACAGGCACATAATACGGTTCGGGTTGCAGGTCAAAGCTCCAGTAATGTCTGGGGAGGTTTCCGGGTTGCCCAACGGGCTAAAATCACTTACCTGAAAGAAGAGCGTAACAGTATCACTGCCCGCCATAACGGATTCAGACAACTGGGTGTCGAACACCAACGGCAATTTAATATGAAAAACCGGAAAATTACGATTGAAGACCAGCTTATACCCGCCAAAGGAGCAAAAGGGATCAACTATATACATCTACATCCCGATGTCACGATTCTATCGGTCAATACGGATTCAGTAAAGACAGACCGTGGAACCATATCCTTTTCCGGGGCAGACAAAGTATGGATTGAATCCTGCGAGATCGCTTTCGAGTATAATAAACTGATTCCGACAAAAAAATATGCCTGGCTTTTACCAACCAAATGCAATATACAATCAGGCATAACATCCAATAAACATTTATCATTAATGAAAATCTTATTTTTAACTGATAATTTTCCGCCGGAAGTGAATGCGCCGGCTACCCGGACTTACGAACATTGTAAAGAATGGGTAAAACAAGGGGAAGAAGTCACGGTCATCACCTGTACTCCTAATTTTCCTCAGGGGAAAGTATATACAGGATACCGTAACCGCCTCTATCAAAAAGAAATAATGGATGGTATCCGTGTAATACGGATATGGAGTTACATCACGGCAAACGAAGGTTTTCTGAAACGGACACTCGACTATATCAGTTTCTCCGTTACTTCTTTCTTTGCCGGGTTATTTCAACAGGCTGATATAATCATTGCCACCTCTCCCCAATTTTTCACAGCCTTGTCGGGACGTACCCTTTCTTTCTGGAAAAGAAAACCCTGGATCATGGAAGTCCGCGATCTATGGCCCGAATCCATCAAAACAGTCGGTGCCATGAAAGAAAATCCTATAATCCGCTTTCTGGAATGGGAGGAAAAAAGATGTTACCGCTCTGCCCAAAAAATCGTCGTTGTAACGGACTCATTCAAAAAGAGGTTAAGCGAAAAAGGAATACATCTCCAAAAGATAGAAGTTATAAAAAACGGGGTAAACAGGGAATTGTTCACTCCCATGTCTAAAGATCAAGTATTACTTGAACAGCTGAATTTAAAAGATAAAAAAATCATCGGTTATATCGGTACTCACGGAATGGCTCACAAACTGGATTTTATCCTTGAATGTGCGGCTGGGATGGAGGGGAAAAACAACTATCATTTCCTGTTCTTGGGAACCGGAGCCGAGAAGAATAAACTGCTGAAACTAAAGGATGACTTAGGAATCAAAAATGTTACGATGCTCGATCCGGTATCCAAGCAGGATGTAAAAAGATACATTTCCATCCTTGATGTTGCATTGATCAATTTGCGTAAATCAAATTTATTCACGACAGTCATTCCTTCAAAAATCTTTGAAAATGCAGGCATGGAAATACCTATCCTGATGGGAGTGGACGGAGAGGCACGTCAGATAGTCGAGTCGTACAAAGCCGGATTATGCTTCGAACCCGAATCAAAAGAAGACTTCGAGCGTCAACTCGACAGACTCCTCTCCGATCCTATCCTATATAAACAATGTAAAGCCGGATGCAGAAAACTTGCACACGATTTTGACAGAAAAGTACTCGCCGGACAAATGCTGAATATAATAAAAGAAACAAAATGAAAAAGATTATGCTAGTCTTCGGCACACGTCCCGAAGCAATAAAAATGGCTCCGTTAATCAAAGAATTTCAGAAACATCCTCATCTGTTCCAAACAGTCGTTTGTGTTACCGGACAACACCGGGAGATGTTGGACCAGGTCCTTCGCATCTTTGACATACATCCTGATTATGACTTGAATATTATGAAGCAGGGACAGGACCTGTATGACGTTACAGCCCGCGTACTTACCGGAATGAGAGATGTGCTGAAAGAATTCCGTCCCGATCTGGTGCTGGTACACGGCGACACAACCACGTCGACAGCGGCAGCATTGGCTGCCTTTTACCAGCAGATACCGGTCGGACATATAGAAGCCGGATTACGGACACACAATATATACAGTCCCTGGCCGGAAGAAATGAACCGGCAACTGACGGGTAGAATAGCATCTTATCACTTCGCTCCGACAGCCTTAAGCAAAAAAAATCTATTGGAGGAAGGAATAGATGAGAAGCTGATTACAGTAACAGGCAACACTGTCATAGATGCCTTGTATCACGTAGTCTCAGAAATAAAAAACAAGGATGAACTGAAGCAACTACTTGCCAGTGAACTGGAAAAGTCCGGTTATAAAACCTCCCGCCTGTCAGAACAAAGTAACCGGAAATTGGTTTTAATCACAGGTCATCGCCGGGAAAACTTCGGTAACGGTTTTATTTCTATGTGTAAAGCGCTCAAAACATTAGCAATCAAATACCCGGAGATAGACTTTGTCTATCCGATGCACCTTAATCCGAACGTCAGGAAACCGATAAAGAGTGTGTTTGGAGATATCCGTCTGCCAAATCTATTCTTCATCGAACCATTGGAATATCTGCCATTCGTCTACCTGATGGAACAGTCTGCTATTGTATTGACGGATAGCGGCGGTATTCAGGAAGAAGCACCCGGACTGGGAAAACCGGTCCTGGTAATGCGCGATACCACTGAACGTCCGGAAGCGTTAGACGCCGGAACTGTAAAACTGGTAGGAACAGATTTTATCAGGATACTCGATGAAACATCCCGGTTAATTGAGGATAAAAAATATTACGACCAAATGAGTAAAGCCGTGAATCCTTATGGAGACGGTTTGGCTTGCCAACGAATTGTTACTAAAATAAAAGAGATTTTATGAAGACTTTAAACAAATGCATCCTTTGTTTCTTTTGCTCATTGTACTCTATCCTGGCAATAGCCCAGGTTCCGCAGGAGTTACTTGATAAGGCCAAGGCTGCCGGCATGACAGAAGAACAGATACAGCAGGAAATTACCAAACGTTTAAACAGCAGCGGGACGAAACAATCAGTAATCCCGGCCAGCGAACAACCGGTAACCGACCGGATCATGATAACAAATGAGATCCCTCCAATCGACATACAACGGAAAGATAACACCTCTGAAGACAGTCTAAAAAACCAGGTCTTCGGTCGTGAGATATTTTCCAATAAAAACCTGTCTTTCGAACCGAATATGAATATGCCGACTCCCAGAAATTATCCATTGTCAGCCGGTGATGAAGTACTTATTGATGTATGGGGAGATTCGGAGTTAAACCTGAAGCTGACTTTATCACCCGAAGGAACGATCATCATTCCCAATGTAGGACCAGTCGCTTTAAGCGGGCTGACAATCGAAGAAGCAGAAAACCGGATCAAGCAGGAGTTGGGAAAAATCATGTGGAACCTGGTAGACGGAAAAGAGCCGAATACATTTGTTTCGGTCGGACTAGGGAAAATCCGGAGTATTAAAGTAAATATTGTTGGAGAAGCGGTTGCACCGGGTACCTACACCTTATCTTCGCTTGCCTCCTTGTTCAATGCTTTATACGCAGCAGGTGGGGTGAACGACATCGGTTCCCTCCGTAATATCCGGGTATATCGTAATAATAAGGAAATAGCCAATCTGGATGTATACGATTATCTGCTTAACGGAAAATATGATACCAATATCCGGTTGGAAGACAATGATATGATTATTATCGAACCCTACGAGCAACTGGTTAACACACACGGGAAAATAAAACGTAACCGTACATTCGAACTCCGTAAAGGAGAGACATTGGAAGACCTGCTGAAAATGGCAGGGGGATTCACCGGAGACGCTTTTACAGAAGACGTGACAATCAAACGGAAATCTGGTTCCCGTTATCAGATTGCTACCGTAACCGCTGAAGAATTTCCTACATTTGTCCTTCAGGACGGCGACTCCCTGTTAGTAGACTCCGTAATCCCCTTTTATGACAACCGGATCACGATTACCGGTTCCGTATGGCGTCCCGGAGAATATGAATTAAGCCCAAAAGTTCATACTGTCAAACAGTTGATCAAACAGGCGGCCGGGCTAAAAGGAGATGAATTTATAGGCAGGGCGCATCTTACCCGTCTGAATCCCGACTTCACCAGTACGGTTATTGCCATAGATATACAAGGTATAATGAACGGGGAAATCCCGGACATGGAATTACAGAAAGAAGACAAATTATATATACCTTCTTTATTTGAACTCCGGGAACCTTATACCGTCAAAGTCGGCGGAGCAGTCAATAACCCGGATACAGTTATCCCTTTCAGCAAAAATATGACGGTGGAAGATGCCATCATTCTTGCCGGAGGACTACAGGAATCCGCCTCGACAATCAATGTTGAAGTAGCCCGCCGGATCAAGGATCCTACGGCTGATAAAAGTACGAACCAGGTTTCCAAAGTATATACTGTTGCATTGAGCGATGAACTGCAACTGCCATCCAAATCATCCGGGGCCCATGCAGATACACTTTTTACTCTTGAACCGTTCGATGAAGTTTTTGTCCGTTTCTCTCCGGGATATGAAAAACAGGAAGTCGTAAAAGTAAATGGGGAAGTCACTTT
This sequence comes from Parabacteroides goldsteinii, assembly GCF_020091425.1. Classification (NCBI taxonomy): domain Bacteria; kingdom Pseudomonadati; phylum Bacteroidota; class Bacteroidia; order Bacteroidales; family Tannerellaceae; genus Parabacteroides; species Parabacteroides goldsteinii. The sequence goes on along the minus strand of NZ_CP081906.1, from coordinate 749,020 downwards.
TGCCGGTGACTATGCTTTACCTTATAAAAACACACGCCTGAGTGATATTATCGCTCAATCGGGAGGAGTAACTCCGGATGCTTATGTGAGAGGAGCTAGTTTAAAACGCCAGTTGACGGAAGATGAAATCCGCCAGGTGGAAACATTGTTGCAACTAAGTAATAACAACAAGCAGAGTAAGGATTCTATCGCCCTGTCGCTTACCAATATAAAGAACTATTCTGTCGGAATCGATTTACAACAGGCACTTACCCACCCGAAAAGTACCTATGACCTGGTTCTCCGTGACGGGGATATCATTTATATACCTCAGTTACAGAGTACAGTGAAAATCAGCGGGGCCGTTACCTATCCGAACAGTATCACATATACCAAAGGAATGTCCGTCCGCGATTGCCTGTCACAGGCCGGAGGATATAACGATACTTCCCGCAAATATCCGATTGTAATTTATATGAACGGAAAAGTAGCGACCACCCGTAAAGTTGGTATTTTCTTTAAACGTTATCCAAAGATCGAGCCGGGTTGTGAAATAGTCGTTCCAAGTAAAAGCCAACGTGACAGAAGGGCGAACCTGGCTGAAATACTCAGCATCACAAGTTCTACGACTTCTATCGCTGCCATGTTGACTTCATTGATAAATTCTCTCAAATAAACTTTGTAGTAAAGGATGATAAACAAGAGTGAAAAAAAGACTGATAAGACAGAATTGGATATAGATATTATAGCCGTTATACAGTTCTTATGGTCAAAAAGAAAACTATTTCTGAAAAGTAGCGGAATAGCGGTGATTATAGGACTTGTCATTGCATTCAGTATCCCGAAAGAATACACCACAACCGTCAAACTGATGCCCGAAACAAACAATACGGCAAGTAAGATGGGGAATCTCGGAGGACTGGCAGCCATGGCTGGAATAGATATAAACAGCGGAAACAGCCAGGATGCTATTTCACCCGAAGTTTATCCGGATATTGTTCACAGTACTCCGTTTCTTCTGGAACTTTTCCCTCAGGAAGTAACGAATAAGAAGAAAACGTTGAAAATGTCTCTGTTCAATTATCTGAAAGGACATCAGAAAGAGGCATGGTGGAATCTGATCATACAAGCCCCGCTGAAAGGTATCTCCTATCTCATCGAAATGCTGGGAGATGAAGATCACCAGCCAGACAAGATAGATCCTTTTTTTCTTACCAAAGAGCAAAAAGATATCATAAAGAAATTACAGGAACGGATATCGATCTTTGTAGATAAGAAAACGCAGGTAGTAACCGTTTCCGTCCGGATGCAGGATCCGGTTATCTCAGCACGAGTAACGGATAATGTAGTGGAAAAATTAAAAAAATATATCACCAACTACCGGACACAAAAAGCAAAAAAAGATCTGGAATTTACAGAGAAAGTACTAAAAGAGGCTCAGGATGCCTACTATAAAGCCCAACAAACGTATGCCGCATTTGAAGACGGTAATAAAAATATCGTTTCAGCCAGTTACCGGACAGAGTTGGAACGGTTGAAAAATGAGATGACACTGACATTCAATGTCTATAACACATTAGCGCAAAAACAGGAACAGGATAAATTACGGGTACAGGAACAAACACCTGTCTATACCATTATAGAACCTGCTTCCGTTCCCCTGAAAGCTTCAACACCTAAAAAAGTACTGATCCTTATCGGTTGTATTTTTCTTGACCTGATAGCAATAAGCGGATATGTACTGATCAGAGACAGGCAAATATTCTGATCAGTACATATTCTTGTAGTCGAAGTTACGACCGGCTGATCTGTAACCCCTTATCGGAAAGGCTCATCTCAACGAAACGGGCATTCGGATTATGCGGCGAAGCAGTCAGCTGTCTGCGTATTTGTAAGGCCGCATCCGGATCTTTAGCGACGATATACAGATAACCGCCTCCACCTGCTCCGGGTAATTTATATCCCAAGGCATACTCTTTAATCTGGGTGATAAGTGCCTCTACTGCCGGAGGATTTGTTCCGGAATCGAGTGCTTTCTTTTGTTCCCAGGTCTTTGCGATAAGTTTGCCGTAGGTTTCAAAATTACCGCATTGGATGGCTTCAAACATATCCAGGGCATGTGTTTTCATTTCTGAGAGTAGGCGGAGATGAGTAGCACTGTTTAGGAACATCCCCTGCACGATCTCAGCCAGGATATTTTTTGCCGTACGGGTTATACCGGTATAATAAAGTAAATGACAGCCCTGATATTGCGAGTCTGTAAACAAATATTCCGGCAACCAGCGCACGGAAGGATTCTGGTTGAATCCCTCTCCTGTTTGTAAAAGTTTCAGACCGTGCAATACTCCGCCATACTGATCCTGCCAGCCTCCGCCGGTTGTCAGCAATTGTTCCAAGATCAATGTACGGTACCCTATCTTACTTTTATCCCAGGCCAGACCGCAAAAATCAGAGATTGCACCCAGAACCGTTGCTGCCAGGATAGAACTGGTACCAAGTCCGGAACCGGCAGGAATAGCCGCCAGTAAAGTTACCTCCAACCCGCAACCGAAACTCCTCAACTGATCTTCCAGCGAAGGATAATGCTCTGCTGAAAATTCCGGGACAAACCCGGCAAGTGCCAACGCAGCTTTCGGTATAGAGAAAGGAGAACCGATCTTTTTATAATCATGCAATTCATCCCAGGTTGAAACAACCTCCATAGCCCCCAGGTCTATGGAACGTAAAATAATTTTATATTCTTTCGATGGCTTGACATATACTTGCAACGGTGGCTGGCCATTCAGTTCGATAGCTACATTAACCACGTTTCCCCCGGCATACATACAGTAAGGAGGTGTGTCAGTCCATCCGCCAGCCAGGTCGATACGTACCGGACTACGTCCCCAAACAATCTGATCGCGATAGACATTCAGGAAAGGAGATTGCTTTTCACGGGAAACAGACCCGATCAGTCCTTCTCTCAACAATGAAAAAGCATCCTGTTGTTCCTCTTCATAAGGTTTCCCTTCCAGTTGCAATACACGAGCCCGGAACATCCGGTTATGTATCCGTTTCATTAAAGGAACTTCAGAGGAAAGCACCTCAGGTAAAGCCAGATTTCCACCGGCAAATTCACGTGCAGCATCAGCAAGGTCCAACTGATAGAAGACACTTTTCTCGTGATTAGCGGCCAGCATCGGCCAGTTGGCATAACGGAACTTTTCACGTTGGGCAAACAACCGATCCAGATTCGCATAATCAGATAATTCATTCGCCGACATTTTCCGGGAAGTTTCCCATATCTTACGGCCATTTTCCAGTCCGGGTTCGGAAACCATCCAGCGTATTACCAGTCCTAATTCGTCCACATTTTTACAAACGGGGAACAACGGGGCATTCTGTAAATCATCAAAAGGTTCGAATGTTACTCCCCTATCCTTTACCCATTGAATGACAGGACATCCCATGAAAAGCGTTTTCTCATTGTCAGATGCCCCTTTAAACGGATCATTAAAACCATAAGGACGTGCAGCCCAGTCTTGCTCACCGACCGGAACGACATCGATACAAACACCGGAGGGCAGATCCAATTCCCAGTTATTTGCCGGGACACCGGTTATTATATGGCGGTTATCCAGTTTCCAATTCTTTCCTATATAACTGTTTTCAATCCATAGCTCAGAGTTCTCGGCTGTCAGCGTCAAATCGATAGCTGCATTCTGCACGAACATGGCCGGGTGAGGTTTAACCTTCCGGTGCATAATTGCCCGCTGGTCACGTACCAGATTCTGAACGGCTAGTGTGGAAGAGATCAGTTCACGACTCGTGCCATAATGGTAAAACTCTCCTCCTTCCAATGGTAAAATAGCCACACTTAACTGATTCAGTTCAGTATCGGCAATACGGGGATGTTCTCCCAATGCCAGTCCAAATTCAGAATACAAATCGTAAGATTTCATAGTCTTCCCGTCGGCTGTATAAGAATGTTTCATCAGCAACTCCATTGCCCGGTCGCTAAGTAACCAAACCCCTATATCCATCAGGAAAAGATGTGTCTGTGCCAACTTCCCCAAATCATCCAAAGAAGGCTTCTGAAGCATAAAGTCCAGTTTATCGGGCGTCTGCCGGTCCGACACAAACACACCATGGTTGGTCGCCAAGGCAGGATCGACCCACAATCCGTAACAAACAACATCCACCTCCGGAATATCCTGTAACGGCTCACTGTTTCTTATATACACATCACCACTGGCAATCAGGGTATGGAGTGAATCCGGCGCTTTATGCATGATCTCCTCATATAAAGGAAGTTGCAGGGATAGCAGATTTTGTGATAACTTTTGCCCTCTCGCCCATCTGAAAACAGGTATCGGAGTCAAAATCTTTCCCGACGGGGCATATCCAGGTAACCGCCGGCTTTGACCTCCGGCATGCAACAAAATTCTTTTTTCTTTTGCCAGCCATTCCTTTACAGGTATTTGAGGTGCTTCATTTTGCCGGCATGCTTCGATCAACCAGGTTGTACCACCACCGGAACCAAGCCGTGCCCCTACCGGGTCGGAAGTACAAAACCATTCATCCACATTTACTTTCGCTATCTTGTGGAAACTATTCACCAAATTGGGCGGTAACGATAATAATTTCTTCATATTTATATATGTATCAGGAAACGATGAAATCATTCCTGCCTAGTTATTCTATCTTTATCACAAAAGTAGTTTTTCCTTCCATTATGATCACACGTAAGTTAAATTTTAATTTAATTTTACCATTCAATATGCCATTGGTTTAAATTATTATATTCATATTTGTAGTGAAAAGCAACTTACATATCCAGTTGACGATAAAAAACGTTGGTTTTTACTAATCACCCCCTATCATTTAGTTTTCTAACGTATCTTTAGTTATTCATTTAATATTCAATTGTATGATATACGGTTATGTAAGAGTCAGTACGGATAAGCAGAGTACTGAAAATCAGCGATTTGAAATTGAAAAGTTCGCAAAAGCCAAAAGCATGCGTATTGATCGCTGGGTAGAAGAAACAATCAGTGGAACAACAGATGTTGCAGAACGGCAACTAGGACGGTTAATCAAGCAAATCCGTAAAGGAGACATCTTGATTACAACTGAGTTATCCCGTTTAGGTCGTAACCTGATGCAGGTTATGAGCTTCCTCCATCAATGCATGGAGAGAGACATTTTCGTGATAACAGTAAAAGAACGCTATGAGTTGGGAAACAACATCAACAGCAAAATCCTGGCCTTTGCTTTCAGCCTGAGTGCCGAGATAGAACGTAACCTGATTTCTCAACGTACAAAAGAAGCGTTGGCACGAAAGAAAAAAGAAGGGACAAAACTAGGTCGTCCCAAGGGGGGAAAGTCGGAACAGTACAAACTGTCCGGTAAAGAAAATCTCATTCGTAAACTTCTGGAAGAAAAGAAAACCAGATTGTACATCAGTAAAAAGTTAGGAGTAAACAGACAAACTTTAAGAGATTTCATGAGGATGAACCCGGAGTTAGACTGATTATAGAAATATTAAGTTTTTTGTCGCCCGAAGAACATGTGTCCCAATTGTTAAACAATGCAATCCAGGTGAATAAAATCTAAGCTAAATTGTTTATTTATAGTTGTTTGTTCTAAATACATAAGAAAAATGTGTATTGAAACATCTAATATTAATACTGTTTGTGTTCTGAAGGAATATTTTATCCACCATTACACTCTCATTATGAAAACATTAGATACAATTATCGATCAACAAAAAATTAATTTTTAATGATTCACATATCAGAAGCAAATAACAGGCCGTCTTCGGACAAGACAGACATTTTTTTGAGAATAAAAAAGAGATTGTAAAAATTACACCAAGAGAAAAAATTCAAGGAATAAAGTGATATGGATATAAGTATTTAAGTTAAAAGCTAAGAAGTTATTCTATTAGGCGCAGCAAGGAATAGAAAGAACAAGAACTCTGGGATTCTACTTTAGTAAATAATTACTTGTGTATTGAGAAAACTTCATTTTTTCATCTCACTTTTACACATTATTATACTATAAATTAACTAATTGTGAATAAATATACTATCTTTGGGATAAATTGCGCTAGTAGAAATATTCGTTGAACCTTATAAAAAGAAAAAAGTATGGAAAGAACACTTGTTATATTAAAACCATGCACCATCCAGCGAGGTCTGATTGGTGAAATAATTGCCCGTTTTGAAAAAAAGGGATTGATACTGGAAGGCATGAAAATGACCTGGTTGACGGATGAGATTTTAAGCGAACATTACGCTCACCTGAAAGAAAGGTCTTTTTTTCAAAGGGTTAAAGACGCAATGGCTGTATGCCCTGTGATTGTTTGTTGCTGGAAAGGAGTCGATGCGGTAAATGTAGTGCGTACGCTGGCCGGATCAACCAATGGAAGAAATGCCGCCCCGGGAACCATCCGCGGAGATTACAGCATGAGTGTACAGGAAAATATCGTACATGCCTCCGATTCACCGGAAACAGCCGCAATCGAATTGAAAAGATTTTTCAATGAGGATGAATTATTTAGTTATGAGACAAAAAACCTGCTCAGTCTTTATGCAAACGATGAATTCTGAGAGATAAAGTAAACAAAAAGCCGGAAAAGAGAAATCATAGACTCTTTTCCGGCTTTTTTATTTCTACTATATCATCCTATCCTCCCGAACCGGATGAACAACCTCATTACTAATCTAAAAATCTAATACCATGAAAAACACACTACATTATATAAACAAGCCCATTCTATGAAATGTTCCGAAAAAATAAAGAAATTACTTGCAGTTGTATTATTCCCGAATTGGACCTATATTTGTACTGTATTTTAAACACGAGTACAGACAAAAAATTAAAAGAAAACAATATGCACAGTTGGTTTGAATGTAAAGTCTCCTTTGAAAAAGTATTGGAGAACGGAATGCAAAAGAAAGTAACAGAACCTTATCTGGTCGACGCCCTCTCTTTCACAGAAGCGGAAGCCCGTATCATCGAAGAAATACGCCCGTTCATATCCGGCGAATTTACTGTTACTGACATCAAACGTGCCCGTCTTTCAGAATTGTTCTTCAACGAAAACGGCGACCGTTTCTACAAAATTAAAGTATATTTCATCACACTCGATGAAAAAAGCGGCGCTGAAAAGAAAACGGCTGCACAGATGCTTGCACAGGCTTGCACACTGAAAGAAGCCATCGCCGTACTGGAAGAAGGCATGAAAGGCACCATGGCCGATTACACAATCGCTTCGGTTACAGAAACCATGCTGATGGACGTATTCCCTTTCTCCGTCAATGATGACAAAACGCCCAAATCAGGAGAAGAACTGATTGCCGAACAGAAAAAACAGGCTGAGGACAAAGCACAGGAAGCATGAGTATCTCCCAGAACATAGTACAGTTAAAGGCATCGCTACCGGCAAACGTCACATTGGTAGCCGTGTCCAAGTTTCATCCGGCAGAAGCATTGATGGAGGCCTACAATGCTGGCCAGCGTGTCTTTGGCGAAAGCAGGGCACAGGAGCTGACGGCTAAACAAAAAGTACTACCGGGTGATATCGAATGGCATTTTATCGGTCCGCTGCAAAGCAATAAAGTGAAAGATATTGCGCCATTTATCCATACAATCCATAGCATCGACTCACTGAAATTATTACAGGAAGTAAATAAACAAGCCGCAAAAAACAACCGTATAATCCGTGTATTACTGGAGATACATGTTGCTCAGGAAGAGACCAAACACGGACTAAGTCCTGACGAGTGCCGTGAGCTTCTGCAAAACGAACAACTTGCCGAACTAGGCAATATTCAGATATGCGGATTGATGGGAATGGCGACCTATACCGATGACATTGCGCTCATCGAACAGGAATTTCACATCTTACATGAACTTTTCAGCGAATTAAAAGCTATATATTTCATAGGAAATGATAATTTTGCAGTACTATCTATGGGAATGAGTCACGATTATCCGGTTGCCATTCGCCAGGGTAGCACCATGATACGGGTTGGAACCAGTATTTTCGGCGAACGCGAGTACTAACACATTAAATTGAATCTGACATGATTGACATTAAAACCCAATATGCGGGACTAACACTTCGTAATCCGTTAATTGTAGGAAGTTCAGGTCTGACAAACAACCCTGAGCGAAACAAGGAATTCGAAAAGGCAGGTGCCGGAGCGATTGTTCTCAAATCTCTTTTTGAAGAACAAATTGAAATGCAAAGCGATTCGCTTATGCAGGATTCAGACTATCCGGAAGCTGCCGATTATATCCGCGGTTATGTAAAAGCAAACCAGGTAAACAACTATCTGGAACTGATAAAAAAGACAAAAGAACAGTGTACCATTCCTATCATTGCCAGCATCAACTGTTACAAGTCTGATGTGTGGATTGACTTTGCCCGCCAGATAGAGCTGGCAGGAGCCGACGCACTGGAACTGAATGTCTATTTTCTTGAAACAAGTCTGGAATACAATCCCGACGAGATTCGTGACCTTTACGTCAACATCATCCGAAAAGTAAAGGAAACGGTTTCAATACCCGTTATCATGAAAATCGGGAAGAACGTCGGAAACATTCCGGCACTGGTTAATACACTAAAGGTTAACGGGGCAGATGGCGTAGTGATGTTCAACCGCTTTTACCAGCCGGACATCGACATCAACAATATGCAGATAGTATCGGGCAACGTATTCAGCAACCACTCCGACCTGAGCGACACAATCCGCTGGACGGCAATCATTTCAGGTAAGGTTCCCGGAATAAGCATCGCTTCGTCGACCGGTATCCACGATTGGGAAGACGTTATCAAATGCCTGTTGGCAGGAGCTTCTGCCGTACAGATGTGCAGCGCATTATATACTCATGGCGGCGAAATCATATCACAGGTACTTACTTGTATTGAAGAATGGATGCACCAGACACATTATCAGAATCTGGCACAATTCCAGGGTAAACTGAATTATGCCAATATCCCGGATCCGGCCATGTATGAACGTTCACAGTTCATGAAATACTTCTCAAACAGAGACTAAGAAACAAATCTGATAAAACAAAAAAGAGACAGGGTTCCAGCCTTGTCTCTTTTTTATTTATTCCTTAATCATTGTCAGAAGCATTTTAAAACGTTGCACCGCTGTTAAAGCATGCGGTACATTGGCAGGAAGCACCAACGACTCCCCTGCTTTCATCCGGGAATGATTTCCATCGACAACGATTTCCATTTCACCTTCCAGTATTTGTACCAGAGCATCAAAAGGTGCGGTATGTTCACTCAGTCCTTCCCCTTTATCAAAAGAAAACAGAGTAATGTTACCTGCTGCACTTTTCACGATTTGTTTGCTGACAACCCCACCCGCTGAATAATCAACCAAATTGCTTAAATCGACTACAACTCCTTTTTGAAATAATTTTTCCATATCTTTTCTATTTACTGGTTTATAATAATCAATTCTGTTTTTCTTAAAACAACAGATGAAAAACATTTGTTCTCAACTACCCTTCAACAAGCCGGATGAAATATTTTCCACTAAACAATATCAATATTAAAAATATTATCTATCTTTGCATCATTAATAAAGAATACGACATGGAAGCAATCTGCGTAATCAAAGACATATACAAAACATTATATCAGTTTGAAAAGGCTTTTTCAGACGTTCATGAAATTACAATCAACGAAGCAATGCTGCTTTGCTGCCTGAAAGACAACCAGCCCAAATCAGCAGGCACCATCTGTGAATATATCGGATTATCGAACTCACGTGTATCCAAAGTAATCACCTCCGTTGAGAACAAAGGCTTTATCGACCGTACGATGAGTAAGGAAGATAAACGGCAGATGTTCTTTTCTCTTACCCCGAAAGGGAAAGAAAAAGTACAGAAAATGATGAATGCCGAATTACGTTTCGACGACCTGTTCGGAAAACTGCAACAATGTATGGAAAAGGGATAATCCCTTTTTTTACTTATTTATTTTCCATTAGAAAATATGTATAATAACAATAATAAAGAAAGTAAGATGAAATATTTAGTAATCGGAGGAGTAGCCGGCGGAGCAACAGCCGCCGCACGTCTGAGAAGAATGGACGAAAATGCAGACATTATCCTGTTTGAACGGGGCAAATATGTATCATACGCCAATTGCGGGCTACCTTATTATATCGGTGGCGTCATTGCAGAGCGTGAGAAACTGTTCGTACAAACCGCCGAAGGTTTTACCGCCCGTTTCAATATTGATATACGGACCGAGCAGGAAGTAACCGTTATCCATCCCAAAGAAAAAAACGTAGAAGTGAAGAATCTCCGCACCGGACAGTCTTATACCGAAAGCTATGACAAACTGGTACTCTCTCCGGGAGCCGAACCTTTGCGTCCCGGCATCGAAGGTATCGACAGCAAAAAGATATTCACCCTACGCAACGTACCCGATACCGATACGATCAAAAAGTATATAGACCGGGAGCATCCCCGCCATGCAGTAGTTGTAGGCGGCGGATTCATCGGACTCGAAATGGCCGAAAACCTGCACGACCAGGGTCTTGATATCGCCGTTGTCGAGATGGCTAACCAGGTAATGGCTCCGCTCGATTATTCAATGGCCGCTATCGTACATCAGCAACTGATTGAAAAAAAGGTAGACCTGCGTCTGGAAGACGGCGTATTACGTTTTGAAGAGACGGACGGAGGTATCATCGTCCACCTGAAGAGCGGCAAACAGATTCCGACAGACCTGGTTATCCTCAGTATCGGTGTACGTCCTGAAACAAAGCTGGCCAAAGAAGCCGGACTGACCATCGGAACTTTGGGAGGGATTGCCGTAAACGATTATATGCAGACCTCCGACCCGGACATTTATGCCCTGGGAGATGCTGTCGAAGTGCTCAATCCGGTAACAGGCAAACCGGCTTTAATCCCGCTGGCTGGTCCGGCGAACAAACAGGGACGTATCGTAGCCGATAATATCGTATTCGGCAATCGCGAAACTTATAAAGGTACGATAGGCACTTCTATTGCCAAAGTGTTTGATATTACGGTCGCTGCCGCCGGTGCCAATGCCAAGTTACTGAAACGGGAAGGCATCCCCTATCAGTCATCATACACCCACTCGGCTTCTCATGCCGGTTATTATCCGGGAGCCGTTCCGATGTCTATAAAAATAGTATTCTCACCGGACAATGGACAGTTATACGGTGCCCAGATTGTCGGATTCGACGGAGTAGACAAACGAATCGAAATGCTTGCCCAGGTAATACAACGCAAAGGAACAGTCTACGACCTGACCGAACTGGAACAGGCCTACGCCCCTCCTTATTCGTCAGCCAAAGACCCCGTCAACATGGCTGGTTATGTTGCAGAGAATATCCTTACCAAAAAGGTCGAAACCATTAACTGGCGCGACATAGCACAGTTGGGTAGCAATACCCTGTTGGTCGATGTACGCACAGCCGACGAATACAACCTGGGTTCCATACCGGGAGCTATCAATATCCCGGTCGACGAACTACGTAACCGCCTGCCGGAACTGCCGACCGACAGACCAATCGTAGTGACTTGTGCCATCGGATTACGCGGATATCTAGCTTACCGCATTTTGGTTCAGCATGGTTATAAAAATGTAAAGAACCTGTCGGGAGGATTCAAAACATGGAGTGTAGCAACAGCCGGAATAGCTTCCAAACAAACAGAAGGTAATTCCCAAACAGCGAAGACACCAAAAACGTCTACCGCCGCCGCATCTTCTTCTCCCTCGCAACAGACCATCCGGATTGATGCCTGCGGTCTTCAATGCCCCGGCCCTGTCATGCAGCTGAAAAAACATTATGCTGAAATAAATACAGGCGACCGTCTTCTGATAACCGCCACCGACCAGGGATTCGGGAAAGATGTAGCTGCCTGGTGCAATATGACCGGAGCACAGCTGGTCGGAGTTGAGAATAAATCGGGAGTCATCCATGCCACAATCGAAAAAGGTGAACCTAAAAGTTCCTGTAAGATGGTGAACGGTGCGGACAACAAGACGTTGATTGTATTCAGTGACGACCTGGATAAGGCCCTTGCCTCCTTCGTTATTGCCAACGGAGCCGCCTCGACCGGCAAGAAAGTAACCATGTTCTTCACTTTCTGGGGACTGAATGTCATCAAGAAACGGCAGAAACCGTCTGTTTCAAAAGATATATTCGGCAAAATGTTCGGCTGGATGCTTCCCGCCCACAGCGGTAAACTGAAACTGTCGAAAATGAATATGGGTGGTGCCGGAAGTTGGATGATGCGCCTCATCATGAAGAAAAAGCATATCGACAGCCTGGAAAGCCTCATCGCACAAGCCGCCGAGAATGGTGTCGAAATGATAGCCTGCACCATGAGTATGGATGTGATGGGTGTCAAAAAGGAGGAACTGATGGACAATGTCACACTTGGCGGAGTAGCCACTTATCTTGAACGGGCGGAAGATGCAAATGTAAACCTGTTCATCTAAACATTTCGGTTATTTTCCAAAGGATATATATCCCATAAAAAAGCATATATGTTTTGCGTTTAAAACATATATGCTTTGCTTACAAAAGTCCCTTATTTTGATTTCAAAAGTCCTATACTTTTTTCTTGACAAATAAAGGCCTCTATTTCAGGGGCAATGTCGTTACGTCGACATGCGGAGCTGTTCCATTCGGCTGACGTGTAAAAACAGATTTGAACTCTGTATTATCATTGAAGAAACCGCCATTACGGAGGAAGAACATATTATCTTCCACCCCACCGGCATAATCCTGACGGACACCGGCACGGGCAGTGGCATCATAAGTGAACATGCCTTCGGTAAGCTCTTTCCACTCTCCTTTAGCCGTACGGGCCCATTGGTTTCCAAAATGGACACTACATTCCAGATAGCCTTGCCCGGGCATAAAGTTTTCAAGGAAAGAATGTGCTCCGGTATACCATACGTTTGTCTGCGGCCGCAGAAAACCGGCTATCAATCGCCACTCTCCTTCTTCAGGAGCAAAGAACCAGGCATAATAGGCCGTATTCCCTTTACCGTCCGGATGAACACGGGTAATGACACGATAAGTTTGTCCGGCTTTCCAGGGATATTTCAGATAACTCTGTCCACCCGAACCTTCATTGCCGAACTCTCCGATATGTACATCTTTTCCCTGCGCCAGCAGCTTGATGCGGTGGTCTTCCGGTATCGCTTTCGGATCGTCCGTTTCAAACGGGCTCCATACGGAAAACAAGACACGGCGTTCCGTATCGCTATTCGCCTGGATACCACAATAACCTTCACCGAAACCATTCGTCATAAAGTAACTGCCAATCTTATCTTCTCCCTCCGGAACCGTTATTTCATTGTAGAAATATTCGACCGATTCTTCCGGCAATGTATATTTCATATGTACAGAAGGTCCACGCATTCCCCAGTAAGGTTCAAAGTTACGCACAAAATAAAGAGGCTCCTGCGCAGCCGGCCCGTCTATCAGCAGTTCGGAGATATTGGCAAACTGAGCGCCTTCTTTCTCTTCTCCCTGCAAATCCACACGGATATAACCCGGTTCCGTAACGGATACCTTCCCTACCGGAATAACCGTTTCCTCTGCTTCCGTCACTTTTACGGTAAAACTTTTACCTCCGAAAGTCACCTTTACAGTCGATGGTCCGTCTGCCGCTTTCCCTTTCAGGAAAAGATTCAAATCACCGGGCTGACTGGTTTTAAACCACGCCGACAAGACGGCATCCGTCCCCGTCCACGATTTGATACCATCGGTCGAAACCTTCGCACTCTCTTTTCCGGCAGTCACATAAGTGTTTCCGCCTAACGGAACCGATACAGCCTCAGCCGACAGTTCCATCGGTTTACTCTGGCAGCTGCACATCAGGACAGTTATGCCGAACAGGATAATTTGTTTAATCTTATTCATTCTTATTTTAGATTTAAAGCAAAAACGGGACAGAAGTAAACCTCGCTACTTTCTGTCCCGTTTTTCTATTTATTGTCCGTAGATAAACTAAGGTAATTATTTAATCATATCGAAACCTGTATAAGGAATCAACGCTTTCGGAATGCGGATACCTTCAGGTGTCTGATTGTTTTCAAGCAATGCAGCAACGATACGCGGCAAAGCCAAAGCACTTCCGTTCAGCGTATGGCACAGTTGTGTCTTTTTGTTCTCATCACGATAACGGCATTTCAGACGGTTAGCCTGATAATTATCGAAATTGGAAACAGAACTTACTTCCAACCAACGTTTCTGAGCTTCCGAATATACTTCGAAGTCGAAGCAAAGAGCGGCAGTGAAACTCATGTCGCCACCACACAGACGCAGGATACGGTACGGAAGTTCCAACTTCTGGAGCAGACCTTCCACGTGGTCCAGCATTTCCTGATGAGACTGCTTAGAATGCTCCGGTTTGTCGATACGAACCAGTTCCACTTTAGAGAACTCGTGCAGACGGTTCAAACCGCGTACATCTTTACCATAAGAACCGGCTTCGCGACGGAAACATTGTGTATAGGCACAGTTCTTGATAGGCAACTGTTTCTCATCAATAATTACGTCACGGTAGATATTGGTGACCGGCACTTCGGCAGTCGGTATCAGATAAAGGTCGTCCACTTCACAATGGTACATCTGTCCTTCCTTATCCGGAAGCTGACCGGTACCGAAGCCGGAAGCGGCATTTACCACGGTCGGCGGCATGATTTCCATATAACCGGATTTGCGTGCCTCATCCAGGAAGAAGTTTATCAAAGCACGCTGCAACTGAGCGCCCTGTCCTTTATAAACCGGAAAACCGGCACCTGTAATCTTCACACCCAGGTCGAAGTCAATCAAATCATATTTTTTAGCCAATTCCCAATGAGGCAGTGCGTCCTTCGGCAGTTCTGTTTCCATACCACCCATTTTTTCTACCACATTGTCCTCAGCGGCAACGCCTTCGGGCACTTCATCGTAAGGCACATTCGGAATTGTATAAAGCAGGTTCTGCATCTCTTCCGCAGCCTGGTCCATTTCAGCCTGAATGCCCTTGCTCAGTTCCTTGATTTCGGCAACACGCTTTTTAGCAGCTTCGGCTTCTTCTTTTTTGCCTTCTTTCATCAGGCCACCGATTGTTTTCGACAGCGAGTTAACCTCTGCCAGGTTTGTATCTAATTGATTCTGTGTACTACGTCTTTTATCGTTCAGTTCAATCACCTTAGCGATGCTTTCTTTTGCACCCTTAAAGTGTTTCTTCTCCAGACCACGAATCACGCGGTCTGTTTCTTCCGTAATCATTTTAAGCGTCAACATACTTGCTCTATGTTTATTTATTTTGAAATGCAAAGATACATAAAAAAGCAACTTCCGCTCAGATGTTTACAAAAATATCTCATTTCACCCGTCCTCCCGTTATCCAGCTCCGGGTATAATAGGGTTCGCTCAAGCTGCTGACCATTACTCCCCTGGAAGTACTGGTATGGATAAACTTCCCGTTCTTCAGATAAATTCCTACATGGTTAGGCGTCTTTTTCTTGCCTCCTCCTGTTTTAAAAAACACCAAATCGCCTTCCTGCAATTTGCCACGACTGACCTTCTTACAATTATATTTCAGCATATCCGCCGACGAACGTGCCAACTGTTTTCCATAAACCTCGCGAAACACAATCGCCACAAACCCGGAACAATCCACGCCCCGCTTGGTACTTCCTCCCATCCGGTGAGGTGTCCCCAGCCATTTCGCCCCTTCATTATAAAGAAAGATATTATCATCCGGCGTAATACGCACACCATATAAACGTGACAATTCCTTCGGCCCTTTAAAATCAGCCGGAAGTGCCACACGTTTCTTACTGCTGCAGGATGTCAGGACCAGTACAAACAAAAACAGCCAAAGGCTGAATATAGGATTTTTATATATCATGATTTATTTATTCTCTTTCTGTAGTTGGAGCAATACGATGAACCGTTTCTTTTACTTGCTTTACAACATCTACCCCATCTCATACTTATTAGGATTGATTCTTATAATGCAAATATACATATTTTTCAACACCATTCGAAAAGTTTTTAGAAAACACCATCACATTCCAACGATCGATTCAAAGTAAGGATTCAGTTTGTGCTGGTTATAATTAGCTTCCGCTATCATTTTTGAAGAGTTTGCATAACAATACTCACATTTATGCGGACAGGTATATTTGTTCAACCCCATCAACCCTCTCGCCAGATACTCCATATCATCCTTCTCAAAAAGCCGGTAATTAATATGATTCTTTTCCAGATTCGCTTTTACCTTCTTATATTCCAGAATATCAGCAAAACTGAATACCAGCTTCTTCGTATACCCTTTTAACTGATTTCCGATACGCTCAACCTTTTCCAGTAAATCATCTTTAGAAATCCGGTCAGTCAGCACCATCGGGTCAAAGCGCCAGATAACCCGGTCGCTATCTAGACGGTCAACCAATCGTTTAAACGTATCTATCAACTGACTTATTCCTTCTCAAAATACAATTGTTTTTAGTTGCAAATACAACTGTTTTTGTTTCTAAATACAATTGTATTTGTATTCAAATACTTAAGTCTATGAAATAGAGAACATTTTGAATATTTGTTTTCTTAGAGTTGAAAGAAGATTATTTCACCTACTGACATACTGTTGTCGCCACAATAGTCTATATTTGTAACCTTACTATCAATATTGCAAAATGAAAACAGAAAAGCCATTAGTAGACAAAGATTACGTATTAGATAAAATTGAAAGTTGGACATTTGTCGAAATACCGGAAATCCCAATGCCTAAGACTCCTTTTGGAATGCTAAAAGTAAAAGGAAAGATAGATAACTATGAATTTTCCAATGTACACCTGATGCCTATCGGAAACGGACATATAGGTCTGGCTGTAAAATCGGAAATAAGAAAAAAAATAAAAAAGCAAGCTCCAGATATCGTACATATCACACTGTATGAAGATAATACGCCATTAATAATACCCGAAGAATTATTGTTGTGCATGGAAAATGAGGAGGGCCTCTTAGATAAATTTGAAAAATATAAGCATGGTCAAAAAAAAGCATTTATAGATTGGATTAATTCTGCAAAAACAGAACAAACCAAAGCTAACCGCATTGCCAAAACGATAACAATGATACAAAAGAATGAAAAGATTTAACAGTAGAAACCTGATCGATAGAATACGATCCACTCCTGACTCTTATGGAAATATCACCTGATGATAAATCCATAAAAGACTGGAGCGAACGTAAATGGGCGTTATGACAGGACTTTACTTCAAAAACATAGGCAAGTGAACAATAAAGACTATATCCAAAGTCTGTACATACTTTCTCTTGGATACGAATTACTCCGTCTTTATAGACTTCACCGGATTGTTGAGAGCCGCTCTTAACGATTGGAAACTAACCGTCAGCAAAGCAATCAGGGTTATCAGCAAGGCCACTCCTGCAAAAATATCCCAACCGAGTGTAATCCGGTAGGCATAATCCTTCAGATAGTGGTTAGCGGCATATAAAGAGACAGGAATACCTATTACAAAAGAAATAAGTAAAAGTACCATATACGCTTTTCCCAACAAAAATAGTATATCTATTATTTTAGCCCCCAATACTTTGCGGACACCAATTTCCTTTGTTCGCTGTTCGGCAGAAAAGGCACTTAATCCCAGTAACCCCAAACAGGAGATAAAAATTGCCAGCATAGCAAATAAGGCAGACAACTTTTCTACCAGATGTTCATCCTCAAACAAATCATCGAAACGGTCGGTCATAAAGGTCGGCTCAAACGCATGATACGGTGTAAAAGAACGCAATACCGTCTGTACCCGCCCTATCGCTTCATACGTATCGATATCCGGTTTCAGACGAACAAACAATATATACGTTCTTTGAGGATCATAGAAAAACAAAGCAGACGCCGGCTCAAGTGTATAAAAATCATCGAACACGAAATCTTTCATAATACCAACTATCTCCCATTTGTGATCAGGCGACTGGCCGATTTGTCCTCCTACACGGCCTTCCCTTCCCATTCTTTTTGCCAGAGTCTCATTGATAAGGATTCCTGCCCCTCCCTTATTATTTTTCTTAGCCGGATCGATATCCGTTCCGTCAAGCAGTTTTATCCCGGCAGCATCTATCAAACCTTCCGACACAAAATTAAAAGAAATATAGGCATCATCTTCCGGATCTTTTCCATTCCAATACCAGGGATTGGTACGCATACTCGATTTCAGAATCGGACTGGCTGAAAACCCACAATTTTCTACTACACCGGTATTGATCAGCTCATTCCGCACAGCCGAAGACGCATTACACAATTCTTCGGTAGCCGGAAAACTTACCAGATTTTCTTTTTTTATTCCGATATCCCGTTTTTGTACCAGCTGTATCTGAAGATAAATAACAAAAGTACTACAAATCAGGATAAATGCCATCGTAAATTGAAAGATAACCAACCCCTGACGTATCCATGCGGCACTTCCCCCTTTACTCACTTTCTGCATTTTCAGCGTAGTCAACGGATTGAAAGAGGACAGATACAACGCCGGATAACTACCGGCCAGAAAAGTACAAAACAATCCGATCGCCACCAGTCCGGTCACAATCGTCGGATCGAGCAGACTAAAGGATAATTGAACGCCTATAAATTCATTAAACCAGGGAAGACTCAGCCAGATCAATCCGACCGACAGCAAAAGAGCTATCGATGTTATCAGTCCCGATTCTACCAGAAATTGCCGGATCAGGTGTTTTCGTTTGGTTCCGAAGGTTTTCCGCACACCGACTTCCAACGCCCGTTTTTGGGAACGTGCAGTCGATAGATTCATAAAATTGATACAGGCAATCAGGAGTATCAACACTCCGATCAGAAAGAAAAGGGAGACAGTCTTTATGTAGCCGCCACCAGTTTCTATCCCATCTTTAAACTGACCATACAAAAGCATTTTATTAAGAGGATAAAGGAATATCTGAATACTCTCACAAGCCGGCCCGGCTTTACGAAAAGCGAGTCCTTTCAGCTTCTCATTCAACTGCTCCAGATCCACTCCCGGTTCCAACTCGACATAAGTTTGCAGCCAGGAAGCCCCCCATTCGTTTACATTAAATACTTTTTTCATTTCCTCTACGAAGACACGAAAAGGTATCAGCCATTCAAATTGGAACGAAGTATTACCGGGCATATCCTCAAACACACCCGTTACTTGATATATAACTCCTTCATGAATCAGTCCCTTTCCTATCGGATCTTCTTCGTTATATATCTTTCGAGCCATCGACCGGCTGAGGACAATGGAATATTGCGGTTCGAAAACGGAAGAGGCATCACCACTTATGAACTTCATACCGATCAGATTAAAGAGAGTGGAATCGGCATAAGCTCCCTTTTCTTCAAAAGAGTCTGTTGTATTTTCAGGGACAAAAATGACTGGCTGAGCACTATATCTGCTACAACTCTTCACTTCCGGAAATTCGTCCTCCAAAACTTTTGACAGCATAGAATTTGATTCGAAGCTTGTTATACATTCATTCGAGACAGGAAAATAATGAGATGCACTGACATATATATTTCGGGAATTAGGGATTGCCTTGTTGAAATTCACTTTACTTTCCACCCAAAGAAAGATAAGTGCAGCCGAAGTAATTCCGATTGCCAGCCCCAGGATATTCAGAAAACTATATATTTTATTCCGGAAAATAATCCGGAGAGATCTTCTTATATTCATTGTGTAAGTTTTTTAGTTTGCGGTATAAGCTAATTCTTTCAGGAAATTTTCCGAAACAGGTTTCCCATCCAGCATATGAATAATCCGGTGGCTGTAACGGGCATCGTGTTCACTGTGTGTTACCATAACGATCGTGGTTCCGGCATCATTGAGCATAGTCAGCAGATCCATTATTTCCAAGCCGTTGCGACTATCCAGGTTTCCGGTTGGTTCATCTGCAAGAATCAGTTTCGGATCATTGACAACCGCCCGGGCAATCGCCACACGCTGCTGTTGTCCGCCCGAAAGCTGCGACGGGAAATAGTTACGGCGATGATTGAGAAGAACGCTTTTCAAGGCTTTCTCTACTTTCATTTTACGGAGGGAGGCTTTCATTCCGCAATTTTCCAACGGCAATTCGATATTCTCAAATACAGTTAACTCCTCTATCAGATTGAAATTCTGGAAAACAAAACCGATATTCTCCCTTCGCAAATCGCAACGTTTGTCTTCACTTAATCCGGTAACCTCAACCCCATTAAAAAGATAGGAACCCGAATCAGGATCGTCAAGCAATCCCAGTATATTCAGCAAAGTAGATTTACCACATCCCGACGGTCCCATAATGGCAACAAACTCATGTTCCTTTACATGAAGCGACATATTATCCAAAGCAATTGTCTCCACCTCTTCCGTCCTATAGACTTTCCTCAAATCATTTATTTTAATCATAGTCTTATGAATAATTTAGCATGTTACATATAAATCCGGAACAATTGATATGCCAAAACAGCAATCCCCAATATATTAACCCATTAACAAAACGACCGCCCTTGAATAGTGTCCATAAACGGACACCTTATGTCTGCCTACAGACAAAAAACAGGAACAGCTTGGGCATTCACTCCATTCTTGATATATTTGCAACCTACTAACAAGAGTAATTATGAACTTACACCAGGCAAATATACTGATTGTTGATGATGATAAAGACGTTCTGACCGCCGTACGTTTTTTGCTGAAGATGGAAGTGAAAACAATACTGACAGAAACAAACCCGGACAACATTCATAAGCTGGTCACAGAGAATGACATAGACATTATTTTGTTGGATATGAACTTCAGAAGCTCCATCAACACCGGCAACGAAGGTCTGTTCTGGCTGAAAGAAATAAAGAAACGGAAACCTTCCCTGTCAGTCATTATGATTACAGCCTATGCAGATATAGACCTGGCCATCAAAAGCCTGAAAGAAGGGGCAGCCGACTTTATCGTCAAACCCTGGCATAACGAGCATCTGCTGAATATCCTGTCGGAGACGCTTCGGAAACAGGCAACTCCAGACAGTAAAGAGAAAACAAATAAAAGAAATACTGATATAGAGATTATCGGAGACTCGGAAAGCATGCAGCTTTTGTTCCATAAATTACAAAAGATAGCACCTACCGATGCAAACATATTGATCCTGGGAGAAAACGGAACAGGAAAGGATCTCGTTGCCCGCTACATCTATCAGTCATCCCTTCGCCGGAATCAGCCATTTGTAAAAGTAGACGTAGGTTCCCTGACGGAAACCCTTTTCGAGAGCGAACTTTTCGGACATAAAAAGGGAGCATTTACAGATGCACGTGAAGATCGTACCGGTCTAATCGAGGCGGCAGACAAAGGAACACTTTTCCTGGATGAAATCGGAAATATAACTTTGCAACAGCAGGCCAAACTGCTGACCGTGCTGCAAAACCGTGAAGTAACTCGCCTCGGAGCCAATACACCGATGCCGGTAGATATCCGTCTGCTGTCAGCAACCAACCTGCCATTACGGGAGTTAGCCAACGAAGCAAAGTTTCGTAAAGACTTGATTTACCGAATCAATACAGTAGAGATAACCGTACCGCCTCTACGTGAACGAGGCGAAGATATTATCCTGCTGGCAGAACATTTCCTGAAAATGTATGAGAAAAAGTATTTCAAACAAAAGTTCCGTTTAGCCGACTCAGCCAAAAAGAAACTGATGCTGTATCATTACCCCGGCAACGTACGCGAGCTGCAATACACCATAGAAAGAGGCGTTATCATGGCCGACAGCGATGTACT
This sequence comes from Parabacteroides goldsteinii, assembly GCF_020091425.1. Classification (NCBI taxonomy): domain Bacteria; kingdom Pseudomonadati; phylum Bacteroidota; class Bacteroidia; order Bacteroidales; family Tannerellaceae; genus Parabacteroides; species Parabacteroides goldsteinii. The sequence goes on along the minus strand of NZ_CP081906.1, from coordinate 727,236 downwards.
GAAAGCGGAAGACATCACCTTCTCTCCCTTAGAGCAACAGAAAGAAAATGCCCAACCGATACCGACACATAATCTGGATGATCTGGAAAAGACAGCCATCGAACAGGTCATTCAAAAACATAACGGAAACATATCGCAAGCGGCAAAGGAACTGGGATTAACCCGGGGAGCCTTATACCGCCGGCTAGAAAAACACGGACTATGACGATCGCCCTATCCATCCTAATCGTTATACTTCTGCTATATATAATATATGTACGCAGGAAAACAAAACAGGATATCGACGAATTTGCCGAGTCCATCATTAACAGAGATTTTTCAAGGGAATCCCCCCGGTTCCAATCTATCACGGATGCCTTCCTGAATCTGGCGGCCGAGAAAGAAGCGCAGCAGCATTACCTGAAAGAGATGCTGGAACTGGTCGATACAGGTATCCTCGCCTATGATGTAGAAACCCATGAATCACTATGGATGAATGATTCTTTTACGACCCTGCTCAACATTCCTCATATCAAGAATATCAACTGGCTGAAAAAGCAAAACGAAAACCTTTTCAATGAACTGCTCGATATCCCGGTAAACAAAAGTACCCTGATAACGATCCATGCCCGGAAGCAAACCATCAAAACAATGACAAACGCTTCCGTCTTTCAAACCGGAGGGAAAACCTACAAACTGATTGCCTTCCATAATGTAAGCGCAACGATGGAAGAAGTCGAATCGGGTGCCTGGAAAGGATTACTCAATGTAATGACTCATGAGATTATGAATTCTATCGTCCCTGTCTCATCCCTCTCGGATACGCTCAGAAGAAAAATACATACATTGAAAGAAAATGTATCCGAACCGTCTACTACGGATCTGGAAGATATGGAACTGGCGATGGACACAATTCACCGGAGAAGCGAAGGCCTACTGCGCTTTGCCGAAACCTATCGTAATCTAAGCCAAAAGATAGTACCTGATATGAAATCATATAATCTCTATGATTTGCTGAGTTCTGTTCATTCCCTGATGAATCCTTCCCTTCAACAAAAAGGGATCGCTTTCACGCTAAAAACAAACGCTCCGGAAGTCACCGCCTTTATGGACAGGGATTTGATAGAACAGGTTATCATCAATTTTATAACCAATGCCACCTATGCCACAAGTGAAAAAGAGAATCCGCAAATACATCTTTTCTCCGGGTATGACTCAGAAGGACATCCTTACCTCACCGTTGCCGACAATGGCAGGGGCATCCCCGACTCAATCCGCGACAAGATTTTCATTCCATTTTTCAGTACCAAGAAAAACGGCAACGGCATCGGCCTGAGCATTTCCCGGGAAATCGTCAAACTGCATAACGGAAAGCTGCACGTGCAAAGCCAGGAGAAAGAAGGAAGTGCCTTCACTATTTTATTCAGTCCCTAAGCCAGCATTTGTTTCATTAAGAAGAAACAAGTGTTTCTACCGCATGAAACAGTTGTTTCCCCTGCATGAAACAGGAAGCGAAACCACATAAAAAAAGCGAAACCTCCTTTCGGAATTCCGCTTTTCTTATTTTCTTCGAGTAAAGCTATCTTATGCTTCTGCTACAACTTCCTGGATAGAAACGAATGATCTGTTTTCTTTACCTCTACGGAAAGTAACAACACCATCTTTCAAAGCGTACAACGTATGATCTTTACCGATACCAACGTTTTCACCCGGATGATGAACAGTACCTCTCTGGCGAACCAAAATGTTACCAGCTTTAGCAACTTCACCACCAAAAAGCTTAACACCTAATCTTTTACTTTGTGATTCACGGCCGTTCTTTGAACTACCCACACCTTTCTTATGTGCCATTTCTTCTTTTCTCCTTTAAACGTTAAGCAACAATTTCTTTAATACTCACTTCAGTGAACTGCTGACGGTGACCGTTCAGTTTACGATAACCTTTTCTTCTCTTCTTGTGGAAGATCAGCACTTTATCACCTTTTACCAGCGGAGACAGTACTTCACATACTACCTTTGCGCCTTCTACTGTAGGAACACCTACTTTTACATCACCATTGTTGTCAACCAACAACACTTTGTCAAACTCAACAACAGCACCGCTTTCTGCGTTCTGAATGTGCTGAACGAACAATTTCTTACCTTCTTCAGCTTTGAACTGTTGTCCGTTAATTTCTACGATTACGTACATCTGTCTTTTTATATTTAAACAGGTTATGTCCCGGGGGTGGATACATATTCCATATCACTTGTTTACCCTCTGCGGAATTTCAGACTGCAAAAGTACTGTTTCCGAATATATTATGCAAGAATTGTCGTAATTTTTTTATCTAAAACTTTTTCAATTCCTGATACAACCGTTGCACCGGCAACCCCATTACATTATAGAATGAGCCGTTGATAGCCTCTACCCCGACATAACCGATCCATTCCTGTATCCCGTAACTACCGGCTTTATCGTACGGACGGTATTTATCTACATAATAGATAATGTCATCCTTTTCAAGTTTGGAAAAGGCGACTGCCGAAGAGACGGAAAAAGAAACCGTTTTCTGTTTAGTCGTCAGGCAAACGCCGGTGATGACTTCATGTACATGGCCCGACAGGTGGCAAAGCATCTCGATTGCTTCCTCACGGTCGGCCGGTTTACCCAGGATACGACCCGGTTGTCCATAAGTGACGACAATCGTGTCAGCCGTAATGAGCAATTCGTTATCAGTCATTTTTTCCAGATACGCTTCTGCCTTTTTACGGGCGATATAAGCAGGTATCTCGTCTGCCGTCAAGTCATCAGGATATGATTCGTCAATGCCGGGAATTACTTCGACCTCGAATTTGAGGTCAAGTCCGGCCAATAATTCTTTTCGCCGGGGTGAGTTAGATCCCAGCACGATTCGGTAATGTTGTAGGTTAGTCAGCATAATTATTTTTCATTGTTATTACCATCCGAACGCTTCTGCGCTCATCCAATGTCCTTGTGCTTTCATTGTTTGTTCTATCACATCACGGGCAACACCCTCGCCCCCTTTGCATAAGGAGATATATTTCGCTATTTGCTTGATTTCCGGGGCTGCATCCGCCGGAGCAACCGGCAAGCCTACCCGCTTCATCACATCATAGTCGGGGATATCGTCTCCTGCATACATGACTTCTTCAGGCGTCAATCCCGTCTTTTGCAGGAAATCATTGAAATCGTGTATCTTTACAGCACTCCGCATATATATATGTTCAATACCCAAGCGGGAAAAACGGATTTGCACAGCCTCCGTATAGCCACCGGTAATAATCCCGACCTGGTAACCTTTCTTTACAGCCAGTTGCAGGGCATAACCGTCTTTGATGTTGACTGTGCGCATCGGATCGCCGTTGGGATGAAGTGATACCACATCGCACGACAGCACACCGTCTACATCAAACACAAACGCTTTTATCTTTGTCAGGTCATAATTGATACTACTCATTTTGGGCCTCCTTATGTATACTTTGGCTAAGAAGCCGGTAGATCGCTTGCATATCCGGATCGTCCAGCATAGCCAGGTGTTTATTGATCACATTTTCATCATACCGGATTGCGGGCCCGGTCTGAGCCGCAGCAGGCGGCATGGAATGTATTTTCGATACTGTCTCATCGATAAGCGGCAAAAGGACATCTGCCGGAATGGATTCGTTTTCCAGTAACTTATAAGATAATGTATAAATATGATTGGTAAAATTACAGGCAAAGACAGCCGCCAGATGCAAACTCCGGCGTTTTTCCGAAGACATGAAACGAACATTCTCAGAAAGGGCGCTGGCTATATTCTTCAGATAATCCGCATTCTTATCCGTGTTTGCTTCCAGAAAAATGGGAATCACATCAAAATTCACATTCCTTCCCTTACTGAATGTCTGCAAAGGATAAAGGACTCCGAAACGTTGGGCATATCCTTCAAATACACTCATCGACATACTTCCTGCCGTATGGACCCACATACCGTTATTCGGTTTGACCTTCGATATTACATCCGACAAGACAGTATCCTTCAGTGAAAAGACATACAGATCGCCATCTTCCTGTAAAGCGGATAAATCATTCGTCCACGGACACCCCAGTCGTGTTGCCAACTGACGGGCACTCGCCTCTGTATGGCTGTACACCTGACCAATCTGCATACCAACCCGTTGCATAGCGAGCGACAAACGTGTCGCCAGATTTCCGGCTCCGATAAAAACTATTTTCATGCTTCCTTGTTTTCTTCCGGCATTTTATAAGTGCCCAGGTGAATCTTTTCCCATTGCAAATGAGCTTCATCAAATGGTTTGCGCTCCTGGTCCTTATAACCGAAACCGATAATCGAGAGCACCTCCAGCTGATAAGGAATATCCAGCAGGCTACGGACATACACATTGGCGTCTGCATCATCTTCCGTCTGCCGGTTACGTATCTGGCACCAACAGCTGCCCAGACCCAGATCTTCCGCCTGGAGTTGCATATAGATAGAAGCGATCGAGGCGTCTTCCACCCAGACATCGCTATCCATTACATTCGCCATTACCACAACAGCCAGTGCACAACCTTCAAGAAACGAAGCTCCGGCCGGCTTACAACCAGCCAGTTTTTTCAACATTTCCTTATCTTCCACCACAACGAACTGCCAGGGATTTTTACGCTTGGAAGCGGGTGCCATCAAAGCTGCCTTTAAAATCATTTCGACTTGTTCAGGTGAAAGCAACTGGTCGGTAAACTTACGCGTGCTTCTTCTATTCTTTATCAGTGTTGCAAAACTCTCCATTTTTATCTTATTTTGTAGCTGTTAATTAATCATCTTCATTCTGTAAGGAAGATATTTCTGAACAGGACAAAGATAAATATTTTTTACACGCTGAATATACGCTTCCTTCATTTTTCGCGTTAGTAAAGCTATAACATTATTAATTATGAAGATTCGTGCGATAGCTGCACTGCTATTTATATTAGTTTCAATCAGCGCTTTTGGACAAAAGCATGTTAAAATCACGGGATATGTTCGGGATGCCGACGGTAGTCCGCTTGAACTTGTGCTTGTTCAGATAAAGAATACGCTGAACGGGGCAATGACCAATGAAAAGGGTTACTATTCGATCACCACGTCGCCGGGCGATTCCGTAGCGGTTATTTTCTCTTGTCTGGGATATAATAAGGCAGAACGTATTCTACCCAGCTTGCAACAGGACATGCGGCTGAATGTACAGATGAACTACACGAGTATCGACCTGGGGGAAGTTGTTGCTGTAGGTACCCGTTACCAAACCAGTACCCTTCAAACCATGAATGCAGACCGTGTCAAGCTCCTCCCCGACCCTGCCGGCGGAAGCATCGAAAGTCTCGTGGTCACTTTTGCCGGAGTTTCATCCAGCAACGAATTAAGTTCCCAGTATTCGGTTCGCGGCGGTAGTTACGATGAGAACATAGTATATGTAAACGGCCTGGAAGTATTCCGCCCGTTACTGATCCGTTCCGGCCAGCAGGAAGGTCTGAGCTTTATCAATCCCGACCTCACCGAAGCTGTCAACTTCGCAGCCGGAGGATTTGAAGCACGGTACGGAGATAAAATGAGCTCTGTTCTTGACATCACCTATAAAAAACCCAAGTTATTTGAAGGATCGGCCTCCGCCAGCTTACTGGGAGCAAACGCCTATGTGGGCAGTTCCATCGGCAAGTTCACACAAATAACCGGTGTTCGTTATAAGACAGGACGTTCGCTACTAAAAACAATGGATACGGACGCCGAATACCAACCGGATTTCGTCGATCTGCAATCATACATGACTTATCAGTTAGCTCCGAAATGGGAAGTAAACTTTCTGGGGAACCTGGCGTCCAACACGTTCAAATTCACCCCGCATAAACGGGAGACAAACTTCGGTACGGTAGAAAACGCCCAACGATTTGAAGTGTATTTCCCCAACAGCCGCGAGCGGGATAAGTTCCAGACAATCTTCGGCGCACTGACCTTGAAACACAATCCGAACGAGAAAACAGAACTGGGCCTTCAGGCATCCGCTTTCTCCAGCAAGGAAATAGAAACCTACGACATCACCGGCGAATACTGGCTGGGTGATGCTACAACAGAAAACGACAATAACCAGAATGCCCTTGAAATAGCCCGCTACCATGAGCATGCCCGCAACCGTTTAAGTTCAACCATCATGAATGTAGGACATTACGGCAGCAGCAAGATCAAAAACAACACGCTGAAATGGGGAGCCACCGTACAGATGGAAAAGATAAACGACCGCATCAGCGAATGGGAAAAACGCGACTCGGCAGGTTACTCACTTCCTCAAACAGGGAACGGGGTAAACGTGATCTCCAATCTTTATTCGGACAATGATTTGTCGACTACCCGGATATCGGGATATTTGCAGGACGTTTTCAAGTTCCGTACCAAGCAAGGTATGTTCACACTCATCGGCGGTATCCGCGGAAGCTACTGGAGCTATAACAAAGAATTCATTTTCAGCCCACGCGTTTCTTTAGGTTTTATCCCTAATTTCGATCAGAATCTGACCTTCCGTGCAGCGACAGGTATCTACTACCAGTCACCGTTCTATAAAGAACTACGAACCACCGTGCAGGATGCCGCAGGCAATGATATTATCGAACTGAACAAAGATATCAAATCGCAACGTTCCATCCATTTCATTCTCGGTGGCGATTATACGTTCCGGGCAGCCGACCGCAACTTTAAAGTCAGTGCCGACCTCTATTACAAGAAACTGGACGACCTGATTCCTTACACCGTCGACAACGTAAAGATCCGGTACTACGGAGAGAACTGCGCCAAAGGCCATGCAATGGGTATCGATGTTAAATTCTTCGGTGAATTTGTACCCGGAACCGACTCATGGATCAGCTTCTCGCTTATGAAAGCAGAGCAAACAATCCGTGACATGGTAACCGTTCCCATGCCCAACAGCCAGGGATATAACGTATCGTTATTCTTTCAGGATTATTTTCCCGGATACAAACGTGTAAAACTGAATCTGAAAGGCGTCCTCTCCGGCGGACTTCCTTTTATTGCACCACGCACGAAATACGAAGATGTGAAGAGTACTTTCCGCACGCCGGCCTACAAACGTGTCGACCTCGGTTTCTCTTACCAGCTGGCCGGAGGAACCGATGCGATCATGGACCGCGGAGTCTTTCGTCACCTGAAAAATATCTGGATCGGAGTGGACGTATTTAACCTGTTCGATATAAAAAATGTCAGTTCCTATTACTGGATCACCAACATCGACAACCAGCAATATGCTGTACCGAATTACCTGACAGGCCGACAACTCAATGCACGACTGATAGTCGATTTCTAAGAATATGCCAATAAGATAATTTGCCAATATGCCGATAAAAAACAGGATTTGCCAATGAGAAGTCAAGGCTTTCATTGGCAATTTGGCATATTGGCAAATTGCCAAATTATTATTAATGAAATATTTCTTGATTCTTCAAAAAGAATGTACCTTTGCCATCAAAACAAAAAGCATTTATCAATTATTAAATTCTTATTGACATGGAAATTACACATATTGAACATCTGGGAATTGCAGTAAAAAGCATCGAAGCTTGTCTGCCGTATTATGAAGAAATTTTAGGCATGAAATGCTACAACATCGAAGAAGTTGCTGACCAAAAAGTAAAGACTGCGTTCTTTAAAGTAGGCCAAACAAAAATCGAATTACTTGAACCGACCAGCGAAGACAGCACTATCGCCAAATTCATCGAAAAGAAAGGCGAAGGTATTCACCATATCGCATTTGCTGTACCTGATGTACAGGCTGCATTGGACGAAGCTGAATCAAAAGGTGTCAAACTGATCGACAAAGCTCCCCGCGGTGGTGCAGAAGGTCTGAACATTGCATTCCTTCACCCGAAATCAACTTGCAGCGTATTGACAGAACTTTGCATGCCGGGTAAAAAATAATTAATCAGTTCATTTCTAACAACAAATCAGAAATACAATGAGTAACCAACTTGAAAAAGTAAAAGAGCTTATCGCTCTTCGCGAACAAGCCCGTTTAGGTGGTGGAGAAAAAAGAATCGAATCTCAGCACAAGAAAGGCAAGTACACAGCACGCGAACGTATCGCCATGTTGCTTGACGAAGGTAGTTTCGAGGAGTTTGATATGTTCGTTCAGCACCGTTGTACTAACTTCGGTATTGAAAAAACAAAATTCCTGGGTGATGGTATCGTAACCGGATATGGTACGATCGACGGCCGTCTGGTCTACATCTTCGCACAGGACTTCACCGTATTCGGAGGAGCTTTGTCAGAATCACTGGCCATGAAGATTTGTAAGGTAATGGATCAGGCCATGAAGATGGGTGCCCCTGTCATCGGCTTGAACGACTCAGGTGGAGCACGTATCCAGGAAGGCGTTAACGCCCTGGCAGGATATGCTGAAATCTTCCAGCGTAATATCCTTGCATCCGGTGTTGTACCTCAGATTTCAGGTATCTTCGGTCCGTGTGCAGGTGGCGCAGTTTATTCTCCGGCGCTGACTGATTTTAACATCATGACACGTGGTACCAGCTACATGTTCCTGACAGGTCCGAAAGTAGTAAAAACCGTTACCGGTGAAGACGTAACTCAGGAACAACTGGGTGGCGCAAGCGTACACACAACCAAATCGGGTGTTGCCCATTTCGCTGTCGACACAGAAGAAGAAGGTCTGCAACTGATCCGCAAATTGCTCAGCTTCCTTCCGCAGAATAACCTGGAAGAAACTCCGCTGATCGAATGCAAAGACCCGATCGACCGTCTGGACGATGTATTGAACGACATCATTCCTGACAACGCAAACCAGTCATATGACATGTATGAAGTAATCGGCACAATCGTTGACAACAACGAATTCCTGGAAGTACATGCTGATTATGCTAAAAATATTATTGTTGGTTTCGCACGTTTCAACGGCCAGTCTGTTGGTATCGTAGCTAACCAGCCGAAAGTAATGGCAGGCTGTCTGGACAGCAACGCTTCCCGTAAGGCAGGCCGCTTCGTCCGCTTCTGCGACGCTTTCAACATTCCTTTGGTAACATTGGTAGACGTACCGGGATTCCTTCCGGGAACAGGCCAGGAATACAATGGTGTAATCCTTCACGGAGCCAAATTGCTTTACGCTTACGGCGAAGCAACTGTGCCTAAAATCACTGTTACATTGCGTAAATCTTACGGTGGTGCTTACTGCGTGATGAGTTCTAAACACCTGCGTGGCGATATGAACTACGCATGGCCGACAGCTGAAATCGCAGTTATGGGTCCGAGCGGTGCTGTAGAAGTTATCTTCGCAAAAGAAGTTGCCGCATCCGAAGATCCTGCAAAAGCAACAGCCGAAAAAGAAGCAGAATACAAGAAGGCATTCGCTAACCCGTACAACGCAGCTCAATACGGTTATATCGACGATGTGATCGAACCGCGTAATACCCGTTTCCGTATCATTCGTGCTTTACAACAATTGCAGACTAAAAAGTTAAGCAATCCTGCTAAGAAACATGACAATCTGCCTCTATAATTCTTAAAACAGGAAAATGAATATGACTAACAAAAGATTTGGAGTATTGCTGCTGTTCATCCTGCTCGTATCATTCGGGGCACAGGCACAGCGTGCAACCTCCATGCGAATAAATGAAGTGCTGGTCATCAACGAAGATAATTTCGTTGACGACTATGGCAAACGTCACGGCTGGATAGAATTATTCAATACTTCTGCCGGAACGGTTAATATTGCAGGTTGTTTCTTGACAGACGACAAGAACAATCCTAAAAAATATCCGATCCCCAAGGGTGACGTACTAACTCAGATCCCCCCCCATCAACACACTCTGTTCTGGGCGGATGGTGAACCTAACCGTGGTACTTTTCATGTCAATTTCACGTTAGACCCGTCAAAAGAAAATTATATAGCACTTTATGACGCCGATGGTAAATCCTTGATCGACGAAATAACAATTCCGGCTGCACAAAAACCGGATGTTAGCTATGGTAGAATTATTGACGGAAAAGAAGAATGGGCACAACTCACAAAAGTGACTCCCAGCACAAACAACCTGACGTTAGATTCTAACGAAAAGATCGAAAACTTTAAGACAAATGACTCTCTGGGTATCGGTATGACTATTACAGCTATGGCTGTTGTTTTTCTAGGCTTGCTCCTTCTTTTCCTGATCTTCAAACAAGTCGGAAAAGCAGCTATCGCAGCCAGCAAACGTAATGCTCAGAAAGCAGGGGCACCTGTTAATGTAAATACACCGGACGAAGTTTCGGGCGAAGTTTTTGCAGCAATCGCTACAGCTTTGTATGAAATGAGTGATGACAATCACGATATCGAACATACAGTGCTTACAATCCGCAAAGTTCGTCGTGCATATTCTCCATGGAGTTCTAAGATCTATAGTTTACGTGAAACTCCCAGAAAGTGATTATCTCTAAAAACAAACAAGAATGAAAAGTTTTAAATATACCATCAACGGTAACGTATATAAAGTACACATCAATTCAGTGGTCGACGATATCGCTGAAGTAGAAGTAAACGGTACTCCTTATAATGTAAAAATGGAGAAACCGGCGAAGAAACAAATGGTTACACTCAAACGTCCGGCACAAGCTCCTACTACAGCCAGCGGCGAACCGGTTGTTACTCGTCCGGCAGCATCTACAACCCAGGGCGCCGTTAAGACTCCGCTTCCAGGTGTTATCCTGCAAATCAAATGCAATGTAGGCGACACTGTGAAGAGAGGACAAACTTTACTTATCCTCGAGGCTATGAAGATGGAAAACAACATCAACGCTGACCGCGACGGTAAGATTATTGAAATTAAAGTACATAAGGGAGACTCCGTACTGGAAGGTGCTGATCTCGTCGTAATCGGATAAGAGTATGCAAGAGAGTTTTTTATCATTCCTGGGTGACAACCTACAGTTGTTCCTCACCTATACAGGAGTATATAATGCAACTCCGGGCCATATCATTATGATATTGGTTGGTTTGCTCTTTATATTCCTTGCGATTAAATATGAATTTGAACCCATGTTGCTGATCCCTATCGGATTCGGTATCCTGATCGGTAACATTCCTTTTAAAGATGCAGGGCTTCAGGTAGGTATCTACGAACAAGGGTCTGTACTTAACATCCTCTATCAAGGGGTAACCTCCGGATGGTATCCGCCGTTGATCTTCCTCGGCATCGGGGCGATGACCGACTTCTCCGCTTTGATATCCAATCCAAAGCTGATGTTGATCGGTGCTGCCGCCCAGTTCGGTATCTTCGGTGCTTATATTATCGCTCTTCAGATGGGATTCGAACCGAACCAGGCCGGTGCTATCGGTATTATCGGTGGTGCTGACGGTCCTACGGCTATCTTCCTGTCTTCCAAGCTGGCCCCTAACCTGATGGGTGCTATTGCGGTGTCGGCCTACTCATATATGGCGTTGGTACCTATTATCCAGCCGCCGTTCATGAGACTGCTTACAACAAAGAAAGAACGTCTGATCCGTATGAAACCGCCGAGAGCCGTTTCTTCTACAGAAAAGATCATCTTCCCGATCGTAGGTCTGTTGCTGACTTGCTTCCTTGTACCTTCAGGTCTGCCCTTGCTGGGTATGTTGTTCTTCGGAAACCTGTTGAAAGAAAGTGGTGTAACCCGTCGTCTGGCTGAAACAGCCCGCGGTCCACTGATCGATACAATCACCATCCTGTTAGGTATCACAGTAGGTGCTTCTACACAGGCAACTCAGTTCCTGACACTGAACTCTATCAAGATCTTCGGTTTGGGTGCGTTGTCATTCGTGATCGCAACCTGTGCCGGTGTATTGTTCGTTAAGTTCTTCAACCTGTTCCTGAAACAAGGCAACAAGATCAATCCGCTTATCGGTAATGCCGGTGTATCTGCCGTTCCCGACTCAGCACGTATCTCTCAAGTGGTAGGTCTGGAATATGACCCGACCAACTATCTGTTGATGCACGCCATGGGTCCGAACGTAGCAGGTGTAATCGGTTCTGCTGTAGCAGCCGGTATCCTGTTAGGATTCTTAGGATAATAAAACAAGTGACAGTTGATAGATGGCAAGTGACAGATAAATAGAATCTTTTCTAAATCTGTCAACTGTCACTTATCAACTGTCAACTTTTTATACATTTTGTTCGACCTCCATCGGATTTGTTTCCGGATTAGTTACTTCTTCCAATGTCGTCCCCACAAACAACCATACCATCAAAAGGACAATCGCAATAATAACCCCGATGATCAACCATAGATTTTTCTTTTTCATACCTTCGTAATTCTGATTTTGTTTTATATGAGCATAAAACAACAGAAACAAGTCTTTGGTTTAAAAAGATCTATGAGTAAAATACGAAACCTACTGCCATACTATCATAGTTGACAAATATTCATCCGATTACAAATGATTTAGCACCATACTCTCATACGCAATTCATATAATAATAGACTGTAAAACACAAAGCTGGAATACTTTCTCAAACATTGTTTTATTTGCCGGAATAAACTAACTTTGTCTCTATATCTTAAAAAGCATCCAACATGAGCCAAGTAAAAGGAATACCATACGGAATATCTGATTTCAAACGGTTGAGAAACGAAAACTTTTATTACGTAGACAAGACGATGTATCTGCCGCTGATCGAAAAGATGCCCAGCTACTTGTTTCTTATCCGTCCCAGACGATTCGGAAAAAGTCTGTTCCTTAGCTTGATGCGTACATATTATGATATATTGCAAAAGGATAATTTCGAAAAGTATTTCGGCGATTTATGGATTGGCAGCCACCCGACCGACCAGCGCAACCGCTTTCAGGTGCTTTACTTCGATTTCTCAAAAGCCGGTTGTTCGCAACCGGGAACCGATATGATGACCAGCTTCAACGACTATTGCGGTCTGATCATCAATCAGTTCGCACATGAATATGCATCCTATTACGATGCCGATTATAAAGCTACGATCGAAAATATAGCAAGTGCCAAAGCAAAACTGTCGTACATCGAGATAAAAGCAAAAGAAAAAGGGTATCCGCTTTATCTTATCGTAGACGAATATGACAACTTCACAAACGTCATACTGAGTGAACACGGACAGAAAATGTTTCACGACCTAACACATGCCAGCGGTTTCTACAGGGAATACTTTAAACAGTTCAAAGGGATGTTCGACCGGATTTTCCTGATGGGGGTCAGTCCTATCACTTTGGATGATTTATCGAGCGGTTATAACATCAACTGGAATATCTCGACTGACGAAACTTTTAACGCAATGATGGGATTCGATGAAACAGATGTTCGTGAAATGTTTCATTATTACCGGCAAAACGATATGCTGACAGGAGACATAGATACAATGATCGCAGAAATGAAACCGTGGTATAATAATTATTGTTTCGCACGAATGGCATTGGATAGTGACCGGGTGTTCAATTGTGACATGATTTTGTATTATTTACACAATCAGGTAAATTTCCACCGTGCCCCGGAAGAGATGGTAGACAAAAATATTTGCATAAATTACAGCAAACTAAAAAAGCTAACCGGTATCAACCATAAAAGTTTACACGAAGATAGCTGTATGAATACTATCAAAGATATTGTCGCAAAAGGAGAAGTGCTAGTCGACCTGCACACCTCTTTCCCGGCTGAAAAAGTAATGGATATCGATAATTTCCGAAGTCTACTTTATTACTACGGACTGCTTACTATGTGCGGTACACACGGAAAACTATTAAAAATGTGTATCCCCAATAATTGCGTACGTGAACAATACTTTGGTTTCCTGCGCGATTATTATCAACAGTTTCATACAATAAACCTTTCTCATCTGAAAGATTTAATAGACGACTTCGCTTACGACGGCCAATGGAAACCGTTTTTCGAATCCATCGCCCTCGCCTATCGTGAAAACTCTTCCGTACGTGATGCTATGGAAGGAGAAAGAAATCTGCAAGGTTTTCTGAAGGCATATCTGGCACTCGCTTCTTATTATCTGGTAGAACCGGAACTGGAAATGAATTACGGTTACTGCGATTTCTTTTTATTACCTGACAAAAAGCGGTATCCCGATATCGGACACAGCTACATATTGGAGTTAAAGTACGCTGGACGTACCACCACTGACACGGAACTCGAAACACAAGCAGAAGAAGGACGCCGCCAACTATTACAATACAGTAAAGACAAAATCGCTTTACAGTTGGCCAAAGACACAACACTCCACTTGATACTGCTTCAATTCCGGGGTTGGGATTTGGTTAAGTGCGAAGAAATAGTTCCCTGCTAACAATCATCCACCGGTTGATAGCTTTCAAAACGCTATCATCCCAACACCTTATTCTTAGCGATTGTTGCCTGAAATTCTTTCAGGTAGAACGGCTCGAAGTAGGCGACATCCTCAAACCGACTTTCGGCAAATGCTTTTTCAGACAAGGTTACCATATTAACAGCCAACGGATGGATGTTATCAATAAAGAGCGCATTCGGAGAAGTAATCACCTCCCGACATTTGGCTGCACCGTTCCCAAAGAAACAAACTTTCCCTTTTTCCAGCCAGGAAGCATAAGTTTCTGCATTTACAATATCAGCAGACGTTTCGCGAACCGTCTTCAAATTAACATCATAGATAGTGGCATATACCTCCATCCGACGGGCATCAAGCATGGCGCAATACAAACAGTCGGACGCATTATTTTGCTGCTCCAATGCGGCAACAGCCAACACTTCCAGCGTAGGGATACTGATCAGAGGTATGCCGTAACCGAAACACAAACCTTTGGCGACCGATACGCCGATACGCAATCCGGTATAAGATCCCGGACCGCTGCTGACAGCTACCGCATCCAGCTTCAATCCTTTTTCTTTGGTCACCGCAATAGCCTCTTCCACATAAACACCCAACAAAGCGGCATGCGACGGACCTTCAAATGAACTCTTTTCAAAAAGCACCTCACCATCAGCCGATAAAGCGACGGAACACACCGAGGTTGATGTTTCAATATTTAAAATACAAGACATAATAGTTGACAGTTGACGGTTGACAAGTGACAGATATTTTTCAATAGAACTCCGCTGTTCATCAACCGGATTAATTGGTCACAAAAGTACAAAAACGTCTTTATACGAATGAGAAAATAACGAACTTTTTCTCTATCAGGACGAAGAATTATCAACTGTCAACTGTCAACTGTCAACTGAATAAGCTATCTTTGCACAAATTTTTAGAACAATGATACAATCAATGACTGGATTCGGTAAGGTTACAGCCGAACTTCCTTCAAAAAAGGTAACCGTAGAAATAAAAGCACTCAACAGCAAACAACTGGATTTATCAACCCGCATCCCTTCTATCTACAAAGACAAGGAAATGCAAATCCGTAGCCAGCTGCTTCAGTCGCTTGAACGGGGTAAGGTCGATTTCAGCATTTATATCGAATATATAGGAAAAGATACTCCTACCCAGATCAACCTTACCGCTTTTGAAAGTTATTACAGCCAGGTTAAGGATATAGCAGAAAAACTGAATATTGCACTTCCGGCTGACTGGTTCCAGACATTACTAAAAATGCCGGACGTTATCAAATCTGAAATTGTAGAAGTAGACGAAAGCGAATGGGAAGTTGTTTTCAATGCGGTAAAGGGAGCTATCAAACATCTTTGTGACTTCCGCATCCAGGAAGGCGCCATGCTGCAAAAGTTATTTGAAGACAAAATCGGTAATATCGCCCGCCTGCTGACCGAAGTGGAAGAATATGAAGGCGAACGCATCGAAAAGATCAAAGCCCGTATCATGGATAACCTCGAAAAGGTAGCCAACCAGGACTACGACAAGAACCGCTTCGAGCAGGAAATGATCTATTACATCGAAAAACTGGATGTGAACGAAGAAAAGAACCGTCTCGACAACCATCTGAAATATTTCATCAGTACTATGAAAGACGGACACGGACAAGGCAAAAAGCTCGGTTTCATCGCTCAGGAAATGGGCCGCGAAATCAACACGCTCGGTTCGAAAAGCAACCATGCGGAAATGCAGAAAATTGTCGTTCAGATGAAAGACGAACTGGAACAAATCAAGGAACAGGTACTAAACGTATTATAATATGGCTGGTAAATTAATTATATTCTCCGCCCCGTCAGGCTCAGGTAAATCAACCATCATCAACCATCTGTTAAAACAGAACCTGAACCTGCATTTCTCTATCTCGGCAACAAGCCGTGCACCGCGCGGAACAGAACAGAACGGTGTGGAATATTATTTCCTGACTCCCGACGAATTCCGGGCCCGTATCGCTGCCGGTGATTTTTTGGAATATGAGGAAGTATATACCGATAAATACTACGGCACATTGAAAAGTGAAGTGGAACGCCAACTGAACGAAGACAACAACGTCATATTCGATGTGGACGTTGTCGGCGGATGCAACATCAAAAAGTTTTATGGTGACCGTGCTCTTTCAGTATTTATCCAGCCGCCCAGCATCGCCCATCTGCGTGAACGTCTGGAAGGACGTGGAACGGATGCTCCCGAAGTAATCGACAGCCGTATCGCAAAAGCGGAATTCGAACTGGGATTTATTCCTCATTTCGATGTCTGCATCGTAAACGACGACCTTGCGACAGCACAGGCCGAAGCAGTGGAAGTTATAAAAGATTTTCTGTCTAAAGAATGAATAACAACAGACAATTATCACGTAAATGGGGATATATTTTCGCACTGACCGGAATCGCGGCATTGGGAACCTGCATTGCAGGCCTCATTTATAAAGAATATCTCATTGCATTTGCAACCGGACTCGTATTCGGCGTACAGGCATTCAACTTTATAATGTGGAAGAAACAACGGTAAAGGAAAACAACAAGCTGAAAACCGGAATCTTTTCCGGTTCTTTCAACCCGGTTCACATCGGTCATTTGGCCCTGGCCAACTGGCTGTGTGAGTTTGCGGGGTTAGACGAACTCTGGTTTGTTATCACGCCTCATAACCCGCTGAAGAAACGCGACGACCTGATGGATGACCGGCTCCGGCTCGAACTGGTCGAAGCTGCCATTGCCGGATATGCCAAATTCCGTGCCAGCGATATCGAGTTTACGCTCCCCCAACCGACTTACACGATCGACACTTTACGTACTCTCGACCGTACATATCCCGACCGCGAATTTCATTTTATAATGGGGGCCGACAACTGGTCGTCAATCAATCGCTGGAAAGAATCGGAAACGTTAATTACCAACTATCCTATCCTGATTTATCCCCGTAAAGGATACGAAATCAACATTCCCGACAACCTTCCCGACATCCGTAAAGTCGATGCTCCGCTGATGGAAATATCCTCCACTTTTATACGCGAATCACTGGCTGCCGGCAAGGATGTACGCTTCTTCTTGCCGGAAGCAATACGTAACCATAAGTGCTTTTCTAATATATAATTAAGTAAACTACTACTCACTTTTATCCTATAAGTGAGAAAAATTTTGTACTTTTGCGCCGTATTATACAAAATAATAGCGTAATGAATCTATTAGAACTGAGTGAACAGGAAATCATAAGACGCAATAGCATGGAGCAATTGCGCCAAATGGGGATAGAACCGTATCCCGCTGCTGAGTACGTAACAAACGCATATTCCAATGAAATAAAGGCATCTTTTAAAGACGATGCAGAACCCCGTCCTGTAACTATTGCAGGCCGTATCATGAGCCGCCGTATTATGGGTAAGGCTTCATTCATGGAGTTGCAGGATTCGGAAGGCAGAATACAGGTATATATTTCCCGTGATGATATCTGCCCGGGTGAAGACAAAGATTTATATAACGTCGTTTTCAAGAAGCTGCTCGATATCGGAGACATTGTAGGAATCAAAGGTTTTGTATTCCGCACGCAAATGGGTGAAATCTCCGTCCATGCACAGGAATTGACGGTATTATCCAAATCACTCAGACCGCTGCCTATCGTTAAATACAAAGACGGTGTAGCTTATGACGGATTTAACGATCCCGAACTACGTTACCGTCAGCGTTATATCGACCTGATCGTAAACGATGGCGTAAAGGATATTTTCATGAAACGTGCAAAAGTGATCAAAACAATGCGCGCCGTACTCGACGAAGCCGGATATACGGAAGTAGAAACTCCGATCCTTCAGTCTATCGCCGGTGGTGCAAGTGCACGTCCGTTTATCACGCATCATAACTCATTAGATATTGACCTTTATCTGCGTATCGCAACCGAACTGTATCTGAAAAGACTGATCGTCGGCGGTTTCGAAGGGGTCTACGAAATCGGGAAAAACTTCCGTAACGAAGGTATGGACCGGACGCACAACCCGGAATTTACCTGCATGGAATTGTATGTCCAATATAAGGATTACAACTGGATGATGAGCTTCACGGAGCAGCTGCTGGAAAAAATATGTATGGCTGTCAACGGTACATGCGAAACCGTAGTCGACGGCAAGACTATCAGCTTCAAGGCTCCTTTCCGTCGCTTACCTATCCTGGAAGCCATTAAGGAAAAGACCGGCTACGACCTGGAAGGCAAGAACGAAGATGAAATCCGTTCAATTTGTAAAGAATTGAAGATGGAGATCGACGAAACAATGGGTAAAGGCAAGTTGATCGATGAAATCTTCGGAGAGTTCTGTGAAGGTACATTCATCCAGCCGACATTCATTATCGACTATCCGGTTGAAATGAGTCCGCTGACCAAAATGCACCGTAGCAAACCGGGACTGACCGAACGTTTCGAATTGATGGTGAACGGAAAAGAGTTGGCAAACGCTTACAGCGAGCTGAACGACCCGATCGACCAGGAAGAACGTTTCAAGGATCAATTGAAGTTGAGCGAAAAAGGGGACGACGAAGCGATGTTCATCGACCAGGACTTCTTGCGCGCATTGCAATTCGGTATGCCTCCTACATCCGGTATCGGTATCGGTATCGACCGTTTGGTGATGTTGATGACCGGTCAGACAACTATTCAGGAAGTATTGTTCTTCCCGCAAATGCGTCCGGAAAAAACAGTAAAGAAAGATGCTGTCGACAAATACGTAGCATTAGGTATCGATGAAGCCTGGGTGCCGGCATTACAGAAAGCCGGTTATCTGACTGTCGACACGCTGAAAGAGGTGAACCCTAACAAGCTGCGCCAGGAACTTTGTGAGATGAACAAGAAGTATAAGCTGGAACTGCAAAATCCTGCGGCCGAAGAAGTGGAAGCATGGATTGCCAACGCAGCCAAATAAAAGGGAATGCTATGAAATTACCCGGTAAAATTGCAATAATGGGAGGTGGTAGCTGGGCTACCGCCTTAGCCAAGATTGTACTTTCTACACAGGATAGTATTAACTGGTATATGCGCCGGCAGGACCAGGTTGACGACTTTTTAAAGACAGGACATAACCCCAGTTATCTGTCTGCCGTAAAGTTCGATACGGACAAAATAAAATTCTACACGGATATAAACGATGCGATTAGCGATTCCGATACGCTAATCTTTGCGACTCCATCTCCGTTCCTGAAACAACATTTAATGAAGGTGACGACCCCGCTGAATGATAAATTCATCATCTCGGCCATCAAGGGGATTGTACCGGACGAGAACATGCTGATTGCCGACTATTTCACGGAATATTATAATGTACCTATGGAAAACATCGCAGTAATCGGCGGTCCGTGTCATGCGGAAGAGATTGCGCTCGAACGTCTTTCTTATATTACATTAGCCTGTTCCAATATCGACAATGCACGTGCCGTCGCCCATGTATTCCAGAATCAATATCTGAACAACTATTGTTGTAAAGATGTTAGAGGAATAGAATATGCTTCTGTTTTAAAGAATGTATATGCGATTGTTGCCGGTATCTGTCACGGGATGAAATATGGAGACAACTTCCTGGCAGTATTTATCTGTAACGCAATCGAAGAAATGCGTAATTTCCTCAATTCCGTACACAGCCTGGAACGCGACGTAACCGACTCGGTTTATCTGGGAGACTTGCTGGTGACAGCTTATTCCCGTTTCAGCCGTAACCGTACGTTCGGGACGATGATTGGAAAAGGATATTCCGTCAAGATTGCCCAGCTGGAAATGGAAATGATTGCCGAAGGATATTACGGAACCAAATGTATCCACGAGATAAATGAAAAGTATAAGGTAAACATGCCGATTCTGGACGCCTTATACGATATATTATATGAAAGAAAATCGCCGACTACCGTTATACGGCAGTTGACAGAAACATTTAAGTAGGTATGAAAAACATCAGTATTAACATTGACAAAGCACTGGGCGCTGTTACAAAAGAACAGGTTTACGCACAGGAAGCCAAGGCAAACGAATGTATTGCCACTTTACATAACGGAAACGGAGCTGGTAACGATTTTCTGGGTTGGTTACATCTCCCCTCTTCTATCACGGATGCTGAATTAACAGACATCGAGAACACGGCCAACGTGCTTCGTTCTAAATGTGAAGTTGTCGTTGCCATCGGTATCGGCGGAAGCTATCTCGGCACAAAAGCCGTTGTCGAAGCATTGAACAACAGTTTTGACTGGTTGCAGTCTGACCGTAAGAACCCGGTTGTTCTCTATGCCGGACAGAATATCGGTGAAGATTATCTGTATGAGCTGTGTGAAATACTGAAAGGTAAACAATTCGGTCTGATTAACATATCCAAATCGGGAACAACAACAGAGCCTGCCCTGGCATTCCGTATGCTGAAGAAGCAACTGGAAGACGCAGTCGGCAAAGAAGAAGCAAAACATCGTATTGTTGCCATTACTGATGCCAAAAGAGGTGCCCTTCGCACATTGGCAGACCAGGAAGGTTACAAGACATTTATCATTCCTGATAATGTAGGCGGACGTTTCTCCGTACTGACTCCGGTCGGTTTACTGCCTATCGCAGTGGCAGGTATCAGTATCCGCGACCTGGTTGCTGGTGCCGTATCTATGGAGAAGGCTACAGGCATTGAAGTTCCTTTCAATGAAAACCTGTCGGCTATCTATGCTGCAACCCGCAACGAATTATATAAAAGCGGCAAGAAGATTGAAATCCTTGCCAACTTCCATCCGAAACTTCATTACATTGGTGAATGGTGGAAACAGCTGTACGGCGAAAGCGAAGGTAAAGACGGAAAAGGTATTTTCCCGGCTTCTGTCGACCTGACAACCGACCTTCACTCAATGGGCCAATGGATTCAGGAAGGCGAACGCATCATCTTCGAAACAGTCATCTCTGTTGAAACTCCTTCACACAAAGTTGAAGTCCCGACAGACGAAGCCAACTTGGACGGCCTGAACTTCCTTGCCGGAAAACGTGTAGACGAAGTAAATAAGATGGCAGAACTGGGTACTCAGCTGGCACACGTAGACGGTGGTGTTCCAAACATCAAAATCACGATGCCGGAAGTAAATGCTTATTACATCGGCCAGTTGTTCTACTTCTTCGAGAAAGCCTGTGGAATCAGTGGTTATATGCTGGGCGTTAATCCGTTCGACCAACCGGGTGTAGAAGCATACAAAAAGAACATGTTCGCGCTGCTGAACAAGCCCGGATATGAAAAAGAAAGCGAAGCAATCCGCGCACGATTGTAATAACCTGTTACATGACATAAATAAAAAGGTGAAAGTGGATGTTCTTGCTTTCACCTTTTTATTTTTAAGAAGATATCTATACTAAAGGAGATTCATATCTTTGCAAAGATTATTAAGGATATAAATAAAATGATACAAGAAGCTATCAACCGTTATCTGCTTAGGACTAAGCAGAACTCTCTTTCTCCCAAAGCTGTACTTTTCGATATGGATGGTGTCTTATACGACTCCATGCGTTTTCATGCCCGTGCCTGGAACGAAACAGCGATACATCATCAGCTCCAGGCTAAAGAGGAAGACTTTTACATGTTTGAAGGCCGTACCGGTGACAGTACGATCAACGAATTGTACCAACGTACCTTTCAGCGTGATGCGACCGATGAGGAAAAACGGGAACTATATGAGGAGAAAGCAATGCTTTTCAATAAATATAATGATGGTAAAGCAATGACAGGCGCCGCAGAAGTACTGGCTGCCGTTAAAGCGACCGGACTACAAACATTAGTCGTAACCGGTTCCGGCCAGCACAGCTTGATTAACAAACTGGAACATACCTATCCCGGCTGTTTTACCCGCGAAAAGATGGTTACGGCTTTTGACGTAAAATATGGCAAACCTCATCCCGAACCTTATCTGATGGGATTGCAAAAGGCCGGAGTCCATGCCAACGAAGCATTTGTCGTAGAAAACGCCCCGATGGGTGTCGAAGCCGGTGTTGCAGCAGGCATCTTCACGATTGCAGTCAATACCGGTCCCCTCCCCGACAAAGTGTTATTGGATGCAGGCGCCGATTTACTATATCCGGATATGGCAAGCCTGGCAAAAGACTGGGATAATATAATGAGGTGTATAGGATAGATTCTATTTCCATATAAAAAAACAAAGCGATACCTACAGAAAACCGTAAGTATCGCTTTTGCCATGAATAATTATCTTATAATCGTTTACTTTACATAATTCGCCTTGTTCAGGAAGTCGAAACTTTCTTTACAGCTGGCTACAGGATCATTGTTTGTATATTGTTCTACTTCAACGTACCAGTCTCTTACATTGTTTGCATACATCTGGTCAAAGATCGGTTTGAAGTCAATCTTACCGCTGGCACCGATTTCCATGTCATCCTTAATATGGATCGTCTTGAACTGGCTCGGACGGGATTTCAGATAAGCCACGGGATCACCACCACCTTGTGTCACCCAATAAACATCCATCTGGAAGAATACATGATTAGGACTTACATTGTCCAGCAAGAAGTCGTAGATCAACTTATCTTCTATCTTACGGAATTCAAATGCATGGTTATGATAACCGAAAGCAATACTGGCAGCAGCCGTTTTGTAACCTACCGTATTGAAATAATCGCAATACATCTTCAGGTCATCCAAGGTTGTTTCATCATTCACCGGCATCCAGGGCTGAACCATATATTTAACCCCCAATTCGTTGTGAGCAGCAATTGCCTGGTCCCACCAGTTCATTACTTCTGCTTCCTTTTCTTTGGTAAAAGCCTGTCCCAAATGGGCACTCGTACACTTCATACCCAAGTCGTTACACATTTTCTTAAATTCAGCAGGAGCTAAACCATAAATTTTACCATTGTCATAACCGGCTGTTTCTAAATTGGTATACCCCATTTTAGATGCTGTTTCCAACACTTTTTGAATGCCTTCGTCTTTTACAAGGTCTCTCAAAGAATATAACTGTAAACCGATATGTTTCTTTTCGGCACAAGAAGATAACAACTGAGGTGCAACTAAACCTCCTGCAAGCAACATGGAAGCTTGCTTTAAAAAGTCACGTCTGTTCTGCATAGTACTAAAAATTAAGTTTGATTGAGAATTTGTACAAAAGTAAAACTATATTCGATGGATTCTAATATTATTTCGTTAAAATCAATAAAAAGATGAATTACTTTTGCCGCAACATTCGCTGCATCTTCATGTATCGATATTGTTTTATGATCAATTTCCGGCTACGCATAATCTGATACCTGTAAATAATGCAAGCTGTAATAAAATAGATACCGGCCTGTATCCAAAGCGTACGGTATTCGTGAGCCACTTCATTTAAGGAGGCTCCTGCCGTATTGATTCGGATAAATCCCTGTATTCCCGGCGTGGAGGGGAACAGATAACCGATTGCTTTCCAGAACGGAGGTATCGCCTCCTTAGGCCAAGACACGCCGGAGATAAACAACAGAATGACCGAAGTAAAGACAAAGACCAACATCGGTGACTCACGGCT
Source organism: Parabacteroides goldsteinii (assembly GCF_020091425.1). Lineage (NCBI taxonomy): Bacteria > Pseudomonadati > Bacteroidota > Bacteroidia > Bacteroidales > Tannerellaceae > Parabacteroides > Parabacteroides goldsteinii. Next base: position 703,397 of record NZ_CP081906.1, on the reverse strand, counting down.
TGTCATAAAACCGGACAAGGTCATCGACAAAAAGATGGACGCGAACAGATAAGGCAGAACAAACAACATAACAGTCCACGACTCTCCCACCTGCGGCAAAGAGAACAACTTCGGAACCACAGCCAATGCCCAAATACAAACAACTACATATAATAATATATAGGTAAGCGACTTGCCGAACACGATACGCAACGTCCCGTTAAAATGACGGCTTATCGGAACCAGGCTGTGGAAACGGTTCTTTTCACGTGCCGTTCCTCCCAACATACCGATACCCAGAATAAGCGTCTGCTGGATAACCAGAATAAGGATAGCCGGCACAAGGAAGCTGGCAAACCCGTTCTGCGAATTGAACAGGGCTACCGATTCATACGGAATAGGATTGATCGTTATCTTTTCCTGTTCTATCGTCGACGACGGATTATTCTGCGCCCGCAGTTCTTTTCCTATCTCGAGCGAAACTTCAGTCGTTGCCAACAGGAAGGCTTTATAAAACAACAAAGCACTCATATCACAATAAAGCGAAACTGTCGCCTGCTTTCCTTTATGTATATTTTTGCTGAACTCACTGGGGAAATACAGGATTCCGTATGCTTCTTTCGCATCCATCATCCGTTTTGCCTCTTCCATATCCGAACAGACGGCAACAACCTTTACATCTGCCGTTGCATCGACCTTACGGATATATTCGCGGCTCAGATAAGAATCCGACTGGTCCACCACCACCATCTTGGCATTGTGAACCACCTCATTATTATAGATAAACGCATACAAAAGCGGATAGATGAACGGGACCAGGAAGAAAAAGATCATGACTCCCGAATCCTTGAAGACGTTCTTCAATTCATCCTTCCAGATAAAAAAGGTATCCAGTATACCTTCTTTGATTATATATCGTAAACGATGTTCTCTTTTCATCACTTTCAGTTTTACGGAATATACTTAAAGTACAGCAACGCATTCTTCAGGTTCTTTCCTATCAAGAACGGTAAGATAAGGAAGCCAGCCAACCAGACATATTCACTCCATGAATAGAACAAATCCCTACCGTTCAACGCCTGATCCACATAAATCAGAAAATAGTGACGAAGCGGAAACAGGTCGCTCAATGCCTGCAAAGTCGGATCCATCCCTAACACGGGAAAAGAAAATCCGACAATAGAGAAAGCAATCATACCGAACAAACTGGCAAAACTCAATCCCAGACGCAAAGTCGGCAACACGCCGATCATAAACACACCGACAGCCTGCGAAGCCAGCACCAACAGGATCATTGCCGATATCATCGGCATCCAACCACTATTCAGCGGGAAAGCATTGAAACCGTACAAAGCGGCACAGCACATCAACGCCACAAGAGTAAAAATAACAGTTTGCGGGAGTAACTTCCCCAACAGACTAGTCGTTAAGGAGTTTCCTCCCGTCTGCAACCACTGGCGGGCAGTCGAATATTTTATTTCTGTACCGATACTGAACACCGTCACCAGGAAGATCATCAACTGAAGCACGCCCGGCAAAATCGTATTATTCAGATAGACGGAATAGTTCAGCCAGGGATTACCAATCGCATGAGTATCCACTACTACCGGCTGAAGCTGTCCCATAATCTGGTCAGTCGTATATCCTTTCGCCAGTCCGGTCTGCAAGCCGACCGAAGCGCCAGCCAGGACAGAGATGGTTTTCATATCCCTAAAAAGCAGGGAGGCTGCGATTAGATAAGTGCCGTTCGTATAGAAAGACAATGTAGGTTGTTTTCCCGTTGTTGCCTCCACTGCAAAGTTCTTCGGTATATAGAAAATACCGTATATGTTTCCTTTTTGCATCTCCCGGCGTGCATCATCGAACGTAGCGGTCTTATAAACAACCTCCGTCTGTTCAAAAGCATCCAACTGCCGGATCAGGTTACGGGAAGTGGCTGAGCCATCCATATCGACCACGGCAATCGGCAGATTGGTTGGCAAGCCATCTTGCATCAGTGACAGGAAGAAGACGACACAGAGAGCCGGAGCGATCAGCATACAGAAGAAATAGATCGGCTTCGATGTCAGCCGGTGTATCTCCCGCTTCGCCACATTCCAGATACTATGTAAACTCTGCTTCAATGTCATAATATTTCGTTTCCTTTTTTCTTCATTACGACAGACATTCCGGGACGTAAGTCTGCTATTTTTTCCTGCGGACGGGCACGGACTTCAAAGGTCTTCGAATCGAATTGTCCGGTTGTCTTTGTAGCTTTCCAAGCGGCATACGAGCCCATGTCCTTCATATAATATACTTTCAGCTTTACCGGCTTATTGTCGAGTGCCGGAATAAAAGCATTCAGTTCGGAACCGATCTTGATATCCTTCAACAGGTCTTCACGAACACTGAATGATACCCACATATCGTTCAAATCCGTGATATTCATAATCGGTGCACCGGTACCGACCAATTCTCCCACCTGTGGGAAACGTTCGGATACCTCTCCGTCGATAGGTGAAACCAAAGCCGACTCTTTCAAATAAGATTCCACTTCGGCAACAGCGCCGCCAGCCTGTTGAACCAGGGCAGCCGCAGCAGCCTTATCTTCCGAACGGGCACCGTCCCGAGCCATATCATACTGTGACTTAGCCGCTTTTTCGGTAGCGACCATCGCTTTATAGTTTGCCTCAGCCTCATCTCTTTTCTGAGCAGACATGACTCCCTTGTCATATAAGTTCTGAACACGGGTATATGATTTTTTGGCAATCTCCAAACCTGCTTGCGCCTTCTGCCACATCTCGTAAGCACCGGCTATTTCCTGTGCACGGGCTCCTTTAAGAGCTTTGGCATTCTGTGCTTCGGCAGCTTTTTGAACGGCTTCCGCCTGTTGCAGTTTTGCCAGGACTTCCGGAGTATTCAGATACACCAATGTATCACCGGCTTTCACCTTATCTCCTTCATCAAAACGATACATTTCGATTCGTCCGGGTACTTTTCCGGAAATACGAACCTGATTGGCTTCAGCCTGCCCCATAATAATATCGTCGGGAGGAGTAAGCAAAAAGAAACCGGTCAATGCGACTAATCCAATCACGACCAATACCGTGATAAATGCCAACATCATGTTGCTGATCGAAAACTTTTTATTCTCGTTCATCTTTGTATATTTTTATTGTTATTACTTCTGTTTATCTACCGACAGTTTACCCATTGCCTTCGACAGGTAAACTTCCGTTAATTTCACTTCTATCTGAGCATCAATCAGACTGGAACGTGCCGATACCCAAGCCGTTTGAGCTTCCATCAGGTTTAAGGCCGGAATAACACCTTCTTCAAAACCCAGATTGGCATGACGAAGGTTCTCCTCCGCATTCTCCATATTCCGTGAAGAAGCGGTCAGTTTCTTATTGGCTTCATTCACTTTATAAACGGACTGGTTGACCTGCAACTCGACCTTTTCACGGGCTTCCATCAGTTGCAACATCTGGATACGTGTCTCAGCACGGGCGGAGTTCCTTTTATAAGTACCCTCCCACCAACCGGACAAAGGTACTTTCATCATCACACCGACATTAAACATTCCGGCAAATTCATTCTTAAAACCGTTGAAAGCATTCGGGTTCGTTACCAGATAGTTTGCCGACAAAGCCACATTGGGCAACATATCCGCCAGGACTATCCGTTCTTTCTTCTGATAAATCTTAGCTGCCAGTTCCAGGCTTTTCAGCTCATCGCGGTTGGCAAACGCTTCATTCACATTTGCGGTAGCATCACTGGTATGGACGGGGAAGTTCTCTATATTTTCATCTGCCAGCGCCAAAGGTTCATCTAATGGCAAACCGCAAATCTGGGAGAGCAGCATACGCGATAAAGCCAGACCGTTATCCACTTTCGTCTGCGCCATTTCCGCCTCATTCAGTTTTACCTTTACCGACAGTCCGTCTGCCTGGGTGGCAACTCCTTCGGCGATCATGGCTGTCACGTCACTGTCCATCTTCCTGAGTAACCCGACATAAGCGTCTGCCAGCTTTTTCTTATTGACTAGCGAAATCACCTGCCAATAAGTTTCATCGGTTTTATAAATGACTTCCTGCAACTGGAGGTCGTTCATCGACTCGGCCAACTCACGGGCATATTTGGTAATCTGATTATAGGAAACAATTTTCCCTCCCATAAAGACCGGTTGAACCAGCGAAACGCCTCCCACCCAGATATTCTGCACATCCAGATGTTGCACATCGTCAATTCCTCCCATTAATTGTCCGAAAACAGGAAGTTGGGCAAGCGGTCCCAGGGCGGAACCGAGTTTGGCACTCAAAGCGTCCATATCCAGCAGATTGATATCTTTCTGATTCCACATATATCCTCCCATAGCGGAAAGCTGCGGAAAATATTTAGTAAAAGCCGCTTTGCGTTCTTCATTGGCCGCCTTTACCTTTTCGCCGGACATCTGTAATTCCTTATTATTCTGAATAGCTAAGTTTCGACATTCTTCCAATGTCAAAGTCTGTTGGGAACTTGCATAACCAGAACAGACCAACAATCCTACTAATACAATAATCCGTTTCATCTTTTTATTGTTTTTTCATCCGGAGACTTTATTTTACCACTAAAACAACTTATCACCTTTATCTAAATAAAAAACAACCGGTTATCTCCTATTGTTTATATTCGACAAACCTATATTCTTCGTACACAAACAAAAGTACGATTTATCGGTGCAAAAGTACTGGTTTAGTTTAAATATAAAATTGAATTAATTCAATTAAAGATGCGCTTTTTCAGCTTGCAGTACCAGGCATTGCTGATTCCCATATATTGGGCAATATATTTGTCGGGAACACGCTGCATGATCCACATGTAGTGATTATAGAGGTATTTGATAAATTCTTCTGCCGTGCACGACTGGCGGATGGCAAACATAGAATAAAGTTTTGATATGATGGTCAGCATCGCATTCTGGTAATATGATGCAAATAACGGATAACGCAGGGAAAGGTCCTCGATATGGGTACGTGATAGCCTTAGCAATTCACCGGCTTCGAGCGCCTTAATCTCGAACTCGGAAGGCGCCTGGGTAAAATAACCGATAGCGGACAAGAAAGGATATTGATGGTCGGATGAAAAACCGGTTACGCATTCATCGCCTTTTTCGCTTACATATAAATTAATGAACAGTCCTTTATTGATGAAGTAGGCATCCTGACAAATCTCACCGGTACGAAGCAGGTAATCCCCTTTATCGACAGCAACCACTGTAGTGATATTCTTCAGTTCACTCACAAAGACTTCGTCGCGGGCCAGAGATTCCGGGAGATCCGCTAAAAGCTTCGCTAAGTGGCCGTCTGTTTCCATTCGTTAATCTTCCAACGTGAAGTTTCTCTTTCCGATCAGGTTTCCGTCAATAAAAATATCTACACGGTAAGTTCCCGGAGAAAGAAATTCTTCGATATCCCAATACATGGTAACGGGATATTCTTCCCCGTCATATTCGATCAGCTTCTTCATCGAGTAGTTGATATCCTTTCCTTCGAAGGGGAAAACATCGGCACGGCTCTTTACCAGCACATCATCGTCCGGCTTCATAATACGTACATATACAGTCTTCTCACCAACGGGAGCGGTAATATTCTTTGCGATGCGGAAATCGACTACGAAACGTTCCATACGTTTGATCTTCTTTGCCAGCTTTCCACGCGAATTGACCGGAGTAACCGTGATACCGGTAGCATCCAGGCGGCTTGCCATAGTAACACGTTCGGATAATTTTTCTTTTTCTTTCTTCAGGGTAGCAGCTTGTGATGTGGCACGCTGGTATTTCTGAACGGCTTCTTTCTTTTCTACCTGCAACTGTTCGTTCGCTCTGTTCAAAGAGTCGATCTGAACGACATAATTACGCATGATCTTACGAAGCGTTTCCAGTTCTTTCTTCAGACGGGCAATTTCTTTGGTATTTGTCGCCTTCACCGTACGGAGTTCTTCCATCAGGCGCTGAACCTTTGCCTGCTCTGTAGATAACAAATTCATCAGGGAATCATTGCCTACATTGAACTGGTATCCCTCATATTGCATAGAGAGTTCATTAAACTCATCTTCAAGCGTTTGCTTATCCAGGTCATAAGCCTCAACCAAATCATTCATCTGCTGTTTCTGCTGATAAATATAGTAACCTGCACCAGCGATAATCAGTATCAACACGACTACCGCCATGATTAATAATGAGAGTTTATTTATTTCCTTCGTTTCTTTCTTTTCTGTATCCATACGGTTCCTTCTAAAAATGAACGTACAAAGGTAATGTTTAATCAGATGTATTAAAACATATCCTGTCTGTTTATACATTTTTTAAGAACTTAACCATCCTTTCAACATATACCGACATCTTTTTAGTTTCATTCGGATGAAAATACAGTTTCTTTCGGGAGAAAACACAGTTTCTTTCGGATGAAACTTTTGTGAAATCATAAAAAATATATTGAAATCTCCTCATCAATACCTTTATATATAGGATGAGCTTTACAGATTTTCTAAATAAAATTACTACCTTTGCGCCACTCAATTAAATAATAACACTGCATGCACGAGAAACTTATTATTCTTGATTTCGGCTCGCAAACAACTCAATTGATTGGCCGCAGGGTCAGAGAGTTAAACATGTATTGCGAGATCCTTCCCTACAACAAATTTCCGCATGATGCAACCGATGTGAAAGGGGTTATCCTTTCAGGAAGTCCTTACTCCGTTTACGACGAAAATGCTTTCAAGGCAGACCTGAGCGAGATTCGTGGAAAGTATCCGGTTTTAGGTATTTGTTACGGGGCTCAGTTTCTGGCTTATACATCCGGAGGCAATGTAGAACCGGCCAACTCACGTGAATACGGACGTGCCAATCTATCCTACATTAATAATGAAGATCCTCTATTAAAAGGCATCGACACCGGTTCTCAGATCTGGATGTCTCATGGAGATACAATCACTGTATTGCCGGATAACTTCAAAGTGATCGCCAGCACCGACGATGTGAAAGCGGCAGCTTATCATGTAGAAGGCGAACAGACCTGGGGCGTACAATTCCATCCGGAAGTATTCCACTCTACAGACGGTACAAAGTTATTAGACAATTTCCTGAATATCTGCGGATGCGCCAAAGACTGGACACCGGCTTCTTTCATCGAATCGACGGTTGCCGAACTGAAAGAGCAACTGGGTGACGACAAAGTGATTCTGGCTTTATCCGGTGGCGTGGACTCTTCCGTCACGGCTGTTTTATTGAACAAGGCGATCGGCAAAAACCTAACCTGTATCTTCGTAGACCACGGTTTGCTGCGTAAGAATGAGTTCGAAAACGTAATGAAAGATTACGAACACCTGGGATTGAACGTAATCGGAGTAAACGCAAAAGATAAATTCTATAAAGAACTGGCGGGAGTTACCGAGCCGGAACAAAAACGTAAGATCATCGGCAAAGGTTTCATCGACGTATTCGACGAAGAAGCTCATAAGCTGAAAGATATCAAATGGCTGGGACAAGGTACGATCTATCCGGACGTTATCGAGTCTTTATCCATCACCGGAACAGTCATCAAGAGTCATCATAATGTAGGCGGACTTCCTGATACGATGAAACTGCAACTGGTTGAGCCGCTTCGCCTTCTCTTCAAGGATGAGGTTCGCCGTGTCGGTATCGAACTGGGCATGCAGCCGCATCTGATCAAACGTCATCCATTCCCCGGTCCTGGTCTGGGTATCCGTATCTTAGGCGATATCACGCCGGAGAAAGTACGTATCCTTCAGGATGCCGATGATATTTATATGTCGCTGATGCGCGAATGGGGTTTATACGACAAGATCTGGCAAGCCGGAGTCATCCTGCTTCCTATCCAGTCGGTCGGTGTTATGGGTGACGAACGTACCTATGAAAATACCGTTGCCTTGCGTGCCGTAACTTCTACCGATGCCATGACAGCCGACTGGGCACAACTGCCTTACGAGTTTCTGGCAAAAGTATCCAACGAGATCATCAATAAGGTAAAAGGTGTGAACCGCGTTGTGTACGACATCAGTTCCAAGCCACCAGCAACCATAGAGTGGGAATAAAAAATCACAAGAAGGATAATCTAATTAACTTAATAATTTTAGGAGGAATACGATGAAACAAGATATGATCGTTATTTTAGACCTGGGAAGTCATGAAAATACGGTATTGGCAAGAGCAATCCGTGCATTGGGTGTTTACAGTGAAATTTATCCTCACGACATCACAGTAGAGGAACTGAAAGCACTGCCGAACGTAAAAGGTATTATCATCAACGGTGGTCCGAACAATGTGATCGACGGTGTTGCCATAGATGTAAATCCGGGTATTTACTCGCTGGGTATCCCCGTAATGGCTGCCGGCCACGACAAAGCATTATGTGAAGTAAAACTGGGTGAATTCACCGACGATATAGAAGCTATCAAAGAAGCTGTGAAGTCTTTCGTTTTCGATAGCTGCAAAGCGGAAGCGAACTGGAATATGACAAACTTTGTCAACGACCAGATCGAACTTGTCAGACGTCAGGTAGGCGATAGAAAAGTCCTGTTGGCCCTGTCAGGCGGAGTTGACAGTTCTGTTGTGGCTGCCTTGCTTCTGAAAGCGATCGGCGATAAACTGGTTTGCGTACATGTAAACCATGGTCTGATGCGTAAAGGTGAATCGGAAGATGTAGTGGAAGTATTCAAAAATCAGTTGAATGCGAACCTGATATATAAAGATGTTACCGACCGTTTCCTGGATAAACTGGCAGGAGTTGCCGATCCGGAAGAAAAACGCAAGATTATCGGTGGCGAATTTATCCGTGTATTCGAAGAGGAAGCTCGTAAACTGGATGGTATCGATTTCTTAGCACAAGGAACGATCTATCCGGATATCGTAGAAAGCGGTACAAAGACAGCCAAGATGGTAAAATCTCATCATAATGTAGGCGGTCTGCCCGAAGACCTGAAGTTCGAACTGGTTGAACCGCTGCGTCAGTTATTCAAAGACGAGGTTCGTGCCTGCGGTCTGGAACTGGGCTTGCCTTATGAAATGGTTTACCGTCAGCCGTTCCCTGGTCCCGGACTGGGTGTACGTTGTCTGGGTGCTATCACCCGTGACAGACTGGAAGCCGTTCGTGAAGCTGATGCCATCTTACGTGAAGAGTTCCAGCTTGCCGGACTGGACAAGAAGGTATGGCAGTATTTCACTGTTGTTCCTGATTTCAAATCGGTTGGCGTACGGGATAATGCCCGTTCTTTCGACTGGCCTGTTATCATCCGCGCCGTAAACACTGTAGACGCCATGACAGCCACCATCGAACCGGTAGACTGGCCTATCCTGATGAAAATCACAGACCGTATCCTGAAAGAAGTAAAGAACGTAAACCGCGTTTGCTACGACATGTCTCCGAAACCCAATGCGACTATTGAGTGGGAATAACAAATACTCCTGCCGTAATAAAAAGAATAGGGTATAACCTATTGCCACAATAATATAAACTCCTGTCAAAGTATGATGAATATAACTTTGATAGGAGTTTTTGTATAGTTATTTTTTAACCATAAATCCAATATAATGTTTTATATTTGTAGACGAAACATCTTTAGAGAACGATCGAATTATGAAAAGTCTTCAAGAAATCATTGAAATCCTCCGTATCTACAAGCAGGAAGCATCTACTAAATATGGGATAAGAAAGCTTGGTATTTTCGGTTCCGTTGCACGCGGAGAACAAACTCCGAATAGTGATTTGGACATATTCGTCGACATCCAAGTCCCTAACCCATATATATTAGGAGATATCCATGATGATTTAGAAGAAAGAACCGGATATAAAATTGATTTACTAAGACTTCGTGATAATTTAAACTCATTGCTCTATAAAAACATTCAAAAAGATGGTATCCTGGTCTAAAGAATAGCAACCTTCCTCCTCTACAGGAAACTATTAAACGAATATTATCCGATATAGACAATCATTCATAGCCCTGGAATGACAAATATATTTTCTTTGTTTTATAGGGGGCAGCAAAAAGTTTGTCACCGATGATTATCATACTCCAAAACAGAAATACCCTTACAACCTGGGTAAAAAAGTAGTAACTTTCAACCTTTTGTTTGTCACCATTAACATTTATTTCTTTTTGATGATCCGTATATAACGGATAGACTTTGTACGTTCCTCCTTTAACTCGAAATACTCTTTGAGAACCGTTGTATTCACCCGTTTATTAACAGGTAATCCCACTTTACGATAAGCGGCCGTTAGAATTACGGACATATCAGATCCCACATAGACTTCTCCTACCCGGAACTGCTTCTCCACGATCTCCTTCAGTTGCTGCTTTTTACGGAAGACAGTGGTGCCGGCTTCCTCTACTGCCCGTTTGATTTCGCTGTCTTTGAAGTCGACGCTCCGGATATAATCGGCACCTTTGCGGAGAGAAGTTACGAAAAGAGTGTAATTCATTGGAAATGAGCGTAGGTTAATTGCTCATGATAGTAATAGGTTACGATTTAGTTAGTTATCTACTGCATCATCTTTCTGCGCGTTGCGTAACCTTCAAAGAACTCTTCATATGCAAAAGTAACAATAAAACGGGAGATTTTGAAATGAATCTCCCTAATTTTTTTTCTATCTCATACAAGTTTTTCCGTAAAAGCTGTTTTATCCGTCGGCACACCATCGCCCAAAAGAATTTTGGATGAACGTATGCCGACTGCCGCATAAGCGGAGAAAAGGGCTTTGCCTCACGCCTAAACAACAGTTTAGACTGATGATGCAAGGCCCATTTCTTTTGTGCTTATGCCAGAGAGGTGCTTTTACGGGTTCGCAGACGATTTCTTTTTCGCTGTTCCTTTGAGCCGTAAGCGGAAAGCCGTGTCTGACCGCCCGATCCATAAATGGAACAAGCCGTTATGCACGGCAGGCAAACCGGGAAGAATGATTTTATATGTCCGACCGGACACGCTCGGCCAGACATATAAAATCATACTTCCTTGCCGGTGGTTTGCCCGGTTTCACGCTTCCGGCTATGTCCCTTTTTTTCCTTTTGGGGATTTCTTTTTTTCACAGATTTCTCTTTTGAAGTTTTCCTGTCTAATCTGCCTCCACTTCCGTTTACCTCCATTTTCGCGTCTTTCAGTGACGCCGCATCAGGCAGTCATTTCCGTTCTGGGCGCAAAGGTAATTCCGGGATTGGACGGGAATGCAAGGTCAAGCCTCCTGTTTTCGGCAAAAATCTCCAGCCCTGCGGGTAGTATTTTTCCCGAAAAACCTTGCATCCCCTAATCCCTACCTTTTCAAGCACCCGAAACGAAAACGACCGATGCGACAGAAAGACGCATAAAAAAAATGTCGGATAAACGAGAGGCAGATAAGATAGTTTGAAACTCAACTCCCTCAGCTCTTGAATCCGCATTAAAAAATAAAAAAATCAAAAACAGCGAAGATATGACGGCAACGGCAAATTTCAGACAAATGGCACAGTACATAGGGCTTGCGATATGCGGCTTGATGGTGCGCACCGCCTTCGGGGTGTTCGGCATCCTTTGGGGCATCATTAGAGAGATTGTAAACGGAGTGTTCCGAGTGGCGATAGGCGTAATCGTGGCTATCCTTTCCGCAACCGCCTTCTTCGGTTTCATCCTTTGGTTATTCACCCTTTAACCCTTACCGACATGGCAAAGAGAAGCAGCAAAACGGCAGCGCAGCAGTGCAGATACTACGAGGTGGACAATATCTTCGTGTATATGGTTGAAACGTACATCAACGGCAACATATCCGTGTTCCGTGAACTCTACCGAGAACTGAACAAGGACGCACGGAGGGACTTTACAGACTTCCTTTTGAGCGAGGTGCAGCCGACCTATTGGAGAGAGATACTGAAACAGACCATCTAAAACGACAGCGATATGAGAACGATAACAAGGACATACGACCTTTTCCAATTAGCTGAACTCTCCGCAGCAGCGAGAGATACCGCATACAACGAATGGTTGCGCACCTTTGAATACGGTTGGGACAGCGACAACCGCAACACGCTGGAAGCATTTGAAAGTGTGTTCAAGGTCAAAGTGAACGATTGGAGTTACGACACGTGCCGTTATTCCTACCGCTTCACCTCACGTTACAGCGGAGAGGAAGAGGAACTCTGCGGCATACGGCTTCTGAAATACATCGTCAATAACTATTGGCATACCCTATTCAAGCCGAAAGCCTACTACCTCAAAGGCAATTACAAGAAAAGGCGCAAAAGCAGGGTATTCACGGACAACTGTTGCGTACTGACAGGCTATTGCGCAGACGAGGACATCCTGCGACCCATCTACGACTTTCTGAAAGCCCCCGACACCCGAACCACTCTGTACGACCTCATGGACAAGTGCCTTGACAGCTTCTTCAAGTCGTGCCGTGACGATATGGAATTTCAGTGCAGCGAGGAGAGTTTCGAGGAGAGTTGCGCAGCCAACGACTACGAGTTTTTGGGAAACGGAAAAATGTATAACTGATAAAACGACAGCGATATGAAAGGAACAGACCATTTCAAGAGAACGATACAGATGTATTTGGAGCAGCGTGCAGCGGAGGATGCGCTCTTTGCGAAGAACTACCGCAACCCTGCCAAGAACATAGACGATTGCGTCACCTACATTCTCAACTACGTGCAGCGGAGCGGTTGCAACGGCTTCACGGACGGGGAGATATTCGGGCAAGCCGTCCACTACTATGACGAGAACGAGATAGAGGTAGGCAAGCCTATCCAATGCCAAGTGGCGGTGAACCACGTTGTGGAACTCACGGCAGAGGAAAAGGCGGAAGCACGGCAGAACGCAGTCCGCAGATACCAAGAGGAAGAACTCCGCAAGTTGCAAAACCGCAGCAAGCCGAGAACCGCCACCAAAGCGACCGCACAAGAAGTACAACAACCCAACCTATTCAATTTCTGATTATGAAACCGAGAACACCCATACAGCAGGAAGTCGCACGATTGAGCGAGCGACTGCCGAAATTGACCGCCATACAGAGGGCATACGCTTTCCGCCATTGCTTCAAGCATTACGCCATCAAGAGGGCGGACGGCACGAACATCTGCACCGAGTGCGGACATTCGTGGAGGAGTGAACACGACCTTGCGGACACCGTTTGCGGATGCACCTGCCCGCATTGCGGCATGGAGTTGGAAGCGTTGCGCACCCGAAAGAGCGTGTTCAGCGAGAACGAGTATTTCTCCATCGTCACCACCTGCAAGCAGTATCAAGTTATACGCTTCTTTTTCGTCAAGTCCCGATACAAGGCAGGACAGGCAGCCGAGTATTCCATTTATGAAGTGGTGCAAAGGTGGATTTCGCCAAAAGGTACAACTACCACCGTTGCCCGACTGCGTGGAATGTCCATACTTTACTATGACCTATGGGCGGAATACAGCGACATGGAAGTACGCAAGAACAACAAACTACGTGCATACGATATAAACCCCGTCTGCACCTATCCCCGACAGCGTTTCATACCCGAACTGAAACGCAACGGCTTCAATGGCGAGTACCACAACATACTGCCTTACGACCTTTTCACGGCTATCCTTTCCGACAGCCGAGCCGAAACGCTGTTGAAGGCAGGGCAATACCCCATGTTGCGCCACTACATCCGCAGTTCCTTTGACATGGAGAGGTATTGGGCATCCATAAAGATATGTATCCGCAACGGCTACACCATTGCTGACGGCTCCATGTGGCGTGACACCATAGACCTCCTGCGGCATTTCGGCAAGGACACGAACAGCCCGAAATACGTCTGCCCTGCCGACCTCAAAGCCGAACACGACAGACTTATGCACAAGCGCAACAAGGAGATAGAGCGCAAGAAATTGGAAGAACGCATCCGCCAAGCGAAGAAACACGAGAAGGCATACCGCAAACTCAAAGGCATATTCTTCGGCATTGCATTCACGGACGGCACTTTGCAGGTGCGTGTGTTGGAGAGCGTGGCGGAGTTTGCAGCGGAAGGGACGGAACTGCACCATTGCGTGTTTTCCAACTCCTATTTCCTTGAAAAGAACTCCCTTATCCTATCCGCCACCATTGACGGCAAGCGCATAGAAACGGTGGAGGTTTCCTTGAAGACATTGGAAGTGGTGCAAAGTCGTGGCTTGCACAATTCCAATACCGAGTACCACGACCGCATTGTAAACCTTGTGAACAGCAATGTGAACCTTATCCGCCAGCGGATGGAAGTGGCATAGTATTAACCTATAAAACCCAACAAAATGGAAGTAAGAATTGAAAGCATGGTTTGTCTGTGGGACGATAAAATCCCCACGATGTTCCTTGAATTTGTGAACCTCCTCACTCTTGCAACGAGTGAGGAGCAGTTAAGACGGAGTGTAAAGGACTTTGCCGAGAAGCACGGACTTGACAGGTTTTTCCTTTACGGCTTCGGCTCCCACCATTTCTACCTGCACCAACGCTATACGAGTGACCCCGAAATGGTGATGCGCAACAGAGTTTTGTCAGTACATTTTTAACCACTCTAAAATCAACGATTATGGCAACACGAATGACCATCAACGGTATAAGCACCTGCACCGAAGCAGGTACGGAGAAATATGAGCGTTTCCAATTAGGTATCGGCAGACGCAAGCGGACACTTGTGCAGTACGACTACCGCCACCCCACAGACGGAGAGTTGTTCTCTTGTGTCAAACCCACATTGGACGAGTGCCGAGCCGCACGGGATAAGTGGCTCACGGCAAAGGATGGAAAGGAGGACAACCGATGAACACAGCCTATCAAACGCTGATAGTGAAATTCAGCGAGCCTATCAAAGTATTGGACGGCATCTTTGACGATGCCGAAGCGTGGGGAGTTGATACCCTAAAAGGGTGGATAGACGACTACGAGAGCAGCAGGTTTACCGCCATCAACAGCCATACGGCAGTCATCACAAGCGAGTACAATATGGAGTGCCTGATGGAATGGTTGAAACGAAACACACCCATTGCCGAGATAACAGAATGTTAAACAAGTTGGCGGTGTCCGCACCGCCAACCTAAAACCAAGAAAAGCATGATAGCAAAGACGATTTTACAGCAGATAGGCGGCAGACGCTTTGTCGCCATGACGGGAAGCAAGGACTTCATAGACATGGGCAACGGCTTGCGCATGAGCCTTGCAAGGAACAAGACGAGCGCGAACCGCCTTGACATCATCTACGATGCAGGATTAGACCTCTACAATATGCGTTTCTACCGCAAGACGTTCAGTAAAAAGACATTCGAGTGCAAGACAAAGGACATTGCAACGCACGATGGCATATACTGCGATATGCTGGAAGAAATGTTCACGATGGTAACGGGACTTTACACCCGTTTTTGAGTGGCGACGGCGAAAGCCGCCCTACTTTCTTTCGGTGAGCATGATGGCGGACAAAGAAAGTAGCAAAGAAACCGCTGTCCCAATCTACGATAGTATTCACAAAAACAAGTTTCAATCATGGAAGAAATCAGACAGAACGGAAAAATCATCCTGCACAGCGATGACGGAACAAGCATAAGGATGATTTTCAAAAACCTCACGGGGAGGAATTTTCAAGGTCAGGAATATGCGGAGTATATCCGGCATATCGCAATCGGGGAGATGGGATTTTCGCCCGGCATCATAGAGCATTGCAGGGACGGTGAGGTAATCGGCAAAGGAAAAATCCCGAATGTATGAAAAGCGGAAACTCCGATGAAGTTGCGGCTTCATCGGAGTTTTTAATTTAGCTATATATCCCAATCAGGTTTTACAATTTTGGGATAACGTTGTTGTCTAACTGTTTTCAATTTCTCCATGTAAAATAAATAAATCTCCTTATATGAGCCAAAACCGGGCTGTTGCATATCCTCTTCGATAGACAAACCACCAAATACCAGCAACCATAATCTTAATGCAACACCTAAGTAGCCCCAAAGTGGATCCATTTCATGTAATTCCAGTTTAGTAACCAAATTTTCTATTCGGACATCCATATCTGGATGAGTTCCATCACCAGAAATAGAATCTTCGCTCATCAATAAAATGGCTGCTAATACAGTTGCGACACCTGCCTTATATGTATTTCCCCATGCAGAGTCATATTCAGTTTGAATAAAACTAATTGCCGTATCATCTGCGGCAATTTCATCATCTATAGTATGGGGAAACGTCTGTTGTATTTGTGTATGACCTAAATAATTATGTGAAAATTCGTGGGCATATATAAATGCTATCGCAGCACAATATACACCATTTGTGTGACTTATAATATTTTCAAATTGCTGGGGATTACAGATGTTGGGTGTTACCCAATAAACATCCCTATTGAAGTTATGCAACAATTGCCGTCCTCTAAAAAAGCAATCATTAGCATACTCTACATCAATCAGATTGGGTTTATAACCATATTTGTTTATGCCAACAGCATCCATTATTGGAATATGTATGACATTCTCAAAATAGGCATTAAGATAAATACATACAGACCATAAATACTGACAAAAGTTTTCGTTGATATAGATATGATTTAATCCATTGCTATCTTTTTTTATTTCCGCAACATCGCTAATAGCTTTTCCTTCCCTTATGAATGTAAATCGACGAGAAAAGTTATTGATATTGCAATCGTCTTTTATCGCATCTAACAGTTCAACAACTTTTTCAATACATTGAATAGCATCATCAGATAGCTGTTCAACAGGTAAATAATATATTTCTTTCGCTTCTTTCATTTTACAAATTTTACTTGCAAAGGTAATGTGTTAATTTGTATTAGACGCTAAAATTCCTTGCGATATTGTTTACCGCAAGGAATTTCAGTCGTATCACAGGATATACAGCAGCGCAAACTCCGCCTTTCTCCGTTTGAGCAGCATGGCGTGCCGTTTACCTTTGTAGTTGCAGAAAGCGATATATTCCCGGTAAATGTTCCTGTCGCCCGCCTCCAATTTTCGGATCAGTGTGCTTTTGGGTATCTTCCCGCTCCCCAAAAGCCGGTATGGACCGACATTGTAGGCGAGCGTGGCAAGGAGCAGACTGTCACGCCCGAACTTGCGGAACATGGCGCAGAACTTCCGCAAGTCTTTCCGCAGGAGTGCGTCCGCCTGCCGCTTCGTCATGGTGCGTGCCGAATACCTTTCCCCCGGCTGCACCTGATGCCCCCAGCCCACGTATGGGTGGTGTTTCTCCGAGTGCCAGCCTTCAAAATACTTCGTACAGCGAACCGCCCGCTCGAAAGGCGGCAGGCGGTAGATTGACGCCTGCCCGTCCGTCCCCTTCTGACAGCTGTCCCGTGCGGACACGGAGCAGACCGCCAGAAGGGAACAGAGGATAGCCATGAATACACGCATCATCGTGTAAGGGGTTTGAAGTTTCCGATTGGGACAATAGAGATAGCCCCGTCATCCTTCACGTTGCGATTGTTGAAGTCAAATTCCAATTCGTAGGAGTTGCTGAAATTATCTTCCACCACTACGATGAAGTTGTGCACCTCGTCACCTTGCGCCGTGTAGTACAGCCGGAACTTCTCGTTTTCGAGCAGGTAGCGGTCGTTGGGCAGGAACGTAATGCCGTTGTCCATTTTCAATGTTCCTTCTCCCTCGAATTGGAAATACCGGATGGTATATAGGGTGTTGGCGTAATCGCCCGTCTTTTTCAACTCACAGCGGATTTCCACCGTCTGCCCCTTCGTTACCTTGTTAGGCACGGGCATGGTTTCCACTGTGAAGGGATAGGATTGCTGGATGTCCATGTCATCGTCACACGATGCGAGCGTGAGCAACATGGCGGCGAACAGGCAGAGTGCCAACGCCTTGAAGATGGATGTTCTCTTGTTCTTGTTGTTCAGTATGTTCATTGTTCTTTGATTTTTAAGTTATTGTTCATTTTTTGCTGTCAGTTGCAGATACTCGTTCAAGTCCTTGTAACCGTCATGGAGTGCGGAACGGTCGGTGACACGTCCGCCGTAATATCCTTTGAGGGCTTCCAGCGTCCTCCGTCCGGCTTCGTCACGGTCGAGGAAGCAGTCTATGCGCCCGTACCCGTCCAAGTGTTTCACCGCCTTACCCACGTTGGCAACGGAGTTCAGCACAAGGCTGTCGCTATTGCCGCCTATACCGAGTGCAGCAGCGGACAGAAAGTCCATGAAGCCCTCAAACACGCTGCATACGTCAGAGGCGGTATCTTTCGGTTTTATCAGTGACACATCTTTCGGTGGTACGCAACCCTTGAAGTAGCGGCTACGGATTTCATAGCCGCCAGCCACGTTCGGGAAACCGATTGCGAAATACCGCTTTCCACGCACGCCGTAGTTCAGGCGGCAGCAGTGGCGGGATGCAACGGCATAAGGGATGCCCCGTTCCGCCAGATACTCTGTTAATGGTGAGCGGAGCAGCGGGACGGCTTCCACTCCCTCAAAGGCAGGTTCGGACGGCTCCGGCAGGAACAACGGCTTTTCCGATGCGACAAACGGCATACGGGCGGTTTCCGCTATGAATCTCGCCTGCGCCATGAAGTCGCCGCTTCGGGCAAACTCCCCGGCAAGCGTGAAGATGTCACCGCCCTTGCCCAAACCGAAATCGTACCAGAGCCGTTTCGCCACGTTCACGCGGAAAGAGGGCGTGCGCTCATTGCGGTACGGCGCGAGATACCACAGCTCGTTTCCGCTTCTCCGTACAGGCTCATGTCCCAGCCGTGCGAGAAAGTCCGCGAGGGATATTTGCCTCATGGTGTCTATATCCGTCCGTTCCATGCGGCGCATCAGTTGATGATGAACTTGATGCCGACCCCGAACTGCGTGTGGAACTTTCGTGTGTCGCCACCCCACAGGCAACGCTCCCGGAGATTGGCGAGCAGGGCGATACGGTCAGCCACGTAAAACTCCACGTCCAGCGTCAGCGCACCGCCATAGATGAAGGCGTCCCGGTTATGCAGGGTCGAGCCGTCTTGCAGCACCTTTTCGCCCCAATTCACCGATTCATATCCGACGAGAGCCGAAGCCCCCGCATAGACGAACATGATTTTACGGGCATCGGAAAGTATCTTGAAATAGTAGCCGCCTTCCGCCGTGAACTGCACCACAGGTATGGCGGTATCCTTGTACGGGTTGTTCTTCAGGAGATACTCACCTCCGAACATCCATTTGTTGCCCTTCTTCGTGTAGGTGGAGAGAGCCGCCCCGAAACTGTACCCGCCGTCGTTGCCGCCGGGTTTGAAGCCGTCCGCCAGATTCGCCCTTACCTCGATGCCCTGCATTTTCGGCAGACATCGCTGGGCGTACGCCTGCCCCGTGAACAGGGCAAGCGACGCGATGATGATTGCGATGTACTTTCTCATGGTCAGCGCACTTGGAGTTCGTTGATGTTATTGGCACGCACCAAATCCTCATTCTCGATCACGAAAGACTGATGACGACCTCCGTTCTTCTCGTTCAGCTCCACCACGAGACACTTGCCGTCGGGGATGGTGAACTTCGCCATCGTGAAGACCGTGCGTTCGCTTTTTTTGCCCGGCACGAGCGTGGCGTAGTTCTGCGCACGGAGCGGCAGGATGATACGCTCCTGCACTGCGGTACGCTTCATCACCTTCTTGTCCACGATTTTCCATGTGATGTAGTCCACATCGAAAGGCACGTTGCTCTGGTTCCTGATTTCCGTGTGGAAATACAGAAGCCCGTTGTGCGTGTAGATGCCTTTCAGAAGGTACTGGATGCCGAAACGCTTGCAGCCGATATGCTTCACCTCACGTTTGTTCTGCTTGTGGATGGACTTCATGATAAGGCGCACCAGCATGGGACTTTCACTGCCCAGCTCTTTCAGGTAGATTTCCTGCGCATTGTTCGGACGGTTCACCGCCTCGCCGTCATGGATGAAGTCGCACATCTCCACGTTGAGCAGCAGCGGTTCGGTGGCATACTTCACGTTGAAGGTGTAAAAACTCCCGTCCTCCGTGATTACGGACATGTTGGTTTCGTTCGGGAAGTTCCTCACGGTAGCCTTCACGCGGATGACGTTCTCCGCACCTTCGGCTTTGCCCGCAATCAGGTCGGGCGAGCCTAAATCGACATAGCGCACTTCCGCCGGGAAGATGACATGCACGGTCTTGTCGTAGGTCACTTCCAAGCCGTGCGGGGGAACCATGCGGTCAAAACCCAGCTTTCTCGTCAGACCGTGATACAGGTCGCCGTCCGCCTCCTTCTGCGGATAGACCTCCTTTGTCAAGGTCGGTTGTTCACTTCCGTTGCTTTGCCCAACGGTTACGTTTTCCTGCGCGTTGGCAGTTGCGATGCCCATAGCGAGGGCAAACATCATGATTACTTTTCTCATTACTTTGGATTTTTAGTGGTAAATAAAAATTTGATTGATTGTTTTCTTAATTCACTTCCTGATAGAGCATGACCCTGTACCCGGCTTTCAGATGCACCTTGACGGTGCGCATCTTCTTGGCAATGTACTGGCTCGTGCCTTGTATCAGCCCCTTGCCCAAGTCGGAGGCGAGCTGCGCCCCGGCATTGGTGGAGATGTTGATGCTGCTGCCGAGCGAGCCGCCCATGTTGGCGGCAACCTCCCTGACGGCGTTCATCTCCATCGAGTTGGGGATGAATATGCCGGGCTGCCCGTCCGTGTCATAGACCTCCAACTCCACCGGGATAATCGTACCGTCGTGTTCCAGAGAGGTGATTTCGATGCCGAGCCGTTCGCCCTGAATCTTGGCTGCGCCGACCACCACCGCATTACGGGGGATGATCCGGTCTGCTACCGCCATCGGCTCCAGCAAGCGCAACCTGACCGCCTGCCCGTCCGTCACGCTCTGCGTCCCATAGACATATGCCGGTATGGTGTTCCTGTCCGATACGGTCGTGACGCCCACCGCCGTGTTGAAACTGCGGTTGCGCTCCTGCGAGAAGGAAGCGACAAATTCGGCATTGCTCACGGGCTGTCCGAGCGAGGACACCACCTGATGCGTCACCTGCCTGACGGGTTTTGCCGTGTTCTTTCCGGCTTTCTGCACGGGGGACGGCTCTGCGGTCTGTCCCGCTGCCGCCTGCGTGCCGTTCTGCCCGCCCATGTACTTCGCCGCCAGCTCGTAGGATTTTTCCATGAGTGCCACCTGCTCGTCCATCGTGGAGCTTCTCTCTTTTCCGCTTTCCAGTTCGGATTCGAGGGTGGCGATGCGTTCCAGCAGTTCGTCCATCTCCGCATTGTCGTTTTTCGGCTGCTCGTAGAAGTTGCCGAGCGTGGCATTGAGGTCACGGTAGGCGGCTGCCGAGGATTGGATGGTCTTCGGTGTGGGCTTCACGGCCTCTTCTGTTCCGCCGGGATTGGCAAGGTCGAAATCGCTGTCTCCATCCGCTGCCGCAGTTTCGCGGTCGAACAGGTCGCCCAACTGCTGCATGGCGCGGCTGCGGTTCTCCTGCCTTTCCTCCATTGCGCCCTGTTCGTAGGCTTTCGCCTTGTCACCGATAATCCGGCGGTTCTCCTTGTCCGCGTCGGGCATCTCGATGTTGTAGCCGCCTGTTCCCGGCTCCTGCTCTTTGCCGGAGGACGGGGCGAATATCAGCCACATCGCCCCGATGAATACCAGCACCATAGCGGGCAGCACTATCATTTTCTGACGTTTCAGCCGTTGGGCTTCGGTCAGCGGCTTGCGCTCCTTTTTCGGCTTCCCCTTGTTGTCGGGTGCAGCCGTGCTTTCGGACTTGCTCTCCGTCTTGTTCTCAATCTTCGTTTCGTTCTTCGTCTGTTCCATATAAATAAGGTGTTACGTTATGATTGTTATCCGTCTTCACGGACAGTTCCACCTGTCCGGCATGGTCTGTCACCATCCGGCTGCCGTCATTCCTGCCGATGTCATACACGGCTTTGCCGAAGGTGTAGAGGGCAAGCGCGGAGAATGCGGCGAGCATCGCCAGCACGATGCGCCTGCGTGTCTTTGGCGGCAAGCCGTCCAGATAGCCCCTGAGCCTTGCCACCAGCATTTTCTTTTTGTCGTGGAGTTTCCAATATGCGCCCCAAAATGATTTCTTGATTTTCTTCATATCCGTTTACCTTTTGATGGTTTGTAAATCCTTGTTCTCGATGATGGTGAATCCCTCGATGGTGAACCCGTTCGGGTTGTTGTCCGAACGGGACGAGTTCAAGAGGCGGCACGTGGTCACGAGGCTGCGCTCGGTGACGTTGCTCTGCCGGATAATCTTCTGCGTGGCGTAGGTCACGGCACGGTAGGGATAGCCGTTGAAGTCGCATACCACGCTGTCCACCTTCAGCACTTGGTTGATGTTCCCGGCGATGATGCGGTTGTAGTACCCCTTCTCGGCGAAGTCCGAATAGTAGTTGTACACGCTCTTGTCCGCCAGCAACAACGCACGCTTTACGTTGTGTTCTATCGCGCTCTTTTCGGGCGAGAGCGTGAAAAACAGTTCGTGGAAGCGGCGCACATGCTCCCTCGCTTCCGCCGGACGGTTCTGCGACAAGTCCTGCGAGAGTGCCAGCATCAGCGACTTGCCGTTGTCCAGCACATAGATCTTCTCACGCTGCCGTTCCGCGAAGCGGTAGGAACTCCACACGCTCCATACCGTTATCACGGCGCACAGCGAGAGGAAGACGATACCGAACAGGCGTATCTGCCTGAACGATGATTCGATGTTTTTGAGTGACTTGAATTCCATTGTCTGATTTTATTTTTCGGTTCTTAATTCGTTATACAATAGGATTGGTATGCGGTCGTTTGCCACATACGTATGTAACGGGTTACCACATACGTATGTAATGAGCCGCTGCATACGTATGTAACAGGCTGCTACATACGTATGTCATGACAGGCTACATACGTATGTTACTTTTATGCGGATGCCTCTCCCGTAATTCAGCCTCTATTTCAGCAGTTTCCCGGCACGTCCGACCATGTTGCCTGCGGTAGCACCCGCCACGCTGCCCGCCATGCTTCCGGCTCGTCCTGCCGTCTGGTTCACGTTGCGACCGTAGCTTCCCATGCCTCCGGCTTGGATAATCCAGCCTGCCACCGTCGGGATGGTGAAGTAGCCGATGATGCCGATTATCATGAAGACGATGTACACCCCGTCGCTCGAATCCAGCGAGAAGTTCGGGTCAGCCTGCATCCGTTCGATGTCGCTTTGCAGCATCAACACCTGAATCTTGGCGAGTATGGTGCTGAATATGTCCGACACGGGCAGCCACAGATAGACCTGAATGTAGCGGCATATCCACTGCGTGAGCGTGCTTTGGAAGCCGTCCCACACCGATATGGCGAAGGCTATCGGACCGAGTATCGCCAGCACCACAAGGAAGAACGTGCGGATGGTGTCTATCACGAGGGCGGCGGCTTGGAACATCAGTTCCAGTATCTCGCGGAAGAAATCGCGGATGCCCTTCTTCATCTTGTACATCCCCCGGTCGATATACATCCCCGCCATCGTCACCATGTCGGAGGGCGACCAGCCCAATTCCTCCAGTTGCTTGTCAAACTCCTCGTTGGACACGAGGTAGGCGGTTTCGGGATTGCGCACCATCGCCTCGTATTCCAGCCTGTCCTTCTGCTCCCGGTACTTGTTCATGTCCAAAGTCTGCGTTTCGAGCAGTTTCGCCGTACCCTGCACGACGGGCGAGAGGACGCTGTTTATCGTGCCAAGCACCACCGTAGGGAAGAACATGATGCACAGACCGACGGCAAAGGGGCGGAGCATCGGGAAGACGTCTATCGGTTCGGCTCTCGCCAACGACTGCCATACCCGGTAAGCGACATAGAAGAGCGCGCCCAGCCCGGCGATGCCTTTCGCCACGCCCGCCATGTCGGCGCACAGCGGCATCATCTGCTCGTAGAGCGAGCGGAGAATCTGGTGAAGGTTGTCGAACTCCATAGGCTACCAGTATCTTTCGTTCATACTGCCGTACAGCCCCATGATGCGGTCGAGGTCGTTTTTCTTCTTCGCACGCAGGTAGCTCACGCTGATGTTCTTGTTGGTGTAGTAGCTCACGAGGTTGCGGTAACGCTTCATCTTGGAGTGGCAGCGTTCCACCACGTCCATGCGCTCCTTGTCCGTCATGGAGAGCGTGGTGATGTTCACCACGTTCTTCAGCTCCGTCAGCACGTCGTTTGATTCCTCCAGCAGCTTCGTGTAGCCGAAGGCGATGGCTCCGAGTTCCTCCACCGTGAAGTTGTCGTCGCGCAGCATCTTCTGGAAGCTGGTCACGTAGATGTCCGTGATGTCGCCCACCATCAGGATGGTCTGCTGCACCTTGCGTGCGTCCTTGACCAGATTGTTCACCGATTTGAGGGCGTCGTAATACTTCTTGCCCTGCTCGTAGATTTTCACCGTTTCCTGAAAGTTGTTCACCATGTTCGTGGCGGTCTTCGAGGTATGGATGATGTTCTTCGAGGCGTTGATGATGCCCTGCGCCAGATTGCCCGGATCGCTCACGACCCATTGGGCGGAAGCCCTGCCCGCGAAAAGCAGGCACAGGCAGATGACGAATGTTATTCTTGTTCTCATGTTTCTTTGGATTTTAGCGGTTCTTATTTTTCTGCCGGAGTTTCCGGCTGCGGCTTCACACGCACGTAGTCCCCGTTGGGTGAGAAGGTCAGCACGTCGGTAGCCTCGTTATACGCCACGTCGATGCGGAATCCCGTGTTCATGAACAGGTTGCCGTTCTCCTCCTGCAAGAGGTAGGTTTCCGGCTTCAGCCTGCGGCGGATGCCGCTCCGCTTGAAAACCGTCACCTTGTAGGCTTCTCCCTCCTTGTAGATAAGCACGTCGGGTTTGCCCTCCACGCTTTCCCAGTTTCCGCACAGCAGGTCGCGGCGGTTCTCCGCCACGTCGCAGGATTGCAGCACCATGACCGCCAGCCCGATTAAACACTTGCTGACTTGCAGCATCTTCATTCTTGATATGCTCATACGCTTTTCTTTTTTTGTTGATAAATCTGTTTTACTGATTATTGATTACTTATTGCTTGTTTCTCCGCCTTTCGGCAAGTTGCCGGATGGCGGCTTCGATGTCACCGCCCAATTGCTCTGCCAGACGGTACACCTCCACCTTTTCCGTTTCCTCGGTGGTGTACGCCAGATACTCTTCAGCACTGACCTCGGTGGCATAGACCGCCGACTGCGTGCCGCCCAAGCCTATCCACACCTCCTTGTAGAGCCGTGAGGGGTTGTTCGCCATGTTGATGGAGAGTATCTGCGACTTCTCCTTCTCCGTCAGTCCGAGCAACGCCTGAATCTGGTCGAACTTGTTCATGTACTTGCGCTGGTCGAGCAGGATTTTACAGTCCGAGTTGTTGATGATGCTCTCCTTGACGACGGGCGAGGAAATGATGTCGTCCACCTCCTGCGTCACCACGATTGCCTCACCGAAATACTTACGCACCGTCTTGTACATATAGCGCAGGTAGTCAGCCATATTTGCCGAAGAAAGAGCCTTCCAAGCCTCCTCCACGATAAGCTGCTTCCGCACCCCTTTCAGACGCCGCATCTTGTTGATGAAGGCTTCCATGATGATGATGGTCACTACCGGGAACAGTTCGCGGTTGTCCTTGATGGAGTCAATCTCGAAGACGATGAACCGTTTGCCCAGCAGGTCGATGTTCTCCGCCGAGTTGAGCAGGAAGTCATAGCGTCCGCCCCGGTAATACTGCCGCATGGTGGTGAGCATGTTGTCGATGTTGAAGTCCTCCTTCTCCACCTTGATGTCACGCTCCGCCAGTTCCCGGCGGTAGTCGTCGCGCATGTACTCGTAGAAGGTGTTGAACGAGGGGACGATGCTCCGGTCTGCCCTGATGCGCTCGATGTAGGCACTCACGGCACTGCCCAATTCCCCGCTTTCGGTTTTCGTCACCTTGTCGTCCTCCGACTTCCAGAGCGTCAGCAGCAGCGTCTTGATGCTGTCCTTCTTCTCCACGTCGAACACGTAGTCGTCGGTGTAGAACGGGTTGAAGCTGATGGGCTTCTCCTCCGTGTAGGTGAAATACACGCCGTCCGTGCCGCCCGTCTTGCGCCGTATCATCTCGCACAATCCCTGATAGGAGTTTCCCGTGTCCACCAATACCACATGCGCGCCCTGCTCGTAATATTGTCGCACGAGGTGGTTCATGAAGAACGACTTGCCACTGCCCGAAGGACCTAATACGAACTTGTTACGGTTGGTGGTGATGCCCCGCTTCATCGGCAGGTCACTGATGTCGAGGTGCAGCGGTTTTCCCGTGAGCCTGTCCACCATCTTGATGCCGAAGGGCGAGAGCGAACTGCGGTAGTTGGTTTCCTCCGTGAAGAGGCACACCGCCTGTTCGATGAAGGTATGGAAACTCTCTTCCGCCGGAAAGTCCGCCGCGTTGCCGGGCATAGCCGCCCAATAGAGTGTCGGGCAGTCGATGGTGTTGTGGCGAGGCACGCACTCCATGCTTGCCAGCTGGCTGCCCACGTCGTTCTTTATGTGTTTCAGCTCTTCCGCGTCGTCGCTCCACGCCATGACGTTGAAGTGCGCCCGCACCGAGGTCAGCCCGTAGGAGTGCGCCTCGTTCAGGTAGCGGTCTATCCACTCGCGGTTGATGCTGTTGCTCCTCGAATAGCGCGAGAGCGACTGCATATTCCTTGCGGACTTCTCGAATTTTTGGAGGTTCTCCTCGCTGTTGTCGATAATCACGTACTGGTTGTAGATGTGGTTGCAGGAGAGCAGCAGCCCCACCGGGGATGCGAAGGAGAGGCGGCAGTCCGAGCGGTCGGTGGAGAGTTTCTCATACCGGGTGTCGGTAGCCACCGTGCCGGGCAGATCCTCCGCGTCGGACAGGGTGTGCAGGCACAGGCGGTTGTCGCCGATGCGCATTTCCCGTGCCGAGAGGTCGATGTCCTGCAACGTGGCGTCGCCTTCGGGCATGAGCGAGAAGTAACGCTCTATCAGTCCGGCTTTGCCGTCCGTCCCCACAATCTCGTCGGTGGAGAGGCGGCGCAGCCTGACAAAGCCGCTGTCGTTGATGATACGCTCGAACTGTTCCGCAGCCTCCATGAACTTCGCGGCGGTTTCCTTGTCCAGCTCCTTCGGGATGATATGCCCACGGCACAGCGTGCTGAAATTGCTCTGCATCCGGTTACGCTCCTTCGTCGTCTTGGTCAGGTAGAGGTAGCACGTGTGCTTCAGGTACGGACGCTCGTTGAAGTGACGCTCGAAAGAGCGGCTTAAAAAGCTCATGTCGTCCTTGTGAAGTTCCGGCGTGTACTTCTCCTTGATGAACCAGTCCTGCTTGTGGACGACGGAGAAGTCCGGCAGCACCTTGATTGCCTTGCACCAGCAGCCGTGTATCGCCTCGTACTCCGCGCCCGTCACGGTGTAAAGCTCCGGCAGCTCCACCTCGAAAGCCACCGTGATGTCGGCGTCTTTGGAGATGATGCAGCCTTGTTCCACCGCCAATAGCGGGAACTTGTTTTCCAGTGTTGTCATTTTGGATGTATTCCTCATGTCGTTTCTTCCTTTCGTTTCCGTTTGAATAATCGGGTGATCCGCCGCCGGTTGATAAGGTATCGGGGATGGCTCCTTGTTGCCCCTAATTTCATAAGCCCGTGTTCGCCGTACCGGGCGTTCAGCGCGAAGGTCTGCCATACGAGGACGGAGGACGATGCCACGCCGAAGCCGATACATACCCACTGGTCGATGCCGACCATGTAGAGGATGACGAACAGGACGAAGAGAGCCAGCAGACCTCCGCAGAAGATGAAGAGGTACTGAGCCTTCAAGCCCTTGAATTCTACCGGACGGCCGATACCCTTGTTTATCGGGTATTCAGCCATACATCGTTTATTAAAGGAAGAATGAGCGCAGGATGGTGGCGGCGACAATCAGGAAGATGCACGCCCCGAACCACGAGGCGGCAGTCTTGGAGGTGTCGGGGTCGCCGGACGAGAATTTCCCATATACTTTCACGCCCCCGATAAGCCCGACTACCGCGCCGATGGCGTAGATGAGTTTCGTGCCGGGGTCGAAGTACGAACTCACCATAGAGGTGGCTTCGTTGATGCCCGCGATGCCGTTTCCCTGTGCGAAGGCGGAGGCGGTTGCGGCAATCATAAGTGCCGCAGAGAGGATAAACTTTTGTCTGATGTTCTTGTTCATAAACTGTTCTTGTTTTTGCCGTCAAAAGAGTGGATGGTCCTTTGTCGGGCAGTTGATACTCGGTTACTTTACTTTGGTTTAGTGGATTGCCCGTTTGTTTCTACGGACTTGGGTGTGTCCGTTGCGGACCGGCTGTACCTTGTACTGCCGTGCGCGTGGGTGATGCCGTCTTACGTTTTCATTTTCATTCTTTTTTACTCGTTATACATAGTTGCGGATGTCGAAGTCCTCAATATTGTCCGGGACTACAAAATCCTTTTTCGGTTTCTTCAGCCGGATTTCGATAAGCCCCTTGATGCGGATGCTCATTTCAGACGAGCCGGTCATCAGCTTCTCGTACAGCTCCGTCCCTTCCATGTCGGTGAAGACTTTTGCCGCCCGCTCCCGTTCCGTCGTTGTCGCTTCCGGGTTCTTGGCGGTTCTGACCGCATCGTCTATCTCGTCGAAGCTGCTTCCGGATGCCCTCGGTGCGTCGGACGTTTCTTCCTCCGGCTCGTCCTCCCCGAACTCCAGTTCCGAAGGCGTGAGGCTCGTGAAGGTTTCGTCGAGTTTATCCTCCGGGACTTGGGCGGGACGGGATACGGTTTCCGTGTTTCCGTCGTCAAAAGTAGCCTCTTCCTCCGTCAGCTCAATGCCTTTTTCCGAAGTGGCGGCTTCTTGCGTCGGTATGGCAGCGGTTGTCCGGGTCGATGCCATCCTGAAACGGCTCTTGCCGATGATGTCCGCTGGGGTCTCTGCGGGCGGTGTTACCCTTGCCGTTTCGGGCTTTGCAGCCGTGCCGCCCAACGACCGCCACAGTCCGGCTATGCTTCTTAGGAAGCGGACAAGTCTGGTTTCCATGATCCTGTCATAAAGGAGCAGGAACAGGAACCACAGGTTGCAGCCGACCGATACGGTCAGCAGAATCATAGTCATGTTCATAGCTCTACTTTGGGGACTGAATCCAACATACGGTTGATTTCGGCACGGTGTGTCTGGAAATGTTCGTTAAGCACATTGTCCAGATAGTCGGCGATGGTCAGGTTTCCCTTACCTAATAAATAGGTGATTTCGGTTATCACGCTGTGGTTTGCCAAACTGATGTACACTTGCTTTCCCTCTCTCGCCTTGATTCCTGATTTTTTCAGGAAGGCGCGATAATCATTCTTCTTTCCTTTCATGTCTGTTACTTTTTGAGGATTAAAATACTGCGTCGTAATTCCGGGCGTAAAGGCTTTTTATCGCCTCCTCGCACTGGTTGAAGTGGTGCGTAAGCACATGGTCGATGTAGGCGGACAGCGACAGCCGGTCATGCCCGATCACACGGGTGATACGCATGATGCGGTCGTGATACTCCGGGCGCACATACGCCATCTTTCCCTCGCGTGCCTTCACTTCGGCTTCACGGATGAACAGCCGTTCATAGTCCTTCTCACCGCATTTGCCGCCTAACGGCACGGGAGAGAGGATTTCCACACTCGCCTGCACTTGGGCAAGCATACCGCCGCCGTCATGCTGCGGACTTCTGTTTTTCTGGTTCTTTTCCATATTCAAATCAAGTCTTCACGTTGTTTCTTGTACAGTTCGTTTATTTTCTCCTTGTGCTGTTCCAGATGTTGGCGCAGCACGGTGTCCACGTAGCCGCCTACCGAGATTTCACGTCCGGCGATGTCGTTCACGATTTTGAGAATCTTGCTGTGGACATCGCGGCTGATATAGACGCACTGGCGCGTCTTTATCTCGTTGCGGCGGAGGAACAGCCCGGAATAGTCGTCCTCCTGCCGTTTGCGGCGGACGGTGTCCCTCTGCGGTTTTTCTTTTGCCGTGGATTGCACGGGCGGCGGTTCCGTTTCCGGGACGCTTTCTTCTTCGGGAGCAGGCGCGGGCGGCTCCTGCGCGTGGTACAGGATCCCGTCCTGCCTGCGTCTGCCGATGGAGGCTATCAACAGTTCCTCGTCGATGCCTTCGGTGTTCACTTTCCTGCTGCCCATGATTATTGAGGTCTGATGATACGGCTTATCTCTTCCGAGAACTCACGGATGCCGCTCCCTTTCAGCAGGGACGCATCCATCGGGAAGATGGTCGAGCGGAACACGCTCTTGCGCTCTTCCGAAAGGTCGCGCCGGAACTTCTTGCTGTCGGGCAGGCGGGTGGACAGCACCGGCAGCCCCATCTCGGCGATCACATCCTCATACAGGTCGTAAAGCCCGTTCTTCTCCCTGCCGTCCACCATCGTCCAGAACAGGTACAGCCCTTTTGTTTTCGCCTGTCCCGTCGTCATGAGGTTGTCACGGAACATCACGGCGAATTGCAGGGTGCTTTCCACGACAAAACGGTCGGCACTCATGGGCGCGAAGATGTAGTCCATCTGCGAGAGGGTCTTGACCACGCCGTTGCTTTTCAGGGTTCCCGGCATGTCGAAGAACACGACGTCGGGTTTCACCTCTTCTGCGGCAAGCATCCTTTCGGCATCATCGAGGGCGTTAAGGGCGTCGCTTGCGATGACCGGGTAGGCGTTCTTCCTTATCTTGCGGAAGTGGTCACACGCGAGTGCCTTGAAATAGAGGCTTCCGCCGATAAGTCCCGTTTCACGTTCACGCAACCCGTGTATGCTGTGTTGCGGGGCGTCGCAGTCCATGACGGCGACATTGTGTCCTTTCACGTTGTGGAGGTAGTTGGCGGAAAGTGCCGTGACGGTGGATTTGCCGATGCCCCCTTTCTGTGTTGCGAATGCAACGAATGTTTCATTACTCATGGTTCTGTTGGTTTTAATGGTTGATGAATTGTTTTCCTGCTCCGATACGGAATCGGTGACATGTATATCCGCGTCAGCGAATCTCCGCCTGTCCGGTTCGTCACGTATCCGCTTCAACGGTGAGGCAGGGATTCGGATAACTGGTGAATGACGACATTGCGTCATGAAGTCATTGAATCCGTGAATCACCGCGTCATTGGAAAGCCGGGTATCCGAAGGTTCGGGTATCCGGTCAGGCAAATAGCCGCCAAAGCGGTTTGCCGGGTATTTGAAAGCCTCATTTTTCATATCTTCAAATCGTTCGTTTCTTGAATCATGCTGCAAATAAACAAGGATATTTTTGAATCCGTACCACTTCCCCGGCAAGTGGCGGCATGTTGCGCCGGTTGGCACTGACTGTCCGGGTCAAGCCTCTGTCCGATACCGCTTTAAGGGCGTAACTTTGCACCCGAACGGCAGGGTTCGCCGCAGGTGGCGCAGCCCGGAGTTTGAAAGGCATTCCCCCAATCCGTCCCCGACGGATTTTTATGTTCGCCGGAACATAGCAAGATGTCTTTTCAGCCGCTCAAAATATTTTGAGCAGCCACGAAAAGCACTTGCCCTTGCAGGGGGCGGGCTTTCCCTCCGAAGTCGGGAAGCCTTTCAGAACTGCGGTGCTGTAATCCGAAGCGGCGGCTTATGCCGTCAATCCGCTAAATCCAAAGTAATATGAAAGAGAAAAGGAAAAGCAAATCAGGGAGAAATCCCAAACTTGATCCGGCGGTGTACCGGTACACCGTCCGTTTCAACGAGGAGGAACACAACCGTTTCCTCGCCATGTTCGGAAAATCGGGTGTCTATGCACGGTCTGTTTTCCTCAAAGCGCACTTCTTCGGGCAACCGTTCAAGGTGCTGAAGGTGGACAAGACGTTGGTGGACTATTACACCAAACTGTCGGATTTTCATGCACAATTCCGTGCCGTGGGTACGAATTACAACCAAGTCGTGAAGGAACTGAGGCTGCATTTTTCAGAGAAAAAGGCGATGGCGTTGCTCTACAAATTAGAGCAACACACCGTCGAACTCGTGAAACTGAGCCGCCGGATTGTGGAACTTTCAAGGGAAATGGAGGCAAAATGGTCGCAAAAATCAGTGTAGGAAGTTCGTTGTACGGCGCGATTGCCTACAACGGGGAGAAGATTAACGAGGCGCAGGGGCGGCTTCTCACCACCAACCGCATCTACAATGACGGTTCGGGAACGGTGGACATAGGCAAGGCGATGGAGGGTTTTCTCACCTTCCTGCCACCGCAGATGAAGATCGAGAAGCCGGTGGTGCATATCTCTCTCAACCCGCACCCGGAGGATGTGCTGACCGATATTGAGTTGCAGAATATCGCCCGCGAGTATCTGGAAAAACTCGGTTTCGGAAACCAGCCTTATCTTGTATTCAAGCACGAGGACATCGACCGCCACCACCTGCACATCGTGACGGTCAACGTGGACGAGAACGGGAAAAGGCTCAACCGGGATTTTCTCTACCGCCGCAGCGACCGTATCCGCAGGGAACTGGAACAGAAGTACGGATTGCATCCGGCAGAACGTAAAAATCAGAGATTGGATAATCCGTTGCGCAAGGTGGCCGCATCGGCAGGTGATGTGAAGAAGCAGGTAGGCAACACCGTGAAGGCTCTGAATGGGCAGTACCGTTTCCAGACGATGGGCGAATACCGTGCGCTCCTTTCCTTATATAATATGACGGTGGAGGAAGCGAGGGGCAACGTGCGCGGACGGGAGTATCACGGGCTGGTCTATTCCGTCACGGACGACAAGGGTAACAAGGTGGGCAACCCGTTCAAATCCTCGCTTTTCGGGAAGTCCGCAGGCTATGAAGCCGTACAGAAGAAGTTTGTCCGTTCCAAATCGGAAATCAAGGATAGGAAACTGGCAGACATGACGAAACGCACCGTCCTTTCCGTGCTGCAAGGCACTTATGACAAGGACAAATTTGTATCCCAACTCAAAGAGAAGGGCATCGACACCGTACTGCGCTACACAGAGGAAGGGCGCATCTATGGGGCTACCTTCATCGACCACCGCACGGGATGCGTGCTGAACGGTTCGCGCATGGGTAAGGAGCTTTCGGCGAATGCCTTGCAGGAACACTTCACCCTGCCATACGCCGGACAACCGCCGATACCGCTATCCATCCCTGTGGATGCTGCGGACAAGGCACACGGGCAGACCGCCTACGACAGTGAAGATATATCGGGCGGTATGGGCTTGCTCACTCCCGAAGGTCCGGCGGTAGATGCCGAGGAAGAGGCTTTCATCCGGGCGATGAAGCGCAAAAAGAAGAAAAAACGCAAGGGCTTGGGTATGTAATCAGAGTATCAACAATTAAAAAATCAATGTATGTCACAACAAGAAGACGATTTGAGGGCATTGGCGAAAATCATGGATTTTCTGCGTGCCGTGAGTATCATTTTAGTGGTCATGAACGTGTACTGGTTCTGCTACGAAGCCATCCGGCTGTGGGGCGTGAACATCGGCGTGGTGGACAAAATCCTTCTGAACTTCGACCGCACGGCGGGGCTGTTCCATTCCATTCTCTACACGAAGCTGTTTTCCGTCCTTTTGCTTGCCTTGTCCTGTCTGGGTACGAAGGGTGTCAAGGGTGAGAAAATCACTTGGGGGAGAATCTGGACAGCATTTGCCGTCGGGTTCGTGCTGTTTTTCCTGAACTGGTGGTTGCTGCCCCTGCCGCTGCCGCTTGAAGCGGTGACGGGACTGTATGTCCTTACCATTGGAACGGGCTATGTCTGCCTGTTGATGGGTGGTCTGTGGATGAGCCGCCTGTTGAAACACAATTTGATGGAGGATGTTTTCAACAACGAGAACGAGAGTTTCATGCAGGAAACGAGGCTTATCGAAAGCGAGTATTCGGTCAATCTGCCGACACGTTTCTATTACAGGAAACGCTGGAACAACGGTTGGATCAATGTAGTTAATCCCTTCCGTGCGTCCATCGTGTTGGGTACGCCGGGCAGCGGCAAGTCCTATGCCGTGGTAAACAATTTTATCAAGCAACAGATTGAAAAGGGCTTTAGTCAATACATCTACGATTTCAAGTATCCCGACCTATCTACTATTGCCTACAACCATTTGCTGAACCACCCGGACGGCTACAAGGTAAAGCCGAAGTTCTATGTGATCAACTTCGACGACCCGCGACGCTCTCATCGGTGCAATCCCATTCACCCGGATTTTATGGAAGATATTACGGATGCCTATGAGAGTGCCTACACAATAATGCTCAACCTCAATAAAACGTGGGTGCAAAAGCAGGGCGACTTCTTCGTGGAGTCACCTATCATTCTGTTTGCCAGTATTATCTGGTATCTCAAAATCTATCAGAACGGGAAGTTTTGCACGTTTCCCCATGCTATCGAGTTTCTGAACCGCCGTTACGAGGATATATTTCCGATACTGACCTCTTATCCGGAGCTGGAGAACTACCTTTCGCCGTTCATGGATGCGTGGCTTGGAGGGGCTGCGGAGCAGCTCATGGGTCAGATAGCGTCGGCAAAAATCCCGCTTTCGAGGATGATTTCACCGCAGCTCTACTGGGTGATGTCAGACAGCGAGTTTACGCTGGACATCAACAATCCCGAAGAGCCGAAAATCCTCTGCGTGGGTAACAATCCCGACCGTCAGAATATCTACGGTGCGGCACTCGGTCTGTATAATTCCCGTATCGTGAAGCTCATCAACAAGAAGGGGATGCTGAAGTCATCGGTCATCATCGACGAGTTGCCCACAATATACTTCAAAGGGTTGGACAATCTTATAGCTACCGCCCGAAGCAACAAGGTTGCCGTGTGTCTGGGCTTTCAGGATTTCAGCCAGTTAGTGCGTGACTACGGGGACAAAGAGGCGAAAGTGGTGATGAACACTGTCGGCAATATTTTCTCCGGTCAGGTGGTGGGGGAAACAGCCAAGACGCTCTCCGAGCGGTTCGGTAAGGTGTTGCAGAAACGGCAGTCCATCTCCATCAACCGGCAGGATGTTTCCACCTCCATCAACACGCAGATGGACGCGCTCATTCCACCGAGTAAGATTTCCGGGCTTACGCAGGGAATGTTTGTCGGTTCTGTATCCGACAACTTCAACGAGCGTATCGAGCAGAAGATTTTTCATTGCGAGATTGTGGTGGATGCCGAAAAGGTGAAACGGGAAGAAAGTGCCTACAAGAAAATTCCCGTCATTACAAACTTCACGGACGAGGACGGCAACGACCGCATGAAGGAAACGGTGCAGGCGAACTACCGGCGCATCAAGGAAGAGGTGAAGCAGATTGTGCAGGAGGAACTGGAGCGTATCAAAAACGATCCGGTGCTGTGTAAACTGCTACCAGATAATGAGACTGTCTAACAAGTCCCCAAAATTGAAAATTATCCCTATCGAAGTTTGAAGTGACCCCCAAAAGTTGGATACAATTTTTTTGGGGGGCACTTCAGTTCTGACGGGTAAAATCGTAAAATTCGGACTTGTTAGACAAATACTTACGCGGTTTCAACCTCAGGTACTGAATCTATCGAATTGACAAATTTAACCAATTGCGGATCTGAATCTTTTTGTATGAGGTTTCGGAGACTCTTTTTCAATTCATAAGCATCATCCCCTGCTGTATTTATTAAATCCATATAAAAATCTTTGTTTTGCAGAATCAATGAACGGCATGCCCCATCGGAAATTACAGGTTTCACTATTTTATCAATAACGTCTCCAGCTTGACTTTTCAAATTACCATGCGATCTAAGCCATGTTTCGAAAAATTGAAACTTTATTGCATTGATAGTCTTTTTACCGATGCAGAAATCATTTCTTATATCGGTAACTGTCGATTTAATTTTTCGTTTATCCAATCTTTCAACTATATTCTTGAAACAATTAGGGAAAGGATTCAAACTTTGAGTTCCAGAAGCAATATCCATCAGAATCTTTTTGCCAAATTCAGTCAAGTTATCTGGCAAGGATTTGATTTTAGCCAGTAAATGTTTTATTGCGACAAACCAATAATATGATGTATGTGCTGTTCTTTGGGCGTATAATGTATCAACACTTATTTCAGACAACGCTTCGAACGCTATTTTATTGATATGATCGGTCAGGACATTGCTTATTTTAGTGGTCAAATCGTAAAAAGATGCGTCAGGAATTACATCTTTAATATTGTTCTTAGTGATATACTTATCCAAATCGGTATTCCACTCTGCTAAATGCTCGATAAATACCTCATCCGTTACACCTATTCTGTTCTTAATATCTTCAAATTGGGGCAATATGTCTGAGAGCAATAATTTATAGCCAAGTTTATGATTTACCATGTATTGTAGTGTTTCATTTAATAGCGGTATATTCCATCCCACACTATTTACTAATAAGTCTCCATGATCCACATAATAGTCCATGAGTTCTGCAACATATTTTATATCTCCACCCTCTATTAAGGAAACGGAATGACCATGTGCCAATTGCATGGCGACTAAATCGTAATATCCAGACTCTTTAATGTTTCGGCCATCAGTTTCTAATTCAGAATGCAACTGATTTATGTAGGTTGAATCTAACGTTACAGGTAAAGGTCTTTCTTCGTCAGATGCCAATAAACGATAGGTTGTAAATATAGCCCCTATATTATCTTTATTTACATTCTGTTCATCAATGCAATTCGTGATCGCTTGCAAAAGCGTTGGAAACGTATAGGTAGAATTATCTTTTAACGTTTTTACAATATCTGCATGGTCGAAATTATCGGGTAGTAAGTTTGCCAAATAATTATCGAGCGCCTCCGAATTTGTTGCTACTTGATAATATTTATATGCTTTAGTTGTCGCGTTATCCCGATAGGCAGCATCTGTTGCATTTGCAGCTTGAATATAATCGATAAATGTATTTGGCTTGACTGTTTTTGCTTCAATCAATGACGTAAAATCGCACGCCAACTTATTTTGCGCAATAAACCTGTCTATTGCATCTAACGTTTTGAAATAGTCGCCGCCATTGAAGTCATTGAACCGAACTATCTTCTTATATAATTGAGCAATCACATGGTTTTGGCTTTCCGTGTCTAAATGCAACAGCAGTTCTTGGTATTCGACAGGGAACACCTGCTTCTCTATGGATTCTTTTAATTTCAATTGTGCTATTCTTTGCCATACACGCAGAATAACATCGCTCTTTCGAGTTAATTTATGCAAACAATGTATAATCTTATCGATAAGCGCATTGTCCATACATTGTATAACTTCTTCTAATACAGTGTCAAATTGTTTATTAGTCTCTGCATATTGATTTATGTCGTGGTCTTCTTCTCCGTTGATGCAGCCTTCAATATATTTTTTCAATGGAATTTGTCGAGCATCTTCAACATCGACACCATATACCAAAGCTGCAATTTCGCGTTGTGTTTGCAGATCATTGTTAATTATTGTTTGAATGCCATTCAGATAGTCGCCGGACAATATTTGTTCTACTGGATTTGCCAGAATATCCGTCTTCTTCAAACAGAACAATGCTATGTTTATCATCAAAATTTCGTTACACCACTCTTGTTTAAGAGCGACCATCTCATTGATATATGATATAATTTCCCTAACATTGGCATTAGGATTTACCAATCTGAATATCCGATTTATAGTTTCTTTCGCTTCATTTTCTGTTTCTCCAAATGCTTCAACAAACAGTTTGTTGAATATACTTCGATAGTCGGTAATAACAGGAGGAGCAACACGATAAACAATAGGGAAAGTTTTATTGATAAAATACTTGGTCAGTTGTTTCGTTTGTTCGTCGGTCTCATCTCCGAATGCACAAGCTAAATGTGTTTCATCGAAAGGAATAACAGCCCAAACATTTTCAAAACCGCTATCGGCGAAGAACGGTTCTCGGCTTTGCGTAGTGGCGGATTTTCAGCACTAAACTTGAAACGAAGTACTCAGTTCAAAATTAGCACAAATGTTCGTGCGAAGAACGTCACTCGCCATTACGCAAAACCGATGTTAGCGGGTCGTTGTTATTTTTCGAGTTGTTGTTTCAGGTATTGCTCAATGGTTGTTTTTAGAGTCGTTATTTTGTCTGGGAACTCTGGAACTGTCAAGCCGTCAATTACTGCTTGCGTCATATCAATTAGATTGTCAGCAGTATTGTCCGTAAAACCTACCGATAAAAGTGTTTCTTTCCATTTGTCGTTGGGTATTGATTGTACGAATACATCTTTACCGACTAAAACAGAAAAAGCTTTTGCAACCTCAAGAGAGTTATATTTCTCTTGTCCAACCATTTCATACACTTTATAAGTTTTTTCTTGAATAGGTTTAGCAATGATTTCTGCTAAAAATTCCGCCAAGTCGAGTGGTGAGTGCATTGCAATTTTCAAGTTTTCAGGAAAAAATGTCGGCAAAACACCATATTGTTGAGCTGTTTCAAAGTAACCAAGCCAATTACTAAAATAGTATGATGGTCTAACAATTATTTTTTCGATTTCAATATCTTGAAAGCTTTGCTCTAAATGTCTTGACATTAGAATATTGCCTGTGTCTCCTTGATTGTGGGCACCAATACAAGATAGGCATACTATTCTTTTAACTCCGTTTTCGATAACTGCTCTTTTATAGTTTTCTACTATTCGTTTGGTGTCTCCAATGATGTCATTGGAACTCGGATTCTCTGGTGTTAATAAAAATGCGGTTGAAATACCTTGAAACGACTTTATCACTTGTTCTGTGTCAAACAAGTCAGCTTGTCGAACTTCAAGGTTCAAGTTTTTAATTTTTTCAGGATTACGAACTAAGGCTATGGCAGGAATGCCATTTTCAGATAGTCTTTTGATTAAATGAGAGCCAACTTGTCCTGATGCTCCAACGATTATTGTCTTATTATTTTCCATTTCTATTTGTTGTTACTGTTCTTGATGTCTGTCGTTTTACAATGCCCGGTAACGGTTAGTATATGAAAAGTAGGCGATTTCGAAGTGCCAAATTTTCGGTTAAGCACAAAGTATAATACGAGCCAAAAGCCTTGAATTTACTACTGTTTCGCCTATTTTTTATATACATTGTTAGCGGGTCGTTGTTTTTGTTTATCAGTCATTTATGTGTTTTTCTATTCCATCAATTATTGATTTCCAATCATCAACGTGTAATTCGTGTCCTGTACCTTCAAGGGTGATTAGATTTGAACCTTTTATTTTTTCTAGTAAAAAACCTGCATTCTTATAATGCCAAATTTTGTCGTCTGTTCCGTGGATAATTAAGGTGGGTTGTTTGATTTCGTTTAATCTGTTCCAATATTCTTCACCACCTTGCAATGCAGCGTGATTGAACATACTTATATAATTGTTGGCTCTATTGAACTCAGCTCTTATCAGTTTTTCACTTCTTTGTTTGTCAAATTGTTTCTTGCCACTCATTAATTCTGCACCCTGAATTAAATAGTTTACCACACTGTCTTCATTTGTCCAATTGACTGTACCTGCTTTACTATGGAAATCTAAAATACTCGTGTCCATTTCAGGTATAGTTGGGTCTGAGTCTCCCCAAGGGCCTGATGACATAAGAGTTAAGGAGTTAACTCTGTCGGCAAACTTTATTGATGCTATTTGAGAAATTAGTCCGCCCAAAGAAATCCCCACAAAATGTGCTTTGTCAATCTTGTAGCCATCCAATATTGAAATAGCGTCATTAGTTAAGTCAACAATATCGTATGGAGTAGAACCTGGTTCATAATTAGTGGATTTTCCTACATCTCTGTTGTCGTAACGAATAACAAAAAATCCTTTTTCAGATAATTGTTGGCAAAATTCAGTGTCCCAATACAGCATTGATACGGTTGCACCTGCTACCAAAAGGATTGCTGGATTTTTCTTATTTCCAAAACTTTCCGTACAGAGTTCAATGCCGTTTGTTTTAATTATTTTCTCTTTCATTTCTGTTTTCCTTTGTTTGCAACTGATTATTATCAGTCCTAAAATTAATATCCAAAGTAGTTTTTTTTTCATTTATCAATGTTTAACTGTTATGCTGGTATCTTTCACAATGCCCGCTAACGTTTCTCAGCTATACGCAGGCAGGGATTTTAACCACTGAACTTCCTACGAAGAACTGAACTTCAAATTTACCACTTCACTGTCATAGAAGCACGAAACCCCTGCTTGCGTATAGGTGATGTTATGCTGTCGGCTTTCATTTTTTCTTCTTTCTCGTTAATTTATCGAGCAAAGTTACTAAATTTGCCGTTGTATAATTATAAAAGAATATCTCTGTGATTTGAATTCAAGTATTCACCTTAAGAAGTAATTAATGACAAAAAAGAAATTGCCCGTTCGTTTTACGGGTCAGCACTTTACTATTGATAAAGTGCTAATAAAAGATGCAATAAGACAAGCAAATATAAGTAATCAGGATACGGTTTTAGATATTGGGGCAGGCAAGGGGTTTCTTACTGTTCATTTATTAAAAATTGCCAACAATGTTGTTGCTATTGAAAACGACACAGCTTTGGTTGAACATTTACGAAAATTATTTTCTGATGCCCGAAATGTTCAAGTTGTCGGTTGTGATTTTAGGAATTTTGCAGTTCCGAAATTTCCTTTCAAAGTGGTGTCAAATATTCCTTATGGCATTACTTCCGATATTTTCAAAATCCTGATGTTTGAGAATCTTGAAAATTTTCTGGGAGGTTCCATTGTCCTTCAGTTCGAACCTACACAAAAGTTATTTTCAAGGAAGCTTTACAATCCATATACCGTTTTCTATCATACTTTTTTTGATTTGAAACTTGTCTATGAGGTAGGTCCTGAAAGTTTCTTGCCACCGCCAACTGTAAAATCAGCCCTGTTAAACATTAAAAGAAAACACTTATTTTTTGATTTTAAGATTAAAGCCAAATACTTAGCATTTATTTCCTGTCTGTTAGAGAAACCTGATTTATCTGTAAAAACAGCTTTAAAGTCGATTTTCAGGAAAAGTCAGGTCAGGACAATTTCGGAAAAATTCGGTTTAAACCTTAATGCTCAAATTGTTTGTTTGTCTCCAAGTCAATGGTTAAACTGTTTTTTGGAAATGCTGGAAGTTGTCCCTGAAAAATTTCATCCTTCGTAGTTCAAAGTCGGGTGGTTGTCAAGATGATTTTTCTGGTTTGGTGTCGTCTTTTAAGCTGCCGCATAACGGTTAGTATATGAAAAGTAGGCGATTTCGAAGTGCCAAATTTTCGGTTAAGCACAAAGTATAATACGAGCCAAAAGCCTTGAATTTACTACTGTTTCGCCTATTTTTTATATACATTGTTAGCGGGTCGTTGTTTTTGTTTATCAGTCATTTATGTGTTTTTCTATTCCATCAATTATTGATTTCCAATCATCAACGTGTAATTCGTGTCCTGTACCTTCAAGGGTGATTAGATTTGAACCTTTTATTTTTTCTAGTAAAAAACCTGCATTCTTATAATGCCAAATTTTGTCGTCTGTTCCGTGGATAATTAAGGTGGGTTGTTTGATTTCGTTTAATCTGTTCCAATATTCTTCACCACCTTGCAATGCAGCGTGATTGAACATACTTATATAATTGTTGGCTCTATTGAACTCAGCTCTTATCAGTTTTTCACTTCTTTGTTTGTCAAATTGTTTCTTGCCACTCATTAATTCTGCACCCTGAATTAAATAGTTTACCACACTGTCTTCATTTGTCCAATTGACTGTACCTGCTTTACTATGGAAATCTAAAATACTCGTGTCCATTTCAGGTATAGTTGGGTCTGAGTCTCCCCAAGGGCCTGATGACATAAGAGTTAAGGAGTTAACTCTGTCGGCAAACTTTATTGATGCTATTTGAGAAATTAGTCCGCCCAAAGAAATCCCCACAAAATGTGCTTTGTCAATCTTGTAGCCATCCAATATTGAAATAGCGTCATTAGTTAAGTCAACAATATCGTATGGAGTAGAACCTGGTTCATAATTAGTGGATTTTCCTACATCTCTGTTGTCGTAACGAATAACAAAAAATCCTTTTTCAGATAATTGTTGGCAAAATTCAGTGTCCCAATACAGCATTGATACGGTTGCACCTGCTACCAAAAGGATTGCTGGATTTTTCTTATTTCCAAAACTTTCCGTACAGAGTTCAATGCCGTTTGTTTTAATTATTTTCTCTTTCATTTCTGTTTTCCTTTGTTTGCAACTGATTATTATCAGTCCTAAAATTAATATCCAAAGTAGTTTTTTTTTCATTTATCAATGTTTAACTGTTATGCTGGTATCTTTCACAATGCCCGCTAACGTGCCGCGTATTGGCGATGGGCGGGATTTTTAGCACTGAACTTTAATCGAAGAACAGAAGTTGAATTTTGCACTTCCGTTGATACGAAGCCGTTCAGCCCGCCTATTGCCAATACGATGTTGTACGACGTAGTTATGTTTTGGGTTTTAGTCCAGCTAAATATTTTCGTATGTCATTTTCTAATTTATCCGGGTATTTGTACTCTAATTTTTTTGACAATTCAGTTCCTATTTCTGAAACTAAATCAGTCATTGAAAATAGAGCAGTCCAATTTTCCTTTATATCGCTCCCTGAAAATGTTTGTTCTGTTTTAGCCCACATTTCCTGGTTAAGATACTTTTTGAAAAGTCGTCCATATTTATTGGTCGTTATGTTCCAATTGTGTTCACTTGCAATGTGCCATTCAATTAAAGGAATTAAATATTCTGTGCGAATAACGGTTTCCGACATAAATTTCGCATAGAATATTTCATCTCTCACAAGACACTTTGCCACGTAAGTTGTGTCCCACCAAAAATCGTTTATTAGATTTTGAAACTCTTTTTCAGACGGTTTTTTGATAATGGAAATTTGATAAGTTGGTTTCAGCATTTGCTTTGTAATACCATCTTTATCAATTAAAATTTTATAACCAATATCCCAATCTTCTGGTAATTCTTTCTCTTGCGTTTCCTTTATAAATTTTGATTTGCTGTAAAGTTTAAAATCTACTTTCACACCGTCTTCATAAAGTAGCATTTTCATTGCGTGTTTATGGTTAAAACAACTTTCGTCTTCTTCAATCATAGCAATTGGATTTCCGAATTTAAGCGTCCAGCTTTTGTCTGAAATGTAATTTGTATTATCCTCAAAAACAAATTCAATGTCTAAGTCGCTAAAATCGTCAACAGGTGCTAATGGATTTACAAGTGAACTTGTCAATAATACTGCTCTTATGTCTCGGTTATTTTTAGACCAATCAATTATTGCTTTTAGTTTTTCGTCACGAACTTTCATTTTTACGAGGTGGGTTTTACTATGTCGTACAACGGTTACGTATTGGCGATGGTGGGGCATTTGAAAAACGTCAGCCCAACATTTGCACTAATGCCCGATAGAAGCACAAATGTTGAATTTATAACTATCAGCCCCACTATTGCCAATACGATGTTGGTGGCTGGGCTTCTTTCAAAAGAACTCGTCTAATAATATATAAAACTCTATTTTATTTTTGTTTGGCTTATCAAGTCCATATACCTTGTAAAATATGTCAACCATTTCTGGTCTAAAATTATCTCGTATGTTTCTAACAGCAAGTGCAATATCTTGATATTTATCTGTTATACCTCCATTGCCAATGTCTATAAAACCACTTAAGTTATGATTGTCAAAAATTAAGTTGTCAAAACAGTAATCTCCGTGTGTAAACACTAATTCATAGTCTGATGGCTTTATGCTTAATAATTTCACAAATAGTTCTTCGGGGCTGTAAGTTTGATTTTCGGGTTGTAAGTCTGTAAAATCAATTAACCCACTATCTAAATTAAATCTTGCTTTTGAAATTTTCAAGTCAAGGTGTTGAACCAACGCAGTATTGTCGATTTTCAAAGAATGAAGTTTTTTCAATGATATTGCATATTGCTTAATAATTTCTTCAGTTTCTATTTTATCAAAATAATATTCAAGAGTTTTTCCTTGCAGTTCCGTCATACATAACAATTCAAAGTCGCTTAATTGTTCATAAAAAATAATCTTAGGAACTGGAATTTTTCCGTCAAGCCATAAATAATTTTGATAATCGTATTTGAGGTTTACATTATGGTTACTATAAATTTGTTTTTTGAGAATAAA
The DNA here is from genome assembly GCF_020091425.1 of Parabacteroides goldsteinii. Lineage (NCBI taxonomy): Bacteria > Pseudomonadati > Bacteroidota > Bacteroidia > Bacteroidales > Tannerellaceae > Parabacteroides > Parabacteroides goldsteinii. Next base: position 659,410 of record NZ_CP081906.1, on the reverse strand, counting down.
ACTCTTTGATTCATCTGTCGTAACCCTGAACAATTCAGCATTTGTTGAACCACCTGAAATTTGTGTGGTAGTATAATTTCCAAAATATTTGTCAAGTTGATTTTTTACGTCTTTACTGATGTCCATTTGCTGTGTCTTTTAGCCTTGCCACCAACGGTTAGTATATGAAAAGTAGGCGATTTCGAAGTGCCAAATTTTCGGTTAAGCACAAAGTATAATACGAGCCAAAAGCCTTGAATTTACTACTGTTTCGCCTATTTTTTATATACATTGTTAGCGGGTCGTTGTTTTTGTTTATCAGTCATTTATGTGTTTTTCTATTCCATCAATTATTGATTTCCAATCATCAACGTGTAATTCGTGTCCTGTACCTTCAAGGGTGATTAGATTTGAACCTTTTATTTTTTCTAGTAAAAAACCTGCATTCTTATAATGCCAAATTTTGTCGTCTGTTCCGTGGATAATTAAGGTGGGTTGTTTGATTTCGTTTAATCTGTTCCAATATTCTTCACCACCTTGCAATGCAGCGTGATTGAACATACTTATATAATTGTTGGCTCTATTGAACTCAGCTCTTATCAGTTTTTCACTTCTTTGTTTGTCAAATTGTTTCTTGCCACTCATTAATTCTGCACCCTGAATTAAATAGTTTACCACACTGTCTTCATTTGTCCAATTGACTGTACCTGCTTTACTATGGAAATCTAAAATACTCGTGTCCATTTCAGGTATAGTTGGGTCTGAGTCTCCCCAAGGGCCTGATGACATAAGAGTTAAGGAGTTAACTCTGTCGGCAAACTTTATTGATGCTATTTGAGAAATTAGTCCGCCCAAAGAAATCCCCACAAAATGTGCTTTGTCAATCTTGTAGCCATCCAATATTGAAATAGCGTCATTAGTTAAGTCAACAATATCGTATGGAGTAGAACCTGGTTCATAATTAGTGGATTTTCCTACATCTCTGTTGTCGTAACGAATAACAAAAAATCCTTTTTCAGATAATTGTTGGCAAAATTCAGTGTCCCAATACAGCATTGATACGGTTGCACCTGCTACCAAAAGGATTGCTGGATTTTTCTTATTTCCAAAACTTTCCGTACAGAGTTCAATGCCGTTTGTTTTAATTATTTTCTCTTTCATTTCTGTTTTCCTTTGTTTGCAACTGATTATTATCAGTCCTAAAATTAATATCCAAAGTAGTTTTTTTTTCATTTATCAATGTTTAACTGTTATGCTGGTATCTTTCACAATGCCCGCTAACGTATGGATAGAAGACCATAATTCTTTTACTTTTTCAGCGGGGAGACGATCCATGTTGTCAAAAACAAGGACTAATTTACGTTGTCCTTTTTCCTTGATAAAATCAGAAATGTCTTGCATCCATGTTTTGAACTCGTAAACCGTTGGTTCGTCTTCGCTCAAAGTCTCATAGCAAACGTCCTTTTCGACTTTATCTTGATAAATAGCTAACATATAACTCCATCCATATTTATGATCTTTGCTATATGCCCATTTCCAAACGCACAATGCAATAAGAACTGGCAGTGCAGCTATGATAATAGACAATAAAGAAAACCACCATGTTGTGGGTGTAGGTTTTACTGCATACGCAATAAATGTAAATATCGGAGTTAAAACTGCAACCAAAAATGCCGCAACCATACCATTACTGATAAGGGGATATTTTTCGGTTACGGTCTCCGTTTTACGGGCTAATAAATATTTCAGCTTTTCAGACCATGATACGGTTTTCGTACCTCCACCTTTGACTTTTATTGTTGCATTTCCAGATAGGATACCATCATCAATAAGTTTGCTTGTAAGCAATTCCAATATAGAGCGGCGTTGCAAGTCCTCTTGATGTCCCCATGCGTCATACTCAAAAAAGTAATAGTCGTCTGATAATTCACGTTCCAACATTTTAACCACGTTGGATTTTCCAGATCCCCAAATACCTTCGATGCCGATAATTCGAGGTAAAGTACATTCCTCATCCAATGAATCATTCTGACAAAAATGGCGAGCAATAGTTTTTGCCAACCTTTCTTGCGAACCTCCATCGAATTTGTCAATACCACACGGTTTATTTTGGATAAACCGCGGATATTGCTGTTTGGATTGTAGTTTTGTTTCCATATACGTAATTTATTGATTATACGAACTCCAAATAATTCTCCCGATTTACCACATGAAACTCGGCATAGGGATAGGCTTCTTGGAAGGCTTTCGGTGCGGCCGGCATTTTATTTCCCCACTTGAACTCCAAGGCGGTAAGACTGTCGGCACTCTCCTCAATCAGGTCGATTTCCTGTTTGTCGTAGGTGCGCCAGAAATAGAACTCCCTGTGCAGTCCCTCATTGAAGTTCGCTTTGCGCCGCTCTCCGATGATGTAGTTCTCCCACAGCGCACCGACATCCTGCCGAATGGCCAGCGGTGAGAAAGCCCCGATAATGGCATTGCGAATGCCGTTGTCGTAGAAGTACCACTTGCCAGCTTTTGTAACCTCCTTGCGTAGGTTACGCGAATAAGCCCCCAAACGATAGATAACGAAGACCTTTTCCAATAGGTCGAGGTATTTTTCAACGGTCGTCTTGCTCATGCCGAGTTGTTTACCTAACTCTTCGTAAGAAACTTCGCTGCCCAACTGAAAAGCTATCAATCGCAGTAGATCGCGCATCTTGCTCGAATTTTTTAAGCCGTCAATTGCTAAGATATCTTTAAGCAGGTATGCACCGACAATATCACGTAGGTAGTCTGTTTTACGTTCATAGTTCTCCATCATTACTACTTCGGGATAGGAACCGTAAATCAAGCGCGCTTCGAGGTTCTGGCGGGTTTCAAGTGCCGTTTCCGTCTGTGCGATTTCCCGTTGCGAGAATGGTGTAAGGAGAAATTGCGTACTGCGGCCGACCAACGGTTCACCAGTCTTATTCAGCAAATCGAATGACGAAGAACCACTTGCCAAGACACTTATTCCCGGTATTTCATCAACTATCAACTTCAGAATACTACCGATTTGTGGTATGTTCTGTGCCTCATCAATAGCCAGCAAATCAATACCATCCAATAAATGCCGATAATTGGCTATTGAGCGATTCTCCAATAGTGCTAATGTGTCGTAGTCTTCGCCGTTGAGCATCATCGTCCTACCTGAATAGTTGTCCACAATTTTACGCATCATTACCGTTTTACCAACACGGCGAGCACCAAAAATCAGTACTGCTTTATTGGGCGCGATTCGTGCTGTAATCTTCTCTTGAAGTATTCTATTTACTGTTTCCATACCTTATAAAATATAATGCAAAGATAATCATATTTTTTTAATTGGCGAATTTTACAAAAAAAACGGGCTATTAAATGGCGATTTTTACAACCACAATCTTATGGAAGTTGTTTCATTGTTTTTAGTAATGATATATGTTCATACTATGATGACTCAATAATTTACCAGACATACGTTTCTGAAATTTGTCCTTATAGGAATGAAAAACTCACATATATTGTGCTAATTAATATATAATTAAATGAAAATAAAAAGACAGGATACGAGTATTCCTGTCTTCTCATATGTAATGGATATTTTTTTATTTTCTCATCCGCTCCAACTCCTCATCACGCAACATTCTCTCGTTCAGTTTTTCCTGCATCCTGTCAATGAAATAGGTGCGGCTTTCGTTCTTCCGGCGTTTGATATCAGTGTAGAAGCGGTAGCAGTCTTTAGAATCAACCCCGAATATCTTATAGAGAAGTGGGGCGAGCTGTTTGAGCGGCATATTGCCGTTGTTGATGCAGCCCATCACGTCTATGCCGTAGATAAGTTCCACGAGGTCGATGGCATTGCCCGTCCATTGAAGAAGGCTGGCGGTGGTTTCTGTTGCGTTGTTGGCGGATATTAGTGGTGGCACTTGGGGCGTGGCAAGGAATTTCTGCATCTTTCTTACGAAAGACAGAGCCTTGCTGACGTAGGCGGCAATCTCTCTTTTTTCTTCTGACAGATTACGTACGGGATGGTGCTGCAACTCGATTTCGATGTAGGCAAGCGCGATGACGGTAAGGTTCATGTCCATGCCGCCGTTGCACAGTTCGATCACTTGGGTGGCGAAAGCCGTGTATGCCGTTTCCATATTGCAGTCGCCGGCTTCGTTTATCAGGCGGAAAAAGTCGGTTTCCGCCAGCAAGAAATAATTCATGGTTCTGTCAATTTTGAAAATTACACTTTGTTTTCTGCGTGCGCACATGAATATAATTGGCAAAAAACGCGGCAGAAAATAAAAAATCCAACACTCAATTTTACAAAGTGCTGGATTTCAGAGGTATAAAATTCAGTATTTTTTCACAAGGACAAATTATCTCCGACTTAAATTGTTTGTAATCGGAACATTTATTCTATTCCTGAAAATAGAAATGTATGCTTGCCGCACATTTTGGCTATCTTGCTTTTTTATCAAGGATATAGATAATGCGACATACACCGTTGGGATAGCTTTTCAAAGAGGAAAGCGTCCAGTGTTGCTCTGGCAGAGCCGACTTAAAAAAATGTCGTCCGCTTCCGGATATGAAAGGAACGGTGTATAGTATGATTTCATCCACAGCGTGCATCCGCAGCAGTCCGTTTATATAGTCTGCCGTGTCCGGTGTGGCTTCCGCGAGGTAACGGATGTTTGTGCAGTCTTTTCTCCATTCGTGCAGCATTGAAATGGAATAGTCCGGTGTCACACGGTAAAAGGCTTTCTTCCTGATTTCATCAAGACCGCAACGGTCAAGGCACAAATCCTGATGTGCTTTATCATATAACTCTGAAGAAAGACATCCGTCCATCGTCAGTACGGCGAGAATCTGAACTTTACCCATAATCGTTTCCTTTCGTTAGGCAAGGGTAAAAAAGTAGCGTGCAATTCACACTACCTTCAAGCGATGGCTCTGGTAAAGCCTTTACGGAGAGTACGTGAATGCACGCTATGCGTAAGCATAGCATAAGCATCACGCAATCGTCTCCGTAGTTCCAATTTACCAGATTTTCGCTTGAAACGCCTTGCGGTCTTATCCTATATGTTGGCGGCGAAAAGCTCCTGCCAATCGCCGTTTTTCTCAAATGTTATGCAAAGATAGCCAAATTCAGTGAATTACGGGCTATGATTGCTTGAATTTATATTTAAGTCCATACTCTTCAAGTTTGCTGTATAGTGTTGTCCTGCCTATGCCGAGCAGTTCTGCGGCGACACTCCGGTTGCCGTTTGCCTGTTTCAACGCACGCAATATCCGCTCCTTATCCTCCGCGTCATTGCGCAAGGCGAAGCTGACAGTAGAGGTCGGTTTCGTCACGGCAAGTTCCAGATGCTCTTTCATGACAACACCTTCCTGCGCCTGCAATACAGCACCCATAACTTTCTGCCGAAGTTCCCGCACGTTGCCCGGCCATGCGTGTGTCAGCAACGCTTTACGTGCTTCGGAACTGAACCCGCTCACGCTACACTCCAGCTCTCTGTTTGCCATATCACGGAAGAACTCTGCCAGCGGCATAATGTCTTCTTGACAGTCACGCAACGGAGGAACGGTTATCCCGAAGTCGTGCAGGCGGTACAGAAGATCCTGCCGAAAACGCTTTTCATTCACCGATACCTCCAAATCTTCATTGGTAGCAGCGATGATGCGGACATTGAAATTCCGGTCTGCCTTGTCTCCGACCGGGCGATACCGCCTCTCCTGTATGGCACGGAGCAACATCTGTTGGGTTTCCAACGCGAGGTTTCCTACCTCGTCCAGAAACAACGTGCCGCCTTCCGCCTCATGGAAATATCCTTTCTTGGCATTGTCCGCACCTGTAAATGCACCTTTGACGTGTCCGAAGAAAGCCGACGGTGCAAGCTCTTTGGAGAGTGAACCGCAGTCCACCGCCACAAATGGCTTGCCTGCACGTTTGCTCTTGTCATGCAACAGGTGGGCAATATGCTCCTTGCCCGTGCCGTTCTCACCAAATATCATCACGCTCATATCGGTGGCGGCTACCAGCCTTATGCGGTGCATGATTTTCTGAAAGGCGGAACCTTCACGGGCGAATATAGGCATACGGCGTTGTCCTGCCTGACGTTCTTTCAGTATGGAACGGATCAGGGGGACAAGTTTATCCTCCACAAGCTGTTTGGGAATATAGTCTATCGAGCCGAGTTTCATGCTTTCCACGGCGGTATTAACTTCGGCGTAGTCGGTCATAATGATGAAGGGCTGCATCTTTCCCTCCTTTCGCATCCAGCACAAAAGGTCTATGCCACTGCCGTCAGGCAGACGCAGGTCGGCAACCACGATATCATTATCTGTTGCCTGTTGCAGATGTTTCTTCGCGGTTGAGAGGTGGTAAGCCTTCATATTGCGGTAGCCCTCCCGTGACAGCATATTGCAGACATATTCGCAATACACGATGTTGTCTTCCACCACAATTATTTTTGTCTTATTCATCTTCGTATTTTCTCCTTTCCTCTTCTGCCAACCGTATTATTTCCACTCCCTTATCCAGCACGGCAGTCACGGCATGGCTTAACGCTTCACCATCCGGGAGAGCATCGCCACGAAGCAATCCGTAAAGTACATTCAGCGGTTGGTCGGCACGGAGCACCTCCCACGAACTGCGCAGGTGGTGGATCAGGGAATCCAGCTTTTGCAGGTCTTTTTCTTTTGCTGCATCCCGTACCGCCTGCATTTCCTTTTCTGTTTCAGTTATCAACTTTTCCAGCATGACGGCTTCATTGCCATAGGACAATAAGGCGGAAAAGTCCGGTTTCCCGTCCGGTGTCGCTTTTATGGCACACCTGTCGGAAACCTCCATCAGTTCCGATATGGAGAACGGTTTGAACAGGCATCCGGCAAAGCCTTTTGCCAATAGTTCCCCTTTGTTACAACTGCCCGAAGCGGTTGCCACAACCACCGGGATTGTTGGTGAATTGCCCACGTTGGACGAACGCAACAGTTCCAGCAATTCGAAACCGTTTATATCGGGCATATTCAAGTCTGTCAGCAACAGGCTGTATTCTTTCTGGCGTATCATTTCCATCAGTGCCGCAGCATCGGTGCAAGTGTCGCAGTGTATTCCTTCTTGGGAATACATCTCTTTCAGCATCAGAAGTAATACCTCATCATTGTCAATGGCGACAACATCATGGAATTTATTGTTATGATAAACAGGTGTATTGCTTGTATATCCAAGCTGTTCTTCAGCTTCCTGCATAGAAATTTCAACTGTGAAACGACTGCCTTTCCCTTTCTTGCTGTCTAAACGGATTGTTCCGCCAAGCATCGACACAATATTACGCATTATGGCAAGCCCAAGCCCGAAACCCTCCTTTGCGGCGGCATTTGATAGACGTTCAAACGCACCGAACGCTTGTTTCTGTTCCTCTTCTGTCATGCCTGTACCTGTATCTTCAACGACCAGTGTCAGAACTCCATTATCATATTCAGTAATCAAAGAAACACCGCCTTCTTCTGTGAACTTGACAGCGTTTGACAGCAGGTTATTCCCGATTTGTATTATTCGCTCTTTGTCGGTCAATACAATGGCATCGTGTCCAGTCTTCACGGACAAGGACAGCCCTTTGTTCACGGCAACAGGCATGAACTCCGTTTCAAGTGTGTGCGTGATTGCTGAAATCCGGCAGGGTGACAGACGGGGCTGTTCCTTGCCGTTGTCCAGGCGGAAGAAGTCAAGCAAAGTGTTAAGCATATCCCGCATACGGTCGGAGGATTGCAGTATGTTTTGGATATACTGCCCGGACTTATCCTCACACTGTTCTTTCCGTATCAGTCCGGCATAGCCTGTTATTGCTGTCAGCGGTGTGCGCAGTTCATGGGTGATAGTATGTACCGCCTTCTTCCTTGACGTTATCAGTGCCTCGTTCCGTTGTACGGATTGTTCCAGTTGCCTTATCAAATCAGTTGTCTTGTGCTTGTATTGTTTAATGCTTTTTGCATCACGATGTATGATGATGTAGGAAATTAACAACAATAGAAGAACGAATCCCATTAAACCGCCTACTTGCATAAATGACTTTTCACGCATGGCAACTATTTCGTTTTCCCGGCTTTGCAGTTCGGTTTGTACCTTTTCTTCTATTTGGCAAATCAATTCTTGCAGTTGTCTGTTAAGTTCTGCATTACGAGCTGCAAGGCTGTCGGCTTGTTCCGACAATTGGCGATCCTGCACTTTCTGTTCGCTGATTACGTTTCTATTGACCGAATGAAGGATAGTGGTTGATACTGCTGGAGTTACTTCCTTTTTTTTGCCGAATATGCCTAAGAAACCTTTTCGTTTTGGCTTTTTGGACTGTTCCTGCACACTTTTCTGTACAATAACCGGAATTTGATTGGCTATCTTCTTGTTAATAGATTGTTGTTCATCCATTAACCGGACTATCTGGAACATCTGTCGTTCCTTATCCTCTAAAAGACTGCGCACACTATCGATGCGCTCTGCTGGATAGGTGGCCTTGAAACGGCAGAGCATACTGTCCATTGCCATACGCCGTGCATGGTAATGCTCGATATCTTTATCGTTCCATTCCAGTATTGTTTCACCCAATAGAGAAAATTTTATCATTTGAATATTGATATTGTTTATTTCTTTTCGGAGCTCGTCTATTTTTTTATTGCCAAGTTCTAATGCTTCTATCTCCTGCCATTCATAGAGGCTATTATATGCCATACATCCGATAAGAATGGAGATAAGTATATATCCCAACCGTATTGCCTTATAGAAATTTCCTGACCGCTCCATTATTTTAATGACATTGATTTTTGGAACATGAATAAAAGTTTATCTTTTTCGTTCATGCGGATATTATCAGAATAACCGTCTTTTGTTATTTGATACCCACATGGCTTAACCATAAAAATGCCTAAGCCCTTAGTGTACGAACTTACTTCTGAGGCATAGTCTTTACTTGTATTTAATGGAACTTTCCCTTTAATATGACACCACTCATTATTACAACTGATGTCTTCAATCTCAGACATCAGTTTTTGCAAATCTGTAATAGCTTTGGAACTCGCTACTTGGGGTATCTGCAACTCAAAACAGAGCATCGGTTCGAGAATGTCCACACCTGACTGTTGCAAAGCCAGCCTGAAGACATAAGGGGTCAGCTGTCTGAAATCAGCAGGTGTACTTACCGGGCTATAATACTCGGCTTGAGTAAAAGTTACTTTCAGATCTGTCACTTCCCATCCATGTAAACCAGATTGGCAAGACATACGAATCCCTTCAAAAACGGCATTTTGAAAAGAATGGTTCAGATAACCATAGGAGATGTCACTTTCGATTTGCAACCCTGCCCCTAACGGTAAGGGTTCAAGAGTCAGCCCTATTGTGGCCCAGTAAGGGTTGGGTGGTACTTCGATCTGAATAATCTTATTGACCTTTTTTATAGGTCGTTCTTTGTAGATAGTCTTGATCTCATCAAAATGGACCTTTACGGAAAATCGTTCTTCCAGCAATGTCTGTATGATTTCCTTTTGGGTCAAACCATATAACGAGATTTCCAATTCATCACTATATGAGTTTATGGAAAAGGACAAAGACGGGTCTTCAATCCACAATGTATTCAGAGCGGATATCACCTTGCTTCTCTCTTCGGGCTTATTTGGCCGGACGGAGGATTTGAGAGCGGGATGCTGATGAGATAATCCTTGAATCAAACAAGGTTTAGCACCTAAATAATCTCCGATTCGAAAATCTTCTATATCTTCTACAATCGCGATATCATTGGCACCCACTTCATCAACATTTATCTCTCTGCCCTGATAAATAGTCTTTAGATTTTTAATCTTGATGAATTTTTCCGAATCGTTGATTCTTACAACGTCTCGAAGTCTCAGACTTCCGTCAATTATTTTAAGAAAACTTCTTTTATGCCCTTTGGGGTCATGCTCTATCTTATAGAGATAAGCTGAAAGTCTGTTTGAGACTGATGCCGGAGGAAGTATAAAAGAAGAAATGGCGTCCAACAACTCATTGATACCGATATTGAACATTGCTGATCCATGTAGCACCGGATAGACTTTGGCTTTTGCCACAAGAGCGATTATCGTATTCCAATAATCAGCCGGTGAAATTTCGCTATCCGCCAAATATCGTTCTAATATATCGTCGTCATGGTTGCATACAAATTCTTTGTATTCTTCCTTTATATATGTTTGGGAGCAAACCGGATAAACCGATCCATCGACAACAGTTTGCATAAACAGGACATCTTGCGACAGATTTGTTTTTATATCCATATACAAACGCTCCAAATTCACACCGGCACGGTCAATCTTATTGATAAATATAATTGTCGGGATTTGCAGCTTTTGTAAAGTACTGAACAGCAACTTTGTCTGCGCTTGTATGCCTTCCTTTGCGGATAAGATGAGGACTGCTCCATCAAGCATTTTGAATGTCCGCTCCACTTCCGCAATAAAATCCATGTGTCCCGGAGTGTCAATGATATTGCATTTCACTCCATTCCAGATAATAGATGTCGTAGAAGCCCGGACAGTAATTCCTCTACGTTTCTCTATATCCATAGAGTCCGTTATGGTGTCACCATTATCCACACGGCCGCACTTTTCCGTTGCTCCACTGGCAAACAGCAGATTCTCGGTTACGGAAGTTTTTCCTGCATCAATGTGAGCAAGAATTCCTAAATTTATAATATTCATTTGGATTAAGCAATAATATACTACAGTAGATGCATTGTCGAAACGCACCTTTTAATACCTCCTCGTAGCATATGAGAACTACAGGATTACTAACTCGTATTAATATGTATATTATTACTGCCGCATAACGATTACAAAATTACACAAAAAAATATATCTAACAAAAGTGGGAGGATTTTTTAACTTTTTACCATAGACATTTTATTAGGGAAGCGTAGGTTCAACTGGCAAGTACAAATAAGTAGAAATGTTTGAACAACACCGTTTTAGGAAGTTGAAAAATCAAGTTTCTCTCTCGGTATAGCGTTTATTTTGGCCAATATCTTCTTTAGTTTAGCATTTGTGTATTTCCCATTCGTGTTCTATTTAGCTCCTTATTATGAGTATGTAGCAAGTTACTTATCAAATTCAGCCTCTTTGAGGGTCAAATATGGTTTTGCAAATGGTGACTGACAAGACATAAACAAGGTCAGCAGGAATTTTTTACATAAATGGACATGAATGTATATAACCTAAAATAAGAATAAATTTTAATAAGGGCTGCCCAAAAAGAAAAAAATGCAGTTGCCATCCTATAGATACTTGCAGAAAGGATAAAATTTACTTTTAGACCTTTTGGGATAGCCCTTATTAATACTTCAGATAAAATTCCTTAGGTTATATTTTCAATCCTTTGGACCGGGTTTCCTCCTTGGCATACAGTCCCGGACGCCCGATTATGACATGGTTGGCAACGATACTATCCGCCGGACTGCGTATCTGCGGCGGTGCATTTTCGGGATATTGCGCCTGCCTGTTCCTCACATCTTCCGCTTCCGGCTTGAGCTGTTGCCCTTCATTCTCCTTTTCTGCGACTTCGGGCGTGGGTGGCGCAAGCTCCAGCTGAATTTTTCGGTCAAGGGCGGCAAGTTCGGACTTCAACTGCTTCAGCTCGTCCTCCTTCTTCCACACCTTACCCGCTATCTCCTGTAACTGCGGTATCTCCATCTCCAGCACCTCGTTCTTCGCCTTGTACTGGTCGATGATGGAGGGTATCCTCTCCATCGCGTTGAGGAAGTTGCGGGCGGCGGCCAACGGGTCAGCCATCGCCAGATGCCCGTTGTTGTAGGTGTACTTGTAGTTCCCCTCGACCACGAAGCGGTTGTCGGTGAACTCCAATCCCTCTTTGAGTATCCTTTCGCTCACCACCTTTATCGGAAAACCGTAAAGTTCACCGACCTGCGTGTACAACCCTCCGGTCGTGGCATTCTTGGCTATCTCCTGCAAACGCTTTCCGATGACCTTCTCATCGGCGGAATCCACTCCGTCCACCTTTATTATATTAAGGCGGTTGCCCTCCTTGTCGGTCTGCACCACCGACAGGAAGCGGTTCCAGTCCTCCGTCATGGCATCTATGAAAGCCGTGTTGTTGCGCAACTCGCCGGTCTTTGACTCCAGCTTGAACTCCGAATCACGCTTGCCCTTGTTGAACGACTTGCGTTCCCCTTCGAGCGATGCGATCCGCTTTTCCAGTTTCGCCTTGTCCAACAGGTCGGTATTGCCGGAGAGCAACGCCATGTATTCCGAGAAATTCATGCCCGATTTTTCGTCCATTGCCCCCTCGTCGATGGTACGCGCACCCATCGCACCGCTTTTGAGCTGGCTTATGAAAGTCTGCTTGCAGTGCAGGAGGTTGAACTTGTAGCTGTCCAGTGACTTCTCCACCGCGTAGATGATTACATCCACGTTGTTCCCGGCGAAATGTTTGGCAATCTCATTACCTGCCCTAACTCCGCGTCCGTCACGCTGTTGCAAGTCGGACGGTCGCCACGGCGTATCGAGATGATGGATAGCCACACACCGTTTCTGGGCGTTCACACCCGTTCCGAGCATAGAGGTAGAGCCGAACAGCACACGCACCGTCCCGGCGTTCATGGCGTCTATCACCGCCTTCCGCGCCTTGTCGGTCTTGCACTCCTGAATGAAGCGCACCTCGCTTGGCGGTATACCGTAGTCCTCCGTCAGTTTGCGCTTGATTTCCGAATAGACGTTCCACCCGTCGCCCGGCTGGTATGTCCCCAAATCAGAGAAAACGAACTGCGTGCCTTTCTGGGCGTCGTATTTTTGATAATACTCCGCGATCATCTTGGCACAGTGACTCGCTTTGTTGTCGGGATGATCTTCGTAATTCGGGTCTATCATGCGCATGTCGAGTGCCATTTTCCGGGCATAGTCCGTGGCGATGAGCATCTTCGCCTTTTCTTCCGTTTCCGAAAGCGGCAGCCTGCCCAACAAGGTGGCATCGCCCGTCTTGGCGAACTGCATCAGTTTCTGTATGAAGTCCTCCTGTTCCGGCGTGGGCGGTATATGGTGCAGTATCTCGTTCTTGGCAGGACGGTCAACGCCCACATCCTCCGCCGTGCGGTAGTCCGTGATTTCATTATAGAAGGCGGCAAGCTCCGGCACTTTGATGAAGTAGCGGAAACGCTCCTTCTGGACCACATTGTTCGTCACGTTAAATTCAAAATCCGTCGTCTTCTTGGCAAATATCGCCGCCCAAGCGTCGAAACACCTTATGTCCTGCCGTTCCAGCTCCTTCGGGCGCAGGTACTTGAACAGCAGGTACAATTCAGTCAGTGAGTTGCTGATAGTCGTGCCGGAGAGGAAGGTCGCACCCAAGTCTTTTCCTGTGCGCTCCTGTATGGTGCGTATGGCAAAGAGCATGTTAAGTGCCTTCTGGCTTCCCTCGCTGTTTCCCAATCCCGCCACACGGTCGTGGCGCGTGTTGAAAGTCAGATTCTTGAACTGGTGGCTCTCATCTATGAAGATGTGGTCGATGCCCATCTGCTTGAAATCCACCACGTCGTCCGTGCGTGACTTTATGGCGTGTTCCACCTTCTCCAGCTTCGCTTCAAGGTTGTGCTTGCGCTTCTCCAATCCTTTCAGCATCGCCCGCGACACGTTCTTTCCCTGCTGCCGTAGCACTTCGAGGTTTTCCTCCACCGTGTCAAGCTCTGCTTGCAGGATGCGCTGCTGCAATTCCGGCGACTGCGGTATCTTGCCGAACTGGTCGTGCGACATGATGACGCAATCGTAGTCGTTGTTCTTTATATTATTGAAGAAGCGCACACGGTTGGCGGTCGAAAAGTCCTTCTCCGAAGCGTACAGAATACGTGCGTTGGGATATGCCGCCTGATAGGTGGCTGCAATCTCCGCAACGTTGGCTTTCAGCCCGATAATCATCGGCTTGTGTGCCAAATTCAGACGCTTCATCTCATGCGCGGCGATGCACATTATCAGCGTCTTACCGGTTCCCACCTCGTGGTCGCAAATTCCGCCGCCGTTCTGTTTCAACATCCAGACGCAATCCATCTGTGAGGGATAGACGCTCTTGATACCCCGGCTTGCCAGCCCTTTCAGGTTGAGGTCGGGAAAGGTCTGATGGGAGCCGTCGTAGCGCGGGCGCACGAAACAGTTGAACTTGCGGTTATACATCGTCACAAGCCGCTCCTTGAACTGCGGCGACTGCTCTTCGAGCCATTCGGAGAAGCCGTTTCGTATCTCGTCAATCTTGGCGTTGGCGAGTTGTATTCCCTCGCTGTCGCGCATCTTGATGTCGTTGCCATGCTCGTCCTTGCCGATGGACTTCATCATGTCAGGGCAGGTGTTGTGCAGGGCGTGTTTTAGGAGGTGCATACCGTCATAGTTCCGGTAATACCCCTTCACCAGAAACTCGTCCGTGATTTTCATGGTGCGGTAGCCGCACACCACCGAAAACTCGTCCATGCTTGCGGAATAGGCGATTTTCACCTCCGTGTCGAACAGCCGGCTCATGTAGGCGGCATAGACACCCGTCGGAATCCAGCGTTCCCCGAAATTGAAGTCCAGATCCTCGAAGGCGATGCGCTGCGGCTCGGCATCTTTCAGAGCCTCCAACGCCTGCTTCACCTCCGGCATACGCTCATTTTCGGGATTGTCACCCATCCATGCCTCTATGCGTTCCGCTTTCTCTATGACATTTCCGGCGATGAAACGGTCTTTGATTTCGTAACCGGTCACGAGCGGATTGTAGTAGATGCGCCCTTGCAGGGCAGTGAGCAAATCCTCCGCCGTGCTGTCGGTTATCTCCCGCATATAGTCGAGATTGACCGTACCATATTTGTTGAGCGACGCAGACAGGGCTTCTTCGGGAGAGCCTACGTTGGCATGGCTCTCCACCGCGAAGGAAACAGGATGCTCGAAGATGTCCGCCTTGACGAACTTTCCGTTTTCCATCCGTTCCAGCGAAAGGATGTCGCGCCCGCCCGCATCCATCATCACTAACTTCACGTTCTGCTTGGCGTTGAGGTTGCCGTAGCGCATGACAAACTCATCGTAACAGGTATTCAGATGCTCTCGCCACGGAACATTTGCCTCGCGCCGGAGCGATTCATAACGGTACAGACGCTCGTAGGCGTCACGCAGCGACACATACAACAACGCCTTTTCCTTCTGGTATCCTTTCAGGTCGAGCGGCTGGAATGTCGCCCCGTATGGCGTGATGTCTTTCAGGTAGCCGATGTTATGACGCCCCCGGTCAGCCACCAGCGACCCTTCGCGCAGGTGCATCTCCGGCGTGCGGTGGTAGGCACGCGGAGAAAGGTCCACGACTTCCTCCTTCGGCTTTTCCGCTTCGATGTCGGGGAAAAGGAAAGTCCCCACCGCTTCCGATGGGGTATCTGTAACGGCAGGTGCGGCGACTGCCTCCGGCTGTGTTTCCTCCTGTCGTGGCTGCTCACGGGAAGTTTCCGGCACGGCTTTCACTTCCGTCTTTTCCGCCACTTGTTTCTCTTTATGCTGCCTTGCCAGTTCCCGAAGTTCTTTCCTACGCTCCGGCGTCAAACCCATCATCATTTCATAGAAACCGTTGATGGGAGGATTGGTATCCCAGTCCAGTGTGGCATAGATGTCGTCCGGGTCGGCAGGCTTGGCGGTGTTCTCCGCTTTCACCTCCTTATTCTCCATTGCGGGTTTTGCAGTTGGAGCTGTCGGTGTAACCGTGACTTTCGGTTTGGGCGGAGTGGACTTTGCCGTAACTGCCTTTTTCACCGTCTTTTTCTTTTTGGAGGTTTTCGGTTGGCTGACCTCTTCCGTCATCCCCCAGAGGTCAAGCAGGGTGAGCTGCACGCCTGCGGAATATTGCGGGCGCGGTTCTATCTCCGGCTTTTCATCTGCGGGTTGCGGCTTTTCTGTCGGAGTTTCCACCGTCTGCGCCGAGGATACTGTTTCCAATTTTATGGCAGGACGCTCTACTTTATTTTGAACGGCAACTTTTTCTTCCGTTCCTGCCTGCCGGATTGAACCCGAATACAAGCGCATGGCAAGCCTGTAATGGAAATCCTCGTCGAGCATACGGCGCAAATCCCCGGCGATGCCTGCTGCCTTGCCCTCGTGCAGATAAACCATAGCGGGCTTCCCGTAGGGGTCTGTGTCAAGTTTCGCCATCGTATGCACGATGCGTTCCGGGTGGTGGATGAAATAGGCGTTGTCGGTCAGGGCGGTTTTCGTGTCCGTCTGTATCACGGTCATCAGCCGCTCGTCCTGCGACATTTCCTTCTTGCTGAGGTTCTTTTGCAGGACAATCAGGTCACTGCCCACCTCCGTGCCCGCGTTGTCCGTGAACAGGTTGTTGGGCAGGCGTATCGCGGATACCAGATTGGCCTGACTGAACAGCTCGTTACGCACGGAGGTCTTGGTGCTATTCAATACCCCTTGCGAGGTGATGAACGCCACGATACCGCCGTCACGCACGGCATCCAGTCCTTTGAGAAAGAAATAGTTGTGGATGGTTTTCTGGGCGGAGCGTCTGCCGAAAGAGTCGCTCCGCTGAAACTCCGCGTCGAACACGGCAATGTCACCGAACGGAATGTTGGACACCGCCAAGTCGAAATAATTGTTGAACGGTCTTTCGATTTTCTCAAAACCGCAGGTGCGCATTTTCTGGTCGGGATAGAGATGCCTCAAGATTGTACCCGTGAGCAGATCCTTCTCGAAAGCCATCACATCCGCATTGGGGCTGTGCCGCAGCATGGAATCCACGAACACGCCGACACCTGCCGACGGTTCGAGCATACGGGCGGGGCGGACGCTGTAATCTGCCAGCACGTCCGCGATGGTGTCGGTTATCTCTTTGGGGGTGTAGAAAGCGGTCAGCACGGACGCTTTCAGCGAATCCACAAACCGCTTGTACTCTGTTTCGTCCTTGCTGTTCTCACGGATAAGCCTGTGCAGCTCCACCGTCGGGGCGAACAGTTCGAGGTCGGATTTCGCCCACCGGACGGCATCCGTCAGTTCCTTTGCAGGGTTGAGGATACATTTCAGACCGCCGAAACCGCAGTACCTTTGAAGTATGGCACGCTCTTCGGTTGTCGCTGTCCTATTTTCCCTGTCAAGGATGAATGCCGTCCGTATCGCCTCGATGTTGTCCCGCAGTTTCTGTTTGCGGTTAAACGCCATATTCGTCTAAGTAAAGGACGGTTGCTCCCGTCAGCTCCGTGTAGAGCAGGTCGTAATCGGAAGACAGGGCGAAATTGTCATCCGAGAGGTCATAGACGGAGAACACGTTGCCGACAAGCGGCAGCAGTTTCAGGACAAAGGCTTCACGCTTCTCTTCCGGCACTTCATCGGCAAACTCGTTTTCCACGACTTCGCGGAGGATGGCGTAACGGGAATAATGCAGCCCGCGCAGCAGCGTGTCCATCGCCAGTTCCTGCGCACCATCGGCGGGATAGCCTTCAAGCCGTGCCCTCTCATACGTTTCGGCGGCACGGTCGGCCCGTTCCCGTATGAAAGCGGTGTCGTCAGCCTGTTCAAACTTGTTCGTGCGGAGATAGTCCAGCAGGTACAGACCGTAATAGGAAAAGTCGGTCTGACCCTCGTTTTTCTTCTTGTTGTTCATTACTTTGGATTTAGCGGATTGATAATTAACGGGATAATCGGTTGGAAAAAGGAAGAAAAAGGCACTCGGTATCCCTCCGAGTGCCACCACTAAATCCAAAGTATGAGTGTAATCCGGTATCGAAGAACAATTCATTACTCTGAACAAGTGGCAAAGTTAATACTATTTCTTCCGTCCTGAAAATTTCTTGTCCTTTTTAGCCTCCGGGAACACAAAAGTCGTGTTATATTCCCCGTCAAAGGCGACAACAGCATCGAAACTCTTGCCCTGTTTGCTCTTGAACCCTTTGAGCAGCTTGGTATGCCCTTCGGTGAGCAGGTCTTTGATTTCATCGTCGGACAGGGTGCGTCCCGCTTTCAGCCGGAACACGGGCAGTCCGCACTCCGTGTTGTCGCAGCGTACCACCTTGCCGTAGAACCGCATCCTGCCCGTGCCACACTTGGGACACGCGCAGCCGGAGTCACGGCTGCCGAAGAGCTTGTCGCACGAGATCAGTTCGGAGGTTATCTCACGTGTGTACGCCTCTATCTCCTTGCGGAAGGTGTCGTCGGACAGTTCCCCGCGCTCGATACGCGCCAGCTCCTTTTCCCATTCGCCCGTCATGGCAACATCGGCGATGCGCATCGTCTTGACGACGGAATTGAGGGCAAGTCCTTTTTCGGTGGGAACAAGCGACTTCTTGCAGCGTTCCATGTAACCGCGCTTGAAAAGCGTTTCGATGATGGAGGCGCGTGTGGCGGGAGTACCGATGCCACAGTCCTTCATCGCCTGCCGCAGTGCGTCGTCCTCAATTTCCTTGCCCGCCGTTTCCATTGCCGAGAGCAGGGTGGCTTCGGTATGCAGCGGCTTGGGTTTGGTCTTTCCTTCGGTAATGGACGAGCCTTTCGGTGTCAGCGTGTCGCCTTCCTGCCAGCCGGGGATGGTAATTTCCTCTTTTTCCTCGCCATAGACGGCACGCCATCCGGTTTGCTTCACGACGCTGCCTTTTACGGTAAACTCCACTCCGGCACATTCCGCCGTGACAGTGGTCACATCCTTGACGCATTTCTCAGAGAATGCCTCGACCATGCGCCCGGCAATCATCTGATAGATGGTATTGTCCTCTTTGGAGAGGAAGAGCGGTTTCTCACCCGTGACGAGCAGGGCATGGTGGTCTGTCACCTTGCCGTCGTCCACGCTGCGGCGTGTCGGGGCGGCTTTTGCCCGCACCTTGTCTTTCCATTCGGGCTGTGTGCCGATGAAAGCGAGCAGTTTGGGAATTTCGGCAAACACGTCTTCGGGGATGTAGCGGCTTCCCGTTCTCGGATAGGTTATCAACTTCTTTTCGTAGAGTTTCTGCGCGATTTCAAGCGTCTGTTCCGCCGTGAAGCCGTGCTTGGCGTTGGCTTCTTTCTGGAGCGTGGTCAGGTCGTAGAGCAAGGGAGTTTCCTCCGTCTTCTCCTTGCGCTCGGCTTTCGTGACAGTGGCGCAACCTGCCGCCTTTACCTTATTATATAGTTCCATCGCCGGTTCTTTCTCTTTCCATTTCTCGGAGGATGAGAATTTCACGACTTCGCCGTCGCAACCGTCCGTTGCGATATGGAGCTGCCAGAATGCTTCGGACGTAAAGCGGCGGTTCTCCCAGTAGCGTTCACATACCATAGCCAACGTTGGTGTCTGCACCCGCCCCACGGAATACGTGCCGTGTCCGGCGGCGATGGATAACGCCTGTGTGCCGTTGATGCCCACGAGCCAGTCGGATTCGCTCCGCGCTTTGGCGGCGAGGTAGAGGTTGTCGTATTTGCTGCCGTCTTCGAGTTTCCGCAGTCCCTCGCGGATAGCTTTGTCGGTGAGAGAGCTGATCCACAGGCGCACGAAAGGAGTGGTGCAACCCGTATAGTGGTAGAGGTAGCGGAAGATAAGCTCTCCCTCGCGTCCGGCATCGGTCGCCACGATGATATGTTCGCTTGTGTCGAACAGTCTTTTGATGACTTTTATCTGCGACACCACGCCGCTGTCGGGCTTGTAACCTTTCTCCGTCCTGACCTGACGGGGGACGAGCGTGAATGTGTCGGGAATAATCGGGAGGTTGTCACGGACAAATCCGCGCACGCCGTAGCCGTCGGGCATGGCAAGCTGAACGAGGTGTCCGAATGCCCATGTCACGGCATAACCGCCTCCCTCGAAATATCCTTCCTCTCTCTTTGTCGCGCCCACGATGCGGGCGATTTCACGTGCCACGGAGGGCTTTTCTGCAATGATTGTCTTCATGTCTTCTTCTTTTTTGTTGATACTTTGGATTTTATTTTGGATTCAGTGGCGGACACGGGATTACATTTTCATGCCCTTGCCCGTTTTCTTCTGCGGCTTCTCCTGCTGCTGTTGCTGGCGGGCGTCCTTCGGGTTGGTCTGACCTTTCTGCAACGGCTCTCTCAGATTCTTTGTAGCCTCGTTGGTCTTGCCATCGTTGTTCACCGCCACCTGCGTGCGGCTCTCGTTGGACGGAGCAACCTGCTGTGCATTGTCAGGGTTCGTGTCGTAGCGGTACGGGCGTCCCTTCTCCGGGTTGAACTTGATATACATCGTGGCATGGAAGCCCTGCTTGTCGGTCACGTTCTCCAGCTTCACGGCTTTACCCGCCACATAGTCGGCTTTCTGCTGGTCGGTGAAGCTCACGCCGCTCCATTTGCTGATGGGGCGGATGCTGCCGTCCTCGTTCGTCCACGTGTTGCGGCGTTGCTCCTTCTTGGTCTGTGCGGCATTTTCCCCGCCCTGCGCCTGACTTTTCGATGTGTCGCCTTTGGTTTCCTGTGTCTGTGCGGTACGGGGCGACTTGCCGGTTCCCGGCACGAACTCCACGCCGCGCTGCTCCACGTTCACTTGCAGGGTGGTGACGAACTTTCTGCCGTCGTTGCGCTCGATGAGCTTGTCGCGTACGGGCAGTCCGGCGCGGAGCATGTCCCGCTCCTGCGTGGTGATTTCCGTCTTGCCGATGCGCTCCGGGATGCGCACCCTGCTTGCCGGAATGTCCGTGATTTCATTCGTCTTGCGGTCGATGCTGATGTAGGAGGGGATGATCTCGCCCGTTTCCCTGTCCACAATGTCCACGACCCTACCGAGATTGCCCGTTTCGCGGAGGTTCTTCCGGTCATTGTCGGAGAATTTGTGTTCCTTGTACTCATCCAGCTTCTGCTCCTTGCGGATGAAGTGCGGCACGAGGCTGATGTTTCCCTCACCGTCCTTCTTGAAGGAGAGGCGGGCGTCCAGCTCGAATGATTCGCCGCCGAAGGTCGGTTTGACCTTTACCAAGTCGGACTTGCCATAGTTGAGCATCTTCGTAAGGTCGCCGGACTTTTCAAGGTTGTCCCGCTTTACGCCCCATCTGTCCTCCAGCTCCTGCCAGTTGATTTTACTCTCGTCGATGGGCTGGTAGCCACGTTTGCCCTGCATCTGTTCGGATTTGTCCTGTTGCTGTTCTTTCCGTTGTTCCATGTTCTCCTGTTTTTGAGGTTCTTGTTTCTCTGTCTGTTGTGCTGCCATCTCTTCCTGCACCTTCTTCTCATAGTCGGAGGTGTCCACCTTGTGAGGGGCGAGCAGCTCCTTGTTCGCTTCGGGGTCTTTCAGCAGTTGCTTCATCACCTCTAAGAGATTTTCAGCTTGGTCTGCCGCAATGCGGTAGAAACCGAAGCGGCTGGGTTCCTTGCACTGCCGGAAGAAGTTCTTGAAGAAGTTGTCCAGCACGTCGCCATGTCGGTCGAATTGCAGGAAACTCTGCGCGTTCTCCGCTTTTGCGGGGGTGCGCTTGGGTGTGCCGTCCGCGTTCAGCCCGGCTACCACGCTGATCTCGCCTGTCTTCTCGTCACGGACTACCAGCACGTCCTTTTCGTCTTTTTTCTTTGCCATCTGAAAAATGTTTTAATGGGTTATTTATGAAAGAAATTATGGATACGAGCCTTGTAGAAGGCTATATCTTCCTTTTTGAAGTCCTTGATATGGTTGGAAAGGAATGTCAGCACGTCCTCCTCGCTGTAATAGGTCTTCTTGCCCAGCGTCTTGTAGGGCAATGCGCCTACGCTGCGGTAGCGTTGGAGGGTGCGTTTGCTTATCTGGAGCAACATGCACAAATCCTGATTGTCGAAAAGGCGGATGCTTTCCGTGATAGTGGGCTGTTTCCCCTCAGCCTTCATCGCCAGCAGCAGTTCGTCCTGACGGTCGAGCCGTTCCATCAGCTTCTGCATCCAGCCCTCGAAGTTGTTTCGTGTGAGCAGTTCCATGACCTATGTCCTCCTTCCTTTTGGTTTGCCGCCCGTGCGCAGCGTGTGGTTGTGGAACAGGGTGTCTATTGTCCCTTCCTCGTTCCTTACTGTGTTGTCCTCCAATAGCCGCAGTATCTCGGAAAGGCGGTAGCGGCAGCTTCCGCGTACCACCACATACTCGATACGGTGGTCGGTGCGCATACGCTGCATGGTGCGCTTGCTCACGTTGAGCATCTTCGCCGCCTGTGCCGTGTCAAGCAGCTTGTCTTCGGTTTCCCGCTTCCGTTTCTTCTCGTCCCTTGCCTCGCGGATGTACCCTGCGATGTTCGCAATCTGCGCCATCATCTCCTTGTAGGCGGAACTTTCCATTGTTATCACTTTCATGTTCAGTCCTTTCTTTTTGTTTCTGCGACAAAATTCGGCAATAAACAAAAGGGGCTTTAACAACTCACTACGTGACTCACGTAAGATTTTTGCGGAAGATGGCTCCGTAACCCGGTCAAACGGCGCAACAGGCAGCCTTTCAGCGGAAAACGATACGTCTTGTATGCCGTTTCGTTACCTTTGCGGCAAACTCTAAATGACATGAATATGGAAATAGTATCTATCGAGAAAAAGACTTTCGAGATGATGGTGGCGGCATTCGGCGCACTCTCGGAGAAGGTCGCCGCCCTGAGGCGCAAAAGCGACACGGGGCGCATGGAAAGATGGCTCACGGGCGAGGAGGTCTGCGGGCAGTTGAGAATAAGCCCGCGCACGTTGCAGACGCTGCGTGACAGGCGGCTTATCGGCTACTCGCAGATAAACCGCAGGTTCTATTACAAGCCAGAGGAGGTGAAGCGGCTGATACCGCTTGTCGGCACGCTCTATCCGCACGGCAGATGATTTGATTTATTCACCCACTGAATCCGAAGTTATGATGAACGAGAACAACGATGTTTTTACGATGGAAGACGAGCCGATAGCCTCTGTGGTGCAGGATATGCGCAAAGGCTCGAAATGGCTGTCCGCATTTCTGGAAAGCTACCGTCCTCCGCTGGACGGGGAACGTTACCTGACGGACGGCGAGGTGTCGGAACTGCTCCGTGTGAGCCGGCGCACCTTGCAGGAATACCGCAACAACCGCGTGTTGCCCTTCATACTTTTGGGAGGGAAGGTGCTTTACCCGGAAACGGGGCTGCGCGGGGTACTGGAAGCGAACTACCGCAAGCCGCTGGAGTGAGGCGGTTTCATGAAAAAGTAAACGGGTGACACCTTTTGTGGTGCTACCCGTTTACTTGTCTTATGGGGTATGTGCAATCAGCAATACCCGGCTTTTCCGTTCTGTATGAACATCACGTATGTCTGCCGTTTCTCTTGTGAGAGTGCCTTTCCCACCAGCCATGTGCGGAACAGGTGGGTGTTGTAGGTATTCACCCTGAAAGCGACCGGGATGATGATTTCAAGGGCGTACACGTCCGCGTGCAGCCCGTTTTCAAGCTGCATGTAGCGGCACACCTCGTAGTCGTTCAGCACGTCCGACTTGCGGACGGCTCTGATGGCGGCGTTCACTGCCGGGACGGTCGTATGGAACAATCCGGCTATTTCGGTGGCGGTCATCCACACGTCGTTACCGGTTACGCTGACTGCCTTGTCCTCGATGATGATTGTGTCACGTTTCATGGCTTTTCTTTTTAGATGGTGCAACCTGCAAATTCCTCGACGCCGTTCAATCTTGCGGCAAGGTTCTCCATGTCCTGATTGAGCTTCTCTTTGGTTATCTTTGCGTAAATCTGCGTCGTCTTTATGCTCTTGTGTCCGAGCATGGAGCTGACCGTTTCGATGGGAACACCGTTGGAGAGGAATATCGTCGTGGCTGCCGTGTGGCGGCTCTGATGCCACGTGATATGCTTGGTGATGCCGCAACGCTTGGCGACGGCACGGATACCGGCAAGGCACGTGTTATAATGCGGAACGGGAAATATCCTGCCGTCCCCGCACAGTCCCCGGTATTTGCCGATTATGCGGTTGGCGATGTCGAGCAGGCGGATGTTGGACACCACGCCCGTTTTCTGGCGGTTGATGTTTATCCACTCGTGTTCGTCGAAGTAGGTGCGGATATTCTCTTCCGTAAGGTTGCGCATATCCGCGAACGACAGCCCCGTGAAGGCGCAGAACAGGTAGAGGTCGCGGTACAATTCCTGTTTGGCGTTTTTCAGTTTCCCCTCCATCAGCAGGCGGATCTCATCTTTGGTCAGGAAACTGCGTGTTGTTTCCTCCTTCTTGATTTCATACTCGCGGAACGGGTCGCGCGTCAGCCACTCGTTGTTGATGGCGATGAATACCATCGTCCGTAACGGGCAGACGTACAGCCACACGGTATTGGTGCAGCAGTGCTTGTCCGTGCGCAGGAACATCTCGAAGTCGGAGATGAAAGCCGGGGTAAGCTCTTTTAGGGCGATGTCCTTCACATGGTAGCGGATGTCGAGGAACTCTTGCATGTGCTTGTAAACGGTGCGGTACTTCAGCAGCGTGCCTTTGGCTTTCATGCCTGCCTCCACCTGCTTCTCGTAGTCCTCGTTGTGCTGGCGGAACACCTGCATCAGCGTGTGGTAGCGGTGTTCCAGTCCGAGAAAGGCGTTCTTCACCTTCTCCGCCGTGACGAAGTTGTCACGCTCCATGATTTCCTGATAATGCCTGTTGATGCGTACCCGCATCTTGTCAAGCATACGGTTCGTTTCGAGTGCCGCCGTGCTTCTGCCCGTGACACGTCCACCTTTGGTGTCCCACAGTTTCGGATCGACAGTCAGTTTGCAGCTGAACTGTGTCTGGCTGCCGTCCACCGTGATGCGTCCCATGACGGGAACTGTCCCGTCCTTTTTCACTACCTGACGCTTGAGGTAGTAGATTACTGAAAATGTACTCTTCATTGTCCTTAATTTTTGGGTTTCAAAATTAGTTGGTGAAGAGTCCGGTGTTGGTACGCAAAACGGGGAGGAACGGCGCAATCTTTTTCCGTAACCTGATTTTTCGCATGAGTTATGGATAACTCACTATTCCTTAGAGCCTTGTTTCGCTATTCGTACCCGTTTGTCGCATTTTCGGGCATGGTTACGAACAAGTAACGTAGCGGCGTCAGGATTTGGCTTCGGCAGGGATTGTAATGGCTTCACGGATTATCGCCACTTCAACCAAAACCCTTGTAACTCAATTCTATCACTATATCTTTCCGCATTTCACTTTTTTGTAGTAACTTTGCAGGTGTAACATTCATGGAACATGCAATCGTATTCGGAAGAAAGGATACGCGCCAGGTAACGGCTGTAACGGTCCTGGTCTTTCTCGTCGGGAGAGAAACGCAGGTAAGCGATCCGTTCAAATTGCTCGAGAAGAAATATACGACGCTGTTTACGACTGGTCTGCCGATGACGGGCCAGACGGTCGTTGTCGGTCAACGGATATTGTTTGTCTTCATGCGTCACCTCAAAAAACGGGACATCCCGGTAGGCATTAAACAAACTGTCCGCCGAACGGTACAGGCTCTTTACCCGTTCCTGCTCCCGGAAATTATCCTGCCGGAAATAATTATCCTTTCCATTCTGATAGACATACTGTTGATAAGTAAGATTGACGGCTGCCTCCATATACGTCTCCCGGTATCCGCGCCGCTTATCCTTTTTACTCTTTTCCCTGATCTCCGTCATGGCCAGCCGGGCACTCTCCAGCCACTCGTCCACCTCCGACGCATTCATTGCCTCCAGCGACGGCTTGATACTGGTTATATGCGTCAGGCTGCGGAAACCGTTACGGAAACGGCCGGCTATCTGTATGGCTTCCGTCCGCGGATCGATCACCGACTGCTCCGCTCCGTAAAGGTCGGAAAGCAGGATAATATCCGGTTTACAACGTACATCGATATCGACTGCCGAAAAGAAACGGCTGGTGAAAAAGTTATACCGTTTCAACTCTTCGATCCGATCATGCATGCTCCGGTCTTTCACATGCCTCAGCTTCGCAATGCCCTGGGTACTGCAAAAAGTAGCAGAGTTTTGCAACTCCGCCATATCCTTATAAAGCGATTCGATCGTATCGATGGAATTGACGAAGATGCAAATTTTACTCTTACATTCGGGCAGCACTTCCGCCAACGCTTCCACCACATTATTAGTCGTGACCAGACGGAGCGGCTTACGATACGGATAAGCCGGCTCGATGCGTAGTTCGGTAAAACCATGTTCCTCAAACCTCGGATCGCGGGGCAGGATCGGCGTGGCACTGACAAATGCCATCTGCCGGAAAAGAAAAAAGTCGTCGAACGGCGCCTCTATCGTCTCGCGGAAATCGTTATCCTGGATAATCTTCTCACATTCGTCGAACAACATGAAAAAGTCCTTATACATATCGACACCTTCATCCTCCATCGCCTGCTTTACCTTCCAGAAACTTTCGGGCGTCACCATGATCTTGCAGCAGCCGGGATATTTGCGGATATGGCGCGCCACCTCATCAGTCTTGACACCGCGGTAAATACCCAGCAGGTTCTTATGTTTCTCCATCTTCCCGACGATCACCGGCACGTTCGGTTCGATGATAATAGAAGAACGGGAAGACATGATCTCGCAATAGGTAGCTCCCAATCCGGGCAATACCTTGTTCAGTATCACCCGTGTCGGTATATTTTCTTTTCCGTGGCGGCGAAGGGCATCCGACAGATACTCCCCTTTCCGGATATCCAGTTTAACGGTACGTATCATCACATTATTCCCTTTCAAATTGTACGGATCTCAGGCGTTGCATGAGTTCGGGTGAAACTTTAAACACGACATCTTTCACGGAGATAGATCCGGCACGTATCTCTTTGGGATCTTTCACCAGCCTCGACTGTGCCGTCAAAGTAAATGTCCCCAGTCCGCTGATCGACACGCTGTTGCCGTCTTCCAGCAGGCTGATGATCCCTTCTTTGATTTGTTCGATTGCTCCGAGCATAGCGGCGCTGCGGAATCCATGATCGCCGGTCACATAAGAAGCCAATCCTTTTGAATCGACATTGTCCGAACGGATCACCTGCGGATAGAAGCCATCTTCGATATCTTTGGAGAGATTGGTCGGGCGTTTGCGTAGTCTATATTTTACAGCCATTGTTTTGTATTGCTTAAGGTTACTTTTCCAAAGATAGGATATATAATCGAGAAAAAGGCGGTTCCCGGCAATTAGTTATGAAAAAAGGCGGCTATCCGAATTGTCATCCCGGTGACAATGAAATATCATCGGGATGATGTCGGGACATCACCGAGGTGACAGTTTACAAAAGTAATAGGCTTTGCCGTTAAAGTATTAAGCTTTTGGGGTTAGATACTATAGCTTTTGAGGTTAAGGGTTATAGGGAACTCTCCGTCCCTCTTCTAGCCATAAAACTCAAGACAGTACCTTAGCCGATGTCCTATACTCATTCGGTGAACATCCGATAACCCGTTTGAAGGCTTTGCTGAAATATTGGGGATATTGATAACCCAACGCATAAGCAACGTCACTGATCGACTTGGACGGATCGGCTAATAGTTCTTTTGCAACAGCCATCGTTTTTACCAAAATATATTCCTGGGCGGACGTTCCGGTTTCTTTCTTGATTAAGTCACCGAAATAATTAGCAGACAAATGCAACTGATCCGCACAATAAGCAACGGTAGGAGTTCCTATGGATAAAGGTTTTCCGGACGTAAAATAGTCATTCAGCAACTTTTCGAAATCGGTCAACGTATCTTTATTTGCCTTCTTACGAGTGATGAATTGCCTGTCATAGAACCTGACACAATAGTTAAGCAACAACTCGATGGCCGAAGAAATAATTAAATTACTGTGTTTGTCCTTCGCCTCCCTGATCTCCTCGTCGATCTTCATCATGCAATCTATTATGGTCTGGCGTTCCTGCTTTGAAAGGTGCAACGCTTCATTTACGGCGTAGGAAAAAAAAGTGTAGTCCTGCATATGATGCCCGAGATGTGTGCCATGCAATAATTCGGGCTGAAAGGTCAGCCACCATCCCATTGGCTGAAATTCTTCTCCTGTATCGTCGTTACCGATCACTTGTCCGGGAGCCGCAAATACCAGGGTATTTTCCTGAAAATCATAATAATTCCTTCCGTATTTGATCTGATCGGCACATTGAATATCTTTCAGGTAAACGACGTAAAAACCAATATTCTTACGTACATGACGTAACGGACTGATCTTTGACGCATCGATCACACTAACCAACGGATGCGGTGTTTCGATACCCAGAAAGTCATTATAGTCTTTAACCGTATTCAGTTTTATGATTTTATCCATGCCGGTGCGTGATTTATGTTTTCGACAAATGTAATAAATATCTGTGAGTTACATGATCCGATCAGTAATAATTATACGTATATCCGTAATTCGTATCATACGGAATCTTTTCGGGTACGGTAATTTTGTAGTATGCTAAATAATAATTAAATGACAACAGAATAAATGAATAATAGGGAACTTATGACGATCGATCAGTTTAACAAATTGACGGGCCGGGAAACCCTGCATCCGTTGATTAGTATAATTGATCTGTCGAACGCAAATCTGAACCGCGATATTCGCATGACGTGTGATTTTTACGGACTTTTGTATTATGTAACGTTAGACGGAAATCAATATTCCGGGAAAGACAAACTCCGCCTCATTCATCCCGGAGAACTGGTAGAAATCCCATCACTCGAACATCGTTCAACCAATGGCTATACGGGCATTATATTCCATCCCGATCTGTTATATGAGACATCATTGGAGGGGCGTATCGATAACTATCCGACACGTTGCTGCTGCCGGGAACCGCTATCAGCACATGAGCAACAGGTCATATCGGACAGTCTCCAAAAGATCAGGGCAGAATTGCATCATGCCATCGACCGCCACAGCGCATCGATCATCGCTTCGCATATCGAGTTGTTACTCAATTACTGCGTGCGCTTTTGTAATCAGGCAAACTAGACACATTTACTCATATCAGTAATAATTATACATGAATCAGTAATTTATGCCTGTCCCGGATGGTTTATACCTAGTAATTTTGTACCAGATAAATAAAAGTAGAAACAAATGAAAGTAAGACTCGGATTCGCTGCTACATTATTATATATCCTGTCATTGGCGGGAAATATAGTAGCACAGCCTCCCAAAACAGAACAAATGATGGATAAGAAGCGACAACACATTGTGGAGATTGCCGCCCTGACCGGCAAAGGCGACCTCGATAAATTGAAGACGGCCCTCATTGCCGGATTGGAAGACGGTATGACCGTCAATGAGATCAAAGAAACGATAGTACACGTACATGCTTATTGCGGATTTCCACGGGCATTGCGCGGCTTGCAGACTTTTGTCGGTGTTCTCAACGAACGCAAGGCAAAAGGTATCGAAGATAAAGCCGGACGGGCAGCTTCGCCGATAACCGATTCACGCAGTAAATATGAACGCGGACGGGAGATTCTTGCCGAAATATCAGGTGTCCCTGCTGATGCTCCGAAAGCTGATTACGCTGTGCTGGCTCCCGAAATAGAAGTATTTCTGAAAGAGCACCTCTTTGCCGATCTCTTTGAACGTGATGTACTGACCTATGCTGAACGGGAGATTGCCACCGTATCGGTATTAGCAGCGATCGGCAACGTTGAACCGATGATGAAAGGACATATGAATATCGCTTTGAATGTGGGCGTTACTCCCGACGAACTGCGTAACCTGCTTGCCATTGTCGAGAAACTGGTCGGACGAAGTGAAGCCGATAAAACGGCAGTCCTGGAAATATCTTCGGCGACAGCGATATTTCCGAAGGGGAATGTCATAGAAGGTGCAAATTTCAATGGAACGGCTTATCTACAACGTCTGATGACCGACAGCGAAACATTTGACGTGGTAGTGTCCGATGTTATATTTGAACCGTCAGCCCGTAACAGCTGGCATTCACATCCGGGAGGCCAGATTCTGATCGCGACTGCCGGTAAAGGGTATTATCAGGAAAAAGGGAAACCGATTCAGGTTCTTAAACCCGGAGATGTAATAGCTATTGCCCCTGATGTGAAACATTGGCACGGTGCGGCCCCCGACAACGGATTTACACATATGGCCATCAACACAAAGGTTTCACTGGGTGCGACCGAATGGTATGATCCGGTGACAGATGAAGAATATAATGATTATAAAGAATAATAAAATGATGTCCGATCTCAATAATGTCAAGATAGCCGATTTATTGGCTGAATGGTTACATGAAAATAAATTAGACAAATAATATCCCAATAGAACAGTATGAAAAACTTATTATTAATCTCGCTTTTACTTTTCTCCGCAACAACAATAGGTGCCTGCTCGGAGAATAATGATATTTCTTTTCCGGATACGGAACAGCCGGAGTCTTCCGACCTGCCTTCCGGGAACAGTAAAACATTTGTGGCCTATTTCTCGGCAACCGGTACGACACAGGCAATAGCCGAACGTATTACCGAACTGACCGGAGCTGACATATACCGTATTAATGCAGCCGATCCGTATGCGACGAATCCTTATGATGATACCGAACGGATACAAAACGAAGCATATAACGACCTGCGCCCCGGTGTAGCAAACCTTCCCGACAAAAAGGCGATTGCACAATACGACACGATATTCGTCGGATCGCCTTGCTGGTGGCATCAACCGGCGATGGTGGTCTGTACATTCCTCGATAATTATGATTTAGGTAATAAGGTAATCATTCCGTTTTTTACTTACGGTGCTACGACTTACCTGAACGAATCGATGCAAAAGATTTATAAGGTAACGCCTGAGTCTATTCATATACCGGCAACATTACCCGAAGATCTCGATCCCGAAAATATCCGTGAACCACAAAATGATGATGCCGGGATAGATATGCCGAATGGTCCAGATGACGTAGAAGCATGGTTATTGAGAATCAAATCGAATCAATGATAATTAATTACAAACGAATAAAATGGAAATAAATAAGACATCAACCTCACCCGGCGGACGTATTACAGTAATTGATGCCCTGCGTGGCTTTTCACTGATCGGTATCTGCCTGATTCATGCCATGCAACATTTTGGAGCGATAGGGACAATGGCCCCCCAAGCAATGTTTCCGTGGGAAGGAACGCTGAATGAGATTTTCAGATGGTTTATTAATTATCTGGTTTTCGGTAAATTCTTCATTATCTTCTCTTGCCTGTTCGGTTTAAGTTTCTTTATCCAGATGGACCGGGCGGCAAAGAAAGGACTTGATTTCCGGAAACGTTTCTTATGGAGGTTATTGCTGCTGGCGGTAATTGGCTATCTGCATGGTTTGATTGTTCGTGTGGATATCTTGCTGATATATGCGACATTAGGCTTCGTGTTGGTATTAATGTATAAATGGCCGACAAAATTACTGGCAGGTATTACCTTGTTTCTTTTCCTGGGAGGCGCCTCACTTGTACCGGTAGTCTATAAAAGTCTGACGGCACCGGCTATAGAGCAGGTGGAACAGGTTATTGCCAGACCTGCATCCCGTCCGGCTGGTCCCCGGCAAGTTCCTACTTTATCTGAAACGATAAAGAATAACGCTTGGAACGGACTGGTCGGTAAAATGGGATTCCAGGTATCGAGCGGACGTATCTACCAGACTTTAGGACTTTTTATCTTAGGGCTTATTGTTGGACGTATCCGTTTATTCGAACGCATGGATGAATTCCGGAAACGGTTAAATCGCTGGGCATTGGCTGCCCTCGTATTATTAGGTCTGCTTTACGTAGCGAGACCTTATATTCCGGCAGTTGCCTGGGGAGAAGTTTCTTTCTATTCATGGATGGGATCAACTACCACCAATCTGATCAATCTGCTGACCGCTTATCTGTGGGTAATTATTGTAATAGAAGTTTATCGTTCACAAAAAGTACAACGGGCCGTAGAACCGTTGGTCAGTTACGGCCGTATGGGGTTGACAAACTATATCGTACAGTCCGTGGCCGGTGTCTTCATCTTTTCCGGTTTCGGATTGGATTGGAGTCATTTGGGAGTTTTCCTGAGCGTATTGGTTTGCCTTGCTTATACAGGCATACAAATCGCAATTAGTCATTATTGGCTGAAAGGTTTCCGATATGGCCCAATGGAATGGCTGTGGAGAACGGGAACCTATATGAAATGGCAACCGCTGG
Organism: Parabacteroides goldsteinii; assembly: GCF_020091425.1. Classification (NCBI taxonomy): domain Bacteria; kingdom Pseudomonadati; phylum Bacteroidota; class Bacteroidia; order Bacteroidales; family Tannerellaceae; genus Parabacteroides; species Parabacteroides goldsteinii. Next base: position 627,392 of record NZ_CP081906.1, on the reverse strand, counting down.
TACGCTAACTGTAAGTTTTTATATCTCCATCTGAAAAAACATCGTTCCGCTGATCATCAAGTATCACCGGAACGATGTTTTTTTGAAATCACTTTATCTCTTTGACCACCCGGCAAGGATTCCCTACCGCCAGTACATTCGATGGAATATCTTTTGTTACCACACTGCCGGCACCGATCACGGTATTATCACCGATGGTTACTCCCGGCAGGATATTTACACCGGCACCGATCCATACATTATGTCCGATAGTTACGGGACGGGCATATTCAAGACCACGGTTTCGCTGCTCTGCATCCAACGGATGACCGGCAGTATAGATACCAACGTTCGGGGCAATAAAAGCATTGTCACCGATACAGACCTTAGCTCCATCCAAAATAACCAGGTTTACATTGGCATAGAAGTTCTCTCCTACTTCAATATTATATCCGTAATCACAAGCAAAAGGCGGTTCGATGATCAGGTTGTTTCCTGTTTTACCCAAAAAAGATTTCAGTAATTGCGTCTTTTCTTCCTGCTGAGAAGGGCGCAGACGGTTATAATCGTAAAGCTGTTCTTTCGCTTTCTCACGATCCGACAACAATTCAGCATCGTAGTTGGCATCATACAACAAACCCTGACGGCATTTTTCTTTCTCTGTCATTGGCTACATTTTTATGTTCCCTACAAATATAAGAATTATTTCAGCTTACGAGGGCTTTCCCTCTTCCGCCAGAAACATTCTATTTGTTCCAGAGAGACGCCCTTTGTTTCAGGAACATAAAAATACCCCCAGATCAGCGCAAGAAAAGCAATCCCTCCGTAAAACCAGAAAGCACCGGCAGGATTCCCCAGGTCCTCTCCTTCCATAAGGATTTCTTTTCCCGGTATTGTCAGCGCTTTTACGATCTTAAAGAAGGTAAATGAAACAATACTGTTAAAAAGCCAGACGGAAAGTGAACCGAGGGAAGCTCCCAGTCCACGTAACTTCAACGGGAAGATTTCCGAGATAATCAGCCATCCTAAAGGTCCTATACTGATGGCAAAGAATGCTACATAACAGAATATAAGTAAAATAGCCACCCATTTTACAGAGTCGCCCAACTGATTTACATAAACAAAACACAAGCCTAACAGTAAAAGCGAAACGACAATTCCGGATAATCCTATAAAATAAAGTTTTCTTCTTCCCAGGCGGTCGACAAAATAGACAGACACAACCGTAAAAATAACATTGACCAATCCAACCCCGACAGAGGCCCATATAGCAGCAACAGTCCCGTCAAAACCTGCCATCAGAAAGATTTTAGGGCTATAATAGATCACTGTATTGATCCCGACAAATTGCTGGAAGAACATAATCCCTATGCAAATAATAAGAGGCGTCCTCAACCAGGGTTGTAAAAGCTCTCTCCACCCGGACTTCTCCGCTTCACTTCTTTTTATCTCCTCCTGCATCTGCCGAAAAGAAATCTTTGCCTGTGCTTTCCCTTCTATCCTGTTCAGAATGCGGATACTCTCGTCATGCCTTCCCTGACTCATCAGCCAACGCGGAGTTTCCGGCATAAAAAACATACCAATCAAAAGGATACAAGCCGGAATAACTCCCACATAAAACATCGGCCGCCAGCAAGTCATATCACTTTCATCCGCAAAATACAAATCTGATAAATAAGAGACCAACACCCCGATCGTAACCATTAGCTGGAACATGGAGACAAGCGTACCTCTCACTTTTGTCGGTGAAATTTCAGCTATATATAAAGGAACAGCAAAAGAGGAAACGCCTATGGCTACTCCCAGAAAAAGACGGGCTAATACTAAATTCCAGGCATCGGCAGCAATCCCTGACCAGACTGCCCCAACCGCAAAAATAACGGCAGATGCCAAAATCACTTTTCTGCGTCCTAACCGGTCCGTCAGTTTACCACAGAACAAAGCACCCAGGATGGCTCCCAACAACCCTGCCGACGTAATCAGTTCAACCATTCCATTGTCTATTCCAAAATCCTTCTGAAAAAAAGGAATAGCTCCCGATATCACTCCCGTATCAAAGCCAAAAAGCAGACCTCCGGTTGCCGCAATAATGGCTATGACATAAATCAACATCTTGTTATGCGCTGTTTTCATGGTATTAAATTTATATATAAATGTTTCTACGGAACAAATTCCTTCCAACAATCTTCTTTTATCTGCGGAGACGGGACAAACAAAAAAGTATCCGGTTCCTCCTCAAAAGTACGATAAATAGATTGATCTTTTTTTATCCCCAACATCGAATAATCCGATGGAGATTTGCATATCAATTCCGATTTCAGATAGTAAGGATTAACCTGCCACTGAATCTCATCCGATCCGTCGAACACCGGATACCAGGCTATACCTTTATGTTTTCTAACATCATCATACACAAACCCATATTCTCGGTCACACCAGGCACCAAAGGTCAACGGCCTGTCCGGATTTGCACTGATAGTAGCATGTACCCAGTAAGGAGGAACTACTACTACATCTCCCGGTCCGGCATAAACGGCGAAACAGCGTCCGGGACTGTCTCCGGCATATTCCTGCATATAAATAATCGCCTCACCGGACCATATCTCATACACTTCCGGAGTAGACCAGTTACTGAAAGGGGATACTTTATGAATATGCCCCTGGCTACGGATAGGTTCCGTCCCCAGCTTACCGGCTGCATACGTTACAACTCCGTATAGCAGATGCATGGATTTCAGTAATTCCCGATGCACGGCTTTACCGACATCCATAGCTATCGAATAGACTATATCAGGACCATCACAATCAGGGTTCATCAAACTCAAGGAAATATCCTTCAACCTGCGTGTTTCTACCTCTGGTCCGAAAATTCCGGGACCATAAGAAAAGCCTATCGGATCTCCGGTTAATTTTATATCGAGTCCCGGGTCAAATGTAAAATCGTAACCGGAACGATCAGGCTGATAAGATTTCATTCTTTCTTCTTTTACTGGTAAAACTATATTCTGCCGCCAACACTGCTGCATTATCTCCTAATTCCGATGCTACAATCTTCACCTTTTCCGTGGGACACCAGGCCAGCCGTTCCACCCGTTCACGAATATAAGGCAATATGACATCTTTACTTTTCATAATTCCCCCTCCCAGTACAATAACCTGTGGATCATAAGCATGTATATAGGTCACAATTGCAGCACTCCATACATCCATACATTCGTTTCTCACAAGCAAAGCATCGATATCTCCCCGGGATGCCAGACTAAATATTTCTTCAAAGTCATAACAGTCAGCCTTGTCCCTGAACGAAGCCGTCAATTTTGTATTATCCTTTATAATAGAAGAAAGAAAAAAGGATGAAGAAAGCGCTTCTACGCATCCGACATTTCCACAACTGCATTTTCGTCCTTTATAATCGACAACAAAATGGCCGCCTAACGAACCTGCCTGATAATGTTCACCATACAGGACACGCCCATCTAAAATAACTCCTGTACCTATCCCGGTTCCGATCGTCATCATGACAACATTATCCAATCCTCGAGCCGCTCCGCATTCCCATTCTCCAACTGTCGCCATCCGGGTATCATTGTCCATATAAAAAGGGACTCCCCAATTCAACTCACACCAAAGTTGTAAATTCAACTCACACGCATCATCATATTTTTCGTTTGTGGCAAGCACCTGGCAATGTTTTACATCCACGATACCGGGAAATGCCAGACTGATTCCCGCCAACTCAGAAATATGCACTTCGTTGTTATGCAGTAAATTATTGATTGCATCCTTTATTTTAGGTAGATTGATCCGAAGTCCTTTTTCCGAGTCTGCCGGTAAAACAGTAAAATGCAGAATTTTACCGGAGCGGATCAAGCCTATCTTTATAAAGGTACCTCCCAAATCTATTCCAATAGTATATTTAATCATATCCTTTAAACTAAAGTAGGAACTCCGTTTACATCCACCAGACGCCGGGCAAACCCTGTATCGGCAATTGTTGCATAATCATGTCCGGCATCAGAAGGCCAACAGGCGGAAAATACCAATTTCTGATACCCGGTATTGGCTACCCGGTGTGCTACTTTTCCCGGGATGTAATGAAGACTTCCCGGAAACATCCGTTCAGCCCATACATTCCTTTGCTCATCCATCAGAATCAGGCAACCTTCACCTTCCACCCCCCAATAAAACTCTGCCCGATCGCTGTTGGAATGGAAATGTCCTTTCGTCATAAAATACTCCTGCCCGACCTTACCGGAATAAAGTGTCGTAATCCCCATGAACAGGCCACCGGGGGTACTCTCCAAAACCGGGAGGTAACTGCTGACATGATAAACGACCTGTTCTTTATTCATCTTCCCATATGCCTCTTTATCCTGGAATACCCCGTCCAGATCACCCAATACACGAGTTGATTTCACAACATCTTCTCCTGTAAGACAATCATTGGTAAAAAAGACTTCGGGTATAAAAACCTTGTTTGTTCTCATAATCATTATTTTATCACATTGATTTTCTTCATTATCTGATCCATTCATCAGCCGATACGTAATACTCCTTGCCAGCCAGATTTTCGGGAATCTCTATACTGACCTGTTTATGTTCATCCGGTAGCAGGTTAAAGTAACCATCAGAAACATATACCGGCAATAGCGACTTTCCCGATTCCTTGTCTCGCACATTCACTTTGATACCGGTAGCGATCTTTTGCGAGTTGTTTTTTATCTCTGCCCGGATCAATATCTTATTATCCTTTTTCTTCGGTGTATTCCATTTTATGCGGAGTTCAGATTTTCCTCCTTCCTGTAAAACAGAGAAATCGGTTGGTTCGGAAGGGTTGATCCAATAATCATTCTCCGAGACGATCTTTCCCCGCCGGTCAGATAATTGGGTCCGGACGAGCGAAACGTCTCTGATTTCCGGAGGCAAAGCAATTTCCATACAGTCTGTCAGCTTGTTTGCTTCTAATTCCACAGAGATCTTTTTCTCATACAATTGCTTTCCTTTCAAATCGTACACCCTGAAAAAGACTTTTGCATCCGGTATATTTTCAAGTGTCGTATTAACGACCTGTAGTTTTTTGTTTACTGAATTCCATTGAACATGTATCGGTTCGCAGGCTTTCTTCGCTCCATAAAAAGAACCGTGCGTCTCATAATCATATGAATAAGTCTGCCAGATCATGCTTGGCCATGCCGGATGGCTCATCCATAACAACAGACCACTGGCATAGTTCCACATTTTCTGATTCCAGGCTTCAAACATATTGCGATACAGATTATAATTAATGAACTGGGCACGTGAACAGAATTCATCCGCATTACGTGACGGAGCCTGTCCTAACTTTTCCACATCACGGATATAGTTTTTCCAATCGAAACTTTCATAGTGTAAATCATGGTAATACCAAACATCACCGATAGGCCATAGATCTTCTTCCGGTATAAATTTGCGAAGAGTTTCGACGGTCGGTACGGACGGTGCTCCCAACTCCGTACTGAAACCATCCGCTTTTCCGGTCAGATACTCCAACTGATTATCAATGTAGTGCCACGGACCGCTTGAACAAAGATTCAAATCCCTGGAGTTCCCATGATAATGCCGGGTACCATCCACTGCACTGATTATCTTCTGAAAACCGTCTTCCAATATTTCCGGAGCATATCCTTCATTACGCGGACACCAGATGGCAATAGAGGGGTGATTACGGAAACGAAGGACAATATCCCGGGCATTGGCAAGGAATAATTCATCATCCAACGGTTCCAGGTTGTATCCCTGAGTCGAAATGGAAAAGTCATTCCAAACGAGCAAACCGTATTCATCACAAAGAGTATAAAACAATTCTTCCGTAGATTCTCCGGTCCAGTTTCTCACCATGGTAAAATTGGCTTCCTTATGCAAACGGAAATAAGGTTCCAACCGTTCACGGGTTACCCGTTTCATACCATCATCCATTCCCCAGTTTCCCCCGCGGCAGAAGATACGCTTTCCGTTTACACAAATAGTCAGGAAAGGATTTTCCGGCTGAGTGGTCTCCTTCCGGAGGTATTGTATTGCTCCGTCAGTTAACGAAGGAATGACTATCGAAGAAAAAGCCGGACTCTCCACCGGTACACGTTTCTTATAATCAAACAAAGATCTTCCTTCCCCTACATCCGTAGGGCTATACTGAAAACGTATATTTTCCTTTTCGGCAGTCTGTGCCATCAGTTCATAAGAAAGTTCCCGGATACCAAAACGGATCTCTTTCTTTTGCTTTACCTGATCCTCCTGAGCCACAGTCAGGGATAATTTATACAAAGCCTGTGCCCCATAACCGTTCGGCCACCATAAAGCAGGGTTATGGATACGGAGTTGTCCGAATTGCTCCGGTGTGAAACTTATATTTTTTTGTTCGGAAGGTTTCAGTATTACTTCCTGTGAAAAAGAGATATCTCCTATCTTTCCATTCACGGAAACCGTTTGTGTCTCCGGGGTTGTATTCACCAACCGCGTTTTAATTTTAATATCGGCATAAGTCGTATCCGGCAATGGTAGATCTGTGATGACCTGAGGATCTTCCATCAGGACATCACCTACCGGAACCAGTCTGACATCCTGCCAGATACCTATATTCCTATCCCGGATACCAGGTATCCAGTCCCATCCTTCCGAAGAGATAAAAGTCGGTCCGTCCAGACAAAGGGCACCACCATTACCGCCAAACCATTCCTTATTCTCTTCAAACGGAATACCCGGATTATTGGGTGGAAAAATATGAACGGCTAATGTATTCATTCCCTGTTTATCCAATAAACCGGCCACAGGATACAAGCCTCTTTTAAAGGCTCCGTTCATTGTACCCAGGCGGATACCGTTCAACCAGATATCCGCCTTATAGTTGATACCGTTCAGTAATATCTGATAGTCCGTATCCTTCATCGTCTGAGGTATCTCGAATGAGATACGGTACCACCAGTCCATACGGCAAAGCGTATCCGGTATCAGTAAGTTATTCAGGCCATAATAAGGATCCGGATATACTGACTGTTCAACCAGTGTGGTAAGGACTGTTCCCGGCACAACCGCATTATACCATTCATCGGCATTTGTCCGGGTATCCCACAAAGATATACCTTTTCCTGCCAGCTTATATCCTTCGATCATCTCCCAACCGCTGGAAAGCAGGAAATTACCTTCTTCATCCTTTTGTAACTGTCCGGATACGGCTTGGTAGGCTTTCCTTTCCGTTATAATCTTTCCGGCTTTTGAACGGGGAAGTTCATCAGCCTGTTGCTTGACGGTCCGTCCGAAATTCAAGTTACTCTGCCCCTGTACTGACGCTCCGATCAACAGGAATGCCAGCAAACTTAACCAATATATCTTTGTCATAGTTTTACCTACTTTTTCAACAATTTATCTTCCATCACTTCTTTAAAAAGAAGATATGCTTCAGGAGTGATATGAATATGGTCTTCTTTGAAGTATTCCATAATAGGGCAATCATTCTCATCGACAAATTTATCCCAGACACTTACATAATCCATATAATCATACAATGCTGCATATTCTTCCATCAGTCGATTGGCTTTCTTATATTTCTCAAAAGAGTTCACCCGCGCCGGACAAGGCTTGATGGAAACAAGCAGAATACGGCATTCCGGATAATGATAATGAATGAGACGGCTCATACAAATGACATCTTCCATAAACTGTTCAGGAGTAGTCTCCGTCTCATTCAAATCATTATCGCCTTCATAGATAACGACCTGGCGAGGATTAAAAGGCTTGACAACTTCATCGAAAAAATAGATCTGATCGCACATCATGGAACCACCGAATGCCCTGTTCACGACCACCGAGTTTGGAAAATACTTCTGTGTATCTCCCCATCGTGTAAACGTAGAGCTACCTATAAATAAAACACAACCTTGTTGGATTCCTTCCTTACTGTTTTTATCCCTTAACTCCTGAATCTTTTCTTCCCATTGCGCAGCCCGTTCATATTGGGCCGAAGCTAAAACGCAATGACAGAATAAAATGCAAAGCAGAACTATCTTTTTCATGATCTATCACACCTTTCCTTCTTATTTTTTCACTTTAAAACACCAGAACCACGCTTCCCAGCCATTAGACAAGACATGCGCCAAGACCAATTTATCTTCGGTCAACTTCAGAATGTCAAATTCATGAACCGTTTTCCCTCCTTCGTTCGGAGAAACTCCTTTCAGGATCGTTCCGTCCACAATTGTCAATGTACCGATAGACCAGGGAGTTCCGTCAGCCATCACCTTCTGTTTAGTCATATCAAACTTAAAACTACCCTTCTCCACAACTTTTCCGGTCTGACTTATCTTCGTAAAATTGGCGGCACCGTTCAGGTCGAAATGCATAACGCCGTCTTTCCCGACTTCCGGATCTTGATCATCCATATCTCCCGCCTTGATCGTTGCCCAGGCCGGAGCGGTATTTCCGGGATAGCCGCCATTTCCCCAAACGACATCGTCCGGACTTGTATAATCCCACATCCAGTCTTTACCATTTTTATCCGTTCCTGCAAAAATGGCCCATTCATCTTCTATCGGATAAAGAATATTGTCAATAGTCACCTTACGAGTCGTAGAAATGGTTCCTCCAGCACATATTCCGGTGAAAACAATCTCTTTCTCACCTAAAAACGGGACCAGAACCGTATCCTGCTGACGCACAGAGATGCCTGAACCATAATTCCAATGAGATCCGACCATCGGAGTATTATTGATCATAACAATCTTATTTCCTCCCTCTGTCAGCGGATATACATCCAACTTCAACTCGCTTTCCGCGATCACACTACCTTGTTTATGCTCCTCCTCTATCGGATTACAAGACAACTGAAACATTGCCAGTAGCGAAAAAAGAGCGATTATTATCTTTTTCATATAATTTCATTTAACTGTTTGATTAATACAATGCATCATTACCCCATCCCGGAGTTTGTTCAAGTACGCCGGCCGATAAATCAATCTGTGTTTTGGGTATAGGCATGAATCCTCCCGTTTCCTGGATACGTTGTGTCAGATTACCCATATTCATCACATCATCCACTCCATTATTCTTAACTTTTACGCCGTTCTGTTTTTCAAGGGATTCGCCTGCAATGCCCCAACGAAGCAAATCATAATAACGGGAACCTTCAAAGGCTAGTTCCCAACGGCGTTCATTCTGCAATGCCCTATCCGTATAAGCAGCCAGAGGGGTTAAACCGGCACGTTCACGTACCCGGTTCAAATAACTGACATCCTGTTTCAGCTCTGCCATCATCAGCAATACATCTGCAAAGCGGATGATCACCTGATCCTGTGTGTTATCGATCTGGAAGTCAGGAGTTCGTCCATACAATATGCAACTGTAATTAACACAAGCTGTCGTTCCGTCCGACTTTGCCTGATGTGCGTTTATTGCGATATACTTCTTCTGCCAATAACCTGTTTCCTGTATCTGCATACTGGCTCCCCAGGTATAACTTTTTATATTCTCATCCGGATCGTTTACGTCCAGGATAGAAGCGGCACGCCTGAAGTCATTCGGTTCGCTTATCTCCCAGTCGCTTATCAGATTAGTACTGACCGGTCCTGCTCCCCAACCTTGTCCGAACGGAAATATATTCTCATAATTCGGTTGTTCACGAATGGAGAAATAAAGTACCGGTTGGTTTCCATAATAAATACTGGTAGAATGATTACCCATTGCAGAATATTTAATGGAAAAGATCGTTTCATTATTCTGGTCATCTCCCACCCAACTCAGGTTATTATCTGTAGCGAACTTATAATCAGGAGCCGTAGCGGAATTTGCGTAAGGCCATAAATTACCAAAATTGGAAACCAGCCCATGACCGCTATTATTAATACAGTCATCCAACCAGTTGATCACTTCCTGTTTTGTCACAGAACCGCCTTCAGTCAATGGCAGGGCGTCCTGCTTATAATATCCGGTATAAAATAAATAGACACGTGCCATCAATGATTCGGCAGCCCATTTCGTTGCATGTCCCAACTGGCTGTCTTTTACTTCATATTTTTTATCCGGCAACGTCTGAATGGCATATTTCAAATCATTCGCCATCTGAGCATATAACTCTCTGGCTTCGGCCCGCGGATTATTCACAGCTTCTGTCGTCAGAACCAAAGGTACCGTTCCAAACATACGGCATAATTCAAAATAGAAGTAAGCACGCAGAAACCGGGCTTCAGCCGCTATCTGATCTTTCAACTCCGGCTTTTCCCATGTCTTTACCACATCGAGAGTTTCCAGCAACATATTGGAACGGAAAATCCCCTGATACATTTTTTTCCAGAAATCCGGGAACATATCGTCATTTATCTTTTTAAGTTGATCCATTGCAGCCCAGCTTCTATCTACGGCAGCTCCACCTCCCAGACGGTCATCCGAAAGCAATTCGGATACCAGGAAAGTGCATTGGTTTACATTCACGGATGGTAATATGGAATACACTCCGGTTAACGCATCCAATGCATCCTGCGATGTTTCCGGAAAACTCGACGTATCCTTTTTCACCAGATTTTCTGAATCCAGAAAACCGTCGCAACCTGTAAACAGGAATACGAGTAATGAAAGAAATGCTATCTTTTTCATATTTTAAATCGATTAGAATTTTAAATTAACACCTATCATATATGTTCTCGGACTTGGATAAAAGCCGACATCGATACCGGACACCCAACTCTTATCTGCACCATACCCGATTTCCGGATCCATTCCTGAATATTTGGTAAAGGTTGCCAGATTCTGAGCTGTCACATACAACCGGGCCTGACCCAACGGCATACGGGGGAATAGTTTCTTAAAGTCATATCCTAAAGTCACATTCTGGATACGGAAATAATCCCCGTCTTCAATGAATATATCCGATATGTACAGCCAGTTTACATTCGTTCCGGATGCAACACGAGGCAAGCGGTTGGAAGTGCCTTCACCATGCCAACGGCCTAAAATGTCTGTTGTATAGTTTTCTTTCGGCTGGTCTGTAAACGACCGGTACGACTTGGCGATTTGGTTACCGAATACAGCATTTGTCGTTATCCCCAAGTCAAATCCTTTATATCCGAAATTCAGAGTCAATCCCATTGTAACATCCGGATGCGGGTTACCGATCATACATTTATCTTTATCATCAATCACACCATCCTTGTTCGTATCTGCAAAAATCAAGTCACCGGGGGCTGTACCTGACAGTTTTGCTCCGGTATATTCTGCAATCTGCTTTTCACTCTGGAAAACACCCAACGTTTTATACCCATAGAAATAACCGATCGGGTATCCTTCCTGTGCCCGGTACATTTCCGTTGTACCTTCACTCAGAATATTCGGACTTCCGTGAATAATTCCTTCGGAGTTGGCAATACGGGTTACTTCATTCTTATTATGCGACAAATTCAGGTTTACCCCGTAAGTAAAATCTCCAACATGGTCATTCCAGTTCAAAGCCAGTTCAATACCTTTATTCCGAACATCACCGCCATTGATATAAGGAGCGTTCGTACCGTAGGAATCCAGAATAGGAGCCTGTACCAACCAATCTTTGGTTGTCTTTATATAATAGTCGAATGAAAGTCCCAGACGGCTACCCAGGAAACGGGCATCCAGACCTAAATCCAGCTGTTCGGAAGTTTCCCACGTTACATCCTTATTAGGTAAAATATCGGGATAAGCCCCGGAAGAAATAGTTTGCTTGTCCGGTCCGAAGAAATAATTGGACTTCAGGGACGAGATCGTTGCCAGATACTGGAACGGATCGATATCCTGATTACCGTTTTGTCCCCAGCTGGCACGGATTTTAAGGAAATCGAGATAATTTCTCGTCGGCTCCATAAATGCTTCGTTACTCATCACCCAACCGGCAGAAACTGAAGGGAAATAACCCCAGCGATTTCCTTTAGCAAAATTCGATGAACCATCGGCACGCATGACCAGGGTCAACAAATAAGTTTCCTTATAATCATAATTGATACGACCGAAGAAAGAAGCGATCCCTCTTTTCTGTAAGATCCCGTTCTTCATATAAGGAGAACCACCGACTGTTGTTTTATCGGCATAGATAACAGTTGTATTATCCAGATAGGCATGATCGAAGTCATCGAAAATCGAGTTGACATTGCTGGCCGATAAATTGTCACCTAAACCACTCCGTTCCATAGACTGACCGATCAAGGCGCTGAAATTATGATTATTATTGATTTTGAAATCATAACTTACCGTATTTTCCCAAAGCCATCCGGAATTGATAAACATACGTTGAGTCACCTCATTCTCTTTATTATACACATTCGAAGCCAACTCATAAACCGGTTTAAAACTGCGATAGGAATTAGCTTCCATTGTCAAACCGAAGCTGCTCCTGATCTTCAGGTTTTTGATCGGCTGTAAAGTCACGTAGGCATTCGCTTTAATGTTATGTTTCTTTGTCAGGTTCTGACCATGTGCATAATCCATCAGGGCAACCGGGTTTTCACCAGTAGGATCCCAATCCAGTGCATAATGATAATTCCCGTCTTCGTCATACATAGGAAGGAACGGATTGGCTTTCAACGCACCGTTGATATCATTCTGATACTGGTTGCCGATAGAGATTCCCGATTTTTCAGTATAAGAATATGTCAGGTTCTCTCCAAACTTAATGATATCAAAGTCCTTATTTTTTAATAAAATGTGCTCGGTATTCAAACGAAATGTATAACGATCATACTTGGGTTGTACAGGTTTACCCAGAATACCTTCCTGTGAAGTATAGGAAATACCGATAGAATAAACGGACTGTTCGCTTCCTCCCGTAATATTCAGAGCATGATTCTGGACCGGGGCATTCTCATTCCTCATTTCATCCAACCAGTTCGTCCCTTTGTTCGTTCCATTGGCATAACTTTCCCAGTTGGGTACCATCGAACTAAAATCATAAGCAGGCAGGCCATCCATTAAACGACCTTCATTCTGTATCATCGCATATTCCTGTGCATTCAGTGTCGGAACCATTTTATATACATTCTGCACACCAAAATATCCGTCATAAGATATGGTTGCTTTTCCGGCACGCCCCTGTTTTGTCGTCACCAATACAACACCATTCGCAGCACGTGATCCGTAGATAGCAGCTGATGCCGCATCTTTCAGCACATCAATAGATTCGATATCGGCAGGATTCAGATTATTGATATCCGCACCGGTAACCCCGTCTATAATGTATAAAGGTCCCGAAGAACCGGTTGTACCCAAACCACGTATCGTCACATTGAAACCTTCGCCCGGCATACCGGATGATTGGGTAATGTTCACCCCAGGAGTCTGACTTTGCAAAGCACCCAAAGCACTCACCGTGTTCAGCTTCTGAATATCGTCTCCCTTCACCTGTACAGTCGCACCTGTTACCAGTTTTTTCTTCTGAATGCCATAGCCCACCACAACAACTTCATCCAAAGCCTGCGAATCTTCTTTTAAAGTAACCTGATAGATCGCAATGTTGGGCCTGACAGTCAATAACTGTTCCTGATAACCGATATACGTAATTTGTAAAACACTTCCGTCCGGAACAGTCAAGGTAAATCGTCCGTCCAGGTCCGTAACTGCACCGTTTGTAGTCCCTTTCTGAACAACGTTTACACCTATCAGAGGTTCATTACCGACCTCCGATACAACAATCCCGGAAATAGTCCTTCCCGTTTGAGCTTCTGCCAGCAGGTTTCCTAAAAGCAGGAAAACGGAAATGAAAACCAGATAAAAACTTCTATTTTTCTTTTCCATAAAAGAATTGATTTAATTGATTAATCACTATTTTTTTTAATGTAATTCCCCTGGCGGGAACAATATGTTCTCGCTTATATAAATTTTAACATGAGACTTTTTGATAACTGAAACTTAAAGCCGTCTCAATAATTTAGCAGCTATTTCATTATTCATGACAATAGATTCATCCAACACAGCCGACCTGATTATTGCGGTCAATTCCTGATGCCATTTTACATCTCTCCACATACCGGCAAACTGCGGTCCGCAAAAATTACTCGTAGCTATTCCTGCCCACATCCCCGTTTGAGCAGCCGCTATTGTTCCTAAAGCACAAAGTTCTTTCACCCAATCCCAATTCAGCAGAGGCCAGTCTTTATAATCTACAATCCCCCAGCATTCCGTAGTAATAAGAGGCCGTCCTGTTTTTCTTGCGATTTTCCCTGTCAGTTCTATTTTATCGGTTAGCAACTTCTGCCAATACAATGGTTTCTCCCGGTAAAGCTTTTCAGCAGATCTCACCACTTTCTTATAGGCTTCGGGAGAAAACTGTCCATCCTTATAATCCACGATCTTATAAAACTCGCTGTTATTCTGATGAACCATCCATATATGATGCTCATACAAATCCAGGAAAGAAGTGTCTACTTCCTCATATTTCTGAACATCCCCATAATCAAAGGAAAAGAGGAAAGGCATATCCGGATATTCTTTCCTCATCCGGTTCAAAGCATGTTTCATCCACTGAAGCGACTCTTCCTTATACCATTGTCCCCATACAACATGCGGATATTGGGATGAAAAGAAAGGAGCCCACAAATTTCCCGGCCATTCATTACACAGATCCACAAATAATACAGTATCCAACAGCCCGTCTGTTTCTATAGATTTAAGAGTTGATATCCAGCAATCAGCCATCTTGTCTGGGGTTGTTATCTTCATCCTAGTACCATCTACGTCCTGACGATACCAAGAAGAAAGTCCTACCTTGATATCGCGTTCCCGACATTTTGTAAGAAACTCATTCAAAGCAGGCTGAACCTGTACTTCATTCAAATCCGGACTTCCCCAAACTTGCTGGTTCCAGACTTCATTCAACATCCATTTCCCGGTCGGATTCTCTGCGACCAGATGCGGATAAGCATCAATACGTATCGCATTATAACCACGTTCGAGCAATTCATCCAACACCTTATCCCAGTCTTCATAACCGGCTCCCGGCCAACGACGTTCCAACCAGGAAAAGTCCCACATGGTAATTGCACGGGGCGAGACCTTTCTCTTACTCATTCCCGGAACTTCCGCATTAAAAGAAGAAGTTCCAAACAGATCAAAAGAGGCAAGGCTACCCAAAGTTGCCATAGTAGTTTGTTTTATAAAATTCCTTCTGTCCATATTCATTACTTAAACGGGATAATTTGCATTTACACTATAAAACTCTTTATTCAAAATGCTTGTGTATCCATAGGCTTTCTATTATTAGAATTATAACTGTTAACTATATCTCAGATTTCTATATGGCAAAGATATAGTCAGTTAAGCCTACTTCTTTTCTTTATTTTTGCACATAATGCTGGTATTTTACCATAAATTTGAAATCAGATAACTTTCCGGTTTTTTACTCCGAACTTTTTCTGATATTCTGACGGCGACATCTTTGTGGAGCGTTTAAACTGCTCAATAAAGTTTGACAAATTATTAAAACCAGCCTCCATACTTAACGTCGAAATCTTCATACGTCCTTCTATCAATAGCTTTTTAGCATGCCCGATACGTATATCATTCAAGTACTGTACAAATGTCTTTTTGGTACGTCCCCTGAAATAACGGCAGAAAGCATTAGGCGTCAAACCAACCAGTGAAGCGACTTCTTCCAGTTTTATCGGCTTTGTAAAATTCTTCATCATATACTGGTATACTTTATCGAATCTTTCAAAATCCGAAGAATTGACAGATTCCGTGAATCCGACACTTGCCAGCAACTCATATTCATCTGTCGTCGCCATCATTTCCAGTAACGAGATAAAGTTGGTAATACGGGCAGCCCCGGTATCATTCACCGAACGTTGGATGAAAGAACCGATCGTATCTCTGGATTTTCCCATAAACTTAATGCCGCGCCTGGAACGTTCTATCAACTGACGAATATTGTTCATTTCCGGTAAGCGGATCAGATTTTCTTCAAAAATATCTTTTAGAAAGAACAAACATAGGCAAGATGCCTTCAGTCCGGCACCTTGTTTAAAGAATTCATCATCATTTCTCCATTCATGGGGTAACTTCGGTCCTACCATACAAACATCACCTTCCTGGTATCTGTCAATATGGTCCCCGACAAAACGTGTTCCGGTACCTTCCAATATATACATAATTTCTATTTCAGGATGATAATGCCACGGAACAATAAAATGTGGCAAATCTTCTTTATAGAAGTTTATATAGCTATTGCTCGTAAATGGTAATTCCTGATAAAGTGGTATCATAATGTTTTATTTAATAAAGAAGATGGTTAGCTAATACATACTTATGCCTCTTGCACAAATATACAATCGAGCTTATATCAATATTTATTTGATATTCGCAGGAAATTATGGTATTTTACCATTAACATAAAACAGGATGTTAATATAACATAACCTTCAATATCTCTCCTCCTTTTCCATTGAAGTATTAAAGTATGGTTCAAAGAAAAATAAAAAAAGGATACGAACCAAAGGTATTTCTTCGGTTAACATATCCTTTTTTCTATGATATTTAATCTTTATTGATTCAATACATGTATCGTATGACAAGCCACCAACGCAGCTGTCTCTGTGCGAAGTCGGCTATCTCCCAACGAGATAGGTTCAAATCCCTTTTTTAGAGCCAGTTCTATCTCTTCCGGACTAAAGTCTCCTTCAGGACCGATCAATACTAAAGCGTTTTCACCTGGACGATACGTTTGTTTTAATAATGTTTTATCTCCATCCTCACAATGAGCGATAAACTTACGGCCGTCAAAAGGTTGGCTGACAAATGATTTGAAATCAGTCATCCCTTCCAGCCGGGGTAGTGTCGCCTTTTGTGACTGCTTCATGGCACTGACCAGGATCTTTTCCAGACGGGCAGGTTTTATCTCCCGGCGTTCTGAGAAACGACAATTCAGGCAGGTAATGGCATCAATACCGATCTCGGTCGCTTTCTCTGCAAACCATTCCATCCGATCCATATTTTTTGTCGGAGCAACTGCGATATGAAGGTGGAAGTTCCATAAAGCCGATTGCTGCCAACTCTCCAGAATGGACACTTCGCAATGTTTATGATGGGCACGACTGATAGCCGCCTTATAAAAAGTTCCTTTACCATCAGTCAGCAAAATTTCATCGCCTTCGGTCAGACGAAGTACACGAATACAGTGACCTGCCTCCTCTTCCGGCAGTTCCGGATTCACTGCAATATCCGGCGTATAAAATATCTGCACGTCTCTTTAATTTTCAATTTATAATTTTCAATTACCCGAGTATCATCCCTATAATCGTGGCTGACAACACAGATACCAAAGCACCGGCAATCATGGCCGGAAAACCGAAACGGGTTATCATTTCCTTCTTCTCCGGAGCCAGCACTCCCATCCCGCCTAACAGAATCCCGATAGACGAAATATTAGCAAAACCACATAATATATAGGTAGACATTAAAATCGACTTTTGATACATGAACATCCCGGCATCTTTCCACTCCTGCAACTGGAAATAAGCCACAAATTCATTCAGGATCGTTTTCTGTCCCAGCAAAGAACCGACAAGCATAATATCCGGTGACGGAATACCGATCAGCCACATAAAAGGAGCCAGAATAACTCCGAGAATAAACTGGAACGTCAATCCCTGCGCTTTACCGTCAGTCACCGAAACAATCCATTCATTCAAACCGGTATAACGCCCCAGCAATCCTTCCAGAAGATAATTCGCCAAAGCGACCAGCGCAATGAATACCAAAAGCATTGCAGCTATATTGACCATCAGGCGGATACCGGTAGATGTTCCGGCAGCCAACGCATCCAAAGCCGTCGGATGGGAACTTCCTTTTTCCAGCGTGGCAGCCTGATCAACGGCAACTTCCGTCTGCGGACAAAGCATCTTTGCCAAAACGATCGAACCGGGTGCAGCCATCAACGACGCCGAAATCAGATGCTTGGCAAACAATACCCTGGCTACAGGGTCACCCCCCGATAACATACCAATATAAGTTGCCATAACCGTTCCGGCGATAGTCCCCATTCCGGACACCATAACCAGAAAGATCTCCGACTTATTCATCGCCGGCAAGTAATTCTTAATAAGCACGGGAGATTCAGTCATTCCCATAAATATATTTCCGGAGGTAACTAATCCTTCCGCACCCGATATATTCATAAACTTTCGTAGCAACCAGGAAAAAGCTCCCACAACACGCTGGATAATTCCCCAGTAATAAAAGAGGGAAACCAATGCTGAAAAGAAAATGACAACCGGTAATGAATGGATCAGGAATATAAACCCATTACTTTTGGTTGCGTACGGTCCTAATAAAAAGCCAACTCCCGCCTGGGTGAAGTCCATCAGTTTAATGAACGCCTTCCCCATCCATTCCAAAGCTGTTCCCACGAACGGTATATAAAGAACTGCCAGGGCAAATATGACCTGCATAATCAATCCACCTCCTATCAACTTCCAGTCGATACGTTTCCGGTCATAACTCAAGGCATATGCCACAGCCAGAACTGTCACGATCCCCAGTATTCCACGTAAAAGGGATTCCAGACTAATCCCGCTCTGTTGATCTATCATTTGGCACTTCCCTCCTCTTCTTCACGACGGCGAATCTCGTCTTTGTACATCTTTGCATACTCATAGTTCTCATCAGCTACAGCTTCTTCCATCCGTTCGCTCAATTCTTCTTCATCCAGAAGAGAAAGCCATTTCTTCAATTCCGCCTCATCTTCTATATCTTCCGGTTCTTTGTCCAGCAAAGCATAATCGTTGTCATCCATTTCATCCGGCATCGAGGATTCTTCCAGCACGACTCCGCATTCTGAAACGATATGTTCTGTCGTATAGATGTCACATTTCACCCGAAGAGCAATTGCAATGGCATCCGATGTCCGTGAATCGAGGCGTACCTGAGTTATGCCATCATCAAACAACAGCTCGGAATAGAAAACACCGTCTTCGAACTTATAAATGAAAACCTCCCGTAGCTGAATGCCGAAAGCCTGGGCAAAAGTCATAAATAAATCATGAGTAAGAGGCCTGGGAGGCGTAATATGTTCTAATGCAATAGCAATGGATTGTGCTTCCGATGTCCCTACTATAATAGGTACGCGACGAGCTCCGTTTTCTTCCGCCAGTATCAAGGCATATGCTCCCGCCTGAATCTGGCTATTAGTCAGCCCTTGAACCCGTAATTTTATTTTTGTATCCACACCACATAAATTTTATAGTACTGATACAAAAGTAATATTATTTCGGAATTAAAAGAGGGAAAGTGGACAAATGATGATCGGTAAAGTCTATAAAAAAGAAAAGGTTGTCATCGCGACAACCAATCTTCATTGCTAACCTTAAATCTAATACCATGAAAAACACAGTGCAAATATAAGCACTTTATGTTATTCAGCATAGTTTTCCAGCATATAAATTATAATTTTAGCAATATTTTAACACGTTAGCCAGCCATTTAAAGCTGATTAACAATTTCTTATTGATTTTGTGTGTATTTATCTGCTTTTTCCTTCATTCTCTTAGCACGGTTCTCACTGTCCGGGTGGGTAGAGAACATTTTCTGGATAGCAGAAGCCTTTGCACCACCGGCATTACTCATTTCCACAAGTTTAGTCAAAGATTTGCTCATTGCATAAGGATCGATACCATTCTTAATAGAAAATTCAAAAGCATAGTCGTCTGCTTCGTTTTCCTGCTTCTGAGAGAACTGGGCACCGGCTAAAGCCTCAGCCAAATCACCTAACTGCGAGTCGGTCAGTTTAGCAACAACGCCGTCTGTAGCCCCGGCTGCATTACGTGCGGCTGATCTCAGATAAGCGGTTTTCATAGCATCTTTCACATCGGTGTGAACCACATGACCGATCTCATGACCGATCACCGCCATTACTTCGGCATCATCCATCACTTCCATCAAACCGCCACAAACACGGATACTCCCGTCCCCACAAGCAAAAGCGTTCACGTCGATTACGTTGTACACTTTAAAGTTCAGATCCAGTCCATCCACCTTTATATTTTTTGTCAGGTTTTCCAGACGTTGTCCCATTTCTGTGTCAGGACCTGCCACTTCATTATGTGTATCCATCCATTCAATGTATTCACGGCTCATTTTAGCAATGTCCGCATCACTAAGAGTCACAGCTTTTGCTACATCAGTTGCAGCTCCCAAGACTTTCTTTGTGTTGATAGTTTTCCCTCCGATCTTAAACTGTGCAGATGCCGTCAGACTGACACCTGCCAGAAACATGAATGATAATAATGTTGTTCTCATACTCTATTTGTTTATTGCATATTTAGTTTGTTTGCATCTGTAAGAATTCTGCCAACTGGTTAAAAGTAATATCTTTCAAAATGACCTTTTTGTCTTTATCCAGCAAATAAAGTGTGGGTATGGCTTTCAGGTCATATATTTCATCATTTTTTAAAGAGATCGACTGATCATAAGCATTTATCCAACTTGCCGGAACATCCGGAATATGCTTTTTCCAGGCTTCCAAATCTTCGTCCGGATAAACAGCCAGTATCTTCAACGTATTATCCGCCTGCATTTTGTCCAGTAACGGCCAACCGGATATTTGTCCGGTTATTTCTTTACAGGCATGACAATCGGGATTATAGAAGAACAGCAATACATAAGGGGCTTTTATACCATATAATGTACCTGTTTCCCCATCAGCAAGCGTATATGTGAAATCTGTAGCTGGCTCTCCTACTCTGTTTTTAAGTGCCAGTTCCAGTAAATGAGCCGGACGGATCTTGTTCACCTCATCAAAGACCGGGGCAGACAAGATAGACTCCAACACATAAATATACAGAGATTCATCGCGCATCGGTGAATTGGGATCGTATAAATATTTCTCATACAGACCGGCTATATGAGTAAATACAATACTGTCGGTCTCAGCCTTGTGCATCATCCCTTTGATAGAAGACGAAGCGACTTCGGGAGTTACATACTTCATCAGATCGATATAGTTGGTAAGTGCCTGTTCCGTAATATCCGGCAGATGGATATACGCCGTATCGGTAAAATCAAATTTATCCCAATAATGCTGGACCAGATATTTGGCTCGTTCGCCCGGATCGGTAATCATACTGGGGACGGCAACCATTTCAAAGGTTCTCGGCGTTGTATCCTCTTTCTCTGTTTTTGCTGTCTGCTGGCCGTGACATGAGTTAAAAATCAACGCAAATGCCAGCAAGCAAAGTATTCTGACTATCATATCTTTATGTTTTTACATGCAAATATAACAGTTACAGTAGTTCCTGATATCACTTTAGCCAAATTATTTCAAATATTAATTAATGTAACATGCCGTGGGAGATACTATTTTACCGGCATCTCTCTCTGATTAGATGCCTTACTAATCTATTGCCGACAGCTGTAAGTAATATTATCGATAGTTATAAACAATATTGTCGATAGCAATCAATAATAATACTGATAGCTATCGACAATAGATTTGTAGCTAATGTAATTCGGTTCAGTACCTATACCAAGCGAAATTACATCAGGAACTATGAAATGTTTTATTTGATACTCCCCGTACCATCCAGAAAGTTGAGGTAAGCCTTCTGGCCTGCCAAAACATTCACTGCTTCCTGATCACCTCCGTTCTTACGGTATTCGATCTTATTGCTCAGGATGGCAAACTCGGTACGCCACCAGTCGGTTGACGGCAATTTAATGCACATACGTAAGGTGCCGGAGGCTACAAAAGCGGGTGAAACAAATTCGCCTTCACCGGAAGGAACGGTGAATTTACGGGCCTCGTCGAAGGTATCCCAACCACCGGAAGGATCGCCGGTCAGGTAGATATCGGGAGCCAGAAATTCGAGAGTGTAGTTCAAATCCTTACCTGACAGTTCGGTGGTAACGACCAGGATATACCAGCCGGCATTCTTCACACCGATATTCTCTCCGCCACTGCCATCATCCACACCGGACACTCCGGCTAAAGAGGCCGATGCAGTCGGAACAAGACCTTCGGAATAAGCGACCTGATTGCCGTTCCACAAAGGTTGCGCATTGAACTTCATCACGTTATTACCGCCAAAATATTGCATGGACCAGAATTTACCCGGAGTATCCGTTACCGGAATCATCTCCACCCATTTACCCCAACTGCTTCCGGAGGCAAAATCACCGACCAGATACATCTGTTCCGGCAAAGTGACAGGAGGTTCCACATTATAACCCAACACTTTCGGTAGTTCGATAACATTGGACGTGATTTGTCCCGCTCCATTATTCGTAAGGGAAGCGTTCAGACGAATATAAACCGGCATGGGTGTCTCCGGCAATTCGGCATTATCGTTCGAAACCTTCCACAAATCCAACAAAGCCATGGCAAAGTCAACGGCGTCTATATTCAACTCAGGCAGTGGGTAAGCCGGGGATAAGGTGGCATAATTTGCTTTTGTACCGGCTGCCTCATCGGCCTCCTTAAAAGTTTCTTCCAGGGAGAGCTGTACTTTATAGGTGGTAGAAGCCACGTATCCGTAATTAGGTTGCGTACAGGTCAGTTCAATGGAAGAAAGATTCTTCAGATCATATACTTCATTTGCCTGTGCCGGTGTATTCAGGTTGAACTCGGTTGGTTCCTGAAAAACCGGATTATCGTCTCTGTCTTCTCCGCAACCGGTCCAGCATAATGAACCGGCTAAAAGGAGCATATATATATTCAGTTTCTTCATTTGTTTACAGATTTGGAAGTTATTATTTTAATGATTCATATCCCGGGTTTTGCACCAGGTTCGGATTGGCTGTCAGGTCGCGGTCGCTGATCGGATAGATATTGAAGCGACTGTCGATATTTGCAACGCCTTCCAGTGTACCCCCTTTATATGCCCAGGCATAATCCTTAGTGAATTTTCCGAAACGTACGAGGTCGGAACGACGCTGTCCTTCCCAATATAATTCGCGGGCACGTTCATCGAGAATAAAATCAAGAGACAGGTCAGAGGCTGTAATATTGGCACTCTTATCACCGTTAGCACGTTCACGCAGTTGGTTTACATACTCAACGGCCTGTTCCTTATTGGTTCCGGCAGCATTGCGCACGGCACATTCCGCATAAATCAGGTAGATGTCTGCCAGACGGAACAACGGGAAGTCGGTGTTCGGATCGGGTGTCGGAGTTACTGCTGCGCCGTCCCAGCCCAGATTCGTAAATTTATGGCACAGGTAGCCGGTGTTCCAGTCCTGCATTTTCGATTCAGGAGTACGCGTTCCGCCACCGTCGAAGAAGGCATACCGTTTATCTTTCTTAATGAGACTGCCATGACTGTCGGTTCCCGCATCCGGACTTTCGTTGAAGAATCCGATCATCTGCTGTGTCGGCTTCAGGCAAGTCCACGAAGAAGACATTCCGAACCAGGTCTGGTCCATATCACCGCCATAGGCAGCGGCTGTCAGCATAATTGTACTGCCATAGCTTTTTGCATTGACATTATCGAAAGGAATCGCGTAGATAATTTCATTCTTATGCATACCCGTCAGATGGTTTTCACCACAGAAGAGGTTGGCATAATTATCTTCCAGGCCAAACCCGGCGTCAATTACTTTCTGGGCATATACAGCAGCCTTGTCATACATCGGTTTGCCGGTATAAACTTCTGCATTCAGATACATTTTGGCAAGAAGCGTGTTAATAACCGGTCTGGTTACACGACCGTACGTTGCCATAGAAGGCGTTTCGTCCAGATTACCGTTTTCGGAAAGATCGATCAATTCGGCTACGATCTTGTCAAACAATGCCTCCGCCCCTATCTGTGACGGTTTCCACGACTTATCGTCTGTTGGGCTATCATCCCAGACAACACCCGGATTACGATAAAGGTCGATCAGGTAATAATAATTCATTGCCCGGAGTCCGCGCACCTGGTCACGATATTTCTGAATATCCGGAATGTCGCTGTCTGCCGCATAAACGTCCAGGAATTCCTTGCAGTAACGAACATTCAGCATGGCACGCTGGTAGAATGAATAAGCATAAGGCAATGTATAATCCCAATTCAGCTGACATAACTCCACAATACCTTCGTCCGCCCAGTTCCAGATCGCTTCATCGGAAGGGAACAATTGCAAGGAGAGCAATCCGCGGAGAAAAACCAGCGAACCCTGGTCGCCACCCTGCAAGTCAGGCTCGACATTCGTATCGGAAGAGTTTCCCGACAAGCCGAAACCGGAATAGATTTTAGCCAGGAAGGACTGGCAGTCGGCTTCATTATGGATAGAACTGCTGGATTTATCCAGTATCGGTTCCTGATCGAGGTCGCCCAGACAGGAAGTAGCCCATACACAACATAAAGAGGCAAGGCCCAATGATATATATTTTTTCAGTTTCATGATAGATGCATTTTAGAAATTGATGTTAACTCCGAATAATACTGTTATCGGACGCGGATATACGTTGTTATCCATGCCGTCGTTCACTTCAGGATCGAGACCGTCATACTTGGTTATGATGATCGGGTTCTGCACGGTTGCATAGAAACGGGCATTCCAGCTACTTTTGATAAACTTGTCGACATTATATCCCAATGTAATATTGTCGATCTTCAGGAACGAAGCATTCTGGATATAGTAATCCGACAAACGCTGGCGTGACTGGAATCCGGTTTTCAAAACTGATATAGGTTTATTGCTCAACGCATTGTTCCCAAACAATTCGTTGACGCCCAATGCAGCATTGGCGGCCGTCGAGTTGAAATTGTAATTGCCCAGGCTAACACGTCCGTTGAAGCCTAAATCCCACTGCTTATACGTGAATTTGGAGTTGAAGCCCATCAACACGTCTGCGGTCGGTTTCTTATAACGATAGAGGTCGTTATCGGTAATTACACCGTCGCCGTTACGGTCCACATACTCACCTTCGATCGGGTTTCCGTCGGCATCATACACTTGCTGGAAAACATAGAATGTACCCGGAGCATAACCGACGCTATGGATCTTCAGACGCAAACCACCGTCACCACCTGTCGATTCAAAGCGTTTACCCGGTGAGTCGGAATTATCGTTATAAGTCAGTTCCGTAATCTTCGTTTTGTTGTAAGCGATATTGAATCCCAGGTCCCAACTAAAGTCACGACTTACTATCGGACGGGTATTGATAGAAAACTCAACCCCTTTGTTTTCGAGCGAACCGATATTCGAAACAACATATTCGGCAAAGTCAGTTCCGGCCGGCACATTCACTTCCGCATTGATAAGATCTTTTGTCTTACGGATATAACCATCCAAAGAACCGGTAATACGGCCGTTTAGGAATCCGTAATCGATACCGACATTATAGGTAGTCGTTGTTTCCCATTTCAGATTCGGGTTGGCGGCAGTCGGTGCCAATACATTTATCCAGGTCACATTTCCGGCAGCATCATAAACAGGATACATGGCTCCCCCTTTTCCTTCCCGGTAAAATGAAAGATACGGATAATCGCCCTGGTTAATATCCTGCTGCCCGGTGACACCCCAACCTAAACGCAACTTCAATTCATCCAGGCTGCTAAAATCTTTCATAAAGCCTTCTTCATTCATCTTCCATCCCAAAGCCAGCGAAGGAAAGAGTCCCCAGCGTTTATCTTTGGCAAAACGGGAAGAGGCATCATCACGCAAGGTGAAAGTCAACAGATATTTATCCATCAATGAGTAATTCATACGTCCATAGAAAGAGGCCAGTACATATTTGGTATCTGTTTCCTTATATTCGTTGCTTACGGTCGTATTCTGTCCGAACGTTTCCGGCTTGCGTGACAAATAATAAGTCACATTATCCGTCTGCGTCTGGTAACTCTGATAAGAATAACCTGCCATGATGTCGAAGCGGCTGGCTACCGACGGTAGTTCTTTGGAATACTGTGCATAGAAATCAAACAGTTTGTTTTTATGCGTACTATTATAGATACGGTTACTTCCGGTGGCGTCATCATCCGGCTGATAAGAACCGGGAGCATTCGGGTCAATATATTTCTTTCCTTCCACAGATGTATAATCGATACCCATATTCATATTAAAGCGTAAATCCGGCAAGAAGTGCAGTTTGTAATCGAACTGCGCATTTCCGATAAACGACTTGGCTGTCGAACGGTCATCGACCATTTCCAACATAGAAACAGGGTTGACTCCGGCTGAGGTCGCTCTGGTACCGTCCGGTGTGTAATCGCCGGTCCAGGTAAAATAACCTCCGTATTTACTGCCGTTTGTAACCGGCTTGGTCGGATCGAAGCTAACCGCGCTTCCCAACGCACCCGTATCGGCAAAACGGTTTTTGATATAAACGCCTTTACCATTCAGGTTTACATTCAGGTGATCCTGAAAGAAAGAAGGAGTCAATGAAACACTTCCGGTATATCGCTGGAAATTAGATGTTTTCAGAATACCGTTCTGATCAGTATAACCGAAAGAGACACGGTAAGGCATAAATTCTTTGACAGAGCCGTAAGCACTAATATTATGGTCGGTCGAAATTGCCGTACGCAACACTTCATCCTGCCAGTCTGTGCTGACATTTGGGAAGAGATTCAACGCATTCAGCATACCCTCCGTCGTGTTCGGAGCATTTGTGATATAATCACGGTATTCATCCCCGCTCATTACATCTACTTTATTACGTTTCGTGCTGACAGACACATTACCGCTGTAATTGATCTTGACACTACCGCTCTTTCCTTTTTTCGTTGTAATGATGATAACACCATTCGAGGCACGGGAACCGTAGATTGCAGTAGCCGATGCATCTTTCAGGACTGTAAAAGACTCGATATCAGAAGGGTTTATCGTACTCAGCGGATTGCTCAACCCGTCCGGGGCACTGTTACCCATAATCACACCGTCGATAACCACCAACGGATCGTTTTTAGCAGACAGGGAAGAACCGCCACGGATACGGATCGAAGAAGAGGAACCTGGCTGTCCGGTAGAAGAGGCTACGGATACACCGGCCACTTTACCCATCAACATATCCTGGGGGCTGACCTGCAAACCGCGGTTCTTTTCATCCGGTTTAATGGCAATAACGGAACCGGTAGCATCATTCTTCTTGACCGTACCATATCCGATCACGACAACATTCTCCAACATCTGGGAATCTTCTGCCAGAATAATATTCATATCAGAAGCAGCAGGCAACTCCTGCATCTTATATCCGATAAATGAAACAGAGATAATATCGCCTTTAGAGGCAGACAACAGAAACTTACCGTCTATATCGGTAACGGTCCCGTTCGTCGTTCCCTTTATAATAACATTCGCCCCGATAACCGGTTCTCCTGTAGGATCTTTCACAACTCCGGTCACTGTCATTTGCTGGGCAAAAACAGAAACGGACATACACAAGCCTGCGATCAGCATCAACAGTGCTTTAAACCTTAAACGTTTCATGTGCTTAAATTTAAGTTCTTTACAAGTTTACTTAATAACCTTAACAATCCTTTTACCTTATAGATTTTTTAACCCTTTTAATTCTTTCGGGTCGCTCACTTCCTGAATGCTGATGGCAAAGCCGCCACCACTGGCAGCGTTCAAATTCAATTTGCTTTTGCTTGTCAACACACCTTTCTTTATAGTATATGCCTGCGGATTATTTTTCCAGTCGGCATCTTTTGCATCGGCATAAACTACGGCCACATATTTCTTTCCCGGATCGAGGAAATCGAAAGACAGGCGGGACTCATGTCCGTTCTCATCGGCCGTACAGCCTACGAACCAGTTACCTGTTCCTTTTGCTTTGCGGGCAATCGTGATATAGTCGCCCGGCTCTGCTTCCAGATAGAGAGATTTGTCCCAATCAAGGGCAACGTCTTTAATAAACTGGAAGGCATCGGCATACTGTTCGTAATGTTCGGGGACATCGGCTGCCATCTGGAGCGGACTGTACATCGTTACATAAAGTGCCAGCTGGCGTGCCAGTGTCGAACGAACCTGTGACGTGTTGGACGGATTCATCGCGCTGCAATGTGTTTCGAAGATACCCGGCGTATAATCCATCGGGCCACCGATCAGACGGGTGAAAGGAAGAATCGTTGTATGGTCGACATTGTTACCACCAAATGATTCGTATTCTGTTCCGCGGGCCGATTCATTACCGATCAGGTTCGGATAGGTGCGGCACAGGCCGGTCGGGCGTGTTGCTTCGTGAGCGTTTACCATGATCTTGTAGTCGGCTGCTTTCTTTACGGCATACAGATAATGGTTACACATCCACTGTCCGTAATGATGTTCACCGCGAGGAATGATATCGCCTACGTAACCGCTCTTTACACTGGTATAGCCGTTGTCTACCATGAACTGATAGGCTTGATCCATATGACGTTCATAATTGCGGACAGATGCGGATGTTTCATGGTGCATCATCATCTTGATACCTTTGCTGGCTGCATAACGATGGATTTCCTGTACGTCAAAATCAGGATAGGGAGTAACAAAGTCGAATACATAATCTTTGCTCTTGCCGAACCAGTCTTCCCAACCTTCGTTCCAACCTTCCACCAGGACGGCATCGAAACCATTGGCTGCCGCAAAGTCGATATACCGTTTTACGTTCGTTGTATTGGCAGAGTGACGGCCATTAGGTTTTGTTTTTGAATAATCGGTTTCCCCTAGTTTCACGCTGCTCAATTCGTCAGTATAAGCCCAAGTCCCTTTGTTGGTAATCATATCCCACCATACACCGATATATTTGGTCGGTTTGATCCAGGATACATCGTCCAGCTTACACGGTTCATTCAGGTTCAAGGTGATGCGGGATGCCAGGATATTACGGGCATCATCGCTTACGATAACCGTTCTCCACGGTGACTGGCAAGGTGTCTGCATATATCCTTTATCGCCTTTTGCATCCGGTGTCAACCATGATTCGAACGTCATCGTTTTGTCATCCAGATTCAGATGCATACAGGAATAATCAACTAAAGCAGCTTCATGCAGATTGATATATAATCCGTTATCCGATTTCATCATTAACGGAGTCTGTACACCGGTCTGCGAGAAAGGTGTTTGTGATGAGTTGGGAGTAACAGCCTCTTTCATCAAACCGCGGATCTCGCTCAGGCGAGAGGTCATGGTACTATATTCCTGTGTATCGTAATCGCCCGGCAACCAGAATGTCTTATGGTCGCCTGCCATAGCGAACTGCGACTTTTCTTCCTTGATCACGAAGTAATTCAACTCTTTTTGCTGAGGGAATTCATAACGGAAACCCAATCCGTCGTTGAACAGGCGGAAGCGAACCACGATAGACCGGTCGTTGGAAGGTTGTTCCAACGTTACAGCCAGTTCGTTGTAATTATTACGGATTTCTTTTTCCTCGCCCCAAACCGGTTGCCAGGTTTCATTGAAGCTGGAAGTACGGGTGTCCTTTATCCGGAAACCGTCATACAGATTCGTTTTCTTATCCAGTGCATCCACGTCCTTACGTTGCTTGAACTCAAAGTCGACGGCGGCATCCGCATCTTCTTTCTTCAATTCTAAACCCAGATGACTGGGTTTAATCACTTCTTTTTGTTTATAACTCAGGTCATAAACCGGTGCGCCCTTTTCATCCAACCGGAAGTTCATTTCCAGATTTCCGTCAGGCGACAACAATTGCTGTGCATAGCTGATCGTGCTGCATCCGAGCAGGGCGATCCATATTAATACTTTACTTCTCATGGTGTTATTATATGATTTAATTAACTTTTCCGAATTCAAGGATCAACACGCCTTTACCTTTCAACGATAAAGAGGTCTGCAAATCGATCTGTCGGTCGTTCAACAGGTCGTAAGCCCGCTGAGCAGGAAGAACTTCCTGATAAGGAGCCAGGTCGATCGTGCGGTCAGCATCAGAGCCGTTCAGGAAAACAACAACGGAATGATTTCCGTACTTACGTTCGTAAACGTATACTTCGTTCTGCGTAATAAAATGTTTGAACGAACCTTTGGCTATCGCATCATTGCCTTTTCGCCAGTTGAGTAGCTTACTTATATATGTATAGGCTTCGTTCTGCTGAGGGGTGCGACCGGCCGGAGTAAATGCGTTTTGCTTGTCACCTGCCCATCCGCCAGGAAAGTCACGGCGCAGAACACCATCGCCGTTGGCCTTATCGGCAGCCATCAGTATTTCGGTGCCATAATAAATCTGCGGGATACCACGAACGGTCAGCAGGAAAGCCAAAGCCTGTTTGTAGCGGTTCAGGTCGCCTGTAGGCGGTACTTTATAAAAACGGGAGGTATCGTGGTTATCGAGGAATACCAACAGATTCATCGGGTCGGTATACACGATATCCTGTGTCAGGTAATCATAAATACGTGCCAGTCCCCTATCCCAACTGTTCGTCTCTTCATCGAATGCCGACGACATGATATTCATCAAAGGGAAATCCATGACCGTAGGCAGGTAAGAGTTCCGGGGATAAGCCACTTTACTATCCTTCTGCCAGAAAGAGACACCTACATTATTTCCGATCCACGTCTCTCCTACTATATTAAAATCAGGATATTCAGCATTGACAGCCCTGCACCAACGTGCCATCATATCGAAATCGGCATACGGATGCGTATCTTGTCGGATACCGTTGATCCCAGCATATTCAATCCACCAGATACTGTTCTGGATCAGGTAAGAAGCCACGTGCCGGTTACGTTGGTTCAGGTCGGGCATCGACTGGGTGAACCAGCCGTCTATATTTTTCACTTTGTCATAATCAGAACGGTAAGTGTCGGCCTGCGGCATCGTCTGGTAACCGGTCTGTACGAAATTATCCTGGAAGTTGAACCAGTTGTCGGACGGCTTATCGGTAAAGAAGAAATGTTCGCTTCCGCAATGGTTAAAGATCATATCCATTACGATCTTCAATCCTTTATCGTGGGCAGCACTAACCAGTTGGCGAAACTCTTCATTATCACCGAAGCGAGGATCGACTTCATAATAATCAGTAATGGCATACCCGTGATAGGAACCTTCGGTCATATCGTTCTTCAGGATAGGATTCAGCCAGATGGCGGTAACGCCCAGATCGGAGAAATAATCCAGATGATCGGCTATCCCTTTCAGGTCACCTCCATGGCGGGCATACATATCCGTACGATCCACTTTCGACTCGCGCATTCCGGGAACGACATCATTCTTCGGATCACCGTTGGCGAAACGGTCGGGCATGATCAGGTATAAAACGTCTGAAGCATGGAAACCTTTCCGGACAGACGAATCCTTCTCGCGTTCTTTTATCTGATAAGGGATGATCGTTTGTTCCCCGTTCTTTGTCAGTTGAATGTTAAATTCTTGGGGAGCTGTTTCCGACAGATCCAGATAAAGCAGTAAGTAATTCGGATTTTGTAGCTTCACGATCTCTTTCACGCGAATATCGGAAGAAGTTATCAATACGCTATCGGTCGCGATATCCGTACCGTATAATAGGATTTGCAGTTCGGGATTCTTCATACCCGACCACCAGAAAGCAGGTTCCACTTTCTGTATTTTTACGCCTGACAAAACAGGCAGGCAAAAGCCCAGACATAATACAAAGGTTACAATTATCTTTTTCATGGAATGATTTGTTGGTGAACGATGCAAATGTAGCGGGATAGATTACCGGGAAAACGCATTAGAAAAAAAATCAAAACCTTAAAAACTCCTTTTTACCTGTAATACAACACAATAACACATTTCAATCAGGCAAAAAATCAAAACGCATTAGAAGGTATTTCAAATGTATTTCACTACCTTTGCGCTAGATGAATCAAATCAACAACATGAAAAACACGCTATATTCTCTTTTTCTACTCCTTTTGTCGATATTGCCGGCATATGCATCCGGCGATAAGCCGACGATCAAATCCCTGCTCAAAGAGCTGGATCGTACTATCGCAATGAAAGCCGACTTTCACAAACAGCGGGAACACGAGATAGACAGTATCCGGAAACTGGCACATGCCACTCCTTCGCCGGAGGAAAAATACCACCTGTACAGCTCCCTGTACGGAATCTACCTACATTACCAGGCCGACTCGGCACTGCATTATCTGGAAAAAAGGAAAGCGCTCCTTCCGTCTCTCCAAAATCCACAGTACGAGAACGATTTATGGATCGCAAGAGCCGAAGTTCTGGGAATCATGGGACTTTACAATGAGGTGGCCGCCCAACTGGAACAGGTACGCCGGGATCAACTGGACAACCAGACCCTGCTTTACTATTATTATACCTGTCGTACTTACTACGGTTGGATAGCAGACTACACCCGTACCGACGAGCGACATAAGTATATCGAAAAAACGAATGCCTACCGCGACTCCATCTTATCCCTCACAACCAACCAGCTTGACCACAGTGTGGTACTGGCCGACAAAATGATCGTAGAGGGACAAGCGGATAAAGCAATCGAACTGATCGATAAAGAATTGGCAGGGTTGGACAATCAGGAGTCACTTGTCTATCTGTTATACAACCTGTCGCAGGCCTATGCCCAGAAAGGCGACACCGAAAAACAAATCTATTACCTGGCACAAACCGCCATAGCCGACCTGAAAACAGCTAAACGTGAATATATCTCCCTGCAAAAACTGGCATTGCTGATGTTTGAAAAGGGAGATATCGAACGAGCCTACAAATACCTGAGTTGCTCGATGGAAGATGCCGTTGCCTGTAATGCCCGCCTCCGTTCGGTAGAAGTAACCGAGTTTTTCCCGATCGTGGATAAAGTGTATAAACTGAAAATAGAGAAAGAGAAACAGATATCGCGCACGTTACTGATCAGTGTGAGCTTTTTATCCTTCTTATTATTGGTAACAATCATCTACCTGTACCGGCAGATGAAGAAACTTTCCCTCATGCGAAAAGCAGTCAGTGCCTCCAATGAGCAATTACAGGAGATCAATAAAGAATTGAGCCAGGCCAGCAAAATAAAGGAAGAGTACATTGCCCTTTACCTGAACCAATGTGTCATCTATCTGGATAAACTGGATACGTACCGCCGTTCTTTAGCGAAACTGGCTATGGCCTCCAAACTGGATGACTTATTCAAAACAATCAAGTCCGAACAATTCATACGCGATGAACGGAAGAATTTCTACAATGAGTTCGATAAATCGTTCCTGAAGCTATTCCCCCATTTCATCAAATCGTTTAACGACCTGATGAGTGAGGAAGGAAAGCTATGCCCAAAATCAGGAGAGATATTATCTACGGAACTCCGTATCTTCGCCCTGATCCGCCTGGGAATCAACGACAGCAGCAATATCGCCCATTTTCTGGGTTATTCGCTGGCTACCGTTTATTCGTATCGCAGCAAAGTGAGAAGCAAAGCGCTCGACAAAGAGAAGTTTGAAGAGCTGGTTGCTTTGCTTTAAGTCTGAAGTGATTTAAAATCGATAACCCACCGACAAATTCATTCCCTGCAGGGTAAAGCTGTTTAGGGTATAGGTTGCCAGTTTCTTATTGGCACTGCCGGGTATGAATTCGTAGACATCGACGGTATCGCTACGGTAACCAGCCTGTAACCCCGCTTCAACATAGAAACCCCGCCAGATCGGTTGAAGCCAGCCCACGGAGATCCCGCCGCCATAGAACAAACCA
Organism: Parabacteroides goldsteinii; assembly: GCF_020091425.1. Lineage (NCBI taxonomy): Bacteria > Pseudomonadati > Bacteroidota > Bacteroidia > Bacteroidales > Tannerellaceae > Parabacteroides > Parabacteroides goldsteinii. Next base: position 593,866 of record NZ_CP081906.1, on the reverse strand, counting down.
GTACTGTTATCCTCCAGCTCCTCCTTTATACGTACATTAAAACTCCCATACTGCCCGTACACCCCGGCATACAGTCCACGGAAACGACTGTCGCCCCACAACCACCAGCGCGGTTCTACCTCCAGACAGGTCATGCTGAACAGATTATACTGATCCCCTTTATTGTAAGGCATTGCATAGGCAAACGACACCTGCGCCGAGAAACGCTCCATAAAGTACACCTCCGCTGCCACATTCGCTACCGGCGAATACATCGACCCGTCGGGCAACAAACCGGCAAACAACAATGCATTCGTCTTTATCCCCAATCCGACAGTCCCCAGGAGGAAATGGCTGGCTGGTACAGATTTTGAGACAGACTTCGGCGCCGGTTCAGCCACAGTTTTCACCTTCTTCGTTCGGGGTTGCCCTGCTGTAGCCTTCTGCTTGCCGGACGGTTCCATATCTTCTTCGGAAGAACTTGAAACAACCGACTGCCGCTTCGTTACGACCGGATGTTTCTTTACTTCAACAATCACGCGGTTATCCAGATCGGTACGGGCATCGACATCGAGTTCAAACAGGTCGGGATCGTCCAGGCAGCAGCTTCCCGTCAGATACTCCTGCAAAAAGGTGGCCTGTCTCATCGCCAACTCGCGGGCGGCAGAGTCGTAGCGTTTTGAGACACTCTGAAGCGCTGTCAGTGAAACGGTATATTCGCCTGTTGACAGTTGGTGGCTGCAGTCCGACAGCAACGTGATCAGCTCTTCCAGATTATTGGCCGTTTGCAGCCGTTGGTGATTGACACGTTCCGTTCCTTTGATAAAATGGATAGTGTAGCTCTGTCCGGCAGCTGTAAAGGCCAACAAACAGAGTATAGCCAGCAGTCCGGAGAATCGTGTACGTTGTTTCATTTCCGTATATTATTTGATTGATTGTTGTTTCTTTTCATTGTTTCGCCAGGCTTTTCGCCAGATTGCACGCTCGCTGCAACTATATGGGTTCGGTAGCATCTATTCCGTAGTCGGCCGGACAGGGCAGTTCCAGTTGAATACCAGAGGGAAGAGCATCGAACGATGATGTATCGAGCGACGATAATACCCTTATATTCCGGTCATAGATATAGACCCAAAACACTTCTCTCCCATAATAAAGCCGTGCCAACAAACGTAGGGTCATCCCCGGTCGTGTAATGATAGAGGCCGGAATGACAGTCGCTTTCTTTTTACGCCGGGGCTGCATGACTTTTTTGACAGTCCTTGCAGCGGACGGACGGATAGTTTCCGGACGAGTAGTTTCCGGACTAACTGGAACATGTGCGGGTGGTGGTATAGATTCAGTTTGTAACAGGGATTCCTCCGTGTCCTCCGCATTGTTTGTGTCCTCCGTTTCGTCTGTGGTATCCGCATTGCTCACCTCATCCGATATCTCTTCAGCTACCCAGAAGCAGGTGTCCTCTTCGGCAGGTGGAACAGGCGGGGGATATTGAAAATCGGTTTCCTCCGGTACAGGCTGTTTCGTTTCCTGATTCCAGCTCGATACCCACAGGAAGCCGGCCAACAGCAAAAGGTTGGCTCCCAGCAGTACACCGCCCCAAAGCTTTATTCTCTGTTGTTCTTTCCGGATATAACTCAGTTCTTTGCTCTCTTTCCGGATGTTCTCCGAATTACGATCTTCTTCCCCCATCATTACGGTATGTTTTGCTATTAATACTATCAAATATCCTCAATCGTCCATACGATATTTCCTCCTGCCTCCGGTGTTGCCTTTATCCATAACGGATCAGCCTGGTATGCTTTTTTTGCTTGCGGATTTACTTTTAGCGTACGCTGTCCCGTAATATCCACCCCGCCGAACGTTTCCGCCGGATATTCGGCATCCAGCACCGGAACCACTCCCGTACGTCGGCTGGTTACTATCGACAGCTTCCGGCAATTATAAAAGGCCCTCCGACCGATCATCGCCAGTGTTGCAGGCAGGTCGACTTCCCTAAAGCCCGTATCTTCAAAGGCGCTGGCAGCAATAAACGTCACACCCGAAGGAACCTCCAGTTTGTCAACGCTGGTCGACAAACTCGACAGGCTCTCTTTGAACACCTCCACACCGATTTCCGTCAAACGGCAGTTCGACAGGTCCAGTCCCCCCAACGCCGCACATCTCATAAAGGCACGATCGCCCAACTCTCTCAGGGAAACCGGCAGCACCAGCATCCCTGTCAGGTTTTTGCAATTATAGAAAGCCTCCGCACCGATCGTTGTCAGCGACTCCGGTAAATCAAGCGTTCCCGCCAGATTATAACATTCGCTAAAAGCCCCTTCTCCTATCTGCGACAAATTCACCGGTAATGTCAGTTTTGTCAATGTATTGCATGCCCGGAAAGCATCCTTACCGATCGTTCGCAGGCCGGAAGCCCCTACCAGATCCAGATCGTTCGATTCGCTCTCGGTGAATGCACCGGCAAAGGCACGCTCACCGATCGATTGCAGGCTGGAAATAAAAATATTATCCATCTTCAATCCGGAACACCCTTCGAAAGCCCGGTCGCCGATAACCTGCAACACACGCGCCCCTGAATACTTGAGTTCTTTCAGGCGGCTACCTGCAAAGGCCGCATTTCCTACCGACAACAACCTTTCGGGTAATGTGATCTTCTGCAATGTACGGTTTCCTTCAAACGCACTCTCCGGCAGATTCACCATAGCGACACCGGCCAGGTTTATCTCTTCGACTGCCAGCTCTTTATTGCGCAACGTATTGATATCATCCGCATTGATCCCTTTCTGCGAAACCAAACGGATAGACTTATACCTATCCATCTTTGAGAAATCAATGAACGAAGCCAGTGTTCCCGGCCTGTTCAGTTCGATATAGGCTCCTTCGGTACCACTCTGGTTGATCCGGATCTCCACCGGCTCCTTATCTTCAGGTGCCAGGTGGATCACGGCGCTACGCTTGGCGGTCGCACTATTATCATCCACCCGGAAATGAAGTTTTCCGCCACTGGAATAAATATCATGTACCCAATTTGAAGGCTCTCCGGCATCATAGTCTATCGTTGCCCGAAAAGCGCCCAAATTCACCGGTACAGTTTCTATGACCACTCCCCCTTCCAGCAAATTATACAGGCGGGGAATAAGCTCCGTGTCCGTTACTTTGGCTGCCGCCTGTGTAACGGTAATGGTCGCTTCGACAGGTACGTCGCTCTGCAAGCGCAGGACGATCACGGCCGTACGCGCTTCCGGCCGGGTATTCTCTTCGACCTTAAACCGCAAAGTGCCACCCAGTTGTACACCGGTCGACCCGGTCAACCAGGGAGCGTCTTTCGGCAACTCCACTTCAAAAGGGCCGCTGGCTACCACCGGGATATCGAATGTCTCGCCTGCTACCGCCGCTTCGTACGACTTTATTTCGGGCAGAAGTACATTCTCCCGTCCCCGCTGTACCAGTGTAAAGGTATCGGTCAACAGGGCACCTGTACTTGAATCGTTTATTACCAGGCGTGCCTTGCGCGGCTCCGTCTTAGTGTTGGGTTGAAGCGTCAACCGGATACGCTCCTCCGTCGGCACCGCCTTGCTACGAGGCGGCATGGTAATCCACGAAGCTTTGTCGAGCAGACGCAACCCGTTCGATGTCGTATTCTTCATCAGGGAGAGTTCGTACCGTGTATCGGCGGCTCCCACCGTGTCGCGACTAATCACGAAATACAAGGCTCCGCGTCCGCCCTGCGTTACCGTTACTTTTGAGGAGAGCGTGCCGCTGCTGACAGTCACCGTCGCGGTACGTGCATCATAGGTCGGATTCTCATCGTAGGCCAGCAGCAGCTTCTCTTCTTTCACCGCCTTCGTGGCGGAAGGTTTCAACCAGGCGGCATCGCTCGCAACCTCATAGTCCGCCTTGTTGGTGGCAAGGGTGAACTCCACAGAGCCTGCCGGCCAGGCCACGACAGCCGAGTTGCGGTCCAGTCCCAGTACATCCTGCTGCGCCTGCGACACTTTGATTGTACTGATTTTATGGCCTACCTGTATATCCACCTGCGCGCTTCGTGCCACCGTCGACGTATTGGCGGCCGCCGTCAATGTCAGTTCGTAGGTGCCTGCTCCGCCGCTATCCGGCGAGACAGTCAGCCAGGAACCCGACGAAACAGCCGTCCAGGCATGGCTTGTCGTAACCTTTACCGTCTGCGCTCCGGTGACCTGTGCAAACGACAGGTTTTCCTTTCCCGCTTCAATGCGTGCTGAGTGAGGCAATTCCTCCTGGCACCCAGCCAGCAGCAAGGCGATCAGGAGGATCGTTGTTAGTCGTTTTATATGTTTCATTTCCGATTGATTGTTTTGAGAAGGTCTTTACCGGGTTTAAAGCCTACCGTTGTGCGCCCGTAAAACATAGCCGGAGCACCGGTCTTGGGGTTACGTACCGGGCGTGCATTTTGTTTACGGGGAGAAAAGCGGCCGAAACCCAAAAATAAAATATCTTCTTCACGTGCCAGGATTTCGGTGGTGAGTGTAAAAAAATCGTTTACGAATTTGTACATTTCAGTTACCGGCCGGTCGGTACGCTTTGCCAGCTCATTAATAAATTCCGTCTTGTTCATAACTTTATATTTTATGCTATTTTTAAATGTTGTTCATCCAGGCTTCGAACTGTTCCCGATAGCTGTTTATTTCTTCGGGTACGATTATTTCTATATATTCGTCTCCAACCAATGCGGTCATCCGGCCAGAAAGCGAGAACAGGCTAGCCGCCGGGAAATAGATATAGACAAACTTCACACCTTCGGAAGTACTGCCCCGTATCACTTCCAGCTCGGGAAAAAGCCAGGTAGCGAAATAAGCTGAGTAGCCAAAAGCCATCAGTCGATCTTCTTTCAGGTATAAAAAAATCCTGTCCGTATTGGTTCGTTCCTTTTCCAGGATGGTATCTATTCGGTTCATATTATTTGTCCTTCTGAGGTTAATAGTCTCTAACGCATCTATATTTATAAGAAGAGGTCTTTGCTGCGGAATCCGATTGCGGTGCAGCGGTTGTGAAATCCAGATACCAAGCCTCAACCGCCGTATTCTCCGTGGCGGTCCAATACGGGCTTGCGCTTAACTGTCCGCTGGAATAAATAACATCGATCCCTGCCTTGAACAACCACATCAGCATCATCTCCCGCTGCGTAGGCAAGCGCCAGCCACTGGGAAACTCGTCTGTCTTATAACTAGCACATCCACTTGTGATTACTGTTCCGTCCTGGCCGAGGTTCCTATTTGCCGATGCATCGATTCCCATGGCCGCTGCCCAGCTTACCTCTCCGTCTGGCCCGTCTACCGGAGCAATGATAAAGCGGAAAGGTACTTTGTCATTTACAGGGATATTCTCTCCGTTGCCTTTGTCATGAGTATGGCGGATGGTAGAGCCGTTTGTACCGTCTGCATTCTTTACCAGTAACTTCATGCCCAGAGGCCAAACGGCACTTTCAGACATACCGTAAGAGTAGAATACGGCGTAATTGCTGCCAGGATTGCCAGGGTTGGTCCCTATCAGCTTCTCTTTTCTTAATTCCTGTCCGAAGGCGGTTGCGGCCGGAAGCAGGCTAAGTATAACTGCTGCTATGAATAATCTATTTATCATATATTCTGCTTTAAGGTTCATATCGATACTTTTATTTTACGGTGTTTCCGGGGAGTAAATCTTTAACACATCTCAGGTAATACAAACCAGATGGAGATTCTCCCTTACTTCGACCGGTCCATATCTTTGTTGCCCATACATCCGTAGCATCAGTAGAAGATGTCCAGTAAGTTGCATTATGCAATGTTTTGAGTGTGCTCGAACCGGATATGTAGATACCAAGCGACTGGCCGAATGAAGGCGTATACCATTCCAGGTTAGCGGAAGTTACCCCTACTCCGTTCAGGTCGATACATTTTTGTATCGCCGGATAGTCAGCTTTCTTATCAAACAGGTCCGTCGTATTCTTCTTTCCGTCCATAAGGCTATTGGCTGAGGGCATGGATTTACCATCAGCCAGCCATACTCCATTTCCACTACCTACATCCGATATATAGACTTCGATGCGATTTACGTATCGCCAGGTGACGGTAGTGCGCGTGGCACTAGACGAGTTGCCATACTGGTCATACCCTTGGAGCTTCCCTCCGAAGTAACCGGGGATGAACTTAATAACGCGCGAGTCGTCGTCGTTTTCGCCGGTTATGGTGATGTTGTAGGTGTATGCATAGTTGGGTGAGACGCTGTAATCGTCGGTAAAATTACTTCCCAGATGGATCTGGTAGACCACGGATTTACTGATTGTACCGCCAGTAGTCGGTTCGATTCCCATAATCTGCAGATAGATCGAATTGAAAGGAGCGTTGGTTACCCGCTTCTCCGGGGTTGTAAACGGAACCCCATGATGGAGGTTGACCGGCAAATTCGCGGTGATGGTTGCTGCGTACGATGATGAGGCAGAAAACGATATATCACCCAATGCATACTTGCCATACTCGACAGCATCTCCGGGAAAAGCCGGCGTACGCCCTATCGCATGATAAAAACTCGTCTTAGGGATACTCGCAAACTGGTAGTTCCATACAGAATAACCTTTATCTTGCATCTTATCCCCCAGCTTAAGATTAACCGTCACCTTAGCTGTCGAGCGATAGAGCATAATGTCGGCCTGTGTATTTTCTTTTACAATAATGTCGGTACTTCCGGAAAGGACAGGACGGGAGCTACCGTCGGAAAGACTGAACAATGGGAAGTCCGGTTGACTAAAGTTGATTCCCATATTGTTAAAATACTCCAGGCTGCAACTTCCATCGGTCAGCAAACTATTAAAGGTCTCCAAATCAGCATTTGCTATTACGATAATCCTGTTCTTCTCTCCCGATGATAGAGCCAGCGTAACGGTTTTTACAGAGTTGCCTGAGTAAAAATCAGCCTTAGAGAGTGTGCTTACAGGCTCCGTACCGTCAAACTGAAACACCCAGAAGTTCTTAACTTCGTCCATATCGGCTGCCCGCGTTTCCGGAGTTTTCACCAGGCTTATCTCCATGCCTTTACATACCTCTGTGGAGCTAACGGTCTGGCTACCGGCTTTAGTGTCGGCATCGAGGGGCGATTGCAGGGGTTGTACGTTCAGCGATAAATTTACGGGTACGGACTTGCCACGCTTACCGCCATTAGCGGAAAGTGTGTCGGTATAGGTTTCGTCCGTGCAGGCTCCTAGCAGGAGGAGCAGACTTATTGTGTATAGGATTTGTTTCATGTTTGTATAATGGAATTATTTTTGGGGTTTGGGCTTGTTTTTATCTCTTACGCAACGCACGTAAAAAGATTCTTGTTTAGAAAATTTCTTTGGCCAATAATCCGCTCCGCCTTCTTTTACTTTTACTATAGCATAACATTCCGTAGCGCTAGCTTCCGTAGCACTCCAATACTCTTTGCCATTCATGAGATTGGTAGGATAATTCAACATATAGCATTCGCTAATTCTGGGTAACCGCCAGTCTGTATATCCTCCTTCCCTGAGCTCAGCGCATGCTTGTTTAGCCAGAAGGGTTCCTGTTTCTTCATCTTTCCATGAGATTTGCGCTCCCCCTGCTGCTAAGCTATTGGCAGCCTCTAAAACAGCTTGAAAAGGTTCTTCATTTACAGCCCCTCTATATCTATTACCCAACATGCCGCTTTGGGTCGTAATATTTCTGTACTCCCCGTTATTATTTTCGGCCACTTCTCCCAGATAAGTATGGTATCTATAATCGTTAGGGGCTAATTTTTTAGGAGTCACTTCAGCTTCCTGTGTCCAAAGATCAACAAAACTTAGTGCCTTGGGGGTCACATTCGCCGTCCCTTCTCCCAGCATTGTTTCTTTGATGGTGGCTGTCTGCCAACCGGATAGCGAGAGGTTCATGGCCGAGTTATTGTAAACGATGTGATAGGTGTTGTGCCTGCCTTTCCGGAAACCGTAGAGAGTGGTGCTGCCAGAATTATCCTGATTCAGATGCGTTTGCGATAATGGGAAGGTGAGCACTTTTTCTTCCTCGGGAGTGTCAGCGCCAGCACTTTCGAGGGTCGTTACTTCGATCACGATATCGGAGTTCTTTATATCCGGACTCATAACAGGCGGAACAAGGAAATTGAATACAGCAGCTGAGGCGCCCGGTGCACCTTCCGTATCCAAAGCAATGGGCTGCGAACCCAGATCTATCTTCAGCGGTCCGGAAACGCTATTGACTATCTTACCTGTTTTCAGATTCAAATTTCCCTTATTTACAATCGTACCCTGCCCGGCATAGGCGTTTCCGATGTTTACGGCTTTCACTTTCACCGTGTTATTCGATGACAATTGCAACAAATTGATTGTCACCCAGCAGAAAGTGTGGGAGAATTTCAAGGGAATAGAACCCATTCCATCGGTTATGTTCTGCAGATCGGTAGGAGATGATAAATAAAGCAGGTCTGTCCAATCCTTCGGGTCCGTGCTGCTCAGGTCGAAAGGGACGGCGGTGGCGGTAGCATCCGCTGTCCACGGATAATAGCCTTTTATGATGATGTTTTCTCCGTTGTTTGCAGCCAGGGAGATGGAGGTCATACCCGTATTATCGGTATGGGTCCACGTTTGTTTGCTGCCGGACACCGTAAGTGTCGACTTCATATTATCACTCGAACCGTCAGCCAGGGCAGTTCCATCCTCGCGGGTGACGAACATACCGAATAGATGCTGCTTACCCTCGCTGAAGGCTTGTCCCGACGTAATCGTCGGCTGGGGTGGCTGCCCTGCTTTGGTGGAGGGGTTGTCGGAGATGGAGGCGGAAAAGCGCAGTTCGACTTTTGCCGTACCTTCCCCGTCTGCAGGCAACTCGCCATTGTCGCAGGCGGCGAGGTATATTCCCAGCGAGCATACGCCGATCATGGTGCATAGCCGGGTTGCTTTTTCTCTTATGGTCATATCTGTTTGCATATTTACGGTTGTTAGTTCTGTTTTCTTACTTGACGGACGCATCTTACTTTATAAGACTCCGATTTAGGCACCAGCTTTATTACCCCATCCCGGTTGACAGTATAGACCTGGTCGTCTTTTCCCTCGGAGCCGGTCCAATAAGTTTCGCCTGACTCGCCGAGCGAGGTAAAGCCTTTGGAACTGTTGATCGTTACTTTATTCATCCAGAGGAGCATCAGTTCCGAGAGCCGTGGCAGTCGCCAGTCGGACTGTCCCTGTCCGCGGTAGTCCCAGCAGACTTTTTTGGCATCGAGGATACGATCTTCTTTAGGAGCGTCCGCCCGTGTGCTTCGCCATACAACACCTTCGGATGCGTTGTCGGGGGCAATAATCAGTGTTGGGTAGGGGCCTTCCCTATCGAGCGCATCCTGCACATCCACATAGGTACCGCCGTTAGTCACTCCATTGAAGGTATTGTCACGGGCTTCCCCCATCATGCCGCTATAATTTAGAGGAATATACTTCATATTGCCATCATCCGTTTTAAAATGGTCTTTTTTCTTGAGGATAGTAAACGGTTTGCTAACTCCATTTTCAGACATATAATCTGCTACTACGGTCCCGTTTATCCCTTGGAAATTCAATCGCACGAACATATCCGGAGCGGGCGAGTCGAGGTCTTCAGTTTTCCAGTCGACAATATCGGCTGTAAAATCCAGTCCGACCGGTCTGCCTTTGTAGGCTGCCTCAGGAGTTGCGTATCCGGACTGGTTTACGTTGGTGATGGAGTAACGGTAGATATGGTTACGCAAGACATCGTGCAAGGGCACATTTGCCGCGTTGTACTTCTCGGTTGTGAAGTCGATGCGGTAGTAGTTAAGTTTACCCAGGTATGTGCCGCCGATGACGAGTGCCATGCGGTTCTCATGGTTTCTATCGTAGACGGTTCCTCCTTTGAGAGTGACTTCGGGGAGGTATATTTCGGCTTTGCAAGAGGTATTGTTTGTTATAGTGTATTCTATGTCAGCACTCTGATCCCCGACCTGCGAAGGGGCGGTGACGGAGGGGATGTCGTTTACATCGCATCCAAGATTGCTTAAAACCGGTATGAGCGTATACTTATTTTGAGGTTTGAATACGTAGATTTTTTGCAAATCGAAATTGACACCCCCTTTGTCCCATTCACCGCTTTCCTCCTTATAAGCTCCTACTCCCACGTCCACCCGGGCTACGGCACGCAGCAGGTTGGCGGAGAGTGGTGACATACCTTCCGTTATTTCCAGTGCTTTGTCGGGGCTGTTACCGGCAAAGCCGAACATCGGTATCCCGTGTTCAGCAAATGCCGGTGCAGCCAACTCCCCACTAGTCAAAGCTGCTTGTACCCCCTCGTATGTCATGCCAATATTTACCAGTGGATAAGGGTTTAGGTTAGCGACCAGGAGCAGCTTCGTATCGGCTGCTCCTGATACGCTTCGACGGAGGCTGAAGCTGAATTGTCCACCGCCACCGCCGCTTACCGGTCTCCCGGTTGCATAGTACTTCAGAAAAAAGGCTCCAGTCTCATCCGCCTGGAACGCAAGTATATAGGTCATGGATAGAGTTCTCCTGCGTGTCGGTCAACCCTGCTTTGGTGGTGGGGTTTTGCTCGCCTGCGGCGGGGCCTGCCGAGAGGGTGACTGTCATGAGTTCACCCTCTTCGACATCCGGTATTCGCTCATAGTTGCAAGCGCATAAGAAAAGGGCGGCGCACAGGGCGGCAGCCTTTCTTAGTTTCAACAGGTGTGAATGTGTCGTGTGCATATCTTGTTTGTTTTTTATCTGAATGATTCTTCTATATCTTCTATGTCTTACGGGTAAGTTACATCGACGTCGCTCGATATCCAGCCGGGCGGTTTTACCTCTGCGCTGCCGTCGGCATTGAAAGCGATCGTCAGCTTCAGCTCCTGGCCTGTCACGGGGACGAGGGGGCGCCGGGTGCTTGTTTGCGTAAGTTCTTTCAGCAGCATCCCGTTGTGATAGATGCCGACCTTTATCCCTTTGTCATCGGGCGGGGGGAAGACACGGAAAGAGGGGATGATGTATTCTTTGCGGGAGTTGAAGGAGCCTGTAACCCGGTGGATGGCAGAGCCTGCGGTGGTCCCTTCGAAGTCGATGCGGGCGGCTGTGCGGCTCACCTCGACGGTGTAATCGCCGTCTGTCGTGCCGGTGGCTCTGGACAGTCCGCTGATCGTTATATGTATCGACGCCGTGGCGGGCCGCATTTCCATCGTGAAGGGGGCTCCGCGGGCGATCGTTTTGTTGTCTGTGTCGATGGCTCCCCTGAACAGGTCGGGAGGCGTGTTGAGGTATTGCGTTTCAGCCTTTACGGACGAAAGCGGTGTGAGGGCGAGATATGCTCCGTCGAGCAGGTCGCCTGGTTGCAGCGTCGGAAGCCTGAGGCTTTTGTCGTTGCTGTTACCCCATGCTATGTAGTGTAGGGGCCGGGTGGAAGGATAGTCGAGCGAGATGGTCTCGCCGATCGTGCCGGTGGCACGGTTGATCAGTTGTTGTTGGTCGTCAAATACAAACAGTTCTATCTCGCGGATGGCGTCGCCATCGGCAAGCGAAGTGCCGTGGAAGCTGAGCTTAAACTGCCTTTTGCCGGGCAGGCCATCCCTCCAGCAACCTGCGACCGTAAGGAAGAGCACGGCCAGGAACAGCAGCAACAGGTGTTGCAACCGCCGCGGGGAGGAACCGGGATATGTGTGTTTGTTTTCGTTCATTTTATTCTTTTGTTACTGATAAATATGCATCCTGTCATCCCGGACCTGACCCGGGATCGCATGCTGCACTGATACACAATGCTTTGGATAAGATGGCGGATCGAGTCCGCCATGACAGGATGATAAGTTTTGAGAACTCTTTTCAGAGGATATTATTCAAACGGTTTTTCTGTAGGTGCCGGATCCCACTCCGCCGGAGTCACCGTAACAGTTACATTCGCTTTGATATTCGGCTCATCCGGTTTATCTTCACCACCACCGGCGTTACCACCGGAAGTTCCCGGACGGAAGTCACCGCTGAATGACAAAGCTACATCGTAGGCTTTTCCTGCTTCGATGATACCCTTATCACCGGGTGCGAAGATTACGTTGAAATTTTTTAATGCATATACATCTTCAGGTATATCATCTCCATTAGCCTCTTTTTCTTTCCATTTAATCTGTACCGCAAGGATTGTCGGATTATCATCCTTGGTAGTAGAAGTCGGTTTATTCTCGAAAACATACCAGTGGGCCAGGTTTTCCACTGGTGTATTATCAACTATAGATGTAATAGCAAGTTTCTCCTCGAAATCTTTAACAATAGGAAGATTACTTGTTCCCCAAGCCTCCTCCCATGTTCCGTTTGCAAACGCCAGATCAGCAGTAGCAGGTAAATAAGTTGGGAAATAGTGAGATTTCGTCTGTACATTCAACAAATAGGCTTTTGTGAATACAAAATCCTTACCATCACCATATTCACCCTGTGCCTGATCTGTTACAGTGATACTTCTTAACGTGATTTTAGCAGCAATGTACTTCAATTCAACAGATGCTTCTGCAGTGAAAGGATCTGTAGGTATTCCACCGGGATTCATCTGTGAAACATCTCCTATGCCTGACATAAGAAGGTTGGTTTTTTCCTGAAAAGGAACCAAAGCTGGCGGCGTTCCGTCCTCGACTACCAGGTCTTGCAGTACAGCTTCAAGTTGAGCTCTGGTACTGACGTTGAGAGCTTTTCCTGTTCCGGTACGATCTTCTCCGATATTTGCAATCACCATTACCTGAGAGGCCGTAGTTCTTGTTTCCACGGTTGCCTTTTTATGTCCTGGATTCTGACCATCATCTGTTAAATCAGGTCCTGTAACAAATGTTCTGGAAACGATCTGGTCCGCACCATTCAGGAAGAATACGGTGATATCGGTGATCGTCTTCTCTTCCGTACCATCCGCTTCCGGAACGCCTGTCGCCTTTGTCATTTCACCGTTTCCAAGGGTGATGTCTACCAGCATCTTATCCCCTTCCTGCGGGCCGCCATGGGGGTCAATAAATTCTTGTCTTGAACAACTCGCTAATGCCGCTATCGCCAGCATCGACAGAAAAACTGTTTTCATTTTCATTTTTACTTTGCTTGATATTAATAATAGTGTAACTTAAAAAATACTCGATTACTTTTGAGTGACTCGCTCACTTCCTATTGAACGGGTCGCTCTCTTTCCTTTGAGCAGGCTGCTCAATTCATTCGATCTCCGGCCTGTCGCCACCACCGGGGGTATCGGGCACCTCGCCTACGACAAAGTTGTCCGGCATCGTTGCCGTGCGGGGCTCTTTCAGCAAAGTAGAACCGTTGCTGGTAAGCTGCGTGCAGAGTGTAACGCCCCAAACAGAGCCGTCGGCAGCCGTAGCAGGCAACACAAAGCCTACCTGCGTAGGGGTATTGGGGTAGAGCTTCGATGCGGGGAAGAAGAATGTTTCGCCGGAATCGCCGTCAGTACGACGGATAGTGACACCGATTTGTTCGCCTTCGCCGCCCACTTTGATATGTTTACCTTTAATGATACAAGTTTGTCCTGCACTAATCGGTACGCCTTCGCCACGGGCTGCGGCTTCGGGATTTTGTGCATCTTGCGCACTCACCACGGTAAATAGCTGCGGACCGCTGACCGATTTCTGTATTTCGACGTCGATTTCGGCATCGGCAAGTGCCTGGCGCATTTCCTGACTCATGGAGTAAGCGATGCCTAGTTTCAGGCGTTTGCGGTCTGGGGCCGACATGAGTTCGCTTTCGAGGAAAACACCCTGGGAGGTGGGGCGGAAATAGCCCAGCAGAGTCGTGATGCTATATCCGGAAGAGAGAAACCAGATCATACGGCGCAGGATCTGATCACCCGTACGGGCTATCTCTTCCACATCTTCCTGGCGGGTGCTGAGGGCAGCTACTTCGCTGGCAAGATCGTGCATATTCAGACATTTCTGCAACTTGGGTTGCAGGTAACAATCGTTCGTAATATCCTGAGTAAGTGCCAAGTCAAGAGCTTTGAGCGTGAGCTTCGTCTTCTGAGTCGGGTCTTTTGCCATAATTGTCTGTTTTTTAGTTACTGATATATTGTACATATTTTTAGTTTACCAATTAGCCGGGACCCAAAGGATACTAAATTTATATCAGTAGCTCCCTAGTAGAAAAACAGGGATAAAACAGCCGTATTCTTTCCCCTTTTTGCTTTCAGGACGGTCTGACGTAAAACGTAACCACGTGTGCCCTAGTGCTTGCAATTCGTATGATAAAATGACCTAGTTCATTAGAAACTATGATATAAAGACTAAAAATCAAGGCTTATAAATAATCTTATGTTATTAGCCAGTGATAAGTTAGATAGAAAATGGGAAGGTAGGCTATAACTAAAAGTATTCTCTTTTGGTACCCGGTTAGTATGAAAAAAATGAACGAATAAAGTCATATTTGTTCATTTTTTCTCTCACACGATGAATTTTAATCGCAGTTTATTATGATAATCAGATAATTTATATATCTTTGCGCAATCTTGACACAGTTTCTAATGTACTACGTCATTTTTTCTCCATAAAAAAAGAAAATCAAAGCGTTTCTAATTTGTAATGTTATTGCTGCCCAAGAGTATGGTAGCAAGGAAGTTTTCGTTCCATCAACACCTTTGAACAAGACGGACGGGACGGAAAAAATTGTAGATAAGAGTCTTTAAATAATTCTTTTTAGTTTCTTTGGATTTTGTCGGCAATCCCAGACAGCAACGATCTTTATAATATTCTTTTCTATACGATATATTAATTTATAATGCTTACAGGCAACTAAAGAACGATAATTCTTCGGATTTTCTTTTAATACATCTTCTTCTTTTCCTGCTAATGGGAAAGTTAATAAAGTATCTGCCGTATCAAGAAATTCATTATATACTTTTATTGCAGCCTGTTCATTTTTCTTAGCCAAGAAATCATAGATTGTATCAAGATGCTTGACGGCACGTTTCATCCATCTTAGTTTCATTTGTTGCATAACGGATGCTTTTTGCGCAACTGTTCAGTTGTGTAATACCGATTGTGACGATCATCGTCTTCCGATAATTCGATCTCTTCTTTCAGCTCTTCCACTGTAAAGCGACAAGGTGTATCTATATTCCTCTGCCTTATTTTACGCAAATAAGCAAGTGTTTTCCTCATCAACTCTTCGTTATCCATGATAGAGGCTATTTCTGTCAATATGGATGTTCTTAACTCGATACTTGTCATAATGGTAATTATTTTTGTCAATCACAAAGATAATTATTATTTCCGTTCCCTGCATGTCAAAGAGTCTTGTTTTGGAGACAAAATATCACTACATTTGTCACCCATTATATTAAGGAAGGAAATAAATGATCGATCAACCTACCATAGACCGGATACTTGACGCTGCAAACATTGTGGATGTTGTTTCGGAATTCGTTACCCTGCGCAAACGAGGGATAAACTATGTAGGATTATGTCCTTTTCATACTGATAAAACGCCCTCGTTCTACGTCTCTCCGGCTAAAAATATATGTAAGTGCTTTGCCTGTGGCGAAGGTGGTACGGCCGTTCACTTCATTATGAAGCATGAACAGCTGAACTATTTCGATGCCTTGCGTTATCTGGCCAAGAAATATAACATCGAGATACAGGAACGGGAACTGACCGACAAGGAGAAGCAAAGGAAAAGCGACCGCGAAAGTATGCTGATCGTCAATAGCTGGGCACAGCAATACTTTACCACCCAACTATACGAACATGTAGAAGGGAAAACGGTCGGACTCCGTTACTTTGCCGAACGTGGGTTCCGTGAAGACACCATCCATAAATTCCAGTTGGGTTACAGTCTCGACAAGCGCGATGCATTATACAAGGAAGCAACCAAAAACGGTTATAAGAAAGAGTTTCTGGAAAAGACCGGTTTGGTTATTGCCTACGACAATGGAGGAGTCAATGACCGTTTTCGCGGCCGTGTGATATTTCCGGTACATACGTTAAGCGGAAAAGTCGTAGCCTTTGGCGGCCGTGTGCTCAAGAAAGACGAGAAAACAGCCAAATATGTCAACTCTCCGGAAAGTGAGATTTACCATAAGAGTAATGAGCTTTACGGTATCTATTTCGCCAAACAGGCGATTGTCAAGGAAGACCGTTGTTTCCTGGTGGAAGGTTATACCGATGTAATCTCCATGCATCAGGCAGGAATAGAGAACGTGGTTGCCTCCTCCGGTACGGCTCTTACACAGGGACAGATACGGCTTATACATCGTTTCACCAGTAATATAACCGTATTATATGACGGTGATGCCGCCGGTATCAAAGCCGCCCTGCGCGGTATCGACCTGCTGCTGGAAGACGGGATGAATGTGAAAGTGGTTCTCTTGCCGGACGGTGAAGACCCCGACTCGTTTGCCCGCAAACATAATGCCAGCCAGTTTTCCGAATTTATCAAACAGAGCGAAACGGACTTTATCCGTTTCAAAACCCGTTTATTATTGGATGATGCGGGAACCGACCCGATCAAGCGCTCGGCGCTGATTACGGATATTATCCGTACGGTTGCCATCATCCCCGATAATATTGCCCGTTCCATCTATATCCGCGAATGCAGCGCCATGATGGAGATAGACGAACAGGTCTTGCTGAACGAAGTCAATAAGATCCGGTTAAGCAAGGAAGAAAGGCAGAACATGCAGGGACAGGTAACTCCCCCGGTATCCAATACGATGAGTATGATACCGGAATATCCGGACCTGCCCGGTTACCAGCCGGTTGCCGGGGACAGTTTTCTGCCACCGGATGATACCGTGCCATTGCCGGACGATTATATGCCTCCACCACCCCCACCGGAAGAATATCCGATGGAAGAAACCGGGCCTATGGATGTTCCGCCTCCCGATTATCCGCCGGCACAACCGCCACAGACGGTTCAACCAGTACAACCGGTACAAACAGGCCAGCCGAAACGTTCGCCTTACGAGGTGTACGAACTGACGTTACTGAAATATATCGTGCGGTATGGCGAACAAATCCTTTTCGATTATGTGGATGAGGAGACAAACAAACATATTGTGATGCGTGTGGCCGAATATATCCGTTACGACCTGGAGCGTGACGACCTGACTTTCTATACCCCGATCATTAAAAGCATGCTCGACGAAGCCGCAGACAAATGCAAGACCGAGGGATTTATTGCCAGCCGTTATTTCCTGGCCCATCCGGACCCGAACGTAAGCCGACTGGCCGCCAACCTGATCAGCGAAAAGTATCAACTGAGCAAGTATCACAGCAAATACCGCGAGTTGGAACAGGAACAGGATAAACTGGACCAGTTAGTCACCCGCGAAATATATGCGATGAAAGATGCCTATATCCTCCGGCAGATAAAGGAGACACAACTGGGCATCAAGGAGGCGCACGCACAAGGAAATGAAGAAAAGGTGTTCGAGCTGATGAAACAACTCACACGCCTGAATGAAATAAAAAACGTATTGAGTAAGGAATTGGGAGAACGTATCGTATTAAAAATGTAACAACTTATAGCCTATGAACTTTTTGGAAACGGAAGATGTGGTTAAACAATATGCCAATCATCTAGCCCTGAACAAAGTCAGCATACAGGTGCCCGAAGGGAAAATATTCGGGTTACTCGGACCGAACGGTGCCGGAAAAACCACGCTGATTCGTATCATCAACCGCATCACCGCCCCCGACAGCGGCACCGTCCGTTTCAACGGACGCGAATCGAGACCGGAGGATATTTACCAGATCGGTTATCTCCCGGAAGAACGGGGATTGTATAAAAAGATGAAAGTAGGCGAACAGGCCATCTATCTCGCCCAACTTAAAGGACTGTCTTATTCCGAAGCCCGGACCCGCCTGACCCGTTGGTTTGAAAAGTTCGACATCATGCCCTGGTGGAATAAAAAGCTGGAAGAGTTATCGAAAGGGATGCAACAGAAAGTGCAGTTTATCATTACCGTTATCCACGAACCGTCACTGCTTATCTTCGACGAACCGTTCAGCGGTTTCGATCCGGTGAATGCGGAAAGACTGAAACAGGAAATCCTGGAACTGAAAGAGAAAGGACATACGATTATTTTCTCTACCCACAATATGGCTTCGGTGGAAGAGATATGCGATAACATAGCTCTGATCAACAAATCGCAAGTGGTATTATCAGGAAATGTGGCAGAAGTCAGAAACCGTTTCCGGAACAATACATTTACATTACGTATCTCATCCGATAGTGTCCTTTCAAACGTTCCGTCGGATACCTTCACGCTGCTTTGCGAAAAAGAACAAAGCGGAATACGCGAACTGCAAATCCATAAAGCCGACGGGATCAGTAATTCCACTTTACTGTCTACTCTGTCCGAACAGGTCGAAATCCTGTCGTTTGCAGAGGAACTTCCTTCCATGAATGATATATTTATTAACACCGTATCGGGCACAAACACCACACAGGCATGAATAAAATAGGACTTATTATCAAAAGAGAATATTTGCGCCGGGTAAGCAAAAAGTCGTTTATCCTGCTTACACTTCTGACTCCGTTTTTGTTTGCCGCACTGGTATTCGTACCGTTATGGTTGTCGACCATTAAAGGAGATGAAGTACGTAACGTTGCCATCATCGATACGACCGGAAAATATGCCTCGCTGTTCGAGAATAACGAGAGTTTTCATTTCATCCACAGCGATAAAACGTTAGACGAATATCGCCAGGGTGAAGATAAGGAGGTATTCGCCTTCCTGAGTATCACAGACGATTTGCTGAACAATCCTAAAGCAGCAACCCTTTACTCAGAAAAACAGGTTCCGGCCGAACTGAGCCGTTTGGTCAACCAGACACTCAGCAAGCAGTTGGAAAGCGAAAAACTCGCCTCTTTCAATATCCCTAACCTGAAAGAGATCATCCGGGAAAGCAAAATCAATTTCAACGTACAGACCATAAAATGGAGTGAAGACGGAAAAGAAAGTGCTTCATCGGCAACCGTCGCTTCGATCATCGGGATGGTGTTCACGTTCATTATCTATATGTTTATTATGATGTATGGTGCAATGGTGATGCAGGGGGTTATGGAAGAAAAGACCAACCGTATCATTGAGGTGATGATCTCGTCCGTTCGTCCGTTCGACCTGATGATGGGGAAAATTATCGGTATCGGTTTTGTTGGTCTTACACAAGTATTCCTATGGGGTATTATCACGACCATACTGGTCAGTGTAGGAGGTTTTATGTTCTCCGGTGGAGTCGATGTGGCATCCCTGCAAGCTGGGCCTCAAATGGGGATGATGGATGCAAATGCTTTAGCCTCTTCTTCCGGGAATGAAATCATGGGAATCATCAATTCAATCAATATTGCAGAAATCGGTATCTCTTTTATTATCTATTTCATTGGAGGTTATATGTTGTATGCATCCATATTCGCGGCTATCGGCTCGGCGGTAGACAGCCAGGAAGATACCCATCAGTTTATGGCTCCGGTCACGATCTTTATGATCTTTGCGCTGTATGCCGGTATTTACAGTATGGAAAATCCGGACGGACCGCTGGCATTCTGGTGTTCGATGGTTCCGTTCACTTCACCGATCGTCATGATGGTACGTATTCCTTTTGAAATTCCTTTATGGGAAAAGTTACTATCAGTCTCTTTATTATATGCCTCTGCCATCGGCATAGTCTGGCTATCCGCCAAAATATACCGGGTAGGTATCCTGATGTACGGTAAAAAACCGAGTATCAAGGAAATGGTGAAATGGATTAAATATAAATAAGATGGCAATTATAGAAAGATTTGAGCTATTTGTTTATAGTGACGGGAGTAACTAATTCCCCTCTTGAGAGGGGATAAGGGGTGTGTTAAAACTAGTTATAGGGCGAAACTATAACACACCCCCTTCCCCCTCTCAAGAGGGGAGCCAGGTACAACCGGTCAATAATCAGATAGTTCAATTCTGATAATATTTGAAACATTCATATCCGACAATATAAATATGGAAGCGACAATCTCACTTATATTAAGCCGTCATGGAGAGACGGAAGAGAATAAATTGCGTATTATGCAGGGACAGATGCCCGGGCATCTGTCTGAGTTGGGCAAACAGCAGGCGGAACAGTTGGCCGACCTGCTGGAAGAGGAAGAAATCGACGTTATTGTCAGCAGCGACCTGGCCCGGAGCTACGACACCGCTATGGCTGTTGCCCGCCGCAAAGGATTGGAGCCTGTCCGGACACCGCTGCTCAGGGAAATGGATTGGGGTATCTATACCGGAAAAGTGGCCAATGAAATGGATTTCAAGAATCTGCCGGAAAGCGTGGAAAGCGTGGAGGCTTTATATAAAAGAGCCGGAGAGTTTCTGCAATTCCTGCAAACGAACTTCTCGGGAAAACGTATCCTGGCTATCGGGCACGGAGGTTTCAACCGTGCCATTATCGTCCGTATAGAAAAAAGGCAGCAAGAGGAAATCCTGAAGCTGCCAATCATGAAAAACACAGCTTGCCTGCGCTTTTCACTCTAAATGATATTTACTTTACACCTGGGGCTGCACGACACTGAATGTACCGGATGCTTTGCTGACCAGTTTATCGTCGCAATAAATCTCACATTCACTGAAATGGACGTGCCGTCCCGGTTTGATAACCGTTCCTCTCGCGATCAGTTCCTTTCCCCAGGCAGCCCTTAAAAAGGATACTTTCAATTCGGCTGTCAATACGTCTTTATCGAGCGGCGTCATCGTATAGGCTGCAAAACCGGCTATCGTATCTGCCAAAGCCGCCAATACACCACCATGAATAACGCCGCTATATTGGCGTTGTTCATCATGCAAAGGCATACGCGCCTCAACGATCCCGTCTTCAACAGTAGTGAACTGTACCCCCAAATGATTCACATAAGGGTTTGTCTTCACCCTGTCGAGCAATCTTTCTTTTACTTCTGCATTCATTATTTTTACTCAATTAGTTGGTTTCTTTCTAGCGGATAGTAATCTTACAATCATCCAGATTGTCGATAATAGCCAGGCTTTCCACATGGATACCCGACTCACGCAAGGCTTTTCCTCCATCCTGAAAGGCTTTTTCTATAATAAAGCCCATACCGGAAATGGTTGCACCGGCCTGCTCTGCCAGATCGATCATTCCCAGGGCAGCATTACCGAAAGCCAGGAAATCGTCTATAAAAAGAATATGATCGTCTGCCGTCAGGAAGTTATTACTGATACAAACCGTATAATCACGGTCTTTCGTAAAAGAATGGACTACCGTACTCAGCATGTTCTCCATCGTCTTCGGTTGCTTCTTCTTTACAAATACGACCGGCAACTGCAAAATATATCCCACCATAATAGCCGGAGCAATACCGCTGGCTTCGATCGTTACAATCTTATTAATATGTTCGCCTTTAAAACGATTGATGAACTCTTCGGCAACCTTGTACAGAAGCATCGGGTCCATCTGATGGTTAATAAAACTATCGACTTTCAGGATACCTCCCGGATAACATCTGCCGTCTTGCAGAATACGCTGTTTAAGTAATTCCATGTGTTTTATTCTGTTTTATCTACTTGATCTTCCTTTACTCTTATCAAAACATTGGCTATGATAGCTGTTAATCCGCCAGTTGTTATACCTGAAGAAAAGATACCTTTAATCGCTTCGGGAGCCGTTTTCAGAATATCGGGCATCAACTCGACACCGAGTCCCAACGACAAACTGACTGCCAGCACCAGCGTAGCTTTCCGGTTGATTTCCTGTGCGGCAATAATACGGATACCGGCCGCTGCCACCGTACCGAACATCAATAAAGTCGCTCCCCCAAGGACCGGATCGGGCATCAAAGAGAAAATAACCCCGACAACCGGAAATAACCCCAACAGGATCAACATTCCGGCAATATAATAACCGACATATCGGCTGGCAACACCTGTCAACTGGATAATCCCGTTATTTTGTGCAAAGATAGAGTTTGGAAACGAATTAAAGACACCTGCGACGAAAGAATTCACGCCATCCGCCAACACACCGCCGGATACACGCTTCAGATACCCCTCTCCTTCAATCGATTTACCGGAAATCATGGAGTTGGCAGTAACATCGCCGGTCGCCTCGATCGCAGTAATCAGGTAGACCAGCCCAATCGCAATAAAGGAAGATATATTAAAATCCAACCCATACTTAAAGGGTACCGGAATATTAAATCCACTCAAATTTTGTGAAGCGGCAGCGCTCATATCCACCATGCCCAAAGCAAAGGAGAGTCCGTAACCGATACACAGCCCAAGAACAATCGAGCTCATCCGCAGGTATTTATTCTTACAACGGTTGAAGAACAGGACGCTCAACAACACCGTCGCCGCCACTCCCAGATTCTCCAAACTACCGAACGTACCGTTATCCATCGCTGCAAAGCCACCTCCGCAGGAGACAACCCCCACTTTAATCAAGCTCAAACCAATCAACAAGACAACGATACCGGAAACCAACGGTGTAATGATAGAACGCATATACTTAAATGTACGGCTGATAATCATCTCGACCGGAGCGGCAGCCATACAAACACCAAAGATAAGCGGCAACCCGCCAGCCAGGCCGGCAGAGATGATCGGTCCGATAAAAGAAAAACTCGTACCCTGTATACAGAGCAACCCTGCCCCTACCGGACCAATCCGCTTACATTGTATGAAGGTCGACACACCGGAAGCAAAGAGAGCCATCGACACCAAAAATCCGGTTGTTTCGAGATCCAGCTTCAATGCCCCCGCAATAATCAAAGGCGGAGTAATGATTGCGACAAAAATGGCTAATAAATGCTGCAAAGCGGCAAACAACGTCTCCTTTAAAGGCGGACGGTCATCGATGCCATAAATCAAATCTGTTTCTTTTACCGGGATAATAGTCTCTTCTAACTCCTCTGTGTTAATCTTCATCTTTACTTTATATATTGATATATTCTATTACAGTTTCAAATCCTGCAAGGTCTCGCCTTTGGCATTCAATACACGCAATGTCATTTCCTTTCCTTTCTTCTGAAGGACCATCACTGTGGCACCGTCCATCCGGTATCCTCCTCCCACCATAATAGGGAAGTTGTTACCATTGGCAGTACCTTTCGGATAATAGGCATGGCGGTGTGTATGCGCATTGATACAAATATTGAACGGTGCTTTTGCCAGCAGCCCTCCCCATAACTCCAAACACGGATTATAACGATCCACCTCCTTACCATAAATAGGTATATGATGGATTAAGACACGTTTTGCAGCCTGTTTGAATGGTTTCGAGGCCAGTTCTTCTTTCAGAAAACCGACCTGTGCTTCGCGCAAAGCCGAAAAATCATTCAAGCCATAATATACCCAGTGGTCGTCCGGTTTGTCTTCGCCACAGTCGAGCATAACGATACGGGTATCGCCCCAGTTGAATGCTCCATACGTTTTATCACCTATATAATCGAACAAGCTACGCAACCCGATTGAATAAGCATTTCTAATCTCATGGTTGCCACGCAAATAAAAAACGGGTACATCAGCAGCACCGACCGTCTCGTTCAGTTCCGAAAGGAAATGAGTCGCTTCGTCATGATCTTTCGGGTCATCGATGCAGTCACCATTAAAGATCACGAAATCATAGTCTACATCCTTCACTTGTTTGTATAGGGCTTGTAATGTCTCAGAATGTTTGTGCAGGTCGTTGAAGATAATAGTTGTAAAATCAGCATCGGAAGAAGCCGGTAAGGTGAATGAATGGAAATCGGAAACAGCCGTTTCGCCGAATACTTTCTTATAGGCCTGATAAAGCATTATTTCCTGTGAGCAAACACGATAATAATACGTCTTGCCCGGTTCCAGATCGTTCAGTCTTACTTTATTTTGCAAGTCATTGCAAATAACCTGTCCGTCCACGATCGTACGTGCTTTTTTCAACTGGTTCTTATCGGTTCCGTATTCCACCCAGCTATAAGCAGGCACTGTCGTCTGCCACATAACCGTGATACCGTTTCCTACCGGGTTCTGTAAATAAGGTTCCGTACGGAATATCTGTGCGGCAGGCTGCATAAAAGCAATCTCCGCCACAATCGGACGATGATCGGAGGCAGCCGGCTCATTCACGACATAAGCAGAAAGGCGGGTAAATGCCGTTGTGTCCTTGGCATAAGCAGCGATATAATCGATTGTTTCCGTAGGTTCGTCGGCCGGGAAAGTCGGTTGCTTGTTGTTTGTCAGGATAACGAAATCCTTTTGAACCTCCTGTATGACTTCCGAATCAGGATGGGCATTGAAATCGCCGGCTATGAATAAAGGCTTATTGGCTTTTGCCGCTTCCTTACGGATGATATCCAAGGAGGCCAGACGATCTTCCCCTGTCAGCGACAGGTGGGTGCAGCAATAAATATATTTCTCAAATTCAACGATCAGCAAAGCACGTTCTTCCTCTCTTCCCGGAAGAGCCAGATAACGGTAACTAAGCGGTTTCTCTTTACTCAGCATCCCAATGCCGTATTTACCGCCGTCATAATTTATTGCGGGAGCATAAACGGGAAACATAAGTGTCTTATCAGCCAATACACGCAAGATGTCGGTCTGGCCGCTTCTGCCCGTTACACTGTCCACTTCCTGAACAGCGACAACATTCGGACGCACCTTATTGATTACATCAGCCGTACGTTGAATATTGGAGACATTATCCAATCCTCTCCCGTTACGGATATTATAACTCATGATACGCAAGGAGTTATCCACCCTTGCCCCTTTCTCCTGTGAATAAATATTACATAACGGCAATAACATAAAAAGTATCGCCATGAACCTACTCCCGTGTCTCATCTGTTTATTATTTAGTGATTAACAGAGGACAAAAGTAAGAAAAAGGAATGATTTTCCCTTTAGAGGTAGGTCTAATTTCATTTAGAGGTAGGTGTAAATCGATTTAGACGTACCTCTAAATTCATTTACACCTACCTCTTTTCTCAAAAGGTATGGTAGAAAAAACGAGAATGTTCTAAATATCCCGAAATTATTCTCCCATTATTTCTTTCAAATCCTGTTCGAACTGTGCAATATCTTCACCGGTCGTATCCCACGAAGTAACCAGGCGGGCCTCGTTATTTTCTTCGTTCCACATATAGAAGAAATAACGGTCCTGCAATTTCTTCAGCGGTTCTGCCGGGATGGTGAAGAATATCTGATTGGTTTCAACCTTCTGGGTAAACTGTATCTGGGGATATTGTTTGAGTGCCTCAGCCAGTTTAGCTGCACTGATATTGGCTTTCATCGCATTTTCAAGCCAAAGGTTGTTTTCAAGATAAGGAATAAACTGTGCAGACAGATAACGCAACTTGGAGGCCAACTGAGCCGATTGTTTCCGGTAATACTGCAAATTCTCCGTGATCTCAGGACGGAAGGAAACGACAGCCTCCCCCATCATCATTCCGTTTTTGGTCCCCCCAAAACTCAGGATATCCACACCGGCATCTACCGTTACCTGTTTCATGGAACAATTCAGATATGCACAGGCATTTGCCAGACGGGCACCGTCCATGTGCAGATACATATTGTAAGCATGCAACAAATCGGCAATGGCTTTTACTTCTTCTACCGTATAGACCGTTCCCAGTTCAGAAACCTGGGAGATATAAACAGCTTTCGGTTGGGAATGATGGCAAACGCCGAAGTTATGCAAACGCGGTTTTATCAATTCGGGAGTAAGTTTGCCGTCGGTTGTCGGAATAGTAACAACCGCACAGCCGGTCATCCGGGCCGGAGCTCCGCATTCGTCTACATTAATATGTGCCGTCTCAGCACACAAAATACTGTTGAAAGGACGCGTCACAGCTTGTAAAGCCACCGAATTAGCACCGGTACCGTTAAAAACAAAGAACGGAGAGGCTTCTTCACCAAATATGCTTTTAATCTTTGCCACTGCGGCACTTGTCCAGGGGTCGTCGCCATATCCGATTGCGTGATCCTCATTTGCTTTTATCACAGCCTCCATTACGAATGGATGGACGCCCGAATTGTTATCGCTTGCAAAACTTCTCATTGTGTTTTAGTATTTTGCGGCAAAAGTACGGATTTATTCATTAATATGTCATTTTTATCATCTATATATTAAAAAAGAAGAGGCCTCCAACCGGAAGCCTCTTCTTTTTATTAACTTGTTTATTAGAATATTAACCACTAACTCAGGCGAAAATCCTTCAAAACTTTCTGCAACTCCTGGCGGGCAAAGAAGATACGGCTCTTTACCGTTCCCAGTGGTACATTCAATTTGTCAGCGATCTCATTATATTTATAGCCACTTAAAAACATGGAAAAAGGAACTTTCAATTCATCATTCAATCCATTAATGGCTTTTGTGATTTCCTGAATCTGATAAGCTCCGTCCGGAGAATCAAATCCCGAATCATTCACGACGTCCAAATTATACAAATCAACACCCTGATCAACAACGGTTTGCGTACGAACAATCTTATGATAATTGTTTATAAAGATATTACGCATTACGGTCAAGACCCAGCCTTTAAAATTAATATTGTCAACAAACTTTTCCTGATTGTCTAAAACCTTCAGCGTTGTGTCTTGCATCAAATCCTGGGCGTCATCCCGATTTGCGGTGAGCATCAATGCAAAATTCATCATATTTTCTTGCATGCTCAATAATTTTTTCTGAAATTGCAACGCATTCATATTACTTACTATTTATAAAAGGTTAATACCGGTTAAGTATAGCCCCTCACTATTGAGAGACAATACAAATGTAGGAAATATTATTGATACTGGATGACGCTTTGAGGAATATTAATATTAAAAATCGTAACTTAATATATTTATAACAAATTCAGCTGAAAATGAACAGCTTTTACAAGTTTACAACTTGAAGAATTTCAAAATTTACAAGTTGTATGTTACAATTTTCAATTAAGTATAAAAAGTATAGCTAATTAGATAAAATGATGAAAAATTCAGGATTCTTATTATTACTGTTATTTATAGCGATAACAACCTTTAAATCAACAGCTAAAGAACAAAAACTAGTCTATCAAATCGACATAAAGAAAGAGATTGATAATACTACCCGCTTATACCTTCGTAACGGATTGGAAGAAGCGAAATCATTGGGGGCCGATGCCGTTCTTCTTCATATGAACACCTATGGAGGATTGCTCGAAGCAGCGGATTCAATGCGTACCGCAATCTTGTACAACCCTGTTCCCGTCTACGTTTTTATCGATAATAATGCTGCTTCGGCCGGAGCGCTGATATCGATTGCGTGTAAAAAAATCTTTATGAGGAAAGGCGCCAACATCGGTGCCGCGACTGTCGTTAACCAAACCGGAGCCGCTTTGCCTGATAAATATCAATCATACATGCGTTCGATGATTCGATCGACAGCCGAAGCACACGGAAAAGATACGATCATCCAGGGAACGGATACTACATACAGATGGAAAAGGAATCCGCTGATAGCCGAAGCCATGGTGGACGAACGTGTCATTGTTCCGAATCTGATCGACTCGGGCAAAGTGCTCACCTTCACTGCCGACGAGGCACTGGAATGGGGCTATTGCGACGGCATTGCGGAAACACCCGGTGAAGTGATCACAAAGTATCTGGGATACAACGATTATGAACTGAAGACATACGAACCGTCCTGGTATGACGACCTGAAAGGTTTCCTGATGAATCCGATGTTGCAATCGCTTCTTATCATTATTATTATAGGAGGTATCTATTTCGAAATGCAGACGCCGGGACTCGGCTTCCCGTCAGCAGCAGCCATCGTCGCCGCGATTCTTTATTTCGCTCCTTTATATATGGACGGACTGGCACAGAACTGGGAAATACTGGTCTTTATCATCGGACTACTGTTAATTGCAGCGGAGATATTTATCATCCCGGGATTCGGTATAGCGGGCATCAGCGGCATCATCTTTCTGGTTGCCGGATTGACACTCAGCCTGCTGAATAATACGGATTTCAACTTCGAAGCAGTTTCTTCCAAAGAAATCGGAGAAGCGGCATTGACCGTCCTGATCGGATTGGGGCTGGGCTTCGTGCTGATGATCTGGTTATCCAACAAAATCGGGACAAAAGGTATGTTCCGGAAAGTAGCGCTCCACAAAGACCTTGAAGACGCCCACTCCTCCCCTTCATTGACTCCGCTGATCGGGAAGGAAGGAACAGCTTTCACCGTGCTCCGTCCTTCGGGTAAAGTAATGATCGACAACGAACTCTACGATGGTGTATCGGATTCCGGCTTCATTGAAAAAGGGACAAAAGTGAAAGTGGTCCGTTTTGAGAATGCACAGGTATATGTGGAAACCTCCGATCTATAACGCCAGCTTATCGTTGCCGGGCACCCGTTGATAAAAAATACGTTTATCAACGACCACATATTGCAGGGCATCGATCGCCAGCAAATCGCTCAGAATATTTTTGGCCGTGTAATAATTTACATGGCCAATACGACAAAGCTGACCCGCATTGATATAAGGATATTGCTCCAGGTAAGAGAACAGCCGCTCTACCGGCTTACTGATCTTCACCAGTGTCCCGTCTTTCCGGCGCTTCTTCTCCCACGAAAGAACCAAAATCTCATTTGCCAGGATATTCTCGTCGGCTACGCGGATATAGGCTTTATACTTATCCTCTTTATCAGGCGCCAGGTGAGGTTTGTCCGCACTGGGCGCTATATAGATTTCCAAAACGGTTTTCCCGTTTATTTCCCAGCGGGTAGCCTCGAAAGGGACTTCCGGCTGAGTGTACATTTTAGATGCAGCCTCAATCATATAATACTCTTCCTCACTGTGGACACCGGAGATATTCCCGTTGTCTTTCACCCCAATCAGCAACCGACCGCCATCGGTATTGGCAAAAGCAGACAAGGTGCGGGCAATCTTCTTACTGTCGCTCACTTCGAACTTAAAATCGAGTTGTTGATGCTCGCCCTGTTCAATCAATGCTTCTATCGGATGTTTCTTCTTCATTTTGGCTCATTATTTGACCTGCAAAATTAAAATAAATGTCTAACTTTGCCAACCGAAAAAGAGTGAAAGCATGTCACAGATCCCTTCATTAATTTCAGACCTGGCAGTAATACTGATTTCTGCGGGGCTTGTTACTTTGCTTTTCAAGAAATTAAAGCAACCGGTCGTACTTGGCTATATTGTTGCCGGAATTCTGGCAGGACCAGCCATTAAAGAAATCCCTACCGTTACAGACGTAGAAAGTATCCGTATCTGGGCCGACATCGGTGTCGTATTCCTGCTTTTTGCCCTGGGACTGGACTTCAGTTTTAAGAAACTGATGAAAGTCGGAGGCACCGCCGTTATCGGAGCGGTCACCGTCGTTATCGGGATGATGACGTTCGGCTATATCACCGGATTGTCGCTCGGCTGGGGGCACATGAACAGTCTTTTCCTGGGCGGAATGCTTTCCATGTCGTCCACGACAATCATATTCAAGGCTTTCGACGATATGGGACTACGCAACCAACGGTTCGCCGGAGTGGTGTTCGGGATATTGGTGGTGGAAGACTTATTTGCCGTCCTGTTGATGGTTTTGCTTTCCACGCTTGCCGTCAGTAAACATGTCGAAGGGATGGAGTTGCTCGACAGCGTGATAAAACTGGGGGTATTCCTGCTCTTCTGTTTTGTAGTCGGTATTTACCTTATTCCTTCTTTCCTGAAAAGAGCACGGACTTTCCTCAATGACGAAACCCTGCTGATCGTCAGTATCGGCCTATGCCTGGGGATGGTCATGATCGCGACTAAAGCCGGATTTTCTTCTGCACTTGGCGCTTTCGTGATGGGGTCTATCCTTGCTGAGACAATCGATGCGGAACATATAGAACATATCGTAAAACCGGTAAAAGACTTGTTCGGAGCCATTTTCTTCGTTTCTGTCGGCATGCTGATCGACCCGGTATTACTTTGGGAATACAAAATACCGATCCTGATACTGACACTTGTCGTCATGGTCGGACAGATACTTTTTGCCACCTTCGGCGTACTATTATCGGGACAGACTGTCAAAGTCGCCATCCAGTCCGGTTTCTCGCTGGCACAAATCGGTGAGTTCGCCTTTATCATCGCCTCTTTGGGACTGACGCTCAAAGTAACGGATAATTTCCTTTACCCGATCGTTGTGGCCGTATCTGTCATAACAACCTTTTTTACGCCCTATATGATACGTATGGCCGAACCGGCTTATAAAATAGCTGAACGAGTCATCCCGGCAAGCTGGATGAGTTTTCTGGAACGTTATTCTTCTGGCTCCAACACGATCCGGCAGAAAAGTGCCTGGGACAAACTGCTGAAAGCATTGGTGCGTATCGTCGGCACCTATACAGCTGTCACGCTGGTACTGATCTTTATCTGGTTGCAATTCGTCGCTCCGTTCATTATCAATCAGCTACCGGGACTGCAAGGACAAATCATTTCCCTGGTTCTGATCCTTCTCCTAATCTCACCGATGCTGCGTGCCATCATGATGAAAAAGAACCATTCCGTAGAATACCAACAATTGTGGCACGACAGCAAATATAACCGTGGTCCGTTGGTTTCCCTGATTGTGCTCCGTATTATATTATGTATAGGGCTCGTCATGCTGCCGATCGCACGCCTGCTGAACACAGCTGTCGGAATAGGGCTCGCCATCGCAGCCACCGTCATAGCCCTGGTTATCTTCTCTAAGCGGTTGAAGAAGCAGTCGATCCTGATGGAACGCCATTTCTTCACAAACCTGACGGCACGTGAACTGGAGAACGAACGAAACGCTCCCATCAACCAACGGTTCGCCAGCCATCTGCTGGAACGCGACCTTCACCTGGCTGATTTTGAAGTGAAGCAAAACTCTCCCAGTATGGGCAAGACACTCAAAGAACTTAATTTCAGGCAGAAATGTAATGTAAACATCGTTACTATTATCCGGGGAAGCAAACGTATCAACATACCGGGAGGAAACGAACGGCTTTATCCATTTGATAAGCTGGTCGTAGTCGGTGCGGATGACGACCTGGCCCATTTCCGTCAATACATAGAGGAGCGTTATAAAGAATCGCTGAATAACCTCCAGGAGACTAAGGAGGTGAATATGGAACAATTCTTTATCAGTGAAGGCTCCGGACTTATCGGCCGGACCATCCTTGAATCCGGAATACGCGATAACTCCGGCTGCCTGGTGATCGGCATCGAACGAGATGCCCGTTCAATCAAAAACCCGCCTCCAACAACCGTATTCGAGCAGGGAGATATTGTATGGATCGTCGGCGAACATGAAAAAGTGCTTCGTCTCAGCGAAGGTAAAACAGTAAAATAATTAACTAACGAATAAAAACAACCGGAGTATGAAGTTTATAGGAATAATACCGGCAAGATATGCCTCCACCCGCTTCCCGGGGAAACCTTTGGCCGACATGGCCGGCAGGCCCATGATACAGCGTGTGTATGAACAAGTGAAGGATGTACTGGATGCCGTTTGTGTAGCCACCGACGATAGCCGTATCGAAGCTGCCGTGAAAGCATTCGGCGGAAATGTCGTTATGACTTCCGACCAGCACCGGAGTGGCACCGACCGTGTTTACGAAGCCTACACTAAAGTTGGACAAGGATACGATGTCGTTGTCAATATCCAGGGAGACGAACCTTTCATCCATCCGGAACAGATCGAGACGTTAAAAGCATGTTTTACTGATGTCGGCACGCAGATTGCCACACTGGTAAAACCATTCCGTCCGGACGATGACTTCGAAACGACATTATTCAATGCAAACTCACCGAAAGTAGTTCTCAACAAGAATAACGAAGCAATGTATTTCAGCCGTTCCATCATTCCTTATATGCGCGGCAAAAATTACCAGGAATGGTTACCCAACCATACGTATTACAAACATATCGGTTTGTATGCTTACCGGGCCGATACGCTGAAAGAAATCACCCACCTGCCCCAATCACCACTGGAGCTTGCCGAAAGCCTGGAACAACTCAGATGGCTCGAAAACGGCTACAAGATAAAAGTCGGCATCACCCAGCAGGAGACAATCGGTATCGACACGCCTGAAGACATGGAGAAAGCACTTGCTTTTCTCAGCCAACAGCATGGCTGAACGCAGTAAGCGCCAGCAATACCAGTAAAAGTCCGGAAGTGACAGATACAGACCATACACTGATCTGCATATACCGGACTTTCTTAAACTGCGTAGCCACCAACACACAAGCCAGCATGATAGCCGGGAAAAATGCCGGAAGCCATGCCTGTGGATATTGATATGCCTGTTCTTCTGAAAGTGAGTACAGTTCTTTCAGGAATTCAGGCAGCACAGTACCCGTTATCAACAGCAAAGCCCAATACACCCAATGCTTCTCTCCTATTTCCGCCTCGTACAACAGTACAAGGATTACAAAAATAAACAACCGGCTCCCCACCATACAATAAACCGCAAACAACAAAATAAACCCCGTCACCCAGGAGAGCCATTTTACCTTTATCTGTATATAACCACAAAATATATACAAAACAATAACCAAAGAAAGAATAGAATTCAAATGATAATAAGGACTACAATAGGTTCCCCACTCCATAACAACCGGAAACAGAGCATACAAAGGAGCCATATCCCCTACATTGAATTTCCGCAGAATAAATAAAGAAGCCCACCATTCCAGCATCAACACGGCCGTAATCAAAACAGCCCCGCCACCGACAGGAACAAACAAAGACGTAAGTACTTTCGCCATTGAACAAGCCAGCCATGCAGGTTTCCCCCAATAGCCGACCAACACTTCCGGCAAACTCGCAACACTTACCACCTCTTCCTTCAGGAACAAATGATCCGAATCAAAAAACTGGAAAAAGATAACGCATAGCAATGCAAAGAGTCCAGCTACCCTCTTTTGCAAAAGCTTTTCTTTCTTATCCATCAGTGAACTATTTTTATACCTATTAACTCAAAACGTAAAGCCGGTACTTGCTATTCCTACCGGATAAGTCGTCAACGTAAGCATAATCATCAATAGTTGACTTATATATCAATAGTGCAAATATATAAATATTTTAATACAACGCACACCACATTTCTTCAAATTCAAGCGATTGTACAAAATATACAACTTATTGCATAATCCGGACACAAAAAAAGGCGTGCCTGAGTCTTTTCCGGACCGGCACGCCTCTCTTTTATTTATCTTGCAGAAAAAGCTGTTATCTTTTCTTTTTCTGATCCTGTTGTTTCTTCAACTGCTCCTGCTGCATACGCTGCGCTTCTTCCAGGCGTTTCATGAAACCTGATTTCTTCTGAGGCTTCTTCTTGTTGGCTTCCAGCTTAGCCAGCAGCTTATCTTCATTAATCGTATAACGGAACACCAATGTCTGAACAATCGTGATCAGCGTAGAAATGAAGTAATAGTAAGTCAGACCCGATGCATACTGGTTGAAGAATACCAGGAACATCAGCGGCATCATATACATCATCGCCTTCATACCCGGCATCTGTTGCTGTCCGGTATTGGTCATTTCCATATTATACTTGGTATAGATAACGTTGGTGATTGTCATCAGCAGACAAAACAAACTGATGTGGTTACCAAAATACGGAGTAATAATAGGAATGTATTTGTTCCAACTGAAAATAGCATCGTATGTTGACAAATCGTGCGCCCAAAGGAAACTCTGGTGACGCAGTTCGATTGCCGACGGGAAGAACATGAACAAGGCGATCAAAATCGGCATCTGCAACAGCATCGGGATACAACCTGCCATCGGGCTTGCCCCGGCTCGGCTATACAGTTCCATAGTTGCACGCTGGCGTTCCACCGCTTTATCCTGTCCCGGATATTTGGCATTAAGCTCTTCCACCTGTGGACGAAGCACACGCATCTTCGCTGACGACATATATGATTTATATGTCAACGGGAATAAAATCAGTTTCACGATAATCGTCATCAACAGGATGATCAGACCGTAACTCTTGATATATTTACCCAGGAAGTCAAACATCGGAATGACGAAATACTGGTTCACCCAACGGAAGACACTGGCACCCAGCGGAACCAAGCGTTCCAGATCCAACTGCTGGTCCGAAGCAACCCCTTTGTCATACGATTTCAGCAACGGATAGCTGTTCGGTCCGAAGAAATAACGGAAAGTCGTTGCCTCATTGCCTCTCAGGTCAAAAGGAACGGCTGTTGTAGTCTTAAACTCTTTAACGATACCGTCTGCCTCAACCATCTTTGAATCGAAAGTGGCGCTTTCAAAACCTTCATCGGCAATCATCACCGTCGAGAAGAATTTATCTTTATAAGCAATCCATTTCAGACGGCCCGACACCTTCTTGTCTTCGCTCTTGCTTTCGCTCAGCTGCTCCACATCATCGGACAGGAATTTATAATACAAGGCAGTATATCTGTTTTCATATTTGATACCCTGTTCCTGCTGGCGGATTTTCTGACGCCATACCATATCCAAAGCAGTCGTACTCGGAGCCAGGACACCGTTCAGGCCCGTTCCCTTAATATCGAACTGAACCATATAATCGTCCGGCTTGACTGTATAGATAAAGTCCAGTGAACTGCCTTCACCTGTATTCAGTCGCATCACCAACCGGTTCGGGTCCTGTGTTTTCACCGGAGTGAAATACAGGTCGGCTGTGTTCAATACGCGGTTGGTTGCTGTTACCAGGGTAAAGTCAAGCGAAGCCTCTTTTCCTTCAAACAGGATGACCGGCTTATCATCATACGTTGTATAATCCTTCAGGCGGGCATATGAAATACGTCCTCCCTTATTACTGATATGCAGTTCGATCAGATCATTTTCCAAAACAGTTACATCATCTGTACCTGTCATTGCTTCAGCGAATACACCGAAACTGCTCTTCAGCCGGGCATCTCTCGCAGAATCCGGCAAGCTATCAAAAGAATTATCGGCAGTGCTTTTACTGTCTTCGCGTTGCAACTCCGCCTGTTTAGCCAGTTCGATCTGAGCGATCGAGTCCTGATAACGGCGCTGGGCTTCCAACTGCTCAGGCGTCGGTTTGTTAAACCAGCTGAATGCAAATAAAACAATACCAATAAGCAGAAAACCAATTAATGTGTTTTTATCCATCTATAACGTTGTTATTTATTATCAATAGCGGCTTTCACAAAGCTCACGAAAAGTGGGTTCGGATTAACTACCGTACTGTTGTATTCCGGATGGAACTGAACACCAACGAACCATTTCAACGCAGGAATTTCTACCACTTCCACCAGACCGGTTTCCGGGTTCTCGCCTGCACATTTCATGCCGGCTTCTTCAAACTGTTCGCGATACTGGCCATTAAATTCGAAACGGTGGCGGTGACGTTCCTGGATATGTTCTTTTCCATACGCCTCATAGGCTTTGGAACCTTTCTTCAGGATACAGTCGTAAGCTCCCAGACGCATAGAACCTCCCAAATTGGTAATGTTCTTCTGTTCTTCCATCAGGTCGATCACCTTAAACGGCGTATTCGGCTCCATCTCGGTCGAATTGGCATCCGTCATACCCAAAACGTCGCGGGCAAATTCAATCACCATACATTGCATACCCAGACAGATACCGAGGCAAGGCACATCGTTTTCGCGGGCATATTTCAAGGCTGCGAACTTACCTTCGATACCGCGCTGTCCGAATCCCGGAGCAATCAGGATACCATCCATGTCCTTCAACTGTTCAGCCGCATTGGCTTCAGTCAGTTTTTCCGAATGGAACAAATGAAGATCCAGTTTGCGGTCGTTGTAGATAGCAGCCTGCAACAATGATTCGTCGATTGACTTATAAGCATCCTGCAATTCCACATATTTACCAACCAGACCGATCTTAACTGTTTCAGTAGCATCCGTCTTTTTCTTCAGGAACTCTTTCCAGGGTTTCATTTCCGGAGTCGGCCCTACTTCCAGTCCCATCTTTTTCAGGATAGTTACATCCATGTTCTGACGTTGCAATACCAGCGGAACTTCGTAAATAGTAGGAACGTCGACCGACTGCACTACAGCGTCGGCGTCTACGTTACAGAACAAAGCAACCTTGCGGGTAATATCATTGCTCAGCAAATGTTCGGTTCTCAACACCAGTACATCCGGCTGGATACCCAATTCCTGCAACTGTTTTACAGAATGCTGTGTAGGTTTCGTTTTAAATTCTTTCGCAGCTGCGATATAAGGTACATAAGTAAGATGTACACACATACAGTTCTTACCCAGTTCCCATTTCAGCTGGCGAACGCTTTCGATGAAAGGCAGCGATTCGATATCGCCTACTGTTCCACCGATTTCCGTGATCACAAAGTCAAACTTGTACTTCGATCCCAGCAGCTTCACATTTCTCTTGATCTCGTCGGTGATATGAGGAACAACCTGCACAGTCTTGCCCAGATAATCGCCCTTGCGTTCCTTATTTATCACACTCTGATAAATACGACCTGTCGTAATATTGTTCGAGCGTGTAGTCGGAACATTCAGGAAACGTTCATAGTGTCCCAGGTCCAGGTCCGCTTCATGTCCGTCTACGGTTACATAACATTCACCGTGCTCATAAGGGTTCAATGTACCCGGATCAATATTAATGTAGGGGTCAAACTTTTGGATAGTAACCTTGTAGCCTCTCGCCTGAAGGAGTTTACCCAATGATGCAGCAATAATTCCCTTACCTAAAGAAGAGACTACGCCGCCCGTAACGAAGATGTACTTTGTATCTGCCACGATAGTAATATTTTAATTGTCTTTAATTGCTCACTCGCATTTCAAAACTGCAAAGTTAGTCATTTTCATTCAGACAGCAAGTGTCTCGGATATTTTTTCAAAGCACATTCATCCGCATTCCGGTTTCCCTATTAGTTCAGATTGTTATATGATGTGAAAGATTAGTAGATTTCATACTTTTTATCTAATTTCGCACCGTAGATACTTATAGATTGTAAATAAAAAGGAATTATGGTTATCAAGAGATACTTCATTCTATTTTCTATACTTTCATTATTGACAAACCTGGCAAATGCACAGGAAGTGACAACTATTACCGGAACCAATCTTAAAGATACAGTACAGAGTAATGCGGCTGATACTATCCCAATGATTGAAATCGAAGATCCGGACCTGGATAATATCATAAGCCTGCGGGCACAATTCGAGAAACAAAACCAGTCATATTCTGCACCGGTCACACCGAATGAAAATCTGCTTCGCTTCCTGAAAAAAGACGAAGTAGAACTGTCGGACGAAGCCATGTACTGGGCACGTCTGGTGCGCGATGCTTCCACTATCTTCGACGCGAATATGACATTTCAGGATACAGTCATAGCAGACCCGCTGTTTTTACCGCTCATATTCAAAGGGAAACTCCTTCCGAAAGATCTTTCCTTCTACGATGAAGATGCATGGAAAAATAAAATCGATATCCCGCAACCTTTTATTCAGGACACCATATTTAAAGAAGAGGTGTTCAGACAGCAGTTCCACGAGAAAGCACAAAGAAATATAGAAGCCAACCATCCTGAATATTTCCGTTATTCAATGAGGGATCTACCTCAGGACAAAGTAGTTGCCAAAGTGATCAGAAAGCCGACCTACCAACCGGACCTGATCAAGGTAGAAAGCGAAGCAGACTTCAGTGACGTGGATGCACCGGTAAAATTCATTCCCGAAAGACGTTACTGGACGTCACATTTCGAAAGTTCCTTACAGTTTGCTCAGAATTACATCTCTCCGAACTGGCATAAAGGGGGTGTAAGTACGCTGAACCTGACCAACCGCGAACTGTTTACATATAATTATAATAAGGATAAGATAAAGTTCGACAATTCACTGGAAATAAAGAACAACCTGTATACCGCTCCCAAAGATACTTTGCGCGATTACAAAGTCGGAGATGACGTGTTCCGTATCTACAGCAACTTTGGTTATAAGGCATTCAACAAATGGTACTACACACTGGATCTGGACTTCAAAACCCAGCTTTTCAGCAGTTATGCCGAAAACCAGAACGTTAAACTGGCCGGACTGCTCTCCCCTTTCAGTATTAATTTCGGTCTTGGTATGAAATACGACCTGGATAAAACGTTCGCGTCGTCCAAACACAAAAAAGTAACGTTAAGTGCCAACCTTGCACCGTTATCTTATACGTACGTTCGTACATTAGATAAAGACATCGACCTGGGCCGGCATTTCCAGAAGAGAGACGGAGAAGAAGAGTTTCCTTACAAACAAAGCCTCTTCGGTTCTACCGTCAACGCAACTATGACATTCCAGTTCAGCCGGAATATCATCTGGTATTCGCGTTTCTATTACATGACAGATTATAAACGTATCCAAGGAGAGTTCGAAAACCGTCTGAATATGGCAATAAGTCGATTCTTCTCGACTATCATCTCGCTGAACTTACGTTATGATGATGGTATCTCCAAGCATGAAGACTTCGACAGCTACTTACAGATTAACGAGTTGTTGAGCTTTGGCTTTAATTACAAATGGTAAGCAGAACACGATTATTTCTGTAATAAACTTTGTTAATCGTGACATAATATCCAAATAATCCTTACTTTTGCCCCTGATTTTGCAATGTCGAGATTACAAACATGAGTGAAAGTATCAATCACAACGGAATAATAGAGAAGATCGATGGCAATGCGGTCTTTGTCAGAATCATTCAACAATCGGCCTGCTCCGGTTGCCACGCACAAAGCATGTGCAGCGCATCTGAAAAGAAGGAAAAGATCATTGAAGTGAACGACAATAACCCCGGCAGATTCCATGTGAACGAAAAAGTAACCCTATGCGGCCAAAGTTCGCTCGGCCTGCAAGCGGTTTTTCTGGCCTTTGTGCTTCCTCTGATTGTTGTAGTTGCGGCGATTGTAGCAGGAAGCTGTTTGCAATGGGACGAAACAACCAGCGGGTTAACCGGTCTATTACTACTAGTTCCTTACTACAGTATATTATACTTTTTACGCGAGAAACTGAAAAGAAAATTTATATTTACCTTGAAAAAACTTAATTGATCAAATATCATGATTTTAATTGCCGTTATTTCATTAGGAGCCATTGGAGCCATCGGCGCAGTATTCCTCTACGCCGCCTCCAAGAAGTTTGAAGTATACGAAGACCCTCGTATCGCAGAGGTCCAGGAGGCATTGCCCGGAGCCAATTGCGGAGGTTGCGGTTACCCCGGTTGCGGCGGTTTCGCGGCAGCCTGTGTAAAGGCCGATTCACTGGAAGGACTGCTTTGTCCGGTCGGTGGCGCCGAAACAATGGGTAAGGTCGCATCCATCCTCGGTATGGAAGCTGCTACTGCCGAACCAATGGTAGCAGTTGTCCGTTGCAACGGAACCTGCCAGGCCCGTCCGCGTACCAACCAGTATGATGGCGTAAAAAGCTGTGCCATAGCATCCTCTTTGTACGGAGGCGAAACGAACTGTACGTTCGGTTGCCTGGGTTACGGCGACTGCGAAAGTGCCTGTACCTTCGACGCCATCCACATCAATCTGACAACCGGACTGCCGGAAGTGGACGAGGAAAAATGTACTTCATGCGGAGCCTGCGTCAAAGCTTGTCCGAAAAACATTATCGAACTGCGCAAAAAGGGACCGAAATCACGCCGTATCTTCGTCAGTTGTGTAAACAAAGACAAAGGAGCTGCTGCCCGTAAAGCATGTGCGAACGCTTGTATCGGTTGTGGTAAATGTGTGAAAGAATGTCCGTTCGAAGCAATCACGCTCGAAAACAACGTAGCCTATATTGACTACCGCAAATGCCGCCTGTGCCGTAAATGCGTAGCAGTATGTCCGACCGGAGCAATTCACGAATTGAACTTTCCGCCCCGTAAAGAAGCCGCCCCTGCTGTGGACGCCGACAAAGTAAAGCCAGTAACGCCTAAAGCTGCGCCGGCCCCTAAAGCCGAAGCACCGACAAAAGTCGAAGCTGCACCGGCAACAGCGCCTGAAACAATAACAAAAGAAGAAACAACTCAAAAATAAAAATCTAATAGTATGCTAAGGACATTTCGAATCGGAGGTATACATCCACCCGAAAATAAATTGTCTGCCGGGAAGAAAATAACCGGACTGGCTATACCCAAGCAGGTTATTATACCGCTAAGCCAGCATATCGGGGCTCCTGCCCAGGCTGTGGTAAAGAAGGGTGATACGGTTAAAGTAGGTACGCTTCTCGCCAAAGCCGGAGGTTTTGTATCGGCGAATATCCACTCGTCGGTATCCGGTAAAGTAAACAAGATAGATAATGCTCTCGACGCAAGCGGATACAAACGTCCCGCTATCTATATTGATGTGGAAGGTGACGAATGGGAAGAGTCGATCGACCGCAGCGAAACACTCGTGAAAGAGTGCCCGCTTCCTTCCAAAGAGATCGTAGACAAGATCGCCGCAGCCGGTATCGTGGGTCTGGGTGGTGCGACATTCCCCACACAGGTCAAACTGATGCCGCCTCCCGGAAGCAAAGCCGAGATCATCATTATCAATGCCGTAGAATGTGAGCCGTATCTGACTTCCGACCATTCATTGATGATGGAGAAGGCAGAGCAGATTCTGGTCGGCGTTACGCTGTTGATGAAAGCTGTAAATGTAACAAAAGCAGTGATCGGTATCGAAAACAACAAGCCTGATGCCATCGCTCATCTGAGTAAACTGGCTACAGCCTATAAAGGTATCGAGATTATGCCGCTGAAAGTACAATATCCGCAAGGAGGTGAAAAGCAATTAATCGACGCTGTGATTCGCCGTCAGGTGAAAAGCGGTGCACTGCCTATTTCCGCCGGAGCTGTAGTACAAAATGTAGGAACTGCTTTTGCAGTGTATGAAGCGGTAATGAAAAACAAACCTTTGTTTGAACGCGTCGTTACCGTGACAGGTAAAGCGGTTGCCAATCCTTCCAACTTCCTGGTCCGTATGGGTACACCAATCAGTGCACTGATTGAAGCAGCCGGTGGCGTTCCTGAAAATACAGGAAAGATAATCGGTGGCGGCCCGATGATGGGAAAAGCCCTGATTGCTCCGGAAGTACCGGTAACGAAAGGTAGTTCAGGCGTATTGCTCCTGACGAAAGAAGAGTCTGTCCGCAAACCGATGCGCGACTGTATCCGCTGTGCCAAATGTGTCAGCGTTTGTCCGATGGGTCTCAACCCTACCCTGCTGATGAATGCAACAGAATTTGCAGAATGGGATTTGGCCGAGAAGAATTATATCACCGACTGTATCGAGTGCGGTTCTTGTAGTTATACCTGTCCGGCCAACCGTCCGTTGCTGGATTATATCCGTTCGGGTAAAGGAAAGGTAATGGGTATCATACGGGCACGAAAGTCATAAAAACAGAGCAATATGGAAAATAATTTAATAGTATCTCCTTCGCCCCATATCCACGGCGGCGATAGCATAAGCAAAAATATGTATGGTGTACTGATTGCCCTTGTTCCGGCTTTCCTGGTATCCCTCTACTACTTCGGGTTGGGTGCGCTGATCGTTACTGCAACATCGGTCGTAGCCTGCGTCCTCTTTGAATATCTGATCCAGAAGTTCCTGATGAAAAAGGAACCGACCGTATGTGACGGTTCGGCTATCCTGACCGGTGTACTGCTGGCATTCAACCTGCCGTCGAACCTGCCTGTATGGATCATCCTGATCGGTGCACTGGCAGCAATCGGTATCGGTAAGATGTCATTTGGCGGACTGGGTAACAATATTTTTAACCCGGCATTAGTCGGACGTGTATTCCTGCTGATCTCTTTCCCGGCACAGATGACGATGTGGCCGGAAGTCGGACAGCTGACAGCCTACACCGACGCAACCACCGGTGCAACTGTTTTATCACTGATGAACGAAGGGGCACTCGACAAGTTGCCTACCCTGGTAGATATGTTGTTAGGTAAAATGGGCGGCAGCCTTGGTGAAGTAAGTGCACTGGCATTGCTGCTGGGACTCGTCTTTATGTTATGGAAAAAGATTATTACCTGGCAGATTCCGGTTTCTATCCTGCTGACCGTATTTGTATTCACAGGTATTATGCACCTGGTTAATCCGGTACAATACGCAAGTCCGTTCGTTCACCTGCTGTCGGGAGGTCTGATGCTGGGAGCCATCTTTATGGCAACCGACTATGTGACTTCGCCCATGAGCAAGAACGGTATGCTGGTCTACGGTGTCGGTATCGGTATTCTGACCACCGTTATCCGTCTGTTTGGTTCTTATCCGGAAGGTATGTCGTTTGCTATTCTTATTATGAATGCATTTACCCCGCTGATCAACAGTTATATCAAACCTAAACATTTTGGAGGGAAATAAGCATGGCAAAACTAAAATCAACATTACCCAATATGCTCTTGTCGCTTACCATCATCTGTTTGGTTGCGGGAGCGATATTAGCCGGAGTAAATATGTACACCACCGGCCCGATTGCAGCCTCCAAAGCTGCTGCGCTGGAAGCTGCTATCAAAGCTGTTACACCTGAATTCGACAACAAACCGTCAGAGGACGCTTATATGGCAGTTACAGGCGACGGCGATTCCCTGAAAATCTATCCGGCTACCAAAGGCGGAGAGTTCGTAGGTGCAGCTGTCGAAAGTAATACAAAAAAAGGATTCAGCGGAGAGATCAAAGTGATCGTCGGATTCGATAAGGAAGGCAAGTTATTGAACTATTCCGTATTACAGCATGCGGAAACTCCCGGTCTGGGAGCTAAAATGCAGGAATGGTTCAGTACGGACAAGAATAAACAAAGCGTTTTGGGACGCAGCCTGTCCGCCGGACCATTAAAAGTAACTAAAGACGGTGGCGACGTGGATGCTATCACAGCAGCAACCATCACCAGCCGT
Organism: Parabacteroides goldsteinii; assembly: GCF_020091425.1. NCBI lineage: Bacteria > Pseudomonadati > Bacteroidota > Bacteroidia > Bacteroidales > Tannerellaceae > Parabacteroides > Parabacteroides goldsteinii. The sequence continues at coordinate 551,096 of NZ_CP081906.1, read as the reverse complement.
GCATTTCTGGATGCGGTGAACCGTGCTTACAGCGCATTCGCCGGAACTGACGGAGTAACCGGTGCAACAACTGCTAACACTAACGAGGGAGGAAACGACAATGAGTAATATGAAAGTATTGATGAACGGTATCATCAAAGAGAACCCGACATTTGTCTTGTTGCTGGGTATGTGTCCAACTCTGGGAACAACTTCTTCAGCATTGAACGGTATGAGTATGGGACTGGCAACCATGTTCGTTCTGATCTGTTCCAATATGGTTATTTCAGCCTTGAAGAACCTGATCCCCGACATGGTACGTATTCCGGCCTTTATTGTCGTAATCGCTACATTCGTAACCGTGGTACAGATGTGTATGGAAGCATTCGTTCCGGCTCTTTACGCCAGCCTGGGATTGTTCATCCCGCTGATCGTTGTAAACTGTATCGTGTTGGGACGTGCGGAAGCATTTGCCGCTAAAAACGGAGTGATCCCTTCCGCATTCGACGGATTAGGTATGGGACTCGGCTTTACGCTGGCACTTACCTTGCTCGGAGCTACCCGCGAACTGCTGGGAACAGGTAAACTGTTCGGCCTGACACTGATGCCCGAACAATATGGTTCGCTGATCTTTGTATTGGCTCCGGGTGCCTTTATCGCGCTGGGTTACCTGATTGCTATTGTTAATAAATTGCGTAAAGCCTGATATTAAAAAACGAAAGATATGGAATATATACTAATATTTATCGCAGCCGTATTCGTCAACAACGTAGTGTTGGCGCAGTTCCTGGGAATCTGTCCGTTCCTGGGCGTATCGAAGAAGGTGGAAACGGCAGCCGGTATGGGTGCAGCAGTAACATTCGTGTTGACGATCGCAACCATCGTTACTTTCCTGGTGCAGAAATATATCCTGGATAAGTTCGGATTGGGCTTTATGCAGACCATCAGTTTTATCCTGATCATCGCCGCACTGGTTCAGATGGTCGAGATCATTCTGAAAAAGGTTTCTCCGGCTCTTTACCAGGCACTTGGCGTGTTTCTTCCGCTGATCACCACCAACTGCTGTATTCTGGGTGTCGCCATCCTCGTAATACAAAAAGAATATAATTTATTGGAATCTGTTGTATATGCAATATCAACAGCTATTGGATTTGCGCTAGCTTTAGTTATCTTTGCAGGGATAAGAGAACAGTTGGCTTTGACACGTGTTCCCGAAGGTATGAAAGGTACCCCTATTGCGCTGATAACAGCCGGTTTACTGGCAATGGCGTTTATGGGATTCTCCGGAATCGTATAATTTAATCTAAATAGAGACTAGCATGAAAAAGAAAATCTTAGTAGCAGGTGGAACCGGATATATTGGCTCACACACTACAGTTGAGTTGCAGAATGCAGGTTATGATGTTGTTATCATCGACGACCTGTCAAACTCCAATATCGAAGTGTTGGATGGCATTGAAAAGATCACAGGTATCCGTCCTGAATTCATCAAACTGGATTTAAAAGATAAAGAAGGAACCCGCGAAGCATTGAAGGCTCATCCGGGTATCAACGGTATCATCCTTTTCGCAGCAAGCAAAGCTGTTGGCGAATCGGTTCAGCAGCCGCTGAAGTACTACCGTAACAATGTTGTTACGCTGGTAAACCTACTGGAACTGATGCCGGAATTTAATATCGAAGGTATTGTATTCTCTTCTTCCTGTACCGTTTACGGACAGCCTGATCCCGAAAACCTGCCTGTAACAGAAGATGCCCCGATCAAACCGGCTACTTCTCCTTATGGCAACACCAAACAGATCAACGAAGAGATCATCCGCGATACTATTCACGCAAACGCTCCGTTCAAGAGCATTATCCTGCGTTACTTCAACCCGATCGGTGCTCACCCGAGTGCAGAAATCGGCGAATTGCCTAACGGTGTTCCTCAGAACCTGATCCCGTATCTGACACAGACTGCAATCGGTATCCGCAAGGAACTGAGCGTATTCGGTGACGACTATGATACACCTGACGGCTCTTGTATCCGCGACTATATCAATGTAGTCGACCTGGCAAAAGCACACGTAATTGCTATGGACCGTATGCTGGGTGGTAAAACTGAAGAAAATGTTGAATATTTCAACCTGGGAACCGGTAACGGTGTAACGGTGTTGGAACTGATCAATACATTCGAAAAAGCTACCGGTGTAAAAGTTCCTCACAAAATCGTAGGCCGTCGCGAAGGTGATATCGAAAAAGTTTGGGCTAATCCGGAACGTGCCAATAAGGTATTGGGATGGACTGCTAAAGAAACATTGTCCGACACATTGGCTTCTGCCTGGAAATGGCAGGAAAAACTGCGCGAACGCGGTATCCAATAAAAGAAAAGTCTTTTTTAAATAAGCATGCCGGAAGATTCTCCAGAGATTTCTTCCGGCATTTTTCTTGATCCCCCACATTGCAACCGGAACTTATCAATGAAACGTCAACTGAGCTTCAAAACCAACATCAGACATCAAAACAGGCTCGTCGGAGGACCGGATTCGTCAAATAGCAGAAAAAAGCATACATTCCTATTGAATTATAACGTTTTTTCCATCTCCATATATATTTTTTATCTACTTTTGGGGATTCCTTTCGTAACAGACAGATGATTTGTTATATAAATGGCGATAAAAACATGACAAGCGAATATAAAGAGAAGTTACAAGCATACGGAGTTAACCTGGATAGTGCATTAAACCGTTTCATGGATAATGAACAGTTTTATGAAAGAATACTCTCCAAATTCCCTATGGATGAAAACTTCATCCTGATGGAAAGAAGCCTCAATGAGAATAATATTTCCCAGGCTTTCAGACATGCCCATACATTAAAAGGACTGGCGGCAACGCTTGACCTGACAAATATATCGGACATATTGATCCCGATGACGGAAAAACTCAGAGCCGGAGAGAGTGAAGGTATACAAGACCTGTTTGATCAGTTGAAAGTACAATACAAACTAATCTGCGACCTGATTACCGAACACAAAGCAAGATAATAAAACAAACTGCATGGATAAGAGGCTTACATCAAATAAATCATTGGCTAACTACCAATACCTCATGGATACTATCTGGACTATCTACCTGGAGGACGGAAGTGTCGAAATACAGAAAGACTCCATGATTCCGGAGTTGGAAAATACGAAACATGATTACGTCATTCTCAATAACACGATAAAGAATGATGTCTATCCGCCTGACCATATTTTATGGGACGAAACAGTTTCGCTTGAAGCCTTCCATAAAATGATAGCCGAAGGATGTTTCCACAAAAAATTCGACATGCGTTTCTGTAACAAACATTTCGGTTTTGAATGGCACGAAGCCTTTATAGATATCTTGACTAACAAAGAAGGCATACCCGACAGGGTTGTCCTCTCTAGCCACAATGTTAATGATTTCAGGAAATCACAAATCATTGAAACAGCCGTAAAAGCAGAATACGACTATGTGATTTATATCGAAGCATCTAAAAACAGTTATGTCATGTACACTTCCGGTACGGAAAGCGAAACTCCTCCTCCGGTAGCCAGCAGTAACTATGAAGCGGTAGTTGCAGAGTACAACCGACAGTATATGGAACCGGAATTTTGTGATGCAATGACCGAGAAAATGAGTATCGCCCACGTCGATCCGATACTGCGACAGCATGGAGAGTATATTTTATACGGCACCATGATCGAAAACGGTGAAAACCGTGAAAAGAAAATGCGGTTCAGCTACTTCGACAGGGAACAAAACATCTGGCTGATGACCAGGACCGATATAACTGAAATCAAGGAAGAGAGAAAACAGAAGTTATTGTTGCAGGAAGCCCTACAGAGCGCAACTGCCGCCAACCGTGCCAAGTCAGACTTCCTGTCGCGAATGAGCCATGACGTACGTACTCCCATAAATGCAATCGTGGGTATGACGGCAATAGCCGGTCTTCATATGAACGACCAGAACCGCATAGCTGATTGTCTGAAGAAGATAACCATATCTTCCAAGCTCCTGCTCAACCTGATAAACGAAGTACTGGATATGTCGAAGCTCGAAAGCGGTAAGATCATGCTGACGGAAGAGACATTCAAACTCGATGAACTGCTGGAAAGTTTATTTATCATGGTGCAGTCGGCCTTTGAAGCCAAAAAGCAAAAGTTAGTAATACACAGCAAAGTAAAGCACGAATGCCTGATCGGTGACGTACAACGCATACAACAAGCACTGTTGAATATGCTGACAAATGCAATCAAATATACCCCGGACAAAGGACTAATACAAATTTCAGTCGAGGAGAAACCTTCCGTTTATAACGGTTATGGGCAATTTGAAATAGCCGTCACGGACAATGGCATAGGAATGAAACCTGAATTCTTAAGCAAAGTATTCGAGCCGTTCGAACGGTCGGACGATAAAGCCATCCGTAATATCCAGGGTACCGGACTCGGTATGGCGATCAGCCGTCATATCGCCCAGATGATGAACGGCGATATTCTGGTAGAGAGCGAATACGGGAAAGGCTCCAAATTCACCATGAGATTCCATGTCAAACTGGGAGGCATGGATGAATACGACAACAATCTATTAATAGACCTGCCGGTATTGGTTGTGGATGATGATGATGTATCCTGCGAAATAGCCTGTGAAAATCTGCAAGAATTGGGAATGAAGCCGGAATGGGTTCTTTCCGGTCAGGATGCCGTACAGAAAGTAAGCGACGGGAACAAGTATTTTGCAATCATCATAGACCTGATGATGCCCAACATGAATGGCATTGAAACAACCTACAAAATACGGGAATGCGTAGGACCGGATATTCCTATCATCATCATTTCGGCTTACGACTATTCCGGCTACGAAATCGAAGCCTTGAAAGCTGGGGTCAACGGTTTCATCTGTAAGCCTATCATGAAGTCCAAACTGTTCCACCTGATGAAAAAGTTTGCCACAAACAAAAAAGAGGAAGAAGAGGTCACTATCGTACCATCTACCGTCACCTCTTTCCCAGGCAAACGGATACTCGTTGTGGAAGACAACGAGCTGAATCGTGAGATCGCTTATGAATTGCTACAGGAAACCGGTGCTGAAATTGAAACAGCCAGCGACGGACTGGAAGCCGTAAACAAGGTTGCGGATTCTCCTGAAGGATATTACGATTTCATAATCATGGATATACAAATGCCTGTCATGGACGGTTTGGAAGCCACCCGGCAAATCCGCCTTCTCGACCGGCAAGACACCAAAGACTTACCGATCGTAGCTATGTCGGCCAACGCTTTTGCCGAAGACGTACGGCTAAGCCTGGAAGCCGGAATGAACGAACATATCGCCAAGCCTATAGAAATAGACAGGCTTTACAGTGTTATGGGAAAGTGGTTCCGTTGAATACCCCCAACCGGTTTATTTCAACAGCGCATCGATAGCTTCACGCCAATCTTCCCCGTTTTGGGGTTGGTAGGTGATGAAGCCCAATGTGTGTCCTACTTCAATATTGCTTTTACCATCATCCACAAAGAGCGTCTCTGCCGGAATCAGTCCGCTGTCTTTGATCATATAGTCAAAGATACGCCGGTCAGGTTTCGTTACGCCGACTTCATACGAGGTGTACATTTTGTCAAAATAGGCACCGATCGGACGACCTGCCGGAGTAAACTCGTTTGTCCTTGCCCACCCTTCCTGGATGATGGGATTGGTATTGCTCAACAGATAAACATTGTAGTGCTCGCGAAGTTTCAACACATAATCGAGCTTATATTGAGGCGTATCGGCGATAAATCCCAGCCAACCGGATTTTATATCTTCATACGTCAGGTCCTTCCCCGTATGCTCCCGAAGCTTTTGGCAAAACTCGTCAGCACTGATCGCACCATTTTCCACTTCCAGAAAGATCCCTTTCTGCTCATAAGGATCCAGCAACTGTTCCGCATCCTCCACGCCGATCTCTTTAAAGCGACGAACTGCCTGATCATGATCCAGGTCTATAAAAACTCCTCCTAAATCAAATACAATGTTTTTAATCTTTGCCATAATTATCTCTTTTTACATCTATCTTTATCTCTACTTCCTGACAAAGATAAGCATAATAAGTGTAAAGCAACAACTATTCGAATGCCTGCAACTGTTTTGCCTAAGATACTTAGTACCCAAGTGTAAACCGCTCCTGATGATGCTTTTCCTGTTCCAGTTCATCGATCATGGCTACAGCGAAATCTTCTACGGAGATGTTGCTATCCCCACTTTCATCGACAATCAGTTCATCTTTTCCCAGACGGAACTTTCCGGTACGCTCTCCCGGAGCCATATTAGCCGCAGGACTCAGGAAAACCCAATCCACCGACTTTTCCGGCAACAACAAATCGGTATAAACCTTTGCCATCCCTCGTATTCCCGGTAAAAGTTTCTTGGGAACGTCCGGTTCATCCATCAGTTGACGACCGGGAGCCACCAACAAACTGCCTGCTCCGCCAACCATCAGGAAACGATGCACACCGGAGTTGCGAACGGCACAAAGGATAGAGCCATAGCCTTCCAGTGTCTCTTCATAAATATTAGGATTCGACCAGCCCGGATTAAAAGCACTGATCACCGCATCCGACTTAGCCAGTTCGCGGGATAAAAAGTCCGTATCGATCACACTCCCTCCCACGACTTTCAGATGCGGATGGATTAAAGTCAGTTTCGACGGATCTCTGACGATGGCTTTTACCTGATGCCCTCTGCCTAATGCTTCTTTCAGAATAGCGGATCCGACATAGCCGGTCGCACCTATGATAACTATTTTCTTCATGACTGTATGTTGTTTGATTACTTTCTATAGAACAACATACAATGGCAAACTGTTCCCGTGCCTGACACGGGATCGCAAAGGCACCGCCCATATATCCTATTATCAATCGATACAGACAGCCCTTATGCGGCCCCGTGTCAAGTACAGGGACTAGTTACTTTTGAAATACTTTCGTCGATTTGATCATAACATCCCGGATAGGCCGGTCATTCTTATCCGTTTTCACCAGCGACATTTTCTCTACGATATCGAAACCGTCCACCACTTCTCCGAAGATCGTCACGGAACTATCCAGGTGGGGTACTCCGCCAACCGTCTTATATACTTCGCGCTGTTCGGCAGGAATAACATACGGCCCCAAGTCAGCCAATGTATCCTCCACCATCACCAGAACACGGTTTGTCAGTTCCGTTTCCAAAGAGTCGGCAGCCAGTGCCGGTTCTTCTTTCTTCAACCGGTCCAAAAATTTATAATATAACCAGTTACGGCGAATCTGGTTGATCCGTGCCTCTTTCTCATCCAGTTCGGCATCGGTATGTTTCTTCCCCTGCACAAAACAAAACTGGGTTCCGGCCGATGCACGTTCGGGATTTACATCATCGCTTTCCTTGGCATCGATCAGAGCACCTCGTTTATTGAAATGATTGGGAAGTATCTCGGCCGGAACGGTATAACCACCATCACCGTCTCCATACAAAACGCCCGGTTCATGAGCTTTGCTGGTCGGATCACCGCCTTGCACTACAAAATCTTTAATGATACGGTGAAATAGCATCCCCTCATATTCACCCGACTGGCACAATCGGATAAAGTTATCACGGTGCAAAGGAGTGTCATCATACAACAGGACAGTAACATCTCCCATAGTCGTTTTCACTGTCACATAAACGGGTTTCGAAGGGTCCAGCGGTTTATCGCCACAAGAGACCAAAGTAAACAAGACGAGTAAAAAGGCGAATAGTTGTTGTTTCATTTCGATTAGAATTTAATAAAAAACTTGCAGCAAAGATAAGTATTTATACATCTGTGAGAATAATCCTTATCATACTTTTATTATTAGATATCCTGACAAGGTCAATGAGTAGACAGAAATAACTTAGTCTGTGTAGAACTACGTTATTATTGATGGCAAAGATATAAATTAATCGTTACAGCCAAAGCTTTATATTCAATTAATTCATGATCTATTAAAAAATATCGTTTATCCTAAAAGTTTTAGCTTGATTCTAAGAAATTAATTATAATCCACGAAGTATATAAGACGATTATCGTCCGGTTTGTCTTTAGTTCTACACAGACTAAAACATTACTGGCAATGAAGCTCAAGGATTTAAATATCATACTCTATCTTTTTAGAAAGATTCTAACTTTTAGCTTAAAAAAGGGAAATAAAGGGATAATTTCTACTCATATTCTACCCCATTATATACAATTATTTTCTTATTAACAACATAAATTTAACAGTATGCAAAACACATTAAAAGGTTGGTTAGCCGATAATACGGTTACCACAGACAACAAAGACGACAAAATCCTTTTGCTCGAATCATCCGGCAACATCGGACTTGAACAAATTTATAACGAGATGAAAGAGGAAGATACGGGACTTCGAATGGAAACAATCGTACACGTCGTTACCCTCTTCCTTCGCGTTGTTATGCGCCTGATATTAAACGGATACAGTGTAAACACAGGTCTTTTCCGTGCTGTGGCACAATTTGTCGGAGTAATTGATAAAGGACAATGGGATCCAAAAACGAACTCAGTCTACGTATCATTTATCCAGGAAAAGCTTCTGCGCGAAGCGATTGCTAAAACTAAAGTAGAAATACTCGGTACGAAAGCAAACGTAATGTATATCCTTGAAGTAGAAGATCGCAAAACCGGTTTGAAAGACGGGACAGCTACTCCGGGACGTAACTTCTTCGTTCGTGGCTCGCACCTGAAAGTAGTCGGTTCAAACGAATCAGTCGGTGTAACTCTAACTGATAGTAAAGGTGTTGTCAGAAAATTGGAAGATGACGAAGTAAGTATCAACAAACCGTCAGAGCTTACCCTCTTGCTACCGGCCGACCTGGCAGATGATACATATACACTGACAGTATGCACACAATACAGTCAAAGTGCACAGCTACTGAAAGAACCCCGCAGCGTAAGTACGACTATTGTTGTGGGTAACGGAGGTGGAGGCGGAGACCGTCCTGAGATAGAATAGCCTGGTCGCCTTTGCTTTATCACGCAAAGACCCTTTGCGCGGTAAGGCAAAGACCTTTTGCGTGAGCGGGCAAAGCCTGTTTGCTTACCCCTTAAATTCATTTAAAACAGATATAACAATAATAGATAATCATTATGCAGAAATTTTTCATTTTACTTTTTACCTTCCTGCTTATACCGGTTATGGCATCGAGCGAAATAGAGCAGCTTACTACTCGACTTGACTTCAGAGATACTGAAACAACTGATCAACTGGATCAATATGGATATAAATGGGATAAAGAGAACTTGACTCTTACTTTAAAGGGACTGAACATGCTCATTGAACCCATAGAAAATAGTAATAATAATTCAGCTATTACGTTACCGGATAAAGCGATAGTTAAATTGATCGGAGAAAATACAATTACACATAATGGTAATTTTCCGAAACAGAATTATCCTTATTCTTCCATAAGGCAACTATTTGCCGATAATACTTTGAATATAACAGGCGAAAACAATGGATCACTAATATTAAAAGGAAATGCTACCAATGCTAGCAATGCAGGCTATCTAATTGAAAGCAGCTATATAAATATTAGTAATGTGACAATAATCGCCAAAGAAGGCTTAAGCTATAAAAACGCTATCCACAGTTACAAATCAATGCAAATTAATGATAGTAAAATTACGATAGAAGATTGTGGTGAAACGGCCTTTTATGGTAATGATGCTAACAAAGCCTCTACAATCAAAAATAGCACCATAAAGGTTCTTAAATCGGGGAAAGCCGCTATCAGAATGAATTATGGAGATCTTGCGATTGAAAACAGTAGTATTGAAATCGGGGAAACAACACAATCTAGCCATGCCATCTCCGCAAACAAGATTACAATTTCCAATAATAGCAAAGTGACTGTGGATAAAGCCGGATATACAGGAATTTACGCCACCAAAGATATTTCTATTAATAACTGCGACATAACTATTAATAAGACGGGGTATGCCGGGCTTTTCGCCGGAGAAAATATTTCCATATCCAACGGGAGCATGGTAACAATAAAAGAAAAAACACCTCACCACGCAGTAGTAGTTAAAGCCGGAAATGATCAAGCCGGAACAATAACGGTTGACGGGAGTACACTTCTCATTAATGATTCTGAATTAGGCGGAATTACTGTACGGACTAACAATGCAAGCAATAAAATTACTGTTAGTAATAGTTATATAGACGTACATTGCAGTAGTAGTACCTACAAATGTTTCAATGTAAATGACGGACAGGAATCAAAAACAACCATCACCAATTCATTCGTATGGGAGAAAGATGGTGATGTTGATGCTAAAAAGACCGGTACCATTTACGGAGAATATACTTTAAATGAAGATCTGACTATCCAACAAGATGAAGTTCTTGTAATATCCCAAAATGCCCAACTAACAACCAATCACGCACTAACCAACAATGGAGAAATGCAAATCAGGGAAAATTCGACTTTCAAAGGTAGTGGGACGTTCATCGAAAATAATGAGGGAACACAAATTGTTGAAACACTAACAGAAGATATGATTTCAGTTCCACAGGATCTGAAGTATACCCGAGAAGATCTTTCAACGGTAGCTAATTCAGCCATCAATCTTTCAATGTCCATTCTCGGAGAAACAGTTCCGTTAGAAGCAAACGACTGGAAGTCTACAATTGAGCCGACAGAAGTAAAAAATGCCGGAACATATACCATAAAATATACGAAAGAGGAAAAAACGGTATCAAAAACGTTTGAGGTTGCAAAAGCTGACAAGGCTGAATTTGCTACTCCAGAACTTGCAGGTTCCGTTACTTACGGAGTTCAATTATCTACTATCGATTTGCCGGATGGATGGAAATGGGAAAAAGAAACAGATATTCCAACAGTAACTAATAGCGGTTATTCTGCCATTTATACAGTCAAAGATTATAACAATTATAACTGGACAAAAATTGAAGGTTACCAAGAAGATAAACAGGAAGTAACACGAAACATCACGGTTAGTGTAACAAAAGCAACAGGGGATGCAGCAACCGATTATACCGAACCATCCGGCTTATCTGCCATCTATGGCCAAACACTGGCTGATGTAAGATTACCCGAAGGTTGGACATGGGATGCCCCGGAGACATCCGTAGGTAACGTTATTACAAATCCAAACTCATTTGTTGCAACATTTACTCCGGACGATCTGGGTAATTATGAGGTATTCAAAAAAGAACTTCTCGTAACTGTCAACAAAGCTGATTTATCAGTAACCGATTTTCAGTTTGAAGCACCAAACCCGGAAGAGCTGGTTTATGATGGAAATAAAAAAGCTGCAAACATAACTACTTCACTTATCGACAACGATAAAATCACAATTAAATATAAAGAAAATGCCAGTGATAATATAACATCAGAAGCTCCGACAGAAGCTGGTACCTATACCGTAATAATCGATGTTGCGGAGAGTGATAACTACAACAAGGTTACCGACATGACAAACGAAGACTGGACATTCACCATCATCCCCGTCTATACAATCACCATCGATCCGTCAATTACTAACGGTACAATTAAAGCTGACAAGGAAACAGCACAGGCAGGCGAAACTGTCACATTAACAGTGAGTCCTGCTACAAATCACCAATTGTCCACTTTATCTTATAGCTGGACAGAAGGTTCGGTCATTCTCACGGAAACCACCATCATAATGCCAGCCGGAAATATAACAGTAACAGCCACATTCAGTGCAATACCTGTTACACCTCCTGTTCCTACCTATTATACTGTTACTCTCCCTGCTATAGAGGGTGTCACCACCGATCCGGCAGCAGGCAGTTATGAGATAGAGAGTTGGGATAGCTTCGGCTTCTTCCTTACGCTCGCCGAAGGATACCAAAAAGACTCGCAGCCGGTAGTAACCGCTGACGGTAAAACGCTCGTCCCACGTATTTCAGACGGCAAATACATCATAACCAATGTTATTAATGATACTGACATCGAAATCACCGGCATCATTAAGGACATTGCTACCAGCAACGAGCCGCTCCCATCCGGCTTCCATATCACGACGTCCGAAGGTCTACTACTGGTCACCGTCCCCTACGCTACCAGCCTATATCTCAACGAAATCTCCGGTCGCCTGATCCTCACGCGTCTCCTTTCGCCCGGCGATAATTGCTTCGAAGGGCTGGCTGCCGGTGTCTATATCCTGACAATAGACGGCAGACCGGGACAGAAGGTTCTATTGAAATAGAGGAAATAAGCAAAATATACTTATTCCGCATACACCAACATCCGGCACCGCTTGCAATCGAAATGCAGGCGGAGCCGGGTGTCTCTATATAAAAGATAATAAGGTTCCTTATAAGGTGATTTCTCTTTCTGGTAAGTCGGACACCATCCCATGCTATACCGCAAGCAATGTTTCGTAAACATCAACGGAACATCTTTCTCCGGCTTTAATTCGAAAGCATCTGCAACAGTCTCTACCCCATGCGCCTTATAAAAAGCTTCCGCCCGGCTATTTGATACATTCCCCAGATAAGTCAACTGGCGTTCCGGAAAAGGAACCTCTTTCGCAGGTTCAATCTTACGCGAGAGTTCACGCTGATAACGGATCATACGATCTGACTGCAACTTCTCTACGGCCTTGCGGCGCATATCTGCCAGAAGGGACGACGGGACGAACCAGTTTTCACTCATCCCTATATGTACTTCCGATGCTTCAAACGGCGTGTTCCCCAACTTGGCAAGTTGCGTCCGGATATTGTCGGCCTGGTCACGACGTGCCAGCTCTTTATCGAACGGCTCGGTCAGCATCACACGTGCTCCCGTTTCATCTTCCATCACCAACGTAAAACCGAAAGGATTGTCCAGGAATTCGATCTTTACAGCCAGCTTACGTTCGGCAGAAGGTTTCACCAACTGCTTTTCAAAAACCTGGTCAAAATTACGATACAAAGGTGTCTTGGGCTTTATATCCGGCATATCCAACGGAAAGACACGGTTCGCCTCTACCCTGTTGACACGAAACCCTTCCAACTCACCACGGCTATTGAAGAATACCAAGCCATCCCCATTATTCAGTTGCTTCACTCCGGCGATGGTAAACGAATTGCCTTTCAGTTCCTTGACGGTTCCGACAGGTTCACCTAACGATTTCGGAGTATTGAAAGCTGTTATATCTTTTGTACGTTCATGCAGGAAGAAAGGAGTAAATCCCCGGTTGAAACTTTTCTCGGCTACCGGCTCAAACTCATAGCTACTTTTCCCTGCTGAGGCACGGCAATATTCCGGACGACGTGCTAGGATAGCATCCAGTTTCTTCCGATAATAAGCTGTTATATTCTTTACATAAGTGACATCTTTCAGTCGTCCCTCTATTTTAAAGGAAGAAGCACCTGCATCCAGCAGGGCCTCCAGTTGGTCGGAACGGTTCATATCCTTGAGTGATAACAAATGTTTGTTATGAACGATCTCCGTCCCGTTCGCATCCACCATCGAATAAGGCAACCGGCAATATTGCGCACACTCTCCCCGGTTAGCGCTCCGCCCGCTCAAAGCCGCGCTCAGATAGCACTGCCCGCTGTAACTCACACATAATGCCCCATGCACAAAAACCTCCAACGGGACAGAAACCTGTTCCGATATGCGGCGAATCTCATTCAACGACAATTCGCGCGCCAGAACTACCTGTGTAAAACCGGCTGCCTCCAGGAACTTCACCTTTTCAGGCGTACGGTTATCCGTTTGTGTGCTGGCATGCAGCGGGATAGGCGGCAGATTCAGGCGAGTGATCCCCATGTCCTGTACGATCAGAGCATCGGCTCCTGCCTGATAGAGTTGCCAGATCAGTTGCTCCACTTCCGGCAATTCTTCTTCCCGCAGAATGGTATTTAACGCCACATAGATACGGGCATTATATAAATGAGCATATTCACAAAGAGCACGAATATCCTCCAACGTATTTCCGGCAGCGGCACGGGCTCCAAACTTCGGCGCACCGATATACACGGCATCAGCCCCATGATTAATGGCTTCAATACCACAGTTCAGATCTTTAGCCGGCGATAGTAATTCTATGCGGCGGAGTTTTATTGGCATATTGTTATTTCAGATTTATCAATCACAAACTCCCCAAATTCTTTATATCCTCAATATTGAACGGAGTTGCCTGGTAAACGTAATAGTTCAGCCAGTTTGTAAACAACAGGTTCGCATGGCCGCGCCAACGGACTACAGGGCCCTGGGCCGGGTCGTTGTTGCGGTAATAGTTGTGGGGAACGGAAATAGGAAGACCTTTATTCAGGTCGCGGATATATTCATCGCTCAACGTATAAGGCGAATATTCGGAATGGCCCGTAATATAAAACTCACGTCCGCCGCGCGACATCGCCATATAAACGCCCGACTCCTCGCTCTCCGAAAGAAGCGTCAACTCCGGTACCTTCCGGATATCTTCACGGCGTATTTCGGTATGACGGCTGTGAGGCACATAAAACTCATCATCGAACCCGCGGAATATCGGCAGATAAGGCTCACGCAACGTATGCCGGAAAACACCGAACATCTTTGCCGGCAAATCATATTTAGGCACACCATAAAAATGATACAATCCCGCCTGCGCCGCCCAACAGATATATAATGTAGAGGTTACATGCGTACGCGCCCAGTCGAAGATCGTCGTCACCTCTTCCCAGTAACTCACATCTTCAAAAGGCATCTGTTCAACCGGAGCGCCGGTAATGATCATTCCGTCGTAATAATCTTTCTCTATATCGTCGAAGTCTTTATAAAACTCCTGCATATGTTCGATCGGAGTATTCTTTGGGGTATGGCCCTTTATCTTCATAAAGTCCAGCTCCACCTGCAAAGGGGTATTACTCAACAGACGGATCAGGTCTGTCTCAGTCGTGATCTTCAACGGCATCAGGTTCAGTACCACCACACGCAGCGGACGGATATCCTGGGATGATGCACGCAAGGAATCCATCACAAAGATGTGTTCCTTTTTAAGAAGCTCAATAGCGGGTAAATTCTTTTGTAAATTTAATGGCATTGCGATTCCTCTCTTTATTGTTTTTAGGAATACAAAGATAGAAATAAGTTAGCAGTTAACGTTTTTCCTACTGAAAAAAGTACCTATAGGCTCTTTAGTAAATAACCCATAGGTACACAAATATATCAGAGTCTTTCTATTTAACTACTGTATTTCTTCTGAGGCAGATGTATATCCTCCTCCCAGCGCTTTATACAGATAAACCACCGACAGCAGTTCATCCAATACCGCCTTATTCAAGCTGATCTGGGCATCCAGGTAACCACGCTGGGCATCCAGTACATCTATATAATTGGTTACACCATTGATATACTGCAATTCCGCCAACTTTAGATATTTCCTCGAGGCTGCTTCCAGTTTTTCCTGCGAGCGGCGGATATCTTTCGCCATATGGATCGTAACGATTGCATCGTTCACCTCCTTGAAAGCACCGATCACGCTTTTCTGGTAACTGTACACCTCCTGCTCATAACGGGCTTTGGAGGCTTTCAGCTTTGCCTTGTTCTTCCCCATTGCGAAAAGAGGCTGAAGCAGATCGCCTGCCAGGAACCATGCCGGACTTTTCAACAGGTCGCCCAACTCTTCACTCTCGAGACCGAAATTACCGGTCAGGCTGATCTTCGGAAACAGATCGGTATAGGCTACTCCTACTTTTGCATTCGCTTCGCGCAACTTCAACTCAGCCTGACGCATATCCGGACGGCGTTCCAACAGAGCCGAGGGCAGTCCTACCGGCAAAGCATCCGGCAAATGTTGCTGGTCGAGAGACAGGCCGCGGGGGATATATCCCGGATATTCACCTAACAACAGAGACAGGTCATTTTCCTTGATCTTCACCTGGCGCTCCAACGAAGGGACAAGCGTCTCGGTACGGGCAAGCTCCACCAAAGCCTGGTTATAAGAAGTCTCGGAAGTCAGGCCACCATCATAGCGGAGTTTAGCCAGGCGAACCCCTTCACGACGAGCTTCCAATGTCTGGCGGACTATAGCCAACTGACGGTCGAGAGCACACAGTTGATAATAAGCGGCCGCCACTTCGGCAACCAGTGTCAACTGTAATCCCCGGCGGGCCTCTACCGATTGCAGGTAGGCAGCAACGCCGGCTTCGTTTGCCCAACGGAGGTTACCCCACAAATCCAACTCCCACGAAAGAGTCAGCTTCGCCCCGTATTCTGGATCGGGTTTAGGGTTATCACCACCATAATTCAACCGTTCTTTCTGGCTGTAAATGCGCGCACCTATTTCCGGAAACTGGTCGGCAAATGTGATACGTTTGGCAGCGATCATTTCCTTGATCTTGGCGGCTGCTATCTTCATATCTTTATTATTCTCCAGGGCAGTCGTAATAAGCCGTTGCAAAGTGGTATCGGCATACAGGCTTTCCCAGGGAATACTATCCACGGAAAGACTGTCGGCACCGGCCTCCAGTTCAGTCGGAAGGTTCAACTCCGGACGGGCATATTTCTCTCCTAGCTTACAGGAAGAAAAAGAGAAGGTAATAGCCGACGCAGCAACCATAAAAAAGAGCATCTTCTTTTTAGGTATTATCCGCGCAACACGATCCATCCGCAGCGTTCGTTTGATCTTATAAATCAGAACAAAGAAGAACGGCACCAAAACAATACCTACCGTAATGGCCACCAGCATACCAAAGAACACCCCTGTACCGATGCTATGGCGTGAGGCTGATCCCGGTCCACTAGCCAACACCATCGGAAGCATACCCAATACAAATGCCAGGGAAGTCATCAGGATCGGACGGAAACGCATCCGCGCCGCATGGATAGCAGCCTGAACAACATCTACTCCGGCATCGACCTGTACTTTGGCAAATTCGACGATCAGGATCGCATTCTTCGCCGCCAGCCCGATCAGCGTGACAAGCCCGATCTGGAAATAGACATCGTTATGTAACCCGGTAGCCCAAATTCCCAGATAAGCACCCAAAGCGGCAACCGGCAAAGATAAGATAACTGCGATCGGAACGATCCAGCTTTCATACTGTGCGGCCAGAAACAGGAACACAAAGAGGAATACGAGTACAAGGATCATGCCTGTCTGTCCGCCGGCCTTCTTTTCCTGATAAGACAGACCGCTCCATTCCAAACCTATGTTATCGGGTAGATGTTCGCGTGCAATCCGTTGCATGGCAGCCATGGCTTCACCGGAACTATAGCCGGGGGCAGCCACTGCACTGATGGCAGCTGTCGAGAACATATTGAACTTCTTGATCGTACCCGGTCCAGTCGTATAGCTCGTCGTACCCAAAGCGGTTAGCGGAACCATCGAACCATTTTGTGCACGGACAAAGAACAGTCCTATATTATCACGGGTGGCGCGATAAGGGGCTTCTGCCTGGATATATACCTTATATATACGGTTGAACATATTGAAGTCATTCACGTAGACGGAGCCCAGATAGGCTTTCATCGTCGAGAAGATATCCGTCAGAGGGATACCCAGGAACTTTGCCCGGTCACGGTCTACGTCAAAGTATAGTTGCGGAATCTCCGGTTGCAGGGCAGAAGATACGCCGGTCAGTTCGGGAGCTTTCGACGCATATAGCATAAATGTATCGGTGGCACTCACCAGATTTTCCCAACTGGCTTCACCGCGGGCTTCCAACTGCATTTCCAAACCTCCGCTTTCTCCCAGACCGGGTATTACCGGCGGACGATTCAGATAAGCGAGTATCTCCGGATAATATTCAAATTCTTTACGGGCCACAGCCATCACATCTTCAACACCCATGCCGGAAGACTTACGTTCTTCCCAGGGTTTCAGAATAACGGTAAGCGTGGAGCGGCTTTGCGAAGTTCCCACACGGGTACTGCTTCCCGTCACGTTCTGGACGTAAGCGACGGCCGGTTGTTTTTCCAGAAATTCTATCGCCCTGTCGGTTACTTTACGGGTACGCTCCAATGTCGCACCTTCGGGCATAACTAATTCCACTGTAAAAAATCCCTGGTCTTCCTCCGGGATAAAACTGGTAGGAATAATCCGGTTCAGCACAAAGATAAAAACAAGTACCATACCGAATCCGGCCAGGATTCTTTTGGGATTAGTGATCGCACGGGTCAGCAAATGGATATATTTATTATTCCCTTTATGCAGCCATATATTGATCTTCCGGAAGACGAAGTTTTTCTTCCCTACAGTCGGACGTAATATCAGGGCACACATCGCCGGGCTTAATGTCAAAGCAACGACAGTCGACAACAATACGGAAACCACTATCGTAATAGAGAACTGGCGATATAATGCTCCGGTAATTCCACTCAGAAAACTCACCGGAACGAATACGGCTGCCAATACCATCGATGTTGCAATCAAAGCTCCCGATAATTCACGCATCGCTTTATGGGTGGCTTCGCGGGCTGTAAGCCGTTCTTCATGCATGATACGTTCCACATTCTCCACTACGACAATCGCATCGTCGACCACAATACCGATCGCCAGGATCAGTCCGAGCAAGGTCAGCATATTCAGGGAGAATCCCATGATAAGCATAAATCCAAACGTCCCGATCAATGATATGGGAACAGCGATAGTCGGGATTAAAGCGGCACGCCAGTTCTGTAATGACAGGAATACAACCAGTATAACCAGGAACAAAGCCTCAAACAAGGTTTTATAAACTTCATGGATAGACTGTGATATATATTCGGTCATATCAAAAGGGAATTTATATTCCAGTCCTTCCGGGAAGTTCTGGCTGATCTCTTTCATTGCTTCTTTTACATTCGTTGCCACTTCCAGAGCATTGGCACCCGGTAGCATATAAATACCCAGGATAGCCGCATTCTTTCCGTTTATTCCACTCTCCGTAGAATAGGAAGAGGCTTCCAAAGATATTCTCGCGACATCGCGCAAACGGACAATCGATCCGTCAGGATTGGCACGGACAACGATATCTTCAAATTCTTTTACCGTAGACAGACGTCCGCGGGCAGTGATCGGCAAAGTGATATCCACGTCGATAACCGGCTGTTTACCCAATTCTCCGGCAGCGGATTCACTGTTCTGTTCTTTCAGGGCGGCCTGGATATCTTTTACCGTCAGTCCCATATTTGCCAGGCGGTCCGGATATACCCATATCTGCATACCATAGTAACGGCTACCGATATTGGAGACACGCCCCACACCCGGAATACGGCGAAGTACGTCAAGCACATTGATCGTAGCGAAGTTACTCAGATAGATTTCATCAAAGCGTGGGTCATCCGAACTCAGGCTTAACGTCATCAACTGGCTGGCCGATTGCTTTTCTACGGTGATACCATTCTGAACAACATCGGAAGGCAGACGCGATTCAGCTAGCTTCACACGGTTCTGTATTTCCACAGCAGCAAGGTCAGCATCGGCAGATACATCGAATGTGACTGTTATAGTCAAACCTCCGGAGTTCGTACTGCTGCTCTGCATATAGATCATACCCGGAGTACCATTCAGTTCCTGTTCGATCGGTGTTGCAACAGCCTGCGACACCGTCAAGGCACTGGCTCCCGGATAAGAGGCACTGATCTTCACAACCGGAGGCGTGATCTGAGGATACTGGTCCACCGGTAACATCATCAATCCTATAACCCCGACAATAACGATCAATAAAGATAGTACGGTCGAGAATACGGGACGGTCTATAAAGAATCCCGGCTTCATTCTCCTGCCTCCTCTCTATATGCTTCGATGGCTTTGTCATCCCCTGCCTGAACCGGACGCACCAGCATACCAGGAACTAATTTATGATAGCCTTCGATAACTACTGCTTCATTTTCTCCCAGACCGCGTTCAATAACGATGTTATTTCCGATTTCAGGTCCTGTTTGCACGAAACGCTTTTCCGCTACATTATCACGCCGGATAATATAGATGAAGACACCGCCTTGTTCTATAGAAATAGCTTTCCGGGGAACCACGATTGCCCGTTCACGTACATCTAATAATAGTTTTACGCGGGTGAACTGTCCGGGAAGTAATTTCTGATTCGGATTAGCCAATTCTGCACGTACACCGAAAGTTCCTGTTTGGGGATCTACAATCGGATCGGCAAAGTCGACTACGCCTTTGACCGGATATTCGGAATTATCGGCCAGCGTCACGGTTACAGTCGGCTGCCAGGAACGGGTCGTATCCTGCTCACCGAACTTAATGTTACGGCGTTCGGCACGCAGATAATCCAATGCAGTCATTTTGAAGTCGACCAATACTGTGTCACTTTTTACCACGGCCGCTAATTTGGAGTTAACACCGGGACCAACCAGGGCGCCGACATCGACAAAACGCTCACTGATATATCCGGCAATCGGTGAAGTGACCGTTGTATAACCCAGCTCCAGTTGTGCCTGGTCCAGGTCAGCTCTGCTCATTGCGATATTAGCTTCCGAATCATCCAGGGAAGCTAATGCGTTATCAAGATCCAACTGGCTGGCTGCATGCTGTTCGTACAACGGCTGTAAACGCTCTACATCTCTTTTGGCTTTTGCCGCCTGAGCTTCGTTCTTCTTTAACTGTGCTTTCGCTTTCTCTACGCGTGCCTTATAAAGTGCTGAATTTATTATAAACAAAGGTTCATTTTGTTTCACCTGTTTACCTTCTACAAACAGCATCCTTTCCAGATAACCTTCTACGCGTGCATGTATCTCTACATAACTTGCGGCACGAATACGGCCTACATATTCACCAAAAATTTGCACATCTTCTTTCTGAGGCTTGTCAACTATGACAAGGGGACGCAACGGCTCTTCTTTTTTTCGACATCCTGTTGCCAACATTAAAAGGGCGACTAATACGATACCTCCTTTTACTAATCTTTCTCCTACCATTACTAATATCTATAAATGACATTTAAATTTTCTATTGTTCTATCTCTATATTGTAAGAATGAAATAATCGTACCATTGTTCAATGCAATCTGTTAAAAAACGCTATACTCCTAAATATTAACCATATAAATAAACAATCAAATAGAACAACTTCTTTATTAAAAACGGGGTTCGTAGAATTATTCCACAGACAAATGCTACATAATCCACAAAACAAATATAAACCAAATACAAATAATGTATTTATGGATAGTCAGAGTCATCAGCTATAAATGCAAAAAGGAACCAACCTTTCGATTGATTCCTTTCATTTGTTTGGAGTCTGTGACTCTAAAACGGCGGCTATCTACTCTCCCACTTTTACGCAGTACCATCGACGTGGTTGGGCTTAACTTCTCTGTTCGGAATGGGAAGAGGTGGATCCCCAACGCTATAACCACCTTAATACCTTTTAAGATGTTTGACTTGGACAACGTTACTTTAACGTAACTTTAGAGCGAATCAAAAATTTTCAATTCATAATTTCCAATTTTCAATTCTAAAAATATATCAATCCTTCCTTCCGGAAATAGAAAGTCTCGGGCTATTAGTACTACTCGGCTTCGACATTACTGCCCTTACACCTGTAGCCTATCAACGTCGTAGTCTACAACGACCCTCAGGGAGATCTTATCTTGAGGCTGGCTTCGTACTTAGATGCTTTCAGCACTTATCCAATCCAGACTTAGATACCCGGCGGTGCACCTGGCGGTACAACCGGTAAACCAGAGGTCTGTCCAACACGGTCCTCTCGTACTAGTGTCAGAGCCACTCAAATCTCCTACGCCCACGATAGATAGAGACCGAACTGTCTCACGACGTTCTGAACCCAGCTCGCGTGCCACTTTAATGGGCGAACAGCCCAACCCTTGGGACCTTCTCCAGCCCCAGGATGTGACGAGCCGACATCGAGGTGCCAAACCGCTCCGTCGATATGAGCTCTTGGGAGCGATCAGCCTGTTATCCCCGGAGTACCTTTTATCCTTTGAGCGATGGCCCTTCCATGCGGAACCACCGGATCACTATGCTCTAGTTTCCTACCTGATCGAGTTGTCTCTCTCCCAGTCAAGCACCCTTATGCCATTACACTCTACGACCGGTTACCAATCGGTCTGAGGGTACCTTTAGAAGCCTCCGTTACTCTTTTGGAGGCGACCACCCCAGTCAAACTACCCACCATACAGTGTCCTTGCTTTAGCAAGTTAGAACTCAAACAACCAAAGGGCCGTATTTCAACGGCGACTCCACCGACACTGGCGTGCCTGCTTCGCAGTCTCCGGCCTATCCTACACATTAGTTGCCCAAATTCAATGTAAAGCTATAGTAAAGGTTCACGGGGTCTTTTCGTCCCATCGCGGGTAATCGGCATCTTCACCGATACTACAATTTCACCGAGCTCACGGTTGAGACAGTGTCCAGATCATTACACCATTCGTGCAGGTCGGAACTTACCCGACAAGGAATTTCGCTACCTTAGGACCGTTATAGTTACGGCCGCCGTTTACTGGGGCTTCAATTCAAACCTTCTCTTGCGATGAGCTCTCCTCTTAACCTTCCAGCACCGGGCAGGTGTCAGGCTGTATACTTCATATTTCTATTTCGCACAGCCATGTGTTTTTGTTAAACAGTTGCCTGGACCTATTCTCTGCGCCCCGCCATCGCTGACAGGGACCCTTTATCCCGAAGTTACAGGGTCAATTTGCCTAGTTCCTTAACCGTGAATCACTCGAGCGCCTCAGTATTCTCAACCCAACTACGTGTGTCCGTTTACGGTACGGGTACTCTATAGATATGCTTAGCGGATTTTCTAGGGAGCCTGTTTACATCCATATTGCCTTGTACAAGTACTCGGCATACTCTCAGGTTCGACTCTCACGGCGGATTTGCCTACCGCGATCAACGTCTACACCCTTTAACCAACTATTCCGTCAGTTGGCAGGACTGTCACTTCTCCGTCTCCACATCGCTCTATAAAGTAGTATGGGAATATTAAACCATTCTTCCATCGGAATCGCCGTTCGGCTTATCCTTAGGTCCCGACTTACCCTGATCCGATTAACGTTGATCAGGAAACCTTAGTCTTTCGGCGAGGAAGTTTCTCACTTCCTTTATCGTTACTTATACCTACATTTGCTTTTCCAGCTACTCCAGCAAGGGTTATCCCTCACCTTCAACGCCACTGGAATGCTCCCCTACCATCCATTACTGGATCCATAGCTTCGGTAAACAGTTTATGCCCGAGTATTATCCACGCCAAACTCCTCGACTAGTGAGCTGTTACGCACTCTTTAAATGAATGGCTGCTTCCAAGCCAACATCCTAGCTGTCTCTGCAGTCTGACTTCGTTAGTTCAACTTAACTGTTATTTGGGGACCTTAGCTGATGGTCTGGATTCTTCTCCTCTCGGACGCGGACCTTAGCACCCGCGCCCTCACTCCAGGGCAATATATAGTACGCATTCGGAGTTTATCTGGACTTGATAGGCGGTGAAGCCCTCGCATCCAATCAGTCGCTCTACCTCATACTATACTAACCCTAGGCTGCACCTAAATGCATTTCGGGGAGTACGAGCTATCTCCAAGTTTGATTAGCCTTTCACCCCTACCCACAGTTCATCCGAAAGCTTTTCAACGCTTACCGGTTCGGTCCTCCAGTTAGTGTTACCTAACCTTCAACCTGACCATGGGTAGATCACTTGGTTTCGCGTCTACTCCCTCCGACTAATTCGCCCTGTTCAGACTCGCTTTCGCTTCGGCTCCGTATCTGAAATACTTAACCTTGCCGGAGAAAGTAACTCGTAGGTTCATTATGCAAAAGGCACGCCGTCACAACTTACGTTGCTCCGACCGCTTGTAGGCAGACGGGTTCAGGGTCTATTTCACTCCTCTGTTCGAGGTTCTTTTCACCTTTCCCTCACGGTACTGGTTCGCTATCGGTCTCTCGGGAGTATTTAGCCTTACGGGATGGGCCCCGCTAATTCACACAGAATTTCTCGTGCTCCGCGCTACTCAGGATACCACTAGGCTTCGTTAGAAAGTCGTGTACGGGATTTTCACCCTCTACGATCACTTTTTCCAAAGTGTTCCACTTTCCTAAGTTCTTGCCACAACGTGGTCCTACAACCCCGGTATTGCCTAAACAATACCGGTTTGGGCTCTTCCGCGTTCGCTCGCCACTACTTGCGGAATCATTCTTATTTTCTCCTCCTATGGGTACTTAGATGTTTCAGTTCCCCACGTTCGCCTCCCATTACGGGATGACAGGCCTTCAACCTGCCGGGTTGCCCCATTCGGAAATCTGAGGATCAAAGATTATTTGCATCTCCCCCCAGCTTATCGCAGCTTATCACGTCCTTCGTCGCCTCCGAGAGCCAAGGCATCCACCGTCTGCCCTTGCTTACTTTCTTATTTCCGGTTACCACAGGGGTAAATTGGATTGATATATCTTCAGCTTGCTCTTGTTACTTTATTTTACGTTGTCCATCATGTCAAAGATCTTGTCGTTACTCTACGTTTCCTATGTCTCGGTAACTTTTTGTGGAGAATAACGGATTCGAACCGTTGACCCTCTGCGTGCAAGGCAGATGCTCTAGCCAGCTGAGCTAATCCCCCAAAATTCTCTCTCAGAGATTCTGTAGTCCCAGGCAGAGTTGAACTGCCGACCTCTACATTATCAGTGTAGCGCTCTAACCAACTGAGCTATAGGACTGTCAACTTTGCCTTGGTTTCCCTCAGCATCATTTTTCTCTCTTGCCGACACTTTATTGCCGGTAGATCTATATTTTATACATATTCAACCGTAGTACAAGTTAACTAATACCTTTTGTCAACTTGATAACGAACTCTTCGCTCCAGAAAGGAGGTGTTCCAGCCGCACCTTCCGGTACGGCTACCTTGTTACGACTTAGCCCCAGTCATCGGTTTTACCCTAGGCCGATCCTTGCGGTTACGGACTTTAGGTACCCCCAACTCCCATGGCTTGACGGGCGGTGTGTACAAGGCCCGGGAACGTATTCACCGCGCCATGGCTGATGCGCGATTACTAGCGAATCCAGCTTCACGAAGTCGGGTTGCAGACTTCGATCCGAACTGAGATGAGGTTTGGAGATTAGCATCCTGTCGCCAGGTAGCTGCCCTTTGTCCCCACCATTGTAACACGTGTGTCGCCCCGGATGTAAGGGCCGTGCTGATTTGACGTCATCCCCACCTTCCTCACAGCTTACGCTGGCAGTCTCACTAGAGTCCTCAGCACGACCTGTTAGTAACTAGTGATAAGGGTTGCGCTCGTTATGGCACTTAAGCCGACACCTCACGGCACGAGCTGACGACAACCATGCAGCACCTCGCAAATTGCTATTACTAGAGACTCTGTTTCCAGAGCTGTCAATATGCGTTCAAACCCGGGTAAGGTTCCTCGCGTATCATCGAATTAAACCACATGTTCCTCCGCTTGTGCGGGCCCCCGTCAATTCCTTTGAGTTTCACCGTTGCCGGCGTACTCCCCAGGTGGATTACTTAACGCTTTCGCTGTGCCGCTTACTGTGTATCGCAAACAGCTAGTAATCATCGTTTACTGCGTGGACTACCAGGGTATCTAATCCTGTTTGATCCCCACGCTTTCGTGCTTCAGTGTCAGTTATAGTTTAGTAAGCTGCCTTCGCAATCGGAGTTCTGCGTGATATCTATGCATTTCACCGCTACACCACGCATTCCGCCTACCTCAAATATACTCAAGTCAACCAGTTTCAACGGCAATTTTATGGTTGAGCCACAAACTTTCACCGCTGACTTAATTAACCACCTACGCACCCTTTAAACCCAATAAATCCGGATAACGCTCGCATCCTCCGTATTACCGCGGCTGCTGGCACGGAGTTAGCCGATGCTTATTCATATGGTACATACAAAAAGGAACACGTTCCTCACTTTATTCCCATATAAAAGAAGTTTACAAACCATAGATCCTTCATCCTTCACGCGACTTGGCTGGTTCAGGCTCTCGCCCATTGACCAATATTCCTCACTGCTGCCTCCCGTAGGAGTCTGGTCCGTGTCTCAGTACCAGTGTGGGGGACCTTCCTCTCAGAACCCCTATCCATCGTAGACTTGGTGAGCCGTTACCTCACCAACTATCTAATGGAACGCATGCCCATCTATCAGCGATAAATCTTTAACAAATATTTCCATGTGGAACCCCTGTTTTATGCGGTATTAGTCCGACTTTCGCCGGGTTATTCCCCTCTGATAGGTAGGTTGCATACGCGTTACTCACCCGTGCGCCGGTCGCCACCAATGTATTGCTACACCGTGCTGCCCCTCGACTTGCATGTGTTAAGCCTGTCGCTAGCGTTCATCCTGAGCCAGGATCAAACTCTTCGTTGTTTAAATTGTTTTATATCTCTATGCTCAGAATCCGTTATTTTATTTTCAAGTTTATTGACGGTATTAATTTCTAATACTTGTACTACTTGTTGATATGTAAATCTTTCAAAGAACTCTTGTTGTTACACTCGCTTTATTTTAGCAAACGTGGATGCAAAGATAAGAACTTTTATTTCATACTTCCAAATGTTTTAGGAAGTTTTTTCTAAAAGTTTTTTTCATCATGTTTTGCAGTGCCGTTCTCTCTCGAATGCGGATGCAAAAGTAGTGCTTTACAACATACGCTCCAAACTTTTATGGGATTATTTTTTCAACTAAATCGTTACTGACAGACTATAATTCTGAACGACTGACAATTACAAAAGAAAAAAAATCTAACAGAGTCTCACATGCAACTATCCTTAAAATTCAGGCATTATTGCCTAACTAAGATCTTTTCAAGGGCCTTCCCTATACATTATAATATGGGAATAACGAATTGTAACAACAAAGCCGTTTTCTTTTTTGTTTTACTAAAAAACAAAGAGATTATTTTATGACAATAAAAAAAGTAGAAAGTATCATAGCTCCGCCTGCCCCGCATATGGTTGGAGACGGATTCAGAGTTCATAATTTCATACCGCATCTGGAAGAACTAAGCAGGGAACGTATGAATCCTTTCATCCTGTTAGATTATAATGCAAAAATGGAGTTCTCTCCACGTAAAGAACCGAGAGGAGTCGGAGTACACCCTCACCGCGGGTTTGAGACCGTCACAATCGTATATAAAGGAAAAGTAGCCCATCACGACAGCAGAGGCAACAGCGGCGTGATCGGACCGGGCGATATCCAATGGATGACAGCCGCATCCGGAGTACTTCATAAGGAATATCACGAAGAAAGTTTCAGCCGGAAAGGAGGCGAATTCCACATTGTACAATTATGGATCAATCTTCCCGCCAGGGATAAGAAAGCCGATCCTAAATATCAATCTATCGAAAACAGTCAGATACCTAAAGTCGAATTACCCGATAACACAGGTATGGTGGAAGTTATTGCAGGCAAATATCAGAATACAAACGGAATAGCATTTACTTTTACCCCGATGCATCTGTTCAATGCTAAACTAAACAAAGGTGGAAATGCTGAATTTTCATTTCCAGCAGACTACAATACTGCTATTTTAGTCGTTGAAGGTTCCGTAAAAATCAATAATAATGAATTGGTTCCAACCGACTATTTTGCTTTATTTGAAACTAAAGGAGAAACGTTCACCATCCACGCTGTAAACAAAGCTACTGTTCTTATAATGAGTGGTGAACCGATCAAAGAACCTATTGCAGCATACGGTCCGTTCGTTATGAATAACGTGGCAGAATTAAAACAAGCTTACATTGATTTGGGAGCCGGCAAGTTCGGCAAACTGGACGATTGAACGACAATAATCCTAACGTAAAAGCATTATCAGTTTTGAAACCATAAATATCATATTTATAAGTTTCAGAAACTGGTAATGCTTTACTTTTGACGCCCTATTACAATACATAACAAAAGAAAAACGATCATGAACACGAACAGAATCGTATTGAATGAAACATCTTACTTTGGTCCGGGATCAAGGAGTGTTATCCCTGAAGAAGTAAAAAGGAGAAACCTTAAAAAAGCATTTATCGTAACAGACAATGATCTTGTAAAATTTGGAGTAGTAAAACAGGTTACCGACATATTGGAACAGGCGGCTATCCCCTACACCACTTTTGCAGAAGTAAAACAAAACCCAACTGTTACAAATGTAAAAGCCGGCGTAAAAGCATATGCAGCATCTGCTGCCGATTTCATCATAGCCATAGGAGGCGGTTCCCCGACAGATACGGCAAAAGCAATAGGGATTATTACTAATAACCCTGAATTCTCAAATGTCGTTTCACTGGAAGGTGTAGCCAATACCAAAAACAAATCCGTTCCTATTATAGCTTTGCCAACTACGGCAGGAACAGCAGCAGAAGTAACTATCAACTATGTGATTACCGACGAAGAGAATGTCAAGAAAATGGTCTGTGTAGACCCGAATGATATTCCAGTCCTGGCAATCGTCGATGCAGAGCTGATGAGTTCCATGCCCAAATCGCTCACTGCTGCGACCGGTATGGATGCGCTCACCCATGCTATCGAAGGTTATATAACCAAAGGTTCCTGGGAAATGTCAGATATGTTTGAACTGAAAGCCATTGAAATGATTGCCCGCCATCTTCCCGCAGCCATTGCCAACGGCCATGATCTTGAAGCGCGTAATGGTATGGCAGTAGCTCA
This sequence comes from Parabacteroides goldsteinii, assembly GCF_020091425.1. Classification (NCBI taxonomy): domain Bacteria; kingdom Pseudomonadati; phylum Bacteroidota; class Bacteroidia; order Bacteroidales; family Tannerellaceae; genus Parabacteroides; species Parabacteroides goldsteinii. The sequence goes on along the minus strand of NZ_CP081906.1, from coordinate 522,523 downwards.
ATATATTGCAGGTATGGGATTCAGTAACGTCGGATTAGGAGCCGTACACGGAATGGCTCATCCCCTGGGAGCTTTCTATAACATACCTCATGGAGTTGCCAATGCTTTGTTACTTCCTTATGTGATGGAATATAATATGCCTTCTTCCATTCAGAAATATAAGAAAATAGCACAAGCAATGGGATGCGACATACAAGGAATGAACGATGAAACGGCAGCTATCGCAGCAGTAGAATCCGTCAAACAACTATCCCTGAAAATCGGCATTCCACAGAAACTAAGCGAGATTGGAGTAAAGGAAGAAGACCTGGAGCAACTGGCCCAATCAGCTTATGCAGATGTATGTACTCCCGGCAATCCGAGAGACGTTACCGTCGAAGACCTTCTTGCTCTCTACCGGAAAGCCTACATCTAACATAATAGAAAAAATAATAAATTACCGTTCCAATTTAGTTTAGTATGAACAAACACACGACAGTATTGTTTGAACAGTACGAACAAGCATTATACTAAACTAAATTTTACAATTATGGCAAAAGAAAGTGTTAAGATTCTACAGAAAAAACTAGACGTAGAAAGTTTGTTATCACAGCTTAACGCTGCATTATCAGAAGAATGGTTAGCATACTATCAATATTGGGTAGGCGCTTTGGTTGCAGAAGGTGCTATGCGTGCAAACGTACAGGCTGAATTTGAAGAACATGCCAACGAAGAGTTAGGCCATGCCAAACTATTGGCCGACCGTATCATCGAACTGGAAGGTGTTCCCGTTCTCGATCCGAAACAATGGTTCGAACTGGCCAGATGCAAATATGACGTACCAAATGACTTCGATGTTGTCAGCCTGCTGAACCAGAATGTCGCTTCAGAACGTTGCGCCATTGTCAGATACCAGCAAATTGCCGAATTTACAGATGGCAAAGACTTTACTACCTGCGAAATAGCCAAACATATCCTGGCTATGGAAGAAGAACATGAACAGGATTTGCAGGATTATCTGACTGATATTGCCAGAATGAAAAGTTCTTTCCTGAATAAGTAATACCTGGTCCGGTATAGATTACTTAAAAAAATAAACCCACTCTTTTCTTAGAAAATTGTGGGTTTATTCGATTCCAGCCGGATAGAATAAAGATTTGCCATATTAATATATTTCTGATAATCAAACAGAAGTATATCCAATGAGTTCCATCTCTGCTCGATACTTGCCATCTTTATAGCCGGAGTTTCCGAAACAACTCTGCTTTCTGCCTGTAAAGGAGTAGGAGCAGCTACAGTAGGTCCGACTGGTCCTTCCGGTTCAGATGGTTCTTCTCCCTCACCTTCACTTTCTTCACAAAAATAAATATGATCAAGATAAAGCGTCCGTCCTCCGGGAGCACAGGATAAATTAATCCGGTTAATCTTCCCTTCTGTTTTAATAAGAAGTCCGGCCAAATCTATATCAAGGGCATTCCATGTATGAGGTTTTAAATCATAACTATATTCTTGTTCTACAGTATCATTACCAACCGTTATTTTCAGACTCATTCCACTTCCGGGTCGGTTTGTGGCGCTGTTCTAAAATTCAGTTACGAAGATAATTAAAAGCTGACCGAAGTCGGTATATCAGTCTGACGGATTAATTTCTTTTAATCCTTATTAAGGATATTGGTTGGCAAAACTGTTTCCGATTGGATGCTTTATTGCCCCATCTGCCGCAAAAGCTGCATGTTACAAATCGTTATCACTTTCCTGTCTATAGAAATAATCCCCTCCTGCTCCATCTCCGCCAATGCACGCGCCAACGAAGGACGGGTCACACCAAATGAATCGGCTATCTCCTGCTGAGTATCGGTCAGATGAATCACCGTAGACGACGCGTCCGGCAGTTTATGAAGCAAATAATCCGCTATCTTATTCTTTATATTCTTCAAAGACAAGAACATAATCTTGTCACTCAGGAAATGGCTCCTGCCGGATATCAGCATCAGGAAGTTTTGAAGAAGCTGCCTGTTCTGCTGCATCCACACGGTAAAATCATCCCGATGGATAAATAAAATCTCTGACGGCTCCATGGCGATGATATTTACCGGCAAATTGTTTTTTGGGGCATATAAAAAAGCGGGGGCTAACAACTGAGCCGCTTCCAATTCTTCAATAACAACGAGTTTACCCGCATCATTCACCATCTGTCCCTGCAAAAGTCCGTTCAACACGATCATCAGATAATTGCATGGCGTTCCCTGCAAAGCTATAATGTCCTTTGGGCGGTAAGATGCGACCCGGTAAGCCGTTGTCTCCAACAAACCGGAAATGTCTGATTCCGGGATATTCCGGAATAATATGGATTTAGAAAGAATTGCTATCATGTTCATTTATATATACAGACTTATTCAATTATATATACAGGCAAATATAGGAAAAGATACGGAAGAAACCTTATTCTCCTGCTGATGTAAGTTGTTGCCGACGCTGTCGGCAAAATAATCGACGACGTCGGCAAAGCTTTCGACAGTGTCGGCAATATTGTCGAGGACGTCGGCAACAACTTACATCAGCAGATAAATAAAATAACATAGGAACCGGTACGTGTTTCCCCCCTATACAAATGAAAGTATGACCGCGTTTATCAAAGAAATATCCGCGTTTGTAACATTTGGTACAATATAAGAGACCGGCCTGTCCTACTTTTGTTTCGGAATAATATAAACCAATAAATTATAGAATAGTATGGATGCAAAAATGTTTTGTTTTCAGTGTCAGGAAGCTGCGAAAGGTGCCGGTTGTACCATCAAGGGTGTCTGCGGGAAGGATAATGAAACGGCCAACCGGATGGACCTGCTTTTATTTGTCACCAAAGGTGTTTCCGTTGTGGCTACCCTGTTACGGAATGCCGGAGTAGAAGTTCCCACGCATATCAACCGTTTCGTTGTCGATGCGCTCTTTTCTACTATAACAAATGCGAACTTCGATATAGAGAGTATTACCGGCCGGATTGTCTATGGCTTGAAAGTTAGGGAGCAGCTAAAAGAAGAGGCGGCCGGACACGGCATCGAACTGCCGGTCATCGATGAACTGGTCTGGAAAGGCGACGAAAGTACTTTCGAAGGAAAAGCCCTTACGGTCGGTGTGTTGCGTGAAGCCAATCCCGATATCCGTTCCCTGAAAGAACTCATCATCTACGGCTTAAAGGGAATGGCAGCTTATGTCGAACATGCCGGCAATCTGGGATTCGAGGAAAAGGATTTACATGCTTTCATACAGCATGCCCTTGCCGAAACTTTGCGGAAAGACCTTTCAGCCGAACAATTGACGGCACTCGTTTTGGAAACCGGCAGTTACGGTGTAAAAGCAATGGCATTACTCGACAAGGCCAATACCAGCAGTTACGGTAATCCGGAGATCACACAGGTGAACATCGGTGTACGCAACAATCCGGCCATTCTGATTAGCGGCCATGACCTGAAAGATATGGAAGAGCTGCTTGCACAAACGGAAGGAACCGGAGTCGATGTATATACGCACAGCGAAATGCTTCCGGCCAACTATTACCCGGCCTTCAAGAAATACAAACATTTTGTCGGTAACTACGGAAATGCCTGGTGGAAACAACGGGAAGAGTTCGAGAGCTTCAACGGACCCATCCTGTTCACGACCAACTGTATCGTTCCGCCACTGGAAGGAGCTTCTTATAAAGACCGTGTGTATACAACCAACTCGACAGGCTTTCCGGGATGGAAACATATTCCGTCAAGGGAAGACGGCAGGACGAAAGACTTCTCGGAAATCATAGCCCATGCCAAACGTTGTGACGCGCCCAAAGAAATCGAGCACGGACAGATCACCGGAGGATTTGCCCATAACCAGGTTATGGCGTTGGCCGACAAGGTTATCGATGCCGTTAAGAGCGGTGCCATCCGTAAATTCGTCGTGATGGCCGGTTGCGACGGACGAATGAAAAGCCGTAATTACTATACGGAGTTCGCCAGCGAACTGCCTTCCGACTGCGTAATCCTGACGGCCGGTTGTGCCAAATACCGTTACAATAAGCTGCCACTCGGCGACATCGGCGGCATTCCCCGCGTGCTGGATGCCGGACAATGCAATGACAGTTATTCATTAGCCGTCATCGCCATGAAATTGCAGGAGGCTTTCGGACTGGAAGATATCAACGAGCTGCCGATTGTATATAATATTGCGTGGTATGAACAGAAGGCAGTTATCGTCCTGCTGGCGTTGCTGAGCCTGGGCGTTAAGAACATTCACCTGGGACCGACGTTGCCGGCATTTCTTTCACCGAACGTGGCGAAGGTACTGGTTGAAAACTTCGGCATCGGAACCATCAGCACCGTAGATGAAGATATAGAAAAGCTAATTCTTGCCTGATATTTTAACTAAACTTTGTATATTCGCAACCAAATGCAATCATTTATGGTTATAACATAAAAAAGGCGAATATGTATGGGAAAGTTTTTACAAGAATTTAAACAGTTTGCCATGCGCGGCAACGTCGTTGACATGGCTGTCGGTATCATCATTGGTGGTGCTTTCGGAAAAATCGTATCTTCGGTCGTTGGAGATATTATCATGCCTGCCGTAGGGTTACTGGTGGGTGGTGTCAACTTTACCGATTTGAAAATCGTGCTGAAACAGGCGGTTATGGAAGGCGATAAAGTCATTACGCCTGCCGTCACAATCAATTACGGGAATTTTATACAGGTGACTTTCGACTTTATCATTATCGCGTTTGCTATCTTTATGATGGTAAAGGGGATGAATGCCCTGAATAAAAAGAAAACGGAAGAAGCGCCTGCCGCCCCTCCCGCTCCGCCAGCCGATGTTCAGTTGCTGACTGAAATACGTGACTTACTGAAAGAAAAGAAATAAAGAAAAACCTTATCCGTAAGGTTTCCTGAACAACAAGGAAGCGTGTCAAAACAGAGGTCAGCCTCTTTTTGGCACGCTTTTGTTTTCAGGCACCAATCGCTTCCGTCTCATCCGGTTTCGGGAACAGGCGGGAACTCAGTGCCTGCAATGCACGCGTTTTATCGGCGGACTTCATCACCAGGGAGACGTTGCTGCTGCTTCCCCCGTAAGAAATCATCCGCACGGGAATATCTTTCAACGCATCTATGATTCTTGCCTCGAAGCCGACATTCTGCCATTCAAGGTCGCCGACTACACAGACGATTACCATATCCTTTTCGACACTGATCGTTGCATATTTCTCCAGGCTGCCCACTATTTCCTGCAAATGTTCGGGATTGTCGGTCGTCACGGAGATGCCTATGTCGGAAGTCGTCACCATATCGACGGCCGTTTTGTAGCGGGCGAATGTATCGAACACCGTGCTCAGGAACTTATGGGGCGGCAGGATATTCAACGACTTCATTTTGATAAAGACGATATTGTCTTTCGCTGCTACCGCCTTGATTCTGCCTTTCTCCGCGGTATTCGAGATTAATGTTCCGGGGGCATCGGGTTGCAGGGAGTTCAGCAGGCGGACCGGGATATTGCTTTCCTTTGCCGGGCGGATGCAAAAAGGATGGAGTATCTTCGCTCCGAAATAAGCGAGCTTCGCCGCCTCTTCAAAGTTAAGCTGGCGGACAGGAGCGGTATGGTTTACCACGCGCGGGTCGTTGTTATGCATACCGTCGATATCCGTCCATATCTGTATTTCACTGGCATGGACGGCCGCTCCGATCAGGGAGGCACTGTAATCGCTTCCCCCGCGTTGCAGGTTATCCGTCTCGCCATATGCGTTCCGGCAGATGAAACCCTGAGTAATAAAGATATCCGTGTCCGGGAAGCGGGACAGCAGTGTTCCGAGATGCTCTTCGATATAGGACATATCCGGCTCACCGTCGGCATTTATCCGCATAAAATCGAGGGCCGGAAGCAATGCCGACTTCATTCCCTGCTCTTGCAGGTAAAGATGCATCATGCCGGTGGAAATCAATTCACCCTGCGCCAGCACCACCTTTTCATCGAAGACGGTAAAAGGAGTACCGGCAAACGCCCATATTTCATTGAAACGTTCCGTTACCAGTTCCAGCGCCTTTTCCTTATAGGCGACAGAGGTATATAAATCCTCGATATGCCCGGCATAAGCCTGTTCAAGGCGGGTAATAATTTTATTTGCCTCATCGACCTCCTTGCGATAGAAGCAACGGGTGATGTCGACCAGCGAATTAGTTGTTCCGGCCATCGCCGATAAGACGACAATTTTAGGTTCACCGCCGGATATGATAGATACGACGTTCTTCATCCGCCGGGCCGAGCCGACAGATGTACCGCCAAATTTTAATACTTTCATGATTGTTTACTGTGTTTTCTTACTTATTATCAGACATTAAATGAAACGATAAAGGTACTGCCCTTTCCTATTTCGCTTTCCACGCGGATGGTTCCGCCATGAGCTTCGACGAAGTCTTTGCTGATAGCCAGTCCGAGGCCGCTACCCTGCACTTTCGTACCGGGAACGCGGAAGTAACGGTCAAATATACTCTGGTGGTAACGCGGGTCGATGCCCTTGCCGAAATCGCGGACGAATATCTCCACGACTTTGCCTTCCTGGCGGGCACCGATGATGATGCGGCCGTTCTCCGGCGTGTAGTGGATGGCATTCGACAAAAGGTTTGTCAGGACCCAGGCTATCTTTTCGCTGTCGACAAAGAGTTTGGAGATTTTCTCCGGATACTCGACCTCTATATGGCAGCCGAAACGCTCCGCCTGCACACGGTTCGCCTTGATGGCGTAGTCTATCAGTTCGATCGGCTTGGTGATTTTCGGGTTCAGTTGCAGTTTTCCGGTTTCCACCTGCGTCATTTTGAGGAGTTCGCCGGTTATTTCGAGCAGGCGGTCGCTGCTTTCCTTGATACTTTCGGCAAGCGCCCTCTGTTCGTTGTTCATATCGCCTACCCGCTGGTCTTCCAGGAGTTTGAGGCTCATCATGATGGCTGAAATAGGTGTTTTCAGTTCATGGGAGATGGTCGAGATGAAGGTCGTCTTTGCTGAATCCAGTTCCTTGAACTCGGTAATGTTTTTCAGGAGGATAACGTCACCGACGTATTGGCTGACGTCTTTCTGCCCGTCCGTCAGATGGATGGGAATGTATTGCACCTTGAAATAACTTTCTTTATTATCAGCATAAATTTTAAGCGGTTCCTTCTTTTCGTCGGGTTGCACCAGTTCGCGCACGAGACGTCGCAGAAGGTCGTTTTTCAGCGCCAGTTCGGCGGCAGACTTGCCGATGACATTTTCACGTTTCAGATTGAGGATTGTCAGGGCGACATCGTTGGCGAAAAGTATTTTACGGTTCCCGTCCAACCCGATGATCGGCTCGGTGATGCTGTTGACGATGGCTTCGATGTATTTTTTTCCCTGGATAATATCTGCCAGCGTACTTTTACGGTATTCGGTCAGCCGTTCTGCCATCCGGTTGAAGGAGTTGGCAACGGCGGCGAACTCTTCATATTTCCCAAGGTTGAGGCGCTTCTCATAATTATGGTTGGCAATCTCCATGATACCGTCCGTCAGCTTGCGGATCGGCGTGTTGATAGACCGGGGGAGGCGGATCAGGAAAGCAAAGGCAATCAGGATGCAGATGATGCCGAGGATGCAAATCCACAGCAAGGCATTATGTGCCGTATGCTCCGCCACCTGGCTTTTCCGGTAGATGGAGGCCATGTTCAGGCTCATCACCTCGTTCAATGCCATGCGGACACGTTGGATGGAGGCGTCGTTCATATCCTTTTTCATGGATTCGTATTGCGTGACCAGATGGGTGGTCGCGGCATTCTCATCCACTTCCGTTATATTCTCCTTTTGCAGGTTCAGGTTCTTTTCGAACTCGGTACGTGCCACCGGATCTGTCTTGATACGTTCGAGGGCATCCAGCATACGGCGCGAATACAGGAGCGTATTGTAATTATCCGCCAGGATATTCTGCGTATCTGCCGACATGCGGTAGATATTCTGTACCGAAAGACCGCCCAGCAGGACAATCATTGCAAACAGCAGACCTATACCATAGGTGAGCTTCGTTTTAATCTTCAGACTAATAGACTGTAACATATTATGCCAATATTATCAGGTCAATATTCATTTGCGACAAGCTATTCAGCAATTTCCGGTATTGGAAACAAGCACGGAACACGGAAACAAGCGTAAAGGCAGGCTTCCCGATGCAGACGGTCGAAATCTGCTTTTCGCGGCATACTTCGATAATACTGTCGGGGATGCTTCTGGACTGCACCTGTATGATTTCGCCCCCCAGTTCGGCCGCCAGCTTGAAATGATTCGACAGATAACGCTGGTTTGCCAACGGGATGCGGTCGATACTTTCGCGGGGCGTCTGCACGTAGAGGACAAAGAACTTCGTGTTGTAGCGGGTAGCCAGCCGGGCAGCCTTGCGGATGACCTTACGCGGCGTCTTCTCCTGACTGCTGATGCAAGCCAGGAATTTTTCATGTCGGACACCTGTATTGACGGGGACCGCGCTCTCCACCTTCTTCTCGACACGTAACGCAACCTCTTTCAGGGCAAGTTCGCGCAACTGGAGAATGTTTTCAGACTTGAAGAAGTTATTCAGCGCCGTCTGAATCTTTTCCGGCTTGTATATTTTTCCGGCTGTCAGGCGTTTCACCAATTCGTCGGCAGTCAGGTCGATATTCACCACCTCGTCCGCCTGTTCCAGGACACTGTCGGGGATGCGTTCCTTTATCTCGATGCCGGTGATATCCTGCACGTCCTCGTTCAACCCTTCCAGATGCTGGATATTAACGGCGGTGATGACGCTGATACCTGCCTCCAAAATGTCCGTAACGTCCTGCCAACGCTTTTCGTTCTTGCTACCTTCGATGTTGGTATGCGCCAGCTCGTCTACTATCACGACCTCCGGATGGATATTCAGGATAGCCTGCAAATCCATCTCCTCCACTTCTTTTCCCTTATAAAATGACCGGCGGCGCGGTATCAAAGGTAGACCTTCGACCAACGCCTCCGTTTCAACCCTGCCGTGTGTTTCCACGTAACCTACCTGTACGTCGATACCACTCCGAAGCAATTCGTGCGCCTCCTGCAACATACGGTACGTTTTCCCCACACCGGCAATCATGCCGATGTATATCTTGAAATTTCCACGGCGGGATTTTTTCAGCAAATCTAAAAAGTGTTGTACGCTCTGTTCTCTGTCCATGAGTTGCTTGTTTCAGATTACCACGGTCTTAGTGAAATGCCAAAGACCAGATGTGCATCTTCCATGCGGGGATTCCAAATAGCCTGCGCAAATATAGGCAAAGAGAATGAATCGCTAAACTTTATAGCGGTACTTCCTTTCAGCGCAACGTTGGTAACAGCAAATCCGTCGTTCGTCTTCGCCCCCGTATAAACTCCGTAAGAGGTATAGGGAAGGAAGCCGCAGGTGGCGGTCAGGTCGACCATTTTCACGCGGAACGGATAATTGAGTTCGACGTAGGAAGAATAGTTCTGATTGCCGTCCTCGTCCTTATCCTGTCCGGCAAACATGGTATACCAGGCAACGGAGAGGGGAAATTTCTCCACGGGAAGCGTATAAGCCAGTCCGGCCTCGAAATGATGAGCGGTTTCATGGCTTTTGAAGTTGAAGTATTTGTTCGCGCCCTGTCCGGCCCACCACAGGTCGGCGATGGAGAGGGTAAGTCCAGAGTTGCCGAAGGTATAGGCGGCCGTCAGGTCTATTTCCTTATTGGCGGCACCTTCCGAAGATTTATAACCGTCGAAATCGGTCGATCCCCACGCTGTCAGGGAGAAGCCGGCGACGCTAAAAGCGAGGGTCGGTTGGAAACTTGCTCCCGTTTGATAGAACCCTCTCCAAAGATACGAACTCAGAAGGTCCCCTTGCACGGTAAATGTGGCTCCGCTATCGTCTTTTTGAGCCATGACGCATGTAAAAGAGGTAAAAAACAGTAACAGAAACGCCGTTACTATGCGTTTTATGGATATATTCATTGTTTTATGCATTTTTACCAGGGTATTCATCATTCGATATATTTATTTTGAGGCTACGCCGCCGATTTAACCCATAAATAGTTGTTTTTATGCGTTTTTACCTAGGTATTTGCCCATAAATACGTTTATCTGATGATTTTTATCCTGCGTTTGGTATTTCGATACGATTGTTATTTATTTTTTTCGGCCTTTTCCAAAGCGATATTCAATTTCAGGACATTGACCTTCTCCGGGCCGAACAAACCTAATAATGGTCCTTCGGTATTAGCATTCACCAGGGCCATGACGCTTTCGGGCGAGAGGCCGCGGGCCTGTGCGACACGTTGTACCTGTGCGTAGGCGGCTTTCGGGGAGATATCAGGATCGAGTCCGGAAGCGCTGGCGGTGACCATTTCGGCGGGCACTTCCTCACGTGTCAGATAAGGATGATGAACGAGGAAGGTGTCGATGCGCGCCTTGATTTCCGAAAGGTATTCTTCGTTGGAAGGGCCTTTGTTGCTTCCGGCGGAAGAAGAAGCGTCGTAGCCGTCGCCCGCACAAGAGGGGCGTCCCCAGAAATAGATGTCCTCCGTGAAGTTCTGGCCTACGTTTGCGGCTCCCACGACTTTGCCATTGAGTTCAAGAACTTCGGCGTTACCTTTGTTCGGGCCTGCTACCTGTGCAAAAATCCATAAGACGAAGATGTAGCAGATACTAAACAACAGACTGAATGCTATTGTCAGTTTAAATGATTTGAAAAGAGTTGATATCATACTTGTTTTTCTTTATTTTATTATTAATGATTACATAAACATGCTTACCACCAAATCGATCAGCTTGATGCCGACGAACGGAGCGATTATCCCTCCTACCCCATAGATGAGCAGGTTGCGGCGAAGCAAGGCGGAGGCCCCGATCGGCTTGTAAGCCACACCGCGCAATGCCAACGGAATCAAAGCCGGGATGATGAGCGCATTGAAAATAACTGCACTGAGTATCGCGCTTTGCGGACTATGCAGGTGCATGATATTCAATGCTGCCAACTGCGGGATAGCGACCATGAACAAAGCCGGCACGATGGCAAAATACTTGGCAACATCGTTCGCGATGCTGAATGTGGTCAGCGTTCCGCGCGTCATCAGTAACTGTTTGCCGATTTCAACGATTTCGATGAGTTTGGTCGGGTCGTTGTCGAGGTCTACCATATTTCCGGCCTCCTTAGCTGCCTGCGTACCGCTGTTCATGGCGACACCGACGTTTGCCTGGGCCAGTGCGGGAGCGTCGTTCGTTCCGTCGCCCATCATGGCGACCAGTTTTCCGGCTTCCTGCTCCTTCTTGATATAGTTCATTTTATCTTCCGGCTTGGCTTCGGCAATGTAGTCGTCTACGCCAGCCTTTTCAGCGATATATTTTGCAGTCAGCGGGTTATCGCCTGTCACCATAACGGTCTTGACACCCATCTTGCGGAGACGTTCGAAACGTTCCTGTATTCCCGGTTTGATAATATCCTGCAACTCAATCACACCGATGATGAAATCATCCTGCGAAACGACCAGCGGCGTCCCTCCGTTGCTGGTAATCTTTTCCACCAGTTCGGCTACTTCTTCCGGATATTTATTTCCGGCAGCCTCGCTCATCCGGCGGATGGCATCGAAAGCTCCTTTGCGGATACGCGTTCCGTCTTTCAAGTCGACGCCGGAACATTTCGTTTCCGCCGTAAATTTAATCATGCGGGAACCCGACGTACTCAGGTCGCGGATGCGGACACCCTTTTCGCGTCCCAGTTCCACGATAGATTTACCCTCAGGCGTTTCGTCGGATAAGGATGCCATCAGGCAAGCCTGAACAAATGCCTGTTCGTCAATCCATTTTACAGGATAGAACTGGGTTGCCTTGCGGTTACCAATCGTGATTGTTCCTGTTTTATCGAGTAACAGCGTGTCGATATCGCCCGCCGTCTCCACAGCCTTGCCGGATTTGGTAATTACATTTGCACGCAAGGCACGGTCCATGCCGGCGATGCCGATAGCAGAAAGCAGTCCGCCGATCGTCGTCGGAATCAGGCAGACGAACAAAGAGATAAAGGCAGCAATCGTAATCTGCGTATTCGAATAGTCTGCCATCGGCTTCAATGTCCCGCAGACAACCACGAACACCAACGTAAAACCTGCCAGCAGGATGGTCAACGCAATCTCATTAGGTGTTTTCTGGCGGGAAGCGCCCTCAACCAGGGCGATCATCTTATCAAGGAAACTTTCGCCCGGCTGCGTAGTCACTTTCACACGTATCTGGTCAGACAAAACTTTCGTACCACCCGTTACCGAACTTTTATCGCCGCCTGCCTCGCGGATGACCGGCGCCGATTCGCCAGTGATGGCACTTTCGTCGATAGAGGCGAGTCCTTCGATAATCTCACCGTCGGAAGGGATGGTATCGCCTGCCTCGCAGATAAAAACATCGCCTTTCTTCAGTTGCGAACTGCTGACTGTCGTGATACTGCCATTCGCACCGATTAGTTTGGCAGGTGTCTCCTCACGGGTTTTCCGTAAGCTGTCTGCCTGCGCTTTGCCGCGTGCTTCGGCTATTGCCTCGGCAAAATTGGCAAAGAGCAAGGTGACAAACAGCACAATGAAAACCAACATATTGTATCCGAACGAACCCTGCGTGTGGTCGCCCGTCGCAGCGGACCAGATGGTAACAAAGAGCATTACGAACGTGACAACCTCCACGATAAACATGATTGGATTCCTGAACATCGTCTTCGGGTTCAGCTTCACGAATGATTGCTTCAAACTTTCTATAACAAGCTCCCTGGGAAACAGGGAAGCGGCTTTATTATTTTTCATAAAATATAGTCATTTGAATATAGATATAGATACTTTTTCTATTTATCTGATTATTAATATATCGAGAAATATTCCGCTATCGGCCCCAGCGTCAGCGCAGGGAAGAAAGACAGGGCGGCAACGATAAAGATTACGCTGAACGTCATCACGGCAAATGTGGCCGTATCTGTCTTCAATGTCCCTGCACTTTCCGGGATATATTTCTTTTGTGCCAGCAGTCCCGCAATGGCAACCTGCCCGACGATTGGGAGATAACGGCTGATAATCAGCGCCAGACCAGTCGTGAAGTTCCAGAAATAGGTATTATCGCCCAATCCTTCAAATCCCGACCCGTTGTTTGCCGAAGCCGACGTATATTCGTAAAGCATCTCGCTGAACCCGTGGAAGCCCGGATTATTCAGCCACCCTCCTTCCGCCTCCACAAAGGCCGGATTATATACCCAATAATAGCATGCCACCGCCGTGCCGATCAGGATAACAAACGGATGAGCCAGCGCCACAATCGTCGCAATCTTCATCTCGCGTGCCTCTACTTTCTTTCCCAGGAACTCAGGCGTGCGCCCGACCATCAACCCGCTGATAAAGACGGCAATAATCAGGAAAGCATAATAATTCATGAATCCCACGCCTACACCGCCGAACCAGGTATTAATCTGCATATTCAACATCTCCATCATCCCCGATAGCGGCATCGTGCTATCGTGCATGCCATTCACCGAACCGTTGGAAGTCACCGTCGTCGTGCAACTCCACAAAGCGGTGGCAGCCGGACCGAGGCGGGTTTCCTTTCCTTCCATGGCACCGGCCTGCTGGTCGATTCCCATCGCCGAAATCATCGGGTTCCCCTTCGTTTCATAGTATGTATTGATGCCGACACTCACGAGGTAGGCAAACAGCATCACCCCGAATATCGAATAGGCGAGTTTCTTCCGTTTCAGATAAAATCCCAATGCAAACACCATCGCCATCGGCAGTATAAGGATGGACCAGCATTCCACCATATTCGTCAGGTAAGTCGGGTTTTCCAACGGATGCGAAGAGTTAACCCCATAGTAACCACCGCCATTCGTTCCCAATTGTTTGATAGGGATGATTGCGGCAGCCGGACCTTGAGAAACAAGTTGTTCCTGTCCTTCCAGCGTCGTCAGCTTCATCTTGCCGTCGAATCCCATCGGCGTACCTTCTATAATCAGGATAAAACCAATCACCAGCGCCAACGGCAGCAGGATACGCGTACAGCTCTTCATCATCAGATTCCAGAAGTTACCGATCGTATGAGTCGATTTCGATGCCATCGCCTTGAATACTCCCGCCAGGGCCGCCATACCCGTTGCCGCCGTAATAAACTGGAAGAGCATGATGACAAACAACTGTGTAAAATAAGTCAACCCGCTCTCGCCGCTGTAATGCTGCAAGTTACAGTTCACCATGAAACTGATACAGGTATTAAACGACAGATGCGACGACTGGCTCGCATTGCCGTCGGGATTCAACGGCAGGTACTGCTGGAAATACAGCAGGAACATTCCCCAGAAAAACCAAAACAGGTTAATGGTCAGCAATGCTTTGAGGAAGCTCTTCCAACTCATTTCCACGTTCGGGTCGATGCCGCACAGTTTAAAAATCCATCTTTCCACCGGGGCCATGAAGTCCAGGCAGGTCTTCTCCCCTTTATAAACTTTTGCAATGTACTTCCCCAGCGGGTAGGCCAGCACGACCATGAGTACTATTTGCGCGATGCTACCTAATAATTCCGTATTCATCTTTTTACCTTCATTATTTGTTTAAAACTTTTCGGGCTTAATCAACACATACATCAGATACCCGAAGATAATCAGGCAGAGTATAAACAATGCTACGAACATATCTCTCCTCCTTCCTTTAAATCTTTTCAAACCAATCTACACACTTGAAAAAAAACCAGTAGCAAAGGCTACCTACCGCACATAAAAAAATAAATGATACAATTTCATTCTCTAACATAGCTTTGTCTTTTAATCGTTTATACAAATCATTTTGCCCTTCTATATGCCAAAGCCGTGCCAAAGCGGAGACAACAACCCATTTAACCTTGTATCACAACTATTTATCAGAAAAACGCTGCGTAACACCGGAAGAGGCAACCCTTCCATTTTGAAAAGGTCAGCCTGTCAAAACGGTAAAGTACACTAAAGCGGAAAGATGAAAAAGAGAGTAGAGATATAAAAATAAAGCCCCGGCTTGTATAGGGCCCGGGGCTTTAAAAAAAGTAAAGGTAGCCTATATCTCACGACATATCTGGCTACAGCAGGTCTCACGACCTAATAACTTAAAATCTAAAAAAATATTATTCGGTAAATTTGTAAGGTACGGTGAACCAGAAACAGGTACCTCTGTCTATTTCCGAATCCACCCATATCCTACCACCTAGCTTATGGACAATCATTTCACATATACTCAGGCCTAAACCGCTTCCCTGAATAAATGTATTCAACTTTGTGAAACGATGGAATATTTCTTTCATCTTATTTTTAGGAATGCCGATACCCGTATCCCTGACAAAAAACTTCAACAGGTTCCCTTTCTGCTCATACTCATACCCGACCGTTATAGACCCGGATTCCGTGAACTTCATGGAATTATTCACCAAATTCTCCAACACCTGTGCCAAACGATGTTTTGCGATGACGATATAGCATTGCGGCAATCCTTTGCTGGCGATAAACTGCACATCTTTATTTCTGTTCCTCATCCGGGCAGACGTCACGATCTCGTCGATAATATGGTTGACAGAAGTCCTCGATTCGTTAAAGTCTAGCGTTTCCGCATCTATCATTGCCAGGTCGAAAATATCGTTAATCAGTTGCAGCAACAGCGCGTTGTTATTTTCGATAATCCCGATATACTCCCGCTTTTCCTCTTCCGTCTCAACGTTAATCAACAAATTTGAGAAACCGATGATTGCATTCAGCGGCGTCCGTATCTCATGGCTCATGTTCGCCAGGAAGGCAGATTTCAGCCGGTTGGCCTCTTCGGCGGCAGTGAGGGCGTCACGCAAGCTCTGTTCCAGCAGTTTTTGTTCCGTGATAGGCATGAAAACGCCGTCGAGGGCAATAACATTCCCTTCGCTGTCGTACTCGACCTCAGCCAGCGTCTCTTCCCATGAGACTTCCTTGTCGTTATAGATATTCAGGTCGCTCAACTGGTATTCGAGATGCCCCCTGCGTATCTCTCCGCTGATTAATCGCCTGAACAACTCCTTCGCCTGATCACGAAAATCGGTATGCACCAGCATCAAAGCCGTTTCCAGCGAGACGTTTTTATCTTCGACCAGCCTCCGGTGTGTCTTTCCGGTCAACGGGTCGTATTCCGTCATCATCTTTTTTACGGAAAATATATCATTCTTTATATCGTAATACCAACAGACCATATTGGCAGCCTCTATCGCTATCGACAGTTTATAATTTACCAGTTCCAGATTTTCGCGGTAATTTTTCAGCTTCGTCACATCGACAAAGAACACATCCACTACATCTTCTTCTTCCGATAGACGGATTATAACTGTATAATAAGATCCGTTTATCAAATATTCACCCCTATGCGTTTCTTTCGTAATCAATATTTCTTGAGAAATATCCAGAAACCGCTCCATTGATCCCAATGAAGTCTGTTCCAGTTGTTCTCTATTTTTATGCAGGATATCTATTTTCGGCAGTACCTTTTCATTAAAAGCTTTATTAACATCGAGCACCAAAAGGTCGGGCGCCTCCCTGTCGCTCCGGATTTTACACCGCAAATATGGGATAGGCATGTTGTCGAATAAATCACGGTATTTAAGAAGCAATTTATATTCGCGGGTCCGCATCTTCGATTTTATATGCCTGATATAGATGATTGTAAGTAGTGCAACAATGATGGAAGCAAGGAAATAGAGGCTGAATATCAGCAGGTCATAATGTTCGATAAAATTCAATGGCTTTTCCAGCATGGAAGAATTTTCAGCACGAAACACATTCCTTCCTATTGCCGGAGAAATATTTATCGCAGAGATGCACCCTGCATATATCTTTCCGGTAAAATATTCCAGTAAAATAAATATACCGATGTTGCGCTTCATAATTTTATTTTAGACCCAAGTTATACCCTTTTAATAAATTCATTGTATTTTCTGTTTCATCTTATCCACATATGAAGAATAGTTGAAAAACATTGCTTTTATATTATCTGCAAAGTTATTGTAATAAATCTATTCTTCAAAGATAATTTGTAATTAAATCCATGAAAACCATTGATTTTTATTGACTATCACAAAAATAGCACATAAAAAACATAATATGGAATATCAAATTCGTATCAAAAATGCAGGCGGAAACCTCGCGGCCTCCGCCTACCCCCCTTATCAATCCTAACCTCCTATTCAATTTCAGGACGGTCGCCACCGCTACTTCCTCCCGATGATGGCGGGCGGGTAGTTCCGGTGCTTGTCTTTCCTCCCTTGCCTGCTCCGAGGCTGTCGGAGATGACGACACGGTAATGATCGATACGCGCGTTCCACCATGCGAACAGTTCGGCGTATTTATCATCTCCTTTGACGAGTGCCAGGGCATTTAGTTTTTCCACCAATGCGTTATAAGCCTTCTCGTAAATGGGACGTGTCATTTCGGTACTTCCTTTTCCGCTCTTTTCGGAGTGTTCTTTCGAGCGTTTCGATGTCAGTTCGGCACAAAGGTCGTTCGCTTTTTTAAGTTCGGCTATCCAGCCGTCCAAACCTAAGAGAGTAGCGTCCGCCTTGTATTTATCGGACGCCAGTTCCTGCAAAAAGTTATTGATGAAACTTGTCTGGTCGTCGAACGAGCGCCGTTGGGCACCGGTAAAAGTATCAGCCAATACGCTCAGACGCAAAGCACCGTCTCGCTTATCCTGATCGAAGTGTCTCAATCCGTTTCTTATTTCTATAAGTATGGCAACATGCAGGTTACCACGCTGTTTGTTACCCGTAGTCATCTGTTCGGTAATAGAACTTTTGGCAACGTTGACAATGCTATCATCGAACGCCTGCAATTTTGCTTTATAATCGGGAAATATATCGGTTATCTCCAGTGTATCGTCGCCTTTGGCTTCGATAGCTGTTTCTATTTCACGACCGAACGTTAGACTTTCGTTGTTCTTCAACCGTGTTTTTGTTCCAAATGTTTGTATTTTAGTCATAAGTATGTGTTTCTATTCTTTTAGTACCTGGTAAAAATATTTTCAATATTTTACAATAACATTACGCTCTAGACACAATCCCCCGATACTTATATCGATGAAACAAAAAACCCTTTAAACTGGTTCGATACTTATATCGGGGGCGCCTTCGTTGTGTAGAAAGCTTTCGATACGAGTATCGAAAGCTTTGGCTGCCGTATGTGTCTCACGACAAAAAATCGGCATATCTAGTATTAAATGATTTGCTTGAAAACAATTTTATCGTTATCTCTAATTTTTATTCTCGCTTCCTCCTTTTGTTTATCAACATCCGGAGGATGTTCAGATTGTCTTTGTTTCATTTTTATTAGATTTAAGTTATGGCCCGTCAAGGGGTCAAATTATATTTACGTTTATATTTATTAACAGCAAAATGACTAGAAAAAACGTTCCTTTTTTCCTGTCATTGCAAAGGAAGGAAAAATAATTAAATAAACAAATATTATTTCAAAAAAAATCAAAGAGAATGATTGATTTTCTTATCATAATGAGCGTTATTTAATCGGATATGATTATTTCTAAAGAAAAACTTAAACGTGACTAGAAAAAAGGAACGATTAATTTAGTCATTCGTACTTAACACTTTTCACGATTGTTTTTCAATAGATACAAGCTGGTTATTCATTTAGGATTTAACATGTTTCAATTGTAAAAATCCCCTATTAGTATATATATTTTTTTATTAATAAAAAATCAATCTTATGAGGATTTCGGTATTGATTGATTTTACAATAAGTTTTCAGTCTTCCTTTTCAAAAAATAGATTCCTTCAAAACGAAATAGCTATCTTTGCATCCAATCAATAAAACTTAGTAGAGAATGGATAAGCAAACGGCCTTTCCGAAAAGACAAATCGTCGATATTGAAACGTGGGAACGGAAAGATAACTTTAATTTCTTCCGGAATTTCCTGAATCCGTGTATCACTATTACCTCCGAAGTGGAATGCACGGCGGCAAAAGAGAAAGCGAAAAAGAACGGGCAGTCCTTCTTTATACATTATTTATACGCCATCTTGCGGGCGGCAAACGAGATTAAGGAGTTGCGCTTCAGAGTGGATAACGAAGGGCAGGTGATGTATTTCGAGACTGTCGATGTCTTATGCCCCATCCGGATGAAGGAGAACGGGAAATTCTTTACGGTCAGGATTCCATGGATAACCGGATTTGAGGACTTCCATCGGGAGGCGCGACGTATCATCGCCTCTATCCCGGAGGACGGAGACCCGTATAATGCCGAAAACCTGTCGTCCGAAGAAAATCGGTACAGTGTTATTCTGGTGAGCGCGACGCCCGACCTTTATTTTACATCGATGACACATACGCAGGAGCGCGAAAGTGGTAGCAGCTACCCGTTACTGAACGTGGGAAAGGCGGTGACGAGGGAAGGAAAACTGGTTATCCCCGTCGCGATCAACGTGCATCACGGGTTTGTGGATGGGGCGCATCTGGCGACGTTCTATCAGAAGGTGGAAAATTATCTGGGATAGTATCCCCTCCCCTCTCGAGAAGGGGGCAGGGGGTGTGTTATAGTTAACTACAACCCGTATTCCTCAATCTTCCTATACAGCGTAGTCAGCCCGATACCCAGCAGGCGGGAAGTTTCGGTTTTATTCCCGTTCGTATATTTCAGGACTTTCTGTATATGCATTTTTTCAACGCCGCTCAGGTCGAACCCGGCATAGGCTTCGTTTGCCGAGGCATTGGGTTGCTGAATGTTCAGGGGCAAGGAATCCGGTGTCAGCACATCGCCATCCGCAATAATCAGGCTGCGTTCCACCACATTCCGGAGTTCGCGGACATTTCCTTTCCAGCCGTATTTTTTCAGCAGGTTGATATAATCGGGCGAAATCGTCTGGATTTCCTTGCCCATCTTTGCCGACAAAGCCGCAACGAACGCCTTCACATGCAACGGAATATCCTCCGACCGTTCCCGTAACGGCGGCAGATGTATCTGGAAAACGGAAAGGCGGTAAAACAAATCTTCGCGGAAATGTCCCTCGGCAATCTCTTTGGAAAGATCGCGGTTGGTGGCGGCAATGACACGGACGTTGACCTTTAGCGGACGTGTATCGCCAATCTTGATGAACTCGCCGGTTTCCAGGATACGCAACAGCTTGGCTTGCAGGTCGAAAGCCATTTCACCGATTTCGTCGAGGAAGATAGTGCCGTTGTCGGCCTCCTCGAAAAGTCCTTTCGTCTCCTTCAAAGCACCCGTGAAAGCGCCGGCTTTATGGCCGAACATCTCGCTCTCCAGCAGGTCGCGGCTGAAAGAAGAGCAGTTGATAGCCACAAAGGCTTTTCCGCTGCGCGAACTGTGTTGGTGGATGGACTGGGCGAAGACTTCCTTTCCGGTGCCTGTCTCGCCTGTCAGCAGCACGGGTACATCGGTTTGCGCCACCTTGCGGGCCAGGGCGATCGCCTCCTGTATGGCAGGCGATTTGCCGACGATGGTGTCGAACGAATATTGCCGGCCGACCGGCGAAACGGCAGCTTTCTCCTGACAGTAGGCGGCGGAGGCTTTCTCCATAGCTTTGGCGATCAGGGGGAGGATTTTATTGTTGTCGTCGCCTTTGGTGATATAATCGAAAGCACCGTTCTTGATGGCTTGCACGCCGTCGGGGATGTTACCGTGGGCGGTCAGCAGGATGATTTCGGAATGGGGACGCAGCTTCTTTAGTTCGCGTACAAGTTCAACGCCGCTGCCGTCGGGCAGGCAGACGTCGCACAGGATGACTTCGGGGGTGTGTTGTTCCAGTTGTTTAAGACCTGCCCGGCAGGTGGACGCCTGGAACACATCGTAACCTTCAAGTCCGATAATACGTGAGAGTAAACCTAAAATCTGCTTTTCGTCGTCAATAATCAGTACTTTTCCCATACTTTCAACAATTCTGTAACGCAGGCAAATGTACGATGATTATTTTTTCCGGCAAGGGGATGCGGGGCAATATGCTGAATTTTATAGCATGCTGATAAGGGCTTGCTTGTTCAGTATCTTCACCTTGTTACGCGAGATGCGGATGAAACCGCTGTCTACGAGCTTATTGATTTCTTTGGAAAGGGCGGGCCGCGTGACGCCGAAATACTCGGCAAGCTGCACCTGGTTGTGCTCCATATCGACCGTGTCTTCGCCCTCTTTCAGATGGTCTATCAGATAATAGATGTAACGGCTGCGGATGCCGCGGAAAGAGAGGACACGCAGGCGGGTCATGGTGCATTTGTTGCAACTGGTGCTGACGCAAAGGAAGTTATGAAGGAGCACGGGCATCGAATGCATCATCTTAAAGAATGAATCTTTGGAAATCTTCATCAGGACGACATCTTCCTCGACCGAGAAGGTGGCGGGGAACTGGTTCTTTTCGGCAAAAACATGCGGAGTGGCAAAGGTGCGCGGGGCTTTGATGACCTCTACCCTGACTTCGCCTCCCGAGACATCGACTACGTCTACGTTCAGTTTGCCTTCGAGCAGAACGTGTATGGCCTGACACGGCGAACCCTGGTGGATAATCGTTTTTCCTTTCGGATGGTTCTCTAGTGTGTATTCCAGATTTTCCAGGAAGTCTTCCTGCATCTTCTGCGTGAAATTCCGGAACAACGGTATTTGAAAGATATCGGTTATATTCATTCAGCATCGATTTAGTGTCGGAAATGTTTCTTACAAAGATAAGAACATTTCCGACACCTGCAAGTTACCACTTGGCAATAAATATTCTCGGGTTGATGTTGATCGACAACCATCCCCAGTCTTGCCAACTATCTTTATTGCCTCCCTTGACGGCTTCCATCGTAGATGTTCCGAGCATCGTGGAGTAACCGGCGGAGAGTTTCACGTCTTTCATAATCTGCCAGTCCACCTGGAGGTCGAGTTCGGAACCCAGTCCGCGGTCGAGGTCTTTGCCTTTAACCGTCACGTCGCTTGTGGTGGAGAAATAATGGTAGGCGAGCGACAGGTCGACTTTTTTCGACGGTTTGAAGGCGAGCTTCACCTGATTGTCCCAAAGTCCCGGATTGAAACCCGGCAAAAACGGGGTGGCATAATAATAATCCATCGCACCGTAGAACTTGTGATGGGTTCCGTATAATGGGTCGAAGGCCGTGTATTTGGCATCCGGACCGTCCGTGTTGTCTGCACCGCTCAGGTAATCGCTGCCGAGGGCAGCGCTCCATTGCGAATTGATTTTATAGGCGGCATTCAAAGCCCAGAGGAAAGCGGAGACGTCACGTTTCTTCGCATTCTTGCCGGACTGGTAATAGAAGGTACCGCCAAAGGTCCAGTCGCCCGGCTGGTAATACAGGTTTGCTCCCATCGTTTGCATGAACTGGGTGTCGGAAACCTTTTCTTTCGGGTCGCCGCCTTCCAGTCCGAGGTTCATGAAAAGGAAAGAGGCTTTAAATTCTTTGCTGCCAATATGCTGGTACCAAAGGGTTTGCATGTTCTTGTAAGGCTGCGCGCCCTCGGCGTAGAAGGTGCCGCCTATTTTAGTTTCGTCGTTCTGGTTAAAGGCGAGGATGAGATGAAGTTTGTTCTGTTTGTTCTCATACCCCAGTTTCAGGGCGTCGTGATAACGGCCGGCGATGTTCCAATCCAGTCCGCCGAGGATACGTTCGTCATCGTAGATGAGCGACTGGCGTCCGAGCTTAGCAAAGAGGCCGTATCCGAAGTCGAGTTGTGCCCAGGCCTCGTTCAGGATGAAACGGCCGTTCTTGTCGATCTGCGGGTCCTGTCCCCAGACGCCTACGTGCTGTGCGGAAAGGCCGATCGAGAGGTTCTGCCGCTCGTAATTCATGGAGAGGCGGGCACGGTTATTGATGAAGCCGGCCGGCTCCTGCCCTTCGCTACGGGGATTTAAAACTCCGTTCCTGTACTCTGCACGCGGACGTATCTGCGCACTCATCGAGAATGTATTCTCTTTATCCTTGGATGTTTCATTTTCGTCTGCTTTCATCCACATCGAGCTTACCAACAGAAGCCCGGAAAAAACAATCACCCGTTTCTTCATATCGTTTATGTTTTAAGTTGATATTTCTTTTTATTTGTTATTCCATATTGTAAACGTGTACGCTGTTGCCTTGTGCCGAAGGCAGATAATTCACGCCGAACCAGCAAACTTGCAGCAAGATAAAAGCGAACACCAATATTCCAAGGGCTGCCCTGTACTGTTTGTTCTTCTGAAACCGGAAGTGTATATACAGCAGATTGCCCAGCCAGGTCGCTGCCGCCCAGGTCTCTTTCGGGTCCCAACTCCAGTAATGCCCCCAGGCTTCTTTCGCCCAGAGCGCCCCGAAAAGCATGCCGATAGTCAGGAAAGCGGTTCCCACATAGACCAAGTTATCGCAGAGATTCATTACACCCGGCTCAATCGCCCTCTTTCGCGACCGGACCAGCAGATAGACGGCCACCACGGTCCCCGCTCCCAGCATCGCATAGGCAAACATATAAACAATCACATGCGGTGCAAACCAGGGACTTTGCAGGGCGGGCATCAGCGTCTTATTATGTATCTCCGGCTTAAACAGGTTGATACAAATAAACACCAGCGACATGACCGTACTGAAAGACAATATCCATTTATAGCGCCAACGAATATAAGTAATGATTCCGGCCACCGGCAGGAAGAAGGAGTACCACAGGCGCGTCTCCCCCATCGTCCGCAACGGCGGTCGTTCCAACGACACCCACATCCCGACAATAAAAGCCATAAAGATAGCCAGGCCGACAACCGTCCACAAAACCACCTGCAACGACTTGCCGGGCCGGTAAGCCGCCATTGCTCCCATGCCCCAGCAGAATACGGCCGGCAAAGCGAAATATATAAAATGATTCCATTCCATACGTTATACTGTTTTTGTGTCATTAACGGCCGCCTGTTCCGGCTTGTTCCCGGGTGCCAGGATGAAGAGGCAGACGGAACCGAGCAACATCATCAGAATGCCGGTATATACCAACGGAAGCCACGGGTCTTTCACCAACTCGAAGATGCTCAGGCGGCTCCATTTCCCTTTTGTTTCGTCGTAGCTTAGCTGGTAAATCTTCCAGCCTCCCATACTTAAAGGCTTATTCACTTCAATCAATGCTTCGACCTGCTCCTTTTCCTTCGTATACACCAAAACCTCGGAGGCGAAGCGTTTCGGTTCGCGTTCCGGCATGACCAGGCTCACCTCCTCATTCAGTTGCAGTGATACGTACGGGAACATGAAACTGCCGCAACTCACCCAACCGCTTTTTTCGACACCGCTTGCCTTATTGCGGGCAGTTACGTATAAGGCGGTTGTCGCCCCTTCGGAATGAAAGGCGACAAAGTTGACCGTGTCCTTTCCGGGGACGCAGGCAGCCATCGGCAACAGGTCGGTTACTTCTATCTCCCAATCCAGCAGGTTGCCGGACAAAGGAGTGGATTCGACCAAGATGTTTTCAGGATTCTTTTCGGGCAACGCTTTACCGTCCGCATTGTCGATAATCAACAACTTCGGAGGATATTCGTCGATTGTAAATGATTTCAGTTCGATGGCTAAAGGCAGTTCCTGCATTTCTCCGGCTTCGTCGGTTGCCCGCCATTCCGGTTCGCCTTGCGGAACCGTCATCCGCAGACGTTGCAAGTCACCATTTCCTAAAATGGCTGCCAGCAACGTAATGAATAATCCGGCATGATTCAGGATAAAAGGAACATCTTTCCATTTAAAACAGCTTATCTTCCGAATCGTCACCAACCCCAATACGGAGAGAAAATAAAGGAACAGCAGCATAAAAGGCCACGAGACCGTCATTTGCATGAAACCTAACCCGGACAGTAGTCCTCCGTGAGTAACCGTTGCGGAGGGAGCCACTTGTCGGGTCAGTCCCATGATGATAACCGAAACCATCCAGGCCGTCAAAGACGTAATACTCGCCGTCAGGCTGTAAAACCACTGCAAGACAGCAGCTTTACGGCTCGCGGCATATATCATTATCAAGAAAAACAGGAACACTCCTCCTGCTATAGCGTTCAGGGGATACCGGAAAAGAGTCGCGTCCACCTTCCCGGTTGTCATTTGCAGAATGACTCCGGTAATGAACAGGCCGATACTTATCGCCCATCCTTCTGCATATCCCCAGGGTTGCTTCCACATAATCAAATCTTTTCAGCCAAACGTTTGTTTGCTTTCGCTTCCTTAATCCATTCCGGAACGACAGTGTTCAGGAATTTCTCTTTTGCCTGACGTTCGGCAGCCATATCCAGACCGATATATTGCTGTGCTTTTTCCTTTGTCGAGATATCCGGCATCGGAACATCATCTGTATAACCCAATTTAGCTAATACTTTGGATACAGCCAGACGTGCCTGCATGGTCCTGTCGAGGCCGTTACCCAGGATACGTTGTATCTCCTGCGGTGCATGGAATGCTCCACCGTGGGAAGCAACACCGAAATCCCAACGCCATTGTGCCTGACGGAGCAGTTTCAATACCGGAGCCATCTGGTCTTCCGTTGCGCCTTTATCCCAGGCAAACTTTGCTTCGATATGTGCTTTTGCCAGTTCGGCTTCCAGGCGGTTACGCATTTCGTTTGCCTTGTTCTGACGTTCGTAAACATTATTACGCAAAGTTTCTTCGCTTTCACGATGGCAAACCTGGCAGGTACGGTCAATCATAGCCAGCGGGCTCATGATATGGTGGTCACTGTATTTCACGCCGCCTTCGCTTTTATAAGGCATATGGCAGTCGGCACAGGATACGCCACGCTGTGCATGGATACCCATCATCGACAATTCATAATCCGGATGCTGCGCTTTCAGAATCGGTGTACGGCTCAGTTTATGGGTATAGTCTGCGAAACCTTCTTCGTCATAATAAGCCTCCATGTCTTCAACAGTAAAGCCTTTATCCCAGGGGAAAGTCAGATACTTGCCGTCACCCTTGAAATAATATTCCACATGGCACTGCGCACAAACCAGTGAACGCATTTCCTGCTGGGTCGCCTTGGTGATGTCGCGTCCCTGGTGCTGGAATGCTTCAATCAAGGCCGGACGACTGATATGCAGATTCATATTCTCCGGTTCATGGCAATCGGCACAACCGATAGGATTCACAATCTCCGTTCCCATTGCCGCCCATTTGCTCTTATAGAAATTATCTACTCCTATCGCCTGCATCATACGGGGAACGTCCGGACTCTTACAAGTCCAGCAAGTTGCCGGCTGCGGACCTTCATCGGGCGTCATCGGAGCGCCGACACGCAGGGTATGACGCATATCGTCAATCGCATGCATATGACCGCGTGGAGTTGAATAATCTTTAGAAAAAGCATATCCGGCCCAAAGAATAACCATTTCGGGACGGGCTGCCAGCACATCGACCATCTGGTTTCCGTTATACTTGCTTTGAAAACTGGTATCCATCGTCTGCGTCCAGGTTTCATATTCCCGCGGATAGTTCGGGGCAAACTTTTCGTTTACCGACTCAATGCCGGTAATCTCGACTTTCTTGTTATTCATCACACTGGCAATCTCGGCCCTCCGTTCATTGATCGAGGCAGCGAGTACGCCCAATACGAAAACAACGGCCATTGTTCCGCCGAACAACAACCAGCCTTGCCATGATTTAAGTTTCTTTTCCATATTCGTTGATTTTTATTTATTCGTTTTATTTAAGCATATCTTTCAGCCATTGCGGCGTATTGGTTTTCGGATAAGGCACAATGGCCGAAGGAGTGGACGAGAGGCTGTTGGAACCTCCGTGCGGAACATCGCGGTGACAGTCCCAACAGGCTTTTCCTTCACCCGCCATCGCCATATTGTGGTCGATACGTCCGGTGTTTACAAATTCGGTATTCAGTTGCGTGTGGCAACGGACACAGTTGTTCATGATTACTTCAGCGCTTTCGTCGATAGCCTGTATTACCTGCGGTTCGCCACGCATCATAAAGACAGCGGCATGTCGCATACCGTCCATTCCTTTGAAAAACCATTTCTTTGCGGCGTTTTCGTGCGGCACATGGCAATCGTTACAAGTAGCGTTCCGGCTATGCGAACTGTGACTCCAGGTAGCATAATAAGGCCCCATGATATGACAGTTCACACAGGTCGACGGCTCATCAGACAAGTAACTCCAGGCCCTCGATACATAAAATGTATAAAAGCCTAAACCACAAATCGCTCCGCTCGCGACAATGGCAAATAATTTCCATCGTCTGGAAGGAAGAATCGCGTTTATTATCTCTTTTATCTTCATACAGCCTTAATTAAAGTTTAATTCTTGACAAATATCTTAAATCGAGTACAGGTAAAGTGTAATAAATATTACATTGCGCGAAAATTATCCAACAAATGAGAAAAGTTTTATTCATGGCAGTCTCCGCACTGCTGATCTGCACCTCGTGTGTAACGAAGAAAAAATACCTGGAAGCCGAAAATGGGCGGCTCGAAGCCATCGGCCGCGGCAATGCTTTACAGGAACAACTGGTCGATTGCAAAGATGCCGGTGACAAACTGAACGAGCGCCTCGCCGCCCTCCAGCGAGACACGGCAAAGATGGGCAGCAACATCCGCAACTATCAGACGATGCTGAATTCGAACATGACACAACAGGAAAAGTTAAACTCCCTCCTCAGCCAGAAGATGGAAGAATTGAACGAGCGGGAACGGACAATTAACGAATTGCAGGACATGATTAATGCCCAGAACGAAAAAGTTCAAAAGCTGCTAAGCAGCGTAAAGGATGCCTTATTAGGTTTCAGCAGCGAGGAACTGACTGTTACGGAGAAAGACGGCAAAGTATATGTCGCCATGTCGGATAAGTTATTGTTCGAATCAGGAAGCGCCCGGGTGGATAAACGTGGAAAAGAGGCATTGGCTAAACTGGCGGAAGTCCTCAACAAGCAGTCGGATATAGATGTATATATCGAAGGCCATACCGACAGCAAACCGATTAACACGGCACAGTTCAAAGACAACTGGGATCTGAGTGTAATCCGTGCAACTTCGGTTGTCCGCATCCTGACAAAAGATTACGGCGTGAATCCGTTACAGATACAACCTTCCGGACGTGGAGAATATATGCCGGTAGCAGACAACGAATCGGCTGAAGGCCGCAGCAAGAACCGCCGGACAGAGATTATTATGGCACCGAAGCTGGATAAATTATATCAGATGTTACAATAACCTATAAATAGCGGGAATGAATTCTAAGTCCTCTCCAAACAATATCTATAAAATCTTACCCAAGTTTACGAACATTAACGTATCCTTGGGTAAGTTCGTATATAGACATAATTACTCTTCAGAAGTGTATAGCTACTTCCTAAACCTAAGATGTTTTCGAAATTAAGGGCCTTTTTATTATACGACTAATGTTACAAATGGAGTCTGTCTTCGTATCACAGCAAAAGACCTTGCTATGATTTTGGCTCTTACAGCATTGATTACAGATGCTTTATGTTTCCCCTCCGCTATTTTCCTTTTATAATATGCTTTCATCTGCGGATCCCAAGAGATGGCAGTAATAGCTGCCCGGGTAAGGTACACTTTTACTTCTTTGTTAGCCAATGGAGAAGTCTGCGTTTTTCCCCGTATGGAAATACCTGAAGTATGTTCAAAGGGAGCAACCCCGCAATAACAAGCAAACTTCCTTGGGTTGTCAAATCTTTGAAAATTGTTAGTAACACACAGTAATACAATGGCATTGATTATCCCTACACCTTTTATACTTCTTAATAACAAGTAGTTTGTGCAAAGAGAACAACTAGCGGCTATTAGTTGCTCCATAGCCTCTTCCACCTGCAGGATCTTTTCTTTTATCGACTTGAGCTGCTCTTCCAAAAAAGAAATGGAGTCTGTCACATCAGCCAACTTGGCCATCTGGGAGAATGTTTCCAATAACTTTATGCTTGATACTTTTTGCTTGACCAAATTGTCACGTATAATAATCCATCCCCGCAGTCTCACCAAGTCTTTGTCAGGCAATTTGTATAACTCTAGTTTTCGATAGTGTAATACCGCATAGTTCGCTATTCTTTTAGCGTCAATGCGGTCATTTTTGCCTCGTTGCAAGCCTATGGACTTCTTGATGGTCAACGGGCAAACCAAAGCTAGGGAAAAACCCATAGAGGCACTGGAAACAGATAACTCTGTGACATAACTTCCCATGTTTTCAGCACAGAACAAGAGTTTGGATAAAGAGAGATGATAACCTGCTATCCAATCTAATAAAGATTGGATCCCTTCTGAAGTGTTATCAAAAGACTTGTGAGACAACTCTTTTTCGTCCGCAGACATTAAGGATGCATCGAAAGTTTTTTTCCCTACATCAAGACCTACAAAATGAGAATAATTCATAACTTTGTATTTACAGTATTAAACATGAAGGAGAAACAGCTAATACATTTATTAGGTCGTGAGCCTACAATTCTAACTGGCTAGGTTCTCCAATTAAGAGAGTTGCAGTCTGATTCAGCCCATAGTCATTTAAGACTAGTGTCAAAGTTAGTTCACTGCAACTCTTCTTTTCAAATATACACTTATATTTTTATTGGGATATTTAATACTGCAAATGTAAATGTGTCAAAAGTCGCTATCCAGTCTGTCATCCCGGGCTTAACCCGGGATTGTATACTACGTTGATATGCACCATTTAGTATAAGTTGGCGGATCAAGTCCGCCATGACAAAACGGACTTTTGCAGCAGTCCTGCTATTCTATTGACCTATAGTGGATTTTTAATCGAAAAAAAGCTCCACTCCAAATCAAAGGGAGAATATGGGTACCAGATATCTTGTTTTTCTCCTCCTACTTCCTGAAAAATATGGATGAGACAGGTAGATGTTTTTAGATATTTATCTCCATTTTCTTTCAATACGCTTACTTGACTAATCCCTTTGTTTTCAAACTCTCTGGTCGAATATCCCAAATTCGTATATTCCCTGAAAGAAGCCAAACTTTCTTCGTTATCCTTCACTTCTACCGATGCTTCATATATATAATACAAATAAGATTTATCAAACCCTGATTCCTTTGCTACATTTCCTGGAAGTGCACCTTTGCACACGTCAAGAGCTTCACAACGCGTAAATCCTTTGACAGCCACACTGTCATAATCATCAAATGTAAACCAGGTTATCTCCGGTTCCGATAAATAGATTTTTTTATCATACTGAAACTTTGTCTTTGAACAAGAGAGTAAAGCAAAGACAACTAACAGACTATAAATAAATGACAGATTCTTCATAATTCCTTAATTTAATATTAAATACTAGTCTTTTCATTCGTAAAACAAACTATTTATCCTCTTTTGATTTTACATCTATATCTTTAAAGGAAAAACAATGCCACTCCAAATCGAAAGGGGAACACGGATACCAGATATCCATCTTTTTACCATCCTTTTCCTGGGAAATATAGATTAGATAAGTGTTCATGACAAATGAATCATCAAGACTGTCATAATCTTTTACAGTATTGGAAACCCCAATATAACCCATATCCGGAAAAGAATATCCCAATTTAGTATTTTGATCAGCATACATAATAATAAAATCCTCCTCATTCATCTTAAATTCGGCAGTAACCGCGCAGATATAATAAACATAAGATTTATCGTATCCCGAATCCTTCACAACACTATCAGGCAGCATACCTTTATGTTCATCCCCGATAGTCCAGCTATTAAATCCCTTCACTACGATACTGTCCCCTTTCTCTACAGGATACCGGTTCACTTCCGGCTCCGACAAATACAAATAAACCTGACCGTTAAAACCAATCTCAGTCTTAGAACACGACATCAAGGTCAACATCAATAATAGATAAAACACAAACATTCGATTTCTCATATCATTCTCACATTTTAAATACTTCTATCCATTAAACGCCAGCCTTTGTTTCATATTGCGTGAGTGATAATCAATAAATTATTGTATGAGGCAGTGATAATAAAATATAAAAAAGACTCCCCCTAATATTATTTATCATTAAATATTTATCATCTACTATCATACTATCATTATTTGATATAAATACATAATTATCAACACCCTATCTTATGACAGTAAGTGCTTTTAACTATCATATATCTATCATGCAACTATCATACCCGCTTAAAAAGTAAGATAGGAAACGTCTTCTTTTGGATAAATATATAGCTAAAAATCAACAACATAGTAACATATATTGCTTGACACCCGGGTCTTGACACCTTCGACACCCGGGTGTTCGCATCGTCAAGATGGGGGTGTAAAACAGGGTAAGATGGGCATCCCGGCAACAAAAAGTCTGTATTCGGGTGAAATTAAGTCATTGTTTTGGGATAAAAAAGTAGTAGACTAACGAATTATGAGAGACAGCATGTAACCGGGCAGTCATCTTTTTAAGGTCAAAAAGATGGCTGCTTAGTTAAAATAGAGTTAAAATGATGGTTGCATGATAGATAAATGATAGTTAAAAGCACCTACTATCATAGATTATAATGCTTATAATCAGATATTTATATCAACCAGTGATAGTATGATAGTAGAATTAAAGATAATTCTACTTCTTACATCTTATTGCAAAATACAGAATATACAGAAATGCAATCAACGGCACAAAGAACCCGATTGCCATATTGTTTTCCCCGATATATCCCATCAGCATCGGACTGAAAGCGCCACCAGCCACTCCCATCACGATATAGGAAGATGCCTTTTTGGTATAAGCGCCCATCCCTTCCAGACCTAACGCAAAGATTGTCGGAAACATGATGGACATAAAGAAGAATGAAATATACAACGCATACAAAGATATCGTTCCGGCAGAAACAATTACCAACGCCATGCAGATGGCATCAGCCAAAGCAAACCAGGTCAGCAATTTTCCCGGAGCCATCCATTTCATCGTAAAACTTCCGGAAAGGCGGCCAATCATGAATAAAGCCATCCCGCCAAACGCAAGTATCCGCGAGGCTTCGATATTCGTCATCTGCGGGTCGAGTTCCGTGACATAATTAATAAAGAAACTAAAGATACCGGTTTGCGCCGCACAATAACAGAACTGGGCAATCACCGCCCGTACAAACTGCCCATGCCTCCACATCGAAGTGGCGGGGAGTTTTGTATCAAGTCTATTTTCCTCCTGTTCCTCTACCTTTATCTCCGGCAAACGAGTGAAAAAGAAAAGGATAGCTACCAATAAAACGATACCGCCCACAAGAATATAAGGTTTCGTCAGGGTAAACGGGTCATCCTGCGCACCTCCGAAGATTAAAGCCCCACCAACCAGCGGACCAAGTATCCAGCCCAACCCGTTAAACGATTGCGACAAATTCAGACGCTGCGCACCCGACTCCGTCGGTCCCAGAATAGTCGAATAAGGATTGGCTGCCGTCTCAAGAATACACAACCCGCAGGCAATGATAAATAAAGCGACCAGAAAAGGAGTCGCAGAATGCAAAAAGGCAGCAGGGATAAAAGCGAAAGCCCCGGCAGCAAAAAGTAACAATCCCAAAATAATACCTTTCTTATAACCGTAACGCTTCATAAACATTCCGGCAGGCAACGCCATCAGGAAATAAGCGATATAAGTGGAAAACTGCACCAGGCCGCTCTCCGCCTTCGTCATCGTGAAAGCGCCCTGGAAATGTTTATTCAGTACGTCCAGTAAACCATGCGCAAATCCCCACAACAGGAACAGGCTGGTGATAAGTATGAATGGAACGAGATATGATTTTCCATTGGGGGCAGCAAATAAGCTTTGTTTGTTTTTCTTTTCCATCAGATTCTTTTGATTCGGGTAATTGAATACAGTCCATCAATTGCCATTTCTCCGCGGATATGGCGCCGGAAATGACTTAACAGATTGCAAAGGTAATTCTTTTCTGCCAATAAACTATGTATAATCAGGACCTCGCAGATATTGGAGGTCCTGACCGGTTATTTCTTTTTCAGATAATAATTCGGATTAAAATAGGAAATCCGGTAAGCAGAGTCCGGAGCGTTACGGTATAAATTGATCGTATTAAAAACCAACTTTGCCGAATCCATATCGAACTCAAGTAAAACAGGGAACATCTTTTCAGGAACAGAATCATAAGGAGTCAACCCGGCTTTTGCCAGCTGGTTGTTCCAGAATGTCGTCAAGCTCTCCTGGTAGATAGTATCTCCTTTATGGTTGAATAGATAAAAAGTATCCCGCTCTGTCGTTGTCCACATTTTATCGGGATTTTTATATCCGGCAACCGGCATTAAAAACTGATAACCCGAAATATCCACCGGCTCCCCGTTATCAATCTCAAGATAAGCCTGATAGTCATATCTCTTATCTTCCGGAGAGTAGTTATCCCGTCCGGTTTGCGAAATCCGTTCAATATCTTTTGCCGTGATTCCGGGTATATAAGTAACCACCGACAAGAAGACGATCGCCAGGCAGGAAGCATACAGATAACGGCCGTACTGTTTGGTAAAGAATAAAACGGCCAGACAAGTCAGTATCAACCCGACTACCACCAGATACACACGCGGCTCTGTAAATCCGTACTCGTTGATACGATAACAAGCACCCACCCAATACATCACCAAAGCGGGCAATACGGCAAAACTGGCCTGTTTATAAAACCAATCATAATACCTCTTCGTCAGAAAGACCTGGCAACCTTTCAGAATAAAAGTGACAGAAACAAAACTGACAACGATATAAGCCACCGCCCCTTTCGGCAACGACCAGAGAACCGCTACCTTAATAAAATAAAGATACAGAATGACCGCATAGATCAGCAAAGCCGGCGAAAGCACATAATTCAGCAGCACTTCAAACAGCCGGTTACGGCTCTCCTCCTTTTCTTCCCTTTCTTGATTGAACATGAGGAACAACAAAGGCATCCCACACATAAAAAGAAGGTAAGCCGAGTCGGTATAGAAACTCCTGTAACTGTTTTCCCATATCTCAAAGATGTATTGTATGGATGTATAGATCGAAATTGCCAGCAAATAAGCAATCCCCGCCAGTAATCCGGCAGACAACAAAGACTTCACATAACGCAACCCGACACGCACAAACTCATCATTATCACGTTTCCAGCCGCTAACCAGATAGAGAAGTTGCACTACAATCAATGAAACCAGATAGGTCGGTTCCCATATCTCATCCTTATCCAGCCACAAAAAAGGAATAAAAAAGAAAGCCGATAAGAAATACAACGGCCGTAGTTTGTGTTGTACGGTCAGTCCGTTCAGCATATAGGTTATCAGGAACAGGACCGGAAAATAAGCCAGCGGCGCCGCCAAAAAAGAATATCCGAATGCATACTCGAAATAGACACATCCTGCCAGACTGAAAACGACTGACAACACAACTTCCACCGGATGTTTCCTGACAGCCAGTTTCAACCTGTTTATGAGAACCTCTATTTTCTTTTTCATATTGATTCAACGTTTATTAGATAGAAACGAAGATAAGAACTTCTTATTACATAAAAGCGATGAGAGACGAAATAAATAAACACATATTAGAACAAATTCCATAACTGTTTGTTTTATTAATAAAATCAATAAACGTAATATAAAACATACAGCTATGACTTTAAGTAGAAAATTATCCGATGCTCTGAACGAACAGATACTGGCAGAGATGTGGTCTTCCAATCTCTATCTGTCCATGTACATTCATTTTGCTCAAATAGGTTTGGACGGTTGCGCCCATTGGATGAAAAAACAATCGGAAGAGGAACTCGAGCATGCCTATAAAATGATTGATTATTCTGTAAAACGTGGCGGACAGGTGAAACTGGAACAGATCAATGTTGTTCCGACAGCTTTCGGCACACCGCTGGAAGTATTCGAACATGTTTACCAGCATGAGGTTCATGTTTCCGAGTTAATCGACAAACTGGTAGACATCGCACATGCAGAAAACGACAAGGCGACACAAGATTTCCTTTGGGGTTTTGTACGCGAACAGGTAGAAGAAGAAGCAACCGCCAAAAACATCGTTGAAAAACTAAAACTCTACGGTGAACATCATGTGGCAATCATGGATCATCATTTGGGTAAGAGATAATTGGTTCAGATATTATCAGGTTTGAATGTTACTTTTCTCTTGATAGAAAAGTAACCAAAAGTTCAAGGCTGCATCCGCCTCGCTACTCAGCCTCCTACGTTCGCTGTCGTCTGTGAACTCGCTGCGCTCAAACAGCACAGCCTCCGGGCGCTCACTGCGGATGCTTCGTTTAACGCTCACCAGATGAGGCCTTTCATAGAACGCTTTGCGTTCTCCTAAGATTGCCGATACTACCTGTTAAATCCAAAAGTTTTTGTTCTATAAGTACCGGTATCGGCCATCTTAAGAGGAAGCACAGCTTCCTAGGAAAGGCCTAAGCGGATGAACGTCCGCGAAGGGGGAAGACGAAGCGGTTAAAAAAATCCGTTGTCTGAGCGAAGCGAGTTTCGGATTTTTCAGCGGAGTCTTTCACCGAAGCAGTGAAGCCGGTTAAGCCTTGATCTTTTGACTACTTTTCCATCAAGGGAAAAGTAGGTTCAATTATTTCTATATTTACTCTACTACCTTCATTATCGCCTTTCCCCAATATTCCCCCAATACGGCTGCCCCTTTTTCGTTCGGATGGAGATAGAACGTACCGGCATTACCTTCTTCCGGTATTAAATCCGTGAGATAATTGGCCTTGAAATAGTCGAATGCCTCCGTATCTCCCATAAACACCTGGCAGGGAAAACGTTTGGCATACTCTTCGACCAACGATTGCAATACCGGATAATAACTTTGTAGACGGTTTAAACCTTCTTTCAGATACATAGCGCCGTTATATGTATTCGGACTGTACCATACCGGACGATGTAAAACGATTTTACAACTGGGATACAACGCTAGTAACTGGTTGATAATAGCTTTCATGTTTTCTTCATATTTTTCAGGAGAGGCCGGTGCACCGTTCGGACCTGTAATCGCGCTATCGTTCGTCCCCAACATAATGGAAAAGACAAGGGTCGCCCAAGTCTCGTCCGCAAACTTATCGGCAGCCTCCTTTGCCTTCGGGAAAAGTGTTTCCGTTGTCGGCAGATAATCGGTAGTCGTACAGCCGCTTACTCCCTGATTGGAGTATTTGACAGAAGCGACCGACGGTTGCTTTGTTAAGTATAAAGCGGCTTTTACAGGAGGAGCGTCATGTGACGGAGTAGCGATTAACGCTCCCTGGGTAATACTGTTTCCTATAAATACGATGTTCATATTCTTTTTACTTTCCGCCTTCATAAAAGGACTACTTATCGCCAGTCCCAACAACAGGCAGGCTATTTTCGCGATCTGTTTCATATTCGTTTAGCTGAGTTAATTTATTCGTTTGCGAAGGTAAAAATAAATCAACTATTTCGGGATGTTTTTGCAGCCAAACTTTTGCTCCCTCCGATTCACGTAAAGGATACTCTTCCATTATATCCATCAGTTCGCTCAGCTGCTCATTGGTAAACCTGAAGTTTTTAAAGAAAGCCGCAACGTAAGGGTGAGTTTCGGAAAAGCCTTTAGTAGCAACGGCTTCGATATGTTCTGCATTACCGAACACACCTTTACTGTCTTCCAGAAATTTCAGGTCATAACGGGAAAACATCCAGTGAGGCGTCCAGCCTGTCACGACAATCCAGTCATTATGTTCAACCGATTTTTGCAGGAACGCCGTCATGGTAGGCCCGCTGGAAGGCATCAATGCCAGTTGTAATCCGTATTCATCAACAGCCTTTTCCGTCAGGTTCATCAGACTGGCACCGATATCGATTCCGATAATTTCATTTTTGAAACGTTCTTTGTGCGCATTCAGTTCTTCTATCGTATTGATCGTTACATAAGACGGAACAGCCAGTCCTAAACGGGCTTTTTCAAACGGAACACCAATCGTTTCCAGACGGTCGCCATATTTTTTCATATAGTCGACATGCGTATCCGGAAGCCACGCATCCAGAAACAGATCGACTTTACCGGCAGCGACGGAGGTAAAGATCGGAGCGATATCGGCATTCTTCAAAGTCACTCTATATCCCTGTTCCTCCAGCATTGCCTTTGCCAGGTAACTCATGGCGATGCCTTCCGACCAGTTCACATAGCCGATCGAAATCTCCTTCGGGTCTTTGGCACGACTGCAACCGGCAAGGAACATGAGCACAGCCAGGAGCAGGATCAGGTTGATAAGTATAAATAATCTTCTCATACAATTTTTCTTTTTACAGTTAATCACGCAGGTTTATTTCTTACGAACAAACCCCTGAGTTATACGATCCAGTACAATGGCCAGAATCACAACGGCAATACCGCCTTCAAATCCGAGACCGATCTTCATCTGGGTAATACCTTTCAATACGATCTC
The DNA here is from genome assembly GCF_020091425.1 of Parabacteroides goldsteinii. Classification (NCBI taxonomy): domain Bacteria; kingdom Pseudomonadati; phylum Bacteroidota; class Bacteroidia; order Bacteroidales; family Tannerellaceae; genus Parabacteroides; species Parabacteroides goldsteinii. The sequence continues at coordinate 485,194 of NZ_CP081906.1, read as the reverse complement.
CCCCAAACCTCCGGCGGAGATCATTGCAGCAATCACCACCATAGACAATGCCATCATAATCGTTTGATTCACTCCCGTCATAATCGTCGGCAACGCCAACGGCAGCTGTACTTTGAAAAGTAGCTGGCGGGAAGTCGCTCCGAATGAGCGTGTCGCCTCAACGATATCCTCCGGAACCTGCCGTATTCCTAAATCCGTCAAACGGACAACCGGCGGCATGGCAAATATCACCGTGGCAAAAGCACCCGGCACAGGTCCCAGCCCGAAGAACAAGACAGCCGGGATCAGGTAAACAAAAGCCGGCATTGTCTGCATCAGGTCCATAACCGGACGAATTATTTTGGCGGCAATGCGGTTTTGAGCCGTCCATATCCCAAGCGGGACACCCAGGATGAGAGCGATTACGGTAGACGATAAAACCAATGCTACGGTCTGCATCGTTTGTTCCCAGAATTCCATCCCGTAGATCAGGAAAAGTCCCAGCAACGTAAGCACAGCTGTCCCTTTACCGGCTTTATACCAGGCCAGTACCGTTAAGGCCGGAATCATAATGTAAAAAGGTATCCATAACAATCCATGCTGAAAGGTCTCGATGAAACCACCGATAATATTATTGATGACATCAAAAAAATGTGCCCAGTGCTCCGTCATCCAGTTGATGACGATTTCTATATATTTCCCGATATTAATCATAAATCTATTGCGTTTTGAATTATTTCTTCTATTTCTTTCTGATCTTTCCCGGTCATCTCAATGATGATAGCGGAAGGAGAGACAACACCCACCAACCGATTTTCCTCATTGACAACAGGTAAAGCCTGCCGTACTTTCGGAAGTAAAGGAAGCATATCTTCCACCGTAGTATTTTCAAGGACAGAAGGTACTTCTTTCTGTACGATAGAACTGACATCCTTGCTTCCCTCTTTCCGCAATTTCAATACATCTTTATATTGTATCTCGCCGATAAACTGATCGTCATTCCCGATAACAGGCAGTGCATACAATCGTCTTTCACGCATTTTACGAAAGATCGCTTCCGGACCGTCTCTTTTAATCCTTACAACGATCGGTTGTTTAAGCATTATCGATGAAGCTGTTACGATGCGTCCCCGATCCACACTTTCTGTAAAACGTGTTACGTAAGCATTCGCCGGATCAGTCAGTATCTCTTCCGGAGTACCGACCTGCACGACTTCGCCATCTTTCATGATGGCAATACGGTCGCCCAGCTTAATCGCCTCGTCCAGGTCATGCGTAATAAAAACAATCGTCCTCTTCATCTTCTCCTGCAAAAGAAGTAATTCATCCTGCATCTGTTCACGGATCAACGGATCCAATGCAGAAAAAGCCTCATCCATCAAAAGGACTTCCGGATTATTAGCCAGTGCACGGGCCAGGCCGACACGTTGCTGCATACCACCGGACAGTTCATCGACCCGCTGATTTTCGTAACCTTTCAGACCGACCAGTTCGATACTCTCCTGTGCTTTCTTCTCCCGCTCTTCTTTAGGAACACTTTGCAATTCCAGACCGAACGAAACATTACTTAATACCGTACGGTGAGGTAATAACCCGAAATGCTGAAAAACCATTGCCAGTTCTTTCCGGCGTATCTGTAATAATTCCTTATCAGACGAACGTGTTATGTCGATCCCGTTCACACGGATCTCTCCCATTGTCGGTTCATTCAGCCGGTTTATGCAACGCAACAAAGTAGACTTTCCACTACCGGACAATCCCATGATAACGAACATCTCCCCTTCTTCAATTTCCAGGTTTGCGTTACGGACTGCGACTGTACATCCGGTTTCTTTCAAAATCTCCTGTTTACTTTTACCTTTCAGTATCATCTTTTTCGCCCTGTTCTTCTCAGAACCGAAAAGGATAGATAAGTTTTTTATTTCTATCTTCGTCATATATCTAATTATTTTGATTTCATGCCCGGTGGTTATAGTCCGGATCTGCTTTTTCAGACAAGTACAATCTGGTACCCGGACGCACATAATGAATCAGGAATAACTTTTTGACAATAAACTTTATATGCTAATTTTTACACCCTGGTGGTAAACGGAATCAGTACCGTTACATTATTACAACAAGTAAACCTTGATTTAGTTCATTTAAGGCTAAAAACATCTCGTGTCGGACAAATATTACCGGACAATAAAACGGCTTTCGCCATTTCTCTAAAAAACTTCTAAAGTTCAGTGAAAATCAATAAGATGAATTACATCTGAAAAATATCATATATTTTTGTAAGAAGAAACTTCCGTCAAATGCCGCTCCGCAGAATACCGGAGAAAAAAAGTTTATAAACTGTAGCCTGGAAAAATCAAAGAAGCGTGGATACTGTCAATATATAGACATTGAGGCTCTCGACAGGCCCCCCAACAATATGTATAACAGTACCACGCTCTTATCTATATACACGAACAACTTTACAATTATCTCATTGTGTATAAACAGAAAAGAACATTTGCATTTACAGTACTATTACTTGTTGGGTGAAATTGTCGAGATTTCGATGTCAAATAATATTAAAAAACGCTTATGTCTAACTTATAAAATGCTCATGAAGCAACACCTTGCATTTCATGTGCGGAACAAAGATACACAGAAGATTTAAATAATCAATTTTTCATCTAAAAATATACATGTATGCAATAGAAATACATGTAACCATTGTTATTTGATCAGTAAGTATTTTGTTTTCGAGGGCCTCATAAATGTTTTTGAGGACGCCAAAAACAGATTACTACCGGTAAAAAGAATAGGATTACCTAAAACAACCGGTAAACTAATTCGGTAATTCGGAGAGAAACATGTACATTTGCATTTTAAAGTATAAAATTAAATCTGTATCACAATGAAGACGCAATTATGCCAAAAGCTTGTAGTTCTCTTTCTCATAAGTGTATTTGTCAGCGGTTGTAACATCGGGACAAAAAAGACGACGGATAACGATGTGACATTCGATTCGATCAGTGTGGACAAAACATATCACCTCCTGGAAAATCCGGAAAATCCGAATTGTAATCTTCAGATAAACTTCACCTATCCGGCAAAATACGACAATAAAGATATCCTGAAAAAGATACAACAGCAATTTGTGTATTCTTACTTCGGAGATGGTTACGAAAACTTATCCCCCGAAGAAGCGACTGCCAAATATACCGAAGATTACCTGAACAACTACAAAGATTTGGAAGACGAATATAAAGCAGAAGTAGCAAAAGCCGACGAAACTCCGGTCGGAGCATGGTTCTCCTATTTTGAAATGTCGTCCGATGATATAGCCTACAATAAAAATGACATCCTAAGTTACACTGTCAACTTTGAAAATTACACAGGTGGTGCTCATGGCGCCCATTCTTTTACGAATCATGTCATAGATATGAAAACAGGTAACCTGATCAAGGAAGACGACATCTTTATCGAAGGTTTTCAGGAAGACCTGGCACAAATCCTTATAGACCGGATTGCCAAACAAAATACCGTGGAAAATCCGAAAGAACTGGAGAATATAGGGTTCTTCAGTATCGACGAGATTTTCCCGAACGGCAATTTCCTGATTGACGACAATGGTATTACCTATACATTTAACGAATATGAGATAGCCGCTTATGTAGTCGGTGCAACGAATGTACATCTTCCTTACGAAGAAATACAATATCTGCTCAAAAAAGAAAGTCCGATTGCACATCTGGCATTTTAAACATAATCTATGGAACTGATAAAAACTTATTTTCCGGAGCTGAACGAAACGCAACTTGCACAATACGAAGCTCTGTACGATTTATATACTGACTGGAATTCAAAGATCAACGTGATATCACGCAAAGATATCGAGAATCTTTATCCTCATCATGTCCTTCATTCGCTGGGGTTAACAAAAATGATGAAGTTTAAGGATGGTTCATCTGTTATGGATATCGGTACCGGCGGAGGATTTCCCGGTATTCCGTTGGCTATATTCTTTCCGGAAGTACAATTCCATCTGGTTGACAGTATCGGAAAAAAGATCAAGGTCGGACAAGCCGTGGCGGAAGCTATCGGTTTGAAGAACGTAACATTCCGTCACTGCCGGGCAGAAGAGGAAAAACAGCTTTTCGATTTTGTTGTCAGCCGGGCAGTCATGCCATTGGGAGACCTGGTCAAAATATCCCGCAAAAATGTAAAGAAAGAACAGCAGAACGCATTGCCCAACGGATTGATATGTCTGAAAGGCGGTGAGTTGCAACACGAAATACAGGCTTTTCAGAAACAGGCAATCGTTGTTGAACTGGGCGATCACTTCAAAGAAGAATTTTTTCAAACTAAAAAAGTAGTATACGTACCGTTATGATTACAATAAAGGCTTTTGAATTCAATTATTTCCAGGAAAACACATTCGTGTTGTATGATGACACCAAAGAAGCTGTCATCATCGACTGCGGTTGTCTTCGCCCGTCGGAAGAAAAAGAGCTGAGCGATTTCATTACAGAGAATAAACTGACAGTGAAACATCTGCTTTGTACGCATTTACACCTGGACCATATTTTCGGGAATCCGTTTATATATAAAACGTATGGTTTATCCCCGCAGGCACACCGGCTCGACGTGGAACAACTCCCTGCACCCGACAAACAGGCGCAGGCATTCGGACTACCGGGACATTTCCAAGAAATCCCGGTACAGAAACAGCTGGTCGGCAATGAAGTGGTCAAATTCGGACATTCGGAATTATTGGTCCTGACAGTTCCCGGACATTCTCCCGGCAGCGTGGCTTTCTACAATAAAAAGAACGGTTTTGCCATTGTTGGAGACGCGTTGTTTGCAGGAAGCATCGGCCGTACGGACTTATGGGGTGGTAATCAGGAAGTACTGATCGCAGCCATCAACGACAAATTGCTGTCATTGCCGGATGAAACGGTTATTTATCCCGGACACGGACCGGAAACAAGAGTTATCGACGAAAAATTAAACAATCCTTATTTATAAACACATTAAATACTATGGACACAAATAAATTTGTAAACCGCCACGTCGGCATTGCAGAGGAAGATATCCCGGCTATGCTTGAAGCTATCGGTGTTAAATCGGTTGACGAACTGATTGACCAGACAATCCCGGCCAATATTCGTCTGAAAGAACCTCTGAATCTTCCGGAGCCAATGACTGAGCGGGAGTTTGCAGAACATATCGCCGAACTGGCATCCAAGAATGAAGTTTTTACGTCATACATCGGAATGGGGTGGTATGATACTATCTGTCCTGCTCCTATCCAGCGTAATGTCTTCGAAAATCCGGTTTGGTACACCTCATACACACCATATCAGGCTGAGGTATCGCAGGGACGCCTGGAAGCACTGTTGAACTTCCAGACTGTAATCAGTGAGCTGACCGCTCTACCGCTAACCAACTGTTCTTTGTTGGATGAAGCGACTGCTGCTGCCGAAGCTGCAACCATGTTCTACGGAAGCCGGAGCCGTGCACAGGCAAAAGCCGGAGCCAATACACTATTTGTTGATGAGAATGTATTTGAATCAACTTTAGCCGTAATCAAAACACGCATGATTCCACAAGGTATCAACGTGGTAATAGGAAATTATAAGACATTCATCTTTACACCGGATGTATTCGGAGCTATCGTACAATTCCCGAATGCGGATGGTTCGATTGAAGATTATAAAGAATTTATTGCAAAAGCGAACGCCAACGAAACCCGTGTAGCCGTAGCAGCCGACCTGATGAGTTTGGTATTGCTGACACCTCCGGGCGAATGGGGAGCCGACGTAGTGTTCGGCAGCAGCCAGCGCTTCGGTATTCCGATGTTCTACGGTGGTCCTTCTGCTGCTTATTTTGCAACAAAAGACGAATACAAACGTGCTATTCCGGGACGTATCATCGGTATCTCGAAAGATGCTTATGGACATCCGGCTTACCGCTTGGCTTTGCAGACACGCGAACAGCATATCAAACGTGAAAAAGCAACTTCAAATATCTGTACCGCACAGGCTTTACTGGCAACAATGGCCGGTTTCTATGCCGTATATCACGGAGCAGAAGGTCTGCGCAACATTGCCGGACGCATCCACGCTTCGGCCGGATTCCTGGCTGCCGAACTTGAAAAATTAGGTTACAGACAACTGAACAAGGATTACTTCGATACATTGAAGATCGAATTACCGGCTCATGTTTCTGTAAATGCACTGCGTGAAATCGCTTTGGAATGCAAGGTGAACCTTCGCTACTTCGAAGGCGGCCAGGTAGGCATCAGTATTGACGAAACAACACAGCCTACCGATATAGGCGTATTGTTGTATATCTTCGCCGGTGCTGCCGGAAAAGACTATATGCTGGAAGAAGCCATCCCGGAAAAAACTTATTTCGATCAGAAATTCGCCCGTACTTCCGACTTCCTTCAGGAAGATGTATTCAAAAAATATCATACGGAAACCGAGCTGATGCGTTATATCACCCGTCTGGGACGCAAAGACGTATCATTGGCACAGTCGATGATCTCCCTGGGATCATGTACGATGAAACTGAACGCTGCATCTGAAATGCTTCCGCTCAGCCGTGCTGAATTTATGAATATTCACCCGTACGCACCGGAAGAACAGGTAGAAGGCTATACGGAGTTGATTGAAAACCTGTGCTGCTACCTGGCAGAGATCACCGGATTCAAAGGTGTTACATTACAACCGAACTCAGGTGCCGCCGGCGAATATACCGGACTTCGTGTCATCCGCGCTTATCTCGAAAGCATCGGACAGGGACATCGAAATATCGTATTGCTTCCGGCATCGGCCCACGGAACTAATCCGGCCAGTGCTATCCAGTGCGGTTATACCACTGTTACTGTTAAATGCGACGAAAACGGTAATATCGACCTGGAAGACTTCCGCGCCAAGGCAGAAGCCAACAAAGACAACCTGGCTGCCAGCATGATCACTTATCCGTCTACCCACGGTATTTTTGAAGTAGACATCAAAGAAATGTGTGATATTGTTCATGCTTGTGGCGGACAGTTATATATGGACGGTGCCAATATGAACGCTCAGGTAGGATTGACCAATCCGGGAACTATCGGAGCTGATGTTTGTCACCTGAACCTGCACAAGACATTTGCTTCACCTCACGGTGGTGGTGGTCCGGGCGTTGGTCCGATCTGTGTTGCCGAACATCTGGTACCGTTCCTACCCTCTCATCCGGTAGCCTGGGGAAGCGATTTGAATACGGTTTCTGCTGCTCCCTATGGTAGTGCAGGTATCCTTCCGATCACTTATGCTTATATCCGCATGCTTGGTACGGAAGGACTGGAAACTGTTACTAAAACTGCCATCCTGAATGCAAACTATCTGGCTTCTAAATTTAAAGACACTTACGGAATCGTCTATACCGGAGCCACAGGACGGGTTGGCCACGAATTGATTCTGGAATGCCGCGGTGTAAAAGAACGTTCAGGCATCGACGAAGGTGATATCGCTAAACGTCTGATGGACTTCGGGTATCATGCACCTACGCTTTCATTCCCGGTACACGGAACTTTAATGGTTGAACCGACCGAAAGCGAAAGCAAAGCCGAACTCGACCGTTTTGCCGAAGTGATGGACTGCATCTGGAAAGAAATCAAGGAAGTGGAAGAAGGCAAAGCTTCTAAAGAAGATAACGTGCTCAAAAATGCTCCTCATCCGGAATATGAAGTAACCGCCGATGAATGGAAGCATGAATATCCTCGTAGTAAAGCAGCCTTCCCACTGGAATGGTTGCATGACAGTAAATTCTGGATCAATGTGGCCCGCGTAGATAATGCTTACGGCGACCGCAATCTGATCCCGACACTCTGTGCTTGTGAAATTTAATAACAACAAACTATCTGAATGAAAAAAGTATTTTTAGCTTTAGCAGCCGTTGCCCTTCTGGTAACGGCTTGCAACAAAGCACCGGAAGCAAAAATCAAAGTGTACGGCTGGCAAGGTGAAGGCGGTAATACAACCGAAGAGACCTTACAAGCCGATTTTAGTAAATGGAAATCGCATGGGCTAGATGGTATGTGCTACAACGCCGGACATGATTTGCAAAAAATCCAGCGTGCCGCTAAAGTGGCTCACGCAAACGGTATGGAATACCATGCTTGGATACCGGCCATGTTACAGGGAGGCATGGACTCCACCCTGTATGCTGTAAACCGCAAAGGCGAACCGGCTTACGAAGTACAAGCGTATGTTCCTTATTACAAATGCCTTTGCCCAAACCATGAAGGGACTGCCGAATTCCTGACCGATCTATACGGCAAAGTAGCCGATATTCCTGAAGTAGATTACGTTCATCTGGATTATATCCGTTATGTAGACGTTATCCTCGCCAAAGGTCTTTGGGAAAAATACGGTCTGGTTATGAACGAAGAATATCCGACTGCCGATTATTGCTATTGCGACAAATGTGTAGCCGATTTCAAGGCTGCAACCGGTATCGATATTAAATCTGTTGAAGATCCTTCCAAATGCAAAGAATGGGCTCAGTTCCGTTGCGACCTGATCACTAAGCTGGTAGATCGCATTGCAGATACAGTCCATGCTAAAGGTAAAAAGATCAGTGCAGCCGTATTCCCCGGTCCTGACTCACACGCCAAATGGATGGTTCGCCAGGAATGGAATAAATGGAATATCGACGCATTCTTCCCGATGAACTACAACGACTTCTACCTGGAAGACGCTGCCTGGGTAGGCGAGGTGACGAAGGAAGAAGTAAACTCTGTGAACGGAGAAAAAACCGTTTTCAGTGGTTTATTCATCTGCCACGATTGGCAAAACAAAGCTAACATCAAAGATCCGGAAGGACACGGTCTGATCCCTTCTGAAATAGAAGAAGCAGTACGCGGATCGATGGAAAGCGGTGCAGCCGGTGTTGCCCTGTTCACCCCCGGTAACATGACCGACGAACATTGGAAAGCTTTCGACAAAGCGATTCATCAAACTTACACTGTAAAGAAATAAAAGACTTACACAAGATGTAAATAAACGCAGGTATACGCAGCTCTAATTTTCTCATCTGCATATCCCTGCGTTTTTACATTTCATATTCTAATTCTAAAAACAAATAACTATCGCATGAACACAACGACAAAGAAAGAGAAAATCAAATTCAGTAAAGCGTTTTGGGTAGCCAATACCGTCGAACTATTTGAACGTGCCGCCTACTATGGCGTATTTATCGTAATAACACTCTACCTCAGCCGCATCCTCGGATTCAACGACATACAAGCGGCAACTATCGCCGGAACATTCTCCGCATTCCTCTACTTCCTCCCGACTTTTGCCGGTGCACTGGCCGATAAGATCGGATTCCGCAATTCCATGCTATTGGCCTTCTCTTTGCTGACCATCGGTTATGCCGGGTTGGGGCTTTATCCTACCTGGCTCCAGTCAGCCGGACTGGTTGAATACGGGACAACAACAACATTTACCGGATTGCTCGAAAGTAATCTCCGTTATGGAATTATCCCGATCATGATACTGATCGTTATCGGAGGATCATTCATCAAAAGTGTAATTTCCGGAACTGTAGCCAAAGAAACAACTCCCGAAACCCGTGCCAAAGGTTTCTCCATTTTCTATGCAATGGTAAATATAGGAGCCTTCTCCGGCAAAACTATTGTAAAACCGTTGCGCGAAGCATTAGGGAACGAGGGGTTGATCACTCTCAACTATTTTTCCGCTTCAATGACATTCCTGGCTCTTATTGCGATCTGGTTTTTCTATAAAAGCAGCCAACATTCCGGTGAAGGAAAAACTTTCGGACAAATATGGACGGCACTGATCAAAGTCTGTACAAACGGTCGCCTGATCATATTGATCTTTATTATTTCCGGTTTCTGGATGGTTCAGCACCAGCTGTATGCAACCATGCCTAAATATGTTTTACGTTTGGCTGGCGAAGGAGCTTCTCCTTCCTGGTATGCCAACGTGAATCCGCTGGTTGTAGTATTGACCGTAAACTTAGTTACCCAGTTAATGCGTAAGAAAACCGCACTTACCTCTATGACATTCGGTATGTTCATCATGCCGATCTCCGCTCTTTGCATGGCATCGGGAAATATGCTGGATGGCAACACAACTATCCTCGGTATGCATCCGGTAGCTTTCATGATGGTAGTCGGGATTGTCTTCCAGGGACTAGCGGAAACATTTATCTCCCCCCGTTTCCTTGAATATTTCTCATTGCAGGCCCCCAAAGGCGAAGAAGGATTATACCTCGGTTTCAGCCACCTTCACTCCTTCCTGTCATCTATACTCGGATTCGGCTTATCAGGCTTCCTGTTAAGCAAATACTGTCCGGAACCGACACTGTTCGCCACACATGAAGAGTGGGTAGCCGCCAGTGCACATGCCCATTATATATGGTATTATTTCGGGGCGATCGCGCTAGTTTCGGCCGTTGCTCTGATTATATATGGGCTGGTAGTAAAGAAACTGGATGCAACCCGCTGTTAAAAACCTAGTATAGAGCAAAAAAGAAGGAGATTTTCTCATTTTCAGAGAATAATTTCCTTCTTTTTTATTAGGTTATCTACTTTCTATTTATTTAGCAATTGCTGAATTGCTGTTTGAGATCCTTTCTGCTTTTTTGATATAGAGATTGTAGGAAAAAGTGCTTCTATTTCATATGATTGCAAAGTATCTCTCGGATCAAAACGATCTGAAGCCACATATTTTTCAACCGAAGTTATTAATTGCCTCGTCGCTAAACGGTTATCTATATCACTTTCCGGATCTACACAAAGAACGAACAGCTTACCCTTTCTAACCTTTGCCTCGAAAGCAATACCCAGTTTCTGATTTGTTTCATACGAATCTATACTTTGAATAATAGGAGTTATATTATTCAAAGCAGTCAAATCCATAGCCGTTGCATGATTCAGAATATCCCACCATTGCCAGTCGGCATATTCATTTGTCGGAAAATCTGTAAAAACCGGATGGTTGGCATTAATCAAAGTACCCACAATCATCGGATTTCAATTAAACATGATCGGGTTCCAAAAATGACTGGCAAAATGAGTTTTACGCCCTTCGCATTTTTCCGGAATCAGTAATACATTATTTCCATCTTCAAGCATCTTCAAAGTTTCTTCATTCCATTTACGTGTATAGACAAAATTCGTTTGTTTTTCCGTTTGTTGCGGATATACCCAAATATTCCATTCATTTTTTACTCCTCCCATTCCTGCTTTCAATGTTAGTTGACAAGCATGAGTTATTCCATCCAAATCAATATCAATCGTACCTAAAGAGTCAACCGTATAAGGCTGGATATTTTTATTGTCCAAAGTGCCTTTACTTATTATTTTCCCATCTTCATCTATCAGGCTCCAGTTTAGCTTTTCCTTTTTAAGAACATCTTTACCAAAATGATATATATCCATTTTTACTTTCAATTGTTCACCTGAAAGAAAAGTTCGTTTCTGTAAACGGGCCAGCAAAACAGTCGGTGCACATGACTCACGAAATTTCTCGGGAGAAACTAAACCTTTACTTTCCCAAAAAGCATCCAGGATTCCTACAAAAGCACTCCCTTGCCCCGGAAAATCAGCAAGGCCTAACAATTGAAAACCTCCCGAAGTACGGGTACGAAGTAAAGATTCATTCACTTCTTTATACTGTAATACGGTATGTGCACCTGTAGCTTTGAAGAAATCATTTGCCTGATGTAACATTCCATTTTTGGTTAACCTTTCTCTAAACACTTCAAAATTACGCGCTTCGAGTACACCCGTATATTTCCTGATCTCATCAAAATTGGGATACATACAACGCTGCCCGGTTTCATGTGCTATAACAGGTACATCAATGTCTGACTCTTTGTTGCGATCCCAATCGGTAGACGGAGTCCCTTCATAAACAGTGATCCATCCTTTGGAAGTAACATGTGACACATAGTATTGATCGGAAGCGGTATGAGTACGAGCCGTAGATGCAGAATAAAGACGACGGTTATCATAAGTCTGCGCATTCTTGACCAAATCTTCCAAAATAGCAAAATCACCTTCATTTTCATTACCATTACACATTAAAATAAAAGAAGGATGATTACCGTAGGCATCCAGAATAGCATACATCTCTTTTTCAAAGAAATCGCGCCTGGCAAGATATTTGCCAACATCCTTAATCCACATGGGTAGTTCGGCTTGCAGATACATTCCCAATTCATCTCCTGCTATAAATGCAGCTTCGGGAGGGCACCATGAATGAAAACGGACATGATTCATACCATATTCCTTAATTGTAGAGAATATACGTTTCCAATCATCCACATAGGTAGAAGGATAACCGGTCAGAGGAAACACTGCACAGTCGAGTACACCACGCAAATGGATATCATGGCCGTTCAAACGGACATGATGCTTACCTTGTTCTACATTCCGCATACCGAACGTAATCGTCCGGGTGTCCTGCTTTCCGTCTACAAGCAATGTTGTTTCAAATTCATACAAAAAAGGATTGAACTCATCCCATAATTTTATCTGTTTACCTAAGCTAATCGTTTGCTCAATGCCCTTTTGTGCAACGAGACTATCTATCCCAACCTTATGGGTTGCAACAAGTTTGCCTCCTTTTTCACGGACATGCAACTCTAATGATCCTTTTTGAAATGTAGTTAAAGAAGATAACTCGACTTTCGCTAAAACAGACTTATTCTCTATATCAGGATACACATTTACACGGCGAATATGAACCTTTTCTTTGGCCTGTATAGATATATCACCTACTATTCCATTCCAATTAGTTTGTGTGTATTCGGTAGTTCCGTGGTTCCATTGATCCATTGGATATTTCAAACGATTGTCTACACAAAGGGTCAGGGTATGCACTCCCGGTGTTAAATATTTTGTTAAGTGGAAAATATTGGGTGTACTCAAACGTTCATCCATACCAACCAACTGCTCATCTACAAAAACTGTCGTCTCCCAATGACAACGTTCCAGATTCAAGACTATATCTTTATTCTTCCATTCTTCAGGAATAACAACTTCACGTTGGTACCAGGCAGCTCCCTGATACTCGAATTTACGACTGAGACGGTCCACATAACGAGCATTATTTTTAATACCTTTCCCTCCCTGATCCGTAGATCCGGGTAATACAATAGTCTCTACTAATTTATCCAGATAGAGTTCCGATCCGGGGGTTTTACCAAATCCCATAGGATCCAATTGAAAACGCCACATACCGGACAAATCAATCTTTAGCGAATCTGTTTTCGCCTGCATCAAATATGCCACAAAGCATAACAACAATAATACTACAGTTTTTCTCATCTTGTTTTTAATTATCACGCAACAAAGAAATATCAAATCCTCTCAATAAAAAATAGACTATATTTAACCGAGATGGACTATCTTAAGAAATCAGGTATAGATTTAAGCTAAATCGAAGCTAAAATCCATACCTGATACTTAACCTTAACACTCTAAAAAACTTTACCTATTATCTATTTTCCATACACATAAATCTCGGCAACACTTGTAGACGGTTCATTATTACTATCCGGAAGTAACAATTTCAAATAACGTCCCTGTTCTGCCGATTCAGGTATTGATATAGAAAGACTATCACCATCAACAAACACTGCATTTCCTATTTTTTTCCATCCATCGACATTTCCGTTCGATTGATCAGAAACATATAATTCCACGCTCTTCGTATCCGTATTACCGGCTCTGCGATAGATTTCGATCCTTGAGATTTTTTTCTGAGATTGCATATCGATTACTGCCCAGTGCGGCAGAGGCGCACTTTCTGTTTCCCATTCAGAATGCCAGAAAGTACTCAAATCTCCATCCAGCAAAGCGACTCTTCCTCCATGATCTGCTGATTCATCTGATGCAGCCAAAACAGTCCATGAACTACTGTCATATTTATAATCTTCTGGAATAACGGTTTCAAATGTTTTCCATGCAGTTGCAAACGTATCGATAGCTACCGTTTCCGGAATAAACAAAGACCTGTATTCAATCGAAGAACCGGGTTTCACCTCCGGAAGTTCTACAACATCCTTTGTTGAAGAAGTTTCAACTATCGACTGCGAACCATCATTCTTCGTATACCGTATTTCACTACAAACAAGGTCACCCGGAGCAAAATACCAGGAAACTACACCTCCTTTATCCGATAATGATACCGTTTTAATGCGGCGGTCGCTTAACCTTGATTGATAGATTTCGCCATACGATGTTCCAAAATCCGTCAGATATAATGATTTATGTCCGAAATTATCTGTAGTACGAACATCAAACGTATAAGATTTTTCTTCCATATTATCCAATATAACAGAAATACTATCATAACCAGTCTTCAATTCAACAGGAACGATCAGCGAATCTAGTCCATCATTCCAATATATATCAATAGACCGAACATTCGGAGCATTGTATGTGCGGCAGTTAAACAGAATCCGACCTTTACCGGCAATAAAGTTTATTGTATCAGGTTTGGGAGCATAAATAATCTCTCCACCCTCAATATATTCTTTGTGGACATCCATAAAGTCATCGCAAGAAGTGAAAGACAAAACAGATGCAACAAAAACAGCTAAACAATATATTCTTTTCATAATCTTTTCTTATTTATTGAATCAATCATTCCTCTACACTTCCATAAAAACTTATTTCTGCAAAACTCGTATATGAGGGCCCTAACCAACCAGATTTAATAAGTATACGTACATACCTCATGGTAGGTTGTGACAAATCAAATGAGCATTCATGTCCGTTCCTTGCTGCTTCCATATCTAAATCCGTTACAGTATTACCAGGAGAACCGGAAGGCTTTACAATCTCAAAATCTCTGATTTTCGTCCACTCACTCCAATCTCCACTTTGACTGGGTATATGGTCGCATGTATAAATTTCCATTTCCTTCACATTTCCCTGATTATAATATGTATCACCAAAAAAACGCTGATGTATGACAAATCGGCTAAGTTTAGCTGAACACCCCAGATCAAATGTCACCGCAGCTGGTATAGTGTTATTCGCGGTATGACCAAATGTTAAAACGTCATCATCTATTAAATTAGCATCTAAACACCCCCATTCTGCAAAAGAGGCATCATTATCCAAGCGCATTACACGCATCTTCTTCTTATCCAATTTCTCTTCGAACAAAGGGATAACTTCTGCAGAAAGTGTATCTGAATAATTATTAAAATTATCGCTTATTATCATTGAGAATTTAGATAATTCCGGAGCATATCCACGAACACTATACGCATTTTTTTCAATATCGCTTGTTAAAATATTCAATGTCGACATTTGACCTACAGAGTCAGGCCCGAGAAGTTCAACATTGAGAGGCACTTTGTCTGAATTCCTCCAACTAAAACCTGCGCCACCAAAATCAGCTTTAATTGTTGCAGTTTTTATCGCTTTGCTTAACGGAGATTCTTTGGGGTAAAACTTTACTTCCACCGGATCAGACAGTTCCTGTGCACGATTTACGGCATAAAGCGTTGCAGTATGCTCCAATGTATCATTATACCCTTGAATTAACAGTTTGTTTTCATAATATGATACCATTACTTCATTTTCTCTATCACCAGATAAAGTATATACACATTTTACGGCCAATAGATCTTCCGAATTGGGGATCTTATAAGAGATTGTAGCACCTCCGGCTAAAGGTTCTACTGTAACATCCGTAACAATTCCCGGCTTACCTAAACTACCACTAATGGGAGACAGTTCTTTCTCCGAACAAGAAGAAAAAGCCAACAGTAATAGGATAAAACTTAAATATTTTGTTTTCATATACTCATACAATTATATAAATTAATGATTACCACCCCGGATTCTGAATCAATTGCGGATTCTTTACAATATCCGATTCTGGTATAGGAGCTAAATAGTTTTTAAAAGAGAATGACTGTTCATAAACAGGAGTCACCGTATAATAATTTTCAGCATCAGAAGCATTTATATTCCATCCTTGAATCAAACGATTTTGTTCCTGTAATGCTGTTTTCCAACGACGACTATCCCAATAATAGCTTCCTTCACAGGCTAATTCAATCTTACGCTCACGCTGAATAATTTCACGCATACCTTCTTTTGTTGTCGGTTTTTCCGGATGATTGGAATATTTACGCCAACTTTGTAATACGCCTTCCAATCCGGCACGCTCACGCACCATATCTATATATTTATACACCTCCGCATCGGGAACGTCCTTCGACTCATTCAAGGCCTCGGCACACATCAGCAACAAATCGGCAAAACGCATATCCGGGAAAGGATATGATTCCCATGTCAAACTATTCGGATCCCTATAAGCTGAATTAATAGAAACCAACTTTTTAGGCCAATAACCGGTTGTATTATAATATCCCGGATCTCCTGCAGAAGAATATTCACCGAAACGATTTTTAGGATATAAACATTCTGCATCATCATCCGGTGTATTCTTGTAAGAGTTTCCATACCATTTACCCCGGTCAAAACCTAAGGTTGAATAATAGCGAGGTTCACGGTCAAAATTCAAAACAGCTGTTTGTTCTCCCTTCTGAATATAATAGCGATGCTCTTCATCCCCCGTACGCAAACTATAACGATTCGTATAATCATACGTCACGTCTTCTTCAATAGGTACTCCATTATTTGAATAAAACAATTCGACTGTCGATAAAGGAACACTCATTCTTTGGGCAGTATTCAATGATAGAGCTGATTCAAAAAAGGTAAAACATTCTGATTGGAAAGATTGACCAGCAGGATAAGACGTATTGCTCCAGATAAGTTCGGCATTCCATCTGTGGCTAATAACGCCTCTCAATGTCTGGACCAGCAAAGTCTGATCTGACAATTTCTTTGCAGATATGTAATCAGATGGTTGATACAAACGAACACCCCCAGCCTCACATATTTCTACGGCTTTCTTGCAAGCCTCCGCAGCAACTGTCCAGCGTGAGGCATCATAAACCTGATTGAAAAAAGGTTCTCCGTTATGATCCAGAAAACTGTTATAATCCGTATTTCCGTTAAACAAAGGACTTGCCCAATACAAAAGCATCTTTGCTTTCATCATATAGGCAACAGGCTGTGTAAAACGTCCCAACTCCGTTGTCGGATTAGAAAGGATCAATGGTAACGCTTCACTTTCTATCACTTCGTCCATCAGATCAATAACATACTGAAAACAATCATCCACCTTTTCGCGATAAACACGTACTCCTTGAGTGGATTCATTTACAGCCGGACTTTCACGTAATGGACAAATAGGTCCATAATAAGACAGCAGATAGAAATGAAAATAGGCTTTAAGCATTTTGACTTCGGCAACCATCCGTTTTTTCTCATATTCATCCAAATCTTTAACATCACCTATTCCTGCCATGAATGTATTGCAATCACGAATACCGGCATACAGCGAATAATCGCTAGCCCAATAATTCATTAGCGCACTGGTCGGACTATCTTGCCCCAGTCCCATTTTCATACCGTTAGGAGTAGTTTCTGTATTAAAAACCATTTCCATAGCACCATGAATACCCGGGTTCTCATTCCAATTGGCAGTCTTCGGCATTCTCCAATAACAAGAAGCCAGATATTTTTCTACAGTGTAGCGATCAGCAAAAGCATGCTCTTCGGTAGCCACATTGTCAGGAACCACATCCAGAAAATCACAGGATGTTGCAGCCAATGCAGTACAAACACATACGATATATTTATAAATTGATTTCATATTGTACTATTTTTCTTGTTTTAGAATCCTAAATTAATACCTACATTAATGACGCGTTGTATCGGATATCCCAAACCGTTTCCTGCCATTTCCGGATCCCACAGTTTGAATTTACTCCAGCATAATAAGTTTGTTCCACTTACGTACACACGTAAGTTTTGTACCTTGACTTTCTTTGTTAACACCTGTGGTACGGTATAACCTACTTCTACAGATTTCAAACGAAGGAATGTCGCATCCTGCATAAACCACGTACTCTTTTGATTGTTGTTTTCAACAGACTGATTCGACAATCTGGGCCAGAATGCATACGGATTACGGTTGTTCTCCGACCAATAACTATCGGCAATTACTTGCAAAACCTGGTTTTCACCTTTCAAACCATCGTCATCACTTTGACCGGAATTAGCGTCCATAAACGGAGTGATTTTCTTTTGGTCAAGCCAGAAAGACTGACGGGCTGATCCTTGAAAAAAGAAAGAGGCATCCAGTCCTTTATAGCCGACAGAAAGTCCAAAGCCATAATTGATCTCCGGTGTCGTAGGATAACCGATGGGAACCTTATCCAACTCTGAAATTTTACCATCTCCATTCACATCACGATATTTGATATCTCCCGCCATATAGTTACCGAACTGTGTCGGAGAGTTTTTTACTTCCTCATCGTCAATAAACAATCGTTCTGCAATATATCCCCATTCCTGTCCTAAAGACTTTCCGATCTTTGACAACCAGGGAGTAGAGCTATAATCCGGTTCTTCCCACTCTACCGCTTCACTCGTGGCATAGGTAAAAGTACCGCGTCCTGTCATCCACCAGTCTTTGTTGAAACTCTTCTCATAATTCAATTCCATATCGACACCATGCCCTTTTGCCTTTCCCAGGTTTGCCTTTACAGCCGGAAGGATACCCATTGTAGCAGGAATCACACGATCCAACAATATATTTTCACGACGTTCCGTAAAATACTCCACATTAGCAGATAAACCGAAAGTTGTCGTAGCCTCTAATCCGACATTCATTTTATAAGAAGTCTCCCAACCGATCTGATCATTGGCATAACGATTGAAGCTAATAGCACCGGGATTATAATTCATCTGTGTACCCCAGTTAACTTTACGGTCTGCATTCATATTTACATCTGACAAGTAATAAAAACGATCATTCCCACTTCCTATCTGATCCTGACCGGACATACCATAAGAACCCTTAAATTTAAATTGAGAAAATACATCCTTTAACGGTTCAAAAAACGCTTCATTAGAGACCATCCATCCCAATGCCCCTGATGGGAAAAAGCCCCAACGGTTATTTTCTGAGAATCGTTCGGAACCATTATAACCAAAAGTAAACTCTCCGAAATAACGGGAATCGAAGTTATAAGCCAAACGACCGGCTAAACCTATATTTCTATAAGGTAATGACAATTGAAGATTATCCGCAATACCGGATTTCTGATTGCGCATCGTATAAACCAACAGAGCATTCACATTATGTTTATCATTAAATAAACGGGTATATTCTGCTTTTCCTTCCAAATAGATACTACTGTTTATATAGCGCTGCCCTGGTTCGTAATTAATCCATTCCGTACCATCGTTAGGATTTAAACGATTCAACTTATAAGAATTTGCCTGCAAATCATAAGATCCTATGCTATAATAAAATGGTTTATATGCACGATTTACAGAATATTCTGAATAACGATCCATATTGACAAGCACACTAGCCGTCAAACCCTCTGTTATCATTTTCAAATCCTGATTCAACACAAATTGTGTCAGCATCGTATTCTTACTGTACTCATTATAACCTCTTAAAGCCTGCGCATAAGGATTAACATAGTTAGCACTTCCATAATTACCAAATAAAATATGATTAGCATGGGCATATTTTTCATCCGGTTCATAATATGGTTTAAACAAAACAGGATTAGCCTGCATCACATGAGTATACATACCACTACCACCGCCAATAGGCCCTGAATAATCATCAAACGCAGCACTCATTCGCAAAACCAGTTCTGTCGTTTTAGTCAAGTTCACATTCACATTTGAGCGAATTGTATATTTCATCAAATTGATATTCGAGTTAAAATTATTACGTTTATCAACCTTCACATTTCCATTATCCCGTGTCATATTGGCCGCCACATAATAACGAGCAACCGTACCGCCACCACTCACACTGATATTTGCACGCTGATTCATAGTCAAATCTTTGAACATGGTGCTATACCAGTCTGTCGAAGGGAAAATATCCGGATATAACCCACGTTCAGTCATGGTTATCTTTTCCTGAGAATATAAAGCTAACCCCAACGGATCACGTGTTTTAATTGCCTCATTCTGCATCCGCATGTAGGTAACCGGATCCGCTTGATCGACCCGGCTAGTTGGAGTAGAAAATGAATTTTCAATACGGACATTCACTGCGACCTTACCTTCACGTCCTTCTTTTGTTGTTACGGAGATAACACCATTTGCACCACGCGCACCATACAATGCTGTAGCCGTTGCATCTTTCATGATTGTAAAGCTGGCGATGTCATCGGTGTTCAAACGAGCCAGGTCATCGGTACTCAATTCGATTCCGTCAATCAGAATCAAAGGATCTTTTTTCGCATCTGCTCCAAAAGTCGTGATACCGCGAATAAAGAAGTTGGCATTATCCTGCCCTGGTTCACCACTTGTCTGATAAGAAATCAAACCTGCTACACGACCGGCAAAGGCTGTGGTCAAGTTACTACTCGGAATTTTCAGTTCTGCCGGTTTTACCGTTGTGATGGCAGAAACCACGCTTTCTTTTTTCTGCTTGGCAAAAGCAACTACCGTTACTTCTTCCAACTCATCTGCTTTCGGCTCCATCACGATATTCAGGAACCCCTCTCCCTTATAAGTCAATTCTTTCGTTTCCATACCAATGAAGGAAACAACCAGTACCGCATTGGTATTAACTCCATCGAACTCGAAATTTCCATCTACGTCAGCAATCACACCTTTCGTACTTCCTTTGATTTGCACAGTAGCACCAGGTAGCGGATCACCACCGGTGTCAGAAATCTTACCTTTTACTTTTTTCGAGTTCTGTGAAACAAGGCCGACTAACGGTTCGATCCTGTTTCTTTCCTCATCATAGCGACTGATTTGAATGTCTCTCTTCTCTGTTGCAGGTATATTTCCGGCAGCAAATACCGGAATTGTACAAACAAATGGCAGGGAGACAAAAAGTCCTAAGAGTACTTTTTGCTTCATAATGTATAATTTTTAGGATAAATATAAATTAGGTTATCTTCTCTTTCTCTAAGTCTTACTTCCGTGAAGAGACAGTACTATCTCCTGTATGGAGGCAATACTGTCTCCGGCATGGCGATAACGGTATCTCCAGATAAAAGACAGTAAAATATTCTATTGCGATAAAATTATTCAATTTCCGGACGGTCGCTTCCTCCTCCCGTTCCTACATGTACCGGAATCGAGACAGAACGAGGGGTTTTCAAGGTTATTCCTGTACCTTTTGTATATTGTGTGGTTACGGTCAGTTCATATTCGCCGTCGGTCAGTTCAGTAGGGACTAAAAAGATCAGCTCCGAAGGGTTATTAGTAGCAAACATATCCTCAGTCACTTTTGTCACAGTATCGTTCTCCTTATTACGAATAACGATACCCACAGAAGCATCATCACCTACAACCTTCAAATATGCACCGCGAATCACAAAATTCCGTCCGGGAGTCATACTACCATCTTTCAATTTGGTTTTCTTGTCTTCTGTTTCCAGGATATACATGACATCATTTTTCTCACCTTGTATAACCACCTGGGTTTTGGCAATTTCTTCCCGCAATACTTTATCCTGATTGAAGGATACATAAATACTGTTCTTTTCAGGATTCCAACGTCCTCCTTCTATCAGACCGGTAAAACGCGGAACCGCATAAAACAATCCAGTATTCACATTGTAACCATTCATCAGAAAACGGGCTATGATACGTTCGTAAAGGCTAACAACGTGTACCAGTGTTTCTTGTCTTAAACCGGTATCCTCTTCCCGCATTTCTTTGTACACCTGTTCAAGACCAACATTTCCGGCAGCATCAAGAATCAGAATCTTGTCATTGGGATCTTTCGTCACACTATTGGGTACGATCCATCCTTTTAATTTGTTTTGCATAATAGCTCAAATTGTGAAAGACTAATCTTTCTGGTTTGTATTAAATATTGTAAATCCTACAACCTAAAAAAGCAATAGTCTTAGCAGAACTATGGTATCCATCTACATATTCTGGAAGTTTATTCAATAGAAGTCGTATATTATGACAATAAAACTCAGATTGGATATCTCAACTCATTCTTTGAAAATAAACACATCAAACAACTGAATAAACATTACAATCTCAAATTAAATATTTTGAAATACAGATTTTGAAAGTTTATATTTATTTGTACTTTATCAGCTGTTTCGAAAGATAATCCATTATCAAAGAATGAAAGTCTATTTTCTATTCTTAGAAAGCTCTGTATTTTTGCATTGTTAATTAAATAACCTAAAACAATACCATAGTTCTGCTAAGACTACAGTAACTCAGATGAAAAAATACGGTTATATAATCTTCCATACAGATATGATAATTTCGGGAGAAATTATCTAAATATTAAAAACTGAAACTTTAGTACACATCAAAAAAATCAACTAAACATCAAGTTATTTCATCATATATTATATATGTAACCAGCTTTTAATTATTTGCACAATCTTTCGATTAGATGTACAATCTTTCGATTTGCCATACCTCAGCATTCTTTAAACTTACATTTTAAATATTTGTAAAAATCGGATATTACATAACTATTGAACTTTTCCCTTAAAATAGCGAATGAACAGCTTATGTCAAAAACAACAAAGGTGCAGTCTGGGTGCTCAAAAAACCCTAAAGTGTGCAGATTTCAGGTTAAAGTTCTTTGAGATAAAGAATGTTTGACTACTTTTGCAATCGGTAATTTTTTTACTAATTACCAATTAATTTTCAGACAATAGAAATCTAATATTCCTATTAATATGAGTTTAAGAATTATTGTTTTAGCGAAACAGGTTCCGGACACACGCAACGTGGGAAAGGATGCGATGAAAGAAGACGGAACGGTAAACCGTGCCGCCCTTCCCGCCATCTTTAACCCGGAAGACCTGAACGCATTGGAGCAGGCACTGCGCCTGAAAGATGCCTACCCCGGATCGACTGTTACATTACTGACTATGGGACCGGGACGTGCCGCCGAAATCATCCGTGAAGGTTTATACCGCGGAGCAGACGGCGGCTTTTTGTTAACCGACCGTGCCTTTGCAGGAGCCGATACACTGGCAACATCATACGCCCTGGCTACGGCTATCAAAAAAATTAACGAGTACGATATTATCATCGGTGGCCGTCAGGCTATCGACGGAGATACTGCACAGGTAGGTCCCCAGGTAGCTGAAAAGCTGGGATTGACACAAATCACCTATGCTGAAGAAATCCTGAACGTGGATGAAGCAGCACGCCGTATCACCGTAAAACGTCATATCGACGGAGGCGTGGAAACCGTAGAAGGCCCGCTGCCTATCGTAATCACAGTAAACGGCTCGGCAGCTCCCTGTCGTCCGCGTAACGCCAAACTGGTACAGAAATACAAACGTGCCATGGGAGCACAGGAAAAAGCGGCTCAACCGACAGCCTGCCACCCCAATGGCCCGCAAGCTATTCAGTATCCTGAACTATACGAAAAACGCCCGTATCTGAACATCCCCGAATGGAGTGTGGCTGATGTGAACGGCGACCTGCCTCAATGCGGATTATCCGGCTCACCTACAAAGGTAAAGACTATACAGAATATCGTGTTCCAGGCTAAGGAAAGTAAAACGCTGACCGGCTCGGACAAAGATATAGAAGATATGATTGTTGAACTGTTAGCTAACCATACCATCGGATAAGATTATGAATAACGTATTTGTATATTGTGAGATTGAAGGCACAACCGTTGCCGATGTAAGTCTCGAACTTCTGACCAAAGGTCGTAAGTTAGCGAATCAGTTAGGCTGCCAGCTGGAAGCAGTTGTTGCCGGTAGCGGCCTCGAAGGTGTAGAAAGCCAGGTGTTGCCTTATGGCGTCGACAAACTGCATGTGTTCGATGCACCGGGCTTGTTCCCTTACACTTCCCTGCCCCACTCTTCCGTACTGATCAACTTGTTCAAGGAAGAAAAACCTCAGATCTGCCTGATGGGCGCTACCGTTATTGGTCGCGACCTGGGTCCTCGTGTATCATCTGCACTGACCAGCGGTCTGACTGCCGACTGTACTTCATTGGAAATCGGTCCTCACGAAGATAAAAGAGCAGGTATCACTTACGAAAATCTGCTGTACCAGATTCGTCCGGCATTTGGCGGTAACATCGTTGCTACCATCATCAACCCCGAACACCGTCCCCAGATGGCTACCGTTCGCGAAGGTGTGATGAAGAAAGAAATCCTGGACGCAAATTATAAAGGCGAAGTGGTAAAACACGACGTAGCTAAATTCGTTCCGGAAACGGATTATGTAGTAAAGGTGATCGACCGCCACGTAGAAAAGGCAAAACACAACCTGAAAGGCTCTCCGATCGTCATAGCCGGCGGTTACGGAATGGGTTCGAGGGAAGGATTCGACAAATTGTTCGAACTGGCTAAAGAACTTCACGCCGAAGTAGGTGCCAGCCGTGCAGCCGTCGATGCCGGTTTCTGCGATCACGACCGTCAGATCGGCCAGACAGGTGTAACAGTTCGTCCGAAATTATATATCGCTTGCGGTATCTCCGGACAGATACAGCACATTGCAGGTATGCAGGATGCAGGTATCATCATCTCTATCAACAACGACGAGAACGCTCCGATCAACACGATCGCCGACTATGTTATCAACGGCACAGTTGAAGAAGTGATCCCGAAGATGATTAAATATTACAAACAGAACAGCAAGTAAAGAGATGGCAAATTATTATACAGACATACCGGAACTCAAGTATCACTTGAACAATCCGATGATGGAACGTATTTGCGAACTGAAAGAACGCAATTACAGAGATAAAGAAGAGTTCGATTACGCACCGCAGGATTATGCCGATGCAATGGATTCATTCGATAAAGTGCTTGAAATCACCGGGGAAATCACCGGAGAGATCATTGCTCCCAACGCCGAAGGTGTTGACGAAGAAGGTCCTCACTGCGCTAACGGACGTGTGGAATATGCTTCCGGAACAAAACAGAACCTGGATGCCATGGTGAAAGCCGGCCTGAACGGAATGACCATGCCGCGTCGTTTCGGTGGTTTGAACTTCCCGATCACTCCGTACACCATGTGTGCCGAAATCGTTGCCGCCGCCGATGCCGGATTCGGAAACATCTGGTCTCTACAGGATTGTATCGAAACATTATATGAATTCGGAAACGAAGACCAGCATAACCGTTTCATCCCGCGTATCTGCGCCGGAGAAACCATGTCTATGGACCTGACCGAGCCGGATGCCGGTTCTGATTTACAATCCGTCATGCTGAAAGCTACCTTCGACGAAAAAGAAAACTGCTGGCGCCTGAATGGTGTAAAACGATTTATCACCAATGGTGATGCAGACCTTCACCTGGTACTGGCCCGTTCGGAAGAAGGAACGAAAGACGGACGTGGTTTGTCTATGTTCATCTACGACAAGAAGCAGGGTGGTGTAGACGTTCGCCGCATTGAAAACAAGTTGGGTATCCACGGCTCTCCTACTTGCGAATTGGTTTACAAGAATGCAAAAGCCGAACTTTGCGGCGACCGCAAATTAGGTTTGATCAAATATGTTATGGCGTTGATGAACGGTGCCCGCCTGGGTATCGCTGCACAATCTGTCGGTTTGAGCCAGGCTGCCTACAATGAAGGAATGGCTTATGCCAAAGAACGTAAACAGTTCGGCAAAGCGATCATCGACTTCCCGGCAGTTTACGATATGCTGTCTATCATGAAAGCGAAGCTGGATGCCGGTCGTGCACTGTTGTATCAGACTTCACGCTATGTGGATATCTACAAAGCGCTGGATGATATTTCACACGAACGCAAACTGACTCCGGAAGAACGTCAGGAACAGAAGAAATATGCAAAACTGGCTGATTCATTCACCCCGTTGGCAAAAGGTATGAACTCTGAATACGCCAACCAGAATGCGTACGACTGTATCCAGATTCACGGCGGATCAGGTTTCATGTTGGAATATGCTTGCCAGCGTATTTATCGTGATGTCCGTATCACTTCAATCTACGAAGGTACGACACAGTTGCAGACTGTTGCCGCTATCCGTTATGTAACAAACGGTTCTTATCTGGCAACCATCCGCGAATTCGAAACAATCCCATGTTCTGCGGAAATGGAACCGCTGAAAGCACGACTGGTAGAAATGGCCAACAAGCTCGAAGCATGCATGAACAAAGTGAAGGAAGCGCAAAATCAGGAATTACTGGACTTCGTTGCCCGCCGCCTTTATGAAATGGCTGCCGACTGCGTCATGGCTCACCTGTTGATCCAGGATGCAACAAAAGCACCTGAATTATTCAGTAAATCAGCCGTAGTATACTTGAACTATACAGAAGCCGAAGTAGAAAAACACAACAGCTTCATCGAAAAGTTCAACGCTGAGGAATTAGTAAACTACAGACAATAATAAGTATTGTCTCTCCATAAAAAAGCCGGATATCATCTTTATTCTGATATCCGGCTTTTTTCAGATATTACCGATGAGAAGAATGCCATAATATCCATTGCATAATCCCTCTTAATGATAAATAGATCAGGAATGCCATCCATAAGGCATGGTTTCCCATCACACCGTAAAAGAGATAATAGACCACAAAAAACAGTCCCGAAGCCACCAGCATCGAATAAAGCATCAACCGGGTAGCTGTTGCACCAATCAGGATACCGTCCCAAAGGAAAGCGGCAAAGCCAGCCAAGGGAATAGCCAAAACCCAATAATAATAACTTCCGGCAGCATTAATGACTGTTGTATCATTCGTCAGCAATCCCAGAAAATCTTGTCCACCTATCATATATAGAATCGTAAAAGACAACGACAATCCCCATCCCCAACGGAATAGCAAACGAATCATCCTTTGTAATCCAGTATTGTTTCGTGCGCCGATATAACGTCCGGTCATCGCTTCACCGGCATAGGCAAAGCCATCCATTATATAAGAAAATAGCGTAAACAGCTGCATCAACAACGTATTAACAGCCAATACGACATCTCCCTGCCGTGCACCTGTCGATGTAAAAAAGGTAGTAACAGCCACCAAACATAATGTACGGAAAAAGATATCGCTATTCACCTGAAAGAAACGCTTCATAGCTGTCTTACCGATTATCTCCTGCCAACGAAAAGCAATCTTCAGTCGCCCGTAATAACGAAGCCAAAGCAACGAAGCCATAAAAAGTCCGGCATACTGAGCAATCAACGTTCCCAACGCCACTCCTTCTATCTTCATATCCAGCAAATACACGAAAGAAAGGCTGGCAACGATATTCACCACATTCTGTGTAATCGCTATAAACATCGGGAAACGTGAATTTTGCATGCCGATAAACCACCCAGCAAAGCCATAAAGTCCCAATACGGCAGGTGCTCCCCATACACAAATATTAAAATAAACCGTAGCCAGTTCGCGCACCTCCGGGGTAGCATCTATCAAAAGAAAGGCTATTTTCCGGATCGGATATTGAAGCAGCAACAAACATAAAGCGATAAACAGCCCCACTCCCACTGCCCGTAACAAAACACGTGTCACCTCTTTCAGGTCACGCTGTCCAAAAGCCTGCGAAGTCATACCACTCGTCCCCATCCGCAAAAAACCAAACAGCCAGTAAATAATATTGAATAGCATCCCTCCTACGGCAATCGCCCCGATATAAGCCGCCGATCCTAAATGACCGACAATAGCGACATCAATCAGTCCCAATAAAGGCACGGTTATATTCGAAACAATAGAAGGTATTGCTAATTGAAGAATTTTTTTGTTCATGTTATTGTATATACCAAAAGCTTATTCTTAAATTTGTAAGCAAAGTTACGGATTACTTTATATATAACATTATAACGCAACAATGTTTCAATAACAGATAAAACGCGAACCCAAAGTGGTTGTAAAAACACAGGATGTTCGCACTCCCTGTTATTCTGATATTTACAATATTATTAATAACTATACAAATACCTATTATTTGTACACTTTATTATTCGCAAAATTATATGCTGAAAATGTTATCAATAAAGCTTTCCATAAACATGGAGTCGCATCCTTTACGGGTGCGTGGATTGAAACGACAGGTATATGCGAAAGGTTTTGTAGATGGCACCGTCGCATCCTTTACGGGTGCGTGGATTGAAACAATAAAAAAGAAAGTACTATATCTATCGCTTAGTCGCATCCTTTACGGGTGCGTGGATTGAAACAATGTCAACTCATTGAATGTAATCTGATAAGCCTGTCGCATCCTTTACGGGTGCGTGGATTGAAACATATTATGATTGTTTAAATGTAATCGGTAACTTTGTCTCGTCAAAAATCGGAAAAGTAAAATCGACATGATTCTAAAAAAAATAGCATTGTAATTTTGTGGTGCGAACTACTAATTACAATGCTATGACCGAGACTTCCCAATTAAAGAAGTATCTGATGTGGTACAAAGTTAACGAATTATTTTCAGATGGCCTAAATAAGACACAAATAGGTCAATCCTTAGGTCTTCACCGTCAAACGGTGGCCAAGTATCTGTCCATGACAGAAGAAGAGTTCATTTCCAGCCAGAGCTATGACCGTCATTACGGTCATAAACTTGACGGCTATGAATCTTATGTAGTCAATGAGTTGCGCAAGTGGCCTTTTTTGTCCGCTCCGCAACTCCATGACCGCTTGAAAGAGCATTTTTCGGATCTTCCCTGCGTAACCCCCAAAACGGTCTTCAACTTCGTCAACCGGTTGCGTTTAACGCACCATCTTCCCAAGGAGTTTGAAAAGAGTTACCGCCCCTACGAGAAGCAACCCGAGACTCCCTATGGCGAATACGCCCAATGCGACTTCGGTGAAC
Source organism: Parabacteroides goldsteinii (assembly GCF_020091425.1). NCBI lineage: Bacteria > Pseudomonadati > Bacteroidota > Bacteroidia > Bacteroidales > Tannerellaceae > Parabacteroides > Parabacteroides goldsteinii. Next base: position 456,351 of record NZ_CP081906.1, on the reverse strand, counting down.
GGTGGATGAAGACACTTCAGGGACAGTCTTTAAAAGTGTATTTCTTTGCGATGTGTCTGAGCCGCAGCAGGTATAAGTTCGTCTACTTTAGCCGTACACCGTTTACCACCGCTCTTGCTGTTTATGCCCATGAACTGGCTTTCGAGTTCTTCGGGGGAGTACCCCGAAAAATAGTTTATGACCAGGACAAGGTGTTTCTTGTCAATGAAAACCTTGGTGACCTGGTGCTTACCCGCGTTTTCCGCACCCTTGTCCGTGAACATGGCTTTGAACCCGTGTTCTGTCGCAAATCCGATCCCCAGAGCAAAGGTAAGATAGAGAATGTCGTCAAATATGTGAAATACAACTTCCTTCGCGGCCGCGAGTTGGTTGACATGGACCTGCTCAACAAGGAAGTCCTTGGCTGGTTGGAACGCACGGCCAACGGCACGGAACATCACGGCATACGTCGTGTCCCGTCTGAGGAGTTTGAGACGGAAAAAGGACACCTCATGCCTTATAAGGGAGTCCCGACTGTTCCTTGCGAAACCCTCTTGCCGCATCACGTGCGAAAGGACAACGTGATAACCTACCGGGGCAATTATTACAGCGTTCCCACAGGCACCTACCACGGCCATCAGACGCTGGTCTATATCGAAGAAAAAGAAGGCCGGCTATATATCTACAGCCATGAGACAGGCAAAACCCTTGCCGTTCACAAAATAAGCGGAGATAAGGGGCGTCTGGTAAGCAATACCTCCCACCGGCGTGACCGCGAAGCCTCGCTGGATGATTATGAGGCTTTTGTACGCAAAGAACTTCCCGCAAGCACGGTGATTGATACATATTTATTACAACTACGTGTGCATAAGGCCCGTAATTACCGCGACAACCTCCAGTTTATAGTCCGGCGCCACGCGGCATACTCGGACATCACGCTTACCGAAGCTTTTGACGAGTGCCTTAAAGCAGGTGTCTTCAACGGATGCAGCCTGATGGAGGTAGCCGAGACCCTCAGGATCCGTAAAGGAGAACCCCCCATTGAGGTCCGGACGGAAACCGAGCCGGTTCCCGGGGCTGATACATCCGCCATGATCCCCGAGAAAACAGACATATCCACCTTTAACACCCTTTTCGTATGATAACAAACGAACAAATCAAAAACCTGTGCTCGCGTCTGCGCCTGTACGCTCTGCCACGCCTGCTGGAATCAGAAGCTCATCTGGCGCAGGAGCAGGGAAAAAACCATGTCGAGTTCCTGCATGACCTGCTCTCCCGCGAGGTTCAGGAAAGAGACAGCAAGGACTTCCAACGGCGGCTGAAAGCGGCGGCCTTGCCGGCAAGACACGACCTCGACCTTTTCGACCACAACTACTCGCAAGGTATAACCGCACCAAGATTGCGTGAACTGCGCCGGCTGGGGTGGCTCGAACAGAATTACAACCTGATACTCATGGGACCTTCCGGAACAGGTAAGACCTTTATCGCCGCAGGACTTGTGTACGAAGCTGTGGGGCAGGGATACAAGGCGTATATGGTCACGATGGAGGATGTCATAAACACCATCAAGATGAAAACGCTGATGCCTTCGGCCATGAGCGCATACAACCGTCTGCTCAAAGCCGACTTGGTAGCCATCGATGACATAATGCTCTTCCCGGTGAAAAAAGAGGATGCCGCAGGATTCTTCAATCTGATCAACACGCTTCACGAGAAAGCCTCACTGATAATTACCACGAACAAGGCACCCACCGAATGGGCCAAAACGCTGGATGACGAAGTGCTGGCTTCAGCAATACTGGACAGGCTGTTATATCACTGCGAGGTCATAAAACTCACCGGGCAAAGCTACCGGATGGGAAACCGAAAATCCATTTTTGAAGAGGAAAAAGACACATCTTTGGCTGGGGGTACCCCCAGCCAAAGATGACCGACATTAAAATGTAATCAATAGTATAAACTGATAGTCTCTATTATTAGATGGTGATTTAACTTTACCGAAAAATGACGATTTAAAATTTGCTTATTACATTTAAAGTAATATTGCTGATTGTGTCGCATCCTTTACGGGTGCGTGGATTGAAACATCAAATAGCATAATTGTCGGTATCTCAGCACGACGTCGCATCCTTTACGGGTGCGTGGATTGAAACAAATGCAGAAGCAAAAGACAAAGAAGCCAAGGCGGTCGCATCCTTTACGGGTGCGTGGATTGAAACTTTGCCATATTATAATTTTATTGGTAATCCTGCGTCGCATCCTTTACGGGTGCGTGGATTGAAACAACATCTTAGGAGCCAAGATTGATGCTCAGACTGTCGCATCCTTTACGGGTGCGTGGATTGAAACCTGCAACGAGTACCCTGTACGAACAGTATCTATGTCGCATCCTTTACGGATGCGACACGTTCCTTTTTCAGAGCGTTCAAATCATCATCGTTTCAATCTACTTAGTGAGTTCGTTTCATTACTAAGAATTACTATACTAAGTATAATTATAAACAAAATACAAACGACCACAAAAAGAAAATGTCATTATTCATCAATAGACTGTTCTTATGTCATTTACCTCTACTAAATCAAATTAATTTGCCTTCCATTGTAAATTAAAGCATGAAAGCTTAGTTCATTAAAAAATAAAACATAACTTTGTGAAATAGGAATAACAGAGAAAGTATATTTCTCAAAATGTGGACACCTATATTATTATTCACAATTTGTTAACCTAAACTTATGGTATACACGAATAAAGAATACTGTCTTGAGGTTAAAGGAAGCATGGCCTGTTTTACCAGACCTGAAATGAAAGTCGAAAGAGTCAGCTATGATGTGATAACTCCCTCTGCTGCACGTGCTATCTTTGAAGCTATCTTTTGGAAACCTGCTATACGATGGAACATAACCCGGATAGAAGTTTTAAATCCCATTAAATGGTTTTCCTTTAAAAGGAATGAGGTCGGGAACCTGATGAGTCCTCGTGCATCCGGGTTATTCATTGAAGATAATCGGCAACAAAAATCCAGTTTATTACTGAAAGATGTTTGTTACAGAATTTTCGCGGAACTGGAATTTATACCTATAAGGAATAGAACAGAAGAAGATAAGTCGAAAGCGACAGCTGGGTCTTCTGACGAAAATCCAGGTAAATATAATGCAATGTTCGAGCGCAGAGCTAAAAAAGGACAATGTTTCAATCAACCCTATTTAGGTTGCCGTGAGTTCTCCGCTGATTTCACATACATCGAAAATCCGGTAAAAGGAAACGGAATACCCGAAGACCGCGATTTAGGATATATGCTATATGATATGGATTTCACAAACGAAAAAGATCCGAAACCAATGTTCTTCCGTGCAATAATGAAACAAGGAGTCTTGGTCGTTCCATCAATTAACAGTGAGGAGGTACGCCGATGATTCTGCAAGCATTATACGAATACTACCAGCGTAAAGCCGCTGATCCGGAGAGCACCATCGCTCCCCGCGGATTAGAATGGAAAGAAATTCCTTATCTTATTCTGATAGATAAAAAAGGAAAGTTTTTGGAACTACAGGACACCACCGAGGGGGTAGGAAAACAAAAACGAGCAAAAAAATATCTGGTTGTTAAAAGTAAAGGGCGTACTGGCAGCAACAGTTGGCAAACTGCAAATGTATTTTGGGACCATTTCGGATATGTATTAGCCCAACCTAAAAATACGGATGATAAAGGAATGCCAAAAGCACTGGATGATGCCGCTAAACAACATAAATCCTTTGTTCAGGAAGTCAGGCGGCTTGCTGAAATACATCCTTCCAATGAAGACATTCAGGCTGTAGCCGGATTTTACGATAACCCGGAGAATCTTCAACGTATAAAAACGGACCCGTTATGGGAAGAATGCATCAAAAAAGACGGGACAAACATATCCTTTAAAATAGCCGGACAAAATACTATCGTAGCCGAAAATCCGGATGTAACATCATCCACTGAAGATTGCTCGGAGAAGGATGAGCCGATAGGAATATGCCTTATTACCGGAAAAAAGGCTCCGATAGCTATACTCAATAGCGCCATTACCATACCCGGAGGCAAAAGCGGAGCAAAGCTGGTCGGCTTTCAGAAGAAATCAGGTTACGATTCATATTATAAAGAACAAGGTATGAACGCGCCTATTTCAAAAGAGGCTGAAGCTGCTTATACCACGGCATTAAATACGTTATTAGGAAAAGACTCCTCCAACAAATATCATTTACACGACACATCCGTTGTTTTCTGGTCGCAGAAACCGACAAAACTGGAGCAATGTGTCAGTTTCATGTTTGCACCTCCTTCAAAAGATAATCCGGATAAAAATACGGAAGTTATCAGAGACTTTCTTCAATCCCTTTCTTCCGGAGTATTGAATGATGAGGATGAAACACCCTTTTACATTTTAGGCTTAGCTCCTAATGCCGCCCGTATTTCCATAAGATTCTGGCGACAAGGAACAGTAGGTGAATTTGCCAGCCATATCAGACAACATTTTAAGGACCTGGAAATCATTAAAAGCTAGAATCAAAGAGTCTATTTTTCTCTATTCAATTTACTGACCCAGGTTGCATCCTTAAATAAAATGGAAAATCTGCCGCCCAGCTTAGCCAGCGATTTAAGCCAAAGTATATGGGACAACCAGCCATACCCAACCACATTGCAGATGCAATGTCTGATACGAATCAAAGCAGACCGGAATATAACGTCGATAAGAGCCGCTATACTCAAAGCCTACTTAAATAGAAAATTCAGAAATCATAATAATCCACCTAAAGAAATTCAAATGGCACTAGATTTAGAAAATAAAAACCAGGCGTACTTATGTGGCCGCTTGTTTGCTATCCTTGAAAAGATCCAGAGTGATGCTATCCCGGGAGCTAATTCTACGATTAAAGAACGCTACTACGGTGCAGCATCGACAACCCCGACAACTGTATTCGGCCGCTTGTTGTCTTTATCCAGACACCATCTTGCAAAATTTGATACAGGGAAATCTGTTTATTATGAAAAGTTATTGCAAAGTGTTATCACTGATCTGGATAGTAACGGGTTACCTAAATATTTATCAATGGACGACCAATCGCGTTTCGCAATCGGTTATTACCATCAAAGAGAAGATTTATATAAAACAACAACAGATAAAGAAAAAAATTAATACTATACAAATATGGAAACAGCAATAAACAATCGTTACGACTTCATTTATTTATTTGATGTACAGGATGGTAATCCGAATGGTGATCCCGATGCCGGAAACTTACCCAGAGTTGATCCGGAAACAGGGGAAGGCCTGGTTTCCGATGTCTGTCTGAAACGTAAAGTCCGGAACTTTGTCCAAATAGTAAAAGGAGGAGAAAGACCGTATGATATATTCATTAAAGAGAAAGCGGTATTGAATAATCTGATCACTGAAGCTCATAAACAGGAAGGGGTTAAAGATATAAAAGAGAAAGGAGATAAAACAGAGGCTGCCCGACAATGGATGTGCAGAAACTTTTATGACATAAGGACATTTGGAGCCGTACTAAGTACAGGCGAAAATGCCGGACAGGTTCGTGGCCCTATCCAGTTTACTTTTGCCCGTTCCATCAGTCCGATTGTTACTGCCGAACATAGTATAACCCGTATGGCTGTGGCAACGGAAGATGAAGCTAAAAAACAGAGTGGAGATAACCGTACTATGGGACGTAAATTCACTGTTCCTTACGGATTGTATAAAGCTAACGGATTTATTTCCGCTCATTTAGCCGTACAGACCGGATTCAATGAAGAGGATCTGAACTTATTCTGGGATTCACTGAAAAACATGTTCGACCACGACCATTCAGCAGCCAGGGGAATGATGAATGCCCGCAAATTGATCGTGTTCAAACACAGTACAGCATTAGGTAATGCTTCAGCCCATTCTTTATTCGGTTTAGTGAAGGTTCAACTTAAGGATGCCCAACGCCCACCCCGTTCGTTTGACGATTATATTGTTACCATCGACAAGGATAAACTACCGGAAGGTGTAGAAGTACTGGACATGATATGATAGAATACGGAGATGAGGACCTGTTGATGCTTTCCGGAATCCAGCATATAACTTTCTGTGAACGTCAATGGGCCCTTATACATATCGAACAACAGTGGGCGGAAAACAACCTCACTATTGAAGGAAACTGGATGCATCAAAAAGTAGATGATCCAACCTTGATGAACCGTAATAAAGGCATAGTTACATTAAGGTCTGTTACGCTTGTCTCCAGACGGCTGGGACTTTATGGAATCTCTGATGTAGTAGAGATGGTTGCTTCCTCCTCCGGACAAAATGCAATACAACATCCTAAATATCCGGGATTCTGGCAATTAATCCCGGTCGAATACAAACGGGGCAAACCTAAAAAAGATCAGATAGATGAAGTTCAGCTATGCGCACAAGCGGTTTGCCTGGAAGAGATGTATAACGTCAGCATAGAAAAAGGATTTTTGTATTATGGGGAAACCCGCCACCGGGAAGAGGTTCCGTTTACCGGAGAATTGCGGAAACTGGTTGAAAATAAATGTGTCCAAATGCACCGGTTATACGAACAAAAAGTCCTTCCGCCAGCAATATACAAAGCGCATTGCAAGTCATGTTCATTATGTGACGTATGCATGCCTAAAGTAATGACAAAAACACTGAAAGTGAATACTTACCTGTCCCAGTTATATGATTAAAATATGAGAAAATTATTGAACACATTATATGTAACTACTCCTGAAGCCTATTTAACTAAAGATGGAGAAAATGTAGTAATCAGGGTTAAGGAAAAAGATATATTCAGAATTCCGGTTTTGAATATAGAAGGTATTGTCACATTCGGATATATGGGTGCTTCCCCGGCATTAATGAAGATGTGTGCCGAAAGAAATGTAGGGTTATGTTTTTTAAGTGCTAACGGACAGTTCCAGGGTAGAGTCTCCGGTCCGACAAAAGGAAATGTCCTTTTGCGAAGAACACAATACAGGATTGCCGACGATGCAAATAAATCGCTGGAGATCAGCCGTCTGTTTATTGCCGGAAAGATAGCAAATTCCCGGACGGTTATCGACCGTTTCAAAAGAGATCATATTTCTTCCGACGAACAGCTTTCCTTGTTTTTATCCGTATCTGAAAAATTAAAGAGATCAAAGAATCAGGCTTTAGTTGCTGAGTCTTCCGATACATTAAGAGGTATAGAGGGAGAAGCCGCTACAACTTATTTCTCTGTATTTGATCAGATGATCATATCGCAATGTGAGGATTTTCCTTTTAACGGAAGGAACAGAAGACCGCCCAAAGACAAAGTAAATGCCCTGTTGTCATTTGTTTACACATTGCTGAATCATGAGGTACAGTCCGCATTGGAAACAGTAGGACTCGATCCATACGTAGGCTTTTTACATACCGATCGCCCGGGAAGAGCTAGTTTAGCGTTGGATATGATGGAAGAGTTACGAGCCTACCTGGCAGACAGGTTGGTATTGTCTTTAATCAATCGTAAACAGATATCCAGTAAAGGTTTTGTTGAACACGGAGATAACGGGATCGTTATGGATGAAGATATCAGAAAGGAAGTTTTACTCGCTTGGCAGAAGAGAAAAAAAGAGACAATAATCCACCCCTACTTAAATGAATCCGTACCAATAGGGCTTATCCCATATATTCAGGCGATGCTTTTAGCTCGTTTTTTGAGAAACGATTTAGATAATTATCCGGTCTTTTTAATGAAGTGATTTTATGTATGTTCTAGTTACATATGACGTAGAAACGATGACTTCCGACGGACAGCGCAGGTTACGTCAGGTAGCACGTCAATGCCTGAATTATGGCCAACGCGTCCAGAATTCCGTTTTTGAATGCTCTGTCTCGCCTGCTCAATTTACCGAGTTAAGATTAAAGCTATCGGATATCATAGATCATAAAAAAGATAGTATCCGTTTCTATTTCCTGGGAAATAATTATTCTAAAAGGGTTGAATACATAGGTGTCGTCACATCCTATAATGTAGAAGACGAACTTATAATATAACTGTTCGCGAACATTAAGCATTACCCCAAAAGCCGGGGTTTTCGCATTTATTGATTGTTAGTCTATTGCACATATCTATTGGTTCTATTTCATCAATAAAGAATCCAAAAAGTTTATTATCGCATAAAGATATTGGTAACAAACTGTAAATGTTTGTGTTATTTGTAATGCGGTCGTATCTTATAGAGGTACGTGGGTTGAAACGGGATAAACAATGTTACTTGTTGACCCGCAATTTGGTCGTATCTTATAGAGGTACGTGGGTTGAAACGTCGTAAGGGTAAAGGTAGACCAACCGGAAAGATGTCGTATCTTATAGAGGTACGTGGGTTGAAACTTTGTTCCATCTGTATACATGGTAATCGGCTCCTGTCGTATCTTATAGAGGTACGTGGGTTGAAACATCTGTTATAGAATTAAGGTCGATACCCGGGAAGTGTCGTATCTTATAGAGATGCGTGGATTGAAACAAACATTGATCGGGAGTTGATACACGGACATAACCGTCGCACCCGTAAAGGATGCGACGGTAGTGTTATTGTTGCAATTTCAATTCAGACACGTTTCAATCCACGCACTTATTATAACCAACTCAATCTGTAACACCTATCACACCAACAGCAACTCCTCCACCCAAGCGCCATCCAAAACCAACCCGGCATGTTCATCATAACACCTTCCATCCTCCAATATAAATATTCCGGCATACTCTCCCACAGTGCCCTGTTTACGGAACTGTTCGAAATCCCATTTTCTGACGGATACGCTATACTGTTGCAGCTTACGCAATAACCAGAATTCCGGACCAATCCGCTTCAGTTCTTCCAACAAGGTTGCGCCATCACCATAGCCGACTAAGATGGATACCGAGTCTTTATCGTCTATCAACCGGAATTGATCGGCCGCCGTAGCAAAAAGGAAATTCATTTCTCCGGCACCTTTATATAAAGAGTCTTTGATCTCTGCCTTATCAAAGGTGTTACAATTGCTATAGAATAACCGGAAATATTGAGCCATACAATCCGGGGAAAACAAGTCACTTCCATCGGAAATAGACAACATCTCCCGTAAAGCAGCCGCCCCCTTTCCCATCAAACCACGTAAAGTACTATTCTCCGGTTTGAAGACAAAGACCTGCCCCAACTCACCCTTCTTATTTAACTTGCCTTCCCGGTTACATCTTCCGGCAGCCTGTATGATTGAATCCAGACCGGCAAATGCACGGTACACTACCGGGAAATCAATATCTACCCCGGCTTCAACCAACTGCGTGCTTATCACACGAACCGGTTCATTGTCCTTCAATTTCTGCTTGATCAATTTTATCACTTCCATGATATGTACGGAACACATCATACGCGATAGATGCAAAGTTCCTTCAGGCATCCGCTGATAAAGCTCCCGCGCCTCTTTTCGGGTATTTACAATACATAATACACAATCATATCCGGACAGTTCGTCGGCAAGGTCATCGAAATTCGTGGTCGATTCCGGCCAATGCAATTCTACCCGCTTAAAAGCCTCAAACAAATGATCATGCATGGAAGTAATTTCTGTGACGGGACTCTTCAGCCCGCTAAAAGCCTTCTGCCCCGTTCCGATATGACCGGCAAAAACGGGTAATGTCGCTGTGGTAAACAAAATACTGGTTTTAAAAGACGATTGCAGGCTCTGCAAGATATCCAATATCGGCTGCAAAAATTCAACCGGCAACATTTGCGCCTCATCCAGAATAACAACCGAATTACAGATATTATGTAACTTCCGGCACCGTGAAGTCCGGCAAGCATACAGCGACTCGAAGAACTGTACATTCGTAGTCACAATAATCGGAGCATCCCAGTTTTCCGTTGCCAACTGGGAAGGAGACCGTTCGTCATTACTATCCGGCTGCAAATTACTATGATGCTCCACCACATTCTCCGCACCGAAAATATTCCGGAGCACGGCAGCCGTCTGTACAATAATACTCGTATAAGGAATGACAATGATAATCCTATCTTTTTTATAACGAACAGCATGGATGAGCGCCCAGGCCATCGAAGCCAATGTCTTTCCCCCGCCCGTCGGCACTGTCAGGCTGAAAAAGCCGGGAAGCTTTTCCGCCATCTCACGGCAACGAGACAAGATAGCAGCGCGCTTCTCATTGATGAAAGAGGCAGGAGCACCGGCCGTGAGCGATTCCATATATGTATCAAACCGATCTTTCAATAGTTCCATAGAATCATATTGCCCGCGACGAACAGCCTGCTCCGGCTGCATAAACCGCTCCGTATCCAGATAGTCGGCATCTACCAGACATGAAAACAACATGCGAATCCATTGGTGCATTTCTTTCTGAAAATCACTAATCATAGGCGCATTCAGCGAAACGACCGCTTCCCGCATCTCTTCCGGCGCATCATTCAACATCTCCTGGTAACAGTCTGTTTTAGACAGACGTTTATTCAAATTAGCCTCCCCGGAAGAAGTCCAGTCCAGCAATCCCGAATGATGTCCGGCTATACAATAGGCCAACGGCTGATAATAACCCGGTAATTTCTCTTTCGCCAGCATAGCTCCGGCTGAGGAATGATCGGGTTTATTCACCACTTTCTGCTCTGCCGTCATACCGGATGCACTACGGATATAAGGTTGAAAACTATCCTTCGTATATTTTCCCATATCATGCCACCAGCCATTCTGCTTTCCCCAGACCGCAGCACCGAAAACAGATGCGAACGATTCGCTTAAACCAGCTGTACCGACAGCATGTTCCTTAACTGTTTGTATCTGAAAAGCGTCATCCTCCACCTTGACATGCGCTATAAAATCCTGCTCATTTTTCATCTTACATAAAAGTTTTCACTAATTTATTTGCCATTTGCAATATTTCCACACAGCACATTGTATAACAACCAATTAAACTATTGCAAATACCGATTTCATTTGCAATGCCGTTTGCCATTTGCCATACATCATTTATTCCTAACAACCAAATAACACGTACCTCTCATCGTACGGCGCGACGGGATCTTATTCTTTTGAAGCAAGCGCCCGAAGTATGTCAACCGTTTAGTACCCAACCTTATGCCACTTTCATCTTGCAGATATTGAAGTATTTCAAGAGCAAAAAGTTCCTCGTATTCCTCGCCCGGCAATGGTGCACGAAAGTTTTGCAGGAACAATTGTTCCTCTATCGGTATCTGCTGGAACACATCATTGTTGCGGGTGGTAGAAGATTCTTCTTCGGACGTAAACCAATAGCGTTCGCCTGCCTTTAAAGCCGAGACTGCCTGCGCATAAAGCTGTTCATAATTAACCGATACGGAATTATCTGCTGTCCCGGTTATCCCGATACAAATAAAACGGCGGCTACCGGTCGGATCGGTCAGCAAGTCATAATTATTACAAGTGGCAATGAAAGAAGCATATCGGTGCAACGCCTGAATGCTCCGTTTATAAGGTTGGCGGGCATTGACCACCGGCTTTTGAAGAACATTCTTCAAAAAACTCTGATACGCAGCACTTACCGAATCGAACTCATCGATATTGATCAATGCAAAACGGGTAAGCAACAACTCAGCATCCCGTTTATTGCTGAAATCGATACTATCCGTATAATACATACGTAGCGAAGGGGGCAGCAGATTCCGACACCAGGTCGATTTACCGCATCCCTGAGGGCCGACCAGTAAAGGTAACGAACTATTGGCATGCAAATGATCCCGCCGGTACCAATGAGCGACCATGCTCAGGAACCAGATATAAAACAAATCGCGCCAGGCTGTATTATCTGTCGGCAACGTATCGGCCAACGTACGGATATGGTCTTTCCCATCCCATGCCGGCAAATGTTCCAGATAATCTTCCAACGGATAGAAAACCGGTACCCTGTCGGAATACACATACCGCTTCACATCACGATCCCAAAGTGCCAATCCTTCAGCCTGTGCATTCAGTCCGATACTGTTCAGAACCGTCTCCGTCACAGGAGCAAAACGGATATAATATGAACCTCTTGCCCGAAACTCTACTTCGCCGGCCAGCATATTCCGCCTGAACTCATAACGCCGTTTCATAAACTCATCCGTCTTTACAGACAATAATTGCTCGGGAGGCATCACCGGTTTCTTTCCAAAATTCTTCGAAAGCTGGTACACCGTATGAATGGTCTCCCGGATCTCCTCTTCAAACAGTTCCAGACGCTGGTATATCCTTGTCCAGCGAACCACATCCTCCTCCGGTATCCCGGACTGGAAACAATTTTCGGCCAGCTTTGTCAGGAAAGGCCTGACCTCTTTTCCGTCATCCAAACCTCCTGTTTTCTCCAATGCATCCAGCATACAAGCATTATAAAAACGGGAAATAATACGGCTACGGTCGAACCCGGGCATCATACGTAAAAGTGGGTCTTCTTCTTTCGATATGATTTCCCGGTATGTCGGTTCGTCCGGCATCTGTGTCGGTTGCTCCTGAACCAACGCAACAGCCGAAAAATTATAGTATAAATCAGGATCGAAGGAATGGCGGCATCCCCGCTCCAAAGAGGGAGTCTTTATCTCTATATCACATTGCAGCTGAGCCTGATAATAGGCTACAGCGCGCCGGTAGGCTACCGCATGAAACAATTCCGCCTGCTCCCTGTCCCGTGGCAATGTTCTGTCAGGCAAAACAAACGGTACCAATATTTTTACACTTTTTCCGCTGGAACCGGTAAAAGCAGCCAGTGTTTGAGGGGCTTGCGATGCCAATTCTCTTATTCTCGCCACCTCTTCCTTATTCGCCAGATTTCCGACCTCCACCAGAACCAGTCCGTTATACGACCGGAACTCGACCTTTTTATCTCTTTTCCCGAATAATGCGGAAAAACACAACGCCGGAAGATTCGTTGCATGTATGCTTTTATCACCAGGCATCGAACAAGCCAGGAGCTCCCTGTATTCATTCACCACCTTCCGGTACTCGCCGCTACGCATACCGCATAAAACAACGTGCAACGCCATATTTTTAAAGGTTTTACCCCCATTCTTTGTTTGTGTAATGTACATAGTATATTTTATTTTCACCCCTCTTATGATATGACAAATGGCAAACGCCATTGCAAATAAAAAAGGTATTTGCAATAGTTTAAATTTCTATTATACAATATATTGCAGGACAATATTGCAAATGGCAAATACTTTCCTGAAACTTTATGTACAACCTTATTTCAGCCTCGTAAACTCAATATCGCTCAGCCGATCTTTCAGCTTCGGACTAGGTTTGAAGCCTATCCCCTTCAGTTTAATGGATTCAGCGCGAATTTTAGACGGTTCTTCCACATCGCGATTCGGCTGGGCGGTCACCGAGAAGGTGCCCAGACCGTCGATCGTCACCGTATTGCCTTCTTTCAAGGCTTCCGATATCAAAAGAGTCAGATTTTCGATCATCCCTTTAACATCCCCATACGTGAAAGTACTGGCATCGGCCATTTGTTCTGCCAGCATATCGAGGTTTACATTACCATAACTTACGGTGGTAACCGAATACTTTACCTGCTCTTTGCCGGTAATATTATCATTGATTTTTGTGAGTTTGTACCTTACTGCCATGCGGTTCCCTTTCTTTTAGATTTAATATTACTACTAGTTACTTCAAAGGTTACTACCTTTTATCTCATTGATTACTAGTCAGTAAAACCAAGGTGTACAGGATAATTGAATAAGGTGTACAGGCTGGCCGACCAGGGTGTACAGGATAATCAGCCAGGGTGTACAGGATGATATTACTAAGTCAGGACTAAAGGTATAAAATATAAGGAGACATACAATAGTTTATCCTATATTTTTATCTTCTATTGCCGTTTATGTTAATAACAACACTTCGATTTTTCAAACTAAGACACAATAAACGTCACCTGGAAACCGGGCACAGGCCGTTCAGCCAAACAAAGGTCCCGGCCTTGCCGAACCATCATCTGCCGGGAAAGTGACAAGCCGATACCCGAACCATTCTTTTTGGTTGTAAAGAACGGAACAAAAATCTCCCGCTCGACATCTGCCGGAATAGGCGCACCGTTATTGCTGATCCACAACTCCTTATTCCAACGCACATCCATAGTCGTCGCCCCGGCTTCGCAGGCATTCTTGACCAGATTGATCAACACCTGGCGCAACATATTCTCATCCGTAAACATCGTGACAGCCAAAGGGATGGAAATATGCCACTCCAAATCCGGATAAAGCGTCCGAATTCTTTCCACGAAAGCGGCCAATGGGATCTCCACAAGAACCGGCTCCTGCAACTCTGCCAGTTTCCGGTAACTGTCCACAAACAAGGCAAGCCCCCGGCTGGTCTCATGAATGGCACGGACTCCCTCCTCGTAAACTGTCCCCGCAATCGCAGGATTATCCAAATAGGCCTGGCTGATGCTGGCAATCGGTGTCGTAGCATTCATGATTTCATGGGTGAGCACACGAGTCAGACGCTGCCACGATTCCACTTCGTTGCGGGCAAGCAGCACGCCTATATCCTTACCTGTTTCGTTAAGGGCTTCCTGCAACGCCCGTTCTCCGAAGAACAGACCTTTTACAGGAAGACGGAACGTGAACTCTTCGTTGCGAATCGCCTCACGCATCAGATGCGCCCGGTCTCTCAGCAACACCTGATGACGATAAAACCATCCGAAGAAGACAACAACGACCACCAAAAAAGAGACTATCAGAATCATAGTTTTTTCATTTTAGCATACAACGTCTGCCGGGTAATCCCCAACAGTTCGGCAGCCCGGCTGATGTTGCCGTGGCAACGCTCCACGACCTTATGCACATGTTCCGCCTCGACTTGTTCCAACGAAACCACTTTCCGGCCGGCATCAATCGCATCTTTCAGGACACGGATCAACTCCTGGTTGTCCCAAGGCTTGGTAACAAAGTCTGCCGCTCCCATCTTCAACCCGCGCACCGCCAATTTGATATCAGCGTATGCCGTCACCAGCACCACCGGAATGGCCGGATGCTTCTTATGGATTGCCCGAAGCCAAAGCAAGCCGTCTTGTCCGGAGTTTCCCCCTTGCGTGAAGTTCATGTCGAGCAAAATCACATCCACCTCCTCTTGTGCCAATACCGTAAGAAGCGTGTCGGGAGAAACAAGCGTCAATACTTTATCAAACTCACCGGCCAAACAGATCCTGACTGCCGTAAGAATCGCCGGATTATCATCCACCACCAATATCGTCCTGTAATTCGCCATATCCGATTCGTTTAGATTACCTTCATTTATCAGAGGCAAAGGTACGGAAAAAGGCTGTATGAATATCATACAAACAGGTGTATGATTTTCATACAAACTGCTCTAACCGCGCTTTACATCCATTGCCGAATGCCGGCAACCTTATACATTTGCAACAAATAAAACAATGAACAAAGATGAAATCGTACTTCACTTTTCTCAGCCGCAACAAGCTCTACACGGCTATCCAGTTCTTCGGACTGGCCATCGCATTGGGAGTCGTCCTCCTCTTAACGTTATACGCTAAAACCGAATTCAATATCGGTAACAGACAGCCATACTCCCACCAATTGTATGCCATCGGCTACGGCGATGGCATCGGTATGACGGTCGGTACCGCCCCGGAATTATTCCCTTCCATTCCGGAAATAAAAGAATGGACACGCCTCATCAACAACGAGCTGACAGACTTGACCATAGACAACAACTACTACCAGGTGAACAGCCTTGCCGTCGATTCCAACTTCTTCCGGCTGATGGACTATCCGCTCATCGGATGTGAACGCGACAAGGTACTGAACGGAACAAACGAGGCCATCATCTCCGAACCGTTCGCCCGTAAAGTATTCGGCAATGAAGATCCTATCGGACGCACAATCATGTACCTGAACCAGACACCGCTACGGGTCGTCGGGATTCTCCCGACTTTCGATCCGACAGAACTGTTGAAGCCGGTTGACCTCCTGGTCCCTATCAGATTGGTGGAAAAGACTTATTCCTGGATGGATAACTTCGGTTCAACCCAAACATTTGTCACATTGACAGAAGATGCAATCCCCGGCATCGTCACCCGAAAACTGCTCGACAGCTATAAAAGTTATTGGGATTATTGGAAAGAAGACAACAGCACGAACAACTTTACATGGGGTTCATCACTCACACGCATGGACGAAATATACTTTTCACCCTTGAACCATTACACTCCTTTCCGCAACGGGACACGGAAACAGGTTCAAATCTTATTGGCCATCGCGATGATCTTGCTCCTTTCGGCCGTCTTCAACTACATCAACCTGACCGTGTCGCAAACCGGCAAGCGGGCACATGAGATGGCGACTCGCCGGTTGATGGGCGATTCTGCCGGGCAAATCGTGTTGCGCTACCTCGCCGAGTCGGCAATCTTCACAACCGGGTGCTTCATCGGCGGATGCCTCATCACCGTCATTGCCAAACCCTATTTCGAATACTTGCTCTCTACCCAAATCGCCATGTCGCTTTCTCCCGCAACGGTGGCCTACGCCCTGCTGTTATTAGTTGGAATCACCGGTATATCAGGATTAGTACCGGCACTCATCATTCGCAAATACAGCCCGATAGATATTGTAAAGGGGAACTTCCGCTTGCAGAACAAGCAACTATTCAGCCGCCTGTTCATCATCGTGCAGAACGTGATCAGCACGTTCCTCATTACGTTGGGACTGACAATGGCCGTCCAAATACACTACCTTGCTACCCTGCCGACCGGTTATAATACCGATCTGGTCTTTGTACGGGCCTGGGATTTAGGACCGACCTACGACAAACAAGCCATCCTCCAGAAACGTTTGCAGGCATTGCCCCAGGTGGCAGAAGTGGCGTTGGCACGGAAACTGCCTTTCGTCAGCGGCCACGATGGCGTACGCCAGCCGGACGAAGAGGGAATGTCATGGCTCCACCTCTCGGATGTAGACAGCACTGCATTCCGGATGTTGGGCTTCGAAGTGACGGAACGCTGGTCGGACCCGCTACCCGGCATGGTTTGGGTAACGGAAGAGACCTGCCGCCGTTATAACCTTTCGGCCGACAACCCCCATTTCGGAAAGAACGGTGACGAGGGCGGCTACCGGTATAACGTCTGTGGTGTTATCCGTGATTACCGTTCACTCATGCCGTTAAACACTCCGACACCCGATTCGCACGGAGCGGTCGGAGTGATGGACCCGCAAGGCTATGTGATCAGCCAAGTCGTCCGGACCCAAGGTAACCGGTCGGAAGCTTTGGCCGCCATCCGCCATACCTGTCGGGAAGTGTCCAAAGAGGTGATCGGGATGCCGAAAGACCTGGAAGCCGATTATATAGATGATTATCTGGACAAAGATTTGACACACGAGAAGAACATCGTGATGCTCGTCCTTTGCTTCATGGTCATCTCCATCCTCATCTCTGCCATGGGATTGTTTGCCATGTCGATAAGCTACACCGAACAGCAAAGCAAGCGGATTGCTTTGTGCAAAGTGATGGGAGCCGAAACAAGCGGTGCGGTATGGGAACTTTCCAAACGATTCATGATGCTCTCGTTGCTTGCCGCCTGCTTCGCCCTGCCCATCAGTTTGAAAGCGGTTCAAATCAGTTTGGAGTCATTCTATAACCGCATCGCCTTCCCGTGGCACCTCATAGCCGCGGCTGTTTTGGCAACCATAGTTATCGCTTTCGTGTCAATCATCAGTCAAACTTTGAAAGTCGCCCGCCGCAACCCTATAAAAAGCATCCGGACGGAATAAAAGCAACAGTATATAACAGGTAACATCATTATAAAAAACGAAACGAGTCATGATTAAAATAAAGAATCTCAGCAAAAGCTTCCGGACGGAAGAAATAGAAACCATCGCACTCAACGGCGTAAGCATGGAAGTGAAAAAGGGCGAGTTCGTCGCCATCATGGGTCCAAGCGGATGCGGCAAATCGACCTTGCTGCATATTCTCGGTCTGCTGGACAACCCGGACGAAGGCAGCTACCTGTTGGATGGGGAAGAAATGGGACACTTGAAAGAGAAAGACCGAACCCGTTACCGCAAAGGACGTATCGGGTTCGTCTTCCAGAGTTTCAACCTCATCGACGAGCTGACGGTGGAAGAAAACATAGACCTCCAACTGAAATATCTTGGCGTACCTAAAGCCGAACGCAAACAGCAGGTACTTGACATCCTGCGCAAAGTACGCCTCAGCCAACGCGCCAAACATTACCCGCAACAACTCTCCGGAGGCCAACAGCAACGAGTAGCCATCGCCCGCGCCGTGGTAGGCAAACCTAAATTGATTTTGGCCGACGAGCCGACCGGCAACCTCGACTCCAAGAACAGTCTCGAAATAATGAAACTGCTCAGTCAGTTGAATGCCGAAGGAACGACTATCGTCATGGTGACACACTCACAGCACGATGCCACATACGCCGACTACATCATCAATCTTTTTGACGGACAAATTGTCAATGAGTTGGATGGAATACTTTGATGCCTATAACATTCTCTCAATGTCATATAGGATTATTCCCCAATTTCGTCTGCTATCTGCAACAAACGGCAGGACATGTCGCTTCATTCCCGGATTACCAACGATTATCATGAATTCTGTCCTCTATCCGAATTTCTTTCTGTTTACAGATATGTGCGTTTTCGGCCGGATAACCGATAGCAAGATAACAGGTAAACTCATATCCATCGGGGGCTTTAACCAGTTGTTTTACATGTTCCGGTTCGTTGCCGATGGGAATACGGAAAGCACATGCCAATCCTTCTGCCGTTGCTGCCAACAGCATATTTTCAACGGCAGCCCACGCCGAAGCGAAATAGTTGAGCGAACTTTGGTCGGCAGGTTGACACAGAGGATAATCCTTTTGCCGGAAAAACGGCAGAACAAGGCAATTGCTCTGCATAAGCATACGTTGCTGCTTGGGCAACGCATCGGTAAACATGGCGTGCTCATCTTTGTCCATCACACCGGCAGCAGCGTTAAGTCCTGTCTGCTGAATATTTTTAGTGTTTTGTGCCACAGGCGATACGAGTCGGGCAATATTCTCTTGTCCTCTCACCACAACAAATTCAAACTGACGCAAATGGTCATTGGTAGGAGCTTTAAATGCAGCCGACAATACCTTCTTCAATACTTCGTCCGTAACTTCTTTATCAGAAAAATCCCGGATAGTTCTTCTTTTCTCTAATATTTGATAGAAATCCATAACAATACATTTTATTGGTTATACTTATCGTTTCCGGCAACAAAGTTATCCGGCTTTCTTGTTACATATTTGTGATATTGTTTCGTATACTTGTCGTATATTTGCATTCGGATCATTTTAAGCATACCTTTATGGAAGATACTGCTATTCCTTACGAATTGCCCGAGGTGGAAAATCATTCGTTTTTCTTTATAGACCAACGGGTAGAAACGGGTCTCGAGGCCAAATTGCATCAACATGATGCATGGGAATTGTATTATGTTGTCCACGGGTATGGTAACCGGATGGCAGGCGACACTTTACAACCCTTTGAAGCTGGCGATGTGGCATTGATACCTCCGTCCATGCTCCACCGCTGGGAGTATACGCCGGATTCAGCGGACGAAGAAGGCCATGTCCGTTATCTGATGGTAGCTTTCAGTCATTCACTGGTAGAACGGTGCATGCAGGTATTTCCCGAACTGCGCAACCATCTGAAAAACATTACATTTCCAGTCAATGCACTGAAGTTCGGTTCCGAAAGTTCACGAACCATCCGCCGGATATTATCACGGATGAACAACCTGGACGAGTTGGGACGCTTGTGCGAAATGTTCCGTCTGCTTCCGGTCATTTTCAAATCGTCCGATCATACGTTTGTAGGCAGGCCGATGCGCATCGAACGGGATGTACGTCGTATGCAGCAAATATGTAGCTATGTGATGGCTCACTACGTCCACACTATTTCGTTGGATGATATTGCCGCCGAAGTAGGTATGAACCGCTCTGCTTTCTGTTCTTACTTTAAGCGTTGTAAAGGAATAACTTTTTCGCAGTATGTAACTCAATACCGTTTAAATACAGCCTGCAAACTTTTGAAACATTCACAGAAGCAAGTATCCGAAATATGTTTCACGGTAGGATTCAATGATTTACCTCACTTTGTCCGGGTTTTCACAAATAATATAGGAGTCTCTCCCAGCAGGTACAGAAAACAATTTCAATAATTATCTTATATCGTTTTCCCTTTTGTCTGTTATCTTCATTTGTCTTCACAACTGATTGGACTTGCTTGTGCCGAAGCATTTGTCGGGGGAGTCAAAAACGAAGGCTGCGGGATTCATATCCGACAGCCTTCCACATTAACCCTTAACTTTAATCAACTGGATTACCAGGAAATTCGTTCCGGCAGTTTCAACATAATAATACGTTAGTAACCGGAATTCTGTTTCAGGTTCGGATTCTTATCCATGCTGTCCTGCGGGATCGGCAGATAACGGTTCTTGGCAGCAAACTCACGGTTTTCAATCAGGTCCTTGCCTGTTACGACGGCACGTTTATAAGGATCTGTCTCGTTGTAATCGATTGTACCGACGATACGGTTTAACGGGCCGTTCAATAATGTTTCGGCCAACATCTTTCCTGCGGCATCTTTCCAACGCAGAATATCTGCACGACGCAAGCCTTCACCCGCCAATTCAATGCAGCGCTCACGACGAATCAGCTCACGCAATGTTTCTTTCGTGCTGTATCTGGCTCTGTCCACAACAGGCATGCCGGCACGGGTACGGATCTGATCCAGATAATCATACACCTGGGCGGAAGGGCCGTTCAATTCATTCTCAGCTTCGGCATACGACAACAAAACTTCGGCATACCGGAACACGATCACACAAGTTCCGGTACTCCACATATTGGGATACTGGTCGATGGGGTCCAGATATTTCGCCCAAGTCAGACTGGATTTCGAAGCATTGTCGGTGTAGGTGGGATAGTTCTTATTATCCGACTTATCCGCCAGTGTTTTATCCAGCGTGTTCAGCACCGAACCTCTCCAGTCCTGTCCCGGATAAAGAATACTCATCGCCATACGGGGATCGCGGTTGGCAAACGGATGGGCCGCATCATACAGGTTCGACTCTTCCTTCGTTTTACCGTCTGTCATTTCATACATATCCACCAGGTTCTGGGTGGGGACGATAGAGGACCAACCGCCGTCTACATTATTATACATCTGGCCGATAACTCCCAAACCGAATGTATTAGGGATACGCTGGTCGGCAATGATCACCTCTTTCGAATCTGTGCCAGTGAGCTTGAACAAATTGGAATAATCGGGTTCCAGTTCATACTGCTTCAGGTCAATGATGGCCTGGGCAGCCTCTTTAGCCTTCTGCCATTCTCCATAATACAAAGCCTCACGCATTTTTATTGCCAGTACACCGCCTTTGCCGATGCGTCCGCGGGCAGCCGGTGTCGTATTAATACCCGTCAAAGCATCTTCCAGGTCTTTGGCTATCTGCTGACGAACTTCTTCTTCGGTATTACGGGGCACCTGGGCTTCTTCGGCTGACTGATAAGAGCCGATGATAGGCACGCCGCCATACCACCAGTTCATCTGGAAGTATTTATAAGCACGAATCGCTTTCGCCTGTGCAACCAGGTCATTCTTTGTTGCTTCCGACTTGAATGTTACATTGTCGATATTCTCCAGCACGGTGTTACAACGGCGGATAGTCGTGAAGCTATAAAATGAACTGCCGGGGTTGGAGCTTGACAAAGAACCGTCACCCCAGGGGCGCCAACCTTCCCACGGAAAGTTGTTGTAAGCAATATCTGAACCACAATCGAGATAGAGAATGGCGGTCGGATCCCACAGACCGTTATAACATCCCACCACGAAACTTTCAGCATCCGTTTCGGTCTTCCAGGTGGTGGAAGGAGACAATGCATCATGTGGAGCCGTATCCAGAAAGTCCGAGCAGGATGTAGATAAAAACGCTGCTCCGGCCATTAAATATATTGATAATCGTTTCATAAAATTCAACTTATATTAGATAGTCATTAATAGTTTAGAACGTAACATTTACTCCGAATGAATGGGTAGTAGACAAAGGATAGCTTGACAAACGGGTGCTGACTGTCTCCGGGTCTACATTCAACGGCATAGAATCGAATGTCAGCAGGTTCTCAGCCGAATAATAAATCCTCAGGCTTTGAATACCGGCTTTTTCTATCAGGCTTTTCGGGAAGGTGTAGCCTAACTGTGCAGTCTTCAGACGCAGATAGCTCGTATTCATGATCCAGAAGTCAGACATGACAACAGATGCTTCACTCGGTGACTTACGGGCTTCTGCTACACGGGGCATACTTGCTCCTTTATTTTCGGGTGTCCATGAGTCCAGCCAGGCTGTTGAAGGGTGGCCGGCGCTGCCGGAAAATTCACCGAAGGCTTCTTTGGTATAAGCGAAACCGACGTTTGCCGCACCGGTAAAGTTCAGCGTCAGGTCGAAGTTCTTATAAGCACCGTTCAGGTTCAGACCGAATGTCATCACCGGATCTTTTGTCTTATAGAGTTCACGGTCTTCGGCTGTGATCTTACCGTCATTGTTGGTATCGACATACTTCAGGTCACCCCCTTTAAATTTCAGGCCGAACGGATATCCGTCCTGACCGGCATATTTATCCATCCAGGCTTGTGCCTCTTCGTCCGACTGGAAGAAACCGTCTGTTCTGTACACGAACCAGGAATTAATAGGAGAACCGACCTGACGCATGAAGTCGCCATCAGACATACGGTTAACACCTCCCAGGTTTTCTATCTTATTCTTGTTATAGGCAAAGTTGCCGACTACACCGAACTTCCAGTCACCCCATTGGTTAGTGTAGCCCAACTGCATTTCGACACCTCGGTTACGCATGGCACCTACATTATCTTTATAAGCACCCAGCGCAAATTCCGTCGGTACCGGAACTTCCATGATGATATCGGTTGTCTTGCGATCGTAGTAATCGAAAGTAAAGCTGATCTTATTATTGATCATTGCATCTATCCCGATACCCCATGTCGTTGACTTTTCCCACGAAAGGTCTGCTATTTTATAATTACTCTGATAATAACCGGTCGTCAACGCACTTCCGAAAGGATAGTTGGCACCCAGGTTATACGTATTCAACCAGGGATAAAAGTCACCGCCTGTCGGTGTCCCGTCGCTCAAAGCATCCTGGTTACCAAGCATACCCCATGATCCGCGAAGTTTCAGGCTATTCAACCAATTCCTCGTATTTTCCATGAAGCTCTCTTCGCTGATACGCCATGCTGCGGAGAAGGAAGGGAAATATCCCCAACGGTGTCCGGGGGCGAAACGGGAAGAAGCATCCGAACGGAAGTTTGCTTCCAGCAGGTATTTACCGGCATAGTCGTAGTTTACACGACCGAAATAAGAAAGCATATTCAATTTGCGGGTAAAACCTTCGTTGGTTTGGGTAGCCGTAGCACCGGCATTCATATCATCCAGTTCGTTATTCGGGAAGTTTTCGCGGTATTCCTTGTTGTAACGCACATCATATTTCTCGGCATGATATCCCAACATCACTTTCAAACCGTGATTACCGAATGTCTTGTCATAGTTCAGCAAAGCATCGAAATTGTAACGTGACCAGTTGGTGAAACGTTCTTCCAGGCTGTTCGGACGACTGGCCTGTGCCGGGTCGGTATCCAATTTCATAACGAATGCCTTGAAGTGCTGGTCGTCATTTACATACGAACCGGACACTGTTGCCTTCAGTCCGTCTATGATCTGGTAGTCGACTGCAAGAGAACCGGTAAAGTTCTGGTTGTATTTGTCCACAGTCTGTCCGGAGTCCAGCCAGGCGATAGGGTTACCGTCATTTGTTGCACCATATGTTCCATCCTCATTATAAACCGGAATCATCGGGCTCAGAATATTCAGCTGGCGGATAATCTGGTCCGACCAACCGCCGCCATAATTGGAGTTGGGGTCTTTATAGTCGTTCTTTATATATGACATATTCAAGCGAACCGTCAGTTTCTTCGTGATATTCATATCCAGGTTCGTACGGCCGTTGAATTGTTTACGTTCCGAGTTAGGAAGAATACCGGTTTGTCCCAGATAACCGACAGAAGCCATATATTTCGTATTCTCGGTACCTCCGCTGATATTTACATTGTGTTTATGCAATACACCGGTTTGGTAAGCGGCATCATTCCAGTCTGTGTTCGGATGTCCGTATGGGTCGGAGCCATCCTGAAACAGGCGGATGTCTTCATCACTATAGCGGTGAGGCTGTCCGTTATCATCGTCGATCCGGTTATACAGCATCGCATATTCGGCCGAACTGACGCGGTCTATTACAGCAGTCGGGCTTGAGACCCCGATATATCCGTTGTAAGTAATACGCGGAGCACCGGTCTTACCACGTTTGGTCGTTATCAGAATAACTCCGTTGGAGGCTTTCGAACCGTAGATGGCGGCAGAGGAGGCATCCTTCAGGACAGAGATACTTTCGATGTCGTTCGGGTCGATACTGTCCATCGAACCGCTCTCGATCCCGTCGATCAGGATGTAGGGAGATGCGTTATTCAACGTTCCGACACCACGGATACGGATATTACTTCCATCTTCACCGGGACGGCCTTCACCGGCTGTGATCGTCACACCCGGCATCAATCCCTGCAAACCGGAGGATACATTCGAAATCGGTCGGCTTGTCAGTTCTTCGCTTGCCACAGAGGCTACGGCTCCGGACAGGTTGGCTTTCTGCTGGGTACCGTATCCTACCACCACGACTTCGTCCAGCTTTTGCGTATCTTCAGCCAGAGTAATTTTAAGAGTCGATTGTCCTGTGTACTTAATTTCTTGTGTCAGATAGCCGATGAAAGAGATCTGGATCACATCCCCGGC
This sequence comes from Parabacteroides goldsteinii, assembly GCF_020091425.1. NCBI lineage: Bacteria > Pseudomonadati > Bacteroidota > Bacteroidia > Bacteroidales > Tannerellaceae > Parabacteroides > Parabacteroides goldsteinii. The sequence continues at coordinate 431,461 of NZ_CP081906.1, read as the reverse complement.
TTTTACATCCAGTACGAAGTTACCATCCATGTCGGTGACAGTACCGTTCGTTGTTCCTTTTACGACAATAGAGGCACCGGCAACAGGGCCGAAATCGTCGTTAACTGTTCCTTTTAAACTCTTTTGTTGCTGAGAAATGTCAACTTTGGATGTTGCCGTACTGTCGGAAGCATGTGCTGTCCCTCCGGAGCACAATGTGGCTGACAACAACAAAAGGCCGACTGGTCTTACGATTTTCAACATAACAATTGCTTTTTGTTTAATAATACTAGTAACTTTATAAATAAGATTTAAGGAGATTAACTCACTTTACTTATAGATTCACCTTATTCATGGTATTAACATTTACTCTTTCTGTAAAAATCTTATCCCTATGAAACCACAGTTCTTACAGAACTATGGCTTTTCTTATTTCACAAATAGCATGGTTTCAGCATATTAACTCTAAAGAGACAATCATCTACCTTTATAATGGATTAACTTTAGTTTAAACGTTATTATTATTAAACGATCTCCAACGACTTGACTATTACTGAATAATCTGCACAATTTAATGTTTTATTATAAAATTAATATTACATTTGCAGGGTCGGTATTAAATTAGTTCTGTAAGAACTCAATACAAAAACGCCACATATCTTATTTTAAAAAAGGCAAAGCAAATGATCAATACAGATACCGCCATCCGCCACGCTAATAATCTTTTATATAAATAACCAATTATAACAAATCCGGCGACAATCACCATATATAGTAAGTCCATTATAAGAATACCTTTTACAAAGCCGGATAGAATTATATAAAAACTTATCTGTAACTTTATCGCCATATCTATTATAACCTTAGATAACATGACAAATAAAACTCTATTAAGTACCGTGGTTCTTGCCTCTATGGCACAATTCGCGGCAGCCGGTAATGCCGGTGAACAATCGCATCCCAACATTATTCTGATCCTATGCGACGATATGGGATTTTCAGATTTGGGATGTTACGGAGGAGAAGTTAAGACTCCGAACATTGATTTTTTGGCAGAGAACGGAGTGCGTTTCAGCCAGTTCAAAAACACCGGACGCAGTTGCCCCAGCCGTGCCGCCCTCCTGACCGGACGTTACCAGCATGAAGCGGGAATGGGATGGATGACGGCTGTCGACGAGCACCGGCCCGGATACCGCGGACAGATATCTGCCGATTACCCGACTATCGCCGAAGTCCTCAAAGCAAACGGATATGCGACCTATATGAGTGGGAAATGGCATCTGACAGTACAGGGCGCATTCGATAAACCGAACGGTAGTTATCCCACACAACGAGGGTTCGATAAATATTACGGTTGCCTGAGCGGCGGCGGAAGCTATTACACCCCGACTCCCGTCTATTCGAATACGGACCGTATCACGACATTCCCCGACGACTTTTATTATACAACGGCCATTACGGATTCGGCCGTCAGTTTCATCCGTAGCCATCCGGCCGATGTCCCGATGTTCATGTATCTGGCGCATTATGCCCCTCACAGGCCGTTGCAGGCACCCAAAGAACGGGTGGAAGCATGCCGGCAACGGTATAAAGTAGGATATGACGTCCTGCGCCAACAACGTTTCGATCGACAGAAAGAGATGGGATTGATGAATGCCGGAGAAACCCTCCCCATCCATCAGAAAGAATTTGAAGGAGGACGCCCGGCCTGGACAAGTCTCACTCCCGAACAACAGGAAGCATGGATAACCGAAATGGCTACCTATGCCGCCATGATTGAAATAATGGACGATGGTATCGGGAAAGTTATTGCTGCTACCAAAGAAAAAGGGCTCTATGAAAACACCGTCTTCCTCTTCCTGAGTGATAACGGTTCAACCAATGAAGGGGGTTTTATTGCCCAATTACTGGCCGACCTGAACAATACGCCTTACAGAAGTTACAAACAATGGTGTTTCCAGGGAGGAACCAGTACGCCTTTTATCGTTATGTATGGCGATCCGCAAAAGAATGTTCTCAAAGGGAAGTTCAATCGCGAATTCAGTCATATTATAGATGTAATGCCGACCTGTCTGGATATGGCTTCGGTTGAATATCCCGGACAATTCAATGATAAAAAGTTGAGTACCACCGAAGGCAGAAGCCTGATACCCGCCGTCCAAAACAAGACGTTGGAACCACGCGACTTGTTTTTCGAACATCAGACCTCATGTGCAATCATTTCGGATGGCTGGAAACTGGTTCGTAACAGCGGCAAACAGTCCTGGGAGTTGATCGACCTGATGAACGATCCGTTTGAAGAAAACGATCAGGCAGCCTTATACCCGGAAAAAGTAAAGGTATTAGAGAGTAAATGGAACCGATGGGCCGAAGAAAAACATGTCTTTCCTTTTGAATACCGTCCCTGGACAGAACGCATTAATTACTATAAATCGCTCCATCCGGATCAAAGCGGAAAGGATTAAATGTTACAAAAGTCTCACTATGGCACACAGATGCCACAGATTAAGCAGATGAACACGGATAAGTGTGCCATAGTGAGACCTTTTACTACTTATCAAATCCCTTCTTCAATTCTTTTATGGCTGGCAAAGCAAACGAGATCAATCCGATCATTCCCACCAGTCCTCCACCGATGATAAATGTATTTCCAATACCGATCGTATCCGCCAGAAATCCGGTACTCAACAATCCGATCATCGAAGGCAACAGACTAACACTCATATAAAACGAGAACACACGTCCCATCACCACCGGATTGATACGTGTCTGTACCACCGTCGTAAAGGAGGCCATATAAAGAGAACCGGATATACCGCCGACCGCCGTCAATACGACAAACAACGGGTAACCTGAAACCGGCAGAATACCGGACAGTCCGAACGTAACTCCCAACAGGATATACATCCAGTTTATCAATGAAATCTCATTCAGCTTAAACTTCTTCATCCCCAGAAAAGCACCGCCCAGCAAGGCGCCTATTCCCCAGGCTGCTTCAACCAGACTGATCTGAAAAGCATTCCCTGAATAATGGTCCAACGTCATCAACGGAAACAAAACACTGACCGGCATAATAAAGAAGGTAGCAATGATAGAAAGGATAAACAACCACGACAATCCGTTTTGTGCACGGACCTCTGTCAAGGCTTCCTTCGCTTCTTTCAAGAGATGTACTTTCTGCGTTTTTTCCGTATTATCCGGATCGGGGATTTTCACAAACAAGAGTGAAGTACATGCCAGAGCCGCACCAATCACATCCAGCAGCAAGATATTCGTCATCTCCATAAAAGAGATGAAAAGCGCAGCCAGGGCCGGCCCGGCAATATTACAGGCAGACTGGATAATCTGGTTGATGCCGGCAATACGAATCAGTTCCGACTTCGGAGCCAGCAAAGGGACCGACGCCTGCATGGCCGGCATATGAAAAGCCGAACCTACCGAACGTAAAGCCAACAAAATATAAATATGTTCGATCTTCGCTATATCCAGGTAGAACAGGACAGCCAGGATCAATGTACAGAAAGCGATAAAGCTATCTGCCAGTATCATCACCCGCTTCCTTTTCCAACGGTCGATAAAGATACCGGTAAACAGTCCCAATACTGATTGCGGAAGCATGGCTGCTATGGCAGCAAAAGCCAACACTTCTGCCGATTTCGTTTCAAAACTAAGCCATAGGATGATTGCAAAATTAACGATTGAACTGGTCAGGATAGAGAAGAACTGACCGGTCCATATAATGGCGAATACTTTTTTCCAGTTATTCATAACTTCTTTTATAATATAACAATAATAGATACAGGATTCCCCCACGGTTCCGGGAAATCGGCAATATAAACTCAGAAGACAAAAGGATCTTATCCGTTTATCACACCAAATAAATGATGCCTGATTTAGAAGTTATTGAACACATAAAGATTATTTTATTTTCTGCAAGTATACGAATAAAATATGAATTACCAAACGATGATTAATAACGATGTTGTTTTTTCGCTATACCTCCCAGCATTTCCACCAGCGGTTGGCGCAGATATATACAATATACTGGCGTACCTGATAATTGGGGAATTTCCGGCGGGTATCATCGGCGTACTTCTTCACCTGCTCCACATCTTCAGGTCGGGGATCTGAAAATTCCAACATCTTTTCGGCATCTTTAGCCTTGAAGTATTTGAACTCTACGACACGGTCGTCGGTATAATAATCCGTGCCGGGAATACCGGTCATCTCGAAATCGGAACGCCCCACCGAATTGTTTTGCTCAATGGCAAAGGTGTAACAATTACTCAGATAACGAGAAACCAATTCATAGAATGAACAACGGATGAAGTTTTCATTTATTTTATCAAAGACCTGGGCGGGGAACTGTCCGAGGTATTGTTCGAAATAATTCTGCACGAGCGGTTCCAGGCGGCGGTCGCCGTCATATTTCCGGTAGGTAGGCACATAACGTTGTGCATTTCCTTCTATACGGTTCAAATCGTTGTAATAATCCATATAGACACTGCGCATAGTCATATTCGGAAGCGATGTCACATAGTTATCTCTGATCGTAGTCATACCCAGATAGAACAGGCTGATCGGATAAAACTCTTTGTTGAAGAACTTTTGCTTGTTGAATTTGCTGGACAGGTCGGCTACGTTATAGGCCAGTTCATCATCGATAATCAGCGCGTCGAGCATCGCTTTCGCATTGTCGAGCGACATAGTCAAACGGCGGATCCAGTTGATATCCGTACGGAGGTTCTCATCAACCATTTCTTCGGGAATACTGCCGCCATTGACAGCAAATTTCTTAAAGAAATAGGTCAGGATAGTGGCATTAAACAACCGTTCGGCTTTCGGTTTAAAGCGATAGCCATCGTAGTTGTTTACGATAAGTTGCCATATCTCGTCATAACGGTCCTGGCTGCCCACATACTTATCGAGCACATAACGCAAATACGTTTCCGTTTCCGCATACGTAAAACCAAGCATATTCAAGAATGAAGGTTCCAGGGTCAATATTTCGGCTATATTGTAACCACTGGTCAAGTCGTCCATTGTGACGGGCAATACGCCGGTACAGAAACAGGTGCGGATGCTTCCTTCACCGATACCTGCCTTTATCACTTTAAAGAAGGTGCGAAGGAAACTGTCTTTAGTAGTCACCTGTTCATACAGCGGATCGTTGTAAGCTGTAAGCAGCTGGTTGGTGAAATTATCGTATTCGTCTATCAGCACGTAGACTTTAGGCAAGCCATGTTCACGGGCATATCCTAAAGCTTCTTCCAACATTTTTGAGGCATTACCTTTAGTAGTAAACTGAAAGTCGCCGAACAAATCCCGGTTATGTGTCACCATAATCTCGACCGGAATACAATTCAAATCATTGAAGTTCCGTTCCAATCCGTCCATATCGTTCGCCATTACCATCTTTGAGAAGTCATAGCGCACAATCATATATTGGTTATGTTCCGGGGTAGGATGGCTACCGATCCAGGTTCCACCGAAAAGTTCATCAAAGCGTGCCGCCCTGGTACGATCATAATAACAGGCCAGCGTAGAGATAAGCAGACTCTTGCCAAAACGGCGCGGGCGGAGGAAAACAGGGGCATTATAATATTCCAGTTTACTGATATAGTTGGTCTTATCCACATAATAAAAACCACGTTCGCGTAAATCGACGAAATCGGCAACTGCATAAGGTATCGTCATTGTAGCCATACTCGCTTTGTTTTATATTCAACAAGAGCAAAGGTACGAAAGTTTTCGGTACAACAAAACGAAGGCTGCGGGATTCACATCCGACAGCCTTCTACACTAACCCTTAACTTTAACCAATGAAAAACAATAATCTACTTAATTAGTTTTTTAGCGAAGCGATTGCGGCTTCGTAATTCGGTTCGTTGGTAATTTCAGGAACCAGTTCCTCATATACCACCTTGCCTGCTTCGTCGACTACTATCACGCCACGGGCCAGTAACCCTTTCAGCGGACCGTCAACCATCAGCATCCCGTACTTATCTTCAAAGCACGAACAGCGGAATGCAGAAAGTGTAATCACTTTATCAATACCTTCCGTAGTACAGAAGCGTCCGTGCGCAAAAGGCAAATCTTTCGATACAGCCAACACCACAGTATTTGGCAAAGAAGCAGCTTCTTTGTTGAAACGTCTCACCGAAGCAGCACATACGGCTGTATCCAAACTCGGAAAAACATTGATTACAACGTTCTTTCCTTTCAGTTCTTTCAGTGATAATTCAGATAAGTCACTTTTTACTCCTTTGAAATCGGGAGCCTCTGCTCCGACTGCCGGTAATGTTCCGTTTGTATTTACTTCCAGATTACCTTTAAATGTTATCTTTGCCATCTTTGTAGTATTTTATATTTTTGTTACTAAAAAGCGACGTACAAATATAGGCCGCTTTGTATGACTAAAACAAACGTTAATGAAGAATGTTTTTCCTTTTAACTCTTTTTAATCACTTGCCCTAAGAACTGTTTTTCTATCTTTGCCGCAAAATAGAACGACATGAACTGGTTAATTATTTGCGGACTTCTTATTATCATTGTTTTACAAATCTTATTCCGCCCGAAAGAGGATAAATCCGATACACAAAACGAACTGAAACGCTTGCTCGATGAAATGCAACGTTCTTTCGAACGCATTGAAAAAAACTTCCGGGAAGACTTCCGGCTGAACCGCGAAGAGGGCCGTATCGTTGCCCGCGACAACCGGGAAGAACTGACCCGCTCCATGAACGAATTCAGGGAGGCTTTCGACCGGGGCATCGCTTCTTTCAACAACCTCCAACGGGAGAAGTTCGCCAACCTCGACGAACAGCAGCGCCTGCTGGTTGCCAACACCGAAAAGCGCCTGGATGAAATCCGCGTCACGGTAGACGAGAAATTGCAGAAGACACTGAACGACCGCATCGGCCAGTCTTTCCGCCTCGTTACCGAACAACTGGAAAGCGTGCAGAAAGGTTTAGGGGAAATGCAGACACTGGCGCAGGACGTTGGCGGCCTGAAACGAGTACTGAGCAATGTGAAGACACGAGGAAACATCGGAGAAATACAACTGAGCATGTTGCTGGAACAAATTCTGGCACCGGAACAATACGAAGCGAACGTACACACCCGCAAAGGTTCGGACGCGGTCGTGGAATTTGCCGTCAAGCTCCCGGGGCGCGACGATATCCGCGAATACGTTTACCTCCCCATCGACGCCAAATTTCCCAAAGATATCTACGAACAATTGCTGGACGCTTACGACAATGCCGACCCGCAGGCTATCGAAACGGCAGGCAAGCTGCTCGAAACAACCATTAAAAAGATGGCAAAAGACATTTCCGACAAATACCTGGCTCCCCCCGCAACGACCGATTTCGGCATTATGTTCCTTCCCTTCGAAGGCATTTATGCAGAAGTAGTGCGCCGCTCCGCCCTGCTGGATGAATTGCAACGGACCTATAAAGTTGTCGTAACCGGTCCTACCACCCTTGCCGCTATCCTGAACAGCCTGCAAATGGGTTTCCGCACACTGGCCATCCAGAAACATTCCGGCGAAGTATGGACCATACTCGGTGCGGTAAAGAAAGAGTTCGAAAAGGTAGGCGGCATGCTGGAAAAAGCGCAGAAGAACCTGCAAACGGCCAGCGGCCAGATAGAAGAAGTACTCGGAACCCGTACCCGCGCCATCCAACGCAAGCTGAAAGACGTAGACACCCTGAGCGGCCGTGAAGCCCGTGCAATCATACCGGAATTGGGACCGTTGACGGAGGAAGAGGAAGAATCATAAAAAATACCTATCTTTGCCATCTCAACAGAATGGATATATGAAGAATGATGGCTTTACTTTCCGCAAACGGCTACGGAGTTTCCGGTATGCGTTCAACGGGATACGTTTGTTGATCACGAAGGAACATAATGCCTGGATACATTGTTTTGCAGCTGTATGCGTGGTGATTGCCGGTGTTCTTCTGGGGTTGTCGCGCATGGAATGGGTTGCTGTCGTAATCGTGATCGGTGTCGTGCTGGCAGCCGAAGCCGTCAACTCAGCCTTGGAAGCTATTGCCGACTTTGTATCGCCCGAATATAGCGAAGCAATCAAACGGACCAAAGACCTGGCAGCCGGAGCCGTATTGTTAATGGCTATTGCCGCCGCAATAGTAGGCGGAATCATCTTTTTTCCCAAGCTGATTGCTTTATGTTGAATCCGTACGTTTTAAACAAAACAGAACATTTTAAACAAAACAGAACAAACAATAGTTATTTCAAATATTCACTATTAATTTTAATTACACATAACAATGAAACTTCCCGAAGACCCGACGATGCTTTTCAGCGTAGTTAACATGAAACTGCGCGACAAATATGCATCCCTTGATGAATTATGCCGTAAGATGGACGTAGACAAGGACATGCTTGTCCATAAACTTGCCGTTGCCGGCTTTGAATACAGTGCTGAAAACAATAAGTTCTGGTAACTTCCGTTTCTACTTTGCATCAACAAAGAAAATATGAAACGAACGACCTATCTTTTTACCTTTCTTCTGGCATTCATGGTCTGCTTCAACAGCCATGCACAAGAAGTCAAACTAAGCGGCAGCCGTAATGCCGTCCGTAAATCGGGCGACGTGCTGGCCTGCCTTACTCCTGCGGCGAGCCTGGCAACCGTGCTGATCCTTCAGGACTGGCAGGGATTGAAACAGGGTGCACTGGCCGGTGTAAGTACGGTCGGCATGACCTATGCACTGAAGTACCTGGTAAAGAAAGAACGTCCCGACGGCAGCGACAACCATTCGTTTCCTTCCATGCATACCTCCGTATCGTTTACAGGCGCTGCTTTTATCCAGCGCCGTTACGGTTGGAAATGGGGTATCCCGGCGTATGCCGTAGCGACCTATGTGGGATGGAGCCGTACGTATGCCAAGAAGCACGACTGGTGGGATGTGGCCGCCGGAGCCGCCATGGGTATCGGCAGTGCCTATATCTTCACCCGTCCGTTTGCCCAAAAGCACAACCTGACCCTCAGTCCGCTGGCCGGTGACAAACATTTCGGCATTTATGCTTCCATGACCTTCTGAGCATAACTGATATAACGGAATAGAAAAAAGCAGCCCGGACGTGTACTCGCTACAAATCCGGGCTTAATTACAAGTCTATATGTGACTAACTCTATATTCTTTGAGGTTTTAATCATTCGTAATGTAAAGCATCTGCCGGTTGCAGCTGTGCCGCTTCGTTGGCCGGATACCAAATACCGGCAATAATCATCCCGGCGATCAGCAGGAAAGTGACCAGCATCCCTCCCGCAAAACGCAGGAGGCTGTTATCCATCAGGTTCAAATCGATCAGATTGGCAAAAGCAATATTCAGACAGATGACAACGGCCGGAATAAACGCAAGCATCAGCAACACGAGTCCCTCGCCCAACACCGTCATTCTCAACTGCCCCCGGGTAGCCCCTAATGCCATCCGGAGTCCCATTTCCCCCTGCCGCTGACGGGTACGGAACCAGAAAGTACCGACAATCCCCAAAAAGATATTCACCAGCAGGAAGAGCAGGATGGACAAACGCGTTTTCATCTCCCCTTTTCCGTCCCGCAAAGCATCTTCCCTTATATTGGAAAGCGGGATAATATTCTGAAGGTAGAGGTTACCAATCTCCACCTGGTCACTCTTCTCCTGCATAAATGTATCGGCAAAGTTCCTGTCGGCTTCCGGTTTAACCCGCACGGATACTTCCATCCAGGGTAACATCTCTGCCGAGACGGTCTTTACCTCTGCCTCACTTTGGTTAATATAAATCCTTGCTCCCACCTTGCTAAATTCCGACCGGCGGACCTCCTGGCTAATTCCGCCGATGGTCATCGTTCCGGAATTATTATTTGTATAAACAGTCTGTTTTACTGCGTCCTTTACACTTTTCTCCGGAAAAAGCCTCTCTGCCGCATCCCGGGTTATAATAACCTTCCTACCGCCTATCCCCTCTTTCAGTTCTTCAGGATTTCCGGAAATAGCGGAACCGATACGATATACATCGAAATACTCCGGAGTAACAAACTGAATACGGCAGGAAACAGCATCCGAAAGCGTATCCCGGCGAAGAGGCTGGTAATTATCCATGCTATTATAAGGAACGCCAAACCTGGATAAAGCCACTTCTTCAACGCCCGGCATCCTGCGTATACGCTCCATCGCCTCCCACAAATCTTCACCGGCTTTGGCGGAGTGTTCCCCAGGTGTCAAATACCCTTCGGCCCCCTCTTCCCGGGCGTTAAACTCAAACTTATAGGTATGGTCGAGGTCGAAACCGACCGGTGCACTGAACGTATATAATACGACCAGCAAATAATCTACAATATACCACAGGCAAACCGTCACAAGTAACAATTCCCCCAACAACCAGCTATTACTTTTCCGCTGGTTCCATATTAATTTAATGATATGTTTGATCATCTTCGTACTATTTTAACGGTTTAGTTTTCATTCAAAGCTTCTACCACCTCTTTGCGCGACATCCGGTAAGCAGGTATTCCGGCAGACAGCAGGTTCAGTATCAGGCAGAACAGGAATGCATAGAGGAATATCACCGGATTAAGCAACTCAGAAACAGACAGCATCGGTGTCCCTCCGAACACGGAAGAGATGGAGCCGAAGCTATTACTCAGCAACCAGGTTCGCAACAAAAAGATGGCAATGTAAGAGAAGAGCAGTCCGACCACCCCACCCAGCAAGGTCAGAAACATATTCTCCGACAGTATCTGCACCAGCAGACGGCCTTTGGTCGCTCCGAACGCCTTGCGTATGCCAATCTCCGGCAGACGGCTGCGCATCCGTGACAAGGTCATGCCGGAAAGATTGATTGCAGGCACCAACAGCAGAATCACGATAATCAGCAAATACTGCACGATCGTCCTTGTCTTGTCAGGTCCGATAGCCCTCACTCCTTTAATCTCCAATTCAAGCTGTGTATCCGGCTGGTCGTATAATACGAGCTTATAATCCTTCAACGAACTGTTATATTGCGCTTGCAGGTTGCTTATTTCTTTCCTGATTGTATCGAAATCGGATGCCGAACGGGCCAGGATAATCACCTGGAACCATCCGTTATATTCTCCGCCCAGGAATCATCGCTCAAATCGGCAGCCGAAGCCGTATAAGGAATCCACGCCTCCGCATATGCCGCTTTGGCAATTGTAGAAATATCCTTTACCACCCCGCCAACCGTGTAAGGCTTATAAGCGATCATAATCGTTTTGCCGGCAGCATCGGCCGTGCCATATAACCGGCGGGCGGTCGACTCGCTGATGACTACCTTCTTTATACCCGAAGACACTTCCTCTTTCGTATACGGACTGCCGGATATAAATTCGAAGTTGAAGACCTTCCAGAACACATCGTCGGTAAACATCATCAGGCAATCTTTCTTCTCCTTCCCGCCCGGCAAAGAAGCCAGCAAGCTGCGGCAGGGAGAGATAAACGACACAGCCTCGAGTGTTTTCAACGGTAGGAAACACGCTTTGACCGTACGCAAGGAAAGATAACCGTTCCCGTACTGCTCCCCTTTATAGGTCCGTCCGCCCCACCGCACATACATCGTCCGGTCGCGGTTGTCCTCGGGAGAATAGTTTTCGACACGTACCTGATACGTGATCACCATCACCATGATCAGGCAGATAGCCAATGCCGTCCCCAGGATAGAGATCAAGGCCAGGAGTTTGTTCTCCTTCAGCATGGCAAGTGCTTGTTTTAAATAGATTTTATACATAATGTCAGTATTTGTTTATTCGTAATGCAAGGCTTCCGCCGGTTCGAGACGAGCCGCCTTACGGGACGGATACCAGATAGCCAATGTGATGGTAACGGCCAGCAACAACCAGGTCAGCAGGCTGACAAGCAACAGGCGGCCGACAGTCACCTCCATCACCTCCGTACTCAGCAGGCCGGCAAAGGCCACGTTCACACAGATCAGCAAGGCGGGTACGGCAGTTATGGTCAGTATCATCAATCCTTCGCCGATAAGCAACTGTTGCAGGCGGCGGCGACTGGAACCGACGGCCATGCGAAGCCCCAACTCGTTACGGCGGCGGTTCACACGGAACCAGAACGTCCCGATCACAGCCAGGAATACATTGATCAGCAGAAATATGTTGATCGCAATGTCCAGCTTTCCCCCGCTCGTATTCATCGAAGTCTCCAGATAGTTCGTACGCACATCGGGATAATATTGCACGTTAGCCAGCCAGAAATTGCCTGCCGCCAGCCGGTGCTTCATCTCTTTCTTAAAACGGACGGCATATTCGGAAGCACTCTCCGACGCGGCATTCGGACGGACACGGAAACAGATCTGCATCTTCCCCAGCTCCTGTTCACTCATCCGCAGGATGCTCCGCTCTTTCATCTCTTTAAAGACAATCGAAGGCGGCTGGCTGAACTCTTCCCGCTTAACGGCTTCCGTCACTCCCTTCACACGATAACGCAGGGTATCATCCTGAAGGATTAGCAACTCCCGGCCGTCCACCTGGGTCGAGCTGAAACATTTCATTGCCATCGGCTCACTGAGCAGGATACCTTCCTGAATAGCGGAAGCCAGTTCGTCCGGCGAACCGCCATCGGTCGTATGTATATCGAACACACGGAAATAACCGGGCGTAACGCTGAAGTCGAGAGCAGTACGGAAAAGAGAGTCTTTCTCCTGAAAATAAGTACCCGAATTGGACATATAGGTATAAGGCATCGAAGCCTCGTTCGCCAGGCCTACCACCTGCACGTCGGGATGCGCCTCCAACTGGCGGATGATACGCATGAAATCCTCTCCCGCCCCCTGGCTCCCCTGTTCGTAGGCAATATAGGAAGCGCTGGTGGAAGGGCGCACAGCCAGCGTCACCTTATAGACATCCTCAAACGAGTATCCCATCGGTTGCGCCTGTGTGATCCGGCTCATCGTCATCCGGTCGACGGCGTACCAGAGCAGTACGAAGACAACAAGCAGTTCTATAAACACCCAGGTATTGCTGCGGCGTTGTGTCTTGATCAGTTTCAGTATATGTAACAGCATATCTATTCCTTTTAATAGTGGTTTAACGACTCAGTAATATTCACACGGATCGCACGCCAGGCAGGGATCATCGACGACATCAGGTTCAGCAGGAAGCAGACCCCGAAAGCATAGCCGAACACCGCCGGACTCAGCAGCATCCCGACTGTCAGCTCCGTCTGCACACTGCCCTGCACCATCGCAATGATACCCGGCGTAAGCAGCAACTGCTGAAAGAGCGCCACCATCCCATACGATACCAGCAGCCCGACCAATCCGCCCGGCAGCATCAGCAACAGGTTCTCGATCAGTATCTGCGTCAGCAGCCGGTTCTTACGCGCCCCGAAAGCCTTCCGCACCCCCAGTTCGGAGATGCGGTCCTGCATCCGCGAAGCGTTCAGGCCGGACAGGTTCAGCGCCGGAATCAGCAGGAAAAGAAAGATCAGAAACAGGAGCATCAGGTAAACTGCCGTCACGGAACCGCCCATCACAAACTGGCGGATCACATGTGTCAGATGCGTCTCCACCCCGTTCATCATACTGAGCTTTCCGTCGGCCAGGGTCGTATTATAGCGGTCGATCATCTCTTCCAGTTCACGGCTCACCTCGTCGACTCCCATCCCGTCGGCAGGCAGGATACAGACCGTCAGCAAGCCGACCGATACATCGCGCTCGTCGGAAGCCCCCATGACCAACGGCATCGAGGTATAAGGCACCCACATATCGGCATACACGGAGGGAGTCACGGCGGAGACATCCTTCACCACGCCGCTAACGGAATATTCGGTATCGTCCAGCAGGATACTTTTCCCCGTCACGCCGGTCGCCGTCGAAAAGATACGGCGTGCCAGCGATTCGGAAACGACCACCCGGGGGAAACCCGACTGGAACTCCTCCTCACTGAACGGTTTCCCTTCGACGAAAGAAAAAGAGAAGAGGCGCCAGAAGCTATTGTTCGTACCCATCACCTGCACCTTCTGGGGGTCGTCTCCCCCGGGAATCTGCACATAGGTGTCGCCATAAAGCAGGCTGGTGATGGCCGTATTGGTCATAAGCGCCACCTCCTTTGCCGACTTCAACGGCATCAGGCATTCTTTGGCCGAACGGACGCCCCAGAAAAAGTTACTGTTTCCTTTCCCCCGTTCATATTTCATCTGGTCGATATACAAGTATTTGCCGCGGTGCACTTCAGGTGTGATGTCAGCTGTACGGATATGGTACACGATCGCTATCACCATCACCATCGAAATGGCAAGTCCCGTCCCGATGATATACACCCCGCTGTAGAAGCGGTTTTGCCTCATCAGGTTCCAGGCTTGTTTGAAGTATTGTTTATACATGATACGGTTTTATTTGTTATGCCGGACTAAAAGCAAATGCCGTGCCACAAATATAACAAACTGAATATAAGAGATTAACACAAACCCAACAGTGTTCAATACTGAACACTCGTTCCAATATCGAACACTATAAGCAGAAGCTGATAACCGCCATCAAAAACTATCGCACAGGCAACTCAACCTTCTCACAGAGCTCCAAATACTTGCCTCTAAAGATAAGCAAAATCAGTCCCAGCTGCGTCAAGTATTTGGTCTGTGCCACCAATGGGTCGGCAGCATAGCGCTGCAACTGTCCGACGGCCTCGTTGCGCAGGTCTTCAAAATCGCCGTCGGAGGCGGCAACCCTAAGATATGTCACTTTAACAATATAGCTGTAAGCGATGAGCGGCTGATGAAGTCGGTCGGGCATCATGTAAAAGCCGTCATAACCTTTAGTCGCTTCATATTCCGGTCGTATTATATAACCGTTCACCATCCCCAGGTAAGCCATCAGAAAACTTTTCACATGCGCTTCGCCTTCGATAAAGTCACGTATCTGGTCTTGCCGTTCCAATTCAGAGGCGAGATAGCGGAAGACGGGTTCCCATTCGCCTTTGTAGGCCATGTTCACTACCAGATCGGACAGGGCGGACAGGTCAAGCGGGATAACATTGTTTACGTTGTAAGCTTCAATCAAGAGGGAATAAACTTGATGACGAACGGTGAAGTTTGGAATTCCCAGCATGAGCATCTCATGTTCAGCCACATGGGGAAACAGCAAACCGAAGTAATAGAGCAGGCTTTTGAAATTATCCGGCCAGACAAGCGATTCCACGGGATAACCGATATCAATTCCGGCAGATATCATCCCGTTGCCCACCACCTCTTCCATAATGGAGGCATACATTCCGGATAGCCTATTGGTACGAATAAAATGGCGCAACCCGGCATAATCGGAATATACATTTCCGTCGACCATTTGGTAAGGTACTTCTTTATGAGGTATGTAATAATTAAGAAAGTAGAGCGTCAACACCGGATTGTATATTCGTACTTTTATAGCATCCTCCGAAAAGCAGCAACCACCACACCACAGCGTAATAATCTCCATTATCTTGTCAATGGGATCAGATAATAAAAGCTCGGAGTCATAATACTCCAGCATATCTGTTAATTCAGACTCATAAAAACCCATAAGTCCGTTAAAATACACATCGTCACTCATATCCGTCCCAAAACCAACACTTTTTCTCACAATAGGAGAAATGCCGGTGATAAAGGCCCGCTTAATCGCCCGATCGCCTATAGTCCCCGCCTTAATCCGGGCAAAGAAACGTTGGAAAAAGCTATCCTCACTTATTAATATATTATAATCACCCTGTCCCTTACGGGCCAGGATATCATTGGCGAAGTTGTCATATTCGTCAATAAAGAGATAGATAGGAAGATTGAGAGTGGTTGCCTTTGAAATTAGATAAGCGAACTTGGCATCGGCCGAAGGTTGCGCCATCAGTTCGTCGCGGAAGCCAGGTGCAAAGAAACGGGCATAGTTGTCGGCAAACTCCATAAAGCGAAAGCCACAATGTTGTTCGAACGACTCGAATACTTTATCCGGCATCGGGTTCACATCCGAGAAGTCAAAACTCAGGATCTGGTACCTTCCCTGCTCGGCTGTCGGGTTATCGAGAATGTGACATCCGACAAACACTTCTCCGAAGCGGTCTTTACGATTGATATCATAATACCAGGTTAGCATATTGATAAACAATGACTTCCCGAAGCGGCGGGGACGGGCCAGAAAGAAGTAAGACTCCGCCTGCTCAATCCGGGGGATATACTGTGTTTTATCCACATAGTAATAATTATCCCTCTGAATGCGGGCGAAGTCTGTCAACCCGTACGGTATATTCTTTGCTTCCATATCTGACTGTATTTATTGATCGACAGGAACAAATGTACGGATTTATTGTGACAGAAGGCAGAAAAAGTTTAAGTAATACCAAACATTCCCTATCCCCTATTCATAATGCAGCGCCTCAGCCGGCTCGATCTTTGCTGAGCGGTGTGCAGGATACCAGGTAGCGAGAAGGATCACCGGCAGCAATAATAATAGCGACAGCGCGGTGTCGAGCAAGAAGCGGCCCACTGTCAGGTCCATATTCTCCGTGGCGAGCAAATCCATCCGATAGATATTCAGGCAAACCAGCAGGGCAGGCACGAATGCCACGGCAAACAGACAGACGCTTTCCCACAGCAGCCACTGTTGTATTTTCCTCCGCGAAGCTCCCAAAGCCATCCGCAGGCCAAGCTCCTCCCGGCGGTATTCGATGCGGAACCAGAACGTACCGATTACCCCTAAAAACAGGTTCAGCAGAAAAAAGACTGTCAGCAAGACACGGTATTGTATCGTTTCCGAGATATGATAGGCATCGAGCAGATTCTGCCGCACCTTCTTGAACGGCACGATCGAGGAGAAAGAATAATTCCCCGCATCCATCTGCATCCAATCCTTAAAGGAGGCTTCGAAGGCCTGCCTGTCAGCATTCGAACGGAGGCGGAAACAAATACCTATACGACTGAAGAGTCGGTTTTCTCTCATCCGCCCCCAGCTATTTTCCGGCATCAGGCTGATTATTACCGGGAAAGGACGCGTATACTCATGCTGCTTCATATCGGGCAATACGGCCATGACGACTGATCCGATCGAATCTTTCTCATCCCAATATACTCTCTTTCCGGCAGGTGAAATATCGCCGGGGAACAACCGACGGGCGCCAAGCCGGGTAAGAATCACTTTCTCCCCCAGCCTTTCGCCCAGTTCCTGCGGCGTCTCCCCATTGAGTCCGTAGAGGCGGAAAACACGGAAATAGTCTTTGGTTACGTGGTAGATATTTGCACCAGTCTTCAGGGTATCGTTCCACAAGGTCGTAGAGGAACTCCCACCGTAATACGGATAATAAAACTGCCCAAGGCAGAGACATTCGATATCCGGATGGTTACGGATACGGTCGACGATACGCTGGAAGTTGCGCGAAGGTTCTTCGCTGCCCTCTTCGTAAGCGATAAACGAGGGACTACTTTGCGGAGTCATGGACAGTTTGACCAGATAGGTATCGGTAATGTCGGCACCAACGGGGGTACGCGCTGTCAGATAAAGTACGGAAAAGAAATCGACCAGCACCCATATCAGGATGAAGATAAGGAACAGTTCGAGAACGATCCAGCCGTTACTGCGCCGCTGGTTATATATCAGTTTAAATAAATGACTTGTCATAACTTATTTATTTATCATTAATAGCCTTTACAATAGAAACACGCGTAGAAAGCCATGCCGGCCACAAAGCCGACAGCAGGTTCAGCAACAAACAGAACCCGAAGGTGATAAAGAACACCGGAAGATTCAGCAACATGCCGGGCGAAAGACTCACCTCGCCAGTCATCTGTCCGACACCAAACAACAGGTTGCGCAGCAGAAACACCAACAGGAAGGAGAACAGCAAACCTACTATTCCCCCCAGGAACGTGTAAAGGAAATTTTCGGTCAACACCTGCACGATCAGCGTCGCGCGGCTTGCCCCGAAGGCCTTGCGCAATCCCAGTTCGGGAATCCGCTTCACCATGTCGGAGGAAGAAAGCCCCGAGAGGTTTACGGCAGGGACAAGGAGGAAGATGCACAACAGTAATCCGTATTGCATCAGCTGCTTCGAAGGCGATGTGCGCCAGTCGAGCCTCGACAGGATGAAAGTGCGCCATGTCTGCACATCGCCCCTTTCATTGGCAATATATTCCCAGTCTTTCAGCGTCGTGTTATAGCGTTTGCGGTTCTGGTCTATCTCTTTCCGGAGCGCAGGCAGATCGTCGATGCTCCTGCAACGGATGCAGAGTTCAAGCCTTCCGAGTATGCCTTCCGCCCCATCGGAGATCATTAGTTTGGGATATAAAGTGAAAGGAACCCAAGCATCTGCATAGGTGATGATATTGACGGCGGAGATGTCGCGTACCACCCCTGCAACGATATACTCGACATCGTTCAGAAGGACGCCCTGCCCCGCTACGTCCGGCTTGCCAAACAGCTGCCGTGCCATCGTCTCGCTCAGAACTATCCGGCGCAGTCCGCTTTCAAAATCAACCGGCGTATAAGGCTTCCCGTCGATAAAGGTGAAACGAAACATCTGCCAGTAAGCGGCATCGGTTGCCGACAGTTTGATTTCAAACTTGTCTTTTCCTCCGGGAATACGCAGCAACATCTCACCGACAGTGTAAGTGAATATTCCCGGACTGATGTAGGCGCTGACCAGCTCCGGAGTCCGGAGGGGATAGTAGACCTCGCGGACGGTCTTGAATGACAGGCTGCCCGTCCAGTTGCTCTGCCCGTCTTTGGAGACCGACGTCGCCGCATCGAGGAGGCAGAGGCGGCCGCGGTTCACCTCCGGTGCAATGTCGGCGGTACGGATATAATACACGATCGCCATCATCATGACCATCGAGATTGCCAAAGCCGTCCCCAGAATATACACGAAACTGAAGAAACGATTCTGTTTCATCAGATTCAAAGCTTGTATGAGATATTGTCTGAACATATTACTTATCTTTGTCGTTTAACATTAATCTATGTGTGTTATGGATAAAGAGCTACCTAAATCAAAAATGACCGTTAAACCCGGCAAACTATTCGTCAAACTGAGTAAAAGCCAGTTGCCCGAACAAAAGCCGTTCTATAAAGGAACGTTGCCCAACCATCCGACGCTCACTATCGAAGATATCGCCGCCCGGGCCGTTAAAGCCCGCTCTTCCTACCGCCACGGAACGTTCGTCGAAGTGTTCCGTACGATGATCGAAGAGATGTACGGTGCCATCCATGACGGCTTCAACGTCGACTTCGGCCTGGGACGCACGGAACTGACCGTCACCGGCCGTTTCAACGCCCCTACCGACAAGTTCGACCGCGCAAAGCACGCCATCCGTGCCAACTTCCGCCCCTCTCCCCGTCTGAACCAGCTGATCGACTCGTTTCCGGCCGAGGTAAGCAACTTCAATGCGAACGCCCCGCTGCCAAACGAACTCAGCATCTACAACGAACGCCATGAAAAAGGACATGCCTACGAGTTCTGCTGTATCCCTTCCGACTACACCCTTCCGCTCTTCATCCACGGACAACGCGTGAAAGTAATGGGCGACCATCCGGATGTCGGCATCGTGATCCGTCAGGAGGAGGGCGACAAACGTTACTTTATCGAACCCCGGTTCGTCTTCATCAACCAGACGATGCGCCTGGCTTTCATGATCCCCGAAGCACTTACGCCGGGAAGATGGGTGGCGGAGGTGCATAGCCAGTACACACCTACTTACCACCTGTACAAGAAGCCTCGTGTCGGCACTGTCGCCTTTACCGTGCTAGACACTACCTCACCGGGATGATGTAACCTGCCTCATCGGCGTGATGTAATCTACCTCATCTGGATGATGTTAACCACCTCATCAAGGTGAGGTGATCTGCCTCATCGGCGTGATGTGAGGTCTAGCATTAGGCTCCCCGTTCTCCCGGCAAACGGGGAGCGGGGAAGTCCACAGCCTCTGTCTGCCCTGCCTGTAACACACTCCCTGCCTCTTCCCGAGAGGGGAAGGGTTACTATTGAACCTGTCGTCCGTCGAAAAAGCGTACCGTGCGACTCGTCTGCTGTGCCTGCGCTTCGTTGTGGGTTACCATCACGATGGTGCGGCCGTCTTCCTTATTCAGGCGGTGTAGGATATCCATGACCTCGATACCCATCTTTGAATCCAGGTTACCGGTCGGCTCATCCGCCAGGATAATCTCGGGATTCCCTACGATGGCACGGGCGATGGCTACACGCTGGCACTGACCGCCGGACAACTGTGTCGGGAAGTGGCGCATGCGGTGGCTCAGTCCGACCTTTTCGAGAACGGCTTCGGCAGCCTTGCGGCGTTCGGAAGAAGATACGTTGCGGTAGAGCAGCGGGAGTTCCACGTTATCCAGTACGTTCAACGAATTGATCAGGTGGAAGGACTGGAAGACGAAACCGAGCGTCTTGTTACGGAAGGCGGCCAGTTGTTTGTCGTTCATACTGACCGTATTGGTTCCGGCGATCTCGACCGTACCGGCTGTCGGGGCATCCAACAGTCCGATGATGTTCAGCAAGGTGGACTTTCCGCAACCGGAGGGGCCCATGATGCTGAGGAATTCTCCCTTCTGGATATCCAGATTCACATTCTCCAAGGCAACTGTTTCGATCTCCTTCGTACGGTAGATCTTCTCGAGGTTTGTTAATTTGATCATGATGTTTGATATTTAAATTGTTATTATTGTTCTTTATTCATAATGCAACGCCTCCGCCGGTTTCATCCGTACCGCCTTGTACATCGGGAACCAGATGCCGAGGCTGATCATACCCGCCATCAGCAGGTAGGCACCTCCGAAGGTGACCGCGAAACGCCACCAGGTATAAGGCAAACGGATGGTATCGAGCATATCGAAATACAACATATTCAGGATAAAAACCAGCACCAGCGGGACAGTCAGCACCAGCAACATCAATCCCTCGCAATTCATCAGGCTACCAATCCGGCTACGGTTGGAACCCAGAGCCATACGAAGTCCGATCTCACCCTGCCGTGCCTGCGTCCGTAACCAGAACGTTCCGATAATACCGAAGAAAACATTGATGAGCATGAAACTGACCAGGGCAGACTTCTTCTTCATGGCGTCTTCAGATTTCTTCAGTATCCCGGTGCGCATCTCGCTAAGGGGGACGACGCTGGAAACATAGATGTTATTCACCGTCAGCCGTTCGCCCATTCCTTGCAGGAACCTTTCCATGTCTTCCGGACGGAAACCGGATTTCATTCGCATCAGGCAGTCGATGCCTACCGCCTGCGCCTCTTCGATCTGCCTGATCATTTCTGGCTGCGAAGGGATATAATAAAAGAAAGGGATACTCTTCTTATACTCCGATTCGCGGACAGGGCCAGAGACAGCCAGGATTGCCATCTCATCGGTGTTGTCGGGATGATACTTGACGGCCTTGCCCCGGGCGGAGACGTCCGCTCCGTAAAAGAGCCGCTCCAGGTCGGAGGTGATAACGCCGCCTGTCCGCTGTCCGATCTGCGGGCCCAGCAGGTTGCCTTCGGTATCTTTCATTCGTAGCACCGTGAAATATTCGGGACTGACGGTAGACTGGCGGAAGTTCGCCTTGATGAACGTATCCGCATCCGCCCGGTAAAGTTGCGACCAGGAACGGTTTTCGGTGTACACACAGCCGACATGGGAAATGGAGACCTCCTCTACCTCAGGCGCTTGTCGGAGCAGTCCCGCCAGACGAAGCACGTCCTCCCCCTGGCGGGTGGTCAGCAACGAATCGTCCACATATCCCGGAGTGCCCGGCGCGAGGATACCCAACTGTACCTTATACGTATCTTCGATGTCGAACCCCAGGGGCGAATAGTAAGTGTATTTATCGACCAGCAGCGAATCCGTCATTACCCACAGGATACTGACCACGACCAGCAGTTCGGCAAATATCCAACCGTTGCTGCGGCGCTGGTTCCAGATTATTTTCAGTATATGCTTTATCATCTTCCTTTCGTATTTATATCGTTACATCTCTTCGGATTCTTCGCCTTTCAATGAAGCGGCTATCTGCTGGCGGGCGATACGCAGGGCGGGAATACCCGCAGAAAGCAGGTTCAGCAGCAGGCAGAACAGCAGGGCCACCAGGAAAAGTCCGGGTTTGAACAGCATATCGCTTTGCAGTACCGTGTCCGCCTTTTCCAGCAGGAAGCTGCGACAGAGGGGCAGCAGCAGGAACGAGAGCAGCAAGCCGATCACGCCGCCAACCAGGGTGATCACCCCCTTTTCGTAGAGGACCTGGCGGACCAGGTCGCCGTAAGTCGCCCCGAATGCCTTGCGGATTCCCATTTCCGAACGGCGTTTCTGCACCGCCGACTGGGTGACGCCCATCAGGTTAAGGGCCGGTACGAGCAGGAGGAAAAGCAGCAGGCCGCCCATCTCCGTGAGGTAGTCCTTCAGTTCGACCTTGATCTGCCCGCTCGTACCGATCGCTTTGTCGAAACGGCTGATAGGGTTATGGAAAAAGTTGATCTGCACCTCTTTCTTTGTGGAGTTGTAGCGGGCCATCTGCCCCTTCAGTTCCTGACGGATGGCGTCGAAACCGGACGTCTCACGGGCCAGCAGGCAGACGTTGAAGGCCCCCGACATATTCTCCATAAACGCCATATCCGACAGAACCCGGTTGGTGGTATAGGGCGTCCAGACCTGCCCGTAGGCGGTGTCGGCGGCACGGCTGACGTCTTTCACGACACCGCAGATCGTATAGGACATGCGGTCGATGATGACGGGTTTGCCGACAACCTGGGTAGTACCGTAAAGTTGCTTGGCGACGCTTTCACAGACAACGGCCTGTGGGATGGCGGAGCTGAAGTCGGCTTCCGAGAAAGGTTTGCCTTCCAGGAAAGAGAATGCGTATATCTTCCAGAAACCGGGATCGGTATAGTAGATCGTATAGGTCCTGAACATCTGCTTGCCCGGCAAAGAGAGCGGGGAAAAGCGGGTGGCCCAGGCACAGGCGGCCTCGGGTGTCTTCAGGGAATAGAAGCATTCGCGAACGGCTTCGACCGACATGTTGCCGCGGCTCCAACTATTCTGAGCCTTTACTTCGGTACCGTTTTCGACATAGAGCATGCGGTCGCGGTTTACTTCGGGCACGAACGAGGTCAGTTGTACCTGGAAGACCAGGATGACAACCATGATCATGGCTATCGAAAGGGCCGTGCCGAGTATGGAGATCAGGCTGATGAGGCGGTTCTCACGCAGCATGTTCAAGGCTTGTTTGAGGTATTGTTTGAACATATTGTTGTTGTTTGTGTTGGGGCGGTTCGCGAACCGCCCGTACGGGACGTTATTTTATTTTAAGTTTGTTCTTGTCCTTATAGCTTGCCATGTCGGAGACTACTACCTGGTCGCCGGGTTGCAGGCCGCTGATCACTTCTACGTATTCGTAGTTGCTGTCGCCTAGCTGCACCTTGCGTTTCAAGAGTTGGTCGCCATTGACTACAAAGAGGTCGTATTCACCTTTGCCGACATAATAAGAGGCGTTGGCGATGCGCATGACGTCATCCTTGACGGCGTTCATGACATATACGTCGGTCTTGAGACCGGAGCGGAGGCGGCGGTGGTTGTCTTCTTCCAGTTGGACGGTGAAGGAGATGACGCCGTTCTTCGACAGCGGGGTGACGTCGCTGACGGTGCCCTCCAGTTTGTCGCTGCCGATCTTGACAACGGCTTTGCTGCCGGCGGCGATGCGGTCACCATAGGTGTCGGCTATCTCACCCTCGATCTTGAAATGCGAGAGGTCGGAGACGATGGCGATCTTGGTGCCTTCGCTTACCTGGGCGCCGATCTCGTTGTTCACGTAGGTCAGGATCGCCTTGCGGGGGGAGCGGACCTGGGCATCGTCGAGCGTGCGCTTGGTTTCGGCGAGGCTTTTGCGGAAGATGTTGAGTTCGAGTTCCTTCACTTTCAGGTCGGCTTCGGCAAGGGCCTGTTCGTTGATGTATTTCTGTTCGTCTTCCTTGAGTTTTAGCTGGCTGACGTTGTAGTCGAGTTCTACCTGGCGGACTTTGTCGGTGGTGCCGGCACCGAGGCTGTCGAGGTAGCGTTCGTTACGCAGTTCGACGGCTTTGCGGTCGAGTTCCATGCGGGAGACTTTCAGGTTCATCTCCATTTCAGAGAGTTTGCTATGGCCGGTGAGACGGAGTTTTTCCAGTTCGAGTTGTTTCATCTGTTGTTCGTCCAGTTTCTTCTTGTATTCTGTTTCGGCACTTTGCAGGTCGAGTTTGAGGATCGGTGTTCCTACATCGACAGAGTCGCCACCTTTTTTGTATATCTCGACGATACGGGTGTTGATGGGGGAATTGATGATCTCTTCGAAAGCGGGTATCACCTTGCCGGAGGCGCTGACCGATACTTCGATGACGCCCTGGTCGACGGTGGATATAGTCAGGTCTTTACGGTTCAGGCTGGTTTGCAGGAAAGATATGATCACGGCAATGACGGCTACGGCCGCTCCCACGCCTCCCCCGATCTTTATGATTTGTTTGCGTTGTTCTTTTCTTCGAACTTCTTTTGATATCTCTCTGTCCATATTTAGTATTGTTTTTATTTTCCGCCACAGTAGAGGCAAACTCCGTGCCAAAAAGCTAAACTACTGATATTGTGCACCTACGATAAAACAAACAGTGTTCAATATCGGACAGTGTGTTCGGTTTTACAGAAAACATTCCGGCTCTCCGCGTTGTTCTTTATCGACAAAGAAGGTAAAACACTTATTAATTGCTAAAACAAGAAAGATATGAGTACCAGATCTATTATTTTATCGCTTTTCGTCGCCCTGGGGTTCGTCCTCACCGGTTGCGACAATAATGATGACAATCACAAAAATGCCATCGAACCGACCGAGCCGGTAATGCAGGCTTTCAATAAGAAATATCCCGATGCCTCCAACCCGCTCTTTACAATTGAAGGGAATTATTATGTAGCCGAGTTCACGAACAATGGTGTTTCGACCGAAGCATGGCTCACCGAACAGGGCAAGTGGATGATGGACAAGGCAGATACACCTTTCAACCAGCTCCCGGAGGCGGTGACCGGCGCATTCAATAACGGTCTTTATGCGGGCTGGAAAGTGGATGATTCCTATACGATCAACCGGGATAGCATGGCTGTCGTCTATAAGATTAATGCCGAAAAGGGGAACAGCGACATGGACCTGTATTATTCGCAATACGGCAACCTGATCAAGGCCGTGAACGACGAAGGGAGCGAGGATGCTCCGATCGTGATCCCAGCAGAGGTACATACGTTGATGAACCTTACTTTCGCTACCTGCGACCTGCTGGATATACAGAGCAACAGCGAAGGATATATCCTGAATATGCTGGACGGAAAGGTTTATAAGGTCGCCCAACTGAATAAAGATTACCGGTGGCAGAGTACCACATACCAGATAACCGAACAAGAGGTACCGGAGGTTATTATGGCTGCCTTCCAGTCCACAGGCTATGCCGGAGATACAATCGAAGCAATCAATGTCAAGATCGAGGTAGCCGGAACATTCTATACCTTCACCGTCGATCATAACGGACAGAGCACAGATGTCACATTCGATGCGATAGGGAATGTTGTTGGATGAAACAGCGTTAGAAATAATTGAACCTACTTTTCCCTTGATGGAAAAGTAGGCAAAAGATCAAGGCTGCACCTGCTTCGCTACTCCGCATCCTACGTTCGCTGTCGTCTGTGAACTCGCTGCGCTCAAACAGCACAGCCTCCGGACGCTCTCTACGGCTGCTTCGTTTTACGCTCATCAGCTGATGCCTTTCATAGAACGCTTTGCGTTCTTCTGGGATGGCCGATACCACCTGTTAAATCCGAAAGTATTTGTTTATAAGTATCGGTATCGGCCATCCTAAGAGGAAGCACAGCTTCCTTGGAAAGGCCTAAGCGGGTGAACGTCCGCGGAGGTGAAAGACGGAACGGTTAAGAAAATCCGTTGTCTGAGCGCAGCGAGTTTCGGATTTTCGAGTGGAGTCTTTCACCGGAGCAGTGAAGCCGGTTGAGCCTTGAACTTTTGGTTACTTTTCTTTCAAGAGAAAAGTAACATTCAAATTTGATAATAACCGAATCTCCCTATAACAAGAATCCCCTTGGCATGTTTGAAGTGCCAAGGGGATTCTTATTCCTATTATATCAATAAATATATACTGACTTACCGGCTTATCAACTCGATCCGTGCACTCTTGACACCCGGGGAGGATGCTTCAAAGTAAATCGTTCCCGGTGTTTCTTCCGTTTGTACGATGGCTGTCAGCTGGCCGCTGAACAGTTTCATCTGCGGAGCCTGGAAGGATTCGAGGCTGGCGGGGTTACCGTTGGCTGCCGCCTTGTAGGTTCCGTTGCCACGTACGTTGAACTTGATCTGGTTGGTGGCATCCGGACAAAGATTTCCGTTCTTGTCGACCACTCTTACGTTGATGAAAGAGAGGTCTTTGCCATCGGCCGTCAGGTTGGTACGGTCGGCAGACAGTTCGATATGATGGGGCTTGCCGGCTGTGTGTACTTCCTCTTCGGCTACGGCGTTGCCATCCTTATCATAGGCTACCACTTTCAATGTTCCCGGCTCGTATTTAGTATCCATCCACATCAGACGGTAACGTTTCTGACGTTCGAAACTCTTCTGAGCAGCTTCGGTATAGCTGCTGTCGATACCGATACTCAGGTCTTTCGTACGTTTGCCTTGGCTCTTTCCGTTGATGAACAGTTCGGCAGAAGGATAATTGGTATACACGAATACCGGAGTGACTTCGCCTTCGCGTCCCGGCCAGGTCCAGTGAGGCAGGATATGCAATGTCTTTTCCGCTTTGTTCCAATGACTGCGGTACAGATAGTAACGGTCCTTTGGAATACCGGCCAAGTCGATGATACCGAACAGGGAGCTGTGGCTCGGCCAGTTGGTATAATACGGCGTCGGTTCACCCAGATAGTCGAAACCGGTCCATACGAACTCACCGATACAGTAAGGCAGGTCTTCATGCTGGATAAAGTCGTCTTCCGGCAGGTTTGACCAGCCGCAATGTTCTACATCGTAAGAAGAGCTCTGATGATCGTCGTAGACTGCCATCGCCTTACGTTCAACCGGGAACTTATAAACACCGCGTGAACTTACCGTAGAAGCAGTCTCGCTTCCCAGGATGATTTCCTGCGGCAGTTTCTTATAATTAATCTGATATTTAAACGGACGGTAGTTGAAACCGGCCACTTCCATAACAGCGGCAAAGTTATTATTCACAACAGCATCCGGGGCATCCATGCCCTGGGTAACGGGACGTGTCGGGTCTTCGCGGTGACAGATGTCCTGAAGGAAACGGGCAATCTTGGCGTCACCTTCGATCCACTGGTTGGGCACTTCGTTACCGATACACCACATAACGATACTCGGGTTGTTACGGAAGTTATGAAGCAGGTTCACCATATCTTTTTCCGCCCATTCGTCGAAGAAAAGGTTGTAGCCGTTCTTACATTTGGCCACGTTCCATTCGTCGAAACTTTCAGCCATCAGCATCATACCCATTTCGTCGCAGGCCTTCACCAGGTCGGGAGCCGGCATATTATGGGAAGTACGGATCGCATTACAACCCATATCTTTCAGGATACGGATCTGGCGACGGATAGCCGCATCATTGACGGCAGCACCCAACGGACCCAGGTCATGATGGTTACATACGCCTTTAAAGACAGTCTTTTCGCCGTTCAGGAAGAACCCTTTTCCCGGAATGATTTCGATGGAACGGATACCGAAAGGTGTCGTATATTCATCTTTCAACTCTGTCCCGTTTTTGTACAGGCGGCTTTCAGCCACATACAGGGCGGGCATATCCGGCGACCAGAGGGTCGGGGTGTGAACAATGAATTCCTGGTCGACCGTACCATTATTATATATGATATCGTTCAGCGGGAGCATTGTTTCAACCAGCATTTGTCCGTTCGGGTTACGCAGGCTGGTTTTCACGGCATATTGTTTCGGATCGGCACCTTCAGGAAGGTTAACCTTTGTGTTGACATTCACTTTGGCAAACTCTTTCTTAACGATAGGTGTTGTAACAAAAGTCCCCCATATCGGAATATGGGCATCTTCCGTAACAATCACATGTACATTTCGGTACAAGCCGGCACCCGGATACCAGCGGGAGGACTCCGGCAGGTTTTCCAGACGGACAGCCAGCGTGTTCTTCTGTCCCGGTTTCAAGTACTTCGTAATGTCAAAATGGAATGAGTTATAGCCATAAGGCCAGTAACCAACCTCTTCGCCATTGATATAGACTTTAGCGTGGCTCATCGCCCCGTCAAACAGGATTGAAGCTTTTTTCCCTTCAGCGAACTGAGGTACTTCAAACTCGGTACGGTACCAGCCCACACCCACGAAAGGCAGACCGCCCGTACGGCCGGCATGTTCCATCGCCTCCTTTTGGCCGTCTTGCGAAATAGCCACTTCCTGCTTATCGTTCTGGGAACTGAACGGACCGTATATCGCCCAATCGTGCGGAACCGTCACCGATTGCCATTTACTGTCGTCGAAAGCGGGTTTGATAAAGTCGGGGTTATCCTCACGGGTGAACTTCCAGTTTTTCTCCAGAAGGAATTCACAGCGTACTTGTTGTGCCGAAAGTTTAGTCAGCCAACCGAATAACGCGACTAAAATAACAAAATTGAATCTTTTCATGCGCATTTTAAATGTGTTTGTAGTTCTTAGCGCAACAAAAATAACTAAATTTGCGACTTTATCAAACTAAATCTACAATAACAAGTTACAGAATATGTTGATTCAATTAGCCTTCGTTTTAGTTGCAATAATTATCGGAGCCCGTTTAGGTGGTATTGGTTTAGGCGTACTGGGTGGCCTGGGACTGGCAGTACTGACTTTTGTCTTCGGCCTCGAACCAACGTCCCCCCCTATCGACGTGATGTTAATGATCGTAGCGGTCATTGCAGCAGCCAGTTGTATGCAGGCTGCCGGAGGGTTGGACCTGATGGTGAAATGGGCGGAAAAGCTGCTTCGTAAAAATCCTTCCAAGATTACAATATTAAGTCCGCTGGTTACCTATCTCTTTACCTTTATTGCAGGAACCGGACATGTGGCTTATTCTGTTTTACCGGTTATTGCCGAGGTGGCGACCGAAACGAAGATACGCCCGGAGCGCCCGTTGGGTATCGCCGTAATTGCCTCACAGCAAGCGATTACAGCCAGTCCGATCTCTGCAGCGACCGTCGCTCTGTTAAGTATGTTGACCGGACAAGGATTCAATGTCAGCCTGTTCGATATCCTGATGATCTCAGTACCCTGCACATTGGCAGGTGTTCTGGCGGGAGCATTCTATTCCCTGCATGTCGGCAAGGAACTGGAAGATGATCCTGAATTTAAAAGACGTATCGCCGAAGGGGAATTCACAACTCAGAAATATGTACTGAAAGATGTCAAAAACCAGAAAGCGGCCGGCTGGTCGGTCATTATCTTTATCCTGGCGACAATCGGGATTATCCTGTTCGGTTCCATCGAAAGCATCCGTCCGGTATTCAACGGCCAGTCGTTGTCGATGGCTTACATTATCGAAATACTGATGTTATCGGCGGCTGCCATCATTTTGCTGGCTACCCGGACAGACGGGATCAAGGCGGTGCAGGGATCGGTTTTCTCTGCCGGCATGCAGGCGGTTGTCGCGATCTTCGGTATTGCCTGGATGGGCGACACGTTTATCGGTGGGAATATGGCTGAACTGAAAGGTTCTATCGAGCAGATCGTTACGGCTATGCCCTGGTTATTCGGGATTGCCCTCTTCCTGATGTCTATCCTGTTATTCAGCCAGGCGGCAACCGTACGTGCTCTGCTTCCTTTAGGCTTAGCGCTGGGGATCTCTCCGTATATGCTGATCGCCCTCTTCCCTGCCGTGAACGGATACTTTTTCATCCCGAATTATCCGACAGTCGTGGCTGCGATCAATTTCGACCGTACGGGAACTACGCATATTGGTAAATATATCTTAAATCATTCTTTTATGGTTCCCGGACTGATCGCGACCGGTGTTTCTGTATTGCTTGGTTTACTTCTTATCCAACTGTTTTAAGGGCGGCCAGCAGGCTTCCCGTCAGAAAAAAAGAGATTCTAACTACCTCATTCTTATCGTTTTTTTAAAGAAAAGGCTTATCTTTATCTCGAATTTATAGAAAACAGGTGTATATGAAATGGTAGACCTGTTATTATTTTAGTAAGGATTTTATATTATTGATTAAGCTGTAATACACGAAAAAAGAGTCAGAGGCTCAGAGGTATATGATGGTAGTGGAAAACTTTATCTTGCCGGATCTTTTAGAAAGCATGCGCATTTCAACATCTTCTTCTCAGGAAAACACCCGGAATTTCCTGACAGATTATTCTATTGTGTATGCAGTATCCGGTACGTTATGTTTGAAAAACAGCGATTCCAAACAAATCATTGAAGAAGGAGAATTAGCCCTTATCCCACCGGGAGCATACGTTTTTTCCAAATCTTCCAATGATCAGAATCATTCCGGATTTACCTTCTTCTTCAACCAATGGACAGCACAGTGCATTCTCAAACTCCCGGAAGTGATCAGCGCCTTGAGTCTGTACCAACCGCCTGTTACCAGACAAAAAGTATATATCATCCCCCGGCAAAAGGTCTTCCGGAACTTTTTCAACGCCGTCCAGCTATACCATAACCTGGAGAAAAAGCTGAAAAAGGAAATGCTCCCGGTCAAGTTTACCGAGCTTATCTATCTGTTACTGAATAGTCCTCATAGAGACGTTGTTTTATCTTTTCTCTCCGAGGCTACCGGTAATATGCCGGAGAAACGGTAAAGATATACCCCTGGGAAAAATTGACAAAAATATAAGTTATATTGCCATTCCGTTAGTCACCGAAGGAATGTAATTTTGCATTGTCAATTAAAACAATGAATATATGAAACCGATAGAACTAACAAAGACTGAATTCATTCAAAAAATAGGTAACGTCGAAGCTGCCCCGAAAGACTGGAAATATGTAGGAGACAAACCTTGTATCGTAGATTTCCAGGCTCCCTGGTGCGGTTACTGTAAACGTCTCGACCCGATACTGGAAGAGTTCGCCCAAACATATGAAGGACGATTGGATATTTATAAAGTGAATGTAGACAAAGAAGAAGATCTCGAAACGCTCTTTAATATCCGCACCATCCCTACCCTTCTTATCTGTAAAACGGACGGGACCAAAGAACTCATGCTGGGAACTATGCCCAAACACGAGTTGAAGAAGATCATCGAAGAGAAAATTCTGTAAAAAACCCCTATAACAGTTTATTTACGAACTGTAATATGGAAACATCCTTGCTTGCGTTCGTGCTTTATATAACAACGGTCTGCTCTTTTCAGGTCACGAAGCACTGACGCAAGTACCATTTTCAAGCGGTCGTTGTCGATATTCAGGGTATCTTTCTCATTGATCTTGGTATAACGCACCCAGGAAACGTCAAAGGTTGTACCATAACGGTGAGCCGAGTTCATGGAAGCATTGTAATTGCGTTTGCCCAGTTTCTTCACATCATCTACCGTACGGGTAACGCTGGTTACTTTTATTTTATAGAGAGATGCATTCAGATTATAAAGGGAGTCCTGAAAATTACGGCCGATATCTTCCAGTAAGGTTGCCGCTTCCGGAATCAGATAAGGGATAGAGTGTTTCAGTTCTTCCACTTCATAATAATCGCCGGTTTTGATCTCCTGCATCTTTTTGGAAGCATGTTCGGCATCTTCACGGTTACTGATGGGTTCTATCCCGATCTTTTGGGCGACAGCCAGCTGGACGTCATTCAAATCGTTAAAATCGCGATTATAACTTCCGTTATACCAGATGGTTTTCAACTCACCACGTTTTTCTTTACAGGAAGGGAACACACTGGTCGACACCAGTACAAAAAACAATATAATTGCATTAACAGCTATTTTCATCCTTTTCAATTTTACGGAGGACAAAAATAAGAAAATTACAATACTTTGTTGTATGAAGATCAAAAAGAATTACCTATTTTTGTGGTCAACACAATTAATTAATAAGAATATGAGTACTTTAGAACTAAAACTTTCACTGATCGAACAACTCACCAAAATCGACGATGAGCAGTTGCTGAACAAGATCAAAAAGCTGATCAGTCAGCATACAGAAAAGAAGACGGAGAGATATCCGGCACAAATGACGGTTGAGGAACTGAAAGAGGTGCTGAAAAAATCTATCGAAGAATCCAAACAAGGCTTGGGAATGACTACAGAAGAATTACGCAAAAGACATCCATTATGCAAATAAAACTAAAGTGGTTACCACGAGCCATCGCCTTACTTGACGACATTTACGAATATTACAGCGAGAAAAGTGAAAGATCTGCAATCCGCATATATAATAAGCTACTTGATTCTGCTGAACCTTTGAAGACATTTCCCTATGCCGGAATTTCCGAACCTTTATTGGAAGAATTTCCTCAGAATTTCCGCTCCCTGGTTGTCGAAAAACACTTCAAGCTGATTTACACCATCAGTCCAACCCTGATCGAGATACACGCCATATGGGATTGCAGGCAGGATAACTGGCGGCTAAAAGAAATGTTCCATCGGTAATATCAAAAAAAGACAGGAATATATTCATGAGATAAAGAATATTGCTAATTTTGCGTACCTAAATCAAAGGGAATAAAAACATAAAAAATAAGACAAGGAAAAGAACGGATGATAGAACGTATTTATATTCTTGAAAGTGTAGACCCGGTTATTTTTTACGGAGTGAATAATGCGAACATGCAGCTGATTAAAACACTGTTTCCCAAGCTTCGCATCGTTGCCCGCGGAAATGTGATGAAAGTAATCGGAGACGAAGACGAATCCGAACTGTTCCTTAAGAAGATCCGTGAAGTAGAAAAATACTGCGAGGAATTTAACTCCCTGAGCGAAGATGTCATCCTCGACATTATCAAAGGAAAAACTCCGACAGTCGTCAAACAGGAAAACCTGATTATCCACGGAATGAACGGGAAGGCAATCGTTGCCCGTACCGAAAATCAACAAATACTCGTAAAAGCTTTTGAAGAAAACGACCTGGTCTTTGCTACCGGCCCTGCCGGAACAGGTAAGACATTCGTTGCAATAGCTCTTGCAGTGAAAGCGTTAAAGAATAAGGAAATAAGAAAGATTATCCTGAGCCGTCCCGCTGTAGAGGCCGGCGAAAAGCTGGGATTCCTTCCGGGAGAAATGAAAGATAAGCTCGATCCGTACCTGCAACCTCTGTACGATGCATTGCAGGATATGATTCCGGGAGCAAAACTCAAAGAATACATGGAAAATAACGTGATTCAGATCGCCCCGCTGGCTTTTATGCGCGGACGTACGCTGAACGATGCCGTTATTATCCTCGATGAAGCACAAAACACAACGACGCACCAGATCAAAATGTTCCTCACCCGTTTGGGTATGAACGCTAAAATGATCATTACCGGCGACGTGACACAGATCGACCTTCCCCCTACCGCGACCTCCGGCCTTGTGCAGGCGATGCAGATACTGAAAGGTGTCAAAGGAATAGGCAAGGTGGAATTCGACAAGAAAGACATCGTTCGTCATAAGCTGGTACAGCGAATCGTTGAAGCATACGATAAATTCGATGAGAAAAAGAAAGCGGAAACCGCTGCAAAGAAAATAGAAAAGAACAACAAACTATCAGATAAATAATCAAAAATAAATTGGTCATGAAGAAGGCGTTAGTTAGAACAGATTACAATTTTCCGGGACAAAAAAGTGTCTATCATGGTAAAGTACGCGATGTGTACAATATCAATGACGAAGTATTGGTGATGGTCGCAACCGACCGTATTTCAGCTTTCGACGTAGTATTGCCGGAAGGTATTCCTTACAAAGGCCAGATGTTGAACCAGATTGCAGCCAAATTCCTTGACGCGACCACCGACATTTGCCCGAACTGGAAATTAGCTTCACCCGACCCAATGGTTACCGTTGGTGTACAGTGCGAAGGTTTCCCTGTTGAAATGATCGTACGCGGTTACCTTTGCGGTAGTGCATGGCGTGCTTACAAAAGCGGTGTACGCGAAATCTGTGGTGTGAAACTGCCGGAAGGAATGCGCGAAAACCAGCGTTTCCCCGAACCGATCATCACTCCGACAACTAAAGCTGCTATCGGAGCTCACGACGAAGACATCTCCAAAGAAGAAATCCTGAAACAGGGACTTGTTTCTGAAGCAGACTACGCCGTTCTTGAAAAATATACCATGGAGTTGTTCAAACGTGGTACGGAAATCGCTGCACAACGCGGCCTGATCCTGGTAGATACAAAATATGAATTCGGTCACCGCGATGGAAAGATCTACCTGATCGACGAAATCCATACGCCCGACTCTTCACGCTATTTCTACTCGGAAGGGTATGAAGACCGTTTCGCCAAAGGTGAACCGCAGAAACAGCTGTCTAAAGAATTCGTTCGCGAATGGTTGATGGACAACGGTTTCCAGGGCAAAGCCGGACAGCAGGTTCCGGAAATGACTCCGGCTATCGTTGAAGGTATCAGCGAACGTTACATCGAACTGTTCGAACATATCACCGGCGAGAAATTTGAAAAAGGCGACACAGACAATCTGTTGGCCCGCATCGAAAAGAATGTAACCGATTATCTGAACAATAAATAAGCATATATGAAGTACGGTTCGGAACAGATTTTACCTTACAACCAGGAGGAACAGAAGGGCACGCAAGTCAAACGCATGTTCGACTCTATTGCAGGCACTTACGATCTACTGAACCATACGCTCTCGTTCGGTATCGATAAAATATGGCGCAGGAAAGGCATTGCTTTCCTGCGTCCTTTTTCTCCGCAATCCATACTGGATATTGCCACCGGAACGGGCGACCTGGCCATTTCCATGCACCGGAAACTGAAAGCCAACCGGATCATCGGGGCCGATATTTCAGAAGGCATGATGCAGGTCGGACGCGAAAAGGTAGCGAAAGCCGGTTTATCGGAGTATATATCGTTCGAACAACAGGACTGTACGGCACTCACTTATCCGGACAATTCATTCGATGCCGTTACCGCCGCATTCGGAGTACGTAACTTTGAAAATATCGAACAAGGTATTGCCGAGATGTTCCGGGTACTCAAACCCGGCGGCCATCTCATGATTCTGGAACTTTCCACACCGGAACATTTCCCGATGAAACAGCTCTACCCTATTTATTCAAAAACGATCATTCCATTTATTGGCCGGTTATTTTCAAAAGAGAAAGCCGCTTACAGCTATCTTCCGGAATCCATCAAAGTCGTTCCTCAAGGTAAGGTCATGGAAGAATTGCTTGCCCGCCAGGGATTTGCCCAGGCGAAAGCACGCACCTTCACCTTTGGAATTTGTTCATTATACACAGGTTGTAAGGATGGTTCGCGAACCACCCCTACGAAATAAACAAATACTAGAAAAGGTTATGCAGAAATATGGTTTATTGGGATACCCACTCGGACATTCGTTTTCCAAAACTTATTTCAACCAGAAGTTTGAAGCGGAAAAAATAGATGCCCAATATGTGAATTTCGAGATTCCGAATATCAAGGAAATTAAAAATGTACTGAAAGAGAATCCCGAATTGAATGGTCTGAATGTAACGATTCCTTACAAAGAACAGGTCATTCCTTATCTGGACGAACTGGATGAAGACGCCCGCCTGATCGGAGCCGTGAACGTTATCAAATTCACAAAAGGCCTTTTCGGTAAAAAACTGAAAGGATACAACTCTGATATCATTGGCTTCAAACAGTCTATCGATCCTTTATTAAATGAAACACATCGGAAGGCATTGATCCTGGGGACAGGCGGTGCCTCCAAAGCCGTATTCCAGGGACTAAAGCAACTGGGTGTCGGAGCAACCCTGGTTTCACGCAAACCGAAGGAATTTTGTATTACCTATGACGAAATCACTCCGAAAACAATGGAGCAATACACCGTCATCGTCAATACGACCCCATTGGGAATGTTCCCCAATGTCAACAGTTGTCCGGATATTCCATACGATTTGCTCACCCCAAATCATCTGTTATATGATTTGTTGTATAACCCGGATGAAACGCTCTTCATGAAAAAAGGAAAAGAAAAAGGGGCTGTCGTTAAGAACGGACTCGAAATGTTGCTGCTTCAGGCTTTTGCGGCCTGGGAGATCTGGCAAAAATAACCCAACTCCTCTGCCCGGCATTTTCTCACGAGTGAGAAAACAAGCCGAAGCCATTTTCGGACTTTCCTACTGCTTTTCCGTCATATATTTCCAGAAACGAACCGGCAAATGTTGCCGGTGCAGTTTCGGATTGATTCTTTCTTTTATCGCGATCGTTTTAAAATATTCTTTCCACATCTGTTGGAAAAGTTTTTCGTTTTCATCCATCAGCTCCTCACTCAGAAAACCGGAAAGCAGATGTGCCTCCTTCTGTTCAAAGCGAACTTCGATCGTTTCCTTCAGATCATAATAATATCCGTATTCACGGCGCATGTCGTAGATCAGCCATTTCTGGTCACCGAAACGGTCGTTCAGATAAGGAAGTACAAGCGGTAATACATTATATATAGGTTCGACAGCCGAGAAATAGGTACCATCCACCGCCTTCTGGAAACGAAGAAACTGCATGATACGAAGACGCTCATTACTCACCTTCTTCCATATTTTGGACATCTGCAATACAT
Source organism: Parabacteroides goldsteinii (assembly GCF_020091425.1). Classification (NCBI taxonomy): domain Bacteria; kingdom Pseudomonadati; phylum Bacteroidota; class Bacteroidia; order Bacteroidales; family Tannerellaceae; genus Parabacteroides; species Parabacteroides goldsteinii. The sequence continues at coordinate 394,776 of NZ_CP081906.1, read as the reverse complement.
CAGGATCGCCGAAATTCACCTCGATAGACTTGGAATAGTCGATCGCCTTACGGATATAGCGGAATAAAAGCATGTCGATCTCCGGCAGCTCCGACAACCAGGAGACTGTCAGTCCGGAAAGGGACAGTTTGGATATTTTCTTTTCAAGGCCTTTCCAGACACGGTCGGCTTTTTGCTTGTCGGAACAGATTGTCACCGTCTCCTCACAGAACAAAGGCAACGGTTCCCCTTCGGCCAGCAACACATCAGGAAACGACTTCCGGACGTAAGCGTCGAAGACGGCAGTCAGTAATCCCTCGAAAGTTTTGTCATATATAAAAGCAATCATCTTGTTTAGTCCCGGAATTGAAATGTTAGTTGCCGGTCGTCAAATTGTTTTCCCTTCTTTTGAATCAGGATGTGGCGCACATTCTCCGGCATCAGTTCGTTAACCGTCCGCATCGCCAGTTCATGACAGGTAATGAAATATTGCGCTTTCTTCATCACGACCCCAATCTTCTTCAATTGCTCCGACCCAAGACGGGAGTAACGGCGGGAAACGATGATCATTTTCGCCGATTTCACCCCGATACCGGGAACGCGCAGAAGCAACTCGTAATCAGCTTTGTTGATATCGACCGGAAACATATGCGGATTTCGCAACGCCCACGATAATTTCGGATCGACCTCCAGATCGAGTTCCGGATAAGCATCGTTCACGATCTCATCCACTTTAAATTCATAAAAGCGCAACAACCAATCGGCCTGATACAAACGGTTCTCCCGCACCAGAGGCGGCTGTTTCAATGCCGGCAGCCGGTTATCATAATCGTTCACAGGAATGAAACCGGAATAATAAACACGTTTCATCGTCGGACGCTGATACAGGGCCGACGACAGGCGGAGAATATCCTTGTCCGTATCGGCAGTCGCCCCGACAATCATCTGCGTACTTTGTCCGGCGGGAGCAAACCTCGGAGCATGACGGAAACGCTTCCGTTCCTCTGCACTCTGTAATACCCCCTGCTGGATATAACGCATCGGGGCAAAGACGCTTTTAAAGTCTTTTTCCGGTGCAAGCACCTGCAAACTTTTTTCGTTGGGAATCTCGATATTCACACTCAGGCGGTCGGCATACAAACCGGCTTCGTTCACCAATTCCTGGCTGGCACCGGGAATGCTTTTCATATGGATATACCCGTTGAAACGATGAACCAGACGCAGATCTTTTATCACGCGCACCAACCGTTCCATCGTATAATCCGGACTGCGTACCACGCCTGAACTGAGGAAAAGCCCTTCTATATAATTACGCCGGTAAAACTCGATCGTCAGATTGACCAGTTCCGTTACCGAAAGCGTAGCCCGCGGCAAATCATTGCTCCGGCGGTTAATACAGTAGGCACAATCATACATGCAATTGTTGGTCAGCATAATCTTCAACAAAGAAATACACCGTCCGTCCTCCGCAAAACTATGGCAAATACCCCAGCCAGCCGCACTGCCTATCATTCCTTTCTTTCCGGAACGGGATGTGCCGCTTGACGCGCAGGATACATCATATTTAGCTGATTCTGCTAATACTTTCAGTTTTTCAAGTACATTTTCATTCATATTTCACGGGGATATACCACACAAAAATAAGGAATTAAAAACTATCTTTGCGATAAAATAGAGTGAAATGTTCTTAGATAATATTCCCGTACATAACCTGGATGAAAGTGATTTCTTCGTCGCCGAACGCATCGAAAACTGCGCACCATTGAATTTCCGGGGATCACACTGTCACAACTTTTACGAACTTTTATTTTTCATGGAAACCGGGCCGGAGGAAAGTCACAGCATCGACTTCACCGAGCATCCGCTGCAATCCAACCAGATTTTCCTGATCCGTCCGGGACAGGTACACACCATGAAACTGAAAGAACAAAAAGGTTTTCTGTTTGCCATCAATCGCGATTATTTCGAACGGCTCTGCCTGCATATCGAGAGTTATGCCGATTATTCATTCCCGGACATTCTCACCCTTCCCGGTAGCGAAGCTCCTGCCGTCCGCCGGATAGCAGACCTGATTTATGCCGAACACGAAGGGTTGCACCGCAAAAGCCTGCTAAATTCTTATATGCATGCCTTTATCACCCACTTATTACTGCTACATACCGACACCCCGGGCAACCAGGACATCCGCGTCAACAGAGTGCTTTCCCTGATCGACACCCATTTTATCAGTGAACGCACAACCGACTTTTATGCCCGCGAAGTAAACCTCAGTAACAAACGGATGAACGAACTGACAAAAAAAGCCGTCGGTCACACAGTTAAACAACTGATCGACCAACGGCTGTTATTGGAAGCCAAACGCATGATAAGCCATGGCGCTTCGAGTTTCAAAGAAATAGCGTTCGATCTCGGATTCAGCGAAGCATCTTATTTCACCCGTTTTTTCAAGGAACAAAGCGGATACACGCCCAAGCAATTCCGGTCGCTGCTAAAGAAAGACCTGTCATGAACGGACCTTAATCACCGCCAGGCGACGACGCGTATCGACAAACAGCAGCACAAAAGAAGTCAACCCGCAAACAAATAATCCGCACATCATCGGTACAACCGAATCATTTTGTAAGAAACTGACTACTGCCGAAAGAACACCGGTAAAGAACAATTGCAAAAATCCCATCAATGCCGAAGCAGATCCGCTGTCTTCCTTAAAATAAGCCAAACCGAGCGATGTCGTAGCCGGTAACAATAATCCGATCGGGATCAGATTCAGAAATACCAGTACCAACAAAGGAATAACAGAGGTCGAAGCAAAAGCTGTAACAATCAGCAATGTCCCGATCAACAGTTGCACAGCCAGCGTATATCGTACCAGCTTCTTCAACGTCATATATTTCAGCATAAAATTAATAATATAAGTCCCGAACATCAATCCCAACGAATTGATCGCAAAAATGATTGCAAACGTATCACCCGACATACCCCCCTTCTCCATAATCAGAAAAGGTGCATTAGACACATAGACCATCAAACCTCCATAAGCCATACAACCAATAATAGTGTAAACCATGAACGGCCATACTTTCATCACCCTGACATATCCTTTTACCATCTCTTTCACCGAAGGCTTCTTCGCATTCATCTCTCCGGATAATGCCGCCGGTTTACTTTTCGGAAGAAACAACCAGGTCAGCAGAATAGTAAAGGCTCCTAACAGGGCCATTGTATTAAACACCCCGTGCCAATGCCACTGTTTCAATAACAAATTCCCGATAGTCGGCGCAATAACCGGTGCAATTCCGGAAATGATCACCAACAGGGAGAATACCTTCGTCCGCTGTTCATTTACAAACAAATCATTCACAGCAGCACGTCCTACCACCACTCCGGCACAACCGCCAAAGGCTTGCAGAAAGCGGATTACCCACAGTTGTTCGATCGAAGTCACATAGATGGAAGCAAACGAACTGATCGTATACAAAGCCGTAGCTGCCAAGATCGGATTCTTCCGTCCGTAATAATCAGAAAGCGTCCCCCAGAACAGTTGTCCGATAGCAAAACCTGCCAGAAAGATGGATAAGGATATTTGTACTTCACTCAAAGAAACTTGCAGGCTTTCAGCAATATCTGTAAAAGCAGGGAGATAAAGATCTATGCTCAAAGGTTCCAGAGCCGCTAATAAAGAAAGGACCAGAACCACGATTCCCATTTTTCTATTCATCACATTATTCCTATTAAAATTACCGCAGCAAAAGTACTTCCTTCTTTCCGGCCGCCTTTTACATTAATTGCACATTTACTGGTATAAACAGGAACTTCAGGATATTTCTTTTTGAATGTGGTAATTAGGAAGGAAACATGTACATTTGTACGTTTTTTAATTTACATCTTCAAGAATGAACGACTTACTTATTTTCAATCATATAGAAATGATACTGGCAGGCACGACTGCCGGTCTATTCATCATCCAGCTCTTATATTATCTTGTCACTTATGCCCGCCCGTTGAGACAGGCTAAAAGAAGACAAATGCAACTGGGACAGGCAAAGCCTGCCGTTTCCGTGATTGTCTATGCCAAGAACGAATCGGAGAATCTAAAGAAACACCTTCCGGCTTTGTTGAACCAGGACTATCCGGAATACGAAATCGTTGTTGTCAACGACGGTTCCACCGATGAGAGTGACGAAGTTTTAAAAACATTCAAGAACGAATATGATCATCTTTATCACACCTATATCCCGGAAGACGTAAAATACCTGAGCCGTAAAAAACTGGCACTCACTGTCGGTATCAAAGCCGCCAAACACGACATCCTCCTTTTTACGGAAGCCAATTGCGAACCTATGGGTAAAAACTGGATATCAGCCATGGCACGCAACTATACCTCCAGTACAAACATCATTTTAGGCTTTTGTGCATATGGGCATCACAAAGGATTTTTCCATAAGCTGGTCGCTTATGATAACCTGATAACCGGATTGCAATATATCTCGTCCGCCCTCACCGGAAATCCCTATACCGGCAACGGCCGTAACCTCTCATACCGGAAATATTTATTCTTTGCCCATAAAGGGTATTACAAATCGCTCAGCCTGCATGCCGGCGATGACGATTTATTTATCAACGAATCTGCAACTGATCAGAATACCTGGGTGGAATATTCTCCGGAAAGCATCACGGAAATGGCAAAGATAGACCGTTTCAGCATGTGGAAAGAGATGAAAGTATCACGTGCCGCCACCCAACGTTATTATAAAGGCTGGAACCTGACCTTTTTCAGGATGGAAAGCCTGAGTTATTTACTTTTCTTTATCGCGGTAATCACCAGTATCGTCATGGGTATTTTAGGCAACTGGCTGATATCCATACTGGCAGGATTATTATACATCATACGCTTTTCAACCAAAGCGACAATCCTGCACAAATCAGCCAAACTCCTGCAACAGAAACCTGTAACCGGCTGGCTGTTCTTCCTGGAACTGCTGCTGCCCCTGTTCAATCTATACGTAAGAATTTACAGGATATTCAGAGGAAAAAACGATTATACATTCCGCCTGGGAAATAAATGAATTGAAAATTACTCAAATCGTATGCTCTTGGCAGGATCGATCTTCGTGATAAGGTAAGACGGACCGAGCATCATCAGCATCGATGCGCATAAAGTCCCGATATTCAGGAGAATCAAGGAGACTATACTTAAATCAATAGGCACCGCATCCAGATAATAGATGGAAGGATCCAGTTTTATTATACGAAAATGAGACTGGATCAAACAAATAGCGATACCAACCACATTCCCCCAAAGCATCCCCTTCCCGATCAGGAAGAAAGAAATATAAAGAAATATCTTGCGGATACTGACATTGTTCTCACCCAACGCTTTCAGGATACCGATCATATTCGTCCGCTCCAGAATAATAATAAGCAAACCGGAAATCATGGTAAACCCTGCAACCGCAAAGATCAGGATAAGAATAACTACCACATTCACATCCAGCACATCGAGCCAGTTAAATATCATAGGATTCATCTCCTTTATCGAACGGGTAAAATAGGTATTCCCATGACGGTCCTGTTTCTCCACCAGATTGAAATACAGGTCTTCCGCAATCTGGTCCAGCTTATCGTAATCATCTACAAGCAATTCCAGTCCACTGACCTCATCCTTCTCCCAACCGTTCAACCGGCGGATCTGCTTAATGTCAGCCAAAACAAATAGCTTGTCATAATCCATAAAGCCGGTCTCGTAAATCCCTACGATATTGAATTTACGGGCACGAACATCTTCCTGCACAAAATAAGTCAGAATACTGTCGCCCAGCTTCAAACCCAGCAAGTCGGATAAATATCTGGAAATGATTACATCAGTCGAAGTCTTTTTGGGGTCTATCGTCAGCAACTCACCTTCTTTCAGGTTGTTCCGGAAAAAACTCCAGTCATAATCCGTATCGATCCCTTTCAATACGACACCCTGAAAATCACTATCCGTTTTCAAAATGCCCATTTTAGTGGCATATCCTTCTATATGCTTAATACCAGGAAACTCCCGGAGTGCCTGAAGCAAAGAATCGCTCACCGCAATCGGCGTCGTTTCATACGAACTGTTATTATCAAAATTGGTGATCTGAATGTGAGAACCAAAACCAATCACCTTATTACGAACCTCTTTCTTAAAACCAATCACAATAGCGACCGAAAGAATCATCACCGCCAACCCTAGCGCTACACCGACTATGGCAATACGAACAGCAGGAGGAGTAACCTGACGATTCCCCTCCTTACTGAAATGAATTTTTCGTGCTATAAATAGTTCTAAGTTCAATTCGATTCAGTTGATTAAATGACTCTTCCCGGATAAACCTCCAACGCCTTTGCCAGGACCACCAGTGCTTTTGCTAAATCTTCCTTTTTCAGGACATACGCAATACGCACTTCATTTTTCCCCAAACCGGGTGTTGTATAGAAACCGGATGCCGGAGCCATCATAACCGTCTGTCCTTCATATTCGAACTCGTCCAGACACCAGGCACAGAACTTATCGGCATCATCCACCGGCAATTTGGCAACCGTATAGAAGGCCCCCATAGGGATCGGAGAATAACAACCCGGAATACGGTTCAACCCGTCAATCAGGAATTTACGGCGTTCCACATATTCGTTGTAGACATCCAGCATATAATCTTCAGGCGTATCCAGTGAAGCCTCAGCAATGATCTGTCCGACCAAAGGAGGACTCAGACGTGCCTGACACCATTTTATAACATTTTCCTTCACCATCTGGTTCTTCGTAATCAGCGCACCGATACGGATACCGCATTCGCTGTAACGTTTGGAAACCGAATCCACCAGTACCACATTATTCTCGATACCTTTCAAATGGAATGCCGAGATATAAGGAGCCCCCGTATAACAGAATTCACGATATACCTCATCCGAGAACAGGAACAGATCATATTTCTTTACGATATCACGAATCTGATCCATTTCCTTCTGTGTGTACAGATAACCGGTCGGATTATTCGGGTTACAGATCAGGATCGCTTTGGTACGCGGAGTGATCAGCTCTTCAAACCGTTCCACCGAAGGAAGAGCAAAGCCTTCATCGATAGTAGACGGAACTGTTTTGATCACAGCTCCACAGGAAATGGCAAACGCCATATAGTTTGCATACGCAGGTTCGGGAACAATAATTTCATCCCCCGGATCCAGACAAGCCATAAACGAAAAGAATACAGCTTCCGAGCCTCCGGTAGTGATGATTATATCTTCAACATCGACATTGATATTGAATTTCGCATAGTATTTAACCAATTTCTCACGGAAACTACGAATTCCCTCACTCGGAGAATATTCCAATACTTTACGGTCAATACGGCGCATAGCCTCCATCGCGACCTCGGGAGTAGGTAAATCCGGTTGACCGATATTCAGATGGTACACCTTGGTACCCTTTGCTTTAGCCTTGTTGGCTAGCGGAACGAGTTTTCTAATGGGGGAAGCCGGCATATTGACACCCCGCTGTGAGATATTAGGCATTACTTTTTCTATATGTTAGTTTAAAGTTCGGCAAAGATAGGAAATAATTGAAAATTGAAAGTTGAAAATTGAAAATTAATATCGGTTTGCAGTTAATCTCCCCATTTAATTTTCAATTTTAAATTATTAATTTTCAATTCCTCAGATTCCCGGACGAGGCGAATCCTTGCTCGCATGCATAGTAGAAATAAAAGCGTTCGGATCGATCTCCTTAATTTCATCTTTCAGGCGCGGCATATCCTTACGTTCGGCAATGGTAAAGATGATCTCTTTTTCCTTTCCTTCATACATGCCCCGTCCGTGGAGGAAAGTACCCCGCATCCCCATCTTTCCGACAATCAGGTCTTTTATCTCCTGTGTCTTCTTCGATACGATAAAGACGGCACGATTCGGATTCTCCGTCTGGAACATTTCAACAACCTTTCCATACACGAAAATAGCGAACCAGGAATACAATGGAACCGCCCAGTCCTGGAATACGATCAAGCCTAACATCACGATCGCAGAATCCAGTATTATAATCATATTACTTACTTTCAAATTGGAATTATTGGCAATAACACGGGCCAACACATCTGTTCCCGCACTGGTACTTTGCGCCTTAAACACACAAGTCACACCGATACCCAATACCGCCCCTCCATAGAAACAAGCGATAAACGTATCATTTTCCACCAGCGGTTCCGTTCCGCAAAAATAGGATAATGTGTCCGTAAAGACGGAAATAAGCACAAATGTCACGATCGTTTTCGGTCCTGAAGCAAGACCGATCTTTTTCATTGCCAGCAACAACAATGGAACGTTAAAACATAAGGCAGTAGCACCCATCGGCAAACCGTCCGGAAAAATGGAGAAAACACCTTTCGTCACATAATGCAAAACGATGGAAATACCATAAACACCCCCCGGTACAATTTTAAAGGGAGCCAGGAAAAGTACATAACTCAATGCCTGCAAAAAAGCCCCAACCACAATCAGAGAATAATCGACTGCATTACTCTTCAATGTAGCATTAGAAGGAAAACCAAGTTGTTTCATAATTTAGATTCAATCATTATTTGTTTTCAATGCCGCAAAGATAGATAAAAAAAGAAGAGACTACACAAACAAATTGCGTAATCTCTTCCACCTGTTTTCAACAATCGCGATCCGGGGAACAAATCCCCCTCACCTTTTATATTAAAGGTTCAGTGCACGATTATTATTATTTGTCACATTCAACAATGTTACATATTTGCGATACTGATCGGGCGTCAGAACCTTTTTCATCAACTTCAGATTTCCATAAACAGCCTGATGCATCTTTTTTTGTTGCTGGCTTTCGCTGGCACGAAGACTTTCACGTTGTTTATCCAGGAAAAATTCATTTATATTTGCTACTTCACCCGTCTGAGACGGGGTTAATTGTAAATAATAACTCAGTTTCTCAAAGTTAATAGCAAACGGTTCTTTACTCACATTGTTCCGGCTCTCGCGTGCAAAACCTACCGTTGCACATAATAAAATGGCTGCTACAGCCATACCTAAACGTCTCATAATACCTAAACATTAAATTAATAAACCTAAACATGGAGGCCGCTGCCTCCGAATCTATCTCTCTTTTTTCTTTTTGCCTTTGTGTATATAACAATATGTTTTATAACATTGTTCACGAACAGATTTATTACTTCATCCAGACGATCGGATATCCCAAAGCCCTTTTTATTGCCTCCATCTCGGCACTATGCCACATCTCATGCTTGAAACACCAGGACAAGGCTTCGTACTTTATATCGGCAACGGGATGCTTAAACGGGATTGGTTCAAGGGGTTCTTTCAGAGTTTCATCGTTAAGAGTCAGTAGGTTTGCAAGGCAAATATCGTGTACAAAATCCAATTGTTCCTTTAATTCCGAAGCAGGGATAAAGTTCCTTTCAACGGAACGATGCAAAGTCCCCATACCATTAAAGATTTTATTATAACGGGCAATTGGTATCTGCCGTTTAATATCTTCATTTACCCCGGTTATCGTTGTAATGGCATGAAAATTCTGTGAAACCAGCAGATGCCCGATCTGCCAGGCAAAGTTTGAATCCGTACCTTCCGGAATTGTGTACCATAGCTCTTCGGGCATTTCCGAAATCAGACGGTTTACAAAATTCCGTGCTTCAATGATTTGTTCTCTCAAAAATTCAATTTTACTCATCATAATGTTACTTTTTAAGTTATACATTATAATTAGTGAGTAACAGTGTAGAGATTGTGACAACTCAGTCCAAAAATTTTTCCCAATAATTCTTCCGGGGCAAATCTTTTTCAAACTTCTGATACAGGTCGGCCAACCGTATCATTTTGGCAACTGTGGTATATTCTTTATCCAGGTCAATAAAAAAGACCTGTTTACAAATCCTGCATTTACAGGTTCCCGCAGGATTATAAAGCGGACAGGTATCGGTCAGGAAATGGCTGATCTTATCAATGGAACGGGAGTATATCTTACGGACATTCTCCACTGACATTTCCATAATCTCTCCGATCTCTTTATGAGAAAGCCCTATATTCTCCTTAAAAATAAAAATCAGCCGGGCATCATTATTCAGGCAATGATTCAAAGCCGTCAAGCACCAGTCACATCTTTCTTTGACCCACTCTTTCCGTTCCTCATCAGAACCGGTATATTCGATTTCCTGCAAGGCCCTGAATTGCTCCAGCTTCACCAAGGTCGCCACCTTTTCATTTTGAGCATACCGCGAAATAGTCCGCTTCGCAATCGTATAAATCCAGGTCGATAATTCAGAATCTGCATTGAACGAAGGCAGGCTCTTAAACACCTCATACCAGACTTCCTGAGCCGCCTCCTTCGCAATCTCCCTGTTCTGAATCATCCGGTTGGCAATGGTTGCGACCATTGTGCCATAATGCTCAACTATATCCTCTAACTTCATTCAAGCTTATTCAATTAAAATTTCTAACGACCCCAAACTCACATTTCCCTGTACCTAGCAGTCCCATACCATCGACACCCTCCGCTATTCCCACAAATCCGGTATTGATATCGGAACAATAGAAAGAAACTTCTGCCTCCCCTTTTTCATCCGTTATGACGGAAGGTTGCCATAACAAAGTATTACGGGCATCGGGAGTTGACAATTGCATATCTATTTCGTCCGGTTGGTAAAATTCACGGGCAGCGTAGTAGCCTTTGGCACGCCAAAGGTTGTTCCGGCGGAGAAGTTCTTCTTCCGAATAAATAGGACCGTGATAAACGACATATTGTTCGTCTTCCACAATAAACCATTTTCCTCCATCGAAATATTTAGGTTTAATAATTCGATACGTTTTACCCTCTACCGGTTTACTTCGTTCTTCAAGAGGAACGATATTTGCATTGGGACAATAACGGGGGTCATGATGTACCGTATATCCGTCTTTATAATTTTCCAAATGTCCATCCGGGCACACCCAAGGCATACCAATGTCCATCTGTGCCAAACTATCTAAACGTCCCATAAACTTATCCCTGAAAGGTCTACTTGCTTTACGGGTAACAACTACCTCATCCAGTAAAATTGTACTATCATTACTAACGACCGGCATATCGAGAATCTGTTCTTTTACAGACTGAGAAATATCCATAATAGGGTAATATCTCTGTTTCTTTTTCCTTAGACTATCGATTTGCGGAAAATAATCTTCTATTTCAAGTTGAGGCTTATGTTCATTCGACAACATCGGTTTCAAATACACATAACCACCTCGAAGTTCCTTCAATATATCCGTACCGACAGTAAAAGAACCGGTTGAGTCAGCCCATACATACAATGAATTTCCCTCAGCACCGGATATCTGAATAAGTTGTTCCGTCCCCTGCGCCTCTTTCCTCTTTTTCTTACTATGAATAGATTGTATGCCTATTATTTCATCAGACAAAAACAGATTTTCATTATCGGGGGCATATTCTATATTCCAGACATACCGCCTCCATCCCTGAGTCAGCAACAATAAATCCATTGCCTGCATACGATCTTTATTCTTTTCATCGAAATAATAAAGCGGATTATGAATCTTTCCGCGTATCTGAGAGGATAGATAACAATGCGTCAATATGTTTACCGGATCTGCCGGATTAATATATGCCTTATCAAATACACTAAGGCCCAGATTCGTTTTCACTGGTACTCCATTCCCATCCACCAGCTTCTCACTGACATAAACATGTCCGAATACCATACCGTTTTCTACCGGATATTTCTCTTGCCAAACGATACTATCCTTATTATTTATCATTTGCAGATACAATGTCTGACTTTGATTGGAGAATGCAAAAGATTGGGAATTCAACTGATATGCTTTAAACCAAAGGTCTTCTCCTGTCTCATAAATACCCTTGCTGGTTTGGAGATAGATAAGTTCGGAAGGAAAGGCGGCATATTCTTCATTAATAGAAGCAACCCAGGCTTCATCGACTGTTTGCTGGCAAAAACACGGCAAACAGGTATATGTCAGTAAAAAGATGGTTAACAGAATGTTTTTCATGTACCCGACATTTTAATTATCATTGCAGCCCCCAAAACAAGACCACAGCACAAATATAAACAAAAGAAACCAATCTAATCAGGCAAGTATAAAATTCAATCGACCAATTTATGCTTCTCATACGACGGTCTCACCCACCGCAAATAAACCAGGAGCGACACCAGGCAGCATCCGGCACCTACCAGATAGGCTGTTGCCAGATCGGCATGCGAAGCGATGAAGCCGGCTGCCAACATTCCGATTCCCACTCCGAAATCAAAAGAAGTCAGATAAGTGGAAGTTGCCGTTCCACGCATATGATGCGGAGCGACATTTACGAAAAGACACTGGATAGCCGGGACACAAACACCGAATCCGATGCCTATCGCCAGCGCAGAAGCAAAAAAGACAATTTCATTATGAAACAAAGCAAATACAGCAAACGAAAGTGTCAGAAACACCAACGCACTAATCGATACCAGATGTATCTTCCCGTGATCGACCAACCGCCCGGAGATAAGCCTTGCCGTACCGACCCCTATCGCCATAAAAATAAAGAAATAACCGGGATTCGACACATTGATCTCTTTTCCGTACAGCACGACGAAAGAAACAACCATCCCATAAGGTATTGCACTCAACAGGTAAGCCAATGCCGTCGGTAACGCTTTCACCAGAATAAAACGATCCAGCGAAAAAGGAGGCCGTTCCACCTTCTCCCGTTTCGGATAACGAATCAGGCAGACAGAGCCGACACCAACCAACGCTATCGCCAGACCTACCAGCACCAGCGGATGAAAACCATACCTATCATAAACAGCGACCGCCACCAACGGAGCAAGCGACATCGCCAGATTAATCGTCAAGCCATAAAACCCCATTCCTTCGCCTCTTCGCCTGGAAGGAATCACATCTATCGCAATGGTATTACCGGAAACGGAAGTCATCCCCATAAAGCCACCCTGAATGAAACGGACAGCCATTATCGTCAGGACCGTCGTTGCAAACAAATAACCGGCAAACATACAGGCAAAAACCGTAAAGGCAAAGAGATATAACGGTTTGCGTGAAAAGCAATCCACCAAGTATCCGGAAAAGGGACGGACGCACAGCAACCCTATCGAATAACTGGATAATGCCACACCTACCTCCGACGGATTAATCTTCAATACCTCCACCAAATAAACCGGCATAGTCGGCATCAGCATGTAAAAAGAGAAATTCATCAGGAAATAAGAAATACAACACTGGATGAAATTCCGGTTCCAAAGCACAGGTTTCGTTTCGTTCATATCTTTAAGCCAGCTCACTTAACTCCAGCCAGCGCATTGTCTTTTCATCTATTTCTTCAATCACTTTTGCAATGCGTTCCGACTTTGCCATCAACTCGTCGTTGCTCAATGTTCCGCTGCTCATAACCGTTTCAAGTTCAGCTTTTTCAGCTTCAAGCGCAGGTATTTCTTCTTCCAGCGCTTCAAACTCCTTCCGTTCCTTGAAAGATAGTTTCTTTTTCTGTTCATTCTGAGGGCGGTTGTTCTTTTCAGGAGCAGGAGCTTGTTTGGGCTGGCGGGCAGCTTCCGCTTCCTTCTCCAACTGATCCTGTACCTCTTTCCAGTCGCGATATTGAGTATAGTTGCCGGGGAAATCTTTTAGGTCGGCATTGCCACGAAATACCAGTAGATGGTCGACAACCTTATCCATAAAGTAGCGGTCGTGCGAAACAACAATCACGCAACCTTTAAAGTTACGCAGATATTCTTCCAGCACATTCAGCGTTACGATATCCAGGTCGTTGGTCGGCTCATCCAGTACAAGGAAGTTCGGGTTACGCATCAGGACTGTACACAGATAAAGACGCCGCTTCTCTCCCCCACTCAGTTTATAAACATAGCTATGTTGTTTTTCGGGAGTAAACAGGAAATAATTCAGGAACTGAGAAACACCCAGTTTCTTTCCGTCGCCCAGGTCGACATATTCGGCAATATCCTGTACGACATCGATCACCTTCATCTGTTCGTCAAACTTCAAGCCATCCTGACTGTAATAGCCGAAACGAACCGTTTCGCCCACATCGAAGCGTCCGCTATCCGGTTCCACTTCCCCCATCAGCATTTTAATGAAGGTAGATTTCCCGGTACCATTGTTACCGACAATACCCATCTTCTCGAAACGGGCAAAAATATAATTGAAATCTTCTACGATTTTAATATTACCAAAGCTTTTCGTCACATGCTCCGCTTCAAATATCTTCGATCCGATATAGGAAGCTTTCACATCCAGATTCACGTTTCCGTTATCCCGTTGCTGCTTGGCTTTCTTCTCCAGTTCATAAAAAGCATCGATACGATATTTAGCCTTCGTTCCACGGGCCTGCGGCTGCCGGCGCATCCATTCCAGTTCCTTGCGTAACAGGTTGTTAGCACGTTCCACTTCCGTATTCATCGCCTCCATACGTTCCTGACGTTTTTCCAGATAGTAGCTGTAATTACCTTTATATTGATAGATTTGCTGACGATCTATTTCAATAATCTCACTACAAACCCGATCCAGGAAATAACGGTCGTGCGTCACCATCAGGATACTGATATTGGCACGGCTCAGGTATCCTTCCAGCCATTCGGTCATTTCCAGGTCGAGGTGGTTGGTCGGCTCATCGAGGATGATCAGTTCAGGGTCAGTAATCAAAACGTTAGCCAATGCCACGCGTTTCAACTGTCCGCCGGACAGATGTTCCACTTTCTGGTCGAAGTTTGTGATCTTTAGTTGTGAAAGGATTTGCTTGGCCCGTTGTTCATAGTCCCAGGCTTTCAGGTTATCCATACGCATCAGGATATCCTGCAAGTTGGAATGATCGTCACTGGCCATAGCTTCTTCATACTCAGCGATCAGTCGAACCGTCTCATTCGGGGAATAAAAACAGGCTTGAAGAACGGTTAATCCTTCGGGATAAACCGGTGTCTGCTCCAGATAACCGACACGCAGGTCGTTACGGAACACAACCGCCCCATTGTCATAATCCTCCTTCCCGGCAATGATATTCAGTAAAGTTGTTTTACCTGTACCGTTCTTTGCGATAAGGCCCACTTTCTGCCCCTGTGCAATTCCAAACGTAATATCCTCAAAAAGAACCAAATCACCGAAGCTCTTGGTAAGTCCGTCTATCTGTAAATAACTGATCATACTGCCTTTTGTACTTTACTTTGAGGGGCAAAGATACAAAAAATTGGTGGAGAGTCGTTCCCCATAAACGAATGACCAAACTTTAGACAAAAATATTGTCTCCAATAGAATAAAAAGACAGCAGTAAATTCTTTTCACAAAGATATAGAAGAAAATATATCAATATACTTCCTATCCTTTAAAAACCACAATATTCAGCACCTGAGACTTTGACCTTTTTTATAATAAACATACGATCTAGGCCTTCAGAAGAACCTATAGTTATAACTTTTTTCTTAATATGATACCATGTCCCCTGATTAGGAGCCCCAGGTAATCTACTTATACGATTCTGGATATATTTCAAATGAATCAAATTCAGATTCTGATTATTCTCAGACAAATATTGTTCTTCAAAACGCAAATAAGCCGAATAAGGTTTATGCCCCTTATTCAAAGCAAAAGATAAGAAAGACTCAAACACCAACAAATCTTCAGCTTCCTGAGTCAGTTCAATTAATTCCATTCCTTCAACCTGTTGGGGAATATGAGCTTCCCGAATTATTCCATCCTGATCCATCACGACAAACACTGGTTCTAGAGATTCACGACGCTTACGTTTTTTCTTTCCTTTAAGTGTCCGTATTCTGTCTTGTTGACAAAATCCATACTCTAGCCAAAGCCCTGCATTATCCAAAACAAAACCTTCCTCTTTACCTGGAGACGGACGCATACAACGACCGACTTGTTGTAAAAAAATACTCTCACATCATTTCCTTTTTTTCAATATTAACCTTATCTTTGTCAAATCATAAAATTCAACACATGGAACCTGAATCTAAATACGAATCCGTCCCTTATGGTTTTGCTTACTGCCTGAATGAACAATGCAAGCACTCTACGGAGTGCCTGCGTTATCTCGTTTCGAAACAGCTTACGCCGGAACGGACTGTTTTCTCGATCGTAAACCCCGATTGCACGACGCCACAAGCAGATAGCTGCCCCTTTTTCAAAGCAGATCAAAAGGACAGGTACGCTTTGGGGATCACTCAATTATTAGAAGATCTGCCTCATAACAAAGCTGTTGCCATTAAGCGGGCAATGAATACTAAATTCAGTAAAGGAACCCTTTACCGCATCCAGAAAAAAGAACGATTGATTACCCCTGAAGAACAAAATATCATTCGTTTAATCTTTATTCGTCAGGGTATCCATACCGATCCGCTTTTCGACCAATATGTAGAGCAATACGATTGGTAAGAAATTGTAAACTTTTTAGGCCTTTATTACTTATAATCCCCACTTAAATGGGTGATATTCCCCACACAAGTGGGTAGTATTCCCCATAGTAGTGGGGGAAATTCCCCACATGAATAAAAATTGTGGGGAAAAAGCTCTATAACGAACTCTCAATAAATACTGAAATCCTGCGGCTTTATCACAAACCCGATCCGCAGCATACTCTTAAAGTGATTATATTCCAGCAGGTTCTCACCGTAACCGTTATAATATTGAAGGAAAAAATATTGGTTCTCGTTATTGTTAAACTTATAACTTAACTCGACCTGTGTATTAAAACTAAACCAGGTTTTACGTTTCGTCAGGATCACTCCGCAGTTAAACCGCTTATTGTCTGTCCGGAAATTGGCCGCCATCTGGAAAATACCGTTATACTTTAACAGGTCTTTATTATATTTTCCGTCGACGATCGGTATCCAGGTCTTGAACTGAGCCTCCCAGTTTTTGTTTAAAACAATGGCTGTTGCAAATGTCACCTTGTTCCAACTGCGCGAAGCCGTACTGTCTTTTCCGTTCGATTCATGTTCGAGCATCAGATAGCCTTTTCCGATGAATTTATTATGATGGATAATCAGATGCCCCAGTCCGATTCCCGGGTTGAAGTTCAGGTCGCGCATGGGCAGAGATTTCTGGAAAACATTCCAAAAGGCTTTCTGGGTGTACTGGATAAAAAGATAAGTGTCGAAAGGCAGCTTACTTTTCGTCAGGCGTTGGGCAATACTCAACTGGAACTTCACATCCGAATTGGCTGCGGTCGGTTTATGCCCGATCGTCGTTCCGCCGATGAAATAATTATCTTTGAATAAAGTGAAATAAGGCGCTTTGTCCAATACCGCACGCACACTGTCCGCGTTATATTCCAACTTCGGATCCTGCACCAGAACCTGGGCAGATACTGAAACAAAACAGGAAATGAATAAAACGTATAGAAATACTGCTGTCCTTTTCATAAAACATGAATATATAAACCTTATAAAAATAGAACAAAGGTAATATCCATCAAGGTTTAACAATTCTCCCCGATTTCATGAATTATGGTCAATTCAGTTACCTCTTCTTTATTATAACCAAATCTTAACTGGTATGTTCATTTTTTATATCTTTGCCCGCATGGAAAAAGTATATCAATATTACAGGGATACAATAGCCGCTTACACACGCCGCTCGGACAGTCTGAGAAAAAAAATGCATTTGATAGGAACAATACGCCTGCTGCTGGTCGCCGGGCTTATTGCTGCGATATGGTTTCTGAAAGCCGAAAACTGGATGGTGTTAGGCGGAGCAATCCTCTTATTCATCATTCCTTTCATCGGGTTAATGGTTTATCATACATTTTTATCATCGCAAAAGTCGTATGCCGATGCACTATCCGCCCTGTGTAACAACGAACTGAAAGGACTGGATTACGATTTCAGCGCTTTCGACGGGGCACCGGAGAAAAGTTCGGCCGACCATTCATTCAGCCTGGACCTGGATCTTTTCGGAAACCGTTCCATCTTCCAGTCCATCAACCGGACAGTTACTTCGATGGGAAAAGAAAGGCTTGCCAACTGGTTTATCAACCCGCTTACCGATAAAGAAAAGATACTCAAACACCAGGAAGCGATCCGTGAACTGAGCGAAATGACGCAATTAAGGCAACACTTCTATGTAACTGGTGTATTAAGTCCGGGAAATAAAGGAGATGTGAATACCCTAAACACACTAACAGATCATAAACCGGCCTTCATTAACAGCCAGCTCTGGAAAATACTGATATGGCTCATTCCTGCCATATGGGTGATACTGATCGCAGGAGCATCAAGCGGAATAATCAGTTTCACCGGCATAAGCATATTCTTCGCCATCTCGTTCCTAATTTCCTACATACGGGGAAAACAAATCACAGAACTTCATAACTCCGTGAACAAGATGGAGAAAATCCTGTATACGTATTCTTCACTGATCAAAAGCATTGAAGGCGACCTTTTCAAGTCAACCGAACTGGCAGCGATCAGCAACCAGTTTAACGGGACAGACGGAACAGCCTCGAAGGCTCTGAAAAAGCTATCCCGCAGCATTGGTGCGCTGGACCAGCGGGGCAGTATGATGGGATTCATTATGAACATCTTTATTCTCCGCGACACCCGGACAGCCATCCGTCTGGAACGTTGGATACAGATACACGCCGAGGATATTCCCCGATGGTTCGATGCCCTTGCCGAGTTTGATGCCTACAGTTCGTTGGGAGGATTTGCATTCAATCATACCGGCTATATCTATCCGGAAATAGCCGACTCTTATTTCAAGATGAGTGGTAAAGCACTTGGGCACCCCCTACTCCGCCGTGATGCTTGCGTACGGAATGATATTTCGATAGAAAAAAGTCCGTGGTTCCTGATTATCACCGGGGCAAATATGGCTGGGAAAAGCACCTACCTCCGTACAGTCGGAGTCAACTATCTGCTGGCCTGTATCGGTGCTCCGGTCTATGCAGACTCCCTGACTGTCTATCCGGCAAAGATGGTGACCAGCCTGCGTACTTCCGATTCGCTGGTCAGCAATGAATCTTATTTCTTCGCAGAATTGAAACGGCTGAAAATGATTATCGACCGTCTGCAACAGGGAGAAAAACTATTTATCATACTGGATGAAATCCTGAAAGGAACTAACTCGATCGACAAGCAAAAAGGTTCGATCGCCCTGATGAAACAGTTGGTAGCTTACCAGACTTGCGGTATCATCGCCACACACGACCTGGCACTGGGCGAACTGGAAAACGAATTCCCCAACCAGATAAAGAACTACCGCTTTGAAGCCGATATTACAAATGAAGAACTAACCTTCTCCTATCTGCTTCGTGAAGGGGTAGCACAAAATATGAATGCATGTTTCCTGATGAAGAAGATGGGGATAACGGTTTAAATACTTATATTTGCACGTAAATTAATAGAAAGGAGTCACTTATGACAACAATAGAACTTGAAGCCAGCAAAGCGGAATTGGTTCGTGAGATATTAAATATCGAAAATAGTGAAACCATCGGAAAACTTCGCAAATATCTAAGTAAGCTCCGGAGTAACAAAGAAGAGGCAAGTCCGTGTGAATATACCCTCGAAGAGGTTCGTCAGCGATTGGCTATCACTGGTAAGGATGCTATTGCCGGAATAGGTATCAGCGGTGAAGAGATGGAACAGCGAATGAAAGATATTATATAATAGTATGAAAATCATATGGCATCCGTTTGCATCAAACGATTTTGATCAGATTATATACTATTACCGGGATGCTTTTGGAGTTAAAACAGCTCAAAAAGTCCGCGACACACTTCATCATGACATATATCATTTGCTCTGTTTACATCCTTTTCTGGGATTCTGTGAAACCTGTCTGAGTGACGTCGATCAACTCTCTTACCGTTCACTAGTCTCGGGGCACATTAAAATAATTTATACCGTTCACGATAAATATATTTATATCCACATGCTTTGGGATTGCCGACGTAATCCCAAACAACTTCAAAGCGAAATAAAAGAACGTAAATAAAACTTATCAAATGGAGTTGTATCAAAATTCGGTTTTAATACAACTCCATTTATTATCATTTTCCTGTTTTATACTTCGCCTTAATCTCCGGCAACGCCCGCTGTATCTCTGCGATACGGGTGGCATCACTTGGGTGAGTGCTCATGAACTCCGGAGTCGAGCCGCTTTTTCCGGCAGACATCTTTTGCCAGAAATTTACCGCTACATCGGGATTATATCCAGCCATCGTCATAAATACCAATCCCATATAATCCGCTTCCGATTCATGTTTGCGTGAGAAAGGAAGCATGACACCATACTGCGCACCCACACCATAAACCGTATTGGCAACCGTCTGGACTGCCGCACTCTTATTGCTTACAGCCTGTCCCAAGATGGCGGCTCCGTATTGTGCCATCAGCTGCTGGCTCATTCGTTCGTTACTATGTTTTGCCACCGCATGCGCTACTTCGTGACCAACCACTACGGCCAGTTCGTCATCCGACGATACCAGCGACATCAAACCTTCGTAAACCACAATCTTTCCGCCCGGCATACAAAAAGCATTTATCTGGTTATCTTTCACCAGATTGAACTCCCACTGGAAATTCTTAATCTCGCTTTCCATTCCGTTCGCTTTCAGATAAGCCTCTGTGGCTGCGGCAATCTTCTTCCCCACACGGGTCACCATCGCACTCTCATTCTTATCCGACGACTTTGTGGCTGATTTCATATAATCGCTATATTGCGTTAAGCTGGAGGACAATACCTCCTGGTCGGAAACCAGCAACACCTGCTTTCTCCCTGTCAAAGGCACACTCCCGCACGCACTCAGCATCAGAAGCATCGCCATCAATAAACCTGTAATCTTTTTCATCTCTCTCATTTAGTTTTTACGAATACAAAATTATCATTTCTTTATGAGAATAGAACAATTCAAAAGGCATTTTTGCTCAACAGATATATAACGAAACCTGTTTATCCGGCGGAATCGGTATGAGGCGTAACACTTTCTGTATATTATTACATTTGTTCTCGTCAATTAAGAGACCAACTCTATTCCAATATACTCCCGACACATAATATTTTACCAATCAATACCTCATATTTATTTAGTTCTTCAATATTCATTTTTTTCTCTGTTTGCAAAATATCCATTTTATCAAAAGGGGTACAGTCCGCTTCTATTATAACAGAATGCTCACCATACGGTAGTTCAGGCATCCAAAAATAGTTCATCCTGTTATAGGTACAATATTTATCAAATCTACGCGTGTCTTTTATTAGCTTTCCATCAATATAAACTTTTATACGAGCTCCTCTAAGACCCATAATATCAAACAATCCGACTCTTGTACCTTTAAAACGAAATTGAAGAGTCTCTCCACTTTTCTCAGTTGAAGCGACATAAGAGAAATGTTCCCTAAAAGGCTTGACAAAAGGATCACTTCCGTCTTTTTTCTCCCATCCTTCTGAAAGCCATTCCTTTTTTACATCATACATTTTAGCTTTTTCATAATTCGTTTCGCAAAACGGGACTTTCATTTTCTGAACCATTGGGGTCCCTTTCACCATTTGCTGAAACGAATTGCATAGAGTTTCCGTATAAACAGCATGTCCGTCTGAACCTGGATGTGTACCATCCTCCGTAAAACGTATTTTCTCTCCATAATCCATATCCCGTAAAGCATGCATCACTAACTTATTATCTCTTAGTAGTTTTGCAACAGCGAAATCAAAAGAAACAGATGGAATACCATAATATTGAGCTATCTGCTCCATTATGCGGGATGAACGCCAATGATCTCCATTTAAAATCACATTTTCCTGTGGCTTATTTGTCGTATACAAAAAACAAATATCTACGTGATCTGAATGATTTCGGATTTTCCTTACTATCCCTTCCATAGAACGTACAATCTCTAATGAATCAGTTTGTGAATCATTCACTGCAAATTCGACAAAAACCAAGTCTGGATTTTTAGCTAAGACATCACTGTCCATTCTAACAACTCCCAAATCTGAACCTGTACCACCGATACCTGCATTTATAGTCGATAAAAGGACATCCGGGTAAGATTTTTTAAACCAATCTTCAAATTGTACCCGATAGCCAGAAGCTTGTGTTATGCTTCCTCCCAAAAAGGCTATCGTCAGCGGTTTTTTCTCTTGTATCTTTTTATTAGTCCAATATAACCCATTCCTTAACGCTAAACAATCCGGAAGTTGCTTTCTCAACAAAAGGCACGCACCACCACCTGCAGCAAGTCTGACTTTAATTTTATCGTTAGTTGTCGCAATTTGATTAGACACCTGATAAGATTCTCTATTGTTCAAATAATGCGCATCAACACCATCCTGAACTAACATTAGCTCATATTGTCCACGTGGTAAAAAAGACAAGGGGATCTCCAATTCTCTTGCCGATTCATTCGTCACAGCCCCAACCAGATAAACATTATCAGTCTGACGCATCATAACAATATATTCACCGACTTTACCATCCAACGTCCTACTCTCTTTCCAGGGCATCTGCTGAGCAGAGATAAAGGAAAGTAACTCCGGATACTTTTCATAATATTCCGGAATGTCAGGAA
This sequence comes from Parabacteroides goldsteinii, assembly GCF_020091425.1. Taxonomy (NCBI): domain Bacteria; kingdom Pseudomonadati; phylum Bacteroidota; class Bacteroidia; order Bacteroidales; family Tannerellaceae; genus Parabacteroides; species Parabacteroides goldsteinii. The sequence goes on along the minus strand of NZ_CP081906.1, from coordinate 372,211 downwards.
GAATCGTTGCTCCTGAAAAAGTCACCAATGTCCGGGCTGCTTCCGACACGACAGTCGAGGGGACCGGCTGGTTTTCATCTACTCTTGTTGTCGGCCCTTGTCTTAAATCAAACATGCCATTATTCATGTCGATCGGACCGGCCAACATATTCACAAAAACAGATGTTACGAATGTAGACGGAACAAAAACCCGATGGGCATCCAACTGAGCATGACAATATTCCCTCGTAATAGCATTAGGCCAAGTCCGCATTTGTCCATAAGGATGAACAGGCCCATCATGGAAGTCTACCAATAACTGATTTCGGGCACACAGTTCAGTAATCATTCTGGTACGAATATTTTTCTCCTGCTCGGAGCCTTTCATAAATCCATATTTTACCCCCACGGCGCCCCAATCGTGATACAACTTTAATGTCTCACTGATCGGGAAATTACGTCCTCCAACATCATTCAAGTATAACCAGATGCCTACACCTCTACTTTTCGCATACTGAATAATTTTTCGGACATCCTGCGCCTGGCCTCCTTTCATCGGATCTGATTCACTCTCATGCTCCGGTCCATACCAGTTCGCATCCAATACCAACCCTTTAAAACCTTGCTTCGAAGCAAAATCAACCATACGTACCCAGGAAGGATATGTCATCGAATAAGTAAAATCTTCAACAATCGCACCATCAATACGCCAATCCCAAACATAAACACCCGGTTTGACCCATGAGAAGTCCATCTGAGGTTCAGGATTTAACAATTCAATAATGTGCGAATCGACTAAAGTACCTAATTTATCACCAGCCATTACAACACGCCAGGGAGAACAATTTTCCTCGGACAAAGTCACAGGAGACGATTCTATCATAAAACTCTGATCCCCTTTTCCGGAGATTAACCGCAAAGGATTTCCCGCCCGTAAATCAGCTTCATGAATAGCCACATAGCATTTCGGATCAACTTCCAAAAGCACAACCGGACGTCTTATACCATCAATATCCGAGAGTTTTTCCGGACCAATATTGGCATTTTCCCCATTATAGGACCAGGCTGTATAATCAGCTGCAAAACAAAACCCTGTCAATTCAGACTGGATATCTACTTGTTTTTCCGGAAATTCATAACGGAAAGCAAGTCCGTCATTATATAACCGAACGACAAACGATAGTTTAGTTTTTTCGCTCCCCGACTGTGGCGCCAATTCTAATGACAATTCATTAAAAACATCCGGCACCACCTCTCTTTTTCCCCATACTGGTTTCCAGACAGATTTAGACATTCTTTTGCTATGATTTGCTATTACCCAGTCATTTCCAGGTATTTTGTTTCCATTTGTCATGTAATATCCGATTGTAGAAGAGTCTATAACCAACTTATTCCCCATCGAAAACTTATATTCAAAAGTTCCCTTATCCGTCCGAACAAACCGGACTTCCAACTTTCCATCCGGAGACAAAAGGGAATACTCCACCCCCTTCATATGTCCAATGTTTATCAAAGCGAACATCAATACTCCCAAAACACGAATCCAAACTTTACTTTGTAAAAACATATCCTATGTACTATAAATTGTCATAAATAATCTTTGCTATTATATCATACCCGTTTGAAGTCGGATGAATACCGTCCGGGTAATAATTAACGCTATCTCTCATCTCCTCCCGATACAAATTAATCACCGGCAATTGTTCCTCTTCTGAAACCCGCTTAATCAGCTTCATTACTTTATTGCGCAAAATGTCATCACGCTGTTGCCATTTAAATCCATACGGCAATATCGGATAACAAAGATATACTTGATCTGAAATACTTTTCATTCTCCGGACCAACCTGAGATAATCTGCATAAAAAAAATCTTCATTTACCCATTCATCCGGTCTCGAATCATTAGTTCCCAATTTCACAATGATTACTTCCGGTCTGAATAATTTCAAATCTTTGTATGCCTCCGTCTTCAAATAAGTAGTAAATTTATCAAACTGCACAGCTGCACCCGGTACTCCGAAGTTGCGTACCTCAACACTATCTCCCAGCATTTTCTGCAATTTATAAGGATATGTTTCTTCAACCGAATTTGTTAAATACCCGTATGTGATGCTATTCCCCACACAAGCAATCCGCTTACGGGAAAATATATCCTTACAAAAAGTGTACATATCGTCAGAAACACGATTAAACAATGTTTCGTTTGTCCGGGAATTTATTCCATGATCGACATTCTCATATAATTTAGTTTCCACTATCCCGCCTTTACTTTCCAACGCTGTCGCAAAATTTACCGATTGATTATAATCAATAACATTATCTTTCATCCCATGCATCAAGAGACTAGCAGGAATATTCCTATCCGGAATATTAAACATAGCAGAAGCCTGACGCAAGTCCAGCGAGTCTATCGCCTGAATAAACCTTTTTTGTACTACAGGTACAGGAAAATCACCCTCTCTCGTTTCCAACAAATTATAAGTCCCGGCCATACCTACCCAAAGTCTGCATCCAGGTATTTTCATGGCTGCCAATGCCGCTAAATGCGCACCGGCCGAAGCGCCGCAAAAACCGTAGCAAGATGAGTCCAACTTCCATTCTTCCTCATGCTTTCTGATAAATAATACAGACTTTTCAATCAAATCCATTACACGTCCTAGTGTACCGCCCTGATCCATCAAAGGATAAGAGATCCGAACACCTGCAATGCCTCTTTCCGCCATATAAATGGAATGCTTTTTAAAAACCCCCATATCTCCATGCTGCCATCCGCCACCATGTATATAAATCATATATGGACTTTGCTTTTTATCGCACCGGGGCAGATCAATTTCCAGATCAAATCTACCCAACGCTCCGGAGTAATATGTATATCTCTGAGTCGAGACTTCATACAACTTTTCTTCAGCTACGACGGAAAAAGAAAACAAACACAAAAGGATCACCCATAATGTCTTCATCTTGTTCTATTTTTTCGGACCCAATGTTTCCCCTTGATTGTACATTTGATTATTAGGAAGCTCCGATTTAGAAATACCTTTTTCCATCAGCACCTTCAACTTGTCAAAATACGACGGATAGATAGCGCGAGGAGAAACCCCATTCTGTTTACATAAAGAGGCCGCCATTCCGATCACTTCTCCTAATATACCGGTAGTTCTCATCACCCGAACCGTTCCCAGCGCGACATGAGTAACACTGATGTTACGCCCCGCCATAAACAAATTATCAATATTCCTCGAATAAAGACAACGATAGGGAACCGGATAAGGGTGTATCTTTTTCATTTCACAAATAGATTTAAACTCCTTTCCCGGAAAATGGGCTGTATTATCCGGATCCGGATAATGCAAATCAATCGTCCAGGTAGTAGATCCTGTTGCGTCCGGATATTTCACAAAATCAACCAAATCATTCTCCGTTAAAATATGATCACCGATCAAACGACGTGACTCTCTTTTTCCGGCAATATAAGCAACCCATTTCAATGAACGGTTAGTATACTTTTCCTTTAATGAATAGGAATTTTTAAGGAAAGACCAGTTTGAGTATACAACCAATAACCCATAATCGCGAATATATTCCGCGTCATTTACCTGATCCTTATTCATTCCGGTTTCCCAGGTCCATTCTCCCATCATCACCTTTTCGGCACTCTTTTCATTAAATTCCACACCATAATTAAAATCAGGGAAAATCGAACTCTGTGAATCTTCTTCTGAATACCATTGTACCGATGCCCCCATCGTCATTTTATCAGCCTGCACAGGAGCGGTCGGTTCATTATATTCAGACCTAGCCTCCCGACCGGAACGATATTCTGCAGAAGCCATAAATCCGAGGTTGGCATCTCCCGTACAATCTGCAAATAGCGGAGCAGTAAGAACCATTTCCTGATTCGTTTCAATATTACGTATGAAAACTTTGGTAATCCGGCTATCTTTCGTCTCCACATCAAATGCCCTGCAAGAAGCATACAAAGTTATATTCTTTTCCTGCTTAATCGCATTCATTTTTTTTTCATCTTCATAATAATTCCCAGGTTGGGCATTACCTCCTTTCAAAGGGCCAAACTCTTTTTGCAAACTACCTAAAGCCGTATAAGGACCCGCCTCTATACGACCTCCCAGATGAACTCTGACTTCCGAACTATTATTTCCCCCCAAAACCGGGCGATCATGGACCAAAGCGACCTTACATCCTAAGCGAGCAGCAGAAATGGCTGCGCTCATACCTGCAATTCCTCCTCCTACAACCACAAAATCAAACTTTTCCGCAGAAGGTGTTTTCTTTGTCAAATTCAATTTCCGATACCGCATTTCAGATAAAGTTTTTACATCTGCCGCCGGAATATCATTCTCATCCATTGTAAAATAGATGGCATCACAACGTCCATTGAAACCACTCAAATCGTGCAAGGCTAGTCTATTCTTCTTCTGTTTTACTTCTACAATGCCGGCTTTCTGCCACATCCATCGGTTACCCGTAACTCCTAATACGGCAGAAAAGGTTTCTCCGTTCAATTTCAACCGAAATTTGCCCGGTCCCTCTCCATTATACCAGGGCGATGTCCAATTATATGTGCGTACATATACATGATAGACTCCTGTCTTATCAAAATTAATTTCAGTCTCCGCATCTTCAACCGGTTGTCCCATACCATGAGCCATCAAATAACTGGATCCCATCTGATCCATAAACTGCTGGTCAACAACCCAACCACCTTTATTATCGAATCCTTCAGCCTCGACCCACAAATCCGCCGAATAAATGTATTCCGGAATAAAAGCAAATAATGCCACTAATAAAATATATGTTATTCTATTCATCTAATTTAATTTTTAAAAGATACATACTGTATGGCCTGATATCCAATGGAACAACAAGCTTTTTCCCATTTACTGTCAACATTCTTTTTTCTACCGGAATCGAATTTAATATTTTAGCTTCTTCATCCGTGAAATCTATATAATAACGATCAGCTCCCCGGGTTAATGGCAAAGTCTGACATTTCTCCTGCCGTAAAATTTCCAGCGACTTTTTTTCCTCCGGATCAATCGATTCTATTTCCACAAGGACATTTTTTCCTTCAAACATTTCCGGAACATCTTTCAACACGATCTTTGCATCCGGAAAAGCCAAAGGAACAGCCTTCTCATAAAAGATAGAAGGTGAAGCAGTCCAAACCAGAATGCGATATTCATTTTTATCTGCTGTCGCTTGACTATACAACCCATATCCATCTTTATCACAAGGATATGAAACAGATGGTATCATCTTATCGAATAAGGAGTTGCGAAGAATCATCCCCTTTGCATAAGGAGAAATCACATTCTGATTTCCATAAGTAAGTAATCCAAAGTGGAATCCTCCTCCTGTTATCGGTAAAAAGTTCCCCTCTTCTTTTAAGTACCAATAGTGTACAGTAGAAGCAAAGCAAGCCATCGCCGCTTCCTTTCTGCAAGCTCCCTCCATATCCGACAGGTCTTCGATCGTAGAAGGTTCCGCAAGCCCGGATTCATCCACAAGAATTTTCAAATCAGGCAAAATATCATATTTCGCTAATATTTCATTGATTTTTGATTTGAAACCTTGTGCTATATTGGGAGCTGTCCCCGGAAACAAATAATTATGCCAGGTAATGTAGTCCAATCGTTTATCCGGATTTGTATCCGCCCGATAACGTTTCAGAAAACCATCGATAAAATCCCAATGATAAGGAGTATTGGAACCCAACCCTGCGACTTCCACCTGTTCCTTCTTTTCCAATCCTTTGTTAACATTATTTACTGCTTTGTACAAGCATTTAAAAATATTATAATGTGCATCCATATGGCATTCACTGCCACTAATATTATCATATTCATAAGGCATCTGCACAATTTTTAGTTGCGGACAGACTTTTTTTGCGTGAGCTATCGCAGTTTGATACCCTAATGTTAAATCCTCCCAGGAATACCCGGGAATACCTTCTTCCGGCAATGGGATCGTCCCCATTTTAGATGCTACTTTATATGCCTTTGTAACAGGAGATATCTGCATATCCAACACCACTTCATCCGCAGTCAAAGCCGCAACTTTCAGCCATTGGTCCATATAAACAATATCAGCACTGTCAAGTAAAGCCGGATTGTCCTCTTTCCAGGGCAACTGATGGTGTTGATACCGAAAAAGGGAGAAATTACCCTTCATTTGCCCCGTCACAGACAAGGCCATTTTTTCAATTTTGTCTGTAACTTCACCATATTGGTAGTCTTTAACCGGATTTCCGGAATAAGCCTGTACACGCCTTTCTCCCCGATCCCATGAAAAAACTTTCGCATTACAGGATACTTCTATCGTTCCCTCTTTATCCAAACCGGCAGATACACGCTTAACCTTTTCATCCCACTTTTCCAGGTTCTCTATATGCCGCCTGTATCCCTCTTCCAACTTCGTTTCCGTTAAACCGGATTCTTTCCATGCATTATCAGCATCCGTCTTACTCAAATCCTCCCATAAAGATCCGATGCACATACTTGATTCAATATCCATATGATGTGTCAACGAATTAAACTCAAAAACCATACGATTCCCATATTTCAATAAAGTCGGATAAACCCTGACATACAATAACCCCATGACCTTCGTCACAGGACGTTCATTCGGAGAAGTATCAATCCGTAATGCCTTAAACGAGACTTTCAAATTACCACTGGTCGCCTCCACGACCTTTTTAGGGTACAAATTCATTACGATTGTCTCGCTTTCCTGTCCCGTCACAGTTAAAGAAAAAGACAGACGTTCTTCAGAACCAATCCCATAACTCAATGGTATGACAAATGTCTTTGCATAACCGGAATGGCTGAATGGTACTAAATCGCTTATACAACGTATAGTCCGGGCATAAGGTGATCCTCCTCTAAACAAGAGACTCACTCCATGAATCGTCCTGTCTTGCCAGTCTTTATAAGCTCCAGACCACAAAAGACCATCATACCAGGCGTATCTTCCTTTTGTGACATCTTCCAGATCTGTACGGGAAGACCTGTTAATCGGATATTCACTGTAACCGAATCTCCATCGAAATTGAACATTAGCATCTCCTCTCAGATATGAACTTTCCAAATTTTGAGACTGCATAGCAATATTTATAAAAAGCAGAAAACCGGAGAGAAAAATGAATTTATAGAAATATCCCATTCTGTTATATTAAATGTTATCAAATAAAATATTTAAGTGAACACAGAAAATTGAGCATTAATCTGCAATTTTCTGTGTTCCTTGAATCAAAACCTATTATCAATAACCCGGATTCTGACCGAGTGTTATGCCAAAACGGGCATAGGTATCTATTTCCTGCTGAGGAATCGGGCACAAATAATCCCGTGAAGAATTGAATACACGAACTGCATTCGGGAAACGAGCATCAGTATTCAAATCATATTGGCTTGCTATTCCGCTATAGGAAACGAAACCGTCTTCATCAATTTGAGGTATGCCAGTAGCTGTTTCAGTATCCAATATTCGACCGTAAATAGTAACCGGCATTACTTTCTCTGCGATCTTCCACCGTCGGATATCAAACAAACGGAAACCTTCATCTGCTAACTCTACTTTTCTTTCACGCTGGATAATCGTTTTCAACTTTGCCACATCCATAGTCGTAATAGCCGGATAATCAGCTGTTGCAGAAACATCTACTCCATAAGCACGGGCACGAACTCTATTTATGGCAGTCAACACTGACTCATCAACCTCTCCTTGCATGATTTTTGCTTCCGCGTAGGTCAATAAAATCTCGGCATATCTCATCAGGATAAAGTTATGATCATCCCAGGATTGAATTTTTACCTGCGTTTCTTCTATCGTATTTTTCTTCCATAAATAGCCACAGAAAGCTGCCGGCCAGGAAACTGTACGACAATCACTGTTAGATCCGCCGATTGCCCCATTTACCAAACGATAAGTCGTACTGTCCGGATGGCTTTCAAAAATCATACCAGCCCATTCACTTTGCGGAGTAATTATAGAGGCTTTTAAACGAGGATCCCTGTTCTCAAAGGGGCGTTTCGGACTATACACTTTCGACTTGTCGATTGTTTCACCATCAATACATTCGTAAGAATCGACCATAGACTGAGTAGGTACCATTACACTGACAGCCCCTTTATTACGTGATCCCTGAGTTACAGAAAACTGCGTAATATAATATTCATATTTAAACGGCATGATAAACATAATCTCTGCAGATGCTTGTCCGGCTAATTGGAACAATTCTCCGTAATTTGCATGAAGGCTATACCCAAAAGCCTGTTCATTATCCATAATCTCTTTAGTCGATACCGCAGCCTCTGCATAATATCCATTATACAACGAAATACGGGCATGTAACCCTAGAGCAGCTCCCTTTGTAATACGTTCCGGCTCACCTTTCCATGAATAAGGAAGCACTTCTGCCGCTTTTTTCAAATCTGCGAGGATTTGATCAATTATAACCTTTTTCGATTCACGTGGAATTAGTCCTTCTGTCGGAACTTTTATTACTTTATTCAAAAATGGGACATCACCAAAAAGCTCAGTGAGATACATATAATGAAACGCCCTTATAAACAAAGCCTGCGCTTCAATCTGCTTATATATGGTTTCAGACACGACATCCTTGGATCGTACCATATTTTCCAACAATGCATTTGCTCGGGCAATACCTTTATAATGGTCCGAGTAAATTGTGAGAAAACCTCCGTTAGTCGAACTTTGTGTTCCTTGTCCTTGATTCATCATAGCAGAACAAACACCCCTGGACACACCGATATCCGTCGCTCCATTATCCATCGCAACCATAAGAGGTATCTTATAATCAGTTGTCAAACGCAATGAATTATAAGTTCCATTAAGTGCCAGGTTCAATTCTTCTTCATTTTTATAAAAAACATCGTCAACCGGCTCTGTCAGAGATTCCAAATCCAAAATATTATTTTCACAAGAAGAAAATCCGACAACCAACAATAATAACAGCTTATATATTTTCATAATATTCTTCATTTAAAAGGATAAATCAATACCAAATGTATAACTCTTAGCAACAGGATAGATCGCTCCCTGCGAATCATTCGGAACAACCGGATCGATCCCCTGCGGAAGGCTATCAAAGGTCAATAAATTCTGCCCGGAGAAATATACTCTTAAGTTCTTGATAAATACTTTGCTCAAGAGCTGTTTCGGCAACGTATAACCCAATGTTACATTTCTCACTCTCAGGTAAGAAGCATTGAACAACCATGTGTTACTTGCCTGCACATCATTACTACCAAAGCTCGTTGCCTCCAGAATAGGGAACTTTGCATTTGAGTTTTCAGGAGTCCAACATTCTTTGACATGCCATTCCTGAAGTTTACCAGCATTAAACAAAGGATAAACAAGATCGCCACCTAAAAGGACATCACGTTTACCTACTCCCTGCAATGCAATCGCAAGGTCAAATCCCTTATAACCGGCAGTCAAATCAATTCCAAAAGTATATCTTGGAAACGGATCGCCTAATATAACTCTGTCATCCGCATTGATCACGCCGTCGCTTGCATCCATCACACCATCTCCATCGGTATCGACGGTCAATTGGTCTTTATAACGGAGATTACCAGGTTTTAAAGTACCAAATTGGCTGGGCGCCCCATTTATTTCTTCCTGCGATTGGAAAATACCTTCAGTTTCATAACCATAAATGGAATTGATCGGTGCTCCTAACCGGATAATAGAATTTCCCGTAATAATCATCTCGCTTCCACCCAGATTGGTAACCTCATTTTTCACATCTGATAAATTAATTTTTATGCCATAGTCAAAAGCCGAAACCCGATCTTGCCATCCGACCGTTACATCCCATCCACGGTTTTCTACATTTCCGATATTTTGGATCGGTGCTTCAAGACCCGTTACTACAGGTACCGGTATATTCAACAAAATATCTTTTGTTTTACGAACATAATAATCAGCGGTCAGAGTCAATCTCTGATCCAGCAATCCTGCATCTACTCCAATATTGGTCGTTGCTGTCGTTTCCCACTTGATATTCTTGTTCGCCAGTACTTTCTGGGCTGCTCCGTTTACAATTTGTCCTCCCATCAGATAATTGGCACTACCCAATGCAATAGAAGATGTATAAGGAAAATCACTACCAATTTCTTGGTTACCCAATTTACCCCATGAGGCACGTAATTTCAAATTAGACAAAAACGAAAGATCCTTCATAAAGTTCTCCTCAGAAAGTCTCCACCCCGCAGCAAAAGATGGGAAAATACCCACCCGATTATCCTTCGCAAACCGGGAAGAAGCATCTCGTCTCAGATTTGCTTCAAACAGGTAACGGTCCTTATAGGAATAATTGACACGTCCGAAATATGAGACTAACGCATTATGAGTCGCTGTTCCGGAGTTTGAATCATATTCTTCCGAACCGGCATTAAGCACTTCATAATCCTGCAAAACATAATATTGCCGCCCGGCAGAAAACATCTCATAGTTATACTTGATAAACTCATATCCTCCCAACACAGAAAAACTATGATCTTTAAGCGTCTTTGTATAAGAAACTACAGCGTTGAAACTCTGACTGAACGGACGCTCGTTTGTCTGCGTAAAGCTATTAGGATCTCCCTTTTTCCGGATCGTCTTAGTATCCCAGTCCATCACTTGCTCGTATGTCTTAGATGCTCTTTTTACATAAATATCTTCATAGGAGGGTGCATATAAGACTGAGATATTCATCCCATCGAAAGGCCGGTAGTTCGCTTTCAACAAACCTCTGAATTCATTATAAAGTCTTTTGTTATAACCGCCAGCCCGTACCTGCGCTATCGGGTTTCCTCCGGAGAAACCATCCCCCCAGGTACCATCTGAATAGACTGCAGGATAATTAGGCGCAATTCTGAACGCATCCCGTACAACAGCCGTCAATGTAGCATTAGATGCATTTTGCTCTGACCGGCTAAAAGCCAAATCAAAATTAATATCAAATTTGTCCGATAACTTCAAATCTGAATTAAATCGTCCATTGTAACGCTTAAAACCATAATTGACAATATCAGCTCCCTGATCCGTAAAAGAGACTGAAGCCAAAACCTTCGCCTTATCAGAACCTCCGCTAACATTCAGGTTATGATATTGTTGAAAGTTCGTTTCACTAAACAGCAAGCCAACCCAATCAGTATCCGGATATCGGTCCGGGTCTGTCTTCATACCCGCCCGATAAGCATCAATTGTCGCCTGATCGGAACCTGTATACTTCAAATAATCAAGAGCACCTAAGAACGAAGGAAGATTCGTCGGGTTCTGCCACCCCAGATAGTTCTTATAATTTACCGAAACACCTCCTTCTTTTGCTCTCTTCGTGGTAACTAATATAACTCCATTTGAAGCACGTGAGCCATAAATCGCAGCAGATGCAGCATCTTTCAATACCGAAATATTTTCGATATCATTTCCATCTATCGTATTAATATCTCCTTCCACGCCGTCAATCAAAATTAAAGGATCATTAGACGCACTGATCGAGCCCATACCGCGAATACGCAAAATCGCCTTATCTTCTCCCGGCTGTCCGCTCTCCTGAATAGCAGTCAAACCTGGAGCAAGTCCAACTAATGCCTGCGAAGCTTGTGCTACCGGTTGTTTTGCCAATCGATCACCACTCACAGATTCTACGGCCCCAGTCAAGTTTACCTTCTTCTGTGTACCATAACCGACCACCACGACTTCATCCAGCAACTCGGTATCTTCCGTCAGGACAACATCATACGTTGACTTATCCGTAAGTTTGAATTCTTTCGAAGCATATCCGATATAGGATACTTCAAGAATATTATGGCTTGAAACATCTATGGAAAAACGTCCGTCAAAGTCCGTAACTGTTCCATTTGTCGTGCCTTTTTCCACCACGTTTGCTCCTATAATCGGTTCGCCGGTTACATCTTTTACCACACCTGTAACACGCCGGCCCTGTTGTAATACTACGGGCGAAACATTCCCCTTCTTTTCCATCGGATTGATCAGGATAAAATTATTCTCCGTAATTTCATATTGGATTCCTTCCTGTTCAAAAAGACGTTTTAAAACCGTTTCGACAGATTGGTCTTTCACACGGACAGATACTATTTTGTCCAAATTAATTTTCCCACTTTCATATATAAAACGAAAATCAGATTGATTTTCGATCAGGAAAAGAACTTCCTTTATCGATTGGTTCTTAACATCCAACGATAACTTCGTGTTTTGAGAATAAACAGTTGCAGATATATTAAGTGAGAATACAATCAAAAGTAATGTCGTTAATCTCATAATAGATAATATCTTTTTAAGGGTCGGATAAAAAACCGACTCTAACTTATTGAAAAAATTCATATATTTGTAAATTGATTATTAGTTAACTATTAGTGTTGCAAGCACTAATTTTATGATCAGACTTATAACGGGAGATGTTTCCAGCATTTCCCGTTTTGTGTATTCATGGTTTTCTACTTCATAGGCAATTCTATTTAGAGGTTATACTTATATTTTTTCCTGTCACATGATAGCGTATCTTACTCAGGCGAGACAATGCATTCATTACATCCGTTACGGTTTCTTCCTGTATGACTCCATTATAACGAATATTTTCCCCTAGCCCCGGTTGGAGCATAATCTTAACATCATACCATCTTTCCAGATATTTACAAACAACCGATAACGGCATATCCTCCATATATAACTTATTATCCAACCATCCATAAGAATGAGATAATATACCTTCCACTTGTTTGATCTTATTTGCTTGTTTATCAAAAACAGCCATTTCTCCCGGCTTCATGACCAACTTATCGCTTCCACTATCCAGTTCAATGCACCCTTCCACCAATGAAGCCTGAATAACCGGATCGTCCACATAAGCCTGTAGGTTGAAAGAAGTCCCCCAAACTTTCACACTCAATCCACCTGCCATTTTTATGACAAACGGGGATTTACTTTTAGATACATCAAAAAAACCTTCTCCCTGGAAACTTACTTCCCGTATTTTCTCCTTCGGATCATATAAATAAGTAATCTCCGACCCGGAATTCAGTTTTACCACCGATCCGTCCGGTAAAACAATTTCCGAACGATTTCCGTAATCAGCATTCATGCTTACCAGCACCTCCGTATTCTTTTCAAAAACACCCATAAAAGAAAGGGCAAACATAATCAGCAAAGAAGCAGCCACTCCGGAAATTACATAAGATATATTCTTTAAATACGTCCGGGTATTCATCTGCTGCCCGTTTATCATATTAATTTTCTCCCATGCCAGATCAGAGTCATAGGCATTGGGTTCTGTATAAGAGCCCGATGCCTTCCATATTTTCTTATATTGCTCAAATTCTTTTTGATTAGATACATCTTCAGCTAACCATTCCGACAATACAGGAGATATGGCTTTTTCTTCTCCATCATCCAGTAAATAGTCTATGATGTGATCTTTTATATTTTTTTGCTCTTCCATAAATCATGCTTTTAATATATGACACAACAAATAAAAAAAGGTCCTATTCAGGACCCGAAAAAAATTATATTCCTTTTAACTCCAAGCATCTCTTTAGTTTCTGAAGCGACGACCATATCTGATTTTTGATTGTTTTTACCGAGATTTGGAGTTTTTCTGATATTTCCTTCTGTTTCAGTCCTTTTATACGGTGAAGCAACAACACTTCCCTGCTACGATCCGGGAGGCGATCTATACAATCGTAGACTGCTATCCGAAATTCTTCGATTTCAACTCTGTTTTCTTCATAAGATAATTGGTCCTTGCTTTCCGATAAGTTATTAAAATAAACTTTTGACCTGAGTTGATTCAATGCCAGGTGTTTAGCCATACGATAGAGATAGCCGCTTACATTTTCTTTAATTTCAATCTTTTCCCGATTCTTCCATATCTTCAGAAAAAGTTCCTGCACAACATCTTCCGCATCACTTTTATCCATGAGCAGACTATACACATATTGACAGAGGCGAGCATAATAACGTTCGAACAGTTTATTATAACTAACGTAATCACCTCTCCCAATTGCTTCAATCAGCTTTTCATCTGTGGTAGTTGTATCCGACATTTCTTCCGGTTTATTTCCTTTGCGCCCAAATATACGATAAATTTTGGAAATCAATTTTTTATAACTAAGAAAAGCAGCAACTACGAATTACCTTCACTTTATTCATACAATCCTCAAAAATATTTCACCCTAACGGAACAGTTGTTTTTACGAATACAAAATTATCATTTCTTTATAAGAATAGAACAATTCCAAAGGCATTTTTGCTCAACAGATATACAGTATAAATAATTATGCAAAAAAACCGTCCCCACATGTATATTTATTCAATTATTCGCTTTATATTTGCAACCGTTTTGCATAAATATACAAACATGAGTACAAAAAAGGAACGATTGGATGCTATTTGCCGTATCATACAAACAAAGGCTATATGTAACCAGGAAGAGCTGCTGAAAGAATTGGAAGCCAGCGGATTTCAGGTGACACAAGCTACTTTGTCGCGCGACATAAAGCAGCTGAAAGTGGCCAAAGTACATGATGCGAACGGCGATTATGTATATTGTCTGCCCGATTATTCAGCTTTGATACAGCCGAACAAGGTGCAGACAGAACATCATCCGAACATCGAATTTTCCGGAAACCTGGCAGTAGTCAAGACACGTCCGGGATATGCGATGGGGATCGCATCCGACATCGACACCCATGCCCCGCACGAGATACTGGGTACGATTGCCGGAGACGACACCATCCTGATCATCCCCCGCGAAGGGATCAGCAGGGACCGGATAGTAAAAGCATTATCACATTATATATAAGGGCGATTAAGGGAGACAACGGTTCTTCCGTTTATAAACAAAAGAAGACAAAGAACAATCGGAAAAATGAAACAAGAAACAGAAATCGATGTAATGATTGCTGACGCCTCTCACGAAATATACGTAGACAAGATATTGACTACCATTGAAGAGGCGGCCAAAGTGCGTGGAACAGGTATCGCTAAGCGTACGCATGAATATGTGGCCCAGAAAATGATTGAAGGGAAAGCGGTCATTGCGCTGGCCGGGGATCAGTTTGCAGGTTTCAGCTATATAGAATCGTGGGGTAACAAGCAGTATGTGACGACCTCCGGTTTAATTGTTCATCCGGATTTCCGTGGTTTGGGTATTGCCAAACGGATCAAGGATATGACGTTTCAACTGGCCCGCATGCGTTGGCCGAAGGCTAAGATTTTCAGTCTTACGTCCGGCGCGGCAGTAATGAAAATGAATACGGAACTGGGATACGTGCCGGTTACCTTTTCCGATCTGACGGACGACGAATCGTTCTGGCGCGGTTGCAACGGTTGCATAAACCATGATATTCTGGAACGCACGAACCGGAAATATTGCATCTGTACGGCGATGTTGTTCGACCCTGCCGACCCGCACCGTGCGAAACGGGAAGCAGACGAAAGAGAAAAAAATAATAATAAATAATAAAGGAGGCCCGTAGGGGCGTTTCGCGAAACGCCCTTACCCCCCCACAAAAACAGACAGACAATGAAAAAGAAAGTAGTAGTTGCATTCAGCGGAGGTTTGGATACCTCATTTACCGTTATGTACCTTGCCAAAGAAAAAGGGTATGAAGTATATGCCGCTTGCGCTAATACAGGCGGATTCAGCGAAGAACAACTGAAACAGAACGAAGAAAACGCCTACAAACTGGGCGCAACCAAATATGTAACTATCGACGTTACAAAGGAATACTACGAAAAGAGTTTGAAGTATATGGTATTCGGTAACGTTTTGCGTAACGGAACCTACCCTATCTCAGTAAGCTCCGAACGTATCTTCCAGGCTTTGGCCATCGCACGTTATGCCAATGAGATCGGTGCAGACGCTATCGCTCACGGTTCGACCGGTGCCGGTAACGACCAGATACGTTTCGACATGACATTCCTGGTGCTGGCTCCAAACGTAGAAATCATCACATTGACACGCGACATGGCGCTGACCCGCGACTACGAAATCAATTACCTGAAAGAACATGGTTTCGTTGCTGACTTCACCAAACTGAAATACTCTTATAACGTAGGTTTGTGGGGAACTTCCATCTGCGGCGGTGAAATTCTGGATTCTGCCCAGGGATTACCCGAAAGTGCTTACCTGAAACAGGTGGAAAAGACCGGTAGCGAAGAACTGCGTATCGAATTTAAAAAGGGTGAAATCCATGCTGTCAACGGTGAAGTCTTCGAAGATAAGATCGCTGCTATCCAGAAGGTGGAAGAGATCGGAGCAGCTTACGGCATCGGCCGCGATATGCACGTCGGCGACACAATCATCGGTATTAAGGGTCGTGTAGGTTTCGAAGCTGCTGCCCCCATGCTGATCATCGGTGCACACCGTTTCCTTGAAAAATATACATTAAGCAAATGGCAGCAGTACTGGAAAGACCAGGTTGCTAACTGGTACGGCATGTTCCTGCACGAAAGCCAGTATCTGGAACCGGTTATGCGCGACATCGAAGCCATGTTGCAGGAATCACAGCGTAACGTAAACGGTACAGCTATCCTCGAACTGCGTCCACTATCTTTCTCTACCGTAGGCGTCGAGTCGGAAGACGACCTGGTGAAGACTAAATTCGGTGAATACGGTGAAATGCAGAAAGGCTGGACAGCAGAAGATGCCAAAGGCTTTATCAAAGTAACTTCTACACCGCTGCGTGTTTATTATAACAACCATAAGGACGAAGAAATATGATTAAGATCGGAATTATAGGTGGTGCGGGATATACGGCAGGCGAATTGATTCGTCTGCTGCTTAATCACCCGGACGCCGAGATTACATTTGTGAATAGTACCAGCAACGCCGGCAACCTGATCACTGACGTTCACGGCGGACTGTTCGGAGAAACCGATATGCGTTTCACCGACCAACTTCCGCTGGACAGCATCGACCTTCTGTTCTTCTGTACCGCTCATGGCGATACAAAAAAATTCATGGAAAGCCATACTGTTCCCGACAACGTGAAGATCATCGACCTCAGCATGGATTACCGTATCGAAAGCGATGAACACGATTTCGTTTACGGCCTGCCCGAACTGAACCGACGACGTATCTGCAAGTCCCGACACATTGCAAACCCCGGTTGTTTTGCCACTTGTATCCAGTTAGCCGTTTTGCCGCTGGCCAAACATCTGATGTTAAACTCGGAGTTGCATGTGAATGCGATCACCGGTTCCACGGGAGCCGGCGTAAAGCCTTCGTCAACATCCCATTTCAGCTGGCGAAACGATAACATTTCGATCTATAAACCGTTCACACACCAGCATTTGGCAGAGATAGGCCAGAGCCTGCGTCAGTTACAGAATAGTTTCGAAAGCAATATCAACTTTATTCCGGTGCGTGGTAATTTCTCCCGTGGTATTTTTGCAACGACTTACATCGACTGCAAGGTGGGACTGGATGAAATCCGCCGTATTTACAAAGAGTATTACGATGATCATTCATTCACGTTCATCACCGACAAGAACCCGGATCTGAAACAGGTAGTCAACACCAACAAGTGCCTCCTGTATCTTCAGAAATACGACAACAAACTGCTGATCATTTCCATGATCGACAACTTGTTGAAAGGCGCCAGCGGACAAGCGGTGCATAATATGAACCTGCTGTTCGGTTTGGAAGAGACTGTAGGATTACATCTCAAACCGTCAGCGTTTTAAATAAGAAATCATGAAACTATTCGACGTATATCCTTTATTTAATATAGAGATTGTAAAAGGCAAAGGATGCCATGTATGGGATACGGAAGGTACTGAATACCTCGACCTGTACGGCGGACATGCCGTTATCTCCGTCGGTCACAGCCACCCTACTTATGTAGCTGCTATCACCGACCAGGTAAACAAACTGGGATTCTATTCCAACTCGGTCATCAACAGCCTGCAACAAAAACTGGCTGACAAACTCGGTAAAGCATCCGGTTATGATGACTACTCACTGTTCCTGATCAACTCAGGTGCCGAAGCAAATGAAAATGCGCTGAAACTGGCTTCTTTCCATAATGGCAAGAAACGGGTGATCGCTTTCAAGCATGCTTTCCACGGACGTACTTCGGCTGCGGTTCGCGTAACGGACAATCCGAAAATCATTGCTCCGGTCAATGAAGACCTGGCAGTGACCTATCTGCCACTGAACGATTCGGCAGCCGTTGAAGCTGAATTGCAGAAAGGAGATGTATCTTCCGTAATCATTGAAGGTATCCAGGGTGTCGGCGGTATCCAGCTTCCGACAGACGACTTTATGAAGGAACTGCGTGCCCTGTGTACAAAATATGAGGCTTGCCTGATTCTGGACGAAATCCAATCCGGTTACGGACGTAGCGGTAAATTCTTCGCCCACCAGTATGCCGGTATCAAACCGGACCTGATCACAGTGGCTAAAGGCATCGGCAACGGTTTCCCGATGAGCGGATTGCTGATCAGCCCGATGTTCAAACCCGTTTACGGTATGTTGGGAACCACTTTCGGTGGTAACCATCTGGCTTGTGCGGCTGCTATCGCCGTTCTGGAAATCATGGAAAATGAAAAGCTGATCGACAATGCCGCACAGGTTGGTAATTTCCTGATTGAAGAATTACACAAACTGCCAGGAATCAAAGAGATCAGAGGACGCGGTTTGATGATCGGTATCGAGTTTGAAGAGTCTATCAAAGAAGTGCGCAGCAAACTGCTCTTCGAAGAAAAGGTATTCACCGGAGTGGCCGGCACCAATACGATCCGTCTGCTTCCGCCGCTTTGCCTGACAATGGACGAAGCGAAAGAATTCCTTACCCGTTTCAAAAAAGTACTCAATGCTTAATTAGTTCTTTATTATAAAGAAGGCCGCCAACGGAATTTCCGAAGGCGGCCTTCTTGCTTTATTTTATCTCCTGTACTTTCGCGGCAGCAACGACACCACTTTCGAGGATACCGCGAAAGTTGTTTCGAGGGTGGCGCGAAAGGCTTGTTGCGGCATCAGCAACCGTTCCTTTCGCGCCACCCGCAACCTCTTTTGAAGCCGCAAAGATAATAATAAAGAGTTTCCCCTTTGTTATCTCAAAGAACTTTACGTTATTTGTATGTTCAGAAACAAATACAATAAATACAAATGAAACTAAATAAGCTGATTGTTGCCGCTGCTATTACTATTTTTTGCAGTAATCTGTGTACCGCACAAAAATCATTGGATTTAGAAGATGTACTGAGTGGAAAACTTATCCGGACAAAAGGCGTTGGTGCCATGAACTGGATGAAAGACGGGGAACGCTACAGCCGCCTCGAACCAAACAAGGAAGAAGGAGGAATGGATGTCGTAGCTTACCGTGCCAAAGACAATGCCCGCGAAGTAATTATCCCCTCTACTATGTTTACAGATAAATCGACCGGCAAGAAAATTGCCATGGGAAGAATATCGTGGAGTGATGACAATGATAAAGTACTGATCTACAACAATACGCAGCGTGTATGGCGCTACGATACCCGTGGTGATTACTGGGTACTTTCTTTACATGACGGCAACCTGCGCCAACTGGGAAAAGGACTACCCGAATCGTCCATGATGTTCGCCAAATTTTCACCCGACGGAACAAGGGTGGCTTATGTTTCCAACAATAATATATATGTGGAAGACATAAACTCCGGCAAAATCACCCAACTGACCAGCGACGGAAGCAAGACCATCGTAAACGGTACATTCGACTGGGTATATGAAGAGGAATTCAGTTGCCGCGACGGTTTCCGCTGGAGCCCGGACGGCAAATACATCGCTTACTGGCAAAGCGATACGGAAGGAACCGGCGTATTCGATATCATCAACAACGTCGATTCCATCTATCCTACTATCCTTCATTTCCCCTATCCGAAAGCAGGAACTGCCAACTCGGCCGTAAAAGTCGGATACATCCCGGCAGCAGGAGGAACAACGACCTGGATCGACATACCCGGAGATCCCCGCAACAACTATATCCCGCGTATGGACTTCATCCCCGAAAGCAATGAGCTGTTCATCCAGCAGTTGAACCGGGAACAAAATACCAACAAAGTATGGATCGCCCAAATCGGCAGCGCAACCCCTAAGAACATCTTTACAGACAAAGATGCGGCATGGCTGGACACGAACGATAATATTCAGTGGCTGAAAAACAATCAGTATTTCACCTGGGAAAGCGAACGGAGCGGATGGCGCCACCTGTACCGTGTGAGCCGCGACGGAAAAGAGATCGTCCCCGTTACCAAAGGCGACTTCGACTATATCCAACCCGTCGGGACCGACCTGCAAAAGGGACTGGTCTATTTTATTGCTTCACCGGAAAACTATACGCAACGTTACCTGTACAGCGCCAACCTGTTCGGCAAAGGCGAAGTGAAACGGCTGAGTCCGGAAAACCAACCGGGACAGCACCGCTACAACATGTCCCCGACCGGTAAATGGGCCGTACATACCTACAGCAACTCGGTAACCCCTCCGGTGATCGACATGGTTTCATTCCCTAAAAATCAATCCGTACGCATCCTCGAAGATAATGCAGAGGCCAAGAAACAATACGATGCCCTGGGACTGAACCCGAAAGAGTTTGTCAAAGCCAGATCGGGCGACCTGCTACTGGACGTCTGCATGATCAAGCCCGTCAATTTCGACCCTTCAAAGAAATATCCGGTCATCATCGAAGTCTACGGCGAACCTGCCGGCTCGACCGTACAAGACTCATGGGGAGGCGGCGACCTGTGGAATCAATATCTGGTGAACCTGGGATATATCTATGTCAGCATCGAAAACCGCGGGGCCAATGCTCCACGCGGCCGGGAATGGCGCAAGTGCATCTATGGCGAAGTCGGCACCTTTGCATCGGAAGACCAGGCACGGGGCATACAAGACCTGGCACGCCAGTATCCGTTCATCGACCTGTCACGCATCGGCATCAACGGATGGAGCGGCGGTGGTAGCCAGACATTAAACTGCATGTTCCGCTATCCGGAAATATTCCATACGGGCATTGCGATCGCCGCCGTTGCCGACCAGCGTTTATACGATACCGTTTATCAGGAACGATATATGAACACACCACAGAATAACCCGGAAGGATATCGTAAGGGTTCCCCTATCTCCTACGCCGAAGGCTTGCAGGGCAACCTGTTGCTGATACACGGAACGGGTGACGATAACGTGCACTACCAAAGTTGCGAAATGCTGGTGGACGAACTGGTTAAACATGGCAAAGTATTCAGCCAGATCAGTTATCCGATGCGTAGCCACGGTATCTACGAGCGTGAAGGAACAAGCCTGCACCTACGGAAAAGCATGGCTAAATACTGGCTGGACCATCTGCCGGCAGGAGGCAAATAAAACAATTACTAAAAGGGTAGAAACACAATGAAACAGTTGATTTTGTGCATTGCCACTCTATCGGCATTATTCCTTATGCCTTCCCGGGCAACGTCCCAGATCAGGGAAAAGGCGGAAGGATTACTGAATGCCGTTATTACAGAGAATAAAACAAATGACATTCCTGCTGATTCATCGGCAGCGATTGAAGATAAACTCCGCCTGGATTCCATCAGGATGCAGGAGCTCGAACTTCAACTACAGGAGATGAAGTTGAACGAAATCGTACTCCGGAGCGAGTTGAGTGACGCGCTGAACAAGCATATCACCACCGACTCGTTGAAAAAAGAAGAACAGCGCCGCAGCATCGACTCGCTACGGACGCTGACTCCCGGTGTTCATCTGATCATTGACAATGACACTCTCCTCACTTTCTATGCCAAACGAGGAGGTGTCTCGGCCTATGACCGGGCAGAAAATGCCGTCAACATGATCCAGAAAATAGGTAAAAACCTAAGCCTGAAAGCAGATTCAGTCTACCTGTTTAACAGTGAATACCAGACAGATATCATGTACGGTGAAAAAGTGATCCTCAGTGTGACGGATCAGGACGCCCTTTGGCTGAATACGGAAAGGGAAAAGCTAGCCAAAGAGTATCAGTCTGTTGTCAATAATAAGATCCTGGAGTTAAAAAAGGAACACAGTATACTTCAGATTGCCAAACGGGTTACCTTGTTCATCCTGGTACTGGTCGTCCAGTATTTCCTGTTCAAACTGACCAACTATCTGTTCAGGAAACTCCGCCGCCGGATTATCTGGCTGAAACAAAACAAGCTCAAATCCATTACCATACGGGATTATGAGTTTCTGAATACCCACCGGCAAGGCAGGATACTCATCTTTCTGAATAATATCCTGCGTTATATTGTCCTGCTGATACAGCTTATGTTCAGTGTACCGATATTGTTCGCCATATTCCCACAGACGGAACACCTGGCAATGAGACTGTTCACTTATATCATAGAACCGATCAAGATGGTCCTTAAATCGGTTATTGAATATATTCCAAACCTGTTCATTATCATTGTCATTTATTACTGCGTAAAATACATCATCAAGGGTATTCAGTATATAGCCAATGAGATTGAAAGCGAAAAACTCAAGATCACCGGTTTCTATCCGGACTGGGCGCAACCTTCTTTCAATATCATACGTTTCCTGTTGTACGCGTTTATGATCGCGATGATCTACCCTTATCTGCCCGGCTCCGACTCCGGTGTGTTCCAGGGCATATCCGTCTTCGTCGGGCTGATCGTTTCTTTAGGATCGAGCACGGTCATCGGAAATATCATAGCAGGACTGGTCATCACTTACATGCGACCATTCAAACTGGGCGACCGTATCAAACTGAACGAAACGACCGGAAACGTAATAGAGAAAACCCCGTTCGTCACCCGTATCCGCACACCTAAAAACGAAGTGGTCACGATCCCGAACTCGTTCATCATGTCGTCACATACGGTTAATTACAGTGCCTCTGCCCGCCAGTTCGGCCTGATCATCCACTCGACAGTCAGCATCGGCTACGATGTCCCCTGGCGTCAGGTCCATCAGTTACTGGTCAACGCTGCGCGATCCACGCCGGGAGTCATGTCACACCCGAAACCCTTCGTTCTGGAAACGGAGTTGCAGGATTACTACCCCTGTTACCAGATAAATGCATATATAAAGGAAGCCGACCAGCTTTCGCAGATCTATTCGGACCTGCATCAGAACATACAGGATGTGTTTAACGAAGCCGGCATCGAGATCATGTCGCCCCACTATTACGCTGAGCGCGACGGAAGTGCCGTTACTATCCCGGCTGAATATCAGCAAAAGCCGGATTCCGCTGATAAAAAGTAAGAAACAGCACATTATATAGTTAAAAAAGTCCTCCTGCAAAACAAAATGCAGGGGGACTTTTGTTATAAGGCAAAGTCACTAATAAAAAATGCAGAATAATGAAAAAGTATTTTATCGCAGTAGCAGCTCTGGCTTTATTGGCTGCATGTAGCGGGAAGAAAACAGCCGAACCCGCTCTTATAGAAGAAGATGTTTATGCAATAGACGAGGCTGCGCCAGGCGCACCGGCTTTGCCTACCGTAACAGGAAAAGCTGCCAAACCGGTCAATATGCGTGATTCGCTGAAAGTAGATCCTAAAAAAGGAAGTGTCATTCAGAAAAAATATAAGGGCACATTCCCGGCAGCAGACGGTCCCGGCATCGTTTATGACCTGACTTTATATTATCAGCAGGATAGCGACGACGGCGTTTACGAAATGGACGCCACTTACCTGGAAGCTGAAAACGGAAAGGATAAAACATTCTCTTCCACCGGTAAACGCAAAGTAAAACATGGAACACCGTCCAACTCCGAAGCAATCGTTTACGAACTGATCCCCAGCGACGGCGACATGGCATTTTACTTCCAGGCAGAAGGCGACAGCCTGACACTATTAAACCAGGAATTACAGAAAGCAGCATCAGATCTGAATTATACGCTGATACTGGTTCCATAAAAAAGCACATCTTTGTATAAATAGAAAAGAGGCGCCCCAACTCCTACCGGGAAACGCCTCTTTTTGCTTTTATTTTCAGATAATTGAATTATTTAATTCCTAACTTAGCCTTGATCGCTTTAGGAAGTGCATCTTTATGAACGACAATGTTCATTGTTTTGTAACGTACGAATGCTTTTGATGCATACCAAATACCGTTATATTTGTTGGCTGTACCCCAAGAGTTTTTCACCATGTAATATTCGTTTCCTTCCTGATCTTTGGCAATACCATAAATCTGCATACCGTGGTCGTCAGTAGTTTCCCAGTTATCATAAGCCAACTGGCGTTCTGCCTGCGTACACCATTTCTGCGGTTGCGGTTTCGTATTCAATTTCTTTTCTTCCGGTTTCATCTTCAACCAATGAGCCATGTCAGATCCGCTCAGTTCCTGTACCTTTTCGTTGTCAGGCATAACAGCTACACCGTCGCGGGTAAAGCCGGACTCACTTACGTCGGATCCCCAGGCAATCGTATAACCTGTATTGATCGCATTGTCGAACACTTCCATAAACTCGTCGATCGGCAGGTTGTAAGACAATGCGTGACGCCAGTTATCCTGGATTTCCAGCGAGAACTGCGTATAGAACGGATGATGCGTATAAGAAGTCAACGATACATAATCCGACGGTTTTAATCCTGTAGATTCATAAAATGACTTCGGAGTGTATTCTTTTCCTTTATAAGTAAACTTTTCCGGAGCTTTTCCCAGATAGATTTCATGTACGGCAGCTACAGCCTTTTTCCACAACAGGTTATAATCCTCGTCATACTGGAATTTTTTTACTTTACCGCCAGCCATGGCACCCACCATAGCATCTGTGAGGGCAGACAACTCTCCGTGGTTACTCAATGTATCGCTATACATCACCCCGGGGCGCATTTCTTCTTCCGGCACCAAACCGAAAGCTTCCATTCCGTAAATCACATCATAGAAAGACCCACCCTGCGAGAACGAAGCATCGCCATGAGTGCGGACAGCCATATCGGCACGATCCTGATAAGTATGGTAAACGGTAAACATCTCCGAAAGATCATATTCTCCCTTTCCCATACGAAGCAATTCAGATTCCAGGAAAGCCATGGTAGAGTAGCACCAGCAAGTACCTGCCCGGTTCTGATTCTTAATGGATGTAATCGGGTTTTCCTTTACTGTTGTAAAAATGAAACCTTCTTCTTTTTCTCCCTCTTTTTCTTGTGCTCCAACATTTGTTGCAGAGAACGCACAAGCCAGCATCAAGCCGGCAACAACAAGTTTCTTCATCTTTTGTTTTCGATTATATTAGCAATTATACATTTTGACGCAAATGTACGGGTTTTATTCCTTTTTTCCATACTTTTGCAACTCATGATTTTACAATTATAAATTAACGGAGACATGAAAATTACGATTATCGGAGCCGGAAATATCGGTGGCGCCATCGCCCGCGGACTGGCAAAAGGAAATATGTTTAAAGCATCGGACATCACCTGTACGGCACAGTCGCAAGCCACATTGGACAAAATGAAAGCGGCCAATCCAGACTTTGTGTTGTCACTCAACAACATAGAAGCTGTAAAGGGAGCAGACATCATCGTCATAGCAGTAAAGCCCTGGCGGGTGGAAGAGATCATCGACCAGATAAAAGGAGTACTCGATTACGACAAACAGATCATCGTTTCGGTAGCTGCCGGAATCACCTTCGATACGCTGAATTCTTATCTCACTAAAAACACCAGTTATGAGGACTGGGTTACTCCGGCTCTTTTCCGTATTATGCCCAACACCGCTATCGAGGTATTGAGCAGTATGACTTTCGTCTCCGCCCATAACGCAACACCGGAGCAATCCGACCTGATAATAAATATATTCAATGAGCTTGGCAATGCGATGTTGGTAGAAGAACGCCTGATGGGTGCCGGTACTGCACTGGCTTCCAGCGGTATCGCTTTCGCCCTACGTTATATCCGTGCTGCTATTGAAGGCGGTGTCGAATTGGGTTTCTATCCAAAGCAGGCACAGGAGATCGTTGTCCATACCGTAAAGGGGGCTACCGACCTGTTATTGGAAAACAAGAGCAATCCGGAAATGGAGATCGACAAGGTTACCACTCCCGGCGGTATTACCATCAAGGGGTTGAATGAAATGGAACTGTCCGGTTTCACCTCTTCTGTCATCAGGGGATTGAAAGCCAGTAAATAAAAAGAGAATTATAAATTGATTCAGAATTTATCAGAAGTGAATGTTACTTTTCTCTTGATAGAAAAGTAACCAAAAGATCAAGGCTGCATCTGCTTCGCTACTCAGCATCCTGCGTTCGCTGTCGTCTGTGAACTCGCTACGCTCAAACAGCACAGCCTCCGGACGCTCTCTACGGATACTTCGCTTTACGCTCACCAGATGAGGCCTTTCATAGAACGCTTTGCGTTCTCTTAAGATTGCCGATACTACCTGTTAAATCCGAAAGTTTTTGTTTTATAAGTACCGGTATCGGCCATCCTAAGAGGGTGAACGTCCGCGTAGGGGAAAGACGAAGCGGTTAAAAAAATCCGTTGTCTGAGCGAAGCGAGTTTCGGATTTTTCAGCGAAGTCTTTCACCGGAGCAGTGAAGCCGGTTAAGCCTTGATCTTTTGACTACTTTTCCATCAAGGGAAAAGTAGGTTCAATTATTTCTAATTTCGGATGTTATGTCATTCGTAAGGAGACTTGTTAATGTAAGAAAAAGTCATGCTACAACGTAGCGAGTAAAAGCTTTATATATTTTGCAGTAAATGTACGGGGGGTATTCCTTTTTTCCATACTTTTGTATGCTATGATAAATGCAAATCCGAATGAAAAAGTCCTTATCCCATTTACCTAAAGAGAAACAGACCGATTTACGTCTGATCGCCCGATATGTAGTCGAAGTTCTTGGTGATCAATGTGAAATGATCATTCTTTATGGTAGTTATGCTCGCGGCAACTACGTAGAGTACGACCAACGGATCGAATTTGGAATACCGACTTACTTCATGAGTGATTTCGATATACTGGTCATCACCCGGAATGATTGCAATAGTAACGGAATAAGCCGTCAGTTGGAAAAAGTGGAAGATCGTTATTACAAATATAAAGGGATGGGAAGATTTGCATTTACGACTCACATCCATTTTATCGATGAAACGATCAAAGACTTTAACAAAGAAATAACAAAAAGCCGCTACTTTTATACAGACATAAAGAAAGAAGGTATCCTGCTATACGATAGTGGTAATTGCAAATTAGCCCGTCGCCGCAAGCTTAATTTTTCCGAGATTGGAGAACTGGGACAAGAATATTATACTACTAAATTTAAATTAGCGACAAGTTTTATGAAAGGGGCTTGTTTTTATTTAAGTGAAAGTGAATTCAATATGGCCGCGTTTCATCTGCATCAGGCTTGCGAGAACTTATACCGTGCTATTATTCTGACATTTACAATGCATACTTATAAAATACATGATTTGGAAGAGTTAATTAAAGCTGCCAAAACACATTCTTTGGAAATAACCAAAGTATTCCCCCGCGATACCGAAGAAGAAATACGATTGTTCAATTTGTTGCTTAAAGCCTACATAGAAGCACGATACAATAAATATTATGCTACAACGAAGGAAGATATAGAAGCCTTAATCCCACGTGTAGAGCATTTAGCAGCGATCACCAAAGAAGTTTGCGAAAATAGAATAAAGGAATATGCGAGTCGTGCCAGAACGACAAACTAACCGGCAGAAGCCGGGAAACTAATTCATTCCTCCCTACTAACTAATTGAAATGTAAGGACTCCTTATTGGCAAGGTGTACAGGATAGCCAGCCAAGGTGTACAGGATAATCCACCAGGGTGTACAGGCTAATCGATTATCCTGTACAGGGTGGTTATACTAAGTAAGGAGTTAACAATTAGTTTATTATAGGGTTTGATTTACTCAGACCGGAAGAGAGCAATAGTTTCAGAAGTGATACATGATAAAACATCTTTTATACACAATGTTTTCAGTATTTATTTGCCATTTGCAATATACTTCTATAATATCCTATCAATAAGCATAATAAGACATGGCAAATAACTATTCTATTTGCCATACTATTTGCCATTTGCCATCATTCCTCTTACGGTTGATTATGGCAAATGACAAATAACATTGCAAACAGAAAAAACATTTGCAATAGTATATATAACTGTTTAACAATGCATTGCATCGGCATATTGCAAATGGCAAACAAAATACCGAAAACATTCTGTGAGTGTTTATCGATGCATCTTCTTACGCCGGTTCAATTCTGACTGCAACATCTTCAGTTCACGGCTGGTCTGCCCTGCGACCGAAGTGTTTTCTTCAGCACGCCGGATCAGGTAAGGCAATACGTCTCTTACCGGAGCATAAGGCACATACTTGGTTACATTAAATCCTTCATGGGCCAGATTGAATGAGATATTATCGCTCATCCCCAGCAACTGGGCAAAAAAGATACGGGAATCATCCCGTTTGAGACCTTTCTCATCTATCAGCTTAGCCAGTTTATAATTACTTTCCTCATTATGCGTTCCCATAAACATCTCGAAATGCTCCAGATGGTCCATGGTAAAACGAACAGCCGCATCGAAATTCTCATCGGTCGCCTTCTTATCCTTGCAGATCGGGTCGGGATAACCCAAAGCCGCAGCACGCGCACGTTCAGCCTCCATATAAGCACCACGCACAAACTTGACACCGGCGATATATCCTTTTTCTTTGGCATCATCCAGAATACGGCGCAGGTAAGGCATACGGTCATGACGATACATCTGCAAGGTAGCAAATACGATCGCACGTTTCTTATTGTATTTCCGCATCGCCTCGTCGGTCAGTTCATCCAGCGCATCCTGGAAACAGTAATCTTCCGCATCGACAATCAGACGGACATCGTTCTCATAAGCACGCTGGCAGAAAGCCATAAAGCGTTCTTTAAATTCGCGGAAGGCTTTTACTTCTTCAATGGTCAGTTCGCCCCGTTTTTCAGAAGCCTTAGCAAGAAGTTCATCGGTCGTTATAGTAGAAGGTTTGAATACGGCATAAGCCAGGTTATCATTTCCTTTGGCAAAATCGATTGAACGTAGTGTTTCTTCAAATGTAGCCTGGATACCTTCAGGAGTCTGCTCGCCTTCGGCTGAAAAGTCAAGGGTAGAACGCACATTAAACTGTCGGAGATGGTCGATCGCTTTGGTACAATCCTGTAATGTCTCACCACCGACAAACTGTTTATATAAAGTTGGCTTTACAGCCCATGCTAAAGGGAAATGAATCTTTAAGGCGATATTACTTCCAAAACTGGCACATTTTACCAGCCACGGATATTTTATTGTATTGAAGAGTAAGTAAGCGTTTCTCAATTCAGACTGCGATTTGGATGAAAATGCAATCTCGGTATTATTAAAGTCTAACATAGTATCTGATTTTTAAAGTTGACAGATGACAGTTGACAGTAAACAATTTCGAAGCATATTACCTGTCAACTGTCACTTGTCAACTGCCAGCTGATATGTTATTTTTCTCCTAAGAACGGATAACCGTAAGAAGTAGGCGGAACCAAAGCCTCCTTGATACAACGAGGATTCGTCCAGCGGATCAGGTTCAGCGGACCACCGGCCTTGTCATTCGTACCGGAAGCTCTCGAGCCACCGAACGGCTGCTGTGCAATAACGGCACCGGTCGGCTTATCATTGATATAGAAGTTACCGGCAGCATAGCGCAGTTTATTGAATGCCACGTCGATAGCATAACGGTCGCGTGCAAAGATCGAACCGGTCAGGGCATAAGGAGAAGTACGGTCGCACAACTCCAATGTTTCCTCATATTTATTATCGTCATATACATAAATAGTGATCACCGGACCGAATATTTCTTCCACCATGCTCTTGAACATCGGATCTGTTGTCTGGATAACAGTCGGTTCAACAAAATAACCTACCGACTTGTCGCCATTACCGCCAAAGACGATCTCAGCATCCGGAGATTGTTTCGCATAGTTGATATAACTCATGATATTATCGAATGAAGCCTCATCGATCACCGCATTGATAAAGTTCGTGAAATCCTGCACGTCACCCATCTTGATCTCTTTCAGCATATCGCCTACCATCTCTTTTACATCTTTCCATAAAGAAGCCGGGATATAGGCACGTGATCCGGCAGAACACTTCTGACCCTGATATTCGAACGCACCGCGAACGATAGCAGTCGCCACATCCAATGCCGGAGCAGACGGATGAACAAAGATAAAATTCTTACCGCCCGTTTCACCGACAATCTTCGGATAAGATTTATAATGGCCGAGGTTCTCGCCCATCTGGCGCCATAGCGTATTGAATGTCGCAGTAGAACCAGTGAAATGGAAACCTGCCAGATCGCGGCTGGCAGTTATCACCTTACCGATCACGCTCCCCTGTCCAGGGATAAAGTTGACAACACCATCCGGAAGTCCGGCTTCCTGGAAGACCTTCATCAACAGATAGTTTGAATGGATAGCCGTAGTAGACGGTTTCCAGACAGCCACATTACCCATCATGGCGGGAGCCATATTCAGGTTGCTGGCGATAGAAGTAAAATTAAACGGTGTCAACGAGAACACGAAACCTTCCAGGGCACGGTATTCCATACGGTTCAGGATACCCGTTTCCGAATAAGGCTGGTCGGCATATACCTGGCTGGCATAGAACGTACTGAAACGCAGGAAGTCGATCAGTTCGCAGGGAGCATCGATTTCCGCCTGGAACGGGTTCTTGCTCTGTCCCAGCATCACTGAGGCATTTAACAGATAACGATATTTTGTAGCAAAGAGTTCAGCCACCCTTAACATAACGGAAGCACGTTCAACCCAGGGCAGTTCAGACCATTCTTTGTGCGCCTTCATAGCGGCGTCGATGGCCATCTGCACCTCTTTCTCGCCGGCTTTATGGTAAGTAGCCAGCACATGATGATGGTCGTGCGGCATAACCACTTTACCGGTATTACCCGTACGGACTTCTTTTCCGCCAATGATCAAAGGAATATCCCATTCTTCATTTGAGAGTTCAGCTAACGTTTTTTTCAAAGCTGCTTTTTCACTCGATCCGGGTGCATACGATTTTACCGGCTCATTAATAGGCTTAGGAAATCTAAAAATAGCGTTATCCATGTTGTTTCTTAGTTTATAAATAGTTAATCAATGATTTTTTCTATGCTGTAAACGTAGTAAAATAATTTTAAAACAAAGTGAGTAAAGAGTTAAATTAGTTTTAATTAGAAACACTTTGGTATATGGTATATATCAACATTTTCCCATCCATAGCTGTTATTAAAATATAATCATCTTAAAGGTATAGAAACTATGGCTATTAAAAGTGTTTGGATAGAAGAAGACTGTATCGCTTGCGGTACTTGCGAAGGCATCTGCCCGGAGGTTTTTCATGTGACGGATCGTTCCCGCGTAAACGAGGGAGTAGACTTCAACGATTACGAGGAAGAGATCAAAGAAGCAGCCGAAAGCTGTCCGGTCAGCGTTATTAAATATGATTAAGTGAGGAGGACCACTCACGTTTTACAGAGTAAAAAGTGGAGAGGTTATTCCGGTTTGGGATAACCTCTTTTCCTGTCAGGATTTGTCGGTATTCCAATAAAAAACCGTATATTCACAAAAAAGATAATTGGGATGAAGAAAACTGCTATACTTCCGGTATTTTGCCTTATTCTGCTGAGTTTCTGTACCGGCAAAACGGATAAGCCGATTACTGACGGACAACCTGCACCAGACTCTGCGACTGTAGAAGTAGCGGAAATAATAGATACTGTCCCTAAAGAAATAATCATTGAAAAGGAATTGCTCTACGACCAGCATACGCTGGAAGACACTTATCCGTATAAAGATACGACACGGGAGTTCCAGTGGGAAAAGATAAAGGAGCGCCTTGCCTGGCTCGAATCCATCCAGAAAGAACCGGCCACCTGGTCAATCCTCCAGAATTACAGGAATAAAAACGGGGAAGCGCCATTGGTAAAAAACTATCACAGAGATTCATACCGCCGTATAGCCGACTCGCTGGGCGTCGAACGCTTCCAGGGAATACCGCTCTACCTGACAACAGACACTACGGTGCCAGAACTCTACGGCAGGGACGGTGCCCTGGTAAAACACCTGGAAGACTATACGAATTTCACCCGGGTTGCCTCCGTACACACCGGAAAAGAGTGGATGATCCCTAAAAAATATATCCAGACGATTCCTGATACGATCGTCTTCAAAAAAGCTGTCTTTGTAGATACCCGGAATCAGAATATCGCGACACTGGAACAGGAAGGCGACAAATGGCTGGTCAGAAGCATGAACCCGGCTACAACCGGACTGCACAGGCCACCCTATGCCCAGGAAACGCCTCCCGGAGTATATATTATCCAGGAAAAGAAGCCCCGCATGATCTATCTGGTGGACGGTACCACGGAGACAGGAGGCTTTGCGCCGTATGCCAGCCGCTTCACAAACGGGGGGTATATCCACGGGGTACCCGTCAATGCTCCGCGCAAGTCACTGATCGAATACAGTTCGACGTTAGGAACCACTCCCCGCTCCCATATGTGTGTCAGGAATGCCACTTCACATGCTAAATTCATCTACGACTGGGCACCGGTTTATGAGACTCTTGTTTTTGTTTTCGATTAAAAATTCTAACTTTGCAGTCTGATTCACACAGACATGCACAAAGTTTTCATCTATCTGTTCCTATTGTTTATCCCGGTAAACTTCTCAAAAATGAGAAGTACGGAACCGGTCATCCATGAAGTTTCAAGCTGCCGGCAGTTGTACCAGGAGATGCAACTGGATGGGATGGTAAACTTTGAGGCATTCGAACAAGCAATCACCGGATACCATAAAATCGAAGATAAAACGAAAGAGATCCTTACACTGGTCGATTTCAGTAAGCCTTCGACCGAAGAGCGTTTTTATGTATTCGACATGAGGCATAAAAAATTATTATTCTCTTCGCTGGTATCACACGGAAAGAATAGCGGAGGGAATTATGCCACCTCCTTTTCCAACGAGAACGGTTCCCTCAAAAGTTCACTGGGATTCTTCCTGACAGAAAACACCTATCAGGGAAAGAACGGTTACTCACTTGTCCTGAACGGATTGGAAAAAGGGATCAACGACCGCGCCAAAGAACGGGCGATCGTTATCCACGGAGCTGCTTACTCCAATCCTTCCGTAATTGCTTCATCCGGCCGCCTGGGACGCAGTTTCGGCTGTCCGGCCCTGCCACAGGCTGTAAGCAAGCCTATTATCAACACCATAAAAGGCGGTTCCCTGCTTTTTATTTATGCTAACAATAAGAATTATCTGGCTTACAGCCCCATCCTATCCAAACGGCAGGTTGCTTCTATGTAAAAACCCTATCTTGCAAACGGATAAAGAAATGAGATAGAACTTTCGGGAGGTATCCCTCTGGCACTACAATGCGAATCCTATAAAAAAGGAATCATGAAAACCAAAGTAAACGGCTCTCCTATTATGGACATGCTAATCGCTGACGGCCAGATCAGACAAATCTTCACCTGATATCGCCTTTTCAAAAGATATACAGGACAGACTTCCGTCATTTATAAAAACAAATTATAAGCTATTCATACACATGAAAGATACGTTCCATCAACTGCCATTTCTCTGCGGAACTGGCATTCGGATCAGCTTGTTGAAAAACAGACATATATTCTTCCCACTCAGCCTGACGGGGTAAACCGGCGAGACGGCTGAATGCCGTATCCCAATCAAAATCGAGCGGTGTTTCCACGATCATGAACAAACGGTTCCCGCACAGATAAATTTCCATCTCCAGGATTCCGACACTTTTAATCCCCTCGCCTATTTCGGGCCAGTAACATTCCTGTCCATGTCTTTTCCTGTATTCTTTGATTAACTCCGGATCATCTTTCAGGTCCAGCGTCTGACAATAACGTTTAGTCGGGAAATCATAATGTTTGCTTTTGTATCCGTTCTTTTTATCTTCCATAAACCATATTATTTTTTAATTCGTTCAACAGGAACGATTACAGTACAAATGTAACGATTATTATGCAACCGAAATAAGAATATTTCTGCAAGGGATAAAACGATATCGACACCGGTTTCATAAAATACGGATCTAAATCGTTATCTTTACCCGCTCAAAAATAATATAAAAGATGAAGATCACTGCACCCCGGATAACTAAAGTATTAAAAGAAGACTGTACACTCGATGAAATGCTCCTGCAACCGGGAGAAGACCTGGCGGAATATTCTTTCAGGAATCAAAGAGTATTCGAATTTAAAACGGAAAATATGAGTATGCAGGACTGCCTGTTTACAAACAGCATACTGATCGGTTGCGGCATAAAAAAATCGCAGTTCAGTGATATCATCTTCAAGAACTGCGACCTGTCTAATATGAATTTCTCCGGTTCCGGTTTTCACCGTATCGAATTTATCGAATGCAAACTGATCGGGACAAACTTTTCCGAATCAGCGCTAAACCATATTGTTTTCAGCAACTGCAAGGCAGAATACCTCAATCTGAGCATGAGTAAACTGAAATATGTCAGTTTCGACCGATGCGACCTGCGAAACAGTTCCTTTGAGAACGGTCAGTATGCCAGCGTGAACTTTCATGAGAGTGATCTCAAGGAAGCTGAGTTTTACCGTACATCCTTAAAAGGTGTCGACTTCAGTAGCTGCGACATATCCGGCATCCGGATAAGTCCTATCATCGGCTGTGAATTACGCGGAGCAACAGTCACCTCTTTACAAGCATTGGAATTAGCCCATCTGCTGGGTGTTACAATTAAAGGATAATCTTCTTCAAATTCGTTATTTTGCATATTCCTGATGTCTTTTTAGCCAGGCAACTGCATAAGAACAGACAGCCCGGGGTTTCAATTGATTTTCTATCGCGTAGTCAAAAGTCGCTTTCACCAGTAAAGCGGCTATTCCCTGACCTTCCAGAGGAACCGGAACTATTGTGTGAATAATATCCAGATTATTACCAACAAGCCTGTACTGCACAAAGGCAGTTAAACCATCCTGTTTTATTTCAAAGCGATACTTTTCCGGATGGTGAACAATATCATATTCCATAATTTATTTTTTATCTACAAAACAACACCCTGTTATAGATAAAACAGTTTATTCGGAAATTAGTTCACCTGCCGGTTCATTTTGTCCGGATACAGGCTGCTTTTGTTGCTTTTTCTTTCCGGGATGGAAGAAATTCTTCACTTTTGTAAAGAAGCC
This sequence comes from Parabacteroides goldsteinii, assembly GCF_020091425.1. Classification (NCBI taxonomy): domain Bacteria; kingdom Pseudomonadati; phylum Bacteroidota; class Bacteroidia; order Bacteroidales; family Tannerellaceae; genus Parabacteroides; species Parabacteroides goldsteinii. The sequence goes on along the minus strand of NZ_CP081906.1, from coordinate 336,975 downwards.
GGAGACTCCTTTGGCAACATCCTGCACCTTTTTAGAAACACCGACCGACTCCGTCAATGCCGGACGAAGAATTTGCCACAGATAATTAAATGTAGAATGATACGGGTCACGTTCTATCGTCAGATGAGAATGACGGGGCCTGTATGTTCCCTGTTCCGGATGGTCGGGATTATCATGTTTCAGCACCAGGTTAGCCAAACGCGACAGGAATTTATTATCGATCACTTCCCCGTTTTTCTCTTTCATTATTTCAGCCTTCAGATCCCTGTAAAGAAATAGCATATCGACAGTGGCACCTTTAGTGGAGGCTTCAGTACTGAATGTAAAGTCGACCAGCTTGCCACTCTCCACTTTAGCAAAGGCAAGCGGCGTGATCAGTTGGTTCAATGCAGTCAGATCAAAGTCCTCCATATGCGCATCCAGCAGGAAACGATCGTTCAGGGAATCGACCGGAAGCTGCCAGGTGGCGGTAAAATATCCTTTCCCCATTAATTTGCCGTTTGCATCCAGACGGATATACTGGTCCGGATAGGAAACGACATTGGTAAAGCCGTAGAATTTCCCGTTCATTTCCGTGAAAAACAGTTTACCCGGTTGTATCCCTTTCTTTGACAATTCTTCGTAGACAACGGAAAAGTTATTTACACGGAGACTGTCGATAGCCATTTTCACCGGTGCCTTCTGCAAACCGGAATAGATCATCGGTACGATACGGCGGGGCACGGCAATCTGTTGGTTCTTGAAATTCTGAAGTTCGGCATTGTCAACCTCTACATTTTTTATCCGGACCACTTTCTCCGAGAAGTAAGCCGGCAAATCGATTCCCGACAATCCCAACCGGCCGACCTTGACATCAAACCAATCCTGATGCTTTGGCTGCCGGTAAGCAAATTCCATTTTCGGATAGGCAGAAACCAAATGGATATCTTCCAGATTCAGATCGGTATTATCCAGATTGACTTTTCCTATCTTCAAGGTATAAAAACCATTATCCAACGGGAATGCCAGGTCTTTGGTATCGAATCGGACAGTCTTCAGCCCGAATGTCCGGTTCCTAACATTGACATGCAGTCCTTCAAGAAACAGGTTTGCCGTATCACGATTCCATACAGCATTGGAGACTGTCAGTTTTCCCAGTGAAAGGTCAGGTGTAAACCGACCGACAGCCTCATAAATATCATCTGACAGGACAGCGGGAGATTTCTTTTTTGTCTTTATCGTATCGGGAGAAGTCCCGGTCTGATAACTGACAACCGGATCAGATAGATTTATTGAACCGACAGAAAAATGCAGACTGTCCCACACGATTTTATCGATACCCAAGTCCTGAAGTGATACCTGTAACAAGCTTCCGTCTTTTTTCATCAAGCGGATATCGGGTGATTCGACGTGCAGCGAAGCAGCATCCAAACGTTGAAGCAAATTCTCTGGCAGACGGTTCAAACCGGTCGCAGAAATCATCGGAGTCTCCATACGAAGATATGAATTTGCTCCCATTTGCCATAAAGAGTCTTGCGGGAGCAGTTTCACGTCCTGTAATCCCAATATGCCTTTTGCCGTAGAGAAATTACCTTTTCGGACAGCCAGACGGTAGGCTTTTCCCGGCAAATAATTGTCGAAGTCTTTGAAACTGAAACCAAAATGATCACAGGCAAAGAACAGCCCTCCACTCCGGTTCGTACTGTCGTCCACCAGGAAGCGGGTAGCATAGAAATTGAAATCCTTCAGCTTATAGATTATCGGATCAGGAACGCTTCTGTCATTCAATGTTACGTACGCATGATTCAGATTGATCCGTTTAATAGACAAATATTGCAATAACGGGTTCAGAATACTTTCCACATCCGCCCTCGGATTTACCGGCAGCTTCGTTTCCTTGCTTTTCTTCGCATAAGACGGGGATTTATAATAATAGATAACCGGATGGTCTATCTTGAAAAGGTCGGCACTGATCCCTTTATCATAAAGTAATCCCCTGATACCGATTGTGTCAATGCTACCAGACATATAGTCTTTCCGGGAATTTACTCTTATAGGCTTCAGGCGGATTTTCTCTATATTGAAATCGCCGGACTCCGTATCCAATGCCATACGGGCAATATCGAAACGGTGGTTACGTGCCGTCATCTCCCCGCTGATGCCAGTTGCTTCAAAGGCGAAACTACGGGAATACCACAAACCATGCTTCTCTTCCGAAACCGAATCAACCAGGAAGTCGTTTGCCCGGAAATTGAAGTTATCCAGTTTATAGACTTCCACTGAATCTTTTACGGCTTGCGAATAAGTAACTTTGGCGGCATCGATTCCGACAGTCCGGATAGAAACGCTATGCAAAACCGGCGATATTATGTCATATAAAGATAAAGCCTGTACCAAAGAATCCGTATCGATCTTTGTAGCATGGCCTGCCGCTTTTTTCGCTGCCGGGGCATTAGCGGCCAGATTAAATACCTGAATGTCCGACGAAGATATTTCAAAAGAACGGGCTGTCAGATAATTCAATGCATCTTCTCGTTTAAAACGGATTCCGTTGACTTCCACTGTCCGGACCTGTGCATCGACATAGCTGTCCGGACGTTGTTTTGTCTCCGTCCATAAACTATCCTGCGGAATCAATCGTATCTTCTCTATATAAATAATCGAATCCTGCGTACTGAGTTTTATGCTGTCTGTTTTAAGGAAAAAGTCGTTATTGGCTAGCAGCGTCTGCGGTTGGTTCGTCACAAATTCAAAGTTATCACAATAGAGTAACTTTCCGCTCTGTGACGAGTTCTTATCCAACAGAAAACCGTAAGCGCGAAAGCTGACATCATCAAGTCCATAGACGATCGGTGTCACAGGATTCTCGACAGTATAGGATACGCTGGCGTTCGACAGGTTCAGTGTCCGTACGCTCAACACATTTATATAAGGAGAGATTACTTCATACAATGATTTGGTATCGGCATGCCGGACCTTTTTCTCCACACGCCCCGAATAATAAGAATCGAAAACTTCTATCCGCGGGGCTTTTATCTCAAACGTATTAAAATGCAATTCCTTATAACTCCAACGCCAAGTAAGGTTTACACCTTTGAAATCTATCACGCCGATCTCCGCTTTCACATAAGTACGGGGAAGGCTGTCAATAGCTTTCCACTGTTGAAACACAGTTGAATCGGGCATCAGCCTGATGCCTTCGATCTTCAGTTCCCCTTTCACAAAACCGATCGAAAGGTCATCAAAAGAAAGATTATAGAATCCATCCGTAGCCTCAGCGGTGCGACGGCTCAGTTCTACTTTCAAATATCTTTCCAGGCGGTTGCTCAGGTACAGGTTCAAAATGGAAAAAAGAACGATCAATAATCCTGCTATTGGAAAAATGTACTTAATTATTTTCTTACTTCGTCTCATACCCTTTTCTCTATTTTATCAACAAACCTTTCTCTTAGGAGCAATTCCTCTGCGATCCGTATAAATACTCTATATTATTTAAAACAAGAAGACAAATATTATGTTGCAAATAAATAATACATTTAGCTGACCTTACAACCATATTACACAGATAATGATCTGGTTTAAATGTCTATTTTAACCATCATCCAGCCCGAATGAATAGATTTCAAACATTTTTGAATAATTTTTCATTACTAACTAAACCTTATATTTCATTACTTTGCCCTCATTAATAAGAAAACATCAAATCAAATGCGAATGAAAAAACTTGTATTACGAAGTTTCATGTTAGTTTTTTTCAGCCTTGTTATTACTGAAAAAGTACAATCTGAAAAAGCAATAAACATACCAACTTCATCAAATGAACAAACTGTAGGTACACCTGCGGCAACACAACAGACAATAACCATAAAAGGTGTTGTAAAAGATGAATCCAACGAACCCATGCCTGGAGTCAATGTCGTCGTTGAAGGAACAACTATTGGTACTATGACAGATGGAAACGGACATTTCTCTCTAAATCTACCATCCTCATCTGTTAAAATCAAATTCTCTTACATTGGATACAAAGAACAAATTGTTCCGGTAAAAGACAAAAAAGATATTAGTATTATAATGAATGAAGATTCTGAAATGCTAGAAGAAGTTCAAGTTATCGGATATGGCACACAGAAAAGAATAACAGTCACCGGTGCCGTTTCTTCAGTAGGTACTAAGGATATCCTGAAATCACCTGTACCTAATGTTGCACAAGCATTAACAGGTAAGGTTCCAGGATTATCCACAATCCAATATTCCGGTCAGCCGGGAGCAGATGATCCAGCCATATTCGTTCGAGGCATAGGTTCTTTAGATGCAAAAAGAGCTGCTCCACTCATTATGGTTGATGGAGTAGAGCGTTCTTTCTTCCGCCTCGATCCTAATGAAATCGAAAATGTGACCGTATTAAAAGATGCTTCAGCAACAGCTGTATTCGGTGTACGTGGAGCCAACGGAGTCATTTTGGTTACGACCAAACGCGGTGAGGAAGGAAAAGCGCAAATATCTGTTTCTACATCTGCTAGTTTACAAAAACCTCTCCGTTTATACGAATATGCCAACAGTTACGATTATGCAGTCGCATTCAATGAGAAATTAACAAACGATGGGGCTAGTCCGGTTTTTAATGAAAACATATTAAATGCATTTAAGAATCATACTGATCCCTTATTATATCCGGATATGAATTGGATGAATCTAATCATGAAGCCTACTTCTTTCCAATACCAGCATAATCTGAATATTTCCGGAGGCACAGAGCGTGTACGTTACTTTACTTCTATCGGAATTTTGACTCAGGATGGCTTGTTCCGTTCCTTTGATGCCGGTTACAATTCCAATTTCACATACAACAGATATAATTATCGCGCAAATCTGGATATAGATGTAACCCAAACGACCCTATTGAGTGTAAACCTGGGAGGACGTCTGGAAGATACCTGTGAACCTAACACCAAAAGTAATTTGTTTACTTTTCTGACCCGTGTAACTCCTTTTGGAGGAGCTGGTCTCTACGATGGTAAATGGATTCACACCAGTCCTGACAATATCGGTTGGGACAAAGGAGCATTAGAAAATGCAGATCCTTTTGAATGCTTCTTCGGCAAAGGTTATAATCAGAAAATCTATAATGAAATCAATTTAGACCTTTCTGTAAAGCAAAAGTTAGACATTATCACCAAAGGGCTTTCTGTTACGGTAAAAGGTTCTTATAATAGTGGTTACACACATACCAAAAACCGCTATAAAGAAATACCTTATTACACAGCACACAAAGATCCGGATACTAACGAGTTATTCTTCCGCAAATTCAGGGAAGAAACCCAACTTTATTTTGATGAATCGACAAACCGCGGACGTAACTGGTATCTGGAAGGAAGTTTGAATTATGACCGCAAATTCGGAAATCATCATGTAGGAGGATTAATTCTTTATAACCAGTGGCGCGATCAATATCCGAATCCTGATAAGTTTGACTATATAAGTATTCCACGTGGTTATGTAGGCTTAGTAGGACGTGCTACCTATGACTATAACAATCGTTATATGGTTGACTTCAATATTGGTTATAACGGTTCCGAAAACTTTGCCCCAGGCCACCGTTATGGCATATTTCCTGCATTCTCTGCCGGTTGGATCATCTCCGAAGAAAAATTCATGAAAAGTCAATCATTCATTAACTACCTGAAAGTACGTGGTTCTTATGGTATTGTAGGTAATGACCTGATGAGTACAAAATCACGTTTCTTTTACCTGCCGGATGCCTATAATCCTTACGGAACAAGTTACAATTTTGGTGTCGATGTATCTGGCAATCGTGATGGAGCCACCGAACTTCAGATGGGTAATCCGCTTGTTTCATGGGAAAAAGCAGGAAAACAAAATTATGGTATGGACTTCTCCATATTAAACGATCGTCTATCAGGCTCTTTCGATTATTTTATCGAAAAACGTCACGATATCCTGACAACACGGAATACCGCACCAAATTTTATAGCTATTACAATGCCAGTTGTCAATATCGGTAAAGTAAATAATAAAGGTTTTGAACTTGTATTGAAATGGAACCATAACATAGGCGATTTCAAGTACTGGATCAACACAAATTTATCATATGCAAAGAACACGGTTGTTTATAAAGATGAAATACCGCACAAATATCCCTGGCTGTATGAAACAGGTCAGTCTGTTGGTCAACCATTTGGCTTTATCTTCGACGGATTTGTCACTGATAATGATATAAAATCCGGGAATTTACCGGATCATAAACTAGATCTGAAACCTGGGGATGCCAAATACAAGGACCTGAATGGAGATAATATAATCGATGATAACGATCAATGCCCGATAGGTAACCCGATTTACCCACAATTAACAGCCGGTGCTACCATAGGTTTTGAATACAAAGGTTTCGATTTCAGTATGCTGTGGGTTGGAACAAGTAAAGTGTCGCGTTTCGTCAGTGCCGGACTCCGTGTTCCTTTCGGTGGCGGTAATTACGGATTATTGCAATATATGATTGATGATCATTGGACACCGGAAACAGCGGAAACAGCAAAGACACCTCGTTTTTCCGGAGCTGCAAATGCTAATAATTATACGCGTAACTCTACTCTCTGGCTAAAAGATGCTTCCTATATGCGTTTAAAGAACCTACAGGTCGGATATACATTCAAAGGGGACTGGATGAAAAAAATCTATCTAAAAAATATGCGTATTTATGCATCCGGCGAAAACCTGTTGACATTCGACCATCTGAAGATCGCCGATCCGGAGGCAACTGATGATAAACAGTTTGAATATCCGCTCCAAATGATCTTTAACATCGGTTTAAATCTTAATTTCTAATCAGATATAAAAGTAAAATTATGACACGTTCTATATTCAAATATATACTCGTCGCTACAGGGTTCATATATACACTCACTGCTTGTCAGGATCTGAAGTTCGGCGATGATTTTCTGGAGAAAGCCCCATCTAACGATGTGGACATCGACGTCATTTATTCAAATGCCCAATATGCCCGTACTGCACTTTGGAGTGCATATGCCACGTTACATTACGGATTAAATTTAGGGAATCAAGGAAATCAGTTAATGGGATCCGATCCGTTAGACTGTTTAACAGATCTAGTATATTCAAATGTATGGACAGACGGAGTTTCAGGAGCAGCTATCCATTATAACGGAACCTATTCCGCCGATTATGAAAATAATGGTTATTCTTCAAAATACAGTTATTATCAAAGACCATGTTGGCTAGGGATTCGTAGAGCCTGGTTATTCATCGAAAATGTAGACAGGGTTCCCGATATGGAAGAAAGTGAAAAAGTACGTCTGAAAGGAGAAGCGAAAGTCATTATCGCGATGCATTACTGTGACATATTCCGGCATTACGGAGGTGTTCCCATCATCGATCACGCCTATACCGCGAACGATGATATGCAAAAAGAAAGAGGGACTGTACAAGAAACATTGGACTTCATTATAAAATTATTAGATGAAGCCTCCGCCGTACTCCCTTGGGCAATGTCTGCCAGTGAAAATCGGGAATGGGAAGGCCGCTTAACAAAAGCATCCGCTATGGGACTAAAAGCACGCATCTTACTCTTTGCTGCAAGTCCGCTATTCAACAGCGCCAGTCCTTATATGGAAGGAGAAGCAGCCAATAACCATTTAGTATGGTTTGGAAGTTACAAATCAGAACTTTGGGATCAAGCCCTGGCTGCCCATAAAGAGTTTTTCGAAGAACTTAATAAAAACGGGCAATACAACCTGGTCTACAAATCAGATCCCAGACAAGCCTTTCGTTCCGGTTATCTGGACCGCGGAACAGGAGAAGCAGTAATAGCAACTCATTATGGCTATACTGTACCGGATTACTGGACATGGGGATGGAGTCATTATGAAACAGCCGGTGATGCTGGAACAGCATGTGGGACCCAGGAACTCGTCGATATGTTCCCCATGGTCGATGGACTACCCATAACAGAAAGTCCGTTATACGACCCTAAATCTCCTTATGATCAACGGGATCCCCGTTTATACGAAACAGTTGTTGTAAATGGCGATAAATACTACGGAGGCATAGCGGAAATCTACGTCGGAGGAAAACACTATCAGGAATTTGAAGGTTCTTACGGAGCCTTTATGTCCGGTTATCGACCGCGCAAATTCATTCTCGATGGCGGAGGTGGTCCATTATTCGAATGGCCGGCCGAGATCTCCGGAAAAGTAGTACAATGGCCTTACCTCCGCTTACCCGAATTATATTTAGGGTATGCTGAAGCTCTTTGCCAAACAAACGAAGATATGAATCTGGCCTACGAGTATGTTAACAAATTACGTGACCGGGTAGGTATAGGGCATTTAAAAAAAGGACTTGGTAAAGAGGAATTCCTCGAAGCCATCCTAACCGAGCGTGTTTGCGAATTTGCTTACGAAGAAGTACGCTGGTTCGATATGATACGGTACAAACGTGTCGATATATTCCAAAAAACTCCACATCGTGTAGTTATTACTAAAAATCCGGAAACTGGAGAATTCAGTTATGAGTATAAATTATTTAAACCTGCAGAAAACGGAGAACTCAGACAATGGGCCAATCCCGGTAAGTTCTCTCCCAAATGGTATCTGAGTGCATTCCCCAGTAACGAGATCAATAAAACATATGGTCTGATCCAAAATCCTGGATGGTGATAACCTTTATTACGAATACTAAATTTGAAAAATAAAATGAGAAATAAATTAATTCCAATCATATCACTGTCTTTTCTATGTGTTATGCCACCCGTTTGGGCACAAAGTGAAAAAGTAACAGAACAGACAGATGAGCAGGCTGATGAAACAACGATTGCAGCTTCTTCCGTCGATAACAAAGAGCTGATGAAACGCTCTAATATAAATCCTGCAAATGCTCTTTTCGGTAAACTGAACGGTCTTTTCATCCGACAAAATGGCGGATATGGTAATGGAGAAGGTAACCCGAGTATGAATATTCGAGGAATCGGTTCTTTGATAGAAAACTCCATATTAGTACTTGTTGACGGTTTGGAACGAGATATCAATTCACTGGTACTTGAAGAAATAGAAGATGTTACTATTTTAAAAGATGCAGCAGCATTAGCTCCATACGGAGTAAGAGGAGCCAATGGAGTCATGTTGGTAAAAACCAAACGAGGGAAAAAGGGGAAAGCTAATATTCACGTTTCTTATCAGCATAGCATCACAACCCCCATGCGCCTCCCCAAAATGGTCGATGCGGCAACCTATGCTGAAGCTGTTAACGAAGGACTAACAAATGAAGGTTTAGCCCGTCGTTATACACAACAAGAGATCGATACTTACCGGAGTGGAAAATATCCGACTCTTTTTCCAAATGTGAACTGGGTGAAAGAAACGCTACGTGATCATGGGCAACGTGACCAGGTCAATTTCACCGCTAGCGGTGGCTCTGATCGTATCCGTTATTATTCATTGCTCAATTTTATATCTGACAAAGGACTGCTAAAAAATACTGATCAAGACTCCCACTCCACTCAGTTCGGAAATTCCATATTGAATGTCCGAACAAATCTCGATATAGATATCACTGCTTCCACTCACGTAAAAGTAAATTTGTCAGGTAAAATAAAAGAAAAATACGAACCCGGAGGGATCTCTGATGAGGCTCTTATGGGTACTCTATATACACTTCCGGCAAATGCCTTTCCTGTTAAGACACACAATGGCATATGGGGAGGTTCGAATATGTATGATAAAAATCCAGTAGCAGAGAGTTCTTCAACAGGTTACAATACCTCACATGCCCGAACATTATTGGCAGACATGACACTTACACAGGACCTGGACGCCTGGTTACCTGGAGTCAGTGCTGAATTTCGTATTGGTTTTGACGCCTATTCCGAAACATGGGACACGCGCACCAAACAATACTTATACGAATCAAATATTGCTCATCTTAATAATGACGGAGTTCCTACAGACACAATCAATACACAATATGGGAAAGATGAAAAACAACTGGGATTCGACAGTTGGTTGAATGCCCAGAACCGTCATTCCAATATTCAGTTTGCGTTGAATTACCAGAAAGCATTTTCTTCAGGAAACCTACTTGCATCAGTACGTTATAAACAAGATAAAAATGTTTATCTGGAACAATATAACACTTATATGCACCAGGATATCGTTGCAAATGCCCACTATAGTTTAATGAATAAATACTATTTTGACTTGAATATGGCTATATCCGGAACTAGTCGTTTACCTAAAAATAATCGATGGGGATTCTTCCCGGCAATATCTGCGGCATGGCTACTAAACAAAGAGACATTCTTAAAAGAAACCTCCTGGCTGGATTTACTTAAACTACGTTTATCTTATGGCTTAACCGGGAACGACCAAGTTTGGAAGAATATGGATAAATATCCTTTCGGAGGTGGTGGAGGATTCATCTTTGGTGATGATTTCATTAGTAACGGAGGTATTGCGGAAGGTCAGTTACCTAGTTTAAATGCAACTTTCGAAAAAAGTAGCAAAGCAAATCTGGGTATTGATATGCAATTATTAAACCTAATAGATTTCAATCTGGAAACATACTTTGACCACAGATATGATATCATGGTTCCAAACAGAAATGTAACTTCCGGTTTCTTTGGCGCAACAGCATCTAATTCTCCCAATGGAATAGTAAACAATTACGGAGTTGAAATCGGAATGAGCATAGGAAAACGTATCGGAGATTTTGCTTTCAATATAAATGGTCAGTTTGCTTTTTCAAGGAACAAAATCATTGAGATGAATGAAACTTTTAAGCCATATGATTATCTCAAATCAACCGGAGGACGCCTGAATCAATTTTACGGATTGGAAGTGATCGGATTCTTCAAAGACCAAGCCGACATAGACAACAGTCCGGCACAGATGTTTTCAACTGTATATCCTGGAGATTTGAAATATAAAGACCAAAATGGGGACAAACGAATCGATGAACAGGATATCATACCAATGGGCTATAATACACAATGTCCGGAAATTTTCTATTCGGCGAGATTCGATCTCGAATATAAAGGTTTTGGCATCAATGCACAATTCCAGGGAGCCGGTCATTATACCGTACAACGAGATCTAAGTAGCCTTTACTATCCATTGATGAACAATCAAACGATCTCAACACATTATCTGGAGAATTGCTGGAGACCCGGAGCAGATAATACAGAAGCTACTTATCCACGTCTGACCACAACAGAAAGTGCAAACAATTACCGGAATAACTCAGTATTCATGAAGAACGTTTCTTTTCTGAAACTACGTTCGGCTGAAGCTTATTACAAGTTGCCGGAAAACTTTATCGAACGATTCCGTTTACAGGAATTCAGACTTTTTGTTAAAGGAATGGATTTATTCTCTCTGGATAATATGAAAGAAACTGATCCTGAAGTGATGTGGAAAACTTATCCGGCACAACGGTCTGTTCATTTTGGTTTCGACCTGACATTCTAATATCAAATTCAAAAACAACAAAAGAATGAAAACTAAATTATTTATATGTTTATTCGCTTTCTGTATAAGTTCATGTAATTATTTGGACTATGACGAATCCGATTTTCTGGAAAAAGAAGCAGTTTTTTCCAGTTTCAAATATACCAGAAACTTCCTGACTAACATCTATTCCTATGTACCGGCAGCTTTCGGTACAATTGGGGATGATGCCATGCGGTCAGCAGCATGCGACGAAGCTGTTTTCGTGGATAATCTATCTCCTGTGCACAGTTTTAACAACGGAGCATGGAGTGCGATCAACACGCTTGATGATAAATGGAATTATTTCAGTGGAATCCGCGCTGTGAATATGTTTCTGAAAGAAACGGAAGGACAGGAATTCGATGATCTGAAACACAATGAAGACTATAATGATATTATGGCTCAATTCAAATACTATCCATACGAAGCTCGCTTCCTACGTGCCTATTTCTATTTTGAATTAGCCAAACGTTACGGTGATATACCTCTTATCACAACTCTTTTAACAGAAGAAGAAGCTAATCAACAAAAACGCGCCTCGTTTGAAACCATCATCCAATTTATCATTGACGAATGTGATGCCATAGCCCCTCACCTTCCTGTCAGTTATAAGGATTTAATCAAGAGTGAGACCGGCCGGGCAACAAAAGGGGCAGCTATGGCACTGAAGTCAAGAGCATTACTTTATGCAGCCAGCCCATTATTCAACTCGAATAATGACATTGAAAAATGGGAATTGGCAGCTAGAGCCGCAGCAGACGTTATTGACAAAGCCTGGGATTTTGGATATATGCCACTCCCCGACTTATGGAGTCTTTGGAATAATAACTATACAAATAATAATGAATTGATCTTCGGCGTCATGCAAAAAGAAGATAACTGGTTTGAGCGTGTCAACTTTCCGATTGGCATAGAAGGAGGCGGAAACACAGGGCATTGCCCGACTGAAAATTTAGTCGAAGCATATGAAATGCAGGATAGCGGATTACCCGTTACTTCCAAAGCCGGATATGAACATGCTGATCCGAACTACGATCCTCAAAATCCTTATGAAGGAAGAGATCCCCGAATGTATGAACTGGTTGCACAAAACGGAGCATGGTGGGTTTATGATGAACAAATAGAATGTTGGTATGGAGGAAGAAGTGGTAAGCCGCAAAAAAATGCGACAGTGACAGGTTATTATTTAAGAAAATATGTAGACGGAAGCACCAGTTTAAAAAGCGAATTTGTAACCAGCAAACGACACGTATGGAATATCATGCGATACAGCGAAATATTATTAAATTTTGCAGAAGCAATGATGGAGGCCTACGGAGATCCTAACTATAAAGATGGCTATCCGATGTCTGCTAAAGAAGCTATAGAAATCATACGAAAACGAACTTATGTAGACATGCCTGGATATCCCGACAATTTAACAGTTGAAGAGTTCAAAGCAAAATTAAGAAATGAACGCAGAATTGAATTATCATTCGAAGATCATCGCTTTTGGGACATCCGCCGATGGAAAATAGCAGATCAAACAACCGACATTTATGGGGTAGACATTACTAAAAATGAAGACGGTTCTTTCAACTATAAAAAAGTACTTGTCGAAAAAAGAATTTTTAAAGATTGTATGTATCTCTACCCGATCCCACAATCTGAAATTTATATCAATCCTGAGTTAACTCAAAATCCAGGATGGTAACCATATAGCCAGGAGAATTCCTTTATAAAACAGGATTCTCCTGATTTCCTTTTACTAAATTTACTCAATAATAAAACGAATGAAACTGGTAACATCCTTCTTCCCGATTCAAACTATACCTTTGAAAGGGATACTATTTGCTCGACTTAATAATAAGTTATTCAGACAATGGGGAAAAACAAAATCATTGACATTTCTTATCGTTATTCTCTTCAATGCCTGTTCTCCATCAACCGGCTATTTAACTTCCTGCTCTCATACCTATTATTTAGATGCGACAGCAGGGAATGATAATAATCAGGGAACCTCACCGGAAGAAGCTTGGAAAAGTCTTAGTAAAATCCAATCGCTTGACTTAAAAGCCGGCGACAAAGTTCTTTTAAAGAAAGGAGAAATATTTACAGGAGAACTCCATATAAAAGGAACCGGTACTCCAGAAAAACAAATCATTATTGATGCTTATGGTGATAAAGGAAATAATCCTTGTATAGTTGGATATGACAATTCACTCTATGCCGTATATGTATATAATTCAACCTATCTGACTATCCAAAATTTGGAAATCATTAATACGGGAAAAGAACGATTACCAAACAGGACTGGTATAAAAGTTCACCTGAAAAACTATGGAACAGCACATTCCATCCTGCTAAAAGGACTCTATATCCATGACGTAAATGGAAGTTTGGTTAAAAAAGAAGGGGGCGGATCAGGTATTTATATCGTAAATGAAGGGGAAAAAACCAGTATCTTCGATGGCCTGACCATTGAAAATTGCACGATTCGACGCTGCGAACGCAATGCTATGATCTGGTGGGGATATTCAACACGCGATTTTTGGTATCCGAACCGAAATGTAGTAGTCAGGAACAACCTGATCGAAGAAGTCCCCGGCGATGGTATCGTCCCTATCGGGTGTGATGGAGCATTGGTTGAATATAATATAATGAGAAATTGTACTGACCTGTTGCCGGATGGGGAATATGCAGCTGGCATCTGGCCATGGAGTTGTGATAATACCCTTATCCAATATAATGAAGTTTCCGACCACAAAGCTCCGGGAGACGCACAAGGTTATGATTCCGATAATAATTGTAATAATACAATCATACAATATAATTACAGTCATGACAATGAAGGAGGTTTTCTGTTGATCTGTGATACGGGAGAATCTGTTATGCCGGAAAACATAGGAACTAATAATACAATCATTCGGGGGAACATAAGTATTAACGACGGTAATCGGACCCAATTAACCAAATCAGGTTACTTCTCCCCCAGTATCCATATCGCCGGTCCAGCAAAAAAAACAATGATCTATAATAATATTATCCATGTAAATAAAAAGAAAGCACCGGAGGTACAACGTTGTCTGCTCAGTATCACACCTTCTTATGGAGACGCAGACAGTACGACAGTACGGGATAATTTATTCTACGTCAGCGAAACCAGTGAATTTCACTTAGGGACATCTACAAATAATCTATTCCAAAACAATTATTACTTGGGAGACATCCTGAATATACCGAAAGATAAAACTGCCAGGTTTGAAAACGAGACCTACGAAAATATGATCAGAAATGACCTGTCAGGCTTTGAGTCATTAAAGCCATTCCTTCGTATGATCAACATTCCAACCGGTCGAATAACGACTATCGATAAAGAAGCTATCGATTCGTTTTTCAAAAAGTAATACGATTATATATGCGATGAATCCCATGTAAAAAGCGATTTTTACAAAGATTTATATACCTTAGATTTAAAATGTTTTTTCGTAACCTGAAACAAATGAAGAAATTCAGGACTTTCAGGTTACCTTTTTTATATATTTGTCATACAATTTTGAAAAATACTACTTATAATGAAAAGAATAATATTATTATTGCTCCTATGTGTATTTTCATTATATGATCATGCAGAAACAGAATGGAACAACTATAAAATACGTCCAATCAATAATCAGGATAAACTTCCCGGCAAACAGGTTAACCAAATACTCCAGGATAGTGAAGGGTATATGTGGTTTGCTACCAATAACGGTCTATGCTCCTACAACGGATACTCTCTGAAAACATACAAATCTTCCAACCAACATCCGAAACTACTGCAAAGTAATATTATAAATGCCATAATTGAAGATATAGATCATCGGATCTGGATAGGAACAGAACAGGGTATAAATATCCTGGACAAATCGACAAACAAGATTGAAACAATCAGTAACGACAGCCTCCAGAATTCATATATTCACTCTTTTCTTCTCTCCAGCGATAGCACTCTATGGATCGGAACACAGGTTGGATTACTTCGCTACAACAGAGGTACACGAAATTTCACGACTTACAAGAATCGTCCTAGCGACAGTACATCCATTTGCGGAAACGCTATAAAAGCTCTTTTGGAAGATAAATCAGGAGATATATGGATTGCTACTCACGGCTACGGAATATGCAGGCTAAATACCCAAACCGGTAAATTCGTCCATTATCCGTCACTTGCACCTTTAAACCGTGCCAACCATTTATTTCAGGATAGAGATAAAAATCTATGGGTATGTTTATGGGGAGACGGTGTTGTCAAAATAGAAAATAAAAACGACAGTTATCACCCTATTTATACACATTTACAAAAAGAATCGACATATGAATGCATTTTCCGTAGCCTTCAACAACTAGACAACGGAGAAATAATAGCCGGTACCAATCAAGGATTATATTCAATTACACCGGACAATATATTACAATCCTTAAATAAACAAGATAATACTTTATATACGCAAATTCTAAATAATGAGATTAACTATTTATATACGGATAAAGAACATAATGTATGGATCGCAACCCAAAACTCAGGCGTTTATGTCGCATACCAAGAGAAAAATCCATTCACAAATTATCCACTAAACATGACTACCGGTTCTCAACAGTCACTAAAAGTTAATTCTTTTTACGAATGGAATCCCAATGAACTCTTACTTGGAACAGATAAGATCTGCATTGCTTTCTACGATAAAATTAAACAGGAACTTACTTCTTACAATAACAAACAGAACTATAATAACATATTCAGGGAATGGCCAGGAAACTTACAGTTCATATACAAACATCCGTATAAAAACGAATTATGGTTTGGCACCCAATTCGGAGGACTGATTATATGCCAAATTGAAAAAAATGAAATCGTATCTTCCCGCTACTATTTTCAAAAACTGGGACAGACTCCGATCGGAACTACGGTCAATTCCATTGTTATGGACAAAGGCCATAATATATGGATCGGCTCCGACGAAGGACTAAATATAATTACAGCAAATGACGATACGTTATCATACAGGACATATAACCGGATACAAGCAATCTGCCAGGATCATACCGGCGCTATTTGGCTCGGCACCTATTTTGATGGTGTTTATCGCTTACGTCCTGGATTTGATGTCCGCAAATTATCCTTTGAAATATACAATAATAATAATAAACTGATAAATGCCAATGAGATACTATGTATTTTCGAGGATTCCTCTCAAAATCTATGGGTTGGCACTAAAGAATGCGGCCTGCAAAAATATAACCGAGAGAAAAACTGGTTTGAGCCAGCACCCGGTATAGAGGATATCCAGGGTAATATTATCTACAATATAACAGAAGCAAACGGAAAACTTATTCTTGGAACAAATCGAGGGTTGGTTCTATATAATAATACAACCTACCAATCCACCATTCTAACAGATATAGATGGCCTAATGGACAATAGTTGTATGATGAACGCCATGTTGAATACCGGCAGAGGTGAAATATATTACGGAACACCTAAAGGGTTTTATATTTTTCGTCCAGACCAACTGCTTCCAGACTCAACCAATGTAAAAACGGTTGTTACGGATTTCAAGATCTTCCATAAATCATTCGATGAATTACCTGCCAAAAAACAAAAGCAACTGGCTGGAGATTTTCATCCCCTTTATACCAGGCAAATCACACTAACGTCATCGGATAACAACATAGGTATAGAATTTGCCGCTTTATCCTACATACATCCCGAAAAAAAGAGATATAAATTCAAATTAGACGGATTCGACAAAAACTGGGTATATACAGATGCCTCACAACGAATCGCCTACTATACGAATCTCCCTGCCGGTTCATACGAATTCCACGTAAAATGCATCAACGACAGTGGAATAGAAAGCTCAAATGATGAAATATTTCATATCAAAGTCCTTCCTCCTATCTATAAAACAGGTTATGCCTACTCACTTTATTTTCTTTTAATTACAGGTATAGCTTATCTTTTATATCGTTTCCAGTTATATCGTTTCCGGCTACAGGAAGCCGTTAAAATCGAACAGATAGAACGGATCAAATCAGAAGAAGTGAATCAGTCCAAATTCAAATTCTTTACAAACATGTCACATGAATTCCTCACTCCCTTATCTATCATCAGTTGTTCTTTTGAGGAACTGAAACGAAAATTTCAGATCGATAACCAAACCATTAAAGCGGCCGAGTCTAATGTATTCAGGCTGAACAAACTAATCGAAGAAATACTGGAATTCCAAAAAGCAGAGAATAATAAACTAAAACTAAGAATCACGTATGGAGATATAGCCTCCTTTATTCGTGGGATATGCCATGAAAACTTTTCTTTACTGGTAAAAAACAAAAATATAACTTTGGAGGTACACTGTGAACCTGAGCATATTGCAGCCTGGTTCGATAAAGATAAAATCGACAAGATTTTGTATAATTTATTATCCAATGCTATAAAATTCAGTTACACAGATGGTCGTGGTAAAATTATTGTAACCCTGGTTGCAGAAGAGCTTGAAAATGAATATCAACATAAACAACTTACTATTAAAGTCGGTAATCAGGGAAAAGGAATCGGGAAAGAAGAATTACCCCAGATATTCACTCGCTTCTATGAGAAAAACTTCAGGCAATCCGGTAAAGGTAACGGTATCGGATTAGCTTTAACCAAAAGCCTGGTTGAATTACATAATGGAACCATCATAGTCGATAGTGAACTTAATGGATGGACTGAATTCACAATTCGTATCCCGATCAGCAGAAAAGCGTTCCGCGAAGAACAAATTGAGGATGAAAAACAAGAAAAAATAATATCCATGCAAACTCTTAGCGAAGATAAGGATCCATCGACAATAAATTCTGGAAATACAACAGGCAAACATTCTTTATTACTTATTGAAGATGATATGGAACTACGTACCTCTCTTCAACATCTCCTTTCCGAGAAATATTATACAGTCACTGCCTCAAATGGGCAAGAAGGACTGAATATTGCAGCGCAGATCAATCTTGATATGATTATCAGCGACGTTATGATGCCTAAAATGGATGGGTTCGAACTTTGTAAAAGAATAAAAAAAGATATCAATATCAGTCATATCCCCGTTATATTACTGACGGCTAAAATCGATGGTTCCGACCATTTGGAAGGTTTGAAATGCGGAGCAGACAGTTATATTACAAAACCATTCAGTTATACTCTTTTAGAAGCTCAGATAGAAACGATCCTTTCCAATCGTAAAAGAACTATTGAAAAATTTCGTTCCAGTCCTCTTACACAGGAAATCAATCTTTCCATATCTTCCTTTGAAGAGAAATTTCTGGAGAATACTATTGAAATAGTAAAGAAAAACATAGAAGACCCTGAGTTTGATGTAAAACAGCTCATTGAAGAAATGCAGGTGTCCAACTCTATGTTATATCGTAAGCTGAAAGCACTAACCAACCTTTCCCCTAACGAATTCATTCGGAATATACGCTTAAAAACCGCCACAGAATTATTGCGACAGAAAAAAGGAAATATATCCGAAATCGCCTATCAGGTTGGTTTTAAAGATGCCCGTTATTTCAGTGTCTGCTTCAAAAAAGAGTTTAATATGACACCTAGTGAATATATGGAAAAAAGTCAATCAATATGAAGAACAGGTTGAGTATTTACAAAAAGACAACAAAATAAGAAAAGAAGAATGATATAAGAGCCGTATTATTTCAAAATACCGGAGGGTACACTATAAACAAGGATAAAATCTGGTCGTACTTCATATCGCAAAGTATAAGACAAAGCATCCTCCGTTCGGGTTTCAACGGCTTTAATTTGTCCGGAGTCTGCATACACAAACGGCTCCACATGCAGATGTTCTATAAAGTCAACATCCTGTTGCCGGATCATCTTGAATAAAGCCTCCTTGGCACACCAGTGGACAAGCAGATGTTCTGTTTCATAATCCGGACCGACCGACGCATTCTCTTCCGGAGACATAAAACGGCTACGTATCTTTAATACCCGGTCGGAACGGTATTCTATATCTATACCAACCGCTCCCTGCTCCTGCAACAACACTGCCGCATAGCCATTCGTATGGGAAATACTCAGGGATAAGGATGAATCGGGTAAGTAAGGAGCGCCATCGTCATGATAAGCGATCAGCAACTCCTCTCCCGCCAACTCTTTCAGGAGAACACGAGACGCCAGCCATTCCTGACGACGTTTTTCCGTTTTTATCTGTTGCAGGAAAGGGAGATATTCGGATGTCTGTTCCAGCATCGACAGCAATTCTTCCGAACTTTCTTCAATCTTCCAGACACCCAACAACGGCTCTGTGTATTTAAACAGGACAGGCATTACTTTTTCCAGCTAAAGGATTGTATCAACTCGATAATATCTTTTCTCAGATAATCTGTAACCGGTGCCAACGAATCGGCATTCGGTACACAATCATAATATAAAGCACCCCGAAAGAAGTTCGAGGTACTGTCGGTCAGCATAAACTGTACAGGAGAAGCAGACTCCCCATCCAACAGGAAAAGAGAGCCATACACCCGTTCATCCGGGTTGCTATAGGCTTGTTCCTTTACCGCTTTCGCCTGCTTCGCCTGGCGGGAAACCAGGGAACGCGACTCATTCTCTGCTATTTGCAAAGTAGAACGGGTGACGGGTAAATAACTGCAATAAATCTTTACACCCAATGAAGGGTAAGACAAATTGATCCATCCTTCAGGACTTCCAATCTCCGGCAGCTCGACAATAGCCAACTGAGAAACGTTGAATGAGTAGGGCAAACAGTCCAGAGGCAACACCTGATAACGTGCCTGAGGCGGCTCGATACGGAAATAACCACGCGGTTTCGGTGTATATTCCGTACAAGACACACAGCACAACAGGATACAAAGGAAAACCATGCCGGACAGAATCTGCTTCATCACTCCTCTCCTTCTTTCTCTATTTCTGAAATGCAGTTGAATTTCACTTTCAGGATTCTCCGGTTATCCATTTCCAGAATCTGGAAACGATATTTACCATAATCAATGATCTCCCTGCGGCGCGGGAAGTCACCTTTTATTTCCAGCAAAAGCCCGGCAAGCGTTTCTACATCTTCCGTCAGTTTGCCGAACTCGGACGGGTCTGTATTGATAACGCGGAAGAAGTCAGTCAATAAAATCTTGGCTTCAAAGATCAGGCTACCGTCTGCCAGACGGACAAACTGCTTTTCATCTTCATCATATTCGTCCGAAATCTCGCCGACAATTTCCTCCAGGATGTCTTCCATCGTCACGATACCGGATGTACCGCCAAACTCATCCACCACAATCGCCATGTGAATCTTATTGGTACGGAATTCTTCCAGCAGGTCGTCGATCTTCTTTGTTTCGGGAACAAAGTAAGCCGGACGAATCAAGCTCTGCCAGCGGAATGTATCCGGCTTTTCTATATAAGGAAGCAAATCCTTTATATAAAGGATACCTTTAATATTATCTTCCGATTCGGCATATATAGGGATTCGCGAATAACCGGATTTGATAATGAAATCGATCACATTACGAAAACTGGTCTTTATCTCGATGTCCTCCATATCCAAACGAGGCGTCATAATCTCATCGGCCGTCTTATTATAGAACTTGATGATCTCAGCCAGCATCTCTTTCTCTTCCGGAATCTCTTTAGAGGTCAACTCCAAAGCCTTGGATAACTCATCGACCGACAAGTCATATTTTTTCTTCACCAGCGCCTTGTTGATAATAGAAGTAGAATTAACCAATACCACCGAAAGCGGACGGCAGAGGCGTTCCACCATATTCAACACCGAGGCGGAACGGCGAACGAAACGGAGCGAATTTTTCTGTGCGTAAATCTTAGGCATGATCTCGCCGAAAAGTAAAAGCAAAAAGGTCAGTACGATTGTCTCAAGAATGAAACCCAAGACAGGGACAGCCGAGAAATTGATCAAAGAATTGATACCGTAGGTACAAAGCATAACCACGGCCACGTTCACAAAGTTATTGGCAATCAAAATAGCCGCAAGTAAATATTCGGAGCGGTCCAGTAATTTCCGGATCAACGGGTCCGAAGGCGAATTCTCCTCCCGGATGTCGTTTATATCACCCGGGGAAAGAGAAAAGAATGCCACTTCCGATGCCGACACGAAGCCGGACACCAACAGCAGTAAACAAGCAAGGCTTAACGCTATAACAGGGCCTGCTGTGAGCGCCTGTATAGTAACCTGATCGAATAAGCCCGATAAATAATAGTCTGAGTCCAAGGGGAACCGTATTAGTTAAACAATATCAGAACGGAAGATCATCCGCACTGTTTGAATCTGATGACATATCCGGTTGCGCCGGTTGCTGGTAAGACGTTGCCTGCTGTGTTGCCTGTGGCTGTCCACCTTGCTGGAAACCTGTTCCGGCATTCGTTGCCGTACCGTCGGCCGGACGTGTGCCCGTATTATAAAATTCAATACGGTCTGCATGAATTTCAGTCACATAACGTTTCACACCGCTCTGGTCGTCATAACTGCGGGTACGAATCTTTCCTTCTACATAAACACCCGAACCTTTCTTCACCCATTTCTCAACAAAAGCAACCTGGTCGCGGCGAACCACGATATTGTGCCATTCTGTTCTCTCCGGCACAACCGTACCGTTTGCCAGTGTGTAACCTCTTTCGGAAGTTGCCAAAGGGAAGTTTGCAACGGCCGTACCGCTGTCGAAATAACGAACGTCGGGATCTTTGCCCACGTTACCAATCAATATGACTTTATTCAATGACATAGTTGTAATTCTTTTAAGATCTTACAAAGAAACATAAATTCGATCATTCAGACAAATTTCCGTTTAATTTCTCCAAATAAATATGTACCAGGCGGGGAACGGCATAACGTTCGATATCTTCATACGGAACAGCCAGATACGAATTCAATGCGTCCGTCACTTTTTCAATCTCGACCCGGTAAAATGTCGTATAAAGAACCTGATGGGAAAGAACATGCTTCACCTCGGACATATCCACGGAAACATTCATCCGACCGGCGCCGTCAAACAGTTTCCGGTACGCTTCCGTTTGCTGCAATCCGGCAAAATCCATCGGTTCCGCCGTCTCGATCAATGGGAATTCATAAAGCCCTTCCCAGATATCTTTTTTGCTCCGGCGCGAAAGCCAGGTTTGCCCCTTATATATAATGTATAGATAATGAAAATAACGGGGCCGTGTTTTCGTCTTGTTCTGCTTGACCGGAAACGCTTGCACATTACCCGAAGCATAGGCCATACAACGTTCCTTCAACGGGCAAACTTCACAATCCGGATTCTGAGGAACACATTGCAAGGCCCCGAACTCCATAACCGCCTGGTTATGCGTCCCCGCATATTTGGGATTCATCACAAGAGCGGCCAATTCCGCAAACTGTTTCTTTCCCTGCGTACTATCAATTGGCGTGTCGACCGCATACAGCCGGGATAAGACACGGTACACATTCCCGTCGACAACCGGATAAGGCTTATTCCATACGAAAGACACAATGGCAGCAGCCGTATATTCACCGATACCTTTCAAAGACAATATCTCTTTATATTCCCGAGGGAAAACGCCGCCAAACTGTTCCATGATACTCTTAGCGGCAGCATGCAGGTTACGGGCACGGCTATAATAACCCAACCCCTGCCAATATTTCAGCACCTCGTCATCTTCCGCCGCTGCCAGGGAAGCGACATCCGGGAAGCGTTCGGTGAACCTGTAAAAATAGTCCATCCCCTGAGCGACACGGGTTTGTTGAAGGATAATTTCCGATATCCAAATTATATACGGGTCGGACGATTCCCGCCAGGGCAGCATCCTCTTATTCGTTTTATACCAGGCCAGCAAAATATGGCTGACTTCCAATTCGTTTTCCATTTGCGTTAAAATGTCCTGTTTTTGTAGTTTTGAAACTCTCAACTCGTTGATTAATGCAAACATACACAGATATAATGAATTGTAAGGAATCTTTTTTATTAAAAAATGGCGGGCAATTCTTTTCCCACTTAAATAAAAAGCTATATATTTGCATTCCAAAAAATTAATAGGTCCAAATCATTAATTAATTTATAGACATGACTAAAGCAGATATTGTTAGCGAGATTTCAAAAAGTACCGGTATCGATAAGCAGACGGTATTGAATAGCGTAGAATCTTTCATGGACATCGTGAAAAGTTCGTTATCTCAGGGTGAAAACGTTTATCTGAGAGGATTCGGAAGTTTCGTTATTAAGAAGAGAGCCCAGAAAACTGCTCGTAATATTTCAAAAAATACTACGATCATCATTCCGGAGCATAACATCCCTTCATTCAAGCCGGCTAAAACTTTCCTGAACGAAGTTAAGTAATTAGTAATTATAGTTTAATTTAAAATTTAGAAACAATGCCTAGCGGAAAGAAAAGAAAAAGACATAAAATGTCTACGCACAAGCGCAAAAAGAGACTGAAAAAGAATAGACATAAAAAGAAATAAGTCTATTGAGAAACTCTAAAGAACAAACTTAATAAGTGACCTTTTAAGTTTGTTCTTTGCGTATTTAGAAAGGTCTGAATTAAAAAACCCTCTTATTAAGTGATAAGTGAATTAGTAGTTGATGTACAACCCAAAGAGGTATCTATTGCCGTATTGGAAGACAAAAACCTTGTGGAACTCCAGAAGGAGGCCCGCAATGTCTCGTTTGCCGTAGGCGATATTTATCTTGGCAAAGTAAAAAAACTGATGCCGGGTTTGAACGCTGCTTTTATCGACGTAGGGTACAAAAAGGACGCATTTCTTCATTATCTGGACTTAGGTCCTAACTTCAACACCCAACAAAAGTTCCTCAAACAAGCACTTGGCGATCCTAAAAAGATGCCCGCCATTTCAAAAGTGCAGATACTTCCGGAGATTGAAAAGGACGGAAGCATCAGTAACGTGCTTAAAGTAGGACAAGAGGTGTTGGTACAGATTGCCAAAGAGCCGATCTCAACAAAGGGTCCGCGACTGACTTCCGAGCTGTCATTTGCCGGAAGATACATCGTATTGATACCATTTGCCGATAAGGTCTCTGTCTCCACAAAAATCAAGTCGAGCGAAGAACGTGCCCGTTTGCGGCAGTTGATTCAGAGCATCAAGCCGAAAAATTTCAGCGTGATCGTACGTACTTCTTCCGAAGGAAAACGTGTTGCTGAACTCGACCATGAATTAAAGACATTAGTGAAACGATGGGAAGATAACATCGTCAAAGTTCCCAAACTGAAAGTGCCGTCGATTGTATATGAAGAAACGGCACGTACGGTAGCTTTGCTCCGCGACATCTTCAACCCGTCTTTCCAGAACATTTACGTAAACGATGCGGATGTTTATCATAACATACGCGATTATGTCAGCCTGATCGCTCCCGGAAGGGAAGAGATCGTACAGCGATATACCGGCGAATTACCTATCTTCGACAATTTCGGTATCACGAAACAAGTTAAATCGCTGTTCGGACGTACGGTTACGTATAAAAGTGGAGCTTACCTGATTATCGAGCATACCGAGGCCATGCACGTGATAGATGTGAACAGCGGCAACCGTTCCAAAGGGAGCGACGCCCAGGAGAAAACAGCTATCGACGTAAACACAGCCGCCGCCGACGAAATTGCACGCCAGCTTCGTCTCCGTGATATGGGCGGTATTATTGTGGTCGACTTCATCGACATGGCGGAAGCCGCCAACCGACAGAAGTTGTTTGAACACATGACTAAAGCGATGGCAAGCGACCGGGCCAAACACAACATCCTGCCTTTAAGTAAGTTTGGTCTGATGCAGATTACCCGCCAGAGGGTACGCCCGGCAATGGATGTGGATACAACAGAATCGTGTCCTACCTGTTTCGGCACAGGGACAATCAAACCTTCGATCCTATTTACCGACAATCTGGAAGGTAAGATCGATTGTTTAGTGAATAAGCATAATGTAAAGAAATTCGCCCTGCACGTACATCCCTACGTGGCAGCATTCGTAAACAAGGGGCTTTATCCCCTCAGTATGAAATGGAAACTAAAATACTCAATGGGTATGAAAGTCATTCCTAACCAAAGTCTGGGTTTTCTGGAATACAAGTTTATTGATTCCGACAAGAACGAACTCGACATGATGGAAGAAAAGGAAATGAAAAAATAAAAAATCCCCGGAGCCTGTATCGCTCCGGGGATTTTTTTATAGTATGTTTATTCAATTTCCGGTCTGTCTAAACTGCCTCCCTCCTCTTTTGAGGAAGAACCTTTTTTCCGCTGATTATAGGCTGTAATTGTTTCAGAAATCAACTGGTTCAGATTGCTGACAAACATAGTCGCCTTTTCAGATGGAACAGCAACGCTGTAAGACTGGGCAAGCATCACCAGATCGTCGTAATATTCATCAATGCGTCCGCGCAACACCGTTCCGCTTTCCTTCCGGTTAACCGCCCGGCTTTGAGTGCGCTCGCTGGTGACAGCGATATAAGCATTATTTGTATTTTCAAGTTCGGCCAGATAAGCATCCAATCCGAGCGTTGTTACATAAGGTTTATTTTCCTCTTTTCTCAAATCGAGTAACAGTCCTTGTATCTTGGCTGTTTCCTGCGCCACCGGAAGACGGGCGATGCCGATATAGGGTTTGATTACTTTATAAAGAAACTTCCCCGCATCTCTCTCTGCGTCAAGAGGCAATGTTCCTGCACGTGAGATGCGTGTAGTGATATAAACGACCAGGCTGTCGCGGTTTTTCTCGTAGAGTTGTGCCTCTTCCGTTTCTTGGTTGATACGGCTTTCTTCGACCACATCGGCCAAAACCATGATATCATCCTCATACGTTTGAGCAAACTGAGGCGATACTCCAATTGCCGGTGATCCGCTTGCCCGAACATCTTCATCCAATGACTCAATTTCGGGCCGATCGGCATCCGGCGGCGGAAGAAGGTTCAACACTGCATTCATAAAGGCCAGGTATTCAGCGGCGTTCAAATGCGTTAGGTTAATTGTCAAGATTTTTTTGTAGCTTCCCATGATATTGATTTTTTATTTATAAATTCTTCGCAAGATAAGAAAATAAATGGGTGAAGCTATTTATTTCAAAGAAAAACGTTGATAGACTAATGAAAATTAGCTTTTTTTCTCGTAAAAGGCAGTTTTCAATGGTAAAAGTCGGTTTCTCTGTGCGAGAAATGTGTTTTCAACGATGAAAGTTGATTTCTCAGTTAGAGAAATGAGATTACAGCATTAAAAACAAGGTTCTCGCCCGGAGAAATCGGTTTTCAGTATTAAAATGGGATTTCTCACATTGAGGAAGCCATTACACTGTATAAATTCCTAAAAAAAGACATTGAATATTTTGTATAAGAGCCTAAAAACACGATCTTTGTGAAGTATTGAAAAAAATAACGTAGAAGCGTTTCGATATTATCTTGTTCTGAAATCTGGACAATTTCGGCTACCCAAGATAATAGACCAAATGGCTCCTGCGCTTATGTTTGTTATATCTATTCATCCAGTGATGGATGGACCATATACTTGCATAAAGCGTGGGATCATTGTGCTATTATTGGGTAGTGGGCAGTCCAGAGCCTCAGAACTGTGATAGACGATGGTTCCCACGCTTCTTTTATTTATTAACGCCGAACGGAAGGGACAGGGAGGAAAAATAGTATCTTTTATCATGAAATTTTATAATCAAGAACGAGAGACATCAGAAATACAAATACATGATGTAGATGAGTATGAATATCCTTATTTATACACACACAATTTATCAAATCTTTATGCTTATCCAATCATAAATCACGGAGATGAATGGTACAGAGATGCTTCTTGTATTCCATACGACAATACTGCATTTTGTATAGAAAATGAGGTTGTAAAAAAACATTCAGGAGATGAGTTGGGGATTTTACTACACTACTTAACCGGTGATCGCTTTTGTTCTATATATGGTTATGTAAATACATCTTTGTATTCGCCTTCAAATTGCAATAAGTTAGTATTTTTTAAAGGCTTTGCTCTAGATTGCATTATTCATATCTATCCTGAGGCTGTTGGAGCTTTTACGATTGTTGTTCCTGAAATAGGTGCAACAAAAAGAGAGTTTAGTTTTACATATATTATTACAGATAAACCATCCTCTAAATCATATTGTCCATTAAACTATCTTACAGATATTTATGGAGGTTATTCTATCCCAAAAAGTGTTACAGATATTAGACGAACAGATATTATATTATATATATTGTCAGCTATGCTGGGGTATTCAATAGCTGATTTGACTTCTAACTTTGATTGGAATAAATTATTAAATCAACATGTTAAGTCAAAATTAGAGCAAGCTGTTTTTAATTACATTTATCCCCAAAATTTTCAGTCTCCATATAGTGAAGAAGAAATATGTTATTCAGAGTTTGTCAATAATTTTATATGTATCGCTAATGTAAATGCGTATAATTATAGAATGGATGCTGATACCATCAATAAAAATTATATCCGATTTTTTAATATTATGGACACATTTCCTACTTTTTTGAACAAAGTGCCTTCTCTACATTACAGTCATCTTTCTCGTGCTTTATATTTCACAGCCTATCATTTTGATGATGTTCGTGTAAATGATCGCTTATTTATCTTGGCATACAACATGTTAAACAGGGCATTTGAAACGACTAGAATGATTTATTTTTCTTTCTTACGTTGTAGTCTTATAGAAGAGCGATATACTTCAGCTATATCAATGATCTCTAAACTTTATCCTCAATTACCACTTGAAGAGATTGAGGAGAAAGTTGGAGAAATTCAATTAGCTGATTATTTACTCGTTGAAAAATATATTCCTAATTACATTTCTCCTAAAGATGATATAGCTATTCGGTGCAATCAGATTATTGATAATCTATTTTATTATTATGACATAGACGATGTATATACTCAAGTTTCTGATGTTCAAAAGATAATAAATCATAGATTATCACTATTTGCTAATTCTTCCGATTTTTTAAATCGAAAGAATCAGATTTAAAAAATCAAGTATAATGATTGAAAAAGCATAGTTTAATAGACAATTTTATTTATTTTCATATTTACAGGTAATGATAAAAACAAAGACAAGAGACGTGTAAAAAAACTTACACGTCTCTTGTCTCCATAAGCATTTTTCTCTTTCCTCTTTATTTACTCTTCCCCTTCGCCATCTCCAGCGCCTTAGTCGTCACATAATATTTAGCGATCATATTCGGGACTTCCCAATCCGGCAGTTTGCCATCTTGCAGGTATTGCAGGTAGTTTTCTGTCACCTGCCCGAAATGAGCCTCATGCCCTACTCTATATTTTACTGGGATCTGAACCTGCCATACATTATCGGCAATCTTATTTAAAACAACACCCGGATACTTATCCACAACGGCCGACATGGCAGTTGCCAGTTCTTTTTCATAAGCGGCTAGATCAATATCAGGCAATGCCTCGATATATAATTCCGGTTTATATCCCTGCTCCTGTCCCTGACGGATCACCAAGTCGGCCTTACTTCCCTTCATGACAGAAAAATGCGTATCACCGCCGCCTTTCGGGAAAGTATAATTCCAAATAACAGAAACTTTGGCCGTCACACCTTTGATCTTATAAACGATATCTCCGTTACAATAAACTTTCAATGTATCGTTCTCCACATCCTTTTTCAGGAAATCAGGATAAGCATCCGTGCCTGTCACCTGCTTAAATTCCTCCGGACTGATTGAAGTTGTCCAACGGTTCGCATCAACCAATTCGATATCTTTTTTATAATCGATGATCTGTTCAGGAAAAGCCTCCCACTGAACGAGATCTACCAGGTGAGTTGTTACATCCACAATACCTTCCCCCTGCTGAGTTACATCAAAATACCACACTGGACGGGTCAGTGGTTTGTTATCCACCAGCTTAAACAAATGATGCACACTTTCCTTTACGATAGCCGGCTCGTCGGGAGAACCTTTCAGCTGTTCACCATATATCGCCGGAATTGTTGAAAGCTCACGCTGTAACATCGTTGTAATCTCATTCCTTTCAGTCATAATGTCATACAACAGAACGTTCTTTTGCCTGGCAATATCAAAACACTCTTCCAGTAATTTAAAATTCTGGCTATTGATTGCCATAGGCTTGTCAGACAGCACATTGATACCGGCTTCCAGTGTCTTCTTTATATATTCTGTCTTCTTACCGTTGTTGCCGGCCTGAATCATGACATTACCCTTCTTCTCGGCAAGCATTTTTTCAAGATAATCGGTACCTGTATAAACAATTTCATTCCACAGTGTCGGATTCTCCGCACGAGTGTTAAATCCTTCGATACGCTTCAGGTGTTCGTTTACATCGAAACCTGTGGGAGCGTACACATAAACATCCTTGGAAACTTGTGGATAAGAGACTTTTTGTACCAGTGCTGCATGAAAATGTCCGGGATCGAGCGTTATAAGTTTCACCTCGCCCGGTGCGCCGGTAAACCCTTCTGCGTGTTCCTTCTTAGAGGAACACGCCGTTCCCAATAAAAGTGTAGCCATGGTAAAAACAAGATAGTTTTTCATTTTATATACGATTTAATTAATAATATTCTCCACCTTCGGTCTAAAATTATACAAGAATCACTTCTATGCCACAAAGATAAAAATATATCGTTTTAACATCTGCCGTATTGTCATTATTTCTGACAGCAAAAACAATTCGGAACCGTTCATTGTTACTTTGGCATACGTTTTGTATACTAATTGGTGCAACTCGACAAGAGAAAAAGCAAAGACGAAAAATAATAACAATTAAAATAGTAGAAAATTATGGGAAAAATTATTGGTATCGACTTAGGAACAACCAACTCATGTGTTGCCGTACTGGAAGGTAACGAACCGGTTGTTATTGCAAACAGCGAAGGTAAAAGAACGACTCCTTCAATCGTTGCATTCGTTGAAGGCGGCGAACGTAAAGTTGGTGATCCCGCAAAACGTCAGGCTATCACCAATCCGGAAAAAACTATATTTTCTATCAAACGTTTCATGGGTGAAACTTACGACCAGGTTCAGAAAGAAATCAACCGCGTACCTTATAAGGTAGTACGTGGCGATAACAACACTCCGCGTGTGGATATCGAAGGCCGTCTGTACACTCCGCAGGAAATTTCAGCAATGGTTCTTCAGAAGATGAAGAAGACTGCTGAAGATTATTTAGGACAGGAAGTAACAGATGCAGTTATCACTGTTCCGGCTTACTTTAGCGATGCTCAGCGTCAGGCTACAAAAGAAGCCGGTGAAATTGCCGGTCTGAATGTTCGCCGTATCGTGAACGAACCGACTGCCGCATCTCTGGCTTATGGTCTTGACAAGACCAACAAAGATATGAAGATCGCCGTATTCGACCTTGGTGGCGGTACATTCGATATTTCAATCCTTGAATTGGGTGACGGTGTATTTGAAGTAAAATCAACAAACGGTGATACTCACCTGGGTGGTGATGACTTCGACCACGTGATTATCGACTGGCTGGCAGAAGAATTCCTTCGTGAAGAAGGCGTTGACCTGCGCAAAGACCCGATGGCTTTGCAACGTTTGAAAGAAGCTGCTGAAAAAGCTAAGATCGAATTGTCAAGCACAACAAGCACAGAAATCAACCTGCCGTATATCATGCCGGTTAACGGTATTCCAAAGCACTTGGTTAAGACATTGACACGTGCTAAATTCGAACAGTTGGCAGACAGCCTGATCCAGGCTTGTATCGAACCGTGCCGTCAGTCATTGAAAGATGCAGGTTTGAGTACTTCCGATATCGACGAAGTAATCCTGGTAGGTGGTTCTACACGTATCCCGGCTGTACAGGCTATCGTTGAAAAATTCTTCGGCAAAGCTCCTTCCAAAGGTGTTAACCCGGATGAAGTAGTAGCTGTAGGTGCTGCAATCCAGGGTGGTGTATTGACTGGTGAAGTAAAAGACGTATTGTTGCTGGATGTTACTCCGCTGTCTCTGGGTATCGAAACAATGGGTGGCGTGATGACTAAGCTGATCGAAGCCAACACAACAATCCCGACTAAGAAATCGGAAACATTTACAACAGCTGTCGACAACCAGCCGTCTGTAGAAATCCATATCCTGCAGGGCGAACGTTCTCTGGCTAAGGATAACAAATCAATCGGCCGTTTCCATCTGGACGGAATACCTGCTGCACAGCGTGGTGTACCTCAGATTGAAGTTACTTTCGATATCGACGCAAACGGTATCCTGAACGTATCTGCAAAAGATAAAGGAACCGGTAAAGTACAGAGCATCCGTATTGAAGCATCCAGTGGTTTGAGCGACGACGAAGTAAAACGCATGAAAGACGAAGCTGCAGCCAATGCTGAAGCCGACAAGAAAGAAAAAGAACGTATCGACAAGCTGAACCAGGCTGACAGTATGATCTTCCAGACTGAAAAACAGTTGAAAGACCTGGGTGACAAACTTCCGGCTGATAAGAAAGCTCCTATCGAAGCTGCATTGAATAAGCTGAAAGAAGCTCACAAGGCTCAGGATATTGCAGGTGTCGATGCTGCCATGACTGAACTGAATACAGTATTCCAGGCTGCAAGCCAGGAAATGTACAATGCTCAGAATGCTCAGGGCGGTGCACAACCGGGACCTGATTTCGGACAGCAACAGGCCAACAACAATGCTGGCGGAGCTAAGGACGGTGGCGTAACAGATGTTGACTTCGAGGAAGTGAAATAAGTATCGGTAAACAACGATAACTAACGACAGAAAAGTAGGGTGTAGCTCAATGAGTTACGCCCTGTTTTGTTTTTAATACTTTCTGATGGATTTGCTTGTTTCTCGAATTTTTATCGTATATTTGTACCATATTTGTGCCGCGATAAGAAAGTCGGAAATCTGCGACAAAATATAAACGGATTGAATACAAACAAGTAAAAATCAGCATTATGCCAGCAGCAAAGTTCGAGATAAAGCGCAAATGCCAGCTGTGTGGTCAGGAGTTCATCGCCAAGACCATAGAATCGTGGTATTGCTCCAAACGCTGTTCCAACATTGCCTATAAGCGCAGGAAAGACGAAGAGAAGCGGAATCAGCGATTGGATGAAATTGTAAAGAGCATCCCGAAGCACCAAGATTACATCAAGGTGTCGGAAGCTTATGCCATGTTCGGCATCAGCAAAGATACGCTGTATCGTCTGATACATAAAGGGACTATTTCGCACATAAATCTTGGAACTAACCAAATCCGTGTCAGCAAAGAAGAACTGCTGAAACTCTATCCGCTACGAAAGAAAGCTCTGACAAAACCCAAACCCGTTGCAAAACTATATAGCTTGGAGCCTAAAGACTGTTATACTATCGGCGAAATATCCAAGAAGTTTCATTTAGAAGACAGTACGGTCTATCTACATATCCGTAAATACTCTATCCCTACCCGGCAGATAGGTAACTTCGTTTATGTGCCCAAGAAAGAAATTGATAACCTATATAAAGGGATGAAGCAATGAAGAAAGCGTTGGCCAATACACGAGTTTCAGTAAAACTCCGCAAATCGGAATACCGCGAGGAATGGTACCTGTATGTTGAAGCTTATCCGGTTTTCCAAGCAGACAAACCCACTCCCCAAAGAGTGCGTGAATATCTGAACCGTACTATAACCACTCCCATATGGGATAAGTCGCGGAATGCCCGAACCGACAAAGACGGCAAGACCACTTATAAGCTAAAGCGTGACTTGAACGGCATCATCCAATGCAAATCTCAATTAGACCAAGAATCGTGTATCTATGCCGACAAGGTGAGGAGCCTGCGCCAAAAGGAATACGATAACGCTTCGCTTTATTCTGAAACGGATGCAGAACAGGCAGAGCAGCTAGAGCGTTCACGTTGCAACTTCATAGACTACTTCGACCATGTGCAACGGTTACGCCACGCCCATAGCTCCGATTCCATTATCATCAACTGGAAGCGTGTACATGAATTGTTGAAAATCTTTGCGAAAGGAGATACCATCCTTTTCTCACAGATTGACTTGAAGCTGATAGAATCATTCCGTATGTTCCTATTGAACGCCCCACAGGGAGGAGGCAAGAAAGGTGTCATCTCGCAAAATACGGCATCCACTTATTTCTCCATATTCAAGGCTGCATTGAAGCAGGCTTTCATTGACGGCTATTTGACGGTTGATATTGGGGCAAAGATCAAGGGTATTCAAGGTCAAGAAAGCCGTAGGGAATACTTGACCATTGAAGAACTGAACCGCTTGGCTCAAACTCCATGCGACCCGTTGTTGAAGCGTGCCGCCCTCTTTTCTGCACTTACCGGGCTTCGTCATTGTGACATTCAAAAGTTGAAGTGGTCAGAGATAGAGGTATTCAATGGTGGTTACCGTTTGAACTTTACTCAGCAAAAGACCAAAGGCGTTGAGTATATGCCTATATCCGAACAAGCATTTCAATTATGTGGTGAAAGGAAGGACGGCGAACAATTAGTTTTTGGCGGACTGCCAGACCCGTCATGGATTAACCGTCCGATAAAGAAATGGGTTGCAGAAGCCGGAATAACGAAGCACATCACCTACCATTGTTTTAGGCACTCGTATGCAACCCTGCAACTCGCCGGAGGAACAGACATTTATACTGTTAGCAAAATGCTTGGTCATACGAATGTCCGTACAACTCAAGTGTATGCAAAGGTTGTTGATGCTAAAAAGGAAGAGGCTACCAAGACGATTAAGCTTGATTTACCGTATTATTGACTATAATTTTATATTCTAAATCAAATTATTAGGTAAATACGTAAATAGTTTTATGTCACAATAAAATATATTGTTGTTTTTCGAAATAATTTTGCATCTTTGAAGGTATAAGACAATAGAGTGTAATTATATGGCAACAAATAAAAACATTAATCGTATCAAAGTAGTTCTCGTAGAAAAGAAGAAAACGAACAAGTGGCTTGCTGACCAAATAGGTAAAGATCAGGCTACAGTGAGCAAATGGTGTACTAACACAACTCAACCCACTCTTGAAACTCTAGTAGAAACTGCAAGAATACTTGAAGTTGATATTCGGGAGTTGCTCGTACCTACAGACAATCAGAAAATTATGATGACGATCTTGTAATAACTAAATCTAATAGAATATGGTCAGCAAATCAATAATAGAAAAATTACGTGAGATATATCAATCTTTGCCTAAGGTTGAACTGGTTGACAAGGGTGATGGATGGGTGAACCAGTATGATTTCTTACGTGCTGTTGGAAAAGTAGGTATCAATTATAAGAATCTGGGGTACGATCATTTCTATGAATTTTTAACAGATTCTGGATTGTTTTCATTCTGGACAGATTTCTCGGGAGAAAAACCTATAAGGTATGTAATTGAAAAAGCTAAGCCAAAATCTCACGAAGAGCAAAGAAGACCACAATACAATCGTGCAGCAACCCAATACGTAGATTCCGAGGAGGTCGTTAAAATCAAACGCAGATTGCGTCTTGAGAACAATCAGTTTATTGGTCAGTTTGCGCCTCAAAGAAATGAAGGTTGGTTTACGATAACAGATATCCGTAATACTGATTTTACAAAGATTGAAGATAAGGAACGTGGTATAAAGAATCTGTCTATCTCATTCAGAAGCAACAAGGAGTTCAACCGCTATGCATACTACAAGTTCACTTGGGTATTGCTTGAAACCGATCCTCTCAAGTTCGGTATTGACTTGCATGAGGAAATAACACCAATTTACCCCAAAGACATTGTGAGCAGTCTTTACGAGGGCATTATGCGTTACCCTGCAGGTGCTGCAAAGAAGATTGCTCGTTCGCTTGATACTCTCAAAAAGCAACTTACACAAAGCGGTAAGGAAGTATTCATCTATGAGTTGCTGCAGAATGCTAACGACTATCCTCGTCGTACAAAAATTGATGGTAAGATTCAACCTTTGCCTGTTGATGTAGAGTTCCATATTACCGAGAACTACTTAACATTCGAGCATACAGGTGAATATTTCAATCCGAAGAATATTGCAGCTATTTGTGATATAAATGATGGCGAGAAGTCTGACAATACCGAAGCCATCGGCTACAAAGGTATTGGTTTTAAGACCGTTTTCCTTGACAACGACTATGTTCTCCTCAATACTGGTAATTACACTTTCAGGTTCGACAAGTCTGCTACGGATGTAATCAATACACCGTGGCAGATATTGCCAATCTGGACGGAACATAATGAGATCGATAATGAAATCAAGTCTGTATTCCGTCAGCATCCTAACGAAGAGTTCAGAGTAAAGTTCGCTCTCCAACCACGAGATAACGAAATTCTGACCGATGAAGACAGAGATGATAACTACATCGATTTGTTTACCGATGTATTTGAATCAGAGCGCGTCATATTGTTTATCCCGAACATCAAGAAGGTTAGCATCTTTATTGATGGTCAGGATGAACCGATTGTACGTGAGAAAGACAATAAAGACTGGTGTGTATCAGATTCTCTTGTAGATGATATTCCTGAGGATATTACAGATAAGATAAACGATGTCTTGGAAAATCCAGACTCTCTTCGTTCGGATGGTTATGAGAAAATACCTGAGAAGTACATGAACTTCCGTAAGACTGCGGTAAAGTTTGCGTGCAAGAAAGCTGAAAGAAAGTTGATGCCAGTTGATGATGCCATACTTTATTGCTATCTGCCAGCAAAGCGGGCTGATTGGGGCTTCAATTTCCTAATGAACACCGATATGGTGCCCAACGGACAGCGTGATGATATTGAGGATATCGAGCTCAATCACGTTATTGCTCGTATTGCAGGTAAACAGTTCTTTTATTGGATCAAGCAGCTTATTGAAAGCAAAAAATACGACCTTGACTCTATCTTTGCACTTATCCCAGACTTTGATGAGTGCAAGAAGAGACGCGTGTATAAGACGTTTATAGAGGAGTTCCAGGAAGAATTTGAAAAGTTCATAAAAGAAGAGCCTTTTGTTCCATGCGTGGATAAGGATGGTGAACAAACCTTTGAATGCATCGACAATATTATTAACGACATGACTGGCATGACAGCGAACGGAGTCATTTCAGACGAAGACTTCATAATTCTTATGGAGTTGGGTGACTACTCCTTGCCAGTTGACGAGTTAAGACAATCGGAGGCATTCATGGATTTCTTGTACAAGCATTCTCCTTCGAGCCTTGATGTAAAGGTTGATGCTGTTGTAAAGAAATGTGAGGAAACTGATTTCCAGACATGGTTGACAGTTCCCGAAAACAATACACGATTTATTAGACATTGGTTGAGTGAGGATGAACTAAACGAGTTTGCGAAGAAAAATATATTTATTGAATACGAAGGCGATTTGTTTACAGCAGGAAGTCTCTACTATGATTTTGACACGAATTGTAATGGAATAGGATTCTTGCGTAGATTTGTACCGCATCTTTGCGAGGCATCAAGATCAAATTTTGAGGAAGATGAAAATTGGAAATCATTTGCAGACAAGTATTTCCTGTCTTTCTCTGCTGCGTCTATGATTACAGATTACATTCTATCCAATGAGGATGCTATGGTGTTGCTTAACGTACCAAGCAATTCTGTTGCATTCTATCGTTATCTTGCAGTAAAGGAAGTTGATTTAAAGGCTAACAAGACAAAGATTCCGTACATTACCGAGGATGGTGGTGCAAGTACCGACTATACCAATTATCACTACTTCTTCAACGAAGAAGCTCATGGCTTAATACGTGAGAAATGGTTGGGCGAGAATCTTATCAACGTACTATCGCATATCTATTTTGACAGCCTGGCTGATGACGAGAAAGATAATATAACTGCAATATTTGCTAACCTTGGATTCAACGAATTTACCAAAGACTCCTTCATCACGACTGTCATAGTTGGCGATGCCGATTTCCGAGCAAAAGTAAACGCTGCCATAGAAAACAATTATGCCGCCAACAAAGCATTTGTTGAATATGTGTATGGTTGTGAAGCGCAGTTGAAGGAAAACGTTTTCAAGGATTATGTCTTGCGTTGTGTTGACATCCACAAAAATGAGGTATATCTTTGCAACGATGACGTGCGATACTTCAATCAGGATGCGTATGCTCAGAACAGCACCTATGCTGACAATATCAATCATGCTTGGTTGCAGGATAGCATGATGTATGCTCTATCGAATGATTACTTTGAAGGGCGTGAGAAGGAAGAGGTAAAGAAACTGGAATCGTTCTTGCGTCAGCAGTTTGGCGTTAAGACCTTCACAGACAAGTCGTTCTTCACAGATGTTGTAATCAAGAACAAGGCTGTTATCTATGCCGGTCTTGTTGACGAGGCAACTATGCTCACATTCTTGGAATACCTGAAGCGTGACGCAGACAGACTCTTTGATGATACTATGAGTTTCAACGACATCAAGGATATGCCTTTACTTGCCTATGACGGAACCATAGTAAGAGCAAGGGAACTGAATATCCAGTATATCGAATACAACGAGGACGCAAAGATTCTGTGCGAGAAAGCATGGTGTCCGAAGATGTATGTTGTGCTCTCACAGAAATATACCGATGATTTCTCTCAGGATATGCGTCAGCTGTTCAAGATTGTGAAGTTTGACATCAATACCACAACTGACATTCTTGCTCAGAACGCAAACTTGCGTCAATCGGTTAATGTTATAAACAATAACGTTGATTTCTGGCGATGGGTAAAGGTAAACCAGAAGCAAATTGCATCTGTTGATAAGTTTAAGACTATTCCGTTGCTTGACAATAACAATGCGCTTATCAATTGTGTATCGCTTTACATTTCTGACACCTATCAGCAAGAACAAATTGAGGCGCTGGTAACTAAGTATGTAAAGGAGGCGCAGTTTGTGTCTTCGTCTTACATCGAAACCGCCAATGAGAACGAGAAGTCAGAGTGGATGAAATTGTTCAGGAAACTCGGTCTTAAGTCCGATAACAAGGATATTCTTTTCTCAGACATCTTGCCTAAGCTTTCAACTATTGAAGTAGAGTCTTTGGATTCTGTTGTAGCGATGATGACCAAGCACCTTAAAGACCTGAAGGATAAATGGGCAGAAAGGAAATACCAAATTATGCAGTTGAGAGTTCGCACTCAATATGCTGGTTATAAGACTCTTGATCAGGTAATAATCGTCAATATGGATGAGGATTCTGTATCTGAGCCATTCAAGTACATCACTCTTGCCAACGAGGTTCATCCCGATATTCTAAAGGCAAATAAGGACTTGCTTCATGCTATCTCTGAAGAGTACGGTAATCGCAATCTCATTACCACAAAGCAAATGTGGATTGACGCAAAGGTTAAGGATTATCTTGCAAAGTTTACTGCCGATGAGAATAGCGTTGCAGACATTCACATTCAGTTTGTACGTGAAGTAGTCAAGATACAGAGTGAGTATGACATAAATGACACACTTCGTAAGCAGATAAAGTATCTGGTCAAGTCGAATGAAACGACATACAAGCTTGCTCATGAGCTGACACTTGGAACAGAATATTCTCCAACGTGCGACTTTGAGGCAAATGGTGTGTCTGAATTGTCGTATCTTTCAGACACTTACATCTTCGAAGGCAACAAGGATATCATCAAACAATATTTCAAGGCGGAGAACGTGCATCAGAATATGACGCGAGAGGACTTGAAGTATCTCGCAAACCGCACATTTGCTTGTTATTTTTGGTCGAAATGTTTCTCTCGTCGCTTGGTCGAATATGAATCCTGGGTAGAAGATGGATGTTTCAATAACCGCGTGTGCATACCAACAGAGAATTCTGTTCAAAAGCCGGAGTTGTTGTATACACCTCACATAGCTGGTTATGCTGTTCGTGCCAAGGTACCTCAATGGCAAGAGAAGGTTCCTTGCAAAGCTATTGTTGACTCTATTGACAATCGTGATACTCGTGAATTATTTGAGAAGATCAACTTCTGTAAAGCTCTCTCTTTTGAAGATTGCCTTTATTACCTTGCTCGTGTTACGCATCCAAGAGAGGAAGAAACTAATTTCCGCAGTATAGTGATTAATTGGATGCTGTCTTCGCCTATTCAAGATGAGACTTTGGTTGACAACTATCGTAAAACGCCAACTGCAGAATGGCGTAATGGTAAGGGGCAGAAGAAGCATATTACGGAACTTTATGCTATCCATCCAGATGCGACACAGGAAAGGAATATCTTCCGTGGCGATGAGTTTGTTATGCAGACAAGTGCTTTCCCTTATGATACAGATTCGTTTGTCAAGGTCTGCAACATGCTGAAGATAAAATGTCTGACAAGTTCTGATTTTGTGGCAACACCTATAGGCAAACAAGATGAAACAGCTGATATGGTTGCCATACTCAGACCTCGTCTGCTTATCTTGTCGGCTATCGAGAACCCAGATCGATTCCAAGAACTCTACGAACGTTATAATACAAAGCTGTCGCAGTATCATTTTGTTGTATGTGAAAAGATAGACCTCGGTTATGACACTATACATAATGATGTGGAGCGTATCTATAACGATGACAACCACCTTTATTATGTAAGCTCATGGAAGCATAATCGTACCTTTACAAAGTTCTGTAGTAGATTGAAGCGACTGGTAGGTTTTGACGTGTATGATAATGTATGTGAAGACGTTCTTGATGATAGCGTTTCTGTAGAAGCGTGCATCGAAAAGTATTGCTCTTCACTTGCATACGATGAAAAGTTCCGCGCTTATCTCAGATCG
Organism: Parabacteroides goldsteinii; assembly: GCF_020091425.1. Taxonomy (NCBI): domain Bacteria; kingdom Pseudomonadati; phylum Bacteroidota; class Bacteroidia; order Bacteroidales; family Tannerellaceae; genus Parabacteroides; species Parabacteroides goldsteinii. The sequence goes on along the minus strand of NZ_CP081906.1, from coordinate 296,755 downwards.
TTGGATTTGACCATCAACGTTGAGCCAGAGGAAGAAGAACCTATCGAAACAGAAAACGATTACTATAGCAATGCTACGAATGAACCAACAGATTCTGCTACTAAAGCAACTACAGAGACATCAACAGAAAATCAGCATGTTGACGATACGAAAACTATTTGCGAGGATGACAAGCCTAGTGCACCAAATAAAGATGTAACGTCAAGACCTGTTAACGAACTTGAAGTTGGGGAAGAATCAGAGACATCACCAAAAGAACCTATTCAAACCGCATCGCAGCAGTCAACTTCTGACTCTCGTCCACAACAGCAGTCGCAACAAACTGAATCACTAGTTGGTCAAGCAACGTCATCTACAGCAGAGGAAGAGTCAGAAGATGACCTTGGTCAGTATGACACATATGAACAGGTTGATGAAGAGGATATTGAAGACTACGATGACACAGACGATGTAGAAGCTGACGTTGATGAAGATGTTGACACAACGGATAATGCCAGCACAACGTCTTCTAATACTCATATGTCTAACACGTCTCACGCTTCATCAAACAAGCCTCATAAGGATTATGATCCTGACAGTAATGGGTACATGGGATCTGTTGATAAGGACAAGAATTATCAACCTGTTGGTGACAGACCTTACAAACCTCGTACACGTAAGCATCCGAAGATTTTCACCAAAAAGGAATTAGAACGCCTTCGCTCACATGGAACGCCTCTTGAACTGGAATCATTACCACCAACGAGGGAGGAAATAGACCTCTTAGCTCAATGTAACATCAAGCCAGAGCAGATTGCCGACACCAACTATCTTGCTCAGTTGCGTCTGTACCAGAATCTCAGAAATGAGATGCACGTAGAGCCTGAGGAAACAATGGAAGAGTTCGTGCATAATGCGAGTGATGTAACTGTACACAAACTTAAAGATGGTAGATACATTCATGCTTGTAGTGCTGCTCGTGGCGTGATGTATGTTTCTCCTTCTGTATGGAATAAGATGGTTGATGACAAGTGGAAGATTTGCGTTTATCTTGATGGACAAGGCAAGAACTTCCATTACATTAACAACGCCGAGGAATTCCTGAAACTCGTAGAAAAAGACGATGTTGTTATCAAGATTACCGGCAAGGAGAAGGTTGATGTAGTAAGGGCTCTTTATACAGGCATACTTGAAGATGCCAAAGGTACTGCATACACCTTGATTCGTGTGGCTGCTCGTACAAATATGGATGCCGTATTCGCTCACTATGTTGGTGCTATGGCAGAAGCGGAAGATGGTAACGATGATTACAACGATAACGACTATTGATTATGATTGACAATATCAAACTTGCAAACTATAAGTCATTCTTTGCTGACCAAGTGAAAGAGGCTATCGACGAGCAACAAAAGATCAATCGCTCGCAGATGCGGAACTTATTTAAGACAGGTGAATTATCGCTTGCTTATGTTGATTCCATTCAGCATGAGACAGGCATGATTATCCTCAAATGCCCTCGTCGTATGGCTCCACGCTTGAAAGTTCTGAAGGGCGTGTGCATAATTAAGAAAGGTGCTAAGCAAGCATTAGGTGAACACGTTACGGGGTGGATCTGCCGTTGGGATGAGTTCGTTGACAATAAGGATTTTCATTCTCCTGGTTCTGACATGACTCCAATGTACTATGTTCATACTGGTGATTCCAACTATGACTATGTTGCATGCTCTGGATTCAGTTTTAAGTTGTACGATATCTTGTCAAAGGCGTTGGTTGATGGCAAAAGTCTTTCACTTATCGTCCATAATCCATTTCCTCCTGTAGAGTATTTCCGCAACCTTGCCAGCTATATGGATGCATTCTCTTCAAACGATGAATTGAACCTTGAACCGACTATAGATTATGAGGAATGGACACCCGAGGAACTCGCATTTGATGAACAGAAGCCAACAGGCATTTCTGACACAATCATAGACACGCTCGCTAATGAACATTGTTGTATCGTACAAGGTCCTCCGGGAACTGGTAAGAGTTACACCATCGCTTCTGTGATTTCATCGTATCTTGATGCTGGCAAAACCGTCTGCGTCACCACCATGGCGAACAAGGGTCTTATCGAGTTGATAAAGCAGAAGCCTTTGCAGAAGTATGTGAAGGAAGGTCGTGTCAGCAAGACAAATCTCTCTATTGACGAACGCAAACAGGTATCTGGTGTAAAAGCTGCCTCTGCCGACTTGCAGGTTCCTGGTGGCGAAATGCTCTGTGCGACAAACTATCAGTTGTCAAGTGTTTTTAGCGAAAAGAAGATGACTCTGTATGGTTTGCCACAATACGATTTGGTAGTCATAGAAGAAGCTTCTCAGGCTTTTCTCACGGCTATAGTTGCGTTTAAGCAGTTGGGGATTGATTGCCTAATTGTAGGTGATCCTATGCAGTTGCCACCTATCGTGAAACTTAACAATCCACAATATAATTCGTGGAATGTGGCAACACAAGTTGAAGGATTGAAGTCTATGGCACTGGGGACATCGATAAAATCTTATCGTATAGTAACCACTTTCCGTCTCACGAGTCGATCTGCCTCCCTTACAAAATGCTTTTACGGAAATCGTTTTGTGTCTGTGAAGCAAGACTATTTAGATTTTACCAAAGCGAATAGTGTCTTATTTCCACAAGATGGCGGTGTACTTTACCATTGTACACTAGATGTCCGCAATGGAGTTTATTCAGATAAAGCAGATGCTATTATACGAGATGTGATTGAAAAGCTGGAAAAATTTTATCCTGATCGTTCTTTAGCTATCATAACACCTTTTAGAGATTCTGTAAAGGAACTGCAGAAACGTTTCTGTACGTCTGACCTTGAACTGGATATCACTATCGAAACGATAGATAGAATCCAAGGTATGACTGTTGATTATGCTATTCTATACATTCCTGGAAGGAATCCGGGTTTCGCACTAGAAGATCGACGTTTTAATGTAGCAACAAGCCGTTCGCTTAGTACGACTCTCATTATTTCAGATATGCCTCTTAACGAATTTCACACTGTATCACCTACAGTATTACAGTTTATAGATAATTGTGATAAGTTTGATGGTAAAACAAATGTATGGAGAACTAATTTGCAGGAGTCAGAATCATCAGCCCCTATAGTCCAACCTATATCTGAAGAAAAAACAGTATCAACGGTCTCCTCCACAATAGGGTTGAGAGTTGTAGGTAAAATTGACCTTTCTCAATTTGAACGGAAAAAGAAGGAATTAAGTATAACAAAGAAAAACTATTATATCATTGATACTAATGTTTTTGTGGACTATGCCGATATTATTTCTAAGATTGACAGAAAGTATCCTATCATCTTGTCTGCAAAGGTGACGGATGAGCTCGATAAGATGAAATTCAAATTAACTGAAGAACGAGAACAAAACGCGGAGAAGGCTTTACGCAATCTTAATAATGAGTCACAGCATGAGATTTTATACGAGTTCGCAGATACTTCTTTATTGCCAGATGACTTTGATAAACGTTCACCTGACAATATGATATTATCAGTCGCATTAAAGTATAAAGAACAGAATCCAATTATGCTTACATCAGACAATGGGCTACAACTTAAGTCTAAGCTATTGGGTATAACTACAATCTCGCTTAAGAAATTTCTAAAAAATAATTTACGCTAAGTATAGAAAGCGACATTGATTTCCTATTCTGTAAGCCATCTGCATCTTTCATGTGGGTGGCTTTCTGTTTCTATACATTTTTATCTTCACAACCTTATGATTCGATGATGATTCCCTTATGTCGAGAGGCATAAACGAAAAAATCTAATAATGGAATTTGTCATTATATCCACTGATAATCAGTGCATATAGTTTATGATTCTTATGACCTGCTGATGTTTCTTTATGTGATATTTGCCATCCATAAATCAGTATTGAAATTTGCCATTACTTTGCAGCAAAATCAACTGATAACGATATGGAAGACATGAACATTACATTTGAAGATTTGCCTAAGGCAATGTCATGGATGATGGACAAGCTCAATAAACTTGATTCCAAGATTGACAGTCTGAACAACATTTCACAAGTACGGCCTGCCGACCAGTGGATGAACCTGAAAGAACTGTGCGAATACCTACCCAGCCATCCGGCGGAACAGACCGTTTACGGATGGACGAGTTGCTACCAGATTCCGTTTCATAAGAGAGGGAAGCGTATCATGTTTCTCAAATCGGAGATTGACGCATGGCTTCATGCCGGCAAACGGAAATCGCAGAAGGAACTGGCGGATGAAGCCGCCCAATTCATAAAGTCAAAAAGAAATACCAGGTTCTAATGGATTCAACCAATTTATGCAATGCACTCAGAATGGAATTTGAAGGGGTCTTTGAAAGCAAGATTCCTTTGGATGCTTTTCCTGCCAAAATTCAAGATATGATATTGGCTTTAGCACGGCAAGAAAATTATTCCATTGAGTACATGATGGCTTCTCTTTTGGTGGCAGTGTCAACCGCTATTGGCAACGCTGTCAATATCCGTATTCGTGGTGGATGGATTAGTAATTCTGCCCTTTATATGATATTGGTAGGTCGTCCCGGAATGGGCAAAACTCCACCTTTGGATTTTGCATTCCGTCCCATCCGAAAACATGATGCTAAAATCATCAAACAATTCAAATTGGATATGGAACATTATAATAGCTTGGTTGAAAACAGCAAGGCTAAAAAAGACAACTCCTCTCCACTACCAGACAAACCTATTTTACGAAGAACTATCATATCCGATTTTACTCCGGAGGCTTTAATGCGTGCGCTTGATGATAATCAACGAGGTATCGTGGTATATGTAGATGAAATCATGGGAATGTTTAATGCCGTGAATCAATATAGTAAAGGACAACTTATTGAGCAACTATTGACCGCCTTCAGCGGAAAACCGCTGGATATTTCAAGGTGTAGTATTCCTGTCCCCATCCATATTGAACACCCCTTTATAAATATAGTCGGTACGATGCAAACAACTCGTATGCACGAACTAATAGAGAAAGGTTATAAAGACAATGGATTGATAGATAGAATAATCTTTGTATATCCATCTTCTCAAGAAATTTCTGATTGGCAATTAGATGAAGATTCATCCTCTGCATCTTTTGATAAATATTCTGCTATGTGGGAATCTATCATTAACAAGGTAATTAGCTTACCTTTTACAGAGACAGAAGACAATGGGTTAGCACAAAAGATATTGGACTTTTCTTCGGAAGCCAAAGCATATTTTACAAACTGGCGTAACGAGGCGATTCGAGCTGTCAATCAAATCCAAGATGATGGACTCGTGGATAGCAGAGTGATTAAGGCTCCTATGATTACTGCTCGTTTGGCTTTAGTCTTGCAAATTCTTCGTTGGGCTTGTGATGAAGTCCACAAGGATTTTGTGGATATAGACTCAACCAAATCAGCTACTGTATTGAGTGAATACTTTGAGAACTGTTATATCAACATTCAGAAATATATGTTGAGAGAGAGCGTTGAACCACAAAAGAGAGAATTGCTTGATTGTCTTTCCGCAAATTTTACTACTGCCGATGCTCTTCAAGCAGGGAAAGAAGTGGGACTGTCTGAACGGTCGGTAATGTATTCATTAGTTAACCTTGCTACAAATAAAATTATCAAGAAGGTAAGGCGAGGTGAATATGAGAAACTGCAATAAACGATCCCTTTTGCACTTTGCAGTTGTTGCAGTTTGCACATTGTCTCATATAAACTTTCTGCAAAACTGCAAAAAGTGCAAACTGCAACAACTGCAATAACAAAACGATGAAGTATGACTGAATATAGATTTTCTCTTCAAAAATATAAACGAGGTACAAAGCAATCATGCCCGAAATGTGGAAAGAAGCAATGCTTTGTCAGGTATATAGATAGTCAAGGAGAAATAACCTTTCCTGATTATGTAGGTAGATGTGACCATGAGCAATCTTGCCAATACCATTACACCCCATCAGATTATTTTCATGATAATCCAATGTTGGCGGACAGTAATAAGAATAGTTTTGTTGAAGTTCGCAAATCCAAACCATACTTGCCACCTCCCACTTCTTTTATTGATAAAGAACTAATGGAACGTACTCTTACTAACTACGGTATGAATCCATTGTACATCTACCTGTCTGGGATGTTGGGTAAAGATGAGACTTCTCGGATATTCCAACTATATCATGTTGGCACATCAAAGAAGTGGGGCGGTTCTACTGTCTATTGGCAAATTGATTGGCAAGGTAATGTACGAACAGGGAAGATAATGTTGTATGATGCAGAAACAGGACATCGGACAAAAGAGCCAAGAAGTTATGTTAGTTGGGTACATACAGAACTGAATCTCCCAAACTACAATTTGAAGCAATGTTTGTTTGGAGAACATCTGTTATCTGAGAATCCGACCAAACCTGTTGCTATTGTGGAAAGCGAAAAATCCGCTTTGATAGCTACCCATTATATGCCGGAATTTATATGGTTGGCAACAGGTGGAATGCATGGATGCTTCAAGTCTGACGTGGTAAGTGTATTGAAAGGTCGGTCGGTTATGCTATGCCCGGATTTGGGTGCAAGAGAGGTTTGGCAAACCAAGATGGCTTTACTCACTTCCGTATGTTCTAAAGTTGTATTGAGTGATAGTTTGGAACAATGCGCCACAGACGAACAGCGCAAGAACGGACTTGATATTGCGGATTTCTTATTGATGACTGAAACACCTGCGATGATACTTCAAAAGATGATAAAGCGAAATCCAAACCTACAAACTTTGATTGACTGCTTGCATTTGGAACTGGTGGATTCCGGTTAGTGATGTGTTTTTGGAGAAGCCAAACTAAGGGGAAAGTAAAACTATTGATTATCCAAATGGATATAGGTGACAATAGCCACTCTTAAAGTTGACAGACAAATGGCATAGTTCGGACAAAGACAATGCTTGCATTAAGGTATGTAATGCCCCATTTTTAATGGGTATTCTATGCAAGAAGTACCACCGTCCGACAAAATGGTTTCACTCATTTGTCGTCTTGGAGGCTTCTTGCATTACTCGCAGGCTCGCAATGGATAGAACATTTTATTAATAAATTCCAGTTATAAACGCTTATGGATATACAACAAAACAATGGAAAACAGGGTGTTCGTACTCGTCATATAGACATTCGTCTGACTGAAAATGAGTATGAAATGATAGTAGAAAAAGCTGCCGAATGTGGACTGACACTTAGTAACTACGGACGAAAATTATTGCAAAATCACCATCCAAACAAACGACTTTCAGACGAGGAAGTACAAGGATTGAACTCTTTATCGGATGCACGAGCCGACCTTATCCGCATTCAGAATGTACTCAAAGGTAAACCTGATGAGATTAAAAAACGATATTTCCGAGATGAGAATTATATGCGTGCTTGGATAGAGGCAGTAAATAGGCTTATTGTCCGATGGGGACAAATACGAGACAGTATAAATCAAATTTGAAGTTATGATAGCACAAGGAAAGGCAATTTCTCATGGAGCAAGAGCCATTGAGTATTCTATGGAAAAAGATAAAGCCCAGCTCGTTAAGGTGAATGACTTGCCAGAAAATATAGAACCTTTGGCTATGTGGTCACGGATGATGCAACACCAGCATCAATGTATGAAAGACAGATATAATCCGAAGCCCATAAAGCTGAACGCACTGCGCTTTGAAATATCTCCAGCCAAAGAAGAATCGGCAGGATGGACAATGACGGATTGGCAGAATTTGGCGGATGAGTTTATTGCAGTACTTGACGGCATTGACCGAAGATGTGGCAAACCAGATAGTCTTCTTAAACCGACCAATATCAAAAATAGCCTGTATGTTGTTTCGTTACACACCGACAGCAAAAGTGGCATCCCTCACTTGCATATTGTAGCTAACCGCATAGACAATATGGGCAAGACAAACGATGCGCATTATATTGGTGAACGTGCCGTTCATGTTGCCAACATCATCAATGAGAGACGTGGCTGGGTGCAATCCGTGCAACGTCGTGATGAGAATATTCAGCAAATCAGTGAAGACTGCATCGCAATATTGAAAGCTATGCCAGAATTTGATTGGGAAACTTATAGCCAAATGTTAAACGCTAAGGGGTACGATATTAAGTTGATAAAGGACGATAAGGAAGTGGTCAAAGGGTACGCTATACGAAAAGGGAACTCTATTTATAAATCCTCGATATTGGGTAAAAGTCGAAAATTGATGCCATCAAAAATTGAAGCGACTTGGGTGGGATTACATGCTTCTGATAAACAATCTGCAATTCAGTCAAAGGAAGTATGTACTCAAACGATGGCGCATAATAATAAAGAGGTGATGCCACAATCAAAGCCTTCTATTTACCACTATTCCATAACAGTGGATGGAGAACAACTCGAGGTTGATATACCAGATATGGTTAAGTCTGTCTTTGATGAAGAGTTTGGAAGCCTTGATGAAGAAGTCAAACAGACCAATTTATTCAAAGTTGCCGCCTTACTATTTGCCGGATATTTGGATGCTGCTACTTCTATGGCGGCTTCAAGCGGAGGTGGTGGCAGTCCCGGTAGCGGATGGGGTAAAGATAAGGACGATGATGAGCGTAACTGGGCTGTTCGTTGTGCAAAAATGGCAAAATGGCTCTGCAAACCGATTAAACGTAGCAGGGGTAGATAGTATTTCATTTATAATCACATATAACCATGCGTAAAAGTAAATATGACCAATCTTCTTTGCCTGTGCAGGATAGCAAGAGCATAGATAGTGATGATAACATTAGCAAAATTGAAAATCGTGTTGATTTTGAAACCGAGCTTGTAAATCTCACGAATCAGATTAAGGACATCAAAGATGTTATCCAAGAATTGAGACAAATAAAAGCATTTGTAGATGCTTCAGTGTTAACTTTTGAAGAATCGGCACAGGTTCTCAATGCTGCTGTAAAAGCATTTGACAATATCTCTGATACTATTTGCCATGCAATTATTCAGACGGAGAATACTGTTATAAATGTCAAACTTAGCGATGAAGATAAGGCTGTTCTTGCTGAATATCGCCATAGATTGATTGAGGCAGAAAAATCTTTATTTGAGAAGCAGATAACAGAATTGAAGGCACTTCATACTAATCACTGGAAAGAAGTCTATAAATATGTAAAATCTGACACTTCGTTTTCTCTTAATGGCAGGATAGCCAAATGTGCCATTGTCGGATTCTGGATATTGTATGCGTATTTTTGTTTGACACTGGGAGGATTGATAATTTATATGAAGTTCTTTTAGAGGAATTTGGAAGGATGGGCTGACCAACCTTCCAAATACATCACCATGTTATGACCTTATCAACAATCTCTTGTTGTTCGGCACTGCTACGCCTCAAATAAATGCGAGTGGTCTCAATGCTTTCATGTCCCATCAGGTCAGCAAGTAGAGAAATATCGTTGAACTTCTCCAAGAAATTTTTGGCAAAGCGGTGACGGAATGAATGGGGGTAAACCACTTTCTCATTCAATCCGTATTTGGTTGCGTAGTTCTTCAACTGTTGCGCAATCCCTCTGGTAGTGATACGTTCACCGAAGCGGTTAAGAAAAAGATAGCCGGTTATACGGTTGGCTTTACCAAGCCATTCTGTGGCTTCCTTGCGTAAAGTCTTAGGAATATAGATACGGCGTATCTTGCCTCCTTTGGTGTAGATGTCAAAATAACCCATCTGCACGTGTTCCACCTTCATTTGGATTAGTTCACTGACTCTTGCTCCTGTTGCAGCGAGGAAACGAACTACGAAATACCATTCTTGATTTTCCTCCTTTTTTAGTTTGTTTTTCAGAAAAGCGTAGTCGGCATTACTGATTACATTTTCCAAATAACTACGCTGTTGTACCTTGACGGATTTTAATCTCAAACGAGACTTCCCCATGCAATCAAGATACTTGTTCATTGCCTGAATACGGAGATTCACTGTCTTAGGCTTGAATTTCTCAATGAGATAGGTTTTATACACAAGCAAATTGCGTTTGTTCAGTTCTTTGTGCCGGGAATAATACTCTTTTACGGCATAGAGATAAGCTGCAATTGTGTTCTCCGCCATATTCCCTTGACGAAGATACGTTTCAAAATTTTCAATGTTCATGTCAGATACATTATTAGTTAAACAATTCGTTATCATAATAATGTATGGTATTGCCTAATTCATTGAGTTCCTATTATGAGAAGTTTATCGCTACAGGGGAAGTAAAGTGTATTGATGAGGAGATTCCGTTTGAGATACCTTCTTCTTGGGAATGGACACGGATAGGTAACATATTCAATCATACAAGTGGCAAACAGCAAAGTAGTAGCAACAAGAATGGAGGAACACCAGAGAAGTTTATTACTACCTCCAATCTCTATTGGGGATATTTTGTCCTTGATAATGTAAAAGTTATGAATTTTACTGAGGAAGAGAGCAAAAACTGCTCTGCTACAAAAGGCGATTTGCTTGTTTGTGAAGGTGGTGCAGGCTATGGTCGTTCTGCCATTTGGAATGAAGATTATGATATTTGTCTTCAAAATCATGTTCATAGATTGAGACCACTTGTTGATGGAACTTGTGAGTATGTATATTACTTCATATATCTACAAAAGGAGAGTAATAATCTAGCTTCCGTAGGAACAGCTATGCCTGGATTATCAGCCAATAGACTTAAACGTTTATTAGTACCATTACCACCTATAGCAGAACAGAATCGAATTACAAAGAAACTTAAAGAAGTATTTCTTGTAGTCGAAAAATATAATAAGGTGCAAGATGAACTAAACCTCTTAAACTCTTCGCTCAATGACATTCTCAAAAAGAGCATTTTACAAGAAGCGATACAGGGTAAATTAGTTCCTCAAATAGCAGAAGAAGGCACTGCCCAAGAGTTACTTGAACAGATACAGCAAGAAAAGTCACAGCTCATCAAGGAGAGTAAGCTAAAGAAATCCGCTTTAACCGATTCTGTTATCTATAAAGGTGACGATAACAAGTACTTCGAGAAGAATGGTAAAACAGAACAGGATATTACTGATGAAATACCATTTGAAATACCAAATAATTGGGAGTGGTGTAGAATAGGGAGTGTCTTAAATATTTGGTCTGCTCGAAGAGTACACGAAAAAGATTGGCGTACTTCTGGAATCCCCTTTTATCGAGCAAGAGAAATTAGTAAAATGGCTGATTGTGGTCATGTTGATAACGATTTGTTTATAGAACAATCGCTATACGATGAATTTTCTAAAAGCGGAGTTCCGCAAATTGGCGACCTAATGATGACGGCTGTTGGGACACTTGGCAAGACCTATGTTGTTGAGACAAAGAATCCTTTCTACTATAAGGACGGTAGTGTTTTATGTATAGGTAATCCTTTTCGCTTGAATCCGTATTATTTGAAATTATTTTTTGAATCGTTTGCTTTTACAAACCAATATTTGTCAGAGTCTGATGGAACTACAGTGGCAACCTTGACAATGGTGCGATTGAACAGATACTTAATCCCTATTCCTCCTTTAATGGAACAAACTCGAATCGTTGAAAAAATTAAAGCTGTAACAAGTATTATGAGAGGATAAATGGGCAAATCGTTGAAATTGAGCTTCCTTTTGAATATCCCAATAGCTGGGCTGTATTACGGTTGAAAGATATATGCCAACTAATAGACGGTGAAAAGAGGAACGGAAAAGGCGTTTGTTTGGATGCAAAATACCTACGTGGAAAATCATCTGCAACCATTGTAGAAAAAGGAAAATTTGTCTATGCCGGAGACAACATCATTCTTGTAGATGGTGAAAATTCAGGAGAAGTTTTTACTGTTCCACAAGATGGATATATGGGGAGTACGTTCAAACAACTCTGGCTTTCTTCAGTCATGTGGAAGCCTTATGTCTCGGCTTTTATTCTATTCTACAAAGAGGAGTTGAGAAATTCAAAAAGAGGTGCGGCAATTCCGCACCTCAATAAAGAGTTATTTTACAACCTGCTCATTGGTATTCCACCATTATTTGAACAGCAACGTATAGCGCACCAAATAAATAATTTATTTCAACTTATCAAATAATAATTCTATCATTGCCACTATTCGCCCTTGCTCTTTAAGAGGCGGAAGTGGCAATAAAAGATTATTCAAGCTCTTAGAATTTAATGTCTTGCCTTTTATTGCGTCTTTGGAATCGCCAAGATTAGATATAATCGGCAAAATGTGAAACAGATAATTTCTTGCTTGGTAATTTTTATCTACAAAAGGATATATGGATATAATTGCTTCATTATGATATGCCGAAACATTTAAAAGAGAAGTTCTGCCTACCGTTAACTTAAAACTCATTATTAAAGTTCCGGCAGGAGATATTTTTCCAAATAAGTTTCTAGCACATTCTGAGACGGACTCTTTTGTCGTTGTAACCAATCCATAATCAGACATATCTGAAATAGAAACCCAAGGATATTTCCCATTCGTCCAATACTTGGTTTCCCCTCGTGGTGGTGTCTTTCCGATAGACATTCTTATATATTGACCAAATCTAACCCAAGTCCAGTTATCAGGTAAGTCAAAAGGTATTTCTTCTGTTATATCAATGTCCTCATTGCCTACCTGCTCATAATACTTGTTATCGTCACCTTTATAGATAACAGAATCAGTTAAGGCGGATTTCTTCAGTTTGCCTTCCTTAACAAACTTCAGCTTCTCTGCTTTAATAAGCTCTAATAACTTTTGTGCTGTATCTTCTTCTGCAATTTGAGGAACTAACTTACCCTGTATTGCTTCTTGTAAAATGGATTTTTTAAAACTATGCCATATTTCTTTATTTATTTGGTTGAGTTTATTTTGACTAGTTCCATATTGATTAATATATGGGTATAACTGATTTAGCTTTGTAACAATGCGTAGTTGTTCTTCTTGTGGTGGAATAGGTAACAAGCAATGCTTAATAATGAGTTGATTTATGTTAGGATCCTTTCTTGAACCTGCTGCAAAATTCATCCAATATGATCTTTGATATTCAATAAAAGTATGGATGTAATCCATATTACAGAATCCATTAGGCTGGATGGCACATACAGATTGGTTAATAGTTGTATCAAAATGCAAGATACAGTGTTTGCCTATTGTCCCAGCACCACCGTACATTGCAATACACACTGTGGTTTGGGGTAAAACAGAAAGGTTGTAGTCGGTAGTTGCTTTTGCAGTTATTTGTATTTCTGTTTTATCCAAAATTCCATTGTTCAAGTCTGTTGTACGTACCCAATTGATATTGCCATTTTTATAATAATCCGGATTTCTACTTAATGGTGTAGCACCACTTGTTGTTTCAAAAATATTGCCAACTCGTTCCCATTCCCACCCTTGCGGTATCTCAAACGGAATCTCCTCATCAATACACTTTACTTCCCCTGTAGCGATAAACTTCTCATAATAGGAATTGTCCTCACCACGGTAAATGATTGATTCGTTTTTGTCCTTTTTGATTTTCTTTTCTTTAACCAACTTTGCTTTCTCGACTCTGATGCGTTCAAGAAGTACAGATGCCGGTTCATCATTAGGGTCTTGCGGTACAAGTTTTCCCTGTATCGCCCACTTGAGTATGCTGTTTTTAAGTTGTTTTCCGTTCATCTTAATTCTAACTGATTTAGAAGTTTTCGTCTTTCTGTTTTTCCTTAAGATAGAACTGATAGAGTTTTTTCCCTATCTTATCTTTTTTGAAGGTACGCTCATGATTTATAGGTGTCATAGACAAACGAATTTTCGCTACACCTTCATTCAATATTTCAAACTGTTGTGGGGTAATTCTAAATTGAGCTGTAGAACTTATTTCTGTGATTGGAATTACAATATTTCCACTTATAATACCTGCAGATTGGCTTCCATTACCAATTACAGTTCCTCGTAGTTCAAGATATTTGCCTGCGAATGTCCGAATTTTCATAGTTGGTTCAGCGAGGAAATTCATTCTGTCTGAACGCACTGTGGCTACTATTGAATAAATGGTATCTTGCTTAGCCACACTGTACTTCATATTGCAACCTTCGGCTGCAAGTGCTTTATAAGTATAACCTACCGTTTGTGCTTTAGCGTTGAGTCCTAAAATGACACAGAACAGAAATAATATAATCTTTATAGTTTTCATATTTAATCTTGTTCGTAATCCTCGCCTTGTATTCCTAATTCACCCTTACTCATGGCATTGGCAATATCTATTTTCAGTTCCTCGTCATAATCTTTACTTGTCAAAAAGCTATTGACGATGCGTAGCAGCAAGTCTTGGTCGATATTCGATGCAGCCACGTGATAAATGATAGATTCCAATGTGCGCATACAGATACAAGCGTGCCAATAATAATTATTCTTGTGTAAGAAGTAAGCACCCAAAGTCAGCGCAATGCGCTTATTCCCATCATTAAAGAAATGCCCGGAACAGAATCTATACATCAGATAGGTTAGTTTATCAGCAAAGGTTGGATAGTATAAATCATTTTGCACAAAATCCAATGCTGCACGAATTCCCCCTTCATCACGCACTCCTTCAAAACCGCCATCACTGGCATCAATCATTTTGCCATAGATGTTTAAGGTTTCATCGTAATCTATGTAAATAATATCCTTACTCATCTTCTGCCTGCTTTAAGCGTTTAAGCACATCTTTGTTATCCGCTAAGATACGGTCAAAATCAATAGACTGGTCACCGATGAATCGTTCAAACTCTTCAGGAGTAACAGCTTGCAGGTAATCTGCTATATTACCATGATACGCATCCCGGAAACTGAAATCCCTTGAAGCCATTTTGGTCCTGGCATCATTCAGATAAGGTTTCTGCATCGGGTGTTCGGCAAGTTCGTTTACAATGCGCTCCACTTCGTCAATGGTAAGCAACCTGCCACCATTTTCTTTAAATCGTTCACTGATAGCTGCGCCCACACCGTTTTCAAAAGAAGAAATAACCAATAAAACCTCTGAATACAGCGTGTGTCGAACATTGTCTTTGGAATCCAACTTCAATACTTCCCGATACTCCTTAGCATTCTCCTTGAATACAGCCTTATATATAAAGTCTGTAATTTGAGGATATTTGTATGTGGGATGCCCGTCTACATATTGATTGATGGCAGAAGTAAGATTTTTACGATAGTTTTCTTCTGTAATTGCAGCAGGAAGATAATGTACATCCCTGCGATTTATATATTTTGTTCCTCCTCCGGTCTTTTCGTTGATGGTAGTAATCACAAAATCCAAGATAAGACTACGGACTTTTTTAGCTTTCTCACTCTCTGTAAGTAGCATACCCATGTCTAAGAATGAGCGGAAGTTAAACAGTCCAAGCTGGGTTGTTTTGCTCCCGACATTTATGACGGGAGCAAATTGTAATTTCAACTCTTTCAGGTATTTACCCTTACATAAAATATATCCATTAGCCGATAATTCATCGGAATGTTTTTCCAAGTAGCGTTCTATGGTTCGTTCTTCTACTTCGTAGAAATCGGCAACCATTTTTTTTGTAAAGCGATACTCGCCCTCAAAGAGCATTCCTTCAATGTCAAGATGCTCCTGTACTTTACTAACAGCAAAACGGTTGTTAAGTACATTCTGCCTTTCTATGTTTGAGATGGTCAAATCTTTCATATCACTTTACAATTATCAGTTGCACGATTTTATGTCTATACCGAGAATTTTTTGAATCTCAGAAAGCGTTTTGTCTATTTCATGATCGAGTGCGGCACGCTTCTCAAAATATTGTTTGAGCAGTTCTGCTGGAGGGAGTATTTCTTCTTCCTCTTTCGGGAACTTGCATTGGTCAAAGTTGCAATCCAAGTTAATTAGTTGTTGGGCAGTAAACACACGACTCTTTTCTCCTTCTTCGTCACTTATAATTTCTTTCCTATCTTTCCACCATTCCTGAATAGGCAGTGTGTGTTCTACCTTCATTGGTTTGGTCTTTGAGAAGTGTTTGTACCCTTCCGGCATATCCAAACGATAGAACCATGTCTCTTTGGTCTTGAATCCTTCTTCGCAACCTTCGGCTTTTTCATTATTAAAGAAAAGAATGTTGGTTGCAATAGAGGTATATGGGGAGAATATAGAACCCGGCAAACGGATGATAGTATGCAGATTGAACTTGCGGAGTAAATTTTCTTTAAGTGCAAGTTTTGCTCCATCCGTACCAAACAAGAAACCATCTGGGATAATCACACCGCATCTACCACCAGCTTTGAGGCGGTACATGATAAGGGCTATGAATAAATCCGCAGTTTCACTTGAACGGTATTGCACCGGGAAATTGCTTTTTACACTATCTTCTGTGCTACCGCCATACGGAGGATTCATACCGATAACATCCACTTTATCGCTTTCCTTGAAATCAGTGATATTTGTTCCAAGCGAATCACAGTTAGCTATATTGGGAGCTTCAATATCATGGAGTAACAGATTTGTTATACTCAAAAGATAAGGTAGCGGTTTCCATTCTTGTCCTACGACTGCATTTTGCAGTTTTTCTCCATCTTCGGCAGAACCGACGCTCTTACTCATATAATTGAGAGCAGAGGTAAGGAAGCCGCCTGTACCACTGGTGAAGTCACCAAAGGTCTCGCCCAATTTCGGGTCAAGCATCATCACGATAAAGTCTGTCAAAGCACGTGGAGTATAGAACTCACCTGCATTGCCTGCTGATTGCAAGTCTTTCAAGATTCCCTCATAAATATCTCCAAATGTGTGGCGGTCATCAGCATCGTCAAATTCGATTTCATTTACGATGTTGACCACTTGACGCAAAAGCGTTCCATTCTTCATATACTGGTTTAAGTCAGCAAATGTTTCTTGAACAATGCTTTTGGCTCTTGGTGTATTGGCATCTATCGGAAGATTCTTTAAAGTAGGAAACAGCTTTTCATTGACGAAAGAGAGCAATGCTTCTCCTGTCAACGCTTCACCGTCTTTTTCATCTACTGCCCATTTGCGCCAACGCAAATCTTCGGGGATGATGGACTTGTAGTTGTCATCTTTGTATTCCCATGTTTCTTCCTGAGTGTCATAGACTTTCAAGAAAAACATCCAAGTCATTTGTTCAATTCTCTGTGCGTCACCATTGATACCAGCATCTTGGCGCATTATATTTTGGATTCGCTTTATGATGTTGTTTACTGCCATTTTTAAGCTGATTTATATATTTGATATTCAAGTTCTCTGATAGCTTGTTCAAAAGCGACTTTACCACCGAATAACTTTATGATTTTAGTTGGTTTCCCTATACTGTTGAACGGCGGTATCTCCAAAATATTTGCCTTTTCAAAGTCGAGAATACCATTCTCTGCATATTTGTCAAGAAGAGCCTCCAATACTTCACGGGCTTTACCTTCGTACTTCCCGAAGTAATTACGCTTCTTTACATTGTTTGCTCTCTCTTTCCTTGTTAATGGCGGTTGGTCAAACGCAACGTGGCATATCACATCAAAGATGTCGGCATCCTTCAATGCCGGATTAGCTTCACGTACAGCATCTATCAGAATAGCATATTCTTTCAATTCATCCATAATGGCTTGTTTGCGTTCTGCCTCCGTCCACGTTTGGATAAAATCATCCAAAGTTTGGTAATGGCGTAATAATTGCTTTTTAGCAAACGACTGAACACTTTCCGTTCTCATCGTCTTGCCATCTTCTCCTAACACTGAAACGATTTCATGGGCAATGCGAATATTCTTACCGCTGATAAGATATTTCTCACGATGCTCAGATACTATTGGAGTTTCTGGAGCATCAATGATTTTGTAAGGCTTTGGCTTTTTTCCTCCTCCTTTTGGTGGTTCCGGGTCGCCATCAAATGCTGGATCTTTGAATTTTGCGGTAGCATTGCGGAAATCAAGAATTTCCAAATGCCATTTGCCCTTGTCTTTTCTAAGTCGTGTACCTCGTCCAATGATTTGCTTAAATTCAGTCATAGAACCAATTTCTTTGTCTATGACGATTAAACCACAAGTTTTGCAGTCCACTCCTGTGGATAAAAGTTCAGATGTGGTAACAATTACAGGATAAGGCTCATCTACACTAATGAAATTGTCCAGTTGTTTCTTACCTTCTTTATCCTCACCAACAATACGTGTAACATAGTAAGGCGACTTTTTACATAAATCGCTATTCATATTGATAAGGAGCGTCCGCATTTCGGCAGCTTCCTCAATATCAGAACAGAATACGATTGTCTTTGTCATACGACCAATGTCATGTAACATTTGGGTTATCCTATGTGCTACTACTTTACGCCTTAACTTGATGGCAAGATCACGACCTATATTCTGTCTTTGATATAGTTTCTGTTCAATCTCCTTGCCTAATAAATCTATTTCACCTTCTTCTGGAGTCCATCCTTGTAAATCAATATTAATAAAGTCTGCTGTAACCCTGTATGGAGCTAAGAAACCATCTTGAATGCCTTGAAGAAGTGAATAGGTATATACTGGTTCACCGAAATAATCCAAGTTGTTCGCTCCTTCGTCAGCTTTCGGTGTGGCTGTTATACCAATTTGTGTAGCCGAACTAAAATATTCCAATACCTTGCGCCAGGCGGAATCGTCTTTTGCACTTCCTCTATGACACTCATCGACAATAATTAAATCAAAGAAATTTGGCTGCACCTCCAAGAATGGGTCTGGTTTACCCTCTTTCCCGACCAATTGGTGGTATAAAGCCATATACACTTCGTATGACGAATCAATTTTTTCCTCCCCCTCTCCAACAGAAGTTATCTTGGTCATAAACTTCTTGAAAGGCTTGAAGTCTTGCACCATTGTTTGGTCAATGAGGATATTGCGGTCTGCAAGATAAAGAATCTTTTTCTTAGCCCCACTTTTATGAAGACGATGGATAATCTGGAAAGCAGTAAAAGTCTTACCAGTACCGGTAGCCATTACCACAAGTACACGTTGTTGCCCTCTTGCGATAGCTTCTACTGTGCGATCAACTGCTATGCGTTGGTAATATCTTGGGTCATGGCTATGTGTATCATAATAGAAAGGTGTTTCTATTATGTTAAGTTCAACTGATGTGTAATTCTTAGATGCAAGATAACGACTGTATAGTTCTTCCTCTGTCGGAAAATCCTCTAACTTGATTTCGGTTTCTTTTCCCGTGATAAAGTCATGTTCCAAGAAAGCATTACCATTACTGGAATACGCAAATTTCAGGTCAAGGATTTCGGCATAGCTGATAGCCTGTTGAATACCGCCTCCAACTGCGTGCTTATTGTCTTTAGCTTCAACTACAGCGATGGGCTTACCTTTATGATATAGTAAGTAATCGGCTTTTTTACCCTCCGCCACAGAATGTTGATTGCCAATAACAAGTACTCGACCATCCGTAAAATAATACTCTTCACGCATATTGACGCCTACAGCCCATCCTTTTTGATTGAGTGCAGGAGTAATGAACAGAGTGCGTATCTCTTGTTCTTTAAGTTCTTTCTTGTTTACTTCCATGACATAAGTTGTTTTATGATTTGCAACTGCTGACAAGCAAGTCTTTCACGTCAATATTAAGAACATTGGCTATATCATTAAGCGTTTTAAGGTCTGGCTGAACCGAATTGCTGCACCATTTACTTACAGTACAGTTGGACTTCCCAATTTGCTCTGCAAGCCATTTTCCTGTTTTCTGTTGCTCTGCAAGTACCACTTTTAATCTGTTTAAATTAGCCATGAGGTAAAATGTTTTAATCCGAGAGCAAATTTATATAAATTGTCTGACAGTATAAGCAACTTCCGATAATAATTATTATCAGGAAGCAAAAAAAGGATTAGATAGCGTATTTTGATAAGATATTTTCGTCAATTTCAATCTTATGACGTCCAGTAGTAGTGCGCAGATTTTTTCTAACAGTGTCAAATGTAGAGTTAGCGAACCATTCGGAAAATGTCGCCATCACAAATGATGTAGTCATATCTCTGCCTATATTATATTGAAAAGCGATATTCCAAGCAAAGTTCTTCAACGAGATTTGAGTGAGAGAGGTGCGCTTCTTGATATGTATTTCGGTCGCAGAAAGCACTTGACGGTTAATCACAAGATAGCGGACAGATTCGCATATTTGGTAAATCTCTGTTTCCTCCAAATCAAAACGTTTAAATGTATCTCGTGTGTATCTCAGGATAGCATTCAGCTTTTCATCTTCTTCTCTTTCTTTTTGCCATTGGTATTGTTGCTGCTCACGCTGGTATTCATAGTGAAATAACTCCATTCGCTTTTTCTGAACTTCTTCGCAGTTTGAGATAGGAAAAGAAGTTAAAGCCAATGTCTTCTTACAGTCCCTTTTCTTGACTGATATCAAAAATGATGGAGGGATGGCTTCTATAATATATCTTGCCACGGTAATACAAAGATGATACATGAGTTTTAGTATGACATATCCAGTAGCCATAATAAACGGAAGCAAACTCATTCGTATGCCAAATATATTGCACACTTGAAATGCAATCATCGAAGCCAGCAGCACCGCAATGACCTCTATTACCCAAGAGTGGAGTATATATTGTTTTTGCTTCATGTCTATTGTTATTTATTTCTCAATGCAAAGGTACAACGCATTTTCATAAAAAACGAAAGGGAAAAATAGAGGGAGTAACTGTAATAAGTTCATTTTATGTTATTTGTGAAAAGAAAAGTATAACAAGTGAAAATATCCAGTAGCAAATGAAAACATCTGCAAACAGAAAACACAGTGTTAAATAAATATAAATCTTTTCTTCTCTATGAGAAGCTCTCCTCATTATCGTTTTTAGGGGGGTATTACATAAAAAGAAATCATATTTGTACCATGTATTTATAACTCGCTGATTTATATAATACATTAGTTTTGAGGAAGTGAAGTAAGATAGATTACATTTTCCACATAAGATGAAGAGCGATTGTCGGATTAATTTCCGGCAGTCGCTTTTTTTTTACCAAAACACAACTCACACCCTCTACGTATTTCCTAAAAAGAACGGCTACCAGGTTTCTTCCTGATAGCCGCTCTTTTTAGGAAATAACTCTATGACTCAGAGAATCGAAAAAGCATCTGCATCCTTCCACGCCGGGAATTTAGCACGCAATTCCTCCAAATCACTCTTATTTAATGTACAGGTACGAGTTATTTCCTCCCGTTTGCCGGCATCTGCCAGTTTCTTTCCTTTCGGAGAGAAGATCATGGAATCGCCCCGGTAAGTAAACCCTTTACCATCGATACCCACCCGGTTCACACCGCACACATACGCCATATTTTCAATGGCCCTGGCAGGCAACAATGCTTTCCATACCTTTTTACGGGGTTCAGGCCAGTTTGCTACATATATTAATAGGTCATACTCATTATCCACGTTGCGGCTCCACACCGGGAAACGGAGATCATAACAAACCTGCAAACAGATATTCCAGTCTTTATACTTTATTACCGTACGTTTATCGCCAGCCGTGAAATGCTTATCTTCAGCAGCCATCCGGAATAAATGACGTTTATCATAATAATATTCGTCCCCTTCCGGAGTGATAAAGAAAGCACGGTTAAAATACTTTCCGTCTTCTTTCGCAATAAAACTACCGGCGACAGCCAGATTATATTTAGCGGCCCACCCCTTTATAGTCGGGACAGTCGGGCCATCCATCGTATCTGCCAGCTTTTCCACCTCCATGGAAAAACCGGTTGTAAAGGTTTCGGGAAGTACGGCAATATCCGTTTTCCCACTCACACGCCGGAGTAATTCTCCGTAATAACCAAGATTCTCGTCTCTGTCTTCCCAAATGATATGGGATTGAATCATACTGATACGTAAGCTGTCTGCCATAATAGTAAATTAAACTTTTACGAAATTTTCCGGATGACAAGCTGTCACATCCCGGTAACTTTCACGAATTGTACGAATATCCTTTTCTGCATCCCCGGTTGGATAAAACAATCCTTTAAACCCGGCTTCCTTCTTTGCATAATCAAAATAAGCGATCATGATAGGAACCTGTGCCTTTTCAGCAATATAATAAAACCCTTTCTTCCATTCTTCCACCTTTTTACGTGTACCTTCCGGTGTCACAGCCAGCTGAAAAATTTTGCGTTTATTAAACACCTCAACCATCTGGTCGGTTACCGAAGTCCGTTGATGACGGTCGACAGGCACACCACCCAGCCACGAAAACAATATATTGAACGGAAAAAAGAACCATTCTTTTTTGATTAGAAAACTGGCGTTACGCCCTAATGCCGTATAAAACAACTTTCCGACAATAAAATCCCAATTGCTGGTATGCGGGGCAACGCATATCACACATTTAGGCACATCTTCGCCAACTGGTCCCAGTTTCCATCCGGCCATGCGAAGAAGTGCCTTACAGATCGCTTTCTTCATTATTTTTCTTTACTTAGCTCTCCTATTTCGTTAGCAATAGCGTCGACTTCTGTCTGCAAATCAACTCTTAGTTTACGATAATACTCTTTTACCAGTGTTTTGTTGTCTTTGGCATCCGGAGTTCCGGCACGACGGATAAATTCATCCTGCATATCCAGTATCCTTGTCAACAGAACATCAGCTTTATCTCCCTCTACTCCAGGAATAAATAGCTTACAAACTAATACTTCAGAAAACAGTTCACCTGCTACATAGCTGATTTCTTTCTTTAAAATTCTTCTTTTAGCCATAATTTTCGCATTAAAATATCTACAAATCTACAAAATCCTTTATTAAATAACTCACACCGCAGGAAAAAAGATAAAAATAATGTATCTTTGCAGCTTCAAATTCTCTGATTATAAACAAAATCGTTTATGGATACAAAGACAACAACGCCAGAATATCTCTTTGAAAGCAGTTGGGAAGTCTGTAATAAAGTGGGAGGGATCTACACTGTGCTGTCTACAAAAGCGCACACTCTGCAACAGATGTTTAACGATAAAGTGGTATTTATCGGACCTGATGTGTGGGGACCCGCTAACGCTCCGGACTTTATCGAAGATGATGCTCTGTTTGCTGATTGGAAAAAACATGCAAGAACCACTGACAAACTAAAAATGAAAGTCGGACGCTGGAACGTACCTGGTACTCCTCCGGTGGTATTAATCGACTTCAAGCCTTTTTTCAGTGATCGGGACGCTTTCTTTTACTCCATGTGGGAAAACTTCAGGGTAGATTCGATGCACGCTTATGGCGACTATGACGAATCCTGTATTTTTGCCTATGCAGTAGGAAAAGTGATTGAAAGTTTCTACAACTTCTATAATCTTTCCGATAAGAAAGTTACAGCACTGTTCAATGAATGGATGCTGGGTATGGGAGCGCTTTATATCAAAAAGCAAATCCCCGCCATTGCAACCCTGTTCACTACTCATGCTACATCTATCGGCCGTTCCATTGCCGGCAACAACAAAGCATTATATGCTTATATGGACGGATACAACGGCGACCAGATGGCGAAGGAACTGAATATGGAGGCCAAACATTCGCTGGAAAAGCAAACCGCTCACCATGTGGACTGTTTCACGACAGTCAGCGATATCACTGCCCGGGAGTGTAAGCAATTACTGGACAAGGCTCCGGATATTGTTACCCCGAACGGTTTTGAGCCCAACTTCGTTCCCGAAGGAAAAGAATATACCAAGAAACGTGCAGAAGCTCGCAAGACATTGATCAATGTAGCCGAGAAATTACTGGGATGTCCCATCTCTCCGGATGCATTGCTCGTATCGACCAGCGGACGGTATGAATACCGCAACAAAGGGATCGATGTCTTCATCGAAGCCATGAACCGTGTACGCAATTCAGGAGAATTACAACGTGAAGTCGTTGCCTTCCTGATGGTTCCGGCCTGGGTCCGCGACGCACGCGCCGACCTGAAAGAGGTGATTGAAAAAAATATTCAGACCACCTCTCCCATGCAAATGCCTTTTATTACCCACTGGCTGAATCTGATGGATCAGGACAAGGTATTAAATTATATCTCACACGCAGGATTCACAAATCAGGCTTCCGAAAAACTGAAAATAATATTTGTGCCCTGTTACCTGGACGGACGCGACGGAATCTTTAACAAGCCCTATTACGATCTGCTGATCGGTATGGACGCAACTGTATATCCGTCATACTACGAACCCTGGGGATACACTCCACTGGAAAGTGTTGCCTTTGGCATACCGACAGTAACGACCAATCTGGCCGGCTTCGGCCTTTGGGCGGAAAAAAGTGTCTCCGGCAAAAACATCAGCGAAGGTGTGGCTGTTATTGAACGGACAGACTTCAACTATTTCGATGTTGCTGATGCTATCACTGCTTCAATCCTCTCACTCGTCAAGAAAGACAAAAAAGAAGTTGAAGAAATACGCAAACGCTGTTTTAAACTGGCAAAGCAGGCTGAATGGAGTAAATTCATTGTTTTCTATCAAAAAGCTTTCAGCGACGCATTGGAAGCTGCAACTAAAAGAAACAGTTAAACATAGCTCATAATTAGCAAGATAATTCTATCTTTGCCACAGTTTTTTACATCTTATTAAAAGTTGAATCATTTTAAATCTCACAATAATGAAAATCAAGGCGAATAACGCAAACAGTCCGATCTGGAAGGACGTTTATTCACATTCGATGCTTCCCGAAGCATTACAACCCTTACACGAAATGGCTACTAATTTGTGGTGGGTATGGAATCATGAAGGGGCTAAATTATTTGGAAAAATCGACAAAGACCTTTGGGTATCTACGGAAGGTAACCCGGTGCTTTTACTCCAAAGCTTATCATTCAAACGTATTGAAGAAATCCAGGCCGACAAAGTATTGATGGCCGAAATCCAGGAAGTTTACGCCAGCTACAGAAAATATGTGGACGTAAAACCGGATGCTACTAAACCGTCTGTTGCATATTTCAGTATGGAATACGGACTCACCAACGTGTTGAAAATATACTCCGGTGGTCTGGGTGTTCTGGCAGGTGACTACCTGAAAGAAGCCAGCGACAGTAACATCGATCTGACAGCTGTAGGTTTCCTGTATCGTTACGGATACTTTACACAATCACTGTCTATGGACGGACAGCAGATTGCAAACTACGAACCGCAGAATTTCAACTCTTTACCTCTTTCTCAGGTAATGCAGTCAAACGGCGAACCGATGGTATTGGAAGTACCTTACCCAGGCAGAACCGTATATGCTCATATCTGGAAAGTAAGCGTAGGACGTGTTCCTTTGTATCTGATGGATACAGACATTCCTCAGAACAGTGAATGGGACCGTTCAATCACTCACCAGTTATATGGAGGCGACTGGGAAAACCGTATGAAACAGGAATACCTGTTAGGTATCGGCGGTATCCTGATGCTGGATAAACTGGGTATCAAAAAACAGATCTATCATTGTAACGAAGGCCACGCAGCATTGATCAATGCTCAGCGTCTGGTTAACTATATCCAGAACGACGGACTTACTTTCAATCAGGCATTGGAAGTTGTACGCGCTTCTGCTCTTTATACAGTACATACTCCGGTTCCTGCCGGACACGACTATTTCGACGAAGGCCTGTTCGGCCGCTACATGGGTGAATTCCCCGGTAAGCTGGGTATCAGCTGGCAGGAATTTATCGATATGGGACGCGAAAACCCGGGTTCTAACGAAAAGTTCTCTATGAGTGTATTCGCTTTGAATACTTGCCAGGAAGCAAACGGCGTAAGCTGGTTGCACGGAAAAGTATCACAACGCATGTTTGCTCCGGTATGGAAAGGATATTTCCCGGATGAACTGCATGTAGGATATGTAACTAACGGCGTACACATGCCGACATGGGCTTCTACAGAATGGAAACGTTTCTTCCACCAGCGTTTCGGTGAAAAATTCTTTGAAGACCAATCCAACAAAAAACTTTGGGAAGCTATCCAGAACGTCAACGACGACGATATCTGGGAACTGCGCAAAACTCTGAAAAATAAACTGATCGAATACATCAAAGGCCAGTACAAACAGAGCTGGTTGAAGAATCAGGGAGACCCTGTAAAGGTTGTTTCTATCCTTGAAAAGATCAACCCGAATGCGTTGCTGATCGGTTTCGGCCGTCGTTTCGCCACTTATAAACGTGCACACTTATTGTTCACAGACCTTGACCGTTTGGCTAAGATCGTAAACAATGAAAAATATCCGATCCAGTTCGTATTTACCGGAAAAGCCCACCCGGCTGACGGCGGCGGACAGGGATTGATCAAACATATCGTAGAAATCTCACGTCGTCCGGAATTCCTGGGTAAGATCATCTTCCTCGAAAACTACGACATGCGTCTGGCACGTCACCTGGTTGCCGGTGTCGACGTTTGGTTGAACACTCCGACTCGTCCGCTGGAAGCATCAGGTACATCCGGTGAAAAAGCAGAGATGAACGGTGTACTGAACTTCTCCGTACTCGACGGATGGTGGTACGAAGGTTATAAAGAAGGCGCTGGTTGGGCATTGACCGACAAGCGTACTTACGAAAACCAGCAGTATCAGGATCAGTTGGATGCCGCTACGATCTACCATATATTGGAAACAGAGATCATCCCGACTTACTATGCTAAAAACAGCAAGGGATACTCTCCCGAATGGATCCAGTATATCAAGAACTCAATGTCTCAGATCGCTCCCGACTATACAATGAAACGTATGTTGGACGATTATATCAGCCGTTTCTACAGCAAACTGGCTAACCGTTCCGCCCATTTGCGTGAAGGTAACTACGCTGAAGCCAAAGCTATCGCAGCATGGAAAGAAGAAGTGGCAGAACATTGGGACAGCTTCCAGGTTGAATCATTCACTTGCAGCAAGGATCTGGCTATCGACGGACCGGTTGTCGGCAAAGAATATTCATTCAATCTGGTAATCGACCGCAAAGACCTTCAGGGAATGCTTGGAGCTGAAGTGGTTGTGACCAAAGAAAACTCGGAAAATCATCAGCTTGAATTGCTTTATACAAAACCGTTCGTGCTGAAGAAAGAAGAAGGTTCTAAACTGTTCTTTGAATTGAAAACAACTCCGAGCGAAGCTGGTGTTCATAAAATGGGCTTCCGTGTTTACCCTGTAAACAAAGAATTGCCTCACCGTATGGACTTTGCTTATGTTCGTTGGATTCAGTTATAATAAACAGTTATAGCAAATATGAAAAAGGATGCTTCCATAACGGGGGCATCCTTTTTTCATATTTATTTAATATCCAGGATTCTGTGTCAGATTTCTATTCAGGGAAAGTATATTTTCGGGAATCGGAAAGACAGTCGTATAACCACTGCTTTCTCCCGGTAACTGCGGACGGCTGCTATAGGTCCGTGTAAAAAGACCAAAACGGACCAGGTCCTGCCTCCTCCACCCTTCCCAGGCAAATTCCAGTTGACGTTCGGCCAGTATATTATCTAAAGTAGCCTGACGGTCCGGCATTCCGACACGGGAACGGACCTGATTCAACTCTGCATCCCCGTTTCCCCCGTTACGGACCAATGCTTCACTTTTCATCAGCAAAACATCGGCATAACGGAACAGCACAATATCATTATCCATCAGCTTCCCGTCTTTAGTCGCCGTTTTATCGATTGCATATTTTTTCATACGGGCACCCGCCACCTTCTCAAACGGTTTGCCGGATATATCCACATCGACCTTCCAGGGCAGATATTCCAACACCTGCCCGGTATCGAGCCGAACGGTATCCCCATTCAGATCAAGCACAACACCGGCAAAATAGCATTTACTGAAACGGACATCGACCGAATCTGTATCATAACCGAAAGTCCGGAGCGCTTCAATTGTAGCGGCAGAGCCATTCTCACCGGATAATCCGTAAGCCTTCGCATGATTATAATGACGGGAGCGAAACAGGTATTGCATCTGGTTCGTATAAAAATTCTTATCCATCGGAATCGTAAAGATATTCTCTACAGAGGTTTCGTTAAATACGGAAAAGTTCTCTTCATAAGTACGTGACAACTGATAACCAAGCGCTGTTATGGAATCGCAATAAGCGATCACGGTTTCCCACGCATTCAACCGTTGACCGCCGACTTCAAAAAACACACTTTTTCCATCCGGCTGACTTCCGGCCGTCCAGTTATTATTTGTGTAAACTTCGGCATTCAAAGCCAGTTTAGCCAACAGAAAATAAGCAACCGGACGTGTCAAACGCCCGTAATAGTCACCGAGCTGGTTACTACGCTCCGCACTTAGCAACGGTGCTGCTTCCTGCAATTCTTTTACCACAAGCTCAAACACTTCCTGCCGGGTACTCTGCTTTACATCTTTCATCGGAGTGGATGACGACAATACAAGCGGAACACGTCCGAACATATCCACCAGGTAATAATAATACATGGCCCGGAAAGCACGCACCTCAGCCATATAAGCCGGGATATACCGGTTGTCCGTCTGCTTATAAAATTCGTCCAGACGTTCCAAAGACTTATTGCTCAACACAATCACCTTATACAAATACTCCCAGGTCGCCCGTATGGCATCACTGCTGACACCCCATTTATGCAGAAACAAACCTTGCCAGAAACCACCGTCATACCAGTCACCGCCACGGGTCGGAAGGATCGCCTCATCCGTCGTAAAGGTATTCAGGTCATATACTCCCCGGTAAGTTCCCTGTAATCCCTGGCTATCGCTGTAACCACCTACATAATTATAAAGCGTTGCAACCGTGTTCAGGTAGACCGAAGTGGCATTATCATAGGCTTCCTCTTCCGAAATTTGATCTCGCGGATTCTCTTCCAGGAACTTACTACAGGAAAGAAAAGTAAGACCGCACAAAATATAGGATAGTAAAACTAACTTCTTCATCGCTGCTAATTATTAAAATTGAAAACTCAAACCGACCGTATAAGAACGGTAAACCGGATAATTCCGCTTATCGTCTATCCCCAGCGTATTATTCACAATATAACTATTGATCATAGGAGTCAGGCCGGAATAGCCGGTGATCGTTGCCAGATTATTGACAGAACAGGACAACCGCAGGTTCTGCACATATTTCTTCCACTTGCCCAGCGGGACATTCCATCCCACGGTCAGATAGTCAAAGTTGATGTAATCACCTTTCTCCAACCAGTAATCCGTTGCCGTCTGATCCTTTATATTCTGCTCCGGAGCACCTTGCATCACATTGTAATCAGGGAAACTGCCCATATTCATATAAGTAAGGGAAGTCCCGTTGTATATCTTATGCCCGAAGGCTCCGTTTATCTGTAAAGAGACATCGAACTGCTTGTAGCGGAAACTGATATTCGATCCCAGCATCGTCTTGGGAGTCGCCTGTCCGGCAATGTAACGGTCTTCGCCATCTTCCAGATTCACGCCATCGCCATTCAGGTCGGCAATCTCATATCTATAACTACCATCCTCCTGCTGTGTCAGTCCGGTACAATGAGGAAGATAAAAGACACCTAAAGGCTGTCCGACAACCTGATAGACGATATGGTTATAACCGCCATGAAAACCTGCGCCATTCAGATCGGAGATACTGGTATATTCCGGTGCCGACATCTGTTCGCCTTTGTACATACCGCTCAGGGACAGGAGTTTGTTCTGCTGGAAAGTAACGTTGACATTGATGCTCAATTCCATATCTTTCGTTTGCAAAGGAGTAACGCCGAAACCCAGTTCGACACCGCTATTCCGCATCGAACCGAGGTTTGCCAACAGTTTATTGTAGGCAAAAGGCGGAACG
Source organism: Parabacteroides goldsteinii (assembly GCF_020091425.1). Classification (NCBI taxonomy): domain Bacteria; kingdom Pseudomonadati; phylum Bacteroidota; class Bacteroidia; order Bacteroidales; family Tannerellaceae; genus Parabacteroides; species Parabacteroides goldsteinii. The sequence goes on along the minus strand of NZ_CP081906.1, from coordinate 267,048 downwards.
CTCACATCATAAAGATAAAGCATATCGCTGGTCTTCGAATGATAATAATCGACAGTCATCAACAGACGGTTACGGAAGAAACCGACATCTATACCTGCATTCACGGTACGTTTTACTTCCCATTTCAGGTCGGGGTTGGCATTCCGGATTACCCCCATCGTTACCGTCGGGCTGCCTCCTACCGATACCACGCCATTGGGTTTCACCAGTTGCAGGGAGTTATAAGAATCGATCGCATCCTGATTACCGGAAAGACCGTAGCCGGCACGCAGTTTCAGATTATTCAGGAAAGTGAACTGTTTCATAAAATCCTCCTCCGTGATTATCCAGGCAGCCGAGACAGAAGGAAAGAACCCCCATTTATTATTCTTGCCGACTTTGGAGGAAGCATCTGCACGGGCATTGACCGTCGCCACATATTTTCCGGCATACATATAGTTGACACGTCCCAGAAAAGAACTCAACCGTGGGTCTTCATAATAAGAGTTCGTTCCCTCCCAAAGACGTACGGCCCCTGCCTGCAAATTATTATATCCGAATTTATCCGTTGAGAAATTCGTAACAGTCGTATAAAATCCGGTCAGGATATTCTTCTGAGCTTCCACCAGTCCAAGCGCATCCAGGTGATGCTTTCCCCAATCATTCGAATAACTCAGCAACAAATTACCCAACAAGTCCTCCATCTTCCTCTCTCCTTTATAGGCTTGTCCGTGCGCCCATACCGTGGTCGGCAGATACTGGGAGTTATCTATTATATTATATGTATAGGAACCGAAGGCTGAAAACTTAACCTGTTTGCTCAGGTTGACCGTAAACTTCAGATGGGTATTGAAATGGGCATTCGAATCATCATCTTTCACCTCCAGCCAGGCAAGCGGATTGGTAATCTGGCTGGCATTGGTTACCCCGTTCCATGCTCCGGTCTGCTCGTCCCGATGGTTCGGGAATGTCGGATTAAACGCGGCTGCCGAATAGAAAGTCTTCTGGATATCATTCAGATAACGGTTCTTTTGCAAGGAGCCGAAGACACCCAGGTCTATCTTCAACCGATCATTGAAAGCACGCTGGGCGATATCCAGTTTAACGGTAAAGTTCTGAAAATCATTTGTCCGTACCACGCCATCCCGGTCCATAACACCGAGGGAAGCACGATAGTTGGACGTTTCAGAGCCTCCTCCCAAAGCTATATGATGATTCTGCACAATCCCGGTCCGGGTTATTTCATCCGGGAAATTCGTATTATAACCCAGATCCAGTATGTCGATATTACGTTCGGAAGCCACCACCCGGAAATCGTCTCCCGACAGCATCTTCATATTCTTATAGACAGTCTCCACCCCGAAACTGCCATCGTAACTGATACTGAAAGCGCCGCCTTTCCCTTTCTTCGTCGCCACCTCGATCACCCCCGAAGCACCACGCGAACCGTACTGTGCCGTCTCGGAAGCATCTTTCAGGATAGTGAAGCTCTCGATATCCGCCGGATAAATGGAACTAAGCGTACTCAGGTCGGAAGAAACCCCATCGATAATGACCAGCGGGTCGTTCCCTCCGGTCAGAGAAGTCGTTCCCCTCACCCGGACAGCACTCAGTGCAGCCGCCCTGTTTGCTCCGGTAGAGATACTGACCCCCGCCGCCTGTCCGCTCAAAGCGTTCAGCGAACTGGAGACAAATCCCTTGTTCATACGTTTTTCGGAAACTTTATCAACAGAACCTGACATGGTCCGCTGATTCCCCGTTGCATATCCAACGGCTATCTCATCATCCAGCCGTATGGAATCAGGCACAACCGTCCTGAATGTATCCGTCGGTAACGGAGCGACCTGCGCCTGCCCTTCAATCCCCCGGACAGCTAATAAAAATATCGGAAATATGAATAAAGAAGAATAGAACTTAACCATATGCATATCGATTTAAGATTGTGAACCCCTTTTCAATAAAAACTACCGACCGCAAGGGATTGTTCATAAATATAATAAATGTTTTTAAATCAATGCTTATTTCTGTAATATTACTTGTATTGGCAGGTTCAGAATTAATCAGATATGAATTTAAACTATAACATATCCCCACTGCTATGGGGATATTCCCCCATTGTAATGGGGATTATTCCCCTCCTATAGGGGGAAAATTCCCCACACAAATAAAAAATGTGGGGAATTTCTTACGATGACTCAAATAGTATCAGAAGCGAGTCCATTCTTTCTAAACAAGCCTTCCCCCTGTCCCCCATTTAGTGATAATTAATAGTCCTCGCAAATAAATTATTTACGGAAATATTTCTTTATTCAGCAATACATTGTACCTTTGTCCTCGTTAAAAAAGAAAGTATTATTATAAGTAATAACATATAAAACTTATTATTATGTCTAAAGTAACAGTTGTTGGCGCCGGTAATGTAGGTGCTACTTGCGCAAATGTTCTTGCCTTCAATGAAGTGGCAGACGAAGTTGTAATGCTTGATGTTAAGGAAGGCGTTTCCGAAGGCAAAGCAATGGATATGATGCAGACAGCTCAGCTGCTGGGTTTCGATACTACAGTTGTAGGTTGCACAAACGACTATGCTCAAACAGCAAATTCTGATGTTGTTGTTATCACTTCAGGTATTCCCCGTAAACCGGGTATGACTCGTGAAGAGTTGATCGGTGTAAACGCTGGTATCGTGAAGAGTGTAGCTCAGAACATCCTGAAATATTCTCCGAATGCAATTATCGTAGTTATCTCTAACCCGATGGATACAATGACTTACCTGTCATTGAAATCTCTGGGCTTGCCGAAAAACCGTATCATCGGTATGGGTGGCGCATTGGATAGCTCTCGTTTCAAATATTTCCTGTCTCAGGCATTAGGATGCAATGCTAACGAAGTAGAAGGTATGGTAATCGGTGGTCACGGTGATACTACAATGATTCCGTTGGCTCGTCTGGCTACTTACAAAGGTATCCCTGTAAGCAAACTGCTAAGCGCTGAAAAATTGCAGGAAGTTGTCGCTTCTACTATGGTTGGTGGTGCTACACTGACAAAACTGTTGGGTACTTCTGCATGGTATGCACCGGGTGCAGCAGGAGCATTCGTTGTTGAATCTATCATCCACAATCAGTGCAAAATGGTTCCTTGTTCAGTTTATCTGGAAGGAGAATACGGCGAATCAGATCTTTGTATCGGCGTTCCTGTTATCCTGGGTAAAAACGGTATCGAAAAGATCGTTGAACTGGAACTGACAGCTGAAGAAAAAGAATTGTTCGCTAAGAGCGCTGCCGCTGTTAAGGGAACAAACGCTGCACTGAAAGAAGTAGGTGCTTTATAATCAAGAAACAAACTCGTTGATTATATAGTAAAGAGGATAGCTCCATAGAGGTTATCCTCTTTTTTTATGAGAATATATATAACTTTGATTTTACCTTTTTTACAGATACATAATACATATCTTTTCCATACCGGAAAAATATGGAGGAGCCTTTATTATTTTATCATTATCTTTACCTCAAAAAGTATTATGATCCGTCCAATGACATTGCATGATATCGCCGAGATCGTTGCGATCTATGCCCACTACGTGAATAACACGGTAATCACCTTCGATACGGAAGTTCCATCCGAAGCGGAAATGCGTCAGCGGCTGGCTCCCGTCATAGAAAACTTTCCGGCATGGGTCTGCGTTGAAGACGGGAAAGTTATCGGTTACTGCTATGCCCACGAATGGAAAACCAAAAAAGCCTACAACACAACCGTAGAAACGACTATCTACCTGCATCCCGACTATCCCGGCAGAGGATACGGCCGGTCATTAATGAACCAACTGATCGAAGACTGCCGCAACCGCTCATTTCATGTGCTGGTTGCCTGCATCACCATCCCCAATGCCCCCAGTGTAAAACTACACGAAAAGCTACACTTCAAACAAGTCTCCAGCTTCCATGAAGTAGGCCGCAAATTCGACCGTTGGCTGGATGTGGCCGACTATGAGCTGATTATTGAGTAATCACTCAACAATTTCTCTTTTGGCAATAGAAAGCATATATCCTATATCCGGCAATGTTTTAATAGCCAGGCTATCATCCACTAGCAAAAGAGTTCTCAATTTCGATATAAAATTATTCAAGCTAGCTTCATAAAGATCACAATCATTCCAAATTTCCTTATAAAAACAATTACGGGAAACCACTTCGCCTTGTTTTTCTATTAACAATAACAATATTTGATATTCAGTTTTACTAAGCTTCTTTATCAGTCTATTGTCAACAAGCAAATCGCGAGTCTCCTTATTCAATTGCAACCTGCCAAAAGGAACCAAGCATGAAGGTCCTGGAAAACAGGCATATTGCCGGATGTAGACAATCAGTTCTTCCATATCAAACGGCTTTTTAATATATACTTTTCCACCAGCCTCTATACCTTGAGCAATCTCATATCCTCTAACATGCGACGAAACAAATAAAATAGGAATTGTAATACCACGGGACTGTATCTCAGAAGCAAACTCAATCCCATTATCTTCCCCCATTTCAACATCCAACACTATTATATCGGGTTCAAAAGAAAGAACTGCATTTACTGCTCCATATAAAGACGATTGAAAAATGGCCTCCATCTCTTCCTCTTTTAAAAAAGACACGATCATATTTCCTAACAAAATATCATCATCGAAAACTATTACTTTTATTTTTTTGTCTGTATTTAGCATGGCAACGTTATAAAAAATGTACAACCTTTCCCCTCTACACTTTGAAAAGCGAGAGAGCCCCCCATATCCTTTATCACCCGAGCTGTATATAACAATCCCAAACCATGCCCCCTAGGCTGATTGTGGTGATCGCCTCTGCAAGATTGGATAAAAAGTTTTTTTGTAAGTTTGGCAGGTATCCCCCATCCCGTGTCTTTTATTGTAATAGTATATTCATCAGAACTGTTTTCAAGAAAAATCTCAATCGCCACATTTTCATCGGAATACTTTAATGAGTTATCCAATAGATTTGTAATGCAATTTCCCAAGTAAAAAGGATCTACATTAACCCATTCGGTTGTCAACTCATTTTCTATTGATAATACAAAATGCTTATCAGAGTAGAGTCTAGATAAATTACCTACGACGGAATTTATCAATCCTACCAAATCAACATATTCTTTTTTATATGAAATTGGTAGATCTCTCATTTTCAAAACTGATAATAAAGTTTCAATCGCATTACTCAATGTATACAATTGTGCTTTACAATTCAAAAAAGACTGTTTCTTCGCCTCATCGCATTCTTTACCTGCAAATCTGGAAATGAGCAGATAAGTTAAATTCAAAGGAGATTTCAAATCATGTATGGTTCCATATATAGCCAACATATTCGATTTCAACATCTTTTCTCTTTTCAATATATTAAGCAACAAATAAATCAGACATCCGATACTAATCACCATTGCCCAACATGAGATATCATTAATTCTTTTCATTTTCCCTATAATAAAAGAGGAGGGAATAACTGTCGAACATTGCAAAGATAAAGCATCAGAAATTTTTATACACGGAGAGATATAAACATAATCATCTTCTTTTTTCACATCGCATCCGATAGTATTGACCATCCGCCCATTTTCATATAGCTCTAATTTATAGATGAACATAAGATTGAGCGCATCCAAACGCTTTTGCAAATATTTATCCATTTCAAACAGATCAAAAGGCAAAGAGCCGACTCTCTCCTGTTGGACATAGATATTCAACAGGTTGTTGAAGAACAGGGAGTAATCTTCATAATAAGTTTTCTTCATATTATAAATCCAGATCCCCTGATTTATAATGATTGACAGGAAACCTACTATAAGGATGATGCTCGCAACTTTCATATACTACAAAATAGATACAAATATAACCAAAAAAAACATCTTTGATTACTCATTTATGATATAATGGTTAGATCGCATAATACCAATGAATAGTAATTTTGCCTCAATTTAAAATTCAACAATATGAAAAAAAATTATTATTTATCTATTTTAGTGCTAATTGGCACAGTGTTATTTTCTTGTCAGTCCATATTCGACGAAGAAAGTAAAGTTTCAAACAATCCTCAAGATTATATCGGACAACTCCACAATGAAGGTATGGATTACATTTTAGATGAAATAACCCAGTTACCTAAAACAAAATCAGGAATAAGACCTGTTGACATCTCATATATCAAGCAAGCAACTATTTCTTTTATGAAGAAGAAAGAACTACTTAATAATAAAATCACGAAATCGACAGACAACTATAATCTCCCTGATTCCATTAATTTCTCCGATGTAACTATGACTAATATTCAAAAAGATTATCTCATACGTTTGATCGATATCCTATCGGTTCCCAAAGAAGCTGATTTCAAAAAAATAACCAATAATATAATTGAATTTGAAAACGAAATATTACAAAATGAAGCTATTAGCGATAATGAAAGTTTTCCTATCTTATGTGGATGTTCTGTTGCTCGTTATTCTGCAATATATTGGACTGAAAATCTAGAAAAATGGAAAGTCGAAATCATAGGGATAAAAAATTCCCAACAAAAAATCATTACAACGAAAAGCGGAGATCCTGAAGAAGGTTTTTGGGATGGCGTATGGGATATAGCGAAAGAAGATGCGATAGGTGCTGCTTTGGGAGCTCTGGGAGGAGCAGGCATAGGCGGAGTAGGAGCTGTACCAGGAGCCATAGGTGGGGGATGTATCGCTTCTGGTACAGAAGCTGCTCACAAAATATTTTAAATTACAACAAGATGAAAAATATAATAAAATGGACTCTATTCGCATTATTTATCTATGCGTTCTTTTTTCTATCAAACATAATAATAGAAAGAGGAGATAACAATCTTAGCTATCTTCTTTATAGGAGCCTTATGTTCTCTTTTCCCTGTTGTTTCTTTTTCATAAATGTCACAAGATATATACAGAAGAAAAAAATAATACTCAAAGAATTATATATTAATTCTTTTTTATTTTACATCATACAATCATTAATATTCTATAAATTAAGTATTATAAATGATCTAAAATCGAACTATCTATTATCCAATATAGAAGCATTAATTCTAACTTTCATAATTCTATTAATTATAATAGGTACTGTAAAGTATAAAACAAACAAGTAACTTTAATCTAAATTAGTCTATTCTGTTTTATAAGAATAGACTAATTATTTTATCTAACAATTACTAATGAAAAGCAGATTGTACATTTCAAATAAATGGGAAACAAATCTATTACCAAGCACTTTATTAACCTGTTTATTATTTTTCTACCCCTTGATAACAAATAATATTAATTATGGATATCTAAAAGAAATATTTGTTTTCAGTATTAGTATAATATTCATTTTACATTATCTACTATTCAAAAACCGAATATTCATATACATATATGATATTTATATAGCTATAGGGATAATATACATTATTTTTAATATTAAGAACTGGGATAATGACACTTATGTAATCATCTGTTACATTATTCTGTTTTTCTGCATATCAAAGACACGATGGAATATTAATATCCTACTCATTATTATTTCAATAAGTACAATACATGCTCTCATATCAATATACAACAATTATACATCACCTTTAATTGGCATAATGAGAAACTCCGGCATAACGGGTATATATCTGGCCATAACTTATCCGATTGGTTTCTATTTCTTATTGAATACCAAGGATATTATGCAGAAAATCATATATGGATCAAACTCAGTACTGATTATTATCAGCATATATCTAACAGATTCAAGAAGTGCTATTCTATCCATATCAATATGTACTATTTACATTTATATAAAGAGCAGTAACACAATAATTAATCATATAAGGAAGATTAATATAAAACAAACAACTATTTGCATTTTATTATTTACATCACTAGGTATATTATTTCTATACAATTTAATCAATCACAGAAAAGACTCTGTAGATGGTCGAATCCTTATATACAAGATAACTACAAAAATGATATTCGACAAACCCATTCTCGGTTTCGGCTATAACACTTTCTATTCTGTATATCCAGATTACCAGGCATCTTATTTCAGTACAAATCCAGATAGCAAATATAAAATATTCGCTGATAATACTAAATATGGATTTAACGAAGTTCTACAAATAGGAGTTGAGTATGGAATAATAGGAATAATACTTACATTAATATTCATAATATATTTGCTTACAATCAAAACGAATGAAAATAAGTTCATTATATCTCCTTTAAAATATTCAGTTCTATCTATATTAATAGTTTCACTATCAAGTTATCCATTAAGAAGGGTTGAAACATTATTAACAATAACAATCCTTATTGGAATACTTGCGTCATTTGAAAAAAGGATTCTTTTTTCTTTCAATAAAATACAATGCAAATTATTAATTATACTATTTTCTTTTTTCAGCTTTAGCTTCATTGGATCTATAATAAACAGAAAAAACGCATACACTATTTGGCAAAATACAAAAAACACATCAATATCTGATAAAGAAAAAATGACAATTTACAATTCTATTAAAGACAAGTTAAAATATGACACACAGTTTCTATACAATTATGCTGTCATACTATCTAAATGTCAAAAAAATGAAGAAAGCAATATTCATTTAGACAAAATATTAACGCACATGAACACATCATCTATCTGGATATTAAAAGGGAACAACTATAAAAACATCAACAATCTTCACGAAGCCATAAAATGTTATACCTACGCTTCTAAAATAGTCCCAAATAGAATCTTCCCTTTATATCAATTAATGCTTATATACAAAGAATACAACAAACAAAATCAGATGATAAAAATAGCAAAACATATTAAGGAGTTTAATGTAAAAATACCATCTTATACTACACAAAAAATAAAAGAAGAAGCAAATGAAATTATTTCAATATATAATTAATAAAAAAATAATTGTTATATTTTCAACAACGATTACTTTTATATGTGCTGTTTGTATCATAAAGAACAATACAGATATACTTTCTTATAAATCAGACAACGATAATCTGTATAAAGTTTTAAAACATTATAAAAACGACAAAGAAAAATATAACGCAGCATTATTTTTAATTAAAAATATGGCAAACAAATATACCCATAAAGTAATAATAAAAGATTTATCAGACACAAATACACATTTCTCTTTATTTGACAAACACATAAATAAAAACAATTATAAATTCATATTGGACTCTTTAAATCTGCATATCAAAACAGATCTTATGTATAACACACAATATATTGATCCTCAATATTTAATAGAAAATTGTAACAAAGCATTTTATGCATGGAAAAACTATCCTTGGTCTAAAGGATATACAAAAAGTATATTTTACGAGTATATCCTACCATATAGAATAAATAAGGAAAATCTAACAGACTGGAGATCATTCTTCATGAAACGCTATAAACCATTGATTGATACTATGAAAAATGAAAAGACAATAAAAAATATTGCGCAATTAATAATCAAAGACATTAACAATCAAATATCTTACTCCAACAATTCACTCAATATTAAACCTTCTTTAGATTACAAAGAAGCTTTTTTATCTTCAAAAGGAAACTGTTCTGTCATAGCAGATATTATAGTACTGGCATTACGATCTATGGGCATTGCATCAACGAAAGACTATATTCCCTTATGGGGGAATACAAATAATGGACATGTCGAAGTCGTTTATTTTGATGAAGATTGTAATCCAGTAATGTTGCAAACAGGAAATTGGCTAGCCGCCCATCCTCCGAAAATATTCCGACAAGTATACTCTAACACAGAATTGACTAATATTGAAATGTTTGATAATAATTACTATCTAGATGTAACAAATGAATATATAGCGACATCAAATATCAAGATTTCAATTAAATCAACACAAAAAGATATTTACTTAGCTGTATTCAATAATAATAAATGGAAAGAGATCACTAAAGGAGAAAGGATTGATGATAAATCATATAAATTTCACAATATTGGAAGATCCATTATGTATTTACCAATCTCTAAAACAGATTATGGTGGCATAAAAACAATGGGAGTCCCTCTTTCTGTTGATTTTCTTGGCAATATAAAAAAATACAAAATCAACAACAAGAACACATTACATATTAATCTCACCCAATACCTAGCTAGCCTTCACATAACAGACAATATCAATAACTATGAATTAGCTTACTGGAATATTAGTCATTGGAGTTCAATAAGTATCTCCGGAGATCAATATAAAACTCTCTATGCACAGGATGTCCCTTCAAATACAATATATATAATTCTAGACAAAAGGGACTTAAAGTTCAAAGGAAGAATTTTCACATACGATAATGATATCAAAATATGGTAATAATCTTCTTGTCATTTTTGATATTCCATTAATTTGTTTACATTAGAGACCTCTACGGAAAACCAGAAAACAAATGTCTATATACAAATATATATTATTTACAGCTATATTCTTTATTGGAATGTTAATTATAAGTTCCGTTAAAAACTTATTTTTTGGATTTGGAACTCAATTACTCTATGCTATTGAGTGTTCTTCATATTGGTTCTTTTTTACTATCATCTATACACAATGTAAAAGAAAAAATAAAATACGCTATTCCCGATATATACTTTTACTATGCTTGTCATTTATCTCTAGTACAGTGATTTGTAACCTGGCAAATGTATACACGGGAAAAATTGAAAGCCTAATAATATTACGACCATTAGTTATGAATATTTTCCTGGCCATTATTATACAGTTGTTATTGATATACCATAAGGATAACGCCTAAACAACTAACAAAAGTTCCTTATTTTGTATTCTAAATACAGTTGTCTCCTAAAGCAAATACTACTTGTTCCTAATCTGAACATACTTATCTGCTAATTTTTTGACCTGGGTAAAAAACGTTTAGCACCTAGGTCGAAAACGTTTACTACCCAGGTCAAAAAATCAACGGATAGGTATCTTTATATTAGCATACAGTTATTTTAAGATCAGAAAGAAGTAGTATTTGGGTTATAAAGAAGTAGTCGGACGGCTATACAACAGATACCTATATGAAACTGTTGCATGAAAAAATAAGAGAGTGTCAAAACAGACACATTTACCTCTTAAAATAGCGTAGTTCTCTTTAATTTTTTGAGCTTCAAAAGATAAGCGGAGCATAGAAAATAGGCAGGTAACGATTAGGTGACGAAAATCCATCGCTCACTTGCGTTTTTCTGCATAACCTCAAATAACTCTTCAACTACAAAAGTAGTTAATATTCTTGGTCTTAGCAAATTCTCATGGGAGAAATTTCCTCAATAAAATTCTTTGATCTAAGTATTTTTTTATCTTGAATCCGTTTCCATGAAAAAAGGAAACGGATTTTTTCAATGGAAATGATTCGAACATTTTATCTTATTTTTCCGGTCATTTCGATTTTTCTTCAAGGCAGAAAAAATCCGCAAAGCTCTCGGATTGCAATCTTTTCAAGAGTTCAAGAGCTGTTCCCTCAACAGTTTCCGTGTGTAGCATTTCAAATCTTCCTTCTTCAAGTCAAAAACAATACAGGCAAAGTTCATGTCCCGTGGTGATAGGAAAGGGATTTCCTTGATGATTTCCCGGAACCCTTCAATGCCCCCATAGAGATTGAACCCGGCGTAGTAGTCCTCCAGCCATCCCCTTTCCAGAATCCGCTGTAGGACAATCTTCCGTGACTTCCACCAATCGAAGTCCGACAGGTCGTATTCCCATAACAATGACGGGGAAACGGAACATGCGCCATATTTCTTATAATCATCGAATATTGTCATTTTATCCCAAATGAATACTGTTACAAAAATAGTCTTTTTACCCCGAAGAGACAAGTTTTTCTTTGGAGATGTATCGGAATCAATAAAAAATAATCAAAAAATACATCATTGATACATAATGGTTTACTGGTAAAATATGGGGCTGGCGGTATCCGTCAACCCTATGTTTGCCTTCTGATTTTCCCAAACTTTGCAAGCGAAGAAAGACAAAAACAGTATCGAACTAAAAACAACCGACAAATGGAAGAAGGCAAGAATGAAATCATGGAGCTCAAGCAGATGATCGAAGGATACTTCGAGCGTCAGAACAAGCTCATCGCCCGTCTGGAAATGGAGCTGGAAGCGCTCAGTAACTTCAACGGCAAGCAGATGCTGGATAGCCGCGACATGCGTCTCCAGCTGAAAGTCTGCGACCGGACACTGATACGCTGGCGCATGTCGGGAAAGCTGCCGTCCTTCAAGATTAGCGGCAAGGTGTACTTCTGGGCATTCGACGTGTACAAGTTTCTCCGGGAGGAATATGGTACAGCCGCCCTGCCGGAAGCCTTCGAAGAACAGGAACCAATAACAATTAAAAATAGCAAGACAAATGGAAAATCAAAGTAAGTACATCATGATCGAGCGGAACAAGTTCGCCGCCCTTGTCAAGGCACACCGTAAATGCCTGCAGATATTGAGTATCCTGACCTATGCGCATACCGTCAAGGAAGTGCGACTGACCTTCACGCTGGAGGAGATCTGCGAGCTTCTCCAGATGACCCGTGAGGAAGTGGAGGCGCAACGGCAGAGGGGGTACATCCGTTTCAGCGTGCAGAACGGCATAACCGTCTATGAGATCACGGACATTCTCCGGTTGAAGAACATGCTGGAGATGGGAAAGATATACCGCAAGATCGACGGAATGGCGATAACCGTTCCGGTAAAAAGAGAGACCGGGAATGTAACGGATTCATTAACCGATTAATATGATTAAATATGAGACAGTTGGTACATGCCTCGCTTTTCAGCGGGTTTGGCGCGGCGGATCTCGCCGCTGAATGAATGGGATGGCGTAACGCCTTCCATTGTGAGATAGATGAGTTTTGTAACCGGATTTTAAATTATTGGTTCAGCCATGCAGAAAGTTATACGGATATTACAACTACGGATTTTCGGGGATGAAGGGGACGGATCGACATCCTCACAGGAGGTTTCCCATGCCAGCCCTTTTCCGTTGCCGGCCGGCGAAAGGGCGCGGAGGACAGCCGTTACCTCTGGCCTCACATGCTCCGTGCCATTCACGAGATCCGGCCCGGTTGGATTGTTGGTGAGAATGTTGGTGGCATCCTCACGATGGTACAGCCCGGCAAGACGGCTCACGTGGGATGTCAGCCCTCTCTGTTCGGAGAGGATCAGCCTGTATACCGCAAACGGGAGGAATACGTCGTCGAGACCATCTGCCGTGATCTTGAGCGTGAAGGATATACCGTCCAGCCGCTGCTTATTCCGGCTTGTGCCGTCGGTGCCCCACACAGAAGGGACCGTGTCTGGTTTGTTGCCCACGCCGATAGCCTCGGACTTCAAGGTAAGGGGACCCGGCAGCCAACAGAAGAGCCTTCCGGAGATCATCCGCGAGATGTTGCTGCCCACCCCGACAGCTACGGAGATACACCACTGGCAGCGGGTGGAACGCTGGAAACGTCAGGGGCGCGTGTCGATGCACGAGTCGGAGGACGGGGAGAAGAACCCCAACGGCCTGGCGGACTTTCTGGACTTCCACGGACTGCTCCCGACCCCGACGGCAAGGGACTGGAAGGGCGCGCCGACCTTGGAAAATTTCAAAAGGAAGGGGAAAAAACCGTGGCAGGGCAGCCTTCCCGATTTCTTTGCCCGGGCTGGGAGGAGTTTCCAACTCAATCCCCTGTTTGTGGCCGAGATGATGGGATTCCCTGTCAATTGGACGGTATTACCTTTTCTTCCTGGCGGCAGCAGTCCGTCAAGGGATACGGAAACGCCATCGTCCCCCAAGTAATCCATGAGATATTCAAAGCGATAGAATCAACTTATAAATAATAGACAGCATGCATACATTCATTATAGCGGAACATCCTGAGTTCGGTAAAATCCGGACAGTCGAGAAGGACGGCAAAATATGGTTTTGCGCAAAGGATGTCGCCGCATCATTGGGATACGCCAATACAAGGGATGCCATAGACCGGCACTGTAAACAGAAGGGAGTCTGCATTCACGACATCCCTACCACGGGCGGACGTCAGAAAGTCAAGTTCATAGACGAAGGGAACGTGTACAGGCTTATAGCCGGAAGCCGTCTGCCTTCGGCTGAAAGGTTTGAAAGCTGGATCTTTGACGACCTCGTTCCACGAACACTAAAAGAAGGCGGATACCTGCTTAACATAAAGGGAGAAACCGACTCCGAACTGCTTTCACGGGCCTTGTTGCTCGCAGAAAACAGGATAAAGGAACGCGACAGGCATATATCCGTACTGGAAGAGAAAAACGCGCAGAACGCCATCAAATTAAGCCGGCAGGCTCCTAAGGTAAGGTATTTTGAAGAGGTCCTGCATTCTGCAAGTACATATACAATCACGCAGATAGCCAAAGAGCTTGGAATGAGCGGAAGGGAGCTGAATTACAGGCTGAAATCGCTTGGAGTCCAGTTCCGCCAGTCAGGAACCTGGATGCTTACCGCCCGATACCACAAGGAAGGATATACCCGGACACATACGCATATATGGCAAAACCGGAACGGAGAAACCGGAACGGCCATGCATACCGTATGGACGGAACGCGGCCGGCTTTTTATCCATCAGCTGCTGAATTTCAATATTGGGTATTAGGCATGACATACCCCCACATTATAACAACCGGATTTATAATGTGGGAAGTATTGAAAACCCTATATATGAATAAAGGGAGAGCATACGCCATTTTGCTGTGCTCTCCCTTGTCCTTTTTATTTCTCGTAAAGCAGTAAAAATTCCATTTTTCTGCGTCTTTCTATTGATTTGACCTTCCGTCCCCGGTAGTGGCAATAGGAAATGTATTCCCTGTATATATCACGGTCTCCGGCTTCCAGCTTTCGGAGCAGGCGGCTTTTGGGTCGTTTCCCATAACCGAGCAATGCTGACGTTCCCACATTGTAGCTCAAAACCGTTAAAAGAAGTGCATTTTTACCGTACCTGCGGAACAATACGTAGCGTTTCATGAGATCCCTACGGAGCAGTGCTTCCGCTTCTGCTTCCGTCATGTCGTAGGACAGGTTTTCTCCCGGCAATAGCCTGTGCCCAAATCCATAGTACGGGAATTTGTCCCTTCCATGAAGTCCTTCCCAATGTTTTACAAGACTGACTGCAAGCTCAAATTTTACCGGATCCGGTTTCTGCTGTATCTTTACAGACTGTGCCGACAGGCCGACAGTCAGTCCTGACGGCAACAGTGTCATCACAAGCAGGCATAGTATTGCCTTTCCTCTTCAAACAGACATTCTCTTTACTTGTTTCATTGCTTTTACTATAATCTTAATCCTTTTTTCTGCACTTTATCCCGGTTGACTTTTGAAGTGCGTTCTTCTTCCTGCCTCTGTCGTGGGGTTGCGGTAAGGAAACGGATAAACAGGTCATATTCACGGATAAGCTGCTGCGAACACTCGAGTCGGAGTGTATGGGCCAGATTGCTCATCGGGCTTGTACTTCCGGCAGAGATGTCCTGCTCCAGCAGTTTATCCAGACAGGCATTCCTTCTTCGCTGTATGTATTCTGCGGTGTTTCAAGTTTCCTTATGTTGGAACGCAGATCGTTTAAGCATTTATACATATAATGCAGCCTGTATAACTCCTCGGATTTGTCTTCAAAGAAAGAAAGGTAGTTCGCATTGGACCTTACCGTGCCTTCCTGGATCTTCTCATCCAACACTTCCATTGTAG
Source organism: Parabacteroides goldsteinii (assembly GCF_020091425.1). NCBI lineage: Bacteria > Pseudomonadati > Bacteroidota > Bacteroidia > Bacteroidales > Tannerellaceae > Parabacteroides > Parabacteroides goldsteinii. Next base: position 251,337 of record NZ_CP081906.1, on the reverse strand, counting down.
AATCCAGCCAGTCCATAAGCCTTATGACATTCGGGTTCTGTTGTACCATTTTATTATATTTTTAATCCGTTCGACTTCTTTTTCATTTCCGGCTCTGTTTTTGCTTTCACTTCCTTTCGGGGAGGCTTCATGGACAGAAGCCGTTCGAAGCCTGCATAATCCTTGACCAATCCCTGCATACATTCCAGCCGGTAGGTATGTGCCAGATTGAAAATCTCGTCCGTGCTACGCCTGCGGATACTCCCGCTGACCAGCTCCTTCAGGCATTCCTCCCGTTTATGCCGTATATATCCATGTACCTCCCCGGGAGCTTCCGCCTGCCTGATTACCTGCCGGAGTTCCCCGTATTGCTTTACCATGAAATGGGACTTGAACAGTTCCTCCCCGTTCCACGCAAAATGATAAAGGTAATCCCGGTCCAGTTTATCCCGGTTTTCCTTTATATTTTTTTCCTCGTTCCGTATCCGCATGTCCAGATATTCGGCAAGTTGCTCCATGCCGTATTTATCCTGTTCCGTCATAACTTCCGTCTCCCGTTAGTCGATTGTATCCGTATTTGCCCTGTCCTCGATGGAGAACGGGATGTCCAGTGTCCGCTCCACTTCGAAGTTGTCCACCGCCACGAAGCGGATCTTGGGATTGTCTCCACCCGTGTTCCGGTAAAAGAGGGTGAACACCTGGCGGCGGATATCCGTCGTGTCCAGCCCTGCGATGCCGGAGAGGTCCGTCAGTTCGCGGTTTATCAGTCTGGTACCGTCCACAGTGAACACCTCGCCGTCACCCTCCAGCTGTATATATCCGATGCGGTAACGGGCCTCGCGGTAATCCCCCTCGCGGTTAAGCGTCAGACGGATCTCCACTGTCTCATCCGGTTCAATACCCTCCTGCAGGTACCAGGAAGAGAGCGAGAAGTCGTATGCCTGCCGCACCTCCAGACGGTCGTCGCAGCCGGCAAATATGCACGCCAGCAGAGCCAGCGTGCATCCCATGATGAATGTTCCTAATTTCATTGTTTCCTGTTTTTAAAAGATTAATCGATGATGTATTTCAGTCCGACGGCCACTACCGTATGGAAATGCCCTACGGACGATCCGAAAAAGACACGCTGCCGGACATTGAAAAGAAAGGCCCAGCGGTCGGTAAGGAACGCCTCCATCTCGAGTGCCGGGGCGAAGCCGTAGATGAAGGCACCCTTGTGCAGCAGGGTCGCCCCGTCATAAAGGAGCCTGCCGTTCCGGTTTACCCTCTCATAGCCGGCCAGCGCGGACAGGCCGGCGGAGAGGAACACGTTCCTGCCCCTGTCCGAGAGGAACGGGAAGAGACAGCCCGCCTCCGCGGTGAACTGCTCCTTGGGAACGGCCGTCTCCTTATAGGCATAGTGCTTCTTCACATAATCCGCCCCGACCACCCAGCGCGAACGGTTGCGGTTGTAGCGGCTCAGGGCCAGTCCAATCTGAAAATTTCCTCTCAGATGCCTTACGTTCCTTCCGAAGTCATCCACGCCGCCCAGCCTCAGTTCAAGCCCCGTCTGCCCGGGCAGGTAGCGTTGGGCGGAAACCTTGCCCGCCCAAAGGGAGAGGAAGGCGCACATTGTTATAAACAGATACTTTCTCATGGTATTACTCCTTTACCAGTTCGTCCACCAGTCTGGCATCCACCAGGTCACTGTTCTCGATATGGAACCGCTGGTGGCGTCCGCCGTCTTTCTCGTAAATCTCCACCTCGATGAGCTTGTCATCGGGGATGACCACCTTGTGGAAAGCGTAGACGATGCGTCCTTCCCCTTTGCCCTCTATACGCCTCAGTTCGTTAAGCGCACGCACCGGTTCGATGTAGGTTTCCTGCTGTGCCGTACGTTTGGCCACTTTCTTGTCCACTACCTTGAAACGCACGAAGTCGATATCGAAGGGCACATGCGAGGAATTGGCCAGCGAGATATGGAGGAACAGCAGGTCCTTATGCACATAGATGCCCTTGAGCAGGGCCTGCATCCCGAACTGGCGGCAACCGATATGCTTCACGTCCCTGCGGTCCAGACGGTGGATGGTGTACATCAGGCTGGCGATGACCGAGGGGTCCTCCTCGCCGAGCTCGGTCACACGGACGGCGCTCCCGCCTGCGGAGGGTTCCGTCGGAAACCGGCAGTCCATATTGATGTTCAACGCTTCCGGCTCCTCCCTGTAGGAGACGAGGAATGAATAGAACGATCCGTCTCCCGTGATGACCGAGAAGTTCGTCTCGCCGGGGAAATCCCGGACGGCCGCCTTTACGCGCACCACGTTCTCCACGCCGTCCGCCTTGCCCGCAATGATGTCCGTGCTGCCCAGATCGACATAGCGGACCTCCGCGGGGAAAAGGATATGAACCGTCTTGCTGAACGGCACGCCGATCCTGTAGGGTGTGATATGCTGGCCGGCGGTCAGGATCCTGACCCCGCCCTCCGGTTTGGGCTCCTGCGCCCGGCAGGTCACTCCCGCCAGCGCAGCCATGATTAAAAGAATGAATGTTCTCATCTTGAATGATTGCTTTTAAAAAAGATTACAGTTAAACGTCATTATTGCTTTTTTGTGACCAGCAGCACCTTGTACCCGGCCTTCAGCTTTACCTTGACCGCCTTGACCCGCTGCGAGATGAACCGTGTCCCGCCTTGCAGGACACCCCGCGTGAGGTCCATCGCCACCTGCTGCCCGGCGGAACCGGCGAAGGAGATGCTACCGCCCATGCTCTGGCTCACGTCCCCCAATACTTCCTTGGCGGCTGTCCGGCTTTCCGATCCCGGCACGAAGATGCCCCGCTGCCCGTCAATGTCATATGTGGCCAGTTCCACCGGGATGATATTCCCGGCATATTCGATGCTGCTTACCAGGATGTCCAGGCGTTCCCCCCGGATGTCGGCCGTGCCGGTCACCAGGCTGTTGGCCGGCACGGTGATACTTCCGGCCTGCAGGGGCTCGAGCAGGCGCAACTTCACCCGTCCTCCCTGCTCGAGGGTCTGGCTCTCGGAGATGCAGGCCGGGATGGTGTTCATCCCCATCCGGTAGCTGCTGCCCACCGCCGTGTTGAAACCGTAGTTCCTCTCCACGGCCAGTGAGGCGACAAACGCGGAGTCCGTCAGCGGCTGCTCCAGGGAGGAGGTCGTTCCGCTCTCCGCCCGGCTGACGGGGACAGGCTCCGGCTTTTCTTCCTCCTCCGTCTCGCCGGGCGTGGCTTCCGGTTTGGGGTTCAAGTACCTGGCGGCCATCCGGTAGGACTGTTCCATCATCCGCTCGCGGGATTCCGCGCGCCTGTTTTCCGCCTCCGCCTCTTCCAACCGGCGGTTCAGCTCGTCCACCTTCTGTTCCAGGCCGCCGGCCGTTTCCTGCGGTGTCTCGTAGAAACTTTCCAGCTGCTCGGTGATCCTTTCGTAGGTGTCCGCCGACTGCCGTATGCTTCCGTCCGGGCCGGATAGGCTGTCCGTCTGTCCCTTACCCTCCAACAACCTTCCGGCAAGGTCGGAGAGCGACTGCATCCGTCTGTCTTTCTCACGACGGGCCTGCTGTCTTTCATAAACGTCCGTTTTATTCCCTTCCAGTTGGACCGTCGTGGGTTCCGGCACGTTCACGTTGAATCCGGAACCACCCGCCACCGTTTCCCCGTTGTCACCGGAAGGGGCGAATATTCAGTAGAGGACCGCCAGGAATACCAGCACGAAGGCCGGTATGACGACGTATTTCCTGCGGCGCAGGATTTCCTCCTCGCTAAGCCGCTTTTCCGGTTTTGTTCCTTTGGAGGGGATATCCCCGGCTTCCGCCGGCCGTGTGCCTTCCGGGGCTTCCCCGGCGGGCACGTGCTCTTCTTCCATGTTACTCTTCCTGTTTTCCATTCTGCTGGGGTTGTTTAATGGTCCGGTAAATACTTGTTACTTGTCCTTTCAGGGGATCGGGCAGCCTGCGCAGGGTATCCGCAAGGCTGCCTTCCCCGAAGGGAAGCTCCATGCGCTCCCTTGCCGGTGTCAGCCGGCCGGCGGCGCGCAGCAGGACGATACCCGATGCGACGCAGGTGAAGGCCAGCATCGCCACGAGGATGCCCCGTCTCTGTTTCTCGGAAAGGCCCTCCAGGTATGTCTTCAGCCTTTCCCTCGCTGTTGATTTTATATCCATTTTTCCTGATATTGTCAAAAAAGGTTGATTACTATAGGGAGGCATTACCTTTCCACGGTACGCAGGTCCCTGTTTTCCAGAATCTCAAAATGCTCCGCAAGGAAGCCCTGCGGGTTGTTGTCCGAGCGGACTGTGCTCTGCAGGCGGCAACGTGTCACCAGGGAGCGTTCGGTGATGTTGCTTCCCCGGATGATCATCTGCCGGGCATAGGTGGTGACGCGGTAGGGATAGCTGTCGAAATCGCAGCTCATGCTGTCCACCACCACCGTCTGGTTGACGTTCCCGCTGATGAGCCGGTTGTAGAACCCTTTCTCGTTCCAGTCGCGGTAATACCCGTACAGGCTCTTGTCGGCCAGGTACATCGCCCGGTTTATGTTCGACTCGATGGCCGCCTTGTCGGGGGCCAGGGTGAAGAACAGCTCGTGCAGGCGGCGTACGTGTTCCCTCGCTTCCACCGGGCGGTTGCGCGCGGCGTCCTGCGAGAGGGCCATGATGAGCGACTTCCCCTCGTCCAGCACGTAGATCTTCTCCCGCTGCGCCTCGGCGAACCGATAGGACTTCCAGACGGAGAAAACGGTCAGGAGGGTGCAGGAGGCGAGGAAGACGAGACTGAACAGGCGGATCTGCCTGAACGAGGACTCGATGTTTTTTAAGCTCTTGAATTCCATGTCTTGAAATGAATGAATGTTATTATTCAGTCGTTTTTACTTTTTCAGCAGTACTCCGGCCACGTTGCCCGTGGATGCCCCCGCCACGGCCCCGCCCACGTTGGCGGCCTTGCTCGCCGTATTGTTCATGTTCCGGTTGTACGCCCCCATGCCTCCGGCCTGGACCACCCAGTTCGCCACGGTAGGAACGCAGAAATATCCCACCAGCCCTATGAGCATGAACACCAGATAGATGGCCGTCGATCCGTCCGGGGAGAAGACGCTCAGGGGATCCTGTATCATTTCCATCTCGCTTTGCAACACCAGCGTCTGTATCTTGGCGAGCATCACCCCGAGCAGGTCGGAGATGGGCAGCCAGAGATATACGCTGATATAACGGGCCAGCCACTGTACGAGCGTGCCCTGGAAACCGTCGAAGACCGAGATCGCGAAGGCTATAGGCCCCAGCACGGAGAGGACGATGAGAAAGAAGGTACGGATCGTGTCCACCACCAGCGAGGCGGCGCGGAAAAGGAACTCCATCACCTTGCGCATGATGGTCTGTACGATGCTTTGCAGGGAAAAGGAGTAACAGGTGTGGGACATCCGCTGCATCACCGCGTAGTCCTCCTCGCTCCAGCCCATGTCGGCAATCTCCTTCTCCAGCTCCTCGTCCGTGGGGTTGAACTCCCCGGTCACGGCCACCTTCAGGGGCATCTCGGAGAGCAGCCTGTCCTTTTCCTCCTGGAACTTCCTCACGTCGAAGGTCTGGTCGTGGAGCATGGCACCCGTTCCCTGCACGACGGGGCTCAGGATACCGTTCAGGCTTCCCAGCACGATCACGTCGAAGAACAGGATGCAGATGCCCAGACAGAAGGGGCGCAGCATGCTGAACACGTCCACCGGCTCGGCGCGAGAGAGGGACTGCCATACGCGGTAGGCTATGTAGAAGAGCGCGCCCAGGGCGGCGATGGCCGTGGCCAGCGTCATCATCGGCTGGCACAGCTCGGTCATCTCGTCATACAGCCGGCGCAGGATACCGTGCAGGCTGTCGAAGGATAGGGATAATAATACCATGATCTTGTCTTTTTAAGGGTTTACCAATAGCGTTCATCCTCCCCGTAAAGTTTCAGGACCTGTTCGGTCTCGCCCTTCTCCCTGGCCCGCAGGTAGGAGATGCGCCGGTTCTTTCGGGTATAGTAGTTCACCAGCGTCCTGTAATGCTTCATCTCGCGGTACACCCTTTCTATAAGGTCCAGCCGTTCCTTGTCCGTCATGGACATGCCGGTGGGGTTGATGATGTTCTTCAGCTCGGCCACGGACGCGCTGCTTTTCTTCATGATGTTGTTGTAGCCGAAGGCGATGGCCTCCAGCTCCCGCTGCGTATAGTTCTCGTCGGTGAGCATCTTCCCGTAGTTCGTCACGTAGCTCTCCGAGATTTCCGAGAGCATCAGCACGGACTCCTTGACCTTCAGGCTTCCACTCACCAGCGAGTTCACGCTCTTGAGCATGTCGTAGTATTTCCGGCTTTGTTCATAGATTTTCGAGGCTTCCTTGAAGGTGGACATGGCGTTCTGTGCCGTTTCGGAGGTCTCCACCATCTCGTTGACGCTGTTCACGATGCCCTGCGCCAGGTTGCCCGGGTCGGTCACCACCCATTGCGCGTGCATGGCCGGTGCGGTAAGTAAAAAGGCGCACAATGCGCTGAAAATTTTTCGTTTCATTGAATCGTTCTTTTAAATGTTTTACAAAGATTATCTCCTGCTGCTGTTCTTTTCGGCGGCCAACACCTGTATGGCCTGTTCCATGCTGCCGGTCTTTGCCGCCATCCGTTCCACTTCCAGCTTTTCGCTCTCCTCCGTCGTGTAGGTAAGGTACTCGGCCGTGGAGGTCTCCGTGGCATAAACGGCCGACTGCACGCCTCCCAGTCCGATCCATACTTCCTTGTACCTGCGTGAGGGGTCGTTGGCACGATTGATGGAGAGGATCTGCGAGCATTCCTTGTCGGTCAGTCCCAGAAGGGTCTGTATCCGCTCGAACTTGTTAAGGTATTTCCTCTGGTCCAGCAGGATCTTGCAGTCCGAGTTGTTGATGATGGCCTCTTTCACTATCGGGGACGAGATGATGTCGTCCACTTCCTGCGTGACCACCACGGCCTCACCGAAATACTTTCTGACCGTCTTGAACAAAAAGAGCACGTAGGCGGCCATATTGGGGGACATCAGTGATTTCCAGGCCTCTTCCAGCAGGATGACCTTGCGGATACCTTTTAAGCGACGCATCTTGGAGATGAACGTCTCCATGATGATGAGCGTCACCACCGGAAGCAGCACCTTGTTCGATGATATGTTGTCCAGCTCGAATACGATGAACCGCTTGTGGGTCAGGTCGATCTCCTTGTCCGAGTTCAGGAGGAAGTCATAGTCCCCTCCCTTGTAGAACGGTTCCAGCACGTTCAGGAATCCGTCGATGTCGAAGTCCTTCTCGCGCACCCTCTTTTTCTCCATCATCCGGCGGTAATCGTCACGGACGAACTCGTAGAACCCGTTGAAGTCCGGCCTGAGTTCCGGATTTTCCGTAATCCTGCGGATATAGGCGTTCACCGCGCCGGAAAGGGCTACCTCCTCGGAGCGTTTCGGCAGCTCGTCCTCCCGTTTCCAGAGCGTCAGGATCAGCGTCTTGATGCTCTCCCTCTTTTCCACGTCGAACTGCCGGTCCTCGCTGTAGAAGGGATTGAAGGTGATCGGGCGGTCCTCCTCATACGTTATGTAGATCCCGTCCTCCCCGCGGGTGCGCTCATGGATGAGCCGGCACAGCCCCTTATAGCTGTTTCCCGTATCCACCAGCAGGATGTGCGCGCCCTGTTCGTAATAGTTGCGTACGAGATGGTTGGTGAAGAAGGATTTGCCGCTGCCCGAAGGTCCCAGGATGAATTTGTTGCGGTTGGTCGTGATGCCCCGCCTCATCGGCTCATCCGAGATGTCCAGGTGCAGCGGCCTGCCGCTGAGCCGGTCCGCCATCTTGATGCCGAAGGGCGAGAGGGAGGAGGCGTAGTTCGTTTCCCCGATGAAGAGGCATGCCGCTTGTTCGATGAACGTGTGGAAGGACTCCTCCGCCGGGAAATCGCCCTCTCCGCCGGGGATGCCCGCCCAATAAAGGGTCGGCGCATCCACGGTATTGTGCCGGGGCTTGCAGCCCATCTGTGCCAGTGCCGATCCGGTGTCGTTCCGGATGTTCCTCAGCCTCTCCCTGTCCTCCGACCAGGCCATGACGTTGCAATGGCAACGCACGGGGACCAGGCCGAAGGAATGCGCCTCGTTCAGGTACTCCTCCGTCCACTGCCGGTTGATCTCGTTGGCACGGCTGTAGCGCGAGAGAGAGCGCATATTCCTGGCCGCTTTCTCGAAATTCCGGAGGGTCTCTGCCGGATCATCTATGAACACGTACAGGTTGCAGATATGGTTATGGGGTAGCATCAGCCCCACGGGAGCGGCAAAGGAGAGGCGGCAGTCGCTACGGTCCGTGGAATATTTCTCATAACGCCCGTCCGTCCGCACCGCAGTGGGCAGGTCGTCCGCGTCGGAAAGCGTATGCACCGAGAGCCGTTTGTCGCCGATGCGCATTTCCGCGCCCCCGAGCCGGATGTCCTCCAGCGTGGTGGTGTCCTCCTGCGAGAGGGAGAAGTATTTCTCCACCAGGCCGGCCTCCTTTCCCTTTCCGGTAATCTCCTCCGTCGTGAGCCGTTCCAGACGGACCAGTCCGGAGTCGCGGATGATGCGCTCGAACTGCTCCACGGCTTCTAGGAAGCGGAGGACGCCGTCCTTGTCCCGGACCTCCCTGGGGAGGATATGCCCCCTGCAGAGGACGGAGAAGTTGCTCTGCTGCCGCATGCGCTCCTTCGTGGTACGGGTGATGAACAGGTACGAGAAATGGTTCAGGAAGGGCCGCTCGTTGAAATGAAGCTCGAAGCTGCGGTCCAGGAATCCCAGCTCCTCTCTGTCGGTACGTGCCCTGTAGCTTTCCTCCAGGAACCAGTCCTGACGGTGGACGATGGTATGGCAGGGCAATACCCGGACGGCCTTCGCTCATGCGCCGTGCATGGCCTCGTAATCGTCGGAGGTAAGGGTGAAGACCTCCGGCAGGCGGACCTTGAAGCCGACGGTCACGTCCGCGTCCTTGGAGAGGATGCACCCGTCCTCGACAGCGAGAAGGGGGAACTTACTTTCCAGGGTGGCCGCTTTGAGTATGTTTCGCATATTTTCTTCGTTTAAAAAGTGAGGTGATACGTTTTCTGTTGATGATGTAATAGGGACGGTAGCCTGCCGCCGCCAGCTTCATCAGCCCGTGGGGACCGTATTTCCTGTTCAGGCGGAACACGCCCAGGGTAATTCCCGTGGCCGATGCGACGCAGAGGGCGATGCAGAACCAGCGGTTCACGCCCGCCATGTAAAGGATGACGAACACGAGGAAGACGGCGAGCAGGCCGCCGGCAAAGAGATAGAGGTACTGCGCCTTCAGGCCGCAGAACTCCACGTCCCGCCCGACGCCCTTGTTCAGCTTGTATTCCATACGGCATGGGGGTTACAGGAAGAACGACCTCAGCACCGTGGCCGCCACGATCAGGAACACGCAGGCCCCGAACCAGCTGCCGGCGGTCTTGCCCGTGTCCGGATCGCCCGAGGAGAACTTGGAATACACGCGGATGGCCCCGATAAGGCCACAGAGCGCCCCGGCCGCATAAATCAGTTTCGTGGCCGGGTCAAAATATCCGGTGACCATCTGCGTGGCTTGCACCAGCCCGGCAGACCCGTCACCGACAGCGAATACGGGGGCCGTTCATGTGGCCAGTCATGCCAGCAGGAAGGCCGTTTTTACCGGTATGCGTCTGATAAGGGATGCCAATGCGTCCGTCACTTTGCCCATAAGGGAAAATCGTGAAAATGAATAAGAATTCGTATGTCTCATTGTTTTTATACCTATATTATAAATGTTCGTTAGACTTTCTTTCTAAACAGGCTGCAGGCCGGATGCCCGCGGCTGTTTTTACAACTACATGTTTACTGCCGGCATCAGCCGGAATCATAATAACCTCGCATCGTTACCTCCTTTTTTAATTGTCTGTCACTCGTGTTACCGTTTCTCCGAATCGGGACATCTGCAGGATCATCCCGATTCATAATATCCGATTGTCATTGTACTTTTTCTTTGGGTGGTTGTATGTATGGACCACTCCCGGTCCTTTTTCCCTTTCCGTTGCCGGAGGGAATCACCCTGAGTCGAAATATCCGTTTGTCATACTTCTTATTTTACCTGTTTGACTGCCAGTCTGTTTGCTTCGGGGATGGAATCCTGGGATCATCCCGAATCGTAGTACCCGGTCATCGTTACCTCCTTCTTTTAAATTCGACTTTGCCGCCCGGCGGCTTTTGTTTTCTTGGGAAAATGTCCGCGAAGCGGATCAGCTTGAATCATGATACTTCTCCATATACATTATATTGTTGGTTATCGGGGTATGAAATCCATGATATCGAAATCCCTGATTATGCTTTCCCTGTCCTTTCCCGCCAGCAGTGGCGGCTCCCTGCCACTGTCCACGTACAGTTCCATGTACCGTTTCAATGTCTCGTCGCTGCCCAGAATGCCGGCCTGCAGGATGCGTTCCATGTCGGTTCCCTCCAGCCGTTCCAGTGTCTGGCGGGCATGGGACCGTTCCGGTTCCGAAAGGCGGTCCGTGGTCATGAACCTGGAGAGCAGGTCCATATCGTCGAAGGTCACGCCTCTGGCACGGTGCGGATCGGGACGTTCCACATAACCGGTGATCTCGTAGCGTTCCGGCACTTCACCGTCCTCCGGCCTACTGAAAGAAACGGGGAATTCGGGCACGGATGTCTTTCTCCCTTCCATGGCCGTATCCGTCCGCTTTTCGCTCATCGCATATTCCTCGTCCATAGGCGGGGATTGCCATAACCGGTACTGGCTCCTGCCGATGACAGCTTCCTCCCGTGCTTCCGCCGGTTCTTCCTTCACCGGAAGACCGGAGGCAGGACGCTGTCCTCCCCTCCATTTAAGGACGCTGCCCGTGTGGACGTACTTCTCTATGCTCAGGTAGGAGGCATACAGGAACAGAAGAATGAATGCGTACTCCATACCCGTCTACATAAGGTTTGTCATGCTGTGTGTGTTTCCCGTCGGGCCGATACTGTGCTGGGGCGGGTCACAATCCACCACGGTAACGTTGTACCCCCGGCGGTTGTGTAGGATACCGGCCGTAAATACGGTGAAGGTGATCTTGCCGGGTTCACCCTTCCGACCGGCCAATTCGATAAATAAAGGTTCTTTTTTCATATGCATTTCTTTTTTATAGTTATTGCCGGCAAGCTTTCCTGCCGTTTCATGCCACAAAGGAAATAACAAGCGGAATGACCTCAAATACCCTGTCATGTATTGTCATGGATAGTCAGTTTTTGTCATGGCGGAAGGGGCGGTGAAAAGAAAAAAAGGCTTTCCCGAAGGGAGTCGTGGAGCCAGCCCCCCTTTGGAAAACAAGGATACGGCGGATATCCGATACCGCGGAAAAAGAAAAATCCCCGCCGACACACTTCAAGGCCGGCGGGGATCGCAATAATAAAGGAGCGGGCTTCTCACCCCGTGATGTAACCGTACTTTTTCAGGTCGTCCATGAAATGCTCCGGCGTGTCGGTCCTCACCGTCACCCCGTGCAGTTCCCTGTACCGCCCGGAGAAATTTACCATGTACTCCTCGTCGGTGCACCCGCTGTCAAACCAGCTGCCCTCACGCAGGACACGTACAAACTCGGAAGGGTCGGAGGCGGCAATCCTGCCACCATCCGCCAAAATATACATATGCCTGTTCATGCCGATAGTTTTTTCGTTCTTAATTTATAATATAGTTTCTGTTCACTGTCGAGGAAGGGGATGTCCTGGAGTGCGGTGGCCGCGGGCACCTGCCCCCTCGTGGCAAAGGTAACCAGTTTGTGGAGAAACAGCACCCAATTGCGTATTTTTGTGAAGTTGGTCGTTCCCGAATGCTGGCGGAACTCGACCGTCTTGTGCCGTGAATAGGCTTCGAGGTTCACCTTGTGGTAACGGTTGCCGATTCTGCTTTTCAGCTCATCCACCGTCCTGGCAGAGCGTATCATCGCGTCAGATACATGCCCCAGTCCCTTGCAATAGTAGTTATCCCTGCGGGATGCCGGCATGAACCTGTCGATGACCGGTTCCAGGTGCTTGTAGCTCAGGGCCAGGTTACGCCAGGTCTCCATGCTGAAACCGGCGGCATCGATATGTACGTGAAGCCCGCAGCTCTCGTTCACCTTCACGTCACACAGGTCAAGTACCCAGCAGACCTTCTCCAGTTCCCGCAGGCCGGCTTCACCGACCAGGATCGGACTGACCAGCTCGAAGGTGTTGTTGCCGTTCAGGCTGCCGTCCGTCACGAGCTTCCAATACGGACGGGTGGTATGGTTGTAGCCTTCCACCGTAACCTCGATACCGGCTTCCCTGAGCTCGCGTGCGAGCCGTTCACGGGAGCAGTTGTAAGCCTCGATCTCGATACCGAACTTGCGGTTGAAAGTGTAATCCAGTGCGGCTGTCGCCGGATGGATATTCAGACCGCCCTCACGTTCACTCATCCGGCGCAGGGCGTTCACTACAAAACCGTAATTGCCGTTGGTCACCATTCTCGCGATTTCCGCGCGGGGAACCCCCAGAAGGAACAGCTGCCGGATCTTGCTTGTCTTCGTTGTCTCTTGTGCTAAAATGCTTCTAACTTGCTCGTTCATAACTTGTTACCTCCTTTATTATTACACTACTAAGGTAATGCTTTTATAGGAGAAGTCGTAATTATAAGAGCCTTATTATCATGCTATTAGCTTACTTTATCTTAGGCTAAAAGTCCTTATTTAAGGTGTCTGTATCCTATTATCCGCTACCGGTCGGTGTCAGATTCCTCCAGACCGATGGCGGGGCATATCTCCTCCACCAGTTCAGGAAGACCGGAGCCTTTCTCCTGACGGGGATCGGGCGGGAACAGCGTGGAGCGGAAGACACCCTTGCAGACAGTATCTGCCTCCCTGTTGTAGCGGAGGGTGTTCGGGATGTGTGAGGACAGCAGCCGCAGCCCCATCCTGTGGATGACACGGTTCCAGGCATCATACAAGTCCTTCCGGCCCCGCCTGTCCACCATGTTCCAGAACAGCCGGATCCCTTTCAGGTTGCAGTTCCCCTTGGCGATCAGCTCTTCCTCCAACACCTTGGCAAACTGCAGGGAACTCTGCATGACGATGTTGTCCGCCTTGAGCGGGACAAAGATATAGTCCATCGCGGAAACGGTATGGACCACCCCCTCGCTGCGGAGCGTTCCGGGAAGGTCAAAGAGCACGATATCGAAAGTCTCCCCTTTTTCGTCCATATAACGCCGCAGGTCTTCCATTGCCTTTTCCGGATCGCTCTTGATGACCGGATAGGCAGGCTTCCGGATTCTCTCGTACTGCCGGTACAGGTTTACCTTCAAATCGTCATTTTTCATGACACTCTCCATGTCCCTCTCACGCATCAGGGCGATGCTGTGCTGCGGGGAGTCACAGTCCACAACCGCCACACGCAAGCCTTTGCGGTAATGCAGGACACTGGCCAGCAATACCGTAAAGACGGATTTTCCCACGCCACCCTTCTGGCTGGCGATGGCAACCAACAACTCTTTTTCTTTTTTCATCATACTTCTTTTTCATTAAATGTTAAACACTATTGTTTCTGAAACAAAAAACGATGTTCCCACCGGGGGAGATCCCCTGTCATGGGGAACGGGCCTTTATGGCCGACCGGGCAGGGACTCCTCCAGAATCATGTCCACCATTTCCCTGTATTCTTCCAGATGCCGCGAGACAAGGTGGTTGATGAACCCCTCCAGCGTGACCTTTCCGTTTCTCGAGGCTCCCGCCAGGATGGACAATTTCCGGTGCAGGGCGGCGGGAATATGCAGTGACCGGCGCTGCACGCCCGCAATGCCATGCAGGTATTCCTCCCCATAGACGGACGGCTGTATGGAGCCGCTTTTCCTTGCGGAATGTATAGTGTCGTTACCGGACGTTCCACGTCCATCCCGGGGACAGACAGGTGCTTCCCCCATGATTTCACGGATGCGGGCCGTGTCCATCCTGCCGGGACCCATCCGGTCTTTTACGTTCTTTCCTGTCATGATATATCTTCTTGAACAATGACAACGTTTTATTGGCGGGCCGTTCCTTTCGGCTGCCCGTCCTCATCCCAGGGACGATAGACCTCACCGAGCAAGGCGGCGATATCCTCCCTGTATTCCTCCATATGGAGCTCCAACAGCCGGATGATAAAACCGGAGATGCTGCCGCAACCGGCGGCCCTGACCAGCATGGCGATCCGGCGGTGCAGTCTCCCGTCAATGTATGCGGTCTTCCACTCCGCAGCCTTGGGGGCGGGAACCAGAAACCTCCTCTTGTATTCTTCCGGGTCTGTCACTTTCCCTGCCCCGACCTGCCTTTCATGCCCCGGCCCCCTCATCGCCGGTTCCGGGGATGGGGAAACGGGATCTGACAGAAGGTTCCCCGTGAGTCCGACCCTCTCGAGAACGATATCGGAAAGCCGGTTCTTTTCCTTTTCTGAATCCATATCTTAAAATCTTAAATTATTAAATTACACAACTGGTATTGTATCGGAATACAAAATAAAGGAAGAAGAGTACAGGACGGAACCACCTGTCACTTATAGTCATCCAAAGTCGGTTATTGTCATGATACACATGACGGGTGGACGGACATGCCGCTGCGCTCGGACGGTTCTTCCTATACGGAGGTGACGTCAGAGGTCCGCTGCCCGTAGAAGTGTGGAAAAGCGGGCGGGATTCCGTTTCCTTGTCCACCGGTCCTTTTCAATCCTTATGGGTAGGTGTGGGAACACGTACCTGTCCTGATACGGATTCTTAAATTATCAGTCTACAGAAGTGTATAAGTAGCAATCCGTTAATGGAGACGATGAAGAAAAAAATAAGTCGTACACGGCTACCTGCCCATTTCTCCATTTGCAGAAGTGTATAAGTAACAATCCATTAATGGAGACAATAAAGAAAAAATATAAGTCGTACACGGCTACCTGCCCATTTCTCCATTTGCAGAAGTGTATAAGTAACAATCCATTAATGGAGACAATAAAGAAAAAATATAAGTCGTACACGGCTACCTGCCCATTTCTCCATTTGCAGAAGTGTATAAGTAACAATCCATTAATGGAGACAATAAAGAAAAAATATAAGTCGTACACGGCTACCTGTCCATTCTCCATTTGCAGAAGTGTATAAGTAACAATCCATTAATGGAGACAATGAAGAAAAACCATAAGTCATACACGGCTACCTGCCCATTCTCCATTTGCAGAAATGTATAAGTAACAATCCATTAATGGAGATAATGAAGAAAAACATGAGGCATATACGGCTACCTGCTCATTTCTCCATTTGTAGAAGTGTATAAGTAGTAATCCGTTAACGGAGAATAGGGTATGGAAAGAGCTGATTTCCCGTAGATGCGCCTCCTTATCCCCGAATTATGAACGTAAGTCACATGGTTATGGAGAGATATCCATCCTTTTATGGGGAGAGCAGTCGACAAATACCTGATGGAAATGCCCCGCAAACCACAGGGGAATAGCCATACAATGGGCTGATACACAATAATTATTGGATAAACGTGGTCCGCTCCTGCGGACAGCAAGTTGTCTTTTCGTTAAACGAAAACAGGACGGTTTAACGGCGAAACGCCGCCAAACCGCCCCCTCTCCCCAAAAGCTCCGGAGTCGCTTTTTTATGAGCATCTATTCGTTCCACACTTACCAGTCTACTTATATTTTTATATAAACAGTTTAATCTTTATTTGATTGTCATACATTTGTACGTTAGTTAATAATTCTATAAATTATAACTTTGAACAGGCATGGACAAAGGCCGATTGATTGTTGGAATCAGGTATCCGGCATCTCAAGGACTTGGAAAAGAGAAAATTGTGAGCAATTATTCGTGCGCCATGAGGCACTTCATGCAATTCTGAAATGAGGTAGACATAAAGATAGCAGATCTGACTGTCAACCTGATGAAGGACTTTCAAGCCTATCTGGTTGGAAAAGGACTCAAGATGAATACCATATCGTTATATAACCGGATATTGAAAACGGCTTATAACTATGCGCTGGATGAGGAAATCCTGCAAACGGACAAACGACCGTGACAATATAGTTCTGATTTATCTTTGATTATAGGAACTGTACCTGCACATACTGGTTGATAGCAGTAGTATTGATATTGGTAGGGAAGTATATCTTTTCTGTCAAGTGGTCAGTATATCTCCTTTTGAAAGTATAGAAAGTACGTTTTTATGGATAAAGTGTTTTTTAGAGATGAAGTATAAGTTCGGAAAAACGTGTTATCCAGCGCATTCCTTTATACAAAAAAAACGGGGAACAGTAATTCAAGGGCTTAATTTTAAAATTCATGTGAATTTTGTTCACAGTTGTTTTCATGTAATCAAAAAACTTTTTAACTTTGCAATCGGACTATATAACCTGATTCCTAGTTGTCACAATTAGACAAGTTCTTTCATGATGATAGGTAAGGTAGCCTACGCCGTGCCGAGTATGGCGGAGTTACAATATGACAAAGCAGTACAAGGCGGGCATTGGGTGGGAAGTGTAGTCCAGACATAAAAGGCGTTTACTTGACGCTGTGTTTAAGACGGTCTGTAATCTAGCAAATCACAGTAAGTTTGGTCTTGAACGTAGCAACGGTAGATGTCCCGGGTGTGATATATCAACCTGAGGAGACCTTATAAGCACAAATTGTATCCATGAGGGTGCATTATGTCTGTTTATCTAGGTCTCTTAACGGTAACGATAATTCATATCGGCGTGGGCTCTGACGTTGTCTGTTCGACCAAAATAGGCAATTGCTAGAGCCTCAGACCGTGGAATGGACAACAGGACGATTCCACGCTTTTTTGTCCACAACCGATTTCTGTTTAGAATAAGGTTAGGTCATCAATATGAATGTCGTAGCGCATACATCAGGTGATGTCAGCACCCATGGAGGCGGTGAAAGACCTCCCTGCACCGGGCTTATCCCCGATGCCCTCCCCGAAGTTCAAAAGCCTATTAGTGCAGAGAACTCATATACAGGGGTGTCCACCAAATATGCTTTGTCGGGAACTGTTCCAAAGACAATAAAGAAAACCAAGGAAGATTCCCATTGGTATGCTCTTCGCACCACTTACGGCAGAGAGAAGAAAGCTTACGACTATTTGACAGGAAAGAATATCGAAGCATTCCTTCCCACCTTGACTTCTGTGAAACTGATTGCCGGTAAGCGCAGAACCGTAGAGGAGTCTCGTCTTCCCAACATCTTTTTTGCCTATGGTACGGAAGACGAGTTAAAAAAACACGTTTACGACAACGTAAACCTTCCATACCTCCGTTTTTATTACCGCCATTTCCATGAAGGAATTCGAATTATCAAAGAACCTCTCATTGTCCCTACGCAACAGATTGAGAGTCTCAAAATTATTTGTGCTTCCAAGGTGGAAGATATCATCCTTGTACCGACAGATAACAATAAGTTCCAAACGGGTCAAAAAGTACGCATAATTCACGGTAAGTTTAAAGGAGTTGTCGGACAAGTCGCACGTTTTTGCGGTCAACAGCGTGTGGCGGTTATAATTGATGGAATGCTTACAATAGCTACCGCATATATACCGAGTGCGTTTCTGAGTCCAATAGATTGAAAATTCCACATTCATTGCAGATTTTATATGAGCAACAAAATTATCGATTACTTTGAGGGGCTTAGTGTTAACATAGTGCATATAGCCCAATCGTATGCTTCAGACAACCGATCGCCACAAATAGAGCCTGTCCATATTTTTAGGGCACTCTTACATAAAAACGCAGGGTTGGTTAATTTTATAGAAGATACTCTTGATAAGGATTATTATTATTTGCTTGATTGGTGCGATATTCATATTCAGCAATGCGGGAAATCACCCTATCCGATGAAAAAAGCGGAGTTCTCGCGAGAGAGTAAAAGCGTTGTGAAAGAAGCGTCCTCATTGGAAGAACAATATGGCACGGATTCCAATAAGTTGGAACTGCTGTTGGCGGCGTTGGTCAGTCCCGGAGTCGGATTCACTTCGGAGCAGTTAAAAACCATGCCGCTGACAAAAGATGAAATTCTTTCGGTAATAACCGACAGAAGAAGACATGTGTCTGACAATAAGAAAGTATCCGTGCAATCCGTATCATATAACAATCGCCCCAATACCTATTGTAACCCTTTGCTTAGCGACAATAACATTGAAATTATTGGCATGGATAAAGAGTTGCGCTCCTTAATTGAGATTCTGGCCCGAAAAGATAGGGCCAATGTTCTTATCACAGGTGAGACCGGAGTGGGCAAGACCTCCTTAGTACATGGATTGATAAACTTGTTGAAAGAGAATAAATTCCCAGCAGCCCTTGACAATATCAAGCCATACGAGCTTGACCTTATATCGTTAAGTCAGGGAGTCAGCTATAAAGGAGAAATAGAAGACAGATTCAAGACTGTTATTGACGGATTTCAGGAGGTTGCGCAGCCTGTATTGGTTATTGAGAATTTCCATAGTATAGGTGACAGTACCTCTCCTCTAAACGCCATAATGCCATTAATAAAAAAGGTACTCTCTGGCAACACATTACAGTTCATCTGTATAACATCGATTGACGGCTATACCAAGAACATTGAAAAAGATAAGGAACTGACAGCTTATTTTGAGAAAATCTTGTTGGAAGCTCCGTCAGAAGAATCTGCCATTGACATCTTGAACAGCAAGAAGAACACATACGAGGAATATCATCATATTACTTTAGGTGCAGATGTTATTCCAGAGATTGTCCGTCTGGCAAAAAGGTATATGCCGGAACGTAATCTGCCTTCATCGGCGATAGATCTGTTAGACAGATCTATGGCATCTATAAAAATAGAATGGGAGTTGTCATCATCAGATAACGGAACCGAAGAAATTATCCTGCAAAAAGATGATATTCGCAATGTACTCGCAAAGATGACGGGTATTCCGATGGGAAATATCCAGTCGGAAGAACGGCAGAAGCTTTCAAGCGCAGAAGAAATCCTTCATAAAAGAGTTGTAGGTCAAAATCATGCTATAAAAAGTATATTGGATGCCGTGTTTGAATCCCGTTCCGGTCTGAATAAGAAGGGCCAACCCATAGGCTCATTCTTCTTTCTTGGCCCTACAGGAACTGGAAAGACCGAATTGGCGAAGTCATTGGCGGAATTTCTGTTCAATGACGAAACCTCCATTCTCCGATTTGACATGTCCGAATACAAAGAGGAGCATTCCGTGGCACTTCTTTACGGTGCGCCTCCGGGATATGTCGGTTATGAGGAAGGTGGCTTGTTGGTCAATCAAATCAGACAGCATCCATATTCTGTGGTTTTGTTCGATGAAATAGAGAAAGCGCACAGGTCTGTATTTGACCTGTTCCTGCAGATACTTGATGAAGGTAAGTTGCATGACCGTCTCGGACGTATCGGCAATTTCTCCAATGCACTTATTATTTTCACTTCCAACATCGGAAGCGACTATATCTTCAAGTCTTTCGGAAAAGGGCATGTGCCCACACACGACCAGATGTTAGAAGTGATGCAAGGCCAGTTTCGGCCAGAATTCTTGGCAAGGCTCACGGAAATAGTTCCGTTCTCGCCCATTACATCAGAAATGATAGACCGGATTTTTGATATTCACATACAAAACCTGTTGAAGATGCTGCATGAGCAAAATATATCTTTGACCATTGATGAGTCCGCCCGCAAATATATCACCAAGGTCGGATTCAACGCACACTACGGAGCGCGTCCGATTCTCGGAATTATAAGAAAAGAGATTCGCCGCCCCTTATCGAAGTTGATTATTTCCGGTGATATCAACGGTGGAGATTCCGTCACCATGAAATACAATGATGAAACAAAGGAAATTGTTTGGGATATAGACACTCCGGATTAACATGATTGTTTATGAATATACCAAAATGGTTGAAGAGATTGTTCCATAAAGGAACAACAAGCCATGAAGAAAAAGAAGCAATTAACGATACTATAGCAAAAAACAGAAGAACAATGGCAAGAAAAACCGTAATTTCTAAAGTTGTTGAGGAAAACGCACAGGATGGTATCATCGAGTTCCCGCAAAACAGGACACTCTATGTCGACCAGTTCACGGATGCGGCTCCCAACACCGACGAAGACAGGGAAGGCTTTAAAGCGAAAAGCATGAAAGATGTTTTTGAACATTTCCAGCCCGTAAAGGAAGGAATCACCCTGTCCACCGAAGAAGGTGGGGCTGTTTATGAAGATTTCCAATTCAAGCAAATGAAGGATTTCGAAGATGAGCAACTTATCGCACAAAGCAGATTACTGAGTAAGATGAAATCTAAAATTGATGCGTATAACTCAGTAATCCGTCAGTTGGAGAAGAACAAGACACTTCGTAATGCACTGAAGAATGACATGGCGCACGAAGATTTGAAGAATGCACTCAAAGCACTCCTATCGGAACTGGAAGATGCTGAGTAATAACGAATAAAGAACGAAATATTATGGCAGCAGAAGAACAGAAAAAAGAATCTTTAACCGAAGGACTGGAATTACAGGAGCCGAAAAAAATTGTAACCAATCCTGCCGAACAGCTTCAAAACAGTTTGTCCGGGCTTGATAAATTTGGTGGTTTCCAGTTATTGAAAGGGCTTATCAAGGGAGTGGAATATATGGATCCCCGAAAGAAAGCCTCCAAGAATGTCTTTTTGAATGACAGCGCATACGAGGATGCAAGAAAAAGACTAAAGAATGAGCTTTCACTATGGATTGAAATCCTTGAGTCCGGAGGAAAAGACCCCATGGAAATCGTTGAGTCCTGTAAAAGCGAGTGCCAAAAGGCAGAACGGAATTTGAGTGAGAACCTGTTTTGCATTCACGATGAAATTCGTAAGCTTGAAACCACATACAGGATCTTAGACGCGTTCTTCGCCAATGCCGGACAAGGCAAAGTGAACTGCATTACACTCATGAATGTCAACAAGGAGGAACTTGGTGACAATGACTCGGAAGACACGTTGGCCATCCGTGACGAGCTTGAACGATATTTTGACCGTCTGAACTTGAAGAACAACTACAGTATGCTTGTGGTTCCAGGGTATCTTGGTGATGCGGAAACCGTACGTATGTGGGCACAAACTGCTTATAGGAATAAAGTAATAATGCTCACAGATTTTAAGGACAGCATGAATTTCGAGATGCTCAAAGAGGAACTTGATGATGCTAGCTTGCAAGGAACAGATCCCTATTTGGGTAATATTGTGATGACTGCCAATTATATACTCGGTCGCAAGAAATCAGAGCTTGCCGGTGAGGATGAAGACTTGTACATTCCCGCTTCCGGTGCTTTGGCAGGCAGAATGTCAAATACGGAAGAGACAGTGATAGCCCAAGCGGCAGCAGGAAAACGATATGGTACTTTAGATAATGTCAAAGGTGCCCGCATGGATTTACGCAAATCGGAAATCGCAGCTCTTATTGACCTTGGGGTTATTCCGATGGTTGAAGAAGATGGACGGACAATGGCATTCTCTAACCATACATTGTATAATGGAGCCTCAAAGGGGTTACAGGAATATTCAATTGTCCGTGTATTTGACTGGATAGGAAAGGTGTTTGAGAATTATTGCAATGACCATGCCATGGAGATTTGGACACCACAAATTAAGTCAGAGATTACACAGGATATCCACAATTTCCTTAGTGATTACAAAGGTCCCGGTGGTATCATCGAGAAATATACCAATCTCAAAGTAGATCAAGACCCGAAGACAAAAGACATTAGTATCAATGTCGAGATTACGCCATACTTTGCGGCACAGAATTTCTTCATCGAACTGACGGGAAGAAACACCGCTGCCGGTGTGGATTGGGAACAAAATACGAAAAACGCATAAGCGTTCAATAAATCATATTATTAGTTTTTAAATCATTAGAACAATGGCAGAAACAAGAACCGTGACCATCAATGCAGATGGTATTCAGGAGCGCGAAGTGGCTTATGTTCGCTACGAGCTTAATCAGCAGACCGATGTGGAGGGACAGCCTACAGGCCGTACCCGTGGTGGCAAGATTACCGTAAAGGTAAAGTCTAAGAATGACGGTAATACCGAGATTCTTGAGTGGATGTGCGACACCTACATGAGCAAGAACGGTGTCATCTCTTTCCCCGACAAAGACGGAGGTGAGATGAAGCGTCTCAACTTCAAGAACGGCTATGTCGTAGAGTATGCAGAGACATATGATGACACCAACGAGACAAAACAGTTTGAGGAGTTTGTGATTTCCGCAAAGGAGATTCAGGTCGGCAACGCTGTTCACAACAATAGCTGGACTATCGACAAATAATTCAGAACACAAAGACACAAAAGGTGGTTGGAGGTTATCTCCATGGTAACCTCCAATTATCCGATTTTAAATCTGAAGAATATGGCACTTCAAGGTCAAGTTAAGATTCAAGGTGGCGGAGAGTATGGGATTGTGGAATGCGAATATGAATTTTCACAATCTGTTGATGAAACAGGCAAACCGACGACACGCACCATGGGTGGAGTAATCCGATTCGTAATGCCGGCCACTTGTGATGACGATCAGTTCTTTTATAAGTGGATGTTCAATAAAACTGCCGTTTATTCCGGTACCTTCCGCTTTTGCGTGTTCTCCAACGACAATAGAAAGAGGTATAAGACGGTTGAGTTTACCAATGCTTATTGCATAGGGCTAAAGGATTATTTTTGTGATCATGACAGCAAACTGATGTACACAACCGTCACCATCAGCGCAGAGGTAATACGTGTGGGAACCGGATTTATGGATTCAGCTGTTTTCACGAATGATTGGGCATCGTTAACATCCCAAATTCAAAGTCTAACCACATTCTAATAGTGTGTAAACCATGTCGATATCCATAAGAAACATTTCGGTAGCCATTGATGGCACAAAGTCAACAGGTTTTTGTATAGAATTGGATGGGGCAAAATGGAGGCTTGACAATTTCCTGTTGAGCCAGTCTCTTCTTTCCCCTAACGTCCTCTCGTTCTCTCTGCATAAAGAACCAGATGAAAGGCTCAATGAAATATCGTTTAATGTTTGTGGCGCGATTATCGGTAAGGAGATCTTGGTTTCGTTAGAGACAGACAGTATAGAAAAAAAGACGCTGAAAGCCGAAACGGATTCAGTGGCGGACATTGAGTTTGCAGGAGTTATCACAGGTGCTTCGGGTAGTAGAAGTCGAAGTGAATTTACCGTAAATGCGGAAGCATGCAGTTGGGATGCGTTGCTTAACGATAATCCAGCTTGCAAGTCTTTTGAGAAGCAAACATTGAACGACATTGTAAACGATATCATTGACGATTACTCCGAGCATCTTGATTCGGAGATAGATGCCCGTTTCACAAACACCATTCCGTATTGTGTGCAATACAATGAGTCAAACTATCAGTTCCTGCAGCGTTTGGCGAGACGTTATGGAGAATGGTTGTACAACGATGGAAAGAAAATCATCTTTGGCAATCTCATCGAGGGCGAGAGTGTCAAGCTCGCCTATCCCAGCCAAGATGTTCCATCTTATAATGTGGATTTGAAAATGCGGCATGTGGCTTTCAATCATGTCGCTTCATCTTATAACTCATACGACGCTAACCAAAAGGAAGGTGTTGAGGAAATGCAACGGGAATATAACATGCTGAGTGAACAGGTGTTCCGGGCCTCTCAGTCCTGTTTCGTAAAACCTACGCTTCAGAACCTTCATTCAGGAGGCTTTGCCGACACGGACGGACGTGAGATTGTTTTGAATGTATCGACAAAAACACAGGCAAGAGGTGAAAAAGCGAGTATGCTCACCTATTCAGGCACTACCTACTGCTCGAAAATAAAAATCGGAAGCAAATTGGTTATTGTGGATAACTATATACCGGACACTTCTCTTTTGGAGAGAAGCAAAGTGGAGCAAGACGAGATTCTTATAACGGAATTAGTGCATTACTTCTCTGCCGACGAGACCTACAGCAATCGTTTTATAGGCATTCCTTCCGCTTGCGACTATCCCCCTTATTCTGATAGCGATGTCTATCCTATTGCGCAGTCGTGTCGTGCCAAGGTGAAAGATAACGAAGACCCGAACAACCTTGGCCGTGTTCGTGTTCAGTTTGACTGGCAGGCTCAATTGGATGACACCATGATGACACCGTGGCTTCGCATGGCTCAGCCGTATGCCGGTGGTGGCAAGGGCTTCAGTTTTATTCCTGAGATTGATGAAGAGGTTATGATAGACTTTGAGGGAGGTAATGCGGAGCGTCCCTACGTCAAGGGTACATTATATAATGGTGTAGGCGACCCTGATAGCGCATGGTTACCCAACAACAATAGCAGTAACCAAATAAAAGCCATCCGCACACGCAACGGCCATACCATTGAAATACACGATGAAGGCAATGATGGTTACATCCGCATCTATGATAACGAGAAGGAGAACTACATTCTCACTTTCTCAACCGATGAAAAGCTGATAAAACTTGAATCAACGGGTAATATCGAACTGTATGCCCAAAACGACATCATTATGCACGCCGGACACGACATCAATGCCAGTGCGGACAATGACATTTTCATTGCGGCATCGCATGACATGCAGCGCACAGCCGATAATGACATCCGTGAACATGCTGGTAATGACCGTTCTACGTCTATTGACCGCAATGACTCACTCACGGTTGAAAGCAACCAGTTCATTAATGTGAATGACAACAAAGACGAGCAGGTGGCGCACAAATTACAGGTGACAGCGGAGAATATTCGTATTGAAGCGACGGAAAAACTTCTTGAATATTCCAATGTTCATCAGCAAAAGGCTAATGACTCAATGGCGATGAACTCAGGAAACAGAATTGATATAAAATCTGGAGTTGTAAAAGTACAATAAATAAAAAATAGTCTATGATAAACTTTTTTGCACCAAAGATTTGCATTGACATTATCGTTAATAATTCGTGTATAAGGGTTGTTTACAAAAACGAATTGCTAATGAAAGGTACATATGATTCCTGTATGAGTAAAATTAGGCAGATAGTAAACAACATTCCTATTAAAGAAGAAAAAACTTTTGTGTTCAACATCATAAATAAGGCAAGTTCAGAGACAGTCTACGAAGTCGATAGGTCATACTTTAGAAGCCAACTATTTCTGTTGAACTGTTCGTGTAGTTCTGACATAAAAATTAATGAAGGACCGTTTAATCTATTTGCGTAAAATCCGATGTCAGATTCTTACGTTACATCACAAGCGACTATCAAGTGCTCATGTGGCAACAAGTGTGCCAAGCTGACGATATATCCGGATAGAACTGTATTTTTGACAGAAAAGCCAATGGCAAATATATCCGATCATGTGTCGATGTATAACATTGCACCATTTGGCAAATGTCATACGACCGCATATCCACCGACTGGTTCTGCCACGGCTGCCAATCATGGACGCCTCACGCCCATGCCCTGTGTGCCGGGAACAGTCACAGAATGGATTAACGGAAAGAATGATTATATCGTAAAAGGGAAACCGGCTCTTTTGAAATCGTCTTATTGCCGTTGTCAGTGGGGAGGGATAATTACCATAATAAATGATGGACAGGTTAATTCAGGTACTCTCGATATGAAACGCGAATTGCGCGAAACAAGAGAAAATTTGATTAAGAATATCGAAATTGAGTTAACATCTTCAGAATGTGATATATTGGACGGCATATAATTAGCACTAGATATTGCCGGTTTCGCTCCAGGAATAGGCATATTTGCCGACATAATAAATGCAGCCATGTCAGCAACTCGTGGCGATTTTTCATCAGCAGGATTGTCTCTTCTTACTGCTGTACCTTTAATTGGCGATGTCGCAGCGGCTTCTAAAATAATTAGACATGGCATTAAGATTTCTAAAACGGCAGAAAGGGGTGGCGTTAGAGTAGGAAAAGGAGAAGTGAGACTTTTAAAACAAAATGTATCAAAAGGAAAAGCGAACAAAAAATTTGTTAATAAAGGAAATGAATCACCATTTGGAAGTGATTTGATAAAAGTAAAATTAACAGAGGATAAATCCTTTGTTAGGGTTGCTACTTCTGATAATGTGAAGGGTAGATGGATGATGGAAAAAAAGAAATAGAAGGACTAACTCCAAGGGAAATTAAAGAAAAGTTTGCATTACCAAAAGAACCTGATAGGTTTTTTGAGTTAAAAGTTAGAAAAGGTGCCATTTTACGAAAAAGTAAAGTCGGTGGTAATTCTTTTGGGAAAGGTGGTGGTGTACAGTATTATCTTCAAGAAAATAGTTTCTCAAGAGTTGATTTTGAAAATGTTTCTACGATGAAATTCTAATAGAATTAGTTTATGGGACCAATAATAGCACAGGTTGTTAGGGTAGTAGCTACTCAAGTAATAAAATATGTTGGCAAACAAGCAACAAAACAAGTTGGCAAACAAGCCGGAAAGCAGCTAGCAAAACAAGTTAAGAAAGAAACGACAAAAACAATAAAGAACAATAATATAGTTGGTGGCAATGCAGTAAAAAGGCAATCTATTGGTGAAAAATTTGAAATAGGTAATAATAAACATTTTGATTCATTAGACAAGATAATTGAAAGCAATCTAAAAAAAGATCATTCTGCAAAACAGCAGGTGTCAAATTATTTGAAATTTGGATTGCCTGGCAATATGCCTAAAACGAATATCTTCAAAATGCCCCGTCTATGATTAGCATTGCATTGTCATCAACTCTTTTTACACCAATTCATTATATTTTTGCTGTAGTTAAATATGTTAATGAAGAGATAAAGGTTCTACCAAACAATACCATTCACATCACGGACTGGGGAAAACCCTTGGACGTGAAAGAAATGTTTATGAACTTACATGATGGCAATTCTGTAGCTCACATTCTGTGGTTTTCAATAATTGAGAATAAATATTATGAATTCATACAACCATTAGAAGAGTTCTTTATTAAAGACTATGGCCAGTTAATAATTGGATGTTCAAGCAATGGTAGGGTTTGTATATGGAATTATGATGAAAAATATTCAAAGATTATTCTTTATACAAAAGGGACATGTGTTGATAGTTATATACGGCGACAAATAAATAATGAAAAAATCATTATCATTTCAGAAAAAGAAAAATATAGTCCAGACGAATTAAGTACATTTTTTTGCAATGAACTTTCGCATAAAAATGTGTCTACAGAATCTGATTATATTGTACTTGACAACTATATGAAGCAGTTCACATATCATTATGTAATTCAATTTAAGAAATGGAAAAACGATAAATGGGAGGAATTTTTGAATGAAGATGTCATCTCTGAGTTTGATTATATAGAAGAAACACTTTTTGACGGCACTCACGACAAACTTCATGATGGAGGCCTCCTCAAATATCATCAAGCCGGCAAACCCAAGAAACTTGCCATCAAATGGAACATCGGGAAATCGGAATACTCTGCTTACTTTTGGTTTGAGGATGAAGGAATACGGGAGGTGTTCGACAAGTTCTACGGAGCACATCCCGACACAAAGACAGACTTTATCATCCGTATTGATGCAGAGAATAGGAAATATGAGCTGGCATTATATCGGTATGGATTGAAAGAGCCACAGGTGATACTGGAAGATGTGTATCAGCTATTGGTGTTCAAGAATAAGTTTGAGGATTATCGTTCCGACAACTACAATCAAGAACGGGGAGCTTGGGTATGGTAAAAAAGGATGTTAGGTTTATCTGCAAAGTATCTTAAGATACTTGACGGGCATCAAAAGAAGACAAGAATAATAACAATAAAAAATAATTCATTATGGTAACTGAAGAAATGTACGAAGAAGAGGATTTTATCATCAACCTTACCATTGACGGTACTGAATTTGAGGAGGTGGAAGTGAAAGTGACAGATCCGAACAAGACCATCCGCGATCAGATAACAAGCATTGTATCGGTGTTCGAGCTTCCGAAAATTGACAACGGCGGCAATCCAATCCAGTATCTGCTTGGTCAGATAATAGACGAAGGCGAAGAGCCTGAGATATTGGAGTTTGAGGATGAGGACGGGCGTGAGCAGGCTCTCATCGACTACAATATCCAACCCGGAGACCACTTGCACCTGATTTCTGTACCTATCGCTGGATAAGGAGGAAAACGTATGATGAACGACACGATTAATAATTTCAATCAGAAAGAATTGTCAGGCAGAGATGCCCGGCTTTGGAAAGAGTGGAAAGAATTGGACACGCTTTGCGGCAAGCGGAAGGCTGCCAGCGCCAATCCCCGCCAGCCTTCTATCTCTTATATTGTCCGTAGAAAGAACGCAATGGGACTTCCTACCGAATACGAAATTTGGTATCGATGTAAATCCATTGTGGGTGTCATCGGAGATACTGTACCTAGAGAACCCAAGTTCGGTTATCTTCATAAGATGAGTATCGTGCTCCCTAATAATTATCCATCAGCGGACGGTAATCCTATTTTCACGTTCCGAACAGATGTATGGCATCCCAATATCAGATACTCAGGTAGCTTTAAGGGGCATGTGTGTCTGACCATCAAGGAGATGGGCGTACTGGCTTCGTTGAAGGATTTGGTGCTTCGGGTGGAAAGATACTTAAAATACCAGATGTATCATGCACAGAATACTTATCCTTATCCCGAAGACCAAAACGTGGCAGAATGGGTGCGTGAGGAAGGGGAACCCAATAATTGGGTACGTTTCAATCAAGAAATGCCAGTACTCGCCACGCCTGCGGTAAAAATAATGGAGAACACCAAAACAACAGAGAAAGTAAAACCGACTATTAAATCAAGAACGATATGAGAAAGACTGTATTATTCTTGTGGCTACTATTAACATGCTCTGTCCGCCTTGCGTATGGCGATGAAATTAGATCCATTAAATTAGACAACAAAGGGCATGACAAAGAAACCGTTTCTTTGCCTTTTTGTAATATTTTTGTGGAATTACAACCTGAAAATGATAAAGATCAATATAGAATCTCAGTAAGATTGGAGAATGTCTCAGAAGACAAGATTCTTTATCTTTTTGACAGATCTTATAATGAGAAGACACTGAAGAAGATGCGTATCGTCTATGAAAAGTTGTTCCCCGGAACTAAAGGTAAAAGAATCGCGGAAGCCTGTGATGGATTATCTGAGTCGTGCAGGCTCTTGCCCTCTTCTGAAACGAAAAGTATTCTGAATTTCCAAGACAAAGAAAGTACCATTAAGTGTAGATTACCCATCTACATCGCCCGATACAGCGAGAAAAATTTTATAGTCGTCAAGAAAAGCAGAATATCTTTAGCACAAAAAGAAGTGATAGAATTGAATATTGATGTGGAATTGAAACCAGATGAGGACTTCATCAGGCTGTCTGAAGCAACCGATAGCCTTGTCTATGAAATCGGGAAACAGACATTCTGCTCCAATAAGAATCATAGGGGTACTTCTTTAGAAACTTTATATAAGATCTATAATAAATCGATTGACGATTTGAAAGAACAAGTAGAGCGAATCGTCAGCAGCCGCAATTATAGTTCTTCAAACAAGGGTTATCAGCAATTCATGGCTATTCACAATAGACTTGACTCGATTGATTTAAAGAAATTAACTGTTACTTCATGTAGCAATGACAGGAAGAAAGTTATTCATAACTGCAAATATTGTTCTTTGTCAATTGAAGACATCTATAAAAGGTTGGAAATCTACTATATTGATCTTCACAATGGGAAAAAGACAAAGGGACAAATCTTAGGTGATGTTGAAGCCTTATATAACTGTGCGCAAAAAAACAACAGGCGAGCCAAGGGTAATTATATGTCAAGAATCACAACATACTACAATCGAATAAAATCGAAATGACATGAGATTCGTCAGAGTTATACTATTGGGATGTTTGTTATTGCCTTTTCATCTATATGCCAAGGTGAAAAAGGATACGATTTATACAACCGACGGCGACAGGATAATCCTGACTTATGAAATTATCAACTCTGCCAATCAAACTACAATCAAATTTATTGGACAGCAGAAGAAATTAGGAAGTATAAATTATAAGTATAAGGATCTCAGTAAGGTCGCGGTTATGTTTTTCGACCGGACAGGCAATTACAGTAGCGATGTATCTGTCATGGATATGGTTCCCGAGGCTTTTATGATACCTCCCGGAGTTGAATATCAGAAATCTACGGATGGATTCTATCTGGTACAAGCAGAGCCAAAGCTGTCTTTCAATGTCAAATCTAATACGGAAATACTTATACCTATCTACTTAGCATATAAGCCAAAGAAAGGCCGATATTTGTTATTTGGTAAAAGCAGGGACTTGAAAATTCCTCTTGGTTCAAAAGAAGGAACAAACATAACAAAAACGTCTACTCAAACGATCACTTCAACGATGGAAATAGAATCGGATAATACCGTCGCAATTAAAGTGCTTGAAAGCGTTAATA
Source organism: Parabacteroides goldsteinii (assembly GCF_020091425.1). Taxonomy (NCBI): domain Bacteria; kingdom Pseudomonadati; phylum Bacteroidota; class Bacteroidia; order Bacteroidales; family Tannerellaceae; genus Parabacteroides; species Parabacteroides goldsteinii. Next base: position 220,894 of record NZ_CP081906.1, on the reverse strand, counting down.
TTATAAAGGAATTGCTTTCAGAAACCACAGAGCTTCCATTCTCCGACAACCTGTTGGATGAAATCAATTATCTGCGGCAAAAACGCCGTGAAATCACAGATGACGCGCTTGTCTCGGAGATAACGGATGTCCTGGACAGGTATGAATCCAAGAAACGTATGTTGGAAGAAAGGAACGCCGAAGAACTACAGGCACAACAAAAGGCGGAAGAATTAAGGGCACAGCAAGAAGCCCAAGTGATTAAAGCGCAGAATGATTCTATAGCAGTCGCTCAACAAGCCGCATCTGAAAAAGAGAAGGAACGTAACTTTTGGATGATTATAGGCGGTATTGTACTTGCCGTACTTGCATTCATCGGTAATCAGATTTTCCAAGGCATTCAAAACAAAAGGAATCAGATGCGGATGATGGATATGCAGCAGAACATCGCAAACAAGGCGGAAGCGGAGGCTAAAAGGTGTGCTCGTAATGCAGTAAGATCTAAAAGGAATCGGATTGTTGCCGAAACCAAGCACAAGGCATCTACCGCAATTCGAGGTAAAAGCACTCTCAACATAAATGGGAAATCAAAAAAGGCATCAATCTAATAAGGTTTATCATGAGTATATTTAGCAAAAAATCAACAATTGTCTTTTCGCTTTTGCTGTTATTTTCACAAGCGTATTCGCAAAGGATGATATATGACGTGACTTCAGATTCGACCATTTTTCTCAAAGCCATATACAATGAAGATGGTACAACACATATAGATGTCAATGTAGATGGAGCATACGTGGGGACGATTGCGGCAGGCGGTTCATTATCTATCAACAAAGCCTGTAGTAAATATGTAAAAGCAGGAAGTAAAGAATTATGGCGAACCGGAGATTCCGCCGCAGAAGGGGAGGAAACTTATCTCATCAAAAGTTATGAAAACCAAAGCGCAGACAATGTAGAATCGCATGAACTGGCGACAGAGATCTCTTCAAATAGTAAAACAGAGCAAAAAAAAACGCGTACAAAGAAAGTGCCGATTAACCGAATAGTCTCATTATTCAAAGAGTATTTGGAGAAAGATCCATTCTATTCACCAATGTTTGTCCAATCATTTATGGATGAAGTCGGCCAATATACGGAAGCACTAAACGATATAAAAGACCTAGAAAGTCGGGAAGAGTATATCCGGAATCGTCAGTTACGAGAATATTTAAGCGACAAAGAGGCGATTATCTCGCGGTATGAAGACAGCATGGATTCGTTTGTTGGGAATTTTGTGGCATCAAATTTCAACGCAAACGAACTTTCTAAGCGTTCTGAATACGAAACTAAATTGAAAAATATACTGGAGGAGAAGATTGCAGAGCGAAAAGATGTGTTGGACAATTGTCGTGGTGAAATTCTTGATGAGGACATCTCAACAATATTAACAAAGCGATTATTTTCCGTTGAATCTGTGTTTATCAACGTTGTCCTTGGAACACTGATTACTTGTATTGTCATCTTGATTATTTGGTTAATCAGGAAATCGACCCGAAAGAAGAGGTCAACAATAAGTCAGGAAGAACGTGTCAGACAGAATGCAAATCCAGATATTGTGGTAAGGAGGAAAACAACTTCCATATTAAAAAAACAAAGCCTTGAAGACGTGCATCATAATCCTGCATACTTTCCGATAAACAGTACAGATTTTTGTTCAGACTCCGCCGTAAGACGTATATATCTGAAAAATACTTGCATTAAGGACATATACAATCTTTATGCAGAAGACCTCAGGAATCCGGAGAATCCCAATGAGGACGGCTGTATGGTACTTGGACGCTGGGTTCATGATAATGAGAGTGATGAATATTATGTATCATTGGAAGAGATTGTGAAACCGGGTGATGATGCAATTTTCAAAGAGTATGAGCTTAATTTTGGTGGAAAGATAAAATTAAAAGTTTCGGAAAAGCTGAGACGATTACGCAGAGAGACCAACCTCCAATATGATATGACTTGTTGGGTACACTCTCACCCGGGTCTTGGGGTGTTTTTCAGCAATGCCGACAGCAACGTACAGATGCAACTTAAGCATCCTATCCACCCTAAATTTTTGGTTGCGATTGTGATAGATATTCTCACTCCCAATCAGGAGCTGGGCATATTTACCTTTAAACATGATTCTGATTTAAGCATTAACTCGAAAGCTGATTTACGAAAGATGTATTCCTTGGAAGAATTGCATAAATGGGCTGTAGAGAGCGACCGGACATCCTTTAAGCAGGAGGATTACAGAAATATCATGCGGACAGCTTCCAACCGGATTGACAGCCATTACGGAGTAGAGTTGTCCAATGGTGCCATTATTGACATGTGCCAATTGCAGACAACTCACGAAAACGGGCTATTAGCATGGGTGCATGGATATACATACGAAAAGAACGGGAAAACGGAGTATATACTGAAATCTGTATTGCAAACCAAGCACAGTTTTGATGATGAGCTTATCGGATGCTACATCAATGGTTCCCATTGCAGCATACCGACTATCAAGAGAGTCATTTCAAATGACTTTAGCAATATCAGATTCATCCTGTTCTACTCGACAGCAGATGGAATACTGACATCCATCCCTGTTGTGAATGGACAAATTTCCGTAGACGAGGCTTATTATGGTGAAGAAAAATTAGAAGATTTAAAAATATGGACACGAAGAAAAAGATAATTCACGAGTTGGTTGCGCTGTGTTTAGCAATCTCAGCTGTTCTGCCGGTATTCGGACAAAATGTAAAACGAATCAAATTTTGTGATAAAAAATACGAATATGGCGTGGGTAAGGATTCACTTACGCTATATTTCAATGTATTAGATGCCAACGGCAAAAGAATACAGAATATTGCAACGGAGCTACTGCAAGATTATTTAGTCATAAAAGAAGAGGGCTCGCTGATTCCACCTTCATCTTGCAAGATAAGCTCCATAACAACGGGACAACGTATTCCGGCGGAATACACATTCTCCGTATTAGTGGACTTGAGCATTCCGCAAGAAGGGAAATCACAAATCTACAAAGCCATTTCCCAGTTAGTTGACATATCTCCTAAAGGATGTGTATATCTCTCCTTTTTTGGAGATGAGGTAACATCCAGTCAACTTGTAACTCCTGAGAATCTCGAATCTTTTAAGTCGGGTTTTGAAAAAAAATCTGAATATAAATACCTTTACGGGGCTTTGTTCTCAAAATTAGCGGAATTTAGTATAACAAGTTCCGAGAAAGAAAGCTCGATTGTCGGAGAGGAGAACTATAAAAGGAACTCGGAAATTTCAAGACGTGCCATAAAAAATACGGACAAGAACATCCTCTTTGTCTTTACCGAAGGTAATAAAAGTCCCTCTTTTGAGGAGAATATCGCATTTATAGAGGTTAACGAATACCAGCAAGATACAAGCCATATAGTGCCGACTGTATATGCGTTCTATTATACGGAACAAGGCAAGGACGCTGATATTGAGAATGTGTTAATGGCTATATGCAATCCCAAAGTGGAAGGTAGGAATGGAGACTATAAGCCTGCTAACGATATGGCGCAGGTTTTGTTTGATTTTCAGGAAATTGTAAATGACAAAATGTATGATTTCTCGTTTACATACAGTACGCCTTCCTCCAAAACATATTTTGGCAAGACTTCCTATACGGCAGAATGGAAGGGTGATATAGTCGGAAATGAGGACTTCTCCATCGGTTCTGCAGAAAGACCTTGGCCGGAACATGCCGCATCAACCTCGGATTCCATATATAAATATTTAGTAGCGGCCATTATAGCGATTCTTACAATTGTCTTCTTTGTTTTGGTAATGAAAGTGCTGATACCGTTGTTCAGGTCAAAAGCATTTGAAACCCAATATTACAGGAAGTATGTGCCGGAAAAGAATATTTCAAGCCGAATTTGCCATTATTGCAAGCAACAGATTCTAGAAGGACAAAGTGTAGTCATGCGATGCAAACACATCATGCACGTGCATTGTTGGAAACAGAACGGCTACAAATGTGCGGAATATGGCCAGAACTGTAAGGTCGGCATTCAAGAGCATGTGGAATGGAAAGAAGTGCTTACATTGAAATCGCTGAAAGAATGCCATCAGACTATTGCGGGGATATGCGCCGGTTTTGTCAGCTGGATTTTCTTTGAACTCGGTGGAAGAGGAGGATTTGAAGGTGTGTCGAAGAGTATTGTCAGTCTGTTTTATATCCCAAGCGAGAACATGCCAAACCTAACACTTGAATGTGAAAGTAAAACCTCCGCTTTCCTTACCATAGGTCTGCTTTTGGGCTTTTTCTTGTCCCTTATCTTCAGATATAACGATGAATACAGGAAGAAGGATTGGAAAATAAGTTTGAAGATCCTTGGTCTTTCACTTCTCACAGGCGTGATTGGAATGCTCGCTTTTTCCATTGGAGCGGACATCCTTTGCTCGTTGTTAACGATAATACACGCAGGCTATATTCCTTGGTATTGTTCGTTTCCTGCATACGTGCTTTTCTCGGTGTGTGTGTCGCTTGCCCTTACAATCAAATCGTCCATTCCTCTGAAGAGTGCCTTGATTGGTGGTGGTTGTTCTTCTGTAATTGGTTTTATAGTATTGTATTTTTCAAGTCTTACAAGCATGAGTTGGCCTTGGATGAACATGCTGCTTGATTTCATCATTTACGGCGGAGGTTTAGGCGCATCTTTGGTTACAGTGAGAATGCTAGCAGAGAAATACTTCCTTGTCATTCAGAATGGTGTCAGAATCGGTCAACGGATTCCTATTCACAAATGGATGAATGCCACAGGTGGTGGAAACAAAGTTTCCATTGGCATGACTGGAAACTGTGAGATACAGATGAATTGGGAGAAGAGCAATAAAGTGGCCAAAGAACATGCTCTGCTGTTCATTGATCACGAAAAACAGTTACCCATGATAAAACCACTAGCGACAGGTGTGATTTATAATATGAGAGCGGAATTGGCTGTCGGTAAACCTAATATATTGTCGAACAACGATACATTTAAGATTGGTGACACAATTTTCCAATACATTGAAACGGAATAAAGAGCAAATCGTATATATGGAAACCGTAAAAACATACGAATGGGGAGAGGGCGTTTTTACGCTTCTTTCCTGGTTCAAACAAGATAAGGTGAAAAATGCTAAAGTCCTTGTTGTAGGTGCAGGAGCCTTGGGGAATGAGGTAATCAAGAACCTTACGCTATTTGGTGTCGGGTCAATTTATGTTTGTGATTTCGACCGCATAGAATTGTCCAACCTGACAAGGTCGGTCTTGTTCAGAGAGGAAGATGCATACAAACATGCCTACAAGGTTGAAGTGGCAGCCAAAAGGGCAATGGAGATTAATCCGCAAATCAAAGTTTATCCAATCGTAGGTAATCTGTTCTCAGAGGTCGGGCTAGGCTTATACAAGGATGTGGATGTTGTAATCGGCTGTCTTGACAGCAGGATAGCCAGATACCAGTTAAACAGGCTTTGTATGCGTGTCGGGAAAACCTGGATTGATGGCAGTATAGAAAACATGACGGGAGTAGTGAAGGTTTACACCCCGGGGATTAATTGTTATGAATGTAACCTTTCGCGGGAAGAATTCAATCATATCATGTTAAGAACCGGGTGTGCGGATGTGGTTAGGGCACAAACGTCTGTCGGACGTGTGGCTACGACACCAATCAGCGCCTCTATTGTCGGTGCCGTGCAAGCACAGGAAGCCATGAAGATTATTCATACCTCCGAGGGAGAACCTACCCCATTCAGGACATTGTTAGGCAAGATGTGGCGTTTTGAGGGCATGACCAATACGATAAATACATATAAGTATTCCTCATGGAAAAACAACTGCCCAGCCCATGAGCGTTGGTATGACATTGTCCGCTGTGAAGACTTGTCGGCCGACATGCCGGTCAAGGAAATTTTGGCTATACTAAAAAAAGTGCTTGGAGTTAATGTTGTGGAAATCAACATGCGTAACAACAAGTTCATTGAGAAGATAATCTCTGACAAACCGGAAAAAGAATTTGAATTACATATCCCTGAATCAAAATTGGAAGAAACGATACAATCCAATGACGAATTGCGAAAACTCAGTTATCGGACTATCTTTCACAAGTGTTTCTATGAGAACATAGATAACGATTTCCCGTTTATGGATTTGTCGTTAAAGACCATCGGTATCCCTCCATATGACATTATCCAGGTATCAACAGAAAAAGGGATAAGGTATGTGGAATTAAGCAAAGATGCAAGAAACTACGGATTATAAGACTACACTCAAGCCGGCAGGTGTCCCGCAGGACATAAATGCAGAGGTGTTCATGGAACTTTATCCCGAGGATACGTTCTTTCTGAAATTCTGCGGATTGCACAAGCGCAATGTCTACAAAGACATTTTGGAAATTGAGCAAAGTCAAAACAAACTGCTTCTGCATTTAGGGCGGAACAGTCTGTATAACTCCTTGCCGGAATACTTGTTTCACAGCATTGACAGGTTTGATCATCTTCCTGAACAGGATAAGAAGCAAAAGTTCGCCGAGGAGTATGCCAAACAAGAAAAAGAAAAGGAACAGGCCTACAAATTCTTCGCTCCGATAGACACATTGCTTTTTCAATTGCGGATGCAAGTCAGGGAACGCCTTAACAAATATACGGAATCTGACCTCGTAATGCAGAATATCCTGTTGGACAACCTGACAAGTGAACAAAGGAAAAACAAGTTCATAAAAAGGACACTTCCCTATATAACCTCTTGTAAGGCTATCCGAGGAAACAGAACGCTTATCACATTGTTGTTGAGAAAAGTCTTTTATGACGAGGGGATTACAGTTCGTGTCCAAAATAATGAAATGGAGTTTCGGGATGAAAATCCCCGTTACGATTGTTCGGAAGGAAATAGTCTTGGTTCAATTTATATTGGGAACACATACTCAGAATCGGTTGTGTCTTATACCGTATCGTATTGGTCTGATACCGACTGCGACGTGGATTTCCTGTCGTTTGTCAATGAGCTGGAGATATACCGACAATTCGTGCAAGACTACTTTCTGTCTGTCGATTCAGTTTTGGAATTTAACATATCCAAGGATGCAAGTCCATTAAGAATCTCTGATACGACAATCTACAACTACTTGAATTTTAATACAAATATTTGATATGCCAAAGAGGATTATGTGGAAAAAGGGCATGAGACTGACGGATGAGATTCTCGCCCTTTCGGATAAATGTACGGAAGAACTGGTTTCAAAAGGACTTGTTTTAAGCACTTGTGGTCGTATAGGGCTTTTACCCGGTGTCAGGAAGTTCAACCTATCTGTTGATATCAATAACGAGGTGATAGATATTGTATCCATCGATTGTGTCGGATTGACCAAAAACGGAAGCCTGATAGATGTCCAATATGATACGAATTATACAAATACTTTTGACACCCGTGCCATCCTGCCTTCGCAAAACACAAATTCAAGGTTTCATCTCTGTATCTCAGCTCTTGATGATGTAAGAGATACCAATGACGGAATGTGTGAGACGCAATACGGTTTTATTGTTATTGAAGAAAACAGTCCGGTTCCAGACAATTCATTGCCTATAGCAAGAATACTCTATGATGAGTATTGCTGGCGAACGGACGAAGAGGACTTTGTCCCTCCTTGTCTATACGTAAAATCGCATTCCAAATATGAGGAACTGGCTCTGAAATTCCTTCATGTCTTAAAAGACATAAACGCAGGACTTCCGCAACAATTACTTACTGAGAAGAGGGATGCGGTGAAAATCTTTTGGCCATTAGTTCAACAACTAATGATTACGATGGATAAGGAACAGGACACGATGACACCTATGATATTTCTTTCCTGTTTACAGCAATTGGCAAGCGCTTTCTATTGCGCATGTTGTTTAGATGAATATATCACCGTAAGTAATCCTGAACAATACATTTCTTTCATCAACACCTCTTGTAATTATAAAAATACTTATAAAATCATACGTGAAGGCGTAAACTTGTCATACTTAATCAATGAGAAGGTAAAGACATTCAGTGCGGAACCGATTCGTCAGGTAGAGCCTCCCTCTCTTCCCGCACCTTCCATAGAGAAAAGTCAGCTGCGCCAGATGATAAAATTCGGTAACGCACAAATAAGGGTTACAAACAATGCCCCGGGAGCTACCATCTATTATACGATTGATGGAAGTATGCCAAATCAATCTTCAAAATCCGGTAACACGATAGTGATTGAGAGTGGATTTACGGACGATTGGCACAAAGAACCGCCGAAAAATGTAACCATTAAGGTCGTTGCATACAAGGACGGAATATGTTCTGAGGTGGAGACTTATGATGCACAAATAAGGAAAGGCAATCCTTTTGCCGGTAAGCAGATATAATAATGAAATTCATAAAAACACCTTTAACCTACGAAAACGGTTCAGCGGTCATAGCGAGAAGTCTGGATGAACGAATCGCCATGATTGACAACTTTATTGAGCTGATTGTATTTTCGCCTAAAGGCAGTTTCATAGCGGACGATGATTTTGGCTTTGAGTATTGGAATCATGAGTATTCCAACGTGCATTTCCGGAGTTTCAACCATGGACAGAACGTAACCTACAGTAATGGACTTTACAATGAGGTCACATTGAAGGAATGCAAAGAAAGTATTGAAAAAAGTCTGAATGCCTACGAACCGCAATTGAAACAGATTGGTGTATCAATAGAATTGGGATCAATAAAAACAGAGCGTGAACCGAATCATAAGCTGCTCTCAAAATATGAAGTTACCATTCGGATTTCAGGAATGCTTGATGACGGTCTCGGAATACTCACGCCTTATAAGAAGGATGTCAGTTTCTTGATGGAACCAACTGTTAAGCAAATCAAAATATAGCGATGGATATTGAATTACAGAAAAGAATAAATGATGTCATAACGCATTTGCAGTCAATGATGTCGGAATCTGTTGACTATCAACTCATGGATCCGATTGCAAAGATGATGCTGGTTGCCCTGTTGTACGAGACACAGAAAATCCGTGATGTGATTGATGGTTTTGACCAAAAGTTAATCGACCGGTTCTGTGAGAACTTTATTCCTATGCAAGATGTTGAAGCCATGCCGGCCTTAGCTGTAGTTTCACCTCTGTTTAAAAAGAACAAAGACAGCGATTGCATTCAGATTGGTTCCGGGGTGTCATTCACATATAAAGAAAAATCGAGCAAAACGGCAATAAGCTATCTGCCACTTTTCAAGAACATGCTCGTTCCATATGAAGATATTTATGTGCTCACGCGAAATCGACTGACAAGTAAGGAATACGTTTACGAGATTCAGATGGAAAAGTCGAATATTCTTTGGATAGGCATTCATACCAAGGCAGAGGTAGAGTCGCTTGAGGGATTTTCGTTCTTTTTAAACAAGAAAGACAATGTATATCCGCAAGCGATATCTGTCATGGGAAGCTCAGCGGAATCCATAGGATTCAGTATGATGAATCGGATGGAAGATATTGAAATGTTGGAACCTTTCGACGCTCAGCAGGTATCAACCAGATTCTTGTCTGTCATTGAATATTGGAAAGAGAGACTTCAAGAACTGCCTGGAGGTGTGTTGGTTACTATAACAGACAAGACACGCAACAGAGACCTCTTTAAGAAGAGAGCCTATCCCCGTGTTTTCCAGAACTGGTTGGAAAGTGATGTGCTGAACTGTTTCAATGACGAGACTTTGTGGTTTCAAGTGGAGTTCCCGGAAAACTATATCGTGAGTGATGATTGCGAAGTCATCTTTAACGCCATCCCTGTCGTTAACGTAGACCTGAATTCTGTTACATTGACACAGGCAGCCCCTGTGGCAAAACTTCAAAAGCAGGACGGTTCTTTCTTCGTGTCGGTACTCGAAACAAGCAATGCCGCACACAAACAGGGGTTCTCCATGTCGGCGGAAGAGTTTGTCATACGGGACTTTGACGCGCATTGCTACCACCATGGCGACTTGTACCGGGATATCCGCAATCTATACAATCATTTTGTAGAAGATTATTATGCCTTTATAGAGTACAACGGATTGAAGGACGGGCAGGACATCAAGCGATTGAAAGAGCTTGTGAATAAAATCGCAAAATCAGTAGGTGAAAAGAATGACAAGTTCAAGTTTGACAGTGGCACCTACGTGATGAAGAATATCAAGCAAGCAACGAACAACTCTGTTACAAAAGTCTCTTTCCTGACTACTTTGGGGGCTTTGGGTAATATGCTTGATGTGACGGTCAATTCCGGTTCTTCAAAATTGGAATGCAAGAAACTTCCCGTAATCGAGAGCAATGTTCCTGTTGTAGTCTCCGCATCGGGCGGTAAGGACAAGGCAACTGCCGACCAGCGTTATGAACTTATCCGTTACTATTCGCTGACCAATGACCGTCTATATACAAAAATGGACGTCGAGGCTTTTGTTAGAAAAGAGCTGATAGCCATCTATGGCAAGGAGGAGTTCAAAAGAATCTTCATAAATGTTCACATAGAAGGTACTGCCGGACGAGATTCTGTTCAGCATGGGTTGTATGTGGATATTGAGTTCAAGGACAAGAAGAATTATGAAAAGGCAAATGCGATAGGGATGGAAGATGTTCTTAATCGAAAGATTATCAATCATTCTTGTATATCCATGCCAATAAAAGTCGAACTATCTTGTGTTTGAGAATAATTATGGAATACCGCAAAACAACACCCTTGGTATATAACCCTAAAGTGAGAGAAATTCAATCTATGCTGAATAGAGCTAGAGATAAAGCACGTGCTCTTATTCTGGAAGATTTTTCAAAACCAAGGTTTTTACAAGATAAATACTATTTCCAATCGATTCATCATAGAGATGAAATTTCGAGTAATTGGGAAATACTTGAAGTTGACGGATATTATGGTGATAATACTGAAAAAGCCGTAAAAAGTCTACAAAGGTTTCTATTCATAACAGAGAATGGTATCATGGGGGATTATACCTTTTCCTTTTTGCAAAAACTATTGTCAGAAAGAATTAAAAGTACCCATGTTCTTTATAGAGAAGCCATTGGAACTTCACCTTCCAAAAAAATACAAATCAATCATATTGATACTGTGGGTAATGTTGCAAGTTTAGGTGCTTTGTTTACAGACGGAAGTTTGCCATGGGTAAAACGTTTTATTGAGGCCATGCCTCAAGTGTTTTATAAAACAACGAAAAAATGTACTGCTCCTTTATTTGTATTTACGAAACAAGAAGCCTACCATACTTTTGGACATATTTATAATAGAGTTGATTTTAGAAATATAGGAACGACTGTTCCTGAGTATTTATCAAAAGTCGCTTACATATGCCAGCTATTAATAGTTAATTCCAAGATAAATGAATATAAGTCTCAACCATTTGAATGGAATCGTTTTCTTAAATTTGGTGGAGAAATAACCAGTTTTGTAACAGGTGGAGCAGATATAATAGTAAAACAATTTCCCAAACTATCGAAATTTGGATATGTTGCAGCTGAATCAGGTGCTTCTGTTTCATTAAGTGCAGGTGCTGCATTATCTACTATAGGACAAGCTATTGGAGCGTTTTTGTTGGGTTGGGAGATAGGGAAACTTATTGGGAAGATTCCTTGTGGAAACAACAAGAATATACAGTATTATGTTGATCAATATATTAATTTGATTTGGGAACACCCATACAAAACAATTGGCTTACATCCTGGAGGATTAGTTTTCGCTACAGAAATATCAATCTTAAAGAAAGCAATAGACTGGAATGTGAATAAAGTGAATAACTTAAAACCATTGACTAAAGCAGAAAAAGGGAAATTAGAGCAATATCAACTTCAGCATAGAGAAATGTATATTCAAACAGCACCTCCTAAAATAATTTTTCTAGCTAAATAAATGCACAGAATAGCAATCATTATTATTTTTGTGGTATATGAACTACAAGTTAGATCTCAGTCGCAATCAGACATATTCACTTATATCTCCCAATACAAACAAATAGCCTTGGAACAAGAGAAACAATACGGCATACCGGCATCCATAACTTTGGCGCAAGGAATCTTGGAATCGGGCGCAGGCAAAAGCACACTGACACGGAATGCCAACAATCATTTTGGTATAAAAGCCTTTGGTGGATGGACGGGAGCAATATATCTTGCGTGGGATGACGAACGTCAGAAGAGCCGGTTCCGTAAATATCCATCTGCGGTGGAATCTTACAGAGACCATGCGCAGCTCCTTAAAAACAACAGCAGATATAGAAGATTGTTCTCGAACAGTGTCTATGACTATCGCGCTTGGGCTATAGAGCTTCAAAAAGCCGGCTACGCAACAGCAGGGAATTATGCGAAAGCCTTGATAGGATTTATTGATGCGTATAAACTCTATGCCATCAACGGTGGCGTTAAACTGCGGGCAGGCAAGACTGTCACAATAATCCGACAAATATCAACGACACAACCAATCTTCGATGCGGAATGCGTAATGAATGAGTATGAAGAAAGCGAAGAAGAAATGGAGGTAACAAACATCGTGAAGAAGTTTGTGGTTGACATAAATGAAGTCCGTTGCACAATTCTTTATCCCGGAGAGAGTTTGGTGTCGATTGCTCAAAAATATGACATTCCACAATCAAAACTACTGGAATATAATGAGTTATCATCCCCATTACAAGTAAAAGAAGGTGACGTGATATATTTGGAAAAGAAGAAAAAGAAATATTCCGGACTACAAGATACATATCGTGTGAAGGCAAATGAGACGTTATACGAAATATCACAGCAATTCGGTATTCAATTGGCATCATTGGCCAAACTGAACGACATTGATATTTTTTCAAAATTGAGAGAAGGAGATACACTGTATCTACAATGAAGACATGCAGGATTTAAGCAAATACATAGATGGAGAGCTGCTGTTTGACGGGCATTATAGGCTTATCAAACTGTTAAGTGCCGAAGGTGGAACGGCGGATGTCTGGTTGGCGGAAAATTATGAGTCCGTTGACACGAAATTGTCGGAAGATACCGATGATGTGATACGGGTGGATGGCACAGGTGTTCTCGTCGCGATAAAGATATACCGTCCCAGGAACATTCTTGACGTTGACGGTGAACAGAACTTTAGGTCTGAGTTCAAGACCATTTTTAATTGTCATCATACAAACCTGTTGCCAACCACCGATTATTCAATTTGTGAGGGTATGCCCTATTTGGTTATGCCGTTTTGCGAGAATGGTTCCGCCGAATCTCTTATCGGCAAACTGCATAACGAGGATGATATTTGGAAATTCTTGGCGGATGTTTCCGCAGGACTAAGTTTTCTCCATTCCGTCAACCCTCCAATAATACATCAGGATATCAAGCCGGCGAATATTCTGATTGATTCCAACAGGAACTATTGTATCACTGACTTTGGCATCAGTGTCAAGTCTGGAGTAGAAGATGACCGATATTTAGACAACGAAAGCAGTGGAACGACTATTTATATGCCTCCGGAAAGGTTCAAGGACGGGTACAAGCCTGATACAAGCAGTGACATTTGGGCTTTCGGAGCAACTGCCTATGAAATCTTGACAGGAGACGTGCCTTTCGGTAATCAAGGTGGTGCGGCCCAATTGGAAGGAACACCAATTCCACCGATTAAGGAAGCTATCCCCAAGAAAATTAAAAACATTGTATATGCCTGTCTGAATGCAGACCCGCAAAAAAGGCCTTCGGCTGAATACATTGCGGAATATGTCCGTAGGAAAGGCAAAAACAACCGTGTAGCCCTCATTGCAACTATATCCATTGTGATTGGTTTCGTACTGTTGTCTGTAATGCTATGGAATTCAAAGCCAAAAGCATTGGAACCGTTTGAGGCATACAAAAACAGCGGTGATTCCATCATTTCGTTGCAAAAGCAAGAGGCGGCTGAAATCAAATTGCTCAATTATGGGATAACGATAAACAGATTGAACAATGCAAAAACAATATACACAAAAGCTCTGAAAGAATCCACGGGTGACAAATCGGTAAGAGACAGTGTCCGGAATCGAATTGTATTCATACAGGAAATTATCGTGGCATTGGGTGAATACAAAGGAGTGTGTGACACTCTTGATTTTGTGACAAACGAGGATTTGCCCACTCAAATCGGTATTTTTTCAAAAAAACGGGATAGAATATCGAAAACATTAAAAAATAAAATCTCTAATTTATGATTAAATTTTTAGTTCTTATGGCATCTTTGGCTTTGTTTGGCAGTGTGCAACTGTCAGCTCAAAGCTGCAAGGTGTTATATCAAGAAGGAAACAAGTTAGTTGACCAAGGAAAACTAGACAAAGCAAAGGTTAAATTCCAACAAGTCATTAATTGCGGCAACAATCTTTATGTGCCGGACAGTGAGAAAAGGATTGCCTGGATAGACCGTATCCTCAGGAAACCAAGTACAGTAAAACCTTTCTCATTGTCTGACAATGAAATTGTCATACCTTATCAGGGTGGACAGGATGTTATCACCGTTGACGGCAACGGAACTTGGACAGCCTCACTCAACGACAACAATGTAGCTTGGTGCAAGATAAAGAAGGAAAAAGGCAAGATTTACATTGTTAGTGAGGCTAATGAGGAGACTTCCGACCGTATCTGTGAAGTGATTGTCAAGATGGGAAGCAAAACGAAAACCGTTGTCGTAAAGAATGAAAAAGCGCCGGAAATGCTAGTGCCGTCAGTTGAAAATCTGACGTTTCCATATAAAGGAGAAACCAACACCATTGAAATCCGTTCCAACACCAATTGGAAAGTGACAGATGTTCCGGGCTGGGTGGTATCAACGAAAGAAGACGGAAAAATCAAGCTGACGGCCCTTGCAAATGACAAGAACGTGGAGCGTTCCGCAGAAATCAAGGTGGAGGGTTCTACAAAGACAGTTATCATCAATCTCTACCAAGGAGCGGGTCTTGACCATCTCGCTTTTTCAAAAAACGACCTCCATTTCGGTCCTGAAGGCGGTGACGAATATGTGAGCATCCTTACGGACGCACAGGACTGGAGGTTTGGTGACTTTCCTCATTGGTGCCAAGTTACCAAAGTGGCGGACAATCTGCTCAGGATTCATTGCACTCCAAATGAACCGATTAATCTGACTCGTGAGGCCAGCGTGAATGTTACGACAGGCAAGCAAACATTGGGTATTAATGTGAGCCAAGAACCAAAGCCTTTTGTTGCGGTTATTCCTAATATTGGGATTGGCGGGCGTACTATCTCATTCGGTGTGAGTGCAGGGTATGTGATACCAATGATCAGCACCTCATCGGGAGGAGACTTCACAGGCAGTGTCGTGAATTACGCATTGGGGAACAACTCCGAGTCCGTGTCTTTTTCTTCACAAAGCGGTTTCTCCATAGAAGCATACGCAGATATGAGAATATACAAAAATTTCTATATCAAGGCTGGGCTTAACTTCATTCACTACACATATAAGAATACATTCTGTGAAGATATAACCCGCATTATATCGGGTATTGCTGATAATTATTATTTAAAGGGCTCTCAGCAAAATAACTACAAGGAAGAATACACGATGAATCTCATAGAGATTCCCGTGCTGGCATCCTATAGGTTGCCGGTAACTAAAATGAGTCACTTCCAGATTAATGTGGGCCCTGTTATTAGTTATGGACTGTCTGCCAAGATGAAGTTATCGGGGAATTGGAAATCTGTCGGATTAAAAGGATATGAAATTCATAACCATCAAATGACAGACACCCCCACAGGGTATATATATCCGCAAAGTTGGTCACAGACGGGCAGCTTCAATCTTTATAGCGATCATGCTACTTATACGGAAACCTCTACGGACGGAGTAGATTTCACGACAAACAATTATCCCTCTGATTTCGAGTCATCACCTTTGAAACGGCTTAACTTTGGCGCAAAAATGGGACTTGCTTACGAATATGCAGGGATAAGTTTTAGCGTTGAATATAACTTGATGTTCACTAATATGGCTGAAAAAAAATTCTGGGAAGGTGAACGATGGAAGATATTCCGTCAAGACGCGCCAATCAACATGACCGGTTATAAACAATACAACAACTATTTGCAATTGAAAATAGGATATACTTTCAGATATTAATATTTAGAACATAGAAGAAAATGAAGAATTTATTGTATTTGCTTTTTGCCACTTTCGTTTTTGTGGCATGTAGCAACGACGATGATAACTCTACAGTTATCGATGATTTGAAAAACGAGACTTTCCTTGACTGTCTTGTAGGGCATAAATGGGTGTATGACCATCCAGAAATCCCAAGATGGGAAGAATGGAATGTTTTTGACGATGGTGTTATGTATCTTTCCAACTCTGAGAAATATAATTCCGACATAACCATTACCAACGAAGATGTAAAATGTAATTATGCGTATAACCACCAAAATGCAGGTTTTATCATCACTTCCGAAAAACTTGGTACGACAGAGGGTGTCATAACTAATTGGAATAAATACGAATTTACATGGAAAACTGTTGCTGGAAGTTTTACATACGGTCTTCTTCTCAACATCTACTCTATAAACTCTTTTGAAACCTTTACACCGGATTACGCTTCTTTAATTACAGATGCAAGCATAACGGGATTTTCATCTCACGACGACAAGATTGCCGAAGTAGACGGCAATACAGGTGAAATAAAAGCTCTCTCAGGTGGTCGCACATACATAGATGTCATTACTACAAAAGGCACTGCTGTAGTTGAAGTTAACGTAACCGGTATTCTTCCTTATGATTATTGTGATTTTCTTGGTCTCGAAAGGGATGAAATATATGAAAAGTTCGGCAAATCATCTTATTCGGATACCGACAAACAAATCATGTATCTATTGAGTGAAGGCGAATTCGAATATCTTGTTTTCAAATTTGATACATGGACAGGTAAAGTCAATACGGTATCGGTGACAGCAAAAGAAAATCCTTCATTTACAAATGATGAAATGAAAACATATCTTAATTTGGAATATTATGCCTATGAAAAAGGAACGACAGACACCCAGTGTGCTTATATAAATGCTGAAACCTACGATGAAGCAACAGCGGGAATAATATGGTATCCAAAAGACCGACAATTGGTGATAGTAACCATAAACCATGACCTGTTTACAGACTATAGTCCGTTATTGGGAAAGACAAAAGATGAGGTGATTTCTCTTATGGGAACTCCATATAATACCACAGATGCGTATATTGTATATGGTTTAAATGACAAATACCTTAATATGGTAGGGTTTTATTATACACTCGATTTTATCAATTATTCATCAACGGTACAAGCGATAACCTTATCCGTAAAAGAAGATGCTGACAAGACTAACATCATTGAATTCCTAAATAAAAAGTACATCTTTGATGCAAACAATAGTACTGACACGAATTTAACTTTCTTCTCCTCTGATGTAACACTTGCTATTCAATACGATTTAGAATACAAGACCATCATTTATTCTCTGATTCCATCTGCCCTAGAAGCCAAAGCTATGCGAATGAACTCAGAGAAACTGTTGAAATTTGAATAATATAAAAGAAGAATGAGGCTGCGCCTGAATTTTGACAGCCTCATTCTTTGCAAACTCCGTGTATATAATGTTGAATTTCTCAGATTATTCTGACTCAAACAAATTGTTTGATAATCATTACAGGCTGTTGAAGCCGTTGAGTACTGAAGGCGGAACAGCAGATGTGTGGTTAGCCATAGACGTTAATACGATTGATACATCTTTTGATGAAATTGATAGTGGAGAACATAGCAATGAGAATTCCGGCATGCTTGTGGCCATAAAGATTTATCGTCCCAAGAATGCCTTGGATATTGAGGGAGAACAAAGATTCAGGGATGAATTCAAAATTGTTTATGAATGTCGCCACGAGAACCTGCTTCAACCAACCAATTTTTCCATCTTTGAAGGAATTCCATATTTAGTCTTGCCTTATTGCAAATATGGTTCGTCAGAGCAACTAATCGGAAAAACGTTGTCTCCGGATGAAATTTGGAAATTTATCCTTGATGTCTCATCTGGATTAAACAGGCTACATACAAATGAGCCAAGTATAATACATCAAGATATAAAGCCGGCCAATATTCTTATTTGCAATACAAAAGACTATGCCATTACCGATTTTGGTATTAGCTCGAAGCATAGCGGAACGCATGGTTTCTATTATGAAGATGAGAACAGCGGCACCATGGCTTATATGGCTCCGGAAAGATTTCAAGAGAATGCAGAGCCTATATGTCAAAGTGATATTTGGGCATTTGGTGCCACTTTATTTGAAATATTGACAGGCAATGTCCCTTTTGGCGAAGAAGGTGGAAGATATCAAATGGAGTCTAAAGCCCAAGTCCCAATTGTTAATAACACTTCTTCAGACATACAGAGGTTAGTAAATGACTGTTTGTCTTTAGAGGCTGGGAATAGACCTTCTGCAAAGATTATTAAAGAAGCAGCCTTAGCAAGACAATATCCTGTTAGATCAAGACGAAAATACATTTTGGCATTAGGTCTTATTAGTATCGCAATTGTAATAATAAGTATTTTCTTCTTGTCACCAGAGAAATCAATTCCTGTTGACAAACAATTTGAAATAGCCCTGAATGATGTAAAAAGTGATGATGCTGCAACGGTAAAACGTGGCATATCTATGATGGATAGTCTAAGTAATTTAAGATACATTCCTGCCATTTATCAAATGGCTTATACGTATGGGTGGTACATTGAAAAAGAATCATTGAAGAGAAAAAACATATTAGGTATAGAAGTTTTTGACAACGAGAAGGATGGCTTGTACTTGCCCAAGGTTGATAGATATAGTAATGAAGCTATGGCTTTATTCTCAAAAATATTAGAACTGGATGACTCGACCTTTGCGGAGATTAACGCTCAATCGGCATATCGACTTGCTTGTTATTACGTTAATCCCAATCAGATAATTAAGTCAAATATGTCTAAAGGGAAAATGTATCTGGAACAATCAAAAAAATGGGCAGAATTATCGAAAGACTCTATTCTTCTTGATAAAATAAACAAATCATTAGACACATTTAAATAAAGAATCAACAAAATGAAAAAGATTTTACTGATTTTGGTATGCCTATGGGCTATGACTGGCGTAAAAGCACAAATAGCGAGATGGCTAATCAGCCCTTCGTATGAGAGTATTCAACTAGCTGATGGAATAGATGCAATCATAACAGATTCAGCTGGAATAAGAGTAGTCTGGACAATGAATGGTAAAAGACTTATAACCTCTAATAACGAGATATACCCTTTTAAAGAAGGATTAGCTTTGTCTGTAAAACGAGGTTCATCCACCATTTCCTCAATATACAAACAAAATGGAGATTCAATCAGGATTGAAGGATGTAATGTAACCCATCAATACCCTTATTATTCAAATGGAAAACTTTTGGTGCAACAAGGAACATTCTACAGATTCATAGATAGTAATGGTAACATCTTGGATGGAAAATATACAAGTGCATTTCCGTATTTCAATGGTTATGCTGTATGCGATACTTATTTGAATATGGAAAAAATGAAGAACATTCGTCATATGCTTATTGATAAAGTAGGTGTTCCATGTACATTCTTTTTTCAAGGGAAACAGTTTGATGCTGATGACATACAATTTATATCATCCGTTAATGATGAAAATATAGCAATTGTAGTCATTAAGAAAAAAGTTTATTTCTTTAACGGAGCCGACAGAAGTTTGTCTCCAGTCTTAGCCCAAGAAAGTTCAACTCCAAATCTAAAAGAGCAAGCAAAAATCACCTCAGAGATAGCGCAATGTTTCTTGCAGAACTCTGATTCCACATATGTTTTGGCCGCAAAATGTGGAAAAAAGGACATGGTATCAATTAGTTTTGATTTAATGAAGCGACCAAAGTCTATTATAATTAATGATATAGAACATCGTTATAAACAAAAACAGGAAAAAGAAAAGATTTGGACTTCAGAATTAAAAGCCATAAAAGAAAATGGTTTGACAGGTTTGCTGTGGAATAATGAGGGCGAAATGCTTCCTCCTCAATTTGAAGAAGTCATAACTTGTTTTGACAATAAGGCTTTAGTGAGAACAAAAGGGAAGGTAGGTATGTTGGAAATATTAAAAAGTGAGTCTTTTCTATTAAAGATGAACAAAGGAGATGATATTCCTTTTCGACATCAAAAATTTGAGACCTCCATTCGAGCGGATTTTCCAACATTCTTAAAAGCAGATGAGGTTAATATAGAAATAAATCCTCAGACAGGCTGTGATATAGACAAAACGTCAAAAGAAAGCAAAAATACAGAGAGCGGAAATTTTGTCCAATATAACTGCGTTCTCAATATTCCCGCAAATTTGACGGACGAACTGACAACGATAGAATATCCCATAACAATCCAATATGAAGGTATCAGATCATCAATGATTCCTTTCAAAGTAAATGCATGGCATTATAAATATTTCGTCGTAGATGTTGATGATTCTCAAACTGCGCTAGAAAATGGTACCGTATCTTTTGTCTTTAACATCAATGCTGAAAGAATTGCAAGTGATGGTATATACCCAACTACAGTAAATATTCTTACGGATTCGCTCACGGTTGAATACGAAAAAATGTCTGAGATTCGCCATAAATGTAAGGTGTTTTCTCTAAAAGAAGGGGTAAACAATATCGTAGTGCAAATTCAGGAACAGGGATGTCCGCCAGCGTTTTTCCCTTTTGAGGTTGAGTACCATAAACCTGTTGCAAGAACAAGGAACAAACCTGCTGAGAAGGAAAAAGTTACTATCAAGAAAAAAGAAAAAACTTCGAAGCCTACAAGTGATAATGAAAACGGACCACGAGTAATTATGTAATGTTACAATGAAGATAAACATTAGCTCTATATGCGACATTGGTATAGAACGAACAAATAATGAAGATGCCGTAGCAATATGTGCAGACTTAAAAACTTATTCATGGGACCAACTATCTACAAACGGCTATATTCCATTATCTACTATAGGCTCATTGTCTATAGTAGCGGATGGAATGGGTGGAGCAAATGCTGGTGAGATAGCCTCAAATTTGGTCGTTAAAAGCATTAAAAAATCTTTTAAGACAGAGAGATATGACAATTTTATTGATTCAGATTCCAAAGTACACATTTTTCTAAAAGAATGTATTGTGAAGTCTAACCAAATGATTCTTGACCATGTAGTAGAATCACCAGACTCCATAGGTCTTGGTACTACAATTGTTTTGGTTTGGATAGTTGAAAATAAAGCTCATATTGCATGGTGTGGAGATAGCAGATGCTATTGTTTCAATCCCAATACAGGTCTTAAGTTACTGACAAAAGATCATTCTTTAGTTCAAGAATTAGTTGATAAAGGTGAAATTAAAAGTAGAGACGCCTTCAGCCACCCTGATAATAATATCATAACTAGATGCTTAGGAGACGTTGATGTAGAGCATGAACCTGAGATCATTACATATAACATTAATGATGGTGACATTTTCCTGTTATGTTCAGACGGGTTGTGTGGATTTTGCAGAGATACTTTGATAGAGAAAATCATGTATAGACATTATAAAAATATCAATCATTGTAAGGACGCTTTATTGCAAAGAGCTTTAGATACTGGTGGGCAAGACAATATTAGTATCGTTTTGTGCGCAACATTACCTCAAAACTGCGATAACTACTACATAAATTTGAAAGGAAAAATTAAACAATTCCTTTCAAAATTCAACACTGTCTAAAATATTGTGTAAATGAAAATAGGATTCAGTTGTAAGTTTCTTCTTATATTTCCAATAGGATTTTTGTAATCACTTAAAAAAGGATGACAGGATTGATATCTTTGCCGTCCTTTTTCTTTGTAAACGATTGATAAACTTTATCTTGCATATTCGTAAGTATCCGAAAGTATATATGTGGTTAAGAGTCAAAATATTCACAGGTTATCTCACGTTGATCTCCCTGCTTGTCCTGCTCGTCCACCTGTTCCGCCAGGAGCAGATGAAGCGCAGCGACATCCGCTCGGACGAACGTGAGCAAGCCCGCATCCACCAACTGACAGAACAGGTCTATATCGGTCTGCTGGAACTGTCCGCATATGGAGAAACCGCTATTGTCTGGGATTCCCTGGATCTCCAATCCTACCGTTCACGACGCATCGAGACATGCGACGCCCTCCGGTCCCTCGGCACGCACGGCCGTCAGGAGCAGACGGATTCGCTTTGTCTGCTGCTCAAGAAAAAGGAGAGCGTGTTGGAAGCAGTCATGGCGACATTCCTCCGCCTGCAGGACGTGGATGACATTGTCAGCGAAAAGATCCCGGCCATAGTCACTAATGTCCGCAAAAGTCCGGAAGTGAACGCTCCGAAGATGATGGATACAGAAAATGACAAACCTCGAAAAGAGAACATCTTTCAAAAGATATTCAAACGCAAGGAAAAGAAGTCCGCCTATCTCGCCCAGCGGGAGAAGAAAGAGAAGGAAAAGGGAAACAAGAAGGAGACCCCTGCGACGACAGTGGCAAGCCTGCTATATTCACTTGACAAGCAAGTGACCGACCATCAGACGCATGAACGTGAGAAGCTGCTAGACCAGATGAATGAGTTGTATGTGAGCAGCACGGACCTGAACCAGAAAATCCATGACATCGCAAAAGAGTTGGAACGTGAGACGGCCGCCCGTCTGGAAGAGCGCCACCTGCGCTCCGTCTCCGAAGGCGACCGCTCCTTCCGCATGATCTCGTACCTGTCCATATCTATCTCCTTGCTCACCCTCCTGCTGTACGGCCTCGTCCATCGCGACCTGAAACGCAAGTATCGGTACCAGCGCAGGCTGGAGTCCTCCAATACGGAGAAACAGGAGCTCCTTCAGTCCAGAAAGGACATGATGCTCTCCATCGCCCATGACCTTCGCTCGCCCCTTACCACGATAAACGGCTCGGCCGAGCTGCTCCCCAAGGAGAACGGTGAGCAGGGCAGGATGAAATACGTGGACAACATCCGGCACGCCTCGGAGTACATGCTCTCGCTGGTCGACACGCTTATGGAGTTCTACCTGCTCGACAGCGGCCAGTTACAGCATCATCCCTCCATCTTCCACCTGAGCACCCTGATTGAGGAGACGGCCGACAGCCACGCCCCGGCCGCCAAGAAGAAACATCTCGGTCTCTCCACCGGCTTCTCCGGCCTGGACGTGGTGGTCGGAGGCGAGAAGGGATTCCTCCAGCAGGTGATGAACAACCTGCTCTCGAACGCCATCAAGTTCACGGAGAAAGGGAGCGTCCGCCTTGAGGCGGAATACAGGAAAGGCGAGCTCCGGCTTCTTGTACAGGACACGGGTATAGGCATGGATGTGAAGGACGCCTCCCGGATATTCGCTCCGTTCGAACGGCTGGAGAACGCCCGGCACGCGTCCGGTTTCGGTCTTGGTCTTGCCATCACCTCCCGGCTTGTATCGGAGATGGGAGGAAAAATCGATGTGGAGAGTACGCCGGGCGGGGGAAGCTGTTTCACCGTGCTGATTCCCCTGCCTCCCGCCGACGGTAACTCCCTGATGGAGAACCGACGGCCATCCGGCAGCCCCCGTCTGGAAAACACACGCATTCTCCTGCTGGATGATGATATCAGGCAGCTCGGCATAACGAAGGAGATGCTGCGTCGGTGTCACGCCTTATGTGACTGCTGCACGGACAGCCGCGAGCTCATCGTCCGTCTGAGGGAAAACACTTACGACGTGCTGCTGACGGACATCCAGATGCCGGAGATGGACGGCTTCTCCGTACTGGAGCTGCTCCGCTCATCCAATATCCCGCAGGCCAGGACCATTCCGGTGGTCGCCCTGACGGCGCACGTGAACAAGGAGGAAGAATATCTCGCACGCGGCTTCGCGGGACGCATCCGCAAGCCGTTCACGATAGAAAGCCTCTCTGAAGGCGTAGCGCGGATTATCGGTACCTCGGAGAATAGGGTCTGGAAACCGGACTTTTCCCTGATCCTCTCCGGTGAGGAGAACCGCCGGGAGATGCTGGACGAGTTCGTGAGGGAAAGCCGGAAAGACCTGCGTGTCCTACGCCAGGCACTGGAAAACGGCGACCGCCGGACCGTCCGGGAGGTACTGCACAAGAACCTGCCCCTTTGGGAATCCGTCCGGCTGGACTACCCGCTGGAAGAACAGCGGCGGATCACGACCTCAGATCCGGAAGGGTGGACAGAAAAGGAATTGGAACAGATACGCGACATAGCGGAGGCCGCCGACCGGCTGGCCGCCTTCGCGGAACAAATACAAGACATTGAATGAAAACGATACTGATCATAGAAGATGACGTGATATACGCCCGCAGCATCGGCAACTGGCTGAGGAAACAGGAGATGGGAAGCGAGCGTGTCACAACCCTCTCCGCTGCCCGAAAGAGCCTCTCGGACAGGGAATACGACCTCGTACTGGCCGACCTCCGCCTGCCCGACGGCAACAGCACGGATCTGCTCCGTTGGATGCACGACCACCACATTGTCACTCCGTTTCTGATCATGACCAACTACGGCCAGGTGGAGAACGCCGTGGAAGCCATGCGCCTGGGAGCGGTCAACTACCTTTGCAAGCCCATCCAGCCGGACAAGCTGCTGGAAGCCATCCGCAAGGAGTTCAGCCGTCCCCGCCACGACGGCACGGAGTTCTATCGGGGAGAAAGCGACAAGGCGCGTGAAATGTACCGCCGGATCAGCCTGGTGGCGCCCTCCGACATCTCCGTCCTAATCCGTGGCGCGTCCGGTACGGGCAAGGAACATATAGCTCTCGAGCTGCACGAACAAAGCCGCAGAAGGAACCGACCATACATCACTCTGGACTGTGGCTCCCTTCCGGAAGATCTGGCCGCCTCCGAGCTGTTCGGCCACCGTAAGGGCGCGTTCACCGGCGCGGAGAGCGACAAAGCCGGCCTGCTGCAGGAGGCCGACGGCGGTACGTTGTTCCTGGACGAGATCGGCAACCTGTCCTACAAAAGCCAGATGCTCCTTCTGCGTGCCTTGCAGGAGAAATGCTACAGGCCGGTGGGCTCGACCCGGGAGCGCAGTTTTGACATCCGCCTGATCGCCGCCACTAACGAGAACCTGGAAGAGGCTATCGCCGAAGGACGTTTCCGTGAGGACCTGTTTCACCGGCTGAACGAGTTCACCATCCGTGTCCCCCTCCTTTCGGAATGCCCGGAGGATATCCTCCCGTTGGCCCGTTTCCTTCTGGGGCACCTCATGAAAGAGCACCGCAAACGGGTGCAGGGTTTCGACCGGCTGGCGGAGGCAGCCCTGAGGCGGTATCCCTGGCCGGGCAATATCCGTGAGCTGAGGAACACTCTCCGCAGTGCCCTGCTGCTGACGGACGGGGAGTGGATCACCGCGACTTCCTTGAACCTGGATCTGACGTTAAAACAGGAAGAGGTACCCACCCTCACGGAGGAGGAAAAAGAGAGGCAGCTGTTACTACAGACACTCGAACAAGCCGGAAACAACCGGGCAAGGGCCGCCAAGATGCTTAGTATCAGCCGGACCACCCTGTACGAGAAGTTGCGGAAGTACGGCATCATCTGACGCATGGAAGGTCACGGCCAAAAGGGGGACGTGAAAACCGACTCCCCCAGGAGTTAACTTTCCTTGTCTTGCCTTCAAAGCAGATTCCGCTTATGTTTGCAACAGACGGATAGAATATAAAGCGTTTATTATAAATCATTTACCAAATAAATATATTATAAGCCATGAATATCCTACCTCTATGCGGCAAACTCAGCCTTGATATCTGCGATTTTGAACGTCGAAAACGCATGTGGCAGACAGGCCTTGCCCAGGCCATGCGCCTGTCCCCGCCGTCAAACGACATCCGGAAGATTATCGAAACGAGGCTGCTGGAACCGGTTGTAAGGGAGTTGGGGCGGAAAACCGGACAAGACATCCGGTACAGGGTGCTCTCCCGGGACACCTGCTTCCATCTGCTATGCAAGGGAAGGGAATTCGCCTTCATATCCCTTCCCAATCCTTCCACCGGCAGAGTGTTCATCCAATACCTGAACGAAAACGCGAGACGGGCCTCCCCGCTGAGAGAGCTGCGGAATACGGATGAAATCAGTTCGTTCCTCCAGGAGCGGTTTCCCATATGACATTCCCCGGCTGACAGCCGGCAGTCAAAGGGGCTTACAGAAAGTGTACGCTTCCCTTACAATTTTGTAAGGCGGGTGTACACTTTTCATTTACACCCTCAATCCTAATCCGTCTTCCACTACATTGATTGCCTGCCTTTTATAATATTCCCCTGATAAAATCCGTCCGCTGGTACGGCATTCGTTTCCCTTGTCATTGAACGTAAAACTTAAATTGGAATCTTATGGAAACATCAATGGCAGACCGTCTTCTCGGTTGCTTTGCGAAAGCCGTCCGGGAAAAGAAAGAGCTTACAGAAGTAGAATTGTCATCCGCCTATACAGAATTCATGAACCGCCTGCAATCGATAACCGACGGTGGGCAGCCCATCATCATGAAGCTAAGGCAGCTGCACCGTCTGGAACTGGAGCTGGAAACCTACCGGCACAGGGCATATCCCGTCCTTGAGGGCCTGGCAGACATCTACTTGACAAAAGCCGCCGCCCTTGTCAGAATGGAGACGGACCTACTCCATTTCATGGCGGACCATCCCGGAATCCATACTACACCGTCACCTGCCGACGAAAAGGCAAGGAATCGTCCCGCCCTCCACTGGAAAGGCTCCCAGGCAAATCTGATGGAACTTGTCTCCTCGCTGGATTATTCCGGCCTGGTGACGGACGGGAAAGGAAACCGCCAGTCCTTCGCCGCCCTGGTCGCGGCATTCGAAACCCTTTTCAATGTCACCCTGCCCAAGCCCTACGACCTTCGTGCCGACCTTGCCCGTAGAAAGAAGAACCTTTCCGTCCTGCTTCCCAAACTCCGGGAAACCTACGAGAAAAACATCGTGAACTGCGGGATCGACCGGCATTGAACCGGCGGGGAAACATCCCTGTCAGTAAAAGTCATCTCCTGTCAGGGATAGTCACCTCGCGCCGTTTGGCGCATAGCGGAATTCTCACTTATTTTGCTCCCGAAAAGATAACCATAAAGAAACAGAAGCAATATGGCAAGAATCAAGCAGACACAGAAACCGCAGGATGTCTCCTCCCAGCCCTGAAGAGGCGGGCGCAAGCCGAAGGATGAATCCGAACTTCATTCCTATTATTACGGGTTCCGCCTGGACGAAAGGCAGAACATCGAATTCGAGAGGCTCTACGCGAACTCCGGTGCGAAGACCAGGTCCCAGTTCATCCTCTCGGCCATTTTTGGCAGACCGCTGAAGGTGGTGAAGATCGACAAGGCCGCCACGGACTTCTACATCCGGCTAACGAACCTGCAGAGCGACTATCGCCGCGTGGGAGTGAACTACAACCAGGTGGCCAAGGCCGTCCACAGCGGGGAACTGACCGAAAAGAAAGCCCTCGCCCTGCTTTACAAGCTGGAACAGCTGACCGTGGAGTACATCTCGCTGAACAAAGAGATTATCCGTCTCACTAAAGAATTTGAGCGATGGTTGCAAAGATAACATCCGGGGTGTCCGTCTACGGGGCGCTTTATTACAACCAGGAGAAAGTGGACAAGGGCAAGGCCCGGACACTGGCATGGAACCGTATCATGGAGCGTCCCGACGGCACGACCGGCATCCCGGAGTGCATGCGCAGTTTCGAGGCCTACCTTGCAGCCAACCGCCGGACGGAAAAGCCGGTGATCCACCTCTCGCTCAACCCCCATCCCGACGACAGGCTCTCCGACGGACAACTGGAGGCCATCGGGCGGGAATACATGGAGAAACTGGGTTACGGTGACCAGCCTTACATCATTTTCCGGCACGAAGACAATGCGCGTCCCCATATCCATATCGTCTCCTTACGTATAGACGAGCAGGGCAGGAAGATAAGGGATTACAAGGAGTGGGAACGTTCCATGAAAATCTGCCGGGAGCTGGAACAGAAATACAGACTGGCCCCGTCAATGAAAGAAGAACGTAAGATCTCCGGCGCCATGACAGCGGTGGAGTACCGCAAAGGTGACCTGAAACACCAAATTGCAAACGTGGTCAAACCTGCCCTGCAGGGTTACCGCTTCCGCTCATTCAAGGAATTTAAGGCCCTGCTCGGACTCTTCAACGTGACGGTGGAGGAAGTACGCAAGAGCGTCGACGGAAGGACATGCCACGGGCTGGTCTATGCGGCACTTGACGAAAAAGGCAGACGCTGCGGAGTGGGCATCAAGTCCAGCGACATCGGAAGGAGCGTCGGTTACGAGGCCCTGAAAAAGAAATGTGCTCGAAGCAAGACGTGGATGAAGAAGCATCCCGTACCGGAAAGCACAAAGGAGGCTATCCGGGAAGCCCTGCGTCAGGACACCCGGCAGGGATTCCTCCGGCTCCTGGCCGGAAGAGGCGTCGTCCCCATACTTTGGGAAAACGAACAAGGCGTGATTTACGGGGTGACCTACATCGACCACGGATCAAAAACGGTCTTCAAGGGCTCAGCCCTTGGCAGGGAGTTCTCCGCCTCCGTCCTAAGCAGGCTGTACGACGCGCCGCTTCCCATGGCAATCCCCCATGAAGATACCGCCTTGAAAGAGGAAAGGGCAAGAGGGGAAACCGGATTTGCGGAAGGGCTGCTGGATATCCTCTCTACAGAATCCCGTCCTTATCCGGATAGGGAAACCGCAGAAGGTATCTACGGAAAAAGAAAAAAGAAACGGAAACGCCGCGGCCCGCATATCGGCTAAAAGGGTTTCCAAAAAGATAAGACATAAGCAAAGTATCACCTGTAAAACAAGTAAAACATGTCACAAGAAGATGCCAGGGGACTTGGCAAGACCACCGACTTCATGCGGGCGGTCAGCATCCTGTTCCTTGTGATGAACGTCTATTATTTCTGCTATCCGTTTTTCCACCGCCTGGGATGTACCAACGGCATGGTGGACAGGATCCTTCTGAACCTGCAACGGGATACGGGGCTGTTCACCCATTCGCTGGTGACCAAGTCCTTCTGCCTGATGTTCCTCTTTTTCTCCGCGATGGGGGCCAGGGGACGCAGGGAGCTGGAGATGTCCCGCCGACGCATCGGCTGTATTCTCATTTTCGGGCTGTCGTTCTACTTCTCAAGCGAGCTGCTACTCACTTCCCCGTGGGACATCCGGCTTGTCACGCTGCTGTACGTCTCTGCCGTCACCGCGGGCTACATCTGCCTCCTGACCGCCGGCATGTGGGCCGGCCGCCTTTTAGGAAGCCAGCTGATGGATGACGTGTTCAACGAGGAGAACGAGTCCTTCATGCAGGAGACAAGGTTGATGACGAACGAGTATTCGGTGAACCTTCCTACCCGTTTCCACTACAACAGGAAATGGCACGACGGCTGGATCAACGTGGTGAACCCGTTTCGGGCAACCCTCGTGCTGGGCACGCCGGGCTCGGGCAAGAGCTACGCCGTCATCAACAATTACATACGCCAGCAGATTGCCAAAGGCTTTGCCTGTTACATTTATGATTTCAAGTATCCGGACCTGAGCACCATCGCTTACAACCAGCTGCTTAAGAACAGGGACAAGTACGACGGCAACGTGCAGTTCTACGTTATCAATTTCGACGACCCGCGCCGCAGCCACCGCTGCAATCCGATCAATCCGGCCTTCATGTCGGATATAGCGGACGCTTACGAATCGGCGTATGTGATTATGCTGAACCTGAATAAAAGTTGGATACAGAAACAGGGTGATTTCTTCGTGGAATCCCCGATCATCCTGCTGGCAGCCATCATATGGTATCTCAAAATTTTTGAGAACGGGAGATACTGCACCTTCCCCCATGCCATCGAGCTGCTGAACAAGCCCTACTCGGACGTGTTCACCATCCTGACCTCGTACCGTGAGCTTGAGAACTACCTCTCACCCTTCATGGACGCCTGGAAAGGCGGGGCGATGGAGCAGCTCCAGGGCCAGATAGCGAGCGCGAAGATACCGCTCTCGCGTATGATCAGCCCCTCGCTCTACTGGATCATGAGCGGGGATGATTTCACGCTGGACATCAACAACCCGGAGCAGCCCAAGGTGCTGTGCGTGGGTAACAACCCCGACCGGCAGAACATCTATTCGGCGGCCCTGGGACTTTACAACGCCCGCATCGTCAAGCTGGTCAACCGGAAGGGAAAATTGAAGAGCTCCATCCTGGTGGACGAGGTGCCGACCATCTATTTCCGGGGGCTCGACACGCTGATCGCCACGGCGCGGAGCAACAAGGTGGCGGTCTGCCTGGGAGCGCAGGACTTCAGCCAGTTGGTACGCGACTACGGAGAAAAGGAAGCGCGCGTGATCCAGAACACCATCGGCAACATCTTTTCCGGACAGGTGGTCGGGGAAACGGCGAAAAACCTCTCGGAACGCTTCGGCAAGGTGCTCCAGCAGCGCAAGTCCGTCAATATGACGAAAGAGGACACTTCCACCAACATTAGCACTCAGCTGGATTCCTTGATACCTGCCTCCAAGATATCCAACCTCTCACAGGGGATGTTCGTGGGAAGCGTATGCGACAATTTTGGAGAGACCATCAGGCAGAAAATATTCCATGCCCGAATCGTGGTGGATAGCGTGAGGGTGGAAGCCGAGACGAAGGCGTACAAACCGATACCCGTCATCACGGACTTCACGGGAGAAGACGGCAAGGACCATATGCAGGAAGAAATAGAACGCAATTACTACCGCATCAAGGAAGAGGTGGGCGACATCATCCGGCGCGAGCTCCTGCGCATAGAAAACGATCCGAAGCTGAGCCACCTGCTGGAGACGGACGGGGAATAACAGACTGATATAAAACAGGATTGCCTGAGGGCAATCCACTATTCAATAACCATTTAATTTTAGTTTTATGACCGAGAAAAAGAAAAACATCGCCCTTCAGGAAAAACCCTGTTTCCCGTGGGTGGGCGGAAAGAGAAGACTGCTGCCGGTACTCATCGAATCCCTGCCGGCAGATTTCGAAAAGATGGAAACGTATGTGGAACCTTTCGTGGGCGGCGGCGCGCTGTTCTTCTGACTAAGACAGGCCCATCCCAGTATCCGCTGCGTGATCAACGACTCCAACGAGAGCCTGGTAAACGTGTACCGTGTCATCCAGAATTCCCCCGAGGAGCTGATCAAGGCGCTGGAGGGCATCCAGAGAGAATACCATGCCCTGGCGGAGCACGCGGACAGAAGGGCGTACTTCATGGAGAAACGCACATTCTTCAACGAGGGCGACCCGGACAATGTCACTCGCGCGGCGTTGTTCATCTTCTTCATGCGCACCTGCTACAATGGCATCTATTCGGTAAACCGCAGCGGCAAGCTCTCCGTGACGTTCGGTGCAGGCAACCGCGCAAAAATACTGGAAGAGGACCTGCTCCGCTTGAACCATAAACTGCTGCAGGGAGTCGTCATCTTGGACGGGGACTACCGCCAGACCGGACAATACGCCAGTGAGAAGACCTTCTTCTACTTTGATCCTCCCTACAAGCCGGTCAACGAGTCGGGTGGATGCACCTCCTACATGCCGGACGACTTTGACGACAACGACCAGATCCGCCTGGCCGAGTTTTGCAGGGATCTGGGGGATGCCGGCAGCAAATGAATGCTCTCCAACTCGGATCCGCGCGAGAAGGATCCGACTAATACCTTCTTCGATGATTTATACGACGGCTTCCATATCCAGCGGCTGAGCATCTTCCGCTCGGTCTGCTCCATTGCCGAGAAGCGGAAATCGGTCAACGAGCTGCTGATAAGAAATTATTAATAAGAATTGGGATATGGGATAAACGCCGGAAACATATCCGATATCCGTACTATAAACAAAGGACTACCCCAAATCGGGTAGTCCTTTGTTGTTACTTGCAGTCTAAAATTATCAAGGTCTGATGTAAATACCAGCACACTTCCGCCGGAAAGGTTTGGAGTGGAGGAGATACCGCCGGGCGGCGAGTCCGTAAAACGGCACGGGAGTTTTTACGGGCGTGCCCTTTTACAGAAACCGCATGAACCCTTATGCAGGCAATGGCGCGGCTCCGAAAGACCGAAGGCATAATCGGTACGTGTACCCGCTGTCAACGATGCCGTACCGGGATTTGCAGCAGGAGCGGAATACCGCTACGGGCTGCCGCCGGAAGCAGTTTCATTCCGGATAGCGAAGGGTGATCGCGGCATGCCCCTTTTTATAGCTCACCCTGAGCCCGAGCTTGTCCAGCTCCTCCCGGACAAGGGATTCCTCGAACCCTTCGGCCATGAATTTTTCCCTGAGCAGACCGATGACATTTCCCGTTCCGGTACTTCCGGAAAGAAAATCCTCCGTCCATTGTAGGAAACTTCCGCCGGTACGTATCAGATTGTAGCGCCTCAGACAGAAGTTCTCCATGCTCTTCAGGTTGAATCCTTTGAAAGACAGCAGGTCGCAGAGAAACGGCCCGTTGGCATCGTCCACCCTGATTTCCGTCGTCAGTACGCAGGCTGGCGTGCCTTTTTCTCCGGGAGCATTATAATAAAGCCGGATGTTGTTCCCTATATACAGCCCCATGACATACACCATCTCTCCAGGGGATTCCGTCATGACGGGAAATGCCTGCAATCCGGCATCCTCTCCCCGCTTCAAAAGCACGATGTCCGGTTTTCCGGAACTCCTGTCTTCCGGCGGGCATGACACCATCGTTCCGTTGGTCTTTCTCCATCCGAGAAACCGTAGACAGTTCCCTATATCTTTCAGATACCTTTCTTTCTCCCTACTTCCATCGAGGTACGGGTGGAGCGTATCCACGATTTCGGCCCAGTTCTCATTCGTCTTCATATATTTATTGTTTACAAATTTCTATAAATCAAACCGCTTTGCAATGGAAATATAGCTATTTTATCCCGATCGGTCAAATGAATTCCCTAAAAAGTCATAGGAGAACCGCTCATGCAATCTTCCCGTGATTTTTCAGAAACCAGGTACGGCCCATATCTCCTTCGACCCGGCATGGAGCCTTATCGGACTCTTTCCCCGTCCTTCCGTACGGGGTCTACCGGATGATTCCAATCGTACGGATTTTTTAATAATGCATAAGTTTCCTCCGCCATATCCCTTTTCAGCTTTTTTATCAATTTTAATGAGAAACCGAATCTGGAAGAATATGAATGACAAGCACCCCTGCTGTAACCAATGCCGGATCAATAATGACAGGCAAGTCAGGATGTTTGAAAACAATAAAACCAATGGGTGTGATAAGTGCGGATAACAAAGGAAATCCTTCTTTTTTGCAGATGTGAATGATAATTGAGCCTTTCATTCCGGCTGCAAAATTGGCACTGCATTGGTAAAATGAAAGGGAGGGCCGGACTTTTGGCTCTCTCTTGTTACATGTCAGTCCCATCGTAGGACCGGTTACTGTTTTATCTTTCACCTGCTTCCCTGTTTCAGTTCCGCACATGGCTCCTCCGTCTTTTTCAGGCGGTGCTGGAGGAACTCGTTCAGATCCTTGTGGGGCAGGTAATGTACCGCCTTGTCCATCACGCTCCCGCACTGCCTTCTGATCTCCTCCGTTGTCTTCCGGCCTGCGTCATCATTGTCCAGGAAACAGCAGACATGCCCGTAATATTTCAGTACGTCCAACGCCCCCTGCAGATTGCCGACCGAATTGAGTATCACGCAGTCCGGCACCGGCTTTCCCTGTTTGAGCGTAAGGTACGAGAGATAGTCCATGAAGCCCTCAAACACCAGGACCGTCGTCCTTCCGTTCCCCCCGGATCCATGCCTCAGATGCGTGATGTCCTTTGGGGAGGTCGAACCCTTGAAATAAGGGTTGCGTATCTCCAGTCCGTCCTTCCGGTTCCTGAACCCGATCCCGAAATACCATTTGCCGCGCGTGCGGTAATGCACCTCCACGCACTCCCTCGTGGCGATACCGGAAGGAATCCCCCTCTTTGCCAGGTAGTCCAGCAGCACCGTATTGCGGAGCGGCGAGACGCGTAGCTCCTCGAATGCTGCAGGTGTGGCGGCCGCTTTCCGGGGTGTCTGAGCGGGCGTGAACACGGGGAAGTATCCCTCTATGCCCTTCAATACGGAGGATATGTCACGCGTTCCGTACAGCCTTTGCGCCAGGTCGATGATGCTGCCTCCCGTCCCCTCGCCAAAATCATGTCACAGGTTTCTGGAAAGGCTGACCTTGAATGAGGGGGTACGCTCCTGTCTGAAAGGCGAGCGGTACCACAAACTGTCCCCCTGTTCCTTTACGGGGGAGAATCCCATCCGCCTGAGGTAATCCTCCAGCGGAATCCTTTTCGCTTCTTCAATGTTCATGACTCGTCGTATGATTGATGATGGTAAGAATTTAGAACCGCCCGCCGAACCATTCCACCGGGTCCAGCAGCCGGCCGTTTTTTTGCAGTTCGAAATGCAGGTGGTTGCCGGTGGACGTCCCCGTGCTTCCGACCTTTCCGATGCGCTGTCCGATACGTACCGTTTCGCCTTTCTTTACAAGGATCCGGCTCATGTGCGCGTACAGGGTGGAGTATCCGCCCTTATGGCGGATGCGGACGAACCAGCCGTAACCCGGGCTGTAGTCGGCGGAGATCACCCGGCCGTTTCCTGCCGAATATACCGGCTCGCCATACGGGGCCGCCAGGTCCACCCCCTTGTGGAATATCCTCCGCCCTTTTACGGGATGCATCCTGCTTCCGAACCCGGAGGACATCCGGTAGCGGGTACGCCTGCCGTCAAGAGGGAACAGGACCGGATAATCCGACAGGATGGCGACCGTCCGCCGCAGCCCTCATTCTTCCGTTCATTTCCCCGGTCCCCGGACACGTCCGTTTAACATTTCCCCGCCGCTTTCCGCCCCTCTTCCTCCATCCTCCAGGCAGGCGGAAAGTGACAAAAGGTGACAAAACATGACTATTAATGACAACTTTCTCATAATCAATTTATTTAATGGCAAAGATACTAATTTTACCTCCCGAAATGATTCATTCACCTTTAAATTTAACAGTCATGCAAGAAGTAAATCCCGCTGCGCAAGGCAGCGAAAACGCCACTCAGGAACAGGGTTACCTGATGGCTTACGACAAGAAGGAACAGAAGGCGAAAGGCGTCAAGGGCATCGCGGCAAACGGTGAGCTGGAGACGCTCGAGGCCAACGAGCAAAACAAGGGACAGTTCATCCGCGTGGACCGCTTCGGGAATTTCTTCACCAACTTCGGGAAGAACTTCCTCTACCAGTACAACAACCCCACACGTTTCTCTCTTTACCGGATGGAAGAAAATACCCCGGTGGAACAGGCCGCCAAAAAGATCGAGGAGGCCCAACGTCCCGAGAATGAGGCCGTCCGCCGCGAGCTTTCCAAAAACAACCGCATCTACAACAACCATTTCTTCAATGAGCGGGAGATCAACTGGGAGCAGGCCGAGCGTTACGGGCTTACCCCGGAGGTGCTCAGACAGACGGGCGACATGGAAAAGCTGCTGCAGGGCAGGCAGTCCGGCATAGCCTATGACATCTCCATGAACACCGAGCTGGGACGCCAGAAGGGGGATGCCAAGCTCTCGCTCTTCCGCGACGAGAACGGGGCGGTCAAGTTCGACCTGCACTTCATCCGCCAGGCACCGAAAATCGGGCAGGAATACCGGGGATACAAATTGGAGGAGGACGTGCTGGAGGCGTTGAACCGTACCGGCAACGCAGGCCGGATTGTCAACCTGGTCACGGACTACCGCACCAAGGAAATAAAGCCCTGCTACCTGTCCAAGGACCCGGTGACCAACGAGATGTTTTTCCTCCCGGCAGACCAGGCACGCTGCCCGCGCAAGATCAAGGATTATGTGCTGAGCGACAAGGAATATGCCGATTACGCCGCAGGAAAAGAGGTGCCCATCGAGTTCAAGTCCTCGAACGGGAAGGTGTACCGGACCTCCATCCAGATGAGCGCGGCCGAGCGCGGCACGGAATTCCTGTGGGAACGCAGTACCCTCAAGCCGGAGAAAAAACAGGGGCAGGAACAGACGGCCGGCCTTAAGGAGACAGCCGGGAAACCGGCCAGACGGACCAGACAATCCATAACCCCCAAAATGTAACCGGCCATGACATCCGTAAATGAAAACATAAAACGGCTGGAAGAGCTTTCCCAGGAGGACGGCACAGGCGGCCTCCTGGTCTGTTACGAGACGGGCAGGGACAAGCCCCATGCCGACTCCTCCTACCAGCTTTATCCTGTCAATCCGGATCAGAAGGGCATGACCTACCAGTTTCTCAGCCTCCTGCATGTCGGGGTGGAGACCGCCCGGATATCAGCCTTCATCCCTGACACCCGTATGGAGGTCTACCGCTTCCCCCGTATGTCCGACCTTCCTCCCTTTTATCGGGATACCCCCGTCAAAGAGTATATCACCGGCATGCTGCTGCCCCATATCAAAAAGAACGGGCTGAAGCCGGTGGTAAGTGTCAACCTGCGCGACATGGTCTTCATACGCTCCGAAGGGCTGTCGGTGGAGCCGGGCGGTGTTCTTCGCCTTAATGCCGGACAGGTCGACCGGCTCGTGGAGTTCCGCCGGCGGCAGGACGAACTGGCCGCAAGATATAAATACATCCCCCGACACAAGCTGCCCCTACGCGTCATCGAGACTCCCAAAGGTGTACTGGTGTTCAGCGGCGGCGAGATCGGAAGGAAAGGGACTGAAAACTTCTATAAGTTTCTGCTGGATAACTATTTTTCGATGCATGCGCCTTCCGGTCCCATCAGGCAATACCGCGTGGATTCACCTTCCGACAAGTTATACGGACTCACCGACATCTCCTGCCGGAAAGAGTCGGGAACAAACAGATACACGTTCGACCTTTTCGACGCATACGCCGGTATCGGAGCGTCGGAAAAGAAAGGATGGGTTTTGGAGTTCGCCACGGACATGGATCCTTCCGATACGGAATACCGCCGCTTGGAGGACTTCTCCGGCTGCCGGCCGGAAGGAAACAACAGGGATATCTTCCGTCTGCTCACCTTGCAGAAGCACTTCGACAGGAACATCATCCTCGATCCGGCTTTCGCCTACCATTTCCAGTTCAAGGAATTCGTCAGGAGGATGGATGATTGCGTAAACGGTCTCTCCAAAGGGGACAACATGGAAAAAATACTGGACGAAATGCGGGCAAAGTCGGATCATATCCTGAGAACGGATTTTCGGGTACGGGGGTACGGTACTTCAGACCGGCAAAAGGAGAACAAGCCCGGAAAGGCCCAAAAGAACAAACCTAAAATATAGCCATGATCAGAAAAGAGCAAGTCAAAATTGGAATGCGGATTGTCGGGGATGATCCCGAATCCCCTGAAAGCTATCCGTACAGAGGAACCGTCACCGCCCTTTGCGAGACAGGCCGGAACGAGACGGACTTTCACATAGTCATCAAACTGGACGAGGCATCCATGAGACAGCCGGAAATATCAAGGTGCTGTCCCGAAGGCATCATGAGGTGCTTCCCCTGGAGGGTCAGCCCCGAGGAAAAACCGGAAAAACGGAACAATATCCCTTCCCTGGCCTATACGGCTGTAGAGACATCCCGGGGATTCCTCTTCTTCACCCATACGGAAGAAGGCAAGAGGAGCCTTCGGGAATTCCTTCAGGAAATGGCCGACAGCTATTTCGAGCCGTCATTCGACCTGGGACCGGTATGCGTCTATGAGGCGGAAGGCGTACTTCCTGCTCTCTCTTCGGTCAATCCGGAGAAAATGCCCCTTGCGGCATATCCCTACGTGCGAAAACCGGAGGATTTCCGGCTGGATGTCCGTTACCGGAACGGGATGAGACCGACAGCGGAGGATTTCCGCAGCTTCTGCCACAATGCCGGTTGCTCGGTCAGCCATCGTAACGGAAATATCACCGACACTCTGGAAGCCTTGGAACGTTACGACAGGCGTCTGGAAACACTTCGGTACATGCCGGAAACGGCTCCTCACGAAAGGGATGAGATCCGTGAGACCAGGCAGCAGCTGCAAAGACTGCTGGACTCCGCCTATGATGTCCGCGGACACCGCACGGCAGGAAGGATACTGGATGATCCCGCCCCCGAGGTCAGCGTGGAAGGAGTACGGCTGTCCGCTCCCCAGCGGAGCATTCTTAAAGCCGACCTCGGGTTGTACCTGCCATGCAAAACCGGAACCGGCCCCGCTCACGCGTATGCATGGGTGGATAGGAATACTGACCGCATCGTCTTTGGCAGCCGCCCGCCCGGAGACCGTGAAACCGTCGGGGTCAAACGGGATACGGAAAAGAGGTCCTCCGCTTCTCTGAGAAGTACAAAAAAGAAGACGGGTCCCCGTCATAAGATGTAAAATTGTAAAATCAAGAAAGACAGTATGGAAAAGAAAAACAAGACAACACCTTTGAAAGTGGTGCGGCGGGAGTCCGGTTATCTGCTGTTTTCCGACAGCAATACCGGAAAGGAAGGCCTTGAAAGCTATCTCCAGTATACCGCCGACCATTTCTTCGATCCCCATGCCCATGACGGCCCCCTGGAAATTTATGAGTATTCCGGTTTCCGGAAGGAGCTGGCCTCCCATATCAACAGCAGCTGCCGCAGGGGACTTTTACTGGGCGGGTACGTTTCCTCCGACCTCCTCCCGGCAGAATTCATCAACCGCCTCGAACCGAAACTCTACGTCCCCATGAGTCCGACATCCGAGGGGTATTCCGGGCTGTTCTCCCAAGTGAGGGGATATATGGGGCTCGAACTATCCCGAAAGCCGGAGAACGAGGATATCTACCGCCTGCTCTCCATCAGGGAACACGGTTATATGAACATCCATGACAAACCGTTCACCTATTACCGGGAGCTGCTGCCCCTGGCCGAACAGCTTGAAAAGGTGACCCAGGTCAAATCCGCCGGCCTGTTCGACGTGCAAGCCTTCAAGGAACTTTCCCTCAAAATAAGAAAAGCGGCGGAGGATATCCTTCACCGGGACTTCGACGTAAGGGGCCACCGGTCGTTGGAGAAATACCTCAATGCCCCCGACACCTCCCTTCTTGTGGGAAACAGGGTGCTGGACAAGGCGCAACTCGGGATACTGGCCAAAGGGAACGCCCTGTACCTGCCGGAGAATGACCGCCCAGCCTCCCGGCACCTGCTGTACTGCATGGCGGACTTTACACGGAACAAACTGCTGGTGTCCGGTGAACCGTTCCCTACCAGGACCTACCGGGTAAAGGACGGTATCCCGCATCCTGTCAGTCCGCAAGAAAAAATACCGGAGAAGCGAAAGACTCCCCGTAAATCCACCGGTAGGAAAATATCATAACCTGCCGGGATATAAAGAAATCTAAAATATCACGATATGGAAAAAGAAACCGATTTGAAACAGAGCGGACCGCTCGTCCTTTTCAATGTGGACAGAAAAGGCAGGCTGGCGGACTATGCCGTGTGCCACAGTGACTATGAATGCGGCGATTATCTGCTCCGGCAGGCGGAGCTGGCCCTGGGCGGGGCGTATGTCCCCAATGAGTCCGTATACTGCCTTGCAGGGGCGGAACGGACGGACGACGGCCTTCCGGAACTGCTGGACGACTATATCCGAGAAGGCAACATCCGCGACCTGCCCTCGATTGGCCTGCGCAGCCTCACGTTCATCCATGAGACTACAGGAGGCGGCCTGCCGGAAGGGATGTGGGCCATACTGAAAAAGACGGAACAGTTGTTGGACAGCCCGGATAACAGAAAAATACTGGAAGCGTACCATGCCTACCACGAAAAAAGGGAGAATGCCCTGCCCGAGCGCACCCTCTCCGCCGTCCGCACGGACAAGGGAGTGCTCCTGTTCGACGACTCGGTCCGGGGGCTGCAATGCCTGGAGGGTTACCTGCGGTACCACGCGGACCGGTATTTTTCCCCCGAGCTCCACGGGCTGGAAAAACTGGAGGTATACCATTTCAGCACATCCGATAAAGGCATATCGGACGCGGCCAAAAGGTGCGCCTTTATGTTCACCCCGCAGGGCCGGCGTGAGTTCGTCCCCAAAAAGGCGCGTTACCAGCCGGACTCCCTTGTAGCCGGCCTCCATCCGTCAGCCGGCTGTCCCATGCACGCGGACGGTGAGGCGTTCAGGCGGTTTGTCAAGACCTTCGGCCTGAATGCCACGGACGAGGCGAACGAGATCGCCGCCCTGACCGGAATCCGTGCCAGGGGACTGTCGGATCCCGGACAGCTGGAGAAGGTATCCGTCCACCGGACCGGATTCCGCAGCCTGTATGAACGCCGGCAGGCCTGCCTAGAAAGGAACGACATTGTGATGTACCGGGCACTCGGACAGGCTTCCATGGACATGGCGGAGAGAATCCTCAGAACGGAATACAAGGTACGGGGATACGCGCCTTCCATGGCGGAAAAAGAAACCGGGCACAGAGCCGGTCCGCCTGCCGGTAAAAAGAAGACAAACCGATGGAGGAAAACAGATGGAACCCCTAAAAGACGGATATAGCATGGCATGGCTGGAACGACTGATAAGGTCTTGGAAACGCCCCCGGGAGGAAAAACACGGAAACCTCTATCTGGAACTGTGTCCGGACAACCGGATAAACTCCTTCATGGTGGTCCGACACAGGCCGCAGGGCACGGATCCCTTCATGGAATTCATCGGGCATACCGCCGACAAAGCCATAAGGGAGGGAAACGGGACGGTCCCGGACAACCTGCTGCTGGCCCTGGAAGGAGTGCCGGAAAAAATGCTCCCGACAAGGGAGGAGCTCCAGGAGGAACACCCGGGGAAAGTATGGGAGCTCATCCCCGGGTACGGCGGGATAACCGGAGGGAACCCGGTCCCGCTCAGACGGGCCGTCTACCTGAGGGCGCACGGGAGGGAGATAGACCGTACCGCCCTCAAAGAGATGGAGCGTTCGTCCGGCTGCCGGAACTACGAGGCCTATGAGACCGCCATGGAAAGGACCTCGGAAGGTAAGAAAGCCCTGTTCCGCCTTACTTTCGTGAAGACGGAACGGGGTGTCAGGGTATTCAACGACGGCCTGCAGGGTCCGGAGCGTATGCGCGGGATGCTGCAGGACATGGCGGACCGTTTCTATTCCACCGCATGGGAAGGGCTGAAAACGCTTTCCATCTACCGGATCGAGACGGCCTCCCGGAAGCTGCTGGAAATGTCTCGGGACAACGGGCGGGATTTCCCCGCCTCGCAGCCCCCGCTGGAGCTCCTTGCCGGCTATCTTCCGACGGTATCTTTCGACATGTCGCCCACGGCGGAGAACCTGGAGCGTTTCGTAAAGGCCAACTCCCTGACACTCTCCGCAGGCAACCGTGAGATCATAACCCTGCAGGATATCGCCCGGAAGGGATACGCCCACCTGTATATGGACGGGCCGTTCCGTTACGGGAAAGAGTTCGCCGGTATCGAGAAAGAGCTCCGCACGCTCGCGGGAAAAAGGGAGCTGTACCGGGACTTCCCCTATGAGGAAAGGATACACGACCTTCGGGAAAAGTCCAGGGCCATTGCGGAATTCCTCCTGAAAAGGGAAGGAATCCGCAGGGAGATGCCCTCCCGGGAGCAGAAAGCCGACAAGTATGCGGAAAGGATACGTCGCATGGCGGAAAGCCCGGAAAAGAAGACTCTCCCCCCGGCTACCGGCGAGAAGAAAAAGGGGGCGGCTCGCAAACAAAAGGGTACGGCCTCCCGAAAAGTGAAACCCAAATTATAAACCGAAATGGAAACAACAGAATCATTCACACCCGAAGAACTGCTCGATGCCGGAAGACGTACCATCGACCGCAAGGCGCTGCAGAAGACCATAAGGGATATTTTCTCATACCGGAACCCGCTCAGGCAATTCATGGAAGGCTACCGTTTCAATGTCATCCGTTGGAGCGCCACCAACCTGAGGAAACCCTCCTTATGGAAACGCGTCAGCCTGTTCTTCAACACCAAAGGAATTCCGGGGATTCTCCGTGAGAATTTCCGGCAGAACCGCGCGGACCTGCTCGCAAGGTGGGAAAGGAGCGTCATCAGCGACATCAACCGCTCGCTCATCCGCCTGGGGAGCATACCGCTCTCCTCCAAGCCCCGCGACCTTTCCCGGCAGCTGAAGGACATATCCAGGAAAATATACCGGATGACCACCTATGACCGCTGCCCGAGCCTGCTCCAGGAGAGCCTGCTGCTGTCCACCTACGAGTATATATTCGCCTCGCCGCATGACAGGAAGTTCGGGAACCTGTGCCCCGACGAGATCTGCGGGATGCTCCGACAGAACGGTGTTCCGCAGGAAAGCCTCTGCTACCAGAACTATGAGAGCATCCTCGCCGGAAGGGAGACGGTCCTTTACGAGTTCACCTCCGACGGGAAAGCCACCCTGTATCTCAAGCCGATGGACCATGTGAGGCTGGAGATGACCTCCAAAGGGTATGACATGGTCCCCACGGGGCTTCCTCCCGCCCGGACTGTCCCTTCACCCACGGAAAGCATGGAGAATACGCCGCAGCTTTCCGAGAAAATCGGAAAGACCAGGAAAGCACGGAGCGGAGAGAAACCCGCCAAAGGAGCCGGGAAATCGAAGAAAGGGCCGAAAATAGGATAGTCCATCAACAACAGATAATAACCTGACAATAAAAATGTAAGAAAATGAAAGTCGTGATTTGTGAAAAGCCCCTCGTGGCTAAAAGACTGGCCCGCGTATTGGGCGCGGACAAAATGGAAGACGGGTATCTCACCGGAAACGGATACGCCGTCACATGAACGTTCGGTCACCTGCTGGCCCCGGTTTCCCCATTTTCCTGTCCGGAAGGACCTTTTACAAAGGAGATGCTTCCCCTTGCAGTCCCCTCCGGACTCGCCGTCCGCCAGACAAGGACGGAGGATGGTTTCCGGGATGATCCCGTAGCCGTCAGGCAGCTGGAAATTATCGGCAGGCTGTTGCGGGAAGCGGACGGGGCGGTTACGGCGACGGACACCTCCCGAGAGGGGCAACTGGTCGCCCGTAACCTTTATGACTATCTGGGCTTCAAGGGGAAAACGGAACGCCTGTGGCTTTCCTCACTGACGGACGATGCGATCCGCAAGGCGTTCCTTGACCTTAGACCGGACAGCCTCTATGAAGGCCTGTACCTGGCAGGCAGGGCACGGCGGGAAGCCGACCGGATCATCGGGTACAACGCAAGCCTCGCGCTCGGCATGGCGGCAAAGAGAAAGAACCACTCGCTCGGACGGGTACAGACACCGGTGCTCGCCCTCATCTCGCGCCGTTACCTGGAGAACAGGGATTTCAACGCCGTACCCTATTACCGGCTGGAGCTGTCGGTCCTCAAGGACGGCAAGGAGCTTGTTTTCACCTGCCCGGAAAAATACACGCAGCAGCAGGAGGCCGTGGCCGTTCGGAACCGGATCGCGGCATCGCGTGCGGCCACGGTAATACAGGCGGAGAGAAAGGAAACGGTGGAGGAACCGCCGCTTTTGTATGACCTGGCCTCCTTGCAGAAGGAGGCGAACCTCCGGATGGGGCTGACGGCAGGACAGACGGCATCGGCCCTGCAGAGGCTGTATGAGGGAGGATACATCTCATACCCGCGTACCTCCTGCCGCCACATCCGGGAGGACATGTTGGAGAGGATGCCGACACTGCTCTCCCTTCTGAAAGACGACCCGTGTTTTGCTCGTTATGCGGAAGCTCTGGAAGGCAGGAAGCTGTCCATCCGGACCGCCGATGACGGCAAGGTGACCGGACACCATGCTATCATCATAACGGAAAGCATACCCGGCAAACTGCCGCTTGATGAGCAGAACCTCTACCGCATGGTCGCAGGCAGGATGCTGGAAGCCTTCTCGGGTGACTGCACTGAAGAGGAGGCGGACATCCGCATCGAATACGGGGGAAGCCTGTTCGAGGCCGGATACCGCCGGACGGTGCACGCCGGATGGAAAAGCGTCCATAACAGGGCAGGGAAAGAAGAAGACACCGTGTTCCCCTTCTGGGAGCAGGGCGAGGTGCTGCCGGTAACGGACATATCCGTCCGAAGCGGGGAAACCTCTCCCGAACCACTCTTTACGGAAGCCTCGCTGCTGTCCGAAATGGAACGGTACGGACTCGGTACACCCTCCACAAGGGCCGGTGTCATCGAACTGCTCATCGCACGTCGGTATGTCGAAAGACAGGGATGCGGCCTGCTGCCCACCCCGAAAGGGCTGGAGGTGTATGAGGCTGTCGGGGACAAGCTGATCGCCGCTCCGGAAATGACCGCCCGATGGGAAAAGGACCTGCAGGAGATCGAGCGGGGAGAACTGGACGCGGACGTGTTCATCCAAAAGGTTGAAGAGTACGCACGACAGATCGTGGAGGAGCTCTCGGAGATTCGGTTCGAACATCCTGAACCGTCCCTCCACCGCTGTCCCAAATGCGGCATGAAGACACTGACCCTTCACCGGAAGGTGGCCCGGTGCAGTGACCCGGACTGCGCGTTCCTGCTTTTCAGGACATTCAACGCAAGGGAACTGACCGACGAGGAAATGCTCTGCCTGCTGGAAGGAAAGAAGACGGATTTCCTGCCTTTTGTCAGCAAGAAAGGCAGGCCGTATGAGGCATCCCTTAAGATGGATGAGAACTACAGGATAGAGATGACATTCAGGCCCCCCACGGAGAGATAGCCGTTATCCGCTCACGACCCGTCTGTAATGCAAGCGGCAAACGTCCTTATGGAAGCTCCGCGCTCCGGCCAGTTTCCATAAGGAAAATCCTGAACCTACCTCGAACAGGCGGGAACCTTCCCCCTGGAAGCGGGGCAGGACATACAAGACCAGCTCGTCGGCCATGC
Source organism: Parabacteroides goldsteinii (assembly GCF_020091425.1). Classification (NCBI taxonomy): domain Bacteria; kingdom Pseudomonadati; phylum Bacteroidota; class Bacteroidia; order Bacteroidales; family Tannerellaceae; genus Parabacteroides; species Parabacteroides goldsteinii. The sequence continues at coordinate 175,999 of NZ_CP081906.1, read as the reverse complement.
CAAAGCGGAGAAGGCTGTCCGTGAAGGGAAGCGTTTCCAAGGTAGCTTCCGCAAGATATACGCCGGAGTGCCTGCATTTCCATTCCGTAAGGGATATGAAGGAAACATCAGGGTCAAGGCAGGATAAGGCATCCTCCCGGATACGGGTGATGCCATATTTCTCGGGGTGTTCCCACAAATCGGGGAATGTCGTCCTGCGGGCAAGATAGCCGTCAAGGGTGATGAAAGCCAGGATCTGAACCGTCGCCATATGGATAGGATATTTTTATTTCGTAATGGTTCCGGCAGGGACATGAAAAAAGCGTGACCCTACGTGGCTCCAAAACGGAGGTTCTGGCAAAACCTTTGAATAGTTGCCGCGTAGAAGCCACGCTATGACAATGCATAGCACAGCCTTACGCAGAAGCCTCTATTCCGATTGAAATTTTGCCAGATTTCCGTTTTAAGAGCGTTCTGCGGAACGTTATGTCTATATATCAACAGAAACGAAGATTGATCCCCGCCTCTGGATGAATTCATATTTTCGGGGTAAAGATAGGAAAATAATCCGGGATTACAGGCAGGCGGGACAGCCAAATTTGATATTCACCCTCCAAAAAAAAGAATGGACAAAGGGGAGTCGGGACAGCCGTCCCCCTTTCCTTGCCGCCCGGCAAGGAAGAGGCCGTGAGAGAATACGGAAACATTTTATTTTGTGAATGTTATGAATTTATAAATATAATTTCATGGAAATTACGATTATTGAAACAAGCGCGTATCTGGAACTGAAAAGACAGCTCAGCATGCTTTCCGTGCAGTTGGGCGATTTCCAGAGGAAAGTGTCTCCTGCATCACCGGAGAAGTGGTTGGACGCCCAGGAAGTCTGCATGGCCCTTGGCATATCCAAAAGATGCCTGCAGAACCACCGGGACAGGGGGCTGATCCCTTATTCGAACATCGGAGGGAAATGCTTTTACAAGGAAACGGATATCCGGCAAATACTGGAAGAAGGTCTCATTAAGAAAAGAAGGAAATAATGGCGGAAATCATCACAAAAGATTCGGAGGAGTTCAAGGAACTGACCGGATGGATGAAGAAGATCGGCAGATCGGTGGAAGCGGCGACGGCAAGGATACGTCCCACCATCGCGGACGAGCATTACCTGCAGGGAGAAGAAGTGTGTGAACTGCTGCATATCTCAAAAAGGACCCTGCAGACACTGCGTGACGAGGGATCCATACCCTATACCACCATCGGAGGGAAAATACTGTATCCTGAGAGTGTCCTGTACGAGACATTGCGGAAGAACTACCGGAACTACAGGAGGTACGCCAGATAGACGGCCCGGAACATGACAAAGGCGGGGGTGTCGAACAATTTGTTCGGATACCCCCGCCTTCCCGTTTTAACAGTCAAGACGGTACATGTCACCGATTCTCTCGCAGACCTTGTCGGTATCCTCACCGACTTTGGGATTGATAAGCTCTGCATAAACCTGCGTGGAAAGTATGTTCTTATGCCCCAGCACACGCTGCAGGGTTTCCAGCGGCATGCCCTTGGTAAGGGTCAGGGTGGCATAGGTATGGCGGCCCACATGCGGGCTGAGCCGGACGCTGCAGCCGGCTTTCTCACCTATACGCTTCAGGCTGTCCTCCATCGTCTTGCGGTTTCCGGCCGGGAACACCTTGTCCGGGGTATCCTTGCCCTCCCTCATGTCCCGGTACCGATCGATAAGTTCCACGGCTATCGGAAGCAGCTTGACCACATAAGGCACCTTCGTTTTCACACGGTTGCCCATCAGCCAGGTACCTCCGTCGGAATCCGTATGGATGTTCTTGTAAGTCAGCTCCTTCAAATCGGCATGGGCCAGACCGCTGAAACACATGAAAATGAACATATCCCGAAAAGCCCGCTGCCGCTTGTAACTCAGCTTGACACGGAGCAGACGCTGCAGATCCTCCTCCGAGAGGAAAGGACGTTTCTTGTATTCCGGATGGCACTCGAACTTCTTAAACGGATGCTTCCTGAGCCATCCTTCATCCACGGCCTTGTACATCAGCCATTTCATCGTATTGATACGCTCGAAGGCCGTGGATTTGGAAAGTCCCCGCACGGATAACATCCAGTTATAGAACCCCTTGATAAAGTTTAAGTCCAACGATGCCAGCGGAACATCTTCCACTCCCAACTTATCCTTCAGATAATGAAGCAGGCATTTACGGTCATTCACCAGCCCCCGATAGGTGCTTTCCGCCTTGGTCTTGCCGATCTGCCGCCTGTAATCCTCTATCTGGTTGTCAAAAATCTCCATCAGCGAATGAACCTCGTCCCCGAAACCATTATAACGGTCATAGACTCTCTTGGCTGTCAGAAGCGAGTCATGGTCTGAAAGGTACTGGTAGTGCTTTCCGATCTGGGCCTTGATATTGTCCAGATCCTGGTTCAACCTCCGGGCCTCGTCGGATTTACCCCTAGCGCAGTTCCCCTTGGCATCCCAAAGGGCAAGGGGAACGTCGCGCTTACAACTGAAACTTGCTGTCGTACCATTGACGGTGATACGACCCATGACAGGAACACGGCCATTTTTTATGGCCTGGTTCTTGGTGTAGAACAAAACTCTGAATGTACTCCTCATAAACTCAATTTTTTGCTGTTACAAAGTTACTATTTATTGAGTTATCAGAGGATATGAAAAACAACGCAAGACATTGAAAAATAACCTGTTGAAACCGATCTTTTTCCGCCTTTCGGGAGGTAACGGTTAAGTAACGGTACTCTCGCCCAAGTATGCTTTTTGCAGCGTCGTTATTCAATACGAGAACAGAACATTCTCCCATTAATCCATTGATTGAGAGAGCATAATCACCTTTATGTTATACTTTCTAAAAATCGCCGCTTTTATGTAAAAAAAGTATTGGTTTTTCTTTGATTAACCCATAAGAGACAGGTTTTAGGTATCCATCAATTCCCGGAGTGGATGGTTATAAAAAAAGAGGACACCGCCCAAGCAATATCCTCTCTTCTTTTCTATAATAAACGTCTTACCTTCCGATAATACCCAGCTTCGAATCATTGATAAAGTCAATGATATGCTGTATTTCATCACTCATCGGCACCTGGTCCTTAATCATCAGCAAGGCATCGAAAATACTGGTCTTTCCCTGATAAACGATACGGTATGCATGGCTGATATGCTTGATCACCTTTTCACTCAAACCCTGGTGGGAAAGGATTACGGAGTTGACTCCGTAGTAGGAAATCGGTTCAAGAGCCGCCACGATATAAGGAGGTACGTCTTTACGGAAACGGCAACCGGTCTGCGTCATCGACCAGGTACCGACACGGCTACCCTGGCTTGCCAACACATTACCTCCGAAGATCGCATAATCTTCAAAGAAACAATTACCGGAGACCTTGCTACCGTAACCCAAAACGCAATGGTTTCCGATATGTGTATCGTGTGAAATATGCACTCCTTCATGTAGGAAATTACCATTACCGATAAAAGTCTGCCCATCCGGAGTCGTGGCACGGTTGATCACTACGTTCTCACGGATCACGTTATCATCGCCTATAACGGCTAATGTCGTGTCGCCTTTATATTTGAAATCCTGGGGTTCTGCCGCAATAACAGCCCCATTGAATACACGGTTACCTTTCCCCAGACGTGCACCACTCATGATACTGGCATGAGGCATGATCTCGCAATTATCGCCGATCTCGACATTCTTATCGATGTAGGCAAACGGATGAACAGTAACGTTCGCTCCCAGTCTGGCACCGGCATCTACATAAGCTAACGGACTAATCATAATAATCTAAGTTTTAATGGTTATTACTCTCTTCCTCCTCCGACAGCACTATACAGATTGATTACAGCCTGCATACGCTGAACGTTGTCGGATACTTCTGTCAATTGTGCACTAAGAAGGCTCTGCTGAGCTGACAGGATTTCCAGATAAGTTGACTGGGCAGACTGGAACAAAGCTTTCGTATAGGTTACGGCCTTTTCCAATTGCTCGATCTGTTGTCTGTCCTGAATCAACATCTTGTTGGTTGCATCGTAAAGATGCAGGGCATCGCTTACTTCCTTACCAGCTTCAAGAATTGCTTGCTGATAATTCATCTGGGCGATCTTCTCCTCTGCTTTCGATACCTTCAAGTTAGCGATCAACTTACCATTGTTGAAGATAGGCTGTGCCAGTGAAGCCAGAGCCTGGAACATGAACTGTCCCGGATTAGCAACAGTAATACCCGAACCGTTCGTCCAACCGGCTGTTGCCGTAATATTCAAACCGGGATAGAAAGCGGCACGTGCCTTGTTTGTCGTATAGTAAGCACTGGCAAGCGACATTTCCGCAATCTTCACATCCGGACGGTTTTCCAGCAACTGCAAAGGTACGCCGGCCATGATCTCGTCGGGGATTACCTGATCTTCCAGTCTGCCGCGATCGATACGTTGCGGTGCTTTAGCCAACAGTACGGACAAAGAGTTTTCCACTTCGCGAACCTGGCGTTGCAGATTGATTAACGAAGACGATACCTGATGATATACGGCTTTCATCTGAACGACTGCAGCCTCGGTTGTCATACCGGCCGTCTTCATTGCTTCCATCGCGCGTACATTTTCTTTATAGATAGCAACCGTTTCGGTTGTGATCTCTACCTGACGGTCGAGCATCAGCAGGGTAAAGTAAGTATTGGCAATACCACCGATCAACTGTGAACGGACAGCCTGCTGTGAATACTGGCTCTGCAAATAGATTGCTTTCTGGTCGCGGCTTGCATTGAGCAGCTTACCAAACAGGTCGACTTCCCAATTAGCAGCAGCCGGCAAAGTATAGGCTTTTGCATAGCTGGATCCTCCCATGGTGGTCAGCGAGCCTTGCGGAGCCAGATTCAAAGACGGAAGGAAAGATAAACGGGCAGCAGTCAGCAACGTTTTCGCTTCTTCCACACGGAGAACGGCAGCCTGCATATCCACGTTATTCGCCAGTCCTTCTTCAATCAGAGCCTGTAATTTAGGATCACGGAAAACTTCCTTCCAGGAAAGATTTCCCATATTGGTCGTATCGGCAGCCAATGTATCCGTTACCGATACCGGATCACGATACAGACCGGACGTATCTATCGTTTCAGGACGATCATAAGCCTTGTAGATGTGGCAACTGCTCAGCAGGGCAGTTGCACACATCATATATATTATTTGATTTTTCTTCATTGTCTTCTCACTTATTTTTTAGCGTACTGTTCTATTTCCGTATTCAAATCGCTGTTGTCAAGGTCTTCCCATTCGATCGGTTTCACCTTTTCCTGCAAGTACTGGAATACCACGAACAAGGCAGGAACGATCAGGATCTGGAAGATCATACCGACAAACATACCACCAATAGCGGCAGTACCCAGCGTACGGTTACCGTGAGCACCTACACCAAAGGCGAACATCATCGGCAACAAACCGACTACCATTGCCAGAGAGGTCATCAGGATAGGACGCAGACGGGCAGCGGCACCCAATACGGCAGCCCAGGTAATACTCATACCCATACGGCGACGTTCGAGGGCAAACTCTACGATCAAAATAGCATTCTTTGCCAACAGACCCATCAACATGATCAACGCGATCTGCATATAAATGTTATTCGACATTGTGCCCAATATCATCTTCAATGCCGGGATGCTACCTAACGCAGCCCAACCCTGTACAAACAGGAAGCTACCCATCAGACCGAACGGAATTGAAAGCAATACGGCCAACGGCAATACGTAACTTTCATACTGTGCACTCAGCAACAGATAAACGAACACGAAACACAAGATAAAGATCAAGCCGGTAGTACTTCCACTCGTTTCCGCCTCTTCACGTGCCATACCTCCCAACTCATAACCGAAACCGGCAGGAAGGGTGGTACTTGCCACTTCTTCCAGTGCTTTCAGTGCCTGACCGCTGGTAAATCCGTCAGCCGGGGCAACCATCAGTTTCATTGAGGTATACATGTTAAAACGGCTGATGATATCCGGACCATATACTTTCTCTATTGTAATAAACTGGGAGATCGGTGCCATTTCGTTACCGTTTCTGACCTTGATATTCTTCAACGATTCCATATTCGCTCTCATAGAAGGATCGGCCTGCACCATTACACGGTACATCTTACCGAAGCGGTTGAAGTTGGAAGCATACAGACCACCATAATATCCCTGCAAAGTCATAAGGATATCGCTCGGACTGATGCCTACTTTCTTACAGGCTGCCGCATCGATATCGATCATATATTGCGGGAAGTTCGGGTTGAAAGTAGTCTGGGCCGACTTGATTTCCGGACGGGCCGTCAATGCTGCCATATAGTCTTTGGAAACATCAAAGAATTTCTCCAGGCTACCACCGGTCTTATCCTGCATATTCAACTCGATATCACTGGAAGCGGAATAACCCGGAATCATAGGCGGAGTAAAGAACAATACCTGTGCATCCTTCACCACTTTCTGGGCACGCATAAATAAACTACCGTAAACTACTTCCGCACTCTGCGTCATAGAACGTTCTTCCCAGTCTTTCAACTTGATGATGAATGAACCGTAAGAAGGTCCCTGACCACCGATAAAACTGAAACCGGTAATAGCCGTACGTGATTTCACAGCCGGGTCGGAAGCGATCAGACTATCTACACGTTCCATGATTTCCAATGTACGTTCCTGAGAAGCTCCGGGAGGTAATGTTACAGCTCCCATGATAGTACCCATATCTTCATTCGGCACCATACCGGTCGGCGTTACCTGCATGAAGAAGATCAACAGGGCAATAGAGGCAGCTACAGTTCCAAATGCCAGCCATTTCTTCTGGATAAAGAACAATACACGCTTCTTGTAACTCTTTAATAAAGAATCGTAAGCCACATTGAAAGAGGTATGGAAACGGGATACGAATGTCGTCTTCTTTTCACCGTGTTCATCATGAGGTTTCAGGAAAATAGCACAAAGTGCCGGACTCAATGTCAAGGCATTCAATGCCGACAAACCGATAGCAATAGCCATTGTCACACCGAACTGACGATAGAATATACCGGCTGTACCTCCCATGAAACTTACAGGGATAAACACGGACATCATCACCAATGTAATAGAAACAATCGCTCCGCCAAGTTCACTCATCGCATCGATAGATGCCTGTTTCGCCGATTTATATCCCTGGTCCAACTTGGCATGGACCCCCTCGACGACGACTATCGCATCATCGACCACAATCGCAATGGCAAGTACCATCGCACAAAGTGTCAACAAGTTGATACTGAATCCGATCAGTGACAACAGGAAGAATGTACCGATCAAGGCTACCGGAATCGCAATAGCAGGAATCAAGGTTGAACGTAAATCCTGCAAGAACACATATACCACAATAAACACCAGGATAAAGGCTTCCAGCAAAGTTTTGAGAACCTCATGGATAGAAGCATAAAGGAAGTCGTTGGCATTCATGGATACTTCAACCTTCATTCCCGGAGGCATAGTCGCCTCTGATCTCACCAGCAAATCCTGGATATTATTGATCGTTTCTGTTGCATTCGTTCCCGGCATCTGGTAAACGATACATGCTACTGCATTATGGCCGTTTACTTTATTTACATAGTTGTAAGTCAAACGTCCCAATTCGATATCGGCAATGTCCTTCAGACGAAGCACTTCACCGTCGGGCAATGCTTTTACTACAATATTATCAAATTCTTCTGCTGTTTGCAGACGTCCTTTATAACGGATCGTATACTGGAACGACTGGTTTCCCTGTTCACCGAAAGAACCCGGAGCAGCCTCCACGTTCTGTTCAGCCAACACGTTCGATACATCGTTAGGCACCAGCTTATATTGTGCCATTACATCCGGCTTCAACCAGATACGCATAGAATAATCGGTACCCAATACGTTGGCATCACCGACCCCTGGTACACGCTGTACTTCAGGAATCAGGTTGATCTTTGCATAGTTTTCCAGAAATTTCTGGTCGTAACGGTCTTCCGCATCATAAACGGCAAAAACAACCAACATGGAGTTCTGACGTTTCTGGGTAGTCACACCGATCTTCGTTACTTCGGCAGGCAACAGACCTTGTGCCATCGACACACGGTTCTGAACGTTTACTGCTGCCATATCCGGGTCGGTTCCCTGTTTGAAATATATGGAGATATCGGCAGAACCGTTATTGGAAGCATTTGATGTCATATACATCATGTTCTCTACCCCGTTGATCTGGTCTTCCAGCGGTGCAATCACACTATTCAATACAGTCTGCGCATTGGCACCTGTATAAGTGGCCCTTACCGAAACAGTAGGAGGCGCAATGTCCGGATATTGGGTAATAGGCAATGTGAACAAACCTAATATACCCAGGATGACAATCAGGATGGAAATCACCGTTGAAAGCACCGGACGGTTAATAAATCTATCTAATTTCATATGTTACTTTTTTATAAACGAATATCACCGGGAAAGCCCGGGTTATCCTATACCTTTAATTAATTAAAAGCTGTTTTTAAATTTCCTTCGTTCTGGTCTTTCATGGCCTGCTGGAACTTTGCAGCCTGCTCAGCCTGTGTAATCGGCGTGATTTCCTGACCGTCTCTTAAACTCTGAACGCCTTCAACAACGATCTTATCACCGGATTTCAAACCTTTAGTAACCAGATAATTCTGACCATCATCCAAAGAGGAAATCTGAATTTCAACATTTTTAATTTTATTATCGGGTTGCAGTACATATACGAATTTTTTGTCCTGGATTTCAACCGTAGCTGACTGCGGAATCATAATAATACCTTCCATGGTGTAAGGGAATACCACGTTTCCTGTTCCCCCGCTTCGCAGGATTCTTTTGTCATTCGGGAAAACGGCACGCATACTAACCGAACCGGTCGACTGGTCGATAACGCCACTGACAGCATCGATCTTACCGGTTTCTTCCAGCATCGTTCCGTCTGCCAACTGTAACTGAACGGCCGGCATCTTATCCAATTGTTCTTTCAGTGTGCCTCCGGCTTTTGTGAGCTGCAACAATTCCTTTTCCGTCATTGAGAAATAAACATATACTTCTCCGATCTCAGAAACAGTTGTCAACGGACTCGAGATAGAAGGGCTCACCAAACTTCCGATACGGTAAGGGAAAGTTCCGACAACGCCATTGGAAGGACTGGTCACTTTACAAAAAGATAAATTCTGTTCCGCACTAACCAAAGAGGCTTCTGCCTGTGCCAAGGATGCCTTTGCAGACATCAATTGGTTGACGGCTGTCTCATATTCAAAAGAACTGATAATAGCATTATTATACAGGTCTTTCTTATTCTTTTCTGTCAATGTCAACGTTTTTACGTTTGCATCTGCCATAGCAACAGCTGCTTTGGCCTGGTTCACTGCCGCCTTATACTGCGTGGGATCAATTTCAAACAAGGGCTGATCTTTACGGACCGTAGCTCCTTCATCGACACATAACTTAACAATAAAACCCGACACCTGGGGACGGACTTCAATATCCTGCGTACCTCTGATAGTCGCCGGATAGGAAGTTGTCTGATTGCTGGAAGATGAATTCACGGTCAAAACAGCATATTCACTGTCACCTAACTTCATGCCGCTCTGGCTGTTACCACAGGCGGTTAATAAAGACACTCCCAGCGCAAATAATGCAATTTGTCTACATTGGGTAATAGTAGTTCTCAACATTTGTTTATCCATAATTATAATTTAATATATTTCTGCCTTTTATTTTTTCGTACATTTATTCCTGAAGGCTTGTATTATCAGACTCGACAACAAAGGGACTCATATCCTAAAAAACGTACAAATGTAGAATCTTTTTATTGCACTTTTACCGTTTATACATTCTTTTATACTAAAAAATAGCTTTATTTATATGTAGAGATCAAACAGATAGCTATTTTTTGCCGGATCGAAAGTAAATTAGTCCAAAATTGCATACATTCCGTTGTTGTTGTTTGTTTATTCAATAATTTAGTTTAAATTTACAGCTATCTATAAACATAATTAATCTACAATCTGATGGGACCAAAGTTTTCTATTTCGGAAGTATGCAGTACTTCATGGCAACGTACTAAAACTCAGATATGGGTTTTAGCCGGCTTATTGATAGGTATGACAATAATTTCTTTTACGCTGAGCGCTTTTGCCATGCCTATGCAAAAATCCATAGTGGGTACAATCGTTATTAATTTGATCAGTTGCATTATCTCCTGCATTTTTGCATTAGGATACATGAAAAACATATTCCAGGCCCTGGATGGAGAGGAACCGCAATTCTCGGCCTACGGACAACAGGCCCGTAAAATCATCACTTATTTTGTGGCTAATCTTTTTATGGGGATCATCGTGGTGTTCGGTATCTGCCTGTTCATTATTCCAGGCATTTATCTGGCTCTCCGATTGCAATTTTTCACCGCTTTCATTGTTGAAGAAGATACAGGTATCATCGAATCGCTGAAACGCAGTTGGGAAATAACCCGCGGACAGGGCATGCCGTTATTTATGCTTATGCTGGCTATGATCGGTATTTTTATATTGGGACTTATCCTGCTGGGTATAGGAATTTTTGTAGCAATGCCTCTTATATATATGATGTATAGCTATGTTTTTCGTAAATTAAATGCACCTTTGCAGATTATTGAGGAATTATAATTTTTATAACACAAAACAAACAGTCCGCAGAATCTTTTCATGTTCTGCGGATTATTTATGATAACAGAATTGCCCTATGGGGAAAACGTATAGAATAAAAGATATAGCAGAATTATCCGGAGTTTCTACCGGAACCGTCGATCGTATTTTGCACAACCGTGGCAAAGTGTCGGAAGAAGCACAGAAGAAGGTCGAAAAAGTATTAAAAGAGATAGACTATCACCCGAATCTGATAGCCCGTTCGTTAGCCCTCAAGAAAAAGTATAAATTCGTTACATTGATACCCTCTTTCGGACAGGGGGAATACTGGGCAAAGCTGTCCGAAGGGATCAACAAAGCCGAACAGGAATTATTCAGTTACAATATTGAGGTCGAGCGGATGTACTTCAACCAGTATGACAGAAACAGTTTTGATAATTTGATTCCCAAAATAGAAGAGGCGGATTGCCAGGGAGTAATCATAGCAACCCTTTTTAAAGAGAGCGTTATCCAACTCACACAACAACTCGATAAACTCGAAATCCCCTATGTGCTGATCGATGCCTTTATCGAAAATACCAATTGTATCGCTTATTACGGAACAAACTCCTATGATTCCGGATATATCGCCGGGCGGTTACTTTTTGAACAGATACATCCGGAAGACAACATCGCTATTTTCCGCTTTATCCGTAAAGGCGATATGCATTCAACTCAGGTTATGAAACGTGAGGAAGGTTTCCGCGATTATCTGTACGGTCACGATTTTCTGGGGAAAATATACCCTGTACATATTCATGCCGATGAATCAGTTGAAAACAAAGAGATACTCGACTCTTTCTTCGCAACGCATGAAGAGATCAAGGCAGGTATAATCTTCAACTCCAGAGCACATGTCCTGGGTGATTATTTCCAGCATCAGGACATCGACAAACATTTTAAACTGATCGGTTACGACGTGATCGAATCGAATCTGAGCCATCTGAACAACGGATACATCACCCATCTGATCGCCCAACGTCCGGAAGTGCAGGGATTCAATTGCGTCCGCGCTTTATTCCGTCATCTGGTATTAAAAGAAAAAGTCGAACAAATCAATTATATGCCTATTGATATACTTATCAAAGAGAACATTAAGTACTACAATAACTATATTTAAAGGCATAAATTAATTATTTTTCTTCTATATTTTTTTTGTTTGACAAATAAATACTATACATTTGCACCCAACGTGTGCTCGCGCACATATTGAACATAAAATGGAAATATCACAATAAAAATCATCTATAAAATGGCTAATTTATTTTGTATTAAAGACAGAGTTGTCATCATTACCGGAGGAGCCGGTATTCTGGGTAGCGGAATCGCAGGCCATCTGGCTGAAGAAGGTGCTAAAGTTGTAATCCTTGACCGTGCAGTGGAAATCGGAGAAAAAATCGTTGCCGATATCAAAGCAAAAGGTGGCGAAGCCTGTTTCTTCCAAACTGACGTTCTGAATAAAGAGATCCTCGAACAGAATAAAAAAGATATCCTTGCCAAATATGGCCGCATCGATGCATTATTGAATGCTGCCGGTGGTAATATGGCCGGTGCTACAATCGGTCCGGACAACAACATCTTTGACCTGCAGGTCGATGCTTTCAAAAAAGTGGTAGATCTGAACCTGTTCGGCACAGTGCTTCCTACTATGGTTTTTGCAGAAGTAATGGCTCAACAGAAAGAAGGTGCTATCGTAAACTTCTCTTCTGAATCCGCTCTTCGTCCGTTGACACGTGTGGTCGGATACGGCGCAGCAAAAGCTGCCATCTCCAACCTGACCAAATATATGGCCGGTGAACTGGCTATCAAATTCGGTGAAGGCTTACGTGTAAATGCTATCGCTCCGGGATTCTTCCTGACAGAACAAAACAGGACATTGATGACTAATCCGGATGGTTCTTATACGGAACGTGCCAAATCTGTCATTGCCCACACACCGTTCAGACGTTTGGGAACACCGGAAGAATTATTCGGTACGATTCAGTACCTGATCAGTGACGCATCCAAATTTGTAACCGGAACAATTGCAATTGTCGACGGCGGTTTCGATGCTTTCTCAATCTAAATGCCTAATAATATGCCAATAGGTTAATGTGCCAATATGCCAATTACTTTAAAGCATATGCCGTAGCCAATTGGCACATTGACAAATTAATAAATTATTTTCTATGTATTTATGCGAACAAACTTGGCGTTGGTACGGGCCGAATGATCCTGTCAGCCTTTGGGATATTAAACAAGCCGGAGCAACCGGTATCGTAAATGCTTTACACCATATCCCTAACGGGGAAACATGGACAGTAGAGGAAATCATGAAACGGAAAGAAATGATCGCAGAGGTAGGCTTGAGATGGTCTGTTGTCGAAAGTGTTCCCGTTCATGAACATATCAAAACACAAACCGGAGATTTCCAGAAATATATCGACAACTACAAGGAAAGTCTGCGTAACCTCGGAAAGTGCGGTGTTAATGTTGTGACATATAATTTTATGCCGGTACTTGACTGGACACGTACTGATCTGGCTTATACGATGCCGGACGGTTCAAAGGCTCTTCGCTTTGAACGTGCAGCTTTCGTTGCTTTCGACCTTTTCATCCTGAAACGTCCGGGAGCTGAAAACGATTACTCGGCAGAAGAGAAGGCTAAAGCGAAAGCTCGCTTCGATATAATGACCGAAGATGACCGTAAACTACTTACCCGTAATATGATTGCCGGTCTGCCCGGATCGGAAGAAAGTTTTACGATCGAACAGTTCCAGGAAGCACTGGACCGCTACAAAGATATCGATGCCGAAAAACTGCGTTCCAACCTGATCTACTTCCTGCAGGAAATTGCTCCGGTAGCCGACGAAGCGGGTGTTAAACTGGTGATCCATCCGGATGATCCTCCCTACTCCATCCTCGGTTTACCACGTATCCTGAGTACGGAAGACGATTTCAAAAAATTGATCGAAGCTGTTCCGAATCCAAGTAACGGTCTGTGCTTGTGTACCGGTTCATTCGGTGTTCGTAGCGACAATGATCTTGCCGGTATTATGGAACGCTATGGCGACCGCATCGACTTCGTTCACTTCCGCAGCACACAACGGGATGCAGAAGGAAACTTCTTCGAAGCAAACCACCTGGAAGGTGACGTAGATATGTACGGCGTAATGAAAGCGTTACTCGAGCTACAACAAAGACGTGGTTGCTCGATCGCTATGCGTCCGGACCATGGCCATCAGATGATCGATGACCTGAAAAAGAAGACAAATCCGGGTTATTCCTGCATCGGACGCCTGAGAGGTTTAGCTGAACTTCGCGGTCTGGAGATGGGTATAGCCAAATCTCTTTTCAAGAAATAACAGAGACTGAAATTTCATTTCTTATTGATTTATAATAAAAAAAGCGTTCAACTCCGGTTGGCGCTTTTTTCTGTTTTATGGTTTTCCAATACATTCACCAGACCATTGAAAAGCATAAACAAATGAAAAAGAACTATAAAGTATTCCTGATAAGGACTTTAGACTGGATTGTTTTTTCTATTTTTGTCCAGCTAAAAAAATTTCATAATGCCTAAGATCTACAGTTATATATTATTATTTATTACACTAATAACACTAAGTACCTGTTCTTCGGTACTATCAGTGCAATCACCACCATCCGTTTCCGATCAGGAATTTAACATGCTGTCTCCGTCAACAGAAATCCCTCTTCCCCAGATAGATATATTCCTTCCTCCTACACCGGAATTGGGAAAAACAGAATATGCACGTAAAGATATTACTGAGGATTTTTCTCCACGGGAAAAAGCCGATATAGCTGTTCCGGATCCAAAACTTCTGGCTGACGAAAACTCTCTTGTTATCGACCTGGCTCTCATGACAGATGAAGATTATGCTTTTCCACTCCCCGGAGCAAAAGTCATATCGCCCTATGCCGGCCGCAGAAGACATCATTCCGGTGTTGATCTGAAAACATGTGCTAATGATACCATCGTTGCAGCCTTCGATGGAATTGTCCGCATGGCAAAACCTTATGCTGCTTATGGTAATGTTGTAGTCATCCGTCATTATAACGGGCTGGAAACAGTTTACAGCCATAATTCCAAAAATCTGGTTAAAGTAGGTGACCGCGTAAAAGCCGGTGAACCGATCGGACTAACAGGAAGGACAGGCAGAGCTACTACGGAACATCTGCATTTTGAAGTGCGTATCAACGGGCAGCACTTTAATCCTGATAAAGTATTCGACCTGGGAAAACGAAAATTGCAAAACACTTGCCTGGTCGCTACCAAAACAGGAAAAAATATTGCTGTAAAAGCTATCGATATACTCCCGCAACAGCGTACCAATGAATACCAATACTCTTATTTAGGAATCCCTGTTCCGAATAATAATAAAAAGTTGGATTTGTAGAATAAAAAAGACAGAGCTTGAGAATGCAAACTCTGTCTTTTTATAAGATCATCTTCTTTTCTAATCTACTTAGGAAGTTGAGGAAGTTTCTCAAATAATACCTTAATCCTTTTCTGCAAATCTACCGACAGTTGAGAGAGATATTCTTCCGGAGCTCCAAGTTGAACAAAATCCATCATCGTATAAACATCTTCATTTACATTTTTCCAATAATTCGGATTATTTTGCATGGCAAAGAATGTAGGTGACTTAAGAAGTTCCAAGCCTCCTTCTACAACCTTTTTCAATGATTCTTTTAATTCCTTTTCCGATTCTTTTATTTTCTCTGTAGTTTCATGTGTCCCTTCATTCAACAAGGAAAATACTTTAACTTTCCATGACCAGGTTCACAATACAATCCTGCTTTTGATCCAGAAAGGCCAGTACATCCGTTACTGCCTTTTCATGAAATTCCAAAAGGCCATGAGCAAAATAAGGTGTTGCCTTTTCATCAAAACGAATACGAAGATCAAAAAATCTGACGCCAAATTCATACTGTTCTTCAAGAGACAGGTTCTGACATTTTCCGGTATTCCAAGCTAATATCTGGACTAGTCCGGTTGGCTTAAGATAAGTCATTGAGTTGTGAGTTCCTAGTTTAAGCATAATATGGTTATTTAAGTGATTAGTAGAAGCTGATTTTCAAAGGGAGCTTCATTCTGCAAATATAAACATTTATCCATACCTGATGTAAAAAACAACTGATATTCTTATTTATTTTCTAATTTGGTCCATAAACAAAAAAGACCACTGATTTTCAGTGGCCTTCGTGGAGATGGAGAGATTCGAACTCTCGTCCAAACGAGGAATTAATCTGCTTTCTACATGTTTATCTTCGCCTTCGATTATCGGGACCAAGCAAGACCGAAGCCACCCACTTAATCCTTATCCTCTAAATTTTCGCCTGACACCCGAGGCTCATTTCAGACTATCTCCGATATTGCTGCACCACCTGATCGGAAAGCTTCGGAGCCACAGCATCCGGGTGATGTCACGTCCCCACAACTTTTGCAGGGATTAAGCTTGAATCTACTATACTTCGATTAAGCAGCGTAAGCGTAATTGTTTTCGCCAGTTAATTGTTCGTTGTCTGAGATTTAAGTGCAAGCCAACCACGCACTACATGCTTACAAACCACTTCTGCCCGCTGTCAAAACCGGTCATCCCCATGATTTGTGAGTACAAAGATACAAAGATTCTGCGTATCTCTGTACTCCATTTAGTTTTTTTATTCTATTACCCCTATTTCACGGAACCAGTCTTCGGCTCTGTCAGGCCATTCATTCACGGCTGCGCCGGTATCTCTAAGTCCATAACCGTGTCCCCCCTTACTATACAGGTGCATCCAGGCAGGAACATCTGCTTCTTTTAATGCATAATAATAGAAAAGGCTGCTGTTTATATATGACTTATCGTCTTCCGCCTGAATCAGCATAGTCGGAGGTGTTGCCGACGTTACTTTGATCTCTGGTGCCAATTGGAAGTTTTCACCGTCCAGATACGCAGGATACACCAAAAGACAGAAATCAGGACGACAACTTACCTTATCCGCAGCATCCACTGCCGGATATGTCCGTTTCTCAAAATTATTACTAACCATCGCAGAAAGATGACCTCCTGCCGAAAATCCCATCACACCGATACGCTGCGGATCTACATTCATCTCTTCTGCATGGGCTCTGACATAACCGATCGCACGCTGCAAGTCCTGCAAAGGAGCTTCATGCTTCTCGTGACCTTCCCGACGCGGGACACGGTATTTTACCAACACAGCTGTTATTCCCAAATTGTTCAGCCATTCGCAAACTTCGTCTCCTTCCAAGTCGTAAGCCAGAATATTATACCCTCCACCGGGACAGACTACCATTGCCGCCCCTGTAGCAACTTCATCAGGAGCCGGATAAACAGTGATTGTCGGTTCACTTACATTAGTAACCCGTAAGACGGTTTCACCACCTGTCTTACCGCCATCAGTATCTGCTTTTTCTATCAGC
The DNA here is from genome assembly GCF_020091425.1 of Parabacteroides goldsteinii. Taxonomy (NCBI): domain Bacteria; kingdom Pseudomonadati; phylum Bacteroidota; class Bacteroidia; order Bacteroidales; family Tannerellaceae; genus Parabacteroides; species Parabacteroides goldsteinii. The sequence continues at coordinate 158,896 of NZ_CP081906.1, read as the reverse complement.
TTGGTTGTTTCTCCCGGTGCACCTTTCGGGAACAACAGGATCGGATTATCTTGTGCCATAGCTGAACCTATTAAACAACTTGCTCCGACAAGCAGGAGCATCCATTTTCTGACCATACACTACACTGTTTAAAGAATTTATAAGAACCATTATTTTTGAGGGAAATTCGGACTATACAGCATTGTTTTCTCTAATGTCATTAGTTTGCCATCTTTCACAAAAGCCTCTCCACGCTCTGAAAGATGTTTAACCATTTCTCCACGGAGTTCTTTCAACTGTTTTGCATATTCCGCCTTGGCAGAACAATCGGTCAACTCACCCGGGTCTTTTACCAAATCGAACAGTTGCTCTTTTCCATTATGAAGATTCCAGACATATTTTAGTTTGCCATCTGTTAAAGCACACCAATAATTATCCGCACTATAACAAGTAGCATGCTCCATATCAATATATTTACGCCATTCATCTCCATGTCCCTGCACTAATTTCAGCAGTGAACTACCATCCATATCGGGAGGAACCGCCCCCCCAGCCAAATCAATAAAGGTCGGCAGAAAATCGCGTAATTCAACCGGCTGTTCAATCTTTATACCATTTGGAACTGATTTCTTGACATAAGACGGCCATTTTACAATATAAGGGATATGAGCAGAACCCTCATACGGATAAGTCTTTCTCCAATGATAATGGTCGCCCAACATATCGCCATGATCGGCAGTAAAACAGATCACGGCATCATCATACATATCTTTTTCTTTCAACGTTTCAATAATCTGCCCTATCTGGTCATCGATAAAAGTGACATTTGCATAATAATGCCTTCTGGATTTAACGGCATACTCATCCCCAAAATTACCAAACGGAGCATCAGAAGCAGCCTTTTCCGGATCCAGACGTTCCGCATATTTGCCACACCAATCTCCGATAACTGGCTTAGGTATATCCGCATTCTTATACATATCCAAATAACGCTTCGGCGGATCATAAGGACTATGCGGACGTGCAAAAGAGACTTTAAGGAACAATGGCTGATCATTATTATAATTACGAATCAGTTCACAAGCGGTTTGCCCTGTCCAGGTTGTCGGATGTAAACGTTCATCCAATTTATAAACTCCTGCGCCATGGTCATTCCAGCCTATACCAGTTAAATCCGGATTCTGTCCCGGAGCATTTAACTGGAACCATTCCCGGTAATCACTGATGAAATCTTTTGACTCAATCCGGCCGCTCTCATCAATTAAAGTTGCATGGAATCCATGAAGTGCCTTCTGCGGGAACCAATGCATCTTTCCGATACCAAAAGTGAAATAACCCAGATTACGCAACATCTGAGGCATTTCATATTTATATTGCTCAGCCATTCTTCCGTATCCCAGCATGCCATGATGCCAGGGAGATAAACCAGTCAGCAAGCCGGCACGTCCGGGCGTACTGCTTGGAGCCGAGGAATAACCATTTACAAACAGTGTTCCTTCTGCTGCAAGTTTATCTATATTAGGAGAAATAACAGCTTTGTTACCCATACATCCCAAAGCATCCCCACGATGCTGGTCTGTCATGATAAAAATTACATGAGGTTTCTTTTTCTTTTCCTCTTGCCCATTATTCTGTTCATTCAAGGAAGAAGTGATAGATTGTGCAGAATGATTGACTCCAACTCCTGCACCTGCTAATAGTGACGATTTAAGAAAGGCTCTTCTTTTCATTATATGTTTTTCTATGAATACTAATTTAGATAGCGAAGATAAATATCTTATTTGATTCGTGCAAAGAGAAGACGACTAATATTATCGGTAAGAATAAAAACGAAAAGAAGCTATAAACACAAAAAGGAATCAACCTTTCGATTGATTCCTTTCATTTGTTTGGAGTCTGTGACTCTAAAACGGCGGCTATCTACTCTCCCACTTTTACGCAGTACCATCGACGTGGTTGGGCTTAACTTCTCTGTTCGGAATGGGAAGAGGTGGATCCCCAACGCTATAACCACCTTAATACCTTTAAGATGTTTGACCTGGACAACGCTACTTTATCAGTAACTTTCGCTTTGTCAGTATCTCTACTAACCCTGCTGATATATCAATCCTTCCTTCCGGAAATAGAAAGTCTCGGGCTATTAGTACTACTCGGCTTCGACATTACTGCCCTTACACCTGTAGCCTATCAACGTCGTAGTCTACAACGACCCTCAGGGAGATCTTATCTTGAGGCTGGCTTCGTACTTAGATGCTTTCAGCACTTATCCAATCCAGACTTAGATACCCGGCGGTGCACCTGGCGGTACAACCGGTAAACCAGAGGTCTGTCCAACACGGTCCTCTCGTACTAGTGTCAGAGCCACTCAAATCTCCTACGCCCACGATAGATAGAGACCGAACTGTCTCACGACGTTCTGAACCCAGCTCGCGTGCCACTTTAATGGGCGAACAGCCCAACCCTTGGGACCTTCTCCAGCCCCAGGATGTGACGAGCCGACATCGAGGTGCCAAACCGCTCCGTCGATATGAGCTCTTGGGAGCGATCAGCCTGTTATCCCCGGAGTACCTTTTATCCTTTGAGCGATGGCCCTTCCATGCGGAACCACCGGATCACTATGCTCTAGTTTCCTACCTGATCGAGTTGTCTCTCTCCCAGTCAAGCACCCTTATGCCATTACACTCTACGACCGGTTACCAATCGGTCTGAGGGTACCTTTAGAAGCCTCCGTTACTCTTTTGGAGGCGACCACCCCAGTCAAACTACCCACCATACAGTGTCCTCATTTCCACGAGTTAGAACTCAAACAACCAAAGGGCCGTATTTCAACGGCGACTCCACCGACACTGGCGTGCCTGCTTCGCAGTCTCCGGCCTATCCTACACATTAGTTGCCCAAATTCAATGTAAAGCTATAGTAAAGGTTCACGGGGTCTTTTCGTCCCATCGCGGGTAATCGGCATCTTCACCGATACTACAATTTCACCGAGCTCACGGTTGAGACAGTGTCCAGATCATTACACCATTCGTGCAGGTCGGAACTTACCCGACAAGGAATTTCGCTACCTTAGGACCGTTATAGTTACGGCCGCCGTTTACTGGGGCTTCAATTCAAACCTTCTCTTGCGATGAGCTCTCCTCTTAACCTTCCAGCACCGGGCAGGTGTCAGGCTGTATACTTCATATTTCTATTTCGCACAGCCATGTGTTTTTGTTAAACAGTTGCCTGGACCTATTCTCTGCGCCCCGCCATCGCTGACAGGGACCCTTTATCCCGAAGTTACAGGGTCAATTTGCCTAGTTCCTTAACCGTGAATCACTCGAGCGCCTCAGTATTCTCAACCCAACTACGTGTGTCCGTTTACGGTACGGGTACTCTATAGATATGCTTAGCGGATTTTCTAGGGAGCCTGTTTACATCCATATTGCCTTGTACAAGTACTCGGCATACTGTCAGGTTCGACTCTCACGGCGGATTTGCCTACCGCGATCAACGTCTACACCCTTTAACCATCTATTCCGTCAGATGGCAGGACTGTCACTTCTCCGTCTCCACATCGCTCTATAAAGTAGTATGGGAATATTAAACCATTCTTCCATCGGAATCGCCGTTCGGCTTATCCTTAGGTCCCGACTTACCCTGATCCGATTAACGTTGATCAGGAAACCTTAGTCTTTCGGCGAGGAAGTTTCTCACTTCCTTTATCGTTACTTATACCTACATTTGCTTTTCCAGCTGCTCCAGCAAGGGTTATCCCTCACCTTCAACGCCACTGGAATGCTCCCCTACCATCCATTACTCTGGATCCATAGCTTCGGTAAACAGTTTATGCCCGAGTATTATCCACGCCAAACTCCTCGACTAGTGAGCTGTTACGCACTCTTTAAATGAATGGCTGCTTCCAAGCCAACATCCTAGCTGTCTCTGCAGTCTGACTTCGTTAGTTCAACTTAACTGTTATTTGGGGACCTTAGCTGATGGTCTGGATTCTTCTCCTCTCGGACGCGGACCTTAGCACCCGCGCCCTCACTCCAGGGCAATATATAGTACGCATTCGGAGTTTATCTGGACTTGATAGGCGGTGAAGCCCTCGCATCCAATCAGTCGCTCTACCTCATACTATACTAACCCTAGGCTGCACCTAAATGCATTTCGGGGAGTACGAGCTATCTCCAAGTTTGATTAGCCTTTCACCCCTACCCACAGTTCATCCGAAAGCTTTTCAACGCTTACCGGTTCGGTCCTCCAGTTAGTGTTACCTAACCTTCAACCTGACCATGGGTAGATCACTTGGTTTCGCGTCTACTCCCTCCGACTAATTCGCCCTGTTCAGACTCGCTTTCGCTTCGGCTCCGTATCTGAAATACTTAACCTTGCCGGAGAAAGTAACTCGTAGGTTCATTATGCAAAAGGCACGCCGTCACAACTTACATTGCTCCGACCGCTTGTAGGCAGACGGGTTCAGGGTCTATTTCACTCCTCTGTTCGAGGTTCTTTTCACCTTTCCCTCACGGTACTGGTTCGCTATCGGTCTCTCGGGAGTATTTAGCCTTACGGGATGGGCCCCGCTAATTCACACAGAATTTCTCGTGCTCCGCGCTACTCAGGATACCACTAGGCTTCGTTAGAAAGTCGTGTACGGGATTTTCACCCTCTATGATCACTTTTTCCAAAGCGTTCCACTTTCCTAATTTCTTGCCACAGCGTGGTCCTACAACCCCGGTATTGCCTAAACAATACCGGTTTGGGCTCTTCCGCGTTCGCTCGCCACTACTTGCGGAATCATTGTTATTTTCTCCTCCTATGGGTACTTAGATGTTTCAGTTCCCCACGTTCGCCTCCCATTACGGGATGACAGGCCTTCAACCTGCCGGGTTGCCCCATTCGGAAATCTGAGGATCAAAGATTATTTGCATCTCCCCCCAGCTTATCGCAGCTTATCACGTCCTTCGTCGCCTCCGAGAGCCAAGGCATCCACCGTCTGCCCTTGCTTACTTTCTTATTTCCGGTTACCACAGGGGTAAATTGGATTGATATATCTTCAGCTTGCTCTTGTTACTTTATTTTACGTTGTCCATCATGTCAAAGATCTTTTCGTTACTTTACGTTTCCTATGTCTCGGTAACTTTTCGTGGAGAATAACGGATTCGAACCGTTGACCCTCTGCGTGCAAGGCAGATGCTCTAGCCAGCTGAGCTAATCCCCCAGTTTTTCCCTTTTCAGAGATTCTGTAGTCCCAGGCAGAGTTGAACTGCCGACCTCTACATTATCAGTGTAGCGCTCTAACCAACTGAGCTATAGGACTGGCTTATCTTAATCTCCTGAAACTGCCGGATTTCCTTCAGCTTCATCTTTCTCTACTGGGTATCCAGTTTATAAGATCATATATAAATACATATTCAACCGTAGTACAAGTTAACTAATACCTTTAGTCAACTTGATAACGAACTCTTCGCTCCAGAAAGGAGGTGTTCCAGCCGCACCTTCCGGTACGGCTACCTTGTTACGACTTAGCCCCAGTCATCGGTTTTACCCTAGGCCGATCCTTGCGGTTACGGACTTTAGGTACCCCCAACTCCCATGGCTTGACGGGCGGTGTGTACAAGGCCCGGGAACGTATTCACCGCGCCATGGCTGATGCGCGATTACTAGCGAATCCAGCTTCACGAAGTCGGGTTGCAGACTTCGATCCGAACTGAGATGAGGTTTGGAGATTAGCATCCTGTCGCCAGGTAGCTGCCCTTTGTCCCCACCATTGTAACACGTGTGTCGCCCCGGATGTAAGGGCCGTGCTGATTTGACGTCATCCCCACCTTCCTCACAGCTTACGCTGGCAGTCTCACTAGAGTCCTCAGCTTGACCTGTTAGTAACTAGTGATAAGGGTTGCGCTCGTTATGGCACTTAAGCCGACACCTCACGGCACGAGCTGACGACAACCATGCAGCACCTCGCAAATTGCTATTACTAGAGACTCTGTTTCCAGAGCTGTCAATATGCGTTCAAACCCGGGTAAGGTTCCTCGCGTATCATCGAATTAAACCACATGTTCCTCCGCTTGTGCGGGCCCCCGTCAATTCCTTTGAGTTTCACCGTTGCCGGCGTACTCCCCAGGTGGATTACTTAACGCTTTCGCTGTGCCGCTTACTGTGTATCGCAAACAGCTAGTAATCATCGTTTACTGCGTGGACTACCAGGGTATCTAATCCTGTTTGATCCCCACGCTTTCGTGCTTCAGTGTCAGTTATAGTTTAGTAAGCTGCCTTCGCAATCGGAGTTCTGCGTGATATCTATGCATTTCACCGCTACACCACGCATTCCGCCTACCTCAAATATACTCAAGTCAACCAGTTTCAACGGCAATTTTATGGTTGAGCCACAAACTTTCACCGCTGACTTAATTAACCACCTACGCACCCTTTAAACCCAATAAATCCGGATAACGCTCGCATCCTCCGTATTACCGCGGCTGCTGGCACGGAGTTAGCCGATGCTTATTCATATGGTACATACAAAAAGGAACACGTTCCTCACTTTATTCCCATATAAAAGAAGTTTACAAACCATAGATCCTTCATCCTTCACGCGACTTGGCTGGTTCAGGCTCTCGCCCATTGACCAATATTCCTCACTGCTGCCTCCCGTAGGAGTCTGGTCCGTGTCTCAGTACCAGTGTGGGGGACCTTCCTCTCAGAACCCCTATCCATCGTAGACTTGGTGAGCCGTTACCTCACCAACTATCTAATGGAACGCATGCCCATCTATCAGCGATAAATCTTTAACAAATATTTCCATGTGGAACCCCTGTTTTATGCGGTATTAGTCCGACTTTCGCCGGGTTATTCCCCTCTGATAGGTAGGTTGCATACGCGTTACTCACCCGTGCGCCGGTCGCCACCAATGTATTGCTACACCGTGCTGCCCCTCGACTTGCATGTGTTAAGCCTGTCGCTAGCGTTCATCCTGAGCCAGGATCAAACTCTTCGTTGTTTAAATTGTTTTATATCTCTATGCTCAGAATCCGTTATTTTATTTCAAGTTATTGACGGTATTAATTTCTAATACTTGTACTACTTGTTGATATGTAAATCTTTCAAAGAACTTTCGCTTTCTTTTCGATTGCGGCTGCAAAGGTAAGGACTTTTTTTAAACCACCAAATTTTTTAGAAGAAAAATTTGAAAAGTTTTTTTTGAGTCGCTGTGGCGGTTGGAATTTTGCTTAGAACCTCTAACCTCATCCCCTTTCCTCAGGTTACCTCTTTCATCATGTTGGTGCGCCGTTCTCTCTCGAATGCGGGTGCAAAAGTAGTAGATTACTACATACACTCCAAACTTTTTATCGATTATTTTTCATTTATTTTTTAACGGCAGGCACTGTAATATAATGTACGCACAAAGAAGACTGAAAAAATATTCCTCGCTAACCAGTACACCCCGCATCTTTCGATTCGACCATACGGTTACTTTAGGTTTTTGTCTACTTATTTCAGGACACGACTTCCCTTTCTTTTATTCGTTCAATATATATCGAATGAATAATACACTATTATCAAATGAATAAAGCATATATGTGTTCTTTGCGTTTGATATATATCAAACGAATCACTTATACTGTAGCCGGACTGAGTTCGATACAAGTATATACAGAAAACGAAGGAAGGAAAAAGGTATCTATATAGCCCCACCTGGCCCTTTTGCCTTTGCTATAATAGGTAGTAATAAAGTCTATACCAAAGTTCTAACAGCAAATAGACATATCTCCCGAAATAATTCAAGGTAAAAGAATGGTTAGTATCAATAAGTTAACTATATTTGCTGTCTGATAAAAACTTACGAAATATAGATATGAAACAATTTTTTAAAATGATGTTCGCCTCAGCACTAGGTGTTTTTGTTGCTGTTGGCCTGATTTCCATTGTATTTGTATTCACTCTGATTGGTATTGCAGCCAATGTAGGCAGTACTCCTGATTACACCCCAAAAAGCAATACCGTATATAAATTAACGCTTGAAGGAAACCTCTCCGACAATACCGAAGAAAACCCAATCGCTATGCTGATGGGTGAAACAGATAAGTCTCTTTCATTAAAAGATATTCTTTCCTCTATCCAGACTGCCAAAGAGAATAAAAATATTAAAGGTATATATATAGAAGCAAAAGGTCTTAGCACCGGTTCTGCCAGTCTCGAGGCCATACGTAGAGCATTAAACGATTTCAAAGAAAGCGGAAAATTCATTGTTGCTTATTCTGACAATTATACGCAGGGTTGCTATTATCTATGTTCTGTTGCCGATAAAGTCTTCCTGAATCCACAAGGTACATTAGGACTTGTCGGAATGGCTTCACAAACGATGTTCTATAAAGATTTATTAAAAAAGGTCGGCGTAGAAATGATGATATTTAAAGTCGGAACTTACAAGGGCGCTGTTGAACCGTTCATGCTCGACAAACTAAGTGACGCCAACCGTGAACAAATCCAATCATATATAAGTACCATTTGGGACAATGTAACCAACGGCATTGCCGAATCCAGAAAAATCCCGGTTGCCGACATCAATAATTTTGCCAATCAAGGCTATGCTTTCGCTGCGGCTGAAAAAACTGTCGAATGCGGCCTGATAGACGAATTGAAATACCGTCCCGAAGCCGAAGAATTCGTAAAAGAGCTGGCCGGACAAAGCGACAAACGCCTACAGACTGCCAGCCTTTCAAATATGAAAAGCATCAAAACCATCAGTCGTGAAAAGGCAGACCGTATAGCAATCCTGTATGCAGAAGGCGAAATCAAACCCGAAACTCCCTCTTCACCTTATAATACGGAACAGGCTATTACGGAGAAAGTAGCTTCCGAACTCATCAAGTTAAAAAATGATGAAAACGTAAAAGCCGTTGTTTTCCGTGTCAACTCACCAGGTGGAAGTGCCTTTGTATCCGAACAAATCTGGCGCCAAGTCATTGAACTGAAAAAAGTAAAGCCGATTGTTGTCTCCATGGGCGATGTTGCTGCCTCGGGAGGTTACTATATTTCGTGTGCCGCCAGCAAGATTGTAGCTGAACCCAACACGCTTACCGGTTCTATCGGTATTTTCGGTATTTTCCCGAACGTAACGGGTTTATTCGATAAACTGTCGCTTACTACCGATATTGTAAAAACAAATACATACGCAGATTTGGGAGACATGAGCCGTCCGATGCGTGAAGACGAAAAAGTCCTGATTCAATCATTTGTTGAGAGAGGATATGACACATTCATTACCCGTTGCGCCGATGGCCGCGATATGAGCAAGGAAGCAATCAACGAAATAGGGCAAGGACGCGTTTGGACCGGCGAACAAGCCAAAGAACGGGGACTGGTTGACGAACTCGGAGGTATAGATAAGGCTATCGAGACTGCTGCCTCTTTAGCCGACCTGACTGATTACAGCCTGACTCATGTTTCCGGTTCCAAAGATTTCTGGAAAGAATTCATCGAAAAACAGCTCGGTGAAGTAAAAGTTTCTGTTGTAAAAAGTGTATTGGGCGAAGAATATGAGTATTTCAAAACACTGAATAATATCAAATCGACAACCGGAGTCCAGGCGCGACTTCCTTATGATGTTAAACCATTATAATCCGAGATGCCGACAGAAAACGACATAAAAATACACTCTCTGCTTTCTCCCTTTTCCTTCCTGTATGGAATAGGAGTCCGGTTCCGCAATCAGCTGTTCGACTGGCGACTGCTGTCTTCGGAGTCATATCCTATACCTATTATATGTATTGGGAATCTGGCTGTGGGAGGAACGGGGAAAACACCCCATACCGAATATATCATCCGTTTATTAAAGGATGATTACAGGATAGCCGTGCTCAGCCGGGGATATAAACGAAAATCTTCCGGTTTTATCCTGGCAAACGAGCAGAGCACAAGCCACGAGATTGGTGACGAACCTTATCAGATGAAACATAAGTTTCCCGATATTCTCGTGGCCGTAGATGCCAACCGTCGCGAAGGTATCGGTAAGCTGCTGGCTCTTCCTGAAGAACAGCGTCCGCAAGTCATCCTTCTTGACGATGCCTATCAGCACCGTTACGTTGTCCCTTCATTCTCCATCGTCCTGACTGACTACCATCGTTTATTCTACAACGACAAGCTACTCCCTGCCGGCCGCCTGCGTGAACCTATCTGCGGAATACGCCGGGCAGACATGGTTATCGTCACCAAATGCGAGGAAGATATGAAACCTATCGAGTACCGCATCATTGAAGAAAACATGAAGTTGCTGGCCCACCAGTCCATCCACTTCACGCATATCGCTTACGATGAAATTAAACCGGTATTCGGGAATCAGGGCAAATCACTCAGCCGGAAAGACATTCAAAAAGAAGACGAACTGCTGGTTATATCCGGCATCGCTTCTCCCGAAGGGTTCATCAAAGAAGTCGGAAAGTTTTCCGACAAGGTAACACCGCTGATTTTTCCGGACCATCATGCCTTTGAAAAATCCGATATACGACGCATTAAAAATACCTTTGATAAAATGAAGTCATCCGCCAAATACATTCTGGTTACAGAAAAAGATGCCGCCCGGCTATTGGATAATCCGCACATTCCGGAAGATTGGAAAACGTGCATGTATTATTTGCCGATTACCATCGAATTCTGCCTGGACAAGAAATTTGACGATGAAATCAAAAAACATATAACAACTTTCCATAAAGATAATTTGTTACGATAAATAAAAGATGAGCAAAAGAACAGAAATTGCAACATTAGGCGAATTTGGTTTAATCCGCCACCTTACAGAAAAGATAGAGTTAAAAAACGAAAGTACAGTAAAAGGCGTTGGCGATGATGCCGCAGTACTAGACTATAAGGAAAAGCAGGTATTGGTAACAACCGACCTTTTACTTGAAGGCATTCACTTCGACCTGACGTATGTTCCGCTGAAACACCTGGGATATAAATCAGCAGTCGTCAACTTCTCCGATATTTATGCAATGAACGGAAAACCGAAACAGATAACGGTCTCCCTCGGTATATCCAAACGTTTTTCGGTAGAAGAACTGGAAGAATTCTATTCGGGTCTCCAACTGGCCTGTGATATTTATGGAGTTGACATTGTAGGCGGTGATACTTCCGCATCATTGACCGGCCTGTGCATCAGCATTACGTGTATCGGTGAAGGTGAAAAAGAAAAAATAGTCACCCGCAACGGAGCTAAAGATACCGACCTTGTCTGCGTATCCGGAGACCTGGGAGCCGCCTATATGGGTTTGCAGTTGCTTGAAAGAGAGAAAAGGGTATTTAAAGGAGAAAAAGAATTTACCCCCGACTTCACCGGCAAGGAATATCTACTGGAACGCCAGTTAAAACCGGAAGCCCGCAAAGACATCATCGAGTTGCTTGACAAGGCCGGCATTGTCCCTACCTCCATGATGGACATTTCGGACGGCCTTTCTTCCGAATTACTTCATATATCAAAGCAAAGCAATGTAGGTTGCCGTATCTACGAAGACCGCATTCCTATCGACTACCAGACAGCGGCTATGGCAGAGCAGTTCAACATGAATTTATCGACGGCAGCCTTGAATGGCGGCGAAGATTATGAGCTCTTGTTCACCGTTCCCCTAACCGTCCACGACAAAGTATCTGAAATGAAGGGAGTTAAAGTCATCGGTCACATCACCCGTCCCGAACTGGGCAATTATCTGGTAGGCCGTGACGGTGGAGAAGTTGAACTGAAAGCCCAGGGCTGGAATTCACTTAATGAATAATTTTTATCATTTTTTCCACCAAACTATTGCATATTAAAAAAAAGTCCGTACCTTTGCACTCGTTAAACAAAACAACGGTGCCATAGCTCAGTTGGTAGAGCAAAGGACTGAAAATCCTTGTGTCCCCGGTTCGATTCCTGGTGGCACCACTTGAAGAGAAAGCAAAGCGATGTAAATCCCTGAATTTCAAAGAAGTTCAGGGATTTTTCATTTCCAAGAATAGGCAAAATAAGTGGGATTAAAGCAAACTATACGTCCTTATTCGGGGGACGGTTTTAGAAAGCCCTGAATGTTCCACTACTCAATAGTTACTTCATTCTTTTACAGCATGTTGCGCTATTTTACATAACAGAGTCCTCGGTTCGATTTCCTAACTTTGTATCATTAAAAATTGAGCAGTATGGAAAGAAAAAGATTCAGCGTTTTGTTCTTCATCAAGAGAAGCAAACTGTTAAAAAACGGGGAATCTCCCGTGCGTGTGCGTGTCACTTATGACCGCTTATATGTGGAACTTCAACTAAAACGAAGTGCCAAAGTCCCACTTTGGTCTCAGGACAAAGAGAAATCAATAGGCAAAGACCGTAATTCCGTAGAACTAAACCATTACATCGATGCCTTGCGTGTGAAATTCTATCAAATCTACCAAGATTTAGAACTGGAGGGAAAGATTATTTCTGCTCGTGCCATTGTAAACCGCTATCAGGGAAAGGACGAAACTTTCAAGACATTATATAATGTATTCAAGGAGCATAACGATAACTGCCGGAAATTAATCGGAACAGATTATGCCGACATTACCGTAAGACGTTACGATAATTGCCTTAAATACCTCATGGAACTGGTGAAACGAGATTATAAGGTAGATGATATTCTACTTCGTGAGGTAAACGGGGAATTGGTGCGTAACTTTGATTTATACCTGAAAACGGAAAAACATTGCGCACAAAATACCGTTATCCGTTATATGAAATGTTTTAAGAAAGTGATAAACCTTGCCATTGCAAATGAATGGATAACAAAAAATCCGTTTGCCGGAATCAAGTTTCACGAGGTGGAAGTAAACAAACAGTTCCTTAGTCAAGCCGAAATAAATAAGATATGGCAGAAAGAGTTCAAAATAAAACGGCTGGAACTGGTACGGGATGTATTTATTTTCTGTGTGTACACCGGACTGGCGTTTATAGACGTATATAATTTACGCCCCGAACATATTTCAGAGGATAGCAACGGCAATTTATGGATAGTAAAAGCCCGTGAGAAAACAAATAACCTTTGTAACATTCCGCTTTTAAGCATTCCAAAGCAGATACTTGAAAAATACAAGGACAATCCGTATTGCCTTGACAAAGGCGTTATGCTACCTGTCCCTTGCAATCAGCTGATGAACAGTTATTTGAAAGAAATTGCCGACCTATGCGGAATTAGAAAAAATCTGACCACGCACACCGCCCGGCACAGCTTCGCAAGCGTCATCGCATTGGCGAACAATGTATCACTTCCGAATGTGTCTAAAATGTTGGGGCATTCGTCTACAAGAATGACACAGCATTATGCTAAGGTATTAGACCAAAGCATATTAAAAGATATGCAGATAGTGGAGTCCAAAATCTTTAATAGATAGAAAGTCTATATTATTTCATAAAAATCTGTTTATCAAAAATTTATATAATAATTTGCTTATGCTTATTTTATATTTTATTTTTGCATAAATCAATCAAGAAAAGAACTATGGTACCAAACGTCTTTATATCCTATTCACATGATAACGAAGAGCATAAGGAATGGGTTTTACAGCTTGCAACAAGATTACGTTCAAATGGTGTTGATATAATCTTAGATAGGTGGAATTTGAAATTAGGTAGCAATTTGGCAGCTTTTATGGAGCAAGGACTTTCTAAGTCACAAAGAGTGATTTGTATATGTTCAGAAAGATATGTGGCAAAAGCTAACGAAGGCAAAGGTGGAGCTGGATATGAGAAACAAATAATATCAGCAGAATACATTCAAGACCAAAATTCAAATTGGGTTATTCCACTTATAAGAAACAATAACGCTGATAAAAAAGTACCTACATTTTTAGGAGGAAGGCAATATATTGACTTCAATGATTCTAATCTATATGAATCAAAATATGAAGAATTATTAAGAGATATTCTTGATGAACCAGTATTGCCGATTCCTCCTATTGGAGAGAATCCATTTAAAAATATTAAAAATTTTGCAAAACAGAAATTTATACCTTCAAATGAAAAATATGTTTCTCCTGCTATAAAAGGACTTGTAATTTTTGATTATTCAAACAACAACGGACGATATTGTATTGGTCAAAACGAATTAATGTTTGAATTATACTTTTCTAAAGCAAGTAATACAAGAATACATGTATACAATGATTCTGCAAGTATATCTACAGTAGCCTTAGCAAAAGACTTATCGGACATTAATCAAATAGCTGATGCTCGTATATATGATAGTTCCTCAAGAACAAGGACTCCTGCTATAAATCAGATTGTCGTGTTGCAAAATATAAATGGATTTTATGCCGCTATAAAAATTCTTGCATTAAAAGACGATACGCGAGGAGATTATAACGACGAAGTCACTTTTGAATATGTCATACAAACTAATGGTTCTCCTATATTTACCAAATAAGGTTTGTGAATTTGTAAAATAAATAAAGCCAGCAATACTGTTTTCAATAAAACGAGATTGCTGGCTTTCAATCAACCAATACACAAAGAAAACAAGGATTCAAGATTTCATGTTTTCAAGATTTCAAGTTATCATTCCTGTAATGCTTATCTAACAAATTCATTATATCACTTTCCCGATAAATGATTTTTCCCGGAAGTTGCACATATCCCAGCAGTCCTGTATCCCTGTAATCCTGCAAAGTCCGCTTACTGATACACAGTTTTTGGCAGACTTCCTCACCTGTCAAGTAATGTTCCCCACCCAGTACCGGACGATAATTCGTTATCATGTATTCCACATTCTCCAACACCCGGTCAAGGGATGAAAACAATACTTGTGTTGTATTGGAATCTTTTGTTATCAAATCCATAGGTTCTATTTTTTAGAGTTATTCTTCACGTGATTTTGCATAAAGGTTTCCACATCCGAAATCTTATAATAAATCTTGTTATTGATTTGCGAATAAGGTAATTTGCCCGTATCACGATAGGTTTGCATCGTCCGGGCAGACACATTCAGCAAACGGCAGGTTTCGCAGTTATCCAACCACTTATCCTGTTTTCTCCGCAAAGGAATACACAGGGCATCCATACGATTGATAAAGTGGTTAAACTTTTCCTGCCAAAGTTCGAATGTTTTCTTTTCAATAGTTACTATTTCCATATTTCATTATATTTTGATATTACTTCTTTTTTCTTGTTTGATACAAATATATAGCCTTGAATAATAGCTTGTTTCAGATTGTCCGCAGATGTCCTTATATGTCCTCATTTGTCCCACTTGCATAGAGAAAAGAATAAGAAAAACCGAAAAAGGTAATCAATATAAAGAACTTCGTTCACGTTTCATTCTCTATTATAATAAGGTGAAGAACACAAACGAACTTTCATGGTCTGATAGTATTTTGAAGCAGAGCCGAGCAAAGCAATTCCAAACGGCTGACACTTTGTTTTTTACCAATTTTTCTTATTTTATTTGTGGTGCTAATTCAAAGAACAAAGCACCATGAACAATCCTTTTGAAGAAATTTTCAAGCGGCTGGAAAACATCGAAAAGATGATTTCCCCCGTAATCAGTTCTTCATCCGAAGAACCAGACAGCAGGCAATCTGTTTTAGTCAAAATATCCGTAGCCAGCCGGATAACCGGATATTCAGTTAATTACCTCTACCACTTAGCCAGCAGCGGAGCGATACCATGTGTCAAGCGTGGACGCTCCTTACGTTTCGATGTGGACGAGTTGCAGCGGTGGATGCAGCAACAATATGTACCAGCTTCCAACAAACTATCCGATGAAAGAGAAAAGGGATAACGAAGCGGAACACATCGAGGGTAGGCTATCCAAGAACGAGCGCATCGAAAGGCAGCTTAATTCCTTGTACGACTTCCGGTTTAATATTGTGAAAAGCAGGACAGAATATCGGGCTGCAAATACTTCCGATTTGTATCAGCCAGTCACAAAGTTTGCTTTGAACTCTTTCAGGCGCAAACTGGATGTTACCGTAGGTGTTGCCACCTCTGCCGAAAACATCCGTATGATATTGGAAAGCGATTTCGCAAATAAGATGCATCCCATACGGGAATACCTTACTGCCCTACCCTTGTTGAATCCTGCCGGACATGGATATATCAAAAAACTGTTAAACACGGTGCAAGTAGCCAATCTCGGCAAGTGGGAGGAGTATTTTACGAAATGGCTTGTCGGTGTGGTAGCTAATGCCATGAATGATACAGGCTGTCAAAACCATACTTGTTTAGTTCTTACTGGCGACAAGCAGGGGCAATTCAAAACATGGTGGCTGGATAACCTTTGCCCGTCACCACTAAAAAACTATCTATTTACCGGGAAGATAGACCCGCAGAGCAAAGACATCCTGACACTGATAGCCGAATACTTGTTTATCAACATCGACGACCAGCTAAAGGAACTCAACAAGCAGAATGAAAACGCATTAAAGAACCTAATAACCACCCCGGCAGTTAAATACCGCAGACCGTATGATATTTACATAGAGGAATATCCGCATTTAGCCAGCTTCATGGCTTCGGTGAACGGTAACGAGTTCTTGACAGACCCGACAGGGAACAGACGATTTCTGCCTTTTGAAGTCCTGCACATTGATAAATCGACAGCAGAAAGTATCAACATGGATAATGTCTACTCCGAAATCATGTACTTGTATCGGCAAGGTGTACGCTATTGGTTTAATGATGCCGAGATTGAAGAACTGCACCTGACAAATGCGGAATTTGAGGTGCAAACAGTTGAGTTTGAAATGCTGATGCAGTATTTTGAAAAGCCCACAGAGGAAGAAGAAAGTCTGTTCTTTATGACAACAGCGCAAATCCTCACTTGTTTACGGGACGTATGCCCTATGCAGTTATCTGAAAAACGGTTGGGGGAAGCATTGAGGAAAGCCGGATTCAAACGGGTACAAAAGCGTATCAGCAACTGCAATTATTCGGTATATGGGTACAGAATAAAGCCTGTTTCCATACCCTACACCGATAACGATTACGGTTAACACAGAGCCGTTTTATAATTGGAAGTTACTCCCATGCAGTAACTATCGAAAAAACATCTTACTGTGTTTTATTCATTGAATACCAGCTATTTACACAACACACAGTAAGAAGTAAGATAAAAGCCTGAACTTTCAGGAAATTTGAGAAAAAAGAAAAGTCAGAAAACAACATAGGTAATATTTCTATCTCTTTTGTATAGAATAACTTACTTATCTTACTGCATAGAATATAATCTATTGAAAGAAAAAGAGATAGGTGCAGAAAGTTGACTGTTTTTCTTCTTACTCGTTTCTTACTTCATTACTACAATTTACAAACATTCAAAAATAAAGATTATGACTTATCAGGAAGCTAACCATATCAGTATCAAAGACTATCTGAAATCATTGGGCATTCTGCCCGCAGTGGATAAATATTATTACGGCATGTACCACAGTCCGTTCCGTCAGGATGATACGCCCAGTTTCAAGGTGGATTACGGTGTAAATCTGTGGTGTGACTTCGGGACGGGTGAGGGCGGCTCTCTCATCGACCTTGTGATGAAGCAGCACGGATGTAACGCTTACGGTGCTATCTGCCGACTGGAACAGTATTCATCCGGAAATTTTTTTCCTTTTCAAGGGAAAGAGGTTTCAGAAAGGATTCAGCATGAAAGGAAACAACCGACCAGCCCGATAGACATCCGTAAAATCCAGCCGTTGCAGAATCCGGCACTCATGGATTATTTGAGAAGCAGGAACATTCCACCTGAAATGGCAGCGCACCATGTGCAGGAAATGTATTACCGTATCGGTGACAAGCCTTATTTTGCGCTTGCTTTCAAGAACGATGCCAGAGGTTACGAACTTCGCAATCCACGTTTCAAGGGGAGTACATCACCCAAAGACATCACACACATACGGCAGGCAGGCAAAAAGAACGATAGCTGTTTTGTTTTCGAGGGAGTAATGGACTATCTTTCTTTTATCGCCATCCGGCAGAAAACAAATCCCACCTATCCTTGTCTTGACTGGCAGGATTACATTATCCTGAACTCGACCACAAATGTAGATAAAGCCCTATACCCATTAGCAGATTACGAGCATATCCACTGCCTTTTGGATAATGACGAAGCAGGACGTAAAGCCACCCAAGCTATACAAAAAGAATATCGTTGGCATGTACGTGATTCATCACATCTGTACAGTGAATACAAGGACTTGAACGATTACCTGTGTGGGAAGAAGTTCAACCAAGCAGAGAATAGGAGGCAACAGTCAACCCAACAAACGCAGCCAGAGAAACAAAAACAGTCTGCCAAGCAACAACAGCAGGAAGATAAAAATAGACAAACTCCCGATGAAAAAAGAAAAAGGGGCAGGCGGTTGTAATTAGTAGAACAGGCAAAGCATACCAACGGCAAGCGGTGTGATTTAGGGGAGCAAGGTTATGTTTTGGTAGACCGAAACACCTTGCTTTGCTCATCGCAAAGGGAAATTTCTCCCGTTGGTCGCAATTTCTAAGATACCACCTAAAAAGCAAAAACGTATGACAGAGATAAGAAACAAATCAGGAGGTCGACCGGCAAAGAACCGGATAGACAAACAAAAACGGGTAGTCAGTACGAAGCTGACAGAGTTACAGTATTACGCTATCAAGAAGCGAGCCGGAGAATCCGGTCTGCCTATTAGCGAATACGTCCGGCAAGCGATTATTTCGACAGAGGTAACACCCCGACTGAACAAGCAGGACGCAGACAGTATCCGCAAGTTAGCCGGAGAAGCCAACAACCTCAACCAGCTTGCGCACCGTGCCAATGCAGGAGGTTTTGCGCTCGTGGCAGTGGAGCTTGTGAAACTGAAAAACAGGATTATTGAAATCATAAACCAGTTATCGGATGATTGGAAAAATAAAAAAGGGAAGCGGATTTAAAGGTTGTGTGAACTATGTACTCGGCAAGGAACAGGCAGCTTTGCTTCATGCGGAAGGAGTGTTAGCCGAAAGCAAGCAGGACATTATCCGTAGTTTCTGTATGCAAACAGAAATGAATCCCGGTTTGAAGAAGCCAGTCGGACATATTGCGCTAAGTTATTCGGTAGTGGATGCCCCAAAACTAACAGACGAGAAAATGATACAGTTGGCACAGGAGTACATGCGTGAAATGAAAATCACCGATACGCAGTATATCATCGTGCGGCATCAAGACCGGGAGCATCCGCATGTGCATATCGTATTCAACCGGATAGATAATAACGGTAAAACCATTTCAGACAGTAACGATATGTACCGGAACGAGCAAGTTTGCAAGAAGCTGAAAGAAAAACACGGACTGTATTTTGCCAAAGGGAAAGAACAGGTGAAACAACATCGTCTAAAAGAGCCGGACAAAACGAAATATAAGATTTACACGGCTGTAAAGAATGAAATCAGAAAATCAAGGAACTGGCAGCAGTTACAGGAGCAGTTAACAGAAAAATGTATCAGCATTCAGTTCAAACACAAAGGGCAGACGAATGAGATACAGGGTATTTCCTTTTCCAAAGGTGAATACACGTTCAAAGGCTCGGAGATTGACCGCAGTTTCAGTTTTTCCAAATTGGATAAATATTTCAGGGATGCAAAGTTGACAACAGCCGGAAGCAACAAGCAAACGATTACCCCACAAACACAGGAACCAGCAATAAACAAAAGTGATAATTCGCTACTGGTAGGTTTAGGCGGTTTGTTTTCCGTTTCGTCCTCTCCGGTTGATGAAACGCCTGACAATCCCGATTTGAGAAAGAAGAAGAAAAAGAAACGACAATTTAAGTTATAAGCGTATGGAAGAAAATTTGATTTTTGAGGGGCTTCTCTCTATGGTTACAGAACTGAAAGAGAAGCAGGAACAACAGGTGACACCAGCCAGCCGGGAGGAAACGATAAACCGACTGGATGTTATCGAGCAGCGTATTTTGGAACTACAGGGAAAGCCTGCCATTCCTAAAAACATAGTGCAGGAGATTTTAAGTCAAATCGCCAGTATCAAGCAAGGACAGTCCGAGAACCAAAAACAAGACCTTGAAGATATAAAGGGGCTTATCGTAGCTTCACACAGGTATTTCAAGGAGAAACTAAAGATATTGTTTCCGGCTGACACACAACAATCGGAAAAGTCAGAACCCAGTTCTTGGTATGATAAATTTCTAAACTGGATTACTCCCTATCTGAAACCGAAATTCTTTCTTTTTTCAGCAGGAATACTCATTTGCCTTGTGTCGTTAGTCCTGAATATCCGTTTTGCGGAACGGATGCAGCAGTTACAGGACAATGATATAAAATACCGTTATCTCCTGATGAAAGGAAAGGCAGACGGTAACAGTTTAGATTTGCTGGAAATAAATTTCAGTCGGAAACGGGATAACAGTTTTATCCGGCATCTGACAGATACGGTGACAGATTTTGAATACCGCAGCCGTAAACAAGCGGAAGCGTTGGAGCGTGCAAGGCTGTTGGACGAACAAGCCAAACAGTTAAAAAAGGAAGCGGATAAGTTAGGGAAGCCATAGAAAAGAGAGAGCCGGAGCAAGTGATACCCACTACTCCGGCTTATCTGTTTTACTTCTTTTCCCCAAACTGTTTTTCAAAGTTGCGGAGCATGACCGCATTAAACCGTTCCTTGATGAACTTCCGTACATCCGAAGCCCGGTAATAGACTTTTCCGCTAATCAACATATAGGGAAGCTCGTTTTTGCTTCGCAGCCGTTGCAATGTTCTGATGCTAACTTTGAACAATAGGCATAAATCCTGATTATCCAGTAGGTTATCATCTTCGGACAGCACTTTATCTGCATTGCGCAATATTCGTACATCCTTGCAAAGCTCATCCAATTTGTCAAATAGCTTTTGCATCCATTCCTTGAAATCATAGTTTTCTATATACATATTTACTTCATTTTTCAGATTATACATTCTTGTTTGTCAATCGATTGATGAAGCAAAGTTCAGAAAACCAGTGCAAAGAAATTACGGGGTAGCACATGGAATCCCCTATAAATTAAAGCTAAGTTATTGATTATCTATATCCTTTTTTATCATGTTCATTTCGGATAAGGTCAGATAGTCCATTAAGAAATTCGGTTATTTTGCCCGGCTTGCGCTTTATTACATCCTCATGCTTTTGGTGATAGTCTTTTAGTTGGACGTTAAACACCCATTCAAAAGCTTTAGATAAATCAGACAAGAAAGCTGGTTTGCCATTTTTATAGACGATACGTTTGGAAAGGAATAAACCGCTGATAATTTCCATTATATCAATCAGATTTGTTTTGTCTGCCAAATAAAGAGGGGAAAAAGGTTGTTTGTTAAAGTGTGATTTGAATTGCTCCGGGTACTTGATACGCCATTCCACAAGGCGTATTTCATTGTTCAGTAGCCCAATCGCTTCATCAATGAGATACAAATAAGGCATTTTTTTCTTGCTCAAACCGCACATGATACGATTTAAGTCTATACAATCCGAAAGAAAGGTAGCGTAGTAAAACGCTATTATTCTGTTCATTGATACTAAAATCAGCCAAGTGAATAGCCAATTCCTCAATAGCTTCCATAAATTCTGATACGGAAACTTTACGTTGTGAGCATTCCGATAATAATCGAAAGAAACTCAAATCTGATATTCTGTTCATACAATAGAAATACTAAATGTTTCTTTATTAAGCATATATATTTGTCATCCCATTAAATAGCATTCAAGTGAAGCTATTGAATAAAAAACATTCCCAGCATTGTGAACTTCTAATTTTTGTGCATCTAAGCAAGAAGTTACCCATGAAGCAGATAAACATCGTATTCCAACTTCCCTACAGGACACAATATCTGAAACTGTATCACCTATATATATCATTTCATCCGGTTGTAACTTATAATCTGCGAGCAATTCCCTAAAATTCTCTGCTTTATTATTTTTGAAAGGATTTCCAGTTTTTACTTTATCAAAACACGTGTCCATATTAAATTGACGTAATGTTATCGTACAACTCTTTTCTCCTTTTCCCGTAACCAAAGCAATAAGAATAGATTTCTTTTTTAACTTCTCAATCAGTTCTGTTATACCGTCAAAAGGACGAGGGCACATTATATGCATTTGTTCGTATATCACGTAGAAGTCATTCAAGGCTCCTTCCCAATTATAACCAACAAGTTTTTTTATCATCCCTTTTTCATTTAGTCCAAAAGTTTCTAAAATATCATTTTCGGATACATCATTAAGAGTAACATAAGGAGTTACTGCCTTTTTTAAGGCTTTGAGGCACATGGGAATTGTATCTCCGATTGTACCGTCTAAATCAAAGGCGACTAATTTAATCATAACCTTACATTTGATTGATTTTCCGTATCACCCGGCAAGGATTTCCTACCGCCAAGCTATTTGCCGGAATATCTTTGGTGACAACACTTCCTGCACCAATCACACTTTTTTGCCCTATTGTCACACCCGGTAAAATAATTACTCCACCGCCAATCCAGCAGCCATCCTTTATCATGACAGGGAGGGCAAAAGTTCGACGGACATATTTACAGCCAGCCGGGGTTTCTGTCAATACAAGCCGTTCATTAAACTCTACCGGGTGAGTTGCCGTATAGATTTGCACATTAGGTGCTACCAGCACATTGTTCCCTATGGTAATCCTATTGCAATCGACAAATGTACAACCGGTATTTACGGTGACATTATCACCGATATGTATATTGCATCCATAATCACATATAAACGAATGACCGACAGAAACATTTGCGCCTATACTTCCAAACATTTCCTTTAGTACGGCATATTTTTCAGTCTTTTGTTCATACGGCAAAGAATTATATTTCATCAACAAGTGATGAGCTTTACTTTTCAAATCCATAAAAAACGGGTCGTGGCAATCATACCATTCACCTGCCAAACATTTTTCCATTTCAGTTTTCATAAGCTATGATTTTAAATATATTGCAAAGTTATACCGATTTTTCGGCTAATTTTAGGTATTATTTTTCGTTATTTTGGTATTAATCCGTTTTATAGGGCTATATTTATGGCATGAAAAGAGAAAACCTACATCAACCATTCGAAATTAGTTTTAGCGAGCTTGATGAATCCTTGCTAAAAGAGCATGAACATACCTTTTTTGAATTAGTATATATTCTTTCAGGAACAGGCATCCAATGGATTAACAACAATATGTTTCCTTATCATGACGGACATTTGTTTATGATTACTCCCGGAGATACGCATTCTTTCGAAATCCATACAACAATTAAGTTTGTCGACATCAAGTTTAACGACATATATATACATTCTTCTGTTTTCGGTGCTGAAAATATCCAAAGACTGGAGTTTATTCTTCAACATGCTAATCATCAACCCGGTTGTATACTAAGAAATAAAGTAGATAAGCTATTGGTGAAACCCATGATTGAAGCGATTATCAGGGAATATATTAACCGAAATTTATACAGCAAGGAGATTATAACACAAATAATTAATACGATTATTATTGTGGTAGCACGCAATATCGCAATGTTCTTGCTTGAACAGGTGGATGAATGCTCTGAGGACAAATCGCTTGACATATTGCAGTATATTCAAGCAAACATCTATAAAACAGGTAAAATCAGAGCAAAAGATATAAGCCAACATTTTGGCATTTCGGAGAATTATTTAGGACGATATATCAAAAAACATACTAATGAAACTATGCAGCAATACATTTTAAACTACAAACTAAAGTTAGTAGAAAATAGATTATTACATAGTCAAATGAGAATTTGTGAAATCGTTGAAGAATTGGGATTTACCGATGAGAGCCATCTTAATAAGTTTTTCAAAAAGTATAGAGGATGCAGCCCCTCTAATTTCAGAAAGAACAATTTGAAGTAAACCATATACATATCCTTGTTTTTAGAGTTATTAAAACAATAGAAATGACTATTTTTGCATTATATTTATAGATGTCTATGACAAATACAGAAACCATACAATCACTTATCGATAGCGGAGAAGGCTATAATGTAGAGTTTAAAGTTCGTGTACCTTCAAAAGTTCGTGAACTAACAGAGGAAATTTGCGCTTTCGCTAATGCTGACGGAGGATATTTGCTTATCGGCGTAGATGATAACGGACAGATTATTGGTACAGGTTTGGAAAATGACAAACGTTCAGCCATTCAAGGCTCTATCAGTGAAATATCTCCGGCTCTCCATTGTGATATGTATGCGGTAAATATCGAGGATAAGACAGTTTGGGTAATTGATGTTCCGTCAGGAAAAGATAAACCTTATATATTTTCCGGTTCTATCTTTGTGCGTGAGGGAGCAAACTCACAGAAACTTCGTACTGTCGAAGAAATGCGCAGTTTCTTTCAGGAATGCAACAAAATATTTTTTGATGCTATCCCTTGTTCATGGTTCAACATTTACACAGATGCAGACGAACAAGCGATAAAAGACTTTCGCACGGAAGCAAAGCTAAGTCCATCGACTGCCAACAAACAGATATTTGAGAATTTAGAACTGTTTACGGATAAAGGAGTAGCCAAGAATGGAGCAGCCATGTTCTTTGGGAAACAACCTGAACGAAAGTTTCCACACGCAGTAACAAGATGTATCCTTTTCAAAGGAACAACCAAAGTATATATCATTGATGATAAAACCTTTGGCGGTCCACTATACCAACAATATTTGCAGGCTATGGCATGGCTGGAAAGTAAACTGCAAGTAGCTTATAAAATTGAGGGAGCAGGACCAAGAGAAGAAATTTGGGAAATTCCTCTTACTGTATTCAAAGAAGCCATTATAAACGCTTTATCCCATCGTGATTATTACGAACAGGGAGCAACCATTACAATAGAAATGTTCGATGACCGAGTAGAAATTTCAAACCCCGGAGGACTTTTGCCTATTGTAGCTAAAGATTTCGGACACAAGAGTATGACACGTAATCCGTTAATATTTGGTTTGTTTACACGTATGCATTTGGTTGAAAGGGTGGCATCCGGTATTCCCCGTATGCAAGAAGCTATGAGAGAAGCAAATCTTCCTGAACCTGAATTTCATACAGAGGGGATGTTTACGGTAGTATTTAAAAGGGCTATCAGTATCAAACATGATACTGTAAATGATACTGTAAATGATACTGTAAACTCAAAAGAGCAGGAAGTTTTAAATATCATCAAGCAATATCCGGGACTTAATTCGTCCAAGATAGCGGGACTAATAGGTAAAAGCGTTCCTACAGCTAAACGCTATTTAAACTCTTTAGTAAAATCAGGACTAATAGAGTTTAAGGGGGCACAAAAAACAGGGGGATATTATTTAATTAATTAGTCAATATATGAAATTTAAGCAACTTAAAATAAATCAATGGAAGCAATTTGAAACTATCGACATACAGTTTCATAATAGATTAACTATTCTTACAGGAGCTAATGGTTCTGGTAAAACAACATTATTACATTTACTTGCTAGACATTTTGGTTGGGATTTTCAAGAACTAGCTACTCCCGCAAAAGAATTAAACACAGGATTCCTGAAATATTTTAATCGATTATTTAAAAAGAACAAGATTATAACTGATTCTAATATAGGAGAACTTATTTATGATAATGGAGTAATAGCCGATTTAGCCATACCAAATTCAAATACTGCTAAATATCAAATAAATATACGCTACAGACAGGCTTATAACACAATAAACAAGGATATTACAGGTTTAAATATTTCATCACATAGAAATGTTTTCAAATACCAAGAAGTTCCTAGTATATCTACCCAGAAAAGAGATAAGAAAAACGCATATCACTTAGTAGAAGAAAATACTAAAAACAATATCTTTAGAACTGGCTACTATGAACATAAACCAATAAATTTCCTGATAAAGGAAACTCTATTGAATTGGGCTATTGGAGGAAGTGGGAATGAATTTATTCAAGCTGACAAAGAATTAAGAGAATGTTTTTTAGGATTTCAACATATATTGAGAATTATTCTTCCAGTTAATATAGGATTTAAAGAGATATCTATAAGAAATTATGAGATTGTCCTAGTAACAGAATCAGGTGATTTTATGCTTGATGCTGTTTCGGGAGGAATTGCTTCTCTTATAGACCTTGCATGGCAAATTTACAATATATCAGATTCTAACAATTCAAATATAGTTGTACTAATAGACGAAATAGAAAATCACTTACACGCTACAATGCAGCGTTCTGTGCTCCCTGATTTTTTAGATGCATTTCCTAATATTCAGTTTATAATATCAACACATAGTCCTTTGATTGTAGCATCCGTTAAGGATTCAAATGTGTATGCATTTAGATATAATAAAGATAATTATGTATATAGTGAAAAATTAGATCTAGTAAATAAAGCTAGAACAGCTACTGAAATATTGAATGAAGTTTTAGGAGTTCCTTTTACAATGCCAATATGGGCAGAAAAAACATTAATAGAGCTAGTTAATAAATATAAACACATAAATATTACAGAAGACTCCGTAGAAGAAATGAGAGGAGAATTTAAAAAAGCAGGATTAGAAAGTTTAATGCCATTAGCACTTAAAACAGTTTTAGAGAAATGATTAAAATTATTAAAACAACAGAACCATCAATCTTACAAACTCATAAAGCAAGTTGGACATCTGATTTAATGAATTATATCACATCTGACACAAAAATCCCTGATGCAGTTAAAAATAAATATAACCAACCAGAAATCAAGTCTGCCCTCGAATCTGAAACACATAATAAATGTATGTACTGTGAAAGTAAGATATCGGATGTGACTTATGCTCATATTGAACACTACAAACCTAAATCAAAATATCCTCAAGAAACTTTCGAATGGAATAATCTTGGGCTAGCCTGTCCTATCTGTAATACAAACAAAAATGATATATTTGATGAAACATACCCCATTGTAAATCCCTATAAAGACAATCCGAATGACCACTTTATTTCATTAGGAACTATGATTTGTCATAAAGACAAAAGGGGTGAAATAACAGAAAAATTGTTAGATTTAAATCGACCACATTTAATGGAAAGCAGAATGGAACGCATCAATGCTGTCAGATTGCTGATAGATAAATACAATGAAGAAACGAATACTTCATTAAAATTTATCCTTAAAAAGGAAATAGTAAAAGAATCAGCAGATGATAAGCCATATGCAATGGCAATAAAAGCGGTCATTAAACAATTAACAGATATAAATATATAAATTCAAAGAGTTATTATAGCAAATAATTAGAAGATTTTCTATCTTTGCCCTCAGAAATCGTACCCAAGCTACAAACTTGTGTTGAACGGTGCAAAGCTGTGAAAGCCTTATTCAAGGGACTTACATCGTAGAAAAGATATAACTTATTGAGAAATAGTGCTATACAAACCGATTTTCGGTTGCTGGTGGCACCACTGAAAATCAAGCAGTTACTTTAAAAGTAACTGCTTTTTCGTTTAAAATAGACTCCTTTTGGACTAAAAACACACCTATTTTCTGATTTTCTGCGTTCCGTTTAACCCGCACTAAACCATAAGTATAATCCAGCCGTACAGTCTATTTATTTACAAATTCGAAATCATACTTATTGTATCTATCTCCAATATTAGGGAATTTCTGTACAAGTTGCTTTATCTCTGTCATATCCTCTTCCGACAACCCGATATTAGCTGCCTGTGCATTTTCTTCTAAATATTTCATACGTTTTGTACCCGGTATGGGTACAATATTTTCACTTTGCGCTAACAACCAAGCCAAAGCTAGTTGAGCAGGAGTAATGTTTTTACTTTTCGCAATAGTTGCCAGTCCGGTAGCTAAATTGCGGTTATTCTCCCAATGTTCGCTATTATAACGAGGTAAATGCTTTCGAAAGTCATTTTCTCCTAAAGCTTTAACATCAATGGTATTGGTGACCAATCCTCTGCCTAGTGGAGAAAACGGAACTAGAGTTATTCCCAATTCTTTAGTTAAGGGTAGCATCTCTTTTTCCATATCACGGGTTAATAAGGAATACTCACTTTCAACGGCTGATATAGGATGAACGGCATAAGCTCTCCGCAATGATTCGGATGAACATTCGCTTAATCCTAAATAACGCACTTTCCCCTCTCCCACCAGTTCAGCCATAGCACCAACAGTTTCTTCAACCGGTATTGCCGGGTCTATCCGATGTGCATAGTACAAGTCTATGGTTTCAATATTCAACCTTTTCAAACTGCTTTCTACTGCTTGTCTCATATATTTAGGAGAAGCATCCACATAACTCTCGCCACCGGCAAACACACTGCCTTGATTATTACGTAAGCGGAAACCGAATTTCGTTGCTATAAAAATCTGATTTCTTCTTTCAGCCAATACCTTAGATAATAATCGCTCATTAGCACCATTGCCATACACATCAGCTGTATCCCAAAAGTTGACGCCAAGCTCCAATGCACGGTACAATGTTTTGATGCTTTCTTTTTCATCAGCTACTCCATACGCAGCACTCATCCCCATGCAACCTAATCCGATTGTGGACAGGTTCTCTCCTGTTTTACCTAATTTTCT
The DNA here is from genome assembly GCF_020091425.1 of Parabacteroides goldsteinii. Classification (NCBI taxonomy): domain Bacteria; kingdom Pseudomonadati; phylum Bacteroidota; class Bacteroidia; order Bacteroidales; family Tannerellaceae; genus Parabacteroides; species Parabacteroides goldsteinii. Next base: position 130,398 of record NZ_CP081906.1, on the reverse strand, counting down.
GTACTTCATAATTTATATTTCTAGTCGGTACAAAATTAAGGAAAGGCATTCAGATTGAATGATACAATTCAAAGCATCATTTGCACAAATCAAATAATTGCCTGTTCTCTGATTTCACTAGGGGATTTACCAGTATGCTTACGATAAAATTTACTGAAATAAGAGACCGTTTCGAATCCCAAACTATACGCTATTTCTGATATAGAAAGATTACTGTGTAACAAATATTGCGTACATTCTTTGGTTATTCTTTCCGCAATCATCTCAGAGGTTGTTTTTCCTGTCGTATCTTTAACAACTTTATTTAAATGATTAATATGCACAGACAGGCGGTTTGCATAATCGGCAGGAGTACGTAAATTTAATATCGCGTGCGGATAATCAACCGGGAATTGCCTGTCTAACAATTCTATGAATAATTCAGTAATACGCTGTGAAGCATTCGGGAACGACTCATACTGATTGAAATCTTGCATTTTCAAGGCTGTATGTATCAACAAATGAAGGTAGCATCGCAACACATCAGACTTATTCACATAGCCGGATTGGTTTTCTTCCTGCATCTGCAGTATATATCCAGCACTTTATCAACTTGCGTATCATCCAAAAAGAAGACTTTATCTCCTGTTATTTTAAATAATGGGGTATTGGCTAACGAACCGTTTTTTTCTTCCGACTGCACAAACTGTTCATTGAAAATGCAAAACATTCCTTTCTGTTCTTCACTGATTGATTCCCAAGCATAAGGAACCAAAGGATTGGAAAACAACAATGCAGGACGGTTTACCAAAATCCATTTATCTGCATAATATAGTTTTCCCACACCTATAATCAATGTTATTTTATAAAACTCTCTGTAACTGAATTGTACTGTACCAAAATTACATTGCCGGGAGAAAATATTAAAATAGGGTTTCTCCTTAGAATAGGTAGCATCCGGTTGAGAAGGACGAAGCTGTATCCTTTTATAGAATTGCGAAATACTTTCAGGCATAATAACGAGTCTTTATTGCAAAATAAACAATTATTATCCGAAGAGAGCTTACTTTTCAGGTAATAACACTATTAAATCCTCACACTCTTCGATTAAATAGTATGCAATGAACACTAAAGATTCGGAATCTGATGCATTATCAAAATGCAGTATCGGCTTATTCTTAGGTTCGTAAAATGCTTCCCCACCTGTTAGCAATTGAGCTTTTTCTCCTTCAACCTGGAACAATAAAGTACCTGAAACAACATGCCCCACAACTGAACAAGGATGTAAATGATACTCAGCCTTTCCACTTTGCGGAATAACGACTCTTTTAATTTCGACTTTTGATAAACCTTGCTTTTCCTTCAATTGAATAGAAAGAAGATTGGTTCTTGCTACGTTATTCTTTTCCATACTTGTGCAACAATTTAAAATGATTAATACAATGAAACTGCTATCTTATTCATGATAGATTTGCTTGCAGCAAAGATAGGACAGAGCAAGAGCTTATTTCATTGACCTATGTTAAGAGATTTAAGACGGCTCAAGGATTCAGGTTTTATTCCAAGATATGATGCTATATGATATTGTGATACATGTTGTTCTATAATTAGGATAAGTTTGTAGAAGTAATTTATATCTATCTAAAGCATTATCCATAAGTAATGATGTCTCTTTCCTGCATTTTTTAATAAAGAGAGTGTCTGCTATATATTTTCCCAATTTATACCACTCATTCGAGGCTTGTAGTAATTGGTCATAATTAGTTTTAGATAAACAATATATAGTCGAGTCTTCTAATGCCTGTATGCTTCCTACACTTGCCTCTTTAGTTAGAAAACTTCTATAAGATGTGATAAATGAACCTTCAAAATAAAAGTCACTGATATAATCGTCTCCTTCCTTTTCTATGTAAGAGCGTAAAACTCCAGATTCCACAAAGCCTATAAATCTACAGATTTGTCCCTGATGCAATAAATAGTCTTTCCGCTTCAAAAAAACTTTATCGCATGTATCTATCAGCCTTAAATCGGACGATAGACCTACTTCGTTGATTAGAATGTTCTCTAATATCATATTTTATCTATGCCGCAACGCCCCCTATTTAATACACCGTTACTATTTCCCCCCTCTCCTTTCGAGTTGAGAAACGTTCGGGTTGTTCTGCGATATATCCCAATGGTATAATCGCTACCGGATATTTTTCAGCAGGTAATTGAAAGTTTGTTCTAAGTAAATCCAAATCAAAGTTACAAACCCAGCAACTACCTAATCCCATTTCTGTAGCAGCAAGACAAATATGTTCTGTTGCAATGGCGGCGTCGATGTCTGCATGATTTTTATTATCAGACTTCCGTATCCAGGCTTCTGATTTATCAGCACATACCACGATATAAACTGGTGCTTTTGCAAACCATTCTCTATTATAACATTGCTGTATCTTCTTTTTCTGTTCTTCACTGATTACGACCATGAAATGCCACGGTTGATAATTTACCGCAGAAGGAGCTAACCGGGCACATTCAATAATATAATCTATCTTATCCTGTTCGACCTTATCCGACTTATAATTTCTTGCTGAAAAGCGTTTCTTTGTTAGTTCTAAAAAGTCCATACCTTCGCTGTTTTTAATATTTGGAGTAAAATATCTGTAAAATTACGCTTTACAAACTATATTTGCTACATGAATAGAGAAAATTTGTAATAACTTCACCCTCTTAAAGACAAAATCATGGCTACTATTTTAAAATCAACCGACAGAAACTTTCAGGAAAATCCGAACAGGATTGAGCCTTTCAAATTATTCACAGACATCTCCAGAAGCCAAAAAGGAGTGGAACCGGAAAATTTAAATTTCGACTTGCGTCAACTGAATCCCGGACAATACTGTTCTGCGTACCATTTCCACCGATATGCAGAAGAATTATTCTTGATTATCTCCGGCTCTGCCACCTTAAGAACACCTGAAGGGTTAGAAGCCGTAAGCAGCGGAGATTTGATTTTTTTCGAAAAAGGTGAAACCGGAGCACATCAATTATACAATCACACGACAGAACCCTGCGTATACCTTGATATAAGGACATTTATCGGACATGACATTTGTGAATATCCGGATTCCGATAAAATATATCTTGTTCCGTCAGGTGAGATATTCAATAAATCCGCGCAATCTGGTTATTTTGACGGAGAAGAAAATCCCCAGGAGAAATGGAGGGAACTTCAATGAAGCCAGACAATATCACCCGCGAAGAATTATGGGCGAGACAAAACCTATCAGCTACCGGCATCGATTACGCCGTTTGGGAACGCGATAAAGCCATGCTCCTGCAAATGGCGAAAATAAATCGTACCTGCACCTTCGTTGTCGATGTCTACAAATGCAGATATGCTTTCGCTTCTCCTAACTTTTCCGACTTGCTGGGATATGACAGCCATAAAATTGCCACTCTCGAAAAACAGGGCGACTATCTGGAATCACGTATCCATCCGGACGATCGCCAGCAACTAGAGGCTTTCCAAATCCGGTTGGGAGAATTCATTTACAGCCTCCCTGCCGCTGAACGGAACAACTATTGCAATATTTACAGTTTCCGTGTCCGCAACATCCGTCAACAATACGTACGTGTCACCAGTAAACATCAGGTAATGGAACAGGACGCTACAGGAAAAGCATGGCTTATATTAGGGAATATGGACATTTCACCCAACCAGGAAGAAACAAACGGGGTAGATTGTACCGTCCTCAACCTCAGAAACGGAGAGATGTTCTCCCCTTCCCTCCCAGTCTGTCGGCAACCGATTCTCACTCCGCGGGAAACGGAGATATTACATCTTATTCAGGAAGGACTGCTAAGTAAGGAAATAGCTCATAAACTATGCATCAGTATCCACACGGTGAATATCCACCGTCAGAACCTGTTACACAAATTAGGGGTCCAAAACTCTATCGAAGCTATAAATGCCGGATTGGAATCTGGACTGTTAAACCGGCTTACGGCATCCACTCCACCACACCGGTAACCGGATATTGCTTTCTCCACTCCTCAAATTCGGCATAACTCCGCACACCGTCACGAATAACAGCCTGATAATACTCCACACCCATGACCTTTTCCGTTGCGGGTGTTTCAAATTTCAGTTGCAGGATAGTCCGTCTTGTTTCATCCGTCAGAACAGCAGCGATTCGCTTGGCAACCTTTTCAAAATAACCGTCATATCGGGAACCTTTCCGGATATGAATCATATCTATCTGCCAAAGTTCACCTTCCGGTTCCTGAAACCAGGCATGCCACTCCACGCACTCCTCAACCGTATGTAACAAGTTCGCACACTCTATTTTTTGGACAAACGGATTCTCTGCCAGTTTTGCCATCGCCCGGAAACTATCTGATAATTCCAACGGAGAGGTATAAATATGAAAATCAATATCCCGGTGCGTCATCAGTAACCCCGTACTTAAAGAACCAACCAGGTTGATTTCAGCTCCTATGCTTTTCCAGGCGGGGATAACGCCGCTGTCCTCCACTACTTTCCAGGCCCGCTGCTGATTCAGCCGTGCTATATCGAGAATATCCATTTTTGTATTTTTAATGTGCACGCAAAAGTATGAAAAAGGCCGGAAATATAGCTATAAATCACTATTTAATAGACAAACCGGTTCATGTAACTTTGCCCGTCCTTTCCAATCATTTTAATATAACAACAAGACAGCTATGGTATTCAACGAAACAGAAAAACAGGAAAAAGAATATTTACAAAAGATACTCAGTATCATACACGCTACGATTAACAATACCGACAAATCAGTTAAAGACCATGTAGACACCCTGCAAGAATACAAGGATTATTTATGGTCTAACAAAGACATAGACCCACACGAGATTCGTTCCATGCGCGAAAGTATCCTGAACCATTTCGCATTGGGAGAAAACGTCATCGATAAACGCAAACGGTTAGGCCGGATTCTCGATATTCCCTATTTCGGACGGATAGATTTCAAAGGAAAGAAAGATGGCAGCCAAACCACACCTGTTTATATTGGAATACACACATTCTACGACTCCATAAGCAGGACCAACCTGATATATGACTGGAGAGCCCCGGTCTCAAGCATGTTTTACGACCATGAACTGGGCGAAGCCTCCTACACCTCCCCGAACGGCGAAGTCAACGGCAAAATATCGCTCAAACGCCAGTACCGCATCCGTAAAGGCCGGATGGAATATATGATTGAAAGTTCCCTCACCGTCCATGACGACATTCTACAGAAAGAACTCAGTGCCAATGCCGACGACAAAATGAAGAATATCGTAACGACTATCCAGCGTGAGCAGAACCAAATTATCCGTAACGAAGAAGCTCCCGTACTTATCATACAGGGAGTAGCCGGTTCCGGTAAAACCTCCATTGCCTTGCATCGTATCGCTTATCTGCTTTACACCCTGAAAGGAAATATTTCTTCCAGGGATATTCTGATTATATCCCCCAATAAAGTCTTTGCCGATTACATATCCAACGTACTACCCGAACTCGGAGAAGAGACAGTTCCTGAAACCAGCATGGAACAAATCCTTTCGGAATTACTCGAAAATAAATATAAATACCGGAATTTCTTCGACCAGGTAGCCGAATTGCTGGAAAAACCATCCCGGGATTTTATCGAACGAATACAATACAAGGCATCGTTCGATTTCATTTCCCTGTTGGACAAATTCATCCTCCACATGGAAAACAATTATTTCAAGGCTACAGATGTCCGGCTCACCAGACATATCACCATCCCCGCCGGCTTCATCGAGGAACAGTTCAAACGATTCAACCGTTATCCGATGCGACAACGGTTTGAGACAATGACCGATTACATACTGGATATGATGAAAATCCAATACAACATATCCGTAACCACGTCAGAAAAGAACCTGCTGAAAAAAGAGATAAAAAAGATGTTCGGCGGAAACAACGATCTCCAGGTATATAAAGACTTTTTCAAATGGACCGGAAAACCTGAAATGTTTAAACTGCGTAAAGGCCATATCCTTGAATATTCTGACCTTGCCCCGTTAGCCTACCTGCACATGTCGTTGGACGGAAACACGACATATTCCCATATCAAACATCTCCTGATAGACGAAATGCAGGACTATTCGCCCATCCAATTTAAGGTAATTCAAAAACTTTATCCCTGCCGGAAAACTATTCTCGGCGATGCATGCCAATCGGTAAACCCCTACGGTTCATCAACAGCCGAAATGATTCGCAAAGCATTTGCAGCAGGAGAGGTCATGAAATTATGCAAAAGCTATCGTTCGACCGTCGAAATAACCGGCTTTGCCCAAAAGATACGTTCTAATGACGAACTGATACCGGTTGTACGTCATGGCAAAAAGCCGGAAATTCTCCGGTTCGGAAATGCTGAAGAAGAAATATCCGCCATCGCTCATTTGGTCTCTGTATTCAGAGAATCAGATTACAAATCATTGGGAATCGTATGCAAAACTGAATTACAGGCAAAAGGAATGGCAGAAAAACTTCAAAAACAAATCGAAAACATATATTTCCTGTCCAGTCAAAGTTCCGCTTTCATAAATGGCACCATCGTCACTTCTTCCCATATGGCAAAAGGGTTGGAGTTCGATGAAGTAATCATCCCCCAAACCAATAAGACAAATTACTGTTCGGAAATCGATAAAAGCATGCTTTATGTGGCAGTAACCCGAGCGATGCATCGATTGACAGTGACATATTCAGGGGAACAAAGTGAATTTATCCGTACGGCTACTCAACACTAAAATCCTCGGATTTGAACCCACTATAATATCTTCCCGAAAAAGCGGTGAATTTCAACACACAATAATCCGGGTCGGTAACACCTTCTTTATAATACATTGTATCTCCCAGCAGCCAGATTAATTCTTTGCTTGCCGGGTCGGTCAGGACTTCGATTGTTCCTTTCAGCATCACGCCTTTGAAAAAGCGCCGGTCGCAAAAGTAAATACAGGAACGGCCATTCTCCCTGAACTGAGCCACACGCATGGAAGATGTATTGGTAGTAAAATAAAATATACGGATTCCTTCCCGTTTACGAGGTTGAAGCATTGCTTTGATATTAGGGAAACCTTCCTCATCAACCGAACCAAGGAATGAAACTGTCTGTTTGTCAACGATATTACCTATCGTCTTTTCCGGATCTCTCATAATTAAACTGTTATTCGTTTATAATAAGGGCAAAAATAGAGTATGAAGCTATCCCAGATGCAACAGTAAACAGGGAGAAAATGTCACTTTTTACGGTTTGTGCGTTTTTCTGTATGCCAATGGAGTTTGTCCGGCATGTTGACGAAATGAACGGATAAAATAAGATACAGTATCATAGTTCAGCCGGGCGGCTATTTCCGAGACGGGTAAATCAGTATAGGTCAGCATCCTTTTGGCCTCTCCCACCACTTTGTTATGAATATATTGTTTGGCACTGACCTGCATGGAGGCCGTAATCATTTCATTCAGGTAATTCGGCGTAATACATAATTTATCAGCATAATAGCTGACTGCACGATGTTCTTTAAAAGACTTGTCAACGCTATGGATAAAGTTAGTAAGATGAAGGTTACGCCCCTTCACTATATCCGTTTTCCCTTCTTCCTCCTTGTATCCCCTGTCAAGGAGCATAAGAACCTCATAAAGCAGTGCCCTCAACACATGGTCACCATTCCTGGAAAACAGGCCGATCTCATCCCTAATATTACATATCTGTTGGAAGATACGATCGGAAACTGATTCCGAAAGATGTATTTTTGCTGCAGTTTTATCAGGTTCAAAATAACTGAGATGCTGAACGAACTGGTCGTCTTTGAAAAAAGAGGAAAGAAACTCTTCCTCAAAAATAAGTGCATACCCATTTATAATATGGTCTTTATCCCAATTACGTATCTCCCCCGGCTTTGAAAAAATCACATCACCGGGACAGACGTCATACTGTTGGTTATCAATTGAAAAAAAGCCTGAACCTTCGGTGACAAAAGTAATGTCATAGTAAGTCAGCGTATGCACCGGGCTGATATCCAGAAACTTCTTGATGTTTTTCAGTTCGACAACATCCACCAGTAACTCACTACCATACTTGTGCTTATAAAATGTATAGCGGGGTATTGACTTTTTCATCGGACAAGCGTTATAAAACCAATTCATAAAGTTGGAACCATTTCAAATGCTCATAAGGCAGTCCCAGATCAACAGTCCCAATATATTGATAACCGAGTTTTTTATAAAGGCTAATAGCAGGTGTATTATCGACCGACACGTCCAACCGGATCGATTTCATCTGGTGACTAACCGCATATTGTTTAGCAAACTCCATCAATCGGGTCGCCACCTCCTGTTTCAAAAATGAAGGATGTACAACCAACGTCCGGATCACCAGAATATCAGCATATTCCGCCTCAACCAGCCAGCGAACCTGACTGTAAGCCTTTTCCGGCTCATGATTCAATATAATACTTCCGGCAACAGTTCCATTTTCAATGGCAACAAACAGGCATTTCTCATCAATCCCCTGCATGGCCGTCTCCCTGACAGGATATATATGTTTTATCCATCCCGGATAGTTTACCGTGGAAGACAAATAGTCATTCAACCCGTCATAAAGAACCTCCAGTTCGTCAAGATGATGCGTTGTGCCTTGTTCTATAATCATTGCCTGATGTTTTCTTATAAAAATAAATGCCTAATATCTTCCAGCAGGCAATGTAAAAGTCTCCTTATCCGTCAGATAACCGTCTGAAGACTTCAGGCGGACAGACAGCACTATTTCTCCGGCTTTCAATTTAGGAGAAGCATGCAAGGTGACAGTATAACTGACTCTTTTATGCGGAGGTAACTGACGGATAACAAGAGGCTTTGAAAGTTTCACATATTTGCCTCCCTGTTCGACCTTGATAACAGGCTCAATATTGTAAGCCGTTTGTCTCCCTTCATTCGATAAGATAAACGAGATGCGGCAACTTTCTCCTGCATCTACGATCTGGTTGTTATTCCGGTCTTCCAGATAAATATCCTCAATAACCAGATAGGGGACCTGATACTCTCTGGCACTCGCTGTATTCCTGTCACGTTGATTTTGAGAGGAAGCGGCGGCAGCACCCAGAACTGTCCCTCCGACCGATCCCACAAACGAACCGATCGCCTCTCCGCGATATCCTCCGGCCGCATGCCCGATCACTGCACCGGTAACCGTACCCGCCAACATGCCGACCTGCGAACCCACTATCGTACGCGATGTCGGATCCATTGTCGCACAACCCGTGCCAATCACAGGTATCATCAGAAACAGGAGCCAATTCTTCATTCTCATATCAACATTTTTTATTTATCCGCTAAAATACAAATATTTAGCGGATAAAGGCTGATCAAAAACGTTATAATATTCGTCTAAACAGAAAACCACCCTTGTTTCATCCGTTGAAAGAATTAATCCAGTGTCAGATTGAACTCGTCTTTCAGTTTTCCCAGGACGGGATTTACGGTCAATAAATGTTCGAACTTCTCGGTTGCCGTATAGGCTAAATGCTTTTCGTTCGTTTCGATAATCCGGACACGCATCTGGATACGTGTATTTCTGAGTTGTGCACGCAAATAATTCAATAAATCCACACAACCATTACTCAGTTCATCCTGCTGACCGGGATTATGTACACCTACTTCAAAGAAATAGTTTTCCTGCAAAACAGGCTTGCAGTTGATCATCGTATTCTTCAGATAAACTTTCTTATCGATAATTCCGCTTGCCGCATAAGCATCCCAACAACGTACCAGGTCTTCTTCCGTGAACTGGTTGACCATCTCCTGAACTGTCCGGTTTTCCTGTTGCCCCATCTGATTCTTCGGTTTTTCCACACCGATTTCTTTCAGCGACGTACCCAAATGTTGCGGACGGGAAGGACGTTTAGGAGGAGTTGCAGCAGGAGGCTGCGGAATAACTGTTGCCGAAGAAGGCATATTCGAAGTTACTACACGACCATTGTTATTACCCATATCAGCCGGTTGCTGTGAAGCCGGTGAACCGGGATAACCGGATGGTTGAACTGGCTGACGAACAGGTTGCCCCTGTGGTGAAGCCTGTGTGCCCTGAGAAACAGGCTGTCCAGGAGCACCGGATGCGATAGGTTCAATTACTCCTTTTTTTTTATCGTCGGCTGCCTGCCCTGCATTACTCAACTGGCAAAGCTGGATAAGCGTCAGTTCCAACAGCAGGCGCTTGTTACGGCTGGCACGATAATTCAGATCACAGGTATTGGCCAGTTCGATCGCCTTAAAAAGCAACTGATCCGGACAGCGTTTTGCCATCTCTTTATATCTTTCGCGGATCGAGGCTCCGACTTCAAACAAGATCAGAGTTGCCTCATCCTTACAAACCAGCAAATCACGGAAATGGGCGGCCAACCCGGTAATGATATTCTGCCCGTCAAATCCTTTGCTCAATATTTCATTCAGGATCAGAATAGACGAACGGACATTTCCTGCCAGGATTGCGTCCGTAAGACGGAAATAATATTCGTAATCGAGTACATTCAGATTGTCGATGACAGCCTGATAAGTAATATTGCCATTGGTAAAACTAACTACCTGGTCGAAAATAGACAGGGCATCACGCATACCGCCATCAGCTTTCTGGGCAATTACGTTCAAAGCTTCCGGCTCAGCAGTCACATTTTCCTGAGAAGCAACATATTCCAGATGTTCCACCATATCGGCAATCGAGATGCGGGAGAAATCATATATCTGGCAACGCGACAGAATAGTCGGAAGTACTTTATGCTTCTCGGTAGTCGCTAAAATAAACAGAGCATGATGCGGCGGTTCCTCCAACGTTTTTAGGAAAGCGTTGAATGCAGCCGAACTCAGCATATGAACCTCATCGATGATGAAGACCTTATATTTTCCGATTGCAGGCGGGATACGCACCTGGTCGATCAACGAACGGATATCGTCGACCGAGTTGTTGGATGCAGCATCCAGTTCATGAATATTATAGGAACGCTGTTCATTGAAAGCCTGGCATGATTCACACTCGTTACAAGCCTCGCCGTCTGCTGCCGGGTTCAGGCAGTTTATTGTCTTCGCAAAGATTCGTGCACACGAAGTCTTCCCGACACCACGCGGTCCGCAGAAAAGGTAGGCATGTGCAAGTTTGTTACTTTGTATTGCATTTTTTAGTGTAGTGGTAAGAGACTTCTGCCCTACAACACTACGGAAGGTAGACGGGCGGTATTTTCTTGCCGATACAATATAATTGTCCATTCTTTGCTTTTTTATTAACAACACAAAGATATACAAAATAATTCATTTACCTTTGCAAAAACGAAGTTCCATGTCACGCATAAAAGACTTTTACAACAAGTATCTATCCAGGATAAATGCCTACTGGTTGGTTATCATTGGATTTTTGATCCTCACTTTTACAGTGGGCGACAGCAATTTGTATAAGCGGTATACATACGACGAAAAGATCCGTAGCCTGGAAAGAGAGATCAAACATTATCAGAAAGAGATCGAGATAAACAGTAAGAAACTGAACGATCTTCGTACCGACAAAGAAGGTCTGGAACGCTTCGCCCGTGAAGAATATTTCATGAAGAAGCCGAACGAAGACGTCTATATCATCAAAAAGAAATAATGAATCAAAAAGCAAGAACAATCATTTTCAATATGGCCGGTTTACTGATACTGGCCGGGGCAGTCCTTTTCCTTACCAAATGGTTCCTGGCACCTTACCTGTTTGCCGTCGGAGCCGCTGGTATGGCTGTATGCTTCCTGACACTCCCTACTAAAGATATGGAGTTTCGCGAACGCAGGTTGCACCGTTTTAACATAATAGCCTCTGTCCTGATGATCTGTGCCTCCGGATTGATGTTCAAAGATATGAAAGAGTGGATTATCTGCCTGACAATTGCAGCCGTACTATTGCTCTACTCATCATTCGTTTCCGGAAAGCAACAAAAATAATCCTATCAAATTTCCCCACCCTATTTTATTATGTGGGGAATTTTCCCCTTCTATATGGGGAAATACCCCCATTGCAGTGGGGAAACACCCCCATTAGAGTGGGGAAATACTCCCATTGTAATGGGGTTTACTCTCTGCATAACAATAAATAAAACGGTATGATACAAAAAAAGCTGTTACATTTAATGCAACAGCTTTTTGTATATCGTTTTTGATACTACTTATTTTCCGCTGGAATAACTCTTATTCAACAAGTCGATCAATTCGTTTGTGATATCGTAAGCATCGCCGGCTAACAAAATATTATCTTCTGCGGTGTTACTGAAAATTACCTGATATCCTTTTTCCTTATTATATACTTTCAATTTTGAAACTACTGTATCACGAAGCTGTTCGTTCAGCTTCTGGCGTTCCATTAACAAATCCTGTGACAATTTAGCATCCAAGTCTTTCAGTTCTTGTTCTTTCTTCATCAGACGTTCCTGCTCTTGTTGAGCTCTTTCACGAGTTAGGAATGCATTATTTTCTGCTTTACGATAGAATTCCTGAACTTCATTCTGCAAATTACGTGCCTGCTGTGTTACATTAGCACGCGAATTTTCTTCTTTTTTCAGGAGCTGTTCATTCAGATCCTTGAAATAATTATAATTAAGCAAAAGCGAATCTACATTGACATAGGCTATAGGAAGCAGGTTTGTTGTATCACCATCTCCGGATGCAAATGTTTTTGTTACTGTTGATTCTTTCTTGTCGGAAAATTGCATTATGAACAATATCACGACAGCCACCGCGAGCACACCATTAATTACGTAGTTAATGTTCTTCATAAAGTGTAAATTAAATCCTTATTTTATTCTTCTATTTCTTTTACTCTATCATATAGATTCTTTTGCTTCTTCTGTTCGCGGTCTTGCGTCTTGGCACAATGGATACCTTTTTTACTCAGTGCTCTGTTACCTCCGACATGCGTATTCGGGAACCTTCCCCCCTTCTTGAATATCACTTTTACAGCAAGTAACACAACACAAATAACAAGAATTATGACCGTTAATAATATCGTTGTAAGCATTTTCTCTATATTTGTGGACGCAAATATAAGAGTTTAAGTGATTATAAAGTATCTTTTTGGTATTTAATTCTACTTTTTTTCATACATAACTCCTGAAATGATTGCATTATTAACTATATAGTAACAACTATAATATATTGTAACATTATGAAGATTACTGACTTAAAGCCTGAAATCGTCTGGAAGTTTTTCCACCAGGTAACACAAGTGCCCCGTCCTTCAAAGAAGGAAGGCAAAATGATCCAGTATCTGGAATCGTTCGCAAAAGAGTATAAAATCGCCATAAAGAAAGATGCAGCCGGAAACATCCTGATGTCGAAGCCTGCAACACCCGGATATGAAAAGCTGCCGGTTGTTATCCTTCAGTCGCACATGGATATGGTTTGCGAGAAAAACAACGGAACCGTTCATGATTTCGACAACGACCCGATCGAAACAATTGTAGACGGAGACTGGCTGCGTGCCAACGGAACAACGCTGGGAGCCGACAATGGTATCGGTGTTGCCGCCGAACTGGCTATCCTGGCTTCCGACGATATCGAACACGGACCGATCGAATGCCTGTTCACTGTTGACGAAGAAACTGGCCTGACCGGAGCTAAAGCTCTTGAAAAAGGCTTCATGACCGGAGATATCCTGTTGAACCTCGACAGCGAAGACGAAGGCGAAATCTTTATGGGCTGCGCCGGAGGAAAAGATACACAGGCCGTGTTCCATTGCGAACAACGCCCGACCAACCCCAATATGTTATATTTCAAAATTGATGTAAAAGGATTGAACGGCGGACATTCCGGTGGTGAAATACACAAGGGACTGGGTAATGCCAATAAAATCCTGGTTCGTTTCCTGTATTTATTGAACAATGAAGCAGACTTCACTTTGTGTTCGATTGAAGGGGGTAATCTGCGCAATGCGATAGCCCGTGAAGCGCATGCAGTCATCGGACTTTATTCGGAAGATAAAGAACAGGTTCGTGTACTGCTCAATAACTATACGGCGGATATCGAAAACGAACTGAAACATATCGATCCTAACGTACAGATCACCATGGAATCGACCGACCGTCCGGAATTATGCCTGTCTAATTTCGATATGGAAAAGGTTATCTGGGCTTTGCATGCTTGTCCTCATGGCGTTATCGGTATGAGCCATGACATCGAGGGATTGGTTGAAACTTCTACCAACCTGGCTTCCGTAAAAATGAGACATGAAGCCGAAACAGAACAATTGATAATCACTGTCGGAACCAGCCAGCGTAGCTCCATCGAATCATGCAAAAACATGATTGCCAACCAGGTAGCCTCCGTATTTAAACTGGCCGGAGCGATTGTTACCCACGGTGACGGTTATCCGGGATGGGCTCCTAATCCGGATTCCAAAATCTTGAAAGTCGCACAGGATACATATAAACGTTTATTCAATAAGGACGCCAAGATCATGGCTATCCATGCCGGACTGGAATGCGGACTGTTCCTCGAAAAATATCCTAATCTGGATATGATTTCTTTCGGACCGACTTTAAGAGAAGTTCACTCTCCGAACGAACGGATCGAAATTAAGACCGTCGGTTTGTGGTGGGCTCATCTTTTAGAATTATTAAAAAGCGTACCGGCAAAATAAAATTAAATATTCTGCGTTATAAAAAGAGGATTAACACTTTAATCGTGTTTTTCCTCTTTTTTTATGTTAATGCCTGAAAACATTCTTTATAAATCGTTTGTTTATAAAGAAACAAGAACACAAAGGCATACATTTTAACATTTAGAGAAAATGAAAAGAATTACAGCGCCGTTGCTTATAATATGTACACTTTTACTCAACCTGTTGGCTGGATGCGACGGGCTGGACGAAAATTATTCGACCAATCCGAATCACCGGTTGAGTTTCTCGACAGATACCTTATCATTCGATACTGTCTTTACCACGATAGGTTCAGCCACAAAACAATTCATGGTTTACAACAAAAACAGTGAACCGCTGAATATAGAGAGAATCATACAAGCCTCGCCTGCTACCAGCGGATTCCGTATCAACGTGGACGGACGAAAAGGTGACAACTTCGACAATGTCAGAATTGCAGCCAAAGATAGCATGTATATATTTGTAGAAGTCACTGTCAATCCGAATGGAAAAGACCAACCGTTATTAATCCAGGATTCAATAGTGTTCACCTACAACAGCGTGAAACAAACAGTTTTACTGGAGGCATGCGGACAGGATGTCAAGCTGATAAAAGGCGGACAGACATTGAGTGAAGACACCAAGCTGACAGCCGAACGTCCTTATCTGATATATGACAGCCTGATGATAGACAAAGGTGTAACAGTTAATATCGAAGAAGGCACCACTTTCTATATGCACGACAAAGCAAAGATCATCGTTGACGGAACGATCATTGCGAACGGAACCATGGATAAACCGATAGTCTTCCGCGGTGACCGTCTCGATTTCATACTCGACATACTACCCTACGACCGCACACCGGGACAATGGGAAGGAATTGTATTCAACAATGAAAGTTTTGACAACATATTTAATAATGTAATAGTAAGAAACGGAAACAACGGCATAACCTGCAAGGCTTCTGATCCGGAAAAATCCAAATTGAAGATTAACAATTCGCAGATCACCAATATGGATGGGAATGTATTGACTGCAACCAACTGTAATCTGGAAGCCGCTAACAGCGAGTTCACAAATGCTACGGTAGACGTTGTTGTATTAAATGGAGGCAAATATAGCTTTACACATTGTACACTTGCAAACTACATCTCTGCCAAAAGCCGGCATTCGGAATCTAAAGAAGGTGAAGCCAGTCATACCTTACAACTATTTGACAATTATTCAAATTCAAATAAAGCGATCATGCCATATGATTTATTACAAGCCAATTTCGACAATTGTATAATCGATGGTAGTCTAGGTGCCGGTAAAGAAATAAAAATCGATATTGGGACCAAGTCCATGCTCTTAAGAAACAACGATTTAAAATATCATTTCGATCACTGCGTCGTAATGATGGATCAAACCAGTAGTGAAAACTTTACCGATGTCATTTTTATTAAAGGAAAAGACGAGAGTAAAATGGAGTACCGGATGACCGGCGGAGAAAAGAATAAATATATGTATGATTTCCGTCCGGATAAAGAAACAACTCCCGGCGTAGGTAAAGCCGATTTGTTTGTTTCCCAGAAATATCCGGTCGATCGTAACGGCGTAAACCGACTGACAAACAACGGGCCGGATATAGGTGCTTATGAATTTGTTCCTAAAGAAGAAGAATAAAAACAATTAAATATGACCAGGACCTTAACTATATTAATTTGCGTTCTCGCCTTTCTCCCCCATCCGGTAAACGCCCAGTCCGGATTCAGGGTCATGAGTTACAATGTAGAGAACCTGTTCGACACCGAAGACAATCCGGACAAGAACGATAATGACTTCCTCCCATCGGGTAATCATCACTGGACACGCGGACGATATTACCATAAACTTCAGCAAATAGCCAAAGTGATCAGCGCCGCAGGTGAATGGGATACTCCCGCCCTAATCGGCCTCTGTGAAGTGGAAAACGATTCCGTCCTGATCCATTTGCTGAACCGGACACCTTTGAAGCAGCAACAATACCGGTACTGCATGACACACGGTTCAGATACAAGGGGAATAAATTCCGCCCTTCTTTATCAACGAACTCAATTCGGATACATCGGCCATAAAGAACACCCGGTACTCTTCACCCATAAAACACATAAACAGACACGTAACATTCTCCATGTATGGGGAAAAGTAATAACCTCCGATACATTAGATGTATTCGTCTGTCATCTTCCTTCGCGCTACGGAGGTGAAAAGGAAAGCGAAGCCGACCGTTTTGATGCTGCCCGTACATTAAGGCATCTGTGCGATTCCTTGCTACAAATCCGGAAAACGCCTCAGCTGCTGATCATGGGAGATTTTAACGACACACCGGAAAACGCCAGCATCACACAAATACTGTCTGCCGGAAAAACCTTCGGAAATCCGGAATCCGACAAGCTCTACAACCTTTTTGCCGATCCCCATGTCCTGAACAATCCCGGAACCCACAAGTATCAGGGAGAGTGGAATCAACTGGATCATATCATCGTATCCGGCAATCTGATCGATAAAAACTCCCCCATGCATGTTGTTCCCGGAAGCAATCGAATATTCATGCTCCCCTTCCTGCTCACTGATGATAAGACCTGGCACGGCAAACGACCTTTCCGCACCTATTATGGTTTTAAATATGAGGGTGGTTACAGCGATCATCTACCTCTCATTACCGACTTTTTACTATCTTTGCCTAACAAAGATTGAATTAAAACAGACATGCAGATACATCATATACTGGCAGGGATTTTCCTCTTTGCCGGAATTACAAACAACACAGCCGAAGCCCAGCAACTTCGCAAACCGATGGATATTCCGGTCTTGCTAAGCGGAAATTTCGGAGAACTGAGAAGCAATCATTTCCATTCGGGAATAGATTTCAAAACACAAGGTGTCGAAGGAAAACCGATCCACTCCGTGCAGGACGGCTATGTCTCACGCATTTCGGTAAGTCCCTGGGGATATGGCAACGGCCTGTATATCACACATCCGGACGGTACGACTACTGTTTACGGCCATCTTCAGAAATTCTCTCAAAAGATCACCGCTTATCTCAAAGAAAAACAATACGAACAGGAAAGCTTCAATGTAAACCTGAGCCTCACTCCGGATGAACTACCTGTTAAAGAAGGCGAACTCGTCGCGCTGAGCGGAAACACGGGAAGCTCCGGCGGTCCGCACCTCCATTTCGAAGTGCGCGACACAGAGACGGAAGAACCGATGGACCCGATCGAATACTACAAAGATTTAATAAAAGATACGCAGGCTCCCAAGATACAGGGAATCATGGTCTATTCAATGCCAGGAAAGGGCGTTGTGAACGGAAGCCGCCGAAAACTGGAACTAAAACCTGTCACTGCCAAGAACGGAAAACAAACATTGACCGGAAAGATTGAAGCCTGGGGAGAAATCGGACTGGCTGTAAAAGGATACGATTACATGGATAATACCTCCAATATTTATGGTATCAAAGACATCACACTGACGGCAGACAGCCAGGTTATTTTTCATAGTAACCTGGATCGTTTCGCTTTCGATGAAAGTCGTTACCTCAACAGTTTCACAGACTTTGAAGAATGGAAAGAACACCGTTCGTTCTATATCAAAAGTTTTGTCGACCCGGGAAACCGGCTTCGTTTCATCGAAAGCCTTAACCGCGGAATCCTGACTATCGACGAACCTCGCACCTATCACCTGACTTACCAGTTGGCAGACGCTTTCGGCAACACGACCCGGCTTTCTATCCAAATCGAAGGCAAAGAACAACCGATCCCGGAAGTCGACACGGAAAACACAGAATTGTTCCATTGGTGGAGCGACAACCGTTTCGGAGCCAAAGGAATCCGCCTGACAATCCCGAAAGGAAATCTTTACGACGACTTATATTTCCGCTATTCCGTCAAAGAAGACAGTACCGCGCTGGGTGCCACACATATATTACACAACAAACCGGTCGCTTTCCACAAATCAGCCAAATTATCCCTCCGGTTGCAAACAGACACACTGGAGAACAAACAGCAATACGGTATTGTCCGACTGCAAAACGGACGCCGGTCATGGACCGGAGGTGTCTACCGCAACGGCTGGGTCGATGCCGATATAAAAGAAATGGGAAGCTACACGCTCGGTCAGGACCTTGTCCCGCCGACCATTACACCTCTCAATCCGGCAACATGGGTCAGTAAACAAGCCATCGCACTCAGGCTGTCGGACAACCTGAGCGGTGTACAAACATACCGGGGTGAAATTGACGGTCAATATGTTTTATTCGAAATGAATAGTAAGTCCGTCATTACCTATCACTTCGATAAAGAGCGGCTGGCAAGAGGGAAACACACGCTGAAACTGGTTGTAACAGATGCCTGTGGAAATCAATCCACTTATACTTATCCGTTTACGTGGTAAAAAATAACTTTTTCTTTTTTCTTGAAAATAAAGCTGCAAGCCATTGTTTACAACAATTAATTTGTATCTTTGTTTTCTCCTAAATAAGGAAATAACACATATATAAATGCAAGATATTTGGGTATGGAAAACAACGAACTGCTAGAAATGGTAAGAAGTAAAGCGCAAAGCTGGCTTACCAAAAGTTATGATGCCGAAACAAAAGCAAAAGTTCAGGAATTATTAGACAGCGAAGATCCGACCGAACTGATCGAATCTTTCTACAAAGACCTTGAATTTGGTACAGGAGGTTTAAGAGGTATCATGGGTGTAGGAACCAACCGTATGAATATTTATACTGTCGGTGCAGCTACACAGGGTTTGTCAAATTATCTGAAAAAGGAATTTGCCAATCTGGATCAGATCAAAGTTGTTATCGGCCATGACTGCCGTAACAATAGCCGCAAGTTTGCCGAAATCTCGGCAGATATCTTCTCTGCTAACGGTATAAAAGTGTACCTGTTCGAAGACCTTCGCCCGACACCGGAAATGTCTTTTGCTATCCGTAAACTGGGATGCCAGAGCGGTATCATCCTGACAGCTTCACATAACCCGAAAGAATACAATGGTTACAAGGCTTACTGGGACGACGGCGCACAGATGATCGCTCCGCACGACCGTAACACGATCGCCGAAGTAAACAAGATCCGCAATGCCAGCGACATCAAGTTCAAAGGCAATAAAGACCTGATTGAAATCATCGGTTCTGAAATCGACAATTTGTATATCGACGCTTTGACGACTATTTCCCTTTCTCCGGAAGCGATCAAACGTCACCATGACATGAAAATCGTTTACACTCCGATCCACGGTACCGGTGTAGAGATTGTTCCGGCTACATTGAAAGCATTCGGATTCACCAATATCATCCATGTCCCGGAACAGGATGTTGTAAGCGGCGACTTCCCGACAGTTGTTTCGCCGAATCCGGAAGAACCGGCAGCACTGGCTATGGCTGTTGAGAAAGCGAAAGAAACAGATGCCGAACTGGTTATGGCTTCCGACCCGGATGCTGACCGCGTTGGAGCAGCTGTTAAGAACAACGAAGGCGAATGGGTATTGCTGAACGGTAACCAGACAGCTTTGATGTTCGTTTATTACCTGATTACCCGCTGGAAAGAATTAGGCAAGGTAAACGGTAAAGAATATATCGTAAAAACAATCGTTACAACCGAGCTGATCCGTACGATCGCTGAGCGCAACGGTGTTGAAATATACGACGTTTACACCGGTTTCAAATGGATCGCCGATGTAATGAAGAAAAACGAAGGAAAGAAAAACTACATCGGTGGCGGTGAAGAAAGCTACGGATTCCTTTGCGAAGACTTCGTTCGCGATAAAGATGCTGTTTCCGCATGTGCTATCCTGGCAGAAATCGCAGCATGGGCAAAAGATCAGGGTATCACCATGTACCAGTTGTTGCAGAACATCTATGTACAATATGGCTTCTCTAAAGAAAAAGGTATCTCTGTTGTGAAAAAAGGCAAGAGCGGTGCAGAAGAAATCGAAGCGATGATGAAAAACTTCCGCGAAAACCCGTTACAGGAAATCGCCGGTTCTAAAGTTTCATTATTCTATGATTATGCATCACTGAAAGGTTACAGCTACATCGATAACGAAACGATCACGCTGGATATGCCGACAACTTCCAACGTACTTCAATACTTCACTGAAGACAATACGAAAATATCTATCCGTCCTTCAGGAACAGAGCCGAAGATTAAATTCTACTGCGAAGTTCATTCTAAAGTAAAAAGCCTGGAAGATTTACCGGAAGCAAACAAAGCAGCCGAAGAAAAGATCAACCAGATCAAAGCATCTTTGGGTATCTGATCAGATAGTTAAATAAAAAAAGCGGGACAAGAGGTTTGACTTCTTGCCCCGTTTTTTTACTACGTACATTCAGAACTTATTGTATCATTCCAATTTCAAATCTTCTTTTCCAAAACAAAGCGGTAAAAGCGATACCGCACTCGGAGCAACCATCACATCTTTTGTTCCGCAAAGTAACACTTTCACAGGCTTACCATATCGCTGTTCTGTTTCCAACAGTACCTGCCGGCAAGCACCGCAAGGCGAAATACTTTCCACCTGTTTCCCTCCTGTTGCCGCTGCAATCGCCAGGGCAACTACCGGAATATCGGGATACTGATGTCCGGCATGGAACAAAGTAACCCGCTCCGCACATAAGCCGGATGGGTAAGCCGCATTCTCCTGGTTACTTCCCGTCACAATTGTCCCGTCAGCCAGTAACGCTGCCGCCCCAACATGAAATTTTGAATAAGGAGCATATGATTGTTCCGTTGCCTTCAAAGCCGCATGAACCAAAGGCAGTTCCTCATCCGGAACTTCGTTCAGCGAATAAACCGTTATTTTTGTTTCCAGTTTGATTTCTTTCATAAGACTGATGATTAGATAAACAAAGATAGTAAATTTGTATCTTTGTCCGATAAAATACGAATAATTCCAAATCAGGATATGCAAATACCCCTACTCACCCCCCAAAAAGACCCGATGGGCGCCGCTATCGCAGATTATTTCGCGAACGGTAAAGCTAGTAAACTCCGCGTTTTTTCTTCCATGTTCGATGAAGATGAAATCCCGGTGAAACAGTTATTCCGCAATTTTACGGAAATGCCGGCACTGGAACAAGAAGCACTCCGCATGAGCGAAGGCAAAATACTCGATGTCGGTGCCGGAAGCGGCTGCCATTCGCTGGCATTACAGGAAATGGGAAAGACGGTAAAAGCCATCGACATCTCACCTTTGTCTGTAGAGGTCATGCAGAAAAGAGGCGTAAAGGATGCCTGCCTGGAAAATTTCTTCAACGAACAGTTTAGCGGCAGCTTCGATACGATCCTGATGCTGATGAACGGTTCGGGGATTGTCGGAAAGATAGCCAATCTCCCGATTTTCTTCCATACTTTAAAACGCCTGCTTGCCCCGGGAGGTTGTGTATGGATGGACTCTTCCGACCTCCGTTACCTGTTTGAAGATGAAGATGGCAATCTCGACATAGATATTGATGATGACTATTACGGAGAAGTGGATTTTCGCATGCAATATAAAAATATCAGGGGCGACCGGTTCGACTGGTTATACTTAGATTTTCAGACGCTCAGCCTGCATGCGGCAAACAATGGGTTCAAAGCGGAGAAGATACGGGAAGGAGAACATTTTGATTATCTGGCTAAAATTAGCAGGATATAAACCAGTATTTTATAGATTATTTAGAAGAATAATATATCCAGCTTCATTATCTTTGCGAAAATAAATACTTTAGGAACTCGTTTTATGAAACTGACAATACGGATTTTTTGCCTCTTATTTTTTATAGCGACATTAGCGGAGGCAGCAACCCAGCGCAAAATACCTTCATACGAAAAGTATATAAAAACATACAGCGCTCTGGCTATAGAACAACAAAAGAAGTACAAAATTCCCGCCAGTATCACACTGGCACAGGGATTACTGGAGTCGGGAGCCGGACAAAGCGACCTGGCACGCCGCTCAAACAACCACTTCGGCATCAAATGTCATTCCGACTGGCGCGGCGGACGTGTTTATCATGACGACGACCTGCGTGGAGAATGTTTCCGTAAATACAAACGGGTGGAAGATTCATATGAAGATCACTCCAAATTTTTGAAACGTTCGCGTTACGACCGGCTTTTCCAATTAAAAATAACTGATTACAAGGGTTGGGCCAGAGGTCTGCAAAAATGCGGTTACGCAACCGACCGCGCATATGCCAACAAACTGATTAAAGTAATTGAAGATTATGAACTTTACCGTTATGATACCGGGAAAGTACACAAATTGACACGCCAGGAAAAGAAAAAACTTAAATACCCGACCGTCAAATATACGATATACAGAACTTACGGTCTACTGTATGTTTATGCCAAAGAGAACGACAGCTTCGACCAAATCGCACAGAATCTGGACTTTCCTGTAAAAGATCTGAAAAAGTTCAACGAAGTACCGGAAGATTTCCCGTTGCAAAAAGGCGATATCGTCTATATTGAAAAGAAAAAGAAAAAAGCCGATAAGCCTAATTACGACCATGTTGTACAAGTCGGAGAATCCATGCATAGCATCGCACAGAAATACGGAATACAGATCAAGAGCCTGTATAAGATGAATAAAAAAGACAAAGATTACGTTCCTGAA
The DNA here is from genome assembly GCF_020091425.1 of Parabacteroides goldsteinii. Classification (NCBI taxonomy): domain Bacteria; kingdom Pseudomonadati; phylum Bacteroidota; class Bacteroidia; order Bacteroidales; family Tannerellaceae; genus Parabacteroides; species Parabacteroides goldsteinii. The sequence goes on along the minus strand of NZ_CP081906.1, from coordinate 107,107 downwards.
GAAGGAGATGTGCTTAAACTTAGATAAGTAACATAAAAAAATAGTATCTTTGCAGCCAAATATGTAAAAACAATGAGTGACCAACGTTACAACCTGCGCGGTGTATCCGCTTCAAAAGAAGATGTTCACAATGCAATAAAGAACATCGACAAGGGAATATTCCCTAAAGCATTTTGTAAGATCATCCCTGATATATTAGGCGGTGATCCTGAATACTGTAACATTATGCACGCTGACGGAGCCGGAACAAAATCATCTCTGGCTTACATGTACTGGAAAGAAACCGGTGACTTGTCAGTGTGGAAAGGTATTGCCCAGGATGCACTGATCATGAACATCGACGACCTGCTGTGTGTAGGTGCGGTCGACAATATACTTGTTTCTTCCACTATCGGACGTAACAAACTGCTGATCCCCGGCGAAGTGATCTCCGCCATTATTAACGGAACGGACGAACTGCTGGCAGAACTGCGCGAAATGGGTGTAGGCTGCTATGCCACCGGAGGCGAAACGGCCGATGTGGGCGACCTGGTTCGCACGATCATCGTCGACAGCACCGTGACTTGCCGCATGAAACGTGCAGACGTGGTTGATAACAGTCATATACAAGGGGGCGACGTAATTGTCGGAATGGCATCTTACGGACAGGCTACCTACGAAAAAGAATATAACGGCGGAACAGGCAGCAACGGTCTGACCTCTGCCCGTCACGACGTATTTGCCAAATATCTGGCAACCCAATATCCCGAAAGCTACGATGCAGCAGTTCCCGATGAACTGGTTTATTCAGGCGGACTGAAACTGACCGACAAAATCGAAGAACTGGGTATCGACGCCGGTAAACTGGTGCTTTCCCCTACTCGTACCTATGCTCCGGTAATCAAAGTATTGTTGGATAAACTGCGTTCGCAGATACACGGAATGGTACACTGTTCAGGCGGAGCACAAACAAAAGTAATGCACTTCGTAGAAAACAAGCGTGTGACAAAGAACAACCTGTTCCCTGTTCCTCCTCTTTTCCGTATTATTCAGGAACAGAGCGGAACCGACTGGAGCGAAATGTACAAAGTGTTCAACATGGGTCACCGCATGGAGATCTATCTGTCGCCCGAACATGCTGAAGAAGTGATCAGCATTGCCAAGAGCTTCAACATTGATGCACAAATCGTAGGCTTCGTGGAAGAGGCGGATAAGAATGAATTGATTATTGAAAGCGAAAAAGGTCGCTTCGTATATTAATCTGATAAATGGCTGATAATAATTTATTAGGAAGACTGGACGGATTAGTAAGCCGTTTTGAAGAAGTCGGAACACTGATTACCGACCCGGCAGTGATAGCCGATATGAAACGGTTTGTAAAACTCAATAAAGAGTATCGCGATCTGGAGAAGATCGTGACTACCCGAAACGAATATGTCAATACATTAAATGGTATAAATGAAGCACGGCAGATGCTCGATACCGAGCAGGATCCTGAAATGAGGGAGATTGCCCGCGAAGAGCTGGATGCCTGCAATGCCCGCATTCCGGAACTGGAAGAAGAGATCAAGCTGTTGCTTGTTCCGAGCGATCCGGAAGACGATAAGAATGCTATCGTTGAAATTCGTGGCGGAACGGGAGGCGACGAGGCCGCCCTTTTTGCCGGCGACCTCTATCGCATGTATATCAAATACTGCGAAGCCAAAGGCTGGAAAGTCGCCCTGTCAAGTTGCAGCGAAGGTTCGTCGGGCGGATATAAAGAAATTATTTTCACCGTTAGCGGTGAGAAAGCATATGGTACGCTCAAATATGAATCGGGCGTACATCGTGTTCAGCGTGTACCCAGTACTGAAACTCAGGGACGTGTACACACCTCAGCAGCTACCGTGGCTGTGCTCCCCGAAGCAGACGAGTTTGATGTTGAAATTAATGAAGGTGAAATTAAGTGGGATACTTTCCGTTCGGGAGGTGCCGGCGGCCAGAATGTGAACAAGGTCGAATCGGGTGTACGTTTGAGATACGTCTGGAAGAACCCGAACACCGGTGTGAGCGAAGAGATCCTGATCGAATGTACGGAGACGCGCGACCAGCCGAAGAACAAGGAACGCGCACTTACCCGCCTGCGTTCTTTCATTTATGACAAAGAACATCAGAAATACCTGGACGACATTGCCAACAAACGCAAGACAATGGTATCGTCGGGCGACCGATCCGCGAAGATCCGGACATACAACTATCCGCAAGGACGTATCACCGATCATCGTATCAACTACACGATCTATAATTTATCTGCTTTCATGGACGGCGATATACAAGCCTGCATCGACCAACTGACCGTTGCCGAAAATGCAGAACGCCTGAAAGAAGCTGAACTATAACAATTTCACTATTTGACACAAGACAAGATGAACAAGCAACAATTATTCGAAAACATTAAAAAGAAACAATCTTTCCTTTGCGTAGGATTGGATACAGATATAAAAAAAATCCCGCAGCATTTACTCTCTGAAGAAGATCCTATCTTCGCTTTCAACAAGGCAATCATCGATGCTACAGCCGATTACTGTGTAGCTTACAAACCGAACCTAGCTTTCTACGAAAGTTTGGGCGTGAAAGGTATGCTTGCCTTTGAAAAGACTGTTACTTACCTGCGTGAAAACTATCCGGACCAGTTCATTATCGCCGATGCGAAACGTGGCGATATCGGCAACACCTCCGAAATGTATGCCCGCTCTTTCTTCGACCATATCAAAGTGGATGCCGTCACAGTGGCTCCTTACATGGGTGAAGACAGCGTAAAACCGTTCCTGATCTATCCCGAAGCATGGGTAATCCTGCTGGCATTGACTTCAAACAAAGGCTCACAGGATTTCCAGATGACGGAAGATGCCAACGGCGAACGTCTGTTTGAAAAAGTATTGAAGAAATCGCAGGACTGGGCTACCGACGAACAGATGATGTACGTTGTCGGTGCAACTCAGGGAAAAATGTTCCTGGACATCCGTAAATATGCTCCCAACCACTTCCTGTTGGTTCCGGGTGTCGGAGCACAGGGTGGCAGCTTGCAGGAAGTGGCTCAATACGGAATGAACGATCAGTGCGGTTTGCTTGTTAACTCTTCACGTGCGATCATTTACGTAGATAAATCTGAGAATTTTGCCTCATTTGCCCGCGAAGCAGCACAGGCTGTGCAACGTGAAATGGCAGGATATCTGCATGATAAGGGAATTATTCCCTGCAAAGCATAGGCTATCCCAATATTTTTCACCATTTTTGCAAACTGCTTTGTTCTTAGTGGAGCAGTCTCAATTCAAAATACAATATAACAAAATAAGTAATGGAGTTATCAGCCCAACAAATAGCGGACTTTCTTGGTGGAACCGTTGATGGCAACCCGGAAGTGAAAGTTAGCAACTTCTCAAAAATAGAGGAAGGACAACCCGGAACACTAACGTTTCTGGCTAATCCCAAGTACGAACATTATATCTATAATACAGAAGCAAGCATTGTTCTGGTGAATAACGACTTTTCTCCGGCTGAACAGATCACCGCTACTTTAGTGAAAGTTGAAAATGCATATTCTGCTCTTGCCATGTTACTCAACCTGGTAGAACAGTCTAAACCTAAAAAAGCCGGTATTTCTTCGGCAGCTTTCATTGCAGCCTCTGCGACAATGGGAGAAGATTGCTTTGTCGGCAACTTTGCCTATATCGGAGAACAGGTAAAGCTGGGTAAGAACTGCCAGATATATCCCAACGCATACATCGGTGATGGCGTGACTATCGGAGATAACTGCATTCTTTATCCGCATACAACCATCTATAACGGATGTAAAATCGGAAATAATTGTATCCTCCATGCCGGTTCTGTGATCGGTTCGGACGGTTTCGGTTTTGCTCCCGAAGGAGAGAATTATAAAAAGATCCCGCAACTAGGGAATGTTGTATTGGAAGACAATGTCGAGATCGGGGCCAATACCACGATCGACCGTGCCGTGATGGGATCAACCATCATCCGCCGCGGTGTGAAACTGGATAACCTGGTGCAGATCGCCCATAACGTAGAAGTCGGAGAAAACACTGTAATGGCAGCCCAGGTAGGTATCGCCGGTTCAGTCAAGATCGGCAGCCATTGTATGTTTGGCGGACAGGTAGGACTGGCCGGACATATCCATATTGCCGACGGCGTCGTATTCGGAGCACAATCCGGTGTGATCAGCGACATTAAGGAAGCTAAGACTGTATTGGGTGCTCCGGCTATAGACGCGAAAAACTTCATGCGTTCAAGTGCCGTATTCAACCGCTTGCCCGATATGTACCGTACACTGGGACAGTTGCAACGCGAGATCGAACAATTAAAAAAGGAAATCAATAAATAATTAATATACGTATGCAGAAACAAAAGACGCTAGCCAAGAGTTTCTCGATGCAAGGTAAAGGCTTGCATACCGGACTGGACATACAGATCACGTTCAATCCGGCACCGGAAAACCACGGATACAAAATTAAACGTGTTGACCTGGAAGGACAACCTGTTATTGATGCGTTGGCAGAAAACGTAGCCAGTACACAAAGAGGTACCGTTTTATCAAAGAACGGCATCCAGATCAGCACAGTTGAACACGCAATGGCAGCATTATATGCCTACGAAATCGACAACTGCCTGATTGAAGTGAACGCTCCCGAGTTTCCGATTCTGGACGGTAGCTCACGTTTCTTCTCTGAAGAGATCCGGAAAGCAGGAATCGTTGAACAGAACGCTCCGAAAGATTTTTATATCGTAAAACATAAGATCGAAGTAAAAGACGAAGAAACAGGTTCTTCACTGATCATCCTCCCGGACGAGAAGTTCAGTGTGAATGTGCTGATCTCCTTCGATTCGCCCGTTTTATCCAATCAGTTCGCCACTATGAACGATCTGAGCGAGTTTCCCGAAGAAATTGCCGCTTCCCGTACGTTTGTATTCGTTCGCGAAGTGGAAATGCTCCGCCAGAACAACCTGATCAAAGGCGGTGACCTGGACAATGCAATTGTTATCTACGACCAGAAAATGCCGCAGGAAACACTTGACAAACTGGCAGACGAAGTCGGCATACCCCACAAAGACGTATGCGACCTGGGTTACATCAACAACAAACCGCTGGTATTCGACAACGAACCGGCACGCCATAAACTGATTGACGTACTGGGCGACCTGGCACTGATCGGTAAGCCTATCCGCGGACGCATCATCGCAACCCGCCCCGGACATAAGATCAACAACCAGTTGGCCCGCATGATCCGCAAGGACATCAAATTAAACGAAGTACAAGCTCCGATTTACGATCCGAACGCAGCTCCGATCATGGACATCAACCGTATCCGCGAGTTGCTTCCCCACCGTTACCCCTTCCTGCTGGTCGACAAGATCATCGAAATAGGCGGTAACTATATCGTCGGAATAAAAAATATCACGACAAACGAACCGTTCTTTACCGGACACTTCCCGCAGGAACCTGTTACACCGGGTGTATTGCTGGTTGAAGCGATGGCACAGACCGGTGGTTTGCTCGTTCTGAATTCAGTAGACGAACCGGAACGCTATTCAACTTATTTCATGAAGATCGATGGCGTTAAATTCCGCCAAAAAGTAGTACCGGGAGATACACTGATCCTACGTCTGGAACTGCTGGCTCCTATCCGCCGTGGTATTTCCACGATGAAAGGTTATATCTTCGTTGGCGACAAGCTGGTTTGCGAAGCTGAATTTATGGCTCAGATCATTAAAAACAAATAATAATAACAGAAGAAGGCAATGAATCAATCCCCTTTAGCAGTCGTTCATCCCGAAGCAAAGATCGGCCAGAATGTAACGATAGATCCTTTTGCAGTGATTGAAAAGGATGTAGTAATAGGCGACAATTGTCATATTTATTCACATGCAGTCATTCTCGACGGGGCAAGGATCGGAGACAACTGTTCCATCTTCCCGGGAGCTGTAATTGCCGGTATTCCACAGGATCTCAAGTTCAAAGGAGAGCAGACCACCGCTGAAATCGGAAAAAATACGACGATCCGCGAGTGTGTCACGATCAACCGGGGAACAGCATCAAAGGGAAAGACCATAGTCGGAAGCGATTGCCTGATTATGGCATATTCCCATATCGCACACGATTGCGTGCTGAAAGATCATATTATCCTCGGGAACGCATCCCAGATAGCCGGAGAAGTGGAGATTGACGATTTTGCTATTGTCAGCGGCGGCAGCCTGGTTCACCAGTTTACCCGCATATCGAAACATGTGATGGTGCAGGGCGGTTCCCGTATCGGTAAAGATATTCCGCCTTATACGTTGATCGGCCGCGACCCGATTGTTTACTGTGGCATCAATATCGTAGGATTGCGCCGCCGTGGGTTCACCAACCAGCAGGTATTCCTGATACAGGATATCTACCGTACGTTATATACCCGTGGCCTGAATAATACGGAAGCCATCAAGGCTATCGAGACCGAATACGAAGCCAGCGAAGAAAGAGACTTGATACTCAACTTTATCAAGACTTCCGAACGTGGTATCGTAAGAGGTTCGATCGACGAATAAGAATGTGCTAATCAGGCAATATGCCAATACGCCAATGAAAATATCAACAGATAGTATTTTTATTGGCATATTGGCATATTATTTTATTGGCACATTATTTTTATTTTACTACTTTTGAACCAACAAAAAACTAAAAAGACTATGGTATTTAGATTCCTCATTCTATCAGATGAAGTAGATGACTTCAAACGCGAAATCAAGATTGATGCGGAAGCAACTTTCCTTGATCTGCACGACGCCATCCTTGAGTCGGTTGGCTACACGAAAGATCAGATGTGCTCTTTCTTTATTTGTGACGACGATTGGAGCAAAAATACGGAAATTACATTAGTTGAAATGGACACCACTTCGGAAGTGGATAACTATATAATGGCTGAAACTCGTCTGGAAGAATTGCTTGAAGACGAACACCAGAAACTTATGTTCGTTTTCGACTATATGACCGAACGTGCTTTCTTCATGGAGCTCCGCGAAATAGAGCCGGGTAAAGATCTCGATAAAGCAATCGTCAGCAAATCAATAGGTGTCGCACCTGCCCAGACGATCGACTTCGATGAGTTCGAAACCAAAAACGGAAGCACAGAGATCGGCGAAGACTTTTACGGTGACTCAGAATACGACATCGACGAACTGGACAAAGGCGGTTTCGAAGGTTTAGGCGACGTACCGATGGAAAACCCGTACGACGACGAGCGTTTTTAATTGATGAACTCCCTTGTCATATTACTCGGGCCGACAGGAGTCGGAAAGACCGAACTGAGCCTGCGCGTAGCAGAACATTTCGGTTCGCCTATTATTTCCTCCGACTCCCGTCAGCTCTATAAAGACCTGCCTATCGGAACGGCAGCCCCCACCGCCGAACAAATGGCAAGAGTAAAACATTATATGGTCGGGACACTGGACCTGACCGATTATTACAGCGCCAGTAACTTTGAAGAAGACGTAATCTCCCTCCTGGAAACACTCCACCGTACCACTCCAACCGTTGTAATGACAGGCGGTTCCATGATGTACATCGACGCCGTATGTAAAGGCATTGATGATATTCCAACCGTCCCCCCCGATATACGTGAGGCTATTTACGCCCAGTTCGAGCGTGAAGGACTGGAAAATATCCTACAGGAGTTAAAAGAATCCGACCCTGTCCATTATGAAGAAGTAGACCGGATGAACTACAAACGGGTAATCCATGCTGTCGAGATATGCCGGATGACGGGAAAGCCTTATTCTTCTTTCCGCACCAATATAAAGAAAGAACGCCCTTTCAGAATCATCAAAGTGGGACTGACACGCGACCGCGAAGAATTATGTGACCGCATCAACCGTCGTGTCGATCAGATGATGGCTGACGGCCTGCTGGAAGAAGCGCGCAAAGTCTACCCTTTCCGCCACCTGAACTCCCTCAATACGGTCGGCTATAAAGAACTGTTCAACTATTTCGACGGAGAATGGCCGCTCGACCTGGCCGTAGAGAAAATACGGCGCAACTCCCGTGTCTATGCCCGCAAACAAATGACCTGGTTTAAACGGGACGAAGAGATCAAATGGTTTCATCCGGACGAAGAAACAGAAATATTACGGTATCTGGATGGGATAATAAAAAAACAATAGCATGTTGAGGATGGAATGCCTTCTTCAAACGATTTATCAAACCAACTATCATACTATCATTTAAAATCATAAGACACTAATTACAAGACTATTACTCTATGACAGTTGTTATTATTAACTATCATATAACTATCAGGCAACTATCATAGTCTTATCCAAAGGTCCAGTGTAAGCTTCTTTTTTTGCTAAAGTACATGACTTATTTTCAAGGAAGTAATTACTTATGTTGTTCGAGACCCGGGTCTCAAGGTTGCCAACACCCGGGTCTGAGCATCGTCAACATCCGGGTGTCAAACAGGATAAAACGGGCATCCTGACAACAATAAATAGTTGTTTCGATGAAATAAGTCTATATATTTCGGCAAAAAAGACTGGGGATAGAGGCTTTTTAATAGATACAGGAACGATAGTTTAGTTAAAACAATGTAAATATGATCGTTGCATGATAGATAAATGATAGTTAATAACAACAACTGTCATAGGATAACACACTCATTATACGCATATTACATCAAATTATGATAGTATGATAGTTGAATTCAAAATTAACCCCATAGTTGATTCACTGATATTTGCTGCATTTAACGGAATAGCAACTATAATATGAATAAAATAACGGTAAAGAATACAGAAATAGTCTTTTCCGCCAACTTCAGAAGACAGGAAAACTCCCTACCCATATAGTAAAAGTAATAGTCAAAAAAGAACCTTCCCCATACAATGAACCCACCTTCAGAAATACATTCATCCAATGAATGAATCCCCGAGGTGGGTTCATTGTACGCCGATTACTTATTTACTTCTTAAATACCAGGTATACCGCCGCTACCAAAAGCAAACAAGCCAATGCATGATTCCATTTAAACGATTCCCCTTTAAAGGCGATCGCACTGAAAGCCACGAATACGACAAGCGTAATAACCTCCTGTATTACTTTCAATTGGATCAGATTGAACGGTCCGCCATTCTCCCTGAATCCCATACGGTTTGCCGGTACTTGAAAACAATATTCGAAGAAAGCTAAAAACCAGCTGAATAAGATCACACCGATCAACGGCAAATGTTCGAACCAACTGAACTGCTGTTTCATTTTCAGGTGACCATACCAGGCACACGTCATAAAAATATTTGATACGACCAATAACAGAATAGTATAAAAACCCTGCATAACTTATTTATTTTTTTGAGGAAGATAATCCTGTTGTACATTCGACATACTGTTCCAGATGCTGTAACGTGCTTCCGGATTTATAGCTTCGAGCCGGGCCAGGACCTCTTTCATATCCGAACGGCTGGAACCGGACTCATACGGACAGTTCTTTATTTGTTTACGATACCCTTTCCATTCGGCAATACGGACCAGTTCTTTTTCTTCAACCAGGCACATCGGACGAATGATCTCCATATCGAACTTATCCATCTTCAACCGCGGAGGCATAGTCCCGAAAGCCCCCTGATGGGTTATATTCATCAGTAATGTTTCGATAATATCATCCTGATGATGCCCCAGGGCGATCTTATTGCAATTATGCTTCTTGGCTATATCAAACAAGGCCTTTCGCCGTGTCCAGGAACAAAGAAAACAAGGAGACTTACGTGTATCGGTAGAAGCGTCGAAACTCGTTTCGTGAATGATAAACGGCAATCCGTGTTCATCGGCACAGCTTTTCAGGTACTCCGCATCCGAGCAATAAGGAATATTCATCATCACCACATGCGCCACGACCACTTCAAAGCGGGGATTATAGATTTTTGAACGACGCCCCAGCAGGTCGACAAGGGCAAGCGAATCCTTTCCACCCGACAATCCGATCAGGATGCGGTCACCATTGGCGATCAGGCTATATTCGAAAATTGCCCTCTTCACTTTCTCTTCTATTTTCCGGAACAGGAGTTCTTCTGCTGTCAACTTTGCCATATCTACTCTAAATCGGGCACAAAAATAGATATTTATCTAATGAATTGTACGCTTAACTAAAAATATTATTATCTTTGAATCAGTATAATTATATCATAACAAGAGACAATGAGCCGGTTATCTAAAAAACTGTTTTACACAATTGGAATTACATTTCTTTGCTGCAGCCTGCAGGCACAGAGCCTGGACCAGGCCAAAAAACTATACAACGAAGGGCAATACGCTGAAGCTAAACCTGCCTTTGAGAAACTGGTGAAACAAGCTCCCAGCAACTCGTCCTATAATCATTGGTATGGTGTGTGTTGTTACGAGACCGGAGATCTGGCCGGTGCCGAAAAACATCTGAAAGTGGCAGTCAAGCGCAAAGTTCAGGAAGCTTATCGCTATCTGTCGGATGTTTATTATCAGACCTACCGTTTTGATGAAGCGGCTGAAATGATGGAAGAATACATCGACCTGCTAACTAAAAAGAAACAGGACACACAAGCATTCGAAGAAAAACTCAGCCTGGCTGAGAACGCCCACCGGATGATGGAAAAGACGGAAGATGTACAGATTATAGACAGTATCGTTGTCGACAAAGACGATTTTCTGGCAGCTTATACACTGAGCGAAGAAAGCGGCACATTGACTTCTTTCAAAGATTTCTTCCAGACAAATGAACCTGTATCCTCAACGGTTTATATGAACCAGAAGGGTGACAAGATTTATTATGCCCATGCAACAGACAACGACCGCTACTGCCTTTTCACCCAATCCAGATTAATGGACAAATGGGGGGATGAAAAACAGTTACCGATGAATATCAACAGCAACGATGACGACAATTATCCTTTTGTTCTGTCTGACGGAGTCACCATCTACTATGCCTCCAAAGGAAACGGTTCATTAGGCGGATACGACCTGTTTGTTACGCGCTACAACATCAACTCCGATACTTATCTGGCACCGGAGCAGTTAAGCATGCCTTTCAACTCTCCGTTCAATGATTATATGATGGTGTATGATGAAACCAAGGAGTTGGGATGGTTCGTATCAGACCGCTTCCAGCCCGAAGATAAAGTATGCGTTTACCTGTTCATCCCGAACAATGAACACAGCCGTGTGGAAAGTGAAGATATCGAAATGAAACGTGCCCGTGCCGCCATCACTTCCATTCAGGACTCATGGAAACCGGGAAGCGACTACAGCAATCTGGTCGAACTGGCCCATAAAGAAATACCTTACGGGGAAGCAAAAATCGAAAAAGATTTCGAGTTCGTGATAAACAACAGCCTGGTTTACTATAAACTGGACGATATCAAAAGTCCGGAAGCAAAGAGTTACTATGGAAAAGTTGTCTCACTGAACAAACAGATAAAAGAACTGAATGATAAACTGGCCGACCTCAGAGCCTCCTATTCTTCCGGGAACAGTGCAAAGAAGGAACAGTTGAAACCGGCAATTCTTGAAGCGGAAGAGCAATTAAACAGTCTGCTCGACCAGCCTGAAGAGTTGGAAAAGAAAGCTCGTAATACGGAGATAAACTATTTAAAAAGTAACAGATAATTCAACCGCGACTATTATGATCTGGGAAATAACCATTATTGTCTTTTTGATGCTGGTAGCCATCGTGCTTATCCTGCTGGAAATATTCCTTTTGCCGGGAATAACAATTGCCGGTGTCGGAGGATTTCTTTTCGCGGCATCAGGCGTTATTTATGCCTATACGGTAGGTGAAACGGCCGGACATATCACATTGTTCCTGTCGTTAACAGCCTTTGCCGCCTCATTTGTATGGTTATTACGTGCCCGGTCATTCAACAAGGTCGCCCTGAAAACGGATGTCGACTCCAAACTGACTTCAAGCCGTGACCTGGGCATCGAACCGGGTGACGAAGGTATCACCCTTTCACGCCTTGCTCCTATCGGCAAAGCACGTATCAAGGGCATCACCGTCGAGGCGAAGTCGATGGATGAATTGATAGACGAAAACACGCCGGTCGAAGTACTGCGTGTCGACGGTTATAACGTATTGGTTAAGAGAAAAGAACAAACAGATATTCACGCTTAATTAAATTTATATGGAAGAATTGAATTATTTGCCTTTTATCCTACTGGGTGCAGCGGTATTGCTGCTGGCAATTTTCTTTTACTATGTGCCGTTCCTGCTATGGATCTCGGCCAAAGTATCGGGTGTAAACATCTCGCTGATACAGTTGTTTTTGATGCGTATCCGTAATGTACCTCCTTATGTTATCGCCCGTGCCATGATCGAAGCACACAAAGCCGGTCTGAAGTCGCTGACCCGTGATGAACTGGAAGCACACTATCTGGCAGGCGGACATGTTGAGAAAGTGGTTCATGCACTGGTATCTGCCTCCAAAGCAAATATAGACCTGCCTTTCCAGATGGCAACTGCTATCGACCTGGCAGGCCGTGACGTATTCGAAGCCGTTCAGATGTCGGTTAACCCGAAAGTGATCGATACTCCTCCTGTAACTGCCGTTGCAAAAGATGGTATCCAGTTGATTGCCAAAGCCCGTGTAACCGTTCGTGCCAACATCAAACAGTTGGTCGGTGGTGCCGGTGAAGAGACTATCCTTGCCCGTGTCGGTGAAGGTATCGTATCGTCCATCGGTTCGTCCGAAAGCCATAAAACGGTATTGGAAAACCCGGACTCAATCTCTAAGCTGGTACTCCGTAAGGGTCTTGATGCCGGTACGGCATTTGAAATCCTGTCCATCGATATCGCGGATATCGATATAGGTAAGAACATCGGTGCATTCCTTCAGATGGACCAGGCACAGGCCGATAAGAACATCGCCCAGGCTAAAGCCGAGGAACGCCGTGCAATGGCTGTTGCCCTGGAACAGGAAATGAAAGCAAAAGCTCAGGAAGCCCGCGCCAAAGTGATCGAAGCAGAGGCAGAAGTTCCGAAAGCAATGGCAGAAGCCTTCCGCTCCGGAAACCTGGGTATCATGGATTATTATAAGATGAAGAACATTGATGCCGATACATCTATGCGTGAAGCAATAGCCAAACCGACCAGTGCTCCTTCAAAACCGCTTAAAGACTAATCAGATGAGAGTAATTCCCGAATCCGAATTAATTATAAATGCAGATGGAAGCGCCTTCCATCTGCATCTTAAGCCGGAACAGCTGGCAGACAGAGTAGTCCTGGTAGGCGACCCCGACAGGGTTTCAACCGTTGCTTCTTACTTCGACACACAAGAATGCGAAGTGTCCAGCCGGGAGTTTCACTCCATAACCGGTACCTATAAAGAAAAGCGTATCACAGTTGTATCCCACGGCATCGGAACGGACAATATAGATATTGTACTGAACGAGCTGGATGCACTGGCCAATATCGACTTCTCTACCCGTACCGTAAAACCGGCATTCAAACAATTGACTTTGGTTCGTGTCGGGACATCGGGAGGTCTGCAACCGTTTGTTCCTGTCGGCACGTACGTTGCCGCTGAAAAATCTATCGGTTTCGACGGTGTCATTTACTTCTATGCAAACACCGAACGTGTCAGGGATACTGCTTTTGAGGCCGCCTTGAAGGAACAATTGGACTGGAAACTTTCCGGCCTTTCTCCTTATGTCGTACCAGCCGATCATTCCCTGATCGAACAAATCACCGGAAACGATATTATCCGTGGCGTGACGATAGCCGCAAACGGATTTTATGGTCCGCAGGGCCGTGAACTCCGCCTGCCTCTCGCCGACCCCAAATTGAATGAAAAGATTGAAGCATTCAATTATAATGGAAGACAAATCACGAACTTCGAGATGGAAAGTTCTTCGCTTGCCGGTCTTGCCGCCTTGATGGGACATCGCGCCATGACAGTCTGCTGCATCATTGCCGGCCGGGTAGACAAGAACATGAACACCAATTATAAAGGTTCATTAACCGGATTGATTGAAACAGTATTAGAACGCATCTGATCAACACATTATGGACTGGGAGAAAACAATCATCAATTCGTTGGAATGGGGTAAAGAGATTTCCAACCGGGAAGAAAAACAAAAAGTAGCCGACAAGATCGCCTCTATGGTAAAAGACGGCGACATTATCGGCGTAGGTTCAGGATCAACGGCTTATCTGGCACTCTTAAAAATAGCCGATCGTATCCGGACCGAACAGTTACATATCCATGCCATTCCTACTTCTCAGGAGATAAAGATGACTTGTGCCAAACTCGGTATCCCCCTGACAAGCCTGCTTGAACACAAACCGAACTGGACTTTTGACGGGGCGGACGAAATCGATCCCAACCATAATATGATCAAAGGACGTGGCGGTGCCATGTTCAAAGAAAAACTATTGATTAGTTCCAGTCCGCAAACCTTCATTATTGCTGATCCTTCCAAAATGGTTTCGAAGCTAGGTTCCCGTTTCCCCGTTCCGGTAGAAATCTTTCCGGATGCATTGATACATGCAGACCAGGCTCTCCGGTCATTAAGCCCGGTTGATATAAAACTCCGGATGGCACAAGGCAAAGACGGTCCGATAATCACCGAAAACGGGAACCTGATACTCGATATCTGGTTCGACAATATACCCGACAACCTGGAGAATGCAATCAAGTCCATCACAGGTGTGATAGAAAGCGGACTTTTTATGCACTATGAAGTAAACATCATTTCATAAATCCCTGGTCTTTTAAGACATTCAACAGCACTTCGGAGAAATACTCATTATTCTTTTTCGTATAACGAACATCGGTAAACACCTGTGCCAGTGTTTCCTTATTGTTTTCTTTCACAAACTGTTTATTGACTTCCAGTGCTTCCTTTTCACCATATAATTCGTCTATCATATCCGGAGTATAATCTACATAAGCCTCCTGATGAACCACGGCAGCCAAAGGGAGTCGTTCCATCTGTTCCGGCAACGGCATAGCCGGATAACCGACAGTTACAGTAACGATAGGCACAACGAGGCGGGGTAAAGACAACGCTTCGATAATTTTATCAGCATTATAGGCAGTCGTCCCCAAATAGCAGATACCCAAACCTTTCTCTTCAGCCGCATCACAGAAAGCCTGTGCAAACAGCATCGCATCAATTGTAGAAGCAATGAAAGTCTGCAAATTATCAAATCCGGCTTCCGCTTTCCGCTGTTCCGCCCATTTCACAAAACGGTTGGCATCGGCACAGAAAGTCAACACTACCGGAGCCGTCGTAATCATTGGCTGATTAAAATGAGCCGGGGCCAGTTTCTCCTTATTGGACTGGTCACGGGTAACAACCACACTGTATAACTGCATATTACCGGTATTGGAAGCACGGGCTGCCACTTCCAGCAATTCATTCAACAACTCTTCGGGAATATCCTGCTCTGTATATTTGCGGATAGTCCTACGATTTTTCATTATATCTATCATATCTATACTTAATAAGAAATCCATCAATAACAAAGTCCCAACAACCAGATCGGGAGTTTGTTGTTCTGACTTTTAGGTTGACCGTAGATAGCGGCAAAAGCATTATCCAACTCTTTGATCCGATCATAATCCATCAACGGATCGCCAACCATGAAAATATATTTGTCGTTTATCAGAAAGTCATTATTCTCAAACAACTCAATGGTCGCAAAATTCGATAACTGATCGACAAAGAAAGTCTCTCCCAGTACCACACGGTCATTCACATCCTCTTCAAAAGCCATCAATAAATTGGTATTGCCCATATAAGTTTTTTGAAGACGATTCTGGACCTGCCTTTTGGACTGGTAATATCTTATGCAAACCGCATCCGTCAGATAATCAAAATACCGCTTGACATCCGTCCGCTCCAACTTCAACTGAGTAGCCAGGTCGGCAACGTCAGCCACATCGGGTATCTGGCCGGAAATAGACATCATTAGCCTTTTAATATCCTTCAATTCCCGATATTCCAATGGATAAAGAGGCGGCAGATCAACATCGACCATCTCTCTCACCCGGTCCTGCAAACGAAATGGAAATGCATCCGGATCATCCCAATAAAACGGATAACAACCATGTTCCAGATAGTTACGGAAGATAGGGGCAACGACAATCTGATCGTTCACATTCCTCGATATTTCCACATGGTTTTCCAACAAATCATCCAGAGAAACCGGAGGCAAATCCAGTACACACTCATAAGAAAGATATTCCCGGAACGACATGGCTGCTAATGTATAACAAGACACTTGGTTCTTAAATCCTTTCTTCACTTTTGAAACCGGAAGTAACGAAGAAGAAGCAAAAACAATATTCAGATTCGGACAACGTTCCAACAACTTCCTGGTCTCCGCCATCCAATCGGCATAACGGTGCACACTGTCCAAAAACAGATGCGTACCTCCATCCTTATAGAACTGCATAGCCACGTTGACCATTTTTTCCCGTTGAAAAAGAATGCTGTCCAGATTCAAATACAAGGCTTTATCCGAATCATCGAAAGCCTGTTTTATCCGTTGCAGCAACAAGGTTGTTTTCCCGACACCTTGCGAGCCAAAAATTCCAATCAGACGATCATCCCACTGTATCTGTTTATAAAGATATCGCTGAAAATTGCATCTTATCCCCTTCAGTAATTGCTGATGGTTTACTTGGTATATGTCCATAAACTAAACTATTTGATACAAATGTAATACATTATGATAAATAAACATGTAAATTTGCATGACAAAAACCAATAAGAGAATGGACAAATCAAAAGTTTACTTTACTAATCTTCGCACAACTCCATCCAGTAACTTGCTGGATAAAATGGAGCGTCTTGTTAAGCGCGCCGGCATTACAAACATTGATTTTAAGAATCAGTTTGTAGCAATTAAGATTCATTTCGGAGAACCGGGGAACCTGGCTTACATCCGTCCCAATTATGCCGCCCGCATGGCTACTTTGCTTCGTTCATTAGGGGCAAAGCCCTTTCTTACAGATTGCAACACATTATATTCCGGCCGCCGCTCGAATGCCGTAGATCATCTGGAGAGCGCCATGGAAAATGGTTTCAACCCTATCTCAGCCAAATGTGAAGTGATTATCGCAGACGGACTAAAAGGGACAGATTACCGCGAAATAGAAATAAACGGTGAATATTGTAAAGCACCAAAGATCGGAGCTGCCATCGTCGATGCAGATATTGTATTGACCATGAACCACTTCAAAGGACATGAACAGACAGGTTTCGGCGGTGCTTTGAAAAACCTGGGCATGGGTTGCGCCAGTGTCGGAGGTAAGCTGGAATTACATTCTGCCTCCCAACCGATCGTAGCCCGCGAAAACTGTAAAAGTTGTAATATCTGTGTAAAACACTGCGCTCATGACGCCATTCACCTGGATGGCAGCAAAATAGCAACAATCGACTATGAGAAATGTGTCGGTTGCGGCCAGTGTGTTGCCCTTTGCCAATATGATGCAGCGGTCATGGGTGATGGAGACACATCGGAACGGCTCAACTATAAAATTGCCGAATATTCAAAAGCGGTATTACTCGATAAACCGAATTTCCATATCAGTTTTATCATGAATGTCTCTCCCGAATGCGATTGCTGGAATCATAATGATGCCGCTATCGTTCCCGACCTGGGTATCGCCGCATCATTCGACCCGGTAGCTTTGGATAAAGCCTGTGCCGATATAGTCATCAACGCTCCGATCCTGGAGACCGGCAACCGCCTTTCGGATTCGCCTCATCACGACCATTTGGAAGGATGCGACAAATTCCACATCATGCACCCGGAAACCAACTGGCAGGCCGGACTGGAACATGCCGAAAAAATCGGACTGGGAACTCAGGAATATGAACTAATAACCGTATAACTTAGCTGACAGTTGACAGTTTTGTCACTGGTATCTCTGTCAACTGTCAACTGTCAACTGTCAACTAATATATGATTAATCAAGAAACAATCTGTGCCATATCGACAGCCCCCGGAGCCGGAGGCGTAGCTGTTATTCGTGTATCCGGCACTGAGGCTATAACAATTTGTGACACAATCTTCACGTCTAAGATCGAGGGAAAGAATCTTCAGAACCAAAAAGCCTATACCTTACGCTACGGTAGTATCCGCCGCGGGGAAGAGTTGATCGACGATGTACTTATCGCCCTCTTTCGCGCTCCTCATTCATTTACAGGAGAAGACACTGTCGAGATTACTTGTCACGGTTCGGTTTATATCCAGCAACAGATCCTTCAGCTACTGATTGAAAAGGGATGCCGTTCTGCACTCCCCGGAGAATATACACAACGTGCTTTCCTGAACGGAAAGATGGACCTGAGCCAGGCGGAAGCTGTAGCCGACCTGATCGCATCCACATCAGCCGGTATGCACAAACTGGCTATTAACCAGATGCGTGGCGGTTTCAGTAATGAATTGACCAAACTGCGCAGTCAACTACTCGATTTCACTTCATTGATCGAGCTGGAGCTTGATTTCAGCGAAGAAGACGTCGAGTTCGCCGACCGCACCAATCTGAAGCAACTGGCAACTGGCATCGAACAACTGATCCGCAAACTGGCCGATTCATTCAGTGTCGGAAACGCCATCAAAAACGGTATTCCGGTTGCTATTATCGGAGAAACAAATGCCGGTAAATCAACCTTACTCAATTTACTCGTCGGTGAGGAACGTGCCATCGTTTCCGACATCCACGGAACAACCCGCGATGTGATAGAAGATACAATCAATCTATCAGGAGTGACTTTCCGCTTTATCGACACGGCCGGAATCCGCGAAACCAACGATACCATTGAAAGCCTTGGTATCGAACGCACTTTTCAAAAGCTCCGCCAGGCATCCATTGTCCTTTGGGTGATCGACCTGAACACTCCGGCGGAACAGATTGAAGAACTGGCTAAAGTGATTATCCCGAAAGCAGAAGACAAAAAGGTAATCCTTGTTTTCAACAAATCCGACTTGCTTTCGTCCGATGAACTGGAGCTCAAGCAACAATTGCTTAACAATATTCCAGCTGACCGCATATACATTTCCGCCAAACAACAGGAAAATACCGAAGTACTCAAGCAGCATCTGATCCAGGCCGCCGCTTTACCCGAAGTATCTCAAAACGACGTCATCGTCACAAACATCCGCCACTACGAAGCCCTAACAAAAGCCCACGAAGCCATCCTCCGTGTAATCAACGGCCTGGAAATGAATATCTCCGGGGATTTTCTGAGCCAAGATATCAGGGAATGCATGCATTATTTGGGCGAAATTACGGGACAGATTAGTAATGATGAGATTTTAGGGAATATTTTCGGGAAGTTTTGCATCGGGAAGTAGGTATTAATTTCCAACGATTTCCATATATCACCAATAATTATTAAGGCATTCGAAACACATGATTGCAGTTGATGAAATCACTATCTTTGCGGTAGATAGAATCGATTAATTAACAAAGAGAATATTATGCTTGCATACACATATATTGAACAAGGTAAATTTGAATTACAAGACAAACCGGAACCAAAAATTACGGATACACGGGATGCAATCGTACGTGTGACTCTTGGCAGCATCTGCACCAGCGACCTGCATATCAAGCACGGTAGTGTACCGCGTGCAGTACCCGGAACAACAGTCGGACATGAGATGGTAGGTGTCGTGGAAGAAGTGGGAACTGATGTCACATCAGTCAGACCCGGCGACAGAGTGACTGTGAATGTCGAGACTTTCTGCGGAGAATGTTTCTTTTGTCACCACGGATATGTCAATAACTGTACCGACCCCAACGGCGGTTGGGCCTTAGGTTGCCGTATCGACGGCGGGCAGGCGGAATATGTCAGAGTACCCTATGCCGATCAAGGACTGAATCGTATCCCCGATACGGTCAGTGATGAACAGGCTCTGTTTGTCGGTGATGTACTTGCCACTGGTTTCTGGGCAACTCGTATCTCAGAGATTACAGAGAAAGACACTGTCCTCATCATTGGTGCCGGCCCTACCGGTATTTGCACTTTGCTCTGCTCGATGCTGAAGAATCCGAAGCGTATCATTGTCTGTGAAAAGTCTCCCGAGAGGATTCAGTTTGTCCGTGAACATTATCCCGAGGTACGGATAACGACACCTGATAACTGCAAAGAGTTTGTACTCAAAAACAGTGATCACGGCGGAGCAGATGTGGTTCTGGAAGTGGCGGGAACTGAAGATAGCTTCCGGATGGCATGGGAGTGCGCTCGTCCCAATGCGATAGTCACCATTGTGGCTCTTTACGACAAACCTCTGCTTTTCCCTTTACCTGATATGTATGGTAAGAATTTGATTTTCAAAACAGGTGGAGTGGACGGCTGTGACTGTGCAGAGATTCTCAGACTGATTGAGGAAGGTAAGATAGATACCACTCCTCTTATCACCCACCGCTTTCCGTTGAACGAGATAGAGGAGGCATATCGTGTTTTTGAAAACAAACTGGACGGTGTCATCAAAGTCGCTATTTATTAAAGACTTGTTTAATGCCTGTTAAAACGACCTGTTATATGAATAAAACGATTGTATGTCTAACCGAAAGTTATAAATAAGAATATGCCTGTTATCGAAATATCCTCTTTATCTCATCCTGGTGTTGAAATGTTCTGTACCCTCACCGAAGCTCAATTGCGCAACCGTATCGAACCTGACAAGGGTATTTTTATCGTAGAAAGTCCAAAGGTTATCACAAGAGCTTTGGACGCAGGCTTTGAACCTTTAGCCATTTTGTGTGAGCATAAACATATCACAGGGGATGCTTCCGAGATCATTGAACGTTGTGGTAATCTGCCTGTCTATACGGGTAGCAGAGAACTACTTGCTACATTGACCGGCTATGTTCTGACACGAGGTGTTCTTTGTGCCATGCGTCGCCCTGCGATACGCAGCATGGAAGAGGTATGCCGGGAAGCCCGACGCATCGTCGTTATCGACGGAGTTGTTGATACAACCAATATCGGTGCCATTTTCCGTTCGGCAGCTGCCTTTGGAATCGATGCCGTATTACTGACGCGTAACTCTTGTGACCCGTTGAACCGCCGTGCGGTCAGAGTATCGATGGGAACAGTCTTTCTTGTACCATGGACCTGGATGGATGGTTCTCTCAGTGACTTGGGCAAGTTGGGATTTCGTACTGTAGCCATGGCGCTCACGGACAACTCTATTTCCATTGATGATCCGGTCCTGGCAACCGAACCCCAGCTGGCTATCGTAATGGGTACCGAGGGAGACGGACTTCCACCGGAAACAATTGCTGAAGCCGACTACGTAGTCCGTATCCCTATGTCGTCCGGTGTCGATTCACTCAACGTAGCCGCTGCGGCTGCCGTAGCTTTCTGGCAGCTTCGTGCTCCACGAATATAGTCACACAAACTTAAATAATTCATCCAACTACGACATAATATAAAAATGAAACATCAACTATATCCGGACCTTCTTCGCCGTCTCACCGTCGATTGTAAAGATGATGGAAAACAATTCATCATATCAACGCGCATAGAAGAAATCAAAACGCTGCTTCAGCAAAGCAACTACCAACTGGTTAGTGAAGGGAAACTTTCACTCATCTATGCCCGGAAGCTCAAGCCGGAAGATTGGCGTATACTCATCTCCTCTCATATCGACTGTGTCTATCAGAACTGTTTTATGACAGAAGATAGTGATCATTGGAAAGGGACTTTCGACAACAGCGCTACCAATGCTGCAATAATCGATCTGATGTTACGCAACGAACTGAATGACGACGCAATCATCGCCTTTACCGGAGATGAAGAGATACATTCGGGTGGCGCTATTGAAGTAATGAATGTGCTGCACAAAAAGGAAGCACGACTTAGTCATGGTATCGTGCTCGATGTAACCGAAGAAGGCTGGGATGATGAAGCAGCTTTCTCCATCGAGAATGACCGGGGATTTGATATCCTGACAGGTTACCATATCATCCAAAAAATTCAAGCGACCGAAATGCCCTGTACTTTCGTACACCATGCAGAACCGGATGAAACCTGGGATTATGGTAAAGGCATTGAAGAAGTCTTTCCTCCTCTCCCCTGCCTTAGCCTATGTTTGCCGGCACAAGGAGAACTTCATGGTGAAGCAGGTGTTTTAATCAGGAAAACCTCTTTACAACCATATCAGGAAATACTAAAGGAATTGGTTAATAGCCTGACAATATAGAGTTCTAAAAAATACCAATCCGGAATTGCAACTAAATAAGTATTATAAAGACAGATCATAAAAAACTAAACATCATGGCAGATAACTATCTGGAAAGAAAATATCAGGAATATCAGTCTCAAAAATCTTCCGCTACAAAGAGCGGCTACGGCAAGAAAAAAACAACTCCAATCCACAAAATGCGCAGAGTGTTCGTGACAGGAGGCGCTGACGGTATCGGAAAAACAATTGTCAAGGCGTTCCGTATGGCCGGGCATCGTGTAGCTTTTTGTGACCGGAATGAAGAATCAGGAAAAGAAACAGCCGAAAAAACCGGTACCACTTTTTATCAGGTAGATATCAACAATAAAGAAGCTCTTGAAAACTGTATGCGCCATATCCTGGAAGATTGGGGGGATTTGGATATCATCATCAACAATGCCGGCATCAGTAAATTCGCCTCTCTCACAGAAACCAGCGTGGAAGATTTCGACCAGACTTTATCCGCAAACCTGAGACCGGCATTTATTACCTCCCGTCTGCTCGCTATTCACCGTCAATCACAAACGACACCCAATCCGTACGGCCGGATTATCAACATATCGTCCACTCATTACCCAACAAACAGACTTAGCAGTGAAGCATACGCCGCATCTAAAAGTGGCATATGCTCATTAACACAGACACTTGCCATGTCTTTATCACCTTGTCATACGACGGTTAACTCCATTATTCCGGGTTGGATACAAGCAGACGATTACGATCAGATCGACGCGGGAGCCCACCCCATACCCTTTTCCGGACGAATGGGAAAACCGGAAGATATAACCCGTATCTGTCTGTTCCTTTGTCAGGAAGAAAATGATTTCATTAACGGTGAAAACATAACAATTGATGGCGGAACCACCAGGATATTCCATGACCATCATTGAAAAACAACAACTTTAAACGATTATTCTTTTAAAAGATTGTACCTTTGCCCCAACATAAAATTATATCATTATGAGACTGACACGCAAACAGACAATCTGCGATATTCCTATCCTGAAAATCAGGGATTATTTTGACCACATCAGACCCGCTCTGATATCCCCGGAGATGATAAGCGAGTAATTCGACCTCAACAAAGAGAAAACGAAAGAGCTTATCGATGTCTTATTATCCGAAGGATATATCGAAGCTGCCAAGAAGAAAGGGAAGTATCAACTGACCATTAAAGGTCAAGCCCTTTGTGTAGCCCGGTATACAAATCCACTCAACAAGGAAAAGGCCGATAAACTGTTTAAGGAATTCATGGAACGGGTCGAAGAGATCAACAGTAATGAGTTTTACCTGTATAGAGTCTCCAAAATCGTTTTATTCGGCAGTTATATCGATCCTGAAAAAACAGATTATTCAGACATCGACATTGCGTTTGAACTCTCCCGCAAGGCTAAAAGCCATGAGGAATTCATGGAAATGGACGAGCAAAGAATTAAGGAAGCAGAACTCGCCGGAAAATCCTTTCCTTCCTTCTTCGATCAAATCGGATACACGGAACGTGTCGTACTGCTCAAGATGAAGAATAAATGCCGGTATATCAGCCTCCATCGTATGTATGACGGAATATTGAATATTACGAAAACCAAACAAGTTTATCCCTAAAGAGTAGTCATAATCTGATATTCCTTTATATATTTGTTTTCTACAAACAAACAATATACATATATAAAGTTCGAAGATCATGAAAACAAAAACATTCATAGCACTTGCACTGATCATCAGTTCCATATCCTTTTGTAGTTGCGGAAGTTACATGACCGGTAAAAGTGCTATCATGAAAGTTGAAAAAGGGATGGCTAAAAAAGAAGTCGTCAGTCTGCTCGGTGAACCCGACTTTCGCCGGTTCGATGAACAAGTTGAAGAATGGGAATACAAGAAAACAAATCCGCTGACAGCGGAAACAACCATCATTATAGTCAACTTCATCAACGAAAGAGTGAGCAATATGAACTCATTCGACGGTGATAATTATCCGGTAAACCCTCCGGTCGCCATTTATCCTCCCGGTGATATCGATTACGGAAAACGTCCCCATCCATCCCGCCCGGATGACCACAGAAGACCATCCAGGGCTATAAACGAAAAAGACTTTCAGCAATTATACAACAAGGTCAAACAGAAACCGTTTAAAGACGACCAGCTGGAACTTCTTGAAATGGGGGTTACCAATAAAAATTTCACCTGTAAACAGTGCATACGCCTCATGTCCATCTACACTTTCGATGATGATAAACTGGAAGTATTGGAAATAGTGGCCCCGCATATTGTCGATTCCGAGAATTACGAAGACATCATCAAGTCGCTGAGCTTTCTTTCCAGCGAAGAAAAAGCGAATAAAATATTGCGTCGATCCCAGAAATGAACAAGTTCCATCAGTTACCTTTTCCGGTTACGCATTTTCATTTGCCGGAAAAGTTTACTTATCCATTCCATTACACACCTCATCCTTTATGCGTAGCGGTAGCAGCCGAGGTACAAAAATATCTGCAAAACAAGGATGAATGGAAAAGTGATCTGGAGCAGGGGAAGATGTTCGGTGTCTTGATCGTACAAACCCAGACAGGAGAGACCGGCTATCTGGCCGCTTTTTCCGGTATTCTGGCGGAAAAAAATCTACATGATTATTTCGTCCCTCCCATTTACGACCTTCAACAACCGAACGGTTTCTTCCGGATCGAAGAAGATCAGATATCTGCTATCAACGCGCGCATCAAAAAGGCTCAGACGGATAAAAGCTATCTGGCAACCAAGACACTACTGGCAGAAACAATCGACCAGGCAAAAAAAGCAATCAGTACAGCCAAAGAAGAGCTGAAAGAGGCCCAACAAAAACGAGAAGAAAGGCGCAAGCATACCTCCGACGAAAACGAACTGGCAAACATGATACGTGAAAGCCAGTTTCAAAAAGCTGAATTAAAACGGCTAAAAAAACAATGGGATGAACGTATTTCCGCCATACGATCAGAAGCAGAGACATTAGACCAAGCGATAGAGCAGCTGAAAACAGAACGCAAAACCCGCTCAGCCGCTCTCCAGCAACAACTTTTCGAGCAGTTTCGGATACTAAACGGGAAGGGGGAGACGAAAAACTTATGTGAAATTTTCAAAGAGACTACACAACAGGTTCCTCCTGCCGGAGCCGGAGAATGTGCAGCACCCAAATTATTACAATATGCCTACCTCCATGGCCTGAAACCTGTTGCTATGGCAGAGTTCTGGTGGGGCAATTCGCCTAAAAGAGAAATACGCCATCATGGATATTTCTATCCGGCTTGCAAAGGGAAATGCGAACCGATTTTAAAGCACATGCTGCAAGGTTTGAATGTAGAAGAAAATCCGCTATTAAACGACTTGCATCGTGGCACGGAACTTGAAATCCTGTTCGAAGATAACTGGCTGGTAGCAATTAACAAACCTGCGGGAATGTTATCTGTTCCAGGCAAAGCGGATATAGACTCTGTCTACCATCGACTAAAAGCACGTTATCCCGAAGCAACAGGACCTATGATAGTACACCGCCTGGATATGGCAACCTCCGGCATATTACTGGTTGCCAAGACAAAAGAAGTACATCAGAACTTACAGGCACAGTTCAAGAGCCGAATGGTAAAAAAGCGTTATGCCGCGTTGCTTGACGGAACAGTCATACCCAAAGAAGGCATTATCGACCTTCCCCTCTGCCTCGACCCTATGGATCGTCCCCGGCAGATTGTGAGTACGGAACATGGCAAACCAGCCATCACCCAATATAAGGTTCTTGCCCACAACGGGAATCGGACACGCATTGCTTTCTATCCGCTTACAGGACGGACGCACCAGTTGCGTGTACATGCTTCCCACCCACTAGGCCTCAATGCTCCTATTATCGGTGACGAATTATATGGCAAAGGAGCCGACCGCCTTTACCTGCATGCGGAGTTCCTTGAATTCCGGCATCCGGTATCAGGCCAAATCATCCGGATAGAGAAAAAGGCTGGATTTTAAATTCTAAAACAGGACAATCATGAAAGAAAAGCAACAACAAACAATGTATGAAGCTGCTTCCATAAGAGATTACGACGAACTAATCCAGCTATGGGAAACATCTGTACGCAGCACTCATCATTTCCTGACGGAAGATGATATCCAATATTACAAACCTCTGATAAGAAACGAGTATTTCCGTGCAGTAGAACTCTACATTATAAGAGACAGAAAAACAGAGCAAATCACCGCCTTTATGGGATTAAGCGACGAACTGATCGAAATGCTTTTTGTTCATCCTGCACAGCAAGGAAAAGGCTTGGGAAAAACATTGCTTGAATATGCCATACGGGAAAAGAAGATGCAGAAGGTAGATGTAAACGAGCAAAATACCCAAGCCCTGCATTTTTACCAGAACAGAGGATTCGAAGTTATAGCGCGGGATGCTATCGACGGACAGGGAAAAGCTTATCCAATCCTGCATATGCAGTTAAAACCGGTCCGCCTGAGAAAAGCTGAAGCAGGCGATCTTCCGGAACTTCACTCCGTCTTCGAGCAAAGTGTAAGAAATAATTGTAAAAAAGATTATACGCCCGAACAAATCGAAGCCTGGGTACAACGTGCCTCTCCCGAACGTTGGCAGGAATTATTCACAAGCGGCCTGCAATTTATCGTTGCAGAAGAAACAAAATCTTTCCGAATAACAGGATTCACTTCTTTTAATAGCCAAGGATATTTACACAGTATGTTTATACTACCCCAATTCTGTGGTAAAGGTATTGCCACCATGTTATTGGATTTTGCAGAAGATTTTGCACGAAACAATCATATACCCAACCTCTTTTCAGAAGTGAGTTTTACCGCCCGTCCTTTTTTCGAAAAACGAGGGTTCATCGTAGAACAGGAACAGCTTGTCAAAGTAAATAATGTTGAAATGGATAATTTCCGGATGCGGAAGTCCTTATATATATAATGTACGTATAAAGGATATCAAAAAAAAGAGGTAAATCATTTCTAATTTACCTCTTTTTGTAGTCGGGATGAGAAGACTCGAACTTCCGACCTCCACGTCCCGAACGTGGCGCGCTAGCCAACTGTGCTACATCCCGTTTTTGATTACGGCTGCAAAGGTACAACTATTTTTGAATCCGCAAACACTTTCGATGTTTTTTTTCAAAAAAATATTGCATTCACCCCTTCAATTTCTTCAAATGCATTTTTTTCGATATTTTTTTTATGAAACATTTGGAATGTATCATATTTTCCCTACCTTTGCACCCGTTAAACAAAACAAACGGTACCATAGCTCAGTTGGTAGAGCAAAGGACTGAAAATCCTTGTGTCCCCGGTTCGATTCCTGGTGGTACCACTGAAAATCAAGCAGCTACTTTAAAAGTAGCTGCTTTTTTGTTTTCTGAGACAAAATACTTATTACCTATATTATCTCTTTTAATTTGGCTAAATGAGGAGTGGCACTATCGTATTTTATCCCGTAGGCTATTATATCTTCAATCATTTGCCGTACCTCTTCAGGAGAATGACTCACATGACCGTCAAACATAAGTTGTAAAGCCTCGTTGCCATATATCTTCCTGGCAATCGGAACACTTAGAAACAAAGGCAATTGATACAATTTATTTGCTTTCTCTTCCTTGGCATCATATCCACGCTTCAAACAAATAGAAAAACCCTCACGAATGGCGCGAATAGTAGTTCGAATAGTAGCGGAGTCATTCACAAACCTGGCTGCACTGCCTGCACTCAATATTCCGGCAGTCAATCCGGCAGCAGCAGCGTAATGGGTAATTATCCAAAGTAATATCTGTCGGGACAGGACAGGTTTCAGATGTGCTTCGTCCAACGCCTGAACCATTTTCCGCACACGGGGAGTCATCTCTCCATCCACCTCCCCGATGGGAGTATGGGAATATTTCATTCCCGAAATAACACAATGTATTTCGTTCGCCTCTCTTCCACCTCCTACCATGAATGGAAAGCCGAAGAAATACTGTTCAGGTTTCAGAAAGCGGGCAATCTCATCAAAGCAATCCCAATTATTCTGAAAGAACATCACATGCGCTTTGCCGGCGGACACACCTAAAACCGGCAACACATCCGGTAGTTGTATCTTATTCGTTGCCACAATTATGTATTCAAAATCATTCCGTGCATCCAGTCCGTCAACCACATGAGGACGAAAGACTGTATCAACCGTATTCTTTATACCGCTCCTAAAATCCTGACAAATAATATGAATGCCTTGTTCATCTATCAATTGTTTCTGTTCCTTCCGGACAAGTAACGTAACATCGTGTCCGGCCTCTGCCAATTGCCAGCCATACGTACAACCTATTACTCCGGCACCATAAATCAATATCTTCATAATCTATTACTTTTTGTTTCCCGTTCTCCATTGATAAAAACAGAATTGAATAAAGAAAGATATTCCGAATAAGAATCACAAATAGAAAGATATTCCTTTGGAGTATACCCCATAAAGGTTTTGAAATCTTTTATCAGATGCGATTTATCACAATATCCCCAATCATAAGCCAACTGGTTCAAACGAATTTGCGAACCAGCATGTAAACAATGTAAAGCATTCCGGAAACGTGCTATTTGCAAAAACTCTTTCGGATTTAAACCTGTATATTCAGCAAATACCCGTTTGAATTGCTTATATCCGAGACAAGCAGACTGAGAAAGCTCCGTAATGTCCTGCTGTCCGTTATTAATAGACTGAACAACCGCATTCATTCTGGCAAACCGCTCGGAAGTAAAACCGTATAACTTTTTTAACAGATATTGTTCTATCAGATATACACATTGGTTATTATCCTCCGTTTCCATTATCCATTTCTCCAATTCAATCAAAGAAGCATCTCCCAATAACTCTACATCTACATTCTTATCCCGCAAATTATTCATAGGAATCCCTAATACAACCCGTGCTGCAACCGGCTTGAATACAACCATAACCAGATTGAGATTACCGGAATAAACAACATCAGTGTACGAAACAGATTGTCCGCACAAACTGGAACGAGGCTGCATCTCCTGATGCAAAGTTGAATAGATTTTGTCACCCCGGTGGAACGCAAGCACAGCACAACCGGATGGCACATAACGCTGCGAACTTCGTTCCGCGTTATCAATCGTCAAAAACCAATACTGTTTCACGTATGACCTTAACAGTCTGGACGGTTGTACTAGCTGAAATTTTTCCATTTTGCTTTATTCTGCCAGCAAAAATAATCCATCTTTACTGGAAAGCGGTGTAAAAAAAGGACTTTGTTATTGATTCAGACACACTTTCATTCCATATCAAACATATCCGGCTCTTCGCTTCTGCTCTTGCTTTTATCTTTTTTCTTGTTCATGTTGCCGAAGTTGTAAGTCAACGTGAAACCTACACGTCTTCCGCCACGCCAGTTCTCAGAGTCCTGCCAGAAACCGTCGCCGGCTGTAACGGTACGGAATTTACGGGAATCCAACAAGTCACGGGCATTAATGCTCAAGGTCAGTTTATCGCTCAGGAAAGATTTACGCAAGCCCAGGTCGACCGAGTAGTTCGGTTCGCGATGTCCCTGTGCCATCAACTGTTTGGAATTATAATTACCGGTCCCCTGCAAAGAGACACCCCAAGGAAGACTAAAGTTGGCAATCATACGGACGTTCCAAGCAAAACTCTCATCCGTATCTCCGATAACCGGTGTTTCCGCACCTTGCGGCAGATAACTGAAACCATCCAATTTAGAATAATAGAGGTTGACTGTCGTTGTCAAGTCGAGTATCTTGAATAATTTATCCTTCCCTACGATTTCCAGACCGCTGGCCTGAGATTTTGCCACATTCTCACTGGTGGTATACATTACGTTGTCTTCCATATTCAGAAAACGGATACGCTGGATTACATCATCTGTCGAACGATAGTAACCGGATAAAGACAAAGTATGTCCCGATTCCCAACTTTTGATATAATTCAATTCAAATGAGTGAGAATACTCCGGTGTCAACTCCGGATTACCGAAAGAGATATTGGAAGCATCGGATATATTACGGAAAGAGTTCAATTGTCCTCCCCACGGACGACGCAGACGGCGGGTATAATTCACCTGCAACTCATTGTTTTTCGGTAAAGCATAAGAAATAAACGCACTCGGAAAAAGTTTAAAATAGTCTTTCTCAAACGTCTCGGAAGCTTTACCGTTAAACTCCTGGTCGAAATCAAGCGAACGGGTATCCACCCGCCAGTACTCACCGCGCAGACCGGCCTGGTAACTTAATTTATCCCATTTTCCGCCGTATGTCATGTAAAGAGCATGTACATCCTGATTATAAAGGAAGCGGTTATAGAGCGACTCGTCCTGTCGGATATCTTCGGCTGTCGTTCCGGTATAGGTATCAACCGGACTGGCATTCCGCTGAAAAGTACCCTTATAGCCGGCTTCGATGCGGGCCATATCGGATATTTTATTGGTGTAGTCGGCCTGGACTTCCCAGGTCTTATCTTTTATGTCATTCTCCTGAGTCTGATAAAGAGGATTAGCGGTTTGAGAAGGGTCTGTATAGACAGTCGATTGCCGGAAAATATTCATTCCGTCCCGTCTCCACTGGTTATTGCTGACCATCAGGTCGATGTTACTGTTTTCCGAGAACTTATGAACATAATTCAGTTCCAGATTATACATTTTCATATCCGAATCACCATTGGTTATACGATCGCTGGTGTAGATTGTATTCTTATGACTGTCGATAGAGTTATAATGGATATTCTCACTATTGTCTCCGCCGCCGGTCATACCGGTTACATTGAATGCCAGGTCATCGCTTTTAGTGATATGCCAGGTGGCGCCAAAACGTCCGAACCAGTTATTATGCTGTCGTTTGGAATCGTTGGTCTGGTCGAGAAAACTGTTGTCCGTTGTATTCAGACGACTGGTGATGCCTCCTCCTTTAAACTCACGGTTACGGTAATTCAGATTAGCATAAGCATCCACTTTACTACTGCTGTAATTGATGTTGCCACTTGCCTGATACCCTCCGTCCGTATCGGCTCCGACTTTCACGCTTCCGTAATAACCGGGTTTCCGGTCATCCTTCAATATAATATTGATAATACCGGCTGTACCCTCAGGGCTATATCTGGCAGAAGGGTTGGTAATAACTTCTACCTGCTTGATATCTCCGGCCGGCATCATATCCAGAATATCCGACTGGTTATCAGCCGTTAGACCCGATGCTTTACCATTAATCCAAATCGTTACACTGGAGTTTCCCCGCAACGATACTGAGCCTTCATTATCTACTTCTACAGACGGGATATTGGATAACAGGTCGCTTGCCGAACCACCTTCGGCCGCAATATCCTGCGTCGCATCAAAGACTTTCCTGTCAATCTCGAACCGCATCTGAGGCCGTTTCGCCACCACTTCCACTTCTCCCAATTGATTGGCATCTTCTGCCAGTGTCAACTCTCCCAGACTCAAAATCTGGTTATCGCTGCTGATAGAAATATTTTTAGATACTTCTTCATAGCCGATATAAGAAAAAGTAACTACATATTCCCCTTTCTTCAATCCGCCGATCGTGTAATTTCCGTCACTCCCGGTAACGGAACCCTGCACTATCTTATCCGAACCTTTTGCCTTAACCTGCACTGTAACAAACTCCAACGGTCCACCCAGTTCGCCGTCCATTACAATACCTTTAATCTTTCCATCCGTTTCATTTGCAAACATGTCCGGAGCAAAACACAAAAGCATTCCGGCCAGCACAATACTCATCTTCTTCTTCATCATAGTCCAAATATCTATCTATTCCAATTTTTTGTCGCTTTGTTTGACTGGTTACTAACGGAATAGTTTATTCAGAACAATAAAAAAATAAGCAAATATACCTTAATAAAAAACACTTTCACTGGTTTGAAATTGATTATCATCATCAGTAGATATTCAGAAGCAAGCACACATTTAAAAACGAATATTTTTCAATCTACAATATAATATTTTATCTATTTTCATTTATTACCAATTGGTAAGTTCATCCGGAGGTTAAAGGCCTACCTTTGCAAACGTTATTATTAAAAACCAATTGATATGCAGAGGGATAGCCTTGATTTCAAAAGCATGAGCGTAGGAAAACTATTTACCAAATTACTGGTTCCTACCATTATGGGAATGGCCGCATCGGCACTATTTACCGTTGTAGACGGTATTTTCGTCGGGAACGGGATTGGAAGTGATGCAATGGCAGCAGTCAATATCTCCGCCCCTATTTTTATGATTATTACCGGAGTCGGATTGATGTTCGGCATGGGAGGCGGGATACTCACTTCCATCAACTTGTCGCAGGGTAAAAAGAAAGTTGCAAATATTAATTTTACCCAGTCGGTCATCGCATTGGTATTCATCAGCCTCGTTATGACGTTGTTGCTAACGATATTTCCGCATAAGATAGCCACCCTTTTCGGCTCCGATGAATATCTGATGGATATGGTGGTTG
Source organism: Parabacteroides goldsteinii (assembly GCF_020091425.1). Lineage (NCBI taxonomy): Bacteria > Pseudomonadati > Bacteroidota > Bacteroidia > Bacteroidales > Tannerellaceae > Parabacteroides > Parabacteroides goldsteinii. The sequence goes on along the minus strand of NZ_CP081906.1, from coordinate 74,423 downwards.
AATATTTATTCTGGTTTTCCATCAGCCTGCCATTTACGGTACTGGTGGTTGCCCTTCCGTTTTTTATCCGGCTGACGAATCCCAAGATATCCATGTGGGCGATGCTGGCTGCTACCGTTGTGAATATTATTCTCGACTATTTGTTTATTTTTGTTTTCAAATGGGGATTGTTCGGGGCAGCGATTGCAACAGATATAGGTGAGTTTGTTGGTGCCGCCATTATGATTGTCTATCTGTTCCGGCATTCGATAGCCATACGGTTCGTGTGGTTGAAACTGAGTGTCAAGAGTCTGCTGTTGACGCTCCGAAATGTAGGTTATATGATTAAGCTCGGCTTTTCCGTATTCCTTAGTGAGATAACGATATCCGTTATGATTATTTCCGGCAACTATGTTTTTATGGATTATATGGGAGCCGACGGCGTAGCGGCTTACAGTGTCATTTGCTACCTGTTCCCAATCATATTCATGGTTTTCAACGCAACCGTACAGTCCGCACAGCCGATTATCAGCTATAACTACGGATGCGGCCAGATGAAACGTTAGGATAACGCTTTACGTTTATCCATGCTTTTCACTTTGGTATTCGCATTCAGTATCATGCTCCTGTTTATATGTTTTACCCGGAGCATCGTTACTCTTTTCATTCCCGATACAGCCAGTGCGGCATGGGGATATGCAGTAGCCGGCTTACCGCTGTTTGCTACCGATTACCTGTTTTTCGGTATCAACATCATTATAATCGGTTATTATACCAGTATCGAACGGTTACGGCGTGCGATATCACTGACAGTTTTACGGGGAATATTGCCTGTCGTATTCTTTTTCACATTACCTTTACTACTGGATGTCAATGGTATATGGCTGGCAGTAGCGGCAGGGGATATTACCACGACAGTTGTTATCGTCATTTTATTAATTGTAGATAAAGTACGTAGGAATGGATAAATTAATTGAAGAAATAGACAACCGGTGTAACCTAAGCGATACGGAAATGACATTGCTCCGGCAGACACTCCGTATCCTGCATTTCCCCAAAGGTAGTATTGTCATAGGGGAAGGCAAGACGGACGATTCCATCTATTTTCTGGACAAAGGTGTATGGAGAGCCTACATCGAAGAAGAAGGCGAACAGCAAACCCTTTGGTTTGCTATCCCCGGGGAGACCATATTCTCTTCCTGGGGATATTTCCGCGGACATCCTTCACGTTACACAATCTGTTCGTCGAGTGACAGTATTGCCATCGAAATGAGAAACAGCACAATACAAAAACTGTCGGAGTCTTCGCCGGCTTTTCTGAAATGGATACAAGGTCTTCTGATGGATATACTCGTTAATGAAGATGATGTTCTGGTCGATATATCCAGCCCGAAGGCGGAAAAGCGTTACCTGGCTTTCATCAAAAAGATGCCGGAGTTGTTTAATAGCGTTCCTTTGAAAGAGATAGCCGGATACATCGGTGTAACTCCCCAGTCACTCAGCCGCATCCGGGCCGGGCTAAACAAAAACAAATAGAAAAGAAAGTAACCTTAACAGCCAACGTTTTAACAGACATTAGCTGTTAAGGTTATTTCATATTATAAACAGATGCTTTCTATAGCGCGATTTTATTTATTCCAGATATAGCGATAATTAAATCTTCGGTTAGGAGCCGCATCGCCATCTACACACAATGATATAGGATCTTTCAAATTAGCAGGATTATCAGTCCATTTAAAATCAAAGACAAATGAATCGTCAATTAATCCTAAATCTGCACGAGGTATTGATAATTCCAATTGATTTCCATTCACCCGATATGACAATGTATTTACTTTCTTCCACTCTCCGGCTTGTTCATCATACCTCATCAATTCTGTCGACTGCGCATCAACAACCTTTTTATTTACTATAAAATCATAACCGTACCAGCCGGTCGAAGCATTATTATCCGCATCGATAAGTAATAACATCCAGTTCGGATCAGAAAATGGGGACAATTTATCCATCGTTTCCGCATAAAAGAATATGTTATCCTTATCTACTGCTACTTTCGATAAAACAATATCATTTCTACCAGAATTATTTACATAATGATTTCCGCCATATCCTTTATGGTCACGATGAGTTACATCTCCTTTGGTATCCCGATATTCAACCTTGACTTTATCCCATTCCTTAAATGTCCCGTCTATTCGGATTTTCTGGTATCCACTACTCTGCGGTATGGGACGAACTCCTTTATAACGACGAATATTCTGTGCCATCTGCATATAATAGTTATCCGTATAGCCACCTTTCATAGGTTGAATTGTACGATTAAATTCTGCATTATACTGATCTACAAAATAAAACGGATTTTTACGTCCCAAAAATTCTGTCGGGCCGGGTAATTCAGACCCGGGAGCTTTCCCTGAGTTATATTTTCCAGCAGTCCATTCATTCCAGTCATTCAAATACAGAAACTGAGGATCGTTTTTCAATGCTTCATCCCAGCGATCCTGAAAATAGATACCGTATGCTGTAGGATCATTTACAGTCTTCCCTAGCCAGGAGACATAAGTCGGTTCAGGCATATCATGGTCATTCAACTTCGGTTCCTTTTTATCACGAGTCCAGGATTTTCCAATTATGGAAATAGGATGTTGAGCCGGAGTAACTGCAGCTTGTTCATTTTCTCCTCGATAAGTTGCAACCAAATCCGACGGTGACATTTTACAGACTCGTTCGTCACCCAAATCGTAGCCAAAACTCCAGTTTCCTTCTGTTCCGACAAAACGTTCACCAGCCCACTCATAGTATCCCCACCACATGGTTCTGAGCGTGAAAAAATCTTTCACATCCTGGGTATAATCCGTATAAAACTCATTTATGTAATCCGGATCATTATAGTGAGAATGTGAAGGGTCAGTCAATGCTTTGGGATCATAATGAGGATTCGGGTTCTTCACACCTCCGCCATTAGCATCCATTGTCGGTTTTCCATTATACAACAGTAAAGGTTTATCTCCCCAGTAGAACCATAAATCCTTATATTTATTTTCTTTATATACTTTATCATATAAATCTTGTACAACAGAAATAACAGGTCCGTTGAAAGCCCAAAAACAAAATTGAGGGACTTTGTTACCTTCCGCTTTCATTTTTTGCATCGTTGTAAACAGAGTTTCCCACTCATCCCAATAACGGACTGCATTTGTTACATCCATAACTAATACATCCACACCGGCATCGGCCAGCATCGACATATCTTTACGAATCACATATTCATCACGACTAAGGAAATATCCCAATTCAGGTTCCCCCCAATGGTAAGAACCTTCTGTCCATGCCGGATGATTAGCATCCAGACGAGCTTCGGGAGCTTCTTCCAACACCTTACTTACATCAGCACGATAAGGAGCCTTCAAATTAGCCAAATTATCCGAATGCCACGTGATATAAAAAATACCAACCACACGACGCTTATCATTCTTGACATTTCCGACCTCTTCTTGTGTCGGCATAGTCCGTCCCAAAGCATCTGTTGCCACCCAGGTATCAGAATAAGTATCCCAACAAGAATCAGGCATATTCACATTCGAATGAACGGTATCCTTTTGATTTCCACATCCCGACAGGGCCATTATCCCTATCAGTCCAAAAGTCCATAATTGATTTATACAAAGACCTTTAACATGTTTCATAATCTATAAATTCAGAGTTTATAAAAATAAGACAAAACTGATTCAAAACGAATTATATATTTCTTTATTCTTTATAAATTTCTATTTGGTATACTCCCGATGGAAATTTATAAAGAGACACTTCCTCCTCGCTTCCAATAAGTGGATAATCAGCCTTATTAAAAGAACGTTTGTTTACATGTATCTTTTTACTATCAGGTAATGCTACAATGCCTGATGTATTAGGAGGTAATGTTATTATCCATACCAGACTATTTTCTTCTTGGGACCATTCGCTTGCCGTTCTCCCATAAGGTGTTTCTATCGAAGCTTTTGCCCAGGAAAGATAAGATGTCATTGTTGGTTCAAAGTGTATAACTTTAAAACCCGGGCCTGACACATCCGGTCGTATGCCTGCTATATCTTCATAAAACCAAGTGTCATAACCACCCTGCATGGGATGATTAAGTGAAGATCCTGCCAAACACATTTCCTTACTCTTCCCATTTACCGGAAGAATCTCCCAAAGAGATGTAGCATCAGCATCCGTCCACATATAAGCAAAACTATTCTCACCTGTTTTAGTAAACATATCCCATGCCATTTTACTATTGCCAAAACGTGATAATGCTTGCCCAATACGTCCTAGACCAAATATCCCCGTATGCATAAAACCATCATATTTTTCTTTCATATTCCTGACAATCGCATCAGAAACAGCTTTTTCATCTCCGGCAGGAACCAGTCCAAAATCAAGAGCCATTGCATCAGCAGTCTGACTCCCGAATGTTTTACTTTCTTTATCATAAAATTCGGCTACAAAAGCTGCTGCAATCTTATCCTTCAAACCACTGTAATATCCGGCATCATCACTCTTTCCTAACATAGCGGCCGTTTTAGCCAAAATTGAAGCATCAAGATAATGGAAAGCAGTAGAACTCAAAGCAACAGGACAATCAATCGCATTGTTCCCTTCCGGCGGACACCAGTCACCCAATCCGTAAGGTACAATATGTTTGGTTGAAAGCGTATCATTAAGCGTTAGACTCTCCACGTGATCCACCCATTGTTTCATTTCCTGATAATATTTATGTAAAGGCTCTTCATTGCCGAAATATAAATAAATGTACCAGGGTAATTGAACTACGGCCGTCCCCCAATCTGGAGAAGCAACCCCACAAAGACGTTTTCCCGGAGAAATCATATACGGGATTCCCGGCGCTTTATCTGCAAAATAAAATATTGTATTAAAAAGTTTTTGATGAAGTGTATTTTTCTCAAATGCGGAAGAAGTCGAACTGATATCTTCCATATATTTCATCCAAAAATTATTCAGGTCAAAATTATAATTCTCAAAAGGAGCTACGGTATGTGCATCTCCTAACCAACCACATCGTTCTCTGTGAGGACAATCCGTCGGCAAACCATGCGTATTATTGAGCATTGTCCTGACCGCTAACTCATGCAATTTATTAATTTGTTCATCAGAACATTCAAATTCACCTCTCTTATTGACATCCGTATGTACAACAATTGTCTTTATCCAATCCAATTCAGGCTCCGCTGCCATACCGGAAAGTTCTAAATAGCGATAGCCATGGTAGGTAAAACGAGGGTTCCAGACTTCCCGACCGTTTCCGGCACAAATATATTCATCTGTTTGTACAACACCTGTAGCAAAGACTCCGGTTGTATTATATTCGATTGAACCATCCTCACGAAGAAGTTCTCCCATCCGCATTTTCAAATGTGTTCCTTTTGGCTGATCTACCGTTATTTGTGGTACACCGGCAATATTACCCCCAAAGTCAAATATCCAATTTCCGGAAGAATCCTTCCATTTCTTTATCGCTCTGATTTCATTCTTCAAACGAATAGGTTCCATAACCTGAGGAAACAAATTCACCGGAATAACACCTTCTGCAACTACAGCATTTTTCCATCCATTCAGTTGAGTTCCAACTTCTGACCAACCTTTAATTTCCTTTGTAGCATCATACACCTCACCAGCATATATATTACCCTTTAACACAGGTCCGGAAGTCCACAGCCAGGATTCATCTGAAACAATCATTTCCTTAGAACCATCCTCATAAGTTATTTCCATTTGTAATCTAAAAAGAGGATCGCCATATTTAGCCCAAGGTCCCCAGACACTGTTTTGCCCGTACCAACCTTCACCAAGTATCACACCTAAACAATTTTCACCTTTCACTAACCCGGATGTGATATCAAATGTAGAATACAGGGCATACTGCTCATAATTCGTTTGTGCAGGGTCAAGGATTCGTTTTTTATCGACAAGTTCACCATTCAAATAAAGATCACCGCATCCTAAACCACAAAAATAGACAACAGCTCTTTGTAGTTTCGATTCTGCCTTCCCTGTATCAAATACTTTACGAAAATAAGGCATCGGACTATCTTTTTTCCAAACAGAAGTTATCCACTTAGCTTTCCAATCAGACGTATTTAACCCCAAAGAGAAAAAAGAAGGCTCACTCCAGACCGTTACTTGTCCTTTCCCATCCCAAATGCGCAAACGCCACCAATAGAGTGGCCCTCTTTCTAGTATTGCGATATCCGGACGTACATTCACTTGCTGTTCTGAAACAGTCTTTCCTGAATTCCAAATATAATTACCATCCTCCAAATCCTCTCGGGAAGAAGCAATCTCTATTTCCCAAGCAGACTGAATAAAGCCATTCTCCTCTGACTCGATTTTCCAACTAAAAACGGCTTCATCTATTCCTTCCGGGGTTACCAGACCACGACACTTCAAATCCACCACCTTCGCTTTACTCCCGACACAGTTATCAGTACATCTCGTAAACCCTAAAAGAAAAATGAAAAGCAATAATAAACAAAGACTCTTTGACTTCATACATTTCCTATTTAATCGTATCAGACGCAAATATCATATAATGATATATTTTAAAGACTTCTCCATATCTCATAGAAGAGGGTGATACTATAAATTTTTGAAATTCCTGTATACACCCTCTCTATCATTTATCGAAAAATCATTTAAATCGTATATTTCTGATATTTATTGTAACATCAGCATTTGTACCGAAATCACAACGCATATAATCACCTGAATTACCCCAGCCGACAGTAGCCATTCCGGCTGTATAGTCCTGTTCAAATGTTGTCCATTCTTCTGCTGCCGGAAACTCTATCGTTGTCGAATTAGCTTCAGATGGTCCGGAAGACGAAGTACACCAGAATATTTGTAACTTAACACTTTTAGTAGACTTATATCGGAATACCATGGTAGAACCTTTTTTTGCGGCAGCTAAGCCATTTGAATAAATATAAGGGTCCCCTCCTGTTGTTACAATCGTATATTCATTTGAATTCTCCGGATTAGAAGCAACCAATGTCATATCATTAATTGTAGCCTGGAAAGTTACATATTCCACATCGGGATAAACAACATCATCCGGATCAATAACCGGAGTAATCACATACTCTTTTTCTACAGACTTTCCACCATCCGCTTGATTCACTGCATAAACCGTCAATTTTGTTTCAGCGATAAAACCGGTAACAACATATACCCCTGTTTGAGTTGCATCAATAGTAACTTCCTGTTTCACATTATTTTTATCCAGATATGAAGCTATCAGGTCAACTCCCACAAATGTCTCATTTGTCCAGAAAATCTTTGCACCACCACTTGCCGGTTCCATTTCAACGGTTTCGATTACATAATCTTTTGCCTCCTCTATACCCTGAGGAACACCTTTCACCGTTACAGAAGATGAGGATTCTCCACCATATCCATAAGATGTCAAAACAAACTCATGTTCTTCCGTATCTGTAAATCCTCCAACAACAACCGATACGTTGTTATTAGCATCAGCACTATATTTACTAACCTTTTTATTCACATTTTCTCCTTGGGAATTTCTATAGGAAATCAATGTATAATAATAATTGGCATCTGTTGGATTCATCCAATTCAATGTGACGGAACCAATAAAAGGTATACACTCCACATTGCTGACAGGATCTATATGGCCCTTATTATTGTCATCATTGTCGCATGCATAAATAAAAAGCGAGATGAACATTACTAATAGAATATATTTCTTCATTGTATACTTTTTTTAATTATATCTTCAATTACCATCCCGGATTCTGCCAGTTAGCACCCGTATGTTTCAACATCTTGGCTACTTCTGTCTGTTTAATCGGGTAGAGCAAATATTTATCTGCATTTGTCCCACGCGATGCAAGTTTGATTCGATTGTATGTGAAAGTACCATCCTCCTCTTTTACAATTTTCATACCTGTCACAAAATCATCTGTTTCATTTAAAATTTTCCAACGACGAACATCAAAGAAACGATGTTCTTCGAAAGCTAATTCTACACGACGTTCATTTCTATAACGTTTTTCAAAAGAATCTTTCGACATGCCTGACGATAATGCCGGTATACCGGCACGAACCCTGATTTTATTAACAGCATCTCTGGCTGATAACGCCTCTGCCCCTACTTTGGATGCCACTTGTCCATCCGGACCTACAGCCTGATAAGCTGCCTCTGCAAAATTCAAATATAATTCAGCCAAGCGAAAAATACGCATAAGTCCATCTGCATCCTGCCCGATTCCGGATTTGAAATTATTGAATTTACGCATATAATATCCCGTACGAGTATAACGAATATCCGTCACCTTATCAGAGATACCACAATTTCCACCCACATATGTTTCTACAACATCTCCATTAGGTTGATCTAAATATCGAATAGCCCCATTATAATAAACCGACGCATAGAAACGAGGATCACGATTCGCATACGGATTTTTCGGATCATAAGAAGAAGCCGTATTTAATATCGGCCGCAAATGCTCTGCATCCGAATAACCTAAAATGGGTTGAGTACCATCAATCATTTCATAACTATCTATCAACTCCTGCGAAGGTCCAGCTCCAGCTTTTTCCATACCTTTTGTAATAGGAGTCCCGGCAAACTTCCAGACATTTGAACGCCAGGAGGTCGTTTCATAGATAGTTTCCCTATCCCATGAACGGCTTGGATCTGAACGAGTAATGAAATAATAGGCATATGCATTCTGAGCAATTGCAGGATCCGGAGCCTGACTATACAACTCAAAACCATGTTGCAAACAAAGATCTAAAGCCTCTTTGGTAATTTCTGTTGTTTTCTCCCATGTGTATTTACTGCTTCCGTTCTCATTCCATAAAGGACTTGCTGCATATAAAGCCGTCTGAGATTTCACAGCACAAGCAAAAGCACGTGTCAATTTTCCTCTTTCGTTATCATTTATTTGCCAACGAAAACCAATTGATTGTCCTTCGGACTCTACCGTAGCCAAAGCCTTATCACATTCTGAAATAATAAAATCTGCACATTCCTCAAAAGAGGCACGTTTATCTATCGAGAAATCATGATTCGTCTCGTAAGGAGTTTCTATTAGAGGAACTCCCCCATAACGTTTTATCAATTGTAAATAATAAAACGCACGTGCAACACGAACCTCGGCAATCCAACCATTTTTTTCTACTTCATTAAAAGTATAAGTGGCCATTTCCGGATCATTTATACAAAGCAAAAAAGTATTACAACGACGAATACCTTCAAAATAATGCGACCAAGGATCCATATAACTGGCTGTTAAAGGATTATATTCAGGAGTCGTATATCCTTTATACCACTTGGATACCGGTCCGTCCTGATTGTCATTTGCATCATGGGCTTCATCACAAAAAGAAGCCAAAGGAGTATTCGTATTTTCATACGTAAATCCAACCTGAGGCATATATCCCAAGCAATTGGAGTAATAAGCAGATGTACGTTCATATCGATTAAAAATATCATTCAACGACACACGCCCATCGGAAGCTATATCCAAATCTGCACAGGAAGAACAACACAATGTAAAAGTAACAACTAATATATTTATCAGATTCTTCATAATATCTATATTTAAAATGTTAAGCTCACTCCAATATTATACACTCTATATGGTTGGAAAGTACCCATGTTAGCTATTTCCGGATCTATATGTTTTGAACGCATATTATCGATTGTAAACAAATTCTGTCCACTTAAAGAAAAACGGATTTTTTCTGCAAAAACCTTCTTTGAAGTATTCAATGGTAATGTATAAGCAACCTCCGCGTTCTTTAAGCGCAAATAAGATGCATCCATAATAAAGAAACTGTTTGGCTGATGGTTGGTAGATGCTTTCAACGATAAAGCCGGATAAGTTATTTCTTCTCCATTATTCCAACGTTCAGGAGTCCATGCTTTTAAATGAAGGTCTGTAAATACACCCTGATATTCCGATTCATATGCACCTACACCACTTATTGTTTTTGAATATTTACCAACGCCTTGAAATAAAAGATTAACTTCAAAACCCTTATATTTAAAACCTCCGGAGAAACTATAGTACTGCTGCGGTATAGAAGTGTTTAAAATCGGAGCTTTATCTTTTTCATCTATTATTTTATCACCGTTTAAATCCTGATAGATAAAATCACCGACACGAGGAGTTCCGAAAGCATAACTCAAACCGCTCTTTTCAAGTTCTTCCTGAAAATTAAACATGCCATTGCCATTGCTGTAATCAATCAAATATCCCCACTGTTGCCCATAACTAAATCCCTCTGTACGGTACGGATAAGCATACTCATTTGAATAAGGAGATTCATTAATATTAATAACCTTGTTTTTATTATAACTGAAAGCGCCGCCTACATAAAAAGACCAATCTTCATTAATCTTTTTGTCATACATTGCTTCAATTTCAAAACCATGATTTTCCATTTTACCCGTATTCGTTTTTGGATAGTTGGAAAGTACAGTTCCTTGATATTCCGGAACTAAACCAGCACTACTTACCAGCATATTATCGCACAAAGATTTATACCAGTCAAAAGAGATGGTCAATTCATTGAACAGCCCCAGATCAAAACCATAATTTTGCTTTTTCATCTTCTCCGCCATCAAATCCGGATTACCTTTTAATCCTTCATTACCACTTACATCAATATAATCCAGATATAAAAATCGTTCCCCACCCAGCTGATCATTTGCTGTAATACCATACGAGGCTCTTAATTTCAAATTACTTAACCAAGTCCAATTCTCCAAAAAAGCTTCATCCGAAACAACCCAGGCACCGGAAATAGCCGGAGTAGCAATATAACGGTTATCTGGGTGGAACTGTTCAGAACCGGAATATCCCAAATCCGCTTTTACAAAATAACGGTCTTTATAACCATACGTTGCTGTAAATCCTAAACTTTCACGTTTATATGGCAACATACCGGAACCAGAAGAGACCTCTTTCTCTTGTTGCAAATAAAAAATATACCCCATGGCGCTAATACTATGATCATCAAACCTACGTTTATAATCCACATTTGCATAAAGATTCAAATTGTAATAAAATGTAGAGCTTTTTCCGTAAGAAAGAGGAGTATTGTTGTCTGAACCTAATAATGAAAAATCCAACTTTGACAAGTCTTTTGAACGGACATAACGTTCAAAATTCTGAGTTGTAGTTGTTTGATTCACAGAATTAGTTTGATAAGCCATTGTCCCACTTACAGAAAGACCTTTAGTAAGAAAACTCATATCCAAAGTCAAACCAGCTTGAGCGTTTATATTGGCAACAAGAGCCTGAATATAACCAGAACGGTTCAGCATCCCGTAGACAGGAGTTTTCTCATTATCATGTGTTACAACTTGATTACCGTTACTTAGACCGTCTCCTGACGGAGTTAATGGACCATACATCGTGGGTGGCAGATTAAATATATGGTTATAAATAGTCTCATTACCATAACCTGCAGTCTTTTCTGTTTTAATATTACCGGACAACCGCATGAAACCACTTAAATAATCATTTATTTTCACATCAATATTCGAACGGAAATTAAACCAGCTATTTTTAGGAGTCGGATCATACTTCGAACCACTTTCATTAGCTGTTTTAAACGGCAATTGCTGGTGCATATAATTCACATTAGAAAAATAACGAACTCTCTCAGTTCCCCCTTTTACATTTACACCTACTCTGGACATTAAAGTCAAAGGACGTATAAACATTTTATACCAGTTATTATTCGGATATAATTCATTACCTCCAGCTTGGAACAACTCGGTATCCGTCTTAGAAAACTGGGAATACCCCCCCAGACCATCATTATAGCCTGCCTGATTTCTCATTGTAACATAATCGGATGAATTAACAAATAAAGGTTCTTTTGTCATTTGCTGGAATGACTGGTCAAAATTCACCTCTACTTTTGTTTTTCCAATGTGTCCCTGCTTAGTCTTAATCGAAATTACCCCATTGGCTCCCTGAATGCCATAAATAGCCGTTGTAGCAGCATCCTTCAATATAGTTACCGACTCTATTTCTTTAGGAGTAATATATGTATAATTCGTATTAGGACAAATAATTCCATCCACAATCACTAGCGGTTCCCGTCCATTAATGGTAGAAAGCCCTCTGACCAATTGTGTTACCCCTGTTGACGAAGAACTCAATGCTCCACGGGATAATTCAGCATTTGTTTCTATCGTCGTCAACCCCGTAAACCGACCTGCAAAAGTTTTTGTCAGATTTGATTCAGGAGACTTATCCAAATCTGAACCTAAAACTCTGGAAACAGCTCCGGTTACCGCCCTTTTAGGTAACGACATATATCCCAAATCTATGACCTCATCCATTTTTTCAGCATCATATGACAACTGAATAGATTCCAATCCTTCGTGATTTACGACAGATACTTTTTTATCATCATAACCGATATATGAAACTGTAATATATTGGCTTCCATCCTTTATATCAATTTCATACGCACCATCAACTTTTGTCAGATATTCGCATTTTCCGTTTTCCGACTTCAAAAGAGCCCCGGAAATCGGCTTTCCAAACTCATCAATGACAAACCCTTTTAATTGAATAGAAGGATCTTGTGCCCAACCTAATATTCCCGGAGAACTCAAGCAAGCACAAATAGCCAATATGGATATTTTATTTTTTATGTAGCTCATAATTTAGATTCTTTTCAAGTTATACAGAATATTACCATCCCTGATTTTGCCAGGAGACTCCCGTTGTTGACTCCAAACGGGACACTTCGTCCAATGGTAATGGCAATAATAAATCTCTATTCTGATATCCACCACGTGGATTTGTAGATATATTATATCGTTGATAATTGAACGAGCCATCATTATTTTTTGTAATTCTCATTCCTGTCAACCACTGGCATGTAGCATTCAAATTACCTTCAGGCTTCTGCCAACGACGTAAATCAAAATACCGAACCTCTTCCCAAGCTAATTCAACGCGTCGTTCATTATGAACACGTAAAATCATTTCATCTTTCGACAAACCGGCTGGCAACGCAGGCATATTTACACGAGCCCTTATCTCATCCACGGCAGCTTTGGCTTCTGCCAAATGCCCTGATTCTGCTGCAGCTTCCGCATAATTCAGAATAATTTCTCCTAACCGGAAAAATTTCCAGTTTGAATTATTTATTTGATTTGTATTTGAAGCCTGGGGAGTAACTAATTTCCTATGATAATAACCAGTACGACTATGAGCTCTGTCAGACGGATCCAAACTCATTCCATGTCGGCCATTCACATAAGTTTCAACAGTAAATACTTCTCCATTATTCCAGATTAAAGAATCACCATTACATAAAACTGTTGCTGTCAAACGCGGATCACGATTTTCATACGGATTTTTAGGATCATATATTTTATTATCTGGATTATAATTCGGTTGCATATGCTTTTCGTCCAAATAAGGTTTAGCCAAATCCAGTATAGGCTGCCCATCTATTGTTTCGAAAGCATCAACCAGCTCCTGAGTAGGACATGTTCCACATTTATAAGTACCATCCATAGAACTTCCTATATAACCGACATGCCATACGAAAACACCTCCGGCACGATGTTGCCAAATTGTTTCTTTATCACGTGGTTCTGCTGAATAGTCTGCATTTTGACAAACCAACTGATGAAAAGCAGCAGCGTCATATGTTCCAAATGTCGAAGGATTAGTACATGTGGTAAATAATGCATACCCATTCTTTTTCAATTCCTCTACAGCCTGTTTATTCATCTGATATGCTTCTTCCCAATGATCTTCTCCTGCATTAAACAAAGGGCTGGCTGCAAACAACATCATTTTAGATTTAACAGCCCAAGCTAATGCTTTAGTTGCCCGCATTGCTTCATCTTCCGTTGTAATACGCCAGGGTAGTTCCGCACAATTGAGACCGGCATCACAGTCTTCTGCTATAAATCGGGCAACATCATACACGGCTTCTCGTTTCAATGTAGAAAAATCAGCATCAAACGCTATGGTTTTATCCACAATAGGAACTTTGCCAAACCATTTAACCAACTCTGAATAGAAAAAAGCACGCATAACGTGTGCCTCTGCGGTAAAACGGGCACGTTCTGCTTCACTATTTACAGCCGCAGTCCCTATATTTTCCAAAAACTGGTTGCACAAACGTATTTGTTGCCAATATCTGGACCAATAAGCATTATTAGCTGCACCATGTCCATCGTGCATATCTCTTATCGGATGGGAAGACGCTGATTCATTCGCATTATACATTGATTGAATACTTGTTCCCTGTACTTCTTCCGAAGACCACCCTTCATCACTACAAGCTGTCACTAAAGGATCAAAAAACCAATAAGCATATCCCTTTTGAGGAATATTATTATAACAAGCATTCAACAAAGCACCTACTTTATCCGGGTCTGCATATATTTCCTCCATAGTGAGCGTTCCATCAGGAGCTACATCCAGGACATCAGAACAAGAATTCAATGTTCCCAACAGAACAATTGAAGATATTAAGAAATATGTTAGTTTCATATAACTCTCCTTTCAATGATTAAAATGTCACATTAATACCAAAATTCATCATCTTAGTAATCGGATAATTAAGCTCTGCACTTTGCTCCGGGTCAATTGCATCAGTTTTCATGGCCTTCCATGTCAATAGATTATTCCCGTTTACATAAACTCGTGTACTATTAATTCCGACTTTTTTCAAAAGTTTTTTAGGCAATGTATACCCCAGTTCTATATTCTTCAAACGCAGGAAAGAACGATCCATAATAAAGAAATCATTTGCCTTCTGGCTAGTTCCGGGTGAGGATGCCAAGGCTGGATATTTAATTTCTTCACCATTAGCATAACGTTCAGCAGTCCAAGCCTGCAAATGATAATCACTGTAGAAACCAACCAAACCGAACTCTGTAGCTCCCCAACCAGTATATACACGGGATGCTTTAGCTATACCGGAAAACAAAAATGAAAAATCAAAATTCTTCCAGTTTACAGAACCAGAAAAGCCATAAGTAATACGAGGTATATCACTATACTTGATCGGAGCCTGGTCCTTCTCATCAATTACACCATCTTCATTTATATCCACATAAAGAAAATCACCCAAACGAGGAGTTCCTCCTACCTGATAAGTAGCCAAAGCGTTGTCCAGTTCTTCTTGTGTATTAATATATCCATTACCATTACTATAGTCTATTTTATATCCGAAACACTGTCCTATACTGTAACCTGTACTTCTGTAACGATATGCATAATCAGCCGTTTTTTGTGCTTCATCCATAAAACGTTGGGTATTCTTATTATACGCGAAATTTCCCTTTACAGTAAATGACCAATCATCGTTTAATCGCTTATTGTAAGTTGCCTCCAACTCATATCCATGATTATCAATACGTCCCATATTGACTTTTGGCAGATTACCAAGTGCTACTCCCTGAATTTCAGGTACTGTACCACGAGATATCAAAACTCCTTCACGTTTTTCCTTAAAATAATCAAAAGTTAAAGACAGTTCATTAAACAACTGTATGTCAACTCCATAATTCTGTTTATAAGCAATTTCCCAACTTAAATTGGTATTTCCTAATTTCCCTTGTGAAATGGCTTGCCCACGTCCTAAAGAAGGAATAACTCCACCACCACTCGTAATGTTACTTATATACAAGAAACGTGTACTACCTAATTTATCATTACCCACTTTACCATAAGAAGCACGTAACTTCAAATTAGAAATAGTCTTATTATCTTTCAGGAAACTTTCATTACTAGCCACCCAACCTGCGGAAAAAGCAGGAAAAAAACCAAAACGATGTCCTTTTGCAAATTGCTCGGAACCGTTATATCCAATATTTACTTCAGCCAGATAACGAGAATCATATCCATAAGTAGCACGCGCTGAAACACCTAACATATTATAAGGTAAATCTGCTGCATATTCCTGCCAATTATCACGTTGAACCAGAGCCATCCCTGTGACATCATGCACTCCAAATTTCCGGGCATAATTCAATGAATACTGCATATTCATATAATAGTTGGTCGACATAGACTTTGAGAGAGAAATAGCATTATTTTCATTCGTTCTCACTTTTGTATAATAAGATTGGTCTTCCGCCGTTCTGGCAACCGACACACCATAAGCATCATACGATCGGACTCCCTGTAAAGTAGTCACAGCTTTTGAGTCAAAAGAAATCATAAATTTATTACTAAGTCCTTTCGTTATGAAATCTAATCCCCAATCCACGATTAACGATGAATTCAAATTAGTATTCGTTTCCTGCTGATACCCTCTACGGTTTATTTCCCCATAAGTATTGCGGTCCTGACCAGACTGATTAACAACCTCACCAGCCGGAACAGATGTTCCATCTATCAACGTATAACCCTCTTGAGTCAGTGGTCCCGGATCTGTCGGAGGTGTTCCCCAAATATAAGCCCTCATATTTTCAATCATAGCAGCGACACTTCCTCCAAAAAGAGTTTTTGTTTGTGGAGTATTTACCTTTTCCAAGTAAGAAGCCAGATTCAAAGAAAGCTTTAAATTTGAAAGTACTTTATAATCCAGGTTTGCACGAAAATTATAACGATCCGATTTATAACTCGGATCATATCCCAGATCCTTCTCCGATTCCGTGCGGAATTGGCCTCCTTGCCCCAAATAAGCAACATTCATGAAATAGCTCAATTTTTCTGTTCCTCCACTCAAATTCACGTTAACACGAGTTTGAGGAGCCCATTTTAAAAAAAATTCACTATATACATCCCTATCCGGATAAAATACAGGATCTTTACCAGACCTATACATATCGATCATATAATCGGTGTAAGGTAAATCCGCTTCAGAATATCCATCATTGCGAAACGCCTGATTACGTAACTCAGCAAATTCCCAGGAGTGAATACGATCTGCCTGGGCAGTAAATTGCTGCAAACTATAATCCGCAGAAATACTTAATTCTGTTTTTCCTACCTCACCACGACGTGTGGTAATCATTATAACACCATTAGCACCACGAACGCCAAATACTGCAGTAGCAGATGCATCCTTTAATATAGATACGGAAGCAATTTCATTCGGGTCTAACGTAGAAATATTATCACGTGGCACACCATCTATTAAAATAAGAGGATTTGCTCCATTTGTCGTACTGGCCCCACGTAAATAAAATGTAACATCATCTCCACCCGGTTGTCCGGATGTCTGCAAAGCGGTTAATCCCGGTAGACGTCCAGCCAAAGCGGTTGACAAATTCGCAGCAGAACTTTGTTTCAGTTCTTTCGTCTGTATTGCAGCGACTGCTCCGGTTACAGACACTTTCTTTTGGGAACCGTATCCAACCACTACTACTTCTTCCAGTGTTTCTGTATCTTCAAGCAATGTAATAGATACAGATTTCTGGCTCCCTGCCTTTATTGTTTGTGTCACATATCCAATATAGGATACACGCAACACAGACTGTGGAGTGACTTTAATGGAAAATTTACCATCTGCATCGGTAACAGTTCCGTTTGTAACACTTTCCATAATATTTACACCAATCAACGGGAAACCGTCTTTATCCAAGACAATACCTGTTAATAGCGAAGTTTGTTGTTGAACTCCTGCCTTTTCGTTTTTTTCCGGTATAACATTAGATTTTTCCGAATACCCATAGAAAGGGGTTAACAACAATGAGGTGATCAGCAAAGCTGATTTGCCTCCTAATTTTGTTAATCTGACATTTTTCATAAAAGATTAGCTTATTGTACATTATAGTAAGCAAGCTTAATAACAAAGTATATACACAATTATTCACGTGCATTTGAGAGATTCACAAGTTCTCATTTTTGACAAAATCAAGAATACTCATTTCAGAAACAGTTCAACATCTTTACTTCAATTTTTACCCTAAAATTCTTATGAAAGGGTAAAAGATTCAACAATTTTCGTTTACATATCGCAATAAAAGTTTGTATTATTATCATAATTAACCGAATTCTAGCCAAAGAATACTTCGGCAAAGACATAAAGATTTCACTACGGAGCAAAAACCATGTTTTTACTCCGTTCAAATGACGATTTAACAAAAAACAAATAGGATTTTTCAGGATAAAGAAGCTTATTTTTATCCTGTTTCTTTATATATAGGGATGGATGATTTACAAAGGATAGTCAAAATAGCACTTTTCAAAAGCACTAACCAAATACAAGATTTTATTATAGAATAATATAATTGACAAAAAGATTTGTCAATTATACAGGTTATAACCTGCGTTTTTTCGGTTTCATTAATCTGTTTCATCTGTTCTACACGGTATATATTTTTACTAATATCAAAGGAACAAATTCTTTTTTTATTAAATATTAAAAAAATGATTTTTCAAGTTTCATTTTTGACAAATACATCTGATATAAATATTTCTTATTTCAAATGCATTCCCAATTTCTATTTTTCCAACAAATAAATCAATATATCTCCGGGAGAGATTAATAAAGTAGCTGTATACGATTCAGCAGAAACAAGACTTCCGTCTTTTAATACACGTTTCACGGAGGGATCTGCATAAAAGGTAAGCTCCATTGTATCCATCAGACTTCTGTTTACAATAGCAAGATATTTCTTACCTCCATTTTCCAGCAATGAAATAATGGCTCCATATCCATGTGTATCCAAAACCTTCACCTTTTCAGGAAGAGTGGTCAAACGTGTCGTACCTCTCGGTATAACACTTCCTGTATGTCTGACCGACAAAACTTTTGCCCCCAAAAAGATTCCGGCAATTGATCTGATCTCGGCATTCATATCTTTCACCAAATCATAAACTTCCGTTCGCTTACCATCCAAACCAATCGGTCCGTGTTGATAATCATAAAAAGAATCACCAGCCGGTGTCCAATAAGTAAAATACTGTAACCCTTGGGCTCCATAAACCAGATTACTATATAGTTGTAACCGTAAAGAAGCGCGTGTCGGAACAGGATATGGTCCATGTTTGGTAGCAAGAGCAAACGCCCAGAAATCCTTACCGATTTTTCTTGCTTCATCTGAGAAATCTTCCAGATTTTCATACCATTCAGCTTTCAAAACATTATCTCCAAGAACCGGATAATGGTCGAAAGAAAGAAATGGTAGAGGAACCTCTTTATTAAAACGGGTAATATAATCACGATAATTCTGAACACCCAAAAACCTCAAATGCTCCTCACCTCCTGTCGGAAATAAGTTCAGATAGCAAAATTTGCGATTATCTACAGCTTGTATTCTTTTAGCCCAATCACCTAGCGCTGCAAAATCTGCAACAACAGGCTCATCCCGTAAAAAATAACCTGCAACCGCCGGATGTTCCATAAATTTCCGAACAGTTTTTTCTGGTTCTTTACGTAACTCAGGACAAGCTATTATTAGCTGCACACCTACTTTATGTGCGGCGTCAAGCGCTTTTTCCACTTCTTCCAAACTTGAATACTCACTAAAGTTTATAGTAAATCCTGCCTCTTTCAGTTCCTTGAAACGCTCAACGGTCGCTTCATTTGCCCTTATGCCATACCAGGCTACTATGGGTATCTGTGCCGATAAATCCAATCTTTCCTGTGCTTGTCCTATTCTTGTAAACAGTAACAATAAAAAGATCATTCCCAATACGAAATAATGTTTCATAAAATATTTTTTACTAATTATCCTTCTCATTTCAAACTAAGATCCAACCTTTTTCCTGCATAAACTGGTAAAATCATTAGGGTAAGACGATGGTCAGCCACCGAACAATTAATTTTTTTACCATTAAAACGGACTTCAGCTTTTTTCACATGTGCAGGAAGAGGTATGCTTATTTTACCCTCACCGGCAACATACATCTGATAGCGGGACATATCATTATCTACAGGCGAAAATGTTAAATCCACGGGGGTATCTGCAAATTTATAATGAGTTCCGTCAAGAGTAATTTCATTACACTGCTGTCCTGAAAATGCAATCAGCTGTTGACCGTCTAAACGAAAGCCTAAAGATAAACGTCCTACATATGATACCTCATGCCCGTTAATTTTTGCCTGTTTCAATTCTATCCGATCTGATGGAAGAGGATTTTCAAGCAATACTTTTTCATCATCTTCCTGATTTCTTGAGAAACCTCCAAACCAACTTTCAGCATGTGTACGATAATGTGCTACTACCATGGTTGTTGAATTCGGGAAAGAAGAAACAAAATATTCACCAGTCCTTGAAAGATACGACGGATTATCATTTACCACAAACTTTCCGGTAGAAGGATAAGCATTACAAGCATTTAGTATTTCAAACAAAGTACGGGTTTCATACCCCAGGCTTGCCGATTGGTCATCACGTGGACGGAAACCACAATAACAAGCAATTCCTCCATCAGGATATTTAAGCATTGTCCCAACCACTTTCTTGTCTGAATAAGCTATAATCTCCGCATTAGAAACGGGAGTTACCGGATAAATCCGGTCCACAATAAAATCTGTCAGGATTGACTGATCCGGAACATCAGACAAACTCCCGGAAAAATCAATCATTTTCCCGGATGCAATTTCCCCCATATAACAATCATGGTTATACTGAGCTCCAAACAGTTTCTGCCACTGCCTGGTACAATTTTCCCCACTTTTATCGATCAGAGGCGGAGTACTGAACCAGACAACCTTTCCACCAGCTTTAACAAAACGTTCCATCATATCCAGTAATCCTTTTTCCGGTAACGGCTCAAACATAACAACCAATGTTCCGTACTTTTTTTCTGCGACCTGGATATGTCCGTCCGATTGTACAGTTCCCATTTCAAGCAATTTATCAGTTGTCAGATAATTTGCATATCCATATTGCGTCATCCAACTTCCAAAACGCGGTTCCACAGCAACCAAATTCATCGGATAAAGAATCAACACTTCAGTATCGCGGTGCACATTTCCTGTCATTAAGCGGATTGGCTCACTCGGACTGGCACCATACGCATAATTTATAGCCATTTTACGTTCCAGAGCTTTATCCGGCATTCCCCAAGCTGCTGCATAGGCATTCGGATATTTATTGATAACACCTATGGATGCAGCCATTGCCGCCCCGTAATAATTACGGTCACTCCAACCACCTTCAGCAAAATCATTACCGGTCGGTTGCAGATATTCACTCCATTTAAAATAATCATAACAAGCAGCAGACGCCTGATGTACCGTATTACCCCAGATAAAATTGGATGTATATTCATATTTATAACGATTGCCATATAGTTTCTCACAATTCCAATAGTCTATCGTAGGACTCTGTGCCCATGATGCATGCGCCGACGTACTCAATTCATGCCCAAACAGCTTTTCACCATAATCTTTCGCATTTTTGAATAAGTTGACTACATCATCATTCAACATTCGATAATAACGGTCACGTAATAAAAATGTACGATGTATTGCATCCGGTGTTTCTCCCAAAACATATTGAATATTGACAACTGCATCAGTTGTAGGACGGAACATCGGAGCTCCGTACGCAAAATAGAGCATGTAGCGATCATCAAATTTCTGGTTATACTTCTCTTCATACCGACATGCCATATTTTTAGTCAGATAACGTTCTGCAAACTGACCTTCTTCGTGATGTCCAAAATAAAACCAATCTTGTTGAATATGCATTTCATCAGAATACAGGGAAGTCAGATTTACTTTTTTATCATGGTACTTCTTTAACAAGTTACTCAAGAAAGCCGGAGCTTCCGGATCAAAGTAATCCATTTCCTGAGTTTCATATTCTAACATAACCATAACCCGATCAAAACCTGCACATTGGATTCCATCACCATAGATACGTAAGCGCTTCATCGGAATTGTTCCCTGATCAGAGCCATTGATAGAATCAATCTCCTCATATTTCACATTTTCCAATAAAACAATATCATCCGGATTTACAGATCGCATAGATGTAGATACCACCTTTTCTTTAAAAGCATAAGCCTTTACACCTTTAAGTTTAACCGGAGTTTGTCCCTTATTATTCGTCCAAAACAACTGCTGCCACATCTGCAAGCTGAATTGTCCTGTACGGGGATTCCTCAATCCGACTTTATAAGCAAGCCAACGACCGCTGTTACCCGTTTGATTTTTATATGCCAAACCCAATTCAAGCGGACTAAGCAGGCTCAAACAAAGTCCCATATCCTGTTTAGAAACAAAATCGCTGACAACTTTTATTTTATCAACATATTCATCCATATCAGGAGTTAAATTTCGTTCCGTATTCTTATCTGTACGATATTGACGGAAAAATTCATCAAACGCAATAATCAGTTCTTTCGATCCATAACTCTTTCCTCGTTTACAAACATCACGAAGACTTTCCAAACGAGAATCATACCCCAACGAATTATCTATTTTTTTATCAGGATCTGTTAAATCGTTTAGTTGTTGATCACTTGTCAGAATAATTGTTTGTGCCTCAACAGGACTGGTTGTCAAGGAAATTCCCACAAACAAATTTAAAATCCATTTTACAATTGTGCTTTTCATAATTTAAAAATTTAATTAATTTGAATATTACACAACAAAAATAGGACTCCTTTATTTCTATCAATTCACAAATCTGACATTTATGCCTACAATATTGACACATGAATATTACAACAAATGTTATTCATATTTTGAAAAAAGTACGGTATGATCCGGAAATAATAGGATACTGGGTAAGTTTTTTACTAAATGGACATAAAAAAAGCCACCCTGTAACAGGATGGCTTTTTTTTTTCTATCTTGGGGGTGAACGATGGGACTCGAACCCACGACCCTCGGAACCACAATCCGATGCTCTAACCAACTGAGCTACGCTCACCATTTCAGTCTCGTTGAGTATTTCTCTTTAAGACGGTGCAAAGATAGATGTTTTTTCTGATTCCGCAAGCGTTTTCAAAGAAAATTATACAAATATTTTACTTGTAAATCGCTTTCTTCCCGGCTAACAGCGTGTTACGCATCAAAGAAATGATTGTCATAGGACCAACACCTCCCGGAACCGGAGTTATATAAGCACATTTAGGAGCGACTTCGTCGAACTTTACATCACCGGTCAGCTTATAACCGCTCTTGGTTACACTACTCGGCATACGGGTAGTACCAACATCAACAATCACGGCACCGTCTTTCACCATATCGGCTTTCAGGAATTCGGGAACACCCAAAGCTACAATGATAATGTCAGCGTTCAGGCACATTTCTTTCAGATTCTTTGAACGGCTGTGACAAACAGTTACCGTGCAGTTTCCCGGATAATTTTTCTGCATCATCAGGGTTGCCATCGGTTTACCGACAATATTGCTGCGTCCCAGGACTACGCAATGTTTGCCGCTTGTTTCGATTTCATAACGTTTCAGCAATTCCAGAATACCGGCCGGAGTGGCAGAAACAAAACAAGGAAGACCGATCGACATACGTCCCACGTTGATCGGATGGAATCCGTCAACATCTTTACGGTAATCGATCGCCTCAATAATCTTTTGCTCTGAAATATGTTTCGGAAGCGGAAGCTGCACAATGAAACCGTCTACATCCGGATCGTTGTTCAGTTCGTCTACCCGGCGAAGCAACTCTTCTTCGGTCACATCGTCCTCATAGCGAATCAGCGTCGATTTGAAACCGATTTCTTCACAAGTTTTTACTTTACTGGCCACGTAGGTTTCACTTCCTCCATCATGACCTACCAGAATAGCTGCCAAGTGGGGAATCTTACCTCCTGCAGCTTTGATCTGGGCGACTTCTTCCGCCATCTCTTTCTTCATCTGAGCAGAGACGGCTTTTCCGTCCAGTAATTGATAATGATTGTCTTCCATAATATATCTCTTTAGTTTTTATCTTCTAAACGATGGGAATTTCTTACTTCCCGGTTTGGCAGCGGTAAGCATGCGCATCATCTTACGGGTTTCATCAAACTGCTTGATTAGCTTGTTTACCTCCTGGATAGTCGTTCCGCTACCTTTGGCGATACGCTGACGGCGTGAACCGTTCAGGATAGCCGGATTAACACGTTCGTCCGGCGTCATGGAATAGATAATCGCTTCGATGCTCTTAAAGGCATTATCGTCGATATCGATATCTTTCAAGGCTTTACCAACACCCGGAATCATAGAAGCTAGTTCTTTCAGGTTACCCATCTTCTTGATCTGCTGGATTTGGGAAATGAAGTCGTTGAAGTCGAACTGGTTCTTAGCAATCTTCTTCTGCAAACGTTTTGCTTCTTCTTCATCGTATTGTTCCTGGGCACGTTCTACCAAAGAAACGATATCACCCATACCGAGGATACGGTCAGCCATACGTTCCGGGTGGAAAGTATCCAGTGCATCCATCTTCTCACCGGTTCCGACAAACTTGATCGGTTTATCGACTACCGTACGGATAGAAAGGGCGGCACCACCACGGGTATCACCATCCAGCTTAGTCAGAACTACGCCGTCGAAGTCAAGACGTTCGTTAAATTCTTTGGCTGTGTTCACCGCATCCTGTCCGGTCATAGAGTCGACAACGAACAATGTTTCGTCCGGTTGGATAGCACTTTTGATAGCGGCAATCTCTTTCATCATCTGCTCGTCGATCGCCAGACGACCGGCCGTATCGACAATCACTACATCGTTACCCTTGGCACGGGCTTCGCGGATAGCGTTCATCGCAATCTCTACCGGATTCTTGTTTTCCAGCTCCATATAAACAGGAACACCTACCTGCTCGCCGACAACACGCAACTGTTCGATAGCCGCCGGACGGTAAACGTCGCAGGCAGCCAGCAACGGCTTCTTGTTTCTTTTGGTTTTCAACATATTGGCCAGCTTTCCGGAGAAAGTGGTCTTACCGGAACCCTGTAAACCCGACATCAGGATAATAGCCGGATTTCCACTCAGGTTAATATCGATAGCCGTTCCTCCCATCAGGCTGGCAAGTTCGTCGTGAACGATCTTAACCATCAACTGGCTGGGTTTAACGGAAGTAAGTACATTTTGTCCTAACGCTTTTTCTTTTACCGTATCGGTAAATGACTTGGCTACTTTATAGTTTACGTCGGCATCAAGAAGGGCTTTGCGCACATCTTTCAGTGTTTCAGCCACATTAATCTCGGTGATCTTGCCTTCACCTTTCAGCAGTTTAAACGATCTGTCTAACCTTTCGCTTAAATTTTCAAACATATTCGTATGTGTATTTATTTTTTTCTTTCTAATTTCTAACGTAATAGGGTGCAAAGGTAAGAAAAAGGAT
This sequence comes from Parabacteroides goldsteinii, assembly GCF_020091425.1. Lineage (NCBI taxonomy): Bacteria > Pseudomonadati > Bacteroidota > Bacteroidia > Bacteroidales > Tannerellaceae > Parabacteroides > Parabacteroides goldsteinii. The sequence goes on along the minus strand of NZ_CP081906.1, from coordinate 49,172 downwards.
GTAAACCTCTAAATCTTTTTATTCTGCCAAGCTGCTTTTTTCAAATAAATTACACTTGCCAGCAGCAGTCCGGTGTAATAAACAACTTCGGTCAGAAAACAAATAGCAACCGGAAGATGTAAACGCATCCCTGCCACATAGATAAACAATGTATAAAAGACAAGTGTCACCAACTCCATCGCAAAGGCAGAACGGGTATTTCCCGTACCTGTCACACCATTAAATACGATATTAGCGACAGCCGCTATCAGCAAGGCTCCGGCAATCACATAAAGCGAAGGTATCGAAGCATGTATCAAAGAGGCGTCATTCGTATAAACCGACAAGATAGCCGATGGGAAAATACAGGTGATAAAAACACATACAGCCACAATACCAAACGAGATATAAGAAAGCCGCCGGATAATCGGGATAACCTGGTCGGTATGCCCCGCACCAATGCTATTACTGACAAAAGAGTTGGTTGCCGTAGATAAAGAATTAACCGGAATCAACAGAACGATATACACACTGCGCACAATATTGGCAATCGCTAACTCCCGTTGCCCCAGATGCTCCACGGCTACAAAAAGCATGAAATAAGTGCTCAACGATATAAAATACTGTAACATGGTAAATATAGAAATACTTAACACCCGTTTCAGCAACCTGATATCAAACGACCGGAATTGATTCAATGCATATTTCTTTATATCCACCGTCAGACGGGTATAAACCAAAAAGAAAACAATCGACACCCCCTCTGCTATCACCGAGGCGATAGCCGCCCCTTTGATACCCATTTCAGGAAAACCACCTTTCCCGAATATCAGCAGGTAGTCGAGCAGCACATTCGTCAATGCCATCACAACAGCGTTCAAGGTCAATACCTTTGTCCGGGTTATACCGATAAACAGCGCCCGGAACATCACATTAACGAAAGAGAAAAAGAATCCGAACACACGCCAGTCGAGGAACTCTTCCGTTGCTCCCAAAATCGTATCGGAAGAAATCATGAACCGCATAATATCTTTAGCAAAGAGACGGGAGAAAGTAAACATCACAGCCGCCAGTGCCAACAGAAAAAACACCCCCTGTATCATGACCGGTCCTACATCACTGTACCGCCGTTCACCGTTTCTGCGGGCCATCACAATCTGAGACCCCGTACTGAATCCGAAAGCAATCGTAAACACACAAATATAATAGAGCCCACCCATCGCGGAGGCTCCCAGTTCAACTTCCCCTACCCTTCCCAGGAAAGCCGTGTCGGTCACATTAATAATGTTCTGCGCCAACAAACTCAGAAAAATAGGATAACTTACATTCCAGATTTGTTTGTTCGTATACATATTCTACTCTTATTATTTTCTAAAAGGGGAAACACAAGACCATAAAAAAAGCCCGCCGGCAACCGGCGAGCTTCTTTATTGTTGTTTAAAAACATTCTAAATGCTGCTACCGATGCTCTATATCAGTCTATTTGTTGCTGTATCGGGAAACACAACAGCCGGTTTAAATGTTTTGGCTTCTTCAAAATCCATCATGGCATACGACATGATAATGATGATATCGCCAGGCTGTGCCTTGCGGGCTGCTGCACCGTTCAGACAAATCACGCCCGAACCGCGTTCGCCTTTAATGATATACGTTTCAAAACGTTCACCGTTATTGTTGTTCACAATAGCCACCTTCTCATTGGCAATCAGGTTGGCGGCATCCAACAAATCTTCGTCGATAGTGATACTACCGATATAATTCAGATTAGCTTCCGTTACCGTCACCCGGTGAATCTTTGATTTAACTACCTCTATAAACATCGTTTTCTGTATAATTTGATTACCATTAAATGTCCCTCAAACGAAAGTAGGGTCTTTTGCATTTAAAATAAGGGACTTTTGTTTTCAAAATAAGGGACTTTTAAACTCAAAAGTCCTGACTTTTTTTCGAAAAGGTAATCACCTTATTTATCAGCTACTTATACTTTATATTATCAATCAGGCGAACTTCACCGCAATAGACCGTGATACAGCCGACTGCATAATCGGTATCCGACCAGTTTTTGATCGACTCCATGGTGTTTCCGTCTACGATTTCATAATATTCCACCCGCATAACAGGGTCGGCATTAATCGTATTCACAACATAATCAATAACCTCCTGTACGCTTTTTCCGGCTGCAAAGTTAGTACTTTCTTTTAACGTACGTGCTATTAACGGTGCTTTTTGACGTTGTTCCGGTGTTAAACGAACGTTACGACTGCTTAAAGCCAACCCGTCGTCCTCACGCAAAATCGGGCAGGCGTTAATCTTTACAGGGATATTCAACTGTTTTACCATCGCACGGATCACTGCGATCTGCTGGAAGTCTTTTTCTCCGAAGTAGGCATTATCCGGCTCTACGGCATAAAACAGCTTGCTGACAATCTGGGCCACCCCGTTAAAATGTCCCGGACGGCGCGCCCCTTCCATCACGGCCGATACTGTTCCGAAATCAAATATGCGGGTATCCGGTTCAGGATACATCTCCGCCTCTGTCGGAGCAAAAACATAATCACAACCGGCCGGCTCCAATAATGCACAGTCCTTATCCAACGTGCGGGGATAAGTCGCCAAATCATTTTTGTCGTTAAACTGGGTCGGATTTACGAAAACGCTGACAACGCACACATCGTTTTCTTCCACGCAACGCTTAACCAGGCTCAGGTGTCCGTTGTGTAATGCTCCCATGGTGGGAACAAAGCCTATTTGCTTGTTATGCTGCCTTTCTTCGGCAAGATAACGCTTCAATTCTTGAATGCTGTTTACTATTTTCATCTTTTTAGATGCTTATTGACGGTGCAAAGCAAATAAATAATTACGGTAAATGAAAGAAATTTATTATCTTTGTGCCGTCTTTATAAAACTAGTTTACAGAATGGATGCAAAAAAAATCTTGTTTATAGCTCAAGAAATAACACCCTACCTTCCCGAATCTGAGATTGCAACAATATGCAGGAATCTGCCGCAAGGCATTCAGGAGCGTGGTCGCGAAATCAGAACTTTCATGCCTAAATTCGGAAATATCAACGAGCGACGCAATCAGTTGCACGAAGTGATCCGCCTGTCGGGTATGAACCTTATCATTGATGATACGGATCATCCGCTAATCATTAAGGTAGCATCCATTCAGGCCGCACGCATGCAGGTGTACTTCATTGATAATGAAGACTTCTTCCAGCGTAAACATACTGTCAGCGATGAAGAGGGAAATGAATACGAAGATAACGACGACCGTTCGATCTTCTATGTACGTGGAGTACTGGAAACAGTGAAGAAACTTCGCTGGATACCGGATGTGATCCACTGCCACGGATGGATATCTGCACTGACTGCATTATACATAAAAAGAATGTATGCAGACGATCCATGTCTTAAAAATGCAAAAATAGTCTATTCTATTTATAATGATGATTTTAAAACACCGTTAAGAAAAGAACTGGCTCAGAAACTGAAAACAGACGGAGCCAAAGACAGCGACCTGAAAGGTATTAAGGCTGATACCAGCTTTGTCGGCTTGACGAAACTGGCTATCGATATGGCTGACGGTGTGATACAAGGTAGTGAAACGATCAACCAGGATGTACTGGACTATATTGCAACCAAGAAAGATACTCCGTTCCTTCCTTATCAGTCGCCGGAAACTTATATGGATGCATTCAACGAATTTTACGATGTCGTATTAGATTCTAAATAAGTGAGAGAAAATGATGAAGATCAAGCCTTTATTAATTGGCCTGGGCTTAGGAGTAACAATCCTGAGTGGGTGTAGTGATGATTTGAATCTGGTTGGCTCGACAATTCAGCCTGACGGAGACAAAATGCCCGTATATGTAGATACTTTCCAGATGCAAGCGACAACTTTGCTGATGGATTCGGTATATGCAAGAACTACTAATGGACTTCTCGGGGAGTTCTATGATCCGTTGTATGGTAACGTAAAATCTGATTACATCTGCCAGTTTTACTGCCCGGATGACTTCAAATTTAAGCATGAACCTATTAATGGACAGATTGACTCTATCGATTTTAAAATCATGTATCAGAACGGTGCCTGGGTAGGTGATTCTTTAGCACCTATGCGTGCCCAGATATATTTGGTAGACAAAGAACTGGAAAGAGATTTTTATACGAACTTCGATCCGTTGGAGTATTGTGACATGCAGAATTCATTGGGCATGCAAACATATACTGCATATGATAATTCTGTGCCTGACAGCATTCGTAATGCCATTGATTCTAATGGTGATCGCACTTATATTCCGACCGTTACAATCCGGATGCCTAAGGAGTTCGGTCAGAAGTTCTACGATGAATCAATCAAAAATCCAAGTACTTTCAGCAGCCAGGAGAACTTTAATAAATTCTTCCCCGGATTGTATATAACAAATACATATGGTAGCGGTAATATTCTGCAAATTACCTATTCAACTTTCTCGATCTACTATAAGTACAGTTTGAAAGGCAGCCAGGGTCAGGATTCCACCGCATATTCCAATGAAACGTTCAATGTAACCAAAGAAGTATTGCAATTGAACCGTTTCAAAAATACAGATTTGACTTCGTTGTTAGAGGAAAATGATTCAATTGCTTATCTGAAAACACCGGCAGGTGTATATACACAATTAACAATTCCTGCCCAGGATATAGTTGAAAGAATCGGAGACCGTGTTATCAACAATATACCTCTGACAATAAAAGCACTGCCGCAGGAAAACTGGCAATGGGCTCTTTCTGCTCCTTCAAATTTACTGTTGCTGCCTAAAGATTCTTTGGCTACTTTCTTTGTGAATAATAAGATAGAAGATAAAAAAACATCATTCCTTGCTAGTTACAGTACTAGTAGTCGATCTTATTCGTATGATAATATCTCCAATCTGATGCAGGAACATATAAAGAATAATCCTGACAAGGATATGGTATTGCTTTTGGTTCCGGTTGAACGTCTTACAGGTCAATCAAACAGCTATTACGGACAATCTCAACCATACACCACTGCTATAAACAACTATTTACTTCCTTCCGGAGTCAAGTTGCTCAAAACAAAAGAAGCGACAAAAATTGTCATAACGACAACGGAATATAAGTAATAATTTTAAATTCATAAAAAAAGCGGATAATCAAAAAAATTATCCGCTTTTTTTATGAAAGACTATTGTTTCTTTTTCGCTGCTTTCTTTTTCAACTTATCGACTTCTTTCTGAAGTGTCTCAATCTCAATACCCTGATTCTTAATTGTAGTCAATAATGAATTTAATTCTTCATTATCCACATCAATTGGGTACAAAGCATTCACACGACTAATAAAATCTCCCAGGATATTCATATAGTTTGTAAATGCATCATAAGGAGAATCATAGATACCACGATTCAACCATATCCCCGTATTCTTTGTAGTCATGAAACGGAAATTATTACTTGCCTGCAAATAATCCCAGTCTTGCTTGATACGACGGTCATCACACAAATGAACACGTTCTGCCACACTATAAAGCTTATTGAATGCTTCACGCTGCATCACATTACCCAACCAACAACTGATATCTCTTTCTTCATCTATCCACGACATCGGATAAGGGACATCAACCTGATCCACTGATTTCAATTTAGTCACAATATCTGTCGGTGTAGAGAACGTAATACCTCTTTCTTTTGCACAAGCAGGCAATGCTTTGATAAAACTCAAGATATTAGAAGATAACGGTTGGGCAATTCCCAAAGCCCCAAGTTCCATAAATATATTGATAACCTGCTCTTCTTCAGGAAATGCAGCAATCCAATCCATATACTTATCAGCAAACAATGGATACTCACTCCAACTTGAATTAGAAAAACGCAAACTAATATCATCCGACAATTTGAAATCACGAAGCAACAACTTCAGATTCGGGTTATATGCACAATGATATAAATAATGAGCGCTTTTCCAACCTAAAACATGCTTAGCACCTTCCGTCAACATACCTTTAAATCCCATGCTGGCAACCAAAGCACCGATTTCATTCGAATAGATCAAGCTTGAATTACGGAACACTTTCGGAGTTTGTCCGAATACCTGTTTGATCTTTTTCTTCATACGGTCTACCTCTTCCCGGAAACACTCTTCATTAGCCAATGAAGACAAACCGTGCGAATAAGGTTCACACAAGAACTCACAGCAACCGGTATCATTCAACTGATGCAACAGTTCGATCACTCTGGGGGCATATACCTCCAATTGCTCCATGGCCACACCAGAGATTGAAAATGCAACTTTAAATGCCCCACCATTCTCTTTTGCCATTTCAAGCAATGTTGTCAGAGCAGGAATATACGAACGTGCTGCAATATCACTGATACTGCGTTCATTTTCATAATCATCATAGTAGTAATGATCGGTACCTATATCAAAGCAGCGATAACGTTTCAGATGAATGATTTGATGTATTTCAAAATAAAGACAGATTGTTTTCATATCTAGTTATTGTTTTATTATTTACCGTAATTCTTTAAAACTTCCTCATAAAGTGCCCGGATTCGCAAACCGACTTTTTCCCACGTAATGCCGTCAACCTCCTTCTTTCCTTCTTCCTGAAGGTATTTGAAAAGAGATTCATTCGTACAAAGAGAATAAATAGCATCGGCCATTGCATTGATATCCCAATAATCTGTTTTGATCACTTTATCAAGAATTTCACCGCATCCGGACTGCTTTGAGATAATAGAAGGCGTTCCGCACTGCATCGCTTCCAACGGAGCAATACCGAATGGCTCGGAAACGGAAGGCATCACGAACACATCACTGTTTTTATATGCTTCATACACCTGGCGGCCACGTTGAAAACCCGGAAAATGGAAACGATCGGCAATACCGCGCTCAGCGGCCAAATTGATCATGGCATTCAACATATCACCTGAACCCGCCATTACGAAACGGATATTGCGTGAGCGTTTCAATACCAAAGCTGCCGCTTCTACAAAATATTCCGGTCCTTTCTGCATCGTGATACGTCCAAGGAACGTAACCACTTTTTCTTTCGGATGCTCCGGACGAGGTATATCCAGCAACTCCTGCGAAAGCGGATAAACGGCATTGTGCATAGCAAAACATTTACGGGGATCCTGATGATATTCACGGATAACTGTCTGACGAGTCAGTTCCGATACACACATGATACAATCAGCATGATCCATACCGTTCTTCTCCATCGCATACACGGTTGGATTCACCTTTCCACGTGAACGGTCGAAATCAGTCGCATGAACATGGATACATAATGGTTTTCCACTTACCAGCTTCGCATGTACGCCTGCCGGATAAGTCAGCCAGTCATGCGCATGAATTATATCGAACTGCTGTTGCCGAGCTATAACTCCGGCTATAATAGAAAAATTATTGATCTCATCATGAAGATTACCCGGATATCCTCCGGCAAATTCCATACATCCCAAATCATTGACATGCATATGAGAAAAGTCGGCATAAATATGATCGCGAAAAGCATAATACTGCTCCGGCGTCATATAATGAGGCAACCGCGACTTGACATAGTTATAATCGACATCACGCCACACGATCGGCACTTGATTCATACCGATGATATTCAAAAAACCTTCTTCTTCCCCGGTCGGCTTCGGAAGACAGAAAGTCGTTTCTACATCTCCCTGCAAACTCAATCCTTTTGTAATCCCATAGGATGCTACAGCAAGACCACCATATATTTTGGGAGGAAATTCCCATCCAAACATTAATACTTTCATATTGGCTCCTCCTATTAATAATTGTATTTACTCAATAAATATAACACTCGCAATATTTCTGCCACATTCATAGCAAAAGAAACAGCACCGCGTCCTTTGAAAGGAGGATTTCCATCAAACAGTTCAGAAATAGATCCGATACAGTGAGAAGACATCTCATCTTCATAACCGATCAAATAGCGTTCAATAAAACCCAAGGCACTCATTTTATAAATACGAAGATAAGCTTCGAAATAAAAACCTGCCAACCATGGCCATGCAGTACCTTGATGATAGGCATAATCGCGCTGAATCTGAGGCCCTACATAATTCGGATTATAACCTCCGCTCTTCGGGCTCAACGAACGAAGACCTTTTGGCGTAAGTAATTCTTTCGTTACAATATCAAGTACTCCTTTTTTCTGGCTGGCATTCAAAGGAGAATAATCCAAAGCTACGGCAAATATCATATTAGGACGGACACTCCAGTCCATCATATTTCCATCTACATAATCTAACAAATAACCGTACTCGTTCAAAAATGTTTCGAGAAACGACTTACCGCTTCTTTCAGCCAAAACAGATAAATCAGTACTTAATTGTTCATTTCCTGCCTCACCTAGCAATTCGCCTACAAAACATAGGGCATTATACCACAAAGTATTAATTTCTACAACAAAACCAGTCCGAGGTATTACCGGTCGCCCATTAGCTGTAGAGTTCATCCATGTAACAGCCTTCTCTGTTCCGCGAGTATACAACAAACCGTTGTCAAGTAAAGACAGATTAGGATGTTTATTACTGCAAATAAATGCCATGATATCCTCCAACAATACACCATATTTCTCACGACATGCATCGCGTGACACCATCTTAGCATACTGCTGGATACACCACACAGCCCAAAGTAAAATATCGGGATGATCCATTTCATAAACCCGTAGGTGGCTCGGTTCATTATTCATGAAAGCATACAAAGCTTTACGGGCTGTTTCCATCACAAGCTCAAATTTGGACTTTTCGTTGATAGCCAGCGTCAGTCCCGGCAAGGATATAAACATGTCGCGGGCACGGCACTTAAACCAGGGATAACCGGCCAGAATATAAAACTCGTCACCCTGCTTATTCAGAAATTGATGAGCAGCATTGATCAGACAATGTTTAAATGTATCACGCGGAGTACGCTCTTCCATTTCTTCTTCAAACGTCTTTTTCAACGCACGTGTACCCGTCTCGGAAACACCTCCGGAGAAAACAATGCTTTCACCTTTTTTGATATCTACTTCAAAATACCCGGGAACATAAAGGTCTTCATTGAAATCATACCCTCTCTCCTGTTCTTTCGGATATTCGATACCACGATACCAGTCCGGTTGAAAATGGAACTCATTCTTTTTATTTAACTGCATGTACAATTCGGGATATCCCGGATACATACATGTCTTAATACCGTTTGTGACAACCTGATACTCACGACTAGCCTGTGAATTCTCATGGGTATATTCACGTACACTACGAAAAGCTAAAAACGGACGCAAACGCAAGGTTGTAGCAGAATGCGCATCCAACAATGTATACCGAATCAAAATCCGGTTTTCATGATGAACAAAAAGCTTTTCTTTTTTCAAAACAACTCCACCTACTCTGTAGATTGTTGTCGGTACTTTCTCACATTCAAATTCACGGATGTATTTATGCCCGTTCGGACTATAGTTATCACCCTGATACTTATGGAGACCTAAATTAAATTCAGCCCCATGCTGTATAACCGTTTCATCCAACGATGATAGCAACACATGGTTTTCATCATCTAGTTCTGGCACCGGAATGACAAGTAATCCATGATACTTTCGCGTATTACAATCCGCGATAGTTGTACAGTGATAGGCTCCCGAACGATTCGTACGAAGAATCTCCCTTGGTAGAGACTCCTCCAGGTTTGTCATAAGAGTCTTGTCAAATTTAAGATAACTCATAATTTTATATTTGGTTTTAAGTTTATGCTTATATAATGAAAATGATATGATATACAGACCAAATGTATCACTTAAAAACAAAAAAAACAAATCAGCTTTCATATTTATTTAGAAACTAACTTTTTTTACAACGCCAAAACGTTTGATAAATAACTCCTTAGAAAATTAGAAGCTTCCGTTCATGTGTTGTCAAACACATGAACAGTTGTTAAAAACTCAAAACAAGCTACTTTATGAATATCTTAGACTAACCCCCAAAAACAGATCTGCATACTTTTTGAAAAAAATACACACAGTAAGAAGAAAACAAAAAACCTCTGCAGAAAGTTATAAAAACACAAGCGGGAAACAATAGTATACCAATTGCTGGCAAATACCGATACAGACAGACTTTATTGCCGATGCAATAAGGATTTGTTGCCTATCCAACTGTTTGTCGATAGCTATCGGTAAGCTTGCTTACATCTGTCGGTATAATTGTCGATAATTATCGGCTATTATGCTTATAACTATCGGCAAACAATTGGATCGGCAACACAATTAAGAAATATAGAGGGAATTTATTCTGTAGCACAGCTATTTTTTCCATCTTTGTGCCGGAAATAAACAGGTTGTTTCCGGCAATATATGGACTATAATAATATATAATGTATAAGAGATATGACACAAACAACTCATAATCCGTTTTTCTTTAGTTATAACACCCCTTTCGAAACCCCTCCTTTCAACGAGATAAAAAACGAACATTTCGAACCGGCTTTCGATGAGGGAATAAAGCGACTCGATAGTGAAGTGCAGGCCATTGCCAACGATACACAGCCGGCAACCTTCGAAAATACAATCATCGCTCTGGAACGTAGCGGTAAACTGCTGAACAAAGTCAGTTCAGCCTTCTTCAATATATTGAATGCGGAAGCCGACGACGAAATGATGGAGATCTCACAAAGAATCTCCCCCAAGTTGTCGGAAAGCTCTAATAATATCTTTCTGAATGAAAAGCTATTTGCACGTGTCAAGAACGTATATGAACAAAAAGACAGGCTCAACCTTTCTACAGAAGATACCAAGCTGCTGGAAGAAACATTTGAATCGTTCTCCGTTCGTGGTGCCAACCTGAATCCGGAAGACAAAGAGAAATACCGCAAATTAAGCACAGACCTGAGCGTACTATCTCTGAGATTCGACCAGAATGCATTGAAGGACAAAAACAGGTACGAACTACTTCTTACCGATGAGAAAGATTTGTCGGGCCTTCCCGAAAGTATTTGTGAAGCCGCAGCTCTCCGTGCCAAAGAAAAAGGGAAAAAGGGTTGGTTATTTAACCTGACTGCACCGAGTTATATCCCATTCATGCGATATGCCGATTCACGCAAATTGCGTGAAACAATGTACCGGGAATACATGAGCGTAGGGAACAAGGGAGACGAATATGACAATAAAGAGATCATCCGCCAGATCATCAATATTCGCCTGGAGATAGCCAGATTGATGGGTTACAACACCTATGCAGAATATTCGCTTAAGCATACGATGGCTAAAAATCCGGCTACTGTTTATAACCTGCTGAATCAATTGCTCGATGCCTATAAACCTGTCGCCATCAACGAATATAATGCAGTACAAGGGTTTGCCATGGGTATGGAAAAAGAAAATATCACCGTCATGCCCTGGGACTGGAGTTATTATTCAGAAAAACTGAAAGATATTCGTTTTAATGTAAACGATGAAATGACACGTCCCTACTTTGAACTGAACAATGTCAAAAACGGTGTGTTCGGACTTGCCACACAGCTATACGGCATCACATTCAAAGAGAACAAGGAAATACCGGTTTATCATCCGGAAGTAGATGCTTATGAAGTATACGATGCAGACGGTAAATTCCTCTCCATCCTGTATACTGATTTTCATCCGCGCGACGGAAAACAATCGGGAGCCTGGATGAACAGTATCAAAGAGCAGTATCACGAAGCCGACGGAAGCGATAGTCGCCCACAGATTATCATCGTCATGAATTTCACACGTCCAACGGAGACTAAACCGTCTTTACTGACTTTCGACGAAGTAAATACGCTTCTACATGAATTCGGACATGCCCTGCACGGAATGTTTGCCGAAGGAAAGTACGCCAGCCTGTCCGGTACAAATGTATATCGCGACTTTGTCGAACTGCCTTCACAACTCATGGAAAACTGGCTGACGGAAAAGGAATTTCTCGACCAGATCGCCGTACATTATGAAACAGGCGAAAAAATCCCGCAGGAACTGATCCGGAAGCTAGTCGATGCATCCAACTTCAACACCGGCTATTTCTGCTGCCGCCAATTAAGTTTCGGCATGCTCGATATGGCATGGCATACACAGAACGAACCGTTTGAGGGAGATGTCATCGCCTTTGAAAAACAGGCTTGGGCACGGACCGTTATCGTACCGGAAGTTCCGGGCACATTCATGAGCAGTAGCTTCGGACATATCTTTTCCGGAGGCTATGCCGCCGGATATTACGGATATAAATGGGCGGAAGTATTGGATGCTGATGCATTTTCTGTCTTCAAAGCCACAGGCATATTCAACAGGGAAACAGCTCGCTCGTTCCGTGAAAATGTCCTTTCAAAAGGAGGAACCGAAGACCCGGCAATCCTGTATAAACGCTTTCGCGGACAGGAGCCGACCATCGACGCCCTGCTCATAAGAAACGGCATCAAACAGACTGAACCGAAAGCAAATAGCAATTGATATAAAAAATAGCTAAACATACAATAGTTAAATCAATTATATTTACCTTTGCCAGCTAAAGTAATAAGTACAAAATCAGGTAAACAATGTGCGAAAAAACAGAGAAACAATATGAATTAGATAAACGTTATCTGCGGATGGCTGCCGTTTGGGCTGAAAATTCATATTGCAAACGACGTCAGGTCGGTGCACTGATAGTTAAGGACCAAATGATCATTTCCGATGGATACAACGGGACACCTGCCGGTTTTGAGAATGTCTGTGAAGATGAAAATAATGTGACCAAGCCCTATGTGTTACATGCCGAAGCGAATGCAATAACAAAAGTGGCGGCATCTTCAAACAGCAGTAAAGGAGCGACGATCTATGTGACTTCGGCCCCTTGCATCGAATGTGCCAAGCTGATCATCCAATCGGGTATTAAGCGTGTTGTATATTCAGAAAAGTACCGGATGGAAGACGGATGCAATTTATTGCAACGTGCCGGTATTAGTATAGATTATATTGATATAAACGAATAAATATACGTTTTTATGGACAAAAACAGAAGGTTGACCATCTGGTTACCTGTTATCATTGCAGCAAGTATTGCTCTCGGAATTTTTATCGGGAACAATTATCTTTCTCTTACACAACATGGCAAGCGCCGTATGTTCTCCAGCGGGAATAAAATAAATGCCATACTCGATATTATCGACGAACAATATGTCGATACCGTTAATATGGCGAAGCTGGTGGAAGGCACCATACCTAAAATATTCAGTGAACTGGATCCGCACTCCGTTTACATTTCTGCCGAAGACGCGACAATAGTGAATGAAGACCTCGAAGGGTCGTTCAGCGGTATCGGTGTATCATTCAATATGCAGACAGACACGATCCTGGTGATCAGTGTTATCTCCGGAGGTCCGGCTGAAAAAGCTGGTTTATTGCCATTCGACCGTATCATTACAATCAACGACTCGATCTATTCGGGAAATAACACCAGCCAGGCAAAAATTATGCGTACGCTGCGCGGAGCCAAAAACAGCACCGTTAAACTGGGAGTAAAACGCGGAGGTGAACCGGAACTGCTTTATTTCGATGTTACACGCGGTGATGTTCCGGTCAACTCTGTGGATGTTTCCTACGAGGTTAGTAAAGGCATTGGTTATATCAAAGTCAGCAAGTTCGGCCGGACAACTTATAACGAGTTCATTACAGCTATCGCCAAACTGAAAGAAGCAGGATGCAGTTCTTTCGTTATCGACCTGCGTGGAAATACAGGAGGTTATATGGATGCCGCCATCAATATGGTCAACGAATTTATGCCGGAAGGAAGACTGATCGTTTACACGGAAGGTAAGGCCTTTCCCCGTAACGATGTCTATACAAACGGAACCGGCACTTGCAAAGAGGCTCCGATCGTTGTCCTGACAGATGAATTCTCGGCTTCTGCCAGCGAGATTTTCTCCGGAGCGATCCAGGATAACGACCGTGGATTGATCATCGGACGCCGTACGTATGGAAAAGGATTGGTTCAGTCACCGATCAAACTGAGCGACGGTTCTGAAATCCGCCTGACAATCGCCCGTTATTATACTCCTTCCGGAAGAAGTATCCAAAAAGATTATGAAATGGGTAATTCCACCGATTATGATCAGGATATATACAACCGATTCATCCATGGTGAATTCGATTCAGCCGACAGTATCAAGAATACGCATACGGAAAAATATAACACCATGATGGGACGTACGGTCTATGGTGGTGGCGGTATCATGCCGGATATATTTATTCCACGCGATACAAGCGGAATTACAACGTATTTCACAAGTATCGTCAACAGTGGCACACTTTATCTGTATGCACTTGAATATTCAGACCAGAATCGTGAAAAATTATCTTCGTTCACGACTTATCAGGATCTGTACAAGTATCTGCAATCGCAGCCATTGCTATATGACTTCACGAACTTTGCCGCAACCAAAGGGATCAAGAAACGCCCGAATCTGATCAATATATCAGGAAAGCTGATCGAAAGCCAGTTGCAGGCATATATCGTACGTAACTTTTTCGACGAAGCCGGATTCTATCCGATCTTCCTGAAAGACGATCCTACGTTATTACGTGCTATCCAGATCATAAACGAAGGTAAATCCGTTCCTACATTAGAGAAAAAAGATGCAGACAAAGGAATTGCAGGAATCCAAGCAACAACTCCGAAAATACATAGCCTCGCTAAAGAAATCGTACAAGAAGACTACATTGCTTGATCTTTCCGAAGAAATAATGAAGCGGCTGGAAGAGACTGAACTCTTCCGGCAGGCTTCCTGTATCGCTTTATACAACGCGATACCCGGCGAAGTCCAAACGGCCGGTTTTCTTGAAAAATGGTTTGAAAAAAAACAACTTCTCCTACCGTTGATTGTAGGAGATAATCTCCGCCTGTTACCCTATAACGGTACTGACAGCCTTAAACCGGGCATCTTCGGCATTATGGAACCTATCGAACAGGAAACAACTGTCGATGAATCGGAAATAGACCTGATCATTGTTCCGGGTGTAGCTTTCGACCGGCAACTGAATCGCATGGGACGCGGTAAAGGATATTACGACAGACTGTTATCCACATTGCAAGCACCCAAAATCGGTATATGTTTCGATTTTCAGCTACAAGACACAGTCCCTACCGAATCTTTCGATAAGAAAATGGATATGATCATTACGGAAAAAGAGATTGTCAACGGATAATAATATCGTGTATAACGGTTGCCCCGGCATACTCATTCAGACTCTTCACCAACCGTTCACGGCATAAAGTCAGCTCACTTCTCAAGACAGCAGAAGTCAACGATACATATAATATATGATCGCGTACATATATATTACGGGTATATTGCATAACCATCGGTCCGAGCACTTCTTTCCAGGCACGTTCCACACGAATTTCCAGAATCTTTTCATAAAGTTCCGTATTATCTTCAAAGAAATCTCTCAGGACTTCACCGATCGCTTGTGTATTCTTTCGCTTCATGGCTGATCCTCCATCGGTTGAACTTCACCCTGTTCTACTCTGAACAAAGCATAATCATGATTCATTGCCTGCAGGATTTCATCCAGGTATTTCCGGTTGGTATCGGTAATAAATATCTGCCCGAAACTATCTCCACTGACCAGCTTGATGATCTCAGCCACTCGTGCCGCATCCAGTTTATCAAATATATCATCCAAAAGCAAAATAGGAGTTGTCTGTCCTTTCCGGGTCAGAAAAGCAAACTGAGCCAACTTCAGTGCTATCAGATAAGTTTTATTTTGTCCTTGCGAACCGGCCCTGCGGATTAATTGTTCATTCAAAGTCATTTCCAGTTCATCTTTATGAACACCGTTGGAAGTATATCCCAGAATACGGTCACGCTCCCTGTTGGCAGCCAGCGACTCAGCCAGATTCCGGTCTGCCAGTTGGGATATATACCCCAATCCGACCTGTTCGGTAGAACGGCAGATAGTTTGATAGTATTCGTTAAAAATAGGAATAAAACTTTCCACCAGCAGCTGGCGCTTCTCGAACACCATCCGCCCATACATATCCAATTGCATTTCCAGCACTTCATACAGAGATGTATCTGTATTTTGATTCTTCAAAAGAATATTCCGCTGGAGCAAAGCCTTGTTATATTGTATCAAGGCATGCAGATATTGTTTGTCCTGTTGCGAAATGATCAGATCCAGAAAGCGGCGGCGTTCGTCACTCCCCCCCCGGATCAGATCTGAATCCGCCGGCGACACCATAACCAAAGGCAGGAGTCCGATGTGTTCGGACAACTTATCATATTCCTTTTTATTCCGTTTGAACTGTTTCCGCTGGCGACGGCGGATAGCACAGAATATATCCTCGTTTCTCCCCTCGTAATCATATTCACCCTGGATAACGCACATATCCTGATCATTATTTATAATCTGACTATCAGGAGTATTGATATGACTCTTGCAAAACGAAAGATAGTGGATCACATCCAGCAGGTTCGTCTTCCCCATCCCATTATTTCCAAAGAAACAATTCATTTTCGGAGAGAAAGCGACTTCCGCCTGAAGAATATTTTTATAATTGAGAATAGAAAGCTTTTTGAGTATCATCTGTACCTTATTAATCGTACAAAATTAAAAAATATACTTCTAAGTATAGATTATATCAGTAAAAAAAACTACTTTTGCGCTTTGAATTGCCATTGGCATAAATCAGTAGATAAAAATAATAAATAACTATAACACATTATGGCTACTAAGGAAAAAAACACCAACACGGAGTTAGAAGTAGAAGAAATTGTTTCAAGATCAGAGCAGTTCATTGAAAACAATTCAAAAAAGATCATTTACGGAATTATAGCTATCGCACTCGTTGTTGGAGCTGTTTTAGGAATTAAACACGGTTATTTGATTCCTCAGGAAAAGAAAGCAGCCGCTGCTATATTTAAAGGAGAACAGTATTTCGCTAAAGATTCTTTCAATCTGGCTTTAAACGGTAATGGCGCTGACTTTGACGGATTCGAAGGTATCATCGACCAATATGGAAGTACTGCTTCCGGCAACCTGGCAAAGGCTTATGCAGGTATCTGTTATTTCAAGATGGGAGAAACTGAAAAAGCTCTTGACAAACTGAAATCATTCAGTGGAGACGACAATATGATTTCTCCGGCTATCATCGGCCTGATCGGTGACTGCTATGTAAATATGGGTAATGTAAAAGAAGGTATCAGCTATTTCGAAAAAGCTGCTAAGAAAGCAGACAACGAAGTGATCAGCCCGGTTTATCTGAAAAAAGCAGGTATTGCTTACGAAAACCAGAAACAATATAGCGATGCAGTTAAAGCATACACTACGATCAAAGAAAAATATTTCAACTCAATGGAAGCTGCCGATATCGACAAATATATCGCTCGTGCTTCTGCTGCAAAATAATATTATCATTACGATATGAACTATATAAAAGGATGTCCATCAAAAAAGGCATCCTTTTATTTTAAATAGAAAGTTATGGCTACAGCTTATCAAAATTTATCAGACTACGACTTCAACAGTGTTCCTGACGGTTCAGAAATGACGTTCGGTATTGTAGTCGCAGAGTGGAATAAGCACATCACCGAGAAATTACTGGAAGGTGCCTGCAACACTCTGGAAAAACATGGTGTAAAACCGGAAAATATCTATGTGAAACGTGTACCGGGTAGTTTCGAACTGACTTTTGGTGCAAAACGCATGGCTGAAACAAAAGATGTAAACGCTGTGATCGTTCTTGGCTGTGTTGTCAGAGGCGATACTCCACATTTTGATTATGTTTGTTCAGGCGTTACACAAGGTGTTACCGAACTAAACCTGATGTATGATATCCCATTCATTTTCGGTCTGTTAACTACGGACAATATGCAGCAATCGGAAGATCGTGCAGGCGGTAAGTACGGAAACAAAGGGGATGAAGCAGCAGTGACCGCATTAAAAATGGTTCATTTTTCTGACTAAACGCTTGCAGGTTTCAAAAATAATCGTACCTTTGCACTGCAATTGAAAATAATAGGGGCAGTTACCAGAGTGGCCAAATGGGGCTGACTGTAACTCAGCTGTCTTTCGACTTCGGTGGTTCGAATCCATCACTGCCCACTACTATTTCAAAAGCAATAAAAATTGCGGAAGTAGCTCAGTTGATAGAGCATTAGCCTTCCAAGCTGAGGGTCGCGGGTTTGAGCCCCGTCTTCCGCTCTCTGAAAAAAGGATAATCGAAAGGTTATCCTTTTTTTGTATACCAAAAGTCCCGACTTTCACAAGCCGGGACCTTACCTGATTACTAAATCAAAAACTATGAAAAAATAAAGTTGATCAACCTCTCCAAATGAATAAAAAGAAAAAACATAAATTTAATCATAGGCTACGAGTATTCTAGAAAAAGTAGTCCGACAAACGTCTTCATCAGACTACTCAAAGAAGAATCACTTCTTCTTTCTCTTTTTCATAGATAAGGTATGCCTATGCATCTATATACTTTAATACCTTTTATTTTTATCATTTGTCTCTGATGCAAAGAAATAACAAAAAAAACGGATCAAGCAAAGAAAAACAAAGCATGAAGAAGACAAAAACGATCCATGGATAGGACAAAATCGTTCTTATTTGTTTCTTTTGACTGCTCAGCTATAAAATCAGGAGTTTTTTGTCCTATGAGAACGACGATATTCACTGGGAGTCATATGGTATACTATTTTGAAATTACGCACAAATGTCCGGGAATTATTAAAGCATGATTCCGAAGCTACAACTTCAATCAGCTTATTAGAGGGTTCCAATAATAAAGCGGATGCATAAATAACACGCTGTTTATTTATATATGCATGAAAAGCAACGTCATCTTTCAACCTAAGAATCTTATTCAATGACTTTTTCTTAACGTTACATTGACGGACAATGATATCTACTGTTATATCTTTATCCAGGAAATGCTTTTCAGTCACTACATAGTGATGAATCTTATTATATATTTCTATATATTCCGTATTCTCTGAAAACTTTGATATTTTAGGAGGAGGTATAATTCTATCCAATATAAATATAAAAAGATAAAAGTCCGGACGTTCTATTTCGAAGAAATGCATTTTAATCTTTTGATTCATGAGTTTACTATATTAATTAAATATTTTAGGGCAGACCTGATATCGCTTATAGTAAAAACTTAATCAATATATTAGATCCAGAGTTAACAATAACAAATTCAAGCCCTACACATAAACAAATATAGGATTTAACATTTGCTTATCCAAAGAAAATATCTAAATAACATTCTACTCCCCATTTTTCTAGTCATTTTGCTTTTTATTTATAACTTTGGGGCAACATAAATCTATAAACGATCTACAGAAGATGAACGAACAGATAAAACAGATAGCGGAGCGCCTGGCCGGTCTTCGTGATGCATTGGAGATAGCTCCTGAAGAAATCGCCAAGGTCTGTAACCTGACCACAGAGCAATATCTGGAACTGGAAAGCGGCAATGTCGATATTTCAGTCAGTGTTTTACACCAGATATCACAGGCATACGGAGTGGAACTGACCACACTTATGTTCGGTGACGAGCCTAAAATGAGCACTTACTTTATTACCCGTAAGGGAAAAGGTATTGCCGTTGAACGTACCAAGGCTTACAAGTATCAATCGTTGGCTGCCGGTTTTGCCGGACGCAAGGCAGATCCGTTCCTGGTTACCGTTCACCCGAAATCCGAAGAAGAGCCTATTTATCTGAATTCTCATCCAGGACAGGAATACAACCTCGTACTGAAAGGACGTATGCTTTTGCAGATCAACAATAAGGAATTGATCCTTGAAGAAGGAGACAGCATATATTTCAACTCCGAACTGCCACACGGCATGAAAGCATTGGATGGAGAAAAAGTCAGTTTCCTGGCAATCATTTTATAAATCAGTAGACAGTTGACAAGCGAGAGCTGACAATTAATTATAAAAGCAACAACTATCCTTGTCCGTTAAATAAATAAATTATGTTAGAAAGATTCTTAGATCAGACGTCTTTTACGTCTCAGGAAGATTTTATAAAGAATTTCAAGATAAAAGTACCCGAGAACTTTAATTTCGGATATGATGTAGTAGATGCATGGGCCGCTGAAGAACCCGACAAAAAAGCTTTGTGCTGGACAAACGACCGGGGCGAACATATTGATTTCACATTTGCAGATCTGAAGAAATACACCGATCAAACGGCTGCCTATTTCCAGTCTTTGGGGATAGGACATGGCGATATGGTCATGTTGATCCTGAAACGCCGTTACGAATTCTGGTTCTCGATTATCGCATTGCATAAGTTAGGAGCGGTTGTCATTCCGGCAACTCACCTGCTGACTAAAAAAGATATTGTTTATCGCAATAACGCAGCCGATATAAAAATGATCGTTTGCGCCGGCGAAGAAATCATTACCAAACATATTATTGACGCCATGCCGGACTCTCCAACTATCGAGAAATTAGTCTCTGTCGGTCCTGAAATACCGGAAGGCTTCGAAGATTTCCATAAGGGAATCGAGGATGCGGCCCCATTCATCCGTCCATCTCATCCGAACAGCAATGACGATATTTCACTGATGTATTTTACATCGGGCACGACAGGTAATCCGAAGATGGTGGCACACGATTTCACTTATCCTCTGGGACATATCGTGACCGGTAGTTTCTGGCATAACCTGCACCGCGACAGTCTTCACCTGACGATTGCCGATACAGGATGGGGAAAAGCCGTCTGGGGAAAACTATACGGACAATGGATCGCCGGTGCGACTGTTTTCGTTTACGATCATGAGAAGTTCACACCAGCCGATATGTTGCAGATGATTCAGGACTACAAAATCACTTCTTTATGTGCACCTCCAACAATCTTCCGCTTCCTGATCCGTGAAGACATGACAAAATACGATCTGTCATCCCTACAATATTGTACGATTGCCGGTGAAGCACTGAACCCAGCCGTATTCGAGGCATTCTATAAGCTGACAGGTATCAAGCTGATGGAAGGATTCGGCCAGACAGAAACAACACTGACGGTTGCAACCTTCCCCTGGATGGAACCGAAACCCGGTTCTATGGGTGTTCCCAATCCTCAATATGATGTCGACCTGATCCGTCCGGACGGAACCCGTGCGGAAGATGGCGAACAGGGACAAATCGTGATCCACACGACCAGCGGCAAGCCTATCGGACTGTTCAAAGAATATTACCGGGATGCCGAACTGACTCACGAAGCCTGGCACGACGGCATGTATTATACCGGCGACGTTGCCTGGCGCGATGAAGACGGCTATTTGTGGTTTGTTGGCCGTGCCGACGATGTGATAAAGAGTTCCGGTTACCGTATCGGCCCGTTCGAGGTGGAGAGTGCCCTGATGACACACCCGGCAGTCGTAGAATGCGCCATCACCGGTGTGCCGGACGAAATACGCGGACAGGTAGTAAAAGCAACGATCGTACTGGCTAATGATTATAAAGAAAAGGCAGGCGAAGGCCTGATTAAGGAATTGCAGGATCACGTGAAACGTGTGACGGCTCCTTATAAATATCCGCGTGTAGTGGAATTTGTCGATGAGTTACCGAAGACCATCAGCGGTAAAATCCGTCGGGTGGAGATCAGGGATAAAGACAATAAATAACCGTGAACGCAAAGATGGCATATCAGTTTAAGCGGATAGCTGTAAAGATAGGAAGTAATGTGCTGACAAGGAAGGATGGCTCACTCGACGTCACCCGCATGTCAGCACTGGTCGATCAGGTAGCCGAACTACACCGGAAGGGAGTTGAAGTTGTCTTAATCTCTTCGGGAGCGGTAGCTTCCGGAAGAAGCGAGGTGAAGCCCGGCAAGAAACTCGATGCCGTTTCAGCCCGCCAGCTCTACTCCGCAGTAGGCCAGGCCAAACTGATCAACCGTTACTTCGAACTGTTCCGCGAACATAAGATCGCCTGCGGCCAGGTGCTCACTACGAAAGAGAATTTCGGTAGCCGCACGCATTATCTCAACCAGAAACATTGCATGGAAGTGATGCTCGATAATAACGTGATACCAATCGTAAACGAAAACGATACGATATCCGTTACAGAACTGATGTTCACGGACAACGACGAACTGTCGGGACTGATCGCCACC
Source organism: Parabacteroides goldsteinii (assembly GCF_020091425.1). Lineage (NCBI taxonomy): Bacteria > Pseudomonadati > Bacteroidota > Bacteroidia > Bacteroidales > Tannerellaceae > Parabacteroides > Parabacteroides goldsteinii. The sequence continues at coordinate 27,056 of NZ_CP081906.1, read as the reverse complement.
ATGATGGGGATGGATGCACTTATCATCCTGAGTAATATCGACGGCATCTACAACGGAAATCCTGCCGATCCTGCCTCTACCGTTATCCGCGAAATAGACGGCGGGAAACAGGACCTTTCCGAATACGTACAAACCAGTAAGTCTTCGTTCGGACGGGGTGGCATGCTGACTAAATGCAGTATTGCACAGAAAGTTGCCGACGAAGGTATAACCGTCATTATTGCCAACGGGAAAAAGGAAAACATTCTGCCCCAATTGTTGGTTAAAGGAAGTACGGAAATATGTACCCGTTTCATTCCTGCGGCCAAGCCGGTCAGCAGCGTAAAGAAATGGATCGCCCACTCCGAAGGCTTTGCCAAAGGAGAGATACATATCAACAAAGGTACTGAAGAAGCATTAACAGGACCACGTGCAACAAGCCTTCTATTAGTCGGCGTCACAGCCATTAAAGGAGAGTTTGAAAAGAACGACATCGTAAAGATTGTCAATGAAGAAGGCATCCAACTCGGTGTCGGCTGTACCGGTTACGACAGCAATGAAGCAAAGAAGCTGATCGGGCAGCGCGACATAAAACCGTTGGTACATTATGACTATCTGTATCTGGATTAGAGATTAAACATAGCGACCGGTAGTAATCACTCCCCTCTTGAGAGGGGGTAGGGGGTGTGTTATCTTCCGCCATTCACGCAAATTATTACACACCCCCTGCCCCCTCTCAAGAGGGAAAAAGTTACTATCAAGAATGTCTATTAAGAACCTATTACAGCAGACCGTTGCCGCTTCACGCCAGCTGATCACGCTGAGTGACGAAGCCATAAACCGTATCCTGACCGATACAGCCGGCGAATTGATGAACCGGCAAGCCGAAGTGCTCGCAGTAAACGAGAAAGACCTTTCCCGTATGGACCCGGCCAATCCCAAATACGACCGCCTGAAACTGACAACCGACCGTTTGGAAGGTATTGCCGGAGACATGCGAAATGTAGCAACACTCCCCTCACCGCTTGGAAAGGTATTAAGCGAAACAACCCGCCCGAACGGCATGGTTATCCGCAAGGTATCCGTCCCATTCGGAGTAATAGGTGTGATCTATGAAGCACGTCCCAACGTGACATTCGATGTATTCTCCCTCTGTTTCAAGAGTGGCAATGCCTGTGTATTGAAAGGAGGTTCAGATGCTGACGACTCTAACCGGGCACTGGTCGGTATGATCCATCAGGTGCTGGAACGTCATGGCGTAAACCCGGCTGTTTGTTGCCTGCTGCCACCTGACCGTGAAGCGACAACCGAACTGCTGAATGCTGTCGGACTGGTGGACCTGATCATACCCCGTGGCAGCAGTTCGCTGATTAACTTCGTTCGTGACAATGCCCGTGTCCCGGTAATCGAGACAGGAGCCGGTATCTGCCATACCTATTTCGACAAGGAGGGAGACAAAGAGAAAGGGCAAGCCATCGTAAACAACGCAAAGACGCGTCGTGTCAGTGTATGTAACGCTTTGGATTGCCTGATCATCCATGAAGACCGGCTCGGCGACCTGCCCTATATCTGCAATAAGTTAAAGGACAGCCATGTAATCATATACGCCGATCAACCGGCTTTCAACTCCCTAGCAGGTTCTTATCCATCGGAACTGCTTCAACCGGCTACGGAAGACAGTTTCGGTACCGAGTTCCTCGACTACAAGATGAGCATCCGTACGGTAGCCAGTCTCGACGCAGCCTTGGAGCACATCGCCCGATACAGTTCAAAACATAGTGAAAGTATCGTAAGCGAATCGGCAGAAGCTATCCGCATCTTCCAGCAACAGGTAGATGCCGCCTGCGTTTATGCAAACGTATCGACCGCCTTCACCGACGGCGCACAGTTCGGATTCGGAGCAGAGATCGGTATCAGTACGCAGAAGCTGCATGCCCGTGGGCCGATGGCATTGCCGGAGCTGACTACCTATAAGTATATTATCGAGGGGGAAGGCCAGATCAGACAGTAGTAAGAAACAGCCTTTGTAGCCTATGTTATCATTCAATTAAATTGACTACATTTGCCATTCATATAAACAGATAAATAACATGAGACATTTCACTTGTGTACAAGATGTAGGCGACCTGAAGCAGGCGCTTAACGAAGCATTCGAGATCAAGAAAGACCGCTTTCAATTCACAGAACTTGGCAAGAACAAGACGCTGCTAATGATATTCTTCAACTCCAGCCTGCGCACCCGCCTCTCCACCCAGAAGGCTGCGATGAACCTGGGGATGAACACGATGGTGCTCGACGTGAACCAGGGTGCCTGGAAACTGGAAACCGAACGTGGTGTCATCATGGATGGTGACAAACCTGAACATTTGCTGGAAGCTATTCCTGTCATGGGTTGCTACTGCGATATCATCGGTGTCCGTTCCTTTGCCCGTTTCGAAAACAAGGCGGACGATTACAATGAAAAGATTATCTCCGAATTCATCCAGTACTCCGGTCGTCCGGTATTCAGCATGGAAGCGGCTACCCGCCACCCGTTGCAGAGTTTTGCCGACCTGATTACGATTGAAGAATACAAGAAGACTGCCCGTCCGAAGGTGGTTATGACCTGGGCGCCTCATCCGAAAGCCTTACCGCAGGCCGTTCCCAACAGTTTCGCCGAATGGATGAATGCAACCGATTACGAATTTGTCATCACCCATCCCGAAGGGTATGAGCTCGACCCGAAGTTCGTCGGCAATGCCCGTGTAGAATATGATCAAAAGAAGGCCTTCGAAGGTGCCGACTTCATCTATGCCAAGAACTGGGCTGCCTATACCGACCCGAATTATGGCCAGGTATTAAGCAAAGACCGCGCCTGGACTGTCGATACGGAAAAGATGGCACTGACCAACAACGCTTATTTCATGCACTGCCTGCCGGTTCGTCGTAACATGATCGTCACCGACGACGTGATCGAAAGCCCGCAAAGCATCGTCATCCCCGAAGCAGCCAACCGGGAAATCTCAGCACAAACAGTATTGAAGAAGATATTGATGGGGTTATAACCTGAAAGAAAACCTGTCCCCGTGCCTGACACGGGAGCAGGTCGGTTATGTCACCTATGGGAAGTCACCACGTCTACCTACTTGGTAAGCTATGTCTACCTACTTGGTAGGCATCATCTACCTACTAGGTAGGCAACGTCGACTTACCAGGTAGACAACATTCCCCTTTGAGGGTAGTTGTTTTCAACCCTCCCGAATACCTATTTAATGGTTCATTAGTATATTATTAACAAATATATGAAACATCTATACCTCCTCTCTTTATCCCTATTCTTTCTCCTGACCGGATGCAATCAGCCGAAACAGTATTACGAAGTAACCGGCATGCTTCATACTCCCTATCAAATCAAGTTCGAATATACCGAATCGCTGGAAGATGAAATCAGTGCTGAACTTCAACGCTACTACCATTGCCTCAATCCGTTCGATTCTACCTCCGTCATCTCCCAGGTAAACCAAAACAAAGATATAGAGGTCGATGATCTTTTCATCGAAGTCTTCAATAAAGCGATGGAAGTATCCGGACAGACCAATGGCATCTATGATATTACCTGTGCCCCGTTTATCAACCTTTGGGGATTCGGATTCAGCAAGAGTGATAGTGTTACGCCGGCTATGATAGACAGCATACGTCCATTTGTCGGTTATCAGAAAGTCCGTTTGGAGGGACGGAAGGTTATCAAAGACGATCCCCGCCTTTTGCTGAATTGCTCCTCTTTGGGAGACGGATGCTGTTGCGAAGTCATCGCCCGCCTCTTCGACAGTAAAGGCATCGAAAACTACCTGATCGATATAGGTGGTGAAACGACAGCCAAAGGTGTCAATCCCCGGGGAGAATGCTGGCATGTCGGGATCACCAAACCATCCGATGACCCGATGGGCACCAATCAGGAGGTACAGGAAATCGTCCGGTTATGCGGACGCCACGGTCTTGCCACTTCCGGCGACTACCGCAACTTTTACATCAAAGACGGAAAGAAATACGCCCATACCATCAACCCGAGAACAGGCTCTCCCGCCGGACAGCCCGTCCTCAGCGCAACCGTTATCGCCGCCGACTGCATGACCGCCGATGCTTACGCTACCGCCTTCATGGCTATGGGCCGCGAAGAAGCCCGCAAAATCCAACAACAACATCCGGAACTGGAATATATGTTTATCTATGCGGATGAGAATGGAAAGTATTGCACGGATTATACGGAAGGATTTAAACAGTATTTGTTTCAGAGGCCATAATCCCTCATAACTCATCCTATAAATCAAGGCCTTTCCCCTATTCCATCCGAACATATTCCGTCTCCGATTGTTCTATTATAAAACATAACATAGAACATCATGGGCTTCAACATCGCAAAAACAAATAAGAAACGCGTAGTCATCATAGGGGGTGGCTTCGGCGGATTAAAGCTGGCCAATAAACTGAAGGGGAGTAATTTCCAGGTTGTCCTGATAGACAAAAACAATTTCCATCAGTTCCCGCCTTTGTTGTATCAGGTAGCATCGTCCGGACTGGAACCGGGCTCAATCATATTTCCTTTCCGGAAGATATTCCAGAAGCAGAAAGACTTCTATTTCCGGATGGCGGAAGTGAAAGCCATCATTACCGAACGCAATCTGATTGAAACATCCATCGGTGAATTAACCTACGATTATCTGGTGATTGCTTCGGGAACTATCACCAACTTCTTCGGCAACAAGACCATCGAAGAAAAGGCTCTGCCGATGAAGACAATCCAGGAAGCTCTCGAACTCAGGAATACCCTGCTCTCAAACTTCGAGAAGGCGACAATCTGTACCGACCCGGAGGAACGGCAAGCACTAATGAACGTAGTTATAGTCGGTGGCGGTGCAACAGGCGTTGAAATATCGGGCGTATTGGCCGAGATGAAAAGATTCGTTATGCCCAAGGATTATCCGGACCTGAAACAGTCGGACATGCATATCTACCTGGTGGAAGGTTCTCCCCGGCTACTCGGAGTGATGTCGCCTGAAGCATCAGCCAACGCAGAAAAGTTCTTGAAAGGAATGGGAGTAAACATCATACTCAACAAACGCGTTACAGACTATCAGGACGGAAAAGTGATATTGGACGACAACTCCACCATCGCCACCAAAACACTCGTATGGGTTAGCGGAGTAACTGCCACCCATTTCGAACATATCGATAAAGAGGCGTTGAACCGCGGCGGACGAATAACGGTTAATGAATTTAACCAGATGCCGGGAATAGCAAACATTTTTGCCATCGGAGATGTCTGCTTCCAAACAGAGGAAGACTACCCGAACGGTCACCCACAGGTAGCCCAGGTAGCAATCCAACAAGGTAACCTGCTTGCCGACAACCTCAAACGGCTGGAATCGAGCAAAGAATTGAAAGCCTTCCATTATCTAAATCTCGGAACACTGGCTACCGTTGGACGCAATAAAGCAGTGGCCGACCTGAAAAAGTTAAAGCTGCAAGGATTCATTGCCTGGATGGTTTGGATGGGGGTACACCTCCGTTCTATCCTGGGTGTCAAGAACAAACTGATGGTACTGATCGAATGGGTATGGAGTTACTTCACATACGACCAGTCCATTCGCCTGATATTGTATATTCCTAAAAAGAAAGTAGGGAAGAGTTAACATTCAGCCCCCCTTTCCCACCTATATAGTTTCGTTTATTACAAACTATAGGTCAATGTCAGCCAGGTCACCCGTGCATCCCGGTTGCGTACTTGCTCCATGTGCATTTTACTTGTATCGATAAGGGTCGTCTCTTCCAGGCCGTCAAAGATATTATTGATACTCAGATTGGCACGCAGTTTACGATGCATGAAATATTGGGAAAGCCCGGCATTCACACTGCTGTGGCTTTTGATTTTACCCTGCGGAGTCAGTTGGTCCGAGATAAAGAAGCCATCCAACTGAAACTCCGTGGTCGGGGTGATATAGATACTCACACTTCCTTTCAGGTCGGTGCAAACCATTGACTTCTTCTCCTCATAGCCAACCGTTCTGCCATCAATTTCATCTCTGTACACATTACCGGAGAAACCGATATTCAGGATACGGATAGGATTCCAGTTTCCGGAAAGTTCAAAACCCAATGCCTGGCTGTGGCCTATATTCTCTTTCTGCCAGATAGACTCCTCGTTTATCACTTCCATAATCCGGTTCGATTTATTACGGTAATAAATGGCCGGAGAGAAACGGAAACGATTTGCAACCAACAGATAAGACAATTCCAATGAATGAATGAACTCATCCTTCAAATCCGGATTCCCCTGTGACAGATGAGTCGGGTCACTATAATTGGTGAAAGGACTCAAATCCGCTCCATTAGGACGAATCACGCGTTGCAGATAACTCAATGACAAACAACCCGCGTTACCGGTCTGCAAAGAAAACTTTACCCGGGGATATACATGAAAACGAGTATTGCTTTTCTGTGTTTTGAATTTCTGCGCATTGACTTCCGCCTGTAAACCGGCTTCGGCAGAGAAGCGGTCCCAGCGTCTATCGACCGAGGCGTACAACAAATGAGTATTCCGGTTGAAAGAATAATCGTATGTTTTATTGCCAACGGGAGTCCAGTTATTATCATCCAGGCCAATGGCGTTTGTCTCCGTCCTGTAAGTTTCATCCTTGATACGTCCGATATATCCGGCTTTGAAATACCATTCATCGGCAAACAACTTACTGAAGGCAGCAGAAAAATAATAATTATGCTTGTCCTGATTGATGAACATATTGTCTTTCTTCAGGATAGTTCCGGTTCCCGGCTTCTCATTTTCATAGTAATTGTCCTCATCATAACCGAAGTCATTATAGTTGAATGTTACACTTAACTGATCCTGCGGATTGGAAAAATGATGGTTCCAACGGGCCTCCAAGGCATAAGCATCCTGACGCTGGTCGTTATAACGATGGCGGGTCATTTGGTTCTTTACACTTCCATCCGGATTCAAGACCTTATTATTGATTCCCCCATAACGGCTGTAATCCATCAAATGATATAATCCGTAGACAGTCAGCAAGTCTTTTGAAGTCAGGTCATACCCCACACTCAGGTCGGCCAGATGAACATCCGGACGTGCCGATGCATTATTATTCATTATGGTTGTACCGGCATCCGTTTTTGTCGTCTTGTCAAACGAACGTTCGCGGTATTCCTTCCGGTAGTTATATTTCCCAATGATATGAAATTTCCCCGGATGCAGATTTACGATTGCCCCGGCATTATACCGTTCCTGCAATCCCGCCCCCAACGTCACCGTCAGCGGCGAATCCGATTTTGTATAATTAGTAGAGGAAAGGTTCAGTACACCGGCATCCCCATCAGGCACCAGCGAAATATCAGGCAACGCAGACATTGATATCCGGTTGAAAAATAAAGCAGGCAACTGGATAAGGACATCTCCGCTATATTCCTCCAGCAACCCGTAAGGAATACCATTAATCAGCATCCCTGCTTTACCCGACCCGCGATAAGTGACTCCCCCTTCAATATCGGTCACCAGCGAAGGCATTTGCCGGAAGGCTTCGGACACCGTGCCCGTCATACTGCTCAGGTTCTTGTCTACCTGAAGACGTTTAACCTCACCGCCATTGAGACCGGCAATACGTTTACCCTGTATTTCCACATTCTGCAACTGCAAATTCATGTCAACCGGGGTCTGGGCATACATCGTATGACTCAACAATGCGACAACTGGGATAATGATTCGATTTCTTTTCATATTAAATACCGTTATAAACAAAAAAAGTCTGTATGTTTGAGCATACAGACTGTCCTTTTAACTGATTACTGAATATTATTCAGCAGGAGCAGCTTCTGTTTCAGTAGCAACAGCAGTTGAATCACCTTCAGCAGGAGCAACTTCTTCTGTTACTGTTTCTTCTTCAACAACTGCAGGAGTAGTTTCTTCTACTGTAGTTTCTGTTTCAGCTACTTCAGCATTTGATTCTGCAGATTTGTTACCACATGATGTGAAAGAAACGGCTGCAACGATAGCAGCAAATGCAACTAACTTTTTCATTTTGTCTTTAATTTAAACGGTCTATAATATCTTCTTGTTGTTGTAAAACGATGCAAATGTATGTATTAATTATATATGTTGTACAACATAAGATGCTTTTTTTTCAATTATTTTTTGCAACAAGCGTAATAGACTGTTAATCAAGACATGGATACGTATCAGTAGTTGCTATACAAATACCTCTTGATACTCTTCTTCGGTGTTTTTTCAAACTCTGTCGGGTATAATTGTATTTCTGAAACAACTTCATAGGAAGCCAGCTGCTTATTTAACTCAACCCGGTTCTGTTCCATAATGACCGGCAGGTCGGTATGGGATATTCCGGTACCGTCTACCGTATCGTAATCCGGATAGACCAAAGCTACCAGCTTGCCGTTTTTCTCGATAACGATACTTTCCATGACGAAAGGCAGGTTATTGATTTTCGACTCAATCTCTTCCGGATAGATATTCTGTCCGCTTGCTCCCAGAATCATCGTCTTGCTACGACCACGGATAAAGATACGGTTATCCGCATCAATCGTTCCCAGGTCGCCGGTATGAAGCCAGCCGTCTTCAGTAAAAGCATTCTTTGTCGCTTCTTCATTTTTATAGTAGCCTTTCATTACATTCTCACCCCGGACCTGGATTTCCCCTACCTTATTATAGGGGTCATCAGAATCAATACGTACTTCCATGATTCCTTTCAGGACTTGTCCGCAGGAACCGGGCACATATTCATAATTGTGGTCGTAGCTAATCAGCGGCCCGCATTCGGTCATTCCGTAACCGATAGTAAACGGGAATTTAATTTTATACAGGAAATCGCTCACTTCCTGGTTCATGGCAGCTCCACCGACAATCACTTCACGGAAGCGTCCTCCCATAGCATCCACCAGATGTTTACGAATCTGGGCATAGATGCGCGAATCCAGCAAAGGAATATTCAACGCCAGCTTCATCGTTGTTTTGCTCAACTGCGGAAGAATCATCTTTTTGTATATCTTTTCCAGAATCAGCGGAACAGTCAGAATCAGATTCGGCTTTACCTCTTCAAATGCTTTCAACAAGATTTTCGGAGAAGGAACTTTTCCCAACATATAGACATGGGCGCCCACCGCCATCGGTACAAGGAAGTTGAAAGCACAGCTATAGGCATGTGCCAACGGAAGAAAACATAATTCACGGTCACCTCGAAACAACAGGTCGAGCGTCTTGGCATAAGTAACATTCCCTGCCAGATTGTTTCCGGTCAGCATGACGCCTTTACTGAAACCGGTCGTACCGGAAGTATAGTTCAGCAGGACAACCTTGTCGTTATCCAGTTCGGCATATTTTATATCGTTCTTGCTGAATCCTTTCGGATACTTTTCCGCCATCTTCTCATCCATCGACTTCATCAATTTCTGAATGCTTTCGCCATCACGCTGATGCAGGCAACGGAAGTCGGAAAGAGAGAATACACCGCGTATCTCTTCTATCTTATCCTCTTCCAGCGAATCCCAGATACGGTCGCTGACGAACAGGAAGACCGATTCGGAATGATTGATAATATGATGTACGTCGTTCGGGTTGAAATCTTGCAAGATGGGCACTATGATTGCACCATACGTAACAGCCGCCATATAGACAATACACCAGCGGGCACTGTCTTTACCGATCAGAGCGATTTTATCTCCCCGGCGTATCTGACATTCCTCAAACAGGATGTGGATACGGGCTATTTCCTTTGCTACATCCTCGAATGTAAAAGTGACGTTCTTGCTGTAATCTGTCAGTGCGGGTAACGACCAGTTTTCCTTGAAACTGTTTTCGTATATCTTAATGAAGTTTTCTTGTATCATAGCACAGATGCTTATATTTCGTGCAAAAATACAGACTATCCGGCAGATACACAACAGACAGGCTGAGTTTAACCCTTACCCGGTCAAACTCAGCCTCTGTTTGATTTCTTTATTTCTTATGCTTTATCAGCATAATCACCGGATTCGCTTCCTCATCCAAGGTCGCTGCAATTTCTTTCAACCGGCCTTTCAGCTGTCCTTTTTCGTAAGCCTCCGTAAGGTCAGAGGCTTCTAATGACAGACCGACCGGTATTTCTTGATTTTTAGGCTTCGAGAAGAAAGAGACCTGTTTCTTATTCGAGTAATCAGCATTACATATAGTATAGTTGAAGATTGCTTTTTCCTGCTTGTCATACACCAAATCGGTACCAGGAAATCCTTTAAACGTTTTATAGTCCAATTCTTTCTTCATAGCCCGCATGAAATAATAACGGTCGGTGATAATGGTTGGGAAAAGAAAGACTTCTACTTCCATGGATTGTATGGAGGGAATCCTGACAATAGAAGGAGTCAGATTACCCTTCGGCGAATAGCTGTACACAGTATCGGAAGATGTATTCACAAGCGCCCAATGATCCTTGGCTGGAAATGTCAGATGAAACTCAGGCATTACAACCAATTCATCTTTCATCACAACCGGTGTCTTCATCTCTTTAAAGGGAATTGGTATTTCCTGGGTGACACTTCCGTCCTGCTTTGAAAACAGTATATGGCATGCTTGCCTGTTTTCTTCCGGCGTTCCGTAGTATTTCTTATAAGTAATCAGATGCTCCCGGTCGTAATCGAATACATCGTCATAATGACTGTTATCTGCAAATTTGAAACTTCTTTTAAAGTTTCCGGATAAGTCATATGCCAATATCTTCTTAGTATAGTCTACGACAAACAATTCGTTATTATCCTCATCCAGAATAATCCCTGAAATACCGGAATATTCCTCAGCTCCTTGCCCCAGACGGTTTATCTTTCGCTGGCCTTTACCTGTTTTCCTGTCAAAGACGAAGATATTTCCATCGTTCCGGTTTCTTACCAGCAGGAATTCCTTACCGATAGCTTCCACAATACCATGAGTGATAAACTCGTCAGTAGTTTCCAGCGGAACATATTCCACATCCATTATATCCTGGAGAATCAGTTCCTTTTCAGGATAGCTGGCAGTGACATCGACGGTGATAATCTCGTCATTTTGGGAACCGGACTGTTGGCAACCAGTGCATCCCCCTATGAAAAAGAGGATAATTGCCAGATTTACATTTAGTTTCTTCATTTCTTTCTGTTTGTTGTGAATACTAATTACGAACGACCTTACGTTTGCACGAATAAATCGTACGAAATATACGTACTTTCTGGCGAATAAACAACTTAATCTATTTCTTCCTGTTTCTTATTCACAAAGAAAGGACAATAAAACAGTAAGTCATTCATACCTTTAATCTTCACAAACACAATGTTCTCCTTCTAACCGTAAAGGGAAAGGAGAAATAACGAGATTACTGAAACCACAGAAAACACCAACAATCTACATGTCAATAATTTTAATTACATTTGCGCGATAATTCAATCGCAATGATAGACAAAACCGTATTTGAAAATAAAATAGCTGCTTATTATACCCTGGGTTGCAAGCTCAACTTCGCAGAGACCTCCACCATCGGGAAGGTATTGGCAGAGCAGGGTGTACGTAAAGCCCGTGCGGGTGAGAAAGCAGACATCTGTGTCGTAAACACCTGCTCGGTAACGGAACTGGCCGATAAGAAATGTCGCCAGGCCATCCGTCGCATCAGCAAACAGCATCCGGGAGCCTTTATTGTTGTGACCGGCTGTTACGCGCAGCTCAAACCGGAAGAGGTGGCCCATATCGAGGGGGTCGACCTGGTTTTGGGCGCAGAGCAAAAACTGGATATATTAATGTATCTGGATGACCTGAAAAAGAAAGAAGAAAGCGGCGCAGTCGTTGCCTCACAAACTAAAGATATACGGACCTTCTCCCCTTCCTGTTCGGCAGACGACCGTACGCGTCATTTCCTGAAAGTACAGGACGGATGCGATTACTTCTGCTCCTATTGTACCATTCCTTTTGCCCGCGGACGAAGCCGCAACGGCACAATCGCCAGTATGGTGGAGCAGGCACGGGAGGTAGCTGCCAAAGGTGGAAAAGAAATCGTGCTGACCGGAGTCAATATCGGCGACTTCGGCAAGTCGACGGGCGAGACTTTCATCGACCTGATTCGTGCACTCGACGAAGTGGAAGGTATCGTGCGTTACCGCATTTCTTCCATCGAGCCGAACCTCATTACGGACGAGGCCATCGACTTCGTAGCCTCCAGTAAACGGTTCGCCCCTCACTTCCATATCCCTTTACAGAGCGGAAGCGACGAGGTGCTGAAACTGATGCGCCGCCGTTACGACACGGCCCTTTTCCGTCATAAGATTGAGAAGATTAAGGAAATCATGCCCCACGCCTTTATCGGGGTGGACGTGATTGTCGGGACACGCGGCGAAACGGACGAGTTCTTCGAAGATGCCCGCAACTTCATCAACAGCCTGGACATCAGCCAGCTGCATGTATTCAGCTATTCGGAACGTCCGGGAACACAGGCGTTGAAGATTGCCCATTCGGTCGACCCGAAAGTAAAACATGCCCGCAGCCAGCAACTGCTGGATATTTCCGACAGGAAACTTCATGCTTTCTACGACGCCCATATCGGCAGTCAGGCGGAAGTTTTATTCGAACATACACGCAAAGACGGCCGGATGCACGGTTTCACAGAGAATTATATTAAAGTCGAGATACCTTACAACAGTTCGCTGGTAAACGAAACCCGACGGGTGACGCTGACCGGATGGAACGAAGACCGTACCGCATTAAATTGTGAATTAGTAACTATCGGTTGATATGTGGAATAAAATTCAATACGGATTAATCTTTGCATGGGCCAAGCTGCATGCATTTTTACCGATGTCGGTACTGTATGTACTGTCCGATATCCTGTATGTACTAATCTATTGGGTGATTCGTTACAGGATAAAAGTAGTGCGCCGCAACCTGGAAGCCTCTTTCCCCGAGAAATCGGAAATAGAATTACGCCGGTTGGAAAGGGCCTTTTACCATCATTTTGCCGACTACATTGTCGAGACAATCAAACTGGCGCATATCTCTCCCGAAGAAGTATTGCGCCGTGCCCATATCAAGAATCCCGAAGTGGCAACCCGTTTGCAGGCAGAAGGACAAAAAACAGTGATGATGCTGATGGGCCATTACGGCAACTGGGAATGGTTCAGCGCCTCCAGCCTGGTATATACCGATTCGTGCCTGTGGCAAATCTACCGACCGTTAAATAACAAAGCTGTCGACCGCCTGTTCATTTATCTGCGCACCCGCTTCGGTTCTTATGGAATGAAGAAGAACGACACGGTACGCGACATGATGACGTTGAAGAAAGAAGGCAACAACAACATCGTTATCTTCATAGCCGACCAGACACCCAGCAAGGCAAACCTGCATTACTGGACTACCTTCCTGAACCAGGATACCGCTATGCTGAACGGTGCGGAACGTATCGCCCGTAAACTGGATTTGCCGGTCATCTTCCTGGATGTACAGAAAGTGAAACGCGGCTACTATACAGTCGAAATGAAGCTGATGACCGCCCATGCCAAACAGACTGCCGAGAACGAGATTACCGAATCATACGCCCGCATGACGGAAAAGATGATTCTCCGCAATCCGGCCTATTGGCTCTGGACACATAAACGTTGGAAATATAAACGGGAGTAATCCCCTCCCCTCTCGAGAGGGGAAACAGTTACAACCAGTCACTATAATAAATATATCATGACAAATAATACGACTTCCTCCCCCTATCTGTCAACTAAAAAAGTAGCCATCGTCATCCTTAACTGGAACGGTGCGAAGCTGATGGAAGAATTTCTCCCGTCTGTAATAACATACAGTCCGGCAGAAGAGGCAGAAGTAGTCGTGGCCGATAATGGTTCTACCGACAACTCGATAGCCCTGTTGCAGGAAAAGTTCCCTTCCGTCCGCATTATCCAGCTGGATAAGAACTACGGTTTCGCCGAAGGATACAACCAGGCACTCAAACAACTCGACAACGAATATACCGTCCTGCTGAACAGTGATGTCGAAGTAACCCCCGGCTGGCTCGACGCACCATTGGCTGCCCTTGAGGCCGATGCCACCATCGCCGCCGCCCAGCCCAAGATACGGGCACAGCGCAACAAGGAATATTTCGAATATGCCGGAGCTGCCGGCGGTTATATGGACATTTACGGGTATCCTTATTGCCGGGGACGCATGCTCCATGTCGTAGAAAAAGATGAAGCCCAATATGATACGCCTGCCGATATCCTCTGGGCAACAGGGGCCTGCCTGTTTATCCGTACCGCCGTCTATAAAGAAATAGGCGGCCTCGATGCCGGTTTCTTTGCCCATCAGGAGGAGATAGATATGTGCTGGCGGTTACGTTCGCGGGGGTATCGGCTGGTATGTACGCCCCAATCGGTCGTTTATCATGTCGGAGGGGCGACTTTGCAGGTGGAGAGTCCCCGCAAGACTTTCCTCAACTTCCGCAATAACCTGCTGATGCTTTACAAGAACCTTCCGGAAAAAGACCTGAAGCCTGTTATGCGTGCCCGCTTCTGGTTGGATTATATAGCTGCTACGAAATTCCTGTTATGCGGCCATATTCAAAATGCCAAGGCTGTATATGAGGCCCGCAAAGCCTTTTTCAATATGAAACCGGAATATGAAGAGAAACGCAGGGAGAACCTGGCAAAGACAACGCTTCCGATTATTCCAGAACTGATGCGCAGCAGCCTAATCCTCGCTTTCTATTTGAAAGGGAAAAAGAAATACTCCGACCTTTAAGTTCTTTCTTCATAATATCTAAGTGGAAAGGATATGATATCTAACCTTTTTTGTCAGGACTTTTAGAAAAGAAAGATTAAGCATACATATATGTAAGGCATGCTTTACATTTCCAAAAGTCTAGCCTTACATATTTGCAACGTATATATTACATATTTAAAAGTCATAACAAAAAGGATTAATTGTCAGGACCCAAAAGGATAAAACCAGTAATGAACCGGCTTAAGGAAGCAGAGAGATAATATCCCACAACGAATCGACAGTAAAGAACCGCGGGTTTACGACAGGCTCATCCACCTTTTCATGTTCCCAGGTAGTATGGTAAGGGATATGAACAGCATAACTGCCAAGTTCCAAAGGCGGGAGGATATCGGAACGGACAGAGTTACCAATCATCAGAAATTCTTCGGGACGAATATCCAAATGCTTCAACAGCAGACGGTATTCACGGTCGGTCTTGTCGCTCATTATTTCGACGTGATGGAAAAGATGCTCGATACCCGAGCGGCGCAGTTTCTGCTCCTGATCGAGCAGGTCGCCTTTGGTCACAACAATCAGACGGTAACGACCAACCAACGCATTCAGTGTCTCCTCCACTCCATCCAGCAGTTCTACCGGCTTGGTGAGTTGTTCCTTTCCCAGGGCCAGGATTTGCTCCAGTACGCTTGCCGGGACTTTACCGCCGGTGATACGGATAGCCGTTTCCAGGACAGACAAGATATAAGCCTTCACCCCGTAACCGTAAAGAGGCATGTTGCGGCTTTCCGTGCGGAACAGTTCAGCCGAGACGGTTTCGCCGTCTACATAGGAGGCAAGCAAAAGGCGGAGTTTCTGCTCCGTCTCCAGAAAATAAGTTTCGTTTACCCAAAGCGTATCATCGGCATCGAAGCCAATCACCTGTATTCCTTCCATTATAAATTAGCTTGTTGCAATATATCAATCATTATTGGTTTAAAACCGCTTACAAAACATTCCACGGCAATAACCATCAGGATAAGTCCCATCAGACGCATCATCACGTTATTCCCCGTCTCACCCATATATTTGTTCAGCCGAGTGGAAGCACGGAGTATCAGGAAAGTGATGAAATAGACAGATGCTATCACACTCACCAGCAGGATTTTCTTTATCAACGTATCCGCATCTTCCATCAGCATGATACCGTTGGCAATCGCACCGGGACCACAAAGCATCGGAATGGCGAGCGGGGTGACGGAGATATCGTTTACATACGTCTTTACCTCTTCATCCTTCAGTTTTGCCTTGGAATAACGTGCTTGAAGCATGTCGAATCCGATGGTAAAGATAATAATACCGCCGGCAATACGGAAACCGTTTGTAGAGATACCGAAGAACTTGAACAGGAACTGCCCCGAGAAAGTGAAAACCATCAACGTGATAAAGGATACGATGGTGGCACGGCGCACAATGGTTTTGCGTTCATCGTCACTCATTCCGTTAGTCATCGTCAGGAAAACCGGCATAGTACCCAACGGGTTTGTCAGGGTAAAGAAAGAAGTGAAGCACAAGAGGGCAAAAGGGAGTAAGGTATCCATAATATGCTAGTTTAAAGTTATTTCATAACAAAGATCAAGCGACTGATGGTAACTGTTTCCCCTCTTGAGAGGGGATAAGGGGTGTGTTATAAAACACTTGCTTTAACACACCCCCTGCCCCCTCTCAAGAGGGGAACAGTTACTCCTGTCACTAAATTGTTTCTATTCATCCCAGACTAAATAAGCAGACACCAGCCAATGGTTCAGTTTATTGCCATCTATCTCCTGAGCTTCGGGGATGCTTACGGTAAATGTATGTTCGCCCGGTTGGATATCGGTCAATTCGACTTCCTCAGGCATCACATCGGAACCCGGACACCAGTTGGAACGTGAAAAATCGGAAGAAGCGACAGGTTCTTCCACTTCTTTCTCTGCATATCCTTTCTCTCCGATATAAGAGGCCAGACGTTTCTCCAACCACACACCCGTTGCCGGATTGAAACGGCGGAAAGAGGCACAGTCATTACGCCACGGGATAAAGTTCAGCACTTCTTTGCCATCCACAGAAATAATATTGCGCTTCTGTACAAACTCGTCGCCACCACTATGACCACCATGTCCGGTAACGATATATTTCAGACGCACGTTCTTTGCTCCTTCCGGAACGGTAAAGCCGGTCGACACATCTTTACGGGCAAAAATATCAGGATAAGACTGACCGATATAGTAAACCGTATTCATCAACGGTTCCACATGTCTTTTGGGCAATGCGTCACAGGTTATATCCGATTCGTCCACATCAATGGTAACACTGGCAATATATCCTTCGGGAGTCCAGGTATCGATAAAGACACCTACATAAGCCCCGCCTTCCAGTAAAGGATACAGGTCGGTGATATTCTGCTCCCAGCTCACACTATCGGCCCACTGGTCGATATAAACAGGCTTGCGTTTGCTACTCAGGCTATCGTCTGCACTGCTGTAATGACCGACACCGAACGGGGTCATAAAACGCATCAGTTCGACAGTCGGTTCATAATCCTCACCGGAAACAATACCAATCAAGTTTTCCAATTTCGTACTGTCTACTGCAGGGAATTGCTTCTCTCCTTTTGCTATGTTCAGCAGATTGATAGCCGACTCTTTGGGGAGGATGAAGCAGGAACCGGACTTATCCCAACGGTCACCGTTGGAGGCAATTGTTACTTTCAGGTTCACGGAGACATTGCGTTTATAGTCGGGCAATGTAACCTTCTTCAGGATGATACGTCCGTTTACCAGATGGTAGATACTATCTGCTCCCGGTTCACTGTAACCGGCATACTGGTCCGGTGCGAACTTCACCGGAGTGTCGTGAAATACCTGCACGGAATAATCTCCCATCGCCGGTAATTCCCGGTGGCCGCATGCTGTCAACAGCATCGCACCGGCCAATGAGAATGATACTAAGATTTTCTTTGTCATTGTTGTTTAGAATTTAGTAAGTTCCTTAATCAACTGCTTCTGTCCGGTTACTTTATCGGCGTGGATACAAGGACCGGTTACACACCCGCCTTCGCAGGCCATCACTTCGATAAACTGTGCCGGAGCCTTTCCCGTCTTGGCATAAGCACGAAGCAGGGCGACGTTCTTCTTTGTCAGGTTGGCTACCTGTACGGCATTTACCTGTTCTTCTTTCAGATAGACTTTCACGGCATTTATCACACCGCCGCTCTGGGCAAAGCCATGTGCTTCACGCACGGAATTATAAAGGACGGAGAACGGTTTCGCTTCTTCCACCTTTATACCCAGGCCTTCCAGCACCGAACCGATTTCCTCGAAAGTCAGCGTAAAGTCGACTGCCGGGTCCATCTTTACTTCTTTACGTTTAGCAACACACGGGCCGATGAAAACGACTTTGGCGTCCGGATGTTTTTCTTTCACGAGACGGGCCGTATAATACATCGGGGAACCGGTTGAAGAGATATATTTCTTCAGGTCCGGAATATGTTTCTCTGCCAGCTGGACATACGACGGGCAACAGCTGGTCGTCATGAACGGTTGTCCTTCTTCCAGCTTTTCCTTCAGTTCTTCCGCTTCCCGGCGGGTCGTTTCCATCGCCCCCTGGGCGACTTCCACAATCTCCTCAAATCCCATTGCCTTAATCGCTCCGTACACACTTTCCACCGGTGCACTGAATTGTGCCAGAATGGAAGGTGCCACGATAGCAATCATCTTCTCCTTATTGCGCAAACGTTGCAGTATATCAAACACTTGTGATATTTCGAAGATAGCACCGAAAGGACAGGCATTGATACATTTACCGCAGTAAATACATTTCGATTCATCGATATGCTCCACGCCGTATTCATCTTTGCTGATAGCCTTGACCGGGCAAACTTCTTCACAAGGAATCGGTATATAAACAATTGCATGGTAAGGACAGTTCTGGTGGCATTTGCCGCAACTGATACAAGTGTCATGGTCAATCCGCGCCTGTCCGTTCTTTTTGAACTGGATGGCGTCTTTCGGACAGTTCATATAACAGCTACGCGCCACACAACCACGGCAGAGGTTGGTAATTTCATAGTTTACCTGTACACAGGAGGAACATGCTTCATCCACCACGCACATCAGGTTCTCTTTCTTGTTTTCCGAACGGAGCAGCGCCCGTTTAGCATACTCGGAGAGCGGTGTCAGTTCGTCAACTTCGTCCTGCATATCAAAACCCAGAAGAGGAAGTGTCTTGTATTTCCATACGGCACGTTCCTTATGTACGCAGCAACGGCCTATTACTTTCGATTTACGGGGACTCAACTCTATGGGCAAACGGTCAATCTCGTCGAGCAGACGATTTTCCTTCCAAAGTTTAACTAACTTCGCCATCAATCCGTGGCGGACAATCATTACGTTGTTGGTAAATGCCATGGTGCTTTGTTTATTTGTGCTTTAAAAATGCAAAGATAGAGAAAGTTATCCAAATACTAACCGTAGCTCTCCCTTAGAATTATAGAGGCGCTGTAAACATCGCCTCCAAAAGGCGGGTTCAACTTGGAGAGTTTCAGTTCGATAGCCAGAAGTTGCGGAAAAGTATCCTTCAAGGCTGCCAGGATACGTCCCGCCGCATGTTCCAGTAATTTGGAAGGGATAGCCATTTCACGCTTTACAACTTCGTAGACAACGGCATAATTTATCGTATCTTCCAGGTCATCGCTGGCTACCGCCTTTTCAAGGGGAGCCGTCAATACAAGGTTTACCACAAACGTATTGCCGACACGTGTCTCCTGCGGGGAGACCCCATGACAGGCGTAAAATTTCATGGTTTCCAGTTCTATTTGTACTGTCATTTTTCGTTATTTTATCTGTAAAAGTAGATAAAGTAAACCTTTCTGCAAAAAAATAGTCTATATTTGCGATTAAGCAAACAAACTATTTATGATGGGAATAAAACAAAAAGATGAAAACTCTGCCGGTGGCCTACATAACACCCTCGCCGCCGGAACAAACGTAAAAGGTAATATTATTACAGAAACCGATTTCAGATTAGACGGACAGGTAGATGGCGACATCAATTGCAGTGGAAAAATCGTAGTGGGTCCAAAAGGACGTGTAGTAGGCAACATTATTTCTACCAATGCCGAAATTTTGGGCGAAGTGGAAGGTTCTATACGTATCACAGAAAAACTGATACTAAAAGCTACCGCCAACATTAAAGGAGACGTGTTTACCCAGTCGCTGGAAATAGAGCCAAATGCCCGTTTCAACGGAGTTTGCAACATGTCATCCGATATGACAAAGAAAACAAAAGCCCAGTAATTTACCGGGCTTTTTACTTTTATAGCCTGTTACTTATTTTCTTCCTGAGGCAACAATCAGTTGCGCAACCTTATCATTAAACTCCTCTTTCATCAACAGACTTTCCAACGGTATATGCATCCGGTAGCACCAGTAATGGTTTGAGTTGGCCGGGACATTGATTCGTTCGGCTTCGATGTCTTTCCTCTTCACTGTATCGTCAATAGCAAACCAATCCTGTAAAGGAATAATAGTCAGCATAGAGTTTGTTGCCAGATGGTTTGTGATAATCCGGGAGGCAATTTCCGATGAACATTCCCCGGGAGCCTGCCCTTCATAATGCAATACATTATTATAATAGCGCTGTATCTTTTCGCGATCTTCCTTCCACCAGTTGCGGAGCGGTGACATATCATGGGTAGATGTAGTACAAACAGAATTATACGGCAGACTGAACAAATCGGAAAACTCCCGCTGAGGAGTCTTTGGCATCCGTTCAATCTCCAGGCTCAGAATCTGTAACTTGTTCATTACATCAGGTACCGATTCGGGAATCATCCCAAGGTCTTCCCCGCACACCAGCATATTGGTACTGCCCACTAAAGGAGTCAGCCGCTTGAATGCCTGTGCCTTCCAAAAGTCGTTATGACGGTGATAGAAGAAATCCCAATACAGCTGGTCGAAGGCATACTTTTCGGATGTATTCAATTCACTATATATATAGGAATGGCTGGCTGAAATACGCGGATGGAATTTTTCCTTTTCCTGTGGGTCACGCAAAAACAACACTTCATTGGCTATGGCAAACAATCCGTCTTTTATGCGTAAAGAGACTTCGTCTGTTTTCCCATCGAATATGGCTTCTATCTTCCGTTGCGTATCACAGAATGATTTCAGGACGAAATGATTGGATGAAGACTGTGCCAGATAAGTACCTTCTACCTCTTCTGCCAAATCGCCGAACAACTCGGGCAGGAACTTTCGGTTAATATGCGGTGTAGTAAAACGTGCTTCATTGAAAGTTAATCCGTACTGTTCAATCTCTTCCCGGGTAAAAGGCAAAGCCGGATTAAAATGTCCGCAAAGGCCTTGTATATAATCCAACGGAACTTCCCAGATACGGAAAAATCCTAAGATATGGTCGATACGGAAACAGTCAAAATAGTCACTCAACTTATGGAAACGCTTCTTCCACCAGGAGAAATGGTCTTTCTCCATAATATCCCAGTTATAAGTCGGAAATCCCCAGTTCTGTCCATTGACAGAAAAGTCATCGGGCGGAGCTCCTGCCTGGCCATTCATATTGAAATACTGTGGTTCTGTCCAGGCATCGATACTGGTACGATTCACTCCGATAGGGAGGTCGCCTTTCAGGACAATGCCATTCTTACGGGCATAGTCGGATACCGACTTGAATTGAGTATGTAATATGTATTGCAGGAAATAATAAAAGGATATCTCCGGATAGGCGCCACTGTCTTCCGAGCAAAGTTCGCGTATCTGAGACTTATTATAGATTGCATTCTTATCCCACTTCGTAAAGTCGGAAGTCTGATACTTCTCACGCAGATAACTGTAAGCGGCATAAGGCATCAGCCAGGATTGGCTTTGTTCAAAAAACTCATGGTATTCCGGACTCGACAGAATGGCTTGTCCTTCCTGACTGAAGAACTCACGGCAATAAGCTAACTTATATCCTACCGCCGCTTCATAATCGACAAAATCTTTTGCATTCAGCTCTTCCTGTTTTGCCTTGTAGAAGGCAACCCTGTCTGCATCCTTCAATTCGCCCATCAAAGGCAGGCTGATATACATCGGATGGAGCGCATAAACAGAAATGGCACTGTAAGGATAGGAATCCCTCCAGGTATGGCTCATAGTCGTGTCATTCATCGGCAACACCTGGATAATGCGCTGGCGGGTTTTCTTTGCCCAGTCAACCAACATACGGAGGTCTCCCAAATCACCGACACCGAATCCTTGTTCCGAACGCAAAGAGAATACAGGGATAACTGTCCCCGCACACCGCCACAACGGTAAGTTATCACGAAAAGACAGACCGGAAACCACTACTGTTTCTCCGAAATCCTGCGGAGGCAAATCCAGCTTCCTGTTTTCGTCTTCCTCCCAATATAATGGTTGGTGTTTGTCATTATCATATACCAGGAACTTATATTCCAACGGATAAATGATATCATTGGCATCCAAGTCGATATGCCAGTCGGGAAAGGTATCGCAACTAAGTATCAACGCTTTATCCGGATGCCAGTTTCCCAGACACTCCTGGTTTCCGGTGATGGCAACACTCTGCCATTTCTCCACCCGGGGAGCCGATATCTTGATTGTCAGTTTCTTTCCGCTCTTAACAACTCTTTCGTATGTATTACAGGGATGTGCAAACAGACTTTTAGTAAAAGCCGACGAGTAGAATGACAGATTAGCCGGACGTATCTGCCAGTAGTCATATAAAGTATAATGATTGGCATGTCCTTCAAATGTGACCTGATGATTTTTCTCCCACTCTTCAAATATCTGCTTATCGTTTATACTTAAAAAGTAGCGGTATTCTATGGTCTGTTGCGGCGATGTAAGTTCCAACTCCAGCTCAAGCTGCCAGTTTCCATCCCCTTTGTAGTTCATCTCTTTAGCCAAAGCAGGCTCCCATGAGCCAAGCTCCGGAATAGACCCTACTATACATAACTTCTGTCCCCAAACGGTATGGAAGTTTATATTAAAGGTGACTTTCATGTGTATCAAATTTAGTTCCGGAGACGAAGGTATAAAAAATGCGGGGAAAATCCCCGCATTCCTATAAAAATATTTGTTATGTTACGCTTATCCACACTTTGAAGCTCCACAGTTCGTACAGATCAGACACCCTTCCTGATAGATAAGGGTTTCCAGACCACAGTTCGGACACACCTGTCCTTTTACTTCCGTACCATTCGGCAGATACTTCTTCAATGCACGTTCAACCCCATTCTTCCAGGTATTGATCGATTCATTGTTCAGTTCCATTCCCTGAACCAACTTGATAACCTGGTCGATAGGCATGCCGTAACGCAATACGCCGGAGATCAGTTTCGCATAGTTCCAGAATTCGGGATCAAACTTTCCGTCCAGACCTTCGATAGTCATCTTGTAACCACGCTTGTTCTTGAACTGGAAATCATAATGTTTCTTGCCGTCTTCATCATAACTCTTGATGATCGTTCCTTTGGATACATTCTTCGGCAACATGATACCTTCGTCATCATCGGCAAGACCGGTAAAGATCTCATACGGACGACCGTTCAGCAAACCGACAAAAGCAATCCACTTTTCGCGGTTGTTCTGGAACTTCACTACATCAGCTTCCAGTTCACGCGGACGGGTGGAAACAATCACCGGCGGTTGCATGCAATTACAATCATCTTTCTTCTCTTTTTTCTTTTCTGTCGAGAGCAGTACACCTGAACGGGAACCGTCACGGTAAACCGTACAGCCTTTACATCCGCACTTCCATGCTTCAACATACAAAGAATCTACCAATTCTTCCGATACGTCAGCCGGCAAGTTGATAGTTACACTGATAGAATGGTCCACCCATTTCTGGATACGTCCCTGCATCCGGACTTTCTGCAACCAGTCTACATCGTTTGAAGTAGCTTTATAATAAGGTGATTTAGCTACCAACTCATCAATTTCTTCCTGGGTATATTTCTTGATAACGGAATAACCGTTAGCCTGCATCCAGGTTACAAACTTATGATGGAATACGACATATTCTTCGAATGCGTCGCCGGTTTCATCCACAAAATCGACACGCGTTTCCGCATCATTCGGGTTAACCTTACGACGACGTCTGTACACCGGAAGGAATACCGGCTCGATACCGGAAGTCGTCTGCGTCATCAAACTGGTTGTTCCTGTCGGAGCAATAGTCAGACAAGCAATGTTACGACGACCGTACTTCAGCATATCTTCATACAATCCCGGATCAGCTTCACGCAAACGGTTGATAAACGGATTCTTTTCCTCACGTTTCGAATCATAGATTTCGAAAGCGCCACGCTCTTTAGCCATCATAACGGAAGAACGGTAAGCCTCCAAAGCCAATGTCTTCTGGATTTCTTCAGCACACTCTGTTGCCTCATCCGTTCCGTAACGAAGTCCCAAAGCCGCAATCATATCGCCTTCAGCAGTGATACCCACACCGGTACGACGGCCTTGCAGAGTCTTCTTCTGTATCTTTTCCCACAAATGACGTTCCGTTTCCTTCACTTCCATTGATTCCGGGTCAGAATCGATCTTTTCAAGGATCTTCTCGATCTTTTCTGATTCCAGATCGATAATATCATCCATGATACGTTGTGCCAATGCTACATGTTTTTTGAACAGATCAAAATCGAAGTAAGCATCTTTTGTAAACGGATTTACTACATATGAATAGAGATTGATAGCCAGCAAACGGCAACTGTCGTAGGGACAGAGAGGTATTTCACCACACGGATTGGTTGAAACCGTACGGAATCCCAGATCGGCATATGAATCAGGAACAGATTCACGCAAAATAGTATCCCAGAACAAAACACCGGGTTCAGCCGACTTCCATGCATTATGGATGATCTTCTTCCACAAAGCAGCCGCATCGATTTCCTTTACTGTAGTCGGTTCATTTGAATCAATCGGATATTGCTGTTTATATGAAGTTCCGCTAACAACGGAATTCATAAAATCATCATCAATCTTCACCGAAACATTTGCCCCGGTAACTTTTCCCTCAGTCATTTTTGCATCAATAAAGGACTCCGAATCCGGATGCTTAATCGATACACTTAACATCAGCGCCCCACGACGACCGTCTTGTGCTACTTCGCGTGTCGAATTAGAATAACGCTCCATAAACGGCACCAAACCAGTAGATGTAAGAGCTGAATTTTTAACAGGAGAGCCTTTCGGACGGATATGCGACAAATCATGTCCCACACCTCCGCGACGCTTCATTAACTGAACCTGCTCTTCATCAATCCGGATAATTGCACCATATGAATCGGCTTCTCCGTCCAATCCTATAACAAAACAATTAGAGAGTGAGGCAATCTGGTAATCATTGCCAATCCCCGTCATCGGACTTCCTTGCGGAACGATGTAACGGAAATGATCAAATAGGTCAAAAAGCTCCTGCTCTGATAAAGGATTAGGATACTTTTTCTCTACACGGGCAATTTCACTTGCCAGACGGTGGTGCATATCCACGGGAGATTCCTCATAAATATTCCCGAATGCATCCTTCAAAGCATACTTGTTTACCCATACTTTAGCGGCAAGCTCGTCGCCCGTAAAGTAGTCCAGTGAAGCCTTAAACGCTTCATCGAATGTGTAAGTTTTATGGTTCACGATAATTACTGTATTAATAATAGTGCAAGTTTAAGAATACTTTATTTATTGACCAAATTATTAAACAACTAAAATCGAAAAGAATATCAGGTTTTCCAATTCATTTCATACCATATATGAAAATCAACATATTAACATTTCGCAAATCCAAAAATATTTTCCAAAAAGAAAACCACTAACATTTCCATGTTTCCCAAAACAGAAAAAGGATGCCATATAAAACGACATCCTTTCCACCTATATAAAATGATTTATCAGCTTCTTAATTTAACCTCGATCTCTTCAACAGACGAACGGAAAGACTTGCTCGTTTCCATCTGGTCCTTGATTGTTTTGCAGGCATGCAATACTGTGGCATGATCTTTCTTTCCTACAATCTTCCCAATATGGGAAAAAGAACAATCGGTATACTTTTTGGCAAGATACATCGTAATCTGACGAGCCTGCACAATCTCACGTTTTCTGGAACGTGTCTGAATGACCGCCTGATCCAGATTGAAATAATTACATACGATTTCCTGAATCATCTGAACAGAGAGCTGTTTTTTCTCCAGACGGACAGCCTGACTTACCACACGTTTAGTCAGAGGCAGATCTATTTCCTTATTATTAATAACAGCATTCGCCATCAATGAAACAAGGATACCTTCCAGGTCACGTACATTTTCAGTAACATTATTCGCAATGAAGTTGAATACCTCATCCGGAATAACAATACCGTCATGGTTGATCTTATTCTTCAAGATCTTCTTTCTCAAATCAAGATCCGGACGGCTCAACTCAGCTGTAAGTCCCCATTTCAGACGGGTTATCAATCGCTCCTCCATTCCCTGCAAATCGACAGGTGCCTTATCCGAAGTAAGGATCAACTGTTTTCCCAGCTGATGAAGATGATTGAATATATGGAAGAATGTATTCTGAGTCTTATCCATACCGATCAATTCCTGGATATCATCCAATAGCAGAACATCGATATTCTGGTAAAAATTCAAAAAGTCATTCGTTGTATTCTTACGGATTGCATCGGTAAACTGAACACGGAACAAGTGGGAGGAAACATACAATACCTTCTTTTCCGGATGAAGTTCACGGATACGGGTTCCTATGGCATGACACAAGTGTGTTTTACCAACCCCTGACGGTCCGAAAATAAATAAAGGATTAAACGTCGTCTTTCCAGGATTCTGTGCAACAGCCTCACCTGCCGTACGCACTAATTTATTGCTGGTTCCTTCAAAATAGTTATCAAAGTTATACTTGGGATTTAACTGCGGATCCAAATCCTGAGGTGCAGTCTGTATAAATGGATTAGGAGCCTTATTCGCATCTTTGGGAGTTATCTTCTTTACTGCTACCGAACCATTCTCTGCCGGATAATCTACGGTACCACCAGTCGTCTTATCTACCATAACACGGTAGTTAAGAATCGTACCCTGACCTATTACACGATATAATGTAACTTTCAATACATTTACGTATTTCTCCTCAAGGTACTCATAAAAGAACTGGCTCGGCACCTGGATCGTAAACTTATTATCCTCATAGGATAAAGGTATGATCGGCATGAACCATGTGTTAAAAGCGGCCTCCGGCACGATGTCTTTAATGACAGCGAGGCATTTATTCCACAATGTCTGATATTCAGTCTGCAT